>NZ_JBHZOQ010000001.1:0-7489 GCF_042787645.1 Priestia sp. YIM B13489
TGTGCCATCCTATCTATCCTGTTCCTTATCTATGGTGACTCTTATGTAGGCGTATATGGTGGCTGGATGGCGACCACTATAGCCGTGGCATTTAGCCACTTTGAACCACGCACATTATGATTGGCACTTTTGATTGGCGACCACACCTTTAAAATCGCCTTCATAATTTCTCAATCAAAAACGTTAATATATGATTGGGTCAATTCTATAAAAAAATCTATATAAAAAAATGCCTATGAAGAAATAGAGAATTAGTGTGTAATGCTTAAAACTTGTTCTAATAAAAAGTTTTATCTTTTACATACCTTGTAGAAAAACCAATTATTTGTCGTCACTAAGAGTAAAGGTTGCAACCATAAAATATAGAAGTTAGTTTATACAAAGTTATAAAGATTTCAACAATGAAAACCGAAAGAAAGCAGGCTTATGAGTAAAGATTCTATAACATTCATGGCTTGAACGGTTGGAAATTAAAGGTTTTCCTTCTTTTTTATAGAATAGTTCTATTTATCTATAAAAAGGGGGCTTTATAATCATGGAAGATTTGTTTAATGAAATCGAAAGAGGATTAGATGCTGGAGTGTATCACTTGGCTTTGGGAACTGCGTTATGTATACCAGATATTTGTGCTGGCTTACAATCAGAAGATGGTAAGACAAGTGGTAGAAAGTACAAAGAATGGTATAATAGCTACGTTGGAGATAAGATTCGTATGTCAGCAGATGATTGTTATTATTTCAGATGTTCCTTCTTACATCAAGGAACCACTCAACACGAAAATTCACAATATAAACGAATATTATTCGTTGAACCGAATAAATTAGGGATTTTCCACAATAATATAATTAATGACGCACTCAATATTGACGTTAGAATCTTCTGTAACGATTTAATAAAATCGGCTAGAGAATGGCTTAAAGACATGCAAGGCAACGAAACTTACATTAAAAACCATGAAAAATCATTTAAAAGATACCCGAATGGAATAGCACCATACATAGTGGGTGTTCCAGTTTACGGATAAATAATACAATCGGTCTTCTAAGGAGGTATTAATTTGACTGTAAGTGAATTAATCCAATATCTAAACAACTTTGATAAAGATAGTGAGGTTTTTATCTCCTGCGAGGGCGGTTGTGTGACGGATAATGAAATAAAGGTCTTACAAAAAGAAAATAAAGTAATTCTAGAAATAGAATAAGAGGGCTGAATTCAGTCCTCTTTTTATTTTCCGTCCATAAAAGTATACCTTATTCTACATTTCTTATTTTAGGGATCAATTGCATAGATAAACTAAATGAATTGATTGTGCAAAGGGTTCTAGTGGCATGAGATTAGCTTGTGCGGTGGTCTTTAAAGATTCTATATATAGCAAGGCTTGTGCATGAAAAAGTTTTGAGGCAGGGCATCTATAGCGGGCAGGGAAGCGGTAAATACGCACAACTAAGAACAATCGCAGCTGTACACTTTCAAGGCTTTTCAATTCCTTTTTAAACATGGCTATAAGCCTTCAGATTTACCTGTATGAGGTTTTATAGGTTAAGGTAATAAAACAACTATTAGAAATAGAAAAAGTCATTCATTAAGCGAATGACTACTTCCTTACTAATAGTTCTTTATAGCTTCAGCGTAAACAGATTTAAGAAGAAAGTCTCTCTTTTCCCTTAATGTTTCTTCCAATCTTCCTAATTCTTCAATATCTTCTGCATACCTTGCTTCTAAGCTTTTCTTCAAGAAGTTTTCGGACTCTTTAATATAATCATCTGCTTGAGTAAGAAGGTTATCACAATAGAAATTGACATACATTTCTAAACGTTGCTTTTTAACATAAAAACCATTTTTAAATACTGCCTTTAACTTTGCTTCTTCTTGCCTTGTACCTGCCTCCATTCTCGGTGGAAAGCTTGAATTAGGATTTTGAATACCAGCCTCCAAATAATCTTGTAGCTGATGGATTAATAAATGTATGTCTTCGATCTTATCTCTTTTAAACTCTGATTTCTGTTTTTTATTGTTAAAATACAGATTTATTATTGTCACTAGTATAGTTATTCCTCCACCAAATACCGCACCGATTAAAACCAAATATTCCTTAGGCATTTTCATTCCTCCTCTTTGTAGGTCTATAATACTGCCAAAAGGAAGAATCTACAATATAAATTATCATTTTTTACCATGTGATTAATAAACTTTAGAAAGCCTTATATAGCAAGGGTTGAGTGAATTTGAAAGGCACATTTATTAATCACAATACGGTGGGATTAATAGATTCTAAAATAACTCATTTATAGACTGTCGAGAATTTATGTAACATCACTCAGGTTCAAGATAAATATTCAGACAATTCCCAAACCCTTGGGGCTGTAAGGTTCACTGGCACCCTTAAATATTCGTAATATTCAGACCCTGTAATCCATAATGATTTCTCCTCCTTAAGAATAAGAGAAGTAAAGATAATAAACTTAACTAACTGTAATAAAGATAACAGCTAAAGCTGGTGCTAAAGCACAACATGAACTAAACATTAAACCTAAACTATTCTTACTGTTAACAGAGATAGTAAAAGTAATTGATCTTAAGAAAGAGTTCACTGAATGAACGTAGTGAATGAAAGTGCCGTAAGGAATTATGTTTAATCTTTATCTTTAAATTAATTTAATCACTAAACAGGATAATGAATAGAAGTGTCTAATAGTACAGCTATCACTTGTTATTCTTGTATCATAGATACTCCACAGCCTCACTGACCTTTGCAGGGTTTGTGGGGCTTTCTTTTTGTATATAGAATTAATTTTGTCTAAAAAGAAAAACGCTTATCTGTTATAAGATAAACGTCTCCATTATGTAAAACGTAAAGTTTAATCCATGCACTATGAACAGTAGCCACCAGCCAAAACGAAACGCAAACGGCAGTTTACCCCAATTGTCCTTCACCCTGAACTCTTTCATGTATACCTGAAATGCCACTCCAAATACACTTGTTAAAGCAAACATAAATCTAGTCTGTACTATAAAATCGGGATTCTTCGTTGATATTAAATACAGAAAAGCAGTTATGATTGCTGATCCTATCACTAGTATTCCAAATATCAGTATTGCCTTACTTGATTTAGGTTCTTTATTTTCCATTATGTATTCACTCCTATGTAGTTACTGCTACCGCCCTTCGGTTGCTTCACCCTGAACTTTCCATGCGTGTCTTCACTCCGTTACGCCCCACCTGAAAAGCTTCAGTGTCCACGTCCTCACCCTTCTAAACTAGCAGCCTTATCTACATTTCAGTTGTTAATCTTTTAAAAAGCAGTTGACTCTTTGAACGCCCTTTGACTGAATCGGGCTTGCTGATTAGGAAACGTAAGGCATAGAAACGCCTACCTACAGAGACGAAAATAAAGAAAATCGTCAATGTAAGTAGTAGGCGTTAATACTGAATCTGGGATGTGAAAAGGTGTCCGCAGTGTATCCCTGTTAACGCTAGAATTGCTTCTAAACAAGCCTACTGTATCAAGTAGCCCTAACAGTTCAGGTTCTTTAAAAACCCTCTGTGGCTTGTCCTACGGCACCGTGATGCCCTACCCTTCCTTCGTTCAGCACTAATGTAGCTTTCACATTTCAGATAGTGGCGTAACAGGGAACGCCC
This sequence comes from Priestia sp. YIM B13489, assembly GCF_042787645.1. Classification (NCBI taxonomy): domain Bacteria; kingdom Bacillati; phylum Bacillota; class Bacilli; order Caryophanales; family Bacillaceae; genus Priestia; species Priestia sp. YIM B13489. The sequence goes on from NZ_JBHZOQ010000001.1 coordinate 3,641, forward strand.
TTAATCTATCCTATCTCCATTTCTAATAGCGTTGGCTGGATCAATACCTGACGTAGTTTTTTCACCTGTGTTTAACGGCTACCCACAAGGAACAGACAACAAAAAAGCGATATCTCAATTAACCTGTGCTTTTACAAGTTAAAGAGATACCGCCCTTTGTCTGTCCGTGTCTGAATATGTATAACGATTTCAAGTAATTTCTATTGAAAAAACGATAGACTACGGGTACAATAGGTGTATCAATTTAGTCCTGGGTTGACAGGGCTAAAACTTTAACCAGTGGTGCAACACTTGGTTAGTGAGAAGTCGATTCAGTTAAAGGGTGCAACCTTTAGCATAACGAATCGGCTTTTCTTTATGTTTCCGTTCATATTTAATTATCTATCATTTTATCCTTATCATTCTAGTAAATCAACAGAAATATCGATAAAAACCCAATAAAGTTAAGGGTTTACGATATATCGTAATTTCAAATAGATTCTATCACACTCTTTATCTTATTAAGTGATTCTAATTCAAGTGCTTTTAATTACAACACACATGGAAGGGACTAACTAATCAGTTCCATATGTGACTAGCTAATATATAAACAAGGGATTAACGAGTCCTTCATATAGTGATTAACCTTTTAAGCCTTCAGAATCTTTTCTAAAGGCTGTTTGTCGTTTCTGATATTTTCATATTTCTCAACCTCACAAAACGTCTGTATGAGGCTAAATGAACCTCACAGAAGCCCTTTCTCTTTGAATACTTTCCTTAAGCACTCATTTACAAGATCAGATCGAACTCCACTATCTACACTTTCGATAATTTGTAGTACATCGTGGTCTAAATAAAATGCTTTACTAGTTCTCTTTGGTTTCTGTCCTGAAAGCAAAAGGTCAATGGTGTCGCTGTTTTGTTCAATAGCCTTATCATCAGCCTTTTTTCTAGCTAATTGGGCATTTCTTTCACGTGCATAATCGCTATAAGCATCGCCATCAAAAATGCTAGGTCTCCTAATCTTATTTTCACTAACTTTATCATTATCCTTAATGCTTACTTTTTTGTTGCTTTTTTTGACTTCATTTTTGATATTACTTTTATTACTAATTTCGGGTCTATTTTCATTATAATTTTGTAGCGTACTGGCTACTTCCTTACCTGCTTTTATGACCTCACTTTTAGCCTCTTTTTTACCACTAGTTCTAGCCTTCTTTTTAAACACATTATCAACGGCTAATTCACGAACACTTTCATCAGTTCCAATGAAGTTATATTCACCTTTTACACTGTCCCACTCAAAACCTAGATTCTTAATTTTAGTTTGAATAGTTCGGTCTGAAAATCCATACTTTTCAGCAAGATCAATGACCTTTAACTCCTTGTTACTAATCGCTTTTATCATTTCTTTTACTAACATTTTAGTCACCTCATTAGTACACATTATTATTAACTCATTTCACCCTAAACTATATTCTATTTCGTTGTCAAAAATACCTTTATTTCTGTTGTCAGAATAGGAACCTCAGATTGTTGTTATTAGCGGTACTAGAAAGGTTAAACTCCTTAAAAAAAGGAGGAATAAACCTGTATCGATATGTAATTTAACATTCCTCTTAATAAGGGGACTTCTAAAGGTTCCTACGGTTTGTAAGACCTCCAATTATATAAATACAACTACGAGGCTTAATGTTCGGTTGTTGAGTCTCTCAATTTCTAAAAGAAGGTGAAATGAAAATGAATACTAACAGAACTGCGTATAAGCAGGAAGTTGACCATAGATTTATGAAGCCCGTAAGAATGGCTAGAAACAAAACACAAGCCCAACTAGCAGAACTAATGAATGTTGATGTTAGCACTGTAGGCAAGTTAGAACGTGAAGAATTAAAGTTTACACCACTATATGAAAGTAAGTTTAACGATGCTTTGAAGCGAATGAGGGTTTCTAACATGGAATTAGTTAGCATACGTGAACTTGTAAATATGAAACAGAGAAGGGGTTATAAGTAATGGCGGAAGTAAAGGTGAAACCACTATTTAAAGAAGCGAAGAAGGTTATCGCTACTTATCAAGAAGAGGTTCAAGAGTTAGATGAAAGAGAACGTGAATTAGAGACTGAAGCGGAAGTTCTTCAGGGCGAAATGACTTCTAATTTAGTTGAACAGGAGACTGCTAATGTAGGAACTCTGGTTTATTTGAAGATTCAAGCCAAAGAAATTAACCAAAAGGCTGAAGTCATCAATGTACTGTTAGAAGAATTAAAAGAGGAACGCACAGAACTAAAGCTTAAATACGTTCCATTAATCAGAAGTGCTTTAGGTGAGTCACCTTACCCTGAATACAAAGCTACTGAGATTGTAGAGAAATATAAGTATCAGATGCTATCTGAGATTAGTGAAATCGGTAAGCAAATGAGAACACAGTATTATGAGATTGCACCTGAGGTGGCAGAAATCTACGAAGATCCAACAGTCAATGAACGTTACCCACGATTGAAATACCACTTTACTTACGACAAGTTTAAGCCTAGCTTCTATTGGCTTGAGAATAGTGTTGTAGCTAAGAGTGAAGTATTCAATGCGTGTGACGGTCAAAACATCAAGAAACCAAAAGGAGTTAACTAACATGAACTTACTAAGCATGACTACGAAAACAGACATATTAGCGGAATTAAAACAAGGAAATACAGCGGTTCTAAAAGGATTACCACCAGTACTAGCCATGCAGTACGGTTTGCAGTTACAAAATGAGGTAGGACAGGTTGAAAATTCTGCAATTGATGAAGCGGCCGTGGGTAACGCCATGTTAAATCTAATGGGCAATACGGGTATTAAAGAACAGATTATTAAACAGATGGAAGATAACAAGGTCACTGGCTAATTAGCTGGTGGCTTTTTCTTATTTAAGGAGAGATAAATAATGGAACACACTAATGAACGGTACACAAATATCATGAGACTACCTATAGAAAGCACACCAGCCCTTTATGCTTATGGAAAATCAAATATAAGTAACTGCAAATGTACGTTTATCGATGGCAGCCAATACTTTCAAAAGGTGGTAGCAAATGATAAGACATATAAGTTTAGCAGTGAGTTCAACAAGTTATATCTAGATCAAGAATGTACTGTCCTGGCACCAATTACACGAAACCAGAAAATCCGTGAGTGCAAAAACCGTGGACTATTGTAGATGTTGCATGGTACAATATACCTCCCTGTAGGTAATTTATTAGAAGATACAACACAAAACTTATAGAAACCCCCGTGTCTATCCACGGGGTTTTTTATTGTACCTAAAAAGGTTTTCAGCCACACCGTAAAAATTTTTAAACGGTACTAGCCATGCTGATTTTACTGAAATCACTAATCACCCTTCACCTATAGTGGCGTACAGTGAAGTAAGTAAAGCCATAGTACGCCAAGTGAAAGTTAAGTGCCTTAGAATGCTAATCTCAGTAGCTGTTGTGCATCGAATGAACGGAAAATTGGTGCAAATTTGTTGCATCCATCAGACGGACGGTATATAGACCCCCTGCCCCCATGGTATACCCTTCCGCCTTGTCTGATTGTCATGGTGGTTTTATCTATTACCTCAGCCACCATACGGCTACACTATGCCTTGCTGATCTTCCTTCATCGTTCTCTCATCGTTTATCTATCTTACTCGGCTGTTCGTCCATCGTGCTTGCCTTCACCTTACTCACTACCTTGCCTCATGTGGTCTGCCATTGTGCCACGTCATGTGTGGTTGAGTAGTTTGTGCGTGGTCACGCCTGTAGTCATGCTGGTTGGCGGTGTGTGCCATCCTATCTATCCTGTTCCTTATCTATGGTGACTCTTATGTAGGCGTATATGGTGGCTGGAT
>NZ_JBHZOQ010000009.1:0-2176 GCF_042787645.1 Priestia sp. YIM B13489
AACTACATGAACAAACGTGGCTATGACATTGAGCGTGGCGAGCCGAGCGAGCTGCAGCATAAAAGTGTTCATGAATTTAAGAAACAAGAACGAGAAAAAGAGCTAAAGCAATTGGAACAGCAAGTAGCTCATAAGGAAAAAGAGATTAAAAGAATCGACATGGTTCGACAAATGAAAGAAACAGATATTGTAGAGATACGTAGTGATAAGCGAATTGAAGAACTATGCAGCCAACCTATTGAACTGGAGGCGGCCAAGACAGTCATGGGTTCCAAAGTAAAGGTGGAAGAATCAGATTTTCATGAGCTTATTAGTCTTACCAAAGAGCTGCAGCAAACATTGGCGGCCGAGCATGAGCGTACGCATGCGTTGAGTCACGAAGTGGATCGTTATGAGAAAGAGAATAAAGCATTAAAGCATGATTTGAGCGAGACTAAGCAAGAATTGCAGATATACGTGACGCATCAAGATGGCGAAGTGGAGAAGGCTAAGAAACAAATGCGCCAGAAGCTCGTCCGTGATTTTTCAGCTGAACAAAAAGAAAAGGTCAAAGATGAGGTTAAGAGAGAGCTAGAGAAGCAATATGAAGCTCATATAAGCTCTCTGAGCGATGATTTAATGGTTGAGAAGCAGAAACATGAGAAAACGAAAAAAGAGCTTGTAGAGGCAAATGAAGTGAATAATAGCTTAACAAAAATGAACATTGATTATATAGAGAATTATGTACCAAAAGAAGAGCTTGATAAAGTGAATCACGAGGTTAATGAATTACGAAAAGAAAATAAGACATTAAAAGCTTGGAAGGAAAAAGCATTGAATTGGATTGATAAGCATGTTGAGAAGATGAAGCAAATTTCATTCTTTCAACATGTTGGTGGAATTCAAAAACGAAATAAAAGACAAGATCAGGAAATTGAAAGATAGTGATATAAAATTTAGCTAAGAACAGCAAGCATAAGAGCAATTTGAGTCAACAGAATCTCCTTCAAACTAGAATCAGTACAGGTAGAGTGTTGTTCTACTAAAAATAATAGTTCTCTGTTGAATAATAGGAGTTCGTATCTATTTAACATGAGGTTTCTCCTTTTTTATACAAACTATTTTTTAAAAGCTCTTAGCAAAATAAATAGTTTTATATACACAAAAAAGCCATCTCATTCTATGGGCATTGGCTTTGCATAGAAATGAGATAGCTTTTTTACAGGGTTCGAACGTATAACAATTATCGAAAAGATAGCTGCAAATTAATAGTATCATCTTTTTTCCATAAAAACTATATTTTTCCGTTATAGAATTAAAGGAGTGGTAGCTCTAAAAAGAGAAATAAAAAACGCTTAAGCAATTATACTCAGTGTTCTTTTATTTTATTTCATATCAGTCGATGATGGATATTGTTCAGAGAGGATTAAATCATCTTCTACAAGAACATAAGGGTGTGTTTCCATCAAAATATTCCTAAGGTATTTTGGCATTCTTTCACTTTTATACGCACAAATTAATGGGAAGGATAATTGATTCACAGCGCTATCCACTATCTTTTCAAAATCTTCGATTAGATGCAGAGGATCTTCCATACTACTCCATTCTACATGTGCCCATGATCGAAAAGAAATTCCTTTTTCTAGGTAAGGCTGTACAGTTTTATTAAAGTAATCGAGAATTGCAGGGGGATGATAACTACCACTTGAATAATAGAAATCGAAATTGTTAATACGGTTTATCATTTTCATTTGATCTGTGGTCAATAGTGTTTTTAGTTCGTTATGAATGAAAGGATATAAACGGTCATTTTCAATAATAACAATGCAATCTCCCGCAAAAATTCCATCCTGGATATAATTTACGGCTTGTTTTATATAACTCTCTGACTCGTTATAGGAATACAGTACATGAACACTCTTTTGGTCTTCAAACAACTGATTCATTTTATTTTTGAACACATAATCCCTTCTTTCTTCTATCTCTCTAATTATACTTGGACTATGTAAATTGAATACAGTGGTAATTTTTTTATTTATACTTTATCGTAGCTTAACATATGAATAAAAGGTGCACTTTTTATTCATTCTTTCACTAATCGCTTACTGAAAAAACGTTGGTTTATCAAGGATGTATAAAAAGCTGCATACTCCGGAAAAAGAACCCTCGGCGGAACCGTTCTGCGACAAGGGTTCTT
>NZ_JBHZOQ010000045.1:0-82500 GCF_042787645.1 Priestia sp. YIM B13489
ATCGGTCGTAGGTTCGAGTCCTACCTGTGGAGCCATATGGAGAAGTACTCAAGTGGCTGAAGAGGCGCCCCTGCTAAGGGTGTAGGTCGTGTAAGCGGCGCGAGGGTTCAAATCCCTCCTTCTCCGCCAGTCGTTTTAAATTCAAATATGGCCCGTTGGTCAAGCGGTTAAGACACCGCCCTTTCACGGCGGTAACACGGGTTCGAATCCCGTACGGGTCATCAAAAGAGCAGTTTGCATTTGCAAACTGCTCTTTTATTTTTGGTAGATAAATGATGGGTTTTTATATGGTGAAAAGAGAAACAAGCTGTTGCAGTTTCTGCCGTAGGCTTAGCTATGATAGCCACGCCATCAACGGTACCGAATTTAGGAAGTTCCACGGTTGTGGTGTAAAAAACATTCGCTAGAAAAATAAAACGTTAGGTTCCCTTGAATTACTAGCTTATGAAGCTAACCCAAACAGTTGATGGATGAATTCTTTTCTACTTTGGGCAGACTTCACCTCTTGGTGAACTTGCTTCTTTTTCAGCATATGCATGACTTCTATGCCACTCAGTATGTAAGTGGCTGTATGAAATGATTTCAACCCTAACATCGAACGAACACGATTCTTAATAAAACGGTGATCTTGTTCCACGATGTTATTTAGATATTTTATCCGCCTTATGTAGATGCTTACGGGCATCTTTTTCTCTTTCTTCAACTCTTCGATAGCCACGGGATAGGCTGGATTCTTATCGACTGTTATGACACGGGGCGTTGAAACATGAAAAGAAAGACCGCAAAGCTTTCTTGAAAAAGGGTTTTGCAGCCTTATGATCTCTTGTTTTCCTTAAATAAAAATCAATCGTATTTCCTTTTGAATTAACGGCCCGATATAGGTACATCCATTAACCTTTTACCTTAATATACGTTTCATCTACTCTCCAGGAATCATTGATTAGCTTAAGGCGACACGGTACCCGTTCATCTAGTTCAGACCATACTGATGAATCCAACGCATAATCGTTGTATGAGAAATCGATAATCCGCGTTCTTCAATCATTTCCACTATATCACGAAAACTGAGGTTGTACCGTAGGTACCATCTCACAGTTAATAAAATAATATCAGGCTGATAATGTTTCCATTTGAATAGATTTTGCTTTTTCATACTAATCGCATCCCCTTTTTTAGAATCCTAGTATCAGTATGTTCAAGTTTGGGGGGTTACTTGCATATGTTTTTTAATTTTCGCACCAGAACCCTAAATACCGTTTTTAATGCTATTCAACAAGCTATCCATAGTCAAGAACATGCACAACAAAGACAGCAAATAACAAGATTAAGAAGTACAACGATAAACAGATCAAACAAGTAAGGACCAGGCCTTAGCTGTTAACAAGAAATTGTGTAAATAAAAAAGGCTTGTTCAAATGTATGAGCAAGCCTTTTACTTGTAAATTAGCTAAAGTTAATAATTCGAATGACTATTATGTCCACAATTACATTTATGATTTTGGTGATGATGATTATTTCTATCCTTGCAACTACAATTGTTATTACCTTGATTATAAGAGTTATGATCGTTATTGTGGTGGTGGTGATTATTTCTACCACAAGAGCAACCACCATAATTGTTGTTATAGTTCGAATAACCACATCTACAACGACGTCTACAACCACAACCAAAGAAATTCCAACAACACATATATTTTCCCTCTCTTTAGCATGGATACAATATTTTATGTTTTCTATTTTATTTAGCTTGTACTATTGTCACCTATGAAAAAAAGCTTCTGAATTAAATATCTAGAAGCTTTTTTAGTAATTAATTTTAAAATTGAAAGTGAACAAAAAGAATATTTTTATACTCATTATTTAATAAAATTTAAGTGTTTGAAGTATTATCTATTTGCCCTTGATCACTTACATCTGGATCAAAATTATTATTCAACATGTGAGACACTGAAGGCGATGTATTACCAAAAGAAAAACAGGCTCCTACTGATTTCGAATTAGCTGTATGGCTATTTTGAACGTTGTTACCTATATCTAAATTTGCATTTTCTGTAACTCCATTAGCATTAAAGTTTTGAACATTAATATTACATGGCATAAAAAGTATGCTCCTTTATTCTTAAAGTTGCCCCGATATTGGCATAGAAGGGTTCGCAATTTGATCTTGGTCACTAATATCTGGATCAAAGTTTCCGTTAGCCATCCAAGACGTAGAAGGAGAGAAATTACCCATAGAAATACAAGCTCCTACCCATTTTGAATTCGCTGTATGACTATTGTGTACTGTATGACCAAAATCTAGATTTCCGTTTTGAGTAATCCCATTAGTCAATACATTACCAACAATAATAGAATAAGGCATAAACCTACTCCTTTCTCTTTTGAACACTTATTGTAATTTATGCTTTCATTCTTCATTAGGTAACTTGCCTAACACAAATAAAATAAATATTAGGCTAGAGCATTATGGAATTGATTTTTCCTAATTTTAATAAAACTTATTTGCCTTAAGGCAGGTTTAATCAACTTAAGTTGATTATAAGCTATGTAAATAAAATACTTCCTCTTCTTTATTTATAGTTAAAATCTTATAAAAAGCTCCTTTGTAAAAATCAAGGAGCTTTTCTGTTTATATAAAATTAGAGCCCGTCCAAAATATTAGCAATAACGTCTTCTTACTAGACGAACACTGATACCTTCTAAACTAGTAGCATTTCTAACTCCAGAATTGTCTTCCCATATTAAAAAGCCACCTTCTACTCGAATAAACGTACCGTTTCCATCAAGTTGTCTTCCAGCAGAAAAAACTTGGATTTCATCCCCTCTTCGAAAACCATCTAATCTAGAACGAGATGTACGACGGTCTCCACTACGACGTCCTGGCATAACCTCACCTCCAAATAACCTTATAGTACATGCTATGAAGGAAATGAAATTTGGTATAAGTAAAGTGCTTATTAAAAACAAAAAATATCTCTGTAAAGTAAAAGACTAGTTATACTTGTCCATGCATTTTTAGAAAGTCGGCATATTATACAATGTGCATATTAATAGCCTCCAAATCTTGTTGATATGAACGGCAAAAACCTCCTGATTTTGGCGAAAGTCAGGAGGTTTTAAATTAGTAAGGGATGCATCCAAAAACAAAGGGTACTCACAGAAGTATTGGAGTGCATTGACTACATCCTATGCATCAATAATCTTTTAGTAACTTGCCTATTAAAAAGATTTGAAGATAAATTAGTTTATGTAAAAGCCTCTCAAGTGAAAGGCTTTTGTTGTATTAGCAGTAGCCTCCGTAGCCGCCACCAAAACCACTACATCCAATAATGACAAGAAGAATAAATAGGACAATTAGAAGAGCAAAACCTCCACCAAATCCATATCCACCACAATTAGACATACTATCACTCCTTTTATAAGGTTTGAGTAAAACTAAAGGAGTAGGGAAACAATTTATATGGGCTAACGCATTATATGTAACAGACAATACTTGTGAGCATGTTTATTTCTACATTACTATCGATTCATTATTGCCTAATAAAAAAAGCTAGCACAAAGCTAACTTTTTAGGATAAAAATGATTTTTAATCATTAGCAACGACCAAAACCTCCGCCAAAGCAAGAAGCACCAATAATGATTAATAAAATGAAAAGTACAATGATTAAGGCAAAGCCACCACCACAGCCGCCTCCACCATAGCCGTAACCGCCGCCATAACCACAGCCACCGTAACCTCCAAAGAAGCCCATATTTCCACCCCCTATATGCTTAATACTTTTAAGATATGTATAAAAAATGAAAATGCTCGCCCATACTCTGCACTGATAGAAATAGCAGGATTTTTGTAGATATATATATAAACCCTTTAGATTACTTTACATAGAATGAATGAACCATCCCACTGAATCCCAGTAGATCAGTTATCCTCCCTAACGGATTTGCAGATGTTAAAAAACAGAGAAACTCCCTGCCGCCTGGGAGTTTCTCTGTTTTTTAGATATATATGTTCAGCTAATATAATGGATTTTATTGGAATTCATTATCTGGAAAGGGTTTGAATATTATTAGAGAAGGCTCTAGGAATGCCACTTCGATAAGCCATCTCGCTTTAAAAGAAAAAACAATCTGTATTAGAAGCAGATTGTTTTTTCTTTTTTTGACTCTGTAAATTATGAAGGTGAAAAATAAAGTTAAAAGTATTCTATCTGTGAGACGAAAATTACTCGATATACATCATATACTTTTATTTTTCCTTAAGTAACTTGCCTCTTGAGAATAAAATTGTATTTTTTGAGCAAACTACACAAGATTTTGCCAAACATTGACACATACAATCGTAGGCAACCTATTTTTATTATAAATTACCAGCTATATTTTGACTGAATATACTACCATTCTTATTATTAGTTGAGTTTTTCTCATTTGTAATATTTAAAAAGTTGCCTACATTACCTGATCCAGCTCCGACTTTTGTCATATCAGTAGCTTTAGGTGAAATTTTAAAGCAATCACCAAACTCAACGGTTGGTGCTGTGCCGAATAAACTATTAATATTAACTGCGCCTACGACAGATGGCATTTGTATTCCTCCCTATACTGCAAATATAAATTAAATGCGTAGAGATGTTAGTAGCACAAACATGAAATAATAGTATTAAAATAATCCCTTTTAATCACTTATAGTTAATAATAACCTCTTAAACTAAAAGGCACGAGAGGTCCAGAAATAGGAGCTTCTCCTGCACCATAATACTTTGGTGCTTTAGCTGGATTACCCAATGGATAATTTCCCCACCAACTGTTAATTTCCCCATTAGAATTGAGTACAAAGCCAGTAGGTCGTTGGAAAGAAGGAACAAAATAAGGATAGAAAGTGTAATGAAAGGGGGTGTAGAAGGATGAATAAAACACATGATCACCTACTTTTTGTAAAAGAAAGACATGGTCTAATGAGTAGCCTATATTCTATATATAGAGCAAATTTATATAAATCTGCAAAAACATCATTTTCCTAGAAAGACGGGTGCCCCTATAAAGTCTTGATGTTAAAAGCTAATCAATAATACTTACACTTTATTCACCAAATCATCTTTAAGTTAATTGTCCATTATGAATAATTTTTTATCATTTAAGCAAACTACCCACGACACTGCAAAGTGTTAAATAGGTTTATTTAGAGCATTCACCAGAAGAACTATCTTACTCACATAAGGTAGTTTTTTCTGTTTTCAGGCTGTATATGGTATATAAGGTTAGTTAACATAATCACTCTTTCCGGAAGACATAAAAAAGAGAACCCTTGGTAGGCAAAGGTTCTAGTCAGGCTACGATTTCTGCAATATGCAGCTTTTTATACATCCTTGATATGACGGGTTTTACAGTAGGTATGAATGACCTAAAGATGTATAAAAAATGCACCTTTTATACATATGCTTGTACGGTAAAATATAGTCTATATGGAAATAATGTGTTATTATATTTTTGCACATGCATTTTAATAGTGAAAAGCCACCTGTCCTGCAAATACTGGGTGGCTTTTTATTTTGCTCTTGTACATAAAGGACTTTACTACTCCTCCAGATGTTATTTGCACGGCTGTTTTAGACAACAAATCTGAACCATAACTATTTTTCTATACAATATGCAACAAATCTTTAAAGCCAAATAAGAAAAATTATTAGCTTATGCAGGTCTCTTATATGTGAAGGAGGTTTTATATGAGTGAGATTTGGATTCAAGAGGAACATTTAAATGCGGAGTTTGATGAAATGGTGGGGCATTATGTTCAATTGGAAGGACCTATTGATTCTGTTTACTTTATATCTGAAACAATGGAAAGCGTTGACGATAGGGATGAACAAAGGGATTTTTTACTCGCTTTCTTAATTAAGCAGGATAGGTATCCTTTATATCTTACATTCCTTTGTGATGATATGATGGCAGAGGAGTTTGAAAAGGAATTTAATGAATTAGGTATAGAATATAGGTATGAATTATTAGAGGAAAAACAAGCTTACTATACATTTTTTAAACGGGTTACCTATCACCCTAGATGTTTTACTTTACCAATTAAAGACGCGCGTACATTATCCTTAGCATTAGAACATACCTTTTACCTTGCTAATATGAACGAATTTTATTCGCTTTCTTATTCTGAAAATTTAAATTTTGAGCTCAAGAGAGTTAAGGAATGGGGCAGATGGAAAAACGTATCTATCCCTATTTTTAAAACGGAAGGAAATACTACATTCATAACTATTTTCCATGATGGAGCAGGGTTTTTCTTGTATTCAAATGAGGATAGATATTCATCTATACAAGAAGTGTGCTCAACTTTCCCAGAAGACTCAAAAGTAGTACAAATTAATGACCGACTACTTGATATTTAAGTAAAAGAAAGGGGACTAGATGATGGGGCATATTTTCAAGTTCGTAAAAAATATATTTTTAAAGGAATATCAAACTTTTGCTAAAGAATTAGGCTTTAACTCTTGGGATGATGTCCTTGAGAATACATATGAGATATTCAAAATGCCTCCCGATGCTTCTTACCTTGTTACACAATCTAAAGAAGATAAGTGGATTGTATGGAATGATGAAGGTAGCCTTCCTTATTCATTTTTAGTATTTAGTACATGGTTTGATGCTATCAGTTATCTTAGAAAGATATTTGAAGAAGGTAAGTACGAAGAACACTATTGGAGACCAGAGGGATTTGATCCAGGAGAAAATATTTTTAAGAATATACCTGACAAAGAAAAAAATAATGAATAATAGAATGTTTACACCTTTAATGTTTTGAAATAAAGTCAAATACACAGTCCGTAAAAGTATACGTTTGCGAACTTTTCTTTTTTATAAGAAATCTATTATTTTTATCGTTCGTTTAAGTTTGAAAATAAATTACGAACGTTCTCTGTAATTTATACACTTTTACGAACGATTTTGGTAAAATAAGATGAAGAGAACCACAAAAGGAGTATAAAAATGGAAAATAGAAGATTTGGATACATACGTGTAAGCAGCCGAGATCAAAATGAAGGTCGTCAACTTCAATTGATGCAGGAAGTTGGGATTTCTCCTCGCGATATTTTCATTGATAAACAAAGCGGAAAAAACTTCAATCGAGAACAATATCAATTATTAAAACGAATGATTCGTAAAGGGGATATCCTTTATATTCATTCTTTAGATCGTTTCGGTCGCAATAAAGAAGAAATTCTCCAGGAATGGAATGCCATCACAAAAGAGATTGAGGCAGACATTGTAGTTTTAGATATGCCGTTGTTAGATACAACTCAGTATAAGGACAGTCTGGGAACGTTTATTGCGGATTTAGTCCTGCAAATTCTGTCTTGGATGGCTCAAGAAGAGCGAGATCGTATTCGTAAGCGTCAACGTGAGGGAATTGATGTTGCGTTAACTAAGGGTATATCTTTTGGGCGCCCCAAAGCTCAAGTCAGCGAAGAATTCATTGAGGCTTATAATCGATGGAAGCAAAAAGAGATTACAGCTGTACAGGCAATGAAGGAAGCAAATGTAAAAAAGACAACGTTTTATAAATTAGTAAAACAATACGAAAATAAGATAAATATGGAGACTATTTAAATAAGAAGAAAATAGTTAAAACAACGTATATATTAGCATCGGAGTCCTAAGTGAAAAAATATTATATTTTATAGAAAAGATTTACGTAATATCTATTCGGTGAAAAATTCACTTATTTTCGTCATGGAGAGCTAGTGTTAGCATTATTCTTTTTGTTAGATTGTTTTTCATTACATATTATTCTACGCGCTATTTTATCTATTAATCTCGTATTAAAACAATGAAAAAAGGAAATACTGTTTTTAAAAAAGAAATGATAAAGGGGTTAATAGTTTATGGAAAATAATATGTCTAATGAAATGAGTCAAGCTGAAACAAGTATATCTGATGAAATGTTAGCCGAATTGTTCCTAAGTCAAGTAATGAATGATTTCAAAAAAGGTAAAATCCTTGAAGAAATTGATCAGTCCTTAAGGAATAAGGACAAAGAAGCTTTTTTACGTTTAACGAATAAACTTAAATCTGCATCTTAATAAAAGAGTATAAATAGGAGTTCATCATTTATAATAATAAACAAATAAACCGAATTGAAATCCTTTATGAGAAGTTAAATAAGGGGGTAATTATCAGTTATTATGGTTTAGCCTCAATATAGGGAGGATACTCAGCCGGGGGATATCTTCCTGTTACGATTAGTACGTAAGCAAATATACAGAAGATACTAATTGCTCCTATTACTAAAACAAAGCGAAGAAACTTCTTCATTTTTTTTGTCTTTGGAACTCATTAAAATTAATAATAGTACTCATAAAAATCCTCCTTGTCTTCTTTTTTAGAAATATATTATAAAAAAGAAGATAAAACCACCTTATTTAAAACTTACTGGGTAGTTTTATCTTCCAATATAGCACTAATTTATTTTAACTAAACCAACTTAAGTTAACTCCGCTTTTCCAAAGTAATAGCCCGTCCAAAATATTAGTAATAATGTCTTCTTACTCGACGAACACTGATACTTTCTAAACTAGTAACATTTCTATTTCCAGAATTATCTTCCCATACTAAGAAACCATTTTCTACTCGAATAAACGTACCGTTTCCATCAAGTTGTCTTCCAGCAGAAAAGACTTGAATTTCATCTCCTCTTCGAAAACCATCTAATCTAGAACGAGATGTACGACGGTCTCCACTACGACGTCCTGGCATAACTTCACCTCCAAATAACCTTATAGTACATGCTATGAAGAGAATGAAATTTGGTATAAGCAAAATGCTTACCAGTGAAAAAATATTTTGACAATGTGAAAATTGATTATACTTTTCCATGCCAATTTTTCACTTCCGCATACTATACAATATTTATATTAATAACCTCCAAACCCTTTGATATGAACGGCAAAACACTCCTGATTTTGATGGCAATCAGGAGTGTTTCGAATTAGTAAGGAATACATCCTAAAACAACTCTATCCAATAATGACAAGAAGAATAAATAAAACAATTAGAATGGCAAAACATCCACCAAGTCCACATCCACCATGACTAGAAATACTATCACTACTTTTTATAAAATTTAAGTAAAGGAGTAGGAATACAAATTACATGGACTAATGCATTATATGTATCTGTAAATATTTATAAGCATGTTTACTCCTAGAATTCAATTTAAAAAAATTGCTGCTATTTACCATTAGTTTCTTTAGTATTATAAATATAAGAGTTTATAATACTATGAATACATAATTAACAAATAAAAAAAGCTAGCACAAAGCTAACTTTTTTAAATAGGAAATAAAGGTAAATAATAATTAAAAGCAAGATAACCTTTAATTATTAGCAACCACCGGCAAAGCCGCCAAAACAAGAAGCGCCGATAATGATTAATAAAATAAACAATACGATGATCAAAGCGAAACCACTGCCAAAACCACAGCCGCCTCCACCGTAACCATAGCCGCAACCGCCACCATAACCTCCAAAGAACATACATTCACCCCCCCATATGCTTAATACTTTTAGAATATGTATAGAAAATCAAAATGCTCCCCGTGTTCCTCAAGCGTTGAACTAACAGGAGTAACGATATGTAATCAGCAAATTTAATTTTATAGAAATATATATAAACCCTTTAGATTAGTTTACATAGAATGAAAGAACCATACCCTTTAATTTCAGCAGATTAGTTCACCTCCCTGACGAATTTGTAGTTGTTAAAAAACAGAAAAACTCCCTGATGCCCGAGAGTTTTTTTGTCTTTTAGAATATATATCATATGTATGTTTAATTAATATAATGGATTTTATTGGAAATCATTATTTAAAAAGGTTTTGAATATTATTAGAGAAGGCTCTTGGAATGCCACTTCGATAAAGCCATCTCTAATTTAAAAGAAAAAACAATCTGTCTTCCAATACAGATTGTTTTTTCTTTTTTTGACTTTGTAAATTATGAAGGTGAAAAATAAAGTTAAAAGGATTCTGAGTGTGAGACGAAATTTATTTGAACTGCATAATATTCCTTTATTTCCCTTTAGGTAACTTGTCTATTGAAAATGAAATTTTGTTTTTTGAGCAAACTACACAAGATATTGACAAACTTGACACACAAAATTAAATTCCGCTACAGAAAAAAACTGCCTCTTTTGACTAGGAATATATAGTTTTTTTCATTTTTTGGATGACTATGAATATACAGCCTTAGTTAATATACAACCTGTTACTGGAACAAAAAAGTCATTAGAGACTAAGAACTTTAATGGTTTTTTATATAGAAAGGCATGTCTAAATGTCATTATTACAAAGACTCAACTTATAGAAATACTAAATCTTATCAGCCTTTAAACAATTGAACCCAATAAGCTTTGTATCGATTAGATTCTAGGCCAAGAACATAACCAATTCCAGTGTACTTATAATTTGCATTTAACATACTAGCATAATGGCTAGGACTATTTTTCCAACCTTCAAAAGCTGCTTGAGGCGTTATATAACCAGCTGCAATATTTTCAGCACCATATTGATACGAACCACCAAAATTTTTTAACATTTCAAAAGGTGTACCATATTGAGGACTATAATGTGAAAAATAGTTATTATCTCTCATGTCAGCAGCCTTCAAATTTGCAACTTTGCTCAAATTTAAATTAATCATAAGAGGCGCAATATCAGATCTCTTTCTTTCTATGTTTACTAAAGCCACAACTTGTTCTTGAAAACTTTGATGTGGAAACGAAAAGTCTGCACTATTACTCACTTTTGATATTCTAGATTTCTTTGATTGATACTCTGTTACACTATTTGCTGTTTTTTTACTTCTAGATGACCTTGATTTCATAAGTTTCATTCCATCCCTAATTAGTATGAAATATAATATTCTAAATCAATAATATTGTTTGTATGCTTGTCCTAAATTTCTTATTCAAGAATAAAAACGGTTGAAATCAATGAATTAAGCCATTTTATACGTATTAGAACATGTCCAAACTCTTCTTATTTAGCTGCATATTATATAGAATAACGGTATCTAAAAGGAGGTAATTAAGATAGAACAATGGCTGAATCTTATCGGAAATTTTGGCTTTCCTATTGTTGTTACTTTTTATCTTCTACTACGCTTTGAAAAGAAAATAGATCATTTAACAGAAGCTATTAATAAAATAGCCATCATTATTGAAAAAGAACAGGACAAGCAATAAATAATTGGTTTATGAACTTATTTTTTTAATTAATTTCTTAGTATGAATACTAACTACCTAATAATTAGAGCAAACTACACAAGATGCGATGAAGCATCCACTCGAAATCCTCGCTACAAATAGAAAAGCTACTGATTTTTAGTAGCTTTTTCTATTTGCAGGCTGTATATGACATACAACTATGTTTAACATAATGACTCTTCCAGTACACATCAAAAAAAGAACCCTTGTTGCAGAACGGGGACTGCACCCTGTTTGTGAGACAGGACTCAAAGCACCTTTTAAACAGCCAGCTGCCGGTATTGTACTGGTGACTGGTTGTTTAGTTTCGTTTGAATACGGGCATTGTTGTAATAAGTAATATAGTTTTCGACGATTTGTTCGACGATGGTGGTCGTCGTATATGTTAACTCGTCGAGGTAGAACGTTTCAGACTTTAGCGAGGAATGAAACGATTCAATGGAGGCATTATCTGCGGGTGTCCCTTTACGGGACATACTCATAGTAATGCCTCTTTCTTTAATTTTTTGTTGATAGAGATGCGAGGTGTACACAGATCCTTGGTCACTATGCAACGTACATCCCTTAGGTAAAAAAGGAAGTTGGCTTAACGTATCTAAGACAAATTCTACATTTTGGTGATCACCAATCGAATATGCAATGATTTCCCCATTAAACCAATCTTGAATACTTGAAAGATACAACTGCTTAGGTCCAAAAGGCAAGTAGGTAATATCAGTTACTAATTTCTGAAGAGGGCCATCAGCTTGAAACTCACGATTTAATACATTCTCTGCAACCTGATAAGGTTGCCCTGTTTGCTTTCGTTTTTTTCGTTTTACGCGACACTGCCAACCGTATTTCTGCATGACACGTTGTACAAATTTATGGTTAATTTTCATCGTTCGATTGAGTAATGCTGTAATTTTTCGATAGCCATATCGAAACTTATGTTTTTGACATTGATCACCGATCTGTTGTTCCATCCATTTCTTTTTCTTTGTCCGTTCTGATTGTTCCTGTTTCCTCCAGCGATAATAAGTCGATCGAGGGATATCAAGGTGCTGACAGATTTGATAGACTGGCATCTTATCTTTTAACTCTTCTACTACGTTCACTACGATTTCTGGGACCACTTCCTCTCCAATTCCTTGTACTTTTTTAAGACCTCAATCTGTTGTGTTAAATACCGGTTTTCTGCTTTCAATTTGGACATTTCGTCTTTAAAGCCAGGTCCCTTTCCGTATGAATACTGCTTGCCTACAGGCTGTTCAAATCGATGCATTTCTCCATTTTTATACCATTTCATCCACCTTTTTAATTGGGTGTAACTGCGAATATTTAATTGGGAAAGCACTTCTTTGACAGGTATACCAGCTAATCTCATCTCAATAGCTTTTATCTTTATCTCTGCTGGATAACTAACTCTTGTCCCCATAGAAAAAACACCTCCAAGTGATTGTTAGGTAGTATATACCCGTTTTTTAACTTAAAGGTGTTTTTTATTTGTCTCACTATTAGGGGTCAGTCCCACGATTCCGCCGAGGGTTCTTTTTCCGGAGTATGCAGCTTTTTATACATTCTTGATTTGTCTACGTTCTTCAGAAAGGTGATTAATGAAAAAATGTATAAAAAGTGCACCTTATATATATATGTTCAGGATATATAAAATAGCATTTACATATCCCTTATGTTGTATTTTGACTAAAGAAATGTCTATTCAACAATTCAACATAATAAAAAAGCAACCTCTCTCCTACGAAAAGAATGAGGTTGCTTCTTTATTTTAAAAGGACTATCTAGATGTATACTCTGCGAACACGCACTCAGAAATCACACATTATAATATATCTCCTGATTGAAGGAGATATGCTATTGTAAGTAATTTTATTAGCTATATTAAAAAGCTAGACTTTTCAATCGTTCTTCATTTAAATGGAAAGTAAGTTAGATAAAATCACAGAATTATGTCAAACTCTTATTGGAAAAAGGACAAGCTATAATTTAATTTACTCATCCAATAGCTCATTAAAAAACTTTCTTAGGGAATATAAATCTTATTAAGATATCTACAGATATCTTTTTGCGTTCTATCATCATTTTCATAAATAAAATGGTGCTCTAGACAGCATCTGGTGGGTGGGATGGTGACCTCTGGTTGAGAATGTTTTGGCTTGAATACTTTTGCTTTTCTATACAGATCTTAAACACCTTTTTAAAACTAAAATATATTTAATATATGGTGTCTTCGTTTTAACTCTTCCAACTTTACTAGATGAGATGAGAACTTTCACCTAATGTGGATTCATATTTTCTCGATAATAACTTAATTTAGATTATCTATAATGCAAAGATCTTAAATTATAAATGCTATTTGGTGAGTGAAATATACTTCAATGATTCCAACATTTGTGATAAAAAACCCTTCGCTACCTCTTCATAGTGGGTAATTCTCCTTAGTATTTTTTATCGTTTAGAAATAGATTTCTATTCTATAAACGATTACCATTTTAAAAAACGCTGATGCACATGAGTTAGAAAAAGATGTTGTGAAAAATAAAATGGAAAACTATAAAGTAGCCAATCTAAAATTAAAAATTGCGATGAAAAAGGATGCCATTCAATCGAGTGATGCAAGCATTCAGCTCTATGAAGATGAACAAAAAAGTTTAAAAGAAAAGCTTCAAAAATTGAATGAAAAGCAACAAGATTTAGCCATAAAGTGAAAAAACACAGGGGGACGCAAAGGGGACATGGCTCCAAAATAGGGGGACATAAAGGGGGCGTTGGGATTTTAAAAGGGGACGTAAAAGGGACGTATACCAAAAAAAGGGGACGTAAAGGGGACATTTAGCGATTTTCTTTGTACCCACAGTTTTGCTAGGCTTTGCCTAGCCCCACACCTATGGTGGGGGCAAAAACCCCTTATGCTCTTCTCTCTTGTTTAGTGAAGAACTACAATTTACAGAAAAGAAACGAATGTCACGGATATATTTTTATGAAGCATTGATCCAGTTCCTATGTGGAAATTAATGAACTAGTGCAAGAACATGGGGTATCTCGTCAAAGATTTTTGAAAGAATAATTTAAGTTATTCTAATTTTTTGAAGAGCAAACATCACGAGAAAAAAAGCTAAAAGGTTTAATCGGTTAGAACGTTCAATTAATGAATCAAGGTTCGAAAATAATGGGAAAGGTGAACAATATTTTATATGAACTGATGGGAGATGTAGAGAGATAATAGGAATAAGATGATGCATGATAACAACAAATTCTTGGATAGAGTTACTGAAGAGCACTATTAAAAAAGCGTGTAATCAATAATTAGATTAAATTAATATCTCTATAAAAACTCATCAACTACATAATGTATACAGTATGTAGTTAGAAAGATAGCAGGAAGATAAAGCCTCTGTATTGAATGTGTATACAAATTGTATATACGAGGTGATAGGGTTGGGTAAATTAGATAAGTACGCTCGTCAATCAAAAACAAAAGAACCAAGTAAGGTGTTGCCTATTAGGTTGCCGGAAAGTATATATGAGCATTTTCGCCAACTTTGTGACGAGTTAGGGCTATCTATGTCAGAAGCTGGGTTCTTACTAATTAGAGAAGAATTAGAAGATAGTCTATACAACGAGACTACAAATGAAGTTGCTGTGACTACAGAGCGTATACAAAAGTCTATACATCATGAGGGCACCCCGTATACAAAAAATGATACAGGCAAACCTTCCTCATTTTCTACAAGATGGACGTCAATTGCTTATGAGATTGAAAATGAATTGCCATGTCCTTTATGTCATCATTGGTATAGCAAAGCCAATTTTTCTCGTCATGCGAAAAATCATAATACCACTACTAAAGAACTTTTAGAAAGCAATGAAGAGGTAGTTAATACAATGATTAATGAACGTAAACTAACTACGTAAGGACATATGTAAATATGAAATGTAACCTCTTGTTTCTTTAAAAATAATTGAGTAGAAGGGAAACAAGAGGTGATTTTTATGAAAGTTAAAGAATGTGTAGGTGAGAAGAAAAGATGGTTAAGGGAGACTGTGAATCGAATGAGATTATTAATGAACAAGTAAGAGGAAACTAATTGAATTGGAGGTATTTTTTATTAACTTTAGCGAACTGCTCGGTTTGCATTAATCCGACCATAAGTCCAATATGAACCTGTGCCAAGAATGGGGTCAGTTGTAGATTGAATATCCTCTCTAATTTCCACGTTGTTTTTCCCCTGAGCTGCTAAGAGGGCCGCTAATCCGGCTACGTGAGGGCAGGCCATGGAGGTACCGCTTAAATACGCATAGTTACTGCCAATATAGGTTGATAAAATGTTAGAACCAGGGGCTGCTACTTCTACCCACGTCCCATAATTTGAAAAACTAGACTTCTGGTCATTTGAATCTGTAGATGCTACAGCGATCGCATTTTCGTAATATGCTGGATAGGTTAAGGTATTAGCTCCTTCATTGCCAGCAGCTGCTAAGATAACCGAACCTTTATCCCAAGCGTAATTGATCGCATTTTCTAATGTAAGGGAGCCTTGGGAACCCCCTAAACTTAAATTAATCACCTGCGCACCTTGATCGGCTGCATATATAATAGCATTCGCAATATTAGTTAGGGTGCCATTACCAGTATTATCAAGTGCACGAAGTGGTAATATGGAAGCTAATGGGGCCATGCCAGCAATACCTGAAACATTATTGGTTGCTGCTGCAGCAATACCAGCTACGTGAGTCCCATGTCCATTTCCATCGCTTGGGTTTGTATTCCCATCTACAAAGTTATAACCTGGCAAGAGTTTTGAAGTTAAATCAGGATGGTTAAGTTGGACACCTGTATCTACAATTGCAATTCTTATACTACTATTACTCTTAGTCACATCCCAAGCAGAAGGAGCTTGTACTTTTTGAGGGCCATATTGAAAAGGATAAAAGGAATCATTGGGTGTATAAGAAGCTTTGAAAATATAATTGGGTTCTACATACTCCACTTCATCAAGTTTATTATAGATATTAATAAGCTTTTTTACGTTCTTTGTGGTATATACGAGGTGAAATCCTAAGGTGTTATTTTTTTCTAAAATTTCACATTTATTTTTACGGTGAATCTCTGATGCCCTATGCTCACATACATTTTCGTTAAACTTAATAATTAATTGATTTGACTCAAAAGCTGTTGGAGGTTCTGAACGGAAAAGCGTAACGATATATTTAACTATATAAAATAACAATATAATAATAAATACAGATGTGGTCACAGAAAGCCAAAAAAACATTAAAATTCCTCCCAATTAATGAATTCCTAATATAATATTCGGAATCTATTAAGAAGGATTGGACAAGTACACTTATACATAAAAAAATAGCCGGTATCTAAAAGGTTTCTATTTGGAATTTTATCATCTCTCAAATGAAAGTATTTTCTCATGATTTGATTTCTCTAACAATTTTTCATCTAACCTTGGATCAGGAAATGATAAATTTTTTATGAAATTTAATATTATTGGACAAGCACACAAACAATTGATAGATAAATGAATAAAATATTGTATAAATAAAAAAGGAGTGATTATTATAAAAAGCTATCGTCATTATAATAAAAACGATGAAGTATATTATGTAGACCCTTCTTACCCCTATAGAGGTTCATATAGCAAGAGAAATGACAATGAAAAATTCTTTGTTGAAAATCATACAATTGAAGGTTCTGGAACTAATTTAACAGGAAACATCCCATTAACTATCGCAGTTGCTGCTAACGCTATAGATCTAAATGTTTTTGAAGATTTTACTAAAAATCATAACAAGACGCTTCTCCAATTATCAGCTGTAACTACTGGTCTTACGGTTTCAATTTTTGTAAGAGGTTCTAGAATGCCTATTACAGCTACTATACCTGCAGGTTCTACACGAGCTTTTCAAGTTGAAAATTTTGAAAGATTAACTGTCTCTAACCCTTCTGCTACTACTGCTGGAACGCTAAATGTCTTTATTCAAAAAACATTTTGCATTGGTTGTAATAATCAAAATAAAAAACGTAACAAAAATTGTTATTTCTAAATATCAGCCATAATAAAAAACCACATTGGACAAGTTTTTCTTGGTCAATGTGGTTTTTTATTAGCAGTGGGTCCTGGATTTTGTAATTACCAAAAGTATATATACAATAAAAAGTTAGGGGGCATAAAAAAGGGTATTAACTTGAAAGTTAATACCCTTTCTTCCGTTACCTAGTTGTAAACTGTGAATATTAACATTCAAATGGCTTAATTGCTATAACTTTTACTGCATTTACATTTATTCTTATTGTAGTCTTTTTCATAAAAGACTACTTTATCTTTGCCATGGTCTTTTTCATGTTTGTCTTTGCATTTATCTTTGCCATAATCTTTTTCATGTTTGTCTTTGCATTTATCTTTGCCATAATCTTTTTCATGTTTGTCTTTGCATTTATCTTTACCATAATCTTTTTCATGTTTGTCTTTGCATTTATCTTTGCCATAATCTTTTTCATGTTTGTCTTTGCATTTATCTTTGCCATGGTCTTTCTCATGTTTGTCTTTGCATTTATCTTTGCCATGGTCTTTTTCATGTTTACTTTTATTTTTGCGAAGGTCAAACATCGCTTTTAAACAGTGTTTACTTTCATCATTTTGATCATAATAAAATTTAGTCAAATGAATTCCCTACCTTTATTTAAAATTGGTGTTTCTATATATTCTATTTTTAAAAAGAAAAATTGCTTGTACATTCAGAAAAAAGTGGCTTTTAAACTATTTTTAACGTAATCGTTAAAAATGATAGAGGAAGAAGTGAGTAGAAATTAGTAAACAAAAGAGAATTTACGAGCTTAAAGTTAGGAATAGATGAAGGATAAAATTAAGAAGTTATAGACGAATAGGTCATTAAACTCCCGCATGTTGCAGAAAAATAGCTTGAAAATAAATTTATTTATATATTCCTAACTCTTTACCCCATGTTGAAATTTTTTCAAGATGGTAACTTAAGAGCTCACCTTCACGGTTATCAGCAACCCTTCTTAGTTGAGTGTGAAGTCCTCTTTCTAAAGTTCGTTGGAGATAAGCCATTTTATAAAGAGTCATTGGATTTGTTTTAAAGGTAATTCCGTATTTCCTCATTTCATCCACGTATATCTGTACACATTGAGTGCGTATTTTCTCTGCGTTTGGCTGCCAATCCTTTCTGAAGCCAAGCAATAGTTCTACTAATACAACCATGTCAAACCAAACTGGAGAGTATTTGGCTGACTCCCAATCAATCAATTGAATATTCCACGGTGTATTTTGAGTAACCTTTTTGCTACATATATTTTGCATATGAAGATCACCATGAGTAATAGATGATCCATTTTCAATTAGTTCAGGAAAGAAATCGGGTCCTTGATTATATAGCTTGATTAATGATGGGTAATAAGGTTTTATTATATGGTTAATACGATTGTCTCTCATCGCAGCATCTAGTAGGTCAATTGTTTGATTCATATATTTGATTCTATTCTTTTTCATAGAAGTATAAACAGGAAGCCAATCTTTCCAAATAGTTTTATCCTTTTTGAATCTACTTTCAAAAGTCTGACCATGAAGTTTAGCTATGCTGGGAATAATATATTGAAAATGATAAGGAGAGAAGGTTAATTGTCCACGTATCTGGTTCACGAATTCCATGAATACCCATGTTTCATTTTTCACCGTTTCTATGAGGTAAATACCAGGCAAAAACTCTTTTAAAATTGGATAAGCTTTTTTATAGATATTAATTTCCACTTCGTTTTTGTAGGCTTTAGAATCGTAAACCTTAAAGATAATTGGGTGATAACCATTCTGTTTTTGAATCAGTAGTTTATATATACTACTTCGTTTTGTTGATTTTAAACACTTGATTTCTGAAGGAACAATTGTGATTTTTTCACCAATAGAATAAGAAAGTTTTTCAGCTAATCTTAAATCTTTAAACTGATGATGTAGAGTTTTAGAATCATACACAGTATTCATTCCTTTCGTTTGGGTTTCCAGGCATTAATTAGATGAGAGCATGCGCTTCTGAAAAATGGCATTGGATCATTCCATGCAAATAAAGCAAACTCTTTTTGACCTTGTAACCCCTGGTAAAAATCTTTAAAAGTCATCTCTGATTTCCTTTTCTTTTGAAGAAAAGTAAGATAATATCTTACAAGATAAATCCATTTAATACCGTCTATTTGATTCAATCTAGGTTCTGGATTTTGATTAGTTAGATATAAATAATACATGTAGACAAAATCAATGCCTGAAGGGCCTGTGAGGCTATGAGTGAGCCAAAAGCGAGGGTTTATTTCAATGAATTTATAAGTTCCATCTCTCGGATCTTTCTTGAATTCAGCCATCCCGATACCTTTAAGCTTTATTTCTTCAAAAAATGGAACACATACATCAATAAGTTCAGGAACTCTTTTACTGACAATATGAGCACCTGTTCCAAATTCCGCAGGAAATTGATGATTCTTTTGTAGAGAAAATAACCCAAGTAAATTCATATTGTCATCATAGAAAGTGGCTACTTTATAAAAACACTGGTTATCTCCAGGAATTAATTCTTGAATAATTAACTGTCCGCATTCCCTATAAAAAGGATATTCACTCCTTAACTCCTCAGGATTTTCAAATACAATTGCTTTTTTATTAATTTTTTTTCTAAATTCATGGCCAAGAACAGGTTTTAAAATACAAGGAAAATCAAGAGTTGAAATAGCATCTTCAAGTTCTTCTTTATTATCTATTACATATGTTCTCGGACATGGAATATTATGCTTGATGGCGAGTTCATAAGTTTTGTTTTTATCCAGTACTTGTTCAATTAAAGAATCATCGGGAAATAAAAATAAGAAATATTTTAGCAATTCATCTCGATTTTTCGAGATGAATTGTACATAGTCATCTGCTCCTGTATATAGGACGGGCTTTGAACCAATCTTCTTAGACAGGTCAATTAAGAAATCTAATAGCTTTTTTTCTTCCGTTAAAGGACTAGGACATATACCACAAGTAGCGAGGCGTGATTTTCCTATTTTATATGGTTTTTTCGTGTCAAAAGCGTACACTTTTATCCCTTTTTTGGCTAAACTTCTAATAATGCCAACCCCGTTAGCACTCAGGTCAAGGATAACTGCAGAATGTTCATGGTTCATACCTTAATTCATCTCCCAAAAATCGATGTACAAATGTTTTATTTTTCCTACCATACTATCTATGGTTAAGTGTTTTTTAGCGAAAATTTTAGCATTTGTACTCATTTTATTTCGAGCTTTTTTATTAGTAATCAGAAATTTTAATGCATGAGTCAATTGTTCAGAATTTCCAGGTTCTACAATAATACCTGTTTTATTATTCGTTATGAGTTCAGGGATGCCTCCGCAATTTGTGGAAATTACGGCGGTTCCACTATGCATAGCTTCAATTATGGAGAGAGGTAAGCTATCGTTGATTGTGGGAAGTACAAAGATGTCGGTTTTACTTAAAAGTAAGGGTACGTCATCTCTAGATCCTAAGAATTTGACCATTGACAAGCCTAGATCTTTTTTCTGCTTTTCTAAGGTTTTCCTCATTTGTCCATCACCAACAATTAACACTTCAATATTTGTAGTATATTTTTTAAGTCGTGACAGCGCTTCAAATAAATGGTTATGTCCTTTTCGTGGTCCAAGTCTAGCTACGCATGTAATAGTAAGCTTGTGTGAAGATGTTGCTTTTTCTTGCCTTTGGTTCATTGGATAATCAATTCCCGTAATGACTGTAGTTATATTTCGATTTTTTGCCCCTAATTTTATTAATGGTTCACGAAATGAATCACTAAGAACAATAATATGGCTTGCATATGTTATCGCTTTACTTTCAAGTTCTTTAAAATATGCTTCTTCAACAGAACCTTCTTTGATTATGTCAAATTTTAGTCTGTTAAATGTGAACATACCGTGAGGTGTATAAAATAAAGGTTTTCGGTAAATTTCATTAAATCTTCCTAGGATATTTGCTGTAAATAAGTCTTGAGCATGAAGAATATCATATTTTTCTAAATCTATGGTTTCAAGCATTTTTTCGTATACATATATAAGTCTTTTATGATTTAAAATTCGATCATTATAAATTCCATAGCGCTTTGTGAAGAAACCTCTTAGATTTGGAGTAACACTTTCTCGAAGCTTTTTTACTTCAGAAGTTGAGAATTGATTAGGAGAAATAATGTCTACTTTATGTCCTTGACTCCTTAAACCTGTACTTAGATTAATAATATAATTAGAAAGACCTCCTACATGAGGAAAGCTCCAAAATGTAGCAATTAAAATAGAAAGTTTCTTTTTTGTACCTTTTTTGGAAAGGTTTCTTTTTTTGGGTTGTTCCGTTGAAACAAATTTTTTTGAAGAATGCGATTTAAGTCCATAATGTTGGTCTAATCTTTCGACTATATAAGGATAGGGAAAAGTAATTTCATTGTTCATTTCCAAACCCTCCGTATAATTTCGAAAGCTTCAGCATAAGGCACGCCAACACTCATCCCTCGTAGTTTTCCTAAGTACTCAATGCCTTCATAAGAACGAGGGTGAGGGAAATCTCTCATTTCAATATCGTAATGTCTCAGAGCATTGAGTTTATAATCCATCTGTGCTGTAACATCTACAAAATAATTTGGTTTGAATATTTTATCAGGTGTGGAAGTATTCCATTCACTAGACGAGACCGTTTCAAAGGTAATTATCTCTATAGGGGGAGTATTAGGAAGGGGTCTAGCTGCAGTTAGTACTGCTTGAAAAGTGACCTGGTGATCTTTATTTAGATCACCGTAGTGATGTGTAAAGATCTTAACCGGCTTATATTTCTGAATGAGCTGCTCAATTTCTTTTGTTAATTCATGAAGAGGAATCATTTCTAACTCTAAATTGACATGCTCAAGAAATATTACCTCATCAATCCCAATTTCTTTGTTAGCAAGCCGTCCAAATTGCTGGATATGATGAGCTTCTTCCTTTCTCCCTAAAGCAGTAATTACTGAAATTACTTTATAGCCTGCATCTACAAGTTTTTTTAATGTTCCTGCGGTTCCTAATAGCTCGTCATCAGGATGAGCCCCAATTACTAGTATATAATTGCTCATATTTGTTCCTCCCGTAGCTTTTTCTACTATACTTGTACTATAAACAATATATGGAGCTATTCAGATATTAGAAACCGGCATTGGCGGAAAATTAAAAATTAAGTAGTTATATACCGATTATTTACAAAAGACCTATACAATTAATAACCTTATTATGTAAAGCAGTGAACGAAGGGACGGGAAGAACCCTTCCGTTAATGCTATAATGCCAATTTTCAAGATTACTTCTAAATCATTTGTCTTAGGGATAGTTAATGTTAAAAATTAATTAGAATTAGGAGAATTTATTCTATAAAAATAAGACCTGTTACTAGATGTTAACAGATCTTATTAATTCATTAAGATTTATACCATCAATACTTAGAACTTGATTTCCATAAATTTATAACTCTAATTTTCTTACAAGTATCTTTACAAGGACTGTGTTCTTCGTGTTTTTCTTGATTTTTACAAGTATCTTTGCAAGAACTATGCTCATTATGTTTTTCCTTCTTTTTGCAAGGGTTTTTATGAGCTTCTTCTGCATAATCCCAATCTTCTTTATATTTCATACTGATATCACCTCTTTTTCTTACTATAGTATGTAACTCTTAGTAACAGGAGAGGGTGCCTGTCTTGGGTTTTATCAAAAAAATTTCAGAAAATTATATGTAAATAGATAACTATACAAGCACCTTAATCTTAAAGGAATAGAATAATAAATGGGGAAGGGGGGAGAGCATGGGAAAACCTTATTTTCATTATCGTAGGGATGATAGCGAAGGTTATAGATTATGGGAAACAACCTTCTTTAAAAGGTACAATCAAAAAAAGAGTCTGTTTCCTGATTTTGAAACAAGTAATAATTCTCAATTTATTTCATCTAATACCATAAAAAAGAGTCATTTTTTAATTGAAAAAGTATTGGAGGATTCTTCGGACGTATCAATAAGAGAAAAAGAGAAAGTATTTATGGATTTTAAAAGGTATGCAGTAGTTGGGCAAGGGAAAGATGGAGTTATTTATCAATTGACTCCTGATCGATGTGTAAAAGTATTTTTTAAGGAAGAAGTATATAAAAAGGAGTTAAAAGCCATACAAGTTGGGCAGTCGTCTTCTATTATTCCTCGTCTCTACGGTTATGGATCAAATTACATAGTCATGGAGTATGTAGACGGAATTTCCTTGGCAAAACATCTAAAGAAAAATAGGTATATAACAAAGTCTTTAGTTATGCAACTTATAAATCTCATTGATGAATTGAAAAAATTAAACTTTAGTAGACAAGATACAGAATTACGGCATGTCCTAATGAATGAACAGGGAGATTTGAAAGTAATTGATCTTAAAAGAGCGTTTAGTTCTAATCGACCTATTCCGATTAAGTTGCTAACTGAATTGAAAGAATTAAAGTTAGCAAAAGAATTTTTAGCCTATGTTAAAGATATTTGTCCACCTCTTTATCAAAAATGGAGAACATTTGATGAGAGGTAAATTTTTTAAATCAGTAGTTAACATCATTAATTGTAGCAACAATAATTGTGTGTCCATATGCTTATTGTTGCTACATGTTATAGAATGAAAGCATTGGTACGCCACCTCTTATAGAACATAAATATTAGTGTTATGTCTTATATTAGGTATCAGTTATTGTATAAGTTGACTGATCACCGACTGGGAGGGTAGCAATAACAATATTGGTTGCCCCATCAATTACCGATACTATACTATTTTCCTCATTCGTGACGTGAATTTGATTATTACTTCCGTTAATATCAATCATAGATGGCTGTTCCATGACAGGTACTATCCCAATAACAGCGTTTGTACCAGCATCAATAACGGAAACGGTATGACTATTTTTATTCGCTACGTAAATTCTATTGTTGGATAAGTTAGTCCCTACGTCAGTAGGTTGGTCACCTACTGGGACTGTAGCCATTATTGTATTCGTTAATCCGTCAATAACGGAAACTGTATTTTTAAACTTATTAGCGACATAAATTCGATTGATATAAGGGTGAACATCTAGGTTAATTGGATGAGTTTCTACAGGAATTGTAGCAACAACAATATTTGTTGAACCATCGATGACAGAAACTGTGTCACTGCCTGCGTTAGTTATATAAACCCTATCCATATAGGGGTTAATTCCTACACCCGATGGTTGCCCTCCAACTGGAATAATACCAATAACTGTATTTGTAACAGCATCAATGACAGAAACTGTATTATCCCCTTTATTAGTCACGTAAATTCGATTAGTAGATGAGTTCCCATTTACGTTTACCGGCTGACGACCTACGCTTATAGTCGTAATTAACTCATCTGTGACCCCATCAACAACAGAAACCGTATTATTATCCTCATTCGTCATGTAAATTTGGTTATTAGATGATTTTCCTTGTGAAGATGGAAAATCAACCGCAACATGTACAGCCTTCGCCTTTTTTCCCATTTTACTCAACTCTTTTCATAAATACTGTTAAGAAAATTGTTGAAAACATAAGGTACTTACCTTATGTACAAATATATGATGTTAAATTTATTTTATTATCTTAAATTTTTAAAAACTAAGGATTTATTTTATGACTAATATCAAATAGATCTATGTTTTTTATTTATATAAATAAAGTATATGTTATTAAAAAATATCGTTTATTCTCAAATAGCACCTGAAAATAGGTGAAGAAAATGTTTCCTTTTAGGCCAGCGTTGCATATGTTGTTATGAAATAAACCCTTATAAAAAGGAGCGATATATATGAGTGATTCACAAAAAAATCCGGAAATTGTACCAAATAAGCTAATGGATTTATTGGTAAATGATATTTTTTCTAAACATGGTATAGATAAAGAGCAAATTAAAGGAAGGTTATCTGAAGAAAAAAAACAAATGCTTAAAGAAATGGTTGAAGATTTATCAAAAAGAGTCGATGAATTTGTTAAGCAAACAAAGGATAATAATAAAAAATAAATTATAACACTTTCAAACGCCATTAAATAGGCGTTTTTGTTGTTTTTGAAAATGGTGGAACTCATTAGTCTATTGGCCCAATCCTATTGATTGGTATGTTCATATATTAATACATACCATGAAAAAGGAGTGTTAGTTATGTCATCTAAAAAGTATTATTCTTACGATGTAAAGAAAAAGTGTAAAAACAGACATAAAAAAGATGATTCAAAGAAGCATTGTAAAGATGGCTGTAAAGTAGATCACTATGAAAGTGAGTCTACAGAGTACGATTACTATAATAGTCGTGAGAGTTTTGAAAGCCCTGGGGTTTTTGATACAGAAGTAGTTCAAGATGCGGATCAACTTTCTTTAATTGATCAAGAATCTGATGAATTAATTTGGATTAAAGATTCTTGCGACATTATGGTCACTACGACAGATACTCAAGCAGCTATTGGTATTCAAGTAGCCATCCAAGTAGCTATTGCAGTAGTTCTCCGTCTTACAATTGCTGATTCAGAACAGAACGACGGTATCCTTCAAGACTTATTACAACTATCTGATATAGAGCAAACAAATAAGCAAAAAATTTATATTGAAAACTCTAAAGATGTAGAAATTACAACAACTGATACAGATGTTGCCCTTAACGTTCAGATACTATTACAAGTACTAGTTGCTATTATTGTGCTTATCGATGTTCTTTAATAAAAAACTAAAAGAGGTGAAAAGATATGACTGAAAGAAAATGGAGAGCATTAGATCATTGCGAAAATAAACGTTTTACCGGTAAAGATGTTTGGCAAGAAGCAGATCAAATTGCTAAAACTGAACAACAGTCTTTTGAAAAAATTATTGTTAAAGATTCAGAAAATGTGAAAGTACAAACTACAGATACTCAAGTTGCAGCTACTATTCAAGCCGCTTTACAGATCGCTATTGCTGTAGTCGTTCGTATCTCAATTGGAGATAATGAACAAGGAAATGGTGTTATTGAAGAATTAAAACAAGTCTCTAGTATCAAACAAAAAAATTCACAGAAAACAATTATTGAAAATTCTACAAATATTAGAGTTGAAACTACTGATACAGATCTAGCAGTAAACCTTCAAGTTTTACTGCAAGTCTTACTTTCTTTATTAGCTAGGCTAGACATTCTTTAATATTTGAATGACCTTCTAAGTGTAAAATCGAGGAAGGCCAAGAAATATAATACTATTTAGATAAAATGATAAAAACCCAAATTTTGATCTTTAAATGCATTTAGCCAAATTTATTCGTAAAGGTAATATAAACAGAAGCCTTTCCATTTAATGGAGAGGCTTTTTGGGAGAATTGTTTTATTTTTATAAGTATCCAAACAGAGTGTTAATAAACTTTTTAAATTGTAATTGTTTTTTGCTTAAGCAAATTATAATTATTAGTTACGTTTTAAAGAGAAAAGTTTAACGTCTACTACAATATAAAATATAAAAAGAAGCATAAAAAAATTAAAATACTTTCTTTATGCTTCTTTTGTGTAACTACTCAATAAATTGAATAAATATTTGTAATATTCATAAATATATACTAGAAATTAAATACAATACTTTCAACCTTTGTACAATCAACAACAGTAACTGGAGAACCTGGTGCAGCCGGAATTCTCACAATTGCTGCACAATCATATTCTTCAAATTTTACAAACGTAGCAGGGCCATAGGAAGTTCCAGAATCGCCTACAAGGGTTACAACAGTTCCTGGAATTAATCGAGATAACACGAAACAGCTGGTTCCACTACAAGTATTAATATGTTTATTACAATGTTTATTACAATGTTTATTACAATGTTTATTACCATCTAAAAGAGAATCAAGCAGTTGAAGAGTCATAATTTTCACTCCTTTTATTTTAATTACTAATACAATATGCAAAGAATGTCCTATTGGAATAGACAAATGTTATAGAAAAACGAGTAAAAATTGTTACCTTTTGTATAAATCCGCTGTTGCATAGAAAGGCAGATTTATTAGTCACGATAAAGTTAGAAATATAGACAATTATCCAATCATAAATAAGAGTAAATCAATATAATACATAGTAATAACCTTTTAAGAAAGTGAGGTAATTTTATGGCGAATTCTTTAGAAAGAGCCCAATTAATTAAGGATTCATTAGCTAGAACTGAAGAACTATTTGAATCCATTACAAGAAGAAAACCAATTCTTCAAGAAGGACACACTTTTAGGCAGAAATTAGTTAACGCGCAAGAAAGTGGCCAACCTATCCCACTTGTAATATTAAGTAATGGGCCTGATCTAACCAATGTTGTTATAACTGAAGTTGGTTTAGATTCAGTTGTTTTCACTGATCCCTTAACTAATAATACAGCTATTGCAAATATACAAGCTATTGTTCGTTTTGGAACACTTTAGTGGGAGAAAGGAGAAGCTCCGTTTGTTATTACGGAGCTTTTTATTTTTTTATATTTAAATTCTTTTGATTATAATACAGGAGGTATTGGTAATGAAGGGAGTTATTTTAGCTGGAGGTACTGGAACTAGATTAAGACCTTTTACAAATATTGTAAATAAACATCTTCTTCCAGTAGGGGAATATCCAATGATATATTGGTCAATATCTAAGATGGTTAAGTGTGGAATAAGAGACATCCTCATTATTACTAACAGGGGGGACTTAAAAGATTTTAAAAATATATTAGGAAATGGAGAAAATATAGGCGGGAATATTGAATATAAGGTTCAACCGTACGCTGGAGGAATATCACATGGATTGTTATATGCCAAAAATTTCATAAAGAATGAAAAATTTATTTTAATGCTTGGAGATAATATCTTTGAAGATTCTCTAGTACCATATGTAAAAAACTTTATAAACCAAACAGGAGGTGCAAAGATTTTACTCAAAGAAGTAGATGATCCCAAACGATTTGGAGTTGCAACGGTAGATGAAAGTACGGGAAAAATTATTTCAATTGTTGAAAAACCTCAACAACCCTTATCAAATTTTTGCGTAACAGGTATTTATATGTATGACAGTAAAGTTTTCAATTATATAGATAGCTTAACTGCTTCTTCTCGTGGAGAACTTGAAATTACTGATGTGAATAATATATATATACTTAAAAATGAAATGTCTTACGAAATTTTACAGGGATGGTGGATTGATGCTGGAACGCATGCATCCTTATTTAAAGCAAATCAGCTAATACAAGAACAGTTTAACAACACAAGGAATGATAATAATGAATAAAAGTATACTGGTTACTGGAGGAGCAGGTTTTATTGGTTTAAACTTTGTTTATTATATCTTGAAAAATACACCATACAATGTAACTATTATAGACTCACTTACTTATGCAAGCAATCCTGCAGAAATTTTACAATTGAAGCCTAACTCACGAATTAAATTTGTTAAAGGAAACATTATAAATAATGAGGACCTAAAAAAAATAATGAATCAAAATTATAAAGCTATTATCCATTTTGCAGCTGAATCGCATGTAGATAAAAGTATTCAAAGCGCAGAGGATTTTATACAAACTAATATAGTAGGTACTTATCGCTTGATACAATTATTACAAGATGGATACGCTGAAAAAATGATTCATATTTCAACAGACGAAGTTTATGGTACTTTAAATAAAAATGAATCAGCATTTACAGAGAAAACACCTATTTCTCCTAATAATCCCTATTCAGCTACAAAGGCTAGTTCCGATCTATTGGTTCGTTCTTACTTTGAAACTTTTGGTCTACCTCTTATCACTACAAGATGTAGTAATAATTTTGGGCCGTTTCAGAATAAAGAGAAATTTATCCCTACTGTTATTTATTGTGCTCTCCACAATAAAAAAATCCCTGTTTATGGAGATGGCATGCAGATTAGAGATTGGCTTTTTGTAGAAGATCATTGCACAGCAATATCTTCAGTACTTGAAAGAGGAATACCTGGTGAGGTTTATAATATTGGAGGGGGAAATGAAAAAACCAATATAGAGGTAGTTAGGAATATTTTAAGTGTCATGGGCAAAAGCGAAAGTTTAATAGAATATGTTGAAGATAGGAAAGGACATGACCGGAGATATGCAATTAATTCAAGTAAATTGCAAAAGGAGTTAGGGTGGAAGCAAATGGACCCATTTAATACATCCTTAGAAAAAACTGTTGCATGGCATATAAATAAATTTAAAGGGTCTTCTTTATGAAAATTTTAATAACAGGAGCTAACGGTCAACTCGGTAAATGTTTATCCCAAACCCTTAGAGAAGAAGGCCATGTTGTATTAACTTACAGTAAAGAGCAGTTAGATATAACTAATCGTAATCAAATAAGAGAAATCATTCAAAAATTAAAACCTGAACTGATTATTAATTCGGCCGCTTTTACAAAGGTTGATCTTTGTGAAAAAGAGATAGAAAAAGCATATGTTATTAACGGGATTGGTCCTTATTACCTCGCAGCTGAGTCAAAAGAAGAAAATATAAAATTTCTTCATATTAGTACAGATTATATATTTGCTGGAGATCAATTTAGTCCGTACGAAGAAGAAAGTCAGGCTGTTCCTAAAAATATTTATGGGAAAAGCAAGAGATTAGGAGAAGAATTAGCATTAGTTTTTGGCGGAGATGTGACAATTATTAGAACTTCTTGGTTATATGGACACGGTGGGGATAATTTTGTTAACACTATCAAAACCTTAAGTGAAAGATTAGATAAAATTGATGTAGTAGATGATCAATTTGGTTCGCCAACTTATACAAAGGATTTAGTAAATGTAATAAAAGAACTTATTACAATGCCTTCCGGAATTTATCATGTAACAAATTCCGGAAGTTGTAGTTGGTATGAATTTGCAAGAGAAATCATTAAATTTTTAAAAAAGGATACAGTAATTACTCCAATTTCTACGCGAGATTACGGTTCAAAAACTCCAAGGCCCCTCTACTCTGTTCTTAGTAATAAGAAACTTAATAGCACAGGAATATATGTTAGAAACTGGAAGGAAGGGTTGTATGAATATTTAGAAAAGGAGTGCATATATAAATATGAGGATTGAAGGAGTAAAGTCTAAAAAACTTATTAAGCATTGTGATGATCGAGGCTTCTTTGCTGAGGTACTAAGGGATGATGATGATTTATTATCTAATTTCGGGCAAATTTCATGGTCAACTTCTTTTCCTGGTGTTATCAAGGCTTTTCACTACCATCAAAAACAGGACGATATATGGTTTTTTCCATCTGGTAACGTTCAAGTTGTACTGCATGACCTTAGAGAAAATTCTTCTACAAAGGGGCAAACAGAGATTTATTACATGGGAGAGGATAATCCCATTATATTATTAATTCCTAAAGGAGTTGCTCATGGATATCGCGTTCTTGGAGAAAAATCTGCGACAGTCATCTATTGTACTACAAAATCTTATGATCCTACTAATCCGGATGAAAAAAGAATTTCTTGGAATGATCCTGAAATAGGATTTGATTGGAATACTAAATTTAAGTAATAGATTTGGTAAAGGGCTTTTTAACTATAATAAGAGTCGATGAATATTATTTAGGGCGCAGGTTATGAATATAAGTAAAATATATACACATCTTATTTTATTATTATCTATCATTATACAAGATACTAGGGTATAAATTTCTTTAAGAAACATATGAATTTAAAAATAGGTTTCTTGAGATGTAAAGAGGGGGATTTAATAAAATGAAAGTTGCAATTCTCACCATGTTTAATGGTTTAGATAGTACGTATTCTCTGGTAAATGTGGTAGCAGAACAGCTTAGGATGTTACTAGATGATAACCAAGAACCCATAATGCTTATTAGTGAAAATTGTCCTTTAGATGAACGGTATGGAGTTTTTCTTGATGAAAGGATTGAATGGAGGAAAGTTGTAAATCAAATTAATGGTAAACAATTTAACTGGGGAGATTATAGTCAACCGAACGGAAAGGTGCATGATACTTTTTTTGAAGAGGCGGATATTATTGCTGATGATTTGATTCAAAAATTATCTGATATACAAGTTTGTATTATGCACGATATCCATTATCAAGGGTGGCACTTAGTTCATAATATTGCTGTTAGAAAAGCCCAGCAAGAGTTGCCAAATTTAAGGTTTATTGCGTTTACGCACTCTGCCCCAGCCAATCGACCTCCTAACCCTAAATTTCCATTTTCTTCAAGATATACTCAGATGCCGAATACATTATATGTTTATCCTACTCAGTCAGGCATTTCAGCACTTTCTAAACAGTATAATGTGCCGGAAGGTCTTTGTAGGGTAGTTAACAATAGTCTAGATATTTTAAACTATGTAAGTGATGAAATAAAAATATTATCGAAAGAAGTAGATTTAGTTACCCCTGAAATAATTGTAGTTTATCCTGGAAGGTTAACAACAGGAAAGAAGTTCGAAAAAGTTGCAGCTTTATGTGGTGCTATTAAAAAGCAATGCGAGAAAACAGTGCAGGTAATTTTTTGTGATTTTCCAAGCTCAGACATTTCATCGAAAAAATATAAGGAATTTATCCGAACCCAAGGCAGATCGTTTGGTTTAAACTCGGGAGATATGTTTTTTACCTCAGATATTAAAGATTTTGAAAAAGGTTTTCCTCGAAAAGCTGTTTTAGAACTATTTTCGCTATCTAATCTTTTTATATGTCCCTCTTACTCTGAATCGTTCGGTTTAACAGTGCTAGAGGCAGCAGCAAAGGGGAATTTTATTGTGTTGAACCAGGCCGTTCCTGCTTTGGAAGAGCTAGGAAAGAACATGAATTCTTATTTCATGAGGTGGGACGCAAGAAACTTCGGTTATGATACTCGAGAGACGTATAATCCTTCCGAAGAGGCCTATCTCCAAGAACATGCAGAAATAATCATAAATAAAATGCGCGAAAATCCTGTTATACATGCAAAAATATTGGCAAGACAACGTTATAGTCCTCAATGGATATGGAATAACCAATTAAAACCTATGTTGCAGTTTTTCTAATTACGATAGTAAATTTATATGTTATATTACCTAGGGACATTTAGGTTTTAAAACTAACAAGGATTTTAAAATCATAAAAAAGGCCACCAATTAAGGTGGTCCTTTTCTTTAGGGGAGTGAGAATATTTTCAAAGCATGAATAGATAGAAATTTATTCATGCTAGAGGTTCTTTCTAAATAATTGCTCCAGTAGTGGTTGTCGTGGTCGTTGTTGTAGAAGTAGTGGTTGTCGTGGTTGTCGTTGTAGAAGTAGTGGTTGTCGTTGTAGAAGTAGTGGTTGTCGTTGTAGAAGTAGTGGTTGTCGTTGTAGAAGTAGTGGTTGTCGTTGTTGTAGAAGTAGTGGTTGTCGTTGTAGAAGTAGTGGTTGTCGTTGTTGTAGAAGTAGTGGTTGTCGTTGTTGGAGGAGGGCATGTTGTACTTATACTTAGAACGGATTCACAATTAAATGTTATAATTCCTTCAGCAGTTAGACCTGTAACACGTCCTGTAATAGGACAAAAATCAGTAAAATTCAAACAAATTTGTTTTCCACTTCTAAACGTTACGAAAATTTGTACTCCAGGTACTAATTTTTTGAATTTTTTACATAAAGACATTATTATCACCTCTTTAGTTCTGTAAGAACCAGTAACTATTAATTATTTTATGAGACTGGTCCTCTTCCTGTTTGTGTTTTTTAATTATACAACTCAATAAAAAATATTTTATTTTACAGTATATTTACTACCATGCAAGTTATTCTCATTGTGAATTTTTGAAAAGATAATAAAAGTAGCGATTAACATAATCATTCTCTACTTCTATAAAATTATTGTAACCCTTTAAAAAACCTAATATGTTAGAAGGGTAAATATCATCAAAGATATATTTTATAAATGGATAATTATCTCCTAGTACAGTATTTAATGCAGTTTCTAATTCTTTTTCTGGAAAATATGTTTTTGGAATCCAGAAGTGTAAATGCCCCTTCTTTTCAGTAAATATAGAATCATTTATAATATTTAATAATTTAGTTTTCCATTGAGAGTCTTTATTAGTCCAATCTGCTACGAATAGTATCTTTTTATAATCATCCTGCTTGATAACTTTGTTGTAGTTTTGCTTGAAATGTTCTAGTTTAAAAGGAATAAAATGCTCATTTTTATTATATACAACGTTTTCAATGATACCTTTCCGATCAGCATGACTAAAACCATTTCTATTCCATTTTATACAAAATTTACTTACATTAGATTCAAAAGCTGCATTTAACTTTATAGGTTCTTGGTTCAAGGAAACTGTTCCAATATGTTGGACGAAAGAAGAACCAGCAATTGCTATTTTATAGCCAGCAATCCCTGCCCTTAAACATATATCATCATCATCATATAGACCCATTCCAAACCAAAAATCATTTCCACCTATTAATGATAATAGCTCTTTTTTTAAACACATGCATGCTCCAATTACTTTATGAGCGTATATAAGTTTATCTTTGTTTTCTCTCATAAATTTTTCTGCATACTCTTGCATTTCTTCAGGTGAATTAAAACTTAATCCAAGACCTTGAGGGCCATAAGCATAGGACAAGTAAGGAACAGCCATCCCTATAGAGTCGTCATTCTCTAATGTATTTACAATTCCATCAAACCAATGATCAGGAAATATCAAATCATTATTTAATATACTTATAATATTTCCCTTGCATTCTGCGAGGCCCATGTTTACAGCAACTGGATACCCCATATTTATTTCTAAATTAATGGGAATTATATTAATTTTATTTGTATCATATATTTTTTTTAATTTATTGACTTCTTTTTTTGTATCGTCTATAGATCCATCATTTACCACTATGATTTCGATACCTTTTTCCAGGTGTGTATTGTTAAGTGATTTTATTAAAGTAGTAATTGCTTGTTCAGTTAATTGGGATTTGTTGTAGCATGGAATCACAAAACTATAATAAGACAAATTAATTAACTCCTTTCTATCCCTTAACCCCAAAAATACATAGTATAAATTTATTAATGTTTTAATTGAGTTAAGAAACGAATAATAATTTACAACACTATTTAGATTAGTTGCTTTATTAATTGCTATTTAAGAGGAAAAAGCTTTTTGGAATTTAATGCTATAAATAGACAATAGTCTTTGATTTTATTAATATCTAAGTTCTCTGTACTTAATTTATCATAATTACCGGCTGTAAAATGGAATTTGGAAAACATGTTATCTGTGTGCCAACAATGTATATGTGAATGAGAATAAATGGAATCTTCAGATGCACTTCCATAGTCCAGGTTTTGTGTATCAACTTCTATATTATCTACTAGATGGTTAACTGCAATTTCACAACCATACATTGTTGCAACTCCTTTATACCAACTAGGCCATTTGCCTTCATCCTCTTTAAATTCTTCTGTCAAAAGTTTTTCAGAAAGAAAAACTCCAATCTTACACACTTCTCTAACTGTTTGAGGGTTTCCATAGTGTGTAGATCCTAAATTATGAAAACCTTGGTGGCGGAGATTATGTTTGGAAGCTAACTGTTTAAGGTTTGAAATGGTTTTTTGATCATTAACATACCCACCTCGTCCTACTGTGTAGGATGTGGGATAATAAGAATTCCAAGCAGGGGTTAAAAAAGTATCTGCATCTGTCCTTAAAATATAATCATATTCATCTAAAAATGTAGCTTCTTCACCTGCTAAACAACTAATTGAGTTAATAAAACGATAGTTTAAAAATTCTGGAGGGTTATCGGCTATTCCGACTTGAACTTTTATACAGTCACTTGGTATCTTATTTAAAGCTTCTTTTGTTCCAAACACTACTAAATCGGTATCTTCTGATTGGATATAATTTATAGATGTATATAAGCAACCTAATTGAAGTAATAAATGCGGATTATCCTCTACAAAAACTACAACAGCTCTTTTCATTAACACACCTTCTTTCGGAAAATTCAGTTTTTAATTCGAATAAAATCTAAAGAAACTTTAGATAGTACATTTAAACATATGTTTCTGTACAAATAAAAATCCCTATTGCCTATTTGTTTGATCCAATTATATTATGAATTGTTCGTTCAAAACTTATGATAGATTGTTTCATAACGCCCTCGAATTTTTGTTATGCTTAACCATTTTTGTCTTAGTTTATGTTTAAATATAGCCTTTAACTGCTCTTAATTAATATTTTTGGAATTTTCCACTTTGTTATCGTATGAAATTTTTAGTGAAAGGTGTATTTAGAAAGAGGTATTTTTATAAAATGTATACTTTTAGATAACTATAGATTTGCTAATCTTATTGTAGAAGAAGCGTCTAACTGCTATGTATATACAATCTAACTGTAAGATGCGTTGCAAAAAACGTGGATATTTTAATGATATGATGGCAAGTGTTATTTCTATTTACAAACGAATAATTTAATGTGGAGCTAGCTTTAATTCTTATGGGTTATAATTCCTTCTTAATCAAACAATAATTATTACTAAAAAACTTTTTTTAAATTAACATATCTAACTTAATAATATTGAATACGAGATGGACGCTAGAGCAAACAAGAGACCAAAAAGCATTCAGCTTTATAAAGGTCTTTTGTTCAATTAAAAGATATGCAAATCAAGTCTATAATGAGATAAAACTGTGGATGGTTAATGGATCTTTTGATCCCAATCAGTATAAAATGTCGTGACTCATAGAATATTGAAACTACGCTGATAATTTTAGCTTACAAAAGCTAAAATTATTAGCATTTACTTATTGCTTTCGTTATTATTTTAATTTAATAATTAGGAATTCCCTATAAACTAAAATGAAACATTTTCGATAAATTATATATTTCTTGCAATATAAATTGCAAAAGGGCTTAAGCCAACTTGAATGGTTTTATTTAAATTGTTAGACTTCGTATCAATAACAGAGACAGTGTTAGAAGAGGAATTAGGAATATAAACTTTCTTATTATCAGGTGTGATGGCTATAGATTGAGGGTTTAATCCAACGGGAATAGTAGCTATAATACATTTAGTAGATACATTAATAACTGAAACGTTATTATCACCTGTATTAGTTACATAAGCATATTCTCCATTAGGTGTAATTTTTACAATTAACGGAAAATTTTCCACTAATATTAGGTTAGTAACAGTATTACTAGTAGTATCGATAATTGAGATATCATTTGAGTTGGAGTTTGTGACATATAGTTCATTTCCATCTGGTGTAATTGATAAGGATCGAGGAGCATTTCCTACTGGAATAGTTGCCTCTACTGTATTCGTGTGCCTATTAATGAGAGAGACAGTATTAGAGAATTGATTGGTCACATAAATACGTTGGCCATTAGGACTTATCACTAAATCAAAAGGATTTTGACCAACAGAAATATTAGAGATTACCGAGTTTGAATGTCTATCAATAACAGAGACAGTATTGGAGAATAAATTTGTAACGTAAATCATTCCTCCATCTGGTGTGACGGATAAAGAGTTTGGAGCATCTCCAACTGAAATTACTGCAGTTACTGTATTTGTCAGAGTGTTAATAACAGAAACATTGTTTGAGCCTTGATTAGCTACATAAATTAGTTCTTCATCTGGCGTTATGACTAGGTTTCGAGGATTCGCCCCTACTGCAATAGTAGAAATTACTGAATTTGTATTTGTATTAATGACAGAAACACTATTACTAAAGAAGTTGGATACATACACAAAATTTTGATTTGACTTAGCGACTAATGCTATGGGAAATTCCCCAACTGGTACAGTGGCTATTGTATTATCTGTCTTAGCATTAATAATTGAAATATTATTCGACCTGGTATTAGCTATATATACAAACATGAAAAAACCCTTTCTTATATTTAATTAACATGAAATATATTCCAATAAAAAGAAATATCTATTGAAAATTAAAATATCCAAAGTTTGTTTTCTTGATAAAATTTAAATTTCTAACATCAGTAGTTGTAGATGAAGTAGTGGTTGTAGATGAAGTAGTGGTTGTAGATGAAGTAGTGGTTGTAGACGTTAGAGGAGGACAAGATGTACAAAAATTTAATACTGATTTACAGTCAAAACTAACAATTACTCCGTCGGATGTTATCCCCTTCACACAGCCTTTAAGTTCCTCAAAATTTAAAAATTTAATGCAAATTTGTCTACCATTCTTTAATGTTAT
Organism: Priestia sp. YIM B13489; assembly: GCF_042787645.1. Taxonomy (NCBI): domain Bacteria; kingdom Bacillati; phylum Bacillota; class Bacilli; order Caryophanales; family Bacillaceae; genus Priestia; species Priestia sp. YIM B13489. The sequence continues at coordinate 37,515 of NZ_JBHZOQ010000045.1, forward strand.
AAAGAGATTTTGACCTAATTTAATATTGGTAAATAGCTTACAATGAGACATTATTTCATCTCCTTTTATTTAAGGACAAGTACTATGATAGTATATGAATTAATTTTTATATTGATTGGGTTTTTGTGTCAGTGAAAGTAAAAAGGATACTATGAATTCTGTCTCAGTTATACCAGGTCTCTATAAACTGAAACACGGCAAGCTTCACTGCACGGTAATTTGCATACTGAGTACGATAAACTTCTTCTTTCTTTAGAATGGCGTGAAATGATTCTATACAGGCATTGTCATAAGGACAGTCTTTCTGGCTGAAAGAATGCCTAATTCCGTGTTTTGGGACATGCTGAGTAAATTCACTGCGAGTATATTGTGAGGCAAAATCAGTATGAACAATTAACCCCTTTTGGGATTTTTGAGAAAAACAGGCGTTTTGAAGTGCTTCGATTACCAATTGTAATGTCATGAAAGGAGAAAAAGAATAAGTAACGATTTTTTGAGATGGAGATCCAATACAGTGGCCCAATAGTACCAGTCTCTTACCGTAGGAATATACGTAATATCCATCACCCATTTTTCATTGGTCGTGCTGTACTGGTAGAGAAGTCTCTTTTTGAAAGATTATCCAGCTGCACAACCTTTTCTTTTGAGAGGGACGGACGGTATTTTTTCCTGGTAATCGAACGGATGCCCACTTCTCTCATTAAACACTGGACACGCTTTAAACTTCTGTTTAATGAGGTTTTATGAATTTTCGGACGCTATAGCAAGCCTTATTTTCCAGTTCACGCTTGGACGTTGTTTTTTCAAGAAAGTCATGGTAGCTGCTACTTTGCACATTTTCGGGACGGAGTATTGATTTTTGTGTTCCTCGATAAAATCGTTGAGCTCTGCTTTGATTACTTTTTCAAGAATATGATCACAGCCTTTTTTAGGATTTCTACTTCCTGTTTTAAGTGAAGGGTTTTTTCTGGGTTTCGGACAACTCTTTTGGTGTCAGGTCCTCTTTCTCTGAACGAATAGGGGAAAAGTCTTTCACCTGCACGTCTACGTTCCATTTCGGACAAATCCCCTCAAAAAAATTATAAGTACTTAATTAAATGGTGTCCATGAAACTATAATAACTTCAAGATTTTCCATAATTCAAAAATTGGTTAAGATTTAAAAGGTGTTTATATCATGAGAAATTAAGAATATCCAATATGCATTCTCTTATCCTTTGAAAATATTCTAAGATAGATGAGGTGATGTAATTGGAATTTTTACATGTTTGAACGAATGGAAAAATTATATCCCTTAGGTCATTCAGCTATTTTTTTATAAAGTCTCCTAATTCTTGTTGTGTATGCGAATCCAAGAGATTAAGTCTATCTTTAAAAGTTTTCTTTGCATACGTATATAGTTTAATATCTAATTCATTTTTTTCTTTTATAGCATCTATAATTTTTGAAGGTAGCTGCTTTTTATTAGGTCTGTTAGGAGTAACATTAGCAATTTCATAATTTAAATTGCTCCAACCAAAATCTTTTTTTAATAAAAAGAGAGATTCGTTAAAATTTTCCATAATCCCAAACGTGGAAATCTTTTCAGTTAAATTCTTTTTTGCAACTTCTAAATCTGGTTCTATTCCTAAGGGCTTACCAGAAATGAAAGTTGTTTGAAGATTAAAAAGTTGTGGTTCATTTGAATTAACAAATTCTTCTAAACTTTTGCTTGTTAGTCCACAATTCAACCAATAGTAATAAAAAGAAATGATTCTATCTATAGGATCTCTTAACATAGTGAAAATTTTTTTTCAAATGGTATTTCTAGATATATTCCTAGGTGCACATGGGCCCATATACATTTTATTTTCTTATTTTTTTGTAAGATCCTCCAGTCTATGAAATCGTTAGTGCTAGGCAAGTCTAATATCTCTTCTGGAAGATATTGTGTTCTTAGAATATTACGGAGAGTTGTACCTCCAGTTTTAGGTAAATGAAGAAAAGTGACTAAATATTTATTTTCTTTTTCCATTATTTAATCTCCTTTAAGTTACTTTATCTACATTGTTAAAAGTAAAGTCAATGTAGGAATAAATAGAGAATATTCTTTTATTTAGAGAAGAAATAAATAGATGTCTATAAAATCCTTAACTTTATTGGTTTTTTTCTATACATTGAGAAAAATATAACAATAAAGTTAGACAAAGGACAAAATGACATATAGAATCTTCTACTGTTAGACTGATTGGAAAATTAAATGAAATACATTTAATTAAATAGCTTATTAACTTATAAATTTAGTTAAGGTTTAATAAACCTCTATTTATAAAATTGATGTAAACATTGACAAATATAAAGTATTTCTTCTTCCTTTAATTTAAAAAACATAGGTAATCTAATAAGCTTTTCACTTTCTGATGTAGTATATTTATCAGTTCCATGAAATTTTCCCATTAGTTTCCCTGCCTTTGATGAATGTAAAGGGATATAGTGGAAAACACTCATGATATTATTTTGTTTTAAATATTTAATAAGCATGGTTCGTTCCTTTAAATCTTTCACTTTGATAAAAAACATATGAGCGTTATGAGTACATTCACTAGGAATGAAAGGTAAGGTAATAGCTCTCTTCTCGGCTAAAGGTTGGAGGTTTTTATAGTAGATATCCCAATGCTTTAATCTCTCAGCATTAATTTCTAAAGATTTTTCTAATTGAGCAAATAAATATGCAGCATTGAGTTCACTGGGTAAATATGAAGAACCAATGTCTACCCAAGTATACTTATCTACTTGTCCTCGAAAAAACCTAGATCGATCTGTTCCTTTTTCTCGAATAATTTCTGCTCGTGCAATTAGTTCTGGATCATTAATAACTAATGCTCCACCTTCTCCACAAGTATAATTTTTTGTCTCATGAAAACTATAACAACCTATATGACCAATACACCCGAGAGCTTTATTATTATACTTACTCATAACTCCTTGAGCAGCGTCTTCTATAACAAATAAGTTGTATTTTTTGGCAATTTTTAAGATAGAATCCATATCACATGAAACACCTGCATAGTGAACTGGTACAATTGCTTTCGTTTTTGAGGTGATTGCTTCCTCAATTATTTTTTCATTAATGTTCATAGTATCTTTTCGAATATCTACAAAAACAATTTTCGCACCTCTTAATGCAAAAGCATTTGCTGTGGAAACAAATGTATAAGAAGGCATAATGACTTCATCATTCTCTTTAATGTTTATCAAAAGTGCTGCCATTTCCAAGGCGTGAGTACAAGAAGTTGTCAACAAAATCTTAGGACATCCTAAGTAATCTTCTAACCACTTATGACACTTTGAGGTGAAAATTCCATCTCCAGAAAGTTTTCCATTCTTAATGGCTTCAAGAATATATTTCTCTTCATTTCCAGTTACAGCAGGAACATTAAAAGGAATCATTATTTCCTCCTTAAAATTAAAGCCCTAATTATTTAGCCAGATATGGTATACAGTTTCACTTTTCCTCAGTATGAATTTGTTTTTTGAGTATAGGTAACAAGCTTCTTTATTTTTTTGCTGAGTAATAACTTGAAAACTTTCAAGACCTTCTGATATGCACCATAATTCACCCTGGTGGATGAGGGAACTTCCTATTCCTTGCCCTCTATTCAAAAAATCAACAGCAATTAATCCAATACGGCCTTCATTTTTTATTTTATTTAATGTCATCATTCCTACGATATTATTATTATCTTTAGCAATGAATACTTCATTAGCGATAGTTTTATTTACGGAATTATACATCCAAGTTTTATATAGTTTCTTAAAAACATTAGAGTTAATTTTAGGATCATTATTAAATCTAGAATGTATACCACTTTCAATTGCTAGATTGTTCATTTTTGCAGTTGGAATGCCTTCTTTATATTGTTCTACTGTATACCCATTTGGGTAATTAATTTGTTGTATATTTTTTTTCTTTATTTCTTTCCTATAAGTTAATTTATTGTCTACTAAATATCCACCAACTGATTTTACATATGTCTCTATTAGCGGACTTATTTTTTCCTCAATACAATAAACTAAGGTAATTCCTTGTTTTCTCATGTTTTCTATTTCACTAAGAAAAGTAATTCTATCTGTATCACTAGGAGAATATATAGCAACTTTAAATCCAAAAAAGTTAGAATCCCATTCTAAAATTTTATGAATTTTTTATCCCTCACTTTCAAAAATAAAGAGTGTTAACCTCCCCCATTTAATAGTTGCATTTGTGCTCTTATTTCATCATATGTGTAATCTATATTAGATGGGATCTGGTTTGAAAAACCAATGGAATGGTTGGAAGGAATCTTTGTCAATAGGTTATCTAAATAATCATTCCACCCCTTCCCTATATGTTTTGCTGAAACAGCTGTTCTTTGCCTTTCTGTCTGGGTTACTCTTAATTTCTTATCATTAATAATATTTATTAGATATTCGCTATATTCATTAAGGCTTAACGCATTTTGATTCATTCCATCATAATATTCTATAGTAAGAATATTGGATAGAGGTTTAGGAGATCTAACAACGGGCACCCCATATAGCGCAGCATCTAAGGCAGCTGTTGGTGAACTCATAGGAAAGCTTTCTACAAAAATGTCCGCTATTCCGTAGTAGTCTTCAATATCCTCTAATACTCCTTGAACAATAATTCTTCCATTTGTAGCACTTATTGCTTGTTGCCATAATTCATTATTCTTATCAGCTCCTATCACATATAGAATTACATCTGGACATTGGTTTATAATATTAGTCATCACCTTCATGTAATTCAATATACCAAATGGAATAAATTTAAATGCAGAGGCAATTGTAAGCAAAACAACCGTGTCCTCGTTAATTCCGAATTTTTTTTTGTATTGGCTAGTTGAAAGTAATTGTTTACTGTTCAATGGTAAAGGTAATATCTCTGATTGTTTAACTTGTCTTCTAGATAGCGAAATTTCTTGGCCCGGAACTCTGGGGTCCGCTATTAGGTCTGAAATACCTACACCTAACCAAAATACATGATCGGCATGATTTAAAAATATAACTGGGGGCCCTTCTGTATTTCCAAAAGCTATAAGAGGAATTGAATCATTAGGATGTATATGCAATATTATTCTATCTGCCCAACGATATGCAACAGTTCTCAAAAACTGGGATCGTTCACTTACACTTAAACCTAAAGGAATAATAATTAAATTACCACCAGTTAATTGAACAGCTTCTGAAAGCCAAGAGGGTATTCCGAGCCCTTGGTCAGTTATAATAATAGAGTGAACTTCATTGTAATGAGCTCGTGCTCTAATCCAACGTTCCACTAAACGTGTGTGTCCACCTGTTGGATAAGCTGTAGTTAATACATGTAAATAGCAAGTCTTTGTGGTGTTTTTTTTTAGAGTTACATTTTTATTAGGTACATATTTAAATTTTTGTCCTAAGGAAAGTAACTCTTCTTCTAATTGATTGTGAAAGTAAAATCCTGGATGCGCAAGCCATGCTTTGGTAGCTGCTTCCCTTGCAATTGACATTTGGGTATTCAAGTCTTGTGGTGATTTTTGGATTCTATTCATTGAATTTTCAAATTCTCTTCTGTTTTTTTCTATTTGAGTGTTCATAATAATACTCCTATTCAATTAATAAATATTTCATCTAGATAATTTATGAAAAAGTTAAGATATTATTAATAAATTTAACCTTCATATGTAATAAAATAATAATTGCCATTATTTTGTGGAGTTGTTATAGTTGCATAGACGCTATTTAATTAAATCCTTATAATTTTTTTGAGGGTATTTGTCTGAAATGGAACGTAGATGTGCGGGTGAAAGATACAATCATGAGTTTAAGAAAATTATAGTAATCTCGGCTGTTAACCCCCTCAAGAAATTAAGAGTCAAATGAGAAAAGTAAATTCAGACTTAATTTTTTTGTTCAAATTCTTGAATCAAATCTCCATAATGATAAAATGGTTGGTTCTAACTGGGCAAAGCAACTAGTTGTTTAAAGATTATCTTAAATGTCCCTATCTAATAAAAAAAAGTAAAAAAGCTAACTAAATTCGTTAGCTTTTTTACTTGTGTTTAAAACTGGAATTTTAAAAATATTTCCCTATAGATTAGATAACATCAAGTTGTACTAGCAACACTAAAAGTATTTGTAGCAAAATTTCAATACTTAATATAAATTCTGTGTCTGTAATTAGTATTGTAACGTCCTTAGAGTTGTCGATAGTAATCTCTTTATTAGTTATTTGCTCTATATTAGATCTTTTACTGTCGCTGTTTTCTCTAGAATAGTCATTAACATTTATATCATCAAATATGGAGTTGATCACGAATGAAATTACTAATTGCAAGCTTAGGTGGAGTGAAGTAGCAGTTTGCGTCTCTGTTAATTGAATTTTAACTCTGTAGGAATCTTTTATCCAGATTGAAGTTATATTTGTACTTATCTCAAATAATTGATCTAATATTTCTTGAACCACATTTCTTTGTTGAGGTGTTTTTTGAATCGGATTTTCTAGTTGAGGATCAATGGGTATTGGCCAAGGAAATCTTTGTTTTCTGATAAGAGTAAAATTGACTACTGCAGTCTCTCCTGATGTTAGGTTGACAACCTTCGATTCTGAAACGTAATTATTAGAACTAGCCTTCACCGTAAATACACCTGCTGGTAAGTTAAATATTGTGTATTTACCTTTAGCATCAGTTAGGGCACTAGCAATAAGATTTCCTTGATCATTAAACACTTCAATAAGAATATTAGCTAGCGGTATTCCAAGTTTTTTATCCAGAACAGTTCCAATAATACTAATTAGGTTTGAAGTTAAATATACATTAACTTCTGTAGTTTTATTTGCTACTATAGTTATTTGTTGAGTCTGTGGTATGAAGCCTTTAGAGGATATACGGAGTGGATAAGTGCCTGGCAGCAATCCTCTAATAGTAAAATTACCAAAACTGTCTGTACGATCAGTTGCAACTACATCTCCTTGACCGTTTAAAACTTCGACTAGAGCTCCTTGTATTGATTGCTCGGTTTCTTTATTAATTACTCTCCCAAAAATACTGCCAACATTTGAAGTAGGGGTTAGTAAAACTGAGACTGAAGTTATATCTCCTGCCATTACAACTACTTGCTTAATAGATGGAGCAAATCCTTCAGCAGATACACGGAGTGCGTAATTGCCTGGTGACAACCCTCTAATGGTAAAGTTCCCATCTTTATCGGTCCGGATGGTGGCAATCACTTTTCCTTGAGTATTCAAAACTTCCACTAAGGCTCCTTGTATTGGTTGCTGAGTCTCCGAGTTGGTTACCTGGCCGGTAATTGTTCCAAACTGATTAACGCGAACAAGTTGGAAATTCATAGGAACAAATACAAATTCACCCTCTCTAATGAGCGCTGTTTGCTGCTGATCTACATAATTAGTAGCACTAGCAAATACTGTATAAGTGTCTGACGGTAACCCCTGAACCACATACTGGCCATTTTCGTTTGTAAATACGAAAGTAACAAGTTGGCCTTGGCTATTTACAATGTCAATACGGGCATTTGAAATAGGTGTATTTGTTAAAGCGTCTACGACTTGACCTGCGATCGTACCTAAAACTGGAGAAGGACGTGTTAAGGAGAAATCTTTTTCGACTTTTTGATTAGGCGCAAATTCAATCTGTTCAGTTATTGAAGTATATCCAGGTGCTGATGCAGTAACTGTTAATAAGCCTTGAGGTAACCCTTCAATAATATATTGACCGTTTTGATTCGTTAATCCAAATGCAATTGGTACTCCAAAAGCATCAAATACTTCAACAAGTGCCCCGACAATAGGTGACCCTGTTTCGGCATCTATAACTCTTCCACTCAATGTTGCTGGGTTTCCTAATAATGAGAAATTTACAATTCCTACTTGATTTGGTACAAGAGTGATACCTTGTGTTTGTGCTTCAAAACTCACGTTGAGTGCAACCACTTGATAGAATCCAGGTGAAAGATCTGGAATGAAATAATTACCGTTAATATCCGTTTGTGTTGTGGCAATGACTACACCTAAGTTATTAATAACGCGGATTCTAGTATTAGTTAAGTCTTCCCCTGTAGTGTTATTTGTTACATTTCCTTGAATTATTGCAGATTGCTGTAGAAGCTGAAAGTTAAATGTGAGTGTTTGACCAGCAACTACAACTCCACTTAGACCTTGTGCTCCAAAACCCGATGCGGTAGCCACTGCAGAAACTTCACCTTCAGTAATACCTTGGATCACAAATTGCCCTAATGAGTTAGTAAGTGCGGTCACCACTAAAGGACCAGAAGCACTTTGATAGCGAATCGTTACGGAGGCTCCAGCAATAGGTGTGCTAGTTTGAGCATTTATAACTGTTCCTGAAATCGTTGCAAATAATGAATCCAATTGAACATCTAATATAGTCGTCTCATTTGCAATGATTGTAGAACCAGCAGCTAAACGTTCAAATCCAAGAGCACTAAATACGACTCGATAATTTCCTGGAGTAAGTCCGGAGATAGCATATTGACCAAAATTGTTTGTTATTACTGTACTAACAAGGCCGTTTGTGATGTCAAATACTTGAACTGTTGCTCTTACAATGGGCTGCCCATTTTCACCAATGGCGGAACCTATTAGAGAACCAGGCGATGGGTTTAAGGACAATGTAGTAGTACTCGTAATATTTGATTCTAAAATAATTCCTTTAGAATCAGCGCCAAAGCCTACTGAGTTAGCTGTAATAACTATAGATCCCGGAGGAAGGTTCTGAATAGTAAAGAAGCCATCCTCGCTAGTGGTTGTCACAGCAATAACTTCCCCATCATTGGAAGTAGCAGTAACAGATGCTCCTTGTATTCCTTCACCTGTAACTGAGTTAATTACTCGACCAGTAACTCTAGCTGGACTTGATTGCAATAAAAGGGTAGTAAACACGTTTCTATCAGCTTCTACATTAATTCCAACTGTACCATTAATGAAACCGGAAGCAGAAGCAACGATAATATAGTCTCCAGGTTCAACATTTAAGAAGGAGAAAGTTCCATCAGAACTTGCAGTTGTTGTGAAAATTAGAATACCATTTTGATTAAGCAATGAAACTGAAACATTAGATCCAATAATAGGTTGTGACAAATTATTTAAAACAACGCCACTTATTGAACCTGTGAGGCCTGTTAATACAAAATCTGTAATAGTTGTTGTATTAGATTGTACCAGGGCTCCTGCCGTTTTTGTTTCAAGTCCTGGCAAATTCACTGTTACAGCGTATGAGCCTGGAGCTAAGCTATTAACCTGGTAATGGCCTCCTTGATCAGTTACAGTTGATCCTATAATAATACCTGTAGATTCTAAAATTCGGACGGTAATGACGGCACCAGCTAAAGGATTTCCATTTATATTTGTGACTGTACCTGTTATTGATCCAGGGTTTGAAAGTAAAGTGAAATTAACATCTTGTCGAGATTCCCCTTGATTTAAGGTAATGCTGGACAACTGTGATTGGAATAGTTGAGCAGAAATAATAATTGTAAACGTTCCTGCTGGAATATTGCTAATTGCATACCGTCCATCGGGACCCGTTACACCAAACCCAATAATAGTCTCATTTTGATCTAAGATGCGAACAGAAGCATCATTAATTGGTGTGCCTTCAGTGGTTGTAACAATACCTGAAATAGAGGAAGGATTTGGTTGTAAAAATAGATTTGTAGTAGTTGTTTGATCTGAAATAACGGTGCTTCCAGATGAAGCACTTGCAAAATTAAATTCCGAGCTTACGATTGTATAGTTCCCTGGCTGCAATCCAACAAATTGATAGTTTCCTTGTTGATCAGCTACTGTGGTTGCAATAGGGGTTAAACTTTGATTTGGAAAAAGTTGAGCAATTGCACCAGGAATGGATTGATTTGTAACAGCATTGCGTATAGTGCCGTTAATGTTGCCTGGTTTTGATACTAGTACAAGGTTCACAGTAGCTAACTCGTCAGGCTCAACGTTAAAATTAGTGAATGCATTTTGGAAGTTTTGTTGGCTTGCTGTAATTTTATAAGTTCCTGGTGTAAAGCCTCTAATAAAGTAGTTTCCGTTATTATCTGTTTGGACTCGACGTACTAGCGAACCTTGTTCATCGAATAACTGTACTAGAGCGTTAGTAAGACTAATACCTGCTTCATCGGTAATTTTACCTCGAACGGACCCTGGAAGAGCCTTGAGTGTAAGGTTCACAGTTTCAACCTCTCCTGAATCAAGCAGTATTGAAATGGTTTCAGAACCAAATGTAGGAGGTCCACTAATAATAACTGTATATGAACCAGGCGCGATACCTGTTAGCTGGTAAAACCCATTTTGATCAGTTACCGTAGTAGCAACAATTGGACCTGCAGGACTTAAAGCGCGTATCACAACACTGACACCCGAAATTGGTTGGCTGCTTTCTACGGAAGTTACCGTTCCTTGGATTATTCCAGGATTTGGTGAAAGATTTGCTGAAATGACTGTAACTTCTCCAGCATTAATCATAAATTCTCTAAACTCACTTCCAAAATCAACAGCATTTATAACAGCTGTATACTGTCCAGGAGAAAGGTTTGACACAGTAAAAGCCCCTTGAGCATCTGTTACAACGGAAGTGACAAAAGAACGGTTTTGATCAAAAATTTGAATAATAGCACCTGGAATTGGTACTGTAGTTGATTCATTTGTGACTTGCCCTAATAGGCGTCCAGGGTTAGGTGACAATGATAAAAGTGTTGTAGTTGTATCCCCAGCAACTAAAGTAACTCCGATAGAGGAAGTTCCAAATTTTTGATTTTGAGCTGTGACAATAAATGAGCCAGCTGGTAGGTTCGAAATTAAAAAGCTTCCATTTTCTCCGCTTATGGCAGTTCCTATAACCACACCATTTGAACGTGTAATCACAATCAGGGATCCAGCTATTCCTTCTCTATTTTCTGCATTAACGACTTTACCTGTTAATGTTGCCGGTAGAGCCCCCAATCTAATTGTAGTTAATGTTTGTTCATTGGCACGGACAATAGCAGACACAGTATTAGAAGCAAACCCAGGGGCCGTTACATTTACTAAATAGGTTCCCGGTGATAAGTCAAGGGCATTAAATGTTCCATCAGAATTAGAAAGAATTGTTCGGATCAATACTAAATTTTCGTTATAGATTTTTACTTGAATGCTTTCTCCTGTAACTGGTATTCCTTGTTCACTTAATATCTGACCCTGGATGGTTCCTACTAGAGGTGAAAGAGCAGTATTTAGGACTGTTGTTATATTAGTAGTGATTTGTGCTCCTAACACAAAGTTGCCAAATCCATTTTCAAAAAAGGAAACGTTATACTCCCCTGGAGCAAGGTTTTGAATCATATAACGGCCGTCTACATTGGTAAAGGCGGTAGCTACTACTAATCCTAGAATATTTCGGATAGTAACTGTTACGCCAGGTAGAGGGGTTCCAGTTGACGAATCAGTGACAATTCCAGTTAGTGTGCCTGAATTAGCTAAAAGAATAAAATTAACTCCTGTTTGAATCTCCCCTGCAATCAACGTTAAACCGCTTGTAGTAGTTGAAAATCCAGTTTTTGTAGCAATAATTCCATACGTTCCAGGTGGCAATCCACCTACTGCATAAGCTCCATCTAAACCCGAAACACCTGTGCCTAAGACTGTTTCATTTTCATCTACGACTCTTATTGTCGCGTTCGATAGAGGATTACCATTTTGATCCGTAACTGTTCCTGAAACTGAGGCCGGATTAGGCTGTAACGAGATATTTGCTGTTGTTTGAACGTTTGGCAAGACTGTTGCACCAAGCACGCCGCGCGCAAAACTTGTGGAGTTAGCTGTCACAATATAGTCACCAGGTTCAAGACCATTAAAGCCATACACACCGTCTTCATCCGCTACGGTATTTGCTACTGGTATTAAACTCTGAGAAAGGAATAATTGAACAGTAGCACCAGCGAGAGGGAGTCCTGTTTGTGCATTTGTAATAGTACCATTTATTGATCCGGGATTTAGCTCTAACGGTACATTAATTATATTTGTTTGCCCCGCAGCTACCATAAATCCTATTGTTTGTCTTTGAAAGGATGAGTTAATAACAATCATTGCATAAGTTCCTGACTCAAGATTTTGTACTCTATATTGGCCATTAGGATCGGTCTGCATAACCGCTACAATAACTCCATTGTTATTAATTACACGAACAAACGTATTTGGTAAAGGCGCACCTGATGCTGCATTTGTTACTACTCCCTGAACAGCACCCGGATTAGGCGTTAATGCAAGCTTAACGGTTGATGAAGAGTTAGTAATTACCTCAACTGATGCTGCGCTAGTTCCAAAATTAGGAAGTGTTGCAATTACAGTATAAGTGCCAGGAGCAAGGTTAGGGATTGTAAATACTCCATTTCCATCTGTTGCTGAATTAGCGACCACTGGTCCTGCTGGAGAGAATTGTCGTACAACGACACCTACTCCACCGAGTGGCTGGCCGTTTTGTTGATTGAGGACTGTTCCCAATATGGTACCAGGGTTAGGTGTTAAACTGAAGTTTAAAATGATTTCTTGGTTAACGATAACGACTGCTTCTTGGGCAAGTGTTCCAAAACCTTGATTAGATACAAGAACTCTGTAAGTTCCAGGCGTAATATTTTCTAAAAGATACTGGCCATTTTGATCTGTTACGAGTGTAGCTACAAGAGCTCTTGTGAAATCAAATACTTGGACAGTAGCCCCTGCAATTGTTTCGCTGGTTTGGATGTTCCGAATGGTACCTGTTAAACTGCCTACTTCTGGAGTTAAGAAAAGTGTCACATTATTAGTAGAACCAGGGCCAAGTTGGACAGATGTAGAAGCAGAGCCTAAACCAGGCTGCGTTGCGGTAGCTGTAATTACTGCTGTATTTGGAGGGAGGTTCCGGATGATGAATTGGCCGTTAATATCACTTACAGCATTACCAAGAATAAGACCGTTAAGATCTGTTATAGTTACAATTACACCAGACAAAGATGCCCCAGTTTGTTTGTTAATAATTTGCCCCGTAACGGTTGCAGGATTGGGAGTGAGTGGCACGATAATATTTGTAGTTTGTTCAGCTGCTACACTGGCACTGGCAATGGCTGTGGCAAAATTTAGGGCTGTTACTTGAATTAAATACGTTCCAGGAATTAAATCAATAACATTAAAAGTCCCATCTGCATTCGCAAGAAGTGTTTTTAGTAAAATACCGCTTATATCAAATACTTGAATCTGAGTATTTGAACCCGTAATAGCGTTGCCTCTTAAATCCGTTATAGTTCCACTTACTGTTCCTGTTAGAGGAGGAAGGCTTAGATTTGCAGTAGCCGTTTGATTTGCTTGAACAATTGCTCCTATCGTCACTGTTCCAAAACCTGTACTTGATCCAACCACAGAATAGGTTCCAGGAGAAAGGCCAGCAATAAAGTAATTTCCATCTGTGTCAGTAGTATCAGTTGAGACTACGATATTTGTTCCACCAATCGTACGTACTATAGCAATTGCTCCGATGATTGGTTCCCCTGTCACACTATTAATTATTTTTCCAGAAAGATTTCCAGAAAGAGGATTAAGTTGTATGTTTACATTTGATAATATCTGTCCAGCTGTTACTGTTGCTGCCGTAAGTTGAGTTGCGAAACCTGAGGATGAGGCAATGATTGTTAGTGTACCTTCAGGTAGATTTGAAATAGCATAATTTCCATTCTGATCAGTAATACCGGTTCCTAAGACTGTTTCATTTTGATCCAGAATTTGAATAGATACATTAGAAATTGGTGCACCTTCGGGAGTTGAGACTGTTCCTGAAACTGTAGCAGGATTTGGGAACAATTGAATATTTGCGATTGTTGACTCATTTGAAAGAATTAAAGCCCCAGTGCCGCGTCTAGCAAAATTCGTAGCTGCAGCTACAACTTCGTACTCGCCCGGAGCTACCCCTGCGATTGTATATAAACCAGCTTGGTCGGTTACTGCTTGCGCAATAGGTGTTAGGCTCTGGGACGGAAAGACAAGAATAGATGCATTGGAAATTGGTCTACCTGTAAATGAGTCGGTAACACTTCCTGTCAATGTACCAGGGTTTGGTTGAAGAATAACGTTAACAGTGGTAAGTTGATCAGAGAAAATTTGAAATCCTACAGTCTTTCCTTGAAAAATAGACTTTGTAACTACTAACGTATAAAAACCCGGTGTGAGACCTGTGATATTAAAGGAACCAGCTTCGTTTGTTATTACCTCATTAACAATTGTTCCATCTTTTCGAATCACTTGTACTCTGGACTCTGGAATTGGCGATCCAGTGCCCGCAGCCGTTATTGTACCTTGAATAGTTCCTGGGTTAGGTGCAAGCCCAATATTCACTGTTGAAGATGTATTAGGAACGACAACAGTTGTAGCTGATGTAGTGCCTAAACTAGTTGCTTCGGCAATTATTGTATAGGTTCCAGGTGGTAAATTAATTGTTGAAAATTGTCCTTGAGTATTAGTTGTTGTATTTGTCACTATAGGTCCAGCTGGTGAGAATTGGCGAACTGTAATGATGGCACCTTGAACTGGGGCACCTGTTTGCTCATTAGTAATAATACCTGTAATTGTGCCTGGAAGAGGAGTAAGAGACACATCAGTAGATACTGTTTCGCCTGGTGTAAGAGTTAACGTTTGTGTCTCTGTTGCGAAGTTTGGTGTCGATATTATAATAGTAACTTCCCCTGATGGTAGGTTGGTAAGTTGAAAGTTTCCATTAAGGTCTGTTACAGTATTTGCCGCGATCTGCCCATTTACTACTGCTGTAACTGAAACACCTTTAAGTGACGTACTTGTTTGCTGGTTTGATACCTGCCCTGTTACTGTAGCAGGATTTGGTGTTAATAGAATGGTAACATTGGCAGTTTGATTAGCTACAACTACGGTAGAAACAGTGTTCACTCCAAAGTTAGGAGCTTCTGCACTGACGAAATAAGCTCCTGGTGCTAAATTTGAAATGGTAAATGTACCGTTAGGTAACGCTGTTATTGATTGTATCAGGAGTTGATTCTCGTCAAATAAACGGACAAAGATATTCGATCCTGTAATCGGATTTCCACTCGTATCGCTTACCAAACCTGAAATATTTCCTGTATCTAAAATAAGGGTGAAATCTGCATTTGTTGTTTGGTTACTAAATACTGTAACTACTTTTGTTTGTAGTCCAAATCCTAGTTGGTTAATTGTGACAGAGTAAGATCCTGGACTAAGATTTGAAACCACATAGTTCCCTTGTTGGTCTGTATTTGCGACTTGCACCGCTATTCCACCAACAGCTTGAAGACTACGAACTGTTACAGTGGCTCCAATAACAGGATTACCAGTAGCGCCACTGACAACTTGCCCCGTAATGTTACCTGGGTTTGCTTCAAGAGGAATATTTACACCTGTTAAAAATTGTTCCGGTCCAACGGTAATTCCCTGGTTACTTGTTCCAAATCCAGGTGCTGATGCCACAAGGATATACGTTCCAGGCGCAATATTACTAATTGTATAAGCACCACTGATATCCGTTGCTCCAATTCCAACAACATTCTGGTTTCTGTCAAGTAAGCGTAATGTAGCATTGGAGAGGGGATTTCCTGAAAAATCAGTAACTTGCCCAGAAATAGACCCAGATAGAGGAGCTAATGATATTGTAATATTTGTAGTATCTCCAGGTGTTATTGTAGCTCCTACGACTACAGAACCAAAGTTTGTAGCTCTGGCTAACACGTTATATTCTCCAGGTTCTAGACCTCTTACAATGAAACTTCCATTTTGATTGGTAATTGCATTCTCAATAGGAATAAGATTTCCTGTAGAGAATAGTTGTACAACTGCTCCAGACAAAGCCACACCTGTTTGTAAATCACTTACTGTTCCAGTAAGTATTCCAGGGTTAGGGGCTAATGAAATATTTTGAGTAATGGTCTGATTCGGTTCAATTGAGAAGCCAACTGTTTCGCCTTGAAATTCAGGATTTGTAGCTATAAGGCTATATGTTCCAGGCGCTAATCCTTGCGCTTGGAAATTTCCGCTAATGTCCGTCTGGGTAACAGCAATCGTAATCCCATTAACATCAACTACTCGTATAAGTGTATTTACTATAGGTTGCCCCGTTTGCTCACTCGTAATGACACCTTGAATGATTCCGGGATTTGGAGGTAAATTTACTAAGACAGTGGATACCTGATCTGACTGCACTAAGGTTGAGGAGGCCTGCGATCCAAAGTTTGGTTCAGAGACAACAATAGTATAAGCCCCTGGCGTGAGGTTAAGAACAGTGAATTGGCCTCGAGAATCAGTTGTAGTGGTAGCTATAATAGGGCCTACCGGAGAGAATTGGCGTACTGCAATACTTGCCCCTGCAATAGGCGAACCAGTTTGCTCATTATAGATTACCCCTGTAATTGTTCCAGGATTAGGAAGAAGTGTGAAATTTAACTCCGTTACAGCCTCTGGATTTACTTGAGTGTCTCCTGATACTGAACCAAAATTTTGTATAGTTGCAATCACTCGATATGAACCTGGTGATAAAGTCTGAATTTGATAAAATCCATTCTGATCTGTTTGTACGGTAACAACAAGAGCTCTTGTTGAATCAAAAATTTGTAAAGTAGTTCCAGGTATTACTTGCCCGGTTCTTTGATTGATAACTGTTCCCTGAAGGATTCCGGGATTTGGCGTTAAAGTAAGTGTCGTTGTTCCTTCTCCTCCTGGTGTAAGGATGACGGCTTTTGAATCACTTCCAAAGGTTTGGGCTACTGCTGAAATAATTAAAGTATTGGGAGGCAAATTATTAATTGTAAAATTGCCATCTAAGCCACTTGTTCCAGATCCAACAACGATGCCATTAGAGTCCGTTACTGTTAAAATCGCACCGTTGATTGGCAAGCCTGTCGCAACATTAAGGACTTGCCCCTTAATAGATGCTGGGTTAGGTGTTAGTAAAATATTTAACTCATTTGTTTGATCGGAAACAATCACTATACTAGTAGTTTGAGCTGCAAAATTAGGGGCTGTCACTAATAAGTTATAGCTGCCTGGAGGTAAATCCAGTACTGCAAATGTCCCATCCGACTGGGCAAGTAATGTCTTTAATAAAGTCCCTCCCTGATCAAATACCTCAATTTGCGTGTCTGTTCCGAGAATAGGACTACCCTGTAAGTCTGTAATGACACCTGTGATTGCCCCCACATTTGGTACTAGAGCAACATCGGTATTAGTTGTGATATCACTTTGGACAATTGCTCCAACGTTTGAAATACCAAATCCATTTGCAGTTGCCAATACGGTATATATTCCAGGAGCTACACCGGTAATAAAATACGTACCATTTTCATCGGTAATATCAAATCCGACAATTAAGCCAATCCCTCCACTAGTACGAAGGAGAACAATCGAACCTACTATAGGATCTCCCGTTTGTCCGTTAGTAATTTGGCCTGTTATAATTCCTGGATTTTCAGTGAGTCCAAGGCTTACATTTTCTAAACCACCAGCGCCAAGAGTGACTCCACTAACTTGACTTGAAAAGGTGGGAGCAGTGACAATAATAGTTTGAGAACCAGGTGGTAAATTACTAATTACGTAATTTCCATTTTGATCCGTCAAGGCTGTTCCTAATACTGTTTCATTTTGGTCAATGACTCTTACAGTGGCATTTTCAATGGGATTTCCCTGTGAATCCGTTATTGTTCCACTAATAGTGGCAGGGTTCAATGATAGTTGAAGGTCTGCCCTCGTCGTTTGATCAGCGGGCACAATTGCTCCCGTGGCAGCACGCGTATAGTCACGTGCAGTGGCAACTACGATATATTCGCCTGGTGCAAGACCAGGAATTTGATACGTACCAATCTGATTGGTAACTGCATTGGCAATAGGAATAAGACTTTGAGCAGGGAAAACCTGAACTGTAGCTCCGTCTAATGGTAATGCTGTTTGATTATCAGTAACTCTTCCACTGATAAAACCAGGATTTGGTTGGAGGGCTACATTAACTTCATTAATATCTCCTGACGCAATGATAAATCCTACACTTTCCCTTTGAAAATTAGGCGAGACAGCAATTAATAAATATTCTCCCGGTGATAACCCTTCTACTCTATAGGCTCCTGTTGTATCAGTTTGAACCTCCTGTATAATCACTCTGTTATTATCTAAAACCCGTACAAATGCATTAGTTAAAGACTCACCCGTTTGCTCATTGCTAATTATTCCTTGAACAATACCGGGATTGGGAACTAAAGAAACAGAAACCGCTGAAACAGCATCTGACTCCACAAAAACGGAAGCAGCTTGACTTCCAAAATCAGGATCGAGAGCAACTACCGCGTATGATCCGTGTGCTAAGTTATTTATAACAAATTGCCCGTTTTGATCTGTTGACAGGGACGCAATAATTGGTCCAGTAGGTGAAAACTGGCGAATAATGATAGAGACGCCTAAAAGTGGTTCTCCTGTTTGACGGTTGGTAATTGTTCCTTGAATTGTACCTGGGTCAGGTGGCAAGAAGAAGTTTAAAACTGTTTCTTGATTTACACTTATAGTTACCTCTTGAACAATAGCACCATAACCCTTAGCTGTTGCAATCAAACGATATAAACCTGGAAAAAGATTAGGAACTTCATAGAATCCAAACGTATCAGTCACAACTGTAGCGATCATCCCTCTTGTAAAATCAAAGACTTCAAGGGTTACTCCGGCAATAGGTTGTTCTGTCTGTTCGTTAAATACAGTTCCTCTTAGTACTCCTACAGAAGGTAATAAACCAATATTTGTTTCGGTTGATTGACCGGGAGTAAGAATAATAGATTGAGAACTGCTGCCATAATTATCAGCCGTAATTGAAATAACAAGCGTTTGAGATGGTAAATTATTCACAACAAATGAACCATTTTGATCCGTAACTGTGCCTCCAACAACAATTCCATTCGGCAAAGTAACTGTTACCATGGCTCCGCCGACAGGCTCTCCTGTAGTTTGGTTAATAATTTGCCCAAATATTGAAGCTGGATTTGGTTGTAAAACAGCAGTCACATCTGTAGTTTGTTCAGACACTATATTTGCACTTAATGTATTAGTTGCAAAGTTAGGTGCAGTAACCGTTAATCCATACGACCCTGGCGCCAGATCTAATATTGTAAACGAACCGGTATTATTCGCTGTTAGAGATTTAAGAAGTGTTCCATTTTGATCAAATACTTGAATTTGAATATTGTTACCCGTAATTGGATTGCCTTGTGGATCAACCACTGTACCGGTAACGGAACCAGTGAGTGGAGTTAATAAAACATTTGCAGTAGCTACAGTATCGCTAATAATTATTACTCCCACTGTGTTTGTTCCAAAGCCTGGCTCAGTAGCTGTTACTAGATAGGATCCGGGTGAAAGGTTATCTAACCGATAGTTTCCTTGCAAATCCGTCGTTGTGTTAGCAACGATAATAGAGGTAGCACCTGCACGACGAATGATAACATTGGCACCCGCAATTGCTTCTCCTGTCTGTTCATTAACAACTATTCCATCAAGGGATCCTGGATTTGGTGTAAGTTGCGAGCTGAAATCCGTTATTAGTTCACCTGGACCAAGAGTAATGCCAATTAATTGATTGCTGAATCCATCAGCAGAGATAATAACATTTTGGAATCCTGGAGGGATGTTGCCAATTGTGAAAAGGCCATTTTGATCAGTAATACCGGTCCCAAGTAGATTTTCACTTTGATCAACAATTCGAATTATAGCTCCAGGGATAGGAATTCCATCAGGTGTACTAATAGTTCCACTTACTGTTGCCGGATTAGGCAGCAGAAGAAGATTTGCGACTGTTGTTTCATTTGAAAATACGGTAGCACCTACGACTGCTCTTGCGTAATTTTGGGCATTAGCAACGACAGTGTACTCTCCTGGTTCCAAGCCAAGTACGTTGTAAGAACCACTTTGGTCTGTCACTGCACTTGCAATTGGAATCAAACTTTGTGAAGGGAAAACTTGCACTGCTGCCCCTGCTAAAGTAGTACCAGATTGAATATCAAAAATTGTCCCTGTAATAAATCCAGAATTTGGTTCTAAGGCAGCGTTAAGCGTATATAAATCCCCTGCTCCTACCCTAAAGCCAAATGTTTGACTTTGAAAGACAGCATTTAAAAATACAATTGTATATGTGCCAGGTTTTAATCCTTGAAGGCTATAGTTTCCATTAATATCTGTTTGAATCACTGCTACTAAAGCTCCGTTATTATCAATAACGCGAACTTGTGTATCCACAAGCGGTGTACCGGTTTGGATGGAAGTGATCTGTCCCTCTATTGTTCCTGGATTCGGTGTTAAAGCAAGTGAAACAGTCGAAAGTACATTGGATTGAACTAATGCGGTAGCACTTTGTGCTCCAAAATTTGGATTGTAAGCTGTTACTGTATACGTACCAGGCTCAAGATTTAAAACAGTAAATTGGCCGCTACTATCTGTTGCTATTGTTTGCACAATAGGTCCAGTAGGTGAAAATTGTCGAACAACAATAGTTGCTCCAACGATAAATTCTCCTGTTTGCTCATTCACTACTGTACCAAAAATAGAACCAGGATTTGGAGCTAGACTCAAATTAACAATAGTTGTTTGATTTGAGAACACTTGAGCATCTTGTATGTTGCTTCCAAAATTGTCGGCACTGGAAACTACTTGATAAAGACCCGGGGTAAGACCTGCAAATTGGTAAAAGCCATTGCTATCTGAAACAACAGTGGCTACAAGTCCAGAAGTGAAATCAAATATCTGGACAGTTGCTCCGGCGGTGATTTCTCCAGTTTGCTCGCTTGTAATGATCCCATTTATGGTACCAGGATTTGGTGCCAGACTTAACGTAGTAGTAACAGTCTCTCCTGAAGTTAAAATAACAGAACGAGATGATGAACCGAAATCAGGTGCTACTGCTGAAACAGTAACAGTGGTAGGGGGCAAATTTAGAATAGAAAAGTTTCCATTGCTATCCGTGACTGCACTACCAATTGGTAGACCATTAATTTTGGTAATAGATACTATGGCGTTAGTAACCGCGTCCCCTGTTACTTCGTTAATGACTTGACCGCTTATCGTTCCCGGGTTCGGTGTTAGAGGAACAGTAAGCGTTGTAATTTGATTAGCAGTCACAACGGCCCCAACCGTAGTAGCTTCAAAGTTTGGTGCTAAGATGGTTAATTGGTATGATCCAGGCGGTAAATTATTTATTAAGAAAGAACCATCAGACTGTGCGACTAATGTTTGAAGCAATAGACCACTTTGATCAAATACCCGAAGTTGAATATTAGAGCCTGTGACTGGAATTCCTTGAATATCAATTATATTTCCAGAAATCGTTCCCATCAGAGGAGATAAAGTTATATTTGCTTGCGTGACTTGATCACTGACTACGATTGCTCCAACGGTATTAAGAGCAAAGTCAGTAGCAGATCCAGTGACTGTGTAAGAGCCGGGTTTTAAACCTGTTACGGTATAATTTCCAACTTCATCGGTTGCCGTTGAGGATACAACTACAGAGATACCAGCAACAGTTCTGACAATGGCAATTGCTCCTACAATTGGCGTGCCTGTGGAAGCACTCACTATTTGCCCAGTAATACTACCAGGATTAGCTGTTAAGACAAAATCAGTGCCTGTTGCTACTTGACCTGGAGTCAAAGTGACCCCTCCAAGTTGAGTGGCGAACCCTGGAGCAGTAACAATAATCTTTTGATTTCCTTGTGGTAAATCAGTAACAGAATAGTTTCCAAGTTCATCTGTAACGACTGTGGCAAGTACGGTTT
Organism: Priestia sp. YIM B13489; assembly: GCF_042787645.1. NCBI lineage: Bacteria > Bacillati > Bacillota > Bacilli > Caryophanales > Bacillaceae > Priestia > Priestia sp. YIM B13489. Next base: position 59,354 of record NZ_JBHZOQ010000045.1, read on the forward strand.
CATTTTGATCAAGTATCCTTACAGTAGCATTTGGAATAGGAGATCCAGTGTCGGATGTAATAGTTCCCGAAACGGTTGATGGATCTGGAGTCAAAATAATATCTGATGAAATTGTTTGATTGGAAAGTACAGTGATACCAGTAGACGAAGAGGCATAGGTCCCAAATGAAGCAGTGAGAGTATACGCTCCAGGAGATAAACCCGTTAAAAAATATTGACCTGTACTATCCGTTACTAATGTAGCAATAGGGGTTAAGCTTGAAGCAGGGAAAATACGAACTGATGCACCAATGAGTGGAGCTAATGTTTGAGAATCAAATATTTGCCCTGTTATAGCTCCAGGATTGCTAACTAATTCTACATTTACCACAGACGTTTCACCCGGTTCAGAAATAAAGCTTACTGTCTGGGATTGGAATAGTGGATTAATAAAAGATAGTGTATATTGGCCAGCACTAAAACCAGTTATTTGATAGAAACCATTAATGTCTGTTTGAGCCTGTGTAATAAAAATTCCATTATTGTCAATGAGTTGAACAAGAGTGTTAATTAGTGGCTCACTGGTGTCTTGATTAATAATATTTCCTTGAATGCTTGAAGGTAATTGTTGCAAGTTAAAATTAAGATTAATTGTTGCCCCAGGTGTAAGTGTGACGGACGATGACTGAGAACTATAGTCCGGATCAATAATAATGACAGTAAAACTACCTTGTGGGAGGTTGGAAAGTATATAAGATCCATTTGAGTCAGTTTGTGTAGTAGAGATAATAGGGCCTGTAGAAGTGAACTGACGAACGATAACATCAGCACCAACTATTGGTTGGCCAGTTGTTATATCAATGACCTGCCCTGTAATAGACGATGGATTTGGCTCTAAAGCAAAGCTTGCGATAGACTGTGTATCAGCAATAATCGTAAAGCTGATAGTTCCACTTGTAAACCCTTGTGAAGTGGCTATTGCCGTATACTGCCCAGGTGCCAAACCGGAAACAAGAAATTCTCCTGTTGGATCAGATGCAACTGAAACGACAGCTGCGCCGGTTTGATCGAATACTTGAATACTTGCAGCTGGGAGTTGTTCCCCATTAATACGATTAACGATAAAACCGGAAACACTTCCAGGATTAGAGGTAAGCGTAAGGGTTGTATTTGTTGTCTGACTAGCATTTAAAATAACCGCTTTAGAATCTGTTCCGAAATTTTGTGCATTTCCCGTTACTATAAAAGGACCTGCTGGCAAATCTTCTAGAATAAATGTTCCATCTTGCCCTGATGTTGTTTTTCCTACTAACAGCCCGGTATTCGGATTAATAACTGATATAATGCTTCCAGGTATACCTGTAAGCGTTTGTTCATTAATGACCTGCCCTGTTAATATTGATGGAGAAGGTTTAAGTGGTACAAACGTGGAAGTCTCTTGGTCCCTGAGAACTTGAACACCAACTGTGTTTGCCTGAAATCCAGGAGCTGTAGCATTAAGAATGTAATTACCGGGGGTAATATTCGAGAATACAAATGTTCCATCAGGTTGAGCAAGTTCTGTGAGTAACAGCACGCCATTTTGATCAAGAAGTCGAATTTGTAAATTCTGCCCGTTAATCGCGGTTCCTGCAGAATCGATGAGTTGCCCACGAATTGAGCCAGGTAGTTCACTGAGTTTGATATTAGCTGTCGATGTTAAATCACTAGTAACCAATGCGCCTACAGTCTTTGTGCCAAATCCTGGAGACGACGCTGTTATAGTATAGCTGCCAGGCGCAAGCCCTTGAACTAAAAAGTTTCCTGAAGAATCTGTAGTAACAGTAGCAATGGCAGTACCTGATCCAACAGTCTGTCGAATTATAACACTTGTATTTGTTAACGGTTCTCCATTTGTCTCGTTTGTAATAAGGCCGCTGATTCCACCAGGATTAGGAACGAGACTAAAGTCTATGTCTGTAATGACATCGCCGGGTTGTAGGGTAATTCCGCCAATTTGACTACCGAAATTTGGCGCAGTTACCACAGTAGTAAAAGAACCTGGTGGGAGATTTCCGATTGAATAATTTCCATTACTATCCGTTCCGGCTGTTCCAATAATGGTATCATTTGCATCTAGAACCTGAACTATTGCATTGGGAATTTCATTTCCATTTATATCCGTAACAACTCCTGCAATAGATGCAGGGTTTGGAGGGAGTATAAGATTCACCGTGGTTGCTACATTTGAGGAAACTAAGGCCCCTGCCGATTGAGTTATAAAGTTAGGACTTTGTGCTTTTACAATATAACTACCAGGAGCTAGATTTAGAAACTGATAGTTTCCATTATTATCTGCAATTGTACTTTGTATAAAGATATTGTTCGTATTATAAAGTTGAACAACTGTATTCGGCTGATTTGGAGATATGTTTCCAATAATAGTTCCAGGTGAAGGAGATAAAGCTATAGTCGCAGTTGTGGTAGCATCTGCTAAAACAATTGCACCTGTAACATTAGATTGAAAGTCTGTGGCCCTTACTACGATGTTATAACTTCCAGGTGGTAGGCCTTCAATTGTGTAATTTCCTTGACTATCTGTTAAAACAGTCTGTAATTGGACGTTATTCTGATTAACCACACTTATTGTGGCACCACCAATAGGATCGCCTGTTATTATATTTACAACTTGCCCAGTAATATATCCAGGACTTGGGATAAGCGAAATCTGAATGTTCGGCTGACTTCCTGGAAGCACGTTCACGGATGCAAAGTTTGTTTGGAAATTAGGAGCCGTTGCAAAAATAGTATAGGTACCTGGAGCAAGTTGAGGAACTTCAAAAACACCTTGCTGGTTAGCTAATACATTTGCAACAACGGCACCATTTCCATCTAAGACTCGCACTTGTATTTGTGCACCTGCAATTGATTCTCCTGTTTGTTGATTTAGAATTGTTCCAGTAACAGTAACGGGACTAAATGCAAGCGTGAAATTCAAAGTAGTCGTCTGATTAGATTGAATAGTAGTACCTTGACTTGAAGTTTGAAGGTTAGGAGCTGTTGCAGTTACTATATAGGTTCCAGGGGCTAAATTAGGGACGGTATATAGTCCGCTTTGATCACTTGCCGCACTTCCGATTACTGCTCCTCCAGTATTAGTTCTTATGTTAATAACTGCCCCTGAAACTGTATCACCATTTGTATCAATAATTGTTCCAGTTAAAACACCTGGATTAGGAATAAGAGTAAAATTGACAGTCGTTGTTTGAAAGGCAGAAACCTGGGCTCCCTTTACTTGAGATTGAAAGTTTTGCGAGAGTGCATTTACTGTATAATTGCCTGGAGCCAAGTTAGGAATGGTATACGTTCCTGCTTCATTAGTGTTAACAGAGGCTACTAAGTTGTTATTTAAAAATACATTGATAACTGTACCAATAAGAGGAGCACCTTCATTATTTGTTACCGTTCCAGTGATAACACCTACATTTTGGTTTAAAGCTGTGGAAAGTGTGGTTGTTGTATTAGCTCTAACAACTGTGCCGACGGTCTGACTTGCATACCCCTGCTGTCCAAATGTTACAGTGTAGGTCCCAGGAGCTAGATTTGCAATAGTATATTGTCCCTGGGCATTGGTCGTGGCTGTTGCAATAGTAACGCCAGCTTGATTCACCACGTTTACAGATGCCGCTATAAGAGGATTACCTGTTTGGGCATCAGTTAAAGTACCTGTCAGAGTGCCAGGAGATGCTTGAAGGACGATATTTTGAGTTGTCGTCTGTCCTGCTTGAATAGTAAAACCTAGTAATGAAGTTTGGAAGTTTTGAGCGGTCGCTCTTAATCGGAGCGTGCCAGGAGCAAGTTGGTTGATTGTATACTGTCCTTGGGCGTTTGAAGTTGCGGTCGAAATCACATTACTGCCTGAATCAAGTACTTCTATAACAGCACCTTCAATTGGTGTACCTGCAGAACTTGTAATTGTTCCTGTCACTGTTCCTGGTGAAGGGATTAAAGTAAAGTTTGAAACAGTTGTTTGCCCAGAATTAATAGTGACCCCTCGGCTTTGTGATTGGAAGTTTGACGCGCTTACTGTTATTGAATACTGTCCTGGAGTAACATTGGGAATTGTATATTGTCCTTGAGTATTAGTTGTAACTGTCGTAATAACAGTGTTAAATTGATCAATTAATCTAATTGTTGCTCCATTTATTGGCGTTCCATCTTGAGATAATACGGTGCCTGTAACATTTCCAGGTTGAGGCTGTAAAATCACGTTTAAACTTTGCGTTTGTCCAGCAGTAATCGTTGTTGTACGCGTTGCTATAATAAAGCTTGAAGCTGCAAAATTTAGATTGTAGGTACCTGCAGCAAGTTGGATAAAGCTATAATTTCCTTCCGTGTTAGTTGTAGTTGTAGATATTAATACATTGCTTTGGTTGCGAAGTTCTATAGTAACTCCGCTAAGAGGTAAACCAGTCTGCCCAGAGGTTACCTTTCCCGTGATTGCTGCAGCTGCAGCTACCGTTACGTCATTAGCAGCCGTAACCGGAGTCAGTTGAGAGCCGGTAAAGTTGTCAGTGGCAGAAACAGTAACTGTGTTTAGCCTTCTTGTGCCCGCTGTAGAAAATGTCCCTACCACTGTATAAGTTAGCGTAACACTCTGTCCCGCAGTGAGGTTGCCGATATTCCATGTCAATGTCTTATTAGTCGTATTAAGAGTAGCAGAACCACTTGAAGGTGTAATATTACTTACACTTGATAGCTGATCGATACCAAAGACATCGTTTGCGACTACGCTCCTTGCTATATCTCGGCCTGTATTTGTTACTGTTATCCTTTGGATCCATGTTGTTAAGGAACCTGTTAAGAGAGAGGTTGGACCGGAGGTAATCGTTTTAGTTACAGTCAAAGCTGCCCGAACATCTACAGCTGTTGGGGGAGTTGGATTTGTTATTGATTGAACAAATTGAAAATTCTCACCAGCTTGTAAAGAATCTTTATTATAATTATTTGCATTTGTAGAAGTGAAAATGACTAATCCAATTGGAGTTGAAGCGGTAATTCCAAGAAGTGAGAAAAAATTTGCAACTGGGAATTGAAAATCTATAAAATAATCAGGGTTTCCACCAAAATTTGATCCATCATTGGTTAATGTAGCTCGAGCTACATCAAAATTGACAATTGGACGCGAAAAATTGGGGGCTCCACGTCCATCTGTTCCTTCTGCAGGATCATTCCATGAATTATAAACCCGTGTCGTATTTTTAATTAAATTTATAGTATTATCTAGCCCGTTAATATTAGCAAGCCAGTCATAGACTCCAGAATCTCCCGAAGTATTAATAAGTACTCCCCAACCATAATTCGCAAATCCGGTTAATTTGGAGTTTCTCGGATCCTCATTAACACGAATTCTAAAATAAACATTTGTTGCATCATATGCAAAGAATGCTGCAGGAAATTGCGTGTTGCCTACGAGGTCAGTTGAAGCAGGAGATTGGTCCCCTACCATATCAAATATAGGTTGATCCCCTATCAATATGGGCTGAAATTGGCTGTTTGAGGGAAAAGCCATTGTATTACCTCCTTACATAAATTAACCTTACATTTTATTAGGCTAACAACTAAGATGTTACAATTTAGAACCGGATATAATAGTAATTTCGTGCATAAGGAGGCCTGATTTTATACAAAATAATCTTTAATAGAAAATTGTTCTCTCTTAAAAAACAATTATTAAGATATGTATAAATAAAAAAACGACTTCAAAATACAAACTTTGTAAATGAAGTCAGAGAATAATTTGAATTATATTTTTAGTTATTAAAGGTTTTATTCTATATAGCCATTTGGGTTGTTCTTCTGCCAATTCCAGGAGTCTCGACACATATCGCTGAGATTTTTGCTTGGTCGCCATCCTAGCATTTCTTTAGCTTTAGTCGTATCTGCATAACATTTATCAATATCTCCAGCTCTCCGGTGGGTGAAATTATACGAAATTTTTTGAGATGTTATATTTTCGTAACTCTTAATAAGGTCGATTACACTATATCCAACTCCTGTTCCGAGGTTAAATACATCAATGCCTGTAGTTCCAAGAACTCTCTCTAAAGCTTTTATATGCCCCTTCGCCAAATCTACAACATGAATGTAATCCCTTATCCCTGTCCCATCGTGCGTATTATAGTCTTTGCCGAATACATTAACCTTTTCTCTTTTTCCTATCGCAACTTGATTAATATAGGGCATTAGATTATTTGGAATGGCAGAGGGATCTTCCCCTATCCTTCCGCTTTCATGCGCTCCAATTGGATTGAAGTATCTCAAAAGGCTAATACTCCAATTATGATCTGAAATATATAAGTCACTTAAAATTCCCTCAATAATCAATTTTGTTCGTCCGTAAGGGTTTATTGGTCCTAGTGGAGAATCCTCAGTAACTGGTACATGTTTTGGTATTCCATAAACGTTTGCAGATGAGCTAAATATTAGTTTTTTAACATTGTGTTTTTTCATTATTTGACAAAGAATTAAGGTCCCAGTGACGTTATTATGATAATAATGAAGGGGAATTTCTATTGATTCATTAACAGCTTTTAGTGCAGCAAAATGAATAACGGCGTCAATCTTATTTTCAGAGAAAACCTTCTCTACAGTTTTTTCATCAAGTAAATCTCCATTGTAGAATTTGAAATCTTTTTTAGCTAATTCGGATACCCGTTTCAATGATTCAGGTTTGCTATTAGAAAGATTATCTATTACTACAATCTCATAGCCGGCATTGAGGAGTTCAAAACAAGTGTGACTCCCGATGTATCCAGCTCCTCCGGTTACCAATATACTCACAGATATTCCTCCGTATGCTCCTTTGATTTTGTATGTTGTAAGAGAGTTTGTAAACCTAACAATCCCAGATTATTACAAACAGGATTAGTGCTGATTGTTTATAATGTCAGGTTCTAAAAGAATGGTGTATCCTTATCTTTTATGCATTGAATTCTCTAGTATATTAAATGCTTAATTATGTATTTTTGCTTGGACAAACTTACTACACTTTCAAGATAATTTAACCGTTATTATGGCTTGCTTTAACTATAAATTTTTAACCTATAATATTAACTCTGAAAAAGCTAAGTGAAAATGTTACTAAAGACCTTGGACAAGCACACATTTCTTTTTTATAAAAATGAATAAAATATAGAGAGTTCATGAAGAAAGGAAGATTACAATCAAAAAATATTACACTCACTACAATTCTAGAGATGGCAATTATTATTTAAATGAGCGTTACCCTAACTCTCAAAAGGAATATAGGGAGGCACAAGAGGAAAATGGAATCGATAATGCAGCTGACATGGCTTTTAGAATACCTGTATTTCTGAGCCACCCCTCCTCTCTTAATACTATTCAATCGAGATTTCTCCGACGTCTCATTCGAGAAATTGAGAATGTTTTACTTTTTCCACGTACTTTACCCGATACAGAGCAATATCCTGAAAAAACATTGACAAACGTACGACGATTGGTGCTCTCAAGTTATGGATTAATTGCAGTCAATATGCAGCAAGTTTTTGCTAATTATACACAAACAAATACAGGAGAAAATCTACCACAACCATCATGGGAAGGCGCTCCTTTTTTACAAATAGAACCTAGTATGGGTTATCAAAGAGGATTACCTCTCCTGCTCATCAAAGAAAAAGGAGTCAATAGCGTAGGCGTATGGAATCCAGCTGTCACTCCATTCCAGATCATCGAATGGGACTCTACCAAACCACTTGATGAGTTCTTTAATCGAGTTGAATGGAGAGAGATATTTCAAAATTGGATTGCTCAAGTAAGAAGTGGATATTATTACCAAACAGAACCGCAGTATCGCTATGGTCCTAGAGACATGTAGGGACGATAATTTCAAACGAATCATAAAATCTCTTATAGTGGAGGTGAAAACAATTGGCAATAATAAACCGTGGATCTTGTGTAGGAGTTTTATATAGAGCAAGCAGTGGCGCTTCATGTAGAAATGGATATTGTGTTCATAATGGAAGGTTGGTAGGTGGCGTTATAAATGCTACTTCTAATACGTTAAATGTCACTACAAGTATAGATACTACAAAACTTCAATCTTATTATGGTATTCTTCTTAGTCATTTGGCTGTTGATAGTTCTACAGGACAAGTAACTCAACAATATCTTTATTTTAGAAGGAATCAGATACAAATGGTCAGGGTAACACCTTATAATGGATATAACGACCCTAATTGCCAAAGGGCTAATCATTATAACATCCCTAATATTATTTATCCTGGAGAATGTGTAGGAATTAGATACCGATCAGGTAACGAATGGAGAATTTCTAATGGTCGATACTTATATTGGACAGGGCAAATTAATCACTGTGTATTTGATGAACGCCCTCAAAGTACCAATAGACAGTTTCTACGACAGCTATGGTATTCTCATTGGATACTTGATCCAAATAACGAAAGAAATATCGTTCCAAGAAAAGCTTCTAGAGGACGTGGTGCCCCAGGCGGAGAAACCAGAGTTTATGTGTTTAAAAATAGGATTCCATCAAATGGACAAACTGTATTAGTAAAAGCTGCCTCACCTGTAAATTCCCCTTCAAGACCTTATAGAATTGTTTACCAATCATAAATTTTTTCTGGCAACTAACCATAAAGTTTCGAAATTCAATATTTAATCACTAAAAATAAATTATAAAAGCAGCAGGATTTTCTGTAATGTACAAAAAATCCTGCTGCTTTTATAGTTTAAGTTACATATTAACCGCCAAAAATCTTACTCCAGAATCCTTTTGGTTTTGAATCTAGATTTTCTTGGGCGGCCGCGATTAGTTTTTTTGTATCGCTAATTTCACGTATGGCACTAGTCAATTTTTCGTCTCGTTTTTCTAGGTTGTTTTCAATATATTTGTCTTGATGGTCTAGCTTTTCTGTAAGTTTCTTTATAAGACTCCCTTGTTCATCTAATCGTTGGATAAGTGCTAGTTGAAATTGCTCATCTTTTTCAGAGCGATTAAGCAATTCTTGAACTTTATCTTCAAGAGATTCTATTTTCTTCTCAAGATTCGATTGAACTTCAACTGCTTCGGGCACAATTTCACCTTGAAGCCATTGATTTATCATCTTATAGCTCCAATTTTGTTCTTGAATTCTTTTTTTTATTTCGGTTAATAAATCAATGTTTTGTTTGTTATATCTTCTATGCCCGCCTTCTGTGCGTTGAATTTGGAGGTTGAATTCTTTCTCGTATAAGCGAATAAGATCTATACTTAAACCAGTTAGCTTTACGGTGTCCTTCAGCGTGTAAACAATTTCATCTTCATTTTTTTTAGACATTTTTCTAGGTTTCTCCTTTCTATATAAAAATCTAGATAAACTTTAAAGTTGATATATCAATGTTAATTACGATTCTAGAACGTAGTTGTACCAGATGTTATTCAAGTTTTATATTTCTAGTAAAATTCTATTAATCACTTTAAATTCCTGTTCTTTTATGTATATTTTTTCTTTTACGTCAACTCTTATTCTTTTTTTAATTCTAGATGAAATGATGAACTTTGCAAGAGTGAAACGATTTTTTTCATAATAGACAAGTTATATATGTAGTTCAAAAACTTAATGTAAGAATCAATACGTTAATTTTATTAATGAATTCTTTATTTTACAAGCGTCTCCAAATAAATGTATTTGATAACTTAGCAGGTTCCTTTTGTCATTAAAAAATATACATATTCTTTTCTTAGAATTCAAAAGCTAGAACATCTAAAACCTTGATACAAAAAGGATTTAGACGAATCTAGAATGTACTTTCTCTAGTTTAAAGTCAAGATTTATATAAGTGTTTTTTATAAAATAATATCAGTGATAGATCCTTAAGAATTTTACCCTAATGTAGTGATTTAATGGAAATACTCTTTGGATTGCGCAACCCTTATATAAATATCTTCTTAGGGTAAAACTAACATTAACTTTTTTATAGTTTATTTTCAAGGTTTTTAAATTTCACAACGAAATCTAGAAATACAACAAACCTTTTATTATCAAGGGTTTACACCGAATCTGGAATGTACTTTCTCTAGTGTTTAATCAAGATTAATAAATCTAATTACATTCTAGATAATAGTAAATAAATTTGGTTATTATAATTTTGACGTATGGCTTTTAAGCTAATGATTTATACTAATCGGGCAAACCAATGCCATAATAATTTAATTTTCGAATAAGTGAATTTTAAAAGTGTGAATCACCAAGTTTAACTAAAGTTGAACTTGTTTTTATTTTCTAGAATCCACTGAATAGAATCCGCATTTAAGTTTAACTTGTTAAATTATAATTATTGATATAAAAGGATTTAAATAAAAAAATAAGTTTAACTTATTTTTTTATTTTACTCTTAAATATCGCTTGAATCGATATAAAGCATGGCGGCTAGACAATCCAAAGTAGTAAATAATGTGTTCGTTGGAATACCCCTCATGAATCTTGTTAAGAATACAGCTGTTTCGGAAGTGAGTAGATCTTACATTTGATTTTATACCTGAACGTTTAACTTCTCTTTCAATCATACGTTTTGTGCCAATTACACTAATCCTTTTAGGTCTATCTAAACTGTAATCATACCAATAAACCATTTTTTGAGGATGAAAAGAAATAAATAATGGATCATCTGTATAGTCTTTAGGTCTAAATAGCAAAGGTATTGTTGATAGGTAATTATATATGATTTTTTTATCATCTTTAGAAAGCTCTAATATACGATTTGTTTTACTACTTTTAACCATTAATGTATTTTGTCCAAAATTAATGTCTTTTATATTGAGAGATACAACCTCATTAACAGTTAGGCCGTAACGAATCATAAGGACAAACATGGAATGATTACGAGGCCCTATATATTTGTGTATTTGGGATTGAATATCACTCAGGTGTTTATGGCTTATAATAGAATCTAAAAGAAGCAACGTGTCAGCTTCAGTTATAAAGTCAGTATCCGTTAATTCACGTTGTTTTTTGTTTGTTCCTTGTAAAAGACCAATATAACTTGTGAGGTTATAATATTTTAACAATCCATTCAAATGTGATGCCACACGCCTCAGATTGGCTTCTGATAAGTTTTTTTCTTTTAGATACCTAAAGTACTCATCGTAATATTTTTTGTCCTGCGGTAAGCTTTTCGGGGGGATATTAGGATGATAATGATTTAACCATTCAAAAAAACTTTTTAAATCATGTTTATACATTGAAATTGTGGAAGCTTTTTTTTTAGATTCGTTCAAATGACAAAGGAATTTCTGAAGGAGAAGAAACCTATCCAAATAAAACACATCCTTTCTTTAGGTAAATTTAATATACTATTATTATAACAAAAATAATTAACACGCTCACTAAATAGAAGCTTCTCTTATTACATTCGATATATTAAATTTACCGTTTTGTTTAAAAAAATAAACAAAAAAACATACCCTTAAAGGCATGCTTTTTGATTTCTTCTATATTTGATCTAAGTTTTATTTGAAATTTTACTTTGCAAAAATTCTTTATAGATTTTCTTTAGTTCTTTATTTTTAAAATCCTTAACAAGCCTTGGCTCTAGCTCTAAGGCTTGACGCTTTTTTAAGTCCTCTTCTATATTCCGAATGACTTCTTGTAAACCTGCTTCTTGAGCTTTTTTAACTTCTTCTTGATTAGGTTCATCTGAACTTAAAATTAGCATTCTTTTTAATTCTTGAAACTGAAGGAGCCTCTCTTCAAATTCTATTTGAGTTCCAACCTCTTCAAGGAACAATTCTTGCTTGTCTTTTAATGTAGACTCGTTAAAAGTTTGTTGTTTTTCTCTAGCTGCTACCATAAAATCTGGAACTAACTCTTTTTTTGCAATCTTTTTAGACTGAAGGAGCTTTGATTCGTGTGAAAGCTTGGCATAATCTTTTTGAATCGCCTTTACTACGTAGGAATGAGGATGAGTCACATCTCCTATAATTAAACGATCTTGTGTGTATCTTATATTTCTTTCTAGGTGTTCTTTTGTAAATTCTGATAAAAGCCACTCTATTTTTTCCGGCTTAACCCCTAAGCCCGCTAAATCATCCTCAAGGCTGTTTGTATTGTCTTCTAACTTCGATAAGGATTGATTTAATTCTAGTTTTTTCTCTTGAATAGAGCTAGAATCATTCAATGCAGGGGAACTGGTAATAATGAATTCTATGGATGTTACTTTTCTACCGGTCTTTACTTCCACGAATTCAAAGTGGATATCTGTTTTATTATTAATTTCTTTTTGAGCTACTGCTAATACTTTACTTTTAAAATGGCCATACTGTTTATACTTAGTAGGTTCAATAGCTAAAAAATGACGTAATTCTTCAAGAGTCAATTCCCTTTTTCGCAGACGCTCATATTGCTTAAGCAGTTCATAAATACGAATGGAATAGACCGAATTGAGCCTCACTACATTCTCTAATTGATACGATGTAAATTTTTCCTTAAGCTCTAAAAAAAGATACTTTAAGCTAGGATGAAACTGTAATGTTATGTATCCTTCGTTTTCTTCATAAATAGATGTAATTACCCAGTTGTAATTTCTTTGTCTGCCTTTTTCTTTTATCGTAAGAATTTTTGTTTGAAGGCCATTCACGATTTCTTTTAAATAAGAGTAAAAACCTGTTCCTTTCTTATTGCCTACGATTTCGATAAAGTCTTTCGCTCGAAATCTATAGGTCTTCAACGTTTCATCATTCGGCTGCACTTTAGATGCCATGATTAAAAGAATTCTTTGCTCTTGTAAAGACAATTTATATGTACTCTCAATGAGGATGTTTGATTTAGTTACCCAATTTTTTATATTTATACTTTCCAGATCATATGGTTGAACGACAGTCGTTTTCTTCATAAAATCCCCCATATTTTTCTAAACTATCACTAAAATATCATAAAAGTGATACTGTGTAAATTGCATGTTAAAGAGCAATCTGTCCTTAGAAATTAAATATCACGCAAAATTAGTGATACTTCATGAGGTTTGTTGACTTTAGAAACCTTACTCATTCTTGATTTATTAAACTCAATCTTCATTTTAATACGCAAAATTGGTGATAGTTGAGGCATGTCTGCATTTTCAACGCAAAATTAGTGATACTTAAAGCACATCTAGATTGTCCACGCAAAATTAGTGATACTTAAGCCATATTTGCATTTCCAACGCAAAATTAGTGATAGTTCGCGCAAAATTAGTGATAGTTTCACGCAAAATTAGTGATAGTTTCACGCAAAATTAGTGATAGTTCGCGCAAAATTAGTGATAGTTCGCGCAAAATTAGTGATAGTTTAGGCTTATAAACGTTGTAATACCAGTGTCTATAGACGGTCTAAAACAATAAAACAATAAAACAAATATATAAAACAATATGTAAAACAGTAAAACAACATAAGAGAGTAGTTGTTTTTTTACTTTACAACTTTCAAGATTAATAATTAAGTAAACAGATACATTTGTAGTGAGTTTTTTAGAATATTAGGAGTATATCCAAACGAAGTAACTTTTAATCATAGTTAAAATACAGAGGTTTTATGAGGAGTTCATGAATTCTTATTGAATTATAAGATTAATAGACGGTATAATAGAGTCACCAAAACAGTGCGGAATATAAAAAGACTCCAACGTGTGCAAGTGGTGCGCCAACACCCTTACACCGTTAACCCTAAAACACCTAGGGAAAACACCTGTCGAAGTCCTAATACATAAATTTAATTACGCCTTTATTTTATCGGATAATTAGATTTATTTCAAGGGCGTAGTCTGTCAAAAAATCCGACATCGTTTTCCTATTTTCTGGGATGCGATGTCTTTTTTTGTTCCTGAAAAGGAGAGGATAGACTAATGTCTACTACGCGTATGCTTACGACAGAAGAATTTGATTATATGAAAAGTTATCAGAGTTTCACAGAAAACCGTTCTCAACATCAATCAATGAAACGAAAATTACTTAAAGAAATTATCAACCTTTATGGAGAGAAATTTTATCGTCTCCACGAAGGAACTAGAAAAGCTTTAGACCGCCTTTGTTGGTTTGCTGCAGAAAAAGGATTTTGCTTCCCAGGCAGTACATACTTAGGTAAAACCTACGAAAAGTCAAAAGGCACAATCGATCGTCATTTAAAAGAATTACGAAAACAAGGACAAATTGTTACCGTTTATCGTCGCTGTCCTCGTAACAATGGAAAGGGAAATCCAGTGCACTTATTTGTAAATCACCCTTATTTTAGTTATTGGGTTAAGTATTTACAGCTTGATTTAGAGTCTAATGTTGAAGCAGATGTTAAAACAGAAAATAATGAGAACACTTGGGAGAGTAAGAATAAAGATACAAAAAAACAGTCTACCTATAATTTATCTTTAAAAGATTTAAATAAATACATACGTAATAATATTAATTATAAACTCTCATCGGATTATGTACCGTCTTTTATTCCAACAGCTTTTAAAGATGCTGTAAGACCTTTTTTTCCTTACGCAGACCATATTTATGAATTATGGGGGAAAGTGCGAGTGGCTTATAGAATAAGCGGTCTTCAGCAACCTTTAGAACATCTAGATTTTGTGGCTATTCAAGCATTTAAAGAGACAATTTTCGCTTACAAGAAAAAGCGAATAAAGAACACTTTTACAGCTTATTTTTATGGAACACTTAGAGGTTTATTTGCGGTGGAACGTAGAAGAGAAGTTCAGCGAAATTCTAATAGTGCACTATTTTATAACTTTTTAGAATAAAAGCTAATTGAAGGTTAACTTAGTAGAGTGGTTTTAACATAGGAATTTTGCGGAAGAATTATTTAAAAGGGATGTTTTTATGTAATTAAAGAGTTGTATATTATGCATTAATAGGAGAAACAGGGAGTATTGTTCCTCCTAAGTGAAAGGTAAATAAATATCATAATTTGCTGTCCATAATGTAGGGTGTAATCAACTTTACATAATCTTAAATAATAAATTTTATTGGGCGTCTATCTTATATAGTATGGTTTGGAAGGATTAAACTCTTTTTAAAAGGGAGTTACATTATTGGGGATTTTTATTTGGAGAGGTTAATGCAAAAAAAACATCGGGATTGAGTTGACCATTTACAATATTACGATTATCTCCCCAAGAATGTAATAAGCAGCTGCCAGGGCCGGATATAATCTGATTATAGTCTCCCATATAACATTCCGAATTAATTGTAACAGGTACTCGAGAGTATGGGTTACTTATAACTTTTTCGTTGCTTACTCCTGTCTGAAGAGAGAAGGTTTTCATAAATATGCCGAATGTTCCATTGCCCGTGCCTCCTACTAAATTCGGATCGTTAAAGCGACTATATTGAATATGGGCACCTACACAATTAGCTGTTACACTTGGGAAAAATGAATAGGCAATATTTTGACTAACGTTAACTTGATTCCAACTAGCTCCTTTATCTTTACTATAGGCTAAAAATACATTGATAAAGGTTCTACTGCCTATAACTCTACCGGCATTCCATACTGCGTATAGAGTACCATCTGGACCGATGGCAGCATGGGGGAATTCATTCATACGAATTTGTCTAGAACTATTAACGGCTATTGATGGTCGATTACATGGTCTTGTTGTTGTAGCTGCAGCTGCAAATGGTGTTGAAACGGCTACATCTATAGGAAACGTATTTCCACCATCAGTTGATTTAGTCATGCGAATTGTCCTGTTAGGTTGACCTAGTACACCAAATCCATTCTTAGCTACTTCTTCATAAAAAACATAAATTGTACCGCGCTTGTCTACTACGACAAACGAACCTGAAACAAATTTACCGTTTCCGACAACAATATCCTTGTTTTCAATAATTGGAGTTATGTGTCGTCCCGTTGTAAATTTTGAAAAGCGAATATTAGTAGTATCCCTTCCTGGAGTAAAATCCGTCCATGCAATATATAGTGCTTCATTTCCTCGATTATTTCTGTCAGGACCTACAGCAATCCATTCTTTATCTTGAGACCCAGCGTCAGCTTTTGGATTTTTGCCTCTCCCTACAATTTGAGGAGGGTTCATACTTATTCTTCCTTTACGATTAACAGTTCCTGTAGATACACTAATTACTCCTTCTGCATTACCGTCTATGGTCTCTACTCCAACTTGGCCATAGTAGAAAATACCATTTTTGTCTACAGCTATTACAGGGTCTCCGCCATTTGTTCCACCTGGGTTATGGGGTAGTATTCTACTTCTAGACCAGGTATTACCTAAATCGTTTGAGAAGGCATACGCTGAAACATTTCCATTTTCTCCGGAAAGGTCATTAAATCCATATAGTATAAAATTTTTAAAATATGCTAAACTTGTTTCACTTTGGGTAGTTCCATCATCAGGTGTATTGACCTGTCTTTCAATTTTTGGATGATTACACTTACACTCATTATTATTAATAGGATTAGAATACTCAGAAATTCCATTGTCTGTTGGATCAGTGATGTAAATTCTTTTAGACTTTTTTATCTCAATCTTCCTTTCTTTATTGACGTTATAACTTATTCAACTAACATTTTTAAGGCTTTTATATTTATCTGGCGATATCATTACATTTTTAATTAAAAAAGCCCTTAAAATAAACAGTTGTCTGCTTCTATAATTCTAAAGGCTTTTTCTCCTTTTTTTATTAGCTTGTACGCTTTTAGTTGATATAGAGTATAGTATTAAATTCCTTAACTTCCATTGTTTTTGCGTTATAGTTTAGTCAAAAGCTTATTTTTAGATATATAAATTAAATTTTTAAATAATCTTAGACAGCTAATAAAACTGCTAAGGCTTGCAAAAAACTTTGTAAAAAAATTACTGTATCTGTATGCGTTGCCCTGACATTAACATGACAGCTATTTTTAATAATTACTTTTTGTTCGCTTTCCTGTATCACTTTTACAATTTGCGAAACTTCCTCTATAAATAGTTTAATTGAATTGGTATCTAAACCTATTAATAGCAAAAAGATCGCTAACAATTGTATAAATGTTTGAAAGATTAATATCGTTTGTCTATCTGTCAAATTAACATCAACATTACAAGAATTTTTCACAATAATTATTGAATCAGAAAGTTGATTGCTAAGAAATTCTTGGTTTGCTTCAAATCCAACAAGTGAATGGGGTTTATTATCTTTTTTGTGAAATGATGTATCTTTTTCAAAGCATGTTGATTTTCTTTTCCTATAGCCTGTTTCTTTTTTTCTTGAAGACTTTGGAGTAAGACAACAACAGTGATCGGAGCACTTATGAGAACCACGGTGACGATTTCCCT
The DNA here is from genome assembly GCF_042787645.1 of Priestia sp. YIM B13489. NCBI lineage: Bacteria > Bacillati > Bacillota > Bacilli > Caryophanales > Bacillaceae > Priestia > Priestia sp. YIM B13489. The sequence goes on from NZ_JBHZOQ010000045.1 coordinate 76,637, forward strand.
TTTTGGAAGAACCCAAAGTTTACCCTCCTTTATATATTGATATTTTATTAATATGAAAAATTTAAAAAATTGCTTGTATGCTTGTCCCTTTTACTTTTTTCTTTTTGAATTTAAATATTTATAAATTTTTGTATGAGTAAATATATCTTTTGTTCTTATTAATTAAATATAAGATTTTCTTTGAAGGAGGGGGGGAATTTTAAATTATTGGAGCCCTTGCATTTATTTTTCAATACTACTTTCTATTGGGGTAATACATTGAGTAGACTTTATCAGTGAATTGTTCAAAAGGGGATAAGATACATGATCGCATTTCTAGAGTTGAGACTATAATCCATGGAGGAGGATTGAATAAGAAGCAATGACAAGGGCTTTTTATTGGAGGAAATGAAACAACTAAATAATATGCCATAATAATCATCAGTCATTAGTCTTTCAATTTTACATTACATACGACTTTGATTTGAAAGTTGCGATTGTTTGTGGATATTAACTTTTTATTCATAAAAGCTAAAAGGCCGCCTTAAGGCGGCCAGGTCAACCTCTTGTTAATGAGAAAGTAAGTCCTCTTGTGTGCCTGGTTAAGAACACTTCATACATAATCAAAGGGTTATTTACTAAATAAACGAGTGAAAAAACCTTTTGTTTTCCCTTCTTTTGCAGCTGCAATTTCTAACAATTGTTGTTGATTTTGTTTTTGTGACTGATGTATATAATCCATTATCGATTTATCTCTATTATTAATTTGTTGACTTATTTCTTTAGCCAAACGTTCTTCTAATCCTTTTAACTGTTTGTTCATCTGTTCTTGTTCTATTTTTCTTTCGTCTTTTAATATTTTTAGAGCATCTTTATAATGGTCTAGCATTTCTAATAATTTATTGTTAATGGATTGTTGTTGTTCAAATTGTACTTTTATTGTATTTAATACTGCATCTGTTGTGTGATTATTATGTTCTTGGGAAACAGTAAGCTCAAGGCTATTTTTTTTATTTATTATGTGTTCTTCTTGTGTGCTTGAGGAGGAACGCTTCCTATCAAACCCATTTACAACAGTCATGGCAGCTATTTCTAAAGGCAGTTTTTTCTCTTGAATAGCATATTTTAAATTTGATAATAAAGTTTGATCAGTACTAGAATAGTAACGTTTCCGCCTAGTATCTTTGACAAACTCATAACCCTGTTTTTCTAATTCAATACACCATTTTCTAATATTGCTGGAAGTTGTATTTAATCGCTTGGCCATTTCTTCAGCATTTATTGTATCCTGCTTGATATCCATAGTTGGCCCCCGTTCCTAATATGTTCTCTTTGTGTTTGCTATATAATGAAATTTTATTTATATAAATTCTAGAGAACTTGTTCATTTCCTTTTATTTAGTAAGAGTTGAATGTATAAAAACCCGTATTAAACGATTTATTGAAAAAGTAAAAGAATTCTTGTGAATCAAATACTTTTTTTGATTACATCTCTATCTAAAACTAGAACATTTATTATGGTGAGTAAAAAAATAAAGCTATCCATTTAATGGATAGCTTTTATATATAGTACTAATATAATTAAACTTTAATAGCAAAGATTCAATGTAGCGCATAAAAGCACTCGCATATTAATATATCTAGTGCTTTCCCCTTTAGAAATCGTTAAATTCTTCGAGGTCATCATCATCTAAAGATCCGGACACGTGTTCTAAATCTGCAATTTTTCCTTCTTTGATAGTGTGGTTTTCTGAAGGCTTCTCCTCGATATCCTCTCGTTTACCCGCGAACCCATTAGCCTGAGCTAATTGTTTTAACTCCCGTAATTCGGAATTGATATGCTCAAGAAGTTCTTCTGTTCTGTGCCTCGTATCTACTTGGTCGTTAGATGTACGATGGAGGTCCCGAACAATTAAAGATGAAATATAGTCCCCTAATTTTCGAGACTTTGCATATTTTGCAAGGATGTCATAGACTTCATCACTCAACTGATTGGTTTTAATCGTAAAGGCGTTCTGACGCTCTGACATGGTTATCACCTACGCTGTTAGGATTTAACGGCTTTCTTCTCTGCTTGTTTCTTTTGAAGATATCCAATGCTTCGAATTTCTAAGCCGAATAAATTCAAGTGACGACTATCTTCTGGAACTTTATGATATTTCTCTGTGCGTTCTTCACCGATTTTTTCATTCATGCTATTCATAATGGCTACTTCTAGTGTAGGAGCGACACCGCCACTATATACATATTTACGAATTTTATTGGCTGGTGGTGGCGCTACATCATTTAACTTCGCTAATAAAATCTCTACATAGTCTTTTAGAGAAGATGTAATTTGAGCCGTTAAATCAATGGACTGACCTATGTTTTCATTTTTCAGTTCAAACTTTTGTTTGCTGTAGTTATCCAAAATAAATTGATCAAATGCCCGTAAATCGGTAAACAACTCTGGGAACTTCTCTTTGCGTAACTTATCAATGTGCGCTAGATATGGAATACCTTCAATACTTTGGAATGATTCGCGACTGTTTGCGGCTTTTAATCCTTCAGGTAAAATAACAACATCAATGGATCCTCCACCAATATCGACCATCACGGTTTCACATTCTACATATTCATTAGCATCTTCACGGTCTTGAAGAGTTAAGTCTTTCTTTAATGCAAAGCGTGCAATTTCACCTTCTTTTAAGCATGCACTTTCTTCTACAGAAACTTTTATGTCTTTTTCGAACCCTGGTGTATGAATACGGAAAGCATGGTCACCTAAGAAGCGAGTGGCCATTGCTTTTTGCGCTTCACCAAATGTGCTTTCTTTTTTTAGCAACCAAATTGGTAACATCGTAGAGAAATAGTCAATCTCGATGCTATTATCCTTTTGATCTTTCGTATGCAATGCGTGGTAGTATGCAATGGCAGCTAAAAATGTCACATAAGGAATATGGCTTGTAATTTTGTTATGTAAACGATTGATGTGATTGTTGGCAAGTTGTTGGCTTGCTGCAATGTCACCGACTAAGAAATAACGTTCTTTCTCTTCGTCACCAATAGTCGTGGATAGTAAGATACGCTTTTTGAACTCTTGCGGTGCTGTTACGGCATCTGTAAAGAAAGAATCAGCAGCATCTTTTTGGAGTTCTACGACGTTGGTTGGGAAATCAAATAGGTATCCATCAACGATATTCATATCAACGGAGTTTCCACAGTCTTTATTAAAACGTGAAATTTTCATCTTTATACACCTCATTTTTAAGTTGAACTTCTGTTGAACTTATTATGCATAAAGAAAAAAGGTTGTTCAATCTTTTAGTTGAACTTATCATAAAATGAAAAAGAAAGAGAGAAGAAAATGGGTTTTGAGAATAAGAAGGTAATAAGTCGCCTATAATGTAAGCGAACTACATCACCACCACATTAAGTACTTTCATCCGTCTAAAAAGAAAGTATGGAACCTATTCTTATCTAGAGAAATAAAATTTGCTATAATAGGGGGAAGCGAAGGAGGGGTCTTATGGATCGTACGACCATTCAAACCATTACGAAGTTTTTACATACTCACATACAACCTTCTTTAATAACTCCTGCTGAAGTAGCGAAATAAGCTAAAGATCTTGCTTCATAGAAGTTATACGTAACAATAAAGCTTGTTTCTTTTTAAAGTACAAAAGTTTTTATGTACGATATAAGAGCCATTTTCTTAACTAACTTCATATATTACATATACTTTAAATATAGAAAGAACTATTGAGAGCAATAGTTCTTTCTATATCGGGCTAAATCAAGCGTTCAGCTGTAAGAAGGGCTGTTTGATTAAATTTTGAATGGTTAACAAGAGGGTGGGATGCTTTGTGGAAAACGAAATAAATTATCAGGATCATATTTTGCCTTTATTTCTCGAAGCCTTGCGAAGTTTGAGCCGTAGTATGCTTTTCCAAACTTTTCAATGTTTTGGTCTGGAACATTAACATACGAACCTTTTACATATGGTTTCATCAGTTGACGTACTTTTTCAACTGATGCAAGGTTGGAAGCTTCTTGTGATTTATTTTCCCAACTAGCCGTCCATTCCGTATAAAATAATGGACGGCGCCAAAAGAATGCTGTTTCATTACTTGGTACTCTGCTTAGAGCACCACCCCAATTTATAAAAAAGAAATTGGCTTCTGTGCCAGTAGCTTCTTCTAAAAACTTCTTCATGATTGAAATAGGCTCTTCCGACCATTGATCAAGTCCCCAAGCCGAGGAGAATTTAACATTCTGATCGGATCTACCAGGGATTGGCTCATCGGGATCTAAGAAGTCTATAGCATCTGGATAGCATAATGTTTCTATAACTTTTTGTGTTGGGGTTCCAGCACTTAGTAAAGGCTTTAACAATTTAATCAGCTCTTTTTTTGAACCGAGGAAAATTCCTTCTGCATGACACAAACCATTTACTTTGCTGTAAATCTCAAGTATGCACCCTAAACGTTCGTCTACAAACGGTGCCCATTTTTGCCAAGCTTTAAATACCGTTTCTAATTGCTCCCATGGCCAAATAATATTGAAGACGGTTGCAGTTTTAGGGGCACGATGAACTTTAAACGTGTATTCGGTATTATATCCAAAGTTCCCGCCCCCTCCACCTCTAGAAGCCCAAAATAAGTCCTCATTACAAGATTGATTTGCTTGAAGAATCTTGCCTTTTGCATCTACGGTTTCCAATGCAAGAAGGTTATCGCTTATAAGGCCAATTGATCGTGAGAGTACTCCAAATCCTCCTCCCATTGTAATTCCTCCAATTCCAACGGTAGGGCTATCTCCAAACGGAGCCATAAAGCCTTCTCGAGCTAACATCTTTACAAGTGGACCCACATGAATGCCTGTTTGAACTGTTGCAATCTCAGCTTTTTTATCAAGGCAAACTTTATTCATGTCGCTTACATCAATAACAATTCCTCCACTTACTACTGAAAGGTTCTTATCCAAAGCATGACGGCCACTTCTGACACGTAAAGGCACTTTATTCTCTTGGGCCCATTTAATAGCATTACTGACATCGTATGAATTTTGTGCAAAAACAAAGACAAGAGGACAGACATCAACATAAGGGTTCCAATTCTTAATTGCTTCCTTATAGCCAGGGTCCCCTTTGAAGATGACTCGTCCTGTTAAATGTGTTGACATATACTTCACTCCTAATGAACATTAGATTTCCAATATTAGTATATGTAGAAATTGGACAAACTCTTGGGTAGATTATCTAGTAACTCAAAAATATATACCAAGGATATTAAAGAGAGTAAAGGCAGTGTTTGTAATATGTTTTAGAAAAGAAATTTTTGTTATTAGAAAGAGTATAGATCAAGATAAAAGGGGATTTTACATATTTATGTATAATAAAAATTGTTGAAATGAATGATTCTAATGTTTTTCATTTTATATAAAATCTATTACGGTAACTAAAGATTATAGAATTTAGGAAATTACACTCAGTTTATTTCTATCTGCGCTAATATGTTGAGGTTGAAAAAATTTCTATATATTGGACAAGCGTACAAGCTTGTCCTTAGGTTTATACATATAATATGTAAATGAATATTGAAAAGAGGGACAAAAATGATACCAGGATGTATACCTGATGTTCCGCATTGTATGCCTGAAATACCGCACTGTATACCTAAAGTGCCAAGCTGTGTGCCTAATATACCAAGATGTATACCTGATGTTCCACATTGTATACCTAATATACCTTGTACTTCTAAATACTAATTGCTTTCGTTTTATATAGGGTAATAATTCATTCAGAGCAAAAAGAATATTCTTTTTGCTTCTTTCTTGTTTTATCATATGTTATGCCGATAGAGTAGGGTATCTTCGTTAGTTCGGTTAAACTATGGAACACTATT
>NZ_JBHZOQ010000046.1:0-44761 GCF_042787645.1 Priestia sp. YIM B13489
TTCCTTTTCAGGGTAACGGCTTTCGCTTTTTCTCATATCCCATACCCTCTGTCACATTGTTTGACTTTGCAGTCATCCTACTGCTTATGCAGATGACATAGGGCTTACCAAGTTCCACTTTCTACAGATGCAATAGGGGAAGGCAGGTTCTTTACTCCGGGTAAGATGCGGGACGCATCAGAGTAGCATTATGATTCTACTTTTCCTCTTACCAAGACCCAAGCGAGACTTATGCATTATCTTGAGCTAACCTTGACGAAGCTTACAAACCTTCACTTTCGTTTACCATACCTATCTTCTCCTAGCAGTGTTCTGGACCATGCATTTGTCCTCTGTTTCCGCATTTCCTCATGCAACCGACAGACTCGTTACCAAGCATGCCGTTTCGGATGGAGACCATCTTTGCGTCTAGATGAGTAGCGCTAGCTACGCTGTGAGAAAGCAACTTCTTGTCGCACCATAATCACGATTCTAGGTACTAAAAATAAATTGAAGCAGTTATTGTTAAGGAAAATAACGATATTTGACAATCTGGTTGTTTATTATATAATAGTTCTATGACTTTAGAACAAACAAATGATCTTCAAAGAGTTAAAATATTTAATGCATTAGCAGATGAAAAGAGAATAAATATTATTCGTATCTTATCTCAAGAAGAAAATTGCCCGCGATGTACAGATATTGGAAGGAGTTTAGGGATTAGTAAATCGAATGGTTCTTATCATTTGAAAATTTTATCTGATGCACAGCTGGTAACAATTAAACGAGAAGGTGTAACTAAATACGTTTCTTTGAATACTGAAATGTTTAAACAATACCTTCCTGGATTTTTGGCTACATTATAAAGTAGCTTTTTTTTTACTAATTAGTTTTAAAGTTTTATGACTATTTGATTAAAGAGGAGTTATTTATGAAAAACAGGATGAATTATCTCATTGTAACGTTATGTTTCATTGTTCTATCTGGTGTCATTAATGCTATTTTATTTAACGTAGCTCTTGAGGATATGACAAAAGATCTGAGTGTTACGAGCTCTGCAATCAGTTGGATTGTTATTTCTTATACATTGGTTATTACTTTTGGCTCAATTACATATAGCAAATTATCTTCCTACATTCAGATTAAAAAATTATTAATGATTGGTGTCCTTTTATTCACTTTAGGTTCAGTAATAGGCTATTTATCTAATGGATATATTGGAGTTCTGATAGGCCGTATTATTCAAGCTATGGGGGGCAGTTCTTTTATTGCTTTATCCATGATCACAGCAAATCAATATCTTCCTTTAGCTAAACGAAATGTCACTCTTACATTAATAGGAGGGTGTTTGTCTCTAGGTTCTGGATTTGGTTTTTTGATGGGAGGAATACTAACCCATATATGGGGGTGGCCATCCTTATTCTTATTTATGAGCCTGACTTTACTCACAGTTTTTGGCCTATACTACTTTATCCCCTCTGGATATGCTGGTAGCGAGAAAGTAACTAAACCCTTTGATTTTTCCGGATTGTTTTATTTACTTCTCTTTGTTATTTCTTTTATCTTAGGAATAAAATTAAATGGATATTTGCTTATTCTAAGCGTCCTTTCTATCCTCTTATTGGGCTTGCATAGTAAAAAACAAGGAGTCTTGTTATTTATTGATTTTTCCGTATTCCGATCTTATTCTTTTAACAAATTAATCTTAATTAGTTTTATTAATAATGCAGCCATGGTAGCTATTTTGTTTCTTTTTCCTTTACAAGCCATTCGAACATTTCATGTATCAGTTATCCTAATTGGTTTCATCTTATGTAGTATCTCAATAGTAGGCTTTTTGATTAGTCTACTTGTGAGGAAAGCTGTTCATTTTATAAGTAATAAGAAATTAATGGTTATATCTATTGGTGTACAATTAATAGGTTTTGGCATTCTAATCTTTCTTGGTCTTCATTCTATGGTTATGATCACGCTAGGAGTATTATTTATCTATATAAGTTTTAGTGCTCTAACTGTAATTATTAACATTGAAATTCCTCATACAATAGAGAAGGAGAAAATGTCGATGGGGATAGGGGTATACAATCTCTTCAACTTTTTAGGGATGTCTTTTGGTCCTTCCATATCCAGTCGTTTATTAGAGATTTCTTCAAATCTTATTTTTTCCTTCTCCTTCTTTGTAGGGCTATTAATCCTTTCTTTTGTGTTATCCATAGTGAAACAAAAGAGTAAGGGGTAATGCTGCAATAGAGCAGAAGAAACTACCCCATGCAGCAAGGTAGTTTCTTCTATTTTCAGGCTGTATATAATATGAAAGGTTAGTTACCATAATGTCATTTATCGGAAATCATGTGTTAGAAGAAAGTGTTGAAGGGGTACAAATAAAAGATAGGGATAGCATCAGGAGGAGAAAATATGCTCGATAACTATGAACATTTCCTATTCTATAGGGAGGTTAAATGTCTAATTGCAGATTATGATAACTGTAGACATTTACCTACTAAGAACGAGTTGCATAATCAGATAGTACTTCTAACAAAAGTTCTTAAAAATGAATAAGTTATTATTATTCGAGCAAACTACCCAAGACGCCGTGAGGTATCATAAAATAGCTCTCCATTCCTTACGAGGATAGAAAAATCCACTGATTAGGTCCAGTGGATTTTTCTGTTTTTACGCTGTATAGGGTATACAACGTTAGTTAACATAATGTCTCTTTCCGGAACCAAGCAAGCAAAAGAACCCTTGGGGCAGTAAGATTTCACCAAGGATTCTTTTTCCGGAGTATGCATCTTTTTATACACTGTTCATTTATCAACGTTTTTTCAGTAGGTGGTTGAGAAACTAATGTATAAGAAGTGCACCTTTTATACATATGCTCGTTTACTACGCTTAATTCCTTGACAAAAGACATCCCAAGTTGAAGAGATTCTTTTCTCTAAACGCTCTAATCTTCCCCCATACAACATCTCTACAAATAATCCATCTAGAATGGTGAGATAGGCTGCCGTAGCAGTATCAGCACTAAATTTAGAATGTAATAAATGATCTTTTTCTTCAAATAATGATTCTAACAAACACTCTAAACTATTCGTTAATCGATAAGATTCACGTATTATCAGCTCTTTGAGTTGTTGTGGAGGAAAATATAATGAATAAAGAAGAATTTGAATTGGCCATTAAACAACTCCCCAATATAAGATATGAATATTTTATTAAAAAGTTGCTGACCATGAAGAAATTTGGGGTTTATATAACTATCGTTGGGCAACAGCACAAGGTATCCATGGTAATATTTTGATTCCTTTCTTTCCAAAAAAATTTTAGCAAAAAATATGAATGTATATTTGCTAAAATAATTCAATATTTTTTGCCAGGATCGTTGTTTTAATTATGGAGATGGATGCTCATCCTTCACTTTTGATTATAATTGATAAACGAAGACTAATATTCATATTTTCAAAAGGATAGTCTGTATTTTAATGTTCATTAGCTTAAAAATGTTAGTACAATTTCGACAAACTCTTTTGGATATTGAAATAAAGAACCATGTCCTGCATGATTAAATATTATTATCTTACTATTAGGAATTCTATTTGATAAGTCATATGAATTTTCTGTTGGAACCATGCGATCATTATCTCCGTTTATTATTAATGTTGGCTGAACAATTTTGGATAGATCTGCAGGCTTCTCTTTACCCCATTTAGTGATTGCATCTAATTGTTTTCTATAAGCTTTTAAACTAATTGTTTTATCTCGATGTTTTTTCCTTTTTTTTATTTGAGTTAGAAATTCCTTAGCCTTTTTCTTACCATTATCTGTGGTTGGAAAAAACAGATAGGTCTTGACGTCTTTAAAAGTCAAGGCAGCACGGACAAGATCAAGATTAGTAATACGGCTGACATTAGAAATCCCTTTTCCTCCTCGAGGTCCCGTACCAACTAATACCACCTTTCTTACCAAGTTTGGTTCTTTTGAAATTAATTCTTGCGCAATCATTCCGCCCATAGACAAAGCAATCAAATCAACCTTTAAAAATCCTAATAGTTTTATAAATGTGATAGCATCATCTGCCATTTGAGGGATGTTGTTTGGTACTTCACCATTGGATAGTCCGACCCCTGTGTTATCAAATGCGATGACCCAATGACTTTTAGCAAGACCATCGATAACCCTTGAATCCCAATTATCAAGATTAGCTGATAGATGTGTCAATAACATAATAGGGGTTCCTTTTTTTTCTCCTAATTCTCTATACGCATACCTTTTACCATTCTGTTGCTGAATGAATAAGTTAGGTGCGTCAATATAAGAATAATAAATCGACATTGCTCCTCCTCCTACTTACCTTCAAAATTTAATAACCACTTTTCCTTTTGGATGACCATTTGCAACTAAGTTTAGTGCTTCGTTAATGTTATCAATTGTAAAATTAGTAGGATCGATAGCTGGAACAATATTGTTTTCTTCAATAATGTTCGTAATTTTTTCTAACTGCTTTCCATCAGCTCTTACGAAAAGAAAGCGATATTGAACAGCCTGTTTTTTTGCTTTCCTATCAAATTTAGCACCAACTAGTCCAAAAAGGATTTGTTTCCATTTGGGAAAACCTCCATCTATTGCAAACTGCTTATTTGGTCCTGTACGAAGACTTAGTAAGCGACCACCTGATTTGATAATGGACAACTCTCTGTCAAATTCATCTGCACCGAGTGTATCAATAACATAATCAACTTTGTCTAATATTTCCCAATAATTTTCCTTCGTGTAATCTATATATTGATCCGCACCAGCATTCAACGTCCTTTCTTTAGCAGAAGGACTCCCAGAAACAATGACCTTCAATCCCATTTCTTTAGCAATTGGAACAGCCATTTGGCCAAAGCTTCCGGATCCTCCTGGAATGAACACTGTTTGCTCTTTTTTCGCTTCTAACTCTTCTGTTAACCCTTGAAATGCCGTCAAACCAGTTAGAGGTGCAGCAGCTCCAGTGACATAATCTAAATTTTTCGGCAAATGCCGGATGGCTGCTGCATCAACTGCAACATACTCTGCAAATGCTCCAATCTTCTCAATAGGGAGTCTCGTATAAATAGAATCTCCTACCTTAAATTCATGTGCATTTTCACCAACTTTTTCAACTATTCCAGTTAGTTCATTTCCTAATGTAAGAGGCATTTCATAATCTTGAATTAGTTTTACGCTTCCTGTAATATTTAATATTTCAAGTGGGTTGACCGCCGCAGCTTTGACTTTTACCAAGACTTCGTTGTCATCGATTTCTGGGATTGGAATGTCATTTACTTGGGCATGGATATTTTTTGAGTACTTGGTGATCTGAGCTGCTTTCATGAGTGTTTTCATTTTTTTATCAGCACCCTTCCGTTGAGTTGCATTTATTAAGTTTCTTTACCTTATTTTTATTATTTTTGCTGTCTGCTTCATTTTTCTATCCTCAATATAATTCTTTTTATAAGATCTTATGTTATTCCAATCATTTAGGTGGAGGGAATCTTATTTTAGGAGATGTCTGCCTCCCTATTTTAGGATCAACCCACCACCAAAAACTTAAATACTTACAACAGCATCTTTATGATCCATTTGGTACTGTTATTTTTTAGAACGTTCATTCTCAATTGATTAAATTTTTTTGAAACGATACTGTAAAGAAATTTATATTTCTCATCCTCACAGATTATTTCCGTTTCTTTAGTTTAAAACTTTTGGTGACAAATTATGCGCCTAGTATTGGATAAATTTGATCTCTTAATTTGAATTCATAGTTTACATCTACAATCCCTACCACTTTATCTCTGTCATAAAGTTCCATCATAAAACCAGCCATTTGCTTAGCTGTGTGATACATAGGGACATTTGCTTTATAATCAAATTCTTTCATATCACTTGCAGATTTCGCGAATTCTGTTTCCGTCATTGCTGGTGCTAAAATCTTCACCTTCATTTTCGCACCTTTCTGTTCGAGTTCTTTTGCAAGCCCTTCTGTGAATGCACTAACAAAATATTTAGATGCAGAGTAAGTAATACTACCAACATAAATTGCATATCCGAGTGCTGAAGATACGTTAATTAATTGAGTTCCCTCTACATGAGAATAGTCTCGCGCAAATAGTGTAGAAAGGATTGTCAATGACTCTATATTAAGACGTAACATGTTTTCTACCTTATCTAAATTCTGATCTGTTACAGAAGAGGATTCACCAATTCCAGCATTATTAATCCAAGTCTCAATTTGATACTCCTTTAAACTGTTGTACAGTGTATATACCTGATCTGTGACAGATAGATCACTTGTACGAATAATAACATCTAAATCAGGATTTATATTCTGAATGGCTGATTTAAGACCTTCTAATTTATCTAATCTTCTAGCTACAATAATTAAGTTTTTGCCGCGAGCAGCAAATTCTAGGACAGTTTCATATCCTATACCTGAGCTTGCTCCTGTAATAACTGTGTACTTCATATTCATTCTCTCCTTAAAAATATATTCAGATTGGTGTTAATTAGTTTATTTAAATAACAAGATATATCTTAGTCCAGTATTGATAAAGTCAAATCAATAATGGTTTCTAATTCTTTCTTATTATCTGTTGTTTTTGCTAATACTCGTATTCCTACAAGGGAATTATGAATAAATTTAGAAAGCCCTTTGATATCATAGTGTTCAGGGATTTCTCCTTGTTCTTGACCATGTTTCAGTAGATCAAATAATAAGGTTTCGGTCTTTATAAAAGTCTCTGTAACTTTTTCAGATACTTCTTGATCGAGTAACGATAATTCAACTGCTGTGTTTACTGTTAAACACCCTTTTGGCTGTTTATCATTTGGATAAATAACCATTTTAAATAATTTTCGTATAGCCTGCTTAACCGTTAATTCTGGTTTTATGTTATTTTTAATTCTTTCATCCATTACTTCTACATAATGACTTAGGGCTCGAATAAATAAAGTATGTTTATCCCCGAATGTATCATAGATACTTCTACGGTGAATGCCCATATAGTTCACTAAATCTTGCATGGATGTTTTTTCATACCCCTGTTGCCAGAAAAGCTCCATTGCTCTCCTTAATGCTTCTTTTTCATCAAATTCTTTATTTCTAGCCATGTACTCCCACCTTAGAAAGTATTATCTCGTATTTCTGAGAAAATATTTAGAACTATTTGACGCACTTAGAGTGCAACAATTTTATACTATTCATTCTCTCTCAATAAATTCTTTAGGTATTTTGAGAATGATCATTCTTAATTGGGTAAAAAAACTGTTAGATCTAACTTGTTTTGAGTATATCAATTTAAGAACGTTCAGTAAAGAATTTTTAACCAAAAGTTGAAGACCATTATTTTCCTAACAGCACAGAACTCATTCGTGTGTTTTCTCCTTTAAGTTTAAGATCAAAAATAACCTATTTTTCGCCACTAAATGTAAAAGATAAAACTTACTTTTTATAAATATAAGTTTTATCTTTTTTTACTCTTTGCACCAACAAAATTTGTCCTAACCACGCCAATGATAACTATATCTCTACCAATTAAGTGATAGAGTTGAAAGGATTCTTATAAGAATAAGACGCTAGCAACAATCGTATTTAGCTAAACTAAAAAATAGAAAAGAAAACATTAGAGTTACTTCTATGTTCTCTTCTCCGTTTTTAAAGTATTATTTCATACTGCAATTAAATATTACATCCCCAAAGTTAGTTACTCTCTCTTGACTTGCTTCAATTTCCAAAACCTTCTCCATATTTGTAATAATAATAGGAGTAACAATATCCTTCTTTTTACTTTTTAAATATTCTAAATTTACTTTTACTAAAGGGTCCCCTGCCTTAATAGGTTCATCGGTATTCACAAGTACTTCGAAGCCTTCTCCATTTAATTCGACAGTTTCTAAGCCGATATGGATAAGTAATTCAAGCCCTTTTTCAGAGCGAATTCCAATAGCATGTTTTGTAGGGAATACTTGGATAACTTGACCGTTAACCGGCGACACAACTTTCCCACTCTTTGGAATAATAGCAATTCCGTCTCCCATCATCTTTTTTGAAAATACAGGATCAGGAACTTTTGATAAAGGGATGATATCTCCATATAGTGGTGCAAATATTTCCTCTATTTGAGTAATATTTTTCTTTTTGAAAAGCCCTTTTAACATGATTATATTCCTCCCTTAAAACATTAGGATCATTGGATGGTCCACATATCGGATAAATATAATATTCTTGTCTCCATATATTTATCGATACAGACCTTTTAAATTGTTTGGTCATACCATCTTACGTCCGATAAGGTTGTTTTTATGTTTTCCATACTATAGTTATATTCACTATCTTCATCTTAGTTAGTAGATGAACATTTGACAGATAGCCATTTTACTTTGTTTTCTTCTCCATTGAGTGTTGGTAACCTATTGTATAGGTCAAAACAAATGACACAGAGAAAGCAACAACGTTTACAAGTATATAAAGGGGCAATTGATTATTTAAATATAGTAACATTCCAGGAATACCTGTTAGCGCCATTCCTGTGGCTTTTAAATGCAAGATAGAGGCTAGGAACCCTCCAACTCCTCCACCTATCATTGACATAATAAAAGGTTTCACTAAAGGAAGTGTTACACCAAAAACTGCTGGTTCGGTTATACCTAAAGCTGCAGACAAGCTAGATGGATAGGCAATTTGTTTTGTTTTTGGCGAAAGGGTTTTAAGTGCCACTGCCAACACTGCACCAGCTTGAGCGACATTTCCAGGTGCAATTGCATTTAACTTGTTCCAACCAGTCTGTGTAAGCATATTGATCTCTAAAAAACTTATAATGTGGTGAATTCCAAAAATACCAAGTAACTGACTAAAGCTTCCATAAATTAAACCTCCAATTCCATATGGTAACTCAAGTAAAAATTCAACCCCATGCAAAACAAGTAATTCTACTCCGTGGAAGATAGGACCAATAATAAAAAGTGCTAATGTAATACCAGAAAGTAGTGTTAAAAATGGTGTGAGTATAAGATCAAGTGAATTCGGTATTTTTGTTCGTAAAAACTGTTCGAGTTTAGATGCGACAATTCCTGTAATAAACGCAGGCAGTACAGAACCTTGATATCCTACAACTTTAATAAAGCCGAAAAACACTAATGGATCTTCTAATTTCTGTCCTACTGCGTATGCATTTGGTAATGCTGGATTAACAAGCATTAATCCTAGGACAATTCCTAATACAGGGTTACCACCAAAAACTTTAAACGTTGACCAACAAATTAGAGCAGGTAAAAAGGCGAAAGCTGTATCTGTTAAAACTTGTGTAAATAGCAACAATTCCTTCGGAACGCTTTTGGTTGTTAAGCCTACTAATTCTAGGACAGCTTCCTGGGTTATTAAACTTCTAAATCCCATAAATAAACCAGTCGCTACTAAGACAGGTATAATAGGAACAAAGATGTCTCCGAAAACCCGAACACCGCGTTGAAAGCGATTACCTTCTTTCTTAACAGAAGGCTGATTTTGAACATTTCCATCCAATAACTTCATAATTTCTGTATAGATCTTATTAACTAACCCTGTTCCTAAAATAATCTGATACTGCCCAGAATTAAAGAAACTTCCCTTTACTTTGTCTAAGTTTTCAATTTCTTTAACATTTAATTTGTCTTTATCAACAGTAATAATTCGCAGTCTTGTAGCACAATGTGTAACAGAATGGATATTTTCACTTCCACCAACTAATTCTATAATCTTTTTGGCCACCTCTTGATCTTTCATACTATTCTCCCCTTATAATGAAAAATAAAGTAATTCACCTTTTGGGTGTAACCCATCATATTTCACACTCAAATTTTCTTCCTCAGTAAAGTATCTTAATGAAAAAACGCATTCCCCATCATTCACAAATATCTCTATGGAGGAGTTATCACTAAAAATACTCATTTGTGATATACCTTGAACCTTCTTAGATTTCGTCTCCTTTTTATTGGTCGCCCAATTCTCACGCGTAACAGACAATACGTTTTTCTTACCACAATAATGAACCTCTACTGCTTCATTTCTCAAAAACAAGTGAAAGTCACTAGTGCAATTATCTCGAGTCAATTCTAGTTCAAACCGTCCACTTTCTAATTCAAAACAACCTTGTGAGGATGTAAAACTTTGTCTACATCTCCTAAGCTGCTTCACTTCTTCAATAGGTTTTTGTTTAATTTCCCCATCCTCCCATGTTATAACGCGTGGCAACGTCAAACAATGCAAATAACCATATTGCTTAGTAGGGCATAAATGCTCCTCTTCCTCGTTCATTCGTGACATCCATCCCACCATAATTCGTCTTCCTTTATGATCGGCAAAAGATTGAGGTGCATAGAAATCAAATCCATGGTCAAGTAATTCTAAAGAACCTTTTGGTAGAAATTTCTTTATTTTTTCGTCAAATTTTCCAGATATAAACGCTGCATAACTGGAAACACCTATTACGTTATCACCTTCTTCCAGTCTTACTTGAGGACAACAAACCAATATATCTGTTTCATCATTTATAGAAAACAAATCTGGGCACTCACACATGTTTTCTAACTGTTGGTCGTATAAAATATTTTCATATTTCCAATCCAACATGTTAAAAGAAGAGTAGAGTGCAACCGCACCTTTTCGTTCATTTGTTTGAGCACCTACAACCATCCACCAGTTCTTTTTTCCTCGCCAAACTTTTGGATCTCGATAGTGTTCTGTAAACTCTGCTGGTGTTTCAATTACATTTTCTTTTTTTATAAAAGTCCGACCATCTTTAGAGGTACTAATGCACTGGTAACTCTTCCTCTCTCCGTCAATTTTTACGTTTCCAGTATAGAATAAATATATTTCTTCTTTATGTTCTATACTGCTACCTGAATAAACACCATTTCGATCAAAACCTCTATCTGGAAGAATTGCAGAACCTTGATTAGTCCAATCAATCATATTAGTTGAAGTAAACAACCCCCACTCTTTGTATTGATGATTGGTATCAAAACGATTCCATTGATGGAAAAAATAATATCTATCTTTGAACCAAATTAAACCATTTGGGTCATTTATCAAGCCTCTATCAGGCTCTATATGATATGTCATTTTATAAGGATTCTTCAAAAAACATCTCACTCTCCATCAAACATCCCTTATTTTTGTAACGCTTTCATTTCCCTCTAAAAATAAACTAAAAAGAATCTATATTACAGGTACAACAAAAAATGTAAAATTTAACAATGTTTTATCCACGAAAATAAATTCAGGAAATAAAATTAAAATTCAAAATGTTTTTTGTGGAAGTGATGCTTCCTGCACTGCTGAACGTAATTCTTTTCATATCCCATCCTCCATTGAAAGTTAGTGTTGTATTTTGGGTAAATTTTTATTAATGTATTTCTTATAATTTATAATACGGAGACTTTAATTTTCAGGCAATGGTAAATAAAATATAGAAAAGAGGGTAATATATTGTTGTCTTTAGTTCATGATAAACATCAAAGTTTTCTTTATCGTCATTCAAAAGAACCATTAACCAAAGATGCTCGTATCTCTTCCATAGGGTTTGAAAAGCGTGTATCAACTGATTATTATTGGGATGGACGAATGCGTAAAAACAACCTTAACCATTATATCTTTCAATATACTTTGAGTGGGTATGGTGAAATACGAGTAGGTGAACAAACGTTAACTATTGGTCCGGGCCAAGCGTTTATTGTAAAAATACCAAGCGATCATTGCTATTATCTACCAGAAAAAAGTCCAGAATGGGAATTTCTCTTTCTTACATTAGAAGGGCCAAAAGCTGAGGAATGCTGGGATTATGTAATTGATCAACTCGGAATACATCTAACATTAGACGATACTTCACCGTTAATTTTTTCACTAAAAGAAATTTATCAATTTGCTGTTAAAGAGGGCATTGGAGACTCTTTTATTTCATCAGCCAAAGCATATGAGTTTATAATGAGTCTTTACCGTTTTACGAAAGGGCTTGATCAAGTTAAACCTGAGATTCCAAACGACATTCGCACCGCAATCCACTTTATGACGGAGCATTATCATGAACCTCTTTCACTAGAGGAGATTGCAGAACATACAGGTCTGTCAAAATACTATTTTACAAACAAGTTTCAAAAGTATACAAACACAACACCAATTCAATTTCTAACAACTATACGTATGGAAAAAGCAATGGAGCTCTTGCTAAAAACAAATAAAACACTCCATGAAATTGCGATAGAAACAGGATATGACAATGCAAATTACTTTAGCAAAGTATTTAAAAAGATGATTGGTATGTCTGCAGATAGCTTTAGAAAAGACAAAAAAATGTTGGATAATTATCATGTCATTATCAATTAAGAAAATCTATTACGCATAATAGAAACCAGATAAGGCTATCGAATTCTTTCCGACAGCCTTATCTGGTTTTTACATATCGTTGGTATTCAGATGGATAAAGATAAATTTAATAATTAAAAACTATCTACTTGTAAAGGTATAGAGTAGTAGTACTACTTTATATCCGATTATCATTGGTTCTTTCTATAGTCCGAAGGAGTGAGCTTTTTCATTTTTTTAAATGTCTTTGAAAATAGCAGTACATCATTATAACCTACTGATCGAGCAATATCCCCAATTTTAAGCTCAGAATTTATTAGGAGAAAACATGCTTTTTCTATTCTTAAATTTAATAAAAACTCTTGCGGCGACTTATTAAGATATTGCTTAAATAATCGATAAAGATATGAACGGTCAATGGAAATATATTTAGCAATATCGTTGACAGTAATATAATGCGTGTAATTCTGTTCAATGAAGAGTAACGCATCTTCAATATACTTTTGCTGTTTTACTTCCATGGCCATTTCACGATTTGGATAAAGCTCACTTAATATATATAGAAATTCATACAGCTTTGATGTTAATAGCAAATCTTTATTAGACATTAACCTTGAGGCCGTTATGATACTCTCCATACAGTTGATTAGTTTATGGTCTTGAGTGAACGTAAGAACGGGATATTCCATACATAAATTTGATCTGTTCAAATATTCTTTTGCTTTTACCCCATTGAAACCAATCCATGTATATTCCCAAGGGTCCTCCACATCTGCTTCATAATAAATCAAAGTGTTTGGTTCAATTAAAAATCCTTCATTTTTTCCTAGATGATAGGTTTTATCGTGTACTTTAAAAGTACCCTTTCCTTTTAAAATATAGTGAAATATGTATCCATTTCGTATTGCTGGACCATATGAATGCTTACTGATACAAGCTTCCCTGCCGCATGTGTATAAATTAAGATCTAAATTGTTATGTGAATGATTAGAAAAGGTCAAAGTCATTTTGTCACCTCGAATTGAAAATGATTGCAAGTTATCACATTGTTCCATAATGAGTCTACATAATTCCATATAAATATGTAAATAAAACTAATAAAATGAATACAGAAACATTAAGAAATACAACATATTTCACTAAATAATATCCGATATATTATAACTTAAAATAAGCGATATTTACTTATACGTGGGAGGTTATTATGACAATTTACATCGATGATGAACAACTTTTATTTCATTTGCAAGGAAAAAACACGAGCTATGTTATGCAAGTTATACGAGATGGCTATTTAGCCCACTTATACTGGGGGAAGAATGTTCGTTCATACCGTGGGAGTAACAAAATTATCTTTATGAATCGAGAGTTTTCACCTAACCCAGATGCGCTAGATCGAACGTTTTCGCTAGATACGCTACCTCAAGAATATCCTGCATATGGAAATGGTGATTTTAGAACTCCAGCTTATCAAATACAACTAGAAAATGGTTCTACTGTGACAGACCTTCGTTATAAAGAATACAAAATTTATAAAGGAAAACCAAATTTGAAAGGGCTACCGTCTACATATGTAGACGATGAAAATGAAGCAGAAACACTAGAGATTACTATGGAAGATGAATTGCTGGGACTGACTGCTACGTTAACATATAGTCTGTATGAAGAGCGCGATGTTATCACTAGATCTGTTCGATTTGATAATAAAGGAGTACAAAACTTGAAATTTCTTCGAGCGTTAAGTACTAGTGTTGACTTTCGTGATGATGAATATGAATTAATCACATTGTCTGGTGCTCATAGCAACGAAAAAAATATTCAAAGACGAAAAATTGTACCAGGAATTCAAATGGTTGATAGTTGCCGCGGAGCCAGCAGTCCTCAACAAGCGCCATTTTTAGCACTAGTAAGAAAAGGTACTGATGAAGATCAGGGTGAAGTGTATGCGTTTAACCTTGTTTATAGTGGGAATTTTACTGCACAAGTTCAAGTAGACCCATATCATAATACAAGAGTATCTATGGGGATTAACCCTTTGGATTTCTCGTGGTTATTAGAACCAGGGGAAACCTTTCAAACGCCTGAAGTGGTAATGGTGTATACAGCAAAAGGATTAGGTGACATGTCCAGTATCTATCACGAATTATATAGTAAAAGGCTATGCCGCCTGCCATTTCGAGATAGCGTCCGTCCTATTTTAATTAATAATTGGGAAGCTACCTATTTTGATTTTAATGCAGACAAAATTGAACAAATTGCTAATGAAGCAAAAAAAGTAGGAATAGAACTATTTGTATTAGATGATGGCTGGTTTGGAAAACGTAATGATAGTAAGAGCTCATTAGGGGATTGGGTAGTCAACCATCGTAAACTTCCAAAAGGCTTAGAAGATCTTGCAAATCGTGTGCGTAATCTAGGTATGGAATTTGGTTTATGGTTTGAACCTGAAATGATTTCTATAGATAGTAATTTATATCGAAATCATCCAGATTGGTGTTTACATGTACCAGATCGCCCTCATACCTTAGGGAGAAATCAACTCGTTTTAGATTTATCGAGGCAGGAAGTCTGTGACTATGTCATAAAAGCATTGTCAGATATTTTATCTAGTGCTTCCATAACCTATGTAAAATGGGATATGAATCGTCATATGACAGATGTAGGGTCAGCAGCATTACCGCCTGAACGACAGCGTGAAACAGCACATCGTTATATACTAGGGTTATATAAAATAATGGAAGAAATCACAAAAAGGTTTCCAAATATATTATTTGAGAGTTGTTCAAGTGGTGGAGGGCGCTTTGACGCAGGAATGCTCTATTATATGCCTCAAACATGGACAAGTGATAACACAGATGCAATTTCCCGTTTAAAAATTCAATATGGTACAAGTCTTGTTTATCCACCTATCACAATGGGAGCACACGTTTCATCTGTTCCAAACCATCAAGTTGGAAGGGTTACTCCACTTGAAACAAGAGGGTATGTCGCCATGTCTGGAAACCTTGGTTATGAGCTAGATTTAACCAAGTTAACTGATGAAGAAAAAACTGTAGTTAAACAACAAATTACCTTGTATAAAGAAATTCGATCACTTATTCAGTTTGGTAGATTTTATAGAATATTTAACCCTTTTGATGGGAATGAAGCCGCATGGAATTTTGTTTCTGAAGATCAATCCGAAGCAGTAGCTAGTTATTTCAAAGTATTATCTCAACCAGCAGCTCCTATTCGAACTATAAAATTTAAAGGTTTAAATCCAAATTATGTTTATCAAAATGTTGATACAGGAGAGCTATTTGGAGGAGATGAGTTGATGAATGTTGGTATTACCCTTCCAATAATCAAACAAGACTTTTTAAGTCTATTCTGGAGATTTAAAAAGCATATTATGTAACTTATGTAGGTAGCTTTATTAGTTTTTCTAATAACTGCTTTTATTCTGGAGATTTGAATCGTGTATCTTTTCATAACGAACCTAAGAAAAAAGATTATGAATATCCCTAGATGGGATATTCATATTAAATAAATTATTTTAAGAAAGGATAATCTGTATAACCTTCTTTTCCTCCTGCATAGAGCGTATTTTTACCAGGTTCGTTTAGGGGAGCACCTGATTGAATCCGTTCTACAAAGTCTGGATTAGCTAGTACCCAAGTGCCTACTGTGATAACATCTGCAAGATTATTATCTAAATCAGACGAAAGTTGATCTAGAGGACGACCTGGGCGGTTAACAAGAAGTGATTGATCCCAAAGTTGACGCACATCTTTTAGAAATTGTTCGTTTCCAAAGTGCATTAAATGCAGATATGCAAGGCTAAGCTTATTTAATTCACTTATTAAATAGTGATACATCTCAAGGCTATTTTCTCCCTCATCAATGCCTTGCGGTGTTCCTTGAGGAGAAAAACGGATGCCTGTTCTTTCTGCTCCTATTTCATCAACAACTGCTTTAGCTACTTCAATAGCGAATCGAGAACGTCCCTCAATCGTACCACCGTATGCATCTTGACGATGGTTGGAGTTTTCACTAAGGAATTGTTGGATCAGATAACCATTCGCTCCGTGAATTTCAACTCCGTCTGCACCAGCTTCAATTGCTGAACGTGCTGCTAAACGAAACTCATTGATAACATCTTTTATCTCAAGCTCACTCAATTCCCTTGGTGTTGGAATTTCTTTCATTCCTTCTGCCGTGAAAATTTCTACACCAGGTGCAATAGCTGATGGTGCAACTGCTTGGCGATGGTGGGGGGTGTTATCAGGGTGTGATACACGTCCCACGTGCATAAGCTGAATAAAAATATGACCGCCTTCACTATGAACTTTAGAAGTTACTTTTTTCCATCCTTTAATATGGTTTTCTGTATAAATACCAGGCGTATTAGTGTAACCTTGCCCATCATCTGAAGGTTGGGTTCCTTCGCTTATAATTAATCCAACTGAAGCACGCTGACCATAGTACTCTGCTACTAAATCGTTCGGGGTACCATCTAGTAAAGCTCTACTTCTAGTCATCGGAGCCATTCCTATACGATTTTTCAAATAAATGTTTCCGATACGAACTTTTTCAAATAATCTGCTCATATGAATACTCCCTTTTAGTAAGAATTAGAATCAAGAAATGAATTTACGTTTTCTGCAAATAGTTCTGGAAATTGAAACAGATGTCCGTGACCAGAATCAGGATATATAATCAGCTGTGCTTTGGGTAATTTCTCTGTTAAGATATAACTGTTTTTAGTCGGTACCATCACATCATTAGCCCCATTAGTAACAAGTACAGGGTGTTTGATGTTTTGTAACCATTCATAATCATGATTAGATTTTTGTTTAGCCCATTTTGCAATGGCTTGTAATTGTGCCTCTTTTACTTGTTCTGAACTGTTTACTTTTTTCTGATTGAAAATTCTTTGTAGTGAAGCCATTCCTGCAGATTTACTTGTTTCGGTTTGCTCGTAGAAAAAGAACATAAAATCATTTATTCCATCTTCTTCTGTTCCGCCGTGACGATTCATTCTCTCAAAAATCTCTGGATTTGGATTAATGCCAGATTCAGGCGAAGTACCTGCCATGATAACTTTTCTTACCAAATCTCCTTCTAGTAAAGCTAGCTCTTGTGCAACCATGCCACCAATGGAAAAACCAAGAATGTCAACTTGTTCTAATCCAAGAGCTTTTATAAATGTTGCTGTATCTTTTGCCATATCAGCAATTGTAGTAGGCGTTAGTCCATCAGTCTCACCAACTCCTTTATTGTCAAATAAGATTACCGGGCGTGTATTTGCAATAGGTTCAATCATATTTGGATCCCAGTTTTCCATCGTTCCTCTAAAATGAACAAGAAATACTACTGGTATACCATCTTGTGTACCAAATTTTCTATATGCGTAACGAATTCCATCTGCTTCAATAAATTCTGATTCTGTTGGTATTTTAAAGTTTGTCATTTTTGTGTTCCTCCTTAGAAATTAAAAATACGATTTTATAAGTATGCATTATGATGGTTTGTTTCATATTAATTTTAGAATGAACGTTCTAAAAAAGACAAAAAAAGAAAGCTAGTCTAACACTGAAAGTGCTAGAGCGATGATGCCTTCTAATTCTTTTTTATCATAATTAGTTTTTATTAGTACTCTTATACCTACCAAATTGTTGTGTAAGAAACGAGATGTGTTATCAGAATCGATTTCTTTTGATAGTTCTCCACTAGTTTGGCCCCGTTTTATAAGGTTATTAAACATATCTTCAGTACGGTTAAACATTTTTGTAACTATGCGTCCAATTTCTTTGTCCAACAAAGATAATTCAACGGCTGCATTTACTGATAGACAACCTTTTGGGTATTGTTCAATGGCATTCAGTACGAAAATAAAAACATCACGTATCGCCTGTTTAGTGGATGAAGTGCTGCTAATTATACTTTCCATCTTCTTGACGATGAGCTCTTCATAGTGATTAAGGGAAGCTAAAAACAATGAACGCTTGTCACCAAATGTGTCATATATACTCCTGCGGTGTATCCCCATATGATCCACCAAATCTTGCATGGATGTTTTTTCATAACCCTGTTCCCAGAAAAGATCCATTGCTTTTCTTAATACTGCTTTTTCGTCGAATTCTTTACTTCTAGCCATTTTATTTCTCCTTAAAAAAATCCATGAGTCAATACTAACAAAAACAAACGTCATAATCTATTGTAGAATGAACATTCTAAAATAAAGACATAAATTTCAAACCATGATTAAACAATAACATTTTTAGAACGATTAGTAAAGAATTATAACTAACCAATAATCCCCAAAACATTTGCTGCGTATCAAAATGGTATCCATTAACTTTCACTTAGGGGTATCGCCAAACGTTTCTTCTATTCGTTTAGTTTCTTCAGGATTATTTTCTTCCATTGTTTCAATTAATGAATCAAACTCTTCTACAGATGCACTCATACCAAATAAACAAGAAACAGCAATTAGAAAAAACCATCTGATCCCTTCCTCAATCAAACTGCCCCTTTAGTTGTATAAGAACCTGAAAGAAGAAGATAAAAATTAAGACAAGAAGAATTAAAAGGAAATCCTTGACTTTATTCCTTTAACGTTTTGAAACAGAATCAAATACATCGTCTGTAAAAGTATACGTTTACGGACATTTGTTTTGAATATAAATTCTATCATTTTTACCGTTCGTTTAAGTTTAAAATTTAATTACGAACGTCTTTTGGAAATCATACAATTTTACGAACATTTTTGGTAGAATAAGAGGAAAAGCGCGTCAAAAATATCGTCAAAAATATATGGAGTATAAGCGTAATCATAATAAAAACTTATTCAAAACAAGCACTGACTAAAATAGGAAACAGTTAGTGCTTGTTTAGGTAAGCATTTGTTATTTTTTATATTTTATTACGTTAGGTTTATAGTCGATTTCAAAACTATTTTCTTCTATTAATACATTTTAAAATTTTTGAATGATGATAACTCCAAAAATGATTAAAAGTACCCCTATCACTCTAGGAATACTTAAAGAATGCATTTGCACTCCTATTAATCCAAAATGGTCAATTAAAGTAGAAGCAACCATTTGACCTGCAAGAATATAAGCAACTGTAGCAGTAGCTCCTAGACGAGGTATAAGTACAATGGATGCAACTACATAAAAAGCTCCTAACAGGCCTCCAGTCCATACCCACCAAGGTGCTGCGAGCCATTCTTTATTTACACTCATGCCTTTTCCGAACAAAGATATAAGAAGCAAAACAATTGCACCTACTATAAAAGAAATAGTTGAGGCAATGATAGGGGAATGTACGACAGATCTCAATTGAGCATTGACACTAAATTGAGTAGGTAAAGCCATCCCAGCTAATAATGCAAATATAATTAAAAAAATAATCATTATAATCCTCCCATAACTCTTTCATGTTCGACAGAGCACATTGTTATTGAGAACTGTCAATATACGTCTTTATTTAGTCCGTAAATAAACGTATATTATGCCACTTTATACTTTTAGTTAGCAAAATATAAAAATCATTATGAAATTTCTTGTAACAAATTTTTTTCTAAGGTCAATGATTTTCTGTAATCTTCAGCTTGAGCTAATTTAGTAAACTCAACTGTTTTATTATGATTACTTTTAACAAGATCCTCAATTTCTTGAAGGCTAACTCTGAAAAATTCTTTTCTATCGTTAACTTTATTAACTTTTTTATGGGTCAGAGCCTTATGGATAGCATTTTCAAGAGTAGGAGCATCTTCACTAAAAATCATAGCATGAACATCAAATGTAAAAGGAACCGAAGCATCACCTAGCTCCTTTACACGATCCATTGGTTCAAGACGTCTAGTCATTCCAATTTTATATACATTTTCACCGAAAGACCCTATATTTGAAATAACATAAACATAACCGGCCCGTGTATTTTGCACTCGATATAAAACGTCTTCTTTATTTTTCTTTGTTTCTTCAAGCTGTCTCTCTAGCTCTCTAAGTTTATCTAACAATTTTTCTTTTTCATTATCGTTAGAAGTTGAAAGCTGTTCATTCATTTTTTCAATAGCTTGAACAAAGTGTTTTTCTTCTTTTTCAACTTTTTCTTTGGCTTTTTCTAATTCTTTCAAGGCTTTTGCTTCTTCGCGCATGCGTTCTTTAATAGCCTGTTGTTCTTCTTTCTCTTCTTGTTTCTTTTGTTCAAACTCATATTTTAAATACAATTCTTCCAGCTTTAATTCCAAATACTTTCTTTTAATAGACACTTGTTGCATATCAGTAAGTTTATTTAGTTCTTCAAAGACTTTTTTAATTCGTTTTTCATTCGATTCTATATTGTTAAATTTCACTTTAGAAATGGCATTATCACACTCATTATTAAATGCACGTAATGTTAATTTAATTGTATCTAATATGAATTCTTTTCCTTTTTTCTTATCATCCCCAATAGTCCAATCTAAGAAGTGATTTGTAGCCTCTTTGGATTTTACTAATTGTTGCTGTTGCTTACGAATATCAGCTAACTTTGATTGATAAACTTCTGAAGTTTCGAATCCATATTTAGGTTCATAAAAACCAAATGATTGCATAAGTTGCTCATCTTTTAATAAAATTAACTCTTCTTGTACCAACGAGATTTCATTTATAACGTCTGTTTTCTTAGAATTCAACTCTTCAATAGACTGAATAACCTTTTTCTTATCCTCAACTGCGTTTGCAACGGATGTAATTTCCTCAACTTCAGTTAAAAGAGTGTCTTTTTGTGCTCTCAATTCCTCAACCGTATTATTTAATTGCTTTTTATCATCGACCAGGTTAGATATAACTTCTATTTCATTTAACTCATTAAGTCTTTTTTCCTTACTCTCCTCTAATTCAACAAGCTCTTTTTTCAATTTTTTTATAGGAAATTGAAGAGCTAGTATTTCATCAATGTTATTATCTTTCCATAAGTTTTGAGCGTTCTTTAGAGCTTTATTGCGTTTAATTATAAGGATAATTCCTAAGATTAAAGGTATGACAAAAAACCACAGTCCGAATAACAAGCCGATAATCCAAGGCGAATGGTACCACTTTTCTTTATACATTATTGCTCCCCCTAAATATTTGTACGTTCAATTTATTTCTATTTTATCACTTTTCAGTTTACGTGAAGCATATTCTAGGCATCAAATTACGATTACTTAGTCTTATCGTTACTGCTTTCATATTTTTTAGTACTAAAGGCAAAAAAGATATCGAATTTTAATAAGGATTTTAATAATCTATGCTGAAATAAAATGAAGAGGTGAATAATTTGTTACTTACTATTTTAAGTACTTTTTTAAATAAGTCAGAAAAGCAGGATGCTAAAGATCCATCTATATTGATAGGTAATGTAAAAAATAAGTTGGAGAAGCTTTCTCCTGAAGAAATCATTGAGCTGGGATATAGAATTACACATGAGGTGTTTCTGATTTTACGAAAGTTTCCTACGGATACTAAGTATCACTTTATATTGTTTAAATAACTGGCTGCTGCTGCACAAAACATCCCAGTTGAGTTGAAAGATAGAGGTCTAATAAAAGATTCACCAGAAATCTTAGCATTTCTAAAAACACAAATATCGGAGATAGTAGCTTTATTTACTGAGATGGACAACGATAAAAGAATCCAGGGTATAACTTTAGAACCCATGAAGCGTATCAACTTCTTTTTAAATAGGAGAGCAACCTTTATTGAGTTAGTAAAAGGATTCAATGGTGTACTAATATGTAATAAAAGCACTAGAGATTGGGAGCTTGAAGAAATAGACAGAGAGATTTTTATAAACAAAATGGAATCGGACGACTTCTATTTTGAGATAAACGTTTCCAGGCGGATGCATCGCCGGCAGTAAGAGTGAATTTTCTCATGGAGGAAGAGCAAATGGAACAAATCAATTTCACCTTGATTGAGGCACTACATACAAATACACAAGTATACCTTACATATTATAAGAACGGGCAACATATAAGCGATACTGGATTCATCCAATTTGTTGACGCCCTGGGGGATGAATTTATTTTCATTGATGAAGTATTTGAGTTAAAGAATAAAATGAGGTTAAGTGAACTAATTGATGTTCGTTTCACATAAAATAATGTCATCTTCACTATTTGTGGTAATCTAATAAGAGCCAATTAGAAAAGAGTGATCAAAATGGAAGGGAAAGAGCAAGAAATAGATCTCACTAAAGTATATGATTATGCCGAATATCCAGATAAACATTAAATAGACTAAACTAATAAGAGGGTATTATGTTCAATATACGAGCATATATCCTCTTTTCTTATACATATTAGATTCGTTATTTAGATACTATACATATAGTTTAATATGTATAGATTATAAAGGAGCTTAAGTTTGTTGCAAATGGAGGCGTGATGAGGTCTTCAGATCGAGCGTTAACATGATTAAGGGGGTGAGTGGTATGAGTTTGGTAACTTTGTAATAAGTGATATTAAGCAATCGGACCAGTTTATGTAGAATCGGAAACATTACTTTGGGTAAAATGAAAACATCAAAAAATTGGAGGGTTCATATATGACAGTTGGAGGTAAGGATGATATTGATGGGCTTAAGGAAATCGGCAAAATCGTTGCTTTAACAATAAGTGAAATGAAAAATCAGACACGTGCCGGAATGACGACCAAAGAATTGGATGAAATCGGGGGACGTTTTTTAAGAAGATATGGTGCGGTCTCTGCACCCAAGATAACCTACAATTTTCCCGGTAACACATGCATTAGCATTAACCATGAAGTTGCTCACGGAATACCGGGGAATCGGAAGATTCAAGAAGGTGACCTAATAAATATTGATGTCTCTGCTGAGTTAAATGGTTACTTTGCCGATGCAGGTCATTCCTTTCAGATCCCTTTATATAACCCTTCTGTAACACGTCTCTGTCAATACACACACAATACCATGATGAAAGTTATTTCTTCACTTAAACATGGGGTGAGATTGAATGAAATCGGAAGAATTATTCAAAATGAAGCCCAAAAAGGTGGTTACAAGGTACTTACGGATCTTTGCAGTCACGGCATTGGAAGGTCTTTACATGAGGCACCTGAAGATATTTTACCTATCTATGACAAGCATGATAAACGAGTATTGAAAGAAGGTATGGTTATTACTGTTGAGCCTTTTTTATCAACTGGAGCAGAGTATACAGTTGAAAGTTCGGATGGATGGACTTTATGTGTGCCCGATAATAGTCTTTGTGCACAATATGAGCACACAATAATTATTACAAGGGATCAACCGATAATTACAACGATAGCTTAGATATTGTTTTCAGATGTTAGGCCCATAGATGTTTAAGGAAGTCATCAAACGGGCGTGTTTGTTGAGCAAAGATTAAAAGGTTAATACATATTAGTCATGTACAATATGTATTAACCTTTATTTTCTATGTTTTTTTTCGATTTGGGTCTTGATAATAAGGTCAGTGGCAGATGCGACAACTGCAATTCATCTTACTTCAAAAGTTCTGTAAAAGGTGGTATTTTCTTACGCGAATGTCGGGAATGCGGCATGAAGAAGAGTATCTAAATATAGAGGATTATATAGTAAAAGGAGAAGAGTTTTTACCCTTCTCCTTTTTATGTAGATGTAGTTGTGTTTACTCATTTTTAGAATCTGAAATATATACCTTACTACACTGCCGATGCCTTTTATTACAATCTACTTTAGAAGTTAAGGCAGTCGTTGATTGCTCTTCTATTACCCTCTAATGATCACCTACTACTGCCTGTTCTGTCATCGTGAAAGTACGAAGTTTCCGAGGAATAAAAGCTCTTATCTCTTCTTCTTTATATCCGATTTGCAGTATTTTACGATCTTGTATGATAATAGGGCGTTTAAGTATAAAAGGATGGTTCTTTATCAAATCATACAGACCCTGTAACGACAGTGCATCAATCTCTATATTTAACTTTTGAGGGATCTTTGATCTTGTAGAAATAATTTCATCTGTACCCTTTTCTGTCATACTAAGAATATTTTTAATTTCATCTTCTGTAATAGGTTCATACGATAGATTTCTCTCAATATAATCAATTTGATGTTCCTCAAGCCAAGCCTTTGCTTTTCGGCAAGAAACGCAGCTGGTTGTCGTATATAGATTAATCATTTTTTACACCTCGTCTATATGTATTTTTTTCTATCTTTAATTAATCACTGTAAATAAAAGTATATAGATTTCTAATAAGTAAAAGCCACTTGTATACTACAAGTGGCTTTTTGCTACGTTGAACACATTAGGCAATTCACGTATTATTCCCATCACCATTATAACATAGTTTGTGCATCTGTTTAATAAATTTCCGGTCTTAATATGACTAAAAATTTGAGATATATGATTAAGAACGATACTAACCTTCTATATTTTATAACAAGGAAATGAAACATATAATTCCACTTTTTACAGCGCAGCAAGTGTGTTAAAGAAGGAGATTGAAATGATGTAAAATTGGAGGATAATTAAGCTTTATCTTTAATAGTGAGGTGTGTAAAAATAAAGGCCAAGTTTATCTTACATACTACAAAAAGGGACAATGTATTACAGAAAAGGGATTCATCCAATCTGTTGATTCCCTGGGGAATTTGTTTGTTTTTATCGAGGAAGTATTCGAATTAAAAAATAAAATGAGGTTAAGTGAGCTAATTGATGTTCGTTTTACATAAAATAATGTCACCTTCGCTTTTTGTGGTAAGCTAATAAAAGGCAATTAGAAAAGAGTGATCGACATGGAAGAGAAACAGCAGCAAGAAATCGATCTTACTAAAGTTTATGACTACGCTGAATTTCCGGATAAGGTCAGTGGCAGATGCGACAACTGCAACTCAGCTTACTTCAAAAGTTCCGTAAAAGGTGGCGTTTTCTTACGTGAATGTCGAGAATGTGGCATGAAGAAAAGCATTTAGTTGGTATTGATTGAAAGGGTTGGGGAAATGAGAGATATTTGGGATGATGGATACAGTCAATCAAAGAAATTAACAGAAGAAATGGTCAACGATGCAGAAAAGAAGTTGGGTGTGAAGTTGCCAAAATCCTATATTGAGTTATGTAAAATGCAAAATGGAGGCTCTTTAAAATATTGTGACTACCCTACCTCCGTTCCAACAAATTGGGCAGACGATCATGTAAATGTCCCTGAGATTTATGGAATAGGGAAAGAAGGCATTTTATCCAGTGATTATTATATAGAAGAATGGGAGTTACCAAAAGATATTGTTTTACTATGTGGAGAGGGACATTGGTGGGTTGCATTTGACTATCGGGATACAAAAGATAACCCTCCTATAATTTATATGGATTTAGAATGGGGAACAGACACACTTATTTTTGAATTAGCTCCTGATTTTGAGACCTTGGTAAATGGCTTATTTATTTATGAAGATGAAGAATGACTACATTTATACAATACAAAGGAACTGGCATTCAATTGTCGGTTCTTTTGTATTAGTTTCATATGATTTGATTCACCAAGCTCTCCCTTTTCCTCATCACATTCTACTTTAGTCCTTATGTCTCGTCCATTTCATGAAAAAGATAAGCTATTAGGCCAACCACATATTTTTTATGTAAGATGTTTGAATTTTATTTTTCGGGTTAAAATCTATAATCAACTAACTTTTTTTAACAGTATGTGATCCATGTGACCTTCTACTCTCTATGGGTAGAAGGGTTTTTTATCTGTTTAAGTTCTTTCCTTTTGGGTATAAAAATAAATGTAAAGTTATCTAAGTCACCTACCTTTGTTTATAGTATGTTTTATCTTGCCTTCTATCTATAGGATAGAGGGTTTTCCTATGTACTCTGTTTAATAATTTTATTGGCAATGAATAAATGTGTTACCTTTCTCGCAGGGTATACAATGACATTTCAATCACACAAATGACCTTCTACCTGACAGGAGTAGAAGGTTTTTTGATATCAATTATTTATCAACTTCAACACTAATTGCTGGATTAACCATATTATTTAAAGTAATTTTATTTTTATCATCTACTTCATTACGTAAAAGTGAATCCCATGTAGCTTCGCAAACCTATCGCTTCACATCATTATTTCAGCTTTATTAATCAGGGTTACATGTTATTTTTCCATATCTCAATGCATCATAAATAGCACGTCCATCGCTTGAATTTGTTTCTGTGTATTTGATGGGTAGTAGCGAGAAGACAATATAATAAACAGAAAAGTAGACAAACTGGTAAGAAAAGAGACTTGCTGAAAGGATGTCAGCCATAACTAAGCCATTTATAAGGAAAATAAAGGCTAAATTAGCAATGGCACCTCCAGCATAGACACAGGCATGGGTAAATCGGTTGTCGTATTTTAGTTTCTCATATACACAAAAAGAATCCAAAAAGTAAACTGATTTTATTTTAACTTTCTTCCATTTAAAAATGGTTTTTCCTTTTCCAATTGTAAAATCCACTCTCCCTCCGAAAAAGATTGCCATGATAGAATGACCTAATTGGTGAACAAGAGATACAAGTGGTAGTACAAGTAAGAAAGAAAACAAGAACTTAGGCATATCACTGAATCCAAACACACTTCCATCTCCTTTATTATAAAATGATTTAATAAACAGTTAGCTTATTAAGGTAGATAAATTCTTTTTGATAGTGGACAGACTTTTCCATACAGAGGAGGCGCCTTTTTAATCATATTTACAGTCCTTTGTTTCGCACTTTGAAAGGTCTTTAATCAAAATATAGGACCAATAGATTTTTACTAAAGCAGCAGTTAAAGTAATTAATAATCTTTGAGCATTGCCTATAGAGAAGGATATCTTCACTTTATTTTTAAACATTCTCCATAACAATAAACGACCCTATGTATCGTAACCAAAGTTACTAAGGCCGTTTATGTTATATTCTGATTTATTTTTTTCTCTTTTTCTTTATAATAAAATATCTGGTTTCTCATTAAGCTTCTGACAGAACTTCGATATCATTATTAATTTGATCGAACAAATAAGTAAGGTAAGAATCTAATTCAAATTGATTATCTTCAACAAAATCATCTAACACAGACTTACTTTCTTCTCTCATTTTTAATCACTCCAATTTAATTTTTTTCGATTTATCATGCATGATGACCATGATTCTTTTTTTGTTCCATTTTCCTTAGAACAAAGCTTACGATTAACACCAAAATGATTGCTCCAATAATGGCTGGAATGATGGCAAAACCACCAATAACTGGTCCCCAACTTCCCAGGACCAGACCACCTAACCAAGAACCAATAAAACCGGCGATAATATTACCAATAATGCCTCCAGGAACGTCACGCCCTGTAAGTAAACCGGCAAGCCAACCGATAATTCCACCTACAATTAGCATCCATAGAATTTCCATAAATCACTCTCTCCTTTTGAAATAGTTATTTGACTTTACCCCCGGCTAAAACTCATTAATCCTGTTATTTTTTCCCTCTATAAGTTTTTTCTCTTTATGTCATAAGATCATGTAGTTTTGCTTGCCCTTTATTTTTGTTCACTTGGACAACATCAAATGTCTCGTCCATTTCATAAGAAGAATAAGCTATTAGGACAACCCCTAGCATATAAAAACCGAGCGCATCTTACCTAACTACCTACTAATCCCCTACTGCAGTAAGGGTTCTTTTTTATTTTTTGACTGGACAGGCAAGCTTACTACAGTAGCTACATAGTATCTAAAGAATCTTAGCTTCATTATCTAATTAGTGTCTAGTTCAGTATCGCTACCGCGTTAATACAAGCTTTATATGCGTAATGACGCCCTTCATGGAATCTGTAAGGGAGCTGAGCCGAAGAGGCGAAGGGGGCGACCGGATGTGTTGAGCTGAAATAACTAAGGCGTGAAAGGCAAAAAAATTAAAGAATGAAAGAAGGTATCAACATGAGAAAAACACAAAGGTTTCATTTTCAAAAGATCTTTCCTTTAACCCTCCAATCATCTCTCACGAGACCTCGTCCCTTCAGGGCTTATTCCTTTGTTCCATTTAGTCCATTTGCCATGCTTGACCCTACTATTCTAACCATAGGAGGCATTGTCTTAGGGGTTGCTATCATCGAACGGGTATTAGAGCGATGGGGTGTCATTGATCTTGTGGATCAGTTCGCAAAGGTCATGCGTTTTATCTTACCTGTCACCTTCTATAGCGCCTTAATTTACTTTTTTGTGACCTTTATGTTTTGAGGAGGGATTTAGATGTTTGAAAAACTAAAATTGCGTGGCCAATTGCTTAAAGCGTTTCGTACGGCAGAGATTTACCGGGTGGTGAAACGTGGGGACCGTACCTCCTATCTGTTTCCAAAGATTCATCGAATCGATCACCATCAAACGTACACTCGGTACGCCTTTTCCTTACTAAATGGTATCAATCCTGAACTTCTAAATAAAAAAAGATGGGCCTTACGACAAGTATTAGGCAGCAACATCGAAATAAACGGCAGCTTAAAGAACTTTAGTATTACTGTTCATCACAAAAGCCTACCAAAGATGCTCAATTATAGTTATGAGATCATTCATCCTTATATTGAGAAAATGGAGCTCCCAGTATGCATTGGTCAAGATATCTATGGAAACCCTGTTTCATGGGATTTTGCGGATTTAGAAACGTTACTGATTTCTGGCGAAATTGGGGCAGGAAAAAGCAGCTTAATGCGCGTGATTCTCACCACATGGGTGAAGTATACCTCTCCTGAAGACTTGCGCTTAGTCTTAGTGGACCTTAAACGAGCCGATTTGGGCTTATTTCATGGGATTGACCACGTGGATGCGCTTTGCTTTGAAGCGAAAGACATGAGAAAACCTTTTGCGTTGTTACGAGCTGAAATGTATCGACGAGGGGATTTACTGTTAGAGCATGGCGTCACACATATCAGCAGGCTTCCTTTTAAGCTACCTCGTATCGTTGTGGTAATTGATGAAATGTCCATAGTGAAGAGAGAAACGGATCTTGTAGAGATGATTCAACAGTTTGCCAGCCAAGGTCGTGCACTAGGTGTTCATACGATTATTGCCATGCAGCGTCCGGATGCTGATTTATTAAACTCTGCGTTAAAAGCCAATTTAAGGGTTCGGATCTCTGGAAGGCAAGCCGATGCGACGAATGCGAAAGTAGCTGGAGTACTCGGAGCAGAAGAAATTGATGCAGCTGCCAGAGGTCGTATGAAAATTAAGATTGATGACGTGAAAGAGTTTCAAGCCTATTTCTTAGATGAAGAAGCTTGTAAGGAAATGCTTTCCCCTTATAAAACACATGTGAAAGATCCTGAACCGCAACTAGAGGTTGTGTCACAGTCTATCTTTGGGTTATTAGAGAAGGAGGAACAGGGATGAGTTTTCGACTATCTCAGCGTGATAAAGACATCATTGGGTTTATCAATCAGTTTCGGGCTGTGGATCGAGACTCATTAGTAGAACGCTTCTTTAAACAGCTGAAATCGCCTGTAAATGCGTGTAATAGTGTCATGGTACGTTTATATCGATTAGGACTCATTGAACGCACACAGCAGTATTCTCCGACCGCCTATTTGCCTGTGGATGCAAAGATCAAAAAGAACTCGCAGAAAATACTCCATTTCCTTTCAATTCTAGATATCTATAAACAAATGTGTACGTACAGTGCGCCTAAACAGGTCATTGTGGAAGATAAGCCCACTGGACGAAAAGGAGGTATCGAACCAGATCTGTTTTGTATCTTTAAAGGATCCCCTTTTTGGGTTGAAATTCAACGAAATCAGTATTCAGAACAGAAAATGCAAGCGAAGATCAATCTATACGAGGAGTTTTTCTTTTCAGATGAGTGGAAAACGTTGCAGTGGCAGCCTGAAGATCAAGCAGCCATCTTCCCTTCTGTAATTTTAATTACACCTGTTCGTTATGCAGTATCTTCGGATCATATCCGTATCATACAAGTAGCAAGCATTCACGAACTTATGGAGAAATATAAGGGGTCTTCCAAACAAACAAAAGAAGTAAGGTCAAGAATCACCTCCTCTTCTGGGGGAATTAAAATCAACTTAACATAGAGTACTAGAAAAGTGTTTTTAATCACACAAAAACAGGCTACCTCAAAATAATGAAAGGTAGCCTGTTTATACACCTTTCATCCGCGCATTTGCAAAGGGTTATGGAAACAGCGTAATCATTAACATAGAAAGAATTAGATAAAGTTGAATCAATCCAGGCGTCTGCAGGAGACGAAACTGTCATACGCGGAGAAGGTAATAGATTTGCATACTGGTATCGAATGGAATTAATTCGTATAATAAAAGAGAATAAGTAGCAATACCAAGGCAACCGAGGAGGTGAGCGAATATGAGTCTACGAGAAGAACTACTGGCGCAGGAATATGAGGAAAGAAAAAAGCCGAGAGGATTCGTATACTTTACAGACGCTGACGGACAAGTTGTCGCTAAAACTTGCCGTGAATGCGGCGAATTAAAACATGCAAAGAACTATCATCATAAAAGCGATGGATTTGGTCAACTTGGACCATACTGCAAAGGCTGCGTTTCTGTTCGCGACCGAGATTATTACGTTAAAAATAGGGAGCACGTAAAAAGAGTTAAAAATGCTTATTACCATAGGAAAAGATCTGAGCAACTTTCTTTTAATTTATTCGAAAATAGCGAGTAGAATCACGGCGGCCAATAAGGTCGCTTTTTTGTTTAAATACTGATAAATCCCTAGAAATCGCCATTCAATGTGTTAATGACATGTTTCGAGCACGCTAGCATGTAAAGAGGAGCAATTTGATGAATAGGACCGTTTTAACGGCGAATTAAAAACAGGCTTTTAAACGATTACTAAAGCCTGTTTTTATATACTTGGAGAAACAAACTTTCTAAAGGAATAAAAAAGAACTGTAATAAGCATATTTAAATATCCCAAAAATCTTCGCTCTTAATATTAGGATCAATCCTTCTTAATGCTTGTAATATCTTTTTCATAGTTCT
This sequence comes from Priestia sp. YIM B13489, assembly GCF_042787645.1. Taxonomy (NCBI): domain Bacteria; kingdom Bacillati; phylum Bacillota; class Bacilli; order Caryophanales; family Bacillaceae; genus Priestia; species Priestia sp. YIM B13489. Next base: position 31,324 of record NZ_JBHZOQ010000046.1, read on the forward strand.
TTGTGTAGGCAACCTTTCGGAGTTGTTTACTAAATCACCAATCGTACTTCTACCTAATCCTGACTTTCTTACAAGCCATTCTTGATTAATGTTTCTTTTATCAATCCATTTACCAAGTCTAGTTCGCCTTTTTCCTAACCCGAACATTATAGATACCCCTTTACTTGTTATTACTCTAGTTATGTCCAAATTTCACTAAAAATAAAACGTTAAAAATAAGTCATAGTGGACAAGCCAATACCATATCATCTATTAAGACATCAAAATACTACATAAGCACAACGAATAAATTTAATATGTATTTTTTAGAAGCTTCTAGAATAATGTCGATATTTTGGTCATAATCATATAGCATGAATACAGTTAAGACCGCCTTATACACTGATACATATTGGGCGGTCTTTGTTACCGGTATTCTTTGAAATTAGACTTCACACAAAAAACCTTTATCTAGAGGGAAAAGGTTTTTTGTGTGAATATTAAATAACGAGATACGACCATTCTAGCAAATCATTTTTCAAAAAAGGTTTTTAACCACTTATAAAAACTCTTCTTTTGTTGTTGTGCTTTTTTTAACGATCGAATTTCACGAGCCATTGAGATTAATTGACGTTCGCGTTCCTCAAACTTGGCATCGATATAGCTTTGTATCTCTTTCATTTGTACCTCACATGATTCTAAGCTAAGGGTTTGCTTTTCAGTTGAAATGGTTGGTGGAGTGTCTGGTACTAGGTTGAATTTTTTTGCAACGGTTATAACGGCTTTTTCTAAGGTCATCTCGGGATGAGCATAAATTCTTTTTAGTTCATGAAAGATGGTAACGTCGTCGTTCGTATAAGCTAATCTACCGTTTTTTTTAGTGAATTGCACACCAATTTTGGCAAAATGGAAGTTGTATTTTCGTATAGTTGCTATGGGCAAACCAAGTATATCAGCTAATTCTTCGGTGGTATATGCTGCTTCTGCGGTTATGACTCTCAACATATGATCACCTCCTCTTATCAAGAGAACTATTCTAGGTATATACGTTAAAACCTTCAATTAATAAGAGAACGAGATATTACATCTTGTAATGCTATTGTTACTATAGTAATCGGTATTCTCAATTGAGGGTATGTTATCATGTTTAGCTATTTACTAACGTCATAGATTAAATATTTGGCCTCTCCCCTCATCGTGATGGTTTTTCCTGATTCAGCGATGCATTTAGCTATATAAACATAAACTATCTAAAGAGATTAATCTAATAAATCATTAAATAGTGCTATCTTAATTTTAAAGTGTAATATCTACTGGATTTGAGTCAATAATTTAGATATAACAAAGTCGTCATGGTGCCAGATGAGCTAATTGTAGCATTGATAAATGTTAGAGTTTTATTTTTAGAGGATTAAATCTTTTGTTAAATAAAAATCTATTTTTGAATTCCTGTTTTATTTAGGGAATTACAAATCTATAAACTCGGAAATAAAACAATAATGATTCATTTCCGGTTTTATTAAACTTAAAACATTTTAAAGTTGTGTTTGTCAAAGAATAAATGAATTATCTTTTAAATTATTGATTTTTTGCACGTTGATGTTTTCAATAATTTCACAGCATGTTTGTTATAATTAAGCAATAAAATTCAGTTTAACATAAAATTAATCTTAAAATGATAATTAAAGCAATCATAAGTAAATTCCGATTTAGATATTCTTATGAAATTGATAAATAATTAAATAAAGATATTATTGTTTTTTATTATTTTTTAGTTAACAAAATAAAAAACTAGGAATGATTTTTCCTAGTTTGAGAATAGCTTTTGCCATAATGTCTTCTTTTGATTTTGTTCTTTAATCAACTCTTTTTGAGTATGAGTAAATGCATTTAAAAGGTCTTCATCTCTTTGTTTTAATAACTCTTTTAGATTAGTATTTATCAGTTCTTCAAAATTCTGTTTGCTTTGATTTAACTCCTGTTCAGCTGAATTATCTTTTAGCGTTTCTTGAGTTTTTCTAATGTTTTCAAGAAGAATTTTATCACGTTTTTTTAGGCTGTTTTCTATGTATGCTTCTAAGTCTTTATTTTCTGTTTTTACTTCAATCATTTGCTGCTTTGTTGCTGCAATTTCTTTATTTGCAATAGCTAACTCCTTTTGAGTAGAAATAAGTTCCTTTGTTAGAAGCTCCAATTTTTCTGAAAGAATCCTGTTAAATTCTATTTGTTGGTTCTGACCTTCAATTAGGTGATCTATCTTCTTTTCTAAAATAGACCGTTCTACGTGGTCATTAATAGTCATTTCTTCACCATTACGCCATTGTTTCACTTGATCCCAGGACCAACCTTGCTCATGAATTTTCTTCTTTATACTGTTAAGTGTCTCTAGATTCTCTTTTGTAAACCTTCTATGACCTTTTCCATAATCAGTGCCTGTCCACTCTGTAATAATATTGAATTCTTCGCACCATTTACGAAGCAAATCTCCAGAGATACCCAGTATATTTACCACTTCTTTTGGTAAGTACAATTTTTCAGACATAACTACACCTCCATATGTCAATTAATAATTAATATAATACAAGAATCAGGCAATTGATTTTGAAGTGAAACGTACCATAGGATTATTAACGTAGATTCTAATAACATTGTTCTTATCTCATTATTGATTCTATATTAACTGCTAACTTCTTCTATGTAAATCTTAAAGCAATAATAATGTAATAACCAATTCCTGAATAAGATTATTGTTTTATCTTTTAATCAATAACTATCATTATTGATTAAAACGAAACGGAAAAAACTTATTATTGATTTAATTATCGTTTAAATGCATTTAAGTTAATCTTAAGTTCAACAAAAAATGCATTTTAACTAAAAAATAAGTTCTTTTTTTATTCGCAAACCCGAATCCTTCCTTAAATTCACCTTAAGTTCAACTAGTATTCGGATATTAGAACACGCAAATAGGGTAATAGCTCTAAAATAGCTTCATTCAACTAATGATATATCAAAGATAAAATGATTAAGTTTAGCAGAGCCAAAAGGAAAGTTAAAGCATTCTTTTTAATTTAAGGACTTATAATAATACAATCAAAAATGAAAATGAAATCATATAGTAGATGAGCTATATGTAGAAAGTGGCTTTCAAGATAAATAGACAGCAAACAACTATGAAAGGGGACACCTTATAGTTGTTTGCTGTCCATTACGAATAACTAGCAATTCTTAGCTAAAAATGCTTTATTTTTGATATTCATAGATAACAGGAACTTTGTCCATTTTAACGGTTTTGGCCACAATATAACGACGATAGCCATCTTTCAATACCTTCGATTCTTTCTCAATCGTTAACGGTTTGTCAAGGTGTCCTGTACGCTTCACAAATTCAATGACTTCTTCTGTTTTCACAGGGTTTGGACGTGTCTTTAAGAAGGCTTCAGGAACGATAATGTCATCAAAACTCACGACGTCCTTTGTCCCTTTGGGCTGAATAGGTTGCTGCTTCTGTGGCGCAGCCTTTTTCTCTTGAACAGGTGTTTCGTTCACTTCTAGCTGTACAGGTTTCGCTTCTTTTGCTACAGGCTCTTGTTTTTCTTCCTGCTTGGTAGCTGCAACCTCTTGCTGTGCCTTAGAAGCCTCTTGTTGCGCTTCTTTTTTATCATTTGACTCATTGGCTTCTTTATCGTTTTTATTCGGGAGAACGGTAATCTGGAAGCAGATGATACCAATTTCCCCAGGGCACTCGTCAATGGGAATATCTAACGTGGGTTCCCCTTGAATTAAGATTTTTTCATGCATAATACTCTTTTTTGTTAGTCCGGTTTTATTAAAGGCTTTCTTCGCAACAAACACGGTATACGAAATAAACGTACTCTTCTTCAGTCCTTTAGGAGCAGCAGGTGAACCTTTTTCACGCATATCAAAGGCAACGTAGCGATCGTATTCTCGTAATGGTCCTGTCGCAGATCCTGTTATTGTCATTTTATGTGGCATCGTGATCTCCTCCTACGTAGTTTTATATATTGATTATTTAGAAGTATGTTCTAAATAATAATACCCTTACTAAACATCAGCTTCCAAGGGATTTCTTCACTTTTGAATTAGGAAACGGAGCCTTTTAACTGGTCCTGTTGGTGCAATAAAGCTTGTTCCTGTGGTGTTAAGGCTTGTCCTAGATCCTGTTTTAGCTGCGCCATTTCTAACGAACTGTACGTAGAACTGTGCTCTTTGAGTACGTTTTCTTCTTCTGGCGTTAGTTCTTGCCCTAAATCTTGCTTTAACTGAATCATTTCAAGCTGTTGATCCAAAGAAATAGTTTCTTCTTGTGTACACTCATTTTGCTCCTGTTCAGCTTGTAACCAAGCAGGAACCAATTCCTTACGGATGATATGTTTAGGCTTAAATAAAGCTGTCTTAGCTTCAGTATGTATGTCTGACTCAGATGTTTGTTGTTCTGTATTCCCTTTAAGTAGATTCGTAAATTGATTGTAAGCAATTTGATAAACAAGACGGCACATTTCATCGAGGGATAGGGTAGTACCCTTATGATTCGCTTCATGGACATATTTATCTAAGCCTACAATGGCTGTATAAGCGACTTCATGAACTTGTTCTTTCACAATCTCAATCTCTGTATCTCGTTTTACTGCTTTAGCTGCATTTTGAATACGAGCATAGAAGTCTTTTAGTTGATGACCATATTTACCTGCGTACACGTTATTTACTTTCTTAGGCACACCTTTGATATAAGCAAATGACTGTGAAGCAGATATTAAATGATTATTTAAATGCTTTTTAGGTAAATCAAGGTTAATAAAGGGGGACGACACTTTTTCGCCCTCTAAGCTTGGTGTATCAACGTTTTCAGCACTCTCTGGACTTGTCACAGGAGTTGTCACAGGAGTTGTCATTTCTTCTTGTTGAAGCGTTTGAATACCTGTTGTATCGTGTGCAAAAAAGATTTCTTCACAAATTTGATCAAAATTCGTATGGCTTTTAAGGATAAACACATAGCTATCAGGATGAGCACCTGTCGTATCTTCTTTGATATAACGGGCCACAATCATAAACGGTGTTGCCTTTAACGATTTCACAAAGCGAGAAACGGTACTTTGGGATACATCAAACTTTTCCATAAGTGTTTTGGAGTGAATGGCTTGAATGCCTGTAGCAACAAGGTTATAAATCACGTAATCTAACATTTCCATACGTTTTTTAGGGAATACTTTATGTAGGGCTTCTTGTTGTTGTTTAAAGTAAGTACGAAGGGTTTCTAAAAACGCTTCTTTCTTTTTACGAAGAGTCGGTGTTTCTTTCCATAACCATGTGAATCGTCCGTTGAAGGTATTTATATCGGGTAAATAGCAAGTCAATATCTTTGTCATTTGTTCATCTTCTCCTTTAAGGAACACAAAAAAGACATTATCTCCCTTGTAAAAGGAAAACAATGCCTCAATTAAGATAAACTAAGCCCTTGAAATAGATGTCAATTTCGTATAAAATAAAACCATAAGTTTTATTTTGTACAAAACTAACTCTATTAACAAGAGACTTCGACAAGTGTTTTCCCTACCGTTTCTAGGGGGAACGGTTTAAGAGTGTTGTCGCACTACTTAAACAGTTGAAGTCTTTTTTCTATCCGCACGTTTTTGTTAGTTTTATTATAGCGTTAACTAGTCTCATAATTCAATAAAAATTAGCAAAATATATCAAAACGAGTATATTTATTAGATGTCACCTCTAGGTCGGTGAAGAAATCACCTTTTCAAGGTGTATTTTTTTTGCACTGAGAGTTGTAATACATATATTAGCATAGCGCTAAACAGGTTCGTTGGGTAGTGTGAACTTTTATAGTCTCTTCTTTGTAAAAGTACTAAGTTTTATAGTCTATTTTTTAATAAGGACTACAAAACTTAGTGCAGATAAAGGCGGGGATACAGTAATAGGAGATATTAAGAATTGTGAAGTAGTCACTTTGTTTGAAAACACTATATATTTTTAGAATTATTAGCAGGAGTATTTCTCAACTTTCCCTCCATATTTAGTAATTGCTAATTACATTATTTAAGATCTTGAATAAGAGTCAATAGTCCTTATTTGTATGTGATAGGAAATAACATAAGAAATATTTTACATATATAGTTAAAAAAGTAGATTATATAGTTCTAAGGAATGTTTGTTTATAAAGGGTTTAATTACAAAATAAGGAAAAATGTGCTATTTTAAAGAAGTTTATAGTTTGTTACGATTAGATAACATGAATAAATGTTCGCCTTTTATTCTGATTGTTTAATGAAAATGGATGTGGAAACGTGATAAAGACAGTTATTTGCGATTTTGATGGAACGATAGTTAATTCAGCCCAGTTAGTATACGACCTTTTTAACAGCTTTTCAGACAAGTATAGTTATGAAAAAATGCCTCAAGAGAAAATGGATTACATTAGATCAATAACTTTTCGCCAACGTTTTAAAGAGTATAATGTATCTTTCTTTAAAGTTCCTAGCTTAGTTATGGATGTTGTTAAAGAATATAAGAAATCAGTTCCATATTTACAAGTTAATAGTGAAATGAAAGAAGTTTTAAGAGAATTAAAAAATCGAGAATTTAAGCTTGTACTAATTTCAGCTAATTCAAAAGAAAATATTGAGAAGTTTTTGAAATTAAATGATATGGAGTATTTCGACGAAATTATTAGATCTAAAAGGTTTTTTGGAAGAAATTTAACAATTAATAGCTATATTAAATCTCATAACTTAAGAAGGGATGAGACTATTCTTATAGGTGATGAGCATAGGGATATTATTGCTTCAAAAAAAAGTAACATAAAAATTGTATCCGTTACATGGGGATATGACTTAGAAGAACTTCTTATAACAGGTAGACCAGACTACTTAGTGAAATGTCCTAATCAAATTTTGAATGTAATAGATGGGGTAACTTAATGGTTGCTCTATTTGTTATCAGTGGATTATTTGCTTTAATATGTTATTGTTATGATCCTAAATATCCTCCGTTAAGGTGGATGACACTGCTATTGGCATGTGCATCATCTGCAGGCCTTTCTAGGGCTATCATAGAGTCATTTATCCCTATTTTGAATACGCATCATATGAACTTTAATTGGCTTAACACTTTCCTTTATTATGCGAGAATTATTACAGGTTTTTTCTCTATTTACTTTTGCCCTTGGGGAGTTCTTATGCATGCAATAGTCTATTCAGAGCGATTCTCTAATAAAACTATTAACAACTTAAAGTATATTTTGTTTACTCCTATTATCGTCATGATATTTACAACCACTTATGTACCTGACATCGTCCCTGATTTTAAAGGACTGTTTTATTGGGGAGTTCCTTATATTATAACTGGTTACATAATACACCTTTATTCCTATTTTACAGAATCAGATCCATACAAGAAAAAAACACGTTTTATAACTTTTACCATTATGCATCCAATTATGTTGTCAGCCCTTATATTAAATTATATTGTACGTGTATTTGATAACCATCACGAATACTGGAGGTACGTAATTGTATTTATGCTCATCTCTTTCAGCTATTTTATATGGAGAGCCTTTAAGCAAGATGGTGTTGGATCAATGAACGGCATAAAGATTAAATATGAAAAGCAGACACAAATTAAAGCGAATAAAGCTATTCTAACAGGTGTTAGCCTTATGAATCATGCTATTAAAAACCAAATATTTAGAATTGTGACAGGCATGAAGTTGATTAAAGAAAATACATCAGAGTTAAATCATTTGTCAGCCGAAGGGATGAACATGGTCGATAGTGGATCTGATCATTTACTGAAAATGGTTGAAAAGATAAACAGTAAGACACAAGACATTACAATTGTAAAAAAGCGTAATAATCTTACTGAAGTAGTAGATGACGTTATAAGTGAATTAGAAGTGGAGTTTGTTGAAAATCATATAGTCATAACTAAAGAATACTTAGACGAAGATGTATATGCTTTTTTTGATAAAACACCGACTAAAGAGGTATTTTTGAATATGTTTAAGAATGCCATTGAAGCAATAGAAAAAGAAGGCATTATAAACGTTAGAATAAATAAAAAAGGAAAAAAAGCTGTAGTTATCATATCTGATAATGGAATTGGAATAACAAAAGAAAATTTGGAATACGTTAAGAGTCCATTCTTTACCACGAAAAAATTAAAAGATGGAAATACTGGATGGGGACTTTATTATTGTTATGATGTGATGATAAAAAGTGATGGAAACCTAGAGATTTCCAGTCAAGTTAATGTAGGTACAGATGTCAAACTGACTTTCTCAACTAAGAAATAGAGGATGATTGATTTGAGTAAGCCAATAAAAGTAGTGTTAATTGAAGACGATTTAGAATGGTTACACAGCATTCAGACTATTATTAAAGCAGAAAAGGATATCGAGTTAGTGGGGTATGGGTCAACGGAAGAAGATACCTTAAGGCTAGCTAGGGATATTGATAAAGTAGATATTTTTCTTTTAGATATTAACTTAACTGGTGCTAAACTGGATGGGATTCACGCTGCGTATGAATTAAAAAAGATGCAATCTGTAGATAACAGAAATTGGAAAGTCATCATGTTAACTTGTTTAAGCGAAAAGGATATCATAATTAAGGCTTTTGCAGCAGGAGCTGTAAATTATATTCTAAAAAAAGATATGCATAACATAGCTAATATTATAAGGTCAACCTATGTTGGAAACTTCACAGCCATTGAAGCTATGTTAGAAGATTATCGAGATTTAAAATATGAGCAACAATTGACCAATTTAACCCAAAGCGAACGGGTTATATTTAATATGATGGAGAAAGGATACTCTCGACAGAGTATGCAAGAACAATTATCAAAGTCTAAAAATACTATAAAAAATCAAATTCAGAGCATTTTTAAGAAATTATCAGTTAGAAATATAAAAGATGCTATTGAAAAAGCTAAGTCCGGTGGATTAGAAAAATGACCATATATATGGTCATTTTTTTATTTAAGTACTAAAATTTATAGTCTTCAAGAAAAAAAAGACTACAAATTTTAGTGTTTTTTTAAAAAAGTACTATAAAAAAACGCACTACCCAGCTCATATAAGAAACTGTACTATAATTATAAATCGTTCTTATTTGATATTGAACGAGTAAGTTGCATAAATCCCTTTTTTAATTTCAGGTTTTAAATTATTAAACTCCTTTAAAAATCAATTATGTTTAAGAAGAAAATGGATTGCGATAGATATAACTTCTTCAGTCATTGTATTAAGAATAACGTCAATTTTTTATTATCTATTAATTTCGAATTAGAAAATAGTTGCTTATGAAAAAACAAAAAAGAATCTTGATATAACGAAAAAGATCAAAAAGGTGATAATAAGATTAAATCGTTGACTGAATAACAAAAGAAGCAAAAATAGGTACTCAAGAATCTATAAAAGAGGGTAGTTCTTGCCATTCAAATAGTTTCAGAGGAAGGATGATTGCCATGTACAATCAAAGACAAGCGAAAAATCAGAGACATTCCTTTGTTGTTGGTGTGGAATATAGATACGAGGATCTTTTTGTTAAAGTAGAGTTAGGAACATTCTGTACGACACCTCTTCATGCTCAACGGATTGCTAACAGTGTAAATAGTATAATTCTCTTGAAAAATCACATGGTCATTATTTTTAAAAATGCAAAATCTATCACGATTAGTGATAATTTCCTCAAACACGAGTATCAGTTTAGAATATGCATAAAGCCTACAATGCCGTTTCTTGAGTTATCAGCATTTACTCATCAAGAGAGAGAAGACTTCACTCGAAATCAATCTTATATCGTGAACGAAGAGAACATGAAAGAGGTTAATTGGAACTTGCAAACAGCTTTTCAATACCTTCAAGACCGATACGATGCACAAGATCGAACGCACTTTTCTTTTTGTCAAAGCTCTTTTTATGCCATTCCTGTATCTGCACAAAAACAGAAGGAGATACAGCATGAAACCTCATAAATCAATGGAATATATGGTTGCTGAAAAACAAGTACTTATTCCTTTAAGTGCTTGTTTTTTTTTATCATTTTTCTAGTGTTGAATTTTTTATTTAATACACTGAGGCAGCTTATTCAAACGACATTCAGTGAAGTATTTGATCCGAAACTGTTTTATTTATCTCTTTCATTTATTTGGCAGATGAACACCCACCAGTATGGAATGCTTTCTTATATGATGGTATTCATTACTTGCTTATTAATGGGCAGATTAATCTATAGAGAGAACAAAAAGTTCAACGTCTAGAATACGATGAGCTAATATTCAACAGATTTAACTGAGAAAGAAGACAGTGAATCAATTTCTATGACTGTTTATTCTAATTAAGCAAAGTCAAAGCAAAAATAAGCGAAAAATTTTAACATAGGAAAGAATATTCCGTTTTAATAAATGAACTGGAGAAAAAGGCGATACATAGTTAAAAATTTAAATGAAGAAACATAGCATGAGATATATAGTTAGTTGAATTTCTATTGCTTTGTTTAAAATAAAAAGGGGAGATGTTAATTAAGGTAGATACACGAACTTCATATGCTTTGTATAAGACTGTTAAAGATATTATGAATAGTTTCTATTCCATAATCTGCTGAAGGGGTTCAATGACCTTTAAACGCTCTCACATCCAGTTACATGATTTGAAACTAAACATAGTAAAACTAATAAGTTATCCATATTCAAGTTATTTTAATCACGAAGGCCTTTTTTGAAGTAACCTTTCACCAAAAAACCTTTCAGGACAAGCTTTTTTATTCGATTTTATTCTACAAAGGAAGAGGAAAAAGCAGGCCTAAGCCTGCTTTGATAACCTCTAAGATTAATCTTCAAATAAATGGTCCATTTCTTCTGCTTCTTCCCGTTTTCTTTTTTTTTATGAACTGCATTCTTTCCTCTTGAATCTGATGTAGCGCAATTCATTTGGCTTTCTTAGTAGCTTCTGTTTCATCGAACTGTATTGACTTAAACTTCTGAATGTTTAAGTGGTCGTATAAGTTATTGATTAACTTCATTAATACTCTAGTGTCTATTTGTGTATTCTTTGTAGTTTCTTTTACCTCACTTAACTCACTGTCTAAATACTGGTAAAATCCACTCGCTCTTTTTAGGTAAGCCTGACCTATTGCATCAATTGTAGCAGCATCTAAAAATGTTTCATCGGGGTACATTACTTCTTAATTTTTCATACCCTCGAATGATATCTTCAATGGCATCCCCTGGAAAACGATAGCCTCTTTCTTTCATATGTTTATGAACATATTCATCAGCCTCTTCACTTAAAGAAATCATTCTCCTGTGTTTACTTGCTGACATTATTCTTCATCCTCCCCAAAGAGTTTATTGAATGTACAATCCATATTTGTCATCGCATCTGAACATCTTTGCATTGTATCTATCGTTCGATTATACAAATCATCAATAGCTTGTTCTTGCTTTTCTACTTCTTGCATAATGGATAATGTTTCAATTTGTTCTTTCAAAAAAGCTTGTCTAGAAAGACCTTTTTCTTTGGCTAAACGATCTACTTTACTCACAGCAACCGGACATACATTTCTCACTTTAATCTCCATGTTTGTTCTCCTTTTCTGTGTTTTTATTGCATCAACATGAAAAACTTAAAAAACATCTTGAAGAGCATAAGGGGTTTTTGCTATCACAGGGTGTGATAGGCTAGGCAGAGCCTAGCAAAACCGTGATATCATGCAAAATCTTCAAGGAACCCCCTCAGCGCACCCTCAAATTAAAGAATAGTCCCGTCACGGGTCCTTCAGTAATCACAACATTTATGCCAGGAACCCCTTCAGCGACCCTTCATATGTGTGAAATGTCCCCTCAAGAGTCAATTTATTTTGAAGTGTTTTTTGAAAAACAATACAGAAGTAAGCAATCTTTTTTTATTTTCTTTCGTACGTTCATGGTTAAAACTGCAGTTTATTTTCACTTACAATAAAAGTGATTTACGCGTGCATTTTTATCATTTATAAATCAATTTTTATCCTATAAACAATTATGGTAAAAAGGGAACATCAGCGTCAAACGAAACAGGAAATGAATGAATTACAACGTGATATGAAGTACCAAGTAGAAGAGGAAAAAGCCGATACGGAATCAAAAATTGCGATGAAAAAGGATGCCATTCAATCGAGTGATTCAAGCATTCAGCTCTATAAAGATGAACAAAAAAGTTTACAAGAAAAGCTTCAAAAATTGAATGAAAAGCAACAAGATTTAGCCATGAAGTGAAAAAACACAGGGGGACGCAAAGGGGACATAGCTATAAAATAGAGGGACGTAAAGGGGACATCGGGATTTTAAAAGGAGACGTAAAAGGGACGTACACCAAAAAAAGGGGACGTAAAGGGGACATTTAGCGATTTTCTTTGTACCCACGGTTTTGCTAGGCTCTGCCTAGCCCCACACCTATGGTGGGGGCAAAAACCCCTTATGCTCTTCTCTCTTTTATAGTGGGGAACCATAATTTAGAGGAAAGGAACGAATGTCATGAAAGTGTTTTTGCCGAATGTTAATCTGATTGCTGTTAGAAAAATGTCAAAAGAAAAGACCGTTGCTTCCGAGGAATTTATAAAAGTTAACTTAAAAAGGAGGGGGGACCGATAAGAAATAAAGGATTATGACAAAGGAAGAAAAGAGAAATTGTAAAATAGATTTAATAGATTTTTTGCACGGAATAGTGGAGCACAATTTTAAAAGAACGGAGTACAGTTCAAGAAATGGAACGCTAAAAAAAGCAAAAGTTTGAAGGATAAGTGAAGGATGTCTACTTTTTCATACTTGAAAGGTAGAAGGAGTAAGTAAGCAATCGAAAGGTGTTTCTATGATGTTTCTTTTTAATAATTGGTTGAGATATTCCGTATAACACAAACGGGATGTAAACGAATATACATCCCGCCATGTGAAGAAGGAAAAAAATAGCTTTTAATGCAGCATATGATCTTTAAGGAACACCTCATTTACGTAATTGCATTGCCTAATGAAACAGTAACTTGAAAAAGTATATTCTCTTTAACAAACACCTCATTTAAGCATTGAGCTAAAAAAATATACAATGTGAACGAAATCGTTCTTGGTCTTTGACAAACACCTCATCTACACAGTAATAAATGAACATTATTGTCTACCCATTATATATATTCTTACTACGTTCATGACTACCATCCCCTTATGAATCAAACATACATGGATTTACAATAAGGTTTTCTGAAATATGCCTGCTGTAGACACCTCATCCCAAATGTAAGAAGCTTTGTAATGATTAGTNCTCCTCCACCTCAGCCAAGACCTGGGTTGCATCAGTACACCCGAACATGGGCAACTTCCACATGGTCCAGTATCTGCCATCGTAGTATCCTGGTGACTTGTTGTTCTCACGGTACACAAATCCGTGCTCAGTCTCGAATTCCAA
>NZ_JBHZOQ010000010.1:0-59486 GCF_042787645.1 Priestia sp. YIM B13489
TACATGCTATGTAGAAAAACGTTGTATTTGTCGTCACTAAGAGTAAATAGTAAAACAATAATTTTTATAAGTTGGTTTATTCATTTACTTCTTTATGTAAAAAACGTTAATCTTATATTTTTAATTGAATTTATCTTATTAAAAATGCATTAAAGTTAAATACTTATACATTTTCTCTTTGATTAACATACATATAGCAATTTTTTAAAAACGAAGTAGAAGATAGATTGGTATATAATAAGAAGTAAAAATCATCATTTGTCTTTAGGAAGAGTAAATATTAAAACTATAATTTATAAAATGTAATATTACTTTGGCTTATGTAGCTATATATTAATTTAATCATTAATCAATGGAATAAATTAAATATCTAACATTCATTTAATTTAGGATGTTAAATATTTAAGAAGAAACACCAATAGGCGACCTAATCCTTCCGTTCAGAAAGATAAAGTCACCTAAACAATTTTCTATTCATTATTATTTATCCTTTCACTTTTGCTAATTTATAAATTTATAGGTTTACATGCTCCTGTTCTAATTGATTTACTACATCCTCCTGACATTCATTGATAAATAAATAAGTAAGGTATGAATGTAAATCAAATCGATCTTCGTTAATAAAAGTAGAGAAAATCTGTTTATATTCGCTCAGTAGCTTTAACTCCTTTATGCAAGTTCCTATTTTTCATTATTGACCAACTAACAATCTCTTAAACAACATATAAATTAACAAAATATTTTATACGATAAACTATTTTCACCTTTCTCAGGCTCTTTATTTAGGAATTATAGTGTGAATTTCATATTAGTTCTCCCTCAAAATAAAAGCACGCCCGTTAAGGGCGCGCTTGTTTTTCTGGTAAAGATATATTTTATATAAATTTATTTATCATACAATTTCTTTCAATTCCAAAGTCGATTTGTTTAGAAAAATGTCATTCAACAAACCCAATTCCATCTTTCAACTTTTCTCTCATAATTTTTCTTTTTTCATTTGAAATCCCCCTATGGATTGTCCAATCGAAATCCCATACAGGCCTATTTTTCATTAAATTCTCATTTTTATCAACAAATTCTTGCGTTTTAGCCACTACTTCAGCCGGATTGCCAACCGCAACACTGTTATCTGGTATGTCTCTTGAAACAACACTCCCAGCACCAATTACTACATTATTTCCAATTTTCACGTTCGGAAGTATTGTACTGTTTGCTCCTACAAAAACATTATTCCCTATACTCACATTGCCGACCTTAGTATATCCTGTATGCATTTTTGTACTAGCATCATGTGCTAAGATATAAACTCTAGATGCCAACGTGACATTATCCCCAATTGATATTAGCCAACAATGAGGTGGGTCAATTATAACTCCGCCCTGTCTGCTAAAATTTTTACCTACGGTTAAACCACTTCTTATTAAAGATTCAGTATCTACTTCTCCTCTTATTCTAAAAATAATTTTTCGTAAAAAATCCTTAACCAAATAAATCATCTGCCTTTTTTACATAGTATATTATAGAAAAAAGTTATATTTGCACCAACCATGAAATTTTCACATTTTCAGATGGGGCAATCGAACAATTAACTTTGAAGGTGGTTTCGTTGATATCAGATACTCAAACATGACCTACATTTCCTCTGTTAACTAACTTTTTTATATAAATTATTTACCTAGAATAGATAATTGTTTAATTTTTTTAAATACAAAATTATTTAATAATTTATAGAGGAATTTAAATTCCTTAGTTTTGTGAAATATCATCAAGAATATGACGTTAGGAATACCAATACAAATTATTATCTTAAAAATAAAATTTGTTAAGTTAGTTTCATCAAATAATTGACTTATGTTTAGTGTAACTATACTAACAAGGATAGTAATAGTCGTATACAAAATATATCTTTTGAAAAATGGAAGTAAAGGATATTTTAACCCATGCTTATAGAGAACATAAGGCTCGATCCAAAAACATGTTGTCAATGTACTGATAGTTGTCCCAATAAAAACACCTATCATTCCTAGATATTTTACAAGTATAAGTGAAAGACAAAGGTTAATTATGGATTCGAATATTGGCTTATGTCTATCATACCAAAATAGGCCCATAGCTTCTTTAAAGGTAAGAACAGCTTGCCTCATACCTGTTAAATAAAAATTTAGAACTATCATTATTACAATACTATCATTTAATAAATATTTTTCACCAAGCCATAATTCTATGAAAGGGTTTAAAATTACAATAAATACTATTGAACAAAATCCATAGATCCAAAAATTCAAAAAGAAAACTACATCGAAAATTGATTTTGTTTTCTCTTTAGTTTCCGTAACTCCTAAATTGCCAACACTTGCGGTAATTGAAGAAAATATTTGGGCTATAACTAAATTTAAGGCATTAATAACAAGGAAATAATTTGAATATAGGCCAACCCACGTCAAACCAACAAATCTTGAAATAATGAGATTATCTGTCGAATTTATCACTACTCCTCCTAATTTATGCACGACTAATGCTCGAATGTTCTTAAATATGGAAGAAGTTGTCTCTTTATCTAATTTGTTGATGGTTTTTTCTTTTAAAAATGGATAAAGTTTATCGGCCTTCTTTGATACCAAAATATTCTCAGCAAATGTGGCAATAATCTGGCAAGATAGAAATAAAATAAAACTCTTGGTAGAAAAAAGTACCGCAATCTGGACAATATTTAAAACAGTAAAAAAAGTATATCTATAATATGTTGCAATATAACGCTTTTGATCAGTAATAATCAATGAACGTTTATAAGAAAAGAAATAAGAAATTGCGGAATTCCCAACAAACATCAGATAAATTAAATATAAATTAGGGATATCCGGAACATCTTTTATGAAAAAATGCAAAAATGGCGCTAGGCTGGCACCTAAAATAGCTACTACAATACCTATAACTGTATATGCTTTTTTGTATAGCAGCATTAAAGACTTTACTTTTTCTGTATCTTTTTCCGCAAGTGGTTTATACAGGCTAAAGGTCATTGCTGGACCAACGCCAAGCTCTACTAGAGAGAGTATGCTTAATATAGTTGTAAATAAACCATTAAGGCCTAAATATTCAGTACTAAGCACACGGACAAAAGCTAATCTTGCTACAAAACTTACTAACAGACCTATACTTTGTCCAGCCATAGCAAATATTAAGTTTTTAATTGAACTTTGTGTACGCATATATCTATCCTTCTAATAATGTAATGGCATGCAATAAGAAAGGTAATTAGCTCTTATATGTGATTCTTTTTGTCATAAATACAATAATTATCCACGTTGGTAATATGTACGTGAATAAACCAATTAAAAAAATATAATAATTATAAAGCACAGGTATACAGGCTAAAATAATTGAAATAAATTGATATAAAAATTTATATGGTAAACGAGTTTCCTGAGAAAACTTTGATCCGTACCTCATAGATTGATATGTGAATATACAAGAAAATAATGGGGCTAGAATAAAACCGAAATATAGTTTTCCTAAACCAACAGAAGGTAAAATTTGTCCTCCAGCTCCATTAGACCCATACATTATCCCATTAAATAAGGCTGTTGAATTAATCATATGAGTAAAAAAGGTTCTCAAAAGAGGTAAAGATGTAAAAAAGTCAGCTATTATTAGGCTATAGGTATTAACTTTATTAATCATTAGTGCAGCTGCAACATTGACTGGACCATTAAAATAGGCTTGTAATGTATTGGAAATATTAAACAATGCACCAGAAGAATTTTCAGACGATGCTAACGATAAAGATAACAAACCTAGTACAGCTACTATTAATACTAGTAAGGAAGTAAATAAAGTTATAATCCTTTTTCTATTAGGATATAAATATGTTAGAACAATAAGAAATGCTAGAGAAAAATATAATGAATAAGCAGTATCACCTGAAGAAATTAAGGCGTTCAAAATAATAATAGTAATGGAAATAAATAAATGTCTCTTTTTTGCGCCTCTTTTTCTAAGATTTAAAATTAACACTAATATCCAAATGTTCTTGACTATATTAATAGCCCATGTAGATATGTAGAATATAAATATTGGTACATTTTCTTTCGCTAAATTATAGTTTCGATACCAGTTTATAGACTGTTCTTCAGATAAAAAAACAAAAAATTTATAGTTATTTAGAATATCTGGATATACCAGTACACAAGCTAATATAAATATCGATAAAAAGATTAAGAGTAATCTAGCAGTCTTATAAGATTTATCTGGCAACTCTAACTTTTTACTCACTTCCACATTGTCAGCTGGTAAACAGAATTTTTTCCCAAATACAGACAAAATTAAAAATACAAGAAAATACTCAAAAATCATTAGTGTAATAGCTGTATTGAAAGTATTATCGACGTTTGCTGCTATTTCGCTTCTTTGATAATTTGAAAATTTCATGAAAAATGGTGTTATTACTAATCTAATATAATAAGTAAAGACAATAATTGTAATTGCAATATTTTTATAAATATATGAATAAATATTTATAAAAACAATACATCCAAAGGCAAAAACCATTGGTAAAAACGGTAAATAATCTCTAGTGGGAGGTAATGTGGGATCACTAAACAGTATAATTGTTACTGCTATAGATGAAAAAAATATAATTAATTGAGTTAGTAAAGATTTTAAATTAAATGTCATAACCTTAATCCATGTTTCCAACATAATGTAGATATTGTTTTTGCAAATCTGTTGCAACATTTTTTATTTCAAATCCAGCATCTTCAATTATATTGTTTGTATTCATTCTCTCACTTTTACTAGATCCCTCAATTATTTTTTGAGCCCAAAATTCTTTGTCCTCTTTTAAGGATATATATTCCACTAAATTTGATAAGTTTACTTCTGTTGGAACAACGTCTTCTGAAGTGAAACACCTTAAACCTGAAGCTTGAGCTTCTACCAGCACCATGCCTAGACCCTCATATAAGGAGGGAAATACAAATGTATCCATTGCTTGCATAATATCTGCTACATTAGATCTACTACCTAGGAACATTATTTTATTGTTAAGGTGTTTTTCCTTAACATAATCTCTTATTTCTTGTTCCGATGCTCCGTGCCCTATCAATAATAGCTTAGCTTTTTCTATCTTATTTGCAATCTCACCAAAAACGTCAATTAAAAATTTATGATTTTTGGCTTCGGTAAACCTGCCAACATGTCCAATAACAAAATCCTCTTCTATAGAGAGTTCTTTTCTTATCTTTGTACGCTTTTCAAGATTATAAATGAACTTTTCAACATCTATTGCATTTTTAATAGTGTGTACATCTTTACGTTTTACTTTGGATTTATTAAACAACCAATCTGCTGCTAATTCTGAACAGGTAAAATATATATTTGCATATTTATCAATGTACCTGCTGTGTAAAATATGAAAAAGATGATGTAATTTTCCCTCTGCTTTGATGCTATGTGAATGAACTATACGAACTTTTACATTATTACGAAACGCGATTTTAAGTGGGTTAATATAGGTAAGAGATGATACATGTTGGTGAATAATTTGTAATTCAGGATGATTTCTAAATAAATTATTCCAATCTCTATAGTGTTGAATAATATTTTTTCCCCTCGGCGTAATATAAAATATTCTGCCTCCTAGCTCTTTAATTTCATCATCATAGGCACATTTATTTTTTGTGTGGACTGCAAAGTCAAATTGTACTTTTTCTCTGTCAATATTCCTATAAATATTCATTATAAAGGTTTCGATTCCACCTCTATTCATACTGCCGACAACATGTAATACTCTAATCATTATTTATCACCTTAATATTTCCTTGTATTTTTCCACTGTCTCATGTGTTACTTTTGTCCATTCAAAGTTATCTTTAATAAATTTAACTGCATTGTGTGAAAAAATATTTAACTTATCTTTGTTATTATATGCTTCAATAATTGTACGTCCTATATCCTCCGCCTCGGAATCTGATTTCCATCCACAATTATTATTTTTAACGTCATCAGCCATATTAGTGCCAGGGGTAACAATTACAGGTACGCCATTAGCCAAAGCTTCCATTACTCCTAAAGGCTGCCCTTCAAACCTTGAAGTCTGGATGAAAATATCACTATTCAAAAGTTGAGCCATTTTTTCTTTGCCAAATAACCCATCATTTATACTAACAATATCTCTAATATCAAAATCGTTTATCATTGTTGTTAAATGATTTTTTCCTCCCTCATGGTCAGGGCCATAGATTGATAATATAATCTTCTTTTGGCGCATTTCGCTTTTTATTCCATTACAAGCTTGTAAAAGTAAATCAATTCCTTTATGAAAAGGATCTAGTCTACCTATAAAAATCATTTTAAAACTGTCCTCGTTCATAAAAGAGTGTTTGAGAGTTGAACCTATATTCATACCATTACAACCAATAAAAGAGTTAGTATTTTTAGCAATGGTAGTTTTTTGTTCCTCTTCTGATAAGTACTGAATTGCTTTTGCTTTTTTTACTATACGATCAAAAATTAATAAATTTGCCAGTAGTTTTTTTAGACGCTTTTTATCTTGAGCAGCTTTAGATAAGCTACCATGCGGAACTAAAATATATGGTAGTTTATTTCTTAAAAGTACCTTTACGATCTTTGAATAAAAAGGGATATATAATCCGTGAATTATTACTAAATCAGGCTTATTGTAAGGTGATGGTAGCTTAGTTATATCCCCGTCTTCACAATCAACTGTTGTAAACATTGGGAAGTTTCCGTCTCCAATATTAGGTACAATATTAGAACAATTCAATAAAGCAACATCTGCATGCAAATTCTGATATTGTACATGAAGAGGAACTACAACACTCATCCCACTAGCCTGGTTATTTGTTATACTTGAAATATGTAATATTACCATTTATGACTCCTTTTCTGTTTTCGATATTACAATATACTTCCAATTAATGACTGAATTAATTTATAATTAGTTTTTCTATCAAACTTATCTTCTGCGAGTTTCCTATTGTTCATACCCATTTTCTGTCTCAATATCGGGTCATTGTATAGAATTAAAATTTTTTCAGCTAAGTCATGAGGATCGCTATTTTTACAGTTTAATCCTGCATTATAATCAACAATTAAACGCCTGTATTCCTCAGATTCTTGTGTATTTAATACAGGTAAACCTGCTGCAGCATAATCCCCAACCTTATTTATGATACTACCAGCAGAATTTGATTTAATAGGATTTACAGCAATATCGCATGAGACTAAAACTCCAACCATCTTTTCATAGTCGAGTCTACCCATAAATTCCACATTTATTTGTTTTTGTTCAGCATAGTCTCTAAACTTTGAATGTAAAGGTCCATCTCCCATCACAACAAATTTAATATTATTTATATCTTTATTTTTAATTAGAGCCAGAGCATCTATAACATATATAAGATCATAACTATTTCCTAAAGTTCCTATGTAAGCAATTTGTATTTCATCTTTCGGCTTATCGACTTTGTTCTTTATCACTAAATTATCAAAGTGTGCAAGCTCCGTACCCAGGAATATACTTAACCCCCCTTTAAGCTGTTTATTAGCAAGTAAAGCTCTATTTACATATGTCTCCGATACTGCAACTATCTCGTCAGCTGCATTATAAATGAAATTTGCTTTTTTATTCATAGGGTGAAAAATAAGATCACTAATAACAGGAAGATTAAATACCATTTTAAATGCTTCAGGCCAAAGATCTTGAATATCAATTATAAACTTTATACCATTGTGCTTAGCATATTTCGCTGCAACAAATGCTGCATCCAACGAGGGCACAGCACAGTAAATTATATCCGGTTTTTTTCTGTTTTTAAGATAGTTTCTAAGATTTTTACCAAATGTATAGTGACTATAAAAGCGTTTTAAAGATACATTTTTTCTATATCCTTTTTCCTGCAACATTGTCAATTTGTATTTTATATGTTTTAATTGTGATTCTTGAACATTTCTTTGTTGCTTTGTCCTATGGGAAAATTGTGTTGTTACTATCTCAACGCTTTGGCCACTATTCGCTAACATGTCGGCAAGGTACCAAAAGCGTCCATTACCTTTTTCTCCAGGAACCTGAGTAAAGTGTGCTACAATTAAAATATCTTTCATTTTATTCATCCTTTTTATATCTATAAGCTGGAAAAAAATCAACAGATTCGTCAACATCGACGTGATTACACAGTAAACTATATACTTTCTTATTCCATACTCTTTTTCCAACGAAGAAGTTAAAATGAGTATTTTTTGAGAAACCTTTTTTAAATTTAAAAAGAGAGTCTTCCTCAGAATTTGTTCTACCGCCTCCATGATGTATTAACTCATAACCCTTTTCTTTCCCCCATAATGTAACTGCATACCTTAGAATATAAGCAGGCGATAAATAAAGGTATTCTGAAAGAGTCCCCGATAGATGTATATGAATCGTTTTATCAAAAACAAAATAAAAACCCTGGGCAATTGTTTTATCCTCATAAATAGCTGATACAACAATAATATTATCTTTAAATAATGATAATGCCTTATCAAAATATTCATCGTCGAAATAATAGTAATCAGTTGCGTTGTTTCTATCCATAGTAGAATAGTAAATCTCTTTAAATTCTTTAATGTTAGAAGGTTTTTCAATGATTTTAAAAGAAACACCTTTATCTAAAGCCTTACGTATGTTTTTACGACAGCTTTTAGAAAATTCTATTTGAAATGGATCTTCAAAATCCTTAAGGTTTGTCCCAAGTGTTTTTCTAATACAATTAACATCATATATCGAAGTGAAATCCTCAGCATTTTTTATTATTGGATGAAACCTGATGAATTCACTAACTATATTATTCTCTTCGCAATAATGTGAAAAAGCTTTTGTATATTCTATTAATAGTTCATTTTTTTTATTTTCATCACATTTAATAATTACAGGTCCACCATAACCATATGGTGTAACAATATCATAATATATTTCATTATTAATTTTTATTGGTATTTCTCTTTTTATGAATTGATTTTTTATAATTCCAAACTTACAATTAAAGTTAAAAATCTCCGCCTTGCCATTTTCAACTTTTTCATATAATCTTCCATAGTTATCGTCAAAATACACATCTAAATCATTTCCCATAACTAAACTCCTTAAAAAACCGTTTAATTTCATTAATGCTGTCTTTAATGTTATAAACATCGTACCTTTGATCACAAATTAATGAAAGTTCTAAATCGTAAATGGATATACACGTTGGGTGATATTTAACTATTGCTGGCTTTGGCCAATGAATTGGATAA
Organism: Priestia sp. YIM B13489; assembly: GCF_042787645.1. Taxonomy (NCBI): domain Bacteria; kingdom Bacillati; phylum Bacillota; class Bacilli; order Caryophanales; family Bacillaceae; genus Priestia; species Priestia sp. YIM B13489. The sequence goes on from NZ_JBHZOQ010000010.1 coordinate 9,289, forward strand.
TAAATTTTCTGTTTAATAAGATATTCTCTTAGGTGATTTCTTATATTTTCATCTAATAAAACTGGTATAAAAATTGGGCAATCACCTTCTTTTAAAATCGGAAACAGTGGTTTGACCTCATTTGTTTCATTAATAAAATCATGAATAATTTGTGCGTTTTTTCTCCGCACTTTAATTATTTTTTGAAGATTAATTCCGTTTAAGATTCGAAGTGAATAATCATCGATTTTATAAAGAGAATAACTTTCATTAAGCATTTTATTTGCAGCACTGTATTTTTGGAGGAAATCTTCCTTTTTTACTGTCATATCTCCATTTATATATCGAGCCTTATCCAGCATTGCACTTTTTCTTACTTTTATCATCTCGTCCAATGTATTGTTGCTTACTTTAATGTTAAAACTATCATTAGCTTTAGCTGCTAGCCCCCCGCTCATAACGGGAAACCATTTTCTTAAGCTTGCAATCCGATAGTCAGAATAGTTATTATATGAATTTGACGAAAGCAGAGAATGAGTTATATCTTCTATAATAATAACTCCTCTTTTTTTAAATTTTTCTATATAATAATCCATTCTTCCATCGGAGTAACCAAAGTAATTCATTGCAAAAAAGATATCACATTTCTGATCAATATCTATGTCAAATTTCAAACCTCTATTTGTGTTATACACATTATAAAATTCAATATGAATGTCATTGTCGATAAAGGGTTGTAACATAGACTGACAGCAATATGATGGAAAATACACGGTGGAAACCCTTTTATCATATAAAATATCTTTTAAAACAAGATCAATAGCTGTCCGTCCAGAGAGTAAATATTCATTTGCATTACCAATGTTTAACCAAGGTGGGAATTGAGGTCCTTCAAATTCCTTGCCTTCAATTTCTTCTATCCAATACTCACTACCTATTTCTTTCATTTATAAAATCTCTTTTCAATAAGGAATAAGAATATACATCCTGATACGCACCATTTTTATAAATACGGCCTTGTAATTTACCTTCTAAAGTAAATCTACATTTTTCAAATAATTTTTGTGAAGCAATGTTGTAATTCAAGATATTTGCTATTAGACAATTTAAATTTAGTTGGTTAAATGCATAATCTGATAATAATATTATTGCTTTATACCCTATTCCTTTTTGTTTGATTTCATCAGAATTAAGTTTAATATTAATTGTAGCTGTTCCATTTTTATAATCTATGTTAGTCAATGAGACTAATCCAACAGCACCTATATTATTTATATCAACAATAAATCTAACGTTATTTTTGTCACCTTTTAGATTATTTATCCAGTTAATCTGTTGGTTGCTTGAAACTGGGAACGACCAACCTAAAACCATGTTCTCAATGTTAGGATTATTTATCATACTCTTTAATAATTCCATATCTTCTAATTCAATTGCTCTTAAAATTAAATCTTCATTATATATATTCATTAGATTATAGGCTCCTTAATTTGCTTGTTTTGTTCGATTTGAGCTTGTCTATGAATATGAAAGTCAACTACCTTTGTGGTTCCTCTTACAGTTATACCGTCCCTTTTTATAACTTTTATAAACGTTTGAAATATTATTTTAATATCTCTTTTGAATGTGATATTCTCTACATATTCAATATCAAATTTAAATCTATCTTCCCACCCTGCGGTATTCCGGCCATTAATTTGCGCTAATCCTGTTAATCCAGGACGAACTGTATGTCGTAATCGCTCTCTATCATTATAATACGGAAGATAAATAGTAGCTAAAGGCCTTGGTCCTACCAAACTCATGTCGCCTTTTAATATATTAAAAAGTCCGGGTAACTCATCAAGGCTAGTAGCTCTTAAGAACTTACCAAACCTTGTTAACCTAACCTCATCAGGTAATAATTCCCCGTTTTCATCTCTTTGATCTGTCATAGACCTAAATTTATACATAGTGAAAATTTGTTCATCTTTTCCGGGCCTTTTTTGTTTAAAGATGATAGGACTGCCTAATTTACACCTAACTAAAATTGCTGTTAATACAATAATTGGAGATAATAAAATTAAAGCTATTAAAGGTAGTAAAAAATCTATGATTCTCTTAAAATATTTTGCATACAAAAGCCGACACCCCTAATAAATATTATCTAAATAAAGTAGTAATTGTATTAATAACCCTTGCAATTTGACTATCTGTCATTTTTGTATCACTTGGAAGGCATAATCCCCTATTAAATATATCCTCTGATATACTAATTCCACTATCATTATGATTGAAGAAATCATATTCTTTAAAGAAAGGTTGAAGATGCATTGGTTTCCATACGGGTCTACTTTCAATATTTTCACTTTCTAGTGCTAGTATTATATCTAAAGGTTTTATTGCGCTATTTTCTTTCAATGTAATACAAGATAACCAATTATTTGATTCCCCATAATTGCAATTTGGCATCATTTCAATCTCTTCAATCTCTTCGAAAGCCTCTGTATACGATCGGTATATCTCCCTTTTTTTCTCAACTCTATCCATTAATACTTTCAGTTGACCTCGGCCTATGCCTGCTACAACGTTACTCATTCTATAATTATAGCCTAGCTCACTATGTTGATAGTGTCGTGCTGAATCTCTTGACTGGGTAGCCCAGAAACGAACCTTTTTTATTGCCTCCTCATCATTTGAAACAAGCATGCCTCCGCCACTAGTAGTAATAATTTTATTACCATTAAAAGAAAATACACCAAAATTTCCTATTGAACCAGTCATTTTTCCTTTATAAGTTGAACCTAGGCTTTCAGCTGCATCCTCAATAATTGGAACATTATTTTTTTCACAAATCTCCATTATTTCATCCATTTGAGCAGATTGCCCATATAAATGGACGACAATAACAGCTTTTGGCTTGTAATTCTCAAAGGCTTTCTCTAAAGCCTTTGGACTCATGTTCCAACTATTCGGCTCACTATCAATAAAGACCGGGGTAGCATTTTGATATATGATAGGGTTTGCACTTGCTGAAAAGGTGAGTGATGAACAAAAAACAATATCCTCTTTTTCTACTCCTAACGATTTAAGTGCCAAGTGAATAGCAGATGTACCAGATGAAAGAGCAGCAGCGTGTGAAATTCCTGCAATTTCTGCTAACTCTCTTTCAAATCCATCTACATTTGCTCCAAGTGGTGCAATCCAATTTGTATCGAATGCTTCTTGAACATATGACATTTCCAATCCAGACATATGCGGTGAAGCAAGAAAAATTCTATCTTCCATAAAAGCTGCTCCTCACGATAATGAAATTATATATAACCTAATAAATTATATTAATTTAATTAGTATTTGTTATTAATAGTTCTTCTTCCTTATTAGCTAATTCCAAAACATATTTCCTAATATATTCTGAATCATAATCATTATAATTCTCAATCAAAGTAATCACTCGAGAATAATTCACTTCAACTGACTTCCCAACAAATATCTTAGGAAACACAGCCTCACTGTCAACTTCATTCTTTCCTAAAAGTTCCTCATACATCTTCTCACCGGGACGAATCCCAGAATACTTAATTCCAATTTCCTCTTCTGTATACCCTGACAATCTAATTAAGTTCTTTGCTAAATCAACTATTTTTACAGGCTCACCCATATCAAGGACAAAAATCTCCCCACCACTAGCAAGCGCTCCTGCTTGCATAACAAGTCTTGAAGCTTCCGGAATGGTCATAAAATACCTTGTCATATCAGGGTGAGTAACAGTAACCGGCCCACCAACTTGAATCTGTTTCTTAAACAAAGGAATAACACTACCGCGACTACCAAGGACATTACCAAAACGGACAGCTACAAACTTTGTTTGACTATACTTGTCTAACTCTTGAATAACCATCTCTGCTATACGCTTAGTAGAACCCATAACATTGGATGGATTTACTGCCTTATCAGATGAAATAAGCACGAAAGTGCCTACCCCAAATGTATCCGCAGCCTCCGCCACATTCTTTGTCCCCATCACATTATTCTTTACAGCCTCTTTCGGATTATACTCCATCAAAGGCACGTGCTTATGGGCAGCAGCGTGATAAACAACATTAGGTTTATGTTCTTCCATCACATGAAAAATTCGATTTCGATCCTGAATATCAGCAATAATAGGTATAATCTCAAATTCATTTTGATATCTATTTCTCAGCTCCATATCAATGGAATAAATAGAGTTTTCACCATGACCTAGAAGCAATATTTTTTTTGGTTTAAACTTACTTACTTGACGGCAAATCTCTGAACCAATTGATCCACCAGCACCTGTAACAAGTATGGTTTTTCCCGACAGTTTCTTAGATATACTTTGAATATCAAGTTCTACAGGATCACGTCCTAATAAATCCTCAACCTGTACATCTCGGAATTGATTTACAGATACTTTACCCGTAACGATGTCCTCTATCATTGGCATAATTTTTGTTTGTGCTTTTGTTTTACTGCACTCTTGGTAAATCTTTTGAATTTCGTGTTTGCTAAGTGAAGGAATTGCAATAATGATATGATCAATTTCCTTACTGTTCACGATTTCGGGAATATTTTCCGTTTTTCCAAGTACTGTTACGCCATAAATTTGAAGTCTTTGTTTTGCAGTATCATCATCTACAAAAGCAACTGGTTTTAGTTTACTATCATTATTTTTTAATAATTGGCGAACAAGCATAGTGCCCGCTGAACCTGCTCCAATAATAAGTGCATTCTTTTTCGTTACGTTCGACTTAATGAACCGACCTCTCACGATTCTCCAGGAGAATCGGGACCCGCCAATAAGACACATATGTAAAAGCCATGTGATGAATAACACTCGAACATAGATATTCCCACTTATAAGCAACTGAACAGTAGCTGCAGTCCCAAGAGAGAATGTAACAGATTTCACTATGGTAACAAGCTCTCCTACACTTGCATACTCCCAAGACTTATGGTACAAACGATAAATAAACGCAAACACATGATGACTTATAAGCAAGGTCAAAGAACTAATTATTATCATTTCTAGACTATAAATACTAAAATAAGGATTTAAAATATAATATCCAATAAATATTGAAAATAAGACGATGAATGAATCCATCCCCATGAGCAGCGACACTCGTTTTGAGTAACCCAACTTGACCCCTTCTTTACATGAAATTTTATTATAAAAGATATCTAATGAAAAAAAACAACGCTTGTACTCTCTAATTAGATATCTATAAATGTCTAACGATTACTTTCTATCTTCCTCGCAGCAATTGCATCATTTATTACCTTTTGAATATCCACCAATTTCTCTAACGGTGCTTCTTGATAGATATAGCGAACTGTTTTCTTTATTGTTTTTGGTAATTCATTAAAATTACTCATAGTTCTCTCCTATCTGTAAAATTAAAAAATCCCTAAAAATCTTTTACATTTAATTTTACTTGGTTCTTGCTTGTATATAGGTTGACCCTGTACGATAAGCTCAGCGTTCTGATGAAAATAATAATTCACTTGACTTCCAAATTCTTTATGTATTTTAGAAATTGATTCTCTCATAAAAAAACTTCTTGTAGATGTGTTATGCGCATCAGAAGCAATAAAATGTATAGTATTTGACTCAATTAACTGCACCGAAAGCCTCTGAACCTTCTTTCCAAAGTGTCCTGTCAAACTTCCAGCCGTAAGTTGGGCAAGTGCACCTTTCTTAACAAGATTAAGTAGTTTCTCAGGATTATTCATAATTTCAGCATTCCTCTCTGGATGTACAATAATTGGTGTTAAACCTTTTAATTGCATCTCAAACAGGAGTTGTTCTGTATACCTTGGAACATGCCCAGAAGGCAACTCAACAAATAAGTAGTTTGTGTGATTAAGAGTTAAAATATCTCCCTTCTCAAAATCATCTAACAATGATCCATAAATCCTTGTTTCTTGACCTGGCAAAACTTCTAAAGGGATATTCTCACTTTGAAGCACACAATTGAGCTCTCTTACTCTTTTTATAATATCTTGTTGCCTGTTGAAAAATATTCCATTTTGATGATGCGGAGTAGCAATAATCTTTGTAATCCCTTCATTGACTGCCTGCTTAGCCATGCTAACGGCATCTTCCATGGTTAATGCACCATCGTCAATGCCGGGCAAAATGTGACTATGAATATCAATCAAACTACCTGCCTCCAATGGACTTTCTGTAGATTCTTCTTATTATTCTCCATAGTAATAATGTTGACTATCCTGTTCTTTCTTATTATTGAGCACAACACCAAGAATTTTCGCTTTCGCACTCTCAAGTAATTCTTTTGCTTTCTTTGCAGAATCTTTCTGTGTATGCCCACTACTAATAACAAGAACTACACCATCTGTTAAATTTGATAATACTTGTGCGTCTGTAACAGCTAACACTGGTGATGAATCAAAAATAATGAGATCATATTCATTCTTTGCCTTCTCCAATAGGGCATTCATACTACTTGAACCAAGAAGTTCAGAAGGGTTTGGTGGAATGGGCCCACTTGTTAAAATCCATAGATTTTCTTGCCTAGTTGTCTTCACTGCTTTTTCAAGTGTTGTTTGTTTAGCCAAAACATTAGTTAAACCAACATGGTTTTCGATATGGAATGTATAATGAACAGTTGGTTTACGTAAATCAGAATCGACTAACAAAACACGTTTTCCTTGCTGAGCAAAAACAACAGCAAGATTAGCAGTTACTGTTGATTTTCCTTCTTCTGGACTCGGAGATGTAATAACCACTGAGCGTAAATCTTTGTCAACACTTGAGAATTCAATACTTGTACGAACTGTTCGAAATTGCTCAGCTATTGATGATTTTGGATTTGTTAAAGAAATTAAACTTCTATTTCGCAATTGTAAAATCTTCGCTTTATCTTTACGAGCCAATTGAATCACCTCTTGTTTCACTAATATTTATTTTGCTATCTCTTCCCTTTGCATAGCTATCCATATTAATAATATTTATTCCACCTAAGACAGGAAGACCAAGCTGCTCTTCAATGTCTTTATCCCTTTTTATTGTATTATCTAAATACTCAAGCAAGAGTGCTAAACCTACCCCCATCATTAGTCCAACTACTAAAGCAAGGGTCATATTTGATATTAAATTAGGCTTAATTAGTGAACCTTCTTCCGCTTTAGTTAAGATGCTAACATTGTCAACATTCATAATTGATTTAATTTCATTTTGAAATGTTGTTGCAATTGCATTTGCAATGTTTTTTGATTTTTGTGGATTTTTTTGTTGTACTGTAATATTGACAACTTGTGATTCTTGTTGGTTTGAAACAGTAACTAATTGATTCAATTGTCCGGAAGTCATTTCTAAATTCTCTTTTTTAATGACTTTATCTAAGATAGCTGGACTCTTAATGATAATGTTATAGGTGTTAATTAATTGAAGGTTGGTCTGTACTTCATAAGGACTATAAGCCTCATTCTTGCTTTTTGCTTGATTCACAAGAATCTGTGTTGAAGATTGATATATTGGTGTTATAAAAAAGTAACTAACTATTCCACTTATTGCGGTAAAAATAGCTGTAATAATAATAATGAGTAAGAGACGTTTCTTTAGTGATTGAAGCAACTCTTTTAGGTTGATTGTTTTTTCCATGATGACCCCCAAAATTTATTAATTTAGTTTAGCAAGACTATTAAATAGAAAATAATTTAATTTATCTTATATAAAACTACAGTTATTACAAAAAAGGATTTAGTTTTAAGTATTCCTTGATTATAGGTTGGGTTTTAAAATCCACCTTAATCTTTTCACAAGGTATGTTATAAAATTTTAATAGAAGTACTAATCTAATTTATAAGATAATAGAATTGTCAGATGATTCATCTACTATTTAAGTTTTAAAGAGATTCTAAAAATACCGTGAATTTATAGAGTGCTTTTGAAGTAAAGATGAAATCTCTTGTGGGGTAACTTATCGTTGTCCTTTAACCATTGCTATCTCATAAAATGGTATATTGAAACTATAATAAATACCCAAATAGGAACAGCAATGGCTACCCCCCATAAACATCCCTTCATGAAACTATTTTTTTGCATATGACACCCCTATGTGAGAAAAACATGTGCTTCTCTGATTGATTCTATGTTCTAGTCAAAATAAAATAGCTCAGCGTTTTCTGAAATGGATATAATTGTTTTAGTATGTATTCTAAGGTAAAACGTTGGCATTTCTATTCATTAAGGTCAAAAGAACTAGAATGTGAACGGAAACTGTAATAATAATTTCTTAATTTATCCTAGTTTTTAAATCCTCTAAACTTAAGTTAAGCAGATATTCACTTTTTTCTTCTTGCTTCCTTAGTTGTAATTCTGTATATTTGCTTTCTATTAAGCTACAAACCACATCCTTCATAGTTTTTCCGTATTCTTCTGATATTTCAGACAACATTTTTTTTATAGAAGGATCAGCATCTATTACAATTCTTTCAGTTACTGGCATATCAAATTCCCCTTATTTTGATAATTTTTTGTTTTTTTTTACAACTTTTTCATTATAATGTACGTACATAAGTTATTCAACCTCTTACCTAAAAAAATTACAATTATTCTCATCTAATGTTTTATAATAGATATGAAAAGCAGGAATATAGGCATGAAAAGTGAAAATGTCAGTTCTAATACAAGGTCTTTTGAATGAATATCGGGTGGTAGTTTCTTTAGAATAACATGTCGTAGAAATGACCTATGATTTATTGATTAATTCTTATTTGTTTTAGCACGGATTCATCTTTTGGTGAACTGTTCTTCTCTTAATACCTAAAATGTGCTTTTTCACTCACTATTATCAATACACTTACACTTGGCAAAGGACTTGAAAAAGTTTTAAAGTGTTTGTACTAGAGCTGAAAACAAAAACGCCACTTCCATATTCTTAATTCAAATTTAATTAAGAATATGAAAGTGGCGTTTTTATTGTAGCGTTAAATATTAAAAGTGATTGCTTTATTACTTTGGAGAAATAGATCCTCCTGAGAATATTTTATGTGCTCTTTGGGTTTTAAATCTATTGCAACTTTCATTGGTTTTTACTTTGATTTTATGTTCTCCACAATACTTTGAAATAGTATTGAAAAAACAACATTTAGCACAGTTCTTTTTTAAGTCTTCAGTTATATTAATTCCGGCTTTATTCTTATAAAATTCCCTAATTTCCTTTTTACTGATACCCTTTGACAAAGGTTTTCCCTTCTTTCTAATCATTCTTCTACTTTGAATAAATCAGCTATCGATACTCCAAGGGCTTTGGCGATACTAAACAAATGCCAATCTAAATGTTGTTCGTTTTTGTCAAAACGCGAAATACTCGCCTGTGGGATTCCTGTCATTTCTGACAATTTTCCTTGTGTTAGACCTCTTTCTTTTAGTAGCTCCCGCAATCTAGGCTTTATAGTTAACATGTTCATTCCTCCAACTTGATTTCAATTCATTATACAATAGTGAATTGAAATTGTTAAACTTATTTACAATAGTATATCCACTATTGTATAATGCATAATTATAAAATGTTGATTTTGAAAGGATTTAAAAATAAAGATGAAAGAAAGTTATTATTGCTTAGTTTTACGCCATTTTCTGAAATACCCTAATGAAATGTTGAAAACTATGAATAATTATAATTGCAAAGAAGAATACGAAAAAGTTGTTAGTATTGTTGCTTGGAGTAAAAAATTTCACGTGTGAAGAATTAGGGAGTTTTACTACATTTTTAAATTCTAAATGTGTAGTAAAGCCCAAAAAGGAGCTGGTTTTATGAAAGGGAAAACAACAGAGCCTGGATATCTTGCAAAACAAAAAGCAAAAGGAAAAACGTATTTGTTTATTAAAAAAACCTATCGTGAAGGAAAAAAAGTGAAGAGTAAATCATTATATAGTTTAGGAGCCATGCCGGAAGCTCTTGAACGTCTTTATTGGCTTCGCGATCATCCAGACTATTTTCCAAATGACTTGGAGAAAGCAGGCTTTACACTTGCTCATTTATATAAATGGATTTTAGCTATTGAAATAAGACAAAAAGAGAATGGGTCCCCTTTCGATGTGTTTAATTAATCTTCATACAAATAAAAAAGCCACTTTAATTACTAAGTGGCTTTTAGCTACGTTAAAATTGTCAAAAGGTCATAAGTTAGCAACCTTACCGCGGTACCTACATAGTATCTAAAGGCTTTCTACTTCGTTCATTAATCCAGTATCTACTTTGGTAGCGTTACCGCGTTAATACAGGCTTTATGTACGTATTGGAGCCAATTTTGGAATTTGTAAGAAAGATGATTTGGAGAAGAGAAAAGACGGAAAGGCAACTAGGGAGTAAACTGACGTGTAGAGCAATGAATGTAAATATGAGATAATCTCGAATATAAGGGAAAATCACAGGATGGGAGATTAAAAGGATGAGTATTCGAAAAACGGAAATCGAATTCAAATTCAAAAAATTGGTATGTGTCTTTGATGGTCAGGAAGAGGGATTGAGTATTAAAAAAGAAGAAGAATATTACGGATTTGAGACTGCTGACGCAAGGGGTTACAACGTTTTTTCGGATGTGAAAGTGGATAAGGATGTTTTATCTAATTGGATAGGGTCGTATCCAAAGGCTTATTTTGAAGTAGTTGATGATAAAATATAGGTTGTTACGTTGGAAAAAAGTATGTGAAGTAATAATCAATACATGTAAGGGAGAAGTAGAAAATGTCATTCCACACGTTTGTAGAACACGTTCGAAATCCATACTTTCGGGGTGAGGTTAATACTACAACTGATTTCGCTAAAATGCTAGATGAATGTTCGGTTGAGGATTTAGTTAAAAGAGCGCAGCAACATGTAACCAATTTATTGACAGCTCAAAGAGAATTGTTTTCGATCAAGATGTATACTGCACTTGAGGAATACTTAAATAATGACATTTTCTTGTTGCTTAGTCTGATTGCTGATGCCTTGCACAACATGCCTCAACAATTGACTAATTCGAATAAAGAAGACTTAAAAGTTGAGTTGCTACGATTTTATCAACTAAAGGAATCGATTCTACAGTATATAAGCGAGTTTGCGGAAAATAAAAACGTTAAAATTGTATTTGAAGCATTATAAAACAAAAAGCATCTAATTAAAAGTTAGGTGTTTTTTGTACGTTGAAATTTATCGATTAGACGTCTAATCACATTAAATTATAGAGTTAGTTTTATGAAAAACATTATAGGTCATCCGTTATATATTAATAGGTATTTTTAAGTATATCTAAATAAGTATATTTGTTAAGTTTTTAAGAGGTCATACAAAGGTATAAGGATTTATAAACATCCACTGTAAAAACTTATAGTTACACATATTGTAACTTCAATCAAATACTAAATGAAAACCTTCGATAAAAGCCTTACTATAAATAATGTTAAAGCTTTTTTATTATCGCTAGTTTAAATATCAAAAAAATCATCTGTTTTTTTACTTTTATCTATTGTTCTTATTGTTTTCATTACTTTTTTTAGTGTAGATGAGCTTGGAATATAATCTTTTTCGTTGTATAGCTTCCAAACCGTCCTCCTAGAAACTTTACTTTTATCTGCAAAGTCTATTTGTGTTACGCCTTTACTATCAAGCCATTTTCCAAACTTAGAACGTTTTGGGGTTTTCCACCACGACATAATTAAAACCTCCTTGCTAATAACCATCATTGCCAATTTGAGCAAAAATATTCTCACTGTCTGCAAAAAAATGCGAATAATGTACAAGTTACAGCTCATATCATTTATTAAGACGTCTAGAAGGCATCATAATCTCATGAATGGAGCGAATAAAATGACAAAAGAATTAGCATTCTTTTTATTAAATCGAAAAGATGTCTATTTGACATCCGAAGGTAAAAAGATATTGGAGGTCATTCTAAAAGAAAAGAACGCGTATGAAGGAAAATAAGCAACTGACATCTTTCAGAATAATGTCGGAATTTTTGTCATAAACATATAGCATGAATATAGTTAAGACCGCCTTATACACTAATACATAATGGGCGGTCTTTGTTAAAGATATTCGTATTTTTATAGAAAAAGAGCCTTGTTCTTATAAGAACAAGGCTCTTTTCTGTTATGCACAATGGGATAAAAGCGTTTTAGTATATCATTTTACAATCAGGTTTTTAAAAAAATCACAAAAACTTCTTTTATTTTTCAAAAGTAAAGATTACTAAGAAGTAATTATAGTTCTTTTAATGCTCGCTTCTGGAACTTTACTTACCTAATAATCGTTGGAACCAACCTTTCTTAGTAGGTTGCTCCTCATGTTGACTTACTGCAGTTAGTTTTTTACCTTCTAACATCTCACGCATGGCAGCAGTAAGGTTTTCATTTCTTTCTTGTAAGGTATGTTCTATATAAGTATTTTGCTTAGTTAGCTGTTCTGCTAAGTTCATGAGTACTTCATCACGTTTTTTATCACGTTCTTCTAACTGATCAAGCCGTTCTCTCATCCTTCTCATTTCATCAGCTAATATCGAATCAGCACTTATTTCTGGAACAGGCTTAAACGCTTCTCCTCCCGTATCAAGGTATAAAGCTATCTCTTTAAGTGTATACTCTTGATCTCGGTTTAGATGTTTAATTAATTGAAACCTTTCTAACCCATCTTTTTTAAAAATACGATATCCATTTTTCTTTTTCGTAAAAGGAATATAGCCCTCAAGTTCTTTTAACCAATTACGTATGGTATGTGGCTCTTCTTCTAAAATTTCTGATATATCCTTTATAATGTATTCGCGTTCTTCGGTTTGTTCTTCAAAACCTTGCTTTTCATCTTGATTATCATCAGTATGCATGTTTTTACCTCTCTTCCTATCAATGTAACTATAAAACTTATGTAAACTCGATTATCAGCATTATAATAGTTAGAACCTAATTTGAAACTTATAGAAAACTATTACGTTAAAATCATAATATATCCTCTTTTTAAATTCAAAATCTTTTTAGTTGTTTTTTGTAAAGATAATTATTTCAAATGCTAATACGTATGTTAAAAGGTGAAAAGTGCCTATTATACACTTTAATAATAGTGTTTAAACATAGTTAAATGAGTGGGAAAACACTTTAGTTTAACTTAAGTTAAACTAAAAATCTAAATTTGGATGTCTCTATGTGTATTGGATTAACTAGTTGAACTTAAAAGGTGATTATGTTGATATATAGCTTTTTTGAGAAGTTTGTTAGTTCAACTTGAAAGGTATAAACTTATGTACATATGAAATTACCAATCTTTAGATGGATTTAAGTTCAACTAATGTAACCTTGTTTTAAGTATAACCTAACTCTTTAAGGAATAATAAAATCCAATAAGGCTAATGCTAAAGTATTTTATTTTAAAAATGACAAAACGCGTAAAATCTTAAAAGATCTCACGCGTTTTGAACATTGACTATAGCATTAAAGGTGTAACTTTATAACATAATATTCGATAAATAATACACTAGTATTATAACATGTTCTAGGGAGATAAGGTATAGAAAACCAGTGGAAGATATGATTGCTCGGACGCTAAGTTATTAGATAATTTAGAATAAAATGGTTATGTTTTTTCATTTTATACTTGTAAAGTGGTTAAGTTTAGCAGTATCATAGAAGTACAACTAAATGAACGGAAAAAAAGCAAAAAGCTCAAGCGATTAGAATCGGATTGCCGTCCTATCTAATCGTTCACCGTAATATGCCTACGGTAAACTGCTGCTCAAGCTTTTCACTCAATGTACGTATTCAACGTACATAATGTATTTTCCTACTTGGAATTTTACTACAAGTAGAAAATATAATCAAGATATTATGAGTGATTAATTTGAACAGGTAACGCTAAATTTATAGGGTTTCTCTATCTATAAAAGCGTCGTTTACCACTTAACGGTAGACGACGCTTTTTGTGTTTCCGGGTAAATGGAGGGACACATGTAATGAGAAATCTTGCGCAACAAATCTATGGAAGTCAGTTGACGGAATATTTAAAAAAACAAACACGAAAGCAAAAAACCGGATACAGTAGCCGTTTAGGGTGGGTTTTTGTATCAAAAGATTTTACGAAAGAGACAACAAAAGCTGTTCGTACATATGGTTCGTTGTTTAATGTCAGCAAAGACTATACATACTTTACGCCAAATACGTTTTATCGCAATGATCTACGCCGTTTAAGTACGCTACGTTGGATCAATGCGATGTCGATTGATATTGATGCAAAAAATGGGGAGAACGAAGGGATGACTCTTCCAGATGTGCAAGAGTCCATTACACAAGCAGGGCTTCCAATGCCTTCTTTAATCGTTCAGACACCATCTAAAGGATTTCATATCCATTGGTTTTTAGAGAAGCCAAAACGGGCTTCAGATAAGCTAAATACACATTATAGTCGTATTCAAACATGTATGGCTGAAATGATTCATGGAGATGTACATGCTGTGGGTCCTGAGCGTTTATTCCGTTTACCAACAGATGAAAATACAGTCTTTCATTCACAAGAACGTGTATCGTTTGACGAACTATGCGATTGGTTCCAACTAGTACAAGAACAAGATCAACAAGACGTACATACATACAAAAAAGGATTCTGCAGAGGCTATGAATCTCTTTTAAAACATCCTGCTGTTCAAAAGATCCTAGAAGGTGTAAATGAAGGCCAACGTGATACGGCTTGCTACACACTTGCACTTGCTTATAAGGCAGCTGGATACGATGAAAAAACAGCAGAAACACACTTACATAACTGGAATCAAAAAAATAAGCCTCAAATGCGCCAAATTGAGGTTAAACGTAAAGTTAAGAGTGCGTATAATGGCCGTTTCCATGCTCCATCTGCGAAAAAAATTCGTGAGTTATCGGGCATGTTATTTAGCTATGTCATTTGGGAAGAAGCGAAACCACGTGAAGAACGTACATATAGCCATATCGAAGAGTGGGAAGGGGACGTATTAGCATTTATTCGTGCACAAGGAGGACAAGTATCTGGTTCACAGCGCGACATTGCGGATCAAATCACTTCAAGTGTTGATGCTGAAAAGAAAATCCCTTATGCCACGTTCAAAAAAGTGGTTGCTAGATTAGAAGAACAAGAAATCCTTTCGAAAAAGGTCTCTGGTAAAGGAAGAGGAGCTTCGACAGAGTTAACTATTGTCAATGAATTAAAAGCTCATAGAACGCAATCTGATGCGTCAAAAAAAGAAGGGCAGACTCCTTCTAAAATTAATGGGTTCAATTCAAATACAATTAAAGATACGGTGGTGGGTGGGACGGCTCTACCTCTCTCTACAGGTTCTAGTCTCGCTCTTCCTAAAGAAACTTTAACCTCTGTTATCTTACCTACGTCTTCTACTCTTTCTAAGCCTGCTCCTATCCCTGGGAATGTGCCTAGTGCGTTCGTTAGTGCTCTTTATAACCTTAGTTTTGTAGATGGGCGTTTTATCTTCCGTGCTTGGGGCAAGATTCAATTAGCTTTCAAGGCGTTTGGGATTACCTATCATTCTATTGGAGCTACTGATGACTATCTACGCTTAGCCGTGGATGCTGTCGCAGTAACTGTTGAGAAAAAAGGTTCTATGGTTGCAGGAGACTTCCAGGGTGACGAACCTTTCTTAAAGTATCTTTTCGGCACGATGAAGGGTTTATTTGCGAATTATCGTTCTGATCAGCTTACACAGTTTGTTGAAGAAATTGAGGGTTTAGGTGAAATTACATTATCACATATGGGCATGGAATTAGAGGACGAATTGAAAGCTTCTAGGGTAGTAGATCGAGAGTTAGTGGAGGCTAAATTAGCTGAAATTGAACGTGAGCAATCTGCACGTCAAAGACGCAAACACTATCACAATCATTCTGCTTTTGAGCTTCATTCAAGCTTAAATCAGTTCAAACTTTTCATGAAAAGGGATGATTAATTTCTGTAAAAAAAGAATCAAGAAAAGATATAAAATCTCTTCTTGATTCCACTCACGAAGTTAACTATTCCCCTTACAGAATAGTCAAAAATAGTGTATACAAAGAACGAAACAAAGGCAATGGTTATCTTGATGTGATTAAAATTCTATTAAAGACTTAGATGAGATATTAAAGAGCAGGGTAGTATATACATTATCGAATATATAATAATAGGTTTAATGATACATAATTAATAGGTTTATAGTAATGCTAATACGAAGTTAAAATAAGGATTTTCTAAAAAATGTGACCTTAAAGGTCTATGTAGTAAAACTTCTACTAGGTATTAGGTCAGTTTCGCTGGAAATCCCTTGAAGCTCTAAGGTATGAGGCATATAATGGAATTAAGTAATAAACAACCTAAATTTTTCAAGATACTTTCCTATAGGTAACATTGATTACGTTAGTAATCATGTACCGATAGGAGAAGCTCTCTACTACTCCTGTTTTTTCGTTTGTATATTTTATTCGTATCGGCGGGGGGCGCACCAAGCGTCAAATCAACATGGCCTTACACATGCTGACACCCATACGACCCTATACAAACAAACTCAACATCGTTCTTCCTTACAACACAGAATCCAACTTCAAAACAGCTTAGAACCCAACACCCAAAGAACCTCGCTCTTCGAAAATTTCATAGCTCTTTTCCTTCCTCTCTCTCAACAAGGAGGGGAAACCAATTGCAAGAAAAACCGTCAAAAAAACAGGCAACTATATTTGACGATATTCTCGACCAAATGATAGAAAATCCACGGCAGGGAGTAGCTGTTGTACTTCTTGGTTTGGCTGGCATGGGTGTTTGGAAAAAAGACTGGCTTTTATCTCTTTTACCATACAGTCCAGAAACGATTCAGCATTGGCTGACCATTTGCATTCATATCATTCAAATCCTAGTTGTCTTGCTGCTTCTCTTTCTTTTGATTCGATGGATATGTGCAATCTTTCGAATTCA
Organism: Priestia sp. YIM B13489; assembly: GCF_042787645.1. Taxonomy (NCBI): domain Bacteria; kingdom Bacillati; phylum Bacillota; class Bacilli; order Caryophanales; family Bacillaceae; genus Priestia; species Priestia sp. YIM B13489. The sequence goes on from NZ_JBHZOQ010000010.1 coordinate 26,187, forward strand.
ACGACATTTTGATTATGTTCAACTATTGCCACATACGGATGATGGTGTTTCAAAAGAAATGCTTAGTCAGTTGATGCGAAGGATTCATGGCACAAAACGAAGATGGATTGAACGTCTATTCTTTGGACGTGAACGCTTTTCGTTTGTTATTCATTACACCATTGATGATGAAGCAGGAGCGCAATATCGTTTTTATATCGGAGCTGAAAAGAATCAATTAGAAGCGATTAAGTCCAACTTTCATAGTGTCTATCCGAATTTAACGTTTTTCTCTGCTGATAACTTAGAGTTTCCAAGTAAAAAAGCAGTCGCAGGAAGGTTGAAGCTGAAAAGCAATAATTTGAAAAAGTCGCTTCCACTTTCACGCTACAAGTCGGATCAGCTACCAGGAATCATTTCACATATGAAAGCTGATACGTGGTTGCAAGTCGGATTTACACCTAACGATGGGTGGAAGCTTCGAAAAGCCATTCAGAAGCTAGAAGAAGACTTGAAAGGGGATAAACCTTTTAAAGATCATTCAGCATTTGATAAGGAAGAGTTAGCGAGCCTCAAACATCGCTATTCTGGAAATGAAGTTGCCTTTGATTGTACCGTGTCAATTGCTTCCGAATACTACCCAGGTGTACCCGTTGTTAAAAGTATTGCAAATGCCATTCATTCAGTGTTAAACAATGTGAATGAACTGAAATATAAGAAATGGAAAAAGGCTGTGCAATGGTATCCGACGGGGACACCTTACAACATGACCTGGACAGGAAGCGAACTTGCAAACCTTCTTCATTTACCGCACTTTGATGAACGAAACTTGATGCAGAAACTTGCAAAAGAAATACCGCATTCGAAACGTGGGGAAGAATTACTTCCAGATCATGTTTTAAGTAATGAAGAAGGTTCTGTCGATTTTGGTGTGCAGCATCATCAATTTGTTAAAAATCGCACCGTGCGAATTTTAATGAGTGTTCTGCAAAAACACTGGTCCTTACTTGGTGTGACGGGTTCAGGGAAATCAACGTTACTCAATAATGTGTTAATGAGTTATGTTCAGTCCTTTATTAAACACGGAAACGAAGGAAAAACGTCTCCTGGCTTCTCATTTGTTGACCCAGCAAGAAACACAGCTATGATTTTACTCAATCAAATGTTGAAAGCTGAACACGACGGGGCAGAGATTAATTGGAATAAAGTACATTGGATCTCGTTTAAAGATACGGATTATCCACCGGCTTTAAATTTATTGCATCGTTTTCCAAATGAATCTCCTGAACGAGTGACACAAATCATTATGCGAATCATCAGCGAAAACTTCCAAGTGGCCAAACAAACTGAACGTCTTCTGGTGAATTGTATCAAAACGCTTGTATTGGACACAGGAGAGCGTCACACGATTTTAGGTGTAAAACCATTAATAAATGATTTTACGTTCCGGCAGCGCATTCTGAATCGTTTAGAAGATGATCCAGAAGCTTATGACGTGTTAGATTTTTGGCGGAATGAAGCAGAAGACTTAATTGATGCCAGTCGCATTGCTTTATTTAATCGCTTAGATACGTTTACCTCAAATCCATTGTTACGCAGGATGTTTGGTCAAAAAGAGTTTACTCTTCCTATCCTTCAATGGATGGATGAAGGACATATTATCTTTTATGACTTTAGTGGATTAAGTGAAGAAGAAGCTGGATTGATTGGTGGATTTCTCACGTATTTGTATTACCGTGTTGCCGATACAAGAGGGGGAACACCCCTTATGCATCAATTTGTTTTTGATGAAGCCGCACGATTAGAGAAAATGACGATTCTACCTCGAATTATTGCCGAGCAACGTCAAAAAGGACTATCGTTAGGGATTGGGACACAATCCATGCACCAATTAGACCAGGAACTGAAAAATGCGTTAAAAGAAGTTCAAGGTAACTTCTTTGTGTGTCGACAGGGGCCAGAAGGGGCGGCAGCAGCGAGTAAGATGTTTAGTGTTCCAGGTTCGAAAAAAGATCAACCTCTTTTTTCAGAATCCTATTTTACAAGCTTGCCAGATTTAGTCACCGTCATTCGTACACAAGACCAAATCAATGGTTCGAACGAAATTGTTCAATGTGTCGTGAAATTACCGCCACTAGATCGTTATATGCCGAATGGACAAAAGGCTACCTTTAAAAATGAGGTAGAAGAAGCGAAAGCTAATACTTGGACCGCACAAAAAGTAAAAGAATTGGCTTCCAAAAACGGTTATCACAAATCAGAAGTTGATGTAATGATTCGTGCCTATCTACAAGGTGAAGAATACGTGCCTAAAAAGCAGCCGACAAAGGAAAAGAAAAAGCCGAGAGCTCCTTTACAAGCTCAACCGGAAACACCTATTTCCTTGCAGAAGAAACAGCGTATAGATACTAAGAATGTAGCTTCTGAGAAAGTGATTGAAGCTGAACAGGATGTTACGAAAGAGATAGAAGTAGAAGTGAAGACAGAACCAATTCAGCCGGCTATCACGCTTTCAAGGAAAAAACGCGTAGAAGATAAAGCGCCAGTGAAATCAGAAAAACCTACGCAAAAACAGCCGTTTAAACCAATGGTTAAGCTTTCATGGGAGAAGCCTGTAAAGGCAGAAAAACAAGCGATGAAAGAAACGGCAGCTTCTGTTGAACCTGTTTCAGATGATAAAGAACAAGTTCGAGAAATAGAGCCTACACCTATTGAACCTGCAGTCACACTTTCAAAGAAAAAAACAGAAAATTTACCAAAAGAACCGCAACCTATTGTATCATTACGAAAGAAAAAACCTTCACAAAAGAATGAATAAAGAGGGAAGGAAAAGAGGAAAAGTAAACGTTTTATGTGGAAAAGGGAAGACTTTTTACACACTCACGAAAGTAACGTTCCTCTTATAGACAAGGGAGAGGCGAAACAGAATGAAAAAATATATCACGCTGAATGAACAGGATACAGATCTATTGATCAAACTACATGACTTTATTTACATTGACTCTAATTTCATTGTTGAACATATTTTAACGAATTACGCTGATCGTAAATATGCGATGAATCGTTTGCGCCTGCTAGAAGAGTCTAAGCATATTAAGAGTTTTACCGTTCCAATGCGGGGTTATGAAAAGCCAGGTAATTTATATACGCTGGATGCTTTTGGTGTTGAAATCGTAGAAGAATTACAGGGCTTTTCAAAATGGCAAAAGAAATGGACAACGGATGTGCCCGCCTGGTACCAACACCAATTGATGTTAAATCGTTTGGTTTTATCGTATACCAAACAAGCAGAGGAACTAGGGCTTGCGGTTAAAGAATGGATTCCAGAAGCAAGAGGAACGTTCCAATATGGAAAGAGCAAATCAGAAGTCATCAAACCAGACGGGGTGCTCGTTGTCGGCGAGGCAGATAGCGAGCAAAACATTGGCTTGTTTATTGAATTAGAACGTAGTGTAGCTAAGCGACAAAACACGCTTCAAAAAATCATTCGTTACAATGCCTTTTTGAAACGAGGGAAAGAAACATTAGAAAAATATGATATTCATGTCGGTTTTGAAGAACCTGTGTTGGATTGGCGGGTCTTATTTATCGCTGGGAATGAAACCAATACGAAAAAGACGATACGCGACATTTTAAGTATTCCAGGGCAAGAACGGTCACATATTAAAATTCCTGTTTTAGCAGCTAATCTTGAAGAAACAAAAAAAGATGCATTTGGGGACCTTTATCATTATGTATTAAGTGAATCACCAGATGTAAAAAGAGGATTGTAAGGAGGGACTAGCTAGTGGTTCGCAGTTTATTTAAAACCCTTCTTTATATCGCTGGAATTTGTCTCGTAGGAAGTTTTATCCTACGGACATTCCCAGAGGCAAACGTAATTTGGGAAACGGGAAAAGATCAATTTTCCGTTTTCTATAATCAAAGCGTTGCAAGTTATGGAGTTACAGGGACGATTATTATCATAGCTATTGTAGTCTTCTTGTTTTTTGGTAAAAAGTAAGGAGGAATGACAATGAGAAAATGGCAGAAAAAAAAGAAGCCTACTCCTATCGAATCGTCACAAGGGATAAAGGAGAAGGTGAAAGATAAGGTCGGTACTTCAAAAAAGTATATGCCGAATTTGCTAAAAAAAGATGAAAAACAAAAAGAGAAAGATCAAGTCATGATCAAACGGGCGAGTATGAAACGTTCTACAGCTACAACGATTGGAAGAGTGATTATGATTGGAAGCATCGTGATTGTAGCGTTAGGCGTCTTTAGTGCCTTTCGACATAACCTGGTTCTTAGTGACTTAGAAGATCAAGTGTCAGCTCAACAACAAGATCAAAATCCTAAAAGTAATCAAAATACTCAAAATCTTTCGGCTATTGAGTACTTTACTACTCAATTTATGCGTCATTATACAAGCATCGAACCAGGAGAGGACAAACAAAAGGAACGTGAAGAAGCTTTACAGAGCTTTCTAGCAACCGGTCTAGATAAAGACGCTGGAATTGATTATGCCAATATCCCTGGTAGTCAGCGTTATGACAGTAGTGACGTGGTTTCGATTAAGCAAAAAGATGACCATATTTCAGACGTATCTATCAAGGTCAATGTGACCTCAACTAAAGAAGTGGAAAAGAAGTCAAAAGACAAAGATGGAAAAGAAAAAGTCGAGAAAAAGAATGAAGAGAAACAAGCAACTCTCTATTATTTGGTACGTGTCTATGAAGATAAAAACGGTTATAGCGTCATTGATCTACCTCAACCTTACATGCCAAAACAAAACCAACAAGTGACTGTTTCAGAAAACGAAGAAAATAAAAATACAGATGCCGTTGTCAATAATGAGGTTCAGAGTTTTTTAGAATCCTTCTTTAAAACGTATACAGCGAAAGATCGAAGCGATGAAACAAAATTCTTTTTTAAAGATTCTAGTAGAGCTCAGTCTTTAAATGGATTAATGAATTATAAATCAATGAACAATGTATCTGTCTATGAAAAGAAATCGACGAAAGGTCAGTATATTGTCAGATGTTCAGTCAAATTAGAACAGCCTGTCACGGGCATTCAAAGCAATCACAGCTACGAATTTTCTATTCAACGTGACGGCCAAGATAAATTCGAAATTTTAACCATGAAACCTGTTTCTTACGAAATTAAATAAACTCTTAGGGGGATAAGAAATGCTTACAACTTTTTTACAATCATTTATGTTGGGCGATATCAATTTGCAAGGTGTTAGTAGCCAAGGTGACACGAATGTAATGAGTGTTTTGCAGACCGTTTTTATCTGGGTAGTGCTGTTTGCGATTATTGGTTCACTGGTCATGAAAAAGTATCGCGGTGCGCTTATGGTTGTTGTGTTCGGTGGAATTATTGGTGTATTTATCTATGGCCCAAGTAACATTATTTCGTTGGGTGATTCGCTTCTAAAATTCTTCGGTCTTTCAAGCTAAGGAGGTCTATGCATGAGACGTGTTACGGGATATTGTACCAACAAGATTTTTGCCATTCCAAATATCGTGAGAGGGCTAGCAGGGGGAAGGGAAAGCATTTCGCTTCCCTTTTCTGTAACTGTTACTCAAATCATTGTCATATTCGTTTTCTTTCTCCTAAGTCTTCTTTTAGTTGTTCCTATGACCCCTTTTATTCCTAATAAAGTTGCGCGAGTGATTGTTGTTTGTGTAGCAGCACCTACATTTTTTGGTTATCTCTTAGGTTCTCAAACCAAAGAGCATATGAACATCATTCGTTATTGGCAAGTGAAGTATAAAACCTTTATGGAGCCAAAAGAGCTCTTTCGATTTGAAGAAGTCGAGCAAGCGAAAAAAATTACGTACAAACGCAAAATTCCTATTTATCGAAAATGATGTGAGGAGTGAATGTGAAAATGGATATTCAAAATGACATTGTAGCTGTTTGGCGAAATGTTGTGATTACAAGAGATAGTCGGGAACAAGGGTGGTTTAAATTTAGTGGCTTTCATACCAGTTTTGATTCAGAAGCACAATTAATGGCTCACTTTTCCGAATTGAAACGGTTGTTTAAAGAGATCAAACGAGAAATTCAATGTATCGTTGTCCCAACGCGGCAATCGATTGATGATATTCGCGAAAAATACGCATCCATGATTCGAGGTAACTTACGAGTGGTTGCCAGTTCACATATTCAATCCGTTTTTCATTATCTTAAAACAAGTGATGAACTAGGTGCGGAAGAGCGTCGCTATGAATTTTATATTGGAGTAGAACTAGGTAAAAGTACACTAGATGATGAGGCCGAGGATATGACGTATAAGGAAATGTACCAAGCTTTAAAAGATTGGCTTTCCTCTAAATTTGCGAAAATTCGCGGAGATCATCATGTGTATTTAACAGAAGATCGTTTGAGAAAAATCTCTCGTTCAAATAAAGAAGTCACGAAGTTTCTTGAAGGCTTACCTTTTTCTTTTACACCTGTAACAACGGAAGGAATGACAAAATTAATTCCGTGGATTTTCAATATAGGATTACGTTTTCCACCTAATTGGCAAAAGTGGGAAGATCGATTCACACCTATTTTTAATAAACAAGGAGAGCTCATTGCCCGTATTCAGACGGAAGATGATGTATTAAATCTTCAATTAACAGGCATTGAAAATCCTAAATCACGTCGCTATCTAACGTTGCATCAAACAGATGCGAAGGGGTATAACCATCAAACGCACGTTGCTTTCTTGCACATGGTGGGTATGCCGGAAGAAATTCATTTTCCAGAAACACGATGGTTAGAAGCCTTACGGTCATTGCCTTTTGCAGTAGGTGTTAACTTGAAAATGAGTTATCAAGACGCAGACCAACGGTTGCGGAAGCTACGTCGCAAGAAATCGAATTTGGAAGATCAAGCGAATCATTTGAACACATTCGGAGAGGATGCAGGATCAAACGTTTATCAAGGTATTTCACATGCTGAAAACATTATTGCCAATGTAGAGAAGGAACGAGAAGGTGGTTACTTGATGAGTGCTATTTTCTCAGTTAGTTCTTCTGATCGGGATGAATTAATGCAGCGTGTAAACGACTTGATTGACGAGTATGCAGGTATGGGAATTACGCTTCAAAATACGTATGGTCTACAATTGCGGAGCCTACTTGAATGCTTACCAGGTTCAAGACGCTATGTAACTGAATTTATCCAAGATGTGGACATCAATGCGGTAACAGCCAGCTTCTTTGGAAATCGACAAGAATTAGGGGATGAATACGGCTATTATGCAGGAAGGACATTAAGTGGTACGGCTGTTTATATATTGCCTGGTTTAGCTGCATCGGGTGCGGTTCTTACACAATCTCTTGTAACCGTATATACAGGAAAAACGGGTTCTGGGAAATCAATGGCTGCCAATCGAGATATTTATGAAGCCGCATTAAGTGGTGCAAAAGTGTTGTTGTTGGATCCAAAGTCAGAACGCAAGGACATCTGTAAATGGGATGAAAAATTAACTGAATTGGGAAGTGAGCTTAACTTTATTTCTTTTTCGACAAAAGATGAAGATGCAGGGAAATTAGACCCGTTTCTCTTATTTGATAACAGGGCCGAAGCTGTCGAAGTTTCCCGAGAAATAATCTATTACTTGTTAAACATTAATATTCGAAATGATAGTGCAAAAAGTTCGATTGTGACAAAGGCTGTAAAGCGTGTCGGTCAATTGGCAGAGCCTTCTATTCGATTTGTAAAGGATGAGTTACGAAATTTAGTGCAAGAAAATGACACGCTACCAGAAGAGCATCGACCAATGGCATTGGAGTTAGCTTCTATCTTAGAAGAATTCGAAGATGTGTCACTAGCCCGTTTGATTTTTGGAAAGCGTATGAATGATGAAAACGTCTTGAATTACGCGAATCAATTTAATGTACTGCAAGTTGATAATTTGCAGTTACCGAAAAAGAGCACCCCACCAGAAGAGTATACAGAAGCTAACATTGTGTCAGTAGCTATTCTGTTTAGTTTGACAGCCTACATGATGAAATTTTTACGGATGTTCCAAAATGAATTAACGGTTGTTGCGATTGATGAAGCGTGGAACTTCTTCCAAAACCCAGCAGGGGAGCGTTTGATTGATCGTTTATTCCGTGAAGGACGTTCCTTGTTCTCACCGATTTATTTAATGACTCAAAACTTAATGGATATTCCAAGCAGTATGCGAGGTCAGATTGGTACAGCATATTGTTTCCGTACAGATATACCAGAAGAGATTGAAACGATTCAAGAGTTTATGAAATTAGAAGATAGTGCAGGTCTAGAAGATATGATGCCTAAAATGCAGTCAGGTTACTGCTTGTATCGTGACTTGCATCAACGAACAGGCGTAATGCAGGTTCGTATTTTACAAGAACATCTATTTGATGCATTTGACACGTCTATAGACGTCAGAGAGCTTGCAAGTCAAATGTAAAAGTTAAACCCTTCGTTAGCAGGTAAAACGGAGGGTGAGTCTTCTAAGAGGTTTAAAGAAAAGGAGAATAAGTATGAAAAAAATAATAGCCTTTATTTCAATCATTTCCATTGCGAGTGTACTTGCAAGTTGTGGGAATAAGGAAACGAATACAGAGCCGAAGCCAAAAACATGCGAACAAATTGAACCCTGTAAAACGGCTTTACAGTATGCAACATATGTAGAGCAAGGAGCCAGTGACAAAGCATACAAAATAGAAAATAAAGATGAAAACCTTGTGAGTTATGACAGTGAAAAAGACGCAAGAAAACATGTTCTTTCAGATTATAAAGAATATCAAGATCGTCAAATTGAAAAATATGGACTGTTAGAATATGTTCTTAGTCCAAACAAGAAATACATCTATAAATTTAGATTTGAAGATTTTCGTACTGGAGAAACAAAAAACATAACAGTAGGTATTATTAAAAAACAAAATCATTATTTTGCCAATGAGTACTATAGTCCAGCAACTAAACAAGATATAACAGTAGACGGAAAAATAGCTCAACATAAAAGGTATTATTCTAGTAATTTGGATGAACAAATGAAACAAAAATTCACCCCTGATTTAATTGAGCAATATTGAGAAAAAAGGAGGAATAGATAATGAAAAACAGTCTTCATATAAAAGTAATAATGTTACTGTTTACACTATGCCTTTTATGTCCTTTCTCATCAGTCTCAGCAGCTGCACCAAACGTCATGGATGAGTTAATGCCAAAAAGTGATTTGCCACAAACTAATGCTCCTTTACTTCGGTATAATGAAGTTCCTTTGGAAAATTACGATATAGATATTTATACCAAAGATGAACAGGATAGTCATTGGTACGATTCAATCAATATATTTCAAGTCGATGAAAAACTTTATAACAATATTGCAGCTTTTCAGCAACAAATACTAAGTGGAATATGGTACGGGTATTTAGTGGTTGTTAATTTTGGCATCTTCTTAATGGAGCAAGCGTTCACTTTCGATATTATTGACAGTATGCTGTCCTATATTACAGTCTTTATTTCGGAAACAGGCGGAACATATGGAATTGGTCAATTCATGAGTTTTATGATGATTATGGTAGCTGGATGGCTTGTTTATTCATTTGCTCAAAAGAAGTATCGAGCTACGATATCAGGATTGATTGTAGCATCTTTATTATCAGCCGTCTTTACAGCGTATGTACAAAATAGTGACCAATTGCTAGGTCAGTTAAATCAGGCGCGTAACTATATTTCTGGTGCTGTTTTGACATCTTCCACTTACTCGCTAGGTGATGGAGATGAAGATGCAATAAGAAAAGAAATGATTCAAGATCGACAAGAAGATCAAGCTACGCAGAGTTACAAAGATACGTCTTCGGTACGATATGGTGTATCAAGAATAAGAAATTTAATGCATGATTTATTAATCGTAAAACCGTACTTGTTACTTGAATTTGGTACTACAAATTATGGTGTGATTGGTGGAGGGAAAGCCGATAATTCTTCGCCAGCTCAAATAAAAGCAGGTAAAGATAAAGTTAAAGAATTGTTGAGTAAGAAGCCTGGAAGTAGTAAGAGAAAAGCTATTATAAAGGAAAATGCTAAAAACTCACTTTTCTCACCAGAGCATACAAATAAACGAATTGTCTTATCTTTATTAATCTGGATTCCAGCCCTTGTCATATTAGCAATGATTGGTTATTTGGCAACATTCATTCAAATATACGGTGTAGGATTCTTGCTCACAGCCATCACAGGGGTATTCGTCTTATTTCTTAGTATCTTTCCAGCGTTTCGAAGGTTCGCAAAGCAATTTGCTGTGAAACTGTTAGGGTTTTTAGCAATGTGTGTAGGACTCACCGTTTTGTTAATTTTATTGTTTAGCTTTGTCAATATTTCCTATAAGGTAGCAAACGAGAATAACTGGGCCTATGCTCAAACGATTATTGCCGTTCTTATTATTGTGGCAGCCATATTTGCTCTTCAAAAACAGCTTTTTGGTTATAAACTTTACGATGAAAAGAAACAACAAATAAAACAAGCGTGGAGAGAAAAGGTTGATGCTATTAAGTATCAAGATCAGCAACGACAATATGCACGAATAGAGCCATTTTATTTAGGAAATAACGTACACTCACGATCTTTATCTAGTCAGCCAGGCACTACAGACGCGAGAGCTAAAGAGCATATGGAAAAAGCAATGGAAAGACAAAGTAATAAACCGACTTTACGCCGAAATAAACCCATTGATAGCAACGGAAATGTAATTGAAGACACACCAAAGCGTAATGTCATGCCTTTTAAGAGACGACAAGAAAAAGAGGGAAAAAGAAATTTATCATCTGAAAATGGTGTAATTCCAAACCCTCATAAAAAAGCAAAGGAAAATGACCCGAACTATAATCAAGCTGTATCCGATCAAATGAGCAAACAACAGCAACAAAACCAAGTCAATGCACCATTAAAAGCGCAACCTAAAAGCCCGGAACAACAAGAAGCTATGAAAAATAATCCTTCTGCTTCTGGAAATCAGAATGAACAAGTTATGAAAAAGATGCATCAACAGGAAAATCAACATCAAGCACCTTTGAAAGCACAGCCGCAACAAGAGTCAAGTTCTTCTCGATCAAGTAAAGTTATTGAGCAAATGAGAAGACAAGAAGCGCGTTCAGAAAGCCAACAAGCACCAATCCACAATTCTAGACGTTTAGTTCCAGCTAATGGAGAAATTTCAACTAAACAATTCAATCAAGAGCAAGCACCGTTAAGAGCGCAACCAAGACCACCACAAACTGAAAAAACAAATCAGCAATTTCATAAGCAAATGAGACAACAACAGGTACAGAAAGAGGTACAACAAGGTAAAGAACAGGCTTCTGCTGCTAATGAATCAAATAATGGACATATAGACCGTTCTAAAGAGATTGAACAAATGAGACGACAATCTCGACAAGAATAAAGGAGGTTCTTTTCATGAGTGTTCAGCAAAAGAAAATGCTGGTATTCCTAAGTGTCATTGTCTTCTTGGGCATTATGATTAGTTCCTTTATTTCAAAGGAAAAGCCTGCTTCTTCCCCACAAGAGGAGAAGCAAGCTCCTTCTTCTGAATCTGTTCAAGAAGATAAAGAAGCAATGATTGAAGGCAAGGAAAATCTATACGACCAGGCCCAACGAAATACAAAAGAGGATTTACAGAGTACAAAAGAAATAGCAATAGAGTTTGTCAGATCCTTTGCTAGTTTTAACGGTAAAAAAACTTCAGAACATATTGAAAAAGCAAAGCCTTATATGTCAGATGAAATGTATCAAAACTATAAAAATCAAAAAGAACGTGGAACGTTAACCTATGATAAAGTCGTGCCAGAAACCCTTCAAACAACGGAGGTTTCAAATGATGATCCAGAAGTTATTCAATGGAATGTCGTTATGCAAGGGAAGGTCTATGATGTGAAAGGAAATGCACAACCAGAGGAAGATTGGTATTTAGTTACACTCAAAAAACAAGATAATGGATATAAGGTGGTGGGGGTTCGTGTCAACTTACCGAATTAAGCCAATCCATAAGTTAAATCATTCTGCCAAACGAAAGTCTAAGATATTACTAGCTATTATTGCAGCCTTATTAGCATTGGGAGTTGTCATAAGTGCTATGGCCATGGTTAGTATATTTGGTATCCTTCTTCCAGATCAAGAAGAGGTAACAGAGATTGACGGTGTAGGGGTAAATATCGGGGATATTCAAATATCGAAAATTGGGGAAGGGCAAATACCAAAAGAATACATTCCAATTTATAAAGCAGCAGGAGAAAAATACAATATCCCTTGGACACTCATTGCCGCGATTCATCGCGTTGAAACGCATTTTGGTCAAGATTTAAATGTTTCTAGTGCGGGCGCTTTGGGTCACACTCAATTTATGTCAAAAACATGGGTAGGATGGAGTTATCCAGGTGGAACGAGGTTAGGGAATGCAAGTATTCCAAAAGACGTTTTAGAGAGTCCAGCAGCCATTAAAAAGTATGGGGGATTCGGCGTTGATGGCGATAATGATGGTCGGGCTGATCCTTGGAATGTTGTTGATAGTATGTATTCAACAGCAAACTATCTAGCTGCCAATGGTGGAGCTTCTGGAAATTATCAAAAAGCTGTTTTTATGTATAACCATGCTAGTTGGTACGTATCACGAGTTATGGGATTTATGAAAGAATACACAAATGGTTCTGTTGAGGCCGTTTCTATTAAAGGGGGTTCCGCCAAAGGTTCAGCAGCCATTGAAAAGGCAATTCAAGTTGGTTCTTCCATAGTTGGAAAAAGCCCATATGTATGGGGTGGTGGAAGAAATCAAAGTGATATTGCTGCAAGGAAATTTGATTGCAGTTCTTATGTAAGATGGGCATATAGTTCAGCTGGTGTAGATTTAGGACCAGTAAGTGCTACTACAACAGATACATTAATCAAGCGCGGTAAAGTTGTAAAAGCAAGTGAAATGAAGCGTGGAGACGTCATTTTCTTTGATACTTATAAGATTAATGGCCACGTTGGGATCTACCTGGGAGATGGAAAGTTTCTTAATGACAGTAGTTCACAAGGGGTTTCTGTGGGTGATTTAAACAATACGTATTGGAAGGCAAAGTTTAACGGAAATGTTCGACGTGTAGCTTAGTTTTTTAAAAGGGGGATGAGTACATGGAAAGAGAACAAGTAGAAGAGATAAAGACAACTTTAGTAAGGAATATAAAAACATTTTGGAGCGATCATTGGCTGCCTATCACTGCTTTTGTTGTTTTAATCGTATCGTGTCAGTTATTTAATTTGACCCATAGTGGATTCTTTTATCCTCTTATGTTTGTTTCTGGATGGATAGTGGTTATGTTTGCATTGAAACTTAAGAGTGAAAGCTCTCTCTTCTCCTCTAAAAAGTCAACTAAAAACATGCAGCAGGATTCTTCTTATGAAATGTATACGGTATTACGTGTTTATACAAATGACTCAAACTTTCAAGAATACATGCAAAATCAAGAGTATTTCCATAGTCAACATGTTCAAATGGAAAACAGAGTCATTGACCAAAATCAAGATATTGAATCGCAAATTATGTTTATTCGAAAACCAGAGTTTGCTTTTTGTTATCACATATTAATGGATAGAAAAAATGAAATGTATTTTATCAGTGAATATGTGTAAAAAGAGATCCATTCTCTTAAATAAATAGAAAATATGGGGTTGCTGAGAAGCGCTGAGACTAAATTACATTTCAGTTTACGTGTAATAAACCATTCGTTGCATATTTAAGGCTTCTCATGACATATATTTAAGTGTGTAGGAGGTAAGGAAATGCTACAGAGGGCTATAACTAGAGACGAATTAAGCATCTATATATGGCAGGATACATCTTTATATAAAGGAAGACTGTACTGTCCCCATTGTAAATCTAAAGTAACAGCTAGAAAAGGTAAATTGAAAGCGCACCATTTTGCTCATGATTCATTAAAAGAATGTCCTTATAGCAATAAAGAAAGTGCAGAACACCTAGGAATGAAGAAAAATTTGTTTAATTCGCTCACTAAAAGATATTCTGCGGTTCACATAGAGTTAGAGAAATCAGTAGTTCCGAACAGGATTGCAGATATGATTATACATGGCGAAAAGGATCTGATTGTAGAATTTCAGGCTTCTCCAATAAAGTTTAGTGAAATACAAAGTAGAACTAAAGATTACAACAAAGGTAATTATCCAATACTATGGATTTTTCATGTTAGTCGATTTAGTAATGCTAAAGGTACGGGAGCCTTCCCAGAAGAGGCCAGTGTCCCATATGAGTTGCTTATGATGGCTAAATTAGAATCACTTTTTATAATGAATAATGAAGGTGTTATTAAAAGATGTGTAATTGGTAAAAAAAGAACTAAAACAAGATATTTTTTGAAGTTTTTTAACGTGAATATAGAAGCTAAGAATGTATTTAAATTTAATGAAGTGTTTCAATGGCAAAACAATGACTGGATATATTTATGTCAACTTGGTAAAGATTCGATCTATAGTAAAAAAAATTTATATTATGGTTATTGGCTTTTAAGGAATACCAATATTACTGATAATAAATTTAATAAAGATAAAGTAGAATCCCTTATTGCTAGAAAAAAAGAAGCCCTTCCTTTAAAAACATTTGCTGTTATTAAACGAATAAAATGGTATAACACACATGCTGAGTTTTATTTGTTTGTACGGCCTGAGCAAGGCCTAAACTCTACAAAGGATTTTATTATAATGAAGGAGAGTTTAGATTCGAAGGAAGTCTTAGAAATCTTTGGGAAATTTGAAGCTTTATCGCAGTTCAGGCCCCTGGAAATGGAGTTTAAAGAAGTTGCTGCTAGTATTGAAGCAATAGATTTAGAAGAGAAAAATAAGGAAAAGCAGAATGTTTATGAGAACAAGAGTATTGACTCTGGGTCAAATATAGAAAATCAATATCAAAGTAATGTTATGACAAATGAAACTATGAATAATAAAATTAATAAAAATTTAAAGAAGAATAAAAGGAACTTTCTTCTGGACTTTTGGGGGAAATTTAAAAAAATGATCCGTTAGCATTTTGAAGAATTTCTACTTATAGGGGGTGTGTTTATGATAGGTAATATCTATTTAATTCGGAATGGAAATAAAAAAGTAGTTCCTGCTCTTTGTCTACAGAAGGAGGAACAAATAATGATAATGGGACAAATTAGAACAGCAAATGAAGTTGATATTTTTAATACCCAGACTAGAAATGAAATGGAAAGGTACAACCGAGGAAGGAAAGAAAAAGATCAAATTAAAATTCGGAAGAAGTATGAGGTTAACACTGTTTATATAGATCAGCCCAATGGGCTAAAATCCAAGTCTGTAGTTATGGTTAATAAATTACATCAAATAAAACTGCATCAAATAGTTAAACATATTGCTCAAGTACCTAATGAAATTGTTATTGAATGTGTTAACTTATTAGATTATGTGAAACATATATCAGAATTAAAAAATGAATTACGTATATTAAAGAAAAAAGCTCAACTTGCACAAATTAATAATGAGAGATATCAAGATTATGAAAAAAGAATTGAACAAATAATTGAACAAATTGGATATAGAAATGTTAAATCACGAAGTGAAAGACCCTTCCTTAATTATAGGGAAGTTCCTAACAGTGGATATATTAAAGTTTATAAAGGAGGACGCTAATTGATATTCCTTTGAAATTGAATGCATGTAGCAGGTCCATCTTATATAGATATAGATGATCTTCTACATGCTGTTCCTTATTAGAGCTAGATAAATGTATTGATATTTTAGAACCTATTAATGAATGTGAGTTTATAGGTGGCTAAAAGTTTATATATTATTTTGTTCGAAAAATTCATTGTATATTACATATAAGGTCTATATTTTCGGAATATATAGCATGAATAATTTATTTCAACGGTTTTTTAATGTGAATTTATTTTAACCATATATATGCCACTATCACGAGAAATGTAATCGGAAGATAAAAAGGTAAAATTGTTTTTGACAGTAAAGCATATCTCCATTTCCTTACTTGAAATTTAAAAGGGTTTGTTTTCATAGAAAAATTAATATCTTTTTCGTTTTGGGTAGTTACACATTCATATAACTTTATAAATAACCACTCTTGATGGACAAAAAATGCATCTAATCCCCAAAAAAACAAAGTAGGTATAATTGCTAATAAAATGAGGTTTGAATCCATGTCTTTAACATTAGCAAATGCAAACAAAGCAACTACAATTGTGACCGTCCACCCTTTTAATAAAAAAGAGTTAGAATTCATACGAGCTATCACACTTTGAATCATTTCTAGATGTCGTATTTTGCTTTCCATATGTGTTTTTCCTCCGGACATCTTTATTATTACTATTTTAAAAGGTTATATTTTATAGAAATCCTTTAATCAAAAGTTCTATCATTAATACCTTCATGGTGCATCGTAATATAGGTGAGAATTTCTTACAATATTAAACAATAATAATTATATATTTTTACCTATTATGTTACAATACACATGTTATAAATATGAAAATCTGAATAATTAATTTTTCACCTTAAGGAGATAAATACTTTGGAAAGTATTATAGATATTTTGAAAGATGACTTAATAAAATTTTTAGCAAAAAGAGGGTTTAAAATTAATGAAAACTCCTTAAACATTTTAATTGAGGGAGAATTATTATGTATTAATAAAAATATTACATTTGTTTCTTCTCGTTTATTATTGCCTTTAATAAGGGGGTTTTCTCAGTTTAAAGAAATTA
Organism: Priestia sp. YIM B13489; assembly: GCF_042787645.1. Classification (NCBI taxonomy): domain Bacteria; kingdom Bacillati; phylum Bacillota; class Bacilli; order Caryophanales; family Bacillaceae; genus Priestia; species Priestia sp. YIM B13489. Next base: position 42,911 of record NZ_JBHZOQ010000010.1, read on the forward strand.
TTAATAAATACGGGGGGAATTCTAAATTAGCAGCTACCTTTATAGAAGAAACTCTAGATAAATATAAAGAATATGATGAATATGAGGGATTTTCCGTGGAGGTATATTATTCTACAGAGAGTGAATTGAATGAGCGATTTCGGATTATAGATAACTGTATAAGGTACGCGCAAAAGAATAATCGTCTCATAATAAATGAATCTGATATTCTTCTATCTATTCTAGACCTTCATGATAAAGACTTTCCTCCTTACGAGAATGAGGCTTGGACTGATTATAATCTACAAACTTCATATAATACAATATCTCATTTAATTAGCCACTTCAATAAATATTTGTGGGTTAAAAATGATGATATAAGATGGGAATTAAGTGATTTAAGTAAAAAAAATTATGATATAGCCATTTCTTTTGCAGGTGAAGATAGGAAAATTGCTGAAGAAATAGCAGAAAAGTTATTTGAGTTAGGTATAAGAGTCTTTTATGATAACTTTGAAAGGGCTAATTTGTGGGGAAAAGATTTATACACTCACTTAAGTGACGTGTATGGAGAAAAGGCTAAATATTGCTTGATGATAGTCTCAGAGTATTATTCAAAAAAACACTGGACAAACTTAGAACGACAAGTAGCGCAAGCAAAAGCCTTTAGAGAAGAGCATGAATATATTTTACCGTTAAGACTTGATGATACTGCAATTCCAGGGCTTTTACCTACAACGGGGTACATTGATATTAGATATACAAATATCAATGAAATAGTAGATTTAATTACTCAAAAAATATCACAAACAAAGAATACTAGATCTATTGAATGAAACAAGTATAAGTGTTATATCTCATAAGGAACTCCCCTAATGAGGCATAAAGAAATTTACTTCCTTTGATGGAGGTAAAGGCTAAGAGGAACAAGTGTTGTTCCTCTGATTTGATTTTTCCACTTTGTTTATGAATAAAAATATCGCTAGGATAAATGCAACTTCTTGCATTAAATGAAGTTGCTGACCTTCATTTTGATCTAGACTGCTCACACGTATGTATCCAAATCTTCTATTTTTCATTTTTGTGTTATATTAATTTTTTATCCTTATTGTTCTGCTGAAAACGTTCGCAAAAGTGTGTGATTTTAAGGATGCGTTCGTAATTTATTCTGAAACTTAAACGGGCGATAGAAATGATAGATTTTTTATACAAAAGAAAAGTCCGTAAAAGTATACTTTTGCGGAAAAGTTATTTAAATCCATTATAAGATATAAAAGTAATTATTATCGTTAGCAAAATAAAAAGCCATCTCTGGTCGTCGATTCAGGTAGTTCAAGTACAACTTCAAATAATGTTTCTGTAACTAAGGATACAGCAGCGCTTGTAATGGTAGACTACATAAATGGACTAACAGCTACAATTAATACAGGTGATTTTAGTAATGTTGCAGGCACTGTAAAGGGTTCTTTGTATAATGACCAACAGTCGTTAGTAAAAAACTTATATAAGAAGAGCATTAAAGAAAACTGGGTGAGTTATCCTGTAGTTGGTTTCAATAAGGCAGGGACTTCTTCTGATGGTCCTCTTTATAAAATACAAACTGTAGAGACTGTATCTGTTATACAACCAGATGGATCTCAAAAAACAAATAAATATAATTGAATGTATACAGCAGTATTAATCAATAATCAGTTATATTTGACTGATATAGCCAAAAATGGCCCAATTACTACGGTATCAAAAACTGGTTCAACGATAAGCGCTCCATCATCTAATAGTTCTACTGTAACAAATAATTCGTCATCTACCGACGGTACAAAAAGTTTGTATTTAACTAAAGCAGACCAAACAGTATGGACAGAAAACCCTGCGGATTCTGAAAATGATTTTGAAAGAAAACAACAATATGGTGAGAATTATAAAGCTTGGGATAATTTATTAAATGAAATTTACGGTGTATTAAAAACACAATTATCTTCTTCGGAAATGAGTAAACTTCAAGCTGATCAACATCAATGGATTAAGTCTAGGGATGCAGCTGCTCAAAAAACCTTTGATGAAGAAGGTGGAGGTACTTTATCTCAAGCTGAACAAGTTCGTACATTATGGGAAGTTACTAAAGACCGTTGCTACTTTTTAATTAATAACTATATGAAATAAATAATAAATAAGGACAGATTTCAATAAGGAATCTGTCTCTTTATTCTTAAGGAAGGATTTATTCCCTTTCTATTATCTAGCCTATCTTACATAGAGAAATAAAAAAGAGCAAACCCTTTAAAATAAAGAGTTTGCTTCTTACATTAAGAGTGCTAAATATAACTTATGTAATCTTTTATTTTAAAACCTCTATAAGTACACTATAATATTCAATGCAACTCAATAATACTATAGCCCTGATTTAACAAAGAATTTGTCAAAATTATTGTTAAACTCTTCTAAAATATTAAGGTAGCTGTCAATTTTTTCTTTATTATTTTGGTAATGGTTTTTAAGGTCACTTTGCATTTGCAGCATATTGTTACTGAATATTTGTTCTCTTTCTGTTCCTTTAATAAGCAATCTTTCTTCTGTATGATACTTATCATATCTCTGTCTATTGCTATTACTAAAAGTCTCTAACGACCTTAAAGTGTTTGATATGTTTATAAAATTCTTTTGTAGCCCTTTTATATAGCTGAAGATTTCTTTATATTCTTCAAATAGTGAATAAATTTTTGAGGGTTTCTTAAAATAATAATCATCCAAATTTCTAATTTCTTGTTTTAAATTATTAATATATTCGTTCAATTTCATATTGATTTCTAAACTCTTCCCATCAGGGATTAACTTTCGAAAATAGGCATTAAATATATTGTTATTTTCTTTCAACATTTTACTTATTTCTAAGTTGTCCAATTTTTTTATTAATATTTCTTTTTCTTCATTTTCACACGCTGTTTTACGAAATGTATCCCACCAGTCTTTATCTTTAATATCTAAATCGAGAGGAACACATAAAAACCAGCTTCTTACTTTCTTTCCCTGGGAAGCAGCTGTCTCCATAGCTTTTTTAAAGGAAGCTTCTATACTATCTTGTCTAGAAGTATTACCACCAATCTTTCCCTCAACGTAAAATTTACATTGAAATATATCCCATGTATCTCCATTTTCGTATATAATGTCTAATCCGCCATCCCCTTGTCTAGTCTGTATATGATATACTTGCCCCGCATTAACCTCAAGAGAACTAATATTTAGCTCTTTTTCATCTTTCTCAATTTTGAAGCTTTCCAATTCATTTTCACTAACGTCTTTTATTGATTTATTTGAGTATTTATCAAGAATTAACAAAGCACATAACCTTTCGAAGGTATCTCTTGCAGATTCCTCTCCAAATAATCCAGCCAATAAATAATTAATTTCCATAACGAAATTTCCCTCCATTATTTTGTATTTATTTAATTTTTGGTTATAACCCTAATGAATAGGAGAAGAGTTGAAGTCTTACCTGCTGCTCCTATAACAAGATGTTTTATCTATAAAATAATTGTTTAGAGAATTAAATAATCACTTTTTTCTGCCGGGTACAAATAGGTAATATTTCTTTAATTTCATAATAATACCTATACTATATTACTAATATCACATATTTGATTGGAAAATCCAACATTTTTATTAAAAAGTAAATCCAATTTATCTTTATTTACTTAATCTATATGCAAATGATAACTTCTGTTGAGCAAAGATTGGCTACATGATTTAAATTGTTCTTAGCAAGTAAGAGATTCAGACCGATTCCTGTTGTAGCTGTAAGATAGGTCTTTGAATAAATTTTATTGATAATTAGATGAAATTTATTGGAGTTTTGGCAAATAACTACAAAGGCGCTATTTCATTGATAAACACCTGATTAATGCTATACGAATGAAAGTCATCAGGAGTTACATATTGTAATACCAATCAATACAAAGGAGCTAGTTTATCTCGTCCCAAAAAAGTTAAAAAGAATTTGTTTTTTGATAGAATCCTCATTGAAAAAAGAAAAGTCCGTAAAGTTATACCTTTCTTACGTTCGGATTTTTACACAAAATTATCCAAACAAAGATATAATATATTTAATTACTAAGAATAAGGATGTGTTTGTCATAGAATGGTTAGATGATTCAAAAGCATGCTTAGACACTGCAGCTGTTATGATTGAAGAAGTTGAGCAGTTAGCGCAACAATCAATTAAAGATGAAAGCGCAATTCCATACCTAAAGGTTAAAATTAAAAACTGCTTGGAGAATTGCAGGTCACCTCTTGATTATGTTGCTAATTACATATTCGATACTTATTGCAGAAACAATTACACAAAAAAAGAGTTGCATAAATTCGGAAAACCGTATTTTCCTATTAGGAAAACAGACTCTCTCTTTGACATATGTATTAGGGACAACTTCAGAAATTTATTAAATAGTAGATCAGATATAGTTGATATCCTTAAGTCTTGTCAACAATTCAAGAACTCTACATGGCTACAAGACTTAACTTCTTTAATCAATGAAAACAAACATCGTAACTTAACTAAACAAAACGACGAAACACATACTACTATTAGAGACTTAAATTTCACTCATGGAGGAGTAGAGATTGGGGGCATATCGAATATAACATTTGTCACGAGTGGGCATACTACTCCTATTAAGTACGGGGGCGGAAATTTAGATTTTTCAGGTGAAACAAGCTACCCTTTTGTAAATAAGATGGACACAGATGTTAAAAGATACTTTTTCTTTAGAGATTTAGGAAGACCGGTTACACCAACCTTGAAAGAAATTTTAGAAGGTACCAGAGATGTAATAGGGAAATTGGAAAAAACAATATAAATCAAAAATTCTCTGTCTATATCGGTTATCTATAAAAAAGCCTCACTCTTTTGAGTGAGGCTTTTTTATTAATATCCTTTTGATTTTAAAACAGCTTGCAGTTTCTCTTTTGTGTTAGCCCTATAAATTCCATCAGCCGTACCATATTTGAAATAAACAGCATTTAGAGTGTTTTGTAATTGCTGAAGTGCTGTTTTATTTATAGATCTTGCTTTAAAAACTAAAGGATATTTATATTGTGATTGGTCTTTCTTAGGTGTTTCAGGTATAGGTGTATAAGTATTTTCAGATGAATCTTTTCTGGAGAGAAAGAAAAGTCCTGCTAATTCAGTAAGTGAAGTATTTACTCAGTTAAAAGACTATGAATTAAATTATAGTCTTTTAACTGAATGGTATATGGAATATAAAAACGTATTACCTAAAATAGAAGAAGAAACTGCATATCCGTTTTATAAGGGTGGTAAAATTGGAAGTCTAGTAGGAGTGGTAAGGATACTAATGTTTCTTAACATTCTTGAATTTATCTAAAGAGACAGAATACACCTAATATTAGGGAAATTTATAAATCGCTATAAATAGGATCATATTCATAAAAAGACCGCCCATTATCTATAAGTGTATAGGCGGTCTTATCTATGTTTTTATTAGATAGTTCACGCATATGACATAACGTATAATAAGATCAATTATTTTTTATACGTTTAAAAAGATGTATTTATAGATTTAAATAGACATCTTGTCATTAGTTTTTCTGTTGCCTAAAAAGGCGTACCTTTTTAGAGTTTTTATATTGGGAAACCCCGATCATAAATTAATCGAAGCTTTATTAAGGGGATCCCGTATAAAAAGTGTTGCAATATTGAAAAAGCATCCCTGGACGGATGCTATGGTGTAAATTAAGCTGGTTCATTATTTTGTTTTTTTAGCAACTTATTTTCTAAATTTAATTGCTTCATTCTTCGTTGTAATCCCAAATTTTCTAAGTCCTGCTCTAACTCATAAGATAAATCAATTCGTTTCTTAGCATTCTCCCTTAGTTCCCTAGTAATTGCTAATTTCTTTTCTTATTTCGGATCCACATTACCAGCTCTTTCCCATGGTTTGCTAGGTTCGACATACTAAATGAAAAGTCTTGTAAAAAACAGTCATTAGATATCCATGTCTAACGATTGGAATTCGGTTTACCTTAGGAGTTTTTTAAGTGCATATATCTTATGTAAGAATTAATATCTTACAGAATCTTGAATAGTTAGACCTAGAAATTATGTGAAAAACATAAAAATTTTAATAAACATCATACTATAATTAATTTGTGTGCACATGTTATTTTAAAAATAAGAGTACCTTTTGAAGTAGATATCAAAAAACAACAAAAATTACGTATTATGACACAGTTCGACACCCACTATATAGTAATATAGATTTAAATTTACATATTCAGACAAAGGCAAACTAGTTGAAAAGTTAGGTCGCAAAGCTACAGGTCTAAGGTCAATTGACTATGACAGCTGGGCTACCTGGAGATCTGGAGGTATTTTTATGAATAGTTCGAACCAACTTTTAACGCACGAGTTAGATGAGGAATGGGTAAATCTTATTCGAGAAGCCAAAGAGATGGAATTGTCCATTGAAGAAATTAAAGAGTTTTTAGCAAATAAACAAATACTGTAGCAATAAAAAACATTAGGCCAGACTATTTTTGGTATCTAATGTTTTTTATTGCTATATAATGTTTAAGATTTCTCTTCAAGAAATCTTTTAAATTCTTCCTTAGTCACATTCGAACCCATAGCTATTTTAACTAATGCTAGCCATTCCTGGGGAAGATTAATTTCATAATTTTCATTATTATCCATGATATTCCTCCTCTTGACTTGTCATATTATATACTAAAATATTCGGTAACATAACCCCCTAAGAATAAATCTATTACTTTTTTTATGACTAATATGCATAAAACCCAATTACTTATCCTGCTTGTAAAAAGTTCAAATCTAATACCATATACAAGCCATAAAAACATAAGTGTTAAATAAATTTAAAATGCACCTTTATTTATAAAAGTACATTTGAAAGGATTTTCAGTAGTGGAAGAGAAAGAATTATTCAAAGACTATCTAATAATTGATAAGATGGGTAGAGTTAAGATACCATCGCGTTTTTTAAAATACGCTAATATTCAGCCATTTACTAAAATGCAATTTTTTGAGCATAAAAACTGTTTTGGTATGAAGCAGATTGAAGTTCCACAGGTCTGTTTAAAGAAAAAAAAGAAGTTAAACAAATTAATTAGAACTATTGATAATTGGGGCTACATCACAATTCCAAAAACATTGCGTGAAATACATAATTTGAATTTGTATGAGAAGATAGGAATAAAATTACTCAATAAAAATATTATTTTCTATAAAATAAGAAAATACAATAAAACATTAGGTCAAACAATGGAACCTATAGAACACCAATTAAATAAATTACTTTTAATTACGTTAAAAGAGGGGAAAATTAAACTTAACAATTTTTTCTTGGAGGCTTTAGATTTAGAACTAAATATGCAATTGCAGTTTTTTATTAAAGAACAAGACACCCTTGTTGTAAAAAAACATGAATATAAATTTTCTATTGAAGGAAATCTATCTTTTACTGGGCAATCACGGATAATAAGTAAAGACAAATATTTAAACATACCTAAAAGGTTAAGAGATTATTTAAACATTAATAACGGTGATATTTTGGAAGTTAGATTAATAAGGGATAGGTTATTTATAAAAAAGTTAATTAGAAAGGAATAAGATTTAAGAAACTTATAGCGAAAAAGTTAAATATTTTCTTTTATGAGTTAAATAAAGATATTGCTAATTTTTTATCAGCAATTAAGACCATTAAAATAAAAGTGTTAAAAAGTCACTTGTTGTAAACAAGTGGTTTTTTTGTTATCTAGAATGCTTTTTGTTAAGTAACTATATATTTTTAGGGGGGTTAATCATAAAGTAACTACTGTTTTTGCTTCATAATTTTTGTAAGGGATCTTCAAATTTATTTTTTAAATTATGAAAAAAAGAAAAAAAGTATTATTTATGTTCCTGTATCTATTGTAGGTCAATAGATTTATTATCTAATATCCGTAGTGAATGAGAAAAGAGGAGAAAGTAGAAGGGTGTTCTTTAATAAGGTTTATTTTTCTGAATTTTTATTATATTTTACCTAAGGATGGCAGCTTATTTTGAAGATATGTTCTTAATTGAGGTTTACTTTTTTGTTTTTGTTCTTTATAATGTTTGTTTAGATAGTATAAAAGGATTATATTTTTATATTTGGTGAAAGAAATTTAATTTCTAGGAAATAAATTTATTGTTTTGTTCTTTATTGAGAACGAAGTTTATTTTTGAGGTCATGAGAGGAGAAAAAATGAGCGCGATAGCTGGAATTTACCATACTAACAATGATCCCATATCTCCCGACAATATTGCTAATATACTTGAATGCTTATCAAAATATCCTGCAGATGATATACAGGCATGGAAAAAAGAAAATGTGGCGTTTATAAGTCATACACAATGGATTACACCAGAATCTGTAGGGGAGAACTTGCCTTATTATGATTATGAAAGGCAATTGGCTATTACAGCAGACGCTATTATTGATAATCGTGAAGAACTATATAGTAGGCTCCAAATTAAAGATATACATAGAACAAGAATCACCGATAGTGAATTAATTTTACTTGCATATCATAAGTGGGAAGAGGAGGCACCAAAGTTTTTAATTGGCGATTTTGCTTTTGTAATTTGGGATGAGAGAAAGCAGAAGCTATTTGCTGCAAGAGATTTCTCTGGTAATAGAACCCTCTATTTCTTTAAAGATGACAAAAGGTTTGCTTTTTGTACTGCTATTAATCCCTTATTCTCCCTACCTTATGTAAAGAAAGCCTTAAATGAAGAATGGCTTGCGGAATTTCTAGCTATACCTATTAATTTTGAGTCTACGGATGCGTTGTCAACAGTTTATAAAGATATTAAACAAATTCCTCCTTCACATTCAATAACTATAAGTGGAAATCAAATTAAACTTAAGAGATATTGCACACTGTTGGGCGAAGCGAAATTACGTCTAAAGACGAATGAAGAATATGAAGAGGCATTTCGCGAGGTTTTTCAAGAAGCAGTGACTTCTAAATTACGAACTCGACTCAAAGTAGGTGCTCATTTAAGTGGGGGGCTAGACTCCGGTTCAGTAGCAAGTTTTGCCTCTAAGGCTCTCCATAAGGAAAATAAAAAACTACATACATTCAGTTATGTACCAATAAATGGATTTGAGGATTGGTCACCTAAAAGTAGGGTAGCAAATGAGAAGCCTTTCATTAAGTCTACGGTTCAACACGTAGGAAATATAGAAGATAACTATTTCGATTTTAAAGAAAAAAGCCCATTTTCTGAGATTGATCAGTGGCTTGATATCTTAGAAATGCCATATAAGTTTTATGAAAACAGTTTTTGGCTTAAAGGTATCTATGAGCAAGCTTCCAAACAAGGTATGGGGGTTTTATTAAACGGTCAAAGAGGAAATTGGACTGTATCTTGGGGGCCAGCCCTAGACTATCAGGCAAAACTTCTAAGGAGTGCCAATATAGGTAAGTTTATCCGAGAATTACATTTGTATAGTAGAAATTTAGGAGTGAAAAAATCGCGTGTTTTCCCTGTTGTGGCAAAAAAGATATTTCCAAAATTACATTCGCAAATTTCATCAAGGGGAACAAAATCCTATACTCCTTTAATTAATCAGGATTTTGCAAATAAATTTAATGTATATGACAAACTGAAAAAGCATGGTGTAGATACTAGAGGTTTACTTGATAAAAGTGCTTATGAAATAAGAGAGACTCAATTTGTACAACCATACTACTGGAGTATAAATGGAACATATACTACCAAGCTATCTTTAAATCATTCCTTATGGGATCGTGATCCAACGAATGATTTACGAGTTGTTCGCTTTTGTTTATCAGTACCTGAAAATCAATTTGTACAAAATGGTCAAGATAGGTCCCTTATTAGGAGGGCAACTAAAGGTTTTCTTCCTGATAATATAAGATTAAATCAGAGAACAAGGGGCCTACAAGGAGCAGATGGAATTCAACGAATGACTTCAGATTGGAATCTATTTATGAACGAAATGGAATTAGTTATGAAAGCAGATTTTGTTTCAGAATATTTAAATACTGATGCGATAAATTCTGCAATGAAAAACTTAAGAGATAACCCACTTCCGCAATACGTATTTCATGATGACTTTAGAATCATGATGCGTGGCTTAATAATTTATAGATTCATGAAAAAGTTTGCTTAAAAGGAGGTGATAGTATGAAGAGAGAATGGGAGAAACCAGTATTAGAAGTACTTGATGTGAATATGACTATGGCTGGACCTGGAATTACCATACCTGATGCAGTGCAAAATGATCCAGATGAAACAGTTCATTATAGTTAATTTTGATTGGTCATGGGAAACTATTGCCCTTATACATTAGAAAATGTATAAGGGCTCTTAAAAATTTATGACATCTGGGGTGAAATGAATGACTAGTATTAAAGAAAAATATGCCTATTATGCTTTCGGTCTAAATATTTTGAGCGAGCTACCCCTTCCAGAATTAAACTGTCTAGCTATTCCAGATGATAATATAGATGTTGTTATTCAAACCAGAGACCTTACAGAGGCTGAAATTCAGTTAGACAAGAAAAAAGGTTTCACAGTATATAGAAATGAAGTGGTATTTGAAGTTCCTAATACAGCAATTTTTTCTATAAGGAACGGTAAAGAAATTATAGTAGTGCCTCTAGAGGAGTTTGATAAAGATAGGGTAAGGCTGTATGTACTTGGAACTTGTATGGGAGTACTACTAATGCAGCAACACATATTGCCCCTACATGGGAGTGCCGTAGCTGTGGGTGGAAAAGCATATGCTATTGTAGGAAACTCTGGAGCTGGTAAATCCACTTTAGCTTCAGCTTTTATTAATGAGGGCTACAAGCTAATAAGCGATGATGTTATCCCTGTAACATTCACAGGTAAGAATATTCCTGTTATTCAACCATCTTACCCTCAGCAAAAGTTATGGGAGGAAAGTTTAAATAACTTTGGGATGGATGCTAGGGGATATCAGCCTTTATTTGAAAGGGAAACTAAATACTCTATACCAGTAAAGAATAGCTTTCATAATCAGCCTATTCCCTTGGGTGGAATATTTGAGTTGGTAAAAGGAAGTGGAGATTCTGTAGGGATCCGAAAAACTGAAGGGTTAGAAGGCTTCCGTATCTTGCTTAATCATACTTTTCGAGGCTCCCTTTTACAGAGAATGGGTTTAAGGGAGTGGCATTTTATATATTCTTCAAACATCCTTAGAGAGGTTCAGACTTTCCAATTAACCCGATCTACTTCAAAGTTTGCGCCATGCGATTTAGTATCCAAAGTATTGAATACGATGAAAGAAGGGAATTTAAATGATTAAAGTAGAAAAAATCTCTGTTAATCATCTTGTAATACAAAGTGAAGGAAATATAGTGAGTGATATGGGTAATGAAAAAGTAATGCTAAATATTGAAAATGGAAAATACTACAATTTAGGGAAAAGTGGAGGGGATATCTGGGGACTTATTGATAAACCTGTATTAGTGAGTGAATTAGTTGATAATATCATGGCCAAATATGATGTGACTAAAGAAAAATGCCAAGAAGAAGTCATTTCATTTTTAGAAAGTATGTATGAAGAAAGGTTGGTTAAGGTCATCACACAAAACTAAGTTTCCCTTTTCATTTTATACTAACGATACTGGAGTAACTGTAATGAAATTTATAAAAAAGGTGAGAAACTTCTTACGTTTAGAAATGAATCAAAAGCTCTTATTATTAGAGGCTTTTTATTACCTGGGTTATGGAAGGATCTTTAAATATTTACCGTTTTCAAAGGTTGCCCCTACTCTAGGAGAGTATATGAAGGAAACCAGTTTCTCCTCAGATACTTATAATAATGTAATATTAAGAAATATTTCTAATGCTCTCTATATAATGAGTAGATATACTTTCTGGGAAAGTGAATGTCTAGTTAAAGCAGTAGCTGGTATGAAAATGTTGGAAAGACGCCAGATTGAAAGTACACTTTACTTAGGAACAGCGAAGGATCAAAATGGTAAACTAATTGCACATGCTTGGCTGCGAAGTGGTCCAATATACGTAACAGGATCAGAAAGAATGGCAGAGTTTACAGTAGTAGGGAAATTTTCTAAAGAACTGAATGTTAAGAAAAATGGAAGGGGAAACAATGGAAGATAAACTACAAATAAATTATAAGTTTCAATCTAATGAGTTAAGGCTTCTATTAGAGTTGTTAAAGGTAGAAGGTAAGATTAACCTTAAAACTAATCAACCTAGATCTTTAAAGGATTTTAATTGGGATCATTTTCTTGAATTAGTAAAGCATCATCGTTGTTGCCCATTAGTTTATTCAAAGCTAAGGAATACCCATGAAAGCCTAATCCCTTCTTACATTATTGAGGAATTGTATCAAGAATATAAAAGAAACACGTTTAAGATGCTTCAGCTAACTGGGGAAATGGAACAAGTAGATAAGCTTTGTACCGAGAAACATATTACTCTTCTATTTTTAAAAGGACCGACAATTGCTTATGATCTTTTTGGAGATATTTCCCTTAGAATGTCTAAAGATTTAGATATCTTAGTTCTGGAAAAGGACTTAGAGAAAACAGAAAAAATCCTTTTAAGTATGGGCTATGAAAAAAGAGAAATACCGATGGTATTAAATGAAATAAAATGGCGCCATTACCATATTACTTATTATCATACGCAGAAAAAGATTCAAATTGAAATCCACTGGAGATTACATCCTCGTTCAATGGAAGGGGGGAATTTTAAGGAGCTATGGAGCAGGAAAAGAGAAAGCTCATTAACTAAGCATCCAATATCTTTTATGGGAAAAGAAGACTTGCTTTTATATCTTATTTCTCATGGATCCCGTCATGGATGGTTTCGCTTACGTTGGTTAAAGGACATTGATCAAATGGTAAGAAGTAATAATATTAACTATGAACATTTTAATTTACTAGCTATAAAATATCGACAAGAACATTTAGTAGGCCAGGCTTTTCAGTTAGCCAACCTACTTTTAGGAACACCGTTACATGAAGATATTCAGAAGTTTGTAGTAACAGAACGTGCCACAGAATTAGCTAAAAAGGCTATCCCTTATATTGAAGAAATGGTTCAGTTAAATGTGGATGTTAAGCCAAGAGACTTAGATAAATCTTATAGAAACTATTTATTTTCTATAAAGTCTAAACGTCAAAAGCTCAAGTTTTTCGTTATTTTATTTTATCCAAGCTCAACAGATGAACAAACATTGAAGCTACCTAAAACTATTCATTTTTTATATTTTTTGTTAAGACCTTTTCTAATCGTCTGGAGAAAGATAAGAAAACCTTTGTTTTCCTGAAGGTAAGGAACTTTGATAAAGAAAGGGTAATAGTATTAGGTTATAAAAACAGAATAGAAGTGGTAGATAAGTTGTAGGAGGATAAAATTTGGAACCATTATTATATTATATAAAAAGGTTACACCAATTTGCGGGGAAGGTCATGTATTTAAATGTTTTTGGAATGGCAATAGTAAGTTTACTTGAAGGGATTGGGATTTTACTAATTATTCCTTTGCTAAGCCTCGGAGGGGTTATAGAAATAAATCCTGCATCCCACAAGATAATCCATGTTTTTGCCTTTTTTACTAAAGTTCCTCATTCTCTGTATTTACCTTTAGTTTTAGGCTTTTATATGTTACTTATAGTTGGGCAAAATCTTATAAAAAGAAGCCTAGCAATTCGTGATATTAAAATTAGGGAAAAATTCAGTCAGCATTTAAGGCTTGAAATCTATAGTTTACTGCTTCATTCGGAATGGGGTCTCTTTCTAAGAAAAAGGAAATCGGATCTAATTAATTTATTAACTATAGAATTCGCTCGTGTAATAGGAGGAATTAACTTTTTTCTTCAACTGTTGTCTAATATGATCTTCATGCTGATACAAATTATTATTGCACTATGGCTTTCGGTTAAAATGACTTTAGTTATTTTGTTGTTTGGTTTAATCCTTAGTTATTTCTCTAAAAGGTTTATAAAAGGAGCAAAAAGCCTAGGACGTAGAACATCTCAGCTAGGGGAAAACTACATGGCTGGAATAACAGATCAACTAAATGGAATTAAAGATATTAAAAGTAATACATTAGAAGGTTCGCACATTAATTGGCTACAGTCCTTAACGTTCAGGATGAGTGAAGAACAAATGGAATATATACGCCTTAAATCAAGTTCCCAATTTGTACATAAAGTATCCTCTGCTCTTTTGGTTACAGTATTTATATTTGTATCTCTTGAAGCCCTTCATGCCCAAGAGGAGCAATTGTTATTAATCATTCTCATTTTTTCTCGCTTATGGCCAAGGTTTACTGCCATTCAGTCAAATTTTGAGCAGATAGCCTCAACTATTCCTGCATGTCTATCCATCATTGAACTAATGAAGGACTGCAAACGAAATCAAGAATTTAAGAAAGGAACAAAGCAAATATTTTCTAACTTCACATATAATCAATCAGATATAGAATGCAGAGATATTTTTTTTCGTTATAAAAAAGACGAAGATAAGTATGTTTTGAAAGATATTAACCTTAAAATTCTTGGAAATCAAATGACGGCAATTGTAGGACCTTCTGGAGCAGGAAAAAGCACACTTATTGATATATTGATGGGGCTCAACTTACCAGAAAGAGGAAGTGTATTCGTAGATAATAAGCTTCTGAAAGATGAAGTTATTTTATCACTAAGACAGTCAATAAGCTATGTTCCTCAGGATCCTTTCTTGTTCAATGCGAGTGTAAGAGACAATTTGTTGATTGTAAAACCAGAAGCAAGTGAAAATGAAATATGGAAGGCACTTGAGTTTGCAATAGCAGACCAATTTGTGAAACATTTGCCAAAAGGTCTTGATACTGTAATAGGAGATAGAGGAACAAAGATATCTGGTGGGGAGCGTCAAAGAATTGTTTTAGCAAGAGCGATTTTGAAGCAACCATCAATTCTTATATTAGATGAGGCTACAAGTGCATTAGATAATAATAATGAAAATAAAATTAAAGAATCGATAGAGCGCTTGAAAGGAAAAATGACAATCATTGTTATCGCCCATAGGCTGTCAACAATACGATCCGCGGATCAAGTTATCGTACTAGAAAAAGGGGAAATTATTCAAAAAGGTCACTTTAATCAACTTGCCCAGGAAGAAGAAGGTGCATTTAATAAACTATTAAAAGGTCAGTTTGAGGCAGCCCAGTAGAAGTGATATTTATAAAGTTAAATCCATATTATTCGACTACTCTACCGGTTTTGTCAATAAAAGGAATATAAGCGTGAGTTATTGATAATATGATGAGGAAAATATATTTCTTAATCGACAGATATAAAATGCTTTCAATGCATGGGTATTAGAAAACTTATAATTTATAACAAAGTATATTTTATTATCACCTTAATCTCTTAAATAATATGGATTGAATCTTTGTGTTCTTTATAATGAATTAATTATTCACATTTTGATTAGGGAGGATGCTTAATGATTGGTCAACGCGTGAGAGAAATGAGAATGGAAAAAAAACTATCACTTTCAGAACTTGCAGAATGCACTAAAATTACTAAGTCCTATTTAAGTAATATAGAACGTAATATTAGTACTAATCCAACAATTGATGTTATTCAGAAGTTAGCAAGTGGATTTAAAGTTCATCCCGCTGTCCTTTTAAATTGGAAAGAAAATAAGAAAGAGTCACAGAGTTCTAATGACTCTTTAATTGATATAAAGAACAGAATAAATTCCATGAATAATGAGCAACTTAGAGAGTTAAAAGGTTATGTTGATGTCATCGAATGGAAAAGGAGAAAATTACCTCTAAGTGACCTTATTAAATTGTATGAATAAAAGTATTCAGAGTTATAAAAAACTTAAACTGAAAATATATAGTCTTTTTAATAAAATTAAGAATTGAAGGAATAAAATGAAAAGGCTAAAAAATGTTAATATAATTCAATAATAATGAGTTAGAGCTGTTTGATTTATAAAGAGGCTCGTCCCTATTATTAAAAGCGTCTTTCTTAAAAATAATAAATTAATTTGATTATATTTTTAGAAGATTCTTCAAAAAGTATAATTTGTTCTATATAATAAATAATAAAAAATATATATTCATATTAAGGAGAATAATTAATGATTGGAGACCGTATTCATACAATCAGAGTTCAAAAGAGAATGACACTTTCAAAGCTTGCAGAAAAATCCAGTGTTACTAAATCTTATTTAAGCAATATAGAACGTAATATTAGTACTAATCCAACAATTGAATTTGTAGAGAAGGTAGCTCGTGCCCTTAGCGTGAAACCAGAATCATTGTTAGGGTGGAGGGAAGATGAAACTGAAACTGAAACTTCAAGTTTGGAGAATTCCTTTTTGTATGTAAAAAAATATTTACTTTCCATGGATGATGAGCAACTTATAGAATTAAAAGACTATATTGACTTTATTCTTTGGAAGAGAACTCGAAAATGATTAGAAAACCTGAATAATTCTTATTTTTTTTTTAACTAAATTTTTTACAGGAATTTTTCGTTAAAGAAGAGTGCGGAGAAAATAAACTTTT
>NZ_JBHZOQ010000047.1:0-1204 GCF_042787645.1 Priestia sp. YIM B13489
GCTTGTTCCTTAGTCAGCGTGCTGTCGCGGAGCTGATCCATAATAGCTTTCGCTTTTTTCTTTGTAGCGGTATCTAAATTGTTAAAAGGACCGCCTTTATGTTCAGGCAAGTTCACGCCAAGTTCCTTTAATTTGGCTTCAGCTTGTTCCTTAGTCAGCGTGCCGTCGCGGAGCTGATCCATAATAGCTTTTGCTTTTTTCTTTGTAGCCGCATCTAGATTGCTGAAGGGGCCGTCTTTGTGCTGAGGCAAGTTTATGCCGAGTTTCTGTAATTTTTCCTGTGCTTTTTTCATAATATCATCAACTTTTTGTTGTGTTGCATCATCTATATTTGTTGTACTGCCATTTGTTCGCTCTACAACTGTTGAAGAGCTTGTTTCATCTTTGCTTGCTGCAAATGCCGTGGAGTTTGCAGCGGCCATAACTCCTAGTGTTAAACCGCTTGCCATGATATAACCGAATAGTTTCTTTTTCATGCTGTTGTCACTCCTTAAAAGTTATAGGGGTGTGGTACAGAGCTGTCCACAATTGTTAATGTAACCACCAATAGTGAAAAAATGGTGAAAATAGATAAAAAACGAAAAAATATAGACGTTTGTTGAACACTACAGCTCTTCTATTGGATAACAAAATGAAATTCGATATGATTTTATCTAAACAGCAGCAAAAAAGAATGGAGACTTTATATAGATGAACATTCTTAAAAAATTGGGAATAGCTTTGATAGTTGCGATAGCGGTAAGCCTCGTATTTTTGTTTCGCGATGAGTTAAAGCCTGGTCCAACGCTAGAAGATTTTTCAGGAGCAACTGAGTTGCATCCTGTCGTAGAAGAAAAGAAAAATAAACTTGTTCAACAAGCAAGTGACCAAGGAATCTCAATTGTCATTACGGAAGGTTTCCGTTCAAAAGAAGAACAAGATAAGCTTTATGCAAAAGGCAGGACGGAAGAAGGTAATATTGTTACCTACTCAAAGGGCGGCCAGTCTTATCACAATTACGGATTAGCTATTGATTTTGCTATTCAGTTAAAAGACGGACAAGTTATTTGGGACATGGAATATGACGGTAATAATAACAATCAGTCTGATTGGATGGAGGTTGTAGATATCGCGAAAAATTTAGGATTCGAATGGGGAGGAGATTGGCAAGGTTTTAAAGACTATCCGCATTTTCAAATGAGTCCGGAAAATATAGAAGACCACA
>NZ_JBHZOQ010000048.1:0-2167 GCF_042787645.1 Priestia sp. YIM B13489
TAGCTTATTGAAGCAAAAGTGTAAAATTACATTGAGCAAAAACTGTCAATTATATTCTAGCGTTTACAATTATAAGGAAAGTGTTTTATCATTTACTTAACAGTGTAGATTCTCCATGTATTTTTCTTTTTTACCATCTATATAATGACTCCATTTTTCATCTTGTCCAATATAATTCTCAAATGTAGCGTTTTTTCACTTCAATTTGGCCTCCACATTCAGCTGCCCTTTGTTTTGCAATTGATTCTGTAAATGAAGAGTAAATAAAGAAAAGCCTCCTTTTAAATAAAGAGGGCTCTTAATTTTACTTTTGTGGGAATAAGAATGTTTGTCTAAACTTTCGTGCAGGATATTTCTTTCCATCCTTCATAACTCTAAAGGGTTCTTCTTTCCATGTTACAACTACTTCAATGTTTTTTGAGTCAACCGAAATAGGTTGATTTTGATGATGGAAGAAATTCTGTGATTCAGGTATTTCAAATGTAATTAATTCGCTTTTAGTATTTGTATTTGGCTCATCTCCATAGATTTCTACTGTAGCGTCATAAACATTTGAACCTAGGTTACTCACGTCGATACTATAGGTATTAAACTCATCATTATCCTTTAAGTTCTTAACATCGGGTTTGTCTATCTTTACTTTCCAATGGTCTGATGATTGGGACGTAGGAAGTTTTTCCGGTGTATAAGCGTAAGTATTAACAGAACCAAAAATGATTGAACATAAACAGCTACCAACAATTAAAATATGTGCTTTCTTCATTATAGATTCCTCCAAATTAAAAGATAAGAGTATTATTCTTCCAATTAGAGCTAATATACGTAATTTGTAATGGAGTATTTTACTTTACCCATGGACAGATTGAAACTCATTCAAATAATCTTTTCTGGAAAAACTAAAGTTTGGGAATTAAAAGAATATATATTCTTTTAATGGTAAATCTAAGAAAAAATTGATGTAGGAGATTTTATATGGAAAAATTAATTTCTGCGGAAATGGGTAAACTTTGGGCTACATATATGGGCAATAGCATGTCTACATGTATTCTAAGTTACTTTCTTCAACATGTTGAAGACCAAGATATAAAAAAGTTATTGGAAAATGCACTAAACTTAAGTAAAGAATTTCAGAAAACCATAAAAGATATTTTCTTAAAAGAGAACTTTCCTATCCCACATGGTTTTACAAAAGAAGAGGTTAATCTTGATGCTCCAAAATTATTTGAAGACGAGTTCTATGTACATTATTTGAGATATGTAACTAAAGTAGGACTTAGCCTTTACAGTGTAGGAGTACCGTTAATGTATAGAGAGGATATAAGGAAATTTTCCCTTCATTGTATGGAATCAACTATAAAATTGGGGGAACAGATCAAAGATATCTCAATAAATAAAGGGTGGGCTATTAAATCGCCTATTATTCCGACACCACAAAAAGTAAATATAGCACACAAAAATTATTTAAAAGGTTTTATTGGAGATGTACGACCTTTACATGCATTAGAAATTGCCCATTTATACGATAATCTAGAGACTAACGTGGCAAGCAAAGCCTTAGTAATGGCGTTTAGTCAGGTTACAAAAACGAAAAAGATTCGAGAACTATTTATAAAAGGAGAAGAACTTACTTATAAAGCGATTGAAGGTTATATAAAAAAACTTCATGATGATAACTTGCCTTCTCCGGAATTAATTGATCATTTAGTAACAACTTCAACATCTTCTCCTTTTTCCGATAAATTAATGGTATTTCATAAAATGGATATGTTTTCGATGAGAGTAAGAAATTTTGGAAATTCAGTAGCTGTAAACGGAAGACGCGATTTAGCGCTAATGTATGCAAATTTTTTAAAGGATATATCAGGATTTGTTAATGATGCAGCTGATATCATGATAGAAAACGGATGGATGGAAACACCACCAGAAGCTGCGGATAGAGAAGACTTATCTTCAAAGTAGGGACTACACAGTTGTCAATGGTAGGAGGGCCGGGAGGCATTAAGGAATTGACAATGTCTTTATATGAAGACCCTCTTGGCATTCGAACAATCGTGTTTGAGTGCCAACCGGCGAGAGAGCCCCTTCACTTTCGTTTACCATACCTATTTTCTCCTAGCAGTATTCTGGACCATGCATTTGTCCTCTGTTTCCACATTTCCTCATGCAA
>NZ_JBHZOQ010000049.1:0-1413 GCF_042787645.1 Priestia sp. YIM B13489
AGTGTATTTTCAGCAGAAGTGTAAAAAGCAAATAAGCAAAAAGTGTAAAATTCGACTTGACGTCTACATAAATCCTTTGTTCTTTGAATGAAATGTAGAAAAACCCATAATTTCACTTCTTTTAATATATCAATCTACCTTTCACTTACCTTTTAAGAAATTGGGTTCTGGTGCAAAAACTTCAAGATAATTGCAATGAATCTCTAAATCTTGGACATACTGATACTATCAGTCTAAAAAGGGTGTGTGATCGGTATGGAAAAAGTAGTTTTGTTCAAATGGAAGCATTATCAGCCTGATATTATTTTACTAACGGTGAGATGGTACCTACCGTACAACCTAAGTTTTCGTAATTTGGTGGAAATGATGGAGGAGCGAGGCTTATCTATCGCTCACACGACCATTATGCGTTGGGTTCATCAATATGGACCTGAATTAGATGAAAGAGTACGACATCACCTTAAGATAACAAATGACTCCTGGAGAGTTGATGATACGTATATCAAGGTAAAAGGGCAATGGATGTATTTATATCGTGCGGTCGATTCAGAAGGGAATACCATTGATTTTTATCTAAGTAAATCAAGAGACAAAAAAGCAGCCAAGCGCTTTTTCAAGAAAGCCTTGGCTGCTTCTCATATTTGTAAACCGCGTGTTATAACAGTGGACAAAAACCCAGCCTATCCTGTGGCGATTCAAGAGTTAAAAGAAGAGAAACATATGCCTCAAGGCATAAAAATAAGGCAAGTTCGATATCTCAATAATATCGTGGAACAAGATCACCGTTTCATTAAGAAACGTGTGCGTTCTATGTTGGGATTTAAGTCATATGAAACGGCTACTTCTATATTGAGTGGCATTGAAGTGATGCATATGGTGAAAAAAGAACAACTTCACCGACAGGTGAAGTCTGCCCAAAATGAAGTTGAATTCATACATAAGTTGTTTGGAATTTCATCATAATCTGGAATGGAACAGACTATGTAGGTTCTATGTCTCTATCAAATGGTTTTCGCACCAGGACCATAAAAATAGTATAATCACTTTTTATAATTACAGATATAACTATTTATAATGTAAGCGCTATCTGTTATAATGAAATCAGGTGGATAGCATGCGTGGCTATCGTTGTATTTGGCGCAGGTGGGGCCCATACAGAAAGAAAGAATGAACTTTTCTTAACTCTGTGTTGTGTTACATACAACTTCGTACATACAAGTTAATACAATCAATACGTACATTATTAATTTGTATGTATAAGAGATTACTAGAGAGGTAATGATAGAAGTAAGAAACATAAATAAAGGAGGAAAAGATGTTGAAAGAATATAAACAGGTGTTTTCTAATTTTATTGATGAAGACCGATTCGAACTACATTCATACCTTACTTATTTATTCAATCAATCTCAGGA
>NZ_JBHZOQ010000050.1:0-30280 GCF_042787645.1 Priestia sp. YIM B13489
GTCGTAAGAGAAATCTTTTCTCATCCAGCCCTTACAATCTTCTACTGTACATTCCCAAACCTCTGTTTTTTCTTGAGCTAAAGGTTCTTGGTTTCTTTTGCCGTAATAATACATACTAACATCACTACTCCTCATATTACATTATAGCTTATAAAGGAGTAATAATCATTTATATAAATTAGTGTTTCTTACCATTTTATTTTCATGGAATAATGCACGGAATTTTTGATATAAGAATTTCTAAACACTTGGTAATAATGTTCATATCTTCTTCTTTTGCTTTTTAATTGCACCACTTACCGTAGTAGTACATCCCTAAACTAAGCCGCCAACGTAAGGAGGGTTAGTTTAAAGATTAGTTTAATCGTGGAATCATTTCGCTTATCACCGGTAATCAAATGGTTATTTATAGGGACTTTCCAGAAGTTTCATGACTTGTTGGAAATTTTTATTTCGAGTTATTATAAATAATAAAACTTCATTTTACCTCAAATTAAAATATATTGTCAATGAAAAATTTGTAATATTTTCAAAAAATGTTATAATAGTTTTACAATTGTTTTTTCGATCGTATTCCGAATTCCGCTGTGTTTTTTTCAGATAGAATTATGGATACATTTTTTCAATACCCTTTTTTAAAACTGAAAAAAACTCAAACAGTTGTGTGAGCTTTAAAGGTAAGTTAGTTGAATAAAATTATTAATTTACCATCTAATAGTAACCGAGTTTTTATTCTACAAGGAGGCCTAGAATAATGAATCTAATCAATAAGAAAGTTACACACAAGCTTTTTGGGATAGGTAGTATAGTTAAATGTAATGATTCTAGTATTGAAATACATTTCGCATCGGAAAATAAAAAGTTTGTTTTCCCTGATGTATTTGGAAAGCATCTAAAACTGCATGATAAAAGTGTTGCTCATTCACTCGAAAAAATTATAGAAAAAAAGGAAATGGAACACAACGAGGAAGAACGGAAGAAGGAAGAGGAAAAAAAACTACAACGAAAAAACCAGGAACTTCGCTGGGGACTTGAAAAACTTATGAAGAATCATAAACTTCATTCTGAATCACAAATGGTTTTTTGGTGTGACATAGAAGAACAGAATAGTTCTTTTTTAGAGTGGAAGGTTTTTTCAGGTGTAATAAAAAGTGGTAATAACAAGGGGAAGCCAACCAAACCCATCCGTTTGCACCAAAATAGTGCTGTCTTGTTAACAGCAATAGATTCCAGTATGCCTGAAAAAGACAGACGTATCTTAGGCGTGTATATGGTGAATGAAGATTTTATCGGTAAGCTTTGTGAAGATGGATATATTCCTGCTCATTCAAAATACAGACTCCAGCTTACAGAACAGGAATCGGATCAGATGCCTTTCTGGAAATATTATGTAAATGAAAGAACATCCCAAAAAATGACATGGAATACAGGTAAATACCGTTATTTTGATAATTTATGGATGGCTCAAATTTTGCTTGATATAGCTGAGTTAAAAAGTGACCCAAAGGAAAGAGAGCTGGCACAACAATTTTTTGAACATTTTTGTAAAATGAATCTGATAACAGCTGAGGAGTTACCAAAGCCTAATGGCGCATTGATGCGTATGTAAACGTTAGCCCAAAGATAATAGGACTGACACATTTTTCTCACCCATCATTAATAGCGAACATTCCTTAGCTGTTCGCTATTAAAAAGGCAAGAACAGAACGTAGGAGAGAAGATGAAGGATATAACGTGAAAATATTTAGTGATGGAAAAACAGTAACTATAAGAGTATCGAATGAATTAGTAACAATCTTAAAAATTCATTATGTAAAAAACATGAAAAGATACTCTTATACGGTTACTAAATATCCAAGTATTTTTTCTTTGAAGAAGAATTAATGAAACAAGAATAATAAGTAGATAATGAGGAGATACACCTATGCTTAAATTTAAAGTTATTTTCGAATTTATAAATGGCAGGACAAAGGAATTAAAATTCGAAGCCGCATCAAAGAAAGAAGTCATTAGTCATATAACAAAATATGAAAGATTCATTTCGAATGAAAAAGAGTTAGTGCACATCAATTTAAATAACGTGGTACAGTTTATGATTACAGAAGAAAAATAATAATAAAAACTAGGCATCTATTAATTGAGGTGCTTTTTATTTTAATAAATAGACTGATTTAAATTTAAATAACATTTCTGAGAGTAGTAATAAAATTGAGCGGTTAATTGAAGCTCTTCTTAGCTCTTCACTAGATAAAGAGAAAGTTATAGAACAATTAATTGAAATGGAGTTAGAACTTGACCATATTAATAGGCACTATAAAAGCTTAAAAAAAAGAATTAAAACAATTACTTAATGTTTAAGTAAAAAAAGTTACTTATAAACTATAAAATATGGAGAAAAATACATGAGCACTAACACTCTGCCTTTATTTTCAGAAAAATACTTTGAAGGATTAACTTTAAGTCCAGCTCTGTTTTATTCATGGAAATATAGCATTCGCTTTGAAATATCAGATCCATTAATTTCATCTCACGAAAAAGATTGTTTGAATCAAGCTTTTCATCGATCAATCACATTATTTCAAAGGGTATTTGGAGAGGGAGATGAGATTCTTTTTGTTACGGATGTGCATACTACGAACAAAGATCGTTTCCTTCAAAAAAGACCTTTAAACGTTTATTTAAAATACATAAAAGATAAACAGCGGCTATATCAATTAAACCATCACTGTTTGCCGAGTATATTTCAGGATGAAGATGAAGACGATGATCAATCTTTGCCCCATCGCTTTGGACTTTCTTGTAAGAAAACAGAATTAAGATATGCGCAGCTTTTAAAGTCTATTAATTATGAAGACTTTGCTCATCCATCTACTATTCTGAAGAGTAATTCCCAAAGTAGTTATGATATTTACTTTATTAATCTCTCTAAAAAAATGATTTTTCATTTGTATGACGACCGCGGATGTGATGTCTTAGCCTCAAGTAAAGAATCTATACGCTTTCTTTATGAAGAATATAATAATTGGATTTTGGATTATGATCGAGAAGAAATTGACCTTTTATTTAAGTGAAAAGTAGGATTCATCCACTAATTAGCACATTTTTTATATCCATAATCACCTGTCTTACAGTAACTAAAAATAAAAAGGGTATCTACAATCTTCTAGGTTAATTTTGATATATAATCAGATTAGCATTAGGCTTATAGCTCAATGGAAATATGACCCTAAGGAGATATTACAATAATGCAAGACCTAAAAAATAATAAACCGACATTAGCTTGGCAACAAAGAATGGAAGATGATGAAATTTTCACTGTAGAGAATATTAAAGCCACTGATGAAATCCTTGATACTTATATGAATAGACTTAAAGATTCTGTAGATAAAATGTCAGAACAAGATATCTTAGAATATGTAAAAGAGGTAGTTATAGGATTAAACGAATTAAATGAACAATTTGATTATTTCATTGAAACATTAGAAAGAGAAGAACTTTGTGAGTTTATCATTAAAGCTGCAAATGCAGCTGGCTTAGAAATTGAAGAGGATATCACAGAAGAGTGGAGAGAGTGGTAACATACAAATGCTTACATATAGGAGAATTAAATATGGATTCTAAGCAGTTATTTCTAGTTACCATAATCATGACCCTAGGAAGTAATGTAAAAGAAGAACATTGTGTGAAATGTTCTTCTTTTATAAATGATCAGAGTGAGGTATAGTTGCATACATTTGCAGGTGTCTTTTTGACACTTAAATTTAATCGTTCTAATGGCCATGAAATAAGGAAAGAGAATATTGATAAACATAAATAATTACGAATCCTAGCGAAATTAATAGCCCTACATGCAATTTCCTGAAGTGCTTGATGGTATTTCCAATTATTTCATGAAAGATAACAAAAGACAGTGTACCGATTGCTGCGCCAGTCGATAAAGCTTGTAGTTTAAGTGAGGAAACTTGTACACTTTCACCAATGAATAAACTGCCTCCTAAAGACAGCGACAGAATGGCTATAATTAGTAAAAAGAAGGTGTTAGGTATTTTTGCTATAGAGAGGACTGTCATAATTGCCATCCCCTCTGGGACCTGATGTAAAAGGGTAGCTGCGAATACAGAAGCTGATTGGTGCATATCTGTTATTCCAAATGTAATACCTGTGATGACATTATGAAAAAAGATAGCAACCGTTAATAAGATAAGTGCCTGTAAGGGTGAAATTTCGCTGTTTTGTTTATGCAAAAAGAGGTCAATGCATAGCATGATGATATATCCGGCTACAATTCCTAATAAAACGCCTCTTAAATCATATAGATGCCAAGTAGACGGAAGGATATCAAAGAACAATAAGCCCAATAAGATTCCACCGCATATAGCATACATAAATTGGATTCTTCCCCTTGCCAGATGGTTTACTAATCTGAGAAGTCCTCCTCCTGCTAATAAACCCAGTAAAGAACCTAAAGTAAATAAGATATTCATTTCTATATGCATAATTGCTACTTCCTTTCGGCTATATGGTTTTTTACAACTAACCTATTCAAAGGAAAGGCAATCATACCTATGTTTTATAAATGGTTAAAAAAATAAAAGTACACGATATTAACTTGGGATTAATTTTTAGGTAAATCACTAATAAAAAAGGACATACTAACGTTATCTAAAAAAGAGGTGTTACTATGGAATCTCCTTTTGAAATGATAACCAATGTGGACAAGGTCGAAAATGCTTATTATATAGAAGTGAAACCAGGTGAGTACAATGCAAAGTATTGGAATAAAGAATCAGTCTATTTTGCTGATGAAGCTTTTGCTTATTTCTATACCACGATTTGCAAGTATGTGCCACAGTATCAACCTACCCAAGTGACAGAAATCAAAGTAGAAACATGGCTGAGGATCAGTAATCAGCTGCAAGAACTCGCATATTTTTTGAGCACTAATCCGCCTATGATTAAACTAAAGAAATGGATTGATTTTAGCAAAGTAGAGGGAACGTACAAACAGTTTGATCGTCAAAAAAACAAGTACATTCGCGAGTTAATTAACATGATTAACGAATTTACAGTGTGGATAACAAAGGTATGTCAAACGCAATCATATATCACCATTTTGGGTACTTAACAGGCCTTGAAACCTTAGAGGCTTGGAATGAAGAGCAAAATCCCAAAAACAAATCGTGAGTTAAATCACTAAAAATCCTCTCAGATGAAGCAAGTGCTTCTATAAATCAAAAAAAGATACTTTATAAAGTATCTTTTTTTGATTTAAGTTTTTGAAGAATGTAAAATCTAATTGGTATCATTCGGTACTTCAAGAGAAGTAGGTTTGGTGTTCCTTTTGAAAAATGAAATAATTACCATTATAAGAACGAATGCTACACAAACTATAGAGCTTAACCTATTCGCACTGTCTATGAGAAAGACTATGAAGCTAATAATTAATGTACATGCGGCAAAAAGCGTTAAATAAGGGAAGCCCCAAAGTTTAAAATATGGTTTTTCTTTATATTGAGGACGTAGCTTTAGCTGAGCTAAGCAAATACTAATCCATATAAGAGAAACTGTAAATCCAGGAATAGCTAATAAATAAGAAAAAGCTTTTTCAGGATATAAGTATACGAGGTACGTTCCCAATAATAAAAATAGGACACTGAAAGCTAAACTGTAAACAGGTACGCCTTGTTTATTTACATAGGACAAACTTTTAGGAGCATCTCCCGACTGAGATAAAGAATGAAGCATCCTTGTACAGCCATAAATACCTGAATTGGCTGCTGAAAGGACAGCTGTTAATAAAATAAAGTTCATAATATGAGAAGCACCTTGAAGCCCGGCTGTTTCAAATACTTGGACAAAAGGGCTAGCATTTGCATCAATTTTATCCCATGGTATCAAGCCACAGATAATAAAAATAGGCAAAGTATAAAACAGAACTACTCTCCACATAACGCCTTTAACTACCCCTGGTAATACCTTTTCAGCATCTTTTGTTTCCGTAATAGTTAAACCAATGAGTTCTGATCCTCCATACGAGAAAATGACTACAAGTAATGTAGAAAAAACGGCTTTCCAGCCATTTGGCACAAAATCACTATAATTATGAAGATAATGAGAAGATGAATTATTACTTGGCATAATTCCAAATAGTATCGCTATACCTAATAAAATAAAAGCAATAATAACAAAGATTTTAATACCAGCAAACCAAAACTCAATTTCTCCAAAAGACTTTACGCTTGTAGCATTAATTAAAATAAGTACAATTGAACAAATAAGACAAAGAATCCATAAAGGAATAGAAGAAAACCAATATTGCAGAAAACTACCTGCAGCGATGACTTCAATAACGCACACAGTAAGCCACATAAAGCAATAAGTAGCCCCCATTACAAAAGAAAAACGTCTTCCAAAAGCTTTTTGAATTAGATCTTTCATATTGTGCGATGGGTATACAATAGCCATTTCAGCCAAAGCTCCCATTACAATGAGAAGCAATAGTCCAGCAAATAGATACGAAAAGATAACCGAAGGTCCTGCTAATCCAATTGTATCAGCACTCCCTTTGAAAATCCCTGTTCCAATCATTCCTCCAATAGCAATCATTCGAATGTGTCGCGGTAATAATTGCTTTTTTAACGTATTCTTTGATGCAGTATTTTCTTTCATGATGCCCTCCTTTTAACATAAAAAAGTCCCTGCTGAATTATTCAGCAGGGACGAAAATTTCGCGGTACCACCCTATATTGTAAAAACATCTTACCTCTTAATTACCATAACGGTTTTATCCGTCCTCTCTAAAACACCATTAGAAGAGGAAGCTCTAGGAGTGAATTTCATCTCTAATCTTTGTACTGACTTCCACCAATTATCAGCTCTCTATAACAGGGAGATTAGGATTACTTAAGATCCTATCTTAGCTTTTGTTTATTAAATTAAAGTGTATGTAATGTATATCATCATAGTTAGTTTGAAATTAAATGTCAATATGTTTTTATCTATTTACAGCTATAAGAAGAGTTATTAGATTTTACATAAAGATAATCATTACCACTATTCGGTATTTAATCATTCCTTTTCCAATCATTTGTACTGTGATTGAATTGTACGCTTTTCTATAATAGAAAACCTACTGTGCAAACAAGAGTACAGTAGGTTTTCAAATCAGAATAAAAATGGTGAGGAAATATCTCAGTATTGTATCCTAAAGAATATAACAAGGCAAGAGTTATTATCCTTTTTGGAACTTTTCTTTTACAAAATTTGAATTATAAATATATAAAAACCTTTAATAATAGGAATTTTAAAGGTTTGTTACTTCTTATAATTCATATTAAGTGAACAAAAAACTCCTTTAAACAAAAGGTCTGGAGGATATTTTTATAGAAGTATAGTTAAGTTGACTACTGATACCTTGTGTAATGTCGATAATGAATTGGGAAATAGGGGGAGTTTTAAATGTCACATCACTCATTAAAATTGTACGACTACCATGTATGGGCAAACCAAAAAATTTTCGACCGATTAAAAGAACTTTCTGAGGATATTTACGAAAAGAAAATTCAGAGCGTTTTTTCTTCTATATCAAAGGTGATGGCGCACATTTATGTCTCTGACAACATATGGTTAGATTGTATTTCTGGTGAAAAGTTTGATGAAGCATTTGCGTCGGCTAATCAATTGAGAGAACAGATTGAAACGAAAAGAATCGAGGAATTAGAAACGATGTTTTTCGATTTATCAGGCCGGTACAAAGCGTTTCTCAATCATCAAGAAGATATAGAAAGCGACTTTGTGCTTGAAACTTCATTTGCTGGACGACTCGAAACCCGTTTATCTGATGTAGTACAACACGTTGTCAATCATGGAACATATCATCGTGGCAATATTATAGCTATGCTACGGCAATTAGGCCATCCCGGTGTTATGACTGATTATATTTTATATTTATATGAAAGGGATACAAAAGAGTAGTTTCTCCTCTATCTAAAAGGGGTAGTATCAGGAAATGCGGATTTACAACGTCAAGGGAATTCTAATATTAAAAGGCCCAATTCCTAAGTATTAAACTAGAGAAATTGGGCTTTTTTTCGTTCCTCCATTTTTATATTTTTATAAGAAACGAAAAAGTACCTCCCGTACAAATAGAAAGATGCTTTCTCGTCACAATCATTTATAAATAAAAACCTAGTTAATCAAAGACTTTGAAATGCAGAGAAATGCTCGCTGACAAAATTAACTTTTGTTTTTCATATAACTCCTGATTCAACGCAAATTCCCGCGTTATAGAACCCTTTATTTTCTTGTTATTAATTTATTTTCCAAACTGAAGTCAGAGCTTTTATACCTTCAATAATTTAAAGATATGGACCATTTTGAGAGAGAGCTAAAAGAATATGTACATTACTACAATAACACTCGCATTAAGGAAAAATTGAAAGGCATGAGTCCAGTCGAATACCGTACTCAAGCCAACTACGTTTGGACTTGTCAATATTTATTGGACACTAAGTTAAGATACTATGATGAATAGGCTTTTTCGTATTCAATAGGGGAAAGATAATGCAGAGAAGAATGCATTCTTTTGGTATTGTAATAGAGCTCTATATATTTAAATACTTCTTTTCGAGCTTGTTCTGGTGTCGTAAATTTGGCACCATGAATGAGCTCTCTTTTTACGGTCTTATAAAAAGATTCCATTAATGCATTATCATAAGGATTTCCTTTTCTACTGACACTTGAGACAGCACCATACTTTTTCAGTATAGCTTGAAAATTACTACCTGTATATTGGGAACCCTGGTCTGTATGGATAATTAATCCTGTTGGAGGATGTTCTTTCTTATATCCTTGTAAAAAAGCGTCTATCACAAGAGAAAATTTAAAAGTATTTAATTTTAGTGTACTTTTAATAAGATATATTCAATAAAAAATATAAAAGTAACACTCTTCATATAAAGGAGTAAAAGGATAAACTAACTTATAAAAATAACAGTTTTATTATTTACTCTTATTGACGACAAATATGGGCTTTTTCTACAAGGTATGTAAATGATGAAACTAATTTTAATAAAGTATGTTTAATATTACCTAACGATATAGTGGAAATTAAAGCTAAACATAAATATCTTTATGTAAATTAGCTCTGTATACCATATACACCTTAAAATAGAAACACTCCCCTATGCGAGTAAGAGAGTTTCTGAGGAGAGTTGATTAGTGCTGATGCTTATACATCCTTTGTAGTTTGTTCGAATTAATGTACGTTATTGGTAATAGGCAAAAAACTATTTACTTTGCCATAATTAAAGCTTTAATAACTTCATTGCAGTAATGTTTAAAATCGTGATTTTTACTATTAGTTTCAATATTGTTTTTTCTCATTTCTAACACTCCTTTAGTTCTTTTAACCGTTCGTTATTTTATATTTGTTACCTATATTGTATCTAAACCCAACAACCTTGTTATTCACCTGCGAGAGTAACTTTTTAATGAATTCCTACGACTAAAGAATGAGAATAGAAATAACAAAAAGAATCTCTTTTAGAGAGATTCTTTTTTATTTACTACCTAGAAGGTACATTATGGTAACTAGAAGTGTATATCACATACATTGCTATAAACGAAAAGCAGTAATCATAACTTATTTAATGGTTCAACTTTTTTAATTTAACACTTCGTGAGTATTATCTCTTAGAATTTTTCTTTTATGGAAATAAGTAAAGATTATAGAAATAATTAAACATAGTGCTCCTGGAGAAAATACAAATGAAAAAATTGTTCCTAAAAATATGAGTTTAAGACTTGTAGTTGAATTCTCTTTCTTTTTTAATTTTAAGACATAAACTATAGTAAGGATTACACTTAGTACAAATAGTAAAATAATTAACCATCCATAACTGTTTGAAAAACTTATGACCTTTTTAATTATATCCATTATTTGGTTTACGTCTGAATTATTTAAACTAGAATCATTTTGAAAATTTTCTTTGAGTTCGTTTAAATATGATGGTTTTTTAGAAATTATATTAAAATTAATTACTGAGATTATTAAACCAATTGTAACTAATACATTTAAGATTAAACCTATAATACAAAATATAAATCCTGCAGCGTTTTTCTTCATTATTAATCTCCTTAATCAGTAATAAGAGTTTTTAAAATTTATTCTATAGATAAGAAAATTTCTTCTAATTCTACTGTTTCTTGACCAAAATTATATATCTTAAATCCATCAATAATTAACGCATTTAATACAATTGGTATGTCATCATAGTTAGCTAAATCTATAATTGTTTTATCGGTAAAATTGTCTAAAATCTTGATTTTTTTTGTTATAGATTCAGGTATATTATTTTGGTTTAACGAAGGTATTGATTGTACGTTTATTCTTACTTTGGAACTGAATTCTTGTCTTAATTGTGCGATTGTTCCTATTTTTTCGATTTTTCCTTTGTGCATTATAGCAATTCTATCGCAGACTTTTTCTATTTCGCTCATATTATGGGATGTAATGAAAACAGTAACATTTTTATTTTTGAGTTCCCTAATAATACTTTGAATATGCAAAGCAGATTCAGGATCTAACCCTGATGTAGGTTCATCTAGTATGATAATACTTGGATTACCTAATAAAGCCTGTGCAATACTGATTTTTTTCTTCATGCCAAAAGAAAATGTTTTAATTTTTCTCTTTCCTGTAGCTCCTAAACCTACATAATTTAGTAAGTTATTAATTTCAGAATTAGAATATCTTAGACTCTTTAATTCACTCATATATTTTATAAATTCTTTAGCAGTCATATGTTGGTACAGATTTGATGTATCAGGCATTACACCTATGCTCTGTTTAATAGAATTTAAGGACGTATCTAATATTTCTTCAATCCAAAATTGTCCTTCTGTTTTTCTGTTAATACCCGTAAAAGTATTAATTAAAGTAGATTTTCCTGCACCATTTCTTCCTAGAAATCCAAATACTTCACCTTTTTGAATTTCCAAAGATAAATTTTTGAATATATAGCTTTTGTCAAATTTTTTTCCTAATTTAGATATTTTTATTGCAGTAGTGTTATTTTCCATATTAAAAATCCTTTCTATTAAACAAAATAATTGAAATAGCTATAAAAAAGAAAGAAATAATCAAAGGAATTATCATTAAAAATGACTGATTTATAATCGTATAATAAGGCAATATGTATTTAAAAATATACATAGTTGATGAATCATCTAAAGAGCTATATATACCAAGTAGAGGTAAAAATATACTTATAAAAATTGCAATGAATAGTGATGCTGTTGGTCTAACAATAATTGTAGAAATAAGAATATTAAGTGCTATTGGATAGGTAACAAATATTATTAAAGTTATTAAATCTATCCAAAACCAATCTTTTGCTATTAAAGATATTAAAATAAAAGAGATCAATATAGTAAAAGCCCAAAATAGAAATACACCCAAAAATTTTCCTAATATGATTTTTGATCTAGAAATTTTAGTTACTAATAAACGTACTGTTTGAGTTTCTAATTCACGATTTATAACGTCATGAGAAATCATAAAGACAAATAAAAAACCAAATAACAAAAGTAAAAATGAAATAGCAGACGTATAGGTACTTCCCCCTTGGCTTAAAGCTGTAGTAATTGATAATTTATTTTTTAGAACATTAGCAGTATAAGTAGATACTGTTATAAGAAATAAAATTATGACTACAGATTTAAAACTTTTAAAAGATGAAATAAATTCTTTCCTTGCAATTGCTAACATATAATAATCACTCCTAATAAAAGGTAAAAATTCCATATTGTTAAAATTATCAAAGTTATAAAATAAAGTCAAATATTTTTTGTTTTTTTTTTAATTTTGTTAAATTCATTTTAAAAAAGTTAAAAAAAACACTTGTTTTACACCTAAAAAATGGTTAAAATGGTGACAAATCAGAAAAATAATTGCTGGGGGAATGATCATTTTGGGTGAAGTTAATAAAACTAATGGTAATGATTGGGTTTTAAATTTATCTGATGAGGATATAGAATTCATAAGAAAGTTTGTAATAAATTCTGGTTCTTTAAAGAAAGTAGCCAAACTTTATGAAGTATCTTATCCAACAGTAAGATTAAGACTAGATAGAGTAATCCAACATATTAAGGTTTTTGATGATCAGCCTAAACCATTTGATTCTTATATAATGAAGTTAGTAGTTGAGGAAAAGATAGATTTTGATGTAGGAAAAGAAATTTTAAATAAACATAAAAGTATTATGGAGGAAAATAATGAATAATTTTATCGGGTTTCTTATACCAATTTTTGTGATTTTGTTTCAATATTTTTTATCAACAAGACAAAATAAGTGGTTAGGTGCTTTAATACCTATTATCTACGTTATAACTATTATTTACTTTATTTCTTTAGGAAGATTAGAATTATCGTTTCTAAATTTTCTTCTATTCTTAGCTGGTTTAGTAGCGATACTAGGTTTATGGAATAAAGGTAGAACTGATTTAAAAAATAAGCAAAATAAAGAAATTAAAAAAATGAAGACTAAAGATATAAAAAAGTAATAAAAATTTGTTTATTTCAATGTTACCAGGGTATGGTGTAACTAATGATAATTTTAATAGTAATAGCTCTTGCAGCTATTATTGGGGTAATAACTGCAAGAGTTATTTGCATAGAAATAGATTACTAATAAGTAACACTGTCCTATGTAAAGTTAGGGATAAATACTATTATCCAATTCTTTTTTTGATTTCGTCATAGACCCAGACAAAAGAATAACCAATGTTTAACCATTCACTAATTTGGCCTTTGTGATCCCAAGCCCATTTTACGTATTTTGAGCCTTTAGAAGCTAACCATCCTACAAATTTCAAGAATAATGACATTTGAAAAACCTCGCTCTAGTATAAGATTTATGTTTATTGATGTACCGTAACCCTTGCAGTTATTATTGGGGTAATAACTGCAAGGGTTATTTGCATAGAAATAGATTACTAACAAGTAACGCTGTCCTATGTAAAGTTAGAAATAAATACTATTATCCAAATCTTTTTTTAATTTCTTCGTAGATCCATGTAAAAGAATAACCAATGTTCAGCCAATCGTTAATTTGGCTTTTGTGGTCCCAAGCCCATTTTACGTATTTTGAACCTTTAGAAGCTAACCATCCTACAAATTTCAAGAATAATGACATTTGGAAAAAACCTCCTCTCTACAAAACTATTATTACCATATTACAAGAAAACTTCCAAGTCAACTCCATAAATGTAATTTTATATAATTATTTGTCTTTTTTAATCGTTTTTACATATATTTAACATGGTAATATGTTGTATTTATTTGTTTTTTTATGTAAAATCATGAGTGGCTATATATATCTAATATGTAAAAAGCCATTCTATAGAGAATGGCTTAAAGGCTATTGGTGGAGATATATAATTCGTCAAAAAATAGATTAAGTTAAACAGGAGATTCAGCAAAATGTTAAAAATTAAAGGAAATAAAGTATCCCCTTACTCAATTAAAATATGGAAATATCATGTCTGGATAATGTATCTTATTCTTTATATCATTGGTTTACTTGTTCTTTCACTATCCCTATATAGAGAGTGGGGGAATTTGGTGTTTTGGTTAACCACGTTATTAATAATAGTTCTATTAGTTGTGAATCTTTTAGAAATAAAATTTATAGTTCCTTTAAGGTTTAAGAACTTTAGTTATGTTATACAAGGGGAGTATATATCTATAAGGCAGGGTGGTATTTTTAAAAAAAATACCATTATTCCAGTTAATAAAATATATTATGTTAATAGAAAAAGCGGTCCTTTATTAGAGAAATACTCTTTAGAAAATATCGTTGTAGGAACATTAGCAGGTGAACATGTTATTCCATGTCTTCCAGAAGAAAAATCTAATGAATTACAACAAAAAATAATCGATATTTGTGAAATAGTAGAGTATGAGGAGGAAAAAAATTAATTGAATAATATCTCTTTTAGACGTAATAGTATATTTCTCCTTCCTTACTCATTATTTGTACTTACTCGACAATATATTATTTTTTTTGCTATGCTTTTTTCTATTGGAAGTCAATATAGAGAAAATATTATTTTTAAAATAATATTTATATTTTCTATATGCATGATTATTGTTAATATTTTTAGGATTTTTATAGATTGGATAACTTTCAAATACCTTGTAGATGGTAAAGCTATTTATATTGAAAGTGGACTTTTTTTCAAAAAAAAGATTAAGTTATCATTTGATAAGATACAAAATGTCATGGAAAAAACTCCATTTACTTTTAAAGTATTAAAAATGACTTCTTTGAAGATAGATTCAGGAGTTGATACTGACGATGGCAAAATTGAATTAAAAATGATAAAAAAAAGTGAATGTAATGACATCCTAGAAAAGGTTACATTACTTTCAAAAAAAGAAGAATACAATATTCATGATAAATGTGAAGAAAATGATATGATATATCAAATTAATAATAAAGAAATTTTCATAATGTCTATTACGTCATTGAAATTAATTTTATTTATTCCTTTTTTGATGTCAATTTATCATCAGATTTCTGAATACTTTACTACTACATTGATCGATAAATATATAGACAGTTTAAAAGATTTAGCTAATTTGACGACCTTATCAATTATATTGTTAATATTAATATTCCTTTTATCTCTAATATATGGATATGTAGTAACCTATATTAAATTTGGTAAGTTTTCAGTATCTAGAGGATATGATAGCTTATACATAAAAAGTGGATTTATCAATTTAAAATTCAATTCAATTCCAATAGATAAGATTGTATCTTTAAATTTCACTACAAATATCTTCTTTAATTGGTTAAAATATCATAAAGTTAAAGCAATTACATTAGGTGAAACATTTAATACAGAAGCAAATAACGCTTTGTTATTTCCATTTATTAAGAAAGAAAAAACAAAATCTTTATTAGAAAATATTACTCCTGATTTGTTAGATACAATTCTTTTAAAAAAACTTTCGTGGAAATCTGGGGTTTTAAATTTAATTTCTTATTGTCCTTTCATCATTATTTTGACTGCTTTACTTATTTTACAAAACTCTTTAAGTTTATTATTTATATCCATTATAATTATTCTACTATATCAATACTTTAAACAAACAAAAAAAAAATATGGGTTTAATTATAATAAGAAGATTATAAAATTACAATTTGGATTTTTTGTAAAGAAAACTTATATAACAAGCTTTGATAATATAGAGCAAATAGTGATTAAACAAGGTATTTTACAAAAGTGTTTTGGTACTTGTAGTTTAATCATATTTATAAAAACTAATCAAACTAAATGTTTTAGGATTCAAAATATACTGTATAGCGATTGTGAAAAAATTTATAACTTATTCACCAACAAGGATTAATAAATTTATCCTTGTATTTATAGAGTTAAAAGAAGAAGAGAAAGAAAGTGTTATTTCATCTTATTCTTCATCGTCAATTACTGCTGTTGCTTATCATGC
This sequence comes from Priestia sp. YIM B13489, assembly GCF_042787645.1. NCBI lineage: Bacteria > Bacillati > Bacillota > Bacilli > Caryophanales > Bacillaceae > Priestia > Priestia sp. YIM B13489. The sequence goes on from NZ_JBHZOQ010000050.1 coordinate 15,518, forward strand.
GGAAAAGTGTGTAGAGGAATGGTATAGGAAACAATATGGTGATGTAGAACCCCAAAATGACTGGAAGGAATCGTATTACGATTTCCTTGTTACTCCAAAAGACGGAAAACAGATTACAGTAACTATTAAATATAAAAGAGAGTTCTATCCAAAACAAGTAAGATCTTCCCTAAAAAGATTAACATACTTTTGGAAGGAGTCTGATATTTACGAAAAACATGTTGTATTTGTGATAGATGATTTAAAAAATGATTTCCTTTCCAAAAGCATGGACTTAGAGTTTAATATTAATAAGAATACTAAAGTAATATTAGGGTATATTGGACCTGCAAACAGTTTTGTTCCTGTAAGTGAATATTAAGGTTAGTTCTAGCATAATACTGAAAATAACTAAAAAAAGAACAGAAACTCTATAAACTAATATAGAGTTTCTGTTCTTTCTAATTCCTTTTTAAATGATAACCTTTAAACTTATAACCATATACGCTCGTAAGATCAACAAAGCTCTTATAGGAATACGTAATAGCAACCGGTGTGCCTATTTGGACTTTGTCATAAAGCTTTTCAATGTCTGCATTATGCATTCTCACGCAACCTTGACTCACATACTTCCCAATGCTACTTTCATTGTTGTTTCCATAAATGTCGTATGTATCACCATACGTACCATTTGCATTTAACCCTAACCAACGTTTTCCTAACGGATTGCGAGGATCGCCTCCAGGAATATGACCTGTATAATAAGAACGATTTTTAATCTTGTTCACGACTTTAAAAAAGCCAACAGGCGTTTTATCCCATGTTTTCGTTGCCACTGGATCAACGATTTCAATATAACCATTATGAAAATATGCAAGCTTGTTGTAGTACTTGTTAATGATGATTAAATCTTGATTCGCTGGTTTACTTGCAGCTTCTGTTTTCCCCTGATTTACTCCACATAATGCGACCATTAATAAGGTAAGAACGATCATTGATTTAATAAGAATGTCCTTCATAAAAACTCTCCTCTTTTTTATATTTTTATAAGAAACGAAAAAAGCACCTTCCAATTAGAAAGTGCTTTTTCGTCACAATCATTTATAAATAAAAACCTAGTTAATTTGCGACTTTGACATGCAGAGAAACGCTCTCTGACGAAATTAACTTTTGTTTTACGTGTAATTTCCCATTCGATGCAATTTTCAGGACTCTAGACAAATGCTCATTTTCTTACTTTTATTGGCTCCTGTTGAAAAAGAAAAGTAGTTTTCCTTCTATTACAAAATTATTAGTAACCTGAATTCAACTCATAAAAGAAGACCTCTATTTCTTCTGGATATAAGTTTTTAACTCTTATTTCGTTCTAAATAGCTTTCTTTATAACTAACTGTAAACGCTAGAATATAATTGACAGTTTTTGCTCAATGTAATTTTACACTTTTGCTTCAATAAGCTAGAACTCTANCAAATATACGGAGGAATACCCAAGTCCGGCTGAAGGGATCGGTCTTGAAAACCGACAGGGGTGTCAAAGCCCGCGGGGGTTCGAATCCCTCTTCCTCCTCCATTTATTTATATCATATTCATATCATCGCGGGGTGGAGCAGTTCGGTAGCTCGTCGGGCTCATAACCCGAAGGTCGCAGGTTCAAATCCTGTCCCCGCAACCAATTAATTATTGAGATACAGGTCTGGTGGCGATAGCGAAGAGGTCACACCCGTTCCCATACCGAACACGGAAGTTAAGCTCTTTAGCGCCAATGGTAGTTGGGACTTTGTCCCTGTGAGAGTAGGACGTTGCCAGGCAATTCAATAATAAAGACCCTTATTAGCCTCTTGTAAAAGAGCATAGGGGTTTTTTATTTGGAACATTCTATTATAAGTAATGAAAATAACGCTATTCATAGCGCTTATATAGATTTTTTTGGAGGATTAGCTCAGCTGGGAGAGCACCTGCCTTACAAGCAGGGGGTCGGCGGTTCGATCCCGTCATCCTCCACCAGTTTTTCGAGCCATTAGCTCAGTTGGTAGAGCATCTGACTTTTAATCAGAGGGTCGCAGGTTCGAGTCCTTCATGGCTCATTTTAAGAAGCGCCCGTAGCTCAATTGGATAGAGCGTTTGACTACGGATCAAAAGGTTAGGGGTTCGACTCCTCTCGGGCGCGCCATAAACGGGAAGTAGCTCAGCTTGGTAGAGCACTTGGTTTGGGACCAAGGGGTCGCAGGTTCGAATCCTGTCTTCCCGACCACGATTACCAGTATCAGTACCATGATGGGGCCTTAGCTCAGCTGGGAGAGCGCCTGCCTTGCACGCAGGAGGTCAGCGGTTCGATCCCGCTAGGCTCCACCATACAGTATACGGAGGAATACCCAAGTCCGGCTGAAGGGATCGGTCTTGAAAACCGACAGGGGTGTTAAAGCCCGCGGGGGTTCGAATCCCTCTTCCTCCGCCATTTTCTATTTCGGTCCCGTGGTGTAGCGGTTAACATGCCTGCCTGTCACGCAGGAGATCGCGGGTTCGATTCCCGTCGGGACCGCCATTTAAATTATTGGGCTATCGCCAAGCGGTAAGGCAACGGATTTTGATTCCGTCATGCGTTGGTTCGAATCCAGCTAGCCCAGCCATAGAGAGCCATTAGCTCAGTTGGTAGAGCATCTGACTTTTAATCAGAGGGTCGAAGGTTCGAGTCCTTCATGGCTCATTTTAATAAGCGGAAGTAGTTCAGTGGTAGAACACCACCTTGCCAAGGTGGGGGTCGCGAGTTCGAACCTCGTCTTCCGCTCCATATATATTGGCGGCATAGCCAAGTGGTAAGGCCAAGGTCTGCAAAACCTTTATCACCGGTTCAAATCCGGTTGCCGCCTCCACGTATAAGTCCTGCCGGGGTGGTGGAATTGGCAGACACACAGGACTTAAAATCCTGCGGTAGGTGACTACCGTGCCGGTTCAAGTCCGGCCCTCGGCACCATTTTAATAAGCGCCCGTAGCTCAATTGGATAGAGCGTTTGACTACGGATCAAAAGGTTAGGGGTTCGACTCCTCTCGGGCGCGCCATAAACGGGAAGTAGCTCAGCTTGGTAGAGCACTTGGTTTGGGACCAAGGGGTCGCAGGTTCGAATCCTGTCTTCCCGATCAGAAGTATCATAGGACCTTAGTTTAGTTGTTTAGAGTAGAAGGTTCATCAGTTATAATATCGGAGGAATACCCAAGTCCGGCTGAAGGGATCGGTCTTGAAAACCGACAGGGGTGTCAAAGCCCGCGGGGGTTCGAATCCCTCTTCCTCTTCCATTATATCTTTGTTATTATCGCGGGGTGGAGCAGTTCGGTAGCTCGTCGGGCTCATAACCCGAAGGTCGCAGGTTCAAATCCTGTCCCCGCAACCAATTAATTATTGAGATACAGGTCTGGTGGCGATAGCGAAGAGGTCACACCCGTTCCCATACCGAACACGGAAGTTAAGCTCTTTAGCGCCAATGGTAGTTGGGACTTTGTCCCTGTGAGAGTAGGACGTTGCCAGGCATTTTTATTATCGCGGGGTGGAGCAGTTCGGTAGCTCGTCGGGCTCATAACCCGAAGGTCGCAGGTTCAAATCCTGTCCCCGNTATATGGCTGGGCTAGCTGGATTCGAACCAACGCATGACGGAATCAAAATCCGTTGCCTTACCGCTTGGCGATAGCCCAATATTGGAACATGCATATCGTTTATAAATGGGGCGACTGATGGGAATCGAACCCACGAATGCCGGAACCACAATCCGGTGCGTTAACCACTTCGCCACAATCGCCNTTTTTCACATGCGGATGTGGCGGAATTGGCAGACGCGCTAGACTTAGGATCTAGTGTCTTATGACGTGGGGGTTCAAGTCCCTTCATCCGCACCATTTTAGGAAGCGCCCGTAGCTCAATTGGATAGAGCGTTTGACTACGGATCAAAAGGTTAGGGGTTCGACTCCTCTCGGGCGCGCCATAAACGGGAAGTAGCTCAGCTTGGTAGAGCACTTGGTTTGGGACCAAGGGGTCGCAGGTTCGAATCCTGTCTTCCCGACCACGATTACCAGTATCAGTACCATGATGGGGCCTTAGCTCAGCTGGGAGAGCGCCTGCCTTGCACGCAGGAGGTCAGCGGTTCGATCCCGCTAGGCTCCACCATACAGTATACGGAGGAATACCCAAGTCCGGCTGAAGGGATCGGTCTTGAAAACCGACAGGGGTGTTAAAGCCCGCGGGGGTTCGAATCCCTCTTCCTCCGCCATTTTCTATTTCGGTCCCGTGGTGTAGCGGTTAACATGCCTGCCTGTCACGCAGGAGATCGCGGGTTCGATTCCCGTCGGGACCGCCATTTAAATTATTGGGCTATCGCCAAGCGGTAAGGCAACGGATTTTGATTCCGTCATGCGTTGGTTCGAATCCAGCTAGCCCAGCCATAGAGAGCCATTAGCTCAGTTGGTAGAGCATCTGACTTTTAATCAGAGGGTCGAAGGTTCGAGTCCTTCATGGCTCATTTTAATAAGCGGAAGTAGTTCAGTGGTAGAACACCACCTTGCCAAGGTGGGGGTCGCGAGTTCGAACCTCGTCTTCCGCTCCATATATATTGGCGGCATAGCCAAGTGGTAAGGCCAAGGTCTGCAAAACCTTTATCACCGGTTCAAATCCGGTTGCCGCCTCCACGTATAAGTCCTGCCGGGGTGGTGGAATTGGCAGACACACAGGACTTAAAATCCTGCGGTAGGTGACTACCGTGCCGGTTCAAGTCCGGCCCTCGGCACCATTTATAATTTTAACTTGCCTTTTTTATTTTGCCGATGTGGCGGAATTGGCAGACGCGCACGACTCAAAATCGTGTTCCTTCGGGAGTGTCGGTTCGACCCCGACCATCGGTACTTTAGCTTTACTTGACAGGATGATTCCTGTTTTTATTTTTACTTATCGGTCGACAAATTTTGATAATATTTGCGGGTGTAGTTTAGTGGTAAAACCTCAGCCTTCCAAGCTGATGTCGTGAGTTCGATTCTCATCACCCGCTCCAAATATATTGAACTTTGAAAACTGAACAAAGCGACAAACGTCAACGTTAAATTTTATTTTTTAATTGAGCAAGTCAAACATTTCTTCGGAGAGTTTGATCCTGGCTCAGGATGAACGCTGGCGGCGTGCCTAATACATGCAAGTCGAGCGAACTGATTAGAAGCTTGCTTCTATGACGTTAGCGGCGGACGGGTGAGTAACACGTGGGCAACCTGCCTGTAAGACTGGGATAACTTCGGGAAACCGAAGCTAATACCGGATAGGATCTTCTCCTTCATGGGAGATGATTGAAAGATGGTTTCGGCTATCACTTACAGATGGGCCCGCGGTGCATTAGCTAGTTGGTGAGGTAACGGCTCACCAAGGCCACGATGCATAGCCGACCTGAGAGGGTGATCGGCCACACTGGGACTGAGACACGGCCCAGACTCCTACGGGAGGCAGCAGTAGGGAATCTTCCGCAATGGACGAAAGTCTGACGGAGCAACGCCGCGTGAGTGATGAAGGCTTTCGGGTCGTAAAACTCTGTTGTTAGGGAAGAACAAGTACAAGAGTAACTGCTTGTACCTTGACGGTACCTAACCAGAAAGCCACGGCTAACTACGTGCCAGCAGCCGCGGTAATACGTAGGTGGCAAGCGTTGTCCGGAATTATTGGGCGTAAAGGGCTCGCAGGCGGTTTCTTAAGTCTGATGTGAAAGCCCCCGGCTCAACCGGGGAGGGTCATTGGAAACTGGGAAACTTGAGTGCAGAAGAGGAGAGTGGAATTCCACGTGTAGCGGTGAAATGCGTAGAGATGTGGAGGAACACCAGTGGCGAAGGCGACTCTCTGGTCTGTAACTGACGCTGAGGAGCGAAAGCGTGGGGAGCGAACAGGATTAGATACCCTGGTAGTCCACGCCGTAAACGATGAGTGCTAAGTGTTAGGGGGTTTCCGCCCCTTAGTGCTGCAGCTAACGCATTAAGCACTCCGCCTGGGGAGTACGGTCGCAAGACTGAAACTCAAAGGAATTGACGGGNCGCAGTCGAGTTGCAGACTGCGATCCGAACTGAGAACAGATTTGTGGGATTGGCTAAACCTTGCGGTCTCGCAGCCCTTTGTTCTGTCCATTGTAGCACGTGTGTAGCCCAGGTCATAAGGGGCATGATGATTTGACGTCATCCCCACCTTCCTCCGGTTTGTCACCGGCAGTCACCTTAGAGTGCCCAACTAAATGCTGGCAACTAAGATCAAGGGTTGCGCTCGTTGCGGGACTTAACCCAACATCTCACGACACGAGCTGACGACAACCATGCACCACCTGTCACTCTGTCCCCGAAGGGAACGCTCTATCTCTAGAGTTGTCAGAGGATGTCAAGACCTGGTAAGGTTCTTCGCGTTGCTTCGAATTAAACCACATGCTCCACCGCTTGTGCGGGCCCCCGTCAATTCCTTTGAGTTTCAGTCTTGCGACCGTACTCCCCAGGCGGAGTGCTTAATGCGTTAGCTGCAGCACTAAAGGGCGGAAACCCTCTAACACTTAGCACTCATCGTTTACGGCGTGGACTACCAGGGTATCTAATCCTGTTTGCTCCCCACGCTTTCGCGCCTCAGCGTCAGTTACAGACCAAAAAGCCGCCTTCGCCACTGGTGTTCCTCCACATCTCTACGCATTTCACCGCTACACGTGGAATTCCGCTTTTCTCTTCTGCACTCAAGTTCCCCAGTTTCCAATGACCCTCCACGGTTGAGCCGTGGGCTTTCACATCAGACTTAAGAAACCGCCTGCGCGCGCTTTACGCCCAATAATTCCGGATAACGCTTGCCACCTACGTATTACCGCGGCTGCTGGCACGTAGTTAGCCGTGGCTTTCTGGTTAGGTACCGTCAAGGTGCAAGCAGTTACTCTTGCACTTGTTCTTCCCTAACAACAGAGCTTTACGATCCGAAAACCTTCATCACTCACGCGGCGTTGCTCCGTCAGACTTTCGTCCATTGCGGAAGATTCCCTACTGCTGCCTCCCGTAGGAGTCTGGGCCGTGTCTCAGTCCCAGTGTGGCCGATCACCCTCTCAGGTCGGCTATGCATCGTGGCCTTGGTGAGCCGTTACCTCACCAACTAGCTAATGCACCGCGGGCCCATCTGTAAGTGATAGCCGAAACCATCTTTCAATCATCTCCCATGAAGGAGAAGATCCTATCCGGTATTAGCTTCGGTTTCCCGAAGTTATCCCAGTCTTACAGGCAGGTTGCCCACGTGTTACTCACCCGTCCGCCGCTAACGTCATAGAAGCAAGCTTCTAATCAGTTCGCTCGACTTGCATGTATTAGGCACGCCGCCAGCGTTCATCCTGAGCCAGGATCAAACTCTCCGAAGAAATGTTTGACTTGCTCATATAAAATAAAAAAATTAACGTTGACGTTTGTCGCTTTGTTCAGTTTTCAAAGTTCAATATTCCGTAAAACAAGTTGTCGTTTCAACGACGCTTTATAATAATAAAACATATCAAATGAAACGTCAATAGTTTTTCTAAAAAAACATTATTTTTTATCTTCATTGTATTTTACACATCACCGTAACAAGTATTCACCAAACACGGATTGTTATACCTTACTATCCACGTTCCACTTTTTTACTCTTATTTTCAACTATGAGATTGATCCTACTAAAATATGAACGGCGTAAAAGATATAAAGTATTTATATCCTCTTTATCAGGCATACTTATAAAGAGAGGAGTAGTGATCAATATGTATTATAGTAGAAAAAATCAAGAACCTCCGGTTCAAGAAGAAACAGAAATTTGGGGATGTACGAAAGAAGAATGTAAAGGCTGGATGAGAAAAGATTTCTCTTACGATAGCCATCAGAAATGCCCCTTGTGTAAAAGTCAAATGAAAACTGAAAAACGCCTTATTGATAAAATCTCCCGTAATCTTCATAAAAAATAATGTATGCCTACGGTTTTAGAAAGATTAAACATTACTTATACGTAAAAACTTCATTTATATATCCATATTTACTTTCTATTTGAAGTAATAGATAGTAGGTAAATCATATTCTTTACTTACAAGACTGTAAAAAAAGACTCCTTTACAGGAGTCTTTTTTGTGATTACTTTTGATTATGCTTTATGAACGTTAGCAGCTTGTGCTCCGCGTTGACCTTGCTCGATATCAAAAGTCACTTTTTGACCTTCTTCTAATGATTTGAAACCTTCACCTTGAATAGCACTGNGGACTGTAACATCATGCTAAATGTAACCGGAGCAATCAAAGCAAAAGGCGTCCCATCTAATAAAATGGCAACCCGACCTTCCATCAAGGCAGCCATTACGCGATCAGGACGCTCGGTATTCTGTACCTGTGGAAAGGGGCTAAGGTAATTGTCTTCAATGAGTTGTTCGACATAACCTGACTCGGGCACATTATCAAGATCAATTTTCTTAATTCGCTTTTCTACTTCTTCAACTAATTCTGGATCAACGATCTCGTTTATGTAAGCAACAACTAGGTCTTTTTTGGAACGCTTTCCTACCTGAAATTTTACGAGCGACAAATTCTCAATGTCCCCGTTTCCTCTTAAAAGAGATGTATTATCACTTAAAGATTCAGTGAAGCCTACCCGTGGACCTCTCACTAATGCTTCTGATACGGGCTCTTCAATCGTTCTTGTTTTTAATTTAGTTGTACCAAGAATGAATGCATGTGACAATCCGTCAATTAAAAGTGCAGTAGAGCCTGTTAAAACTTTTGATGTTACTTCTTTAATGGAATGGACCTCTTCTACATCACTGATTGATAACACTTGGTTTTTGATAAATTGATTTGAAAGACAAGGCTGTTCCTGTTGGTATTCTGCTGAAAAATCGACCATCAATGATGTCATAATATGTTTATCAATGAGATCTTTATCTGATAGTCCCTCCACAAAAATAATACATGCCTGGATACCGGTACGTCCTATAATAAAATCCCGAAAATGAACGTCCCAGTTATGACTAATTTCTTTTCTAATTACTTCTAGATTTATAGTGAGATCGTCAGTAAACTGATTAATTGAATCTCGAGACGCAGATTTCTGTTTGCTTTCATTTTCGTCAGTGGATTCCCCTGTTTTTCTCATTTTCGATTTCCATCTTTTCATTTTCATCGCTCTTCCTCTGAGTTACGAATCTCACTAAATAATTTGTAGATTAAATACGGGATGACAAACACCATAAACGCTTGTACAAAAACTGGCCATTCTGGAAGGTAGGAAACAATTGATTTCCACATACTAATCACCCTACTTGTGTCAATATCAAAGCAATTCTAGTAATAAATAGCCGTAAAATATCGTTATTCATTCTATAGAAAATTCTTTTATTTACCAAGTAGTATTATTCGCTTTTTTATTTCTTATACAACGGAAATTTAATCTGATCTGCATATTGATTTACAAATAACATGGAGCTACATGGATGGAATTACTATGGAATAATTGAAAATGCCTATCCAGGTAAATTCAGGCCATGGGAATTTCAACACGTTCCAAATGGATACTGGAAAGGAGAAGAAGGAAGCATTAGAGCAATTTAAGCAGTTCAATATGTCATTGAAGTTGATGCTGGAATCACCCTTCATAAAATCCCTTCTACTATTAATCATCATTTCTTTAAGAACTATCGTTTAGGAGGTATTTTTGCTCAATCCCCATTCAATGTTATCAATAATGTTTACCCCGGCATATAAAATTACTGGAAATTAAATCATGTAGTTATAAATTTTGGGAAAGATCCCGTATACATGGAAGAGGTAATAGAATGGTTTCTCTTTCAATAACTTGGTTTTTCCTCCTATGCTGAGCATTTATAAAAATTAAAGTAAAGCATTTCTTTGAATATCAATTAACCGGTTTATATTAAAGAGCATTTAACTCCCGGTTAGAGAAAATTAAACAGTGGCTCTCAATAGGGGGCGAGAAAGAGGAAAGAACTAGACAGCAATTAGAAACAGCATATGATCACTCTAACTAAAGATGTTACTTTAACAAGTCGAATACACTATAAGTGGCCTCTAATGTAAAAAGATTGAAGTAGTCAAATAATCCATTTACCATTATGAAGAAAAAACTCTAAAAAACAGGTGCTCAAAAGGTCGTCTGTTCTTCAAAAACGACAGGTGCGTTAAAACTAAAAGGTAAACCTATTGCGATATTTTATAAAATCACTATAAATTAATTTTTTACATACCGGCAAAAAAGACACTCTCTATGAGTGTCTTCTAAATATAAATTTATTGGTTCAAAGGCGAAATCCTATATAAATGAAAAATTATATATTTAATTTTAGATAAATCTTAATGGAATCCTCCGAACAGCTTACGTATTAATTCCACCTACAATTCAAAAAATCTTTGATAGAATATTGACGCTATCTCATGAAGCTAGCATTTCAAATGGAACAAAATTTCTAGATTTTTAAGAAATTTTTTTAGTATCAGAACTATTACCTTTAATATACCAAATAAATTTCCCTGTATAGCCATAAATAATAGCAAGTGCGATGGAAACAAAGCTTAACCACATGAATGGAACGTAGGAGAAGGTAGAGATACCTAAAATTCCCGCCATGAAAATTCCATTATCTGACCAGGGAATCATACCAGATGTTAATGTCCCACCAACTTCAGAGTTGCGAGCCAGTACTCTTCGGTCAATGTGTAATTTATCATAGCTTTCTGCCATAATTTTAGGGGTTAAAATTAATGAAACGTACATAGCACAACCAAATACATTTGCTAAAAAAGCAACGATTAAAGTAGATAAGGTCACGTTCCCTGCTGATGTTAGGCGATGTTGAAACTTAGAAACAATTACTTTTAATACTCCTAAATGCTCCAACAATCCTCCAAATCCTAACCCAAAAATAATTACGACCACTGACCCCAGCATTCCTTCGATTCCTCCCCGGTTTAGGAGAGTATCTATGAAGTCGATCCCAGTATTAATTGAGAAACCTTCATAAGCAGTACCAAGAGCATCGGCAATATTCATGCCTTGGAACACAAAAGCCCAAATCACTCCAAGAAAGGCCCCCATAACAATCGTAGGCATAGAGGGTTTTTTTAATGCAAGCATAAGAATTACAAATACGGCAGGTATCAGCATCCAAACATGAATATCAAAGGTTTTAAGTAATGAAGTCTTAAGAAATTCTACTTTTTCTAAGTCTGTATTTTTACCTCCATACATAAACCCTGTGACAGTAAAAAGAATAGCCGTGATAACGTATGCAGGAATATCTAAATATAACATGGCACGTACGTGTGCAATTACATCCACTTTCGACATTGATGCTGCAAGCACCGTACTGTCAGATAGTGGAGATAACTTATCTCCAAAATATGCACCAGAAAGAACAGCACCAGCTACAAGTGGAAGAGGAATACCAAGTCCCTCTCCGATTGCTATCATAGCAATTCCAGCAGTTCCAACAGTTCCCCATGATGTGCCTGTAGCTAAAGAGGTAAGTGAGCAAATAACGAGTGTGGCTAATAAAAAAATACTTGGATGGATAAACTCTAACCCATAGTAAATAAGTGTTGGTACAACTCCTCCTGCAATCCAAGTCCCAATAAGAGCACCGACCGAAACGAGAATCAATATAGCTTCAAGACCATTCGAGATGCCACTGGTAATAGCTCCTTGTAATTCTTGGTATCGGTGTCCCAAACGTAATCCAAGTAAAATGACAAGGAACCATGAAATAAACAACGCTAGCTGTATAGGTAAGTCAAAAATTACAGTAAAAGAAAAGACAATGCCTAAAAATAATCCCAATGTGCAAATGATCTCTAACATAGATGGTAATCGTACGTTTTTCATAGTAGTTCCTCCTCAAATAAAGCGTTTTCATAATTTTGCTATAAAAAATATACTTATTTTTTTGGCTTTCTTGGCATCCAGTTTTTTGTCTAACATGCATACTAATTTAGAAACGCTCACTTCTCTTGTTCATGCTTCTCGAATGTGTAATGATAACCTGATGTATTTTTTCTTCCTTCCTCCCTCCCTGCATATAGAGACATGCCTTATCCTTTGTTCAAACATGAGGTAGCAATGGCTATAGACATTTGTGTATTTTTGAAAATACTTAATTGTTTCCCATGTTTATTCTTTAAAATAAAATGATACCGTTTTCAAAAGATGTTATTTAAAATCTCTCTACATATATTTCCTAGACATTTAAAGAATACAGTCTCTATTTCAAGATGTAACTTCATTATAGTGAATCTCCTTTTTTTGTATAGAGGAAATATATTGAATAAAATCAAAGAAAAATAGAAAATTATATTTCTAGGTTTTTTGTGTTCTTTTCGCGTACTTAAGTTACATTATATTTATAAAACGAGGATAAATCAAGTAATTTATTATTCATTTCGCGTACAATCTATTTGATTTTGATGTAGAGTTAATTTATACAAATGGGAGATCTGCCGGGAAAATTGTTCAACAAATAATTGATAATATTGATTAGGATATGTGGAGTTAGTATAGTTTCATGGACACGGTTTAATTAAGTCTTTGCAATGACTTTTGAGAGAATGTGTCCCAAATGAAACATTTTTGCTACTGAGGCTTTAAATTCAACTTAACTATATTTGTCTTTCATGATACATTAGTCAACGGATTAAATTTTCATGCGAAATAAATTTAAATTTGATACTTGCAAAACCTCACCATTTCCAATTACGATATATCTCGTATAATACAAAATTCAAAATATTCACCGAGAAAACAAAAGCGCTTGGACNTTGGAGAGCTGTCCGAGTGGCCGAAGGAGCACGATTGGAAATCGTGTAGGCGGTTAACGCTGTCTCAAGGGTTCAAATCCCTTGCTCTCCGCCATTTTTATTTAATTAGCACAGTGGCCCGTTGGTCAAGCGGTTAAGACACCGCCCTTTCACGGCGGTAACACGGGTTCGAATCCCGTACGGGTCATTTTAATATTTTTAATACATAGCATATAGACTGAGGTCCCGTGGTGTAGCGGTTAACATGCCTGCCTGTCACGCAGGAGATCGCGGGTTCGATTCCCGTCGGGACCGCCATTTTGGCTCGGTAGCTCAGTTGGTAGAGCAAAGGACTGAAAATCCTTGTGTCGGCGGTTCGATTCCGTCCCGAGCCACCATTTTAAAAACAACTGTTTTTAAAATGCCGGTGTAGCTCAACTGGTAGAGCAACTGACTTGTAATCAGTAGGTTGGGGGTTCAAGTCCTCTTGCCGGCACCAGTTTTTCGAGCCATTAGCTCAGTTGGTAGAGCATCTGACTTTTAATCAGAGGGTCGAAGGTTCGAGTCCTTCATGGCTCATTTTAAGAAGCGCCCGTAGCTCAATTGGATAGAGCGTTTGACTACGGATCAAAAGGTTAGGGGTTCGACTCCTCTCGGGCGCGCCATAAACGGGAAGTAGCTCAGCTTGGTAGAGCACTTGGTTTGGGACCAAGGGGTCGCAGGTTCGAATCCTGTCTTCCCGACCACGATTACCAGTATCAGTACCATGATGGGGCCTTAGCTCAGCTGGGAGAGCGCCTGCCTTGCACGCAGGAGGTCAGCGGTTCGATCCCGCTAGGCTCCACCATACAGTATACGGAGGAATACCCAAGTCCGGCTGAAGGGATCGGTCTTGAAAACCGACAGGGGTGTTAAAGCCCGCGGGGGTTCGAATCCCTCTTCCTCCGCCATTTTCTATTTCGGTCCCGTGGTGTAGCGGTTAACATGCCTGCCTGTCACGCAGGAGATCGCGGGTTCGATTCCCGTCGGGACCGCCATTTAAATTATTGGGCTATCGCCAAGCGGTAAGGCAACGGATTTTGATTCCGTCATGCGTTGGTTCGAATCCAGCTAGCCCAGCCATAGAGAGCCATTAGCTCAGTTGGTAGAGCATCTGACTTTTAATCAGAGGGTCGAAGGTTCGAGTCCTTCATGGCTCATTTTAATAAGCGGAAGTAGTTCAGTGGTAGAACACCACCTTGCCAAGGTGGGGGTCGCGAGTTCGAACCTCGTCTTCCGCTCCATATATATTGGCGGCATAGCCAAGTGGTAAGGCCAAGGTCTGCAAAACCTTTATCACCGGTTCAAATCCGGTTGCCGCCTCCACGTATAAGTCCTGCCGGGGTGGTGGAATTGGCAGACACACAGGACTTAAAATCCTGCGGTAGGTGACTACCGTGCCGGTTCAAGTCCGGCCCTCGGCACCATTTTAATAAGCGCCCGTAGCTCAATTGGATAGAGCGTTTGACTACGGATCAAAAGGTTAGGGGTTCGACTCCTCTCGGGCGCGCCATAAACGGGAAGTAGCTCAGCTTGGTAGAGCACTTGGTTTGGGACCAAGGGGTCGCAGGTTCGAATCCTGTCTTCCCGATCAGAAGTATCATAGGACCTTAGTTTAGTTGTTTAGAGTAGAAGGTTCATCAGTTATAATATCGGAGGAATACCCAAGTCCGGCTGAAGGGATCGGTCTTGAAAACCGACAGGGGTGTCAAAGCCCGCGGGGGTTCGAATCCCTCTTCCTCCTCCATTTATTTTTATCATCATCGCGGGTTCAATTTCCGTCATGACTGCTACTTTTTGTAGGGGCATAGTTTAAAGGTAGAACTACGGTCTCCAAAACCGTCAGTGTGGGTTCAATTCCTACTGCCCCTGCCAATTTAGATACATATGAGGATTATGGGCCTATAGCTCAGCTGGTTAGAGCGCACGCCTGATAAGCGTGAGGTCGGTGGTTCGAGTCCAC
>NZ_JBHZOQ010000051.1:0-1298 GCF_042787645.1 Priestia sp. YIM B13489
TTGTTTATATAACATCCAAAAAAGAAAAATGGATGGAACATATGTTACTATACTCATTATTTATTTATTGAATTTGTTTTAACTTTTATTTTAGATATGTAAGATCCTATACCTAAAGCTATACCAGCCCCTAAACAACTAAAGATACATCCCACTAACAGATAAACAGATGGAGCTGATTCACCAATTGCTACTGATGCAATTCCTGCTATAGCAGGGAAAAGCGCTACCATATAACCACTTTTAGCACCACCAATTTGTTCGACCAGTTTCAAGTAAAATAACCATGCACCAAACGAAGCAATAAGAGTTAGATAAAGTAACCCAGACCAATAGGAAATAGAATGAGGAAAGCTAATTACTTGTCCTTTAGAGAGTGCAAATGTACCTAATAATATTCCTCCAACTGTAAAACCTATAGCATTTGCATATAAAGGATTTACTTTATTCTTAGCGTTTCTAGCTGATGTAGCGTCTCCAATAGCCGTTATTATAGTACCTAATAAAGCAATTAATATTCCTTTTAAATCTGAGAAACTATGAATATCTCCCATACTTGGGTACAGTAAAATACAAACTCCTAGAACACCTAGTAACCCTCCCAATAAAATGCGAGGATGAAAAGATTCTTTTAAAAATACTCGTAGTGCAATTGGGGTTAAAATGACTTTTAAAGAAAAGATTAATGTTACCATGGCAGCTGAGCTTAAGATTGTTGCATAATAAAGGCAAAGATAACTTAACATAAAGTTACAGATACCAAATATAACAATAAAGGGTATATCGTTTCTTTTTGGTTTGTCTTTAGGTCGTAGACATGCGCTTAAAATTATGAATAAGACAGCTGTAATTAAAAGCCTGTACGTTAAAGAAAGCTCCAGACTAATAGGGGTACCTTGAATTTTTACAGCAATAAAATTTAGCCCCCAAGCGAATAAGCAAAAGATGTACATAAAGTTAGTCATATGCTGAACTCCTTTTCAATAAAAAAAGATTATAGAATAAACTTCTTAAATAGTAACACAAATAAAAAGAAATAATATCTATAAAAGGTAATATATATAAATTTGGTTTTTTCCTGTATTTTATGATTAAGTCGTTCAAAATAAGAATATATAATTATTTAATTCACCAACACTAAAAAACAGACATTATAAATCTCTTAATTATTTTCTATTTTTTAAAGCCTTTCTACCTATATCTCATCAGAAAATAAATAACGTTATATTATATATAATATTTAAGTGATATTTATCTGTTAAAACAGATAATAAAAAGCTTTAAAAAGGTTCTCTTTT
>NZ_JBHZOQ010000052.1:0-1602 GCF_042787645.1 Priestia sp. YIM B13489
CCTAAGAACCGTACGTGACAGATTTCCCGTCATACGGCTCAAGCCTTCTTTTTATCCGAACAACTTATCTAATACACGGTACATGTACTAGTTTAGCAAATTCACCTGTAGAAACCTCTAGGTTTCGTACTGTAACTTTTTCTCCATTTTGTAGAGTTTGTTTACACAACGCACAACGATATCCTTGTTTTCTTGCGAGTTTCATCCTATCTAAAGTATTTTCGCTATTAAAGACCTTACGGTCTCTTTTTTCCCAATACTCTCTTAGACTTGGATCATCTGGGCTGTTTTTATAGGCTACCATGACATGCCGTTCTATCTTAATCCAGGACATCTTTAACAATTGAATGTTAGTAACTGGACATGTGAGAATCCATTTATTATTCCCACCGTGGTGGGGCTTCTTAAAATAACGCTGGCTAATCCATTTTCTCGACTTCTTTGGATGCAATTGTTTCAAATGCTTTCTCACTTTTAGGAAAATATAATTGTCCATGTAGCTGTAAGTCTTTTTGGATACGACATGTTCCCAATACTGTCCGTAGCCACGAATAATCGGGTTTAAAACACGTATTATTTCTTTTACTGGTCGTCCTCTCATCACAGAGAACGTATCCTTTATCTTGTTTTTAGCCTTTTTAATGCTTTCTCTGCTAGGTTTGATAAATAATTTCTTTCCTTGTCCCGTATTATATTGACGCAGCGAGAAGCCAAGAAAATCAAACCCGTCCTCAATATGTGTAACCCTAGTTTTATCCATACTAAGTGTAATTCCTCGTTTTTGTAAGTAAGGAGCGAGGTTTCGATACATGCTTTCCGCGCTTTCCTTCGTTTCCGTTACGATGACGAAGTCATCTGCGTAGAGAACACGTCCTATCTTACATTTGGGGTCGATTTTATATCCTCCGTTTGGTTTGTATGTCTTTTTATAAACAATACCAATCTCTTCTTCCATACCGCATAAAGCGATATTAGCTAGAAGTGGAGACACGATCCCCCCTTGAGGGGTTCCTTCTGTTGTCGTATGAAGCATATCCTGCTCTATGTATCCCATTTTAAGCCACCTTTTAATGAGAATGTTTCCCGGAAACATAGATGTTTGTTCCACTATCCACTTATGATTAAGATGGTCGAAACATCCTAAAAAATCTCCTTCGAATACCCACTTTTTCTTGCTATTGGTGTTAAGCTTCTTAAACAGATTACTTATTGCATCATGTGTACTTCGTTTGGGACGAAAACCGTAGGAAGTAGGTTCAAATTTGACCTCCCATTGGGGTTCAAGTGCGTTTTTTACTACGTTTTGATAGACTCGGTCTCGCATCGTAGGAATACCCAAAGGTCTTAGCTTTCCGTTTTTCTTCGGAATAAACGTTCGTTTTGCTGGCTTTGGACGATGACGAAAGACATTGCATTGAACTAGTTGTTGATAAAGTTTGATACGTTCATTTGGTTTTGAGGCCGTATAGCCATCTACACCAGGTGTTCGCTTACCGTTATTCTGTTGTGTTACTCTGCGAATAGAAAGCAGTAAATTTGCTTTACTCCGAAGGAGTAAACGTTGAAGTTTCCTTACTTTTCTTTGTTGATTTTGTTGTTCGG
>NZ_JBHZOQ010000012.1:0-1762 GCF_042787645.1 Priestia sp. YIM B13489
CGGCAGGTATAATGGCCGTCACAAGCCGATCATCTTAAACTTCGTTTTGGGTATGTTCGGCTTGGCGAAAGAACCAACCCTGCCGAAATTTGAAATGCAAGGAGGAAAGAGTGGAGATTTTTTAAGTGGTTTTTTTAAAAAATACTACTCGAACCTTGTATGGAAAATAGCCATATAGCTATGAGGAATTTTCATATGTATTAAGTTCAATACACTTTAATTTTTTTAACGAAAAAAGTATAAAAAGACCCTTGCAATTCTATCAGCGAATTGCTATTTAAATAGAGTGAGAAGGGACAAGTGCAAGAATGTTGTTATATCAACGTTTATAGAGGGTGGGGTGTGTCCAAAAAGACACACCTGTGTGTCCAAAAAGACACACCTAAAAAATGTAAATAAAATAGTAAATAAAAAAGCAAGGGGAAATTTCCCCCTTGCTTTTAAAATAAATAAATTGGTAAATTGTGCTTTTTAGAGTTTCCTTCTACTTTAAAGTTTTTTAAGGAACGTTTAAAGATTCTTTGAGTTGCTTTATCTACATCATCTCTTGCTGAACAACACATAACATTAGGATTTACAAACCAAGTTCTGCTAGTACATACTCTACCATCTTCTGTTGTCATCCCAGTTTCCGCCACAGCTAAGATACCTAGTTTCATTAGTTCATTCATCATTCGAGAAACTTTAGCTCTTTCACGTCCTAATTTTTTAGCTAAATAACTAGGTGAAGCAGTGTTCTCGCTTACCTCTTCTAAGTCTTCTTCTGGGCGTTCTATAAGAATATTTGTTTTAAATTCAACATAAGGAACCAAATCTAATAAAAATGCTTTTTGTGCATTAGACAGGTATTTTATTTGACTTAAATAATTATAGTTTTCCATAAGTATTTGCACAAATCTCACCCCATCAGTTTTTTTCTTTCGCTTACCGATGAAATAGTTATCTCCAGTAGTCTTATGTAAGATTTCCAATAATGTTTTTTGTTGATCTGCTGAAAGACCAACTTCTGCTTGGTTTATTAACTCTTCCAGCTTAGCATCTCTTACTCTAGCTTTTTTTTCTGCTTCATTTAATGCTTTTCTCATTCTAATTCCTCCATTTTTTTGTGGAAGGAACTAACCTTATTGTGGTAGAATACGTTTATAAAGTTATGTAGTTGAAGGTTAATCTCTTCTTGAAAGGTTAATTCCTTCTTAATATTTTGTAAGAAAGAGTCCTCTGAGTCGGCGAAAACTTGAGGGCTTTTTCTTATGTCTAATTTTCTACCAAATCCTACATTTTTGCAAACTCTATTTGTAGAATAAACAAGAAAACTCACCTAAAACTTAGGTGAGTTTTTAATCTAATAATCCCTTTTCTTTAAATACTTTTCTTAAAGCTTCATTCACTAATTCAGATTTATAACTCTTAGGAACTCGATCAATGATGCTTAACACATCATCGTCAAAATAAAACCCTCGATACACTCGTTTTGAGCGTTCTTTTGGATGCTGAAGCAAGAGATCAATTGCATCTACTTTGCTAGTAGTTATACTAGCTTTTGAAACGCTATCGCTAGTACTTTCACTTTCATTCATGTGACTAATACTAGCTGCTACTTCACTATTAGCTTGCTTTTGTTCTACTAGCGCTTTACTATTTTTAGAAATAAGGGTATTAAAATCAACTTCTAAAGGTTCTGGTTCTTCCCCAACATAACGATAAATACTTTGCTTACTGTCCCATTCATATCCTAGTTTCTTAATTCTTAATTGGATGGTAC
>NZ_JBHZOQ010000013.1:0-1002 GCF_042787645.1 Priestia sp. YIM B13489
TCTATTCAAGGTGAAGGCTTTAAATCATTAGAAGAAGGTCAAAAAGTAACGTTTGACATCGAACAAGGCCAACGTGGAGCACAAGCTGCTAACGTTCATAAAGTAGCATAATTAAAACTAAAAAAGACTCCACATAGGGGTCTTTTTGCTTTGGATTTTAATAATTTAAAAAGATTACTTAAAAAATAAGTAGAGACATTTGTGACAGAATGCTATTAATGAAGGTTTACCTATATGTAAAATGCCGTGTCGCAAAAAAAGAGAAAAACCCCCCTTATGGTTATAGAACTGTATGCCTTAGGAGTACACATACGCCTGAAGGTATCAAAAGTAACTAACCTTCGCTGGATTAGCCTTAAGAGATGTACATTATATTTCCCGATAAATAAAGTTAAAAATTTGATTATTTTTGATAGGAGAGAGGATGAGGGATATGAGTATAAGCTTATTTTCCAATGGAGAAATTGTAAATATAAAAGCATCTAATGAAAGAGTGATCATCTTAAAAAGCCATTATGTAAAAAACATGAAAAGATACTCTTATACAGTGGATAAATATCCAAGTACGTTTTTCTTTGAAGAAGAATTAATGAAACATGAATAAATATTGATTTATAGTTTGGATTTTGTCTATACTGTGCTATACTGAATTTACCATTTGTATTACCGATTACTATTTTTGTATTAATAAGCCCTATTCCTCAGTGGATAGGGTTTTATTATGACATTTTCAAGGAAATGAAAAAGACAGACTCCAAGGAGTCTGTCTTTTTATATTTATGATGGATTACGCTTTTTGAACGTTAGAAGCTTGAGGGCCGCGTTGACCTTGTTCTACGTCAAATGTAACTGCTTGACCTTCGTCTAAAGATTTGAAGCCTTCGCTTTGGATTGCTGAGAAATGTACAAATACATCGTCTCCGTTTTCGCGTTCGATGAATCCAAAACCTTTTTCTGCGTTAAACCATTTTACTTTACCTTGTTCCATAATTGTTGCCTCCT
>NZ_JBHZOQ010000002.1:0-11425 GCF_042787645.1 Priestia sp. YIM B13489
CCTGATGCTATCCCTATCTTTTATATGTACCCCTTCAACACTTTCTTCTAACACATGATTTCCGATAAATGACATTATGTTAACTAGTTTTGTATAGCATATACAGCTTAAAAACAGAAAAAACTCCTCAGAAGGTCGGGAGTTTTTTCTGTTTTTATAGTTTTTACTAAAAGCTTGCCGGCTTCGTGGGTAGTTTGCTCAAAATGCTGTAGTTTATTCGTAACAAGGGTTTTAAAACAAGTTTATGTATGTCTAATCGTACATTCGAATAATATGACAGTGGATTTAATTTGAAACAATAGGGGGAGTAGTAATGATTAATGAACAGGTTCAAAAATTAGTAAATAATCTAATTCAAATTGAACACGTGTCATCCACTCTATATTTAGCTATGTCAAACTATATGAATAAATTGAATTACAGGGGTATGGGTAGCTGGCTAAGATTACAATCAGAAGAAGAAAGAACCCATATGGTAAAACTTATCGATTACCTGGTTGATCGTGGAGGAACTGTTGAATTAAGTTCTTTACCAGCACAGCCAACTGAGTATGGAACACCTTTAGAAACATTTCAAAAAGTCTTAGAACATGAAAAATTTGTAACTAATTCTTATCGTCAAGCTTATGAATATGTTAACCAGGCAAATGACCAGCAAACGTTGATTATTATACAAGAATTTTTAAGAGAGCAAGTTGATGAAGAAGCTCAGTCACAAACGATTGTTGATCGTTTAAAACTTGCGCAAAACAATTCTGCTGCTATTCTTATGTTAGATCAAGAACTAGGTCAAAGAAAGCCAGCTGGACCTACTGGAGGAGCTGCTGCAGGAGCTTAAATGTTCTTTTTAAATAAGAATGTTAAGAATCCTTTCTAAATAACTATTAGAAAGGATTCTTATAATGGTCATTATGTTAACTACAAATGAATGGAATATACATAAAGAAATTTGATGAATTATGTCTACGAAAACAATGTAAAAAATCATTATCCCCTGTTGATTTGTGTTATACTTTTAATTGGGGTTTTTTGGAAAAAACGATTGTTAGTTTTAAAACCCTACAAAAACATTTTAGGGGGGCATTTATGAAAAGGTTCAAAAAAGTTATAGCAGCTATTTTAGTTTTTGCTGTATTATTTTCGCCACTCGTTCCACACACAGATGCAGAAGCCAAAGTAATGTGGGGGGATCAAGAACTCGTCAAAGGACAAATAGGACGCGTTACAATTTTAAAGAATACTAGTCT
Organism: Priestia sp. YIM B13489; assembly: GCF_042787645.1. Classification (NCBI taxonomy): domain Bacteria; kingdom Bacillati; phylum Bacillota; class Bacilli; order Caryophanales; family Bacillaceae; genus Priestia; species Priestia sp. YIM B13489. Next base: position 1,248 of record NZ_JBHZOQ010000002.1, read on the forward strand.
TTATAACATTAAAAATAATAAATTAGTAGCAGCAAAGAAAGTATCAAAAGGGCAAATATATCGCGCCTATTCTTATTCTGGAAAATACGGTGGAATTTACGGTGTATCAAAAGATTTATATGCTCAAAAATCGTCTAGCATTAAGTATGAGAGAGCGCCTAGTGACAAAATCCAGGCGTTGGGAATAACCGTTACAAAAAAATCATTAGCAAATAATATTAGCTATCCAGAAGCATCTGGTCTTTTTAATAAACCATTTGAGGCTAGTTTCAATAGAAAATTCTTAAACATTGCTAAAGAAACTCAGCAAGCAAATAAAGAATTAAAAGAACAGGAAAAGAAGGACCGCGAAAACGGTTGGTCACCAGGTCCTTATTATCAAAATATGAAATACTCTGTACCTTACAACCAAGATAATATTTTAAGTATTTCTGTTACGAATGATCAGTACTCTGGCGGTGCACATGGTATGACTTGGATTGATACTTACAATTATAATTTATTAACGGCTAAACAACTTAGTTTGAAAGATGTCATTACAAATCAAAAGCAATTAGGTAAAGTAAATAAATATATCCGTGAACAAATGATTGCTCGTAATAAAAAAGGCGCTCAATTCTGGGTTGAAGATTTCAAATCTGTGAACTTAACTCAAGACCAGTTTTATTACATGAACGGTGGCATTGTAATTATATTTGGTGAATATGAATACGCACCTTATGCTAACGGTATTAGTTTCTTCAAAGTTCCATATTCTATTTTTAAGTAATACAGAATTACCGTCTGTTTTAATCATTCCAGAACATTCAGAGAAGGTTAAGAGCTAGGTTGATAGTTCTTAACCTTCTCTTTCATTCCTAGAAAATCCATTATAGTAACTAAGTTTGTATATGATATACAGCTTGAAAAACAGAAAAACCAACCTCTGAGTCCTAAAGGTTGGTTTTTCTGCTCTTGGAGAGAGATTCGTGTTGGATATTGGATGCCTCACGGCGTCATGAGTAGTTTGCTCAAATGATAAAAGAATATTCATAATAGGCAAGTTACCTAAATCTAAATTGACGCATACTTTTAGGTTTAAGAGTGACTTTCTTATTATATGATTTGCAAAAAAACAGGAGTTCTGAAAGAATGTGAATTCTTTTATACAAAATAAAGGTGTATATAATATATTTTAAAAAGCCGGGAGTGGGGGTTGTTCTATACATAGCTTTTTTTATTATGTACTAAACCTGTTATTTGGGCGGTGGTAATAACAGGTTCAGGGGATTGGGCACCTTTTCCTTGTACAAGGATACTTCATTCTATGTAAAACTTTTTAAAAGGCTTGTACGATTGTCTATATATTAATGATTAATTTGAGCTTGTATATTTTAGGCGAGCATTTTTATCACTTGTACATATTATAAAATATAACGTGCGGGGTGGTGAAGATATGGGCTTTTTCGGTGGTTACAGAGGTGGCTGCGGTTTTGGAGGCGGCTATGGCTATGGTGGTTACGGTGGTTACGGCAGTAATTTTGCTATTATTGTTGTTCTGTTTATATTATTAGTGATTGTTGGTTGTACTTGCTTTAAGGGTAGTTATTAATAAGTAAGTAAATGAAGTTTATAAGGCTCTTTTCCTCATTAATCCGATGGAATAATGAATTCCATCGGATCCTATTTCTAATAGAATTTTTGTAAGCTAGTTTGATAGATATTTAAACATTAAATTCTTATTTTACATAACACATAACAAGTCTTAATTTAAACATTCTACTTTTATTTCAAAGGGGATTAACAGCAACCTCCATAGCCACCGTATCCATATGGGGATCCAAAGCCGTAACCTCCATAGCCACCGTATCCATATGGAGCTCCATAGCCATAACCTCCATAGCCATATGGAGAAAGTAAAGAACCGGCTAATAAACCACCAGCTAACCCTCCTACAAAGGGACCACCAAAACCGAATCCAGGTCTTCCAAAGCCGAACCCTGGACGGCCGAAACCGAAACCGGGTCTTCCAAAACCAAACCCAGGTCTCCCAATAAACCGTTCATCTGCATGGTTTAACTGATTTTCCTGAGAATATAAATTAGGTAAAAAGTGTATTTCTGAATTCATAAGCGCAACCTCCATTTTTCTTATCAAATTAAGAATATGCATTTACCTAGTTTGCTTCTTGGGTTAGTGTCCCTGGTTTGTGAAAAATAAGTAAAAAGTAATAGCTTTTTAAAATAAAAACCACAATTTTAAAAACTATTACGGTCAGATTCAATACTAGTGATTTTATTTAAGAATTAAACATGCTCATAAATATTTACGGATACATACAATACTTTAGCCCATGTAAATTATGTTCCTACTCCTTTAGTTTTACTCAAACCTTATAAAAGGAGTGATAGTATGTCTAGTTATGGTGGATGTGGACTTGGTGGGGGTTTTGCCCTTCTAATTGTCTTATTTATTCTTCTTGTCATTATTGGATGTAGTTGTTTTAGTGGTGGCTATGGAGGTTACTGCTAATTCAATAAAAAGCCTTTTAATTGAAGGGCTTTTTACATATATCAAGTTATTTAAAATTCTCTTAGGGTAGGCAAGTTCCCTAAAATAATATGAATGCATATGATGAGCTTAGCGTACCCCGCCATTTTATTCTAAGAGCAACCTTTGTTTTTTTGATGTATTCTCGACTAATCAGAAAAACTCCTGATTGTGGTTGAAATCAGGAGTTTTTTGCCGTTCATATCAAAAAATTTGGAGGTAATTTATTTATTACATAACCCTAGTCAACTTAAGTTGACTGAAAGTGCCTTAAGGCACTTATAACTTTATGATCAATAGTAAAAAAGCTCTTGGATGTTCCATTCAGAAGCTTTTTTATATAGGTGATAATAGTACAAGCTAAAAAAAATTAATAGCATAAAATATCTTATCCATATTAAAGGGAGGGATATATATGTGTTGTTGGAATAATATTTTCTTCTGTGGATGTCGACGTCGTCGCTGTAACTATAACAATAATTTTGGCGGTTGCTCTTGTGGTAGACATAATCATCATAACCATAATAACGATCATAATTCTTATAATCAGGGTAATAACAATTGTAGTTGTAAGGATAGAAATAATAATCATCACCAAAATCATAAATGTAATTGTGGACATAATAGTCATTCTAATTACTAATTACTAACTTTATTTAATTTACAAGTAAAAGGCTTGCTCATACATTTGAACAAGCCTTTTTTATTTATACAATTTTTTTGTTAACGGCTAAGGTCTGGTCCCTGCTTGTTTGATCTGTTTATCGTTGTACTTCTTAATCTTGTTATTTGCTGTGCATGTTCTTGACTATGAATAGCTTGTTGGATAGCATTAAAAACGTTATTTAGAGCGTTTATGTTGCTCTCATGTGTTTTTATTTCTTTTTCTAACCATGGGACGACTGTTTTCTCCATTGTGTTCATGCGGCTTTGTTGTTGTTGTAAATCTTGTTGTCCTTTATAGCCTAGTTCTTTTAAGTTTTCACGTCCATACTTAGCTTCACGGTGCAATTCTTCATAATCTTGACGAGCTTTTTTTGAAACAAGCCGTTTGGCTTTTTCTCCTGGGCTTCTGTCTAATTCATCAAGCTTTTTCTCCACGCTGCTGAGCTTTTCTACTTCTTTACTCATAGTTGAGACATGTTCTTTCTCTACACGAACCATTTTCTGATGTTTTTTGAACTCGTCTAGCTTCTTTTGGTTAGCATCTAAATTTTGTTTGATGTTAGATAGTCTAAACTGATTTTGTTGAGCTGTATTGTGATACTGCTCTAGTCTTAATGCATTGCTGTACGTAAGATACTTACTAGCTGTTTTGAGATCTGGATAATAAGAGCTTATCTCACGGATTTTGGCCATTTTGATGGCATCCTCAGCTTGTAACAATACCCTAGTTTCGACTTGAATTTGTTTTTTCTCATACTTAATTTGATTGAGTCGATCTTCTTTCTTTTGAGAGAATTCTTGGTAACGCTGATAGAACTCTTCTTTGTTTGAAAAACGAAGAGATTCTTTATATTTTTGAATGCTACTTTCATAGCTTTCTTTGTTACTTTCTAAATCAGAGATTTTATCAAGATGACGTCGTTTCATCATGTTATTCTCTTTGAGTTTAAACGGATTAAGGGACTTCTTAAGTTCCTCTACTTTTTCTTCGTTCTGTTGAATTTCACGCTCTAAATCGCTTACACGATCATAATAATTGCTGACATTTAAGAATTGTTGTTGTTGTACATGAAAGTGTCGTTCGATAGGATCATGACGATCACCTATTTTGCGTAGTTCTTCGTGGCGTGCTGTAATATCTTCTAAGGTAATAACCTTTTGACCCACAAGAGATGCGGCCTTTTGGATATAGGTTTTCTCGATATCTGTAGAAAAGCTAAATTGCTTCTCTTTTTCCTTCATTTTCTTTAGATGCTCTTTTTTTTGGTGACGGTAGGCTTGTAAATCAATCACGACCTTATTATAGTCTTGGCGGTCTCTATTGATCTGGCCACGGTCTGTTTTCTTCCCTTTCTTTTCCATGTCATGTGCGACATGACCTAAGTGAACCATTGGTAAGGTTTCGAGTCCACGCTTTTCATGAGAAAGATGGGTAATACGTTCATTGATTTGGGATTGTTCCAGGGCTTTGTTGGCATAGTTGGCCCACTGTTCACGAATGGATAAGCAGCCTTTGCTATTTTTTACGTACCCACGGTTGTTTTCTTTCACATTGGCAAAATCAGCATTCCAGTCACGATTCTTTTTGCCAAATCCATCTTGATCTAGGTTTCTCATCGTTAACATGATGTGGGCATGAGGATTGTTTGTATCATCGCGATGAATAGCGATATCAGCAACCATTCCTTTTTGAACAAACTCGTTTTGAACAAAGGATTGAATGAGTTCTTTCTGTTGATCCTGATTAAGTTCAATGGGCAAAGCAATATTTAATTCGCGTGCAAGTTGTGAGTCTTTGCGCTTCTCTATTTTTTCAACTTCATTCCATAAACGGTTCCGATCTTTCATCCATTCTGGGGCATTAGAAGGAGTCAGAATCATGGTTTCCGGTTGTACGTGACGGGCATAAAATTTTTGCTCGTCCGTACGTTCATCATGTAACTTTTCACTACTGCGATAAGCAGCTGCAGCGACAGCAGATTGTCCTTTTGAACGACTGATGATTTGCATCGATAGATGGTAGATAGCCATAATTCTTTCCTCCTTTCTTGAGAATCGGTTAATGAGTTAAGAATAAGTTGATGAGAGCACAAGGTGAGCTAATCAACGTTTTAGATGAAATCAGCATCATGAACACCAAAGGTGTCAGATGGTGGTTTCATCTTTGCCGATAGGCAAACAAGTTTTATGAAATTCGCCATCTAGGCGAATGAGTCTTTGGCTTTGTCTTTTCGTTCCGAAGGAACCGCACACATCGGTACGATGTATAAGTGCGCCCTTATCTCTTCGATCTAAGGGAATTATACCATATATTGGTGAGAGAATCTATGCTAAGGATACCAATTTATCTCAATTTTTGATACAATTAAAATAACCATTAGAGAACAGGAAAAGGAGATGAGGATGGGTGCCGAAGAAGCGAACAGATGAGGAGATTCTCCAGGAGTTAGAAGAGAAAATTGAGAAGATGAAAGCGAAGAAACAACAAGTTGAAGCGCGTAAAAAAGAAAAAGAAAGAAAAGAGAGAACAAGAAGACTGATTCAAGTCGGCGCGATCTTCGAGAAATACTTTGAGATTCAAAGTGAAGAAGAAGCAGAAAAGATTGCGAAGGCATTGCAATCTTATGTAGGGAAAAATAAAGATAAGATTTTGCATCATGATGTGGTTGTAAAAGAAAAAAAGAAAGCAGCAGCTGAAGTAGCTGTTTCTGAAGAGTAAGGATTCGTAGGAGCCTATGATGAAATGTTCATATTGTGATTCAGAAAATAATTCTATGGAGGAATCATGTTCTGTTTGTGGAGCACCTTTACATACAAAGCGCCCTCAACTAAAAGAATATGTGAGCTTACAGGATTCAGCTTTGTCATTCCAGGAGCTTCAACGTTTTCATACGTATGATTTGTTAATTTTATTGCGTTTGGTTAGAGAAGAACGTTCCAAAAGCTATAACCTAATGAGAACCGTTCAGAAAGCGCCAGAAGGGGCCGAGATTAATAAAAGTGTCATAGAGTTCGGAGAAAGTGAATATCGCCTTTATACGGCTCGTATGAAGCTCATAGAAGGTCTTTTAGTAGATCGGATGGGGTACAAGCCTAAACGAGTGGATGATAAGCTGCTTGCAGCGTTAAAACATCGAATAGACTCGAAATAAGGTTGCAAATATGAAAGATTTGGTAGAAAATTAGACATAAGAAAAGCCCTCAAGTTTTGGTCGACTGCGAGGACTTCTCTTAAAAACTATGAAGGAATTAACCTGTAAGAAAGATTAACTCTTTTTGTTGAATGTGTGTAAGTGTATTTTAACACAAACAGATTAATTTCTTCCAGTTAAAAATTGGGGGAATTGTAATGAAAAAAGAAAGTAGTTTGAGAAGTAGTTTAAATAAAGCAGAACAAAATGCTAGAAAAAGAGATTTTGAGAAGGATGGAGAATCTAGGTTAAAAGCAGAAGAACTAAAAAAATCTTTATTAGATCAATTAAAAGAACTTACTGGCGAGGAACATTTTGTTGGAACCAGTAAAGATCCTTTTGCAGGGGAGCCGTTTAATCAAACTATGCATAGAAATTTAGATTTGTTAAATAGAATTGGTTATCTTAATCAAGCCGAAGGAGATTTTCTTTTTAGAATTCAAGCGTACTTAGAATTTAAAAGTAATGTGATCATTTGCAGAGAAGATAAATTTAAAAAGAAACAAAAAAATGTTGTTGAAGATGACTTTGAACTTCCAAAGGCTGCAACAGTTTCAGAAATTGCTGAAATGATTGGGAAATCTCGTAGACAAACATCCGAAATTATGAATTCTTTGAAACAAAAAGAGATTTTGCTTAATCCCGAAGGGGCAGGTCAAGTATCTGAAAATGGACGTACTGTAAGCCCTAGAACGTGGATTGTAAATCCTTATATTATGATTTGTGCTCCACGAAAAAATGAAGTTAAGTTAGATAAATTAACAATGAGATTGTTTCAACATTCTTTAAAAAATCTTAAAGATCAGAACGGTAAAAAAGTAACTTTACCTGCTAGATTTTTTTAAACTGATTTTTTAGATCGTATCATATTGATACGATCTTTTTTTATTAATTTGGAATTTTTAAGGTGTGCGGAATTCCTCTCACTTTAGTACCGTAATGAGAGGAATTCCGCACACCTTAAAAAGTGTATTCAACCCAGTCATATCAACGCTTTAACCCTATTTTTAAACTTTCTCTCTATTATCACTATTGTTTAATAGCAATTCACTCATAGAATTGCTAGGGTCTTTTTATACTTTTTTCGTAAGAAAAATAAAAAAACCTTAAGGTTAATATGGCCGCCTCAAGGCGGACCAAGTTGCTCTTAAGGTTTACTGCTTTCCATTGCTTTAATTCTCATGATGGTTGTTAATCTAGCCATTTCTTGTAAGTAGCAATACTCACATATTTTTTCATTAGAGAACTTAAATGCTAAAGTGTGGATTTTTTTTATTTCCTCTTTTTTAGAACCCGGAAATTTCATAGCACTTTTACGAATTTTTCTTAAAAGGGCTTTATTAATATCTTCTATTGGCTCATTACAGATGGAACAATTTTTAATGTGAATACACGCCTTTCTGTATCTCTATTTAGATTTTACTAAAAAGTCGTTGCCAGAAAGTCTTCTTTGCTTGTTCTTGAGAAGCTGCAATTAATTGTTTAACTTCTTCTTTTTCTTCTTGTATTGATCTAATTACAGACATAAGATTATCATCTCGTTCTTCATTTCTTTTTTCTATTTTCTTTATCATTTCTTTAATTTCCCTTTGGCCTTGTTGGCGGCCTTCTTCAAAGGCTTGGTGTATTGCCTTATTTATTTTTTCGTCTAAAATTTCTTCTAAAAATTGCCTCGTTAAACGCGTTTCTTCCCGATAAACGCTAGGCGTTTGCGATGCGTTTAATCCCTCTACATCCATTGATACTACAGCATTTATAGCGTCTACTAGTATAACGTTATTATTTATTAATTTTTTTAGTTCCCTAAACGCTTTAAAATCGCGTTCATAGTAAATTCTTTGATCCTTTTCATTTCGTTCGAATTTATATCCGGCCTTTTCTAACTCAATAGACCAACGTCTTAGAGTTGACGTAGTAACTTCAAGGTCGGCTGCCACGTCTTTCGCAAAATACCCATATTCCGATGCGTTTGACAATGCGTTCACCCCCGTTTAGGTGTTATTCTATCATTTTGATTAGAATACCTTTAATATGATAATTAACTTATTAATTTTGAAATAGTTTGAAGAGCATGTTTTAAAATTAATAGTGCTTTCTAAAAAGATGAGTAAACGCGTTTAGACGCTACTATATTGATAAACCATAGCGTGGGCGGCTACATACTTTTTCAAGGACATAAGAAAAGCTCTCAATATTGAGAGCTTTTCTTATGTGTGTGGTTTTTAGATATATCTGATAAAAGATGCAACATGTGCAAATATAAAATACTCTATAATCTTGTACTTTGTCCAGATTAAAAAGTAATAAAACAAATACAGCTGAGTATTTGACTAGATTTTGGAGTTAATGTATATTGATAGCAGAAAAAATTCTGCTTTATTCTATAAGCTAAAGAAGAGGTTAATATTTAAAATGAGTAAAAGTAAAATCACAGCAATTGTATTTATTATACTATTTGTATTATCACTAGTTGTAATTGGTTATTTAACTTATCAAAAATTATCAGTAGGTAATTTAAAAGAGAGAGAAGAAGTTCTTTCTGCTGTATCAATGCATTTATCTGAAGAAGGATATAAAAGTAATGATATAAAAGAAATTGGTATCGATTATAATTCCTTAAAAGGTGGAAGTATTCCTTATAAGGTTTATGTTGTATTTAAAAAAGACCCTAAAAATACTTACTATTATGGGTGGAAAAGTTATAACAAAGATGGAATTGTAAAAGATGGTAAAAATAATTACTAAAAAGAGACTACATACGTAGTCTCTTTTTCTTACCAGTTGAATGATTTTACTGTAGAATATCCGTTCATTTTTTCATATTGGCCAATATAGTCATAAGGCATTATATGGCTAGGTATCACTTTTTTAATTGGTTTGTTAGCTAATCCATAGAAAGTAACGCCTGCTCCATAGTAATATGATTGCCATACAATTTCAGAACAATAAAGCTTTGTTGTATCTTTTGGATTAGGAGCTAAACCATAACCGTGATTTTTATAAGGACCTTTATAGTAATTATTGTATGCGTATGTTCCAGCTTTCTTTGCTAAAGTAGCTGATTTATATCTTACTACTTTAGTAGCTTTATAGTTGTTAAGAAACCAATCCACAGGATGTCTAGCTGGAGTATGTCCATATCCTGCTATATGTATAATATTTGAACCTGTTTGATCTACAATTGCAGAGTGTCCTGCTATTCCATCTGAACTTGTACTTTTTGTAATTAAGATGTCACCAGGCTTAAAATTAAACCCCTTTACAGTGGCTGCTTGTGCTTGCGATGAAAATCCAAGTGAAAGCATTAAGGCAAAAGATAAAAAACTTAAAACATAAAATAATTCCTTTTTTTTGAAAAAATTCATGATGATTCTCCTTTATTATGAAATGCTAGTATATTTTAGCATAAATAAAGGAGAAAAAAGGTAATTTCTTAGAAAACATTTCTAAAAGATAACAAAATAAAAAGCTACCCTAATATAAATTGAGGTAGCTTTTCGAAACAAGGGGTTTGAAATTTCCGACAACTAAATATTACCATATTATTACCATATATACTATATTTTTCTTAATTGCATATGTATAAAAGGTGTACTTTTTATACATCTTTAGGTCATTCATAATCCTAAGAAAAGCTGTCATATCAACGATGTATAAAAAGCTGCATATTCTATAAAAGTGACCCTTGCAGAACCCTTACTCCCATAAGGGTTCCTTTTTATGATGTGTTCCGGAAAGAGTGATTATGTTAACTAGGATTGTATATGATATACAGCGTAGAAAGAGAAAACC
>NZ_JBHZOQ010000014.1:0-2696 GCF_042787645.1 Priestia sp. YIM B13489
AACACGGGTTCGAATCCCGTACGGGTCATCAAAAGAGCAGTTTGCATTTGCAAACTGCTCTTTTATTTTTGGTAGATAAATGATGGGTTTTTATATGGTGAAAAGAGAAACAAGCTGTTGCAGTTTCTGCCGTAGGCTTAGCTATGATAGCCACGCCATCAACGGTACCGAATTTAGGAAGTTCCACGGTTGTGGTGTAAAAAACATTCGCTAGAAAAATAAAACGTTAGGTTCCCTTGAATTACTAGCTTATGAAGCTAACCCAAACAGTTGATGGATGAATTCTTTTCTACTTTGGGCAGACTTCACCTCTTGGTGAACTTGCTTCTTTTTCAGCATATGCATGACTTCTATGCCACTCAGTATGTAAGTGGCTGTATGAAATGATTTCAACCCTAACATCGAACGAACACGATTCTTAATAAAACGGTGATCTTGTTCCACGATGTTATTTAGATATTTTATCCGCCTTATGTAGATGCTTACGGGCATCTTTTTCTCTTTCTTCAACTCTTCGATAGCCACGGGATAGGCTGGATTCTTATCGACTGTTATGACACGGGGCGTTGAAACATGAAAAGAAAGACCGCAAAGCTTTCTTGAAAAAGGGTTTTGCAGCCTTATGATCTCTTGTTTTCCTTAAATAAAAATCAATCGTATTTCCTTTTGAATTAACGGCCCGATATAGGTACATCCATTAACCTTTTACCTTAATATACGTTTCATCTACTCTCCAGGAATCATTGATTAGCTTAAGGCGACACGGTACCCGTTCATCTAGTTCAGACCATACTGATGAATCCAACGCATAATCGTTGTATGAGAAATCGATAATCCGCGTTCTTCAATCATTTCCACTATATCACGAAAACTGAGGTTGTACCGTAGGTACCATCTCACAGTTAATAAAATAATATCAGGCTGATAATGTTTCCATTTGAATAGATTTTGCTTTTTCATACTAATCGCATCCCCTTTTTTAGAATCCTAGTATCAGTATGTTCAAGTTTGGGGGGTTACTTGCATATGTTTTTTAATTTTCGCACCAGAACCCTAAATACCGTTTTTAATGCTATTCAACAAGCTATCCATAGTCAAGAACATGCACAACAAAGACAGCAAATAACAAGATTAAGAAGTACAACGATAAACAGATCAAACAAGTAAGGACCAGGCCTTAGCTGTTAACAAGAAATTGTGTAAATAAAAAAGGCTTGTTCAAATGTATGAGCAAGCCTTTTACTTGTAAATTAGCTAAAGTTAATAATTCGAATGACTATTATGTCCACAATTACATTTATGATTTTGGTGATGATGATTATTTCTATCCTTGCAACTACAATTGTTATTACCTTGATTATAAGAGTTATGATCGTTATTGTGGTGGTGGTGATTATTTCTACCACAAGAGCAACCACCATAATTGTTGTTATAGTTCGAATAACCACATCTACAACGACGTCTACAACCACAACCAAAGAAATTCCAACAACACATATATTTTCCCTCTCTTTAGCATGGATACAATATTTTATGTTTTCTATTTTATTTAGCTTGTACTATTGTCACCTATGAAAAAAAGCTTCTGAATTAAATATCTAGAAGCTTTTTTAGTAATTAATTTTAAAATTGAAAGTGAACAAAAAGAATATTTTTATACTCATTATTTAATAAAATTTAAGTGTTTGAAGTATTATCTATTTGCCCTTGATCACTTACATCTGGATCAAAATTATTATTCAACATGTGAGACACTGAAGGCGATGTATTACCAAAAGAAAAACAGGCTCCTACTGATTTCGAATTAGCTGTATGGCTATTTTGAACGTTGTTACCTATATCTAAATTTGCATTTTCTGTAACTCCATTAGCATTAAAGTTTTGAACATTAATATTACATGGCATAAAAAGTATGCTCCTTTATTCTTAAAGTTGCCCCGATATTGGCATAGAAGGGTTCGCAATTTGATCTTGGTCACTAATATCTGGATCAAAGTTTCCGTTAGCCATCCAAGACGTAGAAGGAGAGAAATTACCCATAGAAATACAAGCTCCTACCCATTTTGAATTCGCTGTATGACTATTGTGTACTGTATGACCAAAATCTAGATTTCCGTTTTGAGTAATCCCATTAGTCAATACATTACCAACAATAATAGAATAAGGCATAAACCTACTCCTTTCTCTTTTGAACACTTATTGTAATTTATGCTTTCATTCTTCATTAGGTAACTTGCCTAACACAAATAAAATAAATATTAGGCTAGAGCATTATGGAATTGATTTTTCCTAATTTTAATAAAACTTATTTGCCTTAAGGCAGGTTTAATCAACTTAAGTTGATTATAAGCTATGTAAATAAAATACTTCCTCTTCTTTATTTATAGTTAAAATCTTATAAAAAGCTCCTTTGTAAAAATCAAGGAGCTTTTCTGTTTATATAAAATTAGAGCCCGTCCAAAATATTAGCAATAACGTCTTCTTACTAGACGAACACTGATACCTTCTAAACTAGTAGCATTTCTAACTCCAGAATTGTCTTCCCATATTAAAAAGCCACCTTCTACTCGAATAAACGTACCGTTTCCATCAAGTTGTCTTCCAGCAGAAAAAACTTGGATTTCATCCCCTCTTCGAAAACCATCTAATCTAGAACGAGATGTACGACGGTCTCCACTACGACGTCCTGGCATAAC
>NZ_JBHZOQ010000053.1:0-4717500 GCF_042787645.1 Priestia sp. YIM B13489
GCAGTTCGGTAGCTCGTCGGGCTCATAACCCGAAGGTCGCAGGTTCAAATCCTGTCCCCGCAACCAAATTATCTTTTATACATACTTGAATATATCATTATTATCCTTAGGCTATGCCTAAGGATTTTTTGTTTGGCTATATTTATAAACACTTGTTTAGGTTATGATATAAGATAGTGATGCAGATTAATCAGGAGGTTTTTTCATGTTACAAAGTAATATTCAAACTTATATTGAAAAAGAAATGAACGTTCAAGGTCAATCTTTATCTCTATACCAGGAAGAAAAGGAATATGCGTTGCAAAAAAAGTTGGTACCGCAAAACCTGATGATAGAAGAAAAAGAGGAATCTTTACGTTTTAAAGATTCTTATATCGAAAGAGTAGATAAAGAAACGGACGAGCTGATCGCAGAAGAATCTCCTCTTTCGTTTTTAGATACGCCCATTTCTTACTTGAAAGAACACAGAAGTGAATTTCTATATGTAGAATCAAAATGGTTCGAATTTATTAAGCTTGATGGATGTTCTTTTGAAGTGGATGATGTGTTTGGCACATATAAAGTATTAACCGGGCTACATATGCAAAAAAAATTCGGTTCTTTACTAAAACAATTTTTTGCTAAAGAACTTAATGAAAGTCCAACAAGCGTCCAGCTTTTATTTAATGATAAAGATGGATTATGGGATGTGAATATTGAGTTAGATGCTATAAAAGAGTTTAATGAAAAAATGTCGATAGGTGAAGTTCTTATTCTTACATATCGTTTTTTCTTTCATCTAGTGGAGTATGTAGAGAACGAAAAAGCTTAAGAAATGATGATGACTTTCACTGTAAAGCATAGAGCGTAGTTTCTATGCTTTTTTTGATGAGTAATACGTAATGAATGCTAAATGAAGCTGGAAATACATTTACATCTCTATGTTTTTATGGAATGATAAAGAGTATCTTTACCTATATGACTGCTATGGGTGAGGAACAACTATCAGGAATTTTTCTAGTTTTTTGAGAAAGTAGCTCACATATTAGCTGTTAATAGGACTCAGAGCAAGAAAGCTTCCGTAGGATGAAGTATAATATATACATACAGGAACTATTTTTAACTTTATAAAAAATGTCTGCTGACGTATGGGATTATAAATAAAGAGGGGATGTTCATGTTATTAAGAAAAATAAAGTCTGAAGAATTGGCAGAAGTCTATCAAATGGGATATGCCGCATGGCCTAAAGGCAGGACGTACAAAGAGTATGTGAGAGATAATCAAAAAGAAGAAACATATGGAATTCGGTATGTATACGTAAATGAAGAGGATCAAATTATTGGTTCATTTATTTTGCTTCTTTTACAAACTCCTCGATTAAAGTTTGCTTTGCACGGTATTGGATCTGTTGTTGTACACCAGCTTTATCAACGAATGGGGTATGGCCGTGATATGCTTGAAGACTTTTTTAAAAAGATGAAGATAGAGAAGCGCAGCGCTATTTTTATGCTGTATAGCGATATTCTTCCTGAATATTATCATCAGTTTGGGTTTAAGGAGCTCCCTTCTCATTTACAACGTTATCCTCAATCCATTGCTATGGTAAATTGCAGCGAGTCACAATATGAATACTTAAGTAAGCAATCCATAGAAGACATACCGGCCTATTTTTAAAAGGTATGTCTTTTTTATAGTATTTATCGGCACAATCGTTTACAATTTTATGTAAGCGTTTTCCTTTTTGGGAGATGAATGATTTTATTCGTCCTCATAACCGTAGGCAAATCGTGCAGTTAATATAAATTTTATTACATAAAACCTTGCTATCATCTTACTAGTAACTCTTATTCATTTCCATACCATACCGATATGTATGTTTGCTGCTAAGTATAACCATATCAATATAAGGAGGAAGCAGGAAGATGAAACGATTATTTATAGCAGGGATGATTTTTATACTTTTTTTATCTTTAGGTGCTGTATCTTCTTCAGCCGCAGGAAGTTTTACCTCTAAAACATATAACGGAAGGACATACAAACTGTACGTACCTAGCAGTTATCAGGGAGGTGCTGCCTTACCTCTAGTAGTTATGCTACATGGCTGTACTCAAGACCCTGATCAATTTGCAGCAGGAACACAAATGAATGAACTGGCGGAGACAGAGAAGTTTCTTGTTCTTTATCCAGAACAACCCTCTTCTGCTAATTCAAATAAGTGTTGGAACTGGTTTGATACTGCTCATCAATCAAGGGGAAGCGGTGAACCAGCGTTAATTGCTGGAATGGTCAATCAAATAAAAAGCAGTTATTCAATAGATGCCGACCAAGTCTTTGTTGGAGGGCTATCTGCTGGAGCAGCTATGAGTGTTATTATGGGAGCTACTTATCCAGACATATTTGCGGCTATCAGCGTTGGGGCTGGCTTAGAATATAAAGCAGCGACTAATGTGACAGGTGCTTATACAGCAATGAGCAGTGGAGGTCCTAATCCTATCCAACAAGGAGATTTAGCCTATTCAGCCATGGGAGATCATAAACGAGTGGTTCCAGTTATTTTGTTTCATGGGACAGCTGACTACACTGTTGCGCCTATAAATGCGCATCAAATATTATCGCAATGGGCTCAAACAAATGATAGAGCGTCTGATGGGCTGGATAATAACGATATTGATGATACGGCAGATCAAACTGCAACAGGTACAGTATCTGGTGGAAGAAGCTATACGCAATATATTTACAAAGATACAGCAGGAAAAACAGTAATGGAAAAGTACATGATAGAAGGAATGGGACATGCTTGGTCAGGGGGAAGTACATCCGGTTCTTATACAGATCCTACAGGACCAAATGCAACTAAATTAAGCTGGAACTTTTTTAAAAGCCATCCGAAAAATGGTGATGCTCCTAATCCAGGAGATATATCCCCACCGGTTACAGCTGCTTCACCAGCGGGAGGAACGTATGGAAGTTCTGTTTCTGTTACATTATCAACCAATGAACCTGCCACCACTTACTATACATTAGATGGAAGCATACCAACTGTTAATTCTCTAAAGTACTCTAAGCCTATTACCATCAACTCTAGCAAAACAGTAAAGTTTTTTAGTGTAGACGCAGCGGGTAACCAAGAGGAAGTAAAGACGGAAGTTTATCAAATTTCTGGAACTTCAGAGAAATCTTCAGTATTTTCTTCACTTGCTGCTGAAGATGGATTTATCGGAAACTTATCAGCTGACGGTATGAGTAGTTCTATTCATAAAATTGGGGATAAAGGAATGTACAATACCGACACATACCGAACCATTTTATCTTTTGACACAGGTTCTTTACCTGATGATGCAATCATTACGGATGTATCTTTAAAAATTTATCGCAAATCTTCAACTGGTAATATTTCATCTTTGAAAGGCGATATTAAAAGCGGTGTATTTGGAACTAGCAGTGCTTTAGAACAAATAGATTATCAGGCTTCACCATCTATTTCAGGAGGCTTCCAAATATCAGTGCCTTCACTCAATAATGGATATACAACTATTCAACTTCCTTCCTCGCTTTGGGGATATATGAATAGGACCGGCAAAACTCAGTTTCGCTTGTCAAGCTCAGGTCCAGCGGACTTTTTAAGTGACGTAGTTGAAATTTATGGGGGCGACAATCCTGCATATGCTCCAACTTTAACTGTTTCATATCAGTAAAAAAACCTTCTAAAAGCTAACTGCTTTTAGAAGGTTTTTTTTGCTGATAAGTTACTTTTATCACCGAATACAACTCCAACTTTTTATAGAGTTTTCTTCAAATTTTGACATGATTTTGATGAAATTTAATCATTATTCAAAAATGAATTGTCAGAAATATTACAAGAAAATGTTTAAAATTAATTAAATCCGTAATAAAAGTAAAATATTCCTGTAATGGAAGTGAAATGAACAGGTGGTATCATTCAGTCATTGAGTAAATAAGGAGGTATTCGGAAAATGAAGAAATTTGTATTTACTCTAGGGACAACGGCAATTCTTTCAGCAGGATTTGTAGGTGCAGCATCTGCCTCTACAAGCGGAACGTATGAAGTACAAAAAGGTGACACTTTATGGAAAATCGCTCAAAATCATAATGTGAGCGTAGACGAGCTAAAAGATGCTAATAACTTAACATCAACACTAATTTATCCAAATCAGACACTAAACTTATCTAGCATAAAAGAAATCGTACATACTGTAAAACGTGGTGACACTTTGTGGTCAATCGGTCAACATTATGGCGTAACAGTAGAAGAAATTAAAGAATGGAACGGTTTAACATCAGACTTAGTTTTCCCTGGAGAACAATTTAAAATTAAAACGGCACAAGCAGCTCAATCTCAAACAGCTAGTGCGCCAGTAGCAAAGGCAGCTCCACAAGCGCAGCAGTCTCAAACGGCACAAGCTCAGCAAGAACAAGCAGCACAAGAACAAACGCAAAAAGAACAAGAGCAAGCTCAAGCAGCACAAGCACAGGTAGCACAAGAGCAGGCACAAAAAGAACAAGAGCAAGCTCAAGCAGCACAAGCACAAGCAGCACAAGAACAAGCACAAAAAGAACAAGAGCAAGCTCAAGCAGCACAAGCACAGGCAGCACAAGAGCAAGCACAAAAAGAACAAGAGCAAGCTCAAGCAGCACAAGCACAGGCAGCACAAGAGCAGGCACAAAAAGAACAAGAGCAAGCTCAAGTAGCAGCACAAGCACAGGCAGCACAAGAGCAGGCACAAAAAGAACAAGAGCAAGCTCAAGCAGCAGCACAAGCACAGGCNGCCACTCGTTAAAAAACTACATAATTCAAGAGAAGAAGAAACGAATGCCTATTTGAGCACGTTTCAATCTGTCGTTAGGCTCGCAAAACATACAGGCCATGTTCTCGTTATAACAGGGATACTCCTTGTTATGTGTGGTCCATGGACGTGGACCACTCCATGGATTATAATGACACTGATTTTCCTCTTTTGCTCATTGTTCTTTCTGGCCCGTGCATTTTCCCCCACTCTTCGAAAGTACAAGGAGGAAGGGCATAATAAAAAAGAACTGGCAACTAAACTAAAGCGATCTATTTGGATTTATATCATTCTATTAATGACTATGCTTTGGTTTATGGTTGGTAAGCCGACCTTTTGGTAAAATATATAAATATATCCATTTGTCGTCACTAAGAGTAAACAGTTAAACTGATTACTTTTATGAAATAACCTACTATTTACTTAATATAACAGACATTATTGAACCCAGCATGCTAAAAAGCCCTTTCATCAAGGGCTTTTTGAAGCATTTTTATATAACGGATTTTTAGAGTGTTATTCAACATTCTCAAGTAGAATCTTCTTATTAATTAACTTACTTACTTTCCTTTTAAAGCCTTTCTATTTGGTGCTTGAGGAGGTTGTTCTAGCCATTCCCGGTTGACCATAATATTAAAGCCCTTTCCAGCATAAATTAATATTTCTCCAATTAATTTACTGTAATAAGTAGCTAAATCTGTCCTCATGGATAAAGATAAAGCATGTCCAATAAGTGTCACATCAATGGAATTTAAAAAATGAAAAAGCGCAACAATAAGCTTGTCGGAAAAAGGAGAAACGGTTGAATTTGTTACTTCTATACTAACAGGAACTGTACCAAGAAGTTCTTCTTCCTTTAAAAGGTCATTCAAGAAATTGATTTGTTTTTCTGATATATCCATTCCATCTTCTATATAATCTTTAATTTCCTTGTCCTTAATCACTTGTAATAAGCCCATACAGAGTAGTACCGAGAAATAGTTACGCTCAATATTGAAGAACATTTCAGTAAGTTCAACAGCATTTAAAGGTCTTTTTTTTCCTATGGCTGCTACTATATAAGATTGTTTTTTTATATATTCAACTTTCTCAGGATAGGTAATCATAGGTGGTCGATCGTAAATTCCTTTAGATAACATTAGAGTAGTGGATTCTGCATAGAGCTCTGTAGCTTGATTCAAAGCCTGAGTGAAGAAATCAAGAACATCTGCCCGAGCAACAGTAGAAGTAGCAAACCCTAGGTTAACCATTGACATGCGACTCATTGAGTAGACAAAACTCAGAGCAAAAAGGTCATAAAAAAGGGGCGGCGCTGACAAATTAATATCTTTGTCCGTAAACCCATCTGGTAAAGGGATATTCTCCTCAGAAAAAATATCCTTAATTTGCTTTAGATGTGATTGAGAGATAAGTAAAGATTTTTGTAAAATAGGCTTTATTTCGTTGTCTTGTAGGTGATGAAGAAAATATTTCAACAAACAAGTAGACATTGTTTCTTGTATATAAACTCCCCATAAACCACCAATTTCAGGACTTGATAATCTTACATTATGCTTAGCCATTAAAGCCTCCTAATTATATGTATTTATCTTGATTATGTCATTTATCTTTCTAATTTATTCTTTTTTTAATTCCCCTAAAAAAACAGCCTATATCAGCTTTTATTTACCATAATGTACCTTATCGGAAACTATAGAAGTGAAAAAATATACTTGTTTCAATATACTTGGAACAACGACAAGTAATTTGAATCAGATTATATATATTCATAAAAGGCATAAAAATAGCAGTTTTCTGCAAATGATATAGTGACAACCTAAAATATCAAGTGGAGGAAACTGCTCATGACTGAACATAACACAAAGCTTACGTCAGCTGAAATAGCCTGCACGTGGACTGGCTATATGAATGATAGTATGTCCAAATGTATACTTGGTTATTTCTTAAAACATATTGAAGATAAAGAAATTAAATCGATTGTTCAAATAGCTTATGATCTTTCAGCTGTTCATGTAGAAAAACTTCGTGCTTTATTTCAAAGAGAAGAAATTCCTCTTCCTATAGGATTTACAAATGAACACGATGTGAATAAGGATACTGGCCGTCTGTACACCGATACCTTTATTCTTACATACGTTAATCACATGGCAAAAATAGGGATGCTAGCATTTGGTGGGTTTCTATCCATGAGTGCTCGAAAAGATATACGATTATATTTTAAAGAGGGGCTTCAAGAGGCCTCCAATTTATATGATGAAAGTTCGGATATCGCCCTTTCAAAAGGGTTATTTGTTCGAGCTCCTTATATTGCTTACCCTACTCAACCAGATACTGTAGACAGCAAAAGCTATCTTAGTGGCTTTTCGTTTTTTAGCAAAGAACGTCCTTTGAATGCCATTGAAATATCGCATTTATATATGAACATTCAAACCAACATCATCGGCAGTAAGCTAGCTCTTAGCTTTGCTCAGACATCTCAACGTGAAAAAATTCAACAATGGATGTTAAGAGGGGCTGAAATCTCGGAAAAACATGTGCAGATCTTTGGCAAAGCCCTCCTAGATAATCATATTCAGCCACCGGTTCCACATGATATTGCAATTAGTGACTTAACCACACCTGTCTTCTCTGATCGACTAGCGATGTTTCATATGAGCTTTTTGAGCGCAGCAGGAACAGGTAACTATGCGACTGCAGCAGCTGCAAGTCAACGAAGTGACCTTGTTATCAATTATGAAAGGCTATCACTTGAAATCGGTCAATATGCGAAAGATGGAGCTGATATCATGATCCATCATAAATGGCTTGAACAACCACCTGGAACACAAGACAAAGAACAACTAGCTAAGAAAAAAGAATAATCTTATGTTTTTAGAACAAAGTACTCAATAAGCTGTAACTTTTAGATCCTTCAATAAAATAAATGTAGCAGAAAAAACTCCCCAGATGGCAGGGAGTTTTTTCTATTTTTACGCTTTATATGATATACAAACATAGTTACGTCGGGTAGGCAGGCACTCTCACGAGCGCCCGCCCCCCTAAGAACCGTACGTGACAGATTTCCCGTCATACGGCTCAAGCCTTCTTTTTNTGAAGATAATTTAATCTTGGCAAAAGGAAAAGTAATTCTAAGCAGTGAGGGGGTAAAGCAACTGCTTAGAGAGTTAGAAGTAAAGTTATAACTCAAATATGAAGAATGAGAGCAGACTCTTTTCGACTTTTATACCTTGTCTTTTAATTAAAATGTCTGTCCAATCTGCATAAAGACAGCACCTAATTATTTAGGTGCTGTCTTTATGCAAAAAAGGATTTCTGAATCTTCAATCAACTAACTTTATATTACCGGAAACTGATATAAGCAAGCTATAACTTTGTTATAATATCTGACACAAATAATCTAATGCTGTTTTTCTTTTTTTAGTTAACATAAAACGTGTTATCCGAAATCATTTACGGCTTCATAAAAAAAACAAGTCTCTCTATTGGAGAAATACTTGTTTTGTATCGTTATAGTTTATTTATAGTTAAAAGTTCATTGGCTGCAGGAACAAAGCGAAATGTTGTATCTGTAGTTTTAACTATTGTATTTTCATCGTTTAAAGCTTCCATTAATTCATCTAAATAAGGATATCGTTCATTTTTAAATCCTACTAACGGATAAATTCTAATCATACCGCCTTTTTTAGTTACTCGAATCATTTCTTGAATGGCACGTAAATGAAACTCAAGATCAAACTGCTCCTGATAAAGAAATAAGAAATGATTACATAACACAAGCGAGAATGCCCCATCATCAAAAGGTAAATTCGGTAAAGTTCCAGCAACAAAACGTTTTTCTATAGAATTTTTTTTATAGTGATTTAAAAAGGTTTTAAAAGCATCTTCTCTTATCTTATCGTGTTCTTCCAGGTTCTTATAAGAATCCCAAGAGAAGAACGACACATTTTTAGTCAGTTTTTCGGTGGCTTCTTTCATTTCCTTCTGTCCATGTAAGGTCATTTGCTCAACTGTTAAATCATAGAGAGGATCTACAGCAACAGCATCATAGCCTCTTTTGTTAGCTTCTGCTATAAATGAAGAAGCTCCAGCTGCAACATCTAAGATTTTACCTTTTTTAAGAAAGTTGTCTTCTAGCAAAAACATCTTTTCGTATTCCCCATAAGACCTACATGTCATGGCTACTCCAACTTGCTCATAAAACTCTGCTTTACTCATCTCAACTCATCTCTCCTTTACTCAACTCAGCTAAAACTAGAAGTTAGAAAAATCTAACAATTATAATTCTACCTTTTACTTTTTCTATTTTCAATAGTAACTTTGTGCATACAATATGCACTTGTAGTTACGTCGGGTAAGTTAGGGGCATCACTGCCCCTGCCTCCCCTAAGAACCGTGCGAGTCCCTTTCAAGACACATCGGCTCAAGCCTCCCATTGCAGGTCCATTTGTTGTCGTATCCTCATCACACACCATATCGGTAAGTAAAACGTACGCCGACGCTCCAAATGAAGGTATACATAACAGTACGTTTCTTTCGTCAAAAGATAGCCACAACCTTATGTGCCTACGAGAGACCAACGAGAAGTAAGCTCCCTTTCGGGCCTATCATGGGTTTGTCCGTAAGGACGATAGTATCCGTCCAGTTATACAGTTTTCTGCTTTCCTGTTCTCTTTCGAGATAACGGCATTCGCTTTCTCTCGTATCCTTTACCCTCTATCACATCGTTTGACTTTACAGTCATCCTACTGTTTACACAGATAACAAAGGGCTTACCAAGTTCCGCATCTTATAGATACGACGAGGTTAGGTGGGCTCTTTACTCCGGGCAAGATACGGGACGCGTCACAGCAGCATTATGAATCTGCTTTTCCTCTTGCCAATACCCAGGCAAATCTGTGCACTATCCTGAGCTAAAATTTACGAAGCTTACAAACCTTCACTAATGTTCACCATACTCATCTTCCCCTAGCAGTGTTCCGAGTCGTGCATTGACTCTCTGTTTCCGCATTTCCGCATGCAACCCACGAGCCCGTTACCAGGCCCGCAGTTTTGGACGGGGATAGTTTTTGCGTCTAAACCAGTGGCGTAAGCCACACTATATAAAAGCGACTTCTTGTCGCACCATAATGGATTTTATCGGCAGCTTTAACTATAAAGAACAAACAACTTTTTCTACCCATGCTCCTTCTGTATCAGCTAATAAAGTGTTCCATCCCAAGTTACGAGCTTCTTTAAGATTCTTTTCTTGATCATCAACAAATAGAATATGCTTTTTATCTAAATATCGTCCAACTTTCAGATATATGGCCCTATCTGGTTTACAACAACCTGCTTCTCCAGAAATAGTAATACTTTTCATGTAAGGTTTAACCTCAGCAAGAATATGTTGTATCCACTCAATTCGATGATTACTTAATAAATGGATATTGGCATACTGACTCCATAGAGGTATTTGTTTAAGTGCTGGTAAAGGTTTTATAATTGATTTTAATTTAGACTTTGCATAGTTTATTTCAACAGAAGGAAAAGAGGTATTTAACTTTAACCAAAAATCTTTTTCTGTAATTTCTCCAGTCCATAATTCTTTACGAGTTTCTTTTTTAAATTGAATAAGTTTCTCATACGGGACTTCGAACTTTAGAGATAAATCGTTCCAAAAGTGTGGAGAAAGATTAGTTGCAAGTACTCCAGCTATATCTAAAACTAGATCCGGTTTAGAAGACATTTTATATAGACACTCCTTAAAAGATATATTTCCTATATTTTCAATTAATCTATATAAAATCCCTATCAAAGTTATAAATTACAAGCAAAATCTTAATGTATAGGATATACAGAGATAGTTAACATAATCATAGATCTCGGAAGCAATCCTTTGAAGACTGACACTATAAATTATATAAAAACTGGAACTGTTAAGAGTTTCAGTTTCTTTTTATACTCAAAGTAGATTAAAAAAATAACAACTACAAAGAATTGAAGGTGGAATACATATGATAATTGAATATAAAGTTAATGCTTCAATAAGTGCAAAAGAAGTAGCAGATGTTTTTAAATCATCTGGTATTAAAAGACCTGTTAATGAATTAGAACGAATTGAGCGTATGATTAAAAACTCAGATATCAATCTTACAGCATGGGATAACCAACAGCTCGTAGGAATTGCTAGGGCCATTACTGATTATAGTTATTGCTGCTACTTATCCGATTTAGCTATTCATAAAGACTATCAAAATAAAGGAATTGGTAAAGAACTCGTTCAACGTTTACAAGATATATTAGGAGAAGAAGTTGCATTAATATTATTAGCTTCTTCAGTAGCAATGGATTATTATCCTCATATTGGATTTGAAAAGTCCGAGAATGCATTTCGCATTCCTCGAAAACAATGAATTAAAACATCATAACCAGAGCAAACTACTCAAGACGCCGTGAGGCATCAGCCAACAACTACAGCTTATAGGTACAAATACAAAAGAGCTGCTGTTGAAATCAGCAGCAGCTCTTTTAAGATACATGATATTTTAACGTCCAAAAAATGATTAGAAATCCAGTTAAAACAATTACACTTTTCGTTATGTACCACGGTGAAAAATTTAAGACTGTTAGCATAAAAAGTAAGATGATTCCTAGTAAATTATCTGAACCAGGAAGGTTCCCTTCAGCGAATATTTTCTTATGAATCCTTTTAGAATAAAAGCATCCACCTATAATAATTACTAGCCCTATACATAATAAAATAATCATTTTCTTTACCTTCTCTTTTTCTTAACTCTATCCTAATGATATTAGCATACAATATAGGGTTTTATGGAGAAAATAATTTGGTACACTACACACATTTAGTGAACATAATCACAGTTCTAGGAACAACAAAAAAGGAAAGTTTAGACTTTCCTCTTTTGTTTTAGAAGTAGAAAAACTTAACGTAGTGAAAGGTTAAAAATATTCTTAATTAGGGAATTGATAGGGTTAATTCAAGTCTTTTATATACCATGCATCCATAGCAGAATGTTCAGAACCTGGTAATGGTTTCAATAAAAGTTTAAATCCAAATTTTTTATATAATTTACATGCAGCCTTTAATTCATGCTGTGTTTCTAAATAACACTTTTTATAATGTTTAGAAGAAAATAACAAAGCTGTTTCCATTAGCTTTGTTGCAAGCCCTAAACCTTGTGTTTTTGGACTTAAGTATAGCTTTTGCAATTCACAAACTTTATCTTGTTCATTAAATGGAGCTATACCAATTCCTCCAACAACTTCTTGATCCATTTCCAATACCCAATATTTCGCATAGTTTAGATTATTATAATGCTGGTAAAGGTTGTTAAGTTGGGGGTCGAAATAAGCTGTTCCAGGAATATCTAAACCAAGCGATTTTAATGAATTCTGTATTATTTCTTTTATCTTTTTATTATCTTCAATTTTAATTTCTCTAATAATCATATACTATCTCCTTCAAGCACCAATATTAAACAACTTCATTTTAAATAATTCCTTATAATTACATTTTATCAAAGATTACAATTTATTTTAGAATAAATACTATATACAACAGAAGTTAATATAATATGATTTTTCGGAATACCTTAAAAAATAAAAGAAGGAAAAAGAATTTCATATATTGATATAAAAGCAGGCTTAAGACTGCTTTTTTTATCTAGATTACTCCTTGTTTTACGTATGAAAAATGTAATATTATAGAAAGTAAAAAATAAGGAGAAGAAATGTGGAGAATAAAGAAATTTATTTAGAAGTTAAATTAAAAGAAATCAATAGAGATATTATGAAATTAAAGGTTAAAAAAAGACTTTTATGCAAACAATTAACGGATTTTAAAAAAACTGAGTTATCAACATTAAAAAAGGAAACAAAAAAGGATCTTGCTATGATTGAATCTATTTATTTACTTAAAAACAATCCTAATCGTTTGTTTTCTTCAAAAGAGATTTGTCAGTATCTCAAAAATGAAATCAATTACAATACAGACAGCTTTGCTGCTATTTATAAACGTATTCATTATTTTGAACCTAAAATTTCACAAGTTAGACGTGGGTATTACATATACAAATCTGAGTCCCTCCTTCAGGAATAGTTTTTTAATTTTTAAGATGTATATCATATATATCTTAAGTTACCATAATGTGACTTCCCGGTAGCAAAAAAAAGCAGATCTTTCATAAATCTAAAGGTCTGCTTTTGATTAGGCTAAGCTTCTTTAGCTAATTTATTAGACTGCTTTCTCTTTATATAAAGATAAGAGAAGCAACATATAGATACTAATATAGGGATTAAAAGAAAAGAGCCTACAAAGAAATAAGCAATGAAACATAAAATACAGGCAATGGCTGCAAATACCTTACCTACAAGGTGTTTAATTAATTTTACTCCTGCTGCAGATCCCACTATATACGTTGCAATTCCTAACGAATTTGGAATAAATACAAGTTGTTCTAATTCAATTTTAAAAATATAGCTCGCTAATAAACCAATTGCAGCAATACTACCTACTACTAATACAGCACGGCCTGGTGTAGAATATTTTTCATTAATTTTGCTTAACCAAGAGGGTGCAATATTATCTTTAGCTAAGGAATATCCTAAACGACTCATACTAGCGACAAAAGCATTCATTGTTCCTAAACATATCGTAAAGGCAACGATTCCAGTGGCCCAGCCTCCATTTTTTCCAATTCCCTTCGTGACTACTTCTGAGAGTGATGCATGATTCATGGCTTCACTCATGTTTTCAGTGCCGGTAGAGTAGGAGTTTGTACCAATGACAGCAAAAGCGATGCCTATGTAAAGAATACCTACAATTATAATTGCTCCAACGGTTGAAATGAGAATGTTTTTCTTTCTAGGGTCCTTAAACTCTGGAGCTAAGCTTGAGATAGCTTCCCAACCAAAGAAAGACCAAAAAATAAGCATGACACACTGAGCTATGGGATTAATACTGTTAGGGCCAACATTCCAAACCAAGTTTTCATAACGAATAGATGGAATAGCTAAAAAGATAGTGCCTAATAAGATAAAAAATGTAAGAGCAGCAATTCCCAATTGCATTTTACCACTCGTTTTTAACCCAAAGTAATTCCCTGTCACAGAAATAACAAGTAAAGCTCCAGCAATAATATAAGCAACATAATGAGGTAACTGAAAAGCAAAGGCAATGTAAGTTCCACCAGTTAAGGACACAATAATCTGTCCAATACTACCTGCTATAAAAAAGAACCACCCTATCAAGGCACCTGTATAATGGCCAAAGGCTTTATTAGCAAAAGTAGCTACACCTCCAGAGCTAGGATAATCAATTGATAAAAAAGCAAATGTACAAGCTAAGGGAATACTTAACAATATCATCACAATCCAAGAGATAAGGGCATTAGCTCCAGCAATTCCTCCTGTCATCCCTGGTAAAATAAGAATTCCTGATCCTAAAACAGCTCCTACGTATAGTGCTACTCCCTGAGGAGCCGAAATACTCTGTTTTAATGAATTATCCAATCCATCTCCTCCTTTTACCATATCTGCATGTCTACTAGCATTATAGAAAACAATAAGGTATATTTATATGCATAAATGTACAAATAATGGAATTATAGTTTTGATTTTGGATAAAATTTGTTTAGATAATGAGCAAAAGTGAAAAAAGAGGTGAAAAACGTGGATTACATTGATTATAAGATTCTTAAACTTCTTCAAGAAGACAGTAGAATGACCATTATTCAACTCTCTAAAGAATTACACCTTAGTCGTCCTAGCATCAATGAACGGTTAAGACGCCTTCAAGAAAGTGGAGTAATAGAGGGGTTTACTACTCGTATATCTCCACAAGCAATTGGAAAAAGTGTACAAGCAATTATCCAAATAGGTAATCTTAAATGTGGTTGTCGTGAATTTGAGGAAAAAATAAAAAGTGAGCAAGATATTCTTGAGTGTCACCGAGTGACGGGAACGGATAGCTATTTTATGAAAACAGCTGTAAGTTCTATTCATTTTTTAGAAGACTTAGTAGATAAACTTATTCCTTATGGACAAGTAACCACATCTATCATCCTTTCATCTTCTATATCTCATCGTCCTTTGCTTCCTGATATTGAGGAAGAAGAATTAGCAAAAGAATAATGAATACTCTATACAAAGTTAGTTAATCTAATCACAGTTACCAAACAAAGCCCCAAAAAATCATTGATTTTCTGGAGCTTTATCTATTTTTATAATTTTGTTGTATTGTAGCTTCCTAAAACTAAAACCTCATGGCCATACGTTTCCAAAATAGTAATAGCTTTACGTACACTATCTTCCTGCAAACTCATTTCAGTTTCAATAAAAAAACGGTATGTACCTAATTTTTTCTTAGTAGGGCGAGACTCGATCCAAGTAAGGTTAATAGAGAGTGATGAAAATACATTTAAAATTATCGCTAATAAACCAGATCGTTCCTCATTAGGCGTTACTACTAACATTGTCTTCTTCCCTTTAGTTAATTTATTTTCATGCCTTCCCACTAAAACAAAACGGGTACAATTCTCGCCATGATCTTGAATATTACTTTTCGTTACTTGTAAATCAAACATTCTTGCAGACCATTCAGAACCAATGGCACCTACATCTTTTCTAGCTTCATCACGTAAATTTTTAGCAGCAGAAGCTGTACTATTAAAATGCTTACTTGTAGCTCTTAGTTCTCGAATGTAGTTTCTACATTGAGCTAATGCTGGTGGAATTGACCAAACCTCTTCAATTTGATCAGGTTCGACACCTTTCATTGTAAGTAAGTGTAAAGAAACAGGAAGAATTACTTCTTCTTCAATAAAAAAATCATCCATTAATAAGCCATCTGCTGTCATATTGATTGTACCTTCAATTGAATTTTCAATTGGTACTAAGCCTTTATGAACTCGATGCTCTTTAACAGCATCCAGTACATCTAAAATGGATTCACACATAAGCCACTCCACTTTATTAGATGAAAAATAACGAAATGCAGCTTCTTCTGAAAATGTGCCTTGGGGCCCTAAATATGCAACTTTCAAGTTCAAAACTCCTTTAGTTTTTAACCTAGTATAACGCAATATTTTTATCAAAAGACACAAAATTACATATTAATCCAATCAATTATCAATTAATGTACTTTAAAATAGAATAGGATATACAAATCTAGTTACCATAATGTACCATATCGTTAGAAAAAGTAGTTGAATTAATTCAAGTACTTTACAAATAGAACCTTATCTTGATTAGGTTTATTCCCCTGTTCAATTTCAAAACCCATTTTAGTATGATAAGCAATTGAAGCTTTATTCACAGGAGAAGTCACACAGCGAACAATATTACGGCCATTTTGTTTAATTACGTCGAAAAATTGATTATATAAATGTCTCCCAATACCTTTTCCCCTGTGCTGCGGATGAATTCCAACAAAGTGAATATATGCTTCATTCGAATAAGATTGAGATAAGAATCCAATTAAAAAGCCTATGATTTCACCTTCTTCTTCAACAATAAAGCTAGTATTTTTAAAATGATCAAAAAAAAAGCTTTGGCAACAAGTCAGACATTTGTCTTCCATTCCACCATTCGTTGATTAACGGTGATAGTATATAATAATCTGATCCTTTCACTAAGCGAACTGTCATTCTGATCTCTCCCTAATTTATTTATGAATTTACTTAAATTGATGCTATCACAGGAAGAAAATGTTATGTTGTTCTTTCTTTTTTTTACTAATAAAAGTTTCGAATGCTAATATGAAAAGTGAATATAATATACAAAATCAGTTAACATAATCAAGATTTTAGGAACAACATAAGCGCTAACGTCAAATTGTTAGCGCTTGTGTTATTGAGAGCCATCTCTAATTGTAAATTCAAATATAGATTTCTTTTCTGCTTTAGACATGCCAGAAAAGAACTTTTTATGTACCCTTAACTCTTTTGTATTATTAGGGAACCTTTTTTCTAACCATGTAACTGCCATAGGAGTATGTTCAGGTTGAGCATTTATCTTTTGAAGGAATTTTTCATAATCTATTAACACTTGATCTGTTATAAGTGATACATCCTGTTTTCTACTTTCATAATCCAATTTAGCTAAATCTTCTGCTGTAACATAGCCTTCAATCTTCTTTACAACCCCAAATTCAGAAGGAATGCGTTCTGAATTTAAAGAAACAAAATAATGCAAGTAGTTAGCTAAACGAAATAATCCCTTTTTTGTATCCTTCTTAGTTGCAATATAAAGCCAATCTCCTTGATTCGCATAACAATTTAATTCCTTATCATTGAATGCTATTAACATCTTTTCATACTTTTTCAATAAACTAACTCCTTTACAAATAGTTACTTAAATTATATCTCTAATAATATGAATATCATATTCATTCCTAGTTTACATAAACACTCTTTCCGGAAGACACGACAAAAAAGAACCCTTGTCGCAGAACGGTTCCGCCGAGGGTTCTTTTTCCGGAGTATGCAGCTTTTTATACATCGTTGATAAATCAACGTTTTTTCAGTAGGTAGAGAAAAAACGAATGTATAAGAAGTGCACCTTTTATTCATATGTAAAATAAGAAAAATATAGTATTTATGTTAAAAAAATGATATTATTTAAACGAATTGATTTTTTACACTTTCATAGGTGTAATCCCTTAAAAAGCAACCTCGTTTTCCAATGCCCGAGGTTGCTTTTTTATTTTCTTTAAGACACTAATATCTTATTTGAGGGTGTTATAATAGTTATGATCCTTAATAAATTGGAGGTTATAACTGTTATGTACATGGAATTCTATGAAAAAGTAGATGGATTAGCAAGAGCTATTGGAGTTACCACTTCAACTGCAAAGAAATATTATTTACTTTTTGAAGAGCATGGTTATAACTTTAAACGTAATCAGCAAGGACAACTCTTGTTTTCACAAGATGATATAAATTTATTTAAAGAATTGATACTTTTAAAAAATGAAAAAGGCATGACAGTTCCAAAGGCTGTAAAGGAGATTGTAAACGGTAAAGTTATAACTGACACAACTGATATAACGGACATAACTGTTACAACAGAAGATATAACGGTTATAACTAATAAGGTCACAACTGTTATGACAGAATTAGATGAGTTGAAACAATTAGTAAAGAGTCAAAATGAAATTATAGAAAAACAGCAAGAAGAATTCAAAAAACAATTCTTAAAACAAGAAGCATACATAAAAGATAGCTTGGAACAAAGGGATAAAACATTGGTTACAACATTGAGAGAAATGCAAGAATCACAAAAAGAAATAGCTACTAGCTTATCAAAAGAACAAGCTAAAAAGAAATGGTGGCAATTATGGTTACGTTAAACTACTCAAATTGATTGGGTAGTTTTTTTAATTAAAAGATGACCGTCTTGAGACGTTTTTTTAGCCTTTAGGCTATTATTTTTCTAACGAAAAAATTATAAAAAGACCCTTGCAATTCTATAAGCGAATTGCTATTTAAATAGAGAGTGAGAAGGTACAACATAATTAAAGTAGGTTGAAGCCTTGATAATAAAGGATTTTATATTAGTTTCGTACTTATCAAATTTGATAAGTATACTTATCAAATTTGATAAGTACGAAACTAGCTTAAAAATAAAAAAAGACTCTTCTACAAGAGTCTTTTAAAAAAATCTAACAGGAAGTTTACTTAAAATTTTTGATTTCATTAACTTTACAAATTGAATTTTTAAACCTTCTTCTATTTTATCTCGATCACCTGCATAAAGAACATGAGGGTTAATAAATAACGCATAGGTTTTAACGTTATTATCCTCTACATAGCCTTCTGAGCGTGCGATGATTCCTTTACTATACAAAGACTTAACGACTCTACTAACCTTTGATTCACTTGTACCTAAAGCATGTGATAAAGCCCTTTGAGTCAAAGGTATAGGCTGTTTCTTCTTAGGATCATCTACAATAGCATTAGATGAAAAACCAATAAACGGAATCAAACTCATTAGAAATATAATTTCTTCATTTTTTAAATAACCTATATTTTGAAGATAAGCCCAATTCTCTTGTATTATTTGAACAAAGCGAGCTTTATTTTTAACTTTCCTTTGGGGAACTAACTTCATTCCAGCTGCATTAGCTTTAGCTTGAAGTTCATTGGCTTTTTCCATTTCTTCATGACTTAAAATTTGTTCATTTTGAAGGTCTTTCAATCTAGCCTTTTTATTGGCCTCTGATAAAGATTGTCCTAAACTTGATAAGTTTTTTTCGTTTTTAACCATACTAATTCCTCTCCCTATGTGGCAGGAATTAGTCCCTTATGATAGAATATGTACATCAATATGTGTATAAGGGACCAATTCCCTTTCTCTTATGAAAAACCGCCTGCCGTCCAAAGCTTTGGCGGTTTTTCTCATTTATACTACTTTCAACACTATCAATAAATTCCCTCTTTTTCTAGTCTTTTCGCAGTTTTTCAACTAATTCTGCACAAGACTACTTTTTTATCCTAAACTAATTCCAAATAACCCAAAAAACCATTTAAACAAGAAAAACATAGGTACCATAAAGACAGCTGCACCAGCCCCATATTTCACCCAATCTAGCCAACCATTAAATGCTACCCCTAACTTAGCGTTCGATATCATAGTCTTGCTGTTTTTTTCGACCTCGCTGAGTTCCTCCTTCGCTGTCGCGCTCAAGCTGTCGAACTTGCTCCCCAGGTTGTTGTTGATCTTCTCTAGCTCGTCCTTGATTGCTTGATTGTTTGTTTGAAACTCTTTGCTCAAAAATTCCTGATTCTGTTTCATTTCGCTGTGCAATGCTCTGATGGCCGTCTTCATCTCGGCCAAAGTTTCGTTTGTATACTGCTTGTGTGTGACGATGTCGTTCTCTAATTTGCTGAGCAACGTCATCGAAGTCAATTCCATTTCCCTCTGTACGTCTTGGCTCGTCTGTTTGATCTCCTTGAGCTCTTGTTCGATCATCATCTCTTTGTTCATGTTTTCTTTCAGGAACGTCGAGAGATAGCCCTCTGTTGCTCTGAGACGTAAGATCATCTCCTGATATAACTGCTGTAACTGTTGTAACTCCTCTTTCTGCTGAACTTGCTGTTTCTCTTTCTCTTGTAACTTGTCTTTCAAAGCCATGTAAAATCGTCTCCTTTTCGTACGCCAACCCTAATTTCGTGCCACGTACCTTTTTATTCGATTCTAGATGCTCATACGTGATGTTTTTACCTCGTAGCATTGCTTGGACGCCCTGGTCTTTTAAACGTTCCTGGAATTCTTCAAAACTAGTTGCTTGTTCTTTTGAAGAATCAATGGCCGTCCGAATTTCATCCTTCCAACTAGACTCACCTTTCTCAAGTAAGGATTGTTCAGCTAATGTGTAGCGAACATTGGCCGAGCGTTCTTCCACAATGGAGAGGCCATGCTCCTTGCATAACTGATCGCTTACCTCACGAAAATGGTCAATGGCTTCTTGGCCATGGGCATGAAACTTTCGGCCATCCTCATAGTTCACCGCATTAATCACGATGTGGTTATGGATATGATCCTTATCCGTGTGTGTATAGACGGCCACCTCATGACCTTTTGCCATTTTCTCAGCTAGTTGTAACCCAATTTCATTGGCTTGCTGGGGATCCACTTCATCTGGCTTAAATGACTGAATCACATGATGGGCCTGTATGCCGCCGTTTTTTCCCCATATTTCCCTTGTAGCCTTAAATTGGTTCCGAACATAGTCCACATCGCAATCAAGCGAATTTGATACCTCAGCACGCTTCTCAGCGTACTTCAGTAACGCATTGGCATTTTTCGTCGTACTCAGCTTAATTGTTGCCATGCTGCAGCCAATCCCTTTTTAATTTCGTCGAGATTGTATACCAATCTCTCAAGCTCCTGTTCACTTAATTGTTCGATGTCTCGTGCATTGCACCATCTCGCAATTTGGTTCACATTGGTACCCACAGCACGCAATTCCTTCGCAATTGCCAGAGCACCCTCACGATTGATCTTCGGCTGTCGTACGCGGGTACCCTGTGCCTTTGCTTTCACAAAGGCAGGCACCGTCATTCCTACGTTATCCGCCATCAGCGATAGCCGTTCAAATTCCTCTTCAGTGACACGGAACTTCACCTGTTTAGGCTCGTTCCTACGCTCGCCTTTCGTCTCGCTCATTCCTTTATTCCTCCTTATGTTCACCTACTGGGCGTGGTGAACTTGGTGTAAAATTCCAGCTGTATGCTTCCATAATACACCAAACAGTCGGAATAAGGCAAGCTCTACAATTGGTACCCAATTGAGCTTGGTTATGCCTGGCATAACAATCCCCCCAGCCCCCTTTTCAAGGGGGAGCCAAACCGCGGACGCTGTCCACACCTGCCAAAGGAAAGCTCCTTTGGAATGGCTTCTACAAACACCCCCAACCCCCTCAAAACTTTGAGGGGGCTCCCTCGCCGGTTGGCGTCAAACAAACGTGGTTGTTTGAGTGCCAAGAGGGTTTGGGTGCAGAGACATTGTCAATTCCTTAATGCTCCCTACGGTCCGCTTACCATTGACAATGCAGCTTATCTCCCTCTTTGTTTTGGGGTAGAGGCTGGCTTCTTATGTTTTTAATGTGTTGCTAATCTTGGAGTAAGATTGTTACTTCTGAACAGATGAACAGGCGGTTCGGCAGGTATACTTGCGTAAACAAGCCGATTCCTTATATTCTTTGTTTTGGGTATGTCGGCTTGGCGAGAGATCCAAACCTGCCGAAAGTCTTTATACAAGGAGAAAAGAGTGGAGATTTTTTAAGTGGATTTCTTAAAAAATACGACTCGTACCTTGTATAAAAGACTAGCCTCTATTGACCGAAAATATATTTTATAAGAAAGAATTAGTAAAAACTTAGATAAAATGAACGCCTGTCCAAACCTTTTTCATTACTTTGCATACTATAATATTGAGCAACCTCCTTGCTCTTCAAATAGATCTCTAGTTCATATATTGCTATTAGAAAGAAGCCCATGAATTAGTTCATGGGCTTTTTGCCATCCTTACAAAGGATGAAAATAGAGTAAGAGTTGTCGTATTTGTCATACATAATATATGTTGCTGCCCATCACTAAGCAAATTGTCCAGATGTATAACACAAAAATAATTAGAGCAAACTAAACAAGACGCTGTAATAGAGTCATTTACGACTACAATTCAACGAATAAAGGAAGACCATCTCTTTTAACTGGGAAGAGGTGGTCTTTTCTTTTTTAAAAATATATACGATATACAAATCTAGTCTACCTAAGGTCAATAAAGTATAGAATCTCCTCAATAGGGCAGACTGCTAAAGTTCGCTTGATCATATACAATACCTGTTGTATGTAAATAGCTTTATTTCTTGTTGCAGTTGCAGACTTCCTAACAAGTCTGTTTCTTTTTATTTAATAATTATAAAAATGAATGCTTTATAACATCTTGAGCAAACTACTCAAGATGCTATAAAGCATCCTCTCATAGAACCCAATTGCATACAATCCAAGTAACAGAAAAAACTCCCGACCGCCTGTGGAGTTTTTTCTGTTTTTTAAGCTGTATATGCTATACAAAATTAGTTTCCATAATGGATTTTATCGGTACTGAAAAAGGATCTTCTAAAAGAAGATCCTTTCTACATATTTTTGCTTTGCTGGAGAAGTTTAGATTTCCCTGTACGTTCCCATTCTTCTACTGTTTCATATGCTTTTTCAGGAGAATACCCTTTCCCCACAAGAACTCCCATTAGAATAAATTCTTGAAGAATGTGTGTAGCATTTATTCCTCTTTTAACATCCTCTAGCCCTTCATTTACCAGAAATTCTGTGTACTGTACCCATTCATCCGGAGTCTTGCCAGAAATCAATGTATTTCCATTGCTATGGTTGTGGGCTTCTTCCGCAGCCATAGCATCTTCTTTAGTAACATGAACAGTGCCAAATGGATGATTAGGAGGAGCATATATCGAGTAAAGTTTTAGAGGAGTATTACCGGTATTGGTTAGATTATGCCATGTTCCAGCAGGTATAAATATTGCAGAATCATCATAGACATTTCTTTTAAAGTTTAAATTATTTTTACTCTTGCCCATTTGAACAATTCCCTGACCTTGTTCAATACGTAAGAATTGATCAACGTCAGAATGCATTTCCAAACCGATATCTTCGCCAACATTGAGACTCATTAAAGTAACTTGCAAATGGGTTCCAGTCCATAAAGCAGTACGATACATATTATTTTGCTTCGTTGCTTCATTGATATTAACGACAAATGGCTTTGGCCCGTAATCTTTCAATTTACCGTTTTTGTAATAAAAATCTTCCTTGTTCGAATAATTATTATTCCAATTATAGCAATTTGGATTCCAATTGTAATACATCGGATAATGCCATTGATGGTGATAAGATGATCTATGATGCATATTCATTCTCCTCTTATGGTTTTATTTTACCTTTTCATCCTATGCAGTTGCCTAATTAAAGGTATGCCACATGGATAATAATAGGCAATTAACCTAACCCAAAGAAATAATGAATACTCTATACAATTTTACTTAATATAATGTTAATTTTCGGAACACCTTAAAAAATAAAAGAAGAAAAAAGAATTTCATATATTGATATAAACGTTGATATATAAGGGTTTATAAGGTTTTTTTGAAAGAGAAGAATAACTCATATACAAGTTAGTTTTAACCCTTATAGGGGTTATTTTTAACTCATATATGAGTTATTTTTAACTTTTATTTAGTCTAATAATCCTTTTTCTTTAAATACTTTTCTCAAAGCTTCATTTACTAATTCAGATTTATAACTTTTAGGGACGCGATCAATAATATTTAACACATCGTCATCAAAATAAAAGCCTCGATACACTCTTTTAGAACGATCTTTTGGACTCTGGAGCAATAGATCAATAGCATCTACTTTGCTAGTAGTTGTATTAGCTTTTGAAACGCTATCGCTAGTACTTTCACTTTCATTCAGATAGCTAACACTAGCTGCTATCTCACTGTTAGTTTGCTTTTGTTCTGCTGGCACTTTACTATTTTTAGAAATAAGGGTATTAAAATCAAGGTCTAAAGGTTCTGGCTCTTCCCCAATATAACGATAAATACTTTGCTTACTGTCCCATTCATATCCTAGTTTCTTAATTCTTAATTGGATGGTACGAGTACTTACATCATACTGATCAGCTAATTCTTTAATTGTGATTTCTTTCATCATAATTCCATTTAACATCTTTTTTACCAGCATCATACTAGCCTCCACTTCCGTTTTAAAAGTATAGTACTAGTATTCAAATGCAACATGATATTTCCTGCTATAATTTTCAAGGCTGCATAGTTATTTTAGTCTTTGAGCAAACTACTCAAGATGCCTGAACGGCGTCTTCCACTGCAACCTTATGAAAAAGAAGGCTGTCCTCCCTGACAGCTTTCTTTTTTTTAGATTATTTAAGAATAAAATTCATTAGTTTAAGCAAACTACTTAAGAAGTCATCTGTCTTCGACATAAATAGAGTATAGAAAAAGCTACTGAAAAGGTTCCAGTAGCTTTTTCGCTTTTAAGCTGTATATCATATACAAAGGTAGTTAACATAATCACTCTTTCCGGAACACACCACAAAAAAGAACCCTTGTCGCAGAACGGTTCCGCCGAGGGTTCTTTTTCCGGAGTATGCAGCTTTTTATACATCCTTGATAAACCAACGTTTTTTCAGTAAGCGATTAGTGAAAGAATGAATAAAAAGTGCACCTTTTATTCATATGTTAAGCTACGATAAAGTATAAATAAAAAAATTACCACTGTATTCAATTTACATAGTCCAAGTATAATTAGAGAGATAGAAGAAAGAAGGGATTATGTGTTCAAAAATAAAATGAATCAGTTGTTTGAAGACCAAAAGAGTGTTCATGTACTGTATTCCTATAACGAGTCAGAGAGTTATATAAAACAAGCCGTAAATTATATCCAGGATGGAATTTTTGCGGGAGATTGCATTGTTATTATTGAAAATGACCGTTTATATCCTTTCATTCATAACGAACTAAAAACACTATTGACCACAGATCAAATGAAAATGATAAACCGTATTAACAATTTCGATTTCTATTATTCAAGTGGTAGTTATCATCCCCCTGCAATTCTCGATTACTTTAATAAAACTGTACAGCCTTACCTAGAAAAAGGAATTTCTTTTCGATCATGGGCACATGTAGAATGGAGTAGTATGGAAGATCCTCTGCATCTAATCGAAGATTTTGAAAAGATAGTGGATAGCGCTGTGAATCAATTATCCTTCCCATTAATTTGTGCGTATAAAAGTGAAAGAATGCCAAAATACCTTAGGAATATTTTGATGGAA
Organism: Priestia sp. YIM B13489; assembly: GCF_042787645.1. Classification (NCBI taxonomy): domain Bacteria; kingdom Bacillati; phylum Bacillota; class Bacilli; order Caryophanales; family Bacillaceae; genus Priestia; species Priestia sp. YIM B13489. The sequence goes on from NZ_JBHZOQ010000053.1 coordinate 25,156, forward strand.
ACACACCCTTATGTTCTTGTAGAAGATGATTTAATCCTCTCTGAACAATATCCATCATCGACTGATATGAAATAAAATAAAAGAACACTGAGTATAATTGCTTAAGCGTTTTTTATTTCTCTTTTTAGAGCTACCACTCCTTTAATTCTATAACGGAAAAATATAGTTTTTATGGAAAAAAGATGATACTATTAATTTGCAGCTATCTTTTCGATAATTGTTATACGTTCGAACCCTGTAAAAAAGCTATCTCATTTCTATGCAAAGCCAATGCCCATAGAATGAGATGGCTTTTTTGTGTATATAAAACTATTTATTTTGCTAAGAGCTTTTAAAAAATAGTTTGTATAAAAAAGGAGAAACCTCATGTTAAATAGATACGAACTCCTATTATTCAACAGAGAACTATTATTTTTAGTAGAACAACACTCTACCTGTACTGATTCTAGTTTGAAGGAGATTCTGTTGACTCAAATTGCTCTTATGCTTGCTGTTCTTAGCTAAATTTTATATCACTATCTTTCAATTTCCTGATCTTGTCTTTTATTTCGTTTTTGAATTCCACCAACATGTTGAAAGAATGAAATTTGCTTCATCTTCTCAACATGCTTATCAATCCAATTCAATGCTTTTTCCTTCCAAGCTTTTAATGTCTTATTTTCTTTTCGTAATTCATTAACCTCGTGATTCACTTTATCAAGCTCTTCTTTTGGTACATAATTCTCTATATAATCAATGTTCATTTTTGTTAAGCTATTATTCACTTCATTTGCCTCTACAAGCTCTTTTTTCGTTTTCTCATGTTTCTGCTTCTCAACCATTAAATCATCGCTCAGAGAGCTTATATGAGCTTCATATTGCTTCTCTAGCTCTCTCTTAACCTCATCTTTGACCTTTTCTTTTTGTTCAGCTGAAAAATCACGGACGAGCTTCTGGCGCATTTGTTTCTTAGCCTTCTCCACTTCGCCATCTTGATGCGTCACGTATATCTGCAATTCTTGCTTAGTCTCGCTCAAATCATGCTTTAATGCTTTATTCTCTTTCTCATAACGATCCACTTCGTGACTCAACGCATGCGTACGCTCATGCTCGGCCGCCAATGTTTGCTGCAGCTCTTTGGTAAGACTAATAAGCTCATGAAAATCTGATTCTTCCACCTTTACTTTGGAACCCATGACTGTCTTGGCCGCCTCCAGTTCAATAGGTTGGCTGCATAGTTCTTCAATTCGCTTATCACTACGTATCTCTACAATATCTGTTTCTTTCATTTGTCGAACCATGTCGATTCTTTTAATCTCTTTTTCCTTATGAGCTACTTGCTGTTCCAATTGCTTTAGCTCTTTTTCTCGTTCTTGTTTCTTAAATTCATGAACACTTTTATGCTGCAGCTCGCTCGGCTCGCCACGCTCAATGTCATAGCCACGTTTGTTCATGTAGTTGTGAAAATCATCTTGAATTCTACGAATCTTCGTTTTCCCATGAAAGTACTCTTTCGCCGCCAAGCGCCGATCATCCGTGATGGGAACAAAACCCACGTGCATATGTGGCGTTGCTTCATCGTTATGTACCACAGCATATAAAATGTTCTGTTGGCCATACTTACCGGCTATATGGTCCAGTGATGCTTCAAAATATTTGCGCTGCTTGTCTGGCGACATCGCATGCATATACTCCGGACTGGCCGATACAAAGAACTCTGCCACCAGGACCGCATCATTCCGAATTTTTCGTTTCACACGGGTGGCCGTCATCTTCTTAATTTCTTCATGGTACTTAATTTTGTCCTCGTTCACAAAGTCATAGTTGAGCATCGTTCTGGTTGAATCGATGTCTTTATTTTTACTGTTCTCGCCTTCTCGTTGGTTGTGTTTCTGGATCCCCAATATTGCGTCTTTGTGGAACTTTTGCATGCGGATAATCCCATATTTTGCCATCCCTCAATCCCCCATTTCGACCACTGTACTTAGGTATAGCATACCACAACTTTAGATTTGGTGTAACGCACTACACCAATTTTTCATCTTCGATAAAATTGGGAGCGCGCTCTACGAGGTGGCGGTCGGAGTTCCTCCCTGTGTTTGGCTCCGCCAAAATGAAAAAAGACATCCTAAACGGATGCCCTTTTTCATGAAGACCGTGGACGCCGTCCACCACCTGTAAGGGGAAATCTTCCCCTTAACCCCACCTAAAAAACTCCCCCAACCCCCTCACTTTTTTGAGGGGGCTCCCTCGCCGGTTGGCGTCAAACAAACGTGTTTGTTTGAGTGCCAAGAGGGTCTTTGGTGTAGTGACATTGTCAATTCCTTAATGCTCCCTACGGTCCGCTTACCATTGACAATGGCGTAGTTCCTACTCTGAAGCTAAATCTTCTCTATCCGCAGCTTCAGGTGGAGTTTCCATCCACCCATTTTCTATCATGATATCCGCGGCATCATGAACAAAATCTGATATATCCTTTAAAGATTTTGCATACATTAGCGCTAAGTCGCGTCTTCCGTTTACAGCCATTGAGTTTCCAAAGTTTCGTACTCTCATTGAAAACATATCCATTTTATGAAATACCATTAATTTATCGGAAAAAGGAGAAGTTGTTGAAGTTGTTACTAAATGATCAATTAATGAGGGGGAAGGCAAATTATCATGATGAAGTTTTTGTATAAAACCTTCAACTATTTTATCAGTTAGTTCTTCTCCTTTTACAAATAACTCTCTAACCTTCTTCGTTTTTGTAACTTGACTAAACGCCATTACTAAAGCCTTGCTTGCCAGGTTAGTCTCTAAATTATCGTATAAATGAGCAATTTCCAATGCATGTAAGGGTCTAACATCGCCAATAAAACCTTTTAGATAATTTTTGTGTGCTATATTTACTTTTTGTGGTGTGGGAATAATAGGCGATTTAATAGCTAACCCTTTATTCATTGAAATATCTTTGATATCTTCCCCCAATTTTATAGTTGATTCCATACAATAAAGGGAAAATTCCCTTACATCATCTCTATATATTAAGGGGATTCCTACACTATAAAGACTAAGTCCTACTTTAGATACGTACTTTAAATAATATACATAGAACTCATCTTCAAATAATCTTGGAGCGTCAAGATTAACATCTTCTTTTGTAAAGCCCTGAGGGATAGGAAAGTTCTCTTTTATGAAAATATCTTTTATGATTTTCTGAAATTCTTTACTTAAATTTAGAGCGTTTTCCAATAATTTTTTTATATCTTGATCTTCAACATGTCTAAGAAAGTAGCTTAGAATACATGTGGACATGCTATTGCCCATATAGGTTGCCCAAAGTTTCCCCAATTCTGCAGATAACAGCTTTTCGCTGAGATTTGATTTTTTTGATCCCACTTTAGTTGGTTTAATTGGTTCCATTTGTAATCTCCTAAGCCTATTTTTTCTTAGGTTTATCATTTAAATAATATATATTCTTTAAATCCTAAATTTTATCATTTGTGTATATAGATAACAATTGTATGTATAACAAAGACCGCCCATTATCTATTAGCTGATAAGGCGGCCTTTATTGTTAATCAGGCATTTGGCTAGAATTTTAATAATATGAAAATCAATCGTATATTATATTCTTTCCTTCTTCACTTAACTTTTTTAAAGATGTAAGCATATGATTTATTTCTTCATCGGAATGCCTTTCCCATGAACCTAATTCAGCTACTATTTTCAAAGGAGATTTAGATCTATATGAACGTGTTGGGTTTCCAGGGAACTTTTTATCCGTTAAATTTGGATCATTTTCAAAATCGCCTAATGGTTCCACAATATAAATTCTCTCTTTTGAATTAGACCTTGCTAATTCAGCACCCCATTTAGCAGCGTTTAATGTTCCAGTAAAATAGATATGGTTAGATTTTTTATCCTGATAATTGGATAAGTACAACGGTTCAAGCAGGTCTCCAATTTTCAGTTCTGCTTTAGTACCATGAAAAAACGGACCAGGATCTAAGACATTTTTCTTATCATTCATATAGCCACACCCTTTATACTTTTTGACTTGCGTATAACAGTATAAGGCTGGACATGAGTGAAAAAACAGTCTATAAATAATTTCCAAATAGAGTTATAATATAAGTAGAGAGTAAGATGTTACCGTAAACAAATCATTTAAATAAAAAAAGACTGCTGAATAACCAGCAGTCTTTTTTTATTTCCAAAATTCCCACCACTTCTTTTTTTCTTGGGTAGCAGCAAGTTGCTTTCTTGTTTCCTGAATTTCACGTATATGACTCATACTTTGCTGATCCATACGTTCTACAAGCTTTTTATTAAATTCCATTTGTTCATGTAATTGTTTTTTTATTTCTTCAATACTTTGAGCCATATCATCAATTTTATCTTTGAACTCATGAGCTTGAACGGCCATTTGTGCAGGTTGCATGGGGGGCGTTCCTTGCCGTGCACCATAACGCTCAACCACTTCTAAAGATGCTACTTCTTTGGTTTTCCTTTGGACTTTTACGATTTGCTTAAATAGTTGTAAAGCGTTTAAGTCATGTTTAGTGAAAGCCCGACTATCATTCTCTCCTTTAATAAATTTATAACCTGTGGCCTCCAATTGAATACACCACTTTCTTAAAGTGCTATCTGACACCTCAAGTTTCTTTGCTACTTCACTAGTCCAATAAGCTGGTTCTTGGCCAAGCTTTGTATCTGACATGCCGTTCCCTCCCATGCACGCGTATTTATATAAATAGTTATATTTCTCACCTAAAATGTCCTTTAAAGAATAACAAAGAACGCCCCCCATGCATGCTATTCGCTTTAATTATGAGTTACAACTTTACCCGTGCAACCCCGTTCGTTTTGGGGTGGCGTGCTGGCTAGGGGTTCGGGGACTAGTCCCCGTTTGTGTAATCTATTTTCAGCAAAATCACCAACTATGGACGGCTGCTCTGGCGGTTCGGCAGGTATAATGGCCGTCACAAGCCGATCATCTTAAACTTCGTTTTGGGTATGTTCGGCTTGGCGATATAACCAACCCTGCCGAAATTTTTAATGCAAGGAGAAAAGAGTGGAGATTTTTTCAGTGACTTTCTGAAAAAATACTACTCGAACCTTGCATTAAAAATAGCAAATATATTAATAGATAAGAGTGAAAAAAAGGTGAAATGTTAGACAAACCCTTTTATATCAAGGGCTTGAGGGTGATTTGTTCACTTAAATTTTTTTAAGTGTTCACTTAAATTTTTTTAAGTGTTTACTTAAATAAGATTTAAGTGTTTACTTAAGTCTCTTGTTATTATATACTCAAAATATGAAAAAGAGACTGGATTATTTTTCTATAAAGGAGTTAAAAAAATGTCTAATTACAAACGCAAAAAAGGAGTAACTAGAAAAGCAACAAAAGTTGTAGGAACAAAAAAATACATAAACTCAGAGACTGGAGAAATCGAAGAAATGGAAGTTATAAGCATTGAAGAACGAGATGCTAATTTCCATAAAATTTGGTTAGGTCATATAGTTGAAAGTCTTGATTTAATAGGTAATAAGAAACTTAAAGTTCTTACATTCATAATGGATAACCTTAATAGCGAGAACATGTTTTTAATGACTTATAAAGAAATTGAACAGAAATTAGGAATTTCTCAGCCTACGATTGCTGAAACAATGAAAGCTCTACAAGAATCAGACTTTCTTAAAAAGATTAGAGCTGGAACCTATCAAATCAATCCAGATAAGATCTTTAAGGGCGGTAAAAACTCAAGATTAAACGTTTTAATGCAATATAACGAGATTGATAACAAGGAAGATAAATAAATTAAGGAGGTGATTCAAACGTTTAACACCAAGATTAGACACAACAAAATGAAAAAGGGCATTTCTCCTGGCAGAGAAACACCCCATGCGAAAAACATAATACTCAACTTAACAGTAGTATTATAACATGGGTTGCCCTCAAAAAATAGGAGGGTCTTATCATGGATCAAACTGAAAAATTATTAATAGGCATTGAACATGTTCTAAGTCTAGCTTCCGATTTAGTAGATGAAGTTGCTCGACTAAAAAGTGTAGAAGAAGAATGTAAAATGCTAAAAGAGAAAGTCTTCATGAATCAGTTTACTAAAGCAGAACAAGAAGTCTTTGCTCTTGCTATTGATGGTCACTCTATTTCAGAAATACAAAGAATGCTTCATAAAGAAGAAAGCACCATTAAAAATCAAAGAAAAAGTATCTTAAAGAAATTAAATACTGAATCTATGACAGACGCTATTCAACAATTTCAGAATCTACATCAAGAACCTTCACAAAAACTAATACGTATTTCTTAACTATAATAGCCTTAAAGGCTAAAGAAGCAGGCTTAAGCCTGCTTTTTGTTTTTAGTCTAATAATCCTTTTTCCTTAAAAACTTTTCTTAGCGCTTCATTCACCAATTCAGATTTATAACTCTTTGGAACTCGATCAATAATGCTTAACACATCATCATCAAAATAAAACCCTCGATATACTCTTTTTGAACGATCTTTTGGACTTTGTAGCAAGAGGTCAATTGCATCTACTGTGCTAGCTTTTGAAGAGCTAGTGCTCGTACTTTCACTTTCATCAACATAGCTCGTACTAGCTGCTACTTCGCTAGTAGCTAGCTTTTGTTCTGCTGGCATTTTACTGTTTTTAGAGATAAGGGTACTAAAATCAATATCTAAAGGCTCTGATTCTTCTCCAACATAGCGATAAATGCTTTCCTTACTGTCCCATTCATAACCTAATTTCTTAATCTTTGATTGAATGGTACGAGTACTTACACCATACTGATCAGCTAATTCTTTAATGGTGATTTCTTTCATCATAATGCCATTTAACATCTTTTTTACCAGCATCATACTAGCCCCCATTTTCGTTTTAAGAGTATAGTACTAGTATTCAAATGCAACATGATATTTCCTGCTATATTTTTTCAGCTGCATAGTTATTTCAATCTTTGAGCAAGATACTCAAGAAGTCTTTTAGGACTCAACTTACAACCTAATATTTATCAGTAGAAAAAGCCATCTTCCCCAAAGATGGCTTTTTCGCCTTTTAGTTAACATAAAACCAATTATCGGTACTAATCTAAAAGAGGAACAGCTAATCAGCTGTTCCTCTTTTAGAAATCGTTTGTATTACCTTAAAAATATAGATGCGACTATGAAGCCTATAACAATTACAAGAATGAGCACACCAAGACCTTTCCATCCTAAGCTACCTGCTAAACCAGAAAGGTTTCCAGCTTCATTTCGATTGAAAGCGTCATTAAGATTTCCAGTTGGGTTTCTTTTTATTTCTTCTTGTTTTAAATTTTCTCTCATTCTTTCTGGCTTTTCTTTATCATTACTCATCGTCCCACCACCGTTTACTACAAGTCTAACATATTATGGTAAAGTAGTGGATAACTGCATATAGCTGTACTTAAGTCGGGTAGGCAGGCACTCTCACGAGCACCCGCCCCCCTAAGAACCGTACGTGACAGATTTCCCGTCATACGGCTCAAGCCTTCTTTTTATCCGAACAACTTATTTAATACACGGTACATGTACTAACTTAGTAGATGTACTTGTAGAAACCTCTAGGTTTCGCACTGTAACTTTTTCTCCATTTTGTAGAGTCTGCTTACACAATGCACAACGATATCCTTGTTTTCTTGCAAGTTTCATCCTATCGAATGTATTTTCATTGTTAAAGACCTTACGGTCTCGTTTTTCCCAATACTCTTTTAGACTCGGATCATCTGGGCTGTTTTTGTAGGCTACCATGACATGTCGTTCTATCTTAATCCAGGACATCTTTAACAATTGAATGTTAGTAAGTGGACATGTGAGAATCCATCTATTATTTCCACCGTGGTGGGGTTTCTTAAAATAACGCTTGCTAATCCATTTTCTCGATTTCTTTGGGTGCAATTGTTTCAGGTGTTTTCTCACTTTTAGAAAAATATAATTGTCCATGTAGTCGTAAGTATTTTTAGATACGACATGTTTCCAATAGTGTCCGTAGCCACGAATAATCGGGTTTAGAACACGTATTATTTCTTTTACCGGTCGTCCTCTCATCACAGAGAACGTATCTTTTATCTTATTTTTAGCTTTTTTAATGCTGTCTCTGCTAGGTTTGATAAATAGTTTCTTTCCTTGTCCCGTATTGTATTGGCGCAGCGAGAAGCCAAGAAAATCAAACCCGTCCTCAATATGTGTAACCCTAGTTTTATCCCTGCTAAGTGTAATTCCTCGTTTTCGTAGGTAAGGGGTGAGTTTCCCATACATACTTTCAGCTTGTTCCTTCGTTTCCGTTACGATGACGAAGTCATCTGCGTAGAGAACACGCCCTATCTTACATTTTGGATCAATTGCGTATCCTCCGTTTGGTTTGTATGTCTTTTTATAAACAATACCAATCTCTTCTTCCATACCACATAAGGCGATATTAGCTAGAAGGGGAGACACAATTCCCCCTTGAGGGGTTCCTTCTGTTGTCGTACGAAGCATATCCTGCTCTATGTAACCCATTTTAAGCCATCTTTTGATGAGAGTGTTTCCTGGAAACATAGATGTTTGTTCTACTATCCAATCATGATTAAGATGGTCAAAGCATCCTAAAAAATCTCCCTCAAATACCCACTTTTTCTTACTATTCGTGTTAAGCTTATTAAAAAGATTACTTATAGCATCGTGTGTGCTTCGTTTAGGACGAAAACCGTAAGAAGTTGGTTCAAACTTGACCTCCCATTGTGGTTCGAGTGCGTTTTTTACTATGTTTTGATACACTCGATCTCGTATCGTGGGGATACCGAGAGGTCTCATTTTTCCATTTTTCTTCGGGATAAACGTTCGTTTTGCTGGCTTTGGACGATGTCGAAAGACATTACATTTAACTATTTGTTTATAAAGTTTGATACGTTCGCTTGGTTTTGAAGCCGTATAGCCATCTACACCAGGTGTTCGCTTACCGTTATTTTGTTGTGTTACTCTGCGAATGGAAAGCAGTAGATTTGCTTTACTCCGTAGGAGTAAACGTTGAAGTTTCCTTACTTTTCTTTGTTGATTTTGCTGTTCGGCACGATAAATTCTTTGTCGTAACTTCCCTACATATTTTTGTATAATACTCCAATCAATAGAGTACCAATCTTTATGCGAGACGTGCGCCGACGCTCGTAGAGAGGTATTCATAACAGCACGCTCCTTTTCGTTAGAAGATAGCCACAAATTTATTTTCGTGTTGAAGACCCATGAGAAGTGGGCGCTCTTTCGAGCCTGTCATTGTCTGTAAAACCGACAGTATCCGTCCAGTTATACAATCATTCTGCTTTCCTGTTCCTTTTCAGGGTAACGGCTTTCGCTTTTTCTCATATCCCATACCCTCTGTCACATTGTTTGACTTTACAGTCATCCTACTGCTTATGCAGATGACATAGGGCTTACCAAGTTTCACTTTCTACAGATGCAATAGGGGAAGGCAGGTTCTTTACTCCGGGCAAGATGCGGGACGCATCAGAGTAGCTTTATGAATCTACTGTTCCTCTTGCCAAGACCCAAGCAAAGCTGTGCATTATCTTGAGCTAACCTTGACGAAGCTTACAAACCTTCACTTTCGTTTGCCGTGCCTATTTTCTCCTAGCAGTATTCTGGACCATGCATTTGTCCTCTGTTTCCACATTTCCTCATGCAACCGCCAGACTCGTTACCAAGAATGCCGTTTCGGATGGAGATCATCTCTGCGTCTAAATGAGTAGCGTTAGCTACACTGTAAGAAAGCGACTTCTTGTCGCACCATAAAATACGTTATAGGAACATGAAAAAAAGGCTTGTCTATAAGAATTTCTTTTCGATAATCCTAATTACTCCAAACCATAAAAATCTTTTAGATTTAGCCATGTTTCATACCAAAATGTCTTAGAACGCAATGGTTGAATTAGTTTTATNCGAAGATAATCTAATCTTGGCAAAAGGAAAAGTAATTCTAAGCCGTGAGGGAGTAAAGCAACTGCTTAGAGAGTTAGAAGTAAAGTTATAACTCAAATATGAAGAATGAAAGCAGACTCTTTTCGACTTTTATACCTAGTATTTTAATTAAAATGTCTGTCCACTCTGCATAAAGACAGCACCTAATTATTTAGGTGCTGTCTTTATGTAAAAAAAGATTTCTGAATCTTCAATCAACTAACTTTATATTACCGGAAACTGATATAAACAAGCTATAACTTTGTTATAATGTCTGACACAAATAATCTAATGTTATCTTTCTTTTTATAGTTAGCATAAAACATCTTCAAGGAAGCAAGAAAGCAAAAGAACCCTTGTGGCAGTAGGGGTTCTCGATGAGGATATTTTCTCGTTAATGCAGCTTTTTATATATCTTTGACATACTAACGCTTTAGTAGGAGACGAACGAGAAAAAAATGTATAAAAAGCGCATGTTTTATACATATGCTCGTACGGAAAAATATAGTCTATATAGCAAAAATATGTTATTATGTGTCTGCACATGCATTTTATAGTAAAAAGCCACCTGTCCTGCAAATACTGGGTGGCTTTTTATTTTGCTTACCTTTTGACTGGACAAATTATAACCCAATACTATATTTTAGATATGTACATGTATATATTACACTTTTATCAACTATTAAAAGCAGCTATGATCAACCACACATGTAAGAAAAGCCCTCAATTAATTTTGAGGGCTTTTCTTACATGTGTCTCCCCTAAGTATAAATAGTGAAACTTTAATAATATGTAAAGTACTTTATTATTTACTTAATGCAATCAGATATATCTAAAGACTGATCGTGAAAAAAGATAACTATTTAGTTATCTTTTTTTCTTACCAATATAAAGCAAATGTGACGAAACGCCTAAAGTATAAGGGTCGGTTGCTGTTTTCTTTAATAATTCAATTAATCGATCAAACTCAACTTGTCCCTTGTCTGTCCAATAATTCCATTGTTCTTTAGATAAAAGAGAACCAATACTAGATGATCCAATTAGACTTAAGGTTTCAAATCCATTAGATTCCATAAAAGGATTAATTTCTTGTAGATCAAAGTAATATGCTCCTGTAAATCTTCCTTCATCCTGATGATTAAATTCGCCAGTAGCAATAAACTCTTCGATATTGTCCATTGTATTATTGGGTTTCCACGCCTCTGGATTTAACAGTGAAGAGATAGCGTGCCTAATTCGGGACATAAAGGCAACAAATACAACTCCCTCATCTTTTGTCACGCGGTACAGTTCTTTAACAGCAGCATCACGATCTTGTTCATTCTGTAGATGATACATTGGCCCCATCATCAAGGAAGCATCGAACTCTTTGTCTTTTAATAAATTTAAATCCTTTGCATCCATAATATGAAATCCATTAAATTGATTAAAAAGCTCAAGTTCTTGTGCTTTATTTTCAGCTACCTTTACTAATTTAGGAGTGAGATCAGTTAGCGTTACCTGAAATCCTTTCTCGGCTAGTGTCATTGCATATTTACCAGGATCAGCCCCATTATCTAATATACTGCCGTTTTCCGGTAGATACTCTTGTATATAATGCCAGTTTATTTGAAACTCTAAGGGTTCTCTATCTAGGCGTCCCCACTCATCAAATGTTGAGTAATAATCCATAACTTTGTTCATAAAAAAATTCCCCTTCTATGTCTTATGCAACTTCCAATAAATATAAGTATTATTTATTTTGTAGAATTTGTAAACTATTGATGGAGATTACATACAAAGTTAATTAACATAATGTGCGTTATGAATAGTCAAGATATCTAAAATCTTTGTCCATTGTTCTTAAAAAGAATATATTTATATGTCAACTATAACTCCTAGTCAGAAACTAAAAATATGACATCTTTGTTAACAACAAGGTCTTTCTCTTCTTTATCTCGAAATAACCTACTTGTAGAAAAAAATGGTAAAGGAGAAAAATTCTTATGCAAAAAATAAAATCCTCTCTTACAGGTCGCCTGGGTGGTTATACAAAGGAAATGATGAAAGATTTAAATGTGCCAGGAGCAGCAGTCGCAATCATAAAAGATAGAGAAATTATTCTTTCTGAAGGATTTGGGTATCGCGACATTGAAAATAAAAAACCTGTTACACCAAGTACACTGTTTGCAATTGGTTCATCTACAAAAGCTTTTGGGACGCTTTCTCTAAGTTTACTTGCTCAGCAACAAAAGTTTAATTGGGATAAATCTGTTCAAACGTATATTCCTGCTTTTTCACTCCATGATCCTCTAGCAAGCTCACAAACTACAGCTCGTAATTTGGCCTCTCATCGTTCTGGTGTTAGTCGTCATGAATTACTATGGTATGGATCTTCACTAACACGAAAAGACATCGCAGAAAAAATTCAATATTTGGAGCTAGATGCAATTGACTGGCGTAAAAGAGCTATAGAAGATACAGCTAAATTTAAAGAAATGATGAAAGAATTAGATAAGCCTCTTCCACAAGTAAAAGAGACAACCCTTACACATGCAGTAGAAGAATATACAGGGATATTTGAGCATCCTGCATATGGGAAAATGGAAGTGTATAAACAAAACGATACGTTATATTTAAAGTGGGAATCAGTTAATATAGAGATGAAACATCATCATTACAATGTATACACGACAAAGTGGAATCTTTCTCATACGGAAATGACTGTGTTAATTGCCTATGAGATGGACGTAGAAGGCGAATTATCACAGTTTAAATTGCATTTACCACCAATGTTGAGTACAAAGCCGATTGTATTTAGTAGACTCACAGATAGGATTTCATAAAATTAAACATAAAACTTACCACTTAAAATAATGAAAAAAGTATTAGACGAGACGCACCTTCTCGCTTAATACTTTTTTCATTATTTTATTTATATATCTCACTAAATGGTGATGTTCAACATACCTTTTCAGAATTTTTTCTTGGAAGATCGGTAACATATTCTGTTTACATAAAACAGCTTATAAGAATTTATCTGTACATACGTAAAAGCCATTTAAGACTTATCTTAAATGGCTTTTACAATGTTTATGTTATTTCATTTACTCATCAATAATTATGGTATCAGCGTTTATATCCTCGAAACAAAGATTTACTGTTCTTTGTTTCGCTCTGGTTCTATGTATTGTTCCAGCTGGTATAAGTAACGTATCATTCGGTTTTAACACGGCTGTATCCCTATCTTTAAAATCAATTAAAAGTTCTCCCTCCAAAACCATAAAAAGCTCATCTGAATTAGAATGATAGTGCCATTTGTATTCGCCTGAAAATACAGCTATACGAAGACAGTGATTATTAATATTCGATACAGGAAAATTCAAGTGTTGATCTTTAATATCTTTTGTAATTTCTTGAAGATTAATCTTTTCCAGCTCTAATTTCTCTAGCATTACAATTCCCCTTTATATGTTATCTATAATAAATTCAATTTAATTTCCCCATGTAAACTAAACCATTTGAACGATTTCCATTCATAGTTGTATATTCTACTTTCTTGTATTCTAAGGTTTCAAATTGATCTACCCATTCTTTCACACGTTCTTCGCTATGATGACGTAAAATGGCCCCATCTGGTAATTCAAAAACCCCGTATGTATGATACTTAGTGAGTGCCTTTTCATAACGTAATTTATTTCTTTCATCACTATTCAGTAGAAAGTCGTTGATGTAAATAATACCTCCTGGCTTTAGTACCCGTTTAATCTCATTTAAAATAGCGTTTTGTTCCTCACTTTTATGAACACATGTTAAAACTGCAAAAAGTAAGACAGCATCCAAAGAATCATTAGAAAAAGGAAGCTTCCCACTTTGAATAACTTGAAAATCGATTTCTGAGTTATGAGACTTAGCTCTTTTAATCATTTCTTCTGAAAAGTCTACACCATGTAAATTGTTATAATCGTAACTTCTTAATTCCAATAAAGTCCGTCCATACCCACAACCATAATCTAATATGGCAGCATTGTGATTAACATGTGTTAGGAATAATTCAGGTTGAAAAGGCGTAGTAAATTCTTTTTTATTAGCTACTTCATTCCAATATTCATCTTGTTTGATCATCTTTATGAAACAACTCCCTATTGATCTATCAACTTTTATTGCATCATAGCATGTAAAAACATAAAATAATGTGAGATATCTCATATTTTTATAATAGTAGGAGAAAAAATGAAATTTTTAAACGAGCCTATGCAAAGTTACTATATCGAGAAATACTCTATTCAATCACTTTTTTCCTTTCCAATTACTCCATTTATTCAGGTCTGCGAATTTGAACGTGGTGAATTTATCTATAAGGAAGGCTCCTATCCTCAATATATTTATTATCTTGTTGAAGGTAAGGCAAAACTCTATGTTACACACGAAAATGGGAAAGTGTCCTTGATTAATTTTTTACAAGCTCCAACATTTATGGGGGAAGTGGAACTATTAAATTCACAAAGATATTCTAAAGCTATACAAACTGTCACTAAAACCATTTGTTTAGCTATTCCTATTAACACCTGTAAAAATAAGCTCTTAACAGATGTAACATTTCTCAGATATTTATGCAGTTTTTTAAGTGAGAAAGCAACTAAAATTTCAGCAAAGTATACACAAAATCAGGCCTATCCACTCGAGAACCGTCTTGCTGCTTTTATAATGTTGTCGGCTGATGATAACTTTTATAAAGAAAAACATACTGAAGTATGCGAATACTTGGGTGTATCATATCGCCATCTACTCCATGTACTAGCCCAGCTATGTAAATCAAAGACTATTGAAAAGCAGTCGCGAGGTTACATTATTAGGGACAAAGAACGTTTGAAAAAATTAGCTGAATTAAATTAAAGACACTCATAATAACCTCGTTTCATAAGAAAGATGACTATATGTAAATGATATAAAATGTAGTTGCCATAATCGCATGTATCGAAAACATTCTAGAAGAGCCAATCCCTTTATAAGTCTTGGCTCTTTTGGGCTAATCATATTTAATTCATAGCTCAATGATGGAATACACGTATACCTGAATGTGCCATGATCATCCCATATTCATTTGCTGCCTGTGTAACTTGTTCATCTCGTAAAGAATTTCCTGTTTGAACCACATATTTAACGCCACTTTGAGCCGCACGATCGATATTATCACGGAAAGGTAGAAAAGCGTCGGATGCATAGGAAACGCCTTTTAATCTTTTTAGCCATTCTCGTTTTTCACTCTTACTTAGCCTAGCAGGGACCTCCTCAAAACATTGTTTCCAGTGCTCATTTTCTACCTCAGTAATATCATCATTCAGCCATCCATCAATTGCATTATTAACTTCTACACGAGAAATGCCTTCTCTGAACTTCATGTTAAGGGCTCTTGGATGTTGTCTTAGCCACCATTTATCAGCTTTTTCAGCAGCCAACCTCGTACAATGAATACGGGACTGCTGTCCAGCACCAATTCCAATTGTTTGGCCATCTAATGCGAAACAAATGGAGTTTGATTGTGTATATTTTAATGTAATAAGAGCAACAAGAAGGTCTCTCTTTGCATGATCAGGGATATCACATTGAGTCGTAACAATCTGATTGAAAACTTCTTTCCCAATCTGTACATCATTTCTTTGTTGTTCTAGAGTAATGCCAAATATCGTTCTTTTTTCAATTAGATCAGGCACATAATTTGGATCAATCTCTAAAATTAGATATTTTCCTTTCTTTTTCTGTTTCAAAATCTCTAGTGCTTCTTGAGTGTAGCTTGGTGAAACAATCATATCAGAAACCTCTGTTTTGAGGAGGTTAGCTACAGTTATATCCACTTCATCACTAAAAGCAGCACAATCTCCAAATGAAGACATCCTATCTGTCCCACGCGCTCTTGCATAAGCAATCGCTAATGGAGACAGGTCTAGGCCTTTAACAAAATAGGATTCAGTAAGTGTCTCATTTAGTGGAGAGTACACAGCTGCACCTGCTGGACTTACGTGTTTAAAGGATGCAGCTGCAGGTTGATCAGTAGCCTGTCGAAGCTCCTGAACCAGTTGAAAAGCGTTTAATGCATCTAGAAAGTTAATATAACTCGCTTCTCCATTTAAGATTTTAATAGGCGTGTTTTTAGCATTCCGAACTTTAGCTTTACTTTGATTTGGGTTCATTCCGTACCGTAAACCAATCTCTTTCATGTAAAAAATCCCCTTTCTAAATAAAAAAAGTATTTGAACTCATGTTCAAATACTTTGCCCAGGCGTACGGCCGTTATCTATGTGCTTCCTCATGGTTCTCCATGTTTACGCCAGTAACACATAGTCTGTTTTATAAGAAAATTTTACATAATAACAGTAATTTTAACAATACATTTAGCCGAATTTTTCTTTTTTAGTTGTATATGATATACAGATCTAGTTTACATAATACAGCTTTCCGGGACACATGAAGAAGGAAACCCTTTGGCGTAGAAGGATTTTACCTTTTTAAGTCCAAGTAAGATAGTAATAGTAACTTATAAAGCAATTGAAGGATGCAGAAATGGAGGGAAGTAAAGTTGCCTAACAGCGAGTATCCATACTATTTTATAAAGGTAGGTAAATTATATTACGTATATCATTCGTATAAGAACGTAAAAAGGAAAGAGGTATCCAGTTACGAATTTACTAATGAGGAATCATTAGCATTTCCCATTGATGAAGAGTCTGCTAAACAAGTGGCAGATGAATGTGGAGGTCATATTGTAATGAAGAATGCTACGTTTAATGATTATATCAGCCAAGGAGAAAGATGGAGTAATTTTATAGATAGAAAAAAGAAGAACATATGGAGAATCTATATCATTAATTGAATGATAAAACCTTTTAACTACTATTTATTTTGAAGAAAAACACACAATTTGTCGTCACTAAGTATAAATAATGAAACTATTAATTTTTATAAAATGTTTTAGTATTTACTTATATGCTAAAGTTAGTTTTATGTAGGTTATAAATATCTTAAATAAGTTACATCTCTAATCAACACATCAGATTAAACTAAAAATGCTGAGTGATTTAACAATTTCTATTATAATTCTTCCATGCAACCTTTATTTCTAACCTTATCATATTGAAATATCTTCCCTCGTCAAAAAATGTAATATATTACTAATGAAAACAATAAAAAGCATATTGTACACTTAATGGGTATGTAAGTAATATTTTATGGAGGTTTTAAATTGAAAGCTACTGGCATCGTTAGGAAACTAGACAACCTGGGAAGAGTAGTCTTACCCATCGAATTAAGAAGAACATTAAATATTAAAAAGAACGACCCTGTTGAAATTTTTGTAGATAATGAGAACATTGTGTTGAAAAAATATTCACCTAATTTAGCCTGTAAAGTGACAGGTGAAGTTTCNCCCAATATCTTTTTTTATATAGAAATGGAGCGGAAGACGAGGTTCGAACTCGCGACCCCCACCTTGGCAAGGTGGTGTTCTACCACTGAACTACTTCCGCTTATTAAAATGAGCCATGAAGGACTCGAACCTTCGACCCTCTGATTAAAAGTCAGATGCTCTACCAACTGAGCTAATGGCTCTCTATGGCTGGGCTAGCTGGATTCGAACCAACGCATGACGGAATCAAAATCCGTTGCCTTACCGCTTGGCGATAGCCCAATAAAGATGGTGGAGGGGGGCAGATTCGAACTGCCGAACCCGAAGGAGCGGATTTACAGTCCGCCGCGTTTAGCCACTTCGCTACCCCTCCGATATAAATGGTGCCGGCAAGAGGACTTGAACCCCCAACCTACTGATTACAAGTCAGTTGCTCTACCAGTTGAGCTACACCGGCACGGTGGTGGAGGATGACGGGATCGAACCGCCGACCCCCTGCTTGTAAGGCAGGTGCTCTCCCAGCTGAGCTAATCCTCCAAAAAAATCTATATAAGCGCTTTGATAAGCGTTATTTTCATTACTTATAATAGAATATTTCAAATAAAAAACCCCTATGCTCTTTTATAAGAGGCTCATAAGGGTCTTATTCATTGCCTGGCAACGTCCTACTCTCACAGGGACAAAGTCCCAACTACCATTGGCGCTAAAGAGCTTAACTTCCGTGTTCGGTATGGGAACGGGTGTGACCTCTTCGCTATCGCCACCAGACCTGTATTTCAATAATAATTAGTTGGTTGCGGGGACAGGATTTGAACCTGCGACCTTCGGGTTATGAGCCCGACGAGCTACCGAACTGCTCCACCCCGCGATGATATGAATATGATATAAATAAATGGCGGAGGAAGAGGGATTCGAACCCCCGCGGGCTTTAACACCCCTGTCGGTTTTCAAGACCGATCCCTTCAGCCNTGACCTCCTTAAATCTTTACTGTGTTTAATATTCAGCTTTTCTTTATTAATTTATAGTAGCGCATAGGAGCTGGTAATAAAACATACAAACGTCAAGTAACTAGTATGACAACTGTCATACATGTATGGATGTATTTTCTTAATGCAAGGAATAAGATGAATTAACTGCTATTCAGAATCAGAAGTAACTATCTCATGAAGAGGTAGCTGCTTCTGATTTTTTAATGTATATCATATATATTTTTAGTTACTATAGGGAACCCAACAAAAAGAACCTAATAAAATAACTTAACAGATAATTTTTTTGGATTTTTTTCGAGTTTTCAGAAGGATAATTATCGTTTACTAGAAACTATTTTTCTCACCAATTTCAAGTTATTTACAAGAATAAGAAAAATAATTGGGTATACTAGAGCCGAATATAGTAATTTCCAGCCATTATAATAAAAAAAGTCCGTGTTAACTACGAACCATTCGAATACAACAGAAAAAAGTGTCCAACTTAAAATATAAAGTACTTTTCTTCCTAAAGCTTTGTTAAATGGGTAAAAATTTAAAAACAAAAAACTGATAGAGGGAAAATACATAATAACTGCTAAAAGCGATAACCACTGAAACCCTTTTTGAAGATAACCATACAAATTGTAATGCAGGTCTAACACTAAATCTGTTGTTACCCCATAAGCGTAGGCAAAAATACATGTAGCATATATTTCAATAGGGACTAATTTTTTAGGTGCGAAAAATGCTAGTAAATTAAAAACTAAAAAGCACACAAAGACATACATCATTATTAGACTTCCACCTTCGATTACTAAATAAATTGGATACAATTAGTATGTCTATTTATAAAATTAAAATGTAAATTAGCCAACAATGAATAAATTTTCACATCCGGAACAAACTAACTACTCAAGACGCCGTGAGGCATCTATCCAATACTTTAAAATCCTTGTTGTTTTAAATAGAAAAACCTATTGGTGCCGGATGAACCAATAGGTTTTTCTATTTTATAACTGTATATCTTATAAACGTTTAGTTACTATAAAACACTTTATCGAAAATAAAAGAGACACTAATTAAATTTGAACTCTTAAAATTCTTTTTAGGAATTTACTTATTATCCAAAATAAAAAGTAAAAGATTAAAAAGTTAAATACTAGATTAAATACTTGAAAACTAAACTGACCATTTCTATGATAGCCTAACCAACGAGCTGGAAAGCCAAAATAATATGATCTAAAAATCTCGTCAACAACTTTAATTCCAACATGAGGGATAATTGAAAAGATTATAACAGTAACAAAACTAATAAGAGATAACGCCTTATTAAACTTCATAAAAACCTCTTTCTAAAAATCTTAATGATTACTTTATCTTACTTATCATTTTATCAAATAATTTACTTATACTCAGTTTATATTAAAAACTTACTGTAGACGTCAAGTCGAATTTTACACTTTTTGCTTATTTGCTTTTTACACTTCTGCTGAAAATACACTTTTTCGATGTNTGGACCCTTAGCTCAGCTGGTTAGAGCAGACGGCTCATAACCGTCCGGTCGCAGGTTCGAGTCCTGCAGGGTCCACCATTTATAGGGTTGGAGGAATACCCAAGTCCGGCTGAAGGGATCGGTCTTGAAAACCGACAGGGGTGTTAAAGCCCGCGGGGGTTCGAATCCCTCTTCCTCCGCCATTTTCTATTTCGGTCCCGTGGTGTAGCGGTTAACATGCCTGCCTGTCACGCAGGAGATCGCGGGTTCGATTCCCGTCGGGACCGCCATTTAAATTATTGGGCTATCGCCAAGCGGTAAGGCAACGGATTTTGATTCCGTCATGCGTTGGTTCGAATCCAGCTAGCCCAGCCATAGAGAGCCATTAGCTCAGTTGGTAGAGCATCTGACTTTTAATCAGAGGGTCGAAGGTTCGAGTCCTTCATGGCTCATTTTAATAAGCGGAAGTAGTTCAGTGGTAGAACACCACCTTGCCAAGGTGGGGGTCGCGAGTTCGAACCTCGTCTTCCGCTCCATATATATTGGCGGCATAGCCAAGTGGTAAGGCCAAGGTCTGCAAAACCTTTATCACCGGTTCAAATCCGGTTGCCGCCTCCACGTATAAGTCCTGCCGGGGTGGTGGAATTGGCAGACACACAGGACTTAAAATCCTGCGGTAGGTGACTACCGTGCCGGTTCAAGTCCGGCCCTCGGCACCATTTTAATAAGCGCCCGTAGCTCAATTGGATAGAGCGTTTGACTACGGATCAAAAGGTTAGGGGTTCGACTCCTCTCGGGCGCGCCATGAACGGGAAGTAGCTCAGCTTGGTAGAGCACTTGGTTTGGGACCAAGGGGTCGCAGGTTCGAATCCTGTCTTCCCGACCACGATTACCAGTATCAGTACCATGATGGGGCCTTAGCTCAGCTGGGAGAGCGCCTGCCTTGCACGCAGGAGGTCAGCGGTTCGATCCCGCTAGGCTCCACCAATCGGAATTTTGAACTTTGAAAACTGAACAAAGCGACAAACGTCAACGTTAATTTTTATTTTTTAAATTGAGCAAGTCAAACATTTCNTGTTCAAATCATAAGTTGTCGTTTCAACGACGCTTAATAATAATAAAACATATCAAATGAAACGTCAATAGTTTTTCTAAAAAAATTCTTTTTTATTTCCATTGTATTTTACACGTCACGGTAACAACTATTCATTAAACATTAATTATTATATCTTAATATCCCCACTCCACTTTTTTCAAATGTGAAATTGATGCTAATAAAATATGAATGAAAGAAAAGATATAAAGTATCTATGCTCTCTTTATAAGGCATACTTATAAAGAGAGGAGTAGTGATTAGTATGTATTATAGTAAAAGAAATCAAGAACCTCCGGTTCAAGAAGAAACAGAAATTTGGGAATGTACAGTAGAAAAGTGTAAAGGCTGGATGAGGAAAGACTTCTCTTACGATAGTCATCAGAAATGTCCTTTATGTAAAAGTCAGATGGAAGCTAAAAAACGCCTTATTGATAAAATCCCCCGTAATCCCCATAGAAGATAATGTACACCTATGCTTTTTAAAATATTAAACACTACCTATATATATAAAAGTCTTTGTTCATATTTGCTTTCTATTTCTAATATATGTTATAACTAATTAACCTTGTATCGATCGTCTTGTCTAAAACCCAGGCTTTTTTTAAAGCCTGGGTTTTCTATTGAACTAATAGTAGATAAATCATAGTTTGCTAATTATAAGACCATAAAAAAAGACTCCTTTATAAGGAGTCTTTTTTGTTATCACTTTTAATTATGCTTTGTGAACGTTAGCAGCTTGTGCTCCACGTTGACCTTCTTCGATATCAAAAGTAACTTTTTGACCTTCTTCTAATGATTTGAAACCTTCACCTTGAATAGCACTGAAATGAACGAATNCAGCTCAGTTTGGTAGAGCCCAAGTCTGATGAGGTCGGTGTCAAGCCCACTTAGGCCTACTATTATTCCACAGTATCTCAGTGGGAGATCCATACAGAGAAGTACCCAAGTGGCTCAAGGGGCTCCCCTGCTAAGGGAGTAGATCGTTAACGCGGTGCGAGGGTTCGAATCCCTTCTTCTCTGCCATTTTATAATTTTATCTGGTCCGTTGGCCGAGTGGTCGAGAAATTGTCCTTTTAAAAAGGTAACACGGGTTCGAATCCCGGACGGGTCATTACAAAAAAGGCAGTTTGCTGATAAAGCAAGCTGTCTTTTTATTGGATAAGAGATATTGCTTTAATCCATTATGTAAAACTAATTTAAATGTTATTAGAATGAAGATAAAAAGCATTTGATAATAGTGCCGATAACTCGGAGTATGGTGCGACAAGAAGTCGCTTTCTTACAGTGTAGCTAACGCTACTCATCTAGACGCGAAGATGATCTCCATCCGAANGTGAAGACCTGCTTCCCCAGAGCAGGTCTTTTTTTGTTTGATGTTTCTTTTCACTGTTTTTTCACTATTGGGCGATAAGATAGTATGTGTAAAGCCAATTAGCATATTTTTTCATAGTTTTACTCCCTTTCTAGTGACCTGTTTCCCCAAAACAGGTCTTTTTTTATTTTTTCTAAAAGCTTCCATCTTTTCACCGTTTTTTCACTTTTCTTTTGTATACTAAGTTTGTCAAAGCAATTTCATCATTTTTCATAAATGACCCCTATTTATTCCCCGCTTTTTGTGAGCGGGGCTTTTTTTGTAAGAAAAGCATATTTTCACCTTTTTTTTAAAAAAGCTTTTCTCTTTTCACCGTTTTTTCACTTTTCTTTTATATACTGTTCTTGTCAAAACAATTTCATCATTTTTCATAGATGTACCCTATTTGCACCCGCTTCTTGGAAGCGGGACTTTTTTTGTTTCCATACAAAAAAGCTTAACCCGGAGGTTAAGCTTTTTTCGCCTGCTTGCGAAGAACAAGCATCATAATTGTAATGACAGTAAACGCAATAAACGCTAAAAAAGGAATGGTGATAAATCCAAGCCAGTTAATATATTGACCTGAGCAAGGAACACCGCTTGTACACGTTTCAAATGCTTTAAGAGCCGGTATCTTCTGCAGGCAATAATGATAGCCTGAAAGCGCCATACCAATCACTGAAAACGGCAGGACGTATTTGTAGATGAACGTATCATTCCGATACACGGCTACACCTAGCACAATCGCGAGCGGATACATTAAAATTCGCTGATACCAGCAAAGTTCACACGGAATAAAGTGAAGAACTTCACTAAACGTCAAGCTTCCAAGCATCGCGATAAGCGCTGTAATCCACCCGAAGACCAAAGACTTGTTCATTATTTGTTCTCCTTAGCCGCATCTTTGACCATTTGATCAAAGTCATTGATTGTTTTTCCTTCGAATTTTTTGCCGCCTACATAAATGGTTGGTGTACCTGTGATGCCTAAGTTATTGGCTGTCTTCATATCTTGATCAAACGCATCTTTTCCTTTTCCATCTTTAAAAGCACTCGCTACTTTTTTCGCATCGGCATCGCTAGATACTTCTTTCAGCGTATCTTCTAAGTAAGATTCCGTTAAGACATCTTTCTTTTCATCCGCTGCGTTTTGCTTTTTATAAAGAAGTTCATGGAATTTCCAAAATGTATCGTTCCCAAGCTCTTTATATACCGTCTCGGCAAACTCTGCTGCACGAGATGAGTCATTGTTGATAAACGCATAGTTCATAAAGTAGAATTTGACTTTGCCTGTATCTACATAATCTTTTTGAATCAGCGGGAAAAAGGATTCCGTGAAGTTTTTACAAGCCGGACATTTGTAATCTCCAAACTCTACCACTTCTACCGGAGCTGACTCTTTTCCAAGATACGGCTGATTATCATATGTAAGAGCGACCTTTTCATCTCCTCCGCCCTTTGACATATTAGAAAGGACGATTAACCCTAAAATACAGACCGCAATAATTCCAATCACCCAAAAAATCCACTTGCTCGAGGACGTTTGCTGATTGGGCGTTACTTTTTTCTTTTTCTTTGCTTTTGACACAATCTCATCTCCTTCTTTTCTTTCTCTCTTACAAACTTACAAAGCTGTTAGAGCGGTAAAAATTAGCGCACACAAAATAAAAAACACGTATAGCGACGTCAGCGTTAAAATAACAGGAGGCTGCATCGGCATTTTCGTTTCCGGATTTAAAATATATTGAATGCGATAATTAACCGACGTATCAGCAAACGATACGTGCGCACACGAAAGACTTGTCTGTCCCGTTTTAACCATTTTTAAAAGGGCGCTACCGATGTGAGCAGACGTGCCATTTTTCACAATGGCATCTTGATCAGCCAGCACTTCACGCATGACTTTGAAACGTTTATGGCTCCATTTAATAAACGGAATATACCATAATGCAGAAGCAAGCGTGCTTAGTAAAAATGTTTTGAGCGGATCTTTATTTGCAACATGTGACTGCTCGTGGTAAATAACAGCTTCTAGTTCATTTTCATCAAGCACCGAGAGCAACCCTGTAGACAGAACGATGTGCGGTCTAAACAATCCCATTGTTAATGCAATGGGCTGATCTGTTGTTAAAACTGTTAAATTCTTTCCGTACGCTTTTTGCAGGTGAGCCGTTGTTGTTTCATTTCGCAGCTTCGTAATCATTTTACGGACTTTCCGCATTTGAATCACTTGCTTTACAGCTTTAATGAACAGTACAAACATCGTATGAAAAATAACCGCATTCAGCATGTATTCAATAAAAAACAAGCCGAAAAAGTGGGCTACTTTGTTACAAAGTAAAATTAAGTTAAACGATAAATTCCATCCAAACAGCAAATGCAGCACATACATGCCCATTTGCATAAGCAACGTCACGGCAATAAAAAAGCACAGGTTAAAAATAAGCTTAGAACGCTTTAGTATTCCTTGATTCATTGATTATTCATCCTTTTTTAACTGTTTGACTTTTGATTCGAGCATGCTTAACAGTGAATCATCAACTTCTTCTAACGCATCAAGCATATGAGTAACAGCAAGCGAGCCAAATTCGTCGATCAATTCGTGCGTTAACTCTTTCGACTGAGCGTCGATAAATTCCTCTTTAGAGAGAATCGGCTGATACATCGACGTACGTCCTTTTAAACGCTTTTGCAACACGCCTTTTTCCACCAATCGATTCATAACGGTCATAACGGTGTTGAAGTTCACTGCTTTTTCTTTCTCAAGCACGTGCTGCACATCTTTAATGGACATTTCACTTCCGTTCCATAAAGCCGTCATAATTTTTGCTTCAAGCGGGCCAAAAAAGCGATTAAGGCCGGTTTCGTTAAATTTGAATTTTTCAATTTTCATATTCGACACCTCACACTACCAATTGTAGTGTGAGGTGTCGAATCCGTCAACTTTTCCATGACAACTGCCTTACAATTGTCATAATCACTTTTTTACTTCATCGGTTAAATGCTGAATGGATAGCACAACTGTATCGAGCTTGGCTTCAATTCGGTGAAGTAAATAAAGCGTCACCACAACGGGAAAACCAACGTCTGAGACAAGCGTAAACCACTCTGTCATCTTCCTCTCTCCTTTTAAAAAAGCCCTTCGCACCGAAGTGGAAGGACTTTCATTTTTAAATCGTAAATTCGGTTACATTTCGCTCGACGATTTGAGCGCCTTTTCTGGAAACGAGTGCTCCGCCGCTTGAAGTAAAGACATCGCTTGCGATCAGCGCGTTCATTGCTGCTGTAATGGCTGCCGCGTCTAACGTATCTTTAGGTGATTCAATCGATAGGCTTACTGCTTTTTGTGACTCATTCAAAAACTGCATCGTTAAAGTTTTCATACTCTACCTCTTTTCTTATTTTAAAAGTGAAAACGTGACAACTTCGTTGATTTCAACAAGCGGCAGTGACTGCAGGCTGGCAATGGTTTCACTTGCTGTAATGAGTGCATCTGCAGAACCTCCAGGCTGAATGTTCATATAGGATTTTGTCTTTAAATCGGGTTTTCCATCCTCTTTTATTCCTTGTTCTAATACTAAGCGAAGCTGGCTTGAATGCTGAATTTTTTCTGCCATCTTTTATTCCCCCTTTCACTTTATATATAGAAATGGAAATAGGAAAGAGGGATGATGGAAACATAAAAATTTTTGGTTTATAATGGGAGATAGTCTGAGTTAGAAAGAGGCTTTGGTAATGAGAAAGTGGAGCTTTTTATTTTTTGTTCTAGCATTCATGCACCCAGCTTCAGCACTTGCTGACGACGGTGCAGATGAAAAAAAGCTTGGTCCGTTTTACTACACGGTTTCTCATGATTATAGTCGAGAAAAATGGGATGTAGGGGTGTTAAATCAGCAAGATAAAACGAACATTCCTGCGACTGATTTGAACGATGAAACGCTAAAATTGTTTCAGCGTACGGTTGATGATTTAGCAGACCTCGCGATTCGATTTGCTGCTATGAGCGTACTGCTTGTATGTTCACTCGCTGTTTTTACGTACTTTCGCATTCAAAGAAAACGCCCTTTTCTCCGCTTGTTTTTTGTTTTTTCAAGCGTTGGCTTTCTATTTTGCGTCTATACATCATTGGAGTTATTTAAAAAAACTGAACAAGCAAAATCTTTATTTTACTTACTATGACTTGAAACCCAAAAAAAACCAGCCGATCGGCTGGTTTTTTCATGCATTTCTTACGGTTATGTACTTCTGTTCATACGTCATTTCTTCCGTTTGCTTTTGCTGCTCCAAATGGTAATAAGCAGCGCATACTCCTCCTAACCCAGCCAGTGCTAGGACAATTAGAAGTATGGATGTCGCTTTTTTCATTGCCTTTTCTCCCCTTATGTTTAACCCTACCTAGCAACGGCATCCGTAAAAAAGAGTCCCCTTTCTCTTCTTTACTTGCTCATTACTTACGAAAGATATTATCATACTTTTTTTCACTTTTGTCATTTTTTTAGTTATTGTCAAAAAATTGTATATTTTATCCTTGATTTAATGAGTGTTTAAGAAAGTCAATGGACTGGTTTTTTGAAAGGCCAAACGCTGTCACGATATAATCAACGTAGGCAAGAAGCTCCAGATTCCCTCCTAATTTTGTTGTTTTAAATGATCGATTAAATCGATATTGCTTTTTATCTGAAAAGACGAGCCCTTCTTCTTCTAGAAATGTTTGAAATTGCTCATGTGGAAAGTAAAGCACATCGTTTCGAACGTTCTCTAAGTCAATCACAATAATCATATCTTCCAGCTCTGCTTTTAATTCCATCATACAATCAATGTATCCGCCGATGCAGCTGATTAAAGATGTGAGAAAAAAGGGTCCGTTTATATATTGAAACTGCTCAAAAATCGTCTCATCGATGTAGCTTGAAATACTTGACTTTAATACGTCATGAATTGGTTTTGATTCTTCCATGTACGGAATAGGAATATGAAACTTAGCTGATCCGTTATAAAACTGCTCCCACGCAATTGTTTTATCATACGCATCAATCACATCTGTGCTTCGAAAAATGATGGATTCCGCTGAATAAGAGGCTTTAACAAACGGTGTATGCAGCATCACCGTACTCTCGTCGTCCAAACGATAGTATTTTGGCTCGCTAGACTTGCTTAAAATATATTGCTTTAACCGTTCTTCTTCCATTTGTTCAACTAAATGCAAATCATATAGTGGCAGCACGTACATATTACACATCCCGTAATGAATATAGCTTTTCCCGTGCATCGGCCATTTTCTGTTATAGATAGACAGTTCTTTTGTGCAAAATTCCTCTATTCGCTGCGTTTGATCCTCGGATTTTTGATAGAGTCGATCTAAATGATAGCGATCATCGATTTCCGTAACGGGAGATGTGCCGCTTCCAATTCTTCTGTAAATTTTCCCGTAAGACATGTACGGAGGGTTCGGGCCTTCAGGAATCCAAATAACAAAAACACCTTGCCCGGGGTGATCTTCAGGTGATAAAAAACGCGTAACGATACGAGGAATGGGATTGGTGACATCTTTAAGCATATTATTAATAAACAGCTCATATTCTTTGCGCTCGAGCAGGTTAATGGAATGGTCGTCTTCATCTACGCCAAAAATAAGCCACCCTCCTTTTTCATTGGCAAACGAAGCGATGATATTTGGGATTTTCCGTTTGACCGTTGAGCTTACTTCGCGCTTGAACTCAAGCTGATAGCCTTCTTCTAAATGTTTTTTCATCATGCGCTGCACATCTGAAAACTCAATTTCTCCAATTGTTTTTTTCTTTCCGTCTTCGCTTATAAATGGTGAATAAAACGATTCTTCGTTCACTTGTCTTCCCCTCCTCACCACTTCTATTTAACTTATCCATATGATGAGAAGTAAAAAGACAGTCATATTTCTTTGATTTTTTTCAAAAAACAAAGTTTTTACCAAATTAATCCTGTTTTATATTATGATAGAAAAAGAGGTGAAGAATATGATTGAAGCAATATTTTTAGACCGAGACGGAACGATTGGAGGCAGTAATGAAATACAATATCCAGGTGATTTTCAGCTGTTCCCCCAAGCAAAGCAAGCGATTATAGACATAAAGAAACAAAACATTCCGCTGTTTTCCTTTACGAATCAGCCCGATATTACAAAAGGAAAGGTAAAGAAATCACAGTTTATCTCTGAGCTTTTAGCTTTTGGATTTGATGCTGTTTACCTTTGTCCTCATGAAGATTCAGACAATTGTTCGTGCCGCAAACCAAGGCCGGGCATGCTGTTAAAAGCAGCCGAGGAGCACAGCTTAAATTTGGCTAATTGCATCGTGATTGGCGACCGGTGGAAAGACCTCGTAGCGGCCCATGCAGCAGGAGCACAATGTATTTTAGTGTTAACAGGAGCTGGGCACGACACGTTACATGTACGGGAAAAATGGGCTGACGTACAAGCAGCCTTTATTGCAGCCAATATACAGGAAGCTGTTGAATTTATCTTTACATCACTGAGTTCACAGCCGATACTACCGCATTCACATACTCGTTAAACAGCTGATTGTTCTGTAATAATTGTTCATACTGCGGAGTGGTTATTTCAAGCTGCAGCCCTTTGTGGCGCTGATTGCCGTTTGCGATATTTCGAGGTGAAACGCCTTTTAAATGCACGGGCGTTTCACTGATCGGAAAACCTGAGAGTGCATGACGCACCGCTTTTTCTAACTTTTCGTCTCTTCCTCCGATATAAGTCGTGCAGACGTCGCTGTAGGCACCGTGAAGAGAAATCGTGACCTCTGATTTTTTAACAAGGTGACGCGCCATTTCTTCATCGTAGTTTGCAGACGTAACATGCAATTCAAACGGATTTTCTGTTTTCAGCGTTTTAAATACGTACACCGTTGCGTTCAGCTTTTCTGCTATTTTTTCTGCTACTTCTTCTGTCCCAATTTCCATCGTTCCTCCGTGAATAGCAAGCACGACAATTTCTCTCCGGCGAACGACACATTCTATTTCGTAATCAATTCCCGCTCGTTCACACTGTGATAGTTCTTGAAAACTTTGATACACATCCCTCATCCGTTTCTTCACACCTTTCTTTTATCTTTCATATACCCAGGCTTTATTTTTTCTTTTTCTTCATATAGTAAAGGTATTAACCCTTTGTTTACTCGTTTATTTTTGTTTTTATACTTTATATTTTAGTGTGCACAAAAATTTTTTTTGAAATTCGAAATAAAAGTATTGCCAAACAAACCGTCCAGACGGTAAAGTATTCTAGGGAAAATCAAAAAGGAGGAAATTCGTGTGTCTACATTTGATGATATATTGCTTGCAGCTACGCAGGTTGTACAGCGTGACGGCGTTGGAAATTTGACGCTTGAAAAAGTAGCAAAAGAAGCCGGCGTCAGTAAAGGCGGTTTGTTGTATCACTTCTCTTCAAAAGATGAATTGATTAAGCAAATGCTGTATTCAGTCACAAAGAAATATGATGACGGACTAAACGTACAAGTTGAACATGACAATTCTCCTGGCAAATGGAGCCGGGCTTATCTCGCTGAGACGCTTCATGACCTTCAGCGTGAACAAGTGATGAGCGCGGGGTTACTTGCAGGTATTGCAACCAATCCTGAACTCCTGCAGCACTTTCAAAAGCAATACGAAAAGTGGCAGCAGCACATTGAACAAGACGACATTGATCCAGTCCTTGCTACCATTGTGCGCCTAGCAGCTGACGGATTATGGTTCAGTCAAATGTTTGGGCTCGCACCCGTGGATCCAGACATGCAAAAACAGATTCAACAACAACTTCGGAAATTAACAGAGGAGGGTTTTCGATGAAAGCCTATTTATTTTTAGCGATTGCTATTAGTTCAGAGTTATTCGGTACATCTATGTTAAAAGCATCAAACGGATTTACAAAATTTTGGCCTAGTCTTGGTGTTTTATTAGGGTTTGGTCTGGCTTTCTATGCGCTTTCCACATCGCTTCAGCACATTCCACTCAGCGTTGCGTATGCCATCTGGTCTGGTGTAGGAACTGCTGTGACAGCTGTGATTGGCGTAGTTATTTGGAAAGAAAGCGGCAGTCTCACGATGGTATTTGGCATCGTATTAATCATTGCAGGAGTCATTCTTTTAAATTTAAAATCAGTGGCTCACTAAAAAAAGAGCCAGTAAATACTGACTCTTAAGCAAAGGAGGAAAATCGACTGTCTACTTATGAAAGTAGTATGTATCGTTTTCCTTTTTTTATACTCTTTTATAGATTAAACGGGTCTAGGAATTTAACAGATGGATATTTGTCCTGGAACAAACGCCATACAAAATCGTTTTCAAACATAAGAACGGCATGTTTATCACGATCTTCTACTAGCATCACGCGAGAATCTAGCATGCGATCTTCAATTGTTGATTTGTCTACCCATTTTGCAATGTTATGAGACATGCGCGTGAATTCAAGATCGACGTTGTACTCGCCTTTCATACGGTGTTCAAACACTTGGAACTGAAGTTCACCGACTGCTCCTAAAATATAATCTCCAAAGAACGGCGTACGGTAAAGCTGTACGGCTCCTTCTTGTACAAGCTGATTAATCCCTTTTTCAAAGTGCTTAGATTTCATTGCATTTTTCGCACGAACTTTTACAAACAGTTCAGGCGGGAACTTTGGAAGAGCATCAAATTCGAATACTTTTCCCTCTCCTACAATGGTATCGCCAATCTGATACGTACCCGAGTCATACAAGCCAATGATATCCCCTGGATACGCTGTGTCTACTGTTTCACGGCTTGATGCCAAGAACTGATGAGACTGCGCTAGCTTCATTTTACGGTTCGTTCTTGCTAACGTCACGTTCATTCCACGCTCGAATTTCCCTGAACATACGCGTACGAACGCAATGCGGTCGCGGTGAGCTGGGTTCATGTTCGCTTGAATTTTAAAGATGAAACCTGAGAAGTTTTCATCCGTAGGCTGAACGGTGCCATTCGTTGATTCACGAGGCTGCGGCGGTGATGTTAATTGTAAAAATGAATTAAAGAAAGACTGTACACCAAAGTTTGCAATCGCACTTCCGAAGAAAACAGGTGTTAATAGGCCTTGCTTTACTTTTTCAATTGAAAAATCATTACCTGCTTCGTCTAATAGAGATAAATCATCCACTAAGCCTGGTAAATACATTTCATCGACGTGTTTTTTAATTTCATCGTCGATATTTTCACCGTCAAAGTCTGCAAAATATGACTCTTTGTTTCCTTGGTATACTTCAATTTGTTTTGAAAAACGGTCATACGTTCCTTGGAATCGTTTCCCCATGCCAATTGGCCACGTTACAGGGTATGATTCAATACCAAGTACATCTTCAATTTCTTCAAGCAGCTCAAGCGGCTCTTTTCCTTCACGGTCTAATTTATTGATAAATGTTAGAATAGGAATACCACGCATACGACAAACTTTAAAAAGTTTAAGCGTTTGTGCTTCAATCCCTTTCGTTCCGTCAATAACCATGACCGCACTGTCTACAGCCGTTAAGGTACGATACGTATCCTCACTGAAGTCTTCGTGTCCTGGTGTATCCAAGATGTTAATAAAGTGATCTTTATACTCAAACTGCATAACACTTGATGTAACCGAAATTCCACGTTGTTTTTCGATTTCCATCCAGTCAGATGTAGCAAACTTGCCTGATTTTTTTCCTTTAACCGTTCCGGCTGAACGAATCATTCCGCCCAGTAACAGCATTTTTTCTGTTAACGTTGTTTTCCCGGCATCCGGGTGAGAAATAATGGCGAATGTACGACGTGAATCGACCATCGTTTCTTGAAGTTGGTTGTTCATACGTTTTAAAATCCTTTCTGCTCTACAATTCCTATTTTCATCATTTCATTATACGCTTTTTTTATACTGCGTGACTAGTTTTTTTCATATTTGAATACTTCTACAAAATCAAAGAAATCGTCAACAAGGTGTAAAAAGCGAACAAGAAAAGACCCCTTTTATAAAAGGGGCCTTCTCCCAGTTTAGTTTAACGAACGACCAGAGAAACGTTCTGCTGATCGGCTTAAACTTTATAAAAAAAATTACTTTTGAACGTTAGCAGCTTGTGGTCCACGGTTGCCTTCAACGATTTCAAATGTAACTTCTTGACCTTCTTCTAAAGTTTTGAAACCTTCGCCTTGGATAGCAGAGAAATGAACGAATACATCGTCTTGTCCTTCTACTTCGATGAAACCGAAACCTTTTTCAGCGTTGAACCATTTTACTTTACCTTGTAACATATCTCTTTTCCTCCTTGTGTGACAATCCACACATTGTGTATTACTCTATTCCTGCTCTTACAATAAGTCAAGACGAACACTTCGAACTATCCTTACCGAACAAAAATAAGCACCTTTATTGTAACAAATCCTCCAAAAAATTTCAAAGGAATTTGCACATTCTTTTTGTTTGCTTTGATCCCTTACCTACAGCCTTTCCGCCCCTTTTTAAGCAGCCGAATGTGAACGCATTATCCGCACTTCTTCTTGGTGTTTTTTCTTGTATAACGATCCTTTAAATGGATAACGCTATAGAGATAGATACTCTTTCTATTTATGAGAAAGCAGGTGACATCACAACCTATGGAAGACATTCTCATGTCCCTTCTTAGAACCTTTGTTTCTTTCATTATCTTAAGCATTACAACTTTCCTGATTGGAAAACAAATTAACACGCATAATAATCATTTTACATTTGCGATGTCCATCATTATTGGGTCGTTCATCGCAAATATGGGATTTGATTTAAAATTAAAATTTCTGCCGATGTTCGCTTCTTTTGCTTTTCTTGTAGCCATTCATTTTCTTTTAGCATCAACAGCTCTAAAAAGCAGGCGCTTGCGAAAATGGATTACAGGACGCCCGACGGTTATTATGGAAAAAGGAAAGCTTCTTGAAGCAAATATGAAAAAAGTCAAATATTCTATTGACGACTTGAATCAGCATTTACGAGAACTAGGAACGTTCAACATTGCTGAAGTAGAATTTGCTGTTTTAGAAGTAAGCGGAAAACTGTCAGTATTAAAGAAAACTGCTTATCAAAACATTGCCAAACAGGACGTTTTGTCTAAGCCGTTTAAAGAAATGAGTTTACCGGTAGAACTCATCATGGACGGAGAAATTATTCATAAAAACTTAACATCTCACTATACCGAACAGTGGATCAACCTTGAGCTTTCAAATCGTCAGCTTCAGTTGAACCAAGTGCTGTATGCAGTTGTGTCAACAAACGGCATGCTCTATGTAGATGAGTATAAAGATCAGCTGTCCGCTCCTACAGACAGAGAATAAGATTGAGACATACCTAAATTACGCCAATCTAAAGACAGACAAATGGAGTGAATGAGTTCGTATGGATCGCTTGAGACATCGCTGTTAATTTTCGTACAGGGCTTTGCTCTCCTATCAACAGCTAGAAGCAGCTACATATATAAAACCTATGTTCACGATCACCATAAAAAAATCCGAACGAGTTTGATTCTTGATGGAGAATCAAACTCGTTCGGATAAAATATGTTTGTCCCAGTTTCACTGTGCCATCTCTTCAACGGTTCCTTCTTTTAAGCCATAGTAATTCCGTTCAAATCGCTTTATTTCTTGATCATAGCGGCGTACTTTTGCATCGGCTAGCTGACGGCTTTGTTTTGTTTCTTCAAGCAGCTCGACCTGCTGATTAATTTGAAAAATAGTCGTCGACAGCTCGTCTTGATAATCATAAATTTCATTTTGAATATCCACGCATACGGGCAAGCGATTTGCTAAAATAAAGTCCGTCATTTGCATAAGCACTTTTTTACGCTCTACTTCTTTCACTTTGCTTTTGACGGCTCGTTCTGCAGAACGAAACGTCAGTCTTACTTTAGAGAAGAAATCACCTTTAATCGAAAGCTTGCGCTGCAGTTCTTCTACATCTTGTTTTAATGATTCATGCTCTTCAATCATTTTTTGAAGCACAAGCCCTCCGTTTAACGATGTGAGCTCCATTTCATCAAGCTGATGGCGAATGGCTGTTTTGAGCGTTTCAATTTGCTTCACCGTCTTTTTCTCCGTAGCTCGGAGCTGCTTAACATACTGCTCTGTTTTATAAATAAAGCTGTCTAACCGTTCACGGTCAAACAGTGACTGCTCTTTCTTTTTCATATAATCTTGATACGCTGTGTGTACAGACGACCACTTGATCAGCAGAGACTGATAGTTCAACAGCTCATCCTGATGCTCAAGCTTGTACGTCCACATCAGCTGAACAACTACCAATAACAGCGGCAAAAAAGTTCCAGCTTCTTTGCGTTTTGCAATAATTTCATGACTTTCAAAGCTCGCCATTAAAAACAGCGGCGCATTCATACTAAATAGCAGTGCTGGCGGGTAATTAACGGGAATAAAGATACTCATTACGGTTGCCATAAGGTCTGAAATAGCAGGGTATGCGTGCGGAGGAAGCTGTTTGTACAGTTCAATTGTCCCTTTTTTTTGCAGCAGTTTCACAAGTGCTTCCTGCTGATATTCTCCTAATGCATCAATCATTCTTTCCTGATACATGGGGGGCAGCTGTTCAATCCAATTCATCAGCTGCTGCTGAAACACAGCTTGCTGACGATTTGTAGCAATCATGTATTGCGAATCAATTAGATGAAAGAACAGTCGGGTTTGATGGCGCATTACGTCTTCCAGCGTATGACAGCGTGCAATTGAAAACAGCTCATTGTATTTAGATACAAGCAAATTTCCAATGTTATCGCTTAACTCGTACAGCTCGCCATTTGTTGTAGCATGGGAAACAGGAAGTTCAAAAAACTTCGCCATTTCAAGCAAAATATGCAGATGCATGTCTACTTCAGGCTGTTTTTCAAGCAATTTCATTTCTTCTATCAATGACGCTTGAAAATCCGTATGCTCCGTTTGCTGATACTGTGCTGACATTTCCGTATAAATGCGGTGGTCACATAACACATAAGCAGCTCTTAGGATATCGCCTTTAGACGTAAGCAACCCATACAATAACTGTTGTCCGTTCATCTTCACACCGTCCTTCATTAAATTTTCTTACTATAGCTTTCTATCATTTTATACTTTTTCTATAAATTCGATGCAATAGTTCAAATTTCCTGTTATCTTTCTTCTTGCTTCCTTAATACAAAGAGTGCCGTCCAACATGACATCAGTGCAGGCGGAATGGTCCAAGTCATATATCGCCACTCACCCGTCACAAGCGCCATAATGAAAAAGATGAGCGGAAAACCTATTAGTACTATGATGATACGTGCTCGGCTTACCGATTTTTTCATAGTGCATCGCCCCTTCTGTTCGTCCCTTATTCCTATAATACCCTTTCGCTTCTATAGCATTAAACACCTTTATAAACCGTTCGTACATTTCTTTGTTTTCTAGACAGTCTATGACATAAGTTTTAAAAAAGAACAGAGGATACCTCTTACTTTGGTGAATCTCGTAAGCAGCTTTTATGTTTTGACAAGCTAAATCGAGAAAAATGTGTTATGGTAAAAGAAAATTTCGTTTTTACTACCTACATTGAAACGAAAGGGTTGATCGTATGAACATTTTTTTGATTGGCGCAAGCGGCAGGACCGGACAGGAATTAATAAGGCAAGCGATTAAAAACGGACATTATGTAAAAGCATTTGTACGAAACCCATCTAAGCTTAAGATAACGCATGCGAACGTACACATCATACAAGGCGACGTGCTTGATTATTATGAAGTGTGTCAGGCCATGCGAGGGTGTGATGCAGTAATTTCTTGTCTTGGAACCGAAAATCTAGGGCATTCTACCCTTTTAGTAGAAACGACAAATCTGCTGATTCAATGTATGAATGAAAACGGAATTCAGCGTATCGCCTACACGGCTTCTGCCGGAATCGACGGAGAAATTCCAGGCATGACGGGCTGGCTTGCTCAGCGTATTTTAAAAAATGTGCTTCGCGATCATCACGAAGCCGTGAAGCTCTTGAAGGTAAGCGGGCTCGACTGGACTGTTGCTCGGCCAATGGGTTTAACGAGCGGTCCATTAACTACGTATTATCGTATAGGAGAAGCTAGCATACCAGAAAACGGACGCAACATCAGCCGTTCTGACGTCGCTCACTTTCTTCTTCAAGCCGTAGAAAACAACAGGCATATAAAAAAATCACTAAGTCTTTCGTATTAAGTGTTCTAAAGGAGTGTTGATAGTGAACCTATCAAAAATTTTTCTAAAAATAAGTCTTGTACTTTTAATGGCATGCGTCTTTATTGAAGGTAATTTTCAGGTGGCGCTTGGCATCTTTGCTGCTGTTTGCATGCTTGTCATCATTTTTGCCAAGCCTCTTTCAAAATCGCTGCTTCCTGCTAATAAAAAACCAGGAAAAAAAGACCGCGAAACATTAATGATGGTCATTGGTGTCATCGTTTTTATTTCAGGAAGCTTTTTTATTGCGTAGTAGCATTGTAAAGAAAACAGGCTTAAATCCAGATTTTCAATCATATAAAGGGCTGTGCTGTAAGTCGAATGTTCGGCTTACGACACAGCCTTTTTTTGTTTCATGAGGTCTCTTTTAGCAATAGCTTCTGTCTTTTATACACATACCATTCCATTATTTAAGCAAATTACCTATCAAACCCTCTTATGCTTTTTTCATCAGTTCACATAATATATGTAGAAGATGTCCTAAGACAAGCGTCAAACGATTTGTATCTAGAAAAAGGAGGAAGATAAATGAAATGCCCCCATTGCGCTTATTCTAATCCGGAAGGGGTAAAATTCTGCTTAAATTGCGGCCATGAAATCGTGGAACACGACGAAAACTACAGCATATTCTACTTGTTTGCCCATCGTGTTGATAAAATCCCAAGAAATGAACGTTCGGTTGAACCTAAATTTCGAAATATATTCTCTCGAGTCTTCCGACAGCACAGTGAAATGGAAGCTGAACGGCTTTTTATTGTAGGAACAGGGCTTACGACTCCCAAAATAGAAGAAGTTGTAAATACATGGCCAAAGCCTTGGCTTTTTGCAAGAGTCTTTCTTATTGCGCTTCTCGCATACTTAGGGCTATATCTAGGCGTAAGCTTGTTCGAAAACATCAACTTCATACCCGGTCTTATTGTAGTCGGTGCTTTTGCAGTGCCATTTACTACGCTTATTTTCTTTTGGGAAATGAACGCTCCGCAGAATATTGCTATTTACAAAATTGTTTATGTCGTTTTTATTGGCGGAATCCTTTCACTTTTATTAGCACTTGTGTTTTATGATATTCTTGGAAATAACACAAACGTGATCGTGATTGGAATATGCGAGGAACTGGCTAAAGTTATCGCGGTTATTTATTTTGTGCGCAATCTTAAATATAGATATGTGCTTAACGGGCTCCTCTTGGGAGCTGCAATAGGAGCTGGTTTTGCTGCTTTTGAAACCGCTGGCTATGCTTTAAGGGCACTTCTTTCAGGCAGCTTTCACATGCTTTATTCTACAATACTTTGGCGCAGTATTTTTGCTCCTGGAGGACATGTGGCTTGGGCTGCCTTGACTGGAGCTGCCGTCTGCATCGTCCAAGGAAATAAGAAATTTCAGTGGAGCATGTTGATAAAACCAAAATTTCTCGGTGTATTTTTGTTTGTCGTTTTTATGCACGCTCTTTGGGACTCACCTATACTAGGTATGTTGCCCGCTGGACATACAATTTTAACGGTTATATTATGGATTTTAGTATTCAGTATGATTCGTATTGGGCTAAAAGAAATCGCAGATAAAAAGTTGGAATTGACCTACTGCAAAGAAAATCCTACCCCCTCATAGGAAATGTTCAGCTTGCGTTAAGCTGCTCGTTTTAACTTTTTATTACCTTTATGTTTCATTTTGAAAATTGTTGTTACAAATTGTAAAAAAAAACATTCAAACTACCTGTACATGGTATGATAACTTCAATAACATGAAAGGGTGACTTGGTGGATGAACCTAACTGAAATTAAGCACATGATAGCAAATTTAGTAAATTATAGAGATAGCGACATTACTCATACTCTTGCCAATAGGTTTACACTAAGTTATTCAAAACAATTAAACAGTTTTCAAATCTGCGATATTGAAAACGATATCATTTATCGTTATGAAGAACCAGAAACAACTGCGTTAGCTCTGTTTAACATGGTCCATCATCTTCCTGAGACTATTTATAGACATACTAATTCGTTTGAACAAGTTTAAAGCAGCAAAAAAAGCTCATTTATTAACTAACATGAGCTTTTTTGCCGGTGTTTATCTATTTTAGTTATTTATAACCTTCTTCAAAAGAAGAATATCCTTTTTAATTGCCCGTCTAATTTCTTCAACTTTGCAGCGTTTGTATTCTTGTACTAAGCGATAGAGCTCTCGTTTAAATAAAAATTCATCTTTTTGGTTACTCATAGCAGCATACCCCTTATTAGCTTTCTATCACAAGCGATTAAAGAAAGTATTCCCTTTTCTTCTTGTAAAAAACAAATAAATTCACAAACAGATGTAAAAAAGCCCTTTATCATGCGCTTACAGGAATGGCGGGATGTGCTTTGCGCTAGACAAATGAAAGAATTTCGCTAAAACAAATAAAAAAACATTGACTACGAGCTCTCAGTCAATGTTTTTTATTTATTTCAGCTTTGTTTAATTAAAGTCGATTCACATACTTTTATGCGTTCATATCTCCTAAACCTGGAGCATGCTCATTTGGCATTTCAGATAAATGAGGGACTGGAAATGCTTCCGGTGGAGGTGTTACGCTCAAGTCTCCGCCATTTCTGCTTGGGGTCTGCCCTTGGAATATTTCTCCCATTCGATGCGGATCTAACCTAAAATCAAATTGCGTGTTATGATACCCCATCTCGACAAATTTTCTGCATTCAGGGTATTTGTTAATATCATAATTTGGTACAGGGAATAGTTTTCCCCAGTCCACGCCTAATGTTTCAAGAGCTTTTGCAAACGCATTTTGATGAGCATTATCTCGAACAATTAAGAAACCTAGCGTTTCTCTTAACGTTTGGTTAGAACTCATTTCGTATATTCTTGTTTTTTGTAAAACGCCGGTTGATTCTAATACAACGTTATTGAGCAAATCAGCCACTAGATTTCCGTGATTATAAACCCACGAGCCGTTCCATGGATTTCCGCCCGCATCTACTGGCAGTGAGCTTTGAGCGCCCATGATATAGTGATGAGGATTAGCATGTTTTACGGCTTCATCAAGAGGAGCCTGATCTGAACCTTGACTTCCTACCCCGGCTCCGCCAGATTCATCTAACAATGCATTAATGGTATTTTGAACGAGTTCTACATGAGCAATTTCTTCTAAAAAAACACCTTTCATTAAATCGCGATACTGCGTCTCTTTTCCTCTGAAGTTAGAGCTTTGAAAGAAATATTGCATCATCGTCCGCATTTCACCAAACTGCCCGCCTAAGGCTTCTTGCAGTACCTTCGCGGCCGCAGGATCGGGCTTATCCGGTTTAATGCCATTGATTAATCCTTCTTTGTAATAATACATATCAAACACTCCTTTTACTGACATTGCTTGTTTTTCGAACTAGCTTATGTAGATTTTTGTCCCCTATATGATTATTCACTTGCATACCTGTTGCTTTTCTTCTTAACATATTTTAGCGTGCCATCTTTCTACCATGTGCACATAACTACTGTTTCCAGATGCGGCCTTTTTATTCTAGGTAGCTAAAAGACAACTTCATTGAAACACGTGGATAACACCCTTTGTTATAAGCAAAAAACTGCTCGCAGCGGTCTTTTTACAGTCACGGAACCGTGAATACTTTGAATGCAAAAAAAAAAGAGCTGGTCAAAACCAGCTCTTTTTTTCTATTACTTCTCTATCCCTGCTTTGATTTCTTTAATCATGCCAGCCATTGACTCAAGGCCTCCTCCAGATAAATACCAAAGGCCTGGATCCAGATACACAACGTGATTGTTTTTCACCGCATTGACTTCTTTTACGTACTCATTTTCAACAATTTGTTTAGCGGATGATTTTTCACCAATCGCTGCACCGCGGTCAACGACGAATAAGTAGTCTGGATTTTGCTTAACTAAATATTCGTATGAAATGCTTTGACCGTGCTTAGCGGATGGATCTAAACTGTCGTCTGCTGCTTTAATACCGAATACGTCGTGGATTAATCCGTATTTAGAACCCGGACCAAACGCTGTCATTTTGCTATCATTTGCCATCATTACAAGCGCTTTTTTATCTAGTTTGTCCGCTTGTTTTTTCAAATCTGCAATTTGCTTATCAATTGCTGCTAGCTCTTTTTTCGCTTGATCTTCTTTATTAAAAATTTGTCCTAGTACTTTTGTGTTTTCTTTAAATGACTTCACATAGTGCTGGTTGTCCGTATCGATATAGATCGTCGGCGCAATTTTTGAAAATTCATCAAATGAATCTGCTTGGCGGCCTTGAATAATAATTAAGTCTGGCTTTAATTCTGCAATTTTTTCGAAATCAGGTTCTTTTAAGCCACCTACATTCGCATACTTATCATCTTGATACTTTGATAAATACTCAGGAATCGCTTGTTTTGGCAAGCCCGCTACTTCAACCCCTAGTTTATCTAGTGTATCAAGTGCACCCATGCTGAATACTACAACTTTTTTAGGGTTTTTCTTAATTTTAATTCCGTCTTTATTGAACTGATCGGTTACTGTTACCGTCTCTTTTTGCTTACTTTCTCCACCTGTTGTTTCTTTTGCTCCTTGATTACCGCAAGCGGCTACAACAATCGCAGTTAAGACTGCTGCAAACATTACTAACACTTTTTTCACTTTCGTCACCTCATGAATAAATTTTATGAAAAATACACGCAAATACGCTGTCCGTTAACCGTTTCGATTGGAATATCCATATCGTATATATCCTTTAATACAGACGTTTGAATGATGGTTTCTGTTGGGCCTTCACAGATTACTTCACCGTTTTTAAGTGCCACAATATAATCCGAATAAACAGACGCAAAATTAATATCGTGAATGACAATTACAATCGTTTTGCCTAAGTCTTCTACGAGACGTTTCAACAGCTTCATAATTTCAACAGAATGCTTCATATCTAAGTTATTGAGCGGTTCATCTAAGAAAATATACTCCGTGTCCTGTGCGATGACCATAGCGATAAAGGCCCGCTGACACTGTCCCCCGCTCAGTTCATCCAAGTATTTGTCTTGAATACTTTCAAGCTTCATATAACTTAGCGCCTGATCAACCGCTTGTTCATCACTTTTTGTTAACCGGCCTTTTGAATAAGGAAACCTTCCAAAATTGACGAGTTCACGTACGCTAAGCCTGATATTCAGCTGATTGGACTGTTTTAAAATGCTCATTTTTTTGGCTAAATCTGAGCTGTCAATATTCTCTATATTTTTTCCTTCTATTGATATTGATCCTGAGTCGGCTTTAATGAGACGGCTCATAATTGAAAGCAGCGTACTTTTCCCCGCTCCGTTTGGACCGATAAATGACGTGATTTTCCCTTTTGGAATCACGACGGATGTTTTTTCCAAAACGGTTTTTTCTCCGTATGTTTTACTGACATTTGTTACTTCTACCATGATTTATTCTCCTTTAGCAGCAAATAAATAAAGTAAATTCCGCCGGCGAAGTCAATGATGACGCTCAGCGTGGTGCTGAAGGTGAACACTTTTTCAACGATAAATTCTCCTCCGACGAGAGCTATAACACTAAGCAGCAGTGATCCCATCATTAAATAGGTGTGCTTGTACGTTTTGAACAGCTCTCTCGCAAGGTTCACAACAAGCAGTCCAAGAAAGGTAATCGGCCCAACTAACGCTGTAGCCACTGAGACAAAAATGGCGATCACAATCAGCATTTTTTTGACGAGCCCGTCATAATCAATACCTAAATTTACCGCATGTTCTCTTCCAAGCGACAGGACATCAAAAATGGATGTAAAGCGCCACACGTAAATGCCAAGCAGGATAAATATGACGGCTGCGATGTATAGCAAATCGGTATTAACATTGTTAAAGCTTGCAAATGATTTATCTTGTACAACTTGAAATTCATTCGGATCGATCAGCATTTCCATAAATGAAGACATGCTTTTAAATAACGTGCCGAACACAATTCCAACCAGTAAAATAAAGAAAATATTCTTACCGGCTTTTTTGAACATCAGTATGTAAAGCAAGACCGAAAAGATAATCATCAGCGAAACGCAAAGAAGAAAGTTAAGATTTTTGTTCATGATGACAATATTCGTCGAGCCAAAGATGTACACAATAAACGTTTGCAGAAATAAATACAGTGAATCCAGTCCTAGAATACTAGGAGTTAGAATTCGATTATTAGTAATTGTTTGAAAGATAACGGATGAAAACGCAATGGCTCCTCCGGTTAAAAAAATCGCAGCAACTTTTTCAATTCTTCGCGGCAGCGTGTACTGCCAGTAGCCTAAATCGTAGCTGATAAACAGTGCCACTGATAAAACGGCCAGCGCGGCGAGAATGATGATTTTATGTTTGTTATGCATAACGACCTCTCCTTATCAGCATAAAAAGAAAGATCGCACTTCCTATTACACCGACCATTAGCCCAATAGAGATTTCATAAGGGAAAATAATGACTCTGCCTAAAATATCGCACGCCAGTACGAACACAGCTCCAAGCAGCGCTGTATAAGGCAGGCTTTTTCGCAAATGATCTCCACGGTAAATCGATACGATATTTGGAATGATTAATCCTAAAAAAGGCAGCATGCCAACGGTCAAAATCGTAATCGACGTAATAAGCGAAACAATGACTAATCCAATGTTTACGATTTGTTTGTATTTCATGCCTAAATTGATTGAAAAGCTTTCTCCCATACCAGCAACCGTGAACTTATCTGCGTAAAGATAAGCAATTATTACGAGCGGTATACTCAGGTATAAAAGTTCATATCTCCCTTTGACTACTAGCGAAAAGTCGCCTTGCAGCCATGAAGAAAGGTTTTGAATCAAATCGTATTTGTAGGCGATGAAGGTAGCTAAGGAACTTACGATACTGCCGAGCATTAAACCGACTAGCGGAATATAAATCGTATCGTTAAATTTAATTCTGTCTAGTATTCTCATAAACAATAGATTGCCCGCCAGTGAGAAAATGAAAGCAATGCTCATTTTTAATAGAGGACTTGCTGAAGCAAATACTAGTAGAGAAATCAACACACCAAGTCTTGCCCAGTCCATCGTTCCTGCCGTTGTTGGAGATACAAACTTATTTCGCGTAATTTGCTGCATAATTAATCCGCAAATACTAAGGCTCATTCCTGCCATAATAATACTCAAAAGCCTAGGAAAACGACTAAAAAACAGCGTTTGGCTTTCTTCTTTTGTTAAATGAAAGAGATCCGTCGCTGACAGATCTTGTACGCCTATAAAAAGAGACGAAACTGCTAGTACAGCAAACACAAGAATTAACTGATAAAACTTCAACTTTCCTTACTCCTTTCTTCCCTCTATAAGTCTAGTTATCTCCTCCTTCATCACATGTAAATGATTATCATTATCAATTGACTTTCTTTATCATATCATTATTCTCTAAATAATCAATGGTTTTCTCAAAATTTAAGCAAAAAAATACCTTAACAGATGGATCTGTTAAGGTATTTTAAGGTTCAATTAGACTTAAAAAATAGCTATTTCTCTCTTCATCTAAAAGAGGATTGAGACATAACTGTATTAATCTAAAGATGAATAAATTAGATACATTAACTCGTATGGAT
Source organism: Priestia sp. YIM B13489 (assembly GCF_042787645.1). Classification (NCBI taxonomy): domain Bacteria; kingdom Bacillati; phylum Bacillota; class Bacilli; order Caryophanales; family Bacillaceae; genus Priestia; species Priestia sp. YIM B13489. Next base: position 69,172 of record NZ_JBHZOQ010000053.1, read on the forward strand.
CGCTTAGTACGCCCATCTTGATTTCCGTGCAAGGCTTCTCGCTTTCCGCTTTTTTCGCAGGAGGCTTCGCCTTGCCCTCCAATTAACAGCTAGAAGTAACTACATATATGAAATCTGCGTTTACCATAACAACAAAAAAATCCGAACCATTAATAACGATTAATGATTCGGATTTAACTTTAAGCAAAATACTTTTGTGGCAGTCTCTCTGTATCAACATTACATATATATGAAATATATGTTTATATTTGAAAGAAATCTACTTATTTTGCAAATACATGGTTTCCGATAACTGCCGTTACTTGCTGCGTTGCAACCCATTGGCTTTCAGCGATTTTCGGATTATAGAAAAACAGCGCATCGTTTTCATGCGGGTTTGATAATGCTTCGCTTACCGCTTGTTTTGATTCTTCTGATGCAGGCTGATTAATTGCGCCGTTTGCTACTGGTGAAAATTGATATACGCCGTTTCCTAGCTGCTGATAAATAACGTCGTGAATGTTATTTGGAAATTCCGGTGAAGCTACACGGTTTAATACCACAATTGCTACCGCTACTTTTCCTTGGTACGGCTCACCTTTTGCTTCTGCCTCTACTAATCTTGCTAGTAAATCTTGATCTTGTGCAGAAACCGATGTAGACGGAGCAGTTTGTGCCGACGCCGGTGCTTCTCCTTGAAGTTTTAACGTTTGTCCGATGGTAATGATATCACTTTGTAAACCGTTAACAGCTTTTAACTGATCCACAGTCATGCCGTTTTGTGTTGCAATATGATATAACGTTTCGCCTTGTGCTACTGTATGTACAGATGTTGCCGGACTAGCGGCAGGTTGTGCTTGTCCCTGGTCAGGAATCGTTAATGTTTCTCCAACGTAAATCATGTCGTTTTGGCGGTTATTAGCACCTTTTAGCTCATCTACCGTAACCCCATTTTGTTGGCCAAGCCCCCACAAGGTATCTCCTTTTACGACTTTGTGCGAAGCTGCTGCTGATGCTGTTCCTTGACTTGCTAGAAATGCTACAGACGCTGCAGAAGCAACTGCCCATTTTTTTACACGTTTTTTACTCACAAAAACTACCTCCTAAAATTTGAACCTGTTATTACCTTAGCACATAGATTCGCCTTTTCATTAAAAAAAACAGTAACATTTGTTCTAATTGGATTAAGTTTCTTACAGTGCCATTCATTATGTTACAACTTTTACATGACCCTTAAAGAATATGTAGAAATATGACGATTTCATTGCGAAACGAGCTTTTTATCTGTTTACTTACATTCCTCTTTCTGTAAAAAACTTGATTTAATTATGATTAATCGCAGAGATAAAAAGGAAAACAGCAGTCAAATAGAGAAATAGTGTAACTATTGAGGAATGATTCAGCGCTTCTTTGTCAATTTACGTTTGTTTATTAATAAAGGAGGTCTATTTGGATGTGTGCAAATAAAATGTATGTGACGTATAACACGGAGAAACCGGCTATTACAATTCAAGGAGCTTTTTATCATACGGGAGGAACGCAGGAAGAGTTTTTGCGGGAATTCAAGTACTGGCTTGAATCTCACGGCTGGTCATTTATGGGCGTAACAAATGAAACAACGATGACAACGGCGAACAAAGAGTTAAAAGAAACGATGGAACAGCATAAAATAGAAGGCAAAAAAGTTCAAAGACTAGAAGATTTATAACGATTGCTTCTGTGACCCTTCACACATGTCCAAACGCCAATACGTAAAAAAGCCTTTAGATGAGCTAAAGGCTTTTTTACATTAACGAGAAAGTGCGACCACCTTCTGATTTTCTACTCTCTCTTCAACAGGCTTTCTCATTTCTTTTTCCGTCCATACGCCAATGCGTTTTTGTCTTTTTCCAAGAGGCTGTTTTTCACATGCATAGCAAATTTCTGAAATATCATCAAAATGAGCTAACGACATCTTTATCCCTCCTTTTCTAAATATACACAGGCAAGTTAGTATGCTTCTTCCCTTATTTTCCAAAGCTAAACTGCTTCTTCTTATATTTAAACAATTTATAAACAAACGGAATAAATAATTTCTACTTCATTATCATTTAGATTGTTTTATTTAGATATAGACGGGTAAACAAAAACTATCCCACCTCACACCCTGAAGTTTGAAACTGTCACGTAAAAAAGCAGCTTTCTATACATGTATAGAAAGCTGCTTTTTTATGTTTTTTTCTTTTACTAGATGTAAAATCTAAGGATACTCTCAGAAAACGAACGGCTATACTTTTATTGATGCTCTCCTATTCCAAATACTTCTGCTACATGATTTTCTAATTTATGCTTGTAGTGATCAATGTTTGGATGTTTGACTACATCATGAATAGAGTAAGTTGGAAGTGGACTCATACCGACGTACTGATTCATTTTATGCAAATGCATAATGGCTTCGTCTAAACTTTTTCCTTCATAGAAAGCTTCGTCATTGTCGAAAATAGCTTCCGGCGCATTCCACGTGAGAGAAAACATGTATTTTTTCCCCGTTAATAAGCCGCCTCGCCCGTATTGATTGGAGCCTTTAAAGAAAATGTTATCCATATACACGCGATCAATATATTGCTTAAACTTTCCGGGAATGCTGAACCAGTAAATAGGCGTCTGCATAATCACAACATCAGCCCATAGCCACTTTTCAATTTCTTCTTCTACTTCGTAGCCTTTATCAACCACCGTTGTTTTAATGTCAAATTGATCAGCGAGTAAATGCTGCATTTCGTTAAAAATCGTTTGATTTAACTCTCCTTTTGATTTTTTATAATACTCGTGTCCATTAATGATTAATACGTTTTTCATGCTGACCTGCTCCTTTCCAAAATCCTTGTTTCTTTATCTTCATATATCTGTATACCCATAAAAACTACTTACCTATCAGTACTATCTCTTACTTTGAAGTAACATAGGCACCTAGAAGTCCCTTTTTAAACACCCTTATGATTTCCTAAACAAAGAAAAAAACAAGGTCTAATTTACTGATTTCTTAGAAGATGTTTAACTTGCATAAAGCAAATCGTTTTTTAAAATCAGTTCTTTTAACCCAATAAAAAAGGCTGGCGAATTAAATTCCGCCAGCCTTTTTTTTATTTCGGTTCGCCTACTTCATTTAATGGATAGTAGCGAAACTGCACTTTTCCGATAACTGATTTTTGTGGAATGAAGCCAAATGCTCGTCCATCATGACTTACAGGACGGTTGTCCCCCATTACAAACAGTGAATTTTTCGGTACCTTCACTTTGCCATCAGTTGCAGGCAGCGTTTGAAGCGTAAAATCTTCCGTGAATTTTTCATTAGGTGCAAGAGAATTTTTAGATTCTTTTAAATACGGCTCTTTATAAGCTTTACCGTTAATATATAGAACGTCGTTTTTCATTTCTACCGTATCTCCTGGCAGTCCAATTACACGTTTAATATAATTTTCATCTGCATCCGGTGCATGAAATACAATCATATCAAAGCGATCAACATCACTGATTTTATTTAAAATAACGCGGTTTGAATCTTCAAACGTTGGATACATCGATTCCCCGTGAACTGTAGTTGGCGCAAATAAAAAATGGCGAACTCCCACTACAATAACCAATGCAATAACAATGGACTTAATCCATGAAAACACTTCTTTTTTTACGTTATTTTTGCTCATCTCAAAACATCCCTTACGTCAAAATATACTTTCATCATAGCATCAAATAGAGGGAAAGTATAATAATAACCGAATAATCTTATTTATTGATCACCGTTTGTCACTGTGCCTTGATGGAAAAACAAACGCCACTTTTCTTCTCTTTTTCGCCAAATAGAACTGCGAAGCGTCTTTTTTTCTGCCGTATGGTTCATAAGATGATAGGTAGTTAATACACAGTCAGGAGACAATACGTCTATATGAAAATGAGAGATTTCGAATACATCTGGCGAGAGTACATGATTGTTATTGTAATCTTTTCGTTTCCATACCGTGCCCGAACTGCCAAACTCCACGTAATCATCTGCAAGAATGTTAACAAGCTCTTTAGCAGAGGTTCGTACTTCTGATTTTAAGTGCATGCATTCTAATTCATAAAATATTTGGGTAGCGTTCTCCATTTTTTATTCATCTCCTCTTACGCCTATTATAAAGAAATAACGCATTATTTTCATACAAACAAACCATACTCATATCCCGTATAGATATAAGTATGGTTTGTTCAGCTGATTCTATAGCGTCTATTCTTACCTGCCATCCAATCGCTAATGATTTTCACCACAATTCCTATGATAAATACTGTGAGAAAAGAATAAAAAATTGTCCAGTTCAGCAATTCATATAAATGCAGCGCTCTAAATAGCGGAATACCTATAAAAGCAATAATGGCAGAATTAACGGCATGTGCGATGAAGAAAAATTTCCATTTGCTAAAAAATTGGTAGACGAGTGCGATACTTACCGGAATAATAGCAAAGTCAACCGTATTGAAGCGATCTGTAAACGGAAGCATCTGGTGAGGATAGCACCACAGGTTAAAAAATTTCCCGAATTCATCTACCAAACCGACTATGTCAAAGCTGATAAAAAAAACGAGAATCATAAAAAAGAGGCGCTGTCTATCAATAAAAAAGTAAAAAAGCAGCAAAAAAAGAGCGTTTATCACCACTATGAGCCACCATTGAAAACTAAAAAGATCTTGATGAACCCAATAAGAAAATTCCTTTTCATTTAAGACTTGTTGCATCATTTTGATCATTTCAAACATAGAAATCCCTCCTATCTTAGAAAGTCTGTCCATGAGGGTTTCACTTCATACAAAAATGCCAAATCACGCATGGTGCTTTCCTTTCTTACATCCATCTTCTTCAAAAACAGATTGTACCTATTTAGCGATTTCTATCTGTCTAGTAAAAATTTTTCGCAGGAGCTTTGCTTTTCATCTCAGAACCTATTGACTATTATTTTCATTTCATACAAAATTAACAATTGTGCATGGTTTACATGTTAATACGAGCAAAAAGATACTGTTTTGCAACATTAAAGGAGGAACAACATGAACATCGGTACGATTAAAAGAGAAGCTAAAGCTTCTTTAAAGAATCGCTGGGGACTTGCGATTTTACTGACGGTGGTGACGTACGGAGTATATACGCTTCTGCCTATTCCATTTGAAATTGTGGCAAGCGGCGGCTATGACAATTGGATGAAAGATGAATCTGATTCGGCGTCATGGATTTCAACTGCCTTTGCTATTGTCTTTTCGCCTCTTCTCATGGCGAACTACTGGGCATTTTTAGGTTTGGCGCGAGGTGAATCTGTCCGATTGGGACATTTGTTTAAAACATTCCAAGACTTCGGTCTTTATGTAAAGTCACTAGGAATTTATGTACTGATGACTCTTTATGTGATGCTGTGGTCACTGCTTTTACTGATTCCTGGAATTATCAAAGCACTGGCATATTCACAAACGTACTATATTTGTAAAGACAATCCTACTTACTCGATGAATCAAGCGATTACAGAAAGCCGCAGGTTGATGAATGGTTATAAAGGACAGTACTTCCTGCTGCTACTAAGCTTTCTTGGCTGGTTTTTATTAAGTATTATTACACTAGGAATCGGCTTTTTATGGTCTATTCCATACCTTTCTGCTTCACTTGCCCGTTTTTATGAAAATTTGTTAAATGAACGCTCATCGCATGCTGAATAATAAAAAAATCCTCTTCAACGTGAAGGGGATTTTTTTATAAGAACACTGTTTGCATAAGTGAAGCTCTGATGTCATAAAGCTTACTAAGAGTCTAGAAGAAAGGCAGGAGCTTATATGTATACTACAAATGAAATTTGTCAGCAGTTTGGCCAGATTTTAAACGCTAAAAGCAAAGTTAGTCCAACAGGATGCTCAGTGTCTCTTAAAAGAAGCTTTCAAGCTCATGTTCAAGGGCGGAAAAGCAGCTCTGTCGTTCCTGTTGGTGTATCATTTGAAGCGATAGACGCACAGGGAAACGCGTTAAACTTGGCTGAGATTGCTATTTTACAAGAAGAAATCCCCCGTTTTACAGAAGCTGCTGCGCGGCAAGGTCTTATCGTAAGCGCTTTGCATAACCATTGGCTTTTTACAGAACCGGTCCTTATGTATCTTCATATTCAATCTGTCGAGCCTCCTTTACATTTTGCGAAAAAAATGGCTTTTTGTTTTACAACCCTCAAGAGTCTTCCCGTTCCGACAAACGAATAATTTATTAAACGCATCTCTCAGGTATATTAGAGAGGTGAAAGATGTTTTTTATACCTATAGATTACTAATATAGCTAAAGGAAACCTCCTTATCTTTTAAGTCATTAACAAAAGGGCGCTATGTATTTTTGAGAAGCTGCATAAAAACAAAACCCAGCACTTTCTTATAAGTGCTGGGCTTCTGCTTTATCTATTTTCGCGTATATCTTTTTCAATTTTCCGCAATGCTTTTTTGGATCCTCGCTGCAGATCATGCTGCTCTTTTCGATCTTTATAGCTAATAAATAACGAATCGAGGTCATAGCCTTCGGGATATAATGCAGCAGCTTTGATTTCAAGAGCTACTCGCTTAATGTTTACTTCAATTAACTCATTCTGATAGAGTACGACTATATTGTTTGTGTTGTCTTTAGACTTATACACAATCGCATGATTTTCATAATCTAACAGTTTGACTCGATCTCCCATTTGGTATTCAACACGGTCTTTTTTCTTTTCCTTCAAAATAGTTGGCTTTTTTATTTTATCTTCTCTGACGACTTCTGTATCATACGATTTGCTTTCCATATAGAACTTTGCTTTTTGTAAAATCTCTTCTTCTACCTTCATCTTCTTTGAAATCCAAAGCGCATTGCTTTCTCCAGATGTGCCAATTAACAGCTGATACAGCGGTTCTAATGTTTTACTGTTGAACTGCATCGCGGCATTCATAAAGTCAGGATGAATTTCTGAGAAACGCTTAATTTCTCCGTAATGCGTAGTCGCGACCGTTATGCAGCCCATATGATAAAACTTTTCTAAGATTGCAATCGCAAGTGCAGCTCCCTCATTCGGTTCGGTGCCGCTGCCAATTTCATCGAATAGGAGCAGCGTATTGTTCGTTGCTTTTTGCAAAATAGCCGATATATTTTTCATGTGTGAGGAAAAGGTGCTCAGCGCATTTTCAATACTTTGGTTGTCGCCGATATCGACAAAAATATGTTCAAACAATGCAATTTCTGTTCCTTCATCAGCTGTAATATGAAATCCTAACATTGTAGCGAGTGTCAGTAGCCCAATCGTTTTTAAGACAACGGTTTTTCCTCCTGCGTTAGGTCCCGTAATAATTAAGCTTCGATAATTCTCGCCAATTTCGAAGTGAAGCGGAACAATTTTACCAGTTAACAGCGGGTGATATGCCCCTTTTAAATGAATATATCCATAATCATTAATTTTAGGTTCGATTCCGTCTGCCTGTTTACTGTATTTTGCTTTGGCAAACACCATGTCGTATTGGCTAATTAGCTCTAAATTAATATGAATATCAGCTAGCTTCTCTAACACTAAACCTGTTAAAGACGCTAAAATTTGATATTCTTCTACCTCTTCTTCTGCTTTCAAAATCGCTAGTTCCGCATTCAGCTTTGTAATAGATGCCGGCTCTATGAACACTGTTGACCCTTTAGAAGATGTTTCAACAATCGTTCCTCCAACATGATTTTTATAGGATGCCTTGATCGGAATCGTATAGCGGTCTCCTTTTTTACTGATGAAGAAGTCTTGAATATACTCTTTGTTTTTACCGTTTCGTAAAAATTTCGCAAGCTGTTCTGAAATCTTCGCTTCCGTTCCTTCTATATGTCTTCTGATACGCTTGAGCTCTTTGCTTGCCGCAGCGTCTACTTTTCCGGCTTTGATGGCAAAATTAATTTCCTCTTCTATACCTGTCAGTTCTTTCATCGAATGGGCATAGGAACTTAAGAGCGAAGCAAAAAATTCTTTATCCACCATATATTGTTTTACTTTTCTGCAGCCTTTTAAAAAATCGGATACGCGCATTAGCTCTTCGGGCTCTAAAATCATGCCTTTTTCAAGCTTTTCGATGACTCTTCCTATACCTGAGACACCTGATAGCGGAAGTGATTTCTCAGCATCTAGAAGTCTTCGTGCTTCCGTTGTTTCTTTAAGTCGGTTTTTTACTGTTTTAAGAGATGTGCTCGGCTGAAGTTTATCCATTAATTGTTTTCCCAGCTCACTTACGCAGTGAGATTTTACGATTTCTTTTAATTCCTGATACTGCAATTTTTCAAATGTCATCGTATTCATGGTTTTTCTCCTCACTATGATTTGTCATCACATATGAAGATACCTATTTATTAGAAGGCAATGAAAAAGGTAAATAAAAAAAGCTGTGGTGATCCCACAGCTTTTTGCGTTCATAAGGTGTCTAAACACATATCACAAAAGAAAGCTCTGTAAAAACAGACGCCTCTCTCGCGACAAATGCCGAACCCTTTATAAAGCATTGTAGGTATCTTCATAGGCAGTGAAATAAATCCATAAGCAAATAAAGGGTACCTTCATTCTCCAAAAAATACCCGTCTTGCTTATTTAATTTATTTCATTCAATTGTTCCTATTTAGATACTACTCCGCTCATAAAAGCACCTCATCTATATTTTAGTTGTCATTGGCTTCTAATTTACACTCTTATCATACTATATGAAAAAGCGTGCGTAAAGGAGACAGTAAAAAAGCTCAAGAGCATAACTTGAGCTTTCATGACAAAAGAAAAAAACGAAGCAGCGCCATCATTCCAACTCCGCTAATAACGGTGATGGATAAACTTTTTGTTTTCAGGGCAATCAGTAAGGTTGGAATAACTACGATAATGACGGGCCAGTTAATCTTTACGCTGTCATTTGCTTGAATGATAAAGTTTTCTACAACAAGTGCGGTTAAAATACAAATAGGAATATAGGATAGCCATTTTAATACGGGTTCTGGCAGCGCGATGTTACGTACAACTAAAAAAGGAACAATGCGAGGAACTACGGTAACAAGGGCACACCCTAAAATAACGATGAGTGTTGGGTAGTGGATGCTCATTTATCCGTCACCACCCCAATTGTCGCTACAATAATGGTTGAAATCAATACGGCCACATGTGAAGGTACGAAAAAAGACAGCACAATCATAATAATCGCCATATAAAGAATTAAACGCAAGTAATGATTAAGCTTTGAAGGTAACACGCTTTCAATTTGTAAAACAAGCAGAGCTAAAAACATAGCCGTTAAGGCAAAATCAAACCCAAAGGCTTCCGGGTTTGATAGCATATGGCCACAAATAGCTCCTGTCGTACAGGCGATAATCCAGCTGACGTAAGCCGTTATATTTAATCCGTTCATCCAGCGGTCATTAATTTGCTCACCTTTTGCAATTTTACTTGAAGACACCCCAAATGATTCGTCCGTTAGAAGGGATCCAATTCCGACGTTTTTTAATAACGAATATTTTGTAAATTTAGGCGCGACCGTAGCGCTCAAAAGAAAGTGTCGTAAGTTTACAATAAATGTTGTGAGAATAATAGCTGAAATCGAGCTGTTTGCAACCATCAGTGCACAAATAATAAACTGCGCTGCTCCTGCATACACGAGCGCTGATAATAAAGCAACTTCCATAACGGAAAGATGAGAGGATACTCCAACGATCCCAGCCGCAAGCCCTATGCTTATGTAACCGAGTAGCGTAGGGATACAATCCTTAGCCCCTTGTCTGAACGTTAAGTCCACTTTTTCTCTTTGCTGTACTGCTTTTTCTGCAATCACCGTACTCCCTCCTTTTCTGCTATATTATACATCTATACGTTATATTAAACAACGGTATGTTATACTATCTTTATAATAATTAAAGGAGTACAACAATGGACGCGATTCAAGATATTATTGCTAAAAATCTTGTTAAATTACGAAAAAATCGGAATTTGACGCTTGATCAAGTTTCCGAATTAACCGGTGTTAGTAAAGCAATGCTTGCACAAATTGAAAAGGGTAAATCCAGTCCCACGGTTACCACGCTTTGGAAAATCGCCAACGGCCTTCAAGTCTCTTTTTCTGTATTTATGAAAGAAGACACCCCGGATGTGCAGAAAGTAAGCATAAAACAGCTAGATCCCATCATGGACAACAAAGGTGATTACTTAGTATATTCTTTTTTTCCTTATCATCCGGAAAAAAAGTTTGAAATTTACATCGTCACATTAAAGCCTGGATGCGTGCACGAAGCGAAAACTCATTTAGGAGATGAATACTTACTTATTAAAGAAGGCGAATTAACGGTTCGTTTTGAAAATGAAGAACATGAATTAGTCTCGGGAGATGCTCTGCATTTTTCAGGAAATACCTCTCACAGCTATATCAATTCTTCTGAAGAAGAAGCAAGCTTTTTTTTGCTTATGCACTACCCCGAATCATAAAAAAAGAGCGTACGGATCATCCGTACGCTCTTTTTTTAAGCTGCGTGGGCTTGTTCTTTTTTCATTTTTTTGTTTTTCATGTACCCAATGCCTACAACTGCAATAGTTAAGATAACTTGAACAGCGAGATGTAAAGCTGTGTTTGGAACAAATCCGCCGATAATTTTATCTTCAACAATCATTTTTCCAGCAGACCATGCAAGCATCGCCGCTCCAGCGTAAATGATAATCGGAAATTTTTCCATTGCTTTCATAATAAAGCTGCTTCCCCAAATAATAATCGGAATTGAAATTAATACACCAATCATAATCGGGACAAATTCGTGAGCTACACCTGCTAGAGCTAATACGTTATCTAATGACATGACCGCATCTGCGATAATGATCGTTTTAACCGCGCTCCATACCGTTGCTCCACCTTGAGGATTGTCGCCGTGATCGTGATTGTCCGCTAATAATTTATATGCAATCCACACCAGCATCAAACCGCCGACCGCTCCGATTAATGGTATTTTCAATAAAGGGACAATAATAGCCGCAAATAATAATCGAAGACCAATCGCGCCGCCTGTTCCAATTAAAATCGCTCTTTTTTGTAAATCTTTTGGTACGTTACGAGCCGCCATTGCAATAACAATTGCGTTATCCCCGCTTAAAATTAAATCAAGAAAAATAATTTGCAGCAAACCTTGCACTGATACCCCAATTAGTTCCTCCATAGTTACCTCCACCTTCTCTTTTTATGTAACGTTTCTCCTCTAAATGTCCGAGCCTTTTCCTCCTTTTTTATAATTGAATACAAAAAAGACCCTTACCAAATAAGCGGTAAAGGTCTTGCTAACAACATAATGTCGCCAACAAAGCCGAGAGATAATCTCTGTAATGACGACTTTGCTGTTAAAGCTACTCCCCTTTAGGAGATACGTTCAATTATTTGTTTGTATTTACACCACTTATACTATAGCATCTCCTACATTCTGTCAATCGTTTTTTTATTCACTTTCAATTTAGTAAAATTACTGTCGCTTTTCTAGAAAGGATGTCGAAAAATGAATATAAAAACCTGTAGTTGTATTCGCTTTCTTATAGTATGATAGATTCGGTTCTATAGTCTTATATTTTAAAGGAGGAAAATAAAAATATGAATAAAAAAGGTATAATATCCCTAGTTTCTGCTGGTTTATTAGCATCAACACTATCCGTTCAGTCTGTTCAAGCAGATACCAATAAAAGTGAAAGTGTTTCAAAAAAACTAATAGACCAGCATATGGACAAGCCTCTTCAAAAAAAGAATCTAAATCAACGTGTACTTAATGATTTAAAAAGCGATGCAACTCATTCCTTAGAAAAAGCTCCTTCTCTTTCTTCATCTCAGAATTCAAAACAAATGAACAGCTCCTCTGCAAACGATGATCCACTGTTTGAAAAAGAGCCAAATAATGATTTTAACAAAGCTAATAGTTTGCCAAATGAAAAAACAATCCTCGGACAAATGCTTCCTATGTATGACGTTGATTTTTATAAAGTGAATGTCCCTGCTAAAGGCGCACTGCTTGTAGCTGGGACGACCAATTCTCCAGCAATTGACCTTGCCTTTACAGCAGCTGAAAAAGACTTTAAAGATAACAAGAATTTAATCTACCAAGGCTCAGACTATAGCGATGGAGTCGAAGTTCAAGTCTATCAGGTAAATAAATCAGGAACATATTACATAGGCGCCACTGATTATGAGTTTGATGATGATTACGACGATAATACCGTGGATGATCTATATGCTCTGAGCACAGCATTCGTAGACAACGTCGCTCCAGATAAACCAGCCGTAAACAAAGTCGGTAATAATGATAAAGTGGTTACGGGAAAAGCGGAGGCTTCTTCTACTGTAACAGTTAAGGCTGGCAGCAAAACGCTCGGATCTGCCAAAACGTCTTCTAAAGGCACATTTTCTGTTAATATAAGTGTTCAAAAAGCCGGAACAACTCTTACCGTAACGGCTAAAGACAGCGCCGGAAACGTAAGTCCAAGCGTTTCCGCGAAAGTAGCCGATGTCGTAGCGCCTAATAAGCCAACTGTCAATAAAGTCGATGATAATGATAAAGTGGTTACGGGAAAAGCGGAGGCTTCTTCTACTGTAACAGTCAAAGCGGGCAGTAAATCGCTTGGATCTGCCAAGGCTTCTTCTAAAGGAACGTACTCTGTAAAAATACCAGCGCAGAAAGCAGGCACTACTCTTACCGTGACGGCCAAAGATGTTGCGGGGAATGTTAGCAGCGGAGCGACAACAAAAGTCGTGAAGCATTAATCAAAGAAGGAGGTGACTATGGTCACCTCCTTCTTTGATATAGTTAAAAAATCGTTTTTTTATACAAAGCGGTTGTCAACGCTTTCTCTTTCAATCAATTCATAGTTAGAAAGTGTAAGCTTTTCAACTTCTTCTCCGTTGACTAGCTTAATAATTCGCTGTGCCCCCATTTGTCCCGCTTCTTTATAGTAATATTTTACGGTTGTTAAGCTAGGATGAATCACACCCGTAATTTCGTAGCCTCCAAAGCCGGTAATGGATACATCTTCCGGAACGCGAAGTCCGTTTAAATAAGCTGCCTTTAACGTGCCAAGTGCAATGTTATCGGTCGCACATACAATGATGGACGGATTAAATTCTTTCATCACAGCCGTAGCGGCCCCGATTGCATCGCTCATGTTAAAGCTTGTTTGATAACAGCGGATCTCGCAATCTCTGTCTTTAAGACCTTCCTTTACACCTTCTTTTCGCTTTACACCTACAGCTATGTCTTTTTCGGTTACGCCTAAAAAAGCAATTTTTTTATGCCCCTTTTCTCCTATGTACCTTCCAATGTCGCATGCCGCCTCGTAGTCTTGGTGAATTAAACTGTGGACTTCTTCATGCTGCTGTCCAATTAGCAAAACGGGAATTGAAATTGTGCGGAAAGCTTCCAAATGAGCTTTTGTGATTTGAACGGCAAGAAGAATAATACCTGCTACCTTCTGCTTAGCCAGCGTATAGATATTTTCGATTTCTCTTTCTAAATCTTGATTAGAATTGGAAATAATCATTTGATAGTGGTGGTCTCTAAGTTCTTGGTCAATACCATCTAATGTGCGGGAAGTCGCAAAAGAACCCATGCGCGGAACAATTACACCAATGATGTTTGTTTTTTTTGCTTTTAAGCTTTGGGCAAACGCATTTGGGCTATAGTTTGTTTCTTTAATAATCTCTTCGATTTTTCGTTTCGTCGCATCGCTCACAGACCCTCCGTTAAGGTAGCGGGATACAGTGCTTTTTGCTACTCCTGCAAGCCGAGCGATATCTGCAATAGTTGTCATTCTCTCATCTCCGTATTTTGTTGCTGCTTCTTTCACAGTATACACGAATATCCCGCGTATATTAAGTAACTGCTTTACTTTTTGCTTCATAAGCGGTATGATAATCTAAACATGGATAATCATTATCCACGTTGTACACATAAAGCAGGAGATGATGTTTTTGCATATGAAAACAGGCGTTGAGCAATCGGTGTATGCCATTTTGCTGCTTACGTTTTTACCTGAAAAAGCTGTGTTGCCAGGAGATGTCATCAGCACTCAGCTCGGGGGCTCGCCTACGTATTTTCAAAAGCTTCTTCGCAAACTGGTTAGCGCTGATTTACTTGCTTCCGTTCCTGGTAGCAAAGGTGGATTTCGCTTAAAGAAAACGCCGGAAGAAATTCGTATTTATGACGTATACGTAGCCATTGAAGGTAAGCAGTCTCTTTACTCATCAAGCGGTATTTTTCACGACATGCTTAACTTAAAAGACAAAGACATTTGCTTATTATCCGATTTAATGGAAGAAGCCGAATCTTCGTGGCAGTCTATCTTAAAACGGCAAACCATTGCTACGCTCACAAATGAAATTAACAAAAAATGTCCGAAAGAAAACCTGGACATGCTAAAAGCAACAGTAGAAGAAAAAATGGTGCTGTAGCACCCAAAGGAGATCATCATGGAAAACTTAAATAGATATTTTGATTTATTCGATCAATCACGTACAAGCGAACAAGCATTTGAAGAATTAGTGGGGCTTTTTTCAGACGATATCGTATTTGTCTTAAACGGCCACGAAAAGCAAGGCATTGAAAACTGGAAGCTGTTTGTGAAAATGGTGTTTAAAGAAAATGCTGATATTAAGCATATGTTCGAAGGCTGGAAAGCAGTTGAAGGTACAGATAAGTTTGAAACGCCTTGGGCAGTATGCGGAAAACGTGCATCTGGCAGCGTCTTTACTCAAACAGGAAAAGATATTGCTAAGCTAGATGAAAACGGGAAAATCAGCTATTTAGAAAACGTACCTGACGATACGAACATGTTTGATACGTATAAAAACTAATACAAAAAAGAAGGGCTCTTCTAGCCCTTCTTTTTTTACGGAGCAAATCCCTCTTGAGACAGATAAATCATCGAAGAAGGATAAAATTTTTCAAAATAACGAATGGCTTTGACATGAATGTCTTTGTCATACCAGTCTAGAAAACCGTACTTCTCAAATAATTCCGGCATCCCTAGCCTTTTAGACGTTTTACCTAAGGAACCGTCTCCTAAGTACAAGGTATCAATGCAAATTCGGTCCATCATTCCTTCTATTTTTTCAGGAAATTCAGGTGTGAAAGGAAGCATTGGAGCAATGGTTACTTGCGTTGAAATTCCGCTTTCTTTTACTTTTTTTAACGCGTTCATACGAAGTTTCATCCCCGGAGCATAAGGAGAAAAAATTTGTTTTACATCTTCTCGGTCCGTTTCAACAGTCATCGATACGCGAAGATCACATACTTTTTGAAGCTGTAAAAGCAAATCAATATCCCTCGTCACAAGTGGCGACCTTGTTTGAATCAATAAAAAATCAGGGGGATGATTGATCATCGTTTCTAAAAGGGCACGTGTGATGCCTGCTTTGCGCTCAGCAGGCTGATAGGGATCTGTCGCTGAAGACATAAATATGCGCACCGGCTGCTCTTTTTTTCGCAGTTTTTGTATTTCTTTTTGATAGACTTCAGCTGCGTTGACTTTAAGCTCTAGCCATGTCCCCCACTCCATCTCTTTAAAACGCTGAATTGGCAGCTCTCGCACGTAGCAAAATTTGCAGGAAAATGCACATCCGGCATACGGATTTAAACTATGAGTATAACCAGATGCTAAAAAGCCGGTCGCTTTTGTTAAAATACTTCTCGAAACCACGTCTCTTTTGTTCATCTTTCTCACCTCGTTGTCCAATAAGTATATCAAGTTCGCAAATGAAAAAACTACTTTCCACATGGAAAGTAGCCCTTTATGTTTTCAATTCATCAACTTTGATTTTCTTTCTTTTCACTTGTCGTTTCAAGTAAAGAGGTTAAATATGAATTTAACTCAAATTGGTCCTTTTCAATAAAATCAGATAATACCGGCTGCTCTTCTTTTCTCATCTTTCTCCACTCCCTTTGTCTTTTATGTATGTGTTTTCATTCATCAATGGATAAAAGTAATGTACTTAACTCTACCCGTATTAAAACAAAAATAATCATGGTATTTTATACTATTTTTTAATTTATGGACGTTTTATTTGTATATTTTTTACAATATCACACACATTAATAGCAAGATTAGCAAACGTATATATTTTACTATGCAACATGAGAGGAATTTCATCATGACGATTAACAAATCAAACGATTGTTCTAGTCTAGCTGAAGTAGTTGACCGCATCTTAGATAAAGGCGTGGTAATTGACGTATTCGCTCGTATTTCCGTTATTGGTATTGAATTAATTACCATCGAAGCTCGAATCGTTATTGCCAGTGTGGACACATGGCTGAGGTATGCCGAGGCAGTTCGGCTGCTTCATAATGAAAGAGAAGATTTTCTTTCTTCGAATAACGGCGGAAAAAAACTTGAACAGCTAAACCTTTTACAAGATTTAGATTTATAAACTCATAAAGGTGGGTTAGAGAAGTGAAAGTAGCCGAAATTATGGAATCCGTGACTGATTTTTTTAAAGAACACGTTGCTCCTCCTCACCGAATTATTTCGTATGAATCGATTCAAAATGGAGGATGGAAAATAACACTTGAAGCATTTGAAGAACAGGAGTATATGAGGCGCTATGCAAAAGATGAACTGCTTGGTATCTATGAAGTGCTGGTCAATAAGCAGCATAACATTACGTCTTTTTCACGCACCAGCCTGCGCTATCGAAGCTCTCCAGCAGAGAAGTAAGCTGATTATTTTAATGGAAAGGAATGAAACAGAAATCAATGAGTGAAGAAACGGGCATTTATATTTTTTGCAGTATTCCCGCCACCGAGGCGCATACGTTTGGCAGCGTCACGATTGATCAGCAAGAAAGAGCTACTTTTACCATTCATTACCGAGATGCAGCTATAGTGGCTGCTGCCTTTCCTCTTAAAATTTATCATCCTACAAAAGAGAACGTCACAGCGCACCAGCAGGTGATTTCCAAAGTAATGAATGAGCATGATTCGGTCATTCCAATCAGCTTTGGCAACGTGTTTCATAGTCAACAAGATGTTGAAATGCTGTTAGAAAACTTATATCCACAGTTCGCCTCTCTTTTCCCACAGTTAAAAGGAAAAATAGAAGTCGGACTAAAAGTAATTGGGAAACCGGACTGGCTGAGACAAAAAGTGAATCAAGATTCTTCTTTGCAGCAAGTACGAAACCCGCGTTCTGCCAGTGCTGATTTTTATAAACAAATTGCGCACGGAGAAACAGCTCAGAAATTCTTTTTAAAGCTTCAGCACGACTGTAAAAAAGAGCTGTATCAACATTTAGAACCGATAGCTGAAGCGTCGAGACTCAATCCTCCTATTGTCGAAACAATGCTTTTGAACGCTTCTTTTTTAATTGACCGAGAAAAAGAAGCAGCGTTTGATGAACGTGTAAATGACCTGTATGAAAAATGGAAGCACAAAGCCGATTTTAAATATTCCGGACCGTGGGCTGCTTATAACTTTATTAATATTCAACTAAAGGTAGAAGAGAATGTATGATTCATAAACTGCTGCTGTCTCCTGTTACGCTCATTGTAAAAGTCGGACAGAAAATCAAGGAAGAAGCGGATAAAGAACTTTACGATGTCTCTTTTATTCAGCAAAAAATCGTTCATCTTCAAATGATGTATGAGCTTGGAGAAATACCAGAAGATGCATATATGGAAAAAGAAAAAGAACTACTGCTGAGGTATGAAGCAGCAAAAGAATATGAATTAAAAAGATGGGAATCAATGACGAAGAAACAAAAGTGAGGTTAAAAGATGGAAAAGCTCATTTATTTATATGGTCTAGTTCCAACCGAAGAAGCTAATGAAATGCCCTTTCCTTCACTTGAAGGTATGGATCAGAACAACCCTATCTATGCTCTTTGCTTTGATGACATTACCGCATTTGTATGCGACTTGCCAAGCGATGAGTATTCGGAAGAAATGCTGAAAGAAAAGATCGAGCACGATATGAAATGGCTGCAGGACAAAGCCATGCATCACCATGAGATTCTTCTTTTCTTACAAAGTCACTACACGCTTCTTCCCATGAAATTTTGTACGGTCTACAAAAGCAAGGATAGCTGTCAAAAAAGTATTGCTGATAACAAAGAAAAAACGCTCTCTTCTCTTCAGCTTTTAAAAAGATCTGAAGAATGGAATATAAAAGTGTATGCCCATACGAATTCTTTAAAGAACTATCTGCTAACGAACAATGAAACGATCCAAAAGAAAAAAGAAGAAATAAATACGCTGCCTCCAGGCAGGCAGTTTTTTGAACGTAAAAAGATAGAAAGGCTGATCGAAGAAGAAACAGAAAAAGAACAGCTTTCGCTTTGTGATCACTTGCACACTGAGATAAGCCCCTACGCCGCTTACCACACAATCAAAAATAACTGGAGTCAAAAAATAACCGGCGAGAGCTACAGCATGTGCTGGAACAGCATCTACCTTCTTTCAAAGAACAATGTAGAATCATTTTTAAAAGCCATTAGCGACAAGCAAACGTTTTATAGTGAAATGGGACTGAACATCGAAGTAACGGGACCATGGCCTGCTTATCATATCGACACTCTGCGCTCGGAGAAAGATGCGGGATGACATCTCTGCGAAAACAAACGCTGGAGCAAAAGGACATCGCCCTCATTGATATATTAGATGTGATCCTCGATAAAGGAATTGCCATTAAAGGTGATTTATTGATTTCAATTGCCGGAATTGATTTAGTCTATCTTGATTTGCGGGTATTGATTTCTTCTGTAGAAACGCTGATAGGCTCTCATGATCGTCAAATCATTTCTTCTCAGCAGCTTGAACAGGAAACGGAGGCGTTGAGAAATGGAAAATAACCTCAAACGAAACGGCCGCATTGAGCTGAGTGCGGAAAATGCTGAACAAGGCCTAGCGCAGCTTGTTTTAACCGTCATTGAATTACTGCGGCAGCTCATTGAAAAACATGCGATTCGCCGAGTCGACAGCGGAAACCTGACGGACGCTCAAATCGAAGACCTGGGCGTGGCGTTGATGAAGTTAGAGAACAAAATGGAGGAGCTAAAATCAGTGTTTAACTTTACAAATGAAGATTTAAATATTGATCTAGGTCCCCTAGGAAAAGTGCTATAACGAGGAGTGAAAAAATGGCGGCGGAACATAACGGGCATCTGGGCACCATTGTAGAAGTATTGGAAAAAGTATTAGATAAAGGTCTTGTTATTGCTGGAGATATTAAAGTGCAAATTGCTGATGTTGAACTCTTAACAATCAAAATCCGGCTGCTTGTCGCTTCTATTGATAAAGCAAGAGAAATTGGCATGGACTGGTGGGAAACAGACCCTTACCTATGTTCAAAAGCAAATCAGTCTTATCAAAAACTCCAGGCGGAAAATGACAGTTTAACGCAGCAAGTGGCATCTTTAACGCAGCGAATTCAAGATGATTTGCTTTCGCTTGATTAACAGCTCACTTTATATAAGGAGGAATAACAAACATGAACCCTGAACAAAAATCTACCCTGTCTCCTATTTCACAAGAGCAGCAAAGCCCCGATACTCAGCTAACGGAAAAAGAAGAGCGTATGCCCGAGTATACGCATACTTCGCTTAATCCAGATTCATAGAACCAAAAGAGAAATGCTTCGGCATTTCTCTTTTGGTTCTTCTTCATTAATCATGACATTGAAACAAATGGAGGTAAATACAATGAACATAGCGAATGAGTACCATTATCTATCAATTACAAAGGAGAACGAGCATGAAGAAAAGAGCATTTGGAGTAGTCTATACTCTTTTAACGCTGTTCATTTTAGGTGCCTGCAGTACCGCAGACGTTGTGACAAATAATTCAGATCCAAAAGTTTCTGTTTCTACTACAGTTAAACCGCTGACGAAAAAAGAATTTAGTGAAGTTGGAACATCAGGGTTAACAAGCCCTTCAAAAAAAGATTTTCACAAAGTACATATGACCCTTACCTTACGCGGCACGGATTACCTGTCGAATATTCAAGTTAAGCTACCTAACTATAAAGAAGCTTTTAATAACATCAAAGACGATCAGCAAATAAGATATTGGTTTGGCAACGGTGCAGATGAAGAGCAAGAAAATAAAAACATCTATACAAGAGAATTTGTCCTTTATACGAAAGGCTTAAACGATAAGCAAATTAAAGAAATTTTATCAGCAGCTAAGGTAAAGACGTCCTGGGTGGTAAAGGATACAAAAGCGAAGGATCAATCCGAATTTGCTGCTGGTAAAAACATAAAATTTGAAGCAAAATGAGAAATGCATCAATTAGCAAAAGCCCCCTTTATTAAAAGAGGGCTTTCTTTTATTATATGAAGAACGACTACCTTGTCACCTGCAGCTAAAGGTTTGGATTTGAGGTCAGACTTTCAGAATGCAGCATATTTTCTAAGCTATCTATCCGTTATAAACGCTAGCGCATGTTCCGGGCTTTGGCTCGTAGTAACAGTGATTTTTGTATTGACCAGAAGCGGGTTGACCGTACCAGGTTGGAGGGCATGGAGCGGATGGATTAAAGTACCACAGTGCATATTTCCCCGGGTGTTCTCTCCAATAATCCAAATTCTTTTTGGCTAACCTTTTTTCAACACCTCTTGCTCTTTGATAAAATACGTTTCCTTTTTGAACAGCTTCGAACGAATAGTTGCCTCCCTGCACCTGATAAATAACTTGCGGAACGGATCTTAAATTCTTGAAATCTAAACAGTTTGCTTTAAGACGATTTACAATGACATTTCCAACATACAGCATTCCTTGTTTTCCTTCGCCTTCAGCTTCTGCTCTCATCATCCTTGCCATTAAAGCAACGTCTGAATCTCGATAATTTACTCTTGGCATTTTTTCACCCCAAAAATATACTATGAAAAAAGGACGCTCTTGATGTCACTGCCCCTAAAATAACAATAGCTGGATGTTAAATACACGATGAGCACACTGACACTGCAGAAAGAGTTTTTATTACGAAAAGCTTATTCTTTTTCATAATAAAGCTGAGCAATTTGCCCGTACTGTTTTATATCGGTAAGCTTCAAGTTCATTTCGGGAATTCCTCGTTTAAACAGCGGAATACCAGCCCCAAGCAAAACGGGAATGACCGATATAATAAATTCATCCACCCTCTTTGCTGTTAAGAAATCAGCGAGAATATCAGCGCCTCCCACCAGCCATATTTTTTTAGTTTCTTGACTGAGGTTGTTGAGAAATAACGCCACGCTTTCGTTTATAAACTCGACATATTGATCTTTTCCTTGAGCTGAGCGGCTAAACACGTAGCATTTTTTACCGAGATACGGAAACTCAGGTGTGAGCTTCAGCACGTGGTCGTACGTAGCTTTTCCCATAACAACCGCATCACACGTTTGATAAAACGCTTCGTAGCCGTTGTCTCCCTCTCCTTCTACGCTTTCCAGCCAGTCAATCTCTCCGTTTTCTCTTGCAATATATCCGTCTAAGCTTGCCGCAATATATACGACGATTTTTTTCTTCATTCCCTTTTCTCCTTTCAACTTTACTGTTTCTGTATGATATCATCTTAATACGACACTTTTTGTCATATTAAAAGAAAAAGGTGAAAATAAATGGCTAAGTCTAGACGGCTTGTTGATATGCTCATGTTTATTAATACAAAAAGAACGTTTACGGCAAAAGAACTAGCGGAGGAATTTGGTCTTTCCGTGCGGACCGTCCAGCGCTATTTACTGGACTTAAGTGAATTAGGGCTGCCTCTTTACAGTGAAAAAGGGCGGAGCGGCGGTTACAGAGTGCTAAAAAATCGTATTCTCCCTCCCATTTTGTTTACGGAAGAAGAAGCTATTTCTATCTTTTTTGCTTATCAAGCTCTGCAGTATTATCATGACCTTCCGTTTGATGCAGGAATTCATGCGGCTCTTCAAAAATTTTATGTGTACCTGTCTGAGGAAACAAAGAAAAAAGTAGATAAAATGAGTGCTCATATTGCGTTTTGGAATCCTAAAAGAAACCTTGACGCTCCTTATTTAAAAGAGCTTTTAGAAGCAAGCCTTGCAGGGAAATATATTGAATTTCTTTATGATTCAAAGGCGGGTCAAACAAGAAAAGAAGTCAAACCCCTTGGAATTTATGCTCATAACGGTTTATGGTACTGTCCTGCTTATTCCTTCAATAAGCAAAAAGTGTTATTATTTCGAGCGGATCGTATTCACTCGTTAAAAGTTTTAGAAAAAGACGAAAATATGTCTCTTACGTTAAAGGAATGGCTTGAAACAGAACCGGTAAACTCACAGCCGATTTCGTTAAAAGTAACCTTGACACACGAAGGCGTTCGTCAGTGTAAAGGCGTTCCGTGGCTTGAAAATCATGTGAGGGTGGCGCGTGATGGGAATGGCTATATCGATACAATAACTGATGGAAATGAAATAAATTACATGGCTTCTTTTTTCTATACCTTAGGGGCTCATGCTTTTATTGAAGAACCTCAGAAGCTAATTGAAAAAATCTGCTGTCACGCAGAAGAAACGTTAAGACGCTATAAAAATGAAGTGGGGACAAAAGACGAATAAATGGGAGAAATGAACTCGTATAAATCGCTTTATGCACCGGGGTTGATTTTCTTGCAAGACTTCGCCTTGCACTCCGATCAACCGCTACAAGTCACTAAATAGATGAAATCTACGTTCACTCTACCAATAAAAAGATCCGAACGATTCATCGTTCGGATCTTCCTTCAACCAACTAAACTACTTTTATCCTAGCCTCTTTTTAATTTACCCAGCCCACACGTCTTTTGCGTATCGGCCTTTTTCTTCTAGCTGCTGCAGCCATAAGCGAGCGTCTGCTTCACTCACTTGGTGAACGTCAGCATAGCTTTTCATAAGCGTTGCTTCAACGTCAGGTGCCATTTTGCTTCCGTCTCCGCAAATATAGAAGTGCGCTCCTTGATCAAGAAGTTCAATCAATTTCTTGCCGTCTTGTTCCATCACGTGCTGAACGTATGTTTTCGGCTGATTTGGCATGCGAGAAAAAGCGGTATGAAGCGTAATGATGCCTTCATTTTGGGCGTTTTCAAGCTCTTCTTGATACAGATAGTCTTCATGAGGTGAACGGCAGCCGAAGTATAAATGCGCTTCTCCAAGCGACTGTCCTTGTTCTTTTAGCTGTTTGCGAGCCTGCACGAAACCTCTAAACGGCGCGACGCCTGTTCCCGGTCCGACCATGATAAGCGGCGTTTCAGGGTCTTTTGGCAGCGTAAATCCTGACTGCGGTGTGGAAATAAAGCACGTAATCGTATCTCCTTCTTGCAGCTCGGCAAGATAGTTCGACGCAATTCCTTTATATTCTCCATATCCGCTCCACGCTTCTCCTGAGACAACGCTGACCGTGATGCTTGCTTGTTTTTCATCGACACGAGGTGATGAAGAAATTGAGTAATAGCGCGGGCGTATGCTTGGCAGAAGGGCGATAAATTCGCTGAATTCCATTTCACACGCCGGGTATTTTTCAAGCAGTTCAAGCATTGTTAAACGTTTTGCCAGCACTTGTTCTTTGTAGGCTTGCTTTTCAAGCAAGGCTTCAAGCTCTACTTTATGCGGCGGGCAGACCGTTATAGCAGCCATTGCGCGAAGCTGCGTGCGCGTAACAGGATCTTGAAGCTCCACGTATTGCAGAAGCTCTTCTACTGATACTGTTTTAGCGAGTGGCAAATGAGCTAATTTTTCTTCTTCTGCTTCCAGACGGATTTGCTGTGATGCATCTAGGCCGAACCTTGCTGTTACACGGTTTACTATTCCTTCATAGTTGCGAGGAATAACGCCTAAATGATCTCCTTCTTGATAAGAAGCTTCTTTTGGAAGTTCAATTTCAAGATGACGCGTGCTTCGTGCACTGCCTGGCTGTTGAAGTTCTTTGCTTGCTACGACGTTCGCTGAAAACGCACCGTGCATTTTCGCAAGCGGCATATCCGCGGCGCTGTCGACGAATTGAAGTGAAAGTGTAGATTTATTATCTTCACTGTTTTCAATGTCGAGGTTAAAGTAGGCTGCTACATCACTCCACATATGTTCACGCCATTCTTCATATGTGCCTTCAAAGTCGTCGCTTGCATCTGCTTCACCGCGGTCAGCGATGTTTTCTGCCCCTTTAGCGGCAAGCGTTTCATCGATAAAAGCAGGCACTTTTTGATACGTTGTCGCCCAGTTTTTATCACCGCATCCAAATACGGAATAGCGAACACCTTTTACTTCATCAGCAGACGCTTGGTCTAACCAGTCGACAAATTGCTTTGCGTTATCAGGCGGGTGTCCGTTATAAGACGCCGTTACAATTAATACAGCTCCTTCGCGGGGAAGATTTCCGGCGTGCGAATCAAGGGTAGCGACCTGTGGTGCGAATCCTTTGCTCATTGCAATATCTGCTAAATCACGCGCCGTTCCTTCAGCTGTTCCCATATTTGAACCGTATAGCACAAGCAGCGGCGTATTATGAGCGTTTTCTGCCTTTTTGCGTACTTTTTTAGCAGACTGTTCAGTGCTAGGTGAAGGAATACCGCCAAGCGGAATTTTTTTCGATTTTGCTTTTACCACAAAGCCTTCAGGTTTTAACGTTAAAGTTTCTTTAATATCCAGCTCGTAGTTTGTATGATCTTCAAAGTCAAAGTGTTTTAGCATCATACCAAGTACCAGCGTTGCTTCATGAAGAGCGAACTGCTGACCGATACACGCACGCTGCCCGTTTCCAAACGGTTTAAACGCATGCTGCGGAATCGCACTTGGATTTTCAAAACGCTCTGGACGGAACTCTTCCACATCGTCTCCCCAAATTGTTTTATCACGGTGAAGCTGAGGAATCAGAACCATTAGTTCGTCGCCTTTTTCTAAAGGATATTCTCCTCCAAGCACCGTATCTTCTTTTGCATATAGG
This sequence comes from Priestia sp. YIM B13489, assembly GCF_042787645.1. Taxonomy (NCBI): domain Bacteria; kingdom Bacillati; phylum Bacillota; class Bacilli; order Caryophanales; family Bacillaceae; genus Priestia; species Priestia sp. YIM B13489. Next base: position 94,072 of record NZ_JBHZOQ010000053.1, read on the forward strand.
GAAAACGCAGGAGCCGTTGGCCATAAGCGCAGCGCTTCGTTTAAGACCATGCCCACATATTTAAGCTGTTTGACTTGTTTGTAGCTTGGAACAGGATCTACTAGAACTCGTGCTGCTTCTTCTGCTGCTTTTTGTAATACATGTGGATTTTTCACTAAGAAATACAGCGCAAATGATAAAAGACCGCTTGTTGTTTCGTGTCCCGCAATTAAGAATGTAATAATTTGATAGCGAATGTTCTCGTCATCAAGCGGCTCACCTGTTTCTGGATCTTTTCCGTTTAGCATATGTGTTAACAAATCATCGCTTTGTTCACCGCTTGCTTTGCGATCTGCAATAATTTTATCTACTAGTTTGTTCATTACCTTGATATCTTCTTGAAACTGGCGCTTGTTTTCATCATAAGCTGGGTCATCTGGATTTGCTCGCTGCAGCTTGTTCATCGATTCATCCAGTGCACGGACCATACTCGTAATAAACGGATGCGGCTGATCTCGGTAAAAGCTGTTAAAGCGGTAGTTAAAGCCGCAAAGACCGATTGTATCAAGCGTTAAACGCGTCATATCTTCCGGTACTTCAATATGCTCATCTGCATTTAGACGCTCCCACTTTTGAATAAGCTGCACGGCGATATCGACCATCATCGCATGATAGCCTTTCATTGCCTGCTGACTGAAGCTTGGAAGTAAGATATTATGCGCTTTTTTCCAATTTTTTTCGTGCGTCCAGCTTGTAAATAACCCGTCTCCTGCAAAATCACGTACAAATTTAAGCGCTTGACTTAAGTTTTTATCAAAACGTGATTCATCGCATGCTTCTTTAATTAGACGCTGACTTGATAAGTAACGCGTTACACGGCCAGGCGCCTCGAATTTAAAGATTTCTCCTAATTCATCCGCAATTTTCATCAAAGCTTGAACCGGTTTATCTGTGTTTAATAACGGTAAATTTTTAAGCTCTCCAAACGTTTTTGGCTGAGGCATTTCTTTAATTGTCATGTTATCCCTCTTTCACTTGTTAAGTTTCATGATTGTCTGCTAAGTGCTGCCCACAGACTCTCTTCTACACCAGTAAGAAGTTCATCAGTTAAAGATAAGTAGTCATTTTCAATCATTTCATATACTTCCATGAAACTTCCAAATAAAATAGCAATTAGCGCATTTTCAGGAAGATTTCTAATCACACCTTGCTTTTGTCCTTCTCTGAAGAACGTGCAAACAAATTCCACCAGCTTTTGATATGCGAAGCGGCTCTCTTCCGTTAAAAAAGCTCCTTGGCTATGAGTTTTAATAAATCCAAGAGCACGAGGATGATTTTTAGTAAATGTCACCATACCTTCAAAGATATGATGAAACCCATCTCGGTATCCATCTCTTTCGTTTGCCAGACCGCTTTCAATGCACTGTAAAAACTCGTTTACGTGCTGTTGAAATAATTCATTTACAAGGCTTTCTTTATTTTTAAAGTAGCGATAAATTGTTCCTGCTCCTACTTTGGCATTTTCTGCAATCATTGGCATCGTGGTTGCATCAAACCCTCTTTCTGCAAACAGCAGAAGCGAAGCAGAAAAAATCGCTTTTTGTTTTGTTGGAGTAGATTCCACTTTATCACCTCTTTCCAAAAGCGGAATGAACGTTCATTCCGCTACAATTACAAGTATAAAAAACTGCATCTTAATAGTAAAAAGATAACTAGAAAAGTGGAAAGAAAAGGTTCTTTCACTCTAACTTTCTACCATTTAAAGGTAATTAACCGAGTCTTTCAGAATCTTTAGTGCTTACAGAAAATTAGTCCACTTATCCCCTCTATTAACATAATTTAGCACAACTTATTAAGGACAGAAGTTTAAAGGAAAAGCAACGTGGAAATAGAAAAGAGTTACACAAGGCGTAAAGGAGGATTAAAAATGAATCAAGCAAGAGTTATAGAATACGAAGAAATGCTTCGCTCAGCCATGCTTTCTAATAACATAGAGCTATTAGAAGAATTACTTTCAGATGAGCTTATTTTTGTGAATCACCTTGGGCAATGGTTGTCAAAAGAAGAAGATATAAATGTTCATCGTTCAAAAAGTCTTGATATAGCGGGCATGGAAGTGTTGGAACAAGAAGTTAAACTGTTTCAAGAACTTGCCGTTACGATTACAAAAATAGCGTTGAATGGGGCACTGGCAACCGGTGAATCGATCGGAGGCGAATACAGCTATACGCGAGTTTGGAAAGATGTTGAAGGGAAATTAAAGGTTGTTTCTTGTCACTGCAGTTCTAGCGTATAATCGACGCTGCCATAATAAAAAACATCCCTCCTGTACTAAGAGGGATGTTCCTTTTGCTCGTTAAAAGATTTTCTTCCTGTCTCTGTCATCTTTTAAAATCTCCACGGCCTCGCGGAACCGCTGTGAGTGAACAATCTCTCTTTCTCGTAAAAATCGTAAGCTATCGTTTAAATCAGGATCATCTGATATATCAATTAACCATTGATATGTAGCTCTTGCTTTTTCTTCTGCAGCTATGTCTTCATAAAGATCTGCAATCGGATCGCCTTTTGCCTGTATATAAGTAGCTGTAAACGGAACCCCAGCAGCATTATTGTAATAAAGTGCACTATCATGGTTCACATAGTGTTCTGCTAATCCCGCTGCCTTCAGCTGCTCCGGCGTTGCATCTTTTGTTAGCTTATAAATCATCGTAGCAATCATTTCAAGATGAGCAAACTCTTCTGTTCCAATATCGTTTAGCAGTCCAACAACTTTATCGGGAATTGTATAGCGCTGATTCAAATAACGAAGTGCTGCTGCAAGCTCTCCGTCCGCTCCCCCGTATTGTTCCATTAAATATTTGGCAAGCGTTGGATTACACGTGCTTACTTTCACTGGATACTGCAATTTCTTTTCATACACCCACATATAGCTCCCGCCTTTATCTGCTTATATTTGCCATGGCCAAGGGCTTGTTCCCCAGCTCCACTTTCCGTCGGTATAGCTGTTTCCATATTGCTGAAGCGGCCCGTACTTTGTTTCAAAGGTTCTTTTTAACTGCATAGCCTGCTGCGCGTATTCGTTAAACTGCTGCATAGCCTGCTGGTCATTTGGATGGGTATCTAAATACAGCGTTAATTCTACTAGTGCAAAATCAATCGCCTGTATTTCTTCTAAATCCTGATAGTACTCCGGAGGTAGATTTTTCATTCTTCATCCCTCTTCTTATCTTTGTATGGATTTTCATAGTAGTCCCAAAAAGCCGGCCACAGCGTTCCTTTTTTTAGCGCTTCTTTCGGTGAAAACTGCTGCAGATTCGGCGGCTGAAATCCCATGTATAATTGAGGCGGTGTAGAATAATATTTAACTCCTATCGGCCGGCAAGGATCATAGATACTGTGGAAAGGTTGATAGGTCTTAACCGGTGTAAACATCTTTTTTGGATTGTTATCCATGAAAAGTCCTCCTCTAAAAACACACTCTGTTTTATCCTATTCAGCTTTTATCGAGTTCATGAAGGAATTTACTTCCGACTTAGGAACCAAACTTTTCTTTATAAAAAAGACCTATGTAAAAAACGCTGTAATTGCCCAATCCCTTTAGGCAGTTTTCTCATACTTTATAAAATAGTGATAAAAAATAGAGGTGATTAAAAAATGGACATTAACTACATGGATTTTTATTTGTACCCGACAAGGTTTCCTGGACCTCAACTCCCGCCCGGTCCACCTAGACCACCAGGCGGTTTACCTGCACCTAGCCCGCAGCAAGCCCCAACTTCCCCTCCGCCGGCATTTATTCCGGCTCAACAAACGGCAACTCCATTTGCCGTTGACCCAGGAGCCATTTCTCTATGTCTATTCCGCAACACGTTCATATGGCTTAGAAACGGCTCTAGCTTCTGGTATTTTCCTATTTTTGTAGGACCGCGATCGGTTGCAGGATTTAGATGGAACGGACGTTTTTGGACCATTTTCGGTGTGGATACACGACAAATTGTTTCGTTTACGTGTTTTTAAACGTAAAAAAAAGCCTTATTTTTCAATAAGGCTTTTTTGCTTACTAACTACGATTACACTATTGTTCTTATTCCAAAACCAATCAGCAGCACGCCACTGCATCGTTGAAAGGCTTTTTGAAACACCGGTTTTTTAAACCATTTTTTCACGTAATCTATTACATACACCAAGATTAAAAACCACCCTACCGCTATAAGCGTCAGAATAAAACCGAGTATCAGCAGCTGTTGATTTGTGTGTGCATCCAAGTTAATAAACTGTGGCATAAACGTAATATAAACTAATACCGTTTTAGGATTAAGAAAATTACTAAGAGCCCCTTGCATATATGATTCTCTATAGCAGCGACTAGATGAAGACTTTACAGTTTTTGTTTCTTCTGAAATGGCCTCTAATGAGAGCGTATTTTTGGTCAGAAATATTCTGATGCCTAAGTAAAATAAGTACGCTGCCCCTATGTATTTAATCGTGTTAAACAGATACACCGACTGCGCAATAGCAACAGACAAGCCAAGCACAGCAATTAACGTCCAAAACGTGAGGCCTGTAGCCATGCCGAGTATGGTAAAACGTCCTGCTTTTGCTCCGTGATGAAGCGTATTTTTCATGATAAGAATTGTATCAGCACCAGGTATCATCGACATAACCAGCGCCATCAGCATGTAAGCAGCTAAATGATCCACAGTATTTCTCTCCCTTTTAAGCTATTACTAGCATCCTGTTTTCTTTTCACTTTCAAATATTTTCATGTATTGTTTTGGTGTTAGCCCAACCTGACTTTTAAAAAATCGAGTCAAATGACTTTGATCACTGAATCCCGTTAGAAAGGATACGTCAATTGGCTTTTTCCCCTGCTCTAGCAGCTTTTTAGCCTGATTGATTCGAATTGTTTCCAAGTAGCTGTATGGAGAGATTCCTTTTTGCTTTGTAAAAGAGCGCAGCAGCCGGTATTTGCTCCATCCAATTAGCTGACTTAACTCATCCAGCGTGATCTTGTTTGTATAGTTGTCTTCCAAATAGCTGCAGATTGTTGTGATTTCATGGGACGTGTCAACGGCTGACGAAAGAAAAGAAAGATTTGAATGATCCTGCATGAGTTCTTCTAGCAAATATAAAAATAACTCTTCTTTCTTAAACTCCCGTTCACCATTTAAAATTTGTAAATGAAGCTCTTTTAAACTAGAGACAGCATCACTTCTTTGCACCACGCTGCTGTTAAAACGCGGAAGACTTTCACTGCCGTTAATGTCAAAAACAGCTTTTTTCATCACTTCTGGCGTCACGTTAATACAACGATAATCAAGCTTTTTGCCGTCTATTTGTTCACAGCTATGGACATCATACGGATTAAACAGCAGCAAATCTCCTGGATTAATGATGTATTCTTTGCCTTGGCAAATTAAATGACGCTGACCTTCTTCAATAAATCCAATCACATAATACTCGTGAAAATGAGCAGGAAACTTTTGCATAATCCCTTTAAAACGATAAGCTTCAATATGTAAATCGGCGTCAACGTGCGCCGTGCGAATTTCTTTTGTCATCAATGCCCCCTCCTTGTCACATACTAAGCTTTTTAAGCATACCATTCACTCAAAAATTTTTCTTGTATGATATTGCAGATGAGACTTTTTTCCACTACTTTTATCCGTTCAGCTAGGGGTGGTACCAATCACTCTTAAGAGTGATTTCTCTTCTTTCCTCTAGTAATTTTCCGCTCAAATGATAAAATATAGACACATTTTATGGACGAAAGAAGGGATACCGTGAAATATAGACAAATTAAATGGCTGATTTTGCTTCTTCCAACTCTGACCATCGCGCTTTGGGAGTACGTTCGTCATGCCTTTTTGCTCCCTTACATCTCAATGGATATGGGAAATGTGCTTTCTCCGCTCCTTGTCTTTTTTGTAACGCTTGTATTTGTCCGCTATTTATTTTCTATTTTAGAAAAAATGCAAGAGGAACTAAGACAAGAAAAAGAAAAGAAAGCAGCACTTATTGAACGTGAAAAATTAGCTCGTGAACTGCATGACGGCATTGCACAGTCGCTGTTTCTCCTATCTGTTAAAATGAACAAGTTCGGAAGAAAAAACAAATTAGAGCAGGATCCTGATTTTATCCGGATGAAGCAAACTCTGCAGCATGTTCATGACGATACGCGCCAAGCAATTACAAATTTAAAGCACTCTCCTTTAGACACTTCAGAAAGCTGGACTGAAAGCATTCATCAATACGTCGATGATTTAACACATACTCATTTACTAGATGTAAATTTAGATTGGAGACTGTCAGAAACAACGCTGTCCAGAAAAGAAAAAAATGAGCTGTTTGCCTGTGTGAAAGAAGCGGCTATGAACGTCATTAAACATGCAAAAACAAATAAAATCTGGATTACAGCCAGTGAAACGGCTAGCGGATGGATTTGTGAAATTACAGATTTCGGTATAGGTTTTACTTCCGAATCTCTCAAGGCCGGGCTTGGTTTACAAATTATGAAAGATCGTGCGAAGGACATGAACTGGGACTTTTCCATTGAGCGAAAACAGAACCAAACCATTGTTAGCATTAAAAAGGGGGTTATGTAAATGCAGCCGTTTCGTATTTTGATTGTAGATGATCATGCTCATGCGAGAGAAGGCATTCGCGATATTTTAGAAGAATATGAAGATTTTATTATTGTTGGCGAAGGAACCAACGGGCAAGAAGCCATTGAACTGACCGAAAAATTAATGCCCGATATCGTACTAATGGACATTGGAATGCCTGTGATGGACGGGTTGGAAGCGACAAAACAAATTAAGCTTCGGTTTCCGTACGTTAAAATTGTGGTTATCACGGTTTCAGACGATATTACGGATTTATTTGATGCGCTGAAAAAAGGCGCACAGGGCTATTTGTTAAAAAACCTGCAGTCTGAAGTGTGGTACAACTATTTGCGTGCGTTCGCTTTAGATGAAGTTCCTATGTCAAAGGAAATTGCGTTTCAAATTTTAAAAGAGTTTCCGCAAGAAACATCGATAAAAAAACCCGACACTCCCCTTTCTGCACGAGAGCTTGAAGTACTTCAATTAGTGGCTAAAGGACTGTCGAACCGCGATATCTCCGCGCAGTTATTTATTTCTGAACACACGGTAAAAAGCCATTTGAAAAATATTTTAAGCAAGCTTCATTTAGAAAACCGCGTGCAGCTGACAAGCTATGCGTTTCAAAACGGCTTAATGAACTAACAGCTTTCACGAGCTGTTTTTTTATTAGCAGCTTCCTCTTATAAGTCCCAACAATCACTCTCAGGAGTGATGGCTAATTCTCCCTTTCCTTCTATAATGAAAGCACATTCGTTAGTAAAAAGGAGGAAAAAATGATGCAGGAAAAGCGCGAAGAAACAACAAGTACAATTAAAAAAAGCACGGCGCGTTCTCAAGGCCTATACAAAGCCATATGGCGCTGGCACTTTTATGCGGGCTTAGTGTTTACTCCGTTTCTTCTTATATTAGCTGTTACTGGAGGCGTGTATTTGTTCAGGCCTCAAATTGAAGAAAGACTGTACCACGACTTGTATCATGTTCAAGCTCAATCACAGTCTACATCCCCTTCAGCACAAGTGCAGGCTGTAAAGGAAAAGTATCCAGGCGCTGACGTGTTGACGTATAAGCCCAGTGAGCGCTCCACTCGTTCTTCAGAAGTAGGAATCTCATTAAAAGACCATACATATACGATTTTTGTTAATCCTCACAATGGTCACATTGTAGGAAAACTGGATGATTCGAGTCGCTTAATGAATCAAATTGAAGAATTTCACGGAGAGCTAATGGCAGGAACAGCGGGTGATCGTATCGTAGAACTTGCGGCCTGCTGGGCGATTGTCTTAATTGTAACCGGTGCTTTTTTATGGTGGCCGCGCAAAAAAGACAAAATAAAAGGCGTGCTGATTCCTCGTTTTTCAAAAGGTAAAAACGTGCTTGCACGAGACCTTCATGCGGTACCGGCCTTTTGGATTTCAGCTGGTATGCTTTTTCTCGTACTAACGGGCCTTCCGTGGTCAGGACTGTGGGGCAATGCGTTTCAGCAAATCGCCACAAACGCAGGCGTTGGGTACCCTCCGTCTATTTGGGTAGGCAGTGCACCTACTTCAACCGTGCAAACAAAAGATGTAGCGGACGTGCCTTGGGGAGCTGAAACGTTAGAAGTTCCAAACTCCACAGCTTCGCAATATACAAAAGTATCGCTTGATGACATTGTAGATATTGCAAAAGAACAGCATATGCACGACGGCTATACCATTTCTATTCCGCAAGAACCTCAAGGCGTGTATACGCTCTCTGTATTTTCACCAAGAGCTCAGGATGAAGCAACCATTCACCTTGATCAATACACCGGCGCTGTGTTAGCCGATTATCGGTACGATAACTATGGATTTATGGGAAAATTGATTGCACTTGGTATTACGCTTCATAAAGGTACACAGTTTGGGTTTATAAATCAGCTTATGGGCCTCATTGTTTGTATCGGAATTGCTGGTATTGCTATCAGCGGAGCCTTACTGTGGTGGAAACGAAAACCAGCTAAAAACATAGGCGCTCCTAAAGTTCCTGAAGGAAATGCAATGCGCATTGTGACGTGTATAATCGTGGTGTTTGGTCTCGTCTTTCCTTTAGTCGGACTGTCCTTAGTTATCGTGTGGCTTTTAGATTTCTTTGTCATCAAACGAATTCCAGCATTGAAGCGGTTTTTAAACGCATGATGCATGAAACGATGTGAGGTGCAGTAACAATGAACAAATGGAAAATACCCGGATTGGTCATACTCAGTACGATTTTACTTTCCGCGTGCTCTGTAAACAGTAACGCAGACAAGCTCTACAAGCAGCCAAAGCCTCTGTCTGCGCATGTGATGCTTCCTGAAACTATAAAACCACGGAGCACACAGGTACTAGAAGTGCACGTAATGCAAGAAAATAAAACGGTGGATGATGCCAAAAGCGTTCAGTTTAAAGTGTGGAAAAAAGATGCTCCCGGTAAAGTTGAAATAGTAAAAGCGCATTATGATGGCAGTATGTATAAAGCCAAAGCAACCTTTAAGGAAGATGGTATTTACTATATTAAAACGGATATTAACGCGCGCGGTGAACACATCCTTCCTACTCAGCAAGTCGCAGTAGGCGAATTATCGAAAGAAGAATTACGTTCACTGCAGCCAGCTGAAAACGAAACGCATCATCATCACTCTCATCATTAGACATAAGCTCACGTTCAGCGACTGTACGTGAGCTTATATTTTTCTTATGAATTTTGACTAGTTCCATTATATGTTTTTACATTTTTTTCTTATTACTTTAAAATAAAAGTGATAAACGTTTTATAAAGGAGTTTTACAGATTGAAAAAAATTGTTTCTGGTATTTTAATTTTAGTATTAGCCGTTATTGTTATGATTGAAGGAAATCCGTTAGAGCAGAACTCTTCAACGAATACCTCCTACGATGAAGTAATTACCTTCCCTGCTGATCGTTACCCTGAAACTGCAGCGCACATTCAACATGCAATCGATAAAGGAAAATCGGCTGTTTGTACAATTGACCGAGACGGGGCTGAGGAAAACCGCCGTGAGTCTTTAAAAGGTATTCCGACTAAAAGCGGCTATGACCGAGATGAGTTTCCGATGGCCTTTTGTGAAGAAGGCGGAAGCGGTGCTGATATTGAATATGTAAAGCCTTCAGACAACCGAGGCGCCGGGTCTTGGATCTCCCATCAAGTAGACGAGTTTCCTGACGGTACGAAGGTTTTAATTGAAGTGAAGTAAAAAGAATGGTCGTGATGACCTTTCTTTTTTTATATTAAAAGTCTATAAAAAATGAAAAATTGCTCTTGCCTAAAGATACTCTTCACTTTTAAAATAAAAACGTGTGTGTTACATATATGCATCATCGTTTTATAGGAGGAATGAGTTTCTTGGACAATCTATGGCAGCAGCTACTCCCTGCCTCATGGCAATTAACTTTATTTATTTTCTTTTTTGTTTATATCTTGCGCTACAAACAAGAGAATAAATTCAGCATGCAGCTTCACTTGCTGCTTAAGTTTCTTTATGCCGTTATTTTGATTTTAAATGCGGTGTTGTTTTTAGTGGAAAGTCAGCGCGATTTTCTTTTTTATGCAACGCTTTTCATGAGTATCCTGACAATTATTTTGATGGAGTTCACGCTTTCTGCAAAAAAACAGAACGAGCTTGATTTTATTTCAGCCGTTTCTTGCTGTGTTCTTCCGATTTTTATTTCTTTACTTGAACTTAGTTAATGAACCAAAGGCCTCTGATGATTCAGAGGCCTTTTTGATGTTATTGATCTTTGTTGTTACGATCCATCATATCTTTTGGATCTTCTACAATATCTTCTGGATCACGGTTGTTGTCTTTTTCATCATCTCGATACATCTTGTCATTTTTATCTACGCCAGGTACGTTATTGTTGTTGTTCATATTGTCTAAGCCCGTGTTTACAAACGCCACGTATACTTTGTCGATTTTACTATCTGCTTCTCTTACGCGGTCTGCAATTTTTTGCTCAAAATCAGTTGAAACTTCATGATAAGTATCGCCGTTATACGTTACGGTGTTCACCTTGCCGTTATCATTGTTGTCCGCTGCGTCATTTCCAGCTAGGTCTACCGTTACATACGCGTTATTATTATCGCGAAGCACATATGCATCGTCAACTTCCTTCATATCTTCTACATTTTGTGCTGCTTCAACTGACTTTGTCGGCTGATCAGTGTTATCCATTGGGATATTGTTATTAACTCCATCGTTTGTAGAAGTGTTGCGTAAGTCATTTTGAGTATTGTCCATTGCGTTATTGTCTTTATTTCCTCCACATGCAGCTAAGCCGGAAAGAAAAAGAACTGAAGAAGCAATGATAAGCCCTTTTTTCATTTTTTCCATCTCCTTAAATATAGTTTGCAGTCGTATTATGCTTAATTTTTGCAAAACTATTCAAAGGAGACGGAGAAGTGAAAAAATCTTTTTAAAAAATATACTTAACGCTGCTAGCAATATTATAAGATGCATTTTAATATTACAGCTGTACTTATTCTCCTAATAGCTTTCGAACGGCTATTGAAAGCGTATTGACATGCCGTTCTACGTTTGCCGCCTCAGCAACTTGTTTCTTTTCATCGACGTTGTAAACCGGCGCTGGATTTTGTGTAATTCCGTTGATCGCTGTAGCCATAAAAGCTAGCAGATCATCTGTTGGTACAGCCGGAGAGAAATTCTTTACTTCTATTTGCTGCGTAATAAAGTCGTGAAGCTTTTTTTGAATATATTTAAGGTTAGAGACTTCAACTAGCTGATCTTCAATTTTCATAAAACGCTGAGGGTCTTTTGAATACAACGCTACTAGTTCAAAGTAAATTTCTCCTCCTGCTGTCATCGATTCTTGGATATGCTCTCCAATATACATAATAAAATCATGCAACATTTCAAAGGAATCTTTTTTTGTCTGAAGTAGGGCTTCAATTTTATCTTTTACTTTATAGCTGACGCTTTCTTGATTAAGAAGTCCAACAAATACTTCATCAAGGTTTGAAAAATATTTGTACACGCCTCCCTGACTCATTCCAGCTTCCAAAACGATATCTCGCATGGCTACATCATGCACCGGTTTGCTCTTGCATACTCTTTTGGCTGCTTCTAAAATCTCTTGCTTCTTTTTTTCAGCGTATCCTTCCCTTACTTTTGGCATTTTTTCACGCTCGCTTACTTTTTTATTTATTTTCGAATGTCTCGAGTGCATCAATAATCACCTGAGCTGCTTTTTCAGCTCCTTTTTCAGCTCGGATTTGTTTTCCGATTTCTTGTGCTCTGGATCGAATTTCATTAACTTGCGTACAGGAAATGGCTGCGGATAATTTTTCAGCCGTCAATTCTTTTCTCGGAATGGCTTTTGCTCCAGCTCCTAGCTCGTGAATTTTTCTTCCCCAAGCGAATTGGTCATTTCCATAAGGAACAATAATACTTGGAACACCAGCTCGGAGGCCTTCGGCTGTTGTTCCTGCTCCTCCATGATGAACAACGGCAGACATTTTAGGAAACAGCCACTCATGAGGAATATCTTTTACAAATAAAATGTCTTCTGCTATCTCTTCTGTGTGATTCATTCCGCTTCCTCCTGTATTGATGATACCTCGTTTCCCGGCAAGTTTTAAGGCTTTAATCACTAAAGCAGTCGTTTCGCCTGCGTTTTTTTTATCACCAACACTTCCAAATCCAATATAAACTGGCGATTCTCCAGCCTTTAAAAACCTTTCCAGCTTCTCTTCCGGCTGATAGCTATGGTCACTGTCCATAAACCAATTTCCGTAGGAATGAACGTGTTCAGGCCAATCTTTAGATACGGAAAATACAGTGGGACTTGACGAAATAATGGTTGGGTTAGCTGCTGTACGCTGCTTTGGATACGGGCATGAAAAATCGTTAGGTCCTGTTCCATGCTGCTGAACCCAATATTTTTTTAAAGGACCATTTACTACTTTCCAAAATCCCCATTCAAAAATACGATGCGTCAGCTTATTATATATTTTTCCAAATCGTGGTCGATCATAAAAAATTAAAGCTGGATAGTCTTTTGTTGGTGTCATTGGAAAAGGGCTGGCTAGAATGCTTGGTATATTCATCTCTTTAGCAGCAAAGTAACCAATTGCCGCACCTGGATGATATACAATTGCATCGGCTCCTTTGCATGCTTTGTGCAAATCTTCTTGTATATTCATCATCATACCCATCATCTTTTCATTTTTTAAGCTTGAAAAAAATTTGAGAGGATTGTCTGCATTAATCGCGTCGTCTGCTGCTCCGCTCTCTATAATTTTAGAAACATCTCCTCGAAGCATGGCATATTCGAATCCATACGATTTTATGAAGTTTTGATAAGCTTCTGAAGCCGCAATTCGTACACGGTATCCTTTCTTTTTTAGCTCTAATCCTAAAGCCATAAAAGGCTGGGTGTCTCCCCGCGTTCCCGTTGTTAACATCGTAATAAGCATCATTTCAGCCTCCTTATATTAAAACGACAATGTTGTCGTTTTAATATAATGTAACCTCCTGGAATTGATTCGTCAATGTAAAAACGACAATTATGTCGCTTTTATTACTATCCTTTATTTTCCTAAGGTGCTTTTTGTAAGGATTGCTGCTTTTAATTATAGCAAGGGAAAATTTCCTTTTTATAGTATTGTATAAAGAAAGGCTTATTCAGCTAACGGGCAGTCATATTGAATAAGATAGGGTTTACTTATCCTTAAATAAAATATTTTCAAAACATCATAAAAGGAAGTGTGTACTATTGGGCAGTGAAAGTAAACTCATTATTTCTCCATTAAATAATGACTTAATAGAGGATATCAATATGACAAATGATTATTTTAAGCTATATGGCAGAGTTGTCCCCAGTTTACAATCAGGAAGGTGGTCTTATAAAGAAGTTCTTTTTGACGAAGCTAGAGAAACACGTTTTCCAGATGACAAACTTGATTGGAGCCAATATATAAACCGAGAGGATAAAGCTTTGTTTTTAGCTTATATGAATAATACTTGCATAGGACAGATTAGAATCATTAAGGATTGCAATCGCTTCTGTTATATTGAAAACATTGCTACTAAAAAAGACTATAGAGGCAGCGGAGTTGGAAAGTTTCTCTTAAATAAAGCAGAAGAGTGGGCAAAACAAAGAAAACTTATAGGAATGTCCTTGGAAGCACAAGATGATAATCTTGGTGCATGCAGATTTTATGTAAAACAAGGATTCATACTAGGTGGAGTTGACACACTAAAGCAGTCATATAATCCTACTATTGGAACCACTTTATACTGGTATAAGTTATTCAAGTAACGGGGGCTTTAGCGAAATAAGTAATAGAGTCGTTTTAACATAGGAATTTTAAAGAGTTAAATAGTTGAAACTGAAAAAAAGATGCTCGCGTTTTAAACGAAGCATCTTTTTCAAGTGCAGCTATGAATGCCTACCTACTTTTTTAAGTTAAACTGATCGTGAGGCAGCTAATTTCTCAATCGGGGCTTGTTCAATGTCTGCTGCTGAAATATTCAGCAGCTTTTCTAAAACAGCCGTTATGCTCTCATTTGTCTTATTACTTTTCTTGCAGTCATTAATATGCTGATTTAATTGCTTTTTATAAGCCTCTGTATGAATGAGCCACTGACTTAAAAGCTCTTTTGTCGCCTTTTTTTCTTCTTCGCTTTTAGCTCCAAATAAGCTTTCCATATCAGGTTCTTGAATAATTAGCTTACTAAAATCTTCGCTTACTGCAAGCCAAAAATAGTTTTTTTCGTACTCGTAATATCTGTGTTCTTTTAATAAAAAGTAGCCAATTTCAAATTCAATGCGATAGAGCGGCTGGTTAACTTTCGGCGCATGAAGGCTTTTAAAGTTAATATGTTCTACATCATCTACATAAACCTCTGAACCGTATTGGGTTTTAATCATCTTAGCATCTACTGTATTCATGGTGTTTACCTCTTTAAGGATATTATGAGAGAACGGGTGCATTCTTTTTCTAGAATGCGCACGTTCTTTATCTTTTACTTAATTTTGAACAGCATTTTTCCAATCAGCCGCAAATTTTTCGATTCCTTGTTCGGTTAAAGGATGTTTAACAAGCTGCTCGATTACTGAATATGGAATCGTTGCAATATGAGCTCCGGCAAGGGCTACGCGTGTAACGTGATCCGGATGTCTTACAGAAGCCGCAATGATTTGAGAGTCAATATTTTGAATGCGGAACAACTCGGCAATTTTAGCCACAAGCTGTACGCCGTCTTCTGAAATATCATCAAGGCGACCAAGGAATGGAGATACATATGTTGCACCTGCACGAGCTGCTAAAAGCGCTTGGTTCACAGTGAAAATAAGCGTTACGTTTGTTTTTACACCTTTTTTAGCAAGGTAGCGAGTCGCTTCTAATCCAGCGATTGTCATTGGAAGCTTAATCGTAATATTTTGATCCCCGCCATTAATTTTGATTAGTTCTTCTGCTTGCGCAATCATGTCTTCTGCTGTTTCGGCATCCGGCGTCACTTCTGCTGAAACGGATTCTACTTCTGGAACAGTTTTTAAAATTTCTTCAATACGATCTTCAAACTTTACGCCTTCTTTTGCAACAAGAGAAGGGTTTGTTGTGACGCCAGATAAAACGCCCACTTTGTATGCTTTTTTAATATCGTCAAGGTTTGCAGTATCAATAAAAAATTTCATTTTTTCATTCCTCCATTAGTTTTTTTTACTATACCCACTATTTCACTTGTTATTTCTTTTCCACAGCATGACCGCCAAACTCATTTCGAAGTGCGGAAACTACCTTTCCTGTAAAGGTATCATCTTCAAGCGAGCGATAGCGCATCAGTAAAGACATTGCAATAACCGGCGTAGCTGTTTGAAGGTCTAGAGCGGTTTCTACCGTCCATTTCCCTTCACCAGAAGAGTTCATAACTCCTTTGATGTCATCTAGCTTAGTATCTTTAGAGAATGCATTTTCTGTTAATTCCATTAGCCATGAACGAATAACAGATCCATTGTTCCATACTCTCGCCACTTTTTCGTAATCATAGTCGAACTGGCTTTTTTCAAGAACTTCAAATCCTTCTCCGATTGCAGCCATCATGCCGTATTCAATGCCGTTATGAACCATTTTTAAAAAGTGGCCGCTGCCTGCTTCACCAGCGTATAGATATCCGTTTTCTACTGCTGTATCGCTGAAGATAGGTTCAACAATTTCCCACGCTTCACGATCTCCGCCAATCATATAACAAGCTCCGTTACGAGCGCCTTCCATTCCGCCAGATGTTCCAACGTCCATAAAGCGGATTTTGTTTTCTTTTAACTCGTTATAGCGTCGAATAGACTCTTTGTAATGAGAGTTTCCGGCTTCAATTACGATATCTCCTTCAGCTAAAAGAGGCTTCACTTCACTAATAACAGAATCAACAACCGTATGAGGAACCATCAGCCATACAACTCTTGGTGTTTCTAGTGACTGAACAAGCTCCTGCAAGCTTGATACTCCTGAAGCACCATACTCTTTCATTTGTTCCACTGCGTTTGAATTTACGTCAAATGCTACAACGTCATGACGCTGATCCAATAAGTTTTGTCCTAAGTTAATCCCCATTTTCCCTAAACCAACTAATCCTACTTTCATGTGAACAGCTCCTTCTATTTATCTTCTTATTTAAGCCTTTAGCAATTCTTTTGCCTGTGCCACTACGTTTTCTTCTGTAAATCCAAACAGCTTCATCACATCTGCTCCCGTTCCTGAAGCACCAAATGTGTCAACTGCTATCACTTTTCCTTTTGGTCCTACAAAGCGTTCCCAGCCAAGTGAAATTCCCATTTCTAGAGAGATTCGTTTTGAAACAGATTCAGGCAAGATGCGCTCTTGATACTCTTTTGACTGCTTGTTAAACAGCTCCCAGCTAGGCATTGCTACAACTCGAACAGATGTACCTTCACGTTCTAGCTGAGTTTTAGCACTGACCGCTAGTGCTACTTCAGAACCTGTAGCGATAAAAATCAGCTCCGGCTTATCGTTTGTTTCGGTTAATACGTAAGCTCCTTTAGTGAGGTCAGTGATATTTTGTTTTGTTTCTTCAAACACAGGCAAGTTTTGACGGCTAAGCACTAAGGCTACAGGACCTTCCGCTTGCTGAAGCGCATAAGCCCAAGCGCTAGCTGTTTCGTTTGCATCAGACGGACGGATTACGGTAAGCCCTGGAATTGCACGAAGAGAAGCTAAATGTTCAACGGGCTCATGAGTCGGTCCATCTTCTCCTACTGCTATGGAATCATGAGTAAACACATACGTGACCGGCAGCTTTTGCAGTGCAGCCAAACGAATCGCTGGACGCAAGTAATCATTAAAAACAAAGAATGTGCTGACAAACGGCTTCACACCGCCGTGAAGGGCCATTCCATTTCCGGCCGCTCCCATTGCATGTTCACGTACGCCGAAATAAATATTTCGATTTCCGAAATATCCTGGTGCGTAAGGGCCTTCTTCTTTAATGTCCGTCATCGTGGAATGCGATAAATCAGCGCTGCCTCCAAAAATAGATGGCACAGATTTAGTGAAATAATTAATAGCTTCTCCGCTTGCAACACGAGTCGAAATCGCTTTTTCTGATGAGAATGTTAAAATATCATTCACTTCAATTAACGCTTCGCCTGTGATGGCACGTTCTAATTCATCAGCGAGCATAGGGTATTCTTTTTGGTAAGAAGCAAACAGCTCGTTCCACTCTGCTTCTGCTTTCATCCCTTTTTCTTCTAGCATTTCAAAATGGGCTTTTACTTCTTCTGGAACATAGAAGTTTTCTTCAGCTTTCCAGTCGTAGGCTTGTTTTGTTGCTTTTGCTTCTTCTTCTCCAAGCGGATTACCGTGTGCTTTATTTGTTCCCGCTACTTTTGGACTTCCGTAGCCAATAATTGTTCTCACTTCAATAAGCGTTGGCTGCTCGGTGTTCTGCTTCGCTTTTTCGATGGCTTTTGTGACTTCATCTACGTTATTTCCATCTTCTACACGCAAATACTGCCAGTTTGCAGATTCCGCTCTTTTCTGGATATTTTCACTAAACGAAAGATTTAATTCCCCGTCTAACGAAATATCGTTGGAGTCATATAAAGCGATAAGTTTACCAAGCTTCATATGGCCAGCCATGGACATTGCTTCATAAGAAATGCCTTCCATCAAGTCACCATCGCCTACTAACGTATACGTATAGTGATCAATGACTGGGAATTTTGACTGGTTAAATTTTGCCGCTAAATGAGCTTCTGCCATTGCCATTCCGACTGCATTTGCAACTCCTTGACCTAAAGGACCTGTTGTGGCTTCCACGCCGTCCGTATGGCCAAATTCAGGATGTCCCGGTGTTTTACTGTTTAGCTTGCGAAAGCTTTTTAAATCTTCTATTGATACATTGTATCCGCTTAAATGAAGCATGCTATACAGCAAGCTTGAGCCATGACCGGCTGATAAGATAAAACGATCTCGGTTAAACCAGCTTGAATTTGCCGGATTATGCTGTAAGTGATTCGCCCATAGCGCATAGGTCATCGGAGCCGCTCCCATTGGAAGCCCGGGGTGGCCTGAATTGGCTGCGTTCACCGCATCGATTGACAGGGTGCGAATCGTATTAACTGCAAGTGTGTCTATGTTGGTACTCATGTGTCATCCTTCTTTCGCTTTGTTTGTATTAAACTGGCTGTAATTCGCGTGATCGGCGCGATGTTTCTTCATCCAGCCACCATTTAAAACCGTCTTTTTCTAAAAGTGCATGTGATGCATCAGGGCCGTGTGAACCAGCTGCATATTTATAAAGCGGCACTGTATTTTCCTCAAACGCTTCAAGAAGCGGCTGAACCCATTCCCAAGCTAGCTCTACTTCTTTCCAATGAGCAAAAAATGTAGAATCTCCGGCACATGCATCTGCAATAAGGCGTTCATATGCTTCAGGTGCTCCTTCTTGCTGACCTGAAAAATTAATTTGTACAGGCTCAATATGACCATGATTAAATGGGTTTTTGCTGTTCAACTGCAGCGTAATATTTTCATGCGGGTTAATTTCAATGATCAACAGGTTTGGAGATGTTGTTTCTCCTTTGTCTAAGTACAACTCTTTTAACGAGTCTTTGAATTCAATAACAATTCGCGTCGCTTTTTCCGCCATTCTTTTCCCTGTACGAATGTAGAAAGGAACGCCTTTCCAAAGCGAATTATCGATATATAGTCTGGCTGCTAAAAACGTGTCCGTCTGAGAAGATGGTGATACGCCCGGCTCATTTACGTAGCTCTCTACTGAAGACCCGTTTATTTTTCCGGCCTCATATTGACCGCGAACAACGTCTAGATCCATATCTTCTTTCACAAGCGGACGAAGCGCTTTTAACACATTTATTTTTTCGTTTCGAATATCATCAGCGCTAATGCGAGCCGGTAAGTGCATAGCCGTCATCATCAGCATTTGCAGCATGTGATTTTGAACCATATCTCGAATGGCTCCTGAATGGTCATAATAGCTTGCTCTTTCCTCTACACCGACCGTTTCACTTGCTGTAATTTGTATATTCGCAATATGTTCGTTATTCCATAATGATTGAAGAATAGGATTAGCGAATTCCAGCGCTTCTAAATTTTGCACCATCGACTTGCCAAGATAGTGGTCAATGCGGTAAATCTCTTCTTCTTTAAACGCTTTGCTTAAGTTTTCGTTTAATTGACGAGCTGACTGTAGATCATGACCAAATGGTTTTTCAATAATTAACCGTTTCCAACTTTTTGTAGCACCTAAGCCACTGTTTTTAATATGCTCGGCGATCGTACCGAAAAATTCTGGTGCAACGGAGAGATAAAACATTCGGTTGCTTGGAATATTTAGTTCTGCTTCTCGTGCTTCTACTAGATTTAACACACTTTTATAGTCTTCAGCATTCGTTGCATCCAATTGGCTGTAGCGAAAAGCTGAAAGAAAATGCTCCATAAGAGATGAATCTTTTTCGATGCGACGTGAAAAAGTATGAATAGATTCTTTTACTTTTTTCTGAAAATCAGCATCGGACATCTCCCTTCTGCCTAATCCCACAACAGAAATTGATTTAGGGATTTTCCCGTCTACAAATAAATTATAGAGTGCAGGATAAATTTTGCGTTTCGCTAAATCACCTGTTGAACCGAATAAAACAAAAGTCATCGCTTCCATATCTCTTCCTCCTGTTAGGAAAAATATAATCTTTTAAAAGTAACTTTTCTTTCACTCGTTACTTTATGTAACATATCTTATTCCTGAAATATTTTTTCGTCAAGATATTAAACTCGTAAAAAATCATTTCAATTTTCTTTTTTGATTTAAACCTTATAGCAGCTTATCTCGTTTAGTTTATGGGAAAATAATGAAAATACTTTTCGGTTGAATTTAAAAAATAAAACTGTTTTAATGGATTTGATAGAGTTGTATGAAAGTAAAAACATACATACTATTTACATGTGTGTCAGGTGAAAAATATCAAAAGGTGGAAGTGCTATGAAAGCTCAACTAATGAAGATGTTTGAAGTTCTATCTGTTTTTCGCATAAAAAAATCGCAAAGCACTTTAAAAGAGAAAGGAAGTTTGACCTCTTTCTTTTAAGCTGCACGCACGCCTTTAATGTGTGGCTACAGCAAGAAGTGCAAGCATCATATAGAGGTTAAAAACAGCCAGTAAAACAAGAACGGTATAGACTAGTTTTTTACCTGTTTTTCCTAAAAAGTAGACGTTTACTAAACTAAAATACACGCTTGCTGCGCATAAAACGAATGCAAGAAACTCTTTACACTCATTCAATGTCATTTGAAAATCTTGATTATAGTAAATTCGGAGATCCTTACTAACGGCAAACGGCACGGTCCACCACCTGATCAAAATTCCAATAAACATAAGTATCCCTATTGTGTTTAACGTGGACTGAAGTGTTCTCGGCTGTTTCTTTTTCATATTCACACCCGCTTGTGCGGACCTTTTGAAGTTTACTCGCATGTATTTCCCCCCCATGATGTTTTTGCATACCACAAAAAAGATCATCAGCCATACGCAGGCCTCTCCCGCGGCTATTTCTTACACCGTCAAAAGATGCGTAATGATCATCACGCAAGGCTTCAATAAAGTTATATTCTTTATCTATATTCACTTTATGCTGCATTTGATGCTTTCACAGCTTCTGATCATACCAGCTTGTTATATACATACACAAAAATAAGCCTTGGCTCATAGAGCTAAGGCTTGCTTCATGTTTTGATTAAGTTATACCCCACACATTGAAGAGCTTGTTGAATATTTTTCACGACTTTTAACTGTAAGTTTTTCAAATCATGATTTTTAATTTGCTCTTTCGCAAATGTGGGCGTTACACCTGTTATAACTGCTTGAGCACCCATGAGCTGAAGTGCTGTAATCATTTTTAAGAAGAAATTCGGAAACTCTTTTTCTCTCAGAAGCAGCTTCGATAAATCAATGATAAAGTAATCTATTTCATTATGAGCTGCATCGTGAAGCACATCTGTCATAATCTGATCCGCACGCTCTTTATCAATAATACCTTGAAGAGAAAGAATCGAAACACCTTCTGTAATCGGAATGATTGGGACACTTAAAAACCCCATCTGATATCGTGTTTCATCCAGATCGATCATATGAGATAAGATACCTGCCATTGATTGTAAAAAAGCAATATCTTCTCCTGAAAATTCTTTTTCTTGCTTGTCCATTACACAGAGTGTTCCAAATACATTTCCTTTTAAATCTTTTAATGTAACACCTAAAAAACCTTTTACCTGCAATTGATCCGTTACTTCTAGCTGTCTGGTAACGGCATCCTTCATCAGATTTGCCGTATGCATAACGTCTCCGTCATTCATAATGATTAAGCGGCAGTATGTACCTCCGTATTCAACGCTGTATCCTTCAGGAATAATTTCTTCCTTCTCGTTATATGAGCTGAGGACCGTCATCGCTGTTTCTCCTTTTCTAGTTACGTACGTTGTGCGGACATTCAGCTGTTTGGTAATAACCTCAAATAATTTTTGCGAAACAGACCGCAGTGAATAAAAATGAGGAACTTTATTTTCTCCATCAACGTTCATCTAGTTACCTCCATCGCAACCATCATTCTCTCTGCCATAAGTGCATTCTTTCATAAAGATACACACAGTTTGTTTCTAACTTTTTTGTAGTAGGAGAGAGTACGGCTATATTGCCTCTTTTCTATCTTATACATGCTAGATTTGACATATGACATGATTTCACATAAGAAAAACTTCTTCCGTTCATGAAAGAAGAAGTTTTAAATTATATAAAAATCTTACACGTCCCCATCTCCCCTCTATTCCCCGTATTAGGATATATCAAACTAAACTGCTTAGTTCAATTATGGATAAAAAACAAACGTTTACAGGAAAACATAGTACACAGGGTATTAGAGCTCCTGCTGCACCTTTTTGTTCCATTCCCTTCGCAGCACTCCCATTTTGATGCTATCAACATATTCACCGTTTACGATACGTGCTTCTCTGACTCTTGCTTCTTCTTTCATACCTATTTTTGCCGCTGTTTTGATCATTCTGATATTGCCTGACCATGTGGACATACCGAGTCTATGTAAATGTGTAGATTCAAATAAAAAATCAACCCACATGCGGTAAGCTTCCGCTCCGTATCCTCCGCTCCAATAGTCTGGGTCGTAAATGACAATTCCGGTTTCCAGCCAGTTTGTATGCTTGTCCACCCAATAGCAGCTCACGGTCCCCACCGTTTTTTCATTAATAATAATCGCAAGTATTCGAGGAACTGACGGAAAAAGCTCATATTCTTTTTTCCATGAGTTTATATACTTTTCTTTCGTGAGTCTTCGTTCTGGTATGTACGGAGCATTCCACTTTTTTGCTTCTTGTTTTTTTTCTTCGTACTTCCAGTAATAAAGTTCATTAACGTCTTCCTGTGTCGCTTCTCTTAACGACACTTTTTCTCCTATTAGTTTTATCATGAGAAGCATCACTCCTTGACTTATAAAATAGCTTATTACGTTCTGTAGAAATAAAACGAATATTAATACACGTGTGTACAAGCACACCTTTGCATAACGAATAAAATATAGTAGTTATGATGAAAGGAGTGAATCCTATAAAAAAATATTATTGCTACTACAATTCAGCAGATGACAAATATTATGTAGCAAGCGATTATTCTTTTAAAAAGCGTCCGCGCAAGAAAAAAACATGCTGTGTAACCATTAATTATTATACAAATATTGCATATGAAGGCGGACAAATTGCTATAAACGGCGGGCAAAATGCATCTCAAGGTGGACAGATTGCCAAAAACGGCGGGCAAAATGCTAATCAAGAAGGACAAATCGCAGGAAAGTACGGGCGAAATAAGCTAACTGAATTTAATTTCACTAATGGTAATGAAGAGTAATCCCCCCTGTTTTGCCTGTAAAACACCGAGAAGAATGTATATACTCCCGGTGTTTTTTGTTTTTCTTCTATTTATTACTTACGGTTTCCATAACTGCAAAATAGTTATCTTCACTGTCTGAAAAGTTAAAGACTTTTCCTGAAGGCATGGATACAATTTCTCCCACTGTTACGCCTTTAGCTGTTAAATCTCCGTATAGTTCATCCACATTCTCTGTAAAAAACAGCAGCGAAGGAGTCCCGACATTTAACTCTGGCTGCATTTTTGCTATTAGCTGTTTGTTATGAAGGATAATAGTTGTTTCAGCACCCGCTACCGGCGCTAGCTCAATCCACTTCATGCCTTGTTCATTATTTTGTTCAGACATAACTTGAAATCCCATTTTTTCTGTCCAAAACTTTACCGCTTGATCTTGATCGTTTACATACACCATAATTTGACCGACTTTTTTAATCATTGCTTTCACTCCTTTTTCTCATCGTTTCATCACCTTTTTACTATTTCTTCATTGCCTTTTCATTTCCTGTTTCTTATTTTCTTCCTTCCTAAATAGCGTTGTTTTATTTTGGCTATACGCTTTTTAAAGAAGTGGAATATGAATAACTAACCCATCTACTAATAAAGAAGCAAATGTATGGAAGCTCCAAATTGAGACGACAAATATATGCACAATGAAGAACGCAAAAAAAGTGCTGCTCTTGTCAAGAGCAGCACTTTTTTAAACTTGCACGCTGTTTGATTCTACTAATTTTCCATCTTCCATCCACACAACGCGATCACATAAATCCAGCATTCTTTGGTCATGCGTAACCATTACAGCTGATTTGCCCCTTAGCTTTACTTCATCTGCGAGCATTTGCACGACTGCTCTTCCTCGCTCTGAATCCAAGCTTGCCGTCGGTTCATCTGCAAAGATAATTTCAGGGTTATTCATCCACGCTCTTGCAATCGCTGCCCGCTGGCGTTCTCCGCCCGATAGACTTTCAGGATAGTGATGCTTTCGATGAGCAAGCCCTAGTTTTTCAAGCAAATCATCCGCTCTTTTTTTCGCTTCTTTATTTCGACTTCCTTCTAGTTCCGTGACAAGAAGAAGCTGATCGCGAACCGTTAAATACGGAATTAAATTAGCTGCTTGAAAGATAAAGCCAATTTTCTTCAGGCGAATGCTGTTCATTTGTGATGGAGACATTTTATTAATCTCGTCTCCGTCAATAATCACACGTCCGCTAGACGGCGAAAGCAGCGCGCCTGCAATGGATAAAAAGGTACTTTTCCCGGAACCAGAAGGACCGACAATCGCCACAAGCTCTCCTGCTTTTACACGCAGCGATAGGTCATTTAACACGACTACAGCGTTTTCTCCGTCTCCAAATGACTTGCTAACACTCTCTAAAACTAATTTTTCTTCACTCATTAAACAGCCCTCCCAATCGCTTCAACTGCATCTACTTTTGCTACGCGATACAACGACAATAATGAACTCAGTACAGAAACAGCTACAAACAGCGCCGAACAGCCGGCGATTAGCGATAAATCCAAGTGAAATGGCATCGAATCAGGCAAAATGGCAGCTACTCCGTACGTCAGTCCAATACTAATAGCGAGACTGCATAAAGTTAACACAACCACTTGAGATAAAATCGTTCGCGCTAAATAACTTGTTTTTGCTCCTATCGCTTTTAACACCCCAAACTGATTCATTTTTTGAAGCGTCATCACGTAGAAAAAAACGGCTAATACAAAAGCGCCAATGATAAACAGAAACGCGACCATCATTAAAAGCGAGCCTTGTTCTTCTTGATAGCCAGGAATTCCTTTTAACGCTTCATCTTTACTAATCACATCAATGTCCGACTTCTTTTTTTGAAGAGCATGTGCTTTTTTATCGTTCATGTTTAACACCACTGCATTAAAGGCACCTGTGCTTTCAATTGTCTTCCACTCTGTAAAATTAATATGAATAACAGGCGCATGACTAAACGACTGATTTTTTGTAAAACCAACAATTCTAAAGCTTTTTCCTGAAGCCGTATCTTTTATCATATCACCTAGCTTTACTCCTTCTTCTTTTAGCGAAGAGTCCGCCACGGCTTCATGTTTCGCATCGTCCGTAATCATCTTCCCTTCTGTTACGTTCGGAGCTAAAAAGCCGCTTGTGCTTATGGCAAAAAACGAGGCGTCTATTTTTTTGGCTTTTCCTTCATTTATAATTGCTGTCATCATCACACCAAGCGGCTCAGCATTTTTCTTGCCGCTTAGCTGTTGAATATCTTCTGTTTTGTTTATGGATAAAACAGAGCGCGTCAGGCGTTGATCCGCTTCTTTTTGAAGCACAACGTAATTTCCTTTCATTTCTTGAACAGCTGAAGCATTGTCAGAGGAAAGCCCCTTTGCTAAGCCTGATACAAAAAGCACAAGCCATACAATTAACACCATAATCACGCCAATGAGTAAGTAGCGCAGCTTCGCATGTTTCAATTCACGTAAAGCCAAAAACATGTTTCTTTCATCTCCTTTTTTAATTCTATTTAAAGTATAAAAATAGAAAATGAATGGAAGATGAACGGCTCATTACATTTTCGGAAGATAAACGTGAAAGGTGCTGCCTTTTCCTTTTTCGCTTTCAACGTGAATGGAACCTCCGTGCATTTCGACAATTTGTTTTACAATCGCTAAGCCAAGACCGCTGCTTCCTTCCGTCCGGCTTCTTGCTTTATCTTCTTTATAAAAACGATTAAAAATATGCGGGAGGCTTTCTTTTGACATACCGATTCCCGTATCTTGAAATTCCACGTGGCAATGCGTGTCTTCCATGCCAACGCGAAGAGAGAGCGTTCCTCCTTCTTCCGTAAACTTTACGCTGTTTGTAATCAAATTTGTCCACACTTGATGAAGCAGTTTTTGATCGCCTGAAATCATCGTTGAAGGAAGATCCATTTCAATAGCCAGCTCTTTTTCACGCCAGCTCCACTCCGTCATAAACAGCACTTGCTTGATTTGAGCTGCAACATCAAACGTACTTTTTTCGATATGCTCACTTTCTTTATCAAGTGAAGCAAGCGTAAGCAGCTGTTTGCTGAGTGACGACATGCGCCGGCTTTCTTCTTCAATAATAGACAGGTACTCATTTCTCTGTTCATCTGAAAGATTAGCAGAACGGAGCGTTTTCGAAAATCCTTGAATGGACGCCAGCGGAGACTGAATTTCATGTGACACGTTGGATACAAATTCTTGGCGCATCTCTTCAAGCTGCTCTAAACTTTTAGCCATCTCGGAAAAATGTGAAGCAAGCGCGCCGATTTCATCTCGGCGCTTTACGTACAGCTCGACGTTGTATTTTCCTTTTGCCACTTGTTTTGTCGCTTCCGTTAGCTTGACAATTGGTTTTACTAAATAACGCGTACTAATAAGTACAAATAAAATACTTAATACAATCATCAGCAGTAAAATGACCGAGAAAAAAATGCGCATTTCCCCGAACTGCAGCTGAATATCAGGGCGAATAAACAGCGCTTGCTGCTTGTTACTTTCTCCTTTTAACGGCACGCCGATGCTATTGGCTAACACATTATCAAAAAATCCCGTCACAAACACCTGTGAAGGAAAGTTTGCAATTCCGTGATACATTTTTCCGTCCAGTACTTGTTTGACAGCACTCTTTTCTAAGCGCTGATTTCTAAATTCCCGTCCGTAAAACGTCTCATGTCCGCTCCTGTCCACCACATATATTTGATAGCCCAATTTACTAATATGCTGTAAATAAGCTTGTTGATCCACGCCCCTATTGCTTTCGTAAAAGCTCCCAATGTCTTTTGCCATACGCGTAAGCTTTTGATCGTTATAAGGTTTTAAGCTGTACTGATAATAAACGTTTGCTAAAATAAACGCTAGGAGACTGCTAAATACCATTACAGCAATGGTCGTCAGAACAATCCGCAAATAGAGCGTCTTCATTTTGCCCTCACCTCAAGCTTATAGCCGACGCCTCGAACCGTCGTAATGACAAAATCATCGGTATGTTCAAACCTTTCGCGCAGCCTTTTCACGTGTACATCGATTGTGCGGTTATCTCCGTTAAAATCCGCTCCCCATATCAGGTGAATTAATTCTTCTCTTGTGAAAATTCTTCCTGGATAGCTCGCGAGCTGAGCTAATAATTCAAATTCTTTCATTGGAAGAATTAATAGTCGTCCGCTGCAGTGCACTTCATAGCTTTTTCGGTCGATAGAGGTGTTGTTTAGCACGATCATCTTTTCATTTACCACTTCGTATCGGCGAAGCAGTGCTTTGATTCGGAAAATCAATTCTTTTGGTTCAAACGGCTTTGTCACATAGTCATCTGTTCCTGCTAAAAAGCCTTTTTCTTTGTCTTCGAGCTGATCTTTTGCTGTTAATAAAATAATGGGAAAATCATAATAGCTGCGTATTTCTTCGCAAACTTCATATCCGTCTTTATGAGGCATCATAATATCGACAACCGCTAAATGAATGTGCTGCTTAGCAAGCAGACCCGAAGCTTCCTCTCCGTCTTTTGCTTCATGCACCATATAGCCTTCAAGCTGCAAATAGTGACGAACTAATTGCCGCATATGCTCATCGTCATCCGCCAGTAAAATGTGAATCATTTTTTCTGCCACTCCTTTTATCAACCATTTAAAATGGCGGCCTTTTGGCCGCCATCACTTATTCTTTCAGTATCTATCTGTTTACTAGTGTAACCAAACGCCGTGGTCCTATTGCGTTTTTATTAGGATAAGAACTTATTGTGAACAGCAGATGAACGGCTTGTTACAAAATCCATTCGCCTCTCGCAATCATCTCTACTTTTCCGCCTACTTGAATGTAAAAAGCTTCTCCATCATAACTAGCTTTTACATACAGCCGTGAAGGTCTTCCTATTTCGTATCCTTGTTCTACACGTATGTCAATAGCTTGCTGATTAAAATAACGGTATTTAACTAAATATGCTGCTAAACAGCCGTTGGCGCTGCCGGTTGCTGCATCTTCTGGAACGCCGTAGTAGTCGGCAAAGTCTCGTACGTTTAGCTGATGATCTTGGTGATAGGTTTCCGGCGAAAAGACCATAATCGCTTTCGCTTCTGTATTTTCTATCAGTTTGAAATATTTTTCTTTGTCTACATGTATCTCTTTAGCTGCTTCTAATGATGTTAACGGGACAAGGATGACCGGCAGACCGGTGGATACTTCTTGAACGGGAAAACGCATATCGATATAAGCTTCATCAAGGTTTAACACATCCGCAACTTGCTTTTTATCTAACACTTTCCCAAACGTCGGCTGACCTTGTGTCATCCACAGCACATCTTTTTGTTCATCATATGTAACGAGCGTAGGACCTGCTTTATAATGAAGAATAAGTTCCTCTGTATCTTTTTCTTCTAGTTCTTCTCGGATAACATGAGCGGTTCCGAGCGTCGGATGTCCTGCAAACGGTACTTCTTCATTAGGCGTAAAAATCCGCACGTTATATTCTCCTTTTGCAGAAGAAGACGTGATAAACGTCGTTTCAGAAAAATTAATTTCTTTAGCCATTTGCTGCATCTCTTTATCTGAAAGTCTTCCTGCGTCTTTAAAAACAGCGAGCTGATTTCCCGTATATTTTCTCTGTGCAAATACATCAACAATGGAATACTGAATGCTTTTCATTTATGTGTTCCTTTCTAAAGCAAATTTTCATGTATAAAATAGGTCATTACGTTTTTCTTTAAAGCCT
The DNA here is from genome assembly GCF_042787645.1 of Priestia sp. YIM B13489. Taxonomy (NCBI): domain Bacteria; kingdom Bacillati; phylum Bacillota; class Bacilli; order Caryophanales; family Bacillaceae; genus Priestia; species Priestia sp. YIM B13489. The sequence continues at coordinate 122,815 of NZ_JBHZOQ010000053.1, forward strand.
CATATTGCTCCTTATTGGTATCCATAAACGCTTCTTCCCGACTGGATAAAATGTCTGCATATTGGAGAGACTCAGGAAATTGTTCTTGTGTAAAGTCATAGCGCTGTTCATCAAGCTGATTATAAAAATGCCATCCTTCTTTACACGGAGTTTTTAAAATATATCCTCCTTTAATATCTTGAACGACAAGAGCTGTCACGCCGCACTGTCCCTTAGAAGGATTGTCAGCCGTCCACTTTGTGCTTGAATGAATTGACCACGATTGGTACAGGGCTTTCTTTAAATGATTCATGTTCAAGGAGCTCCTTTTTCTTCAAATCTACCATATTCTTCTTTTTTATGAAAGTTCCCGTTAAAAAACCAACAGCGCAAATATTCTTACTTTAAAAATAATTTAAGGAAGAATAGAAAAATACTAGAAATAATGTATAATAATAGAGTCATTTTAGATGATAGATTATAACCAATGAAAGGTGTTTTAAATGGAAGAACAAGCAGTAGATGAACTCATGTCTTTTGAAGAAGAGCATAAAGTAGTTCGAACAAATACGTCCTATTATGATTTGAAGTGGGGAAAAACAGCTAATCCAGCTAAAAACAACACGTGGAACTGGGCAGCCTTTTTTCTGACAAGCGCTTGGTTTGCATACCGAAAAATGTATAAGCACTTTTTTATTTTAACGCTTATTGAGGTAATTTGGTTTTCCCTTTTGTGCTTTGTAGACATACCAGAGTGGTCCGATGCAATTGTGTTCGGCGGTGCTTCACTTATTACAGGGCTATGTGCCAACCGCTGGTATTATAAGCACGTTAAAAACGTGTTAGCTCGAGCCGGAGCTCAGCCGGAGCAGCGGAAAGAAGCTTATCTGCAAATAAAAGGCGGCACTCACATCGGAATTGCTATTGGTTTAAGCATCTTAGCGCTTGTGATTACTTTTGGAGTCGGAGCGGGATTATCATTTTTACCAACAAAAACGAATATTAAAGATGTAGTTCGCTACGGCGACGAAGCAATTACGCTTGAAACGTACAACGATCATCCAAAATGGACCTACATCAAGCAAGAAGGCCGTCATCACGTTGTACAATTTACCGGCTACGATTATACAGAAAAAGAGCATGTGCGCATTGTGTTTAACGTTTATTTGGATAAACAAATTTACGAGTGGGACAAAATTTACATCAACGGCAAAAAGTTAAATAAAAAAGATGCGGAAGACTATGAATACTGGATTGAAGACAGTTCAGCATATTAAAAAGGTCAGCAAAAAAGAAAGGATGAGTGCTTGCTCTCCTTTCTTTTTTGTTTTATCTTAAAGCGTCAAAGGCAGCTTAACCGTCACCACTGTCCCGTTCTCATCACTTTCAATCGCAAGCTTACCGTTATGCTCGTTGATGATCGTTTTACAAATAGAAAGCCCTAACCCCATGCCTGTTCCATCTTTTGTTGAGAAAAATGGATTTCCTACTTTATTAATAATGGATAGCGGAATCCCAGAACCGGTATCTTGAATGTCAATAAGAGCCCAATCTTCCCATTCTTTGATAATAAGATTTACTTCCCCGCGTTTCTTTTTCTCCATTGCTTCAATGGCGTTTTTCAAAAGGTTCATAAACACTTGTCTCATTTGAGCAGGATCGATTGATACAAGGGGAATGGCTCCTTCTATTCTTACGTTCATTTCGACATTATATAGCGCAGCTTCACTTTTCAAGAAAGCAACGGTATCATGAATAACTTCTACAATCGATACGATTTCTTTTTTAGGCGCTGTTGGCTGCGTGACAAGCAAGAAGTTGTTAATAAGTTCATTCATGCGGTCCAGTTCATCAAGAACAATTTTTTGAAAAGGCTCTGCCTGTTCATTTTCATTAAATAAAAATTGAATAAAGCCACGCACCGACTGCATCGGGTTTCGAATCTCATGCGCTAATCCTGCTGCTAGCTGCCCTACGAGCGCCAGTTTATCAAGCTGCAGAATTTTCTCTTCAATTTTCGGCAAAACAGCCGCTTGATTTTTATAAATAATATGAGACAAAATACCAGCCAGCCGGTTTAACCCTTGAATTTCACTTTCGCTAAACTGATAAGGATCCGGATCGACCGCACATAAGGTACCAAACATTCTCCCGTCTTCTAGCACAATCGGTGTTCCTAAATAAGAACCTACCCGGGCACCATCAATGATGGCTAAATTAGACGTTCTAACATCGCGTTTTGTATTGGGAATAACAAGGGGTTCATCACACGTAACTAAGTTGCATACCGCAAGCTCTAACGGCAGCGTTAGTCCATCCTCTACAAGGCTTCCCCCTTCTTTATTAAAGGCTTTCATAACTGAAAATTGTTCGTCGAAAATCCCTACAAACAGCGTCCTGCTTCCGACTACTTCGCTAGCCATCTGCAATACATCCCAAACGGCTTTTTCATTGATGTTCCTCTCTTCCATTACCTTAGTCACCTACTATTTAAATATAGACTGTTCTATTCTCTTATTCTCATTATAAATTTTAAATGTAAAAACGTATATCAAAATTTTAAGAACTCGTTTATTTCTTCTATTTCATCATTAGGGTTAAGAATAGCCAAGACTTGATGGTCTTCCCATATGCCATTAATATTTACATTTTTTCTAGCAATTCCTTCCCTATGAAAACCTGCTTTTTCTAATACGCGCTGAGAAGGCAAATTACGTGGCATAACGCCGGCTTCAATGCGGTGAAGATGCAGCTCTTCAAACGCATAGTCAACAAGTGCTTTTACGGCTTCTGTTGCGTACCCTTTTCCATTATGATGCTGATCTAGGAAATAGCCGATAAACGCGCTTTGTAAAGATCCGCGCAGCACTTGAAAAAGACTAATGGTGCCAATCAGCTTATTATTCTCTTTTTGAAAAAGACCAAAATAGTATTCTTCATCGTTTTTTCTATTCTCTTCGTGACGCTGAATTTTTTCTGCTTGGCTCTCTAACGTATAAAAAGAATGCTCTCGAATCATAGAAAACTGTTCAAAAAAGCCGCGATTGTCTTTTTGCAATCGAAGGCTGTCGTGCGCATCGCTGACAGTTAACGGGCGTAAATAAATAGTATGACTTTCGATCATGTTATGTCTCTCCCTCTTTTACTTCTCACAGAAAGTTATGTAAAAAGAATGCTTCATTAACATTTCCATTTTCTCACATAGTAAGCGTTTCTTACTGTAATGTAAAGAACAAAAAGCACGATTCTAACATCTTTTCTTTATCTCTTTCTGCCGCTATTTTTTATTTCTTCCCTATGTAAAAATCAAAAACCACCTGGAAACTCACCAGGTGGTTTTTTATATTAAGTGGGGTGCACGCTCTGATTAACTGTGGATGGATATAAAGCCTTACGTTCCAAAACAGATTTCTTTATAGAAAAGAATGATGTGAAAAATATTTCTTCTGAGATTTTTCTTTTATTTACGTTTAACAGCAGCCGCCGAAGCCATAGCCGTAACCGCCAAAGCCACCATAAGGATAACCACCGTAACCGTAGCCGCCAAAGCCATATGGTGATAACAGTGAACCTGCTACTAGCCCTCCTGCTAACCCTCCTAAAAATGGACCTCCAAAGCCAAAGCCGAATGGTCTGCCAAAGCCATAGCCAAACGGGCGTCCGAAACCAAACGGTCTGCCAAAGCCAAACGGTCTGCCAATAAACCTTTCATCTGCTTGTTGAAGTTGATGATGATCTTGAGAATACATAGTAGGTAAAAAATGCATTTCTGAATTCATAAGAGAAACCTCCGTTTTTTTGTTTTTGCTTTCACCCATGAATATGCATTTACCTATCCGCTGTCTTGGGCAAATATCTTGGTTATGCTGAAAATAAGGGAAAAGAATTACGAAAAAAAGAAAATTACTAGGTTTATATGAAAATGAGCTTGATTTCTCTTTAGTACCTAATACATACAAAAAGAAGCGGACCCTGACTTAGAATGGTATAGGGAAAGTACTAACATGTTTATTTCATAGTAAAAAATAAGAAGCCGAAGAAAAAATTCTTCGGCTTCTCCTTCATTATGTACGCAGGCTAAGGAGGAAGTGGTATTAGCCTGCTTTGTTATAACATGGGGGCTCATATATGAGATCTTGGGATGATTCATCCTATGTAGAAAGTGAAAAAAAGTACCGTGTCCATCTTATTTTCTTATCTTTTTTTATTTTCATTGAAATCGTTGGATATTTTTGGAGCATTTTTGCATTTCAGGCATATGTTAAAAATGTACTCAGAACTTGGAGGTGAAATCTATGGGCTTCTATGGTGGCTGTGGTTATGGCGGTTACGGTTACGGCGGTGGCGGCTGCGGATTTGGCAGTGGCTTTGCTTTAATCATCGTATTATTCATTTTATTAATCATCATCGGCTGTGCTTGCTGGGGAGGATTTGGCGGTTGCTAATCATTAGAAATAGTGATGAACAGCTTCATTTCCGCTAATTTTTTTACCAAAAGCTAGCTTTCCACTTTATTATGAAAAAGCAGTGTCCACATAATGGGCACTGTTTTTAAATGTGCTTATCAACCAGGTCATAATAAGGCTAACTATTATAAAAAAAATAGATCTTTTTAATCTGCCGTTTCTTGTCTGCTTCTTCCCATCACCTTATTTTTCTTGTTCATACTTCCTTTTCTTCTACATATTAATAGATAAAAAGATTAATTAAAAAGAGAGTCACTCTGCAACTCTCTTCCTGCTCTATGTAGGTGCTAAACATTAAACAAACGTTTTTTTCAAGACAACGCGCTGATCATTGACACTATAGCCGTTTCTTTCATAAAAAGCCTGTGCAGCTCCTCCAGTCGCCGTCAAGAGATACAAGCTGTTAATCTCGTGTTTTTGAAGTTCGTTCTCAAACCGGCTTAAGATAGCTGAACCGTACCCTTTTCCCTGCGCGCTTGCGCTGACGCAAAGCTCGGCCACGTAAAAGGTCATACTACTGTATGATTTTTTCGCGTGACCTGCAATCATTCCAATCAACTCTCCTTGGTCATAAAATAAATAGCCCATAAATTTAGGTGTGTTCAGTAAATCAGTCAGCCTTTCTCTAGCAGATTTCTCTGTCCACGGCTCATTCCAAGGTGTTTTTGTAAATACATTCATATACAAGTTAATGCACTGCTGCATATTCTCTGCAGTGAGAGGTACTACTTTTTCGATCATTTTTACGCTTCCTTTTTTGTTTAGTTTGAAGGCTTGTTAACAATTCGCTCGTACATTTCCGGCAGGTGCTTAATTTTATAATCAATCGTCTCAAGCTTGTGATGGATTTCTTCGATTTCTTTTTGTACCGCTTTTTTATGATCCATCAGCATTTGCAGGCTTTTATCAAGCACGGCATTTTCAAGCGTACAGTTTTCAATAAGCGTCCGAATGTCCTTGATTTGCATACCTGTGCTTTTTAAACAGCAGATTAAATCAATCCATTCAATATCTTGTTCTTTAAAAATACGATTCCCTGACGCTGTACGATCTAAAAATGGAAAAAGCCCTTCTTTATCATAATAGCGAATGGTATAAATTGTCACGTTCAATTTTTTTGCCACTTGTGAAATGGTATACGTCATACTGCTTCCTCCTACACCTTAAACTTCTCAGAAAAACATGATGAGTTTGTCTTGACCTCTAGTTATCTCGAGGATTTATTCTTTTATAGTCTTCTTCATTGAGCTCTTTATGCTGCAGACTTTTTGTACAAGCAGCAAGCAACATATATTTAAACCTGAAAGGATGAATACGATGAATACTGCTCACATGATGCTTACCATTGTAATTGGCGGTTTTATTGCCTTTTTGTTAGGTCTTGGCGTCACAAAAATAATTGAGCTGCTGCTAAATCTTTTTCTAGCTTAACCAGTAGTTACTTATCGTAAAACGCAGGTAACTCCGTTCCATATCCGAACGGAGTTACCTGCTTTATTTTAAGAACTGCAGCGCTTAAGGCACCATGTTGCCAGCGGCTTTATAAATATCGTACCACTCTTCGCGCGTTAACTTGATTTCTGAACCTTTACTTGCATCTTTCATACGCTGAATATTTGTCGTACCAAGCACCACTTGAATATTTGCAGGATGAGTTGTGATCCACGCAACGGCAATCGCTGTATTCGTCACGCTATACTTACTTGCGATGCGATCAATCACTTCGTTTAGCTTTCCAAATTTCTCTTTGTCGCCTAAGAAAGGTCCTTCGAAAAATCCATTTTGGAATGGCGACCACGCTTGAAGCGTTATATCATTTAAACGGCAATATTCAAGCACGCTGCTGTCGCGGTTCACAGCTTGGTCGATGCCCATATTTAAAGAAATACCGGAGTCTATAATTGGCGTATGTGCAATGCTGAACTGCACTTGGTTTACGACAAGCTTTTGGTTGATATATTTTTCAAGCAGCTGAATTTGCGCTGGGTTGTGGTTCGACACACCGAAGTGACGTACCTTTCCGCTGCTTTGAAGCTCATTAAACGCTTCTGCTACTTCTTCAGGATCCATTAGCGGATCTGGGCGATGAAGTAATAAAAGATCTAAGTAATCTGTTTTTAAGCGCTCTAAGCTGCCGTTAACAGAGTCTATGATATGCTTCTTTGAAAAGTCATAGTAATTTTTCGCTGCGTTAATGCCGCATTTACTTTGAATCACCATTTTCTCACGAAGACTTGAATTCATTTGTATAGCGTTTGCAAAATACTCTTCGCATTGTCCCACATAATCAGGACCGTAAATATCAGCATGGTCAAAAAAGTTAATTTCTTCTTCCATCGCTGTGCGGATTAGCTTCTCTGCTTCTTGTAAAGAAAGCTCTGTTAAACGCATATTTCCCATAATCAAATTTGATACGTGTAAGTCAGTATTAGCAATTGTATGATACTTCATATAAAGCCCCTCCTTGAAATGATACTACTACAAGATAAACCATAGAGTTAACTCTAGGTCAAGCAGAAAGAATAAAAGTTTTTATAAGCAGCGACGGTAAAACACCCTATCTTTTTTGGTAAAAAGATGAAATACTAGGTTGTGGTGTGATAAAAGTCACTGCCGCTCTGCATTTCATTTAGTAGTATATGTTACGTTCTTTTATTCCTTTTTATCGAAGCTTATTTCATAGCAATACATCAATTTACCAGGCAAAGGAGCTTATCAATCACTATGCAGAAAACGAAAGCAAAACGATTTGAAATACAGTATTCCGTTCTAAAAGATGAAGCCAAAATCAAAGGAACTTTTGTGATAGAATCTGCTAAAAACCGAGATGACGCATCAAGACTTGCTAAATTAAATGTCTCTACAAAAGAAAGAGTGTTTATTCAATATGTAAAGATTTTAAAAGTCAAACGAGTTTCTACAGATTCGGCGGAAAAGTGACATTGGTTTGCTTCTTCTTTTAGCAAGCCCCTATTTATGCTGAAAGTGTCGTCTTAGAAGATGCTTGTTTCGTTCGTGTGAGTAATAAAACTAATCCAATAATACAAGCTGTGCCTATCCATTGATAAAAACCAAAAGGCTCTTTCAGCCAAACAACGGTTGTAATAACAGCAGCTAAAGGCTCTAAACTTCCAAGCAAACTCGTTTCTTTAGGTAAAAGACTTTGCAGGCTTTCTACATAAAACCAAAAAGCAAGCATCGTGCCAAAAATAATGACAAATAAAATATATCCCCAGGTTATTGGTGATAAGCTTGACGCTTCCCAAGGAGGATGAATAAAGCTCATTACGCTTCCCCCAATTACCATTGACCAGCCAACGATGACAAGCGAACTGTACTTTTTGATCAGCGGCACGGCATACAGCGTATAAAATGCTGCTGCTACACCTGACAGCACTCCCCAAACAACGGCAGATACAGGAACAGACAGCTGAGAAATAGAGCCGTTTGTTAATAAAAAAAAGCAGCCCCCCAGTGCCAGCAAAACAGTGATGACGTCTTGTCGCGTAAATATAGACTGCTTGCGCAAAAGCAAATAAATGATAATCATCACCGGTGATAAATACTGCAGCAGCGTAGCTACTGCTGCATTTCCATGCTTAATAGAAGCCATATACGTATACTGAACGGCGAGCATACCAAATATGGCAAAAACGACGAGCTGAAGAGCTGCCTTTTGGTTCTTCCATACTCCAAATACGTGAGAATGATTATTTTTTATACATGAAATCATTAGCAGCAAAAAACCCGCAATGAGCAGCCGTACTGAAACAAGCCAGTCTACACTGATTTCAAATTCTTGAAAAAGCTTTTGAGCAACCGTCCCTCCCATCCCCCAACATATAGCTCCAGTTGTTACAAAGAAGAACCCTTTTTTCCGGCTGAGATCGTTCATCTTCCATCCCTCACTTTTATTATAAGAATAGTGTTATAATAAGTGAAAAACGGGGCAGAAAATACGCATATTGCATTAAAAAATATAAATATATTGAGGTGACCATGTATGCCAGCAGCCCATTTTAAAATTGATGAAAACTTAAAAGAGCTAACGACCCATCGCACCGTTGAGCTGCCAGTAGCATGTTATCAAACGACGATCAGTGATCACATAAACGGCTACATCCCTCTTCACTGGCATGATGAGCTTCAATTTGTATTGGTTATAAAAGGTGATGCGTCTTTTCAAATAAATGAAAAAACAGTGACTGTAAAACAAGGCTACGGACTGTTTATTAACAGCGGATGTCTTCATATGACTGAAGATATAAACAAATCCGGCTGCGTGTACATTTGTTTAAATGTTTCTCCTCATTTTCTTGTGCCGCAAGAGCTTTTTACAAATTACGTTTATCCCTACATTCATGCAACGAATCTATCACATTTATTCATCAGTCCAAAGCAAGCCTGGGGAAACAACGTGTTAGAGTCTATACATAAGATACACACATGGATTCATAAGCAGCCGCACCACTATGAAATAGAGATTGCCTCTGAACTCAGCATACTTTGGAAAAATTTAATTCTTAACGGTTTGCAGCTGAAATACAATGAAAAAGAAATGATCAAAAATCAGCGGATGAAGCAAATGCTCAATTGGATTCATTTGCACTTTGCTGAAAAGATTACGCTTGATGATATTGCCAAAGCCGGACAATTGAGCCGTTCTGAATGCTGTCGATATTTTAAGAAAATGTTAAAAAAATCGCCTTTGACCTATGTATTAAACTATCGAATTCAACAAAGCTTAGTTATGCTGCAGCAAGCAGAAGCAAATGTGACGTACGTCGCTTATCAAGTAGGGTTTAATAGTACAAGCTATTTTATTAATCAGTTTCGAAAAGAAATGAAGATGACTCCCCTCATGTATCGAAAAAAGAAGCTGCACATGTCTTCACATCACTAAAAAACGGCAGGGCAATCACCCCGCCGTTTTTTATGAACTCTTTTTACTCGTTGATTTTGCATCAGAAATCTTTCCTAAGAAAAACCCGTCTACTTCTGCTATTTTCCCTCTCCAAAAGATCTTTCCTTTAGAAGGAGTAGATTTACTGTCTCCACAGTAAATCTTTGTATTTTTTAAATGAATAAAATGGGCTTCTGCTTCTCCGTTTGATTCGCTCGCTTCGCTTGCTAAAGAGAATTGTTCGCTTAGCGCCTGAGCCACTTCACTGCCTTCTTCAAACGTTTCGCTTAAGTAATCAAAGTATTCTTTTGCTGAAATCATGGTACCGGAAATCACAGCGCCGTTTACATTTAATGAAATATCAAGTGAAAAGCCGTGTTTATTAGAAGCTTTCACAAAGTATTCAAGCGTACTGTCTTTAGTTGAAAAAGAAGGGCCTGTACTCATGTCTTTCTTTCCTCCTTTACGTCTTAGGCTGTTGTATCGTCTTCACTAGAAAGAGATGTTGCTTCATCATCTTCTTCGTCCGTGTTTTTCTTTGCTTTTGTATTTTTTGATTTTTTAGCTGTTGACTTTTTTGGTTTCGCTTCCTTTTTTTCTTCTTCGCTTTCATCTTCGTCTTCTTCTTCTGATTTTACTTTTTTATTTTTTTTGTTTGAGCGAGAATCTTCCTCTTCTTCCTCGCTGTCTTCGTCACTTTCACTTTCTTCTTCCTCTTCTTGCTCAGCTTCTTTTTTATCCTTTTTACGAGGCTTAGATGTTTCTTCTTCGTTTTCGTCGTCCTGCTCGTTTTCTTCGTTTTCATCGTTCTCTTCTTCGTCGGAATCTGTATCTTCCGCTTCTTCGTCTTGATTTTTATTGAGGCTAAGCTCAACAAGCATGTTCATTTTTTCTTCAAGCTGTGATAAGCGATCTTGAAGAGTTTGATTTTCTTCTTTTAACTCGTCGTACTCTTGAACGTTATCGTCTTCTGTTTCGCTACTAGAAGAATTTACGTTTTCTTCATCATCTTTTGATTTATCTTTATCTTTTTTAAACAAGCTTCCCGCAGATGTTTTCAGGCTGGCCACACTGCTTTTTGATTTTTCTTTTACCTTTGTTCCTAAATCAGATGCTTTGCTTTTTAATTCGTCTGTATCAATGCGGTCAAGGAGACTTTTTCGATTTTCAGGAGTCGATACATATCCAATCGTTGCACCGATGATGCCTCCTGCTACCGCTCGTTTGATTGGCCCGCTGCTTGTTGTTTTGCTTGCTTTTGAACCGTTCTTTTCTTTTGAACCGTTTTCCGTATTTTTATTTTCCTTGTTTTCTGCCTGTGTGTTATCTAATTTTGTTTCAGTTGCCATTGTAAATCCCTCCATTTTTTAAGTAGCGTACAGTTTTTAACGTTTCGTTTCTATTTTTTCTTCAAGCGTTTTTAACCGCTCATGCAGCATTTTATTTTCTTCTTCGAGCGCTTTGTTATTGGCTCCTTTTGAACTGAGATAGGGATCATTTTCCCACCAGTCCATGCCGATTTCTTTTGCTTTATCAACCGAAGCCACAATCAAGCGGATCTTTATCGTTAATAGCTCGACATCTGCAATTCCTACGGTGATGTCCCCCGCTATGACGACTCCTTTATCCAAAATCTTTTCGAGCACATCTACAATCGTACTTGACTGCATATTATGTTCGACTGCCATACTGTTCCTCCTACTGACCGCTTAAAGCAGGCTGCCTAGCGGTCCAAGATCAATATTTAAATCTTCTGCATCCAGACCGAACACCTCTTTCAACTCGTCCATTTTTTCTTCTAAGTTCATTAGTGCAATTCCTAAGTTTTCAATTTGTTCGTCCGTCAACGTTCCACCCTCCACCCGCCTCATGGCATGACGTTCAACGATTTGCCTCAATAGCTCAATAACTGTCATCACAAGCTGCGCTAAGCCTTGTTCAGCTTGATCAGGATCCAAGTGGATTCGTCCATTTGCTTGGCTGACCGGTTGCATCCATTAATTCCTCCTTTTGTTTATCAAATTGTTCAGAAGTGATTGGTTTGCGATTTCCTTCTTTTGCTTGAACCAGCGTTTCAACCGAAGAAATAAGCACCCGCAAATCCAAATACACTAAATCGACGCCGGCTATGGAAATGATTAAGTCTCCTTTAATGGCGACTCCTTTATCTAAAATGACATCTAAAATATCAATAAGAGCAATATCTTTATTCTCCATGGATTGTTTAAGAGACATAATGTTAATTCCTCACTTTACGCAAAGCTCGAGAAATGATAGGGCGGCCATGGTCCCGTCACTTCAAATTTCCATCCTTTATTTTCAAGTTTTTGCTGAAGCTCTTCTATTTCGGTTACAAACTTAGTGATCTGCAGAGACGGGAGAAGAAACACGCTGTTCCACGCCATCTGTTCAGCTGCGCCCGTTACGTCCTTGCTCCAATTCTTTTTAACAGAGTCATAAAGCGATAACTCTTTAAGCTTGTCATGTATCTCTTCACACACTTTATTTTTGTGAAGTTCTAATTCTCTTTCAATCAGCTGATCTATTTTTTTCTTTTCAAAAAACTGTCTTCCTGGTGATAAGTGACTAATTTCTTCTTTTTTCGCTTTCACGCTTTCATTCGTTTCGCTGATTTCTTTTTTAAGCTCCGTATCATCACAGTAAATCTTCACGTTCCACTCTTCATTTCCTTGAAGCAGCGTCAGTGAATTCTCTATCTTTTCTTTGTTAATCTCAATAGCTGCCTGCAGACTTTCTTCACCTTTATAAATGGTACAAAATTTTAATGGAATGATCGTAAATTCTTCGTACAAAGCGGCTACCGTCTCGTGATGATGAAATGCTTTTTCCTGCAGCCAGCTCATATCCTGCTCCATTTTTTCTTGAATCACTTCTTCTGAATAGGTGTCAGCATCCAGCTTAGAAACTACAGCCGTCACCTGATCAAACGCAATTGGGTACAGTGAATGTTCTCCGTCAAACCCTTTATAAGATGGAAACGGCTCTATGGCTGCTGCTTCTTTTGTTGGAATTAAACCGTATAAATACAGTAATTCTCCCATCTAGTCTTCCTCATTTCTTTTTTTTGTTAGCTCTTCCCATTGTTCAATTTCTCTGCGCTTCGCGATTTCGTACCTCATTAACAATTCATCTTCTTTTTCTTGAAACGCTTCTTCGGGAATTTCACCAAGCTCAAACATCATTTGAAGCTGAATGAGTTTTTGCTGAATCGTCGGAAGGTCATATAGCTGTTTATCAGCTTCTTCCTGTACTTTTTCGCCGATTTTCACTACAAGGTTAATAGGGGCGGTTACTAATTTGTGAAGCACGTTATTTCTCTTCTACTTTTAGGCGAATGTTCACAAAATTATAAGCAGGCCATGGACCGCTGTAATGAAAATCGGCTTTGTCTTTCCAGTTTTCATGCGCTTCATTCACTTTTTCATCAAACTTCGCTTCATCTTCTCGGTTAATTAAGAAAGATGCGTTTAAAAGCATCGTTTCGCCCGTTGGCTCATTTGCTTTTGCTGCTTCCGCTGCTTCTTCAAGCGGTGAAAACACATCTGTCTTGACTTCTTTTTGAAGGGAAGTAAACATCTTTTGAGCCATTCCCCCAAGTTGAATACGCTCATAATAACCGGCTGCTTCTGATTTTCCTTTTACGGAGGCTGATACTTTTTCAAGTTCAGGATTTTCATTTACTTTTTTCTCAAGCCATTCTTTTTTCCCAATTACTTTTAAACCGACTTCAATTTTTCCTTTGATCGCTGGAAACAGCTTTTCAAATTGCGGATAAAGGTTTTCCAAAAGAACTTTTACATCTTCTTTGGATTTGAATACATTCCCAAAGCTGATTGGAATAACCGTATCGTTCTTGTCCATAATCGCTGCTACTGCGTTTTGATGCATTAATAAATTTTGGCGATTAGGATGATAAATTTTCATCGGTACTTCAGCTGCTACCATAGCTGCGTCTTTGTAGCGAATCAAAAATGTTTCAGCTTTTGTTCCTTCTACTTCCACGGCGCCAAATTCTTCGTCTTTATCCGTTTGAATGGCGCTAAAAATATAAATACCTGTTTCGTTTGTTTCACTCATGTTTTCAAGCTCCTTTACTTTTCTTCCGTGTCTATATTCTTACATTCTTCTAAAATGATTTTTTCGGCTTTGCTTTTTGCATTTTCTTCATCCAAACATTTGGTAAGCGGATGATGCAAAATATCGATACATAACGTTTGAAAATCTTCGTCATTTCCATCGATAGCAATGTCTTGCTGCGTGGCGAGAGTAGCGATCATAAGCGAAGCCCGAAGGCTAAGTCCGCTGCTGTTTTCGTCTCCAGAGCGGTTTCGCACGTTTGCTACGAGCGTTACAATTGTGCGCGCTTCGTCTTCTTCTACGTCCGTTTTCTCCGTTAAAATCGCTGTCTCTCTGTCGATGTCTTTATAATCAATAAACATGGTAATTAACCTGTCAAGAAGCGCATCTTGCGTATCATATACGCCGGCATACTCAGCTGGATTGCTTGTGAAGATGACGCGAAAATCGGGATGCACGCGCACAAAAGGATCGGTCATTTTTACTCCATACAGCGGAAGCACGCCTTCTTCTAATATTGATAGAAAGATATTATTCGTTGCAGGCTTAGACCGAGTAAATTCGTCGTAAATCAGCGTATAGCCATTTTTTACAGCTTCAAGCAATCGGCCATCCTGCCAGTTTTCACTCACTTGTTCATCTTTTTTATAGACAGAACGAACATATTGGTCGATTACTTTTTTGCTCGTGTATCCCGTAAAATCGCCAATTAAATCTTTATTGTTGAGCTCGTGATTCCCGTGCATCAGCATTACAGGACGCTTTCTCTTTTTAGCAAGCGCTCGCGCTAAAGAGGTTTTGCCTCCGCCGGCAGGACCTGTAAAATGAATGGAATAGCCGGATTTTAAATAGCTCAGCGCTCTTGAAAGAACCTCTTTTGTCTCGTCATCTTGTATAAAAGCTCCACTGCCTTTTTTCCTTTTGTCTGTTAAGACGGTCATTTTTATGTTCCTCCTGCCATCTTATCGTCTATGCTTCAATGCCAATGGCGCTTCTATATCTGACGTCGAGTCGTTTGAATGAAATGACTTCTTTTTCTTTATTTAAAAAGCACTCGTACGTTCCGAGCATTTCATCTTTGGCGTATTTTTTCATGTATTCTCGTTCTTCAATGACTTCAACAATAACTCTCCAGCCTTCATCTTCAGTAGCTTCCACCGAGGTAATTTTATGAGGAGGAGCTACGTGTTCACCGAAAAAGTCGTTCACGGCTTGCATAATTTTTTTAATTTCCATTTTTAGTAGCCTCCAATAGTTAAATCTAAAAGCTGGAACCACCCTCAAAAAAGGAAGGTTCCATATCACTTCATATTAAATACTAAAACGCGGCTGTCCTTCACTTGAATTTGAACGTTCAGGAAGACCGTTTTCTTCTACGTCGTCACGAAGAAGCCCTACTGCTTCTGCATAGCGTAACCATGTATCAACACTGGCAATAACCACTCGTGCTTCAATCGTTAAAATCTCAATTCCTACAACAGAAACTCTTGCAAAAGCATCAATAACAATCCCTTTATCTAAAATACGGTCAATGACTTCTGCTAAACTTGAACTATTAGTACTTTTTTGAATAGACATATCTCATTTCTCCTTTCGCTTATGAACCCATTGTTTTTAAATCTGTAGATGATTTAATATCATTGGAACTTTTAATCTTAGTAGAGCTTTTAATATCCGTTGCTTTTTTAATCTGATTTGCGCCTTTTATTTTCCGCTTATTTTTTGACTTCTCTTTATCGTCTGAAGAAGAAACTTTTTCTTGAAAGTTTTCTCCAGCTTCTTTCACATCGCTAAGCTTATCTTTTACTGATAGTAAGACGTCTTGGAGCTTTTCTTTTGCGTCTTCCCCTTTGCCGTGTACCTTTTGGGCATTTTTTTCTTTTGTTTCCTGCAGTTTTTCTGACGCTTCATTTGCTTTTTCCTGCAGTTTCCCTTCAGTTTTTTCGACAAATTTTTCTTTCGCTTTTTCTTTAACCTTTTCTTCTACCTTTTCCTTAACAGGTTCAGGCGTATGATCGATGATCTTTTTTCCTGCTTTTAAGGCTGCTTTCTCCACATCTTTTTTATCCATGAAATTCCCCTTAAGGACGGATATCTTACTTCTTCGCGTCCATGAGTTTGTTTAGCATCTCTTCAATGCGCTGCAGCTGGTCGTTCATATTTTTATTTTCTTCTTTTAGCTCTTCGTACTGAGACGTTTCCATTTCTGCGCTTTGGCTGACTTCTTCCTGCGAATTTCCCTGTTCATTTGATGCATCTTCTTTTTTCTTTTTAGGTGCCAGCAGCTTGCTTAAATTGTCTTTTTCAAGATAGCCTGTAGCCGTCTGTCTTAATGCTCCCATCGCTTGCTGCGTTAGAATATCCTGTGCGTTTCTTCTTAACTCTTGTCCTGTCGCACGTACAATTTCTGATTGTCCTAAGCGGCTGAGTACTTTTTTACTCGTTTGAGGACTTGAAAGAAGTCCAATTCCCGCTCCTACTACGCCTCCTAAAATAGCAAGATTTAAAGAGTTTTGCGTTTTTTCTTCCTGCTGCTGATTTTCTTGTTTTTCATTTTGCACATTGCTATCAGTTGTTGACATGTTTCATCCTCTTTTCTCTTAATTATTATTTATTTAATGAATTTTCTTACGATTAAAAGACTTAAAAGCTAAGCCCTGCACCTCGCTCTTCTGTTCGGCCAGGCAGCCCTTCTTCCTCTACTTTGTCGGTTAATAACCCGACGGCTTCTGCGTAGCGAAGCCACGTATCGACACTTGCAATAACGACTCGTGCTTCAATCGTTAAGATTTCAATTCCTACGAGTGATACTCGGGCAAAAGCATCGATGACAATTCCTTTGTCGAGAATTCGATCAATCACTTCTGCTAAACTAGAACTATCTGTACTTTTTTGAATACTCATTTTAGCAGCTCCTTTCGAAATTTAACTAAATGAATGATGCTACTAATCAACCTGCTTAACTTTTTAAGTAAACATACTTTTGAAATATACTTTTTAGCCCTCTTTCAAACATGAATAATTTGCTAAAAAGTAATTTCCGAAAATAAATTAGAAAATTATTCTACTACGTATAATAATTAACAGTTAATTATTGGATGGAACTTGCACGTAAATCCTTCTATTAAAGCTTTCATCAAGATTTCGATCCCAAAATAAAACAATAAATACATTATTGTTACAATAATATTACATTATAATTTAAAGCATATTATTATTTTATACACCATGACATATTTTGATATTTTTAACTATTATGGAATATTACTGTCAATAAAGTTCACTTAAATAAAACCAGCGCATAAAAAAAAACTGCCGCACTGCGACAGATTTCTCCTACGTATCTTACGTTCTATAAAATCATTCCGGTTAAAGGAGCTTTCGGGTTTCCATCATGATCTGAGTCTTCTTTGTCTACTAAAACAAGCAAGCTGCCTTCTTTGACTGAATCATTATATTGTTCGGCCTGCTGTTTTGGAATTCCCATACTTACTAAAATACCAGACAGACCTCCTACGCTCGCACCAGCTGCCGCACCTGTTAATGTAGCTACAATCGGACCAGCCGCCACAATTGGACCTATTCCCGGTATGGCAAGAGCCCCGGCACCTGCTAATATTCCGGTCAAGCTCCCTAGCGTACCTCCGGTAAGTGCTCCAGTTGCTGCCCCTTCTGCTTTTGTATTCGTTTCTTTCTGAACTTTTTTGGTCTTTTTATGTTTGCCGATGATAGATATTTCTTCTGATGTATACCCTTCTTTTTTCAAACTCTCTACAGCTTGAATTGCTTCTTGTTCCGTTTCGTATACCCCCACAACATTCTTTGCTTTTGCTTCCATACTATCTCCTCCTCATTAATGTTGTGTGTACCCGGGAGCATGGCTTTGAAACGTTTTAGAGGATAAGAGGTCTTCTCTATTCTTAAATAAATAGCCCTAAATCACTTTTTATTTAGTGACGTTTTTATTTAAAAATGCATGAACTCGCTCTTTTTTTAACCATATTCCTCCACAAGCAATGAAGCATGCAACCGTACTAAAAGCCAACGTGTAACTCCGAAGCCAATCCACAAGGAGCCCAAACCAAATCGGTGCGAGCACGATGGCAAATTGATTGAGCGTTAACGCAATGCTTACCGTTAAACCAATAAAACGATCATCCGCTTTTTCTGCTATTAGCACGATAAACAAACTAAACCAGCCAATTGCAAAAAAACCGAGGCTAAAACAAACTGCAGTTAGTAGCCAAAAAGGCAAAGTAAATCCAATATAAGAAATAGCTATTATTAATCCTGCAGCCATCCAAACCGTCACTTGCAAAGGAGTTCTTCGATTTCCGTTATACACATAATCACTTACCCAAGCTAAAACAATTCTCCCCACCATTCCGCCTAACAGTGTGATGCTCAGCAGAATGCCAGCTGAAGCAAAATCCATCTTTATGGCTTTCGTTAAATAGCTAATAAAGTGCGCAACGATAATCATTTGAAGAGAAATCATTGAAACACCTACAAAAAACAGCGGATAAAGCGTTTTATCTTGAGAAATGCGCTTGATTTTATGACGAAGCGTAAATGTTTCCTTTTTTTCTGACGATGATGATTGCTCTCGGTAGAATACAAAAAAAAGAATGCCTCCTCCGATAGCTGCCGCTGCCTGTACGAGAACAGCCCCATGCCAGCCGTATTGATGAAACAGCAGCGGTAATGCTGCTGAAGCGACAGCGCCTCCAATCGGTATCCCCGTTTGCCGAATCCCCATGGCAAGGCCTCTATGATGAGAAGGAAACCACTTCACCACTGCTTTGCTTCCTCCTGGCTGTGCTGTTCCATACCACACGCCTGCTGCGAGAAGTACGCCTGTTAGATACAAATAATGATCAGCGCTATAGGCAAAAAGCATGCTTACCCCCAGCAAAATAGATCCTCCTCCTACAAGCCACCTTTCTCCATAACGATCCATCCAGTTTCCAAAAAGCAGTATGGAAAAGATCGGACCAATTTGAATAGCTGATACGAGCAGTCCTGTTTGAAACTGCGATAAATCATATAGTCTTTGCCAAAACGCGGCCAATGGCCCCGCTCCGTAGGTGACAAACGTTGCACATGCCTGAGAAAGAGTGGCAATAAATAAAATCATCCACTTATAAGAAGCTTTTTGTCTGCTCATTTTCTCTCCTCCACCTCTACTTTCAGTGTAGAGAAGGAATGGTATCATGTAAAATAAGGAATAAAGATAAAAGTCATCAATAAAAATGATAGCTGAAGGAGGAGATTTTATGGATATAAAAGATTTGCTTGTTTTTACAACGGTAGCAGAAGAAAAAAACATTTCAAAAGCTGCCAAAAGTTTAAGCTATGTGCAGTCGAATGTGACGATGCGCATTCAGCAGCTGGAAGCTGAACTCGGCACACAGCTATTTGAACGCAGCGGTAAAGGCGTAACGTTAACTTCTAGCGGAGAGCTGTTGCATCGTTATGCTGAAGAAATTCTTCGTTTAACCAATGAAGCCACTATAACTGTTCAAAGCAGTGCGTACACGCCGATAGGGCCTTTAAAAATAGGTGCAACTGAATCTACCGCGGCTCTTCGGCTACCGCCTTTGCTTTCTACTTATTGCACTGCCTACCCGGATGTAGACTTCATTTTAGAAACACATACAACCGATGTTCTTATTCACCTGGTTTTAACCCGAAAACTTGAAGGCGCATTTGTTGCAGGCAGCTGTGAACATCCTGATCTAAACTCTTTATTTACTCAAGATGAAGAGCTTGTACTTGTGAGCCGCCACCCTCTTCCTTCTCTTTACAGCCTAAACGATATGAATTTATTAGCCTTCAGCAGCGGATGCGCATATCGACATACGTTAGAAATGCTGTTGACAAAAGAAGGCGTGTTTCCAAAACGGATATTAGAATTTGGTACGATTGAAGCGATTATTGGGTGTGTAAAAGCTGGTATGGGCGTAGCTGTAATGATGAAATCCATTGTATCTCATCACGACCATTCATTAACGTTAACTCCGCTGCCGCAGCCATATAGAAAGGTTCCCACTTTTTTTATTACGCGAAAAGATGCCTTTGTATCGGCGGCTTTACGCGAATTTTCTTCTCTTCTTACCAAACAGCTTTGCATAACAAAACCCTAAGAAAATAGGCGTTCTTAGGGTTTTGACTTAAGCCGCTGCCGGATTTTTTTCACAAATTTCATAAACAATAAACGAACTAAAGGTCCCATAATAAGAAGCTGAAGCGGGTAGGCTACGATAAAGTTTTTCATCACGATAAATGCATAGCTTGAAAGAAGCGACTCTCCTTGCAGGCCTTTCGTAAGTGACATCGTAATTAATCCATATACAGACATGGAAAGCACCATTCCAATAACCATACATGATGACAAAATCAACACGACTTTTAACTGTTTAGACTTATCAAACGGCAGTGAAAATGCTACTTTTTTTGCTACGGGACCAACGAAAAAAGTTTCGACAGTCATTGCGACTACAAACGTGATAACCAAGTTCAAAATACCTTCTGCAAGGGTGATATGCCCGATGACGTCATTCATTAACATGTTATACACCGTCATTACAAGCACCATCCCTCCGCACATCATCATTCCAAAATACATACTCTCTTTTTTAGTTGTTGGCACATTCCTCATCCTTTTCATCTTTTTTACTTGGCTTAGTATAGCTTTTTATCTTCCTTCTTCGTAAGTGAACAATTTGTGAACATTCATCTAAAAAATGCCCTGTGACCAAAAAACAGTCACAGGGCATTTTTTTAGACTTAAGCGGCGCGTCCTCTTTTTTTGAGTAGAGCTGAGTATGACAAATTACTCTAGTCTACATCGTTAATAAATATTTAGAGATTTAACAAAAAACCCCCGCTTTATGAGCTAAAGCGGGGGTTGGTTTTATAGAGATTCCGTGTGAGATGCAGGCGGGATCGGCGTTTGGGTGCGGAATACTTTTTCCCATTTTGAGACGACGATACAGGCAATCGCGTGGCCTGGAACGTTGACTCCTGTTCTGGCCATATCCATGATGCGGTCTACTCCTGCAATAATTGCCACTCCTTCAGCCGGCAGACCTACTGCGTTGGCTGTTGCTAAAAGAACAACAAGTGAACCTGACGGGACAGCCGCAATTCCTTTACTTGTCATCACTAGTATAAGCATCATAAATAATTGCTGAGTTAATGGCATATCGATGTTAAAAGCCTGCGCTAAAAAGACGCATGAAACGGATAAATACAGCGTGGAGCCATCACAGTTTAATGACAGGCCCGATGGAATAACGAACGACACAACTCGTTTAGGACATCCGTACTTTTCCATCCGCTCCATCAGCTGTGGCAGCACCGTTTCCGTACTTGTTGTTGAAAAGGCAATAAGAAACAAGTCCCAAATCATTTTGAATACTTCAAAGTAGTTGAATTTGAACAAAAACCCAACAAGCGGAAATAAAACAAATAAAATAATAAAAAGACCTAAAAAGACGGTTCCAATTAGCTTTAGCATTGGAAGCAGAAGTGCAATGCCGTATTGACCTACAGATGCAGCCATTAGCGCTAGTACACCAAGAGGCGCTGTGACCATAACAATTTGCGTTAATTTAAACATAATTTTAGCCGTAGATTCAAAAAATTTCATTGCAGGTTCGGATGCTTTACCGACTCCTGAAGCGGCAACACCGAATAAAATAGCAAAGAAAATCACGGCCAGCAAATCATTTTTTGCCATCACATCTACGATATTCGTTGGAATGATGTTCAAAATCATTTGTTTAAAGTCCACGACTTTCTCGGTGTACTGAGACAATTCACCGATATCTTTTTTAACAAGATGAGAAAGATCGAGGCCTACTCCGGGCTTTAGCAAATTCACTAACAGCAGACCGATTCCTAATACGATGGTAGTAATGATTTCAAACCAAATAATCGTCTTTAACCCTAGACTCCCCATTTGTTTCATACTGCCGCTTCCCGCAGCACCTATGACGATGGTTGAAAAGACAATCGGCACCACAATCATTTTAATGAGCCGGATAAACCCGTCTCCTACCGGTCTTAAAGCCATCCCAAAGTCCGGGAAAAAGTGCCCGATAAAAGCTCCGATTACTAATGCAATTAAAATTTGAAACGCTAAAAACTTTTTCACATTTCTACCTCCCTTTCGCCTTCATGAAACGGACATCCATTCCATTAATATCCAAATTATCAGACACTTTAAGTAAGTTCGGGACATTTAGCTAGATTCCTTCTAAAATAGACAAATTGGTCTATATATTTCGCTTTATCAGTTAAAATGCATAGAAAAAAGCCAGAGTGAAGTTGTTCTTCATCCTGGCTTTTTTAATCTTATGCTTTTTTAACAAACTGAGATTTTAAGCTCATCGCTCCAAATCCGTCAATTTTGCAGTCGATGTTATGATCGCCTTCTACTAAACGAATGCTTTTTACTTTTGTTCCGATTTTGACAACCGATGAGCTTCCTTTTACTTTTAAGTCTTTGATGACGGTAACTGAATCTCCGTCTTTTAAAAGGTTCCCGTTTGCATCTTTTACAGTCAGCTGTTCTTCCGTGCTTTCTGTTTTTTCATCTTGTCCCCATTCATGCCCACACTCCGGGCAGACGAACAGGTTTCCATCTTCATATGTATACTGTGATTGACAGCTTGGGCAATTAGGTACATTCATTTTCTTTTCCTCCAGCAGCAGCTCGTAACCAATGGTACGATCACGAGATTACATTTTTTATCTGTTTTATACTGTCACAATTTCATGAGATTAACAAGCTTTTCTATTTCCTTGCTGCTGATGTTTTCTTTTCCAAATAAGTGAGCCGATAAACAGAACAAAACCTGCTCCAAAGACAAGAAGCTGATCTAAATAAAAGTCACCTGTTTTTACATACCGTATAATAAATAATCCTCCAAACATGAGCATCAGCATACATGAAAACCGAATGAGGTATGAATTGATTTCCATCTTTCATTCCTCCTTTTTTAAGACTTTTTATTACGAAAAAAACACGAACCATATGCCGAATGTAACCGCATATAACGGTAAAATGACGGCCAGTTTTTGCTTCCACCCTTTAAAAAAAGAAGAATTACGAGGCGCAAACCAAAGCTCTAACGTGCCGTATAACAGCAGTGCTCCCGCTGCTAATATCGCAATCACAGTCTCTCCTACCTCCATACATACTCCTCGCTTTCATTCTGCGCACTTGAAGCTAAGCACAGCGTATCGTATATAGTAAATCTCATCATTATAAAAGAGCTTATATCGTGATGCGTGCGGGTTTTGAATACTTTTTTCAACCATACATTTATTACCATTATATCATAATAAAAGCAGTTTTCAGCTTATTTTTGTGATTACACTGCTTATGGAAGCTGGATTAACCTATGCGTGCTCATCCTTTTTGTCTATCCGTTTTATTGAGCTTATGTTTTTTAGCGGACTTTTGTTTTCAGTTTTGACTTTTTGGTTTTCAAGCAGCGGAAGCAACAGCGCTCATTCTCACTATAAAACTCATTCCATGAGGTTGATGTCTGGGGCCAATATCGAACACAATCCGTTTCGTTTGCGCTGGACGGCTTATTTTCTTGCTTCTTTAAGCTTGACGGGAGTGGGCCTGATTTTTTTCATTCTGCTGCTGACCGACATTATTCCTCCAGTAAGCTAAAAAACCTGCTCTTCACAGAGAGCAGGAACTTACGAGAACAGCTTGAGAAGCAGGCATTTTCGCTTTACTTTATTCGCAACAGCTTGAGTCACATGATCTTTTAAAGGCCGAGTCAATATTCGTTTCAGCGGATGTTTTAGCATTCGTTTGCTCACGGGAACTTTAAAGATAACGCTGAGAACCACTGTTGCTAAAACCGAGAGCAGCAAGATCGCAAAAGGCTTTTTTTGAAACCACCTCGAGAAGATAAGCATCATTACATAAATAAGTGCTGACCACCCTAAATGCCAGCCGTGCCTAAATGTAATCCCTTTACACCTGAGCCCAACCCATTCTACAAAGGAAGCTGTACATACCCATTTTGTAATATATTTCACCTGCTTAGCGAGTGTAGACGGATAGGTAGCTAAGAACGACAAAATCATGAGAGGCGTAATGAACATAAGGTGTAAAATACGCAGTACTTTTAATGAAAGATGCAAAGATTTAAAATCCCAAAGCAATTTATCATTACATAAAAAGTAGTAGAGAATATTAAAAAAGCTCACGTATAAAACCCCAGCATACAGCTCGCGTATTTTGTTCCACGTTTTCTTATGGATATTTTGAAAAATCAGCCATAGAAGGACAGAAATATGCACCTTTGTTCACCTCTCTAACGTCGTTTTTAGAATCTCTGCTATTGTATTTTTGTTTTTTCCTGCTTCTTTTCCATTTTTC
This sequence comes from Priestia sp. YIM B13489, assembly GCF_042787645.1. Lineage (NCBI taxonomy): Bacteria > Bacillati > Bacillota > Bacilli > Caryophanales > Bacillaceae > Priestia > Priestia sp. YIM B13489. The sequence continues at coordinate 146,675 of NZ_JBHZOQ010000053.1, forward strand.
GAATCCATCCAATCAGCATTCGGTTAAGATACGATTTTAACGTTACGCTAGTAAAAGTGTGATACCACATCCAGCCTGTTTTCCACTCGATGAGCTTCGTTCGTTTTTCAGCCCATAATTCAATAAAAAACATTGGAATCGTAAAAAGCACAATTTTATATAAAACTTTTAACCCTTTATCGTAATACGTAGCTTGATTAATCATGACGGATATCATAGGATACAGTAAAAAGTCGAACAACACGTTAATTCTAAACTGCTTTTTCAATAAGCGAGTTGGATATCGAAGAAGGCCGTGAGTTACAATAAATTTATCAATAATACCATTTGTTAAGGCGTTAAATACATAGGCCAGCAGCCAGTCTTTAATCGGTGGTTTTCTAAATAAAAAAGGGAGAATTCCCAGGGCGATAAGTAGCATTACACGTAAAAATTTCACTTCAAACTTTTTATTTCTCATCACCTTTTCGCTCCTTTCACCAAGTGTTGTTAGCCTACCCTCATGTCAATTGGCAGCTTGAGACGGCTGTTCTCACCACGCTCAATTATTGCTTATATTAATTTATAAAGATACGCAGCAGCGTCTAATGTAAATTTTCCGTACATAACCCCTAAGTTCACGTTATCCTTACATACGTAAATGTTTGTTTTAGTTTTAAGTTCTTTGAAGAGATTTATACATGTGGTTGAGACATGAAAAAAGCCCAACTTTAATCAGTACGGGCTTCTTCCTCCACCTATTGTGTTTTTTTAAACGTTACCATCCAGCTACAAATCCATCCGTTCGTGATTCACTTCCTCCGCATAGCACGCCGCTTTCAGGATCTCTCCAAATAATCTGTCCGCGCCCAAATGCCATTGAATCCACGGCTACTTCAATTTTATGTCCCTTTCGTTCAAGCGCTTGTGCTACGTGTGAGGGAAAAGCTGGCTCCACAAGCACCGTTTTATCTTTTTTCCACTGCCATCTTGGCGCGTCTAAAGCGGCTTGAGGATGAAGCTGAAAGTCAATCGTATTCATGACAACTTGCATATGTCCCTGCGGCTGCATAAAACCTCCCATCACGCCGAACGGTCCTACGGGCTCCTTATTTTTAGTGAGAAAGCCTGGAATAATGGTATGAAACGTTTTTTTATTAGGAGCAAGGCAGTTATCGTGATTAGGGTCCATTGAAAAATTATGGCCGCGGTTTTGCAAGGCAATTCCCGTTTCTGGCACAACGATTCCAGAACCAAAGCCCATATAATTACTTTGGATAAGCGAAACCATGTTTCCTGCTTCATCAGCCGTTGCTAAATACACCGTTCCGCTTCCGACAGGTTCTCCCGCTTCAGGCTGAAGAGCATGTTCTTTTATAAGACTGCGGCGATAGCCTGCATATGTATCAGACAGCAGCTCACTAACAGACACGCTCATTTTTGCTTCTTCCGTAATGTATTTTTCTCCGTCCGCAAACGCAAGCTTTATCGCTTCTATTTGTTTATGATACGTATTCACGGCATCTTTTTCTTGAAGCTCAAAGCCTTTGACGATATTTAATGCCATTAACGCAATAAGCCCCTGACCGTTCGGAGGAATTTCCCACACATCATATCCACGGTAGTGAGCGGAAATCGGGTTCACCCACTCAGGCTCATAAGCAGCCAAATCTTCCTTGGATAAAAAGCCGCTATATTTTTTGCTGAATGCACCAATACGATCCGCAAGCTCACCTTTATAAAACGCTTCTGCATCTGTTTCGCCAATGAGCTGAAGCGTACGGGCATGATGGATGGATGACCACATTTCTCCTGCTTTTGGTGCTTGTCCATTTGGGGCAAACGTTTGAAACCATGACTCAAATTCTCCGCTTGTATGTAGTCGTTTGAACGTATCGTACGCTTGTTTCCATTGTTTCGCAAGAGTAGGCGCTAGCGGAAATCCTTCTTTGGCGTACTGAATAGCAGGCTGCAGTACTTGAGAAAGAGGCAGTTTGCCAAATCGCTTCGATAAAGCAGCCCAAGATGCCGGAGCCCCAGGAACCGTAACGGGAATCATTCCGTACTTAGGAATATCTCTGTATCCTTTTTCCTTTAGCGCATCAATGGAAATAGACCGCGGAGAAGGTCCGCTGGCGTTTAGTCCATACAGCTGATTATTTGTCCAAACAAGCGCAAACGCGTCTCCTCCGATTCCATTAGATGTGGGCTCTAATACAGTAAGGCTCGCTGCTGTGGCGATTGCTGCATCAATGGCATTGCCTCCTTTTTTTAAAATATCAAGGCCTGCCTGCGCTGCGAGCGGCTGAGATGTAGATACCATTCCTTTTTTTGCATAAACGGGAACTCGGTAAGATGGATATGGATGATAATGCGGATCATAGGTCATAAAAGCGCCTCCTTTTTTAGATATTTTAATTTTCCGAATAATATAACTCCTTTATTTTACCATATTCATAACCTATCGGCTTTTTTTATCTTAGAATGACATGACTCCTTTTACCTAAAATTGGTATACTGATAGAGTAGAAGAATCGCCAAGGAGGATGATGTATGAAAAAAGTAAAAGCTGCCCTTCCACTCGCTGTTTCTTTAGCACTCGGGCTTCAAGTACTTCCTATGTCCACTTCACCTGTTCAAGCTGAAGCAGCGGCAAATGCTGCTCATCACTCAGCAAAAGTTGAAGTCAAACGAGCAAACGCATTTTTAACGAATGTCGCCAACGGCAAAACCAAAGAAGCTAAGCGCCATTTTTCCCGCAGCCTGCAGTTAAAAATGAGTGAAGACAACCTAAAAACATGGTGGTCAGCTCTAACGGCTCAGCTTGGTGCTGTAAAAAAGATTGGGACAGCTGTACAAGGTGAAGTCAATACGGTTCATCGAAATATAGAAATCCCAATTGAATTTGAACACGTATCAGCTACTTTAACCGTTCGATTTAGTCAAAATCGTCAAATTGATGATTGGCGAATCGTACCGGAGGAGCGCCAGTTTTCGTTTTCCACACCGCCTTATGACACCCCTAAGAACTACAGTGAAAAACAGCTTTCAATCGGCAAAGCACCTTACGAACTTCCAGCAACGCTTACTCTTCCAACACGTTCAAAACATCAAAATGTACCCGTTGTCATATTCGTTCACGGATCAGGACCTTCTGATCAAGATGAAACGTTTATGAGCTTAAAGCCGTTTCGAGATCTGGCTTCTGGACTGGCTTCTCAAGGAATCGCCGTTTTACGCTACAACAAGCGTACATACGAACATACAGCTAAAATGTCCGGTGAAAATAAAATAAACGTCGACGATGAAACAACGGATGATGCCGTACTCGCAGTGGAAGCAATGGCGAAACAAAAAGGCATCGACAGCCGCAATATTTTCATACTAGGACACAGTCAAGGCGGCATGATGATGCCCAGGATTTTAAATCACACGCCGGATAAAAGCGTGCGCGGCTCTATTTTACTTGCTGCACCGAGCCGCACACTTCCAGAGTTAATGCTTGAACAATTTGCCTATCTTGTATCGCTGAATCAGCTTCCGAAAGAGCAGCTTGCTTTTTTCCAGCAGCAGTTTGCCATTTTACAAGACCCAAGCTTTTCACCAGCTCAGCCGCCAAAAGAATTTCTGCTTGGCACGCCTTATTTTTGGTATGACGTAGCTCACTGGCACCCTGCAGAAGTCGCAAAATCTCAGGACACGCCTCTGCTTCTTTTACAAGGAGCACGTGATTATCAAGTAACGACCGAAGATTTTGAAGGCTGGAAACAAAGCTTATCTCAGCGTTCCAACACTTCTTTTAAGCTTTATCCAAAGCTCAACCACTTTTTCACAGAAGGAACTGGTGAAAAAAGCACGCCCGATGAATATGCTGTTTCAGCCAACATTCCTTCTTATGTCATTGATGATATTGTCAAATGGGTTCGTGAAACACAAAAGTAAAGAAACAAGGCGCTGTTTTATCAGCGCCTTGTTCTCTTATTCATTAAACCTGCCCATTACAACCGTACTATAGTACTTGCCGTCAGACAGCATCTTGTCATTTTTTAATACTCCTTCCATTTCAAACCCGAATTTTGTATATAAATCAATCGCTTGTTTATTGGTCTCTAGCACATTCAGCGTTATTTTCTTCATGCCCGCGCTATCTGCCCACAGTATGGACTGCTGTAAAAGCTCTTTGCCAATTCCATATCCCCACCATTCTTTTGCGATGCATACGCCAAACTCTACTTTGTGGGCAAATCGTTTCAAGTCATGACCTTCGCATCTTGAAAACCCGACAATTTTATTATGTACACTTGCTACTAAAAATAAGTTTCGTTTACTTTCTGTGTCACGTTGAATAAGTTTTTCAAAATCGGATTCGTCCATATACCCTTCTCCTGGTTCACGATCTAAGTTTTCCGTTTCTCCGTCTAGCTGAACTCTAAGGTGAGACAGTTCGTGTGCATCGCTGGTGTCAGCTGAACGAATGATGTACTGAAGTCCTTTTACATAGTAAATTTGCTGGCCGATGACCATCGTATCCCCCTCAAATGTCTTTATTTCATTAAATCTATTAATTGAATTTAATTTCCTTTAATATAAATATTATACATACAGAGATGAAAGAGAGTTGAACAAATTGCTCTGGTTACTGCTTTTGATCCTATACGGCATTTACAAGTTCTATAAATCAAGAAGACCGCTAACGAAGTTTGACCATTTTTATGAGAAAGCGTTTGAACTAGAAGAAAAAAAGCGCTATGAAGTGCCCTTGATATACGCAACCAAGGGATTGAACTCCATACCCTTACCGATTTAGAACGAGCAGATTTACATTTAGCAAACGGGCGTATGCTTTTAAAACTAAAGCAATACGAAAAAGCAACAAAACACTACGACGCATCATTTAAACTAGCAAAATATGAAGAATTCCCTTACTCAGAAGGATTTGACGAAGTCATTGAAGCCTACTTGTATGCGGGGCGTAAAGAAGATGCGCTGATAATAACCAACGACATGTTAAAACGGCAAAGCTATGATCAAAAATTTAAAAAGCTAGAGCTTTTAAAAGAAAAGCTTCTTTCATATGAAGACTCATGGTAAAATTAAACAAATGAAAGCGTATTATTAAGAGCGTAAGAGCGACTGAGGTGAGTATAGTGATTATAACCATTATTGTAGGAGTGCTGGGTCTAATTGGTTTAATTGCAGCAGGATTTGCGACGAATTATAAGGATACGAAGTAAAAATACATAAAAAAGAACAAGAACCTATTTGGTTCTTGTTCTTTTTTTAACGAGCCAATAGCTTTTCTGTTATGCGCAAAAACATCTTTACTCCAATTTCAAGCGAGTCTTCATCTACCGTAAACTTCGGATGATGATGAGGATATACGATGCCTTGTTCTTCATTTCGTGCTCCGATGTTAAAAAATGCTCCTTCCGTTTCCTGCAGATAAGCTGAAAAATCTTCTCCTCCCATTTTAGGAGACAGCGTCTTTACACGTTCTTCTCCATATTCTTCGATAGCTGTTTCTTCAATTAACCTTGTAATTTCTTCAGAATTAATGACGGGATGATAGCCTTTTTTATATGTGAAGGTGTACTCTGCACCGTAGGCCTCTGTTAGTCCTTTTACCATACGGTCAATTTGTGCCGGAACTTTTTCTCGCAGCGCCGCGTCAAAGCTGCGAACGGTACCGTTAAGCTCCACTTTATCAGGAAGTACATTGTGCGTAGTTCCTCCGTGAAATTGTGTAACCGATACGACTAATTTATCAATTGGATTGGTCGTTCTTGAAACAATCGTTTGAAGGTTCGTCACAATTTGCGCTCCTACAACAATAGCATCAACTGCTTCGTGAGGCGCTGCGGCGTGTCCTCCTTTTCCTTTAATCGATATATTAAACGTGTCAGGCGAAGCCATCATAGGACCTGCAAGCACGCCGATTTCTCCGATGGGAAGACCAGAATTCAAATGCGTGCCAATTACGTAATCCACCCCTTCCATCGCGCCTTCTTTAACAAGCTCCTGTGCCCCTCCTGGCAGCAGCTCTTCCGCGTGTTGAAAAATCAAGCGGATTTCTCCTTTAAATTCATTTCCTAACTGAGAAAGAACAGAAGCTACTCCTAATAAAATAGCCGTATGACCGTCATGTCCGCATGCATGCATCACGCCTTTATGAACCGAGGCAAATGCAAACGTGTTTTCTTCTTCAATCGGCAGCGCGTCCATATCCGCCCGGATCGCAACCACTTTTCCCTCTTCTTTTCCTATTAATCTAGCCACCACGCTTGTTGGGGTAGGACGAGTAATGATAAAGCTTCCAAACGAACGAAGCGTATCTTCAACAAACTGAGACGTTCGGTGTTCTTGAAACGATAATTCAGGATAGCAATGAAAATGTCTTCTCCACTCAATTACCTGCTTTTTCAAGCTTTCTGTGACGCTGTATTCACTGATTAATTTGACTGTCATACACATACTCCTCCTTTGTTTGACTATATCGATTGGCTGGAACGGAAAGGTTCAAATTTCCTCGCAGCGTATTGCTTTCATATGAAGTGTCGTAAAGGCCACGCTCTTGTAAAATAGGCACCACTTTTTCCACAAACTGATGAAACGTATCGCTCATAAACGGACGAAGCACAAATCCATCCGCTGCTTCCTGCTCATGCCATTTTTGCATTTCATCCGCTACGTGTTCGGGTGTTCCTGAAAACGGCGAACGCGGCAAAATTGTTTCAAGCGCCACTTGTCTTAACGTTAACTTTCGAGCAGCCGCCGCTTGTTTAATTTTATTTGTCGTACTTTGAAAGGCATTTGCTCCGATATCCCCTAACTCTGGAAACGGTGCGTCTAGGTCAAATTGCTGAAAGTCGTAGTCATCAAAAAAACGAGCTAAATATGTAATGGCGTGATCAATTGGAATTAGCGCAGCAAGCTCTCCATATCTTCTTTCTACATCTTCCTCGCTATCTCCTATAATTAAATCAATACTTGGAAAAATGAGAAGCTCTTCGGGATTTCTCCCGTGATTTCTTGCTCTATTTTTCATATCTTGATAGAATGCCTGCGCTTCTTCTAGTGTATGTGCATTTGTATAAATCGCATCGGCATTCTCTGCTCCGAATCCTCTTCCTCTTTCTGACGAACCTGCTTGAAACACAACCGGATGTCCCTGCTTTGAACGAGCAATATTTAACGGCCCTTGAACTTGAAAATGCTTGCCTTTAAATCCAAGCGTATGCATTTTCTTTGGATCAAAAAACTGACCGGTTTCTTTTTTATAGATAAAAGCATCGTCTTCCCATGAATCCCACAGTCCTTTTACTACGTCGAGATGCTCTTTTGCAATTTCGTATCGTTCGCTGTGAAGAGGAAGATACCCTCTCCTGTGATTGCGCGCTGCCCCTTCTTGCGGAGAAGTAACTACGTTCCACCCCGCTCTCCCGCCGCTTATATGATCAAGAGACATCAGCTGACGAGCGATTGTAAAAGGCTCACTGAAACTTGTTGAAACCGTCCCGACCAGTCCGATGTGACTCGTAGAAGCAGCGAGAGCTGACAGCAGCGTAATGGGCTCAAAACGATTTAAAAAGTGAGGAATAGACTTTTCAGATATGGCTAATCCGTCCGCAATAAAGATAAAGCTGAACAGTCCTTTTTCCAATATACGCGCTTGTTTCTTATAAAACTCAATATTAATGCTTGCATCAGGCTCTGCGTCCGAATGTCTCCATCCATCCGTCGTACTTCCAAGGCCTTTAATATTTGCTCCTAGCTTTAGCTTTCTTTTTTCACTCAACGTATACTTCCTCCTTTTTATGACAAATAAAAAGAGATGCTTTGATTGTTCAAAGCATCTCCAGTCGTCTGGTCGATCAGTTTTTAATAGATGTTTAGTTGACTTATCTGCATGTTATACCTACTATCCAGGTAAGTCAAATTAGCTTTTTAAATATGTGCTTTTATTTCTTTAAAACTATAGCTACATTTCCTATTTTACGCACATTGCTTTCATAACAGCTCTCCTTTTTTCACTAGAGTTCAATATATGTTTATAAACTATGCTCGTCGAAAGCTATTCTTTCACATTTTATAAAGAACGCCGGTGAATCTACTATCACATATGGTAAATAAAAGGATATTGCTATAAAATAAGTATAAAAACAGAAAGCGTGGTACGTGTTATTGTTTAAACTTCTTTTAATTGAAGATGATGTAACGCTGTTTAACGAACTGAAAGAACGGTTGGAGCAATGGTCTTATGATGTTTACGGCATTCGTGATTTCAGTAACGTTATGCAGGAGTTTAGCGAGGTAAAACCTGATTTAGTTATTATGGATATTCAGCTGCCGAAGTATGACGGGTTTCACTGGTGCAGAATGATTCGTTCTCATTCAAAAATCCCTATCATTTTTCTATCTTCACGTGATCATCCTTCTGATATGGTAATGTCTATGCAGTTCGGAGCCGACGACTTTGTGCAAAAGCCGTTTCATTTTGATGTGCTTGTAGCAAAAATACAGGCCCTTCTCCGCCGCGTATATAATTACAGCGTTGAACAAGTAAACCTTCTTTCATGGCAAGGAGCTACGATTGATTATGAAAAAAACAAAGTATCAACCGAATCTACAGCTATCGATTTAACCAAAAATGAAATCTTTATTTTAAAATGTTTAATACAAAAAAAGAATATGATTGTAAGCCGAGATGAACTGATTAATAGTTTGTGGGAAGATAAACGGTTTATCAGTGACAATACGCTGACGGTAAACGTCAATCGCCTGCGAAAAAAATTAGATGAAATTGGACTTGGAGCTTTTATTGAAACAAAAGTCGGCCAAGGCTACGTAGCCATTGAAGAGGAACGCTATGATTAAACTCTTTATTCGCGAGCGTTTAAGCTGGATCTTTTTCTTTTTCATCATGCATTTTTTTATGCTTTTTATCGCGTATATTGATGAATCCATTCCTCTGTCTTCGATTCTCTATATCGTGTTTTTATCATCGATTATCTTTCTTATTTTCTGCGTCTTCCGCTATCACAAAGAAACGAAATTTTATCAAAAACTAAAAGATGAAGAAGACTTCTTTGATTCTTCTACTCTTTCTCATCCGCTGCGTCCGTTTGAAAAGATTGTTCAGCGAAACCTGATGCAACAATTAGAACAAGCGAAAAAAGATGGCGTGCAAACTCTGCTGCACGTGACGCAGGAAAAAGATGAACTGTTAGCTTGGATTCACGAAATTAAAACGCCGTTAACTGCGATGCATTTAATAATTGAACGCTTAGAAAATCGAGAAGTTAAAGCAAACTTGAAGTTCGAGTGGCTACGCATTCACTTTTTGCTTGATCAACAGCTGCATCAAAAGCGCATTTTCTTTATCGAAAATGATATGTATATTGAACATCTTGATTTAGAGTCCCTTATTTTCACTGAAATCAAGACACTGCAAGCTTGGTGCATGCAAAAAAATATTGGGTTTGATGTGGACCTACAGGCAGAACGTGTACTGTGTGACGCAAAGTGGCTTTCGTTTATTATGAGGCAGCTGTTAACAAACGCAGTCAAGTACAGTGAAGAATCTGATGTGATGATTAGAAGCTACGAGCACCGCGGTCAAGTATACATCGAGGTAAAAGATAACGGACGGGGCATTTCTCCTCAAGATATGCCGCGCATTTTTGAGAAAGGTTTCACCTCAACTACGCAGCATGAAGACAGCCGCGCTACAGGCATGGGCTTATATCTCGCTCAAAAAGCTGCGCACGCTCTTTCTATTCACATTGGCGTGCAGTCTGCCCTTAATGAAGGCACAACGTTTACACTTGCCTTTCCTAAATCAAATGATTTTGTGGATATGAAAAGCATGTGACAAAAATGTCACATGCTTTCGTTATTTGTTCGGTGAATCAAAGGAAAAGCTAAAGCCCTTTTTTTATAATAAACGTATCAGATCAAAGGAGTGAGTACATATGAACGTATTAGAAGCAACTAATATTCATAAAAGCTACGGAAATAAATTTAATAGACAAGAAGTATTAAAAGGCGTAGACATTACGATTATGAAAGGAGAATTTGTAGGAATTATGGGCGCTTCAGGATCAGGCAAGACGACTCTTCTGAACGTGCTTTCCTCCATTGACAAAATCAACGGAGGAACCATCAAAATCGAAGGAAATGAAATTAGCAGAATGAAAGAAAAGCAGTTAGCAAACTTCCGAAAAACACATTTAGGCTTTATTTTTCAAGACTATAACTTGCTCGATACGCTGACAGTAAAAGAAAATATCCTCTTGCCTCTTTCTGTTGCAAAAACTCCTTCAGCAGTAGCTCACAAAAAATTTGATGCGCTTGCCAAACAGCTCGGCATCTATGAGCTGAAAGACAAATATCCAAGTGAAATTTCCGGGGGACAAAAACAGCGTACTTCCGCTGCAAGAGCCTTTATTCATGAGCCAAGCATGATTTTTGCTGATGAACCCACAGGTGCTCTTGATTCAAAAGCGGCCAGCGATTTGCTAAACAAACTGACCGAGCTTAATGACAAAAGAAGCGCAAGTATTGTGATGGTAACGCATGACCCAGTGGCAGCCAGCTATTGCAGCAAAGTCATTTTTATAAAAGACGGACAAATTTATACGCAGCTGTACAAAGGCGATCAAACGCAAAAAGCCTTTTTTGACGATATTATGAAAACGCAAGGCGTGCTAGGCGGAGTTCAACATGAACATTAATCAGCTGATTTTCCGCAACTTCAAAAAGAATGTAAAAAATTATTATTTATACGTTTTTGCACTAATTTTCAGCGCGGCTTTATATTTTGCTTTTGTAACGCTGCAGTATGACCCCGCTCTTGATGCAACCAAAGGTTCGATTAAAGGAGGCGCAGCGGTTCGGGCCGCTTCTGTTTTACTTGTAGCCATTGTTTCTATCTTTCTATTATATGCAAATACGATTTTTATTAAGCGGCGCAGTAAAGAAATTGGCTTATTTCAGCTAATTGGCATGACCAAAACAAAAATTTTCCGTATTTTGACGGCTGAAAATTTTATGTTGTATTTTGCCTCACTGATTATCGGCATTTTAATCGGTTTTTCGTTTTCAAAAGCGGTCATTATGATTTTGTTTAAAATCACGGATACAAAAGGCATTGCCAAGCTTCATTTTTCCGAAGAAGCCTTGATTCAAACGCTGATTGTGTTCGGCGCTATCTATTTGCTGATTATGACGATGAATTATCTTTTTATTAAAAGACAGACCATTTTGGCTTTATTCCGAGTTACTTCATCGACAGAAGGCAAAACAAAAAAAATCAGTATACTTGAAATTATTATTGGAATTCTTGGCATTATTTTTATCGCTTCAGGCTACTATATTTCTGCTAAATTGTTTGACGGATCTTTTACAAGCATGAATGCTTTGTCTATCGCAATGGTATCCATTTTAGCTTCGGTTATCATCGGAACCTATTTGTTTTATAAAGGCTCAGTTCGCTTTTTATTAAATCTCATGCGAAAAAGCAAAAATGGCTACTTGACGATTAACGACGTATTATCTCTTTCTTCCATTATGTTTCGGATGAAATCAAACGCGTTATTACTAACGGTTATTACAACCGTATCCGCTCTTGCTATCGGTTTTTTATGCTTGAGCTACATTTCCTATTACTCTGCTGAAAAGTCGGCTGGAGACTATGTACCTAACGATTTTGCTATCAATAATTCAAAAGACGCTGCTTCATTTAAAGCCGCACTGGATCGAAAGAAAATAGCCTACACGGAAAAAAAGATCGACGTCATCCAAGTAAAAGCAAACGTAAAAAACATCTTAGAAAATGATTTGGAAAGCCCGATGGTGGATTCGTCCGCTATGATTTTTCCGATGGTTAGTGAAACATCCGTTAGTGGTGTAACCATAGCTCAAAATGAAACTTTATTTACCGGCTCTAATGATATGCTTCAACAAGCAATGGCATTTAAAGACTCCGGACAAATTGAGCTAAAAGGAAAGAAAAAAGTCGTCCCGCAAAAGTTTATAGGTTTAAACCGAAAATTTATCTTATCTACCTATTTTACAAGCGGTATGCCTGCTGCCATTGTAGATGATGCTGTATTTAATGAGCTAAAAAAGGATGCGGATCCTTCTATTCAAAAAGAATCTTCTGTCTACACTGGGATAGACATATTAAATGAAGATAACTTACCAAAAGCAAATGCGCTTTTCGGAGAGATAAAATTTAGCGATAATAGCTTAAATAACTCGCGTATAGAAATGGCAACGAATCAAAAACAAAATATGGGTCTAATCATGTTCATTGTTGCTTTTCTAGGACTGGCATTTCTAATTACATCAGGCTGCATTCTTTACTTTAAGCAAATGGACGAAAGTGAAGATGAAAAGCCAAACTATACGATTCTTAGAAAATTAGGCTTTACCGAAAAAGACTTACTAACTGGCATAATGATTAAGCAGCTTTTTAACTTCGGCATCCCGTTAACTCTAGGCTTGCTTCACAGCTATTTTGCCGTACAGTCCGGCTGGTTCTTATTTGGAACTGAACTTTGGATGCCTATGATTATCGTGATGATTGTCTATACTGCCCTGTACTCTATTTTTGGTATTTTATCTGTTCTTTACTATAAAAAAATTATTAAAGAGGCTCTTTAACGATCAAAAGGCACAAGCTAGAGCTTGTGCTTTTTATCTTTAAATGCCATTAATTGCTGGCATTTTCTTTATTTCCCTGACTGGCTGCATGTAAAAACCCTTCTAGTCGCTTTTTGACAAACGGCCACTCGTCGTCAATTATACTGAAGATAACCGAATCTCGTACGTATCCATCAGGTAAAAGCATATGTTTTCTGCTGATGCCTTCCTGGGTAGCCCCTAACCGTTTAATAGCAGCTCTGGACCTATTGTTTCGTACATCCGTTTTGAATTGAACGCGGTGAAGCTTCAGCTCTTCAAAACAGTATTTTAACAATAAATACTTACACTCCGTATTAACCCGGGTGCGCCACACGGACGGATGGTACCACGTCCAACCTATTTCTACGCTTTTGTTGGGAAGTGATATATCTAAAAATCTCGTGCTTCCTACAATTGAATGTGACTCTATATCAAACACAGCAAAAGGCAGCTCTCTTCCCTCTTGCTTTGCTTTTAAAGCACTTTCAATCAGCCGTTTCATATCACTTAGACTATGAACTTTTACGGGGAGATGCTCCCAAATTTCTTTCGGTTTTGCAGCTTCATAGAGTCCTTGCTCATGCATTTTCCCAAGCGGCACTAGCTTTACCACTGTTCCTGCAAGCTCAACTGACTGTAACATAATCTCGCTCCTTTTCGGTACATTTAAAGTAAATGTTAATACATGTATATGTACTGAAAAAGAGTCAGTTTCTGCTTATTGTAAGGTATCACTTTCAGAATACATAGCTAGTGATCAGCTAATTGTTTTTCGAGAAAATCACTTATTGTTTGCAAGGCTTGGTCTGCTGATTCTTTATTAAAGGTTTGTGAAAAAGGATTCATAAAACCATGAACGCCATAAAACTTTTTGATTTCCAAAAGCGGCTCTCTTTTTTGCTCTAATGAATTTATTAAAGAGTCTACATTAAATGTTTGCTCTTCAGCAGGAAAAATAAGAAGAGTTGGGCAAACAGGACTTCTATTTACATAATCTCTAATGCGTGATCCGTAACAGCCAATCACAAAGTTACACAAATTGCTTTCACTGCATAGCCACGACATTGCCGCTCCTACACTGAAGCCTATAACTCCTACTTCTTCATATTCTTGTTTTAGTTGAATTAACATGTTAGTAATTTGTCTTGAACCCTCATCAATACCAATGTTTTGAACAAAGTTTTGATAAGCCATTCCTTCTTCTTCATAGCTATAAGGAGCGTCTTTAGATAATAAGTTAGGACAGATAATATCTGCCTCTAACTTAGACAATTTCTCTTTCATCCACTTCATATGATCATTCACACCGTATATTTCATGAATTAATAAAATCGCTTTATTTGATTTTTCCATTACTTTTATAAAACAGTCGTTTCCCTTGTCAATTCACGATGCAATACGTCTCCCATGCGCTTCATGCCTTCAACGATTTGTTCAGCAGACATATTAGAATAATTCAAGCGCAGCGCATTGTTTCTTGTGCCGTTTGGAAAGAATGGCGTTCCAGGCACACAGGCTACGTTATTTTTTAGACATTCTGAAAAGATATGTGCTGAATCGATTCCTTGGGGCAGTTCCACCCAAATAAACAATCCGCCTTCTGGCTTACTGTAAGACAAATTCTCAGGGAAAAATTCTTCGATGCACGATAGCATTTGGGTACATCGCTCTTTGTATACGGCTTTAATTTTTTGAATGTGCTCTTCGATATCATAAAGCTCCATGTACTTAGCCGTTACGCGCTGAGCAAAGCTGTCCGTATGCAAGTCAGCCACTTGCTTAAACGCTACGTACTTATCAATGAAAGCTTCGTCTGCACATACCCAGCCGATTCGAAGACCTGGCGCAAAAATTTTAGAGAATGTGCTGATGTAAATCACTCTGTTTTCTGTATCAAAATGCTTAACCGGGGGCAGCGCTTCTCCTGCAAATCGGACTCCTCCGTACGGATTATCTTCTACAATCAGCACGTCGTATGCGTTCGCAAGTTCGATCATTCGCTGACGTCTTTCTCGCGTTAAGGTGCGCCCTGTAGGATTTTGAAAATCAGGAATCGTATAAATAAATTTAGCCTGTGGATTTTCCTGAAGCTTTTTCTCTAGCTCTTCCATAATCATTCCGTCTTCGTCCATGTCTACTTCTACAAACGTCGCATTGTAGGATTTAAATACGTTAATGGCTGCTAGGTACGTTGGGCTTTCACAGATTACCACGTCTCCGTCATTAAGAAACAGTCTTCCGGTCAGATCGATTGCCTGCTGAGATCCGGACGTAATTAAAATGTTCGAAACCGTGGACTCAATGCCGATGTCCTGCATTCGTTTAGAAATTGCTTCTCGTAAAGGGATATACCCCTCTGTTGTACTATATTGAAGCGAAGCGGCTCCGTCTTCATTTAATACGGCGCGGCACGCATCGTTCATTGCTTCAACGGGAAATAGCTCCGGTGCTGGAAGTCCTCCTGCAAACGAAATGACTTCTGGTCGTTCCGTTACTTTTAAGATTTCACGCGTTTCAGAGGATTTTACAAGACTAGCTCGTTGGGCAAATTTATCTTTCATTGATGATCATTCCTTTTCTAGATTTTAAACTTTTAATAACGAGTTAATTATTCGAATAGTCAGAAAAATAGAAACAGAAGCCTTTAAAGATACCTTTTTAATAGACAACCAGCATCTGCTTGCTCTCTGACTCTTCATTTCTTCTTGATGTTACGTTCTCCTTTCGGTACATATTTTTCTCATTCACTATTTGTAATACAAATCAAAGGTCGTACGATAATTATGGCCTTGTATTTAATGTATGTTAAAAAGGATAACATAAAAATCAAATAAATAAACAATAAATTCTATAAATTCTTAATTTTTTATGCAAATATATTTATCTTAGTAAATTATTTTGTAAGATCCCTTCCCTTTTCATTGACCTACCGTGCAAAACCCTTTATAATCCTTATTAACTCGATAAGATTTAAAGGTTTTAGTACAGGAGTGATGAAAAGTGAAATGGCTTCATTTGCTGTTTAATGAACGATGTCCTAAATGCAAGCAAGTGTTAAATACATCAAAATCCAATGCGCTTCGCTCTACTGTTGTAAAAGTATGTCCGTCGAACCACTATCAAAAAGAATTTCATCCTGCGCTTGAAACGTTTGTGGAAAGTGATGAAGTGCTATAAAAAAGCTAAAGCTATGGGAACCCATAGCTTTAGCTTTTTTATAGCAGCCCCCACCAAATCTTAATTGCCGTTGTTAAGATTAAACCGGCAAGGATCCACTGAAGCACTTTTGTATTCATTTTCTGCCCCGCTTTTGCACCGATTGGAGAGGCAATCAGGCTTGCCGCCACTAAAATAAGTGCAGGTATAAATGGGATTTGATGCGTTATCAGCTTGCCAACCGTCGAACCAATGGAAGAAATAAAGGTAACGGCTAGTGAAGTTGCGATGGTAATTCGAGTTGGAATTTTAAGCACCACGAGCATCACAGGAACTAAAATAAAGGCTCCTCCTGCTCCTAACACGCCTGCTACGGCTCCGATAAGCAGTGATAAAATAGAAGCTAACCCTTTATTGAATTGAAGTTCGCCTTCTTTTATCTCATCTAAATTTTTCTTTGGAATAAACATCATAATAACCGCAATAAGAGCTAAAACTCCATATACAACATTTAATCCTTGTTCATTCATATAATGTGAGCTGTAGCTTCCAAGCATGCTTCCGATTAGAATATTGCTGCCCATATATAAAATTAATGATTTGTTTAAAAATCCGCTTTTTCGATACGCCCATACGCCGCCTATTGTCGCAAAGAACACTTGAACAGCTCCTGCACCTGAGACTTGATGAGCCGTTAATGCTCCTACTCCTACTAATGGAGGAATATATAACAGCATCGGATAATTAATAACAGACCCGCCAATACCGACCATACCGGAAATAAACGACCCAATAAATCCAATAAGAAAAAGCGTGATGATAAATGTAAGATCCATCTATAGTCGCTCCGTTTCATATAAGGAAAGGGTACCTTTTACAAGAGATACCCTTTTCGTCCATTATTTCTTATCCTTTTTTAATCCAAAACTTAAAAACGTCGCCTTCTTCTGTATGAAGAAGCTCGTGACCGCCAGATTTTGCCCAGGCTGCAAGATCGTTTTTTGCCCCTTTATCCGTTGCATGAATTTCTAACACTTGACCTGCTTCAAGTTCATTCATTGCTTTTTTTGTTTTAACAATCGGCATTGGACATGCCAGCCCTTTTGCATCTAGTACTTTAGTTGATTCCATTTCTCTCTCTCCTTTGTTTAAGCTGAACTTTTTACTTAGCGAATCGCACAGCGGTTTGGTCCAATTTCCATTTCACGCTGTTTTTCTTCATCTGGACTTACTTTCCCCATATTGGTTTCACGGATTTCTTGATATGCATTTGGCTGCGGCGGTAAATTATCTGTTACTAAGTTTCTGAACTCTGCTTCGTCTTTGATGTTTAATCCATGATTTTTCGCAAACAAAGTACCTAACTTTTCAGCTACGCTGCCGTTATCATTTAGCTCATCAATAATCATAAAATGAGCTGGCAATACGATTAACTCATCTGATAATGCTTTATAGCGTTTATAAAGCGTCTCGCGAAGATCGCCTACCCAGTCTTCAGCCATACCAGCTAAATCAGGACGTCCAATTGAATCGATGAACAAAATATCACCTGAAAGTAAGTATTGATCGTCTACGATAAAAGAAGTTGATCCAATCGTATGACCCGGTGAATAAAGAGGCTGAATCGTAATCATTGTGTTACCAATCACGACATCACTGCCTTCTTCTAACGCCTTGTAGTCAAAAATCACTTCTTCTGCATCTTTTGGAGGCAGCCAGTACGCTGCATTTGTTGCTTCAGCAATAACTCTTCCTCCTGAAATGTGATCTGCATGAAGGTGCGTATCAAACACATGCTTAACAGTGACACCAAGTTCTTTGGCAAAGTTAATATACACATCCGCCATACGCGTCGCATCAATAATAGCCGCTTCACCGTTTGATACGATCATATAAGATAAACATCCTTTACCGATACGAACAAACTGATAGATCTCTCCGCCATCTTTTAAATCTCCGACTTTAACAGGCTCTAAATATTCACTCCACGCTTTCATACCGCCTTTAAGGTACGATACGGTAAGCCCCTCTTCTGAAAGCATGTCAGCTACCATCACGGATGAACCTTCTTTGGCGCAGACAACTAATACTTCTTTATCAGAAGGGATTTTTTCTAAGATTTCTTCTACTCCGTCTAAAAGATCGAAGTATGGAACATTTAAATGCTGAAATTGATGACCTTCGATTTTCCAATCGCTAAAATCACTTTCGTTACGAACGTCCAAGATAAATAACGCTTCTTTATTGATAATTTTAGATGTAACTTCTTTTGCAGTAAGTACATGTACTGTCATATTAAAATACCTCCTATAGTATTTTTTCAGTTATAGTCATTCGTTAAAATTAAAAGGTTAATGACACATTTGCATCTTTGGCGAAATCTAAAAACGTAACAGCTCCGCCTACTTCAATACCGTCTACAAAATCTTCTTTTGTTAATCCCATTACATCCATTGTCATTTGACAGCCAATGAATTTAACACCCATTTCTTGCGCCATTTCAACAAGCTCCGGAATAGACGGGACATTTGCTTTTTGAAAACCTTCAGCGAAATGCTCTTTCCCTGCAGGCATAGTTAATTGTTTATGTCCCTCTCTATGAATAAGATTTAACCCTTCAAATGTAAAGAAAATCGATACTTCTTGATCGCTTGCTGCCGCCGCAGTGGCAATGTTAAATACTTTATATGCATCAAATAATCCACCGTTTGCTGCGATAATTGCTACTTTTGAACTCAATTTAGTTCCTCCTTTATTTGGTTATTTACTCTGTTTTACCTGTCCAGTCACGCATACCAGGAACCACATTAATTAAGTTTTTAAACCCTTGCTTTTTCATCGTTTGCCCTGCCATTTCACTTCGTCTTCCAGAGTGGCAAATAATGTAAATTTTATTCTCTTTATTTAGCTCATTCGAACGTTTTTCTACTTCACCAAGCGGAATATGAACTACGCCTGGAATATGAGCTTCATCGTATTCTTCTACTTCACGAACGTCTAAAATATGAAGATGTTCATCATTCTCTACTTTTTTCGCAAATTCTTCTAATGAAATTTCAGGAATTGGCGTTACGTTTTCTTCAGCGCCGCCTTTACGAAGAAAGTGGTGAAGAACGTCACCTGCTGCCTCGGTACCTAAATACTCATGACCTGTGCTTTTTGCCCACGCTTGTAAGTCAGCCGTAGAGCCTTTATCCGTTGCTTGAATTTCTAGTACTTGACCTGCTTCTAATTCATTCATTTTCTTCTTTGTTCTTACGATTGGCATTGGGCATGCTAACCCTTTTGCATCTAATACGAAGTTTGCTTGCATCATTTCTTTTTCCTCCTTGGTTTAAATACTAGTAGGGGTATATTTTTATCTAAAAAAATTAGACCGTTTCCCCTTTCCATTCCATCATTCCGCCTGTCATATTCGTTACATTGTAGCCTTGCTGCTCAAGAAAACGAGCTGCCATTCCGCTTCTGCCTCCAGAACGACAGACAACAATGTAGTGGTTTGTTTTGTCTAACTCATGCATACGGAATTCTAATAAAGGAAGCGGGATATTTAACGCGTTTGGAATTTTACCTATTTTTACTTCCTCTACTTCACGCACATCTAAAATGTGAATTTGTTCTTGTTTTTTTACTAATTGTTCTACTTCTTGTGCCGCTATTGTCTTCACGCTACGTCTCCTCCTTCTTGATTTATCTCCACGTATTCATGCCGCCTTTAATGTTGGTGATAGATGTAAAACCTTGCTTTTTCAAAAGCTTACTTGCTTTCATACTTCTCATTCCGCTTTGACAAATAACGACTACTTCTCTGTCTTTTGAAAGCTGGCCTGTTTGCGCAGGCAGTTCTGGTAAAGGAATGTTTCGAAATCCTTTAATGTGTTCAGTCCGAAATTCATGCGGTGTTCGCACATCGATAAACTGTTTATGTTTATTTTTTAACTCTGCTTTTAATTCCATCGTCGATATTTGCTGTATTCCTTTTACTGGTGCAAAACGCTGATACAAAAACCACAAAAGAAAGACGATAATAAGCGCATTGATAATCATATTAACCCTCGCTTCATTGAGTTATCTTTTAGATGAATAAGTTTACGTTTCCGTCTTCTGCGTCGGCTAAATACGCCGCTACGCCCGCATATTCAATATTATCTAGCAGTTCTTTTTCCTGTAATCCTAGAAGATCCATCGTCATCGTACAAGCCACTAGCTTCACATCTTGTTCTTGTGCCATTTCGATAAGCTGCGGCAGCGTTAGAGCATTATGCTTTTTCATTACGTTTTTAATCATTTTAGGTCCCATACCTGCAAAGTTCATTTTAGATAAGCCCATTTTATCCGCACCGCGCGGCATCATTTTGCCAAACATCTTTTCTAAAAATCCTTTTTTCACCGGCACCATTTCTTCTTTACGAAGCGCATTCAATCCCCAAAACGTATGGAATATCGTCACTTCATGGTCATAAGCAGCCGCTCCGTTGGCAATAATATAAGCTGCCATCGCTTTGTCATAATCACCGCTAAATAATACAATTGTTGTTCGTTTCTTTTGTTCAGTCATGTTGTTCCTCCTACTACCCTATGGGGTATATTTGTTTTTAAAAAAAATTAGGCTTTTTGAATGTAAAAGATAAATGTACTGCCTTCTTCTTTAAAATCAATAAGTTCGTGTCCTGTTGATTTTGCCCACGCTGTTAAATCACTTTTAGCACCTTTATCTGTCGTTTGCACTTCTAATACTTGGCCTGTTGTTAAAGTATCCATTGCTTTTTTTGTTTTTACGATTGGCATTGGACAAGCTAATCCTTTTGCATCTAAGACATGATCAATTTTCATCGTATTTCTCTCTCCTTTTTATATACGTATACCTGTAAGGGTATATTATACTAAATAATGATATTCGTCAACAAGGTGACAATGATTAACGACTTTTCACTAACAGCTGTACAGCTTCTTTCACTAAACCTTCCGTTGGCTCTCCTTGCTCCAGGCTTTCTCTGACGCACTGTTCAAGATTGCTGCTCACAATAACTCCCATTGTGCGATCAATGGCACTTCTTGCAGCAGATAATTGAGTCACGACGTCTCGGCAGTCTTTTCCTTGCTCCATCATGCTAAGCACGCCTTTTAGCTGCCCTTCAATTCGGCGCAGGCGATTTTTCACCTGTTGGTTATACTCCATAATCAAATACCCCTTTCTTTCCTTTACTTTTACACTTACATGCTGCTAACTCATAGCTGCGTACTTCAAAACCTTTTTTTCGTAAGAACCTTACGCCCAAATTTAACTCCACTCTATCTCCGGCAATCAGATGAACACTGCCCTGTGGAATTTCTGAATAAAAGCGTTTTAGATACGCATACGGAATAACTATACCAATAGAATCGCGAACTTCATGGTAATGACGAATATCTACAACCGTTCGCCCAAGTTCTTTTGCTTCAGATTCACGTATGCACTGTATTCCTTTAACGGGATAATAACGTCTGTATGCAATAAATAAAATAGCAAGCAACAACACTGCTATATAGAGCATAACAATCACCGCCTTGCTATTGAATTAATGTTGTTTACACGCTCTATATTATACCCCTACAGGTATATTGTCAAGCGAGAAAATTATATTTAATTTTGCTCATTTACATAGTTGCTTTACCTCGAACTAGTCCATTTTATACAGCTTAGGCATTATGAATGTTGGTCTTTAACTCGCTTTATATATGTACCCCCTACCCTATTGACCAAACATATTTTTCATCATCGTCGCTCGTATACAGCGCTGAAAATCAAGCTTACTGCATCATTCACGTCTACACACAAAAGATCCAGTTCCCAAGGAGAACCGGACCTTTTATGGTAAAAAGCTGATTAGCTTTGATGATAAATATTATGCCATTGATTCCACGAACTGTGTGGATGCTGCTGGTGCCACTGATTCCATGGCACATATGGATTTTGCTGATGCCATTGATTCCACGTACCGTGCGGATACTGATGATGCCACTGATTCCAAGGTGTGTATGGATGTTGTTGATGCCATTGATTCCATGTGCCGTGCGGATACTGTTTATGCCACTGCTCCCACGGTACATGAGGATGTTGCTGATGCCATTGATTCCACGTGCCTTGAGGATGCTGATGATGCCATTGTTCCCATGGAATATAATGTTGCTGTCCTTGATGCATATTTCGTCAACTCCTTTTCCTTTGCCACATCATATGTTCTTTTTAGAATTTAGAGCTTATCTATTTTAAAATATAGGCGTTTGATTAATTATGAATTAAATTACGTATTTCTTCTCTTTACTTATAGGCATGAGCTCTTGTTTTATAAGTGGAAGCACGTATTTATGTAGAAGTATAGAATGAATATTTCTTATGATTCACCTTATTGCTAATAATATTTCTTTCAGGGGTCTATGTTTTTTGGGATGCATTTGTCTTCCCATGAAAAAAACACCTTCTCATTCGAGAAGGTGTTTAAGAATTAACCTACAATATTGTAACCAGCGTCTACGTGTACGATTTCTCCCGTTACGCCGCGTGAAAGATGGCTCAATAATACAACCGTCATGTCGCCAACTTCTGCTTGCGTTACGTTACGCTTAAGAGGTGCTTTTTCTTCAACTTTGTGAAGAATTTGGTTAAAGTCAGAAATGCCTTTTGCTGCAAGCGTACGAATTGGACCTGCTGAAATAGCATTTACGCGGATATTGTCTTTTCCTAAGTCTAATGCTAAGTATTTTACTGAAGACTCAAGCGCTGCTTTCGCTACGCCCATTACGTTATAGCCTTCAACTGCGCGCTCTGCACCAAGATAGCTCATCGCTACAAGAGAACCGCCTTCTGTCATAAGAGGTTTTGCTGCTTTTGCTACCGCGATAAATGAATAAGCGCTTGTATCTTGAGCAAATGCATATCCGCTTCTTGATGTATTGATGAACTCACCGTTTAAATCCTCTGAGTGAGCAAACGCAACAGAGTGAATCACTCCGTGAACTGTGCCTGCTTCTTCTCCGATTTTCTTGAACGCTGCTTCAATGCTTTCATCGCTGTTCACGTCACATTCAGCAATTAGTGATGCTTGAATTTCATTTTTTTCTAGCAGCTTGTTCAATTTTCCTAGTGAACGTTCTTTACGGTATGTAAAAATTAAGTTTGCTCCTACTTGGTGAAGGGCTTTTGCAACACCCCAAGCAATACTTCTGTCGTTGGCAACTCCCATGATCACAATGTTCTTGTTCTTTAATTGTAATAAATCTTCCATATTATCCTCCAAAAAAAATTAGTCATCAATGATGACTAATAGGTAATTGTATAGCTTTATTATAGCACAAAGATGCGCTTAGTTCCTAAGAGTCTTATGAATTAACCGATTTTGCTCTATAAATAATCTCCTACTTATCCGAATCCTGCAGCCATGCTTGTGTTGTTTCAGCAAATTTTTTGGCTGCAGGTGAAAGATGATAACGAGTAGCTAGACCAATTGAACGGTAGCTGTCTACTTGAAACGGAATCGCACGCAGCTCTTGCGGGATCGAATCCAAAAGCATTTCAGGTAAAATGCTAATTCCTAAGTGATGCGTAACCATCGATAAAATAGCACTTTCATCCATTAATTCAAAACGAATGTCAGGCTGAATGCCACGTTCCTCAAACAGTTGCTTAATATCATGATAACCGCCGTATGTCGGCATAATAAACGGTTCTTTCTCTAGATCTTCAAAAGAAACGGTTTTCTGATGGTATAGAGCACTTTGATTCGATACGACGCACAGCAGCCGGTCTTTTTTTAAAGAAATAATATGAAATTGACTTGAATGCGTAATGTTGATAAAGCCGCAGTCTATTTCTCCGCTCAGCAGCCACTGTTCAATTTCAAGGTAGTCGCCTTCCTTGAGCTGAATTTGAATGTCAGGGTAGTTTTTCTCCATCAGCCGAATAATTTCAGGAAGCCATTTGGTTGACACGCTTTTAAAAATACCGATTTTAATCATTCCTTTTGCAAGACCCAATAGGCTGGCTGCTTCTTGATGAACTTTTTCATTTTCTTGCAGCACTTTCCGAATAGCAAGCAGCATCGTTTCGCCTTCTGTTGTTAAGGTAATCCCCGCCCTGTTTCGATTTACAAGCGGAAAGCCAAATTCCGATTCAAGATTTGTAATGGCATGACTGACCGCTGACTGCGTGAGCGCCATCGCATCTGCCGCTTTTGTAAAGCTTTGCAATTCCGCTACTTTGTTTAAAATTTCGTATTTTACTAAGCTCATTTTACCCCGCCTCAACATGAATTTAATTCATGCTCATCATTATAAAGATTCATTTTATTAATATCAAATTCCTTTGTATACTGTGAGTACATGATAAACAATGGAGGGTTGAACGTGAGTTACCGCACACGAGCAAATATGATGATGATTGGGGTAAACGTATTTTGGGGTATGTCGTACGTGTTTATGAAAATGGGGCTGAGTTCACTCGGATCATTTACCATTATTGCGCTTAGATGTTTGATTGCTTTTTTCATTGCCGGGCTGTTTTTTCATAAGCCTTTACGGCAAATCACGCGCAAAACGATTTTATCATCCGCTATTTTAGGCTTTTTACTGTTTTCCGTTTTTGCATTTGTCACGTTTGGCGTCAGCATGACGTCTGCTTCAAACGCCGGATTTCTTGTCAGTTTAACGGTCATTTTTGTTCCGTTGCTCCACTGCTTGTTAGTGAAGAAGCTTCCTTCTTGGCCGATTGGGCTTGGTGTTATCACTACCCTAACCGGTATAGGTGTTTTAACTTTAAAGCACTCCTTTCATATGAATGCTGGTGATTTACTTTGCATCGGGACCGCACTATGTTATGCCATTCATATTACGTTAACTGGCACGTTTACAAAGAATGAAAATCCAATTGCTCTCGGCATTTTACAGCTGGGCTTTGCTGGATTATTTGCACTGATTTGCAGCTTTTTATTTGAACACCCTAGCATCCCAACTACTTTATCATCATGGATTGCAATATTAGGTCTTGGCGTTTTTTGCAGCGCGATTGGATTCATTTGTCAAGCCATTGCCCAGCGCTACACAACTCCTACTCACACAGGACTTATTTTTGCAACGGAGCCTATTTTTGCTGCGCTGTTTGCCGTTCTTTTTTTGCATGAGCTGTTTACGCTTAAAGAACTGATTGGTTCTGTTATTGTGGTTGCGGGGATTTTAATTGCTCAGTTAGACAATTTGCTACTTAAAAAAAGAGTTCATTATCAAGAGACATTGCCAAAGTAAAAGCCGCTAGATTTATGAATCTAGCGGCTCACTTTATACCTTATATGTATAAAACTTCTTATCTACGTTCATCACCGGGAAATTCTCAGGCAGCTTTTCTTTCTCTATATGTTGAAACCCATTTTTCTCATAAAATCGATGAGCAGCTCTATATTGTAACGTGGTTCCTAAATATATTCTTTCCACTTCTCTCTCTTTTGCCCACGCGATGGCTGTATGCAATAACCGGTGAGCTGTTTTCAAGGTTGCTCCTCTATAAGACTTTGCTACAAACATTTTCCGCAGCGCTACTTGACGGCTGCCAATGTCTATTAAAGCTACGCTTCCTACTACTCTTTCGTTGCAAACAGCAACCCAGAAGTTTCCGTTTCCCTGTTGATAAAAGCTTTCGATTTCAAACAAATCAGGCTGATCTTTTTCCGTTATTGGAATTTGGTATTCTTGCTGCTGAATATGAAGAATTAAATCCACTACTTGCTGTTGATACTTGCTAGCATATGGCTCAATAATGATACTTTCACTCAAAACCTCCACCGCCTCTAATCAGTTTACTCCATCTTACTTTTGACTGTTTTTAATACTGCACAGCCTATGTTCATTATAAAACCAATCACAGCACCTGCAAGAATCGATATCACACCTACAGCGATAAAATTGCCTTTAGTCGGCTGAAATAAATTCATGGAAAGCAAACCAAACATAAAAAGCATGGGAATAAGATAACTCAGCATCTTTTTCAACTTCGCACCTCATTTCCTTATCTTTATAAACCCTGTAACCATTTTATCGTATAGTAATTTCCTATTTATTACAATCATTATCTTATTTCATATTTTTATCGAAAAAATGAAATAAAGTGCCTGCCTCTCGTTCCTTACTAATTGAGAGACAGACACTTTTTTTATAAAACATGACTAGTTGCTTGTAAAAAGAACTGAGATTGTTCGTAGTTGTACGTTACTTTTGAAAAGTCAAACGGCTGGCCGTTGGCTAAGTGAAAAAGCGTTTCAATAAACAATTTAGGATCCCCTTCTTTTAACCCTAAGTACGTGGCTTCTTCTTTGTTCAGCTTGCCAACGTGAAGATACAGATCAGAAAACCCGATTTTTAAGCCAAGTCCTTCTTTAATGTAATGAAAAATAGACTGAGAAACAATTTCGTTATTCAAGTACGTAACGATGGATTTATTATAAAACGATTCTTCTAGACAAAGCGTCTGGCCGTTGATATACCGTACTCTTTTTACATAATAGACATCACTATTTTCTTCTATGTTTAAATTTAACGCGGCTTCTTGCGTCGGCTTTCGTACATCTAACTCAATCACTTCCGACGTTAGCTGAAAATCTTCAAGTTCACTCGTAAATCCTTGATTGGAAAGCAAGCCAATATAGCCTGTTCGTTTATGGCGACGGACAAAAATGCCGCTTCCTCTTACTTGAAAAACCACGCCTTTTTTCTCCAGCAGATCTAGAGCTTTTGTTACCGTACTTTTGCTTGCCTTAAACTGCGCCATCAGCGTTTCTAATACCGGCAGCTTATCTCCTTGCTGAAGCTTATGGTCTTCAATATAGGTTTCAATTTCAATTGCAATTTGTTGGTATTTGATCATAGCTATACCTCTTTACTGAATTTGTCTCAAGAATAACACGATTATACCATAATCTAACTCCATACCATAAACTTTAATTATTCATTAATTATTATTTTATTAGGGTATTGATAAATTGTACCGGTACAATTATACTGAAAGCGTATAATCAACAAAGAGGTTAACAATCACGCCGGTTATTATCACCAATTTAAGCGCTTATCGAGAAGTGATTGTTGAAGATATTGAAAATAGCGGGCTGAATCAAACATTATTTTCCGTAGTGAAATAAGGAGGAACTAACAATGACAAAGATGCCAAAGAATTTTTTATGGGGCGGCGCATTAGCAGCTCATCAATTTGAAGGTGGATGGAACCAAGGCGGAAAAGGACCGAGCGTAGTAGACGTTATGACTGCAGGAGCGCACGGTGTAGCGCGACAAATCACTGAAACAGTGGAAGAAGATAAATTTTATCCGAATCACGAAGCGATTGATTTTTACCACCGCTACAAAGAAGATATCGCGCTGTTTGCAGAAATGGGCTTAAAATGTTTGCGTACGTCGATTGGCTGGAGCCGTATTTTCCCTAAGGGCGATGAAGCTGAGCCAAACGAAGAAGGACTAAAATTCTACGACGATGTATTTGATGAACTGTTAAAGCATGGAATTGAACCGGTTATTACGCTGTCTCACTTTGAAATGCCCCTGCATTTAGCTCGAGAATACGGCGGATTTAGAAGTCGAAAAACGGTGGACTGCTTTGTGAAGTTCGCTGAAGTTTGTTTCGACCGCTATAAAGACAAAGTCACGTACTGGATGACGTTTAATGAAATTAACAACAAAATGGACGTACACAACCCGCTATTCTTATGGACGAACTCAGGTGTTTCTGTAAAGCCGGGTGAAAACGCAAAAGAAGTGATGTATCAAGCAGGACATCATGAACTGCTTGCAAGCGCTCTTGCCGTATCAAAAGGAAAAGAAATTAATCCGAATTTCCAAATCGGAGCGATGGTTTCACATGTGCCAATCTATCCTTATTCTTCAAATCCTGAAGATGTGATGTTAGCAGAAGAAACAATGAGACAGCGCTACTTCTTCCCTGACGTTCAAGTTCGCGGCTATTACCCAAGCTATGCGTTAAAAGAATTCGAACGAGAAGGCTATCATATTCCGTTTGAAGAAGGCGACGAAGAAATTTTACGAAACGGAAAAGTTGATTATTTAGGCTTCAGCTATTACATGTCCACAACGGTTAAAAGCGACGTTGAAGCTGATAACACGGGCGATATCGTAAACGGCGGATTGCCAAACGGCGTAGCAAATCCTTATATCAAATCAAGCGATTGGGGCTGGTCAATTGATCCAACGGGCTTGCGCTATACGTTAAACCGCTTCTACGACCGCTATCAAATTCCGCTGTTCATCGTAGAAAACGGATTTGGTGCCATTGATACGGTTGAAGAAGACGGATCCATTCATGACGCATCACGAATTGAATATTTAAAATCGCACATCGAAGCGTTAGAAAAAGCTGTGATGTACGATGGTGTTGATTTAATGGGCTATACGCCATGGGGAATTATTGATATTGTTTCCTTTACAACAGGCGAAATGAAAAAGCGATACGGCATGATTTATGTCGACCGTGACAACGAAGGAAACGGATCAATGAAGCGCTACAAAAAAGATTCCTTTAACTGGTACAAACATGTAATTGAAACAAATGGTGAAGAACTATAAGAAATTAGAAAAAGCCGGACTCCTGCGTAAAAACATAGGAATCCGGCTTTTTTAAAACGTGTAAAAATAAAGGCAAATACGTTATCTCGGTTTATCTACTAGCTGTGTTTGCGCAATTTCCGTTTGCTTAATTCCCGCTCGTTGAATTTCATCAGCAAACGATTCATGTTTCAGCGTTTTGATGACCTTTTCGCTTCCATCCCGAAGAGTATACACTCTAAATTCATACATACTCTACCCTCTCCTTTAAGCTATGATTGATGCGATACATTAGATGCGCTCCTGTAAAAGCAACTCACAATAGAGGTAACTTTTTTCTCTTCTTTACTTTACCCACTTTTTAGGAAACTAGACAAAGAGATTTAATCTGACGCGATAAAAGCCTTTGCAGCAAGCAAAGGCTTTTATCGATGGAATGTTAGTATTCAAAGATGGTTCCTTTTTTAAATTTTGAATGTTTAAAAGCAAATTTCGTTAAAAGAATATACGCAACTCCTGCAACTACCACTCCTATAATCCAGCCTAAATCGACTTCGATAAATGCAGCACCTGCGCCGATGAGCATCGCAAGCATGGCGCATGGATTGTAGCCGGAAAACGGCCCTTTTTCTTGATACAATTCTTCTACGTTTACTCTTTGTTTTCGTAAAATATAGTAATCAACCAGTAAAATAGAAACAATTGGACCTAAAAAAGCAGAGTAAATCAAAATGAACAGCCCAAGACCTGCAGCTGACGAATCTTGAACAAGCACCCAAGGGAACGAGCAAAAGGCAAGGAGTCCAGTAATGGTCACCGCCACTTTATAATTTGCTTTTGTCAGCAGCGTAATCACATACGTAGGTGGAATAATGTTCGCCACCATGTTTACGGCAATAACGCCAATCACAATAAAAGCCGATACAGCGACGGTGATATACGAATTATCCACTACAACCGCGAACGCTTTAACTGGATTGGAAATACCCGTAGCAGAAGCAAGCATTGCCCCGATTGTAAGAACGAATCCATAGGCTACTAGAATTGGTGTAAAGTATAAGAACCCACGCTTTGTGTCGCTAATTCCTGGCTTCAGTTCTCTAGAGTAATCGGCTGCGCTTAGAAAAATCGCTGCATAATTCCCCATGAACATCATAATGAAAGAAAAGAACGGAAGTCCCCATGAACCTTTTGTATGTACCCACTTCTCCCCTACTACCTCACTATGAGAAGTTAAAAGAACACCAAATACGTAAACAAGGCCAAGCAATATGATGATTGAAGCAAGCATCTCTACCCATTTAACCGCGTGGAAGCTGTACAGGGAAAGCACGATTTGCAGCAGCTGAAGGATAATAAAGCAAAGAACAAGATTGTCAAAAGACCCTTTACTCACAATTTTCCCGATTTCGTTTAAAGCGGTACCGCCTGTCCAGCTTTGGAAACCATACCAAATGATAGCTGGAATACCTCGTAAAAGAGACGATATGACGGATCCTTTTATTCCAAAAGACATTCGAAGCTGCATCACATACGGTATGCCCGTCTTATAGCCAATTCGATCGTTTAACACAAAAAAAGTAGAAATAATACCAATGGCAATAATCGCTGCCACAAACGTTTGAAAAAGATTTAATACCGCAGTACCTGCTACTACTAAGCTTGCGCCAAGCGTCATATTTCCTAAATTAACGCCGTCTCCAATCCACATAAACATATAAGACATCGGAGTTAGCTTTCGATCACTTTCCGCTTTTGGCTTCAGTGACGGATCAAGACCTGCATCTTGATGAGAATGCACCTCTTCTATAACGGAACTTGTTGCATTTGTAGACACTATACACTCAACTCCTTTTGTGTGATGTTTCCACCCTAATTTCTAACATTAGATGTAAGTTAACTTAACATGTACATAGTGTATACGAATTCCAACGCAAGTTCATTATTATTTTTGTGAATTTTCTGATATTATTTTGTGCGGTTTGACTAATTTTTGACCTCAACTCACAACATACAGGAGTTGATGATAATAAAAAATCCAAGCGCTTACAATAAGCGCTTGGATGAATCAGCTAGTATTTATTTTTCACAGGCAATGTAGTCTTTATCTCGATCTAGCTTTGTATTGGCATCATACAGTGATTTTGACACATACGGTTTGTGCTTTGTTTTGCCGCCTTTATTTGTTACATTAGCCGCACGAGCTACGCCGCCTTTGTAGTCTTTGTTTAATTCCGTACAGTTTTTGTAAGATTTAGCTGCCGCATCTACGTTTGAAACTGTGCTAAAAGATACGCTCGTTAATAAACCGAAAGATAGAACAATTGGAAAAATCTTTTTCATAAGAGATACTTCCTTCCTATATTTTTTCTAATTAATAATAGAATGTTCTATCGATCTTTTCAATCTTTTTTTTACATTTAAACTACTACTATCCAATTTTATTTACGAGTAACTTTAAGAGTCTTCACCGCTTGTTTAGCCGCTTCTGCAATTAGTTTATCATTATACTCCGCATCTTTTTCCGCACGATTGGAAAGGATCGCAAGAACAATTGGATCTCCTTTTGGCGGCCAAAGGATAGCAATATCATTTCGCGTCGCGTATGAGCCTGCGCCTGTCTTGTCGGCTACTTCCCAGCTTTTCGGCACGCCCGCTCGTATTAACGCATCCCCTGTTGTGTTTCGCTTCATCCAATCTGTTAAAAGTGCACGTTTGTCTTCAGGAAGTGCCTGTCCAAGTACATATTTTTGAAGACTTGCAGCGAGTGCTCTTGGTGTACTTGTATCGTGGGTTTCTCCTGGATTCACTTCATTTAAATCCGGTTCAAAGCGCTCAGGCAGCGTCACATCGTCTCCTATGTTTTCTAAAGCTTCTTTAAATCCATCCGGTCCGCCCAGCTGCTGCAGAATTAAGTTCCCTGCCGTATTATCGCTGTAGCGAAGCGATGCATCCGCGAGTTCTCGAAGAGTCATACCTGTATCCACGTGTTTTTCTGTAATTGGATTGTAGTTCACAAGGTCATCGCGCGTATAAAAGATTCGCTCGTTGAGATCTTCGATTGACTTCTGCTGTAAAAGTGCACCGACAGCGAGAGCTTTATGAGTAGACGCATAAGCAAAACGCTCATCCGGATGATACGTTACCGTTTTATTTGTACCCGTATCTAATGCAAAAACGCCCAGATTCGCATCATATTTTTCTTCAAGCTTAGCAAACTCTAGATCACTCTTAGTTTCTTGCCTTTGACAATTTACCGTTTCAGCATGTACCTCGCTGCTCGAAAAGCTTACAGCCGCCGCGCACGACAGAGCGAGTACAGGCATCATTTTTTTTAGCTTTGAAGTACGAAACATCTCTTTCCATGTCTTCATTACCCTTCAACACCTTTCCAAAAAGTATTTAGTATGTATTCTCTTAGGTAGAGATTACCAACAATTCTATTTTATCAATTGTTTACCCTTACAAACATGATAGCTTTATCACATTTGTATAATAAAAGTGGCTCACACTGAAGATGAGCAGTATAAAAATCGTAAGTATTTTAAAAAACAGGCGGTGTGACTGAGAATAAAATCACGGCTTTCTCCTCAAACGGATTGTCCCATTTGTGTTTCAGGTGCGAAGGGATTTTGACGCTGTCTCCTTTTTCTAGCACGTATACTTCCTCTTCCAAATACACCTTAATTTTTCCTTCTAAGACATATGCCACTTCCTCTCCTTTATGCGCTAAAGGAGATTCTGATGAAGACTTCATCGGCGGTATTTCCATAATCGCCGTAGCTAGATTTCCCGTAAAGTCTGGTGATACTAGCGAATACGTTAACTCTTTTACTTTCATCGTTGTACGCTCGTTCGACCGTACGACTAAATGAGAGGTATTTATTTCTTCAAGTAAAAAACTGAAAGTAGGAACATCGAGGCATTTAGCTAAAATTTTAAGCGTGGAAATGGACGGATTAGCTAATCCTCGCTCAATTTGACTTAACATAGACGGCGTAATCTCCGCTAATTTGGCTAATTCTCGACTGCTTAGCCCCTTTGCTTTTCGAAATTTCTCTACTTTTTTTCCAATATCTATGTTTTCCATGATGATTCCTCCATAAAAAAACGTTTAATTACATTTAAT
This sequence comes from Priestia sp. YIM B13489, assembly GCF_042787645.1. Taxonomy (NCBI): domain Bacteria; kingdom Bacillati; phylum Bacillota; class Bacilli; order Caryophanales; family Bacillaceae; genus Priestia; species Priestia sp. YIM B13489. The sequence continues at coordinate 179,217 of NZ_JBHZOQ010000053.1, forward strand.
TTTATTAAATTAAACTTAATAAATAGCGTTACTTATGTTAAATTATATTTAATAAATAAAATACAGTTTAATACTATCACAGTAAGGAGGAAGAAAAAAATGAACGACATCTTCACCTTTTTGATTCTCACACTATTTGTTATTATGAGTCCTGGTATTGATACTGCTCTTATTACCAAACGAACGATGTCAGGTGGACAAACGGGCGGCTATAAAATGGCATTAGGATTAGCGAGCGGCTCTTTAGTTCATACACTCGCCGCTACGTTTGGTTTATCAGCTCTTCTTCTTCAGTCAGCTCTGGCATTTGAAATCGTAAAATATGCAGGAGCCCTGTACTTAATGTACTTAGGAATCTCTGCTTTTCTTTCTAAAAAAACCGATACAGTTTCTCCTATAAAAGAGGAGAAGTCAAAGGAAACATCCGCTTTTCGTCAAGGTCTTGTCTCAAACGTCCTTAATCCAAAAGTGGCGGTGTTTTTCTTAACTTTTTTACCTCAATTTGTTCAAAGTGATCAAAACGTAACGCTTCAATTACTTCTGATGGGAATAACCTATACGATCCTTGCTATCACGTGGTTTTTCGTATTCGTCTTTTTTATTAACTATTTACGAAAATGGCTCACAACACCTAGCGTTCAGCGCTTTATGGATAAAGCAACGGGCGTCGTGTTAATTGGGTTTGGATTAAAGCTTGCTTTTGAAAAACATAAATAACAAAAGTATGTTAGTTGAAGAAAGTTCCAAACGAGTTTGATTCTTGATGGAGAATTAAACTCATTTGGATTTTTTTATTGTGATAGTGAACGTAGGTCTAATCAGGTGCTTCTAGCTATTGATTGGAGGGCAAGACGAAGACTCCTGTGGGAAAAGCGGGAATGGTGAGACCCCGCAGGAGCATACGCGACGAGGAGGCTCACCGCCCGCCCGCGGAAAGCGAAGTCTTGCACGGAAATTAATGGCGGTGTCACAAGCGGTTCAGTTCCTCTATCTCGTTTGTTCATCTTTAGCTGGAATTAATTTCGCTATGTCTCAATTTCTTTTATTATTTATACACGTCAGGTTCATAGAGATGGACTTTAAGATCAAGCTTTCCATCCGAAGAAACGAGTATTCCTTCCGCTTCGAGTGAAAGTTTTTGAACAACGTACATTTCTTCGTCTTTAAACCCAATTTCTCCTTTAGAATTAATGACTCTGTGCCAGGGGAGATTATGTTTCTTACTCATCGAATGCAGGACTCGTACAACCTGCCTTGCACCTCGCGGACTACCAGCCAGGCGGGCGATTTGTCCGTATGTCATTACTTTCCCAGATGGTATTTGTTTAATAAGTGCTACTGCTCGTTCTGTAAAACTCAAGTCGCTCCTCCTTTCGTTTCTTCTTTAGTACAACATTACCATATTAAATAAACAGTGAAGGAATCACTCGATTTTTCTTCAGCAACATTATAAGATAATAATAAGAAGTACGCTCATCATTGTTCAACATACTCCAAACAAATGCTTACTGATTATTTCCTATTCTTCAACTAACAAATCTTTGTGCGAGTGGCAGCTTATACCTCATTTATGACACTGTGATTATAAAAACGTTACAGAAACCAACACAGCAAGGTACGTAGAAGCGTTACATGATAAGATAAACAGTAGATACTAGTACAATTTCAAATTGATGCTGACGAATAAGTAATCATTTAAAAAGTGGTGAGAAAATGACAAAATGGCTTAGTGTAAAAGAATTATCTGAAGAAACGAGTATTCCTACTTCAACCATCAGAAGATATATAGATAAATTCCAATATTTCTTTATACAAAAAGAGGATCATCGACCAAAACAATATGAAGCTGCGGCTGCGACCGTTTTACTGAAAATTAAGCAGCTTTATGATGAGGGCTGTCAAGCAGAAGAAATCCATGAAGCGCTGCAAAAAGAATTCTCTTTGACTACAAGCGAGGATCAAGCTGCCGTGTCTCTAGAAGAAGCCGAAGACAAAGAGGACACAAAGAACACAGCAGAAGCAGCTGACCAGCCCGAGGCCGACGACCAGCAGCCGACACCTCCCGAACAGCCGGTACAGCCTTCACCCCAACAAGAGCCTGATACAAAACAAATTCTTCAGGAAAAAGATAAGCAGCTCATTCAATCTTTGCGTAAAAGCTTGCGTGAACAGCAGGCCATTTCAGAATTAGTAGAAGCTTCAAAAGAAAGCAGCGTAGTAGGTAAAAAGAGATCGATTTTAAAACGATTATTCCAACGAAAAAAGGACTAAGTTTGTAAACAAATCTAGGCTAAGAAACACCTTTATTTGTGGTCATTAAATTTATGTAAAACAAAGTTTCTAAACTGTTTAACAGCCGGTGATAGATATCTTCCTTCAATCCATGCTAGTCCAATTACTCGGTGGCAGTTGGCTTTAGCTAATGGGATTTTCACTATTTTACTTTGATCGATTCCGTGTAAATCTGGAAGGATAGAAATTCCTAAGCCGGCTCCTACAAGTCCCGCTACGGTATCAGCTTCCTCTCCTTCAAACATGATGTGAGGCTTTACCCCTGTCTCTTCAAATAACTGCTCAAACGTAAGACGAAGAGAAAAACCTTCTTTTAAGTGAATAAATGATTCTTCAGCAATTTCTTCTAGTGGGATACTTTCACGATCAGCATACTGATGATTTTTCGGTACGATCACAAACAGCTCTTCATTCCAAAGATGCTGCCACTTAATGACCGATTTCTCTTCCATAGGCGCAATCAAACAAAGATCCAGTTCACCGAGCTGCAGCTGCTCAAGAAGAACGTGAGAAGGACTTTGCCTCAGCTGAAAATTCACCTTAGGATATAAGCTGCGAAACGACGCGATTAAATCTGGAATCAAATCTGTGCTGAGCGTATGTAAAAACCCAAGTGACACCTGCCCTTTTTCAGGATCTAGCAGCGCTTGAATTTCCTCTTGTCCTTTATCAAATTCTTTCATTATGTTATCTACACGCTTTAAAAAAACTTTGCCATATTGGTTTAATTGAATGGAACGTCCTTGCCGGTCAAATAGAGGCGCTCCTACTTCTTCTTCAAAACGAGCAATTGAACGACTGAGCGCAGGCTGCGTAATTAACAGTTCTTCTGCTGCTCGCGTCATATGCTGCGTACGTGCTAGCGTTTGAAAATATTTAAACTGCTGCCACTCCACTCCGTACCATCTCCTTATCAAACCATTCTATTCATTACACAGATGTATGAAAAATATGATTATAATGAATTATACATTATAAATAGAGGGTGTTACTATAAAAAATGGAAACATACTCGAGAATGTTTTTAGTTCATCTTGACGATTGCTGTATACGGCACTTATTAAAATTTTATACTCATCATTTTCTAGCAGAAAGAAGGATTTGGTATGAAACGTAAGGAAAGTTATTAAAAAGCTAACTAAGATATCATAGTAACTACACATCAAAAAGACCTTTCTCTCACCATAAAAGAAAGGTCTTTTTTGAGAATCTAACACACATTTTTTCTTGTATGTACCTCTTAAAGTAAACTTTTTAAAGTTTAACCCGTTCTACTAACTGCAGCAACTCATCATTAGGTCCGTGAAATAAAATCATACGGCCGCCTTCAAGCGTTGGCTGAGGCTCAGATGATAAAAATTCAATTCCTTTGCTCTTATAATGTTGAATCGCCTTATTTATATCCTCTACCGTAAAGGCAAGGTGGTTAACAATCCCGCTTTTGTTATACTCGCCAATCGGATCAATATCTCGAATGAGCTCAATTTCCATACCCGGCTGTTCTTCAAGATACAAAAAAGCCATCTCTCTTTTCTCGTTAGATCCTTGAAGGCGAACTTTAAAGCCAAACATATCTCCGTAGTAGTGAATCGTCTCATCCATATTTCCAACAATAATTGCTGTATGCTCCATTTTTTTAATCATGAATATTCTCTCTTTCCCCGTATTTAGTAAGTACAAGTAAACTATAGCGCAATTTAGACAATATGTATTTCCATATACCTTGAATTCTCATACTATAGTTAGGAAAATTCAAGCACTCTATCAATGAATCGGCTATGATTTGAAAAATAACAAATAAAAAAACAAACCTCATTGGTTTGTTTTGGTTACGTATTTTATAATCAGTCTCTGTTTCAACAACGTTCGATAAGCCATGTTTTGTACCTTTGTACTGCAAACGATTTTACTCTCGTACTCAGGCGGTAATCATCTATCTACGATTACACATGTAACCGTCCGTCTCTCCGTTTGATTCCTTAGAGACAGTTCCCCTACCATTGTTTGGGTTTCTCGCTCGTGGGGTTTACCGCGTTCCACCTTTGCTGTTTCCAGCAAAGCTTCGTCACTGTGGCACTTTCAGGGATACTCGACCATATCCGAAGACTTAGGTGGTTTTTCCCGCCGTCAGCTAAGCTATAAGCCAAGCTGCCCTAGCTTATTTTTTCACTAGGCACGAACACTACGGACATCTCAGCACCGTGCGAGCATGGACTTTCCTCTACATCAAATGATGCAGCGATTACCTGAACGTTATTTCAGATCGTGTATGAGTAGTATATGCGTTTTAGCTTGCCGAATCAAATGTAACTTTTGGTATGGATTCCATTTCAATTTTTGCAGCAAATTAAATAAAATAACCTCTTTCTGTACAATCTTTTTAGTAGATGACTCACCAGCAAGCCAAGAAATATTCTCTTCATCCATTTCTACGGGGGATACTTTGTTTCTTTGTAGAATATTTTATACACTACATAAAAAGGTAACAGAGGTGATGAAAAATGAACGCTGATTTAAAATTTGATTTTCATACCCATCACGACCGATGCGGACATGCTCGCGGAACGATTCGAGATTATATAGAGGCATCTATTGATAAAGGCCTTGATATCATTGGGATTTCGGATCATTCTCCTTATTTTGCGAGCGAAGAAGACCAGCCGCATCCTCACATTGCGATGGGAAAAAGCGCATTCTCCGGATATGTAGCTGAGATTTTGAAACTAAAAGAAGACTATAAAGAAAAAATTGAAGTGCTGTTAGGCGTAGAGTCTGATTTCTTTCCCGAGCATGCGGAGATATATCGTAGCTACTATGAAAAATATCCGTTTGACTACATAATCGGCTCTGTCCATCAAGTTGAGGAAGTCAGCATCTTTCATAAAACGCGCTGGGAAGGCCTTTCTCAGCAAGAAAAGCAGCGCACGAAAGAAACGTATTATCAATTGATCGAAGAATCTGCCCGGAGCAGAATGTTTCAGATTCTTGGACATATTGATGCCATGAAAGGATTCTATCCTTCTTTTTCTTCTATTCAGACAGCTGTTATTGATCAAACGCTAAAAGTGATTTCAGCACATGACATTGCCATAGAAGTGAATACATCAGGCAAAACCAAAGACTGCGGAGGCTGGTATCCTGCAGATGATATTTTGGAAAGAGCCCTGCACTACGGGGTACGCATTACCTTTGGTTCCGATGCCCATGACCCGGAGCGCATTGGCGACGACTTTGAACTAGTAAAAAAGCGCCTTAAAGAAATCGGCTTTAAGGATTGGGTCTTTTTTAGACAGAAAAAAATGCAGGTAGCTTCTTTGTAAAACGGTAAACTTAAATAGACTGTAAATACAAATATGCCTGAAGACACGCAGATGAAGGAACATCGCGTGTTTTCAGGCATGTGTTTTTTACTGAGAAACTTTGACTTTTGTAGTTGAAGATAAATCTTCTCCATTTGTCTGGATCACTTGCTTATACCAGTAAAAAGAATCTTTTTTAGATCGTTCAAGCGTACCATTTCCTTCATCATCTTGATCTACGTAAATAAAGCCGTATCGTTTTGACATTTCGTTTGTTGATACACTGATTAAATCAATAGGTCCCCACGCGGTATAACCCATTAAGTCTACACCATCTTTGACCGCTTCTTTCATCTGTTCAATATGCTGTCTTAAGTAATCTACACGATACGGATCATGAATTGAGCCATCTTCTTCTACTTTGTCATGAGCTCCTAACCCATTTTCAACGATAAACAGCGGTTTGCCGTAGCGGTTATGAAAATCTTGTAACGTATAGCGCAGTCCTTTCGGATCGATTTGCCATCCCCAATCAGACGTTTGAAGATGAGGGTTTTTTACACTTCCTGCAATCATATTTCCTAGGACATTTTCTTCTTCACTTTGAGTTGTGACAGAAAGAGACATATAGTAGCTAAATGAAATAAAGTCAACGGGATATTGTTTGATAATCTCGTCATCCCCTACTTCTTTTACGATTTGAATGTTGTTTTCTTTAAAGTAACGTTCCATTACCTTTGGATATTCTCCGCGAACTTGAACATCTGTAAAAAATAAGTTCAAGTCATTTTTATGCTGAGCTAGTAAAATATCATCCGGATGATTCGTCACAGGATACGTTGTCATACGCGCAAGCATACATCCTACTTTTACATCAGGAATAATCTCGTGAGCTAACTTAGTGGCAAGTGCACTCGCAACAAACTGATGATGCGCCCCTTGATACGCAATTTGCTCCGCTGACTGATTTGGAACATTTTCAACTAAAATACCGCCGCCTGTATAAGGGCTATGCGTAATCACATTGATTTCGTTAAACGTGAGCCAATATTTGACTTTATTTTTATAGCGTGTAAATACCGTTTCCGCGTAGCGTGTATAAAAGCCAATTAGCTTGCGGCTGTACCAGCCGTTGTATTTACGGGTAAGCTCAAGCGGCGTTTCATAATGCGAAAGGGTCACTAGCGGCTCAATTCCGTACTTTAACATTTCATCAAATAGGTTATCGTAAAATTGCAACCCTGCTTCGTTTGGATTCACATCATCTCCATTTGGAAAAATTCTCGCCCAGTTGATCGAAATGCGAAGCGTTTTAAACCCCATTTCTGCGAACAGTGCGATATCTTCTTTATAGCGATGATAAAAGTCGATGGCCGTACGCTTTGGAAAACGATCGTTTACTTTGTTGTTAAGCACATCTTCAATATAATCTGCTTTTACATCCATTGAATAACCAGTTCGCTCGTCTTTTGGGACAAATCGAATCATATCTGCAGTAGACAGCCCTTTTCCATCAACGTCATAAGCTCCTTCAATTTGATTAGCAGCTGTTGCTCCTCCCCATAAAAATCCCTTTTTAAATACAGTATCATTTGTTAACATAGTCCCCACGTCCTTTTCTCATATTTTTATTAAAAATAGCATTTATTTCACTACAGAAAGTAGCTGTTCCCCTTCAAAAATTGGACCTATTTCATTGACAGACAGCACATCTAAATACTCCGTTGTGTTTGTGATGATAACCATCGTAACAGTTTCAAATCCAGCTTCTGCAATCGCATGTCGGTCAAATTCAATGAGCGGCTGCCCTGCATTTACATAATCTTTTTCTTTTACAAGTGCTTTAAAATGCTTTCCTTTTAAAGAAACGGTATCAATTCCAATATGAATTAAAATTTCGGCTCCGTCCTCTCCTTTAATGCCGATTGCGTGTTGAGAATCAGGCAGCACCATAATCGTTCCAGCGATAGGCGAGACTACGCGGTTTTCACTAGGTTTAATCGCAATTCCTTTGCCCATAATTTCTTGAGCAAATGTTGGATCTGACACTTGATGCAGCGGTACAAGTTCACCGTGCAACGGAGAGAATACGCTTTTTGTTTTACCACTTTTTTTATCCTCTACTGCTAGAGAAACATTTTGCAGTGGTGCTTCTTCTTTGACAGGATGTTCTTCAAGTTTGATTGTATTTTTTTCTGTTTTTTCTGAAGCAATATCTTTAAACCCAAGAGTAAGGACCAAGACGGCTGGTAAAATAACGGCCCCTGCCAGCAGCGCCACAGCGACAATCAAATTGCCTGCTGCTCCGCTTGGATCTGCAAACGTAGGAATAGCAAAGATTCCGACTAATCCTCCTAATGTAAATGCTTTAAACCCATACCACCCGGCAAAGCCACCGAGCAGTGCACTAGAGGCAATAGCGTAATAAAAAGGCTTTTTCAACTTCATGTTTACTCCGTACATGGCAGGCTCTGTAATTCCGATAACAGCTGAAATAGCTGATGAAAACGCAACTTGTTTTAAATCTTTATTTTTTGTCTTCAACGCTACTCCAAAAGCCGCTCCTCCTTGAGCAAGGTTGCTGATATACATCATCGGCATCAAAACATTGTCAAACCCATACACTTTTAGGTTTTGTATCGCAATTGGGCCTATTGCATAGTGCATACCTGTCATAATAATAAGAGGCATAAGCCCTGCCAGTAAAAGCCCTGCCAGCGGACCCGCTGTTTCAAACATCCATGAGAATATACTTGCTAATCCGTCTCCCATATACGTTCCAAGCGGACCGATTAACCATAGCGTAATAGGTGCAGCGATTAGAAGTGCAAGGAGTGGTGAAAACATGACCGTAACGGTAGCCGGCATCCATGAACGAACAAATTTGTATATATATTTCAATAAAAGTACACCTAAAATAATCGGTATTACACTAGACGTGTAGTTCACGACTGGAATGGATATAAAATCGATTCCAAATAACGTGAATTCTTTTATTTTCGTAATGCCTCTCGCTGCGTCTACAAAGGTCGGATACAGCATGGCAGCTGCTAAAGCAAGGGCTAAGTATTCATTTGTTTTAAACTTGCGAGCTGCTGAAACGGCTAAGAAAAATGGCAGAAAGTAAAAGACTCCGTCCCCAATTGCATTCAGCACTGCGTACGTATCACTTTCTATGCTCAGCCATCCTAGCGTAGCAAATAAAGCGATAAAAGCTTTTAGCATACCCGCACCAATAAGAGCTGGTAAGATAGGAGTGAAAATTCCTGAAATACTATCCATTAGAAGTGAAACAACGCCTTGTTTTTGGCTGCTTTTCTCCTCGGTAGCTCTTCCACTGCCCAGCAATGGTTCAACTTCTTCAAAAACTTCAGCAACTCTGTTTCCAATAATGACTTGAAACTGATCCCCGGAAAATTGAGCGCCCATCACTCCTTTTATTTGCTTAATTTCCTCCACCTGCACCTTATTCTTGTTATGAAGATTAAAGCGAAGTCTTGTCACGCAGTGCCAAGCCTGGTTAACATTTTGTGCTCCACCGATTTTATCTACTACTTGTTTAGCCGTTTCTTTATATGAAGTCATTTATATCCCTCCTTTTTTCAATAAAAAAACCCAAACAGATCACCGCATGTTTGTAACATGCAAATGTCTGCTTGGGTAATGCCTGATCGAGTCAGTAACAATCCTCCAAAGAAGAACAATTATTCAGTTTCTACTAGATTCGTCACTCGCCAAATGTGTAGCGTTAAGTAAAGCTTTTCATCTGAAGTTAAAGACCAACCATGCTGTTTATGAAGTAAATTAGCCACTTTTTCAACAGCTTTATATGCTTTTTCATACTTTGTTTTTACAACATCCAGCAGCGTAGCATCAACTTCCGGAGAAACATGTGGGTTCTGATCCAGCTGACGTAAAACAAAAAATCGTAGATGCGTGACAAAGCGAGAATAGTTCATGGATTCTTCGTCAAGTTTGAGCTGAAAATGATATTGAACAACATCGATAATTCGATTAATCACTTCAGTCATCTTCATCGTTTCTTCCACTTTTGCTTGTACATTCTGTGCGTTTACAAAATGATAGGTGAGAAACGTTTCTTCACTTTTAGGAAGCAGCACATCAAGCCGGTCATACACTAGTCGAATCGCGTTAACCGCAGCATTATACTCTTTCGGATAAAGCTTCTTGACTTCCCAGCGGCTTGGCTGCGCGTATTCAAGGCCATTATGGCTTCGCTCAATCGCAAAATTCAAGTGATCCGCAAGAGTCAAGTGAATATTGGTGCGAAAAGGCTCACCTATTTCTTTTTCTGCTTGCTTGATTAACTCTACAGAAACCTCGAGAATTTCTGGTTTGATGCTCTCTAGAATTTGAGCCAGCGGTCTACGAATATTGGACGACTCCGCCACAAACTTTCGTCGAATGACAGCCTTATCAACTGGATCACCTTTTTTCTTTTGGAAACCGACGCCTGTTCCCATGATGACCCATTCTACATTAGAGGAGTCTTTGACCAATGCTACGTTATTATTAAATACTTTAACAAATTTCATAGATGCTTCCCCCACATCAGAACAAACGTAAAAATCCCATCTTAAAAACACATGAACACATCACGTATTTTTAACACAGGTAATGCCTGATCGAATCAGTAACAATCCAGTTTTAAGTTATTACTGAAATTATATTCTACTATGAAAGCGATGTCAATATATAAAATACTGAATTTTTAATAATTTACTAGTGAAAGAGAAATAATTCTTATAGACTATCCATCTACTTCCTTCGCTGCTACTAAATCCCTAATAAAACATCCACATTTTATTTCAACTGTGCTACATTTAACTAAAAATGCTTTCTTAATGAGGGATACAATTGTGAATTTAGATTTAACCGCTTATATAACGCTTATCTGTACGTCTGGTGTTCTTAATTTATACTTGTGTTTTTACGTATTTATTAAGCGTCACCACTACAGCAATATTGCGCATTTATTTATTCTTCATACAGGTTTCACCGCTATTTATTGTATGGGTGCGGCCTTTAGCTTACTATCCGTTAACCTTGAGGAAATGAAATTTTGGACCGTTATTCAATACGTGGGCATGCCTTTTTCACCTCCTGCAGGACTGCTGTTTGTTATGCAGTATGTCGGCATAAAGGTAAGGAAAAAACATATTTTTGCGCTTTTTGTCATTCCTTTTATTAGTTTGATCATGGTCGCAACAAATGACTGGCATCACCTTCATTACCGAGTGTTTGAAATTGACCCAGTTTTGGGTGCTCCTTACATTCATCAAGAAATTGGACCATGGTACACGATTCACGGCATGTTCATCTTTTCGTCTATGTTCGTTGCTTTTTTGCTTGCCGTTTACCGCTGGAAAGAAACAGCCAAAGCTTACCGCCTGCAGTTAATTGCATTAATGGTCGGGCAATTAGTTCCTATTGTCACAGCTTTTGTCTATTTAATGGGCTTTACGCCGCAGGGAATTGATCCAGTTCCGATGGTTTTATGGGTTTCTTCTTTTTTATATTTATGGTCCATTAACTCATCGCGTATGTTTACAGTCATGCCCGTTGCGAAAGATGCGATATTTAACAGCATCAATGACGGTGTTATCGTGCTTGATGAAGCTTACAGATTAATTGAATTTAACTTAGCGTCGAAGAACATGTTTCCGCAGCTGAAAAAAGCGATGTTTGGAAAACGGTTTGCTGATATTTGGTTCACTCTATCGGGCAGTTCATTTCCTTTTACATTCGAAAATAAAAACAGCAGTCAAGAGCTGCAGCTTTTTTCTGGGGATCAATCTCAGTATACGTATCAAGTTCGCACCTCTCCTTTGCAGTATGCTAACAACAGTCACGGCTTGCTGCTTATTTTTACAGATATCACAGAGCTAAAAAGACTTCAGCTAAAGCTTGAAAATCAAGCTTATTACGATGAGCTGACGCAAATTTATAATCGCAGAGCATTTTTTCAACACAGCAAGCAAGCATTCGATGAAGCAAAAAAGTCTGCATCTTCTTTTACGCTTCTTTTACTTGATATTGATTATTTTAAAAAAGTGAACGATACGTATGGTCATTATACCGGCGATCAGGTGCTTGTACATGTCGTAAAAGCCTGCCAGTCCGTATTACCGCAAGGAGCCCTTTTTGCTCGGTACGGCGGTGAAGAATTTGTACTCGCGCTAAAGGGCTATACTATATCCGAAGGCGAAACGCTCGCCAACCAAATTCGCCGTCACGTCGAGACTCAGCCCTTACTGATTAATGAAAAAACCATTTCTGTTACGCTGAGTCTTGGAGTAGCACAAGCGAAAAAACAAGAAAATGAAACGTTAGATGAGCTGTTGAATAAAGCAGATATCGCCCTGTACGCTGCCAAACAACATGGCCGCAACCAAGTACGTATATATAAAGAGATAAAAGAAACCCTAAAAAGAACCTAAACAGCACTGTTTCGGTTCTTTTTGCTTTTGATTACTATTCTTTCATTTATCAAGTGAAAGTGGTAAAAGACTTGATTTTATCTATGTATTTGCAACTAGAGCATCCTATAAACTATATGTAGATCAAAAAAAGGAGAGATACAGATGAAGATTACACATATTCGTAACGCTACTCTAATTGTTGAATACGGAGGAAAAACGTTTTTAATTGATCCTATGTTAGCAGAAAAAGGTACGTACCCTCCTTTCCCAAATTCGATCAGACAAGATCAAAACAACCCTTTAGTGAACTTACCGATATCCGTTGAAGAAATTATTGCTGATGTAGATGCGGTTATTGTCACTCACCTCCATTTAGACCATTTTGACGATGCCGCTAAACAGGCGTTGCCAAACAATATCAAAATGTTCGTTCAAAATGAAGAAGATGCCGCAGCAGTAAAAGAAGCTGGTTTTAAAAATGTAGAAGTACTTACGCAAAACACGGTTTTTGAAGGCGTTGAATTAATCAAAACAAAAGGCGAGCACGGAAGAGGAGAAATTTTAAAGCGTACTGGTTTAGTATGCGGTGTTGTTTTTAAATATAAGAATGAAAAAACGCTTTATATAGCTGGAGATACGGTATGGTATTCCGCTGTTGGAGAAGAAATCAACACATATCAACCGGATGTCATTGTCGTAAACGGCGGAGATAATCAATTTTCAGAAGGCGGTTCTCTTGTGATGGGGAAAGAAGATATTTACGAAGTTTTTAAAGCGGCCCCTCGTGCTACGATTATTTCTGTCCATATGGAAGCTGTAAATCACTGGACGCTATCAAGAGAAGAATTAAAAGGCTTTATCAAAGAAAAAGACATGACATCTCACGTCTTTGTTCCAGATGATGGCGAGTTTTATACTTTTTAAGAGAAAAGCTGAGATAAAAGTATTCTAGTTGAATGTAAATCCGAACGAGGAATCAAGATTCTTGATGGAGAATCAACTCCGTTCGGATTTTTTCATCGGTATGGTGAACATAGGTTTCATGTATATGGGTACTTCTAGCGGTTGATTGGAGAGCAAGGCGAAGACTCCTGCGGGAAAAGCGGAACAGGTGAGACCCCGCAGGAGCGTAAGTGACAAGGAGGCTCAGCGGCCGCCGGCGGAAAGCGAAGCCTTGCACGGAAATCAACCGCGGTATTATAAGCGGTTCAGCTCATTTATTCCATTGGTTCATCTTTAGGTTAGATTCATGTAGTTATGTCCCAGCCTCTTTTAATAGTCGTTTCATTTATCAAGTAGTAGTCGTAGTAGCAACCGCTGAAGTGCTCGCAATAACCGCTAGCATAGCGGCTTGCTGGGCTTGAATAATCGTTTCAATCGTTGTATAGATACCTGTTTCGACTAGTCTAGAATCCTTTAGCTTTTCACTGATAACCAGATTAACTGCCAGCATAACATTGATGTCTTTCTGCCACTTGAAAAGTTTGTCTGTATTTAACTGTTTCACCACGTCATAAATAATTTCAATTTCAGCTTCCGGTTTTTCAAACAGTGCTAATAAGCCAAGAACCGGGTAATGCATTGCTTTTACTTTCATACCTGCCGATTCACAGATTTCTTTTACTGCTAGGCATCTTTCAATAAGTGTATCCCCATGTAAGTTTTTATCGATTGCGAGAATATGACTTAAAAATTGAAGGTCATTCCCTCTTTTAAATCCATGCTGCCCCAATGTGGTATAGAAGTGTTCAATTTCATGCATCAAATCATCAACAGACTCGCTCGTTTCAGCTAATAAAACGGCAAGAGGTACATCACCATTTGATGTAAGGAAGAGATGCTTTTTTTTCATGCCTTGATAAATTTCTACTGACCTTCGAACCATTTCTTTATGGCTTCGACTTGACTCATTCGACAGCATAGCGGAAGCCGCGATATACGTAAATGCGCCTCTAGTAAACCCGCCCTGTACCAATTGATCATATACATCCAGAAATTCATAAAACGTTTCTTTTGGATTCTCATAGCGGGTATCCAGCATGGCTGCAATCGTAAACCGCTGCGATGATTTTAATGTAGAAAACATTCCTACTTGATTTTTAATATAGTCACTTAACTCAATATAAGGCTGAAGCTGAAGCGATTTGCCTTTCACTGCATACATAGAAGCGATAGCCATAAACTGCTTCGGATCTGCCACTTTCCATTTGAGTTCATTTTTTAAGCTGATATAAAAACCTCTATACTGATCTACTTTTTGTTGAATCGTTTCCGGTAGCATATCAACACGTCCTTTATTCGTCGTTAGCTTATATACGTAACACTTCAATAAAAGTTTCAATATTTGGTAAATACGCCGTACATTTATGACAATACGAAAAAGACCCCGGAATATTCCGAGGTCTTTTTCATTCAGTTCTACCTATTAACCTCTTCCCGCTTGGAAAGAAGGATATTTTGTCATACCGCCATCAGCAAATAGTGTAATACCTGTTACGTAGCTTGCTTGTGACGATGCTAAGAATGCTGCAACTGATGCAATTTCTTCCGGATTGCCGATGTAGCCCATTGGAATCATGCTTTCTACGTCTGCACGCTGTTCCGGATCTGCGAATTTTTCAGCGTTGATTGGCGTATCGATCGCGCCTGGTCCAATGTTATTTACGCGGATACCTTTTGGCGCATATTCAAGAGCCAATGTTTCCGTCATTAGCTTCATACCGCCTTTACTTGCTGCATAGTGAACAAATAGTGGCCAAGGAATCATTTCGTGAACGCTGGACATGTTAATAACGTTTCCTTTAATGTCATTTTCAACAAAATATTTAATCGCTTCGCGGCTTCCTAAAAACGCGCCTGTTAAGTTTGTATCGATTACTTGATTCCAGTTTTCTAATGATAATTCATGTGAAGGAACCGGGTTTTCAACACCAGCATTATTAACCATAACGTCTAATGTGCCAAACTCTTTAACAGCTGTCTCTACAAGGTTCACAACGTCTTCTTCTTTTGTTACGTCGCCTCGAACAATAATTGCTTGACCGCCAGCTTGTTCAATTTCTTTTTTTACTTCTAGCGCTTCATCTTCATTGCTGCGGTAGTTTACAACCACTTTTGACTGCTCTTGACCAAAACGAACGGCCATTGCGCGCCCCAATCCTTTTGATCCGCCTGTTACAACTACTACTTTATCTTTTAAATCTGTATACATCTTGAAGTCCTCCTACTTTTCCTGCGTGATATGTCTTGTTATACTGTACTAATTACAAATACAGTTTAGGTTTTAAAAAGAGAATAAACATTTCTCTATCTCTTCTTTCTCAAACTGTCATTCATTTAAAAAGTAACAAATTCACTTTTGTCTCTTTTCGTTACTTATCGTAACTAAGAGAAATAAAGTAGTCAAACTTTTTGTTTGATCACTTTTATAATTTATTTTTATCTCTCACTTTCTTCATATTTGTTCCCAGTAGAATATAACTTCACACTTCCAACTAACCCCACTTCAAAAGTTTAAACTTTTTCCCTTGCAATTCTTAAATCAATGTATTATATTGTTGATGTATCAATTATTGATATGTCAAACAATTGTCCACAATCAAAAATATGGGAATGACAATAAATAAGTTTAACGCCTAGAAAGAAAGGAATAATGACTATGACTATAAAAGATTTTAACGAAATTGCTTTAAAACGCCGTTCAATTAAAAAATATGATCCTTCAGTAAAAATCAGCCGTGAGGAAATGGAAGAAATTCTTACAGAAGCTATGCGTGCTCCTTCTTCTGTTAATATGCAGCCGTGGCGCTTTGTTGTAATTGAAACGCCGGAAGGCAAAGAAAAATTAGCTAAACTTGCGAAATTTAACAGTGAACAAGTTCATACATCTTCAGCTGTTATTGCCGTGTTTGGTGACATGAACAACGTCGAATATGCAGACGAAATTTTCGGAAAAGCAGTAGAGCTTGGCTATATGCCTCAGGACATTAAAGAACAGCAGCTAAATTTCTTTAAGCCGATTTACGAAAACATGCCAAAAGCAGATATGAAAGACATCGTGCTAATTGATTCAGGTCTTGTATCTATGCAGCTTATGCTTGTTGCTCGCGCTCACGGATATGATACAAATCCAATCGGCGGATACGAAAAACACTTAATCGCAGAAGAATTCGGTTTAGATAAAGAACGTTATCTTCCAATTATGCTTATCTCAATCGGTAAAGCAGCGAGCGAAGGCCATGCTTCTTACCGTTTACCGGTCAATACGGTTACAACTTGGAAATAAGCAGCAGCTATTTCTGTTCATTGAATAAAGAGTTAAAAATGTGAAGTAAAAGGAGATTTTCTGATGAATAACTATCAAGAACTTACAGAAAAACAGCTTTCATTCTTTAATAGCGGTAAAACAAAAGACGTTGCGTTCCGTATCGAAACGCTAAAGAAATTAAGAGAACTTGTTGTACGTCATGAAGACGACATTTTAAAAGCAGTAAAAGCTGACCTTAACAAACCAGAATTTGAAGCAAAACGTGCAGAAGTTGGTCTTGTGCTAAGCGAAATCGACTTTGCAGTTGAAAATCTTGCAGAATGGGCAGCGCCAAAAGAAGTAGAAACACCATCTACTCATGCTGGAGCAAAAAGCTACATTTATCAAGATCCATACGGTTTAGCTCTAGTGATTGCACCTTGGAACTATCCGTTCCAACTTGCTGTATCACCAGTAGTAGGCGCGATTGCTGCAGGTAACTGCGTGGTGTTAAAGCCTTCTGAATTAACACCTCATACGTCAAGCCTTCTTGCTAAGATGTTTAATGAAAACTTCCCTGAAGAATACTTGACGGTAGTCGAAGGTGAAGTGGAAACAAGCACAGCTTTACTAAAAGAAAACTTTGATTACATCTTCTTTACAGGAAGTACAATGGTCGGAAAAATTGTGGCAGAAGCTGCTGCTAAACATTTAACACCTGTTACGCTAGAGCTAGGCGGAAAAAGTCCTACAATTGTACACGAAGATGCAAATATTGAAGAAGCAGCAAAACGCATTGCGCGCGGTAAATTTGCAAATGCTGGCCAAACTTGCGTAGCGCCAGACTACATTCTTGTTCAGCGAAATGTAAAAGACGAGCTGCTAGCTAACCTAAAACAAGTCGTAACAAACACGTACGGCGAAGATGTTTCACAAAACCTAGACTTCCCTCACGTAGTGAGCGAAAAGCATTTTGATCGCCTTAGCAGCTTCTTAACAAACGGAGATATTGTTTTTGGAGGCAAAACGGATCGTTCTCGTCTGTTTATTGAGCCAACTGTTCTTGACAACATCTCATGGGAAGACAATGTGATGCAAGATGAAATCTTTGGGCCAATTCTTCCAGTCATCGTATACGATGAAATCTCAGAAGTAATTGAAGCAATCGTAAAACGTCCAAAACCATTAGCACTTTATCTTTTCTCTGAAGATGAAGCAGTCCAAGATCACATCTTAAACAGCGTGTCATTCGGCGGCGGTTCTATCAATGATACGATTAATCATATGACGTCTCACTACCTTCCATTTGGCGGCGTTGGTGACAGCGGAATGGGTGCATATCATGGAAAAGCAAGCTTTGATACATTTTCACACGCTAAAAGCATCTTAAAACGTTCAAATAAATAATTAAAAAGAAAAGCCGAAGTCACGCGTTGACTTCGGCTTTTTTACTTCTTCATTTGTTTAGTTATCTGTTCATATTGCTCTTCCTTTTCTGTAGAAATAGCTAAATCATAAAGAATATGCAAAAAATATTTTTTATCTTGAACAAATAAATATTCTTCTTCAAAGCCTTGAGACGTGTAGACGGCAAACTCCCAAATGTCGTCGTAATAAGCTGGCCCAATGGCCTCGGCGAGATTTCCAAGCGTTTTAAGCAGCTCCATTGTAATGATAATATTACGTCTAGCATAGTGCCGGATATTAGCAAATCCATCATACAAAAAGTCTTCAAATTTTTTATCAGGAATGACCATTCGTACAACGCCGCTGTCATCAACTAAATACGAAGAAAACTGACTAACATCACAAATTTTCCGAAGAATATCGCTAATTTGGTGAATGGAGTTAATGGCCGTTTTGAAGTCATCACTTCCTAATGATTTAATCGCCATCTCGACAAACTTGGTAATAATATGAGTTGTGTCTTGAATATCGGTTTGAGATTTTCCTATATGAACATATCGATGAAAAATAGTTTGATCAATTTCATCCTGCTCTGTAAAATCTCGGTTCCAATAATAAAACAATATCGTTCCGTCGAGGACGTAGTCCCCTACTTCCCTCTCCATTTTGATCACTAAGTTATGCTCTTTGGCATAGTGAATTAATCGGCTGTAATTAACGGTCTGAATATAGCCGGATGTTTGAATATATACTGGGTTTTTATCTCCTTCAGGAAAGGAAAATGGTTCGTTATGAGCAGATTGCGTTCGATGAACCTCTAGCTCTTCACGTATCGTCGTTTCAATAGCTTTTATAGATTCCGTTTTCATCGATTGAGTCATATGATTAACTTGCAGCCATTTAACGGAATGATTAATAAAGTAGACAAACGTGCCTGCACTAAAAACTGATAGCGCCGTGGTCGCAAATGGGATAGCAAAGTAGCCATCTACTTGTGAACTGTTTAAAAAGAGAAAGACAAAAAGTGTATATAAGAAACTCCCCATAAAAATCCCGAGAATTCGCTGAGTCGATTTCGAAGAAGCAAAGTTTTTTAACACGCGAGGAGAAAACTGAGCTGCAAATGATGTAAACACAACAAGCATTAAATTAAAGGTAAACGTCGTAATCGATAGAATTCCGGGCATAATCGTACTCACTAACGTATTGGTTAAATCCATGTTGATTGAAAAAAATGAAGGAACCTTCTCTCCTACTTTGCAATAATAGTCCAGAAACAGCGTCAATGCAGCTAAAAGGACAGAAAAAAGAGCATAAATTAAGGGACTAAACCATATTTGGCTATTTAGCTCATCTTTAAAAGCACGAGGAGAGAGCTGTTTCCTTGCCGCTATCCATCTAAATGTATTCATACAAAACTCTCCTTTTTATTTGTAAATCTCTAACTTTTTTCTTAGTTCCCTAATTTTTTTTGGTTATGCTTATACAATGGAAAAAAATCTATTTTTTAAAATATAGGTACACAAAGCAAAAATGAAATTGACACATACCTCATTAATTTAATCTAAAGATGCACAAATAGGATACATGAGTTGAATGAATATATAAAAGCTATGTTCACCATACAAATAAAAAATCCGAACGAGATGGATTCTCAACTAAGAATCCATCTCGTTCGGATCTTCCTTCAACTAACCTACTTTTATCCCAGCCTCTTTTTACTCTTATCGTTTTACCAGCCTCGGCTCGCTCCACCGCCTCCAGAGCTGCCGCCTCCCCCTCCGCGAGGACCGCTGCCGCCGTTGCCACCGCCACCGCCTCTTCCTCCAAACATCACAAGGAAGTTTAGCAGAAATTGTGTAATGGCTCCTTTAAAAAAGACGAAGTCGAGAATAAGAAAGCCCACAATAACAGCTGCAATCAGCAGCGTTTGAAGGGTTGAGAAATGAACACCGCTATCGGAAGGCGGAGATGCTTTTGGCACTTTTTGTTCAAAATCTGTTCCTAAATCATACTCTTTCACGACTTGGTTATAAACAGCTTTGTATGTGCTTTCTAGCGCCGTATCGTATTTGCCATTTTTTAAGTTAGGAATAGCATAAGAATCTAAAATTTCTCCCGATTTGATATCGGTGATAGCTCCTTCTAACCCGTATCCTACTTCGATTCGAATTTTTCGTTCTTTTTTAGCGAGTAAAATAAGAACGCCATTGTTCAGCTTTTTATCACCGAGTTTGTACTTTCGAAACGCTTCATTCGCGTACTCTTCTACATCCGCATCACCTAATGAATTCACGGTAAGAATCGCTACTTGAGCTTTCGTTTCATCATCCAATTTTCTGCCCATTTGATTTATTTCAGCTTTTTCCTGATCGTTTAATAGATGAGCAAAATCTTGAGCGTAAATATCGCCTACCGGATTTGGAATATCAGGTGCAGCAAAAGCAACGCTTACCGTATTACATAAAAGAGACAATAATAAAGCAAACGAAGCAAGAAATTTCATCACTTATCGCTCCCAAAATCAACTTTCGGCGCTTCTTTTTCTTCATTTGTTACTTCAAAATATGGCTTTTTTTCAAAGCCGAACGTACCCGCTAACATGCTTTTAGGAAATCTCTTAACTGATTTATTGTATTTTGCAACTTCATCGTTATAGTCTTTACGCGCTACAGCGAGTCGATTTTCCGTTCCTTCTAAACTGTCCATTAAGCTTCTGAAGTTTTCATTCGCTTTTAAATCCGGGTATTTTTCAACCACTACGAGCAGGCGGTTTAATGCGCCGCTTAACTGTTGATTAGCATCAGCTTTGTCTTCAGGAGTTTTAGCTCCCGCTAGCTGCGCTCTTGCCTGAGTGACCGAATCAATTGCTTCCTGCTCATGCTTAGCATAGCCTTTAACCGTTTCCACTAAGTTCGGAATTAAATCAGATCTTCTTTTTAGTTGATTATCTATTTGGGAAAATTTATTATCTACATCTTCCTGTGCGCTAACGAGACTATTGTAAGAGCTCACTCCGTAAATCACAACAATTCCTAACCCTAAAATCACAACAATCGCTATCCCAATGAGCGTAGCGATCAAGCCTTTGTTCTTCAATATACTACCTCTTTTCTTCATCAAAATTATGTATCTACTTACTAGTACGAATCACGCTCTAAAAAGATTCATTTTTTACCAATTTTATTTATAGAACGTATAAGTAAGACATCTCCTAACAATCAATCCCTCTATAAGGTGAGATGCTGTTCTCTACCTAGTCTTTCTATCAATTAGCACATGTAACCTTCTCGATTTTATCTTGTTTCATAATAGAAAAAAAGGAATACCTCTTGGCTATTCCTTTTTTGGCTTAAGACCATCCTTCAATTTTGTATGCGACTCGATGAAATTCAGGAACCGTTACAAATTGATAGTCGTTTTTTATTAAATACTTAATAAGTTTTGGCAATGAAGCAACAATTTGATCCCGCGCTCCGCTGCCGTATCGATCCCCATCGTGCATGACAATAAGATTCTTTTTTTGTAGATTTTTAATCGTATGTTTGCATATGGCCAATGGATCTTCTTCACGCCAATCCTGGCTATCTACATTCCATAGAACAGACGTCATTCCCAATTCTTTAATAGCAGCAAGAGCTGTATCATTTATCGAACTGTAAGGTGGACGAAACAGCTTGGGAGAATAACCGATGATTTTCTCTATTTGAGCATTTGTAGAAGTGATTTCTTTCCACAATTCATGCTTAGAAAGAGTTGTAATATCAGGATGACTCCACGTATGATTTCCAATTACGTGCTTTTCTCTATGAATACGTCGGATCAGCTTTGGAAATCTTTCTACTTCCGAACCAACGACAAAAAAGGTCGCACGTACATTATATCTCTTTAGAATTTTTAAAATAGAAGCCGTGTAAGCTGAGGGGCCATCATCAAACGTTAATGCAACGTACTTTGGTGAATTTTGATTCATGTTTTCTCCCCTTATATAAAATAGAAGAAATAAACCCCTCAATTTGTGGGTGTAAGCTGAGGGGCTTTTACGACGAGACAATTTTTAAGAGATGATGTTATATCTTTTTCTGCATGTAATAGCGCTATAGGTAATAGATTTGTTCAAAAGAACTCGCCAAGTAGTCAAATCCACGAGGGCGCAGTGTTTCGAACTGCTGAATAATTTTTATTCTTTCCTCTGATCCTCCTGGGAGATCGTAAAGTTTCGTCACGGGCTGTCCACTATTTAAATATTCAATGATTCTAAACAGCATGACGCGAAAAGCATGTTTAAATTCCTTATATTCATCAGGAAAACGCTTCTCCAGCGCTTTATATTCAACTAATGTTTTATGCATATGCATAAACGGAAGCTCTTTCCATTCAAGAGAGAGGATAAGAACGTCTATATTAGGATGTTTTTTAACGAAACGATAGTGATTTCCCCATTGTTCTTTTACTTTTCGCTTAGACATACCGTGTTCTTGGTGATAAGCAACCGTAGAGGAATCTAAAACAAATTGTGCACCATTCTTATATAAACGATATCCAAGCTCCCAGTCTTCTGCCCCGTAGCCGACAAAAGTCTCATCAAAATAGCCGGATTTCTTTAATTGCGCTTTTCTTACGGATACATTTCCACTTAAAAATGCGATATACGGTAGCGTAAATCCTTCAAGTCGCTCTCCGAAATGTTTTAGCCCGCTGTTAAGAAAATAACGATTGGGAAATGATAAACGTTGAAAACGGTTTGTATCAATATCTTCTTTTGTTACAAGAGGACAAGGAACATTTGAATGCTGCTTCGTCTGTTCATAGTTTTCATACAATCTTCTATACTCAGGATCCCTGCCGACCAGTTCTTTTAAGTGCGCCATTTGATCTTCATTATAGTCTGGCATAATAAACGTGTAGACTCCTTCATAATGCATAGCTCCGGTAACCACAAGATTGGATTCATGCACATGATGTTTATAGTGATTTTCAATAAAAGGAGGAGGAGCCAGCATTTCTCCGTCTAAAAAGATTAAAAGATCTCCTTCAGCATGATTAATTCCTATATTACGTACTGAGGAACGCCCTTTATTTTGTTTCATACGGATATACTTAAATTTGAACGGGAGATCCGCTTCTTTTAAAATGTCGGGCGTATTATCAGAAGAAGCGTCATCCACTAAAATGACTTCATACTCAGCTTGAGGAAACGTTTGTTTTGATAAACTATAAAGCGAAAGAGAGGTTTGATGATACTTATTATACGTAGGCATAATGATACTAACTTTAATAGGATGTTTGTGATTATTTTTTATGCTCATTTTATATAATGAATTGTCTATTTTACTCCTTTTGTTTTTAGGCTCTTTTAAGGGTTTAAGATTCTTTTCTTTCTTTTTAATATAGTATTTTCCATCGGAACGGTTGTAATAGGAATCATATAATTCTATTTTAATCATCCTTTCTTTGTTTTTCCTCTATATACTATTCAATAAATGATCGGGTGCTTGTACAATATATAATTTTTTTTAGAAAAGGCGTATATAATAGATTCGGGAACTTTGGTAGATCGTTCTATTGAAGTAGAAACACATTCTCTTATCATAAATAAGTGTTCTACTTCTCAGTATAAAAAAGCTGCTTACAACTTCATACGTCATAAGCAGCTCCCTTTTATAGCTGATTTCCATATACTCCATCAATATTCGCAACAGCCGTTTGATCAAATATATCTGCATCCATATTTGTATTTTTCATTCGCGCACAAGCAGCTGAAATGTCTCCATATGTTGAGTTGATTCCAACAGATTTAACATCCGCTGTGTGTCCGTTGTGAAGAACTTCTCCAAAATTCATCGATCCGTTTCTCGCCATACCATTAATTCTCGTGTTACAGATGTTAATAACTCCTGCCATGACCATACCACCTTTTCTTAAAATGAATTCGTACATCGTATGCTGTGACAAGCCTATGTGTGAAAAGTTTTCAAGAAGTGAAAAGCAAGGTACAAATACTAGTGAAATTGTTCATTTCACCCTGCTTCACCCAAAGTTTCCACATGTTTTTATGCTTTTTCTGTTACAATAAATGCATAAGTTATTTTTCATCCATATTGTTTGAAGGAGGATACGTAATATGGACGAACCAAAAGATATTCAACCTAAAGTAGAAAAAAGTTTCGAACTGATTGGCAAGAAGTGGACAGGATTAATCATTTATGTACTTATGAGCGGTCCTAAACGCTTTAGTGAATTAAATGAAAGTATACCAGCCTTAAGCAGAAGGCTTTTGACAGAACGAATTAAAGAGCTTGAAGACCACGGAATTGTTGTCCGAAATGTCATTCCAGACCGCCCTATTCGTTCTGAATATTCGCTGACTCAAAAAGGAACGGAGTTAGGTAAAATATTAGGGCCGATTAGCCAGTGGGCAGAAAGCTGGGTCCAAGATTAATAAAACTACTCCATAGAAAGGATGAGCATCATGGCAAATGTTCTCTATATTACTGCACACCCTTTAGCTGAAGACGAATCACTTAGCATGGCTGTGGGGAAAGAATTTATCGACGTATATAAGCAAACACATCCAGAAGATGATGTGGTTCATTTAGATTTATATCAAGCAGATATTCCATACTTAGATGCAGACGTATTTAACGGCTGGAAAAAGCTTCGTTCTCACTCTTCCATCCAGGATTTATCAACGGATGAACGATTAAAAGTGGGACGATTAGCCGAACTAGGAGGACAGTTCGTACTCGCTGACAAATATATTTTTGTCACGCCAATGTGGAATTTCTCTGTTCCTGCGATTATGAAAACGTACATTGATGCGATTACCGTGTCAGGTAAAACCTTTACATATACAAAAGAAGGCGCTCAGGGATTGCTTAAAGGAAAAAAAGCGCTTCACATTCAATCCCGCGGAGACGTGTATTCAGAAGGCCCTGAAATGGCGAGAGAAATGGGCCACCGCTATTTAGAAATCATGATGGACTTCTTTGGAATCGAAGCGTTTGAAAGCATTATTATCGAAGGGCAAGTAAAATTCCCGGATCAAATTCCGCAAATTAAAGAAAACGCACTCCAAAAAGCCCATTCAATGGCCAAAACGTTTTAAATTCAATAGAAAAGAAAAAGACCTCGAAGCAGATCGAGGTCTTTTTCTTTTCTCTTCCCTCCCTTATATTTCCCTTGAAATAATGATCACCTTTCTGCTCACTTCACGCTGAAAATAGATTTAAAGGAAAGATGAAACGCTGTTATTTTTTGTTACTATTAATAACGCACGAAACAAAAATACACGATTTTTCTTTTTTATTTTTTAATTATCTACCTTCAAAAAAGATAGTTCTTCTAAATGAATAACGTTTAAAATCATGTTTTAAAACAGAAATAAACCTTTATTTTTAAAGGGTTTAGCCACAAAATCCAAAAGCGTAATACTCTTAAAACCGTTTGTGAATATGATAAAATCCAATAAAAAACCTTTGACTAAATTTGTTACGTAAGTTACTATTAATAACGTAGTAGATGTTTTCGAACATATTATCTTTAATTCATGAAACAACATTTATATATTGAAGACAGAAAGGTGAACAGAATTATGGCAAAAGTATTATATATTACAGCAAACCCTAACGATGCTACGCAATCATTCAGTATGGCTGCGGGAGATGCATTTATTAATGAGTATAAAGAAGTAAACCCAACGGATGAGATTGTTCACGTTAATTTATACCAAGAACATATCCCTCACATCGACGGCGATGTATTCAGCGGATGGGGCAAACTTGGAAGCGGCGCAGAATTTGACGCGCTTACTCCTGAAGAACAGCGCAAAGTTGCTCGTTTAAACGAGTTAAGTGACCAATTTGCTCAAGCGGACAAATATGTATTTGTTACACCAATGTGGAACTTCTCATTCCCACCAGTGATGAAAGCATACTTAGATGCTGTAGCAGTAGCTGGAAAATCATTTAAATATACAGCAGAAGGTTCTGTAGGTCTATTAACAGATAAAAAAGCGTATCATATTCAAGCAAACGGCGGTATCTACTCTCGCGGCCCTGCTGGTGAATTAGAAATGGGTCACCGTTATATGCGCATTATGATGAATTTCTTCGGCGTTCCTTCTATCGGAAGCCTATTTGTAGAAGGACAGGCTGCAATGCCAGATAAAGCACAAGAAATTAAAGAAGACGGCATTGCTCGCGCTAAAGAAGCTGCACGTACGTTCTAATAACAAATATAAGCACAAAAAAAGGAACATCTCCCCGTGTTCCTTTTTTTATGCTTGCAATTATATCTTTGCTTCCTCGCGCAGCAGCGAATAAACATATGTATCAAACGGGATTCCGTTTTGGAACAGGTACTCTCTTAGCGTCCCTTCCTTTTTAAATCCTAATTTGCTCAACAAGGCGACAGATCCGCTATTTTGCGTAAATACAATTGCTCCTATACGATTGTATTGAAGTTCGTTGAAGCCATAAGAAATCGCTTCATGAACAGCTTCTGTTGCGTATCCTTTGTTCCAATACTCCGGAAAAAGAGCATAGCTTACGTTTGCTTTCTTATGCCCAGGAGACCACTCTTGAAACCCTATTGTTCCAATCAGCTTCTCTTTTCCTTTTAGCTGAATCCCCCATTTAATTAATTGTTTTTCTTCGTAGCCTTTGGAAAAATTCTTAATGATCTCCTTCACTTGGTTGATCGATTCTAAAGGTTTTTGCCCATAATAGCGCAGCACCTCTTCATCAGAAAAGCATTCTAAAATCTCACTGGCATCATCTTCTACAATTTTTCTTAATATCAGACGTTTTGTCTCTAATTCCGGAAACATTTTCTTCCCTCTTTTCTGCGCAGCTTATCTATCTACGGTAAACCATACTATTCTCCTCTCAACTAGCAATATCCTGCTAAAACCCTACCCGGGAGGACTCATTTCCTATCCAAATAGTCGATTTACAGCGGAGATAGTGGTATTTTATATAGTGGGCATAAGTTGCTTTTTATCAACACAGAGGCGGTGAACGCATAAATGAACCAAGATAAAGAATTGCTGTCCACGATACACGCTCTTCAAAAAGAACTGCAGCAAGAAAAAGAAAACCGTGCGTATATGCAAAAAGATATGGACGAACTAAGAAGCGCTTTATTACAATCAGAACAAGTAAAACAAAACTTAATTGATCAGCTAGAAAAGAAAGTCGATTTGATTTTAACGTTGATTCAAAAAGGAGACGCATAAAGGAATGGATTTTTTTAAAAACAGCAAAATACTATACACTATTGTGGCACTTGTTATTGCCCTCATCGCTGTATTTACCAACAATTCGCCCATTTCCCTCATTCAGCAGCATGAAAATTCAAGCAGTACATCGAGTAGCACATCGGACACTACATCAAGCAACCAATGCTCTGCAGAGACTCAAAGCGACAGATTATTTACCGGCAAAGAACTTGTCTTACAAGAAGGAAATGATAAATATGGATATTGCCATATTGTCGCGCATATGCAAAAACCAGGCGTTAACAATTATCAAGGTAAAAGCCAATTCAGCAAGTATTTAAATGAAAAACAAGCGATGTCTGTTGCTGAAGAAGTCATCAACGAAGGTGAAGACGGCACCAACAATAAATCTGGCAACTACGTTAAAGAAAAGTATATTAATTCTTTAAACCAAGAAGTTAGAGTTGTATATACTGACTACAGAGGCAAAGACTACGACTACAGCGTAACGACCATGTATCCAATTGGTCATTAATAATAATGCAGTGAAAAAAAGCAGGCGCATGCCTGCTTTTTTTATTTTACCTCTATTTATGATTTACACCTTTAAAAAAGTCTCTGTAAATTTACAGTAGCACTTTTACCTCTTGGACATATTCTGAATATAAAAAGAAACAATCGCTTGCTTCTTTTTTAAGAAAGAGGTTAAAAAATGAGTAACAAGTATAAAGTTAGAAAAAACGTATTGCATCTTACCGACACGGAAAAAAGAGATTTTGTTCGTACCGTGCTAATACTAAAGGAAAAAGGAATATACGACCGCTATATAGCCTGGCATGGCGCAGCAGGTAAATTTCATACGCCTCCGGGCAGCGATCGAAATGCAGCACATATGAGTTCTGCTTTTTTGCCATGGCATCGTGAATACCTTTTACGATTCGAACGTGACCTTCAGTCAATCAATCCAGAAGTAACCCTTCCTTATTGGGAATGGGAAACGGACGCACAGATGCAGGATCCCTCACAATCACAAATTTGGAGTGCAGATTTTATGGGAGGAAACGGAAATCCTAAAAAAGATTTTCTCGTCGACACCGGGCCATTTGCAGCTGGGCGCTGGACGACAATCGATGAACAAGGAAATCCTTCTGGAGGGCTAAAACGTAATTTTGGAGCAACGAAAGAGGCACCTACACTCCCTACTCGAGATGATGTTCTCAATGCTTTAAAAATAACTCAGTATGATACGCCGCCTTGGGATATGACCAGCCAAAACAGCTTTCGTAATCAGCTTGAAGGATTTATTAACGGGCCGCAGCTTCACAATCGCGTACACCGTTGGGTTGGCGGACAGATGGGCGTTGTGCCTACTGCTCCGAATGATCCTGTCTTCTTTTTACACCACGCAAATGTGGATCGTATTTGGGCTGTATGGCAAATTGTTCATCGTAATCAAAACTATCAGCCGATGAAAAACGGGCCATTTGGTCAAAACTTTAGAGATCCGATGTACCCTTGGAATACAACCCCTGAAGACGTTATGAACCATCGAAAGCTTGGGTACGTATACGATATAGAATTAAGAAAATCAAAACGTTCCTCATAACCCGTTCTAGAAACAGCAGTATACAATCAAAAACAGGTAAACCCCTTCCCTTCTGACATAACTTATAAGGCCACAAGCATCGTAAAACTCACTGTTTCATTTCCATTCACCATAAAATATAGTTAATCAACCATAATTGGGCTGTGAATAAGCTTCATATAAGGACCTTGGAACATATGAATAAGTTATCAAAGCTTTATAAAAGTTTTATAAATGAAGGGAAGATATCAAAATGCATAATAACGTAAACGCACCTTTTAGTTCTAATGAAAATATGCCATTCTCACCTGCTATGGCTCACCACGCCTATACAGCTCCTGCTTATGAGCACATGATTCCACACTGCGGGTATTCAATGCCGGACTATGGATATATGGTTCCTGAATGTGGATATGGCGTTCCTCACCACGGATGTAATGGTTTTGCCATTATCATCGTACTGTTTATTTTACTCATTATTATTGGTGCATGTGGTTGCGGTTTCTGGCACAATGAGTGTTAACCTAAAAAACTCCAGTATAAATACTGGAGTTTTTTCATGTCTTAATAGGCGGCAGGCACCTTCAGAATTCTATAGCGTTTCATCCAAATCCAGGGGTCTCAGCTTTTCTTCGATTTCTTTGCGCTTCGGCTCTAAAAATGGCGGCAGGGCTAATGTTTGGCCCATCGTTTCAAGCGGTTCATCGGTCGCAAATCCAGGTGTGTCCGTTGATAATTCAAATAAAATGCCGTTTGGTTCTCTGAAATAAAGTGCTTTGAAATAGTATCGTTCTACTTTACCGGAATTCGGCAGGCTGTTTTCATTTAATCGAGCTGCCCACTTATTGTATTCTTCTTCATTTGGAACACGGAATGCAACGTGATGAACGCCACCGCGCCCTAAGCGAACTTTCGGCAAATCGGGTCTCGTTTCAATATGAACTTCGGCTCCGCTTCCGCCTTCACCTGTTGCATAAACCAAAATATCTCTATGATCTCCTGCAAGAGATGGATAAGAACCCGCGTAGCAAAATCCCATAACATTTGTCAGTACGTCAACAGTTGGTTCTGACGTACCCACCGTTAGCGTGACCGGTCCTAAGCCGATAATCGCATGTTCTAATGGAATGTCTTCGCACTTCCAAGGCACACCTGCTCTTACCCCTTTTTCACCGTTGTCCGCAACAAGAAGCAAACGTGTACCTTCATAATCTTTAAATGCTAACGTATCACGATTAGCTCGTTTAGCTATTTCTTCATATTCCACTCCGTACTGCTCAAAGCGATTTTTCCAAAAGTGTAAAGAATCCGTACTTTTAACGCGAAGCGAAACAGTCGAAATGTCAGATGCACCTTGATGCGTTCTTGCAAGCCCCGGAATATCAAAAAACGTTACTTCCGTTCCTGGCGTCCCTTCCCCATCTGCATAAAACAAGTGGTAAGACTGAGTGTTATCTTGATTCACCGTTTTTTTTACTAATCGCATACCTAAAACTTTGGTGAAAAACTGATAGTTTTTCTCAGCTTTCCCCGTCAAAATAGATACATGATGCAACCCTAACAATTCCATCTGCTCCGCCTCTTTTCATAATATATAAATTTTTAACTTCTACTAAAATTATCTTTAATTTAATTATCTTTAATTAAAGATAATTTTAAAGGATATACAGCCTGTTTGTCAATAACAAGAAAATGTTGTGAACATAAAAAAGAAACTAAACACATAGTTAGTTTCTCTTTATCTTCCCTTTAACAAACTGCTGATCTTTTCCAACAGCGGTTACTTTTTAAGCATGCGCTGCACATTTTGCTTCATCAGCTCCGCAATTTTTGTTTCATTTTCACGAGACGTCTGCTCTAATTTTTCTATGACTAACTGCTGTCTTTCGACTGAATGATTTTGACTTAGCTTTTGTTTGCCTTCCATTTTGCTGATGTCGATTTTAAACCCAATGATTCCTTTGCTTAAACCATTCATATAAGCAGGATCAACGTCATTTAGTGTATATGTACTGCTCGGGCTTTCATATTTCTCCACCATCTTCCTCAGCAGTCCAAGCAGTTCTGTTGGTTCTTCAATCATTTTCATGGTGCCGTACACGTGAACAGCTTCATAATTCCATGTTGGTACAGCTTGATTCGTTTCATACCAAGACGGTGAAATATAACAGTGAGGCCCTTGAAACACAACTAAAATTTCTTGATTTTCAGTATCTTTCCACTGCAGATTCGGACGAGCAAAATGTCCGTATAAAGCTTTTTCTTTCCGGTTTAGCATCAGGGGCAAATGGGTAGCATAAGGCTTTTCATTATGATACGAAAACAAAGTGGCAAATCCATTGTCTTCAATAAATTCATACATTATTTGTTCCTCATTCACTTTAAAATACTTTGGAATATACATCGGCGCTTCTCCTTTATCTCTTATTTAGTAAAAGATATAATACTATACGTGTTTGCAACAGCGTCAGTTATGAACTTTTTATGGAGGTCAGCAAACATTTAACCATCTATGAATGGATTTTTTAAGAAGCTTATGCTACACTGCTGCGATGTAAACCGCTGCTTTTTTATATGTATTTATTTAGCACATAATGCAATTAGATACATGTTTGTTAAATAAAGCTTCAGAAACTCAAAAAAAGAAGAGCTTGTTTAAAACAGCTCCTTTCTCACGTTTATCTATACAATTGAGGATTTTTTTCTCGTTTGATAGGTCCGCCTTTGGCTATATGCCACTCAATGACGCAGTCCGTCAAACGATCGTATACGTCGTCTTCTAAATACGGATCTTCTGCCGAAGTGAGCAAGGTGTGAACATCGGCTTTTATTTCGGCTAACATAGCTGTGCTGAATACGTCCGGATCATTCAATACGTTTAGTATATATAGCACCAGCATCTCAAATCCGCCGTCCCAATTGGCATTCCCGTTGCCTTGAGCTTCACAGCGAAGCTTTTCAATAGCTCGAATGACTTCTCCTTCTACGATATCCGACTGCCCATTTCTCGGGACATAGTTTAACCATAGTTCTTTTGCTTCGTCAAAATACTTCATTCTGCACTTCTTCTTTCAGAATTTTATTCCTTTTTATGTTTTTGATTCATTGCCGTTCCAAAAGCAACACCTAAGGACGTTCCGATCGCAATACCGAAGCCAATGTTATCCATTAGCATCCCAAGAGAAGCCCCCATCGCAACGCCCAGACCTAGTCCCGGTCCTAGATAATCTGTCTTTTTCTTTTCTTCAGACAAAAAAACCTCTCCTTTTTTCTACTATTTTATTGATACCTTTTATACGTAAAAACTGCGCTAAAAGTTTCATAAAAATGGAAAAAAGCAGTCGCTGTAACTGCTTTTTATTTTTAGATGATGAGCTGATAAATGGCCTCTCCGAGCAGCAAGAACCACGTAAACATGCAGATCACTCCAAATACGTACGTCGTTTTACGTGCAGAAAAATACAAACAACTCAACAGGGAAAGGTATCCAAAACTTAAGAAAAGGGCATTTTAAAAGTAACGAAATTTTGCTTACTTAAAAAGGATGGATTACATTGACACCAAACCAACAGGAATACCTTAAAAAAATACATAGCATACAAGAAAATCTAGCCAAAACGTGGGCTGAATACTGGCAGCAATACTCCACTCCAGGCTCTTGGCAGTTTTGGGTTACCTTGGGGGCTTTCATTTTACCTTTAGTCATTCTCTATTTTTTAATTGATCGAAAAAAAGCCTTTCACTTAGGGTTTTATGGATTTAACGTGCACGTTTGGTTTCACTATAGTGACACCGCTGGAGTTTATAACGGGCTGTGGACGTATCCTTACCAAATCAACACAATCATACCCGTAAGCTTTAGCCTAGATGCTTCGCTTATTCCTGTCTCTTTTATGCTTCTTTATCAATGGACAATTAACCATCATAAAAATTACTATGTATATGCAACTGTTCTTTGTTTGTTTTTTGCTTTTATTTTCAAACCGCTATTAACAGGGATTGGCTTTTTTCAGCTGCATGAATGGGCTACTTACGGTTATTTATTTGTATTTTATCTGGGTGTGATACTGCTATCAAAATGGATTACCAATCTGTTTCTTTATTTTGAAAAACAGCATTAAATTTGATAAGTGTCATCAATAAAAAACGTAAGCATCTTCAAAAGACCTTACGTTTTTTTGATTGTTTTCTTACTAGTTGTCTGCCTTCTCAAAAAATAGAGGGCTTTTCTCATTGTTAATTTAGAACATGCTGCATCTAGCAATAATAAAACTTCTGTTAGCAGCAAAAATCTCACTTTTTCTAAGCCCTGCTTAAATTAGCATTGTATAAGTCCATTAAACTGCTTAAATCATCCAGCAACGGGCAGTGGCCTACGCCTTTCATAATTTTTAACGTCGCATTTTCCCCTATTCCTTTCGCGATGTCAGATGCATCTCTTGTGGAAACCATCTTATCTTCATCGCCTTGAATAACCATAGTAGGGATCGTAATTTTTTCCACCTCTCCTGTCCCTTCCACAACACCATTAAAATCGTTTGAAATATTAAATCTCATAAGTGCGTAATTGATATCAATTAAATTTCGCTGCTTGATCGTTCCTTCTAAATATGTTTCAAATTGATCAGCAGACGGCTTATTTTTTGTATATAAAAATTGACGCAGCATCATTTTTAAAAACCATGTGTTTTTTGTTTCNTTAATCTTACCAGTTTATCTCTTTCTTGTCAACAACTTTTTTAAGAAGTTTTTTCAAGTTTTTGATAAATTTAGTATCGCTCATTGGCGACGTATATAAATTTACCACGGATATTTTAAAGCGTCAATAGATTTTTTAAAATAAATCGTGTTTTTTTAGAAAAACCTTTTATCAAGGCTATAAAGTCATATGTCAGGGTATCTACACGTCATAACCGCACCGTATCAGATACCCTTTATCCTCTCTATCATTTCGCCACATAGTGTCTATGGTACAAACTCTTTCCTTTTGTTTCTACTTTTTTTACCATAATGATATCTTTTTCAATTAAAAACTCAAGAAGTATTCCTAAATCAATAGCATAAGGGCGTATTTCGGGATGATGAACCAGTTCATTAAACGTCCATTCCTGCTTTTCGCTTTTCATAATATGAACAAGATGCTTGGCACCTAATTCAGTTTTTTTATTTACTAGAAATTCACTCGCTAAGAAAAGCAGCTCTAAACGCTTGCTAACCTCTTCTTGGCTAATAATTAGCTCTTCGTAAAGACGATGAATTTCAGGTTCTATTTTTTTCACTTGGTTCCACACTGTCACTTCTGGATGAAATCCATTTTCCAACACAGACAGTCGTGCTAAATGATGAAGAGCATGAATGACATGATTGAATGCATCTAAATAATGATTAGACGCATAAAAGTCTTTTCCTTCTTTAAATCGGCGAATCAACTTAGCAAACTCGACACCTATTCTCTTTGTCCGATCTTCTCTAGGAAAATCAATTAAGCGTTTCTTTAAGTTTTCCATATATTCGTTTCGATCAAATAGCACTTTACCATTTAAGATCCAATCAATAATACGGCGGTTCGTCCCATTCATAATCCATTCACTCATTTGCTGTTCAGAAGCCATATAAAGTGCCGCACGCTCATTTTCATATTCGTATTGTTTAATAAAAAGAGAAGTTTCTGTAGTTTTGGTCACAATAAATAAGATAGCATCCAAATTATCCGTCACTGGAGATTCTGATTTCTTTTTTTCAATCAGTAAAATACCTAGTGTGTCTTTATTGCTAGCTCTTTCTTGATATATTGGCCGTAAAACATCTTCCATTTTGAGCTCTCCTAACTGTAATAAACAAATATTTTTCAAAATTTTAAAGGCTATGGACTAAGATTTCTTTTTTTATTATATACGATGTATAACGGATATCCCACTCAGAATTATGGAAATCATTCAGAAAGCTCAAAAACCAACGATAATTTTCCGAAGATTCAATTTTTATCATCATTCATTGTCTCACTCTATGATATATTGGTAACAGGGGGGATACTGATGGGGATAAAGTATTCAAATAAAATTAACAAGATTCGCACGTTTGCACTCAGTCTGATCTTTGTTGGTTTCATTGTTATGTATGGGGGAATTTTCTTTCGGTCTTCAGTCTGGCTAATGACTATTTTTATGCTTTTGGGTTTGCTGTGCATCGTAGCTAGTACCGGCGTTTATTTCTGGATTGGCATGCTTTCTACAAAAGCGGTTCAAGTAACCTGCCCTACATGTCAAAAGCAAACCAAAATGCTAGGGCGCGTAGATATGTGTATGTATTGCAACGAGCCGCTTACGCTTGACCAGTCTCTTGAAGGAAAACAATTCGACGAAAAGTATAATAGAAAAAAACAAAAAGAAAGCTGATAGTATCACTACTATCAGCTTATTAATGCGCTTTTTTAGCCGTACAATCAGGACACGTTCCGTAAATTTCCATTCGGTGGTGACTAATATCAAAGTCAGTAATATGAGCAGCCAGCTTTTCTACTTCGTCTAAACCAGGATAATGAAAATCCACAATTTTTCCGCAGCTTTCGCAAATCACATGGTAATGCTCTGTTGTAACATAATCAAACCGGCTTGATGCATCACCGTATGTTAGTTCCTTTACAATACCTACTTCGCGAAATACTCTTAAATTATTGTAAACGGTCGCTACACTCATATTTGGAAACTTACCTTCCAGCGCTTTATAAATATCATCTGCTGTTGGATGTGTCATTGAATTGATTAAATACTCTAAAATAGCATGACGTTGTGGTGTAATACGAACGCCAGTACCTTTTAACGTTTCAAGGGCTTCTTGTAAATGATTTGACACGTCATGCACCCCTCTTCTGTAAGTATTATTACTTTATAATTCTTATAATTAGTCTACATGTTTTACCCACGTTTTGTCAACTTGATGCCTATTCCTATTTTATGTAACAAGTAGAAATTTTTCATATATTTTATTCAAAAAAAGAAGTGTGGAATTCAATCCACACTTTTAAATATATTAACATCTGAGGAGGTATGCCCTACACTGATATTGTATGTTCAAAGACTAAAACTGCTCTAGTTATCTGCCTGTTTTTATGCCATTTTTTCTTTAATAAATGATAAAGCTTCTTCCACATGCCCTTTCACTCGAACCTTGCGATATTCTTTTACGAGCATTCCTTCTTTATCAATGATAAAAGTGGAGCGTTCAATGCCCATATATTCTTTTCCAAAGTTTTTTTTCAGTGTCCATACTCCATACTCTTCAGCTACGCTGTGATCTTCGTCAGCTAAAAGTAAGAATGGAAGGCCGTGCTTATCAATAAACTTATGGTGTTTGTCGATTGGATCCGGGCTCACTCCTAGAATCACCGCATCTAGCTCTTCAAAATTTTCATGCTGATCTCTGAAATCACAGGCTTCTGTTGTGCAGCCTGGCGTCATATCTTTCGGATAAAAATACAGCACAACGTTTTTGCCTTTCATCGACGCTAGTGATACTTGCTCTCCATTTGTAGACATCAATACAAAATCGGGTGCTTTTTCTCCAACTACAGCTGTCATATTTATCTTCTCCTTTACGCTTTTCATTTTCTTTGAATAGCGTACCCAATATTAGATAAGATGACAAGTTTAAGTACGGGTAACAGTCCGCATCACAAAGATTGCAGGCATAATATAGCCGATAAACGCTTCAAAAGTTGCAAATAATTTCCCAATTCCAACCGGATACATATCTCCGTAGCCTACTGAAAATAACGTCGCTGCGCTGAAATACATACTGTTAAACAGGGTATAGAAATAATGACCTTCATGTTCAAACCCTCCGCTTAATACTGGAATACTCCCCATCTCACATACTGTATAAATAAGGCTAAATCCCAATAAAACTGTAATATATGAATAAAACAAGACAAAGAAATGACCAATTGAGAAAAAATGAAATTCTCCAAGTTCTTTTTCAAAGAGAAACTTCATACTACCAATTACAAAAACAATGATAACGAGGATTAGAAAAATAACCATCATTCTACTCCTTTAATTTATACTCTTACTACCACTATACGCGCGTTCTTGTCCATTCATTACTACTCCGAAGCCACGAAAAAGAGCAGGCATTTAATTGCCTGCTCCTCTGTATTTTTTGACCCCTGTATTCCATAAGAAAATAGAGATTACAAAAAAGACGATTCCCATAACTGGGGTTAAAAATGCATATCCATACCATTCTGATCTTCCTAAGAAATAAGCAGCTGGATATACGCCTACAAATGCAAAAGGAAGAATCCACGTTAAAACATATCGGATGACATTATTATAAATATCTACAGGATACCTTCCGTAGTTTCCAATATTATAAATAGTAGGCATAATAGAGGTTCTGGCATCCGACCAGAAGCCTATGCTTGCTAAGGCGATGAAAATTCCTGCGTATACAAGCGCTCCTCCTAAAATAAATAATAGAAAAATAAAAACATCATACCACTGGAAATGAAGATGTAAAGAAGAAGCAGCGTAAGCCATTACTGCAATCCCTGTGATACCACCAAACAATGATTCTAGTTCCATTCGCTCTAAAATAACTTGAAACAAACTGTGAATCGGCCTTGTTAAAATTCGATCCATTTCTCCTTTAACAATGTACCGCTCGTTGAAATCCCAAATGTTAAAGAAAGACGAAAAAATAGCAAAAGGGACCAAAAAGAAACCATAAATAAAGATAATTTCCTCTCGTGACCATCCGTGCAGCGACTGAGTATGTCCAAATACGACTAAAATAAAAATCAAATTAACTGTTTGAAACAATAAGTCTGAAATGATTTCAACTACCATGTCGGTGCGGTACTGAAGCCTTGTTTTCATATATTGACTAATGTACTGAAAGAAAATCGAAAAATAAAACATTTTCATAGACTACCCTCCTTGAATAACCATTTTTTTCTTCGCTATGTTCCACAAACATGCAATAGGGATAAATAGAAGTCCTGACCAAACTGCTTGTGTAATAAGAGCATTTATTACTTCCTGCCCTTTAAATCCATTTGTGAAAATCATGCTCGGAATATAACTAATGGCTTGAAAAGGGAAATAGCTCATAATATGTTGCGCCCAGAAAGGATAGAAGCTGATGGGCAGAAGAAGTCCTGAAAACAAATCAATAACAACGCGCTTCGCTCGAATGAGTCCATCATTGTTAAAGAGAAAGAAAGTCGTAATACCCGTTAATAAATTAATTTGTGTATTAATAATGAAACTAAAAATTAAAGACAGTCCAAAATAAAGCCATGTTGCTGCATTTGCTGAGAACTGTACTGGAAATAAAAACGCGACAATAATCATGCCGGGCACTGAGAAAAACAGCAGCCGAAAAATCCCTTCTCCCAGTCCTTGCATTGTTTTCATACCAAGGTAGCTATAAGGCTTAATTAACTCTACTGCCACTTTGCCATCTTTAATTTCCATTGCCATTTCACGGTCAATGTTATTAAAATAAAAGGCTCTTGCCATCCATGAAACGGCTACATACGTTGTCATTTGGGTAATGGATAACCCTTGAATATTCTCTTTTCCTCCATAAATAGCGGACCATAAAAAGTAGTAAGCACCAATATTAATCGCATAAATCAATATTCCGCTGTAATAATTCGTCCGATACGCCAGCATCATTAAAAAGCGAATGCGTATCATCTCTATATATTTATCCATTCACAACACCTTCTTCATAAATGTTGCGGATAATTTCTTCCGTTGAAATTTCTTCAATGTTAATATCACTGATTTCATGCTTTGCCACCACTTTAGCAATCAGCTGTGACATCAAGTCCCCTTTATTTTGAAGCTGCGCTGTCCACAAATATTTTTGATCACCTTCAATCCAGTTAACAGGCATCCCTTGCGTCAATAGCTTCAACTGCTCGTTATTTGGCGCGGTTCCAAATTCAAACGTAACTTGTTTAAGGTCTCCCCAATTCGAACGCAGCTTTTGCAGCGATCCGTCATAAATAATACTGCCTTCATCCAGCATTACAACGCGTTCACATAAAGCTTCAATATCTGCTAAATCATGTGTCGTAAGCAAAATCGTCGTATTATATTTTTCATTAATTTCTTTTAAAAATTGGCGGATTTTTAATTTAACTAGTACATCTAAACCAATCGTCGGTTCATCTAAAAATAGAAGCGGCGGATTATGAATAAGAGCAGCAGCCAGCTCACAGCGCATTCTTTGACCTAGAGAAAGCTTTCGCACCGGCTTATCTAGCAGCGGTCCAATATCTAACGTTTGAATAACGTGCTCCATATGAGCGTTATAATCTTCATCTGACACTTTGTATACTTTTTTTAACAGGCGAAAAGATTCTTGTACGGCAATATCCCACCATAGCTGAGAGCGTTGACCAAAAACAACACCAATCGTTTGGGCAAACTTTTCTCTTTCCTTATGAGGATTCATTCCATTTACGGTAATGTCGCCTGAAGTAGGAGTTAAGATTCCTGTCAGCATTTTGATTGTGGTCGATTTCCCCGCTCCGTTTTCTCCTATATACCCTACCATTTCCCCTTGTTTTACGGTAAACGATATATCGTTCACAGCTTTCATGACTCTATAATTACGGGTAAATAGATCCCGGAATGCCCCTTTAAGGCCAGAGCGGCTAGAATAGGCTTTAAATTCTTTCCGAAGTTGATTCACCTCAATAGCATTTTTCATTGTATTCCCTCCGTTACGTCGACGTATTAGTGGTTTCTTTTATTGTTTCCGGCGCCCTTGCTAGCAACTCCTCCAAGAGACGAGGAACTATTTTCTAGCAGTTAGCTCACAAATTTCTATCATACACGTTCTCGAATGTTTTTCAAGAAACAAATAAGTTTGATAGAATAGAGAAGTTGAACTTTTCATTAGGAGGCATACTATGCAATTTACAAAATCAGAACAATTACACGCTGAAGCGCTCGAGCATATTGTAGGCGGCGTTAACAGCCCTTCACGTTCATATAAAGCCGTAGGAGGCGGAGCACCTATTGCAATGGAGAAGGCAAACGGAGCTTGTTTCTGGGACGTTGATGGAAATAAATATATTGACTATTTAGCAGCTTACGGTCCTATTATTACGGGACACGCTCATCCTCATATCACGAAAGCTATTACAAAAGCAGCTGAAACGGGTGTTCTTTACGGTACGCCAACTGCTCATGAAGTCACATTTGCTAAAATGCTCAAAGAAGCGATGCCCGCATTAGATAAAGTGCGCTTCGTCAACTCTGGGACAGAAGCCGTTATGACAACGATCCGTGTAGCACGCGCTTATACTGGACGCGATAAAATTATTAAATTTGCAGGTTGCTACCACGGCCATTCTGACCTTGTATTAGTAGCAGCTGGATCTGGTCCTTCTACACTCGGCACTCCTGACTCTGCTGGTGTACCAAAAAGTATCGCTAACGAAGTCATCACAGTTCCTTTTAACGACATTGAGCCTTACAAGGAAGCATTAGAAAAATGGGGCGATCAGATTGCAGCTGTTTTAGTAGAACCAATCGTTGGAAACTTCGGAATTGTTGAGCCGGAACCTGGCTTTTTAGAACAAGTTAATGAATTAACTCACGAAGCTGGAGCACTTGTTATTTACGATGAAGTTATTACAGCGTTTCGCTTTATGTACGGTGGAGCTCAAGATTTACTTGGTGTAAAACCTGATCTCACTGCATTTGGAAAAATCATCGGCGGTGGCCTTCCAATCGGAGCTTACGGCGGTAAAAAAGAAATCATGGAAAAAGTGGCGCCGCTTGGACCCGCTTATCAAGCAGGTACAATGGCAGGAAACCCAGCTTCTATTCTTTCTGGGATTGCTTGCCTAGAAGTACTAAAGCAAGAAGGTGTTTATGAACAGTTGGATAAGCTAGGGGCGATGCTCGAAGAAGGTATTTTAAAACATGCTCGTACATATAACATGCCGATCACTATCAATCGATTGAAAGGCGCTCTTACTCTCTACTTTACAACAGAAACGGTCAAAAACTATGAACAAGCAGAAAATACAGACGGCGAATTATTTGCACGCTTCTTTAAACTAATGCTCCACCAAGGTGTCAACTTAGCTCCTTCGAAATATGAAGCATGGTTCCTTACTACAGCTCATACAGAACAAGATATTACCGACACGTTAGAAGCAGTCGAAAAAGCATTTAAACAATTAAGTGAAGAACGCTAATTCTTATTCTAAAGAGGCTGAGATAAAAGGATTTTAGACGAAGTGAAAAACGAACCATTGATCAAGATGTTTGATTAGTGGTTCGTTTTTTTTGTTAGGGTAAACGCAGGTTTCGTGTGTATAGGTCTTTCTAGCAG
Source organism: Priestia sp. YIM B13489 (assembly GCF_042787645.1). Taxonomy (NCBI): domain Bacteria; kingdom Bacillati; phylum Bacillota; class Bacilli; order Caryophanales; family Bacillaceae; genus Priestia; species Priestia sp. YIM B13489. Next base: position 220,072 of record NZ_JBHZOQ010000053.1, read on the forward strand.
TTGATTGAAGGGCAAGTCGAAGACTGCTGCGGAAATCAACTGCTGTGTCACAAGCGGTTCAGCTCATGTATCTCATTTGTTCGTCTTTAGATTGGATTTATTTCGTTATGTCTCGACCTCTTTTTCGTTTTACCTTCGGGTTTTCTTATAGAACATTCCCACCTTTCATAACCATTTCTTACGCGTCATCTCCTTTTTGTCAGCCTGTCGAAAAATCCCGAGAAATACCCTTATTTTTCTGCTTGTTTTCTCTTGATATCCATTCTTAAACCTTGTATAGTATGTTATTGTTTATATTATTTCCAACAGGTTATGTAATAAAGAAGGATTGATTTTTGCAATTTATCATTTGTTTTGGGGAACATTCTTCATAACGAAAAAACTTTTTTACAGAAAGGAACTACGAACGCACATGAAACTTGGTGCCCGCATCTTAAAAACGGGAATTGCCATTACACTTTCATTGTTATTAGGTGAATTTCTAAGTTTACCATCTCCAATATTTGCGGCAATTGCGGCAGTTTTTGCAATTCAACCGTCTATTTACAGATCTTATTTAACAATATTGGAGCAAATACAGGCGAATGTGATTGGAGCTGCTTCTGCAGTTTGTTTTGGACTTATTTTTGGTACCCATCCCATCATTATTGGTTTTACCGCTGTTGTTGTCATTGCAGTCAACTTAAAATTACGTATTAATAATACAATTGGGCTTGCGCTTGTGACAGTAATTGCAATCATGGAAAATCCAGGAGATAATTTCGTTGAATATGCACTTATACGCTTTGGTACAGTGTTACTTGGGGTATTCTCAGCATTTATTGTCAATCTTATTTTTATTCCGCCAAAGTATGAAACAAGATTGTATTATAAAATTGTAAGCACAACGGAAGAAATTATTAAATGGATTCGCATGAATCTTTATCACGCATCTGAGCACACATTGTTAAAAGAAGACATTGAAAAAATGAAAGACAATGTGGCTAAAATGAATCAAATCTTTGATTTTTACAAAGAAGAACGCACTTATTCAACCAAAAAACGTTTTGTTAAGTCACGCAAGCTCGTTTTATTTCGTCAAATGATTACCGTAACAACACGAGCTCTTACAACCTTGAAACTACTTCACCGAGTGGAAAATGATCTTCAAGTCATGCCGCAGCAATTTCAAGATTTAATCAAATCTGAAGTTGAGTGCCTGTTAATGTATCATGAGCAAGTATTATTAAAATTCATTGGGAAATTACGCGTACAGCCAACCACTACTGTACCAAACGAAGCCTGCGTTGGAAAACGAGCTTTAATCGATAAATTTATGCAGTACAAAATATACGATAATGATGAAGAGAATAAGGTTATTTATCATATCTTCCCTTTAATTTCTGTCATCATTGAGTATAGTGAAGAGTTAGAGCATCTTGATAAGCTGATTGATACGTTCCAAAACTATCACAAGGATGCTAACTCATTTGATATTAATCATCAGCGACAAGAAGATTAAAAACACCACCTATTGTTAGACAATAGGTGGTGTTTTTAAATTGTATCAAGCTGCTGAACGTTAAAGAGCTGATAGTAATGACCTTTTTTCTTAATTAACTCCTCATGAGAACCTCGTTCGACTACCCTTCCATTTTCTAAAAGTACAATTTCATCAACATGAGTAATTGTAGATAAACGATGGGCTACAATGAAAGTCGTACGGTCTTTTGCTAGTTCAGCTAATGCTTCTTGAATATAGTGCTCACTTCCCAAATCTAGAGCTGAAGTGGCTTCATCAAAAATAAGAATAGCTGGATTTTTTAAAAATACGCGCGAAATGGAAATACGCTGCTTCTGTCCCCCTGATAGCTTCATTCCCCGCTCTCCCACTTTTGTATCATATCCTTCGGGCAAATTCATAATAAAATCGTGGGCATTTGCGGCCTTTGCCGCAGCAATTACTTCTTCATCTGTCGCTCCTGGCTTTCCAAGCAGTATATTGTTTTTAACCGTGTCACTAAACAACACCGTATCCTGCAGGACGATTCCAATCTTATCTCGCAGGCTGCGTACTTTATAGGTTTTGATATCAATGTCATCAATGAGAATTTTACCCTCTGTCACATCATAAAAGCGCGGAATTAAGCTGATAAGCGTGGATTTCCCTCCTCCGCTCATTCCAACAAACGCAACGGATTTTCCTTTTTCTACATCTAAATTAATATCATGAATCACAGGTTTTTCTTCTTCTTCATAAGCAAATGAAACGTGCTCAAACTGCACCTTTCCATGAAGCTCAGTACATTCTTTTGCATCTTTCTTGTCTGTAATATCGTATTCTTCATCAATGAACTCAAACACCCGGTCCATAGATGCAACAGACTGCGTGAGCGTAGTCGATGAATTGACCAAGCGGCGAAGCGGATTATACAAGCGGTCAATATAGGCCACAAATGCTACCATCGTTCCTACGCTAAGACTTTCTGTGATGACTTGATATCCAGCAAATGTAATCACGATTAAAGGTGCCAAATCGGTAATGGTATTCACTACTGCAAATGTTTTTGCATTCCAATTCGTATGATTGATTGCTTTTTGTAGAAAATTTGAATTTTGCTTATCAAATTGCTTCTGTTCATGAGGCTCAATAGCAAAGCTGCGAATAACAGAGATCCCTTGAACCCTTTCATGTAAATGCCCCTGCACTTCCGCTAAAGCCTGCGAACGGACTCTTGTTAAATGGCGAAGACGACTGTAAAAATATTTTACAGAGAACGCATAAACCGGCAGCAAAATAATCGACACCAGTGTTAAAGGTACATTCATCGTAAACATAATCACAATGGCTATTACAATCGTCATCATATCAAGCCATACGTTCATTAAACCTGTGATAACAAAGTTTTTTGTTTGCTCTACATCATTAATGACTCGTGAAATCACTTCACCCGCTCGCGTATTTGCATAATAACGTAAGCTAAGCTTTTGAATATGGCTAAACAGCTGATCCCGTATATCATATAGTACTTTGCTCGATACCCACTGAGCATAATACTGCCTGTAATATTCAATGGGAGGTCTTAACACTAAAAATACAACAAACGAAATCCCCATAATCGTCACCATTTTATGAACTTTTTCAGAGGAGGACATGCCATGTCCATTTACGATATCGTCCAAAACATATTTTAAAAGCAGCGGAATCAATAAAGGAATAGCAAATTTAATAATACCAATTAATACAGTGCCGACAATTTGCCATTTGTATGGCTGTACAAACTTCATGTAGCGTCTTATACTTCCCATAAAATCTCCCCTTTCTATCTATGAGGGCAAGCTTTCTTAGTATATGTACACGCGTCGATTTTTTAGTGCTTTTATCTCTTCTAAAAGATGGTGAGCATAACGCCAAAAAGAACATTATATCAAACAGTCAGCTTTAGACGGCCTAACATAATGTTCTCTAAATCATTCATCAAGAATGCCGATATGTTAAAAAACGCTCATACCAAATGTCAATGAAATCTGGAGCAAACGGGCCTTTTCGCTGTCGAATCCAACCTTTTAACTCCTCGACGTGATTATGTAAAATACGGTCAATCACTTCTGGATAATTCATTTCTTTTCGATGCTTCTCATATTCATCTTCATCAAGAAGGGAGTATGTCATATCTGGATAGACTTTGATATCTAAATCATAATCAATATATTTGAGCGCTTCATTGTCATCATAAATGAACGGCGAACTGATATTGCAGTAATAATAGATTCCATCTTCACGGATCATACCAATGACGTTAAACCACTGCTGAGCATGAAAATAACAAATTGCAGGCTCTCTTGTGACCCATGTTCGTCCATCTGATTCTGTAACGACCGTACGATCATTTCCTCCAATCACTAAGTTATTGGTTGCTTTTAATACGGTTGTCCGATCCCATACGCGATGAATATGTCCATTATGCTTGTAGCTGTGTATTTGAATTGTTTCTCCTTCCACCGGAATTCCCATCTCCAATACCTACTTTCATTTTAGCACTTAAAAAAATTCATATAACGTCTCCATTTGTCTTATGTTTATTATAACGGTTTCTCTCTCATTTTAACACAAATGTGCTAACCTTCTTGAGTTCAAAAAAGTCACTCCCCCTACTTTTCCTTTGCTTGGCAGCCTTAAAAAAGAGAGGAAGTGACACATCAATGTTCATTAAGCAAGTGTAGAGCAAGCCCCTTCACTTTTATATGTACGAATAATATCTTCGGTTTGTGCTTCAAACGTCAATTGAATCTCTTTTAATTTTAGTTTCATTTCACTAATTTCATCTTGCACAGAATGAAGTTTTGCTTCTTCATGAAGTTTTATTAGTTCACCTTCGATTTCCTGACAGCGCTCAATCTCAGACTGCAAAAACAGAAGTTGATCCATGGTCTCCAATTGTTGAGTCACTAGCTGATCAAATTTTTTCATACGATAGCTCCTCCCTATTTGCTTTAACCATACACGCGGCACTTCTGTTAACATTCTGTTTAGGTGAGACAGATTCCTTTGACGAGTTGTGTAAAGTTTCAAGAAGTTTTGTCATACTTTGTTGCTTTTTATATAAGAAAAAGCGAACTTAACATCGCCGTATGAAAGACGTTAAGTTCGCTTTTGGTATTAACCTTGGTATTTACCAGAGTTTTGGTTTTTCTTTGCTTCAGCTTGTGCGTTTTGTTGTCTCACTTCTTGAGCACTTGTTTCGCTAGCAAATTCAGTACCGAAGTTGTTTTTAGATGCTTGAGCATTTTGGCTTTTGTTTGCCGCTGCTTGAGCATTTTGTTGTTTCACTTCTTGTACATTTGTTTCGCTACCAAATTCAGTACCGAAGTTGTTTTTAGATGCTTGAGCATTTTGTTGTTTCACGTGTTGTGTGCTTGTACCAGATGCTGTTTTGTTTGTTTGTTTTGCCATTGTAATCACCTCCACGAAAATTAATATGCCCGGGAGGTAAATAGGGTATGCAAACTTTTTTCAATATTTTAAGGCGCGAGCACAAAACACATTTACCTTACATTAAAAGTGAACGCCCTCCGTCAATAATAAGCGTTTGACCGCAAATCATATTTGCTTGATCGGACACTAAGAACATAACTGCATCTACCATGTCTTTTGGCTCCACCATACGACCAGCTGGAGTATGCTTGCGTGCATCATCTAGAAGCTCATCGCGATTTGGGAAATGTTTTAATGCCTCTGTATCCACAGCCCCTCCAGATACAGCATTTACCACAATATTCTTTGGAGCCAGCTCCACTGCTAAATAGCGGGTCAACGCTTCTACAGCAGCTTTTGACACGCCTACTGTTGTATAATTTTCTAAGTAGCGAATAGACCCAAGCGAACTGATGGTAACAATCTTTCCTCCGCCTACTTTTTCCATACGTTTAGCCGCTTCTTGTGCACAGAATAAATATCCTTTGCTGTTAATATCCATTGTCCAGTTCCAGTGAGTTTCTTCCAATTCCATAATAGGACGTAGAACTCCTGACGCTGCATTACTTACAAATACGTCTAAGCGACCGAATACTTCATCAATTTGCTCAAACATTTCTTTAATTTTTTCTACTTTTCCTACGTTTGCTTTAACAACTAATGCTTCTCTGCCTAGTGCTTTGATTTCTTCTGCTACTTCCTGCGCTGCACTTTTGCTTCGTGCATAGTTTAATACAATATCGTATCCTTCTTTAGCCAGACGTAAGGCAATTTCTTTACCAATACCTCTGCTGCTTCCCGTAACTAGTGCTACCTTTTGTGACATGATGTCATCTCCCTTATGTATCGTATTATCTTTACATTGTACTGATTTTATCGCATAAGAAACAAGTAATATAGGGAAAATAGATAAAACTTGATGAAATGAACGAGGTGAATAGAATGTATGTAGGTAGAGACATGACGGCTCTTTCAATGATTTCTAAAAGCGAGTGGAAAGACAGCGAGCTTGCGTTTTTTCATCACTCTTTACAGCAAATGACGCCGTATTTAAATGCTGAAGGACAAGGTATTCATCAGCAAATTATTAAAGAAATTGAAGCACGGGGCGGGCTACAGCGCCACGAAGCAGATTACACACACGGCACGCATGTATCATATGATTGAATAAAAAGAAGCGCGGAGTTTATCCACGCTTCTTTTATTTAACAAGTAAATATTCTTTTAAGATTTTTTGATGGGAAACAGGAAATGCATATTGTTCTAAATCTTTTTCAGAAACCACTTTCAAATTTTTTAATGCACTGATATCACTTGCAAGCTCTGCTTCATATACTGTGATGTTCCAGACAATATGAGAAAACACGTGCTGAATTGTGGTAAACGGCGCATGAATTTTAATATCGGCTCCGTACTCATTTTGAATAAATGCCTGAAGCTGCTGATGATCTGGCGCTATACTAAGATCGACTTCTATATTTGGAAATTCCCATAGGTTAGCTAAAAGTCCTTTGCTTGGACGTTTATGAATCAGATAATTTCCGTCCTCGTCTCTAATCACCGCTGCAGCAAGCTGAAGAGCACGCGGCGCTTTTTTCTTTGATTTGACAGGAAGCTCATTCTGCACTCCTTCTGCAAACGCGCGGCAGTGTTCGCGAACTGGACATAACAAACAGGAAGGAGAAGTTGGCGTACAGACAATGGCACCAAGTTCCATCATGCCTTGATTGAAATAGGAAGGATTATCTTTTGAAATAATTTCATGCACAATATCTTCAAACAGCTTTCTTGTTTTCGGTTTTGCAATATCATCCCAAACGGATAAAATGCGCGATAGCACACGCATGACATTTCCATCTACAGCAGGCTGCGGCACTCCGTATGCAATACTTAAAATGGCTCCTGTTGTATAAGGGCCTACTCCTTTTAGTTTAGAGATTTCTGCTGGCGTATTTGGAACTTCTCCCCCGTATTGTTCGTGAACTTCTCGAACGGCGGTTTGTAAATTACGGGCACGGGAATAATAGCCTAATCCTTCCCACGCTTTTAACACATCATCTTCATTCGCATAAGCTAAATCTTTAATAGTGGGAAATTTGCTAATAAAATTATTAAAATACGGAATGACCGTATCTACTCTCGTTTGTTGAAGCATAATTTCAGATACCCACACTTTATAAGGGTCCTGATCTTGACGCCAAGGTAGAATGCGCTGTTCCTGCTCAAACCAAGAGATTAAGTCATCTTGAAATGCTCGAATATCGAAATTTTGTACAATATCTTTACTTTGTTTCACGTCATAGCCTCCGAGGTATTAACTATACATATACAATGTGTTGCTTTTTGAATCTTAGTAACTTTATGATAACCTTATAACAACTACAAATATGAATAGTAAAATGAATTGTTCAAATAATGAATAAAAACAGCTAATTTGCTGCGTTAGTAATAAAGCGAGATTTTTCGCCCTAAATCCAGCTTCCATGCTGAATTAGGATAATCTAAGATTGTCATTTTACAAAGGAGGAGTTCGCTCTGGATACTGGTACACACATTGCAATGGGAATCGCTTTAGGCGGCCTTGCAACATTAGACCCCACTGTATCTGCGAATACAGCCACAATGGATGCTGTAATGATTGGCGTAATGGCCGGGTCATTAGCACCTGATTTAGACACTGTTTTAAAGTTGCGAAACAATGCACAGTATATCCGCAATCACCGTGGAATTACACATTCTATTCCGGCTGTTATTTTATGGCCTTTGCTTATCGTGCTCATTCTTTCGCTTCTGCTGCCAGGAGCTAACTTGCTGCATCTCTGGATGTGGACCTTTGCAGGCGTCATTATTCACGTTTTTGTTGATATCTTTAACGCTTATGGCACGCAAGCTTTACGGCCTTTCACAAATAAATGGATTGCGCTTGGCGTAATCAACACGTTTGATTACGTGATTTTCTCAGCTCACGTACTTGCGATTTTAATCTGGTTTATTGGAGCAGAACCAGGACCAACATTTATTACGCTGTATGTGTTATTGGCATTTTACTATGGATTGCGCTTTTATATGCGCCACCAAATTGCCAAGAGGCTTCGAAAACAGTTTCCTGATGTTATCAAGCTCAATATCTCTCCTACGCTGCGTTTCACTCACTGGCACTTAGCTGTGACGACCGAAAAGTATTTTCATGTAGGAAGAGCAATTGGAGAAGAAATTTTTATTTATGATACGTTTGATAAAGTTCCTATTCCCGAATCAGCCGTAATTGAAGTAGCGAAAAAAGATGAAAATTTATCTGCTTTTCTTTCATTTTCACCTATTTATAGATGGGAACTGGATGAATATAACGACCACATTGAAGTGCGCTTTATTGATTTACGCTACCGCAGCAAGGACTACTATCCATTTGTAGCCGTAGTTCAGCTTGATTACGATTTAAATATCATTTGTTCGTACACAGGTTGGATTTTCAGTGAGAAAAAATTGCGTAAAAAGCTTGATTATCTCCCACACTAATCATAACAAGAACAAATATGAAACCCAAAAACGAACCGTCTGCTCAAGACGGTTCGTTTTTATTTAATGTTTTAAATAGTCATCGTTATTTAATAAATGCTGATATTTAGGGTTTTTAACCGCGATTTCATGAAGTTTGTCTCCGTAGCTGTTGATATACATCGTAACAACCTTTTCCGTCGCTTCTTTACCTTTATAATCATATCCGGCTTTTGCGTAAGATGACTCAAAATCTTCCCAGAAAAGCTCGACCCACGTACGTGCTTGAGCATATGAGAGCGAACTGTTTTTATTTAAGAGCTGATTCGTTAATCTTTCAAATATATCGTTCATAAGAACACCTCGATTACCAAAATTCTTTATGAGTATGTTTGCACTTTTAACTTACACTATAAATGTGGAGTTATTCACTCCCTCATGTACTATATCATAACCGCAACGCTTTCTGTTGTAAAAGGAGAGGTATCGATGCGCAATAAAGCAAAAGATTTTACAAACCAACATCATACTAAGCTTGAAGGCGAACCTCGAGCAAAAGCTGAGTACGCTTCAAAACGTGCAAATGGAACTATTAACACGCATCCTCAAGAACGTATGCATGCTTCTAATGAGCGCGAAGAATAACCGCTTGCTTTACGTTTAAAAATAGAGTGAATATAGAAATCAAACAAGCAGCACACTTCGTGCTGCTTGTTCATCCCTTTATTTTTTCAACATAGAAATAGGCAGTGCCTCTTCGTTTTGCGGTGAGCCAAGCCTAAATCCCCACGCAAAAACTCCGTTCATATAATCAATTTTAAAATATGAACCCGGATCTCCTTGAATTTCATATACTTCCCCTGCTTTAAACGTTTCGGGATCCAATAAATATGACCTAGCCATTGTTACTTTTCTTTCTAATACTGCATACTCATTGACCATGCCAAGCTGTTCAGCTTTTCGTGCTTTTTCTTGAAGAGACCCAATTTCTTGTTGAAGTTCATACGTCGTCATATCGCTGTAACGTTTTTCAGACATGCTGTTTTCCCCCTTGTTTGCTTTCATTTTATTATAACAAAAGGTATAACTAAAGGGAGACTATGAAAAGGGAGTTTTGGGAATGAAAACAGTGCTAATCACGGGCGGTGCGACGGGTCTTGGAAAAGAACTCGCTAAATTTTACGCAAAAGACTACAACGTCATTCTGGCTGGACGCAATCACCATAAATTAAAAGAGGCGCAGCATGAGCTAGGAGACAACGTATATACGATGTCTGTAGATATTACAAAATATGAAGAAGTAGGAAAATCTGTAGAAAAACTGCTGATGAACCATTCAGTAGATATCCTTATCAACAATGCAGGCATTGGACATTTTGGCCCTTTGACCGATTATACAAAACAAGCCATTGATGAAGTCATCGATACAAATGTAAAAGGAACTATTTTTTTAACACAAGCGCTTATGCCTCATCTCTTGACGAGACCTGAACCTAAAGTTATGAATATCATTTCAACTGCAGGACTTCGCGGGAAAGCTAATGAAAGCGTCTATGTAGCAAGTAAGTTTGGCGTAAGGGGATTTACAGAAAGTTTAAAAGTGGAGTATCAAGATACCAACCTTCATGTGATTGCAGCTTACATGGGAGGCATGAATACTCCTTTTTGGGATCATAACAATCACATTAAAGATAAAAGCCGATTGCGCTCGGCTTCCGAAATTGCTGAGATTATTTATAAACAGCAGAATGACTTGGAAGATATTTTGTTTTAAAAAGATTGAAACATAACTGCATCAATCTAATCTAAAGATAAACACATTGTATAAATGATCTTATAGGAATTGCTTATGACACGGCGGTTGATTTCCGTGCAGGACTTCGCTTTCCGCAGGGGTCTTCGTCTTGCCCTCCAATCATCAACCGCTAGAAGCAGCTAAATACATGAAGTTTACGTTTACCATCACAATAAAAAATCCGAACGAGTTGGATTCTCCATCAAGAATCTCGATTCATCGTTCGGATTTCTCTTCAACTAACATACTTTTGTCCCGCCTTTATTCCTCTTCAATGGAATCTAGAAATGATTGAATTTGGTCAATAGAGAATCCTTTTCTATAAAGAGCCTGCTTCATTTTTTGCTGATATTCCCAGCCTTCATACTTTGAAAAACGACGATGAGCTTTCATTCCTTGGTATTGCAGAGCTTCCCATGCCTCATCGCTTTCTTTTTCTGTATTGGTGCGCTGAAATGCTTCTTGAATAATAGAAAATGAATAGCCCTTCACTGCCAATGCTTGTTCCATTTTTTGTTTCATCATTACTTGAGATAATTTTTTATATTTCCCTTTTAACTTTTCAATTAATTTCACAGCAGTTTGAATTTGCTGTTCTTCGGGGTATTCACATAAACTAAGGGTAATAATGGAATCAGAAATTCCCTTTTCTTTTAATTCTCTTTGAATCACATTTGGTCCTTTTGATGTCGTGTTCATTTGAGTTAACACGAATGCTTTTGCAAACTCTTCATCATTTAAATAACGGTGGCTGACTAATTTCTGAATAACTTGTTGAATAATAGTAGAGTTAATTTCTTTTTTCTTTAAATAATCATGTACCTCTTTTTCAGAGCGCATTCGATAAGATAAGTAAGTGATTGCTAAATTATAAGCTTTTTTCTCATCATCTGCGTACTGAATTTCCGTTAATTCAAATTCATCAAGCTCACGACCTTTTTTCAAGTCATATTTGATGAGGACATTTTCGTCAACACCAAAGCCAAACTCTTCACCTTTACCATAATCTAAATACACATTATAACGTTCACCGCTATTCTTTTGCGTTGTGATTTTTGTGACAACAGGCATACACCTTCACCTCATATTTCTTATTAAATTAATGGCTGAAGAACCGCCAAACGTATCATACACATTTTTATTTATCTCAACAAAGGAGGAAGTTCGTATGAAAATTGTTATTGCTGGAGGAACTGGATTCGTAGGTAAAGCTTTAACAAAACATTTTTTAACACAAAAACATTATGTATATATTTTAACACGCAATGCAGATAAAGCTGCAAGAGATCCGAAACTTAAATATGTAGAGTGGATGCAAGAAAACAGCCAACCTGAAGAGCATGTAGAAGAAGCAGACGTTTTTATCAATTTAGCTGGCGTTTCACTTAACAGCGGCCGCTGGACGGACGAGCGCAAAAAAGCCATTGTGGAAAGTCGCCTTTCTTCTACTCAAGAAATCCTTCGTATTATGGCTGCCTTACCCGAAAAACCGTCCCTGTATGTAAATGCAAGTGCGGTTGGTTATTACGGGACATCGACTACAGAAACGTTCACAGAAGCTTCTCCATCCATCGGCACAGACTTTTTAGCTGAAACGGTAAAAAAGTGGGAAAATGAAGCGCTAAAAGCGACGGAACTCAATATTCGTACTGTTTTAACAAGGTTCGGCGTTATATTAGGCAAAGATGGCGGGGCACTCCCTTCTACCGCCCTTCCTTATAAATTATTTGCAGGAGGGACAGTTGGTTCGGGAGAGCAGTGGATGTCTTGGGTGCATCTTCAAGACGTCGTCAACATTATTGATTATTGTATTCATACCGAACAAATAGAAGGACCTGTTAATGTAACTGCCCCAAATCCTGTTCAAATGAAAGAGTTTGGAAAGACGATTGGAAAAGTGTTAAATCGTCCTCACTGGATGCCCGTACCTAGCTTTGGCCTTCAGCTGCTGATGGGAGAAATGAGTATGATTATTTTGAAAGGACAGCGTGTTTTACCTGAAAAATTGATTCAACAGAATTACATTTTTACATATACTGTATTAGAAGATGCATTGCGAGATTTACTCTAGTTATTTTCTGATATTTACCTAAAACAGGTGACTAAGCTGCCGATAGATAGGAGCATCCTTTATGAAAACCATTCTCTTGAAAAATGCAACGCTCTATCCTATTACGTCAAAACCTATTTATAATAATGATGTGCTCATTCAAGATGGAAAAATTGTTTTGATTGGGTCAAACTTGCAGCCTCCTCTTCAAGTAGAAGTCATTGACTGCAAACAGCGCTATTTATTCCCTGGATTTATTGATGTTCATACACATCTAGGACTATATGATGAAGGAACCGGCTGGGCCGGAAATGATGCTAACGAAACAATCGAGCCTATGACTCCCCATATCCGAGCTTTTGACAGCGTACATCCTTTAGATCCTGGGTTTAAAGATGCCATTGAAGCGGGTATTACGTCTGTACACATTATGCCTGGAAGTGCAAATGTGATCGGAGGCACAACATCCGTTATTAAAACAGCCGGAACAAGTATTTCTCAAATGTTGATTCAAGAGACAGCTGGACTTAAGATTGCGCTAGGAGAAAATCCAAAACGAATCCACAGCCATGGCAATAAAGAATCCATTACACGAATGGGTATTATGGGGATGCTGAGAGAAGCCTTTTATCATGCAAAAAGCAGTGACAATAAAGATGATTTGCGAATTAAACCACTCATTCAAGCGCTGAATAGAGAGATTCCCGTTCGAATTCATGCTCACCGAGCCGATGATATTCTATCAGCTCTGCGCTTAGCAGATGAATTTAATTTAGACGTTCGTATTGAACACTGTACAGAAGGTCACTTAATTGCTAAAGAGCTAGGTGGAAGAAACTTAAAAGTAAGCGTGGGACCAACTTTAACACGGCGCTCAAAGGTTGAACTGAAGAATAAAACGTGGAAAACCTATCAAGCTCTCTGCAATGAAGGAGTAGAAGTTTCCATTACAACAGACCACCCTTATACGCCCATTCAGTACTTAAATATTTGTGCATCCATTGCCGTACGTGAAGGGCTCGAAGAACAAAAAGCATTAGAAGGCATCACGATTGCTGCTGCTCGAAATCTTCGTATTGATCAGCGAATCGGCAGTATCGAAGCAGGAAAAGACGCTGATTTGGTGCTATGGAGCCATCATCCTTTTCACTACTTAGCAAAGCCTATTTTCACCATGATAAATGGTAAAATATTATTTAAAAAAAATTAACATTTTACCTATTTTCTTTTTTAATTTTTTTTAGTATGATACGTTTAGAAGCATGTGAATTTCACAAAAGCATAAACATCACACGTTGACTTTTTATGTTTGTTGACTTGTAATGGGAAGGCAAATGGTGCGCCACCAGGTAACTGGTTCTAGTGGGTTCGATTCCCACCCCGAAATTTTTTTAATTATTAAAAAATTTCGAGGGTGGGGACTTGATTGGAGTCTGTATATACCCTCGATCAGGAGGGAAAAGTTATGTTAAAAAAACGTGACCTAAATGACTGTCAATCTCTATACGAACTCATGGTACATCCTGATGTCTTCCCTTTTGTTCGTCATAAAGCCCATTCCTATGAAGAATTTTTATTTGTGACTAAACAAACGATGGAAGCAGAAGATCATGGAGAAATTATTTCTCGCACGATTTTAGACGAATGGGGTAACCCTATCGGCACCATTAATTTATTTGATGTACAGGACCAAGCTGGCTTTTTAGGCACTTGGCTTGGCAAACCGTTTCATGGAAAAGGATATAATCAAATTGCAAAAGAAGCGTTCTTTAATGAACTGTTCTTTGAGTTAAATATAGAACGAATTTTTATGCGAATTCGCAAAATTAATATTAGGTCTATTAAGGCTGCAGAAAAACTGCCTTATGCAGTACTTGCGAATGAAACACACAAAGCTTTATACGATGAAATTAATCAACATGAAGACGTATATGATTTATACGAAATTCCAAAAGACTTGTATACATTATACTACTTGCGTCACGAACAAGACGTTCAAGAAGATCACCAGCTTAAAGAAGCGTAAGAGTCTCTCCGTGTAACGGAGAGCTTTTTTTTATGATTAAAAACGAGAGATTCTGGAAAAAATAAGTAGCATGATCGAAAAACGTTAATTGGAGGTTTTTTTATGTCTGAAAAAAAACGAAAAGAAAACGCAAAAAATACGTTAAGTAGCGCTCAAGAAATCTATTACGGCCGCGAGTTTAAAAAAGCAGACCGTGCAGGCGGCTACACGAAAAAATAAGTGAGGCAAAACATCTCTATCCAACGCTTGATCATCTCAACGTCCTTTCTGTACAGTTTGTATCGGAAGGACGTTTTTATATTATGTAGACATAATAATACGAAGATTTTATAGATGTTATTGAAGTTTTTTTACAACTCTACTATATCCACAAAGTTTACCCACAATTATGTGGATAATGTGTATAACTTTACTGAATATGCATATTACCGCTTTCATAACTTGAAATAACAGTGGGTAATTTTTATGTAAATTTTCTGAAAAAATGTGAATAGTGTGGATAAAGTTGTGAATATCCGATATAATTCAGCAGTTAACTTCTTGTTAACCTGTGGATATCTTCTTTAGTACTTTCATTGATTTTAGTACCATCAAGGCTTTCGATATATTATAAGTATAATAATAAAAAGTAGGGGAAACTTCCCCTACTTTTTTATGATTGGAAACAATATATCCACACTTGTTCCTTTATCTAACTGACTAGAAAACGTCATCTGAGCGTGATGAGCTTTAATAATCCGATAGCTGACCATCAGTCCTAAACCTGTACCTTTTTCTTTTGTACTATAAAAAGGCTCACCTATCTTCGCTAACCGTTCAGGAGGAATACCTTGTCCTTCATCAGCAAGCTGCAGCCAAAGGTGGTTTTCTTTTACTTTAATCGTAATATGAATAGCTCCTCCTTCAGGCATTGCTTCGATAGAATTTTTAATAATATTAATGAATACTTGTTTTAACTGATTTTTATCTCCATACACCTTTGGTAACTGGTCGTCTCTTTCAAATATGAAAGCTACTTCCTTTTCTACTGCTTCAGGTTCAAGAAGTGAGCACACTTCTTGAACAAGCGCTTGCATATTCAAAGATTCAACCTTCATTACCTGAGGTTTTCCTAACATCAAAAATTCTTCTACGATTCCATTCATTCGTTCTAATTCAGTTTCCATGATATCTATATACAAAGCATCTTTAGGATGTTGTTCTTTTAATAAGTGAACAAAACCTTTTAAAGAAGTTAAAGGATTTTTGATTTCATGAGCCACTCCAGCTGCAAGTTCTCCTACCACGGCTAGCTTCTCAGAAGTTCTAAGCTTCTCTTCTGCCTTTTTACGCTCCGTAATATCCGTCGATACACACAGCATTTGAATCACTTCCTGTTTTTCATTCATGATAGGAAGTTTTGCTGTTTCGACCCAGCGCCGGTTTCCTTTCGAATCTTTAAACTGTTCTTCTAATACCATTCCTTTTTGGGTACAGTTTGAAAACGCCCCTTTATATAAAAGATCTGATTGAAGGTTGAACTGATATTTATCAATTGATTGTCCAATTAAGTCATCAGATTTTTCACCTAAGAGCATTGCAAAAGATTCATTAACGAGAATGAATTCCCTTTTTTGATTGATAGCATAAATATAGCTTGGATTAATGTCAATAACTTGTCTTAAAAACGTTTTTTGTTCCTGCAGCTGATTTTCTTTTTGCTGTAAATTCGCTTTAGAATGGCGTATATAGCTAATCATTTCATTAAACTGTTTAGATAAAATACCGATTTCGCCCCGCTCAATTTCTCGTTCCGGAATTTTTTGATTAAAATTCCCGCGCGCTACTTGTCCCGCCAATTCATATAGTTTATGAATTGGATTCACAATTTGCCTTGCATATAACGCAGTAAAAAAAGAAAGCAGTAAAATCGTAACGCCTGAAACGATCCAAAGCGTTTTTTCAAACATTTCATAAGGCCTGTAAATTTCTTCAACGGGTAATTCAGCGACAATTCCCCAATCTAAAACAGGAATATATTCGAAAGACGCAAAGAAATACTTACCTTCGGTGTTCACCACGCGCTGATATCCTGATTTATGATTCATCGTTTTCTGAACGATTTCGTTTTTCTTAGCATTTTCACCGATTCTCTGTTTCTCTGGGTGGGAAATAATTCTACCATTGCGGTCTACAATAAATGTATAGCCGTTCTCTCCTATATCGAACGTTTGAAAGATGGATTGAAAACTTTTATTTTCTTCAATTCGCAGCGCTAAATTTACGACCTTTTTTACATTTTGCTGCCCATCCAAAATAGGAATCGCCATCACCACAATGTAGTGCTTTGTATCTGCTGAAACAACATCGCTTAAATATATTTTTTTGGTTCGCAGCGCTTCTTGAAAATATTTTCTTTTACTTAAGTTCACATGTTTCATATTCTTTAAATCATTCGGGTAATAATGCTCAACATACCCTTTTACATTAAAAATGGTTCCGCTATCGATATACGGTGAAATATTAACTATTTTTTGCAATTCTTTGTCTATTTCTTGTTCATCATCCGATAAAAAAATAGGATCTTGCTGTACCTCGTCGCCTAGGCTCCAAATATCTTTAATGACGACGTTAATTTGCTCTTTCATTCTCTTGACGGTTTTATCAGTTACCTGCCGATATTGATCTTGAGAAATATTAGGCAGCATCACTCTTGAAACAATAAACATTAGCGTCAGTACGGTACAAATAAGAAGCACATTAATCGTGAAGATTTTCCAAAACGTATGAGATTTAAACCATTTCATGTTTGTTCACCTTAATCTAATGAAGTCTACCTCCATTGTACTGCAAAATGAAAACTTTTCCATATAAATGACGGAATTCCATCTTTAGACACAGAAGAAAAGCAATTTGTTCTACATTCCTATCAGAAAACTACGAGCTTTCTCGCTGTGTTTTCTGTTAGAACAAATTTTTAGTTTTCTTCTATAAACTTTGCTTCCTGCATTTTATTCATGCAGGAGAAATCAATTATTTATTCTCCACTAAAAAGACCTCATCACGGAGTGATGAGGTCAGAAATTTACTATATTCTTTTATAAAAAATCATGTTTGTTCCCTGCTGATTTTCTAGCCTTTAAAGATTTATTTTCTTTTTCCTTCTAGTCCAGTAAAAAATAAATAAGAGAATAAACCAAACGGGCGTCAACAATAAGGCTGGGCGCGTCGCGTCAGAAAACAGCATAATAACAAGAATCACCGCAAACAAAGCTAACACAACATAGTTTATGAATGGTGTTAACGGTGCTTTGAATGCTGATGCTGCATGCAGCTGCGGACGCGTCTTTTTATACCTTAGATGGCAAATGAGAATGATACTCCACACCCAAATAAAACAAATAGCGCTAATGGTCGTGACGATGCCGAAAGCTTGGTCTGGTATAAGCTTGCTTAAAAGAGCTCCCGCTGAGATGACTAGCGTAGATACGAACAATCCGTTGCTTGGTACGTGGTTTTTGTTCAGTTTTGCAAACTTAGATGGCCCTTGGTCATTTTTACTTAAATTATATAAGATACGGCTTGTTGAAAACATTCCGCTATTACAGGCAGAAGCGGCTGAAGTTAGTACAACAAAATTAATAATTCCAGCAGCAAGCGGAATTCCGACTAAACTAAAGGTTTTAACAAATGGGCTTTCTGCTGCATTTAATTCCATCCACGGGTTAATAAACAACAGAACGATAAGCGCTCCAACATAGAAAAATAAGATTCGCAGCGGAATTTTATTAATGGCCGATGGAATATTTTTTTTGGGGTTTGATGTTTCTGCTGCCGATACCCCTACCAATTCAACCCCGACGTATGCAAATATAACCATTTGGAATGAAAGTAAGAAACCTGAAACCCCATTTGGAAACAGCCCTCCATGATTCCAAAGGTTTTGAACAGTAACAGATCCCGCATCTGTTTTAAATCCCATTACCAGCAAAATAACGCCAATAATAATTAATGCAAGAATCGTAATAACCTTTATTAAAGCAAACCAAAACTCTAATTCTCCAAATAATTTTACGGTTAATAAGTTAAGACCTAATAAAATGATTACACAAATAAGTGCCGGAATCCACTGAGGAATATTGAACCAATATTTCACATATACGCCAACTGCAATCACATCAGCCATAGCTGTCATAATCCAGCAAAACCAGTAGGTCCATCCCGTTACAAATGACGCCCATGGTCCAAGATACTCTTCAGCAATATCAGTTAACGATTGATAACCTGCTTTAGACAGCAGTAGTTCTCCTAGCGCTCTCATCACAAAAAAAAGCGCAATACCAACAATTAAATAAGCAAAGATGATAGAGGGACCTGCAAGCTGTATTGCTTTACCAGAACCTAAAAACAAGCCCGTACCAATGGTTCCCCCAATCGCAATTAGCTGAACATGACGATTGGATAAATCCCTCTTTAATTCTCGTTGTTCCAACTCTAACTCCTCCTAACAATAAAACCTTTGATGCGATCGTGCGGACTACAAATAAAGTCCAATAAAAAAAGAGATTGGATGCGCTCCAATCTCATGGTCATAAGAATAACAAATATTAAAGTACATGCTACCAATTAGTAACATGCCAAATAAATATCCGGTACTCTTCTGTCCTTTTGCCTGAGATTGTGAACCCTTCGGCGTCGCGAAACTATCGCGATCTCTCCAGAAGCTGCTCCTGCTATAGTGTGATCCATAGCAATCATAGCTTTCTACGTATTAAATTTTTCAATCAATAGAATGACTGTCGAATAGTTGTTTATTCTAATACCAGTTGGATACTTTGTCAACAGGAAAGATTACTTTCATTTATTTACCTTCTTCGAAAAAAGGTAATCGAACATTTTCAATCGTCAACTTAGTATCCTTTTCCTCACGCTACCTGAGTCCTTGCGCGAACCTGAACACATTAAACGGATCGTACTTTTTGTTCACTCTTTCTAATCTCTCTGCGTTTTCTCCAAAATACTCATGCTCGTAGTTTCTAAGGTTACTGATAGGGAAATTCACATAGGAGCCTATCGTAATACTTTTAATATATTCAAATCGCTTGCGAAGCCAATCTCTGTTTGCTCTTGCAAATGCATCTTCTGTCCATACAGACTGAAACCCCATAATATATCTGGCGTTTCTGTAGAAAAAAGCCGTTTCTCTTTTACCAACACTGCGGATTTCTCCTCCTAGTGCATAAAGAGAAATCGCGGCATAAACGGACCCTTCTGCCGGACGCTGTATGAGATCTGTAAGATTTTCAAGCTCACCATGTGAATAGCTTCTGTGCACAAATCTTCCCGTTGACTTAAATTTTTCAGACGGAGGATAGGTTGCTTCTATTTTTTTTACCGCTTCAAGAAAAGATAATGATTTCAGCTCTACTCGAAACCCTTCTACTTCTGCAAAAGGCTGCAAAATCTTCCGAGCTCTTTCTGGGGAGCCGTAAAAGAATCCGTTTGCAAATATGCCTAACCCTTCTCCTTCTGCATTATAAAAGCTTGCAACTAGCGTCATACGTTTGTCCAGTTCGGGCAGCCAGTTTTGCCATATATTCATCACTTGTGTCTGCTTTTCTTTTGTAGTACCTACATAAAAGAATCGAACGAGCGTCACAGAGTTGTTCGTTGGCTTTGGAAGCTGAAACGTCATGCTTACTACAACGCCAAAGTTACCGCCACCGGCACCGCGGCATGCCCAAAAAAGATCAGCTTTACACGATTCGTTTGCTTTGATGAGCCTTCCTTCATAATTGACTAATTCTAGCTCTATCAAGCTGTCGCATCCTAACCCGTAAAGTCTGCTCGAAAGTCCCCAGCCTCCTCCGAGCGTAAAGCCCGACACGCCAACAGTCGGACACGTTCCTCCTGGAAACACATATCCGTTCGAACCGATGAAATCATACACTTCCGTATTTTTCGCTCCTGCTTCCATCTTTAAAATGTTCCGTTTTTTATCTAATTTCAACCTATTTAATCGACTAATATCAATGACTACTACACAGTCACCTGTAGAATATCCTTCATAATGATGACCGCCAGATCGAATACGAATCTCAACACGATGCTTGCGCGCCCAGCGGATCGCATTCACAACATCCTGCTTTTTTTCACAGTACACAATCACAAGCGGAAATTTATTAACAGCGCGATTCCATTCCTGACGAGCCTCCTCATAAATGGGATCTTTTGGCGTTACCACTTCTCCCGTAAGCCCTTTTAAAAACATTGAGTCCATCTGACCTCTGCTCCTTTGTACATACTTTTTAGTAGTTTTATTACTATAGTATTATCGAGGTGGTTAAAGGTTTGGGTTTTGGGATAGAGTTTGCGTTTATTATTTGTATAAAAGACGTCATTATAGTTTATATTAAAGGAATTAACCCTCTTATGTAATCTCTCTTTAGCGATGTAACACTTTCCAAGACTAGACTTTATGAGAATTTCATCTAACTATACTAAGATATTTTTTACACTAAAAGAACAGATGTGGAATTTTAACACCTTTCTCCATTAATAAGAGTACAGCTCAAAGAAAAAAGAGCAGAATCAAATCTGCCCTTTACTCTTTTTCTATTCATTTCTTTAACGTCAAACTCACCACATTCTCCACGTGCGCCGTATGAGGGAACATATCAACAGGCTGAATGTAATCAACATAATAAGCCTTCGACAGCTGCTGCACATCTTTGGCTAATGTGGATGGATTACAAGAAACGTAAACCACTTTCTTTGGCTTCACTTGTAAAATCGTTTTTAGAAGCTTGTCATCACAGCCTGTTCGCGGCGGATCAACGACGATAACGTCTGGCTTCCAGCCTTCTTTTACCCACTGCGGCATCCATTTTTCAGCTGGACCCGTTACGTACGTAGCATGCTCAAACCCATGATCTTGGGCATTTTTTCTTGCGTCTACAATCGATTCTTCAATCGTATCCATTCCGCGAATTTCTTTGGCATCTTTAGCAAGCCATAAGCCAATTGTCCCTACTCCGCAGTAAGCATCTACAATTTTTTCACTGCCTGTTAGCGCAGCTGCTTTTTTTACTTCGTCGTATAGCTTCACGGTTTGAAGAGGATTCAACTGGAAGAATGCACGCGCTGAAAGTTCGAACGAGATATCTCCTAACGTTTCTTGAATCACCGACTTTCCAGCAAGTGTAAACGTTTCGTCTCCAAAAATAAGCGATGTTTTTTGACCGTTTACGTTTTGTACAAGTGATTTCACTTCCGGTAGGCGGCGCTGAATTTCTTTAATCAGCAGCTCTTTTTTCGGAATGTCTTTTTTAGCCGTAATCAAGACAATTTGCACTTCACCCGTTTCAAAGCCTACTCGAGATACGATGGTACGTACAATACCACGGCGTTTGCGTTCATTGTAGATAGGAATTTGAAGATCTTGTAAAATTCGTTTTATTTCTTTTGTCACGTGATTCGTGGCTCCATGCTGAATAGGACAGTTTTCAATGTCAATCAGTCGATGAGAGTTCAGTCCATACAAACCAGCGATGACTTTTTGTTTATCCACACCTACTTGGAATTGTGATTTATTACGATAGCCCCAAGGATTTTCCATGCCAATTGTTTGGCGTGTTTTTTCCTCTACTTTTTTTAATGAACTGTGACGTTCGAACGCTTGCAGAACAATATCACGCTTCGATTCTAGCTGACCTTCATAGGATAAGTGCTGAAGCTGACAGCCTCCGCACTGTTCGTAAATAGGACAGGGCGCATCTACGCGATGAGGAGATTTTTTGCGAATTCGCTTGATTTTCCCTTCCGCAAACTTATGCTGGACATTTGTTGCTTCTACAACCACTTCTTCATTTGGTAATGCTCCCGGCACGAAGACGACTTGGCGCTTAAAATATCCTACGCCTTCTCCATTAATACCGAGTCTTTTTATCGTCAACGGAAACGTTTGTCCTTTTTGAACTTTCATTTCAGTTTTTGGTTTATTCATGAGACCAACTCCGATTAGTTTAAATTCTTTATATAGTTATTAACGGTCTTTATCTGCTTAAAACCTATTAGACCGTATCGCTTTAAAAAAGACATCAACGCATATTATAACACTTCAACAGCAAAAAACCGACAGGAGAAACATTCCCATCGGTTTTTATCTTTATTTCGTTTTAGAAGGACTTTTCTTCATTTGTTTGCGTTCGTTCATTAAATCATCAATACTTTTAAACGTATAGCCCTGCTTTTTCAAATCCACAATCGCTTGATCTAACGCATCTGCGTTATCCTTTGAAACGGTATGCAAAAGCATGATCGCACCTGGATGTATTTGAGCCATCATATTGTCGTATGAGTAGCGCCAGCCTTTTTGTTCATTCACTTTCCAGTCAACGAATGCAAGTGACCAAAATACATTCGTATAGCCCTCTTGCTTTGAAAGAGCTAGCGTTCGTTCACTAAATACCCCTCTAGGTGAGCGAAGGTATTTCATTTCATCACGACCAGTAATATTCTTGTATTCATCTTTTACTTTTTGCAATTCCTCTTTAAAACGTGCGTCATCCACTTGAGTTAAGTCAGGGTGATGCCATGAATGATTCCCGACAATATGCCCTTCTTTTACCATTCGTTTAATAAGCTTAGGCTCTTCTTTTAAATAGTGTCCTGTTACAAAGAATGTGGCAGGAACCTTTCTTTTTTTGAGCACGTCTAATACCTGCGGTGTATAACCATTTTCATAACCATTATCAAACGTTAAGTAAATATTTTTTTTATTTGTATCTCCGAGGTAAAAAGCATCATACTTAGCAAGAATTTGTTCATAAGCTGTACCTGCGGATGCAGGCTTGTGATTTTTACTTTTTTGAAATCCCCAGCTGATCGGATTGTTTGGATACATTTGTGCTTCAACAGATGCTATGCCTATTGACATCACGAATAAAAAAACGAGAAAAAAGGTGAACCGGCGCATAAGAAGCTCCTTTCGGAAGTCATTTTACGCTTAGTATCCACTCAATTTTCTCGTTCATGAACGTTACTTTTTACCATACGCTTTTGATGTATGTTTATTTAAATACCGGTTCTTTAAATTGCTCAAGCTTTTCAAATGAAGACTTATCTACATCTGCATGCAAGCTGTTTCCATGTGAATCCATCGTCACTACAGCTGTAAAGCCTTCTACTTTTAAATGCCACATTGCTTCAGGAATACCAAACTGCATCAAATCAACGCCTTCTACGCTCTTGATACAATCAGCATAGTACTGTGCAGCTCCTCCGATCGCATTTAAGTATACACCGCCATGCTCTTGAAGAGCAGCAAGCGTTTTAGGACCCATACCGCCTTTACCGATAACCGCGCGGATACCAAATTTCTTCATAATATCCCCTTGGTAAGGTTCTTCACGGATACTTGTTGTTGGTCCTGCAGCGGTTACGTGCCATTTTTCGTCTTCGTCCTTTAACATAACCGGACCACAGTGATAAATGATTTGTCCATTTAAATCAATTGGTGCATCGTGATCTGTTAAATGTTTATGGATAGCGTCGCGTCCTGTATACATCATGCCGTTGATGCGCACCACGTCGCCAACTTTTAATTCACGAATTTGCTCTTCTGTAATAGGTGCTTGTAATACAACTTCTTTTGTTTCATCCGCATTTTGCTTCTCTTCGGCGCCTGCATTTTTATTAAAATCTACTTCTTCGCCTTCTTGATACAGCCACTCTTGAACACTTCCTGTATCGGCGTTGATTTTAATACCTAAGCGGCGGTAAGCCCAGCAATTATACGCAACTGACACATAGAAGCTAGCAGGAATACGATTGATTACGCCGACTTTACAGCCAAGTAATGTCGTTTCTCCGCCAAAACCCATCGTGCCGATTCCTAACTTATTAGCATTTTCCATTACATACTCTTCTAATTCTTTCAGCTGAGCATTTGGATTTTCGTCATCTAAGTTTCGGAACAGCTGCTCTTTTGCTAATTCATAGCCTGTTGTACGGTCGCCACCGATTCCAACACCAATGACGCCGGCACTACAGCCTTGACCTTGTGCTTGATACACAGAGTGCATCACACATTTACGAATACCGTCTAAATCACGGCCAGCTCTACCTAAACCTTCTACTTCACAAGGCAGGCTGTACTGAATGTTTTTATTTTCACAGCCGCCGCCTTTTAGAATAAGACGCGCATCAATATAGTCATTTTCCCACTGCTCAAACTTAATAACCGGCGTGCCGCCGCCTAAATTATTACCGCTGTTTTCTCCCGTTAACGAATCTACGGAGTTAGGGCGAAGCTTTCCGTGCTTTGTTGCTTCTTCAATTGCCCAATAAATCGCTTCTTTAATTTGAAGCTGATTCACTCCTACAGGGGTTTTAATTTTAAATGTAGGCATACCTGTATCTTGACAAATTGGCGACAAGTTATCGTCCGCCATTTTAATATTATTGGTAATGGTCGCTAAAGACATTGCCGCACGCGTTCCTGCATTTTCACGCGCTTTTGCCTTTGCGATAGCACGTCGAACGTCTTTTGGCAATTTTGTAGATGTTTCAACAATTAAATCGTACATGCTTTGTTTTAAAGCTTCAATCATCACTTAATTCCTCCCATATCCCGCTAATGTATGTATTTATCTATCTGTCGTACAACTTTCAAAATTTATTATACTCCTTCAAAAATTGTTTCGAAAGACCTTTATAGGAGGATTTCCACTTCAAGCAAAAAAGCGCTAGTTTTTCTAGCGCTTTTTCCTTTGTTCATTCTTTATCTTTTTTAAACTGCTCACATTTTGCTTCGAGGTCATCAATCATTGTAATCAAACGATCAATGTCTTCTAGGTCTGTGTTTTCAGGCTCCATGGAGTCTAATACGTGTACAAACATATTTAAACGATCTTTTAAATAACGTACTTGTGAATCTTTATCTCGAACGGCGTTTCCCATTTTAAACCCTCCTGATATAGCTTTTCATTCGTATTTCTTTATATCCTAACGAATACTTTCATATTTGACAACTAAAAGCAATAAAATCCATAATAGTCACTGGTGTCCGTTTTGAATGAGACGTATAATTTAGTCTAGCAGGACGGACCGTGAGATGTTTTCATCATCATTTCACTTTACGGAAAAATAAAAGGAGTTTTTTTATGGCCACTTTACAACGAATTACCCCGGAGTTCGATCCGTGGGAAGCGTATTTAGATATGAAACAATATGGCAAACCGACGCTTACAAACGTTGAATTTACCACAACGACGCTTTGTAATATGCGATGTGAGCACTGCGCAGTTGGATATACGCTGCAGCCAAAAGACCCAAACGCACTGCCGCTTGATTTAATTTTAAAACGTCTCGATGAAATTCCAACTCTTCGAGCGTTAAGCATTACGGGTGGAGAGCCGATGATGTCTCTATCTTCTGTGAAAAATTATGTGGTGCCTTTATTAAAGTATGCACATGAACGAGGTGTCCGTACACAGATTAATTCAAATTTAACATTAGATCTTGCTCGTTACGAACAAATCATTCCTTATTTAGATGTTTTACATATTTCTCACAACTGGGGAACGATGGACGACTTTGTGGAAGCTGGCTTTGCAATGATGGAGCGAAAGCCTACTTATGAGCAGCGCGCCAAATATTTCGACCGTATGATTGAAAACAGCCGCGCGCTTGTAAAAGCAGGTGTAACCGTATCAGCTGAAACGATGTTAAATAAACGTACGCTTCCTCATATGGAAAAGATTCATCGTCAAATTGTTGATGAAATGCTTTGTCAGCGTCACGAAGTACACCCTATGTATCCAAGTGACTTTGCCAGCACTCTAGAAACATTATCTCTTCCTGAAATGCGTCAAGCTATTCATCACCTTCTTGATATTCGAGATGAAAATGTGTGGATGCTATTCGGCACGCTGCCGTTTTATGCATGCAGTAATAATGAGGAAGACTTATCGCTTTTACAGCGCTTGTATAGCAGTAAAAATGTAACCGTTCGAAACGATCCAGACGGGCGCTCTCGCCTAAATGTCAATATTTTCGACGGAGATATTATCGTAACGGATTTTGGTGATACGCCTCCTCTTGGCAACATTCAAGATACAAAGCTTACAGACGCTTTTGATATGTGGCAGCAAAGCACGATTTCTAAAGAACTTAGCTGTCATTGTTCAGCAGTGTCTTGTTTAGGACCTAATATTTTGGTGAAAAACAGCTATTATCAAGATACTGATTTTAGCAAACTCCAAGCGAATATCACAAAATAACAAAAAGAGATTCCACCACTGGAATCTCTTTTTTATTATCTCGGCTGATCGTAAGCCCCAAAGCTTAAGGAAACATAATCTTGTACTGGAATCCATGCTCCAATTCCTTGAGACGTTACATTTCTCACCACAATTGAGCGCTTGCTGCCTTTTACTGTAACATACACTTCTCCATATGTTACTTTTCCCTTTTCACTTACAGCAGGCGTATACGCATACAGATAACCTACTTTTTTAGGAGCTACGTTATAGACCTGGTCTTTTTTCGTTCCGGCACCTACAAACGTTTGAAATGATAAAGTGAGCTTTGTTTTTTTAGCTGCTTCAATTAGCATCATTTGTTTCACATGATCAGGCTGAGGCACTTTTGCTGTTAATCCGCCTTTTACATGACTTTGATTTTCCTGGCTGTACATCATTTTGTACTGATTTTTTCCTGCTCTGTTATCATAATGATTTGTATTGATTCGCTGGTGTTGCCAGTTAACGTTTGTTTCTGTTGATTCGTAATTTAATGGCCACTGTCCTAAAAAGACGGTTGCTCTAAAACCAATTGCCCATGGAGTTTTAGAAATGTTTGATTCATTTAATATACGAATTAAATCAGGGTTTTCAATTTTTACATTTGATGTTTCAATGAGCTCTTTTGTAAACTCACTCGGCTGCAAATATGGCGTATCTTGACTAGCATTTGGATACGTATTTTCTTTTGAAATATTTAAAGCTGAAGAAGGCACGTTGATGGTAGGCTGAGCTGTTTTCGCAATGGCGATCTTCGTTGAACATGAAAATGAAATAATGATGGTAAACACAAATAAAAGCAATTTACGTAACATCTAGAAACTCCTTTCAACATCGTTAATGAATGCAACCATAGTTTTTTCAAACATCTCCTGTTTTATCCTGAATACCAAAAGGGAAATTCTTCTATTCACTTACACAAAAAGAATCCGAACGATTAATCGTTCGGATTCTTCCTTCAACTAAAACAGGTTTGTTCCAGCCTCTTCTTTTTTAAATAAGATAAAAACCAATTCCCATAATAATATAAGCACCTAAAAGAGTTGCACCTTCGAACCAGTTTGTATCTCCGTCATTAGAAATAGCAATAGTTAAAAATACGGCCGTTACCATCGCAATCAACTCAGGCCAAGTAAAGACAAGAGACATTTGGTTTTCGAACATCAGCGAAACTAACACTAATATCGGTGCTACAAACATCGCGACTTGTAAAGTGGATCCAACAGCAATTTCAACAGCTACACCCATGCGGTTTTTAACGGCCATAATAATAGCCGAAGCGTGCTCTGCTGCGTTTCCAACAATCGCTACAATGATGACCCCGATGAACAGCTCACTCCACCCAAAACTTTCCGATACAATTTCGATTGTACTAACCAAGCTTTCGGATACGTAAGCTACAGCTAACGTAGACAAAAAGAGAACAGTAATCGCTTTCCACATTGACCATTCTGGCTCCTCATGTTCTTCCACTTCTTCACTTTTATGCTGATACACCCCTCGGTGCGTTACCAGCTTAAAAAATAACGCCGCTAAGTACAAGATGATGAGAATAATGGAGATTCCGACACTCAGGGACATGGTCTTCGCTTCGTCCATTTCACTAGCAAACACTTCAGGAATAACAAACGCAACGATAACGGCAAAGATCAATAATCCAGAATTATGTCTTGCATCATAGACATTAAATTCTTGACGCTTAAATTTTAATCCCCCAATGAAGAATGAAAGACCGCCTACAAGAAGGAGGTTTCCTAATACAGAACCGGTTAACGATGCAAGCACCACCGCTGTAAGACCTTCTTTTAGAGCAAAAATAGAAATAATTAATTCTACAGCGTTACCAAACGTAGCGTTTAATAGTCCGCCTATTCGAGGACCAGCTACAACAGCTAAACTCTCTGTTGCTCTCCCCATAAAAGCTGCGAGGGCAATGATTGTTAAACAGTAAATAATAAACATAAGAACATCTGACCAGTGCATCATGTGCCCAATAACAGATAGCGGCACCCCAAGAATAACCGCTATAAGAAAAATCCGATTGATCATCGATATGTACACCTACCTTATTCATTTTTTGACAACAAAATCAATCATATCAAATTAATGGAATTTGTATAGACTCACCGTCAATGTTAGTATTTTTAACCTATTTTTATAAATGATAAACCCTTAATTGATTTTTGATTAAGATAGTTAAAAATCAGCCAAACTACCAAGGGTAAAAAGATATAATAAGGAGTGAAAAAATGAGCAATAATGATGTGAAAAATCAAATTTTATCCGTACTGGATGACTATACAATTGGAACGTTAGCTACAATTCAAGATGGAAAACCGTATTCACGCTTTATGATGTTTTTTCATGAAGATCTTGTGCTCTACACCGCCACCAATAAAGATACCCATAAAGTCGAAGAACTAGAAAAAAACCCTTACGTTCATATTTTGTTAGGCTATGATGGGCAAGGTTGGAGTGATCCGTATGTAGAGGTAGAAGCCAAAGTAAATGTAGAAACAAACGAAGAGTTAAAAAAGAAATTTTGGAATAAAAAGTTAAAAGAGTGGATTAAAAGTCCAGATGACCCAAATTATTTGCTTCTTCAGCTGACTCCTGAACGCATGCGCTATTTTGATAAAGCCGGCAGCAAACCGAAGGAAATATGAGATTGAGACGTAGCTAAGTCCATTCCATCTAAAGACGAACAAATGGGAGCAAAGAGCTGAACCGCTTGTAACAACACCCTAAAAAATCCGAACGAGTTTGATTCATCGTTCGGAACTTCTTCAGCTAAAATACTTTTGTCCCAACCTCATTTAATTTCGAAGGTTTCTGTCACTTCAATACTGTCAATAACCGACTGTAGCATTGAACAATTTTTTCGTGCTAGCTCAATTGATTTTTCAATTTTGTCTAATGGAAGCTCTTCTCCTGTAATGATATAGTGCAAATGAATTTTTTCGATTCGCCCCGCTTTTTCATCATTTCGCGTCACGCCAGCTTGGATGCGTAAATCAGAAAAAGCAATTCTTTTTTTCTCTAGAATCTTTCTTAACACGCCTCCGCTGCAAACAGCAATGGACGATACCATTAGCTGATACGGACGAAAGCCATATTCTTCATCTCCGGCGATATGTAGCTCTCCATAAGGAAGATTTGTTGTAAATCCCGCCTCTTTTTTCATGTTAAATTCCATTTCCTTCACTCCTTTACTTCATTATAAACCGCTTTTTATATAACCAACTACTCTCAATACGGATACTTGTTACACCATCACCATAAAAAGATCCGAACGAATTTGATTCTCCCTCAAGAATCTCGATTCATCGTTCGGATCTTCCTTCAGCTAAAATACTTTTGTCTCAGTCTTTTTTATGACTCTGTGTTAAATTAATTTTCCGGCGCGAATATCATTTGTCATTCCTTCGTAAGGCGCTTGAGCGATAACTTCCTCATTATTCGCTCCGACATTTTTGATAAATGTAATGTCAGCAAATTCGGGTACAACGTATTTAGGATATGTTTCGTATTTTTCACGGGATTCATGCATTAAATCAAGATGATCATTTTGATAGCACACGGTAATTTCAGGATGTTCATGTACCCATTTTGGGAAGAAAATAATGCCGTGCATCCGTTTTTCATCAGGCATAAAGTTCAAAGATACATCTGTTCCAGTCGGTTCAGTCCACGATACTTTATATACACCTTCTGTTAATTTCACAATATCAACTTTCTGGTCGCGAACCCATCGTCCTGCCACCATTCCGCTATGAATACGGTAATCGATTGTATTTTCGTTTTTGATATAAATTTCATATTCCCATCCGTTTTCGTATGTGTAAATCATATGATTCCCAATAAATTTTTCCATTTTTATATCGCTCCTTTGATTTATAACACTTCGTATATGTCTGACACAACGCGATCTAAGTGTCTCACAGCAGTGCCTAGAAAAACGCAGTTGTGTAAGCGTTTATATTTTGCACTTCCTGTATGACCAATGACACTCGTTGTACCGACATTGATTGTGAATGTCGCTATTTTCTTAAGCACTGTTTGTATTCTAGCGATCGCCTTTTAATTGTAAATTAAAACATGTAACTATTTACATGTTTTATTCTACTTTCCTTATAAAAAGATGTCAAATTAATAGCACAGCACGTCTACATCCTTGTCAATAAAGCGTTTTCCTTGTACGATTAAACAGTTGGATTGACAAAATATAGATAAAAAGAGGTTGAATGCTGTGAGTGCTACTCATAAACAACGTTTCTGGATTTTAGTTAGCCTTGTCGCTATTTCTGGATTCAGCCAAGGTATGCTGCTGCCTTTAATCGCTATTATTTTTGAGAAAGATGGTCTTTCTTCTACTATAAACGGATTAAACGCAACTGGATTGTATCTAGGTATTTTATTTATTTCTCCTTTCATGGAAGGGCCGCTTCGCAGATACGGATATAAACCCATTATCGCAGCAGGGGGACTTTTAGTTATTGTATCTTTAGCTTTGTTTCCCCTGTGGAAATCTGTTGTTTTTTGGTTTGTGCTCCGTTTATTTATTGGAATAGGAGATCACGCGCTGCACTTTGGTACTCAAACGTGGATTACATCGTCTTCACCTGCTGATAAACGAGGTCGCAACATTTCATTATACGGGCTTTTTTTCGGTATTGGTTTTGCTGTTGGCCCTTTAATGACGCCGTTAATTGAAATTAACCAAGCGCTTCCTTTTATGATTTCTTCAGCTCTTTGCCTCATAACATGGGTGTTTTTATTTTTGATAAAAAATGAATTTCCCCTACAGGAAGTGGAGGTTAATTCGTTAAAAGAAACGGCTAAGCGATTTTATAAGGCGGCTAAGTATGCTTGGATTGCTTTTTTGCCGCCTTTTGGATATGGATTTTTAGAATCATCACTGAACGGAAGCTTTCCTGTATATGGCTTACGAATTGGTTTGCAAGTAGAGTTTATTTCACTGCTGCTGACTTCCTTTGCAGTTGGAGCTATTGTATTTCAGCTTCCTCTCGGAATATTGAGCGATAAATTTGGACGGAAATTGGTATTAGGATGGATTTTATCCATTGGAGCCGTTACATTTTTTACAGCAAGTCTCTTGGAAGAGACCGCTATTCCATTAGTAGCTTGTTTATTTATAGCTGGCATGGTTGTAGGCTCGACGTTTAGTTTAGGAATCAGCTATATGACGGATTTGATTCCTGCTCGTCTACTGCCTACAGGTAATTTACTATGCGGCATTGCTTTTAGTATCGGAAGCCTTGCCGGCCCTTACATAGGTGGCACGTTTATTCAGTTCTTTCACCATATCAGCTTTTTTAATATTATTAGCGGGATGCTTGGCTTTATTTTTATTATTCTTTTTGTATTCGGACAAAAGATGCCTATGCAACAAAAAACGAGCGAGAACCTATAGGTTCTCGCTCGTTCTTTAAACTTTTAGCGTTCGATGCTGAAGAGCTGATTTTTCAATTTGTATCGTGGTATGCTCAATGCCGCAGTGATCATGTACTAAATCAATGGCTTTTTGCAAAATTTGCTGACAATCTTTTTCATCTTCTACGCGCATATGACAGCTCAATGAGTCCAGTCCTGAAGTAATCGTCCAAATGTGTAAATCATGCACATCTTTGACTCCTTCAATGTTTTCAAGAAGGTTTTTTATTTCACTGTGATCTACCCCTTCAGGAGAGCCTTCCATCAAAATATGAATGCTATGGGCAAGCACGGCCCAAGCGCTTTTTAAAATTAATACAGACACAACTACAGAAATAATAGGATCAGCAATATACCATCCAAACAGCATCATAAGAAGTCCAGCTACAATAGCTCCAATAGATCCTAAAGCATCTCCCAATACGTGTAAGTAAGCGCTGCGTAAATTTACATTTCCTTTTACATCGCCTTGTCTCATAAGTGACCATGCGCTGATTAAATTAGCGAGTAAACCAACAGTAGCAATCAGCATCATGCTGCCGCTTGCTACAGACTGCGGCTCTAATACGCGCTGATAGGCTTCATAGATGATAAATCCTGCTATTACAAACAGTGCCACTCCGTTAAAAAGAGCCGCTAATATTTCAAAACGATAATAACCGTACGTTTTTTTAGCCGATGCAGCTCGGTTAGCAAACCATATCGCTACAAGGCTAAGAGCAAGTGAGCTTGTATCAGAAAGCATGTGTCCGCTATCGGATAATAACGCTAAACTATTTGTAAAAAGCCCTCCAACAAACTCAAGAACCATAATACCGGCGGTGATAATGAGTGCAATTAACAGACCTTTTTTGTTGCCTTCACGCTGTGTATCAAAATGGTGATGGTGACCATGATGGTGGTGATGATCATGACTCATGCAAAGCCCCTCCTTTTATTCGTTATGTGAGCATTCTACGTGCTGAATTACTTGATGCAGTATTCCAACAACGTGTTCATCATCGTACGTATAGAAATACGTATTCCCTTCACGGCGATATTTTACTAAACGTAAATGACGCAAGTGAGTTAACTGATGTGAAATAGCTGATTGTGAAACACCAAGCACTTCAACCATATGACCGACTGAACACTCTTCTTGAAATAGCAAATAAAGAATTTTCATTCTCGTAGGATCTGAAATAGCTTTTAGTATTCTTGACGCTTCTTCTACTGTTTGAGGCGATAAAAACGAATGTTCATCTTTTTTCATAACATCTCTCCGTTCATTATATGCAAGTATATGAGCATATGTTCATATATAAATTATAAAACACCTTTTTCTATATAGTCAATTATTTACGTCTTTTTAAATTTTTTTGCCTATTTTTAAAAAAAATCCACACAAAATACTTTTTCTGTTATATAATACAATTAAATATAATAAACTGTATTAAAACAGATGGAGAGGAGAATAATAAATGAGCAGACAAGAACGCAAAAACATGATTACATTTATTGAAACGATGAAGGGGATTGACCGTGAAACCTTAATGTACATGACGGATGCCGATATCGAGCACATTTACACTTCCGCTTATAAATATTATGAAGAACATTTAGATATGTAGTACGTTTTTTACAGAATGCAGACGTCCAGCTGCATTCTGTTTTTATTTTTTAGGCGTTAGTCGTTACCTCCTTGCTTGTTCCGTGCTATACTATACTAAATATCCCAATTTAAAAGAGAAGAACTGAAAAAATGTGCTGCTATCGCTGAGATGGCAGCTTTCGTGTTTTTTTAGGGGTAATGATTGTGATTATTCTTCTCAATTATCGTTCAAGGAGGATTTGTATGGAAAATGCGTTACCTAAAAAACAAGAACAAACGCCTCAAACATCTTCTGCTGTCAACGGATTAAAAACACATGGTGAACTCATTGCTGCACTGTTAAGCGGCGTACTGATTTTAGCCGGCTGGCTGCTGTCAAAACAGCAGGATACTGCTGTATCTATTACGCTCTTTGTATTAGCTTACGTGATAGGCGGATTTGCTAAAGCAAAAGAAGGCATTGAAGAAACGATTGAAAATAAAGAATTGAATGTCGAAATGTTAATGATTATTGCAGCCATTGGAGCGGCTGTAATTGGCTACTGGACAGAAGGTGCTATGCTTATTTTCATTTTTGCATTAAGCGGTGCATTAGAAACGTACACCATGAATAAAAGCAACCGAGAAATTAGCGCCTTGATGAATTTACAGCCGCAAGAAGCAACACGTCTGATTGGAGATCAAGAAGAAATTGTATCCATTTCGGATTTACAAATCGGTGACTTGCTGTTAGTTAAGCCGGGTGAACGAGTGCCATCCGATGGGATTGTTGTCTCAGGTCAAACAACGATTGATCAGGCTGCTATTACAGGGGAATCTGTTCCTGTACTAAAACAGCTCGATGATGAAGTATTCGCGGGCACGGTGAATGTGAAAGGCGCCATTACCATTAAAATGACAAAGCCAAGTGCTGAGACGCTGTTTCAAAAGATCATTCAACTTGTTCAAACGGCTCAAAGTGAAAAGTCTCCTTCTCAATTGTTTATTGAACGATTTGAAGGCACATACGTAAAAATTGTTCTATCGGTTGTGGCAGTTATGCTATTTCTCCCACACTATGTGCTTGGATGGAGCTGGACCGAGACATTTTACCGTGCAATGATTCTCTTAGTTGTAGCGTCTCCTTGCGCTCTGGTTGCATCTATCACCCCTGCTTCGCTGTCTGCTATTTCAAACGGAGCAAAAAAAGGAATTTTGTTCAAAGGCGGCGTGCATTTGGAAAGGTTAAGCCATTTAAGCGCAATTGCTTTTGATAAAACAGGAACGTTAACAAAAGGAAAGCCAGA
Source organism: Priestia sp. YIM B13489 (assembly GCF_042787645.1). Taxonomy (NCBI): domain Bacteria; kingdom Bacillati; phylum Bacillota; class Bacilli; order Caryophanales; family Bacillaceae; genus Priestia; species Priestia sp. YIM B13489. The sequence goes on from NZ_JBHZOQ010000053.1 coordinate 255,007, forward strand.
AGTAACAAATGTCATTGTCCGTTCTGATATAAACGAACAGGAATTTCTTGTTAAAATCGCATCAATTGAACGTCAGTCCAATCATCCGCTTGCTCAATCTATTGTTGACTTTGTGAAAAATAAGCAGGAATTGACGCTTGTTCAGCCAGATTCGCTTGAAGACGTTCCCGGATATGGTGTCATTGGGTCTCTTCAAGGAGATACGTGGAAAATAGGAAAAGCAGATTTTGTAGGTAAAGAAGATGCAGCTGAATTTGAAAATGGGATTTCATCTACACTTGCCAGTGAAGGAAAAACGATTGTGTACGCAAAAGACCAGCATGGTATTGTGGGATTGCTTGCGCTAAAAGACGTTGTACGAACAGAAGCTGTAGACGCTGTTAAATCTCTTAAAGAGCAGGGCATTCATACCGTCATGATTACAGGAGACAGCGAAAAAACAGCCGAAGCTATTTCAAAAGAGTGTGCAGTCGATGAATACATTGCAGAATGTTTGCCTGAAGCGAAAGTAGATAAAATTAAAGCGTTAAAAGAAAAATTCCCTACCGTTTCAATGGTGGGAGATGGCATTAACGATGCACCTGCTCTTGCTACTGCTAACGTTGGAGTAGCCATGGGAGAAGGAACGGATGTGGCACTTGAAACAGCCGATATCGTTTTAATGAAAAATGATCTATCAAAAATTTCGGATGCAGTAGCTCTTTCCAGACGAATGAACTCAATTGTGAAGCAAAACGTTATTTTTTCTATTGCCGTCATCTTTTTATTAATTTGTTCGAATTTTTTCCAAGTGCTTGATATGCCATTTGGTGTTATAGGTCACGAAGGCAGCACCATTTTAGTTATCTTAAACGGCCTTCGCTTGCTAAAATCTTAACGCAAAAAAGCCTAACGTATTTGTTAGGCTTTTTATTATGGAAATCACTGCCTTAATGGTAACCGTTTTGTCCATTTTGGCTGTTGCTTGTTTTATGCTTTGGCTGGCTCTTTTTATTTTGCTTTGTATTGCTTCCGTCTTTTTTTGTATGCTTTGTCATGATGTAAAACCTCCCTTTCACTTTGTTAGTATGCTCATATCTTGCGAATGATTTCATCCCAATTTGTGACTATGAAGATTTGACTCGACGGTCGTAGAAAATAGCGTTGATTTCTCCTCCAATAACGATAATCATGCCCGATAGGTACAGCCAAATAAGCAGGATAATAATTCCGCCCAAGCTTCCATATGTAGCTGTATAGTTATTGAAATGATTTACGTAATATGCAAACAGCATCGATACCACTGTCCATCCGACCGTAGCAAAAGCCGCTCCTTTTACAACATTTCGAATCAGCAGTTTTTTATTAGGAGCAAAGTAATATAACCCCGTAAAAACAGTAAACAAAATGAGGCCGCTGATAATCCAGCGGGAAGCAGACCATAAAGCGAGAAAAGTTTCTGAAAACCCAAACGTAGACGATAAATAAAGGCCAATCATATGACCGAAAACAGGAAGTAAAAGCGCTACAATAATAACAAATATCATCGCAAAAGTAAGGAGAACTGCCATACCTCTCGCCACTAAAAAAGGCCGATTTTCTTGTACGTGATATGCTCGGTTAAATGCTCTTACGATCGCATTAATTCCATTTGAAGCAGACCACATCGTGGCAATGATACCAAAGGATAATAGCTTTTCATTATGAGAACCAATGATATGGGAAACGTTGCTTTCAATCATGTGCAGCGTTTGCTGTGGCGCTACATTTTCGACCAAGTCAAGCAGGTCTGTTGATTCTAATGGCAAAAATCCAATCAGCGTAATTAAGAAAATTAAAAAAGGAAATAGCGAGAGCAGCAGATAATAAGCCAATTCAGCTGATAAACTAGGCAGCTCATCTCGATGAATGCGGCCCATCAGTTCTTTGCCAAACCTTACGATGTTATTTATGTACATTCCAGCCATATGTGCCTCCTTATTTATTTTTGTTCATCACCATATTTCTCCACAAATGCTTCTTTTGTATCGTTTACAATTTCCATCACCTGAGGTGTTGTTTCTTTTAACTTTTCTACTTTTCCTGCTACAAATGATACATCTTCAGAAACTTGCTCGATGGTCGTACGGATGGTTTCATATTTCTCTTTGACAGTATCCGTTACAAGTTCAGGGTGCTGAATAAGAGTTGTTGTTTTGTCTTTCAGTTTTTTACTTCCTTGAATGACAGAGCTTCTTGTTTCTTTATCAAATAAAGAAACAGCTCCTCCTATAATTGCTCCAATGACAATACCTTCTACTAGCTTATTTCGTTTACCCATTTGTCGTTTCTCCTCCGCTTTTATTTTTTAAGTATCGCTTATTCCGAGAAATGCTTCTCTATAATTTCGTCTAAAAGAGCCTTGCATCCTTCTTGAACTAAGTCATATACTTCGTCAAAATTTCCCGTAAAATAAGGATCAGGCACATCTTCAATATGTAAATCGGGCACAAAATCCAAAAGCCTTGCAATATAACCTGTTTTAGTATGTCCAGCCATCCTTCTCAGGTTTCCTACATTTTCGACATCCATTCCAATAATATAATGGAATTTAGCTATATCCTCTTGAATCACTTGTCTTGCTGTTTGCCCTTTAAAATCAATGTTGTTTCTCGTTAAAATAGATTGCGTTCCTTCATGAGGAGGATTGCCTTTGTGCCAGCCTCCTGTGCCTGCAGAATCTACGTGAATTTGTCCTTCTAGCCCTTTTTTCTTCACCATATCTTTAAAGACCGCTTCTGCCATGGGTGAACGACAAATATTTCCCAAACAAACGAATAATACGTTAATCATAGTCTCGACTCCTTTCCCTTATTACAAACATTATATACAATCATTTTTAAACTAAAAAATAGTTTTCTTTTATTTATATCGTTTCCACTCTTCTGTGGATAAGAACCTGACATAAAAGTGTTCACACGATAAAAACATGTTACAATAAAAAAAACGCAACTGGAAGGATGAACAAAGTGGATTTATCAGTAAAATCTCCAGAGAATATTAAACATATGGTCGATAGCATTAGTGAAAAACTGCGCATGCTAAATATCGGAGCAATTAAAGCTGAAGCTTTTGACGAAGAAATGTATGAAGACTTAAAGTACTTATACGATATGGTAATGAGAAAAGATTCTTTTAGCCCAAGTGAAATGCAAGCGATCGCGGAAGAATTAGGTACACTGCGTAAACAAGCTTAATGACAACTCCGTCAATGACTAATAGCCATTGACGGTTTTTTCTACATTTTTTTCTATACATGAATGCTGCGCCTTTTAGCGAGCAAATAAGAGTTAAATCGTTTACATACACATAGATGAAATATTCCCAAAAATCTTTCTTTTTTATTAGGAATTGACGTTTTTATTATTTGTCTATAGAATGTATCGAAATACCTAAAGCTCGTATAGTCTTGGAAATAGGGTCCAAGAGTTTCTACCGAACTACCGTAAATAGTTGGACTACGAGGGTTGAACATCATTCATACTGCATTTTTATTCTTCTTTATGTTCTCCCTTACATAGTCCTTCATTGTTATTCAGTTATACAATGAGAGGAGTCACATTCATGTCAAATACAAAAACAACCTTAAAAAAACAGCTTGCTGTTGCCAATAAAAAAATACCTGCAGATCTTGTAGTGAAAAACGGGAAAATTATCGATGTCTTTACGCTTTCCATCATTGAAGCCGATATTGCGATTGCTGATGGAGTGATTGTTGGAATAGGTCAATACGATGGGAATAACGTCGTGGATGCAAAAGGAAAATACATTTCTCCTACATTCATTGATGGACACGTTCACATTGAATCATCAATGGTTACACCTAAAGAGTTCTCAAAACTTCTTGTACCTAGAGGCGTCACAACTGTCGTAACGGACCCTCATGAAATTGCGAATGTTTCAGGGAAATCTGGTATTGAGTTTATGCTTCAAAACTCGGATTCCATTCCTTTAGACGTATTTGTGAACTTACCTTCAAGCGTGCCGGCAACTCCTTTTGAAAGCTCTGGAGCCGTCTTAAAAGCAGCTGACTTAGCGCCATTTTTCTCTCACCCTCGCGTGCTTGGATTAGCAGAAGTGATGGATTTCCCTGCTGTGCGAGATGGCGATGACGATATGCTCGATAAATTACAAGCAGCTAACGATGCAAACGGTGTAATTGATGGGCACGGCTCAGGGCTAGATGCTACGGGCGTTAATATTTATCGTACCGCTGATATTTCAACAGATCATGAATGCGTAACAGCAGAAGAAGCAATTGAGCGTATTCAGCGCGGGATGTATGTTCTGATCCGCCAAGGTTCTGTTGCTAAAGATTTGAAACAACTATTACCTGCTGTAAATGAACGTAACGCGCGCAGATTTTTATTCTGTACCGATGACAAACACCTAGATGATTTATTAACGGAAGGTTCTATTGATTACAATGTTCGTTTTGCTATTGAACTCGGGCTGGATCCGCTAATTGCGATTCAAATGGCTTCGTTAAATGCCGCTGAATGCTACGGGTTAAAAGATAGAGGTGCGGTTGCTCCTGGTTACAAAGCGGATTTTATTCTATTAGACGACTTAACCGATATATCTGCAGCACATGTCTATCAAAACGGAGAGCTTATTGCTGAAAATGGAGAGATGCTTTCTGTTCAAGAAGAACAAATTGATCTTCCAACAGAACTAATGAATTCTGTTCATCTCAAAGAGTTTTCCATTAAAAAACTTACGATACCACTTCAGCACAATCGCGCTAATATTATTGAAATTAATCCAAACAGCCTGATTACAAATCATATTGTAGAAGAAGTTCAAGTGAAGCAAAACGAATTTCAGTCTTCTGTAGAAAACGATCAGCTAAAAATGGCTGTTGTTGAGCGTCATCATCTAACAGGGAATATTGGTCTTGGGATTGTAAAAGGTTTTCAGTTAAAAGACGGAGCGATTGCTACCACGATTGCTCATGATTCACATAATATCGTAGCCGTAGGAACAAATGATGAAGATTTAGCAAAAGCAATTGCGGCAATTGAAGAAATCGGCGGAGGTATTGTTATTGTAAAAGGCAATGAAGTGATTGGCTCCCTCCCTCTTTCCATTGGAGGATTAATGTCACCTCACCCTTACAATGAAGTAAACAGCTTACTTAAGCAGCTTCACGGGGCTCTTCATGAGCTTGATATTTCACAGAAATTCAACCCGCTGCTGACATTATCTTTCTTAAGCTTGCCTGTTATCCCATGTCTAAAATTAACCGACAAAGGATTATTTAACGTAAAAGAATTTAAGCATATCACCGTTCAAGCATAAAATAAAAAGGACTCTTTCGAGTCCTTTTTATTTATATCCTTTAGACGGCGTAGTTCGAGTTTTACGATTTTTATAATGACGATATCCTTCTTTTAAAAGGATAGGAAAAACAGCGACTAGAATTTTTTTTAATATACGTCCCAATTTAAGGCACTCCTTTACGTGTTCTTACTTTACTATACCCAAATTGGACAGCTAAAAACGCAAAAAAGAGCAGGTATATCCTGCTCTTTTTGTATTACTTACCGATAAATTGTTGAGTCCAGTACGTAGTATCACCTTTTACGTATCCAACACCAATTTCAGTGAAATCAGGGTTTAGAATGTTTTTGCGGTGACCGTCACTATTCATCCAAGCATTCATTACATCTTCAGGAGATTGCTGACCTTTTGCAATGTTTTCACCTGCAGTTGTATATTCAATGCCGAATTGTTTCATCATATCAAATGGTGAACCATATGTTGGTGAATTGTGGTCAAAGTACCCTTTGTCCATCATATCTTTTGATTTAGTGCGTGCAACGTCACTTAATTTTTTGTTAAGTGTTAGAGGTTTTAAACCTTGTTTTTCACGCTCTTGGTTCACTAAATCTACGACCTTTTGTTCGAATTGACTAGCATCTTTTGTTTGTTCTGCTTTATCAGTATTTTCTGATTGTTGAGCTTTTGTGTTTTGCTGTGTTTGCTCTGGAGCTTTTGCTTCTTCACTTTGCTCTGGTGCTTGTGCTTGTTCCTGTGGAGCTGCTTCAGCTTGCTCTGGTGCTTGTGTTTCTTGTTGTGGAGCTGCTGCTTGAGCAGATTGTCCTTGAGCGTTAAATTTCTTTAATAGCTCATCTACATTTATATTTTGTGCTGCTTGAGCATCTTTAATGTTAATTTGTTTTGGAGTGTTGCAATCAGGAGCTGCTGCATTTGCTTGTCCTGCTGTTAGTAATCCTAATGATACGGCACCTGCGACAGTGGCAATACGAAACCTTTTCTTCATGTTTGAAATCCTCCTATGTGATAATAAAGTTTTTTTGTAAAACCGCAACGCATCTAAGCTTGTAGCAAGCCAATCTCGTGATGCACCCTCATTGTTGCATGAAAACTATGAAACTCGCAACGTCTTTTAAGCTACCAAAATTATACTTTCATTTATGTAAAAAATATTTCGATTGTGTTACGTGGCTTCTATCTATTGATAGTAAAAGGTTTTCATATTTTTTTAGAAACCGCTTCATCCAATGCAGTAATATAACTGTAAATTCCTCGTCAAAATCGTTACATACAAAAAAGGCGACAGCAGAGTGGTAAACCACCCTGTTATCACCTTTTACAGAAAGTTTTACTAATATTATTTACTTACTTTAAGACATTTACTGATTCACGTACGAATGCTTCCATATCGTCTGGTGTACGGCTTGTAACTAGTTGATTACCGCATACCACCACTTCTTTGTCATGGAAGTTTGCACCTGCATTTTTCAAATCAATAGCAATTGATTTGAAACCAGTTACGTCACGTCCTTTTAATGTTTCAGCATTGATTAGCAGCTGTGGTCCATGACAGATAGCCATAACCGGTTTGCCTTCATCCATAAATGATTTTGTGAAAGCTACGACTTGATCGTCCGCACGTAAGATATCTGGTGAGAAACCTCCCGGTAAAAACAATGCGTCAAAATCTTCTGGTTTTACATCCGCAATTGCTTTATCAATTGTTAATGTTGTTTCGCCTTGTTTACCTGTTACTTCACCTGTTTTAACATCGATTTTTGTTAGCGTATGGCCTTCTTCTTCAAAGGCTTTGGCTGGATCTGTATATTCCACATCTTCAAATAAATCTGTTACTAGTACTGCAATTTTCTTACTCATTCTAAGCAACTCCTTAATTGATTTGTGTACTAATGTTCTATAAATAAAATACCCGTACACTATTCTTTTAAACATAGTTTATGGGTAAAAAACTTTTCTACAATAATCAAAAACCACATTGAAGATTTTTATAAAGAAGAAATTCAAAACAAATTAAATGTCTGGAACGTCGTCTCTTCTGGAACTGGGTACACGTCTCTCCCTGCAATCACGTTCAGAATACGCTGATTGCGCTGAACGGATAAACCAAGATTTGTTGCGCCAGATCCATGTGAATGTTCAATATTGGTTAACGTAAAAAAGTGGTGGTTACGAGGTTGTTTAAAGACAAGCCGGTAATCTTTTGTGACTTTAAAACGCTTGTCATCTTCCCATTCGATATCATCTTTTATTCGTTCGATGAACGGCGAAATTTTTGGCTTATAGCCCGTGGACAATATCAAACGATCCGCTTCGTATTGAAAAGAGCGTTCAGCCTTTAATTGTTTGCACTCCAGCTCATATCCATTTCCTTTTTTATGAATATCACTTACTTCAGTCGAAGCTTGAATCGTAACGGGTACTTTTCCTTTAAGTGAACGATGATAAAGTAAATCATAGATTTTCGTTAAGGTAGAAGATTCAATTCCGTGACGTAAAGGATTTAAATCTTCTACCGTGCTTGTACGTTCCTCAAAAGGCAGCGAATGAAAGTAATCTACATAGTCTGGCGAAAATAACTCTTGAGCAAGCTTGGATTGATCAAGCTGAAAAAAATTAGAGGATCTTGTAAACCATGTAAGGTGGTAATGATGTTCAGTCTGTTCTTCTAGTAAATCAAGAAAAATCTCTGCAGCACTTTGCCCTGAACCAACGATCGTTACATGCTTTCCTTTTTGAATCTCTTCTTTTTTATGTAAATAGCCGCTGCTGTGTAAAATATGCTCATTAAGCTTTTCTTCAAAAGCCGGAGGTACAAGTGGAATACTTCCTGTTCCCATTACAACGTGTTTAGCATTTACCGTTTGAATTCCATCAGGTGTTTCTACCTTTACTTCATAATACTCTTCTTCATTTTTCGGTATCACGTCCACAACTTTTGAAGAAAAGTGGCAGGAAGATAGCTGCTCCGCTACCCATTTTGCGTACTCGTTGTATTCTTGACGCGGAATGTCAAAACGATTAAAGAAAAAAAACGGATACAAGCGTTTTTGCTTGTGAATATAATTTAGAAAAGAATAGGGGCTTGTTGGATCCGCAAATGTAACTAAGTCTGCTAGAAACGGAATCTGCAAGTCCGTGCCGTCAATTAACATGCCCGGATGCCATTCAAATTTCTCTTCTTTATCAAAGAAGACGGCATCAATTTCATCAAGAGGCTCAGCAAGGGCCGCTAAGCCTAAATTAAAAGGTCCTATTCCTATTCCCACCATGTCATACTGCTTATTTGTCATCTTTAAACTCCCTTTCATAAAAAAAGCTAACAGTATTGTCTACTGTTAGCTTTTTACCCTTTTTCCATACATTTATGCGGAAGGAGTCATACTCATTTTCGGGCCAAACGATTCATACATGATATTTTCTTGGGAAATACCCATTTCAGCTAGGCCTTCTAACACCATTTGCGTAAATGAAGAAGATCCACAAACATAATAATATGCATGTTTATCGCCGGCATATTTAGCTAGCTCTTTTTTAGTTAAGCGACCATACGTTATATGTTCATCATGCTGGTCTGTTTGCGCTTGACTATAGAAAACGTGTTGTTCAAACGTATATGTCTCTGACAACGATTGAAGGTCTTGTTTCATTGCATGAAACTGCTCATTTTTAGCACTGTGAATAAATGTTACTTCTTGATTGTTTTCCAGTGCTTGATGCAGCATTGACATCATTGGAGTAATTCCTACACCTCCGCTGATAAATACTGATTTACTATTTTCTTTTAAGACAAAATCTCCTGCTGGAACGCTGACTTCAAGCAAGTCTCCTTCTTTCAATTGGTCATGTAAATAAGTTGACACGACCCCGTCTTCCATTTGCTTTTCTTTTTTCACCGTAATTTTATAATATGGTTGACTTGGATAGCCTGATAAGCTGTACTGACGAATAGATAAATACTCTTGACCAGGAATGCGTACACTCACATACTGACCTGGCAGAAAAGCAGGCAACGCTTTTTGATCAGGTGATACTAAATAAAACGAGTACACGTCTTCTGCTTCTTTTACTTTTTTATGAACCATTAGTTTTTTATAATCTTTCCATCCTTTTTCTTCGGCTTCTTCATATAATTCTTGCTCCACACTTATGAACACGTCCGCAATGGCACCGTATGCTTCTTTCCAAGCTTCCATAATCTCATCGGTCGCAGCTTCTTTTAAAACATCTTTAATTGCTTTTAATAAGAACTCTCCGACAATTGGATAGTGCTCTGCTTTTACGCCGATACTGCGGTGTTTATGAGCGATTTGCTTTACAACTGGAAGCAGCGTTTCAAGCCGATCGATATACTGCGCAGCGGCATAAACTGTATTAGCTAACGCCATTTGCTGACGGCCTGTTTTTTGATTTGTTTGGTTGAATACATTTTTTAAAGAAGGATACTGTTCAAAAAGCATCTCATAAAAACGAGTGGTAATTGCTTGACCATGCTGTTCTAAAACAGGAACTGTACTTTTTACAATAGAAATAGTTGTTTGTTTCATAACTTTCGCCTCCGAAAGATTCATTTTTAAAAGATATATTTTTAATACATCTTTATGATACTCATATCCAACTTAAAAAGATATATTTTATATACATATTTAAAGAAATGTTCACAAATTCGCCTCGTCAAAAATGAGAGCATTCTTTCTGTATTTCTTAGATATAGACATGCTATTATAGATATATCAGCTGCTGATAAGAGAAGAGGTAAAAAGATGAGGCTCACACAATATACAGATTACTCACTGCGAGTTTTATTATATTTAGGCGTTCGCGATAATAATAAACTAAGCAATATAAAAGAAATTGCTGAAGCGTATAATATTTCAAAAAACCATCTTATGAAAATCATTCACGAGCTTGGAAAACTTGGCTTAATTGAAACGATTCGAGGACGAAACGGCGGTATTCGTTTAGCTCAGCTTCCAAAAGACATTAATATTGGAAAAGTGGTACGTCAAACAGAAGAAGATTTTCATATCGTGGAATGTTTTGACTGTGAAGGAAACTTCTGCATTATTAGCCCCGTCTGTAAGTTAAAAAGTGTTTTACATGAAGCCATGCAAGCCTTCATTAAGGTATTGGATCAATATACGCTAGAAGATCTAATTCAAAATAAAGATGAATTAAACCTCCTCCTTCTATCTCAAAAAAACGAGGAATGATTAAACTAAAATTCATTTGAAATCATTCTCGTTTTTTTAACCTTTTTCCCTTTCATCATAAAATAAAAGATGTTACAATGAGGCACGTATTGGAAAGACAAGATGTCTCCATTCGAGCAGACAATGAACCTCATTCTGTTCATCCTAAAAAAATGACGAAAGGGTGTTTGAGTATGCACGTAGGAAGCAAAGGTTGGTATGTTGAGGAACTTAAGAAACGAGGAGTTCGCAACCACGAAGGCCGCAAAGTAGAAAAGTACAAAACATATGTACTTGCTAACTTGCTTGATAAACACAAAAATTAATTAACGTGTAATAAGAGAGTACAAATGCGTACTCTCTTTTTTGTTCATTTAATAAGGAGCGTCTTGATAAAAATAATTTGGTGATAATACTTTATTTTTATAAGGCTTATGAAAAATATGCGTGGTAGCTGGCGAAACGGGCGGAATCAACCACGTCCAGTTCCCAGTCACTTCGCGGCCATTTTTTTGCTCTCTTTCTTCAAACAAGTGAAATTGCTGAGCAGCGGTGTGATGGTCTACAATGCTAACTCCTTCTCGTTTAAAAGAAGAAAGCACTGCAACATTTAATTCAACAAGAGCTTTATCCTTCCAAAGCGTCGCGTTGTAATCCATGTTCAATCCCATCATAGAAGCTATTTTTGGAAGTTGATTATAGCGATACGTATCCGCTAAATTTCGCGCCCCAATCTCAGTCCCCATGTACCATCCATTAAATGGTGCCGCGACGTAATCAATCCCTCCAATTTCTAGCTTCATATCTGAAATCATCGGGACAGCGTACCATTTTAACTGTAAGTCTTCAAATTCAGGAAGTTCTGGATGCGTAATAGCTACTTCTTTCACTAAATGTTTGGGAATCTCAAAACATCGAGGTGACTCTTCATTAACTTGCAGTACAAGAGGAAGAACATCAAAGTGAGTTCTCTCACCTTCCCATCCTAAATTTTGGCAAACCTCCGTAAACGCAATAGAATCAGGATCTCCTACCATACCATATTCCGTCTCATATCCCGCATAGCGGATTAGCTGATGATTCCATATTCTAACCGGCTCTTTTGCTTTCATTTTCGGTTTAAACACCGTAATAGTAGGCCGGATTTTCCCGTCATTTGTTGCATATTCAATATGGTGAAAAAGGGCGTCTCTTACCTCTTCAACTGTGTTCGCATCTCGCTTATCAAATACATTGAGCGATTGCCAAAATAATCGTCCAATACATTTATTGCTGTTTCTCCAAGCCATACGAGCTCCGTGCTCTAACTCTTCAAATGTATGATCATAATGTCCGAGTGACATAATTTGCTGATGGATTTCTTTTAACCGCTTGTTTTTATCCGCTTCGCTTTTTTCAAGTTCAGCGTAACACGTCTCTATAAATACACGTGCTTGTTCAAATAGTTCTTCTTGCTTCAACGTTTGTTCCCCCCTAGAAGAACAGATTTCATTCTTTTCGTTCAAGAAAAGCAAGTTTCAGTATACCATTCTCATAGCGGAAACGCGCATCATAATGCTTTAATAGCCTCTTTCAATATTAACCAAGTTAGAAGGCAATTCGCCTTGCTCAACTTTTTGCAGCGTTTCAACAAAGCACTCAATGGCTTCTTCAGCCGTAGTCACCGCTGAAATATGAGGTGTTATGATGATGTTTGAATAATCCCACCAAGAAGATTCTTTCGTTAACGGCTCATGCTCAAACACGTCTATGTATGCTTTTCGAATACGTTTTTGCTCAATAGCCTCTACTAACGCATTTTCATCTACAGTTGCTCCTCGTCCAACATTTATAAAGTATGCATTTTCAACTACATTCATCCATTTGGGATCAAAGTAGCTTTTTGTTTCATGTGTTAGCGGCATTGTACTAATAATCCATTCGGCTTCTTTTAGCAATTCTTTTTCCTTCGAAATCGAGACCACTTGATCAAATGACGGCTTTTCATTTCCACTTTTAGATACACCTATTACTCGTACACCAAAAGATTTTAAAACGGCTGCAAGACGCCCGCCGATTTCACCTGTTCCGTAAATTATGACCGTTTGAGTAGAAAGCTGCTTAGGCTCTACCACTTTCCACTGCTTTTGTTTTTGCTGTTGCTGAAACTGTGCGTGGTGCTGAAGTTCAGCTAGCATATAGCTAAGACAATATTCACTGATTCGCTGACCGAATGAACAAACCGTACGTGTTAACATCACACTCTTTTTCCAATTACCGCTTTCTAAGAACCGATCGACTCCTGCGCCGAGAGAATGAACCCATTTAAGGCTATGATCTTCAAAGCAATTCGTTGGACCGAAGGATAAAAGCGCGTCAGCCCAGTTTAAATCTTCAATTGTAACGTCTTGCTCTTCCATAAATCGAAACGTCTGAGACAGCTGCTTTTGTTTGATTATCTCCTCCAGCTCTTTATGCATTCTTCCTGCCACTAGTATCGTATGAATGTTCATTTCTTTTCCCCCTGCCTTTTTATTCTTTTGTATACTCTATTTGAATGATTCGATATAACCGTTCCTTCGTCATGAAGGATTTTCTACATTGATATATATAGTATGAATGAAGTGAAAGGAAGACGCGAGTGAATTTTATATGACTTTCAAGGCTGGAAAACTCATATGGATTTATGTATATAAGTTCGCTATAATCGTTATGAATCAATTTGTTTATAACGAAACGTACGATAGATATTTTAAAAGAAAAGGTGTGTCAGCATGAGTGTATTAAACGTAAAAAATCTAAGCCATGGTTTTGGTGACCGTGCGATTTTTAACGATGTATCATTTCGATTGTTAAAAGGTGAACACGTCGGCTTAATTGGAGCAAACGGCGAAGGTAAATCAACATTTATGAACATCATTACAGGCAAGCTAGAACCGGATGCTGGAAAAGTAGAATGGTCTAAAAAAGTGCGCGTTGGCTATTTAGATCAGCACACAGCATTAGAGCGCGGCCTTTCTATTCGTGATGTACTAAAAAGTGCTTTTCAATACTTATTTGATTTAGAAGCTCAAATGAATGGCCTCTACGAGAAAATGGCGGAGGTATCACCAGAAGAACTCGAAAAACTATTAGAAGAAGTCGGTACGCTTCAAGACCTCTTAACAAACAATGACTTTTATGTTATCGATGCGAAAGTCGAAGAAATTGCACGCGGATTAGGATTAGAAGATATCGGCTTAGATCGCGATGTACAGGATTTAAGCGGCGGACAGCGTACGAAAGTATTATTAGCCAAACTGCTGCTTGAAAAACCAGAAATTCTTTTACTGGATGAGCCTACAAACTACTTGGATGAACAGCATATTGAGTGGTTGCGACGCTACTTGCAAGAATATGAAAATGCCTTTATTTTAATTTCTCACGATCTTCCATTTTTAAATAGCGTGATCAATTTAATTTATCATATGGAAAACCAAGAGTTAAATCGCTATGTAGGAGACTACGACGATTTTATGAAAGTATATGAGATGAAAAAACAGCAGCTTGAAGCAGCTTATAAAAAACAACAGCAAGAAATGGCAGATTTAAAAGATTTCGTAGCGAGAAACAAAGCCCGTGTGTCGACAAGAAATATGGCCATGTCCCGTCAAAAAAAGCTCGATAAAATGGAAGTAATTGAACTAGCTCAGGAGCGTCCAAAACCAGAGTTTAACTTTAAGGGTGCTCGTACTTCAAGCAAATTAATTTTTGAAACATCTGATTTAGTCATTGGATACGAAGAGCCGCTTTCTAAGCCACTGAATTTAAAAATGGAGCGAGGTCAAAAGATTGCCCTTGTAGGAGCAAATGGAATCGGGAAAACAACTCTTTTAAAAAGTATTTTAGGAGAAATCAAACCGATTTCAGGCTCTGTAGAAAAAGGAGATTACCAGCATATTGGCTATTTTGAACAAGAAATCAAAACGGCTAATTACAATACGTGTATTGAAGAAGTATGGAATGAGTTTCCTCACTTTACCCAATACGAGATTCGTGCAGCTTTAGCTAAATGCGGCTTAACAACAAAACATATTGAAAGTAAAGTAGAAGTTCTAAGCGGTGGAGAAAAAGCAAAAGTTCGTCTATGTAAGCTAATTAACAATGAAACCAACATTCTTGTACTGGATGAGCCTACAAACCACTTAGATGTAGATGCGAAAGATGAATTAAAACGAGCTTTAAAAGAATACAAAGGAAGTATCTTAATTATTTGCCACGAACCTGAATTTTATCAAGATGTTGTCACAGACGTGTGGAACTGTGAATCTTGGACGACTAAATTATTTTAAAAAACGGGTTAAAAGAGGCATATCTTTTAGAAAAAGTGGGAATGATAAGATTAAGTTCCCCCCCTTTGTGTGAGTAGCCATTTTTTAAATGGTTACTTTTTTTATGTATAGTCCTTTAAGAAAATGGCTATATTGTATCTATACTCCCTAAACCCAAAAGGGCCGCTGCAGCGATGCAGCGGTCTTTTCGTTGTCATTGCTTCATCTGAAGCCAGCTATCAAAATAATGAACAGCTATACTGCTTGGAGGATTTTCAGCTTGACACTTTGTAAGCAACATACCCAGCTCTTGCATCATCTTTTCTTCTCCTTTAGCAGAAAAAGAAATGTATTCTCCTTCATCTGAAGCCATCGTTTCTACCCCTATTTCAATCGGAGTGGATAGTACACGTCCCCACTTGCGTTCATTTTCTGTTATTTCAGCAATACCGTTTTCTTTATCTGCGTGGTTCCGGTACGCCATAATTGTGACTTCATCAGCGTACTGAATAATCCACCGCCCCAGCGAACCGGAACCATTGCTATTTTTGAATGGAACTTCGTCAAACCAAAACGGGATATCTACAGCAAGCGGCAAGTGTAACTCATGAGACTGTACAGCGGCTTGAGAAATAACATATTGATACTGCAGAATACTTTTCGCTCGATTATTTTCCCAACTTTTATACAAATAAGGCTCTACATCCAAATGAACCCCTGAAAATTGCTGTGGCTCGTCTGCTTGTGCTTGGTAAGCTGTTATCCAATTAAAAAATGCTTCCTGCTCTTCTATACCAGAAGGCCCTATCCAATAAGGAGCGCCGTCAAGTGCGTAAACACTTATGCCCTGGGCTTGTGCTTGTTGGATAAAATGCCGATATACGGAAGGTGAAAGATGAGTATCAATTTGTAAATAAACGTTTGTCACCTTTTTTTCTTGAAGCTTTTCGAGGATAGCTTCTTGGTTCAGCATCCATTTCTTTGTATCCCACACCCACGTCGACAGCGGTATATTTATCTCTGCATTCACCTTTGATCCACATCCTATTCCTTTCCCCATATTAAACAGCCATACAACCACCAGAAAAATAAGAACGCACTTGCTTTTCACACTCTTTTTCCTCCTTTATACGAGCCAGAACTCATATAAAGAGAGTCTGACAGCTTGGCACAACTTTATGGTGAATTTCCCCCTTAAATCTGTAGCTTTTAGCAAACTCCTCCTTATCAATTTTTTGCAGCTGAATCTCTATATGTTCTATCGGTTGCTTGATTTATTTCTCTATATCTTTCTTATTAAATAAATATGCCTGTTTTGGATGGTTTGGCTGATTTGGATATTTCAACTGTAATTGTCCTTTTCGTAATAGCTTTGTTAAATAATTATTACGTACTCCATCCGGCGTTCTTTCTAGTAAATAAGCAAACTCTTTAAGCATGAGCGGTTTTTCTTTACATAACTCAAGAATAATATGTTCCATCTGATTCGGCGAAAGCCGTTTTTTTTCACGAGCCAACGCTGCAATATCCCATAGCTTCGTATCAATATTCTCTACATTTACCAAATTAGAAGAATCCTCTTCTTGCTCATTATTATAGGAGTTATGGTTATTATTACAGGAGTTATCATCGTTATTATATAAGTTACTCTCGTTATTATAGTAGTTACCTTCCTTATTAAAGGAGTTATTATCGTTATTATATGACTTAAACTCCTCTATTAATCCTTTATTATAGGAGTAATTATTTTTATTATAGGAGTCGATTTCGACATTGTTTTCAGGTGTATTTTGATATTTTTCGACATCCTTAAAATTATTTCCCGAATCGGTTATGGACGTATTGTAAGTGTCTTTTTCAGAAGAACTTACCTGTCTTTCTTGAGTGGACAAAGATAACGTGACCACTGTACGATGCATAGAAACATCTTGATCAATAGCTGGCGTTTTATAATGATGCAGGCTCCAATTTTGCTTTACTTTTTTCAAACCAGAGCCCGAACGTTCACATAGCCCTAGTAAACTGAATAGCTTAACGATATTTGGGTTTCGAAGCTGACTAACGGTATTGCTAAAAACTGAATCTGTAGGTACTAACAAAAGGCCTGGATTAGAAAAAACGTAATGAGAAGGTTGCTTTTCTAAAATAACGCCGCCCTCGCCATTATAATCTGCATGAATAAGCATATTAATCAAAACTTCTGTTAAAGAGGAAGCGATTGACGGCTGAGGTTCGCTATTACGAACAATTTCATGAATATGAAAATAAAAATCAAAAATATTTCCTGACCACGTCCCGTCTTGAGAGGTAAAGCGCTCTGTCCATTCTTCGTTCCCTTTACTTTCCCGGTATTCTAAAAAATATTGTGGTAAAACTTCTGTGATAATCCGTTCTTCACTGAATAAAAGCAGGCCTGCGAGTGTGACTCCTTCTTTATGGGTATCTCTAACCTTTCCCCAAGCTCCTACTTTGTATAAAAACTCCTTTGTTTCAAGCGCATTCCAAGGATGAGCTGGTTTTACTTCAGCAAACCGATCCCGATAGCTTTTGATCGTATCAAAATTTAATTCGTTTAATCCATAGTGCTCTAGGATGAGATTATCTTGTAACATATTCAACTCTCCTATTATCTTTGTATATTTATTTAACAGCGCGAATATGCTGTTTCTTACCTCTTGTTACTAACGTACTAACTTTATTTATCTAGATGCCATCAGCACCCCAAAGTCCAGTCCGTAGATTGTACTTCTGTTGTGCAATTTCTTCTAAAACGATATATACATCTTATCTATTCTATCATTTTTTCTTTATTCTCTCCTTCATTTTTCAATCTTCAAAACAGTCGAGTTTATTGTGTAAAAGCTGTGGATATTCACCTTTATCCACAGCTTTTACACAGACTACAAACCCTTTTCTAGCTGTTTCAATATAAATTTGTTATAATACCCTTCATAACAACGGATTAAGTGAGGGATTACGTATGGAAAAAGCTACATTTGCAGGTGGATGTTTCTGGTGTATGGTTACACCTTTTGAAGAGCTAGAAGGTATTCACGGCATTGTATCAGGATATATGGGGGGAACTGTGGATAACCCTACTTATGAGCAAGTAAAATCTGGAACAAGCGGTTACTACGAAGTGGTTCAAATCACATTTGACCCCGAAGTGTTTCCGTATAAACGTTTATTAGATCTTTATTGGCCGCAAATTGATCCAACAGATGACGGAGGTCAATTTCAAGATCGCGGCTCGCAATATCGAACAGCAATTTTTTACCATAACGACAACCAAAAACAAGCAGCTGAAGAGACGAAGCTAGAGGTCGCAGAAAGCGGACGTTTTAAAAAACCCATCGTAACAAGCATTCTTCCTGCCTCTACGTTTTATGAAGCCGAAGAGTATCACCAAGATTTTCACAAGAAAAATCCAAAGCATTATAAAGAAGACCGCGCTAAGTCTGGTCGAGATGAATTTATTCAAACGAACTGGAAATAATTCTTGTGTTCAAAATAAAGCCGCATAGCAAACGCTATGCGGTTTTGTTTTACCAATTATCTGTATAAGTCGTTGTTGTTGACGGCACGCTCCAATATTGCTGCGAAGGCTGCCATGCTTTTAACGATCCATCAGCTCTCTTCACAATTGCTTTAAATTGAACATTTTGACTCGCAGGAAAATAGACGGTGCCTCTCCAATCAGCTGTAGATGAATTATATGTTAATTTAATTGGATAAATGGACGTATCCCACTGACCTAGCTCAGCTCTGTCTCCAACAATATAAACCGTTTCTCCTAATGCAGTTGGCGCATTTTTTACTACAACCGTTTGCGCAAGTGGTGTAACGCCCAACGTATTTTTAAATTGCCCCATCAACGTATCATTGTTGATAACATCGTAGAAACGAAGCAAAGTAAATCCTGCAAAATTATAGTTAAAGGCCATTTCAGCTGCTTTTTTATATTGATCTTCACTGCCTATAGTTAAAGCATTTTCCCCGTTTAAAACAACTCCTTTTGCATTCGCAATACCCGCTACCTGGCGTACAAGCGTCTTTGGCATAGAATATTCCGGATAATTTCCGCTGTCCGTCATTTCTAAGCACGTAAACGTTATATCTAGCTTAGCTGTTTTAAACGCATCTAAAAGCGCGTTGTAATCATTATATCCAGCAGGTTTTTCTGCAGCATGAGGAATCGTGGGATTGTTATACTGCCAATGAATTCCTGCCACTTTTGCACCGATTGGTACGTTAAAGGTGGAATCAAAAGCCTGATGAGCTAACTGTCCAATACGTTTTGTATGATCTTCCAAAGCTCCTTGATACCATGCTAAGAAATCTTTTCCATAAGCTGTTGAATAACCATCTTTTAAGAACTGATAGCCATCTGATGGCGGTAAAATTTGCGATGCAGACGTTAAATTGGTTCCCCATGCTTGATTAATGCCAGCGAGTGAACCGTATTTAGTCAAAGCATATGATTGAAACTTGCTCTTGGCGAAGGATGTATACACTTGAAATTTCCCTCTAGACGGATAGCCGGTTCCGTCTGCTGCTGTATAAGACGGATAACGAATTTCACCTGCAGGGCCTCCTGATAAATAGATTTTAGCAATCACGTCTTTATAAGGTGCTAACGCTTGCGCAAATGCCGTGTAGAGCTCTCCGTATTGCTTAGAAATAACGTCCGTTGCAAGCGGGCTTAGCGTTTCTTTATTTGTCGTACCTGTTTCAGATTTAAAGTAAAGGCTGTCATCACTTTTTAAGTTCCATACCCAAGATGGAAGCGGAACGTTACAATCATCTCCTACA
The DNA here is from genome assembly GCF_042787645.1 of Priestia sp. YIM B13489. Taxonomy (NCBI): domain Bacteria; kingdom Bacillati; phylum Bacillota; class Bacilli; order Caryophanales; family Bacillaceae; genus Priestia; species Priestia sp. YIM B13489. The sequence continues at coordinate 274,616 of NZ_JBHZOQ010000053.1, forward strand.
TTGCCTCCGCACTGATGAGTAGAAATAATAGGAACGATCTTTATACCTGCATTACGAGCTGCTTGAGCAAAGCGCTGCGCATAGGAAAAATCGAACTGCTGATCGCCGTTTTTCTCCATATCTCCCCACCAGAAGTCTACTGTCACTGCATAAAATCCATTTTGTTTCGCTTTGCGTAAATCGTTCTCAAACGCTTCCCATGTTGTATAGTCTGTTACCTTTTTTAAAGGCGCCATTAAATAGGTTTTGTAACCTGGATTCATTGATTTTCCATCTACGGCAGCCGCTCCGTTAATTGGACTTAAAATGAAAGCGTTAACAAAAATAAACATCAAAACGAAAGCCAACCCTTTTTTACATAGCTGTTTCATATCTTCCCTCCATTTTTTCAAAATCACCTATAGGTATTCGGCGGATTTTAGTTTTTTCCTTTTTCTTTTATAAAAAAAAAGACGCCCCGCCAGGACGCCTTCTTCATTAGTTCCAAATCTCATTCACCCATTCAGGATGGTCAATAAAAGGATTGCGGTTATGCTGATAGTCTGAATAAATAATGTCATTTCTACGTCGTTCTCGATCATCTACTGGGTCTTGGGTATTCCATTGAAGAAGCACAGATAATTTCCCGTGATAAGGAGCAGTACCATTATTCACTGTGTTATTAAGTTCTAAGTCAGGCTCATCACTTACATCGCCTTCATAGCGCACGGCCATATAAAACAACATACGAGCCACGTCGCCTTTTACTTCATCTCGAGGTTCCCATGAATCACTGTCAAAATAATTTCCGAGTGCTTCGCTATGTTCCGTCCCTCCGTTATCAAAATCTAAGTTTCCTCTCGTACTGTTTACAGATACATCGGTTGGACGTAAGTGATGAAGATCTGTTCCAGGTCCCATAGCTGTTCCAAAATCCCCGTGAGACTTTGCCCAGACGTGCTCACGGTTCCAATCGTCCACTCCGCCTCCATTTGTACTCTTAGCCTGTGAACGCCCTGTGTAGAGCAAAATAACGTTATTTGCGTTAGCTGGATCTTCATCCGTTTTCTTTAAAGCTTCCCATACGGCTGAATACGACAGTTCTGTGTGATGATCAATAATGTTATGAAGCTCTGTCTTTAAGCTGTTTCCTGTTTTTTTAGCTGCAGTACGATAGTAGTCTTCTACTGGAACGGTTGGCTCTGTGGGATCTGGAGCCGGATCAGTTCCTCCTGTTTCTGTACTGATAGAAGTAACTGATTTTATTCCTGGGTGTGAAAAATAAGGAGTGAGTGTGCCCGTAACAGTAAGATTTTTCCCTCTTAACTCCGAGTGACTTTGAAGTCCAAATGTACTTCGCAAATTTGAAGGAATTTGAACGTACACCATCTTGTCTGTATTGGTTTCATTTGAACTGTCAGCAAGAGCAAGTGCATAATCGCTTGGGTAATTGCTCGTAATAACTGTAGATGTGCCTGTAGGTTGACCTACTACATATCCTTTAACCGTTTGTACACTATTGTTTTGATTCTCAAGAGCTTGTGCAACAGATAAAAATGCGGCTGCTTGACTAACAGGAGTTAAGCTCACTAAAAGAACAAAAACAAGCAGGGATATTGCCCATGTTTTTTTACACAGAGCGTATAATTTCACTTTTTTATCCTCCTATATGATAGGTTTGAAAACTAGTTTTCTTCCACCTCTTTATATTATTTTTTCACTGTGAATTCCCTGCCTCTTTTTTGTTAAGTTTTATAGTGAAAAAGATGTATTCTTCTTTACAGTGACGGCCACTTTATGCGAAGGGTTATATTTTTAAAAGTCCACATTGGAAAAAGCATTATGTGTCTTTCTTTATATATGGTATAATCAACCGAATCGTAAAAGAGCTTATACCATTTCAGAAAATGAAATGATTTAAATAGAAATGAGGATTGTGTATGCTTAGTTTTGACGAAAAATTAGCTATTATTTCATCGTTTCCAGAGCTGCATCGAAAAGATGTATCTTTAGGACGCGTGAATTTTCATTATGAAGAAAGCGTGTACGATAAAACGGTTGTTGTGCATCATCTGCATCCTAACGGAAATGGATTTGTATATGGAGGGTTTTTAAAAGGATATGAAACAAATGACAAAGGTCTTGTAAATATCCGTGATTATACAGAAGAAGAGCTCCGCTCAATTATTGAAGCTTCTATTGAATCTTTGTCAACCCTTCCTGATACAGCTAGAGAAGAAGCTATTGTAGGGAATGGAAATGAACAGCGCTGGAACGGCCCAGACAATGCAACGCTTTTACTTGTTCATGAAGATGATCTCTGGAATGTTTATTCTGGCTTGAATTTAGAGGCAGCATTTCTATCTTACGAAGAAGCAGAAGATTATTTGTTTGAAGAAGGCTTCCGCCGCCTATAAGCTTGCGTCTATACGCAAAAACCTCGCTGTTGATTAACAGCGAGGTTTTTTCATTTTTTCACAGAAGGTTGAGGGCTAATGCGCGGTATTAAAACCGCAAATAATACAACAACCCCCACACCAATCAATAATAAATAAAACCATTGTAGGTCTGATGACTTTTCAGAAGCAGTTTGTTCTGTTCGATCTTTCTTGTAGGAAGTGTTTTTAGAAGAAAACAAGTTATATTCTTTTGCTTTCGCAGAAATCGTATTATCTTCAGCTGATGCGTTCGCAAAAAGACTTTCTTTTAAGCTCTCTTTCTCTACATCTTCCTCTTTTTCAAATGTAAGATCCTTTATTTCCTCCGGAATATTTCCTACTTCTTTTTTATTTTCTAGCAAAGATTCGGGGTCCAAGTTAATCGGATCATCCTTATATACATTTGGTTTAATCTCTTCAACGTTTCCGTCATCAGCTTCAGCCGCTGCTGCTATAGGGAAACAAAGAAGTGAAAAAATAAGAACAATACTTCCAATCTTCTTATTAAGCACTATAGGTTTCATCATTTTCAACCTCTTTAGTCGTCTTTAAAGCACGAATAATAGATGGCAGAACACTTAAAACGGCAGTCATTCCCAGTAATACAATAAGCGCCTGTCCAAACAGAGACTGCGTATCATATTGAATTGACATATATACTTTAGATACTGGATCTTCGTAATTAAAGTTTGGCATAGATAAGTTAAGAAGCGGGGTAATATAAAATAAAATCAACCCTACTGTCGTAACCCATCCAGCGAAGCTTCCTAATAAGAAAGCAATACGTACGAGTGTAGATGTAGCAAGCAATAAGACGATCGTAAAGATTGACCATTCCATTGCCCGGTCTCCCGATAACGAATAAATATTAAGGCTAAAGATACTTACCATTAACCCTACAATCAAATTCAATAACCCAAACAGCGTACCTTTCACAAGTATAGGTGCATGTCGGTAGTATTGACTGAAATAGCCAATTAGTAAGCTGCTGATTAAGATAATAACCAAAATGACAACTGGTGGAACCTCTTTTACTTTTTCAGCCGGCACTTCACCGCTTACTTGAAGAGGATTGGCTAAATAATGATAAACGTAATCATTATTCTGTCCATCTACTAATGTATTATTTAACAAACGGTATACCTGGCCGCGAACCAACTTCGTTGAATCCACGTTTTGGGCCCACTTGCTGTTAAGCGTGTCAGCTTTATCCTGGACTTCATTTACACGCTTCTGCAATTCATCTGTGTATGTGACAACATTTGCTTGTCTTTCACCTAAAGATGAAATGAGTTCGTTCATTCCCTTCAACTCTTGACCCATGCTTTGCTGCAGCGTCATTAAGCCCGTTACGTCCGGAGCTTCTTTCTTTTCTAATGCTTGATCTTCACCTGCGCTAGATTGAAGCTCTTGATTCATTGCATTTGCTTTTTCTTGAATAGCTGATAGCTCTTCCATAATAGATGCTTGTTCAGCATCAACTGTTTGTCCATATTGATCAGCAAAATCTTGCACTGAACTTTGGAACTGTGCTAACTCTTCTTTTGTTAGAGACAGGTTTTGTTGGATTTGCTTACGTGCATCTTGAGAAGAGACGGTACCAGCTAACGCCTGCTGCAAACTTCCTTTAATAGAGTCATTGTTAAGGACGCTGTTCTGTATGTCTGTATTTCCTACCTGAGCTAAAGTCAAATCATACTGCGATAAATCACCGTAGTACTTTAGCAGATCTTCTGCACTGCTGCTTTGAATCTTACCTGAGAATGTATTGCTCAACTTTTCCTTGCGAGAAGCTGAAAGGTTTGGAGAAGATAAAATTTTATCTTCTTTGTTTGTAATCATCGTAATGAGATTGTCTACATTCACACTACCTTTAGAAGGCTTTTTGCCGTCTTCTTTCAACTTTTCATTCTCTTTTTTTAATCGTTCATTTTCTTCTTGAAGCTTAGCAATTTGACTGCTCGACGACTTGTTCGCTTCTTCTAAGTCTTTCTCTGCTTTGTTTTTCTGTGCTGTCAAAGACTTAACGTCTGCTTCCAAACTAGCAATTTTTCGCTTCAGCTCATCCGTATTTTCTCCTGAAGCTTCCGGCTGAACTTTTACATTTTGCAGCTCATCTTTGACTGCTTGTACCTGTGTTTTCAGATTAGCCACTTTTTCAAGCGCACTTTTCACAGCATTGGATGTACCTGATGCATCCGATGTGTCCGATGTTTCAGGCGTTTCAGGCGTTTCAGGCGTTTCCGTTCCCTCAGATGTCTCAGGTGCTTCAGGTGCTTCAGGTGTTTCGTTCACCATTCTTTGGAGCTGCTGTTCTAAGTCTTCAAGGCCTTTTGATATATCATCAAGCTTTGCTGTTTGCTGAGATAAATCCACTTTAATTGGTTCTGACGTTCCTTCGCCTTGACCGGAATCTGGCTGAGTTCCATCATCTTCTCCAGGATCCGTTGGCGTCTCTCCACCTTGATTCGGATCTGGCTGAGTTCCGTCACCTTCCCCAGGGTCCGTTGGCGTCTCTCCGCCTTGATTCGGATCTGGCTGAGTTTCGCCGTCTTCTCCTGGATCCGTTGAGCCTCCGCCACCCTCATTTGATGAAGCTGTCTCTAGCTGCGCACGAAGCGGCTTTAGCTTACTTTCAATTTGATTTAGGGTTGTTTGCTCAGACTGCTGTTTATATGAACTGACTATTTGGCCGTTCAAATCTTGCAGAGCTTTTTCTTGTTCACTGACGTTATCCGCTTGTTGGTCTCCAAGTTCTCCGACGGCTTTTTGATTTTGATCCAACTGCTGTTGAATGGAAGATAAGCCACTAAACACTTGATTGGCCTGCTCATTAAAATTTTGCTTAGAGCTTGGCTGATTAGATTCAAGGGAAGACAGCCCTTCTTGAATCGCAGTGACGCTTTGAGCCTGCGTTTTTTCAAGCATTTGTTTCTGTGTTTCTTGATATGTTTGATATTGATTTACATATCCAATAAAGCTGTTTAAATTCTTTTCAACCTGTTCTACGTCGCCTTGTCTGTCACTCGAACCTTTTTCTGCTTTATTTACATTATCTTGGATTTGCTGAAGAATTTTCTTTTGATCATTTAATTCACCTGCTAAATCTTTTGAATTCGGTTTATAAAAAGCGACCATTGTTTTTTGAAAGGCGATTTCTTTATTTAGAATTTTATCGAACTGTCCTCGTACCTTATCCACTTCCTGTGATACATAACTCCAGTACAAAGAGGACATTTCATTATTAACCTTTGTAGTAGCATCTTCTAATTCCCCTACTACTTTTTCCTTATTAACTGCGTTAAGCTGACTTTGAACTTTGTATTCCAAAGTAGCTTTTTCTGGCTTTTTTTCCTGATACGATAAAATATTTTGTGAGAAGGTCGAGGGAATATAGATAACCGCATCATATTTTCCATTCTGTAAACCGCTTGTAGCTGCGCTTCGTCCAAGCACGGTCCATTGATAATCCGACCCCTCCTGTAAAAGAGGAGTCACTTTTTCTCCAAACTCTATCGCTTTTTCACTATTTTCTTTTACTCCATTATCTTCGTTAACCACCGCAATCGTTCTTGTTGAGTTTTCTGTGACTTGCAGTGGGTTGTCTCCAATATACTGGAAAAAGAAAGAAGGAAGAGCCAAAATTAAAACAACAGCTAATATGACTTTAAGTGTATACTTACGCTGTTCGGTCATGTTAAGATCTTCCTTTCACTTACACATAGCGGGATTTGAATTCTTGTTTCTTTTCCACTTTTAATATAATAACCGAAGCCAGGGTTAACGTCAGCTTCTTTTCGGTCATAAGGAAGTGTAAATAAGCTTTGCTCTGTTTTCTTCATCAACAGCACGGCTTGGCTAATTTGCTTCACTTCTGTTGTTAAGGCGTCAAATCCTTTTGAAAACTCATTGTTGTTCCCTGCAACAATCAAGTTAAAGCCCAGGTGACTGTAATTTTTCATCAATTTTGTAATACGATCCTGCAGGACGCTGTCTAAGTTTTGCTGGAATCGTACAAATCCATCTACTACAAGCATGATCGGGGAAAATGAAAGACTGTGTACCGTTCCTTCCTGCACTGCTTCCAAATACTTATTTTCACGTCGCTGCAATCGTTCTTCAGTTAAATCAAGCCAGTCGATAATCTGTTCTTTTGTTTCCATGTAAACAACTTGCTCTTCAGCTGCATAACTTGATAAACCGCGGTCAACCGAATCAAATAGTCCGATTTGCTTCACGCCTTGTTCAAGCGCTGTTTGCAGTATGACCTTCACTACATTTGTCTTTCCTTTTTGCGTCTGCCCCATGACGATGCAATGCTTATTTTTCTTAAAGTTCATATGCACCGGTCGAACAAACTCTTCATCTAACCCAAGAGGAATGACTCCTTTTTCCCTAATAACCCTTCTGTCCGTTATAAACTCGGCAAGTACAAGTTTTGATGACAGCATTGGTACAGGCTCTGGAACAATAGCATCAGCATATTGATTCTTTAATCGTTGAATGTGCAGCTTAACTGTATCAAAAATTTCAAAATCATCTTTTCCTTCCGCAGGTAAAAACAGCTGCGCAAAATAAGGTTGATCCGTTTTGATAATAGCCCGGCCTGGAATAGACTCTAGCGCATACGGCGTACGTCCTAAAATAGAATACGCTTCTGAATGATCCATTAAATAATGAACAACCTTCGTTTTCAAATTATTCATAAGCGACTGACGAATAGAATTCACCCGCGTCGCGGTAAAGATCATATAAATTCCTAAAGACTGACCGTCACGCACGAGCTGTGTGAACTGCATTTCTAGATCTTGCATTTCTTCTTTGACAAGATCAAAATTATCAATCGTGATAAAAATTAGAGGAAGCTCTTCTGAACTTAGAGCATTATACATTTTGATATTGCTAACTTCCCACTGTTGAAATAACTGCTTTCGCCTTGCGATTTCTTGTTTGATAATCGTCATGAATTTTTCAATTTTACGCATTTGATCCATTAAGAAATAATCCGCCGTATGAGGCAGCTGACGAAGCGGTAGCAGCGTGCCGTTTCCAAAGTCAAAAATGTAATAATGAAGCTGCTCCGGGCTCTTTCTTTCAGCTAGACTAAGAAGCAACATCATGACTGTAAACGATTTACCGTATCCTGACGAACCAAATATACCAATGTTTCCATCGTCCATCAGCTGATAGTTATATACCGTTTGGCTTTGCTTTTCCGGTTCATCAATCAAGCCAATTGGGAATACGCCGTCTCGCTTCTCTTTGTACTCACTGCGAAGCAATCTTTCTTTAAGAGGCGGCAGCCATGGACTATTTAATTTTTTGATAGCTAGTTCCTGCTGCGTTTTTTCAATTTTTTGCACCACAACATCAATTTCTGCTTCCGCTTGTTTAGATGACGTCTGCTGAGTAGATACATCAGATAAAGGAATCAACCCGAGATCTGTGACAATGGCGACTTCATCTTCAGCCCCATACGTATCTTCCATGTACGGGGCACCGCTCCAAGCTGACTGAAACAGTTCATACACTTCATTATTTCCAACCTGCAGATAGCCTCGACCCGTCACCGTAATAGAAGCAGCGTCCGCATTTTTTAAGATTTCTTTACTGTCAGCGGCATCTTGGACTTTTAAAGCTACTTTAAAGCGTGCATTACTCCAAATTTGATCGTCAATAACACCGCCTGGCTTTTGCGTCGCTAAAATTAAATGAACGCCCAGACTACGTCCAATGCGCGCCGCGCTGACTAATTCCCGAATGAACTCTGGTTCTTCACTTTTTAACTCGGCAAATTCATCCGAGATTAAGAATAAATGAGGCAGAGGTTCTTCTGCCATACCTTGCTTATATAAATCTGTATAATCATTAATGTGATTGACTTCATATCTATCAAACAAGCGCTGGCGTCGCTTTAATTCACTTTTAATAGAAGCTAGGGCTCTTGTACTAAAATTCTTACTTCCTTCAATGTTTGTAATGGTTCCAAGCAGATGAGGCATGTTTTTAAACGGCTGAGCCATTCCTCCGCCCTTATAGTCAATCAATAAAAACGCGACTTCATGGGGGTGGAAATTCACCGCTAGAGAAAGAATGTACGTTTGTAAGAATTCACTTTTCCCTGACCCCGTCGTACCTGCAAGTAATCCATGAGGGCCGTGAGCTTTTTCATGAAGATTTAGTTCAACAATATCTTCTTTTCCTTTTAAACCAATGGGAACTGCTAGCGACTTAGCTGATTCATTGCTTTGCCACCTTTGCACGATATCCAACTCACCAATTTCTCTTGCTTTAAATAATTCTAAGAATGAAACGCTATTTGGAATTGAGTTGGTCATACCAACTTGGTGATCCAATGTCCGCAGCATCCTTGCAAATCTTTCATTATAATCAAGCGTGTGTTTATCAAGCTGAAATGGAATATTCACAGCTTTTTGCTTTTGAATTAATATATCCCCCTCGGATTCGTTAATATAACGGACGAGTGTATGAACATGCTCCGTTAAGCTTTCCTTTGTCTCTGCCCCAAATATCGCAGAAAACCCAAGGTGAGGGTGATATCCTTCTAAATACTCTAAGATAACGTGATCTGCAATTAACTGCTGATTCGTAATAATAAAAACAAAGTGAGGCAAGAAGACACCTTCTCCTTTTGCTTCATCTAAATCGCGTTCTCTCAGCATTTCATAAATAGAAGATAAAAGCTGATCTCTCGTTTGTTCATTATAGATGAAACCTTTCGCAAAAGAATGCGGAAGCTGAAAATGAGGAAGCCATTTCATCCATTCCCACTCTTTATATTCTTCTTCATCAAAAATGAATACGAATCTTACGTCATGATAACTGTGGGAAAATGCCAGCTGTCCTACAAGCTGATGCAGTTCATTCTTCACCGTTTTCATCTTTCCTACCAGACCGATAGAGCCTAAACCTAAATGAGCGGTAACAGGGGCATTTTTCACTTCTCGATAGACCTTTTCCATGTGCTGAGACTGCTCAAGCAAATCATCAATTTCTCGATTAGCCATATCTCCGCTATTCAAAGAAATTTGGTAGCTTCCCGGAACTGTTCCTGTTCCAAGGCGCACCTGTAAAAAATCACTGCTTTCTACAGTTCGTTCCCAAATTCGATCAGAAATCTGTTCTGTTAAATATTTCATGCGTTCAAACGTCGGAAAATGATAAGATAATACATCTCGTTGAACTGATACTAGTTCTTGTAATTCCTCGCGCTTGTTCTCTAAATACTTGGTATAAATTCGACGACGACGCTCCTGCCGCTTCTTGCGCTGTTTTTTATCTTTGAAATATTGAACGGTAGATACAATCAGCGTGGTCGTAAACATCATGACAGATATAATAATAAAAATTCCCCTAGGCTGAATAATCGAGACCGTACCCATGACTAAAAGCATGACTAATGGCGGTAAAATAGTAAGCCACAAGCTTCGGTTATTTTCATCATTGTCTTGAGATGGAAAGGACAAGCTCACCTTATCATTAGGCAAATCATATATCATGCGCGGTGTCCGTCTATAAACCGGGTACTTCTTTTTCATTTCAGAAATAGGCTGTGCCGTAGTTGGAAGCTTAGATGCATAATCATAGCAGCTTTGAATCTGCAGCAAATCTTTTTCGATCAATTGAATCGTCATAGAAGACCATAAAATGAGATCTCCGGGCTGAAGGTTCGTATTCTCTTCTAGTCGGTGTCCATTAAGATAAAGCGGTTCTTGGTTATAAAAGACCTTCCACTTTCCATTTATCTTTGATAAGTAAAATCCTTCTTTTGGCTCTACTACACACTTTTCTTTCTGCTGATACACATCAGCTGTTTCATCACTTGTGGAAAACGAGACTTCTGAGCCGTAATCAATATAATAGACAGCTTCTTTAACAGCCGTGTCTGTAAGGACAAAGGTTAAAGCATGTCCTTGTTCTCGCCATACAAACGACTGAGAAACAGATAGCTCTGCTATCCTTTTTTCTCCGTAGGAAATCAAGAGCCGGCCGTTTTTTTCAGATGACAGCGTCATTTGCCCTTTCTCAAACGGATAGGAAATGTAAAAGTTTGATGCTGAGTGTTTCCTACCGTTGCTTGGCGAAAGGTTTTAAAATCTACAGGCAGCTGCTGATACGTTTGCCCACTAACTACCCAAAGCATATTCATACAACTACCTCCCTACTTCGATTGATCTTCCTGCTGTTTTTTCTGCTCTTCTTGTTTCTTTTTCTCGGCTTCTGCAGCTTTCTGTTCTTCTTCCTGCTGCATGGCCGCCTGTGCCTCCTCAGCTTGTTTCTCTTCTTGCTGCTTGGCTGCTTCCGCTTCTTGCTGATCATTTTCTTTCTTAAATTCTTCAAGTTCGTTCGCTACTTTATCAAGCTCCTCTTGCTTTTTATCAGCCGCTAAATCGTTGTCTGTCTTTAGCTGACCTTCGTATTTCATTAGTGCATAGATAATTAACGAACGTTCTTCTAACAACCTGCTGACTTCTAGCGCTTTTTTGTTGTCTCCTCGGCCAATGTAAAACCAATAGGCAAAATACTGAGGATCTGACTGAAGCGTAATAGTCTTTAAAGCATTTGCTTTTTGCTCCTCACCTAACTTTTCATTAACAAGATAGGAAGTTGCTATTTCGTACTGCACAATTTTAGGCATGCTTTCAATGTCATAATCTTCAAGTGTATCGACTACTTTGCTGTAGTTTTTTTCAAGAAAGTATTCGTTGCTTTCTACAAATGCTTCTTGTTTCGGCTGAGCAAAAAAATAAGAGTAAAAAGTATAAATAAGAGCTGGAATTAATAAGACAAGTATACCCACAGATGAAAACTTAAAAATGGTCCAGCGTTTTTGAGGAAGTTGAACAAGTGTCTTTTGATGCTTTTCAATTTGGGTTAGCTTATGCTGAACAAATTGACTCAACTCTTCCTCATTGCTGATATGCATTATTTTTTTAGCGTCTTCTTTTAATTGCAAGGTCTCATATAACTTAAAATACTGTTCAAATGTATGCGATGAGTCAACGGCTGCTGCTATCGTAGCCTTTAACTCTTGAAAACTTTGTTCCCCGTTAGACTCATAAGGAGGTAAACTTTCTTTCACTCCATAATGTAAAAAAGCCGGACTTAAACTTTTATCAAAAATGATATTCTCTGGACAAATCAACAAATGCAGCCTTGAAAAAGAATGCTGCTTTACCTGTTTGATAAGCTGATCTGCAAACAGCCACTTTTGCTGTTCTTCTCTTCCTCTTAATGCTGAAAAAGGTTGAAATTCAGAGGTAGGCTTAATTGTTATTTTAAGTTCATCATCGCTCATCATGATTTCTTTTTGAAAATTCGTGTTTACATCCTTTAACATTTCAATTTCAACAGAACGATTAAGTCGAATTTTTTCTTTTTGAAAAACAAATGTATATTCATTATTATGACGTGTCATTACAGCTTCGAGCTGTTCTTCTAAGTAAGTCGGTTTCTTCTCTGACATTCTAATAGACTCCTTTAGAGAATTTCGATACAATCACCTGTGGTAATTCCGCAGTTAATCATCGTCTCATTTCCCGAGAAAATAAGATTTTTATTTGAAACACGTATCCACGCACCGTCCTTTGGTGATTGAGTAATCTTTTTAGCTTGCCAAACGATCTCGACTACTTTTTTGAGTGAATGATAGTTTGATAGTCGCAAATCGAACCGATCACCTGTATAGTGCTTTAAGTCTACTGTTACTTCTATATACATAGGGTTTCATCACCTCAAAACATAGAAAAAGCGCCTTCATCTTTTGAGAATAGGGCGCTCCTTTTATTACTTCACTTAGATTATTAGATGAAGTTAACCGCGGATTTGGCTAGCGATTTGGTTATCTGTATCTTCAAGAACGTTTGCAGAGTCATCTAATTGCTTAGCAATCTTTGTAAGTAGGTTAGACATTTCAACGAAAGAAGGCTTTAATTCTTCGTATTGAGCAGCAAACGCTTCGCTTGAAGCACCTTCCCACATGTCTTGAAGTTGATTTTTCATTGTATCAAGACGACTTACTAATTCTTGAACTTGACCGCTTTCGTTAGTATAACGACCCGCCATGTCGCGAAGCTCTGCTGGTGTTACGCGAATAATTCCTGACATACATATCTCTCCTTCGGTTTATATATTTACTATTATTGTAAGAAACTCTAGTGATAAGGTCAAAGGTTACTTGCAAAAGCCTCCAAAAATGAGAATATGTATCTACAAATACCCCTAAAAAATGCAAATAAAACCTAAAAAACCAAGATTTTGTTCTCATTTAAACCTTTTCCATTTGATCTATAGGTACCTATTTAAAGGAAAATAAAAACTATAAGACTATTAAATTACATTTTTGTTCATTATCTATAAAACTCTTTACTAGTAATAAAAAAGCAGCAGCCTATTTAAGGCCCTGCCTCTTTATATATCTTCTATTTATTTAAGATTCAGACATGCTTTGAAAAAGCACATGCGCTTTTTATTTTTTGGCTACTGCTTAAAATAATTTTGATCTTCTTTTAACATCCTTATTTCTTCGGGGATGAATAATTTTGAGAGAGGCGTGTCAGGGTTAAGTAATATCGCTATTTCTTCATTTAATACAGGCAGCATATCCTTAAATGATACGCATACGGTCTTTTCATCTTTCAGCATCTGTTCAATCGGATATTTTGACGAAAAAACAGGTAAATATCGGTACGCTGCGCTTTTCATCGTCTGAACGTAGTGCTCTGCAATCAATATATCTGATGCTCCATGCTCTGAACTAACAACTAGCCATAAATTGCTATTCATTAAAGTTTTATAAAATTGAGCAATTTTCTTATTATCTTTCATTGCTTCAATTAACGATTTTTCTAATAAGTTAAATGTATATTTCATTGCCGAGACAACCCTGTAAGGAACTGTACCATTTCACTTCCAGCGCCATCATATACTTCATTCATTCTCTCTTCACTTCCTCTGTGCTGTCACTAAACATAATGTTTGAAGGATTCATTTCCTGACTTAAAATGCCCAACCCCATTTGAATAACGCCATAAGTAAAAAATTCCGTTCGACTGCATGTAGAACCATTCACTACTTTTTCTTCCCAAGACATAGAAAGCGAATTCCACATAACATTAAGAGTACCTAAAGGTTTTTCAATCGTTCTATGCATATTGTCATACGTATTCCATTCTTTTAAGTTCTTTATGTCATTCCACGTATCTTGTGAATGGGTGCCCCCATCGCTCCACACGCTCGACCAAAACTCCGTCCAGCCTGAAGAGCCTTCTAGCTCTCCATCTGCTTTTCTCATTTGTTCTGCAGTGTCTTTTACTAATAAATGTGCGTTTTCCGTTAGCGAATCAAGTTTGCGAATCATATGCTGTAACTCTTCCTGCAAGTCCAGCACTTTATCAATATCTGCAACAGACAAGAAATGTAGATTTGTAGCTTCCCAGCTTAGTTTTTGAAGTGCATCAGCCGTCTGTGAATGAGAGTGCTGAATTCGCTCTGCAAACGTCTGCAGCACCTCTGGATTTACTTTTATCTCCATGTATGTCCGTCCCCCTATCTCTTGTAAGCCTTCAGTCATCATCCAAACATTTTTTAAGCCTATACGGAAAGACTCACTTTCTAAAGGAGTGAGTGGATAATGTTATTTATTACGCCGATGCTAACTCTCTTAATCGTGAAATTTCTAAGCGTAAAGTTTGAAACAATTCATCCCTTACGTCGTACAGATGAAAAGTAGATTGCGTAATATCATTATAAATATCCTCATATGAGCTCTTAGAACGCCCTGACCAATCTGACGCATATTGTTGGTGCGAATTTTGAAACAGATAGATACCCTCTTCAAGAAATTCCATGATACGTTGAACTTCATGTAAATATGATTCTAATTGATCTGCATCTCGACTATATTCTTTACTTTTTCTTCTTCGCTCTATGTCGTCAAAGAGATCATCAATTGCATCCATAAAATGTCCCCACGTCCTTCTTCCTCTTTTATTAGAAGTCTCTTAAAGTAATGTTAAAATAAGGTTACAAAAAACAAAATCCATCATTCAAACTATTTTCATACCTAGGAAAAAATATCTACATTTCTCTCTTTTTACTTATTTATACAGGTGAAATAGAGAAAATAAACAACGCCAGGCTGCTGTAATAAAGCAGTAGACGTTGCTTTTTAGGTTGTGACACTGCTGTTATAAAAGGAAGAATACCTAGTTTACATTCGACCTTTTTGTTTCTTTTTCTTGTTAAATGGCTTTTTTGAAGGTTTTTTAGCTGTACGGGACTGCTCTTTTGTTCCTTCATCCACTATTTCACCCATATAAAGCTCTTTTTTCACTAATGAAAGTTGAAGTTCACGTGCGATTTGTTTTAAATTTCGCTCTTCACGTTCAGTCACAAGAGAAATGACTGTACCTTCTGCTCCCGATCTGCCTGTTCTACCTGAGCGATGGACGTATTGATCTGCATCTTGAGGAACATCGATGTGAATTACATGCGTCAATCCCTTAATGTCTAATCCTCTAGCTGCGACATCCGTTGCTAATAAGACAGGGAAATCTCCTTTTCGAAACCCTTTAATCGTCGTAGCACGATCTTCTTTTTTCGTTTCACTGTGTAAAGAACCTGCTTCTACACGCTTAAATGTTAATTTTTCTTCAAACTCGATTAGAGTATCAATTCCTTTAAAAAAGGCTAAAGCTTTCATTTGTTCTTGACGAACTAGTTTTCTAAGCACGTCCACTTTATCTCTAGCTTCACTTTTGATGTATACATGCTCTACCTTCGAAGCCGGAAGTTCATCTCTTCCTACCTCTATTTCAAGAGGGTAGTTCATCATATCTTTCGCTAGCGATTTGGTACGTTCTGATACAGTAGCTGAGAAGACTAGGATTTGACGATCACTTAACGCCATTTTTACAATCTGTTGAACCGTTTGAACATGCTCAGGTACAAACAATTGATCCGCTTCATCAATCACAATTGTTTTGACTTCGTGCATCTTTAATTTCTTCATTTTAATTAGCTCGTTCAAACGTCCTGGGGTACCAACAATGATATTGGGACGTTTTTTAAGTTTTTCTAATTGCCGTTTCATATTTGCTCCGCCAATAAACGCAGCGCTTGAAATACCGCTTCCCTGCGACCAAGTTTGAATTTCACCGTGAATTTGCATAACCAATTCATGGGAAGATGCTAAAATAACAGCTTGAATATGAGATGGTCCCGGCTGAATGCGATGTAAGACAGGCAACAGATATGCCAGCGTCTTTCCTGTTCCCGTTGGGGATTCTCCTATTACATCTTTATTAGCTAAAATCTCTGAAATAGCTTTCGTTTGAATGGCAGTAGGCTCATTGAACCCTGCTTTTTTCCACGCCTCTTGTAAAAAAGGCTGTAAAGTCTCTATAAACTGACTCATATCTATCTCCTTTTCCATGCTTTTCTCGATATTATAAACGATTTTTTTCATTTCAATTAAACGAATGTATCAGTGGCCATGTGCGTTAATACTGACCTTAATTTCTATTTATAAATAAACCTTTCTTATCCCAAGGGACCCTGTCAATCCGTCAGTAGAAAAATCGGTTGTTACCTTAACTTTTCTACATCAATAAACATAGCTTCAACTATGATACACTATTGCTTCTATAGAAAACAATATGATCCTCTTTATTATGGACGAAAACTTGTATAAGAAGGAGGTTTTATGTCCTATATGGATTCAGATGCAAAGGGCTCAGCTGCTTACTTCCTCTTTTTCAAGAAAACAGCCGCCTCTCTGAGCTACGAGAGGCGGCTGTTTCGTTCTATAATTGGCATATCAATAATAACCGTTGTCCCTTTTCCTTTACCGCTTTTAAAATGCATGGTACCTTGATGACGCTCCATGATTTTGTAACATACGGCCAGCCCTAAGCCAGTGCCAGCTTCTTTTGTAGAATAAAACGGCGTTCCTACTTGTTCAATCCTCTCTTGACTCATTCCGATTCCATTGTCTTCAAAGTGAATCAATGCTCGTGTACCTTTTTCTTCAACTGTTATTGTAATATGACCTTTCTCCATAATAGCTTCTACACCGTTTTTGATCACGTTGATGAACACTTGTTTCAATTGATTTGCATCAGCCGAAACATAAATAGGCCTTTTGGCTGTTTCTTTCAATAAAATAGAAACATTATTTAAATTGGCCTGCGCTTCCATTAGCGTAATAACTTGTTTTAAAATCTCGCATAAATTGGTCTTTTCAAAAGATACATGCTGCTTTTTTCCAAGAATGAGCATTTCACTGGAGATTAAGTTGATGCGGTCGATTTCAGACATCATAATATCTAAATATGTGTCATTTGTTTCCTTAGAGGCTTGCATAACCTGTACAAAGCCTTTTAAAGAAGTAAGCGGGTTTCTAATTTCATGTGCGACGGCACCTGCCATTTGTCCAATAACGGACATTTTTTCCGAGGTTATCATAAGCTCTTCATCTTGACGGTATGTAGTAATATCACGTGCAATCATAAATACACCTACTACCTGCTTATGAACGATGATGGGAAGCAATGAACACCTAAGCAGCCGTCTTTCTCGCTTTCTATTGATCACATTCATTTCGAACTTAGCACCTTTTCCATTCAGCACTTCTTTAAAATACTCTTTACACATATCAAACTCTTCAGCTGCGATAAGAGCTGAAGGTTTCATTTTTCGTAATTCTTCACTGGAGTATCCAACGATTCCTTCACCTTCTGGATTAGCAAGAAGAACTTCACCCGTTTTACTTATTTCAAAAACGCCATCGGGATTATGTTTGAATAAAGATTGATAGTGCTGATTGCTCGTTTGAAGTTCGTGTTCTTTCACTACGAGCTCTTGCTGGGACTCCACTAGTTTATAAGCTCTCCTATATACCAACCCATACAAAATAATCCCCGTAGCTAAAATAAAAAGCCAACCTTTGTATTGTTGAAAAAAAATATATACTTCAAAACGACCTTGCGCTAATGTTCTAGATATATTATCAGATATCAAGATCCATACAGCGCCAATAATGATATATATAATTGAAATTCTTAAAGCTACTTTACGCGCGTGTTTCACCAAATTTTAATCACCTGTTTATCAATATTGATCCCCTGTCTTATTGTCTTTATATGAAGTGTTCACTTTTTGTAGCCATTTCATGCCGTTGTAAAAAATTGATGAATGGCCTGACCTAAGTTACTAATAGATTTTACATTTGCTTGAAAATGATACTGGTGAAGCCATTGACTATGATCGGGTGTCACACCTGTTAAATAAATCTGTACACCCATTAGCTGAAATTCCCATATTAAATGTTCTAGGGCTGCAACACCTCGTTCATCAATTTGACCTATTCCATTAAAGTCAATGATAACTCGATCAACCGTTTCCTCATCTATTTGTCTGAGCAGCCGATGTTCATTTTTCATGATGACTTCCTCAAATAAATCGCCAAACAGAGGTATAAGCACCATGTTGTTCGATAAATGAATAAACGGTCCCGACAGTTCTATAACTCGGTTCATTGCTTTTTCTAATCGTTCTTTTTGCAGCAGCAGTTCTAAGTCTGTTTCAGATAAACGCGCTGTATGTTGTTGGATTTTTTCTGAAAGAATTCTAATTTGAGAATCTTCCTCTACACATATCACATGCGCCTTATCTTGCTCCCATTTGCAATTCACGGTATAAAGAGACATCTTAGCTTTGTGCGAATGCATGACTAATTCTGTTTTTATTTTTTTCTTCTGCCCTAATCGTTTTCTAGCTTTGATCTGACTATCTTCGTCAACAATTTCTAAAAAATGTTGAACCTCTCCAAATAAAGCGGCTGCTTCATCAGATTGCGCTAGAATATTCATTTCCTCATCCATAATAAAAACAGGAAGCGGAGCATATTTAATAGTCGACAACCTTAATCCCCCTAATCGATTGATAATGAAAAAACTCTTTCAACTCCTCTAACTGTGCAATAAACCGAACTTGATTTGTTTGAGCAAGAGGAAACTTATAGCTTGAAACTACTCGACCTCCAACTAAAATAAGCGGCTGATGTTTTGTCTTTTGTAATCCTTCTATATATTCGTTTGCTTTTTCTATATGATGAGTTAAACTGAACGAGATTCCTACTAAATCAGGTTTCCATTGTTCAACAGTGTGCGTTGCATGTAAAAGCGGAGAATCTGCTCCTAAAAGTTTCGTCTGCCAGCCGTGCTCTTCAAAGAGAATGGAAATCATTTTTAAACCTAAAAAATGCTGTTCATTTTCTATACACAAAAACAGACCTTTTTTTTCATTTTTAATAACTTCTTTTTCTATACACAATTGATAGCGTGACAAAACATAGTCACAGGTAGTAGTAGCTAAATGTTCATCAGCCACTGAAATTTCATCTTCTTCCCACATCATACCGATTTGAGCCATCGACACTGAAATGAATTGCTGAAAAATATAAAATGTATCGAAACCCTGCTGTCTTTTTTTCCACACAATATTCCAAGCTTCATCTTGATTCCCTGATAACAGTAATTCAGTCAAGCGTTCTATGCTTTCAATCAAGAAACCACCTCTTTTTCAGTCAAACGACTTGTTTTTTCCTTTGTTATTATCAACCATACCACTTAACTCACCCGCACTCTACAGTAAAATATTCTCACACTGACAAAATAGCACCGGACGTCTCTAACAGGTCAATCTCTTTATTTTTCAAAGTCAACGAGGTAGTGATGCAGCAAGTGACGGTTTTGTTCATTGTATAAGTACGCATACACAGGTCGTCCTATTGTGCCGTAAGTCATTCTTTCCCCAAGAAGACCTATATCTGTTAGAAATTTTAAATATTTCCGAATAGATACTCTTGAAATTCCCGTTTTTTCAGCTACATCATCAGTCGAAAAAGGGTGATCTTTAAGATGCTCAATGGCTTCTACGATAACTTCTAATGTTCCTGTCGTTAAACCCTTAGGCAACGGCTCTACCCGAGCTTCTTTTATTTTTTTATTAGACAGCAGCCCGTCTAATTCCTGTTGGTTAAGCTGAGGTTGCTGTTTTAACGTACGAAATGTTTGTTTGTAAGCCGAAAGTGCTTGATAAAAGCGTTCAAATGTAAAAGGCTTAATCAAATAATCAATTGCTCCGTAGCGTAGAGCTTGCTGAATCGTTTGGGCATCCGAAGCAGCGGTGATAAAAATGACATCTATTTCCTCTTGTTTTGTTCGAATCTCTTGTAAAACTTTCAAACCATTTTGCCCAGGCATAAAGACATCAAGCAGCACTAAATCAACTTGATATTCATTTACCTTCACCAAGGCTTCATGACCCGAATGAGCAACAGCGACCACTGTAAACCCCTCTATCTCTTCAATGTACTTTTGATTAAACTGAGCAACCATTGGGTCATCTTCAACAATTAATACTTTAATCAACTTGATCTCTCCTTGTTTCGTACGGAATATCAATATAGAATGTGGTACCGCTATTTATAAATGAGTCAATGACGATTTGGCCACCTAGTTCATCAATCGTTTGCTTCACTAAATGCAGTCCAAACCCTCTGCTCGTGCCTTTTGTAGAAAAACCTTTCTTGAAAATCTGATTCATTGTATCGGAAGGAATGCCGCAGCCTGTATCCGTGACTTGAATCGTAAGTTTATTGTTTTTATAAACAAGCATAACGGACACTTTTTTAGAGGCTTGATGACAAACTGAATCAATTGCATTATCAATTAAATTTCCAATAATGGTAATGAGATGATGAGTAACGTGTGGATCTGAAGGTTCTGGAATAACTTCATCAGCGGAAAACGTCAGTTCTACACTTTCCTCTCTAGCATAACTCATTTTGCCCATGAGGAACCCTGCCAACGCATGATCTTTAATAGATTTAGTCACTGAACTAGATTCATCGACACGGTGATTAACAAGCTGATGAATATACGTTTTTAGCTCATCATAATAATTCATCTGCACCATTCCTAAAATCACATGAAGTTTATTCATAAATTCATGCGATTGTGCTCGAAGCGCTTCCACATACATTTTAACACCTGTTAGCTGTTCTGCTAAGATGTTAACTTCTGTTTTATCCCGAAACGTAGAAAGTGCCCCTACAATCTCTTCGTTTACTACTAGCGGAACCCTGTTAACCACAATGGCTACTCCATTTATGAATTGCTCTTCATCGTAATGAGATTCCCCCGTAGACAAAACGTCGTCCAGCCTGGAGGTGGGCATATATTCTCGAATAGACAAACCGATTGGCTCTGGCGCTAACCCTGCTTTAACAAATAAGCGGCGTGCAGAACGATTAGCAAGTGTAATATTACCTTCTTTATCAACAGCTATCACTCCTTCACGAACCGACTGCAGCATGGTACTTCTCTCTTCTAGAATTTTAGCAATTTCAGAAGGTTCCAAGCCAAATAAAATTTTCTTTATGTAATTCGCTAATAAAATAGCACCAAGAATGCCTACAAGTAAACCAATTAATGAACCTAAAACAATTCGACGATGCCCATCTCTAATTGCTTCATTTACATTATTCAAAGAAATCCCCACAGCTACTGCGCCAATTTGTTGATTTTTTTCATTATAAATAGGTGCAAAAGCGCGCAGAGATTTATCGAGCGTTCCTTTTGATACAGATACATAAGATTTCCCGTGCAATGATTTTTGCTCATCCCCTCCGGCAAACCTCTTTCCTATCTTTTTAGGATCTGGATGAGATTGCCGAATTCCATTCATATCCATAACAACGATAAACAAGACGCTTGATTTTTTACGAATTCGTTTAGTGAATTCTTGAATTGACTGAGGTGTTTTTGTCTCTAGTCCTTCTTTCACGTTCGTTGATTCTGAAATAATCGTAGCAATAGTCCGAGCTTTTTCAGCCTGTTGATCCCGAATATTTTTTCCAATTGAACTGCTAACTAATAAATCCGTTAACAATAGCGATAGAATCACCACCATGCATACAAGCAGCACCGTGATGCTTCGCAGACCCATTCTTCCGTGTTTCACATTCTTCCCTCGCTTCCCTGCTTTTCTTGTTTATAGCACAAGAAAAAGATCTTATCTAGAGTCAGATAAGATCTTCGCTTATTTAATTTCATTTTTACTGAGTTGATTAACATTTATACAGGAAGGTTAACAATCTACTTTATAGTTTCGGTCCTTTTCGATATTTAAACCATCCCATTTTATAAAAGGCAAAGACCATTACGCCTACAAGCCCAATCATAATGCCAAGTACAATAAAATAATTATATTTCCCCGTCAGTTCCGGCATATATGAAAAGTTCATGCCATAGAGGCCAGCAATAAACGTCAACGGTAAGAAAATAGCTGACATAAGCGTTAGCGTAAACATGATTGAATTCATACGATCCGAGTTAATGGACATAAAGCTTTCTCGAATATCATTTGACAAATCCCTGCTTGCTTGCATAATTTCAATCATATTTAATAAGTGGTCATAAATGTCATTAAAATAGCGAACCTGCTCTTTTGCTTTTAACGTATTGGTTGACATAATACGATACATTAAATCTCTCATGGGGTTTAAAATGCGGCGCATTCGTGACAAATCACTTCGGATGTCATAAAGCTGCCTCATTAATTCATCCATAGGTTCGTCTTTTGCATTGTCTTCAATATCGTCTATGTGATCTTCAAATTTATAAAGCACGGGGAAGTATTCGTCAACGGTATGATCTAAAAGTTCATACATGATATCCCATGTTCCATCTTCGGTAGCCTCAGGGTCTTTTTTGATAAGCTCCCAAACCCTAGCCACGCTCGTTAGCTTATCCATATGGTAAGTGACTAAAAAGTTATCCCCTACAAACGCAGATACTTCTAAGTGCTCAAGCTCTTCTTTATGAAGGGCATAATAGACTAAAAAATAATGCTCATCATACAACTCAAATTTAGCGCGCTGACCTTGATTTAAACAGTCCTCAACTGCTAAAGGATGAAAATTAAATTGTTCAAGCTGCTTTTTTTCTTCCTCGGTGGGATTGTAAAAATCAACCCAATACCATTGAAACTCATGGCTTGAACGAATCTCATTCATTTCTATTTCTTTAATAGCTCCTTCTTTGGTTTTAGCTACAATTTTAATCATAAGATAACCTCTGTCTTTTTTGATACTATTCTCTGCACATACCCTTTTTACCATTTTGTTAAACTTTTTTCTTTTAATGTACGTCTTTTCTCGTCTATACATACGATGATGGTGACGACAAGAGAACAAAACGGTGAGGAGGTATATCCATATGTATGAGTTTTACTCCCGGCACGAAGAATATTGGGAAGATGATACAAGGCTAGACGAACAGCTTCTAAGAGATATAAACAAAGCTGTAAACGACGAGTTTTCCGCTATTCACTACTATACACGCTTAGCAGAACTGGCTCCTAATAATCAGGTTCAACAAGCTATATTAGGTATTCGGCAGGATGAAATTAAACACTTTGACTGGTTTTCTAAAGCCTATTATGATTTATCAGGCAGCTACCCACAAATTTCATTAAACATAAAACTGCCAAATACTTTTCAAGAAGGGGTCTCTGAATCCACTAAAGATGAAGTAGAAACCGTTCCATTTTATCAATCAATCGCTAGAAGAATCACCAATGCTCGAATTCAAAGCCGCATTGTTCGAGCTGCGAGCGATGAACAGCGCCACGGTCAAATTTTCCGAACCATTCAGTCCCGCTTCTCATACTAAATAATACGCTTGCAGTCGCAAGCGTATTATTTGGTATGGTTTTATCATTACCTCTTACTTTGTAGCATTAAATTCTTCTTTGATTTTTTGGAGCAGCGTTTGATTTGTTAATACGTCATACCCTGTTAATGCCATTGTTTGTGCCCCGAGTATCATTGCTTCTCTTCCTTGCTCACTTAAAGCTGCTTCTCTAAATTCGTGCGTATGACAAACAAAATAATCATCACAAATTTGAATATACGGATGAATAGCCGGAACAACCTGACTTACATTCCCCATATCTAAAGATCCATGATCGCCTTGGTCTTCCGTAATGCTTTGTTCGCTCACGCCTAATGAGATGAGATTATTTGTATAGACATCGGATAATGTTTGATTCGTTTGCATATCATCATAAGAAAACTCATAGTTTGAGATTTTTAATTTTGTTCCCGTGGCTAGAGCAGCGCCGTTGGCACATGCCTTCACCTTCTCTGTCACTTCATCTACATATGCACGGGTTGAAGCGCGGACATAAAATTGTGCTACTGCATAATCCGGTACAACGTTGGCCGCCTTGCCTCCCTCTGTAATCACTCCATGAATGCGTACATCCGGCTTCACATGCTGGCGAAGCGCATTAATGCTGTTGAACGTTTGTAATACGCCGTCTAACGCGTTGATTCCTTCATGAGGAGCAGCAGCTGCGTGCGCGGATTTTCCGAAGAACTCAAACTGAATGGCATCCATTGCAAGAGAACGTCCGCTTTTTTGGTGACAGTAATAAGGATGTACCATCATAGCTACGTCTAAATGATTAAAAATGCCTTGCTTGGCCATCGTTACTTTGCCGCCTCGTGTTTCCTCTGCAGGCGTTCCATATACGTATACTTTACCGCCTGTTTCTGCAACTGCTTTACTAAGACCAATACCAGCTGCAATCGACATGGTTCCAATTAAGTTATGGCCGCATGCATGTCCGAGATCCGGCAAAGCATCGTACTCAGCCATAAACCCAATCGACGGACCTGGCTTTTGACTGTCATAAACAGCAGTAAAAGCCGTTGGCAAGTCACATGTACCAATTTCAACTGTGAACCCTTGTTCTTTTAAAACATCCGTTAATGCTTTGCACGCTTTGAATTCTTCGTGGCCAAGCTCAGGGTTTTGCCCAATATATTTGCTTATATCATAAAATGTATCCTGTAAGTTATTAATTGCTTCATTTATTAATTGTTTCATTAGTCGTACTCCTCTTTTAAATATTTAAACAAATTATAGTATATTTATTCGTTTTTTAAAAGCTAGTTTTTAAGACATGTTTTCCTATCACTTTAATATGCCTTATAATTAAACTACTAACTGTTTTAAAGAAGGTATGCATAATGATTTACGTAAAAAAATTCAATTTTTTAGGCGGTCGTATTATTAAAACAGGCATTGCCGTTTTTTTGACTGCACTCATTTGCCAGTCTATCGGCTGGCCATATATGCTCGCTGTTATTACAGCTATTGTTACGATTGAACCAACAGCTGCCGATTCTATTAAAAAAGCGTTCATCCGCTTTCCTGCTTCAGCAATCGGAGCTGCTTTTGCCATGCTTTACACATTTCTATTAGGAGTGACGCCGCTTACCTATATGCTTGTTGCTGTTTCTACTATTATATCCTGTTCTAAATTGCGTTTGCATGCAGGAACACTCGTTGCCACGCTAACAGGAGTGGCTATGCTGACGATTGTGCACGATCATTATTTCATCTCGTTTTTAATTCGTTTAGCGACCACCAGTATTGGGCTGCTTACTTCTTCACTTGTGAATATCATCGTTCTTCCTCCTAATTATACACCGATTATTACGAGGGAAATTCAAAATCTCTCAAAACAAATGAGCAGCGTTTTACAGCAAAGAGGAAGCGAACTTTCCCAAGTACATGCTTGTCATAAACAAACAAAGCTTCAATTTCAGCAGCTTTCCGCTGAAATTGAAAAAATTGAGACGCTTTGTGAGTATCAGCGAAAAGAATGGAAGTTTCATCATTTCACTCGTACAGCTATGAGAAAATTCCACTATGAATATAAGAAACTTTCTCTTATGAGGCAGCTTGTCTACCATATTGGTAATTTAATTTACTTGCCTGCTCATCAGCTGCAAAGTGCAAGACATCAAGTAATATGGGATACATTCATTTCCTTTCATAACGTCTTACAAAATGAACAATATAAAAGCTCTTTGCATCATCAAACGCTTGTTTTGACTTTAAAACAAAGGTTTTGGGCACATAAGCAGGAAGAAAACAGAGAGGATCACCCTTTTTCAACGGAAACAACAATGCTTTACGAACTGCTTGCAATTCACCATCTGCTTGAAGAACTACACCGTATTCATTGTTTGAAGGATCGATATAACTTAAATAACTCCTCTGTCTCGCTTTCTTCATAAAAAAATCCTCACATATGTGAGGATTTTCTTGTTTACGAAACTTGTGACTCATCTTTCTTATATTCTTTCTCCCAGTAGTCTGCATTTTTAATTCCTAGTTTAACGGGATCAAACACAGGGTCTACCCCTTGTTTTTTCTGAGCTTCATAGTCTTTTAATGCAACTAACGCAGGCTTAGCTAAAATTAAGATAGCAATTAAATTTAGCCATACCATGATACCAAGTCCCGCATCACCTAACGCCCAAGCTAGTGATGCTTGTTTAACTGACCCGTAGAACGTAGCTCCTAGAAGGACAAGCTTTAATGCAAACATAGCCCACTTTCCGTTCTTTCCGCGAGTTAGATAAGCAATATTTGTTTCAGCAATGTAATAATAAGCCATAATCGTTGTAAACGCGAAGAAAAATAGAGCAACTGCCACGAACCCAGCTCCGAACCCCGGCAACACTGTTTCAATAGCAGCTTGTGTAAATCCAGGTCCTGCTTCTACACCCGGTAAATTTGAAATAATAAATGAACCGCCTGGTCCTTCTGTGTTGTACATGCCTGTGAATAAAATCATAAACGCTGTTGCTGAACAAACGAACAGTGTATCAATATAAACCGAAAAAGCTTGTACAAGACCTTGTTTCGCCGGATGTGAAACTTCTGCTGCAGCTGCTGCGTGAGGTCCTGTACCTTGTCCTGCTTCGTTTGAATAGATGCCTCGCTTAACTCCCCAAGAAACAGCTAAACCAACAATTCCTCCAAAAGCAGAATCTAATGCAAAAGCACTTTTAAAAATAAGAGCGATAACTCCCGGCAACTCGGAAATGTTCATGGCAATAATAATAAGAGCTAAAATAATATACCCAAGTGCCATAAAAGGTACAACGAATTGGGCCACTCCTGCAATACGCTTAACGCCTCCAAAGATAATAAAAGCAAGAATAATAACTAATCCCACTGCTGTAACCGTTGGACTAACGCCAAATGCGTTGTCGATTCCAAGCGCGATGGAGTTAGACTGAACGCCCGGCATTAAGATACTCATCGCAACAAGTGCTGCAATAGCAAATAAAATGCCATACCATTTCATACCCGTTCCTTTTTCAATGTAGTACGCTGGACCACCTCGATATTGGCCATCTTGTTTAACTTTATAAATTTGAGCAAGTGTTGATTCGATGAATGCACTAGAAGCACCAATAAAAGCAACTGTCCACATCCAAAATACAGCCCCTGGACCTCCAAACGCGATAGCTGTCGCAACTCCAGCAATGTTTCCTGTTCCGACTCGTCCCGACAGCGCTAGAGACAGGGCTTGGAAGGAAGAAACTCCTGCTTCTGAACTTTTACCTTGAAACATCAGCATAATCATGTCTTTTAAGTGTCTCACCTGCAAAAACCTCGTTAAAATTGAGAAAAACAGGCCAATCGCAAGACACCCATAAATAACAGGCGTGCTCCACAGCACATTATTCAAACTCGTTACAAATTGCTCCAAACGATAACCCCCTTATTTTACATTCAGACTATTTTAAATTATAAGTTAAATTATAAATTTTAACAATAAAACTCTAAATTAAAACTAATTTTTAGTTAAAATATACAAAAAAACTTGTAAAATCCTCAAAAACATCCAACAATAAACCGTTTACATTCCGTAATTATTGCTTTCAAAAGAAGGGTATCTGCACCTTTCTTCTCAGGAACACATAGGCTATAGGAGTTATTTTCTATTAGAAGGTGTGAAAAACAATGATGAGAATAGAGCCTTTATTTTATCGTCCTTTAGCTCTAGACCTTCTTTATGCGTGCGTCTTAGCTTATAAGCAATACGCACAGGGAGGCACATTTGATGTACCTGAAGGCTACCGGCTTATTAAATCGTTTAAAGCTTCTGCCGTAGGGGTGCAAGAATGGTTTGGTTTTATTTTAGAATCTGATGACTCTATCGTAATTGCCTTTCGAGGAACTCAATCTGAGGCAGACTGGATTGCTGATGCTCGCATTAGGCAGCGCCCTTATCCATACAATCAACAAGCTGGTCTCGTTCACGAAGGTTTTTTAGCCGTTTACGAATCATGCCGTGATGAAATTTTTGAAACATATCAGTCCCTTACCCCCAAGCCACTTTATATAACGGGGCATAGCCTAGGTGGTGCACTCGCTGCTCTTCATGCCTTAGATGTCGCCACAAACGCATCTTTTCCGGAAGTTACAATGTACAACTACGGAGCTCCTCGAGTAGGTGATCCTCAATTCGTTCAAACATACACAAATCTTGTTTCAAATAGCCGCTGTTTTGTTAACACGACGGATACGGTTCCTAAAATCCCTCCGAAGCGCCTTTATTCCCCTTCCACCAAGCAAACGATTTATTACGATCAAGATCCTCTGCAACTCTCGTTTACGATTCAAACAGGCTCTACCGTAGGGAATCATAATCCCCAAACATACAGTGTTGGTATTTGGATGATGTCGGACTATCCTATTTTGGTCCAAAAATAAAAAAACAGGCGGACTGCCTGTTTTTTTTATGCACCAATTGCTGTTTTGATTTCTTCTATTTGTTCTTGATGACGCTTTTCATGATAGCCAATAAAATCAATCCACTGCTTTAAATCCATTAACCCAAACACAGGGTGTGGAAATGATTTTTGCTTTAGCTTGTCTTCACTTGCTGTTTCTTCTAGCTCTATTAAAGCCGCTCTTGATTCTGCCAGCTTACTCTTCATCTCTTCTAATGTCTGCTTTTCATTAGAAGGCGTAACTTGAGCCGGTGCATCTACTTTTCGCGAACGGTCTACCGCTAAATGAAACGGCTTATCTTCAGTTGGCTGATCCACACCGTTTTCTAACTGATCCTTTACACGTGAAACAATCATGCGCTCCATCAAATATAAATGTTCTAATACTTGCATAACGCTCCATGTATTAGATGCTGGCTGTTGATTTAATTGTTCATATGTTAATGATTCTACACTTCTCAATACATCATTTCGAAACTGTTCATTTTTATTCATTTTTCATCCTCCTCTAGGATTCCTCTAACTTATCGTATCAAAAAACTCTTCCATATAAAAAAGATATCCCTTTATTTAACCATGTTTTAGCTGCAATTGTTTCACGTGAAAAAATCACATTTTCTATTTGACATAGATCAACTGAGGTGTTATATTTAGATTTCTGGCTTTTCTTTAAGAGCTGGACATAGTGAAAGTAACTTGAAAGGATGTATCGTACAATGCAAGGTAAAAATACTGGCATTCGACACATGTCTTTGAACAAAACTTATTCACACTGGATCGGCTTCGGAGCCGTAAGGATGCAAGAGAGGTAGGGCTTGCGTCGTTTAGGTTAATCGATCATGTGGAAAAACAAACCGCGGCAATGGATGAAATCCATGCAAGCACAATCAATGCTAATTGTGCCCTAACAACAACGAAACATACAAAAACCGTAATCATGGATTTTATAAAGAAAGTAATCATTTTGTTTTTACACTTGCAAAAGCAAGTTACTGATAAGAAACACGAACAAAAGCGAGCAGATGCATCTGCTCGCTTTTTTAATGATACTTTTTATTTACTTTATCATTTCTTTTTTTAACAGATCTTATAAAAAAGCCGAAACCAATGTGGTTTCGGCTTTTTTCTTATTGCTCTGCTAGTACATCAGCAAATGCTTTTGCATAAGGAGGAAGGTCTGGCGGACGGCGGCTTGAAATAATGTGGCCGTCGATTACGACTGCTTCATCATGCCAAATAGCTCCCGCATTTTCCATATCATCTTTGATTCCTGGCGTACTTGTTACGTTTCGGCCATCTAAGATTTTTGCAGAAATTAATACCCATCCTGCATGGCAGATTTGGCCGATTGGCTTTTGCTGTTCATCCATATGACGAACCATTTCAATTACTTCAGGATAGCGGCGCAGTTTATCCGGCGCCCAGCCCCCAGGTACTAAAATAGCATCATATTCAGCTGGATCAACATCTTTAAACGCGTAGTCCGATACGGCTGGAACACCGTATTTCCCCATGTACGTTTCGTTTGCTTTTTCTCCAACTAAATGTACTTCTGCTCCTTCTTCTCGAAGACGCATCACTGGATACCATAGTTCTAGATCTTCAAAGTCTGCACTAACAAGCGCAATAACTCTTTTATTTTCTAAACGCATCGTAACACCTCCGCCATCAGTATAGCATGTTGGAGAATAAGATTGAAAATAAGGGACTAACTTGTACATAATTAAAGGATTTTTCAAGTGCTCTTCAGAAAATTTTTGTATGCCAAATGGTCTAATTTTATATTTCCTCTTGACTGAGGACAAACATCACACTACAATGTGTAGTGTGATGTTCATAATGTTATAAAATTATCCAAATAAGAAAGACTTTCTGATTTAATTGCTACATTTCTTTTTTCGGGCTTTCACACTACATAATGTAGTGTTTTTCAAATACACTTAAAGGAGGAAGTAAAGTGAATAAAAACGTCGAAATTGGTTCACTTATTATTCGTTTAGTATTAGGTTTTACATTTTTAGTACACGGCTTTCAAAAATGGCAAGGCGGGATTGAAAATACAGTAGGGTTCTTCGATAGCTTAGGAATCCCTGGTTTCATGGCATATATTGTTGCAACCATTGAACTTGTAGGTGGGATTCTTATTATTCTTGGCCTAGCAACAAGAGTCGTATCTGCTTTATTTGTGGCAGTTATGCTTGGCGCCATTTTTACAGCCAAGCTTAAAAGCGGATTTGTTGGCGGGTTTGAATTTGATATTGCCTTAATTGCCATGTCTGCTCACTTATTTCTTGCAGGAAGCCAGTTCCTTGCTCTTGATGCAGTGGTATTCAAAAAGAAAGAAACTGCCTTTTCTCTTCAAGAAGAAAGCAGTAAATAAAAAAAGAAAGCTTATACTCTCCCAATATAAGCTTTAAGATTAGTCCCCGCCGTTTAAGGCGGGCTTTTTTTATATTTGCAGCAGCAAATTCGCAAATAAAGAAGAACGCTCGGACAACGTATCAATTTGAATATGTTCATATTCTGCATGTATTCCTTTTCCGCATGCTCCTAATCCATCCAGCGTGGGAACACCAATGGCCGCTGTAAAATTGCCATCACTTCCGCCGCCCACAGCTGCTTCTTCCAATTTCATACCCAGTTTCGCCGCGATTGACTGAGCGCATTCAAATAGCTCTTCCGTTTGTTTAGACTTGACCATCGGAGGACGATTCATGCCTCCCGTTACTTCGAGCTTAATCCCTTTTAAAATGGGTGTTAAATTCAAAATAATATCCGTCATGCGTTTTGCTTCTTCTTCTGTAGAAACACGTAAATCCACGTGCGCTTCTGCATATTCCGGCACTACATTTGTACCGCTGCCTCCCGTAAATGTCCCAACGTTCACCGTTGTACCTTTTTCATAATCTGTTAAGCCCTGCAAGAAAATCACTTGGCGCGCCAGCTCTTCAATCGCATTGATTCCTTCTTTGTGGTGATTACCCGCGTGTGCTGCTCGTCCCCATACTTTTACGGTGAAAATCCCCGCTCCTTTGCGCGACGTTTTTAACGCACCTGAACCCGCCACCGCTGGTTCCGCTACTAGCACTGCTTCACTTCTTTGTGCTTCTTCTTCAATGTATTTTTTAGAAGAAATTGACCCAATCTCTTCATCCGAATTACAGAAAAACACAATTTTTTTATCGAGCGATAAGCCAAGCTCTTGAATCGCTTTAATCGCCCATATAGATTGTACAATGCCGCCTTTCATGTCTAAAATTCCCGGACCATACAGCTTGTTTCCCTCCGTTCTTAGACTCAGCCTTCCCTTTTCCCATACCGTGTCAAAATGACCGATAATTAAAAGCTGCTTTTCTCCTTCTCCAATCGTAAATTTCAAGTGGTTTCCTACTTCTTTTTCTTCTATGATTTCGTACCCTACCCCTAACCGCTTTTGAAACAGCTGCGTTAAATACATTCCACACTGATCTACTAACTCTTTACTGTAGGACGGTGATTCTTTTTTCACAAATCCAATTAAATCTTCAAGCATATCTTGTTCGTGTTCTTTTAAATAACTAAACACGCTTTGTTCTACCATTACCTGACTCAAATCAATTCCTCCTCCAAACAACCCCTGCTGCTTGCATTAAATGCTTTTATTTATTTTACGTATAACTATGTTCTACGTTTCACATAACGACCTTAAATTATCCTTAATTATAATGGTTTTCAGACAATTTTCCATCCTTTAAATACAGATAATACTTTAACTTATTCATAACCGACCGAAAATAGCCATAAACTTCAACAAATTCATACAAAAAAGCTTCAATCTTCAACAGATTAAAGCTTTCGTTTGACTAATTGACATTTATTTTAATATTTTTTCCTTTTGACTTCACACTCACAAAAACAAACATAGACACTAAAAAAATAAACAGAATAACGCCAACCATTTCAAAGTTTACTTCGGCCCATGGGTTAAAGAAAGTGAATGCTAAATAGAACGACACACCATACGCGAGGACAACAATAACCCAGCCCATCAAGCGGGAAGCAGATTGTCCAAATTTACTCGATTCATTCACCATTTTATGTACAATCATCGAATCGATTGTATCTGTAAGCATCATGCCAAACATAAACACTAGTCCCAACAAAAGCGGCGTATACTTGCCTGCGTTCCCTGCAGCTAGAGACCACACGGCCGTTTGACTGACCGTTTCGGCTGCTAAAGCGAACAATGCCCCTACAAGAATAATTAAAAAAGGATTCGTTGTTCCTTTTGCGATTTTCGGAATAAACTTCCCTTTTAATCCGCTCAGCTGAAACTCTTCTTCTTTATTTTTAGTTCGAAGCAAATGATATGTGTTTAATGTTCCAATCAGAAAGAGAGAGATAATGGATACCCAAGATGCAAAATGATCGAAATATGAAGGAAACGTAAAATTCTTCATCACCACGCCCAGCACCCCGGCCGTGACGGCCACCATTCCTCCATGACCTAGTGAAAACAGCGTTCCAACCCACGGGGCAAAACGGCTGCCCATTCTCCAATTATATCGGGTCTGGCCATCAATAAAAGCTAAGTGATCTGCATCCAATCCGTGCCTGATTCCTAATAAAAAGACAAGTAAAAAAACTGATAAACCTTCCATTTCCTACACTCCTTTTTTTAAAATAAAACGTAAAAAAGCCTCAATTCTATAGAAATTGAGGACGTGTCGGCATATGAAAATAAACAGCAATTGCTCACTGCGTACCTTGATACACCGCCTCTTTCCTAGAAGAGTCAAGTGTACAGAATAGGTAGGTCTCCTGGCTTGAGATCATCATTTTCTACCGCCTTCCCCATTTTGAGTGACGATAAGATAGAAAACTCCCTGCTTACAGTGGCTGGACCGCTCGAGATTTGCACTCGATTCCCTGTTACCTCTTACGCTATGTAAGAGCACCTAAACTGTGCGAATGATTCATTTTCTTCCTCATTATACTAGTACCGCTTACAAATGAATAGAGAAAATTCAAATAAAAAAGCCCTGCTAAGCTTTACATGCTTAGCAGGGCTTTTTAGAGCAATTAAACTACTTCTATCGTTACGTCTACGTTGCCGCTGATTGCTTTTGAATACGGGCAGTATGAATGAGCTAGGTCTACATATTTTTTCGCTGTTTCTAAATCTAAGCCTTCGATATGTGCTTCAAGCGCTACTTCAATTTTCACTCCTTGATCAGCTTTATCAGGAAGCAGCTGAACAGTAGCTTTTACTTCACTGCTTTTGATTTCTACGTTATGTTTTTTCAACATAAATTCTAACGCGCTGTTGAAACAAGCACTGTATCCAGCTGCAAACAGCTGCTCTGGGTTTGTTGCTGTTGTTGCTTCTCCACCAAGCGCTGGAGGTGTTGCAACGTCTAAGTTAAAGATGTTATCTAAAGAGTGAACTTCTCCTGTTCTTCCACCTGTGTTAACGACTGTTGTTTCATATAAAGCTTTCATGTATAAACCTCTCCTCTTTTTCATTAATTTTATTAAAAGTTTTTTATTTATCGTTTCTATGATTTAATTGTACACAATTTAATTTTAAAAAACAAGTATTAAATACGTTAAAAATTTCCCAATAAAAAAAGCCGCGTATTTGCGACTTTTTCTTAATAATATTGAGACTGTTCGTCATAAGCTGATTTTCGAAAAATAGACAAGTTGGTAATGGACCTCATCAGTTTCGTATTAAAAATAACATAATGAATAAACAGCGCCAGCACGCAGCCTAAAACGGCTCCTGTTAACACATCGAATGGATAATGAACGCCAACCCATACGCGTGAAAAGGCAATGAGTACGCCCATGACAACCCACATGCGTCCTGAACGTTTGAAATGCAGCCAAATGGTAAAAGTGATAACTAATGCAGATGTAGCATGATCGCTTGGAAATGAAGAATTTGCGGCGTGATCAACAAGCTGATTCACGTGGTGAGAGATAAACGGACGATCTCGATAAGCAAATAAACTAATCACTTTATTGATAATGACTCCTGTGGCACAAGCACACAAAGCTTGAAATGCTACAACACGGCTGCCGTTTTTATTAATAAGTAAAAACAAGCCGAGTAAAACGATAAGTACATACTGGGCATAATCTGCAAAGAATACCATCAGCGAATCTAGAGGCTTTACGTGTGAGGCATACTGATTCACCGCGTGGAAGATGGTATAATCTACTGAATTAATAGCTGATAACATAATCGAAATCCTTTCTTATTTTTAAATGTCATTAGCTATCTTATCAGTTTCTTGAGAAAATGAACATGTTTTTGTCAGAAGCTTCCTAACTGGTATTTATAAATAATGTATTCAGACTGAGTAGTAAACCAACGGACTTTCGCCCATTAACTCACCTGTGAGTGATCCACAATATTTTTTTGCAAAAAGATTTCCTCTAAAGAAGGTTCTTCGACGTGAACTTGATAAATGTCGATGCCGCATTGAATCAATTCGCGAATAATAAGAGGAATATTTCTTTCTTTTTGAAGCATCACTTTTGTGTACATGTGATGGTATTCAACTTCGGGACTCAACGTACGGAAAAACTGTTGAATATATTCTTTATGGCTGCTTGGGTAGGGATCATGTTTAATCATCACCGTTTTTTTCGCTTGATATTGAAAGCGCAGCTCTTCCATTGTACCTTCTATTAAAATGACCCCATTTTTCATAATCGCTACACGTGTACAAATCTTCTCAACTTCATTTAAATTATGAGACGTCATAAAAATTGTCTTGCCTTGATTTTGGAGTTCTCTTATTAGTTCATGAATGTGAAGAGCAGATTCAACATCTACTCCAGAAGTTGGTTCATCTAAAAAGATAAGATCTGGGTCTGCTACAATTGCTTGAGCAATTCCTAACTTCTTTTTCATTCCAAATGAAAACTTTCCAACTTTCTGATGCTCATGTCCTTCTAATCCTACTTTCTTCAGTACAATACTACAGTGTTCTTTCGAAAAACGATGGCCGTTTATCTTTAAAAAATAGCGCAAATGATTGAGCGCTGTCATCTCATCATAAAAGTTAGCATAGTCAGGAAGCACACCTATTTTCTTCTGAAGCTCTAAATCAATATCACTCTGTCCCAGCAGCGTAAATTCTCCTGCTGAAGGAAATGAAACGCCGGTAAGCATATTAATAAATGTAGACTTTCCTGCTCCGTTTCTTCCTAAAAATCCGTAAATTCCCCCTTGTGGTACCTGTAAATTAATACCGTTAACAACTGTTTTAGATCCATATTTTTTAGTTAATTTACTTGTTTCAATAGCATACATATTATACTTCTCTCCTTTTAAAACTCCAAAGTGCCGTACATAAACAAAGTGCTGCAAAAATAAGAAGAACTGTTAGATACCCTTTCTCCAGCTTTAAATAGTAGTAGGGTGTCACATACTTAAACCATGCAATGTACGCTTTTGATGAAAATATGCTCCACACGCTCAGTACCGGTAGAACAAACGATAAAATAATTGATAAAAACATAGTATGAGTTGGGCTTGGCATTAAAGCTGAAAGCATTAAAACAAATGAAATGATACAAACGGTGAATAGCAGGCACTCTAAAAATATATAAAAAGAAAAATGATGCGAAATAAACACAATCAGTAGAAATGAAATAGAGATACAAACAAGCCAGAAACAGCAAATACCTAAGAATTTTCCTAGTACAATACGCTCTCTTGATGTTTTGGTAACTAAAAACCTTGCTGTTCTTGTTTTAATTTCTTGATTAATAACATTATGAGAAAGACTTGAAATAAATAAAGGTCCGAACCCGAGAAGCATCACCAAAATTCCCCCGTTGGCTCCATCTTGAATCTGTGCACTCGTCAGTTGACCTCCAAGTTGACTAACTATATGGGCTATTCCATAGGAAGCACCGCATACGATTAAGATAACGATAATTGATTTAATACTTTTAAATAAGCTTTGAAACTCTTTTACACTAATAGCCCACATTTTTAAAATCTCCTTTTAAATAAATTTGACTGCTATCATCCAACAAAAGGATGATTTACTTCCGCCGGTAAGGCTTTTTTTTCTTTGGGCTTTCCACTCCAAGAAAAATTTGTCCATATACGCAGTAGCTTTTCCACCGGTCCAGTTTGAAATTTTTGCACGTACATATAGCTGCTGATAAGCTGAATTCCGTAAATACCTATGCAGACAAAAATCCCTGCAATCATGCCGAGCTTTCCGAAATAACCTAATCCGTAACCGTAAAAAATCGTCGTGCATATGACCGTTTGCATTAAATAATTACTAAGCGATATCCTGCCTACACTTTCAAAAGCCTTTATCAAAAATGACTTCTCGTATTTCGCATATAACCAAGCAAAGCCTGCAATATAACCAAGAGATAGAAGACTTCCACCTAACATATGTGTAGAACCAGCCCAATTCGCATCTGGCCATACGTACATAGTCCCTTTTAACAGCAAGCCAAGCGGAATCAGCGCGGCTGCCCAACGGCCATACTGTTTTTGATTAGCTGAAACATCGTAAAACCACTTTTTCTTTCCTGCATACATACCAAATAAAAACAAAGCGCCCATTATAAATGGCGTAAACAAGAAGGCAAAAGCAAATTTATATCCTGCTATATTCATCGGATCAACATTGTTGCGGTGGTCTTTAATCTGTTCATAAGTTCCACTTCCATACACATGAATCGTATCTTTTACATATGTCGTAAGCGTTTGTTTATCGCTAAGAAGATACATATTATCGTTTAATGAACCGTATCCGGATGCTCCTGTAAGGACCAGCAAAATCGATGCCCACACCAAAAGTGTTTTGGCTTTACGCTTTAAAAAGAAAAGTAGTAAAAATACTCCCATCATTCCGTAAAATGTAAGAATATCTCCTTCCCATAAAAACACTCCATGCAGTAAGCCAAACCCTAGAAGTAGAAGAAAACGGCGAAAGAAATGCCTTTTTACCCCTAGCTTCCTTCTTTCTAAGCTTTCTTTCATCTTCACCATTGAATAGCCAAATAAAAAGGTGAAAATCGGCATAAAACTTTCCTCTACCGCGACTTTTAAAAAGACATAGGCTGCTGAATCACTTGGTGATAGCGAGAAGAGATGAATCATATCCTTTCCGTAAATGCCATATTGAAAAATCAGCATATTCGCTAGTAAAATACCAAACAAGCTGAATCCTCTCATACTATCAATTACTTTAACCCGCCTAAAATCATTACTCATCCTTTTAACTCCTTTACTATGTGTCTGTGCATTTAGTATATGAAATGAAGTTTTCAAGAAAATAACCAGGAGATTATCTTTTCCTTAACATTTTCCAATTTTGTTAATCTTTTCGTAATGTTCTTATGCTAAAATCGAATACGTATGAAATGAAACAGAGGTGATTTACGTTGGAAGATGCGTCTATATTGCTAGTTGATGATGAAATTGCCATCGTCAAAATGCTGGAAACAGTATTAAAAAAAGAAGGATTCAACCAAATTTATAAAGCTCACACCGCTCAAGAAGCGCTGGATGTTTTACATAATCAAACAATTGATATTATTTTGTTGGACGTAATGCTTCCCGATCAAAGCGGATTTGATATCTGTCCTAAAATTCGTGAGCTCTCAAACGCGTATATTTTATTCATAACAGCCAAAGTATCCGACCTGGACGTACTAACGGGTTTCGCCATGGGAGGAGACGACTACGTAACTAAGCCGTTTAATCCTTTAGAAATTGCGGCACGAATTAAAGCACGACTGCGCAGAAAGCAAGCGCTGACTGAAGGAACTTCTATAAGAACGGAACCACAATCGTCAAATCGCTATGAGTTTGATCGTTTTACTGTAGATGAATCGGCAGGAGAACTCATTGTGGACGGTCAAACGGTTTCTTGCCCCGCACAAGTGTTTTTATTGCTTCTTCACTTTTGTAAAAATATGAATATTGTTCTTTCTAAATCACAGCTTCTTGAAGCCGTCTGGGGATATAATCAGTTTGTAGACGATAATACAGTAACCGTGCATATTCGAAGAATTCGAGAACGAATTGAAGATAATCCTAGCAACCCAAAACATTTAGTTACGGTACGAGGGCTTGGGTATAAATTAGTGAACGGAAAAGCGCTATGAAATCCATTAAAAGAAGGTTGACCTTTCATTTTTCATTTCAGTTTATTGCGATTATTGCATGTGTTTGCTGCGTTCTTTTTTGCGCTTTAATGTTTCTAGCTTATTACCTTTCAAAGCAAGATATAAAAAGAGACTTACCCTCTGGATCACTTAGCGTGTTAACGGGGGATACAACAGTTGAAGGTGGAAAAGCAACCGTTTCAGATGATTTAGCAAAACAACTTAAACAAGAAGGACTATGGTACCAAGTACTGAACAAACAAGGAAAAGTAATTGGAGAAATTAACTCCCCAAAAGACTTACCTAAGCACTACGGTCTTTCAGAGTTATTAGAAATGGATAAAACCAAAAAATTTAAAGGCTATAATGTAGTAACAGAACTTGATACCTTTTTGACTACACCTACTTATTATATTTTGGGCTATAAAAGTGATTTAAAAGACCAGCTATATGCTTTGTATGCTGAATACAATAAACAAAGTGTGCCTCCCAAAAGCGATATCCCTCTTATCAAAAAGGCGTTAAAAGAAAAAGATGCTTCGCTTCAAATTTTAAATGAGAAAGGTGATATCTTAGCTTCAATTAGAATGTCTAAAGAAAAAACACGTTACGATCCTTTAGAAATTATTTCCCGAAAAATTGAACAAGATAAATATGATTCAACAGCTACTGTATTCCATGATCCAAAGAAGAAAATTTCATGGGTTTTTTACACTCCTAATAATTACCACAGTATAACCGATGAATCTATTATTCGAAAAGCTTGGATGATCTCCATCATCGTGGCTGTTTCCGTTCTTATAGCCACCATCGCTTTCTCCATCTGGAACGCTTTTCGCTACGGCGGACCCTTACTTCTCTTCACCAGCTGGCTTGGGCGCATGGGAAGCGGAAACTATTCAGAAGTGCTAACACAAAAAGAGCGGAAGCGCGTCTTTCGGAAGAATGGAAAAGTACGCTTTCAATATCGTCTGTATTCAGAAGTAATCACCGCTTTTTATGAGATGGCGGAGCAGCTTAGCTTAGCTGAAAAAGAACGAAAGCAGCTAGAAACTACTCGCGAAGAATGGATGACGGGAATATCACATGATTTGCGCACACCTCTTTCGACGATTCAAGGATATGGGCATATGCTTGAAAGCGGCCATTACAATTGGAACGAAGAAGAGTTAAAAGAAATTGGCCAAACACTCCGTGATAAAAGTGAATACATGGTGGAGCTTGTAGAGGATTTTTCATTGGCCTTTAAGCTTAAAAATAACGTGGTTGTTTTAGAAACAAAAAAAGTAGACGTTCATCAACTACTTCAGCATATTGTTTTAAAATTCGTTAACGATAGAACCATTGAAAATGTTCACTTCTCTTATGTGCCCGCTCATCTTCAACCTTTTATTCAAGCTGACCCGCGCTGGTTTGAACGAATGCTTGATAATTTAATTTTTAATGCTATTAAACATAACCCTAAGAACACTACCATTACAATTTCGACCGCGATAAAAAGTGACCGCGTCTTGATTACGATTCAAGATGATGGAATTGGAATGGATGAAGAAACGCAGAAAAATTTATTTGACCGCTATTACCGCGGCACAAATACAACGGAAAAAACAGAAGGTGCTGGACTTGGCATGAGCATCGCAAAAGCTATTTGTGAACTTCATAAAGGCCATATCGAAGTAAGATCTACTCTTCACGAAGGCACTGCCATTATCTTGCACCTTCCTCTTTCAGCAGATCAGCAGCCGGACTAACCTCCGGCTGTTTTTATACACCTCCAATCTCTCCGTGCTATAATGTACGCAACTATACATAGACACAAGGGGGAATTTTTGTTGAGTAAAGGCAGAATTTTAATTGTAGAAGATGAGCGCAAAATTGCTCGTTTAATTCAGCTCGAGCTTGAACATGAAGGGTACGAAACGGGCATGGCTTACACGGGAACAGAAGGATTGGCAGAGTTTCAAGAACACGATTGGGATTTGCTGCTTTTAGATGTGATGCTTCCTGAACTGAGCGGACTCGAAGTACTTCGTCGCATTCGAGCAAATGATGATCAAACGCCCGTTATCTTATTAACAGCTCGAGACGCCCTTCCTGATAAGGTAAGCGGACTAGATTTAGGAGCAAACGACTATATTACAAAGCCTTTTCAAATTGAAGAGCTTTTTGCACGCATTCGCGTATGGCTTCGCCATCCTGCATCAACATCGCCTGCTGAACAAGAAACGGCCACTCTTCAACTAGGCAATTTAGTCGTCAACGAAAAAACGCGAGAAGTTACGCGTGAAAATGAAGCTATTGAGCTGACTCCTAAAGAATATGATTTGCTTGTCTATATGCTTCAAAACAAAAATCAAGTGCTGAGCTTTGAACAGCTTCTTACAAACGTTTGGGGATTTGATTATTACGGAGACACAAATATTGTATACGTATACATTCGTTATTTACGTAAAAAGATTGATGCTTCATTTTCAACTCCTTACATTCAAACAGTGCGCGGCGTTGGCTATATGCTTAAGGAGTAGCTTATGAAACTACAAACAAAGATTATTCTTACATCAACTGCGCTGCTTTTTATTCTGCTAGTGATTGCAAACAGTTCGATTTACTTCATTTTCAAGAAGACCATGGAAGACAATGCAATTGAACGTTTGCAAGCAGAAACAAGCAATGTAACAAATGGGCTAAAGCAAACGAGTGCGACGGTTAAACAAGCCAACTTGCTTCGTGCCTATTTGCCTCCTAACGGAATGATTCGTATTTTACCCAAATCCGGCAGTCCTTTAGTTGTATCCGTTACGGATCAAACGAAAGAGCTTCAGGACTTACCTTATTCCTATTATTCAAATGAACAAACAAGCATCAAAGAAGATGACGGCCATCTATACGCGATTTCACACACCCCTGTCATTTGGACGAACGGTGAAGTTGTTTCTTTGGAAGTCACGGAACAACTGGCAGATGTGGAACAATCTCTGCAGACATTAAAATTTATCTTGCTCATTGCCTCTCTTGTTATATTAATTCCAACTATATTTGCTGGACGGCTTTTAAGTAAAATTATTTTGCGGCCTATCAAATCTCTTATTCATACTATGGAAGAAATTCAAGTGTCTCGCACATTCAAAAAAATTGACCTCTCTGCTCCTTCTAAAGATGAGTTAGATCAAATGGCCAACACCTTCAATAATATGATGGATTTATTAGAGGAAAACTATAAAAAGCAAGAGCAGTTCGTATCCGATGCTTCTCATGAATTAAAAACACCCCTGACCGTTGTAGAAAGCTATGCCAATATGCTAAAACGATGGGGAATGAAGCGTCCAGATATTTTAGAAGAAGCCATCGAAGCCATTCACTCTGAGTCTTTACGCATGAAACAGCTTACGTCTCAAATGCTGGTGCTTGCGAAAGATGAGTCTCAGTGGGAGATTCACATGGAACACGTAGATGCGGCGGCCGTCTGTAACCAAACAATCAAGCATCTAGAACAAGCTTTTGAACGAACCATTTATTTAAATATAAAAACGGATCATCCCGTCGTAACAGCGGATGAAAAACGCTTAAAGCAGCTGCTGTACATCCTCTTAGATAATGCCATTAAATATAGTGAAAAAGCGGTAGAGGTAACCATAACAAGAAGCGAAAGCTTTATGATTACGGTCACAGATCAAGGAATTGGTATTCCAAAAGAAGACTTATCAAACGTGTATGAACGCTTTTTTCGCGTAGATAAAGCAAGAAATCGAGAAACCGGTGGTTCTGGACTTGGATTATCCATTGCTCGAAAGATTGTAGAAGCTCATAGCGGGCGTATTGAGATTAGTAGCCAAGAAGGAAAAGGGACATCAGTGACGGTTTGCTTTCCTCTTTGATTTCTCGCCTTTTCTTAGAGATTTTTAAGAATTGCCTGCTATACTACTTTTTAAGATACTGGAGGTGAATGTATGAAGAAAACGGTGCTTTTTATACTTATTTTTCTTGCTGTTGGTTCAGCTTGCTTTTACGGAATAGCAAAAGCAGTGAATCGGCCTGATACAATTTTATCCGAATCTGACGTCAGCAGTATGATTCAGCAAAAATATGGCGGCACTATTGAAAATGCAAGCTTTTCTCAAAAAAATGATGAACCGATTTATCGAATCACTTTGCTTAAAG
The DNA here is from genome assembly GCF_042787645.1 of Priestia sp. YIM B13489. NCBI lineage: Bacteria > Bacillati > Bacillota > Bacilli > Caryophanales > Bacillaceae > Priestia > Priestia sp. YIM B13489. The sequence continues at coordinate 317,024 of NZ_JBHZOQ010000053.1, forward strand.
ATGATATTCCATACCACATCACAGTAAATGGAGAAAATGGAGAAGTCCAGTCATTAATCAAACAAAAAGTAGAGAAACAAACGTCTACTCAAACTAAAAATGATACAGAAGAAGAGCAAAAAAAGAGCGAGCAGCCACCAGTTTCTCCTACATCCGACGAGCCTCTCATTTCAATGGAACAAGCAAGAGACATTGCTTTACAAAAAGTAAAAGGAACGTTTTCCTCAGTTGAAATAGAAGAGGAAGAAGACCAAACCTTCTACGAAGTCGAAATTGATCAGTCTAAAACAAGAGAAGCTAAAGTGATGATCAATGCTTACTCCGGACATGTAGATTCCATCACCTATGAAAATGACGATGATTAAGAGTACAGCGGAAAGCTGTGCTTTTTTTATCCATTTTTATTTATTTCTAAGAAAATTTTAAACTTCTTCTTCTTTTCCTTTAAAGTTCATTGGCTAAGATAGTCTTAACAACAAATCGAGGAGGCCATAACATATGAAAGTTATTACAACCGTTTTAGCCAGTGCAGTACTAGTCGGTGGATTAGGTGCAAGCGCATATGCAATGACAGACCAGTCCAAAAGCAATGATAAGAAGCAAACCACAACGATTGAAGAAGCAAAGGCAAAAGACATTGCCCTTCAAAAAACAGATGGCGGCGACATTACAAATATCCAATTAGCCATAGATGACGGCGTTAAACAATATGAAATAGACATCACAAAAGGTAATAAAGAATACGATGTAGACATTGACAGCAGCAGCGGTAAAATCATTGAATTTGATGAAGAGCAAAAAGACGATGAAGATGAGAAAGAAGAGAAACTTCAAAACGTTTCCCCTGCTATTTCATTAGATCAAGCGATAAAAACAGCTTTAAAGAGTGCTAAAGGAACGGTCAATGAAACGGATCTAGATCAAGAAAACAACCGTTTAGTATATGAAATTGAAATTGACACAGCCGATAAACGTGAAGCAACTGTTTCAGTAGATGCCAAAAACGGCGGCGTGATCAGTGTAGAACTAGATGATTAATAGAAAAAGCACACTCCAAAAGGAGCGTGCTTCTTTTTTTATACCGCTAATTTAATAAACGTTAATACAATACCAATCAAGAATCCACATAGAGCTCCGTTCACTCGAATCCACTGCAAATCTTTTCCGACATTGTTTTCCATCATATCCACAAGTGTTTCATCATCTAATTTATCTAAGTTTTCTTGAACAAGCTGTCCAATTTTCGAATGATTCTCTTCTACAAAGCTCATGATTTGCTTTTGAATAGCCGTATCAATTGCTTCTTGACGCTGTGCATCCTCTTCAAGAGCATTCAGCCAGCTCTCTACGTAAGGAACGGCGTAGCTTTTCATAAATTCAGGGCTTTCAATGAATGCTGTCACTTTCGCTTTCATTTTATCGACGATTTCTGTTAATTTGTTCGTTACATTTAATTCATGAATCGTTTTTTGTTTCCATGCTTCTAATTTTTCAAGAAGTTCTTCATTCTGCTCCAAGCCTTGCAGCTCTTTTCTAATTCCATTGACCAAAGCAAGGCGGTATTCATCATCTTCGTTACGAAGACGTCCTGTAATAGAAAGCAATAAATTTTGCAAAATAGACCCTAGCTTCTCTTCATTAATCATGCTTTGAAATGATTTGAGAGCAAATTGTAAAATCCCATCAAGCTCAATATTATCAAGCGCATTTTTAGCAATACTTCCGAGCTGATACTGCGTTTCTTCTTTTTTAATCCAGCTCTCTCCTTTATTTAAAAGAACATCAAGCGCTTTTTCATCATACTGATTTTTTACCACTTCTCCAACAATCGAATGCACAATAGGCTTTAACTCTATTGCTAAAAGCGATGATTTGAGCTCTTTTTCAATAATAGGAACGACTTTCTCTGTATCCACACGATTAATCGCATCAACAAGCAGTGCTGTTCCTTTTTGTTGAATTGTTTCCGAATGAACACCTTTTCGAACAATCGGAAGCAAACGCTTTGTAAATGCAATTCTTTTTACTTTTTCTTGAATACTTTCTTTTGACAGCCAGTCGTTTTCAAGCGTTGAGACTAGCCCTCTTGTAATACGCTGTCTGTTTTTAGGAAGCAGCGCAGTGTGTGGAATAGGAATGCCTAAAGGGTGACGAAAAAGAGCTGTAACGGCAAACCAATCCGCTAATCCGCCGACTAACCCAGCTTCGAACCCACCTTGAAGCAACCGACCCCAAATTGAATCACCAAAAGGCATTGTGGCAACGAAGCCCACTCCCATAATCGCCAAAGAAATCACGGCTAAGTGCTTTGATTTCTTCTTTGGGTTTGTTGTAAATACATTATTTGATTCCATTATAGTCCTCATCCTTTATTTATTTAACTAAACATTTCATCTAGAAATATGTAACGTGATACAGAAACTTCCACAAAAAAAAGAAAGACAAGCTTTTACCCTCGTCTTTCTAGTATATTGCCTTTTTGCTATACTTCAAACTTTTTTTCTTTTCGACTTTTATTAATAAATGAAAAAATGAGGAGTACGACCAAGATAACCGCACATACGCTTGATCCAATCACATTGTTTTTATTAAACATAAACGATACAAAAATAACAAGCAGTGCTGCTGTTGCAAAAAGCGTTGTATAAGGAAAACACTTTAATGCGAAAAACGGCTTTTCTTTATACCCTTTACGCAGCTTTAATTGAGCTAAACAAATGCTTACCCAAATAAGAATAATCGTGAAGCCCGGAATGGTCATTAAATAACTAATTACATTATCCGGTGTTTTATAAGCTAAAAACACACCCATTAAAATACAAACAGCCGTAATCATTAAACCATTAATCGGAATACCGTTTTTTGAAACTTTTAAGAAGCGCTTTGATGCTTCTCCGCTTTGAGCCATAGCATAGAGCGTACGCGAAGTTGCATACATCCCTGAATTCGCTGCTGATAAAACGGCCGTTAATAAAACGAAGTTCATAATATGAGCCGCACCCGGCAGTCCGGTGATACTAAACACTTGGACAAATGGACTGTCTTGTCCTGATACAGAATTCCAGGGCATAAGGCCGCAAATAATTAAAATAGGCAAGATGTAAAAGCCAATCACTCGCCATACTGTGCCTTTGATCACTTTCGGTAACACGTTTTTCACATCTTTTGTTTCCGTTACGGCCACACCAATTAATTCAGCTCCGCCGTAAGAGAACATCACAATTAAAAAGGCACTCAGCACACCGCTCATGCCGTGAGGAAAAAAGCCTCCATGAGCCGTATAATTTGCCCAGGGGTTTTGCACATCACTTGGAATCACACCGAATAAAATGAAAGCTCCCAAAATGATAAAAGCAGTAAGAGCAATTACTTTAATACCGGCAAACCAAAACTCAATTTCTCCGTAATACTTCACTTGAAATAAATTCATCCCTACAATTAGCACTGCACAGAGAAAGCTTAAGAGCCAAAGAGGTACAGAAGGGAACCAAAACTTCAAAAAGCTTCCTCCCGCAAGCAGTTCAACAACTGTCACGACAATCCAGTTCACCCAGTACAGCCACCCTACAATAAAAGAGGTTTGCGTACCGAATGCCTTATGCACTAAATTTTGTACGTTCATATTCGGATAGACAATTGCCATCTCCGCCAATGCTGTCATTACAATAAATAAGATAAGACCGCCAAATAAATACGCCAGTACAACACTTGGTCCTGCAATACCTAGCGTATCAGCACTGCCTTTAAAAATGCCTGTCCCAATCATACCGGCAAGCGCAATGAGCTGCACATGACGAGGCAACAGACCTTTTTTTAAATTTTGATCTTGTTTTTCCATGATGCCCGTCCCTTCTGTTCATTTTACGTGTTAGTTTAACCAAATCACTTCTTGCGCAAAAACCCCTACCGGATATTCAGTAGGGGGTGAACCAACACTGTTTTTCTTCTCTATGATGAATGAAAATGATCTGATTTTACCACTGTTACTTTAGTCATTTTATGCGTTGAATCAATACATTGTCAATGTTATTTATTTTCCAAAAATAAAGTCAAAAGAGTATCTACACCCTTTTGACTTCTAGTCTTCTTGCAATGATAGATAAAGCATAGTTTACAATAAAATACATCATCGCGATGATCAAAAACATTGGGACTACGTAGCTTTGTTTCTGTCCGTAAATGATTTGAGCGTTATGCAGCAAATCAGGAAGTGCGATCACTACTGCAAGCGACGTATCTTTTAATAAGGAAATAAATTGACTAACTAAAGGAGGCACCATTCTCCGCAAAGCTTGGGGCAGCACAACGAAACGAAGCGTTTGATAATAGTTTAAACCTGATGATCGCGCCGCTTCGATTTGTCCTTTTTCAATTGATTTTAATCCGCTTCGGATAATCTCTGAAATCATAGCAGATTCAAATACAGTAAGGGCCACAATCGCTGCTGACGTAATTTCCATATCAATTCCGATTTCAGGTAAAGCAAAGTATGTAAAAAAGATGATTAAAAGCAGCGGCAAATTCCGGATAATTTCTACGATAAAAGCAAGTACATGAGACAGAACTGGAATACGGGCATACCTTAAAATACCTACTATACTTCCAATAAGAAAACTTAATACAATCGAAATGAATGCTACTTTTAAAGTGACCCAAAATCCTTCCATTAAGAAGGAAAGGTGATCAGGAGAATAAGCACCCATAAAATCCATCACTTTCACTCCTTTCAGCTTGTTTTACCAAGACGTTTCTCAAGATAACCAACTCCTAAGCTTAACGGAATCGTTAGAACTAAATAGAACAGAGCCACAAAAATATACACATCAAACACTACGTAAGTTTGAGAAGAAACAAGATCTGCCTGATACATTAAATCAAAACCAGCAACAATCCCTAACACCGATGAGTTTTTGACTAAATTAATGAATTGATTCCCAAGAGGAGGAATGACGATTTTAATGGCTTGAGGCAATACAATGAACCGCATCGCCTGACCGTACGTAAGGCCAGATGAACGTGCCGCTTCAAGCTGCCCTTTTGGAACTGCCATAATTCCCGCTCGTATGGCTTCGGCTATAAAAGCTGCCGCATAAATAGTTAGTCCCAGCACTCCGGCCGCTGTACCGCTGATTCCCGCCACAATAAAAATAAAAAAGACGATAACCACAAGGGGAATATTTCGAATGAACTCTACATAGACCGTACCAATTACATTTACTATTTTGAGAGGGGCTATTCGCATTACCGCAATGATTGTACCAAGTACAAAACTGGCCACTAAAGCAATCAGACTGGCGATAATGGTGTACTTAAAACCTTCTAAATAAAGATCCATATTGTTCGTCAGAATTGAAAAATCCAACAATTTTCTTCCTCCTTTCAACTAAACAAGCAGGATGAGCATAATGCTGCTCATCCTGAGAAAAGAAAACTGTACGCTTATTGTTTGATCCACTTGTCGTGAATTTCATCATATTTTCCAGAGTCTTTTATCTTTTTAAGCGCATCGTTTAATGCATCTACCAGCTCTTTGTTTCCTTTTTTCACAGCAATGCCATAAGGCTCTTCTGTGAACGGCTTTCCTACCAATTCATAAGAAGGATCTTCATCAGCCATTCCATAAAGAATCGCATCATCAGTTGTTAAAGCATCTCCTTGCTTAGATTTTAAAGCTGTAAATGCTTCTGCATAGTTTTCAAACTCTAATACCGTTGTCTCTGGTGCTTTTTCACGAATATTAATAGCTGAAGTTGATCCTTTAACAGCCAACACTTTAGTACCTTTCTTCAAATCATCAACGCTTTTAATTTTACTGCCTTTTTTCACAAGAAGAGACTGTCCGGCTTGGAAATATACATCCGTAAAATCTACTTCTTTTTTACGTTCGTCTGTAATAGTCATTGTCGCAACAACAGCGTCAATATCTCCTTTTTGAAGAAGAGGAACCCTTGTTTTGGACGTAACTTCTTTAAATTCCACCTTGTTTTCATCGCCTAAAATCTCTTTAGCCAGCTGCTTAGAGATATCAACATCAAAACCTTCTACTTCACCCGTCTTTGGATTCTTTAAGCCAAACAAACGCGTATCATTTTTAACTCCAATAACGATTTTTCCTCGGTCTTTGATTTCAGTGAGCGCATCTTTTTTAGCTGATGATCCACTCGTTTCTTCACTTTTCCCTCCACAAGCTGCTAACATCATAGCCGCTGCTAATGAAAGCACAGCTGCCTTTAAAAACGTTTTTGATTTCTTCATATTACTCCCCCTATTAAACAATTAATGATTTAAAATACGGCTAAGAAATAAACGTGCCCTTTCTTCTTGCGGGTTTTCGTAAAACTCAGCCGGAGTTGCCTCTTCTAAGATTTTTCCTTGATCCATAAATACAATGCGGTCCGCTACTTCTTTCGCAAACCCCATTTCATGAGTTACAACTACCATGGTCATTCCTTCTTTAGCCAATGTTTTCATGACATCCAGCACTTCTCCAATCATTTCTGGATCAAGAGCAGAGGTAGGCTCATCAAAAAGCATAATTTCTGGTTTCATCGCAAGTCCCCTCGCAATAGCTACACGCTGCTGCTGGCCGCCTGACAGCTGGGACGGGTAGGCGTTAGCTTTTTCACCGATTCCGACTTTATTTAAATAGTATAGGGCTGTCTTCTTAGCTTCTTCTGACGACTGTCCCAATACTTTCATAGGTGCTAAAGTGATATTTTCTAAAACTGTTTTATGCGGATATAAATAAAAATGCTGAAACACCATACCTATATTGCGGCGCAGTTTATTAATATTTGTTTTTTTATCTGCGACCAATATATTATTTACCGTTAACTGTCCGTTAGATATTGTTTCTAAATAATTTATGCATCGCAGCATCGTGCTTTTACCTGAACCCGAAGGTCCAATTACGACGACAACCTCACCTTTTTCAATTGTTAAATTGATATCTTTTAATACGTGAAAATCACCGTAATATTTATTCACTCCGTCAAAAACAATCATTTTCCCCCTCCTAATCTGCGAACAACAATAAATATTTAAATTTTTAAAATATTTAAAATATGTTAAAAATTATATTCTTACCCTTAAAGCAAAGTCAACAGTTGACAAATTATCTCTTTTTTGTAATCAAAATGAACTATCTTCAAATAAAATATGCTAGAAAAATAAAAGGCTTTGTTGGCATTTGCCGATATGTAAGCATACGTTCGCTAGGCTGAAGGTACTTGTATAAGCTTAATCAGTAGATTATATTAGTTAACGCATATCTTTATACGAATTGTCTTTCATTTTTATGGGGCAGTTCTCTCTAACCACCCATCTTTCTAATTATCTGTCTATATTTTTACTATATTAATATATATAATTACCTTACCGGTAAATTAATAAAAAAAGAAACTACAAGCTTCTATNTATTATTCACAGAGTATAAGCTATCTACATAAAATGGGGTAAATGAAGTGCATAAAGAAGTTACATCTTGTCGATACTTATTTAGTGGAGGTGGAGAGTAATGGAAAAACAAATTAAAACATGTTCCGTTTGTCATGAACAGCATACAAAGGGTATTGAGGTGTTTTCCAGCTTTATATGCCAACACTGCGAGGTAGAGATTGTAGAGGTGGATTCATCTCATTTTCGTTATCAATTGTTAGTAAATCAATTAAAGAGAATATCAGGAGCGTTTTCTTACTAAAAGCCCTTTTTTATAAGGGCTTCTTTATATGGCTCAAAAAAATCAACTAAGTTTGTTATAATGAAAGAAAAATCAATTTTGATAGAAAAAATACTTACATATTCTTTTATCAAGTTAGCAATGTTATATTTACAAAAAGTAAGGAATGGATGTATGGATACATATTTACCTTTATATAACCGTTTAGTAAGGCACAGCGAAAAGAGGTCACTCTCTTATCACGTGCCCGGCCATAAAAATGGTCAAATTCTACCTTCATATATTCAGTCTTCTTACGCAGACTTTTTGCAATACGATCTAACAGAAATTAGCGGATTAGATGATTTACATGAAGCAGAATCTGTTATTAAAGAAGCACAAGATTTAACGGCAAAGTTGTATGGAGTAGATGAAAGCTTTTTTTTAGTTAATGGTTCTACTGTAGGCAATCTCGCCGCGATTTTATCCCTTTGTCAAGAAGGAGATAAAATTGCTGTTCAAAGAGATTCTCATAAATCTATTTTTAATGCTATTGCTTTATCAAAGGCATCACCTATTTTTTTAGCTCCTGAAATAGATTCAAAAACACATCTTAGTACAGGTGTATCCATTAAAACAATTAAAGCAGCTGTAGAGGGTTCTGAGGATATAAAAGCATTTGTATTAACAAATCCTACTTACTATGGGGTGGCGCGAGATCTAAAGGAGATCATTGACTTTATTCATGGCTACAATATTCCTATAATTATTGATGAAGCTCATGGAGCCCACTTTATTTTAGGTAATCCTTTTCCGTCGTCAGCTGTTACGTATGGAGCGGATCTTGTTGTTCAGTCAGCACATAAAACGCTGCCTGCTATGACTATGGGTTCTTATTTACATATTCAGGGGACGTTGATAAATAAGCAAAGCGTTCGGCATTACCTACAAGTACTGCAGTCAAGCAGTCCCTCATACCCTATTATGGCTTCTCTTGATTTAGCACGGTATTATCTGCAGCAGTTTACTCAGCATGATATTGATAGAATGACTGATAATATTCATTCGTTTGTTGAAAAGATTAATGAGATTGATACACTTTCAACTATTGATGTGGAAACAGATCAAACTGCTACCGACCTTTTGAAAATGACGTTGACTTGTTCGGCTGCAACAGGATATCATTTGCAAAAGGAACTGGAAAAGCAAGATATTTATACAGAACTAGCTGACGTTAACTATGTATTGTTTGTTCTACCTTTGAGCAGCAGTTGGGATTTTAATGATACAATTAAGCGGGTTAGACAAGCAGTAGAGAATATACAGCGTAAGTCATATGAAAAACCAATAATCAAACCATTTCGTTTTTCAAGAGCAACGGTTCTCCTGCCTATGGAAGAAAGAAAACTAAGATCAAAGCATATGTGTTCGTTTGAAGAGGCGATTGGGTGTGTAAGCGCACAATCTGTTATTCCATATCCTCCTGGAATCCCCATTTTAATGGAGGGAGAAACGATTACAAGCAATCATATTGACTATATTTTGCATATTCAAAGGTTAAATGGTCATATTCAGGGCGGATCTTGTATGGAAGAAGGAAAGATAGAAGTATTTAAATAGAGAAAGGAATTTATACATGTCAGGAACGTTTATTACATTCGAAGGGCCAGAAGGTGCTGGTAAGACGACGATCATCCATATGGTTCAACAAAAATTAATACAAGAGGGTTATACCATTGTATTAACAAGAGAACCTGGAGGCATACGAATTGCTGAACAAATTCGTGAAATCATCTTAAATCCATCTAATACGGAAATGGATGCCAGAACCGAAGCACTTCTTTATGCTGCGGCTAGAAGACAACATCTTGTAGAAAAAGTGATTCCTGAGCTAAATAAAGGGAATATAGTATTATGTGACCGTTTTATTGATAGCTCACTTGCTTATCAAGGAAATGCGCGGGGCATAGGCGTAGAAGATATTTTTGCTATCAATCAATTTGCTATTGAGCAAACGATGCCACAGGCCACTTTATATTTTGATATTGAGCCTGAGGTAGGATTAGAAAGAATTAATAAAGGTCGAAAAGATGAGATTAATCGATTAGATTTAGAATCCTTAGACTTTCATTATAAAGTACGAGATGGATATTTATCTCTTTTGAGTGAATTTCCAGAGCGTATTCGACGAATTGATGCAAATCAATCCGTTGAAAAAGTCTGTGAAGAAGCTTATAAACAAATAAAATTGATTTTAAAATAAATACAGATGATTGTTATTCTTGCTATACTATTCTTAACAAAAAAGTAAAATGAGGTGTTATTCATGAAATTAGTAATGACCGTTATTCAAGATTCAGATAGCTCAAAGCTTTTAAATGCACTTGTAGAAAGAGGGTTTCGTTCAACCAAATTATCAAGTACGGGCGGATTTTTAAAATCAGGGAATACAACAATTATGATTGGTACAGATGATCATAAAGTAGATGAAGTACTTGATATTATTAAGGGCCAATGTGAAAACCGCAGACAGATGATTTCTCCTGTGGCACCGATGGGCGGTAATGCAGATTCATACATTCCGTATCCTGTTGAAGTTGAAGTGGGCGGAGCTACAGTATTCGTACTACCAGTAGATCAATTTCATCAATTTTAAGAGAGAAGATTTTAAATAGAAAGTGATGATTGAATGGGAAATACATGGGAACAGCTTGAAGCTCTTCAGCCGAACGTATTAAAGATTTTGCAAAACAGCTTACTTAAAGAGCGAGTTGCTCATGCTTATTTATTTGAAGGAAGCAAAGGAACAGGTAAAAAACAAATTAGTTTTTTGTTTGCTAAAGCGCTGTTTTGCCAAAATCCAGTTAATCATAGGCCATGCCATGAGTGCAGTAACTGCCGGCGAATTGATTCAGGTAATCATCCAGATATTCACTTGATTGAGCCAGCTGGTTTATCGATTAAAAAAGAGCAAATTCAATTTTTGCAATCAGAATTCACAAAAACCGGTGTTGAATCTAATAAAAAGTTATATATTGTGAATCATGTTGATAAAATGACAGTAAGCGCAGCAAATAGTTTACTGAAATTTTTAGAAGAGCCTGGCAACGGAACTTATGCAGTTTTATTAACAGAAAATATACAGCGCTTATTAGATACGATTATCTCACGTTGCCAAGTAATATCATTTCGATCTCTTACACCAGAACAGTTAGCTGAAAAACTAGTAGAAAATGGCCTTTCCGCAGTAGATGCGTCCATCTTGTCTAATTTAACAAACAGCATTGATGAAGCAATTGAATTAAGTAAAGATGAATGGTTTGGACTTGCAATAAAGTTAGTGATACAATTATATGAAGTGTTAACAACGAGACCTCAACAAGCTCTTCTTTTTATTCATGAAAAGTGGGTAACACATTTTAAAGAAAAAGAACAAGCACATATTGGTTTAACTTTATTGATGCTTCTTTATCGTGATTTGTTGACGCTGCAAGTTGGACAAGAGTCTAAAATCGTCTATCGTCATAAAATAGAAGAATTAAAACAGCAAGCTCTTCAGACAACGCAGGAAAAAGCGATTTATCGCTTAGAGGTTATCTTGAAGGCCAAAAATAAATTAAATTCAAATATGAATCTACAGTTATTAATGGAACAGCTGGTGTTGGATTTGCAGGAGGGATAAAAGCTTGTATGATGTAGTAGGCGTTCGCTTTAAAAAAGCGGGAAAAATATATTATTTTGACCCTGGAGAACTTACAATTCCAGATGGTGAGTTTGTCATTGTAGAAACAGTTCGTGGTGTTGAATTTGGCAGAGTGGTTATTAATAAAAAGCAAGTAAGTGAACACGATGTCGTACTTCCTTTGAAAAAAGTAATCCGCATTGCCGAACAAAAAGACAGGCTGATTGTGGATGAAAATAAACAAGCTGCTAGAGAAGCGTATGACGTATGCGTGCAAAAAATTCAATCACACGATTTAGATATGAAGTTAGTAGATGTAGAATATACGTTTGATCGTAATAAAGTCATTTTTTATTTTACAGCAGACGGCCGTATTGATTTTAGAGAGTTAGTTAAAGATTTAGCTGCTATTTTCCGTACGCGAATTGAGCTTCGTCAAATCGGTGTACGAGATGAGGCAAAACTGTTGGGCGGGATAGGTCCTTGTGGCCGTATGCTATGTTGCTCAACGTTTTTAGGTGATTTTGAGCCGGTTTCTATTAAGATGGCCAAAGACCAAAACCTATCGCTTAATCCAACGAAAATTTCTGGTTTATGCGGACGTTTGATGTGTTGTTTAAAATATGAAAATGATGAGTATGAAACGGCAAAAGAACAGCTTCCTGATATAGGCTCAACAATTAAAACTTCAGATGGTTCAGGACGTGTAGTGGGTTTGAATATTTTGGAAAGAATTATTCAAGTGGAACTGTCAGATCACGAACAAATTTTAGAGTATACTCTGGATGAGATCAATAATGAAGGTGCTGTTTCGTTTCAAGCCACAGATTAACGAGGTGGGCAAAGGTGGATAAAAAAGAGATTTTTGATTCGGTGACAAACATGGAGGAACAAATTGGTCATTTATATAAGCAGTTAGGTGAGTTGAAAGAGCATCTTGCTGAGCTAATTGAAGAAAATCATCACCTGCAAATAGAAAATGATCATTTGCGCCGTCGCCTTGACCAGACAAACTTCGAAACGAAGCTGAAAAATAGACATTCAAAAGCAAGCGCTCAAACAAAAGAGCAAAAACAAATTGATATCGGAGAAGGATATGACAATTTGGCTCGCCTTTACCAAGAGGGTTTTCATATTTGTAACATTCATTATGGAAGTGTGCGTAAAGATGGAGACTGTTTGTTTTGCTTGTCATTTTTAAATAAAAAGTAACACCACCTCTCCCTTTTGGAGAGGTTCTTTTTATGAGTAAAAGATGTAAATAATAGATGTACAAGGAGAAGAACGACTATGGTTGAGTTATATGGAGATGAACGTTTAGATTATCTATTAGCCGATGAGGAGATGCGCATTATTCAAAGTCCGTCTGTCTTTTCCTTTTCATTGGATGCTGTGCTTTTATCTCACTTTGCTTATGTCCCAATTCGTAAAGGTAACTTGGTTGATTTATGTTCAGGGAACGGTGTAATCCCCCTGTTTTTATCTAAACGAACAAAGGGAAAAATTATTGGTGTAGAAATTCAAGAGCGGCTACATAGTATGGCGCAAAGAAGTATTGTGTATAATCAGCTCGATGGGCAGATTAAAATGATACATGGTGATTTAAAAAATGCGCCTCAAGAACTGGGTTATGGAAAATATGATGTTGTAACATGTAATCCTCCTTATTTCACCACATCCAATAAAGAAGAGATAAATGAAAACGAACACTTTGCAATCGCTCGCCACGAAATTCATTGTTCGTTGGAAGATGTGATTAGAGCCAGCAGTCAACTAGTGAAGCAAGGCGGAAAAGTGGCATTAGTTCACCGTCCAGGAAGACTGTTAGATATCGTTACGTTAATGAGGCAGTACCGTTTAGAGCCAAAGAGACTTCAGTTTGTCTATCCTAAAGATGGGAAAGAAGCAAATACACTTTTAATTGAAGGTACGAAGGATGGAAGTCCAGATTTAAAGATTCTTCCTCCGCTGGTGGTCTACCAAGATAATGATGAATACACGGACGAATTAAAAAGGATTTTATATGGAACAAAATAATCATTATTTTTACGTAGTTGAATGCAAGGACTGTACGTATTACGCTGGTTACACGAATAATTTGCAAAAACGTATTTCTGTCCATAATGAAGGAAAAGGGGCAAAATATACGAGAGCAAGAAGGCCTGTTTCATTAATTTGGCATGAGGTGTTTACTTCTAAAACAGAAGCTATGCAAAAAGAATATTGGTTCAAACAGTTAAGCAGAGTGAAAAAACAGGCTTACATTCGAAGGGAGCAAGAAAAGCAGAATGAAATCACAAAAAAGTTATGATGTATCGAATGAACGAGGCGTTTTATATTTAGTTCCCACTCCTATTGGAAACTTAGAGGATATGACATTTCGTGCGATTCGAATTTTAAAAGAAGTTGATTATATTGCCGCAGAAGATACGAGACAAACGAAAAAACTATGTAACCACTTTGAGATCGATACACCTATTACAAGTTATCATGAACATAATAAACATACAAAAAGTGAACAGCTGTTAAGCGACTTAGACAGTGAAAAAAATATTGCTTTAGTAAGCGACGCGGGCATGCCTTGTATTTCAGATCCTGGTTATGAGTTAGTGGTAGCTGCCGTTAAAGAAGGATATACGGTTGTTCCGCTGCCGGGGCCTAACGCAGCATTAACAGCTTTAATTGCTTCGGGACTACCTACGGGGCAGTTTTACTTTTATGGATTTTTAAACAGAAATAAAAAACAGCGTAAAGAACAGCTTCAAGAGCTTCAGTATATTAAGGAAAGCATGATATTTTATGAAGCTCCTCATCGATTAAAAGAAACGCTAAAGAGTATAGAAGAAATTTTAGGGAACCGATCTATTGTGTTATGTAGAGAGTTAACAAAACGTTATGAAGAATTTTTAAGAGGAAGTGTATTAGAAGCAATGGAATGGACAAATGCTACAGATATTAGAGGCGAATTTTGCTTAATTCTTGAAGGGACAAATGAAGAAGCGCCAGATGAAAGTAATCTATGGTGGGAACAGCTCACCATTATTGAGCATGTTGATCACTATGTAGAAGAAGGACTTTCAAACAAAGAAGCTATTAAGCAAGTGGCAAAAGACCGAGATGTGTCAAAGCGAGACATTTATAGTGAATATCACGTACATTAAAAAAAGCTGTCTATCATAGACAGCTTTTCGTTTTATTTAGAAGCTTGTAAAGAATCTTGAAGTTCTTTCATGATTTGTTCTGCACCTTCACGGCTTAGAATTAATTTGCCGCTAGCAAGTTGAATGTTATCATCAGATACTTCACCTGTTACTTGGCAAGTCATGTTTGGTTTGTATTTTTTTAAGATGATGCGCTCTTCATCTACATAGATTTCTAGAGCATCTTTCTCTGCAATTCCTAATGTACGTCGTAATTCAATTGGAATTACTACGCGTCCTAATTCATCAACTTTACGAACAATACCTGTAGATTTCATATTAATCGTTCTCCTCTCAGTAATCATTTTTCTATGTTATTACTTTCGTCATTATTCGACAATTTCAACGTACTTTCATAATACCAGCGTTTCCAAAACTAGTCAATCATTTTATATGTAAAAAAATGTAGCTGGTAAAAAATTTTTTTCTCGACTTGTTTACAAGCTAATTGTGACCGTCAGTCAAGGAATGACAAGGGGTTTCATTGGAAAAAAGATTAATCGTCTAAATAGCTTGATATTAACTATTTTGAAGATAGGGTAAATATAATTCGACATAAAACGACAAAATTAGACCTATTTGTCGTTTTCATCAAAGTGACTTTTTGAATGAGGGTATATTTTATATAAAAATAGGGCGAAGCTGATACAATTAACAGGATTATTTTTTGGGAAAATAACGATTATTTAAAAATGAAGTGAATCCGTCATATTCCCGCGTATATAGGAAGAGAATGTTTTGAAATTATCATGTAAAATAGTATGATAGATAGTAGAATAAGAAGACAGGGTTTATATGATTACATACATATAAATCAAAATGTTGAAATGGAATGTTGGAGGTTATGAACATGGCAGATGGAAATAATACATTTTATATTACTACGCCGATTTATTATCCGAGTGGTAAATTACATATAGGGCATGCATACACGACGGTAGCGGGAGATGCAATGGCTCGTTATAAACGTTTGAGAGGGTTTGACGTACGTTATTTAACAGGTACAGATGAACATGGTCAAAAAATTCAGCGAAAAGCAGAAGAGAAAAACGTGACACCTCAGCAATACGTAGATGATATTGTATCTGGAATCAAAGAGCTGTGGGATAAGATGGATATTTCGTATGATGATTTTATCCGTACAACAGAACCAAGACATAAAGAAATCGTGGAAAAGATTTTCGCGCGTCTTTTAGAACAAGGTGATATTTATCTTGATGAGTATGAAGGTTGGTATTCAGTTCCCGATGAGACGTACTATACAGAGCATCAACTAGTAGATCCAATCGTTGAAAATGGAAAAGTTGTAGGCGGAAAAAGCCCGGATAGCGGACACCCTGTAGAGCTCGTTCGAGAAGAGTCCTATTTCTTTAAAATGGGGAAATACGTAGATCGTTTACTAGCTTTTTATGAAGAAAACCCTTCATTTATTCAACCAGAGTCCCGTAAAAACGAAATGATCAATAATTTTATTAAGCCTGGCCTTGAAGACTTAGCTGTTTCGCGTACGACGTTTGATTGGGGGGTAAAAGTTCCAGGTAACCCAAAACACGTTATTTACGTATGGATTGATGCGCTCTCTAACTATATCACCTCTCTTGGGTATGATACAGAGAACGATGAAAACTATCGAAAATATTGGCCGGCTAACGTACATTTAGTAGGAAAAGAAATCGTACGTTTCCATACTATTTATTGGCCAATCATGTTGATGGCCCTTGATTTGCCACTTCCTAAGAAAGTATTTGCTCACGGCTGGTTATTAATGAAAGATGGAAAGATGTCGAAGTCAAAAGGGAATGTAGTAGACCCAGTGACATTGATTGACCGCTATGGACTGGATGCCCTTCGTTACTACTTACTTCGTGAAGTTCCATTCGGTTCAGACGGCGTATTTACACCAGAAGCGTTTGTTGAACGTATTAACTTTGACTTAGCAAATGATCTTGGCAACCTAGTTAATCGTACAGTGGCGATGATTAATAAGTATTTTGATGGTGTTATTCCAACTTATGAAGGTAATGTAACAGAGTTTGATGCACTTATCGTCCAAGCTCAAAAAGATACAGTGAACAAATATGAAGAAGCGATGGAAGATATGGAGTTTTCAGTGGCTCTTGCTTCTATCTGGCAATATGTAAGCCGCACGAATAAATACATTGATGAAACGCAGCCTTGGGCGTTAGCAAAAGATGAGAATAAGCGTGCAGAACTTGCTTCTGTTATGACACATCTAGCTGAATCAATTCGTCACATTGCGGTATTGCTGCAGCCATTCTTAACGCGTACACCTGAGAAGATTTTTGCTCAGATTGGTGTAAAAGAAGATGTGTTAAAAACGTGGGAAAGCACAACGCGTTTTAATATGCTTAAAGAAGGCACAAAAGTAGAAAAAGGTGAGCCAATGTTCCCTCGTCTAGATCGAGAAGAAGAGGTAGCGTTTATTAAAGAGCAGATGCAAGGGAGTGCTCCAAAGGAAGAAAAACCTGTTGTGAAGGAAGAGCCTTCTGAAGAGATTATGATTGATGATTTCATGAAAGTAGAGCTTCGTGTAGCGCAAGTTACGCAAGTAGAACCAGTTAAAAAAGCAGATAAACTATTAAAGCTGCAGCTTGATCTTGGCTATGAAAAACGCCAGGTTGTCTCAGGTATTGCCAAGTTTTATAAGCCTGAAGAATTAGTAGGTCGAAAAGTAATTTGTGTAACCAACTTAAAACCTGTGAAACTGCGCGGTGAACTATCACAAGGAATGATTTTAGCGGGGGAAGATGAGAATGGTCTTTCACTAGCAAGCGTAGATCAAAACTTAGCAAACGGCACGAAGATAAAATAAGTACACGAAGATAAAATAAGTATAGGTAAAAGGGGTGTTTCACGTGTAACATGCGAGGACCCCCTTTTATTCATGGAAAGGATCGATTAGATGTTATTTGATACACATGTTCATTTAAACGCAGAACAGTATGAAGATGATTTGCAAGAAGTAATTAATCGTGCGTTAGAAAAAGGTGTTCAAAACATGGTAGTTGTTGGATTCGATGAACCTACCATTAAAAAGGCTATTCAAATAGCTGAAACATATGACTTTATCTATGCTAGTGTAGGATGGCATCCAGTAGATGCAGTTGATATGACGGATGAGCACTTAGCTTGGATTGAAAAGTTAGCTCAGCATCCGAAAGTTGTTGCTTTAGGAGAAATGGGATTAGACTACCATTGGGATAAATCACCTAAAGAGGTTCAAAAGGACGTATTTCGCCGTCAAATTCGCTTAGCTCGCAAAGTGAATTTACCTATCATTATCCATAATCGTGATGCAACCGAAGACGTGGTAACCATTTTAAAAGAAGAGCACGTAGAAGAAGTTGGCGGGATTATGCATTGCTTCACGGGCAGTATTGAAGTAGCGAAGCAGTGTATGGATATGAATATGTATATTTCTTTCGGTGGACCTGTTACTTTTAAAAATGCGAAAAAACCAAAAGAAGTTGCTACAGAGCTTCCTTTAGATAAACTATTAATTGAAACAGACTGTCCTTATCTGACTCCTCATCCATTCCGCGGCAAGCGCAATGAACCTGGTTATGTTTCATACGTAGCAGAGCAAATTGCAGAGTTAAAAGGGATAACGTATGAAGAATTAGCTGATATTACAACAGCTAACGCTAAAAAGCTATTTGGAATTAATGATTAAAACTTTTTCTCATATAACAATCATTTTCGTGTTAAAGTAAAGATAGGCGCAGAGGAGAATGTTATCCTCTGCCTTTTTCAGTTAAAATAACAGGTAGATGTTTTTTAATTTAGTTGATAATAAGATAAAACGTTGATTTCATAGAAGAAAAATGATGTGCGCAATGAGCATTTCATTTTTACTGAAAAGCAAATGAACAAAACTGAATGTTTTGGAGGAAGCAATGAAGATTAAAGAAATTATTGTAGTAGAAGGCCGAGATGACACTGTAGCAATTAAACGTGCAGTGGATGCGGATACCATCGAGACAAATGGATCAGCTGTAAATGAAGAAACCATTGAGAAAGTAAAATTAGCTCAAAAAACACGAGGCGTGATTATTTTTACAGATCCAGATTATCCAGGACAGCGAATTCGAAATATTGTTTCAGAACGTGTTCCCGGATGTAAACATGCATTCTTAGATAAAGAAGAGGCTCGCCCTAAAAATGGCAAAGGTATTGGAGTTGAACATGCTTCTATTGCATCTATTCAAAAAGCACTAAAAGATGTGAAACAAGAGTGGATGGGGGCAGCTATGGAGATTTCTCAAGAGGATTTAATCATAGCTCGTTTGATAGGAGATAGTAAAGCCAAGTCTCGACGTGAAAGAATAGGGAAGTTATTAAAAATTGGTTATGCCAACGGAAAGCAGCTCCATAAACGATTACACATGTTCCAAATTTCAAAAGAGGACTTTATCAGAGCTGTTGAGCAGATAAATAAGGAGGAAAAGGGATCGTGTTAAAAGATATTGCAACGCCTAATCGAACCAAGGAAATTTTAAAGAAATACGGTTTTACATTTAAAAAGAGTTTGGGACAAAATTTTTTAATTGATACGAACATTTTACATCGTATTGTTGATCATGCGGAAATAACAGAAGAAACGGGAGCTATTGAGATTGGACCTGGTATCGGGGCCTTAACTGAACAGCTAGCAAAGCGCGCAAAAAAAGTGCTGGCATTTGAAATCGATCAGCGTTTGCTTCCGATTTTAGCTGATACTCTTTCTCCTTACTCAAATGCAAAAGTTATTCATCAAGATGTGTTAAAAGCGGATTTAAAAGGGACGCTCGAACAAGAATTCGAAAACATAGAAGATTTAATGGTCGTTGCGAATTTACCGTATTACGTGACGACACCCATTTTGATGAAGTTATTAGAAGAGCAAATTCCGGTACGTGGAATCGTCGTTATGCTTCAAAAAGAAGTTGCTGACCGTATAGCAGCTAAACCGGGAACAAAAGAGTACGGTTCACTTTCTATTGCTATTCAATACTATACAGAGGCTGAGACGGTTATGATTGTGCCTAAAACAGTGTTTAATCCGCAGCCTAATGTAGACTCAGCTGTTATTCGATTGTTAAGAAGACCGAAGCCAGCGGTAGAAGTCCAAGATGAAGCATTCTTCTTCCAAGTTGTACGAGCAAGCTTCGGACAGCGCCGAAAAACAATTTTAAACAATCTAGTGAACAACTTGCCAAATGGAAAGCAGAAAAAAGCGGACATTGAACAAGCACTTTCAACTGCTGAAATTGATCCGAAACGAAGAGGCGAAACGTTATCTATTCAAGAATTTGGAAAGCTAAGTGATCAACTTTTAAAATCATTTCGCTAAATTATCACATTTTTATCATGAAGTCATAGGCTATGAAGAGAATTTATTTTTGAAGTAGCAAAGACGGAGTGAAGCATATGAACATCAAAATTGGTGATATAGTTACACGACCTTCTTATCAAAGAGATTTGCTTTTTCGTGTTATAGCTATTAATGACAGCGAAACGGGGAAATATGCGACTTTAATAGGAGAAGACGTTCGGTTGATTGCGGACGCTCCTTGTACAGATCTAGAGGTTGTGGATGCTAAAGAACAGGATCAAAGAAAGAA
The DNA here is from genome assembly GCF_042787645.1 of Priestia sp. YIM B13489. NCBI lineage: Bacteria > Bacillati > Bacillota > Bacilli > Caryophanales > Bacillaceae > Priestia > Priestia sp. YIM B13489. The sequence continues at coordinate 337,187 of NZ_JBHZOQ010000053.1, forward strand.
ACAAGAAGAAGAACTTTTAGAAAGATCCTTGGAGCTTATTCAACAGGATTATCGGCTCGTTCGAGAGAAAACTGAATATAGCATGACAAATGGATACAGCCATTCACATCGCTTATTTCAAATTCCAGGAAAGGTCCTGCACGTAGACGGAGACCCTAATTATTTACGTAAATGTTTGTTGGTTTACGAAAAAATTGGTGTTCCTGTTTATGGTGTTCATTGCGTTGAGTCAGAAATGCCTGAGAAGGTTGGAAAGCTAATTGAGGATGTAAGACCCGATATTCTAGTTCTGACAGGTCATGATGCCTATTCCAAAGGAAAAGGAAATAAAGATGACCTCCTTGCTTATAGACATTCCAAGCACTATATTCAAACAGTCCAAGAAGCAAGAAAAAGAGTTGGTAATTTAGATCAGCTGGTGATTTTTGCAGGTGCCTGTCAATCGCATTTTGAATTATTGATTCAAGCTGGAGCAAACTTTGCTAGTTCACCTTCACGTGTAAATATTCATGCTCTTGACCCTGTGTATGTAGTAGCAAAACTAAGTTTTACTCCTTTCACAGATCGTATTAATGTATGGGACGTCTTACGTAATACATTAACGGGTGCTAAAGGTTTAGGAGGAGTAGAAACAAAAGGGCTGCTTCGCACGGGCATGCCTTATGAAAGCGATGAGTAGAAATAAAAACAACTGGTTACAGCATGTACACGCATGATGTGCAACCAGTTGTTTTTTCGTATGAAGCCAAAGTATACGCTTAATTACACAAAACCATTTTCAATATTTGCTAAAGATATACATATTTCGTTGAAAAACGAGCATACTAACAGCGAAATGTAGATTCATGTTGAAAATTATTTATTGACACAATTAGAGATAGATTGTTATAATTTTATGTTTTTGACTATTTTTCTAACATGTGTTACACTATACATAGTGAGGTGGACCAATATGGCGAAAACTTTGTCTGATATTAAGCAAGCGCTGGATTTGCACCTAGGCCAACGATTAACTTTAAAAGCAAACGGTGGTCGTAGAAAAACAGTAGAACGTTCAGGTGTATTAACAGAAACGTACCCATCTGTTTTTATCGTTGAATTAGATCAAGAGGAAAACTCTTTGGAGCGCGTTTCGTATAGTTACGCAGATGTGTTAACGGAAACAGTGCAACTGAAATTTTTCTAAGAATGACATAGGCAATATAGCAAGTGGTGATGAGCAGTGGACATTGGTTTACTGCTTTTTTATTGGTCTTTTTTTCAAATTATATATGCATTATTTTTTATACATACTATACATATCGTCCTCGCGTTTCTTATGTAAAAGAGCGAGGAGATTCAGGTTGAAATTTCATTTTATACGTAAAGGAGCCATGTGCAATGTCAAGGCGTAGAGGGATTATGTCATCGAAGCTGAAAGAAGAACTGGCTAAAGAACTTGGTTTTTACGATACTGTACAAGCAGAAGGCTGGGGCGCTATCCGGGCAAAAGACGCAGGCAATATGGTGAAGCGAGCTGTAGAGCTTGCACAGCAGCAGCTGAAGCAATAGCATAGTGAAAATCAATGCTTACACGACTATTTAAAGTGAAATGAGGAAAACCGAAGTGTATAACCGCTTCGGTTTTTTTGTCCCAAAATGAAAGATAAAACAGAGGATTAAACAAAGATGTTTAAATGAACAGCTATATCTTGTTCATTTTATGATAAAATAGCGTTAAACTCGATAAGATGAAGTAGGTGAAGTAAGTTGAAATTAATGGTGAAAGCACCGGCTAAAATAAATTTGTCACTTGATGTGTTACATAAACGTCCAGATGGTTACCATGAAGTTAAGATGATTATGACAACAATTGATTTAGCGGACAGAATTGAACTTTCTGACCGTGAAGATGGACGAATTGTTATCTATTCTCATAATCGCTTTGTTCCAGATGACCAGCGAAATCTCGCTTATCAGGCAGCGCAGATTTTGAAGCGACGTTATAACATTTCAAAAGGTGTAAATATATTAATTGATAAACATATTCCAGTAGCTGCTGGATTAGCTGGAGGCAGCAGTGACGCGGCTGCTACATTACGCGGTTTAAATACGTTATGGGAATTAGGGTTATCATTAGACACACTTGCAGAAATAGGGGCTGAGATTGGCTCTGACGTATCTTTTTGCGTGTACGGAGGGACAGCTCTTGCTACAGGGCGCGGAGAGATTGTAGAGCATATTGAGGCACCTCCAAGCTGCTGGGTGATTTTGGCTAAGCCTGAAATAGGTGTTTCTACAGCAGATGTATATCGAAACTTAAAAATTGAAGAGATGGATCATCCTAAAGTAGATGAGATGGTTCACGCCATACAATCAGGAAATTATGATCAAATGTGTAGCCTTGTAGGAAATGTATTGGAAGCAGTAACGCTGAAAATGCATCCAGAAGTAGCTCTCATTAAAGAACAAATAAAGCGTTTTGGCGCCGATGCTGTGCTCATGAGCGGCAGTGGGCCAACTGTATTTGGACTTGTACAGCATGATTCACGTATGCATCGCATTTATAATGGATTACGTGGCTTTTGTGATAAAGTTTATGCAGTTAGGCTACTAGGTGAACGAATAACGCTTGAATAAATCCGTATGTTAATGTTATATTTACATTACAATATTCGGATTTTCAGGAGGATGTTATGAAGTTTCGACGTAGTGGACGATTAATTGATATGACCAACTATTTCATTCAAAACCCTCAGCGCCTTATCCCTCTTACGTATTTTGCAGATAAATATGATTCCGCAAAATCATCTATTAGCGAAGATATGGCGATTATTAAACAAACTTTTGAACAGCAGGGTATCGGAACTTTGGTTACGCTACCAGGGGCTGCCGGCGGAGTTAAATTCATTCCAAAGATGACGAATGAAGAAGCCGGTCAGCTTGTTCAAGAATTATGTGGGTTGATTGAAAAACCTGAGCGTTTACTGCCAGGTGGATATTTATATTTAACTGATATTTTAGGGAACCCTCGCGTTGTGAATAAAATCGGTCGCTTGTATGCATCGCTTTTTGCTAACCGCAAAATCGATGTGGTGATGACTGTAGCAACAAAAGGTATTCCTATTGCGTATGCGGTTGCTCAGTATTTAGACGTGCCCGTTGTTATTGTGCGCAGAGACAGTAAAGTAACTGAAGGATCGACCGTTAGTATTAACTACGTGTCGGGTTCATCTAAGCGCATTCAAACAATGCTGTTAGCTAAAAGAAGTTTAGCGGTCGGGTCAAATGTACTCATCATTGATGATTTCATGAAAGCTGGCGGTACTGTAAATGGAATGGTTAGCTTGCTTGAAGAGTTCGATGCAACTGTTGCTGGTATTGGAGTTTTAGTAGAATCAGAAGATATTGAAGAACGTTTAGTGGATGAGTATGTGTCCCTTGTACAATTAACAGATGTAAATATCAAAGATAAACAAATTCGTGTACAAGAAGGCAATTACTTAAAATATATTTGATCAAGTAAGGGAGAGGAACATATGTTACAGGTTCAAACAAAAAATGCACCGCAAGCTATTGGTCCATATTCACAGGGAATTGTTGTGAATAACTTGTTTTACAGTTCAGGTCAAATTCCACTTCGTCCAGATGGTACGTTGGTCGAAGGAGATGTTCAAGTACAAGCTACTCAAGTATTTGAAAATCTAAAAGCAGTTCTTGAAGAAGCTGGAGCTTCTCTAAATACAGTTGTAAAGGCAACCGTGTTCATTAAAGATATGAACGACTTCGCAGCGTTAAATGAAGTCTATGGCGACTACTTCGGGGACCATAAGCCGGCACGTTCATGTGTAGAAGTTGCGAGACTACCTAAAGATGTACTTGTTGAAATTGAAGTTATTGCGCTTGTTAAAGGGTAATTAAATTAACAAATTTCTAACAAAAAGCAAGTAACTTCCAATTGTTCACTTTTTTTGCGAAAATTTTCTAAAAATTTTTTCTGAATAGCAGGAAAACACAAAATTCTGTGGAATTAAGTATGTAAAGCTTCGCATAGAAAAAGGTGGTGAACAAGATGGAAGTAACTGACGTAAGATTACGCCGCGTGAACACTGAAGGACGTATGAGAGCGATTGCTTCAATCACATTAGATGGTGAATTTGTTGTTCATGATATTCGTGTGATTGATGGTAATAATGGCTTATTTGTAGCCATGCCAAGTAAACGTACACCGGATGGTGAGTTCCGTGATATTGCACATCCAATCAATTCAAATACTCGCGGAAAGATTCAAGATGCTGTTTTAGCAGAATATCATCGTTTAGGTGAGGTAGAAGTTGAATTCGAAGAAGCGGGTGCTTCGTAAACATATGATACATTAAGAGTCTACTGAAAAGTAGGCTCTTTTCTTTTTGATTACCACTTATATAATTTCACACCTTTGTAAAACTTTAGCATTACCAAAAAATAAAATTCATGACTTATAAATGATTCCTTGAAATGCTGTCATTTTTGATATAATATTCTTAATGGATAAAAAGGTAAAATTGGAGGCCTGTTATGTCAAAAAGATATGCAGTCATATTGGCAGCTGGTCAGGGTACACGTATGAAGTCATCTTTATATAAAGTGTTACACCCTGTGTGTGGCAAACCGATGGTGCAACACGTAATTGATCAGTTATCACGTTTGGATTTAACAAATTTAATTACAGTTGTAGGTCACGGTGCCGAAAAAGTGAAATCACATGTTGGAGATAAAAGCTTATTTGCTTTACAAGAAGAGCAGTTAGGAACAGCTCATGCAGTAATGCAAGCAGAATCTTTACTTGCACATGAAAAAGGTACGACAATTGTTGTATGTGGAGATACTCCGCTTATTACAGCTGAAACAATTGAATCTTTATTAAAGCATCATGAAGCAACAAATGCAATGGCAACTATTTTAACAGCTCATGCAGAAGATCCAACAGGATATGGACGCATCATTCGAAATGAACAAGGGTCTGTTGAAAAGATTGTGGAGCATAAAGATGCCACAGAACAAGAGCGTCTTGTACAGGAAATTAATACTGGTACGTATTGTTTTGATAATGAGAAATTATTTGAGACACTTTCAAAAGTTTCAAATGATAATGTACAGGGAGAGTATTATTTACCTGATGTTATCGAAATTCTAAAAAATGAAGGTCAAATTATTTCTGCATATCAAACATCCGATTTTGCTGAAACATTGGGCGTTAATGATCGATTTGCTCTGTCTCAAGCAGAAGAAACAATGAAAAAGCGCATCAACAAGCAGCATATGTTAAATGGAGTGACGATTGTGGATCCTTCTAACACGTACATTTCAGCAGATGCTGTCATTGGCAGAGATACGGTTATTTATCCTGGTACGGTTATTCAAGGAACAGTTGTAATTGGAGAGAATTGTGAAGTAGGACCTAACAGTGAAATTAAAGACTGCAAAATAGGTAATAATACTTCTATTCGCCATTCTGTTGCTCACGATAGTGAAATTGGTCACGAAGTCACAATTGGCCCATTTGCACATATTCGTCCTCAATCATTAATTGGAGATGAAGTGCGCGTAGGAAACTTTGTAGAAATTAAAAAAGCATCTTTTGGCAAAGGTAGCAAAGCTTCTCATTTAAGTTATATTGGAGACGCAGAGGTCGGAAAAGGTGTAAACTTAGGGTGCGGATCTATTACAGTTAACTACGATGGGAAAAATAAATTTTTAACAAAGATTGAAGATGGGGCATTCGTAGGATGTAACTCAAACTTAATTGCACCTGTAACAATTGGTGAAGGCGCCTATGTTGCAGCTGGTTCAACCGTAACGGATGATGTGCCAGGAAAAGCATTATCAATTGCTCGTGCGAAACAAGTAAATAAAGAAAACTATGCTGAAAAGCTTGATATTAATAAAAAATCCTGACGGAGGTTTCACAATAAAATGTCAAATGTATATGCTGATGAAAATTTAAAGTTATTTACGCTAAATTCAAACAAGGCTTTAGCTGAAGAGATCGCAAAAGTAATTGGTGTGGAATTAGGTAAATGTTCGGTTGATCGTTTCAGTGACGGTGAAATTCAAATTAACATTGAAGAAAGTATCCGTGGTTGTGATGTATTTATCATTCAATCAACAAGTGCTCCAGTTAACGAACACTTAATGGAATTATTAATTATGATTGATGCATTAAAACGTGCATCAGCTAAAACAATTAACATCGTTATGCCTTACTATGGCTATGCTCGTCAGGATCGTAAAGCTCGTGCACGTGAACCAATCACTGCCAAATTAGCAGCAAATATCATTGAAAAAGCGGGAGCTACTCGTATTATCACATTAGATTTACATGCTCCTCAAATTCAAGGTTTCTTCGATATTCCAATTGACCATTTAGTAGGTGTTCCAATTTTAGGTGAATACTTCAAAAGTAAAAACCTTGATGACGTTGTTGTTGTATCTCCGGACCACGGTGGCGTAACGCGTGCTCGCCGTTTAGCGGAACGTCTAAAAGCGCCGATTGCTATCATTGACAAACGTCGCCCACGTCCAAACGTAGCAGAAGTTATGAACATTGTTGGACAAGTGGAAGGAAAAACAGCAATCTTGATTGATGATATGATTGATACAGCTGGTACAATTACAATTGGTGCAAGTGCATTAATTGAAGCAGGTGCAAAAGAAGTATATGCTTGTTGTACACACCCAGTGCTTTCAGGCCCTGCGATTGAGCGTATTCAAAACTCTACAATCAAAGAGCTAGCTGTAACAAACTCTATTGCTTTAACAGAAGATAAGAAAATTGATAAAGTAACAGAACTTTCAGTAGCTCCGTTAATCGGTGAAGCGATTATTCGTGTTCACGAAGAGCAATCAGTTAGTACATTATTTGATTGATAAACAGAACCTCTTTCCATTTGGAAAGAGGTTTTTTTGAAAAAAATTTAAATGTGCTAACCCTTGATTTTAAAGCGCTTTGGACGGAAAGAACAAAGATATATTACTGTTCAAACTGGGTTTCATGTTTAGCAACCTTCTAAAAAGGGTACATTTTAAGTAGAAAACATACTGGAAGGTGAATAAAATGAGTATTTCAATTCAAGCAAATAAAAGAACGGATTTCAAAAATTCTACAAATAGAAAGATTCGCGACGAAGGAAACTTCCCAGCGGTTGTTTACGGAAATAAAACAGAATCCACACCTATTTACTTAAACAGTGCTGATTTTATTAAGACTATTCGTGAAGCAGGACGCAATGGAGTGTTAACATTACAAGTGGATAAGCAAAAATATTCCGTAATGTTACATGATATTCAAACTGATCCATTAAAAAACGAAATTGTCCACGCCGATTTCCAAGTGGTCGACATGAAGAAAGAAATTGATACTGAAGTTTCTTTATCTCTAGTAGGAGAAGCAAAAGGAACAAAAGAAGGCGGCGTATTACAGCAGTCTCTATATGAAATTTCATTAAAAGGCTTGCCGCAGGATATCCCATCGTCTATTGACGTAGATGTATCAGAGTTAGGAATTAATGATACAATCACAGTAGCGGATATTAAGGTAGATAAAAAGCTAGAAATTACGCATGATGCAGAAGATACAGTTGCTTCTGTGCTACCTCCTCAACAGGAAGAAGAGCCGGACAGCGGCGAAGTTCAGGATGCTAAAGGCGATGTTGAAGCAACAAAAGAAAAAGATAACAAAGAATAATATAAAAAGACGTAACCAAAAGGTTACGTCTTTTTGTGTGAATTGATTATAATAAAAGTGATACTATATAGTAATGTAAAACATTAAAGACATTTACCTATTATGTACAACTTACATAGAGTGGAAAGGAGTATCTATTTTGAAATTAATCGTTGGTTTAGGGAATCCTGGAAAAGAATATGACCGTACCCGTCATAACATAGGATTTATGGCAATTGATAAAATTGCTGAACAGTTTATGATTTCATTAGATAAAACAAAGTTTAACGGAATATATGGAACAGGTATAATAAAAGGAGAAAAAGTCATATTATTAAAGCCTCTAACATATATGAATTTATCAGGAGAAAGTATTCGCCCGTTAATGGACTATTTTGATATAGACGTCGAAGACTTGCTTGTTATTTACGATGACTTAGATTTACCGTGCGGAAAAGTAAGATTGCGTACAAAAGGAAGTCCGGGCGGCCATAACGGAATAAAATCAATTATTCAGCATTTAAAAACCCAAGAGTTTAACCGAATTCGTATTGGAATCGATCGTCCGAAAAACGGTATGAAAGTAGTTGATTACGTACTAGGGCGCTTTACAGAAGATGAAATGGTTCATATGGAAGAAGCGATGAAAACGTCTGTACACGCGAGTGAGGATTTTTTAGGTAAACCGTTCTTAGAAGTAATGAATCGCTATAATTAAGTAGAATAAAATTTCTCTCAATCGTCCATACTAACACTAAAAGATTTGGGAGGATTTGTATGTCTATTCATTATTTCTGTAGACATTGTGGCGCAAAAGTCGGTATGATAGAAAAGACAGCTCACAATACAGAAGCACTCGGTTTTAATCACCTAACCGCAGATGAACGAAAAGACTTTATTCACTACCATAATAGTGGAGATATCGTGGTTAAAATTATTTGTGAAGATTGTCAAGAAGCGCTAGAACGAAATCCAGACTATCATCAGTACGAAACATTTATACAATAAAAAGCTTTGGTCTCAAACCAAAGCGTTTTTCTGTTTAGTTTAGACATATCATGGGAGGAGGGAATTCCTTTGCGAGGGATTAGACAGCAATTTGAAGAAAATAAAGAAATTGGAGCTGTTGTCAGCAGTTTAGAAGAAGGTTTGAAAGAACAGTTAGTAACGGGAATTTCCGGTTCAGCTCGATCTGTATTAATGGCACTCTTAAATGAGGATAAAAAATACCCCTTATTAGTAGTGACTCATAATTTATATCAAGCTCAAAAAGTGTATGAAGACCTTTTGCATCTTTTACCGGAAAAAGACGTTTTCTTATACCCTGTTAACGATTTAGTTGCTACAGAAGTGGGGATTGCAAGTCCAGAATTAAAGGCTCAGCGAATTGAAGTACTCAATTATTGGAGTCAACATACAGGTGGAGTAGTTGTAACACCGCTTGCAGGAATTCGAAAGCTGCTGCCTCCTAAAGCAAGATGGGAGCAAACACAGCTGCCGTTTCAAATGGGAATTGACATCGACGTTGATCATTATTTAAAAAGGTTAGTTGAGTTGGGCTATGAGCGGGCATCGATGGTTTCAGCTCCGGGTGAGTTTAGTGTGCGCGGAGGAATCATTGACATTTATCCGTTAACAGAAGAGCTACCTGTCCGAATTGAACTATTTGATACGGAGATTGATTCCATTCGTACTTTTACAATCGAGGATCAACGCTCTCAAGAGCAGTTAAAAGAAATTTCAATCGGCCCTGCTACGGAAATCATTGTGAATCAAAATGAAGTAGCCCAAGGAATTGAAGAACTAGAAGCACAGCTGGCTTCGACGCTGCAACAAGTAAAAAACGCAGCGCTAAAAGCTACCTTAACAGAAAATATTAAAGGTGAAATCGAACAGCTGCGTCAAGGTCAACTTCTTGAAAATATGTTCAAGTATTTATCATTCTTCTACGAATCGCCTGCTAGTTTACTAGATTATTTACCAGAAGGCGGCCTTGTCATCTTTGATGAGACCACTCGAATTCAAGAAACGTCTGATCAGCTTGAAACAGAGGAAGCTGAATGGATAACCGAATTATTAGGACAGGGGCAAATTGTTCGAGACGTTCAATTATCTCATAAGCTCCCATCTCTTATTCAGCGAGCAAAACATCAGTTTTTATACTTATCGTTATTTTTGAAGCACGTATCGTATACTAGTCCACAAAATATTATTAATATTTCATGTAAGCAGATGCAGCAGTTTTACGGCCAAATGAACTTATTAAAAAGTGAAATTGAACGTTGGAAAAATGCTAATTATACGGTAGTCCTCTTAGGAGCAGATAAAGAGCGCGTGAAAAAACTTGAAGGTGTGCTGGCAGATTATGATATTGATTCATCTATTTTAGATGGAAATGGTCAGCTTGTGCCAGGTCTTGTTCAAATCATTGAAGGCGATTTACAAATGGGCTTTGAACTGCCGATGCAAAAATTAGCTGTTTTAACCGAGGAAGAATTGTTTAAAAAACGGGTAAAGAAATCAAAGCGTCGTCAAAAGCTTTCCAATGCAGAGCGTATTAAAAGCTATTCAGAGTTAAACGTAGGTGACTATGTCGTACACGTGAACCACGGTATTGGCCGTTACTTAGGAATGGAAACGTTAGAGATTAACGGTAATCATAAAGATTATATCCATATCAAATATGAAGGCTCTGACAAGCTGTACGTTCCTGTTGAACAGATTGATCAAGTACAAAAATATGTAGGCTCTGAAGGGAAAGAGCCAAAAGTATATAAACTTGGCGGAAATGACTGGAAGAAAGTGAAACGAAAAGTTGAGTCTTCTGTTCAAGACATCGCTGATGACTTAATTAAACTGTATGCAGAGCGTGAAGCAAGTAAAGGTTATGCATTTTCTCCGGATGGCGATTTACAGAGAGAATTTGAAACAGCTTTCCCTTATCAAGAAACCGAAGATCAGCTTCGTTCTGTACAAGAAATTAAAAAGGATATGGAACATGAAAGACCAATGGATCGTCTGCTTTGCGGAGACGTTGGATATGGAAAAACGGAAGTAGCCATTCGTGCTGCGTTTAAAGCTGTGACAGATGGAAAACAAGTGGCTATTTTAGTGCCAACCACTATTTTAGCTCAGCAGCATTATGAAACCATCCGTGAGCGTTTTCAAGACTATCCAATCAACATTGGGCTGTTGAGCCGCTTTCGCAGCCGTAAACAGCAGCAAGAAACAATTAAAGGGTTAAAAAACGGGACCGTAGATGTAGTGATTGGTACACATCGTTTACTATCTAAAGACGTGATTTATAAAGATTTAGGATTGTTAGTTATCGATGAAGAGCAGCGTTTTGGTGTAACGCACAAGGAAAAAATCAAGCAAATGAAAGCAAACGTTGATGTCCTTACACTTACAGCAACGCCTATTCCACGAACATTACATATGTCTATGTTGGGCGTAAGGGATTTGTCTGTTATTGAAACGCCGCCTGAAAATCGTTTTCCGGTTCAAACATATGTAGTGGAGTATAATCCGGTTCTAGTTCGTGAAGCGATTGAGCGTGAGTTAGCGCGTGATGGCCAAGTTTACTTTTTATATAATCGCGTAGAAGATATTGAACGAAAAGCAGAAGAAATTTCGATGCTCGTGCCTGATGCTAGGGTAACGTATGCCCACGGAAAAATGAATGAAACCGAACTCGAAGCGGTTATTTTAAGCTTTTTAGAAGGCGAATATGACGTGATTGTGAGTACAACCATTATCGAAACGGGAGTAGATATTCCAAATGTAAATACGCTTATTGTCAACAACGCTGATAAGATGGGATTATCACAACTGTACCAATTAAGAGGGCGTGTAGGTCGTTCAAACCGTGTGGCATATGCGTACTTTACGTATCACAAAGACAAAGTACTGACAGAAGTAGCTGAAAAGCGTCTGCAAGCTATTAAAGAATTCACCGAATTAGGTTCTGGTTTTAAAATTGCTATGCGTGATCTTTCAATACGTGGTGCCGGAAACTTACTGGGTGCTCAGCAGCATGGATTTATCGATTCTGTCGGTTTCGATCTCTACTCGCAAATGCTTAAAGAAGCGATAGAGGAAAGACGCGGGTCTGACGGAGAAAATGTGAAATTTAATGTAGAAATGAATCTGGACTTAGACGCGTATATTCCTGATCAGTACATTACAGACGGCCGCTTGAAAATTGAGATGTATAAGCGCTTTAGAGGAATTGAAGCACTAGAGGATATTCAAGAATTGCAGGATGAAATGATTGATCGTTTTGGAGAGTATCCGGCTGAGGTTGAGTATTTGTTTAAAGTAGCGGAAACAAAAGTATATGCAACGCAGAACTTAGTAGAATCTATTCTTCAGTCAAAACAAGAAATTTCTATTCTGCTGTCTGAAGAAGCGAGCTCAACGGTAGACGGCCAGAAATTATTCATGCTAGGTGATCAATTTGGCAGAATGGTCAGCTTAGGTATGGAAGGCAAGAAAGTAAAATTAGTGGTTAATGTAAAAGGACTTGCTCAAAAAGAATGGCTCAATATTGTGTACCAGTTAGTAAAAGGAGTAGCCACTGTTAAAAAAGAACAAGTTACGAATTAAAAAGAAGGCTCATTTTTGAGCCTTCTTTTTATATAGCCGAAATAAAAATACCCAAATCCCCATGTTTTGGCGGTTTTTTGGACATTTTTTTAATAAAAGCACACTTTTTAACAAAAAAAGAGATGGTTGGTGAATAGAAGTTGTAGAGTGAAGAATACTAACCTCAACAAAGGTGAACCTTTTATCATATAGCCATCAGTGATATTCACCAACTATTTTAATCATCATATGAAAGAGAGGCTTCAATGAATGAAAGCAACAGGTATTGTTCGTCGTATTGATGATTTGGGTCGCGTTGTGATTCCAAAAGAAATTAGAAGAACGCTTCGCATCCGAGAGGGAGATCCCCTAGAGATTTTCGTCGATCGCGATGGAGAAGTTATTTTAAAGAAATATTCGCCAATTAGTGAATTAGGAGACTTTGCAAAAGAGTATGGCGAAGCGCTATACGATAGCTTGGGTCATCCTGTACTTATTTGTGACCGCGATGTATTTATTGCGGTAGCAGGAAGTTCTAAAAAAGAATACTTAAATAAAAACATTAGTTCGTTAGTGGAATCTGTTATGGAAAGCCGCAGTTCTTCTTTAGTAACTGATGGGAAAAACCTTGAATTTGTCGATGGATACGAAGAAAATATTTCTTCTTACACAATCGGTCCGATTATTGCAAATGGAGATCCGATTGGAGCTGTTGTCATTTTCTCAAAAGATAAGTCCCTTGGTGAAGTAGAGCATAAAGCCGCCGAAACAGCAGCTAGCTTCTTATCTCGTCAAATGGAGCAGTAAGCGTAATTATCTTTATTTTACATTATTTACTGAAAAGGTAGCAGTTTCTGCTGCCTTTTTCATGCTGTCTTACCTTAGAAATAAAGAGAACATGATATAATGGTACGGTATTTTATTTATTGGAAAGTGCAGGATGTTTTATAAGAACAAAGCTCTGTTCTATTGCGGTTAGCGGCTAATAAAAAGAGTTGTTCACATCATTACAAGCTGCAGGTGAAAGGTGTAGGAATGCAGAAACAATCAAAGCTCTATTCTATTTTTAACGGCGCCATTATTTTAACGCTCGCAGGTTTATTTACGAAAATCTTAAGTGCCACTTATCGTATTCCATATCACCATATCGCGGGAGATATAGGGTTTTATATCTATCAGCAAGTTTATCCGCTATATGGAATTGCGCTACAGCTAGGTACATATGGTTTCCCTGTAATTATTTCAAAGTTAGTAGCTGAGTATGCGGTAACAAATCGGAGAAAGGAAATCCGAGGAATACTTCAAGTTTCGTTTGCTTTTTTGTTTGTAGTAGGCTGCACGATATTTGCGTTTGAATATATTTTCGCAGAAACGATTGCCGAGTGGATGGGAGATCGTAAATTAACGGTTCTCATTCAAATTATTTCATTTTCCTTTTTACTTATTCCGTTTATTGCTGTTATTCGTGGTTATTATCAAGGATTACATAATATGTTTCCTACAGCGCTGTCTCAAATTGCAGAACAAGTTGTACGGGTAGGGACTATTTTGTATCTGTCTATTTTCTTGATCCAACATGGTTATGATCTATATACTGCAGGGGCGGGAGCTATTTTTGGTTCCATAACAGGCGGTATCACATCCCTTATTATTTTATTTTTATTTGTTTTTAGAACAAAGACAAATTCTAAGGGAGTATTTCAACGCATAAAAAAAGCAGACATCAAGAGAATATTTAAAATCCTTATTATTCAAGGCTTATTAATTTGTATTAGCGGTATGGGTCTGCTGTTTATCCAGCTTATTGACTCCTTTACTTTATATTCTAGTCTAACGGCGCACGGCATGGCTGAAGAAGCAGCACAAATTTTAAAAGGTATTTACGACCGCGGTCTTCCGTTGATTCAATTAGGTACAGTAGTAGGTACAGCTTTTTCGCTTTCGCTTGTACCTGTTATTTCTTCAGCCATTGCGAAAAAGAACTTGTCATTTGTGGTTGAAAAAGTTCAGCTGTCTCTCCGTCTATCGCTTGTAGTCGGAGTTGGAGCAGCTTTTGGCTTGATTGCGCTGATGAAACCCATTAATATGCTTTTATACGGTGACTCCCACGGAACGGACGTTTTACAAATTTTGAGCTTGTTAGTTATATTTACAACAGTAGCAGCAACTGCTGGAGCTGTGCTGCAGGGGATGGGAGCTGTTTTTGCGCCTGTAATAGCCGTCATCGCTGGCATGGCAGTCAAACTAATATTGAATCTTTGGCTAATACCAGATTTTCAAACCATAGGAGCAGCCATTGCTTCCTCAGCTGGATTCGCTATCGTTGCAGCAATCAATCTATTTTGTCTGTATAAAAAGTTAGCTGTACCTCTTGTTCCGAAAAAGGCGAGTGGAGGTATTTTTATAACGGGCATAGCAATGGTCGTTCTTTTGCAAAGCTATTTATTTTGTTTACATCACTTTGTATGGTCTAATGGTTTAGATACAAGCAAACAAGTGGTTGAAACAGGAGCTGGTGTTTTAATAGGCGGTTTGTTTTATTTGTTTATCATTATGAAACAACACATTTTTACCGAAGAGGAATTACGTTTACTTCCAATGGGAAGTGTTTTAGCTAAATACGTATTAAAAAATAAATAAGAAGGTGAAGCAATGACAGGTAAAGTAACAGTTATTGGTTTAGGAGCAGGCGATTTAGAACAGCTACCTGTAGGTATTTATCGCTTGCTACAGCAGGAAAAGCATATTTATATGCGCACAAAAGAACATCCTGTAATCAAAGAATTAGAAAGTGAAGGCTTGACGTATGTATCCTATGATGACGTATACGAATCTTATGATGCATTTGAAGAGGTATATGAACATATATCAAATGATTTAATCGATAAAGCTTCAATAGAAGAAGTGGTGTATGCCGTTCCTGGGCACCCTTTAGTGGCAGAACGTACGGTTCAATTACTTTTACAAAAAGGAAAAGAACGAGGCATTCCTGTTGAAATTAAAGGAGGACAAAGCTTCTTAGACCCAATTTTTGGTGCGCTAAAGATCGATCCTATCGAAGGATTTCAGCTGCTAGATGGAACAGATTTAAAGCGAAGCGAAATAGAGTTAACCGGTCATGTTCTAATTGCTCAAGTGTACGATCAGTTCGTTGCTTCAGAGGTAAAGCTAACACTGATGGAACACGTTCCTGATGATTACCCCGTTTATATTGTAACAGCAGCGGGAAGCAGTGAAGAAAAAATCCAGCCGGTCAAGCTGTATGAATTGGATAGAGAAATGTCGCTCAATAACTTAACGACTATTTATGTGCCTCCAGTAGCAGACGAAACAATTTTATATCATCAATTTGACTCGTTCAGAAGGATTATTGCCACGCTCAGAGGGCCAAACGGATGTCCTTGGGATCAAAAACAAACGCATGAATCGCTCAAGCGCTATTTGCTAGAAGAGTCATATGAGTTATTAGATGCAATTGACCGTCAAGATGACGATAATATGATTGAAGAGCTCGGTGATGTATTGCTGCAAGTATTGCTTCATGCCCAAATCGGTGAAGATGAAGGAATGTTTTCAATTGATGATGTCATTCGCAGTGTTTCAGAGAAAATGGTAAGACGCCATCCGCATGTATTTGGGGAAGTGAGCGTGAATAATGCAGATGAGGTCTTGAAAAATTGGGATGAAATCAAAAAAGAAGAAAAAGGAGAGGAACCTTCTTCTCTGTTAGCTTCTGTACCTGGGGCTATGCCTTCTTTAATGAAAGCGCATGGATACCAAAAACAAGCTGCAAAAGTTGGTTTCGATTGGTCAGAAGTTGAACCAATGTGGGGGAAAGTACAGGAAGAACTTGCTGAATTCCAAGAGGAAGTACAGCATGCTGATAAAGAAAAAATGAGCGATGAATTTGGAGATATTTTATTTGCTTTAGTGAATATTGCAAGGTTTTATAAAATTGACTCTGAAGCTGCATTAGCTAAAACGAATACAAAATTTTTAAATCGATTTCAATATATTGAAGAAAAAGTGAGAGCTTCTGAAAAACCATTTGAATCTTTTTCGTTAGAAGAGTTAGATGAATTTTGGGAAGACGCCAAAAAAACAGGTTTGTAAAACAGAAAGGTGAGGGAATTATGAGGTTAGATAAATTTTTAAAAGTATCACGTTTAATTAAGCGCCGTACATTAGCAAAAGAAGTATCAGACAAGGGCCGTATTACCATTAATGGTATCGTTGCAAAAGCAAGCACAAATGTGAAAGTAGGAGATGAGTTAGCGATCACATTTGGCACGAAGAAAATTACCGTTAAAATAGAGGCTCTTCAAGAAGCAGCTAAAAAAGAAGAAGCAGCTAATTTGTACTCAATTGTCAAAGAAGAGCGTATTTCATCTGAAGTATAACTGATGAAGGCTTGTTCTAAATCACCTTTCTCATTCATATGTTTTAAACAACAGATAACAAGAGCGAATGCTCTTAATGAATGAGGTGGGGATGAAGATATGAGCCAATTTTACGAAACAAGCAATTCAAACAAAGACCATACTCCAAATCATGATTTAGTGATGAAGGGTCGGCGTCTCTTAGATATCACGGGTGTGAAGCAGGTAGAGAGCTTTGACAATGAGGAATTTTTACTTGAAACAGTGATGGGTTTCTTGTCAGTTAGAGGGCAAAATCTGCAAATGAAAAATTTAGACGTTGATCAAGGAATTGTATCGATAAAAGGAAAAATCTTTGATATAGTTTACTTAGATGAGAACCAATCGGAGAAGGCTAAAGGATTCTTTAGTAAGTTGTTTCGATGAGTTTAAACATTCAGCTCTATACAATGCTTGCGATGGTATCGATGGGAAGCGGTTTAGGTGCTTCTCTCGATACTTATCGTTACTTTGTTAATCGCTCTAAATCACGCCCATGGTTTGTATTTGTGAATGACGTATTGTTTTGGATGGTGCAAGCTCTTCTCATTTTTTACGTGTTGTTTTTAGTGAATGAAGGAGAACTGCGTTTGTATGCGTTTCTTGCTTTGTTTTGCGGCTTTGCCGCGTATCAAAGCTTATTTCAATCACTGTATTTAAAAGTATTAACATTTACTGTCTCGAGCGTATTAAGTTTATATCGAGGTGTTTTAACGCTTAGTAATATTTTTTTGGTCAAGCCTATCCGCTTCTTTATTCATATTTTAGTTGTAGTCGCTTTAGGGATCTACCGAGCTGTTCATAAGCTGCTCGTATTCTGTCTAAAGCTTATTTACGTACCGACCAGGTGGCTTCTTTTCGTATTTTGGAGAATGATGCCTAAACCTGTAAAACGATTTTTACATATGGGTTTTCGGTATATAGAAGGAATTTACAATCGTGCAAAGAATATGATAATGAGAATCGTTGCATGGGTGAACACTTTAAAAAACAAGGGGGACGACTAATTCAATGAGTGCGGTACGAAAAAAAAAGGTCGCGAAGTTAAATACTGATTATAGCCATAAACAAGAGCAAATTAAACAAAATACAGATCGAAAGCGTATCGGTTTAATTAGGCGTTTGACTGTTTTCGGAGTGTTGGCCTTAATCATTGGTGGATTGATGGTATCAGCTTTAATTACGCAAACCTCAGCTATTGAGAACAAAAAAGCTGAGAAGGTGAAATTAGAACAGCAGCTGACAAAATTACAAAGCAAGCAAAAACAGTTAAAAGGTGAAATCGTCAAGTTAAATGACGATGATTATATTAAAAAGATTGCCCGCAGAGATTATTTTTTATCAGAAGACGGGGAAATTATCTTTAATGTAAAAAAAGACTAAACGTATGGTTCGTTGACAGTGTATTTTTGCTTTTTGTATAATATAATAAATTGATTTCTTTTATCATTTAAGGAGGAGCATTTTTTTTATGTCAATCGAAGTAGGCAGCAAGTTACAGGGAAAGGTAACAGGTATTACGAACTTTGGAGCTTTTGTTGAGTTACCAGGAGGTTCAACAGGCTTGGTTCATATCAGTGAAGTAGCTGATAATTACGTAAAGGACATTAACGACCATTTAAAAGTGGGCGACGAAGTTGAAGTCAAAGTAATTAACGTTGAGAAAGATGGTAAAATTGGTCTTTCAATTAAGAAAGCGGTAGACAAACCAGAACGTCCAGAAAGACCAGAGCGTCCTGCAAGAGCGCCACGCTCAGACCGTCCACGTGATTCACGCCCACAACGTAATAACAATCGTGGTGGCGGTAATGATTTCCGTACAAAAGAAACATTCGAACAAAAAATGAATCGTTTCTTAAAAGACAGTGAAGAACGTTTATCTTCCCTAAAACGCCATACCGAATCAAAACGCGGTGGACGCGGTGCAAAACGCGGTTAACTTGCTGCTTATATCAAATAGATAGCGAGTTTTTGGAAAGTGCCTTTTATCTAAAAGGTGCTTTTTTTATATGTAAAAAAGAGTAGAAAAAAAGCATGTACTGTTGTACATGCTTTTTGATGACCCGTACGGGATTCGAACCCGTGTTACCGCCGTGAAAGGGCGGTGTCTTAACCGCTTGACCAACGGGCCNTGCCACAAATAAGTAAGCGTTTACTTTATGCTTTTATTGTAAACAAGTTCACAAAACATTTACACAGGTAAAAGTACCCTTTTAAAAGGTATATTATGGATTTTTCATCTTTACATCTAACTCTTTTTACCATAATAAAGATCCTCTTACATTTTATTAAAAAAATGCGTGAGAGGTTTTTTAGATTTGTATATAATAGTAGTAAAGAAAGAGGGGAAAGCATGAGCAATTTACAAACAGAATCACAGCAAGAACTTGAAGAGACAATGGAAACATCAGAACCTAATGTCACAGCTGAAACAGAGAGAACTCTTGATCACGTTTCATATTTCGGATACAGCCTTTTGCGTGACGTGTTAATTCCAGAGCTTCTTGGAGACGAAACAAATACCATTTCATACTGGGCAGGAAAACACCTTGCGCGGAAATACCCATTAAATACAATGGATGAAATCGTCGCTTTTTTTAAAGCAGCTTCCTGGGGAACACTGACGCTTGCAAAAAAAGATAAATATTCACTCGAGCTTGAGTTATCAGGTGATGTGGTCAGCAAAAGATTTCAGCAGGAAACTTGTTCGTTTCATCTTGAGTCAGGATTTGTGGCTGAACAGATTCAGCGTCAAAACAACTGCCTAACAGAAGCCTACTTAACACATAAAGAAAAGAACGGAAAAGTGCTGATTTCCGTGCAGTGGGACCGAAAAGATATCTTACCTACCGAAACACGCGCGGAGCGTTATAAAAAGTAGGAAATACGTATATATAAAAGACGTGGAGATACCACGTCTTTTTTCTCTTCTTTATACTTGCACTGCTTGCTGCTCTTCTAATTCAAATGCTACGTGAAGCGTCTCAACAGCTTTTACCATATCAGCATGCGGTACAACTGTAGATACTTTAATTTCAGACGTGCTGACCATCTTCACTTCAATTTTCTCTCCTGCCAGCACTTCAAACATTTCGGCTGCAACGCCTGGATTAGAAATCATGCCAGAGCCGACAATTGATACTTTAGCCAAACCGCTTTCATGTTCAATACGCGTATATCCCAAAGTAGATTTATACTCTTTTAAGACGGCAAGAGCGGCGTCTACGTCTACGGTTTTAATAGAAAATGAGATAGAGAGACGATTATTAGCCGTTACGTTTTGAATAATAATGTCCACATTTAACTGTTCTTTTGCTAATGCTGTAAAAATAGTAGAAAGAGTTTGCAACTCGTTGTTTAACCCTTCAATTGTCACTCGTGAAATATTATCTTCAAACGCAATTCCTCTTACGACTAAGTTTTGTTCCATTGAAACTTCCTCCTCAACAATCGTTCCATTCTCGTTTTCTAAGCTTGAACGCACTTCTAGCGGTACCTGATAATTTTTTGCAAACTCAACAGCGCGCGGATGCAGCACCCCTGCTCCCAAATTAGCTAATTCTAACATTTCGTCATATGAAATAGAGTGAAGCTTACGAGCATCTTCTACATAGCGCGGATCTGTCGTAAACACTCCTGTTACATCTGTATAAATATCACATTTTGCAGCTTTTAATGCTGCGGCAAGAGCTACTGCCGTCGTGTCAGAGCCGCCTCGACCTAATGTTGTAATGCTACCATCTCCTGAACAGCCTTGGAATCCAGCTACTACTACGATTCGGCCTCTATCTAATTGGCTTTGAATACGAGTCGTGTCAATGTGCTGGATTCGTGCATTGCTGTGAACTGCTTCCGTCTGGATACCAGCTTGCCAACCTGTTAGCGAAGTTGCTTCATACCCTTTATATTGAAGGGCCATTGTTAACAGGGAAATCGTTACTTGTTCTCCAGTTGTAAGAAGCATATCCATTTCGCGTTTGCTTGGACTGTCCGTAATATCACTTGCTAATTTCACCAGTGCATCTGTAGTTTTGCCCATTGCCGATACAACAACAACTACTTGGTTACCGCGCTCTGCTTCTTGAATAACACGGTTTGCTACATGTTGGATACGTTCAACAGAACCAACAGATGTTCCACCAAATTTTTGAACGATTAATGCCATAATTTTGTTCATTCCTTTTCAATAAATTTGCATATGCAGGATGATGAGAAGCTAAATTTTTTTACTCAGACAATAAAAAAAGCAATGAGATGAGCTCTCATTGCTTAACGAACGAAAATTATAAAACATAACCGTCCACTGCCGTGAGATAGCTCTCCAAGAATCTACATCTTGACAATCCTACGTTTATTCAACGCAGAACCAGCAATCATTACTATGAGGTAATGTTCACTTCGGCAAATTTCCCTTTCCGCATCATTCATAAGAGCTCATACCCTTCCTGATACGTACTGATTAAATTTGCACCTCTATCTTCACTTCATTTGATGAAGTGTCGTATGAAATTAGTTAATAGCTTATCAAATATTTTCTATTATTTCAAGACTATTTTTGCAATGTTTCATAAATTTTTTCAGCGATGTTTTGAGGAACACCTGAATTTCGAATATCATCAACCGTTGCTTCTTTCAATTTTTTCACCGAACCAAAATACTTTAACAAAGCTTTTTTACGCTTTTCGCCCACTCCCGGAATATCGTCCAGAACAGACTGAAAAGCGGACTTAGAGCGCACTTGACGGTGGAAGGTAATCGCAAAGCGGTGAACTTCATCTTGAATTCGCTGAAGCAAATAAAATTCTTGACTATTGCGTTCGAGCGGTATGATTTGAGGAGGCTCACCAATCATCAGGTTGGAGGTTCTGTGCTTATCATCTTTGACAAGACCTGCTGTAGGCACTAAAAGTCCCAATTCATTTTCGAGAACGTCCTGTACTGCAGCTAAATGCCCTTTGCCTCCATCTACAACAATTAAATCTGGAAGCGGAAGACCCTCTTTTAACGCTCTGGAATACCGTCTGCGAACGACTTCTCTCATGGAACTGTAATCATCTGGTCCCTTTACGGTCTTAATTTTATATTTGCGATATTCTTTCTTTTCCGGTTTCCCATCAACAAAAACAATCATCGCAGAAACGGGATCTGTCCCTTGAATATTTGAATTATCAAATGCTTCAATCCGATAAGGAGCGGCAATTCCAAGCTCTTCTCCTAACCGTTCAACTGCGCCAACCGTGCGCTCTTCATCTCGTTCAATTAAATAGAATCTTTCACCGAGCGCAATTTTTGCATTTTTACACGCAAGTTCTACTAATTCTTTCTTTTTGCCTCGCTTTGGATGCTGAACCTCTGCTTCTACTAATTTCTCAGCCAACTCTGCATCAATCGTTGCTGGAACCATTACTTCTTTTGGCTTAATATTTTTGGCATAAAACTGACCGATAAAAGTTAAGAAATCTTCTTCTGGCTCTTTATAAAAAGGAAACATAGAAACTTCTCGCTCAATTAACTTCCCTTGGCGAATAAAGAAAACTTGAACACACATCCAGCCTTTATCATAAGAATAGCCAAACACATCTCGATTGACAAAATCATTAAACGTTACTTTTTGCTTTTCCATTGTCGCTTCGATATGAGCAATTTGATCTCGATATTCTTTAGCCCGTTCAAAGTCAAGTTCTTCTGAAGCTTTTAACATTTTTTCAGTTAATTCTGTTTTGACATGCTCATATCCACCATTTAAAAACCGCGTGATATTTTCAATAATTTGTTTGTTTTGCTCTTCTTTTACTTCTTTTACGCAAGGAGCTAGGCATTGCCCGATATGGTAATACAAACAAGGTCTGTCTGGCATGGTAGAGCACTTTCTTAATGGATAAATGCGATCAAGAAGCCGCTTTGTTTCATTTGCAGCTTGAACGTTAGGATAAGGCCCGAAGTATTTCCCTTTATCTTTTTTTATTTTTCTTGTAATAACAAGTCGGGGCTGCTTTTCAGCTGTAATCTTAATAAAGGGATAACCCTTATCATCTTTAAGCATGATATTGTATTTTGGATCATGCTTTTTAATTAAATTCATTTCTAAAATAAGTGCTTCTAAATTAGAAGATGTGACGATATATTCAAAATCGACAATGTCGTTTACAAGTCGAAGCGTCTTTCCGTCATGAGATCCGGTAAAGTAGGAGCGCACTCGATTTTTTAATACTTTTGCTTTTCCTACGTAAATGACCGTTCCATATTTATCTTTCATCAAGTAACAGCCGGGCTGATCCGGTAAAATAGCCAGCTTTTCTTTTAAATAATCGTTCATATTTTTCTCCTTCCTCTTCTCTTACTCTGTCCATCTATACATTCGCTTATGAAGCGTAACCTACATTCTTTCCTGCTTTACAATACATGCACATAAGCCGGATTTATGGCGGTGTTCCTTACATCTAGTATAAAACAAACGAACGCATATTCGCTAAATAAAAGTATTCCCAAAAGAGAAAAAGTGGAGAAAAAGAAAAAACCTAGCCTGAGCTAGGTTTTGACTTACGCGTGTTTATTAATTAATTCTGTTAATGCTTCTTTTGGTTGGAAACCAACTACTTGGTCAACTTTCTCTCCATCTTTAAATAATACTAAAGTTGGGATACTCATAACACCAAATTTTCCAGCCGTTTCTTGGTTTTCATCAACGTCTACTTTCACGATTTTAACTTTATCGTTAAGTTCGCCATCGATTTCTTCAAGAACTGGAGCAATCATTTTACAAGGGCCACACCATGGTGCCCAAAAGTCAACAAGCACTAGGCCTGATTTAATTTCATCTGTAAAGTTTTTATCTGTAGCATGTGCAATAGCCATTTTAATTCCTCCTAAATATATGCAATATCCAAATTCTACTCACAGTATATCACCTTCAAATAAGGTTTGCTAACTTTTTGCTTACATTTATACTGTTTATTCTCCGCTCTAGTTTGTACAATTCACATAAAAACATACGTAGAAAATTTCGTTTTCCATGAGGCTGAGACATAACGAAATGAATCCTATCTAAAGACGAACGAATAGTATACAAGGGCTGAACCGCTTGCGACACCGCAGATGATTTCTGTGCAAGACTTTGCTTTCTGCAGGAGTCTTCGCCTTGCCCTCCAATCAACTGCTAGAAAGACCCACACACATGAAACCTGCGTTTACCCTAACAAAAAAACGAACCACTAATCAAACATCTTGATCAATGGTTCATTTTTCACTTCGTCTAAAATCCTTTTGTCTCAGCCTCTTACGCAGACTGTACTTTCAGCTTTTTGAATTCTTCCGTTAGCAGAGGCACCACTTCAAATAAATCTCCAACGATTCCGTAATCAGCTACTTTAAAAATATTCGCCTCAGGATCTTTGTTAATGGCAACAATAATTTTTGAATTTGACATGCCGGCCAAATGCTGAATGGCTCCCGAGATTCCGCAGGCAATGTATAAATCTGGTGTGACTACTTTGCCCGTCTGACCGATCTGAAGAGAATAGTCGCAGTAATCTGCATCGCACGCTCCGCGAGACGCCCCAACAGCTCCATTTAACACGTCCGCTAGTTCTTGGAGAGGTCCAAAACCTTCCGTTCTTTTTACACCTCGACCACCTGCAATCACGACTTTTGCTTCGGATAAATCAACCCCTTGCGTTGCTTTCCGTACAACTTCTTTTACAACTGTACGCAGGTTTTTGATTTCAACATTTAAATCCTCTACATCGCCTGTACGTCCCTCATCTTTTGCAAGCGGTGAAATATTATTTGGACGAATCGTGACAAACGTAAAAGCATCGGTCATGATTTTCTTTTCAAATGCTTTACCAGAATAAATTGGGCGGGTGAAGACTACTTGATCCCCTCCAACTTCTACATCCGTCACATCTGAGATAAGTCCTTTGTCTAAGCGAGCTGCCAGTTTTGGCGCTAGGTCTTTGCCAAGAGCCGTATGGCCAAATACGATAGCTTCAGGTTGTTCACTTTCAATGATGGCTAATAACGCCTGAGCATAACCATCCGATGTGTAAGCAGCTAAATCTTCATGCTCCGTCACAACAACTTTATTCGCTCCGTATGCAATAAGCTCTTCACTTAAAGCTTTTACGTCCTTTCCTACTAACGCTGCAACAATTTCCCCACCGTCAGCTACAGTAGACGCTGCGGAAATCGCTTCAAACGATACGTTTCGTAATCCCCCATCACGTGCTTCTCCTAGAACTAACACTTTACGTCCCATTGCAATACCCCCATTGTTTTAACTTTTGACTTATTAAATGACTTTTGCTTCTTTATGCAGTAAATTGACCAGTTCTGTCACTTGATCTTTTATATCTCCTTGTAGTACGCGTCCTGCGTCTTTTTTCGGAGGCAAATAAATTTCAATTGTCTTTGTTTTTGCTTCTACATCATCTTCATCTAAATCTAAATCATCCAATTCCACTTCAACCAACGGTTTCTTCTTCGCTTTCATAATCCCTGGAAGAGATGGATAGCGAGGTTCGTTAAGTCCCTGCTGAGCTGTTACTAAAAGAGGAAGCGACGTTTCGATAACCTCGGAATCACCTTCCACATCGCGTACAACAGTCACTTTTTCACCTTCGATATCTAATTTTGTAATCGTCGTAATATAAGGGATTTCTAACTGTTCTGCTACGCGCGGTCCCACTTGGCCCGAACCTCCGTCAATCGCTACGTTTCCTGCCAAAATTAAGTCAGGAGATTGTTCTTTTAAGTACTGTGCCAGCAGCCTAGAAGTCGTGTACTGATCGCCATCTTCTATGTCATCTTCCGTATTGATTAAAACCGCTTTATCTGCTCCCATAGCCAAAGCTGTTCGGAGTTCTTTTTCTGATTCTTCCCCTCCTACACTCACGACCGTAATCTCCCCGCCATGCTTTTCCTTTAGCTGAATAGCTTCTTCAACTGCATACTCATCGTAAGGATTAATAATAAATTCAGCCCCATCTTCAACAATTTGACCATTTTTTAATGAAAGTTTCTCCTCTGTATCGAATGTTCTTTTTACTAACACGTAAATATTCATTCAATTCCCCTCCTAAGCTTATTTTCCTAAAAATTTAGGCTGGCGCTTTTCAATAAAAGCGGCTACGCCTTCTTGAGCATCCCTGCTTTTGAATACGCTTCCAAAAAACTGCGCTTCTTTTTTGATGCCGCTGTAATAAGCATCTGTTTTTACATGCTGAAGCAGCTGCAAGGTGGCTTTAACAGAGATTGGGCTTTTTTTGGCAATTTTTCTAGCAAGTAAAAATGTTTCATTGATAAGCTGACTTTCTTCAAAAGCTGCATTTGCCAATCCTAACTCCACTGCCTCGCTTCCGGATATTGGATCACTTGTCAGCATCATCTCACAAGCCTTATGAACTCCTACATAACGAGGTAATCGCTGAGTTCCTCCAAATCCTGGTATAATCCCTAACTGAAGCTCAGGCAAGCCCAGCTTAGCATTTTCTGTTACCAAACGGATATGGCAGCTCATAGCAAGCTCCAACCCTCCGCCTAAAGCAGCTCCATGAATAGCTGCAATCACTGGTTTTGGGTAATTTTCAATATACTCAAAGAGCTCTTGACCGTTAACAGCAAGCTTCTCGTATTCTTTTTCCTGCTGAAGTGATGTGAATTCTTTTATATCAGCACCGGCACAAAAGAATTTCCCTTCACCTTTAATGACGATAACCCTTGTCTCTTTACTATCTTCTAAATGTTTTAAAACACTTGAAAGATCTTTTAATAAGTCTTGAGACAAAGCGTTAGCAGGTTGTCTATTCAACGTAATGAAACTTATTGCATCAACAGTTTCAACCTGGATAATTTCCATTTGTTTACGCCACCCTTTCTTTCTATTTTCATTACCTTGCGCTTTTCCCCTCGCAGGGGAGCAGCAGGCTCACTTACGATTATGAGCCGCTGCAGCCGTTTAACAGCAGGGAATGGACTTTATCTACCGATTCTATTAGACCATATCGATGATCGTTCATTACCCATGTTGTGACAGTTTCATCAATCGTTCCAAAAATCATCTGTCGCGCAAGACGAATATCTATATTTTCAGAAAACTCACCCGTTTCGATTCCTGTCTGCAAAATAGAATCAATGAGAGTCAGATAATCTTTTAATACATCGTTAATTTTCAATCTTAAATCTTTGTTCGATTGACGCAGTTCGAGCTGGGTCACTGTAGCTAAATGATGATCCTCCGCTAGAAACGAAAAATGTTTGTCAATTAACACATGAAGTTTTTCTGCCGCGGTTTCAATTCCCGCCAGTTCTTCATAAATTTTTTCTACAAATTGTCCCATCTTCTCTTGAAACAAGGAAATCAAGACATCTTCTTTGTTTTTAAAATATAAATATATCGTACCGTCTG
This sequence comes from Priestia sp. YIM B13489, assembly GCF_042787645.1. Lineage (NCBI taxonomy): Bacteria > Bacillati > Bacillota > Bacilli > Caryophanales > Bacillaceae > Priestia > Priestia sp. YIM B13489. Next base: position 364,281 of record NZ_JBHZOQ010000053.1, read on the forward strand.
CAACTCCAGCCTGCTTAGCAATTTTAGAAACCTGAGCATTGTGGTATCCGTTTTCTGCTATTACTACTACAGCTGCATCGATAATCTGTTTATACTTTGGCTTATTTCTTCTCAATCTTATACGCTCCTTTAAAATATGAATGATTATTCATTCATATCTTTATAATAAAGAAACCGCAAGTATCTGTCAATTATGTTTCAGGAAAAAAATCAAAGGCGACGATCGATTACGTCGCCTTTTTATGCTTTTCATTTTCTTCATCAATCAGCGCTCGTCGCAGAATCTTACCGACCGCTGTTTTGGGAAGCTCATTTCGAAATTCATAAAGGCGCGGAACTTTATAAGCAGCTAAATACTTTCTAGAAAACTCATTTAACTCTTCTTCAGTACATCTTACACCATTTTTTAATACAATGTAAGCCTTCACCGTTTCTCCTCTATATGGGTCAGGAACACCCACCACTACAGCTTCTTGAATTTTTTCATGCTCATATAATACTTCTTCAACTTCTCGAGGATAGATATTATATCCCCCGGCAATAATAATATCTTTCTTCCGATCTACTACATAAAAATAACCTTTATCATCCATATAGCCAACATCACCTGTTAGCAACCATCCGTCTCGCATAACAGCCTCCGTTTCTTCAGGCTGCTTCCAATATCCTTTCATTACCTGAGGACCTTTAACCGCAATTTCTCCTACTTCGCTTACAGCAGCTTCTTTACCTGTTTCAAACGAGAGAATTTTGGCATCTGTGTCTGGCCAAGGCACTCCAATGCTTCCTGGTATCCTCTCTTTCCAAAGAAAATTAGCATGAGTAACAGGAGAGGTTTCCGTTAATCCATATCCTTCCACTAATTTACCTCCGGTGAGCTTTTCAAACTGCTCCTGCACTTCCACAGGAAGTGGAGCCGAACCGCTCATACATGAATCAATAGAAGATAAGTTGTATTTTGCTAAATCAGGATGGTTTAATAATGCAATGTAAATCGTCGGCGCACCTGGAAATAAAGTAGGCTGCTGCTTATGAATGGTTTTGAGCGTCGTTTTTGCATCAAATTTAGGCAGAAGAACCATCTCATAGTTTTGCAAAACCGATAAAACAAGAACCGTTGTTAAACCATACACATGAAAAAATGGGATAATTCCAAGCACTTTTTCTTTTCCATGCCTGCAGCGGTATAACCAATGTGAACACATCGTTGCATTGGCTACCAAGTTTTTATGAGTAAGCATGACTCCTTTTGGAAAACCTGTTGTTCCCCCGGTGTATTGTAAAATCGCGATATCTTCGTCTAAAATTCCCTCAGCGTTACATACTGCGGGAGAGGATTCATCTATAATACGTTTAAATAAATGAGTAGTCTCCGTATGACTCACATCCACGCTTATCTTCTGCTGTTTGCGCTGAATAAATGGATACATTATGTTTTTGGGAAATGGGAGATAATCTTGAATAGAGGTGATGACTACGTGCTTTATTTTTGTTAACGCTTTCATTTTTACTACACGCGGATATAGCAAATCGAGTGCAATAATCATGGTCGCTTCTGAATCATTAAGCTGATACTCTAACTCTCTTTCCGTATACAAAGGGTTTGTTTGAACGACTACTCCTCCGGCAAGCAGAACCGCATAAAAGGAAATGACAGCTTGAGGGCAATTTGGAAGCATAATGGCTACTCTATCCCCTCTTTTTAATCCCAGTTCAATAAGGTAAGATGACAGCTTCAGAGAATCTTGATGCAGCTGGGAAAACGTCATTTTTTTCCCTAGAAAATAGATTGCGCTTTTTTTAGGATCCTTTTGAACTGCTTCTTCAAAAAGCTGTGCTAAATTTTTTTGTTCATAATGAAGCCTAGCAGGTATTTCATCCGGATATTGAGAAAGCCATATCTTTTCGGTGGATTCCACACGCATCCTCTCCCTCAAAAAAAAATAAAAAATTAGAATTTTCTAATTAAAATTATAGTTCATTCTTTTTTTAGATGCAATCGTTATTGAATGTTCTCTTTTCTACCTAATCATTCTTTCATCCTGCAGCGTAATAAATAAAAATTGGATTTACCCCTGTACATTATCCGAATTTTTTGTATATAATAAAAATTAGATTTTTTTAAGGAGCTGTATGAATTGACAACAACATTGACTAAAGGACCGTTCAAAGCAGATCACGTTGGAAGCTTTTTGCGTCCCGAGCGTATCAAACAAGCACGATTACAAGTGGAAAACGGGGAAATGACAAAGAAACAGCTTCGAGCAATTGAAGATGAAGAAATTCGTAAACTCGTAGAAAAGCAAAAACAAATTGGATTAAAAGCCGTCACAGACGGTGAGTTTCGCCGCGCGTGGTGGCACTTTGATTTTCTGTCAGAGCTTGTTGGCGTAGAACTTTACGAAGCAGAGTCCGGAATTCAGTTTCACGGAGTCCAAACAAAAGCTCACGGTATAAAAGTGACTGGAAAACTAGATTTTAATCACCACCCTATGATTGAAGATTATAAATTTCTTCATCAAGCTGCTGGAAAAGAACACGTAGCTAAGTTCACCATTCCAAGTCCTAATATGCTATTTTTCAGAGGTCATATTGAAGAGTCTTCTTACTCGGATACGGATGTATTTTTTGCTGATTTAGTTAAAACATATCAAAAAGCCATTCAAGCATTTTATGATGCCGGATGCCGCTATTTACAGTTAGATGATACTGCGTGGGCAGTCTTTTTCTCAGAAAAAGGACAAGAACAAATCGCGTCAAAAGGTTTCACGCCCCAAGAATTACTGAAACGTTTTACAGATGCGATCAATGAATCCATTGCGCATAAGCCAGATGATATGGTCATTACAATGCATATTTGCAGAGGGAATTTCCAGTCCACTTATACAGCAAGCGGCGGATATGAAAATGCGTCCAAAGCTATTTTCAGTCAGTTAAACGTAGATGGACTATTTTTAGAATTTGATGATGAACGCTCAGGAGGATTCGAACCTCTTCGACATGTAAAGCGAGATGATCTTCAGATTGTCCTTGGTCTTATCACATCAAAATTTGGAGATTTAGAAGATCCTGAAGCAGTGAAAAAACGAATTGCTGAAGCGGCAGAATTTGTTTCTCTTGATCAAATTTGTTTAAGTCCCCAGTGCGGATTTGCTTCTACAGAAGAAGGAAATTTACTAACTGAAGAACAGCAGTGGGATAAAGTAAAGCACGTGATTTCAATTGCTGAAGACGTATGGAAGTAGTCATTAAAAAAGCTGACCTGCTTTAAGGTCAGCTTTTTTGCTGTCATCATGATGTTAGGAAAAGCTATATAGATAAATAGATAAGACCAATAAGCATAAACACTCCGCATAAAACGAGTAAAATTTTCGCTAACTTCTCCATGACTCTCTCCTATCCTATCCCTGCTCCTATTACATAGGACATACCGATTGAAATAACAAGTGAAATAAACCCAACGGCTCTGTTATCTTGTTCAATTTCATCATCGATTCGAAATTTCGGCGTCAAAAATTCGAAAATAAAATAGCTGACTAGTAAAAGAACGAATCCATATATTCCCCACCCTAGCATTCTTAACAAGTTGTCGTTATGCTCAATCGAATAGCGAAAAATATTAGCTAATCCAAATATTTTTCCACCTGTTGCCATCGCAACAGCCATATTTCCTTTTTGAATCTCTTCCCAATTCTTATACTTAGTAACGAGCTCAAACACAACAAGAAAGACGACAATGCTCAAGACAACCACGCTGTAATAAGCGGCGGATTCAATATACGGGTCTTTCCAAAAATCCCTCATTTTTGCATCACTCCTAATTTATATTACGCTCCACGTAATGAACTGACAGGTCTCTTTCCTTTACTTGTATCGTTCTTAAAAGAGATAGAAAACCCAGCATAGTCCATGAGCCATGTCGGATTTTCTATCTTCATATATGCTTGTTCAGCGCATCGACTGACACCTTTATTTCAGCACTCTTTTATTTAAATTCCACAACCGTAACGCCAGAACCTCCTTCAGAAGCTTCTCCGAAACGAATATTTTTGACAGAACGATGATTTTTCAAATATTCCTGTACACCTTTACGAAGAGCTCCAGTTCCTTTACCGTGGATAATCGAAACGCGCGGATAGTTGGCTAATAAAGCATCATCAATATATTTTTCAACTCGAATCAGCGCATTTTCATAGCGCTCTCCTCTTAAATCCAGTTCTAGATTTACATGATAATCTTTTCCCTTTACCGTAGCAAGCGGCTTCGTTTCTACAGGTTTTGGAGAACTGATATATTCGAGGTCTTTTTCTTTCACCTTCATTTTCATAATTCCCATTTGTACTTGCCATTCATTATTGCTTACTCGTTCCACAAGCGTTCCTTTTTGTCCCCAGCTTAAGACTTTCACTTCATCTCCAGCTTGAAGAGTGCGCTCTTGTTTTTTCGGCACAGCCGGTTTCTTTTTACTTTTTTCAAGAGTTGGAACTGCATCTTCTAGACGCTTACGCGCCTCAATCAATTCATGCTCTTTTACAAGCGCATGATTTTTTTGACTCATTTTACGCAAATCGCTAATGATTTTCTCTGCTTCTTCAGATGCTGCTTTAACTGTGGCTTGAGCTTTTTCTTCAGCTTTTTCGTACAGCTTATCTCGTTTTTCATTAAACTCAATAATCTGACTCTGTAATTCTTTATGAAGCTTCTGAGCCTCTTTTCTTAGCTCTTCAGCTTCTTCTAGCTCGTGTTCAGATTGACGACGGCTATCTTCAAGAGAGGCAATCATATTTTCTACTTTATTTGTTTCTGAGCCAATATAGCCTTTGGCACGTTCAATTACTTCAGCACTTAAACCTAAACGTTTTGAAATCTCAAAAGCATTGCTTCGGCCCGGTACACCAATCAGCAGCTTGTAAGTAGGGCTCAATGTTTCAATATCGAACTCTACGCTAGCATTGACCACTCCTTCACGGTTATAGCCGTACGCTTTTAATTCAGGATAGTGAGTAGTCGCAACTACGCGAGCGCCTCTTTCATATACTTGATCTAAAATCGAAATCGCAAGCGCTGCACCTTCTTGAGGATCCGTTCCTGCTCCCAATTCATCGAACAAGACCAGACTTTCGTGATCTACTTTTTGTAAAATATCTACAATGTTGACCATATGAGATGAAAAGGTACTCAAACTTTGTTCAATCGACTGCTCATCTCCAATATCAGCAAATACGTGTTTAAACACAGCCATTTCCGATCCATCCAGCGCAGGAATCTGCAAACCTGCTTGAGCCATTAACGTAAATAATCCAAGTGTTTTTAACGTTACGGTTTTACCGCCGGTATTTGGCCCTGTAATAACGATAGACGTATATTGATCACCTAGCTCAATATCATTGGCAACGACATCTTCCTGTGCAATAAGAGGATGTTTTGCCTTCACTAACTTAATATAGCCTCGATCGTTCATTTTAGGTTTTGAAGCTTTTAGCTCATGGCTATAGCGCCCTTTAGCAAACATGAAGTCCAGCTCACCTAACAGATAAACGTTTTGACGGAGTTCATTTGCCACTTCCGCTACATGAACGGTTAAAGCAATGAGAATACGCTCAATTTCTTGTTTTTCTTTTACTTTTGCTTCTTGAAGCTCATTGTTTAACGTCACAATCGCCTGAGGCTCAATAAATAAAGTTGCTCCGGATGAAGACTGATCGTGCACAATGCCTCCATACGCACTGCGATATTCTTGCTTAACAGGAATAACAAAACGTTCGTTTCGAATGGTAACAATTGCATCTGACAACATTTTTTGAGCAGACGAGGAGCGAATAAGGCTCTCTAGCTTTTCTCGAATACGAGACTCCGTTGAGCGAAGTTTTTGACGAATGCCTCTTAGCTGGTCGCTTGCACCGTCTAGCACTGTACCATTCTCATCAATACTCATTTTAATTGTTTGTTCTACCTCAGGAAGAGGCATTAGTTTTTCGATATGTTCAGTTATAATTGGAAGCTGTAAATCTTCGTCTTCCACTACTTGCTCGATAAATTGCTTGACTTGTCTTGCAGCATAAATAGTGCTTGCTACATCAAGAAGTTCATTAGAGCTTAGCGTTCCCCCAATTTCAGCGCGCTTCACGCTAGGTCGAACGTCAAAAATGCCCCCTAGCGGTACGTTGCCACGCAATCGCAGCACGGTTGTAGCTTCATCTGTTGCTTCCTGCCATTTGACTACTTCTTCATACTGAGTCGAGGGAATCAAATTCGCTACTTTTTCTCGGCCTAAAGAAGAAGCTACTTTTTTCTGAAGCTGTTCCTTAACTTTATTAAACTCTAGTACATGAAAAATACGTGATTGCAAAACTGATTCCTCCTGTTGCTTATTTATGTCGATTTAAAAAGGCGGTTAATTCTTTGAGACTATACGTATTTAATACCGTTTCTGGTTTAAGCCAGCCTTTAATTCCAGTAGATATTCCAATTTCCATATGCTCTAGCATGTCTAGATTGTGAGCATCTGTATTAATAGCAATTTTAACTCCTGCCTCTTGGGCCTTTTTTATGTGTTCAGCGGCTAAATCTAAACGGTTTGGATTCGCGTTTAGTTCAAGAGCCGTTTTTGTTTCTTTAGCTAATTCAATCAGCATATCAATATCTACATCATATCCGTTGCGGCGACCAATCAAACGACCGGTCGGATGAGCGATTAAATCTACATGAACATTGTTTAACGCTTGCTTTAAGCGATTCATAATTTCTTCGCGTGATTGCGAAAAACTAGAGTGAATGGACGCAATAACAAAATCTAGCTCAGCTAGCAGTTCATCATCATAATCAAGTGTTGCATCAGGCAAAATATCCATTTCAATTCCTGCTAGTATTGTAAAATCATCGAACTGTGCGTTTAAACGATTAATTTCTTCACGCTGTTTACGAATGCGTTCAGGCGTTAGACCGTTAGCTACTTTTAAATACTGAGAATGGTCTGTAATCGCCATGTACTCATAGCCTCGTGCGCGACATGCTTCCGCCATTTCTTCAATCGAATACGCCCCGTCGCTCCACGTGGAGTGCATATGCAAATCACCTTTTACGGCACCGTAGGTCACAAGGGTTTGAGGCTTTACAAATGCATCTACTTCCGTTCCATCTTCACGAAGTTCCGGCGGAATAAAAGACAGCCCAAAATGTTCATAGAATGCTTGTTCAGACTCAAAAGTCATAACTTCGCCTGTCTCCGCATTTTCAACGCCATACTCGCTAATTTTTTCACCGCGTTCTTTTGCTAATTGACGCATACGCACATTATGATCTTTTGATCCTGTAAAATGGTGAAGCGTTGTGGCAAACGCTTTATCTTCTACAAGACGAAAATCCACAGACACATCGTACTCATAGGCTAACGTTACCGATACTTTTGTATCTCCATTTGCAATGATATCCTTCACATTTGGCAGCGATACTAGCTGTTCACGGACAGCATGAGGCTCAGCTGTTGAAATAATAAAATCAAGATCTTTTACGGTTTCCCTCATGCGGCGAATGCTCCCTGCTTGAGAAAAACGCTCAATGCTATGCATCTGTTTAAGGGCTTCTAAAATTTCTTCCGCTATTGGAAGCATAAAAGCAAGAGGCAAACGATCAGGACGCTTCCCAAACTCTTCAATGGCAGCGATAATTTTTTCTTCTGTCTTTTTACCAAAACCGCTTAGTCCCTGCACTCGATTTTCCATACAGGCCTGATGCAGTGATTCCATATCTCGAATATCTAGCTCTTTATATAATTTAGCGATTTTTTTACCTCCAAGCCCCGGCAGCTTAAGCAAAGGAATAAGTCCTTCAGGAACTTCTTGCTTTAGTTCTTCTAATACGCTTGACTCATTTGTTTCCATATACTCTGTAATGACTGCAGCCGTTCCTTTTCCAATCCCTTGGAGCTTGGTAAAATCCTCAATCTCTGTCAGCGTTCTTTCGTCCGTTTCTAGCGCTGCAGCTGCTTTTCGAAAAGCGGAAATTTTAAAAGGGTTATCTCCCTTTAATTCCATATATGTAGCAATTGTTTCTAACAATTTAATAATATCCTTTTTATTCATCTCTTTTCACCAGCCTATTATCATAATAACGAAACTTTCAAAAACATGATGAGTGACATATTTACTCTCTCAAGTTTTCATCTAGACATACTTTTATCCTCATGAAAACCGCAGATCAGACTGCGATAAAAAAAGAGGGTATCTCAAAAGTATTATGACACTTTCGACACACCCTCTCAACAAGCTATTGTAATTTCATTACATTACACCATACTGAGTCCACAAATCTTGAATCGCAGACGATAAGTAGGGAGTATTTTGTACGATATTGATTGCAATTGAAGACTGTTGAATTGGCGTTTGAATTTCACTTACAGGAATCACGGCTCCAATGTATAACAAAATAAAAACGATGATATACACTTCAACGAATCCAAGTGCACCTCCGCCCCATTTATTTAACTGGCGCAGAATTGGCAATTCGGTTAAAGCCGTTAAAACAGAGCCTGCAAGGCGAAGTACAATGTGAGTAGCAAAAAATAAAATCGCAAATGCAATCATTCGATAAAAAGCGTCTTCTATCGTTCCAGAATCAAATACAAACGATGCGACACTTTGCTGCTGAATATTGTCCGGAAACGGAATCAGCAAGCGAAGTCGGCTTGCCAAATCTCCACTAAACATATAAGCGACGATAAACGAAACCGCAAAACTGACAATATGAATGAGCTGCAAAATAAATCCTCTTTTAAGACCTGTTACAAAGCCTAGAAGAAGCAATATAATTAAAATGATATTAAGCATTGACTCAGTCATTCCTCTTTTCCATAAAGTTTTTGTTCAAGTCTCTCATAGTCTTCTTTCAGTTTTATATATTCGTGTACAGCATTCACAGCTGTTAATACTGCTAATTTATTGATATCTAAAGAAGGGTTTTTAGTACTGATTTCACGCATTTTTTCATCCACTATAGAGGCGACAAGTCGAATATGGCTTGTACTTTCGCTACCGACGATGCTGTACTGCTGACCAAAGATGTCAACTGTCGCACGTGTTTTATCTTGTCTTGACACGAGAAAATCCTCCGTTCCACGAAAAATCCTAATCCCTATCATACCACGAAGAAGACTTCAATGGAAACATATCTATATTTAAGCTATCATAAGGGATAGTGCTTATAAAGTAAACTAAAATACCCCGAAAGGAGTGAAGCATTATGTCACATGCTGTTATTAAGGTATCAGCTGATAGAATAGCTAAAATGAAGCTTCATTACACATCCTATCTGCAGCCCAAACTGCCGCAGGGAAGTATTTTTTCGGCTAAAACTCCCGGCTGTTCTATCACTGCGTACCGCTCTGGAAAAGTACTTTTTCAAGGAAAAGAAGCTGAAACAGAAGCGGCTAAGTGGGGAGGCTCTTTAGATGCTGCGAAAAAGGCTCCTGTCTCACACCTCCCATCAAACTTCAGCTCACTATCAGTCATCGGTTCTGACGAAGTAGGGACAGGAGATTATTTTGGTCCTATGACCGTAGTTGCTGCCTATGTTCAAAAAGAGCAGCTTCCTTTGTTAAAAGAATTAGGAGTACGAGATTCAAAAGAGTTAACAGATGCTAAAATTATTGAAATTGCCAAGCAGCTTGTTTCTTTTATTCCCTATAGTTTGCTTGTTTTACATAACGAAAAGTATAATGCATTTCAAGAAAAAGGCATGTCACAAGGTAAAATGAAAGCTCTGTTGCACAACAAAGCTTTATCCAACGTGTTAAAAAAATTGGATCCTGAAAAACCCGATGCCATTTTAATTGACCAGTTTGTCGAAAAAAACACCTATTATAAACACGTGGTAAAGGAAAAAGAAATTATCAAAAAAAATGTCTTTTTCAGCACAAAAGGAGAAAGCGTTCATTTATCTGTAGCTGCTGCTTCCATTATTGCCAGATACGCATTTTTAAAACAAATGGATTTGCTGACGGAAAAGACCGGGATGGTTATTCCTCGCGGAGCTGGCGCACAAGTTGATATTGCCGCTGCTAAAATCATTAAGAAACATGGCGTGAATGCGCTGAACTCTTTAGCTAAAATTCATTTTGCTAATACGGAAAAAGCTTTAAAATTAGCTAAAAAATAAGAGATGTGGAAATCCACATCTCTTTTCTTATTCTTATGAACGAAGCGTTGCACCAAATTCTTTTTCTACAGCCTCTAACACTGCACCATGTGCTTTTGCTACTTCTTCATCAGTTAATGTACGTTCAGGATCTAAGTATCGTAAAGAGAAAGCTACAGATTTCTTGCCTTCTTCCATACGCTCGCCTTCATATAGATCAAATACCGTCACGTCTTTTAAAAGTTCTCCGCCCGTCGTATAGATGACGCGCTGAACTTCTCCTGCAAGAACGTTTTTATCTACCACAAGTGCAATATCACGTGTAATAGATGGGAATCTTGGAATAGCTGAATAACGAACTTCTTCGACATCTGCAGCTAATAGCTCTTGAAGGTGTAATTCAAATACGTATGTTTCACGAAGACCATACTGTTTCTGAGCAACAGGATGAACTTGACCTACGTATCCAATTTCTTTTTCATCTAACCATACAGCCGCTGTACGTCCAGGGTGCATACCGTCTTTTTTAACAGGAGCATATGAGATTCGTTTCTCCAAACCAAGCTGTGCAAATAACCCTTCTAGTACACCTTTAATCACATAGAAATCAACGACTTTCTTTTCACCTTGCCAGCCGTGAGCATGCCATAGACCCGTGATTGCACCTGCTACGCGCTCCTGCTCATCCGGTAATTCTCCTTCACCTTTAGATAAGAACACTGAGCCTGTTTCGTATAGCGCAATAGAATCCGACTGGCGAGCATTATTATGCTTCACTGCTTCTAGCAAATGAGGCACTAAGCTTTGACGAAGGATACTGCGATCTTCACTCATCGGCATTGCTAGACCAATCGTACTTGTTGCATTTAGTGCAAACTGAGTAGCTTTTTCAGCGCTCGTTAGCGAATATGTTGTTGTTTGTGCTAGTCCCGCACCTTCTAAGAAACGGCGAACTTTACGGCGTCCAAGCTGATACTCTGTTAGTTTTCCTGGAGTTGCCACTGTTACAGGAAGCGTTGTAGGAAGGTTGTCATAGCCATACATACGCGCTACTTCCTCGACGATATCTTCTTCAATTGTAATATCGCCTCTACGAGTTGGCACTGTTACAACAATGGTTTCGTCTTCCACTTTGTTTTCAAATTGAAGACGGTTCATAATGTCTTGTACTTCTTCCATTGATAGCTCTGTACCAAGCACATCGTTAATACGGCCAAGTGACACAGCTACAACAGCAGGTTCCACAGTTAGTGTATCTACTTCTACAGTACCGCTTACCACTTCACCTGAAGCGTATTCAGCCATTAATTCTGCTGCGCGGTCAGCAGCTACACGCGTACGGTTAGGATCAATTCCTTTTTCAAAACGAGCGCTTGCCTCACTGCGAAGACCGTGGTCTTTTGAAGCTTGGCGAACCGTTAAGCCTTTGAAGTAAGCTGATTCAATGAGAACATTTACCGTATCGTCTTTTACTTCGGAGTTCGCTCCGCCCATTACACCTGCAAGAGCTACCGGCTCACTGCCGTTTGTAATGACAAGCTGATTGCCTTTTAATACGCGCTCTTGATCATCAAGTGTTACAAACTTTTCGCCTTCTGACGCGTGACGTACAACAATTTCTTTTGAACCAAGACGATCATAGTCAAAAGCATGCAGCGGCTGGCCGTATTCAAGCAAAATATAGTTGGTAATATCAACAACGTTGTTATGAGGTCGAATACCAGCTGCCATTAAACGCGTTTGCATCCATAATGGTGACGGAGCAATTTTTACGTTTTTCACAACGCGCGCTACATAAAGCGGATTGTCTTCTTTTGCCTCTACTTTAACGGAAATATAATCAGCTGCTTGCTCATCAGACGTTTGCACGTTTACTGACGGATACTTCACTTCACGACGTAAAATAGCAGCCACTTCATGTGCTACGCCTAACATACTTAAGCAGTCTGAACGGTTTGGTGTTAGCCCTAGTTCTAATACTTCATCGTTTAAGTTTAATGCATCTAGTGCATCCGCTCCTACTTCAGCATCGCTTGGGAACACGAAGATGCCTTCTTGATAATCTTTTGCCACAAGCTTGCTTTCAATGCCAAGCTCTTGAAGAGAACAAATCATACCGTTCGATTCTTCACCGCGAAGCTTAGCACGCTTGATTTTAAAGTTACCTGGAAGTACAGCTCCCACTTTTGCAACCGCTACTTTTTGACCTTGTGCCACGTTTGGTGCTCCGCACACGATTTGAACGATTTCTCCTCCGCCAAGATCTACTTGACAGCGGCTTAATTTATCAGCATTTGGATGCTGTTCACGTTCTACAACGTGACCAATTACCACTCCGCTGATGCCTTTATTTAAGTTTTCTACACCTTCAACTTCAATTCCACTTTTTGTGATTTTATCTGCTAACTCTTCTGCCGTTACGCCTGATAAGTCAACATACTCTTGTAACCAACGATAAGATACAAACATCGTAGCCCCTCCTTTATACTTGTTTAAATTGATCTAAGAAACGAACATCATTTGTATAGAAATGACGAATATCATCCACGCCGTGCTTTAACATAGCAATACGCTCTACACCGATTCCAAAAGCAAAACCACGATATTTAGTTGAATCGTATCCAGCCATTTCAAGGACATTTGGATGAACCATGCCAGCTCCTAAAATTTCAATCCAGCCTGTTTGTTTACATACATTACAGCCTTTACCTCCACATTTTGCACACGATACGTCTACTTCTACAGACGGCTCAGTGAACGGGAAGAAACTTGGACGAAGACGAATTTCACGGTCTGCACCGAACATCTTTTTCACAAATACTTCAAGCGTGCCTTTTAAATCGCTCATACGAATGTTTTCGTCTACTACAAGACCTTCAATTTGCATGAATTGATGAGAATGCGTAGCATCATCGTCATCGCGGCGGTACACTTTACCCGGGCAAATAATTTTAACAGGTCCTTTGCCTTCATTCTTGTTCATAACACGAGCTTGAACAGTTGATGTATGCGTGCGAAGAAGCGTTTCTTCCGTAATATAAAACGTATCTTGCATATCACGTGCTGGGTGACCTTTTGGCAAGTTCAGCGCTTCGAAATTATAGTAGTCCTGCTCTACTTCCGGTCCTTCTGCTACTTCATAGCCCATTCCTAAGAATAAATCTTCTACTTCTTCAACCACGCTTGTTAGCGGGTGATGCGTACCTGCTTTAACAGGGCGTCCTGGAAGCGTTACGTCGATTGTTTCTGAAGCAAGTTTACGCTCTACCTCAGCTGCTTCTAACGCCGTTTGTTTTTCTTCAATTTTAGATGCAATAGCTTCACGCACTTCATTTGCAAGTGCTCCCATTACAGGACGCTCTTCAGCTGAAAGTTTTCCCATACCGCGAAGCACTTCTGTGATAGGGCCTTTCTTTCCTAAATAAGCTACGCGTACGTCGTTTAATTCTTTTAAAGCACTTGCTGCTTCGACTTTTGCAATTGCTTCTTGTTGAAGTTCTTGTAAACGTTCTTTCATCACTTATTCCTCCTTTTAACGTAAAAAATGACAAATAAAAAAACCTCCTCCCAAAAAAGGGACGAGGATTAGTCGCGTTACCACCCTTGTTAACTATATACACAGACGTATACAGTTCACTTCATTCAAGTTAACGGAATCTCCGGAACACCTTTACATCTATGTAAGATGGTCTAAGTGTCAACTCAAGAGGTGAATTCACTTATTACATTTATAAAAATGCTTTCAGTCGCGGCATTTTCTCCCTGCATAAACGGACATAAGCTACTGCTCTCTTTCATCGTTTTTTACATATGTAACTATTGTATTATTATAGTGAAAACACGTTCTCGATGCAACTACATTCCGCGTAAATAATAAAGTAAGATTCCAGAAGCGATGGCAACATTTAGCGACTCGCTCTTTCCATAGATGGGAAGGTACAGATTCTGATCCGTTTGTTCCAGCACTTTCTCGCTTACGCCGTTTCCTTCATTTCCCACAATCAGCGCAAATTCGTTTGAAGGTTTTACGCATGAGTAGACCTTTCCATTTTGTAGAGACGTGCCGTAAACTGCTATTCCTCTTTCTTTTAACAGTGAAATCATTTCGAGTAAATCGCTTTTTACAATTGGAAGATGAAAAATAGCTCCTTGCGTTGAACGAACGACTTTTGGGTTGTACACATCCACGCTGCCCTCTCCAACGATAATAGCGTCCACTCCGGCAGCATCAGCGGTTCGAATAATCGTACCTAGGTTACCTGGATCTTGCACCGCATCTAAAAGCAATACTTTCTGTGCTGTATGAATGATTTCTGCATGCTTCGTTTGAAAACACACAGCGATAATTCCTTGAGGTGTTTCGGTGTCAGATAATAATTTGATTATTGCTTCGTTGACAACGGTTATTTCAATACCGTCTATGTTCCACTGTGCTGGCACTTCGATTGATTCGCGTATAATTAGTTCCTTTACGCAATCCTTATTTTTGATAGCTTCTTCGACTAAATGAAAGCCTTCTACCATAAAAAGGCCCTGCTTATCACGGTCTTTTTTATTATGCAGCTTTTTCCACGCTTTTACCTGCGGATTTTTAACTGAATCAATTTGTTTCACAAACATAACTCCTTTATCTATATAAAAATAAATAGTTCGATTACATTTTGCTCAATAATCATTAGATAAGTTTCACTTTATTGTACATAGAAATCGCAAAGAAAACAAAAACTATTGGTAACTTTACGATAGCTGAGGTGAAAATGATGGATCTTAATTTACGAAATGCTGTTATTGCAAACGTTTCAGGAAACTCAAAAGAAGAGCTTGAAGCTACAATTTCTGACGCTATTCAAAGCGGCGAGGAAAAAATGCTCCCTGGACTTGGTGTTTTATTTGAGGTGCTTTGGGAAAAGTCTCCAGAATCAGAAAAAGAAGAAATTCTGACAACGCTTGAAAACGGTTTAAAATAAATAGCCTTGTCCTATGTACAGCAAAAAGCTCATTCTCCTAGGAGAATGAGCTTTTTTTAATTATACGTAATTGCGTTTACCGTATTTCGGTCTAAGCGTTTAATTACTTCCGCAATTAATTTAACTGCATTTTCATAATCATCACGATGAAGCATCGCTGCATGAGAATGGATATAACGAGTTGCGATCGTAATTGAAAGTGCTGGCACCCCGTTAGCTGAAATATGGATAGAACCTGAGTCCGTACCGCCTCCAGCGATTGCATCAAATTGATATGGAATATTTAATTCATCTGCCACATCTACCACTGTATCTCGAAGTCCTTTATGAGAAACCATGGAAGCATCATATAAAATGATTTGCGGACCCTCTCCCATTTTAGAAGATGCTTCTTTATCAGAAACACCAGGTGTATCTCCAGCGATGCCGACATCAACAGCAAATGCAATATCCGGTTCAATAAAGTTAGCGGATGTTTTTGCACCTCGAAGTCCAACTTCTTCTTGCACCGTTCCTACACCATACACAACATTTTCATGTGTTTCATTTTTTAAAGCTTTTAATACATCGATAGCGATTGCACAGCCGATACGGTTATCCCAGGCTTTCGCTAGCAGCATCTTTTCGTTGTTCATAACCGTAAATTCGAAATAAGGCACAACCTGATCACCAGGTTTCACTCCCCACTCCGCTACTTCTTCTCTGCTAGAGGCACCAATATCGATGAACATATCTTTAATGTCAACTGGCTTTTTACGAACTTCTGGAGGCAGGATATGAGGAGGCTTTGAGCCAATAATCCCCGTTACCTCTCCTTTAGATGTAACGATGGTTACGCGTTGAGCAAGCATCACTTGAGACCACCATCCGCCTACCGTTTGAAAACGAATAAAGCCGCGTTCATCAATTTGAGTCACCATAAAGCCTACTTCATCTAAGTGACCGGCTACCATAATTTTAGGCCCTTGTTCGTTGCCCACTTTTTTTGCAATCAAACTGCCTAGCCCATCCGTCGTTACTTCATCTGCATAAGGTGCAATATATTTCTTCATAACCTCACGCGGTTCACGCTCATTGCCAGGAATTCCTTTTGCATCTGTTAGTGCTTTAAGCATCGTCAATGTTTCATCTAACTTTGTCATATGGATTACCCCTTTCATATGTATACCTCTATTATAGCTAAAAAGAGGTTGAAGTAAAATTTCCCATCCCTTTATTTCTAGTATCCTTGTTCTTGGCGTTTAAAATTCACTTCATTTTTTGAGATGTACGCCTTTTCAATATGTTCAGCGGAAAAACCAAACATATCGCCAAGCGTCATGTAAGATACAAACATGTCCACATAGTTTTCTTTCGACTGATCCTGCTCGAAAGCAGCAACTTGTGCAAATACCTGTAAAAATTGTGCTGTTTTTGAATCACTTGCTTTTGCATCTGGTAACTCAGTTAAATCATCGTATCCTTTTTCAATCCCTAAAGAAAGGATAAAATGTACACCGTCCACAAATTCTTCTAAAATAACAGCGTCTTCAGCCGGAGGTTTGACGCTCCAAAATTTGAAGCAGCGCGTTTCGTTTGCCAGCTCTCCCATTTCGACAAGCAGTGCTAAAAGCTTTCTCGGAATCAAATCTTCCTTATGAAGCTCATGCTTATCCTCTATATGCTGATCCAGCTGGCGCTGCATGGTAAATAGCTGTTGTAAATTCAATGTAATCACTCCTGTAATTATGTATATCTTCTTCTTTTTAAACCAATAAAGAAATTATATCAAAAATCATGAAACTTTTTAGAAACTCGAACGTAAAGTAAGAAAACTGTGCCTTGTAAAGGAGGGAGCGTTATGTTTGTTATTGTTATCGTTCGCGTGTTCATTTTCGCGCTTGTTGCTTACACACTATTAAAGCTGGTTCAGCATTTTCGCAGTCCAAAGCGGAAGCTTGTAGCAGCTCAGGAACATCAGCAATTTTTTGTCGTTGACGAAAAAACGAATATCCGCAAAAATTTTCTACTAACGTATAAAGGTATTTTATTTGAAGGAGAAAAATACAGCAATCCCAATGAACCAGAATCTTTGTCAATTACAATGGTGTTAACAGATCCATCTCGATTACATGAACTGCAAAAGCAAGATTTCAAGCTACTGGAAAGCCACGTACACGACATGTATCCAAATGCTCCTATTCGCTGGAAAAGCCCCGTTCGAGAATTTTTACACTGAGCACAACATCATTTGTGCTCAGCTGATAACAAAAAAGAAAAGTAAATCAAGAGCAGCAAGAATAGGAAAACCTACTGTAAACGATGTGTGCTTCGTTTTATGACGATAGCAATACATACCAATTAGTCCTCCAAGAGCTCCTCCGATAGCAGCTACCGTCCACAGTGTGCTTTCGGCAATTCTCCACTCATGTCTTTTCGCTTTTTGTTTATCTCTATACATCATTCCTACCCCTACTATATTAATAACAATAAAATAGGTAAGCAGCAGTTCATTCATGATATGTCCTCCGATAGCAAAAAAGCCTCATCATCTAAAGATGACGAGACTTTATATTCATTACTTATCTAAGCCTTTTTTAGCAGCAGTTGCTAATTCAGCAAATGCTTTTTCATCAGCTACAGCTAAGTCAGCAAGCATTTTGCGGTTAACTTCAATACCTGCTAATTTTAAACCGTGCATTAAACGGCTGTAAGAAAGACCGTTCATACGAGCAGCTGCATTAATACGTGTGATCCATAATTTACGGAAGTCACGTTTTTTCTGACGACGGTCACGATAAGCATACATGTGAGATTTCATAACTTGCTGATTAGCAACTTTATATAATCTATGCTTCGAACCGAAGAAACCTTTAGCTAATTTTAAAACTTTTTTACGACGTTTGCGTGTTACTGTACCGCCTTTTACGCGTGGCATAATTGTTTACCTCCTGTATTGTTTCTATCTCAACCCAAATTACTTAATGTTATCTAATAAGTGACGGATACGTTTGAAGTCACCTTTGCTTACTAAAGAACCTTTACGTAATTTACGCTTTTGTTTTGTAGATTTGTTAGCGAATAAATGGCTTGTGTAAGCACGAGCACGTTTTAATTTACCGCTTCCAGTCTTTTTGAAACGCTTTGCAGCGCCACGATGTGTTTTCATTTTTGGCATGGGGTGTTCCTCCTCGTTCTATTACTTTTCGTTTTTAGGTGCCAAGACTAAGAACATGCTGCGGCCTTCCATTTTAGGAGCCGATTCAACTGAACTTACATCTTCGCAAGCTTGTGAAAAACGTTCAAGTACTTTTTGGCCAATCCCTTTATGAGTAATGGCACGACCTTTAAAGCGAATAGACGCTTTCACTTTGTCACCTTTTTCAAGGAACTTGCGTGCGTTACGAAGTTTAGTGTTAAAATCATGTTCATCAATTGTTGGACTTAAACGAACTTCTTTTAAGTTTACAACTTTTTGGTTTTTACGAGCTTCTCTTTCTTTACGTTGTTGCTCATAGCGGAATTTACCGTAGTCCATAATACGACATACCGGCGGTTTCGCATTTGCAGCAACCATTACTAAGTCAAGATTTACTCGTGAAGCAATTTCTAATGCTTCATTTTTTGATTTAATTCCTAATTGTTCACCGTTTTGATCAATTAGACGAACTTCGCGAGCTCGAATGCCCTCGTTTACCATCATGTCCTTGCTAATAAGTAGCCACCTCCAAGGTTTAATGAGCGAATACGCTTGCTTAGACCGATTATTAACTCACACAAAAAAGTGTGAGTACATACTGCACCCACACTTCTATCGTTTTAATTAAGATACGATGTACCTGCTAACTGCTTTATGCGTCACTCAGGTGAGAAGCGGGTGCTTCTTCTTCTGTATAAACAAGTATTCAATTACTTAAGCTATTATAGTATCAACAAAGACAAAAGTCAATGATTTCGTTCTTTTTTCACAACAAAAATTATTGTATCAAAGGAAAAACATTTATGCAACAGTTTTTTATAAATGTTAGATAAAAAAGCAGAGAATTTCAATTCTCTGCTTTTTTCATTAGCGAGATGCTTCTGCTTTTACATTTTGTAAAAAGGCTTGGAAGTCCACTGTTTCTGAATTCTGCTCACCGTATTTACGTACGTTTACTGCTTTATCTTCTACTTCTTTATCCCCTACAACAAGCATATAAGGAATTTTTTGCATTTGAGCCTCACGGATTTTATAGCCGATTTTCTCATCGCGAGAATCAAGTTCCACACGAATACCCGCCAGCTGCAGCTGTTCTTGCACTTCTTTTGCATACTCAAGGTGAACGGTAGGTGATACCGGAATCACTTGAACTTGTACAGGTGCTAACCACGTTGGGAAAGCTCCTTTGTATTCTTCGATTAAGAAAGCTACAAAACGTTCCATTGTTGACACCACGCCGCGGTGAATAACAACCGGTCGATGTTGTTTCCCGTCTTCTCCTACATACGTTAAATCAAATCGTTCAGGAAGTAAGAAATCCAATTGAACCGTAGATAGCGTCTCTTCTTTACCAAGAGCTGTTTTAACTTGAACATCTAGTTTTGGACCGTAGAATGCCGCTTCGCCTTCAGCTTCATAATAATCAAGGTCAAGCTCATCCATTGCGTCTTTTAACATGCTTTGTGCTTTTTCCCACATTGCATCATCATCAAAGTATTTTTCTGTATCTGCAGGGTCGCGGTAAGATAGACGGAATGAATAATTTTCAAATCCAAAATCTTTATAAACCGCTTCAACTAAGCGAACTACACGAATAAATTCTTCTTTGATTTGGTCGGGACGTACGAAGATATGCGCATCATTTAGCGTCATGCCTCGAACACGCTGAAGTCCTGATAATGCTCCTGACATTTCGTAGCGGTGCATCGTTCCAAGCTCAGCAATACGGATTGGAAGCTCACGATAGCTGTGAATACCTTGTTTGTAAACCATCATGTGATGAGGACAGTTCATCGGACGAAGAACCAGGTCTTCGTTATCCATTTCCATTGCAGGGAACATGTCATCTTGGTAGTGCTCCCAGTGACCAGACGTTTTGTAAAGTTCTACACTTCCGAGCACTGGAGTGTAAACGTGCTGATAACCAAGGCTTACTTCTTTATCTACGATATAACGCTCGATAATACGGCGGATCGTCGCACCTTTTGGAAGCCATAAAGGCAGACCTTGTCCTACTTTTTGAGAATTTGTAAATAAGTTTAGCTCTTTACCAAGTTTACGGTGATCACGTTCTTTTGCTTCTTCAAGAAGACGAAGATGCTCGTCTAAATCTGCTTTTGTAAAGAATGCTGTACCGTAAATACGCTGCAGCATTTGATTATCGCTGTCTCCGCGCCAATAAGCACCCGCCACGCTTAATAGTTTAAATTCTTTAATTTTGCCTGTTGACGGCACGTGCACGCCTCGGCAAAGGTCAAAGAATTCGCCTTGTTGGTAAATCGTAACCTTTTCACCTGCTGGAATCGCATCGATCAATTCAAGCTTCAGTTCATCGCCAACTTCTTTAAAAAGTTGAATGGCTTCTTCACGAGAAACTTCTTTTCGTTCAATTTCAATATTTGAATTAACGATTTTTTTCATTTCTTTTTCAATTTTACCTAAATCTTCAGGAGTAATTGATTCTTCCATATCGATGTCATAGTAAAAACCGTTTTCGATAACCGGCCCTACACCTAGCTGTACTTTTGTATCTTTGTATAAACGTTTGATTGCTTGAGCCATTAAATGCGCTGTACTGTGACGCATAATTTCAAGCGCTTCAGGAGCATCTTGTGTAATGATTTCAAGACTGCCATCTTCTTCGATTGGCGTACGTAAATCCAGCAGCTCGCCGTTTACTTTGCCTGCTAATGCTTTTTTCTTTAATCCCGGGCTAATAGAAGCCGCAATATCTTCTGTTGATGATCCTTTTGGATACTCTTTAACAGCTCCATCAGGGAATGTCATCTTGATTACTTCTGACACAACTTTCCACTCCTTTAACATAACTGAATAAACTTTTTGTAAAAACAAAAAACTCGTCCCTTATCAAAAGGGACGAGTTGTGTATACACGCGGTACCACCCTTGTTTCCTCTTCGTATTCTGGATAACCCAAAGAACCCGAAGCGGCTCGAGGTTTTATAACGGAAATTCCGTCAGTAATTACTAGAGGCTCTGCTCGTTTACTACTGAAGTTTAGAGGTGGTAAGAATATATTCCGTGTTAGGAGATTTTCAGCCTGGATCTCCCTCTCTACAAACCGTAAATATACACTCATGTCCTCATCATAACTTGTAACATATAGCTGTTTTTCAATATGCATTTATTATATTCATTTTCAAAATAGAAATCAACCTTTCACGTTATATTTTGCTTTTGATCAAACGGAAATTCATTTTTTTCGTATAACATAACTTTTTCTTGGAAGATATTTTGAATGGTATAAACAAAATCATGATCATGCTGGTCGCTATACAGATGAATAGCAGCTGGAGATAAACTTAGCAAAGGCGCGATAATAGTTGAGTCTATGTATAATGATTCTTGTTCAGATAAAAAGGCCTCTGCTAGAGCTGCACATTCACGTTCAGGAACATATCTACTGTTGTGGTCGTACAGTACAAACTTGTTTTTGTTCAAGTGCATTACATACACGTTACCTGTAGATGACTGTCTTTCATTAGCTGCTTGACGCAGCTGATGAATAAGAATTTGATAGTCTTGTTCAAGCTTATATTCATCAATCGCCAGCTCGGCATAATAGCGCAGCCGCTCTTGATATTCTTTTAAACGGAATTGGAGAAAAGACTCAAAGGTGAATGTTACATTATGAATGAAGAAGTCTTGAAGAGCCTGGCGGATAAGTAATTCTCTTGGAAGAGAAAATGTTTTTTGCGGAATTTCGCCTCTCTCTCCTTCCATAATCCCCCCCATAATTTGAAGCAGCAAATCTTGCTCTTCCTCTTCTGAATAGAAAAATTGTTCTTTTAATATGTTTACCATCATCTTTTTTTCTTTCTTTTTTAAAATTACGTGGGTTAATACCGGTATCACCATGTCTTGTAAAATGGCCTCTCTATTGTATGTCTCATCAATGACTAAAAGCTGATTATTCACCAACTTCAAGCACTGTGAACCATATGATAAAGCGCTTCGCTTCGCGCATAAAGACTCATATACAACGACTGCGTCTTCTACATATTTAAAGAATATTTTCATTCCTCATAGCCCCCCTTTGGACACGCTTTATTAATGTATATGGGGCAACATGCAAAAAAATGAGCAAGTCGTTACAAGAAATGTAAAACGACCTGCTCATCTATTTCGTTTATTCTCTCCATTCATTTCAACAGGAATGGCTAGAGACTTAATTCGTTCCATGACACGAGCGGCTTTGAGCTCTTCCTGCTCGCCTCTTTGGGTATAAGTCAAATGATGTTGTAGCTCTTTAAAATTTAAATTCGAGCTGAAAAATGTCGGCAAATTTTCGAGCATACGGAATTGTAAAATGGTTCCGAGCACATCGTCTCGCATCCAGCTCGTTACGGATTCTGCTCCGAGATCATCAAGCATAAGAACCGGTACTTTTTTGACATACTCTATTTTCTCATTGAAACTTTGATCTTGAAACGAACCTTTTAACTCACGCAAAAACTCAGGGACATACAGAATGGTAGATTTCACTTTCTTTTCAGCTAACGCATTGGCAATTGCTCCAAGAAAATACGTTTTCCCCACACCAAACGAACCATGTAAATATAAAGCTTTCATTTTCTTATTCGGCTCATATTCTCGCACAAAATCTCTTACTAGTTTAATGGCTTCAAATCTTCCCTGCTCAATTTCAATATCAGACATTGTTGCCTGTAAAATTTCTTTAGGCACGTACATACACTGAATAAAAGATTCTTGTTCTTTTCGCTCATCTTCTTGTACTTTTCTAGGACAGCGTTCATACTGTAAATCAATATTACGGCCTTTTACAACCAGCTGAGGGTGGTATCCTTTCACCATGTTGACACAGCTTTGCAGAGAAGGACACTTGTCACAGCATTTGCTTTGATCGATAAATTCATGCATCTTCATCAGACCTCGGTCAACCATTTGCTCATCTAACTCATGGCGATGCTCTTGCAAAAATGTTTTAACTTCGGGATTAGACAGGATACTGTTTCTTAATGCTTCTAAGCGTGCTTTAAAATCCTTTTTGTTCACTAACTGATTTAGTGAATCATTGATAGGCTTCATCTTTTTCACCTCATCTCTATCATACCTGCTTTTTATTCTTTATGCTTTTGTTTTAGCTCTTGATCTAACTGCTTGAGCTCTTCTTGTAGCTTTCGTTTTTCTTCTTCAAATCCGTCCACTTCTTTTGAAGGCTGCTTTTTCTCTTCTTTTTCTTCATCGCTCAGCCACTCTGGCACCATTTCTTTACGCACAATTTTTCGTCCAGCCGTTTTTTTATTTTGCTTTGCTTCGGTCCAATTCTGATATTCTTTCTGTTCATTTTTAGCTAAATTCATGGCATCTTGAACAGTTTGTACCTTTTTGCGCGCCCAGTGTCCAGCAATTTTCTCTACATAGCTCTTAGATAATTTCATATCGGATCTCAGCATCACGTAGTAAATTAGAACATTTACTACCCCTGGTGAAAGCTTTTGGTTAAACATCACTTCTTCGATCATTTGCAAATCTGCTTTTGAAGGCTCTGCTCCCCCGGAAAACTCGATCAAAAGCTGTCGAGGAGAAGTCACTTCAAGCTGTTGAATGAGCTGCTCTTCCTTTGTCTGCGGCTGCTTTTCCTGCATGGTACGAAGCATAGGCGGCTGAATTTGTTCGCTTAGATTTGGAAGTGCTTCTCCATTTTCAAATTGGTAAAAGGACTGTGCTGCTTTTCTAAGCAATTCAATATCAACTTGATCGTTCTCATTTAGCGAATCGAGCACCACATTTTTCATTTGAAGAGGATCGATACCGTATAAAAAGGCTAGCTTTTCAATCGCTTGTTTTACTTTAGATGTAATAGACCTTTTCGAAATCATTGAATCTGTTAGACCTGCTAAAAATAAATCAAAATCAAAGGAATCCGGGCTCATCTCAATAGAAGCGCGTTTGGAGGAATCCACAAAGTCCGTTTGAGCATCAGGAGAAAATACATCCTTGCTTTCAGACTGAAAACTTGGAGCCAGCTCCGTTGCTTTAACTGATTTAAATACATCGTTAAATGAATGCGTCACATCTTTGAACAATTGCTCATCGACGAGTGAATCTGAAAAATAATTTTTTACTTTTTGAAAGATAGATTTTCCGAGTCGGTTATATAAATATACATTTAACACGCCGTCGTTAAAAAACTGATGGGGCGTCAGAGGAGGAATGAGCTCATAAATGAACACACGAACATCATCTTCTTCCTTAATATATGTTTTTAACAAACCAATGCCTTCTAATTTTAACCGCTCATGGTAAATAGCTTTCAAATTAATTTGCATCATTGACATTAGATGATGATGCGTAGACTCTTTCCCCCATAAACGATCTTGTTCCAGCTCGCTCCATAACGTCATATACAGACCAAAGCACGTTGTACCCACCAACGGCTGATAGAGCATGGTTAAAATCTTTCGGTCGTATTCCTGCAGTATGCCGTTCGAACGAACAACATAACGATCGACCGGTATCATTTCTTTCCAATGTTGTTCTTTCATGTCGTTCCCTACCTACTTTTAAAGTAATAGAAATGACAAAAAAAGAGCCTAAAGAATACTTCAATAGCTCTTTTACAGTCGTTCCTTCTTAATTAAATCTTTTAATTCATCAATAAATACATTGATGTCTTTAAATTGTCGGTATACAGAAGCAAATCGAACATAAGAGACTTCATCGATAGCAGCTAATCGCTCCATCACCATTTCTCCTACAACATCTGACTGCACCTCTGATGTACCCTGACTGCGCAGCTCTGTTTCAATATCGTGTACCGTATCTTCTAATTGTTTTAAGCTTACTTGGCGTTTTTCACACGCCTTAATTAACCCTCGAAGGATTTTGTCTTTGCTGAACTCTTCTCTCGCTCCATCTTTTTTTACAACAATTAACGGAAGTTCTTCTACTTTCTCAAAAGTTGTAAAACGATAGTGACACTCTTCGCATTCACGTCTTCTACGAATAGAGCGGCCTTCTTCTACAGGGCGCGAGTCCAGCACTCTCGTTCCATTGTAATGACAGGATGGGCACTTCATATTCTCAGCTCCAATAATAAACCTTGTTTTTCTTTTTATTTTCTCTTATATAAGTTAATTTCCATCTATGTTAGCCGGCTATTCGCCATTTATTATGATTTTTATCATCATTTCCTTTAACAAACACGATGCTGTATTAAAGGATTTGCTTTATTCCATCTTATAGAAAACAAGGCTTGAATACAAGTAAAGGAAAAGGAATTTCCCCATTTTATTTCCTGAAATTCAAAAATGATAAGGAACTTACGAAGAAAGAGGAATGAGTTTTTGATCAAAGCTCTTATAAAGCGTACGTACAAGTTCTTTACTAAAACCAAAATCAACCGGCACCACTTTTGATTCTGTTGTAGCAGAAAAATCGATAGCGGTTTCAAGAGGACGTACGTTAATAATGGTAATCACAACAAAAGCTTTTCTTCCTTTTACAACGTTTAAGCTAATCTCTCCTCGCTCTTCATATGCAGCAAGTATCTCTATCCCTTGCATGTGCTTCAACATTTCATGAACTTGCTTAAATGCATTCCCAGCTGTTGTTTTGTAATAATGCGTTTTTAGAGTCGGATCTGAATGGTAATCGCTTGTTTCCACATGATTAGAAAATAAAGATTTAACTGCTTGTACTACCCCCATGTTGTTATCCCCTTTGTTTTTGCGTATTAAAAATTTATATACTAAAAAGAGGTGTGTAATACACCTCTTAACTTACGTAATCAATCGACACTATTAAAGTGCATTCGCTTTAGTTTGTTTTACCTGAACAGGACCCATTCCACGTGGCAATTCAATTGTTTCACGTGTCTGTGCACTTAGAGCATCTGCAATATAATCTGCTGCGATTGTAGGATCTAAATGACCACAAGTATAAACATCGATACTTGCATAACCATGCTCTGGGAAGCTGTGAATCGTTAAATGTGATTCTGAAATAATAACAACGCCACTTACACCTTGAGGTGCAAATTTATGGAACGCTACTTCGCGAACTTCCGCACCGGATTTTAAAGCTGCATCAACAAACGTTTTTTCAATATAATCAATATCATTTAACTTATCGAAATCGCATCCCCATAATTCTGAGATGACATGACGACCCATTGTTTCCATAATGATATTTCCCCCTTTAACAATTTTTAATCGTTAAACATGAAGTTCTTTCGCCATATAGCATGTTAACTACCACGGGGGAAAGTTAGTCCAAAGAGGTCCTAACCCTTTAAGTAGCCACATCACCGAAAGGTACACAAGAAGTTCACGAAACATAGTATACTTTGTTTACATTTATTTTGCAATACGTGTTTTGATTTTATTAAAGATTGTTCTTGCAGATAGACCTATACAAATTACCCCTGTATTCTCGTGAGACAGTGTGTAAAAGCTGCTAAACGACTATTAATTTTTTATTAAAATTGAGGAAAATAAACACCCCTTTGCATGCTTATCTTATTGCTTTTCCCTATTCTTTTGGATAAAAACAAAAAAAACAGGGCGACAGCTCCCTGTTTTTTTAAAAGCAATCAATAGCTTTCTTAGCTTACTCTTATTTTTGATCCATTACGCATTTCTGCAGCAATATATCTTACCAAATCGACTACGCGCTGAGAGTAGCCCCACTCGTTATCGTACCAAGCTAACACTTTAATTTTATGATCTTCCATTACGATTGTGGATAGTCCATCTACAATAGCTGAATGAGGATTTGTATTAAAGTCAATTGATACGAGTGGTTCCATTGTTAAATTTAAAATATTCTTTAATGGTCCTTCAGCAGCTTTAATAAACGCTAAATTAACATCTTCCATCGTCACAGGTTTCCTTACATCCACAACTAAATCGACAAGCGATACGTTCGGCGTTGGCACACGAAGCGCCATCCCATGAAGTTTTCCTTTTAAATGAGGAAGAACTAATGAAAGTGCCTTGGCTGCTCCAGTGGTTGTAGGAATAATTGATTGAGCACACGCACGGGCTCTTCGCAAATCTTTATGCGGATTATCGATATTCTTTTGATCATTTGTATATGCATGAACGGTCGTCATTAAACCGTTTTCAATTGTGAACGCTTCGTCTAGTACCTTGACAACTGGAGCTAGACAATTTGTCGTACAAGAGGCATTGGAAATAATGTTATGCTGATTCACATCAAACTCTCGTTCGTTTACGCCCATCACAATGGTGATATCTTCTTGTTTACCCGGTGCCGTTAAGACAACTTTTTTCGCACCTGCTTCAATATGTAACTGCGCTTTTTCTCTTGAATTAAATTTTCCCGTTGCTTCAACAACTAGATCAATCCCAAGCTCTTTCCAAGGCAAATTCAGCGGATCACGTGAATTTAATAGCTGAATTCTTTTACCGTTAACAATCAGCGCATCATCATCACATTTGACATCTCCATTAAATGCTCCGTGTATAGAGTCATATTTGATTAAATGTGCTAACGTTTCTGCTGGATAAGATGCATTTATTGCAATAATATCCAAATTTTCCTCTGTAATCGCTGTGCGAAACACCATTCTTCCTATTCTCCCAAAACCATTAATGGCNACTTTGTTTTATAATATAGGAAGAGAATGGAGGTAATAACATGGACGGTTTAGCACTCTGCCCACGTTTTGAAAAGGCTGTTACTATACTAACGAAACGTTGGACGAGTTTGATCATTTTTCAGCTGCTTTCCGGCTCACAGCGGTTTTCTCAAATGCAAGAAGCACTTCCAGTAAGCGGAAGGCTCTTATCCGAGCGCTTAAAAGAATTAGAACATGAAGGAATCGTCATTCGTACGGTTATTCCGGAAACTCCTGTTCGAATCGAGTATTCATTATCCGACAAAGGATTAGCACTAGCGCCGGTAATTCAGGAAATTCAGACATGGTCCAGTGAGTGGATTACAAAAGAAGAAGTGGAATAAAAGAAATCTCTAAAGAAATCAGGAGGCTTCTATATCGATATGCTCACAGCCGTTTTCGTTTTCTTTAGAGCTCCATAAATAAAAAAGGCATGCTCCCCTTGAGCACGCCTTTTTTTATTTATGTTATTTTCCTAATGATTCATTTTGAGAAATAATGCGCTGTTTCTGACTTTTTCGACCGTGCAATACAAGGTATACTGCTATAGCTAAAAGAGCAACAACAGAACAGAATACATACATTCCTTTATATCCGGCTGCTGTGGATAAAATGCCTAATAAAAAGGACCCTAAACCCATTCCAGAGTCAAAAAACACAAAAAACGTAGCTGTGGCGACACCTCGGCGATGAGGAGAAGCTTTTTTTACAGCAATGGATTGAAAACTTGATGTAATCGTTCCAAAGCCTAATCCAATAAATGCTCCAGCTAATAAAAACACCCAGCTTGTTGTCGCTTGGCTAAGTAAAAAGATACCGATAGCTAAAGATAAAATGGACGGATATACCACGCTGTTTTCTCCGTATTGATCAAACCATTTTCCAGTAAAAGGTCTAGAAGCTAGTAAGCACACCGCGTATACAACAAAGAAAAAGCTTGAAGCTTGCGTAAAGCCCATTTCTTTTGCATAAATAGACACAAACGAAATAACACTTGCATATGAAAAAGCTACCACAAGGCCAGCAACAGAAATAGGCAGCGAACGGTATTCAAAAAACGCCGCAAGACCTTTAGCTGGCTGTATTTCATTTGTTGCAGAGGAAGCTTGCACCTCAGGTACACGAAGTACTAGACTGGATAATACTGCTAAAACAGAAGATACAACCGCAACGGTAAAAACCGCTGTATGACTTAAAGTATTTGTTAACGTTAAGCCTACAAACGGACCTACTACCATTGCTAAGTTCATAAACGTCGCATAGTACCCCATCCCTTCGCCTTTTCTCTGTTCTGGGATTACATTTGCAACAATTGCTCCTGTAGCAGTTGTGCTCATTCCAAAACCAATACCATGAAGCACACGCAGCAACAGCAGCGCAGATAATGAGTGAATATTCATATATAAAATAGAACCAATTAAAAAGATAAAGACACCTATTAATAGTACTTTCTTTTGTCCTAATGTTGTCATCCACTTACCGGCTAGCGGTCTGAACACAATACCGGACACTAAAAAGATTGTCACAATTAGCCCTAGGCTTTGTTTACTTGCATGAAGTTCATCTGTTGCAAACAGTGGCAATGTGACAGTTAACATATAAAAAATGACAAAAACAAAAAAGCTGGTCAATGAGACCGCTAAAAAATCTTTTGTCCATAATTTCGATTTCTGCATGATTTTCCTCCTTTTATTTGTTTATTCGTATCTATTTATTAAAACAAACTAAATCACAGTCTAGAAATAATATGTATACGAATTATCTCAACTCAAACTATTATAGGGTTCATATATGTAAGTGTCAACATGTATTTATCGATTTTGATTTCCGGCCAAGGCTTCGCTTTTCGCGGGAATCTTCGCCTTGCCCTCCAACCAACTGCTAGAAAGACCTACACACATGAAACCTACGTTTACCACAAAAAAAACAAACCATGAATCCAACACTTTGATCAATGGTTCGTTTTTCACTTCGTCTAATATTCTTTTGTCCTAGCCTCTTTTAGAACCTTCACTTCTTTAAATGAGAAATAATTTGATCCGTTACTTCACTAGTAGTTGCGCTGCCTCCAACATCTGGTGTAATGATGCCCGATTCTGTCACTTGCTCGATAACCTCTAATAAATGACTGCCTAATTCTTGTTCACCAAAATGATCCAACATCATTTTAGCCGTCCAAATCTGTCCGATTGGGTTTGCAATTCCTTTTCCGACAATATCAGGAGCAGACCCGTGTACCGGTTCAAACATCGAAGGATATTTTCCGTTCACATTAATATTTGCAGCGGGAGCAACGCCAATACTTCCCATAATAGCAGCTCCGATATCTGTTAAAATATCTCCAAATAAATTGCTTGCCACAATTACATCAAAACGACTTGGATTTGTAACGAAAAAAGCCGCCAGCGCATCGATGTGCTGTGAGTCTGTTTCAATATGAGAATAACTCTTGGCAACATCTTGAAACACTTCGTCCCAAAACGGCATGGAATGAACAATTCCATTTGACTTCGTTGCGCTTGTAACTTTTGCTTTTCTTTTAGAAGCTAATTCAAAGGCGTAGCGCATTGCTCGTTCTGTTCCTTTTCGAGAAAAAACCGCATTTTGAATAGAAATTTGATCTTCTCCTTGATAAATCCGGCCTCCTACTTCACTGTATTCTCCTTCACTATTTTCACGAACAACAATTAAATCAAAATCTTTTGGGTTCGTTAGTGGAGATGCGATGCCTTTTAACCTCTTGGCTGGACGAATATTAATTACCTGCTGAAATTCTCGACGAATCTTAATGAGCAGACCCCATAGAGACACGTGATCTGGCACAAGATTTAAATTTCCTACAGCCCCTAAAAAAATTCCGTCAAAGTGTTGAAGCTGCTTTAGCCCATCTTCCGGCATCATCTGTCCGTATTTCAAATAATAATCACAGCTCCAAGAAAATTCTGTAAATTCAAATTTTAATCCCCCGTGAAGATCTGCAATCGTATGAAGGACCCTAACCGCCTCCGGCACAACTTCTTTTCCTACTCCATCTCCTGGTATGTTCGCTATTTTTAACGTTTTCATCAAAAATCCCCCTGCGTCTTTTATGTAAAAAACCTATCGGTCGACCGTCGACTGATATTATCTATTTGATTATACGTAAAAAGAACGCTTTCATCAAGAAAATTCTGAATATATTCATTTTCTTCGAAAATTCAAAATTATTATGACTCTTATGAACAAGCGTATTATAATTAGGAAATAAATGATTATAAATAAACGAGGTATATCAATGAACAATTTTGATTTACATAAGCCGTTACCATACTATCTTCAATTTTATGAAAAAATTAAGCAAATGATTGTGAACGGTGAATATAAACCGGGCCAGCGAATCAATGAAACCCAGCTAGCTAAAGCATTTGGGGTTAGCCGCTCTCCCATAAGAGAAGCAATGCGTTTATTAGAAAAAGACGGCCTTTTAGTTGCAGATCAAAAAACAGGCTTTATTGTTTATTCCCTGTCTCCTGAAGACGTAGAAGAAATTTATCAAATTCGTACGGCTTTAGAGTCTTTAGCCATTGAGCTGTGTATTACTCGCGCTTCTGATGAAGAGCTTCTTTTCATTGAGCAGCTGTTAGATAGAACCGCTGAGGAAATAAAGCAAGGAGCCGAGGATTCTCGACTTATTGAGCTAAATGAACATTTTCATCAGCTGATTCTTCAATACAGTCATAATAAACATTTAAAAAAACAGCTCGATAGCGTAAATGTATTGATTTATTTTTGTCGGGTGCTTAATTTTAAAGGTAAAGGACGCGCTGCTGAGATTTTAGATGAGCATCAGCAAGTGTTCACCTTTATGAAAAAACGCAGTTTAAAAGCTGTTGAACATATGCAAAAACATTTACATCATGATCTTGTTCATTTACAAAAACGATTAAACACCAAAAGCGATTGAGACATAACTAAACTCATTCAATCCAAAGACGAACAAATGAGATACATAAATAAAAAGATCCGAACGATGAATTGAGAGCCTCCATCAAGAATCTCAATTCATCGTTCGGATCTTTCTTCAACGAAAAAAATTTTGTCCTAGCCTCTTTTTTTAAATAGGCAAAAACACTCCAGGTGCTTCCCCATGTTCATCGTCATCGAGCCACCACTTAAAGCCTTCTTGTGCAACTAATTTTTGTGCTTTTTCAGGACCTTGTGAGCCGGATGGATATTCATAAAGCGGCAGCATATCAGCTTCAAATGCATCTAATACGGGCTGCACCCATTGCCAAGATAGCTCTACTTCTTTCCAATGAGCAAAAAATGTGGAGTCCCCGATTAATGCGTCGTAAATAATTCGTTCATATGCTTCCGGTACATTTCCTTCTTCTCTTGAAAACGTAATACGAACCGGCTCAATAACACCATTTTTTAATGGATTTTTGCTGTTAAGCTGCAAAGCGACGTTTTCGCTTGGACTAATTTCAATAATAAATAAGTTTGGTGCTACTTTGTCATAAGGAGTTTCATACAGACCTTTTAAAGAATCTTTAAATTCTACGACGATACGAGTTGATTTTTCTTTCATTCGTTTGCCCGTTCGAATATAAAAAGGAACGCCTTTCCAAAATGGATTATCGATCCATAAACGTGCTGCCACAAACGTATCATTTTTAGAGTCTGCTTCTACGCCAGGCTCTTCTTTGTATCCTCTAACAGATTTATGATCGATTTCTCCGCTTCCGTATTGCCCTCGTACAACATCCCGAGCTACTTCTTCCGCTTGAATTTTCCTCAGTGACTCCATTACTTTTTGCTTTTCTTCTAAAATGTTTTCTGAGCAAATTCGTTTTGGAAGATGCATAGCTGTCATCATGAGAACCTGCAGCATATGATTTTGAATCATGTCGCGTATGGCCCCCGTATGATCATAATACCCTGCACGATTTTCAACACCGACTGTTTCACTTGCCGTAATTTGGACATTTGCAATGTGTTTGTTATTCCACAGCGATTGCAGCACGGGGTTCGTAAATTCAAGCGCTTCTAAATTTTGCACCATCGGTTTCCCTAAATAATGATCAATTCGATAAATTTCTTCTTCTTTAAACGTACTGCTTAGCTTTTCATTAAGCTCTCTTGCTGAAACAAGATCATGTCCAAACGGCTTTTCAATCATAAGACGCTTCCAGCCGCTGGTTTGATCCAAGCCGCTTTTTTTTATATGCAGAGCAATTACATCGAAGTATTCGGGTGCTACGGACAAATAAAACAAACGATTTCCTTTACTTCCATAAGTTGTTTCTTGCTCATTCACAAGTTTCAGCAGCTGTTCGTAATCTTCTATTTTGCTTGCGTCTACTGCTTGATAATGAAACAGGGACAAAAAATCTTCTTCGTTACTTTCCATTTTCCGTCTCGAAAAATCGTTTATAGATTGCTTTACGCGCTCTTTAAAATCCTCATGAGACATCTGCTCGTACCCCGATCCAATAATAGAAATAGTATCAGGGAGCTTTTTGTCTGTAAATAAATTATAAAGAGCAGGAAAGATTTTTCTTTTTGCTAAATCACCCGTTGCGCCAAATAAAACAAAAGTTAAGGACTCCACTTTTTTTCCTCCCGTCAGGTTGTATGTATGATGGATTTTCTCTTCTCCTAGCTTACCTCTGTTTATTTGGGAATATCCTTTTTTCATCAAAAAGGACGCTCACAAGTGTGAGCGTCCTCAGTTATTTACATTAAAATGTTTGTCATTCCCCACAGCAGTAAAAAGCTCAGCAGAATCGTCATATTTGACACGGTGCCGACAAATTTTTGATCGTATTTGAATTCTACTGCGTAAGGTAAAACTGACCCCGCTACTGGTAGAATGAAACAAACTAAAATTGTATAACGAAACATATCTTCAAATGGAAGTAAGAAAAACAGCGCAATCCCTACGCCAAGTCCAATCACGTAGCGGATGCTTAAAAACATGATAATTTTTTTCAAATAGCTTTTTTGGAATGAAAAATTTAAGTATACGCCTAAAAGCAAAAGAGAAAGCGGCATATTCGCTTTCGAGATAATGCCTGAAACGTCTAATACGTATGATGGTAAATGAATGCCTATAATCGCAAGAAGACAAATGATTACATAGGTAAGAAGCGGCATTGATTTTAATACTTTATATAAAATCTTTTTAAATTCAATGTCAATATCATCCCCAGAGTAGTAGCTGCCAATCACATAGCATAAAACAAAAATAACAAAGGCATTTCCCACATCAAACATACCAAAGTATTTAAGTCCTTCTTTTCCCCAGATACCTTCTACTAGTGGATAAGCAAACATTCCAATATTAAATCCTGGAATCATCATCGTCAGCATGCCTTTCACTTTTCGCTCATCTTTTCGAAACACAAAAACCCCTACAGCAGCTAACAGCAAGCCATAGACAATCCCAATAACTAATAGTAAGATAAGCGATCCATCAATTTTAATACTGCTGAATGTGACAATAATCAAGCAAGGCATTGTAATATTAAAAATAATTCTGGCTAAAGCTTCCCCGTCTTTTTGCTGAAGGAGGTTTGTTCGTTTTAGTATGTATCCTAATAGAATGATTGTAACGGAATACAAAAACTGACTGTTAAAGCTGCTCATAGACCTACTCCCTTGCCCTCTTTTATACTTATTTAATCGATTGTTTTACCCTGTCTTTTTTAATCCTTGTTTCATTATAATATAAGCAGCCTAAAAAGAAACTAGAGAATTGGATGCAGTTTACCTGTTTGTTAGACAAAAACAGCTTAGAAACAAATGAAAAAACTTTCCTCCAAACTAATTTTAAAACAGGACATTTTTCTTTTTTATGGAATTTACTTAAAAGGTATGAGTATTTTTATGAGGAGGAAGAAATGTGAAACGAAAAATGATAGCGCTTACTTTTTCTGCTGCTCTTTGTTTTTCAGCTTCAGGATCTCTTGCTGAAGCTTCTACCAACACAGATGTAATCCCAAATGCTGATCAGTCAGCAGAAACCTATTTTGACGGAGCGAACGGAAATTGGCTCACCACTAAAAACCCCGCTCAATATCAGCAGGCTACGCTCTATGGCAATATTGGGCTTACTCCTTATAACTGGGGGAAACCTGAAGATGGATCGGGCTGGTATCGAATCAATCAGCCCGCTGCGGTCAAAGGAACACAAGTAAATGGCATTTTTGAAGACGCTCAGTTCGTCATCCGTGTTCCTGATAACTGGAACGGAAAACTTGTAGTAGCCGGCATTCCTGCCACGCGCAACGAAACGTCCACCGATTTATTATTCAGCGATTACGTTCTTAAAAAAGGCTATGCGTTTGCAGCCACCGATAAAGGAACACAAGGAGAAAGTGATCCTAACGATCCTTTTGCTAAAGTAAAAAATGCACTCGCTAACGATGACGACAGCGTAGCAGAATGGAATATGCGCTATCGTCAGCTGACAAAAGCTGCCCAGCAATACTTGACTACTCATTATTCAGACAAGCTAATCAACCCGTCCAATCGAAAAAATCCTGCAAGCGATTTGATTCGAAACGATCATAAAGTACCAACGTATGCAATTGGCATTTCAAACGGTGGATACGTCGTCAGATACGCACTTGAACACGATGATCCAAAACAAACAAAAGAGCCTCGTTTATTTGATGGAGGCGTCGATTGGGAAGGCGTATTATGGAGTGCAAAAGCGCCAAATTTAATTAGCTCACTAACACCTGTTGTCAACAACGCAGAAGAAGCGCTGTACGGAACGGGAAAAGAACAGAAAAAAGCCATGAAACAAATGTACAAAGCAGGTCTTCCGAAAGGATCAGAAAAATTGTGGAATTATCATGATCAAGTGTACTGGGCGGTCACATTAAACATTTACCGTGATCACTTTGATCCAACTGCTCCAGGAAGAACAAACTGGCACAACTATTTAAACTTTACTTCAGCAGGTCTACGTGATCGCTCATGGGATTATATCTTTGAAAATTATCGCTATCAAACCCGTCCAAAAAGCGTAAAAGAAAATGTAGCAAAAGTAGAAAATACGGGTGATATCGATGTACCTCTTATCAGTATGGCCGGCTCTCTCGACTCACTTATCTTCCCGTCTATTCACGCGGAAGGCTATGAAAAACTCGTTAAAAAAGCTGGCAAGGCAAACCTTCATCGTCTTTATACCGTTAAAAACGGAAATCACGTTGACAGCTTAGTATGGAATAAACAAACGGATCCAAATCAAGAGCTTCAGCCTCTGCTTCCATATGCCCATCAATCTTTTGATTTGTTAGTAGACTGGGTGGAAAATAAAAAAGCAGCGCCGGCAAGTAAAGATATTAAAGCACCTCAAAATAACCTTAAAGTAATCGACATAAAATCTGGGCAAGAAGTAGATCCTCGCTGAGGTTGAGACATAACTAAATGAATCCAACCTAAAGACAAATCAATGAGATACATGAGCTGGACTGCTTATTACACCGCAGTTGATTTCCGTGCAAGGCTTCGCTTTCTGCAGGAGTCTTCGGCTTGCCCTCCAATCAACTGCTAGAAGGAACGAAACAGATAATACTATGTTCACAATCACAAAAAAACGAACCACTAATCAGACATGTTGATTAATGGTTCGTTTTTCACTTGGGCTAAAATACTTTTCTCTCAGCCTTAGTCTTCATAATAATCAAGATACAGATGACCTGCTGAGTCTGCTTGGCCTAAAAATACCTTATCGACTGCAGCATCTTTCTTTTTGAGCTGTTCTTTAACCCACGCTACGCTATATCCTAGCTCATGAACCGCTTCTTTCATTATATTTCCGTCCATGATAATCGTTTGAGGTAATCGTGTCGCCTCTCCTTTTATTAATAAATCTTCTCTCGTAACGTTTTGCTTTTCTTTTTTTAACAGCACGCTTAATTCCCCGTTGGTTTCGAGCATAGCAAAAGCTACGTCTTCCACGTAAAAGATGTCTTTTTTCCGAAGCTGCTCCATGAGCTCATCTACTGTATATTTTTCTTTTTTTACATTTCCCTCAAGAATTTTTCCTTCTTTAATGAGGATCGTTGTCGTCCCTTCCACCGCTTTTCGAAAGCTTATACTTTTTAACGATACGTTTGATACAAAAATAAGAAAGGATGCCCACACTAAAATCGCGACTCCCCCGTGACTTGCCTGTAAATCTACATCCATTGAAATTGTTCCTGCAATATCTCCAATTGTAATGCCAACGATATATTCAAAAAAAGAAAGTTTGGATAACTGTTTTTTCCCCAACAGCTTTGTAATAAAAAACAAGCCAAGTAAAATCAGCACTGAACGAAGTACTACTTCCATCCAATGATTCAACGCATGCACCTTCTTTACTAAAATTGATGTATCCTTTATCTTGTACTTATTTTTATGTATGAACACGTTTTTTCACCTTCCATTATTTACATCAACTTCACGACGGGTTAGAGTAGAAAGAAGTCGGAAAGAAATGGGGAACTTATCATGAACGATGAAATGTTAATGGTATTTAACGATCAACAGGAGCGCATAGGAACAGCGTCTCGCAAAGAAGTGCACGAAAAAGGCTATTGGCACGAAGCGTTTCACTGCTGGTTTGTCAGCCGTGAAAATGATATAGACTATATTTATTTTCAAATTCGCAGCGAACAAAAACAAGATTATCCGGGTGCGCTCGATATTACAGCTGCCGGACATTTGCTTCATACAGAAACCGCTGTGGACGGTGTAAGAGAAATTCACGAAGAGCTCGGCGTCAACATTTCATTTGATGAATTGCTTCCTTTAGATGTATTTAAATATGAAGTATCTCAGCCGCACTATATTGACAAAGAATTCGCACACATATTTTTATATTACAGCTCTCATCCGCTCACTGCTTTTACGTTGCAGCAAGAAGAAGTATCAGGGCTTGTAAAAGCGCCGTTTTCTCACTTTTGCGAACTGTGGCTTGGAAATCAAACAGAACTGATCATTGAAGGGATAACAAATAAAAAAGAGCCCATTCACCGTACAGCACACAAAAGTGAATTTGCTCCTCATCCCAAAGCTTACTATGAAACAATTATTTCATTCATTAGCCAGCAGCTGCATTCAGCAGAAAAAGCTTAAAATCCTAAGCTTTTTCTGCTGAAAAAATCATATATGTTGCACTGCCAAGCGCAACAAGCTTGCCGCTGCTGTCTTCAATTTTCACTTCTCCAACAGCAAGCGTTTTGCCGCGATGAGACAGTGTGGATTTAGCAACTAAATAATCGCCTATACCCGGCCTTGTGTAATTTACTTTTAATTCAACTGTACTGGCACTTTCCTCTTCAGAAAGAGAAGACCGCACAGCTGAACCAACCGCCGCGTCGATAAGCGTAGCAATAACGCCTCCATGAACCGTTCCTCTTCCTTGCAGAAGCTGCGGCTGAATCGTGATTTTTAACTCCGCATATCCTTTATCAAGCAGCGTTTCTTCAATGCCAATATAATCCCAAAACGGAATCATCCCTTTACTCGTTCGTTTCATCAATCTCATCCTTTACATAAATAAGCTATGTAAGAACTTCTAGAAAAGCTGGAGAAATCCTGTTTCTTCGCACGCAAAAAGCGCCTGCTCTTTAGCAAACGCTTTTTATCCCTCTATTTTTCAAACAAAAACTGCACTTTGTTTTCTTTCCATACGGGTGATTGTAAAAAACTACCCGGATTAACAAGTCTTATTGCATACCAACATTTATCCGATTTATATCCAAAACATCGGTGATTCCTTTCTCATTCATTCTTTCAAGCAGATACTCATACCCTTTTTCCAATGCAAGTTTTCTTTCTTCTTCATAGATAGGAACAAGTGTATACATATTTATGTCTTTATCTCTAGTATGGACGTTAGCCAGTCCGGACTCTTGAGGACGACAGATCATTACGCGTGATAACTTTGTATTTGATGCAAATGGCTGAGGAGGTTCTCCATTTGGAAGAATAACTCCTTCCTCAAGCCACCTATCATAAAGGTGTGGAATATGAGCCACTTTCCTTAACCATCCAAAGGGCCAAGAATGATTTTGGTCTTGTATATTATCTTTTTCGACTACCCAATTTGAAGGTAACTTTAGTAACAGCTCTGCATACTTAAATGTTCTTTCTTCATCTGAATAATCCATAGGTTCATCACTCATGCCGGTAGTT
This sequence comes from Priestia sp. YIM B13489, assembly GCF_042787645.1. Classification (NCBI taxonomy): domain Bacteria; kingdom Bacillati; phylum Bacillota; class Bacilli; order Caryophanales; family Bacillaceae; genus Priestia; species Priestia sp. YIM B13489. Next base: position 403,362 of record NZ_JBHZOQ010000053.1, read on the forward strand.
ACAAGCGTGACGAAATCTTTATTCATTGAGGGAGGGATTATGTGAATAGTGACTGATACTCTACTACCTGGAACAGTTTCACTTATAGTATTTTCAATAGGACCGAAGTGTTTCGTAATATGATTTAAAATCTCAACATGACGGTCCTGATCATTATGATTTGTTGTAGTTACACCCGTAGAGAGCTCTCCCTGACTTTCTAACAACTTAACAATTTCTTTTTGACCTTGTTCCTTTGCAAAAGTCAATGCGTCTACCTCTCTCATAGATTCACCACTATATGTAACATTCGTATCTATACCACTTTCAATTAATAGTTCTGCAATAGTAGCATGGCTATTACTAATTGCACCAAACAATGGATTTCTTTCTGGATCGCTTACATCCATATCTGCTCCACGAGATAATAGATACCTAACTATATCAATATGACCTGCAGAAGCTGCTTCGTTCAATGCTCCACCACCATACACTCCTCCAAGTACATTAACATTTGCACCCAGTTCTATTAGTTTCTTAACAATATCTAACTCTCCTCTAGAAACTGCAACATGAAGCCACGTTCCAAAAGGGGTCATCATATTTAAACGTTCAGCATCGGAGCCAATTAATTCAACTACCTTTTCAATATCGCCTTTTTTTATAGCCGAACGAATTTCTTTTGCAACTAAATTACTATCCATTCCTCATTACCTCCTAGGAAATAGTTCTATTTAAATTGCAACATCCTGGTAGCCTACTTCCACCACTTTTTCATTTAATAGGCGAATGCCTAAGCCATTTTCCATATCCCATGTACAATTAAATGTCATTCTAATATCTCGCCCTTCAAAAATATCCGCATATGGAACAACAATTCCATCTAAAGTTATCATGTCTAATATTTGATCCGCTGTTTTAATTAAAAGGTAATGTTCATTTAATCCACTATCATTGCCTAGTTCATGTTGCTTTTGGTTATAATAGTCTACTATTGATTGCAAATATGAAAAAGATTCCCCTCAACCAACTTTGGTGTGGGGAACCTTTTTTTGATTGACTGGCTTTTGTCCTAATCTCTCTTTATCCCTCTATTTTTCAAACAAAAACTGCACTTTATTTTCTTTCCATTCTAACTTGGCATTAAAGGTTTTATCGCCTTTTTTAAAGCCTTCAATCAAATCTGTCTGTCCTTCACTTAACAGTTTTTTTAAATTAGCTTGGGTGACTGTTTTACCTAAAATCTTTTTCGATACGGTAAACGTGCATTTGGTTTTTGCATAGTTTGAGCATCCGTAAAATGAACCTTTATCGACTACTTTTCCGTCGCAAAGCTTACACGAACCAAACGATTTAGAAGAGAAGCTTTTACCTTTACCTTTTCCTTTTCGCTGAATGGATTCAGTGTCGTATCCGCTGAAGTTCCACTTACTTTCTGCTTCGACAGCGTCTTCGATAATTTTAGCTGACAGCTTTTTTGTTTGTTCCATAAAAGCAGCGGCCGATGCTGCTCCTTCTCCAATTTCAGCTAAACGCTGCTCCCACTTAGCCGTCATTTCTGGTGAAGCTAAAATTTTATCGCCAATCGCGTCAATCAATACCTTTCCTTTATCAGTCGCAAACACTTGGTTTTTTTTCACATCAATATATTTACGGTCTTTAAGCATTGTAATGATTCCCGCACGCGTAGCTTCAGTCCCTAACCCTTCTGACTTTGCTAAAATTTTCTCCAGCTCATCATTATCCAAATGCTTACCCGCTGTCTTCATCAGCGTAATCAACTGACCTTCCGTGTAGCGTTTTGGAGGCTGTGTTTTACCTTCTTTTACGTCTACTTTAACAACTTTTCCTTCTTCCCCTTCTTGGACATTCGGAAGAATAACGTCGTCGTCTTTCTCGTTTTGAAAAATTACTTTGCGCCAGCCTTCTTGAATTTGCTGCTTTCCTTTTGAAATAAAAGCTGCTCGCTTTTCCACGAGTGTCGTAATCGTTGTATAGTCGAAAATCGCTTTTTCATAGTGTGCCGCAATTAGACGTCTTACGACTAGGTCGTAAATTTTCTGTTCGTCTCCTGACAGTTTGCTGGGGTCCTTCACTTGTTCCGTTGGAATAATCGCATAGTGATCGCTCACTTTTTTTGCATTTACATAGCGTTTATTTCCCAGGACTGAAGAGTAAGGAAGCGGAAATAAATGTTCGTATTCAGAAAAAGCACTCAGTTTTTCTAAAATCTCAGGAAACGTTTCCGCTTCTCCTTCTGTTACATAGTTTGAGTCTGATCTTGGATAAGAAACAATTCCTTTCTGATACAGCCCTTGCAGCACATCAAGCGTCTTTTTAGGAGAAAACTTAAACGCTTTATTGGCGGTTGCTTGAAGTGATGATAGGTTAAATAATAAAGGCGGCTGGAACTCTTTTCGCTCCGTTACGAGTTCATGAACTTCCGCGTCTTTTCCTTCGCAAAACTGAGCAATTTTATAGGCCATTTCTTTTTCTTTAAGACGCGATTCTCCGTCTTGATGCCATTTGCCTTCATACTTCTTTCCTTCAATATCAAACTTAGCAAGCACTTCCCAAAAAGGCTCTGATTTAAAGTTATCAATTTCTTTTTCACGCTTCACGATCAAAGCAAGAGTTGGCGTCTGCACGCGCCCTGCCGAAAAAACATCTGACATACCATGCTTTTTTAACAAAATGCTATACACCCGTGAAGCATTCATCCCAACGACCCAATCCGCACATGCTCTTGTATATGCTTCATAATAAAGGTTACGCGTATCGCTTTCGTCTTTTAACTGTTGAAACCCATCATAAATGGCCTTTGGCGTTAAAGAAGAAATCCACAATCGCTTCATCGGCTTATGCACACCTGAAAGCTGAATGATATTACGAACAATCAATTCTCCTTCACGCCCCGCATCTCCCGCATGAATAATTTCTGTGACCGTCGGCTTTTTAAGCAGTTTTTTTACCACTTGAAACTGCTTAGCTTTTGAGCGCGTCACTTCATATTGAAAGCGGTCTGGAATCATCGGCAGCGTGTCAATTGACCACTTTTTCCACTCCGGCTTATAATCTTCCGGACTTACAAGCTGACATAAATGCCCCACTGCCCACGTCACATACGCTCCGTCTGTAAACACTTCATTCGGTGGAATCTCTAAATAGCCGTCGTGACGCTTCGGCTTAAACTGTGAAGCTAGAGTCGATCCTTGATCCGGCTTTTCTGCAATAATTAACTTCATGTATCTAATCACCTTACATTTCAAATTTCCATGTGAAACTTAGTCAGTTTTATTATTTTATCATAGAAAGAGCTGTTGGAGTATGAATGAGGAGAAAAGTAGTTTAGATGAGAGATACCTATCTCATTTTAAAAACGCGTCGCTGTCCGTTATAGCTTTTCAATAAAAAAGCTGTAGATCATTTTCTACAGCTTTGATACATATCTGAATTTTTCTGGCAACAGCCATTATCATATCGACTAAAACAAATCTGGACGTGTTATGAAATAATCAATAACCAAACATACAAACCAACAAGCGTAATAAACAATGTCGGAATCGTTAAGATAATACCCGTTTTAAGATACGTTCCCCATGAAATTTTCACGCCTTTTGTTGAAAGAACATGAAGCCATAAAAGCGTCGCTAAAGAACCAATCGGGGTAATTTTCGGACCTAAATCCGATCCAATAACGTTTGCATAAATCAACGCTTCCTTGATTGTTCCAGCCGCGTGTGTTGCATCGATTGCTAGTGCATCAATCATAACGGTTGGCATATTGTTCATAATCGATGAAAGAATAGCCGCAGTGAATCCCATGCCAATTGTTGCTGCAAACAGTCCATGACTAGCCGTTGCTTGGATCACGTCAGCCAGAATTTCTGTTAAACCAGCATTACGCAAGCCGTATACAACAACATACATGCCGATAGAGAAAAAGACAATCGCCCATGGAGCTCCCCGTAACACTTTTTTTGTATGAACCGCTCGGCTTTTTTTAGCCATCATCAAAAACAGAATAGCAATAATACCTGCAATAATCGAAACAGGGACGCTAAAGAATTCTCCAATTAAATAGCCTAGCACTAACAAAACTAAGACAATTCCAGATAACCGAAACATCTTTTCATCTTTGATGGCATCCACTGGCTTCTGTAAATCTGCTACATTGTATTTCTTAGGAATTCTTTTGCGGAAATACAGATATAAGACCATAATACTTGCAAACAGAGAAACCAAATCTGGAACAATCATGCGTGATGCAAATTCAGAAAAGCTAATACCGAAGAAGTCGGCTGATACGATATTTACTAAGTTACTAACAACAAGGGGCAGCGACGTTGTATCTGCAATAAATCCACTTGCGATAATAAACGGAAAAACCATTTTATCGTCGAACTTTAATGCCCGAACCATGGCTAGTACAATGGGTGTTAAAATCAACGCTGCTCCGTCATTAGCAAATAGCGCTGCTACAACGGCTCCAAGAAGAGACACGTACACAAACATACGCACGCCGTTCCCTCCTGCAGCTCTAGCCATATGAAGCGCTGCCCATTCAAAGAAACCAATTTCATCTAAAATTAAAGAAATAATAATAATAGCAATAAACGTAAGAGTCGCATTCCACACAATGCTGGTTACCTCAAGAACGTCTTGAAAATCAACAACGCCTGCCAGTAAAGCAATCATAGCTCCCCCGCAAGCCGACCAGCCGATTGATAAATTTTTCGGCTGCCAAATGACAAAAATTAATGTTACTAAAAAAATCAATGATGCTAGTACAACTGATGCCACTTTTTAAACCTCCAATTATTCACAACAACTAATACGCAGTCCTTGTTTTTCCAGCTCTTTTAAACGTTCGTCCTGACTTGGTACAGATTCAAGTATGCCCAGAACAAACTCATAGTACTGGCTTTCTTTATTAAGAGAATAAAAAACCCATTGCCCTTTTCTTCTTTCCTTCACAAGTTCAGCATCTCTTAATTTTCGTAAATGCTGACTAATTGAAGGTTGGCTAGCTTGATAGATATCTACGAACTCACAAACACAGCATTCATTGTTCTCTATTAATTTAACCATCGAAAGCCTTGTTTTATCTCCCAATAATTTTAAGATTTGGGCTGCTTTTTCAATACTATCTATAGATTTTGTGCTCATTAATGAATACCTCCTACTCCCTTTCAGTTGATAGATAATAATGTGCTTATGTATTAATGCTCATTACTATAATTGATTTCTAAATGCTTTACAATTTTTTAGTAAACTAAAAGTGATTTAGTAGTTGTCTAAGGATTTAAAGAAGTTATTTTTCCCCTACTAATCTAAACAAAATCTAGCACATAATACTATAGGTATATTTTCTCGTAAAAATGCTCCTAATGTCCTTGGACAAACATACATACTTATTTTGTCGATCCGCATAAAATATAGAGAAAAATAAGAAAAGATGATTATGATAAAAAAACATTATTCCTATTATAACCCTCAAGATGGTAAATATTATGTAGACAAGCCTTACTCTCTTAGAGACAATAAAGTATCGCCCTCTGCTTCCCCTAAAATTCCTTTGAAAAATACAGCCGACAGAGCTTTTAAAATCCCTGTATTCCTCAGCCACCCTTCTATGCTTAATACTACTCAAACAAGATTTCTTAATCGTTTAATTGATGAAATTGAACGTGCTCTTCTTTTCCCTCGTACACTGCCTGATACAGAGCAATATCCTAATAAAACAATAACAAGCGTTCGCCGAATGATACTCTCTAGCTATGAGTTGATCGCGGTGAATATGCAGCAAGTCTTTGCCAATTATACCATGACGAATATTCCCAGCGGTACACCTCCGCCACCATCATGGGAAGGTGCTCCGTTTTTACAAATAGAGCCAAGCATGGGTTACCAACGAGGCCTGCCTTTACTTCTTATCAAAGAATCAGGTGTCAATAGTATAGGCGTTTGGAATCCATCAGTAGTTCCTTTCTTTATTATTGAATGAGATTCTACAAAACCGCTTGATGAGTTTTTTAACCGTGTTGAATGGAGAGAAATATTTCAAAACTGGGTGGCTCAAGTACGAAATGGCTACTTTATTCAAACACAGCCTTCCTATCGATACGGCCCGGATGATCTATAGAAAGAGTTTCAACCGAAGAGCACTTTCGAAAGCTGTTTCTATAAAACAAGTTGGAATGCGAGGTGAATATAATTGACTTTAATTAATAGTGGGACATGCGTAGGAGTTCTATATCGAGCTAATGCCGGTGCCTCTTGCAGAAACGGGTACTGTGTTCATAATGGAAGATTAGTAGGCGGCGTCATAAGCTCAAATGCTGGTACCTTAACGGTTACAAGAAGCATCGATAACACAAAGTTACAGACTTATAATGGTATTCTTCTTAGCCACCGAGCCGTAAACCGAACGACAGGCCAAGTCACGCAGCAGTATTTGTATTTTAGAAAAAATCAGTTAGAAAAAGTAGAAGTTACGCCTTATACACAATATAGTGACCCTAGCTGTCAAAGAGAGAATCATTATAATATCCCTGATATTATCTATCCTGGTGAATGTGTAGGAATCAGATATCGGATAGGAGATGAATGGCATATAGGAAATGGGCGATATCTATATTGGACAGGCCAAGTGAATCACTGTATATTTGATGAACGTTCGCAAAGTACAAATAGACAATTTTTACGGCAGATTTGGTACGCACATTGGGTACTCGATCCAAAAAATGAACGAAATATTATACACCAAAAAACCTCCAGAGGACCTGGATCTCCAAGAGGTGAGCGTAGAATTTATGTGTTTAAAAATCTGCTTCCAGCAAACGGTGAGACCGTCCTTGTAAAAGCTGCTTCTCCTGTAAATTCTGCTTCCTGGCCTTTTCGTATTATCTATCAGTAAGAAAAATAGAGAATAATCCTTCGTTCAACTATAACTTCCAGCCTACATTAAGTTTCTTTTCAACATTCCACCAATAATGTGAATGCCCATCCAAATATTACTGACTACCAGTTGGATGGGCATTTTCTTAAATTTTTTCTTTTTTTATTTGTACATATGGTTCGCTTTTTCTCTTTTTTGTAAAAAAATAGAGGCACTAATCCACGAAGTAATTGGAATAATAATGGCTACACCAATGCCTCCGCTTAAGATAGAAATGACTTCTGCACAAAAGGTTTTTGAATTGATAATATCTCCAAACGAATACGACAATCTCTTAAACCATATAATTAAAGTCAAATATCCCCCTACAAATGCAAAATACAGTGTATTGGTTGTAGTGCCTAAAATATCTCTTCCAATTTTCAGTCCTGAATTGAAGAGATTTTTTTTAGTTACGGACGGGTCATGAACAAATAATTCATTCATAGAAGATGAAATAGATAGCGAAATATCAATGATCGCTCCTATGGCTCCCATAATAATTGTACAAATGGCTATTTTAGCAAAGTCAATTCCAACGTAAAGTGAAAAAGCGTTAATTTCTTCTTCTTGTTCTTCTCCAAACCCTTGAATCATGGCATGATGTTCAATGATAAAAATAAAGAGTACTAAAACGGCTAAGGTAATAATCGTTGAAACAAACGCAGCAAGCGTTTTATGATTGAATTTATTAATATAAAATAAATTAATACAGCTAATGATTGTACAAGCGATCAACGTAACAATAATCGTATTTTTTATAGACAGCATAAAGAGAATGGTTAGAAAAATAACGCCAAAATTCAAGAACAAAGCAAGGAAAGATCTAATTCCTTTTTTTCCGCCCACCATACTCATCAAAATAAATAAAATAAGAGCAAGCAACAGTAAAACGTTCACTTTCTGTTCCCCTTCCTAAAAATAAAAAGAATCGAAAGATAGAGTGTAATTGGAATCGTTAGCACAATGCCAATGCTGCCAGTAAGAGCACGGATTAACTCTAACGAGAAATTCATTGAAAACGTGTATCCTAAAGGAGAACCGTTTTTTAAATAAAGAAGGACCATTGGAATTGTTCCACTTATATATGAAAAAAATAAAATATTCGTCATGGCTCCCATAATGTCTCCGCCAATTTCCTTGCCCGATTTCAGTAAGTCTTTGTGCGCTATCTCTTTATTCTTTTCATATAGTTCATAAACAGAAGAAGTAATGGTAATAGCTACATCCATCACAGCTCCTAATGATCCTATTAGTACCTCACTCATAAATATTTTTTGAGGAGGAATCGTCACAAACTCCATTCCTTCATAATGAAGACCGTTCGAATCTGTTAGCTGCATGACGATGTACGCAATTAATAGAGAAACAAACGTACCTATTAAAGTTGAAATAATTGCTACATGCGTTTTTTCTTGATTACCGCTTACTAATAATAAAGAAATAACTGTAAAAAGAACGACCGCAACAATACATACAGCTAGCAAGCTCACATTCCCTAGTGCTAAATATACATTGAGAGCCCCGATTAAAAGTACAATATTAATAAATAAGCTAATGATTGAATAAAAACCTTGTTTTTTTCCAATCGCCAGCAAAATTAATATAAATAAACCCGCGACAGCGGTAACCTGCGTGTCCCGCTTCACTCCTTCAATCGTGCCACTTAAAGCATGCTGTGAATTCTTTTCTAAGGAGACAAAAAGATCTGTTCCGACAGTGTACTTTTGATCATAAGCACCTGAGTATGAGTACGTATTCTCTAAATGAATAAGCTTCCCTTTGTATTTTCCGTTCATGATTTTAGCAACAATTTTTTGAGAATATACGGTATCTTTGTTGTGATTTAAATCAGTAGATTTATTTTGTTCTACAACATTCGTCTTCACTACCTCCGCTATCGGTTTTTTATAAAGCGAATAATTGTGGTTTGTTACTATTAGCGCTATACACAAACAGCAAATTCCTAGTATATAGAGAAAGATTTGTTTACGCGATAATTTATTAAACTTTTGCTTCGAAAAAAGATTCCTTATATGCTGGGAATACAGAGGTGACATCACATAATTCCTTTCTAGTTATTATTTGAACGCAGAGCTCTTGAACATGAAGAGACTGCAAAGAGATCTAAGACACTTTGCAGTCTCTTCATTCGTTTATTTATTATGGGTGCTATACAGCAAAACACACTATGATCATGCAAGACACTCCACCTGCTATTTTTCATTCCGTACTGTATCAGAGAAAAGTGAAATTATAGTGAAAACATAGAACGATTTATCTACTTCACTAGTTTTTTATGACTATCTTATATAATCATAGGAATATAAAAACAAATAGAAAACTGTCTGCGCTATAATAAATTGACTTTATAGCTACTGATTAGTTATAAAACTCATGAAAAGCGACAAATAGTTGCTAAAAACAAGGAGGTTATTTCATGTTAACGAAAAAAACACTTGTCATGCTTTCTACTCTCACCCTTGTAACAACATGCGTAGCATTCAGCACTCCAACTACTGAAGCAGCTGCTAAAGATACCTACTCACAAAAAATTGAAACTAAAGCAGAAACAAGGCCTACGCTTCGTAAAGGTTCTCACTCTAGCTACGTAAAGGACTTACAGCAAAGCTTAAAAGATGTGAAGTATAACACATCAGTTGATGGAATTTTCGGTACGCAAACACAAAATGCAGTAAAAGAATTTCAAACCGATCACAGCTTGTCTCCAGATGGTATTGTTGGCCCCTTAACATGGGCAGCTTTAGATGAGAACAAGGTAGAAAGAAAGCAATTTCCTGTCAGCACAGCTATTACATTCGGTAAAAAAGAACTCGGTGACAACATTGTCTTCAGTACAGACGACCGCTTACGGAAAGATAACAACGATAAAACTTACTACAGATTCGTAGCAAAAAACAAAGACTGGATGGATCAAGGCGGATCAGGTACCGTAGGGTGGTATCATATTTACAAAAATGGAGATGTGATTGAAGCATCCAATTAAACCTATTTACAAATAACGGTTCGAAAAAAGCCTTCATAATCACTCTTTTGAGTGATTTACTATTTCCCTTACAGAATGCTAAAATTTAAAGGAATCATTCCGTAGGTACTTTACTTTAACAAGAACAGCTTTTTCTCCCCGCAGCTGTTCTTGTTATTTTTTAATAAAAATGAAAAAAGCAGCATGCTGAACATTCCACACGCTGCTTTTTGCGATTCCAGGACTACTCTGCGGGTCGAGGTCCTGCTTCTCGTCCTGAGTTCTCTACCGTTAATATGGGCCGAACGGTGATATCTTCATTTACACGAATTTGACATGATAAGCGCAAGTGATCTTCAATTGAACTTTCTGAGTATGCATTTTTCTCTGCGTGTGTTAAATCACAATATTCACCTTCAAGCACTTCTACCCTGCAAGTCGTGCATTTAGCTTTCCCGCCGCATCGATGAAGAATATTTATACCGTTGTCTTCGAGTGCCAAGACAAGCTTTTTTCCTTTTGCCACTTCAAAACTTCCGTATCCTAAAACGGTTACTCTTGGCATGTATCTCCCTCTTTCCCTCTACTGTGTACAAGCGATTTGAATTACACTATATGCAGTTTCTTTTTATTGCATGCCTAAATCCAATTAAGAAGACCATCATTTTGTAATACGGCAACTAAAACGACAATCCCAAGTATAATAACAGGTATCAGTGCTTTTAAAATTTGATACTTAGATAATTCTATACGTTGAGGCTCCTTTAACAAATGACTTTGATTTAACTCAGTATTGTTTTCACTTTCTTTATGATTCATGTTCCTCTGCCTTTCTATTTTTTATAGTGCGGTTCATATCTACTTCTGCTGAAATCACAAAAATAGACACAGAATTTCTTCATAAAAACCATCTTAACCTTTTTAAGAACATGCTATACCAACAATGCTATTTTAAAACAAGCCCCTAGCACATGTTTCAAATAAACAAATTCATCTTGTTTCTCCTTTTAATAGCGTCAGATCAGAAGACTAGACTTTTCACATCACTAAGTGCATGAGCAAGGTCGTTATTTATAATCAAAAGTAAAAACCCATAGCGAGTCATGGGGTTTTACTTCGTACGTTGTTTTTTTGGAATTTTAATTTGTTTAATATCTCCCAACACATAAATATAAAAAATTAAGCCTAGCAACAATACAATTCCCGCTACAATAAAGCTTAGATTAAAAGAACCGGTTTTATCCAAAAGATATCCCGTTAAAGCTGTAGCTATAATTCCACCAAACAAATTATTAGCTAAATTAACAATAGAACTGAGAAGAGAAATGGAGCCTGCAGGCGCAATTTCAGCAGAAATTGACCAGCCGATTGGTGCCGTTGCAGATATACCTGCCAGTCCAATCGAGATACAAATCATCGCTACTACAACACTATTGGTGAAAATAGAACCTAAAAAAACAAACCCTAAGCATAATCCTACAACAATGATCGTGCGATATACTTTTTGACTGTTATATCCTTTTTTTATGAGGTAATCAACAAGCCAACCGCCAACTAAAATGCCAGCAAATGTAGCAATTAGCCAAGGGACTGCCGTAAGCAGACCCGATGACATGATATCCATACCGTATTTCTCTTTTAAAAAAGTTGGCAGCCACGTTAACAGTAAATTAAACGTATATCCATAGCCTGTAAACCCAATCATTAGCCCCCAAACTTTTCGATTCGTAAATAATACTTTTAAGGTATGTAAAAATTTTGATGTTTGTTCATCGTTCGCATTTAAATTATTTTCTTGAATATACTTCAGCTCATCATCTGATATGCGTCTATGCTTTTCTGGTTTTTCGTAATAAAACCAAAACAGCAGCGTAAACAGCACGTTTATAATTCCAATGGATAAAAATGCTGTGCGCCAATCAAATTTAGTGATGAGAAATGCTACAAGAGGCGCGCCAAGTACATTTGAAAATTTGGCTGCTGAATCAAACAAAGAATTTGGTAAGCTTCTTTCGTTTGGAGGAAACCATAGAGATGTAGCTTTTGACGCTGCTGGAAAAGCTGAAGCACTCATTATTCCTATTAAAAATCGAACGATATAGAGAAGAAGTTTTCCTTGCAAAAATGCCATCGACATCGTTAATAAACTCCAAATCACCATACCCACTCTTGTTACCCATGCTACTCCGAACCGATCAAGCAAGCTTCCGGCAGGTATTTGCATGATCGTATAAGAATACGTATAAATAGAAAAGACAATTCCGAGCTCTGTTCCCGTTAAGTGAAATGCATCTTGTATTGCAGGAGCGGCCACTGACACCGCTACACGATCAAAATAATTTAAAATAATCATACTGCTTAACAAAGATGAAATGAACCATCGTGTGCGTCCTGTTGGCTTTACTGTATGTTCACTCATAGCTAGCTCCTTTCATCAGTAGTTTGTTCGTTTTATTACCGTAGCATTCTACTTAATACCACAACTTCTTTTGAAAGAAACATACGTTTTTTTCATCCACCATGCAAGAAATCCCTCATGATAAAACATAAAACAAGAAGTAAACAAAAAGAGATTAAGTCATAACTAAATCAATCCAAACTACAGCTAGAAGCAACCACCTACATTCACCATAACAACGAAAAAATCCGAACGATGAATCGAGATTCTCAATCAAGAATCTCGATTCATCGTTCGGATCTTCCTTCACCTAAAATACTTTTGTACTAGCCTCTTTTTTCGCTAACAGTCTATTTGGCTGAAAGTTCACTTTCGGTTACCCACTTGTGATTTTTTACTTTCTCTCCGCCTGTAGTCGGTGCGTAGTCTACCATGTATACCGTTGTTTTTTCGGCTGAATCAATCGTTGCTTTTGCCCCTTTCATACCTTTCATATGATCTGCTTCAAGCGTTACTTCGCTACCTGGCTTTAACTGCTCGTTACCCGCACCTTTTATTTCTTCTTGAATAACCCACTTATGATTTTTTACTTTTTTCCCGCCAGTCTTTGGCGTATACGAAACGGTATAGGCCGTAGTGTCGTAAGCACCAGCAATCGTTGCTTCAGCCCCGTTCATGCCTTTCATATGATCTGCTTTTATAACGGCTTTATCTCCAACTTTATATGTTGGATTCTCTGCTTTTTTTAATCCTTTTGGAACCTCTCCTGAACTAGAGTGATTCATCTCTGAGTGATCGTGCATGGATTCGTTTTTGTCAGCTGAAGGCTTTTCATGACTAGAATCGTTTCCGCATCCGCTTAGTCCAATAATGACAGATGCCCCAAGAATAAATAGCTGTTTTTTCATAACAGTCCCTCTTTTCCACATAATAAACTTTAAAATAAAAATCATTTAATCATTAGAAACAACTTACCTTTGCCTACTCTTCTTCTTTTCTTTATTGTAGCCAGAATTTGTGCAGATTTTGTGAAGATGAAGGTAATTGGGCACGAATAATTCCTGTGCCTAAAAAAGGCCCTCGTATGAATCACTTACCATAAGGAAAAAATATAAAAATAAAAGGAGGAAAGAAACATGCTAAAAATACGCTTTGCTCTGTCCTCACTGTTACTTGCGTTTAGCTTGGTGATTGGAGCTCCTTTTGCTTCCGCACACTCCACTCTCTCATCTAGCGTACAAAAAATAGAAGTAACGTCCATTAAAATGAAAACGCTCAAAACATTTATCGATGAACAAGATATGAATGCATTCACTAACAGTATTAAAAAAGCGCAGCATATGAAACTTCTCTTAGATGAAGAATCTGCTGGGAGCATCGATTGCAAAATGACCATTACCTATGGAAATGGTTCTAGCCGTCATTATTTCATTTGGATTATGGATGATGGACGTGATGTGCTAATTGCTCAGCAAAAACACCCAGAAGACCTTCATCTTAAAGGGTATGAATTGAATCAAAAAAATTCCTTGCACCTAACAAAGCTGCTAAAGAATATTCTTTAGCAGCTTTGCTTTTAGATCACTTTCACCGAGAATGACTCGATGACTCTAATATTTTTTAGTTTATATTGCCCACATAGCATATACTGCTATGACTGCGAGCACGTACAAAATAGCTGAGACGATCCACTTTTTCATATCTTATAGCCTCACTCTCTGCAATCGCAGTGCATTTAATACAACCGATACAGAACTAAAGGCCATCGCGGCTCCAGCGACCCAAGGGGCTAACAGCCCAACTGCTGCAATTGGAATACCAAGCGTGTTGTAGCCCATTGCCCAGAATAAATTTTGTTTAATATTAGAAATCGTTTTTCTACTCATTTCAATCGCATCTGCAATGCTCATCAAGTCTCCTCGCATCAGCGTAATATCAGCGGCTTCCATCGCTACATCCGTTCCTGTTCCGATGGCCATTCCAATATCAGCTAACGCAAGTGCAGGAGCATCATTAATACCGTCTCCTACCATTGCGACTTTTTTACCTTGCTGCTGAAGCTTTTTTACTTCTTCTGCTTTGCCTTCTGGCAACACTTCTGCTATAACGTGCTCAATACCCGCTTGCATCGCAATAGCCTGAGCTGTTTGACGATTATCACCTGTAATCATCATCACTTCTAAACCCATTTCTTTTAACCTGGAAACTGCTTCTTTAGAAGTCACTTTAATGGTATCTGCAACAGCAAGCATGCCGGCATATTTTCCGTCAAGAGCAACGAGCATAACCGTTTTTCCTTCTCGTTCTAAATTTGTCATTTCTTCTAAGGCTGTATCAATATTCACTTTATGTTGGTTCATAAGCTTTCTTGTTCCCACTAACAGCTCTCGCTCTTGTACAGTTGCTTTCACTCCATACCCTGGAATAGCTTCAAAAGATAACGGATCTTGAATCTCTATACCTTTATTTTTTATACCTGCTACGAGTGCTTGAGCGAGAGGATGCTCCGACAAACGCTCAGCCGATGCAACTAACTGCAATAGCTCATTTTCTTCGTAGTCTTGTGCAATACGTACATCGGTTAACTCGGGAGTTCCATTTGTAACAGTTCCCGTTTTATCTAAAAGAATCGTATCGATTTTATGCGTTGCTTCTAAATGCTCCCCGCCTTTAAACAAAATACCAAATTCTGCTGCGCGGCCCGACCCCGCCATAATGGAAGTTGGAGTAGCTAAGCCTAACGCGCATGGACATGCAATCACTAGTACGGCAATGAGCTTTTCTAAAGCCGGTGCAAATTCGCCAGGCGCAATCCAAATATACCAAACAAAGAAAGTAAGAAGTGCAATTCCGACTACAATTGGCACGAATATACCTGAGATATAATCAGCTAATCGCTGAATAGGCGCTTTAGAACCCTGCGCTTCTTCTACTACTTTAATAATTTGTGCAAGCGCCGTCTCCCTGCCAACGTTTGTAGCTTTTATTTTTAGAAAACCATTTTTATTAAGTGTGGCCCCAATGACTTTATCTCCAATGTTTTTATCTACCGGTACGCTTTCACCTGTCAGCATGGACTCATCTAAGGCCGATTGCCCTTCAATAATCTCTCCGTCTACAGGCACTTTTTCACCAGGCTTAATAAAAATAACTTCGCCTTTTTGGACTTCTTCCACTGGAATTTCAACTTCCGCTCCGTCTCTTATGACAACGGCCGTTTTAGCCTGTAAGCCCATCATCTTTTTAATTGCCTCTGAAGAACGGCCTTTGGCGTTTGCTTCAAATAATTTCCCTAAAAGAATCAGCGTAATCAATATAGCGCTCGTTTCATAGTAAAGCTGATTCGTATGAGCAGATGACCCAAGTGATTTAAGAGAAAAGTATAGACTGTAGAAATAAGCTGCACTTGTGCCTAGTGCTACTAAAACATCCATGTTGGCACTTTTGTTACGCAGAGCTTTAAATGCGCCTACATAAAATTGCTTCCCTACCACGAATTGAACAGGCGTAGCTAAAGCAAGCTGAACCCATGGATTCATCAGCATATGAGGTAAAGGAATAAACGACGTAAACGTAAAATGGCTAACCATTGCCCATAATAACGGTACGCTTAAAATAAATGAAAACCAAAACTTTCCTTTTTGTTTACTCAGTTCTTTTTCTCTATAGCTTTGCTCTTCTTCTTTTTCTTCCGACTTTAGCTTTGCTCCGTATCCAAGCTTTTCAACTCGCTTCGTTATATCTTGCGGAGCTATTTGAGAAGGGCTGTATTCAACAGAAGCCGTTTCTAAAGCAAGGTTAACACTTGCCTTTGTCACGCCTTCTAATTTGTTCAACCCTTTTTCAATACGAGTCGAACAAGCGGCGCACGTCATGCCCGTAATAGCAAATTCGGCTTTTTCACTTACAACTCCGTACCCAAGCTTTTCAATTTTTTCTTCAAAGGCCTGTGGACTTGTTTTAGACGGATCAAATATGATAGTAGATCTTTCCAAAGCCAAATTTACGTTTGCTTCTTTTACACCTTCTATTTTTTTTAATCCTTTTTCAATTCGGTTAGAACACGCTGCACATGTCATACCCGTAATTTGCAAGGTGGCTTCTTTTTGTTTGTCACTCATCACGTTTCGCCTCCTGTTATATACCTATTAGGGGTATATAATTTTCCTAAATCAAGCGTGCGAAGGTATTCGCACGCGATGCTGTTTATGCTACGTCATAACCTTGGTCATCAATAGCCTCTTTAATATCTTCGACCGTTACTTGACTTGGATCAAATGCAACTGTTACTTTTGCATCTTCTAAGCTTACTTCTACGCTTTTAACGCCATTAAGTTCGCCTACACCGCCTTCAACAGCTTTGACGCAATGACCGCAAGACATTCCTTGTACTGATAATGTTACGTTTTCCATTTCTAGCATCTCCTTTATTTCATTAATCGTTTAATGGTTGTTAATAATTCATCTACTACTTCTTCATCACCATCTTGCACACGTTCTACAATGCAATGCTTCAAGTGACCTTCAAGCAAAATTTTACTTACACTATTTAAAGCAGACTGCGCAGCTGCGATTTGAGTAATCACGTCGTCACAATACGTATCTTTTTCGATTAATCCTTTAATTCCTCGAATTTGTCCTTCAATTCGATTTAATCGGCTTGTTAGATTTTTTTTCACTTCTGGAGAATGGTGACTTTTTCTTTCACTATTTATCGTACAACATTTTTCTTCACTGTTCATGTGATTCGCTTCGACCATCTAACATCCTCCCTTCATGACTTCATCATACTATACCCCCCTACCCTATGTAAAGGGAAAAGGTCGCTTACTTTATCTTTCCACCAATTTCGATAGCTATGCTCATATCATTTTCAACTAACATCAACCCACTTATAGCCTATTCCCCATACGGTTTGCAGGTATTCGTCTACAGGAAAACCCGCTTTTCTAAGCTTATCCCGAACATTTCGCACATGGGAGTCAATAGTCCGATCTCCAATCTCAGCCTCATATCCCCACACTAACACAAGCAAGTCGTCCCGGCTGAACACACGATTTAAATGCTGAAGAAGTAATCCCACTAATTCAAACTCTTTAGGGGTCACTTGAATGTACTGATTTTTATATTGTAATACGTGGCCTTCCTTGCTCCATACTAAGCCTTTATAGGTGATTTCATTCTTTTCTTTTAAAGAACGTCTAAGAACCGCGCCGATGCGTGCAACCAATTCTTCTTCGCTAAACGGTTTAGTAATATAGTCGTCTGCCCCTATATTTAATCCTTTTACTACATCTAACGTTTGGCTGCGGGCTGTGAGCATAATGACCGGTAGATCAGACATTTTTCTTACTTTTTGACAAATCTCCCACCCATCTTCGCTTGGCATCATAATATCTAATAACATCAAATCTGCTTTGTTACCTTCATAAAGATAGCGCAGCGCTTCTGTGCCTTTTTCAAATTTTATACATGTAAATCCGTTTGGCAGCAGATAAAGCTCTAGTAAATCCAGCATCCTTGCTTCATCATCTACTAATAAAATAGTGGCCATCCTATCCATCCTCTCTTAATGCAATCTCTACAGCCGTTCCTTTTCCCATCTCGCTTATGATTGTTATTTCTCCTCCATGAGCTTCTACAATCTCTTTTACAATTGATAAGCCTAATCCGTATCCTCCGCTTTTTCTCGAGCGAGATTTTTCTACTCGATACAGCTTGTCAAATACGTAAGGCAGATCTTGTTCTGGAATGCCTATTCCTTGATCTTTAAGGGTTATTGTCAATGATTCAACTGATTTTTTTACAATTACCTCAATTTTAGTTCCTTCTTTTGAATATTTCATTGCGTTATCAAGTAAATTGATAATCACTTGCTGAAATCTTTCAGGATCTAGTGAAATGTAAAGACTTTGAGGGCAGCTTATGTCAAGCTCCATCTCTTTTTCTTTTAAAGCTAAATGAAAATGCGCGCATATGGTGTGCAAATACGTAGCCAGTTCTACTTTTTGTTTTTGAATAAAAAACGTATGCTGATCCAGCTGCGCCAGCTGAAACAAATCTTTGACTAACTGTGAAATTCTTTCCGCTTCTTCTTCCACAATAGCAAGATATTTATCACGTTCTTGCGGTGTATTAGCAGGCCTTCTCGCAACGTCTGCATATCCCTTTAAATACATCAAAGGAGTCTGAAGTTCATGTGAAATGCTGCTTAAAAATTCATTTCTCTCTTTTCGTAACCGCTGCAGCTCATTTGCTAGCGACTGAATGGACATTCCTAATTGTCCAAGTTCATCTCTTGAATGAGCACCAAGCTTTACAGACAAATCCCCTTGACTCAGCTTCTCTGTTGCTTTTTTCATCTTGATTAAAGGAGCGGTTATAAATTTAGACAGAGCAAAAATAGTCACAATCGAAAATAAAATGGAAACAGCTCCCGCTACGTAAAAATGATGCTGTAGTCTCGCAATCATTTCGTGAATATCATTTGTGTTTTTGAACATATAAACCGTTCCGAACTGCTGACGGCCTTTTTCAATAGGTGATGCTGTGGCGATATAAGGTTTGCTTTTCCAGTCGCCTTGCATAATTTCACCTTTGTATGTAAGAGACTTTCCTTTCCATTTTTCTACTGCTTTTCTTGCACCTTGAATTAAAGGCCTAGACGAACTGATAATTTTTCCTGTTTTATCTGTTATGACAACATCAGTTTCTGCTTCAGATTCCATCAGTGCAACATGGTTAAGCGTAGCCGAATCATGATGCTTCTCTAATACTTCCCGGTGACTGTTTCCTCTTAAACGCAAACTTTCTAATTCCTCCGAAATTCGTGTGTTGGCAAGACCGCTATATAAGTAAAAAAAGAGAGCCGCTTCAATTAGTAAAATGAACATTAAAAATAAGAGTCCGAGCTTAATAGAAATTCGATTCATTTATTCACATCCTTTGCTTTCATTATAAAAGTAATAATTGAAGAAACTGTGCAGAATACAAATACGCCACAAAATAATTATCTTTATACTATGAAAAGTTTTCTAAGAAGAAGCTTCCTCTGTTGATACAACTGTACTGAATTGGTCAAATAAGCGTTATTCTCTGACATTTTACCATAGGTAGAAGGAACGGATACGTACGTACGCAGAACAGCATTTTAATGAACAAAAAAGGGATGTGAATGATCCCTATGGATACGCGTAAAAATGAAGGTTCTTTTAACTATCATTATTAAGCGAACTCTTTACTGTTTTTCTAATAAAAAAGGTTAATCAGCAAAAGCTAATTAACCTCGTTAAATAGTGCAATTTCACCCAGTTCTCTCAGTTGAACTGTCTCGTGTTACCTGCAAGTTTCCGGAGCGTTTTAATTTGTTCCACCCTACTTTTGTTCCTTTTAATGCAGCTAAAACTGCCTTCCAAGCTACCCATAGTAATAAGTAGCGATACACAATTCTTTGTATCACTAGAGCAATCAATGGTTTACTGCTTATTCGCTCTAATCTAAAGGCCACTAAGCAAACAAGAAAATCAACAATAAAGTAGCACCCGTATAGAAGAGACGAATGTTTCAGATCTCCAGTACATAGCCTCAAAACAAATAAAAGGTCTAAAAATGGTGCAAATAAAGGAAAAATGAATTGAAACAGCAGCATATTAGGAAGAGCCATAAAACCTAATGCTTTATGCTTGCGCCCTCCAAAAGCTCTTTTGTGCTTCCATAAGCACTGTAAAGTCCCAAAGTTCCAGCGATGGCGCTGTTTGAGAAAATCTTTACGCTTTTCCGGTGCTTCTGTATATGCACTTGCTTTCTCTTCAATTGAAATTTTATAACCGCTGCGCAATATGCGCAGAGACATGTCTGTATCTTCAGCTAATGTATCGGCCGTAAAATACCCTAATTCTTGAACAAGTTTTTTTCGCCATGCTCCTATTGCGCCTGGAACAACCGTCACGCAATTAAGCATGGAAAAAGCACGTTTCTCTAAATTAAAACCTGAAACATATTCAATATGCTGCCATGTTGTTAATAAATTACGGACATTTCCCACTTTGATGTTCCCAGATACTGCTCCTACTTTTTCGTCGTTAAAGTGTCTTACCATAAGCGATATAGCTTCAGGTGAAATAATGGTATCGGCATCAATTGACACAATAATATCTCCTTGTGCTTTTTGGATACCCAAATTGACCGCCTCAGCCTTTCCTCCATTTTTCTTTCGAAGAAGACGAAACTTGTCATTGTTTTTAAAAGCTTCAGTAACAGCCTTTGACGTCCCATCTGTTGAACCATCATCAACCATAATAATCTCAAGATTTTGATAGGAACTCTTCAACACCGATTTAATTGTCCTGTTTATGACATTCTCTTCGTTGTAGGCGGCGATGACTACGCTGACTAAAGGCTGATATGAAGCATCAAACTGCAGTTTATCCGCTTTTCTTTTATGTTTAAGAGCGAGATAAAATACAATAAGCAAACGCAGTGTAAATACAATTAATGTTCCATAAAACAAAACGAAAAAAACAGTATGCAGTGCAGCAATATTCGCTAGAATCAATTTGATGTTTTGAATAATCGGATTCTCTGCTTTTAAAACAGCTGGCATTGTACTTTCCCTGCTTTTGTTAGTCAAATTACCTGCTGTTACAAATGTATATCCTTGCGCCTGAAGCTTTTCAATGATTTGAGGCAGTGCTTCTACTGTTGCTTCTCGGTTTCCTCCTCCATCATGAAGTAAGATAATATCACCGTTCTCTGCTTGCTTTATCACACGGTTTACAATTTCTTTACTATTTTTGGCTTTCCAGTCACTCGAATCAATATCGTAGTTAACCGTTATATATCCCATGTTCGTCGTATCCGCCATTTTTTGAAATGAAGCTGGGTCATATACCGTTTCATCGTAACCATTATAAGTGCTTTGATTATCTCCATACGGAGGACGATATAAAATAGATGAATGACCAGTTATACCTTGAATGACTCGTTCTGTTGCATTTACTTCATACTTTAGCTGATTTTTAGAAATATTGATTGTATTTGGGTGTGAAAACGTATGATTTCCAATTTCATGACCATCTTCATATACTTGTTTAACAATATCTTGATGAAATACTGCATTTTCACCAATCATAAAGAAAGTAGCTTTTACATTGTGAGCTTTTAAAATTTTTAAAATTTTCTCTGTGTATTTAGGATCTGGCCCATCATCAAATGTCAAAACAATTTCTTTGTTAAATATTTTGCTTAACCGCTCAATCTCAGGAGCTTGCGGCATTGCTGTGTACTCTTCCCCTGAAATAAATCCTTTCGAATCAAATGCAAAACGTCTTTCTCCTGGAGAAGCCTCTGTTTTTGCATGAAGTATGCTTCCTTCTCCATAATTGTAAGCAATTTCTCCATTTTTAACAGTCTGAATCTCACTTACTTTATGTCCTTTTACTACATCCCACACAGACGGGTCTTCCGTTCCCAGTCTCCATAAAGCAACTCCTTTGGCACCGCTTGATGAAGCAGCTTTCCACTGGTTATAAAATGTCACGCTGTCCAAAAACCATAGCTCATGCGTACCCGTTCCGTCTTTATAATTTACATACGGCGTTTTGCTTTCATCATCCCACTCAACATTCAAGTGGGCTTTTTGAGCCATTCGCATGACGTCTTCAAATGATACAACCTCTCCTCCTTGCTTGCTTTTTTCATCCCAGTCATATCCATAGTTTCCAAGACTAACAATCATCTTATCTTTTAACGATTTTGATAAATTGTTTTGATACCAAGAAAATGAAGCAATAGGACCTGGGCTTTGAAAGTGCTCGTCGTACATCATTAAAATCATACGGTCATTGTACTGTTCTAAACCCCTATAATCGAATGCTTTATTAGCTGGAGGCACATCCATAGTTACCATTAAGCCATCTTCATGGAAGGCTGTATAAAGTTTCTTCATAAAATCTGTTAGTAACTCTCTGTCGCTGCTTTTGATATTTTCAAAATCTATATTTACTCCATCATATCCATTCTCTTTAATTTGATGATGTAAATTATGTATGAGTTTGAATTGTTCCTGAGGAGATTGCAGCAAGCGGTGAACCGTTTGCTCATCCCATTTTCCATTTGACTCGTTTGTGAGCAGCGGTAAAACCTTTGTATGATGCTTTTTAGCAAAATCTCCGATATCTTTTTGAACACTGCTTTTTAATTCCAAGTTCGAATTTAATGAAAACCATTGAGGTACAAGAACGTCAATTTGGTCAATATTATTTTTTAATGAACGTTCACTATTTTTATCCCAATTAACATAGAACGCATAAACATCATTTTTGTTCACAATCCGGTTTTCTAAAAACTTTTTATGAGACTTATCTTCTGAAAAAGAAGCGAGCTGGCCGCTATCATTATCGGACGGATAAATAGTCGAAAATTCATTCTTTTCTTCAGTCCCCCATGTTGGCAAGATCGGATTAAAGTGAAGGCTTAAGCCTGAAACGAAAGCTGAAAAAAGAGTAAAAATAATTACGAGTATAAATAGACTTATAATAATATGCCATCGTTTTAAAGAACTAGTCTCAAAAATGAATTTTTTCTTACTTTTGTCCGTGTGCGAACCAGCCGTCTTCTCACCTCGCCTGTTCTTTTTGTTGAATCGTGTTGTTTGCACATGCATACCTGCTTTCTATCCTTTTTAGCTATGATGTAAAGGAAAAAACGTTTCTACCTCTGTTTTTGTATCCTCTACGTATTTTTATCACTTTCTCTACACTTTTTAGTTTGCTAGTAGAAAAAAGAGTGGAGATCGCGTTGTTTTTGTAAAAAGTCATATACTCAAAAGAGCGAAAACTTTTATACCCCTGTGCGTCTAACACTATAAGTTTTTCTGCAAACAAAAGGATAACAGAAGTAAATCAAGCGGTATATATGCTAATTTATCGAATTTAGAGATAACTTATGGAAGTGTAAGGCTTTACAGCTATATCTTTTTCTAGTTCTTATCTCGTCTTATTAGTTATTTAGACATGTATTTTTTTCATTTTCTTAAAGCTTCTAATAAAAGTAGTGTATTGCGTAGAGAACTCCTGCGTTTTTACCGTATTAAAAATTCCCAACCAGCTAAAGCACTAGACGATTTAAAGGTGACACAAATTAACTCATAATAAAAAGCATGTTCTCCAGGGAGAACATGCTTTTTATTTAACAATGATAACAGGACATTCTGCAGATTGAGCAACTTCGTGACTTACACTTCCTAAAAATGTCTCTTTAACAAAGCCCTTTCCTTGACTTCCTATTATAATGACGTCTTGTTGATTGTCATGTGCGTATTCGATAATTTTCTTTGAAGCGGTGCCCTCTAAACCGTATGCCTCATATGGAATACCTGATTGAGTTAAATGATTATGAGCTTCAGATAAAATATCGCGGTTTTCTTCTTCTATCAGTGCGTCTAAGTCAACGCTAAAAACAGGCTGCTGCAAGTGAATTCTTTCCTTAATATGTACAATTGTCAGCTTATTAGCATTTACGCTTTTAGCTAGTTTACTTGCATGTTGAATAGCACGAATAGAAGGTGCCGAACCGTCAAAGGCGACTAAGATTTTGTTATACATATAAAGAACCCTCTCTCTTTTTGTTCTTTCGTGATGCGATGCCATCTAGATGCTGTAGATGATAAAGCAAAAAATAATAAAGTAAGAGACTTCTTGATTTTTGCTTTATCACCCATACTATACTTTTACCGCTTTCAGAAAAAACAAAACATTTATCCGTTTTTTTCCATATAAAAAGCCTTTGCTCACTAGAAGCAAAGGCTGATCGTTTATGTTAGTAGGTTATTTAACAAACTTCTTTTAACTCTTCAGTTAAACGTAAAAAAGTTTCTTTATCTCTTTTTTCTAAAGACTGATCAATTTGCAGTAAAAGCTGTGCTTTTTTAAAGTCACGAAGAGATTTGTTTAGCACTAGTTGAGCTGCTGTCGCGTCTGATACTTTTACTTCTTCTTGTGTCATTTTGCGGGACGTATAGTTTTCCATTACAAGTCAACTCCTCATCCTTTTCGCTATTATATAAGAAATCATATAATTATTCAAATATTTTTTCTTATTTTTCATTTTAAATGTGCTTCTCATAATGAGGTTTGGACATAACTAAATCATTTTAATCCAAAGGCGAGCGAATTGAATTGATTTCCGTGCAGGGCTTTGCTTTCCGCGGGCGTCTTCGCCTTGCCCTCCAATCAACAGCTAGAAGCAACAGAAGATACAAAATCCACGTTCACCATCACCATGAAAAAACCCGAACGAGTTAGATCCTTTATCAAGAATCTCGATTCATCGTTCGGATTTTCCTTCAACTAAAATACTTTTGTCTCAGCCTCTTGATATCACAACCACTCTGGACATGAAGAACCTCGAGGAACCAGAACCGTCTTATATTCCCCTGGAGTTTCGGACATTTCGATTTGTTCTGTAAGCCCTTGGTACAATCCTAAAGGTGTTTGGGCTGTAAAGAGATCCGGTGCAATGTACTCGTGCTTTTCTGATGAACCAGCTGTTTGATGAGCATATGCTTTGTCATAAATGCCCATTGATAAAATCCATAAAGATACGTGATCCAATGATACACGCACGCGGTAGCTGCCTCCTTCTTTTGCTCTTCTTTCCAGTGCCATTAAAGCACCGACTTCAAGCAGCCAAGAAACCGCATAATCATTGACAACTACAATAGGAGGCAGCTTAGGATTTTCTGGCGATCCTTCTAACGCCATGACTCCCGTTACGCTTCCCGCTGTTTGGTCAAATCCATTTCTTTTTGCCCACTCTCCTTGCGTTCCATGCAGGTTAACGGTGCAGTGGATGATTCCTGGTTTTAGTTCTGCACACTCTTCAGCGGTTAGACCGTATCTCTCTAGAAATCCGTATCGACGGTTCGCAAAAAAGATATCGGCTTCTTTTAGAAGTTCAACCATTTTTTCTTTTCCTTCTTTTTCACCAATATCTAGCGTTGAAGAGCGCATACCGACATTAGACGTAGCGTAAATCGTATCATGCTCCCAATCCGTTGGCTTCCAAATATTTAACACGTCCGCACCGTGTAAAGCGAGCGCTCTACCAAATCCTGCTCCTGCAATAACATGACCAAGGCCTAATGCTCGAACACCATCTAGCGGCGTTTTAGGATTCTTTGAAAAAGGAATCGGCTCACTTTCTCCAATCTTTTCAATTTCAATTAAAGGAAGCTGCGCTATTTCTTCATACACGGACTCATTCATAAACTCTTCAATTGTCCGCACAACAGGCATGATAACTCCTCGCTCCGCTGCAGCTTTCTCTAATTCTTCTGCATTCCAACCGCGAATTGCTTTTGCCACTGCATCAGGGTCTTCTATACAATTTAACAACTTTAGCGTTTCATGCTTAGAGCGTGGATATGGATTCAGCGGCATCACCCATTTGTCATCTTTTGTTTGATAAAAGCGAAAGCCTAATGGGTTATATGGATCATTTGCTTTACTTGGTGCGTACCCATTAAGCTTTTCCCATTTTTTATCGTAAAAAGGTGATAATCTTCGGATCGCTTTTCGTAAATCCATATGAATATCTTGACCTTTTCCTCCGCGTATTCTCCAAATTTTTGAGACTGCTACTGATTTAGCAACTAGTGCAATGGCTGCTGCTGAGGCAAGGCGCAGCGTACTAGGAACAATCGGATCTTCTCCGTAAAACGTAATGTTTCCTCCGCTGTCTTTTGCTGATAAGCCGACTCCTTGAAGCACATTTTCCAGCTCTTGATAAATATCAAAATCACTATTATCTGTTAAACGATTTTCATTTGCTTTCACAATAGATTTTGTTAGCTGATCTTTCGTAATGTTGCTCACGTATAGTCCCTTCTTTCCTCTTATAATTACCTCATTATGTCCCTGCTTGCTGAAGTTATGCCCTCGTCGAGTTAAATTAAAACACTCCAAATATAACCTTTACGTTAACGTTAATATTATCTTAAAACGAATGTATCATATATCACTTATGCGAACAAATAATTTGTTTCATAGACAAACAAAAGCGCTGTATGTTTTTGTACATAAAGCGCTTTTGTTCTACTTCATATTTTCTTTTTTGAACTACTTTTCAATCGGTTTTTTTAATGCATGTAAATTTTCTTCTGCAGAAAGCATGACTTGGTTCATAATATCTTCTGCATCTTTAATTGCTTGGTTATAAAAGTGGGGACCGATATGTTCTTTAATAAACTCTAATACATTTTCCGCTGCAAATTCACTGATTTCTTCATCTCGTTCGTTATAAAAAAACGTTTGAATTTCATTCAGCATTTTATCTTTGTCTTCTTTTGAAAAATTAATAAACATAAACAAAACTCCTCTTTACACTGATATCTGTCTACCTGACATCATAGCAAGAGGAGCTGAGAAAATGCAGTCTTTTTTTCTTGTTGTTTTTGTGTACAATGCTTGTGCTGATTTGAATTAGCTAGACACTTTCATAGCCGGTTTTTCTTTTATGCGGCTTGAGCGCTTTTTCATATCTTGTAAAATTTCTAAATATCTCTTTTCCGTCAACTCATATTTTACGAGTGGGACAAGTGATAACAAGCAAAGGATGCCTGGAATGATCGTAAAGATTAAAGCAATCCAAATGAGTGTGCTGTGTGACTGAATTTGATTTGGCACATACCCTACCGCTGAAAGGATGTACCCGCCTACTGCTCCACCCACTGCTGAAGCAACCTTTGTTTTGAAAATATTCGTAGAAAACACCATTCCTTCCGCTCGGTTCCCTGTTTTCCATTCGCCGTATTCTACACAGTCAGCGAGCATAGATGTTTGAGCAATGTTGCTAACTCCACCGCCGAAAGAAGCTAAAAAACTTAAAATCATCACCGGCATAACGTGAAAACCGGTTGCAAACATTGTAAGAGTAGCTACAGCATTTAGGGCAATTCCCCCTATTGCTGCGCGTTTCTTTCCAAATTTATTTGAAATGAAAGGAGACGCGATCGCTCCTACAATTTGTGCTGTGAAAAATAAGGTTAAATAAAGAGACGCGATATTCTCTGCATTTAAATTGTATTTAAAATAGTAAATAGAAAACGTAGTGCGAATTGTTAAAATCGTTTCAACTAAAAGCATCGAGAAAATTAGATAACGCAACGGTTTATTTTGAATAAATAAGTTCCAAACTGCTTTTGGCGTCTGCTTTTCCTGTCTTTTTACGGTATAGTTTTCTTTTACTCCTGAAAATGTAATAATCATTGTAATCATTAAGATACACGCATAAATAAGACTCAGCATAAACCAGTTCCCAAAATAATGAGCTAGTGGAAGAGTTAATAAACTAGCAAATAAAGACCCTACTGCTGCAATGGTTCTAGGAAACGCCACTACTTTATTTCGTTCTTTTACATCTTGTGTAATCGTTGCTGAAAGCGACCAGTAGGGAATATCCATAATAGCAAAGCTTGTTCCCCATGCGATATAGGTGATATAAGCGTAAATTAATTTTCCTGTATGAGAAAGATCAGGACTAATAAAACACGCGACTGTAGCAACAGCTGCAAAAAATCCGCCTATTAAAAGATAAGGCCTAAACTTACCAAATCTCGTTTCTGTATTATCAACAATCATTCCGATAATAATGTCTGCAATCCCATCCCATATCCTAGCAATAAGAAATAAAGTTCCTACAGCTGCGGCATTTAATCCTACGCTGTCCGTATAAAAAATCATTAAATATGTACTTGTTAATGCATAAATAATATTGTTTCCAAAGCTTCCCATTCCATATGATAGTACGGTTTTCAGAGAAACTTTTGACTGTACCCCCATGCTCATATACCCTAACTCCCTTCTCCTATAAAACGCTTTCATATCATATTATAAGTGGCTAGAATCTCATTGCTTTATGAGATTTTAGTCTCCTGTTGCTACTACATGTTTTCTACAACTCGACTTTCGTAAGGCTGCAGAACAATATCTTTAAATACTTTTACTTCTGGCGTATGGTTCATAAGGAAGTAATAACTTTTCTCTCCAAGCTTGCGAGGATATACTTCAATCCCCTCTTCACTTTCCGTATGCTCAATATGCTGCTGTTTTACAATATCAAGCGCAATTTTTTCAAACGTTTGCCCTTCAATTCCACAGCCTACATAATAAACCGTTCCGCGACCAAACTGATTTTTTGTTACAGCGGCTTGACTATAAAATGGATCATCATACTCATACAGCACTTCAGCTGTTACAGGTGTGACAATGTCTCTCCAGACGGACGCACTTGACTGCTCTCCTTCATACGGTCCTACCCCTTTAATAGCTGCTTTTTGAGTAGAAGACAGTGCTTCGACTTCCTGAATTTCAATTCCCGTTATTTCTTTTACATATCCGGGCAGCGTCTGTTTAAAGTGAATATTATTTTGTTTGTCTTTAATGCCGGTTCTAAACGTAAAAATGATGACGCCGCCGTTTTCAGTAAATTCAGTAAATCTTTTACCTAGTTCTTCATCAATGATCTGCAAAGCCGGAACAACCAGTACTTTATAGCTTGAAAAATCTCTCGAAGCAGGAATAACATCAATAGGTGTATTCAACTTATAAAACGGTGTATATCCTCGAAGCAGCTCTTGCGTAAAGTCAAATCCTTCACTTTGCTGCTGAAAGCGCCATGACCATATATTTTCATAGTCATATAAAACGGCAATATCCGATTTAATATCAGACTTCAGTACATGTTCGTAATGAACGATTTCACTAAATAACGACTGAACTTCTTTGTAGCGTCTTCCATAATGATTATCGTGACCTACAACTCCATAGCAGTACTGCTCGGCTCCTCTTGTCATTCCGCGCCAACGGAAATACAGCATATTCGTACATCCATGAGCAAACGCCTGATAAGACCACATTTTTGCTTGGTTAGGTCGCGGAAGATAACCGATGATATCATGACCTTGGGCGCCCATTAATTCCTCTACAATCCAGAAGTTTTTATGTAGCAAACCTCTATTAAAATCATGCCCTAGTGCAATATGAGCCGGGGTAATGGGCTCTGTTTGACCGCCCCATACCGGATAATTGTCATAAGATACAAAGTCCATTACTTCTAGATTTTCTTCATGATCAAACCATTTATCAAAAAAGCCCCCTGATACGTTCGTTGTCAACAGCTGGTGATCACCTTTATATTTCTTCACAATCGCCGTTTGTTCGTGAGCGTATCTGTTTAACGAAAAAGAACGAAAGCGCGCCCAGTCAAGCTTTAGCGAAGGGCTGTGTGTCGTAATTGTTTTTACGGGCATAGGCACTTCAGTAAACTCGTTATATGTTTGTCCCCAGAAAATAGTGCCATACTTTTCATTTAGCTCATTGATATCTTTATATTTTCTTTCCAAAAACTGCTGAAACTCTTTATGACATTGTTCGCAGTAACACATGTCACTGCCTTCATGGCCGAATTCATTGTCAACTTGCCATGCTACGATTGCTTCTTCTGAGCAGTAGTGCTTTACGAGTTGTTCTGTAATCTGAGCGCTATACTTCCGATAAAGAGGCGAATTAAAACAATATTGACGTCTTCCTCCAAAGGCTCTGACCGCCCCGTTTTCATCTTTCGATAAAATAGAAGGATGCTGCTTCGCAAGCCAAGCCGGAAAAGTGGCGGTAGGCGTACCAAACATAACATCAATATTCTGTTTTTTAAGCTTATTGATAACGCTATCAAAAAAGGAAAAGTCATATTCACCTTCTTTAGGCTCCATTAGATGCCAAGCAAACTCTCCTATTCTTACCATGTTTGATCCTAGCTCTTTAATGCCTTGGATATCTTCTTCTATCATATTCTCTGGCCAATGTTCAGGGTAATAATCGACACCGATGTACATTTTTCTCTACTCCTATCTATTTCTTTATTTCATTAAATGAACGATTTGCTGCTACTTGTTAAGCTCTACTCGGAAACGGTGATCAAAAGCAAAAAAATCATATTTATTTTCTTCATAAATAAATTTCTATTCAACTTTCAAGATACATACTTCCTAATCTTTTAAAACGCTTACAAGTTTATTTTATGAACTTTATTCAAAATATTCAATGGTAAAAATTTAGAGAAAAACATCCTTTTTTTGCTCTTTATTAAAATAAAGAATAAAACGCTTACAAAGACAAATGTTTTTTATAATTCTTATATATATCTTCCCTCACACTTTCCATATCCACATTTAGGTAATAAATTGCTCGGAAAACAAGCGTCAAAAGTTATTTCTTTCATCCATGTTATCTATCAATTAGTAAGAATCATTTGACCTATCTATAAAATAGTAAAAATTACAGAGCAGGTTTTTACCATTATTAACACATTAAACCTACGTTCACCATCCCAACAAAAAAAAGACCGCACAATTAATCAATAAGCTCGATTAATTGTGCGGATACTTCTTGGGCTAAAATATTTTTTGTTCCGCCTTTTACTTGCAGCTGATTATAAACACACCTTTTACCGGTTTGTGTTCATGCAGCTTCCATTTATAAAAAGTTCTTCAAACACAGGATCCTTTACATTTTCCATTAATAATGGTGTTGCAACATGCTGGAAATTAGAATGACGAATCGTTAGGTTTGTGACAGGAGAACGTTCATAGGCTCGAATCCATAAGCCGTATTTGCCTCCGTTGCTTTGCAAGTTTTCTATGTTGATATTCCGAACGACGGGCGTAAAATTCCCTGTGTCTCCTTCTTCATAGTACATGTCTATTTGAATCACTTCACTGCCTACGCTTTTGACCGTATTGTTGCTAAAGTCGATATCTTCAATCGTTCCGCCGCGAACTGAATTTGTTTTAATCCGCAACGCCCGGTCTAGATTGGGACTGTCCATAACATTATGCTGAGCAAATACGTTCCGGACGCTTCCTGATATTTCGCTGCCGATCACAACGCCCCCGTGGCCATCTTTCATTTCGTTTCCTTCAATAACAATATTTTCACTTGGTACGTTGATTCTTCTCCCATCTGCATTACGCCCCGACTTAATCGCAATACAATCATCTCCATTGTCAAAATAAGAATCTTTAATAAGCACATTTTTACTCGATTCAGGGTCTACTCCATCATTATTAGGACCGTGACCTATAATTTTTACATCATCAATTAAAATGTTCTCGCTTAAGACGGGATTGATTTGCCACATTGGCGAATTTAAAATGGTTACACCTTTTATCATGATATTTTTACTGTGATAAGGCTGAATAAAACTAGGTCTCAAATAGTGCCCTTTACCAAATACGCGCTCTTTAACAGGAACTTTCTCTTCTGCCATTTTAAACAGCAAATCGCGATCTTGCTGCTGACTCGGCTCGCCTTCTTTCCATCCAAACTCCTTTTTTCCTTTCCAGGGCCACCAATGTTCGTTATCCCCCTGTCCATCTAACGTACCTTCTCCTGTAATCGCAATATTTTTTTCGTTATACGCATAGATAAGCGGTGAATAATTATATAGCTCCACGCCTTCCCATCTTGTTAAAACAGCAGGTAAGTATTTTTCAGGATTTTGACTAAACTTAATCGTAGCTTTTTTCATTATATGAAGATTTACATTACTTTTTAAATAAATCGCACCGGTAACATAAGTTCCTGGTGGGACAACAACGCGCCCTCCTCCTGCTTTGTTAGCCGCTTCGATTGCTTTTTTAAAAGCAGCCGTTGAATCAGACTTTCCATTTCCTGCTGCTCCGTACTGCTTAACATTAAACGTACGGTTTGGAAATGAAAGAGGCTGAATTTGTTCTTTAACTGCTGTTATTTTTTCACTTGCTGAAAGAGATTTCCCTTGGGCAGAAAACGGTAAAATAAGCATAAGAGTCATCACAAACAAACAAAGCACATATTTTTTCACTAGCTTTTCTCCTTTCGTTTAACAATCTAGTAACCGACTTATTTATAAAGTAACGCCTGTTTTAAAAATGGCCATTTCTCTAAAATCATTTTTTTCATTATTTACAAGCTCTCCGCTAGAAACTCTAATCATGTACTCAATAAAGCTTTCTAACGTATCTTCTTCTGTGTCACCTTCAACCAGCACTCCTCCGTTAAAATCAATCCAGTGCGGTTTTTTGTTATAAAGAGCGGTGTTTGTGGAAATTTTCATAGTGGGCACAAACGTTCCAAACGGCGTTCCTCTTCCCGTTGTAAACAGTACAATATGACACCCTGAAGCGGCTAAAGCAGTTGAGGCAACTAAATCATTTCCAGGAGCACTTAGTAAATTTAAACCGTTAATTTGTAAACTGCCTCCGTACTTTAACACGTCTACGACTGGGGCCGTGCCTGCTTTTTGAGTGCAGCCAAGTGATTTATCCTCTAATGTTGTAATACCGCCTGCTTTATTACCGGGAGAAGGATTTTCATACACCGGCTGATTGTGATTGAGAAAGTACGTTTTAAAATCGTTAACAAGATCAACAATTTTGTTAAATGTTTCTTCATCAACAGCTCTTTCCATGAGCAAGGTTTCTGCTCCAAACATTTCAGGCACTTCCGTCAAAACCGTTGTGCCTCCTTGAGCAATGAGCCAGTCGGAGAATTTGCCGAGCAGCGGATTTGCTGTAATACCTGATAACCCATCTGAGCCACCGCATTTAAGACCTACTTTCAGCCTTGAAATATCAACGTCTTCTCTTTTATCGTCTTTAGCAGCATCATAAATTTCTTTTAGCAAAGCGACTCCTGCCTCAATTTCATCCTCGACGTCTTGAGATTGTAAAAACTTCACTCTGCTTTCATCAATTGTACCTAGCGCTTGTTTAAATTCTGTTAAGCTATTATTCTCACATCCAAGTCCTAACACTAAAACTCCTCCAGCGTTTGGATGCTGTACCATTCTCGTAAGCATGGTTCTTGTATTACGGTGATCGTCACCGAGCTGAGAACATCCGTAATTGTGTTTTAGAACGGTTACATGCTCAAAAGGCGAGAGATCCCCTATTTCTTTTTGAAACTGTTTAATCATTTGTTCGGCTATACCGTTGACGCACCCTACCGTTGGAACAATCCAAAGCTCATTTCTAATTCCAACATCTCCGTTTTTGCGGCGATATCCTTTAAACGTTAGCGATTGTTTTTTTTGTTTAGGAACTGCTAATTTTTGATGAAACTTATATTCATTAACGTCGTTTAAATTTGTTTTTGCGTTATGCGTATGCACCCACTCACCAGGTGAAATAGAATAAGTCGCATGCCCGATTGGAAAGCCATATTTTATAATGTTGCCGCCCGCTGAAATTGGCGTAAGAGCTATTTTATGGCCCCGTTTTACTTCTTCTTTTAGAGAAATTTCTTTTCCATCAACCATAAGGTTCTCTTGTGCTAAAAAATCTCGTAAAGCTACTGCTACATTATCTCCCTGATGAATACGAATTACTTCTTTCATATGCTTCACCTCTTACTGTTTAGTTGCGGTTACATAGAGAATTTCTTTCATCGCCTGTTTCATTCCGACAGTTTCAATAGCTAAGACTCCATTTGTTACGGCTTCTGTTAAGCTAGGAATCATATTTAAATCCTCTCCCCAATGCTCTTTATATCCCAGCACTTCTTTTACAATGTAAGAAATGCTTTTTTCAGTACCGTTATACGTATTCCAAAGAGATTCATACATTTCTAGAACTGCGGGGTCATCTGATAGTTCAATTTTTTCTCCTTCTCTTTTTCCTTTATAAAAAGAAATGAGGGCACTGAGAGAAAATGTAAGCAAAGTAGGCAGCGCTCCGTGCTTTTCAACGTACTCTTTAAGAGTTGGGATGTTTCGCATTTTAAACTTTGTCATGCTGTTCAAAGAGATGCTCATTAATTCGTGATGAATAAACGGATTTTGAAACCGTTCTAATGCAGATTTAGCAAATGACAAGGACTCTTCTTCCGAAACTGGTAAACTAGGAATAATTTCTTCATATAGACACTTTCGAATAAACGTTCCAATTACTTCATCTTCGACTGCTTCTCTGACCGTATTTAGTTGCGCTAAATACGCAACAGGCATCGTTGCAGTATGAATACCGTTTAAAATTCTGACTTTCTGCAGCGCATACGGTGCAATATCGTTCACAAATTTCACATGTAAACCAGCTTCTTCCGCGGGAAACTCCTCTTTTACCCACTCTGGTCCCTCAATAACCCATAAGTAAAATGGCTCTGCAATCACAAAAAACTCATCTTCATAATTCAGTTCATTGAGCGTATTTTCATCATTTGGATAACCTGGCACAATTCGATCAACAAGCGTGCAGCAAAAAGCGTTTGCTTCGTGTATCCACTCGGTAAACTTCTTTTCTAAATTCCATTTGTCGGCATAACGTAATACCATTTTCTTTAACAAATCCCCGTTTCGCTCTACTAATTCACAAGGAAAGATAATAAGCCCCTTTGTGGGGTCTCCTTGAAAAGCTTTAAAGCGCTTATATAGAAATGCTGTGACTTTACCTGGAAAACTCTTTTGCGGTGCATGTTCCAAGCGGTCTTCTTCTAAAAATGCGATGCCTGCTTCTGTTGTATTAGAAATAAGAAATCTTAGCTCTTCTTTCTCCGCTAATTGCATATAAGCCTCATAATCTTCATATGGATTTAGACCGCGGCTAATAGATTCAATTACTTCATGTTCTTTGAGTGCTTTACCGTCTTGAATTCCTTGAAGAGAAACCGTAAACAAACCGTCTTGCTTATTCAATTTACCTGCATTTCCGGTGATTCTCGGATTGACAGCTACTATACTGCCTTTAAATGCAGTGCGTTTGTTCATTTGATGAATTTGCCAATCAGCAAACCCTCTTAGAAATACGCCTTCTCCAAACTGCAGAACTTTTTCTGGGTAGATACGTGTGTTAGCTTGCATCTGGCGGTTTAACTTCATGTTAGCATCTCCTTCTTTGCACACATTAACATTGTTATTTTTATAGATTTTTATATTATTTTAACTCCAAAAATGTTAACGTTAACATTTTTGGGCCGGTTATACTAAATAACCGGCTACATAGATGAGCGTGACTTCACAGACTGGCGAACCATTAATTCGGTATTAATTAAAACTTTATTTTGCAGCATATTTTTGTCATCTTTGTTCATTAATGATAAAACTGCTTCTGCTCCGGTCATGCTGATTTTCTCGATTGGTCTTTTAACGGTTGTTAGTGAAGGAGTGGTGTATTTGGCTAATTCAATATCATCAAATCCAATAATTGATATATCATTGGGTACGTTTAGCCCAGACTCGAATGCGGCATTCATAGCACCGATTGCCATATCATCATTTGAACAAAAAACAGCAGTAGGCGGTTGCTTCAACCTTAACAGTGCTTTCATTCCTTCATATCCGCTTTGCATATCGTAATTTCCTTGAATCATATACTCTTGGCGAATGGAAACATTATGGTCAATTAACGAGTTAAGAAATCCTTCCTTACGCTGTTGAGTTGATTTAAAGCCTTCTATTCCTTCTATGATTGCGATATGTCTGTGACCTAATTCAATCAAATACTCGCCAGCTTTGTAAGCTCCTTCTTTGTCATTAGACAAAATATTAATAATTGATGAATCATCAACTTGGCGATTGAGCACAATCAACGGGATGCCTTTCTCTACTACGTTATATATAAAAGTGTTATCACGATCGCTTTGACTCATTAAAATAATCGCATCAAAGCGTTTATTATTGATGTACGTATAATCATCGTAATCGTCAATGCCTCTTACAAATAAATTATACTGAACATCAATTACTTTACTTACCCCTCTAATACTATCCACTAAAAAACTTGGTGATGTACCGTTTGCCATGCTCGTAAAAAACAGTCCAATTGTATGAGATTTTTGAAGAACTAAATTTTTCGCATGGTAGTCAGGAATATAGTTAAGCGTATTTGCAATATCTAAAATTTTCTTTTTTGTTTTTTCTTTAATAAGCGGACTATTGTTTAATGCACGTGAAACCGTTGTATGTGATACGTTTGCTAGTTTTGCAATATCCTTAATTGTAACACCCATTTCATTTACCTTCCTTTAATGAATCAGTATCGATTTTTATTATAAGGATATCACAACTTAGTAGGAATAATAAGCAAATGGTGAATGTTATGACAGTTTTGACTAAGACCTAGCATGAATATCTTGGACAATCTCCGCGTGTTTCTTATCCGTTAGCTTATACATAAAACCAATAATCACTGCAGCAATGGATAAAGCAATAGCAGGATATAGTAACAGTAAACTTTTAATCCCCACTAATGTACCTGCCTTTTGTGCCACGTTTGGGATATACCCAACTAACCCTAAACCAATACCTGATAAGAAGCCGGATAGCGACTGAGCGAGCTTTCGAGAAAAGTTGAACAGTGAATACGTTGTGCCTTCTTTTCTTTCGCCTGTTTTCCATTCACCATAATCAATGATATCTGATACAAATGCCCATGTAATCCCGTTAGGAATGCTGATACCTATAAAAGCAATACTTGCTAAAATCGTAAAAATTACGACGTTAGAAGGCATAAAGAAATTTACTGTGTCCGCTGCAATACTGATTCCTAAGCCAATCATTGCCGCCTGCTTTTTTCCAAATCGGCTAACAAGCTTTGGCAGCATAATGACTCCTAGAAAGGATGAACCAATAATAATAAAGTTCATGTAAGCCATCAATTTAACATTTCCTAAATTATATTGTGCAAAGTAAATAAGCATAGCTGATTTAATATTGTAAGCTGAAATGGTAAATACCGTCATAAATACTAAAATTAAAAGAGGCTTGTTACTTACAAACGTTTTAAAAATAGACTTGACTGATAATTTTTCTTTTGGACTCTCTTTTACGACAATGCGTTCTTTGCAGTTGCGATAACATACATAAAAAGCGATTATTCCAATGACCGACATAATCCCCATGACAACGGGATAACCGATTTTTTCATTTGGAAATAACAGAATGAGCGGTACAACAGCAATGCTGGTTACAAACAGTGCACCTAATGATCCTGTTTGACGAAAAGCAGCAAGAGACGTGCGATCAGAAGTATTTTGAGTCATGGATGCGCCTAGCGATCCGTATGGAATATTGACAAATGAATAGCCAATTCCCCAGATCATATAAGAAGCGTACGCATAAATTAATTTACCCGCCGGTGAAAGGTTTGGAGAAATAAAAGTGAGTACGGTTAAAATGGCCAACACCATACTTCCGAATAGTAAATACGGTCGGAATTTCCCTTTAGCACCTATGTTTTTTCGGTAATCAATAGACGAACCAACAATTGGGTCACAAACTGCCGCAAATAACTTACTTACTAGAAAAATCCCTCCCGCAGCTGCGGCAGGGATGCCTGCCACATCTGTAAAGAACTTCAACAAATACAACTGCCCTAAATCAAACATGAAACCGTTACCAAAATCACCCATACCATAAGATATTTTTTCTTTTACACTAAGATTTTTCTCTTCTACTTTTATTTCAATCTTTCTTTCAGTTGCCACAACACTCATGGTAATCCCCCTTCTCCCCTTGCAATTCTTTAAACTATTTTGCGTGTTTATTTTTGCAGCGTATAGGCAGGAAAGCTAAAGTAGTCTTTAGCATTTTCATAACATATTCCTTTTACAATTTGCTCAAGCAGCTGTTGGTCATTAGGCATTTCTCCTTCTTCTACCCACGTACCGATTAAGCTGCATACTAGTCTTCTGAAATATTCATGCCTTGTATATGAAAGAAAACTTCGGGAATCCGTTAACATACCAATGAAACGACTAAACAACCCAATATTTGATAACGCTTTCATTTGTTCTAACATACCTTCTCTTTGATCATTAAACCACCAAGCCGTGCCGAGCTGCAGTTTGCCAGGGATGCCGTCTCCTTGAAAGCTTCCAATTATACTTGCTAATACATAATTATCTTTTGGATTTAACGAATATAAAATCGTCTTTGGCAAACTATTTTGTACGTCCATTTGATCGAGAAGCTGTACGAGAGGCTCTGCCACTTGTCCATCATACATCGAGTCATACCCTGTATCCGGCCCTAACTGGTGAAACATTTTTGTGTTATTGTTTCTAAGAGCATGAAGGTGAAATTGCATTGCCCAACCTAGCTCATTATACAGCTTCCCTAAAAAGATTAACGTATATGACTTGTATTTACTTTCTTCTTCAGTACTTACACCTTCACCTTTTAAGGCTTTTAAGAAAATCTCTGAAACTTCTTCTTTTGAAGTCTTCGTATATACCATTTTGTTTAGTGCGTGATCAGATAAACGTCCTCCCCTGGAATGGAAAAAACGAGCTCGACTTTCAAGAGCTTTTAACAAATCATCATAGGTGTGAATGGAATGATGTGAACAATCTTGCAGCTTTGCAATCCAGTTCTTAAACCCTTCTTGATTGATTTCAAGCCCTTTATCCGGACGAAAGCTTGGAAGTACTTGGGTCTCAAACTCTTGCACATCTCTTAGTTTCATATGATACTCTAATGAATCTGTTGGATCATCCGTTGTACAAATAACTTTTACGTTAGAACGTGTAATAAGATCTCTTGCACCGAACTCACCGCTGCGTAATTTCTCATTTGCTTTTTCCCAAATAAACGGTGCCGTATGTTCATTTAATATTTCATCAATATCAAAGAAACGCTTTAACTCTAGATGCGTCCAATGATATAGCGGATTCCCAATTGTCATCGGAACTGTTTTAGCCCACGCGAGAAATTTTTCATAGTCACTCGCTGATCCTGTTATCTTTTCTTCTTCAATTCCGTTGGCTCTCATCAGTCTCCATTTATAGTGATCTCTATCTAGCCAAACGTTAGTTAACGTTTCAAACTGTTTATTCTCATAAATTTCCTGTGGGTTTAAGTGGCAGTGATAATCAATAATGGGCATATCTTTTGCGTAAGTATTATACAAGTGTGCGGCTGTTTCATTTGTTAATAAAAAATTGTCATCCATAAACTTTTTCATTCCTATTCACTCCTTCATTTTTTGTTAACGTTAACAAAGTTACATAAATTGATGAATAATCTTATTTATAGATAACTATATTAATAAGATTTAATCTTCAACACCATAAATGTTAACGTTAACATTTTATTTAATTCTATTACTTCTTTCTAAATTTTACAACAATTTATCTTTATATTTTTCAATTTTTTTCTCTCTTTATTTTCATATGCTGATTCTTCATTTTTTAAAAAACAGGATTTATGACATGTTTCCATAAGAATTAAAGCAAGTTGTTTCACATAAAGCTTATACAAGGTTAATAAGGCGAACAAGCTGTCTTTAATGCTATAATTAACTTCGTATGCATCACTACTAGCATTTAAATCATACATAGCCGCTGCACCTTATTTTCGTATCATTTAAAATAAAGGAATTTTAAAGAGAAAAGTGAATAGTATAAACATACACTTTATTTATTATCTCTTTTTAATTTTCATATATTCATTGCTTTTAAAGGAGAGGATATCATGCCAGGAGCCACAAGCATGGTCGTAATCGGGATTACTGCCTTAATTGTATTTGGACCGAGTAAATTGCCGGACATAGGACGAGCATTTGGACATTCCCTGCGAGAATTTAAAAATGCAGCGGAAGGAATTATACAGGATGACGACAAAAAAACTCCAGAGGATACCACTGAAAATAAAGAGGAAAAATCCTAATTTTTATGTAAATAAAAGTTATACAGACTAAAAAGCCCACTTTTCACGTGCAGTGGGTTTCTTTTTTGATGTATGATAGTAAAAAATAGTAAAGAAAGAGGGTAACTTTTTGTTTAAATCGAAACTGCATTTTTGGACATTAGAACTATTAATGATTGCTTTACTGATTTACATTTGTAAACATATTTCGTTTGTTTTTCTACCAATCGGTGTGTTTATCTCCACTTTATTTTTCCCTATTCTCGTAGCTGGTTTTCTTTTCTTTTTATTCGAACCAATTGTGTCATTTCTCACAAGAAAAAAAGTGCCAAAAACACTGGCCATCTTATTATTATACGTTGTTTTTATCGGCGTAATTGCTTCTATTGTAGGCGGTGTGGGACCTACTTTATCTAAACAATTAACTGATTTGGCTAAAAATATTCCGTCTTATATTGTAGAAACGAGAGAGTACATAAATGATTTATCTAACTCAAGATGGTTTAACTGGCTCGTTGAACAAAAATATGTGTCCCTCGATCATATTGAAGAGTCACTTTTAAACTACGCGTCTACTTTACCTACGAATCTCACAAACAGTATTTCATCTGTTTTAAGCGTCGTAACAAATATTACACTTACGGTTGTAACCGTTCCTTTCATTCTTTTTTATATGCTTAAAGACAGCCATAAACTTCGTAAAAATACGCTGCGTATGGTTCCTGCTTCTTACCGAAAAGAAACGTTACGTACAATGAAAGAAACAACAAATACGCTAGCTACTTATATTCAAGGCCAAATGCTCGTTTGTTTATTTGTCGGTATTAGTACATTCATTGGTTACCTCATCATCGGGTTACCCTATGCATTGATACTCGCACTAATAGGAGCCCTTACTAATATTATCCCGTACGTCGGCCCTTTTATTGGCGTAGCACCTGCTTTAATCGTAGGTTTATTATACTCTCCTACAAAAGCGATATTAGTAATTATCGTCGTCGTAATCGTTCAACAGCTAGATGGGAACATTATTTCTCCGCTGGTAATTGGAAAGAAATTAAACACTCATCCTTTAACAATTATTATTTTATTGCTTGTTGCTGGTAATATTGCAGGAATACTCGGAATGATCTTAGCGATTCCGGCTTATGCTGTAACAAAAACAATTGTGATAAATATTGTAAGAATGATTCAATTCAGAAACAAATCTGTCAAATTGTAAAATGCCGAGGCAATCCAATAGAAGCTGATAAAAAAGCATTTTAGTTGAAGTTAAATCCGAACTATTAATCTGATTAATAGTTCGGATTTTTTGTTGTCATATTGAACATAGGGTTTGTGCAGCTGCTTCTAGCTGTTGATTGGAGGGCAAGGTGAAGACTTCTGCGTGAAAAACGGAAGTCTTCAACGGAACTCAACAGCGGTGTCACAAGCGGTTCAGCTCCTTTATCTCATTTGTTCGTCTTTAGATTGGGGTAATTTCTTTATGTCCTAATGTCTTTTATCTTCCCATGGGTTCAGCACTGACACACCATCAGGTGATTTCCATCCGGATCTTTAAATGTAAACCAATGATTGTGTTGAATTCCTGTCGTTAGCTCTACTTTTTTCTGCTTCATATATTCATAAGCTTCTTTGATATCGTTTGTATTCAAATGAAAAGCTGGCGTTTTAAAAAGCGTATTTTTTGAATAAGTTTTGCTATCTAATACAATCCCTGTTCCATTCATAGGTATCACATATAAATGATCATATAAAATGTCTCCATCTGCTATCAAACCTAGTATGTCACAATACCAATCTCGTGCTTTTTTTGTGTCCTTTACAGGAATAAAAACCGTGCCTACTTCATTTAATATAGGGTTCATTTATGACCTCCGGTATGGGTTTAGTAGTTTTACAACGTATTCTCTTTTGATCGCTGATATCCTTTTATTTTGAGATACTTTCTATCAGTCCATTAAACTCGGTAGCAGAATTAGCGGTCTT
Organism: Priestia sp. YIM B13489; assembly: GCF_042787645.1. Lineage (NCBI taxonomy): Bacteria > Bacillati > Bacillota > Bacilli > Caryophanales > Bacillaceae > Priestia > Priestia sp. YIM B13489. Next base: position 445,329 of record NZ_JBHZOQ010000053.1, read on the forward strand.
GCAGACACGGTTATCCTCCATACATAAGCTACACGGCAAATATATATGCTACATGACTAAATGTAGATTACTAAAAAAGAAAATAAGAAAATCTCCCCCTTCCTCTGCTTTGCACGTGTATAATGAAAAATAGACTATAGATAGTAGCCTTTTTTTGTTTGTAGCATCGAACTTTCGTGCATTACAATAGATTTAAAGCCACTATCCAGCTAAGAATTAAAATGAATAACTTAAGGTTAAGGAGGTTAGATGTGTATGGATTATTCATCTTTACTCATACGCGAAGTCATTGATAGAGTATCTAAATTACGCCTCTTATCTGTTTATAATGAAAGTATAAAAGGTGATTTAGAAAGCACCATCCTCCCTCTTTATCAGCAGCACTTTGAAAATAAAGATGTAAACGAAGCGTTGAGGATTTTAAAAAAAGACTTTCTCAATCGTACGAAACGCAGATGGTTAGATGCTGCTATACGCGACTATGAGCAAAAAAAGCCTAAGAAGAATAAAGAGCTGATTGGCGAATACAAAGCGCTAACAGCTTATTATAAAACGAATGGAAAAGAACTCTTTTGCAAACAGTTTGAAAACGTATCATCTCCGGAAGAAGTCATTGATAAACGAATTGGTATCCTACGTGAATGGAGTCAAGAAGATAGCTTCTTCTTAACGGATTATCCTTATATTCATCAAAAAACCAAGACCCAGCGAGAAAAAGCAATCCATACGGATATATCTATTATTATTGGGCTTACTATACTGGACCCAAGCTTCCAAAACGGAAATCATAGTATTATTGAGAGCCCTTTTTCAACTGTAGAGAATCCTTTTTTCTCTAACTCAAGAGCAAAGCTTCTCGTCGAGCAACCCCTATTAGAGAAAGAAGGAAAAGAATATTTCTTAAGTACTTATAACTCTGAAGACGGGACAGATTACGAATTGTTAATAGAAAAAGAATACGCTGAAGAAAATGGAAATAAAATTAGTGATTTAGATCGGTTTGATTATAAAGTGTTTTTAGAGATCATGAGCCAGCGCGACGAATTGTTCGCTACACAAAAAATTATTAACGTAAAAATTGGTGATCTTGTGAAAGCACTCTATAAAACAGACAGTAAGCGCAACTATCAGATGATAGAAGAAAGAATTACAAAAATGAAGCACTACAGCATGACAAAAGTACAGCATAATAAGAAAATTGCCTACGGTATTTTTGACTTTGTGGATATTACTACGATGCCAAACGGAACGCGAATTGCTGAAATTCACGTCAATGAAGTGATATATAGAGACTATATTCAACGCCAAACGGTGCGTATTTATAAAAACAAAGTAGAAAAATTAAGTTTAGACGCCGCTTATCATTTGCTATTCGTTATGCAAAAAGAGCGTCTCATTTGCTATGAAACAAAATCTTCATACAATGTCACAAGAGATTATTTATATTTTTCGACAAGAGTCCGCTTTCGAAAAAGACGAAAAAAAGAAAACCTTGTCGAAATAGAAACAGCCTTAGATGAGCTAGTCGAACAAAAACTAGCTGTCCAATCCTATAAAAGAGTGGGCCAAGTGTTTCAGATTACCTTTATTCCTGTGGGAGAAAGTGAAGTAAAAGACTTACTAGCTGGTGATTACGAATATGCTCCCCTTTCTATTTATCAAAACGTAACAAGTTCTATAGGCTAAAAAAGAATGCCCTTATAATCTTTATAAGGGCATTCTTTTTATCTATGTACTATTAACCACTGCATTTTTTGCTCCACATTTCCGTGCAAAAGTGTTTTTTTGCTCCAATTCTCCATGTAAACATATTGTTTCCCCTGCTAATATAGCTATTAAACTTCACCTTCCTTATCATTTTGTGAACTTTTTATGTCTAAAAAAGTATTTATAATTGTTTTTTGCTCCAGATTTCCGTACAAAAGTGTCGTTTTTCTTTCTATACTGCATTTACTATAAGTTTGGCTCCAATCTTCCGTGCAAATATGTCACTTTTACATAAATTTTCTTGTGTCAGCGACTTTCCCTCTCCGTTTCCTTCAATTTTTGCTCCACATCTCCGTGCAAAAGTGTTTTTTGCTCCAGATTTCCGTGCAAACATGCCACTTTCTTAAAAAAACACTATTTTTTCTGCAAATGTTTGTTTATCCCCTCTGAAAATGTGAACTTTTTGTGTCTCAAAAAGGGCATTTTTCTTTTTTTTGTTCCTATTTTCCGTGCAAATGTGTCACTTCCTTGCCTGAACCTTTACTTTTATCATTTTTGCTCCTATTCTCCGTGCAAATATGTCATTTTTACATCAAAATTTTTTTCGAATTTGTCGCATTTTGTGTATTTCATCCGTCATAATACGACATTTAGCTTAAGAATGCTGTTTTATCAACGTTTATGAAATATAACGCTATTTTTGCTCCACATCTCCGTGCAAATATGTCACCTTTTAAATAGATGTCTCGTCCCTTGGTATCACTAGTCTTTTAAAAAAATGCACCATTTCCCCGTGCAAATATGTCATTTTACAGCCTATATGACTGTGTCTATACTGTAAAAGACGACGTATATAGTTTTGGAAAGGAGGTCACTACATGAGTATACAAAAGCTGGTACTAAAACGGCACACCCTTGTAGCAAATAAACTGCTGATTGTCATGAGCGGCTTAAATAGAAACACGAAACGAGGCAATAGCTATTACTATGAAAAACATTCATTTGGTCTTGCGAAAAACTTTGTAGATATAAAGTGGACGGGTTCTCTGATGAAGCAAATTTTAGCTTACGTAGCCAAATGTAACAGCCAGGGTCATATTTCAATTATTTCTGAGCAAGAACTGGCTAATACAATCCAATGTTCCGTTCGGACCGTTCAAAATAATAATAAGCTTTTAGAAGACTATGACATCATTCGCTGGGATCGTTTATGGGGAGACTATATTCAAGTTTCTTTAAACAACTATTTAGAGGATTTTTTAGATTTACATATAAAAGAAGCTGCTGATGTTCAAAACATATCATATAATCCTGAAATGCTTGATGAAGATAACAATACATATACTTCAAAAGGTGGTTATACTTCTGTTTCGATGGAAGTGATTTATCAATTGCTGGCTATTAAAAATATCAACATGCTGCGTCTGGCTTTACGTGCGTTGTACGTATACGAATCTGATGTAAACGTAAAGAAAGATTCAGAAGCGCTTCTATCTTACACTGATGTAAAACACATTCTTCCAAAATACATTGGCTATAAAGCTGCTATTAAAGAAATGGCTAGTAAATTGAGTACAATTTTCCGTATCGATGTGCTAGAAAAAGATGATTGTGTCAAAACATTATTAGAAGAAAAGCAGCCAAGAAAATCAATTATTGAAAAAATCAAGGATGGTTTTATTTTAAGCTTTAATTTAACTGGTGCTCATGATAGTAAAAAACAAAAAGAAATCGAAAAAATTCGTGGAGAGCATACATTTGCTCAGTTTAAGAATTTCTTTAAATCTTTTGGCCATTATTCAATTAAAAAAGAGGATATTCATTCCATTGTACATGAGTTTGGTTTAGATATAATCGAAAAATCATTAACGTCCGTTCAGCGTCACTTACAACAAACTTACATAGAAGAAAGTATGGATGCATTTCGACCTCTTGTGCATGAAATGGAGTCAAACTTCTTTACGTATATCCGCAAAATTGCCAACGGGTATTATCAGGCAAAAATTAACGCTCTATAATACTCTTTTTTGTTATGCCTTTTTTTACTCATTTCTACTCTATTTTCCTTCCATTCTTTCTTTCTCTTTAACTTACTCAAACATACACGTCTGTGAGCTACGATAAATCCCTTTAAATGATAATGATTTTCATTTTCGTGAAAAAAATCAACTAAATGAACAAAAAACACAATAAATAAACGTTATTTTCCGAACTACTGCGTAGAAAATATAGCCGTTATAAAAAAATCCTATATTTTTTCGTGAAAATTCTTGTAGTAAACTGCAGTTTTTTTGATTGCTTTATTCCCTTTAACCTCAGTCAGTAGAAGGCTTTTACCCATATAAGTTTTAGCAATGTTTATAATTTCTTTAATTTCTTTTTAATGTCTTATAAATGTCTAGTAATTTCTATAAAATAATGAGCAGCAAATAAATAATATTTTTTATACATGGAGACATTAAGCTCCTATACAAATTGTAATCATAAGTTGGGTTAGTTTAATGATTATCAAATATAAAGGCAGGATTAACAGCTTTTTCTCTCTTCAAATAAAAAAACACACAAAATCTGACATCTATTTTGTGTGTTTTTTATTCATTAGAGCTATAAAGGCAAATTATTTAATTAGTTGGAGTTTAAATGATTTCTATCTACCGCTTCCGGTGGTGTTTCCATCCATCCATTTTCCATCATAATATCCGCTGCATCTTTTACAAACTTCGAGATATTTGTCATTGATTTTCCATATAACAGCGCCAAATCATGTCTTCCATTGACGGCTACTGAATTTCCAAAAGCCCTCATTTTCATCGAGAACATATCCATTTTATGGAACAGCATCAATTTATCCGAAAACGGTGAAAAAGTCGAAGTAGTAATTAAATGATCAAGAAAGGATGGCGCTGGTAAATTATCTCGATGAAGCTTTTCAATATAGCGTTCTACCGCTTTATTTGTCAGATCTTCACCTTTTACAAATAACGTACGGATTTTTTCACTTTTAACAACTTGACTAAATGCCAAAATTAAGGCTTTGCTTGTCACATTATTTTCGATGTTATCATACAGATGAGCAATTTCTAATGCATGCAAAGGTCGAACATCTCCTATAAAACCGCTTAAATAATGAGTATTAGCGATGTTCACTTTTTCTGGTACGGGAATAAGTGGCGGCTTAATAATAAATCCTTTATCCATTAAGATTGCCTTTATTTGCTCCATCAGTTCCATTGTTGCTTTCATACAATACGTTAAAAATGTCTTTACATCTTCTCTATACATTAGAGGCAGTGCGATACTGTAAATGCTTAATCCAGCTTTAGCAGCATATTTTAAATAATGCACGTAAAATTCATCTTCAAACAGCTTTGGAGCGCCTAGGTTCACATCTTCTTGCGTAAATCCGTATGGAATTGGCACGTTCTCTTTTGTAAAAATGTCTTTTACGTTACTTTGAAATTCTTCCGTTAAACCTTTTGCATGCTGTAACAGCTTTTTTATATCTGGATCTTCAACGTGTTCAAGAAAATAACTTAAAATATACGAAGACATGCTGTTGCCCATATAGGTTGCCCAAAGTTTGCCCATTTCGGGGGCTGTTAATTTCTCTTGCACGCTTGTTTTTTTTGAACATATTTTAATTGGTTTGATTGTTTCCATCTATAATCTCCTAATTTGATTTGTTCTTAGGTTGGTCTTTTCTATTTTATCTATTCCTCCACTTTTGTCCTTTGTTTAATGAGTTAACATTATCAGGTGAGGTGTGCAGATTTTCAGTATGTTAATCTATAGTCGGACCTATTCGCTGTTTGTTTCCATGCTTAACCTGTACGTTGACCTTCACATTTATTGAGTCTTTTGTTAAAGGAATTGCCCCGTTGCTTTGAACAGCCTTCCATTTACGCAGTTCTTTTTTATAAAGAACATGAGAAAGCCTGTAAACATCGCTGTTTATACTTAAGCCTTGCGCGTACGTTTCCATAATTTGTTTCTTAATTTTCTGTTCAGCTTCTTTTTTTATAGTCGATAGTTTTTCGTGCTGCGGCATAACTAAAATCGTTGTTTTTGCACGAACTTTTATATTAAATGTTAAATTACTACCGTTTATAACAGGTTCAATTTTTACTTTTTTCTTGTCTACCACAAGATCAATATCGGAATGATCAGGGAGCCTTACCCGTAAACCAGCTCGTACAAATTCATCCGTTATCCATCTAAGTCCTTTGATTTTATTCTCTGAAAAAACTCCTTTTAATTCAGATGATGTAATAGCCACTGCTCCGTTTACTTGAATAGCTGTTTCTTTTTTTTGATCCGTTGTTAAATGTTCTTTAGTCTGAACGAGAGGAATATTTACTTCGTGACTAGGTTCATTAAGATGGATAATGAGCTCTCTTAAATCGATTGGTGGAATAAACGAGTTTTGCTTAAAAATCACTTTAGGATCGCTCAAGCGAGAAAGAGCGTTCGATACTTCGAACATAGGCGTAGCTAACAACGTTTTTTTCAAAGGACTTTTCGTAGCATACATCCAGATGTTGTATCTCGTTTCCCGATAACGATCTAAAAAATCCACTGCCGATTTGACAGCGCCATGCTTTAACGCATCGTCCGTTAGAACAAGGAAAGCTAAGTGCCCAAAAAAGATTCTGCGCTGAGAAATTTGATAATATCTAAAAATAGCTTCATCAATGGTTTTCCCTGTTGCATAACCAACTTCTACTTTGACTTGACCTGCGCCAGCACCGCTTGCCTCGGATTTTGCTAATAAACTTAAATTGATGGTCTGCAGGTAAAGAACGTAACGGTTATCTTTAAAATCTACCCCCATTCCTTGTGCATATACCATTTGTTCCGGTTCATTCGTATCCCAGCATCCCGAAAGAAACAATAAAAAAGAGCTCATAATAAGTATAAGTAAATTCCTTATATTCCCTTTCACTAACTTTCTCCTTTTTCGCGTGTGGAATCGCTTGGGTTAAGCATACTAGCTCTTGTTGCTTTTTTACTTTCGGGAAGACGGAAGAGAGATTTTAAAATATTTTTCACGTCTAAACGGGTTGCTAACTCAAAATATGGCACACCAAACGTTCGGATGTTTGTAATATAGATCATGACTAAAAAGATGGAAATAAAAAATCCAAAGAAACCTAAGATGCTGACACAGATAATACAAAAAAAGCGGATTAGTGAAATTGTTCCTATAAGAGACTGATTAGCTAGCGTAAACGTAGCAATTGTAGAACCTGCAATGACAACAAGCATGGCAGGACTGGTTAAACCGGCTCTAATGGCTGCATCACCGATAATAAGCCCTCCAATTACACTGAGGGTCTGCCCGACAGAAGTCGGCAGTCTAAACCCTGCCTCTCGAAACAATTCAAATAAAAGAAGCATTAATATTGCCTCAAGAGAGGTAGGAAACGGAACACCTCTTCTTGCTTCAACAATCGTAGCTAACAGGCTGAGCGGAAGCTGATTTTGATGAAAAGCCGTCATTGCAACCCAAAAACCCGGCAAAAAAGCAGCGATAGAAAGCCCGAAGATTCGAAGAATACGCTCAAAAGAGCTGTATAAATATGTATTTTCTTTATCTTCAGATCCCTTTAATAAGTAAAAAAGGTTAATGGGTGTAACATACGCATATGAAGTTCCATCAATTAATATAATAAACCGGCCATTTAACAGAGATTGAACCGCAAAATCAGGTCTCCCTGTATAAGCGTGTCGAGGAAAAAAGCTATACGGATTTTTATTAATGAGCTCTTCTAACTGTGTTCCGCTGAAAATACCGTCGATATCGATATCTCCTAACTTTTCCATAATTTCGTCAAGTATCTTCTTGTCAGCTACATCTTCCATGTATAAAATGCTTACTTTTGTTTTTGTTCGTTTTCCAATCTCTAAAGAGTTTGTTAACAAGGAAACTGATTTAAGACGCTTGCGAATTAAAGCAATATTGACAGGTAAGTCTTCAATAAAATTATCTCTAGGACCCAATATGGTTACTTCATTTTTCGTTTCTTCTGGGCTTCTTTGAGGACGGTCCGAAATATCGATAGAAACAACTGATTGTGGTGATCCAAAATCAATGAATAATTTCCCGGAAAAAATTTCTGAAACTGCCTGTTCTTCATCTTGAACGATGGAAACTGAGGGAAGATTTAATAATTTTATGATCTTGTCTCCTTCTACTTCACCCTCTAACTTAGCACAGCATTCCTCTAATTTTTTAGGAATCATTTCATATAGCATTTCCGTACTAACTAGACCGGTACAATAAATCATAAGCACTCGTTTGTTATAAAAATAAACGGTCTCGAAGTTAATATCGCTGCATTTTCCAAATAAATCTCTTAACGTACACTCATTGATTATCTGAGCACGAGAAGAACTTTCTTTTAAAAGACTTTCCGCCTCTTGTTTTTTAGAGCTGTAGTCTTTTTTCTTCTTAAAAAATTCCACTCTTATCCCTCCTTGTTTTATGAGAAAATAGAAAGACTATGACTACTAAGAAAAGAGAGAAAGCAACAAATAACCAGAAAGTAGCCGGTATGATTGTAAAAAATAAAAGATTTGAAAAAGCAAAGTCCGTTATAGGAGCCAGCGTACATACAGTAATAACCACTAGAATGAGTAAAAGAAACCTTTTTTGGCCTTTTTGAAACGAAACTAATTCTTTCATAATAAAAAGAAAGGTCGAAATGCGGATAAAGGTACCCGACAACCACTGATAAATAGATAGAAAGTCGATATGTTCTATAAACTTTCCAAGCGATGCAATTCCCCATTCTTCATAGGGAGGGAAACGTTGCTTAGAGGCTTCTACAGGGCCAAATTCAGTAATTGCTCCAATGAGAGGTCCAATCGTAAGGCCTGTTAAGAGAATTGCAGCCACCGCTAAATGCTTATAGCGTATAGGCTGCGGCACTTTGTGCTGCAAAAAGAGCAGCAGCAGCAGCTCTACCATCCCTGATCCTTGAAATACAATACTTTTAATAACAGGAAAATAGCCATTTTCTAAAACAGGCTGCAATAAAGAATAATCTTTAAATTGAAAGTTTGTAAAAGAAACAAAGAAACCTAATATTACAATAAAAAATAAAAGAAATACGTTTACAATACTAATCGTTCTAAGACTCGTAGCGGCAAGTAAGCAACAGGTAAAACCAAATAGTAAAACGAGAATAATTAAAGGTGTTCGCTGAAGAAAAATAATATTAATCCACGTAATCGTCTCTCGTAAAGTGACGATCTCCATAAGGGTCAAATAAACGATTGTAAGAAAAATAACGACATTGGTAAATGACTTATTCACATGCTTTTTCATCCATCGAAAAAGATGTTCGCCTTTTGTTTTTTTATTTACATATACGAGTAAAGGAACCCATATGAGTGTTAAAAGACAAGTAAGAAGAACGGTGATCCAAGCATCTCGTCCTGCCGTTTTAATTAATGGAGATATGAGCATCACATGAGTTTTTAAGCCAATAAACGTCATTGAAAGAAGGATCAATTGAAAAACAGAAATTGAGTCTGACTTATTCATGGTAATCACTCCTTCTCTTCAGAAAATTTACTACTGGTAGCTTATCCTAAATTTCTCATAATATAATGGAGAATCATTATTCGAAAAATAAAAAAGAGCTGTTTTATACGTCGTATTTCTCACGTATAAAACAGCTCGCCTGTTATTCACTTATTTTCATGAAGCCCTATTGTCTGCATATTATTCACTGCGTTCAATTACTAGTTAGCTGGACTTCTTTCTTATCTTCATTTTCTTCTATTCCCGCTTCTTTTATATTCACAAAAGGTTGATCAGCAACGGTCACAAGCTCGCCGCCGCAAACATGGCGAACAACGGTTACTAGCTCTGGAAAAGCGGGGAATTTGCCGTATAACGTTTTTAAAGGAAGTGCGCCTTTACATATCTTACTGTTATGTGGTTCATACCCTTTGAGCGTATCAAGCAATAATTGTTCGCCATTTTCAGTCAATTTGATGTAGGTGTTTCTTTTATCATTTTCTCTTTTGGACAAATGCAGATATCCCTGATTTTCTAATTTTTTTGAAAAATTAAACGCTGTAGAGATATGCATAGCTCCTAAATTAGCTAACTCTGACATAGAGATTTCTCCCGTGTTACTAGCTAAACATAAAATATGATGCTCATTTACGTTTAGTCCATAAGGTTTCACCCATTGCTCCCAGTCATCTTCCGCAGCTCTCCAGATGGCTTTACTTACCTGCATTAATTTTAATCCAAACAATGATGCATCTTTTATTGTGTATTCACTTTCTTGTTCTTGTTTCGACATACTATCATTCCTTATTTGTAGGCTGTTGTAAGTTAGTTTATTTTTAAAACGCGTAAAAACATTTTTATTTCATCTAATTTATCAGTATACCTACAAAATCAGACGAAAAAATACACGTACAGTTTAATTTATCAGCTTTATTCCACAAAATTTCTATAATTCTGAAGACGTGTCTACCAACTAAAAAGAGGTACTTACTTTATTTTTATTAAAAAAAGTAATACGCGTCTTTTTAATTACTAATAGATGATGCGGATTCCAAGTGAGTAAATGCTTGTGCTAAGTCTGCAATTAAATCTTCCGTATCTTCAATTCCTACAGATATGCGAACCAGTCCTTCGGATATTCCAAGAGCTTTACGTTCTTCAAGCGTACATTCTACGTGGCTAGTCGTTCTTGCTGGTCCATAAATTGTTTCAACCGCTCCTAAATTGCCGGCTTTATTTGCATACGTTAACTTTGGCAGCAAAATTTTAATAGCTTCCATTTCTCCTTTTAAAACAAAGCTTAATATCCCGCCAAAGCCTCTCATTTGTTTTTTGGCAATATGATGATGAGGGTGTGTTTCCAATCCAGGATAATAGACGGCTTCAACCGCTTCTTTCTTTTGAAGAAATTTAGCAATTTCCAAAGCGCTTCGCTCTTGTTGACGTATACGTAATTTTAACGTTTTCATTCCTCTTAAAATAAGATACGCTGACATGGGATCCATGGTCGCGCCATTGATCTCACGGTAGTGATACACATGCTTCATTAATTCTTTAGAGCCGCATACTGCTCCTCCTAAGGCATCCGCATGTCCGCTTAAAAATTTTGTTGCGCTGTGAATGACAAGATCCACCCCTAATTGAAGAGGGTTTTGATTAATAGGTGTCGCAAACGTATTGTCAATAATGACGACTGCCCCTACTGCTTTTCCTGCTTTTGCTATTCTTTCAATATCAATAATTTTCATCGTAGGATTTGTAGGTGACTCTAAATATAGCACTTTACATCCTTTATTTACTTCCGCTTCAATTTCTTCATGATTCCCCGTATTGCATAAGGTTACATCCACTCCGATGTTAGGAAGGAACTCAGTGAAGATTTTATTTGTTCCTCCATATGTATCTTTTACCGATACGACGCGGTCTCCAGGTTTTAAAAACGTGTATAAAGTGCTGCTAATAGCCGCCATGCCGGAGGAAAATGCGACCGCTTCTTCTGCTTCTTCAAGTATCCTTACTTTTTCTTCAAAAGCTTTAACTGTAGGATTACTCATGCGATTATACGTATAGCCTGGTTTGTTTCCTAACGCAACTTCTTGCCATTCGTCTACATCATCATAATTGTAAGCTACGCTGAAGACGACAGGAACTTGAGTGGCATTGTAAGCAAGGGATTCTTTTTCTCCCGCCCATACCGCTTTGGTTCCGTCTTGTACATTTTTAAACTGTTTGTCTGTCATTCACTCATCACCTCTGATTTTATTAATTAGATAATGATTAGATTATATATTGTATACAATATACTGTATATAGTACAGAATAATCTGATAATAAAATAACCATACTTACCTTATTCAATTTAAAGAGGTTGAGACATAACGAAATGAATCCAATCTAAAGACGAACAAATAGGATAGATGAGCTGAACCGCTTATGACACGGCAGTTGATTTCCGTGCAAGACTTCGCTTTACATGGGCGCTGAGCCTCCTCGTCGCATACGCTCCTGTGGGTCTCATCTGTTCCGCTTTTCCCGCAGGATTCCTCATCTTGCCCTGCAATCGACTGCTAGAAGGGCCTAAACAAACCGAACATACGCTCACGCTAACAAAAAAACGAACCACTAATCAAAAATTTTGATCAATGGTTCGTTTTTTACTTCGTCTAAAATACTTTTGTCCCAGCCTCTTTTTTTATTCAGCTTTCACCAAAATTTTCACCTGTTCCTTTTCTTTTAACAATGTCTCAAAACCTTCTTCAATTACATTCTCTAGCTTGATACGTTTTGTCACCAGTTTATCAGCCGAAAAATAGCCTTTTGCCATTAAACTAATAACCGCTGGAAATACATCGCGGTAGCCAATAATACCTGTTACTGTACGCTCTTGTAAAACGATTGTTTGAGGATGAATGGACGCTTCTTTTTCAAATATGCTAACAATCATTGTCTCCCCGCCACTTTTGGTAGAATTAATGGCTTGAGTTAAAACTAAGGGAACACTTGTCACTTCATAGGAAACGTCTACACCTCCGCCTGTGCGCTTATGTACTTCTGCTACGGGATCGTATTCTTGCGGGTTAATCACAATCGCCCCAAGTTCTTCAGCTTTCTGTCTGCGCTGTTCCGATAGTTCGATCGCATAAATTTCAGATGCACCCGATGCTTTTAACGCTTCAATAACTAGCAAACCGATTGGCCCCGTCCCAAATACGGCGGCTTTATCTCCTACCTTTAGTTTGCTTTGACGCACAGCATGAAGAGCCACAGCTGAAGGCTCTACGAGAGCTCCTTGCTCGTAAGACACCACTTCTGGTATTTTATGAATCATTTCAACCGGTATAGAGGCATACTCAGAAAAACCTCCGCCACCTCCGGCAAGACCATAAAACCCCATTTTATTACAAAGATTATACTTTCCTTGTTTACAGTTTTCACACTCTCCGCATGCATAGATAGGTTCTACCACTACTCTGTCTCCGACTTTTACATTCGTAATACCTTCTCCGATTTCTACAACTTGTCCAGAAAATTCATGTCCCAGCACAACCGGCGCTTTATCTTTACTTAATGGATGGGGTTCTTCTGTAGGAATAAAAATAGGTCCTGCCGTGTACTCATGCAAATCACTTCCGCAAATTCCACACCATTCTACTTTAATTTTCACTTTTCCTTGAGAGACAGTAGGTTCTGCAATATATTCTAACCTTACATCTTTAACGCCATGCCATCTTAATGCTTTCATTCTACTCAGCTCCTATCCTTATTTAAAAATTTAAAACAGCTACGAACTCTCAGCTTACAAATTGAATTTTTTTAATCTGTTATAAAATGTACTTCTTGGTATATCTAACAGCTTAGCGGCAAGTGACACATTTCCCTGTGTTTTACGTAAAGCATCCATCATTAAGTCTTTTTGAACTTTTTCACGAAATGTGAGTACGGGGAGGGACGTAAAATCATTGTCTTCTATTTCTTGTGAAGTATCAGAGTTAGAGATGTTCTTTTGGCCACCAAGACTTAAAGAACTCAAATAATTCAATATCTTCTCTTTTTCTGCTTCTGTTTTAAGCGAGATCTTCAAGCGTTCAAGTACATTAAATAATTCTCGAATATTGCCGGGCCACTGATAATCTATTAGTTTATCTACTAATTCCTTGGGGAAATTCATATTCCAAGCATTCTTTTGACAAAAGTAGCGCATCAGATGTGGAATATCTTCTTTCCTTTCTCGCAAAGGCGGAACATGCACGGGATACACGTGAAGCCGGTAATATAAATCTTCTCGAAACTTCCCTTCACTGACAAGTTGACGAAGATCTCGATGAGTAGCGGTAATAATACGGATGTCTACCGGAATTTCCTGATTGCTTCCAACAGGCGTTACCTTGCGCTCTTGCAATACTCTTAACAAAGAAACTTGCATAGAATGAGGAAGTTCACCTATTTCATCAAGAAAAATCGTACCGTGATTAGCCTGCTCAAACTTTCCTTGATATCCTTGACGCCGTGCTCCTGTAAATGCTCCTTCCACATAGCCAAATAATTCACTTTCCATAAGTTCTTTCGGAATAGCACCACAATTAAGAGCAATAAAAGGCCCGTTTTTACGCGAGCTGTTTTCATGAATTGTTTGAGCTATTACTTCTTTTCCGGTACCTGTTTCCCCTAAAATATAGACTGTTGTATCCGTAGGAGCCGCATGCTTTATTTCTTCTAGTGTTTGCTGAAAGGAACGGCTTATGCCTGCTTCCCCCTTAAAAGAAAATGATTGAGCAGGGATCTGTGTAGTTGTTTGGTTGTGGTGCGCTTCTTCTGATAAATAAATAATCTTTCCAATAGAATGACCGTGTCTTTTTGAAATTACAGGCACTTCCATCACTATAGGAAACCCCTGTTGTACAATCGTATTTAACTGCAGACCTGACCATTTTGGTATACATTCTCGCAAGGTTTTGCTTGCTCCCACAATCACTTCTTTGTAATTGCAAAGCAGCAAGAGCTGTTTGCTATCAACAAAATTCATAGAAGCGTGAACCAACTCAATTTCGTCTTTGTGCATTCGAATGCTTAACTCCCGCTCAATTGTATACGCAATGGACGTAACCATTCCAAGTGTATAAGGGTGAGCTCTGTTTACAGGACAAGAAATATTAATAATCCCAATTAAATTTCCGTCGTCATTTCGAACAGGCGCTGCCGAACAGCTCCATTGATGCGAAGCAATCGAATAATGTTCTGTACCCGTTATCATAATGGGCTCTTCCGTTTGCAGAGCCGTACCGATTGCATTTGTGCCTACTTCTTTTTCTGTCCAACAGGCACCTTCCACAAAATTAATTTTCCTTGCTTCATTCAGTGTAAGTCTATTTCCTGTAATAGATAAAATATAGCCTTCTGGGTCAATTAATAAAGCAACCATTCCTAAGTCCGCCGCTGATTGTCTGATTCTTTCTAAGTGCGGCAAAGCCGTCTCAAGAAATAAAGAGTTCATTTGTTTTCGAGAATGAAAGTCTTCATTTCTTAAAATCGATCTGCCTTTATCTAGGTAAGGATTAACATCTGCGCTTTTACAACGATGCCACGACTTTACAATAATGTCGTTTAACCTTGAAGGTTCAAGTGCTCCTTCGTTTACAAAACGTTTCCATGTGTTTAAAGAAAGTGTGGATTCCATTTTTTACCTCTCCCCTATAAACTTAATTGAATATAGTAAATCAAGGCTTGTTACCATTATTATAAATCACAAAGAAAACGTTATCATTACCAAATGATAGATTTTTAAACTCACGTTATGTAAAAATTAATAAAGAAACTAGACGAGGATGCAGGAAAACTACTATACCGCTTCCGTGATTCCTTCATCCTCTAGTTATCTTTTTGAATCATTCATTTTTACTTTTTATCCTCAAAAAGTTTAATAACTTGGGCACCTGCGTAATCAGGAGTGAACGGCCTGACCCGCCGACTGCAAAAGAGCTTCGTGAATGGCTTCAGATAATGTAGGGTGGGCAGCGATAAAGTCTTCCATTATATCTGTGGTCAACTCTCCGTGCATCATAATGGTTCCTTGTCCAATTAATTCTGTAGCATGTGAACCTACAATGGAAAGCCCAATAATTTCATTAAACTGCGGTTCTACGATTACTTTCACTTTTCCAACGGACTCATTTGCAATCATTGCTTTACCATTTGCCGTAAACGAGAATTCTCCGACGCGAATATCGCCGTATTCGCTTCGAGCCTGCTTTTCTGTCATACCGACACTTGCAATTTCAGGGTGAGTATAAATGCAGCGGGGTACAGCTCGATAATTTACGCTCTTATCTTTTCCGCATGCGTGCAAAGCAGCAACTGTGCCTTCATGAAAGGCGACATGAGCAAGCTGAATTCCGCCAACTGCATCTCCACAAGCATAGATATTAGGTATATTCGTTTGCATATGCTCATTAACATCAATTCCTTGTTTTGAAAAATGTACGTCAACCTGTTCTAAACCCAAACCTAGCACTCTAGGTTTTCTGCCAATTGAAATTAATGCATACTCAGCCTGCAGTTCATGCAGCTCTTCTTTATGTTTAAATAGAGCCGTTTTATGTTCTGGCTTCATTTCCGTTAGCGAAGCGGATGTATAAATCCCTACGCCTTTTTTCTCTAATTCTTCCTGTAACGTCAATGCGATGTCGGCATCTTCACCAGGAAGCAGCTGATCTGCTGCTTCCACAATCGTTACTTTTGTTCCCATTTGGCTGTAAATGCTTGCAAATTCACATCCAATTACACCTCCTCCTACTATTAAAAGAGATGAAGGGATAGCAGGCAGCGACATTGCTTGTTTACTGTGAATGATCCACTTTCCATCAAAAGGAGCAAATGGCAGGCTAGCAGGTTCTGAACCCGCAGCAATAATAAACTGTTCAGCCTCTATCTCTTCTACGTGATTTTCGTTTCGCACGGCTAGACAATGATTTGTCAAAAAAGAAGCTTCTCCTTTTATGACTTTAATACTGTTCTTTTTCATCAAATAGCCGATTCCCCTGACCAAGTTTTTAACAATGGTTGTTTTATGATGCTGAACGCCATCCCAGTTAATTTTCACTTGTTCTAAAGGAAGATTGATGCCGAATTGCTCAGCTTTCTTAATTTTCTCATAGGCTTCCGCGCTTGCTAATAGCGACTTTGTTGGCATACAGCCCTCATTTAAACAGGTTCCACCTAAATCTTTTTGTTCGATTAACGTAACTTGTTTTCCTTGCCGGGCGGCAGTGATTGCCGCCACATATCCTGCTGGACCGCCTCCAATCACAACTAAAGATTTCACGGAATGCACCCCTTTCTATAAGAGTAGTAAAATAGGCTGTTCTAAGTATTGTTTAATAGTTCCAAGGAAATTAGCTGCAGGTGCTCCGTCCAGTACGCGATGATCAAACGTCAGGCTTAAAGGCAGCAAGTTTCTTTTTTGTAATTCGTCTCCTTTATACATCGGTACATCTTCAGTAGCTCCAACACCAAGAATTCCTGTTTCAGGCGGGTTTAATACAGGTGTAAAATACTCTACTCCGTAAGCACCGAGATTAGTAATAGTGAATGTAGAACCTTGCATTCTATCAGTGGCCAGCTGACCTTGCCGAGCATCTGCTGCTCGTGTTTTGATCTCTGCAGCTAATTCAACTAACGACATCTTTTCAGCATGTTGCATAACAGGGACAACTAACCCATTTTCTAAAGCTACGGCCATTCCAAGATGAACATGGTTATAGAGATGAATTTCGTTATCTATATAGGCACTGTTCATTTGTTTATGTTCTTGAAGTGAAAGAACAACAGCGCGAGCAATAAAATCAGTTAGAGATATCTTCACCTTATGGCGTTGTTGGATCACATCTTTGATTTCCCGTTGAAGAGACAGCAAATCCGTCACGTCAGCTTTCATATTAATTGTTAATTGGGCACTGTTTAATAAACTACTATGCATTCGACTTGCAATGACTTTTCTCATGCCCGCTACTGGAAGCGTTTCTTTTTTTATAGCTTTATCTATTTCTGCTGGTGGATGACTCGCTTCTGAAGCTCTTTCCACCAGCACTTTCTCTACATCTGCTTTGGTGATTCTTCCTTTTGGTCCTGTGCCTTTAATCGTTTCAACATTAAGGTTTTCAGATTCTGCTATTTTCCGTGCAATTGGTGAAATAAGCACCGTTTCTTTCCTCTTTTTTGATGGAGCTGCGTCTGCTGGTGGCTCTTCTAACGAGATAGCAGCCGCTACCTCGTTTTTAGGCGCTTGCAGCTCATTTGCTGAACTGTTTTGCTCAGTGAGCTGCTCGTTTGGCTTTCCAACATAACAGATAATCGTTCCAGGAGGCACTCCTACATCTTCTTGTACAATAATATCAAGAATCACACCGTCCTGCGGCGCTTCAATATCCATTTCGATTTTTTCAGAATTAATGCTTGCAATCATATCTCCTTTTGAAACGGAGTCTCCAACTTTTTTGTTCCACGTCGAAACAGTTCCTTCTTTCATTGCCATACCTAGTTTTGGCATTACAACCTCTGCAGCCATTTGCTTCCTCCTCCTTTTCTTTAATTACACGCTTAGAAGCGATTTATCTCCTAGTAACTCCGATACAACTTCAATTACTTTTTGTGGTGTCGGCAGATAAATATCTTCTAATGGAGGCGAAAACGGCACAGGTGTATGTGGTGCTGTAATTCGTTTAATAGGTGCATCAAGCATGTCAAATCCTTTATCAGCAACTAGCGCGGCAATATCCGTTGCGATGCTGCATCTTGGATTGGCTTCGTCAATGACAATTAATCGATTCGTTTTTTCTACAGAAGAAAGAATGGTTTCTTCATCAAAAGGTGATAGACTTCGCGGATCGACTACTTCTACATCAATTCCCTTGTGAGACAATTGATCTGCTGCCGTAAGTGCAGTATTTACTTGTTTTCCAATTGCTACAATGGTTAAATCTGTTCCTTCGCGTTTCACGTCAGCTTTCCCTAACGGAATTGTATAGTAGCCTTCAGGAACCTCTCCTTTCATGTTGTACAATGTTTTGTCTTCAAAAAAGATAACCGGATCATTGTCTTCAATAGCTGCTAACAATAATCCTTTTGCATCGTAAGGGTTAGAAGGCACCACTACTTTAATGCCAGGAATGCTAGTGAATAAAGCGTACAAGCTCTGAGAATGCTGAGCTGCAGCCCTAAACCCTGCCCCATGAGTCGTTCGAATCGTGACGGGCACTTCAGCTTTTCCTCCAAACATGTATCTAAATTTTGCGCCTTGATTCAGCACTTGATCTAAACAGCAGCCAATAAAGTCATTAAACATTAATTCTGCAACCGGTCTTAACCCTGTAGCTGCCGCTCCCATTGCAGCTCCTATATAAGCTGCTTCTGAAATCGGCGTATCAAGAATTCGTTCACGTCCAAATTCTTGCACAAGCCCTTTTGTCACTCCAAGAACCCCGCCCCACGCCTCATCATCTTGCAAGTGGTCAATTTCCGCTCCGCCAGCTACATCTTCTCCCAAAAGAATCACATTCTCATCTTTTCGCATCGCTAGTTTCATAGCTTCATTAATAGCTTCAGACATGCTTAATTTTCTAGTCATTTCCTTTTCCCCCTTTAATTAATAAGATACATAAACATCCGTTAATAGTTCCGAAGCATCAGGATAATCGCTTGTTTCTGCTAGCTCAACTGCGCGTTCTACTGCTTTTTCTACTTCACCTTCAATCTCTCTAAGCTCTTGTTCTGTTATTACTTGTTCTGAAAGCAAGTAATTTTCAAAAAGAGCGATAGCATCTTTTTCCTGGAGATGTTCTTTCTTTTCATTTCCTGATTTATACGTTTGTGCGTCGCCTTCAAAATGTCCGTAATTTCGATACGTTACACATTCAATTAACGTTGGCCCTTCCCCTCTGCGGGCTCGTTGAATAGCTTCTGCAGCTGCTTCATAAACTGCTATCACGTCTTTTCCATCCACTCGTACCCCTGGAATGTTATAAGATGCGGCACGGTCTGCAATCGCGCTGCAGCTCGAAGCATAAGAAAATGGAGTTGCCTCTCCGTAGCCATTATTTTCAGCAACAAAAACAACCGGCAGTTTCCAAATGGCTGCTAAGTTAATTCCTTCATGAAACGTCCCTTCATTGCCCGCTCCGTCTCCAAAAAAGCAAACGCTTACATCTTTTGTCTTTTTATACTTAGCAGTTAAAGCAGAACCGCATGCAAGCGGAAAGCCTCCTCCTACAATTCCATTTGCCCCTAAAATTCCTTTATCTAAATCCGCGATATGCATGGATCCGCCTTTTCCTTTGCCTAACCCGGTTACCTTTCCAAAAAGCTCAGCCATCATTCCATCTAAATCGCCGCCTTTAGCAATACAATGGCCGTGTCCGCGATGAGTGCTTGTAATACTGTCACTGTCATTAAGATGAGCGCACATTCCAACCGCTACCGCTTCTTCACCTGCATACAGATGAACAAAACCAGGCAGTACACCTTTTGCGAAAATTTGATGTACTTCATCTTCAAACTTTCGAATTTCTACCATTTTCTGATACATCCAGCTGGCTTTTTCTTTCGTAAGCTTTTCTGTTTTGTTTTGAGCAGTTTTCATTATGGTAAGCCTCCTCATTTGATTATCAAACTTCACTTAACTACTATTGCAAGTACCGTGCCAATAGTAAAATCCCTTTATACTAGCAATCTATTATTGTATTTGGCCTCATAAAGTTAGACAAAATTGGACACTGTTCCAACTTTGTCTAACTTTGTCCAATCTTAGAGGAATCAATTATGTAAACTGAATTTAAGGTGCATAATAAGTGTGTGGGTTGAAAATCACATTGAATAATTAGCGAGAAAGCTTTTATGTAAATATGATATAATGCTGAAGGAATCGTCTTAATTTTGAGGAACACCAAGGCTTTTAAAGGAGGTCGGTTAAAGAAAAACGGGCTTTATAGAAGTTTTACCGTAAAGTTGGATGTAAATTAAACAATGAAAGATGAGGTGAAAACCTGGAAAACATCCAAAGTTTTTGTCATCTACACTTCGTGATGTCTAGATGACATATCGCCAGGTTACTGTTATGCACAATGCAATTCAACACATTACAAATTTTCATGTATACGCAGCCATTATTATATTTATCATTACATATTTTTTAATTATGACTGAAAAGATCAATCGCGCTTCAGCAGCTCTTTTAGGTGCTATATTAATGATTTTGTTAGGCATTGTTGATTTTAATAATGCTATTACCGAACACATTCAGTGGGAAACGATTGTCCTTCTTATGGGTATGATGATTCTAGTCGGCATTACAAATAAAACGGGCGTGTTTCAATACGCAGCCATCAAGTCTGCTAAAATCGCTAAAGGTGATCCAGTTCGAATTCTAGTTATTTTATCAATTTTAACAGGCGTCGGATCTGCTTTTTTAGATAATGTAACGACGGTTTTATTAATTGTTCCCGTTACTTTTTCAATTACTACTATTTTAAATATTAATCCTTTTCCGTTTCTTATATCAGAAGTGCTGTTTTCAAATATTGGGGGAACGGCTACTTTAATAGGCGACCCACCTAATATCATGATTGGAGCAGCAAATCCTCATCTTGATTTTAACGCTTTTTTATTAAACTTAGCTCCTGCAGTGCTAATTATCGGTGTTGTTACACTGGGGATTCTTGTTCTTATCTATCGCAAAAAATTAAAAGTAGAAGATAGCAAAAAGCAAGAGCTGATGAGTTTAAATGAAAAAGATTATATTCAAGATTCCGTTTTAATGAAAAAATCGTTAACTGTACTCGTCTTAACGATTCTAGGTTTTACCCTGCATTCCGTTTTGCATATTGATGCGGCTATGGTAGCCATTACAGGTGCTGCTGTACTATTGGTAATTGGATTAAGAACTCATGATGAAGTAGAAAGCGCGTTTGATTCTGTTGAATGGACAACCATTATTTTCTTTGCAGGTTTGTTTGTTCTTGTCGGAGGCTTAATCGATGTAGGCATCATCAAAAAACTGGCTGCTGGCGCTTTAAACGTTACAGACGGCAACATCGCACTGTCAGCTTATCTCATTTTGTGGATTAGTGGAATTGCTTCAGCTGTTATTGACAACATTCCTTTTGTTGCTACAATGATTCCACTTATTCAAGATATGGCTCATGGAATGGGAATGAGCCCTGATTCTGCTCAAATCAATGTACTATGGTGGTCATTGGCTCTAGGAGCATGTTTGGGAGGAAACGGTACGTTAATTGGAGCATCTGCCAACGTCATTGTAGCTGGCATGGCTGTAAAAAAAGGACATAAATTTTCGTTTATGGATTTTTTGAAAATTGGAGCTCCAATTATGCTTGTATCTCTTTTGATTTCAACGTTATATATCTTTCTTCGCTACCTTTTATTCCTGTAAGAAAAGAGCAATTAAAATTTACATGAACAGTAAAAAGACTTCTCAGCTGAGAAGTCTTTTTTGCTCTAGATATATGCGCTCAAGCAGCCCAAACGAAGTTGATAATAAAAGCGGCGCTAATCATATACATAATCCAGTGAATTTCCTTCGCCCTGCCGGCTAACAATTTAACGAATGTATAAGATAAAAACCCTAGCGCTAAGCCTTCGCCGATACTAAACGTTAACGGCATCAAAATAATGGTACAAAAAGCAGGCACAGCATCTGTTATCTCGTCTAAAGGGATGTTTTTGATTTCCGTTAACATGAGAGCTCCAACCATAATTAAAATAGGCGCTGTAGCAAAAGCAGGAATAATGCTAATTAATGGCGTAAATAAAAGACTCACTAAAAACAACATGGCAACGACCAGTGCTTTAAGGCCCGTCTTGCCTCCTTCTGCAATTCCCGCAGCATTTTCTACATACGCGTTCATTGCGGTAGATCCCATAGCAGCACTGGCTATTGTCGCAAGAGAATCTGCCATAAGCGCTTTATCTAACCCTTTAATTTCACCTTTTTCATCCATTAATCCAGCTTTTTTAGATAATCCAATCATCGATCCTAAATTATCAAACAGCTCCACAAGTGTAAATGAAAAAATAATAGAAAAAAGACCGTAATGAAGAGCGGATTTAATATCCATTTGTAAAAAAGTTTCCGACATGCTCGGCATTGAAAATGACACCACGCTGCTGATGCTTTTAGGTGCTTCTACTATGCCCAGCACCATCCCGGCAATTGATACCAGCAAAATGCTAATCAGTGCAGCTCCTTTAATTTTTCGAGCAGTTAATACAGTTACCGCGATAAAACCTAATAAAGCAAGGAATGGGCCCGGTTTTGTAAGCTGACCAAGAGCTACTAAATTTTCTTTGTTGCTTACAATAATGCCTGCTTGCTTAAAACCGATAAAAGCAATAAATAGACCGATTCCAACAGAAATAGCACTTTTTAAAATAGCGGGTATCCCTTCAATAATCTTCTTGCGTAAGCCTGTTATCGTTAAAATAAAAAATACAACCCCTGAAATAAATACGGCTCCTAAACCTGTTTGCCACGTTAGCCCTTCACCCAATACCACTGTATACGTAAAAAAAGCGTTCAGCCCCATTCCTGGTGCTACTGCAATAGGCATGTTCGCCCATAATGCAAACAAAAGAGTAGCAAAGACAGTGGCAAAAATCGTCGCTGCAATTGCCGCTTCTTTTGGAATGCCTGCATCTGCTAAAATCGTCGGATTAACAAAGATAATATAGCTCATCGTCACAAAAGTAGTAATTCCAGCAAGAATTTCTGTTTTTACATCTGTTTTGCGTTCGGTTAAATGAAACAGCTTATCCAACCATGAAGGGTTAGGTGCTGATTTTTTTATTAGTTCCATATGCTGAGTTTCAACTTTTTCATTTATCGCCACTTGCTTTTCACTCCTTTAACTTTCGATTCATTCTCTTTTAACTCGCTTTTACAGCTCCTCTATAAAACAGTGTGTTTTTAACCATTTCCCCTCTCTTTTTCATGAAAATATCNGGCGACTTTATTATCTTATCAAGTTATCAACGTAATGTCAACAACTTTTTAAAATTCTTTTTTCAGCTTCGTTGTTACAAGTATGTCTCAACGACGCTTTATAATAATATAACGATTTTCATATAAAGTCAATATGTTTCAAGAAGAAAAATGATTTTTTTCTCTTGTTTAACTACTTCCCTTACTGAGAAGTAGTTAAACGTAAATAAACTAAATTTTCTAATTTTTTTCTATACTCTATATTAAAAAAGAAGCCCTTCACAAAAAGAGCTTCTTTCTTATCTTACTGATTAAGGTAAATAACGACGTGCACCTGCATACTCTTCAATATATCCCTTCGTGTTTAAAGGAATAATCTCTACTGTCCGCTCGGAGTTCGGCGAATGAATCATCATGCCATCTCCCGCATACATTGCTACATGGTGGACGCTTCCTTTTCCTTGGTTATAGGCAAAAAACAATAAGTCTCCAGGTTGAAGGTTGTTCATATCTACTGGTTGCCCTGCTCTAGACTGTGGCCCTGAGTCACGTGGAATCGTAATACCATGGGATTGGTACACCGTAAACGTAAATCCAGAGCAGTCAAATCCAAAACCACTCATGCCAGCCCATAAATATGGAAGATTTAAGAATGCCTTTCCACTTTCAACAAGCTCCGTGCCAGTTGGTACAGGAATATCTTTTTGAGACGCGTAGATTTTTCCTGCTTTTGTAGAAATCCATGCTGTCTTTCCATTTGGTTTTAATACTTTATATGCACTCTTTGATTTTGCCAAAAGAGGTAAGCGCGTATTATAGCTAACTTCAATACCTTTCTTTTTCAAAGAAGGCGAATGATATAGATAAGTAGTCGGAGCCGTCACCATTACAAAAGGCTTCTTTGCATACTGTTCGTACCTTTTGCTATAGGTTAATTGTTTAGTAGGCATCCATCCGGGATACCCTAATTCATTTCGAGAAGTAGGCTGTCCGTCTACAGCTACTTTGACCCAGTCTCCTTGTTCGTCTAAAACCGTTACTTTGTTTCCATATAACGCTTGTGTCTCAAGCATCCCATCGCTAGATAACTGCTGCTTCTGTTTCAAATTCATCGATGTGGTCCACTTTCTCATATCTACAGGATTAGTAGCTGACGGAGCGTCCACTTCCCGCAAGATGTCTGGTGCTGTCCACAGAGTAGCTGCTGCGACATCTATATAAGCAGTTTCTTTTTCTTCAGAAGCATGAACAGAAGGAACTGCACTAACCCCAAATGTAGCTAAAATAACTGTTGTTGCCGTTAAAAGCCAACGTTTTATATTCATCGTCTCTCTCCTTCTACTATATTACTATCCTTTTATTTTGAGATAGGAACGGTGATTTCTCCTATTCCAGGAAGATCTGATAAGAAAACCTCTTGACCGCTGTACTTTAACACATCCAGTTCAGTTGAAAGCCAAAGAGGAGCATCTAGATCAAAATACGTGATATTCGGATGAGCGGCTGCCAGATGAGCAGCTGCTCCCACGGAAAGTGATGGTTCCATCATGCTTCCAATCATACATGCAACACCGTTCGCCTCAGCAATACTTGCGATTTTTCTTGCTTCATTAATTCCTCCGCACTTCATTAGCTTAATATTCAAAAGATCCACGTACCGCCCGCTTACAAGCCTTAATGCATCTTTGGCAGAAAATAGACTCTCATCTGCCATAATGGGTACGTTTACTCGTTCAGTCACAAACTTTAACCCTTCCCAATCATGAGCAGGGACAGGTTGTTCTACCAATTCAATACCAAAGTTGAGAGTTTCCATTTTATTAATTAATTGCACTGCTTGTTTTGGAGTCCATCCTTGATTTGCATCCAACCGAAGTTTTACATGATCCGGAATGACAGATCGAATATGTTTAATACGCTCAAGGTCTAGCTCAGGAATTGAACCTACCTTTACTTTTAAAATGTCAAATCCGTCCGCTGCACTTTTTTGTGCGTCTTCAGCCATTTTTTCAGGTGTATCAACACTTATCGTCATACATGTAGAGATAGGCTGCTTATCGCCCAAGAAAGCATATAAAGGAATGTTAAGAAACTTTGTATAAGCATCATGCAAAGCGATATCAGCAGCTGCTTTAGCACTTGAATTGTGAATACAGCAGCTTTGAATTTTTTTTAAGAGTTTTTGAAACTGACGTATATCCTCTCCTATTAGCGCTAGTTTAATAGGTCCTTGAAGTGCAGCTTGAATGCCTTCTAAAGAATCGCCTGTAATAACATATGTTGGCGAAGCCGCTCCTTTTCCTTTTATTCCGTTTTCTAATTGAATCTCTACACTTATGCTGTCTATCTCTGTTGCTGTTCGAAGCGCTGTTTTAAACGGAACGAGCAGTGGAACGGTTTGATGCTTTACAGTTATGTCTTTAATTATCATTTCAATCGCTTCCTTTCGATTCAGCACAAATATTCTTTCATACGTATTTTTGGTTTATTCTTAGATCGCTCCTAAAATTTTGGCGACCATCATACCAAAATAAGTACCTAAGAAGGAACCCATTAGAGCCATAATGACTCCTACCGGAATCAGTGCACGGTTATAGGCAGCCGCAAGCATTGGAGCAGACGCCATTCCACCAATATTAGCTAAACTTGCTACTCCGAGCGTAAATAAATCATATTTAAATAGTTTAGCTAGCAACAGCATGATCACTAAGTGCACGAACATAATAAGAAAACCAGATACTAAGTAAATAGGAGCCTGAGCTAAATTTGAAAAATCTGATTGAGAAGCAATTAACGCTACAACGATGTATAACATAACGTTTGATACATCGAGCGTACCTGGAATTTTTGCCGCTGGGGTTACAGCAAGCACTAGACCAACCACAGAAGCAATCATAATCGTCCAGCTCGTTGCATTAATAACCGCTCCCACTTCAGGCAAACGCCCTCCGATAAATGTAGAAAATGCCGAAACGAACAAACCTAGACCAAGTAAATAAAGAAGATGCTGAAACTGCGGGCCTTCTTTTTCGCTTTCAGAAGTTGCTGCGACTTCATCTATACTATTCTCAATAAAGCTGACGTCTGCTTTTGTCCATTTATTAAATTTAGATGCAAATGGTACAAGCCAAAACATAAACATAACCCATACAGCATAGTTAATCGTATCCATCATAAGAGCGTAGCCAAATATATTTTCTGGAACATCCAAAATCCCTTGGAGAGCAACCATGTTAGCTGATCCTCCGGTCCAACTTCCTGATAAAGCACCAAAAGCTTTCCACGTGTCCTCTACATAGAAATTCTTAAAGATGGCATAGACGAGGATAAAACCTACCATTATGCTAAAAACCGCAACGATGAATCCTCCCAGCATTCTTGGACCAAGTTTAATTACACTTCGAACATCACACTTTAACAGCATAAGCATCAGCATGGCCGGAAGCAGTGCATTTTTAACGCCCGTATACATGGCGACATTTGATTCGCTATCCCCAAATACCCCTGCCGTTTGCATAAGAGCAGCTCCTATATAAATAAGTACAATACCCGGAATAAATTTAAAAAATCGATTGGCTTTAAATCTTTTTTCAATCCCTACCATGAGCGCAGCAAAGGCAGTTAATACACTCACATACATAAATCCATCTTGAATCATTTATTCTTCCCCCTTCATCTCCCCGAAAATGTTTTTATACAAAACAAAATCCAGCCCAACGTTTGAAAACGTCAGGCTGGATTTCGTCTAGGTCTATGTAGACAAAGCAGCTGTTATTTGCTGATATTTTTTCTGTGCATCATGAAACGCTACCACCAGCGCTTTTTGGGAAGACCCGAAGTAGCGGCTGTTAATGTCGTCTATAAGGGTGGGATCACTTATGTGGCGTCCAATAAAAATTGATTGAACAAATCGAACGGTTAACTCAATCGTCGCTGAGCATTCCACATCAATAATTTTTCCATTTGTTTTATCAACTACCAATCCTAAAAAATACTGATTGAACTTTTTAGTAATCGGATTGCTTTGAGGAGCTTTGGCATCTCCAATAATATAGATAGTATCTTGATCATACATGATTTTTTATTCCTCCTAAAAGAGATAACAGACGATGCTAGGGACCGGCAAATGAACGTTTGCGGAGCTACGCAACATGTATTCGCTTTCATAAGGAACATTATAATCTATTCTCAATATATCATCTATAGAACAATTTCACAATATAACTTTTATACTATTCAGAATAGAAAAATATTTTTTTGTATAAAAAGAGAGTGCGACATAACGAACTTAAAACCTAAAGACGAACAAATGGGATACATGATCTGAACCGCTTGTTACACCGCAGTTGATTTCCATGCAAGGCGAAGACTCCTGCGGGGTCTCACCTGTTCCGCTTTTCCCGCAGGAGTCTTCGCTTTGCCCTTTAATCAACTGCTAGAAAGACCTACACACATGAAACCTACGTTTACCATAACAAAAAAAACGAACCGCTAATCAAGCACTTTGATCAATGGTTCGTTTTTCATTTTGGTTCAAATATTTTTGTCTCGGCTTCTTTCTATGTTATCCTTTGAACACCTTAGAGGAAAAGCGATTAGGATAATCTGTCATCACGACTTCTACTGAAGCCTGCTGAAGCTTCAAGAAGTCATCCATTTCATTAATCGTATATACCCGCAAGTCTAATCCTTCTTGCTTTGCTTTTTTCTCGTACGAAGAAAGAGCAAAAGACATGTCACAGTGTAGGTGCGCTCCTATTGATTTTGCTTTTCCAATCGCATCTTCACTCACCCCTTCAAATAAAAAACCTGTTGATATATATGAATGGAGAGATCTCACTTTAGCCAAGCTATCATAGTTAAAAGATGACAAAATAACTTGATCTTCTAAATCAAACTCATCGATTAGACGAAGAACTTTTTCCTCAAGTTTTGGATAGTAAATTTGGTCATTTTTTAATTCAATGTTCACGGTCATTTCTGTCTTTTTGTCCATCATCCACTCAAACACTTCTATTAACGTGGGAATCGATTGTTTAGAAAAACGAGAATCATACCAGCTTCCAGCATCGAATAATCGCAGCTGTTTATACGAAAATTCTTGAACGTATCCCATTCCATTCGTCGTTCTGTCAATTCGTTCATCGTGAATCACTACTATTTCCCCGTCTTTGGTTAGTTGTACATCCAATTCAATACCTGAAACTCGCATTTTTCTAGCTTCTTCAAATGCAATCATTGTATTTTCAGGATATCGTCCGCTAAAGCCGCGATGCGCATAAAGATCAATTGAATTATTCATTGTCCTCTGTCTCTCCTAACTAGTCATTCACTAAATAAAAAGCTCGTCCTCAAAATAACTTGAAAGACGAGCTTCGTAATCATACGTTATTTTTGATTGGCTACTTCTAATGCTCTATTTGTTTCTTTTGCTGCTTGATCAAGTGCTTGTTTCGGCTTTACTCCCTGGTACAGGCTTTCCATTCCTGTTACTACCTTTTGGCGTGATTCCGGAAATACCGAAATTAAAGCGCCTTGTGTTGCCGGAGTTGATTTAGTTTTATGAAGCTGATCAACCGTCACTTTTAGTTGAGGATATTTTTCCCATTCTTTCTTTACAATTTCTTGATCATATGCTTTAGGATTAACCGCAAAATAGCCACTTTCCACGTGCCATTTTGCCTGAACTTCTGGTGTTGCTAAATATTTCATGAAGTCCCACGCCGCTTTAGATGTTTCATCACTAATTCCTTTAGACATCCATAAAGATGCTCCCCCGATAGCTACTCCTTGGCGATCCTCTTCCTTTGGCACAGGAAGATCTGATACGCCTACTTGAAATGGAGCATTATCTACTAATGTTTTAATACCTGCTGATGAATCTAAAAACATTGCAATTTTTTTAGATTGAAATGCTGCGCGCATATCGTCCCAGTTTTGCCCTACATTGTAGAAGGTACCTTCTTTGTACATGTCATTGATTAAATTAAATGCGTTTTGTCCTTCTTTTCCATTAAATACTGCCTTCTCGGCATCCCCTTTACGACCGTTTTCGTGATCTACATACAAACCGCCTTGAGAAGCAACTAGCTCTTCAAAGAACCATCCGTAATTTAGAATTGAAAAACCGTATTGTGATGTTTTATTTCCTTGTTTCTCTGTTAATTTCTTTGCAGCTGCCTTTAATTCATCATACGTTTTTGGTGGGTTTTCAGGATCTAACCCTGCTTTTTTAAAGGCATCTTTGTTGTAAACAAGAACCGGTGTTGAAGAGTTGAACGGCATTGAATATTGCTTTCCATCTACTTGGTAATAGCTTGAAATGTTTTTCTCCCACTGTGAAGTATCGTAGTGGTCTTCATCAATAAATTTTTGAACAGGCTGAACCTTACCACTGTCTATCATGAATTTCGTTCCTACTTCGAACGTTTGCATGATAGCAGGTGCATCTTTAGTTCCTGCTACCGTATTAAATTTTGTTTGTGCTTCCTCATACGTTCCTTGGAAAACGGGCTTTACTTCAACTTTATCCTGAGATTTATTGTACTCATCGACTATTTTATTGAGTGATTTTTCAAGGTCACCGCTCATGGCGTGCCAAAAAACGACTTCTGTTTTACCTGATGCTGTTTTTTTTGTTTCTTGCGCTTCCGAAGAACCAGTTGAGTTTGAGCAAGCGCCTAGAATAACTAGCAAGCATGCCGTTACGATAGCCAATATCTTTTTCATCACATTCACTCTCCTATTTAATTGCACCTTGGGTTAATCCTTTTTGAAGACGTTTTTGACCTAGGAATAATAGTAATAATGTCGGTATAATAACAACCACGACAGCGGCCATAACCACTCCCCAATCAGTTGAAATCTCCTGCGTTTGCATTTGTTTTAAACCAATCTGAACGGTACGAACATCCTCTGTATTTGTCACTAATAGTGGCCATAAATACATATTCCATGTTGTTAAAAAGCTATATACACCAAGCGTAACTAGACTTGTTTTAGACACAGGGAGCACGACGTTCCAAAAGAAACGAAAGCGGCTGATCCCTGCAACTTGAGAAGCTTCATATAACTCATTCGGAATGGTTTTAAACTGCTGACGCAACAAAAATGTCCCAAACGCTAAAGCAAAAAAAGGAATTGTTAATCCTAAATAATTATTAATCCACCCTAGCTTTTGCGCTGTTAAAAAGTTAGGAACCATCGTTGCTTCCCATGGAATCATCATCGTAGAAATAAAGAGAAAGAAGATAGTATCTCTTCCTTTAAATTTAATAAATACAAATGCAAAAGCTGCCAAACTTGAAACTAACAGCTGCCCGGCCATAACAAAAATAGATACAGCAAAACTGTTAATTAAATAATGAAGCAGCGGAACTTTTTCAAAAGCATCCCGATAGTTTTCAAATGAAAAAGATGACGGCCAAATCTTCCCTTCTAACACTTCCGCTCCACTCATAAAACTAATGGAAAAAGCGTATAGGATAGGAAACATCAATACTAAAGTAGCTGCAATGAGTAGCAAGTAAGTTGTCCATTTTCTCGTGATGCTCATTGATAATGTACCTTCCTTTCTCCAAGCTTAAATTGAAGAGCCGTAACCAGTAGAATACAGAAAAACAAAATTGTAGCTTGAGCACTTGCAGAGCCAACATTATAGTTTACAAATGCATCTTTGTAGATTGAATAAACAATGACATTTGTCGAATCTGTAGGTCCGCCTTTTGTTAAAATGTCAATTTGTCCAAACGTTTGAAACGCGTTAATAAACGAAACGGTAATGATAAAAAACAGCGTTGGCGAAAGCATCGGAAGCGTAATTTTACGTAGCTGATACCAATAGCTAACTCCAGCAATACGCGCATTTTCATACAGCTTTTCATCAATATTTTGTAACCCGCCAAGTAAGATTAAAAAGGTAAAACCAATGTTCATCCAAATCGTAGAGATAGACACAGCAATCAGCGCATACTTAGGGTCTAATAACCACTGCACATCATGAATTCCTACAAGATTTAATACTTTATTGATAACACCGATTGTCGGGTTATACATAAACATCCAAATTACAGAAGAAGCCGCTACGCTCATTCCCATCGTAGATGAAAACATCGTTCTGAAAAAACCAATTCCTTTGAGCTTTTCATTTGCGATTAGCGCTAGGAATAAGGCAATAATTAAACCTATAGGCACCGTGTAGAGTACAAATAAAAAAGTGGCTTTCATACTTTGTAAAAAGTTTGGATCTGTAAATAGATAAAAGAAATTTTGTAGCCCTACAAATTTCAAGGGATTTCCCTGTGTATCTGTAATAAAAAGACTTAAATATAACGTCTTAATCATTGGGTAGAAAAGAAATACACCAAATAATAATAATGATGGCAGCAAGTAAGATAATCCTACCAATAGGTTAGGCATTGACTTCTTTTCTTGTGGATTGGATGAAACAGAAACAGGCGAGTTTGCTGTTTTGGTAACAGCACTCATACAAATGCCCCCTTTACAGTTAAATCTTCCGTTGATGGTTCATAGTGCAAGCATGAACCTGTATCGTTATCAAATAAAAACAGATGTTTTGGATCGATAAAAATAGGGACGCGCTCTCCCACTTTTATATTCCATTGACCGTTCCACTTAGCCATCCACTGCTTGTCACCCATATGAAATGTAAGCAGTGTTTCTGTTCCTAGAATTTCGACATTATCTATCTCTACAATAAAGCTGGTGTTATCGTTTGTCGCAAGCTGAACATGCTCAGGTCTTACTCCAACCACAACTTCCTTTTTACCGCCAAAGTTACTGTGTGGTGTACTCATAGAAATAGCTCTTCTATCTTCAAAAACGAGTAAGTTATTTTCTATAGAAACGTTTGATAAGTTCATAGGAGGAGAACCTATAAACGACGCTACGAACGTGTTTGCCGGTGCATTGTAAATATCAAGGGGACGCCCAACCTGCTGAATATTACCTCCATTTAAAATCATCATTCGATCCGCCATCGTCATCGCTTCCGTTTGATCGTGCGTGACATAAATCATCGTAATACCTAACTTACGCTGAATCTGGCGAATTTCTGATCTCATTTTTGCTCGCAGCTTTGCATCCAAGTTGGATAACGGCTCATCCATCAGGCAAATAGGCGAATGAGTAACAATAGCACGTGCGAGTGCTACACGCTGGCGCTGTCCTCCCGAAAGCTGTCTAGGCTTTCGCTTTAAATATTCACTTAAACCAAGCATTTCTGCTGCTTCCCTGCAGCGCTTTTGCTGTTCTTGCTTTGAAATCTTCTTTGTATGCAGACCAAAAAGAATATTTTGTTCTACTGTCAAATGCGGATATAAAGCATAGTTTTGAAACACCATGGACAAATCGCGCTGACTTGGAAGCAGTTTATTTGCTTTTACATCTCCAATTAGCAACTCTCCCTGCGTGACTTCTTCTAATCCGGCAATCATTCGCAGCATTGTACTTTTCCCGCATCCTGAAGGACCTACTAATACGAAGAATTCTCCAGGTTCAATTGTGACGTTAATATCTTGAATGACATTTGTTTTTTGATCGTATGACTTTCCAACGTTAACTAACTCTACTTTTTTCATTAAAAACGCTCCTTTCTCGCTCATTCATATTTTTTCCATAGCCATGATTTCCCTGTAGAAACTGCCGTAGCCCCTGCTTTTAAAGCAGCTTGGATATGGCTTTCATTTTGAATGAGTCCACCTGTAATAATAGGGATACTTATTTTTTTAACGATTTTCTCTATCATCTCCGGAATCAATCCTGGCATTAGTTCTAATGCATCCGGTTTAATATTTTGAACGGTTTTTAACCCTTGTGCTACTGCGTCTGTATCCACTAAAAATAGTCGCTGAATAGCAACCAGCCCTTCCTGTTTTGCGTAATTAATGAGTGAACTTTTAGTGGTTACGATCCCTGTGGGTTTTACAAACTTAGCGAGAAATTTAAGCCCTTCCCGGTCATAGCTAATTCCCGGAATTTTTTCAATGTGTAAGAAAACCATTCGATTATGCTGTTTGAGTAAATCTACATAGCGTTTAATCACACTAATATTGCCCGTTAATAAAAAGGCGGCCTGGATCTCTGTTTCTAAAAATCGCTCTAAATTTTTCGGACTTTTAATGGATGCAATTAAACGATCTTGTCCAAGCTGTTGTAAGAAATCTGCTTCCTTATTCAAAACGATTCCTTCCTTTCATTTATAAAAAAACCACAAAAAACGCATAGGATGTTTATATAGACCTATTGTTTTTTGTGGTTTCTCAATTTCATAACCTTAGTAACTATTCACTTGTCGTTCACATGTTTTATAATAATGGTTATTTGTGAAGGCAATATAAAGAAGCTGTTGAGTTTTGTAAAGTAAACGTATAGTTCCTGTAAATCTGCTGAAGATAAAAAAAGCCGTTGATTTCTCAACGACTTCACAGTGCACATTCTTCGATTTCAAATCCTAAATCTTCAATTAATCCCCAGTCAGCTGTAGGTTCTTGACCTTGAGTCGTTAAATAATCGCCTACAAAAATTGAATTTGCAGCAAACAAACCAAGCGGCTGAAGCGATCTGAGATTGACTTCTCTGCCTCCTGAAATTCGAATTTCTTTCGTTGGATTTACAAAACGCATCATCGCTAACAGCTTTAAGCATTGCATTGGCTTTAACGCCTTTTTGTCTTCTAGAGGCGTTCCTGGAACGGCAACAAGAAAGTTGCATGGAATAGAATCTGCATCTAACTTTTTAATTTGAAAAGCTAATTCAACGGCTTGTTCATGTGTCTCGCCCATTCCAAAAATCGCACCGGAACAAGGTGACAAACCTGCTTTTTTAGATGTAGTAACCGTATCGACTCGATCTTCATAGCCATGCGTAGAACAAATACTGTCGTAGTTATCAGCGTGAGTATTTAAATTATGATTATAGCGATGAACACCCGCCTCGACTAGTTCGTGTGCTTGATCATCTGTTAAAAAGCCTAGACAGGCACAGATTTTCAAGTCTGTCTTTTGACGAATTTCTTTTACCGCTCCCACTACGTGCGCTACTTCTTTATCAGTAGGACGGCGGCCTGACGCCACGATACAATATGTACCTGCTTTTCTTTTTTGAGCTTCAAAAGCACCTTCTACAATTTTCTCCTTTGTTAACCACGCATACTTATCAATCGGTGCTTCTGATACAATCGACTGCGAACAATATCCACAGTCTTCTGGGCATAAACCCGATTTAGTATTAATAATCATATTGAGCTTTACTTTTTTTCCATAATGATGATGACGAATTAAGTACGCGGCATTCATGACCTCTAACACTTCTTCATCCGGTACATGAAGAAGTTGAAGCGCTTCATTATATGTAATTTCTTTCCCTTTAATAATAGACTGAGCAAGTGCTTTCCAATCTCTTAAACCTGTGGTTTCCATCGATTCCCCTCCACTTTAGTAAACTAAAAAAATATAAAGTTAACAATTATAACTAAAAGTTACCATTACTTCTCCTTTTATGTCAACAATATACGATTAATAGTTAACTCAAAAAAGCCACTTCTATGATATAGAAGTGGCTTTTTGCTTATTGCGCTTGCAGTGTGTAAATAACCGATACAAAGTCTCCAGATTTTTCATCGTATGCTTCAACACCCGGATACTCATGAGTTAGAGTAATTCCTGCGTACATGAGCTCATCTCCATAAGCTGTTTGATCTGTTTCCATCACTGTATATTCATAATCAGGATGAAGCCCTTTTAGCTCGATGCGTTCATAAGAAGGATTTGGTCTAGCTAATACTTGATAATAACCGATGATTGCCTGTTTTTGATTGGATGAAACAACCATCCAGCTCGTCACATTTCCATCTTGTTCAAACGGACTTTTTAATCGATAGAATGTGCCATTTTGAATAAGGGATCGGTGTTTTTTATAATACTGAATTTGGTTTTTTACCGTTTCTTTTTCGTCTTCTGTCATCAGCGTAACATCTAACTCATAACCAAATGCGCCAAAATACGCAACGTCTCCTCTTGTTTCTAGACTTGTTACTCTGCGTACTTGATGATTTGGTACGGCTGATACGTGTGCTCCCATTGAACTGATTGGATAGGCAAAAGACGTGCCGTACTGAATCTTTAGACGTTCAATCGCGTCCGTGTTATCGCTCGTCCAAGCTTGAGGAGCATAATAAAGCATTCCCGGATCAAATCTAGCTCCCCCGCTTGCACATGATTCAAATAAAATATCCGGGAACTTCTTTGTTAGTCGCTCATACAAATCATACACACCTAAAATATAGCGGTGTACTACTTCAAACTGACGGTTCGCGGGCAGCCCAACAGATCCAATCTCTGTTATATTTCGATTCATATCCCATTTTATATAAGAGATAGGTGCTTCACTTAAAATAGCTTCCATTCGTTCATAGATATAATTCACTACTTCTTCTCTTGAAAAATCAAGCACATATTGATTTCGTCCATGAGATTGATGACGATTTGGCACATGAATCAACCAATCTGGATGCTTTTCATACAAGTCGCTTTGCTTTGAAATCATTTCGGGTTCAAACCATAACCCAAAGTCCATACCTAAATCCGTTACTTTTTGAGCCAATGACTTCATACCGCCCGGAAGCTTATTTTTATCTACAAACCAGTCTCCAAGAGAAGTTGTATCATCGTTACGCTTGCCAAACCAGCCGTCATCTAATACGAAAAGTTCAACGCCCAGCTTTTGTGCTTCTTTGGCAATATGTACAATTTTCTCTTCGGTAAAATCAAAGTACGTCGCTTCCCAGTTATTAATTAAAACTGGCCGCTCCAAATCCCGCCATTTTCCTCTAGCTAGACGCTTGCGATAAAGCTCATGATACTCTTGGCTAAGTCCGTTTAGACCGCTATTTGAATAAGCCAGTACTAGTTCTGGTGATTGAAAAGTTTCTCCACTCTCTAGTCGCCACTGAAAATCAAAAGGATGAATTCCCATCGTTATTCTTGATACATTATAATGATCTACTTCCACTTGTCCAAGAAAGTTTCCGCTGTATACAAGACTAAAACCATACGCTTCTCCACTGTGTTCAGTTGCAGCTGGATTTTTTAAAATTAAAAATGGGTTTTGCTGACTGCTGCTTGTACCTCTCGCACTAGAAATACTTTGAATACCAGGCTGAAGCATTCGTGTTTTCACGTGTCTTTCTCGAATCCACGCACCGGAAAGCTGAACCATCTCATAATTTGATGTAGGCAAATCAATGCTGCCGCTCATGATACGCAAAATATCGACTGGTTCTTCTCCTCTATGCTCAAATCGTGAGTGACGCGTAATAATATTTCGGTCTTCGTAAACGGTATACGTTAAAATAAGTGATGCATTGAGCAATTTATCAATCAGTTCAACTTCTACACTTGTGGCTTCACTCTCTTCTTCTACATATGTAGCAGGTAAGCCTTTTAATGGCTTCTTGCCTTTGTAAATTTTATGGTTATCGTATTCAAAATTTGTGATTCGGCTTCCGTTTTGCTGAAGAAGTTGATAGGCTGGCTCTCTGAAGTCTGTTGTTCCATAAGAAGGATACTCTTGTTTGATTGTTTCAAGAGAAAATGCTAGTTCTCCTTCATATACCGAAGCGCTAGCTCCTCTTGTTTCTACACGTAAAAAATGCTGAAAAGATGAACGGTGCTTAAGCTTTTTTCCATAGTACAAGTGACCGAGCTGCCCGTTTCTCAACACTGAAAAGATATAACTTACATCGCGTCCCTGCAGGTGAAATTCCTTTGTACCTTCATTAAATAAGATCCCCATTTTATTCCTCTCCTTACCATCAAATATCTAACGAGACATTTCCTTTTTCATCTATTGCCGTTGCATGCTCAAAAGCAGATGCTAGATTAATCTCTTTTCTCTCATACCATTTCGCTAAACCTTTGAATAACTCTTCTGTTTCAACTATTCTTGTGTCTACTCGCAGTTCAGTTTCATAGCTATGAAGAGACCAAGTGCTTTCACTAAATAAGGTCATTTCTACATCTAAACACATGTCTTTCCAATTAGGAGCACACAGAATAGGATGACGTATGTCTGAACATGCAATGGTGTAGCGGTTAGAACCATTCTTATTCATAAAACAATGAACAAAAGAGGCATTCACATCGCCCTTACTAGTTTGTAAAGATTTATACAGTTGGATATCTAACAATGGAACGCTCCATTTTAATTTCATTTTTGGAAGAATTCTTTTTTTAACCGACTTGACCGTTAATTTAATAAAGTAAACACCATCTTTTTTTGTTTCATCCAATACGACATGCACACCTGGTTCCTTGTTTATCTCCAAGTTTATATAGGGTGTAGCAATCACTTCCTTCATCTCCTTCACCATCATTCTTAATTTTGTACACCAACAAAAATGTAACCGCATTCAAAAATTTATTTTCGTATTTATTACAAGTAGATCACCTAAACGAAGCTTTTTTACTTTCTTTCATTTTATGTAAAATACTTTCTAGACTCAATGGTAAAAATCAAAGTGAAAAAAAGCATTTTTTTGCTTTATCTAGTAATCAATTAAATGCTCTTTATCTCTTAGCCCGCAATTTTCTCTTCTTTTTCAAAAAAAGATGACAAATTTAATAATATAGTATAATAATAAATAATGCAGAATGATTNGTATAATTGTTGGTTATTTGTTTGACTAATAATACTGGCATAACCTGTTAAGCTTGCGTTAAGACCTGCTAAATAATCATTTACAATATCCTTTTCATTCATCTTTATCAGTCTCCTATCCTAAAAATGAAATCAGCTGTTGTTTTGTATTTCTAGCGTCACGTGCATCTTTTTGTAGCATTGCTGTAAGCTGTGAATCATTACATTCTTGAGCGTATTGTTCTAATTTGTTGATAAGTGTCCCATGCGCGCCGATAAGATGACGTAAATTCTCTACTTCTAACTCCGTTAAGTTTTGCATATTAATTTCCCTTCCTTTCTTTATCCATTCTTTATTGTGAAACAAATTAAAAAAAATATGCATAATACAAAACGAGATGAATGGATGAGAAAGTGTATAGAATTTTTTCTAAACATTACTGCTTATAATCTTCTTTAGAGTAACTAGACCTGGTATTATGATTCATATTTATTGCTTTTGAGTTAGTGGGTTACCTTTTCTTCAAAGAAGCTCCTACGTGGAAAACCCTACTAGGAATTTTCATTATGGTTATAGGAGTAGTTATTTCCAAAATGAAATAGAGCATTAGTATTACATTATGAACTAATCAAAAACCGAGAGGTATTCATTTAAGATTACGTATGTCTTCATATGTATGTAAAAAACAAACCTCCTCTAAACAGTAACAATAACGTTCATAACGAGTTTAAAAGCAATAAAAATACTAATCAAAAAGTAAGTATACTTAAAATTAAGTACTTATTTAGATTTATTTATTATAGTTATTACTTGACCATTTTAACTTACATAAAAGTAAAAGTGTAAACTTACTTTATATAAAAATAAGTTATCTTTTATATACTTTGTAGAAAAAGGCTTTATTTGTCGTCACTAAGTGTAAATATTAAAACTTTAATTTCGATAACATAATTTGTACATTTACTCCTTTAAATTATATAAGTTTAATATTTAATTCGATCAATAATTACTTTGTCTAAAACTTACTAAATAGAAGTGTTATGTAATTTATATCCAATCATTTTCTTTTTAATAATTTATCTAAAGGCAAGAAGATACAATAGTGAGTTGTAAGGAGTAGAAATATTCGCTTTTAACCACAATGACTGTTTAGGTAAAACACAAATAGGTGACTTATTCCTTCTATTGAAAAAGATTAAGTCACCTACACTTTTTTTCATCCATCATTAGTAATCCTTTCAGCGTTTAAAATTTATTAATTTACATGTTCCTGTTTTAACTGATTTACTACATTATTCTAGCATTATTTTAGCGCTTTCCATTGATTGTACTTTAAGAAAGTAATAAGGCATGGTGCGATGTTTTACATACTTATTAGCGAAGCAATAGTATAATTGGAAGATCTTGTAAGTAAAATTCATGAACATTAAGGAGTATCTTATGAAAAAAGCAGGTAGCATCCTTCTTCTTTTCCTGTGTTGTATAAATCAAAGGGTTGAGGCTGCTACTCAACCTTTAGTAGATCCTATACATCATGAAATCTACGTCTCTCCTGCAGGAAGTGATGAAAATGCAGGTACTAAAAACAGTCCCTTTAAAACTTTGAAAAAGGCAGGTAAAGTAGCTAAACCTGGGACGGCTGTTAATATTCGAGGCGGTGTCTATCACGAAAAGTTAATGATTAGTCGTTCAGGCAATAAACAAAATCCCATTATCTTCAGAAACTATAAAAATGAAAGGCCCATTATTAGTGGAAAGAATATAAAGAGTGGTTCTTCAGATGGAGGGCTAGTTACCATAAAAAACAAGAGCTATGTTACAATTCAAGGTCTAAATATAGGGCATTTTTCTACTTTGGAAGAACAAAATACACCATGTGGTATTTTAGTAGAGGGAAGAGGCAAAGGTCTTCGGATTATTAACAATCATATTTTTGATATTAAGACTGCACATAAAAACGGAAATGCACATGGAATAGCTTTTTATGGATCCGAAGCGCCACGTTCATTAAACAACATTGAAATATCGGGAAACTTACTCGAAAACTTAACTTTAGGTTTTAGTGAAGCGCTGACTCTAAATGGAAATGTTAAAAAGTTTGTAGTCCATGCAAATACGATTCGTAACGTTGATAATATAGGTATTGATGTAATTGGTTTCGAAAAGATAGCTCCTGATAAAAAATTTGATCAAGCTCGTGAAGGAGTTATCAGTGAAAACTCTATTTACAACGTAAGCAGTTATTCCAACCCAGCCTACAGAACTGAATATTCTGCTGGAGGAATCTATGTGGATGGAGGAAAGGATGTTGTTATTGAACATAATATTTCAAGTCATAACGATTTAGGAATAGAAATTGCAAGTGAACACTACGGTAAACAGACTACCAACATTCAAGTCGTACGAAACATGATTTATGAGAATCGTTTTACAGGAATTTCAATTGGGGGATATGATGAAAAGCGTGGGGGGACAATGAATACTTCTATTACGCAAAATATCTTATATGGAACGATAC
The DNA here is from genome assembly GCF_042787645.1 of Priestia sp. YIM B13489. Taxonomy (NCBI): domain Bacteria; kingdom Bacillati; phylum Bacillota; class Bacilli; order Caryophanales; family Bacillaceae; genus Priestia; species Priestia sp. YIM B13489. Next base: position 485,725 of record NZ_JBHZOQ010000053.1, read on the forward strand.
AATAAAAATGGATGGCGGCCAGTTATTAATGCAATATTATGCGATCTATAACATCATCAATAATAACATTATGGTTTCAGTAAAATCTAACTTACTTCTAGCCAATCTTCATTATTCAAATAAATATAATGAGCTTAGCAATAACGTATATTTAAATAAAAGTAGAAACACAATGAATCGATGGATATGGAATGGTCAAGAAATAGAAAGTTCTACGTTCGAATCCCAAAGATTTTTTCAATAAACTTTTCTTTTAAAAAGATACTCTTGACTAAGCCTTTTGTTGAGGTTCTACCTCAGACTAGACAATTGTTCACTACATTATATGCTGAGCATACTTTTAACCTTTTAGAAAATTTAAATCATATTCTTTAAAGCACTGTAGCAGATTTTTTATTAGATTTTCTGTGAATAGAAAAAGCTTTGTTAACATAAAGTCTCCACCGGAACTAAAAAAAGAGCCCTTGGCAGGCAAGACTTCCAAATAGGATGTTTTCTTCTTTATGCAGATTTTTATATACCCTTGGTGTCATAAGGTTTCGCTTAGGAATGCAAGTCAAAAAAATGTATAAGAAGCGCACCTTTTATACATATGCGCCCCCTCTAAAAATGGTGTTTTAAGAGATATATCACATTATTTACTTGTAGTTATATTTAGTACTTTATAATTGTGAATTCTGATAAAAAGCTATCTCGCTTGCCAATGCCAGTGGGATTTTTATTTTTGCTACAATTCTGAGAAAGGGGTATTTGATGTTAATAAAAACAATACTCACAGCAATTATAGGAGGTATTATTTTTTCTCTAACTAATGCTTACTAACAAATAACAGTACGAAAGGAGCAAGGGGCTCTTATAAATTATGAGGCATTGCCCTTATTTTGTAGAGATTCCCGCATAGATACCCATACACTTACCTATTCGACAACTCTGCATTTACTAAATCATCATCTCCATCAAGGTATGGTATTATTATTTTGCGAAAACATTAAAAGGGGGCACCCAATGAATAAAACAGACCGTTTATTAGCCATTGTACTGGAGCTGCAACGTAAAGAAGTTATACGGGCCGAAAATTTGGCGGCTCTATTTGAAACGAGCGTGCGGACTATCTACCGTGACATTCAGGCGCTGAGTGAGGCGGGCGTACCGATTATAGGAGCCGCCGGGAGAGGATACTCTTTGATGGAAGGTTATTTTCTGCCGCCAATCGGCTTCACCGTACCAGAAGCCGTGAGCTTGCTAATTGGAACGGACTTTATTGAACAACAATTTGATGATGATTATCGTGCCAGGGCTCAAGCTGCCCGCGGGAAAATTGAGGCCATTCTACCGAAGAACATTCTTAAAGAAACATCTCGTGTACGCAAGGCAATGCGTTTGCTCATTTCTGATAAACAGGTCAGGGAGTCAAAAGAAAAGAAATATCTGGAAAAGATTCGTGGAGCGATATTAAACGTGCAAAAGATCAGCATTCGTTATGCAAAAAAACTTGAAGATTCCGAAGGTAATCGTCATAGTGTTCGTACGGTTGCTCCCTATGGATTGGTGCTCATTCAAGGATCATGGATGCTCGTGGCTCGGTGTGATCTGCGCCAAGAAATTCGTCATTTTCGCTTATCCCGAATGACGGAACTTATTAGTCTTGAAGAACGATTCGAACCACCGACGCATTTTAACTTAAGCGAGTATACCCCTCCGGATAATAGACACTTGCTAGTTCATCTTCAATTTAACCATGACATTGCGGATAAGGTGAAGGAATCCAATTATCATTACATAGAGAGTATGGAAGAGCATGAGGATGGATTGCATGTGATCTTACGTGTTCATCAACTGGACGAATTGTTGCAATGGGTACTTGGCTGGGGAGCGAGTGTGGTTGTGTTGGAGCCTGAATCACTCCAAAATCGAATTCGTGAAGAGGCAAAAAAAATGTTAGAACGCTACTGACATACAGTTGTCAGTAGCGTTCTTTTATAATTAGAGAAAGTAAACATAAAGGGTTGAAAGATACATGCGGAGTATGTCTTGCATCAATCGATTAATACACCCAATTAACATCCACGGAAATTAATTCATTTCACTTTGGATCAATGGAGCAGCAAGGCATGGAAGGATGATCATAGAACCAGCGAACGTCAGTTAATACCCAAAGTAGATTACTTGAAACTGAAAAAGTAAACCTTTAAATAGGCTGTTTAATTCTTGAGAAAAGGAAAAGGTTCTAAAATAATTGTCGTTGGAACTTTTGTAACCTATTTTCCACAACCACTTTTCCCTTACTGAAGCTTCGCGGGTTCTAGCCCAAAATGATCTGATACGATATCGTATCATTTATTATAGGAAGGATGGTATTTTATGAATTTTGCTTCTGTACGCATTATTACCGACGATGTGGATCGTCTTGTCAAGTTCTATGAGAAAGTCTTAGGTGTTTCGGCGGAACGTCCCGTCCCTGTCTTTGCCGAACTTTTTGTGCCATCATGCACCTTGGCAATTGGCCACTCTAAGACAGTGCAACTGTTCGGCGCTGGTTCCGCAGTGGCGGCGGACAATCGCACTGTTATCATTGAGTTCCACGTCCACGATGTCGATGCTGAATACGAGCGCCTGAAACCGTTTGTCAATGAGTGGGTAAAGGAACCTACTTTAATGCTGTGGGGGAACCGTGCTATGTTGTTTCGCGATCCCGACGGCAACCTCGTTAACCTCTTCGAGCCGGTGACCGAAGAAGCAATTAAACGTTTCAACCGTAGAAATTGACAAACACTTAGACCTATTGAAAAGATGTAACCTAAGAAACATAATTGTTATTCAGCAAAAGGGCGTAATTCTACATCAAGAATTACGCTCTTTGTTTATGCATAGGGCAGCTAATAGAGGTGAATTCTTAAAATAAATTTATTACTTAAAGGACTGAATTCACTATTTGTTCATAGGATACAGGTGCTCTCTCCACCATCGGTGTAGAAATGGAGTCGTTTAGAGTAAGTAGGGAAATTATAATAATATATGAAGTACTTTAGTAGTTGCTTAATGAGGAGTAACGACACTTAGATGAAAAAGTTGACTTCTATCTAAATGGAATTGATTATATAATGTGCTTTTACATCTATATGTATCAGTATATCTCTTAGATAATTGGAGCAAAATGCAATTAGAATACCTTCCGACGTGGGTATTTGTCACACAATTTTCTAATCGTCTGTATGAGAAAAAACTACTGTCCTTCAACAACAGTAGTTTTTTCTATTTTAGGCTTTATATGATATTTATCTCTTGTTAACATAAAACATTTTTTCGGAATCACTTTTTATTATTCCTTCCCACCCAAATCTTAATTTCTTGATTTTATGCCGCGCTGCGCATTGCTCTCCGGCGGTCATGCAATACCATCAGGATGACCATTATCATCATAACTCCTAAGACGCTGCCTAACTCTGTGGTCAGTACATGTGCAAGTGGGTACTCCGGTGCAGGTTGTGTATCAGGGCGAGTGGCGGACAAACGATTGAAGAGGTTATATGAGAACAGCATTCCCGACGCGATCCATGCTATAGCCATAGGTGGAAAAAAACTCTTCGACCCGCGGCGGGTGGTTAGTACCAATAAACCCCAAGACCCTGCAAAGGCCCACACACCGGTACTCAATGACAATAGGTGCCACCATAAATCCCGGTTATCTAACATAGCTGGGTCGATGCCAATAGTTCCACCAGCAGCCCAGAATACCTTAATAAATCCAAGCAGGATACAGCCAGCTGAGACAGGTCTAGCCAAGGAGATATACAGTTTCTGGCTGTTGCCTGGAAGTAAATCGGTAGTGATTGGACCAACAAATGCCTCTGGCCAACGCGTCTTGGCATATCCAGCTAAAGCAAGAGGTAGGCAGATGCCGGCTCCAACCAGTGAAATTATTACAAAAATCTGCTCATATACCCAAATGTTGGCGACTCCTGTCTTCTGATCCCGTATCATAGCAGCAGGGCCAAGCACTGGTGCCAACAACAACATAGGAATAAGTAAACCAGTACCTACCCAAACGGGAAAGGCAACCAACCAGGCAGGTAGCCTCTCGCCCCAAGGCATGCTGAACGCGAATGCTAACAGGATACCAACTGCGGCGAGCACCATCGTTATGGCATTTGCAGTGCGCCAACTTATATCACCCATTTGTTGGGTCGGCATGAAGAGTCCGAAAGTCCAAGCAATTTTGATTAACAGATAAGGCGTTACTGCTATAGCAGCACCATAACCCCAAGTTCTACGCTTCTCTATTAATTGAGAAATTATCTTTTTTATTGTCATAAGGTCATCTCGGCAGCTAAGTCAGTAAGGTGGAAAATCCCTATCGTTACAATGTATAGAAGGATTCCAATTAAACTATCATCTTTATTTCTATTTATAACCATAAATAAACACCCCTTAAGGTTTATAAATTAAACTGTTTTAGTTCATCAAAAGGATAATGATTCTACACATAACTTTCACCACCAATACCTTATCAAACTGCTCTCCTCTCTAAAATACTAATATTCCAAATAAAAATCCCTTATTCTAAAAAATTGACAAAACAAAAAAAGACCCCTTGGAGGACAAGGCCTCTTGGAATGATAGATATTCTTCAATATGCAGCTTTTTATACATTGTTGATATAAAAGCTTTTTACTATCCAAGCGCACAAAAATGCCTGTTAAAAAAGCTTTCTTAGGTAGTAAACAAATTTAGTGATAGCAAAAAACATTAGATATAGAAGCTATCTAATGTTTTTTACTGTAGTGTTATTTTGAGTTTTTTCTTCTAGAAACTGTTTAAATTCTTCTTTGCTCACATTTAAATTCATTGCTTCTTTAACTAACCTCATCCACTCTTCTGGTAGAACTGCTGTAGACTTCTTCATAATTGAACACCTCTCCACATAAATTATTATTTATCATTTACCTGTTGTTTTTAACTTGAAATCTTGTTTTATAGTGACCAACCACTATATTATAACTAAATAGTTAATTCTCTTTACTTTAATCGACCCTAGGTAGCTGTTTAGGTAGTAGAAAATAATATTCTTTCTAACATTCTCTTCACCGACGATAGAGTTGTTCCGTGAAAGGGCCAGATTGTTAAATAATCAGGAAGAGTAAAAATAGTGATTAAATATTGTTTTGTTTACGAAATGTTAAGCCTTACTAGCGTTTTTTATAAATATAGGACTATTAAAAAAGAAATTAGTATTTCTTGAATTAAAGGAATAACATAATGTTGAAACAGTAGGTTTGGATCTGATTCTCTAATGGTTTAAAAGAGGCTGGCCTTTAAGTATGTGACACTTAAAGGCCAGCCTCTAAGTTATTATTATGGGATTGCATAAACTTCAACAGTGAAGCTTTCTCCATCGGTGTCTTCCGGTCTGGCAATGTAAAAATCTTCGCTCTTTTTGATTTCTGTCTCGGATCCGTCTGTAAGATCATTGAAAATCGTTTCGTCGATGCCGAAGCTGATGTCTTTCATGACATCGAATTTCGCATTAGTAGGGCCGTCGACGATTTTCCATTGTAACTTGGTCGCGTAAGAAGGGATATTCCCAATCGTGAAGTTATCACTTGATCGGTTATCCTGTCCGTCCTGAGGCTGACCTTCCGATCTGATCGTAGCTATTTTCTCAGGGGCTTCGACCTGCATATTGAAAGTATCCCCATCCAGAATCCTATCATAGGCGTACCAGGCACCGAGCCATGTCCCTGCAGCACCGTTCGATTCGCTTGAAATCATTCTTACTGAAAAATTATCCGATCCATTGGTCGCCGAACCTTCCCAGGTGGAAGCAAACGGATATTCGTCACACTGCTTGCCGGTCCGATCCTCATCTCCGAATTCCCTGTCACAAGTCCTTCTTGTCTTGTTCCTATTGCGATTATATTCATCCTGATGACGTTTCGGATACATCCGTGTCAGCGTGCTGTCTCCCACAGCTCCCGGTATTTTCTTTCCAGCCATTTGAGGCTTCGTCTGATCTGGATGATCCATCGCAAACTTCCAATGCTGTCCAGCTTCGGCTAACATCGAAAATTCTGGCTTTGTGACCGGAACATTGAAGATTGGTGTGGCTTTACTGAATACGGCTCCTTGCCAGAAATATTGATTAGGGAAAGCAAACATATATTTTGCAGAATCGTAACGAACGGTCTGTTTAATACCATCAATGCTCTTTTTGAATTTCCTTGGTGCATGTGTAAGGGTAAGTTTTGGCCAAAATTCCATGTACCCTAACTGATCAGGGTTTGCGTCAGTTGGTGGGGGTGCTTCTGATGTGAAAATTTCTGTACTGAAGTTCGTGTTTTTCCATTGGGCGATTGTTCGTTCCGTCGATGGAAAGTCGGGATCCTCTTTACAGTCACCTGCGTTCACCTTGGATTCACATACCATATCAATTTTCAACTTGGCTCCATTCAAGGATGGATGAGTTACGAGGATATCATCAAGTGTATAATAGACCCTCATTTTTCGACTTTGGTTGGAGCCATAACCTATTTCAGTGAATTGAAATTGAACGCCTTCGTAAAAACAGAACCCACCAATGCATTTTACTGGGACTTGATATGTTGCGACGTGGGACCAACAGAAGGAATACCGGTTTTTAATATACCCTGTTTCTGAACTGCTGTCTGGACTTCCCTGGCATTCTTCTGTAGTCAGGATATGATCATAGTCGAAGTCAGGGGGTGTCCATCCGGCTGCTGTCTTGATCGGAGGCGCCATGTTCGCTCTGTATGTTGTGTCACTTTGCCGGTCTTCCTCCAGCAATTTATCTAATGTCTGGATGCCTTCTTTTTTCTGGATCTGATCTTGCTTAATCCCAATCTCTTCAACTGACTTGCCCTGCTTCATAAGTTTAGTTGCCTTTTCAATCTTCTCCTTGTTGTTTGGGAGCCAATAACCTCCGCCATTTGAATCAGACTGCGCTTGTGCCGGTGAAATCATTCCTGTGACCAAAAACAAAAAAAATACAGATAAAACGATACGTCTATAAAACCTGGACATCCTATCCCTCCCTTATTTTTTGATTTGGAATAAAATGTAGTCTTAGAAACATATAGAGGAATTATCTTTGCAGACAATAAACTAGATTCATTACTTCGATGGCATCCAAATCGATGATAGAATACTACAAAAAAAATTTTCCCACAATACACTATAAGGAAAATGAAACCAAAAACCTACAATAATTACCATATTAATTAACGTGCTAGGAAAAATGGGTCATATAAAAAATCCCTTTATTTATAAAGGTTCTCCACAATCGGGCGCCACTTGCCGTCATTAAGGTAAATAGTTAAATTGTGGATTTTTATGAAATACTTTATGATTTACTTAAGTCGGGTAGGGAGGCACTCTCACGAGCGCCCGCCCCCCTAAGAACCGTACGTGACAGATTTCCCGTCATACGGCNAACCTGTCACATACTTTATTAGGAAATGCAAAGGTTTTCATTTCCTGTATTCACGATTAATCTATTTGTCTAGTGGGAGTAAGAAAGTTCTTCACAAACTATGTTCATTTAACTAAGGGGGGTCTACGCAGATGGCGGCAAACAGAGAGTTTCAATATCGGAGAATCCATTCATTACTTGGGGTAATACCAATCGGGATTTTCTTAACACAGCATTTAGTTGTGAATCATTTCGCGACAAAGGGAGAAGAATCATTTAATCAAGCAGCTCACTTCATGGAGAGCTTACCTTTCCGCTATGCTCTAGAAATTTTCATTATTTTCTTACCAATCGTTTTTCACGCAATATACGGTCTTTACATCGCATTCACTGCTAAAACAAACGTTAACAACTACGGTTTTTTCCGTAACTGGATGTTTATCCTTCAGCGTGTTTCAGGTGTAATCACACTTATCTTCATCACATGGCACGTATGGGAAACCAGAATACAAGCTGCGCTTGGAAAAGAAGTAGATTTTCAAATGATGGAACGAATTTTAAGCAACCCGGCAATGCTTGCATTCTACATAGTTGGTGTTGTATCTACGATCTTCCACTTTGCAAACGGTCTATGGTCATTTGGAGTTAGCTGGGGGTTAACTGTAACACCACGTTCTCAAAGAATTTCAACTTATGTGACATTAGCAATCTTCTTAGCACTTACATTTGTAGGTGTTCGTACATTATTCGCATTTGCATAAAATTAAGGTTTTGAAGGAGTGGGGTTCCGATGAGTAACGGAAAAATCATCGTAGTCGGTGGCGGTTTAGCTGGCTTGATGGCAACAATAAAAATTGCTGAGTCTGGCAAGCAAGTAGATTTATTTTCACTAGTTCCGGTAAAAAGATCTCACTCAGTTTGCGCGCAAGGTGGAATCAACGGAGCCGTAAACACGAAAGGTGAAGGGGATTCACCATGGGAACACTTTGATGACACAGTGTACGGCGGAGACTTTTTAGCCAACCAGCCACCTGTAAAAGCAATGTGTGAAGCAGCTCCTGGTATTATTCACTTACTTGACCGCATGGGTGTTATGTTTAACCGTACTCCTGAGGGTTTGTTAGACTTCAGACGATTTGGCGGGACGCAGCATCACCGTACGGCTTTTGCTGGAGCAACAACGGGTCAACAATTATTGTACGCATTAGATGAGCAGGTTCGTCGTTATGAAGTTGCCGGACTTGTGACAAAGTACGAAGGATGGGAATTCTTAGGTGCTGTTCTTGACGATGAGCGCAGCTGTCGCGGAATTTCTGCACAGAATTTAAAATCAATGGAAATTAAAACGTTCCCAGCTGACGCGGTTATTATGGCTACAGGTGGACCTGGAATTGTTTTTGGAAAATCGACGAACTCAGTTATTAATACAGGTTCAGCGGCATCTATCGTGTATCAGCAAGGTGCATACTATTCAAACGGAGAGTTTATTCAAATTCATCCAACTGCTATCCCAGGAGATGATAAGCTTCGTCTTATGAGTGAATCTGCTCGTGGAGAAGGCGGACGCGTTTGGACATATAAAGACGGTAAACCTTGGTATTTCTTAGAGGAAAAATATCCTGCATACGGTAACTTAGTACCTCGTGATATTGCAACTCGTGAAATTTTTGACGTCTGCGTAGCGCAGAAATTAGGAATCAACGGAGAGAACATGGTTTATCTGGACCTTTCACATAAAGATCCAAAAGAGCTAGACATTAAACTTGGAGGTATCATCGAAATCTATGAAAAATTCATGGGCGATGATCCGCGCAAGGTACCAATGAAAATTTTCCCAGCCGTACACTATTCAATGGGCGGTTTATGGGTGGATTACGATCAAATGACAAATATTCCTGGCTTATTCGCAGCTGGTGAGTGTGATTATTCACAGCACGGAGCGAACCGTTTAGGAGCAAACTCATTATTATCAGCTATTTATGGTGGTATGGTTGCCGGCCCTAAAGCGGTTGAATACATCAATGGTTTAGAAAAGAGCGCAGATGCTATTTCTTCAAGCGTATATGATCGTCATGTGAAAGAAGAAGAAGAGAAATGGAACAATATCATGAATCTTCAAGGTACAGAAAATGCATACGTTCTTCATAAAGAGCTAGGGGAATGGATGACTGACAACGTGACAGTCGTACGATACAATGACAAACTGTTAAAAACAGATGAAAAGATTCAAGAATTAATTGAACGCTATGATCGTATTAACATTAATGATACAGCTAAATGGAGTAATCAAGCGGCAACATTTACTCGTCAGTTGCAAAACATGCTTCAGCTTTCACGTGTTGTAACGCTAGGAGCTTACAACCGTAACGAAAGTCGCGGTGCTCATTATAAGCCAGATTTCCCAGATCGTAACGATGAAGAATTCTTAAAAACAACAATGGCATCTTTTGTGGATAAGAAAACGGCTCCTTCTTTCCATTATGAAGAGGTAGACGTATCGTTAATTAAACCGCGTAAACGCGACTACACAAAGAAAAAAGATGAAAAACCAAAAAAACAACAAGAGGGGGTTCGTTAATCAATGAGTGAACAACAAACAGTCCAAAAGACAGTGCGCTTCATTATTACACGTCAAGATTCAGCTGAATCTGCTCCTTACAATCAGGAGTTTGAAATTCCGTATCGTCCGAATATGAACGTTATTTCAGCACTGATGGAAATCAGACGTAACCCTGTTGATGCTTCAGGTAAAGAGGTTGCTCCGATAAACTGGGAAATGAACTGTTTAGAGGAAGTATGCGGAGCCTGTTCAATGGTCATCAACGGTAAACCTCGTCAGTCATGTACAGCTCTTGTTGATAAACTAGAACAACCAATTCGCTTACAGCCAATGAAAACATTTCCTGTGGTTCGTGATTTGCAAGTAGACCGCAGCCGTATGTTTGATTCACTAAAAAAAGTAAAAGCATGGGTTCCAATCGATGGCACATACGATTTAGGTCCAGGACCGCGTATGCCTGAAAAGAAACGTCAGTGGGCGTATGAGTTATCCAAATGTATGACATGTGGCGTTTGCTTAGAAGCTTGTCCAAATGTAAACGACAAGTCAAACTTCATCGGTCCAGCACCGCTTTCTCAAGTTCGCCTGTTTAATGCCCATCCAACTGGTGCGTTAAATAAAGGAGAACGTTTAGAGACGATTATGGGTGATGGAGGACTAGCGAACTGCGGGAATTCTCAAAACTGCGTTCAATCATGCCCAAAAGGAATTCCATTGACTACTTCAATCGCAGCTTTGAACCGCGATACAACAATTCAAGCATTCAGAAGTTTCTTTGGTAGCGATCAAGTATAATCACTCAAAACCTCTCCACGCGGAGAGGTTTTATTTTGTCTATGACGAACGGAGGAAATACAGATGAATAATATTTCGTATATTGAAGACATGGATCATTGGAAAGAGTCATTTTCGTTTAAGCAGGAGATCAAGGTAAGATTTTCGGAAACAGATATGTTTGGGCATTTAAATAATACGGTTCCTTTTGTTTATTTTGAACAAATACGTACGGAATTCTTTCACCATATTGGCTTTATGCAAAAGTGGACGAGTGAGCATGAGGGAACGATACCGGTGGTGGCTGATTTGCAGTGCGATTATGTCAAACAAGTGTATTTTGACAACATGCTATCTGTTTTTGTAAAAGCTCATAGAATTGGACGTTCGTCGGTTGATTTACACTATATGATTCAAAATGAGCAAAAAGAGGTTGTACTCACCGGGAGAGGAACAATGGTGCAAATTTCTAAAGAAACAGGAAAAAGCGTCCCGTGGAATGAAGAGATGAAAAGGTGTTTATCAAATATATGAAAATGGCTTGAAGGCTCTTTCTTCAGGCTTTTTTTCTTTTTTAAAGGTGAAAAAGAGTTTTTTGCATATTTTTTCTAAAACTAGTAACCGCGTAGGCATACCGCACATAAGATATGTTGACTAAATTTACACCCATCCGATAGTTCAACTCAGGATCAGGCAAGGAGGGTTACATTGAAAGAAAAAGAGTTTCAACCTAAACCGCTACTTACAAAGCGTGAACGAGAAGTATTCGAGCTTTTAGTACAGGACAAAACAACAAAAGAAATCGCGAGTGAACTATTCATTAGCGAAAAAACAGTTCGAAATCATATTTCTAATGCGATGCAAAAGCTTGGAGTCAAGGGGCGTTCTCAAGCAGTCGTAGAACTCCTTCGAATGGGAGAACTTGAACTATAACATGAGCTGGCTTTCTTCTTAGAAAGCCAGCTTTTTGTATATTTTTTTCAGTGTCGCATACATATCTAAAAAGAATAACATTAAGAAAAAATTATAAAAAAGGTAAATCTTTATAAAAAAAACTTATTGCTTGAAATTGAATTTCAGAGTACGTATACTTTTAAGTAAGGAGATACTAGTTCAGAAGAAAGAGAGGTGAGATGATGAAAAATATATGGATGAGCTTATTGTTATGCATGATATTCTGTTTGCCTTTTGCGAGTTTGCCAGATAAATTTATTGATAACGACTTTGAAAAAGTGAAGGTCACAAAAAGTTCGGTTCAGCATTACACGGATATCGTGCACATGTCTCCAGGAGCTAAGCACAGCGTTAAACAAATAGGATCTCTCATACAAAGTGTGATAGTAACTTTTGCTTTAGTATGGGTGAGTGCCAAACTCATCATTCCGACGCATCAAATTGCGTATTTTATCCTCAAGAAAACACTTTTTTATCCAAAAATCTTTCAATCAAGTTACCTCAATTAAATAAAAAAGGTTGAAATTTCAACAGCCTTTTCTTCAAACCTAAAATTACCCACTATTCTTAGGCTTATTTGCTATGCGGATTTTCTAGGCAAATAACGCGGCAAAATTAAAAAAATCTTTTTAAAAACTTTATAGGAGTGATCATTCAATGATGATTAAAGAAACGGAGTTACCAGGAATCGGCCGTAAATTTGAAATTGAGACAAGCGGAGGAAACCGCGTAGTCGTTATCATTCATGATGATGGAAGACGTGAAATCTATCACTTCGATCAAAAAGATTTAGAAGAAAGCATTTTTGACATTACGTTAACAGATACGGAATCAAGACAGCTAGCTGCAATTTTAGGCGGCATGATTTACAAGCCAAAAGCAATGGAAACCATTGAAGTGGCATTCAATGACTTAGTTATTGAGTGGTACAAAGTTGAAAAACAAGCGAAAGCTCACAGTAAAACAATTGGTGAAATTGACGTTCGCAGCAATTATGATGTCACTATCATCGCCGTCATTAAAAACACGCAAAAAAAATTATCAACTCCAGGACCAGATACGTTAATTGAAGAAGGAGATACGCTTGTTATCTCTGGAGAACGAGGAAATTTAAAAACGCTCATTAAAGAATTGCTTTCACAAGGAGGTAGTTCATAATTGGATCATTTAGTATTTGAAGTTGGGACAGCTTTGTTACTAGTAGCTTTAGCGGCTATACTAGCACATAAATTTAAATTTACGATTATTCCATTCCTCATTCTGCTGGGCATGGCGGTCGGTCCCCATGCTCCTGAGTTTGGCTCATTCAGTTTAAAGTTTATTGAAAGCCAAGAGATTATTGAATTCATGGGGAGAATTGGAGTTCTCTTTTTACTCTTTTATTTAGGATTAGAATTTTCAGTTGGAAAGCTAATTAAATCAGGTAGGTCCATCGCGGTGGGAGGATCTATTTATATTTTAATTAACTTCACTTTAGGATTATTGTATGGATACCTGACAGGAAATCCTCTTCTTGAAGTGCTGATTATCGCTGGAATTATTACGATTTCGTCCAGCGCAATTGTCGCAAAAGTATTGGTTGATTTAAAACGAACAGCGAATCCAGAAACGGAACTGATATTAGGGATCATCATGTTTGAAGATATTTTCTTAGCCGTTTATCTTTCTGTCGTTTCAGGGTTGGTGCTTGGAGACCACGGATCGCTTGCTGGATCTTTAACATCTATTTTAATTGCGTTTGGCTATATGATGCTGTTCTTTATCATTGCTCGAAAAGCCACGCCGCTGCTAAATAAACTTTTAAATATTTCATCAAACGAAATCTTTATAATCGTCGTTTTTGCGGTATTGTTTTTTGTGGCAGGCTTCTCAGAAACAATTCACGTGGCAGAAGCAATTGGTGCGTTATTGCTTGGACTTGTATTTTCTGAAACGGAACATCGCGATCGGATTGAACATCTTGTCGTACCGTTTCGTGATTTCTTTGGAGCTATCTTTTTCTTCAGCTTCGGGTTAAGTATTGATCCTCTTACGCTGTGGGATGCAGGATGGCTTGCGCTTGGCGCAGTTGCGCTTACGATCATTGGTAACTTTACAGCCGGTATGATTTCAGGAAGAAAAAGCGGGCTGTCACACAAGGCCTCTACCAACATTGGGTTAACGATTATGTCACGAGGCGAGTTTTCGATCATTATGGCTAACATTGGAATTGAAGGAGGATTATCCGCAATTCTTCAGCCATTCGCCGCGCTTTATGTATTGATCTTAGCTATTATTGGCCCTTTGTTAACGAAGGAGTCTAAGCATATATACGGATTTTTAAACTCAGTATTTAAATGGAAAAAGCCAAATCCTCAAGAATCAAAGTGATAAAATATATAAAACGCAGTTGACAAATCGGATTAATATGATAAAATTCAAAATAATCCAATAACAAATCAGTTAAATATAGCAACGGGCTGATCGGTCAACCGAAAGCTCCTACCTTTTTCAGGTAGGAGCTTTTGTGTTTTTAGATGAACGAGCTTTTAATTTAAAAATTCAAGGAGGAGGAACTGCTTTGAGTGTTGTCATTCAATCTGTTAACCGCTCATTTCAAAAAGGAGAACAAGTAACTCAAGCATTGCGAAATGTAAATCTTACGATTAATAAAGGTGAATTTATCACCGTTATTGGTCCGAGCGGGTGCGGAAAAAGTACACTGCTTAAAATGATTGCAGGACTTGATATGGATTATGAAGGGCGTATTGAAATCAACGGGAAGTACATAGCCGGACCTAGCATTAAACAAGGAATGATCTTTCAAGAACACCGCTTGTTCCCTTGGCTTAATGTAGAGCAAAATATAGCGGCTGACTTATCGCTGAAAGATTCGAACGTTCGGCGCCGCGTAGATGAGTTAATTGATATTGTCAGGCTGAAAGGATTTGAAAAAGCTTATCCTCGAGAACTATCTGGGGGGATGTCTCAACGAGTTGCTATTGCGCGTGCTCTTTTAAGAAATCCAGAGGTTTTATTGTTAGATGAACCGTTTGGTGCGTTAGATGCTTTTACGCGCACTCATTTGCAAGATGTGCTGCTAGACATATGGAAAAAAGAAAAAACAACCATGATTTTTGTTACCCATGATTTAGATGAATCCATTTACTTGGGAACTAAAATTGTGATTATGAGTGCCAGACCAGGAGAAATTAGCCGGGTCGTTCCAGTAGAAATTAGTCATCCGCGAAAAAAGACAGAGTTACCGTTTCAGCAGCTAAGGCAGCAAGTACTGAAAGAATTTGAAGAAGCAGGAGAACATTAAAGATTCAATAAGACAGAGAAGGGGACAGAACAGATGAAAAAGCTACTTTTAACTGCAGCTATTGTACTTGTTCTCGCATTGGCTGGGTGCGGGACGAAAGAAAAAGCGAGCGGAGAAGATTCAAAAAACGTTACAATTAATATTGGTATCCAACAAAGCTTAGGTCCTTTAATGCTGGCACAAAACCAAAAATGGTTTGAAAAAGAATTTAAAAAAATAGGTGTAAATGTTAAATGGACAGAGTTTCAAAGCGGTCCTCCGCAATTTGAAGGTTTAGCATCTGGACATTTGGATTTCGGCCAAGTTGGAAATTCACCGGTTATTTCTGGTCAAGGCGCAGACATTCCGTTTTTAGAAATTGCTAATTCCAGCGACGGGTTGAAAGGAAATGCCATTTTAGTAGGGAAAAACAGCAAGATTAAAAGCGTAAAAGATTTAAAAGGTAAAAAGATCGCGGTTGCGAAAGGAAGCAGCGGTTTTAATTTATTGTACAGAGCTCTTGACCAAAATGGGTTGAAGCCAAGTGATGTAAAGATTATTCAGCTTCAGCCAGACGAAGCTCAGCCAGCATTTGAAAATGGATCAGTGGATGCATGGTCAATCTGGGAACCGTTTATCTCACTGCAAAACTTAAAAAATGAAGCTCGCATTTTAGCAGACGGCGATTCATTAAAGGTTGCTTCACCAGGTTTTACTATTGTAAGAGAAGGCTTTGCAAAAGATCATCCAGAGTTAGTCGTTAAGTTTTTACAAGTTTATCAAAAAGCGCTTGAATGGCAAAACGAACATTTTGAAGAATCTGTGGATATTTTAGCAAAACAAAAAAATCTAGATAAAGACGTAGTAAGACAAGTGTTAAAAAATAATCCTGCCTATAATCGCCCAACCTCTAAAGAAATTATTGCAGAACAACAGCGGACAGCTGATTTTCAACAATCTTTAGGCGTTATTAAAAAGAAAATTGATACTGGAGATGTTGTTGATAATTCATTTATTGAAAAAGCATTAAAAGACAAATGAGGTGATGAAAATGAGTAAAACATCTGTGGTTTCAGGACACGTCCAGTCTTCAGCAGCTCACTTGCAAAAAATGAAAAAAAGAAAGGAAGAAGCGAAAAATAAGCAGGGGATTTTTCTTCGTTCTCTTGTCGTGCCACTTCTGCTTATTGTCGTGTGGCAAATCATTGGTTCTGCGGGCTATGTATCCAAAACTGTACTTCCTACACCTGTTGATATCATACTTTCTTTCAAACAGCTCATCGTATCTGGAGAACTTGGAGCTAACCTTCAAATCAGTATTTTGCGTGCTGCCATAGGTTTTGCCGTTGGAGCTGGACTAGGGTTACTATTTGGTGTAATTGTCGGTTTCTCAAAGAAAACGGAGCACTATATGGATCCATCTATTCAAATGCTTAGAACTGTTCCTCACCTTGCGTTGGCGCCTTTATTTATCTTATGGTTTGGCTTTGGTGAAATTTCAAAGATATTGCTAATTGCAAACGGTGCATTTTTCCCAATCTATGTTAATACGTATCTAGGCATTCGCGGCGTTGATTCGAAATTATTTGATGTTGCTCGTGTTCTTCAATTTAGTAAATGGAAACAAATCACAAAACTCATTTTACCAGCTGCTCTTCCTAATATTTTACTTGGTGTCCGATTGTCTTTAGGTATTGCATGGCTCGGACTGGTAGTTGCTGAATTAATGGGAGCAAGTGAAGGTGTAGGATACATGATTATGGATGCTAGACAGTTTTCTCAAACGGACGTAGTTTTTGTCGGAATTATTATTTTTGCTGTTGTAGGCAAATTAACCGATTCATTTGTCCGAGTATTAGAAAAGCGTCTTCTTAAATGGAGAGACAGCTACGCAGGTGAAAAATAAAAGAAGGATTTATATACGTATTAATCCTTGTAAATCTATCAGTTTTATAAGTTAAAAGGAGAGATGATAATGAGCCAGGTTACAATTATTACAGGAAGCCCTTCAAAGCAATCAAGGTCAGCTGCTTTAAGCAAGTATATTGCAGCATATCTACAAGATGAAAAATATGAAGTGAAAACTGTGCATGTTCGTGACTTGCCCCCTGAAGACTTAATATATGCTAACTTTTCTAGCCCTGCGATTCAAGAAGCTCAAAAGAAAGTGGCAGATGCTGATGCCGTTATTATTGTCAGCCCAATTTATAAAGCTAGCTACACAGGAATTTTAAAAACATTTTTAGATTTAATACCTGAAAAAGGTTTGCACAATAAAACCGTGCTGCCGATAGCCACAGGTGGAACCATTGCTCACCTACTGGCTCTTGATTATGTATTTAAGCCGACTTTATCCGTTTTAGGAGCTACTGCTCTTATTCATGGAGTTTATATTGTTGATTCTGAGGTGGCCTATACGAAAGAAAATGAAATTGAGTTTATTGCGGAAGAAGCAGAAGTGAGAATTAAACGTTCATTAAAAGAGCTGGGATATCATCTAGAACAAACGAAAAGGAGTGTTGAATCATGAAAATGTTATGGTTTATTCCTTCCCATGGAGATGGAAGATATTTAGGGACAAATCGAGGAGGTCGTTCAGCAGACTATTCATATTTTCGGCAAGTTGCTCAAGCAGCTGACCGGTTAGGGTTTGAAGGAGTTTTGATTCCAACGGGGAAATCATGCGAAGACCCGTGGCTATTGGCTGCTTCACTTATACCTGAAACAGAGCGTTTGAAATTTTTAGTAGCGGTACGTCCCGGCATTATGGCTCCTTCCGTGGCAGCGCGCATGACCTCGACTCTTGATCGAATTTCAAAAGGTCGTTTACTAGTTAACGTAGTAGCAGGAGGAGATCCAGCAGAATTAGTCGGAGACGGCCTTTTCTTATCACATGATGAACGTTATGAAGCTGCGGATGAATTTTTAGATGTGTGGAAAGGGTTATTGGCTGGAGATACGGTTAATTATGAAGGAAAACATATTCATGTAGAGAACAGCGAGCTGTTGTATCCACCTGTTCAAAAACCTTCTCCACCTATTTATTTTGGCGGATCTTCACCCGCAGGACAAAAAGTTGCAGCAAAACATTCTGATGTGTATTTAACGTGGGGCGAACCTCCTGAACAAGTAAGAGAAAAAATAACGGCTGTGAGAAAGCAAGCAGAAGCAGAAGGCAGAACCGTTAAGTTTGGGATTCGTTTGCATATTATTGTACGCGAAACGGAAGAAGAAGCTTGGCAAGCAGCCGATCGATTAATTCAGCATTTGGACGACGACACGATTCAAGCTGCACAGCGTACTTTTGCTAGGTATGACTCAGTCGGGCAGCAGCGAATGGCGAGCCTTCACAGAGGAACCCGAGAGGAACTTACGATTAGCCCTAACTTATGGGCAGGTGTAGGGCTCGTCCGGGGAGGCGCAGGAACTGCACTAGTAGGCAGTGCTGAAAATGTAGCGAAACGAATAAAAGAATATGAAGCTTTAGGAATTGAATCTTTTATTTTATCAGGCTATCCGCATTTAGAAGAGGCTTATCACGTAGGAGAGTTATTGTTCCCGCTTTTAAATATTGATGACGGTGAAGGAAAGAGTGAAAGCATCGGTGAGATTATTGCAAACGATAGGTTTCCAAAAGCTTCAACGTCGTAAAAGAAGAACCGGTGAAAAATTCACCGGTTCTTCTTTTACATTCATCTCAGCCGAGAGACGAGTTCGTTAAATTGTTGGTTTAGGTTTTTCAGGTGCAGCTTGTTTATCTTTTCGACTTTCTTGAATATATACTTTAAAGAGAAAAATATTTAAACAGCCCAGTGTGAGGAATAACGGTGCAAAATAATATTCTTGAGACATAAGTAGGACGAAAACGCTTCCAAAACAGAACAGAGAACTAAACATAAAGTAAAACTGTAAGAATCTTCTCATTTTAGTCGCCTCCTATTCTTTTTCTTCTTACAATTATTATATCAAATACTTTCCAAAAAAGACACAAAATATTCACAAAATGTTCAATTTTTTTCTTATTTACCTATTGATTTTTTTGTCGATATGTAAATTTAGTGGGTTGTAATACCAATTAATTCCTGATCTTAACTTTCCGATGGAAAGTTTATGTAAAATTTTATATGATAGAGAAATGGTATTGAAAAAAGGGGGAAAATCATCATGAGACGAATTGGGTGGCTATTTTTTACTATGGCAATTCTCTTATTAATAACTGCCGGTTGCTCAAATGATCAACAGAAAGCACAGGATCGATTTGATAAATATGTAGCTATGTGGAATAAAGAAGATTTTAAAGGCATGTATGGATACTTGTCTAAAGATGCTAAAAAGACGATTTCAGAAAAAGATTTTGTGAATCGATATAAAAATATCTATGATGCAATTGAAGCGGACAAGCTTAAAGTGAAGGCAAGTAAAATAGAAGACTTAGAAATAAAAGACCATAAAGCTGTTTTACCTTTTGAAGTAAACATGAACTCTGTAGCCGGTGAAATCTCATTTAAAGAAAATGCTGCTGTGGTTCAAGAAAAACAAGGGGATACAGAGAATTGGTATATTAATTGGAAGCCTAATATGATTTTTAAAGGACTTAAGCAAGGAGAGCAAGTAAGAGTAGCTACTCAGTCAGCCGTGCGTGGAGAAATTATGGATCGTTCAGGGAAATATTTAGCTCAAAACGGAGAAGCGATTCAAGTTGGAGTTGTTCCCCAGCAGTTTTCTAAAGGCGGCGAGCAAGCGATACAACAATTAAGCAAGACTCTTGCTCTTTCAGAAAAAAGTATTAATCAAGCACTGAGCGCTTCTTGGGTGAAAGAGAATCAATTTGTTCCTATTAAAACAGTTAGTCAAAAAGACGCCTCTAATTTAGAGAATTCTTTGAAAAAAGTAGAAGGCATTCAACAAAAAAAGGTAAATGCGCGCGTATATCCTTGTGAAGAAGCGTGTGCCCATTTAGTTGGATACGTTGCGCCTGTCACAGCGGAATATTTAAAAGAGCATAAAGATGAAAGCTATAATGCTCAGTCTAAAGCTGGAATGATTGGCTTAGAGTCTTTATATGAAGATAAGCTTCGTGCTCGAGACGGCGTCACGATTTATACTGTAGATAAAGATGGTAATAAAAAGAATGAAATTGCAAAAATGAATCCAAAAGACGGGGAAAGCATTCAAGTTACGGTAGACACGAATGTTCAAAAATCCCTTTATGAACAGTTAAAAGCTGAAAAAGGAGTAGCTACTGCTCTTCAACCTAAAACGGGAGAAATATTAGGTCTTGTAAGCACGCCAGCTTTTGATCCGAATTCTTTTTCTTTTGGAATCGATGCTAATACGTACCAATCCCTTTCAACGAATCCCGATAAGCCGTTAATGAATCGCTTTACCAAAACGTATTCCCCGGGATCTACATTTAAGTTAGTCACGGGAGCTTTAGCGGTTGATGAAGGTGCGGTAAATCCAAACGAAAGTATATCAATCAGCGGGAAGAAATGGCAAAAAGATAAAAGCTGGGGAAATTTCTACGTAACACGAGTGGGAAGCAAGCCGAATGTTAATTTACGTGATGCTTATGTTACATCTGATAATATTTATTTTGCGCAGACTGCTTTGAAGCTAGGTTTAGACAAATTTAACAGTGGTTTAAAACAGTTTGGGTTCAATCAAAAAATGCCTGTTAATTATCCTTTTGAAACGTCTAAAATTGCAGGTGATCAAGATATTAAAGATGAGGGAGTATTAGCAAACTCTGGCTATGGCCAGGGGAAACTGCAAGTGAATCCTCTCCACTTGGCATTGATGTATACATCGATTGTAAACGATGGAAACATAGTAAAGCCTATTCTTATGAACGGTAATGAGAGTGGAATATGGAAAAAACAAGTAATATCTAAAGAAACGGCGCAATTAATTCAAAATGATTTAGTTGATGTCATTGAAGATAAAAACGGTACGGGTCATGCTGCAAAGATAGATGGGTTAACCCTAGCTGGAAAAACTGGAACGGCAGAATTAAAGAAAACTCAAGGTGAAAAAGGGCAGGAAAACGGCTGGTTTTTAGCTGTGGATACAAAACAGAAAAACCTACTCGTTTCAATGATGGTTGAAGGAGTAGAAGATAAAGGCGGAAGTCATTACGTCGTGCCGAAAGTAAAAAATGTATTTCAGCAATATAATAAGTAAATAATAAAAGCCAGTTCTAAAGGAGCTGGCTTTTATTATTTACACAAGGGGAGTAATGTTAAGTTTTTGTAAATCCCAGTTTTATACAAACTCTGAAAACCCTTATTTTAAAAGGAATGAACGTATTATTGTTAATGTATTGTAAAGAGACCTAAAAAAATGTGTTTGAAAAGTTATTGACAATTAACAATAATAGGAGTAATTTTTGACTTGGCGTAAAAAAATGAATCGCATAACCTATAAGTAAAAGAACCACCTTTTGGGACTTTTGCTCTGGTAAACGTTTGTTTTTTTAGAATTTTTTGATACACAAGAGAGGTGGTTTCTCTCGTTATAGTAATGAACAGCTAAGTTTTATCCATTACTTTAAATGAAAAAAGAAACTAGAACACATATAAAAAGATAGAGAGAAAAAACGAGTGGTAAAGTTTCGATAAATTGGATGGAGGATTGCAACGTGATCAAAAGAAAAAAAGACAAGTTTTCTGAAATGTTAATGGACATTGCCCAAAATATTAAGGACTCAGCAGATTTTTTAGGCAGCTTTGAACTTCAAAATGTATCTGACCTAAAGGAATTTGCCAATGTTTTAAAAGCGTATGAATCAAAAGGTGATAAATACGTGCATACAGTGATTACTGAGTTGAACAAAGCATTTATTACTCCAATTGAGCGTGAAGATATTTTACAGCTAGCAATGAGCATGGATGATGTACTTGATGGCATCGACAGCTTTGCTGCTTTAATGGAAATTCATTCAATTACGACATTTGATGAATATGTAGCTGAATTTGTTAAAAATATTCAAGGCTGTGCTGAAGAGATTTTAATTACTATTAATTTGTTGTCTGAGAAAAAGCTTCTTCAAATTAGTGAACATGCAATTAAAATTAAAGAGTATGAGTCACATTGTGATACATTATATCGTCGTGCACTAAAACAATTATTTGCAACATGTAAAGATCCAATTAAAGTTATTCAATATAAAGAAATTTATGAAACGCTAGAAGAAATCGCGGATTATTGTCAAACGGTTGCGAACAACTTAGAATCAGTTATTATGAAGAATGCGTAACGGGGCTATATTATAATGGATTCGATGCTAATATTAACCATTCTAATTGTAGTTGGTGCACTTGGTTTTGACTTTATCAACGGATTTCACGATACAGCTAATGCCATTGCGACTTCTGTTTCAACCAAAGCTTTAAAACCGCGACATGCAATTCTTTTAGCCGCAACCATGAACTTTGTCGGTGCTATGACGTTTACGGGCGTAGCCAAAACGATTACAAAGGATATCGTTGATCCTTATACGCTTCAAAATGGTTCTGTCGTTATTTTAGCAGCATTAATTTCTGCTATCGCGTGGAATCTAATCACATGGTATTTCGGTATCCCTAGTAGTTCTTCTCATGCAATTATTGGATCGATTGCAGGAGCAGCTATTGCAGCTGCTGGATTTGGTGCTTTAAATTACAAAGGTTTCATCAAAATCATTGAAGCCCTTCTAATTTCACCAGTTCTAGCCTTTGTAGTAGGTTATATCGTCTATACGATTATCAAACTAACGTTTAAAAACCATAACTTGACGAAAACGAATAAGCGTTTTCGACGCGTTCAAATCCTGACTGCAGCCCTACAATCTTACACACACGGTACGAATGATGCGCAAAAAGCAATGGGTATCATTACGCTAGCGCTTATTGCTAACAATATGCAAAGCGGTACTGAGATTCAGTGGTGGGTACAGCTGGCTTGTGCGGTGGCAATGGGACTTGGAACGTCAATTGGTGGATGGAAAATCATTAAAACCGTTGGCGGTAAAATTATGAAAATTCGTCCTGTTAATGGAGTAGCTGCGGACTTAACAGGTGCTGCCATTATCTTTGGAGCAACGTTTGTTCATCTACCTGTCAGTACTACTCATGTTATTTCATCTTCTATCTTAGGTGTAGGTTCTGCTCACCGAGTGAAAGGTGTAAAATGGGGAACTGCACAGCGCATGGTGATTACATGGATTATCACATTGCCAATTTCAGCTTCATTAGCTGCACTTATCTATATGATTTTAAATTTGTTATTTTAATAAATGTGGAGCTTCTTTTTAAGAAGCTCCTTTTTTTTATTTACATCCCCTCATTTGCACAGTACACTTAAAACATGAAAATAACACAATTGTTTTTAAAAGGGAGATGGGGAAATGTTTGGAAAAGTGGCTGCTGATGTATTAGGGCTAAGTGATATTGGTTCTGTTATTAAGCCAGTTGATTATGACAAGGTAGATGCAGACGATTACGTTATGCATGAAGAACAAGAAAAAATTTATTTTCTAATCAAATCAAAGTCAGATGAATATTGCTTTACCAATAAAGCGCTCATTCATCTTGATGGAACAAGTGCTACAAGCAAAAAGCGAATGCTTCGCCGCTATAACTACAGCACAAATCACATTTCAAACGTGATGCTAGAAACGGCTGGAACTGTCGATTTAGATGTGGAAATTAAATTTAAAATTGGCTCGGAGACGTTTTCTATCGATGTACACAAAAAGCATATAGAAGAGGTAAAAGATTTATATAAAGCGCTGTTTAAAATATCTGAAATAACGCGTGAAAATGAAATTGCGCTCGATTTTGCTAAACAAAGCATTCAGCTAGCTTCTTCTACGCTAAGCAGTACAAGAAATACAAGTGGAAGTGTTGCTGGTGAATTTAAAGAAATTAACGAAGCTGCGTTTTCTTGGTTATTAGATAAAAAAACAGCCTACACAACAAAAGATTTCAGCTCAGTTTTCGAGCTGTATATCAATAATTAATAGAAACAGCTGCTCCTTTTATGGAACAGCTGTTTTTTAATGCTGAATGAGAGTATGTAGACTTATGATGAACGTTGTAGAATCCTCATGTTAACCTTGAAAAATCACTGAAAAAAGAGCACAATATAAAATAGAAAAGAGAAACAATAGAGACGGGTTTAACTGAAAGAAATAATAGAAAATAAGACTTATAGGTGGAAAGGATTACGGTATGACAGCAAAAAATAATGAGGATACAGTGGCAGAATTAGAGAAGTCACTTCGACATATTGCAGCGATTGTGAAACAAAAAGGAAGAGAAATTTTAGAAGACTATACGATTACGCCACCTCAGTTTATTGCTTTGCAGTGGCTGTTTGAACGTGGAGATATGACGATTGGTGATTTATCAAATCGTATTTTTCTTGCTTGTAGTACAACGACAGATTTAGTAGATCGTATGGAAAAAAATAAGTTGGTGGTTCGGGTGAAAGATCCAAAAGACCGCCGCGTAGTGCGTATTCATTTGCTTCCTGAAGGAGCACGTGTTATCGAAGAAGTAATTGAAAAGCGACAAACGTATTTAAATGGCGTACTGGCAAACTTCTCTCCGAGTGAAACGGAAGTTTTACGAGTAACGTTACGAAAATTGCATGATGAAATGAAAGAAAAATGAGGCGATTGTTTTGAGTAGACCAATTGGTGTTATAGATTCAGGTGTGGGCGGATTAACGGTAGCAAAGGAAATTATGAGACAGCTTCCGAAAGAACAAATTATGTACATTGGAGATACAGCCCGCTGCCCATACGGTCCTCGCCCTAGTGAAGAAGTACGAGCTTTCACGTGGGAGATGACTAATTATTTAGTAGATAAAGATATTAAAATGCTTGTTATTGCGTGTAATACGGCTACGGCAGTTGTGCTGGATGAAATTCAAGAACAGCTCGATATTCCGGTTATAGGCGTCATTGAACCAGGATCACGCGCTGCGCTTAAAGTAACTAAAAATCATAAAATAGGCGTAATCGGCACAAACGGAACCGTGAAAAGTCAAGCCTATACACATGCACTCCGCGCTCTTCATACGAGAGTGGAAGTGGAAAATTTAGCATGCCCTTTGTTTGTACCTCTTGTAGAGAGCGGTAATTATGAAGGACCGGAAGCACAGCGAATTGTAAAAGAAACATTAAAACCTTTTTATCATACAGATATGGATACCCTTATTTTAGGATGTACGCATTATCCGTTATTAAAGCCAGTTATTCAAGAAGCAATTGGGCCTAGAGTTCAGTTAATCAGTTCTGGCGAAGAAACGGCAATAGAGGTAAGTGCCATTCTTTCTTATAGCAATTTACTAGCTCCTAGAAACATGGAGCCTGAACACTACTTCTTTACAACAGGATCAACAGAACTGTTTCAATCTATTGCATCTAAATGGTTTGAGCACCCTGTATATAATGTTGAACATATCAAGCTTTAAAACCGTGCATATCATGCTCGGTTTTTTCTTGTGGACAAAAACTTTTTTGAGCTGGTCTAAAATGCAAAAAAGCTCGTATACATAGTAGTACAAACAGTCTGAGGAGGGAAAGGAATGTCCAAAAAGACCCAACTTGTTCTCATATCCGCCGTGGTGACCACATCTGTATTGTTATCCGGCTGTGGACTTTTCGGAGGGGATAACGCAGCAAAGGAAATTGATCCGCCAAAGGATGTCACCTATGTGAAAGATGAAAAATCATTAGCGACTGAAGCGAAAGTAACGGAAGCTAATAAAAAACAAAGTAAAGCCGCAGAAACATCTGCGCCTACCAAAAGAGAACTCTACTTAATTGATAAAAACGGGTACGTTGTTCCCCAGACGCTTGAAATTCCTAAATCAAAAGGTGTCGCTAAACAGTCTCTTGAATATTTAGTAGAGGGTGGACCGGTCACAAACTTATTGCCAAATAATTTCCGAGCGGTTCTTCCTGCTGATACAAGAGTTTTAGGGACAAAGCTGGAAAGTGACGGCACGATGGTAGCAGATTTTTCACCTGAATTTGCTGAGTATAAAAAAGAAGATGAACTCCGTATTCTGCAGGCCGTCACTTGGACGCTGACGCAGTTTGAAGGCGTAAATAAAGTTAAAATTCGCATTAACGGCTATGATAAAGATGAGATGCCTGTAAATCATACGCCAATCAGTAAAGGGTTGAGCAGAGCAGATGGCATTAACTTTGATAATACTGGAGTAGTTGACGTAACTCAAACGAAGCCAGTTACGATTTATTACTTAGCTCAAGAGGGCAAACAAACTTACTATGTTCCTGTCACAAAACGAATTGCTTCTGATGACAAAGATATGTACACTGCAATTGTGAACGAGCTTGTAGAAGGACCAGCGCCTGCATCAGGTTTAGTGACAGACTTTAATCCCGATGCGAAGCTCGTAGCAGCTCCAAAGTATGCGGACGGTGAGTTAACGCTGAACTTTAATAAAAACATCTTTGGGAATTTGAAAGGAACGGAAATTTCTCAGCATGTTCTCGACTCCTTAGTGTTATCTCTGACGGAACAAAAAGCCGTAGACAGCGTTGCCATTAAAGTGAATGGCAAAAAAACGCTAAAAGATGAAAAAGGGAAAAAATTAACGGAACCAGTTTCAAGACCGAAAAATGTGAACACAGGTAGTTTTTAAAAACAAATTTTTGTTATACTAGTAAAGGACTAAGTAGAAAGAGGTCTGCTGAAATAGCGACCTCTTTCCGCTGTTTTATAGTTAAAATGGAAGAGACTATTACATATAAATGAATGAATAGGAGGACATGCTTAATGCGTTTAGACGGTAGGGAATTTAATGAATTGAGATCTGTATCTCTTCATACTTCATACTTAAAGCATCCAGAAGGATCTGTATTAATCTCGGTGGGAGACACAAAGGTTATTTGTACCGCAAGCATAGACGACAGAGTGCCTCCTTTTATGCGTGGGCAAGGAAAAGGATGGATTACAGCCGAATATTCTATGCTGCCTCGAGCTACGGCACAAAGAAATATACGTGAATCATCAAAAGGTAAAGTCACAGGACGAACAATGGAAATTCAGCGTCTAATCGGACGAGCTCTTCGTTCTGTAGTCGATCTGGAAAAGGTCGGAGAAAAGACAATTTGGATTGATTGTGATGTTATTCAAGCAGATGGCGGCACAAGAACAGCATCGATTACAGGTGCTTTTGTGGCTATGGTTTTAGCGTTTGGAAAGCTGGTTGAAGAGAACAAGCTCACAGAAATTCCTATTCGTGACTACTTAGCTGCGACTTCAGTAGGTATTCATGGAGAAAATTCGATTTTAGATTTAAATTATGAAGAAGATTCGACAGCGGAAGTTGACATGAATATTGTGATGACAGGAAGCGGACAGTTTGTAGAATTACAGGGAACGGGAGAGGAATCGACGTTTTCGAGAGAACAGTTAAACCATCTTCTAGATTTAGGGGAAAAGGGTGTTTATCAATTGATTGAACAGCAAAAGGGAGTTCTTGATCACCTGGCTGCCTACATTCCGGTTAAAGAAAGGTAAGGGATTAACGTGCGTGAAATCATTATTGCAACTAAAAACGCAGGCAAAGTAAAAGATTTTGAAACACTTTTCTCACCGAAGGGATTTAAAGTAAAATCGCTTCTTGATTTTCCTGAGATTGAAGACGTGGAAGAAACGGGCGTTACATTTGCAGAGAATGCCACGCTAAAAGCAGAGGCCATTTCATCCGCATTAAATAAGCCAGTCATTGCCGATGATTCGGGGCTTGCTATTGATGCCTTAAACGGGGAGCCAGGCGTTTATTCCGCGCGTTATGCTGGTGAAAATAAAGATGATAATGCTAATATAGAGAAGGTACTTCAAAAATTAAATGACGTGCCGTTTGAAAAGCGCACCGCACGCTTTCATTGCGCTCTTGCTATTGCAGTGCCCGGAAAGAGAACCGAAATTGTAGAAGGCACGTGTGAAGGGCACATCTTGGAGGGAAAAAGAGGGGAAAACGGTTTTGGGTACGATCCCATTTTCTTTGTAGAAAAATGGAGATGCTCCATGGCAGAATTGACCAAAGAGCAAAAAAATCAGATTAGTCACCGAGCAAATGCGTTAAAAAGACTAGCACCGCTAATTGATGCGCAATTTTAGAAGGAGTGATGACGTGTGAAACTATTAATTGTAAGCGATAGCCACGGGTTACAAGAAGAGCTGCTCACTATCAGAGAGAGACATGCTGATGTAGATAAGATGATCCATTGTGGGGACTCTGAGTTGCCGCAAGACAGCAAAGAAATGTCTGCATTTTTAGGCGTTCGAGGAAATTGTGACTACGATGCATCTTACGTTAATGATCGAGTAGAGTCGCTTGGAGAAGCTACGTGTCTGGTTACACACGGTCACTTATATAATGTTAAAATGTCTATGATGAATCTGCATTACAAAGCGAGAGAAGTCGGGGCAAACGTTGTTTGTTTTGGGCATTCTCACATAGCTGGAGCTGAGCTCATGGACGGAGTTTTATTTATCAATCCAGGAAGTATGTTACTTCCTCGTATGAGAAAAGAACGTACGTATGCTATACTAGTAATGGATGGTACAGAAGCTACCGTGCAGTTTTACGATATAAGCGGTAAACATATTCCTAGCATGCAGTTAACCTGTACACTTTCAGCATAATATAGCCAAATATAGGGAGAAGAGAAGGTTTTTTACCTCTCTTCTCATAAAATTTCAAAAAAAACGTTGACTTTTAAATTATATTTGAATATAATAAGTATTGTCTTTGATACACTTTAACATTATGTCCCAGTAGCTCAGCAGGATAGAGCAACGGCCTTCTAAGCCGTCGGTCGGGAGTTCGAATCTCTCCTGGGACGTCCAGAAAAACCTGGCTTTTACTAAAAAGTAAAAGCCAGGTTTTTTATTTATCTTAAAAATGAATGTTTGTTCATTCAGTGTGTACAAATGAACGTTTCAGAAAAACTTTTTGAACTGCTGTAAACCCTTATTACATCAATAATGAAAACGCATTCAAATATTCTGTTTAGTCTAAATTGTCTAAAAAAATCTTGAAAAGTGGTTGACTATGCATAGAAATGGGCGTAAGATAGTCCTCAAATATAAGTTTTCTAAAAATTTTAATTAATTGTAATTAATTTAAAATATGATGTGTAAAGCATTGTTCAAAAAGCATATAGCGTTTTAAAACGTTGAAGAGGATAAGTAGTTTTGATGTTTAGGTATCAACAGAGAGTCGGGTTGCTGGAAGCCGATGTTACCAACTCAAAATGAACTCACCTCAGAGTGTCACCCTGAAATTAAGTAAGGGCGACCGAGTGTACTTCCAAAGCACTCGTTATCAAAAAGAATGTACAGTATACATTCATAAGGTAATCATTACGATTACAAACGAGGGTGGTACCGCGTAAAGTACAAAAGACTTTTCGCCCCTTGACCTATATCATTTGATAGGGTCTATTTAGGGGTGAGAAGTCTTTTTTCTTTTATCTAGAAAACGAAAGGATGAGAAAAGTGGGAGCCAATATGCAAACGAAAGAACCTGTAAGCACTGGGGCACAAATGAATGGAGCTGACATGTTGATTGAATCTCTAAGAAGAGAAAATGTTGACGTCATCTTCGGTTACCCAGGGGGAGCCGTTTTACCGATTTACGATAAGCTATATGGTTCAGGAATGTTTCACGTACTTGCTCGTCACGAACAAGGTGGAATTCACGCAGCAGAAGGGTACGCAAGAATTTCAGGCAAACCCGGTGTAGTTATCGCAACAAGTGGTCCTGGTGCAACAAATATCGTAACAGGTTTGGCAGATGCGATGATTGACTCACTTCCTTTAGTTGTTTTTACTGGTCAAGTAGCTTCAAGTGTAATTGGTTCTGACGCGTTCCAAGAAGCAGATGTATTAGGGATCACAATGCCAATTACAAAACATAGCTATCAAGTACGCAATATCAGCGATATGCCGAGAATCATCAAAGAGGCATTTCATATTGCGACAACAGGAAGACCTGGTCCAGTCTTAATCGACATTCCAAAAGATATGGCACAGGGTGATGGAACATTTAATTACGAAGGAGAAATTGATTTACCTGGCTATCAGCCAACTTATTTTCCAAATCAGCTGCAGGTTAAAAAATTAACAGACGCAGTAGCAGCTGCAAAACAACCTGTTATCCTAGCAGGTGCGGGAGTGCTATTGAGTAAAGGTTCAGAAGAATTAAAAAATTATGCTGAGCGTCAAAATATTCCCGTTATTAATACGCTTTTAGGATTGGGCTGTTTTCCTGCAGATCATCCGCTTCATTTAGGAATGGCTGGCATGCACGGAACGTACACAGCAAACATGGCAATTTATGAGAGTGATCTTCTCATTAGTATCGGTGCACGCTTTGATGACCGAGTAACAGGTAACTTAAAGCATTTTGCACCAAATGCAAAAATTGCGCACATTGACATCGACCCAGCGGAAATTGGAAAGAATGTTCCAACCAAGATTCCAATTGTTGGAGATGCAAAAGAAGTATTGAAGCAATTGCTTCTGCAAGAAGGAGAAGTTGGAGATTATACGAAATGGCATGAGAAATTAGCGGCGTGGAAGCAAGAATATCCATTATGGTATCAGAACTCAGCGGACGTGTTAAAACCACAAAAAGTAGTTGAGTTGCTTCACAAGTATACAAATGGAGATGCCGTGGTTACAACGGACGTTGGGCAACATCAAATGTGGGTAGCTCAATACTACACATTTAATAATCCAGATCGATGGGTAACTTCAGGTGGTCTTGGCACTATGGGCTTTGGATTACCTTCTGCAATCGGCGCTCAGCTGGCAAACAAAGATAAAACAGTTGTAGCAGTC
This sequence comes from Priestia sp. YIM B13489, assembly GCF_042787645.1. Classification (NCBI taxonomy): domain Bacteria; kingdom Bacillati; phylum Bacillota; class Bacilli; order Caryophanales; family Bacillaceae; genus Priestia; species Priestia sp. YIM B13489. Next base: position 516,597 of record NZ_JBHZOQ010000053.1, read on the forward strand.
GTTGGTGACGGTGGATTTCAAATGACGCTTCAAGAATTAGGAGTTATTAGAGAATTAAATTTACCTGTAAAAGTGGTTGTACTTAACAATCAGTCGCTTGGTATGGTTCGTCAGTGGCAAGAAATCTTCTATGAAGAACGCTACTCACACTCTTTAATTCCGAATCAGCCTAATTTAATGAAGCTTGCAGAAGCTTATGATATCAAAGGTTTACAAGCTTCTACTGAAGAAGAAGCGCATGCGGCTTTGAAAGAAGCAATGGAAACAGATGGACCTGTTCTACTAAATTTCTTTGTCGCACCTAAAGAAAACGTATATCCAATGGTTGCACCTGGAAAAGGATTACATGAAATGGTAGGGGTGAAACCATGAAGCGAATTATTACAGCAACTGTATTAAACCGTGCGGGCGTATTAAATCGCGTGACGGGGTTATTTACAAAAAGAAATTTCAATATTGAGAGTATTTCGGTAGGTCACACTGAATCTGAAGATGTATCACGCATGACATTTGTTGTGAACGTAGAGCATGATAACGCTGCTGAACAAGTGATTAAGCAGTTAAATAAGCAGATTGACGTGTTGAAGGTTCAAGATATTACGGATCAAGCGGTGGTATCAAGAGAGCTTGCTTTAATGAAAGTAGCCTCTACGCCAGCGAGCCGTAACGAACTTTATGCAGTAATTGAACCTTTCCGTGCAACCATCATTGATGTAAGCCGCGACAGCTTGATTATTCAAGTAACAGGTGAATCCAGCAAGATTGAAGCGATGATTGATCTGCTTCAGCCTTATGGATTAAAAGAAGTAACGCGCACGGGAACAGTAGCTGTTCCGCGCGGTACGCAAAAAGCGGCAGCCAAACTTTCATCAATCATTTAATTCTAGCTAGTTACTAACCAAGTAAACTATATAAAACTATATAAACTAAGAGGAGAGATTTATTATGACAAAGGTATATTATAACGGAGATGCAAAGGATCAATTATTACAAGGTAAAACAGTAGCAATCGTAGGCTATGGTTCACAAGGTCATGCCCATGCACAAAACTTACGCGACAGCGGAGTAAACGTGGTAGTAGGATTACGTAAAGGTAAATCATGGGACCAAGCAGAGCAAGACGGTTTCACTGTATTATCTGTAAAAGATGCAGTTCAACAAGCAGAAGTAGTAATGGTATTACTTCCAGATGAGTATCAGCCAAAAGTTTATAACGAAGAAATTCTTCCAGGACTAAAACCAGGAAAATCTTTAGTATTTGCTCACGGTTTCAACATTCACTTTAACCAAATCGTAGCACCTGAATTCGTTGACGTATTCTTAGTAGCTCCAAAAGGTCCTGGTCACCTTGTAAGAAGAACGTATGAAGAAGGAGCTGGCGTACCGGCGTTATTCGCAGTATTCCAAGATGTAACTGGAGAAGCAAAGGACGTAGCGTTAGCTTATGCTAAAGCAATCGGTTCAGCTCGTGCGGGTGTGTTAGAAACAACATTTAAAGAAGAAACAGAAACAGATCTTTTCGGTGAGCAAGCAGTACTTTGCGGTGGTTTAACTTCATTAGTTAAAGCTGGTTTTGAAACGCTTGTAGAAGCTGGCTACCAACCGGAAGTTGCATATTTTGAGTGTTTACACGAATTAAAATTAATTGTTGACCTTATGTATGAAGGCGGAATGGAAGGCATGCGTTATTCAATCTCTGATACAGCTCAATGGGGTGACTTCGTTTCAGGACCACGCGTTGTAGATGAGCGTTCAAAAGAACAAATGAAAAAAGTGCTTGAAGATATCCAAACAGGTAAATTTGCAAAAGGCTGGATCCTAGAAAACCAAGCAAATCGTCCGGAATTTACAGCTATCAATAACCGTGAAAACGAACATTTAATTGAAAAAGTTGGCGCTCAATTACGTGAAATGATGCCATTTGTTAAAAAACAAAAGAAAGAAGCGGTGATCGCTAGTGCAAAAAATTAAACTATTTGACACGACGCTACGCGATGGTGAACAGTCACCTGGAGTCAATTTGAACCTACAAGAAAAGCTTGAAATTGCTAAGCAGTTAGAGCGATTAGGTATCGACATCATTGAAGCCGGATTTCCCGCTTCTTCAAAAGGTGATTTTCAATCCGTAAAAGAAATTGCGTCTATTGTCAAAAATTCTTCTGTAACAGGCCTTGCAAGGTCTGTTACAAAAGATATTGACATTGCATGGGAAGCGTTAAAAGAAAGTGCAGAACCAAGACTGCATGTTTTTATCGCTACTTCCGAAATTCATATGCAGCATAAATTGAAAAAAACACCTGATGAAGTACTTGAAACAGCAGTGGAAATGGTGAAGTACGCAAGTAAAAAATTCCCGGTTGTTCAATGGTCTGCTGAAGATGCATGTCGAACAGATTTACCGTTTTTAGCTAGAATTGTAGAAGCCGTTATTGATGCTGGTGCAAAAGTCGTTAATATTCCAGATACAGTAGGATTTATCACTCCTGGTGACTATCAATCAGTATTTAATTACTTAAAAGAACACGTGTCAAATATTCATAAAGTTGATTTGTCAGCTCACTGTCACGATGACTTAGGGCTAGCTGTGGCCAATTCAATGGCTGCGATTGAAGCAGGAGCTACTCAAATTGAAGGAACGATTAACGGAATCGGAGAACGTGCGGGTAACGCAGCACTTGAAGAAGTAGCACTTGCGCTTCATGTCCGTCAAGATTTCTATCAAGCGAGCACAGGTCTTATCTTGCCTGAAATTAAGCGTACGAGTGACATTATCAGTAAGCTTACCGGAATGAATATTGCACCAAATAAAGCAATTGTCGGAAAAAATGCTTTTGCTCATGAATCAGGTATTCACCAGGATGGCGTCTTAAAAAATCCGTTAACATATGAGATTATTTCCCCAGAACTTGTGGGTGTTAAACAAAATCCAATTGTGCTTGGTAAACACTCAGGCCGTCATGCGTTCCGTACACGCTTAGTAGAGCTTGGATTCACATTGGAAGATACAGAAGCAAACGTGCTTTTTGAGAAGTTTAAAGACTTAGCAGATAAGAAAAAAGACATTACCGATGATGATTTATTGGCATTAGTCATTCAAAAGCAAGTTAGCAAAGACAGTGAATATAAGCTTGAAAGTCTGCAAGTTCAGTATGGTACGAACAATATTCCAACGGCTACGATTACGCTTCGCAAAGAAAACGGCGAAGAGATTCAAGAAGCAGCTACGGGATCTGGAAGCGTGGAAGCTATCTATAATACGCTGCAGCGCTGTGTTGAACAAGATGTAAAACTATTAGACTATCGTATTCAGTCTATTAACGGTGGGCCGGACGCACTGGCTGAAGTATTTGTGAAGGTTGAAAGCGAAGGAACTGAAGCAAGCGGACGCGGAGTAGCATTTGACGTATTAGAATCGTCAGCGAAAGCATATCTGAACGCCATTAATCGTTTAATTGCTATTCAGCAGCATCGTACAAAGCAAGAAGTAATGTGAACTGAAGGGAGAGACCACCATGACAAAAAAAGTCGCTGTATTACCGGGTGACGGCGTAGGAACAGAAGTAACAAAAGGCGCTGTTGCTGTTTTAAAAGCAATTGGAGAGCGCTTTGATCATCAATTTGAGTTTACGTATGGACTAATTGGCGGAGCTGCAATTGATGAGGCGGGCACACCTCTTCCAGAAAGTACAATTGAGACTTGTAAGCAGGCGGATGCTGTATTACTTGGATCGGTTGGAGGGCCAAAATGGGATCGTAACCCTTCACATTTGCGACCGGAAAAAGGTTTGCTAGCTATTCGAAAAGAACTGGATTTATATGCTAATCTTCGTCCGGTGACGTTTTATGATAGCTTAGCGGATGCCTCTCCTCTGAAAAAAGAATACATTGAAGGTGTTGACTTCATTATCGTCCGTGAGCTAACAGGAGGCTTATATTTTGGTAAGCCTAGCGAGCGCCGAACAGAAGGAAATGAAGAAACAGTTGTCGACACATTATTTTATAAGCGTACAGAAATAGAAAGAATTATTCGCCAAGCATTTGATACGGCTGTAAATCGACGTAAAAAAGTAACGTCTGTTGATAAAGCGAATGTGCTTGAGTCTAGTAGAGTGTGGCGTGAAGTAGCTGAAGAAGTAGCAAAAGACTACCCGGATGTAGAGCTTGAGCATATGCTTGTAGATTCAGCTGCTATGCAGTTAATTCGTAATCCGAAGTATTTTGATGTAGTGGTAACTGAAAATATGTTTGGTGATATTTTGAGTGATGAGGCTTCTATGCTGACAGGATCGTTAGGAATGTTGCCATCTGCGAGCTTAACGGCTGATGGTCCGTCTCTATACGAACCGGTTCACGGTTCTGCACCAGATATTGCTGGTCAAAACAAAGCTAATCCGATTGCTGCTATTTTATCTGCAGCAATGTTGCTTAGACATTCGTTTGGATTAGAAAAAGAAGCAGCAGTGATTGAACAAGCAGTTGAAAGTGTATTACATGCAGGTCATCGAACAGCTGACTTAGCAGACGGTAATCATTATTTAGGTACCGATAAAATGGTGGAGGCGATAACTGCGGTAATTGCCAATGATTCTGCCATTTCAAGCATTATGACAGCTTACAGTTAATCATGCGTTTCTCACGTTTTGTGAGAAACGTTTTTCATAATCAGAAAGGAGGAGCAGTATGAAACCAAAAACAATTATTGATAAGCTTTGGGAACAACATGTTGTACGTCGAGAAGAGGGGAAGCCGGACTTATTATATATCGATCTTCATCTTATTCATGAAGTAACGTCTCCTCAAGCATTTGAAGGTCTTCGCGTGGCAAATCGCCAAGTGAAGCGTCCAGACTTAACGTTTGCTACAATGGATCACAACATTCCAACGGTTGACCGTTTTAATATTAAAGATCCAATTGCAAAGAAACAAGTAGACAAACTATCTGAAAACTGTCATGAGTTTGGTGTGAAGCTTTTAGATTTAACAAGTGAAGAGCAAGGAATTGTGCATATCATTGGACCGGAATTAGGATTAACTCAGCCTGGAAAAACCATTGTGTGCGGAGATAGTCATACATCTACTCACGGTGCATTTGGAGCGCTTGCTTTTGGGATAGGAACGAGTGAGGTAGAGCATGTTTTAGCAACACAAACGCTATGGCAAGCGAAACCAAAAACGCTACAAGTGAAAGTGAATGGCAAAAAGCAGCCTGGCGTTTATGCTAAGGACATTGTGTTAGCAATAATTCAAAAATTCGGCGTGAATTTTGGAACGGGTTCAATCGTGGAATTTACGGGCGAATGTATTCGCGATCTTTCAATGGAAGAGCGCATGACCATTTGTAATATGTCTATTGAAGCCGGTGCAAAAGCTGGTTTAATCAGTCCAGACGATGTCACGTTCTCTTATATTAAAGGACGTCAGTATGCTCCTAAAGGAGAACAGTTTGAAAAAGCAGTGGCAGCTTGGGCAGCTTTAGCAACAGATGAAGGTGCAACGTACGATGAAACGCTGGAAATTGATGCAGATACAATTGAACCTGTTGTAACATGGGGAACAAACCCGGCGATGAGTTCTTATGTTAGCAAGCAAGTTCCTACATTAGAAGAGTGTAAAACAGAAGCTGAGAGAAAGTCTTTGTCACGAGCACTTGAGTATATGGGCTTACAGCCTGGCATGGCAATAGAAGAGATTCCAGTTCAGCATGTATTTATCGGTTCATGTACGAATGCTCGTTTGTCTGATCTTCGTGACGTGGCAGCCTTTATTAAAGGAAAGAAAGTGTCACCAGATGTGCGAGCGATCATTGTACCAGGTTCTCAAAAAGTAAAGCGAGTGGCTGAAGAAGAAGGGTTATCTGCTATTTTTATTGAAGCAGGTTTTGATTGGAGAGACTCAGGCTGCAGCATGTGTCTAGGTATGAACTCTGACTTAGTTCCACAAGGCGAACACTGTGCGTCCACTTCTAACCGCAATTTTGAAGGACGTCAAGGAAAAGGCGCCAGAACGCATTTAGTAAGCCCGGTAATGGCAGCAGCGGCAGCGGTATATGGACATTTTGTTGATGTGCGCAAACTACAAGAACAAGCGGTGCGATAAGGAGGAGAACACAGATGAATGCTTTTACAATCCACACAGGGAAAGTAGCAGGTCTCGACCGAGCAAACGTAGATACTGATCAAATTATCCCAAAGCAATTTTTGAAAAGAATTGAGCGTACTGGGTTTGGCCAATTTCTATTTTTTGATTGGCGATATAATGAAGATGAAACGTTAAATGAAACGTTTGAATTAAATCAGCCTCAAAATCAAGGAGCAACAATTCTTGTAGCTGACGAGAACTTCGGATGTGGTTCGTCACGTGAACACGCGCCATGGGCGCTTTTAGACTATGGGTTTCGTGCCATTATCGCACCTTCATTTGCGGATATTTTTAAACAAAACTGTCTAAAAAATGGTATTTTACCTATTGTTTTACCAAAAGAAGATGTTTCCTATTTAATGAAAGAGTCTCAAAGTGCTTCTTACGCCTGTACAATCGATCTTCATCAGCAAAAAATTACCGATGAAGCAGGCTTTGAACGTACGTTTGATATCAATGGCCATTGGAAATATATGCTTGTTAACGGATATGATGAAATTGGCTATACGCTTTCTTTTGAAGACGACATTTCTGCTTATGAAGCAAAAACGGTAAGATATTAACCAAAAATCGAGCAAAATGATGATTTTGCTCGATTTTTTTGCGTTCCGTTAACCGAATTGCTAAACTGTAAAGCAAATGGACCGCGAAGTGGGGAGAAAACATGTCGAATGAACAACAAAACAAAATTGTAGCTTTTCCTCTATTAAAAGAACGGTTGGTTGAAAAAGCTACAGATCATATGCAGCACAAGCAGTTTCAAGAAGCACTTCCTTTATTTGAGCAGGCCTATGAACTTGATAATAAGCATCATGAAATTTTACTTGGTCTTGTTATTTGTCACGTGGAGCTCGGTGATGCAGGAATAGCTAAAGAATTGTGTGAGCAAATGCTGAAAGAAGATATTGGCGATTATTATCATAATTTGCAAATGTACCTCATGGTGTTAATTCAGCTTGGTCACTATCATGAGGGATATGTCACTCTACAAGCAGTTATTCAAGAACACAAACTCCCTTCTGAACATGCTGAACAGCTTTATCAGCTATTGGAGTTCTGCAAGAATAGAATGAATCAAGAACAAGTCATAGAAGAACAAACAGAAGAAGAACAGCTAGAGCAGTTTAAATCATTCACAGCTCTAGACAATATTCAAGATCAGCTTGAATGGGTTCATTCATTAAAAACAAAGAGAATTGAAAAGCAGCGCTTCTTTCTGGAACAGCTATTTTCATCTGAAGCTGTTCACCCTATCGTAAAAACAGTCGCTTTAAAAACAGTCATGGAAGAAGAAGTAGACATTGATTTTATGATTAGTAAGTTTGGAGAGACGAAAAAAGTAAATGCGCTTCAGCTTCAACGAACAACACCGTATTTGTTTGCCGAGCAAGTAGAAGCGCAGCTGACGGAAAAGCTGGAGCATGAAAATCCTACATTGCTGCAGGTTGCCGTTGAAATATGGCAGCGTCATTTATTTATTACATTTCCGTTTTTACCGGGTGATAATGTAAAACTTTGGACAGAAGCGGTGTATGCTGTTAGTCTGATGATGCAAGGAGAAGAGTCAGATGTAGCTGTAGCAGAGGAAGATGGAAGTTTCTCCGCAGCTGAATTAAGAAAGGCAATTAAAGAGCTAAAAGAAATTGAAGAAATTTCTTTTATATAAAATGTGGTGTTTAGTTGAAACGTCATTGTTGTATGTTATAATATAATGGTTGTAAAATGCACTTAAATACGTATAGTAGAATTTCATCTTTACATTACATTCCTACTTACTTTAAAGTAATAGGGAGTTAAATAGATAATGATTGAGGGTTGAACTGATAGGCTATCTGCATTATCTAGTTTAGAAATCACTACTTAAAATGATTTTGGAGGGAAACATTCATGTCTGCAAAATGGGAAAAACAAGAAGGAAATCAAGGCGTTTTAACAGTAGAAGTTGAAGCTGCTGAGTTTGATAAAGCCTTAGATAAAGCATTCACAAAAGTTGTAAAACAAGTAAACGTACCAGGGTTCCGTAAAGGTAAAATGCCTCGTCCACTTTTCGAAAAACGTTTTGGCGTAGAATCTTTATACCAAGATGCACTAGATATCTTATTACCTGAAGCTTACAGCAATGCAATTGTTGAAGCTGGTATCGAGCCGGTTGATCGTCCAGAAATCGATGTTGAAACAATCGAAAAAGGACAACCTCTAGTTTTCACTGCTAAAGTAACTGTTAAGCCTGAAGTTAAATTAGGCGAATACAAAAACTTAGAAGTAGAAAAAGTAGATACAACTGTAACAGACGAAGACGTTGAAGCTGAATTAAAAACACTTCAAGAGCGTCACGCTGAACTAGTTGTTAAAGAAGAAGGAACTGTAGCTGAAGGTGATACAGCTGTAATCGACTTTGAAGGTTTCGTTGATGGCGAAGCATTCGAAGGCGGAAAAGGCGAAAACTATTCTTTAGAAATCGGTTCTAACACATTCATCCCTGGCTTTGAAGAGCAACTAGTTGGTCTTGAAGTAGGCGCTGAAAAAGAAGTGGAAGTAACATTCCCTGAAGAGTATCACGCTGAAGAGCTAGCTGGTAAGGCTGCTAAATTCAAAGTGAAATTACACGAAATCAAATCTAAAGAGCTTCCAGCTTTAGACGATGAGTTTGCAAAAGACGTAGATGAAGAAGTAGAAACTTTAGAAGCGTTAAAAGCAAAAACAAAAGAAAAATTACAAAGCGATAAAGAGAATCAAGCGGAATCAGCTCTTCGCGACACTTTAGTAGAAAAAGCTGCTGAAAATGCTGAAGTAGAAATTCCAGAAGCAATGTTCAACACTGAAATGGATCGTATGATGCAAGAGTTTGAACAACGTTTACAAATGCAAGGTCTTAACCTTGAACTTTACTTCCAATTCTCAGGTCAAGATGAAAAAGCTCTTCGCGACCAAATGCGTCCGGATGCTGAAAAGCGTGTGAAAATCAACTTAACGCTAGAAGCTATTTCAAAAGCTGAAAATCTTGAAGTAAGCGAAGAAGAAGTAGAAAAAGAATTAGAAAACATGGCAGGAATGTACAACATGCCTGTCGAAGAAATTAAGAAAGTGCTTGGCAGTCTTGATAGCATTAAAGAAGACATGAAAGTACGTAAAGCAGTTGAATTTCTTGTAGAAAACAGCAAAGCTGTTGCATAATAGTAAGTAAGAAACAAGGCGCGACTTGATCGTGCCTTGTTTTATAAACTTCAATAGTTTTTTTATATCATAACCAACACCGTAGAAGCAGCTTTAACCCATTGTTTGAAATCCGTGGTTATGAAATAGGCCCAATAAGAGGACACTATATAATAGCAGATCTCCATTCTGTTATGCTCATCAACAACATATACATAAAACGTTTTAGTATCTATTCAAGAAAATGTATGGTAAAATGCAATACAAATCTTTTCATAGCGCTTTTACTATGTAATAAAGAGGGGCATTTACCTACAAATAGATGAGTTGTTCATGTTGTTGGGCTATAGCGCGGATAGAAATCAGCTTCGAGCACTTTAGTAAATACTACAAGGGGTGAAAATTATGTTTAAATTTAACGATGAAAAAGGGCAGTTAAAATGCTCATTTTGTGGTAAAACACAAGAACAAGTACGCAAGTTAGTTGCGGGTCCAGGTGTTTACATATGCGATGAATGTATTGAACTTTGCACGGAAATCGTAGAAGAAGAGTTAGGTACAGAAGAAGAAGTAGAATTTAAAGATGTACCAAAACCAAAAGAAATTCGTGACATTTTAGATGAGTATGTAATTGGTCAAGAGGATGCGAAAAAATCGTTATCCGTTGCGGTATACAACCATTACAAACGAATCAATTCAAACAGTAAAATTGATGACGTTGAGTTATCAAAAAGTAATATTGCATTAATTGGACCTACAGGAAGCGGTAAAACTTTACTAGCTCAAACATTGGCTCGTATTTTAAACGTACCGTTTGCGATTGCAGATGCAACATCTCTAACAGAAGCGGGTTATGTAGGAGAAGATGTTGAAAACATCTTATTAAAATTAATTCAATCAGCTGATTACGATGTGGAGAAAGCTGAAAAAGGCATCATCTACATCGATGAAATTGATAAAGTAGCGCGTAAGTCTGAAAATCCATCTATTACACGTGATGTATCAGGTGAAGGTGTGCAGCAGGCTCTTCTTAAAATCTTAGAAGGTACTGTAGCAAGCGTTCCTCCTCAAGGTGGACGCAAACACCCTCATCAAGAATTTATTCAAATTGATACAACAAATATCTTATTTATTTGCGGTGGTGCATTTGACGGAATCGAACCTATTATTAAGCGTCGTCTAGGTAAAAAAGTAATTGGTTTCGGTTCAGAAACAAAACAACAAGACTTTACAGAAAAAGAGTTACTAGCAAAAGTATTACCGGAAGATTTATTGAAATTTGGTTTAATTCCAGAGTTTATTGGTCGTTTACCGGTTACTGCTAGCTTAGTGCCTCTTGATGAAGAAGCGCTAGTTGAGATTTTAACAAAACCGAAAAATGCACTAGTGAAACAATATCAAAAAATGCTTGAACTTGATGACGTTGAACTTGAGTTCGAAGACGAGGCTTTAGTAGAAATTTCTAAAAAAGCAATCGAGCGTAAAACAGGTGCTCGTGGTCTACGTTCAATCATTGAAGGTATTATGTTAGATGTAATGTTTGATCTTCCTTCACGTGATGATATTACAAAATGTATTATCACAGGTGAAACTGTTCGTGATCAAGCGGCTCCTAAGTTCGTATTAGAAGACGGATCTACTATTCAAGAAGGCAGCAAAACATCAGCATAAAAAAAGCCGGGTACTCAATTTGAGTACCCGGCTTTTTTCTGTTGATGAAGCACAACTAAATTTTACTTTTTACTAGAATCTTGTTTATTCCTACTGCTGCAGGGAGATAATAACTGATAATTATCTTACTAAACTGCGCAGGAGGTTTATCTATGAACTGGACGAATATTGCCTTAATGGTCCAACTCTTTTTTGGTATCATCATTGGCTTATATTTTTGGAATTTATTACGCAATCAGCGTACGCAAAAAGTCTCAATTGACCGGGATTCAAAGAAAGAAATGGAGCAATTGCAGAAAATGAGAGCCATCTCTTTAACTGAGCCGCTTGCCGAACGTGTGAGGCCGTCTAGCTTCTCCGATATTGTCGGACAAGAGGATGGAATTCGGTCACTAAAGGCGGCCCTTTGCGGCCCTAATCCACAGCACGTGATTGTATATGGGCCGCCTGGAGTAGGAAAAACCGCAGCAGCACGTCTAGTGTTAGAAGAAGCAAAAAAAAATAAAAAATCACCTTTCAAACAATCGGCTGTATTTGTAGAGTTAGATGCAACTACGGCGCGTTTTGATGAGCGAGGCATTGCTGATCCTTTGATTGGGTCTGTTCATGATCCTATTTACCAAGGAGCAGGTGCCATGGGCCAAGCTGGAATTCCGCAGCCAAAACAAGGAGCGGTTACAGATGCACACGGGGGGATTTTATTTATTGATGAAATTGGAGAGCTCCATCCTATTCAGATGAATAAGCTGTTAAAGGTTCTAGAAGATCGAAAAGTGTTTATGGAAAGCGCCTATTACAGCGAAGAAAACACACAAATCCCAACACATATTCACGATATTTTTCAAAATGGGTTGCCAGCAGACTTTCGTTTGATTGGTGCGACGACTAGAACGCCTAATGAAATTCCGCCTGCCATTCGTTCCAGATGCGTAGAGGTATTTTTCCGTGAGCTTGATCGCGACGAAATTATTACAGTTGCAAAAAAAGCAGCAAATAAAGTAAGAATGGATATATCAGAAGAAGGTTTATCTCTGTTTTCTACATATGCACGCAATGGACGTGAAACGGTTAATATGATGCAAATTGCGGCTGGATTAGCGATATCAGAGGAACGAACGGACATTAAAAATGAAGATATTGAATGGATTGTTCATTCTAGTCAACTATCTCCAAGGCACGATCCGAAAATTGCAGATGAGGAAAAAGTGGGACTTATTAATGGATTAGCAGTGTACGGGCCCAACTCTGGAGCACTTTTAGAAATTGAAGTCAAAGCGATTCCTGCAAAAGAGAAAGGGAACATTATTATTACAGGTATCGTTGAAGAGGAAAGTATAGGGACTCAAGGGAAGTCTATTCGCCGTAAAAGTATGGCTAAAAGCTCAATTGAAAATGTCATAACGGTTCTTCGTTCAATGGATGTTCCAGCCGATGAGTATGATATTCATGTAAACTTTCCGGGAGGCGTGCCAATTGATGGACCTTCTGCTGGTATTGCGATGGCAACAGGGATCTACTCAGCGATTTATGAAGTGCCAATTAAACATACGGTAGCAATGACAGGAGAAATTGGTCTGCACGGCAACGTAAAGCCAATTGGCGGTGTGATTCCAAAAATCAAGGCAGCAAAACAAGCAGGCGTTCAGACGGTGATTGTGCCAAAGGAAAATATGAATGCAATGGTAGAAAAGGTAAAAGGTATCGATATTATTCCTGTCCATCATTTAACAGAGGTGTTTGAACAAGCGCTATTGTCTGTACATGAGCATGTTGCACATTTGTCGGTAGATCCAGCTATTTCAAATAGAGAATCTAGCTAATTCTATCATGATAATTAAAAATTAATGGTCAGATGAATATTCATCGCCTTTTTCGCGTATAAAACCTTTATACACAGCCAACGAAAAAGGCGTTTTTTTATGAAAAGAGCTTAAAAAGATATGTTTTGCCTTTTAATTCTTTCTCATGGTACAATTAGTAATTACTATTGTTAGACATGTGTATACAAATGAGATAAAATTGTTAAAAGAATTCACACTTTACATACTTTAATTGACGAGCATTGGAGGTGTTCATTGCATGGCAGAAAAAGAAAAATTGACAATGCCGCTATTGCCTTTACGAGGTTTGATCGTCTATCCGACAATGGTGCTTCATTTAGATGTTGGGCGAGATAAATCTGTGCAAGCATTAGAAAAAGCAATGATGGATGATCACTTAGTTTGTTTAGTATCACAAAAAGATATGGGTATCGATGAGCCAACAAAAGAGGATTTATATAGAACCGGTACGTTAGCAAAAATTAAACAAATGCTAAAGCTGCCGAATGGAACGATGCGCGTCTTAGTAGAAGGACTAAATCGCGTAACCGTTACAGAATTTGAAGACAGCGAAGAATATTTTGTTGTGCACGTGGAAAAGCAAAATGAAGAACATCAGGTTGATGTAGAAGATAAAGCGCTGATGCGCACGCTTTTAGACTATTTCGAACAATACATAAAACTTTCCAAAAAGGTGTCCGTTGAAACTCTTTCAACCGTAAGCGACATTGAAGAACCAGGAAGATTAGCGGATATTGTAGCCTCTCATTTACCAATAAAAATTCAGCTTAAACAAGAAATTTTAGAAATAACTGATGTGAAGGAAAGATTAAATACGATCATTTCTCATATTCAAGACGAGCAAGAAGTTTTGCAGCTGGAGAAAAAAATTGGACAGCGTGTAAAGAAATCAATGGAACGCACTCAGAAAGAGTATTATCTTCGTGAGCAAATGAAGGCGATTCAAAAAGAGCTTGGAGACAAAGAAGGAAAGACAGGAGAAGTAGCAACACTTCGCGAAAAAATTGAAGCAAGTGGGATGACGGACCATGTCAAACAAGTGGCGTTTAAAGAATTGGATCGCTATGAAAAAATTCCTGCTACCTCCGCTGAAAGCTCAGTCATTCGAAATTATATCGAGTGGTTGATTGCGCTACCTTGGACAAATGAAACGGAAGATACGCTCAATATTCATAATGCTGAACAAGTGCTGAACGATGAGCACTATGGCCTTGAAAAGGTGAAGGAACGCGTATTAGAATATCTAGCTGTGCAGCAGTTGACAAAATCTCTTAAAGGCCCTATTTTATGTTTAGCAGGACCTCCTGGCGTAGGGAAAACATCCCTAGCCCGTTCAATTGCCACGTCTCTAGATCGTCATTTTGTACGAGTGTCTCTAGGCGGCGTGAGAGATGAGTCAGAAATCCGCGGTCATCGTCGCACGTACGTGGGAGCTATGCCTGGACGCATTATTCAAGGAATGAAAAAAGCAGGAACGATTAATCCGGTATTTCTGCTTGATGAAATCGATAAAATGTCAAATGATTTCCGTGGAGACCCGTCTTCTGCTTTGTTAGAAGTATTGGATCCTGAACAAAACCATAATTTCAGCGATCACTATATAGAAGAAACGTATGATTTATCAAAAGTGATGTTCGTGGCTACAGCCAATAACTTAGCTACGATTCCGGGGCCGCTGCGCGATCGAATGGAAATTATTCAAATTGCTGGTTACACGGAGCTGGAAAAACTTGAAATCGCGAAGCGTCACCTATTGCTGCGCCAACTAGAAAATCACGGATTGCAAAAGGGCAATTTGCAGATTCGCGATGACGCGTTAACAGCAATCATCCGTTTATATACGAGAGAAGCGGGTGTTCGTAACCTTGAACGCGAAATTGCTTCCATTTGTCGAAAAGCAGCTCGTATCGTAGTCTCTGGCGAGAAAAAACGCGTGGTGGTGACGGCCAAAACGCTTGAAGAATTCCTTGGCAAGCCTAGGTTCCGTTACGGACAGGCTGAGACGGAAGATCAAGTCGGCGTTGCTACAGGTCTTGCTTACACAACTGTAGGAGGAGACACGCTAGCCATTGAAGTAAGCTTGTCCCCTGGTAAAGGAAGACTAGTGCTAACTGGAAAACTTGGAGACGTGATGAAAGAATCAGCTCAGGCAGCATTTAGCTACGTGCGTTCAAATGCAGAGAAACTAGGAATTGATGAAAAGTTTTATGAAAAACATGATATTCATATCCATGTTCCAGAAGGAGCTGTACCAAAGGATGGACCTTCTGCAGGAATTACCATTGCCACTGCTCTAGTATCAGCACTAACGGGTAAACCAGTGCGTAGAGAAGTAGGAATGACAGGAGAAATTACACTAAGAGGTCGCGTATTACCAATCGGCGGTTTAAAAGAAAAGTCACTTAGTGCACATCGTGCCGGATTAACTAAAATATTAATCCCTCATGATAATGAACGTGATATTGAAGATATCCCTGACAGTGTACAAGAGGAATTAGACATCGTTCTTGTGTCACATGTGGACCAAGTATTGGAACATGCGCTAGTAGGAGAGGTAAAATGAAAGTAACTCAAGCCGATATTGTTATCAGTGCCGTACGCCCTGAACAATATCCTAAAGAAAACCTGCCAGAGTTTGCGTTAGCAGGCCGTTCAAATGTAGGAAAATCATCTTTTATTAACAAGATGCTCAATCGCAAAAGCTTAGCGCGTACGTCGTCTAAGCCCGGAAAAACTCAAACGCTTAATTTCTTTTTAATTAATGAAATCCTTCACTTTGTAGACGTACCTGGGTACGGGTTTGCAAAAGTGTCTAAAAAAGAGCGTGAAGCATGGGGGAAAATGATTGAAACGTATTTAACAAATCGTGAGCAGCTTAAAGCTGTGTTAATGATTGTTGATCTACGCCATGCTCCTTCAAAGGATGACGTTATGATGTATGAGTTTTTGAAGCACCATGACCTTCCCGTTATGGTTATTGCAACGAAAGCTGATAAAATTCCTAAAGGAAAATGGCAAAAGCACTTAAAAGTAGTGAGAGAAACGCTGGACTTAGATCCAAATGATGAATTAATTCATTTCTCATCTGAAACAGGTGAAGGAAAAGATAAAGCGTGGAAATCTTTGCAGTATCGCATGACTCACTAAACAAAGGAATAGAATCTAAAAAAATGGAACGTTTATCATCACTCTAACAGGAAGTGAGTCAAACGTTCCATTTTTTTAACTTGTTTACATAGATTACTTTCGTTTGAAAAATAATAAATATAGCCCAACTAGTAACAATAAAATAGGCCAGAAGGTTGTTAAATAATTTACGCCGTCTTCAACTTTTGGCAAAAATAGTTTAAGACGGTCTGAAAACATCATTAAAATGGCAATAATTAAAAGAGTGCCGCCTTGGAAAAAGCCTGATTTGGCTTTTCTAGCACTGAGTAAAAAGCTAATGGCCACCATAAAAACGACCATGCTAATATTCGTAGGCCAAAAGGGAATTTGTTCACTTACATAGAAATGAATACCTAAAGTGATTAATATGTAGCTTGCAAGCAAGTTTGAATGATCTTGAGATAAAGCAGACTCAGTTAACAGGGCTGCTCCTATTAAAATTAACAGTACAGGCCACGTGTATACCTTTGCTGCAATGCTCATATGTAGTTCATTCAGTAAGAAAAAGATTCCAAATCCAACTAGTAAGACACCAAAAAACATTGATTGCTTTTTCATAGTAACCTCCAGGTGTTTCAAAACAGAAAACGTGATAAAACGCTGCTTTTTTGATACAATTTATTACGGAATAACAGTTAATATCTTAACACATGTTTTCAAAGACTGTTCACATTTTTTTTTCGAATGACTTATAGAACATGTTATAATAGTTAGAGATAAGGCGAAGCTTACACCTGTGTAATGTACGCCGCTTTTTACGAATAGTAGAATGAAGAACGCCGGATTTTACGGGCAGTTATCTCACTGTAGCTCTTTGGGAATTTAGGGGTTACTGCCCGTCAAATTCGGATAAATAAGCACATTTCAATTATAGGGGGTATGTACAAATGCATATTATAGCAGTCGGCTTAAACTTTCGAACAGCCCCTGTTGAAATAAGAGAAAAGCTTAGTTTTAATGAGCAAGAACTAGCATCTGCCATGAAAACGTTAAGCGGCCAAAAAAGTATTTTGGAAAACATCATTGTTTCAACATGCAATCGTACGGAAATTTATGCTGTTGTTGATCAATTACACACGGGCCGTTATTATGTAAAAGCATTTTTAGCTGAATGGTTCGGAATAGATAAAGAAGAGTTCTCGCCTTATTTAACCATCTATGAAAATGATGGAGCCATCGAACATTTATACCGAGTAGCATGTGGATTAGATTCAATGGTGATTGGTGAAACACAAATTCTTGGACAAGTACGTTCAAGCTTTTTGCTTGCTCAAGAAGAAGAAACAATTGGAACGGTTTTTAATCAGCTGTTTAAACAAGCTGTGACATTAGCCAAAAAAGCTCATCATGAAACAGAAATTGGTGCAAATGCAGTTTCTGTCAGCTATGCAGCGGTAGAGCTTGCTAAAAAGATTTTTGGAGACTTATCGTCCAAACATGTGTTGATTCTTGGTGCGGGAAAAATGGGTCAGCTTGCCGTACAGAATTTATATGGCAGCGGAGCTAAAAAAGTAACGGTAGTGAATCGAACATTTGAAAAGGCACAAGAGCTAGCAAACCGTTTTTCTGGAGAAGCCAAACCATTTGCTGATCTTCAACATGCTTTAAGCGAAGCAGATATCTTAATTAGTTCAACAGGGGCTAATGACTATGTAGTAACGAAACAAATGATGAGTGAAGCCGAGCGTACGCGTAAAGGCCGTCCATTGTTTATGGTAGACATCGCCGTTCCGCGTGACTTAGATCCAGAACTAGATGAGCTAGAGACGGTCTTTTTATATGATATCGACGATTTAAACGGGATTGTAGAATCCAATTTGCAAGAGCGTCAAAAAGCTGCGGATGAAATTGAAATTATGCTTGAAGCTGAAATTGTTGCTTTCAAGTCTTGGCTTGGTACATTAGGCGTTGTGCCTGTTATTTCTGCACTTCGTCAAAAAGCACTTACCATTCAAGCTGAAACGATGAAAAGCATTGATCGTAAGCTCCCAGATTTATCTGAGCGTGAGCGCAAAGTTTTAAATAAACATACAAAAAGTATAATTAATCAACTTCTTCGCGATCCAATTTTACACGCGAAAGAATTGGCTGGAGAGAAACATGCTGAAGAGTCTTTAGAGCTGTTCATGAAGATTTTTAATATTGAACAGGAAGTTGCTTTGCAAAAAGAAAAAGAAGAGCAGCTTCATACATCGATTACGTCTCATTCAGTAGCTTATCAGTCTTAAGTGAGGATTGAATAATGGTTGATATGGAATTAACCAGAATCTATGAATTGATTGTGATTTTATACGCGGCGAGCGTTTTATTATATTTTATTGATTTTGTACAAAATAACCGGAAGGCAAACTCGATAGCCTTCTGGTTACTTTCTATTGTGTGGGTTTTGCAAACAGCCTTTTTAATTTTACGAATGTTTGAGACGGGAAGGTTTCCTATTCTTACCGTTTCTGAAGGGCTGTATTTTTACGCGTGGGTCTTAATTACTCTTTCACTTGTGATTAATCGCCTGTTTCGCGTTGATTTTATGGTGTTTTTTACAAATGTGATTGGTTTCTTAATTATGGCTATTCATACGTTTGCTCCACTTGAAACATACACTGCTGTCCAGTCGGAGCGCCTTGTGTCAGAATTATTAATCATTCATATTACCATGGCTATTTTATCTTACGGCGCTTTTTCAGTCTCTTTTGTTTTTTCCGCTCTGTATCTTGTTCAGTATAATTTATTGAAAAAGAAGAAGTGGGGCAAGCGCTTGCTAAGAATTGAAGATTTAACAAAGCTAGATTACATGTCCTATGTATTAATTTTAATTGGTGTACCGCTGTTATTGCTTTCGTTAATCTTAGGAATCATATGGGCTTATATTAAATACGTAGATTTTCATTGGTACGATACAAAAGTGTTAGGTTCATTTTTAATGTTTGTTGCATACAGCGCTTACTTGTATGCTAGACTGCGTAGAGGTATTCAAGGAAAGGCAATCGCAATGTGGAATATTGGATTGTTCTTAGTCTTACTTATTAATTTCTTTTTATTTGGCAGTTTATCGAATTTTCACTTTTGGGGTTCGTAATTAGGAGGACAACATGCGAAAAATTATTGTCGGCTCTCGTCGAAGCAAACTTGCGTTAACACAGACCAAGTGGGTCATTGAACAGTTAAAAAAACAAGGTCTTCCTTTTGAGTTTGAAATTAAAGAAATGGTTACAAAAGGGGACCAAATTTTAAATGTAACGCTGTCCAAAGTAGGCGGTAAAGGTCTTTTTGTAAAAGAAATTGAACAAGCCATGTTAGATGAAGAAATTGATATGGCCGTTCATAGTATGAAAGATATGCCAGCTGTTTTGCCAGAAGGATTAACGATTGGATGTATTCCTTTACGAGAAGATCATCGTGATGCGCTTATTTCAAAAAATGGTGAACGATTTGAGGAGCTACCAAGCGGTGCTGTGATTGGGACAAGCAGCTTGCGTCGAGGGGCACAGCTTCTATCTATGCGTTCAGATATCGAAATTAAATGGATTCGAGGAAATATCGACACACGCCTAGAGAAATTAAAAAATGAAGATTACGATGCGATTATCTTGGCAGCTGCAGGGTTATCTCGTATGGGCTGGTCGAGAGATACGGTCACTCAGTACCTAGAGCCGGAAATAAGCGTTCCCGCTGTAGGACAAGGAGCTTTAGCTATCGAATGCCGAGAAAATGACCATGAATTATTATCGCTTCTTCAAGCTCTAAATCATGATGAAACCGCTCGTGCTGTTAGAGCTGAACGCGTATTTTTAAAAGAGATGGAAGGCGGATGCCAAGTGCCGATTGCGGGTTATGGGCGTATATTGAACGGCGGAAACATTGAGCTAACGTCGCTAGTCGCGTCTCCTGATGGCAAAACGATTTACAAAGAGCAAATTACGGGAAAAGACCCCGTTGCTATCGGTTCAGAAGCTGCTGAGCGCTTAACATCTCAAGGAGCTAAGCTTTTAATTGACCGTGTAAAAGAGGAGCTGGACAAATAATGAGTCATGAGGCTCCTCTTTTTTTAAAAAAAGTTTTGATTACAAGAGAAGCGAAGCAGGCTCATTCATTTGCAGCACAGATTAAAAAGCTTGGAGGCATACCTTTAAGCTTACCAGTCCTCACGTTCGCACGTTCTAACAATGAAAAAGAAGTGGAAGATGTCCTGCTGTCGATTGACTGTTTTGATTGGATTGTTTTTACAAGTCAAAACGGCATTTCTTTTTTCTTTGAATGGCTACAAGAGTTAAATATCAGTTGGAGTGCTTTAAAAAGATTAAAAGTGGCTGCGGTTGGAGAAAAAACCGCAAAATTGCTAGAAAAACATGATGTTAACGTGCAACTTGTTCCAAAAGAATACGTTGCGGAATCACTTCTTGAGTCGTTAAAAGCAAATGTGTCACATCACGAGCGAGTTCTCCTTGTACGAGGACAATTAGCCCGCTCTGTTTTAAAAGATGGCTTAAAAGACTGTGAGGTAACGGATTTAGTTGTATATCAGACCATTCGAAATCAAGACTCTGAACGCTTGGTTAAGCAACATTTAGAAACAGGAATTGATGCCATTACTTTTACAAGTTCTTCTACAGTGAGATTTTTTGTCGAGTCAGTTAAAGATATTCCTAATTGGCTTGAGCTTATAAATAGAACCAAAGTTGTTTGCATCGGTCCTATTACGAGTCAGACAGCGAGCGAATATGGAATTAAGCATCTTGTTCCTAACACATACACAATAAATGGTATGATAGATATGTTGGTTAGTTGTTTTGAATAATAAAGGAGGATTTTAACATGAAAGATTTACAATTTACACGTCATCGTCGTCTTCGTAATTCTGTAAATATGCGTGCGCTTGTACGTGAAACACATTTACATGCTGAAGACTTTATATATCCTATTTTTATTGTAGAAGGTGAACAAAAAAGAAATGCTGTAAAATCAATGCCAGGTGTGGATCAAATTTCTTTAGACTACTTGAATGATGAAATCCAAGAGTTAGTCGATTTAGGAATCAAGTCAGCTATGGTATTTGGTGTTCCCGCTGAAAAAGATGCGGTCGGCTCACAGGCATACCATGACCACGGAATTGTCCAAAAAGGTATTCGTCAAATTAAAGAAAGTTTTCCAGACTTTGTTGTTATCGCAGATACATGCTTATGTCAATACACAGATCATGGCCACTGTGGTGTAATTGAAGACGGAAAAATCTTAAACGATCCTAGCCTTGACTTATTAGCGCGTACAGCGGTCAGTCAAGCTAAAGCAGGAGCGGATATTATTGCGCCTTCAAACATGATGGACGGTTTCGTGGCAGCTATTCGCCACGGTCTAGACGAAGCTGGATTTGAAGATGTGCCCGTGATGTCTTATGCTGTTAAATATGCATCTGCTTTTTACGGACCATTCCGCGATGCAGCGCATTCTTCTCCTCAATTTGGAGACCGTAAAACATATCAAATGGACCCAGCCAATCGCTTAGAAGCACTTCGAGAAGCGGAATCTGATGTCGAAGAAGGAGCAGATTTCTTAATTGTAAAACCGGCTCTATCATATTTAGATATTATGCGCGATGTAAAAAATACGTTTAATTTACCGGTAGTAGCTTATAATGTGAGCGGTGAATATTCAATGATTAAAGCGGCAGCTCAAAACGGCTGGGTAAATGAAAAAGAGATTGTTCTTGAAAAATTAATTAGCATGAAGCGTGCAGGAGCGGATTTAATTGTAACGTATCATGCTAAAGACGCAGCACGCTGGTTATCTGACAAGTAATTAAGGAGGCTTACACATGAGAAGTTATGAAAAGTCAAAAGCAGCTTTTTTAGAAGCGCAGCAATTAATGCCGGGTGGAGTAAACAGTCCTGTTCGTGCATTTAAATCAGTAGATATGGATCCTATTTTTATGGAACGAGGAAAAGGCGCTACGATTTACGATATTGACGGCAACAAATATATTGACTACGTCTTATCATGGGGACCTTTAATTCACGGACATTCCAACGATCAAGTAGTTGAAGCAGTAAAAAAAGTAACGGAATCTGGTACAAGCTTTGGTGCACCAACATTAATTGAAAATGAGCTTGCTAAGGTTGTTATTGAGCGCGTTCCTTCAATTGAAATCGTCCGTATGGTGAGTTCAGGTACGGAAGCAACGATGAGCGCACTGCGTTTAGCACGTGGCTATACGGGCCGCAACAAAATTTTAAAATTTGAAGGCTGTTACCATGGACATGGTGACTCTCTTCTAATTAAAGCTGGCTCAGGCGTTGCAACGTTAGGCCTACCAGATAGCCCGGGAGTGCCTGAAGGAATCGCTAAAAACACGATTACAGTGCCGTACAATGATCTAGAAAGCGTACAATATGCTTTTAAAGAATTCGGAGATGACATTGCCGGAGTAATCGTTGAACCGGTAGCAGGAAATATGGGTGTGGTACCGCCTCAGCCAGGTTTCTTACAAGGGCTTCGTGATATCACATCAGAATATGGCTCACTGCTAATTTTTGATGAAGTAATGACAGGGTTCCGCGTAGCGTACAACTGTGCACAGGGATACTACAACATTATGCCTGACTTAACTTGCTTAGGAAAAGTAATCGGTGGCGGTTTACCAGTGGGTGCTTACGGTGGTAAAGCTGAAATTATGGAGCGAGTTGCACCAAGCGGCCCGATTTATCAAGCAGGTACATTATCAGGTAATCCGCTTGCGATGACAGCTGGATACGAGACGTTAACGCAGCTGACATCTCAATCCTACGATGAGTTCATTCGTAAAGCAGATCGCTTAGAAGAAGGATTGATGGCAGCAGCTGAAAAATATGATGTGCCGTTTACGGTAAACCGAGCTGGTTCAATGATCGGTTTCTTCTTTACAAACGAACAGGTAATAAATTACGAAACAGCGAAAACATCGAATTTAGATTATTTTGCAGCTTACTATCGTGAAATGGCTAATGAAGGCGTGTTTTTACCTCCTTCTCAATTCGAAGGAATGTTTTTATCAACTTCTCATACAGATGCAGACATTGAACATACAATTGCAGCAGCTGAAAAAGCCTTTTCGAAGTTACGTGGATAAACAGATAAATAAGATTGACTTTTATATCAAAGCTTACGGAGTATTCCGTAAGCTTTTTTAGTTTTAAAGACATATTTTAATTTATTTGTTCATACATCTTTAATGACCGCGCTATTACCTGGCGGGTGTTGGAAGGGGGAGAACAATTTGTCGCAGGATAATTTATCATGTCTGCGTTTTTCCGTAGAAGAATCAGTATGGTTTCAAAAAGGACAGGAAGTCTCACAACTTTTGTCTATCTCCTTAGAGCCTCAAGTATCTATTCAAGAATATGACCAATACGTGTCTATTCGAGGAGCATTACAATTAACAGGTGAATACGAAACGTACGAGGGAGAGCACTCGTTACGCGAATATACAAATGAGAATCAAGTGCAATCTATCTCTGTCCGTGAAGACGGAACGGCTGAATTATCACATCAATTTCCTGTTGATATTACCATTCCTAAAAATCGTATTCAAAGTATTGAAGACGTATATGTATCTATTGATTTATTTGATTATGAATTGCCAGACACAAATCAGCTGCAGCTAATGGCTGACTTGTCCATCACAGGATTGTACGGAGAACAGCATGAGGAACGAGAAGAAGAGGAAGAGTTTTCGGAGGAACAGCACATCGTCTCTTATGAAGAAGTGGACGATGCTGAAGAGGTATATACTGAAAACGTTGCTCAAGAAGAAGAAGAACAAGAGTTTGACGTAAGCTATCGTGAAGCTCCCGCACTTTTAGAGGCAGAGGCTATTGAAGAAGAGCATTCAGAAGAGCATTCAGAAGAGACCCCTAGTTATTTTTCATCTGTATTTAAAAAAGAATCTCGTGCTGAGCCGGTTGTGGAATATGAAGAGGAAGCATATGAACCATTTGAAGTCGAAGTGAAAAAAGAGGCCCAAATCGAGGAAGAAAGAGAAGACAATGTGATTGAACTGTTTCAGCTTCGTCAAGAGCAAGAAAGCTTCGAAGAATCGCAAGCTAGTGAATTGAATACGTATGCTGACGTTCAACAAGAGGCTGAGCAAGAAGAAGCTGAACAAGAAGAGGAAAAGATTATTGTTGAATTTCGGAAAGAAGAAAATGAAAGCGGCCGAAATGAAAACGCCCTTTATTTAACAAAGCTCTTTTCGCGGGAAGAAGAAGCTTTTTCAACGTGGAAGCTTTGTATTGTTCAAGACGGAGATTCGCTTGATACGATAGCAAACCGCTATAATACGAATGTACAAAACATTTTACGAGTGAATAATTTAGAAGATGAATATGAGCTGGAAGAAGGAAGCATCTTAAATATTCCCGTTCGTTAAAGTCGGAAAGAAAACAGTTTTGACGCATATAATGTCTTAACTGTTTTCTTTATTTTTTACGAGGAAGGAGAATATAGATGCAGCGGACAGTAGCAGACTACAAAGTATTGTTAAAAGAATATGACTTAGATGTTGACTTTATCGAAGACTACGGAAAAGTAAAAAAAGTCTATACGAAAACCGGCGTATTTGCGCTTAAAGAAATGGCGAATCATCAAGAACGAAATCAAAACTTCATTCAAAAGCTGCAGAACGTGTATCAAAAAGGATGGATGGGATTTGTCCCTATTTATCAAACAAAGCGTTCTCAGCCCATTGTTTCAGATGAAAGCGGCTCGTATTACTTAATGCCGTGGCTCCCAAATAATCCGACCGAAGAGCGTGATATTCGATATCATAAATTATTTCAAGAGCTTGCTAAGCTTCACGGCGCTTCGGCGCAGGAAGTAGAAGTGAAAAAAGAAGATATAGAAAATCATTATACATCGATGAAAGAAACGTGGGAGAAACGTCAGGAAGAGCTGAAGCAGTATGTAGCAGAATGCGAGAAAAAAATCTATATGTCCCCGTTTGAATTGCATTACTGTACGTTTTATTATGAAATGACAAGAGCGCTTGAATTTGGTTTTGGAAAGCTCGATCAGTGGAACGATGAAATGGAAGAAAAAGAAAAGATCCGGCTGGTTACGTCTCATGGAAAGCTATCGGCTAAACATTTTATCTATGATGAACGGGGAAATGGTTTTTTTATTAATTTTGAACATGCAAAAGATGCTTCACCGATTTATGATTTGGTCTCATTTTATTTCCGTACTCTTCGCACATACCCAGTAACTACCTATGACAGCTATGAGTGGTTTAGTACGTATGAAAAACATTTTGCTCTCAGAGAAGAGGAACGGCTGCTTTTACACAGTTATTTGGCGTTTCCAGAACCCTTGTATCAGTGTATCGTTCAATATAGGCAGCATAAAGAAAGTAAAACAGAGCTTGAACATATGCAGTCATTTATTCGAGCATACTGGCTGACGAAAAACATTGAACAGCTCAATATTAAAATATTTGAAGTAGATCAGCAAAAAAAAATGGCAGCGGAAGCAGCTGCACAAGCCCAAGCGAACGAATAGCGCTTGGGTTTTTAAATCCAGTCCGAATATAAAGCAACCGCTAGTATGGCAAGCAGTGCCAACAACAGTACATCAAAGGTTGTAGGGAAAAATAGTGTACGTATACCTTGAAAAATTGTTAAAGGAACAATAAACTGTCCACAAGCCGCTCCTGCTGTTTTGAGCCACCGCTGCAGCTGATACGAATTTACATTTATTCGTTTCTTCATTTGTACATGCCCCTTTCAATCCACGTGCCCAGGTTAAAGTAAGTATATGAAAAAAGAAAGAAATGGTGTCATTTTTTTGAGCGGACTCTTCATTTTATTTCCAAAATTAGCGAGTGAATGAAAAAATAAAGAGCAGAACAAAAAAATTATGAATATAATCGTAAAAAAGTGGAGAAGATTATTGACGATTCAACATTTTTTCATATAGTATAATTAAGAGAAATTCATACATAAATACAGTGAATAGGAAGAGTACGGGATGTTCGTCTTTCAGAGAGAGAAATCAGCTGCTGTGAGATTTCTTAAGAATGTGCACTCGGAATGTCGCCTATGAGTAGCTTTTTTGAACAGCTGCATAGCTCAGTAGAAAAAGCCGGTTAATCAACCGTTATGAAATGAAGTGTATAGGCTTATCAAACGGGATACGTCTATAAAAAAAGGTGGTACCGCGAAATCAACTCCTTTCGTCCTTTTATTAGGAAAGGAGTTTTTTTATGTTTATAAAAGCTTTACACAGTTTCTAAAGACTGAAACTTTATATTATGGAGGTATACATTATGTCTGAAAAAGAAGTGACTCTTCCAACGAAGTATGATCCAAAAGCCGTTGAAGAAAATCGTTATCAGTATTGGTTAGACGGGAAGTTTTTTGAAGCAACAAATGACCCTGAAAAAGAGCCATATACAATTGTAATTCCACCCCCAAACGTAACGGGCAAGCTACATTTAGGCCACGCTTGGGATACAACGTTACAAGACATCTTAACGCGTATGAAGCGCATGCAAGGCTATGACGTTTTATGGCTTCCTGGCATGGACCATGCGGGGATTGCAACGCAGGCAAAAGTAGAAGAAAAGCTTCGCAGCGAAGGGAAAAGCCGCTACGATCTAGGCCGCGAAAATTTTGTAGCCGAAACATGGAAATGGAAAGAAGAATATGCAAGCTTTATTCGCCAGCAGTGGTCGAAGCTAGGACTTGGCTTAGACTATTCACGCGAGCGCTTCACGCTTGATGAAGGCCTTTCTAAAGCAGTGCGCGAAGTATTCGTAACGCTTTACAAAAAAGGGTTAATCTATCGCGGAGAATATATTATTAACTGGGATCCAGCTACAAAAACAGCTCTTTCAGACATCGAGGTTATTTACAAAGATGTACAAGGTGCGTTTTATCATATGCGCTATCCGTTGGCAGATGGTTCTGGACATATTGAAATCGCAACAACTCGTCCTGAAACAATGCTAGGAGATACGGCTGTAGCTGTTCACCCTGAAGATGATCGCTATAAGCACTTAATCGGCAAAAAGGTTGTCCTTCCGATTGTAGGTCGTGAAATTCCAATCGTAGGCGATGATTATGTAGATATGGAATTCGGTTCTGGTGCGGTGAAAATTACGCCTGCTCATGACCCGAACGATTTTGAAATTGGAAACCGCCATAATTTAGAGCGTATTTTAGTGATGAATCAGGACGGTACGATGAATGACAAAGCAGGTAAATATGAAGGAATGGATCGTTTTGCTTGCCGTAAGCAAATTGTTAAAGACCTTCAAGAAGACGGTGTATTGTTCAACATTGAAGACCACATGCATTCAGTAGGTCACAGTGAACGAAGCGGTGCCGTTGTTGAACCTTATTTATCAACTCAATGGTTTGTAAAAATGCAGCCGTTAGCAGATAAAGCAGTAGATCTTCAAAAGCAAGAAGAAAAAGTAAACTTCGTGCCTGATCGTTTTGAAAAGACATACTTACACTGGATGGAAAATATTCGCGACTGGTGTATTTCGCGTCAGCTTTGGTGGGGACATCGCATTCCAGCTTGGTATCATAAAGAAACTGGAGAAGTATACGTAGATCATGAGGCTCCAGCAGATATCGAAAACTGGGAACAAGATTCAGATGTATTAGATACATGGTTCAGTTCAGCGCTATGGCCATTCTCAACAATGGGCTGGCCCGATTTGGATGCAGCTGATTTCAAACGCTACTACCCAACAAACGTGCTTGTAACAGGCTACGATATTATTTTCTTCTGGGTATCTCGCATGATTTTCCAAGGTCTTGAATTTACGGGTAAACGTCCGTTTGACGATGTACTCATTCACGGTCTTGTACGAGATGCTGAAGGTCGTAAAATGAGTAAATCACTTGGTAACGGTGTAGACCCAATGGAAGTAATCGAGAAATACGGTGCAGATTCTCTTCGCTACTTCTTATCTACAGGAAGCTCACCAGGACAAGATTTACGCTTCAGCTTTGAAAAAGTCGAAGCGACGTGGAACTTTGCAAATAAAATTTGGAATGCTTCTCGTTTTGCATTAATGAACATGGACGGCATCACATTTGAAGAGCTTGATTTATCAGGCGAAAAGTCAGTTGCTGATAAATGGATTTTAACGCGCTTAAATGAAACGATTGAGCACGTAACAAAATTAGCTGACAAATATGAATTCGGTGAAGTTGGACGTATTCTCTATAACTTTATTTGGGATGATTTCTGCGATTGGTACATTGAAATGGCTAAACTTCCTCTTTACGGAGAAGATGAAGCAGCTAAAAAGACAACTCGCTCAATTTTAGCTTATGTACTTGATAACACAATGCGACTTTTACATCCATTCATGCCGTTTATTACCGAAGAAATTTGGCAAAGCTTGCCGCATGAAGGCGAATCAATTACAGTAGCTAAATGGCCGGAAGTACGCCCTGAGCTTTCTGATAAAGAAGCTGCTAACGATATGCGTTTACTTGTAGATATTATCCGCGCTGTTCGTAACATTCGTGCTGAAGTGAACACGCCGATGAGCAAACAAGTAAAATTATTTATCAAAGCTAAAGATGAAAATATTCAAAGCCAGCTCGAAAAGAACCGTGCGTATGTAGAACGTTTCTGTAATCCAAGTGAGCTTGTGATTTCAACAGATGTTTCATTAGATGAAAAAGCGATGACTGCTGTTGTAACAGGCGCAGAATTAATTTTACCTCTTGAAGGTTTAATTAATATCGAAGAAGAAATCGCGCGTTTAGAAAAAGAATACGGCAAGTTAAACAAAGAAGTAGAACGTGTACAAAAGAAATTAAACAACCAAGGCTTTATTGCAAAAGCGCCTGCTAAAGTAGTAGAAGAAGAGCGTGCAAAAGAGCAGGATTATGTTGAAAAACGCGAAGCTGTTCAGTCTCGTATTGCTGAATTACGCGGATAATCAATGGGTTAATGAACCAACAGAAAAAGCGTGGCTTGTATAGCGACGCTTTTTCTTTACATAATAATAGCGATGGAAAAGAAAGGTGAATAAAAGATGATAACGACATATGAAGAAGCGCTTGATTGGATTCATAACAGACTTCGCTTTGGAATCAAGCCGGGGTTAGAACGAATGGAATGGATGCTAGAGCAGCTTGATTTTCCGCAGCAAAATCTAAATGCTATTCATGTTGCTGGGACCAATGGTAAAGGTTCTACCGTTTCTTATTTGCGAAACATGTTAGAAGAAGCAGGGCATAAAGTTGGAACGTTTACTTCTCCTTATATCGAAACATTTAATGAACGGATCAGCGTGAATGGAACGCCTATTTCAAATGAAGCAATGACCGCTCTTGTTCAGGAAATAAAGCCTGTTGTGGAGCGACTAGAACATACAAGCTTAGGATCGGCAACGGAATTTGAAGTGATTACAGTCATGGCTTTTCTTTATTTCGGCTATCATGAGTCAGTTGACTATGCTGTGTTTGAAACAGGTCTTGGAGGACGGTATGACTCAACAAATGTTGTGAATCCTATGGTGAGTATTATTACAAACATTGGATTTGATCACATGGCAATACTAGGTGATACGGTAGAAGAAATTGCAGCAGAAAAAGCGGGGATTATTAAAAAAGAAGTCCCTATTATTACCGGTGCAGAGCAAGTGAAGGCGCTTGATGTCATTACTGAAGAAGCAAAGTCAAAGCATGCTTCGTTATTTGTGTTAGGAAAAGATTTTGACATTAAAAACTATGAGCCCTTAGCAAATGGAGAAGGCTTTGCGTTAAAAACGCCGTATGGCACATTTGAACATTTAGAATTAAATATGCTTGGCTATCATCAAGTGAAAAATGCAGCTTTGGCTCTCATGGCCGTTTGTTATTTAAAAGAAAAGAAAAAGCTTTCTATCTCCAATGAGCAAATGATAAAAGGGATTCAGCATACAAAGTGGAACGGCCGCTTTGAGATAGTAAATGAGCATCCTTTAACGATTATTGATGGGGCTCATAATGCAGAAGGCATTGATAGCTTGTTATCTACTTTACGCCTTCATTATGAAAATCGAAACATTCATTTAATTTTCAGCTGCTTAAATGATAAAAGTGCTGATCGAATGGTTCAAGAACTTGAAACAATCGCTGCAAGTATTACATTTACGTCGTTTGACTTTCCTCGTGCTCGCGCAGCTGGGGAGCTTTATGAGATGAGTACTCATCATAATAAGCATATGGATGAAGAGTGGAAAAAAGCAATTGCTTACGTAAAGGAAAAGGCGACAGGTGAACAAGACATGGTCGTGATTACAGGGTCTCTGTATTTTATATCAGAAGTAAGGGCTTTTCTTCTAAAATGAGCAAAAGCAGCAAGTGAAATCTTGCTGCTTTTAACATAATGTGAGGAAGGGATACGGATAATAAGGAAGCACTAAGTTCAAAGTATTGTCACTTTCACCCCCTAGGTAAGTGATATATAATAAACATGTACATCACTAAATAAGGAGATTGTTAACATGAGTAAGAATAATGAAAAAATTGTACCAAAAAGTAATAAAAACTTTACCGGTATTATTCTTACCTTTTCAGTGATAGCGAATGTTATTATTTTACTGCTATTCTTTTCGAATATTGGCTATCAAGGAAAAGTAAGTTTTGATTTGACTATCTTTCCACGGTTAAATGCTATTTTGAATAGTTTTACGTTTATTTTTTTAGTTGCAGCGTTGATTTCAATTTTCAGGAAAAATATTAATGCTCATAAAGGTTTTATTTTAGCAGCATTTACTTCCACACTGCTCTTTTTAGTTTCATATTTAACATTCCATTACATTTCCACAGAAACAGCTACGTTCGGTGGAGAAGGAATCGTTCGTCCCATTTACTTCTTCATTTTGATCACACACAGTTTCCTAGCAGCGATTATTGTTCCGCTGGCACTGTTTGCACTTGTGTGGGGCTGGACAATGCAAGTTGAAAAACACAAAAAAATTGTGCGATGGACAATGCCAATCTGGCTTTATGTAAGTCTTACAGGTGTAATTGTCTACTTATTTATGGCTCCTTACTATTAAAAGACGTCTGCTTTTGCAGACGTTTTTTTATGCTGTTTTTGTTTTTTAGTGGTATAATCCTTATTACCTATAAAAAGTGTGTTTTAAGGAAGGAGGCATACAGAATATTACTTTTATGGGTATTATGATTCAGTTTATTAACCAAGGAGCTGTTTGATACTAATCAATAAAGGAGAGATATTGAAATGGATAAACTGTCAACGAGGAATAAAGGAATTTCTCTAATGAAAGTGATCGTACTGGTTATCGTAATAGGTCTTCTTGCAGCTTTTCTCATTCCGTTTCTTGGCAGCTATTTAAGGGAACGAGATACATTCCTTCACTCAAAAGAAAACCTACAATTAAGCAGCAGGCCTGAGATGGAAGAAATAGTATGAGTTTAATTTACCTCTATGCCTTTGTTTCAGGTATCACGTTAGGTTCATTTTATAACGTAGCAGGACTTAGAATACCTCAGAAAAAATCTATTTTATCTCCAAGATCCCATTGTCCACACTGTTTATACGTTCTTTCTCCACAACAATTAATTCCCATAGTCTCCTACATTAAAAATGCAGGAAAATGTAGTATGTGTCACAAAAAAATCTCCTTCATCTACCCATTCATAGAATTTTCGACAGGAAGTTTATTTGTATATGCTTTTTTTAGATTGAATATGACGTTAGAACTGATTGTCATATTAACCTTTGTTTCTTTTTTAACAATTATAGTTGTCTCAGACATAGCCTATATGATTGTCCCAAATAAGGTGCTGCTTTTCTTTTTGCCTATCTTTCTACTTGAGCGTCTTTTCATTCCATTAAATTCGTGGAGTGATTCCTTAATGGGAGGAGGAATCGCATTTTTTCTCCTCTTTCTAATCGCATTTCTCAGCAGAGGAGGGCTTGGAGAAGGAGATATTAAACTGTATGCTTTGATTGGTATTGTGCTTGGAGTAAAGCTTGTTTTGCTATCGCTTTTTTTAGCTATATTAATAGGCGGAATCGTTAGTATAGGAGCGTTATTAATGAAAAAGGCAAAGGTAGGTGTACCAATTCCTTTCGTTCCATTTATTTTTATAGGCACAATCGCTGCTTATTTTCATGGAAACGAATTGATAAATTGGTATGTTAGCAACTATTTTTATTGAGCTTGAATTCTTCGACAAATTTAAAATTTCTGTAACTAAATAGCGAAAACCTTTTGTAACAAGACGACAAATGTCTTGTTATTTTTTTTTTCTTCTATGATAGCATGGAAAAAAGTGTATGTTTTATGTCGGTTTACCTCAGCTTGCAACCGGTACTAAGACTACGTTAACTAAAGGCGGTGGGGCAGTGGACAAGCAGGAACGAAAAATTTCAATTAAAATCAACGGTCAATCCAAGGAAGAACAAGTGCCAGAAAAAGACGAGTTTACGTGGGTTCTTCCGGAACCGGGATCCACAGATTCTCATGTGGAAGAAAATAAAGTGGTGTTTATTGAAGATGTAAGAAATGAAAAAAAGAAAAAGCCGCGATTACATCCTAAAAATGTTTCGATTAAAACGGTAAACGGCGGTGTGATCAAACGAACAGCTGTGATTGTACTGCTAGCAGTTGGAATAGGCAGCGGCATCGGTATGGTTGGTGTGAAAATGATGACAGGAAGCGAACAGCCTGTAAGCAAAGCACAAACAAGTGAGCAAACGAAAGAAGAAAAAACTTCTCAAACAGCGTCTACCACTGAAAGTGTTGGTAAAGCTGAAAAGAAAAGCGAACAGGAATCGAAGGGGACATCAGCTGCTGCTTCTACTTTAGAACCTTTTTCCTTTTACATTGTTCAAGCAGGTGCTTTTTCATCAAAAACTGCTGCAAATAAAGCAATGGATAAATGGAAAGAAGAGAACGAAGCAGGCGAGATCTTTTCACCTAAAACCTATTCTCTTGTCGTTGGTGCTGCCACTGGAGAAGAAAAAGCGAACGCACTTAGTAAAACTTATAAACAACAAGGTAAAGATGTATATGTAAAGTCTTATGAAATTAAGCCCACTAGCGAATTAGGGAAAAAAGATCAAACGGTTATAACAACAGCGCAGCCGTTTATGGCTAATCTCTTAGATCAATCTGTTAAAGCGATTGAAGGACAGCGGGTAGCCGATATCAAATCTCTGAAAAAAGAGCTGACAAAAGTTCAGAAAGAAGCGTCAAATGAAGACATTAAAACCATGGTGAGCACCCTTCAAAAAGCTGCTGCTTCTCTTTCTTCATATGAAGATAATAAAAGCAGTAAAGATGCTTGGCTTGCTCAGCGATACGTGTTAAAAGCTCTTCAGCAGTATGAAAGCCTTGTAACGTCTTAACAAGTGAGGTAGTGTAATGCTGCCTCACTTGTTTATTGTCATTTGGGGATGAAATTGCTAAAATAACGGTGTGTCCTTCTTTTTTAAATCAAAATGCAAAGGTGAGATGTATGAAACAAACATTAATTTTAGCCTCAGGCTCTCCTCGTCGAAAAGAATTACTTCAGCAGCTTCACATTCCCTTTACCGTTCACGTTAGTACAATTGAAGAAATCATCAATCCATTATACACTCCGTCCGAGGTAGTAATGGATTTAGCTAGGCAAAAAGCAGTGGACGTCGCTTCGCATCATAAAGAGGATATTGTCCTAGGTGCCGATACAGTTGTCGTATATGGCAATCGTATTTTAGGAAAGCCAAAAACGAACCAAGAAGCGATTGAAACACTTACGATGCTGTCAGGTCAAAAACATCAGGTGTTAACTGGAGTAGCGTTCGTATCAAATGCAAAAGTTCATACGTTTTATGAACAAACAGATGTAGAGTTTTGGCCGATTGAAGAAGATGAAATCGTACAGTACGTAGAGTCAGGAGAGCCTATGGATAAGGCTGGTTCTTATGGAATTCAAGGTCTCGGTGCTGCGCTAGTTAAAAAAATTGAAGGAGACTATTTCTCCGTGGTGGGCTTGCCGCTCTCCCGAACAATACGTGAGCTAAAAAAATACGGTTTCGTTTACTAAAAAGGAGTGGCGAAATTGGATCAATCATTGTTAATTAAAGATTTTCCTCAAGATGAAAGACCTCGAGAGCGCCTTGTGTCAATGGGTGCTTCTAGTCTTTCTAACCACGAGCTTATTGCTATTTTGCTGCGTACTGGAACCAAAGATGAATCTGTTCTTCAGCTGTCCAATCGCATATTAACGCATTTTGAAGGTCTTCAACTTTTGCAGCATGCATCGCTTGATGAAATGATGAATATTAAAGGTATCGGACCTGCAAAAGCAATTCAAATTATAGCGGCTATTGAAATAGGTAAGAGGATTGTACAGCGGAAATCTAGTCAGCGATATACCATTCATGGCCCTGAAGACGGAGCTAATTATGTGATGGAAGAAATGCGCGTGCTGTCTCAAGAGCATTTCGTCTGTTTATACCTCAACACGAAAAATCAAGTTCTCCACAAGCAAACCATTTTTATCGGAAGCCTCAATTCATCTATTGTCCATCCAAGAGAAGTATTTAAAGAAGCCTTTCGTCGTTCAGCTGCATCCCTTATTTGTATTCATAATCATCCCTCCGGCGACCCTACTCCCAGCAGAGAAGATATAGAGGTAACGAAGCGCTTAAAAGAGTGCGGATTTATCATAGGAATTGAATTGTTAGATCATTTAATTATCGGAGATCGAAAATATATTAGTTTAAAAGAAAAAGGATACATGTAAGGCTATGCTTTTTAAAATCCTTGGGTTATAATAGTAGTCATGATTTTAAATGACAAGTTCTTTACAATCATTCGTTATTAATAGACAAAGTATGACTTTTTATCATACAATATTTGGCGTTGACATCTATGAAAAAAGTATAGAAAATAAAAAATGTTACTTATGAAATGAAGAAATTGAATTATGGAATTTTTACCTTTGCATTTTGGTAAGAGAAAGGAAGAGACACATGTTTGGAATCGGTACTAGAGACCTTGGAATAGATTTGGGTACTGCAAATACGCTCGTTTATGTAAAAGGAAAAGGAATTGTTGTGCGTGAGCCGTCTGTTGTGGCTTTGCAAACTGATACAAAACAAATCGTTGCGGTAGGTAACGATGCAAAAAATATGATTGGTCGTACACCTGGGAACGTAGTAGCCCTTCGTCCAATGAAAGATGGAGTTATTGCAGATTACGAAACAACTGCGACGATGATGAAATATTACATCAATCAAGCTCAAAAAACAAAAAGTTTGTTTGCGGGTAAGCCGTATGTAATGGTTTGTGTACCTTCTGGCATTACAGCTGTTGAGAAACGTGCCGTTATTGATGCGACTCGTCAGGCTGGCGCGCGTGATGCGTATACAATTGAAGAACCGTTTGCTGCAGCAATCGGCGCCAATCTACCGGTTTGGGAGCCAACGGGAAGTATGGTAGTAGATATTGGCGGAGGAACAACAGAAGTTGCGATTATTTCTTTAGGAGGAATCGTAACATGTCAGTCAATCCGTATCGCTGGGGACGAGATGGATGAAGCGATTATTCAATATATTCGCAAGAATTACAATTTAATGATCGGTGAGCGTACGTCAGAAGCATTAAAAGTAGAAGTCGGTTCTGCCGGAATTCCTGAAGGTATTGAAAACATGGAAATTCGCGGACGTGACTTACTAACAGGTCTACCGAAAACAATCGAAATTTCAGCAGAAGAAATTGCAGAAGCGCTAAAAGATACAGTGGCTTCTATTGTAGATTCAGTAAAAAGTACATTAGAAAAAACACCACCTGAACTTGCGGCAGATATTATGGATCGCGGTATTGTATTAACAGGCGGTGGCGCATTGCTACGTAATTTAGATAAAGTTATTAGTGAAGAAACAAATATGCCGGTTGTCATCGCAGAAGATCCGCTTGACTGTGTTGCAATTGGAACTGGTAAAGCGTTAGAACACATTGATTTATTTAAAAATCGTACAAGCGATTCATATCGCTAAATATTAAGAGGTGTAGATCGTGCCACAATTTTTCTTAAATAAACGTTTAGTTATTTTATTAGTCAGTATTATTGTATTAGTGGCATTGATTGGTTTTTCGTTAAATGGTCGTAAAAATGTAACGTGGCCTGAACAGTTTGTCAAAGATACGGTTGGTCTTGTTCAGGCTACCTTTAATGAACCCGCACAATTTGTAGCGGGTTTCTTTCAGAATGTAGGTGACTTAAAGCGTACATACGAAGAAAACGAGGTATTAAAAGCCCGTTTAGACGAACGCATGCAATTAGAAACGAAAGCCAACGCTTTGCAGCAAGAAAATAAAAAATTAAGAGCACAGCTCGACAAAAAAACGGATTTAAGTCAATACAACCCAATCGAAGCAACAGTTATTGCTCGTAATCCAGACCGTTGGCATGAGGTAATTGCCATTGATAAAGGGACGGTTCATAATGTGCAGGAAAATATGGCTGTTATGACTCCTGAAGGGCTGATTGGTAAAGTGAAGCATGCATCTAAGTTCACATCTACTGTGCAGTTAATTAGTTCATCAGATCGTACAAACCGTGTATCTGCTAAAATTCAGGCTAAAAAAGAAGTGTTTGGTTTAATTGAAGGCTATGATGATAAAGAACAGGCGCTTGTTATGCGTCGTATTCCATTTGATGCTGATATTAAAGAAAAGCAAAAAGTAGTAACGTCTGGTTTAGGACAAGAAGACGGCATTTTCCCTAGCAATCTTCCAATTGGCGTTATCACAAAAATTGAGCCTGATGAATATGGATTAACGAAAAAAGCTTATATCAAACCTGCTGCTGACTTGTATGACTTAGATAACGTAGTTGTAGCTAAAAGAAGTGCCCCCGCTGCTGAAGACGATTTAGGGGCGGAGGAGGCTAACTGATGAAGCGGTTTGTCCTTCCTATTCTCGTGCTTGTCGTTTTTATGTTTGAAAGTATCTTTGTTAATTTTGTCGCCATGGCATCACCATGGCGAGACTGGATTCTATCGCCTCACTTTGTTGTAGTGGTACTGGCTTTTATGTCAGTGTATTATCACCCAAAGCAAGCGATGCTATATGGGGTAATCCTTGGATTCATGTATGATATTGCCTTTACGGATGTCTTAGGAGTATACGCGCTTGGATTGCCGGCCGTATGCTATATCGTATCAAAACTAATGAAGATTTTTCAGCAAAATACGCTTATCGTAATCTGCATGTCGCTATTAGCTGTAGCCATTATTGAGTTTTATGTATATGGAATTAATAGCATTATTAATATATCCGATATGACCATTGGTCGCTTCTTGCAAGAGCGATTTTACGCAACCATCATTTTAAATGCCATATTTGCACTCATTTTTGCATTTCCGCTTCAAAGATGTTTTCAATATTTTGCTAAATTTATCGATGAACGCTGATCGGAACATACATTACGCTTCTCGTTCATGATAGGATAAAAATGCTGATTGAAGAAACGAAAAAAAGGAATTGAGTAAGTCTCTGTCGAAATTATATATTCGTTGAGGTGAGCGTCTTGAATAAACAAAAGCAACAAAATGTGACAATTAAAGGAACAAAAGATGGATTAACGTTGCATCTCAATGATACATGTTCATTTGCAGAGCTTTTGACGGAACTTAAGACGAAGCTTTTGACAAATAAGCATGGCGATGCCGATCAGATCGTCACAGTGTATGTCAAAATCGGAAATCGTTATTTAACTACAGAGCAGGAAACCGAATTGAAGGCGCTCATAGAAGAAAATCAGTATTTAGTAGTTAAACAAATTGATAGTAACGTTATTTTAAAGCAAGATGCAGTCCGCGTAAGAGAAGAAAGTGAATTAGTATCTGTTACAAAGGTAGTTCGTTCAGGACAGGTTCTCCATGTAGAAGGCGATTTGCTTCTAGTCGGAGACGTAAATCCCGGAGGAACCGTTGTAGCTGGAGGAAATTTATTTGTATTAGGTGCTTTAAAAGGGATTGCTCATGCAGGATATCGCGGCAATAAAAACGCCGTTATTGCTGCATCGTTAATGAAACCTTCACAGCTGCGCATTGCTGATATTATTACCCGATCAGAAGAAGAGCGCAGTGAGAAGGAAGAGAATATAATGGAATGTGCATACTTAGATGATAATGATCAAATGGTAATAGATCGCGTGCAAACTTTACCGCATCTAAGACCGAATTTGACCAGGGTAGAAAGGAGAATTTGACAGTGGGAGAGGCTATTGTTGTTACGTCTGGTAAAGGTGGAGTTGGAAAAACAACGACATCAGCCAATTTAGGTACTGCTCTAGCATTAGCTGGAAAGCGGGTGTGTCTAGTAGACACTGATATCGGCTTACGCAACTTGGATGTTGTAATGGGGCTTGAAAATCGTATTATTTATGATCTTGTAGACGTGGTAGAAGGTCGATGCCAACCGCAAAAAGCCTTGATTAAGGACAAGCGTTTTGAATGTTTGTACTTACTTCCTGCTGCTCAAACGAGTGACAAAACAGCTGTTCAACCAGAACAAATGCGAGAGTTAGTTCTTCAGTTAAAGCAAGACTATGACTATGTGGTTATTGATTGCCCAGCTGGTATTGAACAAGGCTATAAGAACGCCGTAGCTGGCGCTGATAAGGCACTCGTTGTGACAACACCGGAAGTTTCAGCTGTTCGTGATGCTGACCGTATTATTGGATTATTGGAGCAAGAGGATATCGAGTCTCCAAAACTGGTTATTAACCGAATCCGTAGTCATATGATGAAAAATGGAGACATGCTGGACGTGGAAGAAATTTCTCAGCTTCTAGCTGTTGATTTAATTGGAATCGTTGCTGACGATGAAAATGTTATTCGTGCTTCTAACAACGGTGAACCAATTGTCATGGACCCATCAAGCAAAGCA
The DNA here is from genome assembly GCF_042787645.1 of Priestia sp. YIM B13489. NCBI lineage: Bacteria > Bacillati > Bacillota > Bacilli > Caryophanales > Bacillaceae > Priestia > Priestia sp. YIM B13489. The sequence goes on from NZ_JBHZOQ010000053.1 coordinate 555,468, forward strand.
TCAATTGCATATCGTAATATTGCAAGACGTATTCTAGGTGAAACGGTTCCTCTTCAATCGTTAGATGAAGAAGATAAGGGAATGTTTGCACGTATTAAACGATTCTTTGGTGTTCGTTCTTAAAAAGCTTCCGATAGAGGAAGCTTTTTTTATTTGTTTGATTTTGTAGAGTCAAGCTGTCATAAGCTCCACGGACAAGTCATATAGTTGATTATACGATAAGAACAAGGAGAATGATGAATCATGAATCGACGTGCTGATGAAATCCGTAAACGAATTGCTGAGCGTAAGCGAAAACAATTAAATACAACAAAGCGTCTTCCTCAAGAACCTCTTCATACGTCCTTAATGAGTGAAGAAGAAAAATATGGATCGATGGATTATTCTGCGGTTGAATACACACCATCAGCAAAGGAATATCACCCGTTATTTCGAAAAGAACGCTTTTTATTTAAAATTTTAGCTTCAGCCTGCTTAGTGTTAATTGTAGGGATTATGTTCAAGAACGCTTCTCCTACTTTTGAACATGCCAGAGTGGTGGTTCAACAAACAATGGATAAAGAATTTCAGTTTGCAGCTGTTTCCTCCTGGTACGAAGATAAGTTTGGGAAGCCGTTAACGCTATTGCCGAATAAACAGTCTAGCAAAACGGAGCAAAGTGTAAGCGGAGAATATGCTACTCCAGCTTCAGGGAAAGTAACGGAAACATTTGCTCAAAGTAAGCAAGGCGTGACGGTTCAAACAGGAGTGGATTCGGTTGTAGAAGCAATGAGTGAAGGTATCGTAAGGTATGTAGGGAAACGTGATGATACTGGGAATACCGTTATTATTCAACATGCCGATGGAACCGAAACTTGGTATGGACAGCTCAAAAAAATCAATGTTAGTATGTATGATTTTGTGAATAAAGGCAAAGAAGTAGGAATTGTGGAAAACAGTAAAAAAGGCGATGCTGGAACATTCTATTTTGCTATTAAAAAAGGCGATAAGTTTGTTGATCCTAGTCAGGTGATTCAATTTGAATAGTGCTTTTTCGTTATTGATGAAAATTCACATTCATCCATTGTTTTGGGGGATTTTCGTAATTGGTATCTTAACGGCTACGGTAAAGCAGCTTTTTTTGTTATTTATTATTGTAATTATTCATGAACTGGGCCACGCCGTAGCGGCTCAGTGTTTTTCTTGGCGGATTCGCAGAATTATGCTCTTACCTTTTGGGGGAGTAGCAGAAGTAGATGAACATGGGAATCGTCCATTTCGAGAAGAGTTTATTGTGATAATAAGTGGACCTCTTCAGCATCTCTGGATGTTTGGAGCTGCTTTCTTATTAATGAAAATAAATGTGTTGTCTTTGGAAACGTATGAGCAATTTATGTTTCAATGCACGGTGATTTTACTGTTTAATCTTTTGCCCATTTGGCCATTGGACGGAGGGAAGCTGCTTTTTTTAATTTGCAGTCGGTCTTTACCATTTTTAGAAGCGCATAAGCTTGCGCTCCGGTTATCAACGTTTTTTTTAGCTGTTGGTATTATTTATGCCGTCATTATGCATCCTTTTCAGCTGCACTTATGGATTGTTATTTCATTTTTAATTATATCCGGATATTTAGAATGGAAGAGCAGGCAATTTGTCTACATGCGCTTTTTGTTGGAGAGATATCATGGCAAAGAGCATCCAATTGGAGCTTTAAAAACACTAAGTGTATCAACCAGTGAGACGCTCCATCAAGTTCTGCAAAAATTCCAAAGAGGTTGTAAGCATATGATTATTGCTACATCTCAAACAGGCGAGCATGTACAAATTGATGAAAATGAACTTTTACACGCTTACTTTGTAGAAAAAAGAACAAATAGCCAACTAGACGAACTTGTAACAGTTTATTGATTTCTAGTAACATAGAATAGAATGAAAAAGTTCGGTGCACTGACCGAACTTTTTCCTATGAATTTAGATTAAAGTGAGGCAATGTATGTGAAGGCATGTATTATTAACGCGGCTACTTCTTCAAAACGTATAGCCGTGATAAACGATAAAGCACTAGAAAAAATCTATTTACAAGAACAAAGCGAGAATCAGATTATTGGTGATATATATTGGGGTAAAGTAGTAAAAGTACTACCGCATATGCAAGCAGCCTTTATCGATATCGGTTTATCAATGAACGGATTTATTCATCGAAATGAACTTGTATCCTATCAGCAGTCAGAGAATCCTCACAAAGATCAGCAGCCGATGTCTGCTTTTATCCGTGAAGGAGAAAAAGTATTGGTTCAAGTTGTAAAAGAAGGCATTGGGACAAAAGGGCCCAAGCTGACGGGTATCATTGAATTTTCTTCTGATGAGCTTGTATATTTACCGCACGGAAACTATGTCGCTGTATCCAAAAAAATAGCTGAGCCAAAACGACAACAGTGGAAACAGCTTGGTGAGCGGTTAAAACAAGGGATGGAAGGCTTTTTATTTCGAACAGCGATTGCAGAAAAATCAGAAGCCGCGGTCCAACATAAAATAAAAGAGCTACAGAAAAAATATGAGCGCCTTGAACGACAGACACAGGGAATGAAAGCTCCTGCCCTAGTCAGCAAAGGACAAGATTTTCTCGAAACAAGAGTGGAAGCTGCACTTCAACAAGGAATTGATGGGATAGTAGTAGATGACTTCGACCTATATCAGCATCTTCAAACTACCTACCCTAACTCGTCAATAGAGTACTATAAAGGAAATGAAAATATTTTCTCTTTTTACGATGTGGAACGGCAAATAGAGAAGCTTTTAAAGCGAATCGTGTGGCTCAAAAGCGGAGGCTATATCGTTATTGACGAAACGGAAGCGATGACGGTCGTGGATGTGAACACGGGGAAGTTTTCAGGAAAAGATAATATTCGAAAGACAATGCTTCAAACAAATATGGAAGCTGCGTATGAACTGTCCAAACAGATGCAATTACGTCACTTAGGCGGCATGATCTTAATTGATTTTATAAATATGCCTCATAAAGAAGATCGGACAGAAGTAGAAAGATACATGAAAAAGCTATGTGAACAAGATGAAGTGCGGACGAATGTAGTTGGCTTTACAGAGCTTGGCATATTGCAATTAACGCGGAAGAAAGTGCGCAATAGTATTGGATCAACATTAACTATGCCTTGTGAAGTATGTGAAGGAACCGGTAAAATCATTGATTCCAAAACGGCTGCTTTTCAAATTGAACGTGTAATTTGGGAACATCGCGGCGCGGAAGAAGAGGCTATTTGGATTGAGGCGCGAAGTGATGTTATAAATGAAATGAAGGCTCAAGGATTTCTCAACGCTTTAGAGAAAATGGTAAAAAAAACCGTATATCTTACGCCAAGCAATGATTATACAAACGCATTTGTTTTGCGTCAATTGGGGTCGGATGAGCAGATCCAAAAAAGGGTCTCTGCTTCTATATAAAATTTTAGAAGAAAACATGAATTCCAATTGACACTAACCTTTGATTTGTAGTAAGATTTAATATGTTGGTTTGTAGCACCCGTGCTACAACCGCTCAGAACAGGTTTTAAGTTCACTTGAACACCTGTGATGGCGAGTCTTAGTTTTTAGAGGAGGTGCAGAGAATGTACGCAATTATTGAAACTGGTGGTAAGCAAATTAAAGTAGAGGCTGGTCAAGCAATCTACGTTGAAAAACTTGCTGGTGAACAAGGCGAAACAGTTACTTTTGACAAAGTATTATTTGTAGGTGGCGACAGCGTGAAAGTTGGTGTTCCTTTCGTAGAAGGTGCAACAGTTACGGCTAAAGTTGAAAAACAAGGTCGCGCTAAAAAGATCACTGTATTTAAATACAAAGCAAAGAAAAACTATCGTCGTAAGCAAGGTCACCGTCAACCTTACACAAAAGTTGTAATCGACGCTATCAACGCGTAATTATAACAAATGATTAAGGTGACGATTTCTCGTGATGCAAATAAGAAAGTTGACGGGTTCACGATGAGTGGACATGCTGACTTTTCCGAACACGGAAAAGATCTTGTTTGTGCGGGAGCATCTGCAGTTTCATTTGGGACAATTAATGCTATCTTTTCAATAAGTGGGGTTGAACCGCACTTAGAGCAAGGTGGAGATGGTGGGTATCTCCGTTGTGAGATTCCAAAAGATGTGGATTCGTTCACATTGGAACAGATTCAATTGCTATTAGAAGGTATGGTTGTTTCACTGAAAACGATCGAATTAGATTACAGTAATTATATAAAAATTAACGACAACTAAACAGGAGGTGGATGTCATGTTAGTAAGATTAGACCTTCAATTCTTCGCTTCTAAAAAAGGAGTAGGTAGTACTAAAAACGGTCGTGATTCAATCTCGAAACGTCTTGGTGCTAAACGTGCTGATGGCCAATTCGTATCTGGTGGTTCAATTTTATACCGTCAACGCGGTACTAAAATTTACCCAGGTGCAAACGTAGGTCGTGGTGGAGATGATACTTTATTCGCTCAAATCGACGGTATCGTTAAATTTGAACGTTTCGGTCGTGACCGTAAAAAAGTATCTGTATACCCTGTTGCTCAAGAAGCATAAGATACAAAAAGAAAACTCTAACCCAAGTAGGTTAGAGTTTTCTTTTTGTAGAATATTTCACCTATTACCCATTGGAATTTGTTATAATCGAACATATCTAAGAAGATTGATACGAGATGTTTGTCAGCGTTGTGAAATACTTATGCTCGAGTCAAAGTTAGGAGTGCTAAGATGGAAAAAGAATGGGATGTCGTAGAAGTATTAAGATACGCGCGGCATGATTGGTTAAATAAGCTGCAATTAATCAAAGGCAATCTAGCGTTGAATCGGCTTGATCGAGCGAATGAAATCATTGAAGAAATTGTAAATGAATCCAAACATGAATCCAAGTTAACAAACATCAATATGCGACTGTTTGCGGGCTTTGTTATGACCTATCATTGGAATAACCATGCTGTTCGCTTAGATGTGGAAGTGCTCGGAGAATTGAAGGATTTATCACAATACGATGAGTTCGTATACAACTGGTGTTGCTATTTGACAGAAGCACTCGAAAAATATGTTGATTATCATGCAGAAAACTATTTGAGTATTTCAGTATGCATTGAAGAACAGGGAATTCGTTTCTTTTTTGACTTTAGTGGAATACTAACAGATATACAGAAGCTACAAAACAAGCTACAATGTTATGAGTGCGCTCAAGGAGTTGCATTGGTTGAACAGCATATGTCTGAAGATGAATTTAGCCTTATGCTCACAATAAGTTAACAGCGCTTTTGCTATTGCAGGAGCTAAGATATAGAACGGAGTGAAAAAGAAATGTTTGTAGATCAGGTCAAGGTATATGTAAAAGGTGGCGACGGAGGAAATGGAATGGTTGCCTTTCGTCGCGAAAAGTACGTACCAAAAGGAGGTCCTGCAGGTGGTGACGGTGGTCACGGTGCAGATGTCATCTTTGAAGTAGAAGAAGGATTGCGTACGCTGATGGATTTCCGCTATAAGCGTCACTTTAAAGCAAGCCGCGGTGAACATGGAATGTCAAAAGGACAGCACGGACGTAACGCTGAGCCGATGGTTGTAAAAGTTCCACCAGGTACGGTTGTGTTAGATGAAGATACGAACGAAACGATTGCTGATTTAGTTGAGCACGGCCAGCGCGCAGTGATTGCTAAAGGTGGACGCGGAGGGCGTGGGAATACGCGTTTTGCTACACCTGCAAATCCAGCACCGGAGCTTTCAGAAAATGGAGAGCCAGGTAAAGAGAGAAATGTAATTCTTGAATTAAAAGTATTAGCCGATGTAGGATTAGTTGGTTTTCCAAGTGTTGGAAAGTCAACGTTATTATCCGTAACGTCTGCTGCAAAGCCAAAAATTGCTGAATATCATTTTACAACAATTAATCCGAATTTAGGAGTAGTTGAAACAGAAGATAATCGCAGTTTTGTGATGGCAGATTTACCAGGGCTAATCGAAGGTGCACATGAAGGTGTAGGATTAGGTCATCAGTTTTTACGTCACATTGAACGTACCCGCGTTATTGTCCATGTAATCGATATGTCAGGTTTAGAAGGCCGTGATCCATATGAAGATTACTTAACCATCAATGAAGAGCTGCGTCAATATAATATGCGTTTAACAGAACGTCCGCAAGTAGTGGTAGCAAATAAAATGGATATCCCGCAAGCTGAAGAGAATCTAGCTGCATTCAAAGAAAAAGTAGGAGACGAAGTGAAAGTCTTTCCAATTTCTGCAGCAACGCGTAATGGAATCCGCGAACTGTTATTTACAGTAGCTGATCTTGTAGAAACTACGCCGGAATTCCCAATGCAAGAAGAGGAAGATCTATCTATGCACCGCGTACTGTACAAGCATGAAAAGAAAGAAGTGGAATTTGTTATTACGCGTGATAGCGATGGCTCATACGTATTAAGCGGTGAAAAAATCGAAAAATTATTCAAGATGACTGACTTCTCACGTGAAGAATCCGTTCGTCGATTTGCGCGTCAGCTTCGAGGCATGGGCGTCGATGAAGCCCTTCGTGAACGAGGAGCAAAAGATGGCGATATTGTAAAGCTGTTTGAATATGAATTTGAATTTATTGACTAATTGTTGTTCATAGGATAAGGGGAGGGGCTTTACTTGCATAAGAGCGATAAGCAGTTTTATTTAGTTCGCGAAGATGTATTACCAGAAGCGATGAAAAAAACATTGGATGCGAAGCTGTTAATTGAACGGGGAAAAGCTGAATCGGTAGCAGATGCTGTACAAGCCGTAGACTTGAGTCGCAGTGCTTTTTATAAGTACCGCGACACGGTCTTTCCGTTTCAGACGGTTGTCAAACAGCGAATTATTTCATTATTTTTTCATATTGAAGATCGATCAGGAACTTTATCACATTTATTAAGCACCGTTGCATCATCAGGATGCAATGTGTTAACGATTCACCAAACCATCCCTTTACAAGGGCGTGCCAACGTAACTCTTTCATTAGATACAGCAAGCATGAATGTTGAATTAAATGAAATGCTGCGAAGACTGAAAAGCTTAGAGTTTGTAGATAAAGTGGACGTGCTTGGTTCAGGGGCATAATGGCAAACAGATATAGATAAGGAGAGGCATGATTGTGGGGAAAGTAGGATATTTAGGACCAAAGGCAACATTTACACATGTAGCCGTCCAAGGCGTATTTAAACAGCACGACCATATTCCATACAAAACAATTCCAGCATGCATTGATGCAGTGGATAACGGAGAAATTGAGTATGGAATTGTACCGTTAGAAAATGCACTTGAAGGATCTGTAAATTTAACACTTGATTATCTTATTCATGAACGTCGTCTGCCGATTGTTGGAGAAATTGTGCTTCCAATTCGTCAGCATTTAATGGTTCATCCATCTCGTGCAGAACAGTGGAAAAACATTGAAACGATTTATTCTCATCCTCATGCAATTGCGCAGTGTCATAAATTTTTACACGGAGAATGTACGTCAACTGCAGTAGAAGAGATGACATCAACGGCGTTTGCTGCTAAGTATGTAAGCGAACACCCTGAGCTTAATATTGGAGCTATTGCGAATGGGTTAGCAGCACATGAATATGGATTACATATTGCCTGCCCGAACATTCATGATTATGATCATAATACAACGAGGTTTGTTATTTTGCATAAAGATGGAGCGCAAGAGGTGCCGTTTTTAGCTGGAAATGGGTGCAAGACCACGTTAATGATTACACTTCCATCTGATCAGGCAGGAGCACTTCATCAAGTGCTTTCAGCTTTCTCCTGGCGTAAGCTAAATCTGTCTAAAATAGAATCCCGTCCTATGAAAACAGGGCTTGGAAACTATTTCTTTATCGTTGATATTGAACAAAAAATGGATGAAGTATTAATCCCTGGGGCTATGGCTGAACTTGAGGCACTAGGCTGTAGCGTAGAGCTTTTAGGAAGCTATCCCCATACACTACTTGAAACAGAAATCCCGCTTTAAAGCGGGATTTTTTTGTTATAACACCTTTTTATTCATTCGAAACTAAATAGCCTTCCGCTTCAAGAGCTAAGCAGGCAGCATTCAGTTTTTCAATTGTATCTGCTTCAATCGTATGAAGGTGAATCCCATCTGTTAGCTGAGATAAATAAGTTGCGTTTGTTTCTTGAATTTTTTCTATAAACGTTTCTACTTCTTTTCGGGTTTGAATCATAACGGAAGCAGTTAATTCACCATACACAGGATGTTCAACGGTTACATCTTTTACGAGAACGCCGTGGTCAACAAGCAGGAGAAGCTCCTTTTTAGCATCTTCTGGCGTATGCTGACAGGCAATAATTCGCTGATGCACGGTAGTTTGAGATGGATTTTGAATGTAAATATATCCTTGGCTTGTTGCGATAATGGGCTCATTTTTAGCTTTAAGCAGCGAAATATCTTGTACAATGACTTGGCGGCTAACGTTCGTTCGTTTCGAAAGCTCACTGCCTGTCATTGGTTTATTCTCTGTTTGTAACCATTGTAGAATAAGTTCTCTTCTTTCTTCTCCAAGAATTTTCTTTTGAGTTCCTGGCACCTTTAATCCCTCCTTTTACACTGTCATAAATTCTTGCTGTAATAAATGAAAAACGGATATGAGTCGATCAATATGCTTAAACGTTGAATGTTGACTGAATGAAATACGTACAAAGTTCTTAGCATTCTCAGTCGATTTGCCAATCGCAAGCAGAGAAGCTAATGGTTCCTGCTGATTTACATGACAGGCACTTCCCGTAGATATAGCAATTCCGTGACGATTACATTGTAACATAACATATTGACCCTGTATGTTTGAAAACGTCAGTCCAATAATTCCAGGAAAATGAGAGTTCCCAAGGCCTTCTACTTCTATAAAAGGAGCAAGAGGCTCTAGGTTTTCCAGTAAGTACGATTTTAAGCGTTCATAATGGCTTCGGGCGGTCTTCATTTCTGCATATGCGCATTCAGCTGCTGCAGTAAAGGCAGCAATGCCCGCTGTATTTACAGTCCCAGGGCGAAAGCCTTTTTCATGAGTTGCTTTATGGTAAATAGGCTTCCAAGAAGAACTTGAATTCATGTATACCATTCCTACACCTTTTGGTCCGTAAATTTTATGACTAGAGACTGAGATGCTATCAGCTTTCAGCTTTTTAACATCAATAGGAAGCTTACCAAAAGATTGAACACAATCACAGTGAAAGAGAATTTCTTTTTTAGATAAAAAATGGCCAATATCCTCAACTGGCTGAATTGTACCGAGCTCATGATTGATATGCTGAATGGCTACTAGCACAGTGTCAGGTCGAATCGTCTTCTTTAAGTCGTCTACAGACACAACTCCGCTTTGATCTACAGGTACATAAGATAGGGAAAATCCTTCTTTTTCAAGCTGCTGCAACGTATGAAGGACTGAAGAATGTTCAAGCTTCGTTGTCACTATATGTTTTCTTTCATCATTTTTTCCTTTTAAAAGAGAATGAATAGCTAAGTAATTAGCTTCTGTTCCCCCGCTTGTAAAAAAAAGATCATCCTCTCGGCAATTTACTAACAGGCTTAATTTTTTTCTGCATAGCGTCAGTAAATTTTCTGCTTGTGTTCCAAGTGTGTGAAGACTGCTGGAGTTTCCATAATAGCTTGTTGCCGCTTCAGTATATACCTCAATTGCTTCTTGTCTCATTGGCGTTGTTGCTGCATAGTCCAGATAAATCATTTTCTCCCTCCGATAAAAAAACTTCTTGTCTTTCATTTAATAATATGTAAATATAGGTGTCAAGACACATGTAAATAAAGAGGTGTAAAATGTTAGAGGCGGATGTTTTAATTATTGGAAGCGGATTAGCAGCGTTTTCTGCAGCTTATGAACTGTGTCGTCATAACAGAGTTGTAATGGTAACGAAAGGGAAACTTGACCGCAATAACTCAGTTCTTGCTCAAGGCGGAGTAGCAGCTGCTATTGGAAGCAGCGATCACTGGAGTGAACATCTCTATGATACGTTGGTTGCGGGCAATAAGCATTGCAATGAACAAGCGGTACGCACTTTAGTGGAAGAAGGTGCGGCTGTAGTAAATGAATTGATTCATAAAGGAATGAAGTTTGATAAAAATCCAGATGGTACGCTGCATTTTGGAAAAGAAGGAGCCCATCGTACGAATCGTATTCTCCATGCAGGTGGGGATGCAACAGGACAAGCGCTGTTCGCTTTTTTGAAAAAAGAAGTACTGCCATATATTACAGTCATTGAAAACGAAATGATTCAGCATTTAATAACTGTAGATGGAACGTGCAGAGGTGCTATCGGACAAGGTGAAAACAACAAAATTACTATATATCATGCTCGTCAAACGGTTATTGCTACCGGAGGAATCGGCGCTTTGTACAAGCATACATCCAACCAGCCGCTGGCGACAGGAGATGGGCTAGCGCTTGCGTACAGGGCTGGAGCAAAATTAGCGGACTTAGAATTTGTTCAGTTTCATCCGACGCTTTTGTATCAAAAGGAAGCGAAAGGTCTAGTATCCGAAGCAGTTCGAGGCGAAGGTGGCGTGCTGGTAAATGAATGGAATGAACGCATAATGGAAGGCGTTCATCCCTTTAAGGATTTAGCACCGCGAGATGTTGTAGCAAGGACAATTTTTAATGAAATGAAAAAAGGAAGATCCGTATTTTTAGACATTGAAAAAGTGGCTCATTTCCAACAAAAATTTCCTACGATTACGTCACTGTGTCGGAAGTATAAAATTCAACTGGACAAAAAACGAATACCTGTTACTCCCGGCGCACATTTTTTAATGGGTGGAATTGAAGTAGATGGTTACGGACAAACAAGTGTTGAAGGATTGTATGCCGTGGGGGAAGCTTCTTCTACAGGCGTTCATGGAGCAAATCGTCTAGCAAGCAATTCATTGTTAGAGTGTCTTGTATTTGGAAAACGGACAGGGCGTCATATTTTACATAAAGCGAGAACGATATCTCGTTATCCCCCCGTCCGTTACGTCTATAAAGACATGCCTAAAACACTGCCTGCCACAAGACAAATTCAGCATAAAATGATGGATTGTGTAGGAATCATTCGTCATGAAAACGAATTGTCTACTATTGTGCATGAATTCACAAATTATCTAGATGGAATACCTCTTGACCAAGAAGTTATATATTCGAGGAAAGCTGCGACCATCTGCAATATGCTAGCTACAGGTCTGCTTATTGCAGAGTCCTCTCTTGCAAGAAAAGAAAGTAGAGGAGGTCATTACCGAAGTGACTTTCCGCATGAAAACCAAGAATGGGAGCATAAGCGAATTATTAAGCAGTCTGCTGCTTCAACAAAACAATCATTGATTTTATAAGCAAGAAAATCTAAAAAGAAAGGTGAAGGTAGCACAATGAACACGTTGAAATTACAAAAACTATTGCAGTCTTTTTTTATAGAAGACATTGGAGATGGAGATATAACCTGTGAAGCTATTTTTTCTCCGTCTGACCAAGGGGAAGCTGTGTTCACGGCAAAGCAATCAGGTATTATCGCAGGTGTGGAATTGATTAAAGAAGGATTTCATTTAATAGACCCTGACGTGAAAGTGAATTTGGAGAAAAAAGATGGAGATGTTCTTAATCCTGGAGATAAAATAGCTACCGTTTCAGGACCCGTGCGATCTATTTTGACCGGTGAACGGGTAATCTTAAACTTACTTCAAAGAATGAGTGGCATTGCCACGATGACGCACAAAGCCGTAGCGCTGCTTGGCAGCTCACATACGCGTATATGTGACACGCGAAAAACAACGCCTGGTATGCGAATGTTAGAGAAGTATGCCGTTCGTGCTGGAGGAGGTTATAATCATCGTTTTGGATTGTACGATGGCGTCATGTTAAAAGATAACCATATTGCACATGCAGGATCTATTCTAGACGCTGTTGTGAAAGTAAGAGAGCAGGTTGGACATATGGTTAAGGTGGAAGTAGAAATTGAAAACAAAAGTCAGTTGCTAGAAGCAATAGAGGCAGGAGCAGATGTCATTATGTTCGATAACTGTTCTCCAGAAGTCATTAAAGATTGGATACCACTGGTTCCCGCTCATATTGTCACAGAAGCATCCGGTGGAATTACGCTTGGCACGCTCCATTCTTTTAGGGACAGCGGAGTGGACTATATTTCACTTGGAGCTTTAACGCATTCAGCAGGGGCTATCGATATCAGCTTGGACTTATTAACAGAAAGGGGAACAGGAAATCATGAGTTTATTACAAACGCTTCAGCAGCAAACGCTGCCCGCTAAATATATAGAGCTCACAGAAAATGAAATGAAAAGAAGAGTACTAGAAATCAAGAAAAAGCTCGGAAGCAAATTGTTTCTGCTCGGCCATCATTATCAAAAAGATGAAGTGTACGAATTTGCAGATGCGGTAGGAGACTCCTTACAGCTGGCTCAAATAGCAGCTGAAAATAGAGAAGCTGAGCATATTGTGTTTTGCGGCGTTCACTTCATGGCAGAAACAGCTGATATTTTAACAGCTGAAAATCAAAAAGTCATTTTACCCGATATGCGAGCTGGCTGTTCAATGGCTGATATGGCTACTATTCAGCAAACAGAAAAGGCATGGCCTGTCTTACAGGATCTTTTCGGAGATACGATTATTCCGCTTACGTATGTGAATTCTACAGCTGCAATTAAATCTTTTGTGGGCGAACATGATGGGGCAACTGTAACATCTTCAAATGCAAAAAATATGGTGGAGTGGGCATTTTCTAAAAAAGAGCGCATTCTCTTTTTACCAGATCAGCATTTGGGCAGAAACACAGCTTATGATTTAGGTGTTGGACTAGATGAAATGGCCATTTGGAATCCTATTGAAGAAATGCTTGAATATGAAGGGGATATAAACAATATCAAGGTGATTCTGTGGAAAGGTCACTGTTCTGTGCACGAAAATTTCACGGTTAAAAATATTGATTATTTACGCGAGAAGCAGCCTGAGATGAATATTATTGTTCATCCTGAATGTTCTTATGAAGTGGTGCAAAAATCAGATTATGCAGGTTCTACAAAATATATTATTGATACAATTGAAAAAGCCCCTTCAGGCTCTAAATGGGCCATTGGCACGGAAATGAACTTAGTAAAACGGATTATCAACAGTCATCCGGATAAAGAAATTGTTTCGCTTAATCCCTATATGTGTCCTTGTTTGACGATGAACCGAATTGATTTGCCTCACTTGCTTTGGGCTTTAGAAAGCATCGAAGAAGGAACAGAAGTGAATCAAATCAAGGTGGATAAACATACAGCACAAGGGGCGATCAAAGCGCTAACGAATATGTTAGAACGAGCATAAAGATTTTTAAGACAATTAAAAAGAGAAGGTCTAAAAGAAGACTTATTGACATATTGTTTGTGTTGATAAGTCTTTTTTTCTTTATCATAAAAACTTGAACCAAACTGTGGGCAAAATGAATAAAAAAATGGTTCAAGGCATATCTTGTGATGAACAAACAGAACTTACTTTGATTTTGCACATATAGATGGCAGAGACTCTACTCGGGAGGGGAATGACGTTGAAAATCCATATCGTTCAAAAAGGGGATACCCTTTGGAAAATCGCTGAAAAGTATGGGGTTAATTTTGAAGAGTTAAAAAAAGCGAATTCTCAATTAAGCAATCCAGACATGATCATGCCTGGAATGAAAATTAAAGTGCCGACAAGCGGAGTGCCTGTTCAAAAAGAAGGAGCTCCTTCACCTGGTATAAAAGAAATGCCTAAAGTTCAACACCCTTATAGTGACCAATCCACAAAAGCTTATCCAGTAACGGAAATTGATGAAAGTCCGGATGAGAAAAAGTCAGCTAATCAGCCTGCTCAAACACCGTTTATGCAACCGATAAAAGAAGCACCAATCGCACAGCCAAAGAAAGAAGCACCGATTGCTCAACCGAAAAAGGAAGCGCCGATTGCGCAGCCAAAGAAAGAAGCGCCGGTCGCGCAGCCTAAAAAAGAAGCACCCATTGCGCAGCCTAAAAAAGAAATGCCAGTTGCGCCAAAGCTTCCTAAATTAAAGCCAATTGCACCTGAGATTGATATTAACAATTATTACACCGTTAATATGGCGATGCAGGCTCCAAAAAAAGAAGCACCAAAAGAACTACCTAAGCATGAATCGCCAGAAAGTCCAGAGATGGAGAGTATAGAAATGCCTCCTCAAATGCCATGTTACCCAATCATGCCGATATCGCCTGTAATGCCAGGCTGCGGATTTAATTATATGCCGTGTCATCCGCCAATGTATGCACCGCAGCCATATCCAATGCCAATGTATCAACAGGCTCCAATGTATCATCACGGTTATGAAAACGAGTCGTTCGAAGAACATGCGATGGGCGCTCACATGGCACCGATGCCAATGTATCCAATGATGCCACACAGCTGCTATGGACCGGTACAATGTTCTCCTTGTCCGCCTCCATGGGGATATCAGCAGCCCGTTTATCCGGCCTATCATCAAGCACCGATGTATCCACAAGTACAAGGAGCTATGACAGGTGGCCATTATGAAAGTTCTTCCGATGGTTATGGAAACGCGCCTTACCATTATGGGCAGCACTATGCGCCACAGCAGCAAGGAGACTGCGGCTGCGGTGAACCAAGACCTGAAGACTATGCACCACAGCAGCCTTATCCACAGTACCAACAGCAGGTACCTTATGGCTTTCAGGACCCAAGGGCACCCTATCCAGCCCCATATGGCATGATTGGTGTACCTCCGTATCCTGCGTTTGACCCAAATGCATTTAGTATTCCAGAATATGATGAGTACGACGAAGATGAAGATTGATTATTATACACGAGACGATTTTAATTTAAATCGTCTCTTTCTCTATTTGAAAAAAAGAGATATTCACGTTGAGACCTATCGTATGAAAAAGCCTCATGTCATCATAGCGGATACGAATAAAGGAAAAAAAGTAATAAAAGCATACAGAGACAAAAGTAAAATTGAACATGTTTATCATTTTTTATCTCAGATTCAACAAGGGTACGCTGTTAATTTCGAAGCTTACCCAGAAGGTGAACTTTATATAAAGGACCGTCATTTGTATTGGGCGATGATGCCTTTTGTTAAGCAAGTAAAAGAGGTAACGTATGAAAGTTTTCAGGATCGCGAAGAAGTATTACAAGCATTGATCCGCTATCATGGAGAAGTTCATAAAAAGAAACTAGCCGCGTATACCAAGCTTTCTGAGTATGATCTTATTTTAAAATGGAAAAAGCGGCTTTCCTCTTTTCGAGAAACCTCACATATATTTAGGGAATTTAATCAATTTCATGTATATAAAGACATTGTGAATTGGGGAGAAAAAGCTTTAGTCTTAATGGAACGTTTCAAAGATAGTGAGTTGAACTGTTCCATTATTCACGGTGACGTTGCTTCACATAATTTCTTGAAAACAAACCACTTGGGTATTGTTATGATTGATTTTGACTTATCGGCTAAAGCTCCTGCTCTTTATGACTATGTTCAGCTTGTGCAGCGCTTTTTGCCTTACGTCCAGTGGTCGATGAAAGAACTACTTCAACACTCGAAAATAAAAGAATTAAGCAAGCAGCGTTTTTTTCTTGCTTCTTTACTATTTCCATCGATGCTGATGAGAAACTGGAATATAAATGCCTCTGCTTTATCATGGGCAAATCGCCAAAGGTTAATGCAACAATCAGTCGAAGAATGGTCACAGCGTACACATTTTTATCGAGTGATTTACCAGCACTTACAAAACCTACATGACATGTAAAGAGTTTATAAACACTTCATCGAATAAGAAACGGCTCGTCTTTTAATCCTAATAGTAAGCTCAGAGTAAATAGAGCTTAAAATAGGGGGCGATTATGTTGAATAGGTATGTAGCAACTTCTTTAGCTTTTGCATGTATGATGGGACTTGGCGCTTGCAATAACAAAGACCAAGGTATGGAACAGCGCTATACAGATACGACACAGCCTGTTGGGTATCATACAAATGAAAAAGCGAATGAACATCGCGTAGATAATCCGAAAGGTCCAATGACTGAAGTTTTAGATGGGAATGGAACACCTAATTATCCGTTAAACGTAAGTGATGGACGTTTTGACAATCCGACAAACCCTTATGGAAACATCAATAATACAAATGATCGTACAAATGGCGTTGCTAATATGTATTATGGTGAAGATTATCCAAGAGACTTTACGGAAAAAGTGGCTGATCGGGCTGCAAGCGTTAAAGGTGTAGAAAATAGTCGCGCCGTTGTCCGTGGAGATCAGCTATTAGTTGCTGTGGATCCGGCCAAAGACATAAATAACGGCCGTTTAAAACAAAACGTGCTCGATAAAGTAAAGCCTATTGCAAAGGACTACAATGTTCAAGTAAAAGTAGATCATGATGTATTTATGAACGCTCGCTCTCTTGATGACGATATTCGAAATGGAAAAGACCGAAATACGATTCAAACTAATTTCAATGGTCTATTTGAATCAGTCGATGAGAATGTCAATCATAAACATCGTTAAATGAAGAAGCAGCTGTCTGTGAAGGACGGCTGTTTTTTTTGATGAGAAGACATATAAAAAAGCTGCCATTGAAGCCAGGCAGCTATTCCTCGAACATGTAACTATTAATTTTTCTTGTTAGAAGCAGATTTGTTTGTTGTTTTGGATTCCGCTTCTTCCTTTTGAGCGTTAGTTTCATTTTGTTTGAGGCGACCTTCTCTTTTTTTCGTATCTGCTGGTGCCGTAGCGACACTCTTTGTATTTTTTACATTTTTTGCAGAAGAGCTTGTCTCATTAGCTTGTGTGTTTGGCTTCTCGTTGTTAGTTGTCTGACTATTTTCGTATTCAGTTTCCACGTCGCTTGCTAGAGCTGCAGAAACTTGAGCGTAAGTATGGTCTGTATAGTTCATCATATTTTCGTATACTTCAGGGCTCGCGAGTCCATCAGGTTCTACGCTTGCTTCTTCTTTTTTAATTGTTTCAGTCCATTCTTTTGTTTCTTGAATAAGTTTTTTTCCTATAATTACTTCTTCAACAATAACTGGTCTTTTGGTTATTTCCACTCGTTCTTCCATGATTGGAACACGAATAATTTCATCTTCTGTAAGTGGCCCAGCGTTATAGTCTCCATCAACTACAGGGCGACGTTCAATATAAAACTCTTCTCTCGTAACAGGAACGTGTACAGTTCTTTCTTCCTCTATTACTTTTTTGTGGAGTTTTACTTCACCCACTTGGACGCGTTCTTTTAAGACATCTAATTTTTCTTCACGTAGTTGGACGGCTCTATGCTCGTTGTGTTCCGTATAGGTTCCGTACGCTGGAGTTTGTTCAGAGCTTACGGCATCTATCAAGATTAGAATTTTACCAGCAGCTACATCTGTTTCGCACTGCACGGCTGAGAAGTCTGGTATGCCCATGCGGATTAATTTTGATTTCAAGCCGTTTCCTTGTTTGAGCCCCATGCCGCCTGTCATCATGGTAAAAAAGTTATCCATCATGACGCCAGCTAATGAACTTACGGCAGGTGAACCAGCTTCAATAATTACATTTGTATCGTGACCTATTTGAAATGTATTGCTTTTACTGTTAGAAATAACCATAATGTCTGTTTCTCGATAACCTTGACGCTTTAAATTATGGATAACATCTAAAGCTTCTTTCTCTGAAAAAAAAGTTCCGACTACACGTTTATTCATTCTCATTACTTCAGCTCCCTTTTTTATGAAAATAGATAATAGAAGTCCTTACAATTACTTCCACTATGTACATACCCTGCGAAAATTTAATTAAAACGTTCAAGAGAAAATTTTACAAAAAGTGTGCAAATGTAACAAATACGCCATGTTTTCTTAACATAATATCGTAAAAGGGATTTGCTTCATAAAATAAGAGGATAAAAGAAAATAAGTAGGTCAAACTATTAGTGTAGATTTTCACAAAACCTTTTTAGATAATACTAAAAAGAGTATGATTAACGTGTGAGGTGAAGGTGAGTGAAGAAAGTCATTCATCAAGCAGCTTTTTTAATGCTAGTAAGTATTGTGCTTTGTATAATGCCATACCGTGCAGATGCGAATGAAAAGGAGCCGATGACATTATTTCTTGAGCGCGTGTATGTGGATGGAGTTGTAAGTCAAGAGATGATCAAAAGCCCTTCTATGACGAAAAAACAATTAATGAAAAAATATAAAAATTGGCGACTGCTTAAAGAAACGGATCAAGAGCTAGTTTTTAGAACAAGCATAGACGATATTTCACCTATTTTAAAAGAGAACGGTTATGTAGGGCTTTCTGTTAACGGTATTCTCTCAGCATTTGAAGGCAAACCAGCTTCGTCGCAGCACATTATACAATCGTTTTTTCAAATTGACATCAAAAGGCTTGAGAGCTATCAGCATGAACAATTAAAGAAAGGTATTCGCGTTCAATCAAAAGATGAATATCTTTCCCTCATTAATTTCTATAAAATCTATCAGCTCCAGCAGCGGCCGCTTTCAATCAAGCAGCCGTTTTTTAGTATGGTAAAATAATTATTGAATGCAACATTCTAAATTGCTTCTATTTGCTTTTGGCGATATGTTAAAATGGTATTCAGCAGTCTAGTATTGTATATATTTTAAAAGGTCATTCATCAATAAAAGTGTGCGGTTCTATTTTTTATAGCTATTGTAAAAATAGGTTGGCAAAGATGAAAAGAGGCAAACGTTCTCTTGAACGTCTTTTTAAAAAGCAGCTTTAAAGGAAAATAGAGAACGATGCGGGCAGGATTCTTCGTAGGCAAAGTGGAAGGTCACTGCCCGCGCGTACGTGATTAAGGAGAGAGCTTATTGTTTGATTATATCAAAGGTACTGTTACATATATAAATCCTGAGTATGTAGTAATCGAAAACAATGGGATAGGCTATCAAGTCTTTACGCCGAATCCATATGTATTTTCAATTGATGAACAACCAAAGACGGTTTACACCTATCAATATGTAAGAGAAGACGTAATTGCACTTTACGGGTTTGCTTCCCGAGAACAAAAGGATTTATTTATGAAGTTAATTAGCGTGTCAGGAATTGGCCCAAAAGGCGGTTTAGCTATTTTAGCGTCAGGTAATCCAGCGCAGGTTGTCCAAGCTGTGGAAGAGGAAGATGAGAAGTTTTTAGTTAAGTTTCCAGGAGTAGGTAAAAAAACAGCTCGACAGATGATTCTAGATTTAAAAGGAAAGCTGCATGATATTGTACCAGATGCCGTTCCTTCTTTATTCGCAGATTTGGACGCACAAGAAGTCAAATCTCAAAGTTCAGAAGCACTGGATGAAGCGATTGAAGCACTTAAAGTATTAGGTTATGCAGAAAGAGAAATCAAAAAAATTGTTCCGGCTTTAATGAAGGAAACGATGACAACGGATCAGTATATTAAAGAAGCGTTAAAGCGATTATTGAAACAATAAGTAAGGGAGGAGTAAAATGGACGATCGTATTGTAACGGGAGATGTTCTTGGTGAAGAAGAAATCATCGAGCAAAGTTTGCGGCCGCAAACCTTACAGCAGTATATTGGTCAGCATAAAGTAAAATCCCATCTGGACATTTTTATTAAAGCTGCCAAAATGCGAAGCGAAACGTTAGATCACGTGCTTTTATATGGTCCTCCAGGATTGGGGAAAACAACTCTTGCTACTATTATCGCTAATGAAATGGGCGTGCAAATCCGAACGACCTCAGGACCAGCTATTGAGCGTCCAGGCGATTTAGCCGCAGTTTTAACCAGCTTAGAGCCTGGAGATGTGCTTTTTATTGATGAAATTCATCGATTAAATCGTTCGGTTGAAGAAGTACTGTACCCAGCAATGGAAGATTTCTGTTTAGATATTGTTATTGGAAAAGGACCGAGTGCACGTTCCGTCCGTCTGGATTTGCCTCCGTTTACGCTAGTAGGTGCAACGACAAGAGCAGGGCTTTTATCTTCTCCTTTGCGTGATCGATTCGGCGTTTTAAGCCGTTTAGAATATTACCAAGAAGAAGATCTTGCTTCGATAGTGGAAAGGACAGCCGCTATTTTAGATGTAGAGATTGATGAGAAAGCTACGTTTGAGATGGCTAGGCGTGCTAGGGGAACCCCGCGTATTGCGAATCGCTTGCTTCGAAGAGTCAGAGATTTTGCTCAGGTCAAAGGAGACGGAGCCATAACCGAAAGGCTTGCCAACGAAGCATTAGAAATGTTGCAGGTGGACCGTTTAGGTCTTGATCATATTGACCATAAATTATTAAGAGGGATTATCGAAAAATTTAGGGGCGGACCTGTAGGGTTAGACACCATATCGGCTACTATTGGTGAAGAGTCTCACACAATTGAAGACGTATACGAGCCGTATCTATTACAAATCGGCTTTTTGCAGCGAACGCCGCGAGGACGAATTGTGACGCCTTTGGTTTATGATCATTTTCAGCTGGAGGTGCCTGATCAGTGAATGATATGCCTAAGATGCTTATCACATTAGGGGGCATTTTAGTCGTCATTGGGCTGTTATGGCAGTTCGTTGGCAAGCTTCCTGGCGATATTTTTATCAAAAAAGGAAATACAACCTTTTATTTCCCGATTGTGACATGTATTCTAGTAAGCGTTGTGTTATCACTTATTTTTTATGTAATTGGCAAATTTAAATAATTAAGTAGAAACAGGTGAACATTTTGAAAGTAGATTTATTTGATTTTCATTTACCAGAAGAATTGATTGCCCAAACGCCGCTTGAGCAGCGAGATGCGTCAAGACTCATGGTATTAAACAAGGAAACAGGAAGTGTGAAGCATCATATGTTTCATGACCTTCTTGATTATGTGCAAGAAGGAGATTGTTTAGTGTTAAACGACACGCGTGTTCTTCCTGCACGATTATTTGGGACAAAAGAAGATACAGGTGCTAATATTGAAGTATTGCTTTTAAAACAAACACAAGGCGATACGTGGGAGACGCTTGTAAAACCGGCTAAGCGAGTAAAAGAAGGCACGGTTATTTCGTTTGGTGACGGACGTCTGACAGCTGTATGTAAAGAAACGAGCGACCAAGGCGGACGTTTGTTGGAATTCAACTATGAAGGCATCTTTTATGAGGTTCTGGAACAACTGGGAGAAATGCCGCTGCCGCCTTATATTAAAGAACGCTTGGATGATCAAGAGCGCTACCAAACGGTTTTTGCTCGCGAACAAGGTTCTGCAGCAGCGCCAACAGCAGGTCTTCACTTTACAGAAGAGATGCTTGAACAGTTAAAAGAAAAAGGTGTGCATATTGCATTTTTAACGCTTCATGTCGGATTGGGTACATTCCGTCCAGTCAGCGTTGACGACTTAGAAGAGCACGATATGCACTCAGAGTTTTATCAAGTGAGTGAAGGAACCGCTGCTTTACTAAACAGCGTACGTGAAAAAGGCGGTCGCATTATTTCAGTAGGCACAACTTCTACCCGTACCCTTGAAACGATTGCAACTGAGCATAACGGCAAATTTGTTGCTTCTTCAGGCTGGACCAACATTTTTATCTTCCCAGGGTATGAATTTAAAGCAATTGATGGAATGATTACAAATTTCCACCTTCCAAAATCTACGCTCATTATGCTTGTAAGTGCCTTAGCAGGAAGAGAAAACGTCATTTCTGCCTATGAACAAGCTGTAGCAGAGAGGTATCGCTTTTTCAGCTTCGGCGACGCGATGCTAATTTTGTAATTTAACATGAAAGGAATACATCAATGACAGCAATTCGTTACGAACATATAAAAACTTGTAAACAAACAGGAGCGCGTTTAGGGATTGTCCATACGCCTCACGGCTCATTTGAAACACCTATTTTTATGCCGGTAGGCACATTAGCTACAGTAAAAACAATGTCTCCGGAAGATTTAAAAGCAATGGGAGCAGGCATTATTTTAAGTAATACGTATCATTTATGGCTTCGTCCTGGTCATGAAATTGTTAAAAAAGCGGGAGGCCTTCATAAATTTATGAACTGGGATCGTCCCATCTTAACGGATTCAGGCGGCTTCCAAGTTTTTAGCTTAAGTGATTTGCGCCGTATTGAAGAAGAAGGCGTCCATTTCCGCAACCATTTGAATGGAGACAAGCTTTTCTTATCTCCAGAAAAAGCGATGGACATTCAAAATGCGCTTGGGTCTGATATTATGATGGCATTTGATGAATGCCCACCTTATCCAGCAGAATATGACTACTTAAAACGTTCAGTTGAACGCACAAGCCGCTGGGCAGAGCGATGCCTTGAGGCTCACAGCCGCCCTCAAGACCAAGGTCTTTTTGGAATTGTTCAAGGCGGAGAGTTTGAAGATTTACGCCGTCAAAGTGCAGCTGATTTAGTTTCAATGGACTTCCCAGGTTATGCTGTGGGAGGGCTGTCGGTTGGAGAACCAAAAGATGTGATGAATCGTGTGCTTGAGTTTACGACGCCATACTTACCAACCGATAAACCACGTTATTTAATGGGAGTAGGATCACCTGACTCGTTAATTGATGGAGCGATTCGCGGGATCGATATGTTTGATTGCGTATTACCAACGCGTATTGCACGTAACGGAACGCTTATGACAAGCGAAGGTCGTCTTGTTGTTAAAAATGCAAAATATGCAGAAGACTTCGGTCCGATTGATCCAAACTGTGACTGCTACACGTGTCAAAATTATTCAAGAGCGTATATTCGCCACTTAATTCGTTGTAATGAAACGTTTGGAATTCGTTTAACATCTTACCATAACTTATATTTTCTGCTAAACTTAATGGAGCAAGTCCGTGAAGCCATTCGCGAAGACCGACTTGGCGATTTCCGTGATGAGTTCTTTGAAAAATATGGGTTTAACGGTCCAGACGCAAAGAATTTCTAGGTCACTACAGGAATTTTCATCAAATTTATGAATGAGTACCTGTTGATAATATAAATAAAAGGAGGAGTTTTCATGGGTGTTTTACAAAATATTTGGCCATTACTTTTAATGTTTGTCATTTTCTATTTCTTGTTAATCCGTCCACAGCAAAAACGTCAAAAAAACGTACAGCAAATGCAATCAGCACTTAAAAAAGGCGATAAAGTTGTAACGATTGGCGGTATGCACGGTTTGGTAGACGCAATCGATGAGTCACAAGTTGTGGTTCGCAGCACTGACGGTTCAAAATTAACGTTTGACCGCAATGCTATTCGTGAAGTAAGAAGCGTAGATTAATAAAAAAACGTCACGTACATGTACGTGACGTTTTTTTATGCTTCTCGTGAACCGGCAATGTTTACGCCAACAATTCCCCCTAGAATAGCGACTCCAATAAATCCAGCGTGAAATAAAAGCTGCTGTGCAGAAAACAGGTGACTATAGCCGAGAAATTGTAGTAAAAACATTAAAAAAGAATAAGAAATACCAGTGGCTCCTCCAACGAGAAGTCCTTTTGAACCGTTTCGTCCTCCCGCGATAAATCCTCCGATAAACAGTGTAATAAATGAGAGAATAAGTAAAAATAAACGGACCGACTGTTCTTCAAGCGATGTAAACTTTAAAATAAGCGAAAAGATAATGCTAATCGCTAAAGCCATCACTAAGATTGTTGCTACTCCTGCAAATACAGCGTTGCTCATTCGTTTTGCACCCAACTTGTTTCCCCCTCATGAAATAAAAAGATAGGTGAACCCTTAGTACGAGCATATTCGGGATGACTTCAAAATAGACGCATAAAAGTAAGGCTATTTTAAAATAAATGGTACAAACTACAAGGGAATACATAAAGGAGGTCTTTGCAGTGGAACTATTGATCATGGTTGCGCGAACCGTGCTTTTATACGTAGTAGTTTTAATTATTTTTCGCGTCATGGGTAAAAGGGAAATAGGAGAGCTGAGCATTTTGGATTTAGTTGTCTTTATTATGATTGCTGAAATGGCAGTAATGGCTATTGAAAACCCAAAAGATCCTTTGCTGTATTCAATTCTTCCGATGTTAACGCTTCTTATTATTCAAATCGGCTTAGCTATATGGTCTCTTAAAAGCAATCGAATGCGAAATTTTATTGATGGCAAACCTAGTATTATCATTGAAAACGGAAAAATAAACGAACATGAAATGAAAAGGCAGCGATATAACTTCAATGACTTGCTCGTGCAGCTGCGTGATAAAAATATAAAAAATGTAGCTGATGTTGAATTTGCTATTTTAGAATCTTCAGGAAGGCTATCCGTATTTGAGAAAGATCAGCAATCAGGTGAAAAAGGCAATTTGAATTTGCCTTTTATCATTGACGGCATTATTCAAGAAGAGCATCTGCTGCATGAACATAAAACGACGGAATGGTTAAGGACAGAGCTGGAAAAGCGAGGGTATTCAAACTTAGATAAGATTTCATATTGCAGCTACGACAACGGAAAATTTTTTATAGATTTGGTAGATGTGAAACAATAAAACGCGGATTGCTCCGCGTTTTATTTTCGTTTAAAATAGCGTAAAAAAGAAAAACGGTTTAATTCTTCTTTTGTTATCAGTCTAAAAAGCAGCAAAAACAGTACGTATACAACGCTTGTAAGTGCAATCGATAAAACGGTTCGTAAGCTCAAAGGGATGGAAATAAAAAGGTTCATATAAGCGAAGTGTCCGGTAAAACCTGATATTCCCATTACAGAAAAACTGCGAAGATACTCAAACACATGAATCTTATACGTGATTTTTTTCATGACGGTAGACAGGTGTAAAAGAGTGACAAGCATCATTCCCACAACAATTGCAAGACCAGCTCCCATAATGCCTAGGTTTGGCTGAGTTGCGAGTAAGAAGATAAGAGATGTTTTGACCGCTGCTCCTATAAAACTGTTAATCATGGCGGCTTTTGCAAGGTCTAGCGCCTGCAGAACAGCTTGAAGCGGCCCTTGAAAGTAATAAAAGATAAAAAAAGGCGCCATGACTTTGACAAAAATAGCAGCTTTGTCAGAACCATACATCAATTCCATTACCGGATTAGCAAATACATAAAGAACAACAACGGCTAGCCCACCTGTTACAAACGACAAGCGGAGAGCTTGATGAAGCCGATATTCGATTTGCTTCATTTGATTCTGTGCAAGAGATTCACTGATTGCGGGAACCAAAGACGTGGATAGAGACACCGTTACAAAAGAAGGCAGCATCAGGAGAGGGAGTGCAAAGCCTGTTAATTCTCCGTACTGCTTAGTTGCTACAGCTGTCGCTACTCCTGCAATTGCTAAACTTTGAGCTACTACAATCGGTTCTAAAAACCAAGAAATTGACCCAATCATGCGGCTTCCTGTCGTGGGAAGAGCAATTCGCATTAAGTCAAAGAACGTATCTTTGCCCGCATGTAAAGAAGCAAAAAATTTTCGTCTTACCGTTATTTTCTTCTTTCGCTTGAACATAAACATCATATAAAACAGTGAAGCTAGTTCTCCAAATACGGAAGATAGCATAGCACCAGCCGCAGCGTACTCAATTCCATAGGGCAAAAATGCTTTTGTACATACGGCAATTAACGTAATGCGCACCACTTGTTCGATAATTTGAGAATAAGCAGCAGGCTTCATTTGCTGCTTTCCTTGAAAATATCCACGGATGACAGACGAGACGGCGATGATTGGAATAACTGGAATAATCGCAAGCAGCGGATAGATCGTACGTGAATCTGTAAAGAAGGTTTTTGCTACAACGGGAGCGAATAATATTAGTCCGAGCGTAAATAAAACGCTCAGCGTACACGTAATACTTAAAGAGACGACAAGTATTTTTTTTATTTTATGCCTGTCACCTAAAGCTTCTGCTTCTGCCACTAACTTGGATATGGCAACCGGTAGCCCAAGCTGTGTTAAGGTGATTACTAATACCAGCGTGGGGACCGCCATCATATAAAGTCCCACACCTTCGTCTCCAATCATTCGAGCCACCACAATTCGATTGACAAACCCGAGTACACGTGTAATTAAGCCAGCAATTATTAAAATAATAGTTCCCTGTAAAAATTTAGACATATACTCACTGCTTTCTTGAGGTTTATACAGTGAATATATGCGCCCCCGGTGTCCAAGCATGACAAGTATTCCTCATACGAGAAAGAAATTTTACGCGAAATGTCAAACAGAAAGGAGGATCGATATGACACATCCATTTATTTCAGCTTCGAAAGAACTTATACAGCCTGTCTTATCCAGCAAAATGGAAGAATTTCATATGCTTGGATATGAAGAAGTAACGGAGAACGATTTATTGAGTTATTTAGAAATGAAAAAATGGAAAAAAGAAAAGGAGCTATCTCTCCATCAAGTGGTAAATGATATTTTATCTGTTAAGATCACGCAGGTGATGAGCTATGTAACAATTGAATCTTATAAATCTGATATGTTCTCAAGTGTTAATAATGGAGAAGACTGGAAAGAATTATTAAAGTAGAGTTTGTAAAATACATGTATTAAAATTTGATAAGGTCTTTATTTGACAGACATTAGGTTATGAATGATAATTAGATTGGTCATTTATCTATTGTTATCATTTCATGTTTTTTACATAAGAAGGAGGATTTTCTGTCGATGGTTAAAAGAGGACGTATCGTTGCCTTTTTCCTCTTAGTACTGCTTGTGTTTAGTACAATCGGAACAACGATGACTGGAATTACAAAAGATATTAAACTTGGCCTCGACCTTCAAGGTGGATTTGAAATTTTATATAAAGTCAGTCCAGCTAAAAAAGGCGATGTCATTGACAAAAAGGCACTTAACAGCACGGTTGAAGCGCTGCGTCAACGTGTCGATGTACTGGGAGTTAGTGAGCCTAGCATTCAAATTGAAGGGAATGACCGTATCCGCGTTCAGCTAGCTGGTGTCACGAATCAAAAGCAAGCCAGGGATCTGTTATCAACTCAAGCAAACTTAACGTTCCGTGACGTGAACGATAAGGTGTTGATGGATGGTACAGACTTAGCGCAAGGCGGAGCAAAGCAATCGTTTGACCAAAGCAATCAGCCTAGCGTCTCACTAAAGTTAAAAAATGCGAAAAAATTTGAAAAGATCACGCGAGAGCTTTCTCAAAAACCAGCACCTAACAATTTAATTGTCATTTGGCTGGACTATGAAGAAGGAAAAGACTCGTACCAAAAAGAAGCGACAAAACAAAATCCGAAGTATCTATCTGCAGCCTCTGTTAGCAGCGTGTTAACACAGCCAGATGTTGAGATTTCAGGTGGAAACTTCACAGTGAAAAGTGCAACACAGCTGGCGGAATTACTAAACGCCGGGTCGCTGCCGGTTAAATTGGATGAGCTATACTCTACATCCGTTGGAGCACAGTTTGGAGAAGAAGCTCTTCACACGACTATATTAGCGGGTATTATCGGCATCGGAATTATCTTCCTTTACATGCTGTTTTTCTACCGTTTACCGGGGCTTATTGCTATTATTACACTCAGTTTCTATATCTACTTGAACTTAGTTGTATTTGACTTGATGCACGTGGTTATGACGCTTCCAGGTATCGCGGCTCTTATTCTCGGCGTAGGTATGGCAGTAGATGCGAATATCATTACCTACGAGCGGATTAAAGATGAACTCAAAACAGGAAGGTCTGTTATATCTGCATACCGGGCAGGAAATCGTCGCTCTCTTGCGACCATTTTTGATGCCAATATTACAACGATGCTAGCGGCTCTTGTATTGTTCTTTTATGGTCAAAGTTCAGTAAAAGGATTTGCTACAACGTTAATGATCGGGATTGTACTAAGCTTTATTACGGCCGTATACGGTACGCGGTTATTAATGAGTCTTTTAGTAAACAGCCGCTGGTTTGATAAAAAACCAGGCTACTTTGGCGTAAAGAAAGAACAAATTCACGACCTAAGTAAAGACGACGGCACAACCGTTTTGCCTACAGCATGGGATAAACTTGATTTTGTTAAATACCGTAAAGCATTCTTCACGTTCTCAAGCGTGCTTGTTATTATCGGTATTATCTCGGTTGTTGTGTTCAGATTGAACCTTGGTATTGACTTTACGAGCGGAACTCGTATAGAGATTCCAGCAAATCATACCGTTACACAGTCTGAGATACAGGGTGAAATGAAGTCCCTTAATATCAAAACGGATGACGTAGTCATTACAGGAAAAGGTAATGACACGGGTGTCGTACGTGTAGTTGGGGTCTTGAATAAAAAAGAAATTGCCAATTTAAAAGATCATTTTAAAGATAAATATGGTTCTGAACCAAATGTAAGCACCGTTTCGCCGACGGTTGGAAAAGAACTGGCGAAAAATGCAATGATGGCAATTGCCATTGCTTCAATTGGAATTATCATCTATGTAACGATACGGTTTGAGTTTTACATGGCACTTGCAGCTGTGCTTGCCCTGTTGCATGATGCGTTCTTTATCGTTACGGTCTTCAGCTTAACGAAGTTAGAGGTTGATTTAACGTTTATTGCCGCTGTCTTGACGATTGTTGGTTACTCAATTAACGATACGATTGTTACGTTTGACCGCATTCGTGAAAATATGCAGAAATTTAAATCCAAAACGTTTGACGACTTAGCGTTTATCGTAAATCTAAGTTTGCGTGAAACGTTTACTCGTTCGATGAATACCGTGTTAACAGTTGTGATTGCAGTTGTAGCACTTCTTCTATTCGGAAGTGAATCGATTCAAAACTTCTCAATTGCTCTGTTAGTAGGTTTAATCCTTGGTGCATATTCATCTGTGTTTATTGCTGCTCAGCTATGGCTTGTGTGGAAAGGAAAACAGTTGAAGCGTGAGGAACAAAAAGAAGTAGAAAGCAAGTAATTCAAAAACGTGCGAAGTATTCGCACGTTTTTTTGTGCGTGAAAATTCAAGACGTACTGTCAGAAAAATGTGCTTATTTTCTTTCGTTGCTCCATTTCATCCACTCTAGTATAATAATGTGGGTTAAGGGGTGAAGAGACATGTTACAGTCAAAAAAACGTTGGAATGTTCAAGAATGTGATGAACAACTTGTTAATGAATTTGTAGAAAACCTCAATATTACACCTCTAGTAGCTTCGTTATTACTTAATAGAGGCATGACAACAGTAGAAGCGGCGCGTGAGTTTTTACACGTTGATGCACAAACGTTCCACGATCCGTTTTTGTTGCACGATATGGACAAAGCAGTAGCTCGTATTCAGCAAGCAATTGATCATAATGAAAAAATTATGATCTATGGAGATTACGATGCTGACGGCGTCAGCAGCACTTCTGTTATGTTATCTGCTTTACAGCAGCTTGGAGCTGATGTTGATTTTTATATTCCTAATCGCTTTACAGAAGGTTATGGGCCGAATAAGGCGGCATTTGATAAAATAAACGCGGGCGGCTATCAGCTGGTGATTACGGTCGACACAGGTATTTCGGCAGTCGAAGAAACTGCGTATGCACGTGAATTAAATTTTGATTTAATTATTACCGATCACCACGAGCCAGGGCCAGTTTTACCGGATGCTTATGCAATTATTCATCCAAAGCTGCCGGGAAGTACATATCCATTTAAAGAACTGGCAGGTGTAGGGGTGGCTTTTAAACTCGCTCATGCGCTGTTAGGGGAGCTTCCAGAACATTTGTTAGAACTAGCAGTAATTGGGACAATTGCTGACTTAGTTCCTTTAGTCGACGAAAACCGCTTAATTGCTCGCAAAGGTCTTGATTATCTCAAGCTCACGAAGCGCACCGGAATTGAAGCGCTGCTGAGCGTATGTGGAGTAAAACGTGAAGAAATTAATGAGGATACAATTGGATTTGCGATGGCTCCTCGCATTAATGCAGTAGGACGTCTTCAAGATGCGGATCCAGCTGTTCATTTGCTTATGACGACAAATGCTGAAGAGGCAAAAGGTTTAGCTAAAGAAATTGATGCGTTAAACAAGGAAAGGCAGCAAATCGTAAACGATATTACAGAAGAAGCCGTTGAATTTGTTGAGAGTATGTATCCTCCGGGTGAAAACAGCGTTCTTATTGTAGAGGGAGAAGGATGGAATGCAGGCGTTGTTGGAATTGTCGCTTCTAGGCTCGTAGAAAAATTCTACAGACCAACAATTGTACTAAGTATTGACTCTGAAAACCGTATTGCCAAGGGTTCAGCAAGAAGTATCGAAGGTTTTGACTTATTCGCGAACTTATCTAAGTGCCGTGACATTTTGCCACATTTTGGAGGGCACCCAATGGCAGCCGGCATGACATTAAACAGCGATGATGTAGAAGAGCTGCGCAGACGTCTTAATGAACAAGCAAGCAACGTGTTAACCGAACAGGATTTTATTCCAATTACATCAGTTGATACAGTATGCACAACAGAGGAAATTACGCTGGAAAACATTGAACAAATGAGTGCGCTTGCTCCATTTGGTATGCATAACCCGAAGCCAAAAGTTCTCATTAAAGATGTTCATACAACATCTATGCGGAAAATTGGTGCTAATAAAAATCATTTAAAACTCGTGTTTGAAGACAGCGGTGTATCGGTTGATGCAGTAGGATTTGGGTTAGGCTATATATTAGATGAAGTATCTCCTATAGCTAAAGTATCATTAGTAGGTGAACTATCTATTAATGAGTGGAATAATATGCGCAAGCCGCAGCTGATGGTGGAAGATATTTCTGTAGATGAATGGCAGATGTTTGATTATCGCAGTGCAGTTGATGTCAAACGTTTCTTTCAGCAGGTATTTACGGATCAAATGAAAGTTGTTGCTTTCCACGCTTCAACAATTGATAAATACAAGTCGTTGCTGCCGATGGAGCATGTTGTTCTTATTCAAGATGAAGAACAGGCAAAAGCATGTATGTTTGCAAGGGAACAAATCGTTTTATTAGATTTGCCTCCTTCACAGAAATGGCTTGAATGTTTGTTTGTCCAAGGTATCCCTTCTAGACTATACGCTATTTTCTTAACGGAAGAAGACCATTATTTTGATACAATCCCAACTCGCGATCATTTTAAATGGTTTTACGGCTTTTTAGCGAAAAAGGGTCCATTTGATTTAAAACGCTACAAAGAAGATTTAGCGATTCATAAGGGCTGGTCAAAAGAAACGATTGATTTTATGGCAAAGGTGTTTTTTGAGTTAGAATTTGTTACAATAAACAATGGCTTAATTTCGTTAGTGAAAAATTCTGCGAAACGTGATTTAATAGAATCTGCGACTTATCGCCAAAAGCAGCAGCAGATTGAAATAGAAAAAAACTTTATTTATACGTCATATGTACAGCTTAAAAATCAATTTCAAGATATTTTTAAGCGTTCGATGGAATGAGGAGGCAACATTAGAATGAATTTTAAAGATTATATTACAATTGTACCTGACTGGCCAAAACCAGGTATTACATTTAAAGATATCTCAACATTAATGGACAATGGTGATGCATACCGTGCCGCAACGGATGAGATTGTAAAATATGCGAATGATAAACAAGTTGATATTATCGTAGGACCGGAAGCTCGCGGATTTATCGTTGGTTGTCCAGTAGCATATGCGTTAGGTATCGGTTTTGCACCTGTTCGTAAAGAAGGAAAATTACCGCGTGAAGTAATCAAAGTAGATTACGGTTTAGAATACGGTAAAGACGTATTAACGATTCACAAAGATGCAATTAAGCCAGGTCAGCGCGTGTTGATTACAGATGATTTATTAGCAACAGGCGGTACAATTGAAGCGACAATTAAGCTTGTCGAAGAATTAGGCGGAATTGTTGTTGGAGCTGCGTTCTTAATTGAACTTTCTTACCTTGATGGCCGTGACAAACTAGACGGTTATGATGTATTCACATTAATGACGTATTAAGAAGAACGATCACATAAAGAAGAGTACCTGATACAGGTGCTCTTTTTTCGTTAAAAAACGTTAATACGTAAAATGGAAATGATGTAAATTTGATAAATTAAACGCAAAGGCTTTACATCCTTGGATTTTTTCAAGATAATAGTTACAATATGAATTAAAAATGCTAGTTGATAAAAGGTGATTTCATGGCAAATGAGCAAGTCCTAACAGCGGAACAGGTCATTGACAATACGAAGCGATATTTAAATGAAGAAGATGTGGCTTTTGTACAAAAAGCATATGATTTTGCAAAAGAAGCTCACAAAGAACAATATCGCAAGTCGGGTGAACCATATATTATCCACCCGATTCAAGTCGCAGGAATTTTAGTTGATCTAGATATGGATCCAGCAACAATTGCAGCTGGATTTCTACATGATGTGGTTGAAGATACAGAGATAACACTAAAAGATTTAGAAAAAGCTTTTAATGAAGAAGTAGCAATGTTAGTAGACGGCGTAACAAAACTGGGAAAAATTAAATATAAGTCTAAAGAAGAGCAGCAGGCTGAAAATCACCGCAAGATGTTTGTAGCAATGGCTCAAGATATTCGAGTCATACTGATCAAACTTGCGGATCGTCTTCATAACATGCGTACGCTAAAGCATTTACCGCAGGAAAAACAGCGACGCATTTCAAATGAAACGCTTGAAATTTTTGCTCCTCTTGCTCATCGTCTTGGTATTTCAAAAATTAAGTGGGAGCTTGAAGATACAGCTTTACGTTACTTAAATCCTCAGCAATATTATCGCATTGTAAATTTGATGAAGAAAAAGCGTGCGGAACGCGAGCAGTATTTGGCTGAAGTTATTGATGAAGTTCGAGAGCAAGTAGATGAAGTGTCGATTAAAGTTGAAATTTCAGGACGTCCAAAACATATTTATTCCATCTATCGTAAAATGGCACTGCAAAACAAGCAGTTTAATGAAATTTACGATTTACTAGCTGTGCGCATTATTGTAAATAGCATTAAAGACTGCTATGCGGTGTTAGGAATTATTCACACGTGCTGGAAGCCAATGCCGGGACGTTTCAAAGATTATATTGCAATGCCAAAGCAAAATATGTACCAGTCTCTTCATACGACGGTTATCGGACCAAAAGGTGATCCGTTAGAAGTTCAAATTCGAACGTTTGACATGCACCAAATTGCTGAGTATGGAATTGCTGCTCACTGGGCTTACAAAGAAGGAAAAACAGCTGAGCATGCTTCATTTGAAGAAAAGTTGACGTGGTTCAGAGAAATTTTAGAATTTCAAAATGACGCAAACGATGCAGAAGAATTTATGGAATCTCTAAAAGTTGATTTGTTTTCTGACATGGTTTACATTTTTACGCCAAAAGGCGACGTCATTGAGCTTCCTTCGGGTTCTGTTCCAATTGATTTTTCCTATCGTATTCATTCTGAAATCGGAAATAAAACCATTGGAGCAAAAGTCAACGGCAAGATGGTTACACTTGATTACCGTTTGAAAACGGGGGACATTATCGAAATTTTGACGTCTAAGCATTCGTATGGTCCAAGCAAGGACTGGTTAAAGCTTGCTCAAACGTCTCAAGCCAAAAATAAAATTCGCCAATTCTTTAAAAAGCAAAGCCGCGATGAAAATATTGAAAAAGGCAAAGAGCTGGTTGAAAAAGAAATTCGTCAAATGGAGTTTGACTTAAAAGAAGTATTAACAGCTGATAATATCAAACGAGTAGCGGAGAAGTTTAATTTCTCAAACGAAGATGATATGTATGCAGCTATTGGGTATAACGGATTAACTGCGGCTCAAGTAGCTAATCGTTTAACCGAGAAGTGGAGAAAGCAGCGTGATCAAGAACAAGAGATCCAAATTGATGATATTGCACGCGACACTGCAGCCAAGCGTGTTCGCCAGCATAAACGAAAAGATTCCGGGGTTATCGTACCGGGTGTAGAGAACATGCTGATTCGCTTGTCTAAATGCTGTAATCCAGTTCCTGGAGATGAGATTGTTGGTTTTATTACAAAGGGGCGAGGAGTATCTGTTCATAGAGCAGATTGTTTAAACGTTCACACAGATGATGCTGAAAGCCGCCTTATTCCTGTAGAGTGGGAAACACATATTAAAGAAGGCAAAGAGTTTAACGTGGAAATTGAAATTTCCGGATACGACCGCAGAGGCTTACTAAATGAAGTTCTGCAGGTTGTAAACGAGACTAAAACGAATATTTCAGCCGTTTCAGGAAAATCGGACCGAAACAAAATGGCTACGATTCATATGTCAATTTCTATTCATAACATCAGTCACCTTCATAAAGTGGTTGAGCGCATTAAGCAGCTTCGAGACATTTATTCAGTTCGCCGAATTATGCATTAAGAAAGGTAGTTATACATGAGAGTAGTCGTACAAAGAGCAAAGAATGCAAAAGTAACTGTTGCAGGAGAGACGGTCGGTGAGATTAAGCACGGATATATGCTTTTAGTGGGCATTACCCATGACGATACTGAAGCTGATGCAGAGTATGTAGCAGATAAAATTGTGAATTTGCGAGTGTTTGATGATGAGTCTGGCAAAATGAATTTGTCGCTTCTAGATGTAGAAGGAGAAATTTTATCGGTATCTCAATTTACGCTGTACGGAGATTGCCGAAAAGGCAGAAGACCAAACTTTATGGGAGCTGCTAGGCCAGATCATGCTGTAACGCTTTACAACTATTTTAATAAAGTATTATCAGAAAAAAATGTTCGAGTAGAGACCGGCGCATTTGGTGAAATGATGGACGTATCATTTACAAATGACGGACCGGTCACACTTATTGTAGAAAGCAAAGAAAAAACGCGGACTCACAGATGAGCCTGCGTTTTTTCTTTGCTTTGAAAGTAGTGATTTAATCCTTCAGCGATAGCGGACGTAATCATTTGCTGATAACTGATGGAATTAATATACGTTTCTTCCCTTTCGTTGCTTAAAAAGCCCAGTTCAATTAATGTACTCGGACGTGTATTTTCGCGAAGAACATAATAGTTTCCAAAACGTTCTCCTTTGTCTTTCAATTTTGCATGATTAATAAGGGACTGATGAATAGAATGTGTGAGTGGACTGTCCTGATGCTGATGGTAATAATACGTCATAAGGCCAGTTAGCTGTGAGCTGTTCGTACTGTTGTAGTGAATGCTTATAAAAGCATCTGCTTTAGTCGATTGCAGCGTGCGCTGTGAAAGTAGAAGGTACTCATCATGGGTGCGGGTTAAAATGACGTGTGCGCCTTCTTTTTGAAGTTTGTTTTGTAAAATAAGTGCTGTTCGGAGAGTGAGGTCTTTTTCATATGTGCCCTGTGTGCCGATGGCTCCTTTGTCTTTTCCACCATGGCCTGCATCAATAATAATTGTTTTGCCCTTTAGGTGCCGCAAGCTTTTACTCAGCGTATAGACAGGCTGACGCTGTGCTACCTGCATGCTAGGTTGAACGCTGCGAAGCGCTACGGTTTTCGTGAATTTTTTAAACACCCAGCCTTGAATACTCGAACTTTCTACATAATACCAATCTCCTTGACGGTCTGAAACGGATAGTCTTGTATTCTTCGTCAATTTATTTGTAATTGAAAATGAACGTCCTGGACCGCTCCGTACATGAAGAGAGTCAGCTGTTACAATAATGGGTTGATGCACCGGTACATTTGGGCGCTCAAATGAGGAAGAGCACAGTAATAAAAGGATACTTGCAGCCAAAACAGATACAGACTTCATGTTTAGATGGCGAATAGATAGACCTCCTTTTTATAACAAAATAGAGTATTCGATGAAAATAAAAAAAATCCTTTCTCTTATGTAAAAACATCTTTTTTGGGCAATGCTAATAAAAGGATAAGTAAGTGTAGGCAGGGAGGAAGAAACGATGAAGTTTAGTGAAAAAGGTGAACAATCATTTCAGCAGGTAAATCCGGTATTTGGCATTCATTTTCATGATTTTATTGACAGAGAAAGTGAAGCTTCATCCCTTGAATTGGCTTCTGAATTTGGTTTAACGCTTCGAGATATTCAGAAACTAAGAAAACAATTAGACCGCTCTTAACATGAAAGGTGCTTGACAACTGCTCATTTCATTCGTAATATAGAAAGCAATTGCTAAATTAAAATGAATGTATAACATTTTTATATTGATAAGCCAAAGATCGAGAAAAGTAGTAAAGATGACACATGGCTAGAGAGGAAATGTCTTAGGCTGAAAGCATTTCTACATGATGACTTTATGAAAGAACACTCAGGAGGCTTCACTCTGAAAAGGGAAACTTAGTAGGAGATGAACGTGTTCGTGCGTTAACGAAATGAGTGGAAACATGTCATATGTTTCAATTAGGGTGGTACCACGTGAGATTAACTCTCGTCCCTACTATGGAAAAATAGTAGAGGCGAGAGTTTTTTTGTATTGTAAATTTTAAAAATAGGAGGCATATCACGTTATGTCAGTTCAAATACCTAGAGGCACACAAGATATTTTACCGGGCAAAGTAGAATATTGGCAGTTTGTTGAACAGCGAGCAAGAGAGATCTGCCGTGCGTTCAACTACCAAGAAATTCGTACACCAATGTTTGAACACACTGAATTATTTTTGCGCGGAGTGGGAGAAACAACAGATATCGTGCAAAAAGAAATGTACACATTTAAAGATCGAGGTGACCGCAGCTTAACGCTTCGCCCAGAAGGAACAGCTGCAGTTGGACGATCATTTGTTTCAAATAAAATGTTTGGAAATCCAACGCAGCCAACCAAACTGTTTTATATTGGCCCTATGTTTCGCTATGAACGACCTCAAGCGGGACGTTTCCGTCAATTCGTTCAGTTTGGCGTAGAAGCATTAGGAGTAAATGATCCAGCTATTGATGCTGAAGTTCTTGCCCTGTTAATGAGCTTTTACCAATCGCTTGGATTAAAAAAATTAAAGTTGGTTGTTAACAGTTTAGGAGATACAGAAAGTCGTCAAGCTCACCGTCAAGCGCTTATCGACCACTTTGCACCTCGCATTGGAGAGTTTTGCAGCGACTGCCAAAGCAGATTGGAGAAAAATCCTCTTCGTATTTTAGACTGTAAAAAAGATCGTGACCATGAACTGATGGCTACAGCGCCGTCTATTCTTGATTATTTAAACGACTATTCAAAAGAATATTTTGAAAAAGTACAGCAGTACTTAACCGATTTAGACATTGACTATGTTGTAGATCCGACGCTGGTACGCGGGTTAGATTATTATAATCACACAGCATTTGAACTAATGAGTGAAGCAGAAGGATTTGGCGCCATTACAACTCTTTGTGGCGGAGGCCGTTATAATGGGCTGATTCAAGAAATCGGCGGACCTGAAACACCGGGTATCGGATTCGCTTTAAGTATCGAACGCTTATTATCTGCATTGGAAGCAGAAGGAATTGAGCTTCCGGTAGAAACAGGCGTAGATTGCTATGTAGTAACCATGGGCGATGAAGCAAAAGAAAAATCCGTTTCAATTGTAAATACGCTTCGACGCGCAGGCTTTGTAGCCGATAAAGATTATCAAGATAAAAAAATGAAAGCTCAGTTCAAAGCAGCTGATCGTGTACAAGCAAAATTTGTTGTTGTTCTAGGTGAAGATGAGCTAGCAAAACAAGTTGTAAATGTAAAGAATATGGAATCTGGCGAACAGCAAGAAGTATCAATTGATCAATTGGTCAGCTATTTGCAAAAACAAGTATAAGGGGGAACCATGATGACAAAACGTTCATACTACTGTGGAGATGTAACAGAACAAGCAACTGGCGAAACAGTTCTATTAAAAGGATGGGTTCAAAAACGCCGTGATTTAGGGGGATTAATCTTTATTGATTTACGCGACCGCGGCGGAGTTGTACAGGTTGTATTTAATCCTGAAAAATCTGCTGAAGCGCTAAAAATTGCTGAAGATGTACGTAATGAATTCGTACTGGAAGTGCAAGGAACTGTTGTAGCTCGTGAAGAGGGAACCGTTAACTCGAACTTAAAAACAGGTAAAATTGAAGTTCACGCTGAGCAGATTACGGTATTAAACAAAGCCAAAACACCTCCTTTTGCCATTGCAGATCAAACGGAAGTATCAGAAGATGTTCGATTAAAATATCGTTATTTAGACCTTCGACGTTCTGAGATGTTTAACACGCTTAAAATGCGCAATGACATTACAAAAACAATTCGTGACTTCTTGGATCAAAATGACTTTTTAGATGTTGAAACACCTATTTTAACGAAAAGTACGCCAGAAGGCGCACGTGATTATCTTGTGCCAAGCCGCGTGCACGAAGGGGAGTTTTATGCTCTTCCTCAATCACCGCAAATCTTTAAGCAGCTGCTAATGGTAAGCGGAGTTGAGCGTTATTATCAAATCGCTCGCTGCTTCCGCGATGAAGACTTGCGTGCAGATCGTCAGCCTGAATTTACTCAAATCGATATTGAAACATCATTTTTATCTCAAGAGGACATCATGACAATGACGGAAGAAATGATGTCTAAAGTAATGAAGCGAGTAAAAGATTTAGATATAACGACGCCTTTCCCGCGCATGTCATATGATGAAGCGATGAGTCGCTACGGTTCAGATAAGCCGGATACACGTTTTGAAATGGAGCTAGTCAACTTATCAGAGCTTGTGAAAGACTGCGGGTTCAAAGTATTTAGCGCAGCAGTTGAAAACGGCGGAGAAGTAAAAGCAATTAACGTGAAAGGTGGCGCTTCTAGCTATTCACGTAAAGATATCGATGCTCTAACAGAGTTCGTGAAAATTTACGGTGCTAAAGGGTTAGCATGGCTGAAAGTTGAAGCTGACGGCTTAAAAGGACCGATCGCAAAATTCTTCAATGAAGATGAGCAAAAGCAATTTGCTGAAGCTCTTCAAACGGAAGAAGGAGATTTACTTTTATTTGTAGCTGATAAAAAGTCAGTTGTAGCAGATGCACTTGGCGCTCTTCGTCTAAAGCTTGCAAAAGAACAAGGAATTATTGATGAAACGAAATTTAACTTCCTATGGGTAACAGATTGGCCTCTTCTTGAGCATGATGAAGAAGACAACCGTTACTACGCGGCTCATCATCCATTCACAATGCCAGTTCGTGAAGATTTACCAATGTTAGAAAGCGATCCTGGACAAGTCCGTGCACAAGCATATGACTTAGTATTGAATGGTTACGAACTTGGCGGAGGATCTTTACGTATTTACGAGCGTGATATTCAAGAAAAAATGTTTAAAACGCTTGGATTTACATTAGAAGAAGCATATGAGCAGTTCGGTTTCTTACTTGAAGCATTTGAATACGGTACTCCTCCTCACGGCGGAATTGCATTAGGTCTTGATCGTTTGGTTATGCTTCTAGCAGGACGCACAAACTTGCGTGATACAATTGCCTTCCCTAAAACAGCAAGTGCAAGCTGTCTATTAACAAACGCACCTGGTGAAGTAAGTGAAGCGCAATTAGACGAGCTGCATTTGCAGGTGAAAAAGCAAAAAACAGAAGCGTAATCGATTGAACCGTCTGTTAAATCGAGCCTGTCACTGGAACGTGACAGGCTCGATTTTTTTTGTTTTACTTATTAATTGCAAAGTGATTTTTTCTGTGATAAGATACTTTCAAGAACTAAATAGTCCTGATGTGTTCGTCCTTAATCCAGTTTTGACCGAACAATTTTTTGCTTGGGAGCTCGGAGTTTTTAACGAGCGTACATGCCTCATCTCGAGGACTTACAATGGTTAAAGCAGAGCACCCACCTGCCGAGAGCGGGTTCAAAACGAAGGCACTCGAGACGGCACGATCGGGACTAGCATACATATAAAAAATCCTCTATGTAATTATTTGCATAGAGTTTTTTTATGGATAAATAACGAATGCTCATGTTCGTTTTGCTAAAAATATGATATAGTCAATTTCGTTGTTTATTTGAATTAATCATACACGTTGGTGTATTTAATAGAGGAGTGTTTTAACATGTTGCATCAGTTTTCGCGTAATGAACTGGCGATAGGAAAAGAAGGGCTAGCTACTTTAAAAGGCAGCACAGTTGCTATTTTAGGGATAGGAGGAGTAGGGTCGTTTTCTGCTGAGGCTTTGGCTCGGTCAGGAGTAGGGCGTTTAATTCTTGTAGATAAAGACGATGTTGATATTACAAACGTAAATCGTCAAATTCACGCGCTGCTTTCTACGGTAGGTCAGCCCAAGACAGAATTAATGAAACAGCGTATTTTGGATATTAACCCAGAATGTGACGTCGTTTCTCTTCAAATGTTTTATACGGAAGAAACGTATGAAGAGTTCTTTAGTTACAAACCGGACTTCGTAGTGGATGCATCCGATACGATTTCGTATAAAATTCATTTAATGAAAGAATGTTTAAAACGTGATATTCCGATTATTTCAAGTATGGGTGCTGCGAATAAAATGGATCCAACACGTTTCAAAATTGCAGACATTTCAAAGACACATACAGATCCGATTGCAAAAGTGGTTCGTACTCGTCTGCGTAAAGAAGGAATTCGCAAAGGAATTAACGTCGTTTTTTCTGATGAACGTCCAATCGTTATTCGCGAAGAAGTTCGCAAAGAAGTAGGAAACGATCAAGCGCAAATTCGCAAAGCGAAAATGCCCCCATCTTCTAATGCTTTTGTTCCATCTGTAGCAGGATTAATTATGGGCGGCCATGTTATCAATGAATTATTAAGTGATATTAAGATTCGCCGCGTAGGTGATGAATAAAAAGAAGGCTATCGCAGCCTTCTTTTTTTTATGGAAATATCTGTTCTATTTATGCTTTGGATGGAATCTTCTGTTTGATATGTATAAAAAGTACTAATAAATTGAAAAATATGGCTTGATGGTGAATTTACACTGTATTAAAAAAAGAGATTTATGTAAATTTATTTAACGCTTTATTTACATAAAATTTACGTTTTGGCTTTCTTTCTTTTATATCTTCTACAGCAATATTCAGAAAGTCTTATGTATCAAGGGTTTTGATAGAAATAAGAAAAAATAAACCCCAAATAAGTAAGTTTACAGTAACTTAAAATTCACTTCATATAAAGACAACAATCTACTCGTATAATGTGTCTTGTACCTGTTGTTCGAGTACAAAGGACTAGTACTAATTACACATATATTTATTGGAGGGTAATGTAATGA
The DNA here is from genome assembly GCF_042787645.1 of Priestia sp. YIM B13489. Taxonomy (NCBI): domain Bacteria; kingdom Bacillati; phylum Bacillota; class Bacilli; order Caryophanales; family Bacillaceae; genus Priestia; species Priestia sp. YIM B13489. Next base: position 596,472 of record NZ_JBHZOQ010000053.1, read on the forward strand.
AAACAAAGGGTTTTAAAGTAACATTAGCAGCTTTTTTAATGGTAGGAGCACTAGCAGCATGTGGTAAAGACGGAGCAAGCAACGACAGTGGTTCGGGCAGCAAAGAAGAAGTTTCAGGTACGTTAACAGCGGCGGGATCTACAGCTTTACAACCACTTGCAGAAGAAGCAGCCAATGGAATTACTGAAAAATATCCAAACCTTTCAGTAACGGTACAAGGTGGAGGTAGTGGAACGGGTGTTAACCAAGTAGCATCAGGAGCAGTTGACATTGGAAACTCTGACGTTCCAGCAGCCGATAAAATCGAAGATAAATCAAAAGCAGATAAACTTGTCGATACGAAAGTAGCGGGCATTGGGTTCGCACTTGTTGTAAATAAAGATGTAAAAGTAGAATCGTTAACAAAAGAGCAAATTCAAAAGATTTTCTCTGGTGAAATTAAAAACTGGAAAGAAGTTGGCGGAAACGACGAGAAAATTAACGTAATCAACCGTCCAGCATCATCTGGTACACGTGCTACATTCGAGAAAACATTAATGGGTGACGCAAAAGTAAATGACAGCGTTGGTACAGCTCAAGATTCAAACGGAGCGGTTGAGCAATCAGTAAACTCAACGCCAGGAGCAGTAAGTTACCTTGCTATGTCGTATTTAATTGGCGATAAAAAAGAAAGTTTAAAAATGCTTAATATTGATGGTGTAGAGCCAACAACAGAAAACATTGTTTCTAAAAAATATCCGTTTTGGTCTTATGAGTACATGATTACAAACGGTGAGCCAAAAGATGGTGCAAAAGAGTACATTGACTACGTAGCTGGTAAAGACTTTGCTAAGCAAGTAAAAGATATGGGATATATCCCAATGACTGAGTTCAAAAAATAAGAGTGTTTTTAAAAAGAATAGGGCTGACTAACACAGTCAGTCTTATTCTATTTGAATGTTTATAAAGTATATAGCGAATAAAAAGAAAAGCGAATATATACTGAATATGTAAGGAGACAGAGCGATGAAGGGGAAAAAATCCATTAATTATGTAAAAAGCGAATACATTGGCCGTACGCTTTCTACATTTTGCGGTATTTTAATTGTACTTGTTACGTTAGCTATTATCGTATTTATTTGTGAAAAAGGCATACAGTCATTTTTACAGAGTAATATATCAATCGGTGAAATGTTGACTTCAACAAAATGGAGTCCAAACAATAAAGAATACGGTGCACTTGTGTTTATTCTAGGTTCCATGCTTGTATCAATCGGAGCCGTTATTATAAGTGCTCCAATTGGAATTGCTATCGCCATTTTTAACAACTATATTTCGCCTAAATTTGGTTCAACGGTTTTACGACCCGTTTTAGAACTCTTAGTAGGAGTTCCTTCAGTGGTATACGGTCTTTTAGGGGTTACAATTTTAGTGCCGCTTCTTCGCGATAACTTCGGCGGAGTGGGCTTTAGTTTGATTGCCGGAATTATTGTCTTAAGCGTCATGATTCTTCCGACAATTGCAAGTATTGCTGACGATGCAATTCGAAGCGTAGCACCTGAATATTTAGAAGCTTCTTATGGACTAGGTTCAACAAGATGGCAGGCAATTAGCCGAGTCATTATTCCATCTGCTAAAACAGGTATTTTAACAGGTATCGTGTTAGGGCTTGCCCGCGCATTCGGAGAAGCGCTAGCTGTTCAAATGGTTATCGGAAACACGGTTAAGATTCCTGAAAGCTTATATAGCCCAACGGCAACATTAACAGGTATTTTAACAATGGATATGTCTAATACGTTAAACGGAACGGCATGGAATAACGCACTGTGGACGTTAGCCATGATTTTACTGCTTATTTCTTTCGTGTTCATTTTAATTATCCGAGCAATTGGGAAACGAGGTGCTCATCAATGAGAAACAAAAATGCACGCACAGTAAATAATATATGGACAGGTATTTTTTATGGCATTGCCGCTCTAGTTGTGTTGCTATTAGTGTATTTAGTTGTTGAAATTATCGCTAAAGGTTGGGGATTTTGGGATCCGAACTTTTTATTTGGAAAGCCAAGCAATACGATGGCAGGAGGCGGTATCGGACCCCAACTGTTTAACTCGTTCTACATGCTTGTTTTAACGCTGATCATTTCTATTCCTCTTGGTTTAGGAGCCGGAATTTACTTAGCGGAGTACGCGAAGCAAGGTCGTTTCTTAAATTTCGTCCGCTTATGTATCGAAACAATGGCGTCATTACCGTCCATTGTAGTTGGTTTATTTGGATTATTAATTTTTGTCACATTTTCAGGCTGGGGCTATACGCTTATCGGCGGAGCACTTGTGATTACAATTTTAAATTTACCGGGTTTAACACGCGTATGTGAAAGTGCGATTGCATCTGTTCCTGCGAGTGTAAAAGAAGCGAGTTTAGGGTTGGGTGCGACTAAATGGCAAACAATTGTCAAAGTCGTCATTCCATCAGCGATTCAACAAATTATCACAGGCGTTATTTTAACAGCGGGCCGAATCTTTGGAGAGGCAGCTGCGTTGATTTATACGGCTGGCTTAACGACGCCGATGTTAAATTCAAATGCTGACTTAACGAGTACTGTAAACCCGTTTAATATTTTTCGACCAGCAGAGACGCTTGCCGTTCACATTTGGAAATTAAACTCTGAAGGAATCGTACCTGATGCAAGATTGATTGCAACAAAGTCAGCTGCTATTTTAATCATTATGGTTCTGTTGTTTAACATAATTGCTCGTTTAGTCGCTAAACTTTTAGACAGCTACTTTAAAGGTTCAACAAAAACGAAAAAACGCAAAGACGTTAAAAGTGCAGCTTAATAGATAAAGACAAAAAAGAAAATGGCTTTGAAACTGAGCAACAGTTTCAGCCATTTTCTTTTTTTAATGTCTCTAAACGATTGAAAACTTTTGAAAAGTATTTTTCTTGTCCATTTTGTTTAGGATGAAAATATTGTTTGTTTTTGATGCGATCCGGTAAATACTGTTGAAGGACCCATCCGTTATCAAAATCATGCGGGTATTGATATTCAACGCCTCGGCCAAGGTTCTCTGCTCCTTTGTAATGAGCATCCTTCAAATGAGGGGGAACGTCGCCGGAAAGCCCTTTTTTAATATCGCTTATCGCTTCATCTAATGCTTTGTAAGCAGCGTTGGACTTCGGTGATAGACAAAGCTCAATAACGGCGTTTGCAAGCGGGATACGTGCTTCTGGGAGTCCTAATCGCTCAGTTGCTTGAATAGCTGCGAGAGTTCTCATGCCGGCATCCGGATCAGCTAGTCCAATGTCTTCATAGGCAATGACTAAAAGGCGACGATTGATGCTGATCAAGTCTCCTGCTTCAATTAGCCGTCCCAAATAATGAAGAGCGGCATTTACGTCGCTGCCGCGAATCGATTTTTGAAAAGCCGATAATACATCATAGTGAGCGTCACCATTTTTATCATGTGAAAAATATTTTTGCTGCAGACATTCTTCTGCCGTTTGTAAGGTAATAACGATTTTACCATCGCTGTCACCTGTTGATAAAACAGCCAGTTCCAGAGCATTCAAAGCCGAGCGCACGTCACCGTTACAGCTGTTGGCAAAGTGGTTCATGGCGTCATCTTCTACGATAATTTTTCTATCCCCAAATCCGTTTGATGAGTCGTTGAGCGCCCTTGTTAGCGCCATTTTGATATCATCTGGCGTAAGAGATTTTAATTCGAAGATTTGGCATCTGCTTCGAATAGCAGGATTAATTGCGTGATAAGGATTGCTTGTTGTCGCTCCGATTAGAATGATCATGCCGTTTTCTAAGTAAGGAAGCAAAAAGTCTTGCTTAGCTTTGTCAAGGCGATGAACTTCATCTAACAGGAGAATTACTTTGCCTGACATTTTGGCTTCTTCGGCGACAATTTCCATATCCTTTTTATTGTTTACAACGGCATTCAACTGACGAAACGCCGTGTTGGTTGTTTTTGCAATAGCCGTGGCAATTGTTGTTTTTCCAACGCCTGGAGGTCCATATAAAATCATCGAGCTTAAGTGATTTGCTTTTACCATTCGATAAATCATTTTATCTTTGCCAACTAAATGCTGCTGTCCGATAACGTCATCTAAATGAGTCGGACGCATTCGAAATGCGAGAGGTTTTGTAGCCATGTTTTTCTCCTTTCTTTTGTTTCACTGTATCACAAGCGGTGAATAGGTGGTGGAAATTTATCTTATAGGCATAGTATGTTATAATATCAACAGTTACATTTGCAAGAAATGCATATAGAGAAGTTCATATAGCTTAGTAAAAAACGACTCATCACAGCATTCAGTGACAACGTGAGGGTCTTATTTTTTTCATAAATAAAAAAAGTGTATTGAAGGAGTGTATCGTATGAAAATTTCAACAAAAGGACGCTACGGTTTAACGATTATGATTGAGCTTGCGAAGCGCTTTGGCGAAGGTCCTATCTCGCTTAAAACTATTGCTCAAACGCATGACTTATCTGAACATTATTTAGAGCAGCTTATTTCACCGCTGCGTAACGCTGGGCTTGTAAAAAGCGTGCGCGGAGCTTATGGAGGTTACATCTTAGCACATGAACCTGCTAACATTACTTCTGGTGATATTATTTCTGTTTTAGAAGGTCCTATTAGTCCTGTAGAAGGAATTGAAGATGAAGAGCCTGCAAAACGCGAGCTGTGGATTCGTATTCGAGATGCGGTTAAAGAAGTGCTAGATAGTACAACGCTTGAAGATTTAGCAAATCATTCTGATGATGATCAAGCGTCTTATATGTTTTATATTTAATAATGAGCTAGGAGGCGTTTATTTTGGAACGTATTTATGTTGATCATGCAGCAACGTCTCCAATACATCCAGCAGTCGTTGAGAAAATGACGACTTTTATGCATGAGTACTTTGGAAATCCGTCTAGTATTCATCACTACGGGCGGGAAAGTCGACGCTATTTAGACGAAGCTCGCCAAACGATTGCAGCAAGTATTGGAGCACACGAAAATGAACTGATTTTTACAAGTGGTGGGACAGAAGCAGATAATATGGCACTGATCGGAGTAGCTCTTGCAAACCGCCATAAAGGAAATCATATTATTACCACGCAAATTGAACACCACGCTGTGCTTCATACGTGTGAATATTTAGAAACACAGGGCTTTGAAGTGACTTACTTACCAGTTAATGAGTACGGACAAGTATCTGTGGATGAAATAAAATCAGCCCTAACCGATCAAACAATTCTTGTGTCGGTGATGTTTGGAAATAATGAAGTAGGTGCTATTCAGCCAATTGGAGAAATTGGAGTTCTATTAAAAGAGCATGGAGCATATTTCCACACGGATGCAGTGCAAGCTTATGGATTAATTCCGTTAAATGTGCAACAATTAGGTGTCGATCTTTTATCCGTTTCTGCTCATAAAATTAACGGACCAAAAGGGATGGGCTTTTTATATGCAGCTGCTCATGTTTCACTGTCTCCTTTGCTATTTGGAGGAGAACAAGAGCGCAAACGACGAGCTGGAACTGAGAACATGACAAGTATTGTCGGGTTTGAAGAAGCTGTGAAAATTTCGCAACAAACGCTGCAAACACGTGCAGATGAATATAGAAGATACAAAGAAATAATGGTAGCTGTGTTGAAAGAAGAAGGTATTTCATTTGAAATTAACGGACATCTTGAAAATTCTCTGCCACATGTGTTAAATTTATCATTTCCAAAAACAAATGTTGAATCGATGCTCGTGAATTTAGACTTAGCAGGAATTGCGGCATCGAGCGGTTCAGCTTGCACAGCGGGAGCAATCGATCCTTCTCATGTGCTTGTTGCTATGTTTGGAAAAGGTTCTGAACGTTTAACAACTTCTATTCGATTTAGCTTTGGCTTAGGAAACTCAGCTGAGCAAATTGAAAAAACCGCACGTCAAACAGCAAACATCGTTAAGCGACTAACGATGTAAATAGCAGCCATCAGTAGGGTCTTCATCCCTCACTGATGGTTTGTGTCGTTTCTTTCGCTTTTTAGCGAACAATTTAATTAAAATGAAGAAAACGGAGGTGGCGAAGTTGACAAAATCACCTAAAGATACACGTGTAGTAGTCGGAATGAGCGGAGGCGTTGATTCATCCGTAGCAGCTCTTTTATTAAAACAACAAGGATACGATGTGATCGGAATCTTTATGAAGAACTGGGACGATACGGATGAAAACGGCGTTTGTACTGCGACTGAAGATTATAACGATGTTATTCGCGTATGTAATCAAATTGGTATTCCCTACTATGCAGTCAACTTTGAAAAACAATATTGGGATAAAGTATTTACCTACTTTTTAGAGGAATATAAAGCAGGTCGTACACCGAATCCTGATGTAATGTGTAATAAAGAAATTAAATTCAAAGCCTTTTTAGAGCATGCAATGACGCTAGGAGCAGATTATCTAGCGACAGGACATTATGCACGCGTTGCGTACCGCGACGGGGAGTATAAAATGCTTAGAGGCGTAGATGGAAATAAAGATCAAACGTATTTCTTAAATCAATTAGGACAAGATCAGCTTTCAAAAGTAATGTTCCCGATTGGTGAAATTGAGAAATCAAAAGTGCGTGAAATTGCGAAAGAAGCAGGCCTTGCTACAGCAACGAAAAAAGACAGCACAGGTATTTGCTTTATCGGTGAACGCAACTTCAAAGAATTTTTAAGTCAGTATCTTCCTGCTCAGCCAGGTGTAATGCAAACGCTTGACGGCGAAGTAAAAGGCAAGCACGACGGTCTTATGTACTACACGATTGGTCAACGCCACGGTTTAGGTATTGGAGGCAGCGGTGAACCTTGGTTTGTAGTCGGAAAAGATTTAGAAAAAAATGTTTTATACGTCGATCAAGGCTTTCACAATGAGCTTCTTTATTCTACATCTCTTACAGCAACCAATGTCAGCTGGGTAAGCGAACGTGACTGGTCGTCACCAATGACGTGCACAGCAAAATTCCGCTATCGTCAAACTGATTCAGCAGTAACCGTTGAAAAAGTCGATGATGATACAATTAAGGTTATTTTTGCTGAACCTGTTCGCGCAATTACGCCAGGTCAAGCAGTTGTGTTTTACAAAGACGATGAATGTCTTGGCGGAGCAACAATTGACAAAGTATTTCAAGAAGAAGAGCAAATCTGGTACGTATAATTCATATAAGCAAGAACGAAAAACCTCGGCCGTATATAGCTGAGGTTTTTCTATGATATACTTTACTTACTGGGTAAACTAATAACTTACATATTGTAGATTTTCATGATGTGAAAATCTCTTAAATCATAACTAAAACAGTGGAGTGAACGAAAAAATGACAGATAAAAATCAGCTAGGAATTCAGTATATGCAGGAAGGGAAATTTGAAGAGGCTGCTAAAACATTTTCAGAAGCAATTGAAGATAATCCAAAAGATCCAATTGTGTATGTGAATTTTGGCAATTTGTTAGCGGCTGTTAGTGAGATGGATCGTGCTTTGAAATTTTATGAACGTGCGATTGAATTAGATGAAGAAACGGCAACAGCGTATTACGGAGCAGGAAATATTTATTTTAATGCAGAGCAGCTTGAGCAGGCAAAGCACTACTTTGATTTAGCAATCAAAAAAGGCTTAGATTCATCCGATGCGTACTTTATGCTTGGTTTAACGCTGTTTCATATGGAAGAAATTCGTTTTGCGATGCCTTATCTTCAGCGGGCGGTAGAACTAAACGAACATGATGTAGAAGCAAAATTTCAGTACGGTCTTTGTTTAGCACAGCTCGAAATGGTAGATGAAGCGATTGCTGAATTTCTTAAGGTAGTCAATCAAGAGCCAGAACACGCCGATGCTTTTTATAATTTAGGCGTAGCGTATGCTATGAAAGATGACAAAGACAAGGCGATTGAGATGTTAGATGAAGCTTTAAACGTGCAGCCAGATCACGTAATGGCAGCAAATGCCAAACAAGTTCTGTCTACATTAGAACATTAAGAAAGCGGGTAAAGGAAGGATAACATGAACGAAGAACAAGTGAACCCTTCACAGCCAGAACGTCATTATATAAGCGGCACGTCGATTGTAACGGTCTTTCATAACGAAGAAAACTTATATAACGTTACGCGGATACGGATCAAAAAAACAAATTTAGAGATTGAAGATAAAGAAACGGTCGTTACAGGCTATTTTCCTAAGCTGAATGAAGATGAAGTATACACGTTTTACGGAGACTTCAAAGAGCATCCAAAGTTTGGTCTGCAGTTTCATGTTGAACAGTTTAAAAAAGAACTTCCGCAATCAAGGCAAGGGGTTGTTCAGTACCTGTCTAGCGATTTATTTCACGGAATCGGTAAAAAAACTGCTGAAAACATTGTGGACGCTCTAGGAGAACGCGCTATTTTTCGTATTTTGCAAAATGAGTCTGTGCTAAAAGAGGTTCCGAGGCTTTCAGCCGACAAGGCAGAAGCTTTAGTCACGCAGCTTCGTGAACATCAAGGGTTAGAAGAAGTAATGGTAAAGCTGACAGACCTTGGGTTTGGACCGCAGCTTTCGATGAAGATTTTCCAAGCGTACAAACAAGAAGCGCTTGAAATTGTTCAAAATAATCCTTATCAGCTCGTAGAAGATATTCAAGGTATTGGCTTTAGCAGGGCCGATGAACTTGGAAAGAGGCTTGGTATGGCAACCAATCATCCTGATCGTTTGCGTGCAGGTATTTTATATGTCATTGAGCAAGAATGCAATCAAATGGGACATGTATACGTCACGGCAGATCAACTGTATGGAAAAACAGCAGAGCTTCTTCGAAAAAGCAGGCATGAGAACCTGTCTGAAATGGATCTTACAAGAGAAGTGGACGCATTAAAAGCAGACAAAAAGCTTATCATTCAAGACGAAAAAATTTATTTTCCTCCCCTTTTCTATGCTGAAAAAGGGCTGGTTAAAGCTATTCAAAAAATTATGGCTCAAACACAGTACGAAGAGCAGTTTCCAGAATCAGAATTCTTATTGGCACTGGGTGAACTAGAAGAGCGATTAGACGTGCAATATGCACCTTCTCAGCGCAAGGGCATACAAACCGCTTTAATGTCTCCGATGCTTCTCTTAACAGGTGGACCAGGTACAGGGAAAACAACGGTTATTAAAGGAATAGTCGAACTCTATGCAGAACTTCACGGATGTTCGTTAAATCCAGGGGATTATAAAAAAGATGAAGCTTTTCCTGTTTTACTTGTGGCACCTACTGGACGCGCTGCTAAACGAATGAGCGAAGCGACGGGACTTCCGGCAGTTACCATTCACAGATTATTAAAATGGAACGGACAAGAAGGATTTGATCATAATGAGGAAAATCCAATTGACGGAAAATTACTGATTGTGGATGAAGTATCAATGGTAGATTTGTGGCTTGCTCATCAGCTGTTTAAATCTCTTCCTGCTAATTTACAGGTTATTTTAGTTGGAGACGAAGACCAGCTTCCTTCAGTAGGGCCGGGACAGGTGTTAAAAGATTTACTGAGTTCAGAAGTAGTTCCTACCGTCCGGCTGACAGATGTATACCGGCAAGCGGAAGGATCGTCAATTATTGATTTGGCTCATGAAATAAAAAAAGGAAAGCTTCCGGAAGACTTATCAAGGCAGCAAGGAGATCGTTCTTTTATTCGTTGTCAAGGACAGCACATCACGAACGTCGTGCAACAAGTTTGCGGGAATGCGTTAAAAAAAGGCTATACGGCTAAAGATATTCAAGTTTTAGCTCCTATGTATAAAGGTCCTGCAGGTATTGATAAGCTGAATGAAGTTCTTCAGGAATTATTCAACCCGGCTTCTGAACAAAGAAGAGAGCTTAAGCACGGAGATATTACGTACCGAGTCGGAGATAAAGTGCTGCAGCTTGTAAATCAGCCGGATAGCAACGTATTTAACGGAGATATGGGAGAAATCGTCTCGGTTTTCTTTGCCAAAGAAAATACGGAAAAACAGGATATGCTGGTTATTTCATATGAAGGAAATGAAGTAACTTACACAAAGCAAGACTTTAATCAAATAACTCATGCATACTGCTGTTCCATTCATAAATCACAGGGAAGTGAATTTCCAATTGTTGTGCTTCCAATTGTTAAAAGCTATTACCGGATGCTGCGACGTAATTTACTTTATACCGCCGTTACGCGAAGCAAACAGTTTTTAATTTTATGCGGAGAAGACGAAGCGTTTCAGCTGGGAGTTAGCCGAAATGAAGACAGCGTTCGCCAAACGAATTTACAGCCGTTGCTTCGAGAAAGCTTGGATAACGACATAGAAGATCCCGAAATTCCATTTATGAAAGATGCAAATATTGGGATGGAAAACGTTACGCCGTATGATTTCATGTAACCTTTCGTATGCTAACAAAGAGTTAAATAAACTCCTTTGTTGCCATCCTTCTTTGCTAATTGTCAGAAAATAAAGTATGGACATGGAAAGAAGTGGACATAATGCGTTTATATAAGTAGAACGTATAAAGAGGTGTCGACTTTGTTTAAATGTCCAAACTGTAAAAGTATTGACGTTGGCAAAATTGGTGTAAATCAGTATTACTGTTGGAATTGTTTTATTGAAATGACTATTTCAAAAGGACAAATTAATACTCACCAAGTAGAAGAAGATGGAACATTGAGCTCGCTTGATGATTTGTTCTCAGACGACGAGCGCACAATTAATTTCTAATTCTTTTTTACCGGGAGGAAGAGCAATGGGCAGAATTATTCCGTCAGTAGTCGCTTTCGGTCTTGGAGCTTATGCATTTAAAATGGCAGATGATCGAGAGATGTTTACAAAAAGAAATATGAAAAAAATGCGTAAACGTATGATGAAAGCTATTCACTAATAAAAAAAGCACTATTGCACTGAGCTGCAATAGTGCTTTTTTGCAGGCAGAAGAGACAACAGCATGTATAAACTCCTTTCTTTATCAAAAAATAGAAGAGAGGAGGAGTTTACGTTGAAAGATAGTTCATTCAAATGGTTCTATAGATTCGGACTGCTGTTATTAGCGCTGCTGTGCATATTAGTCTTTTTTAAAGTCCAGTTTTTATGGCTTCCTGTTATTTACATGTTTTTAAAAGCACTGCTGCCTTTTTTTATTGCAGCATTCATTACATATTTACTTCATCCGCTTATTGAAAAAACGCATGATAAAGGCGTGCCTCGTCCTCTAGCTATTTTACTGATCTACATCATCTTTTTTGGAGGAATTGGGTTTGGAGCCTATAAGTCGTATCCTATTTTTGTGGAACAAGTAAAAGATTTAAACGAACAGCTGCCTCATTTTACGAATACATATAGACATTGGGTAGAATCGATTCATGATCGTACAACTTCACTTCCAAACGGTGTACATGAGAAAATTGAAGGCAGCATTGATGATGTAGAGGCTACGCTCAACGTGTGGCTTACAAAAGTGGCCGAAGGATTAAAGTCATTGATTACCTCTTTTTTAATTTTAATCATTATTCCATTTATTGTTTTTTATATGCTGAAGGATTTTTCCTCTATTAAGAAAGCAACGGCTTATGTCACGCCTAAAAAGTGGCACAAACCAGGCGAACGTTTTTTATCGGATGTGAATGAATCGCTCGGCAATTATATTAGAGGGCAGTTTTTTGTTTGTCTCATTATTGGTGTGATTGCCACGGCAGCACTGTGGTTCTTTCATGTACCTTATGCACTTCTTTTAGGCTTCATTATTGGTGTAACGAATATCATTCCTTATTTTGGCCCGATTATTGGTGCAGTTCCAGCGGCTATTATTGCAGCCACAATCTCGATAAAGTTGGTTATTACCATTGTCATTATAATCTTTGTGCTGCAGTTTCTAGAGGGAAATGTGCTGTCTCCGCTTATCGTAGGAAAGAGTCTTCATATTCATCCTTTGTTTATCATGCTTGCGCTCCTTTTAGGAGGAGAATTTGGAGGAGTATTGGGTCTCATTTTGGCTGTGCCAATTTTAGCAGTCATTAAAATATCTATTTTGCATATCCGCTCTTATACGCTCAAACATTGACAAAGAGCGGTTAATTTGTCATAATATCGCCATAAGAAAACGCTACATATTTTAAACACAATGATGGATCGAGTACGTTGCACACTGGTTTTTAGAGAAGGGCTTCCTTGGCTGAAAGAAGCGCTAAACAAAGAGCAGCTGAACGCTAGTCCAGAGTGCAGGCTAAAACCTGCCGTGTCAGCAACGTTAAAGCTATGAAGGTGATAAATGCTTTTGGCATTTATAATCAGGGTGGTACCGCGAGTTCAACTCTCGTCCCTGCTACAGGGATGAGAGTTTTTTTGTGTGCAAATAACTAGCAATTGCTTTTGTACACGGAGAAAATAGATGCTTTTATGTCATCATTTTTTTGTCTATAAATAAGAAGAGTATTAAAGGAGGACCAATCATGAAAAAACTGACGTCAGCACAAGTTCGTCAAATGTATTTAGATTTCTTTAAAGAAAAAGGCCATGATGTAGAACCAAGCGCATCTTTAGTTCCGCATGAAGATCCATCTTTATTATGGATTAACAGTGGAGTAGCTACATTAAAAAAATATTTTGATGGTCGTGTTATTCCTCAAAATCCGCGTATTTGTAACGCACAAAAATCCATTCGTACAAACGATATCGAAAACGTAGGTAAGACGGCTCGCCATCATACGTTTTTTGAAATGCTTGGCAATTTCTCTATCGGTGATTATTTCAAAGAAGAAGCCATCCAATGGGCATGGGAATTCTTAACGAGCGATAAATGGATTGGATTCGACGCAGATAAGCTATCTGTAACAGTTCACCCTGAAGATGAAGAAGCATTTAAGATTTGGAATGAAAAAATGGGCGTGCCTAAAGAGCGCATCATTCGTTTAGAAGGTAATTTCTGGGATATCGGAGAAGGTCCGAGTGGTCCAAATACAGAGATCTTTTATGATCGCGGAGAAGCATATGGAAATGACCTAACTGATCCCGAATTATATCCAGGTGGAGAAAATGAGCGCTATTTAGAAATTTGGAACCTTGTATTTTCTCAATTTAATCACAATCCTGATGGCACGTACACGCCGCTTCCAAAGAAAAACATCGATACGGGAATGGGCTTAGAGCGTATGGTTTCTGTTATTCAAGACGTGCAAACAAACTTTGATACAGATTTGTTTATGCCAATTATTGAAGCAACAGAAAACATTTCAGGCGCTAAATATCGTACAAATGATGAGCAAGATACGGCATTTAAAGTCATTGCTGACCATATTCGTACGGTAACATTTGCTGTAGGTGATGGTGCGCTTCCTTCAAATGAAGGCCGTGGGTATGTGCTGCGCCGTTTGTTACGCCGAGCAGTTCGCTATGCTAAAAAGTTAAACATTAATCGTCCGTTCATGTACGAGCTAGTGCCGGTAGTAGGTGAAATCATGGTTGATTTCTATCCGGAAGTAAAGGGAAAAACGGATTTTATCCAGCGCGTAGTAAAAAATGAAGAAGAGCGTTTTCACGAAACGTTAAATGACGGACTAGCTATTTTGGCAACCGTTATTAAAAAAGAAAAAGGGCAAAACAGTGATACGGTACAAGGCGAAGATGTTTTCCGTTTATATGACACGTATGGATTCCCTGTTGAATTAACGGAAGAATATGCAGAAGATGAGAACATGAAAATTGATCATGCAGGTTTTGAACGTGAAATGGAAGCACAGCGTGAGCGTGCGCGTGCTGCTCGTCAAGATTCTAGTTCTATGCAAGTTCAAGGCGGCGTACTTGGTGAAGTAACCGTTGCAAGTGAGTTTGTTGGCTATGATAAAAATGAAGTAGAAACAGTTGTTGAAGCAATTATTGTAGACGGTGAGCTTGTTGACCGCGCTGAAGCTGGAACAGAAGCGCAAGTCATCTTAAGCCACACGCCATTCTATGCAGAAAGCGGCGGTCAAATTGCGGACCAAGGTACGATCCAAAGTGCTGCAGGAACAGCGCAAGTAAAAGACGTTCAAAAAGCGCCAAACGGCCAAAATGTCCAAACGGTAGCTGTAACAAACGGTGAGCTTGTAAAAGGTGAAACATATACGGCGACGCTTGATGAAGAAAACCGCAGTGCGATTGTGAAAAACCATACGGCAACGCATTTATTGCATCAAGCATTAAAAGATACGTTAGGAACGCATGTTAATCAAGCGGGTTCTTTAGTAACAGCGGATCGCTTGCGCTTTGACTTCTCTCACTTTGGTCAAGTGACACAAGAAGAGCTCGAGAAAATTGAACAAATCGTTAATGAAAAGATTTGGGACAGCATCTCTGTACAAATTGAAAACAAAGCAATTGACGAAGCAAAAGCGATGGGTGCAATGGCGCTATTTGGTGAGAAATACGGAGATATCGTGCGCGTAGTACAAGTAGGCGACTACAGCTTAGAATTATGTGGTGGATGTCACGTGCCAAATACGTCTGTTATCGGTTTATTTAAAATTGTATCAGAATCGGGAATCGGTGCAGGTACTCGACGCATTGAAGCTGTAACTGGAAAAGCTGCCTATCAGTTAATGAACGATCAAGTAGGCTTACTAAAAGAAGCTGCGGCAAAAGTAAAATCCAACCCGCGTGATTTAGTAGGGCGAGTTGAAGGATTACTAGAAGAAATTCGTAACCTTCAGCGTGAAAATGATTCACTATCTACAAAGCTTGGCAATATTGAAGCTGGCAATCTCGTTGAACGCGTGCAAAACATTAATGGTGTGAATGTACTAGCAGCGAAAGTGAATGCAACGGATATGAATAACCTTCGCGCAATGGTTGACGATTTAAAACAAAAATTAGAATCCGCTGTGATCGTATTAGCTTCTCCACAAGGTGAAAAGGTAAATATTATTGCAGGTGTAACAAAAGATTTAATTGCTAAGGGCCATCATGCAGGCAAACTTGTTAAAGAAGTAGCGACGATTTGCGGCGGAGGCGGAGGCGGACGTCCTGACATGGCGCAAGCTGGAGGAAAAGACGCTAGCCAAATTGAAAAAGCACTTGGCACTGTAGAAGAATGGGTTAAATCCGTTTAATTCTCCTCTTTCTTGGTGTACAATATAAATAAGACTTAGCATAGTGCACAATGTGTTCACAAATTAAGAGAGTGAGGTGGGACCGTGAGTTCATTTGATAAAACCATGCAATTTAATTTTCAAGATGAGCCAGCTGAAACAAACGTACATGAAGTATTGTTTACGGTTTATGACGCACTGCAAGAAAAAGGCTACAACCCGATCAACCAAATCGTTGGGTATTTGTTATCAGGAGACCCTGCTTACATTCCTCGTCATAACGATGCGAGAAACACAATTCGCCAGTTAGAGCGAGACGAGCTCATTGAAGAACTTGTTAAATCTTATTTACAACAGCATCGAAAGGATTCATAAATGCGCGTATTAGGATTAGATGTAGGAACCAAAACAATTGGTGTGGCAGTTAGTGATGAAATGGGATGGACAGCGCAAGGAATTGAAACAATTAAAATTGCAGATGAGCAGATGGAGCAATCATATCCTCGTTTACAGCAACTAATTGACGAATATTCCGTAGAGAAAATCGTAGTGGGTCTTCCTAAAAATATGAATGGTACGATTGGCCCTCGAGGCGAAGCGTGCATTGAGTTTGCTGACAACGTCAAAGAAAAACTTAACATTGAAACGATGATGTGGGACGAGCGCTTGTCGACGATGGCAGCAGAGCGAGTACTGCTGTCTGCCGATGTAAGCCGCAAGAAACGCAAAAAAGTAATCGATAAAATGGCAGCTGTTATGATTCTTCAAGGATACTTAGACAGCAAGCAGTAAGAAAAGCAGCAGGCTTTGCCTCAGCTGAAAAGTTATGAATTTCCCTTTTGCATATTCTTTTGTACGTAAAAGGGAAGTGAAATAACTGAACGGCTTGCTTTTCGCTGAAGAAAAAGTTAAGCTAAGAGCTTACAATATAAAATGAGGTGCAAACATGAGCGTAGAAGAAAATAAAATTACAATCGTCGATGAGAATGGAAATGAGCAGCTATGCGAAATTTTATTCACATTTGATTCTGATCAATATAACAAATCATATGTAATTTACTATCCAATCGGAGCAGACCAAGATGATGAAGAGGAAATTGAAATTCATGCATCTGCTTTCACACCAAGTGAAGATGGTCAAGACGGTGAGCTTCAACCGATTGAAACAGAAGAAGAGTGGGACATGGTTGAGGAAATGGTTAATACATTCCTTGACGAAGAAGGCGAATAATTATAGTGAAAAAGCTGATGACAATCGTTATCAGCTTTTTTTTACATAGCGGCTGTTCTTTTTAGATATAAAAAGGTTTTTCCTTGCATTCTTAGGGCAGATTGTATGATAATGACGAAAAATAAGATAAATTGTAGTATAATAATTCCTGCGTGTGAGAGTGCATTTTAATAAAAGAATTCATTGTTTGAACGGATGAAACTAGACTTTGGGCAGACAATAACATAAATCATGGAAAAATTTTAGAAGAGGCGAGAGTTTAAGGAAGCGATACCATCTCACACCTATAGGCGATACGAATGAATCGCAATCTCATGTCTCCTCTCTGTTCATACTTATAAAAAATCAAGAAGAAAAGAGGTGAAACTGGTTGTATCTTCTTTTACAGAAGTAGATTTAACCAGGAAGCTGCTTGTCGCAACAAACATTTTTACCACCTAATCGTTCAAGAAAAAAACGAGTTATTTTTATTACAATTATCGTACTTCTTTTACTAGTTGGCGGTGCATTTTTCTATGCTCAATCCCGCTTAACGCCCGTGGATCGAAACAGCAATAAAAAAGTAAATGTGACCATTCCACAAGGTTCTTCCGTCCAATCGATTGGTACGGTATTGCAAAAAGAAGATTTAATTAAAAGTAAAAGTGCATTTCGCTATTACGTAAAATTAACCCATGTGTCTGGATTTCAAGCTGGAACGTATTTATTTTCTCCTTCCATGAGCTTAGGGGAAATGGTTGAAAAAATGGAAAAAGGCGAGGTTTCAAAACAACCGGATATTCGTGTCACCATTCCAGAAGGACGTCAGCTTGTCGAAATTGCTGATATCATTGCTAAAAATACAAAGTTTACAAAAGACGAAGTCATGAAAAAGCTAGACGATAAGGCATTCGTCAATAAAATGAAAGAAAAATATCCAGATTTAGTAACGGATGAAGTGATGCAAAAAGATATTAAACATCCGCTAGAAGGTTATTTATATCCCGTTACGTATGATTTTTATGATAAAAATGTGTCGTTAGATGAAATATTGGATAAAATGGTAGGGAAAACAAATAATGTATTAGGTCAGTACAGTGGGCAAATGGAGAAGAAAAAATTCAGTGCACATAAATTGTTAACCATGTCTTCTCTGATTGAAGAGGAAGCAACTGCAAAAGTCGACCGAGAAAAAATTGCCAGCGTCTTTTATAATCGCCTTGAAAAAAATATGCCTCTTCAAACGGATCCAACCGTCTTATATGCCTTAGGAGAGCATAAAGACCGCGTGTTCTATAAGCATTTAGAAGTGGACTCCCCTTACAATACTTATAAAGTGAAAGGGTTGCCTCCAGGACCAATTGCCAGCTCTGGTTTGATGTCAATCAAAGCTGCGTTACATCCAGCCAATACAGATTATTTATACTTCTTGGCCACACCTGAAGGAAAAGTTATTTTTACCAAAACGTTAGAAGAACATAACAAAGAAAAAGCCAAGCATATTACAGGTAAAGAAAAGCAAAATACCGAAAAATAAGTGGAAATTTAAAATTGGGGAATCGCGATACTTCGCATTCCCCATCTTTTATGTTAAAATATATCGGGTTTACGTAAAAACGAAAAAAACTTATAATAGACTAGTTGTCTTACTATTTTGCAGTAATAAAACGTTATGAAAACATAATGTAAAATGTACTTCTGAGAACGGAGGAAGTGTTTTGCTTTTACAAAACGTAGAGCAGTATGTGGAAAAGCTTATTCCTAAGCGCCAGGAGCTTATTGAAGAAATGGAAGCTTATGCAAAAGAACATCACGTTCCGATTATGGAATTGATTGGTGTTGAAACGCTATTGCAAATTCTTCGTCTTCATCAGCCAAAACATATATTAGAAATTGGAACAGCGATTGCATATTCGTCTATTCGAATGACCCATGCGCTTCCAGAGGCACGAGTGGTTACGGTAGAACGAAATGAAGAGCGTTACCAAAAAGCGCAAGAATTTATTGAACGGGCGGGAAAACAAGATAAAATTGTGTCGTTGTTTGGAGATGCACTAGAGCTTAGAGATGAGATTGAACGTCATGGTCCTTATGATGCAGTGTTTATTGATGCAGCTAAAGGTCAGTATCAGCGTTTTTTTGAACATTATGAGCCGATGCTGTCTTCTAAAGGAATGATTATTTCGGATAACGTACTATTTAAAGGTCACGTAGCGACCGATTTGGCCGAAGTAGAAACACGTCGACGCCGCAGCTTAATTAAAAAAATTCAGGCATACAATACGTGGCTGATGAATCATCCCGATTATTATACAACTATTCTCCCTATTGGAGACGGAATCGCGATTAGTATTAAAAGAGGTGACCAAGAATGAAAAAACCAGAACTATTAGTGACACCAACTGCAGTTTCAGAAATCGAATCATTACTACAAGCTGGAGCAACAGCTATTATGGTTGGTGAACAGCGCTACGGTTTGCGTTTAGCAGGTGAATTCAAACGTGAAGATATCGTAGAAGCTGTAAATATTTCTCATCAGCATAATGCAAAAGTCTACGTAGCGATGAACGGATTATTTCACAATGATAAAATCGCCGAACTAAATGAATATATTTTATTCTTAAAAGAAGCAAGCGTGGATGCGATTGTATTTGGAGATCCTGCTGTATTGATGGCAGTGCGTGAAACAGCTCCAGAAATGAAGATGCACTGGAGTACTGAAACAACGGGCACAAACTGGTATTCATGTAACTACTGGGGGCGTAAAGGAGCTAAGCGCGCAGTTCTTGCTCGTGAGCTAAGCATGGATAGCATCATTGATATCAAAGAAAAAGCCGAAGTAGAAATTGAAGTTCAGGTGCATGGCATGACGTGCATGTTCCAATCAAAACGTTCACTTCTTGGCAACTACTTTGAGTATCAAGGAAAAGTCATGGAAATTGAAAATCGTAAAGTGGAAAAAGATATGTTTTTACTTGATAATGAGCGAAACAATAAGTATCCAATTTTCGAAGATGAAAATGGAACGCACATTATGAGTCCAAATGATATGTGCATTATCGATGAGCTTTCCGAAATGATTGATGCTGAAGTAGATGTATTCAAAATTGACGGCGTATTAAAGTCACCGCAATATATTTTAGAAGTAACAAAAAAATATCGTCAAGCGATTGATTTATGTGTAGATGACCGTGAAGAATACGAAAACGTTAAAGACGATTTGTTAGAAGAAATTGAAAGCTTGCAGCCGATTAACCGTCCGTTAGACACAGGGTTTTTCTTTAAAGAAACGGTATATTAAAAAGCATGCAAAGAAAGATAAACAAAGGAGGTACAAACGATGGCTGTTCAAATCGATACTGTAGTAGAAGGTAAACGAGTGATTACTAAGAAGCCTGAGTTGTTAGCTCCAGCCGGTAACCTTGAAAAATTAAAAGTTGCCGTACACTATGGAGCAGATGCTGTGTTTATCGGAGGAAAAGAGTTTGGCCTTCGTTCAAATGCAGATAACTTTACATTTGAAGAAATGGCAGAAGGTGTTCAGTTTGCAAACAAATACGGCGCACGTATTTATGTTACAACAAACATTTTTGCTCATAATGAAAATATGGACGGACTTGAAGATTATTTAATGGGATTAGAGCGCGCTGGTGTTTCTGGAATCATCGTCGCTGATCCGTTAATTATCGAAACCTGTCGACGCGTTGCACCTAAGCTTGAAGTACATTTAAGTACGCAGCAATCACTTTCAAACTGGAAAGCCGTTCAGTTCTGGAAAGAAGAAGGATTAGAACGTGTTGTACTTGCTCGTGAAACGGGTGCTGAAGAAATGCGCGAAATGAAAGAAAAAGTGGATATTGAAATTGAAGCTTTTATTCACGGAGCGATGTGTATTGCCTATTCAGGCCGCTGCGTGCTAAGTAACCATATGACAGCGCGTGATTCAAACCGCGGAGGCTGCTGTCAATCATGCCGTTGGGACTATGATTTATTTAAAGTAGAAGACGGTAAAACGGAAACGGCTTTATTTGATGAGCAAGACGATCCGTTTGCAATGAGTCCAAAAGACTTAAATTTAATTCAATCTATCCCTCAAATGATTGAGCTGGGTATTGATAGCTTAAAAATTGAAGGACGTATGAAGTCGATTCACTATATCGCAACAGTGGTGAGCGTGTATCGCAAGGTGATTGACGCATACTGTGCAGATCCTGAGAATTTTGTGATTCAAAAAGAATGGCTTGATGAGCTAGACAAATGTGCAAACCGCGATACGGCTCCTGCCTTTTTTGAAGGAGTTCCTGGAGTAGATGAGCAAATGTTTGGCGTACACGGCAAGAAAACAAAATTTGATTTTGCTGGTTTAGTATTGAATTATGATGAAGAAACAAGCATCGTGACATTGCAACAGCGTAACTATTTTAAACCGGGAGAAGAAGTGGAATTTTTCGGTCCGGAAATTAAAAACTTTACGCAAAAAATAGATAAAATTTGGGACGAAGATGGCAATGAACTAGATGCTGCGCGTCATCCGCTGCAAATTGTGAAATTTAAAGTGGACCAACCTCTATTTTCATATAACATGATGCGAAAGGGGATTTAAATATAAAATGGGGAAAAAGCCCGTTGTAATCGGTATCGCTGGTGGATCCGGTTCTGGTAAAACAACTGTAACCAAAGCTATTTATGAATATTTTAAAGGGCATTCTATTATGCTTCTTGAGCAAGACTATTATTATAAAGATCAAAGCGATGTACCGTTTGAACAGCGTTTGCAAACAAACTACGATCATCCTTTAGCATTTGATAATGATTTGCTGATTGAACACTTGCAAAACTTATTAAATTATGAGAGCATTGACAAACCGGTATATGATTACGCAATTCATACGCGCTCTGAAAAGGTAATTAGAGAAGAACCAAAAGATGTTATTATCTTAGAAGGTATTCTTGTACTAGAAGATCAGCGCTTGCGTAATTTAATGGATATCAAGCTATACGTAGATACAGATGCGGATCTTCGTATCATTCGTCGTATGCTTCGTGATATTAAAGAACGAGAGCGTACGCTTGAGTCAGTTGTTGATCAATACGTATCTGTCGTTCGCCCGATGCATAATCAGTTTGTTGAACCAACAAAACGTTATGCAGATATTATCATTCCTGAAGGCGGTCAAAACCACGTAGCGATTGACTTGATGGTCACTAAAATTCAAACAATTCTTGAACAAAATGCCATTTTATAATAACATAGCATAGATGCAGGAATTTTTTTGAAGACAATGCAGACATATTCTGCTAACTAAACACAAACATTATAAAGAATAGAGAAACGAGCAGCTTCTGTTTTGAAGCTGTCATTTCTCTATTAACTGATTTTTCCACAGAGTGGAAAATTTTTTGTACATACAGAAATGGACTGTATACACTAGAGATTTTGAGTTCAAGAAGGAGTGAAGGGATTATGGCACAAGAAAAAGTATTTCCAATGACAGAAGAAGGAAAGCTAAAGCTAGAGCAAGAGCTAGAATATTTAAAAACAGTAAAACGTAAAGAAGTTGTAGAGCGTATCAAAATCGCCCGCAGTTTTGGAGATTTATCGGAGAACTCTGAGTACGATTCTGCAAAAGACGAGCAGGCTTTCGTAGAAGGCCGTATTACGACGCTTGAAAATATGATTCGCAATGCGAAAATTATTGAAGAAGATGTAGAAAACTCTTCTATTGTATCATTAGGTAAATCTGTAACATTTGTAGAGCTGCCAGATGGTGACGAAGAAACGTATACAATTGTAGGTAGTGCAGAAGCAGATCCGTTTGAAGGGAAAATTTCAAATGATTCGCCAATTGCTAAAAGTCTAATGGGCAAACAAATTGGAGATCAAGTAACTGTTCAAACTCCTGGTGGAGATATGTCAGTGAAAATTGTATCTGTTAAGTAAAACATTTGGTTGGAAGCGTTCTACTGAATGCTCGTAAGTAAAAAAGCTGACACGCGTCAGCTTTTTTTATATGATTTTAAAAAGCGGAGAGAATAGAAAAGATATGTAAGAAAGGAAAGATGAAAATGAAAGATATCGATTTTGCTAAAACAGCGCTTGTTTTAATTGATTTACAAAAAGGGATTGTTCCAATTGGAGGAGACGAAATTGTGGAGAAATCTGTTCAGCTTGTGAATCGTTTCCGCGAACAAAATGGATTTATTAGTTTTGTACGAGTAGATTTTCAAGATGGAAAAGATGCGTTGACGCCAGAAACGGATCAAAAGCCATCTGCTCCTCAAGAAAGACCTGCAGACTGGGCGGAATTCGATCCAAGACTTAATGTTCAAGAGAATGATTATATTGTGACAAAACGTCAGTGGGGAGCCTTTTTTGGGACAGATTTAGACCTTCAGCTTCGCCGAAGAGGAATTGATACAATTGTCCTTTGCGGAATTGCAACAAATATTGGTGTGGAAAGCACAGCTCGTGAAGCATTTCAGTATGGGTATAACCAAATTTTTATCACGGATGCCATGGCGACATTTACAAAAGAAGAGCATGAAGCAACTCTTTCTTACATCTTTCCGAAAATAGGAAAGCTAAGAACAACTCAACAATTTTTAACAGAAAATTAATAATAAAAACTTGCTGAATCAGCAAGTTTTTTTGTGAAACGAAAAAAAGAATGAATATTTCTTAAGATAATGGTTTTAAAAGTAATGGCAACGTCGACACTTGTAAAGAGTGAGGTGTAGTCATGAAAATAATTCACAAGCGAATTTATATTACTCTTATTTTTATTTTATTATTAATTAGTGGACTGGGAGCACGGCTTGTTCAACTTCAGCTTGTCAGCACAGAATCTTTTACTGACAAAAAGATTAACTTAATTGAAGGAAGCGTAAAACAGCGTACTCAGGAAATGGTGGTAGATGACGGTCGAGGAAAATTTGAAGATAAAAATGGACAGTCTTTAACATCTATCACCCATAATCGCTTAGTCCTGTTTCCATTTTTAGAAAAAATGAAGTGGCCTGTTCAGCAAGTAAGTGAAATCGTGGGAATGCAACCAAAGGAACTAACGAACAGACTAGCGAATGCTAAAACACCGGTTGTTATTACAAAAGAATTATCCCATGCACAAGTCGAAAAAATAAATGCATTAAAGGTACCTGGCGTATTTGGAATTCCTCTAAAAGATGAGCGTCCAGTTCCTCTTGCTGAACATTTAATCGGACTAGAGGCACAAAGCAAACAAATAATTGAAGAGAAGTATAGTGACAAATTAAAAAATGGAGCAATTAAATCAACTACGCCTGTAGGTATCTCAGGGATGCAGAGGGCTTTTGACGAGTTTTTGCTGCCGGAACAGGAGTCTAAGCTCCTTTATCATGTTGATCGCCTAGGTGGGCCTATGTTTGGCATCGATGTAAAATACACGGGCACAGCTAACCCGTATTATCCAGTCAGTGTGCGTACGACGCTTGATTTGTCTGCTCAGGAGCTAGTAGAGAATACATTAAATCATTATAAGTTAAAAGACGGAGGAGCCGTCTTAATTGATATAAAAAACAATAAAGTAATTGCGATGGCCAGCAGGCCTTCGATTAATAAGAAAGATCCATTTAAAAAGCAAAATGGTTCAGACAGCGTAGAAAATCGTTTGCTGACGCCACAAACTCCTGGATCTATATTTAAAACCATAACAGCAGCTGCAGCGCTTGAACAAAATAAAATTCAGCCTTCTTTTACCTATAACTGTGATAAAAGTATTTATGGCAATAATGTAGAAGAAGATCATCAAAAAGGGCAGCTGACGTTTGAAGAAAGCTTCGCGCAAAGTTGTAATGCAACGTTTGCACAGCTAGCAAAAGAAATGATAATATCTAATCCGAATATCCTTGAACAATATGCCGATAAGTTAGGGCTTATTCAGCCTGTAGGATGGACGGGTGATGTGTTTCACTTTGAACATTTTAAGCAGTTTTTAGGAGAAAAATCGGGAAGAGTTTGGACAAATGAAAGAGAAAAGAAAGTACCAAATGCTGTAGCTCAAACGGCAATTGGACAGCTTGATGTAAAAGTGACCCCGCTTGCAGTAGCAAATATGATGGCGACAATTGCACGCGGAGGAGAAAAGAAACAGGTAAAAGCTGTAGATGCACTAGAGTATAAAAACAACACGTCATTGTATACGTTTAAAGAGCACGAGCTAAAAGGAGATACCATTAATAAAGCCACAGCTGCTTCTATGCAACAGCTTTTAAAAGGTGTCGTACAGAGCGAAAAAGGAACAGGAAGAAGATTTCAAACGCTTCCTTATGAAGTGGCAGGAAAGTCAGGAACTGCTGAAATCAATGTGAAAGAAGATATCGTCAATAAATGGTTTGCGGGTTACTTTCCTGCAGATGATCCAAAATATGCAATGGTAGTAGTGGATTTAAATACAAAAAGTGCGATATCTCCCACAAACAGCGTATTTTATGATATTGTTAAAGGGATGTATGACTTAAATACACGTTAAAACAAGAAGAATTTGTAAAAAATATTACAAATATACTTCAAATAAATTTTGATGCTTCATGTATAAGAAAACACATGTTAGAATAAAGCATTATAAAAGTTGGAGGAAATTGTAGCAATGAATAACAATCGTTCTTCAAGACACGAAAACAAAGAAAAAAAAGTAAACCGATTATATAATCTGTTAATTGCTGTCGTAGCAGTTTTAATTGTATTTGTCGGTGGTACGATGATTCTTGGAAACAAGGATAAATCGGATAACCAAGCGGAAACAACTCAAAACAATCCGCAAACAAATGACCAAAAAACGGACAAGACGGCTAAAAAAGACGATGATTCTTCGAAAGATGATCAAGCAACAGATGATCAAGCAACGGACGATCAAAGTTCTGAAGATGACCAAAGCTCTGAAGATGATCAAGCAACAGATGAAGAATCAAATGACTCAGATTCACAGGCTGAAGTAGAGAAAAATCCAGAGCCTGGCGTGGCAGAACGCAAGGTAGATCCTTCATGGGATTCAGTAGGTACGTCACAAGATGCACCTGCAGCAACTTATAAAAAAGGATCAACGGATTGGAACGAAATGCTAAAAGCTGTAGGCGAAGGGTCAGGCATTAGCCCAAGCAATATGACCGTATGGCGTTTAGGGAATAACGGTGGCGTAGGTAAAGCGGTAGCTACGGTTAGTCCTAAAGGCAACTCATCAACAAAATACCGCGTTCAAATTGAATGGGTAGATGGAGAAGGCTGGAAGCCCGCAGTAGTGGATAAGCTTCAATAAGAAAAGCAGCGCGCTAGCGCTGCTTTTTTAATTTGAAATGAACAACCGCAGAGTACAGTTTTTTACCTTGTTCATAGTCCACAGACATTTGATGAGATACGCTATGAACCTCAAGCAAAATCGCTTTATTTTGATCAATTTTTTCCGCAATTTGTTTCTCAAGCATTTTAACATCAGGCGCTTCAAAAAATTCTATTTTATCTTCAATCATTTCAAATTCAAAATTCATCTTACGACCTCCTTACCTCATATAGTATAGCAAATAGAAAGTTAAAAGCTTAAAATAATTTGTAAATGAAGAACAAACGATAGCTAAAAACATACTATATCCATAAGAATTATTAGTTATAAGGAGGCGTTTTTTATGGGGTTAGAGTTTTTAGATATCTTTGAAAAGTGGGCGAATGAGTATGATGCATCGGTAAGCGGGAAAGATGAACAGTATAGAGAAGTGTTTCGCAATTATAATGAAATCTTAGAGTATGTAGCAGACCGTTCAATAGGGCATGTGATAGAATTTGGAACAGGGACTGGAAACTTAACAAAAAAACTGTTAGAAAAAGAACTGACTGTAGTAGGAATTGAACCTTCAGTACCAATGAGACAATTGGCACACCAGAAATTAGGGGCAGATGTTTTAGTCACACCAGGAGACTTTTTACAATTTGATACATCATTGTTTCCAGCAGAGAGCTTAGTTAGTACGTATGCTTTTCATCATTTAACAGATAAAGAAAAAGAAGAAGCTGTGATAAACTATGGAAAGTTACTTCAAACCGGTGGTAAAATAGTGTTTGCTGATACAATGTTTGAAACAGCAGATTCATTTGCTGATACCATTGTTCAGGCAAAACAAAAAGGGTATACGCAACTAGCAGAAGATCTAGAGAGGGAATACTATACAACGATTCCCGTCTTAAAGCAAATCTTTGAAAGCAATGGTTTTCACATAACCTTTACACAATTTAATCACTTTGTGTGGGTATTGGAGGCAACGAAACAATAGTAGAAAGAGGTTTTAAAATGAAAGTAGCAATCATTGGAGCAATGGAAGAAGAAGTGACGATTTTACGCGATAAAATTGAAAATCGTCAAGAAACAGTAATCGCAGGATGTGAATACTCGACAGGAACAATCAGCGGTGTGGAGGTTGTATTATTAAAATCAGGTATTGGAAAAGTAAATGCTGCGTTATCTACAGCCATCTTACTAGAGAAGTTCAAACCTGATTACGTTATTAATACAGGATCAGCAGGCGGCTTCCATCCGGAGTTAAACGTAGGAGATGCGGTTATTTCAACAGAAGTTCGTCATCATGATGTAGATGTAACGGTATTCAACTATGAATACGGTCAAGTACCAAACTTGCCTGCAGCTTTTAAAGCAGATGAAAAACTAGTTCGTCTTGCTGAAGAAAGCGCTCTTGAAGTAACGGATATGAAAATTGTAAAAGGGCTAATTGCTACAGGTGATTCGTTCATGAACGATCCTGTGCGCGTAGAGTTTGTTCGCTCTAAGTTTCCAGACCTGTATGCAGCTGAAATGGAAGCGGCGGCTGTTGCTCAAGTATGCTATCAATTTGGCGTACCGTTTGTTATTCTTCGTGCTCTTTCTGACATCGCCGGCAAAGAATCAAATGTTTCTTTTGAGCAATTTTTAGAAAAAGCAGCTGTTAATTCAACGAAATTAGTATTGAATTTTATTACAAAATTAAAATAAGCTGTTCGTAAAATATAGAGTTTGTTTTCGTCTACACTCTGCATCGTTTATCATAACATGGGGTGTAGACTATATTTTTACCTTAATTCCGACTTTATTTATAGGTTAAGTTATATTATTCGATAGCGAGGTGTTCAAGCTTATGAAGGTAGCCAAAAACGTTCATGAATTGATTGGAAACACACCTATGATTGAGATTACACAATTTGATTTACCCAGAGAAATCAGGATATTTGCTAAACTGGAATATGTTAATCCAGGAGGAAGTGTAAAAGATCGTTTAGGAAAAGAACTGCTGAAAGAAGCTCTTAGCTCTGGAAGACTGAATCGAGGCGGAACGGTGGTTGAGCCTACTGCTGGAAATACGGGGATTGGGCTGGCTTTAGCTGCTCTTCAGCACGAAATAAACGTTATACTATGTGTTCCAGAAAAATTCAGTATTGAAAAACAGCAGCTTATGAAGGCTTTGGGGGCAACGGTGGTTCAAACACCTACTGAAGCTGGTATGAAAGGTGCTATAAACAAGGCTCAAGAGCTGCTGCGTGAAATACCTGGTTCTTATTGTCCTCAGCAGTTTGCTAATCCGGCTAATCCTATGACTTATTACAAAACCTTAGGGCCAGAAATATATGAACAGCTTGATGGAAAAATCGACGTGTTTGTAGCTGGAGCAGGTACAGGTGGAACATTTATGGGTACAGCAAAATTTTTGAAAGAAAAAAATCCTTCTCTAAAAACAGTCATTGTTGAGCCAGAAGGTTCGATTTTAAACGGAGGGAAATCCGGCCCTCACTTAACTGAAGGAATTGGAATGGAGTTCATCCCTGATTATATGGAGCGGTCTTATTTTAATGCTATTCATACTGTTGAAGATGTTTATGCTTTTCAAAGAGTGAAAGAGCTGGCTTTAAAAGAAGGGTTACTAGTAGGGAGCTCTTCAGGAGCAGCCTTCGAAGCAGCCCTGCTCGAAGCAAAAAATGCAGAAAAAGGCGCTCATATTGTCACTATTTTTCCCGATAGCAGCGAACGGTACTTAAGTAAAAATATTTACAGTGGAGGAAGATAAGATGAAACGTAAAACACAGTTAATTCATGGTGGAATTGTTGGCGATGAACAGACGGGTGCTGTCTCTGTTCCTATTTATCAAGTGAGCACTTATAAACAAGAGGGAGCTGGGAAACATACGGGATACGAATATTCTAGAACCGGTAACCCTACACGACACGCCTTAGAAGAACTTATCAAAGAAATTGAAGGAGGATATGCTGGGTTTGCGTTTGGATCTGGTATGGCAGCTACTACTGCTGTATTCATGCTGTTTAACAGCGGAGATCATGTGCTAATTACAGATGACGTTTACGGAGGAACGTACCGAGTGATTACAAAAGTGCTGAGCCGTATTGGCATTGAAGCTACTTTTATTGATACAAGCGACATCGAAAATATTAAGAAAGAAATTCGCCCCAACACAAAAGCTATTTATATCGAGACTCCCACGAATCCTCTCCTAAAAATTACTGACTTGCAGCAGGCTTCTTCAGTAGCTAAACAGCATCATTTACTTACCATCGTTGATAACACATTCAGTACCCCGTATTGGCAAAACCCTATCGAAAAAGGTGCGGATATCGTTCTGCACAGTGCAACTAAGTATCTAGGCGGCCACAGTGACGTTGTAGCAGGGCTAGCCGTTGTGAATTCGTCTAAATTGGCAGAAGACCTTCATTTTATTCAAAATGCGACTGGAGGCGTTTTAGGGCCCCAAGATTCTTGGCTTTTGATGAGGGGGATTAAAACATTAGGAATACGAATGGAAGAACATGAATTCAACACTGGGAAAATAGTAGAATTTTTACTTGCTCATCCTGCTGTTACAAAAGTATATTATCCAGGATTAAAAACCCATCCAAACCACCTCATTGCTAAAAAGCAGGCAAGAGGTTTTGGAGGAATGGTTTCTTTTGATGTGGGAAGCGAAGAGAAAGCGGAACAAGTACTGAGCAAAGTGAAGTATTTTACATTAGCAGAAAGTTTAGGAGCCATTGAAAGCCTTATTTCCATTCCTTCTAAAATGACTCATGCTTCTATACCGAGCGACCGACGTAAAGAGCTAGGAATTACAGATGGATTAATTCGTATTTCTGTAGGCCTTGAAGATGTAGAAGATTTAATTGAAGACTTAGAAGAGGCATTGAAATGAGGGTGGTAAAAATAGGATTTTTATAGACATATAGATCTATGATAGAGTAGAGTTATAACATTCTACTGAGAAGGTGATTGTATGAAAGCTCAAAGCATCAAAGCAAAAATTGAAGATTACAGCCGCTTTATTTACGTCCTTCTAGCCGTAAGTACATTCTTGTACATTGGTGTTATGATTGGCCAAGGTGAAAAAAGTGATATGCAGCTTGGAATAATGGAAGCCATCGTTATTCTTTTTGCCGCCCTTGCCTTTTATTTTAGTTATCAAACTAAAAAACTGAAAAAAGAACTAATGAAAGAAAAAGAATAATAGATATAAAAAGACGATCATACATCGTCTTTTTTTTATGAGGGTTGAAAAAAATAAAAAAATTCCCTATTTTTCAAAAAAACAGTTTACTTTTTATGAGTCCGTGGATATAATTACCATTGTAAGGAAAATACTTTATTAAAAGGAGGTCGAGTCATATGTTAAGACGTTTATCAGTTATGGGTCATCCAGTTTCAACTATGTTCAAAAATCGTCTATATACGTATACTATTCGGCCGTGTTCCTGTATCAAGTAACTTTCTTACTTTGATCATTAAAACACGTTAATTCACCACAGGTGCGAATAGTAGCCCTGTGGTTTTTATTATTTTTCAGCCACAGGATGCTTATGCATTACTGTGGCTTTTTTGTGTATAAGGAGGTGATTGTAATGACACTGAACATTTTCTTTTTAACTATTACCATAAAGTCTCGTCAATACTCTGAGGCAGAAATTAAGCATGAACAGTATGTAAGACAATTAGAAGAAGAAATAAAAGACCGCAAGTATGAGTTTTACCGTCATTTCTAATTTGAACAGTGGAAAGGAGTGGATGAATGATGATTAATCAAAAAGGATATATCGTTGTATGGCTGCTTGTGGAGAAAGATTCCACCTAAATGATTAGTAGGGGGAGTAATGATGTGTTTGCTACGGATTATTATTTGGAAATTATTTTAAAAAAAGAGCGGAAAGAAGGATTAATTCTCCTTCTTTCCGCTCTTTTTTTTCTCTTTTTCGGCTCTGTAAAATTCGTGAAACATTTTCATCAGCGCTCGCTTTTCAATTCGCGAAACATAACTTCTTGAAATATTTAATTCTTTTGCAATTTCTCGCTGGGTTTTTTCATCCTGCAGATCCAAACCGAAGCGACCAACAATTACTTCCTTTTCCCGATCATCGAGAATATCGATGTATTCTTTTATTTTTTCTAATTCCATATTTAGTTGAATCATATCAATTACATCGTCTGATTCTGATTTTAATACATCAATCAAACTGGTTTCATTTCCTTCTTTATCCTGGCCAATTGGATCATGCAGAGACACATCTTTTTTTGTTTTTTTGAGCGCTCGCAAGTGCATCAATATTTCATTTTCAATACATCGTGCGGCATAAGTAGCTAATTTTGTTCCTTTTCCTTGCGAATAACTTTCGATTGCTTTAATTAAACCGATTGTCCCAATTGAAATTAAATCTTCCGCATCCTCTCCCGTGTTTTCAAACTTTTTAACAATATGCGCAACGAGCCGGAGATTGTGTTCGATAAGAAGGTTTCGCGCTTCTTGATCTCCTTGTTCCATTAAAGATAAATATCTCTTTTCTTCAGCAGCAGACAAGGGTTGAGGAAAGGCATTGTTTTTTACGTAGGAAACAAGGAAAACCAATTCTTTAAAGAAATAGCCTAGTGCGGTAAATAATGCAGACATCTCTTCACCTCCATAAGGGGATATCAACTTGTGAGAGACTAACATTACACTATATGTAAAAAGAAGGATGTCTTTGCCTGTACGTTTAAAATTCCCCCCGGGGACAAGAGAGTTTGAAAAAGTCCACAGATTTTTCTTTATAGATAGTTACCAGCCTATACAGAGAAAAAGTATGTACATACGCTAGTAGTAGTTCATAGTGTAAGGAGGGAAAATATGTACGGTTACGGAGGCTGCTGTTATCCTAATTATCCAGCTTACCCATGTGGAGGAGGCTTCGGCTGGGGACTTGGATTGTTGATTGTTCTGTTTGTCCTGTTATTAATTTTCGGAAGCTTCTATTGGTTTTTTAGCTGCTGGTGTTAAAAAAAACTCATGCATGTGCATGAGTTTTTTTAGATGACATATCCTACCGAATAGAACCATTCATTCTTAAGAATTCTTAAGGAATTTTCGCTTTGTTTCTTAAAGAAGATGATTTATTCTATAATTAAGAAAAGAAGCAAGACGATAATATTCCTCTGCAAAAGTAAATGGAGCTCTACACTTTTTTTAGCTTGAAAGTACTAATCATCAAGCAAGCGAGTACGATAATTAAAAACATATAAAAGTGTGAAGGCAAATAAGGGACGCCCAAGTAGCTAAGAGTTAATAAACAACCTGCTGCGGTAATAGGGAGCCCTGTAAAATACCCAGTATTTTCTGTGATGTTAAAGCGAGCAAGACGAAGTGCTCCGCAAGCAATGTAACAGATGGTAACAATTGAACCTGCAGCACCAAAGTGAGACAAAATACTTTGATAAAGTAGTAGAGCTGGAGCGATGCCAAATGATATAATATCGCACATGGAGTCCAGTTGTTTTCCAAGTTCAGATTCAATTTGCAGCTTTCTGGCTACCATGCCGTCGAATCGGTCTGCTAACGCTGCTAAAAAAATCAGTAATAAACTTAAGTTCAATTCATTTTTCATGACAAATAAAATAGCAAAGCTTCCTAAACTTAAATTAACAATCGTTAAGGAGTTTGCCGCTTGGGATCTCAGCTTTTTAATTGTATGATCTAGATAGTCTAATAAAAACAATTTCCTCACTCCTTTAAAGGATGGAATGAACTAAAGGTAAAAATAATGGTAATTTCATTGTAGACGCAAACCTTATTCTAGTAAAGAACTATTCAGTATGTGGAGGTAAAATTATTGTTGCAGCACCTGTATCGAACGTTTATTGAGCTTACGAATCATCAAGGATCATCGAAGCTCATTCGGAAATTCACTTTTTCTAAATGGAGTCGGTTTGTTATACCCTCCTATACAAAAGTTTTTAAAGTAAATAAAGAAGAAATGGACAAGCCTCTGCATCACTATCAAAACTTACACGAGCTATTTATTCGCCGTTTGAATCCTTCTGCCCGTCCGGTCGACCAGCAGAAAGACAGCGTTGTCAGTCCTGTAGATGCAAAGATAGAAGCATATGGAGTCATTACGCCTCAAAAAGAAATGATTGTAAAAAACAAACCTTATTCTATACAGGAAATGGTTTCAAATGATCTCATTCTTGAAAAATATATAGAGGGACAGTTTATTATTCTCTATCTTAGTCCGAAAGACTATCATCGTATTCACAGTCCTCTTAAAGCCCAAGTGGGGAATACGTGGACCGTTGGACAAAAGTCTTATCCAGTAAATTCATTAGGAATCAAGTACGGAAAAGAACCGCTGGTGAAAAATTTCCGGAAGCTCACGGAGTTAACATTTGAAAATGGTCACATGCTGATGGTAAAAGTAGGAGCCATGTTTATCAACAGCATTGAAGCGGTTTCTAAAAAAGAAGTAGTCGAAAAAGGGGAAGAAATGGCTTACTTCACGTTTGGTTCGACTGTCATTTTATTATTTGAGAAGAACTCAATCACTTTTGATTCTAACGTCCACTCAGGTTCTTATGTAAAGTATGGAGAACCAATTGCTCATTTGAAAAAATAGAGCCTATATAATAAAAGAGTAGATAGATAAATGAAGATGCAGCTTTCTTTTATTAAGAAGGCTCTTTTATTCGTTAAGAAGGAATTTGTATGCTAATCTTTAATGATCTTCTTTCAATTTCCTCTTCAATTAATTTTATAAAATCAGGGCTTAATTGCAGTTCGGTTGCTTTGCTGTATGATTCAATAAGCAGCTCATCTGATAATTTTCTCATAAGATTGCCGCCACCTCCTACTAAAATAAATATCCTAAAAAGTTATATTTAAATGCTAATAAATTCCTTATTTATAATCTAACATGAATCAAATAAAGGAACAATCGTTCTGTTATCCACAGCTTTCGGTGGATAAAATGTGGGTATGTTGTTTATAATTACCATTAATTGCTGAACTATAACAGAGGATAATGTGTATAAACTTATCCACATAATTAGGCTTATCATTTTTTGTCGAAAACTTTTAACAGAATTTGTTTACCACTTACCCTATTTGATCAGTAATAAACGTTTTCTGCACTATTTTTTATTTTAAGTTTGCAGAGGGTGAATATATCGTAAGCCTACGAACAAATAGAGGTTTGCTACCTTTTGTCAATAACTTTCTGTATAAAGTTAAAGCATTCACAAGGCATATCCTTTATACTAAGAAAAGACCTGTTTTTGAAGAGAATAAAATTTTAGGTTGGAAAATAACAAGAAGTCGTTATAATGATAGACGGCGTTAATTTTAGTATGTAACTATATATTCGAGGTGCATGATACGTGTTGAAACTTTTTTTACCAAATGAACATGTGAAAAACGTGTTTCAAATTAAGCCAGACGATTTGAAAGAGCGCGGAATAAAAGGAATTATTACCGACTTAGATAACACGTTGGTGGAATGGGATCGCCCTGATGCCACTCCGGAATTAATTGAGTGGTTTCAGTTAATGAAAGATAGTGGAATTAAAATTACGATTGTATCGAATAATGTGGAGAAACGAGTCAAGCTGTTTTCAGATCCAGTTGGACTTCCATTTGTATATAAAGCACGCAAACCGATGCGTAAAGCATTTAGAAGAGCTCTTCGTGATATGGAGCTGCAAAAAGATGAGGTTGTAGTGATTGGTGACCAGCTTTTAACGGATGTATTAGGAGGAAATCGTCTCGGCGTATATACGGTTTTGGTTGTACCAGTTGCGCAAACAGATGGATTTGTAACGAAATTTAACCGTAAAATGGAACGAAGAATTCTAGGCTGGATGAAACGAAAAGGTATGATTAACTGGGAGGATTAAAACGTGAGTGAAGAAAAATTACAGTGCGTAGGATGCGGAGTGGAGATTCAAACAGAACGACCAAATGAACTTGGTTATGCTCCAAAATCAGCACTAGAAAAAGAAGCTATTATTTGCCAGCGATGCTTTCGCTTGAAGCATTATAATGAAGTACAAGATGTTTCCTTAACAGATGATGATTTTTTAAAAATCTTAAATGGAATTGGTCAAACGGACGGTTTAGTTGTAAAAGTTGTAGATATCTTTGACTTTAACGGCAGCTGGTTACCTGGTTTGCATCGATTTGTTGGAAATAACAAGGTCCTTTTAGTGGGAAATAAGGCAGATTTACTGCCAAAGTCTATAAAGAAAAATAAACTAATTCATTGGATGAAGCGAGAAGCGAAAGAGCTTGGGCTAAAATCAGTGGATGTGTTCCTCATGAGTGCGCAAAAAGGACAAGGAATTCGAGAAATTGCCGAAGCCATTGAACATTATCGCGAAGGTAAAGATGTATATGTTGTGGGATGTACAAACGTTGGTAAATCAACATTTATTAATGCCATTATTAAAGAAGTAACGGGAGAAAAAGATATTATTACTACATCTCAATATCCGGGCACAACGCTGGATATGATTGATATCCCGCTTGATAACGGCGCATCTCTATATGATACGCCTGGTATTATTAATCACCATCAAATGGCTCACTATGTAGATAAACGAGACTTAAAGCTGATTTCTCCTAAAAAAGAAATAAAGCCGAAGGTTTATCAGCTAAATGAAGGGCAAACGTTATACTTCGGAGGACTGGCGCGCTTAGATTATGTACAGGGGGGCCGCAAGTCATTAACATGTTATGTATCGAACGATTTGCATATCCATCGTACGAAGCTTGAAAAAGCAGATGAGTTGTATGAAAAGCAAGCAGGTGAACTGCTTCAGCCGCCGCGCCCAGAGCAAATGGATGAGTTTCCTGAACTGGTTGCACATGAATTTACAATAAAAAATGAAAAAACGGATATTGTTTTTTCAGGGCTGGGCTGGGTGACGGTTAATGAGTCAGGTTCAAAAGTTGTGGCGCATGCACCAAAAGGAGTCGGCGTATTTGTGCGCGATTCTTTAATTTAAACAAAAAGGGGAAAAAATCTTGAGTACATTATATGGGCTAGTTGGTTATCCGCTTGGGCATTCACTATCGCCATTGATGCAAAATGATGCCTTTAAACGTCTGAATATGGATGCTCATTATGAAGCTTTTCCAATTGAACCTGTTCATTTTGAGTCAGCCATTGGAGAGCTAAAAGATAAAAACATTCAAGGATTTAATGTCACGATTCCTTATAAAGTTGATATTATGAAGCATTTGGATGAAGTCGATCCATTAGCAAAGGCAATTGGCGCTGTAAATACAGTTGTTAATCAAGATGGCCGTTATATTGGATACAATACCGACGGTGAGGGGTATGTGACGTCTTTGCTCAAAGCAGTAGAAGGAAGCTTATCCCAAAAAAGAATTTTAATTATTGGAGCTGGAGGAGCTGCAAAAGCTATTTTTTATACAATTGCAGCTCAGCATGCTCCTGAGGTAATTGCGATATGCAATCGTACCGCCGAAAAAGCAGCTGTATTAGCTAACGAGCTGCCTTTTTCGACGAAAACAGCGGCGATGTCTATTTCTGATGCAGAAAAACAATTAGATACATTCGATATTATTATTAATACCACTTCAGTGGGAATGTACCCTAACGTGGATGAGCTGCCATTAGCACTTACTTTATTGCAAAAAGAAGCCGTAGTCAGCGATATTATTTACAACCCTTTAAAAACAAAGCTTTTAAAAGAGGCTGAAGCAAAAGGGGCAGGCACTCATAACGGTGTCGGTATGTTTGTACTGCAAGGTGCACTTGCATTTGAAAAGTGGACGAACGTCCGTCCTGACGAAGAGGCAATGGAACACATTGTTCTTTCAACACTAACTAAGAGATAAGATACAACGGAGGTTTTTATGTTAACAGGTAAACAAAAACGTTTTTTACGTTCAAAAGCACATCATTTAAATCCAATTTTCCAAGTAGGAAAAGGTGGAGTCAATGAAAATATGATTGGTCAAATTGCTGATGCATTAGAAGCAAGAGAATTATTAAAAGTAAGCATTCTGCAAAACTGTGACGAAGATCGTGACACGGTTGCTGCTCGATTAACAAAAGGAGCAAAAGCAGAGCTTGTACAAGTGATTGGAAATACGATTGTATTATATAAAGAATCACGCGAAAATAAGCAGTTAATGCTTCCAAAAGTGAAATGAAATAGAGCGGGGAAACCCGCTCTATTTAAAAATGAAGTAAATTAAAGGAGTCGGGGATTGTTGAAGAGTATTGGAATTTTAGGTGGAACATTCAATCCGCCTCATTTGGGGCATTTAATGATGGCAAATGAGGTTTTGCATGCCTTGAAATTAGATGAGATATGGTTCATGCCGTCGTATATTCCACCTCATAAAACAATCAAAGAGCCTATTGAGCCATATCATCGTTTACACATGCTAAAGCTAGCTATTGAAGAACATGATCAATTTACCCTGCAGCCCATCGAATTTGAGCGCAAAGAGCCTTCATATACATATGATACGATGAGAATACTAACGGAGAAATATCCAACATGTCAGTTTTATTTCATCGTTGGTGCTGATATGGTAGAATATTTGCCGAAGTGGTATGAAATTGATGAATTAGTCAATTTGGTTACATTTGTAGGTGTAAAACGCCCGGGGTATACCATTACGTCCCCTTACCCGATAAAAGAAGTAGAAGTTCCGCAGTTTGATGTCTCCTCTTCCTTTATTCGCGAACGAGTAGTAAAGAAAGAAACCATTCGTTATTTTATACCTGCTGGTGTTAAACAATATATCGAGGAGAATCAATTATATGAATCGAACTGAGGCATTAGAAATCGTAAAGAAACAGTTAACAGAACGCCGTTATATTCATACTGTCGGGGTAATGGAAACAGCAATTGAATTAGCTAAGCGTTTTGAAGCAGACGAAAAAAAAGCAGAATTGGCTGCTATTTTTCATGACTACGCCAAGTTTCGTCCAAAGGAAGAGATGAAGCAAATTATTATTGATCAAAACATGAGCCCTTCTTTATTGGAATACAATACAGAATTATGGCATGCTCCAGTAGGCGCGTTTTTAGTGAGAAATGAAGTAGGGATTACGGATAAGGAAGTATTGGATGCGATTGCTTACCATACATCTGGAAGACCTGGCATGACGTTACTTGAAAAAATTGTGTACGTTGCTGATTACATTGAACCCGGAAGGAGATTTCCAGGTGTTGATGAAGTGCGGGAGTTAGCTAAAACGGACTTAAATGCAGCACTTATTCAATCACTGAAAAACACCATTTCTTTTTTAATGACTAAACATCAGGCCGTTTATCCCGATACGATGATGACATATAATGATTTAATCTTAGGAGGTCAAACACATGACTGAACGTGAATTGCTATCTCTTGTTGTAGAAGCAGCAGACGATAAAAAAGCAATCGATATCGTAGCGTTAAATATGGAAGGAATCTCACTTGTGGCAGATTATTTTGTTATTTGTCACGGTAACTCAGATAAACAAGTGCAGGCAATCGCTCGTGAAATTAAAGAAAAAGCACACGAACAAGGCATTTCTGTGAAGCGTTTAGAAGGATTTGAGCAGGCTAAGTGGGTTCTTGTTGATCTTGGAGATGTTGTGGTTCACATTTTCCATAAAGATGAGCGCGGATATTATAACTTAGAACGCTTATGGGGAGATGCACCATTTGTAAGTTCAGAAGAGCTACAGCTATGAGCAGGTACGGAGAATTTGCCTACGTATATGATCAGCTAATGGCAGACGTTCCGTATGACGATTGGGCTGAATTTTTTAATCAGCAGGTGGCAAAAGCGAAAACAAAGCCTGACAGTATATTAGACCTTGCCTGCGGCACGGGAGAACTCTCCGTTCGATTTGCACAAGAAGGTTTCTCCGTAGTAGGCGTTGATTTGTCTGATGATATGCTTATGGTAGCCCAGGAAAAGGCGGCAGAAGCAGGGTTAACGCTATCTCTTTTTCAGCAAAACATGGCGGAACTTGAGTTATTGAAAGAGTTCGACTGTGTAGTAATCTTTTGTGATTCTTTGAACTATTTGCAAAGTGATAAAGAAGTTCAAGAAACCATTCAACGTGTATATAAGCACTTAAAACCAGGTGGGCTCTTTATATTTGATGTTCATTCAGTGCACAAGATGAAAGACGTATTTGGAAATCAATCTTTTTCTTACGTAGATGAAGACGTGTCATACATTTGGAACTGCACCTATGACGATACAGACACGCGCGTAGAGCATGATATTACGTTTTTTGCTTATGATGAAGAAATGGATGCATATCATCGCTTTGATGAGGTGCATGCTCAGCGCACTTGGTCGATTGACCATTATCAATCATGGCTGAGCGAAGCTGGTTTTATAAATATAGAAGTAAGTGCAGATTTCAAAATGAGTGAGCCTACTTCAAACAGTGAGCGCATCTTTTTCTCTGCGCAAAAAAAAGAAGCCGAGTAGAGGCTTCTTTTTTTGTTTCAAAGCAGGATTTCTACAGAAATTATGGAATAAGACTATCAAACTGATTGTGAACAAGCTCAATGTCTTCGTCAAATTTTTCATGTGTTTTTTGAAATACGTGCACAAACATCTCTCCGAGTTCAGCTTCTAAAACTTTAATACCTTCTCCGGTTACACCGCCTTTTACGCATACTTTATCCTGCAAGGTAGGAAGCGTAAATATTTCTTTTTCCAACAGTTTTCCCATTCCAATAATCATATCACTGGCCATGACGGTAGCTTCTTCTTCAGAAATATTTGTTTCTTGAACTGCTGCATCAATAAAGCGTTGAAGCAAAAAGCTGAAGAATGCAGGACCGCAGCTTACGATATCGGATGATACGCGCGTAATCGTTTGATCAATAGCCACAGGCTTTGACATAGATGAAAATAATTCATGCAAATAATTTTGGTAAAAAGGCGTACACCTTTCTCCAAACGTGAAAAGAGAAACACCTGCTAATGCCCGATTCGTAATGCTGGGGATAATTCTAGCTGCTTGACTCGGAATGAGGCGTTCGATTTGTTCTACGCTAATTGGACTGGTAATGGATACAATGCAATGATCTTTCGTCAGCAGTGGTTCTAATTTTATTAAAAGGGGGTGAATATCCAATGGCTTAACACAAATAAAAATGACTTTGGATGCGTGAACAACTTCTTCAGCTGTATCAGCAACATGAATTTTTTTATGCTGCTGTTGAATCTCTTTGGCTCTTTTTTTTGTGCGATTCATAATAGTAATTTTAGAAGGACGTACGGCTTTTGATTCAATAAACGCATCAATTAATATTTTCCCCATGTTTCCTGTTCCGATAAACCCTATGTTCACTGATTCATTCCCTCCTTCAAAAGCCTTTTCTTCTAAACACTATGAAGACGTAATGGAATTTATGACGTTACTTCAAAATTCAAAGGAGTGTACAATTTGACTTTTTCAAAAAAACAATGGCTAATTGGGTGTATTTGCTTAGCAGTTGGCTTGGCTTTTTATATCTATCGCACAGGCGGAGAGAAACCGGAAAGTTCTCTTCAAACCTCAGATATGATAAAGGCAGAATCTTCTGCTGTAAAAAAAGAAGGAGAGTCGTCTGATCAAGTAATTTCGAGCCAAGATTCTCCGTTTGTTATGGTGGATATTAAAGGAGCTGTTCAGAAGCCCGGTGTATACCAGCTTCCGAAAGATGCAAGGGTAAAAGATGCTCTAGCACAAGCCGGAGGCGCTACAAAAGAAGCGGACTTAAGACAGCTCAACTTAGCTAGCAAGCTACAAGATGAAATGGCTGTTTACATCCCAGCTGCTGGAGAAGAAATCCCGCCTTCATCTCCAGTTTCTTCAATCTCTTCCTCAGGAACCTCAAATGATCAGCCCCTTGTTAATATCAATACAGCGAACACTGATGAACTGCAAACACTAAATGGCATTGGACCTTCAAAAGCGAGTGCCATCGTTTCATATCGAGAGGAAAATGGCTTGTTTCAAACAGTAGAGGATTTGGGGCAAGTATCAGGTATTGGCGAGAAGTCGCTAGAAAAAATTAAAGCTCAAATTACGGTACAGTAGAGACTTATTGACGAAGAAGGAAAAGAAACGCTACACTATGAAAGAGACAAGTATAATTATAATTATTCAGTTTTAAATAAAAAGGTAGGGAATGAGATGAACCGGATTTCATGGGATCAATATTTTATGGCACAAAGCCATTTGCTAGCCTTAAGAAGCACTTGTGAACGTCTGGCTGTTGGGGCTACAGTGGTGCGTGATAAACGTATTATAGCTGGAGGATACAACGGCTCGATCAGCGGAGGCGTGCATTGTGCTGACGAAGGCTGTTATGTGATTGATGGACACTGTGTAAGAACTGTTCATGCAGAAGTGAATGCACTTTTGCAGTGTGCTAAGTTTGGTGTGAAAACAGAAGATGCGGAAGTATACGTCACGCATTTTCCGTGTTTAAACTGCTGTAAAGCCCTTATTCAAGCGGGAATTAAAACAGTATATTACGCTAATGATTACAAAAATCATCCGTATGCTGTTGAGTTATTTCAACAGGCGGGAGTGAAAACAGCAAAAGTTGAACTTGATGAAGCAATCATTGACTTAAAAAGTAAAGAGAAGCTTCAATTTGTGACGGATGTTCTCGCTCGTTTAGAAAAAAGCGGAGCGGACGAAGCAGAAGTGATGAATTTACAGCGTGAAGCTCTCGCTTTGTTTACTGCAAATTAAAGGTAAAAGAGGTTTTTTACTTAGTAACAGTAAGAAGCCTCTTTCTTTTAAGAAGAAAGGAGCTAAAAGTGAAAGGATATTATATTTACTGTGCTTTTAGCATGATGATAGCTTTATATGTATATGATAATCATTCCGCTGTAAGCCTGTTTTTGCTAATCGTGCTTTTCATTTTTCAATGGCTACAATGTCCGAGGAAAGTGGTTATTACTTCTGCACTGTTGAGTGTTTTGTGCGTCTGCCTATTAGCTGAGACAAATAAGCATAACAAAACGGTTCTTTTAACTGAATCTTCTTCTTTTACAGGCGAAATTTCATCTGTGCCGCATAGTGA
Source organism: Priestia sp. YIM B13489 (assembly GCF_042787645.1). Lineage (NCBI taxonomy): Bacteria > Bacillati > Bacillota > Bacilli > Caryophanales > Bacillaceae > Priestia > Priestia sp. YIM B13489. Next base: position 638,109 of record NZ_JBHZOQ010000053.1, read on the forward strand.
CGGCGACAAGCTTACTTTTAAGTTTACGGTTCAAAATGAAGAGGTCATGGCTTTTTATAAACTAAAAACGTTGGAAGAGAAACAGCAGCTCGAAAAGCTAACGATTCATCAAGTTTGTCAACTAGCGGGGCAATTAACTTCTCCTTCACCTGCTCGCAACCTCCATGCATTTGATTATCAGCAATATTTGTACCATCAGTCTATTCATTGGCAGCTTAACGTCAAGAGACTTGATTTGGTAAAATGCCAGCTCCCCACTCTAACTCCACTTACGTACCTTACCTTTATTCGTCAAAAAGGAATTAATTATATTCAACAAAATATGTCGGATCCAGGCGCTGGGTTTATGCAGGCACTAATTTACGGCGAGCGCACCGGCATCGAAGAAGAGAGTATCAAGCGCTATCAGCAATTTGGTTTAATACACTTGCTTGCCATATCAGGTCTTCATGTTGGACTGCTGACAGCAATGTGTTTTTATTTGCTCATTCGGATTGGAATAACGCGCGAGCGAGCCATTACGCTTTTACTTGTGCTTCTTCCTGTATACATGGTTTTGGCTGGTGGCAGCGCTTCAGTTGTCCGAGCTGTTTTTATGAGTATGCTGATGCTTATATCGATAAAGATACAAAGAAAAATTCTTTTGGTTGATAGCATCAGCCTTGCTTTTATAGCCATGCTGCTTTTTAAGCCGTACTATTTATTTGATGTAGGATTTCAGCTTTCTTTTGCCGTTAGTTTTGCATTGATTTTATCGAGTCAGACGATTTTACCTCGTTTTCATTCTTCTTTCAGCCAGCTCATGGTTGTTTCAGCGATTGCACAAGTCAGTTCACTTCCTTTATTGTTGTACTATTTTTATGGAGTATCTCTTCTCAGTTTGCCATTAAATATGGTTTTTGTACCGCTGTTTTCTCTTGTTATATTACCTCTTTGTTTGCTCATTCTTTTTGTTCGTATCCTCTTGCCGGGAGTGAGTGAACTGCTGGAGCAGATTCTTCATATTCTTTTACTTTTTTGTGAAAAATTGCTTGGCTTTTTTGAGTGGATTCCCGCTGATTTTGTAACGGGAAAACCCCACATTGTGCTGTTTTTGGGCATGTACTTATGCATTTATGCTTTATTTGTGGCGGTCGAAGAAGGAGAATTTTTCGTTCGCTATATGTTTATTCTCGTGGCATTGTTAGCCGCACAATGTATGTATCCTTATTTGAATCCAAAAGGAACGGTCACAATGGTCGATGTAGGACAAGGAGACTGCTTTATCATTGAGCTTCCTTATCGAAAAGGTGTGTATATGATCGATACCGGAGGAACCGTTTCATTTCCAAAAGAACCATGGCAAAAACGGCGTTCTTCTTTTGATGTGGGAGAAGATGTACTTGTTCCCTTTTTGCATTCAAAAGGAATAACAAGGGTAGATAAAATGATTATTACACACGGCGATTATGATCACGCAGGGGCGGCACAGCATTTATTTTCACAAGTGGCTGTCGGAGAGCTGGTGCTTGGGAAAAAAGCTGAATTAAATGATGTAGAGACTGGCTTGGTGATCGCTGCTCAAAAACAAAGCGTGCCTGTTCAAATTGTTCAACAAGGAGATAGCTGGCAAGAAGGAGGTGTGTTATTTCAGATTATTTCTCCGACAGGTTTCGAAGAAACGAGCAACAACGGCTCAATTGTAATAGACGCTAAGTTAGGAAATTTAAGATGGCTATTCACCGGAGATTTAGAAAGGGAAGGAGAACAAAGAATATTGAAAGACTTTCCAAACCTTAAAGCAGATGTATTAAAAGTTGGGCATCATGGCAGTAAAACTTCAACTTCAGAAGAGTTTGTTCAACATTTAAATCCTAAAGTAGCGCTTGTTTCAGCGGGACAAAAAAATCGTTATGGTCATCCTCATCAAGAAATATTAGAGCTTCTGAAAAGCTACGGAGTGTATATTTATCGAACGGATGAAGATGGTGGGGTAATGTATGAATTTACAAAAAAGTCAGGAACGTTTTCGCAGCAACTTCCATAGTCTATAGTAAGAAAAACGAACTAAAAAAGACTGCTAAGAAGCAGCCTTGAAGCAATTTTACGAACCCAAGTAGTGAATCACAGTTGCAATAACAAATAAGGCAGTGAAAAAGCCAAATGAAACACCAAATCCTACGGCAGAATCGACAGCGTCGTTGCGTTTACTTTGGACACTTTCTTCAAATTGGTTCATTAACACCCCTCCTGTTTACAGTATAATCTAACTTTTTTTAAAAATCTAGACAATTTAAAAGCGTTTTCACAAACTGACAACAGTTAACAACTATACTTTATGGACATGAGGAGAAAATAGAGATAAGGGTTTAATCATTAACAAATAAGTAACCTAGGGCTTATATTGTTAATGTTTATCATAAACTGAGGAATTGTCGTTTTAAGGCAATTCCTTTTGTATTGTTGCCAAAAACTCATAACACCTTTACGATAGAAATTGTATTTTGTTTATCAGTAACTATACATAATCAATATAGATGAATAAAAAAGAGGAGCGTATATACGTTGGCAGTTGATAGCTTAAAAAGTATTACCAAAAATAATATAGCCCCCGTTTACTTAATACACGGGGTCAATGCATTTATGAGTAAAAAGATTAGAGATAAAATCGTCGGCTATACGTTAAATGAAGAAGATAAAGAATTTAACTTGTCACTATACGATTTAGAAGAAACATCGATTGATCAAGTTCTAGAAGATGCTGAAACGCTTCCTTTTTTAGGAGACAAGCGTGTAGTGGTTGCGAAAAATGCAGCATTTTTAACGGCTGAAAAATCGAAAGATAAAGTAGAGCATGATCTAGCAAAACTGCAGCAATATGTGGAGCAGCCCCCGTCTTTTTCAACGTTAATTCTACTAGCCCCTTATGAAAAGCTGGATGAAAGAAAAAAAATAACAAAATTATTAAAAAAACAAGCAGCTTACATCGAAGCGAACGAATTTGGTGAAAAAGAAATGAAGCAGTGGATTCATAATTTACTTTCAAAAGATGGAGTGAATATGGATGAAGATGCTGTGACGCTGCTTATTCAGCTTGTGGGTCTTAATGTAACGCTTGTGACAAATGAAATTGAAAAAATGGTGTTATACGTTGGACAAGACGGAGTCATTACAAAAGAAGTTGTGCTTAAGCTTGTGGCAAAAACGCTTGAACAAAATGTATTTACACTTATTGACGCTGTTATTCAGCGAAAGGTTTCTACTGCTTTAAATATGTATCAGGATTTACTGCGTAATAACGAAGAGCCTATTAAAATTTTATCTTTGTTAGCGACGCAGTTTCGTTTGATTTATCATACGAAGCAGCTGTCTAGTCAAGGGTACGGTCAGCAGCAAATTGCTCAAACGATTAAGGTTCATCCGTTTCGTGTGAAAATTGCTTTGCAGCAGAGCAGAAGTTTTGAGGAACAGCAGCTTAAAGAAATTTTAAAGGATTTAGCAGAGGCAGATTATGAAATGAAGACGGGGAAAATGGATAAAGCGCTTATTTTACAGCTGTTTTTATTAAAAAGAGCGCAATAAAAAAACGATCCTAATGGGATCGTTTTTGTCTCAATTATGCAGATAAACCGTTAAGTTTTACTGCTAAGCGAGATTTTTGACGAGCTGCAGCATTTTTGTGGATAATACCAGATTGTGCAGCTTTGTCTAATTTTTTAGAAGCAACAGCAAATGCTGCTTTTGCGTTATCTACATCGTTGTTTTCAACTAAAGCTTCAAAGTTTTTGATTGCAGTACGCATAGCTGATTTAGCTTGAATGTTATGAGCACGGCGAGCTTCAGTAGTTTTTACACGTTTGATAGCTGATTTAATGTTTGGCATCCGTTTCACCTCCCGAAATGATAACAATCGAGATTATATAGAACTCGACATTCTTCACAATAAGAACAAAAGATATTTTATCAAACACAAGGACAGAATGCAATAGCCTTGACAAGGAATTTTATATGACAGAGCTCTCTTTAAAAGCTTGTAGCTGATATTGCGCCCTTCCTTCCACTTTTCATTTCTTAAATGCATGAATCTGCCAGTCCTCGGTGACAATAATTTCAACAAAGATTGTCTAGGAGGTTAAGAAATGGAAAAAGAACTTGATTTAAGTCAATATAGCGTGCGCACGGATTTAGCTGTCGAAGCAAAAGACATAGCGTTAGAAAATCAGCCTAAACCGAATAATCAGTCAGAAATCAAAGGCGTAATTGTAAAAGAAAAAGAAGAACAAGGTGTCAAAATTTCAATGGTAGAAATTACGGAAGAAGGCGCAGAAGCAATCGGTAAGAAAAAAGGCCGATATGTAACCCTTGAATCGGTAGGCATTCGCGAGCAGGATACTGAAAAGCAAGAGGCCATGGAAGAAGTATTTGCTAAAGAGCTGAATTTTTTTATTAAAAGCCTCAACATTCCAGATGATGCTAGCTGTCTTGTAGTGGGTCTTGGAAACTTAAGTGTTACACCAGATGCGCTTGGACCAAAGGCAGTAGATAATTTGTTGATTACAAGACATCTGTTTGAGCTACAGCCTGAAAGCGTGCAAGATGGCTTTAGACCCGTTAGCGCCATTGTCCCGGGAGTAATGGGAATGACGGGTATTGAGACAAGTGATATTATCTTTGGCGTTGTAAAGAAAGTGAATCCAAATTTTATCATTGCAATCGACGCGCTGGCCGCTCGTTCGATTGAACGGGTAAATGCGACCATTCAAATTTCAGATTCAGGTATTCATCCGGGGTCTGGGGTTGGAAACAAACGCAAAGAAATCAGTTATGAAACACTTGGCATTCCAGTTATTGCAATAGGTATTCCAACGGTGGTGGATGCTGTTTCCATTACAAGCGATACAATTGACTTTATCTTAAAACATTTTGGCCGAGAAATGAAAGAGCAGGGAAAGCCGTCTAAGTCGCTGCTTCCGTCTGGTATGACGTTTGGAGAAAAAAAGAAGCTCACGGAGGATGATTTACCTAATGAAGAGCAGCGTCAAACGTATCTCGGTATGATTGGCACCCTTCCCGATGAAGAAAAAAGACGTCTTATTCATGAAGTGCTTGCACCTTTAGGCCATAATTTGATGGTTACGCCAAAAGAAGTGGATATGTTTATTGAAGATATGGCTAATGTAGTTGCAGGAGGACTTAACGCTGCTTTGCATCATGAAGTGGATCAAGAGAACTTTGGAGCCTATACTCATTAATACGCTTTTAGATGAATGAGTTCTTCACAATATAGTCATAATGGTTAGTACTACAGAAGATAAAGAAGTAAGGGGCCTAATAATATGATTAAATTTACTTTAAAATCAGTAGTGCTAACCATTTTTTTACTGTGCATTGTATTTTTAGGGATGCAGACGGCTCAGCAAGGGTTGATTAAAATGAAGGGATATAATGATCCTTCGATTGAACATGTTATTAATGTTTCTAAAACGTCAGATGGTCAGGTGGAAGCGGCTGTTTTAGGTTCAAAAAAAGTCGTGAATATTGACGAAAAACAGCAGTTTCTAGAAAAACGAAAGGCTTTTAACTTTTTCTCCTCGCTAGGTCAAAGTTTAGCGGAAGGCGTGAAAAGTACAATAGGAAAAGCTTTTAAGGCTATCCATCATCTTCTTAATTAAAAGCAGAATCTCTTTCTGCTTTTTTGTATGGAAAAATCCCCAATGGAATGCTTATTGAATGTTGACGAATGTGTTGTTATAATTTAGTTTAGTGTATTTTGCCGATTTTCAGTAGGAGTGAAAAAAATATGGATAGAGAAGCAAGATTGAAACGACAATCGAAAATCAGAAACTTTTCGATTATTGCTCATATAGACCACGGTAAGTCAACATTAGCAGACCGTATTTTAGAAAAAACAAATGCGTTAACACAGCGAGAAATGAAAGCTCAGCTTTTAGATTCGATGGATTTGGAACGTGAACGTGGAATTACCATTAAATTAAATGCTGTGCAGCTTCAATACAAAGCAAAAGATGGAGAAGAGTATACTTTTCATCTAATTGATACACCGGGACACGTCGATTTTACATATGAAGTGTCGCGAAGTTTAGCCGCGTGTGAAGGTGCAATTCTAGTAGTAGATGCAGCTCAAGGTATTGAAGCTCAAACACTAGCAAACGTGTATTTAGCACTTGATAACAACCTTGAAATTTTACCTGTTATTAATAAGATTGACCTGCCGAGTGCAGAGCCAGAGCGAGTGCGTCAAGAAGTTGAAGACGTAATTGGATTAGATGCGTCGGAAGCTGTATTAGCTTCAGCTAAAGCAGGAATTGGTATCGAAGAAATTTTAGAACAAATTGTTGAAAAAGTTCCTGCTCCTGAAGGGGATCCAGATGCACCGCTTCAAGCGCTGATCTTTGATTCATTTTATGATGCATACAGAGGTGTAGTTGCATCTATTCGTATCGTACAGGGACGAGTAAAAGTAGGCGACAAAATTAAAATGATGGCAACAGGAAAAGAGTTTGAGGTAACGGAGCTAGGTGTGTTAACGCCAAAAGCCGTTGCTAAAGATGAACTTTCTGTTGGCGACGTAGGGTTTTTAACAGCAGCTATTAAAAACGTTGGAGATACGCGAGTAGGGGACACGATTACACTTGCTAAAAATGGAGCAAGTGAACCTCTTCCTGGTTATCGTCGTCTGAATCCAATGGTATACTGCGGACTGTATCCAATTGATACAGCAAAGTATAACGATCTTCGTGAAGCACTAGAAAAGTTAGAGCTAAATGACTCTGCACTTCAGTTTGAACCAGAGACGTCTCAGGCCTTAGGGTTTGGTTTCCGCTGTGGATTCTTAGGGTTGCTTCACATGGAAATTATCCAAGAGCGTATTGAACGCGAATTTAAAATTGATTTAATTACAACAGCTCCAAGCGTTATTTATGACGTGTATTTAACAGACGAGACTCATCTGTCTGTAGATAATCCGTCTAATATGCCGGACCCACAAAAGATTGAACGTGTGGAAGAACCGTATGTAAAGGCAACGATGATGGTACCAAACGATTATGTAGGTGCTGTGATGGAGCTTTGTCAGAAGAAGCGAGGCAACTTTATTGATATGCAGTACTTGGACGCTAATCGCGTGAGTATTGTATATGAAATTCCACTGGCTGAAATTGTATATGATTTCTTTGATCAATTAAAATCAAATACAAAAGGCTATGCTTCGTTTGATTACGAGCTTATTGGATATCAGCCTTCGAAGCTTGTGAAGATGGATATTCTCTTAAACGGCGAAACGGTCGATGCACTGTCCTTTATCGTACACAGAGATTCGGCGTACGATCGTGGTAAAGTCATTGTAGAAAAGCTTAAAGAGCTTATTCCACGTCAACAGTTCGAAGTGCCTATTCAAGCGGCAATCGGTCAAAAAATCGTCGCGCGCTCAACAATTAAAGCCATTCGTAAAAACGTTTTAGCAAAATGTTACGGAGGAGATATCTCTCGTAAACGTAAACTTCTTGAAAAACAAAAAGAAGGTAAAAAACGTATGAAGCAGGTCGGTTCTGTTGAAGTACCGCAGGAAGCATTCATGGCTGTGCTTCGCATGGACGAAGATTAATAGCTGAAATTCTATTATTTAACATGTCAAATTAGTTTTGAAAATCAAGCTAATCTGATACGATAGTAAAGAGTTTTGAGCGCTGTAAATAAGTGTGAACAAACATAGATAAAAATACCGCAGAGAGACTCTGCGGTATTTTTATCATTTATAAATGTGATTGAGGTGGAAGTCCATGGTGAAGGCAGCATATCTGCATATCCCGTTTTGTCATCATATTTGTCATTATTGTGACTTTAATAAAGTGTTTTTCAAAAATCAGCCCGTTATGCCGTATTTGGAAAGCATGCGAGAAGAAATGAAACAAACAGTCGAACGTTATCCAACGACCAATTTAAACACGATATTCGTTGGGGGCGGAACGCCCACAGCCTTAGATGAACAGCAGCTGGAGTATTTTTTAGAATCGATTCGTATGTACCTCCCTTATGACGAAAAAGGTGAGTTTACATTTGAAGCGAATCCGAATGAATTGACAAAAGAAAAGCTTCAGCTTCTCCATGATTATGGTGTGAATCGTTTAAGCATTGGTGTACAAACGTTTAATGAAAGATTATTGGAGAAAATTGGACGTGTGCATTCAAACAGACAGGTATTTGATTGTGTTGAGCAAGCGAGAAGGATTGGAATGTCGAATATAAGCTTAGACTTAATTTATAGCCTGCCGGAGCAAACGGTAGCTGATTTCTCTTCGACGCTTCAAACGGCTTTTTCATTAGAGGTGGAGCATATGTCTGCCTATTCGTTGATTATTGAACCTAAAACGGTGTTTTATAATTTAATGAACAAAGGGAAGCTGCCTCTGCCTGCTCAAGAAGAAGAAGCAGCTATGTATGAGCTGCTCATGAAAGAAATGGACAAACAAGGTTTTCATCAATATGAAATCAGTAATTTCGCAAAGCCAGGCTACGAGAGTATTCATAATTTAACATATTGGAACAACGACGATTATTACGGAATTGGCGCAGGCGCACATAGCTATATAGACGGAATAAGACGAGCAAATATTGGACCATTAAAAAAGTACATTGATTCGGTTGAGCAAAACGGAAATGCATATCTCAATGAAGTGAGCGTGACCGAGGCTGAAAAAATGGAAGAAGAAATGTTTTTGGGCCTTCGTAAAACGAAGGGAGTCTCAAAAGAGGAGTTTAAGAAAAAATTCAATCGAGAATTAAAAGATGTATTTGGAGAACCTATTCAAGAATACAAAGAGAAAGGACTTTTGGGTGAAGACAACAGCTCAGTCTTTTTAACACACAATGGTCGATTTTTGGGGAATGAAGTTTTTCAAGCCTTTATTGGGATAATCTAATATCAAATCGTTGACATCGCTATAGTGATTTGGTAATTTATTATTAGATTTAGCACTCAGAGTTTTAGAGTGCTAACAGAGGTGATGAAGCGTGCTTACTGATCGACAGTTATTAATTTTACAAGTCATTATTGATGATTTCATTCGATCTGCGCAGCCGGTAGGCTCTCGAACATTATCTAAGAAAGAAGAGTTTAATTTTAGTTCGGCTACGATTCGTAATGAGATGTCAGACCTAGAAGAACTTGGATTTATTGAAAAAACTCATACTTCTTCAGGGCGCGTTCCGTCTGAGAAAGGTTATCGTTATTATGTTGATCATCTAGTGTCCCCGGAGCACTTGAAAGCAAGCGACGTTTCCACGGTACGTTCGGTATTCGCTGAACGCATTGTAGAACTGGAGCAGCTCGTTCAAAAGTCAGCGCAAATTTTATCTGATTTAACGAGTTTAACGTCTATTGTGCTAGGACCAAAAGCGGTCAGCCATAAGTTAAAACAGCTGCAGATTTTACCTTTAACGGCTCAGTCAGCTGTTGCCATTATTGTGACCGATACAGGACACGTTGAAAGTCGGACGATTACGCTGCCGAGCAGTATTCAACCTTCCGATATTGAAAAAATGGTTAACATTTTAAACGAAAAGCTCATCGGCGTTCGCATTACTGATTTACATGATAAAATGTACAAAGAAGTAGCGACGCTCTTAAAAAGCCACATTCAAGGATATGAGCAGACGATGGATATACTCAATGATGCATTAAAGCTCAACATGAATGGCAAATTAGTAGTTGGCGGCAAAACGAATATGTTTGCTCAGCCGGAATTTCATGATCTTAATAAAATTCGCGGGCTGTTTAACATTATTGAACATGAACAGCAGTTTTATAAGCTGTTAAGCCCAAATGAGGCTGGCATACATGTGAAAATCGGTCATGAAAATAAATTGAATGAAATGGTAGGGTGCAGCTTAATTACAGCTAGTTATTCCTTTGGTCACGAACAGCTTGGTACAATTGCTATACTGGGACCGACCCGCATGGAATATGCGCGTGTGATTAGTTTGCTTACGCTGCTGTCATCAGATATGTCTCAAGTGTTAACAAACTTGTATAAAGAATAAAGGAATCGGGTGGAATATATTACTTCCATCCTTTCCCTGTGATAAAATAAAAAACGTTGTTTAAAATGTGAAAATGTGTGTAAACATTTAAGGGAGGTGAATGAATTGTCAAACGAAAAGCAAGTAGAAGAACAAAACGAAGAAGTGGTTGAAGAAGTTCAAACAGACTCTGCTGAAGCAACTGAAGCTGAAGTGTCTGAGGAAGTAAACCCTCTTCAACAAGAAAATGATCAATTAAAGCAACAGCTTGAAGAAGAAGAGAATCGCTACTTACGTCTACAAGCTGATTTCGATAATTTCCGTCGTCGTTCACGTCTCGATGCAGAAGCTGCTCAAAAATACCGTGCTCAATCATTAGTTTCGGATATTTTACCAGCACTTGATAACTTTGAACGTGCATTACAAGTTAACACAGCGGATGAACAAACTAAATCCGTGCTGCAAGGTGTAGAAATGGTATACCGTCAATTAGTAGAGGCACTTCAAAAAGAAGGTGTTGAAGCAATTGAATCAGTCGGGAAAACATTCGATCCATACGAGCATCAAGCAGTGATGCAAGTAGAAGACGATGAATACGAACCGAACACAGTAGTAGAAGAGCTTCAAAAAGGTTACAAATTAAAAGATAAAATCATCCGCCCTGCGATGGTTAAAGTGAATCAATAACACTACATATTATGAAGGAGGTCATTGTCAATGAGTAAGATCATTGGTATCGATTTAGGTACAACTAACTCTTGTGTCGCTGTATTAGAAGGCGGCGAACCAAAAGTAATTCCAAATCCAGAAGGAAACCGTACAACGCCATCAGTTGTGGCATTCAAAAACGGTGAGCGTCAAGTTGGGGAAGTAGCGAAACGTCAAGCTATTACAAACCCTAACACAATTATTTCAGTTAAACGTCATATGGGTACAGACCATAAGGTTGAAGCAGAAGGCAAGCAATACACGCCTCAAGAAATGTCAGCTATCATTCTTCAACATTTAAAAGGGTATGCTGAAGAGTATTTAGGTGAGCCTGTAACAAAAGCTGTTATCACAGTTCCTGCTTACTTTAATGATGCTGAGCGTCAAGCAACAAAAGATGCTGGTAAAATTGCTGGTTTAGAAGTAGAGCGTATTATTAACGAGCCTACTGCAGCAGCACTTGCATACGGATTAGAAAAAACAGATGAAGATCAAACAGTTTTAGTTTATGACCTTGGTGGCGGTACGTTTGACGTATCTATTCTAGAACTTGGCGACGGCGTATTTGAAGTTCGCGCAACTGCAGGTGACAACCGCCTTGGTGGTGACGACTTTGACCAAGTAATCATCGACTATTTAGTCGCTGAATTCAAAAAAGAAAACGGCGTTGATTTAAGCAAAGATAAAATGGCGCTTCAACGTTTAAAAGATGCGGCTGAAAAAGCGAAAAAAGATTTATCAGGCGTAACATCTACACAAATTTCTTTACCATTTATCACTGCTGGAGAAGCTGGCCCTCTTCACTTAGAGGTATCTTTATCACGTGCTAAATTTGACGAGTTATCAGCAGGCCTTGTAGAGCGTACAATGGCTCCTGTGCGTCAAGCTTTAAAAGATGCAGGCCTTTCTGCAAGCGAACTTGATAAAGTAATCTTAGTTGGTGGTTCAACTCGTATCCCAGCGGTACAAGATGCAATCAAAAAAGAAACTGGTCAAGATCCTCACAAAGGTGTAAACCCTGATGAAGTAGTTGCACTTGGTGCAGCAATTCAAGGTGGCGTATTAACTGGTGATGTAAAAGACGTTGTATTACTAGACGTAACGCCTTTATCACTAGGTATCGAAACAATGGGTGGCGTATTTACAAAGCTAATTGAGCGTAATACGACGATTCCAACAAGTAAATCACAAGTATTCTCAACGGCTGCAGATAGCCAAACGGCTGTAGATATTCATGTTCTTCAAGGTGAGCGTCCAATGTCTGCAGACAACAAAACGCTAGGTCGTTTCCAGTTAACTGATATTCCACCTGCACCACGCGGAGTACCTCAAATCGAAGTATCATTCGATATTGACAAAAACGGTATCGTAAACGTTCGTGCAAAAGATTTAGGTACAAACAAAGAGCAAGCTATTACAATTAAATCTTCAACAGGTTTATCAGATGACGAAATCGACCGCATGGTAAAAGAAGCGGAAGAAAACGCAGATGCTGATAAGCAACGTAAAGAAGAAGTGGAACTACGCAATGAAGCAGATCAATTAGTGTTTACAACTGAAAAAACACTAAAAGATCTTGAAGGAAAAGTAGAAGAAGCTGAAGTAACAAAAGCTAACGAAGCAAAAGATGCTTTAAAAGCAGCGATTGAAAAGAATGACCTTGAAGAAATCAAAGCGAAAAAAGATGAACTTCAAGAAATCGTTCAAGCGTTAACTGTAAAATTGTATGAGCAAGCTCAACAAGCTCAGCAAGCAGGTGAACAAGGCGCTCAAAATGATGATGTTGTAGATGCAGAGTTTGAAGAAGTAAACGACGACAAAAAATAATGCATCTTGACGACTAACGTGAATGACGCCATGGTGCGATTCACATCTTTTTAAAAAGTCAAAGTCAAGCTTATTTCTTGGCTTTGACTTTTTTAACGTGGAAAAGCGAAAGGGAAAGTTTTTCACTTGGCTCTCTGCGCGCACGGGAGCAATAGAAAGTAACTTTTATGTTGCTATGGAATTATTAATAATGATACAATTACGTTTATGTGAAACGATTCGGGAGTGAGTATTGATGAGTAAGCGAGATTACTATGAAGTACTCGGTATCAGTAAGAGCGCTACAAAAGATGAAATAAAAAAAGCATACCGCAAGCTTTCTAAACAATATCATCCAGATATTAACAAAGCGGAAGATGCTGCTGACAAATTTAAAGAAGTAAAAGAAGCATATGAAGTATTGAGTGATGACCAAAAAAAAGCACAATACGATCAATTTGGTCATACTGATCCAAATCAAGGCTTTGGCGGCTTTGGTGGAGGCGGCTCAGACTTTGGCGGCTTCGGCTTTGAAGATATTTTCAGCTCGATCTTTGGTGGTGGTGGTCGCAGACGTGACCCTAATGCTCCGAGACAAGGTGCCGATTTACAATACACGATGACACTTTCTTTTGAAGAAGCTGTTTTCGGAAAAGAAACAACAATTGAAATTCCACGTGAAGAAACGTGTGAAACATGTCACGGTTCAGGTGCAAAACCTGGAACAAAAGTCGATACATGTTCGCACTGTAATGGTTCAGGTCAGTTAAACGTTGAACAAAACACGCCGTTTGGCCGCGTGGTAAATCGACGTGCGTGTCATCATTGTAATGGTACAGGAAAAATCATTAAAGACAAATGTGCAACGTGCCACGGTGACGGTAAAGTAACAAAACGACGTAAAATTAATGTTAAAATTCCAGCTGGTGTAGATGATGGTCAACAGCTGCGCGTAAGTGCTCAAGGAGAACCAGGGGTAAATGGTGGTCCTCCGGGAGATTTATACGTAGTGTTCCACGTGCGCACTCATGAATTCTTTGAACGTGATGGAGACGATATCTACTGCGAAATGCCTTTAACGTTTGCTCAGGCAGCGCTAGGTGATGAAGTAGAAGTACCAACTCTACACGGCAAGGTGAAGTTGAAGATTCCTGCTGGTACACAAACGGGAACGAAATTCCGTTTAAAAGGAAAAGGTGTGGCAAACGTACGAGGATATGGTCAAGGAGATCAGCATATTCACGTTCGAGTTGTAACTCCCACAAAAATATCAGAAAAACAAAAACAATTATTGCGTGAGTTCGCTGAACTGAGCGGTCAAGAAGCCGTTGATGAGCAGCATGATTCCTTTTTTGCAAAAGTAAAACGAGCAATTAAAGGAGAATAATTGTCTTTCATAGTAAACAGAGACAGGTTGGTAAAGGTACTTTGCCAACCTGTCATCTGTCATGTTCATATTTAAAATCCTATATTACTGAAGGCAGAAAGGATGAAGTTGGTAGCAATGAAATGGTCTGAAATTTGTATTCATACAGCGCAAGAAGCAATTGAACCCATCTCTCATATTTTACATGAATCAGGAGCTAGCGGGGTAGTCATTGAAGATCCTGCTGATTTAGTGAAAGAAAGAGATACAACTTTTGGTGAAATCTACGATTTAAACGTAGAAGACTACCCAGAAGAAGGTGTAGTGATTAAAGCATATCTTCCAGTTAACAGCTTTTTAGCAGAAACTGTGGATGGTATCAAAAAAGAAATTAATGGACTGCTTGTTTACGACTTTGATTTAGGAGCTAACAAAGTTACGATCAGTGAAGTGAACGAGGAAGAGTGGGCCACTGCTTGGAAAAAATATTACCATCCCGTGAAAATTTCAGAGCGTTTTACGATTGTACCAACTTGGGAAAACTATGAAAAAGTCAGCACAGATGAATTGATTATCGAGCTTGATCCCGGAATGGCTTTTGGGACAGGTACGCATCCAACAACGGTTATGTCTCTTCAAGCATTGGAAAGAACAGTGAAAGCAGGAGATACTGTTATTGACGTGGGTACAGGTTCAGGAGTGCTAAGCATTGGCGCAGCTCTGTTAGGAGCAAGTAATGTACAAGCTCTAGACCTTGATGAAGTAGCCGTCCGTTCTGCTCGCGAAAATATTGAACTGAATCAAGTTGGGAACGTCGTAACAGTAGGTCAAAACAACTTATTGCAAGGTATAGAAGGACCTGTTGACATTGTTGTGGCGAATATTCTAGCTGAAGTAATCGTTCGTTTTGTAGACGATGCTGCAAAGGTATTAAAGCCAGGAGGCATGTTCATTACATCAGGTATTATTAGTGCGAAAAAAGAAGATGTCAAAAAAGCGCTAACGGGAGCGGGCTTTGTTATTCAAGAAGTAACGCTTATGGAAGACTGGGTAGCAATTATTGCGCAAAAACAAGCTTAACAAGTGAGAAGGTGTCAAGATGCAACGTTATTTTCTGCCAAATGATCAATTTCAAGAGCAAAGTGTCATAGTGACACAGGATGATGCCCATCATATCTCACGCGTCATGAGAATGAATGAAGGGTCACAGTTTATTGCCTGTAATGAACAGGGGCAAGCTGCTTTGTGTGAAATTGAAAATATTTCCGCTAACGAAGTGAAAGCATCTATTATAGAATGGATAAGCGAAGAAAAAGAGCTTCCAGTCCATGTTACAATTGTGAACGGTCTGCCTAAAGGGGATAAGCTCGAGCTTATTATCCAAAAAGGGACAGAACTTGGGGCGTATAAGTTTATCCCTTTTATTGCGGCTCGTTCAGTTGTTAAATGGGATGATAAAAAGAGTCAAAAAAAAGTAGATCGCTGGAACAAGATTGCTAAAGAGGCTGCAGAACAATCTCATCGTACGATTGTACCAGCAGTAGAAGCCCCAATTTCTTTTAAAAAGCTAGTAGAAATTAGCGGTGACTATACTCATAAAGTTGTAGCCTATGAAGAAAGAGCAAAGCAAGGAGAAACATCTCATCTGCACGCTGTTCTTTCGGCTTTAAAACCGGGCCATTCCGTGCTTGTGGTTGTAGGCCCCGAGGGTGGTTTGACCGAGCAGGAAGTAGAAGTATTAGAAGAAAATGAATTTACAATAAGCGGATTTGGTCCGCGGATTTTACGAGCAGAAACAGCTCCTTTATATGCGCTGTCTGCTATATCTTATCAAACTGAGTTAATGAGGTGACGATTATGTCAACAGTTGCTTTTCACACGCTAGGGTGTAAAGTAAATCACTATGAAACAGAAGCAATTTGGCAATTGTTCAAAGGCCAAGGCTATGAGCGTGTTGAATATGAACAAACTGCCGATGTATATGTAATTAATACATGTACGGTAACAAATACAGGAGATAAAAAAAGCCGTCAAGTTATTCGTAGAGCTGTGCGGAAAAATCCAGATGCGGTTATTTGTGTAACTGGGTGTTATGCTCAAACTTCGCCAGCTGAAATTATGGCCATTCCTGGTGTTGATATCGTAGTAGGTACACAAGACCGCGTTAAGATGCTTGATTATATTGAACAATTTAAAAAAGAGCGTCAGCCGATTAACGGCGTAGGAAACATTATGAAAACACGCGTATATGAAGAGCTAGATGTACCGGCTTTTACAGACCGTACGCGTGCTTCGTTAAAGATTCAAGAAGGCTGTAACAACTTCTGTACATTCTGTATTATTCCATGGGCGCGCGGTTTAATGCGATCTCGTGATCCTAAAGAAGTAGTAGCACAAGCACAGCAGCTAGTGGATGCGGGCTATAAAGAAATCGTGTTAACAGGTATTCACACTGGCGGATACGGAGAAGACATGAAAGATTACAATCTTGCCCAGCTTCTTCGTGATTTAGAGTCTCAAGTAAAAGGATTAAAACGCATTCGTATTTCATCAATTGAAGCAAGTCAAATTACGGACGAAGTGATTGAGGTACTAGATCAATCAGAAATGGTTGTACGTCATTTGCATATTCCTCTTCAATCAGGTTCAAATACGGTATTGAAGCGCATGCGTCGTAAGTATACAATGGAGTTCTTTGGTGAGCGCTTAAACCGTCTGAAAGAAGCTCTTCCTGGATTAGCGATTACATCAGATGTTATTGTTGGCTTCCCAGGTGAAACAGAAGAAGAGTTTATGGAGACGTATAACTTTATTAAAGAGCACGGTTTTTCAGAGCTTCATGTATTCCCGTATTCTAAACGTACAGGTACGCCAGCGGCTCGTATGACCGACCAAATTGATGAAGAAGTAAAAAATCAACGTGTGCATCGTTTAATCGAACTTTCAAATCAATTGGCAAAAGAATATGCTTCAACGTTTGAAGGAGAAGTACTAGAAGTAATTCCGGAAGAAAAATATAAAGAAGATCCTGAAAGTGGTTTATATGTAGGATATACTGATAACTACTTAAAGGTTGTGTTTAAAGCGTCTGAAGAAATGGTTGGAAAGCTTGTAAAAGTGAAAATTTCAAAAGCTGGATATCCTTATAATGAAGGTGAGTTTGTTCGCGTGCTAGATGAGGTTCATCTTCAAGATCAGGTGAAAATGAGCTCATAACACTTATTGAAAAGCTGCGTGTATACGCAGCTTTTTTCATACGTGTAAAAAAGCTGAACGAGTAATGTTTTATCAAGAAAGTTCATAAAATAAAGGGGGAATAACTGCATTACTTTATGTAAAGCGGTTGACCTTAAGGAATCATTATATTATAATTGCAAAAGACATGTCTAACATGTCATTTCATTATGATGTTAGTGGTTTTGTTCGGAGGGAGGGAATTAGAATGTCAAGAACAGTTGTTCGTAAAAACGAATCGCTTGAAGATGCTCTTCGTCGCTTCAAACGTTCAGTTTCAAAAACTGGTACGTTACAAGAAGCAAGAAAGCGCGAATTCTATGAAAAGCCTAGCGTAAAGCGTAAGAAGAAATCTGAAGCTGCTAGAAAACGCAAGTTCTAATAAGAGGGTGGATTTATGAGTCTTCTCGAGCGTTTAAATAGTGATATGAAACAAGCGATGAAAAACAAAGAGAAAGAGAAGCTTGGGGTCATTCGTATGGTCAAAGCATCTCTTCAAAACGAAGCCATTAAGTTAGGAACCGACCTAACTGAAGCAGACGAGTTGACGGTTATTTCTCGCGAATTCAAACAACGTAAAGACTCCCTCCATGAATTTGAGAAAGCAGGTCGTCAAGATCTTGTTGATAAAATTCATTCTGAATTAGCGGTTTTAGAAGTTTACGCTCCTAAACAGCTAACTGAAGAAGAGTTATCTGAAATTATTAAAACGACGATTGAAGAAACGCAGTCTTCCTCTAAAGCTGATATGGGGAAAGTTATGGGAGCGCTTATGCCGAAAGTAAAAGGCAAAGCGGATGGCTCTCTTGTTAATAAGCTTGTCCTTCAACACTTATCATAAAAAACACCTTACCTTGTGTAAGGTGTTTTTTATATGGATAATAATCGAACGTATGTTTTATTTTTCTTGTGCAAAGAATAAAATAGATAAATTTTAAAAAATTTGAAACTATTGTTAAAGTTATTCGTATATACAGATACATGCTCATACTATCTATGGAAGGAGGGAAGTGTATTCGGTGAAAACCTTATTTTCTTTCGTGTGCTTTCTTATCTTAGCCACTGGGTTATTCCCCACTATTAGCACCGCTGACGTGAAGCGTGTACACGTTATTCCTGTAAATAAAACGGTAGAAAATGGACTGCTTTCTTTTCTAAACAGATCCATTAAAGATGCGGAAAATGACGGTGCAGATTTGATTATATTGGACATAGATACTCCTGGAGGAGCTGTAGATGCAGCTTCTGAAATAGCTAAAAGCTTAACCTCAACACCTATTCCTACCGCTGCTTTTGTCGATAAAAAAGCATTATCAGCCGGAGCGTATATTGCACTTAACGCCGATCAAATTTATATGACACCCGGTTCTACAATGGGATCGGCAGCAGTGATTGACCAACAGGGAAATGCCGCAGGAAAAAAAGCTCAGTCCTACTGGTTATCGGCTATGAAGAGCGCAGCAGAACAAAATAACCGAAACCCTAAATATGCAGAAGCGATGGCAAATACCAAGATGGTAATACCTGAGCTCAACTTAAAAGGAAATGAATTGCTGACGCTCACTCCTAAGCAAGCCGAGCAAGTTGGTTATTCAGAAGGGACTGTAAAAAATTTAGACGGTCTCCTAAGCGTACTTGGCTATGAAGATGCTAAACTGACGTATGCGAAAATGAGTGTAAGTGAACAAATTGCTCGTTTTCTTACCCATCCGCTTGTTGTTCCCATTTTATTATCCATTGGTGCTTTAGGAATTGTAATTGAATTGTTTACGCCTTCATTTGGTATTGCGGGCTCTATTGGAATAGCTTCACTTCTTTTATTTTTCTATGGTCATATGGTAGCAGGATTAGCTGGCATGGAAGCGCTCGTTTTATTTATAGCAGGAATTATATTGCTTCTGTTAGAGATTGTAGTACCAGGCGGAGTTTTAGGACTACTAGGACTTGGAGCTATCATTTTAAGTTTTTTTATGTCAACAGATAATAATGTCCAAATGGGAATTTCTCTTGTAATTGCAATAGTGGTGGCACTGGGAGGTGCGTTGGTGATGATGAAATTTTTTAAAAGGAAGCTTACACCTTTCAAAAAAATGGTGCTTAATGATTCACTTAATACTGAATCTGGCTACGTGTCGAATCAAAATCGTTATGAATTAATAGGAAAACAAGGTAAAACAACAACACCGCTTCGTCCTTCAGGTACCGTGCTCATCGATGAAGAGTATGTGGATGTAGTCACTGAAGGCGGATATTTAGACAAAGATGTGTTAGTAAATATTATAAAAGTAGAGGGATCAAGGGTTGTGGTGCGGAAGCTTACAGAGCCTTTGAAAAAGGAGGACCTTAATTAATGGAAGTAGGTAGCGTATTGTTTTTTGTAGTTATTGGTCTAGCAATTATTGCTTTAGCTGTTTTTTTCACTTTTGTACCGATTATGCTATGGATTTCAGCATTAGCAGCAGGTGTTCGTATTAGTATTTTCACACTGGTCGGAATGAGACTTCGTCGAGTGATACCATCTCGCGTTGTGAACCCGTTAATTAAAGCAAGTAAAGCAGGTTTAGGTATTACCATTAATCAATTAGAAAGCCACTATTTAGCAGGCGGTAACGTTGACCGTGTGGTAAATGCGCTGATTGCAGCGCACCGAGCAAATATTGAGTTAACATTTGAGCGCGGAGCAGCTATCGACTTAGCGGGCCGTGATGTGCTAGAAGCTGTACAAATGAGCGTTAATCCAAAAGTTATTGAAACACCTTTTATTGCAGGGGTGGCTATGGATGGAATCGAAGTCAAAGCAAAAGCTCGAATTACTGTTCGTGCAAACATTGATCGACTAGTAGGGGGAGCTGGAGAAGAAACGATTATTGCCCGTGTTGGCGAGGGGATTGTTTCTACAATCGGTTCGCAAAAAGATCACAAAAAAGTATTGGAAAATCCCGATATGATTTCTCAAACGGTGTTAGGAAAAGGACTGGATTCAGGAACAGCGTTTGAAATCTTATCCATTGATATTGCTGACATCGATATTGGTAAAAATATTGGGGCAGTTCTTCAAACAGACCAAGCGGAAGCAGATAAAAATATTGCACAAGCAAAAGCCGAAGAACGTCGTGCTATGGCCGTTGCTCAAGAACAAGAAATGCGTGCAAAAGTAGAAGAAATGCGTGCAAAAGTAGTAGAAGCAGAAGCAGAAGTACCGTTAGCGATGGCAGAAGCACTGCGCTCTGGCAATATTGGCGTCATGGATTATATGAATATTCAAAACTTGACTGCTGATACGGATATGCGTGATTCAATCGGGAAAATGTCTAAAGAAGACGATGAGAAATAATGAATCAGCTTAACAAGGAGGTTTTCTCCTAATGAATATCGTTGAAACGCTTATTAAACTAATTATTAATAATGCTTTCATTTTTGTCATCATTGGAGGAATTATTTTTAACGTTGTGCAGCGTTTTATGGCTCAGTCAAAAGAGGAAGAACAGCAGCGTTCTAAAAGAGCTCCTATGCCTCCTGTAAACAATCCTTCAAGGCGGGAAAGACCTAGATATCGACCTGTCAAAGAAGAGCCAAAAACAGCTCGTATGGAGCCGGAAACTGTTTCTTCAGCAGAAACAAATCCTTTGCAAGAAAAATTGGAAGAGCTAAAAAATCGTCCGTATCATGAACCATCTATTCAAAAGAAAATCACAGTTGACAAACCAAAAATCACGGGTGAGAAAAACGTTTTTAAGCCCATTTCTCGTAAAGAAGCTGTTCAAGGAGTGATATGGTCCGAAATTCTAGGGCCGCCAAAATCGAAACAACGTAAATATAAACGATAAATAGATGTGATACATTAACCCCCTTTCTCATAAACATGAGATGAAAGGGGGTTCTTTTTATGAGCAAAAAGTGGAGACACCAAATGAAAAGATGGATGACAAAAACAATGGAACTACCCGCTGATGTATTAATGGATCTTCCCCGTATTACGTTAGTTGGACAAATACACATTTATATTGAAAATCATAAAGGTTTATTAGCCTTTTCTGATACTGAAATACGCGTGTTACTAAAACAGGGACAAATGTTAATTCGAGGTGAAGGACTGGTCATTAAAGTAATACTGCCAGAAGAACTGGTTTTAGAAGGTAAAATCAATCAAGTTCTTTATTTAGAACAATAACACAAGGAGGAAAAAAATGAAGAATGGATGGACAAACTTTGTTATTGGTACCGTACGTATTCGAATTGTTGGAAAAGGAATTGAACGTTTTTTAAATAATTGTGTGAGACAACAGATTATGATTTCGAATGTCCATAAAGTTGACGGTCAGCTAGCGACAGCAACGATATTATTGAAAGATGTAAAAAAAATTCGTATACTAATTCGCAACGCAGATTGTAAAATTTATTTTATAAGAGGCAGAGGTTTTCCTTTTTTAACAAAACGAGTGATCAAAAATAGTGGATTTGCTTTAGGTTTTCTTTCTTTTTTTATTATTCTTGGTTTGCTTTCCAACATGGTGTGGAAAGTGGAAATTAGCGGTGCAGAACCACAAACGGAACATCAAATGACTAAGCAGCTTGCCAAAATAGGTGTGAAAAGAGGAGAGTTTCAATTTCTGTTAGAAAGTCCTGAAAAAATTCAGCGCTATTTAACAGATAATATGAACAATATTACCTGGGTGGGAGTAGAAGTGCGCGGCACTTCTTATCACTTCCAAGTGGTTGAAAAAAATGAGCCCAAGCCTCAGCAAAAAACACCTTACCAACATTTAATTGCTAAAAAGAAAGCCATTATTACGAATTTGTTTGTCGAAAAAGGACAACCTTTAGTCAAGGTTAATGATTTTGTCAACGAAGGCGAGGTCCTAGTTTCCGGTATTATTGGAAACGAAAAAAATAAAAAAGTAGTAGCTGCTAAAGGGAAAGTCTACGGTGAAACATGGTATAAGTCTGAGGTGGAAGTGCCTTTAAAAACTGATTTTCAGGTATTAACGGGTAATGGATATACGAAGCACTATTTAGATTTTCAAGCTTTTAAAATGCCTCTTTGGGCTTTTAACAAAGAAAAATACGCCTCA
This sequence comes from Priestia sp. YIM B13489, assembly GCF_042787645.1. Classification (NCBI taxonomy): domain Bacteria; kingdom Bacillati; phylum Bacillota; class Bacilli; order Caryophanales; family Bacillaceae; genus Priestia; species Priestia sp. YIM B13489. Next base: position 660,312 of record NZ_JBHZOQ010000053.1, read on the forward strand.
AAGGTGACAGAAAAAGTGGAGCATCCACTCTATTTTTTTAAATGGAAATTACCTCTGTCGTATGAGAAAGTTGCTGTACGAGAAGAACAGAACTCGCAGCGCGTCTATTCTAAACAAGAGGCGGTGGAAAAAGCTTTGGAAATCGGTCGAAAAAAATTACTATCAACTTTAGGTGAGGATGCTAAAATAAAAGGTGAAAAAGTTTTGCACCAAGAACAGGACAATGGTAAAGTTAGATTATCAATACATTACCAAGTTATAGAAAATATTGCGAACACTCAACCAATTATTCAAGGAGATTGATGAATGTCAGAACAGCTAGTAACAATTAACGTACAACTTGATGATTCAAATGAAGCCATTTCATTATTTGGCGTACAAGATGCGAATTTAAAGCGAATTGAAGAAGAAATGCAGGTCTCTATCATATCAAGAGGTGAGACTGTTGTAGTCTCCGGAAGTACAGAAAATGTTCAGCTAGTGGAAGAAATGCTTAAAAAGTTACTGAACATTATCCGGAAAAATATTTCCATATCTGAACGAGATGTTGTGTATGCGATTCAATTAGCTAAGAAAAATTCTCTCGAGTTTTTTGAAGATGTATATGAAGAAGAGATTGGTAAAAATGTAAAAGGTAAGACTATTCGTGTTAAGACATTAGGACAAAGTCAATACATTTCGGCTATTAAGAAAAATGATTTGGTATTTGGAATTGGGCCTGCTGGTACTGGTAAAACGTATTTAGCCGTTGTCATGGCCGTTAATGCTCTTAAAAATGGTCACGTGCAGCGTATTATTTTAACACGTCCTGCTGTTGAAGCAGGTGAAAGTCTTGGCTTCTTGCCAGGAGATTTGAAAGAAAAAGTAGATCCGTACTTGCGGCCTCTGTATGATGCATTACATGATGTATTAGGAACAGAACATACGCAACGCCTAATCGAACGCGGAGTTATTGAAATAGCACCTCTTGCTTATATGCGAGGTCGTACACTAGATGATGCGTTTGTTATCTTAGACGAAGCGCAAAACACCACGATGGCGCAAATGAAGATGTTTTTAACACGACTAGGATTTGGGTCTAAAATGGTGATTACAGGAGATATTTCACAAATTGATTTACCAAAAGGAGCTCAGTCTGGTCTAGCGGCTGTCTCGAAAATCCTGACCAATGTTAAAGGTATTTCGTTTGTTCATCTAGAACAGTCAGATGTTGTGCGCCATCCACTTGTGGGACGCATCGTTCAAGCGTACGAACAAGCTGACCAAAAGACCCTTTCTTAATAGGGTCTATTTTTTGTAAAAGGGGGTACGTTTGTGTCAACGTTTCGGATAATCAAGCAAACAATGGCACAGATCGAGCGATTACGGTTAATTCAAATTGGGTTATATGCCTTGTTAGGTGTAATGATGTTTGCGTCTATGTATAGCAATGTAAAGCCGCAAGAATTAGATCTCAGATTACTATCTATTTCTCCGCAAACCATTTACTCACCCGTTACCATTGAAGATAAAGAGAGCACAGAGAAAAAACGGGCAGAGGCAGAACAAGCCGTTGAAGATGTGTATACACAAAAAACAGAATACGCACAGAACCAAGTCGATCTTGTTGCATCTATTTTTGATGCGATGATGGAAGTTAATACAGAATATGAAAAAGAAGATCATGAAGATGACAGTATCGATGCCGTATTAAAAACCAAACAAAAAATGCTAGAGGACAAGCTTCCTGAAGACATTCAAAAAAACTTGCCAAAGGATACCATTAAGCAGCTGCTTCAGTCTTCTAACAGTGATTTATCGATTGCGAAAGATGCTGTAGTCACGGCCGTTCATCATGTGATGAAAGATCAAGTGAAGATTAGCGATGTAGAAGAGAAAAAAGATCAAGTAGAAAGTCAGCTTGTTTACACCAATGTCAGCAATTCTCTAAAGGATTCAATGAATGCAATTGCTAAATTCGCTATCATTCCAAACGTGATTTATGATCCACAAAAAACAGCTGAAAACCGTCAAGCAGCTGTGGAAAAAGTGGAGCCTGTCCGAATCAAACAAGGCCAGATTATCGTAGAAGAAAATCAGCTTATTAATCCTGATATATATCGTCAGCTCCAGCTCGCGGGATTGTTGAATAATAAAGGATCTATTCAGCCTTTTGCGGGGTTAGCTTTGCTGATTGTAATGATGATAGCGGGCCTCATTTACTATTTGCGTGAATTTCACACCAAGACATATCAGCCCTTGCTGTTGTATGTATTAGTAGCAACCATTACGATTGGCCTCATGAAAATCTTAAGCTTGTTTCAGCAAATTGATTTATCAGAAATTGGTTTCTTAGCTCCTGTTGCGGTGGGAGGTTTGCTGATTCGAATTTTAATGGATGAACGCATTGCTATTTTATCAAGCATTGTATTTGCTATTTGTGGAAGTATTATTTTTAATGGTGAATTAACAACCTCGTTTAATATGAACATTGGGATCTACTTTTTAATTAGCAATATTGCTGCTATTTTATTTTTAAGCAGGCAGCACAGACGTTCACGGATTTTGCAGGCAGGTCTATTTGTGGCTATGGTAAACGTAATTATCAGCTTTGCGATTATTTTTATTAAAAATGGTCATATCGGCACTGTAGAGCTTGGCTATTACAGCATGATGTCAATTGCATCTGGTGTTATCGCTTCCGTTTTAGCTATAGGTTTGCTACCGTTTTTTGAAAGTGGATTTGGCATTTTATCTACGATGAAGCTGATTGAATTATCGAGTCCTACTCATCCGCTATTACGCAAAATCTTAACCGAAACACCTGGAACATACCATCACAGCGTAATGGTGGCAAACTTATCTGAAGCGGCGTGCGAAACGATAGGAGCTAACGGTTTATTAGCGAGAGTCGGGGCTTATTACCACGATATTGGTAAAACGAAGCGACCGCAGTATTTTATTGAAAATCAAATGAATATTACTAATCCGCATGATAAACTAAGTCCTAAGACTAGTAAAAATATTATAATCGCACATGCTACAGATGGAGCGACCATTTTGCGGAATCACAAGTTTCCAAAAGAGATTGTAGATATTGCAGAGCAGCATCACGGAACCACTCTGCTTAAGTTTTTCTATCATAAGGCACTCGAACAAACAGAAGAAAAAATTGATGAAAAAGAATATCGCTATCCTGGACCAAAGCCTCAGTCGAAAGAAGCAGCGGTTATTTGCATAGCTGATAGTGTAGAAGCAGCCGTAAGGTCAATGTCCAATCCGACTCCGGAAAAAATTGAGAACTTGGTGCGAAATATTATTAAAGATCGCTTGCAGGACGAGCAGCTTAGCGAGTGTAACGTAACGCTCAAAGAGCTAGAGTTAATTCGCCAAGCACTATGTGAAACTTTAAATGGGATTTTTCATTCCCGAATCGAATATCCAGAGATAAAAAAAGAGAAGGTGAAGGTATGAGTTTAGTTATTGATTTTATTGATGAAACAAACGAAGTAAGTGAAGAACAGCAAAAAGAGCTTGAAAAGCTGCTTGAAGCCGCTGCTATATATGAAAATCTGCAAGAGGATGCAGAAGTATCCGTTACATTTGTGGATAATGATCGAATTCAAGAAATCAATCATCAATACCGCCATAAAAATCAGCCAACGGATGTAATATCGTTTGCGCTAGAAGAAATGGGCGAAGATGAAATGCAAATTATCGGAGATGAGATGCCAAGAGTCCTAGGGGACATTGTCATTTCGATTCCAAAAGCTCATGAGCAAGCAGAAGAATACAATCACTCGTTTATGAGGGAGCTAGGATTCTTAACAGTTCACGGTTTCTTGCACTTGCTTGGATATGACCATGAAACATCAGAAGATGAAAAAGAGATGTTTACACGTCAAAAAGATATTTTAGAACAATATGGACTCTCGCGATAAAAAGGGGATAGCTAAAGTTGTCAGTAGCTTTGGTTATGCAATAGAAGGGTTTATCTATGTTTGTAAAACACAGAGAAATATGCAAATTCACGTAGCAGCTTCTTTCATCGTCCTTTTCTTAGGAGCCGTGCTGTCAATTACAGCTGGTGAATGGGTGGTTGTGCTGCTTCTGATTGCAGGCATGTTCAGCTTGGAGTTAATGAATACAGCGGTTGAAAAAGTTGTCGATTTAGTTTCTCCTGAATATCACATACTAGCAAAACACGCAAAAGATGCAGCCGCAGCCGCGGTGTTGGTCTATGCGTGTTTTGCTGTCCTTATAGGAGGAATTATTTTCTTAAAGTATTTGTTTTAAAAAGGATTCTTTTTGGTTCTTTACACCCCCGTGGTATAATAAAAAAGGACAAGTTAAAAGACATGTAGAAGGGCAAAAGGAGAGCGGATAAATGGATAAGACCGGACTGATTGATGAGGCGAAAAAAGCTCGTGAAATGGCTTATGTACCGTATTCAAAATTTAAAGTTGGTGCAGCTTTATTGACGAAAGATGGAAAGGTTTATCGCGGCTGCAATATTGAAAATGCAGCTTATAGCATGTGCAATTGCGCTGAGCGTACGGCTTTATTTAAAGCCTATTCAGAAGGTGATAAAGAGTATGCAGCACTTGCTGTAGTAGCTGATACTGATCGTCCTGTTTCTCCGTGTGGAGCATGCAGACAAGTAATCTCTGAGCTTTGTCCAAAAGAAATGAAAGTTATATTAACCAATTTTAAAAATGACATACAAGAATTAACTGTGGAAGAATTACTTCCAGGAGCATTTTCATCGGAGGATTTACATGAGTAATAATGAATTTAAGTCAGGTTTTGTTTCAATTATTGGAAGACCAAACGTAGGGAAATCAACTTTTTTGAACCGAGTAATTGGTCAAAAGATTGCGATTATGAGTGACAAACCGCAAACAACTAGAAATAAAATTCAGGGTGTGTACACGGAAGATCAGGCGCAGATTGTGTTTATTGATACACCAGGAATTCATAAACCAAAGCATAAATTAGGCGACTTTATGATGAAGGTAGCGCAAAATACGCTTAAAGAAGTAGATTTAATTTTATTTATGATTAACGCAACAGAAGGCTTAGGTCGAGGCGATGAATTTATTATCGAGCGTTTAAAGGACACAAAAACGCCTGTTTTCCTTGTGATTAATAAAATTGATGAAATTCATCCAGACGAATTGTTTTCAATTATCACGAATTATAAAGACTTATATCCTTTTGCTGAAATTGTGCCAATTTCAGCTTTACAAGGAAATAACGTGGAGCGTTTGCTTGATCAAATTAAGCAGCGATTGCCGGAAGGTCCGCAATATTATCCGGCAGATCAAGTAACTGATCACCCAGAGCGCTTTATTATTACGGAATTAATTCGTGAAAAAGTACTGCATGCAACGAGGGAAGAAATACCTCATTCTATTGCCGTTGTGATGGATTCTATGCAAAGACGAGATAATGGTGCTGTTTACGTGGGCGCTACAATTATCGTCGAAAGAGATTCACAAAAAGGCATCGTAATTGGAAAGCAAGGAAAGATGTTAAAAGAGGTAGGAAGAAAAGCAAGAGCAGACATTGAAGCCCTTTTAGGTTCAAAAGTATTTTTAGAACTATGGGTAAAAGTGCAAAAAGATTGGCGAAACCGAGCGTCGCATCTCCGTGACTTTGGATTTAGAGAAGACGAATATTAATCATTTGAGTTCTTGTTTGCATTGATTTATATCCCTTCATAAAAGAAGGTAATTTGTAAAAAATTGTGTTACATGATTTTACGTCGGAAGGCTATTCTAAACATAAGGAATTGAAATATGTATCTGATCTTTATGGTTAGAAAGGTGGGAGTTCTATGTTGAATTTTACTTGGAACATTTTTTCACAAACAGGTAGCATTGATACTTATCTCATTTTTAAGGAACTTGAAAATGAAGTGAAAGAAAGACCCGAAACATATGAGGACAACAGCGAAAGTCTCAATTCTCCCTTGTCTTAGCCTTCTGTAAGATGGCGGTGATGATGATTGTTTAAAAAGTGTGAAGGAATTGTCATTCGAACGAATGATTACGGTGAATCAAATAAAATTGTCACCATTTATTCACGTGAACTCGGAAAAGTGGGTCTCATGGCAAGAGGGGCAAAAAAGCCTAGTAGTCGCTTGGCTTCTGTCACACAATTATTTACGTATGGATACTTTTTTATACAAGCAGGTTCAGGAATGGGCACTCTCCATCAAGGAGAAGTTATCTCATCTATGAGAAGCATACGCGAAGATATCTTCACAACAGCGTATGCTTCTTATATTCTTGAATTAACGGATAAAGCTACTGAGAACAATAAACCAAATCCATTTCTTTTTGAGCTGCTGCACCAAACCATTCATTATATGAACGAAGAGTATGATGCAGAGATCTTAACTTTTATTTATGAAATGAAAATGTTAAACGTTCTAGGTCTTCATCCTACATTAAATGAATGTGCAGTCTGCCACCAAGGTGAAGGAACATTTCATTTTTCCATTCGAGAAGGCGGGTTTATTTGTCATCGATGCTTAGAAAAAGATCCTTATCATTTGAAAATTAGTCCGATGACGGTTAAACTATTAAGGCTATTTTATTATATTGATTTAAAGCGGTTAGGTTCTATTTCTGTTAAGCCTGAAACAAAAAAACAATTAAAGTTTGTAATTGATCAATATTACGAAGAATATTCAGGATTGTTTTTAAAAACAAAGCGTTTTTTGAATCAGATGGAGTCTTTAAAACAATCGCTCTCTGATGAGAAATAGAAAAGATAATCAGTGATATGCAAGGAATTGCTGTCGCTAGGGTGCCTCGTAGTGTGTAGAGGACACCCTTTTTACTGTGGAGCGAAGAGGTAGCTTCACTTATTATAAGCGTAATGCCTGCTTTTTTTGAGAAGCCGTGGTAAAATAAACGGCATTCTAAAAAGATAAAATGCTAAAATTAATAAGTTATAGCTTTTACTTTTGCTTAAAAAGTATATAATGTTTTATAAATAGTATGTCACATTTAATGATTAGGTGGTGAGTACAATCGAACTGAACAAACGACAAGAACAAATTTTGCAAATTGTCAAAGACGAAGGCCCTATTACAGGCGAGCATATTGCAGATCAGCTTAGCCTTACGCGGGCAACGCTAAGACCGGACTTGGCTATTTTAACAATGGCTGGTTATTTAGAAGCGCGACCGCGCGTAGGTTACTTTTACACAGGTAAAACAGGAGCACAGCTTCTTACAGATAAAATAAAAAAAATACAGGTGCAAGAATATCAGTCTATCCCGGTGGTTGTGAACGAAAATGTGTCGGTATATGATGCTATTTGTACAATGTTTCTAGAAGACGTGGGGACCCTTTTTGTAGTGGATGAGAAATCCCAGCTGGTGGGAGTACTGTCGCGTAAAGATTTATTGCGCGCGAGTATCGGAAAGCAAGAGCTCACATCTATTCCTGTTCATATTATCATGACGAGAATGCCCAACATTACATATTGCTATCGCGAAGATTTGTTAATTGATATTGCTAAGATCTTAATTGAAAAACAGATTGATGCTATGCCCGTTATTAAAGAGGGGGACGGCAATTTTGAAGTGGTGGGACGCATTACCAAAACAAATATTACAAAATTACTAGTAGCATTAGCAAATGATGAAGTATTATAAGTGAAAAAGGATTAAAAAGGGGATGCACAAAATATGAACAACCCATGTCTTTATGTCATTTCGGATTCTGTAGGTGAGACGGCTGAACTAGTTGTAAAGGCTGCATCAAGTCAGTTCAATATGACGGACTTTGTAATTAAAAGAGTACCTTACGTAGAGGACATCGCAACACTTTCAGAAGTGGTTTCAGTAGCGAAGATGAACAACGCTATTATTGGCTTTACGCTAGTAAAGCCTGAAATGAGAGAATTTTTAATTCAAGAAGCGTCCAAGAACGGGGTAGAGGTATTTGATATTATTGGACCTTTAATTGATAAAATTCAATCTTCTTATCAACTTTCTCCTCGCTATGAGCCTGGAATGGCTAGAAAATTAGACGAAGATTATTTTAAGAAAGTAGAAGCAATTGAATTTGCAGTGAAATATGATGATGGGCGTGACCCGAGAGGCATTCTTAGAGCGGATATTGTATTAATCGGTGTATCAAGAACATCTAAAACACCTCTTTCTCAATTTTTAGCACACAAGCGTTTGAAAGTAGCCAATGTTCCAATTGTACCTGAGGTAGATCCACCAGAAGAGCTGTTTCACGTATCACCTGAGAAATGTATAGGACTTACTATTAGTCCTGAAAAGTTAAACGATATTCGTAAAGAGCGTTTAAAGTCTCTTGGGCTAAACGATAAAGCAATTTATGCTAATATTGGCCGTATTAAAGAAGAACTTGAATTTTTCCAAGGGATTGTAGATAAGATTGGCTGTGAAGTGGTGGACGTATCCAACAGAGCCGTAGAAGAAACAGCTGGTATCATTCTTAATACCATCAAAAAGAAATAAATAAACGATAGATCTCCTCTGTGCGTGACATAAAGGAGATTGCTTTCTTATGTTTGTGTGCTGTAAGCCTAAGAAAATATCCCAAAGATGAATATGACAGAACTTTTAAAAACAAGTGACTTTGGTATAGAAAATATAGGTTGTTTATATTATAATAAAAAATTGTGATAAAAAAGAATAGTTTTAGGTTTAGACTTTGTTAAGAACGAATAAACTATTTATATAAAAGTCAAGTCAAAATCGAAAAAAGTATTCGACAAATGCCATCTACAGGAAATAACAAATTGTTAGAAGGAATCTCTGGAGGGATGTAGAATACAGAGTTATAGCAAAAGAAAAAGTAAAGTTTTTGTCGATGCTGATGCATGCCCTGTTAAAGCAGAAATCGTTGAACTTACACATACATATGACATCGATCTTGTGTTTGTTGCTTCCTATGCTCACATGCAAACAAATCCTACACCAGGAAAATGGGTCTATGTGGATGCAGAAAAGGAAGCCGCAGATTTATATATTTTAAATCACGCAGTCAAGCAGGATATTGTAGTAACTCAAGATACTGGCTTAGCAAGCATGTTAGTAAGTCGAGGGGTTTACGCACTGTCTCCTCGTGGAAAGTACTATAATGACGACGAAATGAATACGGTGCTTTTCTTTCGTTATGTTTCTGCAAAAGAGCGACGGTCAGGCCGTCATACTAAAGGCCCAAAGGCATTTAGTGAAGAAGATCGCCAGCATTTCATTCAAGCTTTTGAAAAAATGTTGTCGAAACTTGCAGGAATTTAGCACTTAGTGAAGAATATTATATGAAATACGGAGCTGTTACTATGGCAAATCGAATTCCTGATGAAGTAATCGACCGTATTCGGCATTCAGTAGATATTGTCGACGTCATAAGCGATTATGTACAACTAAAAAAACAAGGGCGCAATTATTTTGGACTCTGTCCGTTTCATGGGGAAAGCACACCGTCTTTTTCAGTATCGCCTGATAAACAAATTTATCATTGCTTTGGATGTGGTGCAGGAGGGAATTCATTTTCATTCATAATGGAATTAGAAGGACTGTCCTTCACGGAAGCAGCTCAGCAGCTTGCTGAAAAAGGGGATATTCCTTTCGAACATGAGATACATCCTCATGAAGAAGATAATCAAAAGCCTAGCAATAAAATGATTGAAGCACACGAGCTTTTAAAGAAATTTTACCATCATTTATTGGTAAATACAAAAGAAGGCCAAGATGCTTATGATTATTTAATAAATCGAGGGTTTTCACGAGAAATTATCGATGAATTTGAGATAGGTTTTGCTTTAGATTCGTGGGAATTTGTAAGTAAGTTCTTAACAAAACGTGGGTTTAATCCGCAAGAGATGGAACATGCAGGTTTAATCATTAAACGCAACCAAGATGAAACGTACTTTGATCGTTTTCGTGATCGAATTATGTTTCCTATTGCTGACTTGCAAGGCAAAACAATTGCATTTTCAGGGCGCCTGCTAAAAGAGATAAAAGGGCAGCCTAAATATTTAAATAGTCCCGAAACTTCTATTTTTAACAAAAGTCGCACACTCTACAACTTTCACCGCGCTAAAAAACATATACGCAAAAATCAGCAGGTTATTTTATTTGAAGGATTTGCAGATGTTATTTCGGCTGTTAAAGCGGGGTGCCCGAACGCAATCGCAACAATGGGAACTGCCTTAACAGAAGAACAAGCCAAGATTATTCGCCGAAATGTAGAGTCCGTTATCATTTGCTATGATGCAGATTCTGCCGGAATTGAAGCAGCGCACAAAGCAACTGCTATCTTAACAAATGTAGGTTGTACCGTTAAGATTGCTGTGATGCCGGATGGTTATGACCCGGATGATTATATTAAAGAATACGGGGCAGAGAAGTTTCAAAATGATGTTATTAATAGCAGCTTGACCTTTATGGCATTTCAAATGAGGTATCTCCGCCGAAAACGAAATCTACAAAATGAATCTGAACGTATGCAATACATTGAAGACGTTTTGAAAGAAATAAGCCTCCTTACGAAAGCTGTAGAGCGAGATCATTATTTACGCCAATTGGCACAAGAGTTTTCCATTTCATTAGATGCGCTTAAAGAACAGCAGTATCAAGTGTATCGAACTGAAAAAAAGAAAAAGGATAATGATTCTCCAAATCGAAATAATATAAATAGACAACCAGTCGTAAAGAGAAGCTTATTACCGGCTTATCAAAATGCAGAACGTTTTTTGATCGCTCATATGTTGAAAGATAAGGATGTAGCATTTAGAATTCAAGACCGACTTCAAGGTCAGTTCAATGTTGAGGAACATCGTGCGCTTGTTCTATATTTGTATGCTTATTACGAGGAAGGACACGAGCCTAATCCGAGCGGATTTATCGAACGGTTGCCCGAGTCTTCGTTGTCTAGTCTAGCTTCAGAATTGGCGATGATGTCAATCAATGATGAATTGTCGGAGCAAGCTTTGAATGATTATGTCCAAACGATATTGATTTACCCACAAAGGTTAGCGATAGAAAAAAAAGAAGCAGAAAAGCAAGAAGCAGAGCGTCAAAAAGATTATTTAAAAGCTGCGACAATAGCAATGGAAATTTTACAGTTGAAAAAAACGTTAAAATAAACGATATTGCGTATTAGTCCCACTTTTAGAAGGTTTTCCTTAAAATTTTGGAAGGAGGGGATCTGATGGCTGAAAAATCAGCTCAATCAAAACAACTTGATTCAGATTTAACAATTGAACAAGTAAAAGATCAATTGACCGAAATCGGAAAAAAACGTGGTGTGCTCACATACGAAGAAATTGCAGAGCGTATGGCAAACTTCGAAATTGAATCCGATCAAATGGATGAATATTATGAATACCTTGGAGAACAAGGTGTTGAAGTAATGAGTGAATCTGAAGCAAATGATGACGATGCCGATCCCGATATTCAAGAACTGTCAAAAGAAGAAGAGTTTGATTTAAATGATTTAAGTGTACCTCCTGGTGTAAAAATTAATGATCCAGTTCGTATGTACTTAAAAGAAATCGGACGCGTTGACTTATTGTCAGCAGAGGAAGAAATCAATTTAGCAAAACGTATTGAAGAAGGCGATGAAGAAGCGAAACGTCGTCTTGCTGAAGCAAACTTACGTCTTGTTGTAAGTATCGCTAAACGCTATGTCGGGCGCGGTATGCTGTTTCTTGATTTAATTCAAGAAGGAAACATGGGTCTTATTAAAGCGGTAGAAAAATTTGATTATCGCAAAGGTTATAAATTCAGTACGTATGCGACATGGTGGATTCGTCAAGCTATTACTCGTGCAATTGCTGACCAAGCAAGAACGATTCGTATTCCCGTCCATATGGTTGAAACGATTAACAAGCTAATTCGTGTTCAACGTCAGCTTTTACAAGATTTAGGTCGCGAACCATCTCCTGAAGAAATTGCAGAAGATATGGACTTAACACCAGAAAAAGTTCGTGAAATCTTAAAAATTGCTCAAGAACCGGTTTCCCTTGAAACACCAATTGGTGAGGAAGATGATTCGCATTTAGGTGACTTTATTGAAGACCAGGATGCAACATCACCTTCTGAACATGCTGCATATGAATTATTAAAAGAGCAGTTAGAAGACGTCCTTGATACGTTAACAGATCGCGAAGAAAATGTTCTTAGACTCCGCTTTGGTCTGGACGATGGACGTACGCGTACGCTTGAAGAAGTAGGAAAAGTATTTGGCGTAACGCGTGAGCGTATTCGTCAAATTGAAGCTAAAGCGCTTCGTAAGCTTCGTCACCCTAGCCGAAGCAAACGTTTAAAAGATTTCTTAGAATAGATAAAAGCGTAAATAACGCTTATGAGATAGCTTCTTTCCTAGAGGAAAGGGGCTATCTATTTTTTATGGAATAAATTTCATAAAAACGCATTTTGAAGAAGTATATTGATTTTTTTACCAACTTTTCTTCTTTTATATATTTTACTGAATTGTCCTTCGTTTTGCAAATGCTCCTTTATATTCTTTTGTTACAGAGCATAAGCTGTTCAAATTCCTTTTAAACATCCGAAAAATGGAATCGCTATCATTTTATTCTTGCTTTGATTGGTACTTCTCTATTATAACATGAAAAAATTAAAACGTTTTAAAAGTTGAGAAAATTTACAAAAATGAATTATAATTAAATAATGTAAGCGTATACATTTTTTTAGGGGGAATAAAAATGAATTTTGAATTAACCAATGAACAAAAGATGATTCAACGGACGCTGAGAGAGTTTTCAGAGGCGGAAGTAGCACCGAATGCATTAGAGCGCGATCGAAGTAAGCAATTTCCGCTTGATGTTTTTAAAAAGTTAAGTGAGCTTGGGATAATGGGTCTTCCTTTTCCTGAAGAGTATGGAGGCGGAGGAGCAGATACGGTTAGTTTTGCTATCGTCGTAGAGGAATTAAGTAAAGCTTGTGGCTCTACAGGAATTACATACTCAGCTCATGTTTCGCTCGGGGGCGCACCTATTTATTTATTCGGAACAAAGGAGCAAAAAGAACAGTACCTACCTGCTTTATGCTCCGGGGAATCTTTTGGAGCGTTTGGTTTAACCGAACCGAACGCAGGAAGTGACGCGGGGGGAACAGAGACAGAAGCAGTGTTGAAGGATGGAACATTTAGGATTAATGGAAGTAAATGCTATATTACGAATGCCAGCTATGCAAAGTTTTTAGCTTTAACAGCTGTTACAAATCGTACAGAAGGTAAAAAAGAAATTTCAGCTATTATCGTGCCTACAGAAGCTCGAGGTTTTACTGTAATAGACAATTACGAGAAAATGGGTCTACATGCTTCAAATACAACTGAACTCGTTTTAGAGGATGTTGAAGTGCCTGAAGAGAATTTACTCGGTGTAAGAGGAGAAGGCTTTAAACAATTTCTAATGACGCTTGACGGGGGAAGAATTGGAATTGGCGCAATGGCCGTTGGAATCGCTCAAGCGGCTTATGAAAAAGCACTGTCATATGCGCAGGAAAGAAAGCAATTTGGAAAAGCTATTTCATCGTTTCAAGCGATTCAGTTTAAATTAGCTGATATGGCGATGAAAATTGAGTTAGCAAGAAATATGGTGTATAAAGCAGCGTGGTTAAAAGACCAAGGAAAGCCATTTACGAAAGAAGCTGCTATGTGTAAACTGTATGCTTCTGAAATTTGTATGGAAGTAGCCAGTCAAGCTGTTCAAATTCATGGAGGATATGGCTACATGAAAGAGTATCACGTGGAGCGGTATTTACGAGATGCCAAGCTTTTAGAAATTGGAGAAGGAACTTCAGAAATTCAGCGCTCGGTTATTGCAAGGCAAATTGGCTGTTAAGATACGCAATAAGAAATTAGTTAATTATGTAAATAAAACCCTTTCACTTATGAGCATTTTCAAGTAAAATAAAAGTGCTTATACTATTTTGTTATTTCTAGGGATGGGAATACATAAAGGGGGTATAGTGAGTGAAGCGAAATCCGCTAATACCATTTTTATTAATTGCGGTAATTGGGATTGCTTTAATGTTAACGCTTTCGTTCAACGGATTGAATAATGCAAAAGAAATCGCGGCTGAAAAAGAAGGCGGTGGCGCGGAACAGCAGGCTTCAGCTAAACCAGAAGAAATTTATCAAAAAACTTGTATTGGTTGTCACGGTGATCAGTATCAAGGTGGAGTAGGTCCTTCGTTAAAAGGAATTGGGAAAAAAGTTTCTCAAGACGAAATTGCAGATATTGTTGTAAACGGTAAAGGAAACATGCCGCCTGGACTGGTTCCTCCGGAAAAAGCGAAGGAAATGGCTAAATGGGTATCAGAAATTAAATAGAGTTCAGAAACATGATTTTCTGGAAAGCCGCTCATTTATAAAGCAGGCTTTTTTTTTGTGATTTTTTATAAGCATTCAGCTAAAAGGAAAACATGAAGAGAAATAGGAATCATGCAGCTATCTATGTTAAAATAATGAACAGTAATCACATAGAGAATAGGTGACAAAATGAATGAATTAAACTTATCAACAAGACTTGAAGAAGTAGTAAAATCGATTCCTTTGGGAGCAAAGATAGCAGACATTGGCTCAGATCATGCATACTTGCCGTGTTTTGCTTATTTAAATGGATATATTAGCGGTGCCGTAGCAGGAGAAATTACAGAAGGGCCTCTTCAATCTGCTATTCAGCAGGTGAAAAAAACAAGCTTAACGGACGTTATTGACGTTCGAAAAGGAAACGGCCTAGAAGTAATATCACCGAATGAAGTAGACTGTATTACAATCTGCGGAATGGGCGGAACGCTTATTACGATGATTTTAGAAGAAGGAAAAGAAAAGTTAGAAGGAGTAAAAAGGCTTGTACTTCAGCCGAATATTGGTTCACATCATATTCGCAGCTGGCTGATTGAACACAACTGGGAAATCATTGATGAAAAAATCATCGAAGAAGACGGTCGTATGTATGAAGTCATCGTCGCTGAACCTGGAAACGCCTTAGCTCCTTATAACGGTGAAGTGGAAGCCGGTGTGTTAATGGGCCCTATTTTAAAAGAAAAGCGCTCTTTTGCTTTTATAACAAAGTGGACGCATGAACTAAATCATCTTAAACAAATTGTCAGCCAAATGGAGCAGGCTCAGTCCGAGGAAAGCAAAGCAAAACTTCAAAAGCTTACCCAAGACATCTCATTAATTGAGGAGGCGTTAAAATGAGTAAAATCCCTAACGGATTTCAAGTAATTGAAGCATTTGAATCATTTTCTCCCAAGCATTTAGCGGTTGAAGGAGATAAAATTGGTTTACAGATTGGAACGTTAAACAAGCCTGTAAAAAAAGTAATGGTAACGTTAGATGTTCTTGAAACGGTCGTAGACGAAGCGATTGAAAAACAAGTGGATTTGATTATTGCTCATCATCCTCCTATTTTTAGACCTCTAAAACAAGTGGTTACAGATCGTCCTGAAGGGCGTATTTTAGAGAAATGCATCAAACATGATATTGCTGTATATGCTGCTCATACAAACTTAGATATAGCTAAAGGCGGAGTAAATGACTTGTTGGCCGAAGCATTGGGGCTACAAGAGACAAAAGTGCTGGTTCCAACAACGTCTATTCAGCTGAAAAAGCTTGCTGTATTTGTTCCTTCAAATCATGCTGAAGCAGTGCGCACAGCTATTTGTGATGCGGGAGCTGGACATGTGGGTCTTTACAGCGACTGTACGTTTTCAACTGAAGGGGAAGGCACATTTAAACCTTCTTCAGAAGCCAATCCATACATTGGTTCAAAAGAAGAGTTAGAATGTGTCAATGAAACAAAAGTTGAAACTATTTTTGAAGCGGTTCAGCAAAATAAAATTATTCGCGCCATGCTCAGTGCTCATCCTTACGAAGAAGTAGCCTATGACATTTATCCAGTGGAACAAACGGGCGAGACGCTTGGACTTGGACGAATTGGTAAGTTAAAAGAAGAGATGACGTTAAAACAGTTTGCCGCTCATGTTAAACAAGCATTGGATGTGGATGGTGTTAGAGTAGTAGGGTCTATGGATGCCACGGTGAAAAAAGTAGCTGTTCTTGGCGGAGATGGAAACAAATATATTACAAACGCAAAATTTAGCGGAGCAGATGCCTATGTAACAGGGGATTTGTATTTCCACGTGGCGCATGATGCAATGGCAATGGGATTAAACGTTGTAGATCCTGGTCATCATGTTGAAAAAGTCATGAGACAAGGTGTAACGCGTGTATTAAACAATCTTTTTGATGCAAAAAACTTTGAGTGTGAAGTATTTGATTCAAAAGTAGACACAAACCCATTTACGTTTATGTAACAAAGAAAGAAGGTGTTGAAAAATGTCAACACCTTCTTTTGTGTCTATTAAGACGATTTTTTTGTTCGAACTTTTGGTAAAATCTTTGAAAGAGGCACGCTTTTTTCACGTGTCCACGTTGTTTCATCTTCTGGATCGAACTGATCTAGAAAATTGATGACCTCTTTTGTGATTGGAGTAGGGGTAGATGCGCCTGCCGTAACAGCTACGGTTTTCGCATTCATCAACCATTCAATCTGCAGCTCTGAGATGTCACCGATACGATATGCCTCAGTGCCGGCAATCTCCATTGATACTTGAGCTAAACGGTTTGAATTGTTACTTTTAGGATCTCCTACAACAATTGTAACATCTGCTTCACCTGCTTGCTCGGCTACAGCTTCTTGGCGAACTTGTGTAGCTAAACAAATTTCTTTGTGAACTTCAGCGTGCGGATATTTTTCTTTTACCTTTTCCATTACTTCCGCAACGTCCCACTGACTCATTGTTGTTTGATTTGTTACAATGATTTTCTCACGTTGAATATTTAAATGGGCTACGTCTTCTGCTTTTTCAATTAAATGAACGATATCTGGCGCGATACCAAGTGCACCTTCTGGCTCAGGATGATTTCGTTTTCCGATATAAATAACGTCATAACCTTCTTTTTCTTTTTGGCGAATAAGGTCATGGGTTTTTGTAACATCCGGACATGTAGCATCGATTGTTGTTAAGCCTTTTTCTTTTGCTCGTTCTTTTACTTCTGGAGATACTCCGTGCGCAGTAAAAATAACGGTTCCTTCATTTATTTGGTCTAAGATTTCTAGGCGATTAGCACCGTCCAGTGTGATAATGCCGTCCTCTTCAAACGCATCTGTAACGTGTTTATTATGAACAATCATTCCTAAGATATAGATTGGTCGAGGCAATGATTTATCTAAAGCGGCGTTTCGTGCAATGACCATTGCGTCTACTACACCATAACAATAGCCGCGCGGTGCAATTTTAATAACTTTCATTTCAATTTCCTCCTCATCATAATCCTGACGAGCAATTCAACTCGCTTCTATTATATAAAAGAGGAAGGAAGAATACAAAGATATTCTTTTTTTGCTCACGGTATTTCCTTAAGGAATCAGCAGATTTATCAAATATAAAGTTTTGGTTTAGACACCCGATCTCTGGATGAATGTTCAATTTCTTCTTCAAAGAAATCCAGCTCATCATCGGATGAATCCGTGCTTTCTGCGCCTGCCGATAAAACCTTACTGTCTTTGCTTTCATCAGTTTCAGAAACCTCTGTTCCTTCTGCTTCGAGTACTTCATCTGTGTCATCACTTGAGCGCAAGGCCTGATAGATTTTCCACAGAGAAGGAGCATTTTTGACAAGAGGTCCGTATTGTTGAATCATAGGTCCCATCGTTTCCGCTGCTTTTAGTACTCGCTGAACATTCCCCATCATGGAGCTCAAGTTAGCAGGGTTCGTTAATCCTTGCAAACCTCCAAGCAGGGAAGAAGAGTTAGTCGCTCCTGCAGCACCTTGGGCTCCTGAAAGGCCAGAAAACAAAGAACCTCGAGGAGCAGCTGCAGCCGCTTGTTGAAATGGTATGTTTCTATTTCCGCCTCTTCGGAATAGGCGAGTTAAGAAGTTACCTCCTCCACGGTTCAGGCCTTGCTGATTCGGGTAAAATGATTGTTGAGCATTTGTTTGCTGGGCAAAGTTACGAAACTGCTGTAATGGATTAAATTGGCCAAAGTTACCAGGTTGTTGCCCAAAGCCGTTTTGTGGTGGCATTCCTGGCATCATTCTTCTTTGCATACCGGGTGGAAATGGTGGTCTTCGCTGTAGCAAAGGACGCACCTCCTTTAATAAAGTAGATTTTCTTTTACTATCGTATGCAACTCGCGATAAAATGTTTTTGAAACAGGTAATAAGTTTTAGTAATATGAATGATAAGTAGTCACAGAAGGAAAAATCGATTATAATCATATATTGTGCCTTAAAAGATGAACGTGAATGTAAAAAAGGAGACTATTATGGAAAAAACAAACTTTGAACGTTTTGAGTTTCAACCATTTTTAATAGAAGCAATTAAACAATTAGGTTTTTATCAGCCTACAGAGATTCAGGAGCGCTTAATTCCTTCCGTTTTGAAAGGGGAAAGCGTAATTGGTCAGTCGCAAACAGGGACCGGCAAAACACACGCTTATTTATTGCCTTTACTTGAAAAGGTAGACCCTAAAAAAGAAGAAGTACAAGTTGTAATCACCGCTCCAACTCGTGAGCTTGCTTCTCAAATTTATCAAGAAGTATTAAAGCTAACAAAACACAGTGCTGAAGGAGAAGAAATTTCAGCAAAATGTTTTATCGGCGGTACAGATAAGCAGCGTACAATCGACAAATTAAAGAAGCAGCCTCAAGTTGTTGTAGGAACACCGGCTCGTTTGTTTGATTTAGTAAATGAAAAAGCGTTAGTTGTGTATACAACAAAGGCGTTAGTAGTAGACGAAGCTGATTTAATGCTTGATATGGGATTTTTAGAAGATGTGGACCGTTTGGCAAGCAATATGCCTGAAAAATTACAGATGCTTGTTTTTTCAGCAACTATTCCTGAAAAATTAAAGCCATTCTTAAAAAAATACATGGAAAATCCAAAATTTACGCATGTTTCGCCGAAGCAAGCAGCAGCAGCTAAATTAGAGCATGTATTAGTTCCACTGCGTCATCGTAACAAGTTTAAGCTGCTGCATGATATGCTTATTTCGTATAATCCTTATTTAGCTATCGTCTTTACAAATACAA
Source organism: Priestia sp. YIM B13489 (assembly GCF_042787645.1). NCBI lineage: Bacteria > Bacillati > Bacillota > Bacilli > Caryophanales > Bacillaceae > Priestia > Priestia sp. YIM B13489. Next base: position 679,421 of record NZ_JBHZOQ010000053.1, read on the forward strand.
AGAAAATGGCGGACGAAGTAGCAGATGACCTACTGTCTAAAGGATTAAAAGTAGGAAGGATTCACGGAGACTTATCTCCTCGTGACCGTAAGAAAATGATGAAGCAAATTAATAATTTAGAATTTCAATACGTAGTAGCGACAGATTTAGCAGCTCGCGGTATTGATATTGAAGGAATTTCACACGTCATTAACTTTGAGCTTCCTTCAGATCTAGATTTCTACATTCACCGCGTAGGACGTACAGCTCGTGCCGGTCATTCTGGAATTGCTGCTACAATCTTCGATGTGGAAGATGAAGATGCAGTAAATAAGCTAGAGAAAATGGGAATCGAGTTTGTAAACAAAGATCTTCAAAAGCAAGAATGGGTTTCCATCGATGACCGTAACCGCCGTAAAAAGCGTGTGAAGAAAGCGGATGAAGTGGGAGAAGAGGCACATCGCTTTATTCAAAAGCCGAAGAAAGTAAAGCCTGGCTACAAGAAAAAACGTGCTCGTGAAATTACAAAGTATGTGCAAAAGAAAAAGCGTAGTGAAAGACGCAACAATCGTTAATCGCAATAGGTTAGAGGTGTAAAAAGTAATGTTGAAAATTGGTTCTCACGTATCAATGAGCGGCAAAAAGATGCTTTTAGGAGCAAGTGAAGAGGCAGCTTCTTACGGAGCAAATACGTTTATGATCTATACAGGCGCTCCACAAAATACTCGTCGCAAAAAGATTGAAGAGCTTAATATTGAAGCTGGTCTTTTGCATATGAAAGAGCATGGAATGACAGATATTGTTGTACATGCTCCCTATATCATTAATCTAGGAAATACAACAAAGCCCGAAACATTTGAGCTTGGAGTAGATTTCTTAACGTCTGAAATTCAGCGCACCCATGCTCTTGGCGCAAAGCAAATTGTTCTTCACCCAGGAGCTCACGTGGGCGCTGGAGCAGATGCCGGTATTCAGCAAATTATCAAAGGTCTAAACGAAGTGTTGACAGCTGATCAAGAAGTTCAAATTGCGCTTGAGACAATGGCTGGAAAAGGAACAGAGTGTGGAAGAAGCTTTGAAGAAATTGCCCAAATTATTGATGGCGTGACGCACAATGAAAAGCTCTCTGTTTGTTTTGACACATGTCACGTTCATGACGCTGGTTATGATATCGTTCAAGACTTTGACGGTGTATTAAATGAATTTGACAAAACCGTAGGAATACAGCGAATTAAAGTGCTTCACATCAATGATAGTAAAAATGTACGCGGTGCTCGAAAAGACCGCCATGAAAACATTGGGTTTGGTGAAATTGGATTTGGTGCACTGAATTATATTGTTCATCACCCAGCGTTTAAAGAAGTTCCTAAAATTCTAGAAACTCCTTATGTAGGAGAAGATAAGAAGAATAAAAAAGCACCATATCAGTTGGAAATTGATATGATTCGTGCACAAAGCTTTGATTCAGAGCTAAAACAAAAGCTTATGTAATTTCATATGTGATTGAAAGAGGTCATGTCTATAGACATGACCTCTTCTTTTACATCAACTGCTGAAATAATTCGTTCACTCGTCTGGCAGTTTCACGATCTGTAACTTGAGCAATTTGTTTGATTAAATTTCGGCGCTCTTCAAGGTTATAAATATTTACGGGCTGCTGTCTAATGACGGATACAAGTGTGTGTGCCTGCTGATCTGTAATGGGGATGTTGTATTGTTTGCTATACTTTAAAAGCTCTTTCGGGGTAATGTTGTTTACTTTCTTATTGACAATCTGCTGTACAATTTTCATATGATTACCTCCTCGTCATATACAGTTTATGAATAAAAAAGAAAGATGTGACTATATTGTGTAATAAAACAACATTTCGAGCCGGATGAACTTACGGAGGCAAGAAAGCGAAGGAGTGAAACGGCTTAGTTTACAAATAAAAGACAATCCTGTATACTACATTAATGACTAAATCGTAATGATTCTGAGAAAGTAAATGGGTAACGGAGTATACGATAGAAACCGTGCCCTCTTTTGTATGGAGAAATATAAAAAAAGAATGGTGAGGCGCATATGAATACACCTGATATCATTGAAATTGATCATTTATCATTTCAATATGATGGAGTGAATGTATTAGAAGATATAAGTTTTTCAATTCCAAAAGGAGCTTTTTTGGGTCTCGTTGGTCCAAATGGCTCTGGGAAATCAACGCTAATCAAATGTTTGCTTGGTTTGCAAAAACCATCTCAAGGTGCAATTCGTTTATTTGGAAAAGATCAGAGAAGGTTTAAAGAACGAAGTAAAATTGGATATGTATCGCAAAAAGCGAATAGTTTCAACAGCGGCTTTCCTGCTACCGTTTTTGAAGTGGTTTCCACGGGTCTTACTTCAAAATTAGGTTTGTTTCGCTTTATGAATGCTTCTCATAAACAAAAAGTGAAAGAAGCGGTAGAAGCAGTGGGGATGAGCGAATTTTTAAATCGAAACATAGGAGAACTATCCGGTGGCCAGCAGCAGCGAATTTTTATTGCGCGCGCGCTGGTAAGCGAACCCGAGCTGTTAATTTTAGATGAGCCAACAGTCGGAGTGGATGCACAAAATGTGTACACTTTTTATGAGCTTCTTGAAAAGTTAAATAAAGAAAAAGGCATTACGCTTGTGCTTGTTACTCACGATATTGGCACTGTCTCAGAAAAAGTAACCCACGTTGCTTGTTTAAATAAATTTCTACACTTTCATGGGAATGCCAAAGAATTCGAACAGCTTTGTGAACATGATGTATCTATGTTTTATGGTCATAATGTTCATGTGTTAACCCATGATCATCATCATGGAGGGCAGCACGTATGATAAGCAGTTTATTTCAATTTGAGTTTTTACGAAATGCATTTTTAACCGGTATGATTATTGGCGTCTTAGCTCCTTTATTGGGCACGTTCATCGTAGTAAGACGTCTTTCTTTAATTGCAGACGCGTTAAGTCACGTGACGCTAGCGGGGATTTCTGCGAGCTTGCTTCTTAGTCAGAAAATAGGGTTTATGCAAGGAGTGAACCCCGTCTATTTAGGGATGGTATCTTCCGTTACAGGCGCTCTTTTTATTGAAAAACTTCGAAGCGTCTACAAGCATTACCAAGAGCTGGCCATTCCGATTATTTTATCGGGCGGAATTGGTATTAGTGCAATTTGTATCTCGCTAGCGGACGGTTTTAATAATGATTTAATGAATTATTTGTTTGGAAGCGTAAGTGCGGTGAGTCGTTCGGATCTTTGGACAGTTGTTGTCATAGCCGTATTTGTTATAGCTATTGTCTTTTTCTTATATAAAGAATTGTTTATTTTATCTTTTGACGAGGAGCACGCTTCTGCTTCTGGGATTAAATCAAAGTGGATGCACTTTTTATTTATTGTGATGGTTGCTCTTGTCATTGCTGTATCAATGCGTATCGTCGGTATCTTATTAGTTTCATCTCTTATGACTCTTCCTGTAGCAGCAAGCATTCGCTTAGCTAGAGGCTTTAAACAAACGATTCTGCTTTCGGTGATTTTTGGTGAAATATCTGTTTTAGGCGGATTATTTTCAGCGTACTACTTGGATTTAGCACCAGGCGGTACAATTGTTGTCATTGCTGTTGTTATTTTAATCATATCTATTATGATTAATAAAGGACGGAAGGGGAAACAAAAATGAATTTAACTGAAGCCATTCATTTATTAAAAGATCAAGGATATAAACATACAGGAAAGCGTGAAGAAATGCTTGCCTTGTTTTCAAAATCAAATAAGTACTTAACGGCAAAAGATGTATTAGAGTACATGAAGCCCGATTATCCTGGCCTGAGTTTTGATACAATTTACCGTAATTTATCATTGTTTGTGGAGTTAGGTGTACTTGAAATGACGGAGCTTTCGAGCGAAAAGCACTTTCGATTTAAATGTGCGACCGCCCATCATCATCACCACTTCATTTGTTTAGATTGTGGAAAAACAAAAGAAATTGAAGCTTGTCCGATGGAGTATGTAGACGAGGATTTGCGAGGGTACAATATTACAGGCCATAAATTTGAAATTTACGGTCAATGTATAGAATGTAATCAATAAAAAAGAGAGGGCGTTATGCACCTCTCTTTTTTATTTTTGCTGTTCTTTTAACCAGCTGGCTACCCACTGATCTGCTTCTAGCCAATTGTATACGCGAACCACTCCTTTTGGAACAGGTAAGCGATTATAAGGAGTATCAAATAAGATAACGGGGATATTGCATTCTTCACTGATTTCACAAGCATTATCATGTTTGTCTTCAAAAAAGATATCAACATCATATCGTTTTGCTGTCTCAACTTTAAAATGAGAACCGACTAACTCAATGTGATGAAACGATAGTTCATTTTTTTGAAACCATTCTTCCGTGACGTCCAATAGCTTATCGTGCCTTGCACTGATAAAGAATAATTCGTGCTTTTGATGCCATTTTTGCAAAACAGCTTTTGCATCGTCTGCAAGTGGAGAGGTTTCGTAAATAGAGCGTTCATTTGCTTTAAACCATTTCCCGAGTTCAGCAGGTGATACATTTACAAAAGGGCTGAAATCATATTCTGTAATGTCTTCAAGTGTTAAATTTAAGTTAAAGGCTTTATTTAAATGAGGAACAAAAGTTTCAGGAGAAGTAACAGTTCCATCAATGTCAATTCCAAACTTTTTCGTCAACTACGTGCACTCCTTTAATACGTTTATTCTACTTAGGTGCTTGATTATTCTTGTCTAGTGTAACATAAAGCCCAAAGAGAAACAGTAATACTTTTTATACGCCTTTGGCAAAACGTAATGATCACTGCACGGCCTGGTGATTGCGTCTGTACCTATTTCTTGTAAGAGAGTGAGCGGCTGTATAAGATTAACACTTATAATTTTTCCTCGCATTCAGATACTATAAATGCTCCTTATTTACGAAAGCGAGGGATTAAGCATGGAGAATGAAGAACAAAGGCGTAGAAAAGATGTATATGAAGCTGATTTCATGGAAGAAACTGCAGCTGAAGTGGGCGTTCCTTACCGAGTAGGAGAGCCTCATGCAGAGCGTGAAGTTATAGATATTGATCGCAATCGCAATCATGAAGTCGCTGGACGAGGAGAAGGAACGGGATACGGTCGTTTCGCACTCGTGCTTTCGATTCTTTCACTATTCTTTTTACCAATTATTCTTGGTGCCGCTGGGATTATTCTAGGGTTTATCGCACGCAGAAAAGGAGCACTTACGCTAGGAGCATGGGCAATAGGGATCGGAGTTGTATCGATTATTGTCGGTACGTTTATATTACCGTTCTTTTCATAAAAAAAAGCGAGGCGCATATGCGCCTCGCTTTTTTTAGTTATGATTTAGCTGCAGCTTTTTCAGCTTCTTGCTTTGCGTGATATTCAGCAGCAATTTTATCAATTTCTTTTTTTAGTTCCTCAACCATTGTTTCTTCAGGAACTTTGCGTACGATTTCGCCTTTGCGGAATAGTAGACCTTCACCGCGTGCTCCCGCAATCCCGATATCAGCTTCACGAGCTTCACCAGGACCGTTTACAGCGCAGCCAAGTACCGCTACTTTAATCGGTGCTTTTACAGTTGAAATATACTCTTCAACTTCATTAGCAATGCTAATTAAATCAATTTCAATACGTCCACAAGTTGGGCAAGAAATAAGCGTTGCGGCATTGGAAGCTAAACCGAATGATTTTAGCAATTCGCGCGCAACTTTTACTTCTTCTACAGGATCCGCACTTAAAGAAATACGTAATGTATTTCCGATTCCTTTAGATAAAATAGCGCCAAGACCTGCTGCACTTTTTACAGTTCCTGCAAATAATGTACCCGATTCTGTAATTCCTAAGTGAAGAGGGTAGTCAAATGCTTGAGCAGCTTTTTCATAAGCTTCAATTGCCAAGTTAACATCCGATGCTTTCATTGAAACGATGATGTCATGGAAATCAAGGTCTTCTAAAATTTTAATGTGATGAAGTGCACTTTCTACCATGCCATCTGCTGTCGGATAGCCGTATTTGTCTAAAATACGTTTTTCAAGTGAACCAGCGTTAACTCCAATACGAATTGGAATATTTTTAGCTTTTGCAGCATTTACAACAGCTTCCACTTTTTCACGGCGACCGATATTACCAGGGTTGATACGGATTTTATCCGCTCCACCTTCAATTGCTTTTAATGCTAAGCGGTAGTCAAAATGAATATCCACAACTAATGGAATGTTAATGCGTTTTTTAATTTCAGGGATTGCATCTGCTGCGCGCTCGTCTGGACAAGCAACACGAACAACTTGGCATCCTGCTTCTTCTAAACGTTTAATTTCTGCAACCGTTGCTTCAACATCATGTGTCTTAGTGGTTGTCATACTTTGAATAACTAACTCGTTGCTGCCTCCGATTGTTAAATCTCCAACTTTAACCGGGCGTGTTTTTGTACGATGTATAATTTCACTCACGTGATAATCTCTCCTTCAAAATGAAATCAAGAATTTGAATTCATTAATAGAATAACTCTTTATGAACAAAATAACTAGTAGAAAGTACTACCTTAGCTATTTTAACAATGACTATCCCATCTTGACAAGAAGAATGCTGTCATTACTTGTAAATAGGGAACTTATACGTTTTTCCAATTTGAATATCCTCAGGCGCTGTACCGTTATTTAACTTTTTGAAGTCTGTAATCATTTGGTTCATAGAAACCGGTATCGATTTTTTTGTAAGCTCCTCAATGACGGACAAAACTGTATCGCCTGGCTTAATTTTTATTTTTGTATAGGTGGAAGAAGAGCTGGCGGCTTTTGTTTCTGCAGGCTGCGCTTTGCTGACTTGAACTGCTTCAGTAGCAGTGGGAATGGTCCCGTATTTAATGTCGTAGTGACAAATATATCCGATAAAAGCGAAAGCGGCTAATGCACATAGCTTTTTCATTATGCTCCTCCTTCATTCTTTTGCTTATGTGTAAAGCCTATGCTTGTCTTACTTAAATATGATTGGAGAACGAAAATTGAAAGAAAAATTAATGATTGTTTCATTAGGCTTATTGCCTTTAATCATGGTGCTGGGAAATTCCATGCTCATTCCTCTGCTGCCAAGCATTCAAAAGTCACTTCACTTAAGCGGAGTTCAAACCAGTTTGATACTGAGTGCATTTTCAATTCCAGCCGCATTGTGTATTCCTGCTGTAGGGATTTTATCAGACCGGTATGGGCGTAAAAAGTTAATCATATATTCACTCATCATGATGATAATAGGTAGTGTCATCGCTGCTAGTAGTGCTTCATTCTCTTCTGGAAACTTTGCTGTGTTGATAGCAGGCAGAGTCATTCAAGGGATTGGAGCTGCAGGTACTACAACGTTGGCAATGGCATTAACTGGAGATGTATTTGCAGGGGAAAAAAGAGCAAAAGTCCTCGGGATTTTAGAAGTGTATAACGGAGTTGGAAAAGTGGTTGCACCGATAATTGGAGCATCGGCAGCACTCGTCGTATGGTATGCCGCGTTTTTTGTCTATCCTTTAGCTGCAGGTGCTGCTTTAGTAGGTATAGTGATGTATGTGAGAGAAGGGAAAACAGGTTCGGATTCAGTATCTGTTCAAGAATATTTAAAGAGAGCCATTGGAATTGTCTATGATAAAAGAAAATCGCTTTTTCCTTTATTCTTTGTCGGGGGATTGGGGTTGTTTTTATTATTTGGCATTTTATATTATTTATCTTTTCTAATAGAGGAAACGTATCATATAGACGGTTTTTTTAAAGGAACCGCTTTTTTATTTCCTCTTGGTGCGATGACGCTCGTTTCTTATTGGACCGGTCAACGCATCAAAACAGATGTAGAGCTCATGAAAAAATTAATGATAGTAGGGATAATTTTTTTATTCCTGATGTTTGGAGTATTAACGATTATTTATACGCTTCCTGTGCTGATGTTTTGTTTGACAGTCGCCTTTGGCGGCTTAGGATTTGTTCTTCCGTGTATTAATATGATGATTACTTCAGCGGCTTCAGACGAAGAAAGAGGGTTTATTGTATCCATTTATGGAACGGTGAGATTTTTAGGAGTAGCGTTGGGACCTGTTGTTTTTGAAGTGTGGATGCATACTGAAAGGCTGATGTTTGTTTACAGCTTTATTCTGCTCACAGCAGGAGGTTTGTGGGTTTTGTATCAGTTGAAAATTCTTTCTTCTGCAATGGGAAGAAGAAAAGTTGTACCGAAATAAAGAGGCTGAGACTTAACTAAATCACTCCAATCACCAGCTAGAAGCAGCCGCATACATGAAACCTGTGTTCACCATATCAATAAAAAAATCCAAAAGAGGTGGATTCTCTGTCAAGAATCTAGATTCCTCGTTTGGATTCTCCTTCAACTAAAATACGTTTGTCCCAGCATCTTTATTAGGTTTTACCTTTTTTCTTATAGGAACCCTTGTGACGAGCAACAAGTAAATGAAGAATGTTCCTATCCAGTAAAGAGAGCTATGTAGTGCTAGAGACAAAGAAAAAGCTTCAAAAAGCGTATAAAGCAGCGTGAAGGCTACCGTACTATAAGCGCTCAGTGCCCATAGCTGCTTGAAAGGAAGCTGCTTTTTAGCAATGAGTCCAATCAGTTTTCCAAGATAAGCAAGGCAGGTAATAGAAAGGAAGTTTAGTCCAGATGTTAATACGTACAGTAAAAGCATAGCGATAGGGACAAGTATGTATAAAGAAAATTTTTGTTCGTGCAGCAAGTTTAACAGTTCATTTTTATCTTTATGGTGCCAGTTTAGCAACTCATATGAATACGTTTGTGTTTGTGAATTAGTCGTGATGTAAATTCCATCCTTTAAAAAACCAATGGCATGAGCAGGGGAATGAAATCGTTCAATAGACTGTGAGGGGTTTAAGATAAAAGCGGTACCGTTTACTTTTTTTGTGAAAGGTTGATTTGACGTAAGCTGTGAGTTTGAAATAGAAAAAGAAGAAACAGATTTCGGAAGATCTGTAGTAGCAATATGATAGCCGTTTACAATCGTCAAAGTCATAAAGAAAAATGTAGGCAGCAAAGAAATAAATGTTAAAAACAGCACAAAGCCAATTGTTTTATTCGTATGCTCAAAGCGAAGCGACCTTATTTTTTTGAAGGAAGTAAAACTCCATGCCATCTTTTTCAGCATGCTCATTGTAAAGCCTCCTTATATTAAAAATTCTAACTATCTCTTATTTTATAGCGAGAATTCAAGGTTTACAATAGGTTCTAGAAATCGTTTCCAATTACAATGTAAATATACTGTTAAGTTATTGTAAACATTAAGGGAAAGCCGTTTACAGTACTTTCAAACTTCATTAATAATGGTAGGGACTTATTTATGTCGTTAGAAAAAAATCAAGGAGCTGAGATATTTGGAACTAGATGTTCAAAAAATGATTTTTGAGTTTATCGGCGGACTGGGAATCTTTTTATTTGGAATTAAGTTCATGGGAGATGGATTGCAAAAGTCAGCAGGAGACAAATTACGTGATATTTTAGACAGATTTACTACTAATCCGTTTATGGGAGTTCTAGCAGGTATCCTAGTTACTGTTCTTATTCAGAGCAGCTCAGGAACTACTGTTATTACGGTAGGCTTAGTAAGTGCTGGTTTTATGACTTTGCGCCAAGCTATAGGCGTTATTATGGGAGCAAATATCGGTACGACAGTTACAGCTTTTATAATCGGAATTGACATTTCGAGCTACGCTCTTCCTATTCTCGCAGTGGGAGCTATTTTACTCTTTTTCTTTAAAAGTAAGGCAGTTCAAAACTTTGGCCAGATCGCTTTTGGTTTTGGCATGCTCTTCTTTGGTTTAGAGCTTATGGGAAGTGGAATGAAGCCGCTTAGGTCCCTTCAACAATTTCAAGATTTAACTGTAAGCATGAGCGATAATCCTATTTTAGGAGTCGTAATTGGCACTTTATTTACGGTAATTGTTCAAAGTTCTAGCGCTACTATTGGCATTCTACAAGAACTTTTTGGACAGGGCGCTATTGATATACAGGCAGCGCTGCCTGTACTGTTTGGAGATAATATTGGCACAACTATTACTGCCATTTTAGCTTCAATCGGGGCAAGTGTAGCTGCAAGAAGGGCTGCTTTAACGCATGTCATGTTTAACTTAATTGGTACAACAATCTTTTTGATTATCTTGCCTCTATTTACTCGTTTTGTGGAATATTTGAAAGTAGCAATGGATTTGAATCCTGAAATGACGATTGCGTTTGCTCATGGTATTTTTAACACAACCAATACAATTATCCAGTTCCCGTTGATCGGTCTGCTTGCTTTAATTGTGACAAAACTAATTCCTGGAGAAGATGCTGTTATAGACTTTAAGCCTAAGCATCTTGATCCGATTTTTATTGAGCAGTCCTCTTCAATTGCTCTTGGTCAGGCAAAGGCAGAGCTGATTCGTATGGGAGAGTTTGCGACGCTTGGGTTGGAAGAGGCAAACGGCTATTTAAAAACACGTCAGCCTCAACATGCTGATGCTACTATGCAAATTGAAAATGCGATTAATAATCTGGATAAAAAAATTACTGATTATTTAGTGCTGTTATCCCGCTCTTCAATGTCAGAAGCAGAAAGTGAGGAACATTCGGTTCTTCTAGATACAGCACGAGATATTGAGCGTATTGGCGATCATTTTGAGAACATTATTGAGCTTGTTGATTATCAAATTACGAACAAAGTAAAGATGACCAAAGAAGCTAATAACGATTTAGCTGATATGTTCGAATTGACTATTCTAACAGTTAAAGAAGCTGTCTCTTCTTTAGAAAAAGTGGATAGAGAAAAAGCAGTACAAGTCATTCAAAAAGAAGAACAGATTGATGCGATGGAGCGTCTACTTCGTAAGAAGCACATTTTACGTCTGAATGAAAACATTTGTACAGGATCTGCTGCTATTGTTTTTGTCGATATTATTAGCAACTTAGAACGGGTCGGGGATCATGCGGTTAATATTGCGGAAGCGGTACTGGGCGATCGTTATGCAAAGACCTATTCACAGGTAACATAAAGAAAGACCTTGCTTAAGCAAGGTCTTTCTTTATAGGTGTAGTTATTGTATGATAAATAGTAATACTAAAAAGGATAGGTGCGAACGTGGCTATTTTATGTTGGGCATTAATTATCGTTAGCTTTGTTGTATCGTTTGTTGGGTTGGTTTATCCCATCATCCCAAGCGTGCTATTTGTAGCTCTAGGATTTGTTATATACGGTTTATTTTATGATTTCAGCTCCTATAGCTGGTTATTTTGGGTGATACAAGGATTGTTAGTTGTCGCACTTTTTTTAGCAGACTATATAGCTAATATTATTGGTGTGAAAAAATTCGGAGGCACTAGAGCAGGTGTTTGGGGAAGTACAGTTGGGCTGCTTGTAGGTCCGTTTGTCATTCCGGGATTTGGAATTATTTTAGGGCCGTTTATCGGAGCGATTGTAGGAGAACTGATTGTTCATCGGACCACAATTAGCAACGCAGTAAAAATTGGAGTAGGTTCGGTTATTGGCTTTTTTAGTGGCGCTATTTCAAAAGGATTTATTCAACTGCTGATGATTGCCTATTTTTTATACGCTGTTTTAAAATAATATATTGACTTTAGGCTAGAAACATGTTAAATTTTTAATGTCGCTAGTAAATGTTATATTGTTCCACAGTAGCTCAGTGGTAGAGCTATCGGCTGTTAACCGATCGGTCGTAGGTTCGAGTCCTACCTGTGGANCATTTAACAGATTGTCAGACTGTTGATGATCAGATTTTACTTTCCCTAGATCAATAGAAAACTCTTGGATCTTGGGTACTTCTTTAGATCTGAAAGATGATGGATGATTTTCTAACGTCGCCCCGGCCGTGCTAGCAGTGAAAGAAATTTCACTATCTTTTTTTGAACTATCCCTATCCATACTTTCGTTACGTAAAACCACATCTTTTTTCCATGGAAGCTGATTCAAAAATGGCACTTTTTCCTCTTTATGAACAGCGTCCATATCTCTTACAGAACTTTTTGGGGCCGCATGAACAACGGCGAAGAAACCAGCTGAGCGCTTTTCATGTAAGGTATCGGTTAATACACGTGGTTGTTTATGAATTTTCTCTATTTTTTCAGCAGCAGCTTTCCGCAAACCCTCAAGCTGCGAATTCGAAAGGGTCACTGACTGCAGCTGCGGTTTTTGTAGTTCTTCCATGAGCTGAGCGAACTCCGTTTGAAACGCAGATGATGTATTTTTACAAATGGTCAACAAGGTAGAAATAGAAGACAAATATTGTTCTTGACTGTCTGTTTCAGATGAAACAGGTGCCCGCTGCATGTCTGTTAACACGTGCTGCAGCTTTAGAAGCGGCTGTTCCAAATCTAGACTACTTGGAATACTACTGATCATCTCAGCTAGATGTTCGTACAAGACAGACGGTTCATCTTCTTCATCTTCTGCTTCGCTTAACTGAATCGCCATTAATCCGACCGCCTTGAAGACGTCTCCATCTACCGCATGTTCATCGGATAATTTCTCCCCGCGCGCTAAAGACTGCGCATCTAGCTGCTTAAGCTGCTGAACGATTTCTTCCAAAAAACCCTGAGTCTTACTAGCAGCTACTTTTTCATCGCAGTTTACCTTTGATGCAGCTGCTGGACGTAGTGAAATTTCCACTGTTTTCACCTCTGCTTTTATTCCTCAATCTGATCTGTTAACAATGTCGTATAGCGTGCAGCTACTTTCGGATCCATTTTTTCTAAGATTGCCGTTCTTGTACTCGCTTTGAACTGCTTAAGCATCGCGACCGCTTTGTCTTCTTTTAATTCGGCAAAGATGAGCGCTGCATTTTTAGGAGACATATTTTCATAAGTTGCAATGACATCTTTTTTTTCCAGCTGATTGTTCTTTTGTTTTTTCGCTTCATCATCGGCTTTTTCTTCCATATCGCGCATTTCAATTTTTAGTTCATCCATTTGACGATCTTTTGTAGCGATCGTTTTCTCATAAGCTGCGATTTGCTTTTCTTTCGTGCTCAGCTTCTTTTGAAGGCTCTCAACCTGCTTTTGTATTTCTTCATTGCTTTCTTGAATATTTTCATTTTTTTGCGACTGTTCACTTGATACAAACGGAATGGCGTGTGTAATACCTGAAACTTTATCATTTACATTAACGCCTAAAAGCGTCAGAACAATATAAGCCGCCAAGATGAGGAACACCGCTGGAATAAAGATTAAAAATAAAAACACTTGGCTTTTACTGTAAGACTTTTCTTCTTCGTACTCTTCTCTTAACTCTTTTTGATTAGCCATGTTTTCCACCTAATTCCTATGCAGCATATACTGCTGTAGCGACAGCTCATCCATTTGCTTCGCTTCTAACTGTTTTTCCGCGGTTATATAAGAATCGTAGTCTCTCTTTTTTAACTTTTCATACTTCTTTACTTCTATGTTCTTTTCTTCTAGCTTCAGTTTCTTTAAGTTCATTTGCTGTCTTGCAAACATGACCTCTTGTTGCAGCCTTTCAATCACTCGTTCGGCACTTGTTAAAAACTGCTGAAACGATGTAATTTCTAAAATAGAAAGCCCTTGCTTCATTTTGCCCGTATGCTGTTCAATCAGCGTTTCTTTTTCTTTTAGCTTTTTATAAAGCTTTTTACCCGCTGTTTCAAACTGCTGCAAGGATTGATTATATTGAGATAGCAGTTCATCCTTTTCATTTGACTTGATTGCCATTATTTTAGATAACCTAAATTCATATGCCATATTTACTCACCTTTCACAAACAGTTCACAGAGCTTTGTTACACTTGTTTCAAATGATGGATGTTCGTTCGTTTTTTGCTTTAAAAATGCATCAATGACAGGATGATAGTGGATGGCCTCATCAATGTAAGCAGAAGATCCTCTTTTATAGGCACCTATGTTAATTAAGTCTTCAGAATTAGCATAGGTAGCCATTAATGAACGCAGTTTTTCAGCTGCTTCTTTGTGCCGTTCACTTACGATATGGTTCATCACGCGACTAACGCTTTTTAAGACATTGATGGCCGGATATTGACCTTTATTGGCCAGCTCCCGGTCTAGTACAATATGTCCGTCTATAATGCCTCGCACCGTATCCGAAATAGGTTCGTTCATATCATCACCGTCTACTAATACAGTGTAAAAAGCAGTAATAGATCCATGTTGATTAGTTCCTGTACGTTCAAGCAGCCTTGGCAAGCTAGCAAAAACAGATGGTGTATAACCTTTGGTAGTCGGAGGTTCACCTACGGCTAATCCAATTTCTCTTTGAGCCATTGCTACACGGGTAACAGAATCCATCATCATCATGACGCTCAGCCCCTCATCTCGAAAGTATTCAGCAATAGAAGTAGCTGTATATGCTGCTTTCATTCGAAGCAGAGCAGGCTGATCCGAGGTAGCAACTACTACAACGGAGCGCTTTAACCCTTCCTCTCCAAGATCTCGCTCAATAAACTCTCTAACTTCTCTTCCTCGCTCGCCTACAAGGGCAATGACATTGATATCTGCTTTTGTATTGCGTGCAATCATCCCGAGCAGCGTACTTTTCCCAACACCGCTTCCTGCAAAAATACCGATGCGCTGCCCTTGACCTACTGTTAGCAAACTATCAATCGTTCGTACCCCTACTTCAATTGGCTGTTCAATAGGCGGGCGCTCTAAGGGGTTAGGCGGGTCTTGGTCGGTTAAAACAAACGGCAGATATTGAGAAAGTTCAGACCCGTCTAAAGGGTTCCCTAGCGAATCAAGCACTTGACCTATTAACTCTTTTCCCACGCTTACCTGCAGAGGTTTTTCTGTCGTTTCCACTAGGCAGCCAGGTCCGATATATCGAACAGATGTATAAGGCATTAAAACGACGTGCTCACCGTTAAAACCAACAACTTCTGCACGAATTTTATCTCCTCGTTCACTAAGATGAATAAAGCAAACATCTCCTATTGACGTTCTAGGTCCTTTAGATTCAATCATCATTCCTACTACTCGGCTGACTTTCCCGTACCGTTTAAAAGAAGATATGCGCGGGATTTCATGAATGAGTTGTGCGACTTTCATGTTTACTCTCCTCTAACAAACGTTCTTTTAATTTTTTCTTCATTTCCGTTAACTGACTATCAAAAGAAGCAACAAGACGCCCATAAGAGGAGTCGATGACACAATCCATTTCCTGAAGATTTTCATCTGCATAAATAAATAGCCCGGTTTCTCCGTTCAACAAATCGAACAGTTCTCGTTTATGTTCACATACATATGCATATTTTTTCGGAGAAACAAAAAGCTGGATTTCTTTATGTTCTCTAACTTCTTTTAAAGACCTTGCAACAAGTGATAAAAATGATTCATCTCTTTGAAGCTGCTCATTTAAAATCGTTTCAGCTAGGGTGAAACCTAATTCAAAGATGATTTCTTCAGATTGATTTATATATTCGTAGTACTGATTCTTTGTTTCGTCAACAATGTTTCGCGACATGGCTAATACATGCTCATACTCTTGTTTTCCTTGAAGTAGCCCTTCTTCGTATCCTTCTTCATAGCCTCGCTTTTGTTCTTGTTGAAACAGCAGCACCTTCTCTTCTTCCCACTGCTTTTTCAAACGTTCAATTTCGTTTTGAACTTGTTTTCGGTAAGCGTCTGCCTCGGCCTTTATTATTTCAGCTTCACTGTGCGCTTGTTTAATAACATGCTGTGCATTTTCTTGCTGAAGATGCTCTTCTGTGGGCTCATCTTGTATCGGAAAACCAAACGGAATGACTTGAATGTGCTTCGCATTTTCGTCTGAAAGTTTGTTCGTATAAGTTGATTTAATGATATTAGACAATAATATCGTCTCCTCCACCTCGAGCTAGTACAATTTCACCAGCATCTTCTAAACGTCTAATTGCAGCAACGATACGTGACTGAGCTTCCTCTACATCTTTCAAACGCACAGGACCCATAAATTCCATTTCTTCTTTAAACGTTTCCACCATACGGCTAGACATATTTTTAAAAATAATAGATTTCACTTCTTCACTTGCTACTTTTAAGCTCAACAATAAATCATCATTTTCTACATCTCGTATCACACGCTGAATAGAACGGTTATCGAGCGTTACGATATCCTCAAATACAAACATTCGCTGTTTGATTTCTTCTGCTAATGCCGGATCTTGAATTTCAAGCGTATCAATAATAATTTTTTCAGTCGCTCGGTCTACTCCATTTAATACTTCAACTACTGCTTCTAAACCACCTGTTTGGGTATAGTCTTGGGTAACAGTAGCAGAAAGCTTTCTCTCTAAAATTTGCTCCACTTCATTAATGACTTCGGGAGACGTACTTCCCATCGTGGCAATCCGTCTTGCAATATCCGCTTGCCTTTCCTGAGGCAGTGATGATAAGATTTGTCCTGCCTGCGGCGGCTCTAAGTAAGATAAAATAAGGGCAATCGTCTGAGGATGCTCATGCTGAATGAAATTTAACAGCTGCATAGGATCAGCTTTTCTGGCAAAATCAAACGGACGAACTTGCAAAGAAGAAGTTAATCGATTGATAATCATCATAGCCTGCTCTGGTCCAAGTGCTTTTTCTAACACCTGTTTCGCATAGCTTACTCCTCCTTTTTCAAGGTAGTTTTGAGCAAGCGTTATTTGTTCAAACTCATGAAGCACAGCTTCTTTTAGAGACGGCTCTACTTTTCTCACTGAAGAAATTTCAAGCGTTAGTTGCTCAATTTCATCTTCACTGAGATGTTTATAGATAGAAGCTGATACATCCGGACCGAGAGAAATCAACAAAATTGCTGCTTTTTGCTTTCCAGTTAACTCATTTTTTTGCATAGCCTTTACCATTAGCTTTCCTCCTAATCCTCACTAATCCATGTTCGCAGCAGTTTTGCAAACTCTTCCGGGTCTTGCTTCGCTAACGTTTCAAGATTGCTTTTTGTTTGCTGTTCAGCACTTAAAACAGGAGCTTTTTGTGCCGCTTCATATGCTTCAAAAGTTTCCTCGTACTCTTCATCATATTCCTCTTCATCAAAGTCTTGACGTCTTTTCCTAACCAACAGCACAATAAGAACAACAATAATAAGCAGCAGTGCTCCTCCGGTTATATACATCCACAATGGAATCGAACTTGCTGTGTTGTCAGCTGTTTCTTGTCCATTAAACGGCTGAACGGAAACGGTAATCTTATCGCTGACCGCGTTATCCGAGAGGGCTTTCGTATTTGCGTCTTTTGAAATAGAAGTACGGACAATTGTACCTAACATTTTTTGAACGTCTGACTCAAGCGTATCGGAAACTTGTGATTTCCCTTTTGCATTGGACGGATCTATCATTACTTGAATGCCAAGATCTTGAATTTTGTATGGACTTTCGACGATTTCTTTATGAATTCTATTCACTTCATAATTAATTCGTTCTTCGTTTTTTTCGTAGTCTCCGTCTCCACTTGTTGTACTAGATGAGTAATTTGTTGTATCTTCTTCTCCTGTTCCAGCAACGCCTCCATCTTGAGCGTTTTTACCAGAAAATGTTTCATTAATTTTTTCAGCGCTAACGGCAATTCCTTGCATATTATCTTTATCAACAGGCTCTACTAGCTTTTCTTCGCGATTTTCCTGTGTAAAATCAAGATCTGCTGTAACAGAGACCATTACTTTGTCTTGACCGACCAGTCTTCCTAGCATTTGCTGTACTTGACGCTGAATATCTCGCTCAACTTCTTTTTTCGCTTCGTTCTGCGAAGCAAATGAGCTAGAAGCTGAATTCGTTTCGTTACCTTTTAAATCAAAGTACTCAAAATATTGGTTCATGATGACAATATTATCTGTAGGAAGGTTTGGCACACTTTTGGATACTAAATGATAAAGAGATTTAATTTGCTGATCATCAAATTTATAACCAGCCTTTGTATTAAGCACAATCGATGCTGATGCTTCTCCCTGCTTTTCATTCGCCCAGACGCTTTCATTGGGAAGGGTAATCATCACTTTTGCATCATTGACTCCTTGAATGTTTTTCATTAAGTTAGCCAATTCAGTTTGCATCGCATCGAGTTTTAACACATTAAATTCATTATCTGTCATACCAAAGCTCGCATTTTTCCCAAAAAACGAATAGTCGATACTTCCGCTATCAGGAATTCCCTGTGCAGCTAAATCAACTTTTAGCGAGTCAACGCTTTGTTCAGGTACCGAAATGGTTGTTCCGTTATCAGAGATTTCTGAAGGAACGCTTCTAGCATCAAGCTCTGCTTTGATTTGTCCTGTTTCTTGAGCCGATAGATTGCTATAAAGAGGGACAAATTTATCCTTGTTTAAAAAAACAGATGCTAAACTAATGACTAGAACAGCCGCAAGAGGAGCAGCGATAAGGGCTATTTTTTGTCCTTTTTTGCGGTTATTCCAAAAGACTTTCATCTTATCTCGATAAAGAGCTATTCTTTCATTCATGGTATTCCTCCGGTTATTACTATTTTCATTTTCTTTAATAACCGCTCAATTACATTTGCATTCTCATCATTTCCTGATAGGCTTCAACAGCTTTATTGCGTATTTCAAGAGCCGTTTGCATCGTAATACTTGCTTTTTGAGCAGTAATCATTACATCTTGGAGTTCGACGTTTTCTCCTTTAGCAAGCTTTTCAGTCGCTATATCCGAAGCGCGTTGAGTATTGTTTAACTCATTGATTGAGTCTTTTAAAAACGTTGAAAACTGTTGAGTTGTTTGTCCAGTGGTAGTAGAAGTTGCTGTTTTTGCTATGGCTATTTGATTGCTGATACCATTAATCATTTTATCGCTCCTTTATTTCCCAATTTCTAATGCCTTTGTTAATATACTTTTGTTTGTATTAAAGACCGTCACGTTTGCTTCATAAGATCGAGTAGCACTAATTAAATCCGTCATTTCCTTTAAAGGATCTACGTTCGGCATCTGCACGTACCCTTGGTCATTCGCATCTGGATGCGTCGGGTTATATACTAAATTAAAAGGAGTATTATCTTCTACGATATCTGTGACTTTTACACCATTGTTTTGATTTTTATTGATTTCGGAGTGTAAGACGGACGAAAAAGAAGGCGAACGATCAGACTGCATGACAACCATTTTTCTTTTGTAAGGCTGCCACTCACCATTAACGTACGTCCCTCTTGTCGTTTCAGCATTCGCCATATTAGATGAAACAACGTCCATCCTTAAACGATTGGCAGTTAAAGCTGAAGATGTAATATTCATATTTTGAAAAATAGTCAAACTTATTTACCTCCTCTAATGACTGTTTGAAGAGAATTAAATTTTCCATTTAAACGATCTACTAGCGCCTCATAGTAAATTTGATTTTCAGCCATATCCGCCATCTCTTTATCCATATCCACATTGTTTCCATTTGCTTGATAGGAAGTGTTTCCTTGCTGGGTAATCACTCGCTGGGATGAACCGGAAAATGGGATATGTTTTGAATCAGTCTGATATGCTTCTAACTCGTTATGTAATAAATCTCGGAATTCACTCGTACGCGATACGGTTTTCGATTTATAATTTGGAGTATCAACATTTGCAATATTTTGTGCAATCGTCTGCTGCTTTTGTGACGCGTAGCTAATTCCATTTTCAATTGTTTGAAAAGTAGTTGAAAACAAACTCACTTCTTACACCTGCTTATCTATTCTATTTTTCTCAAAATGAGACAAATTTCGACTTTAGTACCATAGAACTTATTGTAAGAAAAACTTCATGCAATGTCTATCCTTTTTTAAGAACTTTTGGACTATAAACCAAAATTTTCATTCGTTTTCCAAGCATATTTTAACATCAATGCTATACTTTAGCTCTATTTTTTTAATTTAAAATCAAAATATATACCATAAGTCCTGAACAATATGTAATAAAAGTAACGATTTGTAATCAACTAGTATCTTTTTACTATTTAAAGATTCTATAATATAATTTTTAGATTTTTATATGAACTTTGTTAAAGATTTATAAAAATAGTGAACGAATCGTCTTAACCCACAGCGAATCTTTTTGTACTGAGAGCATACAAAAAAGCACACGGGCAAAGCCCGTGTGCTTTTTTGTTCATAAACTTAGTTAGATTTTAATTTTTCAAGCTCTACTAAGAATTTGTTGTTAAGAACTTTAATGTAAGTTCCTTTCATTCCTAAAGAACGTGATTCGATAACGCCAGCACTTTCTAATTTACGTAGCGCATTTACGATTACTGAACGTGTAATTCCAACGCGGTCAGCAATTTTACTTGCTACTAATAGTCCTTCATTTCCATTTAACTCTTCAAAGATGTGCTCAATAGCTTCTAACTCACTGTATGATAATGAGCTAATTGCCATTTGTACAACAGCTTTGCTACGTGCTTCTTCTTCAATTTCTTCTGCTTTTTCACGAAGAATTTCCATACCTACTACCGTTGCACCGTATTCAGCAAGGATTAAATCATCGTCTTCGAACTGACGGTCTAAACGAGATAATACAAGCGTACCTAGACGCTCTCCGCCTCCGATAATTGGAACGATTGTTGTTAGTCCTGCATCAAATAAGTCTTTATTTTCAACTGGGAAAGCTGTATATTGACTTTCAATGTTTAAGTTAGAAGATGTTTCTTGAATGTTAAATAAGCTTTGAGTATATTCTTCTGGGAACTGGCGTGCTTCTAACATATCTTTCATGCGCGCATTCTCAATTTGCTGTTTAACAGCGATTCCTAATAATTTACCGCGACGGCTTACTACGAATACGTTTGATTCGATCACTTCGCAAAGTGTTTCAGCCATTTCTTTAAAGTTTACTGGTTTACCAGCTGCTTTTTGTAGCATTGCATTAATCTTTCTAGTTTTCCCTAATAAATCCATTAGTACTCTTCCTCCTGCGATTTCAGTTCTATAAAATAAATTGACTCAAATCTTTGTTTTTAGCGATTTTTTCTAATTTTTCTTCCACGTACTGTGGAGTAATCACAATTTTCTCTAATGTTACTTCTGGTGCTTCAAACGATAAATCCTCTAGCAAACGTTCTAAAATCGTATGAAGCCTTCTTGCACCAATATTGTCTGTATCTTGATTTACCTGATATGCAATTTCTGCAATCTTACGTATAGCATCGTCAGAAAATTCAATTTGTATACCTTCAGTTTCCAATAATGCCGCATATTGCTTTAATAACGCATTATCTGGCTCTACTAAAATGTTTATAAAATCTTCAACGGTTAGCTTCGTTAATTCAACGCGAATTGGGAATCGACCTTGCAATTCTGGAATTAAATCCGACGGTTTTGATACATGGAAAGCACCGGCTGCTACAAATAAAACATGATCAGTTTTGACTGCGCCATATTTTGTAACAATCGTTGACCCTTCTACAATTGGTAAAATATCTCGCTGTACGCCTTCACGTGAAACATCAGCGGAAGATGAATTACCACTTTTCTGAGCAATTTTATCAATTTCGTCAATGAAAATAATTCCGTATTGTTCTGCACGATTCACAGCTTCTTGCGTCACTTCATCCATATCAATCAATTTTTGCGCTTCTTCATTTGTTAATACTTTTCGTGCATCTTTAACAGTAAGTTTGCGCTTTTTTTGTTTTTTAGGCATAAAATTGCTTAAGGCATCCTGCATGTTCATGCCCATTTGTTCCATACCCGAACCTTGTAACATATCAAACATAGAAGGCTGTTGCTCTTCTACTTCAATTGTGACATAATGATTTTCAAGCTCTCCTAAAGCAAGCTGATGAGCAATCTGCTTGCGCTTCGTTGCAATATTCGTTTCCTCATCTTGATCAGGATCCGCATCGCTTGACTGTGTACCGTTTGAAAAAATCATTTCAAACGGATTTTTAAACGATTGCTGCTTCTTTTTACTTGGAACAAGAAGCTCTACTATCCGCTTGTTTGCATTTTCTTCTGCGCGATCACGCACGCCGTTCATTTTTTCTTCTTTCACAAGTCGAACTGACGTTTCCACTAAATCACGAACCATTGATTCTACATCGCGTCCTACATATCCAACTTCCGTAAATTTTGTTGCCTCAACCTTAATAAAAGGTGCACCGACAAGCTTAGCTAAGCGGCGTGCAATCTCGGTTTTACCCACACCTGTAGGACCAATCATTAAAATGTTTTTCGGCACAACTTCATCACGTAAAGATTCGTCTAACAGACCGCGTCGATAGCGATTTCGCAGCGCAACAGCGACCGCTTTCTTTGCCTTCGTTTGACCAATAATATACTGATCGAGCTTTTCTACAATTTGTCGAGGTGTTAAATGAGAATTCATAAAAAAATCCCCTTTCCTACAGTTCTTCTACAATAATATGATCATTTGTATAAACACATATCTCACTTGCTACATCTAAAGCTGCTTTTGCAATTTCTTTAGCTGTTAAATGTTCGCCTGCATGTTGTTTTAATGCACGTCCCGCTGATAAAGCATAATTTCCGCCTGATCCAATTGCTAAAATGCCGTCGTCCGGTTCAATAACTTCACCCGTTCCTGATACTAACAGTAAGTTATCTTTGTTCATAACAATAAGCATTGCTTCTAACTTTCGCAATACTTTGTCACTTCTCCATTGTTTAGCAAGCTCAACGGCTGCACGCTGAAGATTTCCGTTATACTCTTCAAGCTTCGTTTCAAATAATTCAAAAAGAGTGAATGCATCAGCTACTGAACCTGCAAAGCCGGCAAGAACTTGCCCTTGAAATAAACGTCTTACTTTTCGAGCAGTATGTTTCATAACAACAGCATTTCCGAACGTTACTTGTCCGTCCCCAGACATGGCACATTGACCGTTATGCTGAACCGCAAAAATCGTAGTAGCATGGAAAGTAGACAAATTAACTCCTCCTTTTATGCGCGAGGATGGTGATTCATATAAACTGCCTTTAAACGATCCTTCGTCACATGTGTGTATATTTGAGTGGTTGATAAATGTTCATGACCTAGCATTTCTTGAACTGTACGTAAATCTGCCCCTTCATTTAACATATGAGTCGCAAAAGTATGCCGCAAAACGTGTGGACTAATATGTATATTCTCAGCGGTCTTCTTTACTAACTGATCAATGACTAAGCGTATGCCTCGGTCTGTCAACGGTGTCCCCTTATAATTTAAAAAGAGCGAATGAGTATCAGAAGGAGCCTTTTTTAAAAGAAGCTTTCTTCCATTATCTATATATACTCTAAGAGCGTCCTTGGCATAACAGCCAAATGGCACGTACCGTTGTTTTTTCCCTTTGCCATATACGAGCAAAGTTTGAAGTGAAAAATCTATATCGCTAAGCTTAATAGATGCGCATTCACTCACTCGTATTCCGGTGGCATACAGCAATTCTAATAGAGACTGATTACGCTGCCCTAACGGAGTTGTTAAGTCATTCATTTGAAATAATTTCACAATCTCCTCTTCATACAGGAAGCGAGGATTTCGCTCCTCCTTTTTAGGAAGGGTAACGAGCGCAAATGGATTATCTTCTACTAATTCTTCTCTATTTAAGTAACGATAAAACGTTCTCAAACAAGAAATTTTGCGTGACATCGATCTTTTTGAATACTGCTTTTCATATAGGCGTGTTAAAAACAGCCTTGCATCAGCATATGTAACACTTTGTAGGTTTTGTATTTGCTCTTCCTGCATAAAAGACATGAAGATACCTATGTCTTTTTCATAGCAGTCAACTGTATATTTTGAATAGTTTTTCTCAATTTGTAAATATTCTAGAAAGGAATTTAATACATCTTTAACAAATTCCAATGTTATCACCTCACAAGGGCTACTAAATATTATCACAATTAAGTAGCCCTTGCAAACAATTTTGATTATTTTGTTGTAAAATTCTGAATAGTTTCCAATGCTCGTTTAGCAAGCGTTTCATTTCGTTCTTGTTTGTTTTTGATTCGCACTTCCAATTCTTTGAATAAGCCAAAGTTGGCATTCATCGGCTGGAAATTTTTTGCGTTTGTATGTGTGATATAGTGAGCCATACTGCCAATCGCCGTTTCCTGCGGCAATACAACCAATTCTTCACCAAGCACAAGTCGAGCTGCGTTCATTCCTGCCATTAATCCGCTCGCAGCTGATTCTACATATCCTTCTACTCCCGTCATTTGTCCAGCAAAGAATAAATCATCACGCTCACGATATTGATACGTAGGCTTTAACAATTTAGGAGAATTAATAAACGTATTTCTATGCATAACTCCGTAGCGTACTACTTCTGCATTTTCTAAACCTGGGATTAAGCTTAATACTTCTTTTTGTGCTCCCCATTTTAAGTGTGTTTGGAAACCTACGATATTATATAGTGTACCTGCTGCATCATCTTGACGAAGCTGAACAACTGCATAAGGTCGCTTTCCTGTTTTCGGATCTTCTAACCCAACTGGTTTCATGGGTCCAAAGAGCATTGTTTTTTCTCCGCGTGAGGCCATTACTTCAATTGGCATACATCCTTCAAAATAAATTTCTTTCTCAAATTCTTTTAAAGGAACCGTCTCTGCATTGATTAATGCTTCATGAAAACGCTGGAATTCTTCTTTTGTCATCGGACAGTTTAAATAGGCAGCTTCCCCTTTGTCATAGCGAGATTTAAGATATACTTTATCCATATCAATGCTGTCTTTTTCAATAATAGGTGCAGCCGCATCGTAAAAATATAAATAATCTTCACTTGTTAACGCGCGCAGCTGTTCTGATAAATCTTTTGACGTTAACGGACCTGTTGCAATAACAGTTGGCCCTTGTGGAATTTCCGTAATCTCTTCATTAACAACCGTTACGTTCGGATGGTTTTTAACACTTTCCGTCACACGAGCGGCAAATTCGTGACGATCAACAGCCAGTGCTCCACCTGCTGGAACCGCACACTCGTCTGCTGAACGAATAATTACAGAGTCTAATAATCGCATTTCTTCTTTTAAAACACCCACTGCATTTGTTAATGTATTTGCACGCAGTGAATTACTACATACTAATTCAGCAAATTTGTCCGTATGATGAGCAGGTGTTTGCTTCACTGGTCTCATCTCATAAAGACGGACTTTCAAACCGCGCTTTGCGATTTGCCAAGCCGCTTCACTTCCAGCAAGACCTGCTCCGATAACATTAATTACTTGTTCATTCATTGTAAATCCTCCAACTTCATTTCTATCTTTTCTATCATTTTCCTTATTCATTCACTTGTCTGTTCCTTTTTTAACGGGACAAAGAAAATGCGACATTACTCAATGTCGCTAATAACGTTTCCATTTTAGCACATGAAGCAATGTCGCCGCATCTTATATAACTGCTATTTTTAAATTTAAAGTGTGGGAATTCATCCCATTCTCTTTTACTGCTGAGCTTCCTCTTTATAATCACAACTTGTACAGACGACTTGAGTTCCTTTTTTCTGTTTCTTCTCCACAAGCAGGTTTTCACATTTCGGACATTTTCTTGCAATCGGCTTATCCCAAGATACGAAGTCACAGCCCGGGAATCGATCACAGCCATAAAATGTACGCTTTTTCTTCGATTTTCGCTCAACGATATTTCCTTCTTCACATTTCGGGCACTTTACGCCAATCTCTTTTACAATTGGCTTTGTGTTGCGGCAGTCAGGGAAATTAGAGCATGCCATAAATTTTCCGTAGCGTCCCATTTTGTATACCATAGGTGAACCGCATTCTCCGCAATCTTCTCCGGCAGGTTCATCTTTAATCTCCACTTCGCGCATTTCTTTTTCAGCATGTTCTAAGCGTTTTTCAAAATCACTGTAAAATTCGTCAATAACACGCACCCATTGAACATTACCATCTTCCACTTCATCCAAATCGTTTTCCATTTTAGCTGTAAACTCTACATCTAAAATTTCCGGGAAAAACTCCAATACAAGCTCTAGTACAATTTCTCCAAGTTCTGTTGGAACAAAACGCTTGTTATCGAGCGCTACGTACCCGCGCTTTTGAATCGTGTCAAGTGTTGGAGCATATGTAGACGGTCGGCCAATGCCTAGCTCTTCTAATGTCTTGACTAAACGAGCTTCAGTATATCTTGGCGGCGGCTGTGTGAAGTGCTGCTTTTCATCGATGTCTTTAGAATAAGCTACTTCTCCTTCTTCTAAGTCTGGAAGAAGATTTTCTTTTTCCTCCACTTGATCATCATTGCCTTCAACATACACTTTCATAAAGCCTGGAAATTTAACTTTGGAGCCGTTTGCTCTAAATGTTACGTCTCCATTTTTCAAATCTACAGCCATTGTATCCATAATTGCAGGTGCCATTTGACTAGCAACGAAGCGCTCCCATACTAGCTTATACAGTCGATACTGATCACGCGATAAGAACTCTTTTACCTCTCCTGGTTTACGAAGAGCTGAAGTTGGACGAATCGCTTCGTGGGCATCTTGCGCGTTCGAATTTTTCTTTTCTTTACGCTTTTCCGTTGCCACAAACTGATTTCCGTATGCGTTCGTAATGTAATCTCTAGCTTCCGTTTGAGCTGTTTCTGAAATACGAGTAGAATCGGTACGCATATACGTGATAAGACCTACTGTGCCTTCTTTTCCTAAATCAATTCCTTCATATAATTGCTGCGCAATCATCATTGTTTTTTTCGCTCGGAAGTTCAGTTTCCGCGCTGCCTCTTGCTGTAATGAAGACGTGGTAAAAGAAGGAGCCGCATTACGCTTTCGCTCACGTTTTGTTACTTTAGAAATTGAAAATTCATTTCCATCTAATTGTTTAACAATGTTGGTTACATCATTTTCATTCGATAGCTCTACTTTTTTTCCTTGATATTCGATCAACTGGCCTTCAAATTGGTCGTTCCCTTTTTGAAAAGTTGCTTTTACCGTCCAGTATTCTTCTGGGATAAACTTTGCAATTTCTTTTTCACGATCAATAATTAACCGCACTGCAATTGATTGAACCCTTCCGGCACTTAATCCTTTTTTCACTTTTTTCCACAGCAATGGACTGATGTTGTAGCCAACCAGCCTGTCAAGAATACGGCGTGCTTGTTGAGCATCTACTAAATCCATATTAATTGCTCGTGGATGTTTAAAAGATTCTTTAATCGCTTCTTTTGTAATCTCATTAAATACTACGCGGCAGTCCGATGCAATGTCTACATCCAAACTGTGCGCCAAGTGCCATGCAATCGCTTCTCCTTCACGGTCTGGATCGGCTGCTAGGTAAATCTTCTTTGCTTTTTTAGCCGCTGTTTTTAGTTCTTTTAAAACCGGGCCTTTCCCGCGAATTGTAATATATTTCGGATTGTAATCCTGTTCAATATCAATTCCCATTTGACTTTTAGGTAAATCGCGAACATGTCCCATCGATGCTTTTACTTTATATTTCTTTCCTAAATAACGTTCAATTGTTTTAGCCTTTGCAGGCGATTCTACAATTACTAGGTAGTCAGACATCTATTTGTTCCTCCTCAAGAGGTAGAATAAAATCTTCATTATTATTAAATATTTGGTTCTTGTTTGTCAAATGTCCAAAAGATAAGTCATACGATTTTACTACGTATCTCACTAGTATTTCATACCATGCAAGAATATGACTACTTTGAAACATTCATCTTATATACATCATTTCATCTGTAATATCAGCAGCGCTTTGCACAAGTTTTGCCCCTAATTGGATTAACTTATTCGTTCCACATGATGTTTCTTCAAAAATAGAACCCGGTATGGCAAATACTTCTCTTCCTTGCTGAAGCGCCTGGTCGGCGGTAATAAAAGATCCACTTCTTTCTTTTGCTTGCACCACCAACGTGCCTCCTGTTAATCCGCTAATGATTCTGTTTCTGCGAGGGAAAAACCATTTTGTCGGCTTCATAAACGGGGCATATTCAGAAAGCAGCAAATGATGCTGCGCAATTTCTCTTGCTAAATTTTGGTTTCCTCTTGGGTAAATATTATAAAACCCTCCGCCTAAAACTGCAATCGTTTTAGCTTTTTCAGCGATAGCCAGTTCATGAGCAGCCTGGTCAATCCCTAAGGCCAGTCCACTTACAACGACAAATTCTTCATGCAGCATCGGCTTAACAATATGAGTCAGAGCTGCAGTTCCATACGAAGTGGGGTTCCTTGTTCCTACAACGCTTAAGCTTGCCGTAGCGTGTAGGAGAGAAATCTTTCCTCTTGCAAATAATACCCAAGGCGGATCATAAATATGGCGCAAAAGTTCAGGATATTCATCATCTAGGATGGTGACACATTGAATATTCTCAGCGTCATATTTATCTAGAATATCTCGTATTGGAATAGTTTGCAAATCTTTTTTTATTTGATTAGCACGTTCAATCGAGAGAGTCAATAGTTTTTGAAGCTGTGATGGAGAGTACTCGTAGAGATTTTGTAATGAAGAATTCTGTTGAAGTAGCGTAAAAATTTGTTTCCAATTAACAGATGGACAATGTGCTAAATGAATTAATTTTTCCCGTAAATCAGACATTCTACAATCTCCTTTTTAAATGGACAAAATAGCCCCCAGTCAAAGGAGGCTATATGTCTTCTATTAATGAGTCTTACACTGCTCGTAAATGCCTTGTTCTTTTAACACTTTAATAAGTGTTTCTCCCATAACAGATGGTGTTTCAGCTACTTGGATACCGCACTCATTCATTGTTTTAATTTTTTCAGATGCTGTCCCTTTACCACCTGAAATAATAGCACCAGCATGGCCCATACGTTTTCCTGGAGGTGCTGTTTGACCGCCAATGAAGCCGACCACAGGTTTTGTCATGTTTGCTTTTACCCATTCTGCCGCTTCTTCTTCTGCCGTACCGCCGATTTCACCAATCATAATTACTGCATACGTATCTTCATCTTCATTAAACGCTTTTAATACATCGATAAAGTTCGTGCCGTTCACTGGGTCACCACCGATACCAACAGCTGTTGATTGGCCAATGCCAGCTTCAGAAAGTTGATGAACAGCTTCATATGTTAATGTACCAGAACGTGAAACTACACCTACATGACCTTTTTTGTGAATGTACCCTGGCATAATTCCAATTTTACATTCTTCCGGTGTAATAACACCTGGGCAGTTAGGTCCCACAAGGCGCGTACGTTTTCCTTCCATATAACGCTTTACTTTTACCATATCTAATACTGGAATACCTTCCGTAATACAAATAACTAAATCTAAATCTGCGTCAACTGCTTCAATAATGGAGTCAGCTGCGAATGCTGGCGGAACATATACAACAGAAGCCGTTGCGCCTGTTTTTTCTTTTGCCTCGGCAACCGTATTAAATACCGGAACACCTTCTACTTCTAAGCCGCCTTTACCTGGTGTTACGCCACCAACAATTTTCGTTCCATATTCTAACATTTGCTGTGTATGAAAAAGGCCAACTCCGCCTGTAATTCCTTGTACAATTACTTTTGTATCTTGATTAATAAATACGCTCATTCCTATCCCCCAGCCTTTCTATTTCACTAGTGAAACGATTTTTTGTGCGCCGTCTGCCATAGATTCAGCAGCTGTGATATTTAAGCCTGATTTTTGTAAAATTTCTTTTCCAAGTTCAACGTTTGTTCCTTCTAAGCGAACAACTAATGGAAGGCTTAATCCAACTTGTTTCGTTGCTTCAACAACACCTGTTGCAATAACATCACATTTCATAATCCCGCCGAAAATATTAACGAAAATACCTTTTACATTTTGGTCAGATAAAATAATTTTGAATGCTTCTGTTACTTTTTCAGCAGTTGCGCCGCCCCCAACATCCAGGAAGTTAGCAGGGTCGCCTCCGTAATGTTTAATAATATCCATCGTTGCCATTGCTAAACCTGCACCGTTTACCATACAACCGATATTACCATCTAGTGAAATGTAGCTTAAGTCGTATTTAGATGCTTCAATTTCTTTAGCATCTTCCTCTTCAAGGTCACGATATTCAAGAATATCTTTTTGACGATACAGCGCATTTGAATCAAAGTTTAACTTCGCATCCAATGCCATAACGTCTCCGTCACCTGTTACAACTAGAGGATTAATCTCTGCAATTGAGCAGTCTTTTTCAACAAATACTGTATATAAACCTGTCATGAACTTAACTGCTTTTCCAACTAGTTCTTTTGGAATATTAATATTAAATGCAAGTCTGCGAGCTTGGAATGCTTGTAAACCAATCGCAGGATCCACATATTCTTTAAAGATTTTTTCAGGCGTTTTTTCCGCCACTTCTTCAATTTCAGTTCCACCTTCTTCAGAACCCATCAATACAACTTGAGACGTTGCACGATCAAGAACTAAACCGATGTAGTATTCTTTCTTAATATCGCATCCCTCTTCAACTAACAAGCGCTTAACTTCTTTTCCTTCAGGGCCTGTTTGGTGTGTTACGAGGGTCTTTCCTAAAATATCTTGTGCATATGTACGAACTTCATCTAAGTTTTTTGCTACTTTGACACCGCCCGCTTTACCGCGTCCACCAGCATGGATTTGTGCTTTCACCACTGATACTTGTGAACCTAATTCCTTTGCTGCTTCAACTGCTTCTTCAACAGTAAAAGCTACTCGACCGTTTGGTACTGCAACCCCATATTTTCTGAGTAGTTCTTTTCCTTGATACTCATGGATATTCATTTCCCATCCTCCTAACATAATCAACCACAAAACTATACTGCACAAAATAGACTGCGCTTTCATTGTATAAAAATAATTGTCTAATTGTCTACTATTCTAGTGAAAAATATTGAAATAATAAGAAAATTGATATTTTTATGGAGATAGTACTTAACCATACCTTATGAGGTCAATGAGACTCTGCGGACGTTAAACGTACGGTTGATCATGTAAATCAACCTTCACAACTGAAGCGAACTGAGAAGAAAATAATTTACGAACTTCACCCTCTGCAATATCTCCACTTAAATAAGCTATATCCTTTTTGAGCCTAAATCCCGCATGTGAAACATGCGCTAAAAAGCAGAGATATGCTTGGGTATCATGTTCTAGTTTACTTGGTTTTTTATTGGTGCAAAAGATCGGCGGTGTTCTGGCAAAATTCCATATTGTTCGATTGCTTCTAAATGTTGTTTTGTTCCATATCCCATATGTTTTTCGAATCCGTATGCAGGATAGCGTTCACCAAGTTCTTT
Source organism: Priestia sp. YIM B13489 (assembly GCF_042787645.1). Classification (NCBI taxonomy): domain Bacteria; kingdom Bacillati; phylum Bacillota; class Bacilli; order Caryophanales; family Bacillaceae; genus Priestia; species Priestia sp. YIM B13489. The sequence goes on from NZ_JBHZOQ010000053.1 coordinate 710,535, forward strand.
CATCATTCGATCTCGCGTCACTTTTGCAATAACAGAACTTGCAGCAATGGAAATGCTTGTAGCATCGCCTTTGATGATTGACTGCTGCGAAATAGGCACCGGCAGCTTCATCGCATCAATAAGCAGTTCATCAGGCTGAACAGCTAGAAGTTCAATTGCTTCAGTCATTGCCTTTTTTGTTGCTTCATAAATATTAATAGAATCAATGACCTCTGCGTCTATAATACCTATACCGATAGCGACAGCGCTTTTACAAATTTCTTCATAAAACGCTTCTCGCTTTGCTTCTGATAACTTCTTTGAATCCGTCAAACCAGGGAGAAAAAAATCCGGCGGCAAAATAACAGCAGCAGCTACTACCGGTCCTGCTAGCGGTCCTCTTCCTACTTCATCTACTCCGGCAATATAGGTTGCTCCTTGATTGTATAATTCGTTTTCATATGCCATCATTTCATCAAACTGTTTCTTCAAGCGCTCAGCGGCTTCAAATTGCCTTTGTTTTTGAATAATAACCTGCTGCACACCTTTACGCTCATCTTGCGCATATGCCTTAAATAAAGCATCTTCCGGGCTTCTCACTTGCTTTAGTTCTTCTTTTATTTCCTTAATACTCTTTTTCATTAGCTCCACCTTCTTTATATCAACATTTCCATGCGGCACTTTTACATAAAAAACGCCTCATGCTAAAAAGGCAGAGGCGTTTTTTGTTTCAGTTCGCAATGTATTGCTTACAGCTGCTGTTCAGCTTCACTTGGATCATCAAATGTAAAGGTGCCAATTTTATCCGTTCGAATTTCTCGAAGAACAAGCTCAGCCGTTTTATCGTAATCCACCATGCCGCCACCCATTAAACAGCCGCGGCGCGACCCAATTGCATCAAAAAGCTCTACAATGTCTTCAGGGATTTCATTTAAATCATAACGCTGCTTTAATTGTTCTGGGTAATGGCTAGTTAAGAAGCGCAGCGCATAAACAGCAACATCTTGCATATTTAAAATGGTATCTTTAATAGCACCCGTTGTCGCAAGCTTATATCCAACTGTTTCATCTTCAAACTTAGGCCACAAAATACCTGGCGTATCAAGTAGCTCCAGCTCATTTCCTACCTTAATCCACTGCTGTGCTTGCGTCACACCTGGACGATCTCCGGTCTTGGCGATTTTTTTACTGGCAAGGCGATTAATCAGCGTGGATTTACCAACGTTAGGAATCCCTACAATCATCGCTCGAATAGCGCGGGGTTTTTTGACTCCTTTTGCGCGCATACGGTCAAACTTCTCTTGAAGAAGTTCTTTGGAAGACGAAACAATTTGTTTCATTCCTTTACCTGCTTGTGCGTCAATAGCTAAGGCATAAATACCTTGTGCTTTGTAATAATCTAGCCACTGCTGAGTAACGCGCGGATCAGCTTTGTCCACTTTATTCAGCAATACGATTCTCGGCTTGTTCACAATAATCTCATCAATCATTGGATTTCGCGATGATTGCGGAATGCGTGCATCAACCAGTTCGTATACAATATCAATCAATTTTAGCTTTTCAGTTACTTGTCTTCTGGCCTTGGCCATGTGGCCAGGAAACCATTGAATTGTCATATTTTACTCACCTTTTATATTTTACTTTGCAAAACGTGCTTCTTTAATCGGCCAGTATACGGCGCTCGTTTTACCAAGCACCTTGTCCATGCTCACAAAGCCAATCTGACGGCTGTCTTTACTGTAGCGTCGATTATCTCCCATCACGAACAAATAGCCTTCTGGCACGGTCTTTTTACCCGTTACGTCTTCTAGTTTAAAATCTTCGGTTAAATTACCGTCAATCACTTCTTTTTTATACTGATCTAAATAGGGTTCTTTATAAGCTTTTCCATTTACATATAGCGTATCATTTCGATACTCAATATGATCACCCGGCAGTCCGATAATACGTTTTATGTAATCTTTTTCCGCTGTAGCATGAAAAACAATAATATCAAAGCGATCAGGATCACCAATCTTATAGGAGAACTTATTTACAATCATTCGATTTTGGTCATGCAGCGTAGGCATCATAGAAAGTCCATCTACTACAATCGGTGCAAACAAGAAATAGCGAATTACAACAGCTAACAGTACGGCAATGGCGATTGCTTTTATCCATTCCCACAGTTCATTTTTCTTTCGAGCCATCTTCAGTCCTCCAACTCTTATGTCATACCTTTATTTTAAACGATAATGTTTGAAACGCCTAATAAATAAATAGAATAAAAAAATGATGACTTGTACGTCTATTTTTTACTGTCAGAGAACGAATCGTTCTAAAAAAACATTTGAAAAAAGGAGCTTGTATAAACAAGCTCCCCTTTACTATTATCGAATTTCTTTAATACGCGCAGCTTTACCACGTAATTCACGTAGGTAATAAAGTTTCGCACGGCGTACTTTACCGCGGCGCATTACTTCGATTTTTGCAATTTTTGGCGTATGAAGTGGGAATGTACGCTCTACACCTACACCGTAAGAAATCTTACGTACTGTAAATGTTTCGCTGATACCACCGCCACGACGCTTAATAACAACACCTTCAAATACCTGAACACGTTCACGAGTACCCTCAACGATATTTACGTGTACACGTACAGTATCACCAGGACGGAACGTAGGAAGATCTGTTTTTAATTGTTCTTTTGTAATCTCTTCGATTAATTTTTGCATCGCGTGTTTCAACTCCTTCCAACAGACGCTCATACCAATGCTTTTCAATCATTGCAGCGGAACATCGTTATAGGTGACCAGACATCTGCCCAAGCCACAAAATCTATCTTAGCACACTCTTATACCGTATGCAACAGAGTTTATGCATAAATTTTATGGATTTATGAAAGCTGATTTTCTTCTTTTAATTGAGCTACTAGTTTCTTTTGCTCTTCTGTTAGCTCTATCTTTTCAAGCATATCCGGTCTTCGAAGCAGCGTGCGCTTTAAAGACTCTTTTTGGCGCCACTGTTCAATTTTTTTATGATTTCCTGACATAAGTACTTCAGGAACCGTTAAGCCTCTAAAATCAGCGGGACGCGTATAGTGGGGGTGCTCTAGTAAACCGGTACTGTGTGAGTCCTGTACAGCTGAATGATTATTGCCAAGCACATCGGGAAGCAGGCGAACAACGCTATCGATCACAACCATTGCACCAAGCTCTCCTCCAGTTAATACATAGTCACCAATTGAAATTTCATCAGTTACCAGCTGCTCACGAATTCGTTCATCATATCCTTCGTAATGACCGCAAATAAAAATTAAATGCTCTTCTGCTGCTAGCTCTTCTGCTTTTGCCTGTGTATAGCGTTCGCCCTGCGGACAAAGCAAAACTACCCGGGGCTTCTTGGCTGTTTCAGTCAGCTTTTCTACAGCGTCAAAAATAGGCTGAGGCGTCAATACCATTCCAGCACCTCCGCCGTAAGGATAATCGTCCACATTTTGATGTTTGTTCGTAGAATATTCTCGGAAATTAACTACATTCAGTTCAACCGCATTTTTTTCCTGTGCTTTTTTCAAAATTGATTCACCAAAAACACCGTCAAACATAGAAGGAAATAGCGACAGTACATCAATTTTCATTAGTCCAATAACCCTTCCATTACTGTAATAACAATCTCTTTTTCATCTATATCAATAGATTGTACAACGTCGTCGATGTAAGGAATAAGAACTTCTTTTCCGCCTTTTTTAACAACCCACACATCATTAGCTCCCGGCGTTAAAATTTCTTTGACCGTTCCTACCTCTACTCCGTCTTCTGTTTTTACTGTACAGCCAATAATTTCGTGGAAATAGAATTCACCGTCTTCTAAATCCGTTAGCTGCTCCTCAGGGATTTTTACTTCGCAGTTTTTATACTGCTCAACATCATTTACGTTTTGATAGCCTTCGAATGTAAGCAGATCAAAATTTTTATGCCTGCGGTGGCTTGCTACTGTTACTTCTACCGGCTCGCTTTGCTTTTCTTTGAAGATATAAAGTTTATTTCCTTTTTCATAACGCTCATCAGCAAAATCCGTAGTTGATACAATACGAACTTCTCCTTTTACACCATGGGTATTCACAATTTTTCCAACCTTAAACCATTTCATACTTCTTCACCTCTATCTAATCTCAACAACTTTGCTATCTTTTATAATAATTGTTTTACTTTCTTTTATCTTTTCCCAATCATCGCCGATTTCTACCTCTACCAAGGCATCCAGTTCCGTTTCAACGAGTTCGCTCCCTAAAGGAAGCTTTTCTAATTGCGTCAGCTGAAAGTTCAACACTTCAATTTTTTCAAGGCGAGCGGATTTTTCTTTTTCAAACTGACTATGTAATAAAGAAGAACCTTTATTGGCTTTTTCCATGTGCTTTAACTGAAATTTCAGCTGTTCCATTTCTTTTTCAAGCGCCTGCTTGCGATTTATAAAACGATTTTCAAGATCTTGTTTGCTTGCTTCAGTTAACACTTGTTTCACAACCACTTTTTGAATAATGTTCAAAACGTTCCCTCCGCTCTCAAGATAGTGACCTTGTGCTTTTTACATGCATATTGAAATAGCTGCTTCTTGCTCGCAAAAGACTTACTGTGATCAAAACGTTCATCTTATCATAACATAAAAAAAGGGCGAGGTTATCCCTCTCCCTTTTTGATTACTCTTGAATTTTCACATACACTTTTTTACCTTGCTGTGATGCTGCTGCATTCACAACAGTTCGAATCGCTTTTGCAACGCGGCCTTGTTTGCCGATTACTTTGCCGACATCTTCTTGGTGAACAGTAAGAATGTACGTCACTTGACGTTCATCTTCTTGTTCCTCCACTTTAACATCAGCTGGGTAATCAACAAGCGGCTTTACAATTGTTTCGATTAGTGATGTCATCTCGAGTGAAATTATTTTCCTAATTTAGCATTATGGAATTTTTCCATGATGCCTTCGTTAGAGAAAAGGTTACGAACTGTATCAGATGGTTTAGCACCATTTTGTAACCATTTAAGAGCTAGCTCTTCATCGATTTTAACTTCAGCTGGTTGAACTACAGGATTGTAAGTTCCAACTACTTCGATGTAACGTCCATCACGTGGTGAACGAGAGTCTGCTGCTACGATACGATAGAAAGGAGATTTTTTAGCTCCCATACGTTTTAAACGAATTTTTACTGCCATTTTATAAAGCACCTCCGAATATGTTTCAACAAGATAATATAATATCAAATAGGTAAAATGTTTGTAAAGGTTTTTTTCTTAACACTAGAAAAATATTTTATTTTCTTTGGTTTTTCAGTCCAAATCAAGCGTTTTATCATGAAAAGAATGGAAGTTTCATACCCTTTTTCTTGCCTTTTGACATATTTGTCATTTGTTTCATCATTTTTTTCATGTCTTCAAATTGTTTAAGCAAACGGTTGACTTCTTGTACAGAACGTCCGCTTCCTTTTGCAATACGCTTTCTTCGACTTGCATTAATGATTTCAGGGTTTGTTTTTTCCGCTTTCGTCATAGAACGAATAATTGCTTCTACATGATTAATTTGCTTTTCATCCACCTGCAGGTTTTTGAGCCCCTTTACTTTATTGGCGCCCGGAAGCATACCAATCAGCTCATCAAGCGGTCCCATTTGACGCACCTGAGCAAGTTGATCTAAAAAGTCATCAAATGTAAATGACTGCGTGCGCAGCTTAGCTTCAAGCTCTTTTGCTTTTTCAGCATCTACATTTGCCTGAGCCTTTTCGATAAGCGTCAGCACATCACCCATACCTAAGATACGGGAAGCCATACGCTCTGGATGGAATGCTTCAATAGCATCCATTTTTTCTCCAAGACCGACAAACTTAATTGGTGTATCGGTTACTGCACGAATAGAAAGCGCTGCACCACCGCGCGTATCGCCGTCTAGTTTCGTTAATACAACTCCAGTTAATCCTAATTGCTTATTAAAGCTATCCGCAACGTTTACTGCATCTTGACCCGTCATCGCATCGACAACAAGGAAAATTTCGTCTGGGTTAGAAAGCTCTTTAATCTGTTCTAACTCCTCCATTAAATTTTCATCAACATGCAAACGTCCCGCTGTATCAATTAATACATAATCGTGATGCTCTTCTTTCGCATGAGCAATAGCTTGTTTCGCAATCTCCACAGGACTTACTTGATCACCTAATGAAAAAACAGACATGCTAAGCTGTTTTCCTAGTGTTTCAAGCTGTTTAATAGCTGCCGGACGATAAATATCTGCTGCTACAAGCAATGGATTACGGTTATATTTTTTACGTAATAAATTGGCAAGTTTACCGGTTGTTGTTGTTTTACCTGCACCTTGAAGTCCAACCATCATAATTACAGTTGGAGCTTTTGGAGCTACTGCAATCTTGCTTTGCTCTCCGCCCATAAGTGCAGTTAATTCTTCTTGTACAACCTTAATAACTTGTTGTCCAGGCGTTAAGCTCTTAAGAACGTCTTGACCTACAGCACGTTCGCTTACGCGCTTAACAAAGTCTTTTACTACTTTAAAGTTTACATCGGCTTCTAAAAGGGCAAGTCTAACTTCACGCATCATTTCTTTAACATCAGCTTCGTTAACTTTTCCTTTTCCTTTTAACTTTTGCAGTGTGCTTTGCAAACGGTCGGCTAATCCTTCAAATGCCATATACGCCGCCCCCTAATCTAATTTCTCGAGCGAATCAAGAAGAGAAGAAAGCTTACTGTTCTTGTGTAAGTCGGCTGCAAGTTCGTCTTTCAGTTGTTGAACAATTGATTGACGCTCTTGAAACCGTTGAAATAACAATAGCTTTTCCTCATATTGTTCAAGCATTTGCTCTGTACGTTTTATATTATCATAAACTGCTTGACGACTCACATCAAATTCTTCCGCTATTTCACCGAGGGAATAATCATCCAAGTAATAAAGTGACATATAACTTCTTTGTTTGGGCGTCAACAGCGCCTGATAGAAGTCAAATAAGTAATTCATTCTTGTTGTTTTTTCGAGCATATGCACGCTCTTTTCAACCATCTGACCGCCCCCTTGTTAAGTGAAAAGCCTTTACATGTTATTAGTTTAACTAGGCGAGGTTTGAATGTCAAGTTTTTTCCTTAACACCTCACATTTTCCCACTTAAAAGAGATGGAGATATAACTAAATTACTTCAATTTAAAGAAGAATAAATATGAAACCTGCATCCACCCTGCTAATAAAAAAATCCGAACGATTAATCGTTCGGATCGCCCTTCAACTAAGATACTTATATCCCAGCCTCTTTTTAGATTACGCCTCTTTTTCTGTTTCTTCTTCTACAGCATTGGCAAATAACCCATAGATATATTGCTCCGTGTCAAACGGCTGAAGGTCGTCCACTTTTTCTCCAAGTCCAACGAATTTAACAGGAAGCTTCAGTTCGTTTCGAATGGCAAGAACAATTCCGCCTTTAGCCGTACCATCTAGTTTTGTTAACACAATTCCCGTCACGTTCGTTGCTTCTGAGAATGTTTTAGCCTGACTTAAAGCATTTTGACCCGTCGTCGCATCAAGTACAAGCAGTACCTCATGAGGAGCACCAGGAATTTCTCGTTCAATAACACGCTTTACTTTCTCTAATTCTTTCATTAAATTTACTTTATTTTGAAGGCGCCCTGCTGTATCACATAATAAAACATCTGCTTTTCGAGCCTTAGCTGACTGAACAGCGTCATACATGACAGCGGCAGGGTCAGAGCCTGCAGATTGCTTAATAACATCCACACCAACGCGTTCTCCCCATACTTCTAACTGCTCAATCGCACCGGCACGGAACGTATCTCCTGCTGCCATTACGACTTTTTTGCCTTCTTGTTTGAATTTATGCGCAATTTTTCCAATTGTTGTTGTTTTCCCAACGCCGTTTACCCCTACAAACAAAATCACCGTTAAATCATTTTGCTGCATATTCAGTTCACCAATCTGCTCTTCACCAGATTCATAAATATCAATTAATTTCTCAGAGATGACAGCCTGTACATCTTGAGGATCCTTAATATTACGGCGTTTCACTTCCGATTTTAAGTCATCAATTAAATCCAACACGGTAGCCACACCGACATCAGCACTAATTAAAATTTCTTCTAATTCCTCAAAAAACTCTTCGTCTACTTGACGATAGCGAGACACTAGATCATTCACGCGTTCTGAAAAAGAATTGCGCGTTTTTGATAGTCCATCTTTAAATTTTTGGGTAACAGAATCGGTTTGCATTGTAATTTTTTCTTTTAGTTTCTTAAAAAAGCTCATTCGTACCACCCTTTCATTCTATGAGTTAAACATATTGCTTTGATTCTTCTAAACGAACAGAGACTAATTTCGATACGCCAGATTCTTGCATTGTCACACCGTACAGTACATCAGCTTCTTCCATTGTACCTTTTCGGTGAGTAATAACAATGAACTGTGTTTGATTACTAAATTTGCGTAAATACGTAGCGAAGCGATGAACGTTTGCTTCATCAAGCGCTGCTTCCACCTCATCTAGCACACAAAACGGCACCGGACGTACTTTCAAAATAGAAAACAGGAGAGCAATGGCTGTTAACGAACGCTCGCCGCCTGACAGCAACCCTAGATTCTGCAGTTTTTTCCCAGGAGGCTGGGCAACAATTTCCACACCTGTATTTAATAAATCTTTCGGATCTGTTAATTTTAAATCCGCTTTTCCTCCTCCGAATAGGGAAGAGAACACTGTACCAAATTCATTGCGGATACGAGAGAACGTATCAGAAAAACGTTTCTTCATTTCCTCGTCCATTTCTTCAATCACTTGATACAGCGTATTTTTCGCTTCGTCAAGGTCCGCTCGCTGCGTATTTAAAAATTCATAGCGCTCTGAAACGCGTTCGTATTGTTCAATAGAACCTAGGTTTACGGTTCCTAATTCATCAATTGCCAGCTTAATGAGCTTGATTTTTTTCCTTGCTTCTTGAATATCTAATGTTAAAGGATATTTTTCTTTTGCTGCTTCAAAGCTAATTTCGTACTCTTCTGTCAGCTGCTGCAGACGGCTGTCTAGCTCTACGTCAATTCGATTGATTTTGACTTCTTCATCTTTTAAAGCATCCGTAATTTGTTTGTACTGACGCTGCAGCTCTTTTACAATCCTCTCTTCGTCTTCAAGTTTATTCTGGGCTTTCAACCGCTCTGATCTGCAGTCATCCATTAATTGTAACGTTTCTGTCTTTTCTTTTATTCGCTCATGCGCCGCTTCTTCGAGCTGAAGTTCACCCGAGTCGTTGCTCGTGATTTCACTCGTTAAAAGAGAAAGGTCATCTGTAGCTTCAGACAAACGCTGAATGGTTTGATCAAGTTCAAAGCACACTCTTTCATATTTTTCTTGCTGATTTGCGAGGAACTGTTCTTTTTTCGCAAGAAGGACTTTTACTTCTGTAAGCTCATGTTGAACCGTTTCTTTAGACGTTTGCTGTGTATGCTTGCGTGCAGCTAACTCTTCAATGTTTTTCTCTAATACATTTGCCTGCTGCTGATTTCCTTGCAAACTTGTATGGAGCTCATCAATTCGAGCAGACAAGCTCGTCTGATCTTGTCTAAAGCTAGCAATATCATGATCGTACATGGTTAAGCGGTCATTCACTGCTTTTTCTTCGATGTCAATTTGCTTTACTTCTCGGTCAGATTCCTGCTCTTTGTCTTTCAAGCGTTCCACAAATGCCTGCTGTTTATTAATTTCCTGCTGAAGCTCCTCAATCTGTGACTTTTTATCTTTCACATCTTGCTCGAGCACAAGCGTCTTTTGTTCCATCTCTTCTATTTTTGCCGTAATGGCTTCCACTTCACGCTGACGGCCTAACAAAGAGTTAGACTTTTGCTTCATTGAACCGCCTGTCATCGAACCACCGGGGTTGACGACATCTCCTTTAACGGTCACAAAACGATAGCGGTGCTGCACAAGACGGGCAAGTTCATTTGCACCTTTTAAATCATTGACTACAATAACGGTTCCAAGCAAATTTTTAATAACTCGGTCGTAGGTAGCTTCGTACTTAACAAGAGATGAAGCGATTCCTACATACGCTTCATGGCTCTCTAGCATAGAAATAGTTTGAGCGGGAACATAACGGTCTTTTACAGACGTCAGTGGTAAAAACGTAGCTCTCCCGTAACCATTTTGTTTCAAAAAGCCAATTGCCTGACGTGCACTTTGTTCGTCTTGAACGACAATATGCTGAGCTGCTCCTCCAAGGGCAATTTCAAGCGCTGTTTCATACTCTTTTGGCACATTAATTAGCTCAGCAATCGCGCCTTTGATACCTGCAAGCTTCTCATCACGCGCTTTTAATACTTCTTTTACACCGTGAAAATAACCTTCATAGTCTTCTTGCATCTCTTCCAGCATTTCTTTTCGTGATTTTGTCTGCTGTACGTACTGATAAGCTTGATAAAGAGTAGACTCTTGTTTGCGATAGGCTTGCCTTAATGACTCAAGCTTCTCTCCTTGCTGCTTATACACTTGTACAGCCTGCTGAAGCTCTTGACGAAACTGAGCAAGCCTTTTGATCGCCGCTTCTTTTCGCTGCGTTAATTCACGGCGCTGTTCTACGTATTGCTCGTTGGATTTTGTTAAACGCTGCTCTTTTTCAAACGTTTGCATTTTTTGCTGCTCTAAAAATGAAATTTCATTTCGGGCGGATGTTTGAGCGTTCGCTAATTCAAAATACTCGCTTTTCATCTGTTCAAGTTTTTCTTCTAGATTCTCGCTGTACTGCCTGAACAGCTGTTCCTGCTCAGTAAGCTTCAGACGTATCTCTTGTACTTCTTTTTGAGATTGCTGAAGATCTTTTCCTTCACTGTCTTTTGCTTTACTTAGCTCTTGATGCTTATGAGTATACTCTTTTACTAAACGTTCCAGCTGCTCTTTATTTTGAAAGGCATTTTTCTTACGCTCTTTTAATACTTCTTTTTTGCCTTCTAGCTTTTCTACTTCTTCACTTACATATAGTAGTTTTTTATGTAAAGAGTCTAGTTGTTCATCTATTTGCTGAATGTGTAAACGAAGGGTCTGGATTTCTCCTTCACGCGTGCGAATATTCGTCGCGAGAGATTCTTCAAGCTGCTCGTGCTGAGCCATTTCAGCTTTTAATTTTTCCCATTTCTGATGAAGATCTTCAACTTCAAATACCGTAACAGCCACATCAATGTGCTCTAATTCTTCTTTTTTCTGCAAATAATCTTTTGCAATAGACGATTGAATCTGTAAAGGCTCTAACTGGCCTTCAATTTCATGAAGAATATCTACCACTCGATTTAAATTTTCTTGCGTTTCGAGAAGCCGGAGCTCCGCTTTTCGTTTACGCGTTTTGTATTTTAATACACCTGCAGCTTCTTCAAAAATTTTACGGCGCTCGTCAGATTTACTGCTTAGTACTTCTTCTACTTTTCCTTGACTGATAATCGAAAAAGCTTCTCTTCCAAGTCCTGAATCCATAAATAAATCGACAATATCTTTCAAGCGGCACGGCTGGTTGTTAATAAAAAATTCACTGTCTCCTGAGCGGTACACGCGCCTTGTAATACTAACTTCATGGTAGTCAAGCGGGAGAAACTGGTCATCATTTTCCAACGTCAGCGTTACGTCAGCCACGTTTACCGCACGGCGTGATTCGCTTCCCGCAAAAATAATGTCCTCCATTTTCCCTCCACGAAGCGATTTGGCTGACTGTTCTCCAAGCACCCAGCGTATGGCATCCGTAATGTTGCTTTTTCCGCTTCCATTCGGTCCTACTACCGCCGTTACACCTGGCACAAAATCTATCGATACTTTTTCTGCAAACGATTTGAACCCTGCAATATCTAATCGTTTGAGGAACATAGAAATCCCCCCTCACACTTGTAATCTTTTCATAGCAAATCCCCCTTTATAACGAATACGTTAAGAGGGGGATCATTTTATTTCGTTTGACTCGCTCTAATTTTCGTAATAGCTACTTGAGCTGCTTTTTGCTCTGCTTCTTTTTTCGAACGGCCTACACCAACGCCGAGCTCTTCACCATTTAACGATACGCGAGATAAGAATTCGCGATTATGCGCTGGACCTTTTTCTTGCAAAACTTTGTATTCTAATTGTCCAACTCCATCACGTTGAATCACTTCTTGAAGCTGGCTTTTGAAATCCATCACATGAGAAAAAGCACCTTCATTAATTTTTGGAAAGACAACTTTTTTTAGAATCGTTACTACCGTATCAAGCCCTTGGTCTAAATAAAGAGCTCCTATAAATGCTTCAAACACATCGGCCAGTAAAGCCGGTCTAGATCGGCCGCCTGTCATCTCTTCACCTTTTCCAAGTAACACTAGTTTACCAAAATCCATTTCATTTGCAAAAGTAACAAGCGACGGTTCGCACACAACTGCTGCACGAAGCTTCGTTAACTCACCTTCACTCATCGTTGGATATTTTTTAAATAAAAATTGTGATACGGTTAGCTCTAATACAGCATCTCCTAAAAACTCAAGACGCTCGTTGTCTTCATACGGTCTTCTGCGATGCTCATTCACATAGGATGAATGTGTAAATGCTTGAAAAAGAAGCGCTTCATTTGTAAACTGAATACCAATTTCCTTTTGAAACTCTGCAAAATTTTGCTTGAATTTCACGTTCATCTTTCGATCTCGATTTGAATATTGTTTAGGCATAAAATACCTCCGCTTACCTGCTTCAATTGTTTCGTAGTTTTTTCCTAACATCTCTCATTATAAAACGAGGTATCCTAAAAGATACACTACCTTTTCAAAAAAAAGAGGTCTTTTTTTGAAATTCTTAAAAAGAAGAGAAAGCCCCGCTGTTTAACGGGGCTTTTCATACATATACTACAGATTAAATTTGGCTCTGTATGTAATTAACTGCATCTCCTACAGTTGAAATTTTTTCAGCTTCTTCGTCAGAAATTTCGATATCAAATTCCTCTTCAAGCTCCATTACAAATTCAACTACGTCTAGAGAGTCAGCACCTAAGTCTTCTTTGAAACTAGATTCTAGTTTCACTTCACTTTTGTCTACACCAAGACGATCAACAATGATTGTTGTTACGCGTTCTAGTACCTCTGCCATTGTTCTTCACCTCCCCTCAAGTCATTATAGATGATTTCCATCTAAAATACTATGGTTGAATAATAAAGTTTATCGGTCGCCTAGTAAACGTCCCTTTGTACTTTATCACCAAATTACACTTTTCGTAAAGTGCCTTTTTTACATCACCATTCCGCCGTCAACGTGAATCGTTTGACCCGTAATATAACGGCTTGCATCTGATGCTAAAAACGCAACTGCGTTCGCAACATCCTCAGGCTGGCCAAAGCTTGCAAGAGGGATTTGCTTTAACATTTCCGCCTGCACTTCTTCATTCAATTTATCCGTCATGTCTGTTGCAATGAAACCAGGAGCAACTGCATTCACTGTAATATTGCGGCTCGCTAATTCTTTGGCAGTTGTTTTTGTTAAACCAATCACGCCTGATTTTGCTGCTACATAATTTGCTTGTCCAGCATTACCGCTGACGCCGACAATTGATGAAATATTAATGATACGTCCTGCGCGCTGCTTCATCATTTGACGAGTAACTGCTTTTGTACACAAAAATACGCCTTTTAAGTTTGTATTAATAACATCATCCCATTCGTCTTCTTTCATACGCATAAGAAGATTATCACGTGTGATGCCCGCGTTGTTCACTAAAATATCTACTGAACCAAATGTAGAAATCGCTTCTTTTATCATTGCTTGTACAGAATCACTTTCTGCCACATTTGCTTGTACAGCAATTGCATCCGTTCCTAATCCTTTAATTTCATCCACAACTTCAAGAGCTTTCGCTTCGCTGCCAGAATAGTTTACAACTACTTTAGCACCAAGCTTTCCCAGCTCAATTGCAACGGCACGACCAATTCCGCGAGAAGCGCCTGTTACAACCGCAACTTTCCCTTGTAACATGTTATTCTCCCCCTTTTAGTGCGTCAATCGTTGATTTTAATGATGTAAGATCATTAACAGCATACACAGCCGCACGGCGATTTACTTTTTTCACAAGACCTGATAATACTTTTCCTGGTCCAATTTCAACAAATGTATCTACACCTTCTGCAAGAAGTGTTTCAACTGTTTCTTCCCATCTCACTGGAGAATACAGTTGTTCCACTAGCTTGTTTTGAATATCTTGACTGTCAGTAACCGGCTTTGCTGTTACGTTTGCTATGACTGGAACTTTCGCATCGCTAAAGCCCACTGTTTCTAGCGTATCACGTAGTTTTTCAGCGGCTGGCTTCATTAAACTAGAGTGGAACGGACCGCTTACCACTAGAGGAATCACACGTTTTGCACCTTTTTCTTTGGCAAGAGCTCCTGCTTTTTCTACGCCATTTACCGTACCTGAAATAACAATTTGACCCGGACAGTTAATATTTGCAAGCTGAACAGCGTCGCCTTCGCTTGTAATTTGAGCGGTAACGGCTTCTAGATCTTCCGCTGACATGCCAAGCACTGCTGCCATTGTACCTTGACCTGCTGGTACAGCTTCGTCCATATAGCGACCTCTTTTGTGAACAGCAACAACGGCATCTTTAAACGATAAAACCTCAGCAGCCACAAGCGCACTGTATTCTCCTAGACTGTGACCCGCAACAAAATCGGGTGTAATTCCGCTCGTTTTAAATGCTTCAAGCAGCATTGTACTCGTTGTTAAAAGAGCAGGTTGAGCGTGATAAGTTAAAGTCAATTCTTCTTGAGGCCCTTCAAAAATAATGTTTGAAAGACTGAACCCTAAAGCTTCGTCAGCTGTATGAATCAGCTTTTTCGCTTCCTCTGTTCCATCATATAAATCTTTTCCCATACCAACAGTTTGTGACCCTTGGCCTGGAAAGATAAAAGCAATTTTCCCCATTTCTTATCTCTCCTTTTCTTCATTAGCAGTTTGTTCGATGGCTTTTTGAATAGTGGAAGACACATTGTTTTCCACCATATTCACAGCTTGCTTAATCGCGCTAAATACTGCATTCGCATCCGACGAACCGTGCGCTTTGATAACAGGCGCATGCAATCCAAACAGCCCTGCGCCTCCATATTCACTGTAATCCATTTTCGCTTTTAACCCCTGCAGCTGAGGCTTTAGCACCGCTGCGGCTAACTTGCTTTTTAACGTGCTCATTAATTCTTGTTTAATCATAGAAAACAAAGAAAGCGCCGTTCCCTCAATGCTCTTAAGAGTCATATTCCCTGTAAAACCATCTGTTACAACCACATCCGCTACGCCGTTTAGCAAATCACGGGATTCCACGTTGCCTAC
Organism: Priestia sp. YIM B13489; assembly: GCF_042787645.1. Taxonomy (NCBI): domain Bacteria; kingdom Bacillati; phylum Bacillota; class Bacilli; order Caryophanales; family Bacillaceae; genus Priestia; species Priestia sp. YIM B13489. The sequence goes on from NZ_JBHZOQ010000053.1 coordinate 725,853, forward strand.
AAAATTAAGATCAGCATTTTTTAGCAGCTGAAAGGCTTGCTTTGTTAAATCATTTCCTTTTTTATCCTCAGTTCCAATGTTCAGCAGTCCCACTCTAGGAGCTTGAATGCCGCGTACTTTTTCGGCATACACAGACCCCATCACAGCGTACTGGAGCAAATGTTCAGGCTTGGCATCAACGTTTGCACCAACGTCTAGCATTAAAAAGCCTTTTCCATCTAGTGTCGGAAGCGTCGGAGCAAGTGCTGGACGTTCAATGCCTTTGATGCGACCTACAATAAAAAGTCCCGCTGTCATTAACGCCCCTGTATTTCCTGCTGAAATACAAGCATCAGCACGACCTTCGGCTACTTCATTTGCCATTAATACCATAGATGCTTGTTTTTTACGGCGCACAGCTCGCACTGGCTCATCAGTTGCATCAATGGTTTCTTCTGTATGAATAATCGAAATACGATCTGAATTTGTTAAATATTTTTTTATTTCTGATTCGTTTCCAATTAACGTAATATGTAATTCTTTAAATTGAGCAGTAGCTTTTTCTACACCTTCAATAATGGCTTTCGGTGCATGATCTCCGCCCATTGCATCAATAGCTAGTTTCATGTTGCGTCTCATCCTTTTTATTATTTATCCTTTGTAGAACGATACATTTTAAAAGTGCCAGAGAACACTTGCTCTTGCCCTACATAGCTGTTTACCTCAACGGTGGTTCGCACTTCACTAGTTGACAGAACTTTCGCTTTTGCTATCACTCGTTCATGAAGCTTAACAGGGCGATGATAACGGATCGACGCATCTGCTGTGAGCGCTAGTTCGTTGTTAATAACAGCGACAGCTAACGAATTAGCTTGCGCAAAAAGGTGGTGACCACGAGCGATTTGATTACGCTGAAACACATGCTCTGTTTTCACATCAAAAATAGATATCGCTGATTGATCTAGTTCAATGTCGATAACTTCTCCAATTACTTCTTCAATCGGAAGCGAACGCACTTCCTCGTCTAGTTGTTTTGAAGCTACATGCTTAATACGTTCTCGCAGTTCAGGAATCGACAACTCTAGGCGGTCTAATCGAATTGTTTGAACGCTCACTGAAAAACGGTCTGCTAGTTCTTCATCCGTAATAAATGGGTTTTCTTCAATTGTCGTTTTTAATAGCTGCTGTCTTTCTTTTTTACTGCGCTTCATTGTCCACCATCCGAACTTTTAATACTAGGTACTAATAGCAGTATATAATCATTGCCTTCTAATTGCAACATTTTTCACATGCTGTATTCTGTGCATTGACGTCGTATTAATGGCCACCAGCGGCTAACTCTTTCACTCTAAGCGGCTTTTTATCTTTATAGACGAAAAGAGATTGAGACATAACTAGATCACTCCAATCTAAAGATGAACAAATGGGGTAAAGGAGCTCGTATAGATTGCTTGTTACACCGCTACGGATTTCCGTGCAAGACTTCGCTTTCCGCGGCCGGCCGGTGACCCTCCTCGTCTCTTACGCTTCTGCGGGGTCTCATCTATTCCGCTTTCCCCGCAGAAGTGCCTTGCCCTTCACTTAACAGTTAGAAGCACCTATATCCCCGTCACATACATGAAATCTACGTTCATCATCACAATGAAAAAAATCCGAACGATTGATCGTTCGGATTTTCCTTCAACTAAACTACTTTGTTTCAGTCTCTTTTACTAATCAAATTTTTCTCCAGTCAATACGCCCGTTGCTTCTAGTTGTATTCTCAGCAGTGCAAACTGATCTTCTGTCCAAAAGCTGTCGGAATTTACAAGCTTAGCAGCATCTTCTCGAGCTACTTCAAGCGCACGGTAATCGTGCACCATATCGGCTACTTTAAACTCAGGCATCCCGCTTTGTTTTCTTCCAAAGAAATCACCAGGTCCACGAAGCTCTAAGTCTCTTTCTGATAATACAAATCCATCGTTTGTTTCCGTCATAATGGTCATTCGTTCTTTTCCAACTTCTGATTTCGGATCCGCGAGCAGAATGCAATACGACTGTGCATCTCCTCGTCCTACGCGTCCTCTTAGCTGATGAAGCTGAGATAACCCAAAGCGCTCTGCATCATAAATGACCATCACGGTTGCATTCGGAACGTTCACTCCAACTTCTACAACCGTTGTTGATACTAAAATCTGCACGTCATTTACGCTAAATTGTTTCATCACTTCTTCTTTTTCATCAGGTGACAATCTTCCGTGCATGAGACCAACGCTTGCTTTTCCATTAAAATAGTGAGTGAGTGTTGCATGTACATCAATTGCATTTTGAACATCCAGCTTGTCCGATTCTTCAATCAATGGGCAAATAACGTAAGCTTGTCTGCCGTCATGTATTTCTTTTTCAACAAAATGTAAAATACGTTCAAGCATATCATGTTTTACCCAGTATGTTTCAATTGCCTTACGTCCTGCTGGCATTTCATCAATAATGGACACATCCATTTCTCCAAACACCGTAATAGCAAGAGTTCTCGGAATAGGAGTCGCCGTCATAAACAGTACATCCGGACTCTCTCCTTTTTCACGTAAAACCCGGCGCTGCCCAACTCCAAAGCGGTGCTGTTCATCCGTAATGACGAGCCCTAAGCTATTATATATAACTTCATCTTGAATTAAGGCATGTGTACCTACTAATACATGAACATCTCCGTCTTTCACTCGCTGAAGCAGCTCTCTTCTTGCTTTTCCTTTAACAGACCCTGTTAGCAAGCCTACGCTGATTCCTACCTTTTCAAGCATCGCAGTCAATGACTCAGCATGCTGTTCAGCTAAAATTTCAGTCGGTACCATTAAAGCACCTTGATGCCCTGCTAAAACAGTGGCGTATAAAGCAACCGCTGCTACGACTGTTTTACCAGACCCTACATCACCTTGCAGCAAGCGATTCATGCGATAAGGCGATTTCATATCGTGCGTAATTTCGTTTACTACACGTTTTTGAGCGTTTGTTAACGGAAACGGCAGCAAGTTCGTGAAGTTTACCAGCTCAGTTGAATCAAATGCTTGCTTCATTCCAGGTGTTTCTTCTCTTTCGCGCTTTCTAAGCGCCTGCATTTTTAATTGAAAAAGTAGAAATTCTTCATAGACAAATCGGCGTCTTGCTTGTTTTAAATCTTCATGATCACGAGGTAAGTGAATACTTCTAACCGCTTCTTCACGCGTTACTAGTTTGTATCTAGAACGAATAGAGGCCGGGAGCATATCCTGAATGCTGCTGCCATAATTCTTCAACGCAAGAGAGACGAACTTCCGCATTCCTTTGACCGTTAAGCTGCCTTTAACCGAGTAAACAGGCTCAATCGTTTGATTTTTAACAAACGGAGAAAATTGAAGCTCCTGCAAGTTAATCGTTTGCCGATGCTGATCCCATTTCCCCGTAACCGTAACAGTTTGATCGATTTCTAACTTTGATTTATAGTAAGGGCGATTAAAACAAGTAACCGTAATCAAATAGCGGTTTACTAGCAGCCGAAACGTAAGGCGCGAACGTTTTTTTCCGTAATACGTAAGCGAAGGGACGCTGTGAACCTTTCCTTCTACGGTGACCTTTTCGTCGTGCTTTGCTTCAGCCAAATCTTTTAGCTCATAATCTTCATAGCGGTATGGGAAATGTTCTAACAAGTCATGCACACTATGAATATGCATATCCTCTAATGCCTGTGCTGTTTCCTCTCCAATACCTTTAATGGTTTTAATTGAAATAGTTGTTAGTTCATTCACTTTTATTTAATGCAATACCAAAGATCTTCGCTTCAAGCTCGCGACCTGTTGGTGTTGCCGCTAAGCCTCCTTGTGCAGTTTCTCGTAATGCAACCGGCATTGTTTGACCAATTTTATACATAGCATCAATGACTTCATCACATGGAATACGACTTGTAATGCCTGCTAAGGCCATATCTGCTGCAATCATTGCATTCGCCGCTCCCATTGCGTTTCGTTTCACACATGGAACTTCTACTAGTCCCGCTACTGGGTCACATACTAATCCTAGCATATTTTTGAGAGTAATTGCCATTGCTTCAGCTGCCTGACTCGGTGTACCTCCTGCCATTTCAACAATTGCTGCCGCTGCCATACCTGAAGCTGAACCAACTTCTGCTTGACATCCGCCTGCTGCTCCTGAAATAGACGCATTATTGGCTACAACAAACCCAAAAGCACCTGATGTAAATAAAAATTCAATCATTTCTTTACGAGTTGGGTTTAGCTTATGCTGCACTGCAAACAGCGTTCCTGGCACTACCCCCGCAGATCCAGCAGTAGGCGTTGCACAGATTGTCCCCATTGCCGCATTTACCTCGTTTGTCGCTACAGCTTTGCTGACTGCATCTAAAATTAAATTTCCAGATAATGATTTTCCACTTTGAATATAGTTTTGAAGCAGCACTGCATCTCCACCTGTTAAACCTGTAACAGACTGTACCCCTTTTAAACCGCGTTCAACCGCTTCTTCCATAACCGTTAAGTTCCGGTCCATTTTTTCCATAATTTCTTCACGAGTAACTCCCGTGATATCTATTTCCTGTTGAATCATAATCTCTGCAATTTTTACATTTTGACTTTCTGCTAATTCTACTAGTTCTGCTACGTTTCGAAACATAGTAACCTCCGCTATCATTCTGTCTTATTTTCACTTTAGAACCATCTATAATCACCCGGCTTCAGTTATTCTCTCAAGCCGTTCCTATTCGCTCTATCCTACTCAACCATTCTTGTTACTTGAATAATGTGAGGCAATGTTTTTAACTCTTCAATTACATCATCTTCAATATTCGTATCCATTTCAATTGCCATGAGCGCTACTTCTCCGCGCTCTTTGCGAGATACTTCCATATGTCCGATATTAATTGAGTGTTTCATCAAAATATTCGTAACGGTCGCAATGGCACCAAATCGATCATTATGCACAACGAGAATAGCTGGATTCATGCCTGATAAATTTAACTCAAATCCGTTCAGCTCCGTAATTTGAATTTTTCCTCCGCCAATTGAAATTCCAACAACTTCAATTTCCTTTAATCCGTCGCTCATTTTGATGCGAGCAGTATTCGGATGATCTGTGATTGCCGCTTCCTCAACAAATGTGACGTCCATTCCTTCTTTTTTAGCTAAGTCCAAAGATTGCGGAATACGCTGGTCGAACGTATCAAAATCTAAAATACCGCCAATCAGCGCTACGTCTGTTCCGTGCCCTTTATACGTTTGAGCAAAAGAACCGTACAGTGAAACCACAACTTTTGTGGGCTGCTTGCCAAAAAGCGTTCGTGCAACGCGTCCAATACGCGCTGCACCAGCTGTATGTGAGCTAGATGGTCCAATCATTACCGGACCAATAATATCAAAGACAGATTTATATTTCATAAGGATTTTCCCCCTGCTATTTAGACATTGTTATTACTTATATGTTACTTGAGCTTTTGACTTTTTGGAAGCTTTGTTTCACGCTCTTAAAAAATTTAAAAATTCTCATTTTTATTAGGGACTCACGCACAAAAAAAGCGGTATATTTATCCATAAAAATAAGATAAGCACACCGCTTTTTTTGCTATATTATGCAGGAAAAGATGAATTACTTAAGCTGCTTCTTGCTCGGAAGCTACATCGTCTACTGTTTTAATTTTAAAGTTTTTAAAAACAACTGAACCTATAAACCCAGCTAATGCTCCCGCTAGTGCGCAAAGTACTGCACAAATTGTGACCTTCATAGGGTCATTAAACCCAAACATCACTGCAAGTCCTGCGATTGGCGTTGCCGTGCCTGCAGCATCATTTACCAATCCGAACAGAGCCACAACCACACCGGCTAGTGCACCTCCAACAAAGTTTGTAATGTAGATAGGAATCGGATTTGCTGAAATAATATTCGCTTGTGTTAAAGGTTCAACTGCAACTGAAATGGTTGTACGACGATCCCCAATTTTTAATCGATCAAACAGCACATAGTTCATGAAAGAAGAACCAAACACAGCAAGAGCTCCAATCGCCATAGGCAATCCCGTTAACCCTAGCATAGCCGTTAAAGCCATTGAGCTAAGCGGAGCCGTTGCTACTACTGTAATAACTCCCCCTAAAATAATTCCCATCAAAATAGGGCTAGCACTTGTTGTGTCTTTGATAATTCCTCCAATATTTAAAAGCGTCGCATCTACAATAGGTGAGAATGCATTACCAATTAATCTTGTTAAAGGTGCCGCAATTAAAATATTTCCTAATAAATCGAGACCAGCAGGTGCCTTTTTCTCAATAAATTTCACTACAAATGCCATGAGGTATCCCGCAAAAAATCCAGGGAGCAAGCCTAGACCTGAACACACCACCCCCATCATAAGAGCATATACAGGAGATACGCCTAACGCCAAAGCAACTAATGCTGCCGCCGCAACTCCTCCCATTCCTCCTGCAGCCTTTCCAACTTCACCCAAGAATGAAATACCTAGTAAATCTCCTCCTACATATGACTGAAAGGCCTCTACGAGAAACGCAGCTACCGCTCCGCTTGCCAGAGCCCCCATTGCTTTCATGCCATAAGGTGCCTTGTTGCTAAACAACCAAAATAAAAATAAAACTAATAATAATAAACCTGTTCCTTTTAAAATATCCACTGTTGTCTCTCCTCTCATGCTGTTTTCTTTCACATTTGACTTAATCAGTTTTCAAAACTACCATATAAACGGGTTCTTTTCAACTAATATACCTAACATACCGAACGATTACAACACTTAATAATAAAATAGTTCGTATTTATCTTAAAAAACACCAAAAAAGAAGCGCCCCTCGGGAGGGGTGCTTCTTTTTTGGTTATTCAATTGCAAAAATGTAAGAATATAAAGGTTGATCTCCTTTATGAAGCTCTACCTCAACTTCTTCAAACGTTTCTTCTACAAACGATGTTAGCGCTTCAGCTTCATCGTCTGAGACATCCTCTCCTTGAAGAATCGTAAGGATTTCCGCTTCGTCATCGATCATATAAGTCAATAGCTTTTTTGCTGCTTCTAATTTCTCTGAATCTTTTACAACGATTTTCTTTTCGGCAATACCCATAAAATCGCCTTTAGCTAATTCAAGACCATCAATATTTGTATCGCGAACTGCATACGTTACTTGTCCTGTTTTCACGTGCTGTAGAGCTTCTGTCATTACTTCCTCGTTTTCTTTTAAGCTTTGCTGAGGATTAAATGATAGCAGCGCTGTCATTCCTTGAGGAACCGTTTTAGACGGGACAACCGAAACGTGACTGCCGGCAACAGCAGCCGCTTGGTTAGCAGCCATCACAATATTTCCGTTATTAGGTAAAATCAGTACCTGTTCAGCATTTGTTTCTTCAATCGCTTTGACAATATCCTCCGTACTTGGATTCATTGTTTGTCCGCCTTCAATGACAACCGTTGCCCCAAGGCTCTTGAACAATTCAGCAATTCCTTTTCCCATTGACACAGTAACAATGCCAAAGGGCTGTTTTTCAGCATTTTTTACTGCAGGCTTTTCTTCACCTGAAACAATGGTGCTATGCTGTTCTCTCATGTTTTCAATCTTCATTTTAATTAAACTTCCGTACTGCTGCCCGTAGTTTAACACTTCTCCAGGATGCTCAGCGTGAATATGAACTTTCACAATTTCATCATCAGATACTACAAGCAATGAGTCGCCCCATTTACTTAAGTCTTGACGAAACGTTTCTTCAGAAAATGTTTTAGCTGCAGGCTTATCCTCTTCCAGCCTTACCATAAATTCTGTACAATAGCCAAATTCAATGTCTTCTGTATTCATATGGCTTTGTGCATGCTTATGATGCTCAGCATTTACGAGTTCATTCATCGAAGGAGCTGACATGGGTACACCCGGAAGTTTTTCACCTTTTAATTCAGCTAAAAACCCTTCATAAATTAAAACAAGCCCTTGACCTCCGCTATCCACTACGCCTACTTCTTTTAACACGGGTAAAAGATCTGGCGTGCGATTTAACGAAGCATTAGCTTCCTTAAGTACTTCTTCCATGAACAGAATCATATCAGATTGCTTTTTAGCAACAGCCGCTGCTTTTTTAGCAGTATCCTTAGCTACTGTTAAAATGGTTCCTTCGATTGGTTTCATAACAGCTTTATAAGCAGTTTCTACCCCAAGCTCAAGAGCTTCAGCAAACTCAACTGTTGTAATCGCTGACTTTTGCTCAACCGATTTCGCAAAACCGCGGAATAATTGAGATAAAATAACTCCTGAATTACCGCGCGCCCCCATCAATAAGCCCTTAGACAAAGCTTGACTCACTTGGCCGATGTGATCAGATAGTTTATTTTTTACTTCTTTAGCACCAGACGTAATCGATAAGTTCATATTTGTTCCAGTATCACCATCTGGTACAGGAAAAACGTTCAGCGCATCTACATAATCTGCATTGTTAGATAGATGCTGGGCTCCTTGAAGCACCATTTCTCTAAACCGCTTTCCGTCCAACGTTGTCATTGACACGAATCTTCCTCCTTAATTAAACGTTCGTTACACGAACACCCTGCACATAAATATTTACTGAATCAACCGTTAAACCAACCGTTTGTTCCAGTGTGTATTTTACTTTTGTTTGCACATTATGAGCAATTTCAGAAATTTTTGTTCCATAGCTTACGATAATGTACATGTCGATATGTACGTCATCCTCTTCTTGTCTTACCACAATACCTCGTGTAAAGTTTTCTTTGCGAAGAATTTCTGTAAGACCATCTTTAAGCTGATTTTTTGAAGCCATTCCCACAATCCCGTAACAATCAACAGCTGCTCCTCCAGCAATTGTTGCAATTACATCTGTAGAGATATCAATTTGACCATACTTCGTTTTCATTTCGATGGACATACTCGTTCCCCTTTCTACTTTCATAGGTTATAAATATTCTACTATAATCAATCTCGTTTTAAAAGAGGCGTCCAGCTTGTCCCTTTTAAAGATGACAGTATTAGGTATCAACTTGTCTTAAAATAAGTAATAGCCCAAGTTATACCTATTTCTACTCTCTATATTATTGAACATAGATTCATTTTATATGTCAAGGAAAATTTCTTGAAAGCTTTTCTCCAGAACTATTGCATTCTCTGTAAGGCTGTGATAAATTAATATAGTATTTCTCAAAACAGAATTGAGTAGTTTTTTTGGTGTTAGGAGGGAAAATCATGGCACGCAAATGTGTAGTAACTGGTAGAAAAGCTCGTTCAGGTAACGCACGTTCTCACGCAATGAACGCTACTAAGCGTAAATGGGGTGCTAACGTTCAAAAAGTACGTATCTTAGTGAACGGTAAACCAAAACGTGTGTACGTTTCAGCTAGAGCCCTTAAGTCTGGTAAAGTTCAACGCGTTTAATCTTTATAATGAAAAAGCACCATATTTTATGGTGCTTCTTTTATTATTCCGGCGTTGTTAATCTTTTTTGAACGAATTAAGCATGACCTTTACGATGCCACCTAAAAACTTTGGAAGTTTGATTGTATAGAATTTCATACTGTCCCTCCTAACCGTCTCCACACTTTATCTCCTTTTAAAGAAAGCCCTATGTCCTGCTCTCATTTTCCATGCTTCATCACAAGCAACGTTTATCATTGCTTCTTACCATCATTAATATGCCTTTTGTAAATGAAAAAGTACCTCTTTGTTGAATAAGTTCATTGCTAATACATAAAGTTGAGCCGAGTTCTACTTCATGCTTATTGAGCGGGTATTTGAAACCTTCTAGCGTAAGCTCTTTTACACCGCCTGCAAAAGGAACGAATGAAATATAGTGAAACTCCTTTAAACGATCAACATGATAAGTGCCTGGTTCAAACAATTGAATGATATTTTGATTGTCAATCATTTTTACATTCGCTTTCTCTTTTAACCCTTTATACAGGAGCTGAATGCTTCCAAACATGTGGTCAAGCCTTCCACCTGTTGCTCCAAAGATACAAATACTTTCCGGTTTTTGCCCTATTGCCCACTCAAAAGCAAGTTCCAAATCCGTTGCATCTTTTTCTGCAGGATACAATTCAACATCTTGTAATGCTTCTCTCACTAGCTTAAGCTGTGCCTTTGTAATGGAATCAAAATCTCCAAATGCTTTTACCGGCAAAATGTCTTGCTGAAGAAGAAGGAATACGCCGCGGTCTACTCCTACCCACTTTACATCGTTTGACTGGTGCAGGGGCGGCATATGTTCATCCGGTCCCCCTGCTAGAATATGAATTTTCATTATGTATATGCTCCTTTTCTATTAAAAAATGAACGAAATAAATATGTTTTCTTTATCCTAAGAGAAAAAGCTGCTGTGTACAAGTTCTACTCGTTGTACACAGCAGCTTTTATTACTTACGCTTGAACAGTTGTGCGAATTTGACTAATTGCGCCAGCTCGGTCTTCTTGGTTATAAATAGCTGAGCCAGCCACTAAGACATTTGCTCCTGCTTCCACACATTTTCTTGCTGTTTCTTCATTAATTCCTCCATCAACCTCTACTTCAATAGAAAGGTGACGAATTTCAATAAGCTGAGAGATTTGCTCAATTTTCGGCAGTACATTTGGAATGAAGTTTTGCCCTCCAAAGCCTGGGTTCACCGTCATTAATAAAATAAGATCGATATCTTCTAAGATATGCTTTACCACGTCAATTGGCGTTGCAGGATTTAAAGCAACGCCTGCTTTCATGCCGTGCTCTTTGATTAATTGAATGGTGCGGTGCAAATGAGTACACGCTTCAGCATGTACCGTTAAAATATCAGCACCTGCCTTTGCAAACATTGGAACGTATTGATCTGGGTTTTCAATCATTAAATGCACATCTAAGGGCAGTGTTGTGACAGGGCGTACAGCCTCAACGATAAGCGGTCCAATTGTAATATTAGGAACAAAATGGCCATCCATAACGTCGATATGGATGTAGTCTGCTCCACCTGCTTCAACTTCACGAATTTCTTCAGCAAGCTTTGAAAAATTGGCAGATAAAATGGAAGGTGCGATTTTTGTCATTTTTAATACCTCGGCTTTCTTTGCTTAATTTCCTCAATAAATTGCAAGTAATGTTCGTAGCGATAACTCGGAATTTCTTTTTGTTCGTATGCTTCTTTCACCGCACATTTTGGTTCTTTCACATGCAAACAACCTCGAAATTTACACTGTTCACTCAAACGCGACATTTCAGGAAAACAATGGGTTAACTCTTCTACTTCTAACGTTAAAAATTCCAGTGAGCTAAAACCTGGCGTATCGGCTACTAAACCTTCACCAAACGAAATCAGTTCTACATGACGTGTTGTATGCTTTCCTCTTCCAAGTGACATTGAAATATCATTTGTCTTTAACTCAAGCTCTGGTTTAAGTGTATTTAACAGTGAAGATTTACCTACACCTGACTGTCCGGCAATAACCGTTACGCGATCTTCAAATAACGGCTGAATTTGTTCCATGCCTTTTTCTGTGACTGTCGACGTTAAAATGACCTCATATCCTATTTTACGATATTCTTCGGCATATTGCTCGATTTCTTGCTTTTGCTGCTGTGATAAAAGATCTACTTTTGAAATACAAATAATAGGTTCAATATGATTAGACTCCACTAACACTAAAAATCGGTCAAGAAGCATCGTGCTAAAATCAGGTTCAATCGCTGAAAAAACAAGCAGCGCCTGATCAACATTTGAAATTGGGGGACGAACTAATTCATTTTTACGTTCTTTAATTTCAAGTATATATCCTTCAAGCTTATTTTCTGCCTGAAATACTACATTGTCACCGACTAAAGGCGTTACTTTCTTTTTACGAAAAACACCTCGTCCTCGACATTGCGTTACTTGTCCGTCATGAAGAACATAATAAAATCCGCTAAGGGATTTAATAATTCTTCCTTCTGGCATAACCTCACTCCTATCACTCTGGATATTCAACGTCTTTTTCTTCAATAACTTCCCCGTCTCGGACAATTTTATAAGACGCTTTTTCATTTTCATCAACTAAAACATCGAACGATTCTTTTGTTGTTTCAGTAATCGTTAGTTCTTTAGCAGGAACGGACATATCGTTATCTGCATCTTCGATATAAATTTGTACTTTTTGCGGCTTTGGCTTTTCCTCTTCTGTTCCGGTGGCATCGCCTGTTTCCGTTGCGTCGCCTTGTTCCGTGCTTGCTTCGGTGTCAGTTTCTTCTTTATACGGAATAGTCACGTCCACTGACACCGTTTGAGGAGCTTTTGGCTCCTTGCCCATTGAGACTGTAATGGTGAGCTTATCACCTTGCTCGATACTCTGCTCCGCTGCAGGCTTTTGAGACATCACAAGACCTTTTTCAACAGTGTCGGAATACGCTGTTTTTACATCCACTTCAATATCTTCATCTGATGCATAATCTTTTACGCTTTTTTCCGTCCAGCCCGAGAAATCCTTTAATGTAATCTTCGGCGGCCCCTTACTTACCCATAGCGTAACCGTTGTATCCTCCGGCACGACTTGTTCGGTTTCTTTAGGGGTCTGATCTGTAATATTGCCTTTTGGTTCTGTGCTTTCAACTTCGATGGATTGGATATCTTTATAATTCTGCTTTTCTAACAGACTTTTTACTTCCGTAAAGCTTCTTCCAATGTACCGGTTAAATGCTTCTTTTTTCTTTCCTGTACTTCGATAAATAATGACATTAGATCCTTCTTTGATAACATCTCCCGCTTCTGGCATCGTTTTAACCACGTCGCCTTCTTCCACCTCATTATCAGATATATCTTTAGGATTCTTCACTTTAAAGCCTAAAGAAACTAAATCGGTTACTGCTGATTCATAATCTTGATTATGTAAATCAGGAACCTTTACGTCTTTTGGCAGTAACAAAGCCGGAATAAATGTAACGGCGGCTACGCTAGCAGCTGCCAGCAGCAAAAAAATTAAAACAAGCGTTACAATCAGCTTGCTTTTGCCTTTTTTCTTTTTCTTCTTTTTTTTCTTCGGCTTTAACTCTTCTTCCTCTTGTTCTTCGCGCTCTAAGTGAGGCGGTTTTCTCACAGGCACGTGCGTTTCTTCGGATTCAACAAAATCCTCCTTAATAACTGGAATGGCTTTTGTCACTTCTTCATCATCAGGCACCGTAAACCTTTGTTCATTATAACGATTTGGATGAACAGCAGACTGTAAATCCGCTTCGAGTTCTTCGACGGAACTGTATCGGTAAAATGGATCTTTAGTTGTTGCTTTTAATACAACATTCTCCACGCTTTGAGGGATAGATGGATTCCATCTTTTGGGAGAAGGTGTTTCTGTCTGTAAATGTTTTAATGCAATTGACACAGCCGATTCCCCAGAAAAAGGGACTCGACCCGTTAGCAATTCAAATAGGACGATGCCAAGCGAATAAATATCAGAACGCTTATTCGCAAGCCCTCCCCTTGCCTGTTCAGGAGATAAATAATGAACAGAGCCCAAAACAGAATTAGTATGCGTAATGGTTGTAGAACTTAGTGCTACGGCAATGCCGAAGTCAGTAACTTTAATGGTATCATCATGATCAATTAAAATATTTTGAGGCTTAATATCCCGGTGAATAATTCCGTACTGATGAGCATGGGCAATAGCTGATGTAATCTGCGTCATAATATGTATGGCTTTATCAAGAGATAGTGGTGATTCTTGCAGAATGTATTGCTTTAATGTCATACCCGGTACATATTCCATGATGATATAGTAAATATCTTCTTCTTCTCCAACATCATAAATACTGACAATATTAGGATGAGCAATACTCGTAGCAGATTGTGCTTCTCGATGGAAACGCTTTATAAACGCATCGTCACTTGCAAAGTCTAAACGAAGCACTTTAATTGCCACATCACGATCCAAAATCATGTCGCGACCTAAATAGACGTTTGCCATTCCGCCTCCACCAATTACTTGCAATACCTTATAACGGTCGTTTAGCCGTCTACCTATTAGCAACACTCTCACCCACTTTCAGATGTAAAGTCCACAATTGCAAGTGTAATATTGTCTTCTCCACCAAGCTCATTTGCTAATTGAATCAGGCTCGTACCCTTTTCGTGAAGTGATGAACTTGTTGATAACGTTTCGTTCAGCTTTTGTTCCGTTACCTTATTTGTCAGTCCATCTGAACATAATAATAATCGATCTTCTTTTTCCACTTCAATTGTTTTTACATCTAAACTAACATTTTCTTCGGTACCTAGTGCTCGCAATAAGATATTTTTTCGTGGATGATGCTCAGCATCTTCTTTTGTGATTTGACCATTTTTTACGAGTTCATTCACAAGAGAATGATCTTCTGTTACTTGTTGAAATCCATATTCATTGGAAATATAGCATCTGCTGTCTCCTATATTACCAATCGCACAAAACGTATCGGCGCATAAAGCAAGTACAACTGTTGTACCCATCCCTTTACACTCTTCATGCTCCTGAGCATACTGATAAATATCTTGATTAATTTGCGAAACATGCGTACGAATCCACTGCGTCGCCTCATCAGGAGACGTTACTTTGTCCGCTTCTTCCCACGCTGTTTGCAATTTTTGAACCGCCATCTCACTGGCGACGTCGCCAGCTCGATGACCTCCCATACCATCAGCCACAATTGCAAGCAGCTGATTGTGTTGGTTCAAAAATACCCCTCCGTTATCTTCATTGTGTTGTCTAACTCTCCCTCGGTCTGTCATGAAGACAGTTGCCATACAATCACCTCGTCTCTTCTTTACGCTCCTTCGCACGTAATTGGCCACAAGCTGCATCGATATCATGACCTTGCTCACGTCGAATAGTCACGTTAACGCCACGCTTTTTAAGCGTACGTTCAAATGCAAAAATCTGTTCACGCGGTGTACGAACATAATCACGCTCAGGCACATAGTTTACCGGAATCAAGTTCACGTGGCATTTCACGTCTTTAATTAAATCCGCTAATTCCTCCGCATGCTCTACTTGATCGTTTACTCCTCCGAATAGACCATACTCAAAGCTAATACGTCTTCCCGTTTTATCCGTATAATATTTAATGGCTTCCATCAAATCAGGAAGTTTGTACGCACGGTTAATCGGCATTAAGCGTGAGCGGATGTCATTGTTTGGAGCGTGAAGTGAAATCGCAAAATTGATTTGCATTTTTTCATCAGCAAACTTATAGATTTTCGGAATGATTCCACTTGTCGATACTGTGATATGACGTGCACCAATATTTAATCCATCATCACTGTTAATTGTTTTTAAGAAGCGCATCATTTCATCATAGTTATCAAATGGCTCCCCAATACCCATAATTACGACAGAGCTCACGCGTTCTCCTTGTTCATCTAGCGCTTTTTGTACTTTTACTACTTGCGCTACGATTTCTCCAGCTTCTAAGTTACGCTTTAAACCTCCAAGAGTAGACGCACAGAATGTACAGCCGATGCGACAGCCAACTTGAGTTGTTACACAGACAGAATTTCCGTATTCATGACGCATAAGCACCGTTTCAATCGTATAACCGTCATGGAGTTCGAATAAAAACTTCATCGTGCCGTCCCCAGACGTTTGCTGAACAACTGTTTTTAATGTCGTTAATGCAAATTTGTCTTTTAATTGTTCACGTAATCCTTTAGATAAGTTTGACATATCGTCAAAGTCCGTTACGCGTTTAATATATAACCAGTCAAAAATTTGTTTAGCACGGAACTTCTTATCTCCGTGTTCCACTAACCAATTTTCTAGGTCGTGCATTTCTAATGAATAAATAGATGGTTTTTGCGCTTTTTCTTCTGCTTTTGCTTTTCTTTTAGCTACTTCTTCCATTTTTACACCTTCTTCTGTAAACATGCAATATAAAACCCATCGCTTTGTGCATCTGGCAGCAATTGAATTTCACCATGTTTTACGTTTTGTTTAAGCTTTTGCGGCATGCGTGCAGCGAGTGTTTCATCTTTTTGAAAATCAGCATGATCTGCTAAAAATGCTGCTACAACATCCCCATTTTCATCCCGGTCAATTGTACATGTACTATATACAAGGGTCCCACCTTTTTTTAATAAAGGCGCAACCGCATTTAAAATATCTTGTTGAATACGCGCCAGCTGCTTTACATCTTGCTCAGTTTTTGTATATTTCAAATCAGGTTTACGTCTCATTACACCAAAACCTGAGCACGGAGCATCTACTAAGATGCGGTCAAACATTTCTTTATCAAACTGTTCGCCTGCTTTGCGGCTGTCTTGAACCGTCGGCTCAATATTGGTAAGATGCAGACGCTCTGCCTGCTGGGCAATCAGCTTTACTTTATGGTCATGAATGTCCAAGGAAATAACTTTACCACTGTTTCTAAGCTGCTCTGCAATATGAGTTGATTTTCCTCCCGGTGCAGCACAGCTATCTAAAATTAGCTCTTCTGTCTCTGCACCGAGCGCATGAGCCACTAACATAGAGCTTTCATCTTGAACGGTAAACATTCCTTCACGAAATGCTTGTGTATGAGCTGCATTTCCTTTTTGAACTTCTAGCGCTTCTTCTACAAAATGGCCTGGTTCTACAACAATACCTTCTTTTTCTAGCGCTTCTTTTACTTCATTTTGCGTAAAGCGTGCACTGTTTACTCGGATTGTTTGTTTAGGGGCCATTAAATTAGCTAAACAGATTCCGCGTGTTTTGTCCAATCCATATTGTTCCACCCAGCGTTTTAAAAGCCACAATGGATGACTCGTTTCAATTGCCAACCGCTCCACAGGATTTTGTATTTCCTCTAAAGAAGGCGTGCCGCTGCGCTGAATATTTCGTAAAACGCCGTTTACCATTGAGGCAATTCCTTTGTGACCCCGTTTTTTGGCAATTTCTACTGCTTCATGAAGGATTGCCCGGTCAGGCACTCGGTCTAAATATACCATTTGGTAAAGTGATAAACGAAGCAGCACTCGCACCCAAGGCTGAAGCTTTTTTGGATTTTTCAAGAAAGGCGCTAACCCGTAATCTAACGTATCACGTCTTTGAATCGTTCCATACACAATTTCCGTTAACAGTCCTGCATCTTTTCCTTGAATACCCCGTTTTTGTATGCTGTTATTTAACAATAGATTGCTGAATGCCTGATTTTTTTCAATAGCTAGTAAAATATCTAAAGCTATGTCTCGAACGTTGTACTTACTCATTGACATCCCCTAATACTGTTCCGACTTCAACGGATGTACCTCGTAGATACTGCGCTGCATCCATACGTTTTTTTCCAGACGGCTGAAGTTCCGTCACTTTAATAGCTGTTTCATTTCCAGTTGCTACTATAAATCCGTCCTCTTCAAGTGATAAAACGGTACCCGGTTTGCCTGATGCGGATACTTTTTCTCCCCACCAAATTTTCATGACCTGACCGTCTGCTGTTGTATAAGCAACGGGCCAAGGGTGAAGTCCGCGGATATGGTTATAAATTTCTTCTCCTGTACGGGCCCAATCAATTTTCTCTTGTTCACGCTTAATGTTAGAAGCAAATGTCGCTTCGTCATCGTTTTGTTTAACCGGCGTAATTTCACCTTTTACAAGAGAAGGAATGGTTTCTGAAAGCAATTTTGCACCAGCAGCGCTGAGTTTATCATGAAGTGTGCCAACGTGATCACGTTCTTCAATCGGAACTTCTACCTGTGTTAAGATATCCCCTGCATCTAATTTTTCTACCATATACATAATTGTAACACCAGTTTTCGGCTTACCTTGTAGAATTGAATAATGAATCGGCGCGCCTCCGCGCAGTTCAGGTAACAGAGAAGCATGCACGTTAATACAGCCGTATTTAGGCGCTTCTAAAATAGGGGTTGGTAAAATTTGACCAAAAGCCGCTGTTACAATTAGGTCAGGCTCATACGCTAACACTTGCTGATATTCTTCTTCTAAACGAATCTTTTCTGGCTGCAGTACAGGTATTTCATGCTTTAACGCCTCAACTTTTACAGGAGGAGGTGTTAATACGCGCTTGCGTCCTTTTGGTCGGTCCGGCTGTGTAACCACTGCGACCACTTCATATCCATCTTTAAGTAATGTTTGTAAAACCGGCACTGAAAAATCCGGCGTTCCCATAAATACGACTTTCATCGTGTAAAACCTACCCTTCTAGTTCATCCTCTTCGTAATACTTTGTCACTTTTTCCGTGAACAATACACCGTGTAAATGATCAATTTCATGCTGAATTGCTCGTGCTAAAAAACCTTTTGCTTCTATAAAATAAGGTTTTCCTTTACGGTTTTGCGCACGTACTTTCACATAATCAGCTCGAGCCACGTCACCAAAAAGGCCCGGAAAACTTAGGCAGCCTTCTGGACCGATTTGTTCGCCTCGTTGCTCAATAATTACCGGATTAATTAGCTCAATTTTACCGTGTCGATCATCCACGTCTACCACTGCCACTTGCTGCAGAACTCCTACTTGAGGAGCAGCTAGACCCACACCGTCTGCTTCAAGCATTAAATCATACATGCCGTTTAGTAATTTCGCTAATTTATTATCAAAGTTTTTAACGACTTCACATTCTTGTTCAAGTACTTCATTAGGATGGTAAACAAGCTTAAGCTTAGCCAAATAGGCACCTCCTTTATTCTTTCTATTTATATCCAAAAAGCTTCTTCTTTAACGCCATCAAGACGACTAGTTACATCATCGAGTATGGATTCAAATCAATAGTGATCGTTAAATTTTCCTTCTGCATTTCCGCTTGATAACGTTCTAATATATATTTCAACAGCGGAATCAGGCTTGGTTCCAGCTTGTATTTTAACATGCATTGATAGCGATATCTATCTTTTATCTTAGCAATCGGAGATGCGACTGGCCCTAAGATCGTTGTTTGCGGCGAAAGTTTCTGACGCAGATACTGCGAAATTTTGTCTGTAACAGACACCACTTTTGCAATATTTTCATGAGATACCGTTACAAGCGCCAAGTAAAAGAAAGGGGGATATTTGTGCATTTTACGAATTTCCATCTCGTGCTTATAAAACGAATCGTAATCATGCTGACTCGCAAGTTGAATGCTGTAGTGTTCAGGCGTGTACGTTTGAATCACTACTTCTCCTGGAAGTTTGTGGCGTCCTGCTCTTCCGCTTACTTGTGTTAAAAGCTGAAACGTTTTTTCAGATGCACGAAAGTCAGGTAAATTCAGCATCGTATCTGCTGTTAAAACGCCTACAAGCGTGACGTTTGGAAAGTCCAGTCCTTTCGCAATCATCTGCGTCCCTAGTAAAATTTGCGCTTCTCCACTTGCAAACTTGTTCAGGAGCTTTTCATGGGCGCCTTTTCGGCTTGTCGTATCAACATCCATTCGAACAACTCTAGCCTCGGGCAGCACTTTTGTTAATTCTTCTTCCACTTTTTGTGTACCAGACCCGAAAAAGCGGATATGTTCGCTGTGGCATTCTGGGCACTCAGTGTGCACATGTTCTTCGTGTCCGCAATAATGGCATTTTAATTTATTTTGATAGCGGTGATACGTTAGTGAAATTTCACAGTGCTCACATGTCGGAACGTAACCGCAGTCTCTGCACATAACAAAAGAAGAATGACCTCTTTTATTTAAAAATAAAACGATTTGCTCCCCTTTTTCCAAACGGTCTTTCATCTTTTCAAACAGCATAGTTGAAAACATAGAGCGGTTGCCGCTGCGAAGCTCTTCTCTCATATCAACGATATCCACCGAAGGCATTGATGACTTATTCATTCTTTGCTTTAACGTCAGTAGCTTATACACACCTTTTTGCGCTCTTGCAAAGGACTCAAGCGTTGGTGTTGCACTTCCTAAAATGACTGGACACTGATGATGCTGCCCTCGGTAAATAGCTACATCCCTTGCATGATAACGGGGGTTTTCTTCTTGTTTATAACTCGTCTCATGTTCTTCATCGATAATAAGAAGGCCCAAATTTTCAAATGGAGCAAATACAGCAGAGCGGGCCCCTACTACAACGGATACTTCTTTTCGCTGAATTTTTCGCCATTCATCGTATTTTTCCCCAGTAGACAAGCCGCTATGAAGTACAGCAACTTTTGAGCCGAATCGCTCTTTAAACCGCTTGACCATCTGAGGGGTAAGTGAAATCTCCGGAACAAGCATAATCGCTTCTTTCCCTTTTTTTAGCACCTGATCAATTGATTGGAGATACACTTCTGTTTTTCCGCTTCCGGTTACTCCGTACATTAAAAACACATCGTGAAGATTTTCTTCGATGTCCTGCAGAATCGGTGCGATTGCCTCAGCTTGTTCATCGGTCAATTGAAATGGCTTTGATGGTGTAAAGTATCGATCTTGATAAGGATCACGGTATATTTCAATTTCCGTTTCCGCTAAGAGTCCTTTGTTAATCAGCGCTTTTATAGGAGCGGAGGTAATCTGCAAATCTTCTGCTATTTCTTTTATGGCTACTTCTTCATTTCGATTCAGCATAAAAGATAGCACTTGTTTTTGCTTTTCTGCCTGCTTATTTAACTCGCTCATAAACTGGTGAATTTCTTCAAGGCTTTGATTCAGTTTTACGCCTTTTGCCGTTTTTTTGTTTCCTTTGTTTTTCACGACGTAGACGACTTCAATTAGACCTTTTTGAATATCACGGTGAAAAGCAGGAGCAGCGGCTGTTTTTTCTACTTCACTCCACTTCAGCGAGGATCTTGACTGAAAAAACGGCTTTACTTGCTCATGAAGCTGTTCGTATGCCTCTTTTGAAAGGAGTGACAGTTCTTTATCATATTTTGCTTTCATCGCCGCAGGCAGCATGACTTGAAAAGCCGATATCATAAAACAAAGCGTTTTTTCGGTTAGCCAGTGCCCAATCTCTAACAGTTCGGGAGTCAGAACCGGCGTTAAATCAAGCAGGTCAGCGATTGGTTTAACGCGCTTAACTTCAGCCTCTTCTTTAAGAGCCACCACAAACCCTTGAACTTTTCTAGGACCAAACGGAACGACAACTCGCATACCCGGAACAATAATTCCTTTCCATTTGTCGGGAATAGCGTAGTCAAAAGCTCGATCTGTTTGCTTAGCAGCCACGTCCACAATTACACTAGCTACACTCATTTTTTCAGCCCTTCTAACATTTCCTTCACTTCTTTTAACACCTCGGTAGCTACATCGTGTTTTGAAAGAATGGGAAGTTCTTTAGACTCTCCGCTTCGCTTATAGAGCGTTACAATATTTGTGTCCGTCCCAAAACCTGCTCCTTCTGTCGTCACGTTATTGGCTACAATCATATCCAAGTTTTTAGATGCAAGTTTCTTTTGTGCATATTCATCCACTTGTTCTGTTTCTGCTGCAAAGCCGACTAAAAGCTGGTGTTCTTTTCGCTCTCCAAGCGTGCGTAAAATATCTGTTGTTCTCTCTAGCTCTAGTACTGCTTCACCAGGTTGCTTTTTCATCTTTTGATCAAACACATGCTTTGGTCGGTAATCTGCCACCGCGGCTGATTTAATGACAACATCTGCTTCATGATAGCGCTGCATAACAGCTTCAAGCATCTGCTGCGCACTTTCAATTTGAACAACCTGCAC
Organism: Priestia sp. YIM B13489; assembly: GCF_042787645.1. Lineage (NCBI taxonomy): Bacteria > Bacillati > Bacillota > Bacilli > Caryophanales > Bacillaceae > Priestia > Priestia sp. YIM B13489. The sequence goes on from NZ_JBHZOQ010000053.1 coordinate 747,360, forward strand.
TCCTTTTGGATACTCTAAATTCGTCGGTCCCGTTACAAGTGTTACCGATGCGCCTAATTTAGCAGCTTGTTCTGCAAGGGCATAGCCCATTTTCCCAGTAGATCGATTGGTGAAAAATCGGACGGGATCAATGCGTTCTACCGTAGGTCCTGCTGTAACCAATACATTCACACCTTCAAGGATCTTTTGTGTATGTGATGCTTGTGAAAAATAAGATCCGATTAGTGAAACAATTGTTTCTGGCTCTTCAAGACGACCTTTTCCTACATAACCGCATGCCAAATACCCTTCTCCAGGTTCTACAAAAGAGTAACCAAATGATGAAAGAGTGCTCATATTTTTTTTAACAGCTGGATGATCGTACATATGAACATTCATTGCAGGTGCAATCCACACAGGTGCAGTAGCAGCCAGCAGCGTTGTGGAAATCATATCATCTGCAAGACCATTTGCTATTTTCCCTATCATATTTGCCGTAGCAGGAGCTACTAAAATTAAATCAGGCCAGTCTGCTAAATCAATATGTGCAATTACAGATGGATCTTTTTCATCAAACGTATCTGTATAAACTGGGTTTCGAGACAGAGCTTGAAACGTAAGCGGCGTTACGAACTCGCATGCTGAAGCAGTCATCATTACTTTAACTTCCGCTCCCGCTTGTACTAATTTACTTGTTAAAGCTGCGGCTTTATATACGGCGATTCCGCCGCTAACACATAATAAAATTCGTTTTCCCTTCATCATTATGCCCCCATCTATTTATCCCGCTCAACCAGCATCCGCTTGTTTACTCGGGTAACTATCTAAAGCTTTTCAATTCAATTATTATACCATTTTTGTAGTGAGACATTCACTATCCTGCTTGAACACAGATAAAAGCATCAAAAAAATAACAACCTATAAAGTAGGTTGTTATTTTTTCACTTACTGATGTTTAGAATCTTCTTCTGCTACACCTTGCTTATAGCTTAATTGTTCAGCATTAATTTCTTCTAAAGCACAGCCTACAAACTTATAAGAAACCGGCTTTTCAATCGGCGTATCATTGTGAAGCTGTAATTGACGTGCACGTTTTGCAGCTACTGTCACAAGCGTGTACTTAGAATCTAATTTTTCCATTAGGGAATCAATTGATGGATAAAGCATGTTTATTCTACCTCCAGCATTCTTTTATAGCGCGCAGAAATACGATCACGACGGCAGTGTTCAGCCGTTACGATAGCACGGATGCGAGCACAAGCATTTTCTACTTTGTCATTTTCTACAACATAATCGTAGGCGTCCATAAGTTCAATTTCTTCTTTTGCCACGCGCATACGGTTATTGATTAAATCTTCTGTTTCAGTACCGCGGTTTACGATACGACTTTTAAGCTCTGATAAACTCGGCGGTGCCAAGAAGATGAACAAACCTTCTGGAAATGCTTCTTTCACTTGAAGAGCACCTTGCACTTCAATTTCTAGAAATACGTCTTTTCCTTCAGATAACGTTTGTTCTACATAATCAACCGGGGTACCGTAGTAGTTACCTACGTATTCAGCCCACTCTAATAATTTCTTGTTTTCAATCATGCGCTCAAACTCTTCGCGTGGTTTGAAGAAATAGTCAACGCCGTCTACTTCACCTTCGCGGGGCTTTCTTGTTGTTGCAGAGATAGAATACTGCAATTTAATGTCTTCTTGCTCAAACAATGCTTTTCGTACCGTTCCTTTTCCAACACCTGATGGTCCGGAAAGAACAATTAATAAACCTCTTTCAATCATCGGTTCAAGTGACCTACCCTTCTAATAATTCTTCTTTGTTTATAAGTCGCTGTGACACAGTTTCTGGCTGTACAGGAGCTAAAATAACATGATCGCTATCCATAACAATAACAGATCGTGTTTTACGTCCTTGCGTTGCATCTATTAAAGAGCCTCGATCTTTTGCATCTTGAATAATGCGTTTGATTGGAGCTGATTCAGGATGAACGACAGAGATTATACGATTAGAAGAAATAAAATTTCCAAATCCAACGTTCACTAATTTACCGCTCATAAGAAGCCTCCTGCTATACCAATATAATCTTTATCTTACACGAAGGCTATTCAATATTTTGAACCTGCTCTTTTATGCGTTCTAATTGTGCTTTCATACTAATAACATACTGAGCAATAGTACCATTGTTTGCCTTCGCACCGATTGTATTCATTTCACGATTCAGCTCTTGAACAAGAAAATCCAGCTTGCGTCCTACTGAATCAGGTGTATTTAACGCTTGAATAAATTGTGAAACATGACTTTGAATTCGCGTAAGTTCTTCGCTAATATCTGCTTTTTCAGCAAAAATAGCTACTTCAGTCAGCACTCGCTGCTCATCGAAAGTACCTTCTAAATAGTCGCTCAGCTTTCTTTTAATACGCTCGCGATATTGTTCAGCAACTTCAGGAGCAAGCTGTGTAATTTTTTCGCGAATGTCTTGAATGTCCTGTAAGTACCCCATTAAATCGTGATACAGCTCTGATCCCTCTCGTTTCCGCATATCCACTAACTGATGCACAGCAGCTTCAACGGCTTCAAAGATTGCACCATGAATACTCGTCTGATCAGCTTCTTCTTCATAAGTTGTCATCACTTCAGGCATGTGTAAAATGTCTTGAATTTGAACAGATTGGGACAGCCCATGCTTTTCTTTTACTTGCTGCAACGCATGCATGTATTCATCAAGCAGCTGCCAATCCGTCTGCAGTTTCTTTTTTGCCATTTCTTCACCTGAAATAGTAACAAATACTTCTACTCTACCACGTTTTATGTATGTTTGAACGATTTTTTTTATTTTATCTTCAATTTCAATTAATTGTCTTGGCATACGAATAACAATTTCACAAAAACGATGATTAACAGACTTCATTTCGACTGTTACTGATCGATTTTCCACTTCCGCTTTTCCGCGGCCAAAACCAGTCATACTTTTTATCATTATCATCACATCCACTATGTACATCTTACATAAAAAGTATCATAAAAGAAAGTGTTAGCAAAAAAAAGAAATCTCTCTTCTTTATTCAACCTGTAAAGGCTGCCTTCATGAGTTTTCTCATTTAGGACAGCCTGTATTAAAGTATAGCACAATTTATGAAGGTTTTCTTGTTAAAAGTGAACCGGCAAGTAAAAAAGTTGGAAGACTTGCAAGTCCTAAAATAACGAGCCATTCCCGCGGTGCAATGGCCATTGTATGGAAAATAGGCTGCAGGGGCGGATAGTAGATAGCCACCAGCATAAGGATAATAGATGAAATAACGGCTCCTACAAGATATAAGTTCTGAAATGGATTGCGATCAAAGATTGATTTTTCACTTCGGCAGTCAAATACGTGAATAAGCTGTGCCATAACAAGCGTGGCAAATGCAATCGTCTGAGCATACTGCAGACGATCTGGGTCATTGTCGTAGACAATCATGAATGCAGCAAGTGTAGCAGCTCCAATTAAAAATCCGCGGCTGACTACTTTCCACCCTAATCCTCTTGCAAAAATACCTTCGCGCGGATGCCTTGGATGGCGCTTCATCACGTTGTCCTCCGGCTGGTCTAAGCCAAGAGCCATCGCAGGCAAACCGTCTGTTACTAAGTTTACCCATAGTATTTGAATTGGCACTAGCGGAAGCGGAAGTGCTAAAATCATCGCAAAGAGCATAACTAAGATTTCTCCTACATTTGATGCAAGCAAGTAACGAATAAACTTTCGAATATTTTCATAGATGTTTCGTCCTTCTTTGATCGCTGATTTAATAGTAGCAAAATTATCATCAAGCAAAACGAGTGAAGACGCTTCTTTTGCTACGTCTGTCCCGGTGATGCCCATCGCGATGCCTATGTCTGCTGCTTTAATAGCCGGTGCATCATTTACGCCGTCGCCCGTCATAGCTACAATGTGATCTTTTGCTTGAAGAGCTTTAACAATTTTAAGTTTATGTTCAGGCGATACCCTGGCATATACGTAAACATCATCCACTACTTCTTCTAGCTCTTCCTGCGTCATTTTGGATAAATCCGTTCCTTCCAAGACTTGACCGTTTTTCGGTAAAATGCCTAACTGTTTTGCAATCGCCTGTGCTGTAATGACGTGGTCACCTGTAATCATAACGGTTTTGATTCCTGCGTCTCGGCATTCTTTGACCGCTTGCTTGACTTCTGGTCTTGGCGGATCAATCATTCCTTGAAGCCCGAGGAAAGTAAGGTCTTTTTCCGCTTCGTTCTCTGTATGAACGCTCTCATGGTCTCCTAACGGCCGATAAGCAATCGCAATGGTTCGAAGCGCTTGGCTAGCTAACTGATCAATTGCTCCTTTTACTTCATTATGAACCGTTACCGACAGCGTTTGTTGTCTGCTTTCCCACAAAATATTTTTGCTGTTTACAAGCAGCACATCAGGAGCACCTTTTGTTATGACATAGCGCTTATGAGATGCGTCTTCAATGACTACACTCATCATTTTACGCGTTGAATCAAATGGAAACTCTTCAATAATGGTAAACTGCTTTTGAATGTTTTCTTTTGTCAGCCCCGCTTTCATCGCGGCCACAAGCAAAGCCGCTTCAGTAGGATCCCCGTCGATGACATATTCTTTATCTTTTCTCGAAATGGACGTTTGATTGCAAAGCAGACCAAACACCAAAAGCTGCTGAAGCGGTTTTTCACTCCGTGTATCAACTTCTCTTTCCTCTCGCGAAAATACGCCCGTAGGTTCATACCCTGTCCCTGATACCCTCCACGTCATTCCTCCTGACCAGAGGTGAGTAACCGTCATTTTATTTTGCGTTAATGTGCCCGTTTTGTCTGAGCAAATGACTGATGCGCATCCTAGTGTTTCAACAGCAGGAAGTTTGCGAACAATGGATCTTTGCTTAATCATGCGCTGTACACCAAGAGATAGCGCCACGGTTACGATGGCAGGAAGACCTTCGGGTATGGCAGCAACAGCTAAGGAAACTCCCGCTAAGAACATACTGTATAAATCATGACCTTGCAGCACACCAATCCCGACAACTAATACAGTAAGTGCAAGAGCTACAACGATTAAAATTTTACCTAATTGCTCTAACTTCCGTTGAAGAGGAGTAATCATGGCTTCAGCATTTTGAAGCAAATCAGCAATTTGTCCCATCGCTGTTTTCATTCCAATCCCTACAACGATACCTGTTCCGCTTCCTCGCGTCACAAGCGTACCCATAAACGCCATATTGTCCTGATCTCCAAGCGGCACTTCATCTCCTGGCAAAGCTTTTATTTGCTTGGCAACAGGCAAAGACTCTCCCGTAAGCGCTGATTCTTCAATTTCTAGACTTTTGGCTTCCATAATTCGAAGGTCAGCCCCGATACGGTCTCCGCTCGAAAACTTTACAACGTCTCCTACTACCAGCTCTTTAGATGGTAACTTAACCCATTTTCCTTCACGCATAGCTGCTACTTGAGGAGCAGAAAGCTCTTTTAATGCATGAAGAGATTTCTCAGCTTTTCTTTCTTGAAAAAAACCTAGAAATCCATTAATTACTACAATGGCAATAATAGCAACCGCATCGATGTATTCGCCTAAAAGCCCTGAAATAAGCGTGGCAGCTAGTAAAACCAGTACCATAAAATCTTTAAACTGCTCTAGAAACACAAGAATGGCCGGTTTTTTCTCTCCTTCAGTCAATTCATTAAATCCTTGCTGCTGCTGACGTGCTTTTACTTCTTTGTGTGTAAGACCATGCTGTCTGTCTGTTTTTGTTACTTCTACTATTGCTTTTTCACCTAATTCATACCATTTCATTGTATCTTTTCACACCCTTTTATTTGTAAATGCACCTATTAGATTGTTACAATCTTATATCGTATGCTTATTCAGACTCGTCCTAAAAAATGCTATACTTTTCTATAGGACAATTTTCAATTACTTAAGGATGTGAGCACTATGTCATTTGATGGTATTTTTACATATGGCATTTTACAAGAATTATCTGAGACCTTGGTTTCAGGACGAATTTCAAAAATATATCAGCCGTTTCCAAACGAGTTGATTTTACAAGTACGCGCTAAAGGTGAAAACCGCAAACTTTTAATCTCAGCTCACCCTAACTATTCACGCGTTCATTTTACAAATGAGCCCTATGAAAATCCATCTGAGCCTCCTATGTTTTGTATGCTTCTTCGCAAACATTTAGAAGGCAGCATTATTGAACAAGTGTATCAGCTTGGATTGGACCGCATTTTAGTCATTGAAACAAAAGGACGAAATGAAATTGGCGACGTGACGTACAAGCAGCTTATTATTGAAATCATGGGAAGACATAGTAATGTTGTGCTTGTAGATAAAGAAAAACAAACGATTATCGACAGCATTAAACACGTTCCAATGGCCTTGAACAGGCACCGTACGCTTCTACCCGGAGCACCTTACGTACTGCCTCCTAGCCAAGATAAGCTTCATCCATTTGAAGCCGATGAAGAAACCGTGGCTAAAAAAATTGATTTTAATAGCGGAAAGTTAGCCACCCAGCTAGTGCAAACCTTCTCGGGGCTTTCTCCTTTAATTGCAAATGAAGTGGTGTTTCGCTCTGGCTTAGCAAATCGTTCTACCCTTCCAAAATCATTCGTCGAAACGATGACGCTGATCAAAGAAGGTCAGTTTACACCAACTCTGACAACCGTTAATCAAAAAGACTACTTTTATTTACTGGAATTAACGCATTTAGAGGGTACGAAAAAAACGTATGCAACCATCAGCGAGCTTCTTGACCGCTATTACTACGGGAAAGCAGAGCGAGATCGTGTAAAGCAGCAAGCGCATGATTTAGTACAGTTTATTTCTACCGAGAAAAAGAAAAATGAGAAAAAAATAAAAAAACTTGAGCAAACGCTGCAAAATGCAGAAAAAGCATCTGATTATCAGCTAGCCGGTGAACTCCTTACCGCAAATTTACACCTTGTCAAAAAAGGAGATGCGAAAGTGGATGTTATTAATTATTATGATGAAAATAGCGGTACACTTACGATTTCATTAGATCCGCAAAAATCACCGTCTCAAAATGCTCAAAGCTATTTCACAAAGTATCAAAAAGCGAAAAATTCCGTTTCGATTGTAATCGAACAAATTGAAAAAGCAAACGAAGAAGTACAGTATTTTGAATCACTTATTCAGCAAATGGATACTGCTACTCACAAAGACATTGCAGAGATTCGTGAAGAGCTTGTGGAAGAAGGATATTTGCGCAACCGTCAGCAAAAACAAGCGAAAAAACAAAAAAACACTACGCCTACACTTGAACAATACGTTTCAAGCGACGGCACGACGATTTTAGTTGGAAAAAACAATAAGCAAAATGAGTATTTAACAAATCGCCTTGCTGCTCGTGATGACGTTTGGTTTCATACGAAAGATATACCGGGTTCTCACGTTGTTATCCGCAGCCAAGAGCCTTCAGAAGAAACAATTTTAGAAGCGGCTCATCTTGCTGCTTACTTTAGTAAAGCTAAAAATTCAAGTTCGGTACCCGTGGACTATACAAAAATTCGCCACGTAAAAAAACCAAGCGGTGCCAAGCCTGGTTTTGTGACGTACGATAACCAGCAAACGGTGTACGTAACGCCTAGCGAAGAACTTGTACTGAAGCTGCGTCAGTCATAATAAAAACCCCCTTTCTATATAGAAAGGGGGTTTTTATTATAGACCTAGTTTAGTTCATCCATGAAGGGTCTGAAGGGTTTTCACGCCATTTAAATAGCTTGTCCATCGCTTCTTCTTCAATGTATCCCGCTTCGTTTGCCGCTTCTACTAGCGTAGAGTAGTCTGTTAGCGAATAAACCTGAAGTTCTTTTTCTTTAAACAGCTGACGCGCTTTTTCCAGCTCATATGTAAAGATAGACACAACTCCAAGCACTTCACACCCCTGCGCTTTTAATGCATCGACTGCGGTAAACACACTTCCGCCAGTTGAAATCAAATCTTCAATCACAACTACTTTTTGACCTTTTGTTACTTTTCCTTCGATTTGATTTCCTTGGCCATGTTCTTTTGCTTTGCTTCGCACATAGCACATTGGAAGCTCTAGCGCTTCACTTACCCATGCTGCATGAGGGATACCAGCTGTAGCGGTACCGGCAATCACTTCTGCATTGGCAAAATACGTTTTAATTAAATGCTGCAGACCTTTTGCAATTTCTTTTCGCACTTTCGGGTAGCTAAGCGTTAGACGGTTGTCACAATAAATAGGTGACTTAATTCCAGAGGCCCACGTAAACGGCTCGTTTGGTTGAAGGCTTACTGCCTCAATATCAATTAATTGTTTTGCAATTTCTTTTCGTAGTTTTGTCATCGCGTAATACGCTCCCCTTTCCACTGCTGTAACATCTCATAATATGCTTTAAGCGGGTCTTTTGCTTTAGTAATAGAACGTCCAACGACAATGGCACTTGAGCCATATTCTCTCGCTAGCTGAGGTGTTGCCACACGGACTTGGTCATCTACTGAATCTGTGCCCATACGAATACCCGGCGTTACGGTCAAAAAGTCCTCTCCCGCTGCTTTTCGAATCGAAGGGACTTCATGAGTAGAACATACAACGCCGTCAAGTCCGCTTTTTTTAGCAAGCGCTGCATAATGCGTAACCACTTCTTGCATCGAATGTGTAATGAGCTGCTGCTCTTTTAGCATTTCATCAGATGTACTCGTTAGCTGAGTAACCGCAATACAATCCGGGCGCTTTTTGCCGGCAGCGGTTCCTAAGTCAAGTCCTTCAACGGCTGCTTGCATCATGTTCATTCCGCCCGCTGCGTGAACGTTAACCAAATCCACTTCAAGAGAAGCTAAAGACTTCATCCCTTGCTTTACTGTATTGGGAATATCATGAAGCTTTAAGTCTAAAAAGATTTGGTGGTTTTGCTCTTTTAATGCAGAAATAATGGATAACCCTTCTTTATAAAACAGTTCCATGCCTACTTTCACAAACAATGACTCTTGTTGAAAAGGCATTAAAAACTGCTGTACATCGTTAATTGATGAAAAATCAAGAGCAATGATTAACGGTTGCTTCACGCTTTTTCCAGCTCCTTCCAATACATTCTGAAACATGCTCGTATCCTAATGATGTTAATAGCCTTGGCAGTTCGTCAATGATGGTTGGACATACATACGGGTCAACAAAGTTTGCTGTACCAACCGCCACTGCACTTGCACCTGCATATAGGAACTCGAGTGCATCTTCAGCAGTTGTCACTCCGCCCATACCGATAATTGGAATGTTCACTTTTTGACTCACTTCATATACCATTCGAATCGCTACCGGTTTAATAGATGGGCCTGACAGTCCGCCTGTGCCGTTCGCTAAAACCGGCTGAGCTGTTTTCAAATCCAGACGCATCCCGAGAAGCGTATTGATCATCGTTAAGCCATCCGCACCGGCTTCTTCAACAGCCATTGCCATGTCTACAATATTGGATACGTTTGGTGATAGTTTAACATAAACTGGAACATTTGAAACATCTTTTACTGCTTTCGTTAAACGAGCAGCAATGACAGGATCTACGCCAAACGCAATTCCGCCTTCTTTTACGTTAGGACATGAAATATTCAATTCAAGTGCTTTTACATTTGATACGGTTGAAATTTCTTTTGCCACGTGCACATATTCTTCAATTGAAGCACCGGCTACGTTCGCGATAATCGGCACGTCATATTGCTGAAGCCAAACGAGCTCTTCGTTCATTACTTTTTCTAACCCAGGATTTTGTAATCCAATCGCATTTAACATTCCTGCAGATGTTTCCGCTACGCGAGGAGTTGGATTGCCAAAACGAGTGTCCGCAGTAGTCGCTTTAATCATAATGGCTCCAAGTGCATCAAGTGAATAAAATTGAGCATACTCACGCCCAAATCCAAAACAGCCGGATGCGGGCATAATTGGATTTTTCAAATCTAATCCTGGCAATGTCGTTTTTAGCATACTCATAGAAGCACCTCCCCTGCTTGAAAGACGGGACCGTCGCTGCAGATTTTTTTATACGCCGTAGAATCTTCACTTTCTCTGCATACACATGCAAAACAAGCACCGATTCCACAGCCCATTCTTTCTTCTAAAGAAATGTAAAGCGGCTTGTTTGTATAATTATTTTCTAGTGCTTTTAACATCGGAGTTGGACCGCATGAAAACATAACGTCATATGAAAACTGCTGCTCGTCAATCACCGTTGTGACAAAACCTTTTGTTCCGTAAGAGCCGTCTACCGTTGCAATATATGTTTCTCCTAAAGCTAAAAACTCTCGCTCGTAAAATACGTCTGCTTTTGATTGAAAGCCTAAGACGTGAATAACCTGCACGCCTTTTTCACGAAGTCTTTTTGAAAGCTCATAGAGCGGAGGCACTCCAATGCCTCCCCCTACTAATAAAGCCGTTTGACCTGACTCTATCGCTTCCAATGGAAAACCGTGGCCAAGCGGACCTAACACGTCGATCGACTGTCCGGCTTGTTTTTCAGCAAGCAGCGATGTTCCCGCCCCTTCTGCACGGTAAATCATCGTAAATTGTTCGTGCGTTTGGTCAATTTCTGCAATACTGATTGGTCTGCGAAGCAGCGGCAAATAGTCGTTGTTGACGCGGATATGCACAAACTGCCCCGGCTCATTCATGAAACGAACAAGCTCGCCTTGAAGGGTTAATTCATATACATTGTGTGTTAACGGTCGCTGACTGACGACTTGCATCATTTCATGTTTGATCATACGGTTGTCACCTCTTTAGTTGGACGAACTTTTTTCATTGGTGTTGTATGGAAGCTGATCGTTTCAAGCACTCGTAAAATCGCTTCTGCTGTATCAAGTGATGTTAAGCAAGGTACACCATTTTCAACTGCTTCACGGCGAATTTTAAATCCGTCACGCGCAGGCTGTTTTCCTTTTGTTAGCGTGTTGATGACAAGCTGCGCTTCACCTTTTCGTATCACATCTAAAAGATTGTGATCTTCATGATGAATTTTATTTACTACTTTTACGCGAATGTCTTCTTTTGTAAACGTTGAAGCTGTTCCTTCCGTTGCAATCACCTGGTAGCCGATGTTAGCAAAACGCTTCGCAAGCGCTGTTGCCTCTTCTTTGTCTTTATCCGCTACTGTCATAAGTACTGAACCGTACGGCTTAATGGACATACCTGACGCAATTAGTCCTTTATATAATGCTTTTTCGTACGTTGAATCTTGCCCCATTACTTCTCCAGTAGATTTCATTTCAGGTCCAAGCGTAATATCTACGCGACGCAGCTTTGCAAATGAGAAGACCGGCACTTTTACGTAGACGCCTTCTTCTTCAGGGTGCATGCCTGATTCATAACCAAGCTCTCGCAAACTTGTTCCTAAAATAACTTTTGTTGCGATATTCGCCATCGGAATACGCGTAATTTTACTTAAGAACGGCACCGTACGGCTTGAACGAGGATTTACTTCAAGAACAAACACTTCTCCTTTTGATAAGACGAACTGAATGTTGAGCAGTCCAATAATGTTTAAGCCTTTTGCAATACGTGTTGTGTAATCAATGATTGTATCTTTTACATCCTGTGACAGAGTTTGCGGTGGATATACAGCAATGGAGTCACCTGAGTGTACACCGGCGCGCTCTACATGTTCCATAATCCCTGGAATAACCACTGTTTCACCGTCTGAAATGGCATCGACTTCAATTTCTTTTCCAGTTAAGTAGCGGTCGATTAACACAGGGTGATCAGCGTGTACTTTTACCGCGTGTTTCATATAGTGAAGCAGTTCTTCTTCTTTATATACAATTTCCATTGCGCGTCCGCCTAGTACATATGAAGGTCGTACAAGCACCGGATAACCAATTTCTTTTGCCACAACCACTGCTTCTTCTACGGATGTAACCGTCTTTCCAAGCGGCTGAGGTACTTCTAAACGTGCTAGCGCCGCTTCGAATTTTTTACGATCTTCCGCTGCGTCTAAGCTTTCAAGCGACGTTCCTAAAATCTTGACCCCTCTTGCTTCTAGCTCGTCTGCTAAGTTGATTGCTGTTTGACCACCGAACTGTACAACCACACCTTCTGGTTTTTCTAAATCGATGATATGCATCACATCTTCAATCGTCAGCGGCTCGAAGTATAATTTATCTGAAATACTGAAGTCAGTTGATACTGTTTCTGGATTGTTATTGACAATAATCGCCTCGTATCCAGCTTCTTTAATCGCCCACACGGAGTGAACTGTTGCATAGTCAAACTCAATTCCTTGCCCGATGCGGATTGGTCCTGACCCTAACACTACAACGCTTTTACGATCTGTAACAATCGATTCGTTTTCATCTTCAAACGTGCCGTAGAAATATGGTGTTGTAGATTCAAATTCAGCTGCACATGTATCTACCGTTTTGTACACTGGCATCACGCCATTTTGTTTGCGGAAGTCATATACTTCACGCTCTGTTTGATTCCATAGCTTAGCAATCGTGCAGTCTGCAAATCCCATTTCTTTTGCTTCCTGTAAAACTTCTACGTTATGAATCTCTTCTTTTAACACATTTTCAAAAGCAATCACTTTTTCAAGTTTTACTAAGAAGAAGAGATCGATTTTGCTCCACTCGTGAATTTGCTGAATCGTTACGCCACGGCGAATCGCTTCTGCGATGTAGAATAATCGCTCATCACCAGCTTTGCGAATACGTTTTTCAATAATTGCATCATCAAATTCATGCGCATCTTTCAGCTCTAAGTGATGAACGTTTGACTCTAGTGAGCGTACAGCTTTTAAAATTGACTCTTCGAACGTGCGGCCAATTGCCATTACTTCACCTGTTGCTTTCATCTGTGTACCTAGTTTACGATTAGCTGATTCAAATTTATCAAACGGCCAGCGTGGAATTTTAGATACGATGTAATCTAGTGCCGGTTCGAAACATGCGTATGTCTTCCCAGTTACCGGGTTCATCATTTCATCTAATGTTAAGCCTACCGCAATTTTTGCTGCTAATTTTGCAATTGGATACCCTGTTGCTTTTGATGCTAAAGCCGATGAGCGGCTTACGCGAGGGTTTACTTCAATTACGTAATACTGGAAGCTTTCTGGATCTAGTGCTAGCTGAACGTTACATCCGCCTTCGATTTTAAGCGCTCGGATAATTGTTAGTGACGCATTTCTAAGCAGCTGATACTCACGGTCGCTTAGCGTTTGGCTTGGTGCTACAACAATTGAATCTCCCGTATGAATACCGACCGGATCAAAGTTTTCCATATTACATACTACAATCGCATTATCGTTTGCATCGCGCATTACTTCATATTCAATTTCTTTAAAGCCTGCAATGCTTTTCTCAAGTAAGCACTGTGTTACAGGACTGTGTTTTAATCCACTTGTTACAATTTCAATCAACTCTTGCTCGTTGTTACAAATTCCGCCTCCCGTACCGCCAAGCGTATAAGCAGGACGCACGATTACCGGATAGTTTACTTGTTCAACAAACGCATACGCTTCGTCTAGCGAATGAATGATTTCACTTGCTGGGACAGGCTGATTTAGTTCATTCATTAGTGAACGGAACTGCTCACGGTCTTCAGCTTGTTCAATCGCCGATAATTTTGTCCCGAGAATTTCTACATTAAATTCTTCTAAAATACCTGTTTCGTGTAATTCTACCGCTAAGTTCAATCCCGTTTGACCGCCAAGCGTTGGAAGCAGGGCATCAGGGCGTTCTTTACGAATAATTGAGCTTACAAATTCAACCGTTAGAGGTTCAATATATACTTTATCTGCCATTTCTGAGTCTGTCATGATTGTTGCAGGATTGGAATTCACAAGAATAACTTTGTATCCTTCTTCTTTTAGCGCAATACACGCTTGCGCTCCTGCATAGTCAAACTCTGCCGCCTGTCCGATGACGATTGGTCCTGATCCGATTACGAGAATTGTGTTAATATCTTGACGTTTTGGCATTAGCAATTACCTACTTTCTGATTGTTTTTCATAAGATTCATAAATTCGTTGAACAATCCGTTTGCATCTTCAGGTCCCGGTGATGCTTCAGGGTGATATTGAACCGTGAATGCCGGATATTCTTTATGCTTTACTCCTTCAACTGTTCCATCGTTAAGCGCAACGTGCGTCACTTCTAATGGCGTGTTGACAAGAGATGGCTCACATACTGTATAGCCGTGGTTTTGAGATGTAAGAGCTACTTTATTGGTTTTTAGATCCTTTACAGGATGGTTGGATCCACGATGACCAAATTTCATTTTTTCTGTATCTGCTCCGCATGCTAGCGCAAACAGCTGATGTCCTAAACAAATTCCGAAAAGAGGAACCTTTCCTAAAACCCCTTGAATCATCTCGATTGCTTCAGGTACGTCTTTTGGGTCTCCAGGTCCGTTGCTCAACATGATGCCATCTGGATTTAATTGAAGAATTTCTTGCGCAGTTACGTTATAAGGAACCACAATCACGTCGCATTGACGAGCTGTTAATTCACGTAAAATTCCGTGTTTCATTCCAAAGTCAACGAGTACCACTTTTTTACCTCTGCCTGGGCTTGGATAAGGCTTCACTGTTGATACTTTTTTAACTGAATCAGTCGGAAGTTCATGATTTTGAAGCTGTGCTACCACTTCTTCTACATTGACTTCCATGTTGCACACGCGTCCGCGAAGCGCACCGTGCTGACGAATTTTTCTCGTTAATTTTCTCGTGTCGATTCCAGCCAATCCTGGAATATCTTTTTGTTTTAAAAATTCATCTACTGATAGTTCGCTTCTGAAGTTTGAAGGAGCATCACAAATTTCTTTTACAATCAAACCGTGTACAGCTGGTTCAATCGACTCAAAGTCATCGCGGTTAATACCGTAGTTTCCGATTAAAGGATATGTTAATGTCACAATTTGTGCACAGTATGATGGATCAGATAGAATTTCTTGATATCCTGTCATTCCCGTGTTGAAAACAACTTCTCCTGTCATTTCTTTGTCGCTGCCGAATCCTTTTCCGATAAATACTGTTCCATCTTCTAAAATTAGTTGACGTTGCATGCTTTAACATCCTCCCATACTCGTTTACCTTCTACTAATGTCATTACCGGCCAACCTTTGCATACCCAGTTAGCAAACGGCGTATTTTTACCTTTTGATACAAATTCTTCTGGATTAATTGCTTTTTCCGTTTCAAGATCAATGATAGTTAAATCTGCTGTTTTCCCTACTTCGATGGTGCCATAGGGAAGGTTGAACGTGTCAGCAGGCTTGTTTGTTAAATATGATACTAGCTGCTCTAGCGTCATTACTTCTTTTAATACTAAGTTTGTATAAAGAAGCGGGAAAGCTGTTTCAAGTCCCACAATCCCAAACGGCGCAAGCTCCATGCCTTCTGCTTTTTCGTCCGCTGTGTGCGGTGCATGATCAGTGGCGATAAAATCAAGCGTTCCATCTAATAAAGCTTCAATTAATGCCTGTTGATCATCTTTTCCTCGAAGCGGCGGATTCATTTTAAAGTTTGAATCAAGCCCAGGGATGTCTTCCTCATTTAGCAGTAAATGATGAGGCGTTACTTCTGCGGTTACGCGAATGCCTGCTTTTTTTGCATCCCGAATGGCGCGAATGGATTCTTTTGTACTTACGTGACACACATGGTAGTGACAGTTTGCTGCTTCAGCAAGCAGTACATCTCGTGCAATTTGAACGGCTTCACAGATAGAAGGAATACCGTTTAGTCCATGTTCTTTTGCAAATTTTCCGTCGTGGACGCAGCCTTTGTTGATTAAATCATTATCTTCACAGTGTGCAACGATTGCTTTATTTAATGAAGCGGCTTTCTTCATCGCTTCTAGCATCATTCCTGTTGACTGAACGCCTACTCCATCATCTGTAAAAGCAAATGCGCCCGCTTCTTTTAAGCCTTCAAAGTCCGTTAGTTCTTTTCCTAATTGGCGAGTGGTAATCGATGCGTATGGCAATACGCGAACATGTGCTGTTTCTTCAATACGCTTGTTTACCCACTCCATTTGTTCAACAGTATCCGGAACTGGACGCGTGTTTGGCATTGCAGCAATTGCTGTAAAACCGCCCTTTGCCGCTGCTAGAGTACCCGTTTCAATCGTTTCTTTCTTTTCTCCCCCTGGCTCGCGCAAGTGAACGTGGACATCGATTAAACCCGGTGATAAGAAGTTCCCGCCTGCATCAATGACTTCTTCATTCTCCACGTCGATGTGTGAAGCTATTTCAGCAATTACACCATTTTCAATTTTCAGTTCGACTTGTTCAATTTTCCCTTCATTTAACCATGTAGCATTTTTGATAATTGTTGTCATTATTAAGTCCCCTTTCAATTGGTTGTAGCGCTCTTGCTAATACTGCCATGCGAATGTACACGCCATTTTGCATTTGTTTAAAAATTCTTGATCGTTCACATTCAACGAGCTCATCTGCAATTTCGACTCCTCTGTTTACAGGAGCTGGATGAAGGATAATGCTATGTGATTTCATTTTCCGCTCTCGTTCAACGGTTAATCCGAAGCGGCTGTGGTAGTTCTGTGCAAGCTCTGAAGTGTTCTCTTCATGCCTTTCAAATTGAATACGCAGCAGCATCACAACATCGACCGTTTCGATTGCTTCATCGATATCAAGATATGTACCGTGTCTGTTCTCTTCATCTTTCCATTCTTCAGGTCCCGCAAAATATACGGTCGCCCCTAGTTTTGTCAGTATTTCAGCATTCGATCTCGCTACGCGGCTATGTCGCAAATCTCCGACTATTGCGACTTTTAATCCTTTAAACGAGCCGAACTCTTGGCGAATCGTCAGTAGATCAAGCAGACATTGAGTTGGATGCTGACCGCATCCGTCTCCTGCATTAATGATGGGAATCGATACTTTTTCCTGCAGTGCTTCATAATAACGATCTTGCGGGTGGCGAATAACAACTGATTGAACGCCGATTGAAGCTAATGTTTCAATCGTGTCATAAAGCGTTTCTCCTTTTTGGACGCTTGAAGTTGTTACTTCAAACGGAATTGTTGTTAATCCTAGCTGCTGTTCTGCCATTTCAAAGCTGCATCGAGTACGCGTGCTCGCTTCAAAAAATAAGTTGGCAACAAACATTTTCTCTTCCGGTTTCCATCCTTGTTTATTCGTTCGATAGTTTTCAGCGCTGTCTAAAATCTCTAGAATTTCATTTGTTTCTAGTGTTGAGACTGTCACTAAATGTTTCATATCGATTCCCTCCATTTTTGCTTTCCTCGCATTTCTTTATAAAAAACACCCTTTCTAACTTAGAAAGGGTGTAAGAAAACAAGCTTCGTCTATAACGCGCTTTTCACACACCCTTAGAAACCTCTCTGGATTTCAATTAAAAGGCGTTCTATGAAATTTTTCGTGCTGACGTTTCTTGAACGTTTTCTGCTTCTTTTATCTTCTCTTTCGGCAGAACTAGATTCAGCAGAACTCCCATGATAGCAGACAGTGCCATGCTATCAATCTTTACATGTTCTGAGATATCTAAGTGTGCTCCTCCGATTCCTAATACTAAGATAATCGAAGCAATCATTAAGTTTCGTTTTGATCCAAGGTCTACCTTTGCATCCACCATCATTCGCAAGCCCGATGAAGCAATGATTCCGAATAAGAGAATCGAAATCCCGCCCATGACCGGCGTTGGTATACTTGAAATAAGAGCGTTGATTTTTCCGACAAACCCGAACAAAATCGCGAAGACTGCTGCTCCTGCTATCACAAATACGCTAAGCACCTTTGTGATGGCTAACACTCCGATGTTCTCACCGTATGTTGTATTTGGCGGTCCGCCGATCAGCGCAGCAAGCATAGTTGCTACTCCGTCTCCTAAAATCGATCTGTGCAGCCCTGGCTTTTCAATATAGTTTCGATCCACAATCTTATTTAAGACGAGAATGTGTCCGATATGTTCTGAGAGTGTTACGACTGCTACAGGTACCATGATAAGCACAATCCCTAATGAAATGGACGGCGTGTATGTGACGAACGGCACGTAGAAGTGAGGTACTTCAATCCACTCTGCTTTCACTACCTTTGAAAAGTCTACCAATCCTTGTGTATAAGCGAAGATGTATCCGCCGATAATTCCCATCAGTACCGGAATCAGGCTGATAATGTTTTTAAAGAAGATTGAGCACGCAACTGTTATCGCTAGTGTCACAAGCGCAACCATCAGGTAAGTTAAGCTGTAATTTCCTTTTGCATCGTTCATAGCCATGCCTACTGCTGTATTAGCCAGTCCTAAGCCTATAACCATAATAACTGGTCCTACTACAACCGGAGGAAGCAGCTTCATAATCCAATTGATTCCTGTTCCTTTTATAATCAAAGCAACAATTCCATAAACAAGTCCGGCTAAGAAACAACCAACCATCGTTTCTTCAGGTCCAAACGAAGCTTTGGCGAAAATGATTGGCGTGATGAACGCGAACGATGAACCAAGATAAGAAGGAATTTGACCTCTTGTAATGAGCAGGAAAGCAAGCGTTCCTACCCCGCTTGAAATCAAAGCAATTGCCGGGCTGAACCCAACTAGGAACGGCACTAACACCGTCGACCCAAACATTGCAAACAAATGCTGCAGACTCAATGTTAACCAATTTATTGCTTTTGGTTTATCATGTATATCAAGTACAAAATCTCGTTGTTGACTCATATGTTTTTCCTCCTATCACTATTAAAAAACCTCTTTACGCAGAGGCAAAGAGGTTTTCAGCATACAAGGAAGACGCTATACCGCAGTATAGTTTTCCTTGTATAGTGACCCCCCTTTTGCAGCCTCACGGGACTACCATTTAAAAGGGTATATAATTTATTTTTCGTAAATAGACACGTGGTCTTTTTCGTCTACTTCCATTAAATGCACCGCAATTTTTTCACTTTTAGCTGTCGGTACGTTTTTGCCAACGTAGTCTGCTCGAATCGGCAGCTCGCGGTGCCCTCTATCCACTAAGACAGCCAGCTGAATGAGTTCAGGTCGGCCGATATCAATCAGTGCATCAAGTGCTGCTCGAACCGTACGGCCCGTATATAACACATCGTCTACTAAGATGACGTTCTTATTTGCAATATCTGTCGGAATATCTGATCCTTTTACAAGAGGCTCATCATTGCTTGTCACTTTCGATAAATCATCTCGGTAAAGCGTGATGTCTAGTTCTCCGACTGGCAATGTATTTCCTTCAATTTGTGCAATTCGTTCTGCTAAACGTTTTGCGATATAAATACCTCGCGTTTTAATCCCCACTAGCACACAATTTTCGATTCCTTTATTCTTTTCAATAATCTCATGTGCAATTCGAGTTAAAGCGCGGCGAATAGCCTGTTCGTCAAGTACGGTAGCTTTTACGTTCACTGTTTTTCACCTCAAGTTGTTGACATAAAAAAATCCTCTTGCCTTGAGGCAAGAGGATTTGGTTTTAGACATATTTCTTCAAAAAGGCTATAAATATGCCTTTTCTGCACCGTTTCCTTCTCAGCCTCTCTGGACTGTTCTTAAAGGTTCTTATTAAGTTAATACAAGTATGCCATCACTTATGGCAGTTGTCAACTTCTTTTTTCAATAAGCTCTAGCATCTCATTAAACTCTTTTGGAGCCGGTGCTTCAAATTCCATATATTCATTTGTACGAGGGTGAATAAAGCCTAATACACCTGCATGAAGCGCTTGTCCGTCAATCGGAAGCGTTTTTTTCGGTCCGTACTTCGGATCCCCGGCAAGCGGAAAGCCAATATACTTCATATGAACGCGAATTTGGTGTGTTCGCCCCGTTTCTAGCTTACATTCGACTAGTGAAAAATCTTTAAAACGCTGCAATACAGTAAAGTGTGTCACTGCATCACGACTGTTTTCATCAGTTACCGTCATGCTTTGACGATCTTGCTTATCTCGGCCGATTGGCGCATCAATTGTACCGTGATCGTGCGCAATTACTCCGTGAACGATAGCTTTATAACGACGCGTTACTGTTTTAGCTACAAGCTGACTAACTAGTGATTCATGAGCTAAATCATTTTTTGCAACCATAAGTAAACCGGATGTATCTTTATCAATTCGATGAACGATACCAGGGCGCATAACGCCGTTAATACCCGATAAATCTTTACAGTGAGCCATTAGGCCGTTTACAAGCGTGCCGCTATGATGACCAGGAGCTGGATGTACAACCATGCCGCGAGGTTTATTTACAACAAGCACATCTTGATCTTCATAATAAATATCTAAATCCATTTCTTCCGCTACCACATCAAGCTCTTCTAATTCCGGCACTTCGATAATAATAGCGTCTCCTGTTTTACATTTATAGTTTCCTTTAACGGTTTTATCGTTCACTTTTGCGTGACCTTCTTTAATCCATTGCTGCACTTGTGAACGTGACCATTCTGCATTTACAGTCGAAAGTACTTTATCAATACGTTCTCCCGCTTGTTCTTCATTTATAACTGTTTCAATTACATTCATTCTTTGTGCTCCTTCTTCATTTTCCCTTCAAACAGCGTCATAATAAACATGATGATTACTCCGACGACAAGTGCCGAATCAGCTACGTTAAAAATCGGAAAATCATACGTAAAGATGTATGTATTTACGAAATCAACTACTTCTTTACGGACCACTCGATCAATAAAGTTTCCAATGGCGCCGCCTAACATTAATGCTAGCGCAATACCGAACCATTTATCTTGTTTTTTGAGCTTTTGAATATAAATTATTAAACCGACTACCACAACCACCGTAATGAGATAAAAGAACCACATCTGTCCTTGTAAAATCCCCCACGCGGCTCCTCTGTTACGATGAGAGGTAATGTAAAGAAAGTTTTCAATTACGGTGATGCTTTGTCCATAATACATTTCTTTTACAATCATCCATTTTGTTACCTGATCAATAAGTATAACAGCTAAAGCGATAAGATAATAAAACACAAACGTTTTCCTCCCGCAATAAAATCAAACGAATCCATACTAAAGCATTTTAGCACATAATTCATTTTTTTTCTCGCTTCTCACCATAAAACAAATAAATCTTCATTTGTGCGGGCCGTCGGCATTACTTTTAATTTATGAATAGACATCACTTCGCCAGTTAGTTCATCAATTCCGAACGCACCAACGTCAAGCTTTGCTAACGCGTGTTCTACATCTTTTAAATCGGCTTTAATCATTTCTATTACGTAACGTTCCTTTTCATCTATATAACCAGATTGTTCTGTAGCATATCTCAATAGGCGATCTTGTAATTCTTCTTTAATAAGAGCTAATTCCTGTCCAATGGAAAGATAATTTTCATACATTCAAACGCCTCCTGTGCTGATAAGATGAAGTATTAATGATGTTAGGTTTACCGAGTTTTCCATCGAATCTACAACACAAGTTTTTCCTAAGGCTTTAAATGCTTTATACCATTGTATTTGGGAATTTCGTACAGCAAAAAACACGCCCAAAAAGGACGTGTTTTTGTTAATTACTGCTGAACGTAGTGATTTTTTACAACATCCGCACAGCGTGTACATAAAGTCGGGTGATCTTGATCTTCGCCAACTGTTGGTGATACAACCCAGCAGCGCTCACACTTCTCACCTTCTGCTTTACTTACAACAATTGAAGCATAGCTGAATTTTTGTGCTTCAGCAGGTGCTTCACCTTCTGCTACCTCAAGATCTGAAACGATGAAGAGTTGACCTACATTTTCAGAAATAGATGCTAACAGTTCTTTCGTATCTGCTGTTGGATACAGCGTTAATTTTGCTTCTAAAGACTTACCGATTACTTTTTCATTACGAGCCTGTTCTAGCGCTTTTAATACTTCATCACGAAGCTCCATGAATGCATCCCATTTCTCTACTAATTGATCTGCTCCTTCGATTTCTTGAACCTCTGGCATATCAACTAGCTGCACGCTTTCTTCCGTTACATTTGGAATGTGAACCCATACTTCGTCTGCTGTATGAGAAAGAATTGGAGACACTAATTTCGTTAACGATAATAACGTTTCATAAAGGACCGTTTGAATGCTGCGGCGCTCTACATTATTTTCTGCTTCGATGTACAATACATCTTTTGCAAAGTCTAAGTAGAATGAACTCATATCAATTGTACAGAAATTATGCACTGCGTGATAAATGCTTGAGAATTCATATGAATCATAAGATTTTTTCACTTTATCAATTAATTTGTTCAGCTTCACAAGCATGTAGCGGTCTACTTCACGAAGGTCTTCAACAGCTACAGCATCAGTTGTTGGATTAAAGTCCTCTAAGTTTCCTAGTAAGAAACGGAACGTGTTGCGGATTTTACGATATACTTCTGCTACTTGTTTTAAAATGTTATCAGATACACGAACATCAGCTTGGTAATCTACAGAAGCTACCCATAAACGTAAAATATCTGCACCTAGTTGTTTCATTACTTTTTCTGGAATTACAACGTTTCCTAATGACTTACTCATTTTGCGACCTTCACCGTCTAAAGCAAATCCGTGGCTAAGTACCCCTTTATAAGGTGCTTCACCCGTTACAGCTACGCTTGTAGAAAGACTTGAATTAAACCAGCCGCGGTATTGGTCAGAACCTTCTAAATACAAATCAGCCGGACGCTGTAAGTCTTCACGTTCTTCAAGAACAGCTTGATGTGAAGAACCAGAGTCAAACCATACGTCCATGATGTCTGTTTCTTTTGTGAAGCGGCCATTTGGGCTTCCTTCATGAGTAAAGCCTTCCGGAAGCAAGTCTTTTGCTTCACGCTCAAACCATACGTTTGATCCATGTTCTCTAAATAGATTTGATACGTGTTCAATTGTTTCATCCGTAATGATTGGCTCATCATTTTCAGCATAAAATACCGGAATCGGAACGCCCCATGCACGTTGACGAGAAATACACCAGTCTCCGCGGTCACGCACCATGTTATAAAGTCGCGTTTCACCCCAAGTAGGCACCCATTTTGTTTTTTCTACTGCTTTTAATAAATCTTCACGGAAATCTTTAATAGACGCAAACCACTGTGCCGTTGCACGGAAAATTGTTGGTTTCTTTGTACGCCAGTCATGTGGGTATGAGTGGGTAATGAAACTTAATTTTAACAGCGCGCCTTCTTCTTCTAGTTTGTCTGTAATCGGCTTATTCGCTTTATCATAGAATAACCCTTCAAATCCTGGTGCTTCATTCGTCATATGACCCTTACTGTCGACTGGACAAAGAACTTCCAAACCGTATTTTTGACCAACGATAAAGTCGTCTTCCCCGTGTCCCGGTGCTGTATGAACACACCCAGTACCAGCATCCGTTGTTACGTGATCGCCAAGAACAACTAATGAATCACGCTTGTAGATTGGATGCTCAGCTACTACACGCTCAAGTTCTGAACCTTTTACCGTACGAAGCGTCTTATAGTCAGCCCATTCAATTTCTTTAGCAACTGTTTCAATCAGTTCAGTTGCCACTACATATTTTGCTCCATCTACTTCAACTACGCTGTACTGAAGCTCAGGATTGACAGCAATCCCTTGGTTAGCTGGCATTGTCCATGGTGTTGTCGTCCAAATGATGAATTTTTCATCTTGTTCAAGCACACCTTTACCATCTTTTACGTTAAATGCTACGTAAATAGAAGCTGAACGTTTGTCATAGTACTCAATTTCCGCTTCTGCTAAAGCAGATTCACTTGAAGGGGACCAGTACACTGGTTTTAACCCTTTGTAGATGTAGCCTTTTTTCGCCATGTCACCAAACACTTTGATTTGCTGCGCTTCGTACTGGGGCTGAAGCGTTACATATGGATTATCCCAATCTCCGCGTACACCTAAACGCTTGAACTGCTCACGTTGGCCGTTTACTTGTTCCCAAGCATACTGTTCGCAAAGCTTACGGAACTCAGCTACCGTCATTTCTTTGCGGTTTACTTTTTTATTTTTTGTTAAAGCTGTTTCAATTGGCAAACCGTGTGTATCCCAGCCTGGTACATAAGGTGCACAGAAGCCTGACATCGACTTATAGCGAACGATAAAATCTTTTAAAATTTTATTTAATGCATGTCCCATGTGAATATCGCCATTCGCATATGGAGGTCCATCATGCAGGACAAATAGCGGACGGCCTTCCGTACGTTTTTGTACTTTTTCATAAATATTCATTTCAGCCCACTGTTCTTGCATTTTAGGCTCGCGGTTCGGTAAATTTCCACGCATTGGAAATTCAGTTTTTGGCATCAATAATGTATCTTTATATTCCATGTTTTACCCTCCAAAAAAAAACGTAAATTTCATATCTTTTTGTACCATAACAAAAAGACCTCCTCATCCCAAAAAGGGACGAGAAGGCCTCCCGCGGTACCACCCTAGTAGATTTGCTGCACGCAAATCCTCTTTGCATTCGTAACGTGAATAAACCGCCACTGCTTACTATCATCAGTTCAGCAATGGTACTCTAGGGTGATTTTCACTTTTTTGTTTGTTATCGAGCTCACACCATCCTCGATTCGCTTTGACAAACTAAAAAAGCTACTGTCCCTGTCTCCGTACTGTTTGATATGAAATTTCATCTGTTACCAAATTATATGACAACAAAACGTGAGAAGTCAAGATGATGTCTTGACTAGTCAATTTTTTCTTCTAGCGCTGGCATCTCATAATCCATCAACTGATCCCAGTCGTCGCTGTTTAACATTTCAAGCTGTGCTTCGATTAACATTTTGAAACGAGTTCTAAATACTTTAGACTGCTTTTTCGTCTCCTCAATGTCCATCGCAATTTTACGAGACTTAGACAATGCTTCATTAATAATACGGTCCGCATTTTTTTCTGCTTCTTTTATAATGAGCTTCGCTTCTTTTTCAGCGTTTCGCTTCACATCTTCCGCTGCTTCTTGAGCAATTAAAATTGATTTATTTAATGTTTCTTCGATGTTAGTAAAATGTCCAAGACGATCTGTTAATTCAGATACTCTTCCTTCTAACTCCTTTTTATCACGCATGACTAGCTCATAGTCTTTAATTACTTGGTCAAGAAACTCATTTACTTCATCTTCATCATATCCGCGAAACCCGCGATTAAACTCTTTGTTATGAATATCCAAAGGGGTTAAAGGCATCTAGGCCACCTCCGTGTTGTCTCATTACATCATTAGTAATGGTTTATTCGACATATTTTTAAAATTTCCTGCTAGTAGATTTCTTTATTTCTGCTTTCCTACAACAATTCGCCATTTTTCTTTTTTAGTTTTTCCTTCAAGTGAAACGATACGACTTCTGCCGTGACCACGAAGCGACAAAATATCACCTTCATGACATTCAAAAGAAGGCTGTTCAATGACTTTAAAATTTACTTTTACCGCTCCATTTGCAATAAACGGCTGGACTTTTTGTCTTGATAAATTGTGAATGGTCGACAGCAAAACATCAAGCCTCATTGAAGAAACTGTATAAACGTGTTCAATCAGCTCTTCTTTTACCACATGCAGCTGCTCTCTTTGAATAGAAGAAAGTGAAACTTTGGCTTTTCCAATTGATGTTAAATTCATCTCAATATAAGAAGAAATTTCCTCTGCAGCTACAAGCTGAATATCGTCTCCCGCGACCAAAATATCTCCAAATTTTGAACGGCGCAGTCCTAAGGACATCGCCGAACCAAGAACTTGAGGATGTTCAATTGTCACAAACTTTTTAGGATAATTTAGCTCGTACATATGCAACTGAAAATCTTCGCTTTGAGGTACATAGTAATCCGGATATAGCAGCGCGCGCTTGCGTTCAGCAAACGGTTGTCCACCATCAAATGAAACTTGAACCTCTCCTTCAGTCCCGACAATAGCTGTCACAATCTGCTGCTCTCTTGGATCTAAAAAGTCCGTTAATTTTGGGCTGTATTGATGTAGGACATCTTCTTTCCACTGAAGAACCTGGTCAATAAATCCATGTTCTTCTTGCCTAAAATGTTCATAAATAGACATATTATTACTCCTACTATTGGTATGTAAAAAAGGAATCCAGCGATTCCTTTTTTAAATAAAACCTACCACATTATTAAGTGAATACACGCCTCTTTCAGCAAATCGCAATAAAAAGATTGCAACAAGAGGTGAAATATCAATCATGCCAATAGGCGGAATGATTTTACGAAAAGGCTCTAAGTAAGGCTCACAAATACTGCCAAGCAGCTGACCAAACTTAGACGCCCTTACATCGGGTACCCAAGACATCAAAATGTAAATAATCAGTGCCCATGAGTAAAGCCCAATTAATTTTCCAAGAATCCCAAAAACGATGTCCAAAAACTACCACCTCTTTACGTTTGTTGTATCGTGTTCCCCCATCATATCTGAAATGCTTCCGCTTACGTCTACATTATCAGGTGTACATAAAAAGATGTCGGTTCCAATTTTTTGAATGTCCCCGCCTAAAGCATAAACTGTACCACTTAAAAAGTCGACAATTCTCACTGCTTGATCTCGTTGAATGCGCTGTAAATTCACAACTACGACTTTACGATTTTTTAAATGATCCGTAATTTCTTGTGCTTCGGCATAGACGCGAGGTTCGCAAAGCATCATTTTTGATGATTTTTGAACGCTTTGCAAGCTAATCACATTTTGCTGCTGATTCGGCTGCTGACTAGCTTTCGCTGCTGGTCTCGACTGCTGTACGGGCTCTTCTACCGACTCTTCTTGTTCGTAATGTTCTTCTACATATTCAGTATCGTCATCAAGAGCAAAAAAACTTCTAAAGCGATTTTTCATACTCATCTTGAATTACACCTCCTTAACGTTCATTCCCAACTAACGTGGTTCCTAGTCGAATGAATGTTGCTCCTTCTTCAATTGCAATTGCATAATCGTTTGACATTCCCATTGATAGCTCTGTACACGGTGCATATGGCAAGTTTAGTTCTTGTATGCGACTCTGCAATTTTTTTAGACCTTGAAAACAGCTGCGAAGCGTAGACTCGTCATCTGTGTGAGGAGCCATGGTCATCAATCCGACCACTTGAATATTTGTAAATTCTTCAAGGGATTTAATAAATGGAATTACGTCTTCTACAGCAAGGCCATGCTTGGATTGTTCTTCGGCAACATTAACTTGTACAAAACATTTTATACGATGCCCTGAGCGTTTATCAATTTCTTTTGCTAAAGATACTCGGTCTAGTGAATGAATATAGTCAACTTTATCAATCACATTTTTTACTTTTCTTGTTTGTAAGCTTCCGATAAAATGCCAGGTCGCTTTCTCACCGATTGATTCATACTTTTCTAGAAGACCTTCATCCCTGTTTTCTCCAAGATGTAAAATGCCTGCATCCACTGCTTCTGCTGCTCGTTTTGTGGAAACGTATTTTGTTACAGCAATCAGCTCTACATCTTCTCGATTTCGATTAACTTTTTTACACGCTTCAGCAATTGTTTGTTGAACTGCTTCTAGATTTTCACTTACGCTAGCTGTCACTATGTAATTACTCCTCCTTAAAGCCTATGAAGTTAAACATGCGTCCTGTTTTCCCTTGGTCGCGGCGATGTGAGAAGAACAGGTCATCTTCACAGCTTGTACAATACGACGATGTTAAAATTCGTTCCGGCAATACGCCTGCGTTTTGAATCAGCAGCTTATTGACTTTTTTTAAATTAAGCGCGTATTGTCCAGGGCTTACTTCTTGATATCCATTTTGGCCAACTACTTCGTTTACTTGTGTAATGACGCGGTTATCGACAACATAACAGCAATCTTCAATCGAAGGGCCAATCGCCACGTAAATATCTTCAACCGGAACATTTTCTTGCTCTACCCAACGTCGAATCATATTTCCTGCAATATCTTTCACTGTTCCCTTCCACCCGGCATGAGCTAGACCAACTAAATGGTGATCAGGCGCATAGAAGTACAGCGGAACACAATCTGCATAACATAAAGCTAACAAAATATCAGATTCATTTGTATAAATGCCATCCGTTGCTTTTATGCCCTCTTCATACTTGTAGAGTCCTTTTGCACAGTCGGCTTTTGTTACTTTTTGAACAGTTGCTTCATGTACTTGTTCAGCACATACAAAGCTTTCAAAAGACATGTCTAGTTCGGCTGCTAAAATTTTTCTATTTGTAATAACATCTTCTACGTTATCGTTTACGTGAAGCCCTAGGTTAAAAGAAGCAAATGGAGGTTTACTCACGCCACCATTTTTTGTGGTGAAACCAGCAACAAGCATATCATTCTTTTCTACCCAAGGGCTCAGCCACATAAACGACTCGTGATGGCTTTTTTTTAATGGCTCAGGATTCATGTATGTGACACATCCCTTGTTTCATTTCTTCTCACATATTGTACCACAGATTGCTAGGTGCTGTTGACAAAAAACTAATTCTCTTCAGGCTGAAATGCGTCTTTATAACGTACTAAAATGACATCAGAACCAATTTTCACAATATTTTTCCACGGAATCACAATTTCATCATCTTTTCCAAAGAAGCCCAATACACGAGAGCCTCCGATAATGACGGCCTGTATTTTTCCCGTTGTTAAGTCAATATCAATATCCCCTACATTTCCAAGTTTTTTGCCATCAGCTACATTCACTACATCTTTCAGCTGGAATTCTGAAATCTTTAACATGCTCTCTCCTCCTATAGCCAACTTTATTCCTTAGCCTATATATATTTTCAAATTTTCATTTCATGAAGGAAAAGCTTATTTTTTCTCTGCCATTCTCGTTCTATAGGCATTTTGTCCACTAATTACACAGCTTTTCATCAAGAGACATTCTCAACGAGTAGCTAGAAGTCCTCACAGCAATAGGAAACCGGATATGAATATCTTTTGGTCATGTATTATACATTGATACATACAAAATAAGCATCGTGTCTGTTTTTATAGACACGATGCTTATTAAGTTGAACATCAAATAAAGTGAATGGTATTAATTGTATGAACGCGAGCAGCTGCCAGTTTAGATAGCTTTTGTTAACTTTGAATATTTTTATTCATCTGTTTAATAGCAGCTTTTTCTAAACGAGAAACCTGAGCTTGAGAAATACCAATTTCTTCAGCAACTTCCATCTGTGTTTTACCTTGAAAGAAGCGCTTTCGTAAAATTAGTTTTTCTCGCTCGTTCAATCTTCTCATACCTTCTTGCAAAGCAATTTCTTCAATCCAAGTTGAATCACGGTTGCGTTCATCGCTTAGCTGATCCATGACATAGATTGGGTCTCCACCATCATTGTAAATAGGTTCAAATAGAGAAACCGGATCTTGGATAGCATCTAAAGCAAACACAATTTCTTCATGCGGCACTTCTAGGACTTTTGAAATTTCCTCAGCTGTAGGTTCCTTGGATGTTTCACTCATAAGCCTTTCACGAACTTGAAGAGCTTTATAAGCAATATCACGAAGGGAACGAGAAACACGGATTGGATTATTGTCACGTAAATAGCGGCGAATTTCCCCTATAATCATTGGGACAGCATATGTAGAAAACTTCACGTTTTGACTTAAATCAAAATTGTCAATGGATTTCATTAATCCAATACATCCAACCTGAAATAAGTCATCAACAAATTCTCCACGATTGTTAAAACGTTGAATCACGCTGAGTACGAGACGTAAATTTCCGCTTACTAGCTTTTCTCTTGCTGTTCCATCTCCAGCCTGCATTTGTTTAAACAACTTTCGCATTTCTTCATTTTTTAATACGGGAAGTTTCGAAGTATCTACTCCACAAATTTCTACTTTATTTCTTGTCAACTCTTTCCCTCCTAACAGGAGATGATGTTCTGAATTCAGTATCTCCTCCGAAGGAAAAAATATGCACTTTTACAATTCTGACAATTCCACGCTAAAAAAGCTGATTGTATAAGATGCTTCTCAGCCCTTATACAATCAGCTTTTTTACTTAAACCATTTTATTAAATTCTTTTCGCAGCCGTTTAATAATTCGTTTTTCAAGCCTTGAAATATAAGACTGAGAAATGCCTAGCATATCAGCTACATCTTTTTGCGTTTTTTCTTCTCCGCCGGCTAGCCCAAAGCGCAGCTCCATAATTTGCTTTTCACGATCATTTAATTGGTGCAGTGCTTTCAACAAAAGTTTTCGATCCACGTTCGCTTCTAGGTCTTTTGTGATGATATCTTCTTCGGTTCCCATCACGTCAGATAATAGCAGTTCGTTTCCATCCCAATCAATATTTAACGGCTCATCAAATGAAACTTCAGATCGAATTTTATTGTTGCGGCGCAAATACATTAAAATTTCATTTTCAATACAGCGAGAGGCGTACGTCGCTAGCTTAATTTTCTTTTCAGGATTAAATGTGTTTACTGCTTTAATTAAACCGATGGTGCCGATGCTAATTAAATCCTCAATATTGATTCCCGTATTTTCAAACTTGCGGGCAATATAAACAACCAGTCGCAAATTACGCTCAATCAACAGTGAACGTGCTGCTTCATCTCCTGATGGAAGTTTTTTCAGGAGTACTTCTTCTTCATCTTTTGTTAAAGGCGGTGGAAGAGCTTCACTTCCTCCTATATAGTACACTTCATCTGTTTTTAGCTTAAGTTTAATTAATAATTTGTACCACCATAATTGAAATCGAATTCGATATGTAGCCATTCTGTATCCTCCTTTATTTGTTCACACCTTTTACGATGCGGAACTTACTTCTCCAATAACAATGAGCTTCGGATGAACAATACATTCATATTGCTTCTCCACTGAAAGCGTTGTATGACTAATACCTACTAATACTTTTGTGACTTCAATCGTATTGGACTGATGCACCAGCCTTACCATATCTGGCTTTAGAGCAAGAAGGAGCTGATTGGCTTGGCCCACGCTTCGATAAGGGACAAAGCGGACTTTTGAATACCACTCTTGATCAATATCTTCGCTGTGTGAAAAGGATTGGACATTTTTGCTTAATTCCATTAAGCCTTCAGGCAATATTTCTTTTAAAGAATCTGCTGTAACAATCATAACCGGGGTTTTCGTCAGCGGATCTACAAGCTGGTTTCCACTATCAATAAGTCCTTTCATCGACAGAGTCTGTTCGTTTAAAATAACTTCCACATCTACCAGCTGATCAAATGTAATGTTTTTCATTCGCAAATCATCAACTCGTGCTTTTGAAAAATAAGATAATAGCGGAAAACCGATAAGAACAAATATCCAGCTAATAGGATCACCAAACTGTGGAGATTTTGTATCAACCATTTGATTAAGAACAAGAAACTGATCTTGAAATAAAAAGTGAACGCCCATTAATCCTCCACCAACAACAAAGGTTGCAAAATAAAACGTTAATAAATTCTCAAAGAAAAAGCGCAGTCGTTTATAACCAAACGTCATCAATACCATAAAAAAAGAGAATAAAATTTTAATGGCAGGGTGAACCATAAGATGAGAAAAAGGCGTAAACATAAGAAGGACAATTAATGAACCGATAAAGCCGCCAAGCAAAAGCCGCCACCACTTGTAATTCCGTTTAAGTACAACTGCACATAACATTAGTAAAATCGTATCTAACCCAAAATTCAGCATCCATATTAAATCTAAATAGATTGGCAATGTTTATAACCTCTCCATTCTTTCTGAATTTTTCTGTTAAAAATTAGTATATAGTACATCCTATTAGAAAGTCTGTCAGTTCATGCCGAGAAACAAGCAGTATTTTTGAGGAAATCATTCGATATTTGTCACACCACTTTTAGAAAGAAAACATAAACCCTTTAAAGGCATCATATTGACCATGTCGAATGTTTTTTATATTCTTTTTGAGTTTTCTAGATTCATTGCATAAAAAAAGACCTCTGTATAAAACAGAGGTCTTGGTTTTTTATTTTCTTAGCGTCTACGATTACGGTTTCGTAAGAATGTTGGAATATCTAGCGCATCTTCAGACTGTGGCTGAGATGGACGCGTATATTCTTGCTGTACAGGTTCTTCACGCTTTACTTCACGCTTCGGCTGTGGAGCCGGCTGCTGTGTCGATTGCTGCATGCGATTCGCCGATAACGAAGGACGACCTGGTTTTGGCTGTGATAAATCTTGGTCACTAAAGCCAGTTGCAATAACTGTAACAACAATCTCGTCTTTTAGGTTTTCGTTAATAACAGATCCAAAGATCATGTTCACTTCTTGGTCAGAAGCCGAAGCAACGATATCTGCAGCTTCTTGTACTTCGTAAAGACTTAGGTTTGTACCGCCTGTGATGTTCATTAATACACCTTGAGCTCCATCGATAGATGTTTCAAGAAGTGGACTTGAAATAGCTTTTTTAGCCGCTTCAGCAGCGCGGTTTTCACCAGTTGCAATACCGATACCCATAAGTGCAGATCCTTTGTTAGACATAATTGTTTTCACGTCAGCGAAGTCTAAGTTAATTAATCCAGGAACTGCGATTAAATCTGAAATACCTTGCACACCTTGTCGCAATACGTTATCCGCTTCACGGAACGCTTCTAGCATTGGCGTGTTTTTATCAACGATTTCCAATAAGCGATCATTTGGAATAACAATCAGCGTGTCCACTGCTTCTTTCATTGACGCAATGCCGCCTGCCGCTTGAGTAGAACGCTTACGACCTTCGAACGTAAACGGACGAGTAACAACACCTACCGTTAGTGCTCCTAGCTCACGAGCAATTTGGGCAATGACTGGAGCTGCACCAGTTCCAGTTCCTCCACCCATACCAGCCGTTACGAAAACCATATCTGCACCTTTTAGGGCTTCTTGGATTTGTTCCTTACTTTCTTCGGCTGCTTTTTTACCAACCTCTGGATTAGCACCTGCACCTAATCCTCTTGTTAATTTAGCGCCGATTTGCATTTTTGTTTCAGCTTTTGATAAATTTAATGCTTGTGCATCTGTATTAACTGCAATAAATTCTACACCTTGGACGCCATGTTCAATCATTCGGTTAACCGCGTTGTTACCGCCGCCTCCGACACCGATTACTTTAATCGTCGCTAATTGGTCTACACTTGTATCAAACTCCAACATGATAGTTCCTCCTAATTCTTCGAAATTACCAATCCGTAACGTTAATCAAAGAAGTATCCAAAAAACTTCTTCATTAAATTTTGGTCATTTTTCTTTTTCGGCTGCTCGGCTGATTGTTGCGGCTGCTGTGGTTTCGGGCTAGGTTTGATCATTTCTTGCTCAATCGGCTCTTCTTCCACAACTGGCGCTCCAATTTCCCGGCCTTGTATTTTAGCATTTTTGTATGCAAATTTTATTAATCCTACGCCTGTTGTATAATGCGGCTCACGTACTCCAATATAATCAGGCACTGCTATGCGCACGTTATTCTTTAAAATCACTTGAGCTAGCTCAAGAATACCAGGCATCGCTACTACTCCGCCTGTTAAAACAAATCCTCCTGGAATATCTTTGTATCCTAGGCGATTTACCTCTTGCGTAATCATATCTAAAATCTCTTCTAGTCTAGCTTCAATAATATCAGAGATTTCGAGCTGATTAAACTGCTGATGCTGATCGCTTCCAATAATCGGTACACTAAATACTTCTTCTTCAGAAGCATGATCGTAGAAAGCATGTCCATGCTTTATCTTAATATTTTCCGCATCTTCAGTCGATGTGCGAAGACCAATCGATAAATCCTTGGTAATGTGCTCTCCGCCAACAGCTAGTACATTTGTTACTTTCAAATGTCCTTGGTCAAAGATCGCAACCGTTGTTGAACCTCCACCGATATCTACCAGTGCGACACCTAAGTTTTTTTCATCACGAGATAATGCAATTGAACCAGCGGCTAGAGGCTGTAAACAAATATCACTGATTTCTAAACCAGCTCTTTCTACACAGCGTAATAAGTTATGTAAAACCGTTCTAGATCCCGTTATGATTGTGCCTTCCATTTCTAAACGTACCCCAATCATACCTCTAGGATCATTAATACCTTCTAAGCCATCTACAATAAATTGCTTTGGAATAACATCAATGATTTCACGATCTGGCGGGATAGACATGACTTGAGCAGCATCAATTACTCGATGAATATCTTCGTTTGTAATTTCACGATTCTCGCTTGACACGGCTACTACTCCGTGACAATCCTGTAAAAATACATGATTTCCGCTTATGCCCACTACAACCTTTTTAATTGTAATACCTACCATTCGTTCAGCTTGTTCTACTGCTTTTCTAATAGATTGAACTGTTGCATCTATATCAACGATAGAACCTTTTTTTAGTCCGTGTGATTTAACATTCCCTACACCAATGATATTCAATGAATCGTTACTCATCTCTCCGATGATTACTTTCACACTGGATGTACCGATGTCTAAACTAACGTATATTTCATTGCTGTTCATTCTTTGGCACCTCCTTTTTCTTTCTGCACATGTCATCTTAATAAATTAAGAAGAACAACAATATTAATTTTTTATTATATGAAAATATTCAACAAATACATCTGTTTCCCTTTTGTAAAATCAATTTTTTTCAAGTTTTTCACAGACTTTATCTCTTTCAAAGAACAAAACGTTCTGGTTTTGACTTTTTTTTAGATTTAAGCCTAAAATTCACTGAAAAAAGCTATTTAACTACAAGTCTACACTAAGATGTACACTGAGAAAAGCGAAACTTACCTAGAACAAATATTACATTTCCATTTCACAGCAACGGAGAAGAAAATCATATGTATGCAGAATACTTGCATGTGATTATACAATGTACGAGGGCTAGTTTGCCAGTCTCAACTCATCTATTTCCTTTAATTAACACTTATAAAAAATAATTACTGCTTGCTCTTTTTATAAGGTTTAAATGCATATCCTTCTTCTAAATCAATAATACCTTTTTGATCATCACTTAATTTACTTGCAATAGCTGGGTAATGAACAATTTTATCAGAGAAGTTGCTAATTTTCCCGCTTACTTCACGCGTATCATTCATAAACACCTCGATGTGAAGAGGTTCTGATTTTGTCGGCGCGTAGTAAATCTCAGAAATAGCCCCTTTTATGCTTTTAGGCGTTTTAGCTAATTCTTGAACCATGCTTTGTATAGCGTCTCCGTCTTTCCAGTCAATTAGCAGCGGAGCGTCGGATGACACTTTCTTAGCACTTACTTCTTTTAGAACTTTTCCATTTTCATTCACAGGGAAATATTTATTCCCCGAGGTTACATATGCAATTCTTGCGTACTCTTTTACGTCGATTACGACCTTATTAGGAAATGTTTTGTGAATGACAGCTTCCTTTACCTCAGGGTTTTTTTCGACTTTTTCTTGAATTTGATCAGCATCAGCTTTCCAGTAGCTGGTTTTTTTGGACAGACCACTCGCTTTGACAATATCCTTATCACTTACATGTTTATTCCCTTGTACTTCAATGTTAGAAACATTACTCAGAGAAGATTGAGAATATACAATAAATAAAATAAGGATGAAAAAGAGTGATAAATACAAAATCAGCCGTCTATTTGCTTTTTGCTTTCGCTGTTCTTGCAGCTTCGGTACCCGATCTTCTAAAACAATTAACTTACCTTTTTCCATTTTTTTCACCCTTATCCATTTGAGAAAATAAACGAGGAATTACCATCTATTTATTTCCAATCTTTGCTTCATGAGAATATCCCCATTATAGCATAGAATAAACACATAAAAGCTACCTTTTCACGCATAACCATACAGCCACGGGCTGGGTAATTAGCGACCAATAATCTCAACTTCTGTATGAATATCAATATCGAATTTCTGTTTAATTGTTTTCTTAACATGAGCAATTAAATTCAGCACATCTGAAGCCGTTGCATCTCCTGTGTTGACAATGAAGTTCGCATGCTGTTCACTAATTTGCGCTCCGCCTACTGAAAAACCTTTTAAGTTGGACTTTTCAATTAAGTCTCCTGCATAATTTGGAAGCGGATTTCTAAAAATACTGCCTGCACAAGGGAAATTCCAAGGCTGTGTTTCACGGCGATAGTCTTTATTTTTCTGCATGACCGCCACAATATCATCTTTCGTTCCCTTTTTCAAACGCAGCACGGCTTCTACACATACTCCGGGACGGTCTTTTTGTAGAATTGAATGACGATACGAAAATTGAAGCTCTTCATTTGTCAGCCACTCAAGAGTGCCATCTTCAAATAAAATCAGCGCTTTTTCGACTACATGAGACATATCAGAACCATGGGCACCTGCATTCATATAAACAGCGCCTCCCACAGATCCAGGAATTCCACTTGAAAACTCCAGCCCAGACAGGCCTTGTTTTGTAATAACTGTTGCAAGCTTGATGCTAGGGTATCCCCCACCTACAGTAACCGTCTCTCCATCTACTGTTAAATCATCTAATCCGGCTCCGAGCTTAATGACCACACCTTCAATTCCCTTATCAGAAACAAGAAGATTAGATCCTCGACCAATCGCTCTCCATTTCACGCCATGTTTTTTAATAATATCCATTGTAACTTTTAAGTGATCAACAGAATCAGGTTCTACAAGCACATCTGCTGGACCACCAATTTTCATTGTTGTATGTTTTGCTAGCGGTTCATTTTCACGAACCTTTCCAATATTCGCTTCGACTAACTCTTTTACTAACGCTTCCATAAGAACCTCCTAAAACCCTCTTTGCTGTTATAAAACTTTCATGTCAATGCGCCCTTACTTCTAATGCATAAGAATAATAAGAACAGATTCATAACTAAGCAGCAGCACCTTGTAAGATACCTTTTTTCTACCAAGGCACTCTATTCTGTTGTCAATTTCATCATTTTTATTTATCGTATGACATTCACCCATAGAATGTACGTTCATCTGCTATATAAAGTAATTTTGATTGTTTTTTTATCGTTTTTCATTTAGAAGTTAAACACATGCTGACAGTCATAAAAAAACGCTACGCTCATAAGTGCACATACGTTCACCTACTCACTAAGATAAAACATTTAACCTTACACATCATACCATAGTTGGACTCAAAATTGGTTATCACAACATTACATTTTAAAAACATTTCATACAAAAATATCATCTACCTGTAAAAAATCGAAAATAAACCGCCAACAAAATCCGGCGTGCACTTGGATTTAAGATGACGGTTTACTTCAGTAGACCATTGCCTACTTGACATTATACAATTTTTTTTAATTAATAGCGAGAATATCTACTAACATTTAACAAAACTCCAACTGCTGCCAGCATGAGCGTCAGCGATGATCCACCGTAACTTAAAAATGGAAGCGTAATTCCCGTAACAGGCATAAGACCTGTTACCACGCCTATATTAATCATGACTTGAATCGCAACCATTGAAATAATTCCTAAGGCTAAAAACGTTCCGTAAAGATCAGGAGCTCCGAGCGCTACTTTAATTCCTCTCCAAAGCAATAAGCTAAACAAAAGCAAAACAAGCGTTCCCCCGATGAAACCGAGCTCTTCTGCCAGAATAGCAAAAATAAAATCAGTTTGAGGCTCCGGCAAATAAAAGAACTTTTGTCTACTTTGCCCTAACCCTAATCCAAGCAATCCCCCTGGCCCAATTGCATAAAGAGATTGAATGATTTGAAACCCGCTTCCAAGCGGATCTTCCCAAGGATTTAAAAATGAAGTGATACGTTTAATCCGATAAGGAGCCGATAAAACAAGCCCTACAAAACCGGCAACGCCAAGCAACCCAAGACCTGCAAAGTGACTTACTTTTGCTCCTGAAACAAAAATCATGACTAAACAAGTTCCAACAAGCACCGTTCCCGTTCCTAAATCCGGCTGCATCATAATAATGCCAAACGGTAAGAAAACCAGTAATAACGCCGGTAACATGCCTTTTCTAAAAGATGTAATTTTCTTCTGGTTTTCTGATAAATATTTCGCTAAAAATATAATCATAGCAAACTTCATAAATTCTGAAGGCTGAATCGAAAACGCTCCAACTCCTATCCAACTTTGCGACCCATTCCGTACTAGCCCTACTCCCGGAATCAATACAAGTACCAGCATAACAAAGCAAATGATTACAATTGGCTTCGCCCACGTACGCCACATCCAATAATCAATATTCATGATGACAAACATCGCGCATACTCCAAGCCCTGCAAATAAGAGCTGGCGTTTAGCAAAGAAAAAAGAATCATTAAACTTGTATGTAGCCCATACCGCACTTGCGCTGTATACCATGATAAGGCCGATGGTTAGCAAGGAAAGCGTAACGATTATGAGAAAAAAATCTGGGGTAGACCTTTTTGTCGACACTGTCACACACCTCTAAAAATAGATTAGGGCTAGTGTATTTTCTAGGTGTTTAGACAAGCCCTTATTTCAGTTTATGCACAGATTCAATAAAGATGTCACCACGTTCTTCAAAAGTTTTAAATTGATCCCAGCTTGCACAAGCAGGAGATAATAAAATAACATCTTCTTCATCTGAACAAGCATATGCTTCTGAAACTGCTTGTTTAACATTATCGACACGTTTTACAATTTGTATTCCCGCTTCTTTTGCTACGCGTTCAATTTTAGGAGCCGTTTCACCAAATGTAATCACAGCTTTCACATTTTTAAACTCTTCTTTTAAATCATCAAACTCATTGCCGCGATCGAGTCCACCTGCAAGTAGAATCGTCGGCTGCGAAAAAGCGGAAAGAGCTACTTTTGTAGCAAGCATATTCGTAGCTTTAGAGTCATTATAAAACTTACGTTTGTTGATTGTCGTGACATATTGAACGCGATGTTTAACACCAGCAAACGTTGTGAGCACGCGGTAGATAGCTTCATTTGAACAGCCGTACAGTTTCACAACGGATACAGCTGCTAAAATGTTTTCTTGATTATGTTTGCCTGGCAGCACCACATCTTTTAAGGACATCACTTCTTCATCTTTAAAGAAAATCGTTTCGTTTTTAATATACGCTCCTTCTGTCGTTTGAGCTGTAACAGAAAAAGGTACTTTTGTCGCTTTAACATCTGCACTAGCTTTCATCACTAGCTCATCATCCGCATTAATAACGGCAAAGTCTTCACTTGTTTGATTGTTAAAGAGATTTGCTTTCGCTTTGATATATTCCTCTTTTGTGCCATGATAGTCTAAGTGAGCATCAAACAAATTCAATAATAAAGAGATTCTCGGACGGAATTTTTCAATTCCCATCAGCTGAAAAGAAGAAAGCTCCGTTACAATTACATTGTCCTTTGTTGCTTTTTGCGCCACTTCACAAGCTACTGTTCCAATATTTCCAGCAATCAGCGGCTGCTTTTGATCTTCTTCTAACATTTTATAAATTAGCGTTGTTGTTGTTGTCTTCCCATTGCTTCCCGTAATTCCGATAAAAGGCGCTTCGCTAATTTCATAAGCCAATTCTACCTCTGTTAAAATCGGAATATTTCGCTTTAATGCTTCTTGCAATAGAACATTTGAATACGGAATCCCAGGGTTTTTTACAATAACATCCGCTTTGTCTAAAAGCTCAAGCGGATGATGTCCACAGACAACTTCAATGCCCGTTTTTTCTAATTCCTGTGCTGCTACGTTCTCTTCGTACGGTTTTTGATCATTAACGACTACTTTAGCACCAAGCTGTTTAACTAACTGAGCAGCTGCTAAACCGCTCTTGGCTAACCCTAAAATAAGTACTTGTTTACCTTGATACGTATTGACTGATTTCATTTAAATCCACACCTCGATATAAATTCCAAGCATTGCAAATAATAGTCCTACAGCCCAAAAAGTCATAACTACGCGCCATTCCGACCAGCCGCTTAGCTCGTAATGGTGATGAAGCGGACTCATTTTAAACACACGTTTTCCTGTTGTTTTGAAAGATGCGACTTGAATAATAACAGATAGTGTTTCAATAACAAACACACCACCGATAATAACAAGCAAGAATTCCATTTTCATTAAGACAGCCACCGTAGCGATAGCTCCTCCTAGCGCTAAAGAACCCGTATCTCCCATAAATACTTTTGCAGGATGGGCATTAAAAACTAAAAATCCTAACACAGCTCCTACTACAGCAACTGAGAAAATAGATAGTTCAAACTGCTCTGCAT
Organism: Priestia sp. YIM B13489; assembly: GCF_042787645.1. Classification (NCBI taxonomy): domain Bacteria; kingdom Bacillati; phylum Bacillota; class Bacilli; order Caryophanales; family Bacillaceae; genus Priestia; species Priestia sp. YIM B13489. The sequence continues at coordinate 787,359 of NZ_JBHZOQ010000053.1, forward strand.
TCCAAGCAAGAACTGCAAATGCACCAAAAGCAATCGCACTTGTACCAGATACAAGTCCGTCTAATCCATCCGTCAAGTTAACCGCGTTTGAAAAACCAACAAGCCAGATGATGAGGAAAACAACATAAAACCAACCTAAATCAATTGGGTCTTTAATTCCAGGAATCGTCACTTCAGTTGAGAACTCAAACTGTCTTGCAATAAAGTAAAAAATAATTGAAATGACAACCTGACCTAAAAACTTTTGTTTAGATGTTAATCCAAGGTTACGCTTTAACACTACTTTTATAAAATCATCTAAAAATCCTAATAAACCAAATCCGATTGTGACAAATAATAATAGAAACGTCTTATATGTAAGTTCTGCATACTGATTGACCATAATAAGAGTTGCCACAATAATAGATAATAAAATCATGATACCGCCCATTGTAGGTGTACCTGATTTTTTCTGGTGAGATTTCGGGCCTTCATCACGAATACTTTGACCAAACTTTAATCTTCTTAAGAAGGGAATAAAAATCGGCGACAATACAACCGTAATCAAAAAGGCTACGCCGATTGTCAATAAAATTGATTGTTCTAGCACGATGTTCCCTCCTTAACTTCCAACTCATTCCGACTCATTTTGTTCTCTACCCATTTCATTACTACTTTCGCTCCTCAATCATTTTGCGTGCTACTTCTCGATCGTCAAAATCGAATACTTTTTTACCAATAATTTGATAGGTCTCGTGCCCTTTTCCAGCAATGACAATAACATCATCTGCATGCGCTGTTTCCACTGCATAGCGAATAGCTTCTGCACGATCAGCAATCGTCACATAGTTATCTGTATCCAAACCTTCTTCCATATCTTTTAAAATAGCCAATGGATCTTCACTTCGTGGATTATCAGATGTCAAAATAGCTTGTGTACTGTATTCAGCTGCAATTCGAGCCATGATTGGTCGTTTTGTACGATCTCGATCTCCGCCACAACCAACAATAACATATATATTGCGTTTTGCGAATTCTTTTACAGTTTTTAACACGTTCTCTAAGCTGTCCGGCGTGTGGGCATAATCAACGATAACCGTAAAATCTTGCTCCGCATCAACCACTTCAAAACGCCCAGATACGCCTTCTAACACTTTTATTTCCTCGACAATAACTGACAGAGGGATACCTGATACTAAACATGAAGCCGTAGCCGCTAATACGTTGTAGACGCTGAATTTCCCAATAAGCTTCATCTCTACACGAACCGTTTCTGTCGGTGTTGTCAAGTCGAACGTTGTGCCGCTGTTTGTAATTTGAATATTGGTTGCACGAATATCACTTTCACGGTCAATACCATAGGTAATCACTGTAGCGGCCGTGTTTTTAATATATTCCTCGGTTGCCGCATCATCAGCATTAAGAACAGCAAATTTAGGACGATTATGGTTATAAGCGTTTCCTAACTGTGCAAATAGCAACCCTTTCGCACGACGATAATCTTCCATTGTATGATGATAATCCAGGTGATCTTGCGTTAAGTTACTAAATACCGCAACATCAAAGTCGCACCCGTGTACGCGTCCTAAGTCAAGTGCATGAGATGATACTTCCATCATCGCTACTTCTACATTCTCCTCCACCATTTGGTGAAATGTTTTTTGGAGCGTCAGCGATTCAGGCGTTGTGTTTTTCACATCATAAGACGTATCACCAATACGAATTTCAATCGTTCCAATTAGACCCGTCTTTTTATGTTGTGATTTAAAGATATGCTCAATTAAATGTGTAATCGTTGTTTTTCCATTTGTGCCTGTTACACCAATTAAATGCATTTTTTGTGTAGGCTGATTGTAGAAAGCATCCGCTAGCACTGCCATTGCTCGTTTTGTACTCTTCACGCGTACAACAGGCACTTCTACATCCACAGGCTTTTCTGCTAAGATTGCTACTGCCCCTTTTTCCACAGCCATCTGTGCAAAGTTATGACCATCAACTGTATAGCCGTCTATACAAATGAACAATGCTCCGGGCTTAACTTCTCTTGAATCCATTTCAATTGACGTAATATCAATATTCTGTTCAGGAAGCTGAACAAAATCATGTAAATGTGTTAGTAGTTCTCGTAAATCCATTCCTACCATGTCCTCTCTATTTGTAAAGTGAAACGTTTGTTATAAGACGCTATGGCAACTATTCTTCTTTTTCTAGCACCTAACCTATTACATTTTACAGAAAAAGAAGCCCGGAGGGAACACCCCCAAGGCTTATTTGTTGATTTCATGTTCACACGCAGAGTAACCTGCTGATTATCATGCAAGGAAGAATAATGGTTTATAGAGATTTTTATTTTCCCATATAAATTCTAACCGTTTCGCCTTCTTTAACTTTCGTTCCGGCTGCAGGAGACTGCTTGACCACTTTATCTCCTTCGCCACTCACATCTAATTTTAAATTAAGTAGCTGTTCTTGTAACTCTTTTTTTGACATTCCTACGACATTTGGTACTTTTATCATTGGTGTGTCCAGCCACGTTAACTCTTTTTCAATTTGTCCTTTACGCGGTTTAACGTCCATCACACGCAAGCTGTCTTCAATCATTTTACCTACAATCGGAGCTGCTACAACTCCACCAAATTGAATGGTGCCTTTTGGATTATCAACCGCAACATACACGACAATTTCAGGGTTATCTGCTGGTGCAACACCGATAAAAGAAACGATGTGATTATTTTTTAAATACTTTCCATTTTGAGCTTTCTGCGCCGTACCCGTCTTTCCTCCAACGCGGTACCCTTCCACAAAAGCTCCTTTTCCGCTTCCTTGTGCTACTACACTTTCAAGAGCAAAACGCACTTGCTTAGACGTTTCCTCGGAAATAACTTTTCGCTTAGCAACCGGCTTATGACTGCTTACAACTTTTCCGGTAGTTGGATCCACCCACTCTTTTGCAATATAAGGTTCATAAAGCGTTCCACCGTTTACGGCTGCGGAAACAGCAGCTACTTGTTGAATAGGCGTAACAGCAACCCCTTGCCCAAAAGCTGTTGTAGCTTGTTCAACCGGCCCTACGCGCTCAAGCGGGAACAAAATCCCTTTTGCTTCCCCTTGTAAATCAATACCTGTTTTTTGACCAAAGCCAAATTCTTTAATGTATTTGAACAATTTTTCTTTTCCTAAACGTTCCCCAAGCTCCACAAAACCAGGGTTACATGAGTTTTGTACAACTTCTAAAAAAGACTGCTGTCCATGTCCGCCTTTTTTCCAGCAGCGAAGTCTCGCTCCGCCAACTTCCGCGGCTCCATCGTCGTAAAATTGATCTTTTAGTAAATCCACTTTCTTTTCTTCAAGAGCAGCTGCCAGTGTAATAATCTTAAACGTCGATCCGGGCTCATATACGCTCCAGATTGGAAGATTGCGATTATACACCTCAGGCTTCACATTTTTAAAATCCGTAGGATCAAAGCCCGGACGACTAGACATACCTAAAATTTCACCGTTTTTAGGATTCATGGCAATGGCAATCATACCATCTGGATTATAAGCTGTCTGAGCATTATCCAACTCACGCTCCATGATCGTTTGCACACGTGAATCGATGGTCAATCTCAAATCCAGCCCGTCCACAGGTGCTGTGTAGTCATCGGCTATATTGGGCATCTTTTTACCTTTAGCATCCGAATACAATTTAACTGAACCTTTTTGTCCTTTTAGCTCTTTATCATAATATAATTCAAGGCCTGTTAACCCTTGATTATCTACTCCCGCAAAGCCTAATACATGCGACAAATAACTTCCAAACGGATAGTACCGCTTCGAATCCTCAGCTATATATACGCCTTTTAAATTTAAATTTCGCACTTCATTTGCTTTCGCATGTGAAATTTTTCTTCCTTCAGGACGCAAATACACGCTAGAAGAAGCTTTTGTTATTTGCTCATATACTTTTTCTTTTGATGCTCCCAGCACTTTTGCTAACTTTTCAGCCGTAACAGCTGGATTTTCAACTTGTCTTGGCATAACTAAAACGGTCGGTGCACTTTTATTTGTAGCAAGTGCCACATCATTGCGATCTAGTATCTTTCCTCTTTCAGGTTCAAAAGGAATATTCCGACTCCATAAGTCTTTGGCTTTTTCAGTTAGCGTATCCCCAGTCAGCAACTGTACATATCCAAGCCTTGTATCAATAATCAAAAACACAATAAAACCGACAAACAAAACAATGGCTAGCCTTTTACGAACTGTGACTCCTGATACCCGCATATATTAGAACCTCCTCTGAATCGGCTCGTTCCAATATATGCTTGTACAGGATTCACTAGAACTTAATTTCTAGTCAAGTTGCTTATCGTCTTTTTTACTATCAGACTCACTTTTTTCCGTTTCTTTTAACTTATTTAACGTACTTGAAAATTCTTTAGGCGTTTCAAGTTCTACTTTCAGGTAGGTTCCTGCTTTTAACGGATCGCCTGCCTTAATACTTTGACTTACAACATAACCATTTTCAAGTGCGCTAGGTCGAACGTTGACAAATTCACTAAAGCGTATAACATCACGATGTGAAAAACCTGTTAAATCAGGCATTGTGGCTTTTCCATTTGTCTTAATAAACACGCGTTGACCAGTGACAATGGTATCAGAAGTCGGTGATTGGCTTTCTACCGTATCTCCTTTACCTATTACAACAGGAACAAGTCCTTTTTGTTTTAAGTCTTTCACGGCACTATCAACTGATTCGTTAACGTAAGACTTAAGCGTAATTTCTGAATCTACTTTTTTATCTTCTGTTTTCTTTCCGTCTTCGTCTGTTTTTTCAGGCTCCACCCCTAAGTACTGCAGGCTGTTTTTCATCACCGGATTAAATACGGCTGTAAGCGGCGCAGTACCTGTCTCTTGAGGCGTAAGAGTTGGATTTTTAACGGCTACATAGACAAGCAGCTTTGGATCTTTAGCAGGTGCAAAGCCCATAAAGGAAATGAAATTTTTCCCGTGTCCATGCAAGTAGCCTCCGGTAGGACCAGGAATTTGAGCTGTTCCCGTCTTTCCAGCGACATCGTACCCTTCAATCGCGTAAGGTTTCCCTGTTCCGTCATCAGAAGAAACAACGGTTTCTAAAATATCTAGCGTTTCGTTCGCTGCTTTTTTAGAAATAGGTTGTCCTACTACGGTAGGTTTTGTTTTCTTAATCGTTTTCTTATTTGTTTCATCGACTACTTGTTTAATCACGTAAGGCTTCATCATTTTTCCGTCATTTGCAATCGCAGTAGCCGCTTGAATTTCTTGAATAGGCGTAAAAGCGGACGCCTGTCCAAATGCAGTAGTTACGCGGTCTCTCGGGTACTTCGTCACTAACTTGCTAGAAGCTTCGTTTGGCAAGTCAATTCCCGTTTTATCCATAAAGCCAAACTTGTCCAAGTATTTATACAAACGGTCGGTGCCCAATTTTTCGTTGGCTAAAATGGCTACCGCTACATTTGAAGACCTTTGAATTCCTTCATTAAATGTAATAGCTCCCCAGCCGACTCCGCCGTTGTGATCGTTAATCGGAACGCTGTTTTTCGTTACTTTATAAGATCCCGACTGATAGCGGTCTTCGCCGTTATAGACCCCTGCATCAATCGCGGCTGCTAGCGTAAAGATTTTCATCGTTGAACCAAGTTCATAGCTGTTTTCAACAAACGGATTACGATAAGACGTGATATCACGAATATTTGGGTCAAATGAAGGACGATTTGACATCGCCAAAATTTCACCGGTTTTCGGATTTACTACCGTTGCCATTAGCTCTTCTGGTTTATATTCTTTAGCAGCAGCTGTCATTGCATCCTCTAAAAACGTTTGAATTTTTTCATCAATTGTAAGCGTGACACTGTCTCCATTTTTCGGAGCTACAATTGACTCTTTTGGATCCGGAAGCTTAATTCCATTTTTAGCAGCTTCGTATTTTACATATCCATCTTCTTCAGAAAGCTGCTTATCAAATACTTTTTCAATTCCCATTTTCCCTACGATTTTACCCGTATCATCTTTTTGTGCGTATCCTAAAATACTTGAGGCGAATACACCGTTTGGATAGAAGCGCTTCGAATCGCGTAAAAACGTGATCCCTGGGAGATTTAGTTTTTCAATTTTTTGCTTTAGCACGTTATCAATGTCACGTCCGCCTGGGCCAAGTTCGACTTGGAAGGTACCACGTTTAATTCCTCTCGTTAACATGCTGTCAATTTTCGATTCGTCCATCTTTAATAATGGGGCTAATTTTTCAGCCGTTTTTTCTGGGTCTACTACGTGCTGCGGGTGATCTTTGTCTTTTGTTTGTTTTTTATCTAAGATCGCCACAACCGTATAAGCACCCGTGTCTTGGGCGATTGCTTCTCCGTTTCGATCGTAAATCGTACCGCGCTGTCCTTCAATTTTAGACGTTCGCGTATGCTGTTTTTGTGCAATTTCGGCTAAAGCTTCTCCGTCTGCTTTGCCCGTCGCTTGGATGTAAAAGAACCTGATGGCTAATACAAAAAAGAGCAATGCAAATATTAAAATTAATATTGCTGCTCCTGTACTAATATTGCTATTTTTTCTTGGCGTAGTCATCGCAATTAATCGTTAACGACTTTTACGTTATTTTCATTCAATTTTAGTCCAAGTTCTTTTGCTTTTGTCCAAATACGATCGTATGCACTTAACTCTGTTACCTGTAATTTTAACTCATTGTTTTTTGCCTCTTGCTTGTCAATCTTTCCATCGAGTGATTGCACTTCTTCACTGATGCTATAAAGCGAAGATTGATTTGAAATGATTTGCACAGACCCAAACAGCATGAGTGCGACAAATCCAGAATACACAATTTTTTCACCAACCGTAATTTTTCTTTTTGTCTTTCGAACAACTTGACGTACCGTCTTTTGCTGCTTCTGCTGCTGATCTTGCTCTCTTACTTTGTATGCTACATTGTTCATTCTCGTCCCCTCCTCTTTGATAAAACCCTTTAATTACACTAATTTCTCAACAATTCGAAGCTTTGCCGAACGCGCGCGCTTATTTTCTTCTATCTCTTCTTCTGAAGGTAAAATAGGTTTTCTTGTAATAACTTTCATTTTAGGTTTAAATTCTTCTGGAATAATCGGCAGTCCATGCGGAAGCTGCGGAACCGTGCTTGCATTTTTAAACGCCACTTTACAAATTCGATCTTCAAGTGAGTGGAAGGTAATAACACTTACACGTCCACCTTTTTTGATCACATCCATAGCCTGTTCAATTGCATCTTCAAATACTTGAAGCTCATCATTTACAGCAATTCGAATAGCCTGGAAAATTCGTTTCGCCGGATGTCCACCCGTTCGTCTAGCTGGCGCTGGAATACCATCTTTAATAAGATCAACCAGCTCTAGCGTTGTTTCAATTGGTTTAGACTCTCGATATGCTTCAATCTTGCGGGCAATTTGTTTTGAAAACTTTTCTTCTCCGTATTGGAAAAAGATTTTCACAAGTTTTTCATAAGGCCATTCATTTACTACGTTGTACGCAGAAAACATTGAGTTTTGATCCATGCGCATATCAAGCGGGGCATCATGATGAAAGCTGAACCCTCGCTCTGGTGTATCCAACTGAGGAGACGAGACTCCGAGGTCAAATAATACTCCGTCTACTTCTTCAATTCCGTGTTCCATTAGCTGCTCTTTTAAATAGCGAAAATTACTTTTGATTAGAATAACTCTGTCTAGATACGGGGCCAATTTCTCTTTTGCATTTGCAAGAGCGACATCGTCTTGATCAAACGCAATTAATTTCCCTTTTTCTGATAGCTGTTTTACGATATATTCACTATGACCTGCTCCGCCAAGCGTGCAGTCGACATATACTCCATCCGGCTTAATATTTAAGCCTTCCGCTGCTTCTTTAAGCAAAACAGTTGTGTGATTAAACATTATGACACCTACTTCTTTCTAAACTACTTAGTTATGTATACAAAAAGCAAAAAACGGTGTTTTTCTTTGATATATATACACGTTTATATTATATATCAAAGTTCAACATTATTTCAGCTATTTATATAAGAATTAAGTAGAATTTTGTCTTTTTGTCACAAATAGTGTCATTTTGTTAAAGGTAGGACATATTCGTAGAATAAAATGTAAGGAATATAAGGTTTTTTTGCACAATTAGAAATAAATACCTTATAAGGATTCAATTGGTTAACATTCACCTTGTAGACTTTTTCTCTTTTCCAAAATAAAAATCCTGCTTTTCAGCAGGATTTTATTAGACATAACAGACTTTTAACTGGTGATTTAATTCGACTTCAGCACTTAGTAAATCTGACACAAATTGCATACCATAACCATTTAAATAATACATAATATTCCACATTCGTTCTTGTGGAGCATTGTAGGGACGAAGAGCAAGTTCAATTTGAGCATATTTTGAATGCTTCACATCGTGCTTAATTAGCTGTTTGGATTCGACAATCTTTTGAATGGTTTCAAACTGCTTTTGAATAATCGCTCGATTTTTAAGCATGACTTCATCAAATGTTTTGTCTTCTTTTTGAATATTTTCACGAAGAGTTTTATGAATTTTTTCGAAATCTTCTTTCGCTTTTTCAAAATACATTTCGTATGGGTTGTGAACTTCTGTCTTAAGCCAGTGCTCCCTCTCTGCATCTACACCTTCGTTCACTACGTTCGAAAGGTCTAACTGAAGTTCATCCATATACTTCTCGATATGTCTTTCTACGATTGCATAGGATAACCTAGGGACCACGGGAGGCATTTTAAAGCTAAATAAAGAAAATGCTTTTTCAAGCTCTGCCCAATACGCTACTTCCCCCGGACCTGCAATAAACGCAAGGGTAGGAAGTAAGTACTCCTGCATAAGAGGTCTAGTCACAACGTTGTTACTAAGAAGCTCAGGCGTTTGTTTAGCAATTTGAACCAGCTCTTCTTTAGACAGCGCGAGTTCATTTTGCTTTCCAACAAACTGCTCTTGTTCTGCATCTCTTTCTAAAAGTACTCTGTTTTCATTGTGTGAATAAAAGAGATGAGCCGTTTCTTCTCCCACTTCAATCATTAGTCCGTATTGTTTTTGAATCTCAGTTTGCTGTTCCATAACGGCTGACGATAATTTGTCATTTTGTTCAATTAACGTCACAAAGAAAGAAGATTCAATGCTGCGCACTTCTTTAGAAGCTGCATCCATTAAAATAAGACCTGACTCTGCGAACATTGTGGTAACCAAATGAGCAAAGAAATCGACATAGGTACGTGATTTATCTAACGCTTCTAAAACAAAGTGTAATACCTGGTTTGTATGGGCCGTTTCATTAAACGTTTGAAATACATCACGAACCCAGCTTCTACAGGCCTCATGGTCTAGTTCAATTTGAGAAACCATTTGCTTTTTCTTTAAAGAATGCTTTAGCGTTTTCTTTAAAAGCTGGTTTTTATGCTCTGTGTATACATGGTTGATCTCAGCAAAATCATGATCTTCTCCAGCAATCCAAAATACCGGAAGCACGGGCACGTTTAAAGCTTCCTCTTGTTGTTTAGCTAGGAGCACAATTGAAATCACTTTATGAATGGTGTACAAAGGACCGGTAAGCAGCCCCGCTTGCTGACCTCCAACGACCACTACGCTGTTAGGATCTTTTAGCTTTTCAATATTTTCAATCGTCTTAGAAGATGCTCCGTAGCGCTTATTAAAATCAAGCAGATACTCAGCAAGCTGTTCTCTTGGATAAGACTGCTTTTGAACATCCGCTAAACGTTTTTCATATACGTCTTTTTCGTGTATATTATAATGAAAAAAGGAAAGTGCTTGCTTTTCACCTTTTATGTAATCGTTCGTTAGTTTGTTTCCCGCCTTTAAAGAGACGTCTGTAATCTCCATGAAAGAACTTCCTTTCTTTTCCTAATACTTATATTCTCTACATATAGCTTCATTATCCATAATGTAACTGCCCACGTCTAGTAACATGCTTTACAGAGAGGAAATACGAAAAGCGATTCCACCTATATTTAATACAATATGTGCAATAAGAAACAAAACAAAATTCATCCGAAAGAACCCTTTCGCGATAAGCTTCATTTCTAAGTCATGTTTGACTTTCCAATGTACAAACATCATAATCATTGCTACAACTAAAAGGACTAACGCAATCAACCACAAAAAAGAGTGCCCGAAAATTTCCACAGCTGCATAATGCACGGACAAAATAAGAAAAACCGTAGTAATGTACGTTGCAATGTGGACAGATTTCCTTTTATTTTTCGTCAGTTTGCGTAAAAGCATGTATAGAATAAAAAAACCAACGAGCGGCAGAGTGACAAACGTCGCAAAAACTCCAGCAATAAAACTTCCCATGTTAATCACCCTTTTCTTCTTCGATTCCTTTTATTGACCCATATAAAAAGTCAACAATAGGCGTCGACGTTCTTTTTTCAGCAGCTTGTGTTTGAATATAGCCTAAAATAGCATCAATTTCTGTTTGCCGCCCCTTCTGTATATCTTTTAGCATAGAAGATTGATTTGTACTCGTGCGCGAACAAACCCCCAGCGCATTTTCCCAATAATTAAAAGCTGAATCCAGTTTTAACACAGCGGCAATCTCTTCAAACAATAGACGCATCGTTTTATAAAAGTAGCCGTTATGAATCAGCTGCCCATTTTTTACCCCATACAGCGCCGTAAGAGGATTGATGAGCGCATTTACAACTAATTTCTTCACCAGCATCGCATACCAATCTGTTTCAATCACCCAAGGAAAATTCACAATTGGCAAGATAGACTCCATTTCTCCTCTGTATGAAGCAATACGGGTTGTTCCTATTCCTGTATGATGGACGCTATCCATATTTGTACGCATTGCCCCGTGTTCAACTGTACCCAAATAGAGAGTGCTCTGCGGGAGATTTTTAAGAATTTCAATATGGCTCATACCGTTTTGGATAAACAAAAGGGGAGTATGTATAGTAAGGGTTTTGATAAAAGGAATAATCTCTTTTAAATGATACTGTTTTACAGTAATAATGATTAAATCTGCTTCTTTTATGTTTTTTTCCAGAGGGATAGCACTCACTTTTTTAGTGTGATGTTCCCCTTGTCTATGTAAGGTAATTCCATTATCGTTAATACACTTTGCTTGAGTTTTTGTTTTCGTATACAAGGTTACATCATAACAATCTGATAAATACGCGCTAAACAACAGACCTAATGATCCGCCTCCAATAATACCTATAGTTTTCATCGTATTTTTTGTTCCTCTTTCCATTATTGAGTTTCATTTTAGCAAAAAAATGCTTTGAATTAAATGCATTCTTAAAATTTTACCTATTCATATAGCCCGTGTGATTAAAAATCACCGGGCTTATTGCAAATTATTTAGAGTGATCCCGTTTTTTTCTATTATACGGGATACACCGGATGTTTACGACGGCTAAAGGTCACATTCTTTGTTTCATATAATCGAAAGCGGTCAATTAAAGTTCGACGCAGTTCGTTAGCAGGAACGATGTCGTCAATAATAAGTTCAGAAGCCAGCGTATAGATATCGATGTGTTCTTTATACTCCTGCTGTTTCTGTTTAACAAACATAAACCGCTCTTTCGGATCTTCAATTTCATTAATTTTATTAGAATAGACGGCATTTACTGCCGCTTCAGGACCCATTACGGCAATTTGAGCAGTAGGTAATGCAAGGCAGCAATCCGGTTCAAAAGCTGGACCAGCCATAGCGTAAAGCCCTGCGCCATAAGCTTTGCGCATGACCACGGAAATTTTAGGAACTGTAGCTGAACTCATCGCTGCAATCAATTTTGCACCATGTCTAATGATGCCTGCTCTTTCTACTTTGGTTCCAATCATAAATCCAGGTACATCCGCTAAAAATAGCAAAGGAATATGGAAGGCATCGCACAGTTGAATAAATTTTGCTCCTTTATCTGCTGAATCTACAAACAGCACTCCTCCTTTGACCTTCGGCTGATTGGCAATAATCCCTACTACTTTTCCATCTATTCGTGCAAGCCCTGTTACCAATTCGGCGGCAAACAGTTTTTTCACTTCAAAGAAGCTCCCTTCGTCAATAAGGGTATCAATTGCTTCATAGATATCAAATGGAACATTTTGATTCTCCGGAATTAGTTCTACTAAATCCTTTGTCTGCTTAGGCTCTTTAGCTTTTTGTACTTTAGGCTTCTCTTGATAGTTTTGTGGAAAGTAGGTTAAATAAGATTTGGCATAGGAAATAGCTTCTTCTTCAGAATAAGCTAACACATCTCCACATCCGCTAACGCTGCAGTGCATATGTGCTCCTCCCATTTCTTCTAGCGTAACCTTTTCTCCAATAACAGCTTCGGCCATACGCGGCGAACCTAAGTACATAGAAGCGTTTCCATCTACCATCACAACAATATCACAAAATGCAGGGATATATGCTCCTCCAGCTGCTGACGGACCGAAGAGCAAACAAATTTGAGGAATGACGCCGGAAAGTTTTACTTGATTGTGAAAGATCCGTCCAGCTCCTCGGCGGTTTGGAAACATATCTAATTGATCCGTAATACGCGCTCCTGCAGAATCCACTAGGTAGAGCAAAGGCACATGCAGTTTTTCTGCTACTTCTTGAATCCGAATAATTTTCTCTACTGTTCTGGCCCCCCAAGACCCTGCTTTTACAGTAGAGTCATTAGCCATTACACAAACCGTTTCACCGTTTACTTTCCCAATTGCAGTTACAACACCGTCTGCCGGCAATCCTTCAGCTTTATTATTTGCAAACATGCCGTCTTCTTCATATTTCCCGTCATCAAATAAAAGGGCTAAACGATCTCTTACAAAAAGCTTCTGTTGTTTTGCAAGTTTCTCTTTGTACTTCTCCGCGTTGCCACGCTCTACTTTTTGACGATTTTCATCATATTTTTTCTGAGATTCACCTGTATGTATCATGATATCTCTCCTTTATGAGTTATGAAATAGTGACCAAAACGTCGCCTTCGTTCACAAAATCCCCCACGGCTATATGGACAGTCTCTGCAATACCAGCTTGATCGCTTTCAATAGGAATTTCCATTTTCATAGATTCTAATACAACAACAACTTCTCCTTTGGCTACACTTGCACCTTGCTGAACAAACACATTAAATACCATGCCTGCCATTGTCGCTTTGATTTCACTCATTGTGGTGCTCCTCCTTTATTTAATACGGTTGATAATAACGATGTGTTATAGGTGCCTTTTTCATATAACTCTTCATTTAACAACTGCTTAAATAGAGGAATATTCGTTTTGATTCCCTCTACAACAGCTTCTGTAAAATATGATTTAGCTAGTTCAATTGCATTTGAACGCGTACGACCAGTAATAATAACTTTTGCAATCATTGGATCATAAAAAGGTGTAACCGCATTCATATCACTGTAGCCGCTGTCTACGCGCGCATAGGTTCGCTCCGGCAAGTGATAACCCGTAATTTTTCCCGGAGCCGGTAAAAAAGTAAACGGATCTTCTGCATAAATTCGAAATTCAATGGCATAGTTATTTGCTGCTATTTCCTCTTGCACACGTGGAAGCTTTTCTCCGCGCGCAGCTAAGATCTGCCACTTAACTAAATCGACCCCTGCAATTTGCTCGGTGATCGGATGCTCAACTTGCAGCCGTGTGTTCATTTCAAGAAAATAAAAATTTTCGTCTTCATCCACAATAAACTCCACCGTACCTGCATTATAATATCCGATTGCTTTAGCCGCTTGAACGGCTTGGTTTTGCATGGCTTGTCGCGTACTTTCTTTTAAAGAAAGCGCAGGGGCTTCTTCAATCACTTTTTGATTTCTTCTTTGTACGGAACAATCGCGTTCAAAAAGATGAACGACATTACCATGCTGATCTCCAAACACCTGTACTTCGATATGTTTTGCGTTTGTGATAAGCTTTTCAATAAACATTCCTTCTTGACCAAAATATGCTTTTGCTCTTGCTTTTGTGGAGGCATACACTTGTTTTACTGCTTCTTCGTTATCGCAGCGCACCATCCCAATTCCGCCGCCGCCTCCGCTTGCTTTTAACATAACGGGATATCCAATTAGACTCGCTACTTTACAAGCCTCTTCAACTGACGTCACATCGCCTTCGCTGCCGGGGACAACAGGTACACCCGCTTCTTTCATCGCGGCACGAGCAGCAATTTTGTCGCCCATCATCGAAATGATTTCGGGAGAAGGACCGATAAAACAAAAACCTTCATCAATCGCTCTTTTAGCAAATGCATTATTTTCCGATAAAAATCCATACCCAGGATGAATGGCATCTACTTTTTCTTCATGACTAATTCGCAGCAATTCTTCTACATTCAAATATGACTTTTGCACAGGAGGCTCTCCAATTCGACGTGCTTTTGTAGCTGCTTGAACATAAGGAAGCTCTGCATCTGCATCGGAATAGACAGCCACCGTTTCAATGCCCATTTGTTTGCATGTATGAATAATACGAAGAGCAATTTCTCCTCGATTTGCAATCAGTATTTTTTTCACCTTTCTCTCCCCTTTCCTCAAATTTCTACTTTCCCCCATATAATTCTACAATAATTTTAAAACTCCTCTACAAATTTTGAAAACGCTTTCTATTTGAATCTCACTTTCCTTTTGCTTCCTTTCTAAAAAGTGATGCTTATAGTAATGTATTCTTCGTATTTAACTGAAAGAATTCATTTTTCCTCATGCGCATTGAATATTCGTTCACCGATCACGAAAACAGAATATTTTGTATTTTTGTTATATAATATTAGATGAACGAACCAAGCCAGTTCGTTTATCTAGCAAGGAGACATAACAAGGGGGATATGGGATGAATTACGAAGTGAAGCATTTAAAAATTAATTTTAAAACGCTAGAAGAGTTCAAGAAATTCAAAGAATATGGCATTCAAGAACTTTCAATGCTAGAAGAATTACATGCCAAAATTTCCGATAATGAAATAAATTCTCCGTTTTACGGTATTTATTTTGGAAATAGCTTAGTGGCTCGGATGAGTCTCTATAAGCGAAACAAACAGTACGATCAATATTTCGAGCCGCCTCAAACGTATATTGAAGTGTGGAAACTCGAAGTGCTCAGCGATTTTCAGCGCAAAGGATTGGGTCAAACGCTCGTTGAATACGCCAAATCCTTTCAATTACCTATCAAAACAAGCCCACGAGTAAAATCGAGTGATTTTTGGTCAAAAATGGGGTTCGTACCTGTAACATATGATATCGATCGTGATTTAGGAGAAAACCCTCTTATTTGGCTACCAAACGGTGTAAGCGAACAAAAATAAACAGCTGATTTCCAGCTGTTTATTTTATATCTATATGGTATATATGATCAACATGAAGTAGGGAGCATTCAAACTGTCGCTTTACTTTTGAACTTTTTCTAGATTTAAATTTTTATCCACTTGAAATTTCACTTTTCTACTTTTTTCATCCTCTTTTAATACAACCATTTTACGAGCCCTCTCCATAATTTCAATAAGAGCTTTATAGTCATCTTCCACAATTAACAAGTTGTTTTGCAAAGCTTTTTTTTCTTTTTCCAAAATCGTTACTTTCTCTTGTAAACGTTCAATCTTTTGCTGCAGTTCTTCATTAGCTTCGAGAAGCTCTGACGAGTGCCTTTGCCCTTGATCTACATTTTCTAAATATTTAATTACCTCATTAAGCGAAATATGTTTCTCTGCTTCCATATATGATAAGCGTGCAGGCTGCTCGTCATCTTTTGAAACAGTTCTTGCTTTTAATTCTTTTCTCTGTTTTTTCGCAAGATCAATACCAGTCTTGTATTGTTTGCGCACAAAAGAATTCCAGCGGAAGCCACAAGCTGCTGATGTTCGTGTAAGTTTCTTCCCCACTTCTTCAAATGCAGCTAGCTGAGTGCCACCTTCACGTATATGACGCAGTACAATTTCTGCGAGTAATAAATCTTCATCATGAGTCCATGCATCTTGACGAGAAGAAGTCATTTTTCTATCCCTCCTTATCCGTACTTATTAAATGAATATGCACCTACTAGATAAGATAGACTATTGTTCCTCTTCTCAATCAAGAAAATCTTTCATATACTTTGAAGCAAAATGGGAAACCCGTGATTCTTTCATCTTTCGCTTATTAACTATATTGCTATGGAAATGCAGTTCATAACTATGTTTTTTTAACGATGACCTTTTGAACCGCTTCTTCATGCTCAGGCGACTCCCACAATATCGAGCAGCGATGAATTTCTTGTTCCATCCGATTCCAAACCCGGCTTTGCTCCCATTTCTCAATAGCGATTTCTTTGTAAGCTTGCAATACCTGGGTCGGTTTATGAGTGATAGGGGCTAACCACTCCTCACACCTCATAGTTAGTTCTTTAAACGACGTGACATAGGAAAGAAATCCAATTTGCTTTGCTCGTTCTACTCCATACAGCTGAGCACTGTAGATCATTTCCATCGCTTCTTGATAACGCAGCTTTTCAAGAAGAATGGTTCCTCCTCCCCAGCCTGTTGTAATTCCTAAATTCCCTTGAATAAAGCCCATTTCGCTATGTGTTGCACTTATACGGAAGTCACATGCAATCGCAAGTTCACATCCTCCTCCAACCGATGTTCCATTCAAAAGGGCAACTGTGGGTTTTGGGAGTGTTAAAATCTCATAAAGAATTTTCCCCATTTTCGTTAACATTTGAGACGCCTCTTTCGAAGTCTTTAGCTCATGAAATACGCTTAAATCTCCTCCACTGCAAAATGCATCTGAACCAGCCCCTGTAATTACGAAAGCTTTTACTAACTGATCATGTTTCACATAATCTACAGCTTGCTGCAGTTCATTCATAACATCATAATCAATAGCATTACGCTTTTCAGGACGATTAATCACAAACGTAGCAATGCCTTGGCTTGTAGTAAACAGCTCGCTTTTTTTCATGCTTTTTCCTCCTTATAGACAAGGTATGAATCCTTTTACAACAGTAATTGTTTATTTAAAAAGAGTTCTTGTTCTATAAGAAAAATCCTTCTCTCCCAAAGGGTAGAGAAGGAAAAAAGGCAAAAAAAATAAAAGACCCTTTAAGAGGGTCTTTTATTTAAATAAGCAATTATTTGCTTACTACGTCATTTCCTTTGTAAGTACCACAAGCTTTACATACGCGGTGTGATAGTTTCATTTCACCACAATTTGGGCACTCTACCATACCAGGAACTTGTAATTTAAAGTGCGTACGACGCGTTCTTTTCTTCATTTTAGATGTTCTTCTAAAAGGTACAGCCATTATTCCCACCTCCTTAAAAGAATTTTAAAATCATATGAAGGCCCGAAAGCCGGATCTTCGCATTTTTATTTCTTTTTGTCTTTAAAGAAATTTTCGAGTACGGCTAAGCGGGGATCTACTTTTTCCTGCTTTTCTTCTTCGGTAACAACTTCCCAGTCTTTTCCTGACTGTGGAGCTGCTCCTGCCGCTTGCTGATTTTCACTAAATACCTGCAGAGGAATTTCAACAATAATTAACTCTTGAATCAAAGGTTGTAAATCAACCGTTTCTCCCTCTACAATGCGTACTTCAGCATCTTCTTCATAATCAGCATTCACATTCAATAAAAACGTTTCAGTTGCGTTAATTTCAAACGGATACGGAACGTCAACTAATGTACGAGCACAAGGCAACGTCATTTTTCCTGAAATTTCAAGGTGAAACGTTACTTTCGAAGAACTAATGTCGGCTCTTCCTTTCACGTTTACATCTGACATTCTACGAATTTGAGGATCAGCATTCATAAACTCTTTGCCGTCAATCACTTCGTCAAATGTTAGACCTTTATTTTGCAACTGATACAATTGATGTATTGTCCATTTCATTGTTAATCACCTCAAGGCAACAAAGGTTATTATAGCTTTCACAAGATTATTTGTCAATATTTTTTCTTTACACTATAATGTACTTAAATATGCTTTTTTGTAAAAATTTCTTACTTTCATAAAAAAATGTTTTTAAAACAAAGAGCTAGACTAAAAATAATAAATTAAAAGGAGACATTATGCAAGCAGTTGGAATAATTGTCGAATATAATCCTTTTCATAACGGACACGCTTATCATTTGCAGCAAGCGAAACAACAAACCGGAGCAGATTGTGTGATTGCTGTGATGAGCGGGCACTTTTTGCAGCGCGGAGAGCCTGCTCTTGTATCAAAATGGTCCCGCACAAGAATGGCTTTAGCGGCTGGTGCAGACTTAGTCTTTGAATTACCCTATGCTTTTTCTACTCAAAAAGCTGAAACATTCGCAGGCGGCGCTATTTCTATTTTAGAATCCCTTCGCGCTGACTTTGTATGCTTTGGCAGCGAAAATGGCAATATTGACTCATTTACCCGCACCGCTGATTTGCTCGAAGCTCATGAATCAGAACTATCCGCTTTAATTCAACAAGAGATAAAAAAAGGGAACAGTTATCCAAAAGCAGCTTCCAATGCTTTCTTACAGCTTTTCACGGAGGCTCCTATTGATCTATCTCAGCCAAATAATGTGCTTGGAATGAGCTATGTAGCTGCCATTAAAAAACAGCATGCATCTATTAAACCATATACAATCACTCGAATTCAATCACATTATCACGATGATTCCCTGTCTTCCTCTTTTATTTCAAGTGCTACAAGCATACGTAAAGCTATTTTTGACAGCAGCAGCCATGGGGACCTGAGCAAGCACATGCCAGTTAGTACAGCAAATGAATTAGCAGCTTACAAGCAAGCACACGGACAGTTACATCATTGGGAGCATTATTTCCCATTTTTGAAATACAAATTATTAACTACTCCGCTTTATGACTTACAGCGTATTTATGAAATAGAAGAAGGTATTGAACATCGGCTCCTATCTTATATTTCTTCAGCTACTTCATTTGAAGATTTTTTAACAAATGTTAAAACGAAGCGATATACGAGAACCCGTTTACAGCGCATGTGCGTTCACCTTTTAACCAATACAACAAAAAGTGAGATGCAACAAGCTGATCCTTATATTCGCTTATTGGGAATGTCAAAGACAGGACAAGGCTATTTAAAAACGATTAAGAAAAAGCTGTCCCTTCCTATTGTATCCACTGTATCGCAATGTAAACTAAAAGAAATTGATACCGATATTAAAGCGACACATGTTTATAGTATGCCGTTTCAAGAGCCTCTGCGCTCTCAATTTATGAAACAAGAATACACGCAGCCTCCTATCATTTGGCCATAAAAAAATCGTCTGCAAGAGACGATTTTTTTATGGTTTCAGCTTTTCCAAATACGTTACGGCGTCCGAAAATGAATCTACGGGTACAATTTTCATATCACTGTCTATTTTTTTAGCTGTCTTCACTGCTTCTCGATAGTTAGAGCTCGCAGCCCCTTTTTCATTTGGTGCAAAGAAAATCTCTGCTCCTTCTTTATCTGCGGCTACAATTTTTTGCGAAATACCTCCGATTGGTCCTACCTCTCCTTTATCATTGATAGTCCCTGTACCTGCAACGCGATGGCCTTTTGTCATGTCCTCTTTAACAAGCTGATTATAAATTTCAAGCGAGAACATCAGTCCAGCTGAAGGCCCTCCTATTTTTTCAGTATCAATATGTATATCGGGCTTAACTTTTAGTTCTTGGTTCGTTTCTAAGGCAATTCCTAGGCCTACTCGTTTCGGCTCGTCAGGGAATGCTTTAACTTTTAGAGTATGTTTGCTTTCTTTGCCATCTCTTTTTACATAAATTGATACTGAATCTCCTGCTTTTTTAGTCGATACGTAGTTGATTAAGTCCTCAGCAGTTTGAATTTTTTCCCCGTCTACTTTCGTTACTACATCTCCAACATGAAGTTTTCCATGTGCAGGCATATTTTCTACGACATATGTAACATATACGCCTTTATTGAGATAGGAAACGCTCTTTCCAGCTGCTTCGTATGCTACTGAAATAGCGGCATTTTTTGATGTATCCATCATATGTAATTGCCTTGTCGAGTAATCTTCATCACTTTCACCTTGCTGCAAAATTTGCTTTGTAGGGAAAATTTCATGAAAGTCCTGTATTTTCGCAAGACCATATGAAAGAGGAGTTGCTCTGCCCATTCTTACAGTTGTCAGCATAAACGTCCCTTTTTCATGGTATCCATCTTCTACCTTAATAATAGGCGCAAGTTCTTCTGCCATTCCAGGCTTTGTAATGTAGTACGGCAAAGGATAAAAACAAAGCATTGCCACCACTGCAATAACAGCCAAATATACCAAAATTCTAATTCTAGATTTCACTTTTTTTGTTCTCCTTCCAATGATCAATTGCTTGTAGGATAGAAGGCAACTGCTCATGTGCTGCTTGTTCACCAATTGAAATCATTTCTTGAATGTTTGTAAACGCTCTGGAACTAAAAGTATCGAGATTAGGACGAATCATAATGTCTGAAGCAATGGTCCGATGAGCTACTAGCTCATCTTGCAAAATATCTAAACTTTGCATAATGACATCAAAAATAGAGCTGATTTCTGCATTCACTTTCGCTTTTGATACATCGACTCCAATAACAATATCAGATCCCATTTCTTTTACAACCGATACAGGAATACGGTCCACTACCCCGCCGTCTACAAGCAATCGTCCATCAATTACTTCGGGAGCAAAGATTCCTGGAATTGAAATACTTGCTCTCACCGCTTCAGCGATAGGTCCTTTTTTAAACACCACTTTCTCTCCTGTTTTCAAATCTGTCGCTACAATGGCAAACGGTATAGACAGCTGTTCAATGGTTCTATTTTGCGTAAAGGTGCGAACCAACGATTTCACTCTGTTTCCCGTAATAAATCCCATTTTAGGCACGGTAAAATCCAAATAATACTTTCGTTTGAACGTTAGCGCCATTTTATAAAGAGTTGCTAGTTCAATACCTGACGCATATAGTGCACCAACTAAAGCTCCCATGCTGCTGCCAGCTAGAAAATCAATAGGAATGTTATTTTCTGTTAGCGTTTTGATTACTCCTAAATGTGCAAAACCTCTAGCTCCACCTGAGCCTAACGCAACTCCTATTTTTGGGCTTTCCACTTTACCTGCCCCCTCGTTTTACCTTATAGACTTCTAAAAATGTAAAAACATTTGATGAGCTTCTCTATCATTGTTGCCCTGTATTCGGTAGGACTATTCTTCATTTTCTATTTGTTCATTTAGTATGAAGCTAAAGATATGTTTTGCTCAATACACGGTGGTTATTAAGCATTATACTATACTGAAGGTTGTTTTAAGAAATTCTTTCTCTTCGCTTGCTGCGTATACGTTTTTTTACTCCTTGACTATCCTAGAAGTGCATTGATTTATGTATATGAATTGTATTTCCAAATGTGACAAGACGCCTTTTTATTCAGTATGAATTTATTTTCTCCTTACTCATAGGCATAAAGTCGATGCATAGCTTCGTATATTGATATATAGAAGAACTTGTACATTTGCCTAAAACTCCTCATTTCATTCATATCAAGATGACATGAGCTTAGAAAAGGAGATGAATCGTTCGTTGAATAAATCAATGGTGAAAACACTTCTGCTCGGGACGAGCGTAACGCTTCTCGCTATTGCGCTTATTGTATATCCAAAAGAAGCGCTAGAAGGTTCAGTAAGAGGTCTCAACACATGGTGGAAGGTCGTCTTTCCTTCTCTGCTGCCCTTTTTTATTGTTTCAGAAATGCTTATTGGGTTTGGCGTAGTGAAGTTCATTGGGATCTTATTAGAGCCGTTTATGAGGCCTTTATTCCGAGTACCTGGAGTAGGGGGTTTTGCTTTAGCAATGGGCATGGCTTCTGGGTTTCCTTCAGGAGCAAAAATCACTTCCCGGCTGCGTCAAGAAAAGCAGCTAACAGCTATAGAAGCTGAAAGACTCGTATCATTTACTAACTCATCTAACCCTATTTTTATTTTTGGAGCTGTGGCAGTTGGCTTTTTTCACAATCCAGCTGTCGGTATCATATTAGCTCTCTCTCATTACATAGGGAATATTTGTGTAGGACTGGTAATGCGTTTTTATGGATCAGCAAAACCGAAAGGACAAGTAACTCAAAAGCCTTCTTTATCGTTAGCTTTTCATGAAATGCATAAAACGCGTTTAAAAGATAAGCGTCCTATCGGGAAGCTTCTAGGAGATGCGGTTACTTCTGCTGTTCAATCTCTCTTAATGATTGGCGGTTTTATCATTTTATTTTCTGTATTAAACAAACTTTTATATGTTACTCATATTACGGCCGTTTTAAGCAGCGGTCTAGCTTATTTATTTTCCCTTTGTCATATAGGGACTGAACTGAGCCTTCCTTTTATTTCAGGGCTTTTTGAAATCACGCTAGGAAGCCGTCTAGCAAGTGAAGCGCCAGACACGCTGCTGTTTCATCAAATTATCATCGTTAGCTTTGTATTAGGCTTCAGCGGTTTCTCCGTTCAAGCACAAGTGGCTAGTATACTCGCCGAAACAGATATTCGATTTTTCCCGTTTTTTATTGCACGCATTTTTCACGGCTGTTTTGCGGTAGTATTCACTATTTTTCTATGGGGTCCTCTTCGAGAATCCATTACTACTTTTCAAGCATCTGAAGGAGCACTGCCGGTTTCTTCTCACTTGGAGTCCGTTACGATTCTATCGCAGTGGCTAAACGTGTACGGTCCGCTCTTAACGATTTTTACGCTGTGCTGCTATATTTATATATATTCAAAACGAACGTTTCTTCATCGTTCCCAGTAAAAAAAGAACGCGACGTTTTCTTATCGGCAAAGAAAACGTCACGTTCTTTTTTATCTTATTTTTGAGACAGCTGTTCAAATTTTTCCGCAAGCGCTTCTCTAACAGGGGGAGGAACTAAT
The DNA here is from genome assembly GCF_042787645.1 of Priestia sp. YIM B13489. Lineage (NCBI taxonomy): Bacteria > Bacillati > Bacillota > Bacilli > Caryophanales > Bacillaceae > Priestia > Priestia sp. YIM B13489. Next base: position 810,209 of record NZ_JBHZOQ010000053.1, read on the forward strand.
TCAGAAATATTCCCGCCATATTTAGCTACTTCTTTTACAATACTAGAACTTAAAAACGAGTATTGATTATTTGTCATCATAAATAACGTTTCGATTTCTTTATCTAATACGCGATTTACAGATGTGATTTGCATTTCGTACTCAAAATCCGATACTGCACGTAAACCTCTTAAAATGGTCTTTGCCTGCTTTTCTTTTGCATATTCCATTAATAATCCACTATACGACTCTACTACCACATTAGGAAGTGATTTTGTTACTTCTTTCAGCAAAGCTACTCGCTCTTCCCCTGTAAATAAAGGACTTTTTGAAGAGTTATTTAAAACAACCACATAAATCGTATCAAATACATTTGCGCCTCGTTTAATAATATCAAAATGTCCATTTGTAACTGGATCAAAGCTTCCTGGACAAACAGCTATACTGCCCATACGTATCCCCTTTCTACATCTAACAGCTCATTGATTTAGTCAACTGATTCTTCTTTTTTGTATGTATAAATAGAAACACCAATGATACCGTACGTTTCGCTTTTTATTTTTTCAAATAAACCAATCTCATCATCTAACTGTACATCATGAGAATGCTCCGCTACAATAATTCCTGTTTTTGCTAGAAGATTTTCTTCACTTACCGTTTCGATAAGCGCTTTCAACTTTTGTGCTTTATACGGTGGATCAAGCAAAAGTAAATCGACAATCAGCTCCCTTTTCTTTATCGCTTTCAGTGCACGTTCTGCATCATTTCGATACACTTCAGCGCGGTCTTCTAACCGGCAAGATGCTAAGTTTGCTTTAATCGTCTGAATCGCTTTGCCATCCCGATCCACAAAAATGACTTTATCTATTCCTCGGCTTAGAGCTTCAATTCCCAAGCCACCGCTTCCACCGAACAAATCAAGAGCTGTTCCACCTTCAAAAAACGGTCCAATCATATTAAAAATAGCTTCTTTCACCTTATCTGTTGTAGGGCGGGTTGAGTATCCTGGAACCGCCTTTAACGCATGGCCTTTATATAAACCTGCTACTACTCTCATCCTTATCACTACCTTACTTTTACTTCCTTATTCTTCATTATCCTAACATATTTTGAATTACAAAGACTAGCAAAAATCCTCAATTTATTCAATGCTGTATACATTCTATGCAGTAACCAGCAGCTTGCTTTTATGCTGGACTTTTACGGCCGTGTCCTTAGATACACTGATTCTTTTCTAAAAGATACACCTATGAAGATCCTTCGGCATTTCGTTCATAGAAGAATTCCTTTACTTTAATATGTCATAACAAACGTAAATTTACCCTTTTTCTCTGTTATGTTATCAGTCTTTTATGTATTAAAAAGTGAATTTCACAAGACAGGTATATGAACGTTTAAAACGGACATACTGACTAGTAACAACATCATCTAACCGATGTTGTTGCCAACCGCGGAGAAGACTTACGTTTCCCCATAAGTTCTTCCTCCGGTTTCTCCTCTCCCTTTGCCTTCATCAAGGTGCTTGTAATCGCAGAGGTGATTACACCCCTTTATTGAAGGGCCCTACAATGAGTAGTTGTAGGGATTTTTTTATTTACTCTTAAAATATTCAGTGATACATTAAACTACGTGAGTTTGCTTTTTTAATACATAAAGGGGGAAATACATATGATTCAGCGTTTTATTGAGCTCGGAGAAGGGTATTCAGATATTTATGAGCTGTTAGAGATTGTCAAAAGCAACAAACACCGTCTTGCTCATCTTATTATGCTGCGAACAGTAAAAGAAGATCGACAAGTAGCTTCTTTTGTCGCTGTCTTGCATCCAACAGCTGAAGGGAATTTCCAACCGCTTTACGTTTGCCGAGAAGGAATTGTTTTAAAACAAAACGACAGCAAGCGCGTTGAGTTATTTAAACGAGCTGCTGAGGAAGCGGGAAAAGAAATTGTGGTACTCGATGTCAAACCATCTACTACATTTCCAGAAACAGCACTCTACTATCAGCACCTTATTGGCATTTTGCGAATGAACCGCTTTATTCCGCCAATGCAATAATCTCATCCCTGCCTATTCGTTTACTAAGGGCAAGTAAAATAAAAAAAAGGAATGTAAATAACATTCCTTTTTTGTTTAAATTCCTATCTTATAGTCATATTCCTTCGCCTTATCCGGCTTTGAATTTTCGAATTCTGTTTTTAAAAACGGCCGATAAGAAGGATCTACTTTCTTCACAAAAGGTAGAGACTGAAGTTTATGGATTGTTTTTTCAATGCCATCTTGGTTGCAATATAAGACAACATACTTTAATTCTTTAGATACGTAATGTACATTTCCGTACTTTCGCAATGCTTTTGCTTGCTTAACAGAATGCACATACGCCACAATTCCTTGACGTTCAACAAACATATTTAGTTCCCCTTTTGCATACGTTATATTGGTTTTCTTTATCATAAATTCTTTTATATGAAGTAGGTGCTTTATGTATGAATTTAGATGATATCTGGATGCTCTTTCTTACTCATTTTAACGAGCAGAGAGCTATTGAACAAGTCATTTTCAAAAAAATCACAAATATACCCTTTTTGTATATAAACACATCAATTAAGCGTAGAAAAATAGATGAGCTTCTAGAAGCTTCATCTATTTTTGCTACATCCAATACAAATGCTACGTGGCGCTCAACTTTTGTCAGAAGTCAGCATCTTACTTATGTTTATCAGCATAGGTTTTACGTTCCACAGCGTAAAATGGCCTGCTGCGGAAATTCCTGTGCTGATTGCGTTCGATTTATACAGTGAACGGCTTATGCGCTGCACCCACAGCTTCCACCAGATCCGCAGCCACCGCCGCAGCTGCTTCCCGTATCAAAAAACGGATTTCCCGTTGGTACTTTCACATGCTCTGAAACAGCTTGACCAAGGATAACGCTAATTTCATCAAGCAGCTTTTGTAATTCACTTTCTGCTTTTTTGAACGCAGCGATTGTCGCGTGTAAATCAACTTGACGCTTTACATCACGTACTTGTCTCGTAATGGTTTTATAATCAGGATGATATTTTCCAAATCGCTGAACATCCTCATACTGTTCCTTTATTTTCACAAATTCAGCAATTAATGCCTGTGCATGTGAATCTTTATTTAATCTATATAAACATTGACGATAGTTCTCGGCTACGTCTGATTGTAACACCATGTTCGCTACGTGATCAGACTCATCGAGTAATTCAACAGTTCTCATTGTTGTCAGCATGGCTGTGCACCTCCGTTTTTATCTTATCACGTTTTGGATCTAAAGAAAAAGAACTTGCTAAAACAGCTTACACTGATTTACTACAAGTTCTACTTTTTAACTATATAATTTCAACCGTAAAGGTATTCCTCACTTGATAACTTTCTTCTTTAGATTTCATCAGTTCAATCGTAACAGTATGAGATCCTTTTGGAAGATCACTTAAAACAAAGGCTGCTTGCTTCATTTCTTTAAATGGTTTTCCATCTACTTTGATTTGAAGGAATCCACTCTCTGTTGAAAATGAAAACCCGCTTAGAATACATTCGACGTATACGTTTTGTCCTTTCACATGCTGGTGTACCATCAGTGAAGGTTTTGTATTCATTGCACCAAACGTTTCAGCTGCCCGCGGCTGAGAGGAAATTTTAGTTTCAGGTTTTGGTTTATCATGGTTGCATCCTAGCAGAGAAACTACACATAAGGCCGTCGTTAATAGTAAGCGCATAATACCATTCCTTTATCATTCGTTTCTCCATAGTGTTTACAAACTCTTTGTTTTTACTCATGACTTGCAAAAATCTCTGCATCGCTATGTATGCAGAGATCATTGATTTTTCATGGACTGAAACATATGAAACATCATGTTTGCCATTTGAATCGAATTCGAAAACTTTTCGACTTTATGAGGAATCGTTTGTTTGTAGTAGTGCTTAGATTCTAATTCAAATTTCTCCAGTTCTTCAGGATTTCTAGATAAACGCCGGTACCACATTGGCTGTTCACGAACGAAGTCATTGAGTTTAGGACGAGACTGCATATACTCGTATATATCTTTTCTCATTGCGTTTAATCTTTCCTAAAGCCAAATGGATTCCCTGGCCCGGAAGCTGCTCCTCCACCAGATGGCTTAGATGGTTGAAATTGCTGCAGTACTTGTTGAATATTGGAAATAGCTGAATTTACATTTGTGATATGATTTTGCATTTGATTCAAGTCCATGTTTTTCAGCGAGGATACGATTGTACCCATGATATCTTTTTTCTCCTCTGTTGCAGCAGCTGGTTCAGCCTTTGCACTTTCTTCTGAACGATATGCCTCCCACATTGGATCTTCTGCACCGAATAAATACCAATCTTCATAAAGCTCTTTCCACGTTTTTTGCTGCTTTCGAACCTGTTCTACTAATTTGGGATGTGATTTTACAAATTGTTTAAATTCCACAACGGACGGATGAAGCTCTCGTTTGGTTTCCTTCACAGTCACTCACCTCATACTTAAATATAGCCTACTATATCTTAGAAAAAGAGAGCTCGTTTCGTGCGCCTATTTCAAAAATTTTTTATAGCTGTTTTTTTGAAGAAGCACGAACTGTGAACCAGTATGTAATGAAAATAGATAAAATGCTTAGCCAAAATGTAAAATAACCAATTTCAGACATATACGCATTGAGCATGCTGTATCTTGGCATCATAGAAAAAACGTAATCAACGATATCATTATGTACAGCCCATACAGCGGCAACAGCTACATGCCATAATTTAATGCGGTAAAACGGTACGTACAAAAGCCCTTGAAAAGCCATTGCTGCATGAGAAGCCATTAACATAAGCATCATCCAATCAATGTATCCTGTTAACACATAGACCAATACATTCATTACGACGGCCCAAATCCCGTATTTAAACAGCGTGATCATTGCTAAAGCTTCAAACAGTGAAAAATGCTTTCCAAGTAAAAGACCGCTAAGTACAATAACAAAAAACAAGCTTGCCGTTGGACTATCAGGCACAAATAATAAAAACTTCTTAGGTGTTTCCGCTAATTGACTTCCATACCAAATATATCCGTAGATTGTTCCTAGTATATTCACAATCAGCAAAAGCGTTAAAAAACGCTTATCTTTTAAGGTATACCATAACCAAGCCATTTAGAAAGTCTCCTTTACATTTAATCTCTTCTTTATTATGTACAGTTTTTGAACAATAGCAAGCACCTATCTCATTGATGTAAAACACAGCATTAAATAAATTCAAAAAAACCAGCCCTTTGGCTGGTTTTCATTATTCTTTTCCTAAGTTGCCGACAAACTCCGAGAGCGTTTTCAATTCTTTATCTGAACCTTTGAAAACACCTTTCGGCATATTGCCTCTACCATTTTTTGCGATCTTGGCGATTTCCTCAGGAGATAAATCAATTCCTGTTAAAGCCGGAGCCGCAGGACCTCCCTGTAAGTTATCACCATGACAGGTTAAGCACGTTTGCTTTTGCATGATTTTGTAGCCTTCTGAATTTTTGTCAATCGCTACTTCTTCTCTAATTTTCCCTTGCTCTTCACGCGCTTTCCAGTCCACCTGTGTCGCTGACTGCCACGTTAGGAAATAGACTGCTGCTATAGCCAAAAGCATGAATCCTGTTGCAAACGGCCTCTTAGCTGGTCTTCTTTCTGGTCCTCGATCAATGAACGGAGCAAGCATTAATGCGCCAAATGCAATCCCTGGAATAATAAATGCACCTATAATATTATATGGACCAGAAGCAAATGAATATTTAAGCAACTGATATAGGAACAAAAAATACCAGTCAGGAAGAGGCAAGTACCCCGTATCAGTCGGATCGGCAATACGTTCAAGAGGAGATGGATGAGCGATGGTTAAACATAGATAACCGATTAAAAAAACTGCCCCTACCATCCATTCTTTTAGTAAAAAGTTTGGCCAGAATGCTTCTGTTTTCCCTGGAAATTCAGAGTAATCTTTTGGAATATTGGGTTTTCGTTCTGCAGGAACACGTGAATCTCCAACAAACTTCATCCCTTTACCACGATGCATGTTCTCCCTCCTTTTTCTCACTGTTCTAGTGAAAGTAATAACAACGGAGTATGTGCTTGATGCATATGATGACTAGTGTGATTGAATACTTGAATAAAGCGTATAAAATTTTATAGTGGTCCTGAAATTCCTTGTTTACGAATCATTAAGAAGTGGGCACCCATTAAGCCAAGTAGGGCTCCGGGTAAAAAGAATACGTGAATGGCGAAAAAGCGAGTTAGTGTTTGAGCACCAACGATGTCTGGATGTCCTGAGAGTAATGTCTTCACTTGCTGGCCTATAATTGGTGTGGATTCAGCAATTTGCAAACCTACTTTCGTTGCAAAGAGCGCTTTCATATCCCACGGCAACAAATAACCTGTAAAACCTAAACCTAACATAACAAAGAAAATTAACACACCCACAATCCAGTTTAACTCGCGGGGTTTTTTGTATGCTCCTTGGAAGAAAACACGAAGTGTATGTAAAAACATCATGACGATAACCAAACTTGCTCCCCAGTGATGCATACCTCGAACAATTTGTCCGAAAGCGACTTCATTTTGCAGATAATAAACGGATTCCCATGCATTTTTTATATCTGGTACATAATACATGGTTAAAAACATGCCTGATAAAATTTGAATAACGGTAACAAAAAACGTTAATCCACCAAAACAATACACAAATGCTGAAAAGTGATGTGCAGGATTTACGTGCTCTGGCACTTCATGATCGGCCACATCTCGCCATAAAGGAGTAATATCTAGCCGTTCATCCACCCAGTCATAGATTTTATTCAACATTTTCTATGCCCCTCCTTGTGGTTTGGCTTTTCCTAGATATAACGTACCGCCTTTTACTTTTTGAACGTATACATCTAACGGTCCCATCGGTGGTGTCCCCGGTACATTTTTACCGCTTTTTTCATACATTCCCCCATGACAAGGACAGTAGAAACGGTGTGGATAGTTTTTGTCACCAGCCCAGTTAACCGTACAGCCTAAATGCTTACAAATTGGTGACAGCGCGACGATTTCACCTTTATCAGTTTTGTACACCCAAGCCGATCTTGGCTCTTCTGATTTATGCCACGCATCCACTTGCTTGATTTTAAAATCGACACGTTTCGGCTCTTTTGTAATGTCTTTAACCTGCGCCACAGCTACTAAATCCTGACCCGCTTCTTTTTCTAAAATTGGATCTACTGCAAAGCGCACCATTGGCATTAACATTCCAGCAGCCATGAATCCCCCTACACCAGTGAGCGTATAGTTTAAAAACTGTCGTCTTGATACCCGATCACCCATGCTTTTCCCCCCTTTAAAAAAGTTCAGTCCAGAGAATTTTGGACACATGATGGACCATTCTATTAAACTAGGACATAATCATGATATATTAATATTTCTGGAAGGTCAATACAATAAAAACCTAAAACATGGAAATAACCTTTATTTTTCTAAATTTTTTGTCATTATTTTGTTTGCGCTTCCATTGCTTATTCTACAGTATTTTTAAACACTCCATTTCTCTACAAAAATCGGTAAGAGCTGTTGAACTTGTTCATGTATGAGCGTATACTTATGCGACTCATCTATATGCTCAAGCGGTAAAGCAGGTATCCAAATGCAGTACGCCCCTATTTCTTTTTCAAACTGCAGCCAGTCTCGGTCGCTAGTAAGCACAAAAAGATGTTTGACTTCATTGTCATTTATATGCTCATTCCAACGAAGTAATGTTTCATAAACAGCAGCTACTCCATCTTTTTTTAAGTATGTAAAACTAGGTGTTAAAATCACTCTTCCTTTAAATTGCCTCTCTAACTCTTCAGTAAGAGCAGTCGTATATTCACTCATAGATGCAGTAAGCTTTAAATCTTCTCCGAAATCAATCGGAATGAGTGGAACCAATACAGTATCAACATAACTTTTGGATTGTAAGTACACATCCATTTCCTTGGCCTGAAGCTTCAACTTCCTTCTCCTCTCAGCAAGCCCGCTAAAGCTTGTCTTATTTATTTTCCAAAATGAATAAGGAGATAAAAAAAAGAGATTGACCTTTTTCTAAGAAGCTAGCCAATCCCTCAGTTATCTACTGTACATAATGGTTATTTAAATATTCGCTTAAGCGCTGAAATTCCTCTTTATCGTTTTCATCTAATGCTTTATCAATTAGTTCCATGATTTTTGATCGCTGAAACTTCTGAATAGATTCTTCCAATATTTGCTCAGCTAATACTCTGTCTTTTTCATTTGTTTGATTAGCTTTTGGCATATACGGATTGTCTTCCAGTACAGCCACATATTGAGGCGATGAATACAACGATCGGAAGTTTAATTGAATATAAATGTCTTCTTCTCGATTCAAACGAATATCATGAAATGATTTTTCTGCATCGGTTGTCATGATATTTTCTTTATAAAAACGAAATGGAGGGTCTTCCACACAGTGCGTAGACATCACCATCCCGCGAGGACAAAACTGTGCTTGCTCAACGAAGTGAACTCGTTTCATCAATTGATCATGGCTCATCAAATAATTTAAAATCCATACACATTCTCTTCGCTTCAGCTGATAATTCGTTAAAAACCAGCGAACAAATTCTTTTTTCTCGTTGACAGTAACAGGGGTCGTCATATTCTCACTTCCCTCCTCTGTGTTTAAACTCTCAGTTAAAACACCTTTTACAGTTATTTATTCCACACGGCAGCAATAAAATCCTCTGAACTATTATTTATTCTTCTAATTGAAATAATATGTCTTGAATTTCATCTACTGTTGGATCCATTGCTAATAAGGCTTGGAAAATCCCCTTCGCTTTCGAGCGCTGTCCTTCTTCTAATAAGAAGTAGCCATACTCTTCTAAAAACGCATACTCTTCTTTAAAAACAGTGTATGCAGATTCGTAGTATTTTAGCGCTTCTTCATAATTTTCTAATTCTTGGTGAGCTTTTGCTAAATCCCATTCAAAATGAGGGTCATGCTCATTATATTCTTTGGCGTGCTCTATATTCTCTACTACATCTTCATATCTCTCTTGACTCATATAAAGTTTAGAGAGAGTTAAAATGGCTTCAATATACCCTGGATCTAGTGCAATCGCTTGTTGAAATGCCGATTCAGCGTCTTCTTCTAGACCGCGCTTTAATGCTATCTTCCCTTTAAAAAAGTAAAGTTCTTTTTGAAATTCATCCTGCGCAATACCTTCGTTAACAGCCACCGCAGCCTCTTCTAGCATCTCTTCATGTTCATATGATTTTGCTAAATATAAATAAAGAGAATGGTACTCACGGTCTAGCTCTTTTAGTTCTGTGAACTTTTCAATAGCGGTCTGATAATGACCTGCTTGATACGCTGAAATCGCATATTCAAATAGTGTGTTAATCTCAAGCTTATCTTTTAGCGCTTGATCAAAGTAAGGAAGCGCTTCTTCAAACTGGCCGATACCTGCTAAACTTTCAGCTAATCGCTGACGAAGATCCGTGCCGTTAAATTCTTTTTCTGTTTTTAGCAGCGTTTGATAAAAAGGAATCGCCTTTTGATAAATTCCTTGACTGCTGTAAAATTCACCGAGCCCAAAATCTATAACCGGCTCATTTGGAAGCATTTTTTTTGCTTCCATTAACTTTTGCTCACTTACTTCACTAAGGCCTTGCATTTGATATAAGTCAGCTACAAGAAGCAGAGCTGGCACGTAGTTATCATCTTCGCTGCTAATTTGATTTAAAATATGAATCGCTTCTTCTTCTTCTTCTAAATCGATAAGCATTTCAGCTTTTAATAAATACAGCTCGCCTTCTTCTGGGTATTTAGCGATGAGCTCGTCTATTAAAGGCAGCGCATCATTTACTAGTCCCCACTCTTGAAGCTGTTCAGCCATTAAAAATTTTTCTTCGTCTGTAGCTTTATCTTTCAATTCATGAATAAGGGCAAGACCTTTTTCAATTTCATTGGATTCTACGTAACCTATCGCGCGGTCTAGTTCTTTCACACACAATTCTCCTTTATTATTACATTCACTTTTTATATACAAATAAAACGAATTAATTTTCTATTTTTTCCAAACCGAAGCAAGAACACATGCTTCTATACACCATGATAAAATAGTTTGAGCGTTTGTTCAACAAATCAATTTGAATACGCTTACATTTTTCGGATGAAAATCCGAACGAGTTTGATTCTCTATCAAGAATATCAATTCATCGTTCCGATTTTCCTTCAACCAAAATGCGCTTGTTCCAGCCTCTTTCTTATTCGCTTAGTTTATCAAGATCTTCAAAGAAAGTAGGATAGGAGACGTGAATAGCTTCACTTCTCATTAGTGTTACCTCTCCCGTTGCAATGGCTGCTGCGACCGCAAGCATCATTCCAATTCGATGATCTCCATAACTGTCTACTTCACCGCTTTTTAGAGCCGTCTTGCCTTCAATGATGAGGCCATCAGCTGTTGGAGTAACAGAGGCACCGAGCTTGCTTAACTCCGTTGCAACCGTATCGATACGGTTCGTTTCTTTTACTTTTAATTCTTCGGCATCTTTAATAACTGTTTTCCCATTCGCCTGAGTCGCCAAAAGAGCGATCACTGGAATTTCATCAATTAAACGAGGAATTAAATCCCCCCCAATTTCAATCCCTTTCAACTGAGACGTTTCAATCGTCAAATCGCCAATAGGCTCTCCATTTTGAATACGTTCATTAGAAATTGTAAGGCGTGCACCCATTTGCTGAAGCACATCAATAATACCTGTTCTTGTAGGATTGAGTCCGACGTTTTTCAAAACGATTCGGCTGTTTGGAACAATGGCTCCTGCAACAAGAAAGAACGCAGCTGAAGAAATGTCACCAGGTACGTATACATCCGTTCCGCGCAGAGATTGTCCTCCTTCAATGCTTACAGTCGTTCCATCTACCTCTACGTCTACTCCAAAGGCGCGAAGCATACGCTCTGTATGGTCCCGTGATGTAAAAGGCTCGGTTACTTTTGTTGTGCCTTCCGCATGAAGTCCCGCTAGTAAAATCGCTGATTTTACTTGTGCACTTGCTACAGGAGAATGGTAATGAATTGCTTTTAAAGCCCCTCCTCGAGTGGATAAAGGCGTATATTGGCCGTGCTCACGCCCATCAATCTTTGCACCCATAGAGCGCAGGGGCACCGTAACGCGGCTCATAGGACGCTTGGCAATCGACTCATCTCCAATTAGAGACGTATGAAATGGCACACCTGCAAGAATCCCAAGCATTAAACGAGTAGTCGTTCCTGAATTTCCTACATCTAAGATGGAAGCGGGTTCACTTAACCCTTCGATACCTTTACCTTCCACTTCGACATACTCGTCTTCTCTTTTAATCGATACGCCCATCTTTTCAAAACACGAAATCGTACTTAAGCAATCTTCCCCTGCTAAAAAATGATTAATCGTTGTTTTCCCTTCTGCCATCGCTCCGAACATCACAGCTCTGTGAGAAATCGATTTATCTCCAGGAATAGAAATTTCTCCTTGGAGAGATGAAAGATTAGTTTTTAATTGTTTTCCACTCATTTCATTCACACCTTTCGTATATTAAGAAATAAACGTCTGATATTGATGCTGATGGAGACACGCTCTTGCCCGCTTTCTATCTTCCTCTGTTTGAAAGCTCAAACGTAATACTCCGTATATGTCTTCTCGTGTTTCTAAAATTCGAATGTTTGTAATACTGATTTCATCTTCTGCTAAATAACCCGTTACTTCTGAAATAATCCCCGGATAGTCAGGAACATCCACATAGAGATCATAAAAGGATGGAATCGCTCCTTTGGTTCGTACAGGAAGCTGATCTCTAAATTGTTTTGCTTGTGAAAAATATGTATAGATATCGTTCGCGTCTTTTCGTTCGATCATATTTCGCACGTCGTTCATTTCTTCAAGCCAGTGGTCAAACATTGAAAGAAGCGCATCCTGGTTATGAAGCAAGATATCTCTCCACATCGCTGGACTGCTTGAAGCAATACGTGTAATATCACGAAACCCTCCAGCTGCAAGCTGCGAAACTAGCTGGTTGTCTTGTTGGTAATATTCTGCTTGATGAACAAGGCTTGCAGCAATAATATGAGGAAAATGGCTGATGACACCCGCTAATTTATCATGTTCTTTTGGTGACATCACAATAATTTTGGCTTTTGTACCACTTAGCAATTCCTTTAAACTGCCTAAAGCCTCCGAAGAAGTAGAAGATGAAGGTGTTAATACATACATTGCATTTTCAAACAAATGAGCTTTAGAAGCAGCTACTCCGCTTTTATGAGACCCCGCCATTGGGTGACCGCCGATAAACTCAATACCTTTAGCAATAAGGGCTTCCGCTGTTTTCACGACCTCTTCTTTTGTACTTCCTACGTCTGTGACGATAACAGACTGTTTAAGCGTAAAATGTTCTAACTGTTTTAGCACTTCCGCTGCTTGAGTGACCGGAATGGCAATAACAATATAATCCGCTTGCTCCGCGCCTTGTTGTAAAGAAGAAGCCGCTTGGTCAATTACACCTAGGGTTTTGGCAAGCTCCAGCTGCTCTTGATTAATGTCAAAACCTATTACATCAAGATGATGATGCGTCTTTTTTATATTAAGTGCCAGCGATCCTCCAATTAACCCCAAACCTATAACAAAAACATTTTCTTTCACTTTCCTTCACCTCATTGTACATATGAAGATGAGAGTGTGAAATCACACTCTCATCTTTTACTATATTAGGTATTAAGCTTTCGCTGCTGCTTGGTTAACAAACTGCTGAAGCAATTCAATAATTTGTTCATTTTGTTCTTTTGTTCCCACTGTAATACGAACGGAAGTTGGGAAGCCTAATGCATTCCCTGAACGAACAATAAATCCGCGTTGCAATAAAAATTGAAACACTTCATCGCCTTGACGACCAAAATCGATTAGAACAAAATTAGTGAAAGACGGATAATAGTTTAAGCCATTCTTATCACAGAAAGCATAGTATTGCTGCAAACCTTCTTCATTTTTCTTTTTACACTCTTCAATGAACGCTTGGTCTTCAAGAGCAACAATTGCTGCTTTTTGAGCCATGCGGCTTGTATTAAAAGGTTCACGAGCCGGCTCAATTTTTTGTAGCAATGATTCGTTTGCAATACCGTAACCAATGCGCAAAGAAGCTAAGCCGTATGCTTTTGAAAATGTGCGAAGTACAATTAAGTTTTCGTATTCATTCAAAAACTCTACCGTATCCGGATAGTCGGCTTGATCTGCTGCATACTCAAAATAGGCTTCATCCATAACGATTAATGTATGCTTAGGAACTTGTTTCATAAAAGAAATTAACTCATCGCCCTTAACATACGTTCCCGTTGGGTTATTAGGACTGCATACCCACACAATTGTCGTATTTTCATCAATTGCACGAAGCATAGCATCTAAATCATGATCTCCGCCGCGCAGCGGTACTTCACGAATTTCTGCACCTTCAATTACGGCATTGTGCTTATATTGAGGAAATGACGGCGTCGGCATGACAGTATTTGTATCAGCCGATAGCAAAGCTCGGCAAATAATTTGAATGACTTCATCAGACCCATTTCCAAAAATCAGCTGATCTTGCTCTACGCCTACGTGCTTTGCTACTGCTGCACGCAGTTCAGCTGCATAGCCGTCTGGATAAAGCGCCATATTTTCGATTTCTGCAGCAATCGCCTCTTTTACTAAAGCAGAACTGCCGTAAGGATTTTCATTAGATGCTAATTTTACAACGCGATCTAAATTAAATTCACGCTTTACTTCTTCAATTGGCTTACCTGGTTTATATGGAGATAAAGTTAGTAATTGTTCTTTTACCTTCAACGTGTTACACCTCGCATTTTTGTATAGGCGAAACGATGGATGCAACATACTCCTCAATTTGATTTAATCCGTCCCGGCGTGTATCCTTATTTAAAAGAACTTGTTCAAGCTGGCCAATTTTATTAACAATTGCACTTCCAATTACAATGCCGTCGCTATGTTCCTTTAACACCTCTACTTGTTCACTTGTTGAAATCCCAAAACCGACGGCAACCGGTATAGAAGCTGCTGCTTTCACATCTTCTAAAAAGGTGCCAATATCAGCTGGCAACGTAGAGCGAACCCCAGTAACGCCTAAAGACGACACGCAGTATAAGAAGCCTGTTGCATCTGCAGCGATTTTTTGGATACGCTCTTTAGATGTAGGAGCAACCATTGAAATGTACGCAACTTCATTTTCAGCGGCAAGCTCTCGGATACGGCCACTCTCTTCGTACGGTAAATCCGGAATTAGCACTCCATCTATTTCATTTTTTCGCATTAACGCGAAAAAGGATTCTAAACCTAATTGTAACACAGGATTAAAATAGGTAAAGAGAATTACCGGTATTTTCACACCTTTTTTTCTCATCACCGATACAAGCTTAATGGCTTTTGAAATAGACATGCCGCCAGATAAAGCTCTTTTAGATGCCTCTTGAATAATTGGGCCATCTGCTAAAGGGTCAGAATATGGTACGCCCAGTTCTAAAATAGAAGCACCTTGCTTTTGCAAAGACAAAGCAATTTCCACCGTTGCATCTTCATGAGGATCTCCTGCTGTAATAAATGGAATAAACAATGTTTCATGTTTAGGTAGTCTCGCTTCAAACGTATTCATGTTCTTCTTCCTTCCCTTCTAGCAAGTTTACTAATGTATGAACGTCCTTATCTCCTCGACCTGACAAGCAAATTAAAATGGTTTCTTCTTTCGTCATGCTTTTAGCCAGTTCAAATGCTTTTGCCAGCGCATGGGCGGACTCAATAGCCGGGATGATTCCCTCTGTTTTCGCCAGCAGCTGAAGAGCTTCGATTGACTCATCATCCGTTACACTTTCATATTCTACTCGTCCAATAGATGAAAGGTGAGAATGCTCTGGACCGATACCTGGATAATCCAAACCTGCTGAAATAGAATAAGGTTCTGTAATCTGACCATTTTCATCTTGAAGTAAATACGTGAGCGTTCCGTGAATAACACCTTTTGTGCCTTTAGCCATTTTAGCAGCATGGAGGGCTGTATTTAGTCCTTTCCCTCCTGCTTCTACGCCGATCAAGCGTACATTTTCCTCTTTAATAAAATCATAAAACATTCCGATTGCATTACTGCCGCCTCCGACGCATGCCACGACAGCATTCGGAAGTTTGCCTTCTACCGCTGTAAACTGTTCTTTTGCTTCTTCTCCAATAATTTTTTGGAAATCTCGAACCATTTTAGGATAAGGGTGCGGTCCAATAGCCGAACCAATTAAGTAAAAATGATCTTCACAATGTTGAACCCAGTAGCGAATCGCTTCATTTGTTGCATCTTTTAGCGTTTTTGTTCCAGAAGTTGCAGGAATGACTTCCGCTCCTAGAAGCTTCATGCGAAAGACGTTCAATGCCTGACGTTCAATATCTTCTTCTCCCATGAATACTTTACATTCCATTCCGAACTTTGCAGCTACTGTAGCTGTGGCTACCCCATGCTGACCCGCTCCTGTTTCAGCAATAATTTTTGTTTTTCCCATACGTTTAGCAAGTAAAATCTGTCCAATGGCATTATTGATTTTGTGAGCACCCGTATGATTTAAGTCTTCACGTTTTAAATAAATTTTTGCCCCGCCGAGCGTTTCGGTAATATTATCAGCATATGTTAAAGCCGTTGGTCGCCCAGAGTAGTTAACAAGTAAGGATAGATACTCATCTTTAAATGCCGGATCTTTCATTGCTTGATTCAAAGCTGCTTCTACTTCTTCAAGTGGCTTCATTAATGTTTCAGGTACGTATTTTCCGCCAAATTCACCAAAGCGGCCAAATTCATCAGGATGATTGTATGTCATAGTATGATCTTCCTTTCAATCTCTATAATTTTTGTATAGTCCTTCGTTCCATTTGTTTCAATACCGCCAGAAATATCAATCGCCCCAGGCTTGTAGGGTAACAAGTTCTCAATGTTACAAGCATTGATTCCTCCAGCAATAAAGCATTTTTTACCTAACCTTTGGGCAGCTGATTCATACTGAGGAACGAAACTCCAATCAAAAGCGACGCCCGTTCCTCCAAATTGTTCTTTAACCTTGCTATCAATTACATACCCGTCAGCCTCTTCATATACATGCATTTGCTGCACCGTTTCTTTATTGTGAGGGAGCGCTTTCCACACTTCATATCCACGCTGCTTTAACCGACGTACGTCCGCAGCTGTTTCTTGCCCGTGGCACTGAATTACATCTAAATTTGTTACGGAGGCAATTTCAATTATTTGATCTACCGGTGTATTAACAAATACCCCTACTAGCGAGACTTGTTTTTTTATTTCATCCGTTACAAACTCATTTACTCGTTCAGGCTTTACATATCGTTTACTTCTAGGATAGAAAATAAAGCCAATGTGAGTAGCAGCCGACTTTTCGATTAAAGCTATATCTTGTTTTGATCGAATACCACAGTACTTAATGAGCATATTCACTTTCCCCAAACAGCTTTTCAATCGCTTTGGTTTGATTATCCTGCCTCATAAGCGATTCCCCTACTAAAATAGCTTTTGCTCCCGCTTCTTTTACGTAGGAAACATCATCGTATAAGTAAATTCCGCTTTCACTCACTAACAGCTGATTTTTCGGAACATGCTTGGCAATTTCTTTGGTCTGCTGCACGCTGGTTTCAAACGTGTGAAGATTTCGATTATTAATGCCAATAATCTTCGGGGTAAATACAGCTAGCAGCTTTTCAAGCGTTTCTAGAGAATGCACTTCTACTAAACAATCTAACTCTTTTTCAGCAGCTTGAAGATAAAGCTCTTGCAATTTTAATGGTTCAAGTGCTTCTCCAATGAGTAAAATAGCGTCAGCACCGATTCTTGCACTTTCTTCCACTTGAATGGAATCAATGATGAAATCCTTGCGAAGCACAGGGATAGAGACATGCTGTTTAATGTCACTTAAAAACGTTCGATTCCCTTGAAAATAGTGCTGATCTGTTAACACAGACAAAGCATCTGCTTTCCCTTTCTCGTAGGCTTTAGCAATTTCCACAGGCTGAAAATTCTCTTTTATTAATCCTTTGGAAGGAGAAGCTTTTTTCACTTCTGCAATAAGAGCCAGCTCTCGATTCGGATTTGATAAAGCGTCTAAAAATGATCGTTTTGCAACATTTTGCTGTTCGGGTAACTGTAGGTTTTGAATTTCTTCTTTTTTTGTTTCAATAATTTTATTGAGCATGTTCAACCACCTTTTTCGATTTCAATCGTTGTAATTGTGTGTATGCAGCACCTGATTCAATTGTTTCTAAAGCTACAGCTACTCCTTCTTCAAAAGTAGAAACATTTCCGCTAACGTAAATAGCTGCAGCAGAGTTTAATACGACTGCGTTTTTAGCAGTTACATTGCTTTTATTTAAAAATAGCGATTCAATAAGCTCGGCACTCGATTTCGCATCTTCTACCACTAAGTCTTCAAGCTTCCCTCTCTGTAAGTGTACATCCTCTGGTGCAAGCGTATATTCTGTAATGACATTGCCCTGTACTTCTACAACATCCGTTACATCCGTGGCACTGATTTCATCTAAACCGTCTCTGCCCGCAACCAGAAGGACGTGGTTAGCTCCCAGTACAACAAGCGCTTCTGCTAATTTTCGTGCAAGCTCAATGGAATAAACGCCAATTACTTGCTTTGTGCAGTTAGTAGGGTTTGCTAATGGACCTAATGCATTAAAAACCGTTCTAAATCCTAATTCCTTTCGAGTAGCAGCAACATGTTTCATAGCAGGGTGATAAAGCGGCGCAAATAAAAAGGACATATTGAGGTCAGCCACCGCATTTTTCACTTCTTTTTCATTTCCTTGAATCCATATATCCAGATGTTCTAACACGTCGGCACTTCCGCTTTTAGAAGATACGGCTCGGTTCCCATGTTTCGCAACCTTTACTCCCGCAGCAGATGCCACAATCGCACTAGCCGTTGAGATATTAAACGTAGAGGCCCCGTCTCCTCCGGTACCGCATGTATCTACTACGTTTAATTCTTCTAGAGAAATAGCATTCATATTATTTTTCATACCTCGGATAAAACCAACAATTTCATCGACGGTTTCTCCTCGATACGTTAAGATGGTTAGCACGCTAGCAATTTGAGCTGCCGGGACTTTACCGTTCATAATATCATTCATAATTTTTTCTGCTTCTTCCGCTGAAAGTGACTCACCGCGCAAACACTTTTTTAACAATTCCTTAAACATATACATCCTCCTTTTTATCGTAGATGTCTTGGGCTAATTGAATTGTTTTGATTAAAGCGCTAGCTTTATTGCGGGTTTCTTTCCACTCAAGCTCCGGTTTTGAGTCAGCAACCACTCCTGCTCCAGCCTGGATATAAGCGGTCTGGTCTTTCAAAAGAATGGTCCGAATCGCAATGCACGAATCAATGTTTCCATCAAATCCGAGATATGCTACGGTTCCTGCATATACATTTCGCGCAACTGGTTCAATTTCATTTAAGATTTGCATCGCTCGCACTTTTGGAGCGCCAGATACGGTACCCGCTGGAAATGCAGAAAGCAGCGCATCAATGGGATGTACTTTTTCGTCAAGGCGCCCTGTCACTTTAGAAATCAAGTGCATGACGTGCGAAAAGTTAACCTGCTGCATTAATACTGGTGTTTGGACACTTCCATACTGTGCAACTCGGCCGATGTCATTTCTTGCTAAGTCCACGAGCATATAGTGTTCTGCCCGCTCTTTTTCATCGTTAATTAAGTCTTCGTATAAGCGCGCATCTTCTTCTGCATCCCTGCCACGTCTTCTCGTTCCTGCAATCGGATGAATTTCTAAATGGCCGTTTTCAATTTGAATCAACCGCTCAGGAGAACTTCCAATTAGCTCCACGCCTTTTACTTTCACGTAAAATAAATAAGGAGACGGATTAACTAATCGCAATACTCTGTAAATATCAAATCCAGCTACGGTCGTATCAATTTGAAATCTCTGCGACAATACGGCCTGAAAAACATCTCCGCTTTTAATGTATTCCTTAATTTTTTCCACATCTTGCACAAATTTATCTTTTTGGTATGACGATGTTACACCTTCAAAGCTAACTTCGCGCTGCTCGCTTTCAAACATCATTGGCTTTTCTTTCACCGTCTGCGCTATTCTTTCAACATATCGATTGATCTCTGCTAAAGCTTCACCGTATTTTTCTTTTTTCTGCTGCTCTTTGTCTTGCTCATTAAGCTGAATGTAGTGAATCACCATAAGCTCTTTTGTTTGATGATTGTAAGCAAGCATCGTTTGACAATAGATAAAGTGAAAAGTAGGCATGTTCAAATCATTTTGGGCATGTACGTTCACTTTTTCAATTTGCGATACTGCGTCGTAGCTGATAAACCCTACTGCTCCTCCTTTAAAAGGAAGTGCAAGGTCTGGTACTTTCACTTTCAGCTCTTGCTGAATTTTACAAAACACCTCTTTAAAGCTATCTCCTTGCAGCATAGGCTGAAGCTGCTTATTTTTTGCTAGATAGGTTCCTTTTTCTTCCTCAACATACAAAAATGGATTTAAGCCAATAAAAGAATAATTGGACCATGGTGATGATTCATCATTACTTTCAAGCAAATATACGGCTTCATCTTTTACTTGTTGAAAAAGATCAACAGGTGTCATGCTATCGATAAATATTTTTTTTATAATTGGAATGGTTAAATACTCTGTAGAGTCTTCTAAAAAAGAAGTATACGTGTTCGTCATATCTTTCAATCCTCCATTTCATGGAGAATGAGAATAGATGAGGTTATATAAAAGAGGATATAATAAATAAACCCAAAGACACATCAAAAATGGGCCTTTGGGTATACGAATGGTAAAATTCACTCAACTAAACTCTGCTCAACTGTCTCATTCTCGTCTACCCTAATCTCAACTAAACTGTCTATTGTTTTCTCATAACTAAAATCTCTAAACTAACTTGTTACCAATTGTAGTACGTTTCAAATCCATTTGTCAACTACTATCTACTTGGCTTTAGACGAAACTAAGCTTTAAGCTCTTCATTCAGCAGTTTAAGAATCACTTCATCTTCTACTTGTTGAACAAAAGGTTTGCCTATGCCTTCAAGCAGTACCATGTGAACATTGCTTGATTTAGACTTCTTGTCCGCTTTCATTCTTACGAGCAGTTTTTCAGCTGAAAGATGGTTTGGGACAGACGTCTTGTAGCCAAATTTTTCAAACCATTTCGCAATGTCGTCCACAGAGAACTGACTTTTTTCAAGAACATTGCTGACTTTCATAGCAAACAGCATACCAATCGCTACGCCTTCTCCGTGACTGATTTGTCCATAGCCGCACTCCGCTTCGATCGCATGCCCTAGCGTATGTCCAAAGTTCAGATGAGCGCGAACGCCAGCTTCTGTCTCATCTTCTTTTACAACAGATGCTTTGACTAAAATACCGTTTTGAATAGCATAAATTAATTTTTCATCTTGTAAATCAGTCAGCGATTGTATATTTTGCTGAAGCCATTTATAAAATGCTTCATCGTGAATAAAAGCGTGTTTAATCACTTCTGCAAAACCGGAACGCCATTCTCTTTCGGGAAGCGTTTTAAGAAGATCAATATCATAAACAACCGCTTCAGGCTGATAAAAAGCACCAATCATATTTTTTCCAAGCTCATGATTAATGGCTACTTTACCGCCTACAGCACTATCGTGAGCAAGAAGCGTCGTTGGCACTTGAATAAAAGAAATTCCTCTCATATAAGTAGCGGCTACAAATCCAGCTAAATCGCCTACTACTCCTCCGCCAAAAGCAATAACGAGCGCATTGCGGTCAAGCTGCTGTTCGAGCGCAAATGTCTGACAATCGTAGTAATGTTGAAATGACTTTGCATGTTCACCGCTTGGCACTACGTATTTAGCCACTTTAAATTTTGTCTCAATCGCTTTTACAGCCGCTTCTCCATAATATGAATCTACAGCTGAATCGGTGATGATTAACACGGACGACAGATTAGGTTTTACACTCTCGATAATAGAAGGCAGCTTTTCAATTAATCCATTTCCTAAATAAAGAGGGTATGTTTTGGATAAAGTTTGAATATCAATTTGCAACATTAAAACTCCCTCGCATGTGCACGCATTTTCTCAATATTTTCAGCAATTAAATCAATTCGGTCTTGTCCAAACTGTTCGATTAGCGCATCAGCCAATTCCCAAGCTACAACGGCTTCTGCTACAACGCTTGCCGCCGGCACAGCGCAGCTGTCTGAACGTTCGATGCTTGCCTCGAAGGCTTCTTTTGTTTCAATATCAACACTTTTTAACGGCTTGTAAAGCGTTGGAATAGGCTTCATTACTCCGCGTACTACAATTGGCATACCTGTTGTCATGCCGCCTTCAAAGCCGCCTAAGTTGTTTGTTTTACGGGTATACCCGTTCTTTTCATCCCATAGAATTTCGTCATGAACTTCGCTTCCTGGTCTGCGAGCCGCTTCAAATCCAATCCCAAACTCAACGCCTTTAAATGCATTAATGCTCATAACAGCTGCAGCAATCTTCGCATCTAATTTACGATCGTAATGAACATAGCTGCCTACTCCTGCTGGCACGCCTTCAATAATAACTTCTACTACGCCTCCGATAGAATCGCCATTTTTCTTAGCATCATCGATTGCTTGCATCATGTCCTTCTCAACAGCTGAGTCAAAACATCTTACTGGAGAAGCTTCAGTGACTTCTTGCAGTTCCTCTAAGCTTTTGTATTGAGGCGGATTTGCCTGTACGCCGCCAATTTCTAATACATGTCCAGCTACGGAAATCCCGAACTGAGCAAGGATTTGACGAGCGACAGCACCTGCTGCTACCCTTACAGTTGTTTCGCGAGCTGAAGAACGTTCTAATACATTTCTCATATCGCGATGACCATATTTAATAGCGCCGTTTAAATCGGCATGCCCTGGTCTTGGTCTTGAGATTTTGCGCTTTACTTCTTCTGATTCTTCTTCAGAAATTGGCTCGATGCCCATAATTTTTGTCCAGTGTTTCCAGTCGTTATTTTCTACCGCTAACGTAATAGGAGATCCTAGCGTATAGCCGTGGCGGACACCGCTTAAAATTTCCGCTTGATCTTTTTCAATTTGCATACGTCTTCCGCGACCATGACCTTTTTGTCTTCGCGCTAAATCTGTATTGATGTCTTCGGCTGTTAAAGGAAGCCCTGCCGGAACACCCTCTAAAATAGTAGTCAATTGTGGACCATGTGATTCTCCTGCTGTTAAATATCGCATAATCGTACCTCCGCTTAATATGTATTATTCGTCAGAATTTTTCCATTTTTAAATATGACTATACCATACTATAACATAAGAATGTACAAAAAGTTTCACCTCAGCTTTTAAGAAACCGCTTCAGGTTGTCTCGATTAAATGGTCTTTACTTTTCTGTAAAAAAACGTATCAGCCGTTTCAAATCCATACTTTTGGGGAGTAAAAACCTGTTCTGTGCTACCTACAAATAAGATGCCGCCAGGTGCTAAAGCTCTGCTAAATTTTTCATATAAAGCATGCTTTGCTTCATCTGTAAAATAAATAAGCACATTTCGACAAACAATCAAGTCAACGTTTTTTGGAAAAGAGTCTGACAGTAAGTTATGTTTCTGAAAAACAACTGTTTTTTTGATTTTTTCATCTAATAAGTAGCCGGTTCCTCTTTGTTGAAAGTACTTATTTTTCATCGAAACAGGCATCTCCTGAAGTGAACGTTCATCATAAAAGCCTATTTTTGCTTTTTCTATCACTTTTTCATCCAAATCAGTCGCTAATATAGAAATACGCGAAAGAGGAAAAAATGTTGATAAAACCATCGCTAGTGTATATGGCTCTTCCCCTGTTGAACAGGCAGCGCTCCACACTTTCAGGTCTGTTTTTCCTTTTACAAGAGCCGGTAAAATTTTTTGCTCCAATATATCCCACCGCTGATAGTTACGATAAAACTCTGACACGTTAATCGTCATCCGATCTAAAAACTCCTCAAGCAGTTCGCTGTTACTGCTCATTGCTCGATAATATTCAAAAAAACTAGAAAAACCTTTTTTTTCATACAGGGAGGTGAGGCGGCGTTTCATTTGAGACTGCTTATATAGTGATAAATCAATGCCTGTTTTTATTTTTATTTTCTCCACAAACGCGTCGTATTCATCTATCATTTTTAACTCTCCTTTCTCATTTCTATACGTTTATGTTAGACGTATAAGGAAATAAAACCTTTATATACGCTTAGCTTCTTATTAATATATCGGAATACATTGTGAAAATGTTTATGTAGAGTGATATTCGCAATCAATAGCCTAGAACCTATGTATAAACACAATAAAAAAGACGAATGAAAATTCATTCGTCTCCTTGCGCTATCTAAATTAGTAAATCCAAGCGTCTGCGTCTTTTTTATAGAAAGTCAGCTCTTCACTTTCAAAGAATAAGCTGATTTCACGCTCCGCACTTTCTGGTGAATCTGAGCCGTGAATAATATTCTTATCGACAATCAGTCCATAATCACCTCGAATAGTTCCAGGAAGCGCTTCTTGAGGGTTAGTTTTCCCCACCATTTGACGTGATACTGAAATCACGTTTTCACCTTCCCATACCATAGCAAAAACTGGACCTGATGTGATAAATTTCACTAACTCACCGAAGAAAGGTTTCTCTTTATGTTCACCGTAGTGTGTTTCAGCTAATTCCTGCGAAATATGCATAAGCTTAGCTCCAACTAGTTGAAAACCTTTTTTCTCAAAGCGAGAAATAACCTCACCAATAATGCTTCTTTGTACCCCGTCTGGTTTGACCATTAAAAACGTTTTTTGTATCATTTTACTCTCCACCCCTGAAGTTCATGATATGTAAACAAGTTTTGAAAGCGCAATCACACCTCATGAAGATATTAACATTGTTTCGAGCAGTTTACAACTTATGAAAGTAAATAAATCAAAATTTCCGTTTTCCAATGTACTTCGCAATTTGATGCAGCGTTTTTTTCGCCTTGTTTGGCGGCAGCTCTTCTAAAATGCTCATCGCTTTTTGCAGATAACGATCGCTCATCTCAAATGAACGTTCAATGGCGTTAGAAGATTTAATATCAGAAATAATTTCATTGATCAGCTCTTGCTCATATTCCCTCTCGAAAAGCTGTTCTACTTTATCTCGAAACTCAGCATTTTCAATGGCATACAAAACTGGCAGCGTAATATTTCCTTGCAGTAAGTCGCTGCCAACTGGTTTCCCAAGCTGTTCTTCTGATGAGATAAAATCTAAAATGTCATCGGTAATTTGAAATGACATTCCCACGTAATATCCAAACCAAAATAAACGTTTATGTATATCTTCAGGAGCTCCCGCTGCAATTGCGCCTAACTGACAGCTTGCAGCAATTAGCAGTGCCGTTTTACGTTTAATTCTACGCAGATACACGCGTAAGTTTTGGTTTAGGTTGTATTTGTCCTTAATCTGTTCAATTTCACCGAGCGTTAATTCCACCATCGTATTAGATAAAATTTTATGTGCTTCCACATCTTTAACCTCACTCATAACTTCAAGCGCACGAGCAAAGATGTAATCCCCTGTATACATAGCAATACGATTGTCCCATTTTGCCTTAATTGTTGGTTTTCCGCGTCGCTTATCAGCGTCATCAATAACATCATCATGAACAAGAGACGCCATGTGAATCAGCTCAAGCGCTACTGCCACGTGTTTGATTTGGTCGATGTTGTAATGCCCAAATTTAGCTGCCAACAAAACAAATACAGGGCGAATTCGTTTCCCCCCTGCTTGTAAAAGGTGAAGAGAAGCATCTGTGATAAGTGTTTCATCGGTATGAACAGTTTGTTCAAGTTCTTTCTCAATAAGGGTAATATCCGTATTCAAAAAAGCGTACATCATTTTTAGTTTCATTGGACTCACCTTGCATTATATATTCATTCTTTACTCCTTATCCTACAGGCTGTTGCACCTGTAGGACAAGCTTTTTCTCTTTTATCGTTTGTACCCTAGATGCATCGCTGCTACTCCACCTGTATAAGATTTCACTTCAACATCTGTCAAACCGGCTTCACGGAACATATCAGCCAATTGCTTTTGACCTGGAAAGTCCCTTGCTGACTCTTGAAGCCATGAATATTCATCATAGCTTTTAGCGACCATCTTTCCAAGCGCAGGCATAATATACTTAAAGTAAAGCAAGTACATTTGTCGGTAGCCGATCATCGTGGGCTGAGACGTTTCAAGGCAAACCACTTTTCCGCCAGGTTTCACGACGCGCTGCATTTCCTTTAACACTTGAAGGTAATCGGGCACGTTGCGCAGTCCGAATCCAATCGTTACATAGTCAAATGAATTATCTTCAAAAGGAAGTTCCATTGCATTGCCATGTAGTAAGGTAATATTTGAAAAAGGTGAGTTTTTTACTTTCTCTTCACCAATCTTTAGCATATTTTGACTAAAATCCAGGCCAACTGCCTCTCCTGTTTCTCCAACTGCTTCAGCCATAGCTAGCGTCCAATCCGCAGTTCCGCAACAAACATCTAAAGCTTTTGTTCCTTTTTGAACATTCATTCGCTTCATCGTATCTTTGCGCCATGCCTTATGACGCTGAAAACTAATAACAGAATTCATTTGATCATAATTTTTGTATATTTTTTCAAATACGCCATGGACACGCTGTTCTTTTGATTGCTGCATATCTCTATCCTTCTCCTACGACATTTTTCAGCACTTCTAAGCTAGATGTAAGTTCATCTAAGTGCTCTCTTAAAAACTCATTCATCACAAATTCACTTCGTAAGTATCCTCTAACAATGTTTACAGACTGTTGAGTATACGAATAAAGGTATTCTTTTATTTGTTCTTGATTCATACCAATTTGTTTGCAATAGTTTAGCAAGAGAGTAGGCTCTTTATGCTGTAATGACTTTAATTGCTTTAATATCCCGTTCAAATACGCTGCATGTTTTAAAAGTTCTTTCCACTCTTCACGTTCAAAATAGTCACATAAGCATCTTACAAACGATGATTCTGCTGCTAAAAAACTATTCATAACGTCGTGTGGATTAGTAGAGCGATTGTTATAAATGTGTATCTTAGCGATATTAATTTCTTTAATAGCAGATGCTATAACTTTCATTAAATTCAGCTGGTTGCTTTGAGCTAAATAGTAATAGTACAGGCCGCTGTAATAATCTCCGGCCAAAACTACCAGCTGCCGCTCATGCAGCTTTCCTTCATTTCCGCTAACATTTTGAGTGGAGACTAGATCGTGGGTATCAAGTGCGGTTTGAACGAGCATCACAGATAGCACAGAGCTGTTCTTTTTTTCTTCTTCCATTGAGAGAGTATCTAAGAACGAACACATGTACAGTAATCTATTTTCATCAATATGCGGATGATGAATATATTTTTTTACATATGGATGACTTAATTCAACATGAAGCTGTTCTTTCATGTTGGCCACAATATCATAGATGGTTTTTACGCTCATCATCCTTGTCTCCCTTTCCATCACTATTTGTTTAAAGTTCTTTTAACTCCAAATCGATAGTGTCAATTATAACATAATTACATTATAAAATATCCTTTAAATTCTTTTGAAGCTTTTTCACGGTTTAAATCATTTAGCTGCTCACCCGCTTGAACACCGTTCATCTACATACCATCTGGATTTCTTAGACAGTAATTTAAGATATTGCTTTTAGTTTCACCATGTTTTTCCTGTTCTTATTCATTTATTTTAAATATAAATAAAAGCAGGAAAATCCCTGCTTATTTTTTCGTATCGGATTCAATTTCTCCGTGAACAGTCTGAATGACGGCTTTGCCACGAATTTTAATTGCGGATGTATGCTCAGTAAACTGCGCAATCATTACTTCGCCTTTATCTAGTTTTTCTGAATGATGAAATCGCGTATCTGCTCCTCGCGTTAAGCCAATTACGTTAACTCCATCTTCGACCGCTTTAATGACAATATACTCCGGCGTTCCTTTTTGTGTCATATTCTCTTCTCCTTCATCATCCACATTATGATTTAATCAGTGATAAAACTTCAGCTCTAGAACTTGCATCGTGTTCTAATACTCCGCGTACAGCAGAAGTGATTGTCATAGCTCCAGGCTTTTTAATGCCTCGCATGGTCATACACATGTGCTCTGCTTCCACTACTACCATTACCCCGTGCGGCTCTAATGTTTCTACAATAGAATCCGCCACTGTAGATGTAATTCTCTCCTGAAGCTGAGGACGTTTTGCAACAGCTTCTACTGCTCTTGCCAGCTTACTTAAACCGGTCACTCGTCCGCCTTTTGGAATATACGCAACATGAGCTTTTCCATAAAAAGGAACTAAGTGGTGTTCACACATAGAGTAAAAAGGAATATCTTTTACAAGCACTAGCTCTTCATGATCTTCTCCAAAAACTGTTTTAAAATGTTCTTTTGGATCTTCATTCAACCCGGAAAAGACTTCCTCATACATTTTAGCTACTCGCTTTGGTGTATCTAATAATCCTTCACGGTTTGGATCTTCGCCAATTGCTTCTAAAATTAGTCTCACGGCTTGTTCGATCTGTGGTTTATTTACAGATGACATGTTGTTGCCCTCCAATTCGTTGCATTACGACTTTATGAAAAAAATTCTAGCATATGTATATACCAAAGGCAAAAAAGAAAGGTCGCAAATGTGCGACCTTTCAAAGCTCTTCATCAACGGCTATGAATAAAGCCATTTTATGTAGATATTATTTTACAGCATCTTTAAGAGCTTTACCTGGTTTGAATGCAGGAACTTTGCTAGCAGGAATTTCGATTTCTTCGCCAGTTTGTGGATTGCGTCCTTTACGAGCAGCACGTTCACGTACTTCGAAGTTACCAAAACCGATAAGTTGAACTTTGTCCTCAGCTTTTAAAGCTTCTAAAATTGTATCGAAAACAGCATCAACTGCTTTTGTAGCATCCTTTTTTGAAAGCTCACTTGCTTCTGCAACAGCATTAATTAATTCTGTCTTGTTCATGCCATTCACCTCCTCCCAAAATCGGATCATATAATAACTAAAAACCTTGTTAGAAAAGGAATCTAGTAATTCGTTATATCTCATTCTTTAACAAAACAAATGGATATTATACATAACCTATGTATCGACAAGCCTAATCATAAACGATTGAACTAAATAATTCAATGTTTTTCATTCATCTGCCGTATGTATGTAGTGAAAACAGTATGATCGATCGATTTCTGTTAAAAGATTAACATATTGAACAAGGCATAGCAAGCAGAAAATAACGCAGGAATAGGATAACCACGCGATCTATCACAATATATGTAAAGTTTTGTATGATCTATCCAAAAAGAAGAGGCTCCTTTATGAGGAGCCTAACGTTACATGCTTATAGAATAATCGCGATTAAACCTCCGGATCCTTCGTTAATAATCCGTTCTAGCGTTTCTTTTAACTTATATCGTGCATTTTCAGGCATCAGCGACAGCTTTCCTTGAATCCCTTCTCTTACGATTGAACTTAGAGAGCGGCCAAATATATCTGAATTCCAAATTGAAAGCGGATCATCTTCAAAGTCTTGCATCAAATAACGAACTAATTCTTCGCTTTGCTTCTCCGTTCCGATAATCGGCGCAAATTCTGATTCTACATCCACTTTAATCATGTGTATTGAAGGCGCCACTGCTTTTAAACGAACTCCAAAACGCGATCCTTGGCGAATAATTTCAGGCTCATCAAGGCTCATATCCGAAAGCGAAGGTGCAGCTACACCATAACCCGTTTGTTTAACCATACGAAGGGCATCAGAGACTTGATCATACTCGGTTTTTGCATGCACAAAATCTTGCATTAACTGCAGCAAATGATCTCTTCCGCGAATTTCTACTCCCACGATTTCTTTCAAAATCTGGTCGTATAAGTCATCTGGAGCATATAAGTCAATTTCAGCAATTCCCTGCCCCATCTCAATTCCGGCTAATCGAGCCTGATCGATAAACTCAAACTGGCTAAATTGCTCTACTACCCGTTCAACGTCTCTCAGCCTCTTAATATCTTTTACCGTTTCTTTAACGGCTTCTTGATAGCTTTCACGCAGCCAATGTTTATCTTTTAAAACCATTACCCAGCTTGGTAGATTAACGTTGACTTCTAATACAGGGAACTCGTAGAGTGCTTCTCTTAATACGTTCATCACATCAGTATCGCGCATGCTTTCCACACTCATCGCTAATACTGGAATATCATATTTTTCATTAAGCTTTGCACGAAGCTTTTCTGTATCAGGATGATATGGCTGTACGGTATTAATAACCATGATAAATGGTTTGCCTACTTCTTTTAGTTCATTAATGACGCGCTCTTCTGCTTCCACGTAATCTTGACGAGGTATATCTCCAATTGAGCCATCTGTTGTAATGACGACACCAATCGTTGAGTGTTCTTGAATTACCTTTCTCGTTCCAATTTCAGCCGCTTCGTGAAATGGAATTGGTTCTTCATACCAAGGTGTATTGATCATTCGAGGTCCGTTTTCATCTTCGTACCCTTTAGCGCCTGGCACCGTATATCCTACACAATCTACTAACCGTATGTTAACTTCTAGCCCGTCATCTACCAAAACATTAACTGCTTGATTCGGTACGAATTTCGGCTCAGTTGTCATAATCGTTTTTCCAGCTGCACTTTGTGGTAGTTCATCTTGTGTGCGAGCTCTTTCTGCCTCGTTCTCGATGTGAGGCAGGACCACCAGCTCCATAAATTTTTTAATAAATGTAGATTTTCCTGTTCGAACTGCTCCCACCACACCTAAATATATATCGCCTCCTGTACGTTCAGCGATATCTTTAAATACATCCACCTTTTCCAAAAGATCCCCTCCGATCTATGAGTTCATGGAATATGACATCCATTGCGAGAGTAAATTAGGACACTATATAGTTATGACGTTGTCCTATTAAAATATGACTTTTGATAGAAAAATTTATGATTTTTTTCATGCACATGCTGACTTAGTCATTCTGATTATCATTATTGGTGTACAAGAAAGAGAAAACCCCTTCTCTCTGAATATTATTCAAGGAGAAGGGGTTCATGACTTATTTTTTTAAAAATATTGGTTCATTCTTATCGTTGACTGTATAAGGAAGAGAGTAAGCAGGTACAAAATCACTGTTTTCCACAAGGAGCTTTCGTATATCTTCACCAGGTTTGTAGGAGCTTTTATGCTTTTGAATGGCATCATACAAATCAGGACGATAATCTACAAATACATCTCCCTGTCCATTAACAATTAAAGAAAGACTATTCCCTGTATATGGGCTAGTAACGACAGGAGGCTCTTTCATATTCAATTTTTTATAATTAATAGAGAATACGCCGGGAGCGATGACCTCTTTAAACGGTACGTACCCTTTATGATTTTGACGGTATATATTCAAATGTACGTTAACATCTTGAATCGTATCCGCCATTCGTAAGTCTAATAATTTAACCGTGGGCTTTGTTTCTGCATCCACAAGTACGTACGCAAATATCCCTCCGCTTTCATACGAATTACCAGGTGCGTCTTGCATGTATCTAGGAACAATTTTCGTAAAGTCAATCGGATATTTTTGATAAATCGGCGTGTCCATATCTTTCGTTTTTATTGGCAATAAGCCTCCGCTTTCTTGTTTAAATTGATCAACCGCCGTTTGCACGGAAGCAACTTGATCTTTATAAGGAACTTGATTTTGAGACATTCTTTCTGCCGGGTACAAACAACCGGATAATACCAAAATGGTTAACCCAACAATAGACGTTAGCATGAATTTTTTCATTTTCCTCACCCTACCATATGTACATTAAGCATCTGTCGGCCCGCTGAATACAACAATTACCATAATAAGACCTGCTACAATCATAAGCGAATAGGCAATGAAAGCGAGTACAATTTTACCAATGCGGTTCGTAATTTTATAACGACTAAAGTAAATAGAAAATACCGAAATAAACATAAATACAATGGAGCCCAATGAAATCCACATCTTTAACAAACCTGGCGACAAACTGCATCCACTCCTTTTTTCACCGTTATTATAACATAAGGACTTATAGTTAAGATGGATATTGATAGAACTTTCTAAATTAACTATTTATTTACCTTCCAGTGATTCACGCTCTATAGTAATTACTTTCCTATTAAATTGACAAATTCCTGCTTATTCACATAAAAAAAATCGAAGCGAAGGGGGCTCTTCGCTTCGATCATAACTAAATATTCCCATACTAACAGTTCTACTCATCTTTATTTACACGTTATTTTATGCAAGTAAATGATTTTGGGTATCACTAATTGCCTATTTTTTCATATTTCTTTGCACTTAATTTAATTTTTCTCCTAAAACATTCGCTAAATCTTCCATTTCATGTGTTTTAGTACGAGACATAAGCGCGTCTACTGCATCCTTTGCCTTCACATCATTAAACAGTACATTATATAAAGCATCAGCAATCGGCATTTTTACGTCATATTTTTGAGATAGCTGGTAAGCTGCTTTCGTCGTGCGTACACCTTCTACAACCATTCCCATATTTTCTAATACTTCGTCTAAATTTTTGCCTTTTCCAAGAAGATTACCAGCGCGCCAATTTCGAGAATGAACGCTTGTACACGTTACAATCAAGTCTCCGATCCCGGTTAAACCTGAGAACGTCAGAGGATTGGCACCAAGCACAGTACCTAAACGAGCGATTTCAGCCAAGCCACGAGTCATAAGAGCGGCCTTCGCATTGTCACCATATCCAAGTCCATCCGTAATACCAGCAGCAAGAGCAATAATATTTTTTAACGCTCCCCCAATTTCCACACCAATCACATCAGGATTTGTATAAACACGGAAGTACTGCTGATTATTAAATAAATCCTGCACTTTTTCTGCTGCTTGTATATTTGTTGAAGCTGACGTCACAGTTGTGGGCTGCCTTCTACTTACTTCTTCAGCATGACTCGGACCTGATAAGACAACAATGTCTTTTGTATCAATTTCTTGTTGAATCATTTGAGATATACGTAAAAGAGAATCCGGTTCAATCCCTTTACTTACGTGAACAATTGTAAATAGTTCATCGGTAAGGGATTTTAGCTGCTGCAACACTTCACGAATGGCCTTCGTTGGAACAGCTAAAATAAGGGTTTCAACACCTTCTATTGCCTTTTCTAATGACGTAAAACCTTTAATCTGATGAGGAAGCTCTACACCAGGCAAATATTTTTCATTCTTATGCGTCTCGTTGATTTGATCAATGACTTGTTGTCTATGTCCCCAAATGCGAACATCGTGTCCATTTTCCGCCAATACGAAAGCTAATGCAGTTCCCCAGCTTCCTGCTCCTAGTACAGCTATTCTTTCCACGCCGATCACATCCTCTGTTATTTTCTTGGTCTTGCAATAATTTTAATTGGAGTTCCTTCAAATCCAAAAGCTTCACGAAGCTTATTTTCTAAGAAACGTTTATATGAAAAATGCATTAGCTCAGGATCATTTACAAACACAACAAAAGTTGGCGGCTTGATTGCTACTTGAGTTGTGTAATAGATTTTCAAGCGGTTGCCGTTGTGAGTAGGCGTAGGGTTCATTGCTACTGCATCCATAATCACATCATTTAAAATGCTTGTTTCTACACGCACCGCATGGCTTTCGCTTGCAAGATCAATCATTGGCAATAGCGTATGCGTACGTTTTTTCGTTTTGGCTGAAAGGAATACAATTGGAGCATATGTTAAGAACTGAAAATGCTCACGTATATTCTCTTCAAATTTTTTCATTGTTTTTTCATCTTTTTCTACTGTATCCCATTTGTTCACAACGATGACAACAGCTTTTCCAGCTTCTTGTGCATAGCCAGCAATTTTCTTATCTTGTTCAATAATACCCTCTTCAGCATTTAATACAACTAAGACAACATCTGAGCGTTCAATTGCCTTTAATGCGCGCAGTACGCTGTATTTTTCAGTACTCTCGTACACTTTTCCACGCTTTCTCATTCCAGCTGTATCAATAACAACATATTCTTGATCTTCTTTTGTAAACTTTGTATCAATGGCATCGCGTGTCGTGCCGGCAAGATCACTGACAATAACACGGTCTTCACCTAGAAGAGCATTAACTAATGAAGATTTCCCTACGTTAGGACGACCAATCAATGAAAATTTAATGACGTCTTCTCCATAATCTTCGTCTTTTTCTTTTGGAAAGTGCTTAGCTGCCTCGTCTAGCAGGTCACCTAAACCTAAACCATGCGTTCCTGAGATTGGGAACGGTTCTCCATATCCTAGTGCGTAGAAATCATAGATTAATTCTCTCATTTCAGGATTATCTACTTTATTAACAGCTAGGACAACGGGCTTTTTCGATTTGTATAAAATTTTCGCCACTTCTTCATCAGCTGCAGTAATTCCATCGCGTCCATTCACTAGAAAAATGATTACGTCCGCTTCATCAATTGCAATTTCTGCCTGCTGTTTGATCTGTTCTAAAAATGGCTCATCTCCAATATCAATACCGCCGGTATCAATAATGTTAAAGTCCACATTCAGCCACTCACCTGAACTATAGATACGATCACGAGTTACACCCGGAATATCTTCTACAATAGATACTCGCTCTCCTACAATTCGGTTGAAAATTGTTGATTTTCCTACGTTGGGACGACCAACAATCGCAATAATTGGTTTTGGCATACGATTCTTCCCTTTCCTTGATCTTTTTTATGTATCGGCAACCAGTCTTTAATCGACTAAAGGTATTTATCTACATGTACAAATAAATAAGATCATTCTTTTTTCAAAAATTGAGGCCATGCAGCGTGGCATGACCTCTACTAATCGATCATAAGCGATAAAGCAGGCTTTTTATCAGCTCTATTTTACACCAGGCTGATTAACTGCCTATCCGCTGAATAAGCATTACTCTTTCAATCAAACAATTTTATCAAAAATCACCGGTAACAACAATATAATTTTACGAAATCTCTTCTTCTATTTGTAAGTACTTTGCTTTTGCCTGTGAGACTTCAGCACGTACAAATCTAAATAAGCAGAGAAATAAACCAGCATCTCCCAAATAAACATAGCTCCTACTGCTGTTGCTAAAACGTCGAGTGTCCGAAGAGACCCTACTTCATAAGATGCAATATCTCGAATGACAACTGCGTATAAAAAATCTCCTCCAACTACACCTAAAATGATCGCTGCGAATCTTTTTTCAGCATCTTTAATCACCATAAAGCAAATATATAAGATAAGTCCAGTCAAAATCCACTTACGATCAATAAAAATCCATACAGGATCATAGAGCTCAAGTAAACAAAAACCAGCATAGGCAATTATTATAATGCCGCATACAATAACATAATATAACTGCTGAAACCTGCTGTAGCCTGAAGCATAAACACACGCTACCCCCACTAAAAACAAAGCGGTGTAGCTAAATGAAAACTGAGCCATATGCATGTTCATTCCGCTTAGGAGTATACTGATTAATATAATGGCTGCTACCTTCCAACGTCTAGGTGTTTTGGGCATAAGAAAAGTCGCAACAATCCATCCCATCCACGAAAGCCAATAAAAGAAAATTCCGTCCACTGAATATGGCACCTCCTCTACCTGTCATCAGTATGTATCAATTTAGTAAAACTTAATCGGAGTTTTAGAATAGAACCCCTTATTTTGGACAACCTATCAGAAAAAAGGAGGGAATCTAAAATGGGAAAAGATCGTCAAGAGAAAAAATTAAAAGAATCAAAACGAGTTGAATCTGACCGTGATCAAGGACTTCACTATCCGGGAGCAACTAGCTTGCAAAGTCCTGAAGAAGCACGCGAGTTAAATGAGCATAAATAAAAAAATGCGCTGACTAAGTCAGCGCATTTTTTTATTTTAAAACTGGATGTGAAACAGGATAGGAACGTTCTTTCTTTCCTGTAAACAAAAAGAGAACTCCTCCCACTAACAATAGTGCTCCTGACAAATAAAACCCGAATTCCATACTTCCAAGTTTATCTGCAAAATATCCGGTAATGTAAGGTGCAAAGATCGATGACAGCATGCCGCTGAAGTTGAAAAAACCGTACACTTTAGAGTACATGGACGATGGAGTAATATCCGCCATATACGAAATCAAAATCGGATCTAATGCTAATTTACCTATCAAACCGTACACAATTAAGCCGATTAATAGCCAAGAATAACCCTCTGTATAGGGAATAAAAAATTGACACAAAGCGCCCGCTACTGACAAACTCACAATTAATGCTTTTTTATTTGCAATTCGATCAGATATATACCCAAAGAAGATTGCTCCTGGAATAGACGCCCAAGGTACTAAAGATGCTATGATGCCTGTTTGAGACCCTTCTAAGCCTCGCGAGTGCTGCAAATAATAAGGAAGCCAAGTCAGCATCCCAAAAAATCCGTAAAGAGAGCAGAAGATTAAAATGTATACGAAAATATGATTTTTTGTAAATAATACTTTTAGCGACTGCTTTGTTTCTTTATTTAGCGAATTTTTTTCTTGATCCCTTTGCTTATCTTTTACAAAGAAAGCTATTAAAATAGCTATTACTATAGTTGGAATAGCAAATAAGTAAAAAGTAAACTGCCAGTCTTTTTCTAACGTATATGTAATGTATGTAGAACCGATAAAACCAAGTGATATACCAAAAGCCATTCCACTATTAATGAGCGCCGACACTAAACCTCGGTATCGTTCAGATGTGATGCTTGAAGAAACTCCGTATTGTGAACCATAATACGTTCCTTCTCCAAGTCCTGTCAGCGCCCGCATAAGTAAGAACATACCGAAAGTAGTTGTAAGTCCTGTAAAAAATGTGGCAACTCCAAACAAGATGTATCCAGCTACTAAGATCTTAACTCGACCAAATCGATCTGCCAAAAAACCCGTTGGAATTTGCATAGCTGCATACGCTGCAAAAAATACGGTAGACATTAGCCCAAGTTCAGCTTTATTAAGATCCCACTGCGCACCGATATCTCCCATAACCGGAGATAAAATATTACGATCTGCATACATGAAAACCCAGCCTAAAAAGAAAAGAAAAATTGTAAATACAGGATGTCCCTTTTTCATTACGCCACCTCTTTTTTCTGATTTTTCTGTCTATTTTACTTATTATAAGGGGCTAACGTTTGGGATTTCATGCTTTTTGTCACTTCTTCTGCCAACATTTTTTGTTTTTTTAAATGAAAACGCGATCATTCATCTTTTAAAGAAATAAAAAAGCACGCAGTCAACTGCATGCTTTTTTATGATCTGTTATTAAATGTTTCTATAGATACATTTCGCTGAGTCAGCCAGCTATGGGTATCCCCTGTAATAACTAGAGGCATTTGCTGAAGCTTAGCAATAGAAGTTGCTCCTAGCGCAGCCATGATGAACGTTAACTCCTCATGCATCTCGGCTATCTCTTCCACAACTGCTTCTAAACCAGACTTCATTAAAATGGATAAAAAATATCCTGCCATTCCCGTTGCAGAAGCTCCTAACGCAATAGACTTAGCAATATCCATAGAGGTTTGAATACCTCCCGAACCAATAATGGATATACCTTCTACGTGCTGAGATACTTCTGCTAAAGAAGCTGCTGTAGAAATTCCCCAATCATTAAAGAAGTGAAAATGTTTTGCTCGTCTTTCATTTTCGATTTTCGAAAAATTGGTACCACCGTACCCACCAATATCAACGATTTCAACACCAACATCTTTAAGTTTTTGCACTGCTTGAGCGCTCATCCCAAAACCTACTTCTTTGACAATTACAGGAACGGTTACTTCTCGGACAATGCGTTCAATACGACGTAATGCATCGGTGAAATCACGATCTCCCTCCGGCATGACCAGTTCTTGTATAACATTTAAATGAATTTGAAGTCCATTTGCTTCAAGCATATCAACTGCTTTTTTAGCTTGTTCAACTGTAGCTTCACTGCCTAGGTTGGCAAAAATAATTCCGTTAGGGTTTTCTTGACGCACTACTCTGTATGATTGTTCTTCCATTTCATCTTTAATCGCAGCCATCTGCGATCCAACGGCCATTGCTAATTGACCATGATGAGCAATTTGAGCAAACGAACGGTTAATCCGTTCCGTTTCTTGTCCGCCACCGCCCGTCATAGCATTTATAAAAATTGGCGAACTTAACAAAAGTTCGCCAATTTTTGTATCAATATGAACATCGTGCACGCCAGTATTTGGCAAGCTATTATGAACGAAGCGAATATCATCTAGCCCGTGCAGCCGATGCTGTCCCGTTTGAATCGCATGATGAATGTGATCAATTTTACGTTTTGCTCTGCTCACAAATCATCACCATTACTTATCTTAATTTTTTTAATTGATCCCCAATCATATCACCTAATTGGAAACCTTTTGACTCTTCTTGTAATTCATAGTCACCGTAATCTTCTTGTTCTTCTTCCTCAAGATCACGAATGCTTAACGAAACGCGTCGTTCTTGTTCATTCACATCAAGTACTTTCACCGTCACTTTTTCGCCTTCAGAAAGCACTTCATGCGGTGTCCCGATATGCTTATGGGAAATTTGAGAAATGTGTACAAGTCCTTCTACTCCAGGTAGAACTTCCACAAAAGCTCCAAAAGATACAAGTCTTTTAACGGTTCCATCTACTACATCACCTTGGCGAAGCTTCGTAGAAATGTTGGACCATGGACCTTCTAACGTATCTTTAATAGATAATGAAACACGCCCCGTTGATTTGTCAACAGACAATACTTTGACTTTCACAGCATCTCCCTCAGCTACTACGTCTGAAGGTTTTTCTACACGCGTATGTGAAAGCTGAGAAATGTGCACTAACCCATCTACTCCGCCTACATCTACAAACGCTCCAAAGTCTGTTAAGCGCTGAACGGTTCCTTCTAAAACCTGACCTTCTTTTAATGACTCAAGAACATTTTCTTTTTGTTGTACAAGCTCTTCTTCTACAACTGCACGATGCGAAAGGATCACGCGATTTTTTTCTTTATCTAATTCCACTACTTTGACCGTAAGAGTTTGATCTTGATACTCTGCAAAATCATCAACGAAATGAGTTTCAACAAGAGAAGCTGGAATGAACCCTCTCACACCAATATCTACTACTAATCCGCCTTTGACAATTTCTTTGACTACCGCTTCAAACACTTCACCTGAAGAAAGTTTTGCTTCTAAACCATCCCATGCTTTTTCAGCATCTACAGCCCGTTTAGATAGCACAAGCAAATCGTCTTCCACTTTAATTACTTTCGCTTCGACTTCGGCACCTTCTTGGATTACATCGCCTGCTTTTTCAATATGTAAGCTCGCTAATTCACTAATTGGAATAATACCGTCTAGTTTGCTGTTAGGTACATCTACATACACTTGCTTTTCTTCTACTTTTGTAATAGTACCTTTTACTGTTTCTCCTACTTCTAATGACGTTACCTCTACTTGATTCATATCTTCTGTCATCGTCTTTTCCTCCTCCAATATCCATCTACAATATGTATTCCCTTGTAAGAGTTCTTCACTCTTTTAGCTCATCATTATTGTATATAGCTCTGTATAGAAAAAACTCTCTTTGTTACTAACTTCTAATAAATAGAATCTTTTGTCAAGTCATAAGGTTACAAACTATTGATATTTTTCAATTAATTCACCAATGCTTTTCATAATAACTTCGGTCACTTCGTCGGCTGGTGCTTTTCGTTCGCGAAGCTCATCCATCTGAATTGGCGGTCCGTACACTACTTTTAACCTTGCAAAACGCTTATATGGACCAATAACAGCACAAGGCACAACAGCTGCTTTTGAACGCAAAGCAAAAAAGCCTACTCCAGCCATCCCTTTTCCTAATTTCCCATCTTTACTTCTTGTTCCTTCGGGAAACAATCCAAGCACTTTTCCTTCTTTTAAAATCTTTAACCCCTGGCGCAAAGCTTCACGATCTGCCATCCCGCGCTTTACAGGGAATGTTTCTAACTTTGGCAGAACCGTCTTCAGAAAAGGTGCTTTAAACAGCTCTGCTTTTGCCATAAACGAAATAGGCCTTGGACATGTCACACCTACAGTAGGCGGATCTAAGTTGTCAATATGATTTGAACAAAGCAAAACTCCGCCTTCTGAAGGGATATTTTCTGCACCGATTACTTCATAACGATAAACTGGTGTTAAAATGCCTTTTACAATGGCACGTGCAAACATATAAAAGCTCAAAATCATCCAATCCTTTCTTTTGTAATAGAAAGTATTTTTTCTACAACTCCTTCAATCGATAAAGAAGTTGTATCGATTTCAATTGCATCTTCAGCTTTTTTAAGAGGTGCTACTTCGCGCTCAGAATCCAGCTTGTCTCTGCGGGCAATTTCTTCTTTTAAACGCTCTAAATTTGATTCAAAACCTTTTTTTATGTTTTCGTCATGGCGTCGCTGTGCTCTTTCATCCACAGACGCTAATAAAAAGATTTTAACTTCTGCGTGAGGAAGCACGTGTGTACCGATATCACGTCCGTCCATTACAACGCCTCCATCTTTAGCAAGGCCCTGCTGTCTCGCTACCATCTCTTCACGAACTGCACGATGTTTCGCTACGATGGATACAGAGTTAGTTACTTCTGCTGAACGAATTTCACCTGTAACATTCTGCCCATTTAAGATGACTACCTGTCCCGATTCAGACGGCTTTAAATCGATGACTGTTTCGTTAAGTAAATGCAATAGCTCTTCTTCATTTTGCAAATCTACCTGGTTTTTCTGTGCTTGATACGTTAGAGCACGATACATCGCTCCTGTATCAACATAAATATATGATAAGGTTTCTGCTATAATCTTTGCCACTGTACTTTTCCCAGCAGCTGCAGGACCGTCAATCGCGATTGAAATTTGTTTTTCCATAAGTGCCTCCCTTAATTTCAAAACAGGAACAAACCACTTTCATCTTTTATACAATGAGCCATTTTATATGAAGCGTTTATAAACGAAAAAAAGAGCAGGGGGTCTTCTCCTGCCTGGTGTTCACTGCATGTTTCTTTCCTAGTTATTCTACCATACGTCCGACTACTGGTCGAATGTTTCAATAATTTTATTAAAATTATTTTTGCTAACTCCCTCATACTGAATAACCTTTGAGAAATATGTACTGTGACTGCTAGATAGTAAAATACATTGGGCAATTATTAAAAACACAAATTGAATAACCACTAATTTAATTAAAATTCGTTCTATTCGATTCACCTTTTTTCTCCTTTTGTAAGAAGTAATACCTTTGCTTACAGTTTAGGAAAGAGAAGTTTTTTTTATACGCTAAAGAAGACCTTTTCTTCTTAGGTCGAGCTGACGCTTTAAGGTATAACGAATCATCATTTCTTTCGTTTGTTTTTCCATGTCCATAAATTTAATAGATAGCTGACCTACTTTACAAGAAGTCGGGGCGGTAATTCGTACAACTTCCCCTTTTAATTCAAGATGCTGCAAAGCTCCCTCACGATTAGGAAGACTTAATCGTACAACAACCGAATCTTTCTCATTAAAAAGCAGCGAGTGATGGAAGGAGCCGGCTATTCCACCTGCACTGATGTTTTTAGTCATGATTTCCATTACATCCTGCTGTTCTTGTTCACTTTCTATCACCGCCTTCACTGTAAGAGGCACACGAAAAAAATTTCTTCTTTGGATAGATTTTAACTTTTTATCGCCCGGGTAAAAGAGCTTCACAACAGGCATGCCTTTTATTTCACGCCCTGTTACTTCAGTTGGAAAGGTATATACATTTTGATCATATCCAATAAACGTAGCAAGCAATTTTGTACCTTTTAGTAAAAAAGCACTTCGCTGCGTTTCTTCATTTAGCGGATAGCTAATATAAATCACGTCTTCCGTAAACTCAACTACTTTACATCGATATGTTTGTTGTAATGTAGACTCTCTATGCCCGCTCTCTAACGTCAACCTCATTCCCGCTTTTATCATCTTCTCTCTCCTTTAGTTCCACTATATACACTTTTTCCCTTTATTTAAACATAGTCAAATATGTTTATTTTGTAAATATAAATTAGTCATTTAGACTCAATAAAATATTAAAAAACACAAAAACCGGTGTCTATAGACACCGGTTTTTATCAACTTTACACTTCATTATATAAAGGTTCTGAGTTTTGCAGTTTTTCGACTTTTTCTTCAAAACCCGTATCGGCATTGATAAAGATTCGATACGTATCATTTTTTATTGTCCCTAAAAACTCATAGCATAGCACTTCTTCGTTTAAATCATTCGTAATAATTGCTACACGGTCTTCCATCACTTTTACATTCGAGTTCAGCTTGGTTTTTGCCTGTTCTTTGGAAATTTTAGGTTTAGGAATATCTCTTGTACGATGTTTTAATAAGAAGTCTTTAGCTGAGAAACCAATCACAGATCCATCTTCTAAAGACATTTTCATTTTAACTGAATCCGGATAAATCCGAACTCCACTTTCCGTTTGCTCTACGAATGTAAAGACTCCCATATTATCATATTGAGCGCTTTCAGCCATTACTAGGCTTTCAAAACGATGATCTTTTAAAAACTTAGTCGCTTTGTTCATAGCATCGTTTAAACTAATATTTTGTTTTTTAATATCTCGATCTTCGAGCACCCAAAGCGGATATCCACCTTTTTGTGTAATATCCATATACGTCTCTTGTTTAGTCTTTGGATCTGTAATGGTTAAGCTGTACACTTCATAATCAGCGTCTTTTCCGCTCTTTACAATATGAATTTGTTCATTTCCTTTTAAATTCAAAAACGAACGCGCCACTTGTTTTGCCACATCTTCACTAACTTCTCTACCTTTTAATTGGTGAAAAGCGTTTTTTTCCTGCTCATTCGTTGCATTCATAACGCCTAAATCTGTTTCGGCAAAAGAATCCATACTTTTTTCAACGGTTTTTAATCCGTCAATAATTGTATTGTCCCCTTGCTTTTCTTTTGTCGCTAAGGCTAACTCAACATCCATCCAGCGCAAGTTATTATCAATGACCAGATGCTGTACTTGGCGCATTTCATTTTGAATTTCGCCTGACTGATCATAAAGCGCATTTAACGTTTTATACTCTTTATCTGTTAAGGGTGATTTGCTTAAATCCCTTACCGCCACTTTGTACGTAAAGTCACCAACATCTGAAAGAAACTCTTCTGTTTTATTGAAAGGTAACAGCGATAAAGGCAGCTGTCCTACATCGTTATGAGCTTCAGAAGTTAAACGCCATACTTCTGCAAGCGCGGGTGAAAGCTGATCTCTCGAACTCATGGCGAGCGTGCCACCGATTTTATCATTTAATAAATCTATCCGATATGACAAATCATGAAATGCTCGTTGATACGTATTCTCCGCTTGAAGCAGTACAGCATCTTTTTCTTGATGTTCGCTGTACCCCCAATACCCTACACCTACAACACCAATAGCTAATAATACAATTAAAATTGTTCGAATCATGTTTCCTTCACCTCTCTTTATCGACAGAAAATGTGTTTCCCGATTTGCTTAATTTGAGGACGTGACCAAATCCATGCGCTTGTTGCTGTATCCGGATTAAAGTAATAAATAGCATTCCCAGTAGGATCCCATCCGTTAATCGCATCCATAACCGCTTTTTTAGATGTTGGATTGGGTTCAAGCCAGATTTGTCCATCTGCTACGGCAGTAAATGCACGCGGTTCAAAAATAACTCCAGCAACTGTATTTGGAAATGACGGACTGTTAACTCGGTTCAAAATAACGGCCGCTACGGCTACTTGGCCATTATATGGTTCACCCCGTGCTTCACCATGCACGGCATTTGCCATGAGCTGAATATCATTTTGTGAAAAGCCGCTTGGTACATTCACCGCTGTTGGCTTTTGTGCTTTTTCTTTCTGCTGTTCAGAATTTCCTTTAGACGTATTACGCTGCGGCTGACTGGCAGGTTTTTTTGCTTGAGAAGATCCGCTTTGTGCTTTTTGCTGACCATTGTTCCCCCTGCTTTTCCCACTGCTACCGCTTCCTTTAGACTGTTGATCAAGAGGCTGACCGCCATAGTGCGTAAACTTATTCCCTTTTCTAATTTGATTTTTCACATAGTTTTCGTGATATTTTGTTGCGTTGGCTAATTTAATCTTTGTTTGCCAGCCTGCTAAACCGTCAATCTTTTTAATGCCAAATTCATATTGAAAGTTGCGCAGTGCCCAGTATGTGCTCCATCCAAATACACCGTCAATTTTCCCATTGTAATAACCTAAATACTGAAGTCTCGACTGCAGCTCAATAACGTCATCTCCAACTGCTCCGTGTTGAATGACTTGATTTGAAAACGCGTGAGCGGCCTTTGGACTCACAACGGACGCTGCAATAAATGAACATATGCATATGAGACATGCATACTTTTTAAAACATCGAAATGATAACATGACAAAACCTCCTACATCGTATGTAACTGATAAGATGATAGGAGTATTTTTTGTAAAGGTTGTTTTTTTATACAAGATGCGCAAAATTTACCGAAATGAAAAAACTCAGCTCGTAAATCTCTCAAAAAAGATTTACAAGCTGAGCCTAGACAATCGATGGCTGTTTGGCCTTTTTTACTTTTCTTAACGCCAGCCACCATAAATAAATCATAAATGGAATAATAATAAATACCCAATGATCCATTGTTTTTAGAATATAATCATATGTTCCATGTAAAATGAGCGGCGCAAATACGGAGTACAGCGTCCACTTCGTTTTTTCCTTTCCTTCAGAAAACTTTGCTTTCCCTAAATAATACCCCATAATGACGCCGAATAAAGCATGACTAGATACGGGTAAAAAGGCTCTTCCTAGCGCTGATTCTAAACCATTTGCAAATAAATATAAAATATTTTCAACGGTAGCAAAACCTAATGAAACAGCTGCCCCGTAAACAATTCCATCATAATGCTCATCAAATTCCACATGCTGATAAATCGTGAAATATAAAATGAACCATTTGAAAAATTCTTCTAAAAAGCTTGTCGTAAAAAATGCTTGAAGAAAAGGTGATTGAAAAACGTGTTCTTCACCAAATACATATTGAATAAACATAATTGGCAAAACAAGCATTGCTCCAAAAATAAATGTTTTTAATACCATTGAAATAGGCTCAGTTTCATATTCATCTTTCAAATAAAAAAAACTTAACAATGCCAATCCTGGCGCAATGCCTGCAGATACAATCGCCAACATAAATAGCGCCTCATCTCCTCTATTTTTTTTAATAGTAACATGTTATCTTTAGGATGAAAATCTCCGTCTATAATGTCCTTATCTTTATATGTAAATGCTCACATAACTTGCTGTCGATTTACAAAGCCTAACAAAGACCTTAAACAAGTATACCAAAAAATGTATCATACTTATATGAAAAATTGAAAGGAGCTCTTTATGAAAACTGTTTATATTCTTCACACCGGCGGCACAATCTCTATGAAAGAAGACATGGCAACTGGATCAGTAACACCAGATATTCAAAATCCGCTTCACCGGTCAACATCATCTGTTTCAGGTATGGCCAATGTAATCGTAGAAGAAGCATTTCATCTGCCTTCTCCTCACATTACTCCTAAGGAAATGCTTATACTTTCAAAAAAAATACGCGATAAAATTAATGAAGGCAAAATTGATGCAGTCGTGCTAACCCACGGTACGGACACGCTGGAAGAAACTGCTTATTTTTTAGATTTAACAGTGCATACAGATATTCCAATTGTCTTAACTGGAGCCATGAGATCAAGCAATGAAATTGGTTCAGACGGTCCTTATAATTTTATATCTGCGGTTCGGGTGGCTATTAGTGACGGTGCAAAAGGAAAAGGTGTCTTAGTTGTGATGAACGATGA
Organism: Priestia sp. YIM B13489; assembly: GCF_042787645.1. Lineage (NCBI taxonomy): Bacteria > Bacillati > Bacillota > Bacilli > Caryophanales > Bacillaceae > Priestia > Priestia sp. YIM B13489. The sequence continues at coordinate 855,186 of NZ_JBHZOQ010000053.1, forward strand.
AATTCATACCGCTGAAAATGTGACCAAGACCCACACAAGCAACGTGGCGACATTTCAAAGCCCTCAGTACGGGCCAATAGGATTAATCACAAAACGCGGCGTATCTTTTCACCACATGCCTACAGAACACGAATTTTATCCTGTCAATCAGATAGATAAACAAATCACTTTATTAAAATCTTATGCAGGAATGGACGACCATTTATTTCAAGCAGTGGCTTCAATGAATGTTGATGGACTTGTAATTGAAGCCCTCGGCCAAGGAAATCTACCTCCTCTCACAATTCCAGGCATTCAATTGCTTTTAGAGCGAAAGATACCCATCGTGCTCGTTTCCCGCTGTTTTAATGGAATTGCTCAAGATGTATATGGATATGAAGGCGGCGGCAAGCAGTTGAAAGAGATGGGCGTTATTTTTTCAAATGGCTTAAATGGTCCTAAAGCACGCATTAAACTGTTAGTTGCTCTCCAAGTAACAACGAATCATGATGAACTGCAGCAGCTATTTAATCATTAGTAAAACAACGCATAGAAGCCTATGCGTTGTTTTTGTTGATAATATGAGAAGCAATTGATTTTCCATGAAAACGTCCATTTTCGATAAAAATCTCATTAGCATTGTTTCCTGCAGCAATCACACCAGCGATATAAATTCCTTCCACGTTTGTTTCCATGGTCTCTTCGTTAAAAGAAGGGCTGCCTGTTTCATCATCTAATTCCACACCCATTTTTGTTAAGAACGAATGATCAGGATGATACCCAGTCATCGCAAAAACGAAATCGTTACTAATCGTAGATTCTTTCCCTTCCTGTTCATATGTTACCGTTTCATCCGTTATCTTTGTTACATGAGCATTAAAATGCATCCTAATTGTCCCATTTCGAACCAGAGCCTCAAATTCAGGCAATATCCAAGGTTTTACGCTAGGTGAGTAATCTGAGCCACGATAAATAACCGTCACCCTTGCATCACACTTCACCAATTCCAGAGCTGCATCGACGCTAGAGTTTTTTCCGCCTATAACGACTACATCTTTATCAAAGTACGGATGCGCTTCTTTAAAATAATGAAATACCTTTGATAAATCTTCACCAGGCACATTCATATAATTAGGATGATCGTAATAGCCTGTAGCTATAATGACATTCTCCGCTTCATATGTCTCTTTAGATGTTGTGACAATAAATTGGTTTTCCGCTTGTTTGTCTACTTGCAAGACACGTTCAAACGGCTGAATTCGAACTTGTCTGCGCTTCACCACTTCTCGATAGTAAGCAAGAGCTTGGTTGCGCACAGGCTTACGATTTTCGGTAATAAAAGGGACATCCCCAATTTCTAGTTTTTCACTCGAACTAAAAAACGTTTGGTGGGTCGGATAGTTATAAATGGCATTCACAATGTTCCCTTTTTCAATTACAAGGGCATCAATACCTGTATGTTGAAGCTCGATAGCTGCTGAAAGGCCGCATGGTCCTCCGCCAACAATAATTACTTTTTCTTTCTTCATGCCTGTCACTCCTTCAGTTGTAAACGCACCTTTTTTTTATTTTAACGCAGTGTAAAACAAAAAAATCTCCTCATTAATGATAGGAGATTTTTTCTATTTACGCAATTGTTCTGCTGTTCTGTTTTTAAATCCAGCCTCTGAAACGAGAGCCTTCTGCCATTTTTCTTACGCCTATCATATAAGCAGCTAGACGCATGTCGACTTTTCGAGTTGTAGAGGTTTCGTAGATGTTATTAAATGATTTAACCATTACTTTTTCAAGCTTTTCTTCTACTTCTTCTTCGGTCCAATAATAACCTTGGTTATTTTGCACCCATTCAAAATAAGAGACTGTTACACCGCCGGCACTTGCCAAAACGTCTGGAACTAATAAAATTCCTCTCTCTGACAAAATGCGCGTTGCTTCAAGAGTTGTTGGTCCATTTGCTGCTTCTACTACAATACTCGCTTGAATGTTATGGGCGTTTTCTTCTGTAATTTGATTTTCAATCGCAGCTGGAACTAGGATGTCACAGTCAAGTTCAAGCAGCTCTTTGTTGCTGATTGTATTATTGAATAATTTTGTTACTGTACCAAAGCTATCGCGTCGATCTAATAAATAATCAATGTCTAAACCGTTAGGGTCATGCAGCGCTCCGTACGCATCGGATATCCCTACAATTTTAGCGCCAGCGTCGTGCATGAACTTAGCTAAAAAGCTCCCTGCATTTCCAAACCCTTGTACTACTACCCGTGCACCTTGTAATTCAATGCCTCGTTTTTTCGCTGCTTCACGAATACAAATAGTTACTCCTTTTGCAGTCGCTGTTTCACGGCCGTGCGAACCACCTAAGACAAGGGGCTTTCCAGTAATAAAGCCCGGTGAGTTAAATTCATCAATCCGGCTGTATTCATCCATCATCCAAGCCATAATTTGTGAATTTGTAAACACATCCGGCGCTGGAATATCCTTTGTTGGTCCAACAATTTGGCTAATCGCACGAACATATCCGCGGCTTAAACGCTCTAATTCTCCAAAAGACATATTTCGAGGATCACAAACAATTCCACCTTTTCCTCCACCGTAAGGAAGGTCAACGATTCCACATTTTAAACTCATCCATATAGATAGAGCTTTTACTTCTTTTTCAGTTACGTTTGGGTGAAAACGAATTCCGCCTTTCGTAGGACCAACTGCATCGTTATGCTGCGCTCGGTGACCTGTAAAAATCTTAACTGATCCGTCATCCATACGAACAGGAATTTTTACTGTCATCATTCGTAATGGCTCTTTTAATAGTTCATACACTTCATCAGGATAGCCTAGTTTTTCTAACGCTTTATGTATCACTGTTTGTGTAGATTTTAAAACATCATGCTTCTCTTCTTGACTATTTTTACTGTCTTGCATCTTGTCGGCTACCATCTGTAAACCTCCTAAAATGTATCGAAAATTATTCGTTTTTAATTGAATGGTGCTTCTTTCATGACATAGTATACACCCTTAGTTTTACATTGCAAAGGAAAATATCGAACTTTTAGTATTTTTTGTGTTCTTCTAAGAAAACGCTTCCAATAACTTTACAAGGTATGCTACAATGTTTTAAGTCTGCCTCTTTTCTAGTATGCTTTAATTGTCTAAAAAAAATAAAAAACACCCGGTGATAAAGAGCACTTTCAACAACTTTTTGCAAGCTGAAAGTGCAGCCACTCTTATTTTAATAAAAGTGCTTTATCCTTCACGGGTGTAATTATTTCAATTAAACAATTAAGAAAAGACAGAATTAATATACTCCAAAGCTCTCTTTTCTACTAACATTTTTCCATATTCATTTACGCGGTGCTTTGTAATTGTAGAGGGATTTCCATACTCCGCCAAAACCGCAATCATATTCCCAACTTCAGCCGGTGACAGCATGTGATAATCCAACAGCACGTAAAAACGTTTTTCAAATGAATAGAGCACGCTATCCGTATCGTAAAAGTTTGACATGCGCTTGGTCAGCTGAATGACATCTTCAAATGAATCAAACTCAAAAAACATGTCTTCGCTTTCATCTAGCATGACCTGCATTTCAATGAAGTCCTCGAACTCGTCTTCATCGAACTCACCGTAGCTGGTTTCTTCTTCATACTGCTTCGTCACAAATACAACCATTCCCTGTGCTTGAAGTGAAAAAACTTCTACCGAAAGAGAATTTGTAGGTTCAAAGTTCAGTTCTTGAGAAGCTTGCTCTATCATCTCACGAAAAAGCTGTTTTACTTTGAATGTATCTGTCCATAGATCTTCTTTTGTTAACCCTCTTTCTTGTAAATCATCGTAGGTCAAAAAAACTTTTAGCTTATTATAGTTTAATCGTTCAAGCCTCATTAGCGTCCCTCCCCGCTTGCACTCATAACCACATGGTTCGATAATGCAGTATATGTATTTTTTGGAAAACGGTTCGTGATGTTTACTTACGAGTTTACAGGTTTATGATAGGAAAGACAAGCTATTCTCAATCAATTTCTGCTAATTTTTTTGTTAGCCAGCTGTTCCACTCTTCTTTTGTATTTCCTAAAATAAACGGCTGGGCCTCGCCTTTTCTTTTGCTATCTAAACCATCAAACACATAACCGCCTAACCCTACTTTGAGATGCGGGAATTTCTTTATCATTTGGTTCGTCAAGTTTAGTGTTTTCTCGGCATTTTCCATCATTGTGCATGACATAAATAAAAACGTTGGGTCTACTTCTTTAACAATTAACTCAACATCTTTATCTTCAATGCTGCTTCCTAAATAAATAACCTCAAACCCTTTACGGCGTAAAAATAGCGTAAAGACTAAGAGTCCCACTTCATGTGTCTCATTAGGTCCGCATACAGCAATCGCTTTAGGCAATAAGCCATTTGAAGGCAGCGAATAAAAAATCATGCTGATACGCGTTTTTAATACTTGAGTCGTATAATGCTCATGAGCACTTGTAATTTGCCCTTTTTCCCACATATCTCCAACCGTCACGAGTAGAGAACCCAAAATATCAATAACCACTTTTTCTACCGAATACAGGCTAAAAGCATGATTAATTAAATCCTGTGCTTTTCCTTCTTCAAAAGATAAAAGCATCGTTAACAGCTCATCCCTAATTTTTTGAGGGGAATCTACTTCTCCTTCTTCTTCAAACGTTCCTACTGTACTGCTTTCCGTTTCTAATAACGAAACCGCTTGACTGATGGTAAAACCTCCGCTCACTTTTTCCGTGAGCCATTTTAATTTCCGCAAATCTTCCTCTGTATATAACCGATGCCCCGAATCGTTGCGGACAGGATTTAAAATTTGATAACGTCGTTCCCATGCACGCAAAGTTCCCGGCTGGATTCCGACCATATTTGAGATGGCTTTAATATTATACTTCCCTTCGTGAGCCATACGTAACCTCCAACTACTCTTCGTGAACTGTATCTATTAATTGAATTATAGGATAAGTTATCCTGTGTGTAAAATTTGTATATGCTATGTAAAGAGTTTGTTCAAGGCTATTCTTTCCTTTTTAAAGTGATATAATGCGTTTGGGCTCTAGCTTGTAAACGGAGAGGCAAAGAGGTTGTACCATATCCGTTACTGATAAAAAGAGGAATCTTTCTTTTTTCTTTCAGCCCTCCTAATTCATACATACCCAAATTAAATAAGCGTATCTGTCCCCCGTGTGTATGCCCGCTCAAAATTAAATCTACTTTTGATTCTTCATCTACATAATAGATAACATCAGGATTATGGCTTAGAAGAATGGTAAGCTGTTCAGGTTCAATGGAAGAAACGGCTCGCTTTAGATTGATCTGACCTTCTGATAAATCATCTACCCCCGCAAAGTGGCAGGTAGTACCACATTTAGAAACGGCAAAGGCATGCTCATTTTTAAGGGCAATAACTCCTTCATCTTTAAGCATCTGCTTCAATTGCATCTGACTTACTTCGTAATCATTATTTCCCCACACAAAATAGACGGGTCCTAGCGTTTTAAGCTGTTGAATATTTTGACGAGCCCGCACTAAAGGGACTCCTCCTTCTACTAAATCACCGCCTATGATCACAAAATCTACTTCGCCCGGTATTTTTTCCAACAGCTTCGACGAAACTGTTCGCTTATGTATATCCGATATAAAAAACAGGCGCAAAGGCTGCTGATTTTCAGGAAATCTTGATAAATGAATCGTTCTTTTTTCGACATACGTACGATGGGCTTCTGAAAACATAAAGATCAGCAAGCCTATGCCTAACGCTAAAACAATTAAAAGAATAACCATATATTCTCCTTCTTTTCATTTTATACCCGATGTGTTTCCTTTAAAGAAGAAAGGGCATAAATTATCGCAATTGTTAACAAACCTACTACTTGATAAAGTGCAATTGCACTTAACGATAAAATTCCTATCACACATAGACATGAAACAAGGTATTCATGCCATTTTACCTTATAGCCTTTTAGAAGCAACCGACTTTGCAGAAACACTTTACGAACTGCCGCCGACAGACAAAAAAGAGCCGTGAAAAATAAGATTATAACACTAAACACATCTAACGGATGTAAAATCATTTGAATAAGTAAATAGGTTAACGAAGCTTTTGAGCCTACAGCCGTTAAACTGCTGATATAATAACTGCATAACCACGCAGCCAGCAAGTTAAACCAATCCCTCACAAAAAAACCCCCTTCACTAAACTTCTATGTAAAAAGAGGCTTTTTCATGCGATTCTATTTGTTTTCATGATATAAATTAATTCCATAGGTTGACTGCATCCAGCGGAACGTTTCTTTTCGGTGCTCCCATGTTTCAGGCGTCGCCCATAGCTCTTTGCTTCTTTTAATAATCTCACAGCGCAAATCTTGAAAAGTCTTTTCTGCTTTCTCGCTTTTTTTCTGCAGCTGTACAGTATAAAAGTAAAGTGAGACGGTAAGCAATAGAAACATCAAATGTCCCATGTTGCCTAACAAAAATGAAAAAAATTCGCTAAACGTCGTAAAAAAACCGCTTTGAAATATGAAAAAAAAGTAGCTAATAACAGCCGTTGCACTGGATAAAAACAAAATATTCCATTTTTTCTCTTTAGCTTTCAGCTTATTGACTGTCTCTTTTCTTTTAATAACGCTAGCTAATATATATTGAAGTGTTTCATCGTTTTCAAAGTCTATCACTTTGTTTTCCATTATTCCACCCCCCTCGTATGCTAGTACAACATATGAGGGAACATAAAAGATTATGTGGGTAGTATTGAAAATAATGGCTGTTTCCTTAACCTTTACTGCATTAATTCTTCTGGCTGTGCAGATTCCCCTTTTGATTTTCGTATCTGCAGGCCCAATAAAAAATCAATGAGAAAATGAGTAAAAATCGTGACATACAAATTTTCAGTCCACCAAAAAAGCAACCCTATTAAAAAGCTTAAAAACACAACCGAAATAAAAAGAAACCACTTTTTTAAATATCGAATGTGAACCAGTGCAAATACAATACTCGCCCAAAAGAGGCCAAACTGAACTTGTATAACCCCTCGAAATAATATTTCTTCTGAACATGCAACAATTAGGCAAATAAGGATCAGATGAGAAACAGAACGATTAGCAAATAAACGTTCATTGATCCCTCCGTCATCGTATAAATGCTCAGGTACGCATTTCATTAGAAGTATATCTCCTCCTACTACCAAGAGAGCTGTTCCTCCCCCGTACAATAAAATAGAAGACCAATCCAGCTGAAAAAACTGCAAAAAGGAATTCCACGAATCGAATGTAAAAAAACCGATGCCTAAAGCAATGAAGCAGATGAGCAGCTGTGTTACATATAAATTTTTAACTAGCTCTGCATCTGTCATGGATGAAATAAGCTCTTGCTGTGATTTTGCCATTATATCTCTCCTTGACGAAGCAAACGAGCTAATTCTAATTCCCAGCCTTGAAATGTCCATTGCTCCTGCTCACCATTTGTTTTTTTATAGTTTTCTAAATCCAAGCCGCAGCAATCGCAACAATTCTCAAACTCTGATTTTCCCGTTTCATCGAAATAGCCAAGCAGCACGTGACGACGGCATTCTTTTGTCTCAATAAACCCCTTCATCGCACGATACTTGTCATGTTTGTTTCGAAGACGTTTATTTACAGCTACAACAATCGTTTCATGCAGCGATGCAGGAATTTTCCAGGGTTCAACATGTTCATTTTTCACTACATTTTCTCTGTACAAATAATAACGAATAAATCGCCAATGTGTTTCTTGAACACCCACTGTATAAAGAAAGTGAGACTCTACTTGTTTTAAAGGAATGGCCTGATCATGGTTTCGTAAATACGACAAGCAGTATAAGATAGTATCTGAAGAAGGAAGCTCAATTTCAAGTAAAGAATGAGCAAAATCATCGTCTCCTTCAGCATAAAGCAAGATCGCAATACTGTTTCGCTGATCGCGTCCACTTCTTCCAATTTCCTGTACATATGCTTCTAGCTGCGTAGGTGTATGAAAATGAATAACAAAGCGAACATTCGATTTGTTAACCCCCATTCCAAATGCACTTGTGCAGCAAATGATATCAAGCTGATTTTCTAAAAATTGCTGTTGAACAAGCATTCTTTCATTCGGTTCCATTCCCCCATGGTAATACTGCACTCGCTGTATCCCATTTTCCTTTAGAAGCTGTGTTAACGCTTCTGTCCAAGATCGGCTGGAACAATAGATAATTCCCGGACCTTGCAGTTCACTAACATACATCAGTAATTTCTCTTTTTTTTCTTCAATACTTGCAACAAAATCAACTTTCATCGCAATATTACTTCGATTCATGGAATAGATGTGCTCGTTGACAGCAGGAAGCGATAAGTAGCGCTTAATATCTTCCACTACTTCCCTAGTCGCAGTTCCCGTTAGTGCTAGACATAGTGGACTGCCAAGTTCCTTCCATATCTCTCCTAGCTGTAGATAATCTAAACGAAAATCATGTCCCCACTGAGAAATACAATGCGCCTCGTCCACAACAAAAAGGCCTACCTTTGCCTGCTTTAATGCTTCTACTACAACAGCATTTTGCAAAATTTCAGGAGATGCATAAATAAAACGATAAAAAGCTAAATTTTTTAGCGCTCGTTGTTTTTCTTCTTGTTGTAGGAAACTATTTAAGGCAATAACTCGCTTTTCTCCGCTTGACTTTAGTTGTTGAACTTGATCTTCCATCAGTGAAATTAAAGGAGATACAATCAGCACCGGTCGGTTCAACAAATAAGCTGGGAGCTGATAGCACAATGATTTTCCTGTTCCTGTAGGAAGAACCGCTAACACATTATGACCGGTTAAAATATCTTGAATAATCTCTTTTTGTCCTAGTCGAAATTGGCTATAGCCAAATTGTTTCTGTAGAAGTTGTTCTATCTTCACATCAAACACCACTTTTTTTAGTATCAGGTAAAATGTTTTGCTAATACGAGACGAATCTGAAAATAGGTAACGTCGTCTTTTACTTCTTCTTTTATCATCTTTAATTTATTTGTACGCAAACCTTCAAAGGCTGAGATAATTTTTTCCTGCTGCTTAGGCGATACGTATGCATCGATTGAAAAAGATGGAACAAACAGAGCTAATTCTGCAATATGGTCTTCAATTGTACTTTCTTTTAAACGCCTTATATAAGCAATTTCTTCAAGCGTCTTGCCTTTTTGAAGCCAGCTATACGTTTTTAACGTCGAGCTTGTCAAAGGCAATTCTAAATATAGATCACGTAAAAAAGAAGACAGTACATGAAAGCTTTCATTATTTTTACTTACTTTTTCAATGATATGGTGAATAACCCCTAAAAGTTGAATATGAACATAATGCTCATCGAGTTCATATTGATATGCTAACTGATTTTTTGTAAAGCCTACTCTTTGGTATCCAGTCAGCTGCAAAACAAAAAGAGACGCGTCCCGTTCCGTGCAGCCTTTCAAGCACGTTCGGAGCTCTTCGAATAGCTCGGCGGCTAACTCTTGACGCGTTTGCTTTTGAGACATAATATACGTTTTGACCCATTGAATGACCTCAGCATTTTTGGAAATGGGTAAAAACCCTTTTTGAAAATACTGTAGGTTTGATAAGGTCTGAATGAACAAAGTGATTCTTGCTAAAAATAATTGAGTACTGCTTGCGAATTTCCATCCGTCTAAAGCTGGATGAAAGGGTCGAGCCGTCAGTTCATCTTCAAGGCGTGCTTGTCCCTTATCTGTCATCACATACTTTTGATTTTCAGTTTCTTCAATATACTGCTGTTCTTTTAAATATGCAACGCAGGTTTCAAAAGACCGTTTATCTAAGTAAACAAATGACTGAAAAAGAAACGAAATTCCAAAAATTTTTCCGTCTTGAATCGTTTGAGCTGACTTTTTACCTGTTAATAAATGATAAATACCATAGGCGGTTCGCTCACCTTTTAACTGTTTTATACAAAATAAAATGCTAACTTGAATATAATTCAAAGGTGTCAACTTCCTTTCTCATTCATTGTACCAAAAGTGACCAATAGCATGTGAGATAAAGGCTTTTTAGCTCTTTCCTTTATGTATTAAAACGTTTGGGTAAGTGAAGAAACCTTGATTTGATAAGCATTCTCAGTGACTTTTCTATTGAAAAGTTTTATAAATCATTTTACAATGAATAAGGAGAAATTTCACTCTTGATTCGCGAAGAGATTATATAATGAGAAATTTTCGAACACTTTACAGGAGGTCTTGTTATGCCAAAATATACAATTGTTGATAAAGATACTTGCATCGCATGCGGCGCTTGCGGAGCAGCAGCACCAGACATTTATGATTATGATGATGAAGGTATTGCATTCGTAACACTAGATGATAACCAAGGTGTAGTAGAAATTCCAGAAGATCTAGAAGATGATATGATGGATGCAATGGAAGGCTGCCCTACGGATTCAATTCGCGTAGCGGATGAAAAATTCGAAGGCGATGCTAATAAATTCGAATAAGTATTGAGCAAACCTGTAGTGTACATGCTGCAGGTTTTTTTATATATAAAAATCGCTCTCCCCGGGAGAGCGATTGAATTAAACAGCAATGCGACGCGTGATCCATTGCTTCATTTTTGAAAACAATAAGACAAAGATAACCCCTGTTGCTGCTCCTTTTATTAAGTTAAACGGCAAAATACCTGCAACGATATATTGACGTGCTTGTTCACTAGACATTTCTGGCGATTGCAAGAAGATTGTATACGCTGGTAAGAAGACATAATAATTTAAGACAGCCATGAGTACCGTCATTACCACCGTACCCGTAACCAAACCTATCGTTACGCCTTTAGCCGTTTTAAATCGGTTGAACATGTATGATACAGGAAGAATGAACAGTAAACCAGCCACAAAGTTAGCCACTTGACCAACTGGAACCCCTGTAGCACTTCCTTGAATTAAATAATTCAATAAATTTTTTATTCCTTCTACTATAACAGCAGCCATCGGTCCAAATACAAGTGCTGCTACGAGTGCAGGAATTTCGCTAAAATCAATTGTTAAAAACGGAGGTAATCCAGGAATTGGAAAATTAATCATCATTAAAATATATGCAATACTACTTAACATTCCTAGTATGACCAGCTTTTGAGTTTTCTTACTTTGTTGCATCTTGCCTCTCTCCTTCTTTGTGATCCACTCTTCAAAGAAGAAAGGTTCAACTTTATATCCCCACGCAAAAACCTCCCAACAAATGATTCGTTGAGAGGAGACATGGCAGGCATATTTAATAAACGTTCATCACATTAAGTTTTGAACGCTGAACCTCCACCTTCTCCCATCCAGACTGTACTGTCGGCTTTGGAATTTCACCAAATCTGCTCGTATGTATTACATATAAGCTCGCGGGCTCAAAACAATTTGTTTTTTACCGCCGGTCGGGAATTTCACCCTGCCCCGAAGATAGACCAATATTTAATTATGAATTTATTATATGTTATCTCGAATTAAAAGTAAATAAAGAAGTTTTTTAATTCCTATTAAATTGATGTATTTTATGAACTTCATTACTGTTTTATATGTAAAATAAGGAAATAAGTGCATAACCAACAGCATTATGACATATTTATAGTTTCAATTTTACGTTTATAATTGTGTATTTGATAACTAATCGTAAAGTTTGAAAAATATAATTGACAGAATTTTTTTAACATGGTAAATTATCAAATATTTGATGATAGTAAAATCCAAGGGAGATGTTCACGTCATGTATAATGTATTAGTAGCTGATTCAATTAGCAATGAAGGTCTTGCTCCACTACTTGAAGCTCCTCATGTGAATCTTACGCGAAAAAAAGTTGAAGAAGTTGAGAATGATTTGCATACGTACGATGCGCTTTTAGTACGGAGTGCTACGACGGTTACAGAGGATTTGCTGGCAAAAATGCCGAATTTAAAAATTGTTGCTCGCGCTGGAGTAGGTGTCGATAATATTGATATTGAAGCCTCAACCAAACGAGGGGTTGTCGTTATTAACGCGCCGAACGGAAATACCATTTCAACGGCGGAACATACATTTGCTATGATGGCTAGCTTGTTTCGGCATATTCCCCAAGGAAATGCTTCAGTCAAAGCGCGCGAATGGAACCGCTCAGCATTTGTTGGAACAGAGCTTAACCGCAAACACCTGGGCATTATCGGATTTGGACGAATTGGCTCAGAGCTTGCCAAACGCGCAAAAGCCTTCAATATGAGCGTGCACGTTTACGATCCTTTTTTAACCTCTTCCCGAGCTGAAAAGCTAGGCGTAGAACTATTATCCCTGGATGAATTACTAGCAGCAGCGGATGTTATTACGGTGCACACTCCGCTTACCAAAGAAACAAAGGGATTGCTCAATCATGACACGTTAGCCAAAACAAAGAAGGGCGTGTTTTTATTAAACTGCGCACGCGGCGGGATCATTGATGAAAAAGCCTTAGTTCATTATTTAGAAATTGGCCATGTTCAAGGTGCAGCTATTGACGTATTTGAAGTTGAGCCGCCGATTGATAACCCTTTGTTACATTTTGATCAAGTTATTACAACCCCCCATTTAGGAGCTTCTACAAAAGAAGCCCAGCTTAACGTTGCTGAAGACGTGGCACATGACGTTTTGCGTTTTCTAGAAGGTAATCCTGTAAGCTCATCCATTAATTTACCGACGCTTTCTAAAGAAGTTTTTGAAAAAATTCAGCCGTTTACGAGCCTTACTAAACAAATAGGAGCTATTTTATCTCAATGCATGCGAGAACCTGTTCAGCATATCTCTATCTCCTACGGAGGTACAGTGACGGATTTGGAAACCACTTATATTACACGGAGCTTATTATCAGGCTTTTTGACTCATCGTATCGACTCACCTGTTAACGAAGTCAATGCTTCTATGATTGCCAAAGAACGGGGAATTACATTTGGTGAAAAAACATCGGAAGATACGCAAGGATATTCCAATATGATTGACGTTACCGTAACAGGCGAACAGCGTACATTTACCATTACGGGCACCTATATAGCAGGGTATGGACCTCGAATTGTTAATATTGATTCGTTTGATATTGATTTTTATCCGGAAGGACATCTTCTTTATATCCGTCACAGTGATCAGCCCGGAGTTATTGGAAATGTAGGGAAAGTACTTGGAGATTTACGTATTAACATTGCTACCATGCAAGTGGGCCGTAAGCAAAAAGGCGGAGAAGCCATTATGATGCTTACGTTTGATAAACTTTTAGATGATTCTGTCATCTCTTCGTTAAAACAAACAAGCGAAATTGTGACCATACAGCGTATTGAATTGTGACATTGAAAAAAAGAGCCTGAGCGGCTCTTTTTTATGGACTTATTTTTAACACTTGTCCTGCATTTAACATCGTATTTTCTAAATGATTCCACTTTCTTAGCTGATCCATATCTACTTCATATTTGACTGCGAGCTCAGATAATGTATCTCCTTGATGGATAAGAATACAGTTATCAGAAGTCTGATGTAACTGCTGAAAAACCGTGGCAGCTAAATCGCTTTTTACGTATGCCGATAGTTTTTGCTTGTCCAATTTGGCAAGTGGGTTTACTGCATTGGTTTTATCCGGATTCCAACTTCCTTGATGAACTTCAAAATGCAAATGCGCACCTGAAGAGCGCCCTGTATTGCCAACTCGTCCAATGTTTTGACCAGCAGCTACACGATTTCCTTCTGCAACAAAACGTTCCTCTAGATGAGCATAAACCGTTTCATATCCATTTGTTTGTTTGATAAAAACAACCTGTCCATATGTATTTGAATAATAAGAGCGGCTCACCACTCCTTTTGCAACAGCATACACCTGTGTACCAACAGGTGCTGCTATATCAATTCCAAAGTGTTTGGCGTGACGTGAACCAAATATATCAGTTAAGACTCCTTCAACCGGCCACTCCCACTGCTTCTCTTCTGCTTTTACCATTTGCCCGCCCAAAAATAAAAGACCTATACACAATCCCATTACTAATACAACCAATATTCTTCTTAACACGTCAATCATGAAGAAAGAACCTCCTATGTAGATCATTGCACACAAAACATACTATATGCCAATTCCTTCTCTTTTAGACTTGTTTATAGAAAAAATAAAGAGATGTGATTCTCCACTGAATCACATCTCTTTGTTATTCTTATTATTTCAGCCGAACAAACTGTTATTTAGCATGTGTTTACTTTGGCAGTTTGATAAAGAAAGTTGTTCCTTCATTTAATTCACTTTCAACCGCAATGATCCCTTGATGTGCCTCCACGATATTTTTGGCGATTGCAAGCCCAAGACCAGTTCCTGACTTCCCTCTCGTTCTGGCTTTATCCGCTTTATAAAATCGTTCAAATACAAATGGAAGATCTTCTTTCGGAATGCCTGCTCCTGTATCTTGAACAGAAAGATGGATTTCGGATTGACTTTTATCAAGATGCAGCTTTACTTCTCCGTAGTCATCCGTATGACGAATAGCATTATCAATTAAGTTTGTCAACACTTGTTCCATACGGTCTGAATCAATCATCGCTTCAAATTCATCTTCTACTTTTCCATTAAGAGACAATTTAATATGTTTTTCTTTAGCTAACCCTTGAAACTTACGCAAAACACGTTCTGTAAATTCAACCATTGCTACAGATTCTAAGTGAAGCTGCACATGTCCCGCTTCCATTCGCGCCAAATCTAAAAGTTCATTTACAAGCCGGCCCATACGGAGTGATTCATCATAAATCACCTGTGCAATTTCTTTCTTTTCTTCATCCGTACTTGCAATATCGTCAATAATAGCTTCACTATAACCTTGAAGCATAGAAATAGGTGTACGCAATTCATGAGACACGTTTGCAATAAAATCTTTTCTCGATTTATCAAGTTTACGCTCTTCAGACATATCCCGTAGTACGGCTACAGCACCTCGAATTTTCGTTTGATTATAGAGCGGTGACATTAAAATGACCCACGTTTTCCCTTGAATTTTCAATTCTGCACTTCGCTCCGTTTCAGTCTCTACTACCGTTTGAAACAAATGGACAACGTTTGCTGGAAGCTCAGGCACCTGCTGATTGTTGACATCCTGCTCGTAATACCAAGTCTGAAGAAAATGCTCAGCTGGGGGATTGGTAATTAAAATCGATCCGTCTCTACTAAACGTAATAACACCGTCTGCCATACTGCTTAAAATACTTGAAAGCTGCTCTTTTTCCTGATTAAGCGCATTGAGGTTAAACTTTAACTGCCTGCCCATTTGATTAAAAGCAATCGCTAACTCTCCAATTTCATCGTGAGTTAAAATAGGTACTTTTGTATCAAAGTTGCCTTTTGTTACTTCAAATGCCGCCTGCCTCATTTTTCTAAGAGGCGCTGTAATTCGAGTGGATAAGAAAAAAGCAAAGATAGTAGTTAAAATAATAGCAATACCTGCAGCCAATAAAATGAACTTAGTCGTATATTGAGCGGGTTCTTCAATTTCAGAAAGAGATTGATACAAATAAACGCCGCCTGTCGGTTTGTTATCTTTCATTAAAGGTACACCGACAACAAACATTAAAGGTTCATCACTCGTGTCTTTCTTTGTGGTCATGTACATTTTTTCCCGTATTACTTTACCTTTTTCAACCACTTGATTTAGCTGATCGTTTTGTTTAACAATGGCCGAAATAGCTTTCTTATTTTCTTTATCAGGATGTGTGGAATGCCAATAAAAATCTTTGTCTTGAACAATAACTACACTTGCTTGGTCTGCAAGTTCACGAGCAATGGATAGTCCTAGTTTTTCATCGTCCGTTTCCTGCACAATGGTAGAGATTTTAGCAGCCGTTTTAGTTAAACGGTTTTCTGCATCTACAACATGATAATTTTCAAAAAACTGAAGCAATAAAATAGTCAAAATAAATAAAACAAGCGTGACGAGCAATAGGATAGTAAACCATAGTTTACCAACTACACTTCTCCAAAACATCAGTTATTTTCAACCTCAAATTTATACCCTACTCCCCATACGGTTACAATCATTTTCGCCGCTTGGGACGATACACGATTTAACTTTTCACGCAAACGCTTGACGTGCGTATCTACCGTACGAAGATCTCCAAAGAAATCATAATGCCATACTTCACGCAGCAGCTGCTCTCTGTCATATACTTTATCTGGCGTTTTTGCGAGATAGCATAATAATTCATATTCTTTTGGAGTTAAGTTAACTTCTTTTCCCTCTGCTGTAACGCGATGTGCATCATTATCAATCGTTAAGTGATCAAAGACAATAAGATTTTTCACGCTCGTTTCTGGTTGAATAAACGTTGCTTGAGAAGAACGTCGAAGCAGTGCTTTTACGCGAAGAACCACTTCTCTTGGGCTAAACGGCTTAACGATATAATCATCTGTACCTACTTCAAACCCTTGGACTCTGTTTACTTCTTCCCCTTTAGCTGTAAGCATGATAATAGGAGTTGCTTTTTTCTCCCGAATTTGTTTACAAACCTCAATACCATCTATGCCGGGCATCATTAAATCTAATACAATCAAATCATAATCTATGTGTAACGCTTTTTCGATTGCTTCATGCCCATCGGCTGCTTCTTCAATGATGTATCCTTCTTTTTCTAAGTACATTTTTAACAATCGTCTAATGCGATCTTCATCGTCTACTAGCAGTAACCTTTGTTCGTTTTGCATGTATTTTCAACCTCCTAGTCTTAGTGTACAAAAAAAAACCGGCGAGTTCTACTTATGATACCCAAACAATGTGACAATTCGTGAACACCTTTACGAAAAACAGCTTTTTTTACCAAAAAGAGGCTGAGACGCAACGAAATCCATGCAATCTACAGCTGAATAAATAAAATAAAGAAGCTAGTAGGGATCGCTTGTTCCACGGCTATAAGCACCTACATACACGAAACTTGCGTTCACCATCTCAATGAAAAAAGCCGAACGAATGAGATTCTCCATCAAGAATCTCATTCGTTCGGATCTTCCTTCAACTAAAATATCTTTGTTTCAGCCTCTATTCTATTTTTAAAGGTTACGCATATGAATGTAAACCTGCAATAATTAGGTTCACAGCCACTAAGTTGAACATAATGATGGCAAATCCGCCAACTGCAAGCCAAGCTGATTTTTCACCGTGCCACCCTTTAGACAGCCGAAGATGAAGAAAAGCAGCGTAAAATAAAAATGTGATCAGCGCCCACACCTCTTTAGGGTCCCACCCCCAAAAGCGCGTCCAGGCCATCTGAGCCCAAATCATAGCAAAAATAAGTGCTCCTAGTGTAAAAATAGGAAACCCAATTGCCACTGCTCTGTAGCTTACTTCATCAAGCAAGTCGCTGTTTACCTGCTTCACAAGCGGCTGCAGCGCGGCTCCAATTCGCTTCCGTAAAATGAAACGAATCAGCCAATATAAGACAAAGCCGCCGCCTAACGACCAAATAACCGTATTTAATTTTTTAGCATTGATAATAGCGGGCATATCAATAAGCGGCTGTATATCGTTCCCGGCTGTCCACTCACTTTGATGCGGCCCCACTAGCGGAACCATATGATATACGACTTGCTCCTGTTCTCCACTTTTATTAATCCAATTAAATGATGACTCGTAGTGAGCCGCATTAAAAGCCAGCGTCACCGCTACAAACCCAAGCGTACTAATAAGCGTATACAGGATGAATTCCAGCCAAAATGCTTTTTTATTTCGCTTGGATTGGTCAATCGTTTTGATTAAATAAATCAATCCTGCAACAAAGCTAATGGAAAGCACGGCTTCACCCGTAGCTGCGGTTGTAACGTGAATATGCAGCCAATTCGTTTGAAGAGCCGGTATCAGCGGCGTAATTTCAGTTGGAAACATGCTTGCATAAGCAATGATCAAAAGAGCCACCGGCAATGCAAACAATCCAAGCATGCTAAGACGATAAATAAAGTAAATAACAATAAATGCGCCAACAAGCATCATGCCAAAAAACGTCGTAAATTCAAATAAATTACTAACAGGAGCGTGGCCTGATGCAATCCACCTTGTAATAAAGTAGCCAATCTGTGCAATAAAGCCGATGATGGTAACCGCAATTCCAAACGTTGCCCACTTTGTTTTCTTTTGAGCTGCTCGCTTATCTCGAATAGCTCCTCCGAAAAAAAAGGTTGCAACTAAATAAGCAATAAACGCCACATACAGTAAATTACTACTTATACTCGCGTAATCCATGCTTTTTCCTCCTATTTTGTTTCTTTATCATTTTGGTCCTTCAGCTGTGTAAGGGATGTTGATTCTAATAAACCATTTAGTTCTTTTTTTAGCCCATACCAGTTTTTATTTGTATGTGCGGCCAACCATATCTCATTATTGACTTTTTGAATCCACATGCGGCGATGATTCCAATACATCCCTTGAACCACACCAATCATAAAGATGGCTCCGCCAATTCCTAAAAACCAAAGCGTATAGTCTCTGCGAACGGTTAATCCCGTTACATTTTTCGTTTCCACACCAGCAAAGGTCATTTTATAATCGTTATTTCCTAGCGGCTCCAAGTTCTCTCTAATTCCAACAAAAGCAACTTCCCCTTTTTTATGCTGAGGGGTAATCATTTTAAATACAAAAGCGGGATTGTTAGGCACTCTGGTCTTTGTATTTGGATTTCCTTCATCATCAAAGAAAAAGTCTGGAAAGTAACTCATGAGCTTGACTTTATATCCGTTTTTTAAATCATATGTTTCTTTTGGATTATGTAAATCTACTGTAAGTGAACCAACGTTTCTATTTGCATTTTTATCTGTTAAATGGAAAGACATAGAGCTAAACTCATTTAACTTGAAGTCCACTTGGTACATGGCATATCCTTCAAACTTAAGCGGCTGATTCACACGAATCTCTGAATCTTTTATTTTCTTTAATTTTGGATCTGCTCCCGGTATAAGCTTTCCTTCGCGCTTATACAAACTAACATCCGCTTCATATTTTTTGGCCACTTTATTATTCCCTGCACGATCAATTGCTTCTTGAAACACGGCGCTTTCGCTATCTTTATCATACGTTTCAACAGTAAAACGATGGTTTTTCAAAAAATACTCTCCGTTCGTCCCGGGAATAACTTTTGTTTCACCTTCACGGATCCAAAGAACTTCATCTATATACATACCTGGTACAAACCTAAGCATAGCACCTAGTAAAAAGATAATGAGACCGATATGATTAACGTATGGACCCCATCTTGAGAAGCGTCCTTTTTCAGCCAGCAGATTGCCGTTTTCTTCACGAATAGAGTATCTTCTTTTTTTCAGCATACTTTTTACATGTTCATAATCTTGATCGGTCCACGATGATGAAGTGCTATATAAACGCTGTCTTTTTAAGAAGTTTGGATGTTTTGTTACACTCTGCCTTTTTAGAGCTCGGTACAAAGGCACTACTCGATCTAAACTGCAAATGACTAACGACATTCCTAAAGCAGCAATTAAAAGCAAGTACCACCACGATTCGTAGAGATGATGAAAACCTAACTTATAATAAAGCTCTCCTGTCCATCCATATTCCTTTTGGTAATACTCATCTGCTGTCACATTAGGAGGTATGTAAGCTTCTTGAGGATAAATGGTTCCGACTGCAGACGCAACAAGCGTCACAATAATGATCCAAATACCTACTTTTACAGAAGAGAAAAAGTTCCATATTTTATCGATAACTGTTTTATTGTACGTTTGCGATCGCCTTGCGCTTCCTTCATAACGCATATCTACTAATTTATCAGTTGTTTCTTCTGCAATCGGCTTACCACAGGCTTCACACAAAATCGTACCATGCGGGTTAACGTGTCCACATTCACATTTTACGTGTTTCATTGTCAACACTCCCTATGGTTTAATTTCTTCCATATATTCTTTTATTTTAGATTCTTCCAATCCCCCAATAAAACTGTCTACAATCTTTCCGTTTTTATCAATTAAAAATGTAGTCGGCAGAGGATCTATTCCGTATGCACCCAACACTTGTGAATCTTTATCCATCAAAATCGGAAAAGATAGCTCATACTGTTTAGCAAATTGCTCTACTGCTATATTCGTTTCTGCAACGTTAACAGCTAGAATTTCGACACCTTGCTTTTTATATGATGCATACTGCTTTTCCATAGCCGGCATCTCTTGTTTACAGGGCTTGCACCATGTTCCCCAAAAATTCAAAAAAACTCCTTTGCCTTTGTAATCTGATAGCTGATGAGTTTCTCCATTAACATCTCTTAATATAAAGTCAGGTGCCTTATCTCCTACTGATACCTTTTGTTTATCAGCAAAAAATTGAGCATAAAGGGTATATCCAACCGCGCACAGCAAAACTGCCAATATAACTGTTCGAATAATCAAGCGCTTTTTTTTCATGGCACGAACTCCTTTTAACCGCTTTCAATACGCTTTTTTCTACCATTATATCATTTTTGTGGTAGTGGCTTTCCAATAATATTTCGACGTTTCTGTGAAGTCTTCCTCTCATTCTACAAGTTCGACATTTTTTCGAAAAACCTTGCTTGTTTTTCTAATTCACGACATTTTTCATAAAAAAAACAGGTAAGTGAAAATTACTTACCTGTTTGAGACATTGAATATAATTGTTTGACTTCATGCGCTGTAAGCTCACGAGCTTCTCCTGCATTTAATCCGCGTAAATCTAAAGGTCCGTAGCGTTCACGTTTTAATTTTAAGACAGAATGCCCAATTGCATCGAACATGCGACGTACTTGACGATTTTTCCCTTCATGAATCGTCAATTCCACAATCGCCGTCTGCTTACTTTTATCAATAGAAAGAACTTTTGCACGAGCTGGTGCTGTTTTTCCGTCCTCTAGCATCACACCGCGCTGCAGCTGTCTGATTTTTTCACGACTTGGAATTCCTTTAATTTTAGCTACATACACTTTGTCCACTTCAAATTTAGGGTGCATTAGCTGATTAGCAAATTCACCGTCGTTTGTTAAAAGAAGTAAACCCGACGTATCATAGTCTAGACGTCCAATTGGATAAATTCTTTCTTCTACATGTGGAAAGAAGTCAACGACTGTTTTTCTTCCCTTGTCGTCGTTAGCAGCTGAAATTACGCCTCTTGGTTTGTATAACATAAAATAAACGGGCGCTTCGCTTTCTACAGGCACTTCGTCTACTTCAATTTTATCGTTAGGACCTACTTTCGTGCCCAATTCTCTTACAACTTTTCCATTTACTTTCACTCGGCCTTGGCCGATTAATTCTTCAGCTTTACGTCTTGATGCTACACCTGCGTGAGCAATCACTTTTTGTAATCGTTCCATTAACACTTCACCTCTTGTAACATCTTACTTGTTTACGAAGTAATACACAAGTGTATTTGCCACTCAGAGGTAGAATTTTCGATTTCTTACCGGCCAAACACAAGGATTACAATGACAACTGAGGCAATAATTCCTACCAAATCTGCCAGTAAACCAACCTTCAGCGCATCTCCCATTTTTTTAATGCCAACCGCTCCGAAATAAACCGTTAAAATATAAAATGTGGTATCTGTACTTCCCTGCATGGTCGATGCCAAACGACCGATAAAAGAATCAGGTCCGTATGTAGAAATTAGATCCGTCGTGATACCAAGAGCAGCCGTTCCAGATATCGGTTTGATAAGAGCTAAAGGTACAATTTCAGCCGGAACGCCGACTGCTTGCAGCATAGGTTTTAAAACAGATAAGAAAAAATCAAGCGCTCCTGAAGCTCGAAAAATAGAGATGCTCACTAACATGCCGACTAAGTAAGGAATGATGGAAAAAGCAATTTGTAATCCGTCTTTCCCTCCCTCTACAAACTTTTCATACGTAGGAATTTTTTTATAGGTTCCATAAAGTAAAATGCATCCTACAATAAGAGGAATAAACATCAATGATACTTGATTAAGCATAGTCATTTTCGTTTTCCTCCTTTTCGTGTACGTCGATAATAAAAGAAGCGATCAATGATGATAGCTCCTATCGTAGCTACAACAGTTGCTAAAAGCGTGGTACCGACAATTTCAGTAGGATTAGCCGAGTTATACGTAATCCGAATGGCAATAACTGTGGTTGGTATAAGTGTTAAACTGGTTGTGTTAAGTGCTAAAAGTGTGATCATAGAACGGCTTGCTTCGTCTCTATCGCCGTTTAGCTTTTTAAGCTGCTCCATCGCTTTAATGCCAAGAGGAGTTGCCGCATTCCCGAGCCCAAACATATTCGCCATCATATTGGACAATATGTACCCTAAGGCCGGATGATCTTTTGGAACATCAGGGAAAAGTCTTGTAATGATGGGTCGAAACAGTTTCGCTAACTTGTCGAGAAGCCCTGCACTTTGAGCAATATTCATCATCCCTAACCAAAAGACCAGCACGCTGATTAACCCAATGCTGATGGTCACTGCTTCGCCTGCTCCTTGAAAAATTGCTTTGTTTACATCACCAATTTTTCCATTTATAATCGCAAAAACAATTCCGATAATGGTCAGCAGCATCCAAATAACATTAACCATCTGTTTTGGCTCCAGACTGAATAAACATTAATCGCTTCACTTTATCAAAAAAACCTTTTTGCTGCTCGGACTGCTTTTCGAAATAAATTGGAACACTGTCAATCGTCTCTCCACTTCTATAAATATCGAGCTTTCCTACCACATTTGGAACTTCCCCTGTTTCTTTCCACTGCTTTTTAGGCTGAATTAACGTTGTTTTTACTTCTACAGAGCTTTGCTCTTTCTTTGTGAGCGGATAGACGACATTTCGTTTAATATACAGCTGATCTTTATAAAAAGAATCCTTTATATCTGCCAACTCGCCTTTTGCAGCTAAACTGGTCATATCATATTTATCAAATGCATTTTCATACATGGAAATGTGATCGTTCCAATCATCTGGGGCATTGATCGTTACGGCGATTAAATCCATTCCATCTTTTGTAGCAGTTGTCACAAGCGTTCGTTTTGCTAATTTTGTATACCCTGTTTTTCCGCCAGTACAGTATGCATATAGTGTTGTCAGCAGTTTATTTTTGTTTTTCCACACTCGATCCCATTTCTCTTCAGGATGCTTCATTCGATAGACTTTTGTTCCTGAAATCTCTTTGAAAATTTTATTATTCATTGCATAGCGCATGAGCAGAGCCATATCGTGCGCGGTTGAGCGATGATTTTCATGGTCGTCTAACCCATGCGGATTTTGAAATGTTGTATTTGTCATGCCAATTTCTTCTGCTTTTTTATTCATCAAATAAACAAATCCATCTTCGCTTCCTCCAACGGCTTCTGCGATAGCTACAGCAGCATCATTACCTGAACGAAGCATCAAGCCATATACTAAATCTTTTAATTTTATTTTTTCACCTTCAACTAAATACACAGAAGAACCTTCAACACCAACTGCGCTGTGGCTCACGGTAACTGTTTTATTTATTTTGCCAGATTCAATCGCCAGTATTGCTGTCATAATTTTTGTAATGCTAGCAATTCGGCTAACTTGATCTGCATTTTTAGCATATAACACTCTCCCTGATTTCTGTTCCATCAAAATAGCACTATGAGCACTTACGCTCCCTGCTGCAGATGATATGGAAGGCCAACCGCTGAGACATAGCAATACAATAAATAGATAGATGATACTTTTTTTGCTTCTTTTCATGTCATCCCCGTCCCTCTACCTGTTTGTACAAGTTTATGCTCGTCTTTTTTGGTTATGAATGAAAAGATTTGTCCATACAAAAAAGAACATAGAAAAAACTCTATGTTCTTTTACATTTTCACTTCATTTCTTGAAACGATTGAAAAAACAAGTCTGCTTCTTGATCGGTTCCTTCTTGTAATAAATCTTCTGGAAGCGGCGGCAGCTCTTCGATACTTTTAAGGCCAAAATAGCCTAAAAATTCTTTTGTCGTTCCGTATAAGATGGCCCGCCCTGCGCCTTCCGCTCGTCCCACTTCCTTTAATAAAACTTTTCCAATTAAAGTTTGAAGAGGTCTTTCCGTTTTCACTCCGCGAATCTCTTCGATTTCAGCTCTTGTAATTGGCTGCTTATACGCTACAATAGCTAACGTTTCAAGCGCTGCTTGTGATAATGATTGATTAGCGGGAGCTTCTACGAGCTTCTCAATATATGGTGCATAGTCTTTTTTTGTGACAAGCTGATAGGCCCCTCCTATTTCAACAAGTGTAACTCCTCTGAACTTACACTCTTGCTCTAAGCTCTCCAAAGCACCTTGAATGTCTTCATGAGGCTTTTCTATAATCTCAGCTAACCGGCTAATGGATAGACCTTCATCACCAGAAACAAAAAGTAAGCTCTCAATAATAGCCTGTAGATTATTCGTTGTCATTCCTCTTCATTCCTTTCTCGATACGATACATAAAGCTCGTCTAGATTGTGCTGCTGTTCCACAACGATTTCATTTTCTTTCATTAATTCCAGCACAGCTAAAAACGTTACAACAATATGATCACGCTCTTGATAAGGAAACAGCTGATAAAAACTTTTTTTCCCTTTAAAGACTTTTAATTCATTCACAATTTCACTCATGCGCTTGTCAATTGGAATGTCTTGCCTTGCTATTTTTGTCTGCATAGGCTTTTTATTTTGCTTTCGTTTCATCAACTTTTGAAAAGCACTTAGCATATCATACAGTGATATATCCAATCCTTCATCCTGAGGCTGCGTACGTTCTTCTGCATTTATTTGCACATTACTTGGAGGTTTTGTATACACATGACTTTGGTCTTCTTCCAGCTTTTGAAGCTCTACAGCCGCTTCTTTAAACTTTCGATATTCAATTAAGCGCTGCATCAATTCTTCACGCGGATCTTCTTCATCGACCATTTCAATTTCATCCATATCTTCTTCATACGTAGGCAGAAGCATTTTACTTTTAATTTGAAGCAAAGTTGCTGCCATGACTAGATATTCACTGGCAACGTCTAGCTGAAGCTCATTCATTGTATGTATAAACATCATATATTGCTCAGTAATTGTCGCTACTGGGATATCGTAAATATCAATTTCAAATCGGTTAATCAAATGCAGAAGAAGATCTAAAGGTCCTTCAAACGCATCTACTTTTACACTATACTCCACTTTTATCTCACCAACACTTTTCAATTGCTTATCATTTCTGCTGCTTTATATAACGTTACTATCATTAGTATAGAGGATTATAGACACATGTCCAATACAAATTAACGTAAAAATAGGTCATTTGCCCATACAAAAAGTTTAAACATACATATGATGTCAAGGTAATAAGATTTTGAAATGGCTGAAGGAGGAACTCGCATGGGTGAAAAATCTTGTGGATACGGTAGCGGTTTCGCTTTAATTGTTGTACTGTTTATTTTATTAATTATTGTTGGTTGTTCTTGCTTACGCTTCTAACCACACATATTGAATAAAAACAAACGTGTTCGCCATACCTTGAGCACGTTTGTCTCTTTAAAGGCACCGCGCTGATGAATAGCTAATTTTTGTGATACACTACATATAGAGCCTTACCAGGAGGGAACAAGATTGTATTCACAAGCCTATATTGATTATTTAGTTCATTTTCATGGCGACCGGGATTACTTTGAATGTCATGAACTGCTAGAAGAACACTGGAAAAAAGACCAAAGAGGACACCGCAATATTATTTGGGTTGGCCTTATTCAAATTGCTGTTTCACTCTATCATCATCGACGCCAAAATTTCGCTGGAGCCAAAAGAACGATGCAAAAGGCGCTGGCAATTTTAACGAAGGAAGAAGAAAATATTGCACAGCTTGGACTTAATTATCCTTCACTGCTTAAACTTCTTCGCAAACAATTAGCTTTAATCGATACCTATCAGCCATATAAAAGTATTAACTTGCCCATTGAAGATCCAGCATTATTACGAGCTTGCAAACAAAGAAGCACTGATAAACAGCTTGTCTGGTTATCAGCTTCTAATCTGCAAAATGATGCGATTGTTCATCGTCACAGCACGCGAGATCGGTCAGATGTGATTGCGGAAAGACAAGCGAACTTATTGGCAAAACAAAACAACAGGTAGCTTCTAGCTACCTGTTGTTTTATGATGACTAAGATGTGAAAGAAGCTTTCACACCTTACCTAATCATGCTTTTTTTATTCATCCGCCTGACACTTTTCATAAAACGGAGCGATGATTTCACTCGGCTTAATTTGTGCAGTCGTATACATTTCTTTAAGAGCTTTAATCATTTTTTTGCCAATGCCCTGTTGGCGGTGTGAAGGGTTTACACTGACGTGTTGAACCTCAATCAAACTTTTATCGAGCATGGAAATGCCAACAATCCCAATAATATCTTCTTCTTGCTTCCAAAGATACAGCTGCCAATGTTCGTTTTGCTCATATTCTTTCATCGTTTGTTGAAGTTTTTTTAAATCTTTTTCCGTAGGTACAAACGATAGAAGACCCATGGCAATTTTTTCATAGTTTCGTTTATAGCGAATAAGCATACGATTCTCCCTCGTCCTCAAACTTTCCTACAAATTAATGCGCTGCGTTTTTTACTGCTTTTATCATACAAAATTTATAAGTAAATAGCAATATTACACAAAAGCTTGTCCTATGTCATGCGTGTATGAGAAACCTAATCTATTACGCTTTTTGAGCTGTTGCGCGAAGAAAAAACGCCGTAACCCCCTGTAAAAGGTTGTTATGACGTTTTATCAGCTAATATCCATTTATAGCAGTATGCTCTTATTCTTCCCAGACTTTTACTTCTTTCATTACGTCGCCATTTTTCATTTTTAACACTGTATCAAGTCCTTCTGTTACTTTTCCAAATACAGTGTGAACACCGTTCAAATGAGGCTGTGGCTCATGAACAAGAAAGAACTGACTGCCGCCTGTGTCTTTACCAGCATGTGCCATTGATAGAGAACCCGCTTCATGTTTGTGAGGGTTTCCTTCTGTTTCACATTTAATTGAGTAGCCAGGGCCGCCAGCACCTGTACCAGTTGGGTCTCCTCCTTGAGAAACAAATCCAGGGATAACGCGGTGGAACGTTACGCCGTTGTAGAATCCTTCATTAGCTAACTTTTCAAAGTTTTCTACTGTTCCTGGTGCTTCGTTAGGAAATAAATCGATTAGAATTTTTTCGCCATTTTCCATTAGAATACTTGCTTTTTTCATATAAATGACCTCCAATATATGTATTAGTACCGCTATAGGCTCTGTTTTTCCTATCAAAGCGGCAAAACGTAAAAGTTGTAAGTGCCACCTAGAGTAGAACACTTACATTTATAAACTCACTCTATTCTACTACAAACAAGCTCATGAATTCAATGAATGCACTTCTTCACTTTCTTCTCGTAGGGATCTAAATAAAAAATAGTAGTTGTGAGATGAAACTTTTTATAGTATCATCCGTCTAATACAGTGACAGAGATACATAGATTTCATTTCATATAGAAATCTACGCCTCTAGACTGATTTATGGGAAAATGATGAATTGACTCTGTTACTTCAGACCTGCCCGTATTATAATAGGGCAAGTATGGGATTAAAGGAGGAAAAAGGTTTGAAATTAACGATAAAAGCAATGATGGTGACATTAGGTCTTCTTCTATTCCTAACCGCACCCTTAAAAAGTTTTGCAGATGCTGCTCCGGGCGATGTTATTATTACATTAGGTCAGGACTTAACCAGCTCTCAGAAGCAGCAGGTATTAAATGACCTTGATGCACCAAGCAATGCTCAAACAGTAACCGTGACAAACCAAGAAGAGCATGAATATTTAGGTGACTTTATTCCAAAGGCTACTATTGGATCTCGTGCTATTTCATCTTCTAGTATTACCCTTGGTTCAAAAGATTCAGGTTTAAGCGTATCAACTCAAAATATTAATGGTATTACAGACGACATGTATATTAATGCTTTGATGACCGCCGGCGTTAAAGATGCAAAAATCCAGATTACCGCTCCATTTGAAGTATCTGGTACAGCTGCTTTAACAGGTATTATGAAAGCATATGAAGTTCAAACAGATCAAAAAATCCCAGAAGAAGTAAAAAAAGCAGCCAATGAAGAGATGGTCCAGACATCTGAGCTTGGTGAAAAAATCGGTAAAGAAAAAGCAGCGCAGTTTATGGCAACGATTAAAGAAGAAATTGCCAAAGAAAATCCTCAAACAAAGGACGATTTACGCACGTTAATTCAGCGAGTGGCTGATGATTTAGGTATTAAATTAACAGATTCAGAGCTTAATACACTTGTTGATTTTTTCAATCGTTTAAAAGATATGAACATCGATTGGAATCAAGTAAAAGACCAACTTTCCGCGACAAAGGAAAAAGTAACAACATTTCTTCAGTCAGAAGAAGGCCAATCATTTCTTGATAAATTAAAGCAATTCTTTGTTGATATTATTAATGCTATTAAATCGTTATTCTCATAAAAAAAAGAGCCTCTTGAACAAGAGGCTCTTTTTTTTACGTTAATCACTCGTTACTTTTTTACCGTCACCTTGTATTTCACGTCATTTTTTACAATGTCTTCATACGTTTCGCGTTTTACGACTAGCTGTGCTTCTCCATCTTCCACGAACACGACAGCTGGCTTTGGCAACCGGTTATAGTGACTTGCCATAGAATAACCGTATGCCCCTGTACAAAACATCGCTAATAAATCATCTGGGTTTGCTTTTGGAAGGTGTACATCCCACATCAGCATATCCCCCGATTCGCAGCACTTACCCGCAATAGATACAAGCTCATCACTCTCATCATTCATTCGATTGGCAATGACCGCTTCATATTTCGCTTGATACAGCGCAGGACGGATATTGTCGTTCATTCCTCCATCAATGGCTACATATTCACGTACATTAGGTACATGCTTACGAGAACCAATTGAATACAGAGTCGTTCCAGCATCTCCTACAAGAGAGCGGCCAGGCTCAATCCAAATTTCAGGGATTTCTACCTCTAACTGTTTAGACTGCTTTTTGACCTCTTCTATAATAACTTCCACATACTGCGAAACAGGAATAGGCTGATCTTCTTCCGTATAACGAATGCCAAAGCCGCCGCCTAAATTTAATACTTGCGGAACAAATTCTATACGTTGTTTCCACTCTTTCATTTTTGCAAAAAGCTTTTGAGTCGCCATAATAAATCCGGTTGTTTCAAAAATTTGAGATCCTATATGACAGTGAATACCTAAAAGTTCTAGCCCCTTGCTATCTTGCACAAGACGCACAGCTTCGTCTGCTTGACCGTTTTGAAGATCAAACCCGAACTTCGAGTCTTCCTGCCCTGTCAAGATATAATCATGTGTATGAGCTTCAATTCCGGGTGTTAATCTGAGAAGAACAGGCATCTTTTTTTGATACTGTTCCGTTATTTCCTGAAGCAATGCAATTTCATAAAAATTATCAACTACAATGCATCCTACATCTTCTTTGATGGCCATTTCTAGTTCTGCTCGGCTTTTATTGTTTCCATGAAAATGAATCCGTTCTTTCGGAAAGTCAGCTGCTAAAGCCGTATACAGTTCTCCTCCCGAAACAACGTCTAACGAAAGACCTTCTTCATGAACGACTTGGACCATGGCAATTGTAGAAAAAGCTTTGCTTGCATAAGCGACCTGTGCTTTTATCCCATACTTTTCAAATGTTTCTTTAAACCCTCTAGCACGCTGCCGAATTAAAGCCACGTCATATACGTAAAGGGGCGTCCCAAAATTTGATGCTAATTCAACCGTATCAACTCCACCAATTTCAAGATGACCCTGTTTATTTATGCGACTTGTTCCGTGTAAAAACATGTTTAGACCCCGTTCCTGTGTATAGTGTAAAAAAGACAGTTAACGGCAATTCGCTGCTAACTGTCTAAATATTTATTATTTTCCATATTTAAAACAAATCTATCACATCTTCATACAGGTTTCAACCACATATTTTGTTTAAGGTTTTGCAGGCTGGCGGTCTTTGTCCTGCGGATGTACAATACTAGGACGCGGATTTGCTCCAGGAACCGGTGTACGAATAATAATCTGCCATAAAGCCTGCGGGTTGAATGGAAGAAACGGCCACAAATAAGGCGTATTCAATGATTTTAATCGCGCCATATAGAGAATGATACACGTTGTTGCAATAAGAAACCCTGGAGTATGAAAGGCCGCCACAAAAATTAACAGAAACAATCGCAGCATTTTATTTGCTACTGCTAACTCATAGCTTGGCGTTGCGAATGAACCAATTGCTGCAATAGCCACATACAAAATAACCTCCGGAACAAAGAGACCTACATCAATAGCAATTTGCCCAATAAGCGCAGCGGCAATCAAGCCCATCGCCGTGGCGAGCGGCGTCGGCGTATGAATGGCCGCCATCCTCAGAAATTCAATCCCAAAATCAGCTAGGAAAATTTGAACAACAGTTGGAATATTTGTTGCTTCGTTTGGTCCAATAAACTGCAATTTTGACGGCAGCAAGTCTGGCTCAAGTACAAATAACAGCCATAGCGGTAATAAGAAAAGAGAAGCAAGAATTCCTAAAAACCGTATCCAGCGGATAAACGTACCGACAGAAGGAGCCTGCCTGTATTCTTCTGCATGCTGCACGTGATGAAACAGCGTAGTTGGCGTAATAATAACGCTTGGAGACGTATCGGTAATAATGATCACATGCCCTTCTAGTACATGAGCTGCTGCTGTGTCCGGACGTTCTGTATAGCGTACCATTGGAAAAGGATTAATTCCTTGTTTGACTAAAAACTCTTCAATTGATTTGTCAGCCATCGGCAAACCATCTATATCAATTGCTTCCAGTTCATCTTTTATCAGTTTAACCAGCCCTGGATCAGCTACGCCATTTATGTACCCAATCGCTACGTCCAGTTTTGATCGTTCGCCTACCTTCATAATTTCAAAACGAAATCTTCCGTCACGAATTCGTCTTCTTGTTAACGCTGTATTGATAATGATGTTTTCAGTGTATCCATCTCGTGCTCCGCGAATCACTTTCTCTGTATCCGCTTCTTCAGGGGATCTGCCAGGATATGTACGCACATCGACTTCAAAGCCAACTTCTTCACCGTCAATTAAAACGAATAGCAGTCCTGATAAAACCGACACCATTCCATCATCCAGCGTCTTTAAAGGCTTGACTTGCTGATGAATAAGACGGTTTTCAACAATATCCTTTAGCTTTGCTCGTTCAACTTCATTATCATTAATTTGAACGAGCACTTTTGTAATTTCAATAATAAATGAACTATCGCACAGTCCTGTTACATAGTAAACATGAACTTCTCGATCCAGAATAAGTAGTTTACGCACGCCCACATCGAAGCTTGTATTCATACTAGCGTTTTCTTTGAACCACTGATCGTTTTTTTGTACTTTCGAAAAAATAGCTGTTTTCTGCTCTGCTAGCTTATCCAAACGAACCGCTCCTTTCTAAAATAAGTCTTGCTGCTTTTTCTGTAATAGGACATCCCAGTTTAACATCATCCATCCTAGCCATTTTGCCGATATCCCCTATTCCTACGACTAAGGGAATATCGAGCTGATCCAAGCAGTAAACTGTATCTCCATTAATTCGTCCGACTTCTAACTCTTGAATTCCGCTTTTATCCACGCCGTAATGCGATATTTCTCCAAAACGATCAATGGTTACATCCACTCTTGTCCATTCGCTTTGATGAGTACGTGACGCGACAGCGATCACTCCAAGAACTTCTACTTGAGGATGCTTTGCTACATGAAGCAAAGCAATTTCCCCAGGTCCTTCCTCTAAGAAACCGCTATCGTCAAACATTACAAAGACAGGGTCATATGGTGCTTGAAGAATTAAATCTACCGTTTGACTACCTGTTAACGTAGTAGGGTTTCCATATGACCTGGAAATGCATCTGCCACCAACCGCTTTAGCTACATGCTCAATTGCTTTGCGTGCATATTCATCCCCATCAGTTACAATAATGACCCTTCTTTTTTCCATAATCTTTTATCCTTTCGGTTTAAAGATTAACGCGATAATAAAAGCAAATAAAATAGCTGCTGAAATTCCAGCTGAGGTAAGTTCAAAAATCCCAATCCCAATCCCGATAAATCCATGGTCATCCGCTTGCTTCATCGCTCCGTGCAGCAAAGAATGACCAAAGCTTGTAATTGGAACCGTCGCTCCAGCGCCAGCAAATTCAATTAACTTATCATAAAGACCAAATCCATCTAAAATCGCTCCTGCAACTACAAACGAACTCATGACGTGTGCTGGAGTAAGCTTAGCAAGATCAAGCAGCAGCTGCCCAATAACGCAAATGATTCCTCCTACAGCAAAAGCTATTACATACTCCATTGATCATCCCCCCTCCCCAATATGTTCTAAGACGACGCCATGAGCAATTGTTGGAATTGACTCTTTTTGCTGAATCATCGTTGGACTTAAAAGAGCTCCTGTTGCCACCATAAACACTTTCTTTAAGTTTCCTGATTTTAATTCATTTAAAATATGCCCATACGTGACAATAGCGGAGCAGCCGCAGCCGCTTCCTCCTGCAAATACATTTTGATCAGGGCGATATACCATTAATCCGCAATCATTATGATTGGTTGATATATCGTAGCCTTCGTCCTTGAGCAGCTGTTTTAAGATTGGACTTCCTACACCTGATAAATCTCCTGTTAAAATAAGATCATACTCGCTTGGAGCAATGTTTAAGTCTTCCAAATGTCTTTGAATGGTATCTGCAGCAGCTGGTGCCATAGCAGAACCCATGTCGTTTGCATTTTTAATCCCGTAATCCATTACCCGACCAATCGTTGCAGACGTGAGACGCACAATACCTTTTTCTTTCGAGACCAGCGCTGCCCCTGCTCCCGTAATGGTTGCCGTTGCTGTATCTGGTTTTTGTCCTCCGTACTCCGTAGGATTTCGAAATTGGCGTTCAGCCGTTGCGTTATGACTGCTCGCTGATGCAATAACACGATTAGCAAACCCTGCATCTACAAGAGCTGCTCCCGTTGCGAGCGTTTCCATTGATGTGGAGCAAGCGCCAAACATGCATAGAAATGGAATTTGGTTATGTCGGGCTACAAAATTAGCCGTTACGTTTTGATTTAATAAATCTCCAGCCAAAAACAAATCAACGTCTTCATAAGATAAATTTATTTTTTGCAAGCAGGAATCAATAGACTCCGTCATAAGCCTTCTTTCAGCTAGCTCCCAGTTGTCTTCTTCACAGTGCAAATCTTTATGTGTAATATCAAATGTTTCTCCTAACGGTCCATCTGCTTCTTTTGGTCCTACAGCTGTTCCTGTGGCATTAATATAAATAGGGTTTTCATAAACCCACGTTTGCTTTCCAGTTTTTCTCATAATCCCCCTCTTTTCATAGCAAATAAGTTTTAAAAAGGTAGCGAATGATTCCTACAACGTAAGCCGAAACCGTTCCAAATACAATGACGTTTCCAGCCAGTTTGAACATGTTCGTCGCAATTCCAAGAACAATCCCTTCACTTCGATGTTCAAGCGCTGCACTCGTCATGGAATTGGCAAAACCCGTAACAGGAACAGCTGAACCTGCACCTGCGAATTGACCAATACGATCGTATATCCCAAACCCGGTTAAAAGCGCAGATATTAAAATAAGGGTTGCAACGGTAGGATTACCTGCATTTTTTTCATTAAAGTCAAAAAATGCAATATAGAAATTTTGAATTGCCTGTCCTAATGTACAAATGATTCCCCCTACCAAAAAGGCTTTTAGGCAATTTGCCACATATGAAGGTTTAGGCTGAAATGGTTTAATGCTTTCTTGATAGTTATCTTTTAATTTTTGATTATTTGCCATGTTACATACATCCTTTTCTTATTGATTAACAAAATAAATCCAATGAAATAATGATCCGCATACTTTGCCTAGTACAATGGCCATTAACAATAAAATAAGCTTGCCTTCCATCCCTATTCGTTTCGTTAACGTCGGCAATACATTAAGCACTTCTGTTAACGCTGCTGCCAGCATCCCAATAAAAATACCGCTCGTTAGACCTATGATCATAATAAGCACCGCAGGAAACTGCCACGTGTATTGATGAAGACTGCACCACCCGCCTGTAACAGCGCCACCCACCACTCCCCATTCATATGCTTGAATATATTTCATGGTTTTGGTCAGCTGCATCAAACGCGGAATAATGCCCAGCACCGTTAAAAATGCTACAAACCCAGCACCTGCAGCCAGTCCTCCCGCAAGTCCAATTACAATGGTCATCACAATGTTAATGATCATCAATTTTTTTCATACTTTCTTTATTCTCGTGCATAATGACGTATTGATCTAAGTCTTGCTGGTAATTAAACATTTCGACTTCGAGAGGACTAGGCTCTTCATTAATTCGTTTTCTAAAGACATGGTTAAAAAACAGAATCATTCCCAGGCCTAAACCGATAGAGTAAGGTACTTGAATCAGCAAAGGCTGCTTATCTCTCAGACCGGTCAGCATATAGAACAATTTTTGATGGACTTGTCTCATACTCACATCTTCGTGAAAGTTCATAATTGCCAAAGCAGCTCCGATGAAGAGAAGAAACCAAACAGCTAGAAAAAACAAAAAGGAATATTGTTTCTTTTTATACACGACCTCTACAATCGTTTGAGCGGGTCCAATCGTCTGAATGTCTAAATGCGGATACCGAGAGGCAACTTTTTCAATTACCTTCATTAAATCAACAATGATAATATTTCGATCACTCATACTTACTTGATATACAACTAGCTTTTCAATTTGCTTTTGAACAGAATCTCCTGCTATAACCATTGCTAATTGTCCAATATTTACAGCTTCATCAGGTTTTACTTGAATACGATGTCTCATTTTAAGATAAAGAACGTTTTCCATTCATATCACACCTTACGATTCATTATCTCCCTGTACGTGTAGTATGGATTTTCTTAAATTTTCTAATTCACGTTTCTGAACAGACCATTAATTACCAAATAAAAAAAGCAATCCGTTTCACTATTCTTCTTTGAATAGCAAAACGGATTGCTTCTTAAGTATTACGTATCATTCATATGCAGCTTCATTTGTTTTAAGATTTTCTTCTCAAGCCTCGATACCTGAACTTGAGAAATTCCCAGCCTTGCGGCCACTTCGGACTGAGTTTGATCTTTGTAATACCTCAAATAGACAATGAGCTTTTCACGCTCATCAAGTTCTTCAATTGCTTCTTTTAAGGCAATTTTATCAAACCACTTCGCTTCCGTATGATCAGCAATTTGGTCAAGAAGGGTAATTGGATCTCCATCATTTTCATAGACGGTCTCGTGAATAGACGAAGGAGCACGATTAGCTTCTTGAGCTAGCACTACTTCTTCAGGAGTGAGATCCAAATGTTCTGCAACCTCAGCGACTGTAGGGACGCGTCCAAGTAATTTGGAAAGCTCGTCTTTTGCCTTACGTATTTTATTGCTCATTTCTTTCAGAGAACGGCTAACTTTTACCGTGCCATCATCACGAATAAATCGCTGAATTTCACCAATAATCATTGGAACAGCATATGTTGAAAATTTAACATCATACGATAAGTCAAATTTATCAACGGACTTTAATAGCCCTATGCACCCAATTTGAAATAAATCATCGGGCTCATAACCACGGTTAATAAAACGTTGAACAACCGACCAAACGAGCCGCATATTTTTTTGGACAATTGTATCTCGTGCAATTTGATCACCTTGTTGACTGCGCTTGATGAGGTCTTTAACTTCATGATCCTTTAAATACGGTTCGTTTTTATTTTTTTTGACCTCCACATCCATTGGCAAGTCTCCTTAATTACATAGCGCTTTACTATTTGTTAAGTGCTTTTTTAAATATAAGGTCGTACCTTCTAATACAGTAGACTCCACTCGAATTTCGTCCATAAAGTTTTCCATTATGGTGAAACCCATTCCAGAACGTTCTAGATCTGGTTTGGTTGTGTATAAAGGCTGCTTGGCTTCATCCACGTTATCGATACCAATTCCTTCATCACGAATCATCAGCTCGACTACACCGTCTTCATGAAGCGTCACAGAAATATATACCACACCATCCGGATTGCTTTCGTAGCCGTGAATAATAGCATTTGTTACTGCTTCAGATACGACTGTTTTAATTTCTGTTAACTCATCCATTGTTGGATCTAACTGCGTAATAAATGATGCTACCGTGACGCGGGCAAACGATTCATTTTGACTAAGCGCGGAAAATTGGAGGTTCATTTGATTTTTCATTATGCCACCCCCAATTTTTGAAGCGCGTTTTCTTCATTAGGTTCAAAACGAATAATTTTAAATAAGCCTGACATATTAAACAAACGTTCTACGGCGGGAGAAATAGCGCATACAACCATTTCCCCGCCGTTATTATGAACCTGTTTGTATCTCCCTAAAATAACCCCCAAGCCAGAGCTGTCCATAAAGGTTAAATGCTGTAAATTTAAAATCAAATGGCTGATAGATTCCTTCTCTATCGCTTCGGTGATTTTGCTTCTTAGCTCTTCTGCCGTATGATGATCTAATTCTCCTGTTAATCGAACCAACAAGACATCTTGTTTGAATTCCAATTCAATCGAAAGACTCACTATACAAACCTCCTCGGAAATCTTATAGTCAGTCTTTCGCTGCCGACAGAATAGAATCCTTCTCACCGACAAAACTAGTTCTATTTCGTCACATTTAGCTGTTTAAGATGTTTGAGAGAAAATAGAGAATGTACGTTTGAATATCTTCCACCAAGAAGCAGCATCAATATCTTCTTTTGCAAGAAGCGGTGAAGAACTAACTACTTTGCTATCCTTCTTAATGGTCAACATTCCAATTTTGTCGCCTTTTTGAATAGGCGCATTTAGCTTCTCGTTCATTTTCACTTCTGTTTTAACGTCTTTGGCTGCATTTCCTTTTTTCAATAAAACCGAAATAGGCTCGGACGTAACAGCTGTTACCTGATCTTCGCTACCCTTGTTTACATCTATCTTGGTAATAACGTCTCCTTTTTTGTATAAAGGCTTCGTTGTATATTGACTGAATGCGTAGTCTAACATTTTGGTTACTTGATTATTGCGATCTTTTGGCGTGCTTGCACCGAATACAACCGCTAACACACGCATATTTCCCTTTTTAGCGGTAGCTGTCAGGCAATACTTAGCTTGACCTGTAAATCCGGTTTTGAGTCCATCAACGCCGGGATAAAACTTTACTAAGCGATTTGTATTTACTAACCAAAACTTCTTATCTGTATCCGTGCGCAAATAAGCTTCGTATTTACTTGTATAGTTAATAATTTTTTCATACTTTAGCAGCTCTCTGCCCATCATGGCCATATCATGAGCTGTACTATAGTGATTTTCTACAGGCAGGCCTGTCGGATTTTGAAATTTTGTATGAGTCAAACCAAGCTCTTTGGCTTTTTGGTTCATCTTTGCTACAAATTTTTCTTCTGATCCAGCTAAATATTCAGCCATTGCCATAGAAGCATCGTTACCGGAACCTATCGCAATCCCTTTTAGCAAATCATTTACCGTCATTTCTTCTCCGGGCTCTAAAAAGATTTGTGAGCCTCCCATTGAAGCGGCATATTCACTTGCCCGCACTTTATCTTTTAAGGTAATTTTCCCTTTATCCAAAGCCTCCATAATTAAAATCATTGTCATAATTTTAGTCATACTGGCAGGGGGAAGTTCTTGATTACTATTTTTTTCGTATAGAATTTTTCCTGTATCCCGTTCAATTAAAATAGCTGACCTAGCACTGTCAGCAAGCTCGGAATTCTTTTTTTCTGCGGCTAAAACAGGTTGCGTCATAAGTGGAAATAAAAATATGACAACGAGTAACTTTACAATAGTTCGCTTCATCTCCACAAACCTCCATTCTTTATACAACCTATTTTTTCCAAGGTATAATCGATTTATACTAAGGGAAATAAAAAAAGCATCGAGAAATTCTCGATGCTTGAAGTCATATTTTCTTCTTATTTTTGATAAGCTGGAAGCTGCTTTACTACTTCTTTTACAAGCGATAAAAACTGCTGTTTTACTTTTTCAGTCGTTTCAATTACTTCTTCATGATTTAACGGCTGATCTAAAATACCAGCTGCCATATTAGAAATACAAGAAATACCTAGCACTTTCATACCTGCATGGCGTGCCACAATAACTTCTGGCACTGTAGACATACCGACCGCGTCTCCCCCGACAATGCGAAGCATACGCACTTCAGCAGGCGTTTCATATGTTGGACCTGTATTTCCTACATATACACCTTCTTGTAAGGCGATATTTAAATCAGCTCCTACCTTCTTCGCTAATTGACGAAGATCCTTGCAGTAAGCAGTTGACATATCCGGGAACCTTACTCCGAAATCAGAGTCATTAGGTCCAATCAAAGGATTCGTTCCAAAATTATTAATATGATCAGAAATAATCATTAAGTCTCCTGGATTAAAGGATTCGTTTACTCCGCCCGCTGCATTCGTTACAATCAACGTTTCTACACCGATTTCTTTCATTACGCGCACTGGAAATGTTACTTTATCAAGAGCGTACCCTTCATAAAAGTGAAAACGTCCTTGCATAGCTACAACCGGTACATCATAAATAGTACCTATTACTAATTGACCTGCATGACCTTCAACTGTTGAAACCGGAAACTCAGGAATGTCGTTATACGGAATTTTTACCGCGCCTTCAATTTCGTCAGCTAATACCCCTAGTCCAGAGCCTAAAATAAGCCCAATTGTTGGTGTAACAGCTGATTGATTTTTAATATATGCTGCTGCTTTTTCAATATATTCTTTTTTCATACTCCATTCCCCCTGCTTAATTCAACTCTTTTAAAAAACTTTTTCCATGCTTAGGCATTGCTACGACAAAATTTTCTGCTACCGTTGCGCCAATATCCGCAAACGTTTGACGAATAGAAAGTTCTTTTCCTTCTTGCATGCCTTTATTGTACACAAGAAGCGGCACGTATTCACGCGTATGGTCTGTCCCATGATGAACAGGGTCATTTCCATGATCCGCTGTAATAATCAATAAATCATCTTCTTTTAATAAATCAAATACTTCTTCTAAGCGGGCATCATATTCTTCAAGTGCTTGCCCATATCCTTGTGGATCGCGGCGATGACCATAGAGAGCATCAAAATCAACTAAATTTAAGAAGCTTAAGCCTGTGAAGTCCATGTTTAATGTATCAACTAGCTTATCCATGCCGTCCATATTCGATTTGGTACGAAGAGATTTTGTTACCCCTTCTCCGTCGTAAATATCAGAAATTTTACCGATAGCAATAACATCGATGTCATTGTCTTTTAATTCATTCATTACTGTACGTCCAAAAGGCTTTAATGCATAGTCATGACGATTGGATGTACGTGTAAAGTTACCTGGTTCACCTAAAAACGGGCGAGCGATAACACGTCCAATCATATATGGATCATCAAGCGTTAATTCACGAGCAATCTCACAAATTTTGTACAATTCATCAATTGGAACAATTTCTTCATGAGCAGCAATTTGCAAAACAGAATCTGCTGATGTATAGACGATTAAGTCACCTGTTTCCATATGCTGTTTTCCTAGCTCATCCAAAATTTCTGTACCAGACGCTGGTTTGTTCCCAATGATTTTTCGACCTGTTTTTTCTTCTAATTGTGAAATCAGTTCTTCTGGAAATCCATCTGGAAATACATTAAAAGGCGTATCAATATTAAGACCCATAATTTCCCAATGTCCTGTCATTGTATCTTTTCCTGCAGAAGCTTCCTGCATTTTTGTATAGTAAGCCAACGGTTTTTCGGCTTTATCGATTCCTTTAATTTCACGGATATTGCTTAGGCCAAGCTTAGCCATATTAGGCATACGAAGACCGTTGCAGTGCTCTGCAATATGACCAAACGTATCCGCACCTTTATCATTGTATTTTTCAGCATCCGGTGATTCACCGATACCCACTGAATCCATGACAATTAAAAATACGCGTTTATATGTATGCGCCATTTTATTCCCTCCAAATATCAATTTATTTATTCTCTATAAAATTCCCGTTTGGAAATAATTTAACCATCTTCTCTTATTGGTCAGAAGTCTGACCTCTCTATTAGTATAGACGCTTTTTATTTTTTTGTACACATGAATGAAAGTGTTTTCAATCAAAAAAACCAATGTCTATGAACTCATTGGACATTGGAATCTTCCTACGCTCGCGGATGAAACTGATTGTATACATCTTTTAAACGTGCTTTTGTAACATGTGTATAAATTTGAGTGGTCGAAATATCCGCATGCCCCAGCATTTCTTGAACGGCTCTCAAGTCCGCGCCGTTCTCTAACAAATGAGTAGCAAACGAATGCCGTAACGTATGTGGAGTTAATTCTTTTTCAATTTTTGCTTCAGAAGCTAACTTTTTTAATATTTTCCAAAACCCCTGCCTTGTTAAACGCCTTCCGTGATGATTAACAAAGAGTGCTTTGTCCTGTTCCTTTTGCTTTGTTAAAACACTCCGGCTATGCTGTAAATACTCTTCGATAGCCTCCGTTGCCAACCTTCCGATGGGGACAATTCTTTCTTTATTTCCTTTTCCGATACAACGAATAAATCCCATCGTCAAATGTGCATCATCAATATTTAAGTTAACGAGTTCAGACACACGAATTCCAGTAGCATAAAGCAACTCAAGCATCGCTTTGTCTCGTATGCCAAAAGGCGTCGAAGTATCAAACACATTTAACAGCGCCTCTACTTCTTCTGCATTTAGCACTTTTGGCAGCTTGCGCTCAAGCTGCGGGGTATCAATATGAACAGATGGATCTGTATCCGCTGCTTTTTCTCTTAGTAAGAATTGATGAAAAGATCTAGTTGAAGCCACATGTCTCGCAATCGTTTTAGATGACTTTTGCTGATCACTTAAATATTTCAGAAAATTAACGATGTGGAGTCTTGTTACTTCATTAAATGATTTGAGCTGCTCTACATGTTCTAAATATTGAGCATACTTTTTTAAATCTCGTTCATACGAATCAATTGTATTTTTCGCTAGTCCCCGCTCTACTACTAAATAATGAATAAAATCTTGAATTTGATCATTCAATAGCCTCTACTCCCCGTTTTGATAAAACATAAATAAACGCTCTAGCCACGTCTGATCTTTGTTCACACTTGCTTGCATGACCTTAACTGCTGAACCCGACGGCTCATCATAACGTTTATAATTTTGATACTCTTGAGATACCCATATCATTCCAAAATAAAACAAAAGAGTAAACCCGGTAAATAAGATAAATACTTTACATGTATTATATACCATTTCAGCCCATGATTTCATGAAACAATTCCTCCAATTTTTGATTCTATTAGAAGATATGCCAATTGGGACAGGTTTTATACATGTTTCTTGCCTTTATACACTGAGTTCTCTCCTGCTCATTTCCTTTCTTTCTATAAAACCATGTAGCTTATAAACTCGTTATTTTTTTATTTATGTACAACAAAAAACCTTCTCCATTAGGGAAAAGGCTTTTACTGCTTGTCTTCTTTATCCTGACAGCGATGGCAAATGCCATGAAATGTCAAGCGGTGATCTTTAATTTTAAAATTCCATTGCTTTTCCACAATTTCTTCAACGTCTTCAAGCAAATCTTCTTGAATTTCGTCCACAGATCCACATTCCATACACACAAGGTGATGATGAAAGTGTGCGGCTCCTTCTTGTCTTAAATCGTAGCGAGAAACGCCATCGCCAAAGTTTATTTTATCAACAATTTTAAGTTCAGTTAACAATTCTAACGTACGATAAACAGTTGCCAATCCAATTTCCGGAGACTTTTCCTTGACGAGGAGATATACATCTTCGGCACTTAAATGATCCTCTTCATGTTCAAGAAGTACTCTTACAGTCGCCTCACGTTGAGGTGTCAATTTATAGCTAGCTGAGTGCAACTGCTGCTTAATTCGCTCAATTCGACTTTCCATAATTATTCCCTCCCTCGCCATTCACTAATCCATTATATCAGATGTGTCGAGGGTGTCAAAATAAAGTTATTATTAATAAGAAAAAAGAATTCTTTTTACTTAATACTTATTCTTATTTATTTAATAGAGCCATTACACTTTTCATTAAAGTAGGTGATACGTAAGCTTCAATTGTAGCTGCACAGGCAACCAAACATATCATAGCAATCATGGTTCCGCTGTAGCGTAAAAATGAGGCGGAAATAGGCTCCGCTGCTTTTTTAAAAAACTGCTGCCGCACAAGCTTCAAAGAAAAGGCAACTGAAGCTGCAGACAAGATCAGAAATGCCGGTATGAGAAAGATATTTTGCGGCATAACAGATACAAAAGATAGCGCAAACCCAGAGAGTCCCATTTGATTGACTAAAAAGCCTACGGTAAAACCAATCACCATTCCTTTTAAAAACAGCAAAATTAACACTACAGGCAAACCAATAATGGCGATTCCTAATATCCAAATGAGCCCCAAGTATTTAACATTATGAAAAAAACTTTGCTGAAACATTTCAACGCTGCTTGCTACTTCTCCGCTCTTTACCTGTCCGAAAAACCGGTTTAAATAGAAGTACAGGTCTTCTTTTTGATCAAGCGTTAAACTATTTACAACAATAGCCCCAAAAATGATTCCCATTAAAAACAGCACGGTCACAAACAAATAAATAGAACTGTTTTCTTGAAAATGTCTTGCATACGATAATGGCAATTGTTTTTTTCTCATCGTCTTCCTCCTATTAATCGCTTAATAGAGTGTATGATAGAGTACAAAAACTATGCCAAGAATCTTTTGAATCTATCAAATAAAAAAAGAGAATGAAACATAATGAAATCTACATTCACCATCACCTTAAAAAAATCCGAACGAATTTGATTCCCTATCAAGAATCTCTATTCATCGTTCGGATGTTCCTTTAACTAAAATATGGTTGTCACACATTTTTTTTAGTTAGAGATACACGCATGCCTGTTTTTCTCACACCAAATGACGTTTCAATGTAAACCTCTAATTGCTAGATTGCCGTTCGTATGTAAAAGAAAAAACTCTCTTACTCTCCTAACCCGCTTTTTAACTGTAAGTACTGCACAGCATAGGCTGTTTTTGCATCATAAATTTCCTTGTTTTGAATAAGAGTAAGGGCCTCATCTACCGTAACTTCCATCACTTCAACAAATTCATCTTCGTCTAATTCCGCTTTGGTGGTCATCACTTTTAAATCTTCCGCTAAATAAAGATGCACCAACTCATCCGCAAAACCTGGTGATGTATAAAAAGAAATAATATGGCTAAGCGAATCTGTCGTATAGCCCGTTTCTTCTTCTAACTCACGTTTTGCCGTCACAATCGGCTCTTCTCCTTTTTCTAGCTTGCCGGCTGGAATTTCGACTAAAATACGATCCATCGGCCTGCGATACTGTTTGACCATAACCATTTTGTGGTCGCTTGTTAACGCAATGACAGCTACGGCTCCAGGGTGCTTAACTACTTCTCTTGTACTCGTTTTTCCGTTTGGAAGCTCTACTTCTTCTAAGTACAAATCAATCACTCTGCCTCCAAATAGCTTTTCAGAAGACAGCATTTTTTCTGTTAAATGATCCATTTTCTACACCTCGTTCTATTTTTTTGACTCTTACATATATTCTATCATACGAACCTTGGGAGGTAGAAAAAATGAAAGTTTATGTTCACGAGAAGCAAATCATTTTGGTCGGTAAAGCATGGGAAATCAAGCAAAAGTTAAAAGAATACGGCGAACAATTTCAGTATGTAGATGAATGGACGAACGCTATCTCTCAAAATTTTAATTCTTACAAACAAGCAGACTGCAGACACTAATTGTGCTGCAGTTTTCTAATCTTCTTATTTGAGTTTCCCTCTATCATAGCGCTACAATAGATAGAAACAAGGAAAAAATAAGGAGTGACATATATGGAAAAAAGACGCTTAGGTACTTCAGACTTGCTTGTCAGTACATTAGGTTTAGGATGCATGTCTCTTGGAACGGAACAAAAACACGCTGTCAATATGATTGA
This sequence comes from Priestia sp. YIM B13489, assembly GCF_042787645.1. Lineage (NCBI taxonomy): Bacteria > Bacillati > Bacillota > Bacilli > Caryophanales > Bacillaceae > Priestia > Priestia sp. YIM B13489. The sequence goes on from NZ_JBHZOQ010000053.1 coordinate 899,232, forward strand.
TGAAGCTCTCGAATATGGCATTAATTATTTCGATACAGCAGATTTATATGATTTTGGCTTAAACGAGGAGTTTGTGGGACAAGCCCTAAAAAAACGCAGAAATGATATTATTTTAGCCACAAAAGTGGGGAATCGCTGGAATGATGCAAAAGACAGCTGGACATGGGATCCGTCTAAAGCTTACATAAAAGAAGAAGTAAAAGAAAGCCTGCGCCGTCTTCAAACAGATCACATCGATTTATATCAACTGCACGGAGGAACCATTGAAGACAATATTGAGGAAACGATTGAAGCATTTGAAGAATTAAAACAAGAAGGCGTCATTCGCTACTATGGCATTTCATCTATCCGCCCAAATGTGATTCGAGAGTACGTGCAAAATTCTTCTATTGTTAGCGTCATGATGCAATACAGCTTGTTAGACAGACGCCCTGAAGAAAGTGCACTTCCTCTTTTACATGACAACGGCATTAGCGTTGTAGCGAGAGGTCCAGTAGCCAAAGGGCTGCTAACCGAAAAAGGAGAGCAAAAACTTGCTGCATTCGAGGGCAAGGGCTACTTAGATTATAGCGGTACGGAATTAGCAAAAACGATAGAAGAATTTCGTCACGTACGACCAACTCACTCTCTAAACTCAACGGCACTTCAATACTGTTTAGCTAATCCTACGGTAGCCTCGGTTGTAGCAGGAGCAAGCTCTTCTTCACAGCTTCGTGAAAACGTCAAAGCTGTCGAGGCTTCCCCGCTTCAGCCTACTGAAATTAGCAAGCTGCAATCAATCTTTAAAGCAAATCAATACGAAGCTCACCGTTAAAAAATAAAAGCGCCTTTACCGGCGCTTTTATTTTTTAAATTCAGACCAGTTCAAATCACTTTCATTTAACAGTTCTTCAAACGACTTATTTTTTTCTTTTTCTTTTCGAATTCGAGCAGCTTCTTTACGCTCTGTTTCTTTCTGCTCTTCTTCTTTTAAAGAAAGCGCCTGTTTTTTAGCTTGAAGCTGTTTTAATAAGCTATCATTTAGCTGATCTTTGATACTGAGCTGATCATTTTGTTTTTGTGCTGATTGTTTTTGCTTTTTTTTAGCCATCACAATTCCCCCGCTACTTTAATTGAGAGATATTGTATCATATTCTTGCTTTTGTTACCAAAAATCAAAATGCATCTAGTTTTACATGTTCATCAATAATTAAAGTTGGCTCTGTAGATTGTTGAATATCTTCTATCGTATAGCCTTTCGCTACTTCAACAAGCTTTAGACCTTCTGCCGTAATATCAATGACCGCTCGATCTGTAATAATGCGATCCACTACCTCTTTTCCTGTCAGAGGGAGGCTGCACTCATTTAAGATTTTAGGCTCATCTTTTCTCGTCACGTGTTCCATAATAACAATGATGCGCTGTGCTCCGTGAACTAAATCCATTGCACCGCCCATTCCTTTAATCATTTTTCCAGGAATCATCCAGTTTGCCAAGTCACCAGTTTTTGAGACTTCCATTCCTCCTAAAATCGCAATATTAATGTGCCCTCCGCGAATCATTCCAAACGATTCAGCACTATCGAAATAAGAAGCGCCTGTTGTCGCCGTGACGGTTTCTTTACCTGCATTAATTAAATCAGGATCTACTTCTCCTTCTTTCGGATATGGTCCAATGCCTAACAGACCGTTTTCGGACTGAAGCACCACCGTTTTATTATCTGAGATATGATTAGCCACAAGCGTTGGAATACCAATTCCAAGGTTTACATAAAATCCGTCCAAAATTTCTTTTTCAGCACGTTTTGCAATTCGCTCTCTCACGTTCACGCCGTTTTCAATCATGAAAAATCTCTCCCCTTTTGTTATTTTTGAACGGTTAAACGCTCAATACGTTTTTCTTGTTCACCAATAATTAACGATTGAACATATACACTAGGTGTGTGAATAATATTTGGATCAAGTGAGCCTGTTGGATGAAGTTCCTCCACTTCTGCTATCGTCACTTTTCCTGCTGCTGCAATCATTGGGCTGAAATTGCGCGCTGTCTTGTTATACACTAAGTTACCCATATGATCGGCTTTCCAAGCTCTAACCAAACTAAAATCAGCTTTTAACGCCTCTTCTAGTAAATATTCTTTTCCTTCAAACACGCGAACTTCTTTTCCTTCAGCAATGGGTGTTCCCACTCCCGCTGGTGTATAAAATGCAGGTATGCCCGCTCCGCCGGCGCGAATCTTTTCAGCTAGCGTGCCTTGAGGTAGCAATTCTACTTCAATTTCTCCTGACAATACTTGTCTTTCAAACTCTTTATTTTCTCCCACGTAAGAACCAATCATCTTTTTAATTTGTTTGTTTTTCAGAAGCAGTCCAAGTCCCCAGTCGTCTACGCCGCAGTTATTTGAAATTACGGTTAAATCTTTTACCCCTGTTTCAACTAACGCTAAAATCAAATTCTCCGGAATTCCACATAAACCAAAACCACCGACCATAATCGTAGCACCGTCGTGAATATCTTTCACCGCTTCTTTAAACGACGTATGTACTTGTTTCATACATAACCACCCCTTCGTTATTTTTGAAAACGCTTTCTAATCTATTATAAAAGATTTTTATTTCTTTTTAAATATATATATAACTGAAAATTATAATTTAATCATTTTTTTGTCAAAAAAGTTATATTACTAGACAAATTAAAGGAAAAACAAAAACGCCACGAGTTCCAAAGCTGTATGTTTGGAATCTGTGGCGTTGTGATATAGCTTTAATGTTTGTTAAAACTATATCAAATTAAGGACGTTCAACGATTGTTGCAACGCCTTGGCCTCCGCCAATACATAACGTTGCTAACCCAAGTTTTGCGTCGCGTTTTTGCATTTCATGAATAAGTGAAACTAGGACACGTGCACCACTTGCACCAATAGGATGTCCAAGCGCAATTGCTCCACCGTTCACATTTAAAATATCATGATTAAATTGAAGTTCACGATCCACAGCGATTGACTGTGCAGCGAATGCTTCGTTTGCTTCTACTAATTGAACATCTTCTAATGAAACAGCAGCTTTTTCCAGCGCCTTTTTCACTGCGCTTACAGGACCGATTCCCATAATGCTTGGGTCTACTCCCGCAGTTGCATTACCTTTAATTGACACTAATGGTGTTAGGCCTAACTCGTCTGCTTTTTTACGGCTCATTACCACTACTGCCGCTGCACCGTCATTGATACCAGATGCATTACCAGCTGTTACAGAACCGTCTTTTTTGAAGGCTGGACGTAGTTTCCCTAAGCTTTCAGCCGTTGTGCCTGCACGTGGGAACTCATCTTGTTCAAAAATAGTTACTTGACCTTTTCTTCCAGGCACTTCTACTGGCACGATTTCATCTTTGAAACGACCAGATTGAATAGCTGCTTCTGCTTTTTGCTGACTTGAAGCTGCAAACGCATCTTGTTCGTCACGAGTAATTTCATATTTATCACACAGATTTTCAGCTGTAACGCCCATATGGTAGTCGTTAAATGCACACCATAATCCATCTTGAATCATGCTGTCAACTACTTTTTGGTCGCCCATTTTAAACCCGTTGCGTGCATTTTTTAATAAGTATGGTGCTTGGCTCATGTTTTCCATTCCACCAGCAACAATCACATCAGCATCCCCAGCAAGAATCGCTTGTGTAGCGAGATGTACTGCTTTTAGTCCTGATCCGCATACTTTATTGATGGTTAATGCTGAAACAGTTTCAGGTAAACCTGCTGCTAAAGTTGCTTGTCGTGCTGGATTTTGTCCTAAACCTGCTTGTAGGACATTTCCCATAATAACTTCATCTACTTCGTTTGCTGATACCCCTACTTTGTTTAAAGCTTCTTTAATTACAGTACCACCTAAAGTTGTTGCGGATACATTTTGTAAGCTTCCCCCAAAGCTGCCGATTGCTGTACGTACAGCGCTTACAATGACTACTTCTGTTTGACCCATGTCGAAAACCTCTCCTTACTGTTTGATTACTGTGATTAACTGTCACCTGTATTAATTTCGACATCGCTTGCGAAATTCCTCTTTTTTTGTAAAAATTTATAATTTTTATTGAATTTTAATTTTTTAGAATTAAAATAAATATTAGTAAGCGTTTACAATGTAGGAGGAGAGCGGTTTATGGGATTTCCTGAAAAAGTAACAATTATAGAAGTTGGTCCACGAGATGGCCTTCAAAATGAAAAAAATTTTGTTCCAACTGAAAAAAAAATTAATTTTATCAAAAAATTAAAAGAAGCTGGACTATCCGAAATCGAAATTACATCCTTTGTTTCTCCAAAATGGGTTCCTCAAATGAAAGATGCTTCTACTGTTGCAGATACATTTCAGCCTGATACATGCCGAAACATTGTGCTTGTGCCGAACCAAAAAGGCTTGGAAAAAGCACTGCAAGCTAATTGCCGCTCCGTTGCGCTGTTTATTGGCGTAAGCAATACCTTTAATCAAAAAAATATTAACAAAAACACCAAAGAAGCTGTACAAACGCTGCTTCCTCTCATTCAGCAGCTCAAGCAGCAAGAATGTTTTATTCGAACTTGCATTTCCACCGCCTTTTATTGCCCGTATGAAGGAAAAATACACGAACGCAACGTGCTGGCCCTTTGCGAAAGCTTTGTGGAGGCTGGAGTGAATGAGCTAAGCGTTGCTGATACAATTGGTATGGCAAACCCTAAAGATGTATTTTCACTTTTCTCGAAATTAAAACAAAACTTTCCCCACACGCTACTTGCTGCGCACTTTCACGATACGAGAGGATTAGCCATTGCAAATATCTATGCAGCTCTGCAAGCCGGTATTAACAGGTTCGATTCATCCGCTGGGGGGTTAGGTGGATGTCCATTCGCTAAGGGAGCAACGGGAAACGTAGCTACGGAAGATCTCGTCTTTATGCTTCATGAAATGGGTATTTCCACTTCTATTAATGAAGAAAAGCTGCTCGAAGCGGTCGCTTTTATCGCTCCTCACATTTCAAGACCGATTGAAAGCAAGCAATACTCTTTATTTGCACAGCGTTAAAAATTAGGTTTTTATGAGAGCGATGCTATAATAAATAATAGCTATATTAACAAAAGGAGCCGCTAATCATGAAAAAATGGCTATTATTAATAGGAAGTGTTTTTGGAGCATTTGCCGCTCTTGGCATCTTTTTTACAAATCAAATGATGTACATCCGTAAAAAGACCGACAAAGTTATTATTGACCGCGATACGGAAGATGGCTTTTATGATGAGAAAGTCTATAGCACTCTTCCTAAAGAAGCATTTGTGCTTCCTTCTTCTTTAGGCTATAACATAGCTGGGACCGTTATTAAACAACACGAACACAACCGATTTATGATTCTTTCGCACGGAGTTACAGTTCATTCATTGAACTCTATGAAATATGCTCGGCTTTTTCTAAAGCTTGGATGGAACGTCGTTCTTTATGATCATCGCCGACACGGCAAGTCTGAAGGGAAAACAACGAGCTACGGCTATTATGAAAAACTGGACCTTCAATCCGTTGTTCATTGGGTAAAAGAACAATTCGGTTCAACTATTTCCCTTGGGATTCACGGGGAGTCTATGGGAGCTGCGACCACTCTTTTGTATGCTGGAATGGAAGACGGAGCTGATTTTTATATTGTCGACTGCCCTTTTTCTGACTTGGAAGAACTTCTTGCCTATCGCTTAAAACAAGATTTCCACCTGCCCAAACAGCTTGTCATGCCAGCAGCTAATATTATTTTAAAATGGCGAGAAGGTTACTCATTTAAAGACGTATCACCTATTTCAGTCGTAGATCAAATCAAACATCCTGTTCTGTTTATCCATAGTAAAGAAGATGACTATATTCTTCCTAAAATGACGGAGCAGCTGCATGCCAAAAAAATGGGAGCAAAACGGATGTATTTAGCACCTGTAGGCACTCATGCCCGCTCGTATGCTGATAATCCAGAGGAATATGAACAAGTTATTGAATCATTTTTAGAAAAAATACAAAAAGAAGCGCTTTAAAGCGCTTCTTTTGTTTTATCGATAAATGACATGCGCGGATTTAAAATTTGAGAAGGACATTTTAGCATAAACGCATAGGCACTTTCATTGTAGTCAATCGTCATATTATCATCTAAAAATACTTGCTTTGTTTTTTCGACAAGAACAGGAACAAAATTCGTCTCAATGGTTACATCATCGCTCTCTTTTTCATCAACAATCCATAGCGTCGTTACACCGCTCACAACACAGCCGCATCCATCCGTATCGTATTTTAATTTTAAATATAGTGAAGAATCTTTCCCGTACTTTTCTTGTACTTTTGCTATTGCTTTATCAGTAAAGGTAATATTCATTTTCCTTTAACTCCTTTTAAACTAATTGTATAAACAAACGAAAATTGCTTATATAATGAGTATAATACACATCTCGCTTTCATTAAACTCTGGCGCTTCATATAGATGTGTACAAAAAGGAGGTTTTTTTATGTCAAAAGTACAAATTAAAGTAATGGATAACGGCTCTTTCCGTGTCACTGGAGACGTTGAATTAATTGATGCAGACGGCAACAAATTTGAAACAAAGCCGACATTTTCACTATGCCGATGTGGCCAGTCGCAAAAGATGCCCTTTTGCGACGGAAATCATAAAGGAAAATTTGACTCTTGTGTGCGCGCTGCAAAAATTTTAGACGAGCAGTAGATTCATAGATATACAGCCTTACTGAACGAAACCATTAACGAAAAACATTGATAACCTGTGGTTAAAGCACAGGTTATTTTCTATTAAACGCATCCCCTGCCAATTTTTCTACGAGCCCCGGGGCAAGCTGATACATCTTCGAGCCTATATTCATCCACTTAGGCAAGTTGACTTCTCGTTTTGGTTTCCCAATAATATTGACCGTTTTTTCAGCTACGTATTGAGGGGTTAACATAAACTTTTCTACACTTTTTTCATAGTTTCCTGATTGGTCTGCTATTGAAAAGAAGTTGGTTTGAATAGGACCTGGATTCACTGCCGTTACATAGACATCTGTTTTCGCTAATTCCATTCGCAGGCTGTTGGTAAACCCTAGCACGGCATGTTTAGAAGCTGAATAGCCACTGGATTTAGGCGTCGCAAGTTTGCCTGCTTGAGAAGCAATGTTAATAATATGTCCTTTGTTTTCTTTTAGCATATAAGCTAAAATTTCTTGTGTACATGCAATTAATCCAATAACATTGACTTGAAACATTGAGGCAATTGTCTTAATCGATGCTTCTTTCACTTCTTCAAATACACCAAAGCCTGCATTATTAATCAGGACATCAACACGCTTAATTTCACTCATCATTTTCTGAACGACTCTTTTGACTTCCTCTACGTTCGCTACGTCAGCTTTGTATATGTAAGAGGTAATCCCATATTTTTGACTAATTTGCTCGGCTACTCGGTGCAGCTTTTCTTCTGTACGTGCAAGTAAAACGGGGACGCCCCCTCTTTTGGCCACTTCATAAGCTAAATGCTCTCCAAGACCTCCCGAAGCGCCTGTAATCACGACATGTTGGTTCTTTAACGAGGATTTCAAATATAACACACCTTTTTTATAAGTTAAGAGCACACAGAATAAATAAGCGTACTTTCTTTTTCATGTGTACTGATTTTATTTGCATCTTCTAAAAAATCGAGCTGACCAATTGTTTCAGAAAGAGTTAGCCCTAGTTCTTTTTCATAAATAGTAGGAAATAGCTGTTTGCAAATATCAAATGCTGTTTGAGGACGTTCTTTTATCATGCTAAGCACTTTATCCGCTCGGTCGCTCTGCTTTTGTAACCGCTCTTGTACAAGTTCGCGAACATGTAACACTTCATCTCCATGACCTGTATAGATACAGTTTATCTCTAAATCAAGCAGACGTCTTAATGAATGATTATATTGAAGAAGCGTTTTAGGTCGCTCGCCGCTTGGTTTCATAGGAGGTTCAATGAGCGGATTAGATGAAATATGCTTTAACAGTAAATCTCCTCCAATCATAACCGCTGTTCTTTCATTGTATAATGCAATATGGCTTTGAGCATGACCTGGTACTTCAAGTACTTTCCAACTCTCTAGGCCCGGAATGTAATCTCCTTCCTGCACAGAAGTTGTAAGAGAACGATGACATGAATACTTCATTGATGCTTTTAAACGTTTTAAATAAGAGCGAAACCTTTCATCTACGCCGGCTTTCATAAAGTGGTCTTCAAAAAACGCATCGTACCACTCAAAAAAATCTGGATTTTGGGAGATCCAAGGCTGATTTTTCGCATGACCGACTATGGCGATATCTTTATCAAAAAAATCAAGCATTCCTACGTGATCAGGATGGTGATGAGTTAGGACAACTTGCTTAATATCATCTGGTTTTAATCCTATTTCATTAAGCTTTTCTTTAAATACAGACCACGCCGCCTCCGTTTTAATACCAGCATCAATTAGCGTAACGGTCTGACCTTTTATAACAAAAACATTCACATCTCCTACCGCAAAAGGAGTAGGCAGCACAATTTTATATAATTGCTCATTCATCTGTATTTTTGCTCCTTTACCATCGTATTTTCTTTTAAGTTTACACGATTTTTCCTGTTATTTATACAATTGCATTCGTTTTCTGAAAATTACATTGACATCCTTCTCTTTTTCATTGCATAATGACAGAAATATAGTGAAGTTTTATTCATATCTTTAGATAACTATGCATTTTATAAAGAAGAGATACACAAACACAAACCTTTAACAGATACTGAAATCTCAGTATCTGTTTTCATTGGATAGCAAATGACTGGAGGAACTTTTAATGAAAACGGATTTAAACATCGCCTTTATTGGAGCTGGATCAATGGCTGAAGCTATGATCTCAGGGCTGCTGTCAGATAAAAAGCTTCGCCCCAATCAAATCACCGTAACAAATCATAGCAACGATAAAAGACTTCACGAACTTCGAAACGCATATGAAATTAACATTACGCGTAATCATGCCTTGTTAATCGAAAAAAGCGATATCGTCGTGCTTGCTATTAAACCAAAAGACGTAGCGGAAAGCATCGATACGATTAAGTCTTATATTCGTCCGCACCACCTCGTTCTCTCTGTTTTAGCAGGGGTATCGACTGCCACAATTGTAAACTTGTTTGACCAAGAAGTAGCGGTTGTAAGAGCTATGCCAAATACATCGGCCTCTATTGGATTATCGGCTACAGCCATTGCACCCGGCAAGTTTGCTACAGCAGAGCATATGAACGTTACTACTGCTTTATTTGAAACGATTGGTACGGTTACAACTGTAGAGGAAGAGCAGCTTCACGCTGTAACAGGACTATCTGGAAGCGGCCCAGCGTATGTCTACTATCTAGTAGAAGCAATGGAAAAAGCAGCTGAAAAACAAGGCTTGGATACGTCAGTGTCAAATGAACTAATTCTTCAAACTCTTATCGGTGCTGCAGAAATGCTGAAACAGTCACCTAAAACGCCAGCCGTACTTCGAAAAGAAGTGATGAGTCCGGGCGGCACAACGGAAGCAGGAATCGAACAGCTTATTTCTCATAACTTCCAAGAAGCCATGATGCAGTGTATTGAACAAGCTACAATTCGCTCCAAATATTTAGGAGATACGATTGACGAAAAAATCTCGAGTAAACGTTCGTAAAGGTTCACCTCTTTCTAAAAAAAGAAAGAGGTTTTTTTATGATTAAAAATGGATAAGCAGATTATGTGAAAGAAAATTCAATGCGGTGATATAATAACTTTTGTTTAGAGTATCGAAATAATTGGAGGTTAAACCGAATGACAACAAAACTATTTTCACCTTATACAGTGAAAGATGTAACATTAAAAAACCGAATTGTAATGTCACCAATGTGTATGTATTCATGCGAAAAGGAAGACGGCGTAATAACCGACTTTCATATGGTTCACTACACAACTCGTGCGGTTGGACAAGTAGGTCTCATTATGGTTGAAGCCTCAGCTGTCGTGCCACAGGGTCGTATTTCAGCTCAAGACTTGGGAATTTGGAATGATGAACAAAAAGATGGATTAACGAAACTTGTGACACAGCTAAAAGAAAACGGTGCAAAAACAGCTATTCAACTTGCACACGCAGGACGTAAAGCAACTGTTGAAGGCGATATTTATGCTCCTTCCGCTATTGCTTTTGATGATAAAAGTAAAAAACCTGTGGAAATGACCACAGAACAAATTCATGAAACGATTTCTGCCTTTAAAGAAAGCGCTCGACGCTCAAAAGAAGCTGGATTTGATATTATCGAACTTCACGCTGCACACGGTTATTTAGTACATCAATTTCTATCGCCGCTAAGCAATAAACGCAGCGACGAATATGGCGGCAGCGCAGAAAATCGCTATCGTTTCTTAAAGGAAATTATTGAAGCTGTGAAAACAGAGTGGGACGGCCCTTTATTTGTCCGTGTTTCTGCTTCTGACTATACAGAAGGCGGATTAACAGTCGATGATCACGTTGCATTTGCAAAATGGATGAAAGAACAAGGCGTCAACTTAATCGATGTTAGTTCCGGTGCTCTTGTACACGCTCCAATCAACGTATACCCTGGCTATCAAGTGCCGTTTGCAGATAAGATTAAGCAGCAGGCAAATATTGATACAGGCGCAGTTGGATTAATTACAACAGGACGACAAGCAGAAGAGATTCTGCAAAGCGAACGCGCTGATTTAATTTTTGTTGCGCGCGAACTTCTGCGCGATCCGTACTTCCCGCGCACGGCGGCAAAAGAACTAAATGAAACAATTTCAGCACCCGTTCAGTACGAACGCGGATGGTAAAAAAAAGACGAGGATATCCTCGTCTTTTTTTATGAAATCGTAAACCGTTTCAAATCTTCTGCTATGTCGGTATTTGGAAAAATTTCTTTTGCTCCTTCTGCTAGCCGGCTGACTGCGTCTCCTTGGTAACGCGAACTAATATGAGATAAAATAAGACGCTCGGCCGATGCTGTTTTAGCGATTTCAGCGGCTTCTTTTGCAGTAGAATGAAAATAGTTGTAAGCAAGCTCCTCGTCTCCCGCTGAAAAAGTAGCTTCATGGACTAAAACATTTACATGCATAGCAAGCTGAACACTTTGCATGCACTTTCTTGTATCTCCTAAAACCGTGATGACCTTCCCTTTTTTAGGCTCTCCTACAAATTCTTGACCATTGATTATACGCCCATCTTTTAATACTACTTCTTTCCCTTCCTTTAACTGCTGATAATGAGGCCCCGGGGGAATATTCATCTCTTTTAAACGCTGAACGTCCAGTGATCCTGGTAAATCTTTTTCGACAACTCGATATCCATAAGATAAAATGCCATGTTCAAGTTTGCCAAACTCCACTGAAAAAGTTTCATCTTCAAAAATCGTTCCACTTTCACTTTCCTCTTCTATTTCAACAATCTCTAGAGGATATTGCAGATGAGTTTGACTTACAGCCAGCGTGACTTCAATAAATTCTTTAATTCCTTTTGGCCCGTATACAGTAAGCAGCGATTCTCCGCCTTGAAACGAACGGCTTCCAAGGAGTCCAGGCAATCCGTAAATATGATCACCGTGAAGGTGCGTAATAAAAATTTTCTCAATTCGCCTCGGTTTAACGGTTGTATGTAAAATTTGATGCTGAGTTGCTTCTCCACAATCAAAAAGCCACACCGCCCCTCTTTCTTGCAAAAGTTCGAGCGCAAGAGATGAAACATTCCGCTGTTTCGCCGGTACTCCTGCACCCGTTCCTAAAAATAACAATTCCATTTTCTACTTCCTCCTTCACACGCACAAAAAGCCTGTAAGTATATTATACAGGCTTTTTGCAAACTTACCTATTTGATGCTGTCAAGCGCATACGTAATAGTAGCTAATAACAGCTCAATATCACTTTCCTCAATGTTGAGAGGCGGCGAGAGGGTGAGAACATTATTATAGCCGGCCACCGTTGCTCCATTTTTCCCAATAATGACTCCTTTGCTTTTGCATTTAGCAATCACTTCATTTACAAGATTAACGTCTAACGGTGCCTTCGTTTGTTTATCAGCTACAAGTTCAATTCCAATTAAAAGCCCTTTACCTCTTACGTCTCCAACGTATGGGTGGCTATCGATAAGCGGCTTTAGCTCACTTAATACGTAAGCTCCAAGCTGTTTAGAACGGTCAAAAAGATTTTCTCTCTCCATAATTTCTAAATTCTTTAATGCCAGTGCACACGCAGCTGGACTTCCTCCAAATGTATTAACATGGCGAAAATACTCGTACTGATCGCTATCTTTGAACGCTTCATAAATTTCTTTTTTAACAGCAGTTGCAGAGAGCGGAAGATATGCGCTTGTAATTCCTTTTGCCATGGTAATGATATCTGGTTTTACATCGTAATTCATAAAACCAAAGGCTTCTCCTGTACGTCCAAAGCCGCAAATAACTTCATCTGCAATTAAAAGTGCACCGTGTTTTTCACACGTTTCTTTTACGCCTTTCATATAATTTTGAGGCGGTAAAAGAATTCCTCCTCCTGTAATAATTGGCTCCATAATAACAGCGGCAATCGTTTCACTTAGCTCCCACGTCATAACATTGTCAATATCTTTTACAGATTGAAGCTGTTCTTTCGGTGCATCGTAGTCATCTTGCCCTCGGTACGAATCAGGCGGAGCAACGTGAATAAAGCCAGGGGCAAGCGGTTCATATTTATATTTACGCTGAGCTTGGCCCGTTGCTGCTAGTGCGCCCATTGAATTCCCATGATACCCTCGGTAACGCGAAATAAATTTGTAGCGAGAATGCTCTCCTTTTTGCTGATGGTACTGACGCACAATTTTAAAAGCCGTTTCATTTGCTTCAGATCCGCTGTTTGAAAAGAAGATAACATAGTCATCACCTAGCATTTCATTTAGCTTCTCTGCCAGTTTGATAGCAGGTACGTGAGATTGAGTAAGGGGAAAATAAGCCAGTTCTTTTAGCTGCTCATAGGCTGCGAGCGCTAACTCATCCCGTCCATACCCGGTATTTACACACCAAAGCCCTGCCATTGCATCTAAATAGCGATTTCCTTGCTCATCTGTAATCCAAGCACCTTTTGCTTTTGTAGCTACCATCGTTGCATCCGGACTGTATGGTTTCATTCCATGCCATACATACTGCTCATCTTTTGCACGCAGATCTTTTTCATTTTGACTGACCTGTACCATCTTATCCACTCCCAAATCGCTAGCGCGGTATTTTTTTCTGTATGAAAAGACTTCGACAAAATGCCGAAGCCACTTGCTATATTCATCTATATGTTAAAAGTCAAAGCGTGATGTAACCATCTTTTTACGTGTAAAGAAGTTCAAACCGTCTTTGCCGTTGACATGCAAATCTCCGTAAAAAGAGTCTTTCCAACCGGAGAATGGGAAGAAGGCCATTGTAGCAGGTACTCCTACGTTAATACCGAGCATACCAGCATCTGCTTCTTCTCTAAATTGACGCACCGCTTTTGCATCTTTGGTATAAATCGTTGCTCCATTTCCAAAACGGGATTTTTCCATATAGCGAAGTGCTTCATCTAATGTGTCAGCACGAAGCAAGCTTAGTACAGGTGCAAAAATCTCTTCTTTAGCAATGGTCATATCAGGAGTTACGCGGTCAAAAATTGTTGCTCCTAAGAAATTGCCTTCCGTATGTTCATCCATTTCTTTACGTCCGTCACGAATGAGTTCCGCTCCTTCTTTCATGCCAAGTTCAATATAATCCAGCACCTTATCACGGTGCTCTTTTCGAATCACAGGCGTTAGAAGCACTTCATCATCAAAGCCGCTTCCCATAATTAATTCATCTGCTTTTTGCTTTAATTTTGCGACGAATTCATCGCCTTTTTCACCAACCACGACCACGGCGCTGCACGCCATGCATCGCTGGCCGGCACTTCCATAAGCGGAGCTGATAATATGTGATACCGCTTTATCCATATCGCAGTCTGGCATCACAACATGATGATTTTTAGCTCCAGATAAAGCCTGAACTCGTTTCCCTTGAGATGCAGCTTGTTCATAAACATATTTTGCTACCGGCTGCGATCCGACGAATGAAATCGCTTTAACTTTTTCATGCTCTATTAATCCGTTCACAACGTCGTGTGCCCCGTGCACAATATTTAATAATCCATCCGGTGCTCCTGCTTCTGTAAAAAGTTCAGCAAGTCGCGTTGCTAAAAGCGGCGTTCGCTCAGACGGTTTTAATACAAACGCATTTCCACATACAATGGCAAGAGGGAACATCCAAAGCGGTACCATCATCGGAAAGTTAAAAGGTGTGATGCCGCCAACGACACCCAGTGGAAAACGGAACATCTCAGAATCAATTTCTTCCGCTATGTTATTTAATGATTCCCCCATTAATAAAGTAGGAGCACCCGCGGCAAACTCCACGCATTCAATACCGCGCTGTACTTCACCGTAAGCTTCTTTAAAAGCCTTGCCGTTTTCTTGCACCACTAATTTAGCTAACTCTTCATGATGCTTAACTAGTAAATGCTGAAACGCAAACATTAATCTTGCTCGTTTTGGAGCAGGAACGTTACGCCATGTTTCAAATGTTTTTTGAGCTGTTTCCACCGCATTGGCTACGTCTTCTTTTGTAGAAAGCGGTACTTTTGCAATGACTTCGCCCGTCGATGGGTTAATTACCTCTCCAAATTTTCCCCCTGCCGTATCAACCCATTTTCCGCCCACGTAATTTTTTAAAACTTGCGTATCATTATTCACAACTGACATATCGCTTGGCCTCCTCAAAAAATAAGAAATGACAAATCTACCTTTATTATTGAATAAATAAATGGTGGTTGCATTAGACAAAATGTGAAACAACTCTAGATTCTCGTTTCACATTTTGCGCAGTGAACTAGGAGAAAGCATGAACTAAAATGAACATATAGTAAAATCAGCCTCAACATAAAAAAACAGCTGTTTCCAGCTGCTTACTTATCCGTTTATAAATTCCGCGCGCGACTTTTTCATCATAAACAAATATTCATATGCCATAATCATAAACTCAATTGCCAGTCGTTTTTCCGGCTCCATAAAGTCTTCACCCAGCAGCTTTTCTAGTTTTTCGATACGGTGATACAGCGTTTGCCGGACAATGTATAAACGCTTAGCCGTCTCTTGTTTAGATCCGTTGCATGCTAAATAAATTTTTAATGTTTCCATGAGTTTTGCATTATACGTTTCATCATATGTAATAACGGGCTGCAGATATTCAAACACCACTTCCTGTAAGTCTTCATGCTGATGTAAAAGCGAAATAATCCGGTACATATGCAAATCATCATAAAAATGAATAATGGTTTGTTTTTGCAGCATTTCTTGAATCGAAATTGTTTCTTTAGCCGTTTCATAGCTTTTATGCATGCAGTCAAGCTGTTCACAGTATTGGCCAATTCCGATAAAGCTAATGGCGTTCCTCTTTGAATTTTCATCCGATTCATATTGATTCATCCAGCGATGAAGGCTGTTTTCTAATCTCTCTCTCCACGTGCTAACCATTCGTTTGTTCAAAAGAATAAATAATACTTCGCGATTTCGCTCGGAGACTAATAAGTGAAAGCCTTCTTGTTCAAAAATGCTTCGCAAGATCAGCTTAAAATATGTTCGATCAAACTTCTCCCGCCTTTGCCACTTACAGCAAACAACGACACCTCCGCGAATAGGCGAATCTGAACACACTTCGTGCATAGAGTCTTTTATTTGTTCAAGAGTTAACTCTCCGTTCATCCATTTTGTCATCCATTCGGTTTCATCTACTCTTTTTTTCTCTTCGACATATAGGTCCTTCAAAAAATGCTGAGCAAGTGCAGTCGCCGTTCGGTCAACGGTGAGCACTTCAAGTTCTGTTAACGCTTCATTTATAGAAGCAACATATAGCTGAGCATAATCTTGTCCTAATAAATGAATAGGCTGCTCAGTAAAATGCGGACTTTCATTTTCCCTGCTTATATAATGAAGTAGAAGCTGCTGTTTGAGCAAGTCCATCTCAGGAGCAAAGGTAAGCAATTCATTTGAAACTTTAAGGCCGACAAGAAGCCCCGTAGATTCATATAAACACTGTAAGATGAGGGCCGGATCATTAACTGTTAACAGCAGCTGATTTAGCCTATGAGAATACTGTTCTAAATCGGAAATCATTTGATAGTGCTGATTAATTAAAAGCGAGTGAACATCTTGCGTAATTTCAACGAACGGAACTTCCTCGTGAAATAAAATAATTGGAAAATCACATTCGTTCGCTTTATCAATTACAATTTGCGGAATCTTAGAAGTATAAGTGCCAAGTTCAATACACAGTCCTGATGCCTTGCAAGAAATTAATTGCTGAAGAAATGATAAACAAGATTGAGAATCTTCTCCCCAGCCTACCCCTGTTGATAAAATGAGCTCGTTTCCTTTTAGCAGCTCATTAATGCGCGTCACTTCCATCACGTGCACCCACTTAACAGAATTAGTAAGACCTTTCTCTCCAGCTATTACTTCACAGTTTACAAAATGTTTCCTTGTTAAAATCTCTGTTACTGTTAAATATGATTTCAAGTCAACACCGCCCCTAGCGAATTTCACATCATGTCTCCTGGATCATTAACGCGTATTTCGCATATGTGTAGAACAAAAGCTATATCTTCTTACATTATATTAAATATTTAGAAGAAATAAAATATTTAATGAAAGAAACGAAAAAAGCTGTAACGATAATGGATCGTTACAGCTTCTGAGCTGTTTGCTGTAATTTATTAAAAAAACCTTGGCGTTTAACCGCTTGTTCTTTAATTCGATGAATTTCTTTTTTATAAAAACGCAAATCTTGTAGTGACACTGCATTTAACATTTCCATTTTTAATTTATCAATAATTTTTGTTTCTTCCTGTGTCATACACTGCATAGCTTGATCCATCCGTGTCACACCCTTTTCGTATTTAATAGATTTAGTTTGAAAACGTTCTACTATAATATTTACTACAATTTACTAGATAACTAAACCTTTTCTCTTTCGATGTAAACGAAATGTAACAACTGTAATACAGTCAATGGATAATATCTAGTTATTTTGTTTCACATCCAAAACGAAAAAAACACAAAAACGGATCACTTTTATCAGACAATATAGTAAAAAACTTATAGGGATTAGTAAACAAATAAAGAGATTGAAACATAATTAAAATTCCAATCAACAGCTAGAAGCACCTACGTACATGAAACCTGCGTTCACCCTAGCAATAAAAAAATCCGAACGATGAATCGTTCGGATCTTCCTTCAGCTAAAATAATTTTGTCCCGGCCTCCGTTTTTATACTTGTTGAATCAGTACGGATGAAAAATATTTTCTAGCATCCGCCGTCAATATATGAAGGGTTTCTTGTTCGGTTTGGTTATTTTCGATGCGTTCAAACGTCACAAATGCCCCGCTTAGATTCTCCGTTACGGCTGTTATTTTAAATCCTTTTTGCAGCAAAAAATCAATCTTTTCTCGCTCTGCCATATATTCATGGTAACTTGACATTTCCCTGCCCCCGATCTATTTCTTCATCTGTTTTTATAACATTAATTTTTCAGCTTCGTTAGCCGTGTTTAACTCATTAAACTTTGCTCGTTTTGTAAATTGTCCGTAGCCTTTTTGACCGACAAATTGCTTATCTTTTACGATAAATTCCCCGCGGCAAAGTACTGAAACCGGCTCACCCGTGACTTTCATTCCCTCAAATGCGCTATAATCGACTGCCATATGATGCGTGTTTGCTGAAATCGTACGTTCAACAGAAGGGTCAAATATAAGCAGATCCGCGTCTGCGCCAACCGCTATTGTTCCTTTTTTCGGGTACAGTCCGAACAGCTTAGCAATTTTTGTTGATGTTATATCTACAAACTGATTGATATTAATTCGTTTCTTCACTACTCCTTCTGAAAATAAAATACTCATGCGATCCTCGATAATAGGGCCTCCGTTTGGAATTTTCGTAAAATCTCCTTTTCCCAGATCTTTTTGACCGTTAAAATCAAACGAACACTGATCTGATCCAATCGTTTGCAAGTCGCCATTACGCAGAGCATTCCACAAAACATCTTGGTTCCATTTTTCACGTAAAGGCGGCGACCATACGTATTTTGCTCCTTCAAAATTCGGTTTTTCTAAATAGGTTTGGTCAAGCGTCAAATATTGCGGACACGTTTCGCCCCAGATATTTACGCCTTTTCCCCTTGCTTCAGCAATCTTTTTAACCGCTTCAGCGCACGACACGTGAACAACATAGAGCTGTGAGTCAGCCAGCTCCGTTAGCACCGCGGCTCTTCCCGTAGCTTCTCCTTCTATTTCTGGAGGACGAGTCAGTGCATGATAGATAGGATCGGTTTGTCCTTGTTCTAGTGCTTGTGCTGTTAAATACTCAATAACATCTCCATTTTCAGCATGTACCATTACAAGCGCCCCTAGTTTTTTAGCTTGCACTAGCGTTTGATAAAGGGTAGCATCGTCTGCTTGAAAAACATTTTTATAGGCCATGAACACTTTAAAAGAAGTAATTCCCTCTTTTTCAATAATCGTAGGAAGCTCATTTAATACATCTTCCGTGATTTCTCCAATCATTAGATGAAAACTATAATCGATAGCCGCTTTTCCTGTCGATTTTTCATGCCATGTGCCGATCGCTTTTTGCAGCGGTTCGCCTTTATTGGTTAAGCAAAAATCAATAACAGTTGTCGTGCCTCCAAAAGCTGCTGCTCTTGTACCTGTTTCAAAGTCATCTTTTGTAACGGTGCCTCCAAACGGCATATCTAAATGAGTATGAGGATCGATGCCTCCTGGAAATATATAGTTACCTTTTGCATCAATCACTTCACAGCCCTGCTCTTCAAATGCCGAGCCAATTGCCGAAATAACTCCATTTTCAATTAAAATATCCGCTTTATACGTATCTGTTGCTGTGACTACCACACCATTTTTAACGATTTTCTTCATTTCTTCATCCCCTTTGTATTTATACGTCTAATCGCTGTGCAGCCATCGCTTGTAAAGCAGCTTGGCGTTCATTCCACGTCATTGGAGGCTGTTCATTCGGTAATTCAACCATGGATATAGCCCCGTCCACCGGACATACAATCGAACATAAATTACAGCCTACACAATCTTCTTCTCTTACTTTTAAATAAGATTTCCCTGAAGGGTCTTTCAGCATATCAATACATTGGTGAGAAGTATCTTCACAAGAAATATGACATTTATTGCAGTTAATACACGTCTCCGGATCGATGCGAGCCACTACTTTATAATTGAGATCTAAGTTGCCCCAGTCGGAATATTTTGAAACGGCTTTCCCTACAATATCACTTACTTTTTCGATTCCTCTTTCATCCAAATAATAATTGAGACCTTGAATCATATCCTCTACAATGCGGAACCCGTGATGCATAGCAGCTGTACATACTTGCACACCTGTAGCACCCATGAGCATAAATTCGACGGCTTCTTGCCAGTTCGAAACGCCTCCCATACCTGATATTGGAACGTTAATAAACGGACTTCTCGCACATTCAGCAACCATGTTTAATGCAATCGGCTTAACAGCCGGGCCGCAATAACCTCCGTGAGCGCCTTTTCCTGCTACGTGTGGAATCGTATTCCATGAATGAATGTCTACTCCTGCTAAACTATTAATAGTGTTAATCATGCTCACAGCGTCAGCACCGCCTCGAACCGCTGCTTCTGCTGTAACGGTGATATCTGTGATATTTGGGGTTAATTTAACAATGACCGGCGTTTGGGCAACTTCTTTAGCCCAATACGTTTGTTTTTCAACCAAATCTGGGACTTGCCCAGAGGCAGCACCCATCCCTCGTTCTGCCATCCCATGCGGACACCCAAAGTTCAGCTCTAATCCATCCACTCCTACGTCTTCTACTTTTTTGACAATTTCATGCCATTTTTCTTGCTGAGGCTCTACCATAAGAGAGGCAATAATTGCGTGGTTAGGAAACTTCTTTTTCGTTTCATAGATTTCCTTCAAATTAACTTCAAGAGGACGATCGGTGATTAACTCAATATTATTGAAGCCGGCTACGCGCTGACCGTTGAAGCCAACGGCAGCAAATCGTGAGGAAACATTTAAAATCGGATCACCAAGCGTTTTCCAAACTGCGCCTCCCCATCCTGCTTCAAATGCACGCTGCACTTGATAACCTGAATTGGTTGGCGGTGCGGATGCCAGCCAAAACGGATTTGGTGATTGAATACCTGCTAAATTTGTTGTTAAATCTGCCATAGATTTCTCCTCCTCCTGATTTTAAGCTGTTTCCATTGTTTCTTTTGTTAACTGCATATGAATATTTAACGCCGTTTGTTTTCCTTGCTGAGCAGCGGTCACAACCATTGCTTCTCCTTGCCCTTTACCAAAAATAACGTCTCCGCAAGCAAATACTTTTGGATTGGATGTTTGAAACGTCTCTTGATTAATTAAGACAACTCCGTCTTCATGATGCAGCTGAAATTGTTGAATCAAAGACAGGTACCGTTCTTGACCAATTGCTTTAACAACAGCATCGACTGGAATGGTAAACGTTGAACCTTCAACAGGAACAGGCTTTCTTCGGCCGTCTGCATCTGGATCTGTTAACGTCATTTTTACACATTCAATCCCGCTCACCTTATCATTTTCATCTCCAATAATTCGTATAGGAGCCGTTAACCAGCGGAATTCAACACCATCTTGTTTCGCAAATTCAAATTCAAAATCATAAGCCGTCATTTCTTCTCGTGTACGACGGTATAAAATTTGAACATTTTCAGCCCCCAAGCGCACGGAACACGTAGCACCATCAATCGCAGTATTTCCCGCACCAATGACGGCAACACGCTTACCCACAAATTCTGTTGATAACGCTTCTGACTTCGTTTTTTTCACAAAATCAATCGCATCATACACACCGTCTAGCTCTTCACCTTCAACATGTAGAGAAGGCACCTTGCTCATACCAATAGC
The DNA here is from genome assembly GCF_042787645.1 of Priestia sp. YIM B13489. Taxonomy (NCBI): domain Bacteria; kingdom Bacillati; phylum Bacillota; class Bacilli; order Caryophanales; family Bacillaceae; genus Priestia; species Priestia sp. YIM B13489. Next base: position 920,236 of record NZ_JBHZOQ010000053.1, read on the forward strand.
TAATACAACCGCGTCATACGACTGTAGCAATTCGCTTGGAAGAATATCTTCTCCAATTCTTACGTTTGTTTTAATTTTCACATCTAAATTTTTCACTTGTTCAACTTCCCAGAATGAAATCGCTTGAGGAAGACGAAACGACACGATTCCATATGTATTTAACCCTCCTGCTTGTTTTTCCGCTTCAAAAATGGTTACGTCATACCCAAATCGGGCCAGTTCTCTTGCTGCAGAGAGACCAGCCGGACCCCCCCCAACAATTGCTACCTTTTTGCCGTTTGCTCTTCCTTTCTCAAACAGCACCTGTTCATTTTGAATAGCCCAATCCGTTGCGTAGCGCTGCAAATCTCCAATCATAATTGGTTTGGTTGAATGGTTAAGCACACACGCTCCTTCACATAGTTCATCGGTTGGACAAACTCTCGAACAACTTGCTCCTACAGGATTAGAAGACATAATCGTTTCGGCAGACCCCTTTAAATTGCCCGATGCAATTTTTTTAATAAACGTCGGGATGTCAATTCCTGTAGGGCATGCCTGAATACAGGGTGCATCATAACAGTACAAACATCGATTAGATTCTTCGACCGCTTCTCTATTTGACAACCCTTTTTCTACTTCATTAAAGTTTTGAATGATGGACTGCAAACTTTCCTGTGATCGCATTGCATCAACCTCCCAAGGATATCTGTTGATAAAACTAAAATTGAAAGCGCTTACATATTTTTTATATACGTTATTCTCAACTTCTACTTTGGTAAAATGTATTACTAACTTTATTGTACAAAACGACCGTCTTTTCTTCATTATACATTATGTTAAAAAATTCAGACTATTTACTATTCACTATGTAAAAAGCCTTGCTTTTATATAAAAGCAAGGCTGCAACTATTATTTTGCTACTTCTTTAATAATCGACACTACTAGTTCAGATGTCTTCACCAGTTCTTCTACCGGAATTTTTTCATTTGTTGTATGAATGTCTTCATAACCAACTGCTAGATTTACTGTTGGGATATCAAAGCCTGCGATTACATTTGCATCGCTTCCGCCTCCGCTTTGAAGCAAGCGTGAAGGACGATCGATATTAGCCACGGCTTTTTTAGCAACTTCGACAACATGATCTCCATCGCCAAATTTAAAGCCTGGATACATCACTTTAATATCCACTTCCGCACGTCCGCCCATTTCTTGTGCAGCTGTTTCAAACGCTTCTTTCATTTTCGCTACTTGTGCTTCCATTTTTTCTGGAATTAATGAACGAGCTTCTGCTAAAATATCGACGCGGTCACATACGATATTCGTTTGCGTTCCACCTTCAAAACGTCCAATGTTCGCTGTAGTCTCTTTATCAATACGTCCAAGTGGCATTTTAGAAATGGCTCTTGAAGCAATCGTAATAGCAGAAACGCCTCGTTCAGGAGCTACACCTGCATGAGCTGTTTTTCCATAAATTGTTGCATTTACTTTCGCTTGCGTCGGCGCAGCAACGATAATGTCTCCCACTTTGCCATCGCTATCTAAAGCATAGCCGAATTTTGCCGTTACGAGGCTAGAATCAAGAGCTTTAGCGCCCACTAAGCCAGATTCTTCTCCTACTGTAATAATAAATTCAATTTTTCCGTGCGCGATGTTTTCTTCTTTTAATACGGTGATGGCTTCTAGCATTGCTGCTAAGCCTGCTTTATCATCCGCTCCAAGAATTGTCGTGCCGTCACTTTTAATATAGCCATCTTCAATAGATGGTTTAATACCGTTTCCAGGTACGACTGTATCCATATGAGAAGTAAAGTAGATTGTGTCTACGCCTTCTTTTGTAGCTGGCAGTGTGCAGATTAAGTTGTTGGCTCCGTGGCCCGTTTTTTCTTTGGCATCATCTTCTACTACTTCGACGCCTAATGCGGTAAATTTTTCTTTTAGTACAACAGCAATTTTTTCTTCATGCTTTGTTTCTGAGTCTACTTGTACTAATTCAATAAATAAATCAACGATTCGTTGTTCATTAATCATAATATGTAATCCCTCCAAAAATAACCTACAATGGTATGTTACCATGTTTCTTTGCTGGACGCTCTTCCTTTTTATTGTGCAACATTTCAAGCGCTTGTATTAATTTTATTCGCGTTTCCCGAGGATCAATAACATCATCCACCATTCCAGCGCTTGCCGCTACGTAAGGATTAGCAAATTTCTCGCGATACTGTTCAATTTTTTCATGTCTTGTTTCATCTGGGTTTTCGCTGCCTCGAATGTCGTTTGCAAAGATAATATTTGCAGCACCTTGAGGACCCATAACAGCGATTTCGGCATTGGGCCACGAATACACAAGGTCCGCTCCAATCGATTTACTATTTAAAGCTACGTATGCACCGCCGTACGCCTTTCGCAAAATCACCGTGATTTTCGGAACGGTAGCTTCGGAGTATGCATATAAAATTTTAGCACCATGACGTATAATTCCGCCATGTTCCTGCTTGATACCTGGGAAAAAACCTGTAACATCTTCAAATGTAATAAGTGGGATATTAAATGAATCGCAAAATCGAATAAACCTTGCTGCTTTGTCTGAGGAGTTAATATCTAAACTGCCTGCCATTACTTTAGGCTGGTTACACACAAGTCCGACAACTTTTCCATCTATGCGGGCAAAACCAATGACAATATTTCTTGCAAAGTCTTTTTGCACTTCAAAAAATGAGTGCTCGTCCACTACTTGGTGAATGACTTGACGCACATCGTAAGGGCGCACGGCATCAAACGGGACAACGTCTAATAAATCCGGACGATAATGATCAGACTCTGCCTTTGAGGCTAAAGGAGGCTGCTCTTGGCTAGACTGAGGAAGATAGCTTAAGAGCGTTCGTACTTGTTCTAGCACCTCTTGTTCTGTTGCGCCTCTAAAATGGGCATTACCGCTAATTTCGTTATGAACAGCTGCTCCTCCAAGATTTTCAGAGGAAATGCTTTCTCCCGTTACCGTTTCAATTACTTTTGGTCCTGTAATGAACATTTGACTTGTTTCTTCTACCATAAAAACAAAGTCCGTAATCGCCGGTGAGTAAACGGCCCCGCCTGCACAAGGACCCATAATAACAGATATTTGAGGCATGACACCCGAATAAATGGCATTTCGATAAAAAATATGACCGTATCCATCGAGAGACATGACGCCCTCTTGAATACGAGCCCCGCCTGAATCATTTAACCCAATAAACGGTACGCCTGTTTTAGCCGCTAAGTCCATTACGTGCGCAATTTTTTTAGCATGCATTTCACCTAACGCGCCTCCAAATACTGTAAAATCTTGCGAAAACAAATAGACTGAGCGACCGTTTACCTTGCCGTAACCTGTTACTACCCCGTCTCCTGGTCCTACTTGATTATTCATACTGAAATCTGCACACCGATGTTCAATAAACGGATTTAATTCGACAAATGTATGTTCATCCAAAAGAATTTCAATTCGTTCGCGTGCCGTTAGTTTTCCTTTATGGTGCTGTTTTTCAATTTTTTCGTCTCCGCCGCCTAACTCGATCTTTCGGCGCTTATCGTACAATTCATTTAATTTATCATAAATGTCAACCATGTTTCTTCTCCTCCTCTAGTGTTTTTTCACAGAGCTCATAAAGAACACCGTTTGCTGACTTTGGATGCAAAAAAGCAATGGATGCTTCCCCTGCGCCTTTGCGCGGAACATCGTCAATCATTTGCACACCCTTTTCCTTTAACTCGTTAATCCGTTCTTCAATCGTGCGCACACCTAAAGCAACATGATGAAGACCTTCACCTCTCTTTTTGATAAACGCGCCGACCGCACTGTCTTCAAAGAGCGGCTCTAATAATTCAATTTTTACGTTGCCGCACTGAATAAAAGCAACTTTTACGCCTTGTTCTTCTACTTCTTCTACTTTTAATAGAGACAGTCCTAATACCTTTTCATAAAACGGGAGGCTGCCTTCAATTGATTTTACAGCTATTCCTATGTGATCAATTCCTTTTATCACTTTCTCACCTCTTTTAAAAAAGCGTTTTCATTTACACATATTCTTGAAAACAAAAGAAATCTCCTGCTCACGTATCTACAGAAAGTTGCTTGTCTAAGCAGCGGAAGACATGTAAAATAGGAAAAAAACGTGTAGGAGGACTTTGGTTGTATGTCTAATAAGAAAATCCAAAAAACCATTGTGTTTTTAATGCTTCTTGTCATGTTAATATCTACGCTTTTAGCGGGACTTGCCATGTGGTTTTAATCGAGACTGATGACTAAAAACATAGATGCACTGCTGCTTCTTTGTGCAATGCAAACATATAAAAAAGACTGGTGACTAGTCACCAGTCTTTTGCTGTATATTCACAATGCCTTTTTGAGCGGCTAACTCTTCAAAAGATTGATCTGTAGATACAATCCATACTTTTGTACCTAACGGGACTTGATCATATAAATGGCTTACTTCACGATTTTCTACGCGAATACAGCCATTCGATACATATTTACCGATGGAATCCGGCTGATTTGTACCATGAATGCCATAAATACGTCCGTCAGTCTCTCTTGCATCAAACCCAATCCACCTTACACCTAGAGGATTTTGAGGAGCGCCTCCTTCAATATTACTTCTCCGATAATAAGGATTAACAGCTTTTACTGTTACCGTGAACTCCCCTTCCGGCGTCAGATTAACTGTTTTCCCCGTTGCTACTTTAATAATTTGTTTAATTTCTTTATTTTGAATATAAGCAAGCTCATTGCTTTGTTTATTAATAATAATATAAGGATCATTTGGCAACGGAGTTTCTCCTAATGGCCAAACCGGAGATAGTAGTAAAAGGATAAAAGCAAACACATGCACGTAATCCACCACCTTACGTTAGTCCTAAGTAAAAGACAAGAGAGATATCTCTTGTCTTGTTTAGTGTTCGTAAGCAAGATAAACAACATGCATGCTGTTTAACTTATTTTTAAGGTTTGTTTAATAACCAAATATTGTTCAATTTCTTTGACTACGTGCAGTAAATCGGCACGCGCTTCAAACTCTTCCCGCGTTTTGGGAAGCGGCATCTCTGCAAACGCTTCTCGTAAATGCTGAAGTTTGGCTAAAAATAATTTTGCTGTATTACCAGGGTGGATGGATAGACTTAATTCTTCAATGAAATCGGCAATCATGTAGCGCTGTTCTACCACCAAGTCAATAGCGGTAATGAGAGGAAGCGTTCGCTCAATAATTTCAAGCTGTTTTTCACGAATTTTAAAATAGCGGTAATAATAGTTTTCCCCACGCACAAAATGATTTTCTACATCACGAAACGCAAGGCTTTTTGCTTTTTCTAAAATTTTTACCGTATCTGCAATTTCCTTACCGTCCCAACTGCTGTCATTGGTTCTGAGATACAAGGCAATTTCTTTTAACATCGACCGGAAATTCTCTTCAATTTCTTGCTGATACGTGCGAAGCTCTTGATCTAAACTTGGCATGTATAAATTCACAAGCAGGGCAACACCTATCCCAATTACAATTAAGCCAAGTTCATTAAAGACGATTCCCCATGTCATATTGCCTTTGGAGTAAATATGAAGCAAAATAACGGAGCTTGTAACAATGCCTGCATTAACTTTGAATATAACCGTAACCGGGATAAACAAAAGCAGCATCAGTCCTATAACAAGTGGATGATAAGCAATCCCTTCAAAGAATATAAACGAAAACAGAATGGATAAAGAACAAGCAATAAAACGATCGCTTGCACTTCGCAACGATTTTTTCTTTGAATTTTGAATGCACAAAATGGTGATAATTCCAGCTGATACAAAAAACTCGAGGTGAAAGAACTGAGCTATAATAATAGCCAGTGATGTACCGACGGCTGTTTTAATTGTCCGGTACCCAATTTTAAATTTCATTTTCTAGACTCCTACATGTTGGTTTCTTTTTAGTGTGATAAAATACTCTATTCTTTATTAACACGAATAGAAAAATAACACAACCTTAAATCTTGCTGTACCGTATAAATTCCAATAAAAAAAGTGCAGAAAAGATCGTACTCTTCCTGCACTTTTTTATTATAAAATCTTTTCTAAGAAATCTTTAGCACGCTTGCTTTTAGGCGCTGAGAAAAATTCAGCCGGAGGCGCATCTTCAACAAGAACACCGCCGTCTAAAAACAGCACACGATCCGCTACTTCTCGTGCAAATCCCATTTCATGCGTTACAATGACCATCGTCATTCCTGTTTCTGTTAGCGACTTCATTACATCTAGTACTTCTTTTACCATCTCTGGATCCAATGCTGATGTTGGTTCGTCAAACAGCATCACTTTCGGCTCCATTGCCAGTGCTCTCGCAATAGCTACACGCTGCTTTTGACCGCCCGATAAGCGATTTGGAAACTCGTTGGCTTTCTGAGCAAGTCCCACTTTTTGGAGTAATTCTTTGCCTTTAGCAACAGCCGTTTCTCTTGACACGCCTTTTACCGTCATCGGAGCATACGTCAAATTTTCAAGCACTGTCATATGTGGAAACAAGTGAAAATGCTGAAATACCATTCCTACGTTTTCACGCACACGCATAATGTTTGTTTTTTTATCTGTAATCACTTGACCGTTAATTGAAACGACTCCGCTCGTCGGTTCTTCAAGCAGGTTCATACAGCGTAAAAAAGTAGATTTACCAGAACCAGAAGGGCCAATAACAGCCACGACTTCTTTTTCTTTAATCGTAGTTGAAATACCTTTTAAAACTTCATTTTTACCAAATGATTTGTGTAGATTTTCAACATTAATCACCTTTTCTCATTCTCCTCTCGACTGCTTTACCAAGGAGCGTTAAGCCCATTACCATTACATAATAAATCAACCCTGCAAAAATTAACGGTTCAAGGTAGGCGAATTTTTCTCCACCTACAATGTAAGCACGTCGCATAATGTCGAGTGCTCCGATAACTGTAACGATAGCTGATTCCTTTGTTAATGTAATGAACTCATTCATTAAAGCAGGTAAAATATTTTTGAGTGCCTGTGGCAAAATAATTTGTCCCATCATGCGGCGATAAGGAATTCCTAACGCTAATGCCGCTTCACGCTGTCCTTTATCAACAGCTAAAATACCAGCGCGAATAATTTCAGATATATATGCTGCAGAGTTTAGCCCGAACGCAGCAACGGCCGCTGGAAACGGGGCAATATCAAACCCGAGCAGCTGAGGTAATCCAAAGTATATTAATAATAATTGCAGTACTAGCGGTGTTCCGCGAAACACAGACGTATATGCATCCGCAAACCATTGAAGAGGTTTATTGCGGCTGATTTTACATAAAGATAAAATAACTCCCAGCACAAACCCTAAAATTGCTGAAGCTAGGACTATCTGTATCGTTACCCCTATCCCTTTTAAAATATAAGGCATAGAAGGCACGATTTGCGAAAAATCCAAATTCATGCCTAGTTCCATTCCTCTCTAACTATCATTCTTATTTTTGGTTATCAAACCACTTAACGATTAATTTATCTAATTCACCGTTTTCTTTCATTTTCTTTAATTCACGGTTAAAGTCATTCGTTAGCTTGCTGTCTTTAGGAAATGCGATTGCTGATCCTTTACTTGAATCTGGACGCCCTGTATCAGACATTTGCAAGCTTTTGTCTTTATTCACATATCCTTTAGCTACTGTATCTTCAATAATCGCTGCATCGATACGATTTGATTTCATTTCTTGAATTAGTTCTGGAATACGGTCACGCGTTGTTACATTTACTCCGTCAACTTCTTTTGCAATTTCTTTTGCTTCGTCTGCTTGAATAGAAGAAGTTTGTACACCGACTGTTTTTCCTTTTAGTTCTTCTGCATTTTTAATTGGGGCATCTTTCTTCGATACAATCATGTTTTTTGCTTCATAATATACGTCTGAGAAGTCCACGTTCTTTTTACGCTTTTCAGTTGGCGTCATACCAGCTAAAACTAAATCGACTTTATTAGATTGTAAAGCTGGAATTAATCCGCCAAATTCCATATCCTTCACCTGTACGTCATAGCCTAACTTTTTACCGATTGTTTTTGCTAAATCTACGTCAAATCCGATTGCTTCACTATCACCTTTTGCCGTATCAATATATTCAAATGGTGGGTAATCTGCTGATGTTCCCATTACTAGTACTTTTTTATCTTTGTCGTCGCTGCTTGCTCCGCCATTAGACGTTCCTTCTCCTGCTCCGCATGCAGCTAAAACGCCTGCTGTTAAAAGACCAATTGCCGTTACCGATAACCACTTCTTCAATTTCATCTTCGTTCCCCCTAGTTTATTCCTTACATTATTTTTTAAAAATTAATAATATTATGAAATAAGTTTTTTGCTATTGCAAGTAAATGTCGAAATTTAAATATATATTCATATAAATGTATTTTAACACAACATTATAAATATGCAATATCTTTTTTAAATATAAGTTTCACTATTTGAAAATACCTTTTCTCAACATTTTCCACTCGTTAGAAAGCCTGCATACAGATAGGTAAAAAAACGCATAAAAAAAGAAGCCGTTCAAAACGGCTTCTCTCTTACACTTCTTCACAGTGCTGTTCGAATGCTTCTTGCAGCTTCATCACAACTGACATTGGCTCATGGCCTTCAATTTCGTGACGCTCTACCATTGTGATAATTTTTCCGTCTTTTAATAAGGCGAAAGATGGAGATGAAGGCGGATAACCTTCAAAGTATTCGCGTGCACGTGCAGTTGCTTCTTTATCTTGCCCAGCAAATACTGTAACCAAGTTTGTTGGACGTTTATCATAATGTACAGCGTGCGCTGCAGCAGGTCTTGCAATACCTCCTGCACAACCACAGACTGAATTCACCATTACAAGCGTTGTACCAGGCTTTTTAAACGTTTCATCTACCGCTTCAGCCGTCGTTAATTCTGTATAACCAGCAGCTGTAATTTCTTTACGGGCTTGACGAACAACGTCGTTCATAAACAAGTTAAAATCGATATTCATTTTCATACCTCCCTTTTGCTATCTATTCTTTATCATAGCAAACGAAAACTAAAAAGGCGATTGCTTTGACTCATTTTTTCTTGGTAATCAAGATTAAACAAGAAAAGAAATGGTGATACTATTTTTACAGCTAGAAAACCATACTCTTAACTCCCTAGTGTAGAAGGATCCGCATAAAATACAGGATCCTTTTTTATATTTCCTTCATCGCCTGCTGGTAGGTTTTAATTAAGTGTTCGAGAGCTTCAGCCATTGTGACATCTCCCGTCATCATTTGTTTTTCAACATCCCCTAACGTTTGCTTAACTAAAGGATGTTCATAAAATGATTCTTGTAAATATTCATTAACACTTGCTTGTAACCATGCCTTCATTTGCTTTTGTCTTACTGTATAAAACAGATCATTTTTATTCATCCATTCCTTATAGTTACAAATTATCTTCCACAAGTCTTGAAATGATGCTTCTTCATAAGCAGAAGTTGTGATGACCTGTGGGTTCCACCCTTCAGAATGATCGTGAAGGAAACCGATGACGCTTTCGTATTCTTTTGCAGTCACTTCTGCTTTTAGCCGGTTATCCCCGTCTGCTTTATTTACACAAATCAAATTAACCCATTCAAGCAGCCCTTTTTTAATTCCTTGCAAATCATCTCCTGCTCCGGTTAAAGCAAGCAGAACAAAGAAGTCTACCATCTCTTTTACAATCATTTCACCTTGGCCAACGCCCATCGTTTCGACAAATATGATGTTATACCCAGCCGCTTCACAAAGAAAAATGGCTTCTCTCGTTTTAAGATGAACACCTCCAAGCGTTCCTTGAGAAGGTGAAGGACGGACAAAAGCGTTCTCTTGTTTGGTAAGAAGCTCCATTCTCGTTTTATCTCCTAAAATACTTCCTCCAGACAAGGTACTGCTTGGATCGACTGCCAAAACTGCAACGGAATGGCCATTTTTGCATAGGTACGACCCAAATTTGTCAATCAGCGTACTTTTTCCTGCTCCGGGTACGCCTGTAAAACCGATGCGCACTGAATGCCCCGTATGAGGATAGATTTCTTTAATCAGCTGTTGTGCTATTACTTTATGCTTGGGCGCTTTACTTTCAATTAAAGTAATAGCTTGAGCTAACGCTGTTCTTTTTCCTTCAAGCAGCCCTTGTTTATAATCTTGTACCGTTTTTAATTTCACCAATTGTCTTCACCAACTATTCTTCTAACCGTTTCTTTATTTCATATAAAACGGAAACGGCCGCTTTTGGGATTACTGTTCCAGGTCCAAAGATTGCAGAAGCGCCGTGTTCTAAAAGAAATGAGTAGTCTTGTTTAGGAATAACGCCTCCGACAATAACAACGATATCGTCGCGCTCTAATTTCTTTAACTCATCAACAAGCTGCGGCAGTAACGTTTTATGCCCGGCTGCCAAAGAACTTATGCCAATCACATGTACGTCGTTTTCTACAGCTTGCCTTGCTGTTTCTTGAGGCGTTTGAAATAAAGGACCGATATCAACATCAAATCCAAGATCAGCAAAGGCTGTTGAAATGACTTTCGATCCTCTGTCATGCCCGTCTTGCCCCATTTTTGCGACTAAAATTCTTGGGCGTCTTCCTTCTTCCTCTAAAAATTCAGCCGTGAGCTTTCGAACTTCTTCGATTTGATCTCGATGCACAAACTCCGCACTGTATACCCCGCTGACTGACTTAGAAGTAGCCTGATGTCTTCCAGCCACTTTCTCAATAGCTTCTGAAATTTCACCTAGTGTAGCTCTAGCTCTCGCAGCTTCAACCGCAAAAGCAAGGAGATTCCCTTCACCTGTTTTGGCACAATTGGTCAGTCGATTAAGCGCTTCGATTACCGCTTGTTCGTTACGTTCACTGCGTATTTTCTTTAACTTTTCCAGCTGCTTCATTCGAACTGCTGTGTTATCAATATCAAGAATATCAAGCGGTTCTTCTTGCTCCGGCTGAAACTGATTCACACCTACAATAATTTCTGCCTGCGAGTCTATTCTTGCTTGTCTGCGCGCAGCGGCTTCTTCTATCTTCATTTTAGGTACGCCTGCTTCTATTGCTTTTGTCATTCCGCCGAGCTGCTCTATTTCTTCAAGGTGCTTCCACGCTTTTATCATTAATTCATTCGTTAATGATTCCACATAATAAGAGCCTCCCCAAGGATCAATAACGGAACAAATCTCCGTTTCATTTTGTAAATAAAGCTGCGTATTTCGGGCAATTCTAGCTGAAAAATCAGTTGGAAGAGCAATCGCTTCATCTAGTGCGTTTGTATGAAGCGACTGCGTATGTCCTGATACTGCAGCCAGAGCTTCGACGCATGTTCTAATAACATTATTAAATGGATCCTGCTCCGTTAAGCTCCATCCGGACGTTTGAGAATGCGTTCTAAGAGCTAGAGATTTAGGGTTATCCGGCTCAAACTGCTTCATTAATTTTGCCCACAGCAGCCTCCCTGCTCTCATTTTCGCTACTTCCATAAAATAGTTCATTCCAATTGCCCAGAAAAAGGATAGCCTCGGAGCAAATGCGTCAATTGTAATTCCCGCTTTCAAGCCGGTTCGTACATATTCAAGTCCATCTGCAAGCGTATAAGCAAGCTCTAAGTCTGCTGGAGCACCTGCTTCTTGCATATGATAGCCTGATATACTGATACTGTTAAATTTCGGCATGTACTCCGCTGTATATTTAAAAATATCCGCAATGATTCGCATTGACATCTCAGGAGGATAAATATACGTATTGCGCACCATATATTCTTTTAAAATATCATTTTGAATCGTTCCAGCCAGCTTTTCTTTTTTTACGCCTTGTTCTTCAGCTGTTACGATGTAGAAAGCTAAAATAGGAAGCACCGCCCCGTTCATTGTCATCGACACGGACATTTGATCAAGCGGAATCCCTTCAAACAGCTGCTTCATATCTATCATTGAATCAATTGCCACACCTGCTTTCCCTACATCTCCAACAACTCTTGGATGATCAGAGTCGTAGCCGCGGTGGGTAGCAAGATCAAAAGCAACAGACAGCCCTTTCTGTCCAGCAGCTAGGTTTCGGCGGTAAAAGGCATTGCTTTCCTCCGCCGTTGAGTATCCTGCATACTGCCTAATAGTCCAAGGCCGATTCACATACATCGTTGCATACGGTCCTCTCACAAACGGTGGGACACCAGGTGCAAAGTGAATAAAATCGAGGCTATCTCTATCTTTTTTTGTATATACTGATTTTAATTCAATTTGTTCATTTGTTTGAAAGGCAGTGAATGAACTTTGAGTCACGTCATCTTCCCTTTGCTGCTTTGAAAATGATAATGGAATATTAGAAAAAGAAGGCTTTTTATACATGAACTTCTACCTCCAAAGCACATAATAACTTCTTAACGCATTGAATAACATTCGTCTTAGGATGTATGACGCTCATTACACCTTTTTGCTGCCACTGCGTTTTGCGTGATACATGTTCTTCCCCTACTACGTACACATAAACGGAATCTTCCTCAAAATACGTCATCGCTTTTGTTAAGAGCTTTTCCACGAGTTCATCACTTCCACAGATCACATATGCTTCGTGCTTTTGTTCATTCATCCAATCTGCTATCTCGACATAGGAATCTATGTTTTTAATTGTTTCACACGCAAAGCCTGCACTTTCAAATAAAGACCGGGCAATCTCAGCTTTTTTACGGCTGTTAGGATCGGTGAGCTCCATAATGCCAATGCTCATTCCCTTTGTATAAACCCGTATTTTTTCAAACTTCTCTGCTGCTCTCCACTTAGTGAGCGGCACAACACTGTCAGGCTGTGTCTGCTTCGCCATTTGTTTTAGCATCCACCCTGCTGTTACCCCTTTAGATGCTAGATTTGTATAATCCTCTAGGGAAAGATTTGATGAAAATTCCGAAGCGTTCTGATCACTGTATTTATCCATTTTTATTTCTTCTTTTCTAAACGGGGTGCTTTTTATCTCTTGAGATACATCCTGTTGCTTAGGAGCATAGTGTGTGACTCCGATCAAGCGCTCAATTCGGCACTCTATATTCTCTTGTCTTTTTACTTTCATTTGTTCAACTTCATCTTGAATTCGCCCTTGTTTTAAAGCTTCTTCCATTCCGCCGTGGTCTTCAATGTTGCCAAATAACTCCCAAGCTTTTGTCATTAATTCATGTGTGTAGGCTTCAACGTACCAAGAGCCTCCGGCAGGATCCGTTACTTTTGATATATGTGTTTCGTGCTGCAAAATTAAGTGAGTGTTACGGGCAAGGCGATGAGCGAACTGAGAAGATGAAGACGTGACAGAATCATATGGCTCAATATGCAGACTATCCGCTCCTCCTACAATAGAAGCAAATGCTTGAACCGTGCTCCTTAATGCATTTGTATACATATCTTCTTTAGACTGTGTAAGATGTGACGTTTCTGTATGGATAAACGGCACTGAAACGGCCGTGTCATCAAAAGCACGAACCACATTTGCCCAAAGCATGCGAAAAGCACGAAGTTTGGATATTTCCATAAATAAATGTGAGCTAACTGAAAAAGAAAAGGTCATGTGAGGTAAAACTTGATGTAAGGACAAACCGCGTTTTATGCATTCATCAATATACTGCACCCCTGTAGCAAGCATATAAGCTAGTTCTTGAACAGCGTTTGCACCGCTGTTATGGTAAGGAATGCTTGATACAATGATCGTTTTGAGCTCTGGAACATTACTGTGAGCCAAACGCGTTGCGTAAGCTAAATGATCGTATAAATCTCGAGTAGAAAGTGGAACTCTTCCATATTCAGCAAGGGTGCCGAGCGGATCCATTCCAACCGTTCCTTTTAGCTGTCTCATATTAAAGTTATGATCAGCACAGTATGCTTTTAGAAACGAAAGAAGCGGAACGGATGTACATCCCGTATTTAAAAATAAAGGCACCGCTTCAAGAGCTACATGCTGAAACAAATGAGCAACATCCTCTAAAGTAGAAATTGTAGCGCCTGATGCTACTTCAGCTTCAGTTGCTTCATCAACGTCTTTCCCTTGCCTCATTGCTTCACTGCACGTAAAAGCGGCCGTATTTTGTCCATTTCTCAAACTGTGTAAAAGAAGTTTATTGCTTTCTTTAATAGAAGGTAAGTCGATTTTTTGGGTGATTTCCCATTCCCCTAGTATGTATGATTCTTTACCGGCTCCGCTTAAACAATCTATTCCCGCCGGACTCTGCTGTAAGTAGTCTAAATGTGCCGTATCACTTTCGAAATAAAGCGGTTTCAAAAAGATGTTTTCCAACGTTTCTTTTGAAGAGATCGCGGTATTTTTGCTAACTTCCTGTGCCCAATCTTCTTTAGGTGTACGTGTAAATTCATGAAATGATAATGTATTTGTTTTCATTTCCATGCCCCTTTACAGTTAATAGCTGCCTGCTAAACCGAGATGATTACACTTTGAAGTTTGATGATTCTTCTTTTATTTTAATACATCTTTTACAAATTGTTCAATCATTGCTTCAAAATAAAAAGGGACCGGGACATAATTAACCTACGTTTACCATCACCATAAAAAAATCCGAACGAGTTGGATTCTCTTTCAAGAATCTAAATTCATCGTTCGGATCTTCCTTCAGCTAAAATATTTTTGTGTCAGCCTCTGTTTTAATAGACGGACGTATTCTCTTTAGAAGTAGATTCTAAAATCTCTTTAACTCTTGCCAAGAATCTGCCGCACACCAAGCCGTCTAACACGCGGTGATCAAGTGATAAACATAAGTTAACCATATCTCGAACAGCAATCATGTTATCAATAATAACCGGACGTTTTACAATAGATTCTACTTGTAAAATAGCCGCTTGCGGGTAATTAATAATCCCCATTGATTGAACGGAACCAAATGATCCAGTGTTGTTAACAGTAAACGTTCCGCCCTGCATGTCTTCAGACTTCAATGAACCCGTACGAACTTTTTGCGCGAGCTCTGTAATTTCACGCGCAATGCCTTTGATTGTCTTTTCATCGGCTTGTTTAATAACCGGCACAAATAAAGCATCGTCTGTTGCAACAGCAATCGATACATTAATGTCCTTTTTCTGAACAATACGGTCTCCTGCCCACATTGAATTCATTTGAGGGAATTCTTTTAAAGCTTGAGCCACTGCTTTTACGAAGAACGCAAAATACGTTAAGTTAAAACCTTCTTTTTGTTTGAAGTCCGTCTTTAATGCATCACGATAAGAAACTAAGTTCGTTACATCAACTTCAACCATTGTCCATGCATGCGGAATTTCGTGCTTGCTGCGAAGCATATTTGCTGCAATAGCTTTACGCACGCCTGTAACAGGGATTTCTTGATCTCCTGCTGCAGACACAACCGGCGCGGGCTGCTGCGTTTTTGGAGCAGCTGCCGCTACAGGTGCTTCTGGCTGAACTGTTGATGCAGGTGTTTCTTTCACTTCAGCAGCTCCGCCTTTTTCAATAACAGCTAAAATATCTTTTCTCGTAATGCGGCCGCCCGCCCCTGTCCCTGTCACGGTATCTAAATTAATATTATACTCTTGTGACAGACGCATAACAGCTGGAGAGTATCGACTTTTATTGGATTGACTGTCCGCTGTTTTTGACGCTGATTCTTCTACAGTCTTATCAGACGTTTTCTGTTCTTTTTGAGGTACAGTTCCTTCTACTTCAATTAAACAAATCACTTCTCCTACAGGCAAAGTATCATCTTCACCTGCAATTAACTCTTTAATTGTTCCACTAAAAGAAGAAGGCACTTCAGCATTTACTTTATCCGTCATGACTTCAGCTAACGGGTCGTACTTATTTACGTGATCTCCAACAGAAACGAGCCATTTGCTAATTGTACCTTCTGTTACACTTTCACCGAGCTGCGGCATCGTAATTTTTTCAATAGCCAATTGATACAACTCCTTTTAAAATTGAGCTAATTCTCTCATTGCTTTTTCTACTTTATCTGGATTCACCATAAAATATTTTTCCATTGTTGGTGCATACGGCATAGCTGGAACATCAGGGCCAGCAAGGCGCTGAATTGGCGCATCTAAATCGAATAAGCAGTGTTCAGCAATAATAGCTGCTACTTCGCTCATGATGCTGCCTTCTTTGTTGTCTTCCGTTAAAAGCAGTACTTTACCTGTTTTAGATGCTGCTTCAATAATAGCTTCTTTATCAAGCGGATAGACCGTTCTTAAATCTAAGATGTGTGCTGAAATACCGTCTGCTTCCAGTTTTTCAGCAGCTTGAAGAGCAAAGTGTACACAAAGACCATATGTAATAACCGTGATGTCGTCTCCTTCTCTCTTTACATCTGCTTTGCCAATCGGAAGTACATAATCATCTTCAGGGACTTCTCCTTTAATCAAACGGTACGCACGCTTATGCTCAAAGAAAAGAACTGGATCATCATCACGAATAGCTGCTTTTAATAATCCCTTTACGTCATAAGGCGTAGAAGGCATCACAATCTTTAACCCTGGCGTATTGGCAAATAGTGCTTCAACAGATTGAGAATGATAAAGAGCACCGTGAACTCCGCCGCCGTAAGGAGCTCGAATTGTAATTGGACAACTCCAATCATTATTAGAACGATAGCGAATTTTCGCTGCTTCTGACACAATTTGATTGACTGCGGGCATAATAAAATCAGCAAATTGCATTTCAGCAATCGGACGCATGCCGTACATTGCCGCTCCGATTCCTACCCCTGCAATAGCAGACTCTGCAAGAGGCGTGTCAATGACTCTTTCTTCCCCGAACTGTTCGTATAGTCCGTTGGTTGCTTTAAATACGCCGCCTTTTTTCCCTACGTCTTCTCCTAATACAAACACGCGGGAATCTCTTTCCATTTCTTCACGAATGGCCATTGTTACTGCATCAATATATGAAATAACCGGCATATGTTCTCCTCCTTACTCACCGTACACGTATTTTAAAGCCGATTCCGCTTCTGCATAAGGAGCGTTTTCAGCATAATCTGTTGCATCATTAACGATGTTCATAATATCATCAAGCATTTGTTTTTCTCGTTCATCGGTTAACACGTTAACCTCTTTTAAATAAGTCGCAAAGTACGCAAGCGGATCGCTCTTTTTAGCTTCAGACAATTCTTCTGCTCCGCGATATGCACGATCATCGTCATCACTTGAATGGGCAGTCAAACGCTCTGAAACAGTTTCAATAAGAGTAGGTCCTTCTCCTCTGGATGCACGATCTCTTGCTTCTTTTACCACTCGGTATACTTCAAGGACATCGTTTCCATCAATTGTGTAGCCTGGCATACCATATCCAATTGCACGATCAGATACTTTTGCGCATCCTAGCTGCTTTTCAACCGGAACAGAAATCGCATACTTGTTATTTTCACACATAAAGATAACAGGAAGCTTATGAACACCTGCAAAGTTCGCGCCTTCATGGAAATCTCCTTGGTTAGAAGATCCTTCTCCAAACGTCACAAACGTTACTAAGTCTTTTTTCTCCAGTCGTCCTGCTAAAGCGATTCCTACTGCATGAGGCACCTGTGTTGTAACTGGAGAAGATCCTGTTACAATTCGCTTTTCCTTATGGCCAAAGTGACCTGGCATTTGACGACCTCCTGAGTTTGGATCTTCTGCTTTAGCAAACCCAGAAAGCATTAAATCGCGCGCAGTCATTCCAAATGCTAGCACAACACCCAGATCGCGGTAATAAGGTAATATGTAATCATTCTCTCTATTTAAGGCAAAAGCTGCGCCAACTTGAGCGGCTTCCTGACCTTGACATGAAATAACAAAAGGCACCTTCCCTGCACGATTTAATAGCCACATACGCTCATCAATTTTTCGTGCAAGCAGCATAGTGCGGTACATTTCAAGTACTTGTTCATCAGTTAATCCTAATGATTCATGACGGTTTTTTGTCATGTTTAAACCTCCTTTAATCATCAAAAATGAATCGCTTTTCCATCTACAGCTAATGAAGCTTCTCCCATCGCTTCTGAAAGGCTAGGGTGAGGATGAATGGTATGAGCAATTTCCCATGGTGTAGCATCCAATACCTTTGCAAGACCTGCTTCAGAGATCATATCCGTCACGTGAGGTCCAATCATATGCACACCAAGGACATCATTTGTGTCGGCATCAGCAATAATTTTAACAAACCCCTCTGCCTCTCCATATACAAGAGCTTTTCCAACGGCCTTAAACGGAAACTTTCCAACCTTCAGCTGAAACCCTTGCTGTTTTGCTTCTTGTTCTGTTAATCCTACACTTGCTGCCTCCGGGCTGCTGTATACGCATTTAGAGATTGTTGTATAATCAATCTTCAAAGGCTTTTCACCATGTAAATGCTCCACAGCTACAATTCCTTCGTGAGAAGCTACATGTGCAAGCTGCAGTCCGCCAATCACATCTCCAATTGCGTAGATATGAGATTCTTTCGTTTGATAAAAATCATTTGTGGCAATCACACCGTTTTCTACTACAATATCGGTATTCTCGAGACCAATTCCTTCGACATTCGCTTGACGCCCTACAGATACAAGCAGCTTTTCTGCTTCATATTCTTGCATATCGTCTCCTACTTGAGCGGAAATTTTCACCTGACCATCAATAGACAGTGTATCAGCCATTACTTTAGCAGAAGTAATAATGTTAACTCCTTTTGCTTTTAAAAGCTTCGTCATTTCACGGGAGATATCTTGATCTTCTGTTGGTAAAATTCGATCGCTGTATTCCACAACCGTTACATCAACATCAAAATCTGTGAGCATTGACGCCCATTCAATTCCAATGACGCCGCCTCCCACAATAATAATAGAAGCAGGAAGTGTTTCCATCTTTAATGCTTCATCTGAAGTGATTACTTTCTCTCCGTCAATCGTTAGACCAGGTAATGTTCTAGGACGAGACCCGGTTGCGACAATTACATTCTTTGGAATAAGCATTTCGTTTTCTTCACCGCTTTTTAATTCGACGGAGATAGTTCCTGGCATAGGAGAAAAAATAGAAGGGCCTAAAATACGTCCAATTCCTTCATATACGTCAATTTTACCTTTTTTCATTAGCTGTTTAACACCATTATGTAACTGTGAAACAATTTCTGACTTTCGTTCTTGTACACGTGCATAGTTCAATAGCACATTGGACGTTTCTACGCCAAATTCACTGCTTTTCTTAGCTGTTTGGTAGACTTCTGCACTTCTTAGTAAAGCTTTGCTTGGGATACACCCTGCGTGCAGGCATGTGCCGCCTAACTTATTTTTTTCTACAACCGCTACCGATAGACCTAACTGAGAGGCACGAATAGCTGCTACGTACCCTCCGGTTCCACCGCCGAGAATGACCAAATCATATTCTTTTGCCACACTGCTTCACACCTTTCTGCAAACGCTATTAAGCGCCTTTATATTCCTTCACTTCTTCTTCACCTGTAAGCACTCGGAGAGCCCCTTCAGCTAGCGCTTGAAGCTCATTTTCTCCAGGATAAACAATGACATCTGCAATCCACTTTACATGATTAATAATCAGCTCAACAAACGCTTTTGAATAAGCAATGCCTCCCGTTAAAATAATGGCATCTACTTTTCCATGCAATACCGTACTGGCAGCTCCAATTTCCTTCGAAATTTGATAAGCCATTGCTTCGTAGATAAGCTTAGCTTTTTCGTTTCCATTTTTCACTAGCGCTTCGACTTTCTGCACGTCAGATGTGCCCAAATAACCGACAAGCCCGCCTTTCCCTACAAGCATTTTCATAATCTCCTCGCGGTAATACTGACCTGAAAAGCAAAGACGAACTAATTCACCAACCGGTACACCGCCAGCGCGCTCTGGACTAAAAGGACCGTCACCGTGCAGGCCATTGTTCACATCAATTACTTTTCCGCGTTGGTGAACTCCGACTGTAATGCCTCCACCCATATGGGTAACAATAACGTTCATTTGTTCATATGTGCTATTCATTTCTTTAGCCACTTTTCGAGCAACCGATTTTTGATTCAGCGCGTGAAAGATGCTTTTCCTTTCCATAAAAGGAGTTCCTGAGATACGAGCGATGTCACTTAGCTCATCTACCACCACTGGATCAACAATGTACGCTGGTATATTTAATCCAGATGCAATCTCAAAAGCTAAAATCCCGCCTAAATTTGAAGCATGATGGCCGGCATAACCGTCTTTTAAATCTTTGAGCATGGCTTGATTTACTTCGTATGTGCCGCCTTCAATCGGGCGTAAAAGCCCTCCTCTTCCACATACTGCACTTAATTTAGATAAATTAATCCCTTCTTCATCAAGTGCCTCTAAAATCGAGTTTTTACGGAACTCATACTGTGCATATATCGTCTCAAACTGATTCATTTGCTGTGAATCGTAGCGGATTGTTCGATCAAAAATTGGTTTATCGTTGTGAAATACGCCAATTTTTGTGGACGTTGAACCCGGATTTATTATCAGCATTCGATATTCGTGCATATCCAACACATGTCCTCCTACCTTATCATTCTCATAAACGAAGGCTAGGTCGAAAGGATTTCATTTATTCCTTTTGCCTAGCCTTCAGCTCAAACATTAGCGCGTATGACGTCTACTTAAAATATGCTGTCCATTTTGTAAAAATTGACTGCGTGAACGACGCAGCTTTTCAATTCTTTCTTCAGCTAAGCGATCTGCTGCTAGATAGGTTGGAATGCCATCTCGCTTTGAGATTTCAACTACCTTTTCAATATTATCATAAATACCTTCAACTTTTTTCAGGGCACGCTCACGGTTATATCCAACTAGCTCATCAGCTACGTTAATAACGCCTCCTGCGTTAATAACATAGTCGGGTGCATATACAATGCCTAATTCATGAATTAAATCACCATGACGCGTTTCTTTCAATTGATTATTAGCTGCCCCTGCAATAACTTTTGCTTTTATTTGAGGGATCGTTTCATCGTTAATCGTTGCTCCAAGTGCACAAGGAGCATAGATATCACATTCTACACCATAAATATCATTCGGGTCTACTGCTTGCGCACCAAATTCTTCTACCGCACGCTGAACAGCTTCTTTATTAATATCCGTTACAATAAGTTTTGCTCCTTCTTCGTGAAGGTGGCGGCATAAATTATACGCTACGTTTCCTACACCTTGGACAGCTACTACTTTTCCTTCAAGCATATCTGTTCCAAATGCTTCTTTTGCTGCTGCTTTAATTCCTCGGTATACGCCGTAGGCTGTGACTGGTGATGGATTGCCTGATGAACCAAAAGCAGGAGATACACCCGTTACATAATCCGTTTCCTCATATACAATATCCATATCCTCTACCGTTGTGCCCACATCTTCTGCTGTAATATATCGACCATTTAACCCTTGAATAAAGCGACCAAATGCACGGAACATTGCTTCATTTTTATCTTTGCGAGGATCTCCGATAATAACCGTTTTCCCTCCTCCTAAATTCAAGCCTGCTGCTGCATTTTTATAAGTCATTCCGCGTGATAGACGAAGCGCATCTTCAATTGCAGCCTCTTCTGATTCATATGTCCACATTCTTGTACCGCCTAGAGCTGGTCCAATTGTTGTATCGTGAATAGCAATAATGGCTTTTAAGCCTGAATCTTTATCTTGGCAAAATAATAACTGCTCGTAATCGTATGTTTCCATATAGTCAAAAATTTTCATTGTTAGTGCCTCCTAAGAATTCTGTTGAGCGACGCTGATAGCAAGCGCCAGTGAGTATAATTTACTTTCTGATGAATCTGCTCTGGATGTTAAGACGACCGGAGCTTTTGCTCCTGCTAGAATAGCTCCAACTTTTGCTTTAGCAAAATAAATAAGGGATTTATATAAGACGTTCCCTGTTTCAATTGCTGGAACGAGTAATATATCTGCTTGACCGGCAACTTCACTTTGAATGCCTTTTTGCTTGGCTGCTTCTATGTTAATGGCATTGTCGAGTGCTAAAGGTCCATCAATCACGCAGCCTTTAATTTGTCCTCTGCGGTTCATCTGTGTAAGAAGGGCAGCCTCTACTGTTGCAGGCATCAAAGAGTTCACAACTTCAACCGCTGCAATAGGAGCTACCTTTGGCATCTCGATCCCAATCGAGTGGGCAACGTTCACCGCATTTTGAATGATTTGAACTTTCTCTTCCAGAGACGGCGTAATATTCATAGCCGCATCTGTTACAAGAATCGGACGGTCATAGTGGGGAACGTCAAATACAGCTACATGTGATAAAACATTTCCCGTACGCAAACCATGCTCTTTATTTAACACAGCTTTTAAGATAAGCGATGTGGATAAATTCCCTTTCATTACGATATGAGCTTGACCTTGCTGAACTGAACGCACAGCCAATTGAGCCGCTTCTAAAACGGACTCCGTATGTACGACCGTCACAGCCTTATGAGTGAGTAAGGATGGGCGGTACAGCCTGAATAATTCATTAATTGTCGTTTCGTTGCCAAACAAAATAAATTCAGAAACTTCCCTTGACACAGCTTCATACACTGCCTCAATTGTTTCTAAGTCTTCAGCTGCTGCAACAGCAACAGTCAAAGAAGACTGCTTAGCAACCCGAGATAAGATGGTAGCAAGAGTCATGGAATGTTCGACCTCTCCTTTTTCATTCTTTCTTTTGCTCCGTTTTAAAGAGCATACTGCGCGTTTATGCAGTCACCTAAAATACATGCAAGATTTGTGCCATCCTCTGCATATATTACATAATATAGCTGCTTATATCCGTTCTTACGCACAAAAAAAATTTTTTATTGATTCTAACACCAAATAGAAAAAAAGAATACCTCTCTATTTATATGCAATAAATTGCACACCATGCATTTTATTGCATGCTGTTATTTGCAAGATTGTATTTTTCCAACTTATAATACAAAGAACGCAGGGAAATATTGAGCTGTTTTGCTGTTTTCGTTCGGTTATACTCGTTTGCAAGCAGCACTTTTTGAATAAGTTCCGCTTCGTAATTTTCCATCATGTGCGCTAAAGTCTTCCCTTCGAACATTACCTCTTCATTCACCTGATTTTTTTCTTTTTTGCCCTTGCCTTCAAGTGAAGGGAGATGAACAGAATCAATCATTGTTTCTGTATAGTGCATATAAATAATCGCTCTGCCTAATATGTTTTCAAGCTCTCTGACGTTTCCTGGCCAGTCGTATGATCTTAATGACTGTAAAGCCCGCTCTGTTACTCCTTCAACATGCCGGCCGTAATCTTGATTAATTTTTGTAATTAAGTGTGTAACAAGCGCACCAATATCCTCTTTTCTCTTCCGAAGAGGAGGTATGTGAATCGGAATTTTGTTTAGCCGATAATACAAGTCCTGTCTGATGCTTCCATCAGCCATTCCTTTTTCTAAATTCACATTCGTAGCTGCAATAACGCGAACATTCACCGGAATAGGAGTCGTTCCTCCAACGCGAATAAGCTCTTTTTCTTGAAGCACCCGAAGCAGCTTAGCCTGCATATGAGCTGAGAGCTCCCCGATTTCATCTAAAAAGATGCTACCGTTATTGGCTTCTTCAAAAACGCCGCGTTTCCCCCCTCTTTTTGCCCCGGAAAAAGCTCCTTCTTCGTACCCAAAAAGTTCACTTTCAAGCAAGGACTCAGAAAGCGCAGCACAGTTAATCCGGACAAATTTGTTAAACTTTCGGCTGCTCGCATTATGAATCGCATGTGCAAACAGCTCTTTACCCGTCCCAGATTCACCTCTAAGCAAAACAGTAGCTGGTGTTTTAGCAGCAAGTCTAGCCTGCTCAATTGCTAACTGAAACTCTTCAGATTGACCAATGATATCAGCAAATGAATATTTCGCTTCAAGCGTTCTGATAATTTGACGCGCTCTTTTGAGTTCATTTGTAAGCTCTTGAATTTCAGACATATCATGAATAACACCAACGCTGCCTTTTAATTTTCCATCAACAATAACGGGGGCAACATTGACAACCACGTCTCTTTTACTCGGACCGAGCCTCATTCTTACACCTCGGACAGGACGCCTTGTTTGCAGTACCTTCATGTGCATACTGTCTCCTTCAGAGATATCGGCAGTCGCGGGCTGACCAATAATATCCGTCTTTTTTAAACCCGTAATTCTTGTATAAGCAGGATTAATTAAAATTCCTCTTCCTTCTTCATCGACAACGGAAATAGCTTCTTCAGAAGATTGTATAATAGCTTGAAGCATAGTTTGTACTTCTTTTAAGTTCGTAACTTCTTCTGCCAATCCGACAACGTCCGTAATATCTTTAAAAATCGAAAAGGCCCCAAACAGCTCTCCATTCTCGTCGAGTATTGGTATTCTAGTCGTAATTACCTTCCGTCCGCTATCTAACACAAATTCACTATTTTGATCAATCGTTTTTGTATGAAGAACATCAACAAGTTTACTATTTGGAATGACTTCATGAAGATGCTTACCAATTACATCTCTGTGTGAAAAGTTCGTCAAACGCTCGGCACTTTGATTAAATAGCGTAATATATCCATTCCTATCAATCACGACCATCGCATCATGAGCTGCGTTAAAAATAAGATCATATTTATACGATTCTTGCTTTAACCTCTGAATTAACTCTTCTTTTTCCTCCATCAGATTTGCCATAATTTCAGCAACCAATCCCGGCACTACCAGTGCATCAGCGGGTTTGCTTCTTTGCAATTGTTGAAAGACGCCTTGTTTACCTGTTGTTTCAACAATGACATCGAGCTGCTTTGTGATATAAGGCTCCCAATTCATTCCGGTTGAAATATCTTGTTCTTGCGCATGCAAAACAGCCGGCGCGTTAGCTCGTACGTCTACTACACCAATCACTTTCATAAATTCTGTTTCCAACAAGATTTTCAGAATAGCTAATCCGCCTTTTCCTCCTCCAACGATCAACACATTTTGCATATTTTTTCACCTTTTCTACTTAATATGTACATATCCCGTGCAAAATATTGCATATACCTATCATATAAAAAAAGAAACGCTCTTGACAATTTATTTAGTTCTTTTATGATTCAAGTATAACGGTTTCATAATGTAAACGCATTCATTTTAAAAAAGAGAAGCGAAAGGAGCAGTTATGGTTCGAATTATCGCACTGCTAATCTTACTTATTCCCGGTATACTCGCTGGCTATGGCATTAAACTTATGAGAGATATGATTTTTGGCATCCTGCAATCCCCGTTCCCTTCTTTATTTTTGCAATTTTCAGTCGGCCTTCTATTATTTTTAATCGGCCTTGGATTTGTTGCTGGCTTTATTCTGCACAGAGACCGCAAGCGAAACAAAGTTCAAAACAGATTTCAAAAAGATAAAAAAACATCGCATTAATGCGATGTTTTTTTACGAAAAGCGTCCTCCAAATTGCTTCACCATTTTTTCTGGATAATCGGTAATAACGGATTCACATCCATATTTTCGAAGCTGCTCAGCTACTTTTACATCATTTACTGTGTAAGGTCGCACTGGAATTTGACAATCTTTTGAAGCCGCTACATTTACTTCATTAACAGTACGCTGATTAGGGTGAAGAGCTTTTGCGCCAAGATGCTGCGCATATACCCAAGGCTCATACATCGGATAAGAATATAAAATAGCTGTTTCAATCGTAGAATCCAGAGAACCAATTCGGGCTAAGCTGTTATGATTAAAAGATGAAATCATCGTTCGATCCTTCATCTTGTATAAATAAATTAAATCCAAGACTTTCATTTCCAAGTATGGATAGTCAAATATATTGTTTTTCAACTCAATATTTACGCTAATTCCTTCACTTGAAGCCCACTCCATTACTTCATTTAACGTGGGGATTTTACATACTCCATACTTTTTTTTGAACTTATAGCTCGCATCTAATTTTTTTAAATCTTGATACGTAAAATCTTTTACATCCCCTTTTCCATTCGTCGTTCGATCTACTTTTTCATCATGAATTACAGCAAGTTCTCCATCCTTTGTCATATGCACATCAAGTTCAATTCCGTGTGCTCCAACTCTCGCTGCTTCTTTGAAGGAAATCATCGTATTTTCAGGAAACGTTCCAGCTGCGCCGCGATGACCTATTACAAACATACTTGCTCAACTCCTCTATTATCACTTATTATTAACTTTAGCATTACTTAATAGTGAAAGCACGAATTTACTGTTTATACTTTTTTACTTTCATTACTTTATATGCAAAAGGAGGTTGTTGTGTATGAGACCACTGCAAATTTCACCGGATACAGCCGTAAAATTAGCGGAACAATTAAATATCCCCCTCGAGCAATTAATGCATATGCCTCAGCATATTTTGCTGCAGAAACTTGCTGAATTAAATGCGAGCGAAGATAAAAAAGGATCTGAATAACAGATCCTTTTTTCTTTTGAATTTCCATTTCCAAAAATAGTATTACCTTATCATTTCATTCCCTATAACATATATTAGAATATTTAATAATATAAATGTATTTTTAAAAATGCTTTTAAATAAGTAATTTAATANCAATAAAAAGACTAGTCATTCAATGACTAGTCTTTTTTGTTTCTAAAAATTACAAAGTGAATTTAACTTTTAAATTATGTTACACTATAGTGGATTCATTTAATTTTTTATTATAAAAGTTCTTTTTGACGTTGTAAGAAACTTCTTTCAAACTGGAGGCTGCATTTTGGGTAAGAAATCAAAAAAAGTACTATACGAATTACAGGAAAATGAAACAATCGCAAGTTGTTTAGATCGGATGAAAAAAGATGGGTATATGCCCGTTCGACGCATGGAAAAGCCTATCTTTGAAGAAAAAGAAATAAATGGTAAAAAAGAGTATGTTCCGGTAAAGCAACAGATTATTTTCGAAGGGAAAAGTCTCTAAATACGAACATTTTAATGATAAAAATAGTAAATATTCGATTTTTAGGTTGACTTTTTTCCGGTTTGGCTGTTATTATTAAGTTGTCAATTGAGATATCCGAAACCTCATATAATAGTGGGAATATGGCCCACGAGTTTCTACCCGATGACCGTAAATCATTGGACTATGAGGAGAGTACAATTACTAAATAGGTAAACATGATTCCTTTTCAAAAGGAATGTTGATACATGAAACCTAGGGTAGTTGTGGCTTTCCTTTAGTGAGCCATAACTTTACCCTAGGTTTTTTTATAACGTGAAAAAGGAGCTTTTATTCATGAATGTAAAAGTTGCTGTTGTGATGGGCAGTCAGTCAGACTGGAGTACTATGAAATATGCGTGTGACATTTTAGATGAATTAAATATTGAATATGAAAAGAAAGTTGTATCAGCACATCGAACGCCGGATTATATGTTTGAGTACGCTGAAACTGCTAAAGAACGAGGGATTAAAGTTATTATTGCTGGCGCTGGTGGCGCTGCTCACTTACCTGGTATGATTGCTGCAAAAACAATTTTACCTGTAATAGGTGTACCGGTTAAATCAAGTAACTTAAACGGTTTAGATTCACTTTTATCGATTGTTCAAATGCCAGGCGGCGTACCGGTAGCTACAGTAGCTATTGGAAAAGCTGGTTCTACGAACGCTGGCCTGCTAGCAGCACAAATCTTAGCAACACAGGATCCAACGTTAAGTGATCAACTTGAAAATCGTAGAGAGTCTATTAAATCATCTGTGTTAGAAAGTAGTGATCAACTTGTCTAATTTACTTATACCTCCTGGTAAAACAATTGGAATCGTAGGCGGTGGACAGCTAGGAAGAATGATTGCACTATCTGCTAAAGAAATGGGTTATTACATTGCAGTGCTTGAACCAACAGAAGATTCTCCTTGCGGTCAAGTAGCAGATATTAAAGTCATTGGCAACTATGATGATAGAAAAGCGGTTGAACAGCTTGCTGAAGTGTCAGATGTCATCACCTATGAATTTGAAAACGTTGATGTTGAGATGATGAAATGGCTAGAAACAAAATGCTACGTGCCACAAGGCAGTCATTTACTAGCCATCACACAAAATCGTCGTTTAGAAAAAGAAATGATTACAAAGCTTAATCTAGACGTTCCTGATTACTCAATCGTTACGACTGAAGAAGAACTTTTAAAAGCTGTCGAAACAATTGGTTATCCATGTGTTGTAAAAACTTGCCGAGGCGGATATGACGGTAAAGGGCAAGTTCTAGTGAAAAATGAGAATAATATTCGTGAAGCAGCTGAGCTATTAGCACAGTCGGAATGCATTGTAGAACAATGGATGAACTTAGATAAAGAAGTATCAGTTATTGTACACCGCAATGCAAAAGGCGAAACGGTATGTTTACCAGTAGCTGAGAACATTCATAAGCATCATATTTTGCACCAAACGATTGTTCCGGCACGTATTACAGCAGATCAAGAAGCGAAAGCTCTTCAATATGCGCAAGAAATAGCAAAAGGATTAGATTTAGTTGGTACATTAGCAGTTGAAATGTTCCTAACTGAAGAAGGTCAGCTTTATATAAATGAAATGGCACCTAGACCTCATAATTCAGGTCATTATTCAATCAATGCTTGTGATCTTTCTCAATTTCAGCAGCATGTAAGAGCCATTTGTAACTGGACCCTAGCACAGCCGACTTTATTAAAACCTGCTGTTATGGTTAACCTATTAGGGGAACATATTGAGAACACAATGGCAAAAATCGAATGTTTAGATGATATGCACTTGCATTTGTACGGAAAAAAAGTTGCAAAAGAGAAGAGAAAAATGGGACATATCACGGTATTAGCTGATAAGATAGATGAGGCGATAGAAAAAGCCGAATCTCTAGGAATTTGGGAAAGAACGGAGGACGTAACAACATGATTGAACGTTATACAAGACCAGAAATGGCAGCTATTTGGACAGAAGAAAATAAATTTAAAGCTTGGTTAGAAGTTGAAATTCTAGCTTGCGAAGCATGGTCAGAATTAGGACATATTCCGAAAGAAGATGTAAAGTTAATTCGTCAAAATGCATCTTTTGATATTAACCGCATCAATGAAATTGAACTAGAAACGCGTCATGACGTAGTAGCTTTCACTCGTGCAGTATCTGAAACGCTTGGTGAAGAGCGCAAGTGGGTACACTACGGTTTGACTTCAACTGACGTAGTTGATACAGCTCTATCTTATTTATTAAAGCAAGCTAATGAAATCTTGCTAAGTGACGTAGAGCGCTTTGTAGAAGTACTAAAGGAAAAAGCTCAAGAACATAAGTATACGGTTATGATGGGACGTACGCACGGTGTACACGCTGAGCCAACGACATTTGGTTTGAAAATGGGATTATGGTACGAAGAAATGAAGCGTAACCTAGAGCGTTTAAAACGTGCTGCAGCTGAAGTGGAATTCGGTAAAATGTCAGGAGCAGTTGGAACGTTCGCTAACATCGATCCTTTTGTTGAAAAATACGTATGTGAGAAGTTAGGAATTTCACCAGCACCAATCTCTACGCAAACATTACAGCGTGACCGTCATGCACACTATATGTCAGTACTAGCGTTAATTGCGACATCTATTGAGAAATTTGCAGTAGAAGTTCGCGGTCTTCAAAAGAGTGAAACACGTGAGGTTGAAGAGTACTTTGCAAAAGGTCAAAAAGGATCATCTGCAATGCCTCATAAACGTAATCCAATCGGTTCTGAGAACGTAACGGGACTTGCTCGCTTAATTCGCGGCTATATGGTTACAGCTTATGATAATGTACCGCTTTGGCATGAGCGTGACATCTCTCATTCATCGGCAGAGCGTGTCATCTTACCTGATGCAACGATTGCTTTAAATTACATGTTAAATCGTTTTGCAAACATTGTTAAAAACTTAACAGTATTCCCTGACAATATGAAGCGCAACATGGATCGTACACTAGGATTAATTTACTCACAGCGTGTACTGTTAACACTAATCAATAAAGGCATGGTACGCGAAGAAGCATACGACTTAGTACAGCCAAAAGCAATGGAAGCATGGGAAACGCAAGTTCCTTTCCGTTCTTTAATTGAAGGCGAAGAGCGCATTACTCGCCACTTATCACCAGAAGAGATTGAAGATTGCTTCGATCATAAGCACCATTTAAAAAATGTAGATATGATCTTTGACCGTTTAGGTCTTTAATAAAAAAGGCAAGGCACGTCCTTGCCTTTATCTAAGAAAGTGTATCTGAATATTCTGTATGTAGAGGTGACAGCATGGAAAAGCAAGAGTTACTTTATGAAGGAAAAGCGAAAAAAATTTACGCTACTGATGAGCAAGATGTATTGTGGGTTGCTTATAAAAATGAAGCTACAGCATTCAACGGTCAGAAAAA
This sequence comes from Priestia sp. YIM B13489, assembly GCF_042787645.1. Taxonomy (NCBI): domain Bacteria; kingdom Bacillati; phylum Bacillota; class Bacilli; order Caryophanales; family Bacillaceae; genus Priestia; species Priestia sp. YIM B13489. The sequence goes on from NZ_JBHZOQ010000053.1 coordinate 950,485, forward strand.
AGCGGAGATTAGCGGAAAAGCACAGTTGAACAATCAAATTAGTAGTTTACTATTTTCAATGTTACATGAGCAAGGGATTACAACTCACTTTGTGAAGCAGCTTTCAGATCATGAACAAGCGGTTAAGAAAGTAGAAATTGTCCCGCTTGAAGTTGTTGTACGAAATGCTACAGCAGGAAGCCTTGCGAAGCGAATTGGCGTAGAAGAAGGTATTCGTTTTGAACAGCCAATCGTTGAACTTTATTACAAAGACGATGCGCTTGGTGATCCATTAATTCTTGCAGAACATGCGATTTTCCTTAAGGCTGCAACTCAAGAAGAGATTGATAGTTTAAAGGCACAAGCACTTCAAATCAACGAAATATTATCGAAATTTTTCAAAGATAAAGATATTTTCTTAGTAGATTTTAAATTAGAATTCGGCCGTACTTCTCAAGGCGACATTATTTTAGCGGATGAAATTTCACCTGACACTTGCCGCTTCTGGGATGTTCATACGAACGAAAAATTAGATAAAGATGTATTCCGCAGAGATTTAGGCGGTTTAACAGAAGCATACGAAAAAATCTTACAGCGAATCGGAGGATAACCCAACCATGTATAAAGTAAAAGTATTTGTCACATTAAGAGAAAGTGTATTAGACCCTCAAGGAGTAGCCGTTAAAAATTCATTGCACCGTATGTCTTATGAAGAAGTAGAAGAAGTACGCATCGGTAAATTTTTAGAGCTAACAATCGACAGCACAGATTCATTAGATGAACGCGTAAAAGAAATGTGTGAAAAGCTTTTAGTTAATACAGTAATTGAAGATTACCGTTACGAGGTTGAGGAGGTTGTCGTACAGTGAAATTTGCTGTAATTGTTTTTCCAGGATCAAACTGTGACGTCGATATGTATCATGCTATCAAAGATGAGCTTGGTGAAGAAGTAGATTACGTTTGGCACGATACAGAATCATTAGATCAATATGATGGTATCTTGCTTCCAGGTGGTTTCTCATATGGAGATTACCTTCGTTCAGGTGCTATCGCTCGTTTCTCAAATGTAATGGACGCTGTAAAAAAAGCAGCAAGCCAAGGAAAGCCAGTACTAGGTGTATGTAATGGATTCCAAATTTTATTAGAAGCAGGATTACTGCCAGGTGCTATGCGCCGTAATGAAAACTTAAAATTCATCTGTAAAACAGTGAATTTGAAAGTAGCTAATAACGAAACAATGTTTACAAATGCTTATGGCAAAGATGAAGTAATTGCTATTCCAGTGGCACACGGTGAAGGCAACTACTATTGTGATGAACACACGTTACAAAAATTGATTGAAAACAACCAGATTCTTTTCCAATACGCAGGTGATAATCCAAACGGAAGTCTTCAAGATATTGCAGGGATTACGAACGAAACAGGCAACGTATTAGGAATGATGCCTCACCCAGAAAGAGCGGTAAGCGATCTTTTAGGAAGCGCGGACGGACTTAAATTATTTCAATCAATCGTAAAGCAGTGGAGGGAACAAAATGTCGTTACTTCTTGAACCAAATGTAGAGCAAATTAAAGAACAAAAGTTATATCGAGACATGGGATTAACAGACGAAGAGTTTGCGAATGTAGAGCAACTGCTTGGTCGTACTCCTAATTATACAGAAACAGGCTTATTCTCTGTTATGTGGTCAGAGCACTGCAGTTATAAAAACTCTAAGCCTGTACTGAAAAAATTCCCTATCACGGGTGAAAAAGTATTACAAGGTCCTGGTGAAGGAGCTGGTATCGTTGATATTGGTGACAACCAAGCCGTTGTATTTAAAATCGAAAGTCATAACCATCCATCAGCGATTGAACCTTATCAAGGAGCAGCAACTGGTGTAGGTGGTATCATTCGTGACGTCTTTTCAATGGGAGCAAGACCGATTGCACTTTTAAACTCTTTGCGTTTTGGTGAATTAACATCTCCAAAGGTTCGTCATTTGTTTGAGGAAGTAGTAGCGGGAATCGCAGGTTACGGTAACTGTGTAGGAATCCCAACAGTAGGCGGAGAAATTCAGTTTGAAGCTTCATATGAAGGAAATCCGCTTGTTAACGCTATGTGTGTGGGTTTAATTAATCACGAAGACATTCAAAAAGGTCAAGCTAAAGGCGTTGGCAACACGGTTATGTACGTAGGAGCAAAAACAGGCCGCGACGGCATCCACGGCGCAACATTTGCTTCTGAAGAACTATCTGATCAGTCAGATGAAAAACGTCCTGCTGTACAAGTAGGAGATCCATTTATGGAAAAACTTCTTCTTGAAGCTTGCTTAGAACTTATCAAGTGTGACGCTTTAGTCGGTATTCAAGATATGGGTGCTGCGGGCTTAACAAGTTCTTCAGCAGAGATGGCAAGTAAAGCGGGTTCTGGTATTGAAATGAACCTTGATCTTGTACCTCAGCGTGAAACAGGTATGACACCATATGAAATGATGCTTTCAGAATCTCAAGAGCGCATGCTTATCGTTGTTGAAAAAGGCCGTGAAAATGAAATCGTAGAAATCGTAGAAAAATACGGATTAGAAGCTGTTTCAGTTGGTCATGTAACCGACGATAAGCGCCTTCGTTTAACTCACAACGGAGAAGTAGTAGCAGATGTTCCTGTAGATGCATTAGCAGAAGATGCACCGGTATACCACAAGCCATCTCAAGAACCAGCATACTATCGTGAGTTCCAAGAGCAGTCAGCATATGCTCCTACTGTTGAAAATCACAGTGATATGTTAGTAACACTTTTAAAACAGCCTACTATTGCAAACAAAGAGTGGGTTTACAACCAATATGACTATCAAGTACGTACAAACACAGTTGTATCTCCTGGATCTGATGCGGCGGTTGTTCGTGTACGTGATACAAATAAAGCATTAGCGATGACAACAGACTGTAACTCTCGCTATTTATACCTAGACCCAGAAGTAGGCGGCCGTATTGCAGTAGCAGAAGCTGCTCGTAACCTTGTATGTTCAGGTGCCCAGCCTCTTGCAATTACAGACTGCTTAAACTTCGGTAACCCTGAAAAACCAGAAATCTTCTGGCAAATTGAAAAAGCAACAGACGGTATGAGCGACGCTTGCCGTGAGCTATCGACTCCGGTTATCGGCGGTAACGTATCTCTTTACAATGAAACAAAAGGTGAAGCAATTTACCCAACTCCTGTTATCGGAATGGTTGGTTTGATCGACGATCTCAACCATATTACAACTCAATATGCGAAGCAAAAAGATGACTTAATCTATGTGATTGGTAAAGCTGAAGCAGAATTCGCAGGTACTGAGCTTCAAAAAGTACTAGAAAACGGTACGGTATTTGGGCATTCACCTAAATTAGATTTAGCAGTTGAAAAAACACGTCAAGATCAGCTTCTTCAAGCAATTCGTGAAGGTGCAGTTCAATCTGCTCACGATATTGCAGAAGGAGGATTCGCGGTAGCCCTAGCTGAAAAAGTGATGAACGGCAGCGGATTAGGTGTGGACGTAACGGTAGACGGCGAAGCAACAGCAGAGCTATTCAGTGAAACACAATCGCGTTTTATCGTAACGGTTTCTCCAGAGAATAAAGAAAAATTCGAAATGCTTGTACAAGATGTAACATTAGTAGGACGCGTAACAGAAGACGCAACATTAACTGTTAAACATCAAGAAAATGTTCTTGTTCAATTATCAGTTGAAGAATTAACTACTGCTTGGAAAGGAGCGCTTCCATGCTTGCTGAAATCAAAGGCTTAAACGAAGAATGTGGCGTATTCGGTGTATGGGGACATGAAAATGCAAGCCAGATTGCTTATTACGGTTTGCATAGCTTGCAGCACCGCGGACAAGAAGGCGCTGGTATTGCTGTAACAGACGGAGAAAAAGTGACAGTAATGAAAGGTGTCGGTCTTGTTAACGAAGTATTTGGCCACGGAGAGTTAGAGCAACTAAACGGTAAAGCAGCAATTGGACACGTTCGTTATGCAACAGCTGGAGGCGGAGGGTTTGAAAATGTTCAACCCCTTCACTTCCGCTCTCATAGCGGAAGCCTTGCGTTAGCTCATAATGGAAACTTGGTTAATGCAAATGCATTAAAGCATCAGCTGGAAAACCAAGGGAGTATTTTTCAATCAACATCGGATACAGAAGTACTTGCTCATTTAATTAAACGAAGCGGCTATGAAGATATGAAAGATAAAGTAAAAAATGCTTTATCAATGGTTAAAGGCGCATACGCATTCGTTATCTTAACAGAAGATACGATGATGGTTGCACTTGACCCTCACGGATTGCGTCCGTTATCAATTGGACGATTAGGTGATGCTTATGTAGTAGCTTCTGAAACATGTGCGTTCGATATCGTTGGAGCAGTTCATGAGCGTGATGTAGAGCCGGGTGAATTACTCATTATTAACGATGAAGGTATTCAATCAGAACGTTTCACATTAAATGTAAACCGCGCAATTTGCAGTATGGAATATATTTATTTCTCAAGACCAGATAGTAATATTGATGGAATCAATGTTCACTCTGCTCGTAAAAACCTTGGGAAACAACTTGCAGTTGAGTCACCGATTGAGGCAGACGTTGTAACAGGCGTTCCTGATTCAAGTATTTCAGCAGCGATCGGTTTTGCAGAACAGTCAGGAATTCCATACGAATTAGGTTTAATTAAGAATCGATACGTAGGCCGTACATTCATTCAGCCTTCACAAGAATTGCGTGAACAAGGTGTAAAAATGAAGCTGTCTCCTGTACGTAAAATTGTAGAGGGTAAACGTGTTGTCATGGTAGATGATTCTATCGTTCGCGGCACAACAAGCCGTCGCATTGTTCGTATGCTTCGAGAAGCAGGAGCAACTGAAGTACATGTACGCATCAGTTCACCCCCTATCAAAAATCCATGTTTTTATGGAATTGACACGTCGTCATCCTCTGAGCTAATTGCTGCTACGCGCTCTGTTGAAGAAATTCGTGAATTGATTGAAGCTGATTCACTTGTTTTCTTAAGCAACGAAGGGTTAGTAGATGCAATCGGCAGACAGTATGAAGGCAACGGCGGACAGTGTATGGCATGTTTCACTGGAAAGTATCCAACTGAAATTTATCCAGATACTGTACACCCTCATGAAAAGGTAACTTGTTAGTTTTAACGTAAAAAAGGAGTGACAACATGTCATATTCATATAAACAAGCTGGAGTTGACTTAGAAGCAGGATATGAAGCTGTTTCACGTATTAAAAAGCACGTAGAACGCACTGCTCGTGCAGGTATTATGGGAACAGTCGGCGGCTTTGGCGGAATGTTCGATTTATCTACATTGAATTTAAAAGAGCCTGTTCTTGTTTCTGGTACAGATGGAGTAGGAACAAAATTGAAACTTGCTTTTCAGATGGATAAGCATGACACAATCGGTGTGGATGCAGTGGCCATGTGTGTAAACGACGTTTTAGCACAAGGAGCAGAGCCTCTTTACTTCTTAGATTATATTGCTTGCGGGAAAGCAGTTCCTGAAAAAATTGAATCGATTGTAAAAGGAATTGCAGACGGCTGTGAACAATCCAACTGTGCGTTAATTGGCGGAGAAACAGCTGAAATGCCAGGTTTATACGAAGAAGATGAATATGATCTTGCAGGGTTTACAGTAGGAGCAGTAGAAAAGTCAGAAATTATTACTGGAGATGAGATTAAAGCTGGACAGCTGTTAATCGGTATTTCATCTAGCGGTATCCACAGCAATGGCTACTCTCTTGTACGTAAAATCGTTGATGATCAAGGATTAAATCTTCAAGAAACTTACGCTGGTTTTAACGAAAAGCTTGGAGTTGAGTTATTAACACCAACAAAAATATACGTGAAGCCGGTCCTAAAAGCATTACATGCAGCTAAGATTGCAGGTATGGCTCATATTACTGGAGGCGGATTTGTTGAAAATATCCCTCGTATGCTTCCTGAAGGTTTAGGTGTAGAAATCGATTACGGTTCTTGGCCAATTCCATACGTGTTTGATTTCCTTGAAGAGCAAGGCAAGCTAGACCGTAAAGAAATGTTCGAAGTATTTAACATGGGAATCGGATTTGTTTTAGCTGTTGAACCTGAAGATATGAATAAAGTCATTGAAGCAATTGAAAACGAAGGCGAAAAAGCATTTGTTATCGGACGTGTCAAAGAAGGAACAGGTGTTGAATTTGCTGGAGGGACGTTTGCATGATAAATATTGCAGTGTTTGCTTCTGGAAACGGCAGTAACTTTCAATCCGTCTACGAAGCGACTCAGTCAGGTCGATTAAAAGCAAATATCGCGCTTGTTGTTTGCAATAAACCCGATGCATACGTAATTGAACGAGCAAAAGCATGTGGAATACCATGCTTTGTTTGTTGGCCTAAAGACTATGAAAATAAAGAAGCGTATGAAGCAGCAATTCTTGCAGAGCTTACATCAGCTAAAGTAGAATTTCTTGTTTTAGCAGGATATATGCGATTAGTTGGTTCGACGTTGCTTAAGCCATACAAAAATCGTATTGTTAATATTCATCCGTCGCTTTTACCTGCATTTCCTGGGATTGATGCTATTGGTCAAGCTTTTGATGCAGGAGTAAAAGTGATTGGAATTACCGTGCATTTTGTAGATGAAGGAATGGATACAGGACCAATTATTGATCAGCAGGCTATTCGCATTGAAAAAGGCGATACAAGAGAAACAGTCGAGGCCCGCATTCATGAAATTGAACATCAATTTTATCCCGCGGTACTAAATGAATTATTTGAACAAGCCGCAGTTAAATAAATAGGATGTAACCTTGTCAAAAAAGTTTTAATCCTTTACTATGGTAGAGTAGTAGTGAAAGAAAGATTTTAAATGAGAGATCGGATCAGGAGGAGTTTACAAAATGACAGCAAAACGCGCACTTATTAGCGTATCTGATAAAGAAGGTATTGTTTCATTTGCACAAGAATTAAAGGACTTAGGAGTAGAAATTATTTCAACTGGCGGTACAAAACGTACACTAGAAGAAAACGGCATTGACGTTATCGGAATTTCTGAAGTAACTGATTTCCCAGAAATTTTAGACGGTCGTTTAAAAACATTGCATCCTAACGTTCACGGTGCTTTATTAGCGTTACGCGATAACGAAGAGCATCAAGCACAAATGAAAGAGCATAATATCTCGCCAATCGACTTTGTAGTTGTAAACTTATATCCATTTAAAAAGACAATTGAAAAAGAGGATGTAACGCTTGCTGAAGCGATTGAGAATATTGACATCGGTGGACCTACAATGCTTCGTTCAGCTGCGAAAAACTATCGTTCTGTCTCAGTTGTAGTAGATCCAAGCGATTACGCAACCGTAGTAGAAGAGTTAAAAGCTGATGGCAATGTTTCATTTGAAACCAATCAACGATTAGCAGCAAAAGTATTCCGTCATACGGCAGCTTATGATGCATTAATCGCTGAATACTTAACAAACATTACAGGTGAAACAACTCCTGAGAAATTAACAGTAACGTATGAGCGTGTTCAAGGCTTACGATACGGAGAAAATCCTCACCAACAAGCTTCTTTCTATAAAAAGCCGTTAACACAAAAAGGTTCTATTGCAACAGCTACGCAGCTGCATGGAAAAGAGTTATCATACAATAATATCAACGATGCAAATGCAGCTCTTCAAATCGTAAAAGAATTCAAAGAGCCGGCTATCGTAGCGATCAAACATATGAATCCTTGCGGTGTAGGTGTGGGTGAAACAATTGCTCAAGCTTATCAAAAAGCATACGAAGCGGATCCTACATCTATCTTTGGCGGTATCGTAGCAGCTAACCGTCCTATCGACCGTGAAACGGCTATTCAGTTAAAAGAAATTTTCTTAGAAATCATCATTGCGCCTGCGTTCGATCAAGAAGCATTAGATGTATTAACAGCTAAGAAAAACCTTCGTTTACTAACGATAGAGCTTGATGAAAAAGCAGAAAAAGAAGCTTTCTTAACATCTGTAAAAGGCGGCGTTCTTGTTCAGGATGAAGATGTGTTCGGATTTGATGATGCAACGATTACTGTTCCAACGAAACGCGAGCCAACAGAAAAAGAGTGGGCAGATTTAAAATTAGCATGGAAAGTTGTTAAAAATGTTAAGTCTAATGCTATTGTACTTGCAAAAGATGACATGACAATTGGCGTAGGGGCTGGTCAAATGAATCGTGTAGGCGCTGCAAAAATTGCGATTGAACAAGCTGGTGAAAAAGCACAAGGTTCAGCTTTAGGTTCAGATGCGTTCTTCCCAATGGGCGATACAGTAGAAGCAGCAGCTAAAGCAGGAATTACAGCGATTATTCAGCCAGGCGGATCAATTCGTGATGAAGAGTCAATTGCAAAAGCAGATGAATACGGCATTGCAATGGTATTTACAGGCGTAAGACATTTTAAACATTAATGAGGTGAAGAACGTGAATGTTTTAGTTATTGGAAAAGGCGGAAGAGAGCATACAATTGCATGGAAAGCTTCAAAAAGTCCACTTGTTAACGAAGTGTTTGTAGCACCAGGAAATCCGGGCATGAGAGATGTGGCAACGATTGTACCAATCGATGAAAGCAGCCAAGAAGAGCTTGTGCTATTTGCAAAAGAAAACAAGATTGGATTAACAATTGTTGGACCAGAAAATCCGCTAATTGAAGGCATTGTTGATCGATTTGAACAAGAAGGTCTTCCAGTCTTTGGACCGCGCAAACAAGCAGCGATGATTGAAGGAAGCAAAAGCTTTGCAAAAGAGCTCATGAAAAAGTATGATATTCCAACCGCAGCGTATGAAACATTTACGTCTTACGAGGAAGCAAAAGCATATGTGGAAAAGCAAGGCGCTCCAATTGTTATTAAAGCAGACGGCTTAGCGGCTGGTAAAGGTGTAACTGTTGCTTTAACAGTGGAAGAAGCTGTAGATACATTACGTGATTTTCTAGTTGACCAAAAATTTAAAGAAGCAAGTGCAAAAGTAGTTGTAGAAGAATTTTTGGATGGTGAAGAATTTTCATTAATGGCATTTGTACGCGGTACAAATGTATATCCAATGGTAATTGCACAAGATCATAAGCGTGCTTTTGACGGCGATCAAGGACCAAACACAGGAGGCATGGGAGCTTACTCTCCTGTTCCGCAAATCAGTGATGCAGAAGTACAAGAGGCTGTAGAAAACATCTTACTTCCAATGGCTAAAGGATTAGCTGAAGAAGGCTGTGAGTATACAGGAATTCTATATGCTGGTCTGATTCAAACACAAAAAGGACCAAAAGTTATTGAATTTAATGCGCGTTTTGGAGATCCGGAAACCCAGGTTGTACTGCCGCGTATGAAAAGCGATTTAGTCGATGTGCTTCTTCGCATTTTGAAAGAAGAAAAAGTAGAAATTGAATGGGATGATGAAGCAGCTATCGGAATCGTATTAGCAGCAGCAGGCTACCCAGAAGATTATCAAAAGGGTGCGCCAATTAACGGATTGGATGCGATTAGTGAAGACGCGCTTGTTTTCCACGCTGGTACAGCTTTAGAAAACGACACATACGTTTCAAACGGCGGCCGTGTTCTATTAGTAGGTGCTAAAGGAGCAACTCTTCAAGAAGCGCAGCAAGAAGTATACAAGCAAATGGCTCATATCGATGTAGAAAAAGGCTTTTTCTATCGTAAAGACATCGGCCATCGTGCATTAACAAAAGCAGCTTTAAAATAAAAAAGGAGAGCTCCGGCTCTCCTTTTTACCTTATGAAGGATTATACGTTTCTTCATTTCCATTTGGATGGTGTTCATGTTCATCATGTTTTTGACATGAATCATATGCGTACGTAAGAGGGCAAAAACGCGTGATGCCTTCTGCCACTTTTAAAGCTCCCATTAATCCTAAGAAGATGTATGAATCTTTGTACGGTCTGCGAGATAAACGAGATGTTGTCCAAGAAAGAAGGGTAAAGCCCAGTGTAAGTCGAATTAATGCGTTAACAATACCGATATTTGGTTTCATGTTTTATCACCTTTATTCATAAAATTAATAACAGTTTCTGAATGCGTTTACATCAAGGATGTGTTACGATAAAAATACATAGTAAATTAGGGGGAATTTAGCATGCCGGAACAAAGATACCGCTGGAAAAGCAAACATATTAGACAGCAGCTCTTAGTATTAAACGGTCAAAAAGCACCAACTATTGTCTTAAAAGATGCAACATATTTGAACGCTCGAATGAAGCAGTGGAAAAAAGCACATATTTGGGTTTACCAAGATCGTATTGTATACGTCGGCTCAGAGATGCCTAAGCACACAGACGCTTCTACAGAGATTATAGACTGCAGTGAGAAATATGTGGTTCCTGGGTATATTGAGCCGCATGTTCACCCGTTTCAGTTATATAATCCCCAGACTTTTTCCCAATATGCAGCCAAGCACGGAACAACGACTTTATTTAATGACAATTTAATTCTCGCTTTACAGCTCGAACAAAAAACGGCGTTTTCATTGATTGAAGAAATGAAAACGTTACCACAATCGCTGTATTGGTGGTGCAGATTTGATTCGCAGACGGAAATTGATGAAGAGGCTGACATCTTCTCACATACGAACATTACTTCTTGGCTACAAAATGAAGCTGTCTTACAAGGAGGCGAACTGACAAGTTGGCCGAAGCTTTTAGACGGAGATGATTTAATGCTTCACTGGGTTCAAGAGACAAAACGGATGAGAAAGCACATTGAAGGACATTTTCCAGGGGCGTCAGCATTTACCTTGGCAAAAATGAAATTGCTCGGAGCAGACAGCGATCATGAGTCTATGACGGGGGAAGATGTTGTTGCTCGGTTAACACAAGGCTATGACGTTGCTTTGCGCCACTCTTCAATTCGGCCGGATTTGCCAAAATTGCTGCAGGAGTTAAAAGAGCTGCAGGTAGATTACTTTGACCATATTACGATGAATACAGACGGTTCTCCGCCTTCTTTTTACCAAAATGGCGTGTCAGATATGTTAATTACATTAGCTATTTCAGAAGGGGTTCCCGTGTTAGATGCTTATAATATGGTGTCTGTAAATATTGCTCGCTATTATAACATGGAACATTTGCACGGGCATGTAGCAACAGGCTGTGTGGCTAATATTAATATTTTAGAAGATCCTATGCGGCCTACTCCGGTCTCTGTGCTAGCAAAAGGAAAGTGGATGAAAAAAGAAGGCAAAGAACAAGCATTAGCCTCAGTAGAATTTCCTTGGGAAAAGTTTGGTTTTTCACCGTTAAAGTTGGACTTTGATTTAACGATGGACGATTTTCAATTTTCAATGCCAGTAGGCGTAAAAATGAAAAATGCTGTTATTATGGAGCCGTATTCAATTCACTTGAATGTGAGCGGAGATGTATTAGCCTCTGATCATGATGAAAGTTTTTTAGTGCTTGTGGACCGAGAAGGCAAGTGGCGGATCAATACGCTGTTAAAAGGATTTGCGACAAATGTATCGGGACTGGCAAGTTCATTTTCAAATACAGGTGATTTTATTTTAATTGGAAAATCGAAAAAAGATATGATGTGTGCATTTAAACGTATGAAAGAAATTGGAGGCGGTATTGTCATTACAGAAGATGAGAAAGTAGTATACGAACTGGATCTTCCGTTAAAAGGAGTCATGTCGAATCTGCCGATGGAGGAATTAAGTAAACGAGAGGTAGAACTCAAAAAAGTGCTGGGTGAGCGAGGATACAAGCACGATGATCCTGTCTATTCACTGCTGTTCTTTTCGTCTACACATTTGCCCTATATTCGTATCACGCCAGTAGGAATTTATGATGTTATGAATAAAAAAGTACTTTTTCCGTCTATAATGCGTTAAAATATAAAAGTATCAAAGGAATTTGAAATTTGTATGAAATTGGCTGTCTTCATACAGAATGAATGTATGTGCAAATAAATATAGAAACTGTATTTTATAGATAGAAACAACCAGTAAAGAAAGCCAATGATAAAGGAGTTCGATACGATGCAAATCAACAAACTACGAGGAAAAGAATTAGATCAGCTATTTCAAGCGATTTTATCATTAGAAAACCTTGAAGAATGCTATCAATTTTTTGATGACCTATGTACAGTTAATGAAATTCAATCATTAGCACAGCGCTTAGAAGTAGCAAGAATGCTGAGAGAAGGCAACACGTACCATAAAATTGAGACGGAAACTGGAGCAAGCACAGCGACTATTTCCCGTGTTAAACGCTGCTTGAATTATGGAAGCGATGCGTATCAAATGGTGTTAGAACGCCTTCAAGAAGATTCAAATCAAAAGTAAAGCGTATGGCTGAAGCAGCCATACGCTTATTTTTTAATTAAAATTGAGTTGCTTCTTCAATGATATTTTTAAGTTCGCTAATTGCTACACGTTTTTGTTCCATTGTGTCGCGGTTACGGATTGTTACTTGATTGTCCTCTAATGAATCGAAATCGAATGTAATACAGAACGGCGTACCGATTTCATCATGGCGACGGTAACGTTTACCGATTGAACCAGCATCATCATAGTCAATCATAAAGTATTTTGCTAAATCTTCAAAGACAGCGCGAGCTTCGTTAGAAAGCTTTTTAGAAAGTGGCAATACAGCAGCTTTAAATGGTGCTAAAGCAGGGTGAAGCTGCATAACTGTACGAGAAGAGCCATCTTCTAACGTTTCTTCTTCATATGCATCAATCATATAAGCTAATGTTACACGGTCAGCGCCTAAAGAAGGCTCGATGCAGTAAGGTACATAGCGTTCGTTTGTTTCTTGATCAACATATTGGAAGTCTTCTCCAGAGTGTTCCATATGCTGCTTTAAGTCATAGTCTGTACGAGAAGCTACGCCCCATAGTTCTCCCCAGCCGAATGGGAACTTGTATTCAAAGTCTGTTGTTGCATTACTGTAGTGAGAAAGTTCATCATCATCATGATCGCGAAGACGAACGTTTTCTTCTTTCATACCAAGAGAAAGAAGCCATTTGTTACATGTTTCTTTCCAGTAGTTAAACCACTCTAATTCAGTGCCTGGTTTACAGAAGAATTCAAGTTCCATTTGTTCAAATTCACGCGTACGGAATGTGAAGTTACCAGGTGTAATTTCGTTACGGAAGCTTTTACCCACTTGGCCGATACCGAACGGAAGCTTTTTACGCATTGAGCGCTGAACGTTTTTAAAGTTTACGAAAATACCTTGAGCTGTTTCAGGACGAAGGTAAATTTCATTTGTTGATGTTTCAGTTACACCTTGGTGCGTTTTGAACATTAAGTTAAATTGACGAATTTCAGTGAAGTTAGCTGAACCACACTCAGGACATGTAATTTCATGTTCTTTAATTAAGTCAGCCATTGCATCAAATGAAAGGCCGTCTACGATCATTTCAAGGCCTTTTTCTTGAAGTTTTTCTTCAATTAATTTATCGGCACGATGACGGGCTTTACAATCCTTACAGTCGATCATTGGGTCATTAAAGTTTCCTAAGTGACCAGAAGCTTCCCATGTTTTTGGATTCATTAAAATCGCAGCGTCTAAACCAACGTTGTATGGAGATTCTTGAATGAATTTTTTCCACCATGCTTTTTTAATATTGTTTTTTAATTCTACGCCAAGCGGGCCGTAATCCCATGTATTTGCAAGACCGCCGTAAATTTCAGATCCTTGAAATACAAAGCCGCGGTGTTTAGCGTGAGATACGATTTGATCCATTGTTTTTGACATTCTAATTCCTCCTGTAAATGGTAGTGATTCAAGCGAAACAAAAAGAGCGGGTACAAAAAAACTCTCGTCCCTGGGCATATCAACAATATGCCCAGGGACGAGAGTTTTTCCCGCGGTTCCACCCTGGTTGATACAAAATGTATCCACCTTCGTCTGTATATACTCCAGATTGCCTTTTCCTTAAACCATTCTCTAGGCTCCCACCGTCCCTAGTTCGCTTTGTGAAGAGGATTTAAGTACTATTGATCCTTCAGCGTATATCATATGAATTTTAGTAGCTATATATTAGCATATCCTATGCAGAGAAACAATAACCTTGTGCAAAATGGGCTTTTTTTGTGATGTTTTCTTCGGGGATTTGAGGATAAAACCATATCTTTTATACATATTTTTTGAAAACAAAAAACGTGATGAAAAGTTCGGTTTTCCTTTCATTTCACCCCCTTAGTTTTGTTATAATGAACAAATGGACAAGCGCGAACTTTTAAGTGTAAAGAAATGGAGGAACATATATGTATGATATTAAAGAGTGGAGACATGTCTTTAAATTAGATCCTAATAAAGAGATTTCAGATGCAGATTTAGAGAAAATTTGCGAATCCGGCACGGATGCGGTTCTTGTCGGAGGATCTGATGGAGTGACTCTAGACAATGTACTGCAGCTGTTAATGCGTATTCGCCGCTACACGGTGCCGTGTGCGCTTGAAGTATCAACAATTGACTCTGTAACACCTGGGTTTGATTCTTATTTTATTCCGACCGTTTTAAACAGCAAGGATCCAAAGTGGATTGTTGATTTACATCACGCAGCTATGAAGGAATACGGAGAGATCATGGACTGGGATGAAATTTTTGTAGAAGGATACTGCGTACTTAACCCCGAAGCAAAAGTAGCTGCGCTAACGGAAGCGAAAACAGATTTGGATGCAGAAGACGTTGTAGCGTATGCTCGTATGGCTGAACGCATGTTTCATTTGCCCGTTTTTTATCTAGAATACAGCGGAACGTATGGAGATCCTGAATTAGTGGCAGAAGTGAAAAATTCACTAAATGAGACGAAATTATTTTACGGCGGAGGTATTGAGACAAAAGAGCAAGCGAGTGAGATGGGAGAGCTAGCCGATACGGTTATTGTAGGAAATGTTATTTATACAAATTTATCGGAAGCGTTAAAAACTGTAAAAGCAGTAAAAAAGAATATTGCACAGTGAAAAATAAATAAAGTAGAATAGAGAATATATGTTCGATATAGGCGGTGAAAACGTGAATTTTTTAAGTGAAAAATTATTAACAGGATTAAACCCTCAGCAACAAGAGGCAGTTAAAACGACAGACGGACCACTATTACTTATGGCCGGTGCAGGAAGTGGGAAAACACGTGTATTAACGCATCGAATTGCGTTTTTAATGGCAGAAAAAGAAGTTGCACCTTGGAATATTTTAGCCATTACTTTTACAAACAAAGCAGCTCGTGAAATGAGAGAGCGTGTTTCAAATATCGTTGGCGGAGTGGCAGAAGATATCTGGATTTCAACGTTCCACTCGATGTGCGTGCGTATTTTACGAAGAGATATTGATCGTATTGGCTTTAATCGTAACTTTACGATTTTAGATTCAACGGATCAGCTGTCCGTTATTAAAAATATTTTAAAAGATCAAAACATCGATCCAAAAAAATTCGATCCGCGCTCGTTATTAGGAAGCATTAGTTCAGCTAAAAATGAACTGAAAGTAGCGGAAGAATTTGATAAAACAGCAGCGGGACCGTATGAAGAAGTTGTAAGCAAAGTCTACAAAGAGTATGAAAAGCGTTTAAAGAAAAACCAAGCGCTCGATTTTGATGATTTGATTATGACAACGATTCAGCTATTTAAACGAGTTCCTGAAGTGTTAACTTACTATCAGCGCAAGTTTCAATATATTCATGTGGACGAGTATCAAGATACAAACCATGCACAGTATATGCTGGTTCGCTTGCTAGCTGCAAGATTTGAAAATGTATGCGTAGTAGGGGATTCAGATCAGTCTATTTACCGCTGGCGCGGGGCTGATATTACAAATATCTTGTCATTTGAAAAAGATTACCCAAAAGCCAAAACTATTTTGCTTGAACAAAATTATCGTTCAACTAAAACGATTTTGGCTGCGGCAAACGGCGTCATTGCAAACAATATGAATCGTAAAGTGAAAAACTTATGGACGGAAAACGATGAAGGTCAGAAGATTTATCATTACCAAGCAATGAGTGAGCATGATGAGGCACAGTTTGTAGCACGTAAAATTAAAGAAGCAGTAGACAGCGGAAAGCGTAAATACAGTGATTTTGCCATTTTGTATCGTACAAATGCACAGTCTCGTGTGATGGAGGAAGTGCTGTTAAAATCCAATATTAATTATACAATTGTCGGCGGCATTAAGTTCTACGACCGCAAAGAGATTAAAGATTTGCTTGCGTACTTGCGCTTAATTGCCAACCAAGATGATGACATTAGCTTAGCTCGTATTGTGAACGTTCCAAAGCGCGGAGTGGGAGCTACTTCAGTCGATAAAGTGGCCAATTATGGAAACGTTCATGACATTTCTATTTTCAAAGCGCTGGATGAAGTAGAATTAATGGGGTTAACAGGCAAAGCAACAAAAGCCCTTCGTGATTTCCAATCGATGATTTCGAACTTAGCTCAAATGCAAGACTATATGTCTGTTACAGAGCTTGTGGAACAAGTATTAGAAAGAACAGGATACCGTGAAGCGCTTAAAGTGGAAAAAACAATTGAAGCACAAAGCCGTTTAGAGAATATTGATGAGTTTTTATCTGTCACAAAAACGTTTGAAGAAGCAAGTGAAGATAAAAGCTTAGTAGCATTTTTAACCGATTTAGCACTTGTTGCTGATATCGATAAGCTTGACGACGAGGAAGAAGAAGAGAACGAACAAGTGATTCTGATGACGCTTCACTCGGCAAAAGGTCTAGAGTTCCCGGTTGTTTTTCTAATGGGTATGGAAGAAGGCGTATTCCCTCATAGCCGATCATTATTCGAAGATAATGAAATGGAAGAGGAACGACGCTTAGCCTACGTAGGGATTACGCGTGCTGAACAAGAATTGTATTTATTAAATGCTCAAATGCGCACACTATTTGGTAAAACAAACGTTAATCCAAAATCCCGCTTCATTGGAGAAATCCCAAGCGAGCTTGTGGAATCTTTAAATGAAGCAATGCGCAAACCTGCTGCTGGTCGTTCAGGGGCTTCAGCTTCGCCTTTTGCAGCGCGCCGACAAGCGGCCGTGGCAAAAACGAAGCTTGTGTCAACAGGCAGTGAATCAATTGGATGGAGCGTTGGAGACAAGGCCGAGCATAAAAAATGGGGAATTGGTACAGTTGTAAGTGTAAAAGGAGAAGGAGATTCAAAAGAATTAGACATTGCTTTTCCTAGTCCTACAGGTGTAAAAAGACTGCTTGCTAAATTTGCCCCGGTTACGAAAGTGTAATCGTGAAAAGGAGCTAGAATATGGAGTTTGAGACAGCAAAATCACGCGTTCAAGAATTACGCGACTTATTAAATCAATATGGCTATGAATATTATGTGTTAGATCAGCCATCTGTTCCAGATGCAGAATACGATAAATTAATGAATGAGTTAATTGAGATAGAAGAATCATTTCCAGAATTAAAAACAGCTGACTCACCTACTCAGCGCATCGGCGGCCAAGTGCTCGATGCGTTTGAGAAGGTTCAGCATCAAACGTCTATGCTAAGTTTAGGAAATGCATTTAATGAAGAAGACCTTCGGGATTTTGATCGCCGAGTGCGCCAAGCCGTTGGAGATGAGTTTTCTTATGTATGCGAACTTAAAATTGACGGCCTTGCTGTATCTCTTCGCTATGAAGATGGATACTTAGTGCTGGGAGCTACGCGCGGAGACGGTACGACGGGTGAAAATATTACTGAAAACTTGAAAACAATTCGCTCTATTCCACTGCGAATTAAAGAACCATTATCAATGGAAGTTCGCGGAGAAGCATTTATGCCGAGAAAATCATTCGAAGCACTTAATGAAGCAAAAATGGAAAGGGATGAAGTTCCGTTTGCTAACCCGCGTAACGCAGCTGCAGGCTCACTGCGTCAGCTAGATCCTAAAATTGCGGCAAAACGTAATTTAGATATCTTTGTATATGCCATGACTGATACAGGAGAATTAGAAATCGACTCTCACAGCGAAAGTTTGAATTTACTCGATGAGCTTGGTTTTAAAACAAATAAGGAAAGACAGACGTGTGAAACCATTGATGATGTGATTGCTTACATCGAAAGCTGGCAAACGCAACGTCCAGAACTATCTTATGATATTGATGGCATTGTTGTAAAAGTAGATTCATTTGATCAGCAGGCTGAGCTTGGAACAACGGCCAAAAGTCCACGTTGGGCTATTGCTTATAAGTTTCCTGCTGAAGAAGTTGTAACCAAGCTTGTAGATATTGAACTGACGGTAGGCCGTACAGGTGTCATTACGCCAACAGCTATTTTGGAGCCTGTTCAAGTAGCAGGTACGACGGTACAGCGTGCGTCTCTTCACAATGAAGATTTGATTCGTGAAAAAGACATTCGGATCGGAGATTATGTCGTAGTAAAAAAAGCAGGAGATATTATTCCTGAGGTAGTGAATGTGATTGAGGAGAAGCGAACGGGAGAAGAGCAAGAGTTTACGATGCCTACTCACTGCCCGGAATGTGAAAGTGAACTGGTGCGTTTAGAAGGAGAAGTTGCGCTTCGCTGCATTAATCCAAGCTGTCCTGCTCAAATTCGTGAAGGACTTATTCATTTCGTGTCCCGCAATGCGATGAACATTGATGGACTTGGTGAAAAAGTTATATCGCAATTATTTCGCGAACAGTTAATTAAAGACGTAGCGGATATTTATACGCTTACAAAACAGCAGTTAATCGAGCTTGAGCGCATGGGTGAGAAATCTGCTGATAATTTGATTGCAGCCATCGAAGCATCGAAAGAAAATTCGCTTGAGCGTTTGCTTTTTGGTTTGGGCATTCGCCATGTCGGAGCAAAAGCTGCAAAGACGTTAGCTCAGCACTTTGAAACCATAGACAAGTTAACAAAAGCAACGTATGATGAATTAGTGGCAATTAATGAAATTGGTGCCAAAATGGCTGATGCTATTGTCGCTTACTTTACACAAGAAGAGGTTCAAGAACTTATACATGAATTAAAAGAGTATGGAGTAAACCTTACATACAAAGGACCCAAGCTTGTAAGTGTAGAAAATGTAGATTCTGTTTTTGCTGGTAAAACCGTTGTATTAACAGGTAAGCTTGAACAGTTATCTCGCAATGATGCAAAAGCACAAATTGAAGCACTTGGCGGTAAAGTCACAGGAAGCGTAAGTAAAAAGACAGACCTTGTTGTGGCAGGGGAAGAGGCTGGTTCCAAACTGACAAAAGCTAACGAGCTTGAAATTGAAGTATGGGATGAGGCAAGGCTACTTACGGAATTAAATAAATAAGAGGTGTGTGTAGTTGAAAAAGATATTGTTACTTTCTCTTGCGGTCATGCTTGTAACTTCAGCGTGTGCACCGAATCTTTCGGACGATAAAGAGACTGTTCAACAAACCAACAATAAGAAAGAAAAAGCAGTTATTCCGAAGTATAGTATTTCAGATGATTATTACCGAACAATTCTTCCATTTAAAGCGGGAGTGGCAAGAGGCTTAGTAGCAGCAAACTTAAACAACCGCTTGGATGCGCAAGAATTTGAAACAGGCTTAATGCGCTTATCGACAGATAGCTATTCTCCGAAAAAATATGTGTATCAAGAAGGCCAGTACCTTGATAAAGATACTATTCGCTCATGGTTAAGCCGTAAGCTGAGCGATAAACAGTTTAAAGATCTTCAAAGCAAAACAAAAGATGATACGGCGAAAAAGAAGCTTAAAAACAATGGATTAAACCCAATCGATACAGAAAAAGGCGATTTGAAAACTCGTAATGAAACAAGTCCAATGTACTTAGCGAACATTACTGAGCAAGACTACCTTATTCAAGACGGAGACGACAAGGTAAAACTTGGAGGCGTCACAATTGGCCTGGCGATGAATTCCGTTCATTATTATACAGAAGAAAATGGTTATGCTCGTGAAGTGAAGCTTACAAATAAAGAGATTGAAGCCCAAGGAAAGCAAATGGCAGATGAGATTGTTAAGCGTATGCGCAACATCAAAGGCTTAGAAAATGTGCCAGTTCGAGTAGCATTATTCAAACAAAGTGCTAAGTCCTCTTTAACACCGGGTAACTTTATAGCTGTCGGAAATGCAGGTTCAAATGATACGGCCGTTGGCAGCTGGGATAATTTAGACGAGCAATATTATTTATTCCCATCATCAGATGCAACAAAAGATCACCGAGATGATGCGATGAAATTTGATGAGTTTAAAGCGCAAATCGAAGACTATTTCCCGAACTTTACAAGCGTAGTAGGGAAAGGGTATTACAAAGATGGACAGCTTCAAAAAATGACGATTGATATTCCCGTACAATTTTACGGAAAAGGTGAAATTGTAGGATTTACTCAGTACGTTGCTGGTTTAATGCTTGATCATTTCCCTTCATATATGGAAACGAGTATCTCTATTAACTCAGTAAGCGGACCGGAAGCGCTCATTGTTAGAAAAGCAGATGAAGACAAGCCGTTCGTTCATATTTACGAAGAGTAAGCAAAAAAAGACACTGCTCAAGCAGTGTCTTTTTTCAATTCTATGAAATTGCCTCCTATGAAGAAATGGCGTGAGAATTTTGTCTCGTAAACTTAGCAAGATAATAAGCAGCAAATGCAAACGCATCTTGTTCGGTTGTCCGCTCTTCATACGGGCGCTTTTTATCCAGCTCAAATTCTTTCTGATAATAAGGGATGTGATCTTGAATATAGTGGCGCAGCTCGTGAAAGATCGTTTCAATAAGCGGAAGATAGTCATCAAATTTAAAAATAAATATAATGCCGACTTCTCGCCAGTAAACGCCTGATGCAAACTGCAGGTATTCTGCTTCTTCTTCTCCAAGAGCAGAGACAATTTTATTGGCTTCGCATGAATCACAAAAAATGATAGGAATATGAAAGGCTTTATTTAAACAAGCAAAAACATCTTTTTGCAAGGTGGGCAAATCCCACTTGAATTCTTCATCTAATACAAACCATCTTCCGCTTTGCTGATACACAGGGCGCTGGTGGATGACTGACTGTATAAGTATTTTATTCAATTTTTATAGCACCTCTTTTACGGTAAAGTAGTTATTCGTTTTCTTTACTTTCCCAAAGACTAGTGAAATTAAAACATGGTGGTGTGTTCATCTGAAGCATGTTTCTCTTTCTATCTATCTTTTCTAAAAAGAAGGTTATTTTATACCTATGCAAGAGAGAAATATTTTATGACGAAGGAAAAGTATGGAATGTTGTTTGGATGAAATAGATTTGGTATAAAATAGAAGTGATAAATGTAAGCCCTGTCTTGCCTGGCGGGGTTTTTAATATTTTAGGAACTAGTCTCAGAAATGTTGCCTGTTGCTAGTGAAGTTTGGTATTATCAGTATATTGTAGTGGGACGAATATTCGGAGGTGAAGGAACATGTCAAGAATTTCTGTTGATCAAGTAAAACACGTTGCAAACTTAGCGAGACTTGCGGTGACGGATGACGAAGCAGAACTATTTACAAAACAATTAGATGCTATTATTACATATGCAGAACAATTAGATGAGTTAGATACTACAAATGTAAAACCAACTTCTCACGTATTGGATATGAAAAACGTAATGCGTGAAGATAAGCCAGCTAAAGGTTTACCAATTGAAGACGTAGTAAAAAATGCGCCAGACCACAAGGATGGCTACATTCGAGTGCCAACTATTTTAGAATAAGGAAGGAGGCTTTACGATGTCTTTATTCGATCGTAAACTTTCAGAACTACATAGCCTTTTACACAAGAAAGAAGTACGTGTACAAGATTTAGTAGACGAATCATATAAACGTATTAATGAAGTAGATGATAAAGTAGGTGCGTTCTTAGCGCTTAATGAAGACAATGCTCGTGCTTATGCAAAAGAGCTAGATGAAGCACTACAAACAAAAGATGAATTTGGCCTATTATTTGGTATGCCAATCGGTGTAAAAGATAATATTGTCACAAAAGATTTGCGTACAACTTGCTCTAGTAAAATTCTAGCAAACTTTGATCCGATTTATGATGCAACAGTTGTTCAAAAATTGCAGGCAGCTGAAGCGGTAACAATCGGTAAATTAAATATGGATGAATTCGCAATGGGTTCTTCAACTGAAAACTCAGGTCTTCAGTTAACGCGCAACCCATGGAATTTAGATTACGTACCAGGTGGATCTAGCGGTGGTTCAGCTGCAGCTGTAGCAGCAGGAGAAGTTCCGTTTTCTTTAGGTTCTGATACAGGTGGTTCAATTCGTCAGCCAGCTGCTTATTGCGGTGTTGTCGGATTAAAACCAACGTATGGTCGCGTATCTCGTTACGGATTAGTGGCATTTGCATCTTCTTTAGATCAAATCGGACCAATCACAAATTCTGTTGAAGATAATGCATACTTACTTCAAGCAATTTCAGGCGTAGACCCAATGGATTCTACTTCTGCTAATGTTGATGTACCGGATTATGTATCTGCTTTAACAGGTGACGTAAAAGGTCTTAAAATTGCTGTTCCAAAAGAATACTTAGGCGAAGGTGTAGGCGAAGAAGCTCGCCAGTCTGTTTTAGATGCACTAAAAGTGTTAGAAGGACTAGGCGCAACTTGGGAAGAAGTATCACTTCCACACTCTAAATACGCATTAGCTACGTATTATCTATTATCTTCTTCTGAAGCGTCTGCTAACTTATCTCGTTTTGACGGCGTTCGCTACGGATATCGTACAGATAATGCTGAGAACTTAATCGAAATGTACAAGCAGTCTCGAAGCGAAGGCTTTGGAAACGAAGTAAAACGCCGTATCATGCTTGGAACATTTGCGTTAAGCTCTGGTTATTATGATGCTTACTACAAAAAAGCACAGCAAGTACGTACGTTAATCAAGCAAGACTTTGAGTCTGTATTTGAAAACTATGACGTTATCATTGGGCCAACTACGCCAACTCCATCATTCAAAATTGGTGAGAAAACAGATGATCCATTAACAATGTATGCAAACGATATTTTAACAATCCCAGTAAACCTTGCTGGAGTACCTGGTATTTCTGTGCCTTGCGGCTTATCAAATGGATTGCCATTAGGGTTACAAATTATCGGTAAGCATTTCGACGAAAGCACAATCTATCGTGTTGCTCATGCATTCGAACAAGCAACTGAGCATCATAAAGCGAAACCAGCACTGTAAGGGGTGAGATAAAGATGAACTTTGAAACGATTATTGGTCTTGAAGTACACGTTGAGCTTAAGACAAAATCTAAAATTTTCTCAGCAAGTCCAAACGCATTTGGTGCGGCTCCAAATGCTAACACAAGTGTAATTGACTTAGGTTATCCTGGCGTATTACCTGTGTTAAACAAAGAAGCAGTTGATTTTGCAATGAAAGCAGCGCTTGCGCTAAACTGTGAAATCGCAACAGATACAAAGTTTGACCGTAAAAACTATTTCTATCCGGATAACCCAAAAGCTTATCAAATCTCTCAATTTGATAAACCAATTGGCGAGAACGGTTGGATTGAAGTAGAAGTTAAAGGTGAAACGAAGCGTATTCGTATCAACCGACTTCATTTAGAAGAAGATGCTGGGAAGCTAACGCATACAGGCGATGGCTATTCACTAGTAGACTTCAACCGTCAAGGTACACCTCTAATTGAGATTGTATCAGAAGCAGATATGCGTTCTCCTGAAGAAGCATATGCTTATTTAGAAAAATTAAAATCAATTATTCAATATACAGGCGTATCTGATTGTAAAATGGAAGAAGGTTCACTTCGCTGTGATGCCAATATTTCTTTACGTCCAGTTGGACAAGAAGAGTTCGGTACAAAAGCTGAGTTAAAGAACTTAAACTCATTTAACTATGTGCGCCGCGGTCTTGAACACGAAGAAATTCGTCAAGAAAAAGTGTTATTGTCTGGTGGCTTAATCGAGCAAGAAACACGCCGTTTTGACGAGTCTACGGGCGAAACAATTCTAATGCGTGTAAAAGAAGGATCTGACGACTACCGCTACTTCCCAGAGCCTGACTTATTAGAATTACACATCGACGAAGAGTGGAAAGAACGCGTTCGTGCTTCGATTCCTGAACTTCCAGATGCTCGTAAAAAGCGCTATGTAGAAGAGCTTGGCTTACCTGCTTATGATGCAATGGTATTAACGCTAACAAAAGAAATGTCTGATTTCTTTGAAGCAACGCTTGCTGCGGGCGGAGATGCGAAGCTATCTTCTAACTGGTTAATGGGTGAAGTTTCTGCTTACTTAAACTCAAACCAAAAAGAACTTTCAGATGTAGCCTTAACACCTGAAGGTCTAGCTGGTATGATTCAATTAATTCAAGAAGGTACAATTTCGTCTAAAATTGCGAAAAAAGTATTCAAAGAATTAATTGAAAATGGCGGAGATGCAAAGAAAATTGTAAAAGAAAAAGGTCTTGTACAAATTTCTGATGATGCAACTTTACGTAAATTCGTAACAGATGCATTAGATGCAAACCCTCAATCTATTGAAGATTTCAAAAACGGTAAGGATCGTGCAATTGGCTTCTTAGTTGGTCAAATTATGAAAGCCTCAAAAGGCCAAGCGAACCCACCGATGGTTAATAAAATTCTTTTAGAAGAAATTAATAAACGCTAAATTTGATAACTAAATGTGAGGTGGATATCCATCTCACATTTATTATGAGTAAGGGCGATCGCGCTGAAGGTATGAATAAAAACCGAAACGTGAATATTGTATATCAAGGTTAATTTCTTTATAATATGTTTGTTCATGCCCCCTCTTGTTGATGATGTAATGTGAGGGGGCATTCTTTCACTGATAAAAGTAGGCAAAGATTTGTGACAAATTATCATTATTAGGATGATGAATATGAAAAGAGCGAGAATTATTTATAACCCGACATCGGGCCGTGAAATTTTTAAGAAAAACTTACCGGAAGTCTTGCAAAAGCTAGAGCAAGCAGGCTACGAAACATCTTGTCATGCTACAACTTGCGCTGGTGATGCAACAGAAGCTGCTAAAGTAGCAGTAGAACGTCGTTTTGACGTTGTAATTGCAGCCGGTGGAGACGGTACCATCAATGAAGTCGTAAACGGTATCGCTGGACAAGACTATCGTCCGCAACTAGGTATTATTCCTGTTGGAACAACCAACGACTTTGCTCGTGCCATTAATGTGCCACGTACGATTGAAGGCGCTATTGATGTCATTGTAGAAGGCGTAACAAAGCCAATTGACTTGGGCTGTGTAACAAACGACGGAGAAACGCATTACTTTGTAAATATCGCCGGAGGCGGCCGTTTAACTGAATTAACATATGAAGTGCCAAGCAAGTTAAAAACAATGCTTGGACAGCTAGCTTACTATTTAAAAGGCATGGAAATGCTTCCTTCTATTAAACCAACATCTGTTGAAATTGAGTATGACGGAAAATTCTTTGGCGGCGAGATTATGTTCTTCCTCGTTTCCTTAACGAACTCAGTCGGCGGTTTTGAAAAGCTGGCACCAGATTCTTCTTTAGATGACGGCATGTTTGATTTAATTATTTTAAAGAAAGCAAATTTAGCTGAATTTATTCGAATTGCGACACTTGCGCTGCGAGGAGAACACATCAATGATCCTCATATTATCTACACAAAAGCGAACCGTGTTAAAATTCATACAAATGATAAAATGCAGTTAAATCTAGATGGCGAGTACGGCGGATTATTGCCTGGGGAATTTGTAAACTTATATCGCCATGTAGAAATCTTTGTTCCAAAAGCAACAGCTGAATTGATGGAAAAAAATGAGATCGCCTAATTGCGATCTTTTTTCATGCTTTTCTTTGTTTGGCTTTGGCTCTTATGGTACAATCAGTTCAGCATTTTCAAATGACTAAAAGGATGTAACGATAAATGGAAAAATTAAAACCACCTGTAGAAAAAAATGAATATATAGATGTTGCGTTTGAAGATTTAACGCATGACGGAGCGGGTGTAGCGAAAGTGAACGGATTTCCTGTTTTCGTTCAAAATGCGCTGCCCGGCGAAAGCGGCCAAGTAAAAGTCATTAAAGTAAAAAAAGGCTATGCGTTTGGCAAGCTTATCAAGCACCATACAATTAGTGAACAGCGTGTTGAAGCACCCTGTCCGGTCTACAAGCAGTGCGGAGGCTGTCAGCTGCAGCATGTAAGCTATGAAGGACAGCTGCAATTTAAACAAAAACAAGTAAAAGACGTCATGGCGCGAATTGGCCATTTACCTGACGTTCCGGTACATTCGACCCTAGGAATGAACGATCCTTGGCGCTATCGAAACAAAGCTCAAGTTCCCGTAGCAGAACGAGAAGGCGGTTTGATCGCTGGGTTTTATCAGCAGCGAAGCCACGACATCATTAACATGGATGCCTGTTTGATTCAGCAGCAGGCAAATGATGATGTTGTTCAAGCTGTCAAATCAATCTGTGAAAAGCATGGCGTTTCTGCTTATCAAGAACAAAAACATAAAGGCTCACTTCGTCATATCATGGCGCGCTACGGACTTGTAACGGGTGAAATCATGGTTGTCATTGTGACTCGTACAGCTGAGCTGCCAAACAAAAAGCGTATTATAGAAGACATTATCGAAGCCGTGCCGAACGTGAAATCAATTGTTCAAAACGTAAACAGCAAGCGCACAAACGTCATTTTAGGGAACAAAACGAACGTACTTTGGGGAGAAGAATATATTTACGATTATATCGGCGACGTTAAATTTGCCATTTCAGCAAAATCATTTTACCAAGTAAACCCTGAGCAAACGAAAGTGCTTTATGACAAAGCGCTTGAGTATGCAGATTTAACAGGAGAAGAAACGGTAATTGACGCCTACTGTGGAATCGGAACAATCTCGTTATTTCTCGCTCAAAAAGCGAAAAAAGTATATGGCGTTGAAATCGTGCCTGAAGCAATTGAAGATGCAAAGCGCAACGCTGAGCTAAACGGTATTCACAACGCTGAATTTGAAGTAGGCGAAGCAGAAGTCGTCATTCCAAACTGGTACAAACAAGGCATCAAAGCGGACGTCATCGTCGTAGATCCGCCGCGAAAAGGATGCGACGAAGCTCTTTTGAATACCATCATTGACATGAAGCCGAAAAAAGTTGTCTATGTTTCATGCGGACCAGCAACTCTCGCACGTGACCTAGCTATTTTAGAAAAAGGGGGATATGAGACGGTTGAAGTTCAGCCTGTTGATATGTTTCCGCATACGACGCATGTGGAGAATGTGGCTGTATTAAAATTAAAATAACTCTTCATCAAAGCTGCTATCTTAGTAAAGATAGCAGCTTTTTTGCTTAAACAAGTACGAAAAAAGTAAAGTCAGAATTTCTATACTAAAAGCATTAACTGCTTGTATGTCCGTTTTATTTTGCCGTTTGTCCACCCCACCAACACAGTAAATTTCTGAATATACTTTTTTTAAGGTTTTCAATATTTTAGGAATTATAATAAAGAAGCAAGAAATGAAAACATTATATTTGTGGTAAGAGGTGAAGGGACATCGTGTATAGAGCAATTGCTATTATAGCAGGTTCTGTGTTAATTGGATTTGCATACAATTGGTTTTTAATCCCCCATAAAGTGTTAAGCAGCGGCATTAGCGGTATTGCTATGATTATAGGAATTTTAACGCCTGCAAGCACGGGAACAATGAATTTTTTGTTAAATTTACCCCTTTTAATTATTGGTTTTATGAAGTTAGGAAAGCGGTTTGTTTTACATACGCTGCTGTCCGTTGTGGCTTTATCAATTGCTCTATACGTGATTCCCTTGAGAGCTGTTAGTACAGATCCTATTCTGTCAGCTGTTTTTGGAGGAGTTTTAACTGGAATTGGCGTAGGGTTTGTTTTTCGTCAGTCAGCTTCGACAGGTGGATTTGATATTATTGCGATGCTTCTTACGCATAAAAAAGAATTTCCGCTTGGCGCTATATTATCAGCGATGAATGCCGTGGTTGTGTTTGTTTCAGGTTTTTTTGTGAATTGGGACGCGGCTTTATATACGATGCTTTCGATTTTCGTCACAGGAAAAGTAGTGGATGCGATTCACACTCGCCATATTAAGCTCACATTAACCATTATTACGAGAAAAGGTGAAGAAATGAAGCAGCAGCTTCTTACGAATTTGGTGCGCGGCGTGACGTTAATGAACGGTGAAGGAGCTTATTCAAGAGAAGACCGTAAAATATTAATGACGGTGATTTCACGCTATGAGCTTGCAAACCTCAAGCAGTTAATTCAATCGGTGGATCCTGAAGCTTTCGTAAATATTACGGAAACGGTAGAAGTAATGGGGCTGTTTCGACGGGATGCCTATTAATATATTGGCTATTTCAGCGTCGATTTATGATAAATAGCCATTTTTATAGTATAAAAGTTATAAAAAAAGCCTTAAGAGTAGTTCTTGAGGCTTTTTTTGCGTAAAATATGAATAAGAAAATATCGTGTATGAAAAGTATAAAAAAGGGAATTTGATAGAGTACATAAAATATTAACATCAAAAAGGAGAGACTATATGACGGTAGAATATCAGTTAACGAAAAAGAAATATTACGAAACGTTTATGCAAGAAAATGAAAATCAGCCGCCTGTAAAAGTCCTTGGACAAGCTTATTACGAAGAGCAGCAAAAAGAGTGGTATGACTTATCGCTCGTTCGCTTAGCCCAGGGAGAAGTGTACTTCCATAATCAAGATTTTGAGTCTGCGATTTTTAAGTGGGAGAATGTAAATGGCGAGTTTAAGCTGTGGGCAAAGAAAAATACAGCCGACGCGCATTATGAATTGGGGTTGTCTACGCTAGCTGAAGAGCTTTACCTATCCATCGAAACGGATTCAAAAGTATTAAAAGCTGAAATAGCGCTAAAGCTATTTTCGCTTTATACGGACCATAACAATATTGAACGAGCTTATGAAGTCATTAACGAGCTGGTTGCTTCTCAGCCGGATTATCCAAACGTCACGGCGATTGCACGCAGATTTTATGAAGAGCAAGAAGACTTTAACAGCGCAGTGGAGCTTGCGGTAGATGAGTGTATTCGAACGGAATCGTTAAATTGGTTTGCGATATTAAAGACTTACGTAGATAAAGGATATACAGCAAACTTTATCCCTAACTATTTTTATCAAGTGATGATTGCATTTTACAAAGTGGATCAAGTGTATTTCAAACAGCTTGTCTCAGCTTTATGGAAACAATATAAGAGTCAGCCTCCTTATCTTGCTTGGATTAAAACCATCAATGATATTTTCTTGAATATTGAAGTGGGCCTCTATGATTATTGGCAAGAGATTTCAACTCTTTATCAAGAGACGTACACTGACTTAATGGAAAGTGATCATTCTGTAAAGGAATTGCATGAAGTCATTCCGAACGTATTAACAAACTGGCTTAAAATTACCAATAAGTCACGTGCGTTATTTCCGTCTGCGGCCGTGCTTTCATGGAATGAAAAGTTTCCGTCAACTATTGATACCATTACAATCGAAAATGCAGGCAGATTAATTTTTGAGGCGCGTAACGACATTGATGGTCTTGAATATCACTATAAGCTTTGCCATGGCATTATTAAATGGGCTAATGAAAATGGTTTAGAAGTGGGGCACACCTTTAAATGGTGGGTAGATTTCTTATTAGATGCTCATACGACACACTTATTAATTACAGGAACAAATGCTGCAACGTCTTCATTTGTTGGATCGATTACGGAAGAAAAGGTACCGCAAAATCACGAAACAACCTTTGTGTTCATTCATGATGAGGAAGAATCTATCCAGCAAATCGCTGATCAAGAAATCATTCCGATGGAAACGATTGACGGAGCGGAGCAATCTCCTCACCAGGCGCTTGTAGAAGTGAAAAAACCTTTTGCGTTCCTTGATAAGCATAATTGTTCATGCATTGTTACGCCAAGCTTTACAGAACAAGAGGCACGTGAGCAGGATGCATTTAAATATGCTCCTTTAGCAGATGGTTTACTGTTTGTGCTTGATGCAAAAGAATCGCTGCTTGATGAAGAAAGAGAATTATTGCTGGAGATCAAAGAGCATGCGCCAAATACGCCAGTTCATTTTGTTATCAACAATATGGACAGTCTTTATAATCAAGCAACGATTGAGCGAATTACAAAAGAATTTGAAGCAAGCATTGGAGCTGATTTCCCGGAGGCACATGTATTAGCCTATACGCCTCACTACGTATCGAGTCAGCACCACGGAGACTTGGCTCAGTTTATTAAAGCTAATTTCTATTACGATCCAAACGACGTTGGAGTAGAAGAGCGTGCGCGCAGACTGCTGTTCTTCATTCAAAGCATGCTAAAGAGCTTAGTGGAGAAGAGAAATCAAACAGAAAATCATTTGATTGAAAGCATTAAATGGAACGAAGATATGCTTGTGCGATTAAATGGCTTCTTGCATCGAGTAGATGACTTAGAACAAGAAAAAGCAAGTATTATTGTTTCGGCTTATCACGGAATCAAAGAGGATATTAGCAAAAAACTAAAAAATAAAATTCCTCGTTTACTCAAAAAGTCTTCAGAATTAGTGAAGGAAGACAGTGATTTTAGTACGGTTCACATTGAGCTGAATAAACAAATGAATATGCGCGTGGAAGAGCACTTGCAGCAAGATGTCCTGCCCAAGTTCCGCATTTCTTTAAAGGACTGGATTGCTACATCAAATGAAGAGCTGATTGCGAGTCAAGTAGACATTGAAGAAGTAGCAGAGTCATTAAATAAGATGTACAATGAGCAAAAATTAACGTTAGCCTGCGATTTTAAAGTGCTGGACGACTGGCGCCGCGACGTTAATCGTATGGCTAATCGGGTTCAGCTTGATGAAGAAAATATTTTACTTCGCGTTAATCCAACGCAGCTCTTGTTAAAAGGAGCGGGAAAACTGTTTTCTTCCATTCTTCAAAACCAAACGCTGCTTTATAATCAATATAAAAAGTACATTGAAAGTCAAGACTATCAAGATATCACAGAATCAATGCTGACAAAGTTTTTTATGCAATTTAATTTATTTGAGAAAAATTTAGAAGTTGATATTGAACTATTCTTTGAAAAGCCAAAAGAGGTTTTAAAAGAAACGATTGAAGAAACACAGGCGCATATTAATGAAAATCAAGACGTGTTAAGTCATATGAAAGCCAATCCTGAAGCTTACTATGATCCTTTAACATTATTCCAGCTGAGCTTGCGTCAGTATGAGTTAATGGTTAAAGCTACAGAAGAAGTACACTACAACGTATAAAAGGTGGAGCAGGATGTATTTAACGATAAAAGAAGCAGCAGAGTATCTATCTTTTCCTGAAGAATATGTGCATAAATTGATTCAAGAAGGAAAAGTACGAGCTATATTTGATGGTGAAAACTACTTATTAAATAAAGAGCAGTTTAACACCCATTTAGAGCAAATGGAAAAGTACAAAAAACAAATTGAAGAATATCTAAGTGAGCCTATCCCTGAAGATATGGATGTAAAAGATGAAGATTGAAGGCAGAAGCAGAAAACAGATGTTTTCTGCTTTTTTCTTTTGGAATGAAAGTGTTAAAAAAGGTAAGATATGAAAGAAATGTCGAAAAAAGTTGGAATTTCGTTAAAGATGTAGTCTTTTTAGATGCTTTTTTTATATAATGAAAGTATGCTAAACAAAAAGGAGAAGGTTTATGCAACGATCAAGACAGTTAAGGCTGATTTTATTGCTTGCCCTGATTGTTGTCGCTTCGTTTTTAATTATTATTATTTCGAAAACACAAGGGATTATAAGTCAGCAAACGACAAAAAAAGTAGAAAAAACAAGCGTTGCAATTCTCACCTCTGATGTACTGACAGATCAAAGCTGGGGCAGTCTAGCTTATAAAGGAAAAATCAACATCGAGCAGCAGTATCCTATTTCGGCTCAAGTTATTAGCGAAGTAAATACGAACCAAAAAATGAAGGAAGCTTCTGAAAAAGTTATTCAAAATGGAACAAAAGTCGTAATTGGACATGGAAGAGAATTTTCTACCGTTTTTACAGAACTCGCTCCTAAGTATCCTCATGTTCATTTCGTCACCATCCACGGTACTTCAACTTATAAAAACCAAACGGTATATACATTTGATCAAACAAAAATAGAGCACCTGGCAGGCACGGCAGCTGCCATGAAGACACAAACGAAAAAAATTGGATTACTCGATACATTTGCAAAAGAAAAAAATCCAGGATTTGAACAAGGCATAAAAGCGTACGATTCATCGATTGCTTTTTATTATCGAGTTGTAAACAGCCGAGACGATGGAGTAAAAGCAGTAAAGCTGCTCCGTGAGTTAAAAGATGAAGGCGTCGATATCGTTTATGCTAAAGGAAATGCGTATAATCAAGAAGTTATTCAAGAAGCGAAAGCACAAGGAATGTACGTAATAGGATATTTAGATGATCAGGCGTACATGGGTAGGTCTGTTATTTTAACCAGCGTGATCAACGATGTTCCTCAAGCTTACAACGTGATTATGAAAGACTATTTCAGTAAAAAAGGTCTTCCATCTGGAGAAGTCAAACTTGACGCCAGGGACGGTGTTTATAAGCTTGCGCCTTTTGGGCCGATGTACAGTAAACGGGAAAAACAAATTTTATATTCGAAAGTTAGAATGTCTACACAGCCGAAGTAACTATGAAAAAGAAAGAGATGATTATGAATCAATTATTTCGCAACATGTCATTCCGTAGCCAAATATTAACGATTCTTCTTTTGATTACATTCATGTTAAGCGGGTTCTCTTTAGTTTTAGTGCATGCCGTTGATAAAATGAATCATGTAAGCAACGAAATTAAAAATGAAGATGTTCCTCAAATGGTGTGGCTTTCTTATTGGGAAGAGCAGCTGAACATAAAAGAATACATTGTGAAAAATAATCTAAAGAACCCCACTGTCTCTTTGATAGAAGAATATCAATCATATGATACACGAGTTATCGAAAATAATGAAAGATATAAGCAGCCTGTGCCAAAATCGTTGATTCCACTGAAGGAAAAAATTGAGCTGCTGGATTTTAAGATTTCTAATAACGTACAAGGACTGCTGAAGTATGGAGATATAGAGGGAGCAAAAGAGTATCTTAAGGAAAATTATTTGCCGGATTTGCATCAGATAAAAAAAGATATTAATAGTTCAAAAGAAGAGACGGTTGATTCACTTGATATACTATCAGATACACTGTCTGTCATTATTAAAGATTCATTAATTTTACTATTAATTTTAACAGTAAGTGCTATTTTGGCTTCTCTTTATGTTTCTTATCGCATGAGTGCGAGCCTTACGAAACCAATTGAACAAATGATTGAAAAAGTGAATGACATTGCAGACGGAGAATACGGTCTTGTTCTTCAAGACACAAAGCAAATCGAGCTGAAGCAGCTTTCGGCTTCTATTAATCAAATGTCGGTTAGTTTAGAAGATTCATTTTGGAAAATCATTAAAGATAAAGCGTATCGCCAGCAGATCTTAAATTCACTGCCTGTTGGAATTATTACAGTGGAAGATGAGACAAATAGTATATTTGCCAATACCTCAGCAAAGCAGTTTTTAGATCTCGACGAAAAGGATATTTGCGGGTATATGGAAGAATGTCCGGAATATAATACTGAATTTTGGAGCATGTTGAATTCGGGAGAAATTCATGAAAATAAAAAAGTATTATTTGGAACGAAAGAGACGTGCTATTGCTTTTTAGCCTCTCAAACGCAGCTGTTTAACGAGCAGAACGAAAGCATCGGGAGAATTTTTTACTTCATTGATATATCGGATACTGAAGAATTAGAAAAGCGAATGCATCAGTCTGAGAAACTCGCTCTAGTTGGAGAAGTGGCAGCCGGAGCTGCTCATGAGATTCGTAATCCTCTTGCCGTGATTCATGGATTTATATCTCTTATGAATCAGTCTCTTTCTGATGAGGAGAAAAAGCGTTTTTACCTGCCTCTGCTTATGAAAGAGCTAGAGAGGATTAACTACATCATTGAAGAAATGCTGTTGTTATCAAAACCAGGGACTCCAGTGATGAAAAAGGTCAGCATGCAGGAGATTATTAATGAGCTATTGCCTTTGATTACTCACTCAAGCAAATTCACAGAAAAAGATAAGCTTATCTTCGATGTGAAACTGCAGCCGTATATATTAAAGGTAGATGAAAAACAAATCAAACAAGTTCTTCATAATTTAATTCGAAACAGTATGGAAGCCATGGATGGAGAAGGAGTCATTACAATCTACTCGCAGGTTCATGAAGATAGCTACTGTCTATACATTGAAGATACTGGAAAAGGAATTCCTTTGCATATGCAGCATTCTCTGTACCAGCCGTTTTCCACTTCAAAAGATAGCGGAACAGGTCTTGGTCTGCCCATTGCTCAGCGTATTCTAGAAAGCCACGGAGGACAGATTAAATTATTATCTACTTCTTCCCGCGGCACAGTTTTTGTTATTAAATTTCCTCTACATTAAGAAAACAGCCTCAAAAGGGCTGTTTTTTTAATGTGCTGTTAAAATAAGAGGACCGTTTTTCGTAATCGCAAGTGTATGTTCAAATTGAGCGGATAATTTACCGTCTGTTGTACGAGCCGTCCAACCGTTTTTATCCATTTTAGAATGCCATGTACCAGCGTTTACCATTGGCTCAATTGTAATAACCATACCTTCTTTTAAACGTGTACCTTTGCCAGCTTTTCCGTAGTGAAGAATTGTAGGCGCTTCGTGCATGGTATTTCCAATTCCGTGTCCTGTGAAGTCGCGTACCACAGAGAATTTTTCGCCTTCTACATAGCTTTGAATAGCGTGGCCAATGTCACCTGTGCGATTTCCTGGCTGTGCTTGCTCGATTCCTTTTAAAAGCGCTTCGTATGTAACATCTACTAGACGCTGCGCTTCGTCTGAAATGTCTCCAACGGTATGAGTCCATGCGGAATCTGCTAAGCCTCCGTTTAAATTTACAACCATATCAATGGTTACGATATCACCGTCTTTTAACGGTTTAGTTGTTGGAAAACCGTGGCAAATTTCATCATTTAAAGAAGCGCACGTTGCATATTGATAGCCTTTGTATCCTTTTTGTTCCGGCGTTGCTCCGTGCTTTGCTAAGTACTCTTCAACAAATTTATCAATTTGCATTGTTGTTATGCCTGGTTTGATCATTTTAGCGATTTCTTTATGACAAGAAGCTAATAATTTACCTGCTTCGTGCATTAAATTAATTTCGCGTTCACTTTTTAATGTGATCATTGTTGTTCACTCCTTTTTTGATGTAACTTTACGAAAAAAGTTAAGCAGCGGTTATAGCGATGAAAGTAGACTATTCATCAGTTCATTCTTCTTTATTTGAAAATCCAAGAAATACAGAAGCCGTCTGCTATGGGGCGATATAAAATCATCCTTAATCATAACGCCCAATGGTAGGAAAATGCAAGATGCAGGCTTAAAAAGGAAGGGTTTGACGATGGGCATGTAGGGAAAACTGATAAATGAACATTGAATTGGAGCATTCTCTATAACAAATGCGGTATGATATAGTAAAATAAATGAAACAAAACAATTCTTTAGGAGGGGTATAGGAAAATGAGTGAACATGGAAAATTTATTGGATTTGCAGGTACATATACAAAAGCAGGCAGTGAAGGTGTCTATACATTTACGTTAGATACGAAGGCTAAAAAGATTGTAGAAGTAAAAGCCGTGGCTAAAATTGAAAATCCTACATACTTAAATGCAAGCAAAGACAACGAACATCTTTATACAGTTATTAAAGAAGGAGAAAAAGGCGGAGTAGCTGCTTTTAAGATTGATCCAAACACAGGGCAATTGAAATTTGTAAACAAACAGCTGCTAGACGGCGCGCCTCCTTGCTATGTTTCAGTGAATGAAGATAATACGCTTGTTTTATCTGCTAATTTTCATAAAGGGAGCGTTGAGACGTATTCTGTTAATGAAGAAACAGGAGAAATTGAATATGTAGCATCCGTAGTGGAACATCCTCATTCAGACCTCAAAAAAGGACAAAAAGGAAAACCACACGTACACTATGCCGATTTTACTCCTGGAGAAAAGCACGTGGCCGTTGTGGACTTAGGTATTGATGAAATCGTGACATATGAAGTGGAAGAGAATAAATTGAAGGAAGTCAACAGTCTTTCTACATCTGTTGGTTCGGGCCCTAGACATTTAACGTTCCACCCAAATGGCCGCTATGCCTATGCAATGACAGAATTCAGCTCTGAAGTTTTATTTTTAACTTATGACGAAAGTAAAGGAAGCTTTACTCAACAACAAGCTACTTTAGCGATCCCGGCTGATTTTACAGAAAATAATCAAGGGAGTGCGATCCACATTTCTTCAGATGGCCGCTTTGTCTATGCAGGAAACCGTGGACATAACTCGATTGCAACATTCAAAGTAGATCAGGATTCTGGACAGTTAACATTCGTAGAATGGACAGGCACTGAAGGCGACTGGCCGCGCGATTTTGTTTTGGATCCAACGGAACAATTTATTGTAGCGTCTAATCAAGAAACAGGAAATTTAGTACTGTTTGAAAGAGACCAAGAAAGTGGCAAGCTAACGCTTCTTCAATCTAATGTTACGGTTCCAGAAGCTGTGTGCGTAAAGTTCCTCCACTATAAG
Organism: Priestia sp. YIM B13489; assembly: GCF_042787645.1. Classification (NCBI taxonomy): domain Bacteria; kingdom Bacillati; phylum Bacillota; class Bacilli; order Caryophanales; family Bacillaceae; genus Priestia; species Priestia sp. YIM B13489. The sequence continues at coordinate 987,080 of NZ_JBHZOQ010000053.1, forward strand.
TAATAGATTTGAAAGCCAGACCTGATCAAAGAACAATCAGGTCTGGCTTTCAAATCTAAGCGGATGTCACTTCCCTTGCGGGGTTAGTGTCATCCGCATAGGTGAATCTTTGAGGGAATAGTCAGGTAGTGTGCGTTTTTTAGCATCATTTATAATCTATGTATATATGGAAGAAAAGCCCTTTTGGAGGGCTTTTTTTTCTGGGATTATAGTAGAATGAAGAGAGAACGCATGAAAGGCTGAGGTGATAAGTGTGGAAAATATATGTGAGTATCCAATTGTACAAGCTCCCATGGCAGGAGGAGTTTCGACGCCTAAACTAGCTGCAGCAGTATCTAATAGCGGAGGGCTAGGGTTTTTAGCTGCTGGATATAAAAGTGCGCGTGAATTGGAGCAGGAAATTATAGAGATGCACTCACTTACGAAAAAACCTTTTGGAGTGAATCTGTTCGTTCCGACAAATGAAAAAATAGCAGTTGATGCACTTGATTGTTACCAAAAAGAACTGTCAAAAGCAGCTGAATATTTGGAGTGTCAAGTTGGTATACCAAAGAATGATGATGATGAATGGAATGCCAAGCTCGACATCATTCAAAAACATCGAGTACCTGCTGTGAGCTTTACATTTGGGTGCCCGGATCGAGAGATTGTAGCAAGTTTAAAAGGAATTGGAAGCCGTGTTTTCGTTACGATTACAACACCTCAAGAAGCCGAAGTAGCTTTGAGAGCAGGAGCGGATGCGCTATGTTTGCAAGGCATTGAAGCCGGCGGCCATCGATCTACTTTTTTAGAGGGTTCGGTGGACTATCCGCTTATGAATTTGCTAAAAGAAGTTCGCTCAATCACTAAAAAGCCATTGATTGCTGCTGGAGGGTTGATGACGGGATCTGACATCAAACGTGTGTTACAAGAAGGAGCTTCTGCCGCTCAGTTAGGTACGGCTTTTATTTGTTGTTCAGAAAGCGGAGCGAGTGCTCTTCACAAAGAAAGCATTCTTCAAAAACGTTTTAATGAAACAGGTATCACACGAGCTTTCACAGGGAAACGTGCTAGAGGATTTGTGAATGCCTTTTTTATTTCCTATGATAAATCAGCACCATCCGCCTACCCTCATATTCATTACATGACAAAGCCTATTCGAGCAAAAGCTACACAAATGAAGAATCCAGAGTACGCTTCTTTGTGGGCAGGAACTGGATTTACGCTGGCAAAAGAACTGCCTGCACATCTTATTGTGGAAGAGCTTGTACAAGAACTAAATGAATGATGAGAATTACGCTGTTGCTTGCTTTAAGTGCAAGCAGCTTTACATAAAGAAGGTGGACTTATAGTGCAAAACAAATTTACGATTGGACAAATGGCCAGACTGCATGATATTCCGGTTAAAACACTTCGCTATTATGATGAAATTGGTCTATTTGAGCCTTACGAAGTTGATCCACAAACCGGATATCGTTACTATACGTTAGAACAATTTAAGAAATTAGACATCATTGTTTATTTAAAGCTGATGGGAGTTCCGTTAAAAGAAATTAAAAGAAAGATGGAGCACAGCAGCTTGGATGAATTTATTGAAACTTTAGCGGAATATCAGCAGGTAACAAAAGAAAAAATTCGTCACCTTCAAAGAGTGAATGCGCAGTTAACAACTCGAATGAAGGAATTAGAACAGACGAGACATATTAACCAAATAGGAGCCCCGTTCATCAAACACCTTTCTTCTCGTGAGGTTGTTCAAGTAAAAGCGGAGGTAGGCACGTTAGACGGGACTGAAAGTGTTCTGCGTGATTTAAAAAAGAAAATCAGCCATATTACCCCGATTATGATTGGGAAAGTAGGATTTATGCTATCGGTAGAAAACACGAAAAAACAACAATTTACAGATTACGATGGCATTTTTTTATTGGTGGAAAGTGATGTTTCTTTTCAGCATGAACTCGTTACGTTAATACCTGAAGGCGATTACGCATCTATTTATATGAGAGAAAAGAGAGATACCACAGGAGTCTATTACGATGCGTTACTGAACTTTATTAAAGCAGAAGGATACAAAGCAGAAGGTCCTTTCTTAATTCGGCGGATTGTAGATTCCTTTATTTCACATCATGAAGAAGAGCGGCTGACGGAAATTCAAATTCGAATTACGTCTTGACTATCCAGTAGCTGGAGGGTTTAAGATGAGACTATTGTAGAACTGCTGAAGGGAGAGACAACAATAGATGAATCAGCAAAGTATTTCCCAAGGAATGTCTTTAAGCCGAGGAAATCGCATTTTATTTATTTTAATTTTGGGTTCACTGAGCGCATTTGGACCGTTATCAATCGATATGTATTTGCCAGCGCTGCCGACGCTTGCGAAAGAATTGCATACTTCAGCTTCTTTAGCGCAGGTCAGTCTGACAGCTTGCTTATTGGGCTTAGCATTTGGGCAAGTGGTCGTGGGGCCATTCAGTGATATTCGCGGAAGGAAAAAGCCGCTTGTAGCAGCATTAATCACCTATGCAACTGCATCTGTTTTATGCGTGTTTGCACCGTCTATTTGGATTTTTATCGTTTTGCGATTTATTCAAGGTATGGCAGGAGCAGCAGGAATGGTTATTTCAAGAGCGAGCGTGCGGGACTTGTTTTCAGGTTCGGATTTAACAAAGTTTTTCTCTATGCTTATGCTTGTAAATGGGTTAGCTCCTATTTTGGCTCCGGTTGCTGGCGGACAGCTGCTGACGGTTATGTCGTGGCGCGGAGTCTTTGGTGTGCTAGCAGTGATTGGTGCACTAATGTTTTTTGCCGTTTTATTTTGTTTAAAAGAAACGCTTCCGCTCGAACGACGTAAAGAAGGCGGATTAACAGAAGTACTGAGTACATTTGGTGTATTGCTAAAAGATGGTGTCTTCGTGGGATATGCGCTGGCGCAAGGTTTTATTATGAGTGCCATGTTTGCTTATATTTCAGGTTCTACATTTGTCCTTCAAGACATTTATGGCCTGTCTCCGCAGATGTTCAGCTTTGTTTTTGCGATTAACGGTTTTGGGCTCATTATAGCTACTCAAGTGACAGGACGTTTAGCGGGTAAAGTAAAAGAAGCTACTCTTCTTATGTATGGATTGCTTCAAGCAGCGGTTGGAAGCGTGCTTTTAGTGGCCGTGATTGCTACTCACATGTCCGTTATTTTGGTTTGCATCTTGCTTTTCTTTGTAGTATCGAGCGTAGGAATTGTGAACACAACCGTTTTTTCACTCGCTATGGAAAATCAAGCTTCGAACGCGGGAAGTGCTTCAGCGCTTCTAGGGTTGCTTCCGTTTTTGCTCGGAGCAGCCGTAGCTCCTCTTGTTGGTCTTGGAGGAGGGCAAAATGCTCTGCCGATGGGCATTGTGATTATGGTTTGTGATTTATTAGCATTAGGTGTGTACATGACGTTAGTGAGAAGGAAAACTGGATCATAAAAAAGCTACTTGGCTTTCAACAGCCAAGTAGCTTTTTAAATTATTGAGCTTTGTGCTCGTGATTTTCAAACGGCATTGTAACGCCAAGCTTTTGAATTTCTTTTTTTGCATTTTCCAAAATGCTTTCAGCTTTCGCTTTTGTTTCAGCATCTACCCCGCTTAGAAAATCTTTCTTTTTAGCAGGGAAATTCACACCAAGTTCTTTTAACTTGGCTTCAGCTTGTTCCTTAGTCAGCGTGCCGTCGCGAAGCTGATCCATAATAGCTTTCGCTTTTTTCTTTGTAGCCGCATCTAAATTGTTAAAAGGACCGCCTTTATGTTCAGGANTAAAGCGACTCCTATATAATAACACTTTATAAGAATCGTTGTCAACACTTTTATATAACTTTTTTAAAACTACTAAAAAACTCATATATGTTTTGCTGACTTTTTATATATTACCAAAATCAAAAGCCTATGGCAAGGTTTTTTACATAAAAAAAGCCCCTGCTTTTTCAGGGGCTTTTTTTATTCTTCTGTTTCTTCAGCTTCAATTATTATATCTGTCTCTTCATGTTCATCTAATTCGTCTAAAACTTCGTCTTCATCTTCTGAAGTTTGTACTTTTGCAACCGTTGAAACAAACTCTTCGTCTCCTAAACGAATGACTTTGACACCTTGTGTGTTACGGCCCATTTGTGAAATATCTGAAACAGAAACACGGATAAGAACGCCGCTTACTGTGATAAGCATAATATCTTCTTCTTGAGATACGCATTTCAGTGCGACAACATCACCATTTTTATCAGTGATATTACATGTTCTTAAACCTTTACCGCCTCTTGTTTGTACACGATATTCTTCAATCGGCGTACGTTTTCCGTAACCATTTTTCGTAATGATCAAGACATCTGATTGTTCTTCGAGAATCTCCATACCGATTACTTCGTCTTCTGAATCGAGAGTGATCCCTTTAACTCCAGTGGCTGTACGTCCCATTGAACGAACATCATTTTCATTAAAACGAATTAACATACCCTTCTTCGTTCCAATAACCATATCGCGCTTACCATCTGTCAATTTAACAGAAATCAATTCATCTTCTTCTCTTAAATTCAAGGCGATAAGTCCGCTATTTCGAATGTTCTCAAAAGAAGATAAGGGTGTACGCTTAGAAATTCCTTGTTTTGTAGTAAAGAATAGATACCAATCGTCTACAAATTCATCGACGCGAATGATGGCATTTACCCACTCACCCTTGTCTACTTCTAACAAGTTAATAATAGGTATCCCTTTAGCCGTTCTTCCGTACTCTGGAATTTCGTATCCTTTCGTACGGTAAACTTTTCCCTTATTTGTAAAGAAGAGAATCGTATCATGAGTAGAAGTTGTTAGAAGATGTTCAACAAAATCATCTTCGTTTGTATTCATTCCTTGAATACCTCTTCCGCCTCTTCGCTGACTCTTATACGTAGAAACAGGCAAACGTTTAATATAGCCGTTGTGCGTTAAGCTAATAACAATATCTTGGCGAGGAATCAGATCCTCGTCTTCGATAATTTCAGCTCCTCCGCTTACGATTTCTGTTCGACGGCCGTCATTGAATCTTTCTTTTACTTCTATTAGTTCTTCTCTAATAATTTCTAATACTTTTTCTTCATCTGCTAAAATAGCTTTTAATTCAGCAATTAGCGCTAATAAAGATTGATATTCTGCTTCAATCTTCTCTCGCTCTAATCCTGTTAAACGCTGTAGGCGCATATCCAAAATAGCTTGCGCTTGTTTTTCAGACAACGAAAACTGCGTCATTAATCCTTCACGTGCAATATCTGTTGTTTGAGAACCTCTAATTAAAGCAATAACAGCATCTAAATTATCAAGAGCAATCTTTAAACCTTCTAAAATATGCGCACGTGCTTCTGCTTTTCGAAGTTCAAATTCAGTACGACGGCGAATAACCACTACCTGATGGTCTAAGTAGTACTGTAGACATTGCTTCAAGTTCAATACTTTTGGCTGTCCATCTACTAATGCAAGGGTATTAATACCAAAACTTGTTTGAAGAGATGTCTGCTTATATAAGTTGTTTAATAAAACATTTGCATTTGCATCACGTCTTACTTCAATAACAATACGCATACCCGAACGGTCAGACTCATCTCGTAAATCCGTAATTCCATCAATCTTTTTATCACGGGCTAGCTCGGCAATTTTTTCAATTAGCTTTGCTTTATTTACTTGGTATGGAAGTTCATGAACAAGAATAGTTTGTTTACCATTGCTTTGTTCTTCAATTTCTACTTTTGCGCGAACAATAATAGAACCTTTTCCAGTTTCATAAGCTTTACGAATTCCGCTGCGCCCAAGAATTTGTCCTGCAGTTGGGAAATCCGGGCCTGGAATAATCTCCATTAACTCTGCAATTGTGATATCAGGGTCTTGACTTACAGCTAAAACGCCGTCAATGACTTCCCCTAACTGATGCGGAGGAATATTTGTCGCCATACCTACCGCAATTCCGGCTGAACCGTTTACAAGTAAATTTGGAAATCTAGCAGGTAATACAATTGGTTCACGTTCAGAACCGTCATAGTTATCTTGGTAATCAATTGTATCTTTATTGATGTCACGTAACAGTTCCATCGAAACTTTTGACATTCTTGCTTCTGTATAACGCATAGCTGCTGCTGCATCTCCATCAACAGATCCAAAGTTTCCATGACCGTCAATTAGCATATAACGATAGCTAAAATCTTGTGCCATACGAACCATTGTTTCATATACAGCTGAGTCACCGTGTGGGTGATACTTACCAATTACTTCTCCTACGATACGAGCTGATTTTTTATATGGCTTATCCGATCCCATACCTAAATCATTCATTGCATATAAAATACGACGGTGCACAGGCTTAAGTCCGTCTCTTACATCTGGTAAAGCACGCGATACAATTACGCTCATTGCATAATCTAAAAAGGATGCGCGCATTTCTTGACTAATATTTACTTCTCTTATTTGAGAGTTTGGTTTATCTGACATCGATAAGAACCTCCTTCGCGAAGTTCAGTATAGTAATTCATATATATGTAAACGCAGGATAGAACCTATCTCTATCCTGACGTTTATATACCCTTTATAAAACATATAAAGGGTATTACCGTTCATTTAAATATCAAGATTTTTTACGTACTGAGCATTTTCTTCAATGAAATTACGGCGTGGTTCTACTTTGTCGCCCATTAAAATTTCAAATGTCTCATCAGCTTCAATTGCATCTTGCAAGTTCACCTGAAGAAGGGTACGGAACTCTGGATCCATTGTTGTTTCCCATAATTGTTCAGGATTCATCTCTCCTAAACCTTTGTAACGCTGAAGGTTTGGTTTTGCGCCTTCAGGGAAAGAAGCTAATACCTCTTCTAATTGACGATCGTTGTACGCGTACTCCACTTTTTTACCCTGTGTAACTTTGTAAAGAGGCGGCTGGGCAATGTAAACATATCCGTGCTCAATAATCTGTCTCATATAGCGATAGAAGAACGTTAGAAGAAGCGTACGAATATGCGCACCGTCTACGTCTGCATCTGTCATAATCACAATTTTATGGTAGCGGGCTTTCGAAATATCAAAATCGTCACCAATACCCGTTCCTAGAGCGGTAATGATTGTACGAATTTCGTTATTAGATAAAATTTTATCTAAACGCGCTTTCTCTACGTTGATAATTTTACCACGTAAAGGCAAAATAGCTTGGAAATGACGGCTTCTTCCCTGCTTAGCTGAACCTCCTGCAGAGTCACCCTCTACTACATAAAGTTCGCTAATAGAAGGATCTTTTGATGAACAATCTGCTAATTTACCCGGTAAGTTTGAAATTTCAAGCGCGCTTTTACGGCGTGTAAGCTCACGAGCTTTTTTAGCCGCCATTCTTGCTCTTGCAGCCATTAAACCTTTTTCAATTACCTTTTTCGCCACAATAGGGTTCTCTAGCAAGTAAGTTTCTAAGTGTTCTGCAAACACAGAGTCAGTAATTGTTCTTGCTTCACTATTTCCCAGCTTTGTTTTTGTTTGTCCTTCGAACTGCGGATCTGGGTGCTTAATAGAGATGATAGCTGTAATTCCTTCACGAACATCTTCACCCGTTAGATTGGCGTCACTGTCTTTAAATACGCTGTTTTTACGTGCATAGTCGTTAATTACACGCGTTAACGCTGTTTTAAATCCTGCTTCGTGCGTTCCACCTTCATATGTGTGAATGTTGTTTGCAAAAGAATATAAATTACTTGTATAGCTATCGTTATATTGAATAGCAATTTCTACAGAAATGTTGTCTCGATTACCTTCAATATAGATGGGCTCTTCGTGAATCACTTCTTTCGAACGGTTTAAGTGTTCAACGTAAGACTTAATTCCGCCTTCATAGTGATATTCACGTCTTTTATCTTCTTCACGTTTGTCTTCAATCGTAATTTTAATGCCGCGATTTAAGAAAGCTAACTCACGCAGACGATTAGCTAACGTGTCAAAATCGTATTCAAGCGTTTCTGTAAAAATTTCACTGTCTGGACGGAATTGAATAACAGTACCTGTTTTATCTGTTTCTCCAACTACTTTTAAGTCAGCAGCCGGTACACCTCGTTCATATTTTTGATAATGAACTTTACCGTCACGATGTACGTGCACTTCCAAAGAGGTAGAAAGTGCGTTAACAACTGAGGCACCTACACCGTGTAATCCACCAGATACTTTATAGCCGCCGCCGCCAAATTTACCTCCGGCATGAAGAACCGTTAAGATAACTTCAACAGCAGGTCTGCCCATTTTTTCTTGAATACCAACCGGAATTCCACGACCGTTATCTTTGACTGTAATACTATTATCCTTTTCGATAATAACATTAATTTCATCGCAATAGCCGGCCAGCGCTTCATCAATACTATTATCTACAATTTCCCATACAAGATGATGTAAACCCTTTGCGCTCGTCGATCCAATATACATCCCCGGACGTTTACGAACAGCTTCTAATCCTTCTAATACTTGTATCTGATCAGCTTCATATGCTTGTACTTCTTTTTGTTCCATCGTCAAATGTATCACCTACACTTTTTTTTAACAGCAAACTGCTGTATTTATCATTTTGTATTATGTTTTTCGAATATTATGTGGAAATAATACGGAGCCTTTAATGTATTTGCAATTTGTTTACTTATGCACAAAATTTTCATAATCGAGGGTACGAGTTGAAATATATAGACTTAAAACTATAATGATATCATATTTCAGTTAGATTGCCTTGCGAAAAGTTTTTAGACAGATCAATTGCTATTTGACCTTTTGAATTTGGCCAGCTTCTACGTGATATGTAGCGGCTTTTTCTAAGGTCTCGTGATGAATTCCTTCAATGCTCGTTGTCGTTACAAACGTCTGAACTTTTCCTTGAATGGTATTTAGCAAGTGTGATTGACGAAAATCATCTAATTCAGACAATACGTCGTCTAAAAGCAAGATTGGATATTCACCTACTTCTTGATGAATTAACTCAATTTCAGCAAGCTTTAACGATAAAGCAGTCGTCCGCTGTTGCCCTTGTGAACCAAATGTTTGAACGTCTTTCTCATTAACGTAGAAAAGAAGATCATCACGGTGTGGTCCTGCTAAGGTGACACCTCTATCAATTTCTCTACTTTTTATTTTATCAAACTTTTGATGATATGCTTCTAACATTTTCGACAAATCTGCATCTTCTGATACATCAATTGAATTCTTATACTCAATTTTTAATGTTTCTAAGTCTCGACTGATCCCTTTATGAATAGGCTCTGCCCACTGTTGGAGTAACCGTAAAAACTCAAAACGTTTTTTTAAGATTTTCGCCGCCATTTCACTTAACTGTAACGTAAGTACGTCTAAAAGTGAAAGATCCGTTTGTTTTTTTGTCTGCAGCTGCTTCAAATATTGATTTCTTTGCTGCAAAATCTTTTGATACCTGCTTAAATCATGCATGTAAACAGGCGAAACTTGACCAATCTCCATATCGATAAATTTGCGCCTTACTTGCGGACTCCCTTTAACTAAGTTCAAATCCTCCGGAGCAAACATGACAGTGTTAATTGACCCTATATATTGACTGAGTTTTTTCTGCTCAATGTGATTATATTTTGCTTTTTTCCCTTTTGTTGAGATGACTAAATCCAGTGTAACAGGCCCTCTATGCTTTTCTACAATGCCAGATAGCTTTGCATACTCACAGTCCCATTTAATTAATTCTTTATCGTTGGATGTACGATGAGATTTAGCCATAGATAATACGAAGATCGATTCCATCACGTTTGTTTTACCCTGTGCGTTTTCACCCAAAATGACGTTTACTTTATTTTCAAAAGGAATCGTTGTCTTCGTATAGTTTCGGTAATTTGTTAAAGTAATTTCTTTAATATACAAACGTTTCACCAACTTTAAGTAATGACAACAAATGATCCTGCAGCCGGTATATCCACTTCGTCATTTGCATATAATTTACGTCCGCGGCGCTCTTCTAGCTCCCCGTTTACATATACTTCGTGCTCACTTAAAAACCATTTTACCATTCCGCCTGTTTGAATGACGTCTGCTAGTTTTAAAAACTGGCCAAGCGTAATGTATTCAGTTGAAATTTTAACTTCTGTTTTCATGCGACTCTCTCACTTTCTAATGATGTACCTCTATTTTACTAAATAATTCTCCTTGAGAAAAGAAAGCTACTAGTACGGCATGCTAGTAGCTTTCTGAGATTTAATATGTTCGCACTGGTAAAATCAGCTGCAGCATTGAATCATCCTCTAATGTTCGAATGACAAATGGACGCATCGCACCAGTGAAGTTAATTTTGATATCTGTTCCTTCGAGCGCTTTTAATGCGTCTAACATATATTTTGCGCTAAAAGAAATTTTTAATTCTTCTCCTGAGATAGACTGACTTTGTACCTCTTCAATTACTTTTCCGATTTCAGGAGAGTTAGAAGAAATTTCAACAATTCCCTCATCCAGCGTAGATAGTTTTACTACGTTGTTTCTTCCTTCACGAGCTAATAAAGAAGCGCGGTCAATCGATTGCAAGAATTCTTTTACGTTCAATATAACATCCGTTTTACTATCAGCTGGGATTAATCTTGAAGTATCAGGATAATTCCCGTCCAACAATCTTGAGAAAAATAGTAAATGTTTTGTTTTAAATAATACTTGATTTTCCGTGATAACAATGTCTACTAATTCATGAGAATCATCAAGGATCTTACTGAATTCACTTAAACTTTTACCTGGAATAACCACATTATACGTTGCTTCATTTCCAGTTTCAATGGTCGCTTTTCGCAAAGCTAGGCGGTGGCTGTCAGTGGCAATGCACGTTAATTCTTTGCCATCGACTTTCCAGTTTACACCTGTCAAGATAGGTCGTGTTTCTGAGGTGGACACCGCAAAGACAGTTTGTCGAATCATGTTTTTTAATAAGTCTGTCGGTAATCTAAACATATTGTTTTCTTCGATCTGTGGCAAATGAGGATACTCTTCTGCATCTAAACCGTTTAAGTTAAATTCAGCTTTTCCTGAACGAATGATTGTTAAGAAGTGACTTTGGACGTCTAATTCTACAATGTCTTTAGGAAGCTTTTTGACGATTTCACTAAAGAAACGAGCTGGGAGAACAACGCTGCCTGGTTTTTGGATATCAACAATCTCTTTTCCTTCTTCTTCGTTTGGAATAAACGATTCAATCGAGATATCAGAATCACTTCCTGTTAAGGTAACACCTTCTTCAGTCGCTACAATTTTAATCCCCGTTAAAATTGGAATGGTTGTTCTAGAAGATACAGCTTTCATAACGTCTTGAACGCTTTGAACTAGATAGTCTTTCTGTATGATAAATTTCATAATAATTAATCCTCCTTAAAAGTAGGTTTAAAAGCTTATTATTTATTATATTTTAAGATAGTAGTAGTAATAGGGGCTGTGGAAATGTGGATAACCCCTAAAAACGTGAGAACACAGCCTATCCACATGTGGACAGACTGTGTACAATCCTAACTCACTTATACACAAAATACAAGTAAAAAAAGCCTATATTTTTAGTGATTCACTTATTTCTTTAATTTGTTTTTGTAGGTCAGTATCTGTTTGAACAAGTTTTGAAATTTTTTCATGAGCATGGATGACAGTAGTATGGTCTCGCCCGCCAAACTCTTCTCCAATTTTAGGCAGCGAAAAATCTGTTAGTTCGCGAGAAAGGTACATGGCAATTTGTCTAGGAAACGCTACTGACTTTGTACGTTTCTTCGCTTTAAAATCATCTAATTTTATATTAAATTCTTGTCCAACAATCTGTTGGATGTCTTGAATCGTAATAACCCTAGGTTTTGAACTAGGAATGATATCTTTTAATGCTTCTGCTGCTAAATCAGCGTTTATATCTTTATTAATTAGTGAAGAATAAGCTACTACACGAATAAGTGCGCCTTCTAATTCTCTGATATTTGAATCAATCTGATTGGCGATATAAAGCATAACTTCATTTGGAATAACTAAGCCGTCCGCTTTTGCTTTTTTACGCAGAATAGCAATTCGTGTTTCCAAATCTGGTGGTGTGATATCTGTAATAAGGCCCCATTCAAAGCGAGAGCGAAGTCGATCTTCAAGTGTAGGAATTTCTTTCGGCGGTCGATCACTTGAGATGACAATCTGCTTGCTTTCTTCGTGAAGCGTATTAAACGTATGGAAAAATTCTTCTTGTGTCTGCTCTTTACCTGCTAAGAATTGAATATCATCAATCAGTAAAACATCTACATTACGGTATTTGTTGCGGAATTCTACTGCTTTATTGTCACGAATAGAGTTAATAAACTCATTTGTGAATTTTTCAGATGATAAGTACACGACTTTCGCGGCAGGATTATGATCTAACACATAGTGGCCTATGGCGTGCATTAAGTGTGTTTTACCTAATCCTACTCCCCCGTAAATAAAAAGCGGATTATACGCTTTAGCCGGCGCTTCTGCTACTGCTAAAGAAGCTGCATGCGCAAACCGATTTCCAGATCCGATAACAAATGTATCAAAGGTATACTTCGAATTTAGCATGCTTTGAGGAAATTCTGCTCCTTCGTCTTTATTGACTTTCTTTTTAGGAGTTTGAATATCGAATTCTTCCTCGGCCTGGTTAGGAGGAATAATAAATTTTACATCTAACTCTTCCCCCGTAAGATCATAAAGCGTTTCAGCAATTAAATTAGAATACCTAGATTCTAACCAGTCCCGTGCAAAATCATTAGGCGCAGTAATAATGAGCGTGTCTCCTTGTAAAGCATGAGCTTTTGTCGATTTGAGCCACGTTTCAAAACTAGGTTTGCTTAATTTTTTTTCAATTTGATCTAAAGCTCTATTCCATAAATCATGAATGTTTTCCAACGAGCAATCCCTCCTTTTTCTAGCTTTTATGCGCTTTGTACAACTCTTGTACAACCTGTACAAAACCTTATGCATAAAAAATTTATATTTATACAATTGCTATTATGTGGGTAAATATATATTATAGAAGAAAGCCGACTATTCGACAGATTCCACATGGTGTGGATAACTTTATACAGTGATAGTGGAAATGATGTCCACAAGTTGTCCACAGTTTGTGGATAAAAACCAACTGTGGAAAAGTAATTAAGAGTGAAAACAAAAATATAATATCAAAGAATTCGGCATGATGCAATGAATTTTCGAAACTTATCCACAATCACTACACCTTGTGGAGAAAAGTTTTCCACAACACAAGATAGTGTGCATGAGTTGTCGATAAGAAATGGAAAAGTAGAAAAATGTCGAAAAAACTTATCCACAAAGGTTTAAGAGAAGAATTTGAATAAAAAAGAGGCTTTTTATAACATTTATTGTTGTAGTTTTGTTCAGTAACGATGCGATCACAGCTGGTAGAGAAAGAAAAAGAGATGAAAAGGAAAAATTTTTTCTTTAATAAATCAATGAATTTTATTGATTAGGTATAGACAATTGGGTTATAAAGATATTAGAATGAAGAAGATTGAGTAAAACAGATAATGAAACCAAGAGATTGAAAATTTTATTTTTTAAATAACATTGACATCTTCTTAGTCTTTTCATTATAATTGCAAGGACTGTCTTTTTCAGTTATTCCTCGAGGAGGTGTTTATAGATGAAAAGAACTTACCAACCAAACAAACGTAAGCACAGTAAAGTACACGGTTTCCGCGCTCGTATGAGCTCAGCGAATGGACGTAAAGTTTTAGCTCGTCGTCGTCGTAAAGGAAGAAAAGTATTATCAGCATAATAGACCACTGACGCCAGTGGTCTTTTTTCGCTTTATAAGACTAAAATCACCTCTGTTCCTGTAGGGACTACATAAAAGCATGACCTGAAAAAGGGCAGGAGTTGTTAAAAATGAAAAAAAGATATCGTATAAAAAAGAATGATGAATTTCAAACAGTTTTTAAAAAGGGCAAGTCCGTAGCGAATCGCCAATTTGTCTTGTATGTTCTAGACAAACCGGATCAAGAACATTTCCGCGTAGGATTCTCCGTGGGCAAAAAGATTGGAAATGCCGTGACTCGTAATCGAGTTAAGCGCCTTGCTAAACAAATTATGTTTGAATTCACACCGTATTTGAAGCAAGACAAAGATTATATTGTAATTGCAAGGCAGCCTGCTGCAACAATGAGCTATGAAGAAATTAAAAGCAGCTTGCAGCATGTCTTTAAGCGTGGCAAATTACTTACACATAGACAAAACGATTAATAAACAATAGAAGAAAAGCCTTTAATAGCTGTTGTTTTTCTACTGCATCCTTATATAATGGATTTTGACGCACTTTCAGAATTGAAAGGTGAACATGTAGAAGGAGGAAAAACAGGTGAAGAAGAAGTTGTTTTTAGGGATAACGCTTATCTTTCTATTAACTGTTTTAGCGGGTTGTACGGAAATTAACCAACCTATTACAGATGATAGTAAAGGTTTTTGGAATGAGTATGTTGTGTATCCGCTGTCATTAGTCATTACGTATCTGGCGGAGGTATTTAAAAGCTATGGAGTTGCGATCATCGTTGTCACAATCCTGATTCGCTTACTTATTCTACCGCTTATGATTAAACAGATGAGAAACACGAAAGCAATGCAGACACTTCAGCCCGAAATGCAGAAGTTAAAGGAGAAGTACAGTTCAAAAGATGCCCAGACGCAGCAGCAATTGCAGAAAGAAACGATGGCATTATTCCAAACTTACGGAGTAAATCCTTTAGCTGGGTGCTTCCCAATTCTAATTCAAATGCCCATTCTTATTGGGATTTTCCACGCGATTACACGAACGTCAGAAATCGCAAACAACAGCTTTTTATGGTTTGATTTAGGTGCGCGTGACCCGCTATTTATCTTACCAATTGTCGCAGGAATCACAACGTTTATTCAGCAAAAGATGATGATGGCCGGAAATGCAAATCAAAATCCTCAAATGGCTATGATGCTTTGGGTTATGCCGATTATGATTGTGGTTTTTGCAATCAATTTTCCAGCCGCCTTATCTCTTTATTGGGTAGTGGGAAATCTATTTATGATTATTCAAACCTACTTCATTAAAGGGCCAGACTTAAAACAAGCGAATATTGAAGGGGTTAAAAAATGAACGAAATCACAATTACGGCCCAGACGATTGAAGCTGCTGTTCAAGAAGCATTAGATGCTTTAGAAGTAGAGCGAAATCAAGCAAATGTAGAAATAATTGAACCAGGCAAAAAAGGATTTTTAGGAATCTTTAAGGGAAAACCTGCAGTTGTAAAAGTTACAAAAATAGTTGACCCTGTAGAGGAAGCGGTTCATTTTATTACAAATGTTAGCCGTAAAATGGGGATTTCGATTCATACGAACGTCAAAAAAACCTCGAGAAACTGCATAATTGAGATTAGTAGTGATTCTGCGGGAATGTTGATTGGAAAACATGGACAAACCCTTAATGCGCTCCAGCTTCTCACACAACTGGTAGCTAATCGATACAGTCAGCAATTTTTAAATGTTGTATTAAACCCAGAAGGCTACCGAGAAAAACGAAAAGAAATGGTCGAAAAACTGGCATTAAAAATAGCAAATCAGGCGATTAAAACGAATCGATCTGTTCAACTAGAACCAATGCCTTCGCATGAAAGAAAAATGATTCACCAAGTGTTAGCTAAAAATTCTTTAGTTGAGACACACTCTGTCGGAAAAGAACCAAAAAGAAGTATTTTGGTTCAGCCCGTCGGAAAAAAGCACTAGCAAAATGCGCTAGTGCTTTTTTATGTTTACTTTTATCAAGCTAGCGTTCAAAAAATCAAGTTACATACGTTGTTATTCACATGTGGATAAGTTAAAATAGTACATACTGCCTGTTTTTCTTACTGTGTATAACAGAAGAACGTTAGAGATGTTCCAAATCGGTGAATTGTGGTATTCTATTTATTTGGTTCATACAAATTACGGGCCTTAAAATAGATGTTTTTGTTCGTGGAAAATTGTTAACGATGATAGTATATAACATCGTTTAAAATAAAAGGTTTATAAAATGAAATGAGGTGAAGTTGGTGCTAGATTTTGATACAATTGCGGCCATTTCTACACCAATGGGAGAAGGAGCTATTGCCATCGTCCGCCTGAGTGGTGAAGAAGCCATTACGATTGCAGATCGTATCTTTAAAAGCGTTTCGAACAAACGATTAACAGACGTAGCTTCTCATACTATTCACTACGGTCATATCGTAGATCCCAAGACAGAGCAAGTCGTCGAAGAAGTGATGCTTTCCATTATGAAAGGTCCCAAGACATTTACTAGAGAAGACATTATTGAAATTAACTGTCACGGAGGAATTGTATCCGTTAATCGTGTGCTGCAGTTAGTTATTGCAAATGGTGCCCGTTTAGCTGAGCCGGGTGAGTTTACAAAACGAGCGTTTTTAAATGGTCGAGTAGACTTGTCACAAGCAGAAGCTGTCATGGATTTAATTCGTGCCAAAACAGATAAAGCGATGAATATGGCGATTGGCCAAATGGAAGGGCGTTTGTCCAAGCTAGTACGTCATTTACGGCAGGAAATTCTCGAAACACTTGCCCATGTAGAAGTAAACATTGACTACCCAGAATATGACGATGTAGAGGAAATGACTCACCAAGTATTGATCGAAAAAGCTTCAAATGTACGCCAAGAAATTGATAAGCTTCTTCAAACCTCTCATCAAGGAAAAATTTTAAGAGAAGGATTGGCTACGGTTATTATTGGACGTCCTAATGTAGGGAAATCTTCTCTTTTAAATAGTTTAGTGCAAGATGCAAAGGCCATTGTCACAGACATTCCTGGAACGACGCGAGATGTAATCGAAGAGTACGTCAATGTGCGAGGAGTTCCTCTGCGATTAGTTGATACAGCTGGAATTCGTGAAACAGAAGATATTGTAGAACGAATTGGTGTGGAACGCTCCCGTCAGTACTTGAAAGAAGCAGATTTAATTTTGCTTGTGTTGAATTTTAATGAAGAACTAACGGACGAAGATAAAAAGCTATTTGAAGCTGTAAAAGGCATGGACGTTATCGTGATTGTGAATAAAACAGATCTTGAGCAAAAAATTAATCTAGAGGAAGTGCAGAAATTTGCTGGTGATCATCCAGTAGTTACGACTTCGCTTCTTCAAGAACAAGGAGTAGATCAGCTTGAAGAAGCAATCGCAGCTCTTTTCTTTGGAGGAACAATTGAATCTCAAGATTTAACATATTTATCTAATACGAGACATATTGCGCTTTTAACGCAAGCAAGAGGAGCTATCGATGAGGCCATCACAGGCATTGAAAGTGGTGTTCCAATCGATATCGTCCAAATTGATTTAACAAGAACGTGGGAACTATTAGGTGAAATTATTGGTGATGCTGTTCACGAAAGCTTAATTGATCAGTTATTCTCTCAATTCTGTTTAGGAAAATAGATTATTAAAGGAGGCTACTATTATGCAATATGAAGGTGGACAATATGATGTTATTGTCATTGGAGCAGGTCATGCAGGTTGTGAAGCGGCACTTGCTTCTGCGCGTATGGGTGCTAAAACGTTAACGTTGACCATCAACTTAGACATGGTGGCGTTTATGCCCTGCAACCCTTCTGTAGGGGGTCCTGCAAAAGGTATTGTCGTACGTGAAATTGATGCTCTTGGCGGAGAAATGGGTAGAAATATCGATAAAACTCATATTCAAATGAGAATGTTAAACACAGGAAAAGGTCCAGCTGTTCGAGCACTTAGAGCTCAAGCGGATAAATTTGCTTATCAGCATGAAATGAAAAAAACGTTAGAAAATGAAGAAAATCTAACGCTTATGCAAGGTATGGTAGAACAATTAATCGTAGAAGACGGTGTATGTACGGGCGTTGTCACTCAAACGGGAGCTGTGTATAAAGCTAAAACAGTTGTTATTACGACAGGGACATTCTTACGCGGGGAAATTATTTTAGGTGAACTAAAATATTCAAGCGGTCCTAATAATCAACAACCGGCTATTAAGCTTTCTGAACACTTAGAGGAGTTAGGACTGGACATGGTCCGTTTTAAAACAGGAACTCCACCTCGTGTTAATAGCTCAACTATTGATTACAGCAAAACAGAGATTCAGCCTGGGGATGATGTGCCTCGTGCTTTCTCATACGAAACAACACAGTACATTACAGATCAACTGCCTTGCTGGTTAACATATACAAGTGAACAAACTCATCAAATTATTGATGACAACCTTCACTTATCTCCTATGTATTCTGGGATGATCAAAGGTACTGGACCACGCTACTGTCCATCTATTGAAGATAAGGTTGTGCGCTTTAATGATAAACCGCGCCACCAAATTTTCTTAGAGCCAGAAGGACGAAATACGCAAGAAGTATATGTTCAAGGACTATCAACAAGTCTTCCTGAGCACGTACAGCGTCAAATGCTTGCGACAATTCCGGGTCTTGAAAAAGTCCAAATGATGCGTGCGGGCTATGCTATTGAATATGATGCAATTGTTCCGACTCAGTTATGGCCAACGCTTGAAACGAAGAAAATTAAAAATCTTTATACGGCTGGACAAATTAACGGAACATCTGGTTATGAAGAAGCTGCAGGCCAAGGTCTTCTTGCTGGAATTAACGCGGGAAGAAGAGCCCTGGAACAAGAAGAAGTCATCTTAGGACGTTCTGATGCTTACATCGGTGTATTGGTGGATGATTTAGTAACAAAAGGAACAAATGAACCGTATCGTCTGTTAACGTCTCGTGCAGAATATCGTTTATTGCTTCGTCATGATAACGCTGATTTACGCCTTACTGAAATTGGTCGTGAACTAGGATTAATCAGCGATGAGCGCTATGCTAAATTTGAACAGAAGAAAGCGGAAATCGAGCAAGAGAAGAAACGTCTTTTCTCCTTTATTATTAAGCCGAACGAAGCTGTTCAACAACTGATTAAAGAAGCTGGCGGCAGCGAATTAAAAGATGGCATTCGTGCGACAGATTTACTTCGCCGTCCTGAAATGACATATACTCATATTCATCAATTAGCACCAGCTGATGAGACGGTAGATCCTGAAGTAGCTGAACAAGTAGAAATTCAGGTGAAATACGAAGGATATATTCAGAAATCACTTCAGCAAGTTGAACGCTTGAAGAAGTTAGAAAACAAAAAGATTCCTGATTATATTGATTATGATGCAATTAACGGTTTAGCTACAGAAGCACGTCAAAAATTAAACCAAGTGCGGCCACTAACGGTAGCGCAAGCTTCACGTATTTCTGGAGTCAACCCAGCTGATATTTCAATCTTGCTTGTTTATATTGAACAAGGGCGCATCGCTAAAGTATCAAATGATTAAAACTCTTAGGCGCGAAGAAAGGGAAACTCAATGAATATTCAACAGTTTCAACAGCTATTAGAAGAAAAGGGAATTTCTCTTTCTTCTAAACAGCTGAATCAATTTGAAAAGTATTATCAAGTTTTAGTGGAATGGAACGAAAAAATGAATTTAACTGCTATCACTGATCACGGTGAAGTGTATGAAAAGCATTTTTACGATTCTATTTCAGCTGCTTTTTTTCAAGACTTTACAGAAATTGAATCCATGTGTGATGTAGGTGCAGGAGCAGGATTTCCAAGTATTCCGATCAAAATTTGCTTTCCGCATTTGCATGTAACAATCGTTGATTCGTTACAAAAGCGTATTACGTTTTTAACGCATCTTGTAAATGAGCTTGAACTAGACAATGTCACACTATGTCATGATCGAGCTGAAACATTTGGTAAAAAAGAAACGATTCGCGAGTCATTCGATCTTGTAACGGCAAGAGCCGTCGCACGTATCTCGGTTCTTAATGAATTTTGCTTACCGCTTGTTAAAGAACAAGGACGCTTTTTAGCAATGAAAGGTGCTTCTGCCCCAGAGGAATTGAAAAATGGAGAAAAATCATTCCAAGTATTAGGCGGAAAAGTGAAGTCGATTGAACATTTCCAATTGCCTTTGGAGCAAAGTGAACGTTACATTATTTTAATAGACAAAATCAAGAAAACGCCTAAAAAATATCCTAGAAAACCTGGTACCCCAGTTAAGCTTCCACTAGAGTAGGCATTAAATAGATAGAGAAGAGAATGTTTCATATGAAACATTTTCTTCTCTATATTTTCTGTTTAGAAAGCAGGATATGGTTAAAAAACATCGAATTAGTTTAAGGCGGGATTTTCCTGAAGGTGGTGTGGGACTATGAAATCTGCTTTTTCACGTTTTTTTAATTTAAAGGAAAAAGATGAGGATATTCATGTAGAGATTGAAACTGTCCAAGATGAAAATGTCGAAAAAGTTTTAAGAGATGAAGTAAAACAAATTAGGGTTTCAAGTATTATTCCAAATCGTTACCAGCCGCGTACTGTGTTTAATGAAGCAAAAATTGAAGAGCTAGCTCTGACTATTCATACACACGGTATCATTCAACCTATTGTGGTTCGACCGACTGAGGGCGAAGAATACGAATTAATTGCTGGAGAACGCCGTTGGAGAGCTGTACAAAGCTTAGGATGGGATACGGTTCCTGCAATTGTGAAACATTTTAACGATACAGAAACGGCCTCTGTGGCTTTAATAGAAAACTTACAACGTGAAGAGCTAACGGCTGTCGAAGAAGCACTAGCCTACGCAAAGTTAATTGAGTTACATAATCTTACCCAAGAGGCATTAGCTCAACGTTTAGGAAAAGGCCAATCCACAATTGCAAACAAGCTTCGTTTGTTAAAGCTTCCTGTTGAAATACAAGAAGCAATCAAACAAAAATTGATTACAGAGCGACATGCAAGAGCGCTCATTCCCCTCAAAAATCAAGAAAAACAACTTCAAGTATTAGCTGAAATTATTGAAAAACAATTAAATGTAAAACAAACGGAAGATCGAGTAGTTAAATTGTTAGAAACGCAGGTTAAAAAGCCAAAAGCAAAAAGAAAAGCGTTTAGTAAAGATACGCGCATCGCAATGAATACAATTCGTCAATCCTTGACAATGGTTAGTGACAGCGGTATTTCATTAAACACGGAAGAAGAAGAGTTTGATGAGTATTTTCAGTTTACTATTAAGATTCCGAAAAAATAAAGAAATAGCCCTCATCTTTTTTTGATGAGGCTTTTTTATCAAAGTTTTTCGTCAGAAAATTCAATGAGCAATTAAACTGTCTGGACAAATGGGATGGAAATGAAAGTAGGTGACAACATGGGGAAAATTGTGGCAGTTGCGAATCAAAAAGGCGGAGTTGGAAAAACAACAACCGCTGTTAATTTAGGAGCTTGTTTAGCTGAACAAGGAAAAAAGGTTCTACTTGTAGACGGAGATCCCCAGGGTAACGCTACGAGTGGAGTTGGCATAGATAAAGCAGATGTAGATGAATGTATTTATAATGTAATCGTGGAAGATATGGAAGCTAAGAACGTTGTTCGTTCAACAGCCGTCGGAAATTTATCAATCATTCCCGCGACCATTCAATTAGCTGGTGCAGAAATTGAATTAGTGTCCACCATTTCACGTGAAGTTCGACTTAAGAGAGCTTTAGAAACGGTGAAAGATCACTTTGATTATGTTATTATTGATTGTCCCCCTTCTCTTGGTTTACTGACATTAAATGCGTTAACGGCAGCTGATTCTGTTTTAATACCTGTACAGTGTGAATATTATGCGCTTGAAGGGTTAAGTCAACTGCTAAATACCGTTAGATTAGTCCAAAAACATTTGAATAATCAACTGCGTATCGAAGGTGTGTTACTGACTATGCTTGATGCACGCACAAATTTAGGACTTCAGGTAACAGCAGAAGTGAAGAAGTACTTTCAGGATCGCGTTTATCAAACGATTATTCCTCGAAATGTTCGTTTGAGCGAAGCACCTAGTCATGGTGAACCAATTATCTTATATGATGCAAGATCTAGAGGGGCCGCAGTTTATACGGAACTTGCAAAGGAAGTGATTTATAATGGCGAAAGGATTAGGGAAAGGAATTAATGCCTTATTTTCAGGCTTAGATGCACAGGCTGATGATTCAATTCAGGAAGTTGCTATTCACGAACTCAGACCCAACCCCTATCAACCACGTAAAACGTTTAATAAAGAAGCAATTAATGAGTTAAAGCAATCCATTTTACATCATGGCATCTTACAGCCTATTGTAGCTCGCAAAAGCATTAAAGGCTATGAAATCTTAGCGGGTGAAAGACGATTTAGAGCTGCTAAAGAAGCCGACCTTGCTACTGTTCCTGTCATTATAAAAGACTTTTCAGAAAAGCAAATGATGGAACTAGCTTTGTTAGAAAATTTACAGCGTGAAGATTTGACGCCAATTGAAGAAGCAACCGCTTATCAATTGCTTATGGATAAGCTCGATATGACACAGGAGCAACTTGCTACACGACTGGGAAAAAGCCGACCTCATATTGCTAACTATGTTCGCCTCTTGCAGTTGCCTGAGGAAATTCAAACCCTCATTTCTACTAATGAATTGTCTATGGGCCACGGCCGTACGCTAGTCGGTTTGAAAAATAAAGCTCTTCTACCTAAAGTCGTTGAAAAAATACGCAAGGAACAATTGAATGTTAGACAGCTAGAGGCTTATATTGCCCACTTAAATAAAGCCGTTCCACGTGAAACATCAAAAACTAAAAAAGATAAAGATTTATTTATAAAACAAAGTGAAACACAGCTTCGTGAGCGTTTTGGTACCTCTGTTCATATTACACAAAGCAAGAAAAAAGGAAAAATTGAAATCGAATTTTTCTCTAAAGAAGATTTAAACCGTCTTCTTGAATTATTTAACGATCTTTCTCAGACTAACAAATCTTCTGTATAAAAAAGGTTGTCCTAGTTTTAGGACAACCTTTTTTATTGTTTATAATGTCTTACAGGTTGGTAAACCGAAGAATTATTAAACTCTTTCTCTCGTTCGTTGTGCGCAGTCTCAATACTTTTCGCGATTAAATCGGCAATGCACATAACGAGGTGAAGCCTCGTATTTTGCAAGACGAAAAACTCCATAAATCCGCTCACGTTGACAACCCCTGTTATATGAATATCCCCGACTGGCGGCAATTCTTTATTAACTCCTGCTCCTGGTTTAACGGGTCCTATTCCAAGTGATGCAGAGCCTACGCTTTTCATACGACCTAAACAAGCATCAATTCCAATAATAAAAGGATTCGGGAAAAGTTTTTGAATATGTTTTAACGTTTCTTTCAAATTAACAGCATGAACAGGCTCTTCTAACGTTCCAAAAATGTGAAAAGACGAAACCTTCTTTTCATTCAATTTCGTTCCGACTAATGGACCCAATGAGTCCCCAGTTGAACGGTCCGTTCCAATACATACAAAAACAATTGGTCTGTCTTTCTGTGCTGGAAGTAAAGATAGTAACTGTGTACTCAGCTTCTTTGTAGCAGATTCTTCATCATGAAATACACGGGTTGAATGTTGTGTCTTCTCAAAGAAGGGAGATTTTAAATTCATAGGGTCCACTCCTTATACATAATAGTAACAGTATACGAAGATTTTGAAGATTCTATACATATATTTCATGGATTGGGGGAAAATCGATGTGGAGAGCAGGATGTAAATGGATATTCTTAATTATGGGAACCATGATAGGCGCTGGGTATGCTTCAGGGAGAGAGCTATGGCAGTTTTTTGGCGAAGAAAGCGGACTTGCTATTTTTCTATTTTCTATTATTTTTGCGATTTCTTGCAATGTGATTATGCAAATCAGCTATCGCTACCGAACCAATCAATTTTATCCAGTACTAATTGAATTAATAGGAAAGAGATGGGCTGCAGCCTACGATGTTTTAATCGTTTTTTATTTGTTTACGACGACGGTGATTATGATCGCGGGCGGCGGGGCGACATTGGAAATGTGGCATGTTCCTTACTGGTGGGGAATTGGCGCTCTTAGTGCGTTTATCGTCTTTGTTTTTTCAAGAGGATTAAATGGGCTTCTTTCTATCAATTCTTTCGTTATGCCAATTTTAATGATTGGACTAGCTGGCGTACTTCTTACATTTGTTTTACGTCATCCTGGAGTAACTGATTGGCATCTTCAGCATAATTGGCCTGCTGCTTTTACCTTTACGGCTTTAAATATTCTTCCTCTTGTCGCGGTATTATCTACAATTGGAAAGGAAATTAAAAGCAAAAAAGAGATTTATATTGCAAGTGTTGGCAGTGGTTTTTTATTAGGGGGGCTCTCCTTTATTTATAATGAATCGCTTATTCAAGTTTCAGGCCTTCTTTCTTCTTATGAAATTCCATTATTCGCTATTCTGAAAGACTTTCCTTATACGATGCTGTTTTTGATGAGCATTGTTTTGCTCATTGCAATTTATACAACAGCCGTATCGGGAATCTTAGGACTGACCGCGCGTTTTCATACTGAAAGAGTGCAATCTCTTTGGAAATTGGCAGCCTGCTGGCTACTTTTAATGATTCCCTTTACAAAGTTAGGCTTTTCTACTTTGATTGCCGTTTTGTATCCAATGTATGGAATCGTCAATTTATTTTTAGTAACAGCTGTTCTATTGTATCCATTTCGAAATCGCTACAAAAGTTCGTAGAAACTTGCTACAATAGATTAAAACTTTCTCGTATGTAGAGTATGTTACGATAGGAGCTACATGTAGTATGAATTCGTTGACGTCAGTTTTTAAGAACGTATTTGAGCCATTTTTTCAAGAAGAAACGTGGGCACATATTGGAGAAGGCTTCATAAAAATTCTGTTGATTCTGCTTATTTCCATGTTTTTAATTCGAATTGGAAAGCAAGCGTTAAATAAATTTGTAGAGGTTCGCACAAATAGCCCTCTGCGTATTTCTGAGCGACGAGAAGCTACGATGGTCCGTTTGCTTCAGAATGTTTTTTCTTATGCTATTTATTTCGTTGCGGGAGTTATGATTTTAGAAACATTATCGGTAGATGTTCGAGGATTGCTAGCGGGGGCTGGAATCGTAGGGCTCGCGGTAGGGTTTGGTGCTCAAAACTTAGTGAAAGACATCATTACGGGATTTTTTATTATCTTTGAAGATCAGTTCTCCGTTGGGGATTATGTTCGAGTAGGAACATTTGAGGGAACTGTAGAAGAAATCGGTCTGCGAACAACAAAGATTAAGAGTTGGACAGGCGAGATTAATATCTTGCCCAATGGCAGTATTGTGGAGGTCACTAATTTTTCGTTACATAACAGCGTAGCTTTTGTTGATGTAAGCATTTCTTATGAAGAAAACATACAAAAAGCAGAAAAAGTGATTTTAGAGCTGCTAGAAGAATTACCAAGCCGCTATGAAGATATGGTTAAAACGCCTGAATTGCTGGGGGTTCAAAATATCCATGCAACTGAAGTCACAATGAGGATTACAAGCGAAGTAAAACCAATGAGACATTTCCATATTTCTCGTATGATTCGTAAAGAAGTGCGTACAAGGCTAAATGAACATGGCATTGAAGTTCCATTTCCTCGTATGGTTATGTATAATCGTACAGAAGAAGCACAGCATTCGTCGACGTTGAAAGGGAAATAAGGAGGAGAGAGTTGATGACGGAAAAAGAATTTGGTTTAAATGACGTTGTGGAAATGAAAAAACCTCATCCTTGCGGTACAAATGAATGGAAAATCATTCGAATGGGAATGGATATCCGCATTAAATGTGAAGGCTGCGGCCATAGCGTAATGATTCCAAGACGTGATTTTGCACGTAAAATGAAAAAAATTCTTGTAAAGCATGAGGAATAACCTCATGCATTTTCTATGTTTATGCCTTATACTGTAAGGTGGGACAAAATGAAGCATCTTAAAGCGGTGTTACTAAAGGTTCTTTATTAAACTTGTATTTCAAAAGTTGACTCACTATAATTGTGACAGGTTAACTTGTTTCGGATATATAAAGAGGAGTGAATAAATATATGGCTTTAACAGCTGGAATTGTTGGTCTTCCGAACGTTGGGAAATCAACATTATTTAATGCAATTACACAAGCGGGCGCAGAATCTGCGAACTATCCTTTCTGTACGATTGATCCTAACGTAGGTATTGTAGAAGTACCTGATCATCGTCTTCAAAAACTTACAGAGCTTGTAAAACCTAAAAAAACAATTCCAACAGCATTTGAATTCACAGATATCGCTGGAATCGTAAAGGGTGCTAGTAAAGGTGAAGGACTGGGAAATAAATTCTTATCTCATATTCGAGAAGTAGATGCGATTTGTCACGTTGTGCGTTGTTTTGAAGATGAAAACATCACGCACGTTTCAGGAAAAGTAGATCCTATTTCAGATATTGAAACAATTAATTTAGAGTTGATTTTAGCAGATTTAGAAACGGTAGAGAAGCGTATTGGCCGTGTTCAAAAGATGGCTAAACAAAAAGATAAAGAAGCAATGTATGAATACGAAATTTTAGAGAAACTAAAGAATGCATTTGAAAGTGATCAGCCAGCTCGTGCTGTATCATTTACAGAAGAGCAAATGAAACTAGTAAAACAATTTCATTTGCTAACGATCAAACCTATTCTTTATGTAGCAAACGTTTCTGAAGATGAAGTAGCGGATGCATCTGCTAACGAATATGTAGCAAAAGTGCGCGAGTATGCGGCAAGTGAAGGTGCAGAAGTGATTGTTGTTTGTGCACGCATTGAATCTGAAATTGCTGAGCTTGAAGGAGAAGAAAAAGCAATGTTCCTTGAAGAACTAGGCATCGAACAGTCAGGTCTAGATCAGCTTGTACGTGCAGCGTACGACTTACTTGGATTAGCTACGTACTTTACAGCTGGTGAGCAAGAAGTACGCGCATGGACGTTTACACAAGGTATGAAAGCTCCTGAGTGTGCAGGTATTATTCATACAGATTTTGAACGCGGATTTATTCGCGCAGAAACGGTGTCATATGAGGATTTATTAGCTGCCAAAACAATGGGAGCAGCTCGTGAAGCTGGAAAAGTACGTTTAGAAGGAAAAGAATACATCGTAAAAGACGGAGACGTTATGCATTTCCGCTTTAACGTATAAGATTAAAAGCCGAAAGGAGATATCTTCTTTCGGCTTTTGTCGTTGGCTAAAATATTAGCATATATTTACGAAACAGCCCGCAATGCGTATTGCTTTGCCTATGGTAGTATGCTATAATTTTAATTCGTGAGTAATATTTTATTGCTCCTTGCCCATTTCGGGCCGTTAGACCAAAAGGAGGTGACAGTGATGAGAAAGTATGAAGTAATGTACATCATCCGTCCAAGCATTGATGACGAAGCAAAGAAAGCATTAGTTGAGCGCTTTAACGGCGTATTAACTGATAATGGTGCTGAAATCGCAAATGTTAAAGAATGGGGTAAACGTCGTTTAGCATACGAAATCAATGATTTCCGTGACGGTTACTACATGATTCTTGACGTGGCGGCTACTTCAGAAGCAGTTTCTGAATTTGATCGTCTTGCGAAAATCAACGAAGACATTATCCGTCATATCGTTGTTAAACAAGAAGCATAATTAAACGTTTAAATAAATTGGGTTTTATTTCCTTAAGGAGTGGTTCTGATGATGAATCGCGTAATTCTCGTAGGACGCTTAACCAAAGATCCTGAATTACGTTATACCCCGAGTGGAGCAGCGGTTGCAACATTCACTTTAGCGGTAAACCGCACATTTACAAATCAGCAAGGTGAACGTGAAGCTGACTTCATCAACTGTGTTGTATGGCGTCGTCAGGCTGAAAATGCAGCCAATTTCCTTAAAAAAGGAAGTTTAGCTGGTGTTGATGGTCGACTACAATCTCGCAGTTACGAAGGACAAGACGGTCGTCGCGTATACGTAACGGAAGTTGTAGCGGAAAGTGTGCAATTTTTAGAGCCGAAAAGTGGCGGTGGGGATACGCAACGCAGTAACTTTGCTAACACTGGAGGATCTGGACAAGGCTCTCCATTTGGAGATAATCAGAACCGTAACTCAGGTAATCAAGGTTATACTCGCGTTGATGATGATCCATTTGCAAATAATGGCGAGACAATTGACATTTCAGATGACGATTTACCGTTTTAATTCGCAGTAGATTATCCGGAGTATAAAATTTTATAGAAACTTTTAAGCGGAAGGAGGCGTATCAAAATGGCAGGTGGACGTAAAGGTGGACGCAACAGACGTCGTAAAGTTTGTTTCTTCACAGCAAACGGCATCACTCACATCGATTACAAAGATGTAGATATGCTTAAAAAATTCGTTTCAGAGCGTGGTAAAATTTTACCTCGTCGTGTAACTGGAACAAGCGCTAAATACCAACGTAAATTAACGATCGCTATCAAACGCGCTCGTCAAATGGCATTATTACCATATGTTTCTGGTGAATAATGAACGGTATAAAAAGAGGCAGTAAGGATTCCCTTACTGCCTCTTTTTACATTACATAGGTGCTCTTTTGTCAAATAGTTGCTTCTTATGAATTGAATCGATAAAATAAATAATAGTCTATATCAACGAGGTGAAGTTGTGAAAGGAATTCGATATATTACAGAAGGAGCAGCTCTTTTAGCGCTGTTTGTGGCGCTGTTGCTTTTTTCACTATACATACCTGTTGTGGGAACCATTTTTCAACTAGCGCTAGCTGTTCCATTTATTGTGTATACCGTTCGTCATGGGTGGAAAAAGGCAATATTATTTTTAGTAGTAGGGTTGTTATTGACTTTGTTATTTGGAAATGTGTTGACTCTTCCTTTTACATTTGTATTTGGTATTGGTGGATTAGCAATAGGAATGCTTTACCGACAAAAACAAAAAAGGTATACCATTTTA
The DNA here is from genome assembly GCF_042787645.1 of Priestia sp. YIM B13489. Taxonomy (NCBI): domain Bacteria; kingdom Bacillati; phylum Bacillota; class Bacilli; order Caryophanales; family Bacillaceae; genus Priestia; species Priestia sp. YIM B13489. The sequence continues at coordinate 1,015,871 of NZ_JBHZOQ010000053.1, forward strand.
CTAGGCGGCACGGTTGCGTTTAGTTTAGGTTTACTTTTATTGTTCGTAGGAGCAAACATCGTTTTTAATGTTAATCTAATGGAGCAAATAAATAATGCTTTAGATCAATCGATTAATCAAAGTATTGAAATGATGAAAAGTTTAGGACAAGACGTTAAGGAATCTCAAATTGACCAAATGAGAGATGCATTTGATATGTTTAAAAATCTGTTGCCTCTATTAATTGTTATGGGTGGAGTTATTCTGGCCTTTTTCTCTCAGCTTATTGCTACGCCTATTCTTAAAAGAACAGGTTATGAGGTGCAAGCATTCCCGCCTTTTCGTGAATTTAAACTTCCTAAAAGTATTCTATGGTATTATTTGATTGCATTAATTTTATCCTTCCCATCTTTTAATATTGAACAAGGTACATTTATGTACGTAGCTATTATCAACATCGTGATGGGACTGCAAATGCTAGTCGTGTTACAAGGGATCTCTTTTATTTTCTATTTCTCACATCAAAAAGGGTATGCCAAAGCAATTCCAATTGTTGTAACAATTTTAGCATTAATTATTCCAATTATCCTTCAAATTGTGCGCATCTTAGGTATAATTGATTTAGGGTTTAATTTAAGAAAACAATTAGACACAAAAAAGTAGATATTGTGGAACTTAAAAAAGTAGGAGCTGAAATGGATGCCTGTCTTTACAAAAAAGAACGTCATTCGCTATCCATTTTACTCATTGTATAGTATAGCTCTGATTTTAGTAGGTATCGTGACCTATCATAATTGGATCATAGGAATGATAGGCTTTATATTACTATTAGCCTGTCTTTTTCTATACATGAGAATGGAGCGAATGCTGTCCGATGAGTTTGAAACCTATATTTCAATGCTGTCTCATCGGCTGAAAAAAGTAGGCGAAGAGGCATTAATGGAAATGCCGATTGGGATTATGCTGTTTAATGATGAATATCAAATTGAATGGACGAATCCTTTTCTAGCATCTTGTCTCGGTGAAGACACACTAGTGGGAAGATCATTATACGATGTAGCCGAAAGTATTATTCCACTGATCAAACAAGAAGTGGAAACAGAAGTTGTCACGTTGCATGATCGGAAATTTAAAGTGGTGATTAAACGAGACGAGCGCTTACTGTACTTCTTTGATATTACAGAGCAAATAGAAATCGAAAAATTGTATGAAGAAGAACGAACAAGTTTAGGTATTATCTTTTTAGATAATTATGATGAACTAACGCAAGGAATGGATGATCAAGTTAAAAGTAACTTGAATAGTCAAGTAACCTCTATGTTAAATAGTTGGGCTCAAGAATACGGTATTTTTATTAAACGTACGTCTTCCGAGAAATTTATTGCGATTATGAATGAACAAATCTTAATTCATTTAGAGCGAAGTAAATTTTCTATCTTAGACCAAGTTCGTGAAGAGACGTCTAAACAAAATATACCGCTTACATTGAGCATTGGTATCGGAGCTGGTTCTGCTGATTTACCTGAGCTGGGTGCTTTAGCTCAATCTAGTTTGGATTTGGCCTTAGGTCGAGGTGGAGATCAAGTAGCGATTAAACAGCCGAATGGAAAAGTAAAATTCTTTGGGGGCAAGACAAACCCAATGGAAAAACGGACGCGCGTGCGTGCAAGGGTTATTTCTCACGCGTTAAAAGAGCTCATTACAGAGAGTGGAAAAGTGATTATCATGGGTCATAAGTATCCGGATATGGATGCTGTAGGAGCTGCTATTGGGATATTAAAAGTAGCGCAAGTCAATCAGAAAGACGGTTTTATCGTATTAGATCCTGATCATATTGATACAGGTGTTCAGCGAATGCTAGAAGAGATTAAAAAGAAAGAAGGCCTGTGGGAACGATTTATTACGCCTGAAGAAGCCTTAAATCTTGTGAGTGATGATACTCTTTTAGTAGTAGTAGATACGCATAAGCCGTCGCTCGTTATTGAAGAAAGGTTATTAAATCGTATTGAAAATGTCGTGGTCATTGATCATCATAGACGAGGAGAAGACTTTATCGAAGATCCTCTTCTTGTCTATATGGAGCCATATGCTTCCTCGACAGCAGAACTCGTTACTGAGCTTCTTGAATACCAGCCAAAACGATTTAAAATTGATATGCTAGAAGCAACAGCACTTTTAGCCGGTATTATTGTCGATACAAAAAGCTTTACATTACGCACGGGATCTCGTACGTTTGATGCAGCGTCCTTTTTACGTTCTCAAGGCGCAGATACGGTTCTTGTTCAAAAGTTTTTAAAAGAAGATATCACGCAATATGTACAGCGAGCACGCTTTATTGAACATGCAGAGATTTATACAGCAGGTATTGCCATTTCACGAGCTGAACCAAACAAAATGTATGATCAAGTGTTAATTGCGCAAGCTGCAGATACGCTGCTTTCAATCAGCGGAGTGGTTGCTTCGTTTGTTATTTCTAAGCGACGGGATAATCTAATTGGCATTAGTGCGAGATCGCTTGGAGATATCAATGTACAAGTTATTATGGAAAGTCTCCAAGGCGGAGGCCATTTAACGAATGCTGCTACTCAGCTTCAAGACATTAGTTTGGATGAAGCTGAAGAACGGCTTAAACAAGCAATTGATGAGTACTTAGATGGAGGTAAAAAATCATGAAAGTAATTTTCTTAAAAGATGTAAAAGGAAAAGGCAAAAAAGGTGAAGTGAAAAATGTTTCAGACGGTTATGCACATAACTTCTTATTAAAAAATGGTTATGCTGTTGAAGCTACAGGCGGTAATGTGAAAGTATTAGAAGCACAAAAAAATAGAGAGCAAAAAGATGCAGCTGCAGAACTTCAAGCAAACAAAGAGTTAAAAGCAACTCTTGAAGAACTAACAGTTGAATTAACAGCAAAATCTGGTGAAGGTGGCCGTTTATTCGGTTCTATCACAAGCAAACAAATTGCTGAAGAATTAAAGAAAAAGCACAAAATTAAAGTAGATAAGCGTAAAATTGAATTAAATGATGCAATTCGCGCATTAGGCTACACAAATGTACCGGTTAAATTACATCCGGAAGTAACGGCTACGGTAAAGGTACACGTGACTGAACAAAAATAAACGTAAGATTGAGAAATAAGTAAATAATATAAAGGGTTGGCGCGGACTTGTATTTGTTCGCGCCAACATTTATGATGAAAGAAAATACTGAAAGAATATAAGAGGGGCATAGAAATATGAGTGATCTTTTTGCTGATCGTCTTCCGCCTCAGAATATTGAAGCAGAGCAAGCGCTATTAGGGGCCATTTTCTTAGAGCCTTCTTCTTTAACCTTAGCATCTGAAATGCTAATACCTGAAGATTTTTACCGGGCATCGCACCAGAAAATCTTTACATGTATGCTGAAACTTTCTGACCAAGGTGAACCGGTTGATTTGGTAACGGTAACGTCTGAATTAGCTGACCAAAAAATCCTAGAAGAAGTTGGCGGCGTATCGTATTTAAGTGATTTAGCTAACTCTGTTCCAACGGCTGCAAACGTAGAGTATTACGGTAAAATCGTAGAAGAAAAGTCGATTTTACGCCGTTTAATTCGTACTGCAACGCATATTGCTTCAGAAGGATATGCAAGGGAAGACGAAGTGGAAGTTTTATTAAATGAAGCGGAAAAAAACATTCTAGAAGTAGCACAGCGTAAAAACAGCGGTGTGTTTCAAAATATCAAAGATGTACTTGTACAAACGTACGATGATATCGAAGTTCTTCACAATCGAAAAGGTGACATTACAGGTATCCCAACCGGGTTTAGTGATTTAGATAGAATGACAGCAGGGTTCCAGCGAAATGATTTAATCATTGTAGCGGCCCGACCATCGGTAGGTAAAACGGCTTTTGCCTTAAATATTGCGCAAAACGTTGCAACGAAAACGGATGAGAACGTAGCCATCTTCAGTTTAGAGATGGGTGCTCAGCAGCTTGTTATGAGGATGCTGTGTGCCGAAGGAAATATTGATGCACAAAGGCTGCGTACAGGTTCGCTTACAGCTGATGACTGGGGAAAGCTCACGATGGCAATGGGATCTTTGTCCAATGCAGGGATTTATATTGATGATACACCGGGTATTCGTGTAGGTGAAATCCGTTCTAAGTGCCGTCGCTTGAAACAAGAAGGCGGGCTTGGGATGATTTTAATTGACTACTTACAGCTCATTCAAGGAAATGGACGAAGCGGAGAAAACCGACAGCAGGAAGTATCTGAAATTTCGCGTGCGTTAAAATCTTTAGCTCGTGAATTAGAAGTTCCTGTTATCGCCTTATCACAGCTTTCCCGTGGAGTAGAGCAAAGACAAGATAAGCGGCCAATGATGTCTGATATCCGTGAATCCGGAAGTATTGAGCAGGATGCCGATATCGTAGCTTTCTTATATCGTGAAGACTATTATGAAAAAGATACAGAAAATCAAAATATTATCGAGATTATTATAGCCAAGCAGCGTAACGGTCCAGTTGGAACCGTACAGCTTGCCTTTGTAAAAGAGTACAATAAATTCGTTAATCTCGAGCGGCGCTTTGATGACGCAGGAGTGCCGCCTGGTGCATAAAACCTCTCAATATGAGAGGTTTTATTTTATTGTTATCGCATTCGTTCCGCAAAATACGATATATTTGTAATAACTTTTGTTAAATCGTTCGGATTTAATTGACTTTAGTGTGATAAATTGATACACTTATCCATGGTTAAATTATGTCGTAGTGAGCTGTTGCTTACTAAGCGGAGGTGCTTAAGATATGTCTTCAGTCGTTGTAGTAGGAACACAATGGGGAGATGAAGGAAAAGGGAAGATTACAGACTTCCTATCAGAAAATGCAGAAGTGATTGCACGTTACCAAGGTGGGAACAATGCAGGTCACACAATTAAGTTTAATGGTGAAACTTATAAGTTACATTTAATTCCTTCAGGTATTTTTTATAATGACAAAACGTGTGTAATTGGAAACGGTATGGTTGTCGATCCAAAAGCGCTTGTTCAAGAATTAAAATACTTACATGATCGCGGTGTAACAACAGAAAACTTACGTATTAGTAACCGAGCTCATGTGATTCTTCCATATCATTTAAAATTAGATGAAGTTGAAGAAGAACGTAAAGGTGAAAATAAGATTGGTACAACGAAAAAAGGTATTGGACCAGCTTATATGGATAAAGCAGCACGTGTTGGTATTCGAATTGCCGATTTACTAGACCGTGAAGTATTTGAAGCAAAATTAACACAAAACTTAGCTGAAAAGAACCGCCTTCTTGAAAAAATGTATGAAGTAGAAGGCTTTACATTAGAAGAAATTTTAGATGAGTACTATGAGTATGGTCAACAAGTTGCAAAATATGTTGTTGATACATCAGTAGTATTAAATGATGCGTTAGACGAAGGACGTCGTGTACTATTTGAAGGCGCACAAGGTGTTATGTTAGATATCGACCAAGGAACATATCCATTTGTTACATCTTCAAACCCAGTAGCGGGTGGAGTAACAATTGGTTCTGGTGTAGGTCCATCTAAAATCAAACACGTTGTAGGTGTATCAAAAGCGTATACAACTCGTGTTGGTGACGGTCCTTTCCCAACTGAATTAACAAACGAAATCGGTGATCAAATCCGTGAAGTAGGACGTGAATATGGTACAACAACTGGTCGTCCTCGCCGTGTAGGTTGGTTCGACAGTGTAGTTGTACGTCATGCTCGTCGCGTTAGCGGAATCACAGATTTATCTTTAAACTCAATTGATGTATTAACGGGAATTGAGACATTAAAGATTTGCGTAGCTTACCGTTATAAAGGGGAAGTTATGGAAGAATTCCCTGCTAGCTTAAAAACACTTGCAGAATGCGAACCTGTATATGAAGAGCTTCCAGGTTGGACAGAAGATATTACGGGTGTGAAAACATTAGATGAGTTACCTGATAACGCTCGCCACTACTTAGAGCGCGTGTCTCAATTAACAGGTATTCCTTTATCTATTTTCTCTGTAGGTCCAGATCGTACACAAACAAATGTATTACGTGGTGTATATAGCTAAATAAAAAAGGTTAGCTCCTCGTGAGCTAACCTTTTTTATTTATAATTGGTGCTTTGTTAACAAGGTTTTTTAAAAAAGCTCAATAATAAAAAGAAAGTTTTAAAAAAACTATTGCATTCATATGAAATATCATGTTATTATAATAAGCGTCGCTAAGAGATATAACATGAGCCATTAGCTCAGTTGGTAGAGCATCTGACTTTTAATCAGAGGGTCGAAGGTTCGAGTCCTTCATGGCTCATTTTAATAAGCGGAAGTAGTTCAGTGGTAGAACACCACCTTGCCAAGGTGGGGGTCGCGAGTTCGAACCTCGTCTTCCGCTTCTTTTCAAAAGCAGTTTGCATGTGCAAACTGCTTTTTTTGTTGTAGAAATAAAGAGTTTTATGATGCTGTTTTTAATCAGAAGTATTTTATTAAAGCAGTACTGCTTATACGTGTTGTTTTCGTGAATATACACATAATATCGGGGTTACATTAAAAGCTAATGAACGATACGTGAAGACATCTAATATGGTTTTTAAGATAGGGGAGAGTCCTATGGAATCTAGTTGGTTTTCAATTATACCGTTTTTAATTGTTATTCCCATAGCTATTTTCACCAAACAAGTGCTGCCAGGGTTGTTTTTAGGCTTATTAGTAGGCGCTTATTTGATTGATCATTCGATTATTGGAGGTGTTGAAAAGCTACTTCACTACGTTGTACAAGCTCTTAGAAATAAAAGTAATATAGAAATCGTCGTCTTTTTATACGCGTTTTCAGGGCTCATCGGAATGATTAAGATGGCTGGAGGAGTTAAAGGTTTTGTGGAAACAGCTGCTGAAAGAATTGATACAAGAAAAAAAGCCCTTATTTTAACCTATGTTTCAACCATTGGAACATTCAGTGCTCCGACATTTCGTTTCGTGACGATCGCGCCCATCATGAGAGCATTACTGAAGAAGGTGAAAATGACGACAGCAGAGCTAGGGTTCGTTATTGAAACAACTGCTACTCCTGTTATCGTCTTAATTCCTGTGGCGACGGCATTTGTAGGATATATGGTATCCATCATTCAAATGGCGATTGATCATCAAGGCATAAAACAAGACGCTTATTCTTTGTTTATTCAAAGCATTCCTTATAATTTTTTTTCGATTGTGATTATTTTAGTAGGGATTTATTTAAGCTTTTTTCATCATTCAACATCTACGGCTCCTATGAAGCTTGAGGAAGAAGAAGAAAAAGATTGGCATGATTGTCATCCTTGCGTATCGAGGGATTTGCCTTCTAAGCCTTGGAATTTGTTAGTGCCTTTACTTGTCGTGATTTCACTCACCTTACTTTTAACATGGTGGAGTGGACATCATAAGAGTCACACCTTTTTTGAAGCATTTATTAAAGCAGACGTGCTAGAAGCGATGGTAGTAGCTTTAATTATGACTACGTTAATTACCCTCATTTTTTTCTTGTTTCAGCGCTTTACATTACAGAATTTGCTTAATGGTTTTATCACAGGAGGCAATGACTTAATGTCCGTTATTCTGCTGTTATCGGTAGTATGGGGATTATCCGCTGTTACAGAAGACTTGGGTTTTTCCAATTTCGTGACGGCACATTCTAAGTGGATTCCTCAAATGTTTGTCACTCCTTTTATGTTTGTGTTTGGAGCTGCTATTTCTTACTTTATCGGGTCTGCTTGGGGGACGTGGGGAATTTTAATGCCGCTTGGCGTATCGCTTGCAAGTTCTGCAGATCTTTCTTTGCCGTTGATTATCGGTGCCGTATTTGCAAGCGGTTCATTTGGAGCGTTTTCTTCGCCTTTAAGCGACGATACGAATACCATCGCCAAAATATTAGATTTATCTGTTATTGAATATGCCAAGTATAAATTAAAGCCCGCTCTAATTGCAGCGGGAATAACAGTTGCTTTTTATCTTGTGGTATCTTTCTTGTTTTGAATGAGGGAAATAGCCATCTAGTATCAACTTTTCATTTTTTTCAGCTTAAAGTATGCATACAGCCCTAATGATAGGCACACTAGCATGATACAAGTAAGCGGAAATAAGATGGTATTAATAAAATGATCATAAAACCATATATACACGAACATCACCTCGATAATTTTAACGCTATTTTTTCTATTTATTAGAGATATACTATCTGTGCTGCTTCTTCCTATTTTTCAAAAAGGCGATAATCAAAAGCAGTATAGGTACGATAGCAAAAAGAGGCATATGTAAAAGAAATCTCGCTACGTGTAGCCCTTCATAAAGATGTTCTTGAAAATTACTAGCGATTGTAATCGACAAAAACAACACAATGATGCCTAAAGGATACACTAGACGGGAAGGAGATTTAATTTTAAATAAAGTAGCTGTACCTATGATAGAGGCATAAAACAAGATGCTAACTTTAAAATAAATCCCAATAACCATAGCAAACATAAAAAATACATCGAGACGCTCTAAAAAATCAGCTACTTGAATCGTTTGAACAGTACTAAGAAGAGGGAACTGTGATCTTGTCGTCAAATCAACCCCAAGCACGCTAATGTTAATGATCATCGTAATAATTAAATTAATTCCGCTTAATCCCGTTGCGCATAGCATGGTGACACTTGCTTTTTTGGGGTTGCTTAAATAAGGAAGAAGCATGGTAAATACAATAGCTTCTGTGAAAGGGAAATACAGCGTTTCAGTTAAAGCAACTTTGGCCACAGGAAGTATTCCTTCTTTTAATACCGGCTGTAAGTTCTTAAAATCAATTAATCCCGAGCTAATAATCAAGATGAAGCCTGCAACAGCTAGAAAATACATGAAAATAAACAGAAGCTCTCCTGATCTGGCTATCGCTTCAATACCTTTTCGAGTTATATAGATAATGACCAGCATCAACAAGGCATTAGCAATAAATAAAGGCGTATCGGGATAGGCAAAAGTAAGAAGCATCTCTCCGAAATCTCTTAGAACTCGTGATGCATCGTATAAAAAATAGACAATATATATGAATGCAAGAAGTGTTCCAAGTGCCTTCCCTAAAATTTTCTGCATATATTCTGTAGGCAGGAGGTCCGGATAGTAGGAATAGAGCTTATGATAGACTAAGAAGAAAAAAAAGCTGCACAGCATTCCAATTAAAATAGCTAGCCATGCATCTTGCTTCGCTCGCATTGCAAGAGGAACTAATAAAGCACTTCCCAGCTCGAATAAAACCATGAGAATAAATAATTGAGTGGCGCTAATTTTTGCTTTTTCCATATAGCCAGAACCTCCTGACCTCAGTTTTGTTTTTCTTTTAGGCTAGAGAGAAATGATTTATTGCGCAGACCTGTTCGGCGAATGTAAGCTTCTACCGTAACGTCTACATTTAATTTTGGAAAATAAACGTCATCCCATTCTGATTTGAGTTTTTCCCATTGATTAGGCCGCGTGCGTTCCAGCGCTTCTCCAAACCCGAAGATGTCAACTTTGTCTGTCTGAGCTTGTTTAATAGCTGTTTGTAATTCTTTTTTTATTTCTTTACCTGCTGCTTTTTCCATTTTTTTGATGACAGCAGGTTGACGTGTATCAACAGGGACCTCCACTTCTCCAAGATCGCCTTCTACGCGAGTGTGAACGGACACATAAGGTTTTCCTTTTATCATTTTTACAGATACATCCGTTTTTTGACGAACTGTTTGATAGGCAAGCGCTTCTTTTTTTCCTTTCCAATCTACATTAATATCGGTTCCTTGTATTTTATCAAGAATCCAAACGCTGCCTCTAGCTGGACTATTGTACAACCAGTCGATTAACTTTCCATTTTTAAAAACAGCAATGCCAGAAGCACGAAGGGTAGCTTCTGGTGCGCTTTGCTGGAGGTTATCTAATTTTTCTGCTTGTTGTGGATTTCCAACTAAACGAAAACCCGAGACTAGTGCTTCTCCTCCTGGAGATTCGAGAGATCTCATCACTTCTTGAAAGGAAACCTTTAGGTTTTCTCCCCATTTTCTTTGAGTGAACTCCAGCGTTTTCATAATTTTGTTTGCTGGAATTTTATCGACAGGCGTTAGTGCTTTTACCAAATCAGCAGCACTTGACTGGTTTGCGATTACTAAGGAAGTCGTAATTCGAAATTCAGGATCGCGATCAATAGAATCAATAAGAATGTTAATTCCTTCTTCACGCGCTAGTTTTTCTCCGATCACGATTAAGTTTGTATGGGCATAATAAAGTCTTCGGGAAATTCTAGCCGAAGCGCGTCTGCTTGCTTCAACTAAATTATCACCGGAAGCAGCATAGATCGTAACAGGCGGACTTTGGGTGCCGCCGCCCCCCTGTAAGCCAGCTACGTTTCCTGGGTTAATAATTTGAAAGGTAAGCTCATACCGCCCATCTTTCGTTTTGTCAATGCCCATTGCCGATACAAACGCAAGATCCGTTAACTCTTTTTTACTCCAGCAGCTAGTAAGCAATACCATCATTATGGTCATTACCAGTAAAAATAAACTTTTACGTTTCATTTTGATCATCTTCTTCCATTTCCTGGTTAACCATACCTCTTGAAGAAGGAGGCTCAGGCTTTTGATGTTTGCTTTGACGAACTTTGTTATCACTAATTAATTTAGGTCTTCTTCTCATCGTCCACCAAGGTAACCGCAGCAAGGTATCTTCATTGCTTGCAGGAATAAAGGGTGCTAATGGCGTCATGTAGGGAACACCAAATGAACGTAAGCTGCACAGATGTCCAACCCCCATTAAAAGAATAAGGATAATGCCATAGAAACCGAATGTAGCCGCTCCTAGTATAAATAAAAAACGAATTAATCGCGCTGAAATAGCCATATCGAAAGACGGCGTTGCAAAGCTAGCAATAGCTGTAATCGATACGATAATAACCATAGCTGGTGAGACGATCCCCGCTTGAACCGCTGCTTGCCCAATAACAAGAGCTCCGACGATCGATACGGCAGAGCCGATAGCTTTTGGTAAACGAATCCCTGCTTCACGCAAAATTTCAAAGGTGACTTCCATAAAAAAAGCTTCCACAAACGCGGGAAATGGAACGGATTCTCGCTGTGCCGCAAGAGCTACAATAAGCGTCGTGGGTACCATCTCTTGATGAAATGTCGTAACCGCCACATACGTAGCAGGAGCGATAAGTGAAATCATAAACATAAACACCCGCAAAAGACGAATGGACGTCGCAATATCAAAGCGTGCGTAGTAATCTTCAGCCGATTGGAAAAATTGAATGAACAACCCTGGAGCAATAAGTACAAAAGGAGTTCCATCCACAAAAATAGCAATTCTTCCTTCCAAAAGGTTACCTGCCACCACGTCAGGTCTTTCTGTATTATAAATAGTTGGAAAAGGAGTGACCGTTTGATCTTCAATTAGCTGCTCAACATAACCTGATTCCAAAATACTATCAATATCAATGTTTTTTAATCGCTTTCGAATTTCTTTTACAACTTTATCGTTTGCGATGCCATGAATATACATAAGAGTGACATCCGTTTTAGTTACCCGGCCAATCTTCATCGACTCTAGCCATAAGTCAGGTGTTTTAATAATTCGGCGCACCATGGCTAAGTTTGTGCCAATAGACTCAGTAAAGGCACCTTTTGGTCCCCGCACTACCATTTGGGTAGTAGATTCTGCAATGGCACGCTTTTCACCGCCTTGTGTACTCACGCTGAGTACGCGGTTTATGCCGTCGACAATAAGAAGGCTGTCTCCTGACATCAAAGAAGAAAGTAAATCATTCCAGTTGTCTGCAAACGATACGTTGCCGATTGTTACGATGTCTTCGGAAATTAACTCTAATGCGTTTTGATCGTTTAGGTCATTTTTTTGATTATCTTTCATAAGAGACTGCAGTAAGTAATCTTGAATAGCCTGATTATCTACAATCCCTTCTATGTAGACGATAGCAGCAGCCAAGCTGTTATTGACGCCTATTTTAAAATGACGAATCACAATATCTGAGCTGTTTCCAGTTTTCTCTTTAATGAGGGTAAGGTTCTCAGACAGCAGATTCTTAAGAGAAGAAGCTGTTTGTTCGCTACTTGTTTGATCTGACTGAGGTGGAAGTTTATTTTTAGATTGTTGATTTTTAAAGAACGAAGGCATAAATGAAAACACCCTTACTATAGTTTTTATTAATTTGACCAAAAATCGTATAATTATGTAATTTTTAACAAAATATCTTTTGCATGACGGTAAATGAAAATGACGACCCTATGAGGTAAGTAATGTTTAGGTGAGGAGGGAAAATGATGAAAATTATTGGGGTTAGCCTGCTGCTATTTGGATCTGTGATCGCTCTTTCTGTAGGAATTGATCTTTTTCAAGGAACGAACGTACTGCAGGCACTATACAATGCTTTAAGCCCGTTTCGTGTAATGGAAGTGGCCGAATTATTTGTCCTTTTTTCTTTTTTGTTTTTCTTTTTCGCAGAGTCACTTTATCTTGTTTTAAAGAAGCGTCAGCAAAAGCAATAGTAACTTGGTGCAAAGAGGTTTTTATATCTTCACTATCGAAACAAGCGTATAGAAAGATAGCTTTGAGATAGGGGAGAACCACATGAACATTGAGACTGACAGATTACTAATACGCAAATTTAAATATGAAGATTGGCAAGATGTCTACGCATATACATCTGATGCTAATGTCATGAAGTACATACCAGAAGGTATGTTTAGTAAGGATGATGCGAAGAAATTTGTAAATGAAAATATAAAAGAAAATGCTAAAAATTTTCCAGTTGTATTAAAAAACGAAAAAATTCTAATTGGTCATATCGTCTTTTTAAACTATTTTGGGGACCATACTTATGAAATTGGCTGGGTATTTAATTCTCTCTATCATCAGAAAGGATATGCTTCAGAAGCGGCAAAAGCAATAGTGGACTATAGCTTTAACACAATGAAACTGCATCGGATTATTGCTACTTGTCAACCTGAGAATACGTCTTCTTATCGTGTTATGGAGAAGGTCGGGATGAGAAGAGAAGGGTATTTTAAAAAATGTATTCCAACTGAAAAAGGATGGTGGGATGAATATTATTACGCAATTTTAAAGGAAGAGTGGAAATGAGCTTTACTTTTACGGAATTACATTTTCTGAGCTGTAAAGACGAAAACAAGCCCAATTTTTAAAAAATGAGCAGAACAGCAAACCAAAACGTCTAGGCAGACATACAATAAGCTATCCATGAGAAACACCCCATGTTTGAACCTTCTTTGTTTTAGCAACAGAAAATTACGTTGAAAGGGAGTGCTTGTATGTCTAATGCTGGATGTGGATTTGGTTCTGGTTTCGCTTTATTAGTTGTATTATTTATTCTATTAGTAATTATCGGATGTAGTTGTTATAGCGGTGGTTATGGTGGCGGCTACGGCTGCTAATTATATCACTGAATAGCCTAAAGAAATTTCTTTAGGCTTTTTTGTGTTTTAAAAGTCCGTTAGTTTCTAAGAAAATTATTTACTCATTAGCGGCTATGATGAACGATTGAACAATTAAAAGACCCTATCACGAGCGATATCTGCTATACTTTTAATATTGATAATAACGCTTACATTTAAGGGGCAGCTAACAAAAAAGAGAGGGCATAAGGTGAACTTTCCTATTTCAAAAAGTATTACAACTAAATATCTTCTTTTATTTACGGTTATTTTAATTGTACCGGGCATCATCATTTATTACATCATTACGGGCTATGCAAGCAAAATTATTAAAGAAGATGTAAAGGTTCAAAACATTGCAAGTAAAGATATTATAGCTAAAAGGCTGAATTCAGAAATTGAGCATGTGGCTTCACAGCTGCAGCTTATTGCAGGAGAGGGGCTAGAGTCAGATCTTAACATAAATCGAATGTATAACCGAGCTAAACAAGCAAATTCACAAAGTTCAGTTATTCATTCGATTTACTATATCAATGAACAAGAACGCGTAAAGTTTGAAACGCCTTTTGCTTCAAGTCAAAACAATTTAATTTATCATCACGCTAATTTTACCCAGGTGTATTGGACACATACGTACGCTTTATCCGATCTTATTCAAAATTATCGTCATCAAAAAGTAGTAACCATTTCTGTACCCGTTCTTACTAATGAGAAAGAATTTAAAGGAATTATCGTTGCAGAACTAAGCCGGGACTATTTATCAGAGGTGTTAAAAAGCGTCAGCCTGTCACGAGGACACTTCGGTTTTTTAACGGATCGCAAAGGAAATGTCATCGCATCTACAAGCGATAAGCAGCTTAACAAGAAGTTTTCAGTAGACAAAATACCAAACGTTTCTGGCTATACTCAAATAAATCATAATGGACAAGAGAGTTTAGCAGCTTATCAAACGAACCAAGAAGGCTGGAACTTGGTTTACGGTGTACCGACTAACGTAGCCTTTTCTCCTTTACATAAATTATCTCTTTTACTGCGCGTTAGTTTTATTAGTATATTGCTGCTTGCTTTATTTTTTATATGGTTAGGCATCAAAAATATTTTACAGCCAATCGTCAAGCTTACAAGCTATGCAAAAACGTACCGGAATTCTCAAACGTTCGTGCCATTAAATAAAGAAACGCCGGCAAGGAATGATGAGCTGAGTATATTGACACGTACAATTATTGAAATGGGAAACAGCAATTATGAAAAACAAAAAATGCTTGAGCAAAGTGAGAGATACCTTCACGATGTATTAGAAGGAATTCCTTATGGAATTATTACAATTGACCCAAGGAGTAAAATTACATACGTGAATCAGCAGTTTGAAAGAATGGTTGCTTTTCAGCGCCAGGACATGATTGGTGTTAACTTAAAAGATTTACCAATAAAATCTGAAAGCGTAGATTTTATTTTGCTTCACACATTGGCATCTGGGAAAGACATGGAAGAGGTAGAAAGCTATATTCTCGATTCAGACGGCAGAAAAAGAATTGTTAAAGTTACGACATCTACTTTTTATACCGACACAAGTGAAGTGATGGGGATTATCGCCGTCATGCAAGATATTACCGAAATAAAGCAGTTACAGCTAAGACTGCAGCAAAGTGATAAACTAGCGTCTATTGGACAAATTACGGCAGGAATTGCCCACGAAATAAAGAATCCTCTAGCCATTTTATCAGGATCAGCTGAACTTTTGCTAGATGAAGCGGAAGAAAGCTTCTGCTCAGAAGAAGTAAAAGAGCTTGCTGCGGACGTATTCATCGTTGTAAACCGTCTCAAAGAGATCACAAATAATTTTCTTAATTTTGCAAACATGAGTCAAAAGGAAAAGAAAGAAGTGTCACTTGTACAAGTGTTAGAAGAAGTGTTTCATTTACTGCGTTTAAAGTGTAATGAAGCAAACATTAGCATTGTAAAAGACTTTGAAGAAAAATGTTTGATTACAGGGGTCTATGATCAATTGATTCAAGTATTTTTAAACATTGTCTTAAACGCAATGGAAGCAATGGATGAGGGCGGGTATATTATCGCTTCCATTCAAACTATGAATATGAACGAAGAATATGTGGTTGTTCGTATAGAAGATACTGGTTCAGGCATTAACAAGCAGGACTTAGAGTGGCTGTTTAATCCCTTTTACTCTACAAAAGAAACAGGTTCAGGACTAGGGTTAACGATTGCAAGAGATATTGTAAAAGAACATGGAGGAGAATTATTTATTGAAAGTATAGAAGGCAAAGGGACAACCATTACATGCCGTTTTCCCAAACAGAAAATTACACAAGGAGGCTAAAAACATGGAGAATAAGTGCAGTGTGTTAATGATTGATGATGAGCAGAACCTTTGTAAGCTGGTAGCCAAAAAGCTTCAGAAATCTGGTTTTTATACGCACGCGGCATATACTGGAGAAAAAGGAATCCAAATGGCTAAAACGCTGGATGTAGATGTCGTGATACTAGATTATATGCTTCCGGATATGACGGGGATCGATGTATTAAAGAAGTTAAAAGAGGTAACGCAATCAAAAGTAATCATGCTTACTGCATACGGGAATGTTGAGAGCGCTGTCCAATCTATGAAAATAGGGGCTGCTGATTATTTGAATAAGCCTATTGAACTTGAAGAACTAAAAAATATTATTGCTTCGCTATGTACGGGCAAGCAATCGGATGCGGTGATGGAAAAAGATAAAGACAAAGACTTTATTTCAAAAAGCCCAGCAATGAACAAGTTAGTTGAAATGGTGGAGTACGTAAAAGATACAGACGCCAGCATTTTAATTCTAGGTGAAAGCGGAGTAGGTAAAACCGCGATGGCTAAATGGATACACGAGCAGAGTCATCGGAAAAATAATCCTTTTGTCGCTATCAACTGCGCAGCCATACCGGAAGCCCTTCTTGAAAGTGAGCTGTTTGGCTATAGAAAAGGAGCTTTTACAGGGGCTTCTTCTTCTCAAAAAGGTA
The DNA here is from genome assembly GCF_042787645.1 of Priestia sp. YIM B13489. Taxonomy (NCBI): domain Bacteria; kingdom Bacillati; phylum Bacillota; class Bacilli; order Caryophanales; family Bacillaceae; genus Priestia; species Priestia sp. YIM B13489. Next base: position 1,032,303 of record NZ_JBHZOQ010000053.1, read on the forward strand.
AGTTTTCTGCTGCGGATGGCGGTACCATCTTTTTAGACGAAATTGGAGAAATTTCGTTAAGCATGCAGGCAAAGCTATTGCATGTGATCGAGGAAAAAAAAGTAATGCAGCTCGGAAGCAACGAGTATGAATCCTTGGACGTCCGAATTATTTCAGCTACAAATAAACCGCTTCAACAATTAGTAGAACAAAAGAAATTTCGGGAAGATTTATACTATCGATTAAATTTAATGGAGGTCACCATTCCTCCTCTAAGGCACCGAAAAGAAGACATTGAACCGCTCATTCATCATCACATTATAAAGTTAAATACAAAATACAATAAGACGCTTGCTGTTTCAAACGCGGCACTTCAACAGCTAATTTCTTATGATTGGCCGGGAAATATTCGTGAGCTGTTAAACGCGATTGAAAGAGTTCATATTTTAAAACGGCACGGGACAATTGAGCTCTCCGATTTAACGTATCTTTTTAATAAGCAAGAGTCTCATTCATATAGGAATCAGCCGATAAAAGCAAAACAAACAAATTTATCACATGCATTAGGTGAAGTAGAAGAAGAAATGATTAAAAACGCTCTTGAAGAAATGAAAGGCAATCAAACGAAAGCAGCTCAAAAACTAGGAATTGCTCGCCATACGTTAATTTATAAAATGAAAAAAATGGGTCTTAAATTTTAGAAAAAGGATATGAAAGAAATGACCTATCGTAAAATATTCAGCTTACTAGTACTGTGTTTTACAGTGATGGGAGCATGTCAGCAGCCCAGTACTGCCCCTCTTAGAGAAGAAAAGAAGCCTCTCGATTCTGTTAGTATTACAGTTGGGTCGAAATCCATGACCGAGCAATATCTACTAATGAAAATGACCGCGCTTCTATTAAAAGAACAAGGAGCTACTGTGAATGAAAGACGCTTTTTAGATAGCGATTCTATTCGAAAAGCAAGCTTGGCGGGCTATGTTGATATGTACTGGGAATATACGAGTACGGCAAGAATTGTGCATCAAAACCAAGAGCCGGTCTATAATGAAAAAAAGTTGTATCAGCTGGTGAAAGAAATGGATGAGAAAAAACACTTAACGTGGCTGCATCCTAGCCATTTTAACAGCAGCTGGGGGGTTTTAGTTAACCGTTCTTTTGCAAAGCAGCATCATTTAAACTCTGTTTCTGACTTGATTTCCTACATAAAAAAGCAAAATAAAAAAGTGAAAATAGCTACAAACAATGAATTTCTAAAAAGAAAAGACGGCTTGATGCAATTAGCTAATAACTATGAGTTGAAGTCCCTTTCAACTGAAATCATTGGAATCGATTCAGAAATTATTCCTTTAGCAGTGAAAGAAGGCAGAGTAGACGTAGGGATTGGAATGATATCTGATAGTCGAATTCAAGCATACGGCCTTGTATTACTAAAGGAAGATCAATCTCTTTTTCCGCCTTATTATGCGGCTCCCGTAGTAAAACAATCGTTAGCAAGCCGTTATCCGTCTGTCGTTTCCACTTTAAATGAACTATCAAGTAAACTAACGAATAAAAAGATGGTAGAACTGAATTATCAAGTTGATATTTTACACAAAGACGTATCAGATGTTGCCTATAAATTTTTACTAGAAAATCACTTGCTTACTCCTTGATAGATACAAAACATTAAAAGCTGCACATTGTGCAGCTTTTTTTATTGTAGAGTGTAGAAAATTTCTACAGTGAATTGTGTGAATTTTCTACAATTTATATTTTGTTTTCTATTAAGTAGTGATTACATCAGTCATTTGAACTTGGCATGCATCTTGCAATAGATATAAGTGAAAGTAAAAATGCTGAAACGTAAGGAGATTAGTATTCAATGAAAATTACGGGAATAGAGATCAAACATTATTTACTGCCTTTAAATCCGCCTTTTAAAGCAGCTTGGGACCCTGAGCCCCGCAAAAAGTTTGCTTCTACCGTTGTCTATGTACATACGGATGAAGGAATAACGGGAGTCGGGTCAGGGGATTTAATGATGGGGCTTGAAGGACATGAACATTTGTTTATCGGTCAAGATCCTTTTGCCATTGAACGACATGCACAAGTGATTCAAAATATAGATTTTCACTATGGCAGATGCTGGCCGCTTGATTTAGCTCTATGGGATTTGATGGGGAAAGCAACAAAACAGCCCGTCTATAAATTGCTTGGAGCCCGATCTAACAAGCTTCTCGCTTATGCTTCAACGGGAGAAATCGTGACTCCTGAAGAACGTGCGGAACGTGCGATTCGATTTGTAGAGCAAGGATTCAAAGCTATGAAAATTCGTTTCCATCACAAAGATGTAAAAGAAGATATTCAAGTAGTGGAAGCGGTCAGAAAAGCCGTTGGTGACAAGCTAGAGATTATGGTTGACGCAAATCAAGGATGGAAAATGCCGTGGGACGTTGAACGGACGTGGGACTTAAAAATGGCCTATCAAGTAGCTAAAGAACTTGAAGAACTGAAAGTGTTTTGGCTTGAAGAACCTCTGCCTTCTCATCAGTTTGAACTGATGGCAAAGCTTCGGGATCGAGTAGGTATTCGAATCGCAGGGGGAGAGATGAACCGTCATATGCATGACTTTAGAGAGTTAAACAAAATAAATGCATTAGACGTTTATCAGCCGGATGTAGCCTTGTCAGGAGGAATTACGCAAACGAAAAAAGTTGCGGATCTTGTTCAAGGAAGCGGCGCTTGGTTCAGCCCGCATACATGGACAAACGGCATTGGTTTACTGGCAAATTTACATTTAGCAGCGGCAGTCAGTCACTGTCCATATTTGGAATTTCCTTACGATCCTCCAGCATGGTCTAACGAACGAAGAGATTATATCCAGCAAAACCCGCTTATGATTGACAAAGATGGTTATTTAGTAGCGCCAGAAAAGCCGGGTTTAGGCATCGATCTTGATGAAGAAGCTTTAAAACAGTACGAAATTAATCATTTCTACGTAGGTGAAAAAAATACAGTTTCTATTTAACTGATATAAAGGGTGAACACAAAGTGAAGAAATACAGTGCTTATATAAATGGAGAATTTGTTCAAGGCAGCAATCAAATAGATGTTACGTACCCAGGAACGGGTGAAGTCGTAGCCCAAGTCTCTTCCTGCAGTACAGAAGAAACAGAGCACGCTGTTTATTGCGCTAAACAAGCTTTTAAAGAGTGGAAGCTCCGTCCTTCATATGACCGGGCTGAACAAATTAAAAAATTTTTAATGAACATGAAAACAGAAGAACATATTGAACACATCGGCACAGCCATTACACAGGAAATGGGAAAACCCTTAAATGCAGCGAAATCAGAGGTGTTTTACGGAGCGGAGCTTGGCGAGTACCAAACTCAGTGGGCAAGACGCATTGAAGGTCACGTAGTAGACAGCGATAACGTAAAGGAGAAGATTATTTCTTATAAAGAGCCTCTTGGCGTAGTCGTGGTAATTGTACCTTGGAATTTTCCGATTTATGTGCTGATGAGAAAAATCGTACCGGCGCTTGTCGCAGGTAATACGGTTGTGGTCAAGCCAAGCGTAAAATCTTCTTTATCTGCTTTAGCATTAGCGGAGTGCATTCATCAATCCGGCTTTCCAAAAGGTGTTATTAATATTGTGACAGGTATGGATGACATTGTGGGAGAAACGTTAACCTCATTTCCTGATGTAAACATGGTGACATTTACCGGAAGTACTAAAGTAGGAAAAGGTATTATGGAAAAATGTTCTCGTCATATGATTCGTACATCACTTGAATTAGGCGGAAAAGCACCTGCTATTGTAATGGAAGATGCGGATATTGATTTAGCGGTTGAAGCAATCAAGGGAGGCAGGTTAGCTAACTCCGGTCAAGTCTGCAATAACACTGAGCGTGTGTACGTTCATAAAAGTGTAAAAGAAGCGTTTACTGCTAAACTATTGAAAGCGTTTCAAAATGTAGAAGTAAAAGATGGTTTGGCTAATCCAGATGCAGAAATGAGCTGTCTCATTAACAAATCTGAAGCGAACCGCGTTCATCAAATGGTACTTGAGGCCGTAGAAGAAGGAGCCGCTGTATTATGCGGAGGCTATTTGCTAGAGGAATTAGGAGGAAGCTTTTATCCACCAACGCTATTAGATCAGTGTACGCAACAAATGAATATCGTGCAAAAAGAAGTGTTTGGGCCCGTTCTTCCCATTATTTCGTTTGAATCACTTGAAGAAGCAATTAATCTAGCGAACGATTCTGAATACGGATTAACCGCTAATGTATATACATCCAGCTACCGTTATGTGATGGAGCTAACAACGCAGCTAGAATGCGGTGAAGTGTACGTGAACCGACAGCAGGGCGAAGCATATCAAGGCTATCACTCCGGCTGGAAGCAATCGGGAATCGGCGGAGACGATGGCAAGCATGGATTTGAAGAGTTTTTACAGGTAAAAACAGTTTATATGAAATTTTAACTTTAAAAAGCAGGTGAGCACAGGTGGAGAAAAAACGTGTGGAGGAAGATAGTTTTGGAAAAGTTGAGCTCCCAGCAGAGGTCTTGTATGGCATTCACACGGCCAGGACACTTGAGAATTTATCATTTTCTAATAAAAGATTGCATGAATATCCGGACTACGTGCATGCACTGTTAATCGTAAAAAAAGCCGCTGCCTTAACAAACGTAGAAGCTGGAGTAATTCCAAAAGAAATGGGAGACTCCATATCAAATGCATGTGACCAATTGCAAAGCACCGCTTATCAACATCATTTTTTGATTGATGTGCTGCACGGCGGAGGCGGTATCGGGACGAATATGAATGTGAATGAAGTAATAGCAGGCTTGATAAACCAGCAGTGCCCACATCATCTTCCTATTCATCCTATCGAACATGTAAATGCATCTCAATCAACTTCTGATGTGTGTCATACCGCTATCCGAATTGCGATTATTAAAAGCTATCATTATTTAGAAAAAGAAATGGAGCATCTCCATTCTATTCTTCAAAAAAAGATGGAAGAGTTCCAGCCTGTGGTGACAATCGCAAGGACTTGCTTGCAAGATGCGATGAGTATTTCGCTTAGTGATATATTCAGCGGATATGAAGCGGTTCTTTCACGGCGTACGCGCTATTTAAAAAGAGCGGTAGAAGAACTGCACGCTGTTAATCTTGGAGGTACGGTTATTGGTTCTGGGATAGGAGCATCAGGGATATACCGAAGTAAAATCGTTCAGCAGCTGTCACGTCTATCTGGTATGCAGCTTTACCACCGCGCTAATTTATTTGATGCAGCACAGAATATTGATGATCTTGCTGATGTTTCGAACGAATTAAAGCAGCTGGCTACGTCTTTTATAAAGTTTGCTAAAGATTTAAGGCTGCTCTCTTCTGGACCAGAAGCTGGATTTGGCGAAATTCAATTACCATCTGTTCAAGCAGGCTCTTCATTTTTTCCGGGTAAAGTCAATCCGGTTGTACCTGAAACCTTAATTCAATGCTGTTTTCAAGTGCTAGGATGTGACAGAATCGTTCAAGCTGCTTTTGAACACGGAGAATTAAATTTAAATGTATTCGAAGGAGCCGCTGGAATTAATATTTTAGATAGCATTCAGTTTTTAACCAGCGCTGTAAGAAGTTTTTCGACGCTTTGCGTGCAGGATTTATCAGCCAATTCAGAGCGCTGTCAGCAGCTTTCTCAATCGCGTATTCCGTTGATTGTTGAAATGAAAGAAAAATATGGCTATAGCCGCGTTGCAGGTAGTTTAAAAGAAGCAGGCTATGAAGGGCTGAAAAAATGGAGGGAATGTGAATATGACAAAACTAAATGAAAAAACCTTATTTAAAGGAATGGAACAACCTGCATTATTATGGGCAAAAGAGTGGCTGAAAGAACCTAAAAAACTCTATATCAACGGGGGGTGGAAAGAAAGTTCAAGCGGTGAACTAATTGATTCTATTAACCCTGCAAACGGAGAAATTAATGGCCAAATTCAAAGTGCAGCAAAACAAGATATCGATGAAGCAGTAGCTTCAGCTAGACACGCGTTTGATCACGGTCCTTGGCCAAGCGTTACAAGAAAAGAACGCGCGCGAATTTTAAGGGAAATAAGCAGCTTAATTAAAAAACATCAAGCAGAGCTCGCCACATTGGAGTCTCTTGATAACGGCAAGCTTTATACAGAATCGTACAATGATGATGTACAAGAAGCATCGGATTTATTTGAGTATTACGCTGGCTGGACGGATAAATATTACGGTGAAAACAATCCGGTGGAAGGAGATTTTGTGAGTTATACAACGCGCGATCCGATCGGTGTATGCGGTCAAATTGTACCATTTAACTTTCCAATCGACATGGCCGCATGGAAACTAGCGCCGGCTCTAGCGATGGGCAACACCGTTATTTTAAAGCCGTCTAGCACCACATCTTTTTCTGCGATTCGTTTAGTGGAAATCATCGATGAAGCAAACATCTTACCGCCAGGTGTCTTAAATTTAATTTTAGGAAAAGGATCGATCGGTTCTCATATCAGCCGTCATATGGGAGTTGATAAAGTATCTTTTACTGGAAGCACAGGAGTAGGCAAACAGTTGGTTCATGATTCTGCGGACTCTAATTTGAAGCCTGTGACCCTAGAGCTTGGAGGGAAATCACCAAATATCATCTTTAGCGATGCACCCGATTTGGATGCTGCGATTGAACGTTCTTTTTACGGCTTGTTTACACATAAAGGAGAAAAATGCTCAGCGCCTACTCGCTTGTTAGTACAGCGTGACATTTACGAGCAGGTAGTTGATAAGTTAGCAGATTATGCAAATAGCTACAAGTGCGGCAGTCCTTTTGATCCTGATTCAGATCAAGGTGCCCAAGTCTCTGAATCTCATATGCAGTCAATCTTACACTATATCGAGAGCGGTATACGTGAAGGAGCTACGCTAGCAGCGGGCGGCGAGCGCGATATGAGTGGAGATAATGAGCACGGGTATTTTATCCGTCCCACTATTTTTGCAGATGTTGATAATAAGATGACCATTGCACAAGAAGAAATTTTTGGTCCTGTACTGTGTGTAATTCCGTTTGATACAGAAGATGAAGCGGTGCAAATTGCGAATGATACGATTTATGGTTTAGCAGCTGGACTCTGGACAAAAGATGTGTCAAGAGCCAATCGTATAGCCAAAAAGCTAGAAGCAGGTATGGTTTTTATCAATAAATACGGCTGCTATGATTTTGCCAGCCCATTTGGAGGATGGAAGCAAAGCGGATGGGGGAAAGAATATGCGATTCATTCTCTTCAATCTTACACAAAAATAAAAGCAATATGGATGGCCTATTAAATTAAAAAGCTGGAGGAAAGCATGATGAAAATGAAAGCAGCGGTCATGACGGGCGTTAATGCGCCCCTTGAAATTTTAGCGGTGGATTTAGCAGCACCAAAAGCTAATGAAGTACTTGTGAAAATAGAAGCAACGGGCGTGTGCCACAGTGATTTAAATGCTTTAGAAGACCCTTCGACACCAACGCCTACTATTTTAGGTCACGAAGGTGCAGGTATTGTAACCGCAGTCGGTTTAAACGTGAAAACGGTAAAAGTAGGAGATAAAGTAGCGCTTAGCTGGGTGCCTTACTGCGGCACGTGTGAGTTTTGTGTGACAGGAGCCGTACATCTGTGTGATTCGGCTTTTGGTCCGATGTTTAATGGAACGCTGTTAGACGGTACCTCTCGATTAAGTAAAGATGGAGAGCTGGTTTTTCATAACTCGCTGCTTTCCACTTTTGCTGAATATGCGGTGGTGCCGGAAATGTCTTGCATTAAACTTCCTGATGAGATGCCGATGGCTCAAGCCTCTTTAATTGGATGCGGTGTGGCGACTGGGTACGGAGCAGCTGTGAATGCCGCAAAAGTTACGCCGGGATCGACCGTAGCCGTCTTTGGTATCGGAGGGGTAGGGGTTAATGCTATTCAAGGGGCTCGGATTGCGGGAGCGAGCAAAATTATTGCATGCGATGTCAAACCGGCTAATTTGGAACTTGCTAAAACATTCGGAGCTACTCATACGATAAATGTAGCTTCAGAAGAAGCAAGCGAAGCTTTAAAAGCTTTAACAGGAGGACATGGCGTCCATTTCGCGATTGACTGCACCGGTCATACAAAAGCTACTGAATCTGCTTGGGAAGGAACGAGGAAAGGAGGAACGGTAGTTGTAGTAGGAGCTTTTAACCCATCTATGTCTATTAATTTACCAGGCGGAGGCTTTCATCGTGTCGGCAAAGTGTTAAAAGGAAGCTTTTACGGAGACACGCAGCCGTTTCGTGATTTTCCTAAAATTGCTCAGCTTTATTTAGACGGAAAATTTATGTTAGACGAACTGATTCTTGGACGCACGCAGCTTGACGATATTAACAAAGCTTTTCAATCATTTCATGATTGTAATTGTGTAAACGTAGGCCGGTCAGTGATTGAATTTCCATCGATTGTATCCCAAGCCTCGCTAGAAAACGGAGATGAATTTGACATTGTTTCATAATGTAAATGAGCTAAGAGAGGAGAAAAACGAATGAATTCACTATTTGAATTTACTACAAAAACAAGCATAGCGTATGGCCTAGACCGGGTTTTGCAAATTGGAAAAGATGTTGAAGCAGTGAGCGGTGAAAAAAGAGCCGTGTTAGTGACAGACCCAGGGGTAATCAAAGTTGGTTTAGCAAACACCGTATTGAAAGCGCTTCAAAACGAAGGTGTAGAGACGTTTGTTTTTCATGATGTGAAAAGTGATCCTACGGCCGCTTCTATTGATGCGGCTGCCCAGCTTATTCGTGAACATCAGATAAAGTGCGTCGTTGGTCTTGGAGGAGGCTCAGCTATGGACGTTGCTAAAATGGCTGCGCTAGTTGCAGGGGATCATTATGAAACGATGCACTATGCTTTAATGGCCAATCCTTTTGCAAAAAAGAAAGTGAAAACGATTATGCTTCCAACTACTTCAGGAACGGGAGCGGAAGTAACAAGCACGGTTGTATTTTCTACTCACGATCAAGTAAAGGTATGGGCGTGGGATCATGACATGGCACCGGAACTAGCGATATTAGAACCGCGATTTACTGTTAAACTGCCGGATTTCTTGACAGCTGCGACTACTTTAGATGCGCTTGTGCATGCAATTGAAGCATGCACAGGCAAGCGTACAAATCCTTTTATTCAAGCGCTGAGCCTTCAAGCAATATCATTGGTGAGTCAACACTTAGAAACGGCTCTGCAGCAGCCTGAAAACTTAGAGGCAAGAGGAAAACTCGCAATAGCGGCAACGCTTGCAGGAATGGCGATCGAACAAGGAGGAACGGGGCTTGCACACTGCATAGGACATGCTCTAGGAACAGTTGGGAAAATTCATCACGGCCGCGCGGTTTCAATTGCTTTGCATGCTGTATACGACTGGAACATTGAAGGTGCAGTGGAACTGTACGCAGAGGTAGCAAGAGCTTTGGGAGTAAAGAAAGTATTTTCTACGAAGCAAGAACTTGCTTATGCAGGTGCAGAAGAATTTAAGCGTCTAGTAGCTGTAAGTGGATTAAACCTTGCGATTGGAGATAGGGATGAACTCTCTGTGAATATCTCTAACTTTGTGGACGTGATGCTTTCCGTTGAAAATGAAGCGATGAGAGTAAATAATGCCCGTTTTGCCAGCAAAGAGGATCTACAGCAGTTTGCACATGCAATTATGAGTGTAGGAGCGTCGAAAGTTTGATAGAAGCACATACCGTTTCCCTGAAGCGGTATGTACCATCTCATTAATCAGGCAGGAGGAAGCGTAATGAAAAAGATCAGACATGCTGTATTTTGGCCTCCATTTTTATTGTTAATTGGAGCTGCATTACTAAGTTTTACAAACCGTGAAACCTTTACGACAGTTACGACTAATGCAAATAATTGGGTTATTTCAAACTTAGGCTGGCTGTTTAGCATTAGCGGGCTGCTGATGGTAATTGCATGTATTGGTGTTTATTTTTCACCGCTCGGCAATGTTAAAATAGGAGGGCCTGACGCAAAACCCTTTCTTAAATTCGGCAACTGGTTTGCGATTACCTTATGTACAACCATAGCTGCAGGCGTTACGTTTTGGGGAATTGTGGAACCGATCTACCACGTATCTGCACCTCCTGAATCGTTAGGAATTAAACCGAATTCTCCAGAAGCAGCCATTTTCTCGATGTCTTCTATGTACCTTCACTGGACCATTTCGCCGTATGCAATTTATTGCGTACCTGCAATTGTATTTGCATTTGCTTATTACAATATGAAAAAACCGTTCAGTCTAGGATCTACGCTAGCTCCAATTTTAGGGGATAAAATTAACGGAAAAACAGGGAAAATAATTGATGCGGTATGTTTGTACACTCTTGCTCTTGGGATGGCCTCTTCTCTTGGAACAAGTGTTTTAAATTTAGCAGGAGGCGTTAATCATTTGAGCGGTATTGCCAGCAACCCTTTACTCTGGGCGATTATAACGGCTGCCGTTACAATCACCTTTATTTTATCCGCATCAAGCGGCTTAATGAAAGGAATTAGAATTTTATCAGATATTAATATGAAAGCGTTCTACGGCATTGCCATTTTTATATTTATTGTAGGACCAAGCTCTTATATTTTAAATTTAGGGACGGAGTCGGCCGGTAATTATTTTACGCATTTTTTTGAAAAAAGCTTATTTACAGGAGCGGCAGCAGGCGATACGTGGCCGCAGTCATGGACTACTTTTTACTGGGCAAGCTGGTTTTCATGGGCAGCTATCACCGCATTATTTTTAGGAAGAATTGCATACGGATATAAAGTGAAAACGATGATTCTTGTGAACTTTATTTTACCAGCCTTTTTTGGAGGCGTATGGATGACGATATTTGGCGGAACATCGATTCATATGCAAATGACAGGAGGGAAACTCGCAGATATTATGGCACAAAACGGACCTGAAGCCGTTTTGTATGCAGTATTTGCTGCTTTACCGTTCGCTAAATTTGTTATTCCGTTCTACTTGTTTATCGTGTTCATTTCATTCGTGACAGCGGCAGATTCTAATATGGAAGCGATGGGCGGAATCAGTTCATCGGGAATTTCTCCGCAAAGCCCGTCTCCGGGCATTATGATTAAAGTAGTATGGGGTGTCACTGTAAGTTTAGTAGGGTGGGTGATGATTAGTTTTGCAAAATTAGACGGAATTAAAATGTTAGCCAATCTAGGAGGAGTTCCTGCCCTGTTTTTAGGTATAGGTGTTCTTATTGCATTAGTCAAAATTGCTCAAAATCCAGCCAAATACGATCGAACGACAAAGGTAGATAAAAACGCTGCGATTAAAGATGCAGATGAAACAAAAGCTGTATAAGCTGTATAAATAAAAGCAAGGAGGGCTTACTCCTTGCTTTTTTACGTTTTAATCGGCAGGCTCAGTATCAACATGCGATTCAATTTTTTTCTCTTTCGGCAATTGATCAATAGAAGCCCAAGGCACGCGGCGAGGCTTATATTCAATCGCATCAGTAGAGTAAACGGCCACGCTTACGACTCCCCCGTGCACCTGCGCTCGAATCAACAAAGGATCACTATACGTATTTTTAAAATGAAAGTCAGGTCCATACCAGCTGACGGTAGCGTCTCGTCCAGGAGGTACGTAGGAAACACTGCGGCTGTGTGAGTAACGCTGTGTAATCGTTACGCCAGCGTTATCGACGGCGTTAAATAAAGTAGAAGAAACTTGGCAAATTCCTCCTCCAACTCCTTCAGAATACTCTCCTTTTACAATGATTGGCGCACGCATATACCCTTTTGCTGCCGTTCTTTTTCCGACGGTTTGATTAAAAGAGAAAACTTCCCCAGGAAATATAACGCTGCTGTCTAGTGATTCAGCTGCAAGAGAAATATTGTGAGAACGATTTTTATTATGAGGGTTAAATACCGTATGATAATGACCGATTTGCTTAATTCGAATCGTTGCAAGCAGCTCTTTATCTACGCGAGGCGGAACAGGAAGCGTCGGGATTTCTAATGTTGACGTACCGCCGTTAAAAAAATAAGTATAAAATTTCTCCGCAAAATCTTTATGATATAGTTTGACACCCGCTTGCTCAGGAACAATTTGTCCGCTTTTATCAATGCGGGCATTTATGGGCTCTCTATATGTTTTTTTATCCAATTCTTCTAGAAGAAGATTGTATCGATCATGATCAACCATAGGTACAGGAAGAAGAGGCACGGCCACTTTATCCCGTTCAATCCGTTCAATTGGTTTACCGTCATGAGTAATAGATAGGTGGTCTTGTGTAGAAAGAGGTTGAATGAGCATTAAAAGTCCAACCATCCAAGTGAAATTCATATCATATACCTCGCTTTCACCTGTTAGTATGAATAAAATGAACCGTTTAATGTATAGGATTCACAAGCTCTTTTTTGTATTATTTTCCATGAGCTTAGCGTGTAAAAATTTCTATTTATAATTGTCTGTGTACTTTCGCATATTACATAGAGAAACTACAAGGTAGTGAGGGTAGACAATGACAAAATTAATGATTTTAGTCTTTATGCTTATTAGTTTTTTTGTGCATCCCCAAAAGATGAAAGCAGAAGAAAACCTTACGTATTTTCCGGTAAGTGACACAGGAAAAGTATTAAAGTGGAAACGTGTAGAAAGCTTACTGCCGAAGGGGAAAAAATTTAAAGTGATCGATGTAGAAACCGGCTTTTACTTTTACGTGCAGCGAAGAGCAGGCTCACACCATGCAGATGTTCAGCCGCTTACACGTCAAGATACGAAAGTAATGAAGCACTTATATAATGGGAAATGGAGCTGGAACCGAAGAGCTGTTCTCATTCCGTTTAAAGGCCAAATGCTTGCCGCTTCCATGAACGGAATGCCTCACGGAGCCGGTGCGCTTGACAATGGATTCCCCGGTCATTTTTGCATTCACTTTGCAGGAAGTACGACTCACAAGTCTCAAAATGTGGATCCAGGTCATCAGTTAATGGTATTAAAAGCAGGAGGAAAGCTTGATGAATATGCATTGAAAGCTGAGCCGGCAGAAGTCGTAAATATGTTTTTAACAGGATTAAAGCAAGATGACGATGCCTTAATGCAGCCGGTTTTGCGCGTGAAGCAAGAGCATAAGCTATGGGCAAAACTGCATAGTATCTCCACTATTTATTATAAAACGGACTTATTTCATGCAAAAAAGTATAAAACAAAAGAGAAAATCGCCGTAGAGTGCCTTATTTATTACGAAGATAAAGGGGCTCAAAAGACCACGATGGTTTTTACTTTAAAGAGAAATCCATTAACAAACGGGTGGGAAATTTCTTCTCTTACATTGTAAGTACTGATTAATGCTTAAAAACACATCTGATAGAAAACAGATGTGTTTTTAAGCATTTGTTTAGCTCTTTAGTCCTTCGCAATGTTATAGTGTAAAAACGTGCTTACATACGATAGAAAAGAATAAAAAAGGGTATAAGTAATAATATTACTCTTTCTACAAAGAACTCTACAGCACGAAAGGAGAGGGTGTTTATTTTTTCATATTGGTTTAGCCGCTTAGTTGCTGCAGACCCTGGACGAAAAAGGCTCAAAACGGCTTCCAAAGCTACGATCAGCGTCATTACAGCGGTCGTTATTATGCTGATTGTATTAAAAGCAGCGGGAAGCTCACAAATTACCGCTGCTATTTTAGCAGGCGTAATCGGCCTGATGGGTATATTGGTTGTGAATGATGAAACAACAAAAGCAAAAAAAGTGACAACAGGCTTAGTAGCGCTTTCCAGCGCCGTTTCTCTCGGAATTGGCTCGTTTTTATCACGATATGGACAAGCAGAAAATATTTTTCTCGTTCTGTTGGTGTTTTTGTCTTTTTATTTACAGAGATTTGGTATTCGCTATTTTTCCCTGTCGATGGTAGCCTTTATGTCGTTTTATTTTGCTTCTATTTTACACGTCACATTTTCTCAGCTGCCGTGGCTGTTAGCTGGCGTTATAGTAGGAGCATGCTGTGCATTTATTTATAATTTTGTTATCTTTAAAGACCGGCCTGCCAACGTGCTGAGGTCTTCAATGAAATCATTTCATATTCAAGTGAATTTGGTGCTTGATTTAATTATTGAGTTAATTCAAAAGAAAAGAATTGAACCGGCTCAAATCAAACAATATAACCGCAATATTAAAAAACTGGCCGAGTATGCCCGTGTAGTATCAGAAGAGCTTGGAAATACAGATCCCCACGACATATGGCCTGGCGTCACAGCTGAACAGATGCGCCTTTATGTATTTGATACAGTTATGCTGCTCCAGACATATTCCCCGGCGATTCGAAAGCTCAGTGAATTAAAGGCATTTAATCATTTTGATATTCAGCAGCTGCTGTTAAAGCTAGTGGAATCGATTCGCGAAGCAGAGGTATTAAATGAAAATCCTACTCATTCCTTAACGGATGCAGCTCAGCATCTGCAAGAGCTGCGCCAAAAATTAAGTGAACTCGAACCTCAAGATAAAAGGTATAAAGATTGGCTTTACTTAATCCGCCGTATCGAAACGATATCAAATCACGTGATTGATGAAGCCTATGAGCTGCAGCAGGCAATTGTGAAACAAGAAAAACAGCCTCAAAAAGAAGCGGAAGAAAAAGAAGACGAAGAGGACAATGATGAAGAAAAAGGATTAAAACCATCTACGAAAAAGTCTATTCAAGCGGTCATCACTGCTGTTGCGACATTAATATTTGGCTCTTTTTTATCTCCATCGCATCAATATTGGGCGCTGTTAGCAGGCTATTTAGTGCTTCTTGGTACAGAAACGATAGGAAGTACGTTTGTAAAAGCCGTGCAGCGAAGCGTAGGAACGCTTTTAGGGGCAGCTGTTGGCTTTGTTGTCGCAAGCTTTGTCTCACCCGGAATACTTGAAATAACGCTGCTTTTTATCTGTGTGTTTATGGCTTTTTATTTCTTTCCTATTACGTATTCGTTTATGAGCTTTTGGATTACGATGATGCTGGCCTTTATGTATGACATGCTTCTTGGAGGGATTTCAGAGAGTTTGTTACTAGCTCGCGTATTAGATACAGTTGTAGGAGTTGGAATCGGTTTAGCCGTATCTGCTCTTGTGTTTCCTAAAAGAACAAGAGATAAAATAACCGACACCTCAGTAGAATACGTAGCGGCTTTAAAAGAATTTGTTCACACTTATTTGCATCGTTTTACGAAGCAGTATGCGTTTGCCAATTTAGCTGATAAAGGAATGGAATTAGAAAAAAAGCTAAAACAGCTTCATGTCGATTCAGATCCTATTATCAAAGGTTTCGTTGGCCGTTCACGCCTTCAGCAATTTTTGACCGTTTTTACGGCTATTAATTATTACGCCAAGCATTTGGTAGCATCTTCTACTAGAAACGAGGCTTTTTATAAGGAAGCAGAATTTCATGGCGTAGTAAAGGAAGTGGAAGAGAAAGTAGCAAGTAACTTCACTCAGCTTGAAAAAGCGTTGCGAGGAGAGCGAGGAACGTATGTATACACGCTTGAAGATGTAAGACAAAAGATTGAACAATCTTTAGATTATTTTGATACGTCCGTTCAATCAAGAAATTTACAGCATCTTCAGCTGCTGCATAACATTTATTACGTATGGAAAATCAATCAATCGGTTGTTCATTTAGCCAAAGAGCTAGGAGCAGAAGAAATAAGCAGTGAAGATTAAAACCAGCGAATATTTCGCTGGTTTTTTAGTCTGATGAATAAGGAGACGTATCTTTTCTAATCGTTCTCCACGTTGTTTTAAGACCGGCATAGCTGCCAATTGCGGCGTATCCATAAAAATATCCCATAAACAATCCGGCAATAATATGATGAGGATGACTGATAAATACTGAAAAAAGCACGCCAACAGCTAAAGCAATAGTCGGAACGTACTGCTTTTTAGGATGGAAAAGCCATTTGATCAGCTGTGTCACGATTAATACGACAGGAACACCAATGACTGCGTCCCAAAAATTTGTATGAATTGTAGGGAAATCCATATTCAAGCACCTCGTTAAATGTGTTAGATGTAAGGTTATCTATGCTGCTTACCTTAAAACACTTCAATTAGTTATGAGGTGCTCCAGGTGAATAATAATAAGGCGGGATTTTAAGCCAGCCTTTTTGCTGCATCAGACTTTTCACTTTTGATCCTAATATAACCTTTTCAGTGTGGAATTTTAGCCACATCAATCCAATATCGGTTCTAATAGACTGTCCCATATTCGTGCTGCACATGACGATATTAGAAGCAATTTTTACAGATATTAAGTTAGCAATTTCAGAATCCGTTGCTTTTGCTCCTAATGGAATGCTGTTAGGGTCGGATTTCGGCTTGGTAGCCGGTATTTCAGGAAGCATAATTCCTTCTTTAACCATTAATTTTTTTAGTGTATCAACCTGAGATTCAGCCAGGTTTTTTGAGTCTTGAGTAAGCTTAAGCAGTTCGCTGTTAGTTGTTGTATTAAGACAGGTTTCTAAGGCAGGTATTTCTTCCGCTAAAGCAGTGAAATATAACCAGCATCCCATAGCCTCACCAATATGTGGGGGAGGGGGCGAATCATCTGTAGAAGAGTTTTTTATATAATCAAGTAGTGTCTCAATGACGTTAATCATAACTTTTCACCCTTTATATAGTTTATGCATCTTCATTATTGCCTTCAGCAGAAAAGTATAAACACAGCTAAGAAATGTTACATATCAAATTGATTATGATGAGTGGAAGAAAAAGCCTCTCACGCAGTAACTTATAATGATGACAGTACATTTACTATCACCAAATTTAAAGTTATAAAAATTGCGGCAATGCGTAATAAAAATAAATATGCTGGTTCTAGAAAATGAAGTAAATAGAAAAAAACTCCTTGCTTATCAAGGAGTTTTTTTAGCAGGTGTATTATATCGTTTTTCTCCTATGCTCTCTCCATAAAGAAGTTAATTCCTCTGACCAATATTTATAATCAAATACTGTTATATTTTTGCTAGGCATAAAAACATTCAACAGCCAATTAACCCTTAATTTGTCTCTGATGCCTATCGTTTTATCATTTTTACAGCAGCCTTCACCACAAGGTTTATCGTGTATCTTGTAAGGAATATTTTTAACGACTAATCCATTTTTCACACGTTTTGTGTACTCAATTCCTATAATCAAATATATCACTCCTCACAGTAACTCTTATCTTCATAATCATATGTCTGAATGACTGCTTTAATGAAAAGGTAAGAAGGGAGGAAGACAAAATAAAAAAGCCCTGTTGTAGGGCTTTTTTATTAAGCAACTTTTGATGCAACGACGATTACTTTACCGTGGTCTAATTCTTCTTCATAGCGTTCAGCTTCCGGCTGTGATAATCCTAATGAACGCATTTTGGCACGAAGCTCGTCTCCTCGAGAACGAAATACATTCGCAATCGCATCAAAAACACCTTGTTCAGAAAGACCGATATTGTTTGTATTTGTTGCAGCTGTTAAATCCTCGGAGCGATCTTGATGGTGTGCAAGTAAATAAACTTCGTCTTTTGTAAATCCTTCACGCAAAAATTGTTCAATTGTATCTTTTGCCTGTACACCATTTTCAACTACTTTTACATTTACCATTTCCAAAAACCTCCTTGTATGATAGACAACTTTCTCGAATACGTTGAGTAATGAAGAGAAGCTTAAGTAACTTATCTCCTTGGTTTGTGTATACACGTTATTGGAAGAGATAAAACCTATTTCATGAAATTGAGTTAAAAAGCCTAATATAGAAGAAGGAAAAACGCTTTTGTTTTTAAGGAGAATCTGGTGAAGGATAAGCAGGAAGAAGCTTTAGTTAGCCTTTTTCCTGCATCGTTTTTTTTTGACCTTTTAAAGTATAGTACAAACTGCAAAAAGCCTAGATCTTAAACAGCTAAGATCCAGGCTTTTTGCATACATAAAAATAGAGAAATTTAAGATGAAAGACGTTCTTTTTGTTTTTCATAAACAGAAGTAGACTCGTTCCATGTATATCGACCATCTTGTAATTGAATGGTTGCGCTGAATGGACAGTCTATTGATGTTTCTGCGTCATCTAAACTACTTTCAAGTAAATTTTTTTTAAATCGAAGCAAATCTTCTTTTGAAGCAACTCGAAAAACCATTTCTAACGTAAGATCATCGTCCATTGCATTGTGTAATTGACTGATACTTTTGCGGAATTCTTTATTATATTGAAGCATAATTTTAATATCTGCTACGCAAGCAACACCAAACACATCTTTCACGACAGACTCAACCGTTAACTGAGTTGTGGAAGCATATGTTGAAACATTACGCTGTGGATTTTCTAAATAATAAATTGTTTCTACAGGATGTCTCGTGATAAGCACCTCTTTCCTATTCTTAAGTATACAGGAAAAAAGAATGGAATGGGGAAAGATTTTTAGGAAAGGAGTCCTGACATACATAAAAAGCCTGTTTGTGATAGGAAAGAGAGTTATAAATTGAGGGCTTTTCGCTTATCATTTTTCTATATCCTTAAATTCAACGAATTCTGTGCAACTTCCTCCAAGGTTTGATAAAATAAAACCCTACGTCTCAATTTCTTCTAATGAATCCCTCAACTACTATTTCTACTTATTTTAAAGGAGGACGCAATTTTGCAATTTGAACAAGCTTTAACACATTTACAGTCATATTTTGGCTATGATTCGTTTCGAAAAGGACAGGAAGAGTCAATTCGTTATGTTTTAGAAGGGCACAATACCGCTTGTATTATGCCGACAGGAGGAGGGAAATCGCTTTGTTATCAGATTCCTTCCTTGCTTTTAGAAGGTACGACCCTGGTTATTTCTCCGTTGATTTCTTTGATGAAAGACCAAGTCGACACGCTGAATGCTGCTGGTATTCCAGCCACGTATATCAACAGCTCGCTGACGCACACAGAGGTGCAGCAGCGCTTGGAAGAAGTAGCGCTTGGTGAATATAAGTTGCTTTATGTAGCACCGGAACGACTGGAGTCTCCGCAGTTTTTAGAACAGCTTCAAATGCTTCCTATCCCGCTTGTAGCGGTAGATGAAGCGCACTGTATTTCACAGTGGGGCCATGATTTTAGACCGAGTTATTTGCGCATCAATGAACTCATCAGCAAACTGTCTAATGCTCCGATTGTGATGGGACTGACGGCTACTGCGACGCCTCAAGTGCGTGAAGATATTTGCCGAGCTCTTCATATTAACGAAGAGTACACGGTGATGACTGGCTTTGAACGTGAAAATTTATCGTTTGCGGTTGTGAAAGGTCAGGATCGAATCAGCTATATCGAGCAGTATATCCGTAAAAATGACCAAGAAGCAGGAATCATCTATGCCGCTACGCGTAAAGATGTTGAAGAGCTTCATGCTAGATTGCAAAAGTCAGGAGTTAACGTATCAAAATACCATGCTGGTATGAATGGGAACAGCCGTGATGAAGAGCAGAACCGCTTTCTGCAAGATGATGTGCAGGTGATGGTGGCTACCTCTGCCTTCGGAATGGGGATCGATAAATCCAATATTCGCTTTGTTCTGCACTATCAGCTTCCGAAAAATATGGAAAGCTATTATCAAGAAGCAGGACGTGCTGGTCGTGACGGGCTGCCAAGTGAGTGTATCGTGCTTTATTCACCTCAAGATATTCGCGTGCAGCGCTTTTTAATTGAACAGTCAACGTCGAATCCTAAAAAGCAGATTCAAGATCTTGAAAAGCTGCAAAGTATGGTGAACTACTGTCATACAGAAGGCTGCTTGCAAGCGTATATTCTTCATTATTTTGGAGAAAGTGAAGCGCATGAATGCGGGCGCTGCAGCAACTGTACGGATGATCGTGTGGAAATAGACGTAACGGTCGATACGCAAAAAGTATTATCTTGTATGATTCGTATGGGCGAACGTTTCGGTAAAATGATGATTGCTCAAGTATTAACAGGTTCTCGAAATAAAAAAGTAGTTGATTTTGGTTTTGATAAACTGAAAACGTACGGCGTCATGAGCGACCGGTCGGCTAAAGAAGTGAGCGATTTTATTGAGTATTTGATTTCAGAGCAGTTTATTTTAGTAGGACAAGGGTCATTTCCTACCTTATCCGTAGCGGCCAAAGGAAAAGGCGTGCTTCTTGGTACGGAAAAAGTGATGAGAAAAGAACAAATGGAAGTGAAGCAAATTGTCCAAGACGACGAGCTGTTTGCTCATTTGCGTTCCGTTCGAAAGCAGTTGGCAGACGAAGCGGGCGTGCCTCCTTTTGTTATTTTTTCAGACGATACTCTTCATGATATGTGTTCAAAACTTCCGGTAACGCTTGAACAGTTCGCCACTGTAAAAGGAGTCGGAGAACAAAAACAAGAGCGGTACGGAGAACGATTCACTACTGAAATCAAACAGTTTTGTGAAGAAAATCCAGACCGAAAACGAGAAGTTTCAGCACCTGCTCCGAAAAAAGCAAGAGCTTCATCAAAAGAAGGCTCTCACTTAATGACGTATGAGCTATTTCAGCAAGGAAAATCGTTAGATGAAATTGCTGCTGAACGTGAATTGAGCCGCATTACCATTGAAAATCATTTGTTTAAATGCGCAGAAGAAGAAAAAGAAATTGACTGGTCACCTTTTCTTTCAGAGGAGGACGAACAGCTTATTTTAGAAGCTGCTTCCTCAGTAGGCGATGAAAAGTTAAAACCAATCAAAGAAGAATTACCTGAAAACATTACTTATTTTATGATTAAAGTAGCGTTATTCAAACAAAAAATGAAGCAGCTATCTTAAACAAAAAGCTCCTATTAAAGGGGCTTTTTGTATTGAATAAGCGAGTTTACTGATAAAATAGAAAGTATAAATATTTGAAAAATCAGATTAAATAAAAAGGAGTACTGCACTGAGATGATTGAACGAGAGCTTGAAGCTATTTTGCATGCTTCTAACGACAATATCGTTATCACTGATGAAAAAGGGTGTATTTTACGAGCAAGCCAAAACTGCCGTGATATATACGGGTATGACGTGTCAGAGTTAGTGGGACAAACCGTATACGAATTGCAAGACCGCGGGATATTTTCACCTTCCGTTACGATTGAAGTGTTAAAGAAAAAGAAAGAAGTACAGCTGATGCAAAAAACAGAAACGGGCAAAGTGGTAATGGCAACCGGTATTCCCGTGTATGATGAACATCAGTGTATGAAAAGAGTAATCAGCTTTTCACATGATTTAACAGAGCTTCAGCGCTTAAAAGAAGATTATCAGCAGCTCGAAGTGAAAATGAAAACATATCAGCTGGAAGTGGAAGAGCTTCGGGAACAGCAGTCAAATGATATGGTCATACGAAGTGAATCGATGAAAAAGGTATGGTCCATTATTAATCGCGTGGCAGACAGCGATGCAACGGTTGTGTTGCTAGGTGAATCGGGTGTTGGTAAAACGGCTTTTGCCCGTGCTTTACACTATGGAAGTGAACGAAAAGAAGAGCCGTTTATTGAAATCAACTGCGGAGCCATTCCAGCTAGTTTGTTTGAATCTGAAATGTTTGGATACGAAGCAGGCTCTTTTACAGGTGCAAGTACAAAAGGGAAAATAGGAAAGTTTGAATTAGCTCATAACGGTACGCTTTTTTTAGATGAAATAGGAGAGCTCCCTGTTGATATGCAAGTGAAGCTGTTAAAAGTGCTGCAAGAAAAAACAGTCACCAAAATTGGAAGTGAACGAGCCAAACACGTAAACTTCAGGCTGATTGTAGCAACAAATCAGCCGCTTGAGAAAATGGTCAAAAAAGGAACATTTCGCGAAGATTTATTTTATCGGCTGCACGTTATTCCGATTACGATTCCTCCGCTTCGCGAGCGAAAAGAAGACATCACGGCACTGCTTTATCATGTGTTAAATAAACAAAATGAAAAATATAAAATGAAGAAATTTTTTCATGCAGAAGCATTAAATCA
The DNA here is from genome assembly GCF_042787645.1 of Priestia sp. YIM B13489. Lineage (NCBI taxonomy): Bacteria > Bacillati > Bacillota > Bacilli > Caryophanales > Bacillaceae > Priestia > Priestia sp. YIM B13489. Next base: position 1,054,245 of record NZ_JBHZOQ010000053.1, read on the forward strand.
ATTGGTTGAACATCCGTGGCCTGGAAATGTGCGCGAGCTAGAAAATACGATTGAACGCCTCGTGTTAACAACGGATGAAAACAGTATCTCGCCTCAAGACCTCCCGTTTCATGCAGAAAAGATCAGAAGTGAAAAAGAAGAATGGGAGACCCTAGATGTTTTAACCTCTCAGGGAATGACGCTTCAGCAAGCACTTGCAGAAGTGGAGAAAAACTGGCTGATTCGTGCTTATCGCCAGTGTCAAACGACGTATGAAATGGCAGATGCATTAGGAATCAGTCAGCCTACGGTTGTAAGACGTTTACGAAAGTACAATATTAAATAAGGAAAATATAATTCAAAATGAATTAACTGATTCAGTACTGAATCGGTTTTTTTTGTTTTGATTCTATTATGAATTGAAAATCGTCCATAATTGCACGAAATAGGGTGATGAAATTTGGCATGCATTTTGCATTAATAAAAAGTATCTAAATAAAAAGCGTCAGTATCTAAAATGATGATACGGCGCTAATGAATGAAACCCATTAGGAGGAATAAATCATGCCAAAATATCAGCCGAAAAATTCATTTGAATCTCCGCGTTTTTGCGGACCTCGAACGTTTATGAGACTTCCGTATGTAGAACAAGTAAATGCAGATATGGATTTTATTGTGACGGGTATTCCATTTGATTCAGGGCAATCTTTTCGAACAGGAGCACGTTTTGGGCCGGAAGCTATTCGAGATTTCTCCATTTTGCTTCGCCCGTATAACCCAGAACAAAAGATTAATATTTTTGACTACATTTCAGGTGTGGACTACGGCGATTTGGCAGTGGTTCCGGGATATATTTTAGAAACATATAAAAAAATTGAAGAAGGGTTAACACCGGTTGTGGATGAAGGAATTATTCCTATTTCACTAGGCGGCGATCATTCGATGACGCTCGGTGAACTTCGTGCCATCGCGAAAAAACACGGACCCGTAGCGCTTTTACAGTTTGATGCTCATTCTGATACGTGGGATAGCTATTTTGAACAAAAATACAATCACGGTACCGTGTTCAGACGAGCAATTGAAGAAGGGCTAATTGACGTGTCGCGTTCGATTCAAATTGGTATGCGAGGCGGTCTGTACGGCATTGAAGATTTAGAAGATGCAAAGAACTTAGGTCTAGCTCTGTATACGACAAATGAATATAAAAAACTGGGCGTTGAAAGAATGCTAGAAATTATTCATGAGCGTGTAGGAGAAGGACCCGTATTTTTGTCGTTTGACATTGACTTTTTAGATCCAGTTTACGCACCGGGAACAGGAACGCCTGAAGTATCGGGTGCAAGTATTGACGATGCGCTTCAATTCGTTCGTGGGTTAATAAATATTGATTTTGTCGGGTTTGATTTAGTAGAAGTACTGCCAGCTTATGACCATGGCCAAATTACAGCAGCAGCGGCCTCGAACATTGTTTATGAATTTATCACGCTTATCGCGTTAAGAAAAAAAGCAAAAGAAGAAGCAGCGCTGTTAGTGCAAGCGCGCGACTGAATATAAGCAAGGCGGTAAAAGTGGGAAGGTACTATGATCTTCCCACTTTTGTATAAGAGTTTTCTATAGGGAGTGTTGGACTATGAACGAGCAAGTAAATGTAACAGTAGATAAGAAGCAAGCAAAACCATGTAAAAGAGAAATACTCAACCCAGCGACCAATAAGATCATAGCGAAAGTATTCGATTCGTCGTTTCAACAAGTAGAGGAAGCGGTAGGTAAAGCAAAGCAGGCTTTTGAACAGAGTGAATGGAAGAAAAATAAATCACTGCGTGTAGAGGTGCTTAAGAAACTAGCAGATTTATTAGAAAATGAAGCGAGTATATTCGCTGAAACAGAAACATTAAATACTGGCAAACCGATAAAAGAAGCGCAGTTAGATATTGAAGATACGATTAATTGTTTAAGATATTACGCAAATTTAATAGAAGAAAACCAGCCGTGGACAAAGAACATGTTCGACGATACAAACAGTAAAATCATTCAAGAACCTATCGGCGTATGCGCGCTGATTGTTCCTTGGAATTTCCCTTTGCTGCTTGGTATGTGGAAGCTGGCTCCTGCCTTAGCAGCTGGAAATACAGTAGTGTTTAAGCCGTCAGAATTAACGCCACTTTCTTTTTTAAAGCTAGCTTCACTATGTGAAAAAGCTGGTATACCAGAAGGCGTGTTTAATTTACTTACAGGAGACGGTAAAGTGGGAAGTGCCCTTGTTGAACACAAAGACGTAGCCAAAGTCTCTTTTACAGGAGGATCAGAAACAGGCAAACGTATTTATCAGCAGTGCGCAAAAGAGATGAAAAGAGTTTCGCTTGAACTGGGAGGGAAATCTCCGCTTCTTATTTTCGAAGACAGTGAAATTGATATTGCAGTAGACTGGACAATGTTTGGGTCGTTTTTTAACCAAGGGCAAGTGTGTGTAGCTTCATCGCGTATACTCGTACATGAATCTATTTATAAGCCGTTTCTTTCTGCTCTTACGGAGACTGTTGCTGCTATAAAAATTGGTAACCCCTTAAGAGAAGAAACGGAAATGGGTCCGGTTATTAGCAAGGCGCATCTGAACAAAATACAGGATTTTATCAAGCTAGGTCAAGAAGAAGGCGCGAATTTATTAACAGGAGGAACGTTAATTGACTGCGAAGGTGGAAACTATATAAAGCCGGCTGTGCTCGTCGATGTGGAGCAGCATATGAAAGTCGTACAAGAAGAAATATTTGGTCCCGTTATTACCGTTCAATCTTTTTCAAGTGAAGAAGAAGCCATAGCACTTGCCAACGGCACGAGATTTGGTTTAGCTGCAGGAATTTTAACGAATGATGTAATGAAAGCAGAGCGAGTTGCTGAACATCTTCAAGCGGGAACGATTTGGATCAACGGCTACCATACGCCTCATATTGAAACGGCGTGGGGCGGTTTTAAAGAAAGCGGCATTGGCCGGGAGTTAGGTCCATCAGGATTAGCTGCTTTTACTGAAACAAAACATGTAAATACAAATTCCAAGCTAGCTCGAGCCAATTGGTATCAATAAAAGTGAAAGGTGGAATAGGAATGACAACAAAAAGTGGTCTCGCCCATGATGATGTGCAGCCGATTGCTATGAATAAAAGAAGTATGGGCTTCTTCTCTACATTTTCCATGTGGATAGGAGCCAATGTGGTGGTAACGACCGTTTTTACCGGAATGCTGTTTGTACCCGATATGACCTTTTTAAAGGCATTATTTATTATTGTGCTTGGCTCTTTAGTTGGCGCCATACCGCTCGTGCTGATGGGGAATATCGGAACTCGCACCGGTCTTCCAACCATGGTTTTGATGAGACCAGCTTTTGGACAAAGAGGTGCTATGCTTCCTGCTGCTGTTAATCTTATTACGTTAATCGGCTGGGCATGGATTCAAGCTTACATGGCAGGGCTAAGTTTAAATCATGCCGTTACTTTTTTGACCGGTTACAGCAATATCAATCTATTTACAATTCTTACTCAAGTGTTGGTAGTAGCTATTTCTATATACGGACATAAAGGTATTGAAGCAACGGAAAAATTAGTAGCTACGCTTATGGTCATTTTAGCAACCGTGGTGTTTAGCTATTTGTTTATTGAATTTGATGCAGCAAAATTAATTCAAATGAAAGCAAGCGAAAATCCTGGTATTACAGGGATGTTAGCTTTTGATATTGTAGTAGCTACAGCTTTTACGTGGATTCCTATTGTTTGCGATTATAACCGAAACTGTAAATCTGAAAAAACGGGCATTGCGGGAACTTATTTAGGGTATAACGTCGCAACTTTAATTGCGATGGGGTTAGGCGCAACGGTTTCTGGTTTTTCAATTCTCGGAAATATGACGCAAACGTATGACCCGGTAAATTTAATTGGCGCATATAGTCCGATGTTAGGGTTAGTAGCTGCCCTCGTAATTTTTTTATCGGTGCTGTCAACCAACGTAATGGTATTGTATAGCGCGACAATGTCTTATTTATCTATTTTTCCAAAGCAGAGGTTCTGGATACCGGCACTAACTATGGGAGTTGTCACAGTCCTAGGTTCTTTATTAAAAGAGTGGTTGATGACAAATTTTCAAAGCTTTTTGCTTATGATCGGTGTCTTATTTATTCCTATTATTGCGATTGTTCTTGTTGATTATTATATCATTCGCCGAAAACACTATGACGTTTCAGCTATTTTAGAAAAACAAAATAAACTGTACTGGTATACAAAAGGCTTTAACCTTCATGTGTATGTATCTTACATAGTGGGGGCTGTATTTGCCTACTATTTTACGTACGTTCACCCGCTAGCCACAGGCGCAACGATCTTAGCTTTTTTATTTACAGGTGTTTTGCATGTATTGTTAACCAAACTTTCACAGCTTTCCATCCCTTACTCAAAGGGGATCGACAAAAATGCTTGATATACGTTTAAAATAGACTGAATTATCAAAAATAATCAAAAAGCTCCTATTTAAAGGAGCTTTTTGTGTTAAAAATAGCTAAGAAATAAGCAAAAGCGGGGAAAAGAGAGGTTCTTGATCGAGCTGAAAATAAAGTAATAACATGTATTTGATTCTGTCAGGGGTCTTTCCTATAATAAATGTAGGAAAACTTTCCAAAGGAGAATTTTATGCTCGAATTAGAGGCTATTCAAAGCAGGGCCATTGAAAAAACTAAACATACATTACTACAGGATATAAAAAGCGTATTAGGTGAACAAGACGAATGTCCGGATTTTGAGACTTATTTAACAGACAGGCACTCTTTTATTAAAAAGGCCTGGGGAACTACGTGGAGAAAAGCAGTTGTTTCTTCTGTATCTAAAAAAAACAGAAAGTCATATTTAACAGAGAAAGGCTTTGAGGTAAAAGGGTATAAGCCTCAAGCTATAGATAAGTTATTTGCTAAAGAAACAAGAAAGGGTATAGAGTTTGATGCTTTTTCTTGGCTAGAAAAACAGTACGGAAAGGGCAATAAAGCGGAGTGGCTATCTCTATATGGAGAAGCAAGAGCTGAATTTGCCGAAAAAGAAGAAGAAAGAAAAGAGAAAGAAAGACAGCAAAGTATTAATGATCGAAAAGCCAGGTATCAATTACAGTTAAATTTAGAAGCAGCTCCTATCTTGGAAGTAAATAAAGAGCTGTATTACCTACATATAAGAGAACAGCTTTCCCATCAGCTGTCAAAAGACATTAAAACAAACTCAAAGTATATTGAAAACTATGCGCCGCATACTGAACTTGAAGATGAATTAATAACAAACGGTGATTTAACACGCCATGATTATGAAACGGTTCATGACTTTTTTCAAGAGCTCACCGGCGGCGTAAGCTCAGAATTAGACAGATATTCAACGATTATCTTGTTTGAAACGTATGAAGATGTATACGAGGTATTTATCACCGATAAGATTTATGAAATCATTCCAACTATGATTATGGATGACCTTCCTGCTTCATTTAAAGAAGAATATAAAACTTATACAAATGCTTCGGTAACAAGAATGGATATTATAAAAGCACTTAGAAGTGATCTATCGGATTTGGTCTATGAATATAAAAGAATGCTCGTAGAAGAAAAGCTTTCCGATGTACTAGAAGTTTCAGATCACAACTTAACGATTGAAGAACATCAAGAGAGATATCAACAGCAGCTGGAAGAAAGAAGGTTACAACAAGAACGTGAACGTGAAGAAAAGAAAAAGCTGATTGAAGAAGAACAGCGACAGTTAAATTATATTTTTGGTGCAGAATACGAAATGGACCCAAGGAAAGAAACCGAATACATCCTTCATCTCGGTGATACAAACACAGGAAAAACGTATACGGCATTAAAGTCATTAAAAAAAGCTGCTTCGGGTAGTTACTTAGCGCCGCTTCGCTTGTTAGCTTTAGAAGTTTTTGAAAAGCTGAACAAAGACGGAGTTGCTTGTTCGTTAAAAACAGGTGAAGAAGAAAAGATTGTTGAAGACGCTCAGCATATGGCCGGTACCGTAGAAATGTTTAGCGAATTAGAACATGGCGATGTAACCGTAATTGATGAAGCACAGATGATTCAAGACCGAGACCGGGGATTTTCATGGTATAAAGCCATCACCCGAGCTAATGCCAAACAAGTTCATGTTATCGGGAGTTTAAGCATTCGAAGTATGTTAGAAGAGATGTTAGACGGTGTGATCTCAGAAATTCATGAGTATGAAAGAGATATACCTTTAAAAGTAGATCTTCGAAATTTCAAAATTGAACAAGTGAAACCCGCAGATGCTTTAATTGTTTTCTCGCGTAAGAAAGTGCTCCAGACAGCGGCTAAGCTAGAAAAAGATGGTCACAAAGTTAGCGTGATTTATGGAAGTATGCCGCCTGAAACGAGAAGAAAACAAATTGAGCAGTTCATTAATAGAGAAACAAATGTCATTGTGTCTACAGATGCGATTGGAATGGGATTAAATCTTCCAATTAGACGAATTGTCCTTTTAGAAAACATGAAATTTGACGGGCAAAAGAGGAGATTGCTGACTTCTCAAGAGTTAAAGCAGATTGCAGGCCGTGCTGGAAGGAAGGGCCTCTACAATGTTGGAGAAGTTGCATTCGCTAAAGATGCAAAGCAAATGAGAGAACTGTTATTTTCAACAGACGAGCAAATCAGCAAATTTTCAATTGCTCCTACTTCAGATATGCTAAGAAGATTTAAAGAATATCATCATGACCTCGGAACGTTTTTTGACATGTGGGCTAAATTTCAAAATCCAAAAGGTACACAAAAATCAAATTTGGCACAAGAACGTGAGCTTTATGAGGAAGTAAAAGACACGCTGATTGAAGCGAAAATGCCCATTGTTGATTTATACGGCTACTTGCAGCTGCCTTTTTCAGCAAAAGAAAGCTCTTTGAAAAAGCAGTGGGTTGCCAGCATGAATGCGATTGTTAACAGGGAAGAGTTACCTGAACCACGGATGATAGAAGGCTCATTGGAAAAATTAGAGCTATCTTATAAGGCGATTGGCCTGCATCTTTTATTTTTATATCGAATGGACAGAAGGCCAGAGGCTATTTACTGGGAGCGTGTCCGAGAAGAGCTTACAGATAAAATCCATAACGTATTAAGAAAAGATATGAAAAAATTTAAAAGAACATGCAGTACGTGTTCTAAAGACCTTCCTTGGAATCATGATCACGCCATATGTGATTCGTGTTTTCATAAAAGATTCCGCAGAAGACACGGAGACGAAGATTTTAATTACTAAGATGTAGTGATAAAAAGTGGCTTGTCCGAACGAGTTGGATTTTTGATTGAGAATCCAATTCGTTCGGCTTTTTTATTGTGAAGGCAGCTTTCATGTGTTTCGTTCCTTCTAGCAGTTGATTGGAGGGCAAGGCGAAGACTCCTGCGGGAAAAGCGGCACAGGTGAGACCCCGCAGGAGCGCAAGCGACGAGGAGGCTCACCGGCCGCCCGCGGAAAGCGAAGCCTTGCACGGAAATCAACTGCGGTGTAACAAGCAGTTCAGCTCGTGTATCCCATTTGTGCTTCTTTAGATGGGATTGATGTAGTTATGTCTCAATCTGCTTTTTCATAAAGGTTTTTTATCTTTTTCCTATGAATTTCTGCGTCAAAGCAGATTTTTGTAGAAAAAAATCGGAAATGTATAAGCGGTCATCTTGTAAAAAGAGCAATAAATTATTATGATATAGAGTGGAACTTATATTTTAAAGAGTTCCGTGATTTTTTTGTTGGGCGGACGTGTATTGTATTAGAGTAAGTTTGCTATCATTCGTTATATTAAAAGCGGCACTTTTAAATAGAGATACGGTTCGTAATAGAAGGGAAGAGGATGATGACAAGTCATAACAAAGAAAACAAAGCTGCAGTCGAGCAGTACAGTAAAGGGAAGATTTTGTGGCAATTAACCCGTCCTCATACGCTAACAGCATCGTTTGTACCGGTTTTAATTGGAACAGTTCTAGCCATGTTTTATGGCCATGTGAATGTTTGGATGTTTCTTGCGATGCTTTTTTCATGTTTGTGGATTCAAATTGCGACGAACTTATTTAACGAGTACTATGATTTTAAACGCGGGTTAGACACAGAAGACTCCGTAGGTATCGGAGGAGCCATCGTCAGACACGGCATGAAACCGAAAACGGTATTAAATTTAGCACTTATTTCTTATGGAATTGCTCTTATTTTAGGTGTATATATATGTGCAAACAGCAGCTGGTGGCTTGCTTTAGTTGGATTAGTAGGTATGGCGATTGGTTATTTGTATACGGGCGGACCGCTTCCGATTGCGTATACGCCGTTTGGAGAATTATTTTCAGGTCTTTGCATGGGCGCGATGTTCGTGTTAATTTCATTTTTTATTCAAACGAATACTGTAACGTCTGAAAGCATCTTTGTATCACTTCCGATTGCGATTTTAGTAGGTGCAATTAATTTGTCTAACAACATTCGCGATATAGAAGAAGATACAAAAGGCGGACGTCGTACGCTAGCTATTTTATTAGGTTCTAAAAATGCGATTAGATTTTTAGCTGCTTTGTTTGGCATTGCCTATATTTGGACCGTTGCATTAGTGGTATTCTTCGATATTAGCCCTTGGATTTTCTTAGTGTTTCTTAGTGCACCTAAGCCAATTCAAGCCGTACAAGCATTTGTACGCGGAGAGCTTATTGCAATGAAAGCAACTGCGCAAACAAATACGTTTTTTGGATTTACTTTATCAATTGGATTATTAATTGGCTATTTAGTAAGCTGATTGAGTGGAAAAAGCCTGTCTTTAAAAAAGACAGGCTTTTTGTTATGCTCCCGTTATTTTTTCTTTTACTGCGCTAATAAATGCGTTCATATTTTCAGAAGATGAAAAGCTGGCTTGAGCTTGTTTTGGTCCGCCGCCGCCTTTTCCATCGTAAAGCGGAAGCAGCTCTTTATAAAGTTCTCCGCATTTTACTTCACTTCCGCTGTGAGCCAATAAGACTTTTTGTTCACTTGAAAAGGCAAAAAGAAGCGTCGTATCAGGTGTTTGAAGCAGCTGCTTCGTCAAAGCTTGCACATCTTTTAATGTGCGGTTTTCAAAGTGATGGTACAGAAATGAACCTTCTTTTTTGGCTTCTAATTCACTTGCTAAATAAGCTGCATTTTCATTTTTTAATTCTTCTAGTTGTTTTTGCAGCTCTTTTTGTTCAGTCTCCAATTTTTTAATGCGTTCTACAACTAATTCACGGCTTGTGCTGAATTTATTGCTAAGTTCTGCCACGATTTCTTGAGACTGCTGATAATCAGCTAATGCACGCATACCGCATTTAAAAAAGAGGCGTGTATTGCCGCGCTGCTTTTCTGTTTTCGTAAGTTTAATAAGGCCGAGCTCTCCAATTTGGTTCACATGAGTACCGCAGCAGGCAGAAACATCAATGCCTTCAATTTCCACGATGCGTACCACTTCGTCTTCTAGGTCGGGCACTTTGCGAAGCGCAAGAGTATGCAGATCTTCTTTTTTCACTTCGTACGTTTTAATGTGACGGTTGCTGTAAATAGCGTCATTTACAACTTTTTCAATGTGTAATAACTGCTCATGAGATAACTGAGGTACATTCAGATCGATAGAGACTGCTTCGCTTCCTAAGTGAAAGCTAACGGTGTGAATATCATATGTATCGATTAATAGAGCCGAAAGTAAGTGCTGTCCGCTGTGCTGTTGCATATGATCAAAGCGGCGATGCCAGTCAATTTCACACGTGACGTTCGCTTGTTCAGGGAGTGTATCGACGATATGATATACTTCTCCATTTTCTTCATACACATCTTTCACGTCGATTCCGGCAATATTACCGTAGTCAGAAGGCTGCCCGCCTCCTTCTGGATAAAAAGCGGTTTGTTTTAACGTTAATGCGTAGCCATTCGAAAGAGAGCGCGTCTCTATCACTTCAGTTTCCCATGTTTTTATGTAGGGATTGCTATAATAAAGTCTTTCTGTCATATTCATCATCCTTTCTAGTAAAACCATATCTAACTTTTTCTATAGTATCAGAAATATGTTTCTTCGAACATGGATAAGCTAACTTGTAACAATAAAACTGGGTGGGACATATGAAAAATACTGTTTATATTTATACGCGGGATTTAAAAAGAATTTTCACCAATTGGGCGATGATTATCATTGTGCTGACGCTTATGATTCTGCCGTCTTTTTACGCATGGTTTAATATAAAAGCATCTTGGGACCCATACGGGCGGACTGAAGGTATTGCCATTGCAGTAACGAGCGAAGATGAAGGTTCTACGATAAGAGGTCAGCACGTGAACGTGGGAAAAGATATTATTGCAACGTTAAAAAAAAATAAAACGCTTGGATGGACGTTTGTCTCAAAAGAAAAAGCTGATCACGGAGTAAAGCACGGTGACTATTATGCAAGTATTGTTATTCCAAAAGATTTTTCACAAAAGCTTGGTACCGTTCTTCAAGATCGTTTGGAAAAACCAGTCATTATTTATAAAGTGAACGAAAAAATAAACGCAGTGGCGCCTAAAATTACAAGTAAAGGAGCCAGCAGCTTAACACAACAAATCAGTGAAAAATTCGTCAAAACAGCGAATGGAGCCATTTTTTCAGTGTTTAACGAACTAGGTATTACACTGCAGCGAGATTTGCCGACCATTCAACAAGTTGAACAACGGATTTTTGAACTTGAAAATCGTCTTCCTGAAATCAAAAAAGTAATTAATGAAGCGAATGACACCACTCAAAAAGCTGGAGCCATTGTATCAAAAGCTCAGGCCGCTCTTCCTGAAGTAGAGAGACTAACAGCTGACGGCGCACAGATGACTCAGCAGCTAAACACTTTTTTAACTAAAAGCGATAAAATTTTAAAAAACGCCGAGCCAACAATCAATGAAACGCTGCAGCGGGTTCAGCAACGAGCTCTCCGAGTTCAAGAATTGAAGAATCAGCTGATGGAAAAAGATATAGCACCGGCTGAAGTCAGCGCAGCAGCGGAACAGCTAAAAGGGCAGTTAACAAAACAAATTGCTGACACAGGAGAGATTCTTACACTTCTTACAGATTTAAATGCGTTATCTCAACAAAAAGTTCTTTCACCTGTTATTAATGACGTAAAAGATGTAAATACGCTTTTACAGCAGCAACTTTCGGATGTAAACAGTCTGCAGCAACAAACAAAGAATGGGGATGTTCCCAATCAAAGCGTACTTGATAGGTTCAGCTCTCGCACCGATCAAGCTGTTTCTAGATTAAATGCGTTAACGAACTCATATTCTTCTACGATTGTGCCTGCTGTTGAACAAGCAATCAAAGAAGCGAAAGATAAAACGGCAAGCGCAAACTCACTGCTTGATGAAGCTAACAAAAGCATACCGGATGTTTCTAACGTTCTGTCTAAAACAGCCAGTGGCATTTTGCTTGGACAGCAGGAGCTTGGGAAAATAGCAAAAGACTTTCCGCGAATTGAACAAAACGTGCACAATATAGCAGATAAAATACGAGAATTTCAGCAAAAAGAAAATATTGAAGATATTATTAATTTGCTAAAGAATGATGTGCAAAAAGAAAGTGACTTTTTTGCTAAGCCGGTTCTTTTAAAAGAAGAAAGGCTTTACCCGATTCCGAACTACGGCTCAGCTATGTCGCCGTTTTATACAACGCTTTGCTTGTGGGTCGGAGCTTTGCTGTTAGTTTCGATTTTAAGCGTAGAAGTAGCGGATGAAGAACGATTCAAAAGCTATGAAGTCTATCTTGGAAGACTTTTAACGTTTTTGTCTATTGCTCTCGTGCAAGCTTTTATTGTGACGCTAGGGGATTTATTTTTAATCAAAACGTATGTCGTAGATAAAGTGCCTTTTATCTTTTTAGGCTTGCTGTGCAGCTTCGTATTTATGACGATTGTTTATACGCTTGTTGCGATATTTGGCAATGCAGGAAAAGCGATGGCGATTGTTTTACTTGTGCTTCAGCTTTCTGCTGCAGGAGGTACATTTCCGATTCAAGTCGTGCCTGCTTTTTTTCAAGCAATCAATCCGTTTTTACCATTTACCTATGCAATAAGCATGATGAGAGAAGTGGTAGGAGGCATGTTAGCGGACATTGTAAGAAAAGACGTTACCGTTCTTCTTTGCATTTGGCTTGGCGTGCTGCTCGTTGGCATTTTTCTTCATAAGCCCCTTAGTAAAACGAGTGCAAAATTAACAAAAAAAGCGCGTGAAAGTAAATTAATTCATTAAAAAAACGTTTTGGGTTTTCAGACAGAACAAAATGCGGTAGTGTAGATATAAAGGAGTGATCAGCATGGGTATATTAGATGGACTATTAGGAAATGCATCAGAAGCAGATATAAGAGGAACTGAAAAAGACTTACAAAATATCTTAATTGCCAACGAGCGAGTGGAACAAGCATATAAAGTCATTCGCGATTTAATGGTGTTTACGACGAAACGCTTAATTATTGTTGATAAGCAAGGAGTAACGGGAAAGAAAACAGATTATCATTCCATTCCTTATAAGACGATTACCCATTTTAGCGTAGAAACGGCTGGAACATTTGATTTAGATGCGGAATTAAATATTTGGGTATCGGGTTCTAGTGCACCGATCTCAAAAGAATTTCGTAAAGATAAAAGCATTTACGACGTGCAAAAAGTATTAGCATCTTATGTACTGGATTAAAAAAGTTGAGCCATGAAAAACTGGCTCGACTTTTTTTATGTGTGTGTAAAACGAGAAAGCATAACAGTCTTGCATACAGTCGGTTGAAAATACTAAGGCTGTTGTCCATTCCTATTTTCACTTCACTCATTACTGAAATGCATGAAAATGATTTACATAATGAATTATACAGAATAAAAAAACCGTGATATGCTTTTTTTAGAGAAAAAAGGAAGTGACCAACTGTGAATTATACCGTAATTGGAACATCAGCTTTTCGCAAAACAAATGTTGCGCTTTTTGCAGCTGGCTTCAACACATTTTCGATTTTATATTGTACACAAGCCATTTTACCCGAATTTTCTAGAGAATTCGGGATATCTCCGGCGTTTGCCAGCTTGTCTCTTTCGTTAACAACCATCACGCTAGCTGTTAGCATGCTTTTTTTAGGTTCTTTATCAGAAGTGTGGGGACGAAAGAAACTGATGGGTCTATCGTTAATTTTTGCGTCATTGCTATGCATCATGACAGCATTTAGCTCTACCTTTGAAACGCTGTTAGTATTTCGCGTCATTCAAGGAATCGTTTTAGCAGGGTTGCCTTCTGTGGCCATGGCTTACTTAGGAGAAGAAATTGAACCAGGGAGTTTAGGAAAAGCGATGGGGATTTATATAAGCGGAAACGCCTTTGGAGGCGTAGCGGGAAGGCTTATGACAGGGGTTCTCACGGAATATTTCAACTGGTCCGTAGCTCTTGATGTTGTAAGCGTAATCAGTTTATTAGCCACCTTTGTTTTTTTTATGAACTTGCCAGATTCACAAAACTTCACTTCACGATCCTTTGAACTTCGTCAGCTTACTGGCTCTCTTCGCAGTCATCTTCAAGATAAAGGGATGCTTTGTCTTTTTGCTATTGGTTTTGCGCTGCTTGGAAGTAACGTAGCATTATACAATTATATTGGATACGCTTTATCCGCTCCTCCGTATTCTTGGAATCATACGCTTGTAAGTTTTATTTTTGTTATTTTTTTTGTGGGAATATTCAGCTCAGTCTGGATGGGGACGCTGGCGGATCTATATGGCCGGAAAAAAGTGCTGTTATGTACGATTGCTGTTACGCTTATAGGTTCGATTGTTACGCTGCATCCGGTTTTATGGATAAAAATTACCGGGCTTTTTCTGCTGACTTTTGGCTTTTTCGGAAGTCACTCCATCGCAAGCAGCTGGGTGGGAAGAAGAGCCACCCATGACAAAGCTCAGGCTTCGTCTTTGTATTTGTTTTTTTACTATGCAGGATCAAGCGTTGGAGGGACGGTGGCTGGCTTATGCTGGAGTGCGTACGGCTGGAAAGGTGTTATTGCTTTAATTGGTGTGTTTCTTACAACAGCTTTTCTCCTAGCTGTTCGTTTGTCCAAAATGCCGGCTCAGCAGACGCATGTTCACTAAAAAAGAATGTAAAGACATGTATGGCTATTTACTAAAAAAGACTTTCCACTCAGTGTGGAAAGTCTTTTTTTAGTTTAAAAGCTGAATAAAAAGCTCCGCTACTTTTTTATGAGCGCTGTTAGCAGGATAGATATAAGAGAAACGGCGCTTAAAAGGAGCGGTGTTAACGTTCAGAATCGATAGGTGTTTTTGTTCAACATCTTCTTTAATAGCGCAAAGCGACAGCACAGACATTCCTAAATCGTGAACGATGGCTTCTTTAATTCCTTGATTGCTGCTGATCGTTAGCATGCTTTTCATTTTTAAACCGTTGGACATTAGAACGTGATCTAAATATTCTCTTGTTCCAGAGCCTTTTTCACGCGCCACCCACCGCTGATTTTGTAAATCATCAATTTCTACTTTTTTAAGCTGAGCTAAAGGGTGATCCACTGACGCAACGATGGCAAGCTCATCGTCCATAAATGACTGAATATGTAAGTCGGATTCTTCCGTGTGTCCTTCAATAAGCCCTACGTCTACTTTGAAATGACGAACAAGCTGAGCGATTTCCTTTGTATTACCGATAGTCACTTCTACATCAATATCAGGATATTGTTCACGAAGCTTTGCTAAAAATGAAGGGAGAATATATTCACCAATCGTGAAACTGGCGCCAATCGTTAGCATTCCTTTGACACGGTGATGATGTTCATAAATATCTCGTTTCGTATGCTCATATATCTGAATCATTTGTTTAGCACGATCGTATAAAATTTCGCCGCTGGGTGTGATTTTTAACATTTTAGGTGAACGCAGGAACAGGGAAGTTTGAAATTCTTTTTCAAGATTTTTGATGTGTACGCTTACGCTTGGCTGTGAAATCATTAACTTTTCCGCAGCTTTTGTAAAGCTTTGCTCTTCTACAACAGAAACAAACGTCTTTAACGCATCATAGTACATAGAGTATGGCTCCTTTTATATTAAAAAAATTAATTATAAACATTATAAAACATTACTATTGTAATAACTAGAGGTACTTGGTTAAGACAAACAAAACGAGGTGCTGACTTAAAGGAGTATTTTGGCTTATAACGAAGGCAACACACGCAATTTATTTACAGTTATTTGCATTTCCCCTATAAAGCTATTAAACACTTTTTTGTCATCATTTTGTAACAAAAGTAAAAAAAGTACTTGTTTTTTCCAAAAAACATACTATAATATTAACTGTAATACGATGAGTAATACAGTTAATACACCTAGTACACACATCATGATTTTGGGTAGATGAAGGGAGGCAGACTATGTTCGATTTAGATATTCGTAGTCGCAAGCCGATATACGAGCAATTAGTAGATAAATTGAAAGAGCTTATTATTCATGAAGTTTTTAAGGCCGATCAAAAGCTTCCATCTGTTCGGCTGTTAGCAAAAGAATTAACGATTAATCCAAATACAATTCAAAAAGCGTATCGTGAACTAGAACATCAGAATTATATTTATTCAGTTCCAGGCAAAGGAAGTTTTGTAACGCCTCAAGTTGATACACTAAATAACGAGAAGGTGAAAAAGATGAAAGAAGAATTAGTAAAACTGTTGGCAGAAGCTATGTATTTAGGGATGGATAAAGATGAAATTCTATCACTTATTTCACAGGCTGAAAAAGCAGTAAAAGGAGGAAGCGATAGTGATTGAACTGAAGGCGATAAAAAAAGAGTTTGAAGAAATGGAAGCTCTAAGAGACGTCACGCTTTCTATAAAAAAAGGATCTATTTACGGACTGCTTGGCTCGAACGGGGCAGGGAAAACAACGCTATTAAAAATCATTGCAGGTATTTACAAGCAAGATCACGGGAAAATCGCAATAGATGGCGAGGAAGTATTTGAAAACGTTGGCTTAAAAGAACGTCTTATTTTTATGCCAGATTCTCTTTATTTTTTCCCTCAAACAACGATTAAGCAATTAGCGTCTTTTTATAGAAGCGTCTATCCGACTTGGAACGAAGAGCGGTTTCAAAAATTAAAAGAAGCTTTCCCAATTCAATTACATAAAAAGGTACACAGAATGTCCAAGGGAATGCAGCGTCAAGTAGGTTTTTGGTTAGCGATGTCTGCTATGCCTGATGTACTTATCTTAGATGAGCCGCTCGATGGGTTAGATGCGGTAATGCGTCAAAAAATTAAAAACCTTCTTGTCCAAGACGTGGCAGAACGGGAAATGACGATTTTAATTTCATCACATAACTTACGAGAAGTGGAAGATCTTTGTGATCATGTAGGCATCTTGCATCACGGTCAATTATTAATTGAAAAAGAGCTGGATGATTTAAAATCAGACGTGCACAAAATTCAAGTTGCATTTGAAGGAGATGTGCCGCTAGCGCTTTACGACACGCTGGACATTTTATATCAAGAAAAACGAGGAAGCGTCTTGCTTTGTATTGTTCGAGGGAAAGAAAATCACTTAGTCAACAAAGTTCGATCGTATAAGCCTTTAATTTTTGACATCTTGCCACTTACGCTGGAAGAAATCTTTATTTATGAAATGGGGGATGTGGGTTATGCAATCGAAAACATCATCGTTTAACCGCGGCATGTGGATTCAATCTGTCAGGAATGTAGGATGGGTTGGTGCTTTATATACGCTTGTTCTTTTATTTATCGTACCACTTCAAATTATTTTGAGGTATACAGGTGAAGTTAATAAAGATGGAATGTATACAGAAAAACTAAAGACTCTGTTTGAAGTTGCTGAAAGCCTTCAATTTTTGTTTATGTTTACTGTACCCGTGGTGTTAGCTATATTTTTATTTAGATATATTCAAACTAAATCAGCCGCTGATTATATTCATAGTTTACCAATAAGTAGAGGTGTGCTGTTTTGGCAAAACGTATTATTAGGGATTGTATCGTTAGTTTTACCTGTTATCATTTCAGCCATCGTCCTTTTTCTTATTAAAGATTCAGTAAATGTTGAAGATTTATATACGCTAAAGTTAATTCTCCACTGGGCTATTAATACTATTGTTTTGAATATCTTTGTTTTTTCTGGAGCAGTATTTGCAGGTATGTTCACAGGCATGTCAATACTGCAAGGCGCGTTTGTATATATATTGTTTATTCTTCCGGCTGCGCTGATCCAATTTTTTATTATGAATATTAATTTTTATTGGTATGGGTTTGCGACGAACTATTATTCAGGACAAAATATCCAAAATTTAGTTCCGTTTGTCCGTATTATAGATTTATTAGATACTGGAAAAGAAAGTTATTTAAGTCTAGTAATCTATGCAGTTGTAGCTTGTGTGCTTTGTTTTATTGCATGTATTGCATATCAAAAAAGAAGTTTAGAAATCGCTACTCATGCAATTGCGTTTAAATGGTTAAAACCTATTTTTATCTATGGGCTGACGACATGTTCACTGTTATTGTGGGGAATGTACTTCGGCGAAATGAAGGATTCTTTTAAATGGCTTATTTTCGGCTATGTTTTTGGTTCCTTATTAGGATATATTCTTGGACATATGATTTTAGCTAAAACATGGCGTGTATTTAGAAAATGGAAGGGCTACATATTGTTTGTGGCAGTGGCTATTGTTATAGGGGTAGGATTAAAAGTGGATGTTTTTGGTTACTCTACCTATCTACCGAATCAAGAAAACATTCAATCTGTATATTTTGGTGAAGACGGCTATTCTTTAACAGATAACTCTAAAAGTCACGATATAGAGCAAGGGGATTATTATAAACCGCCTTACTATTATTCTAGTAAGAATACCATTAATTTTATACGAGTATTGCATAAACAAATTATAAAAGATCATCCTAATATTTCCAAAAGAGAAATGCAGTCTGGAGAAGCTCGTGAGATAACATTTGCTTATAACTTAAAAAATGGAAAAAAAGTTGTTCGACAATATAGGGTACGTGAAGCGGATTATAAAGCGTTTTACAAACGAATTATTGAAACACCTGAGTATAAAAACCATTCTTATTATATTTTAGAACCTCATAATAAAAATATGAGGTATGTAACAGAAGTTCAAATTGATGCAATGT
The DNA here is from genome assembly GCF_042787645.1 of Priestia sp. YIM B13489. Lineage (NCBI taxonomy): Bacteria > Bacillati > Bacillota > Bacilli > Caryophanales > Bacillaceae > Priestia > Priestia sp. YIM B13489. The sequence goes on from NZ_JBHZOQ010000053.1 coordinate 1,072,399, forward strand.
ATAAAAAATCAGAACCTATTACAATTAAAGATCCAAACAAAATTGAGAGTTTAAAAGGGGCAATCAGAACATCAATACAAAACCAAACTTATGAAGATACCAAGAGTCGACAACAAAGTTGGTCTAGCATTGATTTTATGGATGAAAATGGACAGATTGTAGATTCCATACCTTTTGAGAAATCATATAAAGGAGTTGAAAAGTGGCTCAAGCAAGAAAAAATGTTTGAAAATGCTCGGATCATGCCAGAAGACGTTTCAAATGTTGTGGTTTTAAAAAATAAAGATCACGAAACTCTTCAGCCTTCATGGATAAACAATCCGTCTATTCTGACTAAACGAAAAGGTGCGTTAACTATTAAAGATTCCAAACAAATCGATTATTTTCTTTCGCATACAACCATTCAAGAACAAGGGGATTATATAGTTGTTTTTCGTTACAAAAATTCAAGTCCTGAAGTTCAAATGTTTGATGCTAACATGATTCCAACAAAATTAAAAGAAAAACTAAAATAACAAGGGAGAACTTATTATGTGCGGCGAGGAATTGCAAGATTATTTAAATCAGGTGCTGGCTTATTTGTTGAAAAATGGCGTGAATAGACAAGACGCCGAAGATATTACGCAAGAAGTAGCATTAAAATATTTAGAAAAACAAGAAATGGTCGATCCTGAAAAAATAAAAGCTTGGATGTTTCGCGTCGCATTAAATAAACGGTGTGATTTAGGAAGGCGTAAAATAGTGAAAGACCGCTATACGTCTTCTTACAAAGAAGAGCCTGTTATGTATACGCCTATTCAGCAGGTGCTTAGAAATGAAGAAGCGGCTGAATGTCAGGCGATTTTAAATAAATTGAATCCTAAGTATCGCAATTTGCTTCTATTAAAATATGGATTTGGATTTAAATATGAAGAAATTGCGGAGTTATTAAATATGCAGATGACTACGTTAAAATCAGCTCTTTACCGCGCGCGCAAATACTTTGTAAAGGGATATAATGAAGTCATTTAATATAAATGAAACAGCAGCAGTTTGTGAAAAAGAACTTCTCACACAAACTACTGCTGTTTTTTTCGTATTTTTCTTCTTTGGACGGCATAGATAATCAAACTGATCGCACAAAAAGCTAAAGTGATCTCAATCACGTCCGTATAAGAAGAGGTTGTATTAAAAAAGGAACCGAAAATAAATAAAGCGAGCGTCCAAATAAAACCGAAAGAAAATGAGACTTTAATATAATGCCGATGCTTCATTCCGCTTGCTCCGAGAAAAAAAGGCATCACATGTCGCATTCCTGGTAAAAAGTAGCTTGCAATGATGGCGTGAGATCCATATTCTTGAATCGTTCGCTCGACTTTCATCACATTTTTTTCCCATCGCGGGCGTTTTAATAGCGCAAGCGCCTGAGCTGAAAAAAGACTGGCTATCAAAAACTTAAGATATAAGCTAATCATCATGCCGCTGTAGGTAAGTATAAAAGCTGGAATATACTGAACGGACGGAGATGTAGCCTGACTGCCCGCAAGCATAATATATACCGGGTCAGGAATAGGAGTAAGGTTGGCTCCGACTAAAATGATAAAAAAGAAATATCCGTAGCCTAATTGGTTAATGGCTCCGATAAGCTGATCAATCACGTTTTCTTCCTCCTTTCTTCATTAGAATACGAGAGAGTGACACACAGTGTTCGCTCAAAATAAAAATAAAGTATAGGTACGCACAACTTAGAAAAAAAGAGTTATAATAAATAAGAATGTACGTTCTTCTTTCGAGGATTAATTATACAGAAAGAGGTGATAGTATGAAAATGATGTACCCTAAAAACGGCAAAGTTATTCTTCATATTGATGCCAATGCTTTTTATGCATCTGTTGAAACCGCACATGATCATACGCTCAAAGATAAGCCTCTTGCTATTGCTGGCAATCCAAAGGAACGAAGAGGAATTGTTGTAACCTGTAACTATATTGCTCGTAAACGCGGAGTATATGCGCCAATGCCTCTTTGGGAAGCGAAAAGAAAATGCCCTGAGCTGGTTGTGATAAAACCTAATTTTCCATTATATCGCCAAGTGTCCAAAAACATGTTTGATTATTTAGTAACCATTTCACCTCTTTTAGAGCCTGCTTCCATTGATGAAGGCTATTTGGATATTACAAACTGTGCTGAATTAGGCTCTCCTCTTGACATAGCAAAGTCAATTCAGCAGCATTTAATACAGACGCTGCAAATTCCTGTGTCAATTGGAATCGCGCCGAATAAATTTTTGGCCAAAACGGCAAGTGATATGCAAAAACCTTTAGGGATTACCGTCCTTCGAAAAAGAGATGTTCAAACAGTTCTTTGGCCAAAAGCCGTAGAGGAAATGCACGGAATCGGTAAAAAAACAGCTGAGAAGCTAAATGCGATTAAGATCGTAACCATCGGTGATCTAGCAAAAGCCGCTCCCGGTCTTCTTAAACAAACTCTCGGAATAAAAGGAGAAGTTATGAAAGAACGAGCATGGGGCCAAGATGATCGACAGGTGAACCCTGATCGCCAATCACAGTTTAAATCTATTGGAAACTCTACGACGCTATCTCAAAATGCAGTAGATGAACATGAAGTTCTCCCTATTTTAAATAAACTATCGCATTCTGTAAGCTCTCGTATGAAAGCGAAAAAAGTTGTAAGCAAAACGATTCAGTTAACGATACGATACAGTGATTTTAAAACCATTACTCGAAGCCAAACTATTTCAAAAGCAATTAGCGAGCCGAACGATCTTTTTCATTACAGTGCAGTATTATTTCAAAGACATTGGAACGGAGAACCGATTCGTTTATTAGGAGTAGCTGCTCTTCAAGTGAGCCACCATCTTCAGGAAGAAGAACAGTTAGATTTGTTTACATATGGAGAGCAAGCAAAAAAAGAGCCTTTATACAAAGCGGTCGAAAGTTTGCGTGAAAAATATGGAGATAACATTATTCAAAGCGGTTTAAAAAAACAAAGAGGAAAAAAAGAGAGGTAACTCTCTTTTTTTGTATAAAATAATAGGTTTACACTCATTATAGAAGGGGAAGTACATTACTATCACGGTAATCAAAGTGATTACAAAATGAATTTGATTGCGACTTTTTTGATTGTCTGCAATGAAATTACATAAAATAATCTATGAGGTGATCTTATGTCAGACGTACTATTTACATCTAAAGCAACAGCGGTAGGAGGCCGAGATGGTCGAGTTAAATCAGATGATGGTATTATTGATTTAACCCTTGTAAATCCTTCTCCAAATAACAAAGAAGAAGGAACAAATCCCGAGCAGCTGTTTGCAGCAGGATATTCTGCTTGTTTTGACGGTGCTTTAAATTTAATCGCTAAGAAACAAAAAAAAGACATTGATTCTTCTATTACTGCAGAGGTAAGTCTACTAAAAGACCACACTGACGATGGCTTTAAAATTGGAGTTGTGTTAAACGCTCATATTAAAGGCGTTTCACAAGAAGTAGCTGAGAAGCTAGTAGAAGATGCACATCAATTCTGCCCGTATTCTAAAGCAACGCGTGGGAATGTTAACGTAACGTTAAATACAACGGCTGAGTAAATAAAAAGCGCCTGGATTTTTCTTAAATCCAGGCGCTTTTTTATGTGCAATTTTATATGGTCTATTTTTGATTGTACGTATGCAGTGATTGCAATAACTCCTGCAGCGTTTCTTTCAGCTTTTCTAATTCTCCTTGCGACTTATTCGTCATACTAAAAACTTCTTCTGGAATATGACAAGCTTTATCACGTAATTTTTTTCCTTTTTCGGTTAAACTAATAAAAACAACGCGTTCATCTTCATGAGAACGCTGACGAATCACTAATTCTTGATCCTGCATTCTTTTTAGCATAGGAGTAAGGGTGCCTGAATCCAAATACAGAAGTTCGCCCATTTTTTTTACGCTGAGTGTTTCATGTTCCCATAAAACAAGAAGGGCTAAATACTGCGGATAGGTTACTCCTAATTTATCGAGCAGCGGCTTGTACACCTTTGTAATTTCTCGAGACGTGGCGTAAATTGAGAAACAAAGCTGGTTTTCTAGCTGCAGCTGCTTATAAAGTTGTTCCATTCATGTTGCCTCCAGTCTATTGCTTTTTATTTAATTATACACAATTAAATAGTGGTGTCCAATAACGCCGGATGAAAAAGTAATCAAGCTGTAAATAAAAAATGGGAATTTTACATATACTAAGAAAAAAAGGGAGCTGTGCACATGTATTTTGCAAAAAAAGCCGTAGAAGAAGAAGTAGATCAAATGATGGATACGACTGTATACGCGTGTCAATCTGAATCATGTAATGGGTGGATGAGAGAAGATTTTGTTACGGTTGATTATAACTGTCCGATGTGCGGAACGGAAATGTCGCAGGAAGTACGCGAGCTGCCGAAAATTAAGTACGATCATCAATTTTATAATAAATAAAAAAAGAAGCAACTGCTTCTTTTTTTATTTATCACTAAAATTTCATTAAGCTGCGCTAGACTAAAAACCAACATACGATGAAGGTGAGGAATATCAGAATGAATCAAGGTAACTTTTTGAAAGGTTTATTTTGGGGAACCTTATTTAGTATTCCTATTTGGATTTCATTGTTTGGCTGGTTCCGCATTTTATCACATCTTGCATAGTTTTGTTTTATAAACCGTCATACGCACCCTTATCTTTCTATTTCCGCTATAATAAAGGTGATAGAAAAAATAAGGAGCTGTTCTCATGATTCAATATAAAACGGAGCAAATGACGGTTTTTGAAAGCGCGCTATTTCAAACAACATCTGCAGTCATTGAAACAAAAGACTGTGTCATTATTGTTGATCCAACGTGGCTTCCTCACGAAATTAATGAAATTAAACAGCATGTTCAAGGGATCTTAAACCACCGCAAACTGTATGTGTTTTTTACTCACGGAGATTTTGATCACGTCATTGGGTATGGGGCTTTCTTAGAATTAAATGCCACCTTTATCGGCAGCGAATTTTTAGAACAACACCCGGACAAAGAAGAAAAAGTTCAAATGATTAAGCAGTTTGATCATGACTATTATATAAAAAGATCCCATGATATTATATTCCCAGAATTAGATATTGTTGTAACCGAAAATGAACAGCATATTACTTTAGGTGAAACATCCATTACCTGTTATTTTGCAAAAGGTCATACAACCGATGGCCTATTTATGATTGTCGATGATTCGATATGGATTGCAGGGGATTATTTATCAGATTTTGAATATCCGTACATATATGAAAGTGTAAATGATTACCGCGACACGCTTGCTATTGCGCGACACATTTTAGCTAAGTACCAAAATCTAACGCTAGTTCCCGGGCACGGGAAAACGACACATCACCGAGCTGAAATTCAAAGACGAGTGGAGATGGCCAGCTCTTATTTAGATGAACTGCAAGCGGCAGTGAAAGAAAACAGTAAAGAAGCGCTCGATAAGCTAAATGATAAACTGGCGTTTCCCTCTGATTTCACCGCACAATGTCATCAAAAAAACGTTGAAATTATGAAAAGAGAACTCCTATCATAGAAACCAACTGTATAGTCATACCGTTAATACTAAAAGTAAGAAACCACATTTTCTATTTCTAGGTAATGGAAAATGTGGTTTTCCTTAGTTCCTTTATTTATCAATTAAATGAAACTTTTTCCTTTTCTAACCGTTTATATAAATAAGAAATTATTTTATGTATAAAGGAGTATGACAATGGGGAAAAACGGTTGTGTAAAATGCGGACATACAGAAGCAAAAACAAAAGAAATTGCTACAACGGGAACGGGACTGTCTAAATACTTAGACGTTCAGCACAATCACTTTACAGTGGTATATTGCACGAACTGCGGATATTCAGAGCTATATAATAAATCATCTTCAAGAGGCAGCAATATTATTGACTTATTTTTTGGAGGATAAAGATGAGTATCGACCTTATTGAAATTGATAAAGACAGACGCGCTTCCTATTTGAACCTGCTATTAATAGGGGATGAAGACGAAAAAGTGGTGAAGTCGTATATAAATGAAGGTTCCTTATTTACCATTGTCTATGAAAAGAAGGAGATAGGAGTTGTGCAGTGCCTCATCGATGAAGAGGAACGGGCAGTAGAAGTAAAGAATATCGGTTTAAAAGAAGCATACAGAGGAAAAGGAATCGGCAGCAAAGTCATTAAAAAGTTAGAAGTACTGTATGAACGTAACCAATATTCTAAAATGATTGTAGGAACAGCGGACTCCAGCCTTGAAAACATAGCATTTTATAAAAAGGCAGGCTTTTATCAAAGAGGTGTCAAAAAGAATTTCTTTTTGCAGTACGTTCCACCGATTTACGAGAATGGCTTGCAAGCTATCGATATGATTATGTTTGAAAAAAAATTAAAGAGCAGAAGCGACTAACACGCTTCTGCTTTTAGTGATTAATCTAAAATTTGAAGTTTTACCGTTTTGCGTCCCCAATTTAAAGCTGAGCTTTGAGATGCCATAAATAAATCAACGCGAGTACCTTTAATGGCACCGCCAGTATCTCCAGCAATTGCTTCTCCGTAACCTTCTACGTATACGCGAGAACCTAATGGAATCACGCGAGGATCAACTGCAATTACTTTTCGATTAGGATTTGACCTTAGGTCGATGCCTGTAGCAGTGATTCCGCTGCAGCCTGCACAGTAAGCGGTATAAGCTGTTGCTTCAACCGTAATCTCTTTCGAAACCGACTTGCTTTCTTGCACTGGAGCAGGTGCCGGCGTTGAAGTCGACGGTGTTGAAGGAGCAGTAGTCGCTGGCGTTGATGGTTTTGCTTGAGCTGCAGCTTGTCCGCCTACTTGTAACACTTGATTAATGTAAATCGTATTAGACGATAAGTTATTCCACTGTTTTAATTGAGAAATTGAAATGCCGTGTCGCTGTGCTACGCTCCACATTGTATCTCCAGGCTGAACTTTGTAACTTTTACTGTTGCTAGGAGCCGGGGATGCTTGCGTTTCGTTTGTTTTTTCTTGTACAGGTGCTGAAGGTGATGATGAAACAGTTCCTGTTCCGCTTATTTTTAATACTTGATTCACATAAATTAAATGACTAGATAAGTTATTCCACTCTTTTAGCTGCTGTACAGAAGTACCGTTGTTTTTAGCGATACGATAAAGCGTGTCGCCTGATTTTACTGTATATGTATGGTTTGAAGATGTCGTAGTTGGAGTTGAACTAGATGAAGAGTCAGTAGATGTAGATCCAATTTGTAATGTTTGGTTTGCATAAATTAATGTCGAAGAAAGACCATTCCACTTTTTTAAGTCTTCAACTGTGACATTATGCTGCTGTGAGATGCTGAATAACGTTTCTCCAGCTTTTACTTTATGCGTGTCTGTGTCAGCTGATGCTGCGTCTGCAATTCCAATTGATACTAAAGCTGTAGCCCCTAATGTAAAAATGTGTTTTTTCATCTAATATTTCTCCTTTATTTCCAATAGTTGTCTCTTATTCTATCAACAATATGTAACAAACTCATGACAAAATGGTAGGTTTTATATTACAAGTTTGTAACAATACGTCTAAAGTGATAGAAAAAACGCAGTTTTTTTACAATTATGATGAAAAAAGTCTTAATTTGTCTGTAGAGATAGAATAGTAAAAAAGGTGTTCTGCTTTTATAAAAAGGAAAAAGAAAGAAGCTATGCTATATTCAAATGACATGATAGAATAGACAAGTTAGAAATGAACGGATAAAAAGGGAGTTAGACATCTATGGAAAAACGCTCTATCTCTTCATATTTAAAAGCATGGGTGCGCGCACTTTCAATTGAGATTAATTATATGAAGAAACACGGCGGAGAAAAGTATACGGTAGGAAAAGGAGAGTACTTAGGGCAGCAGGAGGATGCGTATCTTTACCGGTTTGAACGCACAGCCGATTTATACCTTTTTGATGGAGCTCAAGTACGCCTTGTCCACCAGCATAAAGAAAGTAAAGGAGAAGTGATCGGAACAGAAGGGTTTGATCTGTACCTTAAAATAGATGCGTTTATTGGACAAGAAGTAGACGAACTCGATATATATAACGAACCATGGGAGTTATTGCAGGTGCTCATTGATAGACTCACGGAAGCAAAAGATTACAAGCAAAAAATAGTGAGAATCAAACGTCTTATGAGAGGCGATAGTCCTGTTCGTCATAAGGAGTATACGTCTAAGAACGCTCTTCATGAAGTGTTGCTGCGAGCGCGTTATAACCGTACTACTTATATTTGGGGGCCTCCTGGAACAGGAAAAACATATACGCTGTCCAAAATCGCGGCAAGCTATTACCGGAAATCAAAGCGGATCCTTTTATTATCTCACAGTAATGCAGCGGTGGACGGTTTGCTGCAAGAAACTGCACGTCAGTTAAAAAAGAAAGAAGCTTGGAAAAAAGGAAAACTCATTCGATACGGAGCAACAAAAAGCAGCGGCTTAGAAAATATAAAAGTAGAAGAAGTCATTGGAGAAGATGACCCGGATTTAGCTCAGGAGATGCGTGATTTACAAGAAGAACGAGTTTACTTAAGCAGGTATCCCAATAGAGCTCACCAGCTTCAGCAAGTTAACAAAAAGCTAAACGCCCTTCGGAACAAGTGGATTGAAGCGGAGAAAAATGTGTTTGACCAAGCGTATATTGTAGGCACTACTTTATCAAAGGCGGCTATTGACCGATTACTTTATCAAAGTGAATTTGATATGGTTGTGGTAGACGAAATTAGCATGGCATATGCACCGCAAATTGCTTTTGCAGCTACGTTAGGAAAACGAATTGTCGTATGCGGTGATTTTAAACAGCTTCCCCCGGTATCTCAATCTTCTCATGCTGAAGTGAAGAAGTGGCTGCAGCGAGATTTATTTGAGCAGACGGGTCTTGTAGAGCAAGTAGAAAGCGGTGAGATACACCCGCATCTTTTTATGTTGACGAAGCAAAGAAGAATGCATAAAGATATTTCAGCTTTTACAAATCGCTATATTTACAGCAACCGAGTAGCAGATCATCCATCTGTCACAACAAGTCGAGAAGTAGTAGCAAGCAGCCGACCGTTTGCTCATGAAGCAGCGCTTATGCTTAACATTGGTCATTTGCATTCTTCCGCTATGCGAGATGCCGCTTCCGGCTCACGCTACAATGTGATAACGGCTGTTTTGGCAGTAAGTTTGATGCTGCGGGCACGCAAAGCTTCTTCGGCTACTCTTGGCTATGTGACTCCTTATAAGTCTCAAGCTAAATTGATTAATGCATTTCTTCAAGATATTGAACCAGCTAGCGATATAATTGCAGCAACCGTACACAAATTTCAAGGCGCGGAACGAGATATCATGATTTTTGACACGGTCGATACAAAGCCGCAATCAAAACCGGGTTTACTTTTAACAAATGAAAATAGCGACCGATTGGTAAATGTGGCGGTGACGCGTTCAAAAGGAAAATTTATTATGCTTTCAGACGAGTCGTTTGCCCAGCAGCGTGTACCAAAGGAGCGAGCGTTATGGAAGTTGGTCAACCACTTTAACGAAAATCAAAAAGTATACCAACCTCAGCAATTTTTAAAAGAAGTCATTCAGCATCCTAAATTGATTTGGTACCATCCATCGAACAGCAATCAGTTAAAAAAAGACTTATATCAAGCTCGGCAGCAGATTTTATTGTGTATTCCTTATGCTTCCCTTGTTCCTCAAGAAATACGGGATGTGTTAAATTCTTTTAAAGGTGAAGTGACCGTTCTTACTCGTGAACCAACAGAAGTTCGAATTGACGATGCTCATATCATTTCATCTGCTATTCCGATGTCACTGCTTATCATCGATGAATCCACTATATGGATTAATATGCCTTATGGCGGAAAGAATGAAGCGTTTATGGCAGCTAGAATTGAATCAAAGCTAGGCGCTAAACAGCTTATTCGCTCAATTGACTTTACCGAAGATAAAACAAGAAATCAAGAAACGAAAATGTATATAGAAACAAATAAACCACAATATTCTTTGAGCAATTATCTTCGCAGCTGGGATCGCTGTGAATCTTGTCAGCATATGCGAGAAGTAGAGATAACAAAAAAAGGAAAAGTAAGGTTTATTTGCTATTATTGCGGGAAAACAAGTGGGGCAACACGTTTATTAGTGGAAAAATATTTAAACTACGTACATGCTGTATGTAAAGTATGCAAGCAGCCGATGAACGTAGATTATGATGAAAATAAAGGTGTCTACGCATGTTGTCCATCGTGCAAAAAGGAAGTTTTGCCTAGAGATTTATTGTAACTTTAAGAAAAGGGCGTGATCTTATCGTTTACTCTCGTAATGTAGCGGCCTTAGCTGATTGTTTGCTAGAAGGAGACGTTCAAAAAAGCTGGCTGCTCATTGCTATATATATAGAAGAAGGTCATTCTTCAACTGACGTATACACGTTTCTGACAGAAGCGATGTATGAGATAGGGAAAAGGTGGCAAGAAAATAAAATTTCAGTCGCGGACGAGCATTTGGCTACTGCAACCTGTGACTATGTGTTAACTCGCTTTCAGCTATCACAGCATCAATTGCTTCAGCGCCATCGAGCACTTCTTTTTTGCATTGAAGGAGAAGAGCATTACTTAGGCATTAAAATGATTGCAGGACTTATGAGAGAACAGGGATGGAAAGTTAAAAACTTAGGAGCAAGCTTGCCGCTGCCGTTTGCTCTAAAAAGCATTGAAAGATGGGACCCTGATGTAGTGTGCTTGTCTGTCTCACAAGTGCATTTGCTGCCTGATTTACAAAAATACATTGCTGAGATTGAAAACATGCCGCAAAGTCCTCTTGTATTAGTGGGCAGCTGGCTTCTCAACACGCATGATTTATCGGCTTCAGGATCTTCAAAAACCATATTCATTAATCATATCCAAGCTTTTAAAGACTGGCTTCTAATCAACAATAAAGAAAGTTCGACGCAAGATAAAATGTTAGCAATGGGGGAAGAAATATGATCAGTTTGCCGATTCAACACATTCCCGTTCCAATGTTTTTACTCAATAAAGACAACGAAATAATTGAATTTACACCAAGCGTCACGAAAAATTTCCCGCCTGTTCAGAACTTTTTAGATCTAGTTGATGAAGACAGCCAAGGAAAAGTAAAAAGAGCACTCCAGGGGAAGGAAGAAGTGCAAATCGAAGTAAATATGCGCACGTTTTCCAACCCGGTTGCTCTTTTTGATTTTCATTTTAAGCCTGAAGCCTATCATTCGCTGCACGCTGTTTTCTGCTATCCTATTCACGAGCATATGACGAGTGTCCAATCAACTCTTCAGCAGTTTCGCTCTATGCTTATGCAAGACTTACCACAAGTGAACCAGGGTATTTCAGTCAGGGAAACAGATGTAGAAACGGCGAAAAAAATGCATCTAGTTGATCTTCAGCGTCATTTTCGAGAAATGAAAACAAATGTGCTAACCATTCAAGACCTCCTAAGTATTATCCGCTCCGACGTAATTGAAGCAGGAAAAGGAGAATATATTGAATTGGTCTCTACACATTTGTTTGACATTCAAGATGTAATTAATCAGGAGCTTGAATGTTTAAGGCAGAAGAACAAAGTGCATTAAGAAAGCGGCAATCGGATTTCTACGGTTGTTCCTTTTCCTTCTTCACTATCATACGAAATGCTTCCTTTATGATTACTAATGATTTTGTGACTCACCATCAATCCTAATCCTGTTCCTTTTTCTTTTGTTGTATAGAAAGGCTCGCCAATTCGTGTTAATCGATCTTTCGGCATGCCTTTTCCTTCATCTATCACTTGGACGACTACTTGATTTGTATCTGGATCAAATTTAGATACCACCAGAATAGACCCGGGGTCATCCATCGCTTCAATAGAATTTTTCACCATGTTGATAAATACTTGTTTCATATCTTTTTCAATACAATGAACAACAGGTAATTTTTCTTCAAAATCTGTTGAAATAGTAATGTTTTTAAGAATGGCCTGTGTATGCAGCAGCGTACATACGTCTTGAAGAATTAAATTTATCTGTTTATTTTCATATTTTACGACTTCGGGTTTGGCTAGAATGAGCAGTTCGCTAATGATCAGTTCTAAGCGGTTAAACTCGGACATCATGACATCCATATATTCTTTTTTATACGTTTCTTCTTGCATCATAAGCTGTAAAAAGCCCTTTAATGATGTAAGAGGGTTTCGTATTTCATGGGCAATGCCAGCAGCCAGCTGTCCAAGTGCTGACAGCATCTCTGAATTTTTGAGCATCATTTCCGACTGTTTGCGCTGTGAAATGTCTTCGCTTAACCCAATGTAATGGATGATTTCATCCTGATCATTTTTAACAGGCATTAAGGCTAACTGTTCCCAAACGGTTTCTCCGTCTTCTTGAACGTAGGAAATTTCTCCGTTCCATTTTTCTCCTCTGTATACTTCGTTCCAAATCTTAGGGAATCTTTTAACCCCCAGCTTTTTTGTATATAAGTCATAGAGGTGTAGCCCAAATACTTCCTGCGGCGCATGCTTTTGTTCCATGAACTTTTGATTAATGTACTTAATTTTACCTTGATGATCGGTAATAAAAATGCCCGTAGGACTGTGAGCAACTGCAAACGATGTAATAGCCAATTCTTCATTTGACCGTTTAATTTCTGTAATATTGATAAACGTAATAACTACACCGTTAATTAAATTCTCATTTGTACGATAAGGCATCATTTTCATGCTGTACCACTGGTTATCGTAGCTTTGAATTTCTTTTTGAAGGGTGTTATTTGTTCTTAAAACGTGCATGGCGTCCTCGATTAGATGGTCATATCTAAAGTTATGCGAAATATGAAAGAAAGGTCTTCCAATATCTTGATGAAGAACGTTGATGACTGTTTTCGTTTCCGGCGTAAATAATTTAATATTCAGCTGCTCGTCTAAAAAGATAGTAGCAATAGTTGTACTGATTAATAAATTATCAATATCGTTATTTAAGTCCGTTAATTCTTCAATCTTTCGCTCGTACTGATTGTTAACACTAATTAATTCTTCATTAACAGACTGCAGTTCTTCATTTGTGGACTGCAGCTCTTCGTTGGAAGCAATCAGTTCTTCGTTCGTGGACTTTAGCTCCTCATTTGCTGTTTCTAGCTCTTCAATCGTCGTTTGCAAATGCTGCTGTGTGTAATGAAGCTCTTGCTCTAAATCTACTACAAGCTCACTAATCGAGCTGGTTTGATTAAGAAACATGGGCTTTTCCTTATCAATAATGGCACCATCTGTCTGTTCATCAAACATAAGTAAGTAAAGAGAGTGATTTGTTGGAAGGGCAGATATCGTAATATTAAAACGGCGCTGCACGTTGTTTATGACAAACTCAATGTGCTGACAGCATACGCTCATACCTTGCTCTTTTACGCGTTTAATAGCTGCTCCAATGGCTAAAGAGACGTGAACTGGAACCATTTTGAAAATTGTATAATTAATTTTCCCTACAGGCACGTTAATAAGCTGAGTCGCTTCTTTTGAACAAAATATCACTTCGTTGTATTCATTTAATACAAGACAAGGGCTCATAAAGTGATCAATCATTGACTGATACATCTCATCTAATTTAAGCGAAGGAAGAGGCTTATAAAGCTGACTTGGCAGCGGCACGCTAGAAAAATCACCTTCATGCGAGTTGGACTTTGAAAGGTTAAAAGCTCCCGTAATTTGTCGGCTGGGCTGGCCGGAACGCTTAAATATTTTCCACTTACTGTTGATAGGGCGGAACAAATCAGACAAATTTCCCGTTGTTTCACTAGGGCCTAAAAAAAGTACGCCTTCTTCTGTCAAAGAGAAATGAAAAAGAGACAGAATGCGCTGCTGCAGTTCAGCTTGGAAGTAAATCATCATATTTCGACAGCTAATTAAATCAACGTTTACAAAAGGCGAGTCTTTTCCTATATTATGGGGGGCAAAAACAATCATTTTGCGGATTGTTTTTTTAACTTGATAACTCCCGTGTTTTGTTTGCTCAAAATATTCATTAATCTGAGCTGCTGAGAAGGAATGAACTTCCGCTTCTTCATAAATACCTTGACTAGCTCTTTTGATTGCATGACGATCGATGTCCGTAGCAAAGATTCGGACATCGAAATAACGGTTGATTGTGGATAAATGGTCATGAAGCAAAATAGCTAATGTATATGCTTCTTGACCAGTAGAACAACCTGCTACCCAGATGCGGATTTCATCTTCTTGACTATGAATCTTTCTTTCAACTAATTGTGGAATGACTTGTTCTTCAATAATAGAGAATGCTTCTTTATCTCTAAGAAATTGTGTCACTCCAATCAGCAAGTCTCGCTGCAGTTCGACGATTTCTTCGGCTTCTTTACATAAATAGTCCCGGTATTCTTCCATCGTTTGAGAGGGCGGATCGAGTAAAGCCATTCTCTTTTCAAGTCGTCGCAGCACCGTGTTTTTTTTGTACATAGAGAAGTCGATGCCTGTTTTCTTCTTTATTAATGAATAAATGTATTGCAGCGTTTCTTCATTATATGTAAATTCAGTTTGGCTGACATGCGTTTGCACAAGGTCAGGCATATCAGCAGGAGAAAGAATATAATCAGCAAGGTGTGCATCAATAGCGCTTAGGGGCATATCCCTGTACTTTGCTGTGCTTTCATCTTGTACAAGTACAGTTCCGCCATACTCTCGTATCGTTTTTGCTCCTCCTGTTCCATCATTTCCTTTTCCCGATAAAATAATGGCTGTGCACCGGTGTTTTTTTGAAGTGGCCAGAGAATGAAAAAAGGCGTCAATCGGATACTTTACCTGATCATTTTCTTCATAGGGACGAAGGCGAAGAGTATGATCCACAACGGTCACATAATGATGGGGAGGATTTAAATAAATTGTATCTTCTTGTAAAGTCATCCCGTCTTGTGTCAGTTTGATATTCATTCCTGTTTTTTTTGCTAAAAGTTCTGGCATAAAACTTTTATATTTAGAGGAAAGGTGCTGCACAATAATAAACGCCATTCCATTTGGTGAAGGCATATTAGCGAAAAACTGCTCAATAGCTTCTAATCCTCCGGCAGAAGCGCCAATTCCCACAACGTGTAAATCCTGTTTCTCTATTCCTTCTGAAGACGATGGAACTGTAGAAAACGAGTTGTTCCTCATAATAGAACCTCCAATAATGTTTAGACACTTCCTAGATTGTATGTCGTTTTGTTTATTTTAATGTCGACAGCACATCGTGGTTTATATCAAAAGTAAATTTTTTTAAAAAAACCAAGATGCTGGTACATAGGTTCATTTTAGCAAACCTATTATATTGTTCAAATAACGTTTTCAAAATTCCTCTATTTTTTGCAAAAAAATTTTAAAGTCCAAACTATATAATATGCCCCGATTTTCTTTATATAAACGTATTTTTATAAAAAAAATCGGTTTTTTTTGCAGAAAAAAATATTTAAAAAAGTTTTGTTTGCGCTTACATGTGCATAAGGTTATACGCTCAAGGAGGAAAAAAACGGTTGAATTCAACTTGACACTCTTTTTCAGCATGTTACTATAGGAACCGTTGAAAGAAACGAGAACAAAAATACGAACAAATGACAGGGGAGATTTGATGGATCAAAAACAAAAAGTTGCTTTTTTAGGTGCTGGATCAATGGCCGAAGCGATGATTTCTGGTATGGTCAATGCAAAGAAATTACCTGCTGAAAATATTATCGTAACAAATCGAAGCAATGATGCGCGACTGCACGAACTTGAAAATAGATATGGTATCACAGCAGTAAAGCGCAGCGAGCTGAAAACAGATGACATCGACGTTTTTATTCTAGCGATGAAGCCAAAAGGCGCTGAAGAGGCATTAAACGAATTAAAGCCTCAGATCAACAAAGACCAGCTTGTCCTATCTGTTCTTGCAGGGATTTCGTCTTCATACATGGAAGAGTTACTGCATGATGAACAGCAGGTCATCCGAGTGATGCCGAATACATCAAGTATGATTCAACAATCAGCAACGGCTATATCTCCAGGTCAATATGCTGCAATGGATGCTGTGCTAACAGCAAAAGAGCTGCTTTCTGCAATCGGAAAAGTATACGTGATTGATGAACCGCAAATGGACATTTTCACAGGAATTGCCGGAAGTGGACCCGCTTATTTTTATTTCCTTATGGAGCATATCGAAAAAGCAGCTAAAGAAGAAGGTCTCGATCCTGAGCTAGCACGTGAAATTGGCGCCCAAACCATTTACGGTGCAGCAAGAATGATGATGGAAAGAGATGAAACGCCGACGGAGCTTCGTGAAAATGTGACGTCTCCAAACGGTACAACAGCAGCTGGTTTAGACGCCTTAGCTAAACACGGCGGCGGAGAAGCAATGATGCAAGCAGTCAAAGGAGCATCAAAGCGTTCAAAAGAAATGAGTGCTCAACTACAAAAAGTGGCAAGTACTAATTAATTCGTCACTTATCTTCTTCGTGAATTCCTCACCACAAAAAAATAATCATAAACAAGAAAACATACAGAACACACTAGGAGTGATTTGATGAGTCCCGACAATAAGAAGCGGGTTGTAATTAAAATTGGAAGTAGTTCATTAACAAGTTCACACGGTGAAATCAGCAGAAGGAAGCTCGAGCGCCTTGTGGACCAAGTCGTAGACTTAAAAGATAGCGGTCATGAAGTGCTATTAGTTTCATCAGGAGCTGTAGCTGCAGGGTACCGCAAGCTTGGCTGCTTAGAGCGACCTAGCTCTTTACCTGAAAAACAAGCAGCTGCCTCAATCGGTCAAGGACTGTTAATGGAGGCTTACTCAGAACTGTTTCTATCCCATGGATACGTTGCTTCTCAAATCTTAATTACGAGAGACGATTTTTCAGACGAAAATCGTTACAACAATGCACGAAATACAATTAACGTTCTGTTAGAACGCGGCATTGTGCCAATTGTCAATGAAAACGATACGGTAACCATCAATCGATTAAAATTTGGCGATAATGATACACTTTCAGCTAAAGTTGCTGGACTAGTGGATTCCGACCTGCTTATTATTTTATCGGATATCGATGGCTTATACAGCGCGGACCCTCGCCAGGATCCAAATGCAAAATTAGTTCCTCACGTAGGGGAAATCACGCAAGAAATCGAAGAATCTGCAGGAGATTCAGGAAGTTCAGTTGGAACAGGCGGTATGCGCTCGAAAATTGACGCGTTCAAAATCGCTATGGCGTCAGGAATTCCAGCATTTTTAGGAAGAGCCGGCGTGCCAAACATCTTAACACAAGCGGTTGACGGAGATGCAACAGGAACGTATTTTGAATCTGAAGATGATTCTGCGAACCTTAATCGGAAAAAGCAGTGGATTGCGTTTAACTCTGGTCCTGAAGGGGAAATAGTAGTCGAAGATGCCGCGAAACGTGCAATTATTGAAGATAAAGAGCCTTTACTTCGCGAGCACGTTAAATATATTAAAGGCCACTTTAGTGAACGAGCAGTTGTACGTATTCTAGATAAAGACGAAAATGAGCTGGCTCTTGGTGTGACAAATTATTCATCTGATGAACTTGCAATGAATGAGCCAATTGATCAACCGATTGTAGACAGCGAAGGTCTGGTGTGTCACTTAGAAATTCCAGTACCAGTCGGTTTGTAAGCAAACATGCTGTAAAGAAAAGGAGCCCTTCCTTTTCTTTGCATGATTGCATTTACCTCTTATGCCTCACACTTTAAAATCAAACAAAACTAAAACGAATCCAGGAGTGATTTGGTGTTACAAACAAATGAAAAGTATTCAGTAGAAGAACAAGCTATTTCAGCAAAAAAAGCAGCTAAGCAATTAAGTTTACTGACAACAGAACAAAAAAATGATGCACTGTTAACGATTGCTTCTACACTTGAAAGCAACACGGAGTATATTTTAAAAGCAAATGAAGTAGACTTAAAAAACGGGAAAGAAAAAGGTTTTGATGAAGCACTGATGGACCGCCTTGCTCTTTCAGCGGAACGTGTAAAAGAATTTGCCAACGGCCTTCGTGAAGTTGCTGAGTTAGATGATCCAACAGGAGATATTTTATCAAGCTGGACATTGGATAACGGTCTAGATGTAAAGCAAGTACGCGTGCCTCTTGGCGTTATCGGAATGATTTATGAAGCACGTCCAAACGTAACGGTAGATGCAACAGGGCTAGCGTTGAAATCTGGAAATGCCATTGTGTTAAAAGGCGGTTCTTCAGCTATTTCATCTAACCAAGCTATCGTGGACATTATTCATAAAGCTCTTGATGAAACGCCAATCCCTAAAGAAGCGGTACAGTTTATTTCAAGTACAGATCGTGCGGCTACGCAAGAATTATTTACAATGAAAGAACATATTGACGTGCTAATTCCACGCGGAGGGGCCTCATTGATTCAAGCGGTCGTCAATAACGCAACGGTTCCCGTGTTAGAAACGGGAGTTGGAAACTGTCATATTTACATCGATGAACAAGCTGACGTTAAGAAGGCCATTCCAATTTTGATTAATGCAAAAACAGATCGACCAGCGGTGTGTAACGCAGCAGAAACGGTTCTTGTACACAAGAACTGGCTCGATTCTCATAAAGATGAATTGATTCAAGCATTCAACGATCATAATATTGAAGTATATGGTGACAAAGCGACAGTAGGTGAAATTCCTGGAGCAAAACCAGCGGCTGAAAAAGACTGGGCTGAAGAGTATTTGCGCTTAGCGATCGCGATGAAAGTAGTAGAGAGTGTGGATGAAGCGATTGATCACATCGAAACATATGGAACAAAACACTCTGAAGCGATCATTTCAGAAGATGAACAAGCCGTTTCACGCTTCATGTCTTTAGTGGATGCAGCCGCACTGTATCATAATGCATCTACGCGTTTTACTGACGGAGGAGCTTTAGGATTTGGAGCTGAAATTGGAATCTCAACTCAAAAGCTTCATGCACGCGGTCCAATGGGACTTCCTGCGCTTACGACAATTAAATATATTATGAGTGGAAACGGACAAACTCGATAAGAAATGAAAAGCGAGCCTAATCATGTGCTCGCTTTTTTTTATGAAAAGCAAAACAAGTAAATGGAAGCTGATTTGTAAAAAATTATAAACTCTGTTATAATAGTAAAATATATAATTTTTGTGATCTTCATTTTTGTTCTTTTCAGACTATCCCGTTGTTTTAAGAAAAGCAACTGCTATCTGCTTTGTTATAACTTCATTTTTAATTTAGTCTTTCAAGACGCCGTATGTATTCCTCAAAGATTGATTTACGGATGTATAGTATCACTTTATCTTGCACCATTTACCACATTTACACGCTAAGTTAATCTTCATTTATTATCCACTTAAAAAGTACTGTTTAAAGGAGACGATGTGTATGTATAATCGTAAAAATTTAGAGCCGGCTGTTATTGAAGAAACAAAAGTTTGGGAATGTACATCAGATACGTGTAATTGCTGGGTTCGAGATAACTTTAAAAGCGGAGATCAGCCAACTTGTCCAATTTGCAAAAGCGAAATGAAGCAAGCTGTAAAAGAACTGCAGGTTATTCATAATCCTAGAGTCATTGATTAATAACTTTTAGGAAGACGTTTTTGAAAGGGGTTTGTGGATGTTTCTAGGAATTGATCATGTTCAGCTTCTTGGTCCAGAAGGATGCGAGCAAGAAGCAAGAAATTTTTATGAAAATCTTTTAGGAATGAAAACTGTTCTTAAACCGGAAAATTTAAGGCACAGAGGCGGCATATGGTTTCAATGTGGGACTCAAGAAGTGCATATCAGTATTCAAGAAGACTACATACCTGCTAAAAAAGCGCATCCAGCTTTTGTCGTGGAAGATATCAAGACGCTTAGACGTAAGTTGGTACACGGAGGCTGCGTTCTTTCTGAAGAAGAGCCTATTGCAGGGAGAGAGCGTTTTTTTGTTCACGACCCGTTCGGAAATCGATTAGAATTTTTACAATATGACAAATAAAAGACCTCCAAGCGGAGGTCTTTTATTTTAGGGCGTTATCTAAATACGTATATACCGTTTCTTTGCTAACTAATACTTCATTTTCTCTGTCTTTATCTTTTTGCCACTTTTCCCGCGCTTTTGCTAATACTTCTTCGGCTTCCTCTTTGGGAATGACAATGACTCCACCGTCGTCACCTGCAATAAAATCGCCAGGATGAATTTTTACGCCCCCGCAGGAAATGGTTTCATTTACTATTCCTTTATCTTTTTTGCTGCTTGCTGCGATCGTAGAGCCCTTACAAAATACGGGGAAATTGAGTTTTTCAATATCTTCTTGATCTCGTATAACACCATCTAGCACAATACCGCTTATTCCAACAAGCTTCGCCATGGCTACTACGAAATCTCCTGCTAAGGCACGGTTACAGTAGCTTTTTCCATCAATGACGAGCACGCTTCCGGGCTCCGCTAATCGAATCGCTTCAAGCACTGAGTAATTATTACCAGCAGGCGTATCTACAGTAAGAGCCGGTCCAAATAGTTTGTAATGACGCTGCAACGGCTTAATAGAAAAGTCTAAGTGATTTGCACCTTCCATTGCATCTGATAAATTTGCTGTTGATAATGGGAACTGTTCATTCAACATCGTATCTCTCCTTTTTAACTTTAGTCTATCTATACATATTCATATAAGAGAAAGCTCTTATTTATGAAAGGGCAAGTATATAATATGAAGTATTGAAGACGAATTAACTACAAACGTGCAATGTTAGAAGCTTTCAGAGACAAATTTCATCCATTCACTAAATCTTTTTCCTGTATGTTATTCGTCATATAAGTATATAGATCCTTTATTGTTACTGTTTGAATGTCTCTATTACCAAGAATTTCTTGAATCTTTTTAAACTTCAATCAAGAGGGAAGTAGTTGTGGGACGTAAAGAATGGAGTGTAACAATTGTATTCCAGGATGTTTTTTGTACGGGTTTTAATAGGGAAAGAACAGAATTTCTTCTGGGAAATCTAAGAATGGAGCAGAGAAATTTTGATCATAATGAAAGGAGAGTTAGTTATTTAGGAGATGACAAGATGATTTATATTTATAACTGCTACGGAGGCACACATTCATCAGCATTGGCAGCTGCTTACCATCTGAAAAAGCTCCCTGCTAATAGAGAACCAACTGATAAAGAAATATTAAATATTGATGTTTTTAATAAATTGACTTCTAAGGATATGGGGAAGTTAATTTTTCATGGATATGATGAAGAAAAAAATGAAGTATATACATTAGGGAGAGGGTCTTCAAAAGTAGTAGTTCCTGCTATGTATGAGTTAGCCAATTTGCTAAATAAAAAAGGAGAATTACAAACGAAAATACTTTTTTCCAATACATCTCCCACCGTACCCTTATCTATGACACTAGGAGGTTTGTTTTCAAGAAGGTTAAAGATTAATGTAATAGGTGTTCCTTTATTAATAATAGGTGCTAAGCAGGCCCATAAAGACATTATTAAATTAGTGGAGCAAACAAAGAATTCTGCAAAAGTCACTACCTCAAAAATAGAAATTTTAGATAATGTTTTCGGCGAAGTGTAAAATAAGCTATATATAATAAAGATGAAGGACCTTTGTTAGTTTTATGAATGCCTTTGATTTATACTTAACTGATGTTATATAAGCACGAAATACGTGCAAATGTTTAATCCTGTGAACATTTGATGGAGCTTGATGCATTTTTATATAAAAAAGTGAAACCTTTTGGTATGATGAAACGTAGGAACATATATGGAAATCATATATGAAAAAACATATGTGACGTTAGTCATTTAGTGGAGGGAAAACAATGGTAAAAAAATTATTGGCCGCATTTATCGCATTAGCGGTTGTGTTTTCACCAGTCGGTGGATCACTTATTCATGACGGTTCAAACGTAGCAAGCGCAAAAGGGTATAAGTCAGGAAAGCGCTCTTTTGACAGCGGAAGCAATAACCAATCAAGCTTATTTAAAAACAATAACAATAATTCAGTTAAGCAAAACAATACGTCTAAAAACTCATCATCTAAAAGTACAGCGGCTAGCTCAAAGCGCGGCGGCTTAATGAAAGGTCTTTTAATGGGAGGGATTGCGGGCTTATTATTCGGAAGCTTACTATCAAGCTTAGGACCATTAGGACCAATTTTAGGCTTTATGGTAAACATGCTCGTGATTGTAGCTTTAATTCTTCTTGTAGTAAAGTTATTCCAAAGCGTACGTAGCAACAAGCGTAAAAATGAGGAAGTGAAATCTTGGAGACAATAAAAATTTCTGAACAAGATATTATCAATGCGATGTGTTTGTATATCGCAGAAAAGAAACAAGTTCAGCCTCAAGAAGTAGAGATTGAGCTAATGTATGATGATGACTACGGTTTTTCAGCAGAGTCATACGTGCATGATCGTAAGCAGGTTCATATTACTTTGAACATTATTGAAGCCCTGCGCTTTTGGCTGGATACGGAAATGAACGTAGACCCATACGCAGCAGGACTAGAACTGGAATTAGACGATGAAGAAGGCATTATCGCTTTTGCAAAATTAAGTCGATAAAGAAGCCTTCAATGCAAAACCCGCTCAAGTGAGCGGGTTTTTTTATTATGATTTTAACTGTTCGTTGGAACTGGACTTATCGCGTTTTTTAGTGAAAAACCACCAGTTGGCATCTCCAAGCAATTTCATAAGAGAAGGGACAAGAAGCATTCTGACAATCGTTGCGTCGATAAATATAGCTAAAGCAATTCCTACACCCATTTGTTTAACAGGCGTTACGTCTGTAAAAGCAAAGGCCCCTGTAATTACAATCATAATTAAAGCAGCGCTCGTAATGATTTTACTAGTGGAAGCTAGGCCTTCTACCGTTGCCACATTATTATCGCGGGTTTGATGATACACTTCGTGAATGCGCGAAATTAAAAAGACTTCATAGTCCATGCTAAGCCCAAATACAAGGCCGAAAACAAAGACCGGCAGCACTAAAGCAATATTAGATTCGGTAAGACCTAAATGTCCATTTTGAAACAGCCATACAAGTAAACCAAACGTAGCTGTTAAGCTTAAAATATTCATAATGATAGCCTTTAAAGGAATGAGGACAGAACGAAAAGCAATCATTAAAATGACATACGTTGAAAATAAAACAAGAGCCAAACCATATGGAGCTTTCTCATAAATTTCATCGAATATTTCCTGTTCGAATTTTGGATAGCCGCCAATATGAACGGTGAAAGGTGACCGTTTGTCTTTCCATTTTCGAACAAAATCTTTTGCTTGATCTGAATTTTGGTCTGTATCTAGCGTAGCTTTTATGAGCATATAATGTCCGTTAATGAACGAATCTACAGCTGGCTTTGTCTGTGCACTTATCTGCGGGTTTTCCAGCATAGCTTGAAGCTGGTCACTTGATTTTACGTTTAAAGCGGTAGAAATAGAATCGACTTGCTTAACTAACGAATCTTCTTTTAATTGTTTTATAAAAGTAAAGGCATTTGTTAAAGGCTTTTCATTTAGCATATCTTGCTTAGCTTCTAGCACAAAATAAACGTCTGCCGTGTTTTTATTTATAAACGTATCGTTATACGTGTCAAAAGCTTGACGAGACTCGTATTTTGTTGGGAGCGCTTCTGAAGACGGTATTTCTAGATGCATGTCTCGAACGGGAATAAGTGCTACTAACAAAATGATAAGAGAAACAATCGTCATAGTTACAGGCTTTTTCATGACAAATGTAGCGAATGAACGCCACCTAGACTGACCGCCTTGTTCGCTGACTTTTAAGATGCGTAAACGATTAATGCGTGTACCTAATATAGCCAGTATGGAAGGAAGAAGCGTAAGAGCTGAAAACACAGCAATAAAAACAACAGCCATTCCTCCAAGAGCGACGTTTTGGAAAATATCCACTTGAATAAACAGCATTCCCGCTAATCCAATAAATACGCATAATCCTGAGAAGATGACCGAGCGTCCCGCTGTTTGAATGGTAATTTTGATTGCTTGTTCTACCGATTTTGTTTGAATTTCTTCTTTAAAGCGATTAATAAATAAAAGGGCAAAGTCAATACTAAGAGCTAATCCAATCATTGGAATCACATTTAAAATAAAGATGGACAGCTCTGTGTACGGATGAAAGAAATAGACAACGCCCATGGTGGTAACGACGGTTACAATTCCTATCATAAGAGGGATTGCAGCGGCTACCACGCCGCCAAAAGCTAGAAGAAGCACAACTAAAGCAACAGGAATACCAATGGCTTCCGCTTTTGCTAAATCAGCTTGGCTTGCTGTATTCATATCTTTTTCAATAATAGGACCACCGGTTAATTTTCCACTCATTTCTTTTTCTTCAGCTGAAAGAGTTCTGATCTTTTCCACTCGTTTATCCATCGTGCCATCATCGTGATTAAAATGGATAATTCCATACGCTGTGCTTCCTTTTATCATCTTGTTAGAAGCCGTTGGTATGTCGACTTTCGACGCGTCTGATTTTTCCTTTGCTTTTTGCATATACTGAGCGATCGTTTGCTGGAATTTCGAGTCAGAAACTCCGTCTTTTTTTTCAAACAAAACGATGATCTGAGCTTCGCTAACGTCAAATTTATCAACTAAAAGCTGCTCGGTATCTTTATACATTCCTTTCATTTCAAATCCGTTTCCTCCCAGCACAGAAGGAAGCTTAGCCGCATAAAAGCCAAATCCGATAATTAGGATTATCCATAGTACTAATAAAATTTTCCTGCTCGCATATAATGCGTTCGCTACTTTATTCATATTAACCTCCAATTTTTTGTACAGTTACTAGACTATTTTATACTAACAGTTATTGTAATTAGAAGAAGTATTGTGTTTTTTTGTTTTTCTTGCCTGAAAAAGCTTTTTAGATAGATGCGCAGGGGTGCTTCCTCAGCAAAATCGTGTTTATGTTTCGGGTAATTTAGGGAACACTGTACATAAATGCACGAAGGGGGATTAAAAAGATGCAAATGAAACAGCCAGCTAAAATGACGAATAGTTATGGGTGTAAAAATGAGTATGATACATTAAAACGTGTGGTCGTTTGCCCACCTACATATATGAAAATTGAAGAAATTATTAATGAAACACAAAAGCACTATGCGGATGAAAATATTGATGAGAGCTTGGCTTCAAAGCAGCACCGTCAATTTGTTGAATGCCTTCAAAAAGAAGGAGTGGAAGTCATCGGGCTACCTGCACAAGAGCCATTTCCAGAACAAGTATTTACGCGGGATATTGGCTATACGCTCGGAGACACCGTTATTGTCACGAAAATGGGCAGCGAGATTCGAAGTGGAGAAGAACAAGTGCTAGCCGATTGGCTGCAGCAGCAAGATATTCCTTTCCATCAGGTACTAGACCATCCTATTGAAGGAGGAGATGTGCTGATTGATGGACAAGCTATTTTTATTGCGCTCAGCGACCGTACAAGTAAAGAAGGTGTGGAGCATATCCAAGAGCTGCTTCCAGCCTATGAGGTTGTTCCGATTCCTATTGATCGGTCTTATCTTCACCTTGATTGTGTGTTAAATATTTTATCACCTACAGAAGCGCTCGTATTTTCACCCGCTTTACATGAGAAAGAATTAAATTTACTTCGCATGAAATATGACTTAATTGAAGTAACAAAAGAAGAGCAGTTTACGATGGGAACCAATGTATTATCAATCGGTAATCAGCGGGTGATCAGCTTGCCAATGAATACAGAAGTGAATGAAGAGTTAAGGAAACGGGGCTATAAAGTAATTGAAGTTGATATATCTGAAATTATTAAGTCGGGCGGTTCTTTCCGCTGCTGCACAATGCCTCTTGAACGAGTGTAAAAAAGCTTAAAAAGAAAAAAAGATCTCGGCGATAGCCAGGGATCTTTTTTTTGAGGGATGTTGTATAAAATTTCAAGTGAAAGGAACATTAACCTATATAAGCTGTTGAAGGAAAGGAGTGATAAACATGGCAAATCGTAATCCTATTTTAGTTCAAGGTGCTGAACAGCTTCTTGATCAGCTAAAAACGGAAATCGCGGGAAGACTTAACGTTCAGCTTGGCGCTGAGCAAACAGCTCGTGCAAATGGTTCTGTTGGTGGAGAAATGACGAAGCATCTTGTTGCAATGGCGCAACAGCAATTAAGTGGTGCACAAGGACACATTCGCTAGTCTGCTCTACATAAACACTCTGATGAAAAGTTCTGGCTCTTTTGAGCTGGAACTTTTTTGTGTAGGAAACATCATTCTACTTTCTCTTGATCGTTTGATTTGAGATTTTGCTTGAAATTCTCCACTTTCAAGGTTGAAAAGTGCATAAAATGGGAAAAGAACAAAAAAAGAGAAAGTAGAGGTTTATCATGAAAAAGCTATTATCATTTGGAAAAAGTCTTGGTAAAGAAATTCAAGAAGACCAAGCAACGGGACTAGCGGCTGAGCAAGCCTATTATTATATGCTATCATTATTCCCTATGCTTATTTTACTGATATCGATTGTTCCGTATCTATCTATTAAACCGGAAGAGGCAATCGATGTCCTTCAAAGCGTTATGCCGGGAGAAACGGCTGCAATCTTTAAAGATAACGTAGCTCAATTTGTAAGCCAACCAAACGGCGGGCTACTGACTGTAGGGATTTTAGGAACCATTTGGTCTGCTTCAAACGGTATGAACGCCTTTATTCGTGCAATGAACCAAGCCTACGACGTGAAAGAACAGCGCTCGTTTATTAAAGTAAGAGGCTTGTCCATTCTTTTAACAATTGGATTAATTGTAACAATTGTTGTATCGCTTCTTTTACCAGTGTTCGGAGGGGTTTTGTTAAATTGGATAAGCGAGTGGTTTTCTCTTCCTTCAGGTACAACAGTGGTTTTAAATATTCTGCGCTGGATTATTGGTGTCGGCATTATGGTACTTGTTTTATCCGTATTATACAGATTAGCTCCAAACAAAACGTTTCCTTTTGCCCATGTATGGCCCGGAGCGCTCGCTGCTACGCTGTTATGGCAGCTGACATCTTTAGGGTTCTCATTTTACGTAAGCAACTTTGGCAATTATTCTGCTACTTATGGAAGCTTGGGAGGCGTGATTGTTCTGATGCTTTGGCTATTTTTAACGGGGTTAATTCTCGTTATTGGAGGAGAGATTAACGCTATTTATCACCGAAACAAAACGGCTGTGCCTCCTAAAGATACGTCTCAGGCGATGTAATAAAAAAGGAAACCTTTATAGAGGTTTCCTTTTTTAACGTTTAAAGCTATTAACAAGCTGTTTAAATGAGTTGGCTGTATATTTGACCGAATCTTTTTTGTACTGTACATCGGTTTTAATCGCTGCTTGTGTTACTTTTAAATGATTTGTTTTTTCTTTGATATGATCAGTTTCGTTTTGAAGATGTTGAGAAGTGGCATTTACAGAGTTCACAGTTGGCTTGATTTTTTTATTAAATGATACGCCTGCGTAAATAAGATACGCAAATGATGCCAAAACAACA
Organism: Priestia sp. YIM B13489; assembly: GCF_042787645.1. Classification (NCBI taxonomy): domain Bacteria; kingdom Bacillati; phylum Bacillota; class Bacilli; order Caryophanales; family Bacillaceae; genus Priestia; species Priestia sp. YIM B13489. The sequence continues at coordinate 1,099,906 of NZ_JBHZOQ010000053.1, forward strand.
GCTAAGCTTATATAAACAATAATCATCGGTGTGCCTCCTTTGTACGTATTTATATTTATATAGGTGAGAATAAAATATATACGAATATCATCCTCTTTATTTAATTGTTATACCCATTTTTAATCAAAACAAACAAAAGTCTGCCGAGAAGACAATATATTGGATTTTTTCTGAAATTTCATTCATCATTACATATAGAGTTACCCTGAAAGGAGAGAGAAGAAGAATGCCGTTAGATCCGCATATTCAAATATTTCTAAATCAATATAATGAGATGCCCCGTCCTGCTTTAGAGGACGTTACACCCCCGCAGCTGAGAGAAATGGAAAAGATGTCTTTAACTCCTTCCAAAGAAGCGGTTAAAAAAGTATATAATAAAGAAATTGAATTAAATGAACATACGCTCACTGTACGAGTGTATGAACCTGAAGGAACAGGGCCATTTCCCGCTCTTGTTTATTATCATGGAGGAGGCTGGGTATTAGGCAGCCTGGATACTCATGACTCCATATGCAGGTCGTATGCAAATGAAACAAACTGTATTGTAGTGTCTGTTGATTACCGTCTTGCTCCTGAGGATAAATTTCCCGCTGCAGTAAACGATGCCTATGACGCCTTGGAGTGGATTTCAGCTCACGCGTCTCAGCTAAATATCGATTCAAACAAAATTGCCGTCGGGGGCGACAGTGCCGGTGGCAACCTTGCTGCGGTTGTAAGCATTTTAGCAAAAGAAAGACAAGGTCCATCCATTGTTCATCAGCTGCTTATTTATCCGTCTGTAGGATTTAAAAATCAGCACCCTGCCTCTATGAAAGAAAACGCCGAAGGATATCTTCTTTCAAAAGATCTTATGGATTGGTTTCGCCTTCAGTACTTAAATAATAAAGAAGAAGAACAGCATCCCTACAACGCTCCGGTATTACTAGAAGATTTATCGAGTCTACCAAGCGCTACCATTATTACAGCACAATATGATCCTCTAAGAGATAGCGGAAAAGACTACGCGGACGCATTAAAAAATCACGGTGTCCCCGTCACCTATGAAAATTATGAAACAATGATTCACGGGTTTTTAGGGTTTCATGAATTTGTCCCACTCGCTCAGCAGGCGATCAATAAAAGCGCAGCTCAACTGCGTCAAGTATTTGATTCCATTTAAGGATATGTAGTGTCATAAATTATATAAACTTGAGAAAAACAGCACATTGATGTGCTGTTTTTCTTTATTGATACGGAGAAAAGATTGACAAGAGTTTCAAAAAATAGCCCATTATCTCTTTTAAAGTCATTTTGTTTGGAGTATAGTAGAAAAGTAGGATAAAAACATTTATTTACATTAAGTAAGGTGATTTTTTGAATGATAAAAAACAAGTAGGTCAGCTGATTCTTTTTCAAAAAACACTTACTAAACGTTGATATAATAGGGTTTTTAAAGGATAGGTAAATAGTCATGAAGACTGAAACTTGTCTATAATAAAAAAACTACCTGAACTGTTAAGGCAACTTCCATATTCAAAGGGGGTTGCCTTTTTGTGTGCAAAGCGAGTAAGAAAGGGAGCAAAAGTAGCTCAAATAAATCTTGAAGAAGCTAAAGAGAAAATTATTAAAATTAAAACTTTAGAAGGTATGGCTCAATCCACTTTAAATCAATATAATCTCGTTTTTAATGATTTAATTGCATTCTTTGAAAAAGATACAAGAGTAGATGATATCACTTTAAATGATGCCAGAGATTTTATTAATTGGTTGCTTCATGAAAAAGCTGATACAAGTAGCCGCTTTAAGCAGGTTGCTCGAAAAGGAGTAAAGGCATCTAGTGTTAATAACTACCTTCAAAAGACACGTGCTGCTTTTAATATCTTAAAACGTGAGGGAGCTTTATCGGAGAATGTCTTCAATGAAATTAGAAATGTAAAGTTCCAAAAGCATAAGGTTGAAACGCTAACTGTAGATGAAATAAAACAAATCTTTAAGGCTTTTAATAAAAGTTATTACGCTCAATTTAGATCATATGTGCTTTTACATACATTGCTAGACACCTTGGGAAGAGTAGATGAGACTTTACACCTGAAGAAACAAGACGTTGATTTCGATAAGAGGTCAGTAACTTTCCAAAATACAAAATCAAAGAAATTTAGGATTGTACCTATTTCGAGAAAAACAGCAAAGCTACTACAAGAACTTATTGTAGATAATGATGACTTATTTAATAGTGAGTACATCTTTCTTACTAATGACGGTAAAAGGTTACGTCCTTCTACATTTAGAGCACATTTAGAGAAAATTTTAAAGAGTGTAGGAATTAAAAAGAGAGTTCATCCGCATCTATGGAGACATACTGGATCAGAAATGTTTTTAAGGCAATCAGGTAACATACGTGTGTTACAGCAGTTACTAGGTCATAGCAATCTTGTTACCACAGCTAGTGTTTATAGTCATGTACTTGATGAAACAGTGAGGAATGAACATGAAAAATTTAATGCGATAAATCTCATTGAGGAACAAAAGGAGAAAATAATTAAACGAAATTCAAAGTAGAACAAAAATAAAGAGGACAATGGCTGCAACCATCATCCTCTAAGTGGTGTATTAAAATACACAAAATAAGCTAATGAAATTATATGACATTTATTTGAAAAAAACAAGTGTCATAGGTGTATTTGGTGCACCCTAAAATCATATTTTGGGGGAAACTATAATGAAATCAGGTAACATTGAGCAATTTGTACACTTATCAAATTTTAATGATGTAAAAGAATTTAACAATCATATCGAGCAATGGATGGTAGATTTTAAGGCTCAATTTACAAAAGGCGAGTTAATTGGATTAAAACGTCTTATTAGATATTCATGTAAATATGCTGGTATCTCAAATGCTAAAATTCAAACATTAGTATCTGCTACACATAACAAGGAGATTGGAATATCTCGATCAACATTCGAAAGAATGTTACGTAAAGCAAAACAGTACGGTATTTTAACAGTTCATAACACGTTCTGTGGCTCCAATCAACGCCATAATGTTTATGTATTCAATCGTTATCAATCAATTAAACAAGTTGAATCTCAATCTTCCGTAAATGAAGTACCACAGACAATTGACGTACCAAATCAAGAAACTAGCCAAGTTAAAACTAACAATATATTAATAGATACGTATAAGGACAATGTAATTCTAGATGTTCCAATTAGATTTCAGGAGTTAGTAAAATCTTATTATAGTCCTAAGCAAGTACTAGAATTATGGAAATGCGTAAAGTACTCTACACAACACTATAATGACTTTAATGGACAATATGTAGACTATGATCCAAGTCTAGATAAGGTTGAATTGGCTATTACCTCGTTTAAACAAATGATTGTTAACATCAAGCTTGGCTATACGATTAAAAAATCAATATTTAGCTACTACTACGGTATTATCCAAAAGAAACTCGATACTCAATTTAAGTACTGGAAATTAAATCTACTTTAAGAGGAATTAATAATAATTAAATTGAAAAAATTACTAAAAATATAGTAAAATTTAAATGTGTTACATAATTATAGCTGAAGGAGCAGACTATGAGACAGGACTTTAGTAATTTTAAATTAAAAGTGGATTGGAAGCCAGCCCCATTTAGAGGACACAGTGTAAAGCGAAATATTTCCCAAAGCTTGTGGAGTAAAATTAGAAAGAAAATTTTGGAAGAGAGAGAATGTAAGTGTAGAATATGTGGATATGAACCAGATGAAGCGAATTTAAGATATCTAGAGATGCATGAAATTGAACGTTATGATGAAGATAATTTAATTTGTACACTTGAAGGCATAGATTTGATCTGTAAAAGGTGTCATGCTTTTCACCATTTGGGTTTTACATTTAGTAGAACAACTAAAGAACAGTTTGATGAGTTAATTCAGCATTTTATCAAGGTGAATGATTGTACTGAAGAAGATTTTAGAAATCATTTTAAAGCTGTTCGAGATAAAAAGTTTCAAAAAGTGCCAAGCATAGCTGAGATGATAAAGGCGGATAAAGAAAAAAGAATCGTTAAATATTGCATCACTGTAGATATCCCATATAAAGAGAATGTGATATTACAGCTAAAAAAGAAAGAGTTATATAGAGAATCTGTATAAGTTAATTTTGTTAATTAAAAAAGGGGGAAATAAGATATGAAAAAGATGATAATTGCTATGACAGTATGTGGAATGTTGACTGCGTGTTCTGACACTACAGAAAATTCTACCAGTAAGGAAGATGTTAAGCAAGAAGAATCTAAGCCTCAAGAAGAGAAAAAAGAAAACGCTACACAAGCAACGGCAGAGGCTCAACCTGAAAAAAGTAAAGCAGATGAAACTAAGAAAGAAGAAACTGAAAAATCTACTACAGAATCAAATAAAGAAGAATCAAATAAAGAAGATGTAGCAACTAAAGAAGAAACAGATGCTAAAGTTAAGGAATTAGAAGCTAAATTGAAAGCTCAAGAGGAAGAAGCTAAGGCAAAACAAGAGGCTCTTAAAAAAGAACAGGCTGAAAAAGCTGAAGCAGATAAGAAAGCTAGAGAAGAAGAGGCAGCACGAATTAAACAAGAAGCTCAAGCTAAAATAGATGCAGCGAATAAGAAAGCCGAAGAAGAAAGTGCAAAAATTGAAGAAGAACAACAAGCTCAAGAGGAAGCGTCAAGCTCCAATGCAGCAGAGATGAGTAAAGCAGAATTTGATAAGATTCAAAATGGAATGACTGTAGAGCAAGTAGCTCAGATCGTTGGTAGTGAAGGAGAAGTTAACTCTGAAACAGGTGCTCAAGGAGATCAATATTATACTGTAATGTATTCGTGGATGGGTGAAGGAGATTTAGGAGCTAATGCACTCGTAATGTTCCAAGGTAGTCCAGCTAAAGTGATTCAGAAATCACAGTTTGGCTTGCAGTAATATACAAAACAATATATCTAGTAGAGGGAGAGAAATGAGAATGAAGAAAATTATGTTTGCTATGGCTATGTGCGGAATGTTGGTTGCTTGCTCAAGTACGACAGAGGATACTTCAACTAGTGAAGAAGTAAAGAAAGAGGAAACAAAACCACAAAAAGAAACTAAGCCTAAAGAAGATACAACTAATACAGAATCAAAAGAAACAACAGCAAAAACTGAGGAACCTAAAGAAGAAAAAGAGTCTCCTACTGTAGATGAAAGTCAATTCAATATGTACGCTGGAAGCTTGACAGGTGGTACGTTTATTACTACTACCGAGTTACAAGATGGAAATAAAGCTATTGTTAAATATGCTGATTCATTCGCAGCGTACAAGGCAGAAAATCCTAATAGCAGAGTTACAGAAGATGATTACAAAATGTACTTTGAAAGTGGAGAGGCTATTCAAAAGATTATGGTAGGAGAACCAGCGAGATTGCTGAAACAATTTGAAGGGTTAGAATCAGTTTCATTAACTTTACCATTTGAAGGTAAAACTTACTCTACAGAGATTACACGAGAAGAATTAAACAACTACTTAGGATTTAAGATTGAAAGCTTAGGTGAAGATAGTGACGCATGGAGAAGTAAGTTCTCTGATGAATATATCTACAATGCAAGCAAGCGACAAGAAATGTTTGATAAATTTGTAACAGTACAATAAGTATTGAGGGAGAGAAGAGAATGTTAAATTTCTTAATTGTAATTAGTGCGTTGGCTTGTGCATTGTTTTTAATCATTGGAATAGCTAGATTGATAGTTAAGAAAAGTTCTAAAAAGTATTTCTTGATTGCGTTAGGAAGCTTAGTAGTATTCCTGCCAAGTGCAATTATTAGTGGGAATCAAATAGAAAAAGAGAAAGCACAAGAAGCTCAAATGCAAAAAGAACGTGAAGCGAGAATTGAAAAGAAACCAGCTAAGACAGCAAATGCAACTGTAAAACCTACACTTAAGTTTGTAGAAGCAGCAGGAATTGTTTATAAGATGGTTAATGTAGAAGACCCTGAAGACGGAGTTAATAAGTCTAAATTCATCAAAGAAACTGTAATGAAAGGCTATCTTACTACCAAGATGAAAGATCATGTTTATATGTATGCTGATACAAATAAATCTGGAGAATGGATTCAAGCAACATTTGATGATAAAGATGATGTGGTTAAGAAAGTGGAAATGAGTCCTAATTTAGAGAAGAAGGTAATTGCTTCTGTAGACAAAGAAAAAGCGAAAGAAAAAGCGAAAGAAACAGCTAAGAAGGAAGAGTCTCAAAAGAAAGCTGATGAACAAAAGCAGGCAGAGCAAAAGAAACAAGAGGAAGCTAAGAGATTAGAAGAGCAGAAAGCTCAAGAGGCAGCTCAAGCTAAAGCAGCAGAAGAGAAACGTAAACAAGAAGAAGCAAATCGTATTGCTGAGGAAAAACGTGTAGCTGAACAGAAACAAAAGGAGCAAGAAGCGTTACAAGCTAAACAACAAGCTGAGGCAGAACAAGCACGTAAAGAAGCGGAAGAAAAAGCTCAGGCAGAAGCGCAGGCTCAACAACAGCAACAACAAACTCAGACAGCAACATTCCAAAACTGTTCAGAGGTTCGTGCAGCAGGAAGAGCACCAATTAGACAAGGTGAAGCAGGATTCCAAGCTAAGTTTGACCGTGACGGTGATGGAATTGGCTGTGATCAGTAATAACTCATTAGGGTGAGTATAAAAAGGAAATATATTAAAAGAAATGACCTCCATTACTGGGGGTTATTTCTTTTATTCCTAAAAGTATTCGGGCATTATAACAAAATTTAACAGGTTTTCTTACCGATTTCTAGAAATATTACTTATCAACCGTTCATATAAATATTTCCAATTATACTAAAAGTAGGTGGAAGAATGGAAAGAAAAAAATTTATTGAACACATTGATAAGCTAATAGCACAATCTAACGCTTGGAGAAAAGACGCGGAAAAGAGAGAAGATTGGAATAGTGCGTGTTTTTATCAAGGAGAAGTGAAGGCTTATGAAAAGATTAGCCGCATGATTAAAAGAGACCTTGAGCAACAGTTACATGTATGAATTAAAATAACCACTCCTAGATTTTGGGTGGTTATTTTTTATTTGGTATGTACTCAACAACATCCTCTAAACTACAGTCAAGTGTTTCACAAATCTGATCAAGTACTTTTACAGAAATTAACTTCACTGGTTTTCCTTGAGCTGCTAATTCTTCGTAATTGCACATATTCCATATTGCTTCATAGCGAATACCAGCTAATTTAGCAAATTGATTTAGAGACATACTTTCCTTTGCTAATATCTCTCTCAACTTAAATTTAATCATCACTTATTCACCTCTCTTTTAATTATACACCATGTTATCTGAGTTAGATATAACTAAATGTTGTTATATAGAGAGATAAAATTTAAGAAAATTTTAAAAAAGAGTTGACTTGGAATAAATTAGCTAGTAATATAAGGATAAGTTATCTGAGATACGGATAACAAATTAGAAAGAGGTGTTTGGAAATGCTAAAAACTTATAATGTAGTTGTAGAAGTGAAAGCTGAGTACGTGAACACAATCTTCACTGCAAACATGGAGCAAGCATGGGAGAAAGCTACAATTAACACTAACAGCTTTACAACGCGTTTCAATACTGACATCGAATTTATGACAGTCACAGGTGAGAAAATGAGCTTTAGATGGTGTGATAACGATTTTGAAATTGAGGAAATCTACAACGAATTTGAGAATGAGTATAAGGCTTGTGGAAATGTGAATCTAGTGATGATGCAGGATATTCAAGCAGTATCATATGAAAAAGCAGAAGATTATGCACAAGAAACATTCAATGACTGCTTTTTATCAATGGGTAATGTAACAGTAGTTAATCACGATATGAAAGATGTAGAACTTTCAATAGTAAACTATGAAATTGAAGTTGGTAATATCGAAGAGGTGTTTGAAGATGAAATTGTCGAAAATAATCAGAAAATTATTTACAAATGAAATTTAAAATAGTACAATCAAAGAACGGATGAAAAATTGCCTAGTCTGTCGCCAAACTTTCTAAGCAATAGTAAGGGGATTGTCGCCAAACTTTCCTCTTACGCCATTCAATCTAATTGCACTCTCACGTTTAGTATGAAGTTTTACAGCAACGCCACATTGCTGATTTTGTGTTACCTATTATGAATGCTCAGACAGGGATGAACCTATCTAGGCGGATTAGTTTTATTTGTTAACGTTATTATAAATCATCGACAGCGACAAAGTCAACAACTAATTTTCCTAAACTCCCTGTTTGAGTCTAAGAACGTAATAAATAGATTACGAAAAAACGACTAACTACTATTTGAGGTATTTTACCATTCGGGGGAGGAAACAACAATGAAAACTAATGCATGGGAATATGCAAAAGCCAGTTAAGTATCTTCTATATAAAAGGTTAATTTTATCTAGAAAATAAAAGGGGGTGATTTTATGTAATAATTTTTTGTTTTATAAACGTTCTTTGAAAATTGAATAAGTAAATCAATTACAAAAATGAAGAGAGTGATTCAAATGGTTATTAATGAAGAATCTGAGAAGGATTATGTAGTCTTCAGTCAACGAATGGCAGGTTACCTCATGAAGAATGGGTGTAAGTTGTTAAAAGTCAAAGAGCATAACAATAGTACAAATAGGTTTGTTTACTTCTTTCCAAATAACACTCATGTACTATCTACAGTCAATACATACTTAAAAATGAAGAAATAAAAACTAAGCAGTTAATACATACGCGAAATTAAACTATAAATAATCGGAGGATAACATAATGACAAAGAAAATTAGCAGGATTCAAATTTCCACAGAAATTGTAAGGGATACGGATTTAAAACCATTGGATTTCGTTTTATACACTAGGTTGGTTAGTCATCACACTTATATCAAGGAAGTGGAAATGAAAATTGATCATTCTAAGCTTAAAAGTATCTTGAGGATTAAGGATAATGACACATTGAAGAAATCCTACAACAAACTTTATGAGAAGGGGTACATGTTAAATAAATTAGATAAGCTTCCACGAAAAGGTTCAACTTTAATGATTATTAATGAAAAGTACATACCAAAGAATCAAAATGTAAAATGGTTTACGCAGTTTGCAAGCGATGTAATAAACCCTAATATTATTGACGCAATTGGATATACAGGTATTCGAATGTTGTACGTCTATCAATCACATATTAATTACACAAATTTAAGTAGACATTACTCATTTGCAAGCGAAGAAACAATTGCCAAGGAATCTGGAGTTACTAAAAACACAGTTATAAAGCACAACTACATACTTAAAAAACATAAATTCATCAAAATTGAGAAACACAGACTTGAAGAGACGGGTGAATGGGAGGTGAAAAAAGGTAACGTGAATGAAAGCTTAAAATTTACCAAGTACAATAATCATGTGTATTTATCCGAAGAAAATGTGTGTTTATACACGAAAAAGAAGGTATCAGCACTAGCTTGAGAAAGCCTATTAAATCAGCGTTTCTAACTAAGTCCAATTCATCCGAGATAATTGTCAAAACGTCGGAGATAATAAATCAATTCATCGGAGATATCATACCAAATTATCGGGGATAAATTACACCCTATATAGATTAACTATTAGATACATAATTAGATACATAACTAGATACATAATTCAGATACAGTATTTGAAAAATGATAAACCAAAGAACGGATTTATCATTTTTCGATTTAATTTTTTTACATATTCGAGTGTTATTCAGTTTTACATATTAAGCGTTTATTAAACTAAATCAAATTTATCAAAAGGACGGTAATCAATTATGGAAAATTTAAATAATCAATTCTATGTGTACAGTGTTGATACTGCTGCTTTTTATCATGTTGGAGCTGAACAAACTATTCATGCAGAAGAATTAAGAACTTATAACTTACGCAAAAAAGTAAGTGAATTAATTAAGAACGAAGCAGTTATCAAAGAAAGCAAAAAGGAAATCAAAGGTGAAGTAAAATTAATTAATGACAATAAGACTTTTGTAAGAGTTATGAATAAGAAAAAGTTAAAACGTATTGTACTAATTAGAAAAGGTATCAAATTCTTAACTAAACGTATTGATAAAATCAAAGCACAATTGAAAGATGCATTAGGTGAAAGTGAAGGAATGCGTACTTTACGTTCATCATCATTATTAGATAAACAACGCTCAGGATTATTCGACAGTGTATTAAGTCGTACATTAGGAATCAAAGCAAAGTCAACTACAACTGATATTATTATTGTTCAGTCTTATTATGAGAAAGTATTAGAGGACTTAATCAAGCAAGGATTTGTTAATGAAGACGGAGAGCAATACGTATTCTATAGCGCATTTGCTGGACAAATCAGACAAAAGAAAAATATCTTCCTAAAGAAATCTGTATGGGATGAACATCAAAAGTCGTTAATGTGTGGTTTAACTGTAGATGATATCAATGCAAAAGGTGGCATGAATATCAATAAATTCTTAGCTTACTTAGCTTTATCAAACAGTGCTACATCAGAATGGAAAGACTTTAACATTGATCACTGTATTGTAGTTGATGATATGGAAACTAATGTATCAGCTATCTTTGATGTAATTGACACTGAGAATTTTACAATTGACCACGATAAACGTAAAGGTGTAGATATTGAACATACAGACGGTTCGGGATTAATTTTGCCTAGCCTATCTGATAAAGCATTTATGGTAAGATTGCCATTTGTGAAAGGTCTGTTAATTCCAACACCATTTGATAAGTTTGCTAAAGAAGTAGCTGGAAATACGAAAGTAACTGATATCTACGGTAAAGAGTGGGATATTATTGAAGATAACGTGCAGATTATTTTTACAAAAAGTCAATTTAAGCTTTGGAAGTTCTACATTGACACTGAGAATAAAGAGAATAGTTGGAACAATTACAAGCAAGCCTTCAAGGACAATAAGTGTCAAGCAGGTAAATTGAATGAAGAGGAGTCAAAAGACAACTTTAGTGAAGCAGTAACTACATATCAAGTTCTTCAAACTCTTTACAATATGAAAAAGTCGGACTTAGAAGGCATTGCAGAAGAAACTAACAAATTCATTAAAGCAATCGGGCGAGAAAAAGAAGCAATGTTAAATCTTATGGGAGCAGATAATGCAAACACAAGAAAGAATGCTATGCAAGAAGCTATCTCAATCTATCCTGAATTGCTAAGTGATAAACATGTAAAGCAAACAATCAAAGCAACTAAAGCAAGTTTCGTTAAGAGAGCTAAGTCAGGCAAACTCAAAGTACAAGGAAAATACACATTCGTTTCACCAGATACTTATGCATTCTGTGAATGGTTGTTTCAAGGCAACAAGAATCCTGAAGGACTACTTAATGATGGCGAAGTATATTGTACATTATTTGAAGAAGGTAGACTTTGCTTAGAGCGATCACCTCACTTATTCTTAGAACATGCTTTACGTGATAATGTAATTGATGATAAGAAAAAAGAATGGTTTGTATCTAATGCAATCTATACGAGTTGTCTAGATGCTGTGTCACGTACCCTACAATTTGATAATGATGGTGATTCACTACTAGTCATTTCTTGTCCTAAATTTATCAAAATTGCCGAAGAACATATGGAAGGTATCAATCCATTGTACTACGAAATGAAAAAGGCAGAAGCAGAGCAAATCAAACCTGATTCAATCTACACTAGCTTGAAGGCGGCATACAAAGCTAATATCGGCACGATAAGTAACAAAATCACCAAAATCTTTAACAGTTCTGATAAAAAAGATATTAATGTAGATACTGTACGTTTACTTTGCTGCCTCAATAACTTTGAGATTGACTACGCAAAAACTTTATTTAAGCCAACTATTCCTACTAAAGCATTGAAGAAACAGCTTAATGCACCTGATAAACTTAAAGCACCGTACTTCTTCCAATATGCTAAAAAGAAAACTGAAAATCAAGTGGAAAAAATAAACGACAGTGTAGTGAATCAATTAGAACATGTGATTAAAGATACTAATGTTTTTTTTAAGAAAGTTGTAGGTGAAGTTGATTATAAATTGTTAATGAATGACTGTGAACGTAGAACTAATAATAAAATCATCGACCTATACACTAAATTAGATAGAAGTAAGAAATGGTTAATGTTAGAGCAAAAGAAAGCAGATATTAAGTCTTATAATAAACTTTGGATTTATGAACATATCAGAGAAGACCTACTCAAGATTAACAATGATCCATACCTTGTAGCTGATGTGCTTGTTAAGCACCTATTCCACACTAAAAATAGTGCTCATAAAACAACATTATGGGAATCATTTGGTGGAGAGATTCTAAATAGCTTATACAAGAATTTAAATAAGTCTAAGGTATGTGTGGATTGTGATAAGAAGTTTATTCCAACTACTAAACGCCAAGATAGATGTTCAGAGTGTAAGAAGAAGCATGATGCTAAATTAGCAAGAGAACGTCAAAGAAAGAGTCGTGCAAAGAAAGCAAAAGAAAAAGTGTCACGCTGAAAAAGAGCCTGTGAACCCTTATATAACGGGGTTTATGGGCTTTTTATAATTTATTAACTATTATTTTATTCTATGAAATCCTTATGGCTGTAAGGCTGAGAGGTGTTTTTAAGAGGTTAAAAGATAATACCTCTTTAGAGGAAGGGGATAGTTAAAGTACACTAAACAGGACTACTCTTTCTCTTTTATTTAAAAAATGTTATAAAACCCCTGATTATTAATTCTTATACTCAGTATATATGATTAATAATTGTGAGTCAACTGTTTTTAATAAACTTTTTTTACTCACGTTTTTTCGTTTACTGTGATTGGGCTTCATCTCCCAAAACCATTCTTTTTATTAGTAGTAAAAGGCTAGGAGTATGGGAACTCCTAGTCTATTTCTTTTTAAAAAGTTGGTTCAATGAAATCTAATCAGAGTATACGAGAGTGTACTACTAATACATAGAATGGATGATTTTAAATGATGAAAAAAGATTTAAAGGAAGAGATTGTCTCAAGACAAAGAAGAACACGAAAGTATCGAAAAAATGTAAATGAGCCTTCGGTATGTGGAGTTGGATATATCGGAGAGGGGATGTTTGACCCAAGGAAAGACGTAGAGATTTACAAAAGATGGGTATCTATGTTAATGCGTTGTTATTCAGCTAAATTTAAAGAAGCTCACCCTACATATCAAGACGCAGTTTGCGATCCTAAATTTCATTCCTTTCAATTTTTTGCACAATGGTGGGAAGACAACTATTACAGTGTAGAAGGTGAAAGAATGGAGCTTGATAAGGATATCAAAATTAAGGGAAATAAAATGTATGGTCCTGAAACGTGCTTGATTGTACCAAAGTCAATTAATACACTTTTTGTCAAGTGTGATGCCAGAAGAGGGGAATTACCTATAGGTCTTCGCTTCGACCCTTCATCGAAGAAGAACCCGTATATGGCTAAGTGCTGTAGTGGAGGAAAACAAGTTTACTTAGGTAACTATGATAATTTAGAGAATGCTTTTAGTGCATATAAGATGTATAAAGAGGGCCTTATTAGGAAAATGGCCAATCAAAGCAAAAGTAACATACCTGAGGATTTATATCAAGCGATGATTAATTATGAAGTAGAAATTACCGATTGAGCATTAAAAAATAAAATACATATACAATACATAATTTGATTTAGTTACAAAGAATTACAAAATAACATAATAATACATATTTTTAGGTTTTAAAGCAGGTTCTACGTTTCTCTCTGTCGAATTTAGTAGATGGAGAGGAGGTGGAATACATATGAGTAATGAATTAGTATATCGAACTGATGAGCTTGAAAATGCAATTGATTATTTAGAGAAGGCTGCTGAGTTCTTTGAAAATAGAACTGATAAGCATAGATTTAAATGGTTAATGATTACTTTGCATGGAGCTTTGTATAGTTTTGGTATATGTAATATCCAAGGAACTAACCCTAGTGAAAGAGTATTTAAACCCTTAAAGATTTCTAAAGGCAAACTAGAAAAAATAAGACAAGAAAATAGTCAATTCATATTAGGCGATCAAACAGATGACCAAATTCTTAGTTATGCAAAATATATTCAAGGGGAAGTTTTACCTATAAAAGCTGTATTAAACCGATGTAAATCGAAAGAGTATATGATGCAACACTACGAAAGAAGTAAGGTGCTTTCACTTAAGCTCCACCAAGAAATTGCAATTGAAAAGCTAATCAGATATCGAAATGATTTTGCACATTTTAAACCATCGGCCTATGGAATTTCAGGGAGTTACGAGAAAGATATAGTAATACCTGTAGTAGAAGTAATTAAATTTCTAGCTTTAGAGTCCAATAATGTTAATTACTTTAATGTGGGGTTAGAAGAAAACGCAAGAAAAGCATTAAATAAATTTTATAATATGAGGTGATAGTTATGGGTTTAACTAAAAATGAAGTCCAAAACATTATTATTAAACACCTTGAAGAAAATCCAAAAACTCAATTAACGTCAATACGGCATAGTGTGGAACATGTTTTAGAATCAAGAGGTATTACTGGTAAACAAGTAAAAGGTGGACAATTTTTGAGAACAGAGTGGATTGAAAGAATTTCTGATGAAGATGCTTTGCTTATAAACGAAGTAATCTACGACCTATTGTACGGTAGAATCATTACCCCAGGTATTAATGCAGATAATTTAGAGCTTCCTTGGGTGCATGTATCAAGTTGGGAAAAGCTTAGTGCTTTAAAAGCGTCATATTGATTTTATAACAATTGGAGTTGGTGAATTAATGAGAAAGGCAACAATTATGAATCCTTCTGATGATGAGAAGGTCGCACTCTCTGAGTTTTCAATAAATGTTCATCATAAAAGTGGAAGAGTAATAAATTTAACATGTAACAACTATACTTATGATGATGTATTTGAATACATAAAAGAGCAATATGAATTTGATTTAGACTACATCGAGGAAATAACAATTAAAGTAAAGAAATGAAGCATCCAGAAGGATGCTTTTTTATTTTAAACAACAAAAAAACAAGCACCTATTAAGCACTTATCGAATATGAATAATAGTTTGTTTAGCAAGTTGTTGGCTAGGCATTAGTTCTAGGGAATATGCTACATCTTTTAACTCTGGGTTACTAGGTAAATCATAAGGATCTAGGGACTCAAAATGTAGAATTTGTTCATCTGTTAAAAGGTCAAGTGGGATACATACATCTACAATTGCTCTAATAATAGTTATACCTAGTTTTTTTGCTAAGTATGGTCTATGATTACCTCCATTACCAACGCAAAACTCACCATTAGGAAATAATGTTAGGTTAATATCCATGTGAGAGGAACCAGTTGTTACATATCCGTGAGTTTCTATTGATTTAAGAAGACGACTTAACTTTTCTTCAGACAAAACGTTGTCATGAGTCAAGCCTTTTATTCTTGAAACCGGCACCAGCATTGAGCCAACATGATGAGTTAAATAGTTTCTACCATAAATTTCTGTATAGTCATCATAAAATTGCCAGCCTGTATATTCAATCATCATAATCGCCTTCTTTACGTTTGTCGTTTCCTTTTTTGTAATTTTTCATATGTGAAGAAGCAGACGATAATTTTGACACAATGTAACCTTGTGGATCAGCACGCAGATTATTATTTTCAAGACTCTCAATTTTATCATTTGCAAACATGTTAGCAACTCTTGCTAGGTGATCAATTGTATCCATAAGTTCTGGATAATCATGATAATTAGAAATAGCAGTAGAGTGAATTTCTTGTAAATCATCACGAATCTTTTTTAAGGTTTCAATATCAAATCTGCTCATCAGTATCATCTCCCGTTGTCTTAAATACAATAAATAATATTAAGCCCATTGTGAAATTAGAACACAGTATCTACTTTTAATAATATCTAGAAAGGTTGGTTGTATAATGACCGATGAACTTTATCAGAAAATATTAGATGGAGAAATTAGTGATGAAGAGTTGTTACGTATCAATGAAGAAGAAGATGAACCTTTAACTGATAATCAAAGAATAATGTTGGTTGAATATTTAATGAGTTTGCAAGGGTTAACTAAGAATGAAGCTTATCAAATTGCTTTCAAGTACGTGGAATGAAAATATTCCTATAGTAATACATAAAGAAGGGTTATTACACTTTTTGTCGAAATTAAAGGCAGGAAGTTGGTGATTAGAGAATGAAAGTTAAATTTGATTTTAAAGTGCTAAATGTTATAGAAGAAAATGATATAAAGTCCTACATTGTGCAATGTTCAAGTGAGAATTTCCGACGTGTTATTAGAGCACGATATGATGGAAGTGTATATATACCAGATTACCATCAACAATTATGGGACATCCAATCTCATGAAAGAACAGTTCTTGATATTGGACTTGCCGATTTCATCATAAAAAATGAACAAAGAAAAAGATAGAGTGAGATTAATTGTATAGATAATAGATAGTTTTTCAATTTTTAGTTTGTAGTTGAATGCACTGCTAGTTGTACAGATTAGAATAGCTACTCTTTATAATTGTAGAAAAAGCATCCTTATACGCAAGGATGCTTTTCAAAGTGGATTTGTATTTCCGCTTCCAAAACTAGGCGTTGTAGTAGGCGTTGAATTAGATGACGTTGGAGTAGAAGTGTTTTGAGAGCCCGTTGCTGAATTTGAATTAGGACTTGCATTTGATCCTGAACTTGTTTGTGAATTGGAATTTGCGCTTGCACTTGTAGCAGGACATACTTGACCTACATTTCCAAAAATGAAAGTCCCTCCAGAAATGGAACCAATCGTAAGGGAATTGATTTTAGCTGCCATACGTTCTCATCCTTTCATCGATGAAGAAAATAGAATGTACATTAACATATGTTTAGCTTGTCAATTATGTATAGACGGGCTAGAGAAATAGGCGAGGTGGTCAATGTGATTTCAAAAATTAGAGGAGACAATTTTAGCTAAGTAACCCTTCATCATTTTCCCCAAGCATATGATACACACTAACAAAAAAGCCATCATACTTTAATAAAGGCTCTTGTTTACGAGTTGTATTAACACCTTTAAGACAAAGTAGGTGATTAAATGTTTTATTCTAATTTCTATACGCCTTTTAACTATACTTTCTACCCTTATTTCATGCCTTCCTTTGGACGTCCTACTGGATATGTACTGAATTCTAGTGGTGAAGTTGACAGTTGGTGGGGGAATTATCCATTGGGGTATCCTGCCAAGGCTCCGAAACTTGGGGGTGGAGGACAGTCGCCTATTTCGGGACCTGCCATACCTTTCAGTTTTAGGGGGTATTATTGAAGTAATAAGCATAAGGATACTGATTCATCAGTGTCCTTTTTTATTAAAAACAGGTGATTTGTCATTCTTTGTCGAACTAGTAGATGAAGAGGTGATACACATATGCTTAAATTTAAAGTTGTTTTTGAATTTATAAATGGCAGGACAAAGGAATTAAAATTTGAAGCCACATCAAAGAAAGAAGTTATTAGTCATATAACAAAACATGAAAAATTTGTTTCGAATGAAAAAGAGCTAGTGCATAGCAATTTAAATAATGTGGTGCAGTTTATAGTTACAGAAGAAAAAATAATAATAAGGTAAGAATAAATAACTTTTTGTCGAATAGAATAGACAAAAGGTGGTAATAGATATGGTCGATAAAAATTGGATTAATGCTTATGTTTCTAAAATTTCAGGAAAGCATTTCGAACTGTTAGTGGTTCAAGATATTATTGTTTCTTTCATTGAGATGTTAAATGTAAAGCTAAATGATAATCAACAGCCTAAAGCCAATTTTAATAAAGTGGAAAATGAAATTTCATTTCCAGACTGTTTAGTTTCTTTTAAAATCCAAGGATCTGTATTGAGCTTGAGGAAAGTTTTAAAATCTAACTATCAGGTTGCTGGTGGAATTAAAATTTTTGATACGGGTTTATCTTATCATTTGAAATCTGGCGCAGAGTTGATTGAAGAGGTTGAAAATATATCTGAAGCATTAGATAGGGCGCTAAGTTATTTACTTTTAGAGCTGAAATAAAAGTTAATATTTTTATAAGTTTAAGCTGCTCTAATTGGGTGGCTTTTTATTATGTCTAAATTACATAAATTGAAATATGTGCTAAATAATAAAAGGAAGAGGAAGGGTGATTAAAACACATCGTGCCTCGCAAGAGTCCTAAGATATGTAACACGGAGGAATGTAGAAAATTAACTTATGATACATATTGTGATAAGTGTAGGAAAGATACTCATCGAGAGTATAAAGAACAGCGAATAGATAAGAAAGAACAAGCCTTTTATTCTAGTATTTCATGGATTAAATTACGCAATAGGAAGAAGAGGTTAAACCCTTTATGCAAGGTCTGTCTTGAAGAAGGCAGGCTTACTCCTGTTGAAATAGTCCATCACCTTATAGAAGTGAAAGAGGATTGGAGTAAACGTTTATCAATAGACAATCTACAATTAGTATGTAAAGCACATCATCATAAAATTCACTTTGAAGTAGATGGTACTAAGTACACGAAGATTAAGAAGGTAAGAGAACATATGAGAGAAAGCAATGTTACTATTGTTAATGGGGCGGTAGGTAGTGGTAAAACTACTTATGTAAAAGAACATATGGAACATGGCGATCTAATATTAGATGTAGATTATTTATGGATGGCAGTAACAGTGGTGGATATGTATGATAAGCCACAACACTTAACGGATATAGTATTAGCTATGCGTAATGAAGCATGTAGAGTATTGCAGAGTAAGATGGATAAAGATATACGAGCATGGATTATTACTACTGCTAAAGATGTAGAGGAACTAAAGCGTATGTTTAATGCTACATTATTGAAAATATGATGATGGATTATATCAATCATAGAGTAAAAGAGGAAAAAGGGTGTAAGAGTAATGAAAAAGAAAAAGGAGTATAAGATTACAATGGAAGTCGTTCCATCAAAAAGAAAACGCACTTTAGAAGAACAAGAAGAGATTAGAAAGAAGTGTGTAAGTCTATATGTAGATGCCATAATAGATAAACTGATACTTGAGGGAAAGATTGACTTAAGCAAATTTATTGGTGAAAACAATGAAGAGGAAGAGTAATCTCAACAATTGTAAATAATGTGCAAGACTTCAAAACCTTGCACATTATTATTTTACTCCACATCATAAGAACTGGAAGCATCATCTGCTAAATTTTTAACTTCTTGACCTAGTGGTCTTCCGCCACACCGCTCTTCAAAAGTAACCTGTCGGTTAGATAAAATACGAGATAAACCTTCAGATGTCTCACTTTGAGGATCATTGCAAATGTCTTCCCCTAGTCGACTAGCAGTTTGATAATATTGTAGTACTTGAGAGTTATTTTCTAAAAGTGCATCTACGGTAAAGATTGTCATTAAATTTCCTCCTTCTGGATATATAGTTTTTTTAGTATACATTAAAATAATATAGGTAAAAAGAAATTTATTTTAAGTCAGAGAAAGAAATTTGAAGCAAAAACATATGAAAAAATAACAAAAAAATCCTTTTTTATGATAATATGTACTTATTAAGGGGCTGTTTGTTGTGGAAGAGCAATTGAAATCAAAGGAAATTAACATAGAAGTTAAACTTGAGCTTCTAAAGATATGTAATAACGTAATGAATAATACTTGCACCCCTAATGAATTAATCAAGGACTTAGAAAAATTAGTTAGTTGAATTAATTTATCAATTCAAGGTGATATTTTATAAAGGTTAAGTGGGTTAGGTGTGACGTCAATATAATTAGAAGAATTTTTATTGGGATTTTTTTCTTATTTCTATTGATAAAAAAACTATCTAAATGTACAATAGGCTTACAATATTATAACGGAACGTTGTTTTAACGGGGTTTGTACGTTTTAAGTAAGGTGATTTTTTGAATGATAAAAAACAAGTAGGTCAGCTGATTCAAGATCTGCGAAAGATTGCGGAAATGACAACTGTCGAGTTATCAGAAGGAATTTGTACTGAAGAAGAGCTACATCGATTTGAACAAGGTGAAATTCATGCAAGCAGTGAAGTTCTCTATCATTTATCGAAACGCTTAGGGGTTCCGATGAATTATTTCTTTGAAGCAGGAGAGCTAACGCCCAACGATTATTCAAAAGAAATTAAATCGACCATTAGGCATTATATACGAAAACGCGATTATGAAACCGTGTTACATATGGTGAACAAAGAAAAAGATAATCCTATGTTTCAAGATCCTTTTCATGCACAATTTTTCCTATGGCACGAAGCCATATGTGATTATTATATTGGAAATAAATTTGAACAAGCGCTTCGTAAATTGGAAAAAGCTATTGCGTTCACGCGTACGAGCGAACAGTTTTATTCAGAAAAAGAGATTGCTATTTTAAATAGTATTGCCATTATTTATGAAGAAGAAGGTCATTTAAAAAAAGCGTTCAGTACGTTTATGGAAGGGTTGCAGCATATTGCTTTGCTTCCTAAGTTAAAAGATCCTCTTGTTAAAATTCGAATTTTATATGGATTATCGCGTGCGCTTTTGCAAATGGAACGTTATGAAAAATCGGTTAAATATGCACAAGCAGGACTAGAGCTGTGTATTCAGCATGAGACGCTTTATTTATTAGGAGAACTGCACTATCAAATTGGAGAAGCACTCTGTCAGCTTGGTGAGCTTAAAGAAGGAATAGCCTACCTAGAAAAAGCTATTACTGTTTTTGAAATTGAACAAAATGAAGCTTTTGTGACCATTATTCAAGAAGAGATGTCTAAATATCAAGAAACAAAAAAGAAGAGCTGATCGCTCTTCTTTTTTTATCTCCAATACACTGGGTGTGGGTAAAATGGACGAGGACGAGGGTAAAAGTAAGGGGGGTGGTAATAAATGGGGCGAGGATAAGGGTAAGGATAAAATGGCCGAGGGCGAGGATATGGATAATAACCATAAGGGAATCTTTCGTCAGCTTCTTGGGGATTTGAATAATAATCATAGCCATATTGATACTCTTCTAAAGGTTGTTCCGGGTAATATTGATAATTCACTCTTTTCACCGCCTAAGTTTTTATGCTTTTTACTGTATTCATTATAGAAAGAATTGGAGTATGTACCCGTCAAACTTTTAATTTGAAAAAGGGGGGAGACGAGGATTATTTTGAAGATAAAAGCAAATTAGCTTTCCTTCTCGTTTTCTTGTAAGTTATCAGCATCGGGAAGGGTGGGATGTTCAAAGCTTTTAATAAAAGAAGCATAAGCAATCGTATCTTTAATAGGATTTACATAAGATAATGGTTGACCTCGATAGCTGAAATTAAATGTAATCCAAGCAAAATCTTTATTATTGTTAGAAATCAGTTTTGCATTATGTATAAAAGCAGATGCGGCAATCATCGCATCTGGGCCTTTAATTTTTTTATTGGATTCTATTTTAGCTTTTCTGCGAATTTGAGCTGCTAGCTGCGCAATTTCACTTGTAACGTCCACAATCTTATCTGTCATATCGTAAATATAATGATTTTTTACTGCTTTGACTTGAGGATTTGTTTCTACTTCCCAATGCGACAGAAGTTCCATTTGTACAACGGTAGGCATTAAAAATTCCGCATTATTTGAAATAAGTTCATTAATATATTCTACAACTTCTGGATAATTAAGCGCATGTGAAGCCCAAATGTTTGTATCAATGATTACTTTTTCACCCAACACAAATCGTTCACTCCTCTCTACTAGCCATTCGTACCAGCTCTTCTAACCCAAAAGGTGAGTAAAGAGCCGCAGATTCTGAAAGCTCATTGCTTAATAGAAGCTTTTCATATTTAGTTAATCTAGTTTTTGCAGATTTTATGAGCTTTTCTTGTGTGTCATTTAATGTTTTATCTTTTTTATCGTACGTGCGTAGAACTTTATTTTGAGGTTTGTATTTAAGATTTTTCTTCTGCATAGGGGTTGAGGGAGGTAATTGCGGCGAGGGTTGCGTATAAATTTTCCCATTTATTTTTAGGTTAAAGTGCTTCTGAACTTCCTTGCTGTATGTTCCTTTTTGGTTATCTACCAAGCGCTGTGCTTTCATGATATCCCTGCCTTTTATATAAATTTATATAGTATATGTGATGAAGTTTTCTCTTACTATTCCTTTTATATAAAAAGATTAAAAAATTAGCTTCCGGGAGTTATTAAATTAACTAATGTTTGCCTGGGGGGGGTATAATCTCAGCGAATACCGGACAAAGGTTTAAAAACATGATATCGTGTAAGAGAATAAATCAGTATCGGTTAGAGAAGGAACTACAAAAAAGGGGATGCAAAATGAAAACAGAAAAACAAAAAATGCTGGATGGAGAATTATACCTTTCCGCTGATCCGCAATTAATAAAAGAACGTGAAAACGCTCGAAGATTAACAAGGCTTTATAACCAAACAACAGAAAGGGAAGAAGAAAGACGTACAAACTTATTAAAAGAACTGTTTGGGTCTACGGGAAATTCTCTTTGCATAGAGCCTACTTTCCGCTGTGACTACGGTTCTAACATTCATGTTGGAGAAAATTTTTATGCTAACTTTGATTGCGTACTTTTAGATGTATGTGAAATAAGAATAGGAGATAATTGTTTTCTTGCACCAGGTGTACATATCTATACAGCAACTCATCCTTTGCATGCTCTTGAAAGAATTTCAGGAGCTGAGTTTGGAAAACGCGTAGAAATAGGAAATAACGTCTGGATTGGGGGGAGAGCCGTTATTAATCCTGGAGTGAAAATAGGCAACAATGCGGTAATTGCTTCGGGTGCCGTTGTGACAAAAAATGTTCCTGATAACGTGGTAGTCGGAGGCAATCCTGCAATTATAATCAAGCATATTGAAAATTAAAGAATAAACAAAGAGCTTTTGAATTGTAAAAGCTCTTTGTTTATACGATGTTTTATTGCCGATTTGGCTCGTCCTCATTTATAATGTTTTGGTTAAATGTAAAAATATACATATTTCCTTCCGAGATCATCCATACTTTATTGACAAAGGAAAATTAATCATGGTATATTATCTTTAATTAAAGATATTCAAATTAAAGATATTCAAATTAAAGATAAATAATAAATGATAAACTAGACGATTTATCCGGAGGAATGTAGAATGAACCACTTAAAAGGAATACACCACGTAACGGCTATTACAAGCAGTGCAGAAAAGAATTATGAATTTTTCACATATGTGTTAGGCATGCGCTTAGTTAAAAAAACGGTCAATCAAGATGATATTCAAACGTATCATTTGTTTTTTGCAGATGATAAAGGCAGCGCCGGAACGGACATGACCTTTTTTGATTTTCCAGGTATTCCAAAAGGTTTTCACGGAACAAATGAAATTTCAAAAACATCTTTCCGCGTTCCAAATGATGCGGCTTTAGACTATTGGGTAAAGCGCTTTGATCGCTTAGAAGTAAATCATACGGGGATTCAAGAGCTATTTGGGAAAAAGACGCTTTCGTTTGTTGATTTTGATGATCAGCAGTATCAGTTAATTTCCGATGAAGGAAATCAAGGAGTTGAATCAGGCACTCCTTGGCAAAAAGGCCCTGTCCCTCTTCAATACGCTATTACAGGACTTGGTCCTATCTTTATTCGTATTGCCGAGTTTAATTACTTTAAAGAAATGATGGAAAAAGTCCTTTTATTTAAAGAGATTGCTCAAGAAGGAGACCTTCACCTATTCGAAGTAGGAGAAGGAGGAAACGGTGCGCAAGTAGTAGTAGAACACAATGAAAAACTTCCGCAGGCTCAGCAAGGTTTTGGAACTGTTCATCACGTTGCTTTTCGCGTAGAAAATCGACAAGCTCTTGAAGAGTGGATTAATCGAATGCCAAGCTTCGGTTTCCATACGTCTGGTTATGTGAATCGTCACTTCTTTGAATCGTTGTATGCAAGAGTGGCTCCGCAAATTTTATTTGAATTTGCGACAGATGGACCAGGATTTTTGGGAGATGAACCTTACGAAACGCTCGGAGAAAAATTATCACTGCCTCCTTTTTTAGAGCCAAAACGTGCAGAAATTGAGAAGCTCGTGCGTCCGATTGATACAGTAAGAAGTACAAAAGAGTTTGTGAAAGAATAATACACAAAAACACTCAAATAGCTATTTGAGTGTTTTTTGCTTTTTCAAAGATGAATCAGCTTTCAAAACGCTAAAAAAGAATGTGTTTTTGATATCTTCTCCTTATATATATACCTATCGCGAATGTTTGCTTAAAAACTGCCAATGTCCTACAAGGAAGGAGTAGGAGTGGGTTGTGCATAGCCTTCTTTATATTTTTCATCGATGTCTTTGCGGATATCTTTTATTGATTTGCCTCGGTTATAGTCGAGCATAGCTTTAGCTGCAATTTCTATACACAATCCGCACTTTGTTCCATGATCATCCCAGACAACTGCTCCGTTTCTTTTGTTTTTAAAAATAAAGCAGTCATAGCTGTTTTTGTGATTCGCTTCCATGCCACATCCGCAGTAGCAAGGGATTTTTTCAAGTAGTTCACGATTTTTAGCAACGGATAGATAAACTAGTTTCATATCTTTAGGCTGGTTCTTCAAAAACTGTGGCAAAACATCTGCTCCCGGAGTCTCTTCGCGAATATCAGCAACTGCAGCTTTGTGATGTTCATGACCTGAATGTGCAGAAGAGTTTGTGGCAGAAGAAGTTGTTGTATTGTTTGAACAAGCGGATAATCCAATACTTGTAGCGAGAATCCCCAACAAAATAATTGATTTTTTCAATACAATTAACATCCTTTCATGTGAAAATAAATGATAGCTGCATTATACACGGCAGTTTATCTATGTAGATAATCAAACACCTGCTTGTTTATATCTAATTCTCTATAAGTATGCAAAGCGGTTATCGTGTATGATAGAGATGGACGAGGAAAAAATATGAAGCATGGATTTATCATAAGGTGCGTTTTGTAAGTAAGTGGACAGAAGGAGAAAGTGAACGGAGGTTAAACAGTAGTGAGTGAACAAAATCAACGACTTTTTGAATATATTTTAGAAAATTCAGCCTCTATCAGTGAAGAATGGCTGCGCCAAAGAAGTAATATTAAAGGATCGATTTACTCAAAGGACGCAGATGCTTCAGTTGAGAAAAAGCTGCGTGAGCAGCATCTTTATACGATTGAAACAATTGCGAGCGGCTTTCTTGACGATCAAAAGATTTTTAAACAACGTATGGTGAAATGGACGACGGAAGTAGTAAACAGCAGAATTAAATTTGATACGCCGATTTACGAAGTAGTAGAAGCGCTAAGCAAAACAAGAAAAATTATTTGGACGTATGTCAAAACATATAGTCTGATACATTCATCTATTACAAAAGAAGATATACTGTCTTGGAGCGAAGTTTATCATACAACATTTGATAAACTCCTTAATGAATTCTCCGAACAGTATTATAAAATCACAAGGCAAAAAATAAGTCTTCAGCAAGAGCTAATCGACGAAACGAGTTTTCCTGTCATTCCAATTGTAGATCACATCGCGGTCTTGCCTTTAGTAGGGCTTATTGATGAAATCAAAGGTGATTCTATTATCGAGGTTGTTCCAAAAAAGTGTGCAGAAAAACATATAAGGCATCTAGTCATTGACTTATCGGGTGTAAATTATGTAGATACGTATGTTGCTCACAAATTTTTTGATTTGATTAACATTTTGCAGCTGCTAGGCATCCATGCGATTATGTCAGGAGTGAGTCCTGACATGGCTCAGACGGCTGTTAATGTAGGAATTAGTTTTAATAAAATTGAAACGTTTGGACATTTAAAACAAGCTCTCTCTTCGCTTGGTGTAAAGAAAAAAGAAGAATAAAGTATAGAAATGCTAAATCGAAACGGAACTGAGACCTTTACTCTGAGTTCCGTTTCTTTTTGTTTGTCTATATTCTGCTGTATTCAAAATCTTGTAAGCATGCCTTACAAACTCCTTTTCACATGGGGACAAATGGAAGATACTAAGGAACAAATAAACGGCTGTTTTCTATGCCAAACGTCTCGTTTAGCTCAAGAATGGAGGTGTAAAGAGAAGAATAAGAGAAGTACATAATGAGATAGTTAAAGTGTTAGATAAGTACTGATAAGCCGTGTGATTAAGGAGGAGTTCTATGAAAATAATTTATCTTCTTTGCTTGCTTCCATTTGTAGGAATATTAGGTTTATTGCCTTTTGTTAACAAAGTAACGCCGTTTATTTTAGGGATGCCTTTTTTTCTCTTTTGG
The DNA here is from genome assembly GCF_042787645.1 of Priestia sp. YIM B13489. Classification (NCBI taxonomy): domain Bacteria; kingdom Bacillati; phylum Bacillota; class Bacilli; order Caryophanales; family Bacillaceae; genus Priestia; species Priestia sp. YIM B13489. The sequence continues at coordinate 1,126,123 of NZ_JBHZOQ010000053.1, forward strand.
ATTGTTATGTGGGTAATCCTTACGTCTTTTATTATGGGCATTGTGTACAAGCTCGATCCTGCTGTTAAAGGAGGAGATAAATAATGAATACTGCTCTGATTATTATTTTTGGTTTTTTACTTTTAGCTATTTATCTTGGAATTCGAGCTACGCGGGGCAAAAAAATGGATTTAGAACAGTGGAGCGTAGGCGGCAGAGGTTTTGGAACTGTTTTTGTCTTCTTTTTGATGGCGGGTGAAATCTATACTACTTTTACGTTTCTAGGAGGAAGCGCTTGGGCATATGGAAAAGGAGGGCCAGCGTTTTATATTTTAGCCTATATTTCTTTAGCGTACGTGTTAGGGTATTGGATTGGCCCGCAAATATGGCGATATGCGAAGCAGCATAAGCTTATGTCTCAGCCAGATTTTTTTGTTTCAAAATACAACAGCCCGTTTCTCGGCATCGTTGTTTCATGCGCAGGGGTGCTGGCAATTGTTCCTTATATTATTTTACAGTTCAAAGGCTTAGGTATTATTGTATCTGAAGCTTCTTATGGGTCTATCTCTTCAACCGCAGCCATTTGGATTGGAGCCATATCATTAACGGTTTACTTAATGATATCAGGCATACATGGCTCCGCGTGGACGGCTATTGTTAAAGATATTATGATTTTTATTGTTGTCTTATTTTTAGGAATATATATGCCGATTCATTACTACGGAGGCTTACAGCCGATGTTTGAGGCTGTGCATCAAGCAAATCCAACGTTTCTTACTCTTCCCAAGACAGGTCTAAGTATTTCGTGGTTTATTTCTACAGTCATGCTGACCGTATTAGGATTTTACATGTGGCCGCATACGTTTAATGCAACGTATTCAGCTGAAAACGAGAATGTATTTCGAAAGAATTCTATTATAAGTCCTATTTATACGTTAATGCTGCTTTTTGTCTTTTTTGTAGGGTTTACTGCTCTTATGCAGGTACCTGGACTACAAGGTGCAGAAGCGGACTTGTCACTGCTTCGTCTTTCCATTCAAACATTTGACCCGTGGATTGTCGGCTTTATTGGCGCAGCCGGTTTATTAACAGCACTTGTACCTGGATCGATGCTTTTGATGGCAGCTTCTACGTCACTATCCAAAAACGTTTATGGCGTTCTTGTTCCTTCAGCGACGGGCAAACAAATTTCGATACTGGCTAAATGCTTTGTACCGGTCATTGCGCTTGTTTCAGTCTATTTTACACTTCATGGAGGGAATACGATTGTAACGCTTTTACTAATGGGCTACAGCATTGTGACGCAGCTGTTTCCTGCTTTTATTTTTAGTTTAATGAAAAACAATATCGTGACTAAATACGGGGCATGTGCAGGTATTGTTGCCGGCATTGCGTCTGTGATGTATATAACGATTACTGAAACAACGCTTGGCACGTTGTTTCCTGCGTTGCCACAAATCATTAAAGATACAAATGTCGGCGTTATTTCTTTGTTTATTAATTTAGTTGTATTAATGGTGGTCAGTTTAGCAACGAAAAAAATCGCCGCGCAGCCGCATTTTGAAAGCGGGACAGTAGATGAAAAACAAATTTTGTGAAAATCTTTTTCCAATTGCGTTTTAAGAACACCATGAAGGGTATAAAAGTAGTGCATCACCAAAATGTTCAATATGGCTGCAAGACATAAGCAGCCTTCTCGATAAAATGTAACGATTGCGTTGTTTTTAAACATAGGTAACGAGTGTGAAAAGCAACAAGACGTATACCACAAGCGGTGTACGTCTTTTCTATGAAAGATATTCACTTGAAAAAGGAGATGATAACATGACATCTGAAAAAGCATTTGAGCAAAAGAAAGATCTTTTAATGAATCAAATTATTGAATCGGGTTACTTTAAAGCAGAAGACGGGAGACATTTGTACGAATTGAATTTAAGTGAACTAGAACAAACGCATCACGATCTTCAAAATCAAAAAATAAGAGAAATATAATTAAAATCTTCCAGATTATTAGAAATTCAGCTGATTTCGTATATGTGTGTAAATACCAGCTGTTCAGTTTGTTCCTCCGCGGCTTTTTTTGCTTGAAAGCAGGCACTTTTCTTTTTCTACTGGTGCGTTTACAGCCTCGCTGTTTCCAAACATACTCCTCAAACATATAACTCAACACTTAAGAAATCTGCAAATAAAAACAAAAAAAGCGCAGAAGCTGCGCTTTTTTTGCTGAGTTAAAAACGAGTGGAGGCCGCTGTTTTTTTAGGTTTGCTCATTGCTTTTTTTAATACTTCAGAAAAATAGGGCTCTCCGCTAGGATTTTGCCGTCTGAGCAAGTCAATGGTTCCTTTCACGTCATCCATAGCTCTGTGAGCGTGCTCTCTCTCAATATTATGATGATCAAGGAGCGTTGTTAGTTTTTTATTAGGAAAGCCGTACTCTTTCCATTTGACAGCACGCATAGAGCAGTGCCATTTTTGGTTAAATAAAGATGGATACCGTTTTAAAAGAAAACTGCGATCGAAAGAAGCATTATGAGCGATGATAGCCGAAACGCTAGTTAACAGCGATTCCACTTTTTTATCGTCTAATGTTTTATTTTTGACCATCTCATTTGTAATTCCCGTTAAGTTTGTAATATACGGGAAAATGGGAGTTGAAGGCATATTAAATTCTTCATATTCTTCTACAATGTCGATTATTTCTCCGGTAGAAGAATCATAAGAAACAACAGCAATTGCTAGTTCGATAATATCGCATGTTTGAGCACTTAAGCCCGTTGTTTCAACGTCTAAAACGGCTGCTAATTTCACTTGTTCAGTTGACAACTCGTCGCCCTCCCTTTCTATTTATCATTCTATTAGCTTATCATTTTTCAACAGAAAACGTTAGTAAAAAAGATGAGGGAGCACGTAGATGGATTTATTTTATACGCCCACGAGGAAAAGGAATTCACTTTTTTAAAGGAGATGACGATAGGAAAGGAGAATAGTAATATTTACTCATCTAAATTAAGTCTTCATTGAAAATAATGAAATGAAGGAAGAAGGGGATCGTTATCATGCAATTGCTGTATATGGTACTTTTTCTTGTCTTAATTTTTTGGGGAATTACATCTTTTATTCATTACAGGAATCAAACTATTAAAGTTCGTTTGAACAAGCATTATACGAATGCAGTAGAATGGATCGAAGCTGTTAAACAAGAGCTGGAAAAGCAAGGGAAATCCGTGAGTTATGAAGGGGATTTCTTGTTTAAAATTGATGAAAAACCTTATGAAATCGCAGCGCGCAATATGTCTATTTGGAGCATGTCGCTCTATCATATCTTGCTGCAGCGTCAAAAAGAACATTCTTAAAATTTACTTGCATACAGAGATTATCACTTCTCGTCTATTGGGAAGTGATTTTTTTATCTTTCTGTATCCATAATGGGGAATTTTTTGTTTTTATATAATAGTAATACCGAAAAGATAGTTCTAATTCCCTAAAAAAATACGCTTCATATATTTTTAGTTTTAGTTATCGACTTGGCATGGAATTTGCACACGTAAGAAGGGTTTATCAGACATTTTAATTGTCAGGCAAAGAAAACTAGTTACATACTATAAAACTATTTTACATTATCTACTAGAATCAAAAAATTTTAATAATATAGTAAAATGTAGTTGACCTTCCTAGTTTTAGAATATAAAATAAATCTTGCTAATAGTTTGAAAATTCTAAAATGGAGGGGTTTACTTGAAAAGCTGGAAAAAGATTTTGGGGACATCTTTTCTTGCCACAACTGTTACATTAAGCGGAGTGGGGCCAGTACTTATGAATGGAAGTACGGCTTCAGCTAAAACCGCACAATCGGAGGAACTTCCGAGTTCACCAATTGATATGAATACAGTACCGGAAGAAAGATTGGCTAACGCATTGAAAAACCAAGGAGTTATTTCTCAAAGTGCAACACCGCAAGAAGTGAAGAAAGCCGTTACTTCTTACATAAACAAAAAAGATGCACATAAAGAGAGCATGAAGGGACATAAAGCTAGCAAAATTGATTTGAAAGCGAAAGAAATGCAAACAAAACAAAAAGAAAAGTTTCAACGAGGCGAATTTGCTAATATTAAGTCTCAAGGAAACAATTCGGGGAACGGGGTAAACGTTAAACCTGCAGCTCAGGCCAAATATAACGGACAAGTGAGAAAAGATAAAGTTCTTGTTCTTTTAGTCGAATACGCAGACTTTAAGCATAACAATGTCGTTCAAGAACCTGGTTACATGTATGCAAAAGATTTTAACCGAAATCACTATCAGCAATTAATGTTTGGAAAGAAAGACTTTACGCTATTTAACGGTAAGAAAATTAAAACGTTTAAGCAATATTATGAAGAACAGTCTGGAGGCAGTTACACAGTAGATGGAACGGTTTCTGACTGGTTAACTGTCCCTGGAAACGCAAAAGAATACGGAGCAGACAATCCAGTGGGAGGAAACGATAATGCGCCTGGATCTAAAGGACCTCGTAATCTTGTAAAAGAAGCGCTTGCTGCAGCAGCAAAAAGCGGCATTAACCTTTCAGATTATGATCAGTTCGATCAATATGATATCGATGGAGACGGCAACCGCAATGAGCCTGACGGCATAGTGGACCACTTAATGGTCATTCATGCTGGAACTGGGCAAGAAGCAGGTGGAGGTAAACTAGGAAACGATGCTATTTGGTCTCATCGCTCTACTTTGGGACAAGTGTATAAAGTTCCTGGAACAAATATGGCTGCTTATGATTATACAATTGAACCAGAAGACGGAGCAGTTGGCGTTTTTGCTCATGAATTTGGCCATGATTTAGGTTTGCCGGATGAGTATGATACACAGTATACAGGTCAAGGTGAGCCGGTAGGCGTTTGGTCAATTATGAGCGGAGGGAGCTGGGCTGGTGAAGTAGCTGGAACAGAACCGACAAGTTTCTCCCCGCAAAATAAAGAGTTTTTCCAAGCAAATATGGGTGGAAACTGGGCAAATATTCAACAAATCGACAGCAAAAACATTACAAAATCAGGCTCTGTGAGCGTGGTTGATCAAAGCGTGACAAAATCCAAACGACCGGGTATTGTAAAGATTAATTTACCTAAAAAAGCTGTTCAAGGGATTAAGCCTGAGTTTGGAAGCAACTACTACTACAGTAAACGCGGAGACGATCTGCATACGACAATGACGACGCCAGAGTTTGATTTAACAGCGGCCAAAACAGCGACGTTTAATTATAAAGCGTTCTATGAAGTAGAGGCAGAATACGATTATTTATATGTAAATGCGATTCTTCCTGACGGTTCAAAAGTTCTGTTAGATACAATTGGTGATAAAGCGAATAATGCAGACGGTTCTGCTGAAACTTCCGGCGGAAAATGGGAAGATAAAAGCTATGACTTAACGCAGTTTAAAGGTGAAAAAATCAAGCTTCAATTTGAATACGTAACGGACGGAGGACTTGCTCTTCAAGGATTTGCACTTGATAATGCAAGTTTAGTAGTAAATGGAAAAACGGTATTTACGGACGATGCTGAAGGAGCGCCAAAAGTAACGTTAGATGGATTTGAAAAGACAAACGGCATCAGCTATAAAGATAACTATTATTACCTTGAGTGGAGAAACTATGCAGGCAGCGATAAAGCACTTCAATTCGCGCGCGGTGCAAAATATAATACAGGCATGCTGCTTTGGTACGCAGATGAAAGCTATCTTGATAACTGGGTAGGACAACATCCGGGTGAAGGATTCCTTGGTGTGGTTGATTCCCATGCTCATAAAGTCCTTTACTTTAATGTGAATGGGATTAGCACGACAGCAAATTCAAGCCGATATCAAATTGCAGACGCGGCGTTCTCATTTGATAAATCACCTGCTTGGTCATATTCTCATAAAACGTGGGGAACTATTTCATCTAAAGAATCAAATGGAGTTACAAGCTTCAATGACAAAAAATCGTATTTAGATGAAAGAATTAAAGATGCAGGCCGCTTGCTTCCTCAAAACGGATTAAAATTAGACGTAATTGGTGAAGCAAAAGACAATTCAGCTGGTGCTGTATGGATTCATAAGTAAAATTAGACGTATTAAAAAAAGATCCGAAGAGCGTACTCTTCGGATCTTTTTTTATGTTAGAAAATCAAAATAAACTATGAGCTAAATAATCAAAGTGTTTAATGCCGTTTAAAAAATAAAATAAAGGGAATTTTCAACAGTGAATAATTGTTATTATGTCATGAAATTCATCCATATAATCAATACTAATAGGTAAAGAAAATATTGAAAAGGAGTTCTAACTATGAGCTATCGTATCGAAAGAGATTCAATTGGAGAAATCAAAGTGGCAGAAGATAAACTATGGGGAGCGCAAACGCAAAGAAGTAAAGAAAATTTTCCAATAGGAATTGAAAAAATGCCGATTGAAGTAATACGCGCTTTTGCGGTTTTGAAGAAAAGTGCGGCTATTAGTAATCATAAACTAGGCAAACTATCAGCAGGGAAATCGGAAGCCATCGTACAAGCTGCTAACGAAATTATTGAAGGGAAATGGAATGAACATTTTCCTTTAGTAGTATGGCAGACAGGAAGCGGAACGCAATCAAACATGAATGTAAATGAAGTGATTTCCCGCCGAGGAAACCAGCTAATAAATGGCAACGAAACGCTTCATCCAAATGATGATGTGAATATGTCACAAAGCTCTAACGATACTTTTCCTACAGCTCTTCATATTGCAGCTGTACTAGAAGTGGAAGATCAATTATTGCCTGCTCTAAAAACATTAAAAGAAACGTTCGCTGCGAAGCAAGAGCAGTTTAAAGATATTATTAAAATAGGCAGAACCCATTTACAAGATGCTACACCGCTAACACTAGGACAAGAAATTAGCGGATGGCATCATATGCTTGAAAAGAATGAAGAAATGATTAAACAAAGCGTAGAGTATATGAAGGAGCTAGCTATTGGCGGTACAGCTGTTGGGACGGGGATAAATGCACATCCTGACTTCGGCGATGAAGTAGCGAAAGAAATCAGCAGCACGCTTGGAAAAACATTTGTCTCAGCACCTAATAAATTTCATGCATTAACAAGTCACGATCAAGTGGTTTATGCCCACGGTGCACTCAAAGCATTAGCAGCTGACTTAATGAAAATCGCCAATGACGTGCGCTGGCTGGCAAGCGGTCCTCGGAGCGGGCTAGGCGAAATTACGATTCCTGCTAACGAACCAGGAAGTTCTATTATGCCTGGAAAAGTAAATCCAACTCAAAGTGAAGCTCTAACAATGGTTTCTGCACAAGTGCTTGGGAATGACGTGACGATTGGCATTGCGGCTAGTCAAGGAAACTTTGAATTAAATGTATTTAAGCCGGTTATTATTTATAATTTTTTACAATCAGTTAGATTGCTGACAGATTCCATGCAGGCTTTTAACGATAAATGCGCAGTAGGAATTGAACCCAACAAAGAAAAGATTCAGCATAATCTAGAAAATTCTCTTATGCTTGTAACAGCATTAAATCCGCACATAGGTTATGAAAATGCGGCTAAAATCGCCAAACTGGCTCATCAAGAAGGAACGACATTAAAAGAAGCAGCGGTCAAAACAGGCCTTCTGACAGAAGAACAATTTGAACAATGGGTAAATCCCGCTAATATGATTCATCCATCAAAATAAAAAAAAGAAGCCAAGCATTCTGATCTGCTTGGCTTCTTTTTAATAAATATTAATAAAATAAACATTGTTCTAAATAAACACATAAAAAGAAATTGCGGATTAAAAGAATTTTTACACTGCCTTATACTAGATTCAAGTACATACGATTAGGGTATTTACATTTCTATAAAGGAGGGATTCAAGTGACGTACGAAGTGAAGTTTTATTTTGGAAATGAAAAATCAATCGGTACATTGGTTGAATCAGAAAATGTAAAAGAGCTTGAGGAATCTATTATTCATACGCAAGGATGGTATCGTTATTATGACAAAAAACATGAAGCTTATTTAGCTATTCAAATGAGCAATGTTTTACACATTGTTATAAAAGAATACCGGGATCCGGAAAAAACAGGGGTTTTGAAAGATTCGTCGTATACATAAGGAAGCTAGCAAAAGAGGTGAAAACTATGCAAAGGCGACATTCAAATAATCCTATTATTCTCGACGTTTCTCATCATCAAGGAATCATTAATTGGAAAGAAATAAAAAACACCTCAGTAAAAGGGGTGTATATAAAGTTAACAGAAGGCGGAACTTTTGTAGACCCTAGATCCTATGAAAATTATATAGGTGCCAAAAATGCGGGCTTGAGAGTAGGGTTTTATCATTATGCTCACTGTACAAATAGCCCGGAGAAAGAAGCTGCTTTTTTTATTGCTCAGCTTGGACAAATGAAACTAGACCTTCCGCCGTGTTTGGATCTAGAAGAAGATAAAAAAAAATCTAAAGAATTTGTTTCTGACTTTGCCGTAAGCTGGCTCGAGCATGTTCACAAAACAACAGGAATTAAGCCTATCGTATATACAAATTATCATTTTGCTAAAACTTTTTTCACAAACGAAATAAGTAAGTATCCTTTGTGGGTAGCAAGATATAGTGCGGCCAACAGACAAGGCGGTATGCAGCACCCTGGTGAGCTAAGTCAGTGGCAGCGATGGGCCATGTTTCAGTATACGGATTCTGGCAGAGTAAAAGGAATTTCTACAAATGTGGATATAAATGAAATGGACTGCTCATTTTTTAAAGAAGTCACAACAAATCTCTCTATGACGAATAATAAAAAAGGACCCTTTGTGTATTCCAAAGGTGATAGAGGGTTAGGAGTCAAACAAATTCAGCAAAACTTACTTGCGCTAGGTTTTTCTCTTCCGAAGTTTGGAGCAGACGGCTTCTATGGAGATGAATTAATCGCTGCAATGAAAAAATTCCAGAATCGGTATGGCCTTTTTTCAGATGGAATAGCAGGAGCGGACACACTGCCGCGTCTTGTTAAAGAAGTGAATAATCTGAATAATCTGGTTTGAGAGATTACCTGAGGGGGAAAAGTTACTGTAAGATTCAAAAAGGTACAAGGAAGGAGCTATTATGAGAAAAAGAAAACAAAAAGCATTGATATCAGGTATTACGCTATCAACGGTAGGAGTCGGCATTACGTCTTATATATTAAGCGATGCTGCGAAACGACGGAAAGTAAAAGGACTTGTTCGAAGTGCCAAAGTAAAACTTTCAAGTTTATCTAAAAAACAGCAGGTAAATGCTAGCCTAAATAAAGATGCGCATTCAGATCCTACGTACGTTTCTGAAAGCAATATGATTTCAGAAGGACCTATGTATCAAGATCAGCATAGATAATAAAAAAACTAGTCTTGCCTCGGGCGAGACTAGTTTTTTTATTAATTTTATAAATAGCAGCGCTTATTCATGTTACACTCTCTATATAAGGGAATTATTTTACGCATATTTACAAGTAAAGGAGGAATAGAAGGAGTGATTAGTAGCGGATTATTTGTTAACTTATGTATTTTTTCGTTTTTTGTTAGTATTATGATTGCGATAAGAATATTTTTGTTACAGCGTCTAGCCCATAAATACAAATGGATGAGTGGTATTTATGCAAGTATTGTTTCTGCTATTCTTATGGTATATAGCGTTACGTATCAACAAATTACATATGATTTACGTTTCCTTCCTCTTATTTTGACCGTTCTGTACTTTGGTTATAGAGCCGGTGCAGTTGCAGGTATCACTATGGCCGTGTGCAGTATCTATTTAGAAAGTCATTGGTTACTGACTATCTTAATTTTAATTTTTACCTTTTTGTTTTCCCTTCCTCTTATTCGATATAGAAAGCAGTTTTCTTTATTAAAACAATCTCTTCTTTGTTTCTTTATTCATTTTATCGTTCATATCTTACTGACAAATTACTTCTGGAATACACCTATTCAGTCGCCGTTTTATAGCGAAATAGAATATTTAGTGTTCGGGATTCTCGGACTGGGAGTAGCTGTAGCGACGATAGAATTTTATCGTAAATTTTACGCTGTAGCAGAAGAAGCTGCTTATGCTGGATCAGATTCATGTAAGGATGAAGAAGATTCTTTTTTTGTCAGAATAATGAAAAAAGAACTAGAATATACGAAAGAACAGCTGGAGTCTTTTATTAATCATCACATGGATGCGGTTATTATAACTGATTTAGAAGGGCGAATCTTGCGAGTTAATGAAGCTTATGAAAAAGTATATGGCTGGAAATCCCATGAAGTCATTGGAAAAAAATATTACGATATAGCAGGAGCTTTTAGTGAGGATGTACATGAGAATATAAAAAAGACTGTTGCTGAAAAAGAGGCAATCAATCGAGTAGAAGTTGTAAGAGCTCGTAAAGATGGAAGTTTAGTAGACCTTCGCATCACCATTTCTCCAATTTTTAATGGGAAAGATGAGTTGGTAGGTTTGTCTGGAGTATGCGTGGATATATCTGAAGCTAAAAAAGCAAAGGAAGAGCTTGACTTGCTGCATCGTAGGCTTAAAGAAAGTGAGTTGAAATATCGCACGTTATTTGAGTACGCAAACGACGCAATTTATTTACTTGAAATAGGATCGGATCATTTTCCTTCTCGTTTTGTTGAAGTAAATGAAGCTGGATGTAAGCGCTTTGGATATACGAGAGAAGAGCTTTTATCCATGCCTTGCCACGATATCATACCTAGAGATTCTGACATTGTTCAAAAAACAGTCGAAGAAATTCGCAACGGAAATCTTTCTTTTACGCTGCAATCACAGTTTACGTTTAAGTCCGGCGAAATAAAAAAACTGGAATATAGTGGAAAGTTGTTCAATATAGAAAACAAAAAAGTGCTTCTTATTGTTTCAAGAGACAGAACAGAGTACTTAAAAACAGAAGAGCTGCTGCAGAAATCTGAGAAATTAGCAGCGGTCGGGCAGCTTGCTACGGCTATTGCTCATGAAATTAGAAATCCTTTAACAGCCATCAAAGGGTTTATGCAGTTATTAACTGAAAAAGCGAGTAAAGAAGAGTTAACCTATATGAACATTATATCCTCTGAAATTGAGCGTATTGAAATGATTACTGAGGAATTCATGTCTGTGGCAAAACCACAGGCCGTAACATTTCAGTCGATTGATTTGCAGCTGTTAATTCAACAAGTGATTTTATTGCTGCAGCCTCAAGCAACCATGAAAAACATCTTTATTGAACTTAACTCATATGGAGAAATGCCTTTTGTATATTGTGAAAGCAATCAAATGAAACAGGTGTTCATAAACATTCTTAAGAATGCGATTGAAGCAATGCCTTCCGGAGGAGAAATTAAAGTTGAGCTGAGAAAAAAGGACAACAATCATATTCATATTCAAATTATTGATGAAGGTGTAGGAATTTCAAAAGAACGCATCAAACATTTAGGTGAACCATTTTACAGTATTAAAGAAGACGGAATCGGGTTAGGGTTAATGATCTGCTTTAATATTATCCAACAACATAAAGGAACTCTTAGTATTGAAAGTGAAGTAAACAAAGGGACGAGTGTAGAAATTTGTTTACCGTTAGAATAAAAGGTAATCAGTCAAAGGGAGAAGAAATTTTGCAACAAGTTGTTTAGTAAAGTTATAATATTCTATGTTGGAGTAAAATAAGCAAAGGAGTGGTTACGATTAAACAGAAAAAGTGGATTAACATATTTCGTATTCTGTATATTATTTTTGCTATTATTGCGATTGGAGCATCTTTTGGAGACTATTCTTTTGGGCTTAATAATCCCCGCATAGTCAGTTTAACGGCTCTTGTTTTGGCGGTTATCTGTATTGTTCCGTATTACATACTTCGCTTTAAAGAACAAGCTTCTAAAAGTAAATAAGTTAATATTTGTTATCTTAAAAGAGGCTGTGACAAAAGTATTTTAGTTGAAGGGAGATCCGAACGATTCATCGTTCGGATCTTTTTATTGTTATGGTGAACATGGGTTTAATCTAGCTGGTTGCTTCTAGCGGTTGATTGGAGTGATTTCGTTATGTCTCAGTCTTTTTTTTATCGTCATAAAAGGGCGATAAATGGGCGAGCATTTTTTCTAGCCTGTACATATGCTATAGAGTAAACAGGCTACGGAGGTGAAGTGAAATGGGATTTTACAACTGGGGTTACGGCGGTGGTTATGGCTACGGCGGCTACGGTAGTTACGGTGGCGGTTTTGCATTAATCGTTGTACTATTTGTTTTATTAGTTATCGTTGGTTGTACATGCTTGAAATAAACAGAAAAAGCACGGATTTACAAAGATTTTAGTAGATTCGTGCTTTTTTATGTTTATAAGAAGGGCAGTACTATAATAAAATAATGTTGTGCATGTACATAAAAAACATACAAAAAATTTAATTAATAGATTAAAAAAATAAAAAAATGAAGAGGTAGAGTAGATTTAAGCCTCAAAAATGGTCTGGAATTTATAATTTTCCTTATAAGTAATTTTTGTAAAATGCTTCTCAGGACTGATAGTAAGACCGAATAATACTCCATAGGCCGCTAGTTTTTATCAGCTGACTTGAAGAATTATTTTACTTGTATGAAAATCAACATAAATGATTTTCATATAGTTTAAATAGGTAAAAAAGNTTTCCATATAATTTCATTGACGAAATTATTGTTTTTCTACTAAAATAAAAAGACATTATATTTATTCCAGTACTTATATTCTGATTTTTTGATTAATTCAAACAAAAGAATTAAATAGTATGAGAAAAATTTAGGGGGACTTCATTATGCAAGCAGCTGTACAACACGAAAATCAGCAGCCAAATGGGTCTAGGAAAAAACACCCTCCTGGACTGTACTTATTATTCGCTACTGAGGCATGGGAAAGATTTAGTTATTATGGAATGAGAGCCATTCTGGTTCTTTATTTAACTGCTACCGCTGCTCAAGGTGGACTAGGGGTAGATAAAGCAACTGCACTGAGCTTATATGGAACATTCACTAGTGCTGTTTACATTACGCCGATGATTGGCGGATATTTAACAGACCGCTTCCTCGGAAGAAGGCTAGCCATCACTATCGGCGGTGTGATTATGGCACTCGGGAATTTTTCCATCTTCATTCATCAAAGTGTAGCCGCTTTGTATATCGGACTTGCTTTATTAATTATCGGAAACGGATTTTTCAAACCAAATATCTCCACATTGGTCGGAGATCTCTATGAAGAAAATGATCCTCGCCGTGACGGTGCTTTTACCATTTTTTATATGGGTATTAACTTTGGTGCATTTTTCGCACCGTTAGTTGTTGGATTAATGAGTTACAAATACGGATTTTTAACAGCAGCTATCGGAATGGTTGTTGGACAAATTTTATTTAACCTACTGGCTAATCGCTACTTAGGTGATATCGGGAAAGAGCCTACAGGAAAAGTTCACGCAGCGGCATCTCAAACATCAACTGCTCCGCTGTCAGCACGAGAAAAGAAAAGAACGGTTGCTATCGTTATTCTAGCCTTCGTTGTTATTGCTTTCTGGACAGCTTTTGAACAGGCCGGAAGTTCTTTAACGCTATATGCTCAAGATCAAATTAATCGTCAAATAGGTAGTTTCACGGTTCCAACAGAGTGGTTCCAATCATTGAATCCGCTGTTTATCATGATTTTAGCACCAATTATGTCACTAGTTTGGTACAAGCTCGGAAATTCAAAACGCGGTGATTTCAAAACGCCAACAAAAATGGGTATGGGACTTGTGACAGTGGGATTAGGATTCTTAATTTTAATTCCAGCCGTTATGTATACTGGTAATGACCCAGCTTTAAAAGTAAATATCCTGTTCATGATTTTCACTTACTTCCTGCACACGCTAGCTGAGCTTATGATTTCGCCAGTAGGGCTGTCTATGGTAAGTAGACTGGCTCCATTAAAGCTTGCTTCTCTTTTAATGGGCGTATGGATGGCAAGCTCTGCTGTCGCTAATAAGCTAGCGGGTGTTCTTGCATCTTATACACAGTCTTTAGGTTATTTCGATATCTTCAGCTTAATCGGAGCTGTAACAATTGTACTTGGAATTATTGTTCTGTTCCTTTCAAAACCGATTGCTAAATTAATGGATTAAAAAAAGCAGCCTTTTCTGAAGGCTGCTTTTTTATAATTTACTTATCTATATCCCATTTAAAATATGGACATGAATTTTTCAATACATCTTCTAAATCTTCTTTCAAACACAAAACCCTCATAACAATTAAATAAATTATTTCAATAAAATACTCCACTATGGATATGAAGAAAAACAAGATGCACGTTCCATTAACCTCAATATTTTCACCTCTTAAAACAAAATAAAAAGACCAATGAATGAGTAAAATTCATCGGCCCTGCAGTAAAAAGTTTATTGGTTTTTAGTTTACTATCTAGTGTAAATTCCAAAGATTTATCGGCATGTACTCTGTATTACAAAAGGTATCAGCTCACTCAAAACCCCGTAATTCCAGCAGTCCTATCCCTTTCAACTCGCTTTATGTTCAAGGCGTAATTTATCCGCAACCATGGCGATAAATTCACTGTTTGTCGGCTTCGCTTTTGACATGCTGACAGTATACCCGAATAATGAAGAAATGGAATCAATGTTTCCTCGGCTCCATGCTACTTCAATGGCATGACGAATGGCGCGCTCAACGCGGCTTGCCGTTGTATTATATTTTTTTGCAATATCAGGATACAGTACTTTTGTAATCGACCCAAGCAGCTCAATATCCTTATATACCATTGAAATGGCTTCTCTCAAATACAAATAGCCTTTGATATGAGCAGGTACACCAATTTCGTGAATAATGCTCGTAATGCTTGCATCTAAATTTGCTGGTTTGCTGTCGCGATGTGAACGCATGGAAGAAGATGAACGTTGCATGAATGAAGATGTTTGTCCGCTAACTTGACGAATATGATTCACTAAGTTTTCCATATCAAACGGCTTTAGAATAAAATAAGCAGCTCCTAAATCAACCGCTTTTTTCGTTACGTCTTCTTGCCCAAATGCTGTTAGCATAATGACATTTGGATAATTTTCTTTTTTCATTTCTTTTAACTGACCTAAAACTGCTAATCCATCTAGATGCGGCATAATAATGTCTAATACAAGAACATCCGGATCTTTATCTTTTAAAATGGATAAACACTCTTGTCCATTGTAAGCTACTCCGATTACTTCCATGTCTTCTTGCTCTGAAATATAATCTTCAAGCAAACCAATTAGTTCCCGATTATCATCAACCAAGCATACTTTAATTTTTTTCAATGCAGCTTCCTCCTCAGTCCTTTATGTTATACGTCGTTTCCTACGTGTCTCTATTCTTTATTCTAAAGGACAAATTCGACAATGCAACATTATTTCCTTTATTTTTTTAGAAAAAAGTCTTTTAAATGGAATTTATTCGATTTTCTCTTATTTTCTTTGTTTTTCGACGTTTTTCTCTTACATTTACGACAATAATTTTTATCAAAAAAAGCGAACTAATGACAACATTAGCTCGCTTTTTTTCGATTATTTTTATAAATATCGATTCCTGCTTCGTTAAGCATCCATTCAATATGGACACCGTAACCCGAGGTAGGATCATTTACAAAAACATGGGTAACCGCTCCAACGACTTTACCGTTTTGAATAATCGGGCTCCCGCTCATTCCTTGAACAATTCCACCTGTTTTCTTTAGCAATTTAGGATCTGTAATTTTAATAACCATTCCTTTAGTAGCCGGAAACTTTTGAGGTATAGTACTCATAATTTCAATATCAAATTCTTCTACTTGATCATCATCTACTACCGTTAGAATTTTAGCCGGTCCTTCTTTTACTTGATGAGATAGGGCAATTGGCATTGCTTTATCCATTATTCCATTTTCCATCGTTGAAGACAATTTTCCAAAAATACCAAAAGGACTATTTCGTGTAATATTTCCAATGATTTGTCTATCTTCAGAAAACCTTGCTAGCTTTTCGCCGGGAACGCCGTTAGAACCTTTTTCAATTGATGTAACGGTCGAACGGACAATTTGTCCATCTTCTACTACGATTGGCTTTTTTGTATCCATATCCGAAATAACATGACCTAAAGCGCCGTATTTTTTAGATTTTGGATCATAAAAAGTCATTGTGCCAATTCCTGCAGCTGAATCACGGATATATAAACCGATTCTGTAAGCATAATCTTGCTTATCTTTTAACGGATATAGCTTAGTGTCAAACTGCTTTTTTTCTCTTAAAATATGCAGATTTAATGGTTCACCCGTTTTTCCTGCCTGCTGAATAAACGGTGTAATATCACTCATTTTTTCAATGGTTTTACCATTAATCTTCGTAATCATATCTCCAACTTGAATACCCGCAATTTCGCCAGGAGATCTTTTACCTTTTGCTGTATCTACTTGATGATAGCCTACAACAAGAACACCTTTTGAATTTAATTTCACACCGATTGATTGTCCACCTGGAATGACTTTAAAATCAGATAATACCTGCACGTCTACACGCTTTACAGGAATACCGGCCAAATGAAGCATCAACTCTTCTTTGCCTACTTGTTTGCCTGCTACGGTCAGCTTCGCCTTGTTACTTGTTACATCGTAAACAGGTGATGAAGCTTCTACGCTAAGCGGTAATGTCGTATTAATTTTTTCTTTTTGCTGTTCAAATAAGACGATTTGTTTTGGAATGTGTATATATTGTTGCACAACTGGAATAAATCCTACAAAAATGAACGAAACAAGGAGAATCGCACCAATTATATGTCTGTATCGATTTTGCATGTTTTCACTCTCCTCGCTTCCTCGCCTAAATGGCTACACATTTAATTTAGCCTTCTTAGAGCGCATTTATAACAGAAGTTCAGAGAAAAATGAAAAGAAGTGCAAGGAAACATTTTCAGTTCCTCCATTTTGTATAAAAAAACACCTTTAACACATACTGTTACGTGTTAAAAGGTGTTTTTTTAAATGGTGTGCTTCATCTTATCCGCTAAATCTAAAAGCTCTTTGGCATGTTCCTTCGTTAAGCTTGTAATTTCAGCTCCTGCAATCATTCGACCAATTTCTTTTACTTTTTCATCAACAGTTAACGGAAGAACAGACGTCGTTGTACGATCACCTTTTATCTCTTTAGCAATAAAGAGATGAGTATCTGCCATCGCTGCTACCTGAGGCAGATGAGATATACAGAGAACTTGTGAATCAACAGAAATAGCATGTATTTTTTCACCGATCGATTGAGCTACTCTTCCACTTACGCCTGTATCAACTTCGTCAAAGATAATGGACGTCACGCCTTGATGCTTAGAGAAGATGCTTTTTAACGCCAGCATAATTCTTGACAGTTCTCCTCCTGATGCTACTTTTGCAAGAGGCTTTAAAGGTTCACCAGGATTGGTAGAAATATAAAATTCTACGTTGTCAATACCGTCTTTGGTGAATTTTATTCTTTCTCCATTTACTTCAACGTCATTTTTACCTGCATTTACAACAGAGAATTTAATTTGAAATACGGTCTTAGCCATATACAGTTCTTGAAGCTCATGATGGATACTGTCCGTTAACTCCTGAGCAAGTTTTTTTCGAATAGCTGAAACGTTATTAGCTTCTACTAATAAATCCTGTGCTACACTGTTTAACTCTTCTTTGATCTTGCTCACATGCGTATCTCGATTTTCAATACGATCAATTTCATCTTCAATTTGCGCTGCATATTCTAGAATTTCATCTACACTTTGACCGTATTTACGCTTTAAGTGATTAATTTCATTTAAACGCGCTTCAATAAAGTCTAAGCGTTTGGGATCAAATTCTAATAAATCAAGCTGCTGACGAATTTTATAAGATGCGTCTTCTAGCTGATAGAAGCTCGATGAAATGATCTCAGAAATTTCGGCATAGTTTTTTTCCAGTGACGAAATATCCTCCGTATGATTCATTGCTACACCGACCCAATCTAAACCTTGGTGTTCACCGTGCAGGGCATTGTACGCATCGTTTAGCGACGTATAGATCTTTTCAAAGTTAGAAATCTTCAAACGCTCTTCATTTAGTTCCTCGTCTTCGTTCAGCTGCAAATTTGCCGCTTTGATTTCATCTAATTGAAATTGAATAAGATCGAGGCGATGTGCCATCTGCTGTTCATTTTCAGTTAATTGATCAAGCTGCTTTTTTAGCGATGTATACCTAGAAAATACCTCTCGATACTCCGTCAAAGCCTCTTCTACTTTTTCTCCTCCATATTGATCAAGAAGAGTTAAGTGACGATCTTGATTCATTAAATCTTGGTGCTCGTGCTGTCCATGTATATCAATTAACGTCTGTCCAACTTCACGTAGGATAGCTAACGTTACGAGCTTACCGTTGATGCGGCAAATACTTTTCCCATTTGTAGTGATATCTCGGCGAAGCACAATCATTCCATCTTCCACTTCCAAACCGACTTGTTTGGCTTTTTCGTGACTCGGATGCTGTTCTTCATCAAATAAGAAAAGTCCTTCAATTTCGGCTCTGTCTGTTCCGTGGCGTACAAACTCCGAAGAGCCTCTTCCACCTACTAACAATGAAATGGCATCAATAATAATCGATTTCCCCGCTCCTGTTTCGCCTGTTAATACCGTTAAGCCTTTTTCAAATGAAACAGAAAGTTCATCAATAATCGCAAAGTTTTTAATGGATAATTCAGCTAACAACCTGCTTCACTCACCTTTATAACATTTCTAAGAATCGGTCTGATATAATTTGCGTATCTTCAGGAGTACGGCAAATAATCAAACATGTATCGTCTCCACAAATTGTTCCTAATATTTCATCCCAATCCAAATGATCAATTAATGCGCCAATCGCATTTGCATTTCCCGGTAATGTTTTCATCACCAACATATGCCCCGCTGAATCAATTTTTACAAATGCGTCCATAAGAGAGCGCTTTAACTTTTGTAAGGGATTAAAACGCTGATCTGCAGGCAAGCTGTATTTGTATCGACCGTCCATCAAAGGCACTTTGACTAAGTGCAGTTCTTTAATATCACGAGAGATTGTTGCCTGTGTTACATTAAAACCTTGGTTTTTTAAAATATCTACCAATTCATCCTGTGTTTCAATATCATTATTCGTGATAATATCACGAATTTTAATATGTCTTTGCCCTTTATTCATGTTGGCACCTCACATTAATATGTAATCTTTTTTTTGTTTTGTTGTTTATAAGTCTTTCACTAATTAAGTATCATAATGTGTTCAACTTGATTATGCACCTTTTGTATAAAGAGTCATAATCAAATCGCCAATGCTAAGTCTTTGCTTAACATTGGCCATTATTACTTTTTCTCTTTTAACGTCTTATGTGCTTCTTCAACTACTTCGCTCACAGTAAGCGGAGCTTGATTTTCACCAAGTTCACGCTCGCCTTTCCAGCGCAGGTGGAGAAGAAATTCGATATTTCCATCTCCTCCCGTTATCGGTGAATACGACATGTTATATACATCGTATCCTTGACGAAGGGAGAAATCCACCATGCCTTGAAGAACTTCTTCATGCACTTTTGAATCACGCACGATTCCTTTTTTCCCAACTTGCTCTCTTCCAGCCTCAAACTGTGGCTTAACGAGCGCAACAACATCGCTGTGTGGAACAAGAAGTGTTTTTAACACAGGAAGAATGAGTCTTAAGGAAATAAATGATACATCAATAGAAGCGAATTCAGGCAAGCCTCTTGATAAATCAGCTGGCGTCACATAACGGAAATTGGTTCGTTCCATTACTTCTACTCGTTCATCTTGACGAAGCTTCCAAGCTAGCTGATTATAGCCTACGTCTAGCGCATAGGACATCTTCGCTCCATTTTGAAGCGCACAATCGGTAAAGCCTCCAGTAGAAGAACCAATATCAATCATGATTTTATCCGCTACATGGACATTAAATTCTTTAATCGCTTTTTCAAGCTTAAAGCCGCCTCTGCTGACGTAAGGCATCACTGCACCTTTAATTGTCAGCGGCGTATCGCGTTCAATTTTCTCTCCCGGCTTATCCAAACGGACTTCATTCGCATAAACGAGTCCTGCCATCACTGTACGCTTTGCTTTTTCTCTTGTTTCAATCAAACCTCGTTCTACTAATAATACATCTACTCGTTCTTTTTTTGTCACTTAACTTCAAGCCTCTTTTGTGTTGGTGTTACGAGTTTTTTAACTCGATTTATAATCTCTTCTTTGGTTAAGCCAATTTCTTCCAAAAGTTTTGTTACGCTGCCGTGCTCGATAAAGCGATCTGGAATCCCCATACGTTCAACGCGCGTATCATAATAGCCGTGCTCTGATGCAAACTCTAACACCGCGCTTCCAAAACCGCCTTGAAGTACCGCTTCTTCTACCGTAATCACAGGCTTACTAGTTTGGAAAATCTCATGAAGCATTTTTTCATCCAACGGTTTAATAAAACGAGCATTTACCACTTTGACGCTGATTCCTTGCTTCTCAAGTTCTGCTGCTGCATCCATCGCCATTGAAATCGTTGTACCAAACGTTAAAATGGTTGTATCTGAACCTTCTTTTAATACGTCCCATGTTCCGATCGGAATGTTTTTCAATTCTGAATCTAGTTCAACACCTAATCCGTTTCCTCTGGCATAGCGCATAGCAATCGGACCTTCTTCATAAGTCAAAGCAGTGTGAACCATGTGCTGGCCTTCATTCTCGTCTTTTGGCATCATAATAACAAGGTTAGGCAAATGACGTAAGAATGCAATATCAAACACGCCTTGATGCGTTTCACCATCAGCACCTACTAGCCCAGCGCGATCAATCCCAATAAATACATTTAGCTTTTGACGGCAAATATCATGAACCACTTGATCGTATGCACGCTGTAAAAACGTAGAATAAATAGCTAAAAAGGGCTTCATATTTTGAGTTGCAAGACCTGCTGCCATTGTTGTTGCATGCTGCTCTGCAATCCCAACATCAAACATGCGATGCGGAAACTCTTTTTGAAATGCTTCGAGTTTTGAACCCACAGGCATTGCTGGTGTTACGGCTACAATGCGATCATCTTCCCTAGCCATCTTCAATACCGTATCACTTACTAGTTTACTCCAAGCAATCGGAACATTTTTGTCTTTAATAAAGTCACCGGATTCAATTTTGTAAGGGCCTGTACCATGCCATGCTCCGCTTTTATCGCTTTCCGCCGGCAAGTAGCCTTTCCCTTTTTTCGTAATAACGTGAATCAGCACGGGACCTTTTGTTTTCTTTGCATATTGTAACGTTTCCAATAAATCATCATAGCTATGGCCATCAACTGGGCCTAAATACGTAAAGCCAAGGTCTTCAAAGAACATGCCTGACACGACCATATACTTTAGACCATCTTTTACACGTTCTGCCGTTGCCGCAAGCTTACCGCCTACTGCAGGCACTTTTTTCAGCAAGACTTCAAGCTCATCTTTTACCCAGTTGTATTTGCCTGCCGTGCGCAAACGTCCTAGAATACTGTGTACAGCTCCCACGTTAGGAGCGATAGACATTTCATTGTCATTTAAAATAACGGTCATATCCGTTTGCTCGTGCCCGATGTGGTTAAGCGCTTCAAGAGCCATACCACCTGTTAAAGCTCCGTCACCAATGATGGGAACAATATGAGCTTTTGTTTTTTGCAAATCTCTTGCAGCAGCCATTCCCATTGCGGCTGAAAGAGATGTAGAACTATGTCCCGTTTCCCATACATCATGTTCACTTTCGTCACGCTTTGGAAAACCGCATAATCCTTTATATTGACGGATTGTATCAAACTCTCCCGCTCGTCCTGTTAAAATTTTATGGACATACGACTGATGCCCCACGTCCCATAAAAATTTATCTTTTGGGCTGTCAAATACTTTATGGAGTGCAAGCGTTAACTCAACAACTCCCAAATTCGGCCCTATATGACCGCCAGTTGCAGAAAGCTTTGTAATTAAAAAACGACGAATCTCTTCACTTAGTTCTTCTAATTGTGTTACTGACATTTTCTTTAAAAACTCAGGATTTTTTATCGTTGTAAGATCCAAGGTGGATCACTCACTTTCGTACTTGTTATAAAGTTACCTTAATACATTGTCTATTGTTTTATACGTATAGTCAATTTTTAGTATTTCCTTATTACTTACAATACCTTTGATATTCTATCAGTAAACCAGCGATATTCAAAGGAAAACAGTGAAAAAATAGCCGCTAACACAAATGTGATAACGGCCACCAAGATATTGTATATGTCTTTCAAACCTATGCACTACGCTTTTATACAGTAGTAAAATCATTATAGCATAGCCCCTATTGGGACTCAATCTTATTTTACTGTATCACTCAAAAAACCTGACAGAGATCGTCATTAACTATCACGTTTTGCTATATATAAACAAATTTCTTCTAGTAATCCGTGCTTAATTTGAGCTTGACGTAACGAGAGAAGTGCTTGTTCAACATGATACTGTAACTTTTCTTTGGCCGCTTCCATACCTAATAAAGAAGGATATGTCGTTTTTTCATTTTCTGTATCACTGCCAATTGGCTTTCCTAATTTTTCTTCAGACCCTTCCACATCCAAGATATCATCTTGAATTTGAAACGCTAACCCTACATGCTTACTGAATTCTTCTAATAATTCTTGCTGTAAAGGCGTAGCTTTTGCAAGAATAGCTCCTGCTTTTACACAAAACCCTAGCAGCTTCCCCGTTTTGTGAAGGTGAATATATTCAAGCTCATCTAGCGTGAGCTGCTTTTTTTCGCCTTCCATATCCGCAACCTGTCCGCTGATCATACCTTCTGTTCCGCTTGCTTTTACCAGTTCTGTAATGAGCTGAAGCTTCATATGTGATGTAATCTCAGGATGTGCCGCTTCAGAAATGAGCTGAAAGCTATTTGTTAAAAGAGCATCCCCAGCTAATATAGCGGTTGCTTCGCCGTACACCTTGTGATTCGTTGGTTTACCTCTTCTTAAGTCGTCATCATCCATGCTAGGTAAATCATCGTGAATGAGAGAATATGTATGAATCATTTCCACTGCACATGCTGTTTCTAATCCCATGCTCTCGTCTTTTCCAAACGCATGTAGTGTGGCAAACAACAGCACTGGGCGAAGTCGCTTTCCTCCTGCCGTAAGCGAGTAAAGCATGGATTCCTTTAAGTTAACCGGAGCATGTAATGCTTTTACCACTTCAGGCAGGCGTGTTTCTACTCGATCTTTTGTAAAAGAAATATACTCTTTTAAATTCATTTCATTCACCATCACTCTTCCTCCTGCACCGAGAATGGCTCAAGCGTTCCGTCTTCACGTAAAATAGTTTCCATTTGCTTTTCAATATGCTGAAGACGATCGTGACAGAATTTTGAAAGAGTCATTCCTTCTTGGAATTGTTGAATTGCTTCTTCTAAAGGCACGTCGCCTTCTTCTAGCTTGTTTACGATGGTTTCTAACTGCTCCATCGCCTCTTCAAACGTATACTCTTTATTTGTCGCCATTTTTCATCGCTCCTCTATTTTCGAAACTTCACACTGCAACTGTCCATCGGTCAAACGAACGTTTACCATATCGCCTTTGGATACTTGTTTGGTTGATTTAATTAACTCTTTTTCTTTATCGTATACTAAGCTGTAGCCTCTTTCCATTGTTTTTAATGGACTAAGCGTATGTAATTTTGACGTTGCCGTTGCAAATAAAAGCTGTTTTTGCTTTAGCAGCTGCTGCATCTCTTTTGTCAGCATTTTCGTCAGCTGCTGTTGACGCTCCGCTGCTTTCACTAACTGATGCTCGGGGTGATTGCGCAACAAAGCGGCTGTTAGCTGCTCGTAGTTCGTCCGTTTATCTTCAATGTACCTTCTGCCTTCACGATAAAAACGCTCCATCAACTGATCTAACTGTTGCTCTTTTTGCTCGACCAACTTTTGAGGATAACGAAAAGCATATGATTTCTGGGATCGTTCAAGCCTGCGGCTACTAGACTGAAGCATTTCTTTCATCGAACGAAGAAGACGGATATTTCGCTGAGTCAATCTTTCTGTAATTTCACTGATATGAGGCACAGCCAATTCCGCAGCACCCGTTGGAGTAGGAGCGCGAAGATCTGCTACAAAATCTGCAATTGTAAAATCGGTTTCATGTCCAACCGCTGAAATAACAGGAATAGTAGAAGTGAAAATTGCACGAGCAACGCTTTCTTCGTTAAAAGCCCAAAGCTCTTCAATTGACCCACCACCGCGGCCAACAATCAATACGTCTGCTTCTTTACGACGGTTTGCTTCTTCAATTGCCTTAATGATAGACGGTGCCGCATTCACTCCTTGAACAAGAGCGGGCATAACAATAATGTTCGCGTTATATCTGCGCTTTAATGTCGTAATAATATCACGTACGGCTGCTCCAGTTGGAGATGTAATAACACCTATTGTTGTTGGATACTTCGGCAGTTTTCGTTTCCTAGCAGGATCAAATAAGCCTTCTTTTTCCAGCTTTTTTTTCAGCTGTTCGTAGGCCAAGTATAAGTTTCCAACGCCATCAGGCTGCATTTCTTTTACGTACATTTGATAATTTCCGCTTGGTTCATAAACCGAAATTTCAGCTCGAATGAGTACATTCATTCCTTCTTCAGGCTGAAAATTAAGCTGCCGGTTATGCCCAGCAAACATAACGGCTGCGATACGAGCATTTTGATCTTTCAAGGTGAAATACATATGTCCCCGACTATGACGTTTAAAGTTAGAAATTTCTCCTTTAATCCATACATCTTGCATGTGAGGGTCTACATCAAACTTGCGCTTAATGTATCGTGTAAGAGCCGTAACGGTTAGATAACGCACTTCACTCATCGTTTTGCCTCCTTTGCAGTCACCCTCTCCCCTTTGTATAAAGGAGAGAAGCATTTTGGTCACTTGATTTGGCAAGATGAACCTTTATTTAGATAAAGTTGTTAACACTTTAGACAATACGCCATTGATAAACTTGCTTGATTGATCATCGCCAAACGTTTTCGCTAATTCAATCGCTTCATTTAACGTAACGCTCGTAGGAATTTCTTCTTCATACTTCATTTCGTATACGGCAATACGTAGGATAACGCGGTCTACAGTAGCTACACGATCTAACGTCCATTTTTCTAAATGATTGCGTAAAAGTTCATCAATTTCTTGCTGATGTTCAACCACACCTAGCACGAGACTTTCTAAAAATTGATCAGACTTTTCATTTTGTACAACATTTCCGATTGCCTCCATTGGCTCGGTCTGCCCTAAATCATGCTGAAATAGTGCTTGTAATGCTTTTTGGCGTGCTGTATGTCTTTTCATTATTTTTGCTCCTTTATTTATCTTCTTCAACTAGTATACCTAGATAATAGCATAGTTTATGATACGATACTTCATTGTTCTTAGACGAAGTTTGTAGAACACGAAAAAGACCGTCTTTATGACGAGACAGTCTTTTTCACTTTACCATAGCTTGTGTTGAAAAGGAACAAGTAATCATACGTTATTCCATTTTAGCAACAGCCGTTAGGTCAACGTTTGTTTTATTCAACTTCTTCAATATCAGTTTTTTGCGTATCAAACTGAATCCCTACGATATGAATGTTTACTTCATCGAGATCAATAGCTGTCATATTTTTAAGGGCTTGACGAATGTTATCTTGTACTTGTTGCGCTACGTTTGGAATAGACACTCCAAACTTCATCATACAAAATACGTCTACTTTTATCCCGTTTTCTGTTAAGTCCACTTTTACACCTTTACCGTGGTTTTTCTTTCCTAGTTTCTCCACAACGCCAGCTGCAAAATTTCCTCTCATTGCAGAAACGCCTTCTACTTCAGAAGCAGCAATACCCGCAATGACTTCAATAACCTCAGGAGCAATTTCTACTTTGCCAAGAGAATTTGGGTGTTCTTCCATTTCTAATACATGATTTTCATTCATGTACAGCACCTCCTATAGTTTATATTATACTAAGAATTCATTACGTCATATAGCTCAAGAAACTTCGTGTTGAATTCACCGCTAACAAATTTTTCATGATTTAATAGTTTTTGGTGAAAAGGAATAGTGGTTGCAACGCCGTCGATAACAAATTCATCTAACGCGCGCTTCATTCGTTCAATAGCTTCCTCACGAGTTGGCGCATGAACAATCAATTTAGCCACCATTGAATCATAGTAAGGCGGGATTGCATAGCCCGGGTATGCAGCAGAGTCTACGCGCACTCCGTAGCCACCTGGCGGCAAGTACATTTGAATCGTACCTGGTGATGGCATAAAGTTTTTCTCTGGGTTTTCCGCGTTGATTCGGCACTCAATTGCCCATCCGTTAAATGTCACTTCTTCTTGCGTAAACGGTAAAGTTTCACCATTTGCCACTTTGATTTGTTCTTTAATTAAGTCAACTCCTGTCACCATCTCTGTAACAGGGTGTTCTACTTGGATACGCGTATTCATTTCCATGAAGTAAAATTTGTTTTCACGGTAATCATAAATGAATTCCACTGTTCCGGCTCCTGTGTAATTAACGGCTTGAGCAGCTTTAACAGCAGCGTCGCCCATTAATTCACGCGTTTTTTCGTCTAACGCTGGAGAAGGCGTTTCTTCAATTAATTTTTGAAGACGGCGTTGAATCGAGCAATCACGCTCTCCTAAATGTACAGTATTCCCATGAGAATCAGCCAACACTTGGATCTCAACGTGACGGAAATCCTCAATGAACTTTTCAATGTACACACCAGGGTTACCGAAAGCTGTAGCAGCTTCTTGCTGTGTAATTGTAATACCTTTAATAAGCTCTTGTTCATTTTTCGCAACGCGGATTCCTTTTCCTCCGCCTCCTGCCGTTGCTTTAATAATAACAGGATAGCCAATATCATTAGCGATTGACATACCGTCTTCCACTGACTCTACAATTCCAGTTGAACCAGGAACAATTGGAACACCCGCTTCACGCATCGTTTCTCTCGCTACGTCTTTTGTTCCCATTTTGTTAATGGCTTCAGGACTTGGTCCTACAAATGTAACGTTACACTCTCTGCATAGCTCTGCAAAATCAGCGTTTTCAGCTAAAAAGCCGTATCCAGGGTGAATAGCGTCACAGCCCGTTAGCATCGCAACACTCATAATGTTTGTAAAGTTTAAATAGCTGTCTTTAGATGACGTTGGTCCAATACAATACGCTTCGTCTGCTAATTGTACATGCAAAGAATCGCGATCAGCTTGAGAATGAACAGCTACTGATTCTACACCTAACTCTTTACACGCTCGAATAATTCGAACCGCAATTTCTCCTCGATTCGCAATTAATAGCTTTTTAATCATATTTACCGCTCCTTATTCAGGCTTTACTAAGAAAAGAGGTTGACCGTATTCTACAAGTTGTCCACTTTCAACTAATACGTCAACGATTTCACCTTTAACTTCTGCTTCGATTTCATTAAATAATTTCATTGCTTCTACGATACATACAACCGAATCTTTTTGTACTTTATCTCCAGGAGTCACGTATACATCTGATTCTGGCGATGATGACGCATAGAAAGTCCCTACCATCGGAGATGTAATTTTATGTAAGCTTTCATCAACCGCTGGGGCCGCTTGTTCTTCTTTTGGTTGAGCAGACTGTGCTGCTGGGGCTGGCGCTGGAGCCGCTGCTGCCTGCGGTGCAGGTACTGCCGCTTGTTCAGGTGCCGAAACCACTACTTGCTGTGCTTGTTTGGAAACAATTGCGTCTTTTTTCTTCATCTTGATTTTGGAGCCTTCGTGCTCATAGGTGAACTCCTCGATTGATGATTGATCAACTAGTTTAATGATCTCACGGATCTCTTGAATTTTTAACATATTGAACACTCCTACCTCATGAAAATAGAATTCTCTACAATGTTAATAATACGACAGATGGCTACAGCCATTCAATTCGTTTGGCAAACATTAAAAAGAAGTTCCACTTACTCTATAATAACTTTTTAGCGTTATCGTTTTATAAATGGAAACATAGCTTTACAGATGACAACACTTATGAAAACGTTTGTCACCTAGTACTAATATAAGATTATGAAACCTATTATAACCGAAGTAAAAAAAGAAAGCCATGTTAAAATTTTTACCGTCTCGCTTAGATTTTAGTCATTTCATAAAAAAAGAAGTGTAAACAACCCCAATTTACGGCTGTTTCACACTTCTTTTATTCCCTTTATTTAGTTGGTTGAAACTCTACCGCTACTTCTTTTGGACCCATTTCTTTTTTGACTAGCTGAATGATTTGATTTGCTTTTGTTTTTGAGTGTTTTTCTGTCTTAACCGTAATTTGTACTTGCTTTCCGTCTGCTCTTACTAGCGCGTCACTGTATCCTTTTGCTTTAATTAATGTTTCCAGCGTGGCTTCTTTTTCCCCAAGCTTTGATAATTCATCAATTTTATCCATCGCCTTGCTTACTTCCGCAGGCGTCACATTTTTTGATGCAGCTACTTCTTGATACTCTTCTTTTAATTGACTTCTTTCATCATTTAATTCCAAACGAAGAGCCGTAAATAGCTCGTCGCTATCTGTGCTTGATACAACCGCTGATTCTTTTGCATTTTTAGCCGTTTCCTTCTTTACATTTCCTGCTGAACCTTCAGTTTTTGAATCTTCTTTTGTTCCTGATTTCTCATCTGTCTGCTGTTTTGTATCTTCTGCAGGAGCCTTGTCATCAGCCTGCTTTTCGCTCTGTTTTTCATTGTCTACTAGCGCAACATTACTCTGAGGATTTTCTGGCGTTGTCATATAATACACCGATAACACAACAACTAAACTTAACATTGTTAATAACCAAACCGTTTGCTTTTTTAATAACATATTCATTTCCCCCTCATCCTTTTTTCGCTAATACTGCTACTCTATGACTTGGTATATCGAGCGCTCTTGTCACGGCTTCAATAATAGATTTCTTTACCTCGATATTATCAGCTCCTTTAGCTACAACTAACACGCCTCTTACTTTTGGCTTTTCGGTTTTAACTACAACAGGCTTTTCTTGTTCTCCACTTCTTACAATGACCAGCTGTTCGTCTGTTGAGGAATCTTCAACTTTACGAGTCCCTCCTTCACGGTCTGTTTCGTTGGTCGTTTGCGATTTTGTGACGCTGTTTTTTTCATATATTTTGGATTCTGTTGCATCTAGGTTCACAATTACTTTTACCTTACTTACGCCTCTAACTTGATCCAAAATATCTTTCAATTCTTCCTCATACCGCTCTTCATAGCCTGTCATTGTTGTTGTCTTTTTAGAGCTAAAAGCGGGAACATCCTGTGATACCGGTGGTGCGCTGGTTTCTTTGCTTGCACTCTTTAGTAATCCGCCTGAATTCATAGATGTTGTGAGTGAGTTGCTAAATACCATAAAGATAACGCCTGCAGCTAGTAAAATGCCTATATACATTAACTTTGAAGGTTTCTTCGTAGTTGATGACTGTTTAAGTGAAAAGAACCGCTGAAAAAATGATGGGTCACCTTTTTCTGGCTTTTGACTCATTTCGTGTCTCCCTCCTCCATATTCACAACAACTTGGCCTTGTTTTACATCCCATTTTGCTGCTAAATAGTTGGATAATTTCTTGGATTCTGTTGGTTTGTTTGTTTCGATCGGTGTGGAGGTATCAATAGAAATAACTTTCACAGCTGAAACAACCTCGGAATCATCCGATGCTTTTTTACTTACGGCAACTGAAATGGATTTAATATTATCAGCGGTAGGTTCGTCGTTCGGCTTTTTTGTTTCAATGTGAATTCGATCAATTGCTACACCATACTGATCCATCAACTCCTCTTTTACATCTGCCTCCATTTGGACAGCCATTTGTTCTAAAATATATGCACGTTGTGAAGCTTGTATTTCTTTTTTCTGATTTTCTATTGAATTTTCTACCTGCTGATCGGATCGAATAGATGATAAGCTAAGTGATTTCAGCATTTGATTAACATCCACTTTGAAAATTTGAAAAACGGGTGTAATAATAATCAGCATTAAAAGAAGTCCAACCACCAGCTTTGTATATTTTTGAAAACTAGAATTGGGCAATAGTAAATTAATAATGGTAGCTAATAAGATAAAAAGAACGATATTAGTAATCCACGTCGTTAAGGCCTGCAATTTCTTCACCTCACCATCATTGTGACGTTGCTCGCTGTAATGATGACCGTTAAACATAAGAAAAACATAAGCGAGACAACCGCAAGCGCCGCAAAAATATAGATGACGCTTTTACTGATAATGCTCAAGCAGGAAATAACCGGTCCTCCTCCAATGGGTTGAAGAAGAGCTGCTGCTAGCTTATAGATAAAAGCAAGTGTTAACACTTTAATAGCCGGAAACGCGACGATTAACAGTAAGACTGCTACTCCAGCAATCCCTACTGAATTCTTTAATAGAAGCGAGGCACTGATGACTGTATCAGCCGCATCTGTGAACACACGCCCTACAACAGGTATAAAGTTCCCTGTGACAAACTTTGCCGTTCGAATTGTAATACCGTCGGCAACAGCTGAGGTAGCCCCTTGAACGGACAGCACTCCTAAAAAAACAGTTAGGAATATTCCGAGCACGCCAATGCTTATATTTCTCAACAGCTGAGCAAGCTGTGTAACCTTATGTTCATCTGAAATCGTACTCACAATGCTAAGCAGTGCTGAAAGAAAAAGCAGCGGCATCACTACGTATTGAATAAGCAAACCGCTTGTGTTCATTAAAAACAAAATCATCGGATGAAAAAAGGCTGCCGATACAACTCCTCCTGATGATGCCATTAAGGCAAGCAGCAGCGGCACCAGAGCTAAAATGAATTTGGTCATGGTCTCAATCGCTCCCGTTGCATAAGAGATAGCAATTTGAAAACTATTAAGAGCAATGATGATCAAAACCATATATACAAGCGCATACGCTACTTTACTTACGGTTTGCTGATTAAACGCACTTTGGAGTGTTTGTAAAAACACGCTAAAAACCGTTAGCATAATGAGTGTACCGAGGAGTTTTCCATTCGCTAATACTTCATGAAATAAAAACTTTACAAGACCTCCTAGCCATTCTTTAAGAGAGAACTCTTTTTCTCCTTTTAAAAAATCGACTAAACTTCCCTTCTGACTCTCGGGTAAAAAGCCGCCGTATTGGGTAATAATATCGTCCCAAAACTGTTTGACTTCATCGATACCGAGCTTATCAATTTGTTCATTGACAAGTTCTTGCTGCTTCGGGGGTTCGGAAGCTTGTACATTTTCTGGAAAGAAAAAAAAGAGGAACAAAAGAAGAGCGAGTATATTCACTTTAAACGTCCACCGCTTCATTTCGTCACCTCATATTAAGTAAAATTAATTGGGTAGCATTGAAATAATCGTTTCAATAATGACCGTTAAAATAGGAATTGCCATGGAGAGAATCAGCACTTTTCCACCTAATTCAATTTTAGAAGCAATGGCACCTTGCCCTGCATCTTTCGTAATTTGAGCACCAAATTCGGCGATATAGGCGATACCAATAATTTTCAAAATGGTTTCCACATAAATCATGTTAACGTGGGCATTAATCGACAGCCGCTCGACCATCTTAATAATTTCGTAGATTTGATCAATTAAAAAAAGAAAGATCACGGATCCCACGAATACAACAAGTAAAAAAGCAATAGGTGATTTATGTTCTTTTAAAATAAGAGCCAAAAACGTAGCTACTAACCCTAAGCCCACAATTTGAAGCATTTCAATGGCAACTCACCCCTCTACCCTTGAAATAAAAAAACCGATTTGATTTTTTGAAATAAGTCCTCTACAATCGAAGCAACCATAAATAAAATATAAATAAAACCGATGAGGGTAACCCAGTTCGCGTAATCTTTTTTTCCCATCTGTTCGAGTACGGTGACTAAAAAAGCTACGACGATACCAATCCCAGCAATCTGAAAAATGGTGTTCATATCAATTCCCACATTCAATCCTCCTCTATCGCTACATCAATAGAATGACCAGTAGCAATCCAGATAGAAAGCCTAAACTTTTAACCATTTTTTCATAGCGATTCTGCTTATCAACTGCATCTTGTTCTTCGCGTTCAAGATGATTCAGCGTCAGTAAGATATGCTTTTGCTGCGAATAACGATCATGCTGACCAAGCGTTTCACCAAATTGTTTTAAGATTTCTAGTTCTCCCGTTTTAAGTGCGGTTTGTTTCCAAAATTGGTCCAACGTCTTTTCCCAAGCTTCTTTGACACTTTCAGTACCTTCTTTTAATTTCATTGAAAACTCATTAAATAAAGAAGCCAAAGGATTAGGAAGCTGTAGAGATAACAAATGAGCAACTTCTTGAAGAGGCCGATTGCTGTACATAATTTCTGCTTCTAACGACCTCAGAGCCGTTTTTAATTGCCTGAGCTGCCTAGGTCTTGCACTAAGCTGCTTTGCAAACTCAAATCCTGTGTAAGTGGAAGCAAATAAGATAAAGATGGCACCAAACAGTTTCATACACCATCACCCTTTACTATTTTCAATAAGCGACTTTTCAGTGGACGTTTTCATGGAATTATAGTGCTCATCGTAGATAGCCTGAAGTGTTCCAGGACCTCGGCTGTTCGATAGCACAACATACCTTTTGAATACGTGAAGTTTCATTAAAGCTTGCAAAGTGGGACGCTTCATTAAATCGTCAATGTCATAGCCATGAACAGTCATAATGACACGAACGCCAGCATTAACCGCTTCAAGCACGGCCTTACAATCTTCTTCACTTCCCACTTCATCCACGATCAGCACATCGGGGCTCATAGAGCGAATCATCATCATCATGCCTTCAGCTTTCGGACAGCTATCTAATAAATCCATTCTAGATCCGAATGTATGCTGAGGAACCCCTTTAACAGCCCCAGCAATTTCTGATCGTTCATCTACAATTCCCACTTTAAACGGAGGAATCTTAGAGCGCTCTATGCCAGTACTTATTACTCTGGCTAAATCGCGAATCATGGTTGTTTTTCCTGTTTGAGGAGGTCCTATAATGACCGTACTTTGCCAATAGCGATTGTATAAAAAAGGAATAAGCTGATTCGAAATACCAATCTTTTGTTTAGCAATCCGGATATTAAAGGATGATACATCTCGAATCACACGAACCTGTCCATTTTCCGTTACAACTTTTCCCGCTAGCCCAACCCGGTGCCCGCCTTCAATGGTGACATATCCTTTTTTCAATTCTTCTTCAATCATATAAATCGAAAACTGGCTTAATTTATTTAAGATAAATAAAGCATCTTCTGCACTTGGAAGATACGATTCGAAATATGGCTGATTGTTGATTGTAAATTCGACAGGTCTTCCTATGCGCACTCGAATTTCTTCTAGTACATGAGAATGGTTTGTGACATAAAATTCAACAGTCTTTTTTAAATTAGGCGGAAAGATTGCAAGTATTTCGTTTAACATATTCATCCCCTCATATTTGAACTCACTTCAATGTATTATAAGCTTGACCATTTTATGCCTACCTTTTATTTAAAAACACCGATTAAAATGAAGAGCACTCCTACTACAATCATGATTAATTTCCCAAAAGATAATTGATCGGCTACGGACACTAAACCTATGGTAAAAGAACTCACCATTACAATCGGACCAACAAGCGCTAACATTCCATTAATCATTAACGCCTTTTTCACATCATTGTTTGTGACAATTAAAATAGCGGCAATAAACTCAATAAATGAAGAAATAAATCGAAGGCACGCCATCGTTAATACCGTACCGTTTAAATGATCCAACCACTGCTTCATAAGCCCCTCCTATACCTCTGCGTTGTTTAGTACAACCTATGCAAAATAAGGAAGAGTTAGCACAAAAAACATACAAAAAAGGCAGAGAATGATTCTCTGCCTTTTTTGTATGTTTGCAGCTTGCTTACACGATCCAATTACGCGCGTGATACGTAGCTGCTGTCTGTTGTGTTGATAATTAATACGTCGCCTTCGTTTACGAAGAACGGAACGTTTACTGTTAAGCCAGTTTCTACAGTTGCCGGTTTTGTACCGCCAGAAGCTGTGTCACCTTTAATACCAGGTTCAGTTTCTGTTACTTTAAGCTCAACTGTGTTTGGAAGTTCAACACCTAATGTCTCACCTTGGTACATCATAATTGCTACTTCCATATTCTCTTTTAAGAATTTTAGCTCATATTCAATTGCACTTGCCGGAAGCTCTAATTGCTCATAAGACTGGTTGTCCATGAATACGTGCTGATCGCCGCTTGCATATAGATATTGCATTTTACGGTTATCAATTTGGGCTTTCCCTACTTTTTCACCTGCACGGAACGTTTTTTCTTGCACAGCTCCTGTACGAAGGTTACGTAGTTTTGAGCGAACGAATGCAGCGCCTTTACCAGGCTTTACGTGTTGGAAATCCATTACACGCCAAATACCTCCGTCTACTTCTACTGTCAAACCTGTACGAAAATCATTTACTGAAATCATGAAGAAATCCTCCTACATTTTATAAAATAATGAACTCTTTTGATGAGTGCGATAATGCCTCATTACCTTCTGCTGTGACGATCGTATCATCTTCAATACGAACGCCCCCTAAGTCTGGTATGTAAATACCTGGTTCAACGGTTACAATCATACCTGGCTGCAGTACATCTGTAGATTTCACAGAAAGTGATGGGCCTTCATGTACTTCTAACCCTACGCCGTGACCGGTCGAATGTCCAAAATACTGGCCGTATCCGTGTTCTGTAATATAATCACGCGTTAGCGCATCTGCTTCTTTACCCGTCATACCTGCTTTGATGCCGCTCATTCCGTTAAGCTGCGCTTGCAGTACGACATTATAAATTTCTTTTAGCTTATCACTTACTTCACCGACGGCAAATGTTCGTGTGATATCTGAACAGTAACCATTATAGTATGCGCCAAAATCAAGCGTTACAAGTTCGCCTTTTTCAATGACTTTGTCAGAAGCAACACCATGGGGTAAAGCCCCGCGATGCCCTGAAGCAACAATTGTATCAAAAGATGAAGATGTTGCGCCTTGTTTTCTCATAAAGAACTCCAGTTCATTAGATACTTGAAGCTCTGTTAAACCAGGACGAACAAAGGTTAAAATATGTTCATATGCTGCATCTGCTATTTTTGCAGCTTCCTTTAATATCTTAATCTCTGAGTCACTCTTTATCAAGCGTAAGTTTTCGATTGCGTGCGAGATTGGAACAAGTTCCGCGCCGATATGCTTATCAAATAATTGATGCTGTCCATATGTAACATAATTCTGTTCAAAACCAAGCTTTTTAATTCCAAATTGTTTCACTACATTCGCTACTTCTTCTACAATAGGACCCTTGTGCTGAACGATATCAAAACCTTCTGTTTGACTAGTTGCTTGTTCAACATAACGAAAATCTGTTACAAATGCCGCTTTGTCTTCAGAAATAATAACGACACCAGCAGATCCTGTGAAATTGGTCATATAGCGCCTGTTATATTCACTTGTAATTACAACACCGTCCACATTCAACTTTGAAAACTGTTCGCGTAGTTTTTCGATTTTCATTTTATTTCCCCCTTAATTGTAAAAGTGCCTGCAGGGCAAGCTCATATCCATATAAACCTAACCCGACAATTTGACCATGTGTAACAGGTGCCGTCACCGAATGGTGGCGAAACTCTTCACGCTTATGTACGTTCGAAATATGCACTTCAATAACAGGAACAGATATACTAGCAATCGCATCTCGAATGGCATAACTGTAGTGAGTAAAAGCACCAGGATTGATCATAATCCCATCAAATTTTTCATCCGCTTCATGAATCCAGTCGATAATTACACCTTCGTGATTAGACTGTACGCACTCAACTTCTATCCCATGGTCTCTGCCTGCTCGCTGAAGTTTCTCTTCAAGATTTTGAAGATTATCTGTCCCATATACCGCTGGTTCGCGTACGCCTAAACGATTTAAATTAGGACCGTTTATTACTAAAATCTTATTCATCTTAATTCAACACTCTCCCCTACTACGAACCCTTTATGCAGCTCACTCATGTGAATTTGCACTTTATTTTTCTTTTTAAATCATTATATAGAATATATTAGCATACGTTGGAACATTCACACTACTTATTCGCCGTTTGAAAATCTGTAGATTCATCTTTTGTTTGAAGCTCTGCAGCTTCAAAAGAAATGGAATATCCGATGAATACACCATATAAAATATAAATACAGAGGGATGAAATAATCGTGTTAGCTGGAAGCTCTCCAATTGTTTTTAAGTTGGGAAAGAGCGGATTCAAAACAACGAATACAATTGCCCACCATAATAAGCCGTAAGCAAAACCTATCCAAATTGTTTTAAACTTCTTTAATAGGACGTAGTATAACAACCCGACAACAATAGATAATACTCCTATAAGAAAAATACTGACGATAACACCTATTCCTTTATCCTTCCAATCACCTAATGCCCATGGATCTAAAAGCATATTTGGATTGATAACACTAAAGCTGAACAGATAATTTAAATAGCCAATAAAGCTCCAGAAAATCCCTCCAAAAAAGGAAATAAAGATGGCTTTAAATAAAAAAGACATTTCCTGTTTATGCGTAGGGTGGTTATCCTGTTTTTTTTCATGCTGTTCTTTAGGTTCTGACATATTAATCACCTCTTGATGTAGTATGAACTTTTTTCTCATTTCCTACTGACTCATTTCTAAGTTTTTACGTTTATTACTCTTCCTATACGCAAGAAGGGAGCCTGATATCAAAGAGACATTTTTAAACTACTTCGCACAGAGTTTCATAAACAAATTTTATAAGTGAAAGGAAAAAAATTCATAACAAGGGTGTGGAGATGAAAAATATTGGCTAAACTAGATAACATGCATCCGCCTAGAGGTTTATTTGATTTTGCTGTAGAATATAAAATACTAAGAAGTCTAGTCTAGTTAAGTTAGGTTGGTGCCTGAAATGTCTAAATTGCAAAAACCTGCGTATGGTGGTCAAGCCGTTATAGAAGGCGTCATGTTCGGTGGCAAACGTATGATGGTGACGGCTATTCGTCGCAAAGATCAATCTATTGATTATTTTCATTCAAAAAGAAAATCAAATTCCGTACTCACTGCTTTAAAAAAAATTCCTTTTTTACGAGGAATTGCTGCTATTGTTGAAGCCAGTGCAAACGGTACGCAGCACTTGAACTTTTCCTCTGAACGCTATGACGTGAATCCAGAAGATGATGCTCAAGTAGCAGAAGAACAACAAAAAGAGAAAAAAGAATCAAAACTATCTTTAATATTTGGCGTTGCAACTATTGGTGTAATATCCTTTCTTTTCGGGAAAGTACTATTTACATTGATTCCTGTGTTTTTAGCACAATTGACACGTCCTGTTTTCACTTCAAGTGTAGCTCAGGTTTTTATTGAAGGAGTATTTAAACTATTATTGCTCCTTGGCTATATTTATGTGATTTCACAAACGCCACTTATTAAACGGGTGTTTCAATATCATGGAGCAGAACACAAGGTCATTAATGCATATGAAAACAATGCTGAACTTACGGTAGAAGCCGTGCAAGCACAATCTCGACTTCATTATCGCTGCGGAAGTAGCTTTATCCTCTTTACCGTAGTTGTAGGAATGTTTGTCTACCTACTCGTTCCAACGGATCCTCTTTGGTTACGAATTGTGGATCGCCTTGCATTAATCCCAGTTGTCCTTGGTTTATCATTTGAAGTGTTACAGTTAACCAATAAAGTTCGTCATGTCCCTCTTCTTCGCTTTTTAGGTTATCCCGGTTTATGGCTTCAGCTTTTAACAACCAAAGAACCAAAAGATGATCAAGTTGAAGTTGCGATTGCTTCATTTAAAGAACTTTTACGCGTTGAAAATGAACTTTCTTCTACCACTGACGAACAAGTTGTCTAATCCACACCGTTTTGCTTTCTTTTTTTACTATTTTAGGAGGTGAACAAAATGAGACGTCCATTCGTGAAACCACTTGTATATGGTCTAATCGGGTTAGGAGTCATTGGCTTTGCATTTACGTTGATTACAGATCCAGCTGTTTTATTACGTCAAGCAGGTTATATTTTTCTGTTTATCATTTTGTTTTACTTAGTTTATCGGTTTATTCTCCGCCCTTCTCAGACAAAAGGTCAAGATAGAGGCTATGTGCGCGCAGTAAAACAATCAAAACTGCGTCAAAAAGAAAAAGAGCGAGGAAGCAACAAAGTTGATATGCATACGTACCGAAGCTCAAATAAGCGCCCGGTATCCAAATCAACGAAACCGCTAAAGAAAAAGAAAAACAACTCACACTTGACCGTCATCGAAGGTAAAAAAGGAAAAAAGAAAAATAGAGCATTCTTTTAAAAAAACAAGGAGAAAAACCTCCTTGTTTTTTTAATAGCACCATTTTTTCAAAAATGCCCTTGTACGCTTTTTACCAAACGCAATCAGCTCTTCCTTCCGTTCTTCTGTGAGGGTAAATTCTGTCGCAAAAACTTGATTAACAGGTAAAAAGATAATATTTTTTTCGTGACGTTTTGAAATATGTCTTGCATCGTGCGCATCTTTCATCGTCTCAAAAAGCGCACTGAATAAACCAACGGCATTCTTAATTTTATTCCGTTCCCTTTCTTCGTCCTTCGGGCTCAGCTTCACCCCAATTACCGGTCGTTTCTTAAGACTTTTATCATCATCAAACAGAAAAATTGGAAAGTTGCTTAACACGCCCCCGTCAACTATTAAACTGCTTGGGGTAGATTTTAATTTAACCGGCTCAAAAAAATATGGAATGCTGCAGCTCATTCGAACGGCTCTTGCTACAGAAAAGCGATTCGGGTCGATTTGATATTTAGGCAAATCATCTGGAAGAACAAGCATCGTACTGTTGGTCAAATCTGAAGCAATAATACGCAGCGACTGATCAGGCAAATCAGCAAATGTACGAATTCCTCTGCTCCGCAATTTTTCAGCAATCCACTTTTCAAGCCTTTCTCCTTTATATAATCCCATTTTCCAATATAAAAACAGCCACTTTGTCAAGCTTGATGGTAAAAAAGACATTCTTTGATCTAAAAAAGACGATAACTCAATTTCATTCATCATTTCAACAATTTCTTCACTTGTATAACCGGCTGCTACAAATGCACAAATAATGGAACCCGCACTCGTTCCGGCTAACCGCCGAAAGATCAAGCCTTTTTCTTCTAGAGCTTGTAACGCGCCAATCAGTGCAAGCCCTTTAATACCGCCACCTGAAAACACTCCGTCGACGTACACAGCCTCTCCTCCAAACTACCCACTCTACATTTGTAGTCGACTCAGCAACAAGTTATGATAAAAAGAAAAAAAGCAGTGACGCTATTGGCCGCTGCTTTTTTCTTATAATTTTTGCTCTTCTTCATTTCGTTTTTGTACATTGCGAAGATCTTGAATACGGTTATGATTTTCTTCAAAGTATTGAACCAAATCTCCAATTCGATCAATGGAATTCCAGCTTAAATGATGTTCAATTCCTTCTACGTCATCATAAATATTTTTCTCATCTACGCCAATGATGCGCAGCAGCTGCTCTAAAAGCTCGTGGCGATAAACAAGACGTTTTCCAATCTTCTGCCCCTTAGCTGTTAAAACAAGGCCTCGATATTTTTCATAAATTAAGTACTCATCTTTGTCTAG
The DNA here is from genome assembly GCF_042787645.1 of Priestia sp. YIM B13489. Classification (NCBI taxonomy): domain Bacteria; kingdom Bacillati; phylum Bacillota; class Bacilli; order Caryophanales; family Bacillaceae; genus Priestia; species Priestia sp. YIM B13489. The sequence goes on from NZ_JBHZOQ010000053.1 coordinate 1,165,809, forward strand.
CTTTTGAACCATCTTCGTTACAGATGAGGGGTGAACCGCCAATGCATCAGCAATATCAGACACTCGAGCGTATCCTTTATCTTCAATTAGCATATATATTTGTTCAATATAATCTTCCATACTCGGTGTAGGCATGAAATCTCCCCCAATTAATATTATGTATTGCTAATAATAAGTCATAAATGTCTGTTTCTTATAGTGATATCGTGTTCATATTTGATAATCTATGTGAAAAAAACGTGTAAATAAAGCGATGTCATAAGATAAAACTGGATAAAAGACATTCAATTAAAATCATACTACAATGCTTATTCAAATACAAGAACCGTTCGATCTCGCTTCTTATTTATGCCCCATTTTTATACATAATAAAAGCTGACTCGTTTGAGTCAGCTTTTACTAGTCAATCATATTCAAAATTAAAGGCCGCATTTCAGCTGTGCACCACAGTTTGTACATGTGTTGCATCCGCCCATTTCTTCTACCGTTCCTTGACGGCAAACCGGACACGTATTACCTACTTCAGAACCGATTGTTACATCAGTTGAACGAATTTCATTAATTGTATCAACTAACACAACGTGCGGTTTCGTTTCTTCTTTTGGCGCTTCAATTTCTTCATCAAACGTATTTTCTTCTGCTTTTAGCGTTAAGACTTGTGCATCACGGCTGCCGTCTACGTACACCGTACCGCCTTTTGCTCCGCCTTTATACAGACGCTCGTACACTTTTTGAACTTGCTCTACCGTGTAACCGCGAGGAGCGTTTACTGTTTTACTAATTGAACTGTCAATCCAGCGCTGAATCACACATTGCACATCCGCGTGAGCTTGTGGTGCAAGTTCCATAGCTGAAATGAACCATTCAGGAAGGTTGTTTGGATCTGCTTCTGGATGCTGATCTAAATACTCTTGAACGATATCAGCTTTTACTTCAATAAATTTACCTAAACGGCCGCTTCGGAAGTATGAGAATGAGAAATAAGGTTCAAGACCCGTTGATACTCCAACCATTGTTCCAGTACTGCCTGTTGGCGCTACTGTTAATAAATGAGAGTTTCGGATACCGTTCTCTTTAATGTTTTCACGAATATCTTCAGGCATTTTTTTCATGAAGCCTGTATTTGTGAATGCTTCACGTAAAGAAGCCGTTTCAGCATCTGTTTCGCCTACTAAGAACGGGAAGCTTCCTTTTTCTTTTCCAAGCTCTACAGACGCGCGGTAAGCCGTCGTTGCAATTGTTTCAAACACTTTATCTACTAACTCATTGCCTTTGTCAGAGCCGTACTCTGTTTCACAATAAATAAGAAGATCGTGAAGACCCATTACACCAAGGCCAACGCGGCGTTCGCCAAGCGCTTGCTTTTGGTTTTCTTCTAAGAAATAAGGAGTTGCATCAATAACGTTATCTTGCATTCTAACGCCTGTTTCAACCGTTTGACGTAACTTTTCAAAGTTAACAGTTTTCGTTTCTTTATCTGCCATTTGCGCTAGGTTAACAGCAGCTAAGTTGCAGACAGAGAATGGTGCAAGTGGTTGTTCACCACATGGATTTGTTGCAACAACGTGCTGACCATATGCTTGAGCATTTGTCATATCATTAGCATTGTCAAAGAAGAAAATGCCTGGTTCAGCTGAGTACGTTGCACAAATATTAATTAAGTTCCATAGCTCTTTTGCACGGATAGTACGATACGTACGAACTTTGTTTCCTTGTTTTGCCCATTCGCGCACGTCGCCTACTTCGTGCCAGTTTTCATTGTAGTTAGCCATTTCTTCTTTTGAATAGCTTTCTACGTCTGGGAAGCGAAGTTCGTATTCTCCGTCGTTTTCAACAGCATCCATAAAATCTTTTGTTAAGCATACAGAAATGTTTGCTCCTGTTAAAAACTCTGAGTTATGAACGCTGTACGTTCCGCCTGTTTGCAGCTTTTCTTCTGCATCTTTGATGATTTTTTCACTGAACCCACCAAGACCAGGAATTTGTTTATAGTTAATGATTCCTTGGTACATCGCTTCTTCAGACTCTGTTAGCGGCGTGAACTTCAATTTATCTTGCGCATGTTTTTTAATCATTTCGTCATTTGTGTTTTCAATTAAGAAACGTAAAATGCGAGGGTTTTGCATTTTAGAAATAATAAATTCTACAATGTCAGGATGCCAGTCGGCAAGCATGATCATTTGGGCCCCACGACGTGACCCACCTTGCTCAACAAGATGCGTCAGTTTAGCAATATCATCTAACCATGAAACCGAACCAGATGATTTACCGTTTACACCGCGAGCCAGCGTGTTGCGCGGACGAAGAGTTGAACCATTCGTTCCAACACCGCCTCCACGGCTCATGATTTCCATTACTTGTTTGCGGTGTTCTGAAATACCTTCACGTGAATCTTTTACATAAGGCATTACATAACAGTTGAAGTACGTTACGTCCGTATCAGCACCTGCACCGTAAAGAACGCGGCCAGCTGGTACAAAGTTTAGCTGAACAAGCTCTTGATAGAACTTTTCAAACCACTCTTTGCGCTTTTCTTCTGTTTTTTCCACAGAAGCTAAGCCTGTTGCATTACGTTTTGCAATTTGCTCGTAGAAGACTTCTAGAGGTTTTTCAATGACATCTAAAGAACGAGTGATTAATCCGTTTTCTGCTTCTTCAGGCGATAAAGCTCCTCTAAACTCATCTTCTACCTTGACAACAGCGGTTTTTTGCTCAAAATTAATGCTTTCCACATAGCCAAGTCCTCGTGCTGGAAATTTTGGATCTTCCTTTACAGTTAGAACAACAAAATCTCCTTCTGATAACGTTAATTTTTCCGTATCTTTAAACGCATAGCGGTCTAACATTACCAATCTTGAAACACCTTTATGAGTCAACTTCATATCCGGTGTAATCGGATGTACTTGCGGAAAGCGTTCAATATCTGAATTGAGCTTTTCAACATTCATATTCACTTTTTGATTTAACAAAACAGTCATTCTCACAACTCCTTACCTATCGAACATCTATAAATTTATTAACTCTATTTCCTTTTAAAGGAAATAGAGTTTTTCAATCAACTATCAATAACTTACCACACGGCTTGGACGAATTCAATATATAGTATTTGACACTTCTCCAAACATCTACATATAGAAGGGTGTCAAGTGAAATATTTTTTTTTTCGTAAAAAAAGTGTTTGACTTTTCTTCCCTATGTATTCTATTAGCCAAGCATTGTTTCTAAAAATTCCACTAAAAAGTGCAACTTATAAGAAGTTGCACTTTTATCTATTTCCCATGGGCATCCGTTTAGCGCTTAAAGTTCCATTCATCCGATCCGTACTTTGTGCGCGCTAGTTCTTCTACATATGCTTCCTCTTCTTCAGACAGTGTATACGGTTCTAAATCGATATCAAGAGCAGAAGCAAATCCTTTATAAAACGCTTCTTTTGCTTCTTCAATAGAGATTTTGCGGCCCGCAATTGCATTAATGGCTACCGCTTTAGAACGAAATGCGCGCTGCATTCTTTCTTTCACGCGATCATTTGGATAATTAAACACGCTGAATAATTTATCTTCATCAATCTCTAACAGAATAGAGCCGTGCTGTAGAATAACTCCTTTTTGTCTAGTTTGGGCACTTCCAGCAATCTTGCGGCCCTCTACAACTAGTTCATACCAAGAAGGAGCATCAAAGCACACGGACGAACGAGGGTTTTTTAAGCTATTTTTTTCTTCTTCTGAACGAGGAATAGCAAAATAAGCCTCGAGCCCTAACGAACGAAATCCTTCCAGTAAACCTTCAGAGATTACGCGATATGCCTCTGTAACTGTCTTGGGCATGTTAGGATACTCTTCAGATACAATTACGCTGTAAGTAAGCTCTTCATCGTGAAGCACGCCCCTGCCGCCCGTTGGACGTCTTACAAAGCCTAGCCCTAATTCTTTTACTTTATCAAAGTTAATTTCTTTTTCAGCTTTTTGAAAATAACCGATTGACAGCGTTGGAGGGTTCCATCCGTAAAAACGAATCGTAGGTGGAATTTCTCCTTTACTATGCCATTCTAATAACGCTTCATCTAACGCCATATTGTAATAAGGCGAACGGTTGTTGGAATCAATAAATCTCCACTTTGCTTTCATCTACCTCATCCTCAGCTATATGTAATATAAAAAATAAATCCGTTTTTTAGTCTACCAAAAGATTGAGCTAAGGAAAAGCAAAGAGCAACATAAAACTGTGAATTCAAATGTGGTAGTTTTTTCATTTCCGGGAAGAAATCCGCTAGATTCAAGGCAAAATCGCTTTACTTCTAATTTCATTCACTTATATAATAAGAGTATGGATTTTGTCGAAGAAAGGAAGAATCAGCATGTCAGCAATTACAGCAGTACTCATTTTACTTGGAGTAATCATCATATACTCTGTCGTTATGTTCTTTGTCCAACGTCGCATTATGAAAACGTTAACTGAAGAAGAATTCCGCAGCGGCTACCGCAAGGCACAGCTAGTTGATATTCGTGAACCGAATGAATTCGAAAACGGACATATTTTAGGCGCACGAAATATTCCTCTTTCACAGTTCCGTATGCGCATTAAAGAATTTCGTCCAGATCAACCTGTCTACATCTATTGTCAAAGCGGAATGCGCACAGGACGCGCAGCACAAATGCTTCGTCGCCACGGTGTTCAAGAAATCTATGATTTAAAAGGCGGCTTCAAAATGTGGAACGGTAAAGTGAAAAAGAAAAAATAATGGTATGTATATAGAAAAACCTCGCCTTTGGGCGAGGTTTTTTGTTAGACGTTTTGAACAGCCTGTTCTTTCTGATAGCGAAGAACTGGCTTTCTCGCTGCCAGCGTTTCATCAAGGCGCTTCACAACCGTTGTATGCGGAGCTTCCTGTACGACTTCAGGCGTTTCTTCTGCTTCTTTTGCAATTTGAATCATCGCATCGATAAACGCATCTAGCGTTTCTTTCGACTCCGTTTCCGTTGGTTCGATCATCATGCACTCTTCTACGATAAGCGGGAAGTAGATAGTCGGCGGATGATAGCCAAAATCAAGCAGTCGTTTCGCAATATCCAATGTGCGCACGCCAAGCTTTTTCTGACGTTTTCCAGATAAAACAAATTCGTGCTTACAGTGACGGTCAAACGGAAGCTCATAGTGTTCTGCTAAACGACGCATCATATAGTTGGCATTTAGCACAGCGTTTTCCGTCACCGCTTTTAAGCCGTCTGGACCCATTGAACGAATATACGTATAAGCGCGAACGTTGATACCGAAGTTGCCGTAAAACGGCTTTACACGCCCAATTGACTGAGGACGGTTATAGTCAAAGTGATAGCCTTCTTCTGTTTTCACAAGCACTGGTTTAGGCAAATACGGAATTAAATCTGCTTTTACCCCTACCGGACCAGAGCCAGGACCGCCTCCTCCATGAGGGCCTGTAAACGTTTTATGAAGGTTTAAATGAACAACGTCAAACCCCATATCTCCAGGACGGGCTTTACTTAATACTGCGTTTAAATTTGCACCATCATAATAAAGCTTTCCACCTGCTGCGTGAACAATTTCAGCCATTTCTAAAATATCTTCTTCAAATAATCCCAGCGTATTTGGGTTTGTTAACATTAAAGCGGCTGTATCTTCTCCTACTACGCGGCGTAAATCCTCTAAGTCCACTAAACCATGTTCGTTTGATTTTACCGTCACCGTTTCAAATCCCGCAACTGTTGCCGAAGCCGGGTTCGTTCCGTGAGCTGAGTCTGGAACAATGACTTTTGTTCGCTGCGTCTCACCATTTGCTTCATGATAGGCACGAATCATCATAAGCCCGGTCCACTCGCCGTGAGCACCTGCTGCTGGCTGAAGTGTTACTTCATCCATTCCTGTAATTTCTGTTAAATGCTCTTGTAAATCATATAAAAGTTCGAGAGCACCTTGAACCGTTTGCTCATCTTGAAGCGGATGAATATGCGCAAACCCAGCAATGCGTGCTGCTTGTTCATTCACTTTGGGATTATATTTCATCGTACATGAACCAAGCGGATAAAACCCTGAGTCTACCCCGTGATTTCGTTTTGAAAGCGCGGTGTAATGACGCATAATATCGAGTTCTGATACTTCAGGAAGCTCAGGAGCTTTGGTACGCACATACGCTTTCCCAAGCAGTTCTTCAGCATTTACTTGCGGCACATCTAACTCTGGCAATGAATAGCCGATTCGCCCTTCTTTACTGCTTTCAAAAATAAGTGATTGATTTTGATTAAGCATGAAGATCCCCCAATTCATTTACAAGTTGGTCAATTTCCTCTTTTGTACGGAGCTCTGTAAAAGCAAGCAGCATGTGATTTTCAAGCGCTTGGTTATCACGGCTAAGATCATAACCGCCAATTATTTTTGATGCTAATAAATGATTGTTTGCTTCTGTTACCGAAACCGGAAGCTTCACGACTAATTCGTTAAAAAACGGTCCTTCAAATGCTACATTTACCCCTTTTGCCTTTAATGCTTCATATGCATAATGCGTTTTTGATAAGTTTTGCAGCGCCATTTCTTTTACACCTTGCTTGCCTAAAGCTGTCATTGCAACTGATGCTGCTAAAGCATTTAACGCTTGATTTGAACAAATGTTAGACGTCGCTTTATCGCGGCGTATATGCTGTTCACGCGCTTGAAGGGTTAAAACAAACCCTCGCTTACCGTTTTCATCGACCGTTTGCCCTACTAATCGTCCTGGGATTTTTCGCATAAGCTTAGACGTAGTTGCAAAGTATCCGCAGTGCGGGCCTCCAAATTGACTTGGAATACCAAATGGCTGTGCATCTCCAATGACAATATCAGCTCCGAATTCTCCAGGAGGCGTAAGTAAACCTAATGATAAAGGATTGCTTGAAACCACAAACATGCATTTTTCTTGATGGGTAATTTCTTCAATTTCTTTTAACGGCTCGATTTGTCCGTAGAAATTTGGATACTGGACAATAACAGCTGCCACGTCACTCCCCATCTCTTTTTCTAATGCAATCATATCTGTTACGCCGTCTGCTGAAGGGATTTCTACCACTTCAATGTATTGACCCTTCGCATACGTTTTTAACACATCTTTTGACTCAGGGTGAACAGCCGCAGAGACAAGTACTTTTTTCTTTTTTGTTTGACCCGCACTGAGCATAGCGGCTTCTGCTAAAGCAGTTCCTCCGTCATACATAGAAGAATTAGCCACGTCCATCCCCGTTAACTCACAAATCATTGTTTGAAATTCAAAGATGGCCTGAAGTTCTCCTTGAGAAATTTCCGGTTGATACGGAGTATAGGCCGTATAAAATTCCGAACGAGAAATAACATGATCAACAATAACCGGCATGTAATGATCGTAAACTCCTGCTCCTAAAAAAGAAGCATAGTCTTTTAAATGAGCATTTTTAGCAGCCATACTATTTAATTCTTTTAACAGCTGAGGCTCTGAAGCCGCTTTTTTAATATTGTATTCTCCTTGAAAACGAACGCGCTGCGGAATATCTGAAAATAAATCATCAACAGATGAAACACCAATTGCTGCTAACATTTGCTGCTGATCTTGTTCTGTCATTGGTAAATAGCGATGTAACATGTTAAATTCCTCCCCAAAGCTTACTTTGAACGTTTATAAAAAGGTGTTGAAACCACTTTTGCTTTTAAGCGCTTTTTCCGAACCTGCACTTCCACTTCTTGACCAAGCTCTGTATACTCTGCTGACAATAGTGCTAGACCGATGTTTTTCTTTAATGTCGGTGACTGTGTACCTGTTGTCACAAATCCAATTTGTTCTTCATCTGCAAGTACTTCGTAACCGTGTCTTGGTATACCTTTATCAATCATTTCAATTCCTACCAGCTTACGAGGTGCCCCGCTTTCACGCTGTTCTTTTAACACTTCTTTTCCAATAAAGCTGTCTTTGTTCGTCTTTACTGCAAATCCAATTCGAGCTTCAATGGGCGTAATATCTTTTGAAAGCTCTTGGCCATATAAAGCCAAAGTAGCTTCAAAACGAAGCGTATCGCGAGCACCTAATCCGCAAGGCAGCACACCTTCATCACTGCCTGCTTCTAAAATAGCCATCCACAAGTGAGCTGCGTCAGCTGAAGAACAATAAATTTCAAAGCCATCTTCCCCGGTGTACCCAGTACGTGAAACGAGAGCTTTTACATTCGCTACTTCTACATCATCAGCAAATGTAAATGGCTTTAACAAAGCTAAATTTTCGTTCGTTAACGTTTGTAAAACTTTTTCTGCTACAGGACCTTGCAAAGCTAGCTGCGCAGTTTCATCAGACTGATTAACGAGCGTTACATCTCCTTGTTTGTGAGACACCAGCCACTCATAGTCTTTTTGAATATTAGCAGCGTTTACGACTAGCAAATACTCTTGATCTGCTTTTTTATAAATCAGCAAATCATCTACCGTGCCTCCGTCTTCATAACACATGGCCGTATACTGCGCTTTTCCATCTACGAGGGTAGAAACGTCATTTGTCATCGTGTGCTGAAGAAAAGCTAAGCTATCAGCTCCTGTTACAAGAATTTCTCCCATATGAGAGACATCAAAAAGGCCTGCCTTTGTACGTACAGCTTCATGCTCTTCTTTAATAGAAGAAAATTGAACGGGAAGAGCCCATCCTCCAAAATCAATTGTTTTGGCACCATATTTTTGATAGGTATCATAAAGCGGCGTTTTGTGTAATTCTGTTGTCATATTTATGTCCTCCTCTTTTTCACGTGAAACTTTTCATAACGGGGAGTTTTCAAATAGTGTGGGGATCACTATTTATCCAAACAAAAAAGGACAGAAAACCCCCTACTGTATTTAGTAGGAAGTCTCTGTCCTTTTCACCTGAAAGTTTACCTATAAATGAATAGGTTTGCCTCGTGGGTGGTCTATAAACGCATAGACGCTCTCCAGAGCTGCGTCAAACAAGAGTCTTTTTGCCTGAGAGATTCACAATTTTATTGCTTGCTCCTTCGGCGCTACATTCAAGTAGTCTCTCCCCGTGTCGTCATTCGCTTCTATAAAGTTGGTAAAGTTGGGCATACTACTGAAAGATGTATCTATCTTTATTCACACAATCATTTGTAAAGTGCTAATCTATTTTCTTTTTCAAATTTTCTAAATATATTTTTATCCTACCTGATTCTTATCATTTGTTCAATAAAAATTTTTCACAAAGGAGCATTTTTATCATGAAAGTGAAATTAAACATCGATGAAACATGGGAAGCAGCCTTCTCAACTAAATTGGAGCAAGACGGCCCTTGGTCTGCATGGGATTTGTATAAACTTGCCTATGAAATAGAAGACCAAACGCTTATCTCAGAATTTGAAGGACTACAAAGCCCAAAACATCTAGCCGATTTAACGCCGCTTCCTCATCAGCTCGAAGTAGCCAAACAAGTAGTTGAAACAATGAATGGGAAAGCCATTTTAGCAGATGAAGTAGGACTGGGCAAAACGATTGAAGCAGGGTTAATTTTGAAGGAATATATGATTCGCGGACTTGTTAAAAAAGTTCTCATTTTAGTTCCAGCTTCGCTTGTTTCACAGTGGGCTATGGAATTGAACCAAAAATTTTATATTCCCGCAGTCCCTCAAAGAAAATCATACGTGTGGGATCAGTGTGACATCGTTGTGTCTTCAATTGATACAGCAAAACGTTCTCCTCATCGAGAAATTGTGCTAGAACAAGACTACGACCTCATCATCATTGATGAAGCTCATAAACTTAAAAACAACAAAACAAAAAACTATGAATTTGTGCAAAGTCTAAAAAAGAAATTTTGTCTGTTGCTAACCGCAACACCGATTCAAAATCGAATTGAAGAAATTTTTAACTTAGTCTCTCTTTTAAAGCCTGGTCATCTCGGCAATAAAGACTATTTCGAAGAATTATTTTCCGCTAAAAAACGCTCTTTGCAAAACGATGAACACTTAAAAGAGCTTGTTAACAAAGTTATGATTCGAAATCGCCGCCACGATACGGGTATCGAATGGACAAAGCGAATTGTTCAAACCATTCCTGTTGAATTCTCGGCGAAAGAACGGGAGCTATACGATGCGATTACATCTTTTAAAGGAAACGGACTCCACCCTTCAAGCGCTTTTTCAATTTTAACCCTGCAGCGAGAGGCCTGCAGCAGCCGTGAAGCGGTGTATATGACATTAAAAAACATGCTGGAACGTCAGGAAGATCCAAACAGCGCATTAACGGAACATATGATTACTCCGTTAATGGAACTACTTCAGCAAGTTCCGCAAAATGCAAAAGCAGAAAAAGTGCTAGAACTCGTTCAGAAAATTGATGATAAAGTCATTATTTTTACTGAGTACAGAGCAACTCAACTGTATTTACAGTGGTATTTAAAACAGCATGGAATTACCTCTGTACCTTTTAGAGGCGGATTTAAGCGAGGTAAAAAAGACTGGATGAAGCAGCTTTTTGAAAGCCACGCGCAAGTATTTATTGCCACTGAAGCAGGCGGAGAAGGAATCAATCTTCAGTTTTGTCATCATATCATTAACTATGATCTGCCGTGGAATCCAATGCGTCTAGAACAGCGAATTGGAAGGGTCCATCGTTTAGGTCAAAAACATGATGTTCACATTTACAATTTAGCCATTCAACATACGGTCGAAGAACATATTTTAAAATTGTTATACGAAAAAATAAACCTTTTTGAACGAGTTGTTGGAGAGCTAGATGATATTTTAACAAAGCTTGATTTAAAAAATATCGAAGAGCATATTCAGGATATTTTATTTCATTCACGGAGTGAAGGAGAAATAAAAATCAAAATGGAGAACTTGACGTCTATTATTCAATACGAAGACAGCGAGGAGGATCAGCATGCAGCAAACTGATATTCATCAATTTTTAAAGCGTTATTTTCTAGCTAATAATTGTTCTATTGTCACAGAAACATCTTCTTACCTGACGGTTCAATTAACGATTGAACTCGATAAAGAATTGATGAATCGTCCATTTTATTGGCACTATATTGAAAAGACGGGAGGAGAAGCAACTCCTGCTTCGCTCACTTTCATTACAGACCCAGCATTTGAAGACGATTCCGTTCAAGGAGAACGAATTCATTTCGGTTCACCTAGGCTGCACCAAATTTTCGCTTCTACTCAAAAACTAGGCGGGTTTATTCACTTGTATGAACAAGTTGCATCAGCTCAGCCAACAAATCAGCCTTTACACCCTTGGCTTGCATTAAATATTAAAGTCTCATACAAATGCGATCGTAAAAAAGATGAGCTCTTGTCGCTTGGCATTAATTTAATCAATGGACAGATTATTGAATCATTTCATGAATTAATCATTAATCAAAATTTGTCATCTAAAATCTCAGACTATTGCTTTACTCTCTCACCTTTTATTAAACCTAAAAGTGCCATCGCACGACTCACATCATATGTGACTGACTATGTTAAAGCTCAGCCAACTGAATGGGCTGAAAAAGCGCAGGAGAGATGGTATGAAGACTTAGCGCTTCTTGATCATTTTTACGAAACAGCAGAAGAGCTACCAGAAATATATATGACCGAAAAAACAGCGCTTCAAGAACTGTACGAGCCGACTATCTTGTTTAAGTTTATAAACGGTGGCTTATTTTACATATCGCCTGAAACGATGTCTCGTCAATTTAACAAAACACAAGCCGGTTAAAAAAAAGATGAGCATATGATATGCTCATCTTTCTTTTTTCTTTCGATACCACAGCATAAACGACAGCGGAATCATTCCAAACCATCTGTTTGCAAAAGGTGCTCGCTCTTCTTTTTTTTGAATTTTTTTCGTTTTCCTCTCTTCTTTTGGCTGATCCATATATTGTACAAATTGCTGAGTCATATATTTTACATAATCATTCGTTTTCATATAATCAACTCCTCAGCACTATTATATCCGGAGAGAAAGAGACTTAATCCGTCCACTTCACAATGTGCTGATCCTTTTTTTGAATATATGCCGTTTCCGTCAATGCTCTTCCTTGCAATGTTTGACATTTTATTTTTAGGATAATCATCTGTTCATCTTCACTTACTACTTCGTATGAAACCGTACCAGTTTCTAATACTAAAGATGCAAATGGAGATTTATTATGTTCTTTTATTTCTTTTTTTACATGTACAACCGCGTTTTCTAAAAGATGCTGCAGGCGATTTTTCTGCTCTACTTCTTGATAAAATGAACTTTTCGTCACAAAATAAGTGGTTTGCTGAGCTACTAACAGAAGAAAAAGCGCACAAAATGCCAAAACAACGGGGAGAATAAATCCTTGCTCATTATGTTTCATGAGCAAGCATCAAAAACGTCGTAATGGTTTCTTCTCTAACTTTGTTCACACGGTCTGTTGAACGAATTAACAGCCTTTCTTTTTGCTGTTCATACATAATATTCTTAATGTGCTGCAGCACAACTTCATGACCGCTTTCATCCACTCGTCTTCTTATCTTGTCTTCATAGCGTTCATAAGTGATGATCTGATTATTTTCCATTTTCAACGTAAGCGTAGTCGCATGAATTCCTACTTCTTTTGCTTCTCGATATTCCATAGCAAGTTGATTCACAAAGATTTCCCATTCCATTTCATTCATACTAAAGTCCGGATTATATGTTTGCTTCGCTAGCGGAATGATAATGGGGAAAAATGAAACAATGATCAAAAAGAGAGTAAAACTGACTAACATCTCTACAAGCGTAAAACCTTTTTCCCTTTTCACTTCAACATCACATCACACTTCTTTTTCATTTTCTCAGCGGAATCTGTCCATTCTACACAAAGCTTTTGAGCACTTTCTCCGTCCCACTTCAGATAAAACGCAACGTTTTCTTTTACGATTTTTTCTCGCCGTTTATATCCTGCTTCATATTTATATTTCAATAGCTCTTCGTGCAAGATAGCATCGGCTTGATACGAAACATATTGCTTCTTTTCTGCTTCCTTCATCTGAACATACAAAGGAATAATTGTACCGGTTAGGAGTAAAAGCATACTAAATGAAACAAGCATTTCTAACAAAGTGTAGCCCTGCTGACCCTTACATCTTGTCCACATAAAAACGCCCTCTGCCTATTTGAAAAATAACTTTATATTTAAATTTTTGATTGCTGATAAAAATGGTCTTCGCTTGAGAAATATTGCCGTTTTTGTTGTATTGTATCGTGGAATTTCCGCTTCCAAACGTGATATGAATGGTGGAGTCATAGGCGCGCTTATAAAGAACGGTACGAGAATCAGAAACAATATATTCTGTTCCCTTCGGTGCGAAGTTAATTTTAATTGGAGATTCTCTGTTCATGGCTGTCTGCTGCACATAAAACGTGTCGCTTTGCAGCTGTCGCAAAAATAATGTGATTTTGTAATATTCCACAAGCGGACGAATGGCTACAATAATGGAAAACATCATCACTTGCACAATAAATAAAACCATCAGCATCTCAATGAGGGTAAATCCTTTTTGCTTAAGAAGAACCACTAGCTGTAACCTTTCCGGTACCGTCAATTTGAATGGCTTGACCATTTGGACACACGGTGCCTTCTTTTAAGTAGCCTCCTGCTTCAAGCTCTTCTAGACTTGGTTTTTCGCCATTTTCAAGTTCGTATACTTGTACCTCAGCCTCTACGGTTTTGACAAGAGCTGAGCAGCCTTTGTTGTTAATAACCGTATTATGCTTTAATACATTTGGAATCATAATGAGCAAAAGCACGGTAATAACGAGCATAACAATGAGCATTTCAATAAGGGTAAATCCTTTATCACCTTTTAGAATCATATTCTTTCCCCTTTCTACAAGCTCGACATCACTTCTAACATCGGAAGCATAACGGACATATACATAAGCAGAATGACAATTCCGATGAATAAGAATGTAAGCGGCTGTACATATTTTAAAATACGAAAAATAAACTGTTCCATTCTTTCCATCATAAATAGACTGTAATCATACAGTTCTTGAGAAAGCTCACCGTTCTGCTGGCCATGCACAATAACGTGTGCCAAGTCTTTTTCATAATGAGATTTACCTGAAACGATATGATCTAATCGCATTCCTGAGGAAAGTTGATCTGTAAAAGCAAAAGCTTCCACTTGAAAAAACGGATGATGCTCTTGCTTTTGAAAAAGAGCAAAGCATTCATAAATAGATAAACCACCATTTAGTAAATTGCTCATATGAACAGAAAAAAAGTACGAGTTAAATAGCCGTGTGAACGTTCGGATAACGGGAACTCTCATAAAGAGCTGCATTTGAACTACTGGAGGCAATTTTTTAATGTACATCACATAAAACAAATACAGGATGATTGGCATACTGATGACTGCAGGCAATACAAAAGGAAAGAACGACATCGCCTGCATAAATAAGAGGATAAACGAAGACTGCTTGTTTCCAAAGGATAAGTACAGAGCTTCAAACTGTGGAAGTAAAACCGTACTTAAAACAAATAAAATGGAAAGAATAAACAGCAGTAGCAATACGGGATATTGAACAAGCTTTTGAAATTTTTTACGATGCCTTACTTTTTCTTCAATCATTGAGCTGCTTTCTTTTAAAGCAAATTGAAGGTTTCCATGCTGTTCCGCAAAATATAAATAGCTTAAAATATCACGGTGAAACTGAAGTTTAACAAAAGCATCGTGCAAAGATTCTCCTCGTTTTAACTGCTCAAGACATTTTTCAATATCCGTTTTTTCTTTGTTAGATACTTGAAACGTCAAAAACGAAAGAGCTTGAGAAAGAGTATAGCCTTTTTCCAAGAGCTTAGAGACCTGCTTAAGAGTTTTCGCTTGCTGAGCAAGAGACCACCTTTTTTGTCTATTTGTCTTTATCCCCATCCGTCTAGCGAATGCGGATATAAATAGCCTAGCGCGATTCCTTTTAGAATAACATCTCGGAGCGTCTTATAATCATAATCCGCATTTTCTCCTTTCACTTCTCTCATCACTGCGCTAAGCTCCTTGCCATAAAGCAATTCGTATATGCTGGACTGACGATGCTTCCTCATTTTTTTACAAGCGGGGTGGCATTTTCCGGAACACAGCGGACAGCGAATTTCTACAAGGCGCTGTGCAGCTACTGCTACAAGAGTCTGTTCCATTTCTTGAAAGCTAACGCCAAACTCAAGCAGCCTGTACAAAGACCCTTTTGTATCTTTAGTATGCATTGTTGTCAAAACCAAGTGTCCGGTAAGCGCTGCTCTCACAGCAATTTTGGCAGTCTCACTATCTCTTATTTCTCCCACCATGATAATGTCTGGGTCATGGCGCAATATAGCTTTTAAACCAGTCGTGTACGTAATTCCCGCCCGTTCATTTACCTGTACTTGAAGCACAGTTTCACTCGGTTTTTCAATAGGATCTTCTAGTGTAATAACATTTCGATTAAAAAGGTGCTTTACTTCGTGTAAAAGAGTATATAGAGTAGTGGTTTTACCTGATCCTGTAGGACCGGTAAAAATAATTAATCCATGAGAGAATTTCAAGAGAGAAATAAGCTTTTTAGTATGTTCAGGAAAAAGAGATAAATGTTTGAGAGATGTAGATTGTTGATGAGGCAAAAGCCGAATAACAAGACTTTCATCATGAGAAGTAGGAAGAGTTGATAAACGCAAATTTACTTGATAGTGATCAATGGAAGTCGTCAATGCACCATTTTGAGGTTTTCTGCGCTCGCCAATATCCATTCCCCCTAAAAATTTAAAATGCGAAATGAGCCGTTCAGACATTTCCTTTGAAATAACCCTCTTTAAAATAAGCTCCTGGTCAATTCGCAGCTGAATCACAGCATCTTTCTTTCGGGGTACAATATGCACATCAGAACTTCGGCACTCATATGCATCTCGTATAACGTAAGTAGCAAACTGTTCAATTTCGGTCAAACGATCATCACTCCTTTATTTGTAATCAAGATGATTGGTAAAACATCTTGAAACAGTAATTTCGACCTTTTTCGAGATTTTCCTCCTTCTTTTTTCATTTTTTATAATTTTTTTAGTATACGCTTCTTTTCTTCCCTTCAGTCCTTGTACACGATGTACAACTTCTGTACACCTCTAAACGACTACATAAAAAAAGACAACGTGATGTAAAACTCTACGCTGTCGTTTTATTCATTATTTACTGAATTGAGCTTCTTCATCATGTACGCTTACACAACTAGAGAAGCAAGACTTGTTTTTTTCTTGACTAAATTTTTAAGAGCAGATTCGTTATAGCCTACTACAAGCTTTTTACCATCTGTTAAAATTGGTCGGCGAAGCAAACGAGGATGTTCAATTAATAGATTGACCACTTCTGATAGCGTCATGCTATCCACATCAACATTTAACTTTTTATATTCTTGACTTCTTTTAGCAAGAAGTTCATCCATCCCTTCTGTTGTCATAGAAAGAAGTTCAAGCATTTCTTTATGAGTAGGTGTTTCTCTAAATAAATGACGCTCTTTAAAATTTACATCTTCCTTCACTAGCCACTTTTTCGTTTTACGACAAGATGTACAGCTCGGGTACGTATAAAATTTAATTTCTTCCATATGAAACCCTCCCGTTTTTTTAGTTATAGATTGTTTATATACATTGTACACGTTTTGTATAACCTTTGTATAGTATTTTGCACATGTTTTGTATAACTTTTTTTCTTCTGTCGTATTTCAAGGAAAAGATAGCGTTTTCAGGAAAGAAAGGATGTATTATAATGGAAAAGTATCGATATAGTTTCATAAGTGCTTTCTAGTGCTTACACAGCGATGACATTCATCATGACACTAACTAAGTTTGATAAAGGAGGAAATGGACGTGGAACGAATGTACCGTGTAATGGGGTTCTGGACAGCAATTTTCACTGTAATGTTTTACCTCGGTCACATGCATAAGACTTCTTTACTCTTTTTAGCTCAAACAGGCTTTTTTGTAATTCTTAGTTATTTAAAGCTGTCTGAAAGAATGTACATTTACGTTTTCGGAGCATATTTGACCGTCTTTTTTGTGGGGTTCACGTACTGGTCAACTTTTATGATGACACCAGGACAGTAAAGAGAAAAGCGATGGGCTTCCATCGCTTTTTGTATTCTTAAAAACCATTTAGGAAAGGATTTTGATCCATTTCGTGCCCCACAGTTGTTTCAGGTCCGTGACCGCTTAGTACAAGCGTATCTTCTGGAAGGGACAGCAATTTCGATTCGATGCTTTCTAACAGCTGAGCTTGATTGCCTCCAGGTAAATCTGTGCGTCCAATGCCGCCTGCAAAAAGCGCGTCACCAGATACTACAAAGTTACCCGGTTTAAAATAATATGAAACGCTGCCAGGAGAATGGCCAGGCGTTTCGTACACCTCAAATTGGAATGAGCCAATTGTTAAATTGCCTTCGATTGAAATAATATCAGTTGCATCTGGAGCCGTAATTTCTCCTAAATCAAAAAATTTCGAACCGTTTAAATCACTATTATGAAGCCATTCTTTTTCATTTTTATGTACATAAAGCGGGATAGAGTAGTGATTCATCACTTCATCTACTCCTCCAATGTGATCAAAATGAGCGTGTGTCAGCAAAATAGCCAACGGTTTATACGTTTGTTTTTCTAGAAATTCAACGAGCTGTTTCCCCTGAGCTCCCGGGTCAAAAACTAAACACTCTTTTTTTTCGTTAGCAACGACATAACAATTCGTTTGAATAGGTCCTAGCGGTATACGATGATAGTTCATAATGTATCCTCCTTGTAAAATTTATTTCCGTTATATGCATTATCATACACACATCATCTTATAAATGAAAGTAAGGACCTTTCTAAGCTAATAAGGCGAAAGAAAGATTGGTTTTCATCTCGACAAACGGTTAGAAAAGTTTTACAATTAAAGGGATAAGCTAATGATAGCGCTTTAATTTTAAGTTGCCTAAAGGAGGTTTCTTCGAGTGGGTCTTATGATTATTTTTGCACTAACAACATTGCTAGGCGTATTTGCAGCTATTTCATCTTTTAGAAATAAAAACATATTAGGCATTGGTTTTTCGGTACTAACATTCGGTGTGTTCGGATGGTTTACCGTGATGACCATTATACATCACGGTTATCCGGCGGTACATCATTAAAAAAGCCACGCAAAGCATATGCTTTGCGTGGCTTTTCAAATAGATAGATATTCCATTGCCGCAACTAAAATAGCTTTAGTCGGATTATATACGCGCGACATTTGAGATAGAGGCAGCGGATTAATTCCTTTCCCCAGTTCTAAAGTGAACCCTAGCTTTTTCTTTTCTAAAATAAACCAATCCTTAAATCCAGCGTGACTATCAATCGTTTTGACTGCTTTATAACCGCTTACCCTTTCAAAATAACTGGCTATTTCCTCCGCTTCCTTCGGCTCTTCATTCATATACCCCCAGTAAAATTCTTCTCCTTGGGTATGTAAAGCGATCACACAATCAAAATCATGACGCTCAACGAGTTTTACCATTGCCTGCGCTTCAGGTTCAGACAGAGATTCATAGCCTGGAAAGTCCCGATAATGCGGAGCTTTAGGTTCTTTGCGCTTTTTTTCAATTTCCCAATAAGCCGGAAACTGATTGTTTAAGTCTACCCCTCGGATATTTGCTTTCCAGCTTTGAAAATCAGGAAAATCTCTTCCTATTTTAGAAAGAAAAGACGCATAAGGTTCACTTACAGCAGGACCTTTTAAGACCAAATCTACTCCGTCTGGATTAACAATCGGAACCGCAGAAAGCGTAATTTGATTAAAAAGAGCTCTTGCTTCCTGCCCGTTCAACGCCTTGTCGTAATGAAGAGCAGCTAAATAATCTTCAACAAACTGTAGAAGAACATTTGTCGTAATCCATTCATTGGCATGAAAAGACGCATTAATATGAACCTTTCTTTCTCCGTTTCCAATTAAAATATGAGGAATCGGCTTTCCAAGCACGCTGCACCCTATCCATTCAAGAGAACCATAGGGGTAGTACGTCAAAAGTGTTTGGATATCTTGTATTGTTCGCATGTAATCGTAGGGCTTTTGGATATCTACAATTTGCATAATCTTCACTCCTTTACACTATGTATATGTAAAGATTGAAAAGATGCATGATAAAAAAGCGCTTTGACTAAATGTCAAAGCGCTTTTTTATCTCAGTTAGATTCTTGCTTATTATTCAAAATAAGATTTAACTAACCAAGCTCCTCCAATAATTCCCGCATCGTTTCCTAAAGTAGCGATTGCTAGTTCAGCACCTTGCGCTACGCGAGGAAATGCAAAACGTTTGAAATAATCTCTTACCGGTGCAAGTAATACCTCGCCTGCACGAGACACACCGCCGCCTAGAACGATCTTCTCAGGGTTTAATGCATTAGCAGAGTTTGCTAGTGCCAGACCTAAATGAAAAGCAACTTTATCTACAACATGCATAGCTAACTCGTCTTTTGAACGAGCTGCATCAAATACATCTTTAGATGTAACTTGTCCATTTTGTTCTAACACCGTGCGAAGCTCACTTGGTTTGTCCGTTTCCGTTAATTCTTCCATTGTTAAACGTACAATTCCAGTTGCTGAAGCAATGGTTTCTAAACAGCCGGTTTTGCCGCAGTTACACGGTGCCCCGCCTTCAGGAATAGAAGTAATGTGCCCGATCTCACCAGCGGCTCCATTTACGCCTTGTACAATTTCACCGTTTGCAATGACGCCACCGCCAACGCCTGTGCCAAGCGTAACGCAAAGTAAATCTTTTGCTCCATCTCCAGCACCCTTCCACATTTCTCCAATCGCTGCAATGTTTGCATCATTGTCTACTACAACAGGAAGAGAAGTTTCTACTTCCAAGATATCTTTGATAGGGAATTTTTCCCATCCTAAATTGACAGCTACTTCAATCGAACCGTTTGCAAAGTTAACAGGCCCCGGTGCACCAATACCAATTCCTACTAACCTTGATTTTACTTCTCCAAGATCGTTTAACTTTTTATCAATTGCTTTTGCAATATCCGTTGGAATTTTACGGCCTTGCTCGCTCACATCCGTATTAATTTCCCACTTGTGAATGATTTCTCCATAATGATTAATAAAGGCCATTTTTATTGTTGTACCGCCTAAATCAACTCCAACTAACCATTTGTCATCCATGTTCATTCATCCTTTTTCTCTTTTTGTTGTTTTAACTCTCGACGAAGCAAAAGAATTGCCATTTGGTAATCACGTACATCAATCAAGTTAGACTGATATAGCTCTTTTACTTCCGCTTCCATCAGCTCTAAATCAGCAATACGATCGCCCACGTATATAAAAATGCCGAAGGACTTTAATAATTGTTGTACATCATATAACGTATTCATTCTGTCACCTTTATCCTATTTTCTAGGTGATATGATTCATTTATTTTGAGATAACTCAACAGTCATTCAGTCATAAACAGCGGCCGTATTTAACGCCCACTGCTAGGTCTACATATTAATATTCTAGTAAACGTTCTCACAATAGTAAAGTATAAAATATTAAATTCGTCATTCAACAATTTTAATTTCCTATCTCTTGCTTCAGCTTTTCGTATTTTTCATTTTGCGGTTCAAGCGCAATTGCTTTATCGATATTTTGTGTGGCCGCTGGAATATCATTCAGTTTCATATTCACCAGAGCTAAATTGTAATACGCCTCATGAAAAGTTGAATCATACTTTACAGCCTGATTCAATTGCTGTTTAGCTTCTTTATAATTTTCAAGATAAAATTCTGCGTTAGCACTGACGAAATACACGTTACTATTTCCTGTTCCTTTTTCAACAAAAAGCTTAATGGCATCTTTTGCTTCTTCATACTGCTTCTGCTGAAGATACGTAGCCGCTACGCTAAGTGCATAGGGCTCATCTTGATAAACAGAACGCTCATGATATCCATAAAAAAGCAGACTTCCTACTAATAAAAGCGTGCAAATGAAAGCTGGAATCTGAATATACAGCTTTTTTTGTTTCGGTAAACTGACGATGCTCGCAGCTAAAAATCCGCCAACCAAACCGCCAATATGCCCTGCATTATCGACGTTCGGCGCAACAAATCCAAAAATCAAGTTAATCACAATGATGACAATGAAACTCGATCCCATTGTTCGAAAAAAGAAGCGTGGATTTGTTCTTGCTAAAAACAGTAAAGCTCCAAAGCAACCGAAAATGGCCCCTGAGGCTCCTGCGGAAATGGACGTATTCCATATAAAACTTCCTAGAGATCCTGCAAACCCGGCAAATATATAAATAAAGACAAAACGCCCGCTGCCATATATCCTCTCTACAAGCGTTCCTAAATAATACAGGGCTACACTATTCATAAGCAAATGCAGAAGTCCTATATGCAAAATTATAGGTGTAAAAAAGCGCCACCATTCGCCTTCCATAATTAAGGGGTTGTATTTAGCTCCGTATTGAATCAGAGTGAGTGTATTTTGTGTACTGCTCTTCCACTCCAGAAATAGAAACATTAAGATTTGCAGCGCTAAAAATATATATGTAAAAATAGGCTTCCCGTATCCAGCTATTTGCTGTTCTTCGCTTTGCTTTTTCTGTACAAAAAGCACAATTTTATGTTTCCACTGCTCTATTTGCTGTGCTTCTTCTTCGGAGAAGAAATTGTCTGCGCTTTCTAATGTAAGACCCAGCCGTTCGAATAGAGGTTCATAAGCGCTTGCTTTCTCTGCCGTTAATTGTTCAACATAACTATTCACTTTAGAGGGACTTGGCGCACTTTCTAAGGACTGCTCTGTATAAAAAGGATCAAAATCAGCAAAGTAAATCGTGTTAAGAGTAAGCGTTGATTTACCTCTTTGCTTTCGCACATTCTCAGCTCTTTGTAATGCATACAATACATCTTTTTGCTGCTCAACGGCTGATTTAAAATTCCGGCGGACTATGCGGACAATTGACTTATCTTTGCGATGCGAAGATTGAAACCATAGCTCTGAAGCATCAGCTTTCATCGAAATCAACTCATATGAAGAATGGCCAAGCAATTGCTGTGCCAGCTGCCAATAATAAAAATCTTGCCTAGACAAATAGTCACCTCCTCATACTCTCTATATGTAAAGATGGCAGAAAGCCAGGAAAAAAGCAACGATTTTCCCTTTTTCTTTTTCTACAAAAAAACACCTTACAGGTCTGTAAGGTGTTTTTTTATGTATCTTTCGCTCTTAGCGGAAGACCTGCTTCATTAAACGATCCCGAACAAACGGCAAATTAAAAAATGAACGAACAGCTAGACTACGGATAAATGAATTTCCAAACAGCGAATTTAAAACACGGTATCTCATTTGATAGCCCAGCGTTCCAACAACTAAAAGCGTAAGTACTAATACAATATGTCTCATTTTCAAGCCTCCTTACGTTTACTTTGCTCCTATGACGAACATTTTATGCTCTTATATAGGTAAAAGCAGGATAAGGATTCCGCCTGTAAAAGCAGCAAGCAAAATAGCGGCAAGATTTACAACATCATTGTTAAAGAAAGTTATTCCTTTCTCTTTTATCGTTGGCTTACGGCAATGATCTTTCCGTTCCGTTTCAATACCGCAGCTTTGACAGCGAAAGCGAACTTGCACACTTGCTCCAAGAAGAGTGTCTATAGCGTTTCCAATAAAACCAAAGCACCCGACTAGCAATATACTACTCAGCGATACGGATGGAAAAGCAAAATAACAAGCGGCAGCAATAAGAAAAGCTCCGGCTGCTCCGGCTGCTGTACCTAAAAGTGAAACGGCTCCTGAGGTACCCGCTTCTACTCTCTTTAATGTCCAAAGGTAAAACGGCGGCTTCTTACTAAGAGACCCTATTTCAGATGCCCACGTATCCGCATTAGCAGCTGAGATACTGATCATAAACATCCACATGTAAACAGGAAAAGCTGTTGCAGCATATAACAAACCGCAAGCAGCAGCTACACCTCCATTAGCAAGGACTTGAATATAATCTCGCCTGTCGTGCTTCTCTAGCTTTTCTTCTAATGCACGTTTTTTTTCTTTTTTGTACTTACTACACAACGTAGAAGTGCTAAAAAATAAGAGTAAGAGTAAAAAACCTTGAAGCGAAAAACCGATATAAACGCTCGCTCCTACGATAAAAGACATGCAGGCTCCCGATACTGTCAGTGCTTTTGCTATGTAGCCTGCTCCTGCCATGAGTAATATTACAATTATCATGACAGCATCAAACGGATTCACAGCAAATAAGCTCCTTCTCTGTCAAAATATATTCCACGGGAATATCATGAGATTCATATGGGACCTCTGAAACGACTTGACAATCAAACGCAAGGCTTAGCTTCTGTCCGCTATAATCTGTTAGATAACGATCATAATAGCCGCCTCCATAGCCGATACGATATCCATTTTTGCTATATACCACGCCAGGCACAAGGAGTAAATCAATTGAAGATTTTGAAACGGGAACAGTTTCTTCAACAATTGGCTCCGCTAACCCGTAGTACACTGTTTCAAGCTGTGAAAAATTCGTAATCTCGTAGAAAACCATTTGAGATGTTGTGGGGTTGCATTTTGGAACAGCTACTTTCTTTCCATCTTTCCAAGCACGTTCAATGATGGCTTTCGTATTAACTTCTTTATTTCTTGAAACCGTAGCTGCAATGACTCTAGCTTCTTTCCATAAACAAGTTTCATACAGTGCATTTGCTATGCTTGTTGAATGTGCCTCGTGCTGCTCTTCAGAAATTAAATTAAGAACCCGCTTCATCTCTTTGCGCAGATGAGATTTCATTTTAATTCCCCCTATAAAAAAAACAGCAGGATTGTACTCCTACTGCTTACTTTGTTTCACGATGAAGTGTAACTTTTTTAAGTCTTGGGCTGTATTTTTTTAACTCAAGACGATCTGGGTTATTACGCTTGTTTTTAGTTGTAATGTAATTACGGTCACCAGTTTCAGTGCAAGCTAATGTAACGTTTACGCGCATCTATTTTCCCTCCAAACATTATAAACATAAATCAGACTTTAATATAATATCATTTTTCGAAAGGAAATGCCAGTCTGTTTTTTTGAAGAAAGTCATTTAATTTCATTTCTTCACTTTTTCTTTCCTCTTAGATCCCTGAGCTCCTTCTCTGCTACGCCTTACATATAGATGAAGTTTCTTGAAATAAGCGGAACTCTTTTTATGAGAGGCGTACTTCCTTTCTTTTAAATAAAAGCCATTATTTACACTCTTTGATACTCTTGTATTTTTTCTACAAAATATGCCGACAGCTTCTTGGCAGTCTGAGTGTTTAACGCCTCTGAATAAATATTTAATACAGGCAAGTGACCATCGGGCAAAATAAGCGTCCATTCATGGGGATCATGGTAAATCTTTAAGCCATCAATGACATACACTTGTTTACCGATTGCTTCTTCTAATAGTTTCTTCATCACTTGTTCTTGAATTTCTAGCGGACATGAAATATACCGCCAGTTCATATAAGCGTGGGGAACATATTGAATCATTTCAGAAATTTTCCGCTGTTGCACCATAATTAATTCGATCAGCTGACATAAAGCGTACATGGCATCTAACTGAAATTGAACGGGCCCCAAAAGACTAAGTAAATCACGTTTTTTTGCTTTTGTCCTCATAAATGATTGATTGAGAGATTGAGCAAATGTTTCTAGTGTGGATGAATAGTGTATAGGAATAGGAACGAATGCTACTTTTTTTGTCATGTATACGCTATAAATATAAAGCGACATAATTTCTGAGTCATTTACGCTGCAGCCTTTTTCATCATATAGAGCAAATGTTTCTCCATCTTCTTTAATCTGAATACAAAAAGACAGCTTATTTCGTTTAATTATTCGTTTGATTTCTTCTGTTTTCTCCCATTTGTTTAAAAATAAAACACGGACACGAAGACGCTTACATAATAGTTCGATAACTTCCTGTATAAACGGCGAACAAATCACGCCAATCCGCGTACTGTCTTCCAATAAAACATGCTGATTAATTGATTTTACTAAAGCATCACAATATTCTTCCCTGATATTTCCTATGCTTGTTTCTCTAAGTGAAACAGAAGTTGTTATGTTTGCTTGTTTAGCTTGAAGGTACATCCGCTCAATCTTTTTTTCAATAAGCTGATTAACTAATTGCCCTTTCTTGTCATATATTTCTAAAAAGAGGCCGCTGTTTTTGCTATCCACACCAATATAAATACCAATGCTCGCTTGTGAAGTCATCATGTAATATCGAAATACCGGAAGAGCTTCTTTTTTAATATCATACACAGCTGAATGATTACTCCGTAAAAAAGAAAAGCATTCTTTGCGAAGTTGAATGGCTTCTCCTTCATCATCGCTTGCTAGACAGAACGACCCTTGGTGTTTGCATACAAGCAATAACGCATTGTACAGTCTTGCTCGATCAACAGATGAATGTACATACAGGCGACCGTTTTTGAAGATAGAAACATCTGGTTTTACAGAAAGTTGAGGTAGTACTTGATTTTCAGCTACTGTATCTTGGACATACGTAGTCATTGCTTGAACATTTACATAGGGACCTATCGTAGCGTTGTATAAAAACGATTCTGCCCCCACCGTTACGTTTTGGAGCAAAATTGTTTTATCGATTGCAGCATGTGCTTCTATGATACTATTGGTTCCGATAATCGTGTAAGGACCAATTGAAGCACCTTTTCTAATCACCACATTTTCTCCTACGTAAACCGGATCGTAAATAGTCACCCCTTCTTCTATAAGCGCGTCATCTGAGACAATACTTTCCTGTCTATTGCCAAACCACTTCCTCCACAAATCATAGTGTGCTTGACGATAATGGTGGATTTGCCCAATATCAATCCAATAATCTTCCGTTACAAAACTGCACACAGTATGATTATATTCCAAAAGAAGCGGGATAATGTCAAAGCTAAAATCTGTAGGACCATAAGAATTCACGTAATCAAGAACGGATTTTTTGATCACATACACTCCCGTATTAATCAATCGGCTATTGGCCTGTTCGTAGGTCGGTTTCTCTACAAATCCCGTGACTCGATGCCCTTCATCTATTGTCACCACTCCATAACCCCGCACGTCGTTTACTTCTTTTGTAACAATGGTCATTTCGCTTTTTTGTTCATAATGAAAATGAATAACGTCTTGAAGATTAATTTCTGTTAAGGCATCTCCACTAATAATAATACAGTCTTCCTCAATAAAGGCCTCTGCTCGCTTAATTCCGCCCGCTGTTCCAAGAGGCTCTTTTTCGATAAAATAAGTAAGCGTCACTCCCCACTGAGAGCCATCCCCGAAGTATTCAATAATTTGTTCATGCCTATACTGCAGCGTAATCCCAATCTCTGTAATTCCATGTTTCTTAAGCAGTTCAATGCTATATTCCATCACAGGTTTATCGTAAAGCGGCAGCATAGGCTTTGGAATCGTATAGGTCAAGGGCTGCAGTCTTGTTCCTTTACCGCCAGCAAGTATAATGGCTTTCAATTTTTTGCCTCCCTTCTTTTTTTATCCTGGCAAATTTGATGTTGAAACAGCTTACTTGTATCAATAGCGATTTTTTCCCAGCTAAACATAGTTGTTGCTTTTCTATACCCATTTTCGCTGATTTTTGCAGCCGTTTTTTCATTTTTTAACAAAAATTCAATACAGTTGATTAATTCGAACGTATCTCCTCGGGCAAACGTCAGGCCCGTGTCGAAATGTGAAACAATATCGCTTAGACCTCCTGTATCGGCAACGATAGTTGGCTTCTTGGCTACCATCCCCTCTAAAGCCACAATTCCAAAAGGTTCATATAAACTTGGAAAAACAACCATTTTGCAAGCTTGAAGAAGCTGATTTCGTTCGTTATCGGTAATGTATCCAATAAAATACACGTATTTTTCTAGTTGCTTTTCACTTACCTGTGTTCGAAACTCATGAAGTAAAGGCCCTTTTCCTGCTACAACGAATTGAACATCTATTTGTTTTTTCTTAAATAGTTCCGCTGCTTCAATAAATAGCTGAAAGCCTTTTTCATATACAATTCGTCCAATTGAAAAAATAATAGGGGCCTTTCTAAAATTATATTTCTTTTGTAAACTTTCTTTTAACCGCTCATTTACTGCGTCGACTACCAGCTGCTTGTCAATTCCATTTGGAAATATAGCAATTTTATCTTGCTCTACTTGAAATAAAGTGATTAATTCCTTCTTCATATAGTCGCTGCAGACAATGATTGAGCTTGATTGTCGAATCAGCTCCTCTTCTTGCAAGTGAATTTTTTGCTGCATGTCATTATGAATACCATTATTGCGCCCATGTTCTGTCGCATGAATGGTCGTAATTAGCGGTCTATCCGTTTTATCTGCTAAACATTTTGCAGCGGAGGCAACAAGCCAGTCATGAGCATGAATAACGTCAAAAGACAGCTTGTAGCCTAACTGCAGTCCTCTAAGAGCCATAGCCACGTTCAAACTGTTTACCCATGTCAAAAAATCCGGGTGATGAGGCTGCAGGCTTTTAACTCGGTAAACGTGAACACCGTATAAACGCTCATATTCCGGCAGCCCCTCTACATAAGTTGTTAATACACTAACGTGATGGCCCGCCTTTGCTAACGCTCTGGATAAATCAAATACATGTCGTGCAAGTCCTCCGATAACTAGAGGAGGGAATTCCCATGCAAGCATTAAAATGGAGAGACCGCCTTTATATTGATTTACTGATAAAGCCGCCGGCTCTATCTCTTTTGCAGGGGATAAAAAAGAACTTCCTGAAAGAAAACTGTTTTCGCTATCCATCCTTGGGTTCTCTTCGTGACAAAGAAAATCAAATAGTTTTACTTGCCTTTCGTATTCACCTTTGACTTTTTCAAAATTATAAAGCCAATCGCTGCTACTTAAAAGGAGCCACTGTCGGTAGATAGCATTCACCACGCTAGGATGTTTAGAATCGATAACATCTAGCATCGCCTCTGACTTCTGTACGGTTGAAATAAACAATTGATTGTTCTCACTGACAAATTCAGCGCTTTTTGTTGCATCGTAGAGTGCAAGAGTTTCGTTTTGATGAAACTCTATATCCCTCGCGTAATCTAAAGGATATTGAAATATACCGCTTGCTGCTTGCATTCGCTGAAAGCCAAGCGTGTCCTTAGCCTTCAAATCCAAAAAAACGCTCGCTTTATTGATTGTTCCTTCCTCAACTTGTTTTCCTTGCTTAGGATATGGAAACAAGATAATGCCAGCAGGCGACTTTTTTAGTTCATCTGTTGATGACTTCACAAAGGTATAGCGCATTTCATGAGATTTTAGGAGCATATCTACTTGATGAGTATACTCTCCTTGCTGTATAAAAAAACCGACGGGCTTTTTTTCAAAAAACTGTTGAAAAACACGTATTGCTTCTGTAATTTGGAGATTTAATGTTTGTTCGGTTTTAAGGGTGGAAACGAACGCGTTCGTTACGGTAGTAGGAATACACTCCATCATGTCATGCTGAAAAAAATATTTGCAGGCTGAGAACAAGCTCCCGTTCCACTTTTTTAAAAAGGTGAGTGCTCTCTGATGCTGCCGGCTTGAAAACTGGTGTAAATATTGAGCGTAACGAGTATTAAACTCCTCGTTGTTTAATGCGTTCAAAAACACACAAGACATCACAGCTGTTGCACCTATCAATTTCTTAGACTCAATTTGATCTAAAAAAGGGATGAACTCGTTCGTTACTTGTTCAAACAGCAGATACTCACTCTCTGTTTGAAGTACATGTAGCAACGGACAATGCATATAAGTTAAAAGAATACAGTCATCACTATTCATATTGCTTCTTCACCTGCTCCAAGTCATTTGAATATAAGGAATATGTGCTAAATTCATTTTGAACACCCTGGTGAACTTTTACAGGTTCGTACATCCAGCCTAACGAAGTTACATTCACTTGTTCATATTTTTCTTTCATCAAATAAACTGGATTCGAACGAAGAAGGGAAAAAAAACTTCCTTCTTTATCTTGAATACCAATATCTATTACATACGTGCGCTCACTTTCCAAGCTGTTCATAAACATGAAGTCTTGCTTAGGAGTAAGACCCTTCATATAATAGCGGTTTGATTCATGGCCGTTAAAATGAAGACCTGTTATATCATACGTACACATAGCTAGATTCAATTCTTCCCACCGTGTCGAAAACATACTTTCTACCATCTCTCGAATATGATCAGAAAACGACCAGTGAACATAAATACGAGATGAGTCAAGCTGAGTAGCTATACACACATTTAAGTTTTGAATAAGATTAGCAGCCACTGTTTTATCACTTCGTTTCTTAGAATGTTTTTTCTACATATAAATGCCGTATAAACTTATTAACATCTTACCATTCAGAAAAAGTTGCCACAATAAACGCAATTTGTCGATTTGTGTTAAAAATTCAGGTTAACATAGTAATTATAATTTACTAACAAAAAAACCTCTTCGCTTATTAGAAGAGGTTTTTCTACTATTCGTTTAAGTCGTAGCGTTTGCCTTTTACAAGGTAAAATACGCTTTCTGCTACGTTAGTGGTATGATCAGCCATACGCTCTAAATAGCGGGCTACAAATAAAAGCTGCGTAATTTGGTTCATAGCCTCCTGCTTTTCTTTAGCAAGACTTAAAAGTTCTTTGATTGTTATTCCGTAGAGCTCATCCACTTGATCGTCCATTTCCGCTACTTTTTTAGCCAGCACAAGATCTTCCTCGTGATAAGCTTTTAACGAAAGGCTCAACATTTCAATCGAAATATCGTGCATTTTCTTTACGTGTTCTAACGGCTTAATTAATTCTTCGTTTCCAATTCGTATAGCTGATTTTGCTACGTTAACCGCAAAATCTGCCATACGCTCAACATCCGAAGCAATTTTAATTGCCACAATGATACGTCTTAAATCGATAGCCACCGGCTGCTGCTTTGCGATCAGTAAGATAGCTAGGTCATTAATTTCTTCTTCTAAGTCATCCACGTATGAATCGCCGTCGATAATTTCTAGCGCCAGCTCAACGTTGCTTGTTTGCAGCGCTTCAATTGATTTTGATAGCGCCTCATGCGTTAAGCGCCCTATTTCTAATAATTTTTCACGTAATATCTTTAAATCACCATGAAACTTTTCGCGTACAACCACTCATCCCATCTCCTTGTATGTCTTAACCAAAACGACCTGTAATATAATCTTCTGTGCGTTTATCAGATGGCATTGAGAAGATTTTATCTGTTTCTGCGTACTCTACCACTTCTCCATTTAAGAAAAATGCTGTTTTATCTGAAATACGTGCCGCTTGCTGCATATTATGGGTAACAATAATAATGCTGAAGTCTTTCTTTAATTCTTGTACTAACTCTTCTACTTTTAATGTTGAAATTGGATCAAGCGCAGAAGTAGGCTCATCCATTAAAATAACGTCAGGTTCAATTGCCAAGCATCGCGCAATACAGATACGCTGCTGTTGTCCACCTGACAACCCATTTGCATTTTGATTCAAACGATCTTTAACTTCGTCCCAAATAGCTGCTCCTCGTAAACTTTTTTCAACAATTTCATCTAGTTTTTTCTTGTTGCGAACACCATGAATTCTTGGACCGTACGCAATATTATCATAAATAGATTTCGGGAACGGATTTGGCTTTTGGAAAACCATTCCTACTTGCGTGCGCAGCTCTTCCACGTGGTACGATTTATCAAAAATATTTTTCCCTCTATACTCAATCTCACCTGATGTACGGACAATTGGAGTCATTTCTACCATACGATTTAACGTTTTAATATATGTTGATTTTCCACAGCCTGATGGACCGATAATCGCGGTAACTTCGTTAGCATGAATGTCTAAATCAATATTTTTTAAGGCATGTGTGTTGCCATACCATAAATTCAAACCTTTTGTTTTATATACAATTTCTTTTGTTTGCGGAGTATCTACTTTTTCTTTGTTAGTCAATTCCATTGTTATTGCCATTGGATAATCCTCCTTCATCGTCTTTAACCGTTTTGAGCACAATAAAAGTCTCTCTATGTCTATTTAATATCTATTGTTTACTATCAGTGTAAATAAATACGAGAAGCCGAAACGCTTCCCCTTATTTTGATCATTTCTATTAACCCTTACACTTACAGAATAATAGCCGACTATTAATTGTGTTTTAACTCAATGTAAAGCTTTTGTAAACGAAGGTCTATCTGCGTGTTTTTTAGGTAAAAAACTAGTTCTTACGACCCTTAAATTCAATAAAAAACCATATATGTAAAGATTTCTAACAAAAAAGAAGAGGTAGAGACATAACTAAATTAATTCAATCTAAAGATGGGTGGATTGGATTAATAAGCCAGTATGAATTACTTCCGATACCGCTGTTGATTTTCGTTTCACGGGCGGCCAGTGAGTCTCCTCATCGCTTCGCTTTTCCTGCAGAAGTCTTCACCTTGCCCTCCAATCAACCGCCAAAAGCACCTACATACACGAAATCTACTTTCATCCTATAAATAAAAAATCCGAACAAAGTTGATTCTTAATCAACTTTGTTCGGATCTTACTTCAACTAATATGCTTTTGTCCCAGCCTCTTTAATTGGCGTCGTTTGCAATGACAGCCTGTTGGTTCTCTTCTTGATCTTTTACTTCTTGTTCACCTTTTTTCTTTAAATCAAAATACGTATCGAGCGCAGAACGAGCAAGCTCTTTTGTAATGGTATTTGGTGCACTTGGCACAAATGCCGATGGTACCACCACAGCTACTGCAATTTCAGGATTATCTGCCGGAGCAAAGGCCACAAAGTTTGAATTATTAACTTTAATAGGGTCCCCTCCGCTAGGGTTTTTCTCATAGGCTTGTGCCGTTCCTGATTTACCAGCAGGATTATAGTTCGCTGTATGGAAAGCTGCATACCCTGTACCGCCTTGTTCTTGCGTAACGCGCTTAAAGCCACTTTGAACATCTTTAATGTATTCTTCTTTCATCGTGATACGATTTAACACATCAGGCTCAAATGAATGCTGCGTAACGCCAATTTCATCGGTTTTAATCGTTGGTTTTCGGATTTCTTTTACTAGCTGCGGCTTAATGCGATACCCTCCATTAGCTATTGCAGAAGTATATTGAACAAGCTGCAGCGGCGTGTACGTATCATACTGACCAATGCCTAAATCAAGCGCCGTTCCTGGAACATCGCTTCCACCTTGGACACCTGTTGATTCGTTATCAAGGTCTATACCTGTTGATACGCCTAAGCCGAACTGACTGTAGTAAGAACGCAGTTCGCTGAATGTATCAGGTTTAATCGGTAAAGTCATGTTTTTATGATACTGTAACCCAGCCATAGCCATTACCGTTTTAAACATAAATACGTTGGATGAATATTTTAACGCAGATGAATACGTTAAGGGTCCTAACCCTTCAGCCTCAGCTGATTTTTTAACCGGTGTTCCTTTAATTTTTAACGGTTCATCAACGAACACTGTGTTTGGCTTAATAGCTCCTGAATCTAAGCCGGCTAAAACCGTTGCTCCTTTTACAACAGAGCCCATTGTATAAGATGTTGAAATATTCCCCAATGCAAAATCTTCTATTTTAGGCGCTCCAGTCTTCTTATCAATGGTGTATTTTTTACCTGCCATTGTTAAAATTTCTCCTGTGTGAGGATCCATCATAATAACAAAAGCACGGTCTAAAAATTGCGTTCCTTTCATTTGCTTTTTGGCTAAAAGCTGGTCCGTAATTTGTTTTTCTACCGCTTTTTGAAGCTCCATATCAATAGTTAAAACCAAATCACTGCCGCGTTCACCTTTAGACACTTGAATTGTATCAAGGAGATTTCCTTTTTTATCTGTTACATATTGGACTTTTTCTTTTTGACCGCTGAGCTGAGCTTCGTATTGCTTCTCTAAATAGCTCGTCCCAACTTGGTCATTTCGGCTATAGCCTCTTGACAAGTAATACTGTACTTTATCTTTAGGCAGCCCTTCGTTGGCAGATGATACATTTCCAAGCAAAGTACGAAGAGTACTGTTTTCTGGGTATGAGCGATCCCAATACGTTGTTGTATCAACACCTGGAAGTTCATCTAAGTGCTCACTTACAACGGCATACTCTTCATTTGTCACACCGCTCTTAACAATTTGCGGGGTGTTAGAGTAACCTGCCTCCATTTGGCGCTTAATAGCGAGAACTTCTAAATCACTCTTTAGACTTTCTAAATCTTTTTTAGAGATGCGGTCTAACTGACGTTGATACAGTTCGTCATCAGTCATTTCACCATCTTGAACTTTTTTGCGATCAGCTTGCGTAATTTTCTGTTCCGCTTCTTTAGGGTGAAGCATAATCCAATAATCCTTCATATCGCGTTCTGTAATTTTTACCACATTTTTAGCATCTTTATTCTTTTTATTTTCCGGAATATCAATCACATTTGTGGTGTAAGGAACATCGATCATAGTGGATAACTTTTTAGCGATGCGCAGCCTTTCTTCAGCTGTATTTCCTTGAAAACGAGTATATGTAATCGTATTTAAAGAGGTATTATCTACAATTACGCGGTTATAACGATCGTACATTTTCCCTCGAGGAACAGGCGTACTGACCGTAACGTCCTGTGTTTTTTCGACTTCTCGTTCGTAATTCTCACCGTATACAATTTGAACAAGTCCCAACCGCAAAATTAATACGGAAAATAGGACAAATACGGTCAAGAAAAGTAAGTTCACACGAAAAGGCACGTGACTTTTTCTTCTTTTTTTCTTTTTCATACCAACACCTACACTTTATAAAACATATATACCATAACACCATAAAATCAGCCATTTAGCAAATAAATAGACACCTGGCAGGTGCCTATTTACACAACGTATTTATTCTAAAAGAAAAGCGAAGCATTTTCCATAGTGCAAATGAAGGAGCTGACAACACTCTAAGCTGGAGACTCTCCGTCTCCTTCATTTAATACCGGAGGAGTAACAGTGGTTTCTTTTTTGTGCAGAGGCTGTGAGATATGTCTTACACAAAAATAAATGATCGTATGCCCTGCTCCAACAATAGCTAATAAAATGGGAATACTTTTTGCTTCATCAAAAAACAGTACAGCTATTAAAAATAAAGATATGGAAACGACGCGCCCGATATTCAGAAATACTTCTCTGACAACAATGTATTCAATTCTTTTTGAAACAACGTCTTTTGCTCGTCCAATCACATCGTACGTTAGAGAAATGAATGGAACCAATAAAATAGGATAGGCAACGGCAATACAAACAGCATATATAATTAACTTTGGATACGATAAGTTAAAGATAAGCAAAAAGACCGCTCCATAGAGAAGGAGGCCCCCTGTGAAGATAAACCGAAGGCGATTTTTTTGCTTAATAAACCTTGAGGCAACATAGTATCCTACAAATGCAACCGCTGAATTCACCAGTCCATATGTTCCTAAAGCTAATTCACTTCCCGTCGTAATAAATACCATGACGGATACAACAAAAATGAACGTACCTTCACGCAACCCTTGAAAGAAATGAGCCTGCAATATTCGATTCCAGTCTTTATTGACTTTTCGTTCAGCCCATACTTCTTTAAATTTGTATACTCCTTCCGCTGCGCGTCTTGTAATAAAAAAACTAAGTACAACGGCACCGATAAACAATAGCAGCGATACACCAAACACAATTTTATACCCAAGTGATTCATACAAAGCGGAAATAACAAAGCCAGCTCCTAAAGGACCAATCATCCCTGCAAAAGAGTTTAAGATCCCTAAAAATCCGTTAAAAAAGTCTCTTGTATCAGGTTCTGTAATTTCAAAAGTTAGCACATTAAAAGCTAGCCAATAAAAGCCGTATCCTATACCCAGCAGTCCACCAAGCAATACTAAATACTGGGCTGCGTTAGCTCCACTGACTAATACAGCGATATAAAAAACAGCTAAAAAAGATACACCTAACCTTAAAACCACAACCCGGTCAATTCGTTTGGCCCATTTACCTGCTAAAATAAACGTAAGCGGCTGAAGCACCACTACCGCTAAATTATAAATAGCAAGATCCGAAAATTCGCCTGATTGTTTCCACAGATAAATGTTAACAAACGAATTGGAAATTGAAATAGCCAAGGCATAAAGACCGCCTATAATTAAAAGCAAAAGTAAATCTTTACTAACTTCTACATCTCCAACTACTTTTTTTAATAAAGGCATATCAAAAAACTCCTTTTCTCTTCTACACCTAGTGTGTGAAAAAGAAAAGGAGATATGTAAAAGAATTGGAAAACAAAAAAGCCAGTAAAGGTAATAATTACTTTACTGGCTCTTAAATACGTCTTTAGCTTATTTTGCAGCGTCGTAACGCTTAGCAACTTCGTCCCATTTTACAACATTAAAGAATGCTGAAATGTAATCTGGACGGCGGTTTTGGTAATTTAAGTAGTAAGCGTGCTCCCAAACGTCTAGACCAAGAATTGGCGTTTTGCCTTCCATTAATGGGCTATCTTGGTTTGGTGTGCTTGTTACTTCTAATTCGCCGTTGTTTACAACTAACCAAGCCCAGCCAGAACCGAAGCGAGTTTTAGCTGCATTTGCAAATTCTTCTTTGAATTGATCAAAGCTGCCGAATTTGCTAGCGATAGCGTCTGCTAATTCACCAGTTGGAGCACCGCCGCCGTTAGGGCAAAGGATTGTCCAAAATAATGAGTGGTTCGCATGACCGCCACCGTTATTGCGTACTGCTGTACGGATATCTTCAGGAACAGCATCTAAGTTTGAAATTAACTCTTCAATACTTTTGCTTTCTAAATCCGCTTTGCCTTCAACAGCAGCGTTTAGATTTGTAACATATGTGTTGTGATGTTTTGTGTGGTGAATATTCATTGTTTCTTTGTCGATATGTGGTTCCAGTGCATCGTATGCATAAGGTAGTTCTGGTAATTTGTAAGCCATGAATAATTCCTCCTTCAAAATATGTAAGCATTTTGGCGCAAAAGCACCATATACGTTTAGATTAGCAAATTTACCCTACTGTTTCAAATAAAAAGTTCCTAATCCATGATTTATATTTACCTAATTCCCATTCGCTATTCTTTTAAACATAAAAAAAGCTTCTTTTTCTCAAAAGAAGCTTTGAATAGACAATAGTATGGCGGAGGAAGAGGGATTCGAACCCCCGCGGGCTTTAACACCCCTGTCGGTTTTCAAGACCGATCCCTTCAGCCGNATGTCTTATCCCCCCTTTTTCTAAAGGTAAAAGTGGGCGATCGTGGTCTATCTCCCAGTTGAATTCGCATAGATATAGTCCCTGGGCTTTAAAGCTTTTTACGTAAAAATTAGTATTCTGTTACTTTGTTAGTAATAGCTTATATAGTGAGTTTTGGATTTCAAAAAAAGATAAAATCAACTACGGAGCTGCTTAATAAAAAGAAATACTTAATAATATCAAGTAGCAAAGGGGCGTTTTAATACGATGTCAGTGTCCATAGGAATATGGATTGCTATGTTTGTTGCCATATTTGGGGGCACACTCCGGATATAGGTTAGATAAGAAAAGGAAAAAAGCAGAGAAAAAAAAGAGATCATACAGCACGATAGCAAACTGTATGATCTCTTTTTTCAGCCTTTTTTACATCTATTTAGACGAATAAGGTTTTATTTTTACACGCGGGTAGGCACTTTGCAAAGCTACATCATAGTTTAACTCTTACCTCCGTACCGTCAGTAGCTTTGACATCTACTAGTATCATTCCCTTATGTTTCTTCAGTTCCTTAACAATAGGCTTTAGCATGCTTTTATCTATTATCGGAAAAGTGAAATTCAGCCCTTTTCTTTTAAAATGTTCTTTTGTCCATTTATCCGCATGCTTCTGTATAAATTTTGAAAAAGCAACGCTAATAGCAATGTTTAAAAGAGCATATGGAACTGGAATGCTAAATCGAACATCTTTTGTTTTCACTTTTACATGAATCATAAGCAAACCATTATTCAATGATGACTGAAACGGTATCTCCGTTCGCCGATTTAATATCAACAATTTGGCCATCTAACTCGTTTTCGATTGCTTCAACAATCAGGTTTATATCTATATCTTTTACATATTTTTCTGATTGAGGAATACTTGCTGCGATGCTGTGTCCCGCCATTAATACCAGCTTGACAAGCTTGATCGGCAAATTAACCTTTACATTATCGTTTTCAGTTGACACAACTCGAATTTTCAACATTTTATCTAGATACGCATTCGGTTTCTTCAAAAGCTTATTTCCTGTTTCTTCTTTTTCCTTTAATACTTGTATCAGTTCTGATCCCTTTTCTGCATCAATTTTGCCTTCTTGAACCATTGTTAACACTTTTGTAATTTCCTCTTTCACAAAAATCCCCCCTATTCTTCTTTTAAGAGCTTGATGGCTTCTTCTGCTGTAATTTCACCATTTTCTAGCATAGACACAACTTTCTTCTCGTCTACTTCATTTTTCTTCTTTTCTAGATATCCAAGAGATGAAATGATGTCAGTAAGCTTGCCTCGGACGGTTGGATACGAAACTCCCAGTTCCTTTTCCACTTCTTTGATATTTCCTCTGCATGTTAAAAACACTTCTACAAAATGAAGCTGATCACTTGATAAGGATGCCAGCTTAGATAATTCAAACTCATTTTCAATCGTCGTGTGACAATGTCTGCACTGCAGCTTTGTGATTTTTAACGTTTCACTGCAGACAGGACAATTTGTAAGTACTTTATAAGCCATAATCAAATCCCCTTCTTTTAGTTAATTTGATTATATAACAAATGTTCAATGTTAAAAACAATAAAATTAAATAATTTTAACGAATAAATTAAAAATATAAATTCTCGTTTAAATAATATTAATTGACTCTTTTAAAGCACAAGCAATGGGATCTCGAATACTTCTAATCTAAAAAAAGTAAAAAAGATAAAAATATGTTTATTTATGGAATAATATGTTGTAAAATACGTTCGGTACTACAAAATTATTCCTGGTACCAAAGAGGGGGGTTTTTATGAAAGAGCGTATTACAAATGAAGCAATTTTTTTAATTCAACAAAAAGGACTTTCTTTTACTATTAGCGATTTAGCTAAGAACTTAGGAACTAGCAAACGAACCATGTACCAACATTTTAGCTCCAAAGACGACATCATTGACTCGATAGTTGAAAATCTTATCCTACAGATCAAGAACAAAGAAGAAGAAATCTTCCACGATGAAAGGCTAAGTTTACTTGAAAAGATTACCCAAATCCTTATATGTGTTCCTGAAGAGTTTAGTACAATGGACATTCGCGTATTAGCAGATTTAAAACGGCTTCACTATAATCAATGGGTTGAGATAGATGACTTTTTAAAGCAAGAGTGGGATCTTGTGGTAAAACTGATGGAAGAAGGAATAGAAACAGGCGTTCTACGTGAAATTAATTCACAACTATTTATAGAGCTATACCTGGGTGCAATCAATCAAATTTATCAGCCAAGCTTCTCTCTAAAATCTAACTTAACAATGAGTGAAATATTAAAATCTGTTATTGATATTCTTTTGAATGGCATTTCTATAAGAAAATAAGGTGGCGAAAAGATTTGCATTGGATCTATCTATGTTTAGCTATTCTTTTTGAAGTGGCTGGTACTACATCCATGAAATTATCAGAAGGTTTTACTAAAGTTATACCAAGTGTGTTGCTCATATTCTTTTATATTTGTAGTTTGTGTTTTTTGACATTAACGTTAAAAAGCTTAGAAGTTTCAATTGCCTATGCTATTTGGTCAGGTATGGGGATTATACTTATTACGCTAATTGGATTTATGTACTTTGATGAAAGTGTAAGCCTACTAAAGATTGTTGCTATAGCTCTCATTATTATCGGCGTAGTAACATTAAATATGACCAATGAAAAAGAAGCTCACATTAGTAAATCCACTTTAGAAGAACACACGAGGTAAAAAGATGAAATATTTAAAACCTTTTTTTCTTGTTACAGATATCGGATTTATTATCTATTGGATTGTTACTTACTTTGAATTGATACCCAAAGCTATAGCATTCAAAGATTATGATAACCCCATAGTCATAGCTTGGAACTGGTCGTTCTTCCCTCTAGATATTCTTGTTTCATTCACTGGATTGTTTAGCCTATATTTATACAGGCTGTATAGAGAATCATGGAAGAGTTATGCCTTAATTTCTCTAGTGCTAACATTTTGCTCAGGAATACAAGCTATTGCGTATTGGGCATTTATTAAAGATTTCGATCTCACATGGTGGGCTTTTAATTTGTATTTGATGATTTACCCTCTATTCTTTATAACATTACTTATAAAAGATAATGGCAATCAAAAAAGTAAACTTTTCATTTAATGAACGTTTTAAAATCAGTTTAAAGCAATAACTAAAGAATTATTAAAACCTCTTGAGAAGGGTTAAAAAATAAATAAGAAAATGGCTAATATCATCATCTTTTTTATGTGGTTTCTGTTCTTGTTCCTTCTATGGATCATCTTCTCTTTTTCTAAAGGCCAAGGTGGAGAATGATGGTCTATGTACCATTTGAACTCCCATAAATATGGTCCTTGGACTTTGGGAATTTCTTACCTAAAGATTAGTGTTGCTGGGGTTATTTCGTTAGTAATAGCCTGTATCGCGAGTTTTGGATTCAAAAGAAAGAAATAAGATCAACTGAGGCGCTACTTAATAAAAGAGGATTTCTAACGTAGCTTTTATATTTTAGGGAGAAATGCAAAATCACTTATATAAGAATTCACACACATATAATTCTAGTTGTTTGAATTGAGGTTACAGTTCTTCCTGTAACCTCTTTTATAATTCCTTACCTGCAATTATCTTTTATATAAGTGTCATATGAGATATTTTTTAATTTCCACAAGTTTGATCATAGGAAGCAGCCTTTCTAATTCCTGGGCCGTTGGCTACCAACACTATCTTATTTTTAAACATAACGTTTACATCTCTTTTATTGTCAAGCTCTGGAGAATTACTATATTTGCGTGTTCACTCATCTTACTTGGCCTTCTTTACTATCTTTTTTAAGCGGATTTCCTAAACCTAAAAGAACTCAGTTAACAGCTAAAGTAGAAGCTGGATTATAACAACAGATAATTTCAGAAAAAATTTTATGGTTTTGTAATTTCACGAAAGTTTCTCTTGCCTCCCTTTCTGTGCTAAATTCAAACATGATAATATTATTTTCTCTTGAATAAGCATTGATTACAGTAACCACCCACATTAAAAATCTCCTAGGGCTGTTACAATTAAATTTGATTCTGATAAATGAATATCTCTGGAATTCTTATGAGTAGCTGCTATACTTGTAGACTTATTTGGAATAAACCCCTTTTCTAACCAAATAGAACCGCTTTGAAAATTCCATGTTCCCAAGTAAATCTCCCCGTCTCTTATTATTGATATAATAGATTAGTTTATTTAATTGTTTACAGTAGCATCTTCTTTACATGCTTTGATAACATCCAACCAATGATCTGGCTTTTGTCCTTTAAACTTTTCTTTTAAATTAAATGAAGCTAATGTTTCTAATTTACTTTTTGCTGCTTTAGACATAACAGAATTTAAATTAGAAGCCTCTAGCATTTGAATAGAGCCGTCTAACTCAATTGATCTTCTTAATGCATGTATAGAGGTTCCAGTTACCAATCGATTCATTGTTTCTCTAAAGCTCTTACTATCTAAAGTTTCACTAATAGAATCTAGGACTAATTGTTCTACATTAAATTCATGAGAAGCTTCTAATAACTCTAGATAAAGAGCAACTACACCTTTCATATAAATACTGCGAATTAGCTTTACAGCAGAGGCATCACCAGGTTTTTCACTTACTTTAGTTATGTCCATACTGTACGGAGTCATTAAGGAAAACAGTCGATCTACACCATTACCACTTGCTGAAATAGGAACCTTATGTTTATAAACTGGCAGGGGACCTAGCATTGCGGCATCTACAAAGAATGCATTCTTCTCTTGTATATTTATGTTAATTTTTTGCTTCACGATAGGAGTGGAAGCTGATACATCTACGTAGATACATTCTTTCTTTATGAATGGTTTTAGCATCTCACTAACTTCAAGTGCTTTATCTGCGGGTACTGCTACTATTACTATATCTACTTGTTTTAAAACTTCTTCGGGTCTATAAAGAAGTTCTACTTGAGCTTGAGCAGCTCGTTCTTTAATTTGTGGACCATATGTAGGATGGTCTATCATAACATCATGAGCAAAAATGGTTTCTAAACCTTCGCCTTTTAAGCCAACTGATAACTCAAAGGCCGCCTCTCCAAATCCAATAAAACCTAATTTCACTTTAAAGCTCTCCCTTCTGTTTATAATCCATATGCTTTCATCTGTTCTCTTAACCATGAAGGCTGAATGTTACCTCCAGATTCACCTTGCAGACGTGCTCTTTCAAATGCTTCAATCGTTTCTAAACGTGTTTTCTCATACTCTAGTTTTTTTTCCGCTTTAAAAAGAACCTCTTCAATCTTTTCTTTTGGAACTACAACAACTCCGTCATCATCACCTATAATTAGATCTCCTGGAATAACGGCTACGCCTCCACAAGAAATAGGTTTATGTAACTCACCTGGGCCATCTTTAAGAGGACCATTCGGAATAAATCCTTTTGAGAAAATAGGAAATCCTGATTGACTAAGGGTCTCTTTGTCCCGAACTGCCCCATCTATAATAATCCCCTCAAGTCCAATAGCTTTAGCTGCAGCTGCCATTAACTCTCCAAGGTAAGCATTTGACGTATGCCCCTTTCCATCTACAACTAGTACATATCCTTCTGTACCATCATAGATTGCCTGATGAAGAAATAAGTTAT
This sequence comes from Priestia sp. YIM B13489, assembly GCF_042787645.1. Classification (NCBI taxonomy): domain Bacteria; kingdom Bacillati; phylum Bacillota; class Bacilli; order Caryophanales; family Bacillaceae; genus Priestia; species Priestia sp. YIM B13489. The sequence continues at coordinate 1,207,648 of NZ_JBHZOQ010000053.1, forward strand.
CTCCAGGTCTTAAACTTACAGTTAGAGCGGTTCCAACTACCTTCATTCCTGTAGATACAGGCTTAATTTTATAATCCATTGAGCCTGTACACCCCATTGCATCAGATATAAGAGTTGTATTAAGAAGGTTTGCTCTCTTAATAATGTCTTCAGATAATACTGGTGCTAAATTACTCACTGATATACACTCCTCTTCGATTTTGATATATTCTAATCAATGCTCTACTCAGGATAACGCTTACAAAATTAAATTGATAAAATTAGATATTGCCCCCCTATTCGCAGAATATCTACAGTTTATTTGCTGCATTTTTGAAAAAGATAGAAAAACATCGTAAAAAATAACAAAGTAATAAAAATTACTACATTTTTTATTTAAGTAATATTTATTACTATAATCTTAAATGTATCTTATCATCGGTACCTAATAAAGTAAATCTATTTTTGTAAATAAAGCACAGGAAAAACATATCCTAAGCTTTATTACTTAGAAGAAACATTTTTACATAAAAAAGTAAACATGCTAAAATTCAAGTAAGTATTGTGATAAATACTTTTTATATGCTTAAAAAAATAAAATTTACAATATAATCTGTTTAATTGGAGCGAAGGTATGGAAAATCCAATATTAAAATTAAAAGATAATATCTCACAACTAACAGAAACTCAACGGAGAGTAGCAGACTATATCCTTAAAAATCCTGTCGATGTAGCTTTTTTAACAGTTGATCAATTGGCTTTGACAGTAAAAACTAGTACGACCACGATAATGAGATTAGCTTTTAGTCTAGGCTATTCTGGATATGCAGAATTTCAAAAAGGACTTCAGGAGCTTTTACGTAACAATGCTGCTCCTCAAATCAGATTAGAAACAAATTTGAAGGGCTTAGATGAGAGTGATTTGTGGATGCGCTGTGCAGAAAGTCAATTCAATAACATTCAATCAACAGTAGAAATGATTTCTACAGAGAGCCTAAATAAAGCGTTAGAAATGATTGTCTCTGCAGACCGAATATTTTGTACAAGCGTTAGAAGTGGTTTACCCGTGGCACAGCATCTATCTTTTGGGCTTAATCGACTACTCGGAAACTGTGAGCTAATTGTCTCTGACTTAAGTGATTGGGTGGATAAAGGAATTACTTTAACTTCTAAAGATTTAGTTATTGCAACCTCCTTTCCAAGGTACGCTAGAAGAACTGTTGAGTTTGTAACAGCTGCCAAAAGTAACGATGCCAAGGTCATTTCAATTACCGACAGTTATTCTTCTCCTTTAGTTAAGTACTCAGATTTAGTACTGACTTGTAGCTCGAGTAGTATCGCTTTTCATAATTCACCTATAGCGTCGCTACTTGTGGCAGATTATCTTGTAAGTGCGATAGCTATAAATTATCCAGAAAAGACAAAGGATCGTCTCGATAAAATCAATTCAGTCCTTACAAAAATTAATTATCATTACACTGATTAAATTTACGAATGTGGTAAAAGCATGAAATATCGAATGTATAAAATAATTCGATATTTTATGTTTTTACCACTTTTTTATGTTTTTACCACTTTTTTATTTTTTTAATTAAGTCTAATACTTCCCTTTCACTTTTCATTTCTATAAAAAAACGTTTACTTTTCATTAGAAGCCATGATAGTATACTTTTAAATAGTCACAATTATTACAACAATTAAATGAAAAGTAATAATTATTACTTTAAACGAAGGGTTGTAATAATGAATATAGTTAGTTCTGTAAAATCATTTTTAGATATCATCCGGAGATATCTGACTGCTCCCCTACTAAGATTACAAAGTGACTATAAGTTTATTAATCCTAACACTTGTATTTTGCTTGTTAACACGCAAATGATGAGAGCACTACCTTTGGTTCTAAGCAATCATCAACAAAAGATTTTAGTAAAGGAGTGATTAGTTAAAGAAACACGAGAATAGAAAATAATCTATTAATGATTCTATATATACAGTGGGCTTAAGGGGGGAATTCACGATAGATTTTTTGTAAACCCTTACATTTGTTCTGATAACAGATTTTAAACCAATAATATGTAAAAAAAGCCAATTGTTTTTTACTAATGAATGATTGTGAAAAGCAGCTTTACAATAAAGAATGATAGTTAGATAGTTTCATGAGAATTGAAAAAGTATGACATTAAAGATAAACAAGAGGGAAAATGAAAGAAAGTTCTAGAGGGGGTATAATATGTTAACATTTTTAGGTTTTTCGATGATTGTAGTATTTATGTATTTAATCATGAGTAAGCGCTTGTCTGCCTTTAGTGCATTAACAGTGGTTCCTATTGTTTTTGCTTTATTGGGCGGCTTCACTGATTTAGGGCCAATGATGATGAAGGGTCTTGAAACCATTGCTCCGACAGCAATTATGATTATCTTTGCCATTCTCTATTTTGGGGTGTTAATTGATACAGGATTATTTGATCCTTTAGTAGCGAAGATTATAAAGATGGTTGGCGGTGATCCTCTAAAAATTGTAATGGGTACTGCAGTACTTTCTTTAATAGTTGCTTTAGATGGTGACGGTACCATTACATATCTAATTGTAGTAACTGCATTTCTCCCGCTATACAATCGATTAGGTATGAATAAACTTATTCTAGCCTGTATTCCTGCATTAGCAATGGGTGTTATGAATTTGACTCCCTGGGGTGGTCCTGCTGTACAAGCTACGGCGGCTGTAAAAGCAGATGTAACAGACTTGCTATTACCACTTATTCCTTCTATGATTGCAGGAACTATCTGGATTTTAGGGGTTTCTTATTTCCTTGGACGACGCGAGCGTAAAAGACTTGGAGTTATCAATATAGATACAGAATTTAATAATGAAATTGCTGCAGCTCTTGATGTAGGAATGGATGCATCAATAAAGCGTCCAAAATTATTTTGGTTTAACTTAGTTTTAACACTTTTACTTCTTACTGCTTTAGTTCTAGGGTTCTTACCATTACCAGCTTTGTTTATGATTGGATTTGCTATCGTGATGATTGTTAATTACCCAAATTTACAAGATCAAAAGGAACGTCTGCATGCTCATGCAGGGAATATATTAACGGTGGTTTCCATGATATTTGCTGCAGGTATATTTACTGGAATTATAGATGGAACGGGTATTGTTAAAGCTATGGCAGATACTTTAATAGCAGTTATTCCTGATGCTCTTGGCCCAAAATTAACAGTAATTGTCGCCCTTATAAGTATGCCATTCACATTTTTTATGGCAAATGCTCCCTTCTATTTCGGGATTATTCCTATTATGTCTGAAACGGCTGCTCACTTTGGCATCCCTCCACTAGAAATTGGTCAAGCTTCTTTACTAGGGCAACCCTTGCATCTATTAAGTCCACTTCAAGGTTCTATTTATGTCTTAGTAGGACTCCTTGGCATTGATATAGGTGACCATATTCGCTTTGCTGCCAAGTATGCCATTGGAACAGCGTTAGTTATGACGTTTGTGGCTGTATTATTTGGAATACTATCTATATAAATGATTTATGGGAACATAAAAAAGAGAGAGCTGATTCTTCAAAACAGCTCTCTTCTATATATTTAACTTTAAATTACATTAAAGATTGAAATATAACATAAGCAAATCACTAATCAATCATGACTGATACAGTATCTCCGTTTGTCAATTTGATCTCAACAATTTGGACATCAAATTCATGTTCAATTGCTTGAATAATAAGGAGATGTCTATATCCGCGAAATTAAAAAAAGGTGTCTACCCACTTAAGTCGTTAAATTAACTAAATTTTTTCGCCTTTTCAAATAAATACTGCACTCCATATAACAAATATGCTTTGTAATGAAGGTAGATAAAAAATTGAAAATGATTTAATCGGTTTAGACCTACAATTTTCAACCTTTTAAGAACATCAATGAAGTAAAAAGCAAAGATTCCATCAACTACAATATTCAGTAATAAAAACTTCTTAAAGTTTCCATACGAAGATTTAAGCAGCCACATTGAAAGTGGCATATAAGGTCCAATACTAAAAGGAAGTTCATCTTTTATAAACGAATCTTTTTTATCATAAAATCTCCACCACTTCCTCTGATGCCCATACAAATGATTAATAATTTCAAAGATAATAATAAAAATCCCTGCTAACGAATAACGTCTCATGCTGCGTTTTCCTATAAATAACAACGATAACCACGGAATCGCTATTATAGATAGGTTAAATCCTAAGTGTTTTCTTGATATCATAAATGAACTCACCTCAATGTACTTTATCTAGTTCTTCTTATAGTGTCCGCCTATTACAAAAAAAACACAGACCATCCAATGGTCTGTGTTTTTTATTAATGTGCTTTTTGTTCCACATTGACTCTCTTGATAAAGAACGAGATAACCAATCCAACAATGGAAACAATGATCGCAAAGACGAACGCATGCTGAACACCGTTGGTGAAGGCAAGAACCTGGTTTAATGGATCCATTTTATTTGATACCGTCTCAAGGAAGCTTCTTGAACCCGATGACAGAATGGAAATTCCAACCGCTGTTCCAATTGCGCCAGAAACCTGCTGTAAGGTGTTCATAATCGCCGTTCCATGCGGATACAGCTCAGGTGGAAGCTGGTTTAAGCCATTTGTTTGAGCTGGCATCATAATCATCGAAATGGCGATCATAAGCGCAATGTGCAGAGCAACGATAAATCCTGTTGATGTTTCTAGCGTTACAGTTGAGAAACCATACATGGTGCCTGCTACAATCACAAGTCCAGGGATAACTAACCATTTAGGGCCAAAACGGTCAAATAACCCGCCCATAACCGGTGAAAGAATTCCGTTAATCACTCCTCCAGGAAGAAGCATTAGGCCCGCAGCAAAGGTTGATAAAGCTAGTGATGTTTGTAAGTATAGGGGTAAAATCATCATCGCAGACAATAGTACCATCATACAAACTAGAATTAGCAGAAGACCGATTGTAAACATCGGATACTTAAAGGCTTTAAGATCTAACATTGGCTCTTCCATCTTCGTTTGACGAATAGAAAACGCAACTAACGCAATAGTTCCAATCACAAGAGTTAGAATAACCTGTAGACTTCCCCAGCCCCCGCCTTCTCCGGCGCTGCTAAATCCAAACACGATTCCGCCAAAACCGATTGTTGAAAGAACAACAGAAATCATATCGATTTTTGGCTTCGTTGGTGTGGTAACGTTCTGCATAAAGAAAGCTCCAAACACTAAGGCAACAAATAACAGCGGAAGTGAAATCCAGAAAATCCAGTGCCATGTTAATGTTTTTAAGATTAAGCCTGATACAGTTGGTCCAACAGCTGGCGCAAACATAATAACAAGACCGATAATCCCCATTGATTTTCCACGTTTATGCGGCGGGATAATAACAAGAATCGTGTTAAACATAAGCGGTAAAAGTAAAGCAGTTCCAACGGCCTGCACGACACGGGCAATCATGAGTACCCCAAATGTTGGTGCAATAGCCGCAATAAATGTTCCAATAATGGAGCAAATTAGAGATGCTATAAAAAGCTGTCTGGTCGTAAACCGCTGAAGAATAAAACCTGAAATAGGCACCAAAATTCCTAACGTTAACAGATACCCTGTTGTCAGCCACTGTGCGGTTGTTTCGTGAATGCCAAAGCCAGAAATTAGCTCTTTTAACGCCATATTTAAAGCTGTTTCACTAAATAAACCGATAAATCCAGCAATAAGAAACGACGTTATAATCGGCAGCACTTTGATATTAGAGCTTTCGGCTACTGCTTGTTGATTACTCATATTAAATTGTCTTCCTCTCTTGTACATACTCTTTTTGGTGAACATTTTTCTATCTCAATGATAGGTTGATTAGCAGACAAACAATGCATATTGATATAAAGATTAGGGATAAGTTTAAGGCATTATGTTGACTAAGCTTTTTCTTTCTCTTCTCTTTTGACCGAAGTGCTTTTTGTCTTCTAAATTCGTTTCTTTCCACAGATACCTCTCCATTTCATTTCTAAATCAACTTTAGAAACCTTCCTATGTAAACTAATTTCCACTCATAATATGGAATTTTTAATAAGTAAGTTAAAACGAAATAGAACTATAAAATGAATTTCACTCTACATAACAGGAATATTGTAACACAGCTATAAGTACTGTTTCTATCTAAAATATACTAAATACCAATAGCTATATACCTAACTTAGTGCCCTGTGACAATTAAAATTTGTTTCTGTTATATGATTTTTGTTCCGTTTGCCCTAACAAAACACAACTAACTTTTTAATCATCAGTCAAAAGAAATAGTATCAGAAATGAAGTAATAGTAAAAATTGATACTATGGAGGTGTTTTCTTATGAAAAAGTATGAAGTAACATTTCATCTAATTAACGGTGAAATAAGTCATTTAGTTGAAGCTAAATCACTTATTCGTGCAAAGAACTACATACAGTATAGGTTTGAAGATAAAAGTAAAATATTGGATTTATCAAATGAGTTGGTCATTGTTAAAAGAAACGTCCAATACTTTACAGTAGTTGAAAAAGAATAATTAGCTATGTAAAAGGACGTTATCTACAAAAGTAATGTCCTTTTCTATCCATACAATATCTTATAGGGTAGTCTCTTTTTTCCTATTCTAGTTCTAGTCACTAAAATTTTTCTCCGACTTGAAGCCAAAATAGATTTTGCGCCCTCTAAGCGTACCTTTAATTTAGTCTACTAATTTTTCTTTTTTGGATAAAATTCATTATTTCATACTTTTTAGATAAAGTAAGAAACAAGCTAAATACATGCATTTAATGTGCAGACAAACGCTCTCTGAGGAAATTGTTTTTTGAGACAAACAACTCGAATTCACATACTAAATTCATCTAAACAAAAGGCTCCATCAAATTTTAATATTGATATTAAGCGTAAAAACAGAACTCCCTATTTTATGAAAGCTCTGTTTTGTTTATTCACTATTATGTATATTTTCTGCGTCACAACGTAATTTATAAAAATCCTGAACTAATGTATTTTCTTCTAAAATGAATTCTTTCATTTTACGTAAAATTCTTTTCCCTACACGGCGGTCCAACACACACAATATTTTTATTAACAACATATCTGCAAAGCGTACATGTAGAAATTAAAAGAGCAAACTCACTGCCATGCGAGTTTGCTCTTTCAATTCTTCACTCAAATTGCTCGAGTTTAACTTATTGTCCTATATCCTTCATCCTTTTAAGAGCTTTTCTATATTCTTGATCTCTCATATGCAGCATTTTATCAGCAGAAGGTTTAGGCTGACCAAATTTTTTTAAAGCTTCTCTATACTCGCTGTCACCAATGACTTGAGTTGAAACAGCCTCTTTAAGTGAACGTTCAACAACGGGAGTAGCTTTTTTATTGGGAAGCTCTTCCGTACTCAGCTTTTCTTTATGTGTTTCTTTGTCATGCGGCTTATGAGCCAGCTTGTGGCCTTTACCTGTTAGGAACATCAAAAACGAAAGAACTAATACTACAATGCTCAATACACACGAAAACGTAGAAAATGTATGATACGTAATGATTTCAGATTTTACATGTAGAGATTGAGTGAAATTTTCTTTACTAGCCACCTGGCTCTCTGCGCTTACTGTTGCAAGGTGATCTTTATACACCTTTGCAAAGACGATACTGCTGATTACAGGGATGACCGCAGATACTGTAACTCTTATAAATTGAACCGTGACCATCCGAGGGACTAAACTTGGTAGCGGTCCGCCTAAAGCAGCACCCATAAGACCTGCAGCAACTGTGAACCCTACTCCTGCGATTAAAGCGGTAAAGCTGCTAACAAAGAGGAAAGCAGAAACATGACCGTCTACATACATCCACTGTATGTTCACTCCCATAATAATGACCGCTCCTATAATCCCTAATACGCCCGGTCCAACTTTATCGTATAATACGGCACTTAATATGGCGGCAATTACTATTCCAGCAAAAAGCCCGATATAGATCAATGAAGTGTCTCCTTTATCAAAACTAGATTCACTTTTAAGCAATCCTTGTAGAGATAAAAGAGTTAAACTCATACTAATATTGCCTATAATAGCAATTAAGATAGCGAGAGCTGGTTTTCGAGAAGCCACTAATCTAAAGGGAATTAAAGGATTTTTAATATGCCATTCTGCTGCGAATAAAAAGCATAGAAAAATGATGCTTCCCACTATGCCTATCCAAACATAGGTAGATGCCCATCCTGATTTTTGGAGATTAAGTAATGTAAACGTAATAAATGCAGTAACCATAAACATTAATGCTGCACCGATGATGTCAAACGGTTCATGATGCTTGTGCTGTTGCTTGGCGTGATCATTTGTTAAAAATTTGTAGCTGAAGCATATTCCCAGTAAGGAAAGGACGGCTGCTATATAGAATAACCATCTCCAGTGTCCGTAGCTGTTCACTAACATTCCGAGAAAAATGCCCACAACGCTAGATCCATAAAATCCGCCGATAAGAATCAGTAATGCCAAGTTCCGCTTCTGAATCGGAAAAGAAAGAACCAGCATTGGAATCATCATCATAAGTGCTAAACCCGTTCCTGTTCCTTGTAAAAAACGACCAATGCCCATTCCTAAGAAGCTGTTAGAAGCAATGCTTACAATAGCTCCTATAAGAAATAAACACATCGAAAGAACATACGTCCTTCTCTCCCCTAGCTTATGTCGAAGGATAGGTCCAAACGGAATACAAAATGCAAAGCTTATAACCCCTATTAAAACCGGTGTTATCGAAATATAAGATTGATCGTTGAACGTTTGTTGGAGAATTTCACGTATAGAATTTAATGACGTGTTTAACATTAAACCAGGACCAATAGCTAAAACTGCCAGTAAGGAAATCCCCCAGTGTTTTTCTATTTTCATACTACAATTCCTTTCTGCTTTTCATGATTGTAAAAAACTAAAAATGCGAAGCTCACGTTTCTTCCAACCATCACAGTAGCTAGGATAAAGAAGAAAGATGTTTATCCGCATTTGAACAAACTAAAAAATAAAGCTTCAGTAAGGAAGCTTTATTTTTTTTTCTAAACCTGCCACTCGAATTGGTCCTAAAAGCGTTAGGCTGGTTAATTTTTCAGCCATAAATGCAGGGCTAAATTTCATATCACTTTCTAACCAAGAACAAATGACACCTATATGAGCTGATGTGATATAGCTAATCAGAATATCTTCAGGGATATCAAGTCCACCTTCTGCTTCTCCAATCGAAGAGATTAGCTCTCCATACACTCTTTTCTTTACAATTTCCGTCATATGACTTCTAAATTGAGGTAATCCTCGATCGCTTAGCATAACTTTAAAATAATCGGAATGGTCATAGATGAATTCAAAAAGCTTTAAGAAAGAAACGGATTCATCATTTTCTTCTACTGCTGCGGAATCCTCATTATTTTGTTTAGGCTTTACTTTCTCTATTAGCTCTTCTAGAACTTCATTCATACTCTGCATGAGAAAGTCTTGTTTATCTTGGTAATGCAAATAAAATGTTCCCCGCGTTAATTCCGCTTTTTCCGTAATTTCTTGAATCGTAATGGACGTGACGTCTTTCTCTTTAAGAAGTTCGACTAAAGCGTCTCTTAAGTATTTATTTGTTCTTTTTATCCTAGGATCTACTTTTGTTTTTTTAGACATCGTTCGTCTCCTTGTATAACTTTTATTGAGTCTCAGGCATATGATTATGACTTGTATAGGTGCAGCCATTTAGACCTTTTCTGGTGATTAACTATTTAAACTGCCCTGTATCATCAGCATACATTCTGCACATGATGTAAACTAATGAACATTATGTATATTAAGTCTCACAAAATATAGTCAATCTGTCAATATCAAAAACTGATTAAGAACGAATCATTTCGTTGTTAGAGATGTATGGCGTGAACGTACGAGCAAAATCTTTTGTAATGAAAGAAAAAGAACTGAAAGATATAAGTGGCGATGTAAAAAGTGCTGGGTTTTTATAAGCTGGAGATTAGACTATTGAGGCAGCTTTCACATAGCAAACTGATCAAATAAATGATGATTTTGCACAATGAATGTTTGAAACTTTCCGATATATGAATCTGCTTGTTTAGATACCATCATCTTAATCGGATCAAGCAGTTTTTTAAACAAAACAGCATGTCCAAGCCGATTTTCAGCCATAAATCCATTAATTTAACTAAGCTAAAAAGAACCGGCTCCTTACTGTTAGCGATAGATAGAAGGTTAAATAAAAAAGAAGTCGCCTTTTGGTAACTTCTTTTTTTACTATGCATATGTGATTAAAACAAATAACATATAAGTGTTTTATTTTTCACTATACTCCTCAGCAGGTTTTCGTTTATGTTTCTCACTAATAATTTTTTTGTTCAGTATCCTTACCTCACCCACCATCAGCAGCCTCATATCTTTTACAATATATTTTGCTAATTCTTCATCAGAGATATCATCACCCTCAATATCGAGACGAAATTCCTGCCCTTGTATTCCACCGCCATTAGTAAAATCGACTTCAAAGTCAAAAATGACCCTTTTATCCATGTCTAATCCACCTTACTTTATTTTAATTACCTAATATATATTCGGTTTAAGAAAACAAATTCCCAATCTAACTATCTAAGGTTGCACGTCTACTCATAAGATTCAAAAAATGAACTTTAGTAGGCTATGTGGCGACAATTATCTAGTATCTTTTCTTTAAATTATTTTATCTTGACACTATTCTAAAGGCGTGATTAGATATAATTGTTAACTTTAAATAAATATAAGTTAACATATATTTATTTCGGTGGTGAAAGTGTATTGAATTGGGAAGAAGATATTAAGAGAGAACTTGCCTATTTAGATGAAATTTTTCAAAAACGGCACCTTGTTACTACAGAATTTGCTGAACAACCATGGCTTACAGTCAATGGACATAGGATGTTGAACCTTGCCTCTAATAACTATTTAGGCTACGCGGGAGATAAGGGGCTGAAGAAAGCAATGAGTGATGCTGTGATGACATATGGAATAGGAGCAGCAGCTTCACGCTTAATAGTAGGAAATCACTCTCTTTACGAGAAAGCAGAAAAAGCACTTGTTAATTGGAAAAAAGCTGAGGCAGGACTTATTATCAATAGTGGTTATAATGCAAACCTGGGAATCATCTCAGCCTTGGTTCCGCGTAACGGCTTCATCTTCAGCGATAAGTTAAATCATGCAAGTATCATTGATGGCGCCCTACTGAGCCGCGCAACACTTCAACGCTATCGCCATAACGATATGAACCACCTAGAAAATCTATTAAAAAAAGTTCCCTTGGAGTCACGGAAGTTAATTGTAACAGATACTGTTTTCAGCATGGATGGTGATTTTGCCAAGCTCGAGGATCTTGTTAAATTAAAAGAGCAATATAACGCAATGTTAATGGTTGATGAAGCTCACGCAAGCGGTGTATACGGAAAAAATGGTGAAGGATACGCTCATTTTCTTGATCTGCAAGATAAAATTGATATTCAAATGGGAACGTTTAGTAAAGCGCTAGGGTCATTTGGAGCTTATGTTACCGGAAAACAGTGGCTCATAGATTATTTAAAAAATAGAATGCGAGGATTCATTTATTCAACTGCTCTTCCCCCTGCTATACTCGGTGCAATAACGGCTGCGATTGAAAAGGTGCAACAAGACACAGAGCGTCGCGCACTTCTTCAACAACATGCACTATTTTTTAGGAAGGCACTTACATACGAAGGATTTAACACATGCAAAAGTCAATCTCAAATCATTCCAATTTTGACGGGAGAAAATAAAAGAACAATGCAGTTTGCAGAGCGTTTACAGAAAGAAGGAATTGCTGCTATTGCAGTTAGGCCTCCTACTGTTCCTGAAAATAAAGCAAGAATTCGTTTTACTGTAACAGCCGATCATACTCGAGAAGATTTAGATTGGGCCATAAAGAGAATTTCTCTAATTGGAAAAGAAATGAGTGTGATTCAATGAAACCATCCACTATTATAATATTTCCCGGATGGGGAATGGAAAAAGCAGCGTTTCACCCAATCATAAAATCATTGTCTACTATATGTAACGTTTTGTGTACAGACTGGAGAGGTCTAAAAGAACTAAGTGACTTTAGAGAACGAGCAATCCAATTGCTTACTTCTACTCCAGGTACTGTTTATTTAATGGGTTGGTCATTAGGTTCCCTTGTAACGCTTGAACTTGCTAGTTTATACCCTAACAAAATAGAAGGACTCATATTAATCGGCGGAACTAGTCGCTTTACAAACGACGTGCATAATACATTTGGATGGGAACAACGCATCGTTGAACGTATGAAAAAGCAACTACAGCGTAATAAAGAAAAAACCCTTACTTCATTTTATAACGCTATGTTCACTAAATCTGAAAAAGAAGAAGAATTTCATCATCAATTTATGGAAGTTGTTCAGCGTGATTATCAAGGAGACAGTATGTACTCCCTCCTTACAGGGCTGGATTATTTACTCCAAAAAGATGTTAGAATGCAACTTAATCAAATTCAAACTCCTTGTTTGTTGATCCATGGAAAAGATGATCAAATATGTTTACCTGAGTCTTCTTCTTTCATAGCTGAAAGAATTGGTGGAAAAGCGCAGCTGTGTATTCTAGAAAAAGCTGGCCATATTCCTTTTTTTACAAAGCCTCAGCACTGTACGCAACTTATAGAAAAATTTCTCGAAAAGGAGCTCATTTATGATTAATAAGCAACTTTTAAAGAAAAGGTTCAATAATCATGCTAAAACTTATGATGCTTATGCCGATGTACAAAAAAGCATGGCAAACCAGTTAATAGCTCAGCTTCCCACCAATTTCTTTAACCAGAAAATAGCTATTCTTGAAGTTGGCTGCGGCACGGGTTATTTAACACAATTATTGTGCGAAAAATTCCCTAAGGCTGCTATTACAGCAGTCGATTTGTCATCAGGAATGATTGAGTTAGCAAAGAAAAAAGTAAGGGAAGATCGAGTTTCTTTCATATGCGGAGATATCGAGGAACTAAGTATAGCAAGACATTATGACCTTATTATTTCGAATGCAACATTTCAGTGGTTTAATAGTCTTCATACGACAATTAAAAAATTGTATAAACAACTTAAGCCTACAGGCAGCTTACTATTTTCAACCTTTGGTAACCGTACATTTCAAGAGCTTCATTCATGCTACAGCCATACGAAACAAAAGCTTGGTCTTTTCAATAACAGTTCACCTGGCCAATCGTTTTTTTCTCTTGAAGAGTTGTCTCAAATTTGTGAACAAGCATTAATTCCATTGAGAGAGCATCCATTTAAACTATCAAAAATGGAGAAACTAGAGATTCAATACTTTCCGACGGTTCAGGCATTTTTTACATCAATAAAAAAAATTGGAGCAAGTAACAGTAACGAGGAAAGCTACTGTCAACGTCCTTCGTTTTTTCGTGAATTAATCAATCTATATGAAAATGATTATCGTAATGAGAACGGAATAAAAGTAACTTATCATTTTTTAATATTTAATGTTACAAAAACAAACCAATAGCTAATCCTGCCCTGGCTACTCTCTAGAAGTGATGGATTGCAGCTAAATTAAAAAGCTTAATACAAGAAAGTATTTCATATAAAACCTCGCATCATCTCATATCAATTTCTATGTGAAAGAGCACGCTTCTTCATACTGTTAGTTTGTTTAATAGGTTTTTGCTCAATCGCCTCTTCTATTTGACATATAAATTTAAGAAAATAACGCATATTATAAGCAATCCGTCCTTCCCTTTGCGGGTGAATGGTCTCTCCTTCTCAATAAAGAAGGTTTTCTAAAAGCACCCTTTATGGGTGCTTTAGTTTTCGGATGTATAATTTTAGAGGGTTAACACAATATGTATAAAGGGAAAGTGTCCCTTTACCTTCCCAGTGTTTCATATTTCTGATCTATGTATTACTTCAAAAATGTAAGGAGAATGATAAGCGTGGAAGAATTAAGACGGTATGTTGATGTTGTTAAGAAAAATATCGAAACTATGAAAGCTCCTGATTACGAAGGGAAAGAGAGGGATTTAGAAAACCAGCAAGAGGAACTAGAGCAGTATGAGCGATACCTTAAAGCAGAAAGTATCTCACCTGAAGGTTTTGATGGAATTGTGGATGCTGCTGTAGGTTATGCATCTAAAGATATCTCTTTTTCAGAACTAGAAGAAGTGTATAATCAATTAACTAAATAGTATTTTGATAATGGATGCCTGTTGAATTACGTGACATACGTATAATTACGAATATAAAAAGATATATGAAAACTTAAAATAAAAAGAAGCCTTAGTCTTTAACAAGGCTTCTTTTTGGAGTTATTTTCTGGATACGTTTTATATTAACTAAAGGCGTATATCATACACTATTTAAAAATAGATAAAGCTTTTGTTCCTAAACTCCCCCCATCAGTAGACACAGACTAACAATTGGGGTCCAGTTCATTTTATATCTGTTTTTATTATCTTTTTTGTTTCCTTTTTCATAATAAGTGGATAACCCTTCTCGGTCCCTTTCCTTCCATTACTTCAAGCTCTCTACTCCAAAATCCCAATTTCGATCTACGCGGTTAAAATAAGCTTGTTCAAGAATTTGCATATAATCAGTCTCCGTAATTAAACGGACGTTACTTGGTGTTGAGTTGTTTTGCATGGCCAACCTTACAATGCTCGGAAAGTCTTCTATTTTTACACCCTCTAAATCTTTCAATTTAGGAATGTTTAATGATTCTGTTAATTCTATAATCCCTTGAATTAATTTTTCAACAGCTATTTCATCTGAATCTGAATCTTTGGCAAAGTTCATATACCTTGCTAATGTGGCATGTAATTGCTTATTCTCCATAGAATTGAACTTTAATACATATGGTAAAAACACTGCGTTGGCAACTCCATGCGGGGTATCATAAAGTCCTCCAAGCGCTTCTGCCAAGCAGTGTACTGAGGCAACATCTGCAGATCCAAAACAAAGGCCTGCTAAGAGACTTCCTTCCAGCATATCTTGACGAGCCGCTTCATTTTTGCCATCGCGGAAAACGATAGGCAATGCCGAAACAATGGTTCTCATTGCTTGAGCTCCGAGCGCTTGTGAAATAGGATTTGTTACTTTACATGTATAACCTTCAATCGCATGAACGAGTGCATCAATTCCAGTAGCTGCAGTAACAGAAGGCGGAAGACTTAATGTTAGTTCAGGATCAAGAATCGCTAAGACAGGTCTTAACAAACTATGTTTGAGTGTCATCTTTCGGTGTGTAGATGCTTCCGTAATAACAGCAGAACGAGTAACCTCTGAGCCCGTACCTGAAGTAGTTGGAATACAAATAACTGGTGCAATGTTTGAATACAGAAGTCGGCCGTCTGCATAGTCAGATGGTTCCCCGCCGTTTGGACCGCACAGTGCAATAGCTTTTCCAGTATCCATTGCACTTCCGCCACCAATGGCAACAACTGCATCTGCACCAAATTCACGAAATAATTTTGCACCTTCCAAGCAATTTGCATCTCGAGGATTTTGTTCAATGGAGTCGAATAATAATACGCGATAACCAGAAGCCTCAAGAGCCGTTATAATTGGTGAAACTAGTCCTGTACGGACCACACCTGGATCACTCACAATTAAAATGGATGAACCGATATTTAGAGATTTTAGCATTTCTGGTAATTCTTTAGCTTTTCCCGTCCCTACCTCAATTTGAGTAGAACAAAAATAGTTATAGGATTTCATTTATACCCCTCCCATTATCTAAAATCAAATACATCTCTTAACTGAATTTTAACCTTCTCTGCACTTAGCAGATTCAACTGTTAGGCTGCAGGTAACTTATACTTATGGTGGTTTAGGCAATACACATACAGAATAGTAATGTAGTAGAGAACATAAATAAACTATATGTATATCTAACAAACTTCTTATCATATATAATACAAGCCCTGCCCCAATCATTACAGATGAATATTTAGATTGTTACTATCTAAAAAACTGATTAGCAACCTCTACACTATGTAATTAATTTATTTATGCAAACCCACCTTGGTGTTCAATAAAAATAGCTTCAAATACTAATCCCCTTAATGATCCAGTATTACTTCTCTAGTTACATCTAAAAAAGCACTCAAAGCTGGAGACACCCATTTGTCTTTATGCCAGACCAGCTGAGTGACAATTGGAAACTCTGGACCTTTCCATCTTAATACACTCATACTCCCTTCCTCTATTTCCTTCTCTACTGCTAGCTTAGGTAGTGCTGCTATTCCAATTCCAGCCATTACACATTTTTTGATAGCTTCTATATCACCAAGTTCAAGATCACATAACGGTTGAACCGCTGCATCAACAAGTGACGCTTCAAATATATTTCGATAATCGCATTTCTCAGTAAAAAGCAGCGACTGACCATCTAGGTCCGCGGGTCTTACTTCAGATTTATCGGCTAAAGGATGATTTGGCGGGCTTACTATAACAATAGGTTCCGCGACAAGCTGCTCGGCAATCAGCTTATCCGAGTTAATGCGAGTCATAGATATTAAAACAGCATCTATGAGACCTTGAGCAAGTAAATCCTCAAAATCATTTTCAGAAATTCCAGGTCGAAAAATCAGTTTCACTTTAGGAAAACGAGCTTGAAATAGTTTCAGCAAAGCTGGTAAGCGATAGGTGCATTGGGTTTCTGAAGCACATATTGTTAACGTCCCGCTAGGCTCTTCATTCCCACCTACAGTCTCCTTTGCCTCTTCGGTTAAATCAAGCACCTTGTCCGTATATAGCTTAAAGCGCTTTCCAGCGTCAGTTAAGATAACTCGCTTCCCCAACCGATCAAAAAGTTGGACAGCAAGTTCTTCCTCAAGAGATTTAATCTGAGCTGTTACACTTGATTGAGCATAGTGAAGGATTTCAGCTGTTCGAGTAAAGTTTAGTTCTCGAGCAGCAATTTGAAAAATTTTTAACTGTTTGAGTTCCATAGTTTTCTCTCCTAAATCATTTTCACCAATAATAATATTATTCTAAATATATCATTTCACTCGTGCTGCTTGTAAACGTAATGTCTTTCATTACTAACTTCTCAGAGGAACGTTTGCATACCAAGAATGTATGATGCAAAGCTGCTTATTCCGGAAAAAGAACCCTGGACAGTGAACAGAACTGATTTAAGGGTTCTTCTACTTGATTGGTTCCTTTAAAAGTAATTATAGTAACTAAGATTGAACACGGTATACAGAGTGAAAACAGAAAAGACCTACCTCTTTTCAGTCAAAAAGATAGGTTTTTCTGTTTTACGGCTTTATCTAATGATACCTTATGATGCCAGCTTGAGTAGGTTGCTCAAATTATAAAAACATTTTCAATTCTGAAAAGCAAAAAACAGAATCCATTTTTCTCTAATCTAAGATGATTCCTTCTGATAAACCCTATTACGTTATTCCGACGTAATAGAAGAAGGATTTTACTTTTTAAAATAGAATAGTTCCTTAAAGAATCATAAAGGAGTTGATTTCATGTCTAAACAAATAAAGGATAGAAAAGAAATAAAACTTTTGGATTCTCAAATTTATTTATGTGATGAAATTAAAAAGTTGCTGAAGAAAAAAGAAAAAAGAAGTCTAGCTTTTGAACAAGAGTATACAGAACATGATATATTACACATTGCTTTAAACAGATTAATGAGTGAGTTAATCTCCAGACATTAAAAACGTCACCTATCATATTTGATATTTTTCGAAATAGATAAGTTTCATATAAAAATAGACAGAATATTTCATTAATATCTTTACTTTGTAAACGCTTTCATTTATACTAAGTATAGGTTGGATGGCATGAGTGGCTGTCATAGTATTTAGCGTAGGCGGGGCTGATACGAGGGAACAGGACATAGAAGAAATGTCCTTTTTTGTTTGGGCAACATTTCTTAGAAACTAGGAAATATTATAGAATACTTTCAAACGCTTTTTTACTTAGTATATCTTATCCAGTCTAGAAATTGAAAAAGACCACCTCTTCCCAGTCAAAAGAGGTAGCTTTTGTTAAAATTGAATTTACAGTAGTCGCTAGATAATGCTTTATTGCATCTTGAGTAAGTTGCTTAATTTAATAAACTGTATTCGTAGACAACATATTCACCGCTTTTTCTAACAGTAAAATATCTTCTTCAACCATTCTTTTCACATCGTCGAAATCAAGTTGAATATATTCTTCTTTTAAACGTTCTAATTCCCTGGCGAACAGGGATCCCGTATAGTACTTATGATTTGTCACTACTATTTATCCCCTTTGTGTGCTCTTAATATATGTAATTCCCCTTTATTTAGATTCACAACCAATTAAAGCAGGATTTATAAAAAAAATAATCCTTCCCTGATGCAGGCAAAGGATTTTTAACTTTATTGTAATAGGGAAAATACGTTATTAGTGTGGCCAGATTTGTAGTTTCATATACATACAAAGTTTGAAAATGTTATAATCACTCTAATTCTCTCTTACCTGAGTTTCATAGTTTATTTAGTAAATACTAAAGTACTTCGTATATTATTACAGTTTTATCATTTGTACCTGCGGGCGGCAAATAAATGATATATAAAATCATGATTTTTGTACAATACAAGCACTAGTTTTTTTACTTTCATGATAGCTGGTAAGCTTAGCTGTTTATGGTGAAGAAGTAAGTTTACTTGTTCCATTCTGAAGCTAATATACCCATAAAGTATGTATCTACGTACTTCCCATCCACATAAGCATGATTTCTTAATTTTCCTTCGGTAACAAAACCGATTTTTTCATACAATGCAATTGCCTGTTCGTTTATTCCTCTTGTAGTTAAATAGATTTTGTTTAAGCGGAGCTGTTTAAACCCTAGATCAATTATTTGCTCCATGGCTATTTGACCGTATCCTTGCCCTCTAGCTTCTGAAGATAAAAGAATTCCTATACTAGCTCTTCCATGTGCGTAGTCTATATCTTTTAGAAATACCCATCCAACTAATTCTTTTTCATCGCTTTCAATTCCTAAAATTAAATCGTTGTTCATTCTTTTCTTTTCTACTTCTTGTACCACTTCTTCATAAGTTAAAGGTGTCCTGCCTATCATTTGTATTGCCCGTTCATCATTTAACCATTTATGTAAGAATTGAATGTGAGCTGTTTCAAATGGCGTAAGGTGTATTCTTTTTGTACTCATTTTATCTACTCCTTTTACGTATATTGAATCTTTACCTTAATTAGAGTTAATTCATTAGTTTGAGATATTAAATCAATTATCTTATTTTCTTTTATGTTGATTATTTTACCATTAATTATAATTAAAGGAAGTTTTTCTTCAAGGGTTTCGGTTTCTTCCTTAGGAAATAGTTTATAAGCCTATCTAGATCTGTAAATTCACATACATACAAATCCAAATATTTCTCATTCGCTATCTACAACAACACCACTATGCAAAGCAATTAGTTAGCTAATAGTTTAGTTATTCACCTTATAAAAGAAAGAATAATAAGGTTAGTGGTATCAAGCGTCGTTATCTCTATCTGTTAGTTAATAACGTTAGTTAATATTAGTTTTCCATCCTCCATATGATATACATGATCGCAGTAAGCTAACATACGTTCATCGTGCGTGACCATGATTGCTGCTTTTTTTCGTTTTTTTACTTCACCCGCAATTAATTGCACTACTTCATGAGCACGTTCTGAATCTAAGCTTGCTGTTGGCTCATCCGCGAGAATAACGCCTGGCTGGTTAAAAAAGGCCCGGGCAATTGCTACGCGCTGTCGCTCACCGCCAGATAATTCATTAGGCATTTTGTTTATCTTATCTCCTAACCCAAGTTCATTCAGTATTTTTTTGGCAAGCTGACGATCCGCATGACTTGCTTTACCAGCCATTACTTTAATTAAAATTAACTGATCCATTACAGATAAGTAAGGAATTAAATTAGATGATTGTAAAATAAAACCTATTTCGTTTAAACGAAATTTGGCTAGCTGTTCCTCATTTAATAGCCCTACATCTTTTCCATTTACAATTACTTTTCCAGATGTTGACTTCATTAATGCACCGATAATAGATAGTAAAGTACTCTTTCCTGAACCAGATGGTCCTACAATCGCTGCCAGCTCTCCAGGATTAACCTTTAAAGAAGCTTCTTTTAAAACTGTTAGAGTAAAAGTTCCCTCCGTATATTGTTTTGTAACTTGGTGCAACTGAATACTGCTCATTTATTCCACCCTCCCTAAAGCTGTTAATGGATCAATTTTTGTAATTTGCCGGACTGAAACAATAGAACTTAAGAGACTGATAACTAATAACGTAACTGCATATAAAATTACTAATTTAACATCTAAATCAAAAGGCATATCTTTAGGGAAGAAAAGAGCCGTCACATATGTTATACCTATCCCCGCCAAAATCCCAAAGAACGACAGAATAAATACCTGGGAAACAAGAGCTTTAGAAATAAATCGATTTGAAGCTCCAATTGCCTTCATTACACCAAATTGAGGAGTTTTTTGAATTGTTATAACATAAAAGAAAACTGAGATGATAAAAGCTGAAATAACAATTAAAAATGAAAGCATCATTAAAATTGTTCCATTTTCCTCCTTATAACCAGGCATTCCTTTTACAGCGGTCGATTTTGTAACAGTTTTAATTCCTTCCACCTGTTTATCCAGCTTAGCTGCATCTAATTGAGGAGCTTTTAAAATAATAGATTGCACTGGATTTTTAATGCCGTTGTCAGCCCCTGGTGCTGCATACTGATACTCTCTCCAAGTGTCCATGTTCGTAAATAACACCGGTAAATGGTTGAAGGTTTCATTCTCGACAAAACCAATAATAGTTAGTTTCAGCTTAGAATTAGAAACAAGAATTTCATCTCCAACTTTATACCCTTCATCTTTCAAATTACTATTGGCTAGAACTCCAAATTTCTTGTTAAGTGAAAGTTGATTCCCTTCTATAACGTTTGGCTCAATGAAGGATCCTGCAGTAATTCCAACTACTGCTACATCTGTTTTCTTGCTGCTATCATCAGTTTTTTCTTTAGAAATTGCTCCCATTGATGATCCGAAAACAGCGGCATCTTTTACATCTTTGTTTTCTTTAATATCGTCAATTAAATTACCAGACATGATAGACTTGCTAAACGTAGCACCAGCGCTTTTCTCATAAACTACATAATCTACATCTAGGTTTTTAATTGTGGCAGCACTTAATGTCGAAAGGCCATTTCCCAGTCCCGATAAAATAAACACTAGCCAGGCAATTAAAACAATAATAATACTCATCATTACATAACGAAATTTAGCATGTTTTAATTCTTTAATTGCTAAAAACNGAAACCTTTTGTTAAACATCTGCATCTTTCCTTTTAAACTATTTTCCTTTATTATCTCATGCATTCAATACATAGATATAGTTCACATAATCAACATTCTAGGTAGTTAAATATTATGTAGTTAATTGCTCAATCCAAGAAGAAGACGGAAACTGCTTCTGCAGGGCTAAGGACAGCCATAATCTTCGTTCTTTGTTCATGAAGGGTAAATAAGATTTAAAGTCTTCTTCGTCTTTTAATCTCCCTTCTTTGGCTTTAAACAAAAGTTGCCATTCTGGTGCTACATACTTTCGGTTAAGAGAGTCTTCTTGAACAAATTGATTATATTTCATTGATATATGATGATTTTTCCGAAATAAGATATTATCTTCACTACGGTCCGTTAAAAGAATCTCGATGAAGTCTTCTTGGCCTCTGTGAAGATGCAAACCATACCTAGGAGGAGCTAAGTCTTTTAATGTCTGACAAAGCTCTAGCCTTCCTTCTCCTGGAATAGCTACATATATAGTCCATTCCGAAAAGTATGAAAGAACTTCCAAAGCATGTTCTCTAAAAATACAAATATCTACATCCTCATGATCCCTCGTTACTTTTCCTATTCCAAGATCAATAGCCCATCCGCCTGCAAAAAACCATGGATACTTAAAGTCTTTCATCACATTTACAGCAAAATCTAATTGGCTTGATTTTATGGCTGCCACTTATATGTCCCCCTATTTTTTATTAAATTATACCCTTTAGAATATGTATACGATATGCAAAGCTAGTTTACATAAACACTCTTTTCGGAACATACCACAAAAAAGAACCCTTTTGGGAGTAAGGGTTCTTAGGCAGAAAAGTATATATGGTATGAAGCTTTTTATACATCCTTGATATGAAAGGCTTTATCAGAGACATAGATGAAGAAAGAATGCATAGAAAAGCAGTTTTTTATATATGTACTAAACAGTTCAAATAGTTAATTTTATATTAAAAACAGCTTCTTTTCTTCTGCTAAAATTGAGTACAATTGCAAGATCCTTCAAGTCGCGCCGAATAGAAGGCTTACGTTGTCTTCAACAGGAGCATAAGGCTCTGATAATAATAAAGTGATTACTATATTTTCTTTCTTTTGACCATTTAATGTACAATAAAAAATCCGCGGATATAATCCACGAATTTTCTTACAGCTCTTTTTCCAAACAGTTAACTTGATTATGATGCAGCGGCTTAGTGGCATACTGTGTAAAATCAAGGCGCTCCCAAAACAGCTTGGCTCTAGGATTTTGAGACAGAACGCCAAGGCGAAGAACGGAAACTCTTTCTTCTTTTAGCTTGTCTTCAAACGCTAGATACGCCTGCGTTCCGAAACTAAAATTGTGGTAGGCACTATGAATAATAAAAGCCCCAATCCATGGATAGTCATCATTTGGGTTTTGTTTCATGTAATCGATAACCCCTACGTATGTATCGTCTGCTTTTATAAAGTAACTGTCCGTTTTTTCATTCATATATTCTTTAAAAAGCTCTTCTTCACTCCGCTCTTTTTTACCGTTTTCTAACACGTTATAAGCTTCGTTTGAATTGATAATCTCTGACACAATATACATCGTGTCAGCTGTAATAGGTTCAAATGAGATCATATGTCTTCCCTTCTTTCTCTGTAAAGTAGCTGTATATCGTTGCTTTATCAATTTTACCATTTTTCATTCGCGGAAAGGACGTTAAAACTCTCCATACGCGCGGGATTTTATAAGCAGATACTCGTTGTGTCAGCGCTTGTCTCACATCAGAAAGAGAAATGTTCTCTAAAACAATTGCTGCACCTACTACTTCTGAACGTTCAGCATCTGCTACGCTAAAAACGGCTGCTTCGCTAACGCCCGGTATTTGTAAAAGCAGCTCTTCAATTTCTTCGGCATACACTAAGCTTCCGCTGCTTTTAATCACGTTTTTGTCTCTTCCTACGATCGTAATGCTTCCGTCTTGAAGCTGAATCGCAATATCATGCGACGTAACATATCCATTAAAAAATGAGCGGTTCGTTTCTTCGCTGTCCTTAACAAACCCTTCAAATGCTTGAGTTGTTTTCACAAATAGTGTCCCTTTGTCTCCTTTTTCTACTTCTTTTCCACGCTTATTCAGGATTAAAACGTCTACACTGTTAACAGGATAGCCTACTGTATGAGGCATCGTTTCAGCTGTATGTGGTGAAAGCACCGTAACAAATCCCATTTCGGAAGATCCGTAATATTCATACAGATAGGCATTAGGAAATGCTTGTGAAAATTTCTTTCGAACGGAAGGAGATAATTTATTGCCTACTGAAATCACGGTTTTTGGCAGAAGTCGTTGTTCTTTTGGTCTGCTTTGTACATAACGAAGCAATGGAGAAATTAATGCAGGTGTAATAGACATACAGTTAGCTTCCTTGTTAAAAACAGCCGAAGGTGTAAACGCTTCTAGCATGATAACGTGCATACCGCTGCAAAGCGCATGCAAAACTGGGTAAAGCTGGGCAGAATACGAGATATGTAAAGGAACAAGCACTTTGTCGTGTTGCTCTAAAGAAAATATATCCGACCACTCTTGAAATGATGAAGACCAAGAATAATGCGATTTTACAAACCCTTTTGGTCTCCCTGTTGACCCAGAGGTAAATCCAAATAAAAATAGATCGGACAGTGCATTCACTTGCCGTACGGGCAGGATTGGTTTTTCTTTTGTTATGTTAGTTAAAGAAGATGTTTTCCATAGCCAATTCGGGGATTGAATAGAAAAATAGGTATCCACTTCAGCCTCTGTTAGCTCATTATGTAAAAGCATCACAATTCCGCCGGCTTTTAAAATCGCTAAAAATGACACAACAGCATCTGCATTGTTTGGCATACTTAACGCAACGAGCTCTCCTTTTTCCATCCCTTTTTCTTTCAGCTGATTTTCGGCTTTACATACATGATCCCACATTTGACCATAGCTTAGCTTATTAATAGAATCCGATAGTGCCAGTTTGCCAGGCGTTTGTTGACACTGATAAAAAATTAGTTCTTCAATTCGTTTCATTACTGCTTAAACTCCCTTTTTCTTTTACTTTTAGTGTACCGTAAATGTACGTTTGAGAAAACAAAAATGTAAACTTTCATAAAAATTAAGTTGACTAATTTAAGTTTAATAAGATACGATAGTCATGTTTTATCATACATAGCGGAGGTTTACGATGAAAACAAAAGATATGACGTATGTTGCATTATTCACGGCTATAATGGGCGCTCTAGGACTCGTCCCTCCTATTTTTTTATCTTTTACACCCGTTCCAATTACTCTTCAGCCTATGGGTGTCATGCTGTCAGGAGGAATTCTTGGAGCTAGACTTGGAGCTTTAAGTCAATTTCTTTTTTTATGTTTGCTGGCGGCTGGCGTTCCTTTACTTGCTGGAGGACGCGGAGGAATCGGGGTATTTTTGAGTCCGAGTGCTGGGTATATCATTGGCTATGTGTTTGCAGCTTTCTTTATTGGCTGGACGCTGTCACGATTAAAAAATGTAACGGTTGCAAAGGCATTTGCCGTAAATGTGTTATTTGGGATTGGGTTGGTATATGCATGCGGCATTCCTGTACAGGCACTACAGCTTCACATTCCATTTCTAAAGTCCCTTCAACTAAGCTTTGTTTATCTTCCAGGTGACTGTATAAAAGCAGTGGTCGCGGCTTATCTAATTACAAAAGTTCGAAAAGCAGTAGCGGTACCTGGTCGTTCTAACACGGCTTCTATGTAAGGAAGTGATGACTTATCTATCAAGCAGCAATTGTAAAAGCGAAGCGTACGGTCATTGGAAAAGAAAATGGTCTACTGAAAGATTTTCATGTTCAAGAGCTAACGGCTCCTTTATTAAAACACCTTAGCGCTGGAATTGAATATGAAATCGATGACATTATTTTAGGGAATGTTGTAGGTCCAGGAGGAAACGTAGCTAGGCTATCCGCTTTAGAAGCAGACCTCCCTTTTTCTATCCCGGGAATGACCATTGATCGTCAGTGCGGAGCTGGCTTAGAGGCCATTCGAATGGCCAGCTATTTGATAAAAGCAGGCGCTGGAACGTGTTATTTAGCTGGAGGCGTTGAAAGTACAAGTACTTCTCCTTTTGAAAAAAGAGCACGTTTTTCTCCTGATAAAATTGGTGATCCTGACATGGGGATCGCAGCAGAAAACGTAGCTCAGCGATACAATATATCTAAAGATCAGCAGGACAGATATTCTCTTTTAAGTCATGAAAGAAGCTGGGAGGCTTTTGAAAAGAGGTTGTTTGAAGAAGAAACGCTTCCTCTGCCAAACGTGATGCACGATGAAGCATTTATGAAAAAACGAAACCTAACAAAGCTGCTGCAAAAAGCCAGCCCCGTCTTTTTAAAAAAAGAAGGCACCGTCACTGCAGCCAACAGCTGTGGAATTAACGACGGAGCCTGCATTGCCCTTGTGATGGAAGAGCAAAAAGCACGGGCCTTAGGCTTTCAGCCCGTTTTGCGTTTTATTGACGCTGATATTTCAGGAGTGTCACCTCTTTACCCTGCTATTGCACCAGTTTCTGCGATTAAAAATATCTTGAAGCGAAATTCTCTTACGGTAGATGATATTGACTTATTTGAAATCAATGAAGCCTTTGCCGTTAAAGCTGTCGCTTGTATGCAAGAACTGGGAATATCACAAGAGAAAGTGAATATTCGCGGTGGAGCATTGACCTTAGGACACCCGTACGGAGCATCAGGAGCTATTTTAGCTACGCGTCTTTTTTATGAAAGCAAGCGCCGTGACGTGCGATATGTCATAGCGTCTTTAGGAAGCGGAGGCGGAATAGGAACAGCGGTATTATTTGAAGTAATCAAATAATACCGCTGTTTTTATCTTTTTCTTATCACGTTGTGTTGTATTAAATGTTGCTCAATATCTTCAAATGTCTCAACCGGAACAAATGAAACGTTTTGTTCGCGCAGTAAATCTTGCAAAGAATCTTTTGCAAATGTGACGTCTGCATGTTTTGCCGGATGCGAATCCGGCTCGCTGTCTCCAGCAAAATAAATCGTTTCGTATGCTTCCTTTAGTTCTTGAATAACAGCAGATTTATCAATGCCGTAGCGTTCTGAATGCCATCTGTGAGCAGGATCTAGACGCAGATGAACGTTGTTTTGATGGAAATAGCCTTCATTCGAATAAACTTCCACTTTTTCAACACCGTATTTATCTAAAATCGGTTTAATATAGTACGTTGTTCCAGCGCTTAAAATATAAAAATCTCCGCCGTTTTCCTGAACAGCTTTAATAAAAGCGGGCACGTATTCATCAATTGGAATATTCGCTACTTCTTCTAAAATTTTCGGTTCTTCTTGATGAATGGATTGAAAAACAGTAGATAAAAAATCAATATCTTTCATTTCTCCTGCTTTCCATCGGCGGAAAAGCTCTTCACCTTCTGGAAAATACTTTTCAATCACAATCCAGTAAAAATCTTTTTTTGAAATTGTTCCATCAAAATCTGATACAAACGCCCATTTTTTCATTCCTTACACGTCCTTTGCTACATACTAAGCAGTTCTCGAAGCTCTTCTTCTGTCAAACTAGAAAGCATTGTTTCTCCCGGCTGAATAACCTGTTCGATGAGTTCTTTTTTCTTTTGCTGCAAGCCGTAAATTTTTTCTTCGATGGTTCCTTGAGAAATAAGCTTGATAACCTGCACAACATTTTTTTGCCCAATGCGGTGTGCACGTCCTGCTGCTTGTTCTTCAATCGCCGGGTTCCACCATAAGTCATATAAAATAACCGTATCGGCTCCCGTTAAATTTAAGCCTGTGCCTCCGGCTTTTAATGAAATTAAGAAAATGTCTTGTTCTCCATTATTAAACCGATCGGCCATTTCCACTCGTTCTTTTGATGGCGTTTGACCGTCTAAATAAAAGTATGAGAGATTTTCTTTTTGGAGCTCTTCTCGAATAATGTGAAGCATGCTTGTAAACTGAGAGAAGATTAACAAACGTTTTCCGTTGGCAACCGCATTTCTTGTAATCTCAAGCAGCTGCTCTAATTTGCTTGAATCCCCTTCATAATTTTCAACGAATAAAGACGGATGACAGCAAATCTGGCGAAGTCTTGTTAATCCTGCCAAGATCTTCATTCGGTTTTTATTAAAATCTTCACCGGCTAAAGATGATTTTAACTGTTCTAAATACCCTACATATAATTCTTTTTGTTCTTTAGTCAGCTCAGATAAATGAGTTGTTTCAATTTTATCAGGCAGTTCTTTTAACACATCCTTTTTTACTCGTCGCAGTAAAAATGGTCTTACAATTCGACTGACCTGCTCCGATGACATGTTTTTAAACTGGCGAAGCCCTGGAAATAAGCCAGGAAGAATGGTCTGAAAAATTGACCAAAGCTCATCAAGTGAGTTTTCAATAGGCGTACCGCTCAGCGCAAAACGTTTTTTAGCTGAAATAGTCCTAACAGCTACTGCTGTTTTCGTTGTATGATTTTTAATACTTTGAGCCTCATCTAGAATTAAAGCATGAAAATGAAGATGCTGATACAAATCGATATCTTGACGCAGCGTTGGGTAAGATGTAATCCATACGTCAGCTGTGCGTTTTAGCTTCTCCTCACGCTCGCTCGGCGTTCCTGTAATGGTTTGAACCGTTAAATTCGGTGCAAATTTCTCCAATTCGTTGCGCCAGTTATAAATCAAGGAAGCCGGCACAACAATTAAAAAAGCACTGCTATCTTCATCAAGCTCTTTTTCAGATAGGATATAGGCAATGCTTTGAAGCGTTTTTCCAAGCCCCATATCATCAGCCAGCACGCCTCCTAAAGAGTAGTGAGCCAGAGATTTAAACCACTTAAACCCATTGTACTGATAATCACGCAGTGATGCCTGCAAGGATTCCGGTACTTCCCAATCCATTTCCTCTGGAGATTTGAGCTGTGTAAGTAATCTTTTAAATGCTGAGCCGAACTTAGCCGCTGATTTATCACCCGCACTCATAATCTCTTCCACTTGCATTCCTCTGTATAAAGGTACTTGCAATGAGTTATCCTTTAAGTCTTTCTCGGTTACGTTCAGCTCACGAAACAGATTTTGAATATGCTCAAATCCTTCGTTTTCAAGAGGAATAAACGCACCGTTATCTAGACGATGATAGCTTTTCTTTTCTAAAACAGATTTTAAAACATCTTGAACGGTCTGATGATTAATGTCTCCTAAATCAAAATTAATTTCTAATAATCCATTGCTGTTTTTGATGTCAACCGTTGTTACTGGCGCAGAAAAATCCGTATAAGCATAATCTTTCATCTCATCCGTAATATACACATCCGCTATTTCATCAAGCTTTGGAACAATATGAAACAAAAATTCATATAAAGATGATTCATCTTGATTTAAATACAGCTGGTTTTTATAAATGTTTAAAGGAGCTGTTTCAATTAAATCCATCACGCGGTCTTCTTTTTCTAAATCTCGTATTAAGATTTTATCGTACTTTTCAGGTTGAGGTGAAAATGGATTAATTGAAATCTCCCCATAATGGTACCGAAGCGTCACAAACAGCTGTTCATCTTCCTGGTCAATAAATACTTTTGCTTTTAGTTCAGGTGCAATAATCTGATGGGATACTTCTTTTGTGATATCCACTTTCCCCACTTTTTTTAGTCCTGGAACGACGTGAGATAAAAAATTGCCCATCTGCTCTTCTGCTATAGGTACGACTGGCTTCAAAGGCGCCGTTTTTCGAAGCCCTTCAAGAAGCATGCGCTGATCTTGAGATAGCTCATAAAACGTCCCCTTTAAAAATAGCCACCCGTATCGATCAAAAAACGAAGCTTGATGAAGCTCCGTAAAGTCTAGTTCAAATCCAGCTGCCGGGTGCTTATTTAACTGAAACGAAAAAGGAGCTGAGCTTTCAGCAAAGATAATATTTTCATATGAGTGCCCGTCATGAATAAATGTAAAGTTCCGATCTTTGAGCAATTGAAATAACCCTTTGGCTATGATGGAGGGAATGATTAGTTCTCTGTTATTTGCAGACGAACGATACATGGAATAAGAATTTTTATAAAACGATTCATTTGTCATAATATCCATCAGCAGCTCAATGATTTTCCTATCTTCTTCTATAAAAAAATGTTCCGCTGGGTCATATTCGAAGCGCTTGGTAAATTCGTGAGTTTTAAATTCTTTAGCGTCTGTTAAAAATTCTTGAATGTTTTTTACTACGTACGTCCGATCGACGCCTACTTTCATTTCAAGCGCTACGTACATTCCTTCTGAACGTAAAAATTCTTCTGAGTAAGACTTGCAAATAAATTCCACTTTCAACGGATCTTTATCTGCATACTTTCTGTGGTCGCTTATTGTTTGCTGATAGCTCGAAAATAAGTCGATAAAGTGATTTACATTTTCGTATTCTTTGCTTTGGCGAAAAGGCTTTGTTTTAATTGGCTGCGGCTTTGCTCGCTCATCGCAAATGGTTAATAAAACAGCTACTTCGTGTTTGCATTCTGAAAACTCGTGATAAGCAGGACAATCGCAGAATGAATAAAAAGAATTTCCTTTTTGTTCAACCATTACTGTATACATTTCCGCACCTCGAACGGATGCTGTCCACGTAGTGGTCTGTTCATTGTATTCCAAATCAAGCACACGCCCCTGCTTGTAATACGTGTGCCCTCTATAGTACGTTCTGCTTGAGTACGAATCTTTTAATTGTTCTTTGTTTAATGTTTTATTTATCATCGCTTCACAATCTTCCAATCGCATAACAGTCAATGCTGTTTCTGTTTAATTTCTATTCAGAACAAATAATGTTCAACGTCATAAACGTTGAACATTATTTGTCAATTCCTCTATTATAACATGCAACAGACATTATAAAACACTCTTAAGCAATGCGGACTGTTTTCGCTGTTTTCTTTTGTAGAGTATCCAACCTGCTCCAGCGGATGATAATAAAAGCAGGCTAAGGCCTAAAAAAGCCAGTCCTATACGATCGTTAGCCGTAACGTACGTAAAGAAGAAAATCAGTAAAATTCGAATACCTAACGTGATAAAGCGAAAAAAGCTGTCGACTCTTCCCACGATGATATTCGGTATTTTCTGCATCATAAACGTATTTCGAGCTACTCTTGTACCTGCATTTGCAAAAGCAAGAAGAAACACAATAGAAAAATAAACCGACAAAAGCTTCATAAAGAAGATGATAGATATTCCGAGTGCAAAAAGGCTTATATTCAGCATAATCGCTAGCTCTGTGCCTGTTCTTTTCATAATAGATACGATAAATACCCCTGCCGTTAACGCCCCCAAACCATATACAGCACTTTCAATCCCATATGCTGCTGGACTTGCGTTTAATTCTTGAGTCAGATAAATAGGAAATAAATAGTTCGTCATCATCACAGCGATGAAAGGCATAAAAGAAAGCAGTAAAAAAATAGAGACCGAGCGATTTTCTTTTATAAATGTTAACCCTTCTTTCATAGCAGTGTGTTTCTTGTCGTTTCGTTCCCTGTTTTGTTTATATGGAATACTCAATAGACAAAGAAATGCAGCTATATACGTAGCTGCATCGACTGTTAAAATCCATTGAAGCGACCAACGAGTAATGACTAGACTCGCCAAAGCTCCTGCAAGCATACTCGATAGCTGCCCTTGTATTTCCATGATACTGTTTAATGATTGAAACGCGTCTTTTGAAAAAACTTCTTGATTTAACGCGAAAATCGTTGGATAAAAAAACGTGTAGTAAAGGTTTCCAGTTCCATACAAAATAACGTAGTGAATCGTTGAATAGTCTGTAACAAAACCGACGATTACAAATAACATGACCGTGATAAAACCTGTCAATTCTACGGTTAACAGCAGTTTCTTTCGTGACATTCGATCAATAAGAACGCCGATATACGGAGTAGCCATAAAGCTAATCACCGTCATAATCAGCATAATCGTACCAAATAGTCTATTTCCATTTGGAGATGCAACTAACAGTAAAGGAATGGCAAGCATCGTAATACCGGAGCCGATAGAGGATAAAACATTAGCAGCTACTACGGCCTGAAAGCGCCGGTCTTTGTAAAGCGCCTTCATCAAACATTTTGCTTAGCTTCTAAAATTTGCTTAGACACTTGTGTATACAGAGTCAGCTCATTAACTAATTCATGAATTCCGTCAGCTGCGTTTTTTCGTAAAGTCCCTTTTTCCACGATGTCTGCAGGGTCTAATACCAACTGCTTAGATAGAACATTCGCATACAAGGCGCGTGTAACGGTTCTAAGGTTATTTAAAGCATTAATGCCTCCTTTTCCTCCTCCTGATACTGCTAAAAGTGCTACGGGCTTATGCGCAAAATACGCACTGTTTAAGAAGTCAAACGCGTTTTTTAACGCTCCGCTCATAGCTCCGTGGTACTCGGGCGTCGCAAGTAAAATACCATCCGCTTTTTCTATTTTTTCAATTAGCTCTTGTACTTCTTCTGTTTCATACTGATGAGGTTCACCTGTGAATATAGGAAGCGATAATTGGCTTAAATCTAAAAAAGCACTTTGATAGCTTTTGTGAAGCTCTCTCGTCACTTGTGTTGTTCGACCTGTTTCTCTGGGACTTCCATTGATAATAAATATGTTCATGCTTATCTACTCCTCTGTCGTTTGGTTATATGTATAGTATAGGGATGGCTGAACTTTTTTTCGTCATGCTATTGGTAGAAAGAAAGCTACCAATATAGACGGAGAAGCACAGAGAAAAACCTACAACTAAAGTCGTAGGTTAGGAAATTCCGTGCTGAACAGCATATAGAGCAGCTTGCGTGCGGTCTTGAACCCCAAGCTTGGATAAAATATTAGACACATGTGTTTTTACTGTTTTTTCTGTAATATGTAAGGCAGCACCGATTTCTTTGTTGCTTTTTCCTTTTGCAATTTCTTTTAATACGTCTTTTTCTCGTTTTGTTAAGTGATCAATAAAATTGACTTTCTTTTCGCTGCTTTTGGTTAACCGTGTTAGCAAGTGTGTGGTGACTTTTGGATGAAGCTGATTTTCTCCATTCATTAGCTTTCGAATAGCGGCTACAAGTTCATCGGGGTCACTTTCTTTTAGCTGATAGCCTGAAGCTCCAGCTTCTAATGCCGGTATCACATGGTCTTGATCCGAAAAGCTTGTTAAAATCATGACTTGTATATGCGGTGCTTGTTTTTTTAATTCTTTTGTTGCTTCGATTCCGTCGAGAACCGGCATCGATAAATCCATTAACACAATGTGTGGTTCTAGGGATATTGCTAACTTTAAAGCTTCCTCTCCGTTAGAAGCTTCTCCTACAATTTCTAAGTCTGGCTGCGTCTGTAAGAAAAAAACAAGCCCTTTTCGGACAACGTGGTGATCATCTGCGATTAGAATCTTTATTTTCATATGCGCTCCTTTCTGTTATGAAAGAGGAATAGATACTTCCACAACCGTTCCGTTTCCTATGCTGCTTGTAACAGATAGATTGCCATTTAATCTGTTTATTCGCTCCTGCATGGTTTTTAACCCAAGCGTCGGCAATTCTGCTGAAGCGCTATATATAAATCCATTGCCGCTATCTTGAATTTTCATACTTACTTGTTCTTTGCTTATATTTACGTTTAAATGTACCTCTGCCGTACCCGCATGCTTTCGGCAATTATTAAAAGCTTCTTGCCCGACTCTCCACAGTGTCTCTTCAATCACAGCAGGCAAAACAGACACTCCTTTAATTTGTTCTTTTACGTTAAGCCCTAGCATTTGACCATAGCTTTTTAACGCGCTGACAATGCCGTTTTCTAATCCTTGAGGACGAAGCTGCCAAATTAATGCTTTCATTTCCACTTGGGCATGCTGAGCGGTTTCTTGGATTAAGGAAAAAGTCTCTTTTAACTGTACATCTTTTGCTAAGCTGCTTCCGGCTTTGGCTGTGACATTAATCGAAAACAACAGCTGATTAACAGAATCGT
Source organism: Priestia sp. YIM B13489 (assembly GCF_042787645.1). Classification (NCBI taxonomy): domain Bacteria; kingdom Bacillati; phylum Bacillota; class Bacilli; order Caryophanales; family Bacillaceae; genus Priestia; species Priestia sp. YIM B13489. The sequence continues at coordinate 1,240,981 of NZ_JBHZOQ010000053.1, forward strand.
GAAGATCTTTGGCCAGTCTGTTTCTTTCTTCAATAAGTTTTACCTCTTGCTGAGATTGAGTCAGCTTAATCCGCTTGATAGCCGTGCCAATTTGAAGAGCGACGGACCCTAATAAATCAAGCTCTCGCTGTTCAAAATGAATTTTATGAGGGGCAGCTACATTTAATAATCCAAAGCGCTCATCCCCTGCTTGTAAGGGAACCGTTGCGTGATGAGTAATGTCATGTGTATCCCCCCACTCATGAATGACGGAATCTTCAAGTCTCTTGCACTCCATAATATTAGACGCTTTTTGAAGCCGGCCATCCATATACCGATCAACACACCAGCAGCTTCCGTTACACATAGGCTGAGCGGTTTTATTTAATAAAGCCGGCGGCAAATGCTGAGCGGCAATCATCTCATGTTTTCCATTTTCGTCAATAAAAAAGATCCATCCTGTTTGTAAATCTGTTATTTGCAGCAGTTTTAAAAGAGCGTCGTGAAGCATTGTATGTAAATTAGTGCCTTCATTTAAAATCTCGGCAATGTCTTTTAAAATCTTAAGCTCTGAAATATGATCTTTTTCCATAGCCTCTCTCCTATATGATGTATTTTCCATTTTTTATTTTATCACAATTAAAGACGATTCCGGCTAATAGGACGTTATTTTTAAGGTGTTTCCGCTAGGTATGCAAGAGTTTTTGACATCAATAATAAAAATCCCAAAAAGTATGTCAGGTAGTTTAACAAGTAGCTAGAGTCTTTACGTAAAACGAACTATACTACAGATAATTCACGTAAGAAAAGAAAAAACGAAAGGAAATGAGAAGAAAAAAATATTAAAATTAATACATTGAAAACGCTTCCAAATATGAAGGCATAGTGCTATTATATAATTATTAACAGAATAGGGATGTGAGAAAGATGAATAAATTATTTTTAGAAGAGTTACGATACATTATCTTGTGTGAAGTGCCTATGACAAAGTACCGAGTAGAGCAGCTGCAAGACAAATTTGATCAAAGCCCATACTTAATTAATGAACTTTATCAACTCCTATTCGAAAAGCGTCACATTTTAGCTTTTGTTGATGATATTGAATCATCCCTGTATGACTATATTGTGAATAAAGAAATGATGGATGCTAAAACGTATTATGGAGCTATTACACATGTAGCAAATCTTTTCGGTGAAACGCCTACATATATAAAATGCAAAATAAAAAAATATAGAGAGTCTTCGATTTCAAGTATCAGTGCCTAAAAGTTGCGCACAGCTGATTCAAATAAAAAGCAAAAAAGAAATCCTAGCACAAGGGTTTCTTTTTTGTACCACTAACATATAGGGAGGAAAATAAGATGAAGACATTTTTTATCACGAATCGCTATTCGTTTCTTGAAACGCAAGTAAATGAATACATGCAATCTTTACTGGTGAAAACGCCTGAACAAGTTATTTTATATTTCGAAAGACAAATTCGAAAGTATAAAGTATATTTACAGAAAAAACATCATTATCCAGAGTGTATGGTTCAATCTATCCACCGTTTAATTGAAGAATATTCATTAAGTATCATTAAAGTGAAAAAATATATTAGCTACCAAAACAAGCTGATGAATAAACAGCTATTAGAGCCGCAGTAAAACGAATCATTTTTTATGGTTCGTTTTACTGCGGCTCTGCCGTTTTACGCCTCATATTTTAGCAGTAAATGCAGAACAGCGGGACGTTCTTCAAGATTTTTGTATGAGTGTACATGACTTCCTTCAAATTTTATAGAGTCAAATTGTTTTAGTTCGTATAGCTCTTCTTCTATTTTCATTTCAATTCTGCCTTCCATTACCGTTGCTACTTCAATTAATCCTTTATGATGAGGTTCGGGATAGTATGTAGCGAGAGGAGAAAGAAAGGCTCGGTACATTTCAATAGTTGAATCTATTTGATTTTGAAAAATAAATTCTACTTTCCACGCTTCGTCCGGTCCTTTGAGAGAAAAACCTTCTCCGCACTTAGATACAGCCACTGAAGGTTCAACTGACACTAATTTAGTTAAAGGGATATTTAAACCTGTTGTTATTTTCCACATTACTCCTAGGGTTGGATTAGTCTCCCCTCTTTCAATTTTCCCTAACGTGAGTTTGCTGACTCCCGTCCTATCTGCTAATTCATCGAGTGTGAATTCTCGCTGTGTTCTTATTTTTCTAAGCTCGTTGCCTACCTTTTTCATCATTTCTTCTGAATGCATTTTTTTCTTCCTTTCTTTTTTATATTATGATACACTTTTTTTGTATATAAGTATACTATAATATACATTTAGGTATTTTTATTAATTAGGAGGAAAAAGTATGAAAGCAATTTTATGGGGGCTTCTCTCGTCTATGTTCTTTTCTGCTACATTTATTGTGAATCGTGCCATGAATGTATCTGGAACAAGCTGGGCTTGGACAGCATCTCTTCGTTTTTTATTAGCACTACCTATTTTACTCATTTTAGTACTTGTACAAAAGAAGTTTACACCATTATGGATGGAAATGAAAAAGCATCCTTTCGCTTGGTTAGGCTGGGGAACTCTTGCAGGAATTGGATTTTATTCATTATTAAGTTTTTCTTCACTTTTTGGACCGTCATGGCTTATAGCTGGAACGTGGCAAGTAACGATCTTGGCAGGTGCGCTCATTTCTCCACTTTTCTATGTAACGATTCAAACTGCAGATGGAAACAAAAAAGTAAGAGGAAACATTCCACTCAAAACGCTTGGTATTTCAACATTTATTTTAGTGGGCGTGATTCTCATGCAAGTTAAAGAAGCTGAAAACATCACGCTTTCACAGTTTGTGTTGGGTTTTCTCCCTGTCGTCATGGCTGCTTTTTTATATCCGCTTGGAAATCGAAAAATGATGGAAGTCTGCAAAGGAAAATTAGATACATTTCAACGTGTTTTAGGTATGGCTATCGGCAGTATACCGCTAAGTATCATCTATGCGATATATGGATTTTATACAACTGGTATGCCAACAGCTCCTCAATTTTCGCAAGCTTTTATATTAGCGATGAGTTCAGGTGTAATTGCGACGATGACTTTCTTTCACGCAACAGACTTGGCAAAAGAAAATTTAGCTTTGCTTGGAGCGGTTGAAGCAACTCAATCGGGCAGCATGATTTTTACCGTTCTTGGCGAAGTGTTTCTATTAAATGGGCGTATGCCAACAGGGATCGCGTTAGCTGGTATGATGATAATTGTAATCGGAATGATCATAAATAGTATGTTAAACAAAAAAACAAAACTATCTCAGACCGCGCCGTCACCCACTCTATCAAAATAAGAAAAGAAGAGATGAAACTCTGTATATAGAGTTTCATCTCTTCTTTTTAGTATTCGAGGTGATTGTTCCAATAGCGACTCCACAGCACAGGGAATCGCATCTGTAAACCGTCCTCATCATCTTCATCCCAATCAAGATCCAAATCTTGCTCATCGTACCATATTGGGTCAAACTGGTCATATTTATCGTAATAATAATCGTTATCTAAACCTGTCTTTTCTTCATAAGCTTCACACGCTACAGCAAGTAATTCTTCTAATTGAGGAGCATAGCCTTCTGCTTCTAGTGGTTGAAGAACAGAAATCATCGTCTCAGGAGATTCAATTGCTTTATAATAAATGTCTTTTCCTTGATATAAAAGCCAGGCTCTAAAATAATCAAAACAATCATCTGAACAACCGCCCATTACAATATAAGCTGCTGCCCACAATGAAGAAGTATAGGATTGATCAAAATGCTGATTTAATAGCTGATCAAAGCGGAAAATGTCTTTTTCAGAACGCTTTGCTAGCGTGGAGCGGAGCCATTCCATTTGCTCGTCGACATCTAATTTTGTCTTCGCCTTTTTTATCAGTTCCCAAAAGAGAGTCTCTGACATCGTACTGTCTTTCATTACTTGCATTGAACAAGTTAAAGGCTTATACCCTTTCTGCAATTTTGCACGAATCAGCTTTTCAGCTTCCGCTTCACAAGCTTCTGCGGAAGCAAACTCTTTCACTTGCATGCGACCGGCTGTATCAACTTTTCCAAAGTGAATGATTAACTTGCTGTCTCTTCTTTCAACTTTCCAAAATTTATTCGATTGCTCATCTTTATACACTAAGGTTATTTGCATGATACATTCCCCTTTTTCATCCTACTACTATTGTGAATATTTCTCTTTTTACAAGTTATGTAGAGCCATGGCGCTTCATAATACATTTTCTTTCCTTTTGTAACATGTTCCAGTTGATTTTAATTCTTTCTAAAGTTTGTTAAAAGCTGAAGGACTATTTTTTGAGCACACTCCGCTCAGCATTTAAATTTAATGCTACTGATACAGTTCAAACAGCGAGAAATTAAAACATCATGTATGTAATATTTCACTTGTTTGTTTTTTGTTGCATTTACAACATTTTGTTTTTCCTTTATACTCTTTTATATCAGATATCTTTATTATACAAAAAAGAATCATAAATTCGCAGCAAAGGAAGGATTTTCGATGGAAATTAAGCAAGTTACAACAAAAGAGCAGCTTGAAGAAGTATTTCATATACGTAAAACAGTGTTTGTTGAAGAACAAGGCGTGCCATTAAAAGATGAATTTGATGAACATGAGAAAACGGCAAAACATATATTGATTTACTATAACAATGAACCGTCAGCTTCTGGTAGATTCCGCATAGTAGACGATTACGCCAAAATAGAGCGGATATGCGTATTAAAGGAATTTAGAAAATACGGGCTCGGAAAAGAAGTGGTGGCTAGCTTAGAAGAAGCAGCGAAAAAAGAAGGATTAACTCAAGCTAAGCTTCACGGTCAAGTTCAGGCTGAACCTTTTTATCATAAATTAGGCTATAAGACGGTTTCAGATGTCTTTATGGAAGACGGTATTCCACACGTTATTATGAAAAAAGAATTTTCGTGTTAAAAATGCTTCTTTGCACAGTTACTTTAATAAAGAAAAAGGCTCTCAGCAGAGAGCCTTTTTTGTACTATTAGATTTTCATAATTCCGCCCGTGCTTGCAGAAGTTACAAGTTTAGAATATCTTGCAAGATAGCCTTTTTTCACTTTCGGCTCAAAGCCTTTCCAGTTTGCTTTTCGTTCTGCCCAAACATCTGGAGAAACTTGAACATTCATCGAACGATCTTCAATGTCAATCACGATGTGGTCGCCATCTTCGACAAATGCTAGTGGTCCGCCTTCAGCAGCTTCTGGAGACGCGTGGCCAATTGATAATCCACGGGAAGCCCCAGAGAAGCGTCCGTCCGTTAATAGCGCTACTTTTGCGCCTAGTCCCATTCCCATAATTTGAGAAGTTGGAGCTAGCATTTCAGGCATTCCCGGTCCGCCTTTTGGTCCTTCATAACGAATGACTACGACATGTCCTTCTTTTACTTTTCCGTTAGCAATACCGTGCAGCGCCTCATCTTGAGACTCAAATACAATTGCTGGTCCTTCGTGGCGAGTAATGCCGTCTTGAACACCGCCTGTTTTAATGATCGCGCCGTCTGGAGCTAAGTTGCCAAACAATACAGCAAGTCCGCCTTTTTCTGTGAAAGGCTTATCGATTGGATGAATAACGTTATAGTCTTTTACATCGCACCCAGCAATGTTTTCACCTAGCGTTTTTCCAGTAACCGTCATCGTATCTAAATGAAGAGCTCCTTCTTTTTTAGATAGCTCGTTTAAAGCAGCCGATACGCCTCCTGCTTCATGTAAGTCTTCAATAAATACATCCGAAGCCGGAGCCAGTTTTGCCAAGTGAGGCACGCGTTCTGCTACTTCATTAATACGCTCTAATGGATACTCAATTTCAGCTTCATTCGCAAGAGCTAGCGTATGAAGAACTGTATTTGTAGAACCGCCTAACGCCATATCTAAAGCAAATGCGTTGTCGATTGCTTTTTCTGTTACGATATCACGTGGTTTTAAATCTAATTTAATTAATTCCATAAGCTGTTTAGCTGATTTTTTAACAAATTCTCTACGTTCAGGAGCAACTGCTAAGATTGTACCATTTCCAGGTAAAGCAAGTCCTAACGCTTCAGCTAAGCAGTTCATTGAGTTCGCTGTAAACATTCCTGAACAAGATCCGCATGTCGGACAGCCGAATTGTTCTAATTCAAGCAATCCTTTATCATCAAGTTTACCCGCTTGATGAGCTCCTACGCCTTCAAATACTGAAGAAAGAGAAATCTTACGACCGTCGCTCGTTACGCCAGCCTTCATTGGTCCGCCGCTAACAAAAACTGTCGGAATATTCAGACGTAATGAAGCCATTAACATCCCAGGCGTGATTTTATCACAGTTTGGAATACATACCATTCCATCAAACCAGTGAGCAGATACTACCGTTTCAACTGAGTCAGCAATGATTTCACGACTTGGTAATGAATAGCGCATACCGATATGTCCCATCGCAATACCGTCATCTACACCGATAGTGTTCATTTCAAAAGGTACGCCACCAGCTTCGCGAATCGCATCTTTTACGATTTTACCAAACTCTTGTAAGTGAACATGACCTGGTACAATATCAATATATGAATTGACAACCGCAATAAACGGTTTGCCGAAATCCTCTTCTTTTACACCAGCTGCACGCAGTAGGCTGCGGTGCGGTGCTCTGTCGAATCCTTTTTTGATCATGTTACTTCTTAATTCTGCCACAATAATTCCCTCCGTATTCATCTAACCTATTAAAAACTGAATCTTTTTAAATTGTTTAATAATTTTTAATATAAATACTAATTTAACAAATCACATAATGGTTTGTAAAGGTTTATGACAAAATAATCATTTTTTATTTCAAAATAGTAAAATCACCTGCATAAATTAGTATAATATATACATATATCCCTTATTTTACAGGAAAGCAGAAGGTGGATGCTGAGCATGAAACAATCCTTTTACTACAGAGGTCATCAGGAAAAAGAAATATTTGCACAAAAATGGGATGTTGAAAACAATTCTGCAAAAGGCGTTGTTCAAATAGCCCATGGGATGGCCGAACATATTGGACGCTACGAATACTTTGCTAGTGTATTAACTCAACATGGCTACATCGTATATGGAAATGATCACCGCGGTCACGGTCAAACAGCTTTAAAAGATGAAGAAAAGCGTTTTTTTGCTGAAGAAAATGGTTTTGACACCGTAGTTTACGACATGATTGCTCTGACTAAGCACATTTCAACGGAACATTCCGGCTTACCAATATTTCTTTTCGGTCACAGCATGGGTTCTTTTCTAACGAGAAGATATATTCAATTGAATACAGAGCACATTCATGGTGTGATGCTCTCAGGTACTGGCAGCATTCCTTCCCTTTCACTGAAGGGCGGCATATTAGCTGCGAAAATAGAGAAAAAAAGAAAAGGATTACGATCTGCTAGTCCATTGCTTGATAAACTTTCTTTTGGACAGTATAACAAATCCTTTCATCCTGCTCGAACACCTTTTGATTGGTTAAGTCAAGATAATGAGGCTGTAGATTTATATGTAAATGACCCTTACTGCGGAGGAGTTTTCACAGCGGGATTTTTCTATGACTTATTAACAGGAATCAAACAAATCTCTAACTTAGCTAATATAAAGCTAGTACCATCAAACCTGCCTGTTTATTTAATATCTGGAGAACATGATCCAGTAGGCAGCTATACAAAAGGGGTACTCAAAGTATATAACGACTTTAAAAAAGCCGGATTGCAGGACGTAAGCTACCGCTTTTTTACACAGTGCCGTCATGAGTTGCTTAATGAATTAATTAAAGATGAAGTAATAGAAGATATACTAAATTGGCTTGACGTGCATATGGACAAAAAAACGGTTCGTGTCTAAACACGAACCGTTTTTTTATTAAGCAAATACAGATGTTAATACAGGAACTACTTGCTTTTTACGTGATACAACGCCTTCTAAGACAGCTGTATTGTTTTCAAGCGTTACGTTGTATGCTTCTTCTACTTTTGAAGCAGCAGAACCTAGTGCTAATGCAGTAGAGTTGCTGTTTAAAATATCTGTAACAACTAAAAGGAATAATTGTAATCCTTTTTCTTCGATTGTTTTAGTAATAGCTTCTTCCAATTCAACTTTGCGCACTAAAACGTCGTTTACATCAATTGCATTCACTTGTGCAATTTCTACTTTACTTGTACCCATGCTGAATTCTTTAGCATCTAATGAAATTAATTGTGAAGCTGTTTTATCGCCTAAGTCAGCTCCAGCTTTCAGCATTGCTAATCCGTACTCTTCTGCATCTACACCTGCAATTTCCGCTAATTCTTTAGCAGCTGCAACGTCTTGGTCTGTGCAAGTTGGTGATTTGAATAATAAAGAATCAGAAATGATAGCTGATAGCATAAGACCTGCGATGTTAGGTTCAATTTCTACGCCGTTTTCTTTATACATCTTGTTTAAGATCGTTGCCGTACATCCAACTGGCTCTGCACGATAGTATAAAGGATCTGCTGTTTCAAAGTTAGCAATACGGTGATGATCAATTACTTCAAGCACACGAACTTGATCAATATCGTTTGCACTTTGCTGGCGTTCGTTGTGGTCCACTAAAATAACTTCATTTGTTTCTTTAGATACTTCATCAACGAAACGTGGTAGTTCAGCGTTGAACTTTTCAAGAGCAAATTGCGTTTCACCGTTAATATCGCCTAATCGAATTGGTTCAGCGTCTACACCTAATTTATTCTTTAAATCAGCGTATGCAATTGCAGAACAGATTGTATCTGTGTCAGGATTTTTATGTCCAAAAATTAACGTCTTTGCCATCTTAAATCTCTCTCCTTCTTACGTATGTAAATAGCATTCTTGCGTAAAGTTAGTTAATTCGTTCACGCAACATTGCCATTTTAACATAAACTTTTACATTATTTTAATTTTTTTGCGAAAAATGATGTTCATCCGCAGATATTTTGCCATTTTGTATCTTTTTCATAGTAAAAACACCTCTATTTCCGATATAAATAGAGGGTTTTATAGGTTCATTATATAAAAATTAGTGATAAAACACAACCCGTCTCTTCATCACTTGATAGCTAACTTAAACGCAGTATCTTGCCAATTTTTATAAAGAAAAAGTAAGGAAGCAGTGACTATTATTAAAGAGAATATGTATTATTTTGCACTTGTTTATATAAAATAACCCAAAAAAGCCCCCTTGTTAAAGGGCGCTTTTTTGGGTTATCGTCGCAGTGTAAAGTTGAAATGTTCATTTACTTTAGCTCCTAGCTCTTCAAGAAACTGCTGAGCAGTCATTTCCTCTACGCTTTGAGTATACCAAGCAAGCTGAGATTTTTTATGAACATTGTTGTAATATACATCTCTTGACCAATATGTTTTTGATCGGTATGTATAATTAAAGTGAATGAATAGTTCATTCCCGTCTGGACACTGCAACAATACGCGGTAATGTGGATTACGACGATTTTTATCTAAACTCATTTTTTTGATCTGCGCTAACATTATTCACCTCTAAAACCATTACTTAATCATTTAAAGGTAAATGCCATACCACGCTATATCCTAGCTCTGCCATCAACTAGAAAATCATATATTTTCTAAAATTCTACACGATATAGGACAAAAGAGGAAGAGATAATTTATTGATGGACGTGTAAAGTTTCATATAAATCTTTTAGCTGCTCAGGGTATTGAGACCTTACGTAATAACCCGTAGGATGGTGCTCGATTAAATGAGAAGCAAACAAATAGCCGATGAGCACGTGCATTTGTTCATCTGAGGTTTCTTGGTTTAATTCTCTTTTGAGCCGTTCAGCTAAGTGTGAAGCCAGCTGTTTAATTTTTTCATCATGTGATAAAAAAAGCATCTTGTTCTCCCCCTTATAACGAATAAGTAATGCTGTAAATTTCAATAAAGNATTATCAGTTGGTATCCTTTCTTCATCATTTGCTTTTGCACATACGAGCAGTGCCGCGCCAAATAATGTACTTTCAACCGAAAAGTATAACAAAGAAATTAAATCTCCTGAGTTTATTTCTGGAAAGCTTTCAGGCCCATCATCACAGAAAGCTCAAGACGTCGTATTTCATTATATGAATACAAATAAAGACAAATATAAATTAGGAAACGAAAATGCTCAAAACTCATTTAAAGTGACAGAAGTAGTGAAAGATCCCGTTGAACAAGCAACCGTTGTACGCTTGCAGCAGGTATATAATAATATTCCTGTTTGGGGATCTACTCAATTAGCACACGTAGCGAAAGATGGAACCTTAAAAGTTGTATCAGGTACAGTAGCTCCTGATTTAGATAAAAAGGAAAAGCTAAAAGGACAGAAACAAGTTGACAGCAAAAAGGCGATTCAAGCAGCTGAAAAAGACTTAGGCTTTAAACCGACATATGAAAAATCCCCTTCATCTGAACTGTATGTTTATCAAAATGGTTCAGACACAACGTATGCTTATGTAGTAAATTTAAATTTCTTAAGCCCTGAACCAGGCAACTATTATTACTTTGTTGATGCTATTAGCGGTAAAGTGCTAGATAAGTACAATACGATTGATTCCGTAGCTGGTCCAAAAGCCGATGTGAAGCAAGCGGCAAAGCCGGCAGCGAAACCTGTAACAGGAACAAATGCTATTGGCTCAGGTAAAGGAGTGCTTGGAGATACTAAATCTTTAAAGACAACGTTATCTAGTTCTACTTACTACTTACAAGATAATACAAGAGGGGCGACAATCTATACGTATGATGCAAAAAATCGTACATCTCTGCCAGGTACACTATGGGCAGACACGGATAATACGTATAATGCAACCCGCGATGCAGCTGCAGTAGATGCTCACTATTATGCAGGCGTGACATATGATTATTATAAAAACAAATTTAACCGCAACTCCTATGACAATGCAGGAGCTCCGCTAAAATCGACTGTTCATTATAGTAGCGGCTACAATAATGCGTTTTGGAATGGCTCCCAAATGGTATACGGAGATGGAGATGGAACTACTTTTGTTCCGCTATCAGGAGGATTAGATGTTATTGGACATGAATTGACGCATGCGGTCACAGAAAGAAGTTCTAATTTAATCTATCAATATGAATCAGGTGCATTAAACGAAGCAATTTCCGATATTTTCGGAACATTGGTAGAATACTATGACAACCGTAATCCAGATTGGGAAATTGGAGAAGATATTTATACGCCTAGTACAAGCGGTGATGCGCTTCGTTCAATGAGCAACCCAGCGAAATATGGAGATCCGGATCATTATTCAAAGCGCTATACAGGTTCTAGTGACAACGGCGGAGTTCATACAAACAGCGGTATTATCAACAAAGCTGCCTACTTGCTAGCTAACGGAGGAACGCATTACGGGGTTACTGTAACAGGCATCGGCGGCGATAAGCTAGGGAAAATTTATTACCGTGCTAATACGCTATACTTCACTCAGTCTACAACGTTTAGCCAAGCGCGTGCAGGTTTAGTACAAGCTGCTGCTGATCTATACGGTTCAGGCTCTCAAGAAGTAATTTCAGTAGGCAAGTCATTTGACGCAGTTGGTGTTCAATAAGTTATAAACCAAAAGTCGCAAGATAAATGAGGTATCTTACGACTCTCTATACTACCTTACTACCAATAAAGGAGTACTCGTATAAATATATTACAGTACTCCTTTATTTTATGTTAATAAATAAGGAAAACAGATTTCTTCTTGATCTATAAAAATCCACTTCTTATTCCTCCCTTTTATGTCCATTCGAATTATACCGTTGTTTGGTAAATGAAGAGAATACGTTTTAGTAAACGGTCTTATTATAAAATGTTATAATAAAGAAAAGAATTGAATACATACATATGAAAAAGGAGTGGAGGAATCAATGGACAAAATTGCTGTTATTTCAGATATCCACGGAAATCTTCCTGCATTAGAAGCAGTTTTAGCTGACATACAACAGCGAGATATCCATCGCATCATTTGTCTAGGTGATTTAGTAGGAAAAGGACCGGATTCAAGTAAAGCGATTGATATCATAAAAGAAAAGTGCGAAGTAACAGTAATGGGAAACTGGGATGACTTCATTACAAAGCCTGCGGAATTCGAAGCGTTGAAATGGCATCAGAAGAAGTTAAGTTCAGCCCAAGAGGCATACTTAAAGGAACTTCCTTTTTCCGTTGAGTTTATGATGAGCGGAAAATTAATTAGAATGTTTCACGCTTCACCTAGAAGTCTTTATGATCGAATTCAACCCTGGGATTCACTTGAAAAGCGCCTTAGTCTATTTGCTAATACGGAATATACGGAAAATATAAAAGGATCAAGAGAGCCAGATGTTATCTGCTACGGAGATGTACATAATGCATTTATTCAACATATTAAAGGGAAAACGCTATGCAATGTAGGAAGTGTAGGAAACCCGCTTGATTTACCACAAGCTTCTTATCTTATCTTAGAAGGAAAGGATCAAGACGAAAGTCCTTCAGCATTTTCTATTCAATTTGTACGTATTCCATACGATATTGAAAAGGCTATCGAATTGGCGAGAGCTGTAGAGATGCCGGATTTTGAACCCTACGTTCAAGAATTAAAAACAGCTCGCTATAGAGGACTAAAAAATTAAGAATAGAATGTATTTCAACCTTCAGCATAAATGCTGAAGGTTTTTTAGTGGAGTATATGAGGGGTTTTTCAACACCATTAGTATGATACATGCAAATAAAAGTTATTCCGATGAATTTAAGGAAGGGAAAACTTGGAGAAAAACATACAGCATTTGAAAGGAAATAAATTTTATTTTATGAAGACAATATGAAGAGGGCAATTCCATTTGAACATAAAGTCATGCAAAAACGCCCCTGAAAAGCTGTTTTTACCATAACGAGTGGAGGAATATAGGATGAAATTTTTTATTGATACAGCTAACCTGGAAGATATTAAAAAAGCATATAAAATTGGAGTATTATCAGGTGTTACCACAAACCCTTCGCTAGTAGCTAAAGAAGGCGTAAAGTTTGAAGATCGCATCGAAGAAATTTTAAAAACCGTCCCGGAAGTAGAATCCGTTTCAGCAGAAGTCACGCCCGACACAGTAACAGCAGATGACATGATTGCTCAAGCAGAAGAGCTGATAAAAATTAATGGAGGAGACAAAAATATAACGATTAAACTTCCTATGACCATTGCTGGATTGGAAGCAACCCGTTATCTAGCTAAAAAAGGCGTAAAAACAAACGTAACGTTAATTTTTACAGTGAATCAAGCGCTTCTAGCAGCTCGTGCCGGTGCCACATACGTATCGCCATTTTTAGGACGCTTAGACGATATTTCAGAAGACGGTGTTTATCTGGTATCTCGAATTGCAGAGCTATTTCGAATTCAACACATTGACTCACAAATTATAGCAGCGTCAGTCAGACACCCAGATCACGTCACACGAGTAGCTCTTGCTGGGGCTCACATTGCTACAATTCCGTATGCCGTAATTGAACAATTAGTAAAACACCCGTTAACAGAGCAAGGAATTGAAAAATTTGCATCAGACTGGGAAAAAGCTGTAAAAAGTTAAATTCACTGAAAGAGAAGACATCACTTTAGTGTCTTCTCTGCTTAAAGGGTATACGAAGATTCTTTTTTTCTATTTTGCAGCAAACAACTTATCAATAATAGGCGAACATCCTATACATATATGCAAAGATGACATACGTTAATAGAAACGAAAGAGGTGTTAAAATGGGCTGTATTATTAACATTGAAAATATCGTGACTAACGGGTTAAAAGACAACTCGAACGTAAGCGTAGGCTGTGTTGTACAAAATAGTCACACGGCAAATACAAAATCGGTAGGAGCTTGTTTTTCGTTTGGAAACGGCTCTCCTGCTATTGCCTCTATGACAAACAGTAATATCGACTTTTGCAAAGGTGAAGAAAATAAAGAGCAGCAATCTTAAAAGCAATTCCAGAAAGAGTATTTCTGGAATTGCTTTTTGGTAAGTGATAGAGTTTGGTTAACAAGGTGTTTTGGCTTTTAAAAGAAAAACATACATTCATGAGGAAGGGAGTTGAGGGGTGCTATGAGCATTATTTCTATGATTCCTTATACATACGTTGAAAGAAAAATAAAACGAACACAAAAGGTGACAATTCAGCATTCAAAAGACATGTGTTTATACGCTGATAGTATTGAAACACAAAACGATTGCTTTCACATTAATGACGTATTTGACATCTCTTACAAATGCGTTTCAAAAGACAGCGGCTTTTTATACTTACATACAAATCAAGGGATGTTCGCTTATACCATACAAACCGATCCTTCTGCCTTTATAACAGCATATAAAAATATAAAAACGAAGGAGTGACGCAATGTCACCCCTTCGTTTTTCGTTTCTTATTTTACCCACTGTACAATTTGATCTATACTTCTTCTCGTTTTTCCGCGTTTAGGTTCATGAATTCGGTAGCCGAACGCAACCATAACGGAAATATCAAACTTACCGTCTTCTAGTAATCCTTCTTCTTTTAGAATTTCGTGTACTTGGTCATAGTTAAATCCTTCAATCGGACAAGAATCAATACCAATTTGAGCAGCTGATGTCATCATATTAGCTAGTGCAATATAAGATTGTTTGCTAGCCCAATCAAATAGTGCTCGCTTGCTTTCGAACAAATGAAAATCATTTTCTTGGAAATCTTTATAACGAGGCATTAATGTCTCTAATACATCATCCGGCATTTCTTTTACGTTTTTTTGAAGATTCAACACATATTCAGAGTCATATCTTGCGTCTGTACGAGAAAGAATAATAACAAAATGACTTGCTGTAGGAATTTGACCTTGTGCTCCCCAAGAAACAGCTTTTAATTTTTCTTTTAAATCTTTATTTTCAACGACTAAAAACTTCCATGGCTCATAACCTACTGAGCTTGGAGATAAGCGTCCTGTTTCTAAAATGAATTGGAAATCTTCATCGGAAATTTTCTTCGTTGGATCAAACTCTTTTGTAGCATGACGAAAGTTAAATGCGTCTAAAATTTCTTGTTTTTTATCTGTATGGTTCATGTGTAAACAACCTTTCTGTGAAAAATATTTAGTGATGAACTGTTAACATACAATTTGTCATAAAATCCGTTTGCAGATTTATCATAATTCATATAAATCATTCTAACAAGTACGCACATTTTTGTTGTATAGTATACTTTTTTATACTATTGATGTAGCTTCGTAAGAAGCAGAAAGGAGTCAACAATCTGGGGAGTTTCGTTTTCGAAAAAGTAATTAAGAGGAAGAGAGGAGAAGAGTGATCTTCTCCTTGTTAATTAAATTTTTGTATTTGACTTTTTCGCTTTATTTTCAAGTTCACTTTTCGGTTCTGTTGAAAATTCAACATCTTTTCCGTGTCCTTGAGGGTTAACTCCAGGAGCTACTTGACCGCGGTTAGCAGATTTTTTTGTACCCATTTTCGTCACCTCCGTTCGGTTAGTATGTACAAAAAGCAAAACAAAAATTAGGAAGTCAAGCGTGGAAAGATAAATAAGAAAAGATTATCTTTAAGCATCTTCATTACATAAACAAAATAGTTACTCATTTAAACGGACATAAAAAAACACCCTTGGAAGGGTGTTTTTTGTTTAAGAATCTGAGCTTGTCGCTCTGTCTGCGTATGGATAGATAGTATCTTTTAATTGAAATTCGTAAGTCACTCCATCTACAAGCCCTACCGTTTTATTGCTATCATAAAGGTCCAGCATAAAAGCAGCCATTTCTTTTGACGTATGAAACTTAGGTACTCGTCCTTCGTATTCAAAATCACTCATATCCATCGAACGCTGTGCAAATTCTGTTTCAGTAGCCGCCGGAGCTAGAACTTTAGCCTGCATTTTTGCTCCTCTTCCTTTTAATTCTTGAGAAAGACCTTCTGTAAATGCACTTACGTAGAATTTTGTTGCGCAATAAGTGACTGCATCAGCAACAATGGTGTAGCCGCCTCCAGAAGAGACATTAATAAGCTGTGTACCTTCAACGTTTTCATAATCTCTTACAAATAGAGAAGAAAGAATGGTTAAGGCTTCGATATTTAAATGAAGCATTGTTTCAATTTTAGTTAATTTTTGTTCACCGACAGAAGCAAAGTTTCCGAATCCAGCATTGTTAATCCAAGTTTCTAATTCATACTCTTTGAGTGACTCATAAAACGTATGAGCATTTTCTGCCACGGATAAATCAACCGACTGGACAATAACATTTACATCTTGGTTCAGTTCTTCAATTTTTCTTTTTAACTCTTCTAGCTTGTCCTCTCTACGTGCAGCCAATATAAGATTTTTTCCACGTGCTGCAAAAGCTAAAGCTGTTTCATATCCAATTCCTGAACTTGCGCCAGTGATTACTGTATATTTCATGTTGATTCCTCCATTTTCGATGTTTTCCAATTGATTATAATTGTTAAAGTATACTTTAAGTCAAGCGTTTATTCGATTTATTTTTCCCTTTAGACGTCTATTTATAAACATTTGAAGTTGGGTGCTAAACTTTTTTTCTTTTATGCTACACTTGAAACAACAGCCGAAATTTCATTTCATTAAAAGGAGGAATGTATGCGTTTTCTTAATGTGAATAGAAGACCTAGTTTACTTGCCCAAATTACATTGCTTATTACGGTAGTTATTCTTGTGAGTACCGTCCTTGTATGCATTTTATTTTCTGCAATGATAGATGAAATTGTTGAAAAATATGTAGGTAAGCAAGCTATGACAGTAGCAAAATTAGCTTCTGAAGACAAAATGATTGTAAAAGCTTTTAAGAATAAAAATCCTTCTGAGCACATCCAACCTGTTGCAGAAAAAATAAGAAAAACCACTGGGGCAGATTACGTCACCATCGCTAATGATAAAGGAATCCGCTATTCTCATCCCAATAGTAGCTATATTGGAAAACATACCAAAACAAGCAACGAAGCTTCTTTAAAGGAGCATCAATCCATTATTTATAAAGGAAAAGGAATTTCAGGATTTGCAATTAAAGCCAAGACCCCCATATGGGATAGCCGAGGAAACGTAATAGGCGTTTCGTCAGTAGGGTTTCTTGTAAGCAATATAGAAAAACAGATTAATGATTATAGAATAAAAATCATTAAATTGTCCTGTATTCCTTTTCTTATTGGAGCATTTGGAGCTTTTTTCATTGCAAGGCGGGTAAAAAGACTAATATTTGGACTGGAACCGGAGGAGATTTCCTTTCTTTTTAAAGAAAAAGAGGCTACCCTTGAATCTATTCAAGATGCTACTGTTACTGTAAATGTTGAAAAATGTGTAACGTCGATGAACAGAAGGGCCAGAGAACTATTTGGTCATCTTCAAATAGGAGGAGAGATAAAGAACGCCCGTTTAGGACAGCTAATTGATCAAGCGATAGAAAAGCAGCGGGTGTATTCTAACCAGTCCCTTGTATTAGATGGTCAGCAGTATATTTTAGATTTATCTCCTATTGTAAGAAAAAAAGAAGTGCAGGGTATCGTCCTTACTATAAGAACTTTATCTCAAATTGAAGAATTGACAGAAGAAATTTCTAAAATTAAAATGTTTTCTGATAATTCGCGTGCTCAAAATCATGAATTTTTAAATAAGCTGAACGTGATTTATGGATTGTTAAAGTTAAAGAAGTATGAGCATGTCATGCAAATGATTTCATCAGAGGTAAAGGAACGCCAAGATATTATTTCTTTTTTAATGTCTTCTGTAAAAGATCCTTTGATTGCAGCATGCTTACTTGGAAAGATCAATCGTTCGAAAGAATTAGACGTCACTTTAGAAATTGACCAAGATAGTAACTTAACAAGTACTTTAGATATCGAAGACGCAAAAAACGTTGTTTCTATCTTGGGGAATTTAATCGATAATGCGCTCGAGGCTGTGCGAGAACATAAAGGGAACGTGCTGGTATCTTTTACAGATGTAGGAAATGACCTGATTTTTGAAGTTGAAGATAATGGACCAGGGATATCAAAAGAAGTAGAAAATATGATTTTTATAGATGGTTACACAACGAAAAAAGGTGAAAATCATGGAATTGGATTGACTATTGTTAAAAGATCTGTAGAGCTGCTTAAAGGTGAACTATACATAAGCAAAAGTATGTTACAAGGAGCAAGATTCACATTAGTTATCCCAAAGCTATTAAATAATGAAAAGGAAGAATCGATATGACTGAAAATCAAATTAATGTCATGATTATAGAAGATGATTCTACAGCTGCACAAATTTATGAACAATTTACTAAGAAACTAGAGCATTTTACTGTTGTTGCGACAGCAGGATCTGGAGAACAGGCTTTAGAACTACTAACAATATTTACGCCGCAATTAATTTTATTAGACGTCTTTTTACCAGATATCAACGGAGTGGAGCTGCTGTGGGAAATCAGAAAGAAGTATCGAGGAATCGATATTATTTTAATAACGGCAGCCAATGATGTTGAAACAGTAGGGGAAGCAATAAGAGGAGGAGCATTTGGTTATTTGGTGAAACCTGTAATTATTGATAAATTTTTATCTACTTTAAAACATTATCAGTCTACGAGAATAGAATTAACCGAAAATAAAATGATTAACCAAGATAAAATAGACCATTTATTTAGAACGCGTCATAACCGCCATACTCAATCAGCAGCTGCAGTAACAGAACTTCCTAAGGGGATTGATAAACATACTCTTCGTTTAGTAAGAGATAAAGTTCGCGAAGTTCAGCAGAGCTTGAATGTAGATGAGTTTGCTCAACTAGTAGGTATCAGTTATTCAACAATGAGAAGGTATTTAGAGTATTTAGTATCTTGTAAAGAAATGCAGGTGGAAATAGTGTATGGAAGTGTAGGGAGGCCTGAGCGGAAATACCGAGTAACTAGTTTTACATAAAAACGAGATAGCGGTTCTTTGTCCGCTATCTCGTTTTTATGTAGAAATGATGCATGAAAAAAATGAAAAAAATTACTTTTATAAAAGATATTAAACTTATGTTAGTTATCTATGAACCTGCTTTAACAAGTGATACCTTTTTAGTAACGTGTAGCAAACAAAAATGAAACCGTTATCAAAAAGGAGGAAAAATATCCGTGCTTTCTTTATTAGGATTTTTAATGGTTGCAGTATTCATGTATTTAATTATGTCAAAGCGACTTACCCCAATGGTTGCTCTTATCATTATTCCAATTATATTTGGTTTAATAGGCGGTTTTGCTAGCGGAATGGGACCTATGATGCTAGAGGGTGTAAAAGATATTGCTCCTACAGCTATTATGATTTTATTTGCTATTTTATATTTTGGATTAATGATTGATTCAGGATTGTTTGACCCTCTCGTTTCATTCATTTTAAAGGTTGTAAAAGGAGATCCTCTAAAAATCGTTGTCGGAACTGCTGTGCTTTCAATGATGGTTGCTTTAGATGGCGATGGAACTACTACCTATATGATAACGGTCTCTTCTTTGCTTCCATTATATAAACGGCTAGAAATGAATCCGCTTATCCTAGCAGGAATTGCGATGCTATCTATGGGAGTTATGAATATGACTCCGTGGGGAGGTGCTTCTGCTATGGCTATGAGTTCATTAAATTTAGATTCGTCTCAGTTGTTTTTGCCTTTAATACCTGTAATGGGTTTTGGACTTCTATGGGTGCTATTTGTTTCTGTTGTCCTTGGAAGAAGGGAAAGAAAAAGGTTAGGAGTTATCAATATTAAACATTCTGCAAATGAAATCGCACATGCAGATGAATTAGAGGGAACAGCGCAACATTTAGACTATCGACGTCCTAAGTTAGTATGGTTTAATTTTCTCCTTACCGTTAGTCTTATGGTGTGCTTAATTATGGACTTTATGTCGCTGATGCTTTTGTTCATGGTAGCGTTTGCTATTGCATTATTAATAAATTATCCAAACATCAAAGATCAACAGCAGCGAATTTCATCTCATGCAAATAATGCGGTAGCCGTCGTTTCAATTGTTATTGCAGCAGGTATTTTTACAGGAATTATGTCTGGAACAAAGATGATTGATGCTATGGCAAATACACTTGTAGGAATAATCCCAGATGCAATGGGTCCTTTTTTGCCAGTTATAGTAGCATTTTTAAGTGCTCCTTTTACATTTTTTATGTCTAATAATGCCTTTTATTTTGGCGTATTGCCAATTATTGCTCAAGCTGCCGAAAGTTATGGCATTAGCGCAGCTGAAATTGGAAGAGCTGCTATCTTAGGACAACCTGTTCACGTGATAAGTCCCTTGGTAGCAGCAGCTCACTTATTAATTGGAATGGTAGGAATTGAATTTAGTGATTTGCAACGCTTTTTAATTAAGTGGGCGCTAGGAACTACGGCAGTGATGACAATAGCTGCATTAATTTTAGGTGTTATTTCTATCTGATAAAAAAAGACCCCAAAGGGTCTTTTTTTATACTCTTACGTTGAACTAGACTGTTCGCTGCAGCTGTTTTTTTTAAAATAGAACTTATAAATTAAAAATCCGCATACAGCCACTACCGCTGCAATTAAAATATAGGTTTGTGCATCTGAAATAAAAGATTGAATGGACTTAAAGTTTCCGATTTGCCCTAACCAAAGCATGGCAATATTCAAAGGAAAGATACCAAGAAATGTGAGCAGAGCAAACGGCATAGGTTTCACTTTAGATAGCCCTGAAAGGTAGGAAATGTAGTTGCCGAGCCCTAAAGGACGAGCAATCGCAATACTCCATAATCCGCATTTTTTAAACCATTTTTGTGATTTCTCAAATGCTTTTTTCTTTTTTGATAATTTTTTCTTTACCTTATCCTCTAATTTATAGCCTATCCCATACGGTATAAAACTAAAAGCTGTATAAACGGCGCTTCCTGCAAGAGCGATTAATAACAATTTCACTATGTGCATGTTTAATAAGTATCCGTAGGTAAGGGTGAGAAGAGAACCGGGAAACGGCAGGGAGGAAGCCTCAATGGCCAGTCCGCTTAAAAGTCCCCAAATTCCAAATTGTTTCAGTAAGTCTGTTATGAAATGTAGCATAAGATCGCCTCTTTTTCTGTGTCATAACATTCAAATACCCATCTATATGTTCGGAAAAACTTATAAAAGAAAAGAAAATAAAGGAAGAAAGCGGGATGTGACAGAAAAAAATTAGCTTGTACAAGGAAAAAGGAAGGAAGTGTATTTTATAGCTTCTACTCAGAAGTGAAACTATAGGAAAAAAATAATTGAGGGTGAATTTTTAAATAAACTACGACTTTTATTCATAGTTTTGATTACTTTTATTCATTTTACTTATAAAAATAGCGGGTGTAAACTTGTTGTGTTGTGAAACAATCCATTATGTATAGATATTAAAAGGAAAGGAGGTTACCGTGTGGTTATTATTGTAGGATTGTTATTGTTGATGTTTTTTGCTTATCTAGGATGGTCTATTATCTGGGTGGCACCTGTTGTAGCTACATTCGTTGCTTACTTTAGCGGTTTAAAAGTACTGTCTACTTATACAGATGTGTATATGGGAGGGTTTGTAGATTTCGCTGCAAAATGGTTCCCCATCTTTTTTATTAGGAGCCGTCTTTGGAAAGCTAATGGAAGATACAGGCGCAGCCAAATCGTTGGCGCAGCGTATTGCTAAATTATTTGGAAGTAAAAGAGCCATTTTAGGGGTGCTAATTGCTTCAGCCATTTTGACATACGGCGGAGTGAGTCTATTCGTTGTTGTCTTTGCGATTTATCCTTTAGCAATCGCGCTATTTCGAGAAGCTAACGTATCGCGAAATTTACTGCCAGCAACCATTGCACTCGGAGCATTTACGTTTACAATGACAGCGATTCCAGGTACGCCTCAAATCCAAAATCTGATTCCGACTGCTACATTTAAAACGAATGCAATGTCCGGTTCGATTATTGGAATTGTTTCAGGTCTTATTATGGCAGTGGGAGGATATTTATGGTTAGCTTATCGTGATAAAAAATTAAAAGCAAAAAATCAAGGATTTACCGAGCCTAATGAATCATCAGTCGCAGCGAGTGATGAGCAGGACTCGATGAATGTAATATTAGCTATTTTACCGCTGATTGTCGTTGTCGTGACGTTAAACGTTTTAAAATGGGAGCCTATCGTTTCATTATTAATTGGTATTTTTTCTATTTTACTTATTAATTTTAAACACTATAAAACGTTTATTTCTTCTATAAATGAAGGAGCAAAAGGATCCGTGATGGCTGTTATTAACACGAGTGCAGCAGTAGGTTTTGGCTCGGTTATTACAGCAGTTCCAGAGTTTAAAGATGTCACGCATGTGTTGCTAAACATTTCGAGCAATCCACTCGTTTCAGAAGCATTAAGCGTTCAAGTGCTAGCGATGATCACGGGTTCAGCATCCGGCGGTATGGGTATTGCGCTTCAAGCATTAGGAGATACGTGGTATCACTTGTCTCAAACGACGAATTTAAGTGCCGATGCTCTTCACCGTATTGCAAGCGTTGCGTCAGGTGCATCTATTTTACCGCATAACGGTGCGTTGTTAACGCTATTAGCCGTAACTGGTCTTCGGCATAAAGAAACGTATAAAGACGTATTTGTTGTTGCATTTATCATCCCGACAATCGCTTTATTTGCAGGAGTCGCATTAGCGGCAGCCGGTATTATTTAAAAACAGGAGGAGAATACACATGGTTGAAAATCAAGTAATTGTAATCACAGGAGCAGCAAGAGGAATTGGGTTTGAAATAGGTAAACGATTCGCAGAAAACGGCGGGAAAATTGTGTTATCCGACATTGATCAAGCTGCTGTAGAAGCTGCAGCACAAAATCTTCGTGAAGCTGGATTTGAAGCGCTTGGTGTCAAAGCCGATGTAACAAAAGAAGAAGAAATCAAACATTTAATTGAAACAGCAAACGCACATTTTGGAGCGGTTCATACGTTCATTAATAACGCTGGCTTGCAGCATGTTTCTCCAATCGAAGAGTTTCCAACTGAAAAATATGAGTTAATGATTAAAATTATGCTAACAGCTCCATTTATGGCGATTAAGCACGCGTTTCCGATTATGAAAAAACAAGGGTTCGGACGTATCATTAACGTTTCTTCTATCAACGGTTTAATCGGTTTTGCGGGCAAAGCAGCTTATAACAGTGCTAAACATGGTGTAATTGGGCTAACAAAAGTAGCTGCTCTTGAAGGCGCAGCACACGGTATTACGGTGAATGCACTTTGTCCTGGCTATGTGGATACACCACTAGTGAGAGGTCAGTTAGATGGTTTAGCTAAAACAAGAAATGTACCATTAGAGAGCGTGCTTGAAGAAGTTATTTATCCTTTAGTCCCTCAAAAAAGATTACTAGACGTGAGCGAAATTGCTGACTACGCTATTTTCTTAGCGAGTGATAAAGCAAAAGGTGTAACTGGTCAAGCGGTAGTAATGGACGGCGGATATACAGCTCAATAAAAAATAGAATAAGTCATTAAAAGCATAAAGGAGTCTAATGAGCTCCTTTATGCTTTTTTATGTTATACCTATTCTATCGAGCTAATCAACGTTAAAATATAACTAGGCTATACATAAAATAAGCCTTATACTATTTCTCCTGTAAAGATAAATAGTATGATAAAAAAGCCTGCAGTTCAGAAAGGATGATACATATGGTGCAAACAGTAAATGAATTAATTAAACATCCGGTTTTTTATTTTTTTAACGAAATTTCAGCTATTCCTAGAGAATCTGGAAATGAAAAGAAAATTAGTGACTATTTAGTTTCTTTTGCAAAAGAAAGAAGCCTTGAAGTTATACAAGACGAGGCTTTAAATGTAATTATTAAAAAGCCGGCAGCTAAAGGATATGAAGATGCTCCAGCCATCATTTTGCAAGGACATATGGACATGGTATGCGAGTTAAATAAAGGAACTGTGCATGATTTCGAAAAAGATCCGCTTCAACTGCGAATTGTGGAAGATATGCTTTATGCAAATGGTACTACGCTAGGAGCTGACAACGGGATTGCCGTGGCATATGCACTGGCTTTACTAGATGCTCATGATATAGCTCACCCGTCTCTTGAAGTAGTCATTACTACTGAAGAAGAAACAACTATGGGCGGAGCCATTGCTGTAAATCCAGCTCATTTTGAAGGGAAAATCTTTATTAACCTTGATACAGAAGAGGACGGAAAGCTGCTTGTCAGCAGCGCAGGCGGGGTAAAAAGCGTGCTTCGTATTCCCGTAGACTGGGAATCGCCTTCCGATAACTCAGAAACATATAGCTTAAGCATTGGTGGACTGCGCGGCGGACATTCTGGAATGGAAATTGATAAAGAAAGAGGAAATGCTAATAAACTGCTAGGAAGAGTTTTATATGATTTACAACATGAACTTCCCTACTCTTTAAGCAGCATTAGTGGAGGATTAAAATCAAATGCGATTCCCCGTGAATCAGAAGCAATTCTATCAGTTGAGCCTTCTGAGGTAGGAAAGTTAGAGAATAAGATTCGTGAGTGGAACGAAATAGTAAAAAATGAATTACAAGCGGCTGATCCGAGCGTATATGTAAAAATAAACAAATCTTCTTCCGATGAGAAATGTTTTACAAAAGAAACGACAGAACGAATTGTACAAGCTATTATGCTAACACCAAACGGCGTTCAAAGTATGAGTATGAATATCGAAGGATTAGTAGAATCTTCTACCAACTTAGGTGTGATTACGACGACAGAGTCTGAGATTGTTTTTCAAAATGAAATCCGCAGCTCAGTAAAAAGCTTAAAAGAAAAAATAGTAAGTCAAGTGCACATACTTGCTCAAGTAGTCGGAGGAAGAGTTGAAACAAAAGGCAATTACCCTGAATGGGCGTACAATGCAGATTCAAAAATTCGTGAATTATGTAAAACGGTTTACAAAGAAAAGTATGGGGAAGAGGCGGAGATCATCGCCATCCATGCTGGAATTGAATGCGGTATTTTCCTGGGAAAAATCTCTGGATTAGACGCCATTTCGCTCGGTCCCGATATGTACGACGTTCATACACCTGATGAACACCTGAGCATTCCGTCTACTATTAAGACATGGGAATACTTATTAGCGGTATTAAAAGAAGCAAATAAGATATAAAGTTATTAGCATCCCTATAATTTTAAAAAAAGAGCTTCTGTAAAGGAGCTCTTTTTCATTCGTCATTTAGCAGATAATAAGCAGAATTCCGTCAACACGTCAGGCAATTGAGAACATTTATGTAAGCGTTTTACAAATAAAGGTTTTAAAACGGGCCTAAAAGAGGTAAACAATTACTAAAACGATAGACAAATGAATTCAAAACAAGCTCTGCAACTAATAAATTAGTAGGGAGAGAATGTATATGAATGACAATAGTCTTATCAAAGATCCCTTTTTGGAAAAAGGAGAAATTGAATTTTTAGAATTAAGGAAAGACGAAATACGTTATCTAAAGTTCGATCGGTTTTTGAAAGTGATTAAAGTACTTAATCAACGCAGTGATAAAGGCTACCAGAGTCTTATGCTTTCCGTTGATGGCTTTAAAGGTAATTCAAGAGAATTATATGAGATAGAGGAGTTTCGCAGATACGTAAATTTGTTAATTAATCAAGTTCCTCAAATATTATTTTATATTCACGATAAAAACAAAATGACTAATCAAATTTTGAAAAGTCTATCAAACAACAGCAGCCAACCGGCCTCTATAGATCCTAAAAGAGCACGTTTAATGATTGATGCCATACAGGAGCAAGTAGAGAAAACAGAGGATAAAGAGATAAAAGAGAATCTCTCTGAATTCGTATGTAAAATCCAGAGCTTTGTGAATCAGTATTAACAGTTCCCAATAGAAAAGCAGAATCCATATTATAAAAAAGTACGAGAACTCAAAGTTTCTCGTGCTTTTTTATTGGAAAAACAGTAGAGAGAGAAAAGGATTATCAACATAGATTGATAAATAATAAATAATAATGGTAAAGCTTCATATTCTGCCGTGAAATAACAAGGAGGAATGAACATTGCATCATATTGAAATAAGAAGACCAAAAATAGAAGACCGCGCAGAACTCCACGAGCTTTTTAACGAAGTAATCACAGATACCTTTCATAAAGAGGGTCTATCTGAAATGGTGAACAATATACAAATAGAAATTGAAAGTAAAGAACAATATTTAAAAAGTGACCTTGATAGCGGTGGAAAACATCGATTCTTTTGGCTCGGAATAGATACGTGCACCAATAAGATTATTGGCTGTATTGAATATGGTCCTGCTAGTGAATTAATTACGGCGTGTACAAAAGGAGAGCTGCAAGGATGGATTGAAATCGGCACAGTTTTTGTTCATCCAAAGTACCAAAGAAAAGGTGTAGGAACACTGCTTTTACATACTATGCTGCTTACACTTCAAAGCAGAGAAATTAAAGAAATTTGTTTGGACAGCGGATACAAAAATGCTCAGGAAGTATGGAAAAACATATTTGGAATCCCTGATTATTTAGTAAAAGATTACTGGAGCAAGGGGTATCACCACATGGTTTGGAAAATATCAGCAGAAAGTACGCCGATAGTATTTAAGCTCAGCTATAACGAAGAATAAGATGTCTCCTAGAAAATAGCCGGTACGTTTCTACCGGCTATTTTCTCCTGTTAAGCTGTTTACATATGTGCAATTATATATTAGTGTATCTTATTAAATATAATACCTTGACTGTCATAGTAATATGATTTAAATTATACATAAAGAGGTGATACTTTGGTATATGCAAAAATGTCTTCAGATTTACTTCGGGGACATACAGATACAATGATTTTAAAATTACTTCTCAGCGGTGATAAGTATGGGTATGAAATTAGTAAGCTTATTTATACCTACTCTAAAGAGCAGTATGAATTAAAAGAAGCCACAATGTATTCAAGCTTGAAGCGCCTTGAAAAAGACGGCCATATTCTTTCTTACTGGGGAGATGCTGTACAAGGCGGCCGCAGAAAATATTATAAAATTACAGAACAAGGAAAAAGCGTATATAAACAAAATAAAGAAAATTGGGAGCAAGCGAAAAAAATTATTGATTTATTGTTGTGAGAAAGGATGATGTTATAAATGAACGAAAAAATAAAAAATCATGTGCATAACATTTTGGCTCCTTATCAGGATGTAGAAAATGTTCAAGATCTAGAAGAAGAACTATCACAGAACTTGCAGGAAAAATTTACAGATTACAAAAAAGACGGGCATAATGAAGAACAGGCTTATTATATGACAATCAATTCTATCGGTGATATTACAGAACTGATTCAATCAATGAATGTAGAAACAAAGGAATTAAAGCAAACCGTCCCTATGGATTTTTCAAAGACCGAGCTTACAAAATCTGATTTTCGTTCTGTATCGGTGTATAAAGGGAAATTTAATGCCAGTAATTTGAATGAATCTGATTTTAGCTACGCAGATCTTACGGACAGCATGTTTAAAAGCAGCAATTTAACGAAAGCAATATTTCATCACGTTAATTTAACAGGCGTACAATTTAAATGGGCAAATTTTAAACAGGCCAGTTTTAAAGACTGTATCTATGACAACACGTACTTTAAGCAATGTAATTTAACAGACATTGTATTTGACGAAGAAACATTTAACGGAACAATCTTTGAAGGAACATCATTAAAAAAAGCCTCATTTCGCCACGCAACTTTGCTAAATGTACAGTTCCGAGGATCAGATTTAAAGAAATCTGATTTTGAAGGTGCAAAAATGGATAAATTGACATATAACTTTTTAAAAAGTGCCAAAATAGATCTTAGTAAAGTTACGATTATTTAAAGATAAAAAAGACCTCTCTGAAGGTCTTTTTTTATGGACATATAGCAATTCTTTTTAAGAGCGAGCAGGATAGTTTATTAGAAAGCTAGAACACATTCATAATACGAACGATTACGGCAACAAGGTGGATATGAGAAAAACATATTCGTATCTTTGAATAATAAAGCTTTTATCACTTATGTGGAGGAGTATGGAAATGTCTATATATGAAATTTGGAATGAAGTGGATCTTTATATGAATGATAAGCTTATACAACCTGACCCTGTTCTTGATGAGGTATTGAAGGCAAATCAAGAGGCTGGATTACCTGCCATCGACGTATCGCCTAATCAAGGAAAGTTTCTGCATTTGTTAGCTTCATTAAAAGGAGCTAAACGCATTTTGGAAATTGGTACTCTTGGAGGGTACAGCACGATTTGGCTAGCCAGAGCTCTTCCGAAAGACGGACAGCTGATTACGCTCGAATTAAGCGCTCAGCATGCAGAAGTAGCAAGAGCTAATTTAAAAAGAGCGGGAGTAAGCCACTTAGTAGAAGTCATTGTCGGCCCCGGGCTTGATACATTAGCTGTATTAAAGGATAAGGGAACAGAGCCGTTTGATCTTATCTTTCTTGATGCTGACAAGCCGAATAACCCAAATTACTTAAAGTGGGCTCTAGAATTATCGAAAAGAGGAAGTACGATTATTTGTGATAATGTTGTTCGTCAAGGGCATGTGGTGAACTCAGAAAGTGAAGATGAAAATGTAAAGGGAATTCGCCAATTTATGAATGCTCTGGCTCAAGAAAAACGAATAAGCGCCACGGCTATACAAACTGTTGGAAGCAAAGGCTATGATGGATTCATTGTAGGGGTTGTTGAATGATAAAACTTTATTACACCTAAAAAGAAACGGAGACATAACGAAACTCATCCAATCAACAGCTAGAAGCAAATACATACATGAAACCTGCGTTCATCATCATCCTAAAAAAATCCGAATGAGCTGGATTCTCGACCAAACTCGTTCGGATTGTCCTTCAACTAACATACTTTTGTTCCAAACTCTTTTTTAAAGGAGCCCCAATTTATCTGTCATTTGTTTTTCGGTTAAAAAATTAATCAATTCTCGTACAGCGAATGAACTGTAGCGTTCTTTTAACATAATAATTCCAAGTTCCCACATCATTTCAGGATCTGCAATAGGTACGGTAGTAATATTGGGATCTTTCACTTTGGCATAAAGCGATTCGGGTAAAATAGCAATACCTAGTTCTGCCGCTGTTAATTCAATAATTAAATCCCATTGAGAACTTTTATACGCTATAGAAGGCACAAAACCTGATTTTAAAGCATCTTGAATTAACCGGTCGTGCAGCGTAAATTCTTCACTGAACATAATGAATTTTTCATGCTCCAATTCTTTCATCCAGACGGAAGAACGTTTTGCTAAAGGATGGTTTCTATGCGCGTATAAAAGAAATCTCTCCTTAACGAACGGGTATACGTGAAAATGCTCATCATGGCCGCTTGTAAGAGGAAGCATAACAATCCCCATATCTACACCAGCCTCTTCCACAAGTGCTTCAATTTTTTTTGCTCCAAATTCAATAAGCTTTAGAGATACTTTAGGGTATTGTTCATTAAATGCTTTTGCAATCTTCGGGAAAAACAAGGTCCCGATGAGCGGAGGGACTCCCATCTTGATTTGCCCTGTTTGCAAGTTCATTAAATCTCCCAACAAGTGAGGCATGTCTTTTAACACCGACAGAGCTTTAGTTGCCTGATGATACACGACTTCTCCTGCATCGGTTAGCTTTAATTCTCTTGTTGAACGATCAAGAAGCTCAAATCCTAGTTCATTTTCTACTTTTTTGACGGCTTTACTTAAAGCCGTTTGTGACAAGTGAACTTGCAGCGCTGCCTTTGTAAAATTTTTATGATTCGCTACCTCTATAAAGTATTCTAAGTCTCTGATTTCCATGTGAAACTCCATTTCTGCAAACTGCTTATCCTTTTTCTTTACTCTTTATTTTAACCACTAAATTATTTACTGTAAATGCGCTGATTAAAAAGGGGGAGGATATATCCAATGAATAAAAACAGGGAAAGGAAATGAGCTAAAGTTTCTGTCGAAATTGATTTATAAAACGAATAATCTTTTTATAGAGAAAAATAGATTTTGCTACTAGCTGATGAGGGATATAAAGACTTTTGTATGTGCGTTCGGGTAAAAATGCAAAACTTATCAAAATAACTGAAAGTCCAAAGGCTGCAGCTGTAATCTCTAGCCAAGAAAACACCATGTCATTCCTCCTTTTACAAACCTATTAATAGAATATGTAAAAGTTCGAAAGGAGGTTGTACGATAGCCCCATAACGAGCAGGGGTATGAAGTTCTCTCTAAAAATAAAATGACGTTAAAGAACGCAGGCGCTGCGCTCTTTAACGTCATTTTATTTTCGTTCTTCAGCTTGATGCTCTTGTTTGTTTTGCTCAGTAAGACGTTTTTGATGAGCTTTTGTTTCTGCGCTTACGTGATTCGCATCATTCGGTTGATTTTTCTTTGAACCTCCTGCAGCGTTACTCATTAGACGACACCTCCAGTCCGGTTATGAAACATACCTTTAGAATGTGCGTATGTACAGACTTTATACACCGCTATCGATATTACTGCACACGAAAAAAGCAAAGGGAGAGTCACTAAGACTGTTCCCTTTGCTTTTTTACTAAGCGACTTTATCGGTGGTGATAATTTTGTTAATCCAGTCTTTTCCTTCTGTAAACCTTGTAACAAGCATCGCTGTTACTGTATTTCCCGTACTGTTTAAAAGCGTAGCAGGGGCGTCAATAATTGTGGAAATGACCGCGATAATGGGCAGAACTTCTGGCGAAAATCCGTAAATTGTAATGATTAACATTTCGCCAATCATACCGCCTCCAGGGATTGCTCCCATTACGGCTCCAACTAAAAAGGCTACGCCTAAAATGCTCAAAATACTCGTAGCAGACGTCATATCTTTGCCAAACAAACTGAATAAGAAAACAATCTTTAGAATACCACCGATAACAGAACCATCTTTATGCGTGTTTGCTCCTAGTGGAATCACTGTTTCAGCAATATCCAGCGGCACACCCATTTTCTTTGTTGCATCTAAATTGACTGGAATAGATGCAGCAGAAGAACAGGTAGCAATAGCGGTGATAGAAGGAGCAGCTGCATTTTTCCAAAACAGCTTAATTCCTGCTTTACCGCCAGCAATCCATGCATATAGCGTAAAGAAACCGAAATAGTAAACGATTGCAATTAATAAATAAAGAATAAATGCTCTAGCGTACCCTTGTAAGATCTTTGGTCCAAGTTCTCCTACTACAGTAGCGAAATAGCATCCTAAACCAATTGGGGCATAGTACATCACAATTTTAACAACCTTCATCGATACTTCTTGACCCGAAGTCAGAAATTTCGCCATAGGCTGTCCTTTTTCGCCAGCCATCGTTGTAGCAATACCGAAAATAACGGCAAAGACAATTAATTGTAAAATGTGCTCTTTCGAAAATAACTGAACAAAATCAGGTACAGTAAATGTACTAACAAGCTGAGTTAAAAGCGTCATTTTTTCAGCTGTATTTTCACTGTCACCCATCAATTCTTTAATGGCAGAAGTATCTACATTATGTAGCGGATTGTAAAGTGATGCGCCTAAAAAGCCTAAAACGGCTGAAACAGCAGCAGTGGCGATAAACACAACGGCGATACCTAGCATAATTTTACCAAGACGCTTCATTTCATTCATGTTTGCGATCGCCGAAGCCACACTAAAAAAGACAAGGGGAACGATAATCATGAACATTAAATTAAGAAACAAATCACCAAAGGGCTTTACGACTGCCACATCCGGCCCGATAGCATATCCTGCTATCCCGCCAATTAAAATAGCGAGAAGCAGAATAAGCGATGATCTGTACGTTTTAAATACACTTAAAACCATAGTTAGATTTCCTCCAAACAACAATAGCTTCTTTACTACGCAAGAACAGCTATTATTTGCTCATTGCATACGTAGTAACGACTGGCTTTACATCTTTACGCACCAAATCTTCGTATGTTTCTCGCTCTACAGCAAGACGAGCTTCTCCATTTTTTACAAATACAACAGCAGGGCGCGGAATACGGTTGTAATTGCTAGCCATTGAATAGTTGTAGGCACCTGTAGAGGACACTGCTAATAAATCTCCTTGATTAACGCGCGGTAAATCAATATCCCAAATAAGCATATCTCCTGATTCACAGCATTTACCCGCAATTGATACTGTTTCATCTTTTTTATCCGTCACTCTATTAGCCAAGACAGCTTCATGTTTTGCATCGTAAAGAGCAGGACGGATATTATCAGTCATACCGCCGTCAATTCCTACGTATTTTCGTACACCTGGAATCTCCTTCGTTGATCCAATTGTATAAAGCGTTGTACCTGCTTCTCCTACGATGCTTCTTCCAGGCTCAATCCAGACTTCTGGAAGGGTATAATTCTGTTCAGTTAACGTGCGGCTTAGCTTTTCTGTCAGTGCATCTACATAATACTCAACTGGAAGAGGAGAGTCGCTTTCGGTATAACGAATACCAAAACCACCACCTACGTTTAAAACTTTTACTTCAAATTCCATTTTATCACGAATGCTGACTAAGAAATCAGTTAAAATATCAATGGCGCGAGAAAAACCATCTACTTCAAAAATTTGCGAACCAATATGACAATGAATGCCTAAAAGATCGTAGTAAGGCTTTTCTAACGCAGAACTTACCGCTTTCATGGCTTGGTCATTGGAAAGACCAAATCCAAACTTGGAGTCTTCCTGTCCGGTCATAATATATTCATGTGTATGGGCTTCAATTCCTGGAGTAACACGCAGAAGAATAGATGCTTTCTGTTTGCGCTCAGCTGCTAAGGCATGCAAAACTTCAAGTTCGGTAAAGTTATCAACAACAAAACAGCCAATATTCGCATCAAGAGCCATTTCCATTTCTTCAATCGTTTTATTATTGCCGTGAAAATGAATGCGTTCAGCTGGATATCCAGCTTCAAGCGCTGTAAATAATTCGCCTCCTGAGACCACATCTAGTGACATATCAAGCTTCGTTAAAAGGCTAGCCATTTCCATACAAAGAAATGCTTTCCCTGCATAGGCGATTTGATATGAAAATCCGCTTCTTCGAAAGGCTGAATGGAAGGCCTTGCATTTCGTTTCAATTAATTCTTGATCGTAGATGTATAGGGGAGTGCCGTATTGTTTTTTCAGTTCGACCGTATCGCACTGCCCAATTTCTAAATGATTGCTGCTGTTAATTTTACTCGTTCCATGTAAGTACATAATCCGTATCCCTCCATTTAAATCATTCAACTATAACTTTGAACTTTGATGGTCAGTAGAAAAACACAAAAAAGACCCGTGAAGTGATGTTCACGCGTCTTGGTTTCATAATAATAAAGTATTATTACATTCTAGGCATCAACATCTCTTCAATAGCTCTCCACAAACCAAATGGTTTGTGACAGCTCAGCATTTATTCAATACTGAACCAGTATATGAACACAATGGATGTTTATATACTTCGGCACGAAATCCCTTTTACTTATCTTCACAGACTCCATTAGTCTCCAATAAGTGACTCTTGATTTCATGCACCTCTATTCTCAGAGAGGAAAATTATATTTAAATGTAATTCCTATTATATTTCCTTTTCCTCCGTCTAGTCAATGAAAAGTTAAGGCATAGGAATATCAAAAAAAATAAATAAGAAAGCTATGAAGCTTCCAGATAGAATCCAAGCGACCAGTGCTGTCTTCTGATGAATGACTAAAAGTGAGAACGTGGCAATGTTGAAGAGAAAAGAACACAGCAGCGACCATCCATAATGATGAGTGATACTGTGATTAACATAAGCAATGAACTCAATCACAGTAAATAAAAGCGCCCACAAAAGAATCCACCACAGCCTGCCGCTTACATGCAGCGGCAGCCTTCCTAAAAAAACCGGTATAACAAACGGATAAATAATTAAAGTTATTCCAAGGGAAACCATTAGGTGATCGGGTAGAAAAAGGTGATCAATACCTACAGGGTGAAATACCCATACGCGGTGATGAAACAGCAGCACTTCATAAAGCAAATTCCCTGTGACCCAAAACAGCAAAGTAGGATAGTATTCTTGATACCTTCGCCACTTGCCAAATAGTAAACCAAGAATGATGAAAAATAATACAAATGAAGATTGCATACGCTCTCCTTAAAATAATGGTTATTTCTTTTTATTTACATATTATAGTGGTTTTATTCTTTCATTTTTTTATTCAGAAACTATAATAAAAAAGCGGTAAGCGCAGTGTTAAATATGGGTGATCACTATTTGTGGTTTGCTTCATCTCACCATAATTCCCGTAAAAGAACTTATTGCGCTTTTGTTTACAATGAAAGGAGCTATATGTCAAAGTCAGCAAGATTCAAAAATAAGCTCAAGATAGCTTCGCCTAGTATGTGACTTCTTTTTTTGCTATGCTAAAGTTGCGTACATATAGCATGAGAATATTAGAAGAAAGAAAAGGGTGTTTTGGTATGAAAACATACATCGTAGTTGGAGCTGGGGTACTTGGAGCTTCTACAGCATATCATTTAGCAAAAGCAGGAGCAGATGTGACATTGATAGATCGCAAGGATGCAGGTCAAGCTACTGATGCAGCAGCAGGAATTGTTTGCCCATGGCTTTCGCAGCGTCGAAATAAAGCATGGTACCGCTTGGCAAAAGGCGGCGCTAAGTACTATCAAACATTAATTCAGCAATTAGAAGAAGATGGAGAAACGGATACGGGATATAAGCGAGTAGGAGCAATTAGCTTACATACTGATGAGCAAAAGCTTAAAAAAATGGAAGAAAGAGCATATAAGCGTCGGGAAGAAGCTCCTGAAATAGGCGAGATTACACGTTTATCCGCTAAAGAAACACAGGCTTTGTTTCCGGTTCTTTCAGAAGAATACAGTTCAGTTCATATTAGTGGAGCCGCTCGCGTTAACGGAAGAGCTCTTCGAAACGCACTTGTGAATGCAGCGAAGAAAAACGGTGCAAAAATAATAGAAGGAAACGCAGAACTACTTTATGAAAATAATCAAGTAACGGGCGTTTCCGTAAATGGACAAACCCTTCTAGCAAGTACAACAATCGTAACGGCAGGAGCGTGGGCAAATCAATTACTAGAGCCTCTTGGAGTGAAATTTTTAGCAAGCTTTCAAAAAGCGCAAATTGTCCACTTGCATCTCCCTGATGTAGATACAAAAGACTGGCCCGTTGTGATGCCTCCAAGCGATCAATATATTCTTTCATTTGAACAAGGTCAAATTGTCATTGGAGCAACACATGAAAACGACACGGGCTATGATTTGAGAGTAACTGCTGGGGGGATGCATGAGATTTTTTCAAAGGCCTTATCAATTGCTCCCGGCTTAACAGAAAGCACAGTCTTAGAAACAAGGGTAGGGTTTCGACCATTTACTCCAGGATTCTTGCCAGTCATTGGAGCTCTTCCGGCTTACGAAGGAATACTAGTAGCGAATGGTCTCGGAGCTTCAGGCTTAACGTCGGGTCCTTATCTTGGTTCAGAGCTTGCTAAATTAGCACTTGAAATGGAAATGGAAATTGATCTTAGCGACTATGATGTAGGAGGAGCTATCGAGTCTTAAGCAAACAGAATGAATGAAAACAAATAGAAGTTCGCAAACTATAACTACTATATGATGAAAGGAAGTAGATTGTTTGCGAAAGATTATGATAAGTGCAGCAGCAGCTTTTTTATTTATGAGCGCGACGCCTGTATTAGCGGAAAATAATCCTCAGCCAGAAACAAAAGACGTGCAGTTGACGTCTGAGCAAAAGCAGGAACTGTCCGTGCTGTACAAAGAAATGCTAGCAAAAAAGAAAGAAATACTTTCAAAATATGTGGAGTACGGGGTGCTAAGCAAAACGGAGAGTCAAAACATTTCTTCACATATGGAAAATCGCTATCAGCATATGGAGCAAAATGGTTTTGTGCCAAAGCGACACTGTCATAAAATGCATCATTCAAAGTAATTCCTATTCACATAAAAAAGCGCCTTTACAGGCGTTTTTTTTATGTGAATGAATGGAAAATATCCGCTTCTTTATCTAGTAAATTCTAAAATCCTCATGTAAAATTAAGAGAATGAGAACGAGTAGGAAAGATGTTAGTGAGGGGTAGGTAAATATGAACGATGAACAAAAATAAAAAAATAGTCCGATTACATGCAGAAAATCATTCAGCTGAGGCGCTAGGAATCATATTTGCTTACAAACAAAAAGATGACCATCTTGTTTACAGTATGTATCAAGGTGAAAGCGTTCATGACCAAAAAATACCTCTAGAAGAATGGGTCTCGTATGAGCATTTTTTCGAAGCACTAAACAAAAAGAAAAAGCTTATGTACGAGCTTCAAATAAATGATAAACGCTATGTAGTAAACTTAACCCCTTTATCTTACACAGAAAAGCCTGAAATTATGGGACATTGCGTGAATATAACTAGTTATCAGGAGAAAAAAGAACAGGTTCAGCCTTTTATTTATCATAACGCAGATGCTGTTGCTGTCGTTGACTTAGAAGGGAAAACGCTTCAAGTGAACCCTGCGTTTGAGAATACATTTGGCTGGACGTTTGAAGAAATTCATCAAAAGCCTCTTCCGATTATACCTTCGTTTTTAAAGGAGCCAGTGTGCGAACTTCATAAGACCATTCAATCAGGTGAATCGAAAACGGAATTTGAGACGGTCAGACAGCATAAAGACGGTCATTTAATTAATGTAAGCGTCACACTCTTCCGCGTTGAAAATATGAATGATTGGCCGCTATGCATTGCTTTTGTCTATCGAGATATAACATCACGCAAGCAGGCTGAAACGGCTTTAAAAGAAAGCGAAGAACGTTACCGAAGCTTGATTGAGTTATCGCCGGAAGCGATTATCGTTCATAGTGAAGGGAAAATTGATTACATCAACCCTTCAGGAGCCAAAGCGCTAGGATACAAAAGTCCTCAAGACGTATTAGGAGCTTGTGTTTATCAGTTTGTTCACCCTGATTACTATGATGTGGTAAAACAGCGAATTTATCGAATGAAAACAGAAAATAAATCTGTAGACCTACAGGAAGAAAAGTTTATTCATAAAGACGGTCATACGATTGATGCCGAAACCATTGCCTTTCCTATTCCCTATATGGGAAAGCAGGCCATTCAAGTTTTGTTTCGTGATATTACAGAACGTAAAAAAACTGAAAAATTGCTGCGTGAATCCGCTCAGCTTTCCTTAGTCGGACAGTTAGCGGCTGGTATAGCTCACGAAATTCGAAACCCTCTGACGGCGGTAAAAGGATTTATGCAGTTATTAAGAGAAACGAGCGGTCAGCCTTACTATGTAGAAATGATAAATCGTGAGTTAGATAGAATTGAATTGATTACCGATGAGTTCTTGAGTCTTGCAAAGCCTCAGGCGAAAACCTACAAAGACAAACATGTCCAAGATATTTTAGAGAATACTTTAAAGCTAGCTGAGGTGCAGGGGATTACAGAGAAAATTCACGTAAAAAAAGAAATTGATCTTCATCTTCCTCTCGTATTATGCGAAGAAAATCAGTTGAAACAGGTGTTTAGCAATATATTTAAAAATGCAGTCGAATCTATGCCAAGTGGAGGAACCGTAACGATTCAACTAAAAAGATTTAATCAGGAGAACCTTGTTATCCGGTTTAGCGACGAGGGGCCAGGCATCACGCAGGAAAGAATGCAGCATTTAGGAAAACCTTTTTATAGTACCAAAGAGAAAGGAACGGGGCTTGGACTGATGGTGTGCTATAAGATCATTCGAGAACATAGAGGAGAAATTAACTTTGTAAGTGAACTTGGAAAAGGAACTACCGTAGACATTCTTTTGCCTTTTAAAAAATAGATTCTACTTTTATAAGCATGAAACCTTTTCTAAAGGGGAATACATGTTAGTGAACGAATAATGAGGTTAAAATAGGAGGGAATAAGATGGAACGCATTGAAACGGGAGAGATTTTTACAATTTTAGACGAAAATGATCAAGAGCAAGATATTGAAGTGCTTGGAAAAATGACGATTGAAGGGCACGATTATATTGCTGTTGCGTTTGTGGAAGAAGTTTTAATTGAAACAGAAGAAGAAATTGATGTTTTCTTTTTGAAAATTGAAGATGATGGTGAATGGTCTTCAATTGAAGATGACGATGAATTTGAAAAGGTATCAGCCGTATTTGAGGAAATGACATCCGCGTAAAAAGAGAGGTTAAAACCTCTCTTTTTTTATTTTTAAATAATATAATATTTAGAATTTTCCTAAAAATACCTTGCTGAATTATTTCCCTTCATTTATGATGAATATGTAACATACCAACCGGTTAGTAAGTAAATGAAAGCGAGGGACTACCGTGTATTTTTCTTACTCTGACAAAGTAGTGAAGCTGCAAGAAGAATTGAGCTCTTTTATGGAAGAGCATGTTTACC
Source organism: Priestia sp. YIM B13489 (assembly GCF_042787645.1). Lineage (NCBI taxonomy): Bacteria > Bacillati > Bacillota > Bacilli > Caryophanales > Bacillaceae > Priestia > Priestia sp. YIM B13489. Next base: position 1,279,352 of record NZ_JBHZOQ010000053.1, read on the forward strand.
CAAATGAACGGCTATACGAACAACAGCTGAATGAACAGCCATCTAGATGGTCAGCTGTTCCTCCGATCATGGAAGAGTTAAAAGAAAAAGCAAAGCAAGCTGGATTATGGAACTTATTTTTGCCAGAAAGCGAATACGGAGCGGGTCTAACAAATGTCGAATATGCCCCTCTTTGCGAAATTATGGGCCGTTCTATTATTGGACCAGAAGCTTTTAACTGCGGAGCTCCTGACACCGGCAATATGGAAGTACTGGTTCGATACGGAACGTCCGAACAAAAAGAAAAATGGCTAAAGCCGCTGTTAAATGGAGACATTCGCTCCTGCTTTTCTATGACAGAACCGGATGTAGGTTCTTCTGATGCCACAAACATTCAGTGCAGTATTGTAAGAGAAGGCGATGAATATGTGATCAACGGAAGAAAATGGTGGTCTTCAGGTGCGGGAGATCCTCGCTGCAAAATTGCTATTGTCATGGGAAAAAGCGATTTTAACGCATCTAAATATGAACAGCAGTCTATGATTCTAGTTCCTTTAAATACGCCAGGAGTTAAAATTGAACGAATGCTGCCAGTCTTTGGATACGATCACGCTCCTCATGGACATGCTGAAATTCATTATGACAATGTGCGTGTGCCAGCGTCTAATATGCTTTTAGGCGAAGGAAAAGGGTTTGCTATTGCTCAAGGCAGATTGGGGCCTGGACGTATTCATCACTGCATGCGTTTAATAGGAGCAGCGGAAAGAGCGCTTGAAGAATTATGTAAGCGTATTCAAAACCGTTCTACGTTTAATAAGTTGCTTTCTCAGCAAGGGGTTATTCAAGAATGGGTGGCAGAATCGCGTATTGAAATTGAGCAAGCTCGCTTATTAACATTAAAAGCTGCTTATATGATGGACACAGTTGGAAATAAAAAAGCGCGGAAAGAAATTGCTATGATTAAAGTAATGGCTCCTGCTATGGCTTTAAAAGTCATTGATCGCGCTATTCAAGCATTTGGAGCAGCAGGTGTTTCAGAAGACACGCCGCTTGCGGCACTTTGGGCAAATGCTCGCACTCTTCGCCTCGCTGATGGTCCAGACGAAGTGCACAAAGCACAGCTTGCAAGACTTGAGCTAAAACCCTATCAAGAAAAGGAGGCAACCTATGCACATAAAGGATTTGTTTGATTTAACTGGGAAAACAGCTATTATTACCGGCGGAGGCAGAGGATTAGGAGAACAAATGGCAGAAGGGCTTGCAGAGGCAGGGGCAAATATTGTTCTATGTTCGAGAAAAAAAGAAGCATGTCAGCAAGTGGCCGATCGATTGGCCCGCCTCGATGTAAAAACGCTCGCCTTAACTTGCGACATCAGTCAGCCTGAAGATATTAAAAATGTCGTGCACCAAACAATTGAAACATTTGGACGTATTGATATCTTAATTAATAACAGCGGAGCTACGTGGGGTGCTCCGGTTGAAGAAATGCCTCTTGAAGCTTGGCAAAAAGTGATGAATATTAATGTTACAGGAACGTTTTTAATGTCCCAAGAAGCTGGAAAAGAAATGATTAAACAAAAAGCTGGCAAGATTATTAACATTGCTTCAATTGCCGGTCTTGGAGGAACAGATCCTCAGTACATGGATACAATCGGGTACAACACGAGTAAAGGAGCGGTCATTACGTTTACGAAAGATTTAGCCGTCAAATGGGGACAGCATAATATTCAAGTTAATGCGATTGCGCCTGGATTTTTCCCTACTAAAATGTCAGGTGCGATTATGGAACAAGGCAAAGATTATTTTCTAAGTCAAACTCCTTTAAAACGCTTTGGCTCCGAAGCCGATTTGAAAGGGGCAGCTGTTTTTCTTGCTTCTGCAGCGTCTAATTATATTACGGGAGATGTTCTGACAGTAGACGGTGGAGTTCATGCTATGTGAATAAGAAAGGAGTAACTTGATGGAAGACGTTAAAAAATGGTTTACACCTTATCCAGAAGCCTACACTCATGACATTCACATCGAAGATATTTCACTATTTGATATGCTGAAAGAAACAGCCGAACGTTATCCTGCTCACACAGCAACGCGCATGTATCAGCATACGTTAACGTACCAGGAGCTGTATCACTCAGTTCGGGTATTTGCAGGAGCACTGCAGAAAAAAGGGATTAAAAAAGGAGATCGTGTAGCGATTATGCTGCCAAACTGTCCGCAATATATAATAAGCTATTTTGGCATTGTAGCAGCGGGCGGCATTGTTACTCAGGTCAATCCTATGCTTGTCGAACAAGAGCTAGAGCATATTTTAAACGATTCCGGGGCAAAAAAAATCATTATACTCGATGATTTTTATACGAGACTTCAAGAAATAAGAAACCGCGTTGATATAGAAGAAGCGATAACCGTCAGCTTGCAAAAACCTTTTGTTCCTGCATCACCAGACCTTTCCTTCCTAGATTTTTTAACCATAAAATATGAATTTAACCAGCCGGTTATCCATCCATCACACGATATTGCTGTTCTTCAGTATACGGGAGGAACGACCGGACCATCTAAAGGTGCGATGCTTACACATACAAACATTTACACAAACGCAGTTCAATCATACGAAATATTTAAGCATGATATTGAATTAGGAAAAGAAAAATGCTTAACCGTTATTCCATTGTTTCACGTATTTGGCATGACTTCCTGTATGCATTTATCAATTCTTTGCGGAAATGAAATATTGCTATTGCCGCGGTTTGATTTGGAAGAAGTACTAAATACAATAAAAAAAGAGCAGCCTAGTATTTTTCCCGGTGTGCCAACTATGTATGTTGCTATTACCAATCATCCTCAGGCAGAAGAATACAACATCGAAAGTATTCGCATCTGCAACAGCGGCAGTGCGCCGATGCCTGTTGAGCTGATGAAAGAGTTCGAACGAAAAACGGGCGCTAAAGTGTTAGAAGGGTACGGGTTATCAGAAGCATCTCCTGTGACGCACTGCAACCTGCCGTTTTGTGAGAGAAAGCCAGGTACAGTCGGACTTGGCGTTCCGCAAACTGCTTATAAAATTGTTGATGTGGCTACAGGAACAAAAGAACTGCCAAGAGGAGAGCTTGGAGAAATAGTAATTAAAGGCCCTCAAGTTATGAAGGGCTATTGGAATCAACCTGAAGAGACGGCTCACGCGCTTAGAAACGGCTGGCTGTACACAGGAGATATTGGACAGATAGATGAAGACGGGTATTTATCCATTGTTGATCGCAAAAAAGATATGATTATTGCGAGTGGTTTTAATGTGTACCCTCGAGATATTGAAGAAGTTTTATACGAACACAGCCACATTAAAGAAGCCGTTGTAATTGGTGTGCCGCATCCTTACAGAGGAGAAACCATTAAAGCGATTTTGGTAGTGAAAGAAGGGAAATCTCTTTCCGAAAAAGAGCTCACTTCTTATTGTCGACAGCACCTTGCAGCTTACAAAATCCCGCGAATCTTTGAGTTTCGCGCTGAGCTTCCTAAGACCAATGTAGGAAAAATTTTGCGACGGGCACTACGAGAAGAAGTGGTGAAAGAAACGACGTAAATAAGCTGAACATAAACAAACTTTTTCAAAAGCTCCCTCTAAGCCATGGTATAATTTGTGAAAATGAGAAAAGACAGAGAGGGTTTGACGATGAAAGATTTGATGATGGAACGAAGCATTCAGCTTTTTGCTCAAAAAGGTTTCAAAGAAACGTCGATTCAAGATATTGTAAATGAATTAAACGTCACAAAAGGAACGTTTTATTATTATTTTAAAAGCAAACAAGAGCTTTTAATGGATATTCACCTTCAATATATTGAAAGATTAATAGAAAACCAAGAAACGATTCTTGCAGATAAGACAACATCTTATCCAGAAAAGCTTCACAGCATTATTTTTAAACTTGTTCATGATATTGAGAAAGAAGGTCTTCGAGCTAAAGTGTTTTTTCGAGAGATGCGTCATTTGAGTGAAGAACACTTAGAACAAATCATTCCAAAGCGCGATCGTTTTAAAGAAAACGTACAGGAAATTATTGAAAAAGGCATGGAAGCAGGGCAGTTCCGTTCAGATTTGCCTTCAGATATCGTGACGCTAGGCATATTAGGAATGACAAATTGGAGCTATTTTTGGTTTCAGTCAGATGGTGAAAAGACAGATCGAGAAGTTGCGGCTATTTTTTATAAGATGCTGATGAAAGGTATTGAGTCATAGTAGCTGCTGGGCTAGACAGTGCTCGTAAAAGGCGGGAAAGTATAAGCTCTTTCTCTCCTTTTATATTAAAAGGAGGTTATAACATGAATAGTAAAGATATACAGCGTATTGCTGTTATTGGAGCAGGACAAATGGGACATCAAATCGGTATGCTTTGTGCACTCGGAGGATATGAAACAATTATTCAAGATATGAATGAACAATCACTCATTGATGCAAAAGACAAGCTGGAAGCAATTATAGGCAAGTGGGTTCATAAAGGAAAAATCTCTTCTGAGGCTAAGGAAGCCGCATTCCGAAGATTGTCTTTTACAAACAAATTAAAGGAAGCGGTTTCAAATGCTGATTTTGTAATTGAAGCTGTGGTAGAAAAGTTAGATGTAAAACAAAGTGTCTTTAAAGAAATAGATGAGTACGCACCAAGTCACGCCATTTTAGCATCGAATAGTTCAACAATTGTTAACTCGCTTATTGCAAGTGCAACAAACCGTCCAGATCAAATCGTTAACATGCATTTCTTTTTCCCTCCCCTTGTAATGGACTGCGTAGAAGTTGTCATGAGTGAAAAGACAAGTGAAAAAACAGCTCAAACGACAATGGACGTTTGCAAGCAAATTAATCGCACAGCAGTCCTTCTGAAAAAAGAAATCTCAGGTTTTATTGCTAATCGAATTTTAGGAGCGTTGCAAAAAGAAGCCGTTTTCCTTTATGAAAATGGATACGCAGATTTTGAAGACATTGATACGATTTGCAAAAAAGCGCTCAATCACCCGATCGGTCCTTTTGAATTGATGGATCTCTCGGGAATTGACGTCGGATATTTTGTGATGCAGCAGCGCTATAGCGAAACGGGGGATCCAGAGGACAAGCCAGCTGCGTGTATTGAAGAAAAAGTTCAAAAAGGCGAGCTTGGACGTAAAACAGGAAAAGGTTTTTACACATACCACACACAAGGAGTGAAGTAATGATGAAAAAATTTGTACGTGTTGAAAAAGAGGAGAAAACGGCAATTGTAACCATTGATAACCCGCCTTTAAATGTAATGAGCCAGACTGTTGTGCAGCAGCTTGAAGAAACGTATGAAGAGCTTAGTAAAGATCCTGATGTCATTACAATCATTTTAACAGGAGCGGGCGACCGGGCGTTTATGGCTGGAGCTGATATTAAAGAGTTTCCTCAGTTAATGGGGCAAAGCGGCATTAAAGAAGAGTTTATGAAAACCCATCGTGTTTTGCAAAAACTTGAAAACATTGAAAAACCAACAATTGTCGTGTTAAACGGTTTAACGTTTGGAGGAGGATGCGAACTTTCACTAACCGCTGATATACGCATTGCCGAAGAACATGCTCAAATAGGTCTTCCGGAAGTGAAGCTCGGATTGTTTCCTGGAGGCGGCGGAACTCAGCGTCTTCCACGCGTAATCGGCGTTTCTAAAGCTAAAGAGTGGATGTTTGCCGGCAGTCCTGTTTCTGCAGAAGAAGCGCTTCATGCAGGCTTTGCCAATCATATAACGCCTAAAGGAAAAGGGCTCGAAAAAGCAAAAGAGCTGGCTAAGAAATTTAACCGTCACTCTCTTCCGTCACTTTCTCGAATTAAGACAGCGGTAAACGAAGGAATGAATCGTACATTATCTGAAGGTCTTGAACTTGAGGCAGAGCTGTTTGAAGAAGTCTTTCAAACAGAAGATATTAAAGAAGGAGTATCAGCATTTATTGAAAAGCGTCCCGCTGTTTTTTCACATAAGTAAAGGAGGAGAAGATCATGTATGAAACACAGGTCAAAGTGCGCTTTTGCGAAACAGACGCACTCGGTCACATTAACAATACGAGCTATTTCATTTATTTAGAAGAGGCCCGTATTGCTTTTTTTGAAGAAATGGGAGCATCCATGCATACAAAAAAGTGGGAGTATATTTTAGCGTCTACTAAATGTGATTTTGTTGCGCAAGGTTATTTTAATCAAGTGCTAATAATTAAAACCTTTGTATCTAATGTCGGCAATAAAAGCTTTACAATTGGTCATGAAATTACCGACAGCAAGACGGGATCGCTGATTGCTAAAGGAGAAGCTGTCATCGTGTACTTTGATTTTGATGCACAAAAAAGCGTGTCTATTCCAGCGGACATTAAGCAGTTTTTGATGAATTATAAAGTAGCTGTTTAACTATAAAAAAGCAGGTGGTAAAAGAATGTCACAAATCATTCCTGTACGAAAAGGAGAGGAATTAAACACGGAAAAACTGCATCAGTTTCTCCGTGTTTCGATTCCTGATTTACCTAAAGAGCCTCTTTTAATCAAGCAATTTGGATCAGGTGCGTCCAATTTAACCTACGCTCTTTCAGTCGGAGAGTGGGAGGCGGTGTTGAGACGCCCTCCCTTTGGGCCAGTTGCGCCAAAAGCGCATGACATGCAAAGAGAATACAAGATTTTATCTGTTTTATCGAAGTCTTTCCCTCTCGCTCCTAGACCGTATGTGTTTTGTGAAGATGAGACGGTGGTTGGGAAATCCTTTTTTTTAATGGAGAGAAAGCACGGTGTTCTCATCGACACAGCGTTTCCAGAAGAAATGAAAGGAACTGACGAACTTTGCCGTTGTATTTCAGAACAAATGGTGGATGTCCTTGTTAAACTTCATGATGTTCCTTATAAAGGCACGCTTCTTGAAAAAATCAGCAAGCCCGAAGGATTTTTAGAACGTCAGGTACACGGCTGGATTCATCGTTATGAAAAATCAAAAACAAGTGACATACCGGAAGTAGAAGCCCTAAAAAAATGGTTGACCACACACATCCCGACTACACAGCATTCGACCATTATTCACTATGATTACAAGCTTAACAATACGTTATTTTCACCGGATGGAAATAAAATTGTAGGATTATTTGACTGGGAAATGACAACCGTTGGAGACCCGCTTGCTGATTTGGGAGTGGCGCTGAGCTACTGGATGGAAGACAGCGATCCTGAACTTTTGAAAAGAGGACTCGGAAATCCACCTGTTACTGTGCAAAAAAGCTTTTATTCCCGTCGAGATTTTGTAGAAGCATACGCTAAAAAAAGCGGACGGGATGTTTCACACATTGACTTTTACCTAAAATTTGCGTACTTCAAGCTTGCTGTCATTTGTCAGCAAATTTATTACCGTTATAAAAAAGGCCAAACAAATGATAAACGGTTTTCACAATTTGGAGATTATGTAAAAACACTAATTATTCATGCTCTGCACACAGAACGAGGACATATATGAAAGAGAAAATTCACGTAATACTCAAAAAAGAAGAGCTTCTTGCCAAAAAGCTAGAAGGAAAAACGGTTGTTATATTTGACGTCTTATTGGCTACGTCAACAATTGCGGCTGCTTTACAGCAAGGAGCAATAGAAGTTATTCCAGTAAAAAACGAAGAAGAAGCGCGTGAAAAAGCAAAAACGTACAAGCCTGATGATATTGCGCTTGTAGGCGAATATAGAGGGAAAACGATTGAAGGCTTTTTTGATCCGAATCCCAGCACGTTAAAGGAGCATGTTCAAAATAAAACGGTTATTTTGTCCACGACTAACGGAACCGTAGCCATTCATAACGCTGAAAAAGCAAACCATGTATATACAGCTTCGCTTTTAAACGGAGAAGCGGTTGCCAGTGCTGTTTGTCAGCAAGGTCAAGATGAAACTGTTTTATTGGTTTGTTCAGGTTCATCCGATCGCTTCTGTCTAGAAGATTTGTATGGAGCGGGGTATTTTGTAAGCTGTCTGCTGCAACTAAAAACATTTCATTTGACGGATGCTGCAAAAGCCGCACTGCTTTTGTATGAGGCTTATGAGCATTCACCTGTTGAAATATTGAAGTGCTCAGCCATAGGAGAAATGCTCACTCAGTATGGGTTTCTAGACGAAATTGGCTTTGTAAGCCGGAAAAACGTCTATCCCGTAGTTCCTAAGGTAGTGAAAAAAAAGCTAGTAAACGGGGAGGAAACGATATGTCTGAAATGAAAACAGAAGCAAAAGGCGGATCATTTTTACTGAAAAAAACATCTACGCATCACGTTTATACACCCGAAGACTTAACGGATGAGCACCGTATGATTGCTCAGACAGCAAAGCAGTTTATTGAAAAAGAAGTAGACCCTTACCATAATGACATTGAGCAGCAGGATTTTAATAAAGTAGTAGAATTGATGCATAAAGCAGGCGAGCTTGGACTTCTTGCTCACAGTATTCCAGAAGCATATGGAGGACTAGGTCTTGATAAAGTAAGCAAAGGACTTGTAGGTGAAATCATTGGCCGGACAAGCGGATATGGAGTCGCTCATTCTAATCATACATGCATTGCGACACTTCCTATTACGTATTTTGGCACCAAGAAGCAAAAAGAAAAATACTTGCCTAAATTGGCAAGCGGCGAATATATTGGGGCCTACTGTTTGACAGAGCCAGAAGCAGGTTCTGATGCTCTTGCAGCCCAAACAAAAGCCGTATTAAATCCTGAAAAAACGCATTATGTATTAAATGGAACGAAGCAGTACATTACCAATGCAGCCTTTTCAGATACGTTCATCACGTATGCAAAAGTAGAAGGTGAACATTTTACCGCTTTTATTGTAGAAAAAGGTTTTGAAGGACTGTCTCTCGGGCCAGAAGAAAAGAAAATGGGAATCAAAGGGTCGTCTACTCGTCCAGTTATTTATGAAGATTGTTTAGTACCCGTAGAAAACGTACTTGGACAAGTAGGAAAAGGTCACTTGATTGCGTTGAACGTCTTAAACCTCGGACGTTTTAACTTAGGTTCTGCATGTATGGGCGCAGCGAAATATGCGTTTGAGCTTGCTTTAGCTTATACAAAAGAACGCAAGCAGTTTAAAACAGCTATTGCGGAATTTAATGCTTCAAAAGAAAAAATAGCAAAAATGGCGGCTCGTATTTTTGCATCTGAATCTATTCAGTACCGTACAGCCGGTTTACTAGAAGAGGCGCTTGGTGGCTTATATGAAAGTGAAAATCATAAGTTAGTAGCTAAACAGCTGGCTGAATTTGCAATGGAATGTTCAGTTTGTAAAGTGTACGGGTCGGAAACTCTTGATTTAATTGCCGATGAATCGCTGCAGCTTCATGGCGGCGCGGGGTTTATTCAAGAATATAAAATAGAACAAGTATATCGTGACTCACGCATCAATCGTATTTTTGAAGGTACAAATGAAATCAATCGCCTTTTGCTTCCAACTCAGCTTCTAAAAAAAGCAGACAAAGGAGAAATAGAGCTGAGCAAACAAGTAGAACATGCTGTTAGTGAATTGATGAGCGGTCAGTGGGAAATATCTTCAAATGAACTTCTAGCAAGAGAAAAGCAGGCGGTTATTACCACAAGACATTTATTTCTTGCTTTGTTAGGAACAGCATTCCAAACGTTTAACGCCAATCTAGCACAAGAACAAGAAACGCTGATGAAGCTCGCAGAAATTGCTATTGGGCTATTCGCTATGGAGTCATCCGTGCTGCGCGCGGAAAAAGCCGTGAACAAAAATGGAGAAGAAAAAGAAAAGTTAAAAAGCAAGCTGTCAGCAACGGTTGTTAGTGAAACGCTCTTTGAAATTGAAAAGCAGGCTCGACAATTAATAAACGGGATGTTAACGGGTGAAAAACACCGGCAGTACCGCACAATTCTTGGAAAATGGATGAATGATTTGCAAAGTGAAGAAGAGTTCACGCGCAATCGAGACATCGCCCGTGAATTTATCGACAGCGGGCGATATGTTGTATAAGGAGGAATATTATGCGTTTTGAAGGGCAAATAGCTGTTATTACAGGAGCTGGAAGCGGCATTGGAGAAGCGACCGCTCAGAGAATGGCGAAAGAAGGAGCTCGCGTCATTCTTGTCGGGCGAACGAAAGAAAAGCTAGTACAGGCTGCATCGGCTATTGACACACGGTGTGAACGAAAATGCACGGATATTTTTCCAGCTGATGTAACGAAAGAAGAAGACGTCAAAGAGTTGGCTGAGTTTATAAAAGAAAAGTACGGGCAAATTCATTTATTAATTAATAACGCAGGCGGATCAGTTAATTCAACAATCAAAGAAACAACGCTTGAACAGTGGAAACACGTGCAGGACGTCAATTTAACAAGCGTATTTCTTGTCACAAAACATTTGATTCCTTTTTTAACTGAAGAAATAGGAGGAAATCGATCTATTGTTAACATCGCTTCTCTTTCAGGACATAAAGCCGGGGCACAAATTCCTCACTACAGCGCTGCTAAAGCTGCTTTAATTAACTTTACAAAAGCAATGGCGTTTGAGTTAGCACCTCACGGAGTCAGAGTAAACTCTGTGTCTCCTGGATTCGTAGAAACACCTTTAACGCAGCCTGGACTTGAAAACGAGCGCTTCACTAAGGCAATCGAAAACAATACGGCTTTAAAACGTGTAGGTAAACCAGATGAAATTGCAAACGTTATTGCTTTTGCAGCGTCTAAAGAGGCCTCTTATATGACAGGAAGTGATTTATTAGTAGACGGCGGGTGGCTTATCGTTTAATGCAAAGTAAAGAGGAGGGAATCTGAATTATGAGTGATTTATTAGTAGAAAAGCACGGGACTATTTTATCTTTAACGTTAAATCGGCCGGATCGTTTAAATGCATTCAGTGAGGAAATGATTGAAAAGTTAACAGCTGAAATAAAACAGGCGCAAAGCGATGAGTCTATTAAAGTGGTTATATTAAATGGAGCAGGGCGCTCGTTTTCTGCCGGAGGGGATGTAAAAACGATGGGCCAAGCATCCGGATCTGATGTTTATGAACATATCGGCCGTTTAAATGAATGTATTTTAGCGATGCAAAATCTAGAGAAGCCAATTATTTCAGCAGTTCATGGATTTGCAGCAGGAGCGGCTTTTAATTTAGCTCTCGCTTCTGACTTTATCATTGCGTCAGAAGAAAGTCGATTCGTATTAAGCTTTTCTCAAGTTGGATTGATTTCAGACGGAGGAGGCCTTTACTTTCTTACAAAGGTCGTTGGTCCCCATAGAGCGAAGGAACTATTATTTTTAGGAGAGCCTATGGATGCCGACACGGCTTACAAAGCTGGTTTTTTAAACCGTGTAGTACCGTTAAATCAGCTGAAAGATGAGGTCACATCCTTTGCAAGTCGCTTATCACAAGGACCAACCAAAGCGTATGGGAAAATGAAAAAAATTGTCAACGATTCCTTTCATTTAACATTAGAACAAGTCCTTGAACAAGAAAGACTAACGCAAGTTCTTATGGTAGAAACAAGAGATCATCAAGAAGGAATATCTGCGTTTAAAGAAAAAAGAAAGCCACTATTTCAAGGGAAATAAGAGGGGGATATAAGATGAAAGCCATTCAATTTACGCAGTACGGAGGACCTGATGTTCTTCAAGTTATCGATATTGCACGCCCTGTACCAAAAAAGAAAGATGTGCTCATTAAAGTTGCGGCAATCGGTGTTAATTACGCCGACGCTGCACGGCGTGAAGGAGCATACGTAGTCGAAACACCGCTGCCTTTTATCCCTGGCTCTGAAGTTGCGGGCGAAGTGGTTGAAGTAGGCGAGGATGTAAAAGAGATAAAAGTAGGTACAAAAGTCGTGACGCTGCTAGGATCTAATCGAGCAACAGGATACGCTGAGTACACGCTGGCAGATTCAAGAGGCCTTATTCCGTTGCCGGAGAATGTGGATTTAACACAAGCGGTTGCTTTGCCTCTTCAAGGACTCACGGCTTATCATATTTTAAAAACAATGGGTCGCCTTGAAAAAGGAGAAACCGTCATCGTTCATGCGGCAGCAGGCGGTGTTGGAACCTTAGCTGTTCAGCTTGCCAAAATTTTTGGAGCTGGAAAAGTTATTGCTACAGCGAGCTCCAAAGAAAAGCTTGAGCTTGCAAAAAATCTCGGAGCTGACGAAGCAATTAACTATACAGAAACAGGCTGGGAAAAACAAATTTTAGAAGTGACGGGAGGAAAAGGAGCCGATATTATTTTAGAAATGGTAGGAGGGCATATATTCTATGAATCTCTTCAATGTCTTGCACCATTTGGGCGCCTCGTTTTTTACGGAATGGCTAGCGGAAAACCTGTAAAATTTAACCCCGCCCGCCTGATGGAAAAAAACCAATCGGTTCTAGGCTTTTTCTTACCTCAAATGATGGAAAAACCAATACTTTATCAGCAAAGCCTGCATGAGCTATTAAACTACGTAAATGCCGGTCAGTTAAAATTAATGCTGGGCGGCACATTTTCACTTGATGAAGCGGCAGATGTACATCGTCTGCTTCAAGGAAGAAAAACGACCGGAAAATTAGTGTTAGTTCCTTAACAAAACAGCTTCCGTCTCTAATAGGGATGGGAGCTGTTTTGGTTTAAAAAATTGGCTTTCACCTGCCAATTTTTTAAAAATCGCTTAATAATTTGGCATAAAAATCAATGTTTTTTACTAATTTCTTCTATATTTTAACACTGGCATGGAAGTTGCATAATAAGTGTTTGAACATATAAAGGAGGAAATGAATATGGTGAGAAATGGAACGGACCGCGTGAAGCGGGGAATGGCAGAAATGCAAAAAGGCGGCGTTATCATGGACGTGATCAATGCAGAACAGGCAAAAATTGCAGAGGCAGCAGGCGCTGTTGCCGTTATGGCATTAGAGCGTGTTCCAGCTGATATTCGTGCAGCAGGCGGCGTGTCTCGTATGGCAGACCCAACAATTGTTGAAGAAGTGATGAACGCTGTATCCATTCCAGTTATGGCAAAAGCTCGTATTGGCCATATTGTTGAAGCACGCGTGCTAGAAGCAATGGGTGTAGACTATATTGACGAAAGTGAAGTACTCACTCCAGCTGATGAGGAATATCACCTTAACAAAAGTACATTTACAGTTCCATTTGTATGCGGATGCCGTGATTTAGGGGAAGCAGCAAGACGAATTGGTGAAGGTGCTTCGATGCTTCGTACAAAAGGCGAACCAGGAACAGGAAACATCGTCGAAGCAGTGCGTCATATGCGCCAAGTAAACGCTCAAGTACGTAAAGTTGTAGGCATGGATGAAGACGAGTTAATGACAGAAGCAAAACTATTAGGTGCGCCTTATGAGCTATTACTGCAAATTAAACATGAAGGCCGTTTACCGGTTGTAAACTTTGCAGCAGGCGGCGTAGCAACACCCGCGGATGCAGCGTTAATGATGCAGCTTGGAGCAGACGGCGTGTTTGTTGGATCAGGAATTTTCAAATCAGACAACCCTGAAAAATTTGCGCGAGCAATCGTGGAAGCAACAACGCATTATCAAGACTATGAACTGATTGCAAGCTTATCAAAAGGATTAGGAAGTGCAATGAAAGGAATTGAAATTTCATCATTATTACCAGAAAATCGTATGCAAGAACGCGGCTGGTAATGAGTAATAACTTTTAAACTTAGTTAGGAGGATGATTATGGGGAAATATACGATAGTCGATAAAGAAACGTGTATTGCGTGCGGTGCATGCGGAGCTGCGGCACCTGATATTTATGATTATGATGATGAAGGAATTGCGTTCGTTATACTTGATGATAATCAAGGCACGGCTGAAGTGCCCCAAGAGCTGGAAGACGATTTAATAGATGCGTTTGAAGGCTGTCCAACAGAGTCCATCCGTATAGCGGATGAAAAGTTTGATGGAGACTCGAATAAATTTCAATAAAGCCGAATAAATAAAAAAATAGAAAGTTTTTTTAAAAGAAAAGAAGGATTTTGTCTAGAAAAGGCGAAATATTAGTTGTGTAAGAATATATCTTTTTAAAAATGAAAGCACTTACATGACTAAAAGAAAATGAGTTAATCTCATTTGACCTTTCAGAATTATTAGTGTAAAAGTGCGGAGTAATTAAATAGTTTTTAAAAGGAGATTAAGGGGCATGCAAATACTGAATACAGTCATTGTGACAGGATATGCAAAAGCTCCACAGGGAACTTCCATGTATGAAATGTATAAGCATGCGGGAATTGTACTAGAAGTGGATCTGACAGAGCATAAAATTGTAAATGCTGAGTTTACGTTTATTACGGAGCTGACGCAAAATTTTTTCCGGAAGCTGCTTATTGGTTACTGCCTTGCAGATGGAATTGAACCTCTTATTGAACGTATTCAAAATTATTATTTTGCTCCATCTCAACAGGCGATTATCGTAGCGCTTCAGGCTGCAATTCAACGTTACTGGGATAATGTGAATCAAAAAATTACATAGCGTTTGGTTAGAATAAAGTGAGAAGACAACCTCTTTTCATGGTCTTATTAAAACCAAGCAGATACACACACTTTACAAAGAGTGGGGACATCCCTGTTTCTTTGGGGAGTCATTGTATCCTGCTTGGTTTTTTTCGCGTAAAGCGCTGTGAAATATAAAAAGAAAAGGAGGAAACAAAATGAACAAAATCATCACGCGCGAAGAAGCAATAGAAAAAATAACAGATGGCGCACGCATTATGGTAGGTGGATTTGGTCTCGTTGGAAGCCCGCTTAGTCTGATTGAAGCGATTGCCAAATCAAACCTTAAAGATTTAGAGATTATTAGTAATAACCTCGGTGAACCTGGAAAAGGATTAGGTGTATTGGTTCAAAAAAAACAAGTAAAAAAAGCCATAGGTTCTTATTTTACTTCCAACCCTGAAGTTGTACACGCTTATCAACAACAAGAACTCCAAGTGGAGCTCATCCCGCAAGGAACAATGTCCGAGGCTATTAGGGCAGGAGGAGCAGGCATCGGAGGATTTTATACGCCTGTGAGCGTAGGGACTCAGCTTGCGGAAGGAAAAGAAGAACGAGTATTAAAAGGAAAGAAATATGTTTTGCAAGAATCGCTGCACGCAGATGTAGCTCTAATAAAAGCTAAAAAAGCAGATCGACTCGGAAATCTTATTTACAGCAAATCAGCGAGAAACTTTAATCCAATGATGGCAACGGCTGCTGATATCGTGATTGCTGAAGTAGAAGAAGTGGTTGAAGTTGGGCAGATTTCTCCTGAAGAAATTGTAACTCCTCATTTATACGTTACTTATATCGTAATGAAAGGAGAACAATAAGATGAACGTCAAACAATATATTGCTGCGCGTGCTGCAAAAGAGCTTTGTCACGGAGATGTGGTGAACTTAGGAATCGGCATTCCTACTTTAGTTGCTAATTATATTTCACCCGATGTTCACGTGTTTTTACATTCAGAAAACGGGATTCTTGGCGTTGGCCCTACTCCTGAAGAAGGTTATATAGATCCAGAACTTGTGAATGCTGGAAAGCTGCCCGTCACGGTTTTGGAAGGTGCCTCATTTTTTAACAGCGCTGATTCCTTTGCCATGATACGGGGAGGCCATGTGAATGTATCGATTCTTGGAGTGCTTCAAGTAGATGAAGCAGGCCGAATTGCAAACTGGGCTGTTCCTGGGAAAAGTGTTCTTGGCGTAGGAGGAGCAATGGATTTATTAGAAGGCTCAAAAAAAGTTATTGTTACGACTCTTCATACGAACAGCCAAGGAGAGTCAAAGCTAGTTGGGGAGTTAACTTATCCGCTTACTTCAGAGCGACGAGTCGATATGATTATTACAGAATTAGCTGTCTTTTCGGTAACAGATCATGGTCTTGAACTTCTTGAAACAGCTCCGGGTGTTTCTTTAGAGACAGTGCAACAAAAAACGCAGGCTTCTTTTCGCGTTTCTAAATTATTTAATAAAAACAATGAGGTGACAGCATAATGGTAGTGATTGTAAATGCATTTCGAACGCCTATTGGAAAGTTTGGCGGTTCGCTTGCAGATACGCTTCCAGAAGAACTAGTCTCTCTTGTGATGAAAAACAATTTGTCTTCAGCGGGATATACTTCAGAGATTGTTGATGAAATCATTGTCGGACAAACGAAACAAAGCGCTCATGCTCCTAATATAGCGAGAGTAGCCGGGCTGAAAGCTCAATTCTCTGAACGTATTCCAGCTTATACCGTGCACCGCCAGTGCGGTTCAGGCATGCAGGCTGTAATGAATGGAGCTATGTCCATTTTATCAGGTCAAGCCGAAGTGGTATTAGCCGGAGGAGTGGAAAGCATGTCTCAAGCACCGCACTATACGGTAGGCACTCGTTTTGGTTTTCACGTTGGTGATTTAACACTCTATGACTCTAATACAGAAAGTCAGCCAAAATCACAGCCTGAAACGTTATACGGAACGTTTACGATGGGACAGACGGCCGAGTGGCTCGCTGAAAAATATAGTATTAGCCGCACGGAACAAGATGAGTTTGCTTTTTATAGTCAGGAAAAAGCTAGACGGGCTATAGAACTTGATTTGTTTGAAGAAGAAATTATCCCGGTACCTGTAAAAGAAGGAAAAAAAGGTATGAGGCATTTTGCAACAGATGAATTTCCTCGTCTTACTAGCAAAGAAAAGCTTGGTGCGCTTAAGCCTGTTTTTCAAAAGAATGGAACGGTGACAGCCGGCAATTCATCCGGCAGAAACGATGGCGCTTCAATGATGCTGTTGATGTCGGAAGAAAAAGCTGAGCAGCTCGGATTAACGCCTATGGCAAAGGTTGTTTCGTTTGCCGCAGCGGGGGTCTCTCCAAAGGAAATGGGAATTGGTCCCGTTTCTGCTTCGCAAATTGCTTTAAATAAAGTCGGTTTAAGCTTAGGTGATATGGACTTAATTGAATTAAACGAAGCATTTGCCGCTCAAAGTATTGCTTGCTTAAGAGAATGGGACATCACATCAGAAAAAGTGAATGTAAACGGAGGAGCGATTGCGCTTGGACACCCTTTAGGCTGCTCCGGGGCAAGAATTATAACAACTCTGTGTCATGAACTCCACAAGCAAAAAAGACGATACGGCCTGGCTACTATTTGCGTTGCAGGAGGATTAGGAATGGCGATGGTGGTGGAAAGATGGACGAAATAAAAAGAGATTATGTTTTTCATAGAGATTTAACAAAAAAGTATCCAATGATTACGCATGGTGAAGGAAGCTACTTAATAGATGAACAAGGAAAAAAGTATGTAGACGGCTGCTCCGGCGCCGTGGCGGCAAACTTAGGGCACGGCATTGCGCAAATAGCCGAGGCGATGGCGGAGCAGGCAAAAAAAGCGGCGTTTGTTCATACATTACGTTTTGAAACGAATGTTTTGCATAAACTTGCAGAAAAAATTGGTAAAATGGCGCCGCTTCATTTAAACAAAGTCTATTTTACATCAGGAGGATCAGAAGCAAATGAAAGTGCATTAAAATTAGCAAGGCAATATCACAGAGATGCCGGAAAGATGCAAAAACACATCGTAATCGGAAGGTGGCAGTCTTACCACGGAAACACGATAGGGGCACTATCAGCTGGAGGAGATGTAAAAAGACGATATCCTTATACACCCAACCTTTTACATTTTGCGCACGTCTATTCGCCGTATTGTCATCGCTGTCCGTATAATCGCAATCAAGAAGACTGCATGGCAAATCAAAACTGGAGCTGTATCACCGATATTGAACGCACCATTTTAGAGCTTGGTCCAGAAAATATTTCAGCTTTTATCGCAGAGCCCATCGTAGGAAGTCAGCAAGGAGCTGTTGTACCTCCGCTTGACTATTTCAAAAAAGTACGTGAGCTTTGTAGCCGCTATGACATTCTTTTGATTGTTGATGAAGTGATGACAGGCTTCGGGAGAACGGGAACTGATTTTGCAGTGGAACAATTCGGAATCGAACCGGATATCCTAACGTTTGGTAAAGGAGTTTCAGCTGGGTACGCTCCTTTAGGAGGAATGATTGTCCATGACCGTCTGATTCAAGGTCTGTTAGAAAATAGCAGCGGGAAATTTCTTCATGGCTATACGTACAGTGGACATCCTGTTTCAATAGCGGCAGGCCTTGCTGCTTTGGATATGTATGAAGAAATGAATATCCTTCAAAACGTTGAAACTCAAGGCGCGTATTTAATGGAATGTTTAGTAGCGCTGCAGCGCAAGCATCCTTATATTTCAGATATTCGCGGCCGCGGACTTTTAATTGGATTAGAACTAATGAAAGACGCCAATCAACAGATATTTTTCGAGCCACGTGAAGCAGCCAGCGAAAAGCTCAATGAAATTTGTATGGAGCTTGGAGGCGTCTTTTATCCAGGATCCGGATCTATAGACGGACATAAAGGAGAACATATCATTATCAGTCCTCCTTTAAATATAACGAAATCAGAAGTTGATGAAATAGTGAGATTGCTAGATCATGCGTTTTCTATTTTTTATCAGCACATAAGAAAGGATGAGTCATATGAAAGTGCAAAATAAAACAGAAGAGCTTCAAATCAAAGGGAAAAAACATTTATCACCGGTGATGACAAGAGTAACAGAGCTTGTTATTGAAAAAGCGCACGGTGCGAAATTTTGGACAGCCGATGGCAATGAATATATTGATTTTGTATCAGGAGTAGCTGTCAATGCAGTGGGTCATACGCATGAAAAAATGGTAGAAGCGATAAAAAAACAAGCAGATCAGCTGCTTCACCTAGGCTTAAACTACGGCTATTACGAAACAGCAGTGAATTTGGCAGAAAAACTTGCGCACATTACGCCTGGAAACTTAGACACCGTGTTTTTTTCAAATTCAGGCGCAGAAGCCATTGATGGTGCGCTCAAATTAGCAAAAGCGGCCACTGGCAGATCAGCGATCATTGCTTTTGAAGGTTCTTTTCACGGCCGTACACTAGGAGCTACAGCTATTACGGCTTCAAGCTCAAAATATCGCAGCTACTACGAGCCGATTTTAGGAGAAGTGTATCACGTTCCTTATCCGTATCCAAGTCAGCTTCCTAATGTTGACGAGGAAGATGCAGAAGCATATTGCTTAAATCAACTGCAAAAGCTGTTTGAACTGCGAGTGGATCCTTCACGCGTAGCAGCGATTGTAATTGAGCCAGTCATGGGCGAAGGAGGCTATTACCCTGCTCCTTCTAGCTTTTTACGCGCACTAAGAGACATAGCGAATGATTATGGCATTCTGCTTGTTTTTGATGAAGTGCAAACGGGATTTGGGCGCACTGGAAAAATGTTTGCCGCAGAACATGCTGGAGTCACACCAGATATTTTAGTTTTAGCAAAAGCTCTTTCCGGCGGTATGCCTTTAGGAGCCATTGTAGCAAGCCGAGAACTGCATGAGAAATGGCCAACAGCTGGACATGGTTCTACTTTTGGCGGAAATCCAGTATCGTGCGCAGCGGCTTTAGCTAATATTTCAATAATTGAAGAAGAAAAGCTTGTAGAGCGCAGTGAAAAAGTAGGCGCTGATATTGTTAAACGCCTTCAGCATTCTATCGGACATTTACCAGCTATTAAAGAGGTTAGAGGAATTGGTATGATGATTGGTATTGAATTTCATGTTGAAACAGCAGCTGCTTATGTCCCTGTTATTAAATCAAAAGCGCTGGAAAAAAGACTGCTAATTATGAACTGTGGAGTCAAAGGGCAAACCATTCGTTTAATGCTGCCGCTAAATATTGATAAAGACGTGCTGGATCAAGGGCTGTCTTTACTAGAAGAAGCCATCACAGAAGCAGTTTCAATTAACTAGCTTTTTAAATGAAAAGGAGAGTAACAATATGAGTCAGACTAAAACCGAACTGTTACAAGGAAATTTATATATTAACGGCGAGTGGGTAAGTGAAGAGGAGCAAACCTATTTTGAAAGTATAAACCCTGCAACACAAGAGCTCGTTGGAACGTGCGCAGCCGCTACGGCTAGTCAAGTTGATGATGCAGTAAAAGCGGCTAGTACAGCCTACAGCCACTGGAAAAATACATCTATTCCTGAACGTGCAGCATTTTTAACAAAAGCAGCTGAGCTTTTTGAAGACAGAAAAGAAGAGCTCGCTCAAGTGATGACAAAAGAGATGGGAAAACCGCTGACAGAATCTATAGGGGAAGTTGGTGTCGTCATTGCAACAGCTCAGTATATGGCAGGAGAAGGAAGACGTTTGTTTGGCGAAATAGTGCCCGCTGGCTTTCCTGACCGAGATATAAAAATGGTTCGCGAACCGCTTGGAGTTGTGGCATGTATTACACCTTGGAACTTTCCTGTTTCTCTCGCTTCTTATAAAATGTTTGCCGCTTTAATCGCTGGCAATACCGTTGTCTGGAAGCCGGCTTCAGAAGTGGCGCTTTCAGCGAAGATTTTTATGGAAGTATTGCACGCTGCGGGGCTTCCAAAAGGAACAATTAACTTGCTTACAGGATCGGGCAGAATCGTTGGACAAAAGCTTGCTACGCACCCTGAAGTGAAAATCATCTCATTTACAGGTTCTACGGAAGTTGGTCAGCAGTTAGCAGAAATGAGCAGCAAAACCTTAAAACGAATTTCTTTAGAGCTAGGAGGAAAAAACGCTGTTATTGTGTTAAAGGATGCCGATTTGGATAAAGCAGCAGAAGGAATTGTTAAATCAGCATTTACGACCACAGGGCAGCGCTGTACCGCAGCTAGCAGAGTGATTGTGGAGCGTTCAGTAAAAGAAGAGCTTTTGAAAAAAGTAATAGCTCTTACAAAAGAAATGAAAATTGGAAATGGTCTTGAGGAAGGGGTTGTAATAGGTCCGCTTGTAAATGAACAGCAGTGCCGTTTAGTAGAAAATTACGTGCAAAAAGCGGTGGAAGAAGGCGGAAATATTGCGCTTGGAGGTCGTGTTTTATCAGAAGAGTTAGGGACTTGTTATTACATGCCTACAATTATTGATAACGTCAGTTCGAACCACACAATTGCTCAAGAGGAGATTTTTGGCCCCGTGCTTGCTTTTATTGAAGTAGATGGCTATGAAGAAGCAATGAGCGTCAACAATGGAACGATGTATGGACTTTCCACTTCCATTTATACAAGCAGCTTGCACTATGCAAGCCGAGCGGCAAAAGACGCTGTTAGCGGATTAGTCTATATCAATAACGGAACATCTAATGCTGAAATGGGGGTAGCGTTCGGAGGAATGAAGATGTCTGGAAATGGTCACAGGGAAGTTTCTCATCATGCATTTGATGTGATGACAGAATGGAAGTCTGTCTACACCAACTATTAATCTCGCACCTTAGCGAAAAGGAGGAGCACATGTCTTCATATCGCATTGGCATTGCCTTTTTTTATCATGAATCTCACAGCTTTAGTCCATTAAAAACAGAAATAGA
Organism: Priestia sp. YIM B13489; assembly: GCF_042787645.1. Classification (NCBI taxonomy): domain Bacteria; kingdom Bacillati; phylum Bacillota; class Bacilli; order Caryophanales; family Bacillaceae; genus Priestia; species Priestia sp. YIM B13489. Next base: position 1,300,733 of record NZ_JBHZOQ010000053.1, read on the forward strand.
ACACTTTGTACACGAAGGCTATTTTGTTGGAACGGAAATATATAAAGCATACTCAGGAACCAAAACAGAAGTAGGGGGATTTTTAGATGTATTAAAGCAAGAGAAGCAGGTAGAAATCGTTCCTCTTGTTTGTGCAGCTGCGGTTCCATCTGGGATTGTATCTTCTGAAGCTTATCACATAATTGAAAAGCAAATGTTGCACTCACTTACTCATGCGGGGCCGCTAGATGGTTTGTTAATCGCTTTGCACGGCGCAATGGTAGTAGAGCATCTTTTCGATCCTGAAGCTCATTTGTTAAGTCAGATAAGAAGCTGCATAGGAAGCAACGTTCCCATTGCTACTACGCTCGATATGCACGCAAATATCAGTGAAGATATGCTTACGTACACGCCGCTTCATTTTGGTTTTAAAACATATCCTCATGTTGATATGTACGAACAAGGAGTGAACGCTGCGCGAGCGCTTTTAACACAAGTAAAAGAAAGCGCTATCTATTATGCATCTTTAAAAAAATTGCCTATGCTTTTGCCGTCGATTAATATGCGAACCGCAGAAGGGCCGATGAAAAAAATGATTGATCTTGCTAAGCAAGCCGAGCAAGAAGCAGACGTATACAATGTTTCCATTTTTGGAGGCTTTCCGTATTCTGATATTCCAATTGCCGGAGCAAGCGTGCTCGTAACAGCTTTGAATCCTGAAACGGCAGAAAAAACAGCAAAGAGACTAGCTTCTCAGTTTTGGAGTATAAAAGAAGATTTTATCATGGATTTGCCTACCGTTGAAGAAGGTCTGCAAACAGCGTTAAAACGATCAAACGAACAGCCAATTGTGCTCGCTGATATAGCGGACAATCCTTTAAGCTGCGGAAGCGGCGATACAACAGAGCTTTTGGAATACATGCTGAAGCTAGATATGCCGGGGACACTATTTGGAGGTCTTTATGACCCTGAATCTATTAAACAATGCGTGCAAGCAGGAGTTGGGAATTACGTCTCTCTTTCCTTAGGAGGAAAAGTTTCTCCTGAGTTCGGAAAGCCCGTTGAAGTTGAAGCAAAGGTCATTGGCTTATCAGAAGGTGAATTTTACAATTCGGGACCGTTTAATCAGCATTTGAAAGTAAATGTAAAAGGTGCAGCTCATATTCGAGTAGGAGAATTGGATATTTTGTTGATTGGAAGGCCGGTATCAGCAAACGATCCTGAACTTTTTCGCCATATCGGTATCGAGCCAGCGACGAAAAAAATCATTGGTTTAAAAGCTAAAAATCATTTCAGAGCCGCTTTTGAACCGCTTGTAGGATCTATCATCTATGTGGATGCTCCGGGCGTAGCATCAAATCGCTTAACGACCTTTAATTATCAGCACATTTCAAAACCAATTTGGCCGCTGCAAGATGTCAAATATGAAAGTGAAAAAAGGAGGAAAGAAAAATGGATGCATTAAAAGAGCAGTACTATATCGAAGTGCCAGAATCGTTAAATCCTGAACAGCAAAAGATGATGATTGAACTGGAAAAAGATGCGTTTCCGGGCATGGGAGCCGTTGATGAACAGACGCTTGTACCTTTAGCCCGCTACGGCAAGCTTATTCAATATTTCCAGGAAAATGACGCAAGACCAATTGCCATTTGCGAGCTGCTTCGAGATTACAAAGATATCACAAAAGCTTATATCTTTGGTTTCTACGTCCGCTCTGATAAACAAGGAAGCGGAATTGGACAGCTGTTTTTAGAAGAAATATTTTCGGTTCTACAAAAAGATAATTTCGAAAGCGTTTGTTTGACTGTGAATGTAAAAAATGAAGGGGCTGTGAAGCTGTATAAAAAAATGGATTTTACCATTAAAGAAACGCGAGCAGGAGAGTTTGGCGAAGGAGAAGATCGCTATTATATGGTGCGGTCAATTTCTTAGTAGAACATCTATTCAAAAAATGAACTTTGGAGGGAATATAAAATGAAAAATACATTATATAAAGCAAGCAGACACTGGAAAGAAATCGAGCTTTGGAAAGATGTAACGGACGAGCAGTGGAACGACTGGGTATGGCAGCTGACAAACACGATTAAAACATTGGAAGATTTAAAGAAAGTGATCAATTTAACACCTCAAGAAGAAGAAGGCGTTAAAATTGCAACCAAAACGATTCCGTTAAATATCACTCCTTATTACGCATGGTTAATGGATGAGAACGATCCGAAATGTCCAATCAGAATGCAGTCCGTTCCTATTTCAGAAGAACTGCATAAAACAAGGTATGATTTAGAAGATCCGCTTCACGAAGATGAAGATTCACCGGTTCCTGGCTTAACGCACCGTTATCCCGACCGCGTGCTGTTTTTAGTTACAAATCAATGCTCTATGTACTGCCGCTACTGTACAAGAAGACGTTTTTCAGGACAAATTGGCATGGGCGTTCCAAAAAAACAGCTGGATACAGCTATTAATTACATTGCAGCCAACCCTCAGATCCGTGATGTATTAATTTCCGGAGGAGACGGCCTATTAATCAATGACAATATTTTAGAATATATTTTGAAAAATTTGCGCGATATTCCGCACGTAGAAATTATTCGTATCGGTACAAGAGCACCGGTGGTGTTCCCGCAGCGCATTACAGAAAACCTGTGCAATATCTTGAAGAAATATCATCCGGTTTGGCTAAATACGCATTTTAACACATCAATTGAAATTACAGAAGAATCAAAGCGTGCTTGTGAAATGCTTTCGAACGCAGGAGTTCCAGTTGGAAACCAAGCGGTTATTTTAGCCGGAATTAACGACAGCGTGCCAATCATGAAGCAGCTTATGCATGATTTAGTGAAAATTCGCGTGCGTCCTTATTACATTTATCAATGTGATTTATCAGAAGGAATCGGCCATTTCCGTGCGCCGATCAGTAAAGGGCTAGAAATTATGGAAGGACTTCGCGGCCATACGTCCGGCTATGCAGTTCCTACGTTTATCGTGGATGCTCCTGGAGGAGGCGGTAAAATTCCGCTGCAGCCAAACTATATTATTTCTCAAAGCTCCAATAAAGTGGTGCTTCGAAACTTTGAAGGTGTTATTACATCGTATCCGGAGCCGCAAAATTACCAAAGTGGAAGCGCAGAAGAATTTTATAAAAAAGTATATCCTGAAGTATTTGAAAAATTTGAAAGCAACGGTGTTCTTTCGATTATTGATGATACAAAGTTCAACTTAACACCGGAAGGTCTAAACCGTCTTGACCGCCGGAAAACGTATGACCAAAATCCAGAGCATAGTTCTTTAAAAGACAAGCGTGAAAAGCGCGATCAATTAAAAGAGAAAAAATTTGAAACGCAAATGAAAAAATACGAAACGGCGGGAGCGAAGGAGGAATAATATTGAAATGTCAATGGTGCGAATCCTATGAAGCGAAAGAGACGGATGCAACGGTTTATTGGGAGCTTCCTGACGGCACAAAAGCTATAGAAATTAAAGAGACGCCTTCCATTACATGTTCAGAATGCGGCATTACGTATCAAACAGATGCAACGGTTGGACACATTGAAGATCAACTGTTTTTAATCAACACCTCTGCCTTAGAAAAAAGTGTAACGTACGAACAGCTTATGAGCCTGCCTCGTCTATTAAAACGAAACTACTTTGATTTTTCAAAGTAAGCAATGAAGGGTCCATCTCCTGCTTTTTGTGGGAGATGGATATTCTTATACGCTTTACGTTAAACATGTGCGCATAGTTCATTTATAAAGGTGGGATAAGTATGGAAGCGGTCGATATAAATCGTAATGAAGAAGAAAAAAAGCAGGACGATAAGCATATAAAACGCCATTTGAAAGCACGCCATATGACCATGATTGCCATTGGAGGGTCAATCGGAACAGGCTTATTTCTAGCTACCGGATCATCCATCCAAACTGCTGGACCTGGAGGAGCGCTGATTGCTTACGGGGCCATTGGAATTATGGTTTACTTTCTCATGACTAGTCTTGGAGAAATGGCCACGTTTATGCCGGTATCAGGTTCTTTTTCAACGTACGCCAGTCATTATGTAGACCCAGCTCTTGGCTTTGCGCTCGGCTGGAACTATTGGTTTAACTGGGCTGTTACGCTCGCTGTAGAAATAGCTGCTTCTGCTATTATTATGAAGTTTTGGTTCCCTGATGTGCCAAGTATTATCTGGAGCGCTTTGTTTTTAGGCTTAATTTTTTTACTTAATTTCCTATCTGTAAAAAGCTATGGAGAATCTGAATATTGGTTTGCTCTCGTAAAAGTAGTAACCATCATTGTGTTTATCGGAGTGGGCCTTCTGACCATATTTGGCATTTTCGGCGGTGAATATATCGGTTTTAAAAACTTTACATTAGAAGAAGCGCCGGTCAACGGCGGATTTCTGTCCGTACTAAGCATTTTCTTTATCGCGGGATTTTCTTTTCAAGGTACAGAGCTAGTCGGCATTGCGGCTGGGGAAAGTGAAAACCCTCAAAAAAATATACCAAAAGCCATTCGCCAAGTCTTTTGGCGCATTCTTCTATTTTATATTGCAGCCATTGCTGTAATTGGGCTCATCATTCCTTACACAAGTCCATCTCTTCTAGGAGGAGATGTGGATAACATTGCTGTTAGTCCATTTACGCTTGTTTTTGAAAAAGCAGGAATTGCTGCAGCTGCTTCAGTGATGAATGCTGTTATTCTTACCTCGGTTTTATCAGCCGGAACTTCTGGCTTATATGCTTCTACGCGAATGTTGTGGTCCATGGCAAATGAAGGGCAAGCGCCTAAAGCGCTTCGAAAAATTAATCGTCGAGGAATTCCAGTAAACGCGCTTGTTTTAACCACTATCATTGGCGGTCTTGCCTTTTTAACATCAATTTTTGGCGATCAAATGTATATGTGGCTTTTAAACGCTTCAGGCATGAGCGGATTTATTGCGTGGATTGGTATTGCCATCAGCCACTATCGTTTCCGAAAAGCATATGTTGCTTCAGGACGGGATATAAATGAACTGGCGTATAAAGCAAAATGGTTTCCTCTAGGTCCTGTTCTTGCATTTGGAATGTGCCTCATCGTTATTCTAGGACAGAATTATCAAGCGGTACTTTCCGACAAAATTGATTGGTACGGCTTGACGGTCTCATACATCGGTTTGCCTCTCTTTTTAGCGACGTGGTGGGGATATAAAATAGCAAAGAAAACCAAGGTTGTACCTTTGCATGAATGTATCCGAAGAGACGATAAGAAATAAAAAAGCTATACGGCTAACGATAAGTAAAAAAGGTGAACCTTGGACAACAAGGTTCACCTTTTTATTTATAAAAATCTATCATAATAAGTTTTATTTTATAGATATCATAGCATAAAAAGTGATTTTTTTCCAGTCTGGTTTTTGTTTTGTTTATTGATAAAATTCAAGAATACCACTGCATGCTAAGCGATTATGGAGGTTGAAAATCTTTGTACTTTAATAAGAAAAGGGGTTTGTAATGAGAATTTCTGCAGGTGTTGAAATGCTACAGTTGACTGCCAGAGCTTTTGACCAAAATATAATATTAAATCCTACGTTAGTTTGGAATAACGATGAAGCTATTCTAATTGATACAGGAATGCCTGGGCAAACCGATCAACTGAAAGAGGCCTTGAGTGAATTGAATATATCTATTGAACAGCTAAAAGTAATTCTTCTAACGCATCAAGATCTAGATCACATAGGATGTGCGACTGATATACGAAAAAAATCAAATGAAAATATCATCGTATATGCTCATGAATTTGATAAGCCGTATATTGAAGGGAAACTTCCACTTATTAAAACGAATGCGAGTCGAATGAGTAACGAAGAACTAGCAGCTATACCTGATGAAATAAAATCTTTTTATAAAAACCCTCCAAAAGTTGACGTAGATATAGTATTAAAAGGGAGTCAAATGCTCCCATACTGTGAAGGCATTGAACCGATTTTTACCCCTGGACATACGCCTGGGCATGTAAGTTTTTATTTAAGAAAATCAAAAACACTGGTTGCTGGAGATGCTTTAGTGTTGGCAAATGGACGATTAATGGGACCTGTTAAACAAACGACCTTAAATATGGACCAAGCAGTTCAATCACTCGAAAAATTCTTACACTACGACATTGAGCATGTTATTTGTTACCATGGAGGTTATTTTCAAGGCTGTCCGAAAGAAGCAATTTTAAGGATAAAAGAACACATTGCACAGGGAGAAAGTTAAGGGGAAATGAACTTGTTTTTTGCTAGAAGAAGGAAGGGAAAATAGAAACCAAAGGGGATGTATAAAATGTTTACACCAACTATCAGTGTCCGAAAAATAAATGATAATCTCATTATAAAATGGCAGCTTTCACACTTTACGATTCCGTTAGAAGACATTCTTGAAGTAACGGAAGATGACACGTACGGAGGCAAAGAAGTAAACGCCATTCGAATTGGCCCTCCGTACGGAACGACTGACCGCATCTTTATAAAAACGACCAATAAAAACTATCTGTTATTTACCTCAAACGCACCGGCTATATTAAACGAAATAAATTCATAACGAGCATTACTAAATACGAGATATATAGGAGAGAAAAAATTGAAGATTAGCCGTACTTTCGATACTGGTAAAATTGCCAAGCTTAATCAGTCTGTTCATCAACTGCATGTAGAATTATACCCCGAGCGCTTTCAAACATATGATTTTCAGAAGATACATGAATTTTTTAAGAAAGTGATGAAAGACGATAGATCTATCTTTCTTTTAGGAGAAGACGAAGGTCAGCATGTGGGATTCGCTTGGCTGGAAATAAAGCAGTATTCAGAGACAGTGTTTAAAAAGACTTACAAGTCAATTTATGTTCATCAAATAAACATCCCAGAACCCTACAAAAACAAAGGGTTTGGTTCAAGTTTAATGAAAGAAATTTATAGCATTGCTCGTACAAACGACATCAATACAATTGAGTTAGATTATTGGAATGATAATACGATTGCCGAAAGCTTTTACGAAAAAGAAGGATTTGTTACGTATAGAAAAATGGCTTATAAAGAACTTTAAAGAGAGCATTTACTTGCTCTCTTTTTTATATCTAAGAAGCCATTTTCTTCATTTTAATTACTCAATAAAATAAAGTACGCGATATGAGAACTTAACTCTTGAAAAATTTTTGTTTTACATTTATACTTACATTCTTGTTCGCGTAATGCGACAACTCACTTTATATTCAACTAGGAGGTATACAGATAGTATGGAAAATTTCATTTATCATAATCCCACAAAATTAATCTTCGGAAAAGATCAGCTTCAAGCATTATCAGAAGAGCTCCCGAAATACGGAAAAAATATTTTGCTTGTTTACGGCGGAGGAAGCATTAAGAAAAACGGTTTATACGATCAAGTTCTTACGCTGTTAAAAGAGTTAAACGTAAATATAAATGAGTTAGCGGGCGTAGAGCCAAATCCTCGACTATCTACGGTACGAAAAGGAATTGAAATTTGCCGAAATGAAAACATTGACTTCATGTTAGCAGTCGGCGGAGGAAGCGTTATTGACTGCACAAAAGCAATCGCTGCCGGAGCTGAGTATGAAGGAGACGTCTGGGATATTATTAACAAAAAAGTAACGGCTACAAAAGCACTGCCGTTCGGAACGGTATTAACATTGGCAGCAACAGGTTCTGAAATGAATCCTGATTCTGTTATTACGAATTGGGAAACAAATGAAAAATACGTTTGGGGAAGCGCCGTTACGCATCCTGTATTTTCTATATTAGATCCTGTGAACACGATGTCTGTTCCTAGAGATCAAACTATCTACGGCATGGTAGACATGATGAGCCATGTGTTTGAACAATATTTCCATAACGTGAAAAACACGCCTTTACAAGATCGTATGTGCTATTCCGTATTACAAACAGTAATTGAAACAGCACCAAAATTGCTAAAAGATCTGCAAAGCTACGAGCACCGCGAAACGATTTTATATTCCGGAACAATCGCGCTAAACGGAACACTTCAAATGGGCTACTTTGGCGATTGGGCTTCACATACAATTGAACACGCGGTATCAGCGGTATATGACATTCCTCATGCAGGCGGTTTAGCAATCCTATTCCCAAATTGGATGCGACACGTTGTAGATCAAGATGTAACTCGTATGAAGCGTGTAATGACAAGCATGTTCGATATTGAAACTGCAGGTAAAAGCGACAAAGAAATTGCATTAGAAGGAATCGATAAGTTAAGCGCTTTTTGGTCAAGCCTTGGTGCACCTTCTCGCTTAGCAGATTACGATATCGGAGAAGAGAGACTAGACGAAATTGCTGGAATTGCTGCTCGTGAAATGGCGTACGGAGGTTTCGGTAACTTTAAAAAACTAAATAAAGATGATATTTTAGCTATTTTAAAAGCGTCACTGTAAAGTGAAAAACAAAAAGAAGGAGACATCTGTCTTCTTCTTTTTGTTTTATCTTATAAATGACTGGAAATTAAGTAGAGCAGGAAGAATGGTTCTTTTTATTTTCTCTTTCACTATAGTAAACAAAAAGGGTTCACATAAATTCAAACAAGAAAGTGAAAAATGGATATATCTATGAAAAAGGAGCGCAATATGAAAGAAGTGAAGTTTAACTCAAAGGACATCTTGAGTCAAAAACAAGAAAATGTTCAAATTATAAAAGCAGAAAATGTTCAGCCTCAACAAGCACGTGAAACGTTGGATAAACATTTGCTCCTTCTTCACCGTACCGCTAAGCCTGTTGCGATTCAAGAAACAGTAGCAGATAGCTTTCAGGGAGGAGTAGCTTTTAAAAATGATATTAACTTTATCCCTGCTGGAGCTGACAGCACTTGCGAATGGAAAGAACCGCTATCTTTTTTGCGTGTTGAGTTAGATCCTCAAATCGTTAAAGAAATAGCTGATAAAGAAAACTTATTTTGTAAATGATAAGTATCTATTTTAATAAAAAATATAAAAAAGAAAGGTTGAATCTATGTCGACCTTTCTTTTTTATAGAAAAATTCTCATTAAATTTTTTTAACAATATCTTTATAATCAAATAGCAAAATTTCTGCTTTTAGTTTCACTTTAGTATTAACCCTATAAACTATTCTTTTCTTTACTTTTTACTAATATATTAAATATTCTATATATTCCTAATGTTATATAAAATTAAATTGACAAATATATGAAGCGGTCATTAGAATTTAGTCATCGAACAGTGAAGAACTGTTTAAAAGTAGGGGGGAAGTAAATGCCGTTACAAAATAAGCATCTAGCAGTTGTGTTACAAAATACATATTTACCGTTTATTTTTGAAGAAGCAGAAGCTCTCGGAATTAAATTGACGTTTTTTTATAACCAAGAAGAAGTAGAACCTAAGCATCTTAAAAACGTACAAAATTTCATACCCATTGATTTATTTCACACCCCAGACAAAGCTCTTGAGATTATTAAAGCAGAGCATCACAAAAATCCTTTTGACGGCATTATGACATTATATGAGCCTGCATTAGAGGTTGTATCTCAGCTGACAGAAGAGTTAAACTTACCGGGCTTATCACCGTTTGTGATTAGTAACTGTCGAAACAAGCAGAAGATGAGAGAGGTTTTAAAAGATAATGATCTTAACACTCCGTATTTTAAAGAGGTTGAAAATACGGAGGAATTAAAGAATCTTTCACTGCCTTATCCTGTCGTAGTAAAACCTTCTAACGGATTTTCCAGTCAAGGTGTATCACGAGCGAATAATAAAAAGGAACTGATTGACAGCATAGAAAAAGTGAGACGCGTAAATGAAGAAGACCTAAGCAAATTCACAAAAAATAAAACGAGCATGGTAATTGAACAATTTATAGACGGACCAGAGTTTGCTATTGAAACGTTTTCTGTAGAAGGAGAAGTTTATGTACTTTCTATAGGTTATAAAGGAAATTCCAAAGGACCTTTCTTTGAAGAAGGTGTTTATATAGCTCCAGCTCAGCTAGAAGAAAACGTTTGGCAATCTATTGCACAAGAAGCAGCTAGAGCAGCAAATGCTTTAGGAATTGAGAATGGCCCAGCTCATATTGAATTACGCCTGGACCCAGCAGGAAAACCTTATGTAATTGAAATAGGAGCGCGCATTGGAGGATCTGGGATTTCTCATTATATCGTAAAGGAAAGTACAGGTATTAACTATATGGAGCTAGTTTTTTACTATGTATTAGGGTTAAAACCTCCTGTATTAAGAAATGAAAGAAAACGAAAGAAAGTGGTGGGCAACTACATTATCCCTGTGCAAGGCCATGGGATTTTTAAAGAAATTCGAGGCTTAGAAGACGTGCGCAGAGATACTGAAGTAAAAAGAGTTATTCAATTTATCACTAAAGGGACAGACATTTTACCATATCCGCACTTTTCAGGGTACCCTGGATTTATTTTAACCACTCATGACTCTTATTCCGACTGTGAGCAGTATTACAGCTATTTAGATAACAAAGTAAAAATCGTTTATAAAAATAAAGTAAACGCATAGGGGGTATCAAAGGCTATGATAGTTGCAGAGTCGTCTAGTAAGAAAAATAAGCAGCTTCAAAAAATTAGCATTATCCATACCTTAGGGCCTGAAGGAACAAATTGTGAAAAAGCAGGCTATCTGTGGTTCGAACGCCAAAGCATACAAGGTCAGGTCTTTTTGCATCAAACGTTGGAAGAAGCTTTAGTTCATGTGAAAGAAACAGAGAGTTCTGCTCTTCTAGGCTGCGCAGTATATCCTTACTTACATGATATTGTGTTCAAAAATTTAACTAGTTTAGAGCTAGTAGATAGCTTTATTATGCCAACGTATAACATGGTGCTTGCCTCAAAAGAAGAGGTGATAACAACCAATAACCTGTTAATTGCTTCACATCCTGCCCCTGTTGATTTAGCTCATTCCATCAGTCCCAATGTTCAGTTAGTAAATAGTAATGCTCAAGCGGCGATTGATTGCTTAGAAGGAAAGGTAGACGCATGTATTACAACGAGTAAAGCCGCTACCGAGAAGGAGTTAACAATTGTAAAAGATTTTGGAGAAGTGCCGATGTGTTTTACGCTCCACGGAAGAAAATAGGCTTAACTTTAAAAAAGAAATAAGGTGAAACAGTGATTTCTAAATTAACCCGTATTCATGTACATCTTTTGTTCTGTCTATTAGCCGTCATCGGGGGAACGACATGGGCTTTTCAAAAGACTGGATTAAAGGATAGCTTGCCTCTATGGTCAGCAGGTATGAGGTTTTTAATTGCTAGTTTAATAATTGCCCTCTACCTCTTACTCACAAAAAAAATGGCCGTTTCAAAAGAAGTAGTAACCATTTCAGCATTAAACGGAATTTTGTACTTTGCTCTACCGTTTGGTTCTGTTTATTGGGCATCCGTTTATTTGCCAAGCGGGCTTGTTTCCGTTTTAGCTGCCAGCATTTCAGTGTTTGCTCTTTTATTTAATCGCTTATTTAAAGGAACACCAGCTACAAAAGGACAAAAGCTAGGTGTAGTCATGTGCTTAATTGGTATGAGCGTTGTATTTGGAAATCAGCTGTTTATACAGGGAAATGTGATTCAAATAGTAGCCATGATCGTCATTTTAATGGCTATGCTAGGTTCTGCTTTTATAACTGTTCAAGTTCAATCTCGCATAAAATCCTTGCCTATTATGACCTTTAATTCTTTTTCGATGCTAAGTGGAGGCGCTTGTTTACTGATTGTTAGTCTATTCGTAGAAAATGGAAACCGCACTTTCTCTGGGATTAGTCTTATCTCATTATTATACTTGGCCATTATAGGGTCGGTCGTGGGGTTTTCTATTAATATTTATTTATTAAAAAAATGGCATATATCAAAAGCAACGGCGCATTTATTTATTTCACCGGTTATCGCCTTATATGTAGGATTTGTCTTTTTAGGTGAAACATTAAACAAACAGGTCTATATAGGTACAGCGTTTGTAATAGCAGGGGTTATATTTATTAACTTGAAAAAGCAAATAGAGAAAAACACAAATAATTCTACTCTTAAATCATCTAAAAATATTTCTGCTAAGTAGCTGTTCTAAAAAAGGAGGGTTTTAATCATGTTAACAAAAAATCATACTCAAAGTTTAGTGGAGTTATTAAACGATAAAATAGTACCTTCTCTATATGAGATAAGAAAATATCAGGGCCAAAATGGAGAGGTCAAAAGAAATTACGAAAAAGCTAGAGAGCTCTTATTAAAAGTAGTTGCTGAAACTGAAACAATATATAACTCTTTAAATTTACCTGAAGTGTGGAATGCATTAAAAAATGACGTATGTGATTGGATTGAAAGAGGACTCGATCAAGCTCCTTATTTTGATCAAACGTTAATTGCCTATAGCCCGCCTGCAAACGGGGAGGCGACGTTCTTTTTAGGACCGATTGTAACGCCTAATGGCCCTACAAAAAGAGGATTTTATTTAGAAGCCTTTATCGCTGTGCGCGATGAACCTGAAATCATGAAATCCATCGAAGCAGACCTTCCTCATCCTAAAAATGGGTGTGAATCTTTAAAGCTGTTGGCTGGTACTCAAGGATTTATGGAAGGGAAGTGTATTGTATTTTTCCCTGAGAATGTAAAAACAAAAGAAAAGGTAACAAGTCAAAACTTCGCGATATTTTTCTTTAATAAATTTCACAGCATATACAATGAGGATACATTAAAAAGAGCGTCTTCTATCTTTCCTGATTTCAACTTTAAATCTCATACTATGAATAGAGAAGACACTTATCAGGCAAGGGTAATCTGGGGATATCTGCATGATTATTACCATCACTGCGGAAACAAACCTTTTGACCAACATATACAGGCGAAAATGAATTTTTTTGCAGGCATACTAGAAGAAGTTAAAGTAGATTGCCAGACGGTGCTGACTCTTCATAAAAGAAAATATCCTTTTTGGGAAGAGATAACGGAATTTGTTCTCTTTGAACGACTTTTAAGATACCCTAGTCAGCATAATGCACCTCGAAACTTTGATTCTGGAACAGGTTTTTTTCTTTTTAGCTGGCTAGTTGCAAATGGGCGTTCAATATCCCGAAAAGGAGACCATGCTTATTTAGATTTAGACATATGCTTAGAAGAACTGGATCTTTTAGTAAAAGAAATTGAAGAACTTGAAACGATTCAAAGTGACCTTGACTATAAAGAAGAAGCTGAACATTATGTTCGAAAATACTTATTACCTAGTGAGAACGATGATAAATTTATTATCCCGGACAATTACTTTATTAATCAGCAAAATAAAAAGATTGAAGTTCCATACTTACTATTCGATGACCATAATCTTTAAGGAGAAGGTGCACTAGTGACTGCTTTGCATTTAAGTAAAATAGGAAGCAAAATGACTGATAAAGTAGGTGTTCGCGCTATCATGCATGACATCCAAGAGGTGCTCAATTCCAATCTCAATCAATATGTGAATTTAAGTGCTGGCAACCCTGCCATCCTCCCTCAAGTTTATGAAATGTGGGAAGAAGCTTTAAGAGATATTGTGAACGACAAACAATTAAAAAATTTGATTAGCCAATATGGTTCTAGTTACGGTACGCATGAATTAATTGATTGCATAAGAGAATACTTCTTTACGAATTATCGTATTAAACTGGACAGAGAACAAGTCTTGATCACGTCGGGAAGTCAAAATCTCTTTTTTTTAGCTTTAAATTCGTTTTGTGGTACAAGTAAAGAAGGAAGAGTAAAAAAAGCATTAATACCTATGCTGCCAGATTACGCTGGGTATAGTGGAGTCGCACTTGAGGAAGGTGTAATAGAAGGAATTCCTCCTATCCTCTCAAAGCTTGATCGTCATACGTTTCGCTATGAATTTAACAAACAGGCATTTAAAGATAAAATAGCTCAGGACCCAGACATCGGAGCTATTGTATTATCAAGACCTAATAACCCAAGCGGCAACATCCTTTCCGAAGAAGCCGTACAGCTTATATCCCAAGTGTGCAAGGACTATCACATTCCATTTCTAATTGATTCAGCTTACGCACCGCCTTTTCCTGCTATTAATTTCATTGAAATGGATCCAATCATACATGATAATATCATTCACTGCATGAGTCTTTCTAAAGCCGGATTGCCTGGTGAGAGAATAGGAATTGCTATAGGAAAAAGTGACTTCATAAAAGTAATGGAAGCATTTCAATCAAATATTTTGATTCACTCTTCTAGGCTAGGTCAGAGGATGGTGGTTAACACCTTAAAGAGCGGGCAGTTAGCCAGAATTTCAGCTAACTATATAAGAACTCATTATAAACAAAAACATGACTATTTAAAAAAACTTTTAACTACACGTATGCCGGATGATATTCCTTGGTATTTGCACAAAGCGGAAGGTTCGTTATTTGGCTGGCTTTGGTTAGAAGGTTTGCCTTTCAGTGATAGCGATCTATACAATAAATTAAAAGCAGAAAACTTGATTGTAGTGCCAGGCGGCTCATTCTTTCACGGCAGCCAATCTTCTTCTCACAACCGGGAGTGCATTCGCATAAGTCTTACTGCTGCAGATGAGGAGTTAAAGAAAGGAATTGATATTCTTTCTTCAGTAGTTAAGGAAATATACAGTTCAAACTTTATATTTCAAACAGAAAAATTATAATTTCTTTAAGGTTTAGAAGTGCAACTCATACGTAATCATAAAGGGTTCTTTATAAGCTAAAGATTGTTTAAAGAAGACAATAACATCCAATTTCTTTTGGAACTGGATAATTTTTTGCAATGAAAGACTCCTATATTTCTGCTAGCATATGAACCACGTCAAGAAATAGCAAGGAGGCTTTTTATTTTTATGATAAAGAAACTAGTGATTGCTATAGCAATGCTTATCCCAAGTTTTGGTGCAGGTTACTCAGCATTTGCAGCAGTGCCCGCTCATGAACAGCACGTTCAAGTAAATAAAAATGATAAAGAATTATTAGCTCGTCTTGTATCAGCTGAAGCCAAAGGAGAGCCTTATGCAGGCAAAGTAGCCGTGGCGACAGTTGTATTAAATAGAGTCGACAGCAGCAAATTCCCAGACACTGTAAAAGGCGTTATTTATCAAAAAGGTCAGTATAGTCCGGTCAGCAACGGTCAAATTAATAAACCTGCAGACAAAGATTCAAAAAAAGCTGTAGAAGAAGCAATTAACTTCCAAGGTCAAGGAAAAGGTTCATTATTCTTCTTTAATCCTGATAAAACGGGAGATCAATGGCTGCGCCAAAAACAAGAAACAATTAAAATAGGAAATCATGTATTTGCAAAATAATAAAAAAGCTAATGGCTAGCTGCGCGCTGCTATTAGCTTTTTTAGTTATGTACATAAAATAAACAGTAGAATAATCTTTAAAATTAGAATTTCATGGTAAAATATAAAAAGTCATTCATAATTAAAAATATGAGGTGATAACGTGAAAGAGAATATGATGTTTGCTTGGATAGCTTCATGGTTAGCTCTTGCTGGTCAGCTCGTTTTTTTACGGGAGTAGCGCTTTTTACAGGGGATTGGCGCTACATGATGTGGAGTTTTATGATAAGTATAATTGATACCTAGTATCATTAGCACCTATAAACGAAATCAGCAGCTAAAAGCTTACAAAAAATAAGGAATATCGTATTGAAACGAGTTATGAAAGACTTAGAGAAATCCTCCAAGTCTTTTTTTGTGTGGGTATAAAAAGACATGAACCGTACTCCGTTCTTCTAAAAAAAGTGCTTTTTACATAGTTTATCAATACAGAAAATTTGATAAACATGCGGAGGAATAAACATGCAGAAACAGCCTAATTTTTTGTTGATTATCGTGGACGAGGAGCGGTTTCCACCCTTATATGAAAGTAAAGAACTAAAAAAGTGGCGAAAAAAACATTTAAAAGCACATGAATTTTTAAAACAGCATGGAATGGAATTTACCCGTCACTACGTCGGTTCTACAGCTTGTTCACCAAGTCGAGCTACATTGTTTACAGGGCAGTATCCTTCCTTGCACGGAGTTACGCAAACGCAAGGTATCGCAAAGAAATCACAAGATCCTGATATGTTTTGGCTGCAGCCTAATACCGTCCCGACGATGGGAGAGTATTTTAAGAAGGCTGGATATCAAACCTTTTATAAAGGAAAATGGCATATTTCTGATGAGAACATCTTAATTCCAGGAACACATGACGTTTTTTCTAGCTATCAGATGCAAACAGGAATACCGGATCCAGAGAAAGAAGGCCTTTATCAACGGGCTAATAAGCTTGAAAAGTTTGGTTTTTCAGGGTGGATTGGTCCGGAACCGGAAGGGAGAAATCCGCACAATTCCGGTTCATCTGCGGCCGTTGGAGTGAGCGGACGAGACGAAATATATGCAGAGGAAATCATAGAGCTTATTCAACGATTAGAACATCAAGCGCCTGCGCAGCCTTGGCTCATGGTAGCTTCATTTGTGAACCCGCATGACATTGCGCTGTTCGGAGCGATTACCAAACACCTTCCTATGTTTCAGTTTTCTATTGATGAGACGATTCCAAACATCGATCCGCCACCTACCATTAGAGAACCTTTACAAACAAAGCCTAGCGCTCAAAGCAGCTATAAATACATCTATCCAAAAGCGCTGCAGCCAACCCCAAATTCTAGCTTCTACCGGCGCTTGTATTATCAGCTGCAAAAAAATGTTGATAAACAAATTTTAAAAGTTCTTCGGACCATGGAACAATCTTCGTTCTATGAAAATACAATTATTATTTTTACGTCTGATCACGGTGATTTGCTTGGAGCTCACGGGGGACTACATCAAAAATGGTACAACATGTATGAAGAATCTATTCACGTTCCGCTTCTCATTCATAACAAGCGTTTGTTTCCTAGTTATCAACGTACAGACACACTGACTAGTCACCTTGACTTGATCCCGACAATGCTTAGTTTAGCTAATATAGATGCTTCCACTATTCAAAAGCAATTACAAAAAAGTCATACGGAAGTACATCCATTTGTTGGGCGAGACCTGTCAGGTATACTTCGAGGAGAAACGTGTGCTGAGCAAGAGGAAACAGCGATTTTCTTCATGACGGATGATGACCCGACAAAAGGACTTCACCAAACAAATTTTTTAGGAGAAAGCTACCCGTCAGTTGTTCAGCCTAATCACATTCAAGCGGTCATTGTCGAGTTTTCGTCAGCGGCAGGAAAGGAAATTTGGAAATACGCTCGCTATCATGATAATCTGCAATTTTGGTCAGCAGATGACGAAAAAGATGAATTCATTCACGGAGAGCAATATGGAGGTTACCCTGTGAGTTTTACTACCCTTAAAACAACCCGTGTTCCTGATCAAATTGAAATGTACAATTTGACCAAGGATCCGTTAGAAACAGTAAATCTGGCTCACCCGTATTTTTCGACAAATGAAACAAGGAAAATTCAGCGGCAGCTTGACGTTATTCTTAAAGAACAAGTCAGGAAAAAACGGATTTTTCCGCAAAGTGGAAGCATGCATGATGAGCTTTTGTCTAAAGATAGATAAAAAATAGTTTCTATGGATTCAAGTCAGATATTTGCGTAAGCAGAAAAAGGTGTATTTAATATTTTAGTATATAAATTGAAAACCTGATGATGCTTGTGTTAGGTTACTTGTTCTGGTTTGGGGTAGTATTGGTTTCACTTCATTAATCCCGCTTAGATAAAACAAATAAGGACTTATAGCATCTTTCTTTTTCGCCTTTATTGTTATGAAAATAAGAATGAAATGTAGTCGTTAATAGTATAATAAAAAACTTTTTAAGTCCGTAGATTCTTAAGTAACTTTTCAAGAATTCAAGCATAAAGTAATTCTATACCATAAAAAAATAAAAAATTACTTCTTGACTTCTGTTAAATTTATACACTATAATCGCTTTTAACAACTAATAAACAGTATTTGGCAATGAAAAGGACACGAATTAGATGCTGTTTTCTTCGCAGAGAATAGGGTCACTGGCTGAGAGCCCTTAAGAAATCATCTAATTTACCACCTTAGAGCTATTGCAGGGAACGTGCATAACTGAAACTGCAATCGGTAAAACCGTTATCTTTTTTGAGCGTGAAATACGTATAGGTATTTCACGGAATTAGGGTGGTACCACGGCCGCATTCGTCCCTTCACTAGGGATGAGTGCGGCTTTTTATGTAGAAAAAATGAATATACAAGCAATGAAAAGGACATGAATCATTTTTGGATTTTCTTTACAGAGAGTAGGGTCACTGGCTGAGAACCCTTAGAAAACGAAATGAATTTACCACCTTGGAGCTGCGGCGGGGAATGTGTATACACTGAAACCGCAACCGGTAAAACCGTTATCTTTTTAAGCGTAAAATACGTATAAGTATTTTACGGAATTAGGGTGGTACCACGGCCGCATTCGTCCCTTTACTAGGGATGAGTGCGGTTTTTTGTTGAATAAAAACATATTGGAGGAATGAACATGTCAAAACAAGTGGAAGCAGAAAAGCGAAATCATCAAAAGTTAGGTCAAGAACTGGAGCTGTTTATGTCGATGGAAGAAGCTCCTGGTATGCCATTTTTCTTACCTAACGGAATGATTATTCGAAATGAGTTAGAAAATTACTGGAAACAAAAGCATTATAAAGCAGGCTATCAAGAAATAAAAACACCCATCATGATGAAACAGGAGCTCTGGGAACAATCAGGGCACTGGGAGCACTATCATGAGAATATGTATTTTTCAAATGTTGACAAACAAAACTATGCGATTAAACCGATGAATTGTCCGGGAGCCATTTTATTGTTTAACAGCAAGCGAAGAAGCTACCGAGAACTTCCGATTCGATACGCAGAGCTTGGATTAGTTCATCGTCACGAGCTTTCTGGGTCTTTAAACGGATTGCTAAGAGTCCGTTCATTCACACAGGACGACGCTCATTTATTCGTAGAACTCAGTCAGATTGAAGCTGAGATTAGCCGCATTCTAGCGTTTATCCATGACTTTTACTCACATTTTGGCTTCAATTACAAAGTGGAGTTATCCACACGACCTGAAAAATTCATGGGAGATATTGAAACATGGAACCAAGCAGAAAAGTCGCTTCAATCTGTGTTAAGTGAAAAAGGCTTAGACTATCAGGTAAATGAAGGAGAAGGAGCTTTTTATGGGCCGAAAATCGATTTTCATATTTTAGATTCCTTAGGTCGCAGCTGGCAGTGCGGAACAGTTCAGCTTGATTTCTTAATGCCGGATAAGTTTGACTGTATGTATATTGGAGAAGACAATAAACCTCATCGTCCCGTAATGATTCACCGCGCTATATACGGATCAGTTGAGCGATTTATGGCCATCTTGATTGAACATTACGAAGGTCAATTTCCTCTTTGGTTGGCTCCTGTTCAATTTAAGCTTTTGCCTATTGCACCGCCGCACGTGGAATATGCATATAAAGTGAAACACGAGCTGGAGTTAAAAGGGTATCGTGTTGAAGTAGATGATCGCATTGAAAAAATAGGGCTGAAAATTCGAGAAGCAGAAATGCTGAAAGTTCCTTATATGGCTGTGATAGGAGATAAAGAAGTGGAAAATGAATCGCTTGCTATGCGAAAGCACGGGAAGAAAAATATAGGAACAGTAAGTGTGGAAGAGGCAGCTGTACACTTGAATAAAGAAAAGAATTCAAACAGAGTGTATTGAAGCTATTTACCTTATTAAATAGAAAAATCCGATTTTTTAAGTCGGATAGTGATTCCCTTCATTTTGTCTCACACCAAAATGAAGGGAATATTGAACTAGAAGGGTATAAGATAATATATATCAGCAGTATAACTTTTGCCTTAGACAAACGCCGGTATTTTATAAAAAAATTTATCTTATTCCATTCGAATCGTTTGTACGGGATGAAGCTGAAGCCTCACCTGATGGTTTGTTTATATTTTGCTGATCTCGCTTCTTTTTAGAAGGAGAGTGAAAAAGAAATTTAAACATAAAGTATACTCCTAATGCTAGTAAAATACAGCCAATAAGTAAGTTAATCATCTTTCTCCGCCCTTCATACACTTCAGTTTTCATCATTATAACACCCGGTAAGATAAAACATTCATCGTTCTGTAAATAATCTCTATGTCAGGAATTTATATCTGAAGATAGTTAGTGAAAAAAGTTATCTAAAAACATGTAAAATAATTTTTTAGAATATTATTTTTATTCAAACTTATTATACGTAAGCACAATGATAATCTCTTTATTTAGTTTATAAATCCAAAATAGAGCGATATTAAGAAATCGCTTACAAAAACTCTTGAAATATATATAATGATATTAGTATACTAATAGACAAGTTAGTAATTATTTCTATATAATTACTTCTGTATCTGAAGTAAAAACGCGCAGCCCAATGGGGAAAAACGTTATTTTCAAGTTTTTTAAGGGATGAATGGCAACAGAGAGGAGAGAGTGCAATGGGAAAACTATTTAAAAAGAAGTCAATCGAGCAATTATTAGAACAAAGTCAAAACAAATCTCTAGTCAAAACATTAGGAGCATTCGATTTGACTCTTCTTGGTATTGGAGCCGTAATCGGAACGGGGGTTTTAGTATTAACAGGCTTAGTAGCTGCTAACGATGCTGGACCAGCCGTTATTTTTTCTTTTATATTGGCGTCTATTGTATGCGGTTTTGCAGCGCTGTGCTATGCGGAATTTGCTTCAACTATACCTGTATCTGGGAGCGTTTACACCTATACATATGCAACCATCGGCGAAGTGGTAGCGCACTTAATGGGATGGACGTTGCTTTCTGTCTATTTGTTAACAATGTCAGCAGTAGCAAACGGATGGTCTTCTTATTTTAACAACTTTTTAGAAGGCTTTGGTTTTTCGCTGCCAAAAGAATTGATTACGATCCCTGGAAATGGAGGTCTAGTTAACCTTCCTGCTATTTGTATTACGCTTCTTATTACATGGCTGCTTTCAAGAGGAACAAAAGAAAGTAAAAAAGTGAATAACTTTATGGTGCTTGTTAAATTGTTTATTATCCTTCTTTTTATTATTGTAGGAGCTTTTTATGTAAAACCGTCTAATTGGACACCTTTTATGCCTTATGGAATTGAAGGTGTTGTGACAGGGGGCGCGGCCGTATTTTTTGCTTTCTTAGGTTTTGATGCCTTATCTACATCAGCAGAAGAAGTAAAGAATCCGCAGCGCAATTTGCCCATTGGAATTATTAGTTCACTTGTGATCTGCACGATTATTTATGTAGCGGTATGCCTTGTTATGACCGGAGTTGTTTCGTACAAGGAACTGAATGTCCCAGAAGCAATGGCCTATGTTCTCCATTCAGTAGGACAAAATGCAGTGGCAGGGGTTATTGCTGCAGGAGCTGTCATTGGAATCATGGCTGTTATTTTCGCCTACATTTATGCAGCAACACGCATTTTATTCTCAATGAGCCGCGACGGCTTGCTGCCAAAAGCATTTGCTAAAACAAATGAGAAAACGGGAGTTCCGACTCTTTCTACTTGGCTAGTAGGGATTATCGGAGCGTTAATTTCAGGGTTTATTGATCTAAAAGAACTTGCGAATTTAGCAAATATCGGAGCTCTTTTAACTTTCGGCATGGTGGGCGTCAGCATTATCATCTTACGTAAAACGCACCCAACTTTAAAACGTGGATTTACAATGCCGTTTGTCCCGATTTTACCAATTTTATCTGTATTATCTTGTTTGTTTTTAATGATTAATCTTCCTAAAACAACATGGCTGTATTTTAGCATATGGATTGTGCTTGGTCTAGTTGTATATGTCGGTTATTCTCGTAAACACAGTCGATTAACAAGTAAAGAAATGAAAAAAGCAAGTTAAAAGTAGAAAAAGAGCCTTTCAGCAAAGAAAGGCTCTTTTTCTACTTGTTGTTCGGTTGTTAGACAGTTAGGACGATTGTTCACTATGTTTTTTGCGTGTCTCCACAATAAAAAGACAAGTGCTGATAATAAAAGCTGTTCCTACAAAAATGGCGCCGACCCAAGGAAGTGAAGTAAGTCCCATATGATTAATAATTACGCCTCCGAAAAAGGCGCCAAAAGCATTTCCTAAGTTAGCAAACGAGTGATTCGAAGTAGAAGCTAAAGCAGGTGCTTCCTGTGCTAAGTTCATAATTTTCACTTGAATACCAGGCATTACAGCAAATGCTGCTGCTCCCCAGAAAAACAGCGTGATAATTGCTGCTGCTGGGCTTTTAACGGTAAACGTAAAAATAGTCAGCACAATACAAAGAAAAGCAAATATACCTACAACCGAAGGCATTAACTTCCAGTCTGCTAGCTTGCCTCCAACAACGTTTCCGAGCGTAACGCCGCATCCATATAATACAAGTATCCACGTAACACTATGTTCACTTACTCCTGTAACGTCTTCAAGAAGCGGTGTAATGTACGTAAATACAGTAAATAAACTACCGCATCCTATTGCGCTTAAAAGAAGCATCACAAGAAGTTTTGGTTGAGTAAAAGCAGCAAACTGCTGTTTTAGACCCGTTAATTTGTCTTGACCAAGTTTTGGGATAAACAGAATAATACCAATAAATGCAATAATCCCCATGATCGTAATAGCCCCAAACGAAGCTCTCCAGCCTAAGTGTTGCCCGATGAATGTTCCCACAGGAACACCGATGATATTTGCAATGGTTAAACCTGCCATCATCGTTGCGACAGCACTTGCACGTTTATGAGGTTGTACGAGCCGTGAAGCAATAACAGCGCCTACTCCAAAGAAAGTACCGTGACATAATGCCGTAACTAAACGAGCTCCCATTAAAATTCCATAGCTAGGTGCAATAATAGCAATTGCATTTCCGAGAATAAATAAAAGCATAAGTAAACAAAGCAGAAGCTTTTGAGGAAGTCGATGAGTAAAAATGGTTAAAATTGGCGCGCCGATTGCTACTCCTAACGCATAGCTTGTAATTAGCTGGCCAGCAGTCGAAATGCTAACATGAAGGTCTTCCGCAACGTTAGGAAGTATCCCCATAATAACAAATTCCGTCATTCCAATAGCAAAAGCTCCAAGAGTCAACGAGATGAGAGCAATTGGAAAGGAATCTTTCTTACTGATCTGCTCATTAGCATGCATTGTATTCATGTGTGATCACCCTTTCTGTGTATAAAATTTATATCTCCTTGAAAAGAAGTCAATTACTAATAATACTTAAGTGATGGAGCTTTGACAACCAAAAAAGCTGATGTAAGCGGTACCTTTCAAGATTTCTATTTATCTTTATCATATATGAAGACAGTCAGACATAAATTTATTGACAGAATAAAGTTTAGTCCTATAAACTATTTTTAAAGTTGAATAGTTTATACCTATAAACTAAATGAGCAAAGGAGGGAAAGAAGTGACGAAAAGCAAGTTATATCAAGCTGTAGAACTTTTTGAAGAAGTGCTGTTTGTAGGAACAGAAGTAATTCACAGAGAGCTTAGCCATAACCTCTTCGAACATGTCTCTAGGCAGCAGTTTGATTTGTTAAATAGTTTAATGATTAAAGGTCCATCTTCACCAGGCAGTCTTGCTGTCTTGCAAGGTGTTCATAAAAGTGCCATTTCGAATCGAATCAAAAAGCTGCTCGAAAAAGGGCTTGTGGAGTGGGACACTAATGAACTAGAGAGCGATAAACGTTCTAAGCTTATTAAGATTACGGCTGAAGGAGAAAAGGTAATAAATGACGGAAATGCCGCGTGTTTTAGTATCATTGAGAATTTGTTTGATGATGTAGAAGAAGAAAAAATAGATACATTTATTGAAATTCTTACAATGGCAAAAGAAAAGTTAACTACAAAAGGGGAAAGCAAAGAATGAAATTTATTGTGAAATTTAAGTGGGTGATTGCGGCCTTTATTTTAGCTTTAACGGTTATATTGATGCTAACGTCACCAAATTTAACAAAGCTCGCAAGTGAAAAAGGACAGTCTCAGCTTCCCGACGATGCCGTTTCATCTAGAGCCAGCCAAATTCTAAAAAATGCTGGAGAAGACAGTAATACCATCAGCATGGTTATCAAGTTAGATAACGCATTAGATAAAGATAGTGAGAAACAAATACAGAAAATCATTGATAAGACAGCGAAAATTAAAGGTGTAAAAGATGTCACAACGCCTTTAACAGATGATCAAGATGTTCGTAATCAATTAATGTCTAAAGACAAAAAAACCGTTTTAGTTCCGGTTACTGTCAGTGGATCGGATGAAAAAGTGGAAAAAATAGCGAATCAGATTTATGATAGCGTGCCAAAAGACACTACGGCATATGTAACAGGTGCATCTCTTATTAATCAGGATTTTGCACACAGTTCAGAAGAAGGGTTAAAGAAAACCGAGTTTATTACTATCTTTTTGATTTTAGGTTTGCTTTTACTCGTTTTCCGTTCAGTCGTGACGCCGTTTATTCCTATTTTAATTGTGGGAATCACATACTTAATCAGTCAATCGTTACTAGGGATTTTAGTTAAAAATGTCGATTTTCCAATCTCAACGTTCACGCAAACGTTCTTAGTAGCTATTTTATTTGGAATTGGTACGGATTACTGCATTCTTTTACTTAATCGTTTCCGTGAAGAATTGGCAAACGGACATGATAAAGTAGAGGCCACGATCACGGCTTATCGTACAGCAGGAAGAACGCTATTTATCAGCGGAATTGCCGTATTTATTGGATTTGCAGCCATTGGATTTGCCAAGTTTGCCATTTTCCAGTCGGCTGTTGGGGTAGCAGTGGGCGTAGGTGTACTGCTAGTCATTTTATTTACTCTGCTTCCACTTTTTATGGTTACGCTTGGAGAAAAATTATTTTGGCCTTCTAAAAAAGTGGCTTCTCATAGCGATAATAAGCTGTGGGGCTTTTTAGGAAAAAAGGCAGTGGCGCGACCGTTCGTGTTTTTAGTCATTACAGCGATTATTACCGTGCCTTTTATTGTAACGTACGACTCAAAAGTATCGTTTGATTCTACTGCTGAAATAAGCAGTGATTATAAATCTATAAAAGGACTAAATGCTATCAGTGATGCACTGGGAGAAGGAAAAGCGTTTCCTGTCAATGTTATTATTAAAGGAGATAAAGAGTTAACAAAGGCGGATGCTATTCCTTATTTAGGAAATATAAGCAAAGCAATTGAAAAAGTGGATCACGTAGATTCTGTTATGACTATCACACAGCCTACCGGAGAAAAGATTGATGATTTATATGTTAATTCACAGTTAGGCTCTGTATCAGACGGAATCAAAGATGCTGTTAAAGGAATCGGAGATGTGCAAAAAGGATTAAGTGATGTTAAAAAAGGGCTAAATCAAATAGCTGACCAAACGGGGTCTGCTTCTAAAGAGAAATCTGGCGGGTCGCTTGCACCTGCTGCAGATGGATTAGCTCAAATTAATCAACAGCTGCAGCTTGTCAGCACGCAGCTCTCTACAACAGGAAATGTGCAGCAAGCGGTTCCGCAGCTTGTTGCAATCAGTAAACAGCTTACTACCATTCAAACCGGTCTCCAACAAGCAAATGAGAATCTTTCAGCTCAGCAAGGTCAAGTTGGAACGTTATCAGACAGTATCAACCAGTTAGCAAAAGGCGTTAACAGTGCGAATGACGGACTGACTAAGATCTCAGATGGCTTAACAAAAGCAACAGATATGCTTGATAACATGAGTGACAGCTCAACAGTTAGAGATACGGGTATTTACCTTCCAGCAGAAGTGATGAAAGATAAAGGGTTTAAACAATCCATCGATAACTATTCTTTTGCAGATGGAAAAGGAGTTAAGCTCAGTGTAGTGCTCGATCAAAATCCATATTCTGAAGAAGCCATTTCAACCGTAAAAAATATTGAAAAAGCGGTGGCAAGCGAAGTCGTTGATACGCCGTTTGAGCATACAGAAATTGTGTACGGAGGGGTATCGAGCTCAAATGCGGATTTAAAAGATTTATCTACAACCGATCTTTCACGCACAATGGTTATTATGATGATTGGGCTGTTTATTGTGCTGACCATTTTATTCCGTTCAATGATCATGCCTGTATACATGATTGCTTCACTGCTGCTTACGTATTATACAGCAATGGGAATCTCAGAGCTTCTATTCGTGGATATAATGGGGAATGACGGAATCAGCTGGGCCGTGCCATTCTTTAGTTTTGTTATTTTAGTTGCCCTTGGAATTGACTATTCTATTTTCTTGTTAGACCGTTTTAACGAAGAAGTAAAAAGCGGCGTAGCAGAAGGGATGGTTACGTCTATGAGCAAGATGGGATCGGTTATTATTACTGCTGCTATTATCTTAGCCGGAACGTTTGGGGCTATGATGCCATCAGGTGTATTAACACTTGTTCATGTAGCAACGGTTGTTATTATTGGTCTTTTACTTTATGGCCTTGTCATTCTTCCGCTTCTTATGCCAGCGATTGTCGTAACGCTTGGAGAAGGAAACTGGTGGCCGTTTCTTCGAAAAAAAGAAAAATACAAAATAGAAGAATAATTTGTATATGATAGCTATATCAAAAATTAGATATCTGTTAGGAAATAGTGATACGCCTGTATAGCATTAAACATTATATAGGGTAAAAATGAAGGATAGATGAGCGTTATAAGACTGCTCTATCTATCCTTTTTGTATTATTGGAAAACGTGAGTATAGTTTAAAAGCACAATCAAGCAGGTGCTGTTATAAATACACTTAGTCGAATAAAAGACCTCTCATCAGGAAAACCTATAGTCAAAAACATGAGGGAGGTTTTTTTATGAAATTTGTAAATTTCTTAGCTAATCAGCGAGACAAACGACGGGAACAAATGCGCGAAGCAGGAACATGTCCAGATTGCTTAGGGAAACGATTCCACCATATTGGACTTTATTTTGTGCATGTTTATGAGTGTCCAAGCTGTCAAGGCAAAGAAGATATGTAATAAAATCTTCAGAAATAAGGCAAAGGCAGTCTCTATGCAGATTATGATGTGAAACCTTCTTATTTTAGAGAAGGTTTTTATTTTTTTGAAGGTGAACGGTTGCTTGTATGTTTTGTGTTAGCAACCTTTACATATTTATTTTCTGTCTAACTAGATTCGATTAGTATAGTTATTAAGTTACTTTAATGTCTCAAGTTAACAATTTAAATAAAAAGGAGGAAAGAATTAAGGATTAAGGAAAAAGAGACGCGTAACTTGCAATCATGTATCTCAAACTTTAAATATAAGGAGCTGAGGTGATATGACAATGTTACATTTAGATAAAGTATATAAAATATATGATAAAAAAAATATCGCCGTAAATGATTTTAACCTTCAGATTGGAGAGAAAGAGTTTGTTATATTTGTTGGACCTTCAGGCTGTGGTAAATCTACTACGCTGCGAATGATTGCAGGTCTAGAAACGATTTCAAAAGGTGATTTTTACATTGATGGAGATCATATGAACGAAGTAGCTCCAAAAGATCGTGACATTGCTATGGTCTTTCAAAATTATGCTCTTTACCCTCATATGACTGTTCGAGAAAATATGGCATTTGGCTTGAAGTTAAAAAAAATAAAGAAAGACGAAATTGATAGACGGGTAAATGAAGCAGCTAAAACATTAGGTCTAGAAACATATTTAGATAGAAAGCCAAAAGCTTTATCCGGAGGGCAGCGTCAGCGAGTTGCTTTAGGTCGTGCTATTGTTCGGGAAGCAAAAGTTTTCTTAATGGATGAACCATTATCTAATTTGGATGCGAAGCTGCGAGTACAGATGCGTGCTGAGATTATTAAACTGCATCAAAGGCTGCAAACAACAACAATCTATGTGACGCATGATCAAGTGGAAGCTATGACAATGGCTACTCGCCTAGTTGTTATGAAAAACGGGATTATTCAACAGATCGGAACTCCTCAAGATATTTATAGACATCCTAGGAATGTATTTGTAGGCAGTTTTATTGGATCACCCGCAATGAATTTTTTTCGGGGGTATCTCCAAGGCACTTATTTTATAATGGGAGAAACTAAAATACAGCTTCCTGATTTTCTAATACACGCTTTACATTCTCAAGGTCATAATGAGAAAGAGGTCATAATGGGTGCGCGTCCTGAACACATTGTATATCATAAAGAGGATAGTAAGAGAGAGTTGAACAATGAGTTTTGCTTCACTACGACACTAGATATGATAGAGGTACTAGGTGCTGAAACAATTTTATATGCTAGTTTAGAAAAGCAAACGTTTGTGGCTCGAGTGCCTTTTTTATGTGAGTTTGAAGCAGGGGACAAAAGCGCTTTTTCGTTGAATTTAACCTACGTGCATTTCTTTGATGGAGAAACAGAAGAGCGCATTTCTACAAATATAGATAAAAAAGTTAAATATTCTGATAAATGTATTGACTAGTTAACGTTTGCGGTTTAATATAACAATATATAACATTACATAATGTTGTATATCATATCTTATTTGAGGAGTGGGGAAAATGAGCAAAACAGCAGTGAATGTAAAAAGTGATGTGCAAGCCGTATTAAACGAATTAAAAAGCAAGCAAATTCGTAATGTGTTTTTCGTCGCATGTGGAGGATCTTCTGCGATCATGTATCCAGCTAAGTATGTACTAGATCGAGAAGCTCAACATATTACATCCGATTTGTATAGCTCGAACGAATTTATCCACCGCAATCCGCAGCAGCTGGGAAAAGACTCCTTAGTTATTTTATGTTCCATGTCAGGAACAACTCCTGAGACTACAGAAGCAGCTAAGTTTGCTAAAAGCAAAGGCGCTTATGCTGTAGCCTTAACAAATGAACCTACTTCACCTTTAGCACACAGCGCAGATATTTTTATTAAGTATGAGTGGGGCAATGATATCGATGCTTTTGAAACAAATTTAGGCGTTTTATATCAGCTTGTATTTGGTCTCTTATACGTAGCAGAAGAAAATGATAAATTTGCAAAGTTAGTTACTAGCTTAGAAAATCTACAGTCTGTTTATGAAAAAGCTCTAGAATACGAAGCGAGCAACGCAAGGAAATTTGCTGAATCACATAAGTCCGAACCGGTTATTTATACAATGGCCAGCGGCTCGAACTATGGAGCAGCCTATTCATTCAGCATATGTATCTTAATGGAAATGCAGTGGATTCATTCTCACGCTATTCACGCTGGAGAGTATTTCCACGGTCCATTCGAAATTATTGATGAAAACGTACCGTTTATCATCCTAGCTGGACTAGATGAAACGAGACCTTTAGAAGAACGCGCCTTATCATTCTCTAAACGATATGGAAAGAAATTAACTGTTCTAGATGCAAAAGCATATGACTTCGAAGGAATTGATAAAGATGTGCAAGGGTATATTGCTCCTCTTGTATTAAACCGTGTACTGCGTCAGTATGCCGAAGAATTAGCTGAAGCACGCAATCATCCTTTAAGTAAAAGACGCTATATGTGGAAAGTAGAATATTAATAATCTCCTAATAAAGATAGAAATCTGTATATTTTCCTTACGAGTTATACTATAATGTTATAAAACATTATAGTATAACTTATATATGAAAGCACTTACAATAAGGGGGTTTCTATATGAAAAAGACAAATTTAATCTTAGCCTCACTTTTAAGTTGTTCTTTAATGCTCGGGGGGTGTGCGGGAAAACAAACGTCTTCAGACTCAGACACAGGAAAGACAACATTAACATTCTTTCACAGATGGCCAAAAGAACCTGAAAAAAGCTACTTTGAAGAAGTTGTAAAAGAATTTGAAAAACAGCACCCTGATATTGATATTAAAACAGAAGCGGTGTTAAACGATTCGTATAAAGACAAAATTAAAGTTATGACAGGCACTAATACCCCTCCTGATGTGTACTTTTCTTGGAGCGATGAGTTTGCTAGACAATTTGTCAGAGGAAACAAAGCCTTAGATTTAACCTCTTATTATAAGAAGGATTCAGCGTGGTCTTCCAAGCTTGTTCAGTCTCAAATTAAACCATATACCGTTAATAAGAAAATTTACGGTGTTCCTGTCACAATGGACGGGAAAATGTTTTTTTACAACAAAGATATCTTCGATAAATTAGGATTAAAAGCGCCTACAAACTGGAACGAGCTATTAAATGTTTTAAGCGTGTTAAAAAAGAAGCATTATACAGCTTTAGAATTTGGAAGCCAGGATACGTGGACCATTTCTCACTACGTAGGAACCTTGAATCAGCGCATGGTAAAGCCTGACGTTCTTTCAAAAGACTATAATTCAAAAACTGGGACATTCACGGATAAAGGCTATGTAAAAGCTCTAGAAAAATTAGAAGAATTAGTTCCTTACTTTAATAAAAATACAAATTCGATTGATCATGAATATGCAAGACAACAATTTTCAAATGGAAAAGCAGCTATGTTTTATGCTGAAACCGCTGAAATTAAGCTTTTCGGTCCAACGAAATTTAAGATTGGCATGTTTAATTTTCCTAAATTAGAGGATGGAAAAGGAAATGCTACTAATTTAACTGGATCACCTGAAGGGTTTATGATTTCTTCTAAAACAAAGCATCCAAAAGAAGCGATGGAATTTCTTGAATTTTTAACATCAAAACAAATGGGTGAAAAGCTAGTAAAAGAAGTAGGGAAATACAGTGCAGTAAATGATACAGCTAACAGCAGTAATTCAACACCGGAGCAATTAGAAGCAGTAGATAATATTTTACAAGCCAAAGAGATGGCTCCATGGTTTGATATGGCAATCGATGCTCGAATTGCAGATGCTTATTTAACAGGGGCTCAGCTTATGCTAAATGGTGATAAAACACCTAAAGAAGTAATGAAAGATGTGCAAAAAGCTGCAGCGAGTGTTCGTGCTGAATCTAAAAAGTAAGGAAGTGAAAAAGCGATGTTAAAACGCAATAAGCTAACCCCTTATTTATATCTTCTTCCTGCTTTTGCTTTTTTACTACTTGTGTACATCCCTATTTTTCAGAATATTTGGGATAGTCTTTATGAGTGGAGCACATTTTCACCAGACAAAGTTTTTGTAGGAATAGATAATTATGTGCACTTATTTAAAGACCCTGTCTTTTATCAGGCACTCAAAAATAATATTCTTTATGCGGTCATTTCAATTATTTTTCAAGTGGGTGGAGGTTTAATTGTGGCTGCCGTTTTAGAAGATAAACTTATTCGAAGGTTTTCTCCTTTTTTTCGAACGGTTTATTTTTTACCAGTAGTCGTTTCGATGACCGTTATTGCCTTGCTGTTTACTTTTTTTTACAATCCTGAAGTAGGGCTTTTAAATCAAATGCTCAAAATGATCGGATTAGACTCATTGGCAAAACCTTGGCTAGGAGACAGTAATACGGCTATTTATGCAGTTATTGCTGTATCTCAGTGGCAGTCTATCGGCTATATTGCCATGCTGTATATTGTAGCGATACAAAAAATCTCACCTGAATTGTATGAAGCAGCTGAAATAGACGGCGCTAATAAATTTAAAATGTTCTTTCATATTACTGTACCGCAAACAAAAGAAATGACATTTGTGGCTGTTATTTTAACGCTCACTGGTGCTTTTACAGTATTTAATGAACCTTATATTTTAACTGGAGGCGGACCGGGTACATCATCTGAAGTCCTAAGTACGTATTTATACAAAACAGCCTTTTCGAAAGATATGATGGGCTATGCTTCCTCAATTGCTACTGTCATTTTAATTATTACGCTGTTGATTTCTCTTGTTCAAATGAAAGCATTTAAAACAGGAAAGGAAGACGCTTGATGCAGATGCCTAAAACAAATGTCACCTTACCTAATGTTGTCAATACAGCCACTAAAGAAAGAAAAAAGAAGAGCTACACAGGTGTAACGATAGTATATGTCGGATTGATTGTCTATTTTATCGTCATTGCGTATCCTTTGCTTTGGATGATTATAAGTTCTTTTAAAAGCACGGATGAAATCTTTACGCACAGCTGGTCTATGCCGCATACTTGGCTAATTGAAAATTATGTGACAGCGTGGAAAAGTGGAATATCTTCTTACTTTTTAAACAGTGTAATCGTCACGGGCGCGTCTTGTTTTTTGACGGTGCTGGTCAGTGCGTTAGGAGCTTATGGACTATCACGCTTTGAGTTTCAAGGAAAAGCTTTTGTCCTCATTATATGTCTCGGAGGGCTTATGCTTTCTCCTCAGGTAAGTTTAATTCCTTTGTATAGCATTATTCAAAAACTTGGAATCTATAATACACACTTGGCACTGATTCTGCCTTATGTTGCTTATCGAATTCCTTTAACCATCTTGTTAATTCGAGCTTATTTTCTTTCGATTCCAAAAGAACTAGAGGAAGCAGCTCGGTTAGATGGATGTACAAGCTTGGGGATTTTATTTCGAATTTTTATCCCAATGAGCACGCCCATTCTATTAACAACGACAATTTTGACAGCTTACTACACATGGAATGAATTTATGTTTGCCATTATCTTTATCGACGACGACAGTTTGCGTACAATCCCAGCAGGATTAATGCAATTTAGAGACGCTTTGCAAACAGATTGGGGGGTATTACTAGCTGGACTCACCATTTCAGCAGCACCGATTGTTATGTTGTTTTTATTTATGCAAAAATATTTTATCCGTGGCATTGCTAACGGAAGTGTTAAATAATAGGAGGACAAGCAGATGAAACTAATTGGAGTAGGGGATAATGTAGTAGATTACTATAAAGATCAAGGAAAGATCTATCCAGGCGGCAACGCGCTAAATGTGGCCGTATTTTATAATAGATTGAGCAATCATCAGTCTTCCTATATGGGAATCGTGGGGAATGACGAATCGGCAGAGCATGTAGTAAATACTTTGCAGCAAGAAAAGATGGATATTAGCAGAGTAAGAAGAGCTGTAGGAGAAAATGGAATGGCGGTTGTAACACTTGATGAACAAGGTGACCGAGTTTTTGTAGGATCAAATAAAGGGGGCGTTCAATCTAGATTAAAACTAATGCTGAATGAATCGGATTTAACCTATATTCGCCAGCACGATCTTCTTCATACGAGCGTTTTTAGTCATTTAGAATCTGACCTTCCGTTGCTACATAAAATCATTGATATTTCCTTTGATTTTTCTACGAGATACGATGAGGAATATTTACAGCAAGTATGTCCATATATCAGCTATGCATTTTTCTCAGGAAGCAGCCTGCCAGAAGAAGAGTGTATGAATTTAATAAAGCGAGTACACCTGTTAGGAACCAGTGTCGTATGCGTGACAAGAGGAGAAGAGGGAGCTTTATTATCAGTCGAAAATCAGTTATTTAAACAGCCTATAATTCCTACAAATGTAGTGGATACGCTTGGGGCTGGAGATTCTTTTATAGCTGGTTTTCTTTCTTCTTATCTACCAGAAAAAAACATAGCCAAAGCCCTCCATAATGGATCATTGGTGGCATCACAAACTTGTCAAAATTACGGAGCATTTGGATATGGAAAAGAATATCATACAGACTGTGAAATGGTTCTAAAATGAATAAAATAGCGCCTTTGCTTTTGAAGCAAGGCGCTATTTTATTAAGAATTAGAACTGTCTATAGTGAACGTAACGCGATTCGCAGGGTAGTGTAGAAAAGATGAATGAATCGGTCTTTTTTGTGCATCATACGCCACTTTTTCCACTTTAAACAGCGGCTCTCCGACTTCACATTCTAAATGTTTTGCTTCATCCACATTTGCAAATACCATGTTCAATAATTTTTTATTATGAACCGGAGCAATATTGTACTTGTTTTTTATAGTATCGTACATTGAAACTGAATTATGGACGTGCTGATCTAAGTGTGGTAACAATTCTAAGGAGTAGTGAGAAATTTCTAAGGTAAGAGGCTGGTCGTCATAATACAGGATGCGCTGCAGTTCAAGGACTTCACTTTCTGGAGGGATTGATAACATCTTTGCCACATGAGCTTTTACAGGTTTTATACCAAAAGACAAAATTTTAGTCTGCGGTACTTTCCCTAATTCCGACATATACTCTGTATGCCCATTAACGGCAAACAGCTCTCTCTTAGCTTTTGGATATTGAACAAAGGTTCCTTTTCCTTGCTGACGTATCAGAAGGCCTTCTTCTACTAAATCTAATACGGCTTTTCTTACCGTAATCCGACTTACTCCGTATATATCGCACAAATCCGTTTCAATTGGAAGTTTTTCACCCGGAGTATAAACTCCTTTATTAATATCTTCTGTAATAGCCTGTTTTAACTGCATATATAAAGGCGTAGAGCTATGAGTATTTAGCTTCATCTTTTTCCTCCTCTTTCCTAAATACTTTCTTTTGAATATAATTATATTATAACGTAATGTGATGTTATATTACAATTTGCTTTTCTTCCTTTTTATCATGTATGTTTGATACAAAAGAAAGAAAAGTTGGCGAATTCAAAGTTCTATAGCATTCACCTTTCTTTTCTATTAATTGAAAACATGGGTATTGGTTAGACAAGCAATAGAAAATATGCAACAATTTTTATTACCAGCTTCTTCAACATAAGATAAAATAGAAGGTAAGAACTTTATAAAAAGGAGATTTCGCCATGGGTGAAAAAAAGAATATTGATATAGGTGGCCTTAGTTTTGCTTGGGATTTAGAAAAAGGACAATTTAGCTTTGAAGGAGAAGATGCGATCCTTTTTTGGATTTCTTCTGCGATGAAAACATTGTTTGACACAATCGAAGAAATATCTGGGGAAGAGGCAGCTTCTGTAGTACTAGAAACCACTGGTTTCCGACAGGGATTAGTAGTAGGAGAGTACTTTCAAAATATGAAAGGCGTAACGGTTTTTGAAGCGGCTGAGTTAATTACCAATACATACGCTTCGGCTGGATGGGGAAAAACTACTATCAAATATTTAAATCCTGAAAGTAAAACTCTATCTGCTGAATTAAAAGACAGTTGGGAACATAAAATTAATGTTGCGCAAAAGAAAACAAAGGGAGGGAATTTTCTTCCGGCCCATTATGCAGGAATTTTTACAGGACTATTCGGAACAAATATTTGGTACAAGGTGATTCAACATCAAATAGAAGGGCATGAATGCACCACAGCAGAATACTTCCCTTCTAACATTGATATCACTCAAAATATTCATCAATTAGCGAGAAGAAAAGAAGCGCAGAAAATAGAACATTTACAAAACATTGTAGCAGAAAAAACAGCAGAGTTAAAAGATCTTATTAAAAAGCTTTCTTCTCCTATTATTCCGGTTTTGGAAGGCATAGTCGTCGTTCCTTTGATTGGCAAATACGACGAGGATCGAACGGAAGATTTGATTGTCAATACATTAAATAACCTCCCAAAACACCAGGCTAATTATCTTGTGCTGGATTTAACCGGATTGGATAAAGAACTTACTGAATATACGGCAAGTCTTATTGAAAAATTAGGTGCAGCAGCGTCCCTGATTGGTACGAAAACAATTTTAGTAGGGATTTCTGCTGACTTAGGCTTAGTTATATCAGAGACCCATATTGATTTATCAAAATATGATTGTTTTCAAACATTGCAGCACGGCATTCATTATGCATTGGCACAAAGCGGACGAAGCATCGTTTAAAAGATATATTTAAAATATAACAAAATGCACTCATTCAGCATCATAACAAATCTCTTTATCAAAGAACGGAAATGAACTGAAGGATTTCATTTTTTAAAAGAGGAATTGACATGAAACCAAAAGGTGTTATATTATTTTTATATAAAACCTTTTGGTGTTATTTTTTGAAAAGGAGAATGAAGATAACGATGAATGATAAAAGTGTAGTAGAAGATGTAAAACAGACGATAATATTTAACGCGCCGATTCAAAAAATTTGGGATAAAGTAGCAACAGCAGAAGGGCTCCAACAATGGTTCATGCCTAATGATTTTCAGCCTCAGGTAGGATATGAATTTCATTTGCAATCGCCTTTTGGCCCATCTCCGTGTAAAGTATTAGAAATAGATGCACCAAACTACCTTTCTTTCTCTTGGGATACGGATGGATGGGTCGTTTCATTTACCTTAAAAGAAATGGGTAATCAAACTGAATTTACGCTTATTCATAGCGGGTGGAAAGAAGCTGAAACACTTCTTGAAAAAGCAAACGAAAAGAGTTCAGTGGTACGAGATAGAATGAGCTACGGGTGGATTAGTCTCGTAAATGAAAAACTTCGAAAGGTTGTTGAAAACTAAATGACTTTATCAGCTGCCAAGCATGATATCTTTCAAGCCATTGCTGATCCTACTCGAAGAAAAGTACTTGAGCTGCTTTCTGAAAAAGAATTGCCTATATCAGAAATAACGTCTCATTTTTCAATAAGCCGTACCGCTATTGTCAAGCATCTTCATATACTTTCAGAAGCAGACTTAGTCCATGGACAGAAAAAAGGCAGAGAAAAAGTGTATTGTCTTCAGCCAGAGCCTTTAAAAGAGATACAAGATTGGCTTTCTTACTACGAGCAATTTTGGACGAACAAATTATCTATTCTTCAGCATATTGTTGAAAGAGATGAAGAAAGAAATCAATAGAAAAAGCATAAAAACGCTTTTTATAAGGAATATAGCAAAGCCAGTCGTTAAAAAGACTGGCTGTTTTACATAAAAGCTGGTTTTATTCTAGAAGGACAAATAAAAGAACGATGCAGAACAACATAGGACATTTCTTGAAATAAAAAGATAGACCTTTAGAAGAAAAAAAGGGGGAAACAGAGCAATGAATAAGCTTTTATTTTATGGGACGAGCGATGCTCAAGGAGTGCCTCGATTATTATGTGACTGTAAAGTATGTACACAAAAAGATCAATTAAATCAGCGCACAAGGCCTAGTGCACAGTTTACAATAGACGGTAACGTGTTTTTGATTGACGTATCACCTGATTTTAAGCATCAATTTCATTTATACAATAACAAAAAAATCCCTTCTACCGTTTTTATTACTCATCCTCACAATGACCATGTGGCTGGTTTAGGAGATTTAGCCGACTTATGCTATTGGAATAATGTAAATGCAGAAGTCGTAGGAGCGCCTGAAGTCATCAGCGAGTTAATCGAAAGATTTCCTTATCTCGCAAAAAGA
Organism: Priestia sp. YIM B13489; assembly: GCF_042787645.1. Classification (NCBI taxonomy): domain Bacteria; kingdom Bacillati; phylum Bacillota; class Bacilli; order Caryophanales; family Bacillaceae; genus Priestia; species Priestia sp. YIM B13489. The sequence goes on from NZ_JBHZOQ010000053.1 coordinate 1,337,794, forward strand.
AAAGGGCTCACCTTTAAAGGAACGTTAAAATGGGATAGTGGAGAAACAACCCTTACGTTTCATAAAGTAAATCACGGATTTAACGGTCATTCCTACGGCATTGTGGTTCATCAAAAACAAGGCGAACGCTGGGCGTATGTATCCGATTCTTTTAATGTGACAAAAGAACAGTGGCAGCCCTTTTACCACTTAGATTTACTGATATTTGGTACATCTTTCTGGAAAGAATATCTTCAAAAAGAAAAAAGATCCGTATATGACGTGACAGAGGCAATGGAGATCAAAGCGAAGCTACAGGCCAAAAACATGGTGTTTACTCATTTATCACATGATATTGATATCCAAAAGCACGCTGAGATGCTTTCAGATGAAAACGTAAGCTTTGCCTATGACGGACGCGAGATTTTATTACCCTAAAGCAATACATAAAGGCATAAAAGGTTTCATTTAAAGAAGCAGCGTAGCTAAAGCGCTGCTTCTTTAAGTTTGTAAATTAGATATGTTCGATAAAGTTGCTCACAACTTTGTTAAATCGATCGCTTTCTTCAAGAAAAGGGCAGTGGCAGCTGTTCTCAAAAACTTCAAGTACAGAACCTGAAACCAGCTTTTGAATATGTCTTCCAGCTGCTACCGGAATGAGCTTTTCTTCTTTTCCAAAGCATAGTAAGGTAGGGATTGCAATAAACGGTAGAAAATCTCGATAGTCCACAATGGATTGATCAAACAAAATAGCACTGGCTATCGACTCAGGCATTTTCGTTACTTCTTTCATAACCCAATGTTTATCTTCTTCAGTTAATTCATCCTTAAACATAAGCGGAATAAAATTTTCTAATGTACTTGTTCGATCAAGCTGAATACCCTGCATGAGCGAAATAAGCGCAGGTAAATCAAATGCACCGATCGGAAAGTCGGGCCATTTAAAATCTGAAGCCATTTCATCTACAATAATATTTCCTTTTACATTTTCTTGACCAAATTGTTTCAAATATTCCCACACAACAAAAGCACCCATCGACCAGCCTACTAATATGACGTCTTTTAATTGATGAGTGGTTATAAACTCATGCACATCATGAGCATAAGTGGAAATTGTATGGCCGTATGGAGTATGACTTGAATTTCCATGTCCTCTTAAATCCAAAAGAATAGTTTGATACTGTTTTGAAAAAAAAGAAAGCTGGTTATGAAAAAAACGACTGCTCATCCAAACTCCGTGAATGAAAATAATAGGTGTTCCTTCCCCTTGTTGTTCATAGTACAAAGTTGCACTGTCTTTTAATGTATAAAAAGGCATTATTTTCGCCCCCAATCTCAAAGATTTATATCTCATCATGTATGCGCGGGAAAATTCAGGTAGAACGTATCACGTCAATAAAATTTTTATTGAAGAACAAATCCTAGAAGTGGACGCTTTGATATGTTATACTATTACAGGCTTAAATACTGTATGTTTTTGAAACAATCATTCACTGTAATACTTTTTAGATAGAAGCATCCTCATAAAAAGGATGTTGTTTTTGTCGTAATGTACCTTTAAGTAATGAATTGTTACCATCAATTCGGTTCACAATAACCGACCTACATGCATTATATCTTGCAAATATAAACAGATAGGTGGAAGAAGCAACATGACTGAAAGAAAACCATATCAAGTACTACTATATTATTTGTACACTCCAATTGAAAATCCTGAAGAGTTTACAGATCAGCACTTAGCATTTTGTAAAGAGCTTGAATTAAAAGGACGTATTTTAATTGCAGCTGAAGGGATCAATGGAACGGTATCAGGAACAGTTGAACAAACAGATAAATACATGGAAACGATGAAAAATGATCCTCGTTTTGAAGGTATTGTATTTAAAATAGACGAAGCAGATGAACATGCGTTCAAAAAAATGCACGTGCGTCACCGTAAAGAATTAGTAACTCTTCGATTAGAAGAAGATGTGAATCCTCTTCGCGTAACGGGTAATTACTTAAGCCCAAAAGAATTTCATCAAGCGATGCAAGATGAGAATACGGTCGTAATTGATGCACGAAATGATTATGAATACGATTTAGGTCATTTCCGAGGAGCTGTTCGTCCGGATATTCGAAACTTCCGTGAGCTTCCTGAATGGATTCGCGACAACAAAGATCAGTTTGAAGATAAAAAAATCTTAACTTACTGCACAGGCGGTATTCGCTGTGAAAAATTCTCTGGGTGGCTTCTTGAAGAAGGTTTTGAAGACGTAAGCCAGCTTCATGGAGGGATTGTAACATACGGAAAAGACCCTGAAGTACAAGGTGAACTATGGGACGGTCAGTGCTATGTATTTGATGAACGCATTAGCGTACCAGTTAACCAAAAAGAGCATGTGATTGTCGGAAAAGACCACTTTACCGGTGAGCCTTGTGAACGTTATGTTAACTGCGCAAACCCAGAATGCAATAAGAAAATCTTAGCTTCTGAAGAAAATGAACACAAATATTTACGCGCTTGTTCACATGAATGCCGAGTGAGCCCTCGTAACCGCTATGTAAAGGAACACGGTTTAACAGAAGAAGAGTTTGCAGCACGTGTTAAAGAGCTCGAAAAAGAACACGTAACTTTATAATAAAAAAAAGCAGCACGCTATACAAAGCGTGCTGCTTTTTTTATGAAAAGATTCTCTTAGAACCTGGTGTTTAAAGAATGTCATACAACGGGTATTTATGAAAAAGGAAAGATATTCCTAGCTTTTTTTATTTGTTTAAAAGAATATTTTTTTCGAAAAAGCGATTATAAAAAAATGATTGTACATAAAAACGAAAAAGGAGCTTGAAAATGGAAGCAAAAATTGAAAAAAAGTACGATGGCCGTTTGCTTGAAGGACCCCTATGGGATGAAGAAAATCAAAAATTAGTGCTAGTAGACATCTTAGATAAAAAGCTTCTTACGTACGATCCAAAAACGACAACCTTAGAAGATATTGCTCTTCCTTCAGTCGTTACAAGTGTTTCTAAAACCAATCATTCAAAATTGATTGTCTCCACCCGTAATCAGCTGCTTTTAGTTGATAAAAACAAAAAGAATCATGAAGAGTATATCCGTTTAGATACTCTTGAAAAAACCATGCGTTTTAATGACGGGAAATGTGATCCATATAATCGCTTTTGGATTGGAACGATGAGTGAAGAAGATGAAGAAGGAAAAGCCCAGCTGTACGTAGTAGATGAAAAAGGTGTCATTAAGAGCGCTAAAGAAGGATTAAGCGTGTCAAACGGGCTAGCTTGGAATCGAACAGGAGACAAATTCTTTCTGGTTGATTCACCCAAAAATAAAATTATGTCTTATTCATTTTCGAAAGAAACAACAAGGCTCGAAGATGAAAAAGTGGTGATTGACCTTTCAGATATGGACGGGTTTCCTGATGGAATGACAATTGATGAACACGACCGATTATGGGTAGCGCTTTGGGGAGGTTCGAAAGTCATTTGTGTAGATCCAGATAAAGGAGAAATTATAGAATCTATTCATCTTCCTGTTTCCAATGTAACCTGCTGTACATTTGGAGGAGACGATTTACAAACCTTATTTATCACCACAGCTAAGGAAGAAGAAAAATACGAAGAAGCTGCCGGCTCTCTTTTTTCATGCCGAGTAGGAGTAAAAGGCGTGCCGGCTTATACTTACGTGTACTAGATAAGTGCTTATCAAAATGTAATGATTCCTAAAGCCCAGTAACGAAAGATGTTACATGCAGCTTCTACAATTCCTTTACATTGTGTTCACTTCTTTACATTTTATTCTTTATGTGGAAGAGGAATAAAACATGGGGACAACGAATTTCCATAAAGAAGCCTTTTAAAGAATATGAACACTTCTATTGGGTAATAATGGGGAAAGGTACAAAAGGAGGAATTGTTTTGGAACAAACATTGTATGAAAAAGTGGGAGGACAAGAAGCTATTGAAAAAGTAGTTGATTATTTTTATTCTGAGCTCGTGTTAAAAGATGAAACGGTCAGACACTTTTTCGAGCATACGGATATGGATAAACAGCGTCGACATCAAGCCAAATTTATAAGCTTTGCCCTAGGTGGACCGAATCAATATTCAGGAAAGTCGATGGCCAAAGCACATGCAAATATGAATATTCAACCCGAACATTTTAATGCAATTGCTAAGCATCTTCACGATGCACTTGCTCACTTTAATGTTGAAGAGCCGGATATTGACCAAGCATTAAATAAAGTTGAATCCCTAAGAAATGATATTCAATATAAATAAATTATAAAAAAGAAGGTTACTGTGACCTTCTTTTTTTGTGCTCAAAGCTGTGATGTATGAAGGAAACATGGAAAAGACATCGTAATATGATAAAAATGCAATAGGTAAAAATATTTATCGAAAGTCTGGGAGTGGGAGTATGTCAGCAATTAATGGGAAGCAATACGTAGAGAGAATTAATCAATTAAAAGCAAATGTATGGGTTGATGGCAAGCTCGTAACAGGCAATATATCAGAACATCCGGCTTTTAAAGGAGCCATTAACAGTCAAGCTAAACTTTATGATTTTCAGCATGATAAAAAAATTAAAGATATCATGACATACCAATCCCCGGATTCTGAGGATTTTTTTGGTACATCTTATTTACAGCCTACAACAAAAGAAGAGTTAAAAAAACGACGAGAGATGACTCAGCAATGGGCGCAATTAACCCATGGTATGATGGGAAGAAGTCCGGATTATATGAATACCGTATTGATGGCTTTTGCATCCTCTGCAGAACTCCTGAGAGGAACAGAAAACTGCTTTCCTGAAAACATCATTTCTTATTATGAATATGTAAGAGAGCACGATTTATCGCTCACTCATACATTCATCGATCCTCAAGTCAATCGAATCCAATTTTATTACGAGCAAAATGACGAACCGATAGCAGCAAAAATAATTGATAAAAACAATGAGGGAATCGTTATTCAAGGCGCGAAACTGCTTGCTACACAGGGTGGAATGACGGATGAGCTGCTCGTACTGTCTTCAGCGGGCATTCAGGGAAAAGAAAAAGGATTTGCTTTTTCGATTCCAAGTAATACAAAAGGAATTAAATTTATTTGTAGAGAATCATTTGCAGGAAAAGATTCGGCGTTTGATTATCCATTAAGTTCTAGATTTGAAGAAATGGATACAATTGTTGTCTTTGACCATGTATTAGTACCATGGAACCGCGTGTTTTTCTATGAAAATGTAGACGTATCAAATACATTCCTTGCTTCTAGTTCCTTCTCAGCTTTTGCTCTGCATCAAGTAACTTCAAGGAGAATTGTCAAAACAGAGTTTGTATTAGGGATTGTACAATCTCTGATTGAAACCATTAACATTATAGACTATCCGCATGTACGAGAAAAAGCAACGGAGCTTATTATTGCGTTAGAAACGATGAAAGCTCTCGTGATGAAAGCAGAAGAAGAAGCGGAGATTGATCCATGGGGATACATGCGTCCAAATGAAACTACACTTCGTATTGCCGCAAATATATTTTCAAAAACATATCCTACCTTTACAGAGATTATCCAGCTTTTAGGTGCAAGCGGACTAATGGCAATACCAACAGAAAATACGTGCCGCTCATTGGTTAAAGAAGATATTACGCGTTATTTGCAAGCTAAATCGAGAGGGGCAGAAGATCGTATTAAGCTTTTTCGACTAGCGTGGGATTTAACTATGAGTCCGTTTGGCACAAGGGAAACACTGTACGAACGTTTTTTCTTTGGGGAGCCTGTACAGTTAACCAGTTATCTGTACTTATCTTACGATAAAGAGCGCTATGTACAGAGAGTAACCGATTTTTTGAAAAGTTAACGGAGGAAACGAATCTCCGCTGGGTATGATAGTTTAGTTACCAAAACAGCGGAGATGCTTATTGAATAAATTTTAAAAATCTGCAATAATTTTCAAGGAATCATTTCTGTGAAAATACTAAGGAATACTATAAAGATAGGATGTTACAATGAATCAATTAATCTATTTTGGTTTAGAACAAGCAAAATCTTGTGTTTTTCCTGTTATCATTTTTCTTACGTTGGCTATGACAAAAATAATTGAAGTACCGTTTATTTCTAGATATGACCTTATTTTATTAGTCTGTCTAGGAACTCAAGTTTTAATGGTGATGTTTAAACGAGAAACGCTTGATGAAGTAAAAGTCATCGCAGTATTTCATTTAATTGGACTAGCGTTAGAACTCTACAAAGTTCATATGGGCTCATGGAGCTATCCAGAAAAAGCTTTCACTAAAGTCTGGGGAGTTCCACTGTACAGCGGATTTATGTATGCTAGTGTAGCTAGCTACATGTGCCAAGTGTGGAGAAGGCTTGAATTAAAGCTTACGAATTGGCCTTCTACGTGGATTGTCAGTATACTAAGTATGGCTATTTACCTTAATTTTTTCACGCATCATTTTATTTACGACTTCCGCTGGTTTTTAAAACTTTTTACTTTACTTATTTTTTATCGAACTTTTGTATATTTTACGGTTAACAAACGTACATATCGCATGCCTTTAGTATTGTCTTTTGTACTGATTGGCTTTTTCATTTGGATCGCTGAAAATATCGCAACATTTTTCGGGGCATGGCAGTATCCAGATCAACAGCAGCAGTGGACAATGGTTCATATAAGTAAAATTAGCTCTTGGCTTCTTCTTGTGATTGTTAGTTTCTTGATTGTTGCTTTACTAAAGCATTTAAAAGAAAATCAAAACCAATTTAAACAAAGGGAGAAATCAAAAGAAACAAATGAAATATAGAAACATAGAAACATAACTATGTACATACACGCTATTAATATGAAGTGCAGAATCTTTGGAGGCCTATATGCAAGAATATATTTTTTACCTTCCCTATTTTAAATCAGCGGGAAAGACCGTAGCAGTTACAAATGAAAATGGAGAAAACGTCGGACAGCTTAAGAGAATGCATAAAAATATGTGGACGAAAAGTATTGATTTTTTAACTCGTGATGGACTTCCAGTGTTAGATTCTATTTCTTGGTTTCCTATCTTTTCCTGCGGCTTAAAGGTACATTTACAAGTTCAATGGGAAGGAAGAACGGTGTTTATTGATCACGTGAAAAAACACCGGTGGGTGATAAAAGAAAATGGAAAAACAGTGGGGCATCTATTAGGTAAAGGACTAATTAAAAACGGAGGAGCACAAGAAATTAGATGGGGAAATAACGTCTACATGTTAAGCAGTCATGAAGCTATAGAGGAAGCGTGTATTTTTAATCAAAAAAGAGAAAAAGTCGCAGAGTTTAAATCAGACCTTTTTCATTTTAAAGAAGGCAAACACTCAATAAGAGTAACAGAAGAACTGCCCGTACCCATTTTTATCGCTTCTTACTATATAACTACTTTTATTATGCCATACATATAATCAGGCGCAGAATGATTCTGCGCCTGATTTTTATATCATGATTTTACAAATATCATTTGTGAATTTAACGGGATCACTAATAGATAAGCCTTCAATTAGAAGAGCTTGGTTATATAATAAATTTGTATAAAGGTCTAATTTCCCTTTATCATTTTCAAATGCATCTTTTAAAGAAGCGAATACATCATGATTTACGTTAATTTCTAACACTTTTTCTGCTTTTACATGCTGATTGTCAGGCATAGCACTTAAAATTTTCTCCATTTCAATCGTTACTTCACCATCAGCTGATAAGCAAACGGGATGTGTTTTTAAACGTTTAGACGCGCGCACATCTCCTATTTTTCCCCCCAAAGCTTTTTTCATATAGTCAAATAGCTCTTTATTTTCTCTTTCCTCAGACTCATTGAGCTGTTCTTCTTCTGCTTCAATCCCTAAGTCACTGCTTGAAACAGATTTAAATTCTTTTTCTTCGTACGTCATTAACATTTTAATCGCAAATTCATCGATATCTTCTGTAAAATATAGAATTTCGTAACCTTTATCTGCAACCAATTCTGCTTGAGGAAGCTTTTCAATTCGGTCGTACGATTCGCCTGATGCATAATAGATATACCTTTGATCCTCAGGCATGCGCGATACATATTCGTCTAGTGTTACGAGCTTTTTCTCTGTAGAAGAATAGAATAAAAGCAGGTCTTTTAATACGTCTTTGTTGCTGCCAAAGTCACTGTAAACACCGTACTTCAGCTGGCGGCCAAATGATTCATAAAACTTCTCGTACTTTTCACGTTCGTTTTTAAGTAAGCTTTTTAATTCATTTTTGATTTTCTTGCCGATGTTTTTGGCAATCAGCTGAAGCTGTCGGTCTTGCTGCAAAATTTCACGTGAAATATTAAGAGATAAATCTTCAGAATCTACCATACCTTTTACAAAGCTAAAGTAATCTGGAAGAAGATCTGCACATTTATTCATAATTAAGACGCCGTTTGAATACAGTTCAAGCCCTTTTTCAAATTCTTTTGAGTAGTAATCAAACGGACTATTTTCTGGAATAAATAAAATGGCATTGTAGCGAATCGTTCCATCCACATTAATATGAAGGTGAGTGAGCGGTTTATCAAATCCGTAGCGCTTTTCTGAATAAAACTGCTCATAGTCTTCTGAAGTCAATTCATTTTTATTTTTCTTCCAGATCGGTACGATACTGTTGATAACTTGCTCTTCTGTATAATCTTCTAGCTCGTTATCAGAACCTTCTTTAGGACGTTTTTCCGTTATGTCCATTTTAATCGGGTAGCGGATAAAGTCTGAATACTTTTTAATAATCTCTTTTAAACGATAATCTTCTAGATACTCATCATATGTTTCATCTTCTGTATTTTCTTTAATTTTTAAAATAATTTGAGTCCCAACCGTTTCTTTTTCGCAAGGTTCGATTGTATAGCCATCAGCACCAGTAGATTCCCATTTATAGGCTTCATCGCTGCCTAACGCTTTACTAATCACGGTCACGACATCTGCCACCATGAACGCTGCGTAAAACCCAACGCCGAATTGGCCGATAATCGTGTGCCCGTCCTTTGTTTCATTTTCGTTTTTAAACGCAAGGGAACCGCTTCGCGCAATTGTGCCCAAGCTGCTTTCAAGCTCTTCTTGCGTCATGCCAATTCCAGTATCCGTAATGGTTAAGGTACGGTTAGTTTTATCTGGTGTTACTTTTATGTAATAGCTTTCTTTGTTAAAACGCAAGGAGTCGTCTGTTAAGGCTTTGTAATAAATTTTATCGATTGCATCACTTGAATTTGATAGAAGTTCTCTCAAAAATACTTCTTTTTGAGAATAGATGGAATTAATCATCATCTCTAATAATCGCTTTGATTCAGCTTTGAATTCTTTTTTTGACATAAGAAATTCTCCTTTCCAAATAGGGCTTATAAAACAATTAGCACTTGAGTGGATAGAGTGCTAATCACTCTTCTTATTTAACATGTATTAGGGTATTTGTCAATATATTAGGAGATTCGCTAAAGAGATTAAAAATTAGACTGAAAAAAGCAAACTTTTAAAAAAAGGTTGAACGTTCTGAAAGAGTTTGCTAGAATATACTTAATTTCAAAGACTATATGTGACTGGCGAAACGCGGATAACCGTGAGGAAGCATATAGTGACGTAGCCGTTCGCCTGGGCAGAGGTAAGGGATTAATACATATCTCTTACCTCTTTCTGTTTAGGGGGAGAGGATATAGAAGTTATCACATATGTAGGCTAAAAAACCAGACTTTTTAAAAAATTAAAAATGAAGTTCCTTTATCCAAAGGTAAAAACATGTAAAACTACGATGATAATCAGAGGAGAGTACAAAATGAGCACATTAACATTAAAAAAAGTACAAACAATCAAAACATTAAACAACATTGCACAAAAAGGTCTAAATGTTTTTAATCAAGAAGGTTATCAAATTGACAACGACAGCGAAAGTCCAGATGCGATTGTCGTGCGTAGCTTTAACATGCACAGCATGGCATTTGACCAAAATTTAAAAGCTATTGCACGAGCTGGAGCAGGGGTTAATAATATACCGGTGGACGCTTGCACGGAGCAAGGTATCGTTGTATTTAATACGCCAGGAGCTAATGCAAACGCAGTAAAAGAAATGGTTTTAACTACAATTATGGCTTCTTCTCGTAACTTATTTGCTGGAGTTGAATGGACAAAAGGATTGGATGGCCAAGGTGATCAAATTCCTAAGTTAGTTGAAGCAGGTAAAAAACAGTTTGTTGGGAAAGAAATCAAAGGTAAAACGTTAGGCGTTATTGGTTTAGGTGCAATTGGTGCTCTTGTAGCAAACGATGCGCTTGATTTAGATATGGACGTAATTGGTTTTGATCCATTCATTTCTGTTAATACAGCTTGGAATTTGTCTCGCAACGTACAGCGTGCAATGTCTCTAGAAGAACTATTTGCAGCATCTGACTATATTACGGTTCACGTTCCATTAACGGACGATACAAAAGGTGTTTTCAATAAAGAAACGTTTAGCATCATGAAACCTGATGTTCATATTTTGAACTTCTCACGCGGTGAGCTTGTAAACGAAGAAGATATGAAAGCTGCTCTTGAAAGTGGAAAAGTTGGAAGATACATTACAGATTTCCCAAATCAAAATGTCTTGAACATGAAAAATGTTGTGCCAATTCCTCATCTAGGGGCATCAACTCAAGAATCAGAAGAAAACTGTGCGGTAATGGCAGCACGTCAAGTGAAAAATTTCTTAGAAACAGGAAACGTTAAAAACTCAGTGAACTTCCCGAATGCATCTCTTCCTTACACTGGGAAAAAACGCGTAGCTGCTTTCCATCACAACGTGCCGAATATGGTAGGACAACTTACGCAAGTATTCTCAAACTACAATTTAAACATCGCAGATATGGTGAACAGAAGCCGCGGTGAATATGCGTATACAATGATCGATATTGACAATCAAGTAAGTGACGAGATTGTGCCTGAGCTAGAAGAAAAAATCGGTCAAATTGAAGGAATTATTACAAGTCGTATTATCTAATTTGGTTCCCATCATATTTTAGTGTTACAGCCCTAACTTAGAAAAGTTAGGGCTGTTTTTACATGGTGTTTACCTCATATCAATTCCTTCATTCTCATAGCATATAGAAATACCTTTAAAGAGGTGAACGTTTTGTCAGGAGAACTGATAGGAATTTTGATAGGGTCGCTCATCGCGCTGGCAGGAACATTCATTACGTCTGTTGTAGCTATAGTGATGTCGAAAGAGCAATACAAACAAGAGCTTCGCAAAGCATTTATCCAAAAGAAAGTTGATGCCTATACCCATGTGTGTCAAGTTATTCTAGCTATAAAAAACGATTTACTTACAAAAACTGTTTCTTCAGCTGGCTTAAACTGGACGGCTCAATCTATTAACAAAATAGCAGATGTGTGTATTACGGAAGGGCTATGGATCGATGAAGAAGACAGCAAAAAGCTGGAGGTTCTGCAGAAGCAACTTTCAAAATTTGTATTTGATGAAATAGAACTGTCTAGACATGATATTCTCACAGCCTGTTATGAAATTGTTGAATATTGCGAAAAAAAGGTAAGGATTCTTCATTCTATGACTACAAAAGAATAGGTGATTACTACTTTAAGAAGTGATAGTAGAAGTATTAAAAAAGCATCGGAATATAAAGTCAAAAAACAATCCGTTTATACACCAGCAGTCGACGAGGGCATTAAGCGATAGGAAAAGATAGGCTCAGTACCGGGTCTATCTTTTTGCGTTTATATAAAGATTAAATATATTTCTAAATGCATGTGTCCAAGCATTTATAGAAAAACTTCATAAAATATAGTACAGAAAGGAGATGATTGTATGTCGAATTACGAGTCGAGTAAACCTTATATTAAAGCCGTTAATATACCTAATCCTTTATATCAATCTTTAAAAGGAGACTATTTTGTCGGACAAACTGAGCCTATTCGTTTTGGTGGAAATAGAAATGCTTGGGGCGGGTTAGTTAACCCTTCCGGCTCCGGAGTAGATTTATTTGTGAATGCTTTTACTATCACTAACTATTCCAACGAACCTTTTACTGCTGAAATTTGGTTTAATTCTATCCCGCCTGGAAAAGGAACAACTTCAGATAATGTGAGTCCAGCAAATACTACAATACGTTCAAAGCCAAAAGGGAAAATTAAATTTGCAGAAATGGTAAAAGGCTTTCCTACCAAAGGGGTAAACGTATTTAACCGTGTTGTTCCGCCGAAAAGTACATTAGTAAGTGATGAAGATGGAAAATTTATCTTTCCAAACAACGGTTCATACGTTATTTTCCTAGTTTCTCCGGGAAATAAAGAAATTAAAGCTGAAATTGCATATGGATGGTTTGAAAAAAACGTAAGAAGGACTGTTAACTGAATAGGTCTTAGCGATTGTATGAGAAGTGTATGAGCTATTTCATACAGTTCTTAACAAACAGTAAGTGTTTATGAAAAGAACTTTGCAGCAGCATACAAAGTTCTTTTTTATAGCTTGCGTTTTTTCGTTTGATTGTGGATATCACCCAAGAAAAACAAAGCAAGCAAAAGGATAATTCCAACTACACAAACCATTTGAATGGTATTTAAGGATGTTGATAACTAAGGGATTAAAGCGATAATACATAAAACTAAGCTACCTAGTACAATAGCAAAACGAATAACAAAGACGACTGTTATAGAACGAATGCCACATACAGCTGATATACTAATCACTTCTTTGTAGAATGAAATAACTTTTTTGTCCAGGGTATAAGCATGCTTAACATCTCACGTTAATGTCTACATTCACATTATCTTAAGTTTCAATTCATACTGGCTTCATATAAATTAATCATACTGAATGTATTAATGAAAGATATGAGGTGGAACAATGTTAAAAAAGCTTTTTAAACTATTTACACAAGAAACCGAGATATCTAAAGATAAAGAAGTAGATCTCCACGAAGAGAACGATTTTAACGAAGTTTGTGATGATCATTTCATTATAGATGAGTATTAGAAACCCTATAAAATGCTGCGGAATTTAAAGAATTGATTGAGTATATCCGTATAACCAGTAATTGCACAAGGGTCGTAAAGGTATACTTTTACGGCGGATTAATATTGATGAATTGCTTTTTACATGAAACAATGTGAAAAAAATGGGCATCCTAGAAGCAAAAGGAGGGGATAGAATGGGTAAAGAACCAAATGATGAAACAAGTGAAGGGCTGAATCAGCTTTTTGAAATCATCAATGCAAAAGGCGACGAGGGCGAACTTAGAGAAATTGTCAGCAGGAGCAGTGAAAAGAATAATCATAAAAATCATGAGGATCAATCGTAAAAAGAAAATAAAAAACCTCTTCATGGAAATCATGAAGAGGTCAGATGAAATAGTATTGCAACCATTCCATCCTGCATAGTTTTAAAGCGTTTTAAACTCTTGATACGACTGGTTTTATGGAACTGATGGGATTCGAACCCACGACCCCTTGTCTGCCAGACAAGTATTCTCCCACTGAACTACAGTCCCGATTATGTAGAGCCTTTATTGCGTGTTGACTCTACTATATTTTAATACGTATGCAGCGCGTTCGCAATAGTTATTTTCAGTGTTTTCTAATTTCTTCATATGAATATTAACTTCTAAAAAAATCGTTTACTTCTTGTTTATACGTATAAAAAAAACTTGGAATTTGGCTTGGTTCCAATCCTTGTGCAGCGTATTTGCTAATGGATTCGTAGTACCATTTCTGCTTTTCGAATCCTCTTTTAAAGCTATTCCAAATCGTATCTCCTTGCTGATCGTAGCTTTCTTTTAAAGACCGTAAATTGTCTAATTTATCTGCTACAATTAAAGATTTCACTTCAAGAGAACCAGTTTTCACAATTTGAATTGTATGCTGTTTACGTTCTTCCCAGCTTTTTGATTTGTTTTCTGTATGAGCTTCAACAATCCCCGCTACCTCTAAACCAAATCTTTGTACAATTTCTTCGAGTGTTACACTTGTATCTTCTACAGCATCATGCAGATAAGCTGCTGCAATTACTTCTTCACTAAAACCTGCTTTTTCTAAAATAGTACCTACGTTAATAGGATGAACAATATAAGGTGTATCGGACAGCTTGCGCATTTGGCCGCTATGAGCGTGTTCTGCATATCTACGTGCTTCTTTTATTAAAGACATCATATTCCTCCACTTTTTATTCAGTATATCTTCATATTATTAGTATAAACGAATATAGCTTTCCTCACTTTATAAAATTGCACAAATTCATTTCTTATAATAAGGGAAGGCTACCAAAATCCCTTCTTAGTGTAGTTTTTTTATAAAGCCTAATATCTATTTCATAGGCCTGTATCAGTTGCCATTTCCTTTTTTATTCATAGTTTGTATGAAGGAGTGATAGCAATGCAAAACCGTAATAATCAAAATATTAAGGTCATTGATGTTTCTCATCACAACGGAACAATTGATTGGGCAAAAGTGGCGTCGGATGGTGTAAAAGGCGCGTATATTAAATTAACAGAAGGTACAACCTTCTTAGATAAAAAATCATATGATAATTATATAGGTGCAAAAAATGCAGGTCTACGTGTAGGCTTTTATCACTTTGCTCATGCTGATAATGATCCCATTGCAGAAGTTAATTTCTTTTTAAATAAATTAGGGAGCATGAAGGTTGATTTGCCTCATTGCTTAGATTTGGAAGAGAATAAAGGGAAAACAAAAGCGCAGGTCACAGCCTTTGCAGTCAGATGGATGGAGTATATTGAAAGGAAAACAAGCATTACGCCTATTCTTTACACGGGGTATAGTTTTATTAAATCCAATTTTACAAGCGCCGTGGCAAGATATCCGCTATGGATAGCTCGTTACAGTGGAAGTAACCGTTCTAAGGGATTCGTTAACCCAGGTGATACGGCGATTTGGGATAGATGGTCTATGTTTCAATATACAGATCAAGGAAAAGTAAACGGGATTAAAGGCAATGTTGATATCAATGAAATGGATCTGGATTTCTTTAATAGTATTAATACAGGCGTGACGGTGGTGGAAAATAATAAGCCATCAGCACAATTGCAGCAAGGTGATAGCGGACTAGCTGTAAAAGAACTGCAGCAAAACTTAATTAGATTAGGATTTGAACTTTCCCAGCAAGGAACCGATGGTCAATATGGCAGCGAAACTGTTGCAGCTGTTAAAGCTCTTCAAGAAAAGTATGGATTAACGTCAACTGGAAAAGCTGATGAGACAACATTAGCTAAAATGATGGAATTGCTTAAGGGTGTAAGTAATCCTGTCGAAGAATCATTACCAAAGGTTACTTCACTCGGAGATAAATATTCTTTTCAAGTAAAAGCGAAGAAGGATATTGGAGTCTACAAATATGCGAATGTAACAGAGAATTTTAGAACTATAAAAAAAGGCACAGTATTTAGCGTATATGGGTATACCAATGCAGCATGGGCTATTCCAGGTGGATTTGTGCAAATGAAAGACGTAGAACCTATCCCAATTACAATTAAAACAGGCGGATTAAGTAAATACATGGAAACAGAGTTTCGTGCTTTCTTAAAAAATGAAGGAATCGACAGTGAATTACACGTACATGCAATAGGTAATCCGTCCGCTGAACTTACCGCAGCTGGGCTGGATTTTGTAAAAGTTAAACAGTTTTTAGATAAAAAAGGCTGGTACTACAAGCAATAAACTCCCGCTCCGAAGAGCGGGGGTTTATTTTGGTATTTTGTAAAAAAAGAATAGCATAGATGAATTAAGTAATTAAAATATGTTCTAAATAACAAATTAGGTGGTAACAAAAAAGTTTCTATGTATAGTTCACCTCTAACAGTCATATTTTTAGTCAACGGCTCATGGAGGGTGAATGAATATGAAAAATACGCAGATTCGAATTGAAACACTATCCTATCACTATGAAAGTATTATGGTGAATGATGAAGTAGAGCGTGCGATAAAAAGTATCGAAGTGACGTATCGAGCATATAAACATAACCACGTTTTAAACGGACATGTAGTACTTTCAGGAGAAGAGATTTACGATCTGCAGCAGCTGACTCACGTAGTGGCTGGGAAAATAAAAGCAGAATTAGAAACTACATAAAAAAGCACCTTTCTTTAAATCTTAAACCAAGATTAAAGAAAGGTGCTTTTTTATTAATTATTAATTAAACTGCAAAAAGAAGAAATTAAAGTATGTTCTAAATAAAATATATAAGTAAAAAACATAGCCTCTAAGAGAATTACTTAAATCGTACACATTATCTTTGTATTGTGAACTTTGTCTCTTTTACCACTACTTTTCTTTTACTATGTGTAAGCAACACGCCGCATAACGTAATGATGCTTCCAACAATGGAAGCTGCACTCGGGATATCTTTTAAAAGCAGCCACGCTAAGAAAAAGGACAGCGCAGGAGTTAAGTAAAGAGAAATGGCAGCCTCAGCAGAACCTATACGCGATGTCAGATAAGCGAGTACCATATAGGGAATAACGGTTGGAAATAATCCTAAATATGTCACGCTTATTGCTGATCTGACAGAGATATGTGCAAGTTCTGTTTCTAACCCAGGTAAAAAAACAAGCATAGAAATTGTAGCCCCCCAAATACTGTACGTCACAAAAGAAAGAAAACCATACTTTTTTAATAAATTTTTTTGACATACTATATAGATGCTTTCTGCAAGGGCAGCTAGCAGAATCAGTAAGATTCCATTAACTGAGTGTACAAAATTCTCTTTGCTCAAGGTTAAAAGTGCAATACCCGCAAAGCTTACTGCAGATCCAATCCATTTTCTTTTTCCGAACTCCTCCTGAAAAAGAAAAATAGCTAAAAGTGAAGAAAAAATAGGAGTAGTCGAGACCAGTAAACTCGCAATACCCGAACTCACCGTTTTTTCTCCAATGTTTAATGCCGTGTGATATACGGTAAAACCTAAAAAACCGAGTGCTAAAAGAAGTGGAATATCTTTTATATCAGGTAAGCGCATGCGTGTGGCTATTGCAATAACTAACAGCACTACAGAAGCAATACTTAACCGAACAAAAGCGAGGTGCTGAGGAGAAAACGATTCCAGCCCTATTTGAATAACTGGAAATGCTGAAGCCCATAAGCTAATCATCAGTATATGTAAGAACACCAGACTAAACGTTAATTTCATGCCTATTCATCTCCATTTTTCATTTTGAATCCAGCCAGTATCTATTGTGGTTCCCATGTTAATAAACATTTGATAAAATGTCTTCAACCAGTTTAAAAGCAATTAACCCAACCACTTTAAAAACAGGAGTAAATGTATGAATCAAGAGAACAGTTCGAGTTATCCAAAATACAAGCAAATCATTGATTTTATGAAAGAGAAAATTGCGCGTGGAGAATGGCCGATTGGAAGTAAAATTCCTAGTCAGCGAAAGCTTGCTGCTATGTTCGATGTTAACCGAAGTACGGTCATCACGGCATTAGAGGAATTAACAGCGGACGGTTTAATTGAAGGGAAGATGGGAAAGGGAACAATCGTTATAAATAATACATGGACACTTTTGGCTACGACTCCGCCCGATTGGAATGTTCATGTGAAATCAGGTATGCATCGTCCGAGTCAAGCAATGGTACAAGATATTAATGAATCCGAATTTAACTCAAACCTTATTCAATTAAGCAAAGGAGAGCTTTCACCTGACATATTCCCTAAAGATAAAATGAAATACGCTATGGAAAAAGTAGCAAAAAACATGGAGGTTCTGGGATACGAAGAACCAAAGGGGTATTTTCCTTTACGAAAAGAGTTAAGTACGTATATGAAAACAATGGGGGTTGAATCTTCTCCAGATTCTATTTTAATTGTTTCCGGCGCTCTTCAAGCTCTTCAGCTTATTTCAATTGGACTGCTGCAAAAGAACTCTTCGGTTTTGCTAGAAAAACCTTCTTATCTATACTCCTTACATGTATTTCAATCAGCCGGAATGAAACTCAAAGGTCTCTCTATGGATGAGGAAGGAATAAAAGTAACAGCTATAAAACGCGCTGACCCTCAAGAAGGGCAAGCTATTTTATATACAAATCCATGTTTCCATAACCCAACGGGAACATTAATGTCCTCAAAAAGGCGTTACGATTTGCTGAAAGAATGTGAGGAACATCAGCTTCCTATTATTGAAGATGATTTATACCGCGAATTATGGCTAAATAAACAGCCTCCGTTGCCATTAAAAGCTTTAGATAAAAATGGACACGTGTTATACGTTAGCAGTCTTTCTAAAACATTAAGCCCGGGATTACGTATCGGATGGATAGTCGGCCCAGAACCAGTCATTGAGCGTTTGGCGGATATTAAAATGCAAACGGATTATGGATCCAGCTCATTGTCTCAAAGAGTGGCAGCAGAATGGTTTAAAAATGGCTTATATCAACAGCATATGGAAACGGTACGAACCGAATTGCGAACAAGAAGAAAAGTTATGCTGAATGCTTTAGAAACATATGCAGGAGATGTAGCGACATGGACGAATCCTGAAGGAGGCTTTTTTATATGGGTGCATATTCAACCTTCTATTTCAATGAAATCTTTATACTCTCGTGCTTTAAAAACAGGAATATTGCTTAATTCCGGAAGTATCTATGCACAAGAAACCGGCAGTTATCTTCGGCTTTCTTACGCCTATGCTTCTTTACCAGATATCGATAGAAGCATTAAAATTATTGCTGAACTTATTCGGGAATTGCAAGTATAATAAAAAAAGGAGTAGTGGATTACCCACTATTCCTTTTTATTTGTATCAAACTCTTCTTCCTATAAAAAACTCCAAGTAACAATTGACTATATATTACCGTCTATAAATACATGTTATCTTTTATGGCAAAAATAAGTTAAGAAGACTTTTAATTTGCTTTCTGTATTTCTTACATATAAATCGTGAATGGTTTTAACTACGTAATCATTATCAAACATTTTCAACACCTCAATTATTGTTAAGTTTCCTGTTTGTTATAGTTTATGAAATAATCAGAAGCATATCATCCGCCATCAGCTGTAACTTTGCCGTTCATCTTTTACAACTAAAGGCTGAAATTTACGCTCATTATTGAACGCACGAATAACAGGATATGCAAAAAAATGAAAAGTGTGCACGTTTTGTTTTAAAAAAGCTATATCTTTAAAAAAAGAAAATTGTCACACACATTTATGAATATGTATCTACTAAGCAAGAAGACTTTTTTAGTTGGTGGGATTGAAGGTGAAAAAGATGGATGAATTATTTAAAGATCTTGATGTGTACAGGACGCAAGAAGAAATGAAGCAGTATTTTGAACATACGCAGAAAATGATTCATCAAAACAGAGAATATATAAAATTGGCTCGACTTAAAAAAGGGCGTTTCAAAAAGTTTTTTGAAGAGTTTTATCCGCTTTATTGCTTCAGCCAATCTTCCTATTGTCCGAGGAATTCAAAATTGAAGCTTATTATTGGAAGTCAAGGATACGACGGATTAATTCTTCAGCCGGATGGTACTGAAAAACGAATTGAAATTACTTCTTACAAAGATGGGAAACTGGAATTTGAAGATGCACAGAGGGTGAATTCAGGAAATTTTGCTCTACCCCGTATCCAGACGGAAGGTTCTGTAGAAGAGTATATAGAAAAAGTGCTAGAAAACATCCAAAAAAAGAGCAAAAAAGATTACAGTGGAGCATCCATTCTATTTGTTGTACACACGTTTCATTATTTTGAAGCCTACGGGAAAAGTTCAGCTGCCTTTATTCGTGCCTTAAAAAAAGAAATGAAGAATACTGATTTTCGAGCGGATAAAATTTATTTATTGGAATTAAATCAGCCAGAAAGTGAAAGTGTTAAGCAAAATATTCATTTCATTAAATAAGAAGACACGCTGCAGATGTTGAGGCGTGCCTTCTTTTCTGATAACAGAACTCTCCTAATACAGGTGGATAATTTTGAAAATTACAACAATTAAGTGCTATAATTCAAGTGTGAATATGCATTCAGAGGAGGAAAACCAATGGATTTAGCTTATAGAGATAAAGCTTACGAATATGCCAAAAGATTCGAATCTAGCTATGACGATTATGATGAACGCTATAAGGTGCACAATAATCCGACGGTATGGCGATTTATGCCGCTGTCTGATTTTCAAGATTTACTGGAAACCAATGCGCTTTTTTTCGCAAAACCTGATGCATTTTCGGACCCTCTTGAAGGATGCTCTTCAATGTGGAACATAGAAGAGTTAAGAAAAAAAGGCGAACGTCATAACCGTACCTCTAGAACCTATATAAGAAAAATCCATGAATTTTCTGCTGTTTCATCCTGGCATATCAATGATTACGAAGCCGCTGGAATGTGGGATCTATATTTAAAGGGGAATGATGGCGTAGCTATTAAAACCACCTATGAAAATTTATTGTGCAGTATTAAAGATTTACGCTATAAAATCTTCTCTGGCAAAGTGCAGTACATAGACTTCCAAAAAGAAATGGTTAGTCACTCTGTATATGACACGTTATTTTACAAGCGCAAATCCTATCAGCATGAAAATGAATTGAGGCTTGTTATTGTAGCAAGTCGTATACACGCTTGGAAGCTGCAAAAGCTGTTCGAAATTCAAGGTATTTCCGCAAATCAATGGCAACAACGAATGGATATCCTTGAAAAAAGATCGTATGAGTTTTCTCATGAGCATGGTAACCTCCTTACATGTAATTTACATCAGCTTATCAATGAAATTTACGTATCACCAAGAAGCGCTCAAAGCTGTGTAGATGAAGTAAAAGCCCTTGCTAAAAAACACGGACTCGCTTATAAAAAGGTCACTCAGTCCGACTTGTATAAGGACTATATTTATTAAATGTTTATGTTATTTGAAAACAGGTAAATCAGTAGTAAAAGATGTTTTCAAGGAGGAATACTATCATGCCTTACAATTCATTAAAAGAACTGCCGGATGGAGTAAGAGATAATCTTCCTCATCATGCTCAGGAAATTTATAAAGAAGCATTCAATTCAGCAAGTGATGAATACAAAGAAGAAGCTACCGCTCACAAAGTCGCTTGGAACGCGGTGAAAACGAAGTACAAAAAAGATGATAATGACAACTGGGTGAAAAAATAGAGACAAAAGAGCCTAACCATAATGGATTTATTATTTTTTGAAAAAATCTCCCAATTAGGTTTCAATTATTTTTTCGAGGGTATACACTCTATGTAAGGCCAATACAAGAAAGGAGAGACTGTACACATGCATTGTTTTACAGCGACTTCAAGAAACGTATTGAGCACCTTAGAAGGAAGATTTGTTTTGATTACAAAAGGCACATTGGTAAACAATCGTTATACTAAGTGCTAGGCTGTCTAATTCAGACAGAATACTCGACTATTCAAACATGACATTCAGTATAAAAAAGAAGATGCGTGCTAAGCGCATCTTCTTTTTTGTTAACTCTATTTTCCCTCTCTTTTTGTACTTCGTCTCATTTTTACGCATAAAGTAATAAAAAGGAGGGGGTTATGCTGTTTGATTATGAACAGGAGTTAACGATTCACCGAAAAGATGCTACTCAAAAGACTGCAGCGACTAATGCTGATACTTATAAAAACATAGACTGGGAACAAGTGAAATTAGAACAAAATCTTGCGGATTACCAAGCTCTTGTACGCGTACCTTTTCCTCTGATTTTCAAAAAAAATCAGCTGTATCCTGTATGGGATTTAAGAAAGTACGCTTTTTTATTTGAACAATCTACACCTGCTACTGTCCACCCTAAACTGTGGGAACAAGGAAAATTAAATGTACAAGCCGGCTTATATCAAGTAACTGAAAATATCTTTCAAGTAAGAGGCTTTGATATGGCTAATATTACATTTGTTAAAGGGAAAACGGGATGGATTGTTATTGATTGCTTGACGTCAAGAGAAACAGCAGAAGAAGCACTTAAACTAGTAAACCAGCACTGCGGGAAGCGTCCTGTTAGAGCCGTTATCTTCTCACATTCACATATAGACCATTACGGTGGAGTTTTAGGAGTATTACCTGACTCAACACAAAATAAAGCTAGTAAAGTTTATGCTCCTGCTGGGTTTATGGATGCGGTTATTGATGAAAACGTCACGGCGGCAACAGCAATGACACGAAGAAGTCAATATATGTACGGTATTCAACTGCGACGCGATGAAAAAGGCCTAATTGACAACGGTATCGGAAAAGAAATTTCATTTGGAACAATCACGCTTATTAAAGGAATAGAAGAAATTCGTCCTTCCGAACATCATTCTTATGTAAGTAAGAAAATTGAAGGCGTCTCATTTCAATTTCAGCTTACGCCAGGAACGGAAGCGCCTGCTGAAATGAACATCTATATTCCTAGTGAAAAGTCTCTGTGTATTGCCGAAAACTGTACGGCCACTCAGCACAACCTCTATACGCTCAGAGGAGCAAAAGTAAGAGACGCAGCAGCATGGGCAAGATACTTGCAGCAAGCAATCGATTTATTTGGCCAAGAACTAACAACTGTATTTGGGGTACATAATTGGCCAAGGTTCGGAAACGAGTCGTGCATCACATATATCGAAAATCAACGAGATGTTTATCAATATATTCATGATCAAACATTAAGGCTCATGAATCAAGGATATACCATTGATCACGTCGGCCGAATGATGAAGCTCCCAGAAATCCTATCTCACGAGTGGTATACCAACGGTTTTTATGGAACGGTTAGCCACAACGCAAAAGCGGTTTATCAGCGCTATATGGGCTGGTATAACAGCAATCCTGTCGATTTAAATAAACTGTTTCCTGAAGAGTCAGCTAAGAAGTATGTAGAGTATATGGGGGGAGCGGACAACATTGTCAAAAAAGCGCAGCGTTGTTTTCAACAAGGCGACTATCAATGGGTAGCTGAAGTGACCAAACAAGTTATTTACGCTGATCCTCACCATGTAAAGGCAAAACTTTTATGTGCAGACGCGCTTGAACAATTAGGGTATATAGCGGAATCTGGCCCTTGGCGAAATGAATATTTAACAGGAGCCAAAGAACTTCGTTTAGGTAATATATCGCTGCCTGCCAACATTATCACAAAAGAAGTATGGGATACACTTCCTTTAAAAAATATTTTAGAACTATTTAGCATTCGCGTAGATGGATTAAAGGCAGGTGCATGTAACTATCGTCTATTGTTTGTCATACCAGATCGTAATGAAGTAGCTCTCACAGAATTTAAGCATGGAATCTTTAGGTATCTCGGAGATACGCGAAAGAAAGCTGAGGTGACGGTAACGATGTGGCAAGATACCTTATATCGACTCACAACTACAAATGATCACTCTTATAGCTCGGTCATATTTGTTCAAGGAGATAAATCAAAATGGGATTTCTTTTTGTCTTGTCAGGATTCTATCGATCCAAACTTTAACATTGTGACACCTGTTTCTAAAAAATAGAGCATCTGATTACAGCTCAGAAAGCACATCGTTGACTTTTTGTTCAAAGCAGCTGTCGCATGTGAATATTTCTTTTTCTTGAAAAGATGTTAGCCTTTCTCCGCAGATGGAACAGCATTCTATACAGTAATTGTTTCGCTCTTGTTCTTTTCTTTCATGTAACATAGCACTTTCCTCCTTTGCAGTATAAATAGTTTGTCTTATTTCTTTAAGTATATACTAATATCAGCCTATGCAGGGAATATAAGGCTTGCTAATAGAGATTATTTATAATATAAAAGCGTTGTTAAGCAACAGAAATTGGCACAGGAATTGCATGTTAAATCGTTGAGAAAATTCAATGATTAATATGGGGTGAACAGAATGTCCATTACAAAAACAGCTAGTGAATTAAAAAGAGAACAGCAGCAAGAACAGGAATCACTTAATTTATTTTTATCTACTCAAACAGTTATTCAAGAAGCGCTTCAAAAGCTAGGCTATGGTGAAGAAGTATACCATTTATTGAAAGAACCGCTGCGCATGATGACGGTTCGCATTCCGGTTAAAATGGATAACGGATCGGTAAAAGTATTCACCGGCTACCGCTCTCAACATAATGATGCTGTCGGGCCTACTAAAGGAGGAGTACGTTTTCATCCTGAAGTAAATGAAGAGGAAGTGAAGGCATTATCCATTTGGATGAGCTTAAAATGCGGCATTGTCGACCTTCCGTACGGCGGCGGTAAAGGCGGAATTGTATGTGACCCAAGAAACATGTCTTTTGGTGAACTAGAACGACTCAGCCGCGGCTATGTAAGAGCCATCAGTCAAATAGTTGGGCCTACTAAAGATATTCCTGCACCGGATGTCTATACAAACTCTCAAATTATGGCGTGGATGATGGATGAATATAGCCGACTGCGTGAGTTCGATTCTCCTGGTTTTATTACCGGAAAACCTATCGTACTCGGAGGATCTCAAGGACGCGAAACTGCAACGGCTAAAGGAGTAACCATTTGTATAGAAGAAGCTGTTAAAAAGAAAAACCTTAACTTGCAAGAAGCGCGAATTATTATTCAAGGATTCGGAAATGCCGGCAGTTTTCTCGCTAAGTTCATGCATGATGCAGGAGCAAAAGTAATTGGCATTTCAGACGCATACGGAGCTCTTTATGATCCGCTTGGTCTCGATATTGATTACCTGCTTGATCGACGCGACAGTTTTGGTACCGTAACAAATTTATTTACCAATGTGATGACAAACGAAGAACTATTAGAAAAAGAATGTGATATTTTAGTACCTGCAGCCATTTCGAATCAAATTACGGTTCGCAACGCTCATCGCATTAAAGCTTCTATTGTAGTAGAAGCAGCGAACGGACCGACTACGCTTGAAGCTACGCGCATTTTAGATGAAAAAGGCGTACTTTTAGTGCCAGATATTTTAGCGAGTGCTGGAGGCGTAACGGTTTCATACTTCGAATGGGTGCAAAATAATCAAGGCTACTACTGGTCTGAAGAGGAAGTAGCTTACAAATTACGCAAGGTAATGGTAGATTCATTTGAAACGGTCTATCAAATCTCTCAAGAAAATGACGTAGATATGAGGCTTGCTGCTTATATGGCAGGAATCAAAAAATCAGCTGAAGCTTCTCGTTTCCGCGGCTGGGTATAAGATAAAAAAAACGATTTGGACTCTATATTCCAAATCGTTTTTTTATTTGACAAAACTGCCAAATAATTAAAAGAAAACCCGCTAAAAAAACAAACACGCTTAAAAAATTGGCATATTTATTTATCGTTACCTAAGTAATAATCAAAACATTTGACAGTGAGAATGATTTTCAATTATTCTATATTCAAGACAAATACATACTTATAATAGATTGAATGTAGAAAAGGAGATAGAAAGCATGAACGTATTAGATATTATTAAAGCTAGAAGAACGATTGGGGCCATGCAAGACAAAGACGTATCAGAAGATGCTATTAACCTTATGTTAGAAGCCGGCACTTGGGCTCCTAACCATAAAAAGACAGAGCCTTGGAAGTTCCGCGTGTTTACAGGGGATTCACGCGTTCGTTTAGGAGACGAAATGGAACGTATTATGAAACAAAAAACTGCTCACTTAAGTGAAGAAGAAGCGTTGAAAAAAACAACAAAAGCAAAAAAAGGACCGCTTCGCGCTCCTGTCATTATTGCTGTAGCAGTAAGTCCTTCTGGTAAAGTGCCTGAAATTGAGGAAATCTCTGCCGTAGCGGCAAGCATACAAAATATGCTATTAGTAGCGGAAGAACAAGGTTTAGCTACAATTTGGAGAACCGGTGAAATTGTCTATCAGACAGAACTGAATGACTTTTTATCTCTAGAAGGAGACGATAAGCTCTTAGGCTTAATTTACGTCGGACATCCTAATAAAGAAGCTTCATCAAAACGTATTCCATATCAAGATAAAACGATTTGGTATCGTTAAAAGGTTATTCCCGTTTTTCTATAAATAAAAGGCAGCAGCTCATAAGTTGAGCTGCTGCCTTTTTTATTGTTTTTGAAAAGTGGCATTAAGTTGCGCTTTTATTAGCTTACCTGCAGCAGTTTTTTTAGTATCTTATGGATAACTTCTCTGGTTTCCGTAACTACTAGTCAAAGCAAAATAGGAATTGTCTGTGTTCAGTCTTCTTTCCGAAGACCAAAATAATAGGTACATGCCAAACCGAAGATAATGGGCGGCAAAAGAAAGACAATCATTTAACAGTCACCATTTTTGGTTTTTCTTGTAAATAATTAAAATTTTTTTACCTATTTTCTTCAAAATGTAAAACTATTCCTGTTTTGAAACGTACTAGATATAGTAGAAATTCACAAAAGGAGATGCGATAAAAGCGTTAACTATCTTTGTTACTACAGAAAAAAACTTACTTCGAGGTGAAGACGTGAAAAATCAACATATTTTAGAGGTGAAAAATTTAACTAAAGTTTATAAAGGAGAGGGCTATGAAGTTACTGCACTAAATGATATATCCTTTCAGTTAAGGGTAGGTGAAATGGTTGCTGTTATGGGAACAAGCGGTTCAGGAAAAAGCACACTGCTGAACATTTTAGGAGCACTGGATGAACCAACTAGTGGAACGATTAAATTAAAAGGAATGCTTTCAAAAGATATATTCCAAGAACCTCAAGCTTCAGCGTACAGAAGAGATAATATTGGGTTTATCTTTCAATCATTCCACTTATTAAAGGATTTATCTGTAGAAGAAAACATAGCTCTGCCGCTCATTTTAAAGGGACTTACATCGGATGTAATTGATTTAAAAGTAAATAACGCTGTTGAGCTCTTGGGCTTAACAGCTTGGAAGAAACACCGCCCTGTACAACTGTCAGGTGGACAACAGCAGCGCGTAGCTATAGGAAGAGCAATTATAACTGAACCACCTATTATTCTGGCAGACGAGCCTACAGGTAACCTTGATTTTAATACTTCCGAAGTCATACTACACACACTAGTAACTACAAAAAACGAACTCAGCCAAAGCATACTTCTTGTTACTCACGACCCTAATGTAGCTACTTATGCAGATCGCGTTCTATTCTTTCATGATGGCTCTATTGTCGATACATATATCTGTAGCGGAAATAGTGATTTGGATCATATACTAGAGAAGTTTAAGCTTATTACAAAAGTCGAGAGTCCTAAGATATGAAAACACTACGAGGTTTAGCTTTTCGTTTATTTAAGTCCAATAAATTTATAGTGTTTTCATCTATTGTAAGTATAGCTATTTCTACGATGCTTGTACTTAGTATGGTTTTATTCTCTTTTAATGCGCAGGACACATTAAAAAGTCAATTAAAACAAACTTACGGTGAGATGGATTTATCTGTAGGGTTTGAGATGGATCAAGGCAAAATTTTGACATCAACTTTAGTGGAAGAAATTCACCAGGATAAAATGGTAGATAAGGTATCAAAAGTATCTATTGCTCATTTGAATCTAAATAAACTAAATACCTCTATCTATACAGTAGGTGTTGAAAACGATTATTTAGCTAAAAGTCGGTATCACTTTTCCAAACCGCTGAATAAGAATTCTGTCGCAATGAACAAAGGACTAGCTAAAGATTTACACGCAAAAGTAGGAGATAAAGTTCTTATAGAAAACAAAACATATACATTAGCAGAAACGGTAAAAGATTTATCCGCTACTGGAGTAGCTCCAGATATGCTAATACTTAATCAAAAAAACGTAAAAGACTATATTCAAGCAAAAGAAAAAAGCAGCGCAGAAGCAACTTATTTATTAATAAAGGCACACAAGAATAAGAGCGCCTTAAAGTTGGCCGATCGTATAAAATCTTATAACAAGAACTTACGTATTGATATAGCTGAACAAGATGCAGGCGTGCAAAATAATTTACAATCCTTACATACATTTATTATTGTTTTATCGGCATTGGTGTTAATTATTACGTCTCTTATTCTCATTTCAAACTTTGAGCTTTTGCTCTACAAGATGAGGAATCAGTTCGCCATTATGCGTTCAATAGGAGCCAGTGCTAAACAGATTAGCAAGATTATCATACTTCAAAGCACCGTTATAAACACCGTAGGTACAGGTGTAGGATTTTTGCTAACCTTTTGCAGTCAAAGGTACTTATATAGCTGGTTAGGAAAAGTGTCAGAAATATCTTCCTTTCCATCTGACTTTAACGTAGGTACTGCCATTATCCTTACAGTTGTAATGTTTGTTATTATTCAATTCTTTTTACTCATTCCAGCTTATCGAAGTACAAAAGTATTGCCCCTAAAAACAATGCAGACGAACGAGAAAATTAACTATGGTTTTTCCAAGACAAGAATAGTAGTTTTTAAGGTACTATTAGCACTGTCCTTATTTTTAGTTATAGGAAGCCAGGTATTTCCTACAAGAGGCACATACGGACCTGGGATGTTGCTAATTACAGTTATTCTAGTTTTGCTTGCCTTTATACTAATCTTTCCTATCATAGTGACTAAAGGATTAAAATGGTTTTTGCCATATGGACAAAAAATATTTGGCAAAGAATTTTATATTGCGGCAAAAAACCTAATTCCCCAAGTTAAAAAAAACACAATGATTATCTTAATAACATGCGGATTAATGATCATTACTGTATTTGGGTCAATTACATTTAGAACCATACAAATTAATGGACTAACCTACTTAAAAAAAGAATATGCAATGCCTATTATTGTGGAAACTCGCCTTGATGATTCAAAAATAGATGTAGAAGAACTAACTAGAAAGGCTGAACAATTACCTAACGTAAAAAGCGTTAGCAACATGAGTAATCAGGGCTTAGGAGAGATTTTAAATTCAAAAAAGGTTGCGGATATTCGTTACAATGTGGTTGACTTGAAAAGATTGCAGAAGCAAGGACTTCTAGAGCATTTCTCGTATGTAAAAGGAAGTAATAAAGAGAATAGTATAATAGTGTCTGAAAAATTTGCTGAAAGTCATGATTTAAAAGTCGGTCAGGTACTCCATTTAGGTATGTATGTTGAAAATCAAGATGAATCAATGATAGAGGGAAATATAATACCTAAGGGAGATTATGTGGTAACAGCTATACCTAATCACCTTCTTGACAATAATGAAGCATTTTTAGATTGGAAAAGCAACAAGTTTAAAGATGTAGATTTTTACCGCCTATACATAGATGCTACGGATGTAAAGGCCGCTGTAAAAGAAATTGAAGGTTTAAAAAGTCAGTATCCCGAATTAAAGGTAAGCAGCTATGATCAATCTGTTAACGAAGCAAATGAAATGTTTTATCAGCGCTGGGGGATTTTTATAGTTGTTATTGCCACGTTGGTTGTTTCTACCATGGCAGGAGTATTTAATTCATTGGCAAATAATATTTATTCAAAACGAAAAGAATTTGCTGTTTTACGCGCGATGGGCATGACACCAAAATCCATTCGTAAAGTCATTCTTTCACAGGTAAATTTATATATTACGATTGGAGTAATATGTGGAATTGTAATGGGACTTTTAGTGACATTAATTCTGCTATTAATGGATCCACGGAAGTTTGTTATAGGTTATAAAACAATTCTTTCTGTAGTAGTATCAATGCTTGTAGTTAGCACTTTTTTATTCTCATACGTAAGTCGAAAAGTATCTGGACAAGATCTTTCTATAGAGCTTACTAATGATAATAGGTGACTTCTCATGTAGATATATTATAATATTACTAAAACCCAATCTCTTTGTAGAGATTGGGTTTTAGTAGTTTCTATGTTATTTATTTAACAACAACGTTCCCTACATATTGTGCGTAGCCTCTATCAGTTTGAAGTTCTAGCACATAAACATAATTCCCTTTTTTCTTTGGGAACGTAAAAGTTCTATCTTGTTCATTTATTCTAATATCTTGCTTCGCATTACTAGAGCTTATTATATAAGAACTAATTTCATTAACAAGAAAATCTTCGCTATCAAACCTTAAATTTCCTTGTGTTTCAGGGGCTACAGCTAGCTGTTGCTGCTTTTTAGCTCCATTTATACCATTCCTTGTATTTGTTTCCTTTCTGTACTGTTTTCCTTCTTCTCCGCGCCAATCTACATTAGTTTCTTTCAGTTCAACATCCACAACATCACTGGCCGATAATGTAACCGCAGGGGGAGAGAAGTCATATTCCTCGCCTATACACCCTGATAATCCAACGATAATAAACGTAAACAGAGATAATTTTATAAACACTTTCATATATAATGTCCCCCTTAGTTGCGACTAGTAAAAAATAAAAAATTGCTGCTTAATTTCTTGGGACAGGGGAGAGGTAGTAATAAATATCATATTCTTTATCAATATGAGGGACTACTTCAGTATCGGTACGGGTTTCAATTGTCATATTTGATTTTGTTGGGGTACCGGCATAAAAATCGTACTTTACACCTTTTGGAGTCGTTATTTCACTAGTGATATCTGTATTTCCCTTTGATTGTTTGATAATAGCTGGATTTCCATTAAAATACCAACGAATTTTTTGATCCTTTTGAGTTAATGTAGCTGTTCCTACACCTACATGTGATTTTTCTTTAATTGTATAGATAACAATCTTTTCGTTATCTACATATTTGCTTTCACCGATAATACCTTGTATTCCTGTAGACTCTTTTTTTGCATTTTCAAAAGCTTCATCTTCACTAGAATAGAATTCCACATCTTTTTTACTGTTTACGTTCGTTGCTGAACAAGCCGTTAGTATACTGGCTGACAGTAGAGATGCGAGTAATGCAGAATATAACTTTTTCATACAAACCCCCATTTTATTAATTTCTTTAATTTTAATCTTAATATAAATAGTTAAAATAATCCATTTATGTGATATAGTTGTTCAGTATGTAAAAGTTAACCAACAAAGAAATGGAGTTTCACAATGAAGAATTCAAGGAAGATAGCAGTAGGAGCAGCTGTTCTAACTGTTGCTTTTAGTTTAATGGGATGTACCTCAAAAGAATCAATTAGCAAAAGTACAAAACAAGAAGAAGCCCAAAAAGAAATAAAAATAGAGTTAACATTTCTCCAAAATGAATGTGATCGTCTTATTAATAAAGATGAGGACATAGAAAAAACGTTTCAAAGTTATAAAAATGATTTTAATTTGTTATCTGCGTCCGTTAACAGTACTGCAAAGGTTAATAAAATGAATAATGACGAGCTAGAGGTAAGTATCAATAACCTTGAAAAAGATGTGGACAAACTAAATGGAGAAGAGGCTTTAAAAGCTTATACGAAATACACTTCCCCTAAAACGATATATAAAGTGACAATGATGGACAATATGCGTTCTGTTGTAGATGCCACCGATCGAAACGATAAAAGTATAGACTTCTTCTATGATCACGTTCACTCTTCGCAAAAAGAAATTAACAGGGATATAAAACCTACGGTTAATGACATAAGGAATGGACCGGTATACAAACTGAGTATACTGAAAGATGAATTACAAAAGCATCGAGATGACTTTAGTAAAAAACAGCTTGAACAGTTGGAAACAGCAACGAAAGGTTTTGATTATTCTTTGGATACTCAATTAAAAACCATCAGATCATATAAAAACATTGTTAACAATCCGTACACAAGTAATAATTATGACTATGAAGAAGAAGAGAAATATAACGGAGCCCGCACGTACCTTACTGATTTTGAATCGAATTTAGGTGTTGCTAAGCCTGAGTACTAAAAACGGCTGAAATGGAGACCAACTATGAAAAAGCATAAAAAATGTTAATTGCATTTTAAAGTTTTTTAAGTCTTTCGATGTTGTAATTGAGCCTATTCAAGAAATAAAACAGCTGAGACCTAGTGTAAATAGGAGCTCAACTTTTTTAATGTAAACTAATATTTATATCTTCTTTCGTCTGACCAAAACGAAATGTCCTGCAACCGCTAAAGCAAGAGCTAATGCAATATTCTTTACAGCTAACAGGATAATCCTCGGATACAACTGCATATCTATAGAGAATGACATTACGTTATATATCGGAATGTCCCTAGTCGTCCAATACTTGACCGCTATATATGTTAATAAAATAAATAGCGGAATAGCAATGTTTCGTGATAATACCATAAGGAAAAATCCTAAGTAACAGTACAACACAGTTTGAGGAACATAAATAATAGTTAAATTAAATAATGATATGTAAGGATAAGGGTACCTTAATGTAATAGAAATTAGTAATACAAAAAATGCTGCTAGAAAAATAAGAAAGAAAGATGTCACTCTAATAAGGCCGTAAGACAAAATAGATGGCGGGGAGTTGGGTGTTAACTCAGCTGTTTTATCTTTATCAACAGAGTGATCTAAAAATAAGTATACGGACCACCAAACAGCTATGGGACATACAACAAATTCTATTATTCTTGATATGTATTGAAGACTTTCTAGATCAGGGGAAAAGCACGTATAAAGTATTGCAATTAAAATGATTAAAAAAGGTACATAGAAGTCTATACCCATTGATTTAGCTTCGGACGAGATGTTTATTTTTTTAACGAAGGCCATTAGCATTTTCCTTTCTCTTAATTATAAGAGCGTAGTTACAGAAATAACCAAGTTTAACTGGTAGAGTTCTTACGCATCAAATTAAGAAGTTACTAGTGTATAATTAAAACATATTTAGAAAAACAAGTAAAATAAAAATGTGATAATTTGTTAATATAAAAATCTAAGAAGATTACGCGTTTAGTAAACCTCCCGTAGCTTGTTGTTCATAATGATCAAGAAATTTTCTCTACACGGAGAAACAAGGAGGACTTTTCTAGGTTGAAGTCGTTTTTTGAAAATGTGAATGAAGAAGTATTTCTTGCTAAATAGGTAGTACCAAGATAAGCCTAGACTTAAAAATCAGGCTTATCTTGGTATGGCGTTCACTAATAACGTACTTTTTAAGAAAGGATTTGGTTGTGTATATAGAAAGTACGTTAGACGTTAGGATGATATTTCAGTTCAGAGAGAGGTGGTAGTTATGCGTAAAAGAGATAAAGGGTTTTGGATAGCTTACCTTGTGTTTGCAATTATTATGCTATTAATCTACAAATATATACCGGCTGAAAACAGGACTTATAATAGCTTTAGCAAACATTTTTAATTCTGCATTCCAAGGAAGTATGCGTTGGATTATGGTCGGGTGTGGTTTGTTAATTTTTATATACAATTTAATAGTAACTTTTGATCAAAAACAAAATGAAGCGGTTAAATAAAGAACAGAACTAACTAAAAGTCTCGTGAAGAACAAGCTTATTTTAAGCAAAATTTAATGAAGAGGGACATTTTTAAAAGAAGTATAAACATTTACCTAGTAGATTGCCAAGAAATTTTAGCTTCTAGATTCTATATAAGTAAAAGGGCTATCGAGATTGAAAGGAAGAGAGTGAAATAAAAATTAAAAAAACAAAGTTATTAAACATATTAGGACTTTTATTAATAATGAGCGCTACGCTTTATCCAGCTGGCTACATAAAATCACTTTATACTTTTAGAGCGCTATATGGTGTAGGTATGACTTTAATTTTAACTGTAGGAATTGTATCTAGAAAAAGGCGTTAATTGTTTTAGGGAGTTTAAAGTACTTAAATTTACTTTTTTATAGGAAAGAGGGAAGAAATGGACGTTCAAAAGGTAGCAAACTTATTTTTGATTTTTGTCTTAATTGCAGCAGGCATTTCCTTGGTAATTGGCTTTGTTGTTACTGTGAGAAGTACAAACTATAAGAAGGGATACATAAGTACTTTTATATCCAGTGTTTTCTTTTTAATACTTATTGTGAGCTGGTATGATAAAGCATCTTCAAACGTTTTTATGGGGACAATACCTTGGATTTTAAATGTTATTGCCGTCATTATTGTGTTACCACTGTACGTGTTAGTTGCTCGCTTTATATTTAAAAAGGTTACAAAAGGACAAAAAGGAACAAAAGAAAAGATTATTGGTTAAATTACTTTCTTTCATCGTTTTTTCTAATCTTCACGATTTTAAATAAATGAAGATACACAAAATCTTTTTTTATCAATATCCTGTTAGAGAAAGTGATTGATATCATTTTCTGTAAAGGAGAGAACGTCTATGATTAAAGTTAACCAACAAATTGTGAAAATAAGTGATCTAAATAATAGTTCGTTAACGAAAGAAAAAGCAGACATTTTAAAACAGATGGATGCCTATAGGGAAGTGTATGAGTATGCTACATTTGACCAGCTTGATTTTGATGTATCTGTTAAACTACAAATTATTGAATCGTCTGTGTTGCTGCGCAAAAGCGGCGCCAAGTTTGCTACATTTGCACGTTCTAGGTGTAACGAAAAATATTGGAAACGAACCGATAACGGAGGGTTTCAGCTACTGCCTACCTTTTCTCCTCATCAGGCCATCGATGATATTTTTTACAACGGACACGAATATGCGTTTGAGTGCGCGACGGCTGTTATCATCATCTTTTACAAAGCTGTATTAAATAATATTGGAAAAGCAAACTTTAACAGGCTTTTTGCTGATCTTTACTTACACGATTGGCAATATGATGAAGATCTTGAGCTTCATGGTTATAAAGGATCTGACTACTTGCCCGGAGACTGTGCGTATTTTAAAAATCCTGATTATAATCCTGATACTCCCCAGTGGAAAGGTGAAAACACAATTGTATTAGATGAAACTCTATACTTTGGTCATGGAATTGGAATTACAACGCGGGAAAGAATTATTGAAGTGTTAAATTTAAAGAGAAAAGACGACGCAAAGCAATCAGCTTACCTGTCAGATGAAATTGTCAGGCTTCACACCGCTCACCTCAGTTATTTTGCAGTTAGATACGAACCCGTTGTTTGGTACGACAGAAACAGCGCTATTATTTCCACTATTGGGTCGATTACTTACGTAGCTTGATTGATCAAAGTTTTGATACTTTGGTCTTTTTTTGTAAAAAGGAAAGAATTACATGAAGGTAAATTTAAGAATTCAAAAGGATTTTATGTATAAAAGAAGAATCCATTTAATACACAGGTCTTAAAACTAAAAGGAAAGGAGGAGATTACCATTAAAAATCGTGATAAAAGACGCAAGAGAAAACGCGGCGCATTAAAAGATTATCTAAAAAATAAGCTAGGTCAGCTAAAACCGAAGCCAAATAAAGGACCTGTCTCAAATTTGAAGTCTTCTGCTTAAAACATCCCCCTAGTTTTTATATAGGGGGATGTTTCTTTTGAATTTTCTTTTATTTTAAGGTTTAAATGTTATGAGTGGCATTTAAGGGATAATTTGTGCACAATAGACATTGAATAGTTTATCTAATACGACAACGTAAGGAGAGATTAGACGATGGAAAACATGATTTTAAAACATATGGACGTTGTAAGAGGAATTACGATCAGTATCCTCGAAAAAACAGCAGAAGAGGCAGCGGACATCACACCAAAAGGATTCAATAACAATATCCGCTGGAATCTTGGGCACATTGCCTTTATTCAAGAAAAGCTTGTGTTTGGCTTAGCTGGTGAACCGATGCAAACGCCAGAGAGTTATGAAAACTTTTTCGGCGCAGGAACAAAACCTGCAGATTGGACGGAGGCTGCTCCTTCTCTTGAAGAAATTGCGAATGTGTTGAAAGATCAAGCACATCGTATTAAAGAGCTCATGCCCCAGCAGTTTGATAAGCAGTTAATCACACCTTTTACAAACAAAGCCGGCATCAACTTTACAACAGTTGGCGAAACGTTTTTATTCAGCTTCTACCACGAAGCGATGCATGTAGAAACGATTAAGCAAATCGGGAAAGCTGCAGCTGCACAATAAGAAAATAAAAAAGAATAAATCACATATTCTTTATAACTATTTTACATAGCGCCTATGCATATACTGATCTATGCAGCGCATAAGATGTAACATGAGCTGCTTTTCCTAATGCAGTTCGCAAGGAGGTGACAACGTGAAATTTCTTTCAGGTTTAACGACTCTTCTTGTGATTTTAGGCGGTTTAAATTGGTTAGCTGTAGCATTAGGCGTGAATGTAGTAGAAGAGCTATTTGGCTCTTGGGATTGGTTAGTAACAACGATTTATTGGTTAGTTGGCCTGTCTGCTCTTTATCAAATTTTTGATAAGTTCTTCGGAACGGGAGCGAGTGTCAAAAGCAAAGCGCTATAATAAATATTATTTTTTATAATCTCTTTAGGGAGTTTGAATATATATTCAAACTCCCTTTTTCATGGATAAAAGACGTGACAACTTTACAAAATACGGTAAAATAAGGTAATAACCAAAAAATAGGAGGAATGAGATGGAGCTTTGGGGTGTAGTACCTATCTTAGTGTTTGGAGTTCTTTATATAGGAATCATTGCTGGTATTATAGCTGTTATCGTTATAGTGTTAAAGCGAATGCAGGAGAGAAATCAATATTTACGTGAAATACGGGATGAACTGAGAAATCAAAACAGAGCAACTATAGCAGAAAATAAAGAATAGAAGAGGGTTTAATAGATGAAGAAAAGTGTACTTTCTATATTTTTTATCGTAAATCTTTTTTTTATTTACTGTTTATTATTTAATCAAGGATACATCTTTCAGCTAAAGAATCTACCTTACATATGGGCTATTTATTTACTTCTTGGCACCTGTTTAGCTTTTTATTATATGCTGCGATATAAACAAAAAAAAGACGGACAGGTGTTGCTTTCAATCGGCATTTTAACTACAAGCATTAGTTCACTTGGCTGTTTAGTTTTCTTTTACTTCTTTTATCACGCGATGGGCGGATAAAGAGCACCAAAAGCAGGGACTTCAGTGAAAGTCTCTGCTTTTTATATTTGGATCTATTGTATAATAGAAAAAAAGAAATGAATGCAGGAGGGGAACTATGCGAATTGTTTCGCTTTGTCCAAGCAATACAGAACTAATAGCGTATTTAAAATGTGAGCATTTGCTCGTAGCAATTGATGATTATTCCGATTGGCCGCAGTCTATTCAAGGTCTGCCGCGTTTAGGTCCCGATTTATCTATTAATATGGATGCGGTGGAAGAAGCTAAACCCGATTTAGTCCTAGCATCACTAAGCGTTCCTGGAATGGAGCGAAATATTGAAGAACTTAAAAAACGAAAGCTTCCTTATGTCGTATATAATCCTAATTCGCTAGAAGATATCCGTCAAAATCTACAGGATTTAGGTCAGCGATTAAACATTGAAACAAAAGCAGCTGAACTGTTAAAGCGTTATGATCAGTTTCTTTCTACATATAAAGGGATTGCAAATCAAATTGATGAAAAAGCCACTGTATACTGGGAATGGTGGCCAAAACCTGTCTTTACTCCTGGCAAAGCAAACTGGCTGACTGAAATTAGTGAGTTAGCGGGAGGAGATAATATATTTGCTGATCATAAAGAAGCAAATGTACAGAGTAATTGGGAAGAAGTGTTTAAACGAAATCCACAACATATTTGTCTGGCTTGGGTAGGCGTGCAGACAAACAAAGTAAATCCGACTATTTTACATAAAAGACCCGATTGGTCCGATATGTGTGCCATTAAAGAACATCGCGTACATGTACTAGAAGAATGGCTGTATTGTCGTCCTTCACCTAGGTTGCTGTTAGGGTTAAAAAAACTCGCGGCGCTTCTTCATCCAGATACGTTTCCTGCATTTGACGGCAAGGACCCCTTATTATAAGAAAAAGGAGCGATACATATGAAAGATATAAAACAAATAAAACATACCATTCAACACCGCTATCCTTTTTTACTTGTTGATCGCATCTTAGAGCAAGAAGAAGGAAAGCTTGCGATAGGGATTAAACAAGTAACAGCAAATGAACCTTTTTTCCAAGGCCACTTCCCGGACTATATGGTAATGCCAGGGGTACTTATTGTCGAAGCTCTTGCCCAGCTCGGTGGATTTGCCATGGCTGCGGATGACCAACAAAAAGGAAGACTTGCCTTTTTAGCGGGAATAGACGAATGTCGTTTTAAGCGTCAAGTAAGGCCAGGAGATACCCTGCGTTTAGAATTTGAGGTTCTCAAGCAGCGCGGAAAGATTGTAAGAGGAAAAGGAAAAGCATTTGTAGATAGCGAGTTGGCTTGTGAAGCGGTCATTACCTTTGCTCTTGATATATAATACAAACCAGGATAAAGCGTATTGAAGGAAAACGCCTTATGGCATAAGAGCGTTTTTTTGTAAATACCTTAGTCAAACTTCCTTTTGATGAAAGAAGAAACGGGGTATAGAAGAAAAAAGGGAGAGGGGAGAATGCGGTGAGAACATTAACGGAAGTTGTTGTATTACTCACACTATTGGGTACGTATATAGGCATCTCACTACTTGTCTACAAACGAAAAAGAACGAACCCGTTTTTCTACAGCATTTACTTTTATTTAGCTACCAGCGTCATTTTGATTTGCTTGGTTATCTTTTGGCTTCAGCTTCGTTTTGGACTCACTGATAAGCAAGTAGGAGGATTGCTTATCAGTGTGGTTGCATTCTTTTTACTTATTTATGGGTTGTTAAAAACAAAACAAAAAGACAGATAGCCGATGCTATCTGTTTTTATTTATATCCATGTTATATATTTTTATCAATTGTAGTGTCAATTGAATGGATCTCTTCATATACTAAAGATAACAGCTTTCTTTTGCAGGTTAGTTGACATCGCAGCTTATAACTCGCTATTCTTTTGATAATTCATTTTGTGAAAGGAAGTGGACGTATGGATACATCCCGTATTATAGCTAAGTTAGAAAATCGGATACCGACAATTCTTGGAATGGAGCAGTTTTCTCGCTTCGGTATTCTTGTTCCGCTTATTGAAAAACAAGGGGAGCTGCATGTTTTATTTGAGGTAAGAGCGCTCGATTTACGAAGACAGCCCGGAGAAATTTGTTTTCCAGGAGGGCGTGTCGAGAAGACGGATGCAGACGAAAAAGAAACGGCTATCCGTGAAACATCCGAGGAGTTAGGGATTACGCCTGAATCTATTCAGCAAGTACAAGCTTTAGATTATATTGTTTCTCAATTTGGAACAATCATTTATCCTTATGTAGGTTTTATTGATGAGTCGCTTGAACTTCGACCGAATCCTTCGGAAGTAGCAGAAGTATTTACCGTGCCTCTTTCTTTTTTTCAGCGTACCGAACCTGATATACACAATATCCATTTCAGAGTAGAACCCGAACATAATTTTCCTTATGACGCGATTATTGGTGGTGAAAATTATAATTGGCAAACAAGAGAGATGGAAGAACATTTTTATTACTATGAAGACCGAGTCATATGGGGACTGACAGCAAAAGTGATTTATCATTTAATACATGTACTAAATGATAAATAAAAAGCAGCGAATACGGATTCGCTGCTTTTTTTATATTAAATAGATTGAATAGCCTCTGCGATAGGCGTATCGCCTGAAACTAAATCAAAAGAACGTCCGAATGTATGATCTTCACTTAGCGTTTCAACTACCACACGCGCTACATCTTCGCGGGGAATGGATCCGCGCTCTTTGTTCTCCCCAGCATCTACACGTCCTGTTCCTGGTTCGTTTAACAATCCGCCTGGTCGAACAATTGTATATGTTAATCCGCTTGCTTCTAAGATTTTATCTGCATAATGTTTGGCTACATAGTAAGGAATTAGTGAAGTATTCCAGTTTTCACGGTGATGTGCTTGAAGTGCGCTTACCATGACAAATCGTTTAATACCTAAATCTTCTGCAGCTTCCATCGATTTTACCGCACCGTCTAAATCAATTAAAAGTGTCTTATCATGGCCTGTATTTCCGCCTGATCCTGCGCTAAAGATAACGGCGTCACAGCCTTTCATCACTTCCTTAATTTCGTGTACAGTGCCTTCTAAGCTTGCAAAAGCCGTTTCGATACCTCTTGCCTCAAGTTCTTTTGCTTGTTCTTCTTTACGAACCATCGCACGTACAGTGTGCACATCACTTTCATTCAAAATGTTTACAATATGTTGGCCTACTTGACCATTCGCACCAATTACAAGAACTTTCATGTCTAAATTTGCTCCTTTCAAATCCAAATGCTTATATATTATTGTTTCATATTCACCGTTTTCATTCAATAAATGAGCTCAAA
This sequence comes from Priestia sp. YIM B13489, assembly GCF_042787645.1. Classification (NCBI taxonomy): domain Bacteria; kingdom Bacillati; phylum Bacillota; class Bacilli; order Caryophanales; family Bacillaceae; genus Priestia; species Priestia sp. YIM B13489. The sequence goes on from NZ_JBHZOQ010000053.1 coordinate 1,377,808, forward strand.
ATCCGGTGAATAAGGGGAAAGTAAGAAAATATATTAAAAAAATGAAAAACAAGAAATAAAAACTAATTTACAAACAAAAAAAGGAAAAAAATAGTTCGTTAAACCCAGTGTCTGAACTGTTTGAATTTTGTAAAATTTTATCAAACCCTTGGTAATACAACACTTCTTAAAAACAGCATCTCTTTTAACATTTCCCGATACAACCTATATAAACACATTTTGATAATTTTAAACTTTTACTTCGGAAAAATTTTTTGTTATTATGTTTTAGTCATTAAAATATTCACGAACGAAATATTTAGTCCGAGCGGACAAGGGAGAGGATAAAATGAACACATTACAATACTTAGTCGCAGAACGTGCAGAGATTTCTCCTCAACATGAAGCACTAGTTGAACATAATGAACGTTATACATTTAATGAATTTTATGAAAAAGTAAATCAATTGTCTCATTACTTCTTAGAGAAAGGCATTCAAAAAGGAGATCGTATTGGTATTTTAGCTCATACAAGCATTGCTTACCCAGTCGTTACAATGGGGATTTTACAAGTGGGAGCAGTCGTTGTTCCATTAAGTAAGAGCATGACACCTTATGAACTGGATAGCATTATTAAGAGCGGACAGTTAAAAGCGATTATCCACCACAACGAATTTACGTCTGTATTAGAAAAAGCGGAACAAACGGATGAACTTAGCTTTACGTTAAAAATTGAGGATGCAAAAGAATTTACAACTCAATTCTCAGCGTATGACACAAACACACCAGAAGCACTTCCTGAAGTACTTCCTGAAGATCTAGCATTGATGATGTTCACATCAGGTACAACAGGTAAGTCAAAAGGATGTATGATTGCACACGGATCAGTAAGTGCCTTTTTAAATTCTGGCGGCCAGGAAGAACGTGCAAATATTGATAAAAGCATGCGCTACTTGTTTGTTCATCCATTCTTCCACATGAGTTCGATGAGCATTTTATTTATGTGCATCAACACAGGAAATACAATGGTATGTTCTGAAGAAACAGATCCAGCTAAAGTAATTGAGGTAATTGAAAAAGAGAACATTAAAATGCTGTTTGCACTACCACCGGCATTAAAATACATTGTAGAAGAGCTTGAAAAAGGAGATCACTATGATTTCCCTCTAAAACTTGCTGTGTCAGGCGGAACAAAAGTATCAGAGTCTTTAATTGAACAATATGATCGTAACGGAATGATTTTAGCTCAAGGGTACGGAAGCACAGAAGCTTGGATTATCAGTTCATGGCATCCTCAAATGGGATGGAAGAAAGTAAGCTCTGCTGGAAAACCTGCTCCACATGTGGAAGTTAAAATTGTAGACCCCCAAACACGTCAAGAAGTTCCAACTGGAGAAAAAGGTGAAGTACTTGTACGAAGCCCTTATCTATTTAAAGGCTACTGGCAAAACGAAGAAGCAACAAACGCTGTCTTACAAGATGGCTGGTTAGCGATGGGCGATGCAGGTCGATTAGATGAGGACGGATTTCTTTACATTGAAGGACGCTATAAAGATGTAATTGTATATGGAGGAGACAACATCTACCCAGATCAAGTAGAAGAAGTTGTCCTAGCAGCAGATGGGGTGTTAGAAGCGACAGTTGTCGGCATGCCTGATGATGTGTACGGCGAAGTTCCATATGCATTTGTTGTTAAACAAGAAGCATCTGCTTTAACTGAAGAAGATGTAGTGAACTTCTGTAAAGAACGATTAGCACCATATAAAGTACCAACTGTTGTATTTGTTTCATCACTTCCTAAAAACAGCGTAGGAAAAGTGTTGAAAAACGAAGTGAAAAAACAAGCCTTAGCACACGCATAATAAAAAAAGCGGCCTTTATAGCCGCTTTTTTTATATTTATTGCTGTAATTTTTGAGATATTTTTTTCATAATGTGAAAGTATTGATCTCTTTCTTCTTCTGATAAGTGTGAAAGTAAATCTGACCAAAAATCGACACGAGTAGCTTGCAATATTTCGACAACTTTTTCGCCTTTTTCCGTCAACTCTACCCACACGCTTCGGCGGTTTTGCTTTTTATAAATACGATTCACAAGCTCATCATCTTCTAATTGATTTAATACAATGGTGATAGCACCAGGTGAGAGCCCAAGTACTTTTGTGATATCGCTAACAATACAGCTTTTTTTATCGTGAATGGTCTTTAAGATTGCCTCTTTTGTTGAAGTTAAATGGTAGGGAAGCAAATCATATTTCTCACCGATTACGGTGTTTTTATATTTTAAAAGAGCTTCTTTTACATGATCTATACTTTCTAGCTGATGACTAATCTCTTCTTTGCTATAACGTTCAGTCAAGCGTAAATCCTCCTCATAAAACAAATTCCATTTTTACCATTATACCATGTATAATGCCCATAGAAAAATGAACAACACTGCGGAAATTGTCAGAAAAATTTTAAAATAATTACCATAATTCGTTAAAAAATCCTTGTTTTCGTGCTATTATATATAAGAATAGTAATAACAGGAAACGCATACAACATTTGTTTTCTATTGAGTTCATAAGAAAAAATGGGGTCTATGAACATCATTCGGCTTTACCTCATGTGTTGAACAAAGAAAAAAATATAAAAAATGGTGATTGTTCACTTTGGCAGATCGTCTTTTACAAGATGTTTGTATAAAATGAATGTATACATATTTTTATAGAAAAAACATATTGAGGTAAAGCCGAGATATGGGGGGATTCAATTACATGAAGAAAGTCTTAGGGGCGCTTTTGCTTGGCGCGACAATTGTTAGTGCGTTTATTGCGTACAGCATGTATACCAATCATTCTGCAAAGCAAACAGCCGCGATAGAACAAAAACAAGCAGCGAAAAAAGCAGAAAAAAAGACTGAGAAAAAGAAAAAACCAGTCCTTAAAGTCGAAGACCTGACGTATCAGCTGAAAGATTCCCGCACAGGAAAAGTAATGAAAGAATTCAAGCCGGTTCATTACAAGGATAAAGACGTATACGACCAAGAAATTAAGCATTTAGCGTCTGAGCTGGCAAAAGGGATCGACACGCCTATGCAAAACATAAAAATGGATGCAAATGGATCGTTAACCGGCGGTTCCAAACAAATCATTTTAAAAGAAGCAGAGCTTGTTAAAAATCTACAGAACTTAAATGCGAAACAATTGGATGTGAAGGTTCCGATTTACGAAACCGCTCCAAATGTAACGGCAGCATCTGCTCAAGGGATCGCTGATGTATCGTTAGCTTCCTATTCTACACGTTTTCGTCCAAGTGATACAAGTCGAAACAGAAATGTTCAGCTATCCGCAGAAGCGATTAACAACGTTGTATTAGGTCCTGGAGATTCATTTTCTTATAATCAAACAGTTGGGGAGCGCACAGCAGAAAGAGGCTATCAGCCTGCTCCTGAAATCATCAACAAACAGCTGGTGATGGGAATTGGCGGAGGGATCTGCCAAACATCTTCTACGCTATTTAATGCTATTGACGGCGCTGGTCTTCAAGTGACAGCTAGATCTCACCATTCAAAACATGTAGGTTATGTACCAGCAGGAAGAGATGCAACTGTATCGTGGGGAGGACCTGATTTTAAGTTTACAAACAACAAAGATTACCCTGTCATCATTAAAGCGTACGCAAACGTAAATACCGGTGTTTTAACGGTGGATGTTCGTACTTCACAGCGTGCTATCTAATAAAAAAAGACGTATCTGTTAGGATACGTCTTTTTTTCATTTATTATGCTTTTTGTTGCTCGCGTTCACGAAGTTCCACACGTCGAATTTTACCTGAATTAGTTTTTGGCAATTCATCAATAAATTCAATTACGCGAGGATACTTGTAAGGTGCAGTTAGAGCCTTTACATGATTTTGCAGCTCTTTAATAAAACCTGTATCTGTTGTTTTTACATGATCGACAAGAACAACATACGCTTTTACAACATGGCCGCGATCAGCATCTGGGCTAGCTATAACGGCACATTCTTTCACCGCTGGATGCTTAATTAATGCATCTTCAACTTCAAATGGCCCAATTGTATAGCCGGAACTGATAATGATATCATCTCCGCGTCCTTGGAACCAGTAATAGTTATCTTCATCTTTAGAAGCGCGGTCACCTGTTAAATAGTAGTTTCCTTTATACGTTTTCTCAGTGCGCTCCATGTCTTTATAGTAGTGCTTGAAAAGAGAAGGGAGGTCTCTACGAACGGCAATGTCCCCAACTTCTCCAGGCTTACAAGGTTCGCCGTCTTCATTAATGATTTCTACAAACCCTTCAAGCATCGGTTTACCCATTGAACCAATCTTTGTTTTTACACCTTTTAATGTACCGATTAAAAGAGTATTCTCTGTTTGACCGTATCCATCACGTACTTGGATATTAAAATATTTTTTAAACACATTAATCACTTCTTCATTTAACGGTTCTCCGGCAGATACAGCGCTATGAAGGTGAGACAGGTCAAAACGTTCAAGCTCATCAATTTTAGCCATAAAGCGGTACTCTGTTGGCGTGCAGCACAGTACGTTTACTTTTTCATCCTGTAAAATTTCTAAAAACTTTTTAGGTTCAAAACGTCCGTTATAGATAATGCCTGTTGCACCTTGTCCAAGTACAGATAAAAACGGAGTCCAAATCCATTTTTGCCAACCAGGACCTGCTGTTGCCCAGACCGTATCGCCTTTTTTAATATCTAACCATTCAGCAGCTGCGATACGAAGGTGAGCATAAGCCCATCCATGAGTATGAACAACGCCTTTTGGCTGTCCTGTTGTACCAGATGTATAAGGAAGGAATGCCGTATCATCCTTAGTTGTTTTAGCTGCTTGGAACTGTTCTGATGCAGCCGCTGTAAGTGACTCTAAGCGCGTCCATGACGTAACATCAGCACCAAACGTAATTTTATGTTGTAGAGAAGTAGGGAAGTTTTCAATCTTATCGATCTCATTGCAGAAAGGATGGTAAGAAATAATCGCTTTTGCTTCAGCGTGATGTAAACGATATTGGATATCTTTTGCGCGTAATAGTTCTGAAGAAGGAATTACAATAATACCTGCTTTTAAGCATGCTAAGTAAATAGCGTACGATTCAATAAGGCGAGGTGCAATAACCAAGACATGATCGCCTTTTGTTAAACCTAGCTCTGTTAACCCGTTTGCCACTTTATTGGCTTTTGCTAACAGCTGGTTATATGTAATTTCCTCACGCGCACCGTCAGCGTCCTGCCACTTTAACGCAAGCTGATCGGATGCATGTTTTTCAATTTCCTCTGTTAAGTTGTAATGTTCACTTGGAACTAAATCTTTTAGTTGAATCATAAAAACGACTCCTTATATTATAGATATCAATGATTTTTTATCATTACTATTATTATATTACTAACTATTAGTACTTGCTACTAATTTGTTTTGAGTTTTAGTAAAAAGCAAAAAAAGACCCGCTTATCTTATTAAGTATTAAGACAGCGGGTATAACGTATGTTATTTAAATAAGCTCCATTTTGTATGAATAGGTACTAGCTCTTCTTCAGACTCGTCCTCTTCGTATAAACCACGTTCTTTTAAATACTCCACAAAATATAAGTCTGCTTCCTTACGTTCATCATAAGGCTTGATCGATAAAACAAACCCTACTTTATGCTGATCTTCATTTTCAACGCCGGAGAGATACGCTTTTACATTATGCTGCAAGAACAGCTCTTTGGCAGGAATAATTAAATCTTTAACGAATTTCGACAGCAATTCCAGCTCAAAGTCGAAGGTGAACTTAGCAATTTTTTCTAGATCTGCAAATACCACGCCGATAAAACTCGTATTATGTATTTCGTAGTCTTTCGTTTTTTCATCCCACTCAATATGTCCGATTTCCTTTAAGTAATTAATAAAATACCCAATGCCTTCATTGCGGCCAAAAGGCTGTTTAGAAAGGACTAAACCAATCTTCTTGTACTTAGGAAGGTACACGCATGAGATAGCGGCTTCAACTTTATGCTGTTGAAATAAGTGCGTTGCCCCTTGAAGCAAGGCATCTAAGACATGATGGGTAATTTTCATTTGCTTACGAGGAAAGTGATATTCATTGCGTGCTAATTCATTTGTATCAGCAAACGTTGCTCCAATAAAGCCTGTATTGGATAGGGTAGGAGGGAGCTTCTTTCTTTTTCTTTTTCGTACCGTCATTCAAAAACACTCCTTGTGATCATCAATACGATGAAAATAAAACGAACATACGTTCTTATCTAATGATACAAAAAATGTGTCGAAAAGTAAAGAGAAGTTAACGGAGAATTTGAAATTTTATAATAAAAGTAACTAAGGTTTGTAAAACGTAGCGGTTAGTAGAAATTAAAGAGGAGAGGGGGAGCAAAAAATAAAAGGCTGCAGATGAAAAGCATCCACAGCCTTTTATATATTCATTAACGAGCTTCTGTTAAAGCTACCATATCTTCATCATCTAAATCGATATCTACGTGACAATCCATTGTATGAATTGTTTTATCTTCATGATTTCCATAATAAATTGTAATGTTCATGAGTATCGCTCCTTTAAAACTGGATAATGACATCCAATTTATACCGTCATCTATTTGTTTAATATTATACCCGATGAAAAAGGAAACTACAACTAAAATCACTAAAAAGCTGATAAGAAAGGGGTTTTTAGTGATTTTAACAAGAAATCAGACAGAATAAAAATACTAATTAGTGTATTTTATTACAGGAAATACGAGGTTTTCACTTTTATAAATGAATAAAAATCCATTTAATGCAAACATATGTACTAAATGAAAAATATACGTTCTGTAGCAAATAAATCCTTAAAAGATTAAACGTAAACAGATTTTATCAATTTGCAAAGAGTTCATTGAGAATACGATGAGAAAAAATAAATAAGTATAAAATCTAAATCCTACAAGTAAACTCATTTGTTTTCAAAATCTATAAATATAAATCGAACTGATCAAACTTAAAAACAATCTGGTGAAATCAATATGCATTCTATAAAATCATATCCGCATTTGTTCTAATTGAACAAATATTGTTGATAATTAGTTTAGTGAGTTAAATCATATAAATACAAACCCTATCTCATTTTTAAATTCCGTCTCACTATTATAAGTATACTTTGTTTATGAGACAGAATTCGCGTTTTACCTATTGGTTCCTAGAATATATATTATGTAAACTAGAAAAAGAAATAAAATCGTTAGGGTCTCCCTTGCTCTTAGAACCTTGGAATGTCTATCACCTTTTGCTTTTTCTTTAAAGTGTGTAGATTTGTTTTCAAGTCAGCTGGTTTTACTCTCATGATTTTAATTTGGAGCTGTAAACAGAACTCTTAAAAATCGACTGAATGATGCTTTTAAAGTCAAATGTGAAATAGTACAAGCTATAGATTATATCTTAGAAATGGTTAAAATGACCGCTCACTTAATCACAATCGCCTGAATACGCCAGTACGTATCATTTTATATGTAATCAAGTAACTCCTTATGGTTTATCCTAGAACTTTACAATTTTGTATCCCGAGTTTCAAGTAGCTATATTTGATGTAGAAGCGCAAAGAAAGGGAAAAAGAACAACTTCTTCCCCTCCGTTCGCTTGTCATACAAACTTTTCAAGTTACTAGTTGCAAGCTTTCACTCACTAAGGTATGTTTCCCAATCGTAGTCATGAATTCTATCAAATTTCCCAAACTCATTTCTTTCGTAAGCACATAGCGGTGATTTATTTATAAAAGCTAAAATTGAGTCATCAACATTTAAAGCAACTCCTAGAGCTACAATTTGAAAATTATTTGGATTACTAGTAAATTCATCGTCTTCGTATCCGCTAAAGATAACCCATCCTGAATCATTTGGTTCATTTGGTTTATCCTTTAACAGAAAATTAAACTCGTTTCTTTCTAAAACATCATTGCTAACTGTTACGAGGGTATTAAAGTAATAGTCCATCTTTGCAGCGTCATCGTCTTCATATTCAGTATCACAAATATGTTCAGTGCCAAAATGCAGGATTTGACCAAGTTTTAAGCCCTTTAAATGATAAGGTTCATTATCAAGCTTTCCAACAAAGTTCTCTTTGTTTCTATCCGTAATTTCCACCCACATTCTTTCTCCTTTGTAACCAGCTGTATCTGAATCACTAAAGAAAACTAACTTCACCAGGTCTCCCGCTTTTAATTTATCCGTCACCGCTTTGCTTGGCTTGTAAAATGTATAAGGAGATTCTTTGTTTCTTTCATAAACATTATCTAATTGCCAATATGTATTGCTATCCTCATGTTTTTTATTAGTAGAATGTTTTTTGAACCAACTTTTCATAAAATACATTACCTCTTTGATTTATATAATTTAAATTTCTTTAATTGGATACTGAGTTAAAATAGATTCTAACCCTTGAATAAACGCATCTGTGTAAGTCGAATTTTATGTTTTAATACTCTTTCGGGTTGATGATGGTGTAAACTTTTATGCTCTTTTCCTCAATCCCTATAAAATGAGCTTTTTGCCTTGTATCTAGTCCTCTAAGGGTTCCGCTTAACTTACCTATTTTTTTAGCACCACTGTCTTCTGCTTTCCAACTGTATAAAGTTCCTTCCTTGTTGTATGGGCTGTAAAAATAGCTATATTCTCCTCTAATACTTATTGCTTGTGATCCATGTAACGTTTCAGGAGTTTGATGTGCAATAAAAGAATTCTTCTCGGGATTTACTTCAATTAACTCAAAATCTGTATATGGATATAACCAAAGTGTCGTATTTTTACCTCTGCAAATTGCATAACAATCTGCAATGGATGGAGCATCTGGTAAATGAGTGTGATATTGAAAAGTTGGGGAACCTGTATTATCAAATAATACTAACCCTTCTGTTGATATCCCTTCACCAAAAACGCCTTCGTCGAAATAGCTGCACCATATTCCTTCTTTACTAACCGCTACGTCTTGCACAGCATCTCCACAATAGAATGACCGTATGACTTCTCCATCGATATTCATAATAAACAAATTGTGCTTTTCTCCCTTAGTTCTAGGATTCATTATCAAAATTTTGAACTAAGACCAGTCCATATTCATCTTTGTAATCTGCATCAATGATATTTAAACAATTATCATCAGGTTCGATGGTAAAAATAGTCGTCTCTACAATCCTCAAAGCTAGTCACCCTTTATATTATAAGAAAGCGGAAAATAAACTTAATTTAAAATTAGAAATGAATAAAAACTTCCCGCTTGCTTTGATCTTATTTATTTTCACTAGGTTTAGTGGGTATGTAAATCTACTTTTACTCAGCTATTTAGCCCATTTTTCTTCACTATCTATCCACTTGTTCTTGTGTAAATCAAAAGATTTTATATCATCATGGAAGCCTAAATAGACAGGCAATTCAAAGCTTTTGCCACCCGCTTTATTCCAGCAGGAAACAAACCACCTTACAATAGTTTCTTCTTCAGCAGCAGAGATGGATTCTTCATTTTGCTCATAAAACTCCCAAAAAGCGTCCGAGTTTTCAGCAGGAAGATCATAGTATTGAGTCTCGTCAAATAAAGGATGACTACCTGAAAAAATCTTTCTGTCATTTCCTTCATAAAAAACTTCATTCGCTTCATCATCCATAGAAAACATCATAATAGACAAATCAAACGGTTGCATAAAAATCTCAAAGTCCAGCAAATCAATTCCTTCATAATAATGAAAAGTCTGTATCTCTTTTATGTTTGCAATCAATACATGTTCATTTTTTTGAAGATTTTCTTTTAAGGAACTAATATAATCGTCAATTGTAAACATCGTATTCCCCTTGGTCGTTGTTTTTTTATGTTTCCAGCTATTAAAACGCTCATTAAGTTTCGGTTTTAACGTTTCATAATTTCCCCATGTGTCTTTCACTTCGTAAAGAGATTTCACATGAGGAAATACTTCTTCATAATCATCCAAATAAACACCGTCTTTAAAGTCAAAATAGGATTTTGTAAAGGCATTACCCTCCTCATTTAACATATCACTTACAAATACACCATCCCAGTTCATGTATATTTCAGTTCCTGTCATTTTCTTTTGTTTAAATTTGATGATTTCATTAGCAGCCGCTTCTTTAAATTCTTTGCTATATAAATGGTTCTCAATAATCCACCCCAGATACATTCCCGTATGTACAAAACCTTGTTTATCATCTAACCCTTCTGGAAAGTCTCCCTCATAATGCCATTTTGCTTTATCATAAACCACTGTCATATTTTCCTTCTCTTTTTTTGCTTCTTTTATTCCTTCAGGTCTAGCTGATTCACTTCGAATCATAGAATTCGAGTTTTCTTCGCATCCTTGTAAAAATAAAAAAGTAAACATAAATAACGAAATGTATTTTAATTTGTGCAAAAGTGGTCCTCCAAGTCTAATAAAATATTTACTAATAGCAAAGCAGTAACAACTTTCAATTTCATCTATATCATCGCTCCATTTTTCAGAGGATTCCTATAAAATAAAAATTATACCTTAAAAAAAGAAGCCATTCCTTTTTAGGAACGCTTCTTTTTTTCTTTCTATTAGTAACCATCTACCGTAACATCAGTAATGGACCCATCACTAGGACTTACTTGATACCAATCTTGTGTAGCTGTATGTTCCTCTCCTGTTTCTTCATTATCCACAACATTTTCATAAACATGGATAATATAGTTTCCTGAATCGTCAACGTAATCATATGTTACAAGGAGAGGTGAATCTTCAGATATGCCTTGCTGATCACGAACTAGCTGGATAGCTTGCTCTTGGGAAACTGTTTGTTCGGCTGGTTCCTCTTCCTCAATTGCTTCTGTATCTTCTTCTTGCTCTGGTTCTGATTCCGATTCCGTTTGGACCTCATCTTCTGAATCAGCCTGAACTTCTTCCTCATCCGCTTTTGCCTGAGCTTCCTCTTCCTCCTGCTGTTTCTTCTCTTCTTCTGCTAAACGTTCTTCTTCCGCTTTGCGATCTGCTTCTGCCTGAGCTTCAGCTTCTGCATCAGCTTTGGCCTGCGCCTCTTCTTCTTTTTGTCGGTCTTCTTCTATCTGCGCATAGTAATCATCTAATTCCTTTTCCATTTGTTGCTGTTCAAGGTCTGATAATTGCTTTTGTTGTTCTTGTATTTGGTTTTGAAGCAAAGCAATTTGTTCTTCTGAAGCATTATCAACAAAATTGATGTTTTCTACATAATCACCACTGGCGTCAAAATTAACTTCCATCATACAAAAAACATTTTGCTCTTGATTAATACCATAGTAAATATACTGATTGTCACCTACTTGGATATACTGATAACCATTCATTACGTTTAATAAGTAATCGCGATCAGCCTCTTTAGAATTAACTGCTTTTTTAATGGTTGATGCTTTTGTTTGTAATGTATTTGGCGATGATTCTTTTACAGCCGTTTTATTGCCATTTTCTTTCGTATGAACCGCTGTTGATTTCTCTGTAGGCTCTTCTTTTTGCGATACAGTTTCACTGGACTCCTCGCTACAGGCTGCTAGCAATATAGCTAACAGCGGAATACCCAAAGCAACTTTCAACATTTTCATAGACTATTATCCCCTTTTTTTATCTTTTTTTAGGTTTTATATAATTCTAAAGAACTATAAAACCTTAGGGGTTATTATACCAAAATTAAGAAAATATAAGAATATTTTCTTGTGTTGTTTTTGGAATTTTTTGAAAAAATTATCTTTTTATGCATAAAAAAACACAAAGCCATGCAATTTTTCATAACACGTCTTTGTGTTTTCGTAACAAATGTTAATGATGAAATCCATTGTCGTATTTCGTGTCTTTAAGAACAGGTCTATCCAATGAGTTAAGAAATTCAACGGCTTGTTTGAAATTAACCATAAATAAATGAGCCAGGTCCCTTGAAAATCCATTTCTAACGACAATGCGCATGATTGTTATTTCTTCCATGTCTGCAGGTAGTGGATAAGCAGGAACTTGCCATCCATACGTACGCAGTTGTCTAGACAAATCATAAAGCGTCCAGTTTGGTGTATATCCTTCTTTCAGTTTCCAAGCAAGAACCGGGATATCTGAACCATCAGCAAGAATTTCGAACGCTTCCATTTCTCCAATTTCTTTGCTGAGAAACAGCGCGTTTTCTTGGGAGGTTTTTTGCACGGCATAATAGCCGTCTTTACCTAAACGCAAGAAATTGTAGTACTGTAAAAGAACTTGTGCTCCTGGTCTAGAGAAGTTGAGCGCAAAAGTTGGCATGTTGCCTCCTAAATAAGAAACGAGAAAAATAAGATCTTCAGGCAAGTCTTCTTTTTCTCTCCAAATCACCCACCCTAAACCAGGGTAAACTAAACCATACTTGTGTCCTGATACGTTAATGGACTTTACTCGCGGCAAGCGGAAATCCCAGATAAGGTCTGGTTGGAGAAATGGAGCGATAAAACCTCCAGAAGCAGCGTCTACATGGATAGGTATATCCAACCCTGTTTTTTCTTGTAACTCATCTAAAGCTTTTGCGATAGCAGCAATTGGTTCGTAAACTCCTGTATACGTCACTCCAAGAATCGGTACGACGCCAATTGTATTTTCGTCAACCGCATTAATGACGCCTTCTGCATCTAAATAAGGATGATCTGGATTAATGTTCACATAACGAGGTTCTACGTCCCAATAGTTTGCGAACTTCTCCCACACTACTTGAACGGATGAACTAAATACAATGTTCGGGCGGTCTGTTGATAGCCCTTTACTTTTACGCAGTTTCTGCCAGCGTCTTTTTAAAGCCAGTCCGCCAAGCATACATGCTTCAGATGAGCCTGTAGTAGAAACGCCCATCGTTGTATCAGGATTAGGTGAATTCCAAAGGTCCGCTAAAATACGTACGCATCTCTCTTCAATAGCCGCTGTCTGCGGATACTCGTCTTTATCAATCATATTTTTATCAAAAGACTCTCCGTACAAACGCTTTGCATCAGGTTCCATCCACGTAGTAACAAACGTAGCTAAATTTAAACGGGCATTTCCGTCTAAAGCAATTTCATCATGAATGATTTGATAAGCTGTTTCTGGAAGCATACCTTGATCACTGATACGCAGCCTTGGAATCGTCACTTCTCCTTGTCGAGAAAAAAGCGGATTAACAGGAAATTCATCAGGTAAATTTTTTTGTTCACGATGCGGGTGCCATTGAGGCATAAAGTATCATCTCCTTATGTATATCTAACAAATTACTTTACGTTCCACCTGGTGTTGTAACAAGCAGGTCTCCTTTACACATTATGAGCTTTGAAACCTATTTTCATTCTTCTCATTATCCGTAGCACGTAAGGATGAACTTTATTTAATAATACCCATGAAAACTGTCTTACCAAACTCAAAAGGTGTAAAATATGGTAATATATTGTAAAAGGAGGTTTTTAAATGGAGAAACAAGGGATTATCTTGCAAGATAAGTTTTTCGAGTTAGGTGAATCTCCTATCTATAATGAATCACAAGACGTTATTGGAAATGTCGCATATAAGTTATCTATTGCTAATAAATTTGAGATTTTAAAGGACGAAGAAATTATATTTACAGGTAAATCTAAAATGTTTGCCCTTATGCCGAAGCTGATTATTTCTGATTCCCACGGAAATGAAGTTGGCATGATTCAGCGAAAATTTACTTTTTTTAAAAAGAAGTATCTTTATATCAGAAACGATGGCGATACATATGAAATTACTGGGAATATAACAGATCGCAAATTCGACGTTTTGCGTTCCGGCGTTCCTATTATTCAAGTCCGCACACTCTCTTCCTTTCTGTCATTACGTCCCCACACGTTTGCTTTAGAATTTCTCGAACCTGATCTTGATAAGTGGGAAGGAATTGCGGTTGTACAAGGCGTAAGGATGATGGTGAAAGACGAAAACAGCAGTACAGCTACTGCTCCCGCTCAATAGTGGTTATAGAAGGTTATATGATATAAAAAAACGAACAAACTTTATATTGAAGTTTGTTCGTTTTTTTAATTAAGGGCCAAATACTAATGTACCGATAACATGGTAGCCAATTGGTACAAGAAACAAGATGATATTTAAAATAATCGCCCATAGACAGAGCTTGTCTTTTTTTATAAAAAACCCAATAATTGCAGGAACAATCATGAGCGGAACTAAAAAGATAGGTGCGATAATAGGCAGTCCTTGAAGCTTTTCAGCCGCAATAAGTCCTATAAAAAAGTTAAGGATCAATAAAGTATTAATAATGACGTATAAAAGTGAAATTCCTCCAAGAATCCCACCTATTATACCGCTTTTAGTTGTATTAACAGTAGCATCCACGTTTCTGTCACCTCTTTTTGGAAATATAAGTAAACTATACTATAATGTGGTTTTTATTGTAAAGGTATGGAGAAAACAGCTGTTGAAAGATTGCAAAGATTGCTACGAAAAAAGCACTGTAGCAATCGCTACAGTGCTTTTTATAAACAGTGCATTTTTTCCTCTGCTTCCTTCCAAGAAACCGTATAGCCCTGTCCTTTGGCGCAAAAGACGGATGATGAGCTGTATTCGGGATCCGCCTCTTTATTGTAGCGGATTTGTTCAATCACTTCTGCTTCATTATGACAGCGTTCATACCCTCCGAATAACAGAGACATCGCTCCTTTTCCATGCGTAAAAGATGCTAGCGTCGAACCGTAGGTCATAAAAGTAGCAACAGGAACTTTGCCTGTAATAATCGCTTTGTTTTCGGTTGTTTCAGGGGAATCAAAGCGACCGTTTGCACTTTGAACATCCGCTAATACCCTCCCCATTTGATCAATATCTACTTTAATTTTGAAATCATAATACGGTTCTAGCACAATATTTTCTGCTTTTTCTAACCCTTGTCGCAGTGCACGGTACGTTGCTTCTCTAAAATCTCCTCCGCTTGTATGCTTGTTGTGAGCTCGTCCAGTACATAATGTCACTTTTATATCAGTAATAGGTGAACCCGTTAACAAACCATGATGCGGCTTTTCAAATATATGCTGACGGACTAGATTTTGATACCCCACGGATAAATCGTCGGCGTGACAAGCATTTTCAAAAGTAATTCCGCTGTTTCGTTCCGCTGCTTCTATTTTCAAATGAACTTCTGCATAGTGTTTCAACGGTTCAAAATGCCCGTATCCCATCACTGTATTTTGAATGGATTCTTTGTACAAAATTTCTGGTTCTTCAAACTGTACGTTTATATTAAAACGTTCTTTTATCAGTTTTTCGAGAACTTCTAGCTGAATTGCTCCCATCACATGAATATGAAGCTCTTGAGTCCTTTCTTCCCACGTCACATGTAAAGAAGGGTCTTCAGCATCTAATAATTGAAAAAGTTTAATTCCTTCTTTTGGATGAACAGAAGGCTCAAAAACAACTTTTGATTTTAACGTAGGCAAAAGTTCGTAGGAGCGGCTTTCTTTTAATGTTCCAAGACCGTCTCCAATCGATGCTGAAGACAACCCTGTAACCGCAAAAAGTTCGCCAGCTGAACCTTCATTTACGTTTTCAAATGTACTTCCGTTATAAGCACGAATTCGAGTGATTTTTTCTTCGTATAGCTCTCCGTTTTTTTCATAAGCCACTTTATCACGCACCTGCATTGTCCCGCTTAGAGCTTTGATAAACGTGATGCGCATGCCGTTTTCATCGTGCCGAATTTTATATACACGACCTGAAAATGCTTCTTCCTTCGAGTAGCGAGTTTCTGTTAGCAAATCGAGCTTCTCTAAAAAACTTTCAATGCCGATATCTTGTAAAGCTGAACCACAAGCACACGGGAAAAGCTGATTGGTTTGAATAAGCTTTTGCATAGCTGCTTTCCAATAAGCTTGATCATTCTTGCCTTCCATAAATGCATCTAAAAGCTCTTCATCTTTTTCAGCTATAAATTCAATAAGTTCCTCACTTAACGAGCCATCTATAAGCTCTGACGTTATGTCAAAAACATCGGGGGTTAAGTTATGTTTAATATCGTTTATAACACGTTCAGGATTTGCTCCTACACGATCGATTTTATTGATGAAAAAGAATACGGGCACACGATGTTTTTGAAGCAGCTGCCAAACGGTTTCTGTATGGCCTTCGACTCCTTCTACTGCACTTAAGATAACAATTGCATAGTCCATCACTTGAATAGAACGTTCCATTTCAGGTGAAAAATCGACGTGGCCAGGCGTATCAATTAAATAGTAAGTAGAACCGTTATATGAAAAAGTTCCTTGATCGGCAAATACCGTAATTCCTCGTTCTTTTTCAATCGTATGGGTATCAAGAAAGGAATCTTTGTGGTCGACTCTTCCTCGTTGTTTAATACTTTTGGTATGATAAAGAAGCTGTTCGGAAAACGTTGTCTTTCCTGCATCGACATGCGCTACGATACCGATCGTTTTGCTAGATTGTTTCATTATATTAAATACCACCTTACTGCTGCATGTATAGCTGTTACTTTCTATTTTATAATAATCTTAAGAAAAAGTGGACGACAAAGGCCTAGAACTGCTCACACCAAAAAAGAATGCGTGATTAAACATCGCATTCCCTTTTTGTACGGCGTTTAATATCTTTTTTGCCTTTCACTATAAAAATAGCTGCTATAAAGCACCCAATTCCAGATAAATGCATGATGTTATTACCT
The DNA here is from genome assembly GCF_042787645.1 of Priestia sp. YIM B13489. Lineage (NCBI taxonomy): Bacteria > Bacillati > Bacillota > Bacilli > Caryophanales > Bacillaceae > Priestia > Priestia sp. YIM B13489. The sequence goes on from NZ_JBHZOQ010000053.1 coordinate 1,394,448, forward strand.
GTCGCGCCTAGACTGTTACTGGTCAACCCAACTAAAATGCTGCCAAATATAATCAATAAAACAGCAAACATGAACTTCAATTTTTTCACTCTCCTTTAATACGCTATTAAATATGATTTGCATACAGATCATATACACCAGTGATTAATAATAGACCTGCTGATAAAATCAATGTTCCTGCGATTAACAAACTGTTGCTACATACCTTTTTTCTCTTTTTGCGTAAAAACATTCCTGATATAAGAAATAGTAGTGCGACAGATAGCAGAATCAATCCTATACCAATATTCACTCTTTCTTTCTCTCCCTTGCCAATGTATTCTCTACCATCTAGTTAACCATAATATTATTATGGGAATAAAAAACGAACTTGACCCTTTACCGAACCTTAATTGTTTTATATGTTATCATACATAAATTGTTAAAAGTACATTTTTTCACCTTTCATTATCAAAAAAGCAGCCTCTTTACTAAGAGACTGCTTTTTTTTTATGACAACTGATAAAACCGCTTAAGAAGCTTTTTTTAATTGTTCTTTTTGTTTCCGTTGATAAGAAGAAAAATAAATAAGGCCTACAAATACAGCTCCTCCTATCATATTTCCAATAAAGGTAGGGATAATATTTGCAATAAAATCAATCCATGTAAAGTGACCTGCAAAAATAGCGGCGGGAATAATAAACATATTGGCTACAACGTGCTGAAAGCCAATCGCAACAAATGCCATAATCGGAAACCAAATACCAAGAATTTTCCCCGTAACATCGTCAGCGCCGTATGAAAGCCAAATAGCTAAACATACAAGCCAGTTGCAGCCCACAGCAGAAATAAGCGTTTTAAAAAACGAATCATCAATTTTAACTTGAGCAATTGCTATCGTTTTATCTAAAAAAGGCCCTGTTTCTGTTAAACCTACAATATGTCCAAAGAAATATGCAATAAACACAGCACCTAAAAAGTTAGCAAGCGTGACCCAAAACCAGTTATGAAACAAGTGACGAAGTGAAATTTTTCTTGCATACAGGGCAATGGAAACAGACATCATATTCCCCGTAATAAGCTACGCTCCCCCAAGTACGACCAGCATAAGACCTACAGGAAAGACGGCCCCTCCTAAAAGATTCGATAAACTTCCCCATTCAGCCGGTAAATTACCAATGACGCGTACATCTAGTAAAAAACCAAGCGCAATAAACGCGCCTCCTAAAAACCCAAGCATGAGAATGGAAGAAAGGGATAGCTTCGTTTTTGAAACCCCCGCTTCTAAAGCGATGTTTAACATTTTATCCGGCTTGTGAAATGCCATAAAACTCCTCCTTAACTAAAAAAGGCAGCACTCAAAAACACCTTTTACACAAGGTTTTTGAATGCTGCCTAATAATCCTGCACTTTCTTTACAGTATATCAGTCATCATTATCTATAATAAAATCAAATAAAAAACAAGCAGATCCTACTTCTCTTTCATTTAATTAAATTATGTATTTTACGTTGTTCTACTGAATATTGGTTTCAAACACAAACACAGAAACAGCGATATCTTCTTCTACTTTGATATCAGAAAATAAGTACTCCAGCTTAGCTCCTAACAAGTCTTCAAGCCCCTCTGGAGGAGATGAAACGTAAAGGTTTTGAATAAGCTTTGTTCTTGCCATATGTACCGTCTCTTTACCTTCGGTTGTTCTCGCGATAAATTGTTCAGCTGGCGTTAAGTTGCCGTACAAAGTTGAAATAGCCATATTTTGAACAAATACAGTATGAATTCGTTCTGGACCTTTTCCAAAAAGTTTTTTGCGCAGCTTTCGGATAATATCATTAAAATCATGTATTTTCTTAGACACTGGTGTATGCCTCCGCTTATCTCGAGTATGTCTCCCTTGCTCATTCAAGTTTTCAACTAAGAATAAGTTACATTATACATGACGACGTTTACATTGTATACAATGTATCTGTTTTATCCCCGTTAATCCAAATCATCGCAAAACCATTACGAAATGATAAAAAAAATCCTTCACTTATTAAAGTGAAGGATTACCTTTATATCTCTACTTAAAGGTTACAAATGGATTCTCAGTTATCAAAGAAATAACTAAGAACTTTGACAAAATAGCATGTCAAAATAGTCAAGTGGTATGTTTGTACCAGTAGTTAATGCTATCACGTTAAAGCCATGGAATCCAATTAGTTTACTTTCATAATACTTTATTTAATTTAAATATCCTTTTTTGATAGGAAACCCTTAATCTTCATCACGATCTGCTCTAAATTCATCATCAGATAATGAATTTAGTTGGTGGCTAAGCTTTTCGTAGTTATCTTGTTTCTGATTTTGTTGTACATCACTAGATATAGGAGCTTCACTAGAAACAGTAGATTTTTTTCTCGTCTCTTCGCCTCCACTAACTCCAAACCCAACATTGTTATCTGTCATCGGATTCACCTCTTTAACTGTTATTATGGAGAATTGCTCTAAAAAAATAACAGGAAACAAAAGGGATTCCCACTTAGCTAATAGCGGTCCAAGCTTCCTTACTTACACCAAATCGTATTTAAATAAGGAAATGACCTGCTTTAACCCCATAGGCAATACCAACAAAAAAACTTGCTATACCTAGTGTTTGACTTTTACATACATACTTTATAGTTAAGCCTGGAATCAGACCCCATATAATGATGAAAATAGCGAACGATACTATAATAGAAGACCATGCATCTTGCCCTGATATACTTATACCTTGCATAAACGTTTCTCCTTTCAGTACTTATATCGGGAGAACATAAATTTTTTATAGTATCTTATAATACAAACTAAAAAATTCAAGTGACCTGTCCATATATGCTTTTACAGCGAATGGTGGCGTTCAAGCTCGACTGTTTTTGGTTTTTGCCATATTAATACCCCTGCCGCTACATACATAAACGAAGTGATGTAAAAAAGGCTGCCGATTGTAAGGAAATCAATGATATACCCTGTTGCAATCACGGCTAAAGCTGCCCATATAGAGGTCCATAAATGATAGTGTCCTACTTGTTTTCCTGTATGAGCACGATCTGTCTGCCTAGATAACGCTATTTTTTCTGCTGTTTTTTGAAGAGCTCCAAGTAGCCCCATTATAACTTGAATGATATACACCTGCGTAATAGTTGATAGAACGGGAATCACAAGCATAACAACCGCCATCCCAAACGTATATAAAATGAGCAAGCGCTTTTCTCCTACTCTGTCACTCCATGAACCGATTAAAGGGTGACTCAAAGCTGCGGTTAAAGCAAAAATTCCGTAAGCTAAGCCAAATTGTGAATAACTATCGCCAAGATTTCGAAGCAGTAAAAGGTAAAAAGGAAAAACAATACTGCTTGCAGTAATCATCAGGCTTTGTGAGTGTAAGAGTTGTTTGTACGTCATTTTCCATACTCCTTATAAAATAAATTAACGAACGTTTCCTTTGGATCATAATTTCTTTTTAAATTAAAAAAGGCGGTTGTATGAGGGTAAGCCTCTTCTAATTGCTTCTTGCTTGGGTAGCCGTAGTAAGGCAAGTAATAGCTTCCCTGGTGCTGCAGCGTTACATCCACCATTTTTCTGACAACTCTTTGTATATCAGCCATGCCTTGATGGTCTTTTTTCTGGTTAATAAGGAAAACGAGAGCAAACATGTCGTCTTTTGCATAAGACATGACGGCTTTATTGTCTTTTTCTACATAGCGAACAGTAATGTTCAGTAAATTTAATTTCTCTGTTGCTAACACTTCGCGTAAATCATCGATGTAAGAAGCAAATTCATCAACCGGAACGAAGTATTCTTGTAAAACTTCCGTCCGGCTAGCACTTTCGTATTCCATAAAATCACTTTCAGAACGCATAACATTATTTCTTGTTTCAAGCCGTCCATTTTGTCTTAAAAAATAAGCCTTTTGTGTTTCCCACAGCATATCTTTTCCCCAGTCACTGTAACGAGACAGTCCTAGCATAAATTTAGGAAGTGCCACTATTTTTTCTGTTTTGAGCGGTTCTTTTACAGTAGAAGTATTTTGAGAAGATAAGCGATAGTTTGTGACGTACATATCTGTTAGCAATTGATTAGGAGAAACAGAAATACGCGCCATATGCATACGAACGTCAGGGTTATGCTGTACGTAGTTTTTAAAATACGCTGTATACTGTCTATAATCTAAGCGGATAATTTCATCTTCGTACCATTCATCGTCCGTCAAACGAAGCGTCACATCTAAAATGACTCCAAATAACCCGTAGCCTCCGTTTACTAAAGAAAACAGCTCAGGGTGTTTTGTCCGGCTAATTTCGATAATAGACCCGTCGGCCTGCAGGAGACGCATAGATTTTACCGTATCCATTAAAGAACCGTATCGAATATCTCTGCCGTGTACGTTCACGCTAATAGAACCTCCAACGGTAAAAATATTTTGTGATTGCATAACCTGAAGAGCAAGGCCGTCTTTATGTATATATTGCTGAATATCATTCCACGTTGTCCCGCTTTGAACCGTAATTTCTTTTTGACGTGGCTTGTAATCTACAATTTTATTGTACTGCTTCATATCAAGTAAAATAGCATTCGGATAATACGTCTGCCCTCCTTGACTGTGCTGCATGCCTGAAATCGCTATTTTTTCATGATGCTGTGAAGCGGTTTTCACCCAATCTTTCAGCTGTTTTTCAGTTGTTCCGTGCTTTATTTCTTTGACTTTTGTAGGAAGAAGCCGAGCAACATCTTTCGTTACAGGACGGCTTTGCTGCTGTTTATAAATATGATAGGAGGCATATGAACCTACTAGATAAAAAGATAAAAAAGTTCCTAACAACACGTTTTTCTTCATCACAAACTGTAAGCTCCTTTCTTTATTTTTGTGAAATTATACCATATTAAAAGTGAAATAATACTATAAAAGTGTAATTTTACACTATATTATAATTCATTTTGAGAAAGTATATGAAAAAAACTTGTAATTTAATGTATGTTAACCTTATTGAAACAAAAAAAGAAAAGACCTAGCGTCTTTTCTTTTTTGTTTCTTTATTTTTCAGCTTCGTATGCAACTAAAGCTACTCTTTTTCCTAACGTTTGTTGAAACTGCTCTTCTAGCTGTTTCAGCTTCGCGTGCATATCATCGTTAATTGAAGCTGGCTCAAAGGTCATTTTTGTTTGCTCCATCATACTGTCACCTCTTTCATGTGTGTATGTTCTACTTTTTCCAATATAAAAGAGGTCTATGACGATTTGACGAAAGTTTACAAATTAAATTTGCTAATGAGCGCTGTTAATTGTTCTGCCATTTGAGACAGAGATTGTGCGGAAACAGCAATTTCCTCCATTGAAGCCAGCTGTTCTTCAGTTGATGCGGCCACTTCTTCAGATGTAGCTGCATTTCCTTTAGCAAGGATCGCCATTTCACCTGCTGTACGAGCCACTTCTTCAACCGCTGCTGAAATTTGCTGAGCAGTCGCAGCCACTTCTTCTACTTGCGGAGTCGTTTCATTCATGCTGCTTAGAATTTGTTCAAATTTTTGAATAGCCGTTTGTGAAATTGTTCGTCCTTCTTCAACTTTGTTTGTAACTTGCTCCATTGTATTTACAGATTCCTGAGTATCTTGTTGAATAGCTTGAATAAGCTCAGAAATTTGAGACGCGGACACTTGTGATTGTTCTGCCAGCTTTCTCACTTCCGCTGCTACAACGGAAAATCCTTTTCCATGTTCTCCAGCTCGTGCCGCTTCGATTGCAGCATTTAAGGCTAGTAAATTTGTTTGAGCAGCAATACCGCTGATTACTTCTAAAATGGTTCCAACTTCTTTTGAACGTTGAAACAAAGTACGAATCGTTGTATTAGATAGCTCAACGGATTGAGAAATGGATTCCATTTGTTCGACCGTTTCTCTCACGGCTTTTTCGCCTTCTACAGCTTCAGACGTTGTGTGATTTGATAGCTGAGAAACAGCTTCTGTACGCTGAGCAATAGTAGAAACTCCTTGTACAATCTCATCTAAAGAAGCTGCATTTTGGTCAATAACAGCCGTTTGTTTTTCCGCGCTAGAAGCCACTTCTTGTATCGCAACTGATACTTGTTCAGTCGCAGCGCTCGTTTGCTGTGAGCTGGCCGTTAGCTCTTCTGAAGAAGCAGCCACTTGCTCTGCACTCATTTCAACATTTTGAATTAATGTGCGAAGATTGTTTTGCATCTGACTAAAAGCATACCCTAACTCGCCGATTTCATCCTTTGAATTGACGGTAATCGCTGTTGTCAGATCTCCTTCACTAACGCTCAGAGCCTGATTCTTAAGCTGTTTGAGCGGTTTAATAATCGATTGCAACACCACAAAAATGGTAAGACTCCCGATTATCAGACAAACTACAATGATAAATAGTGTTTTGTAAAAGATAGGCTGTGCAGCTTCACTAACTTCTGATGAATACATAGTGCCTGCAACTTTCCAGCTTGTTGTTTTATTTGTCGTAAAGACCATCTTTTTTTCATCCCCGTTAAAGGTATATTCAAAAGACCCAGAGCTCTTTGCATAAAGCTTGTCAAAAAGAGAATCTGTCGCTTTTGTACCTGCTTTTTCCGCAGGGTGAACAATATATTTTCTTTCTCCATCTAAAAGAAATGGATATCCTTTTTCTCCGATTTTTACTTTGCTGACAGCTTTATTAATGCGGCTAATATCTAAATTTAAAGCAATAACCCCTGTGCCATCCGCCGATGTTTTCGCTACAGTAATAACGGTCTGACCTGTAGAGGCTGATGGATAAGGTTCAGTGACAACTGTTTTTCCTTTGTTTTGCATGGCTAGCTTGTACCAATCTCGTTTTCTGGGATCATAGCCTGCTTGTAGCACTTTTTTAGGCGATTGAATAAACTTTCCCTGCTGATTTCCTGTAAAAATGCTGATAGCCTCTGGATGAAGCGAAGCATATAAGTTAAAATTTCCCCTTAAAGTAGCCATATCTTTTTCATTGTAGCGCTCGTTGTTTACCACTGATGCAAAAAACTCTACATCATGAATTTTTGGTCCAATGGTATCGTCAATCACTGAATTAATAGACTGTACATTTTGCTGTGCTGTGTTAATAATTTGGTTTTCAATTTCATGTTTCGCCGTTATGTAAGCTGATACACCTATCGTAACAGATGGCACCAATAAGATCGCTGCAAATGCTAGCACCAGCTTTGTCTTAAAGTTATTAAGGGACCTTTTTTTTCTTACTCTCTCCATGCTATGTAGCCTCTCTCTCTGTAGTTAAAAGTGATCGTGCACTTTCTTTCTATCGGCAAGACTTCATATTCCTTTAGTCATCGAGTGTATACATAATTAACAATGGGAGTGAAAAGATAAGAGTACGATAAAAAAAGTAGGTGATTTTAATGGAAGAAAGTAAAAACAGCAAGTCTTTTTCAATGTTTGAAACAGAAAAGGTTCAGCGCGGGGAAGAACAAGATATTTTTAATATCTATAAAGAAGGAGTAAAAATTGCGGAAGTACGAGGAACGGATCCTCAAACTCAGCAGGTTATTCCGATGCATGACTTAAATGATTACGAAGAAAATAAGCTTCACGAATATATTGCTCATTTAGACCATACAACGTAAAAATGCTAAAACAAGAGTCCTCTCTTGTTTTAGTCTTTAGAATCATAAAAAACATGTTCAAAACGCAGCGTGTTTTTTTGTATGTACAGAAGTCCAAACGAAAATTGCTTTTCCCGCCGCTTGTCAGTAGCGGAACCTGGATTAAACAACGTAATATCACCAATTTGTTTATGAAGAGGAATGTGAGAATGACCAAAAATTACTGCGTCGACTTGTTCATGTTCAAATGCCAAAAGTGCACGTTTTTCAGTCGTTTTTCCTTTGCCATGACCGTGGGTTACGCCAATCGTAACGTCGTCAAACGGAAGAAGTAATGAAGATGGAAGTACTTGCTGAAGCTCTTCACTGTCTACATTTCCAATTACCCCATGTACAGGAGCAAACACACGCAGGTCATTGTAGACATCTATCGTTTGAAAATCCCCCGTATGAATAATAGCATCAGCTGTTTTCAGTTCGGCTAAGAGTCTTTTCGGAAAATGTTTCGCTCTTTTTGGAATATGAGTGTCACCTAAAATAACAATCTTCATTTATGATACGCTCCTTTTTCATTCAATATGGTGTAGTGTAGCGTATTGCGTTGGAATGAAGCAACTCTATCCGGAGCGTCAGGCAAAAAATTTCTCTTTTTCGTTTAAGTTTGCGAAAATACGTTACATACCAAGTTACAGAATGGAGTTTTCAAAATGGAAGTAAAAATTAATCGAAACGCAGCAAAAGTGTTAAAAAATGCATTGGCTAGCCCAGAAGGTCAAGGAAAAATGATTCGTGTATATGTAACTATCGACCACGGTGATCACGCGCATTATGATTGGAAATTCGATACGCCGACTGAACATGATGAAATCGTAAAAACAGATAAAGATATCGATATCGTTTTAGATAAACGCGAGAAATTTTTAGAAGGCGTATGGATTCAATATTTCCACGTTCCAGAGCCTGAATTTGTGATTAGCAGCCTTCACCACGCGCATCACCATCATTAATACAAAAAACACACCTTGTTTTATAGGTGTGTTTTTTCGTTTGTGTGACAAGCAAAAATTTTATTGATAAGAAGAAGAGATAAAATTTTGTTGAAGCAATAAAAATGAGCTATAGTGGAATTACGGATGAAAGAAAAGAGGTTAGCGTATGAAAGTAAGTGTGTTAGTAAGGTCTATTTTAGTTGTTATTTTATATAATTTATTCGTTCTGTACATCGGATGGAACGCTTGGATGTGGTTTCACACAATGTTTGAAGTGGAAAACAAATGGATTCTTACAGTGATCGTTGTCTTTTTTGCTTATTCCTTTATCATCAGTCGTGCGTTTCAACAAGTGAGCATATTTAAAATTGTGGGATCGTACTGGTTAGGATTTATTCAATATTCGGTTCTTTTGCTTCCTATAAGTAATTTAGCCGTCTATATCCTTACTCTTCTAGGCGCTTCGCTTTCTACAGCTATCGATTCAATTGGATTTTTCGTAATTGCCGCTTTTTCATTCATTTTTGCTTACGGTACGTATAATGCTTACAGTCCTGTGGTAAGAAAATATACGATTTCGCTTGCTAAAAAGACGAATCGGAAAAACCTTCGCATTGCTGTAGCATCTGATATGCACTTTGGCACATTGTCCGGCAAAAAACATTTGCAGCGGTTAATCACTCATGTACAAAAGATACAGCCGGATCTTATTTTACTTCCTGGAGATATTATTGACGATGATCCCCACGTATTCTTTAAAAAAGAAATGGATTCTATGATGAAGCAGCTCAAAGCGCCTTTAGGCACGTATGGAATTTTGGGAAACCATGAGTATTACGGCGGGAAGATCCCTCAGTTTGTGGAGAGAATGAAAGAAATGAACATCCCTATTTTAATGGATGAAGTGTTAAATATAGGTGATAGCTTGTATTTAATAGGCAGAAAAGACAAGACGGACAAAAATCGAGACAGCTTTTTCGATTTAGCGAGTGAAACGGATCGTTCTCTTCCTGTCATTGCGATGGATCATCAGCCGCTTTCTTTAAAAGAAGCGGAACAAGCAGGCGTGGATTTACTTCTATGCGGCCATACTCACAGAGGACAAATGGCACCTAATCATTTAATCACAAAGCGGTTATTTGAAATTGATTGGGGCTACAAGCAAAATAACCAACTGCATACCATTGTCTCTTCAGGATTTGGCTTTTGGGGTCCTCCGCTTCGAATCGGGAGCCGATCAGAAATTATTCAAATTGATATTTCGTTTACAAAATAGAGAAAGCCCTAGGGCTTTCTCTATTTTAATGTACGCAACAACGTCGGAAGCTCTGCATAAATGGCGACTACTTCATCTACTTTCAATCGAACGAGCCCGCTCGAAGACGGGGCAACAAAGTCCATTATTCCTGATACCATCGATTTCTCTTGTTTACCCCACTTTACTTGCTTGCGTCCGCTGTACTGCTGGTAGACACCTTTTCCAACAAAGCAAACGATTTTAGGCGTATATGTAGCTATTTTTTTCTTTAAGATTTCTCTGCCTTCTGCATATTCTTCTTTGGTAATCTCATCAGCTGCTTTTGTAGGACGCTCTACAATATTTGTTAAACCGTACCCCAGCTGGAGCAGCGAGTGATCTTCCTCCGGATGATATTTACGATCTGTCAAACCTGCTTTGTGAAGAATCGTCCAGAAGCGATTGGTTGGATTCGCAAAATGATGACCCGTTTCACCTGAACGGATGCTTGGATTAAACCCGACAAATAAAATATCTAAGTTGGGGTGTATATGATCAAAAATAGAATTCATAGTCATACGCTCCTTACAATATAAAAAGAAAACATCCAGATGGGATGTTTTCTTTTTACTATACCCTATTAAATACGAACTACGCGTCCGTTGAATTTTTGTTTCCAGTAGCCGCTGCTCATGTTTGCAATTGCAACACCTGTTGAGCTTTGAGCACCGATGAACTTGCCGCCTCCTACATAAATGCCAACGTGGCCGTCTTTTTTATATGTATCGAAGAAAACAAGATCGCCAGGCTGCATTTGACTAGAAGACACTTGTGTTCCAGCATGCTTTAACGTTTCTGTACTTACAGATCCAAGAGGTCCAAGGTTAACGCCAACTTGAGAATATGCCCAGTGTACGAATGACGAGCAGTCAAATAAGCCGTGGCTAATATCAGACTGGCTGCGTCCACCGCCAAATACGTAAGCAGAGTTTCCAATCCAGCGGTTTCCTACTGTTACAACATTGCTAGCTTTTGGAGCTGGAGCGCTTGTAGGTGCCACATCATTGCTGCTTGCTTTTGGTGCTTCTGCCTTAACAGAAGATGAATCGGCTTTTTCAGCTGGTGCAGCCGCTGCTTTTTGAGCTTGCTCAGCTGCTTTCTTGGCTGCCTCTTTAGCCGCTTGTTCAGCTGCTTTTCTTGCTGCTTCTTCTGCAGCTTTTTGATCTTTAATATTTTGTTCAAGCGTAGACTGTTCATTTGCAAGAGAGCTGTCTTTTGATTGTAGAGAAGCTTTTAGTTCTTCATTTTTTGCTTCTTTATCTTTTAGTTCTTTTGCCAATGCATCTTTTTGTTTCTTTTGAGCTGCTAGCTGGACAGTCATTTCATCCAGTTCTGCCTTCATGTCTTCTAAGCTAGCAAGCTTAGACTTAACATCCGCTTGTTTTGTTTTTAATTCGTCTTGCATATTTTTAGTTTCTTTTAAAATACCACGGTCTGCATCTACAATAGTTGAAACAGCTAGCGCGCGGTCTACAAAATCACCAAAACTTGAAGAACCAAGTAAAACTTGTAAATACTCTACGTTACCGCCGCTTTCCTGGAGGGAACGTGCACGATCTTTTAAAATATCGTTTCGCTTTTCAAGTTTTTCTTGAAGCAGCTTAATTTCTTTTTCAAGCTGCTCTACTTGTTTAGACGTTTCTTTAATATCGGCTTCTGTTTTTTGGGCTTTTTTATTGTTTTCTTCTTCTGCTATTGTTAATCGCTCAAGCTGTGCTTTCATTTGATCTTGTTCTGCTTGAAGGCGTGTTAATTCATCAGAAGCTGCTTTGATGTTAGATTGCACATCTTGACGCTGATTTTGAATTTGCGATTTTTGTGATTCCATATCCTGAATGGTAGAGGCATACGCTGGAGTTGATAAAACTCCTCCCAGGCCTAATAAAACCGTTGTGTTAAGTAAAAGCATTTTCTTTTTCAATATGAATTCCTCCGCTTTCTCGCTCTGTTAAACTAGTAATTTCTAATTATGTATCAATATGTATAAAAGTCTTACAATTTATGTAAAGTTCACTGTATTTGTCGATAAATAGCTAAATATGCTAATGAAAATCTACGAAAATTATACCACGATAAACGTTGAAAAAAAGAATAACAATATTACAATTGTATTTCAGTAATGTAACATTTAAAGCTTGTGTATACATTCATCTTTCACCTGCAAAAATATACCTTTATATCCCTGTTAAAATAAATAATCTACCGGACTTTACACAGCACTGTTTTTAACATGATAAAATAGGCGATCAAGATTTTTTAAGCTGGTTGGATATAAGTTGTTGCTAAAGAGAACGTAATAATTTTTTAACATCCACGTCTATTTTTTACCTTTTTCTGCTATTTTTACAGTATTTGAAAATGATTTTCTGAAATAGTAACAAATCTATGTTTATCTGTTGTTTGCACGTGTTTAAAAAAAGGGTGATAGGTAATTATCAAACAATATTCGACAACGCTCGGATGAAGTCATACAAAAGACCTTCTCACGGTGAGGTGAGAAGGTCTTTTGTTAATCACGCTGCTGATAATAATGTTCTAAAGCTACAATTGCACTTCCCATTCTTTCTTGATCAGGAATAACAATACGATCTACTCCTTCTTCTTTTAAAGCAGCAGCGGTTACTTTTCCTACGGATACAGCTACTACAGAGCTTTTAAAAAGTTCTCGAATGTGATCAGCTTGTCCGTGTTCTCTTGCAAATGAAAATAAAAAGCGGGCCTGCGGAGCGCTTGTGAAATTAACAGCATCAATTTTTCCGCTTATTAATTCGTTTATAAGCTGTTCCATGACTTCTGCTTGTGGCGGAATATGCTGATACGGTAAAATCTCTTTAAATTGGGCTTTTTGATTCGAAAGAAAGTCAATTAATTTTGGTGCAGGATCTCCGTGAAGCTGAAGCGCTACATGCTTTCCTTCAAAAGAAAACGAATGAAGCGCCCTGACTAGTCCCGCTGTACTTCCATCATCATCTCGAACAGTTGGAGTAACACCGAGTTTTTTTAACATATTTACGGTTTTATACCCGCGTGCAGCAATATGAGCTGCTTGTAAAGAAGACAGAAATTCGTCGGCCAGCCCTAGCTTTTCTGCCGTTTTGTAAAGAATTTCTGTACCGACCCCTGTCGTAAAAATAAACCATTCATAATTTCCTTTTACCAGTTCTTTAATATCTGCTTCTAAATGTGTGTCATCTAAAAAGATTGTTCCTTGTGCAGGTCGTACAAGCGGGGTCCCGCCAAGGTTTTCAACAATTTTGCTGATTTCTTCTACTTTCCGCTGACCTACGAGTGCGACTGTTTTACCTTCTAATCGTTTCAATTGTCTACCTCCATTTTTCTATGTATGCTACTTTAATGATCCTTGATAACCTAGTTTTTCAGAAATTAGGCTCGCCGCTTCTGTTACTTTTTGAATAATGAACGGCAGTCTGTCTCCTTGAAATCTCGCTTCAATTCCCGCTACGCTAATGCCTGCAACCACTTCATTTTGATGATTTACAATCGGCGCGCTCACGGATGTTGTAAAGTTTTCTAATTCAGAGGTGCTAATGGTATACCCTTTTTCTTTTGCTTCTTTTAATACATTTCTTAGTTTCTTTTGATCTGTAATTGTTCCAATGCCTATTGGAGCCAGCTCCGTTTGAGTAATATATTCCTCTTGTTCTTTTTCGGGTAAATGCGCCAAGATAATGCGTGAACAAGCTCCCGCATAAAGAGGTGAACGCCTTCCAATTGATGTGTAGAGACGCACTGGATGAAGCGTATCTACTTTTTCAATATACATAGCTTCATTCCCATCTCGTACAATTAAATTAACCGCTTCTTCTACTTCGTCTCGGAGCGTTTCCATTACAGGCTTTGCGATATTTCTAATATCTAAGCGATTAGCCACCAGCTGACCAAATTGCAAGAATAAAAGTCCTAGCGAATAGTATCCTTGCGCATCTTTTGTTAAAAATCCCATCTCTTCAAGCGAACCAACCATCCGGTGCAAAGAAGTTTTCGGAACGCCTGAATATTCCATCATTTCTGTGAAGGTCAGCTTAGGGTGCTTGATAAAAAGCGTGAGAATCTGCATGGATTTAACAACCGTTTTATTGTTAGCTTGCATAAAACCTTCTCCCTTATTTGTGCGAATACATGTATTTGATAGACGTATAGCTTACTAGCTAATCATATGTTCTTTTTATTATACATGAAGAAAAAAAGGAAAGCACTCCCTTATAAGAGCACTTTCCTTTCTTACACCGTTTCTAGTTCTTTAATTGAAATAGGATTACTTTCTAGAAATTTGGTTGTGAAATCCCCTTCTTTAAAAGAAGGATGGTTCAGTAATTCTAAATGAAAAGGAATGGTTGTATGAATACCGATAATGATAAATTCTTCGAGTGCGCGTTTCATTCGTTGAATCGCTTCATTTCGATCTTTCCCCGTTACAATTAATTTCGCCACCATTGAATCATAAAATGGGGAAATTTCATAGCCAGGGTAAACGGCGCTATCTACACGAACCCCGTAGCCGCCAGGAGGTAAATACATCTCGACTTTTCCAGGAGAAGGCATAAAGTTTTTAGCCGGATTTTCTGCATTGATCCGGCATTCAATTGCCCATCCCTTTAACTGAATGTCCTGCTGAGCAAATGATAGCAGGTAGCCTGCTGCTACTGAAATTTGTTCTTTAATTAAGTCAATGTTTGTTACAAGTTCTGTAACAGGATGTTCAACTTGAATTCGTGTATTCATTTCCATAAAGTAAAAATGCCCGTGCTTATCTAATAGAAACTCAACTGTTCCGACACCTGTATAATCAACTGCTTTAGCCGCCGAGACCGCCGCTTTGCCCATTTTAGCACGAAGGTTTTCGTCTACCGCAGGAGACGGAGCTTCTTCTACCAACTTTTGATGACGGCGTTGAATCGAACAATCTCGTTCACCTAAATGAACCACATTCCCTTCTTCATCCGCAATGATTTGAATTTCGATGTGTTTTGGCTCTTCTAAATATTTTTCAAGATATACGCCGCCGTTTCCAAAGGCAGTTTCTGCTTCATGCTGAGCTTGACGAATTGCTTTTTCTAGCTCTTCTTCGCTATGAGCCAGTCGCATTCCTTTTCCGCCACCGCCCGCTGTGGCTTTTACGATGATCGGATAACCTATTTCTCTTGCTACTGGCATAGCGGTGCTGCTATCTTCAATCAGTCCTTCCGTTCCAGGTACAATAGGCACGCCGGCTTGTTTCATTGTATCTCGTGCTACAGCTTTTGCTCCCATTTTACGGATAGCTTCTGCTTTTGGACCAATAAAGGTAACGTCATAGGATTCACACATCTCAGCAAAATCAGCATTTTCAGCTAAAAATCCGTATCCTGGATGAATAGCGTCTGCCTTGGTTACTTGCGCTACGGTAAGCAAATTACGAATATTTAAGTAGCTTTCTTTAGAAGACGTTTTGCCAATACAAAATGACTCATCTGCTAGCTTCACGTGAAGTGCATCTTTGTCTGCTTCTGAATAAACCGCCACGGTTGCAATCCCCATCTCTTTACAAGCCCGAATGATACGAACTGCAATCTCGCCGCGGTTTGCGATTAAGATCTTTTTAAACATAATGACTCCTCCTGACAGTATGTATATTTTAGTGTGATTTTACGGTAAATAATGGCTGTCCAAACTCTACAACATCCCCGTCTTTCACAAGAATTTCAAGCACTTCTCCTTCTATTCCCGCATCGACTTCGTTAAACAGCTTCATCGCTTCAATCACACATACAACATCTTTACGTTCAACTGTTTGTCCTACTTGAACGAAGGGATCGGCGTCTGCTTCTGGCTTGGCGTAAAACGTTCCGACCATTGGTGATAAAATTTGCTTTTCATTGTTTTCTGCTGCGTTTACAGACATAGAATCTTGAGGCGCTTGCTCAGTGGCATCGGCTTTTACTTCAGCTGTTTTCACTTCTGTAACAGCTGTGTCCTCTAAAGGAATTCCTGCTTTATCAATGACAACTTTTGTTCCTTCATGTTCAATATGGAGCTTTTGAATACCAGATTCATTCATTAATGAAACAACTTCTTGCAATTCACGTACGTTTATCATTTCTTGTCACTCCCGTTTTGTGTTATTTAGTTGACGCAAGGTTAATAGCAATCTTCAATTCTTGAAGCATCTGTTCTTTTTCTAAATAGATTCTTTCAGCTTCGTGAAGCAAAATGTGAGAAAAGTAAATGGATTCTCCAGGCTTTACTTGAGCTAAAAGCGGTAAATCCGCTGTGATGACTTGAGCAATTTTAGGGTATCCCCCCGTGGTTTGACGGTCCGCTAACAGAATGATGGGATTTCCATCCGGGGGGACTTGAACAGAACCTTGTGAAACGGCTTCAGACAATAACTCTTTTTTTTCTTGAAGCTGAAGAGAAGGTCCATCCATTCGATAGCCCATTCGATCTGATTGATTCGATACTTTAAAAGGCTCTTTCATAAAATGACTTTTGCTTTCAGCTGTAAATAAATCAAATTGACTGCCGTTCATAACGCGGACACCTGGTTTCTTTGTAAAATGAACAAATTCTTTATAATTTACGGACCATGAAGAAGTATATACTCCGTTTATCACTTCATTTGAAAGAAAAGCAGGCTTTGAAACAGCAGGAACAGATAGAGGTAAAACATCGTCTGTTTGTAATGCTCTTCCTTTGTAGCCCCCGATTTCACCTCTTAAATACGTACTTTTACTATTTAACACTTCATCAATAGCAAATCCTCCTGCTACAGATAGATAGGAACGACACCCAGTTTTGCAAGGACCAAATGATAAAGTGCTTCCTTTTAGAATAAATAAAGGTTTCCACATAGGTACTGGCTTTCCGTTGACCGAAGGAGTTAAATCGCCTCCTGTGATCGCTACTAAACAATCACTTTCTATTTCAAGGGTAGGTCCCATTAGCGTAATCTCAAGTCCCGCTTCATTTTCATCGTTACCAACTAGTAAATTAGCAATTCGAAGGGAATAAGAATCCATTGCACCGCTTACAATTACACCGTGCTGCTGAAACCCTCTTCTTCCTAAATCTTGAATGCTCGTTAATAACCCGGCTTTACTAACTCTTATACTCATTTTTCTCCCTCCTTTGCCCGTAGTTCTTGATACTCTTCTTTAGAGATAGGCTCGAATTTTACAATATCTCCAGCCTGCAGCAAACTTGGTGGGTTTTGTTCCGGCAAAAATAATTTAACGGGCGTTTGACCAATTAACTGCCATCCTCCGGGAGTGGAAATAGGATACACCCCTGTTTGCATTCCCGCAATACCAACCGAGCCAGCAGGAATAGAGGTGCGAGGAGATGGCCGGCGAGGCGTAGCAATTCTTTCAGATAACCCTCCGAGAAATGGAAATCCAGGAGCAAATCCAATCATATATGCTAAGTATTCGCCTTCAGAATGAATACTAATTACCTCTTCAGTTGTTAAGTTATGGTGACGAGCGACATATTCAAGGTCAGGTCCATACTCTCCTCCGTAGCAAACTGGAATAGAAACCGTACGATGGTTTAACGCTTTTTCTGTCTGTTCGTTTTCTAGTTTACTTTGAATGATAGAGGACACTACTTCAAAAGGAGAAACAAATTCTTTTTTCTCCTTCTTTTTCACGGCTGCTACAACTTCAAGGGGGTTATAAAAGATTGTCAGGTTCGTAAATGCCGGCACGCATTCGATAAATCCAGGAAAAGGATTTAATTCTATCGAATCTTTACACGCTTTAATTTGTTTATGAATGTCGTATTGAATGCTATCTCCAAACGTTATTACAAGCGCTGAGTCGCCAAGCGGAGAAATAACAGCCGATGCTTTTGTTACGGTTTGATTCATATCTACACCTCTTTCTTTTATAAAACACCTAGTTTTTCATCTCGAATATCTGTGATAAACATATGCCCCGGAGCATGTGTAATCATAATAGAAGGTTTTGTTTCCATTGCTACTGCTTGAGGGGTTACACCACAAGCCCAGAATACGGGCACTTCCCCTTCCTTAATTGAAACAGCATCGCCAAAATCCGGAGAGTGAAGGTCTTCAATGCCTATCGCAGCGGGATTTCCAATGTGAATAGGTCCTCCGTGCACAGCTGGAAAACGTGAAGTTACTTGGGCTGCCCGTACTACATCTTGTTGAGGAATTGGCCGCATACTAACTACCGTCGAGCCATGGAATATTCCCGCTTCAGCGCATGAAATATTTGTTTTATACATAGGAACATTACAATTTTCTTCAATGTGACGAACAGGTATGTCGTTGTTTAACAGTGCGTGTTCAAATGTAAAGCTGCAGCCGATAAGGAAAGCTACCATATCTTCTGTCCAGTAATCTGTGATATCGGTTACTTCTTTTACTAGTTCCCCATTTTCATAGATTCGATACTTTGGAATGTCTGTACGAATATCTCCCGACGGAGCTGCAAACTTCGGCACCGGAGATCCAGCGTCTGTGACATCTAAAAGAGGACACGATTTAGGGTTACGCTGACAGAACAATAGAAAGTCAAAAGCTTGTTGCTTTGGTAAAATAGCTAAATTAGCTTGAGCATAGCCATTTGCCATGCCTGCTGTTGGTTGAATAAGCTGGTTGTTACGGATTTGCTGACGAAGTTCAGCTGGATTTAGTTGCGAAAGGGTTGTCATGTTTCTCTCTCCCATCAGTGCCCCCACGCAACTTACGTGCGGGCTCACTGTTTTATTTAAATAATTGAGGAAGTTGATCCATTAACGTATAGCCGCCCATTAAAGCCATTACAATAACGACAAGTACACCAGAAATGGTAAGCCATAAAGGATGTTTATACTCGCCAACGATGCTTTTTTTGTATGCAGCAACCAGTAAAGTCCCAAGAGCGATCGGCAGAATTAATCCATTGATTGCTCCAACTAAAAGAAGAACTTTTACAGGTTTTCCAATTAAGACAAATGACAGAGTTGAAATAATAATAAATCCAATAATAATCCAGTTTGAGTTTTTATTAAGTTTTTCACTAAACGTTTGAATAAACGAAACAGATGTATAAGCAGCTCCTACCACAGACGTAATAGCGGCAGACCACATAACAATACCAAAGATTTTATACCCGACGTTTCCTGCTGCGAGCTGAAACACGGATGCTGGAGGATTGGCTGGGTCAATTTGTAAACCTTTAGACACAACGCCAAGTACAGCTAAAAACAAAGCGATTCGCATAACGGAAGTGATAAGAATTCCTGTTACAGAACTTTTTGTTACTTGAGGTAAAGAATCGATGCCTTTTACGCCGGCATCTAAAAGACGATGTCCACCAGCAAAGGTGATATAACCACCGACTGTTCCTCCAACAAGCGTAACGATCGCAATGATGTCGATTTTGTCAGGTGTAAAAGATTTCACTACAGCTTCTCCAACGGGAGGTGAAGTGGTAGCGGCTACATATAGCATCAGCCCAATCATGACAAAACCTGCAATTTGCGTGAAGCGATCCATTGCTTTTCCAGCTTCTTTTACAACGAAGATTAATACAGCAATAACTGCACTAATTGCAGCGCCAGCTGTTGGAGAAATACCCGTAATCGCATTTAATCCAAGCCCCGCACCGGCAATATTTCCAATATTGAAAGCAAGTCCTCCAATAACAATTAAAATAGCGAGCACGTATCCTAATCCAGGAAATACCATATTGGCGATTTCTTGTCCTCGTTTTTCAGAAACGGCAATAATTCTCCATACGTTGGTTTGAGCAAAAATATCAAGAATAATTGAAATTAAAATAACGAATCCGAAGCTTGCAGCTAAATTTTGTGTAAATACGGTAGTTTGAGTTAAAAAGCCTGGTCCAATAGCCGATGTGGCCATTAAAAAAGCGGCTCCAAGCATTAACGTCCAGTTTACTTTAGGCGCAGCCGAAAGCTTTTGCTGAGGTGTTGATTTTTTAATTGGCTCCAATATCATCTTCCTCCTGATTGTATGTAGTTTTTATTTTGAAATAGCCTTAACTACCACTTCTGATGCTCGTAAAGAACGGTTGACATGACGGGCAAATTCAAGTGCGTGAGCTCCGTCTCCATGGATGCAAATCGTATCTGCCTGCAATTCTACATCCTTACCTTGCTGAGATTTTACCTTCCCTTCTTTCACCATTGTAATAACTTGAGAAACAGCTTCGTCGTCATTTTCAATTAAAGCATTTGGTTCTGTACGAGAAGTGAGAGAACCGTCTAACTGATAGGTACGGTCTGCAAATACTTCGTTAGCCGTCTTTAAACCAATTCTGTTACCTGCTTGAATCAGTTCACTTCCAGATAACCCAAATAAAATCAGCTCAGGATTTACGTTGTAAACAGCTTTTGCTATTGCTTCAGACAACGCTTCGTTTTTAGCAGCCATGTTATACAGTGCACCGTGAGGTTTTACATGCTGCATTGATAACCCTTCTGCTTGCAAAAAACCGTTTAATGCCCCAATTTGATAGATCACGATATCGTAGGCTTCCTGAGGTGAAATATTCATGTTTCTGCGTCCAAAACCAATAAGGTCCTGCAGACCAGGATGAGCCCCAATTTGCACTTTTTTTTCAGCGGCCAATTTTACCGTTTTTCTCATAACGCTCGGATCCCCTGCGTGAAATCCACAGGCAACGTTCACAGACGTCACGTGCTCTAAAATGGCTTCATCATTGCCAATACGATAAGAACCAAAGCTTTCCCCTAAATCACAGTTTAAATCTACTTTAATCAATGCATTCTTCCCCCTTAACCCCTTAAATGTAAGCGTAATCATTTGCAGATAGTAAATGAAATTCAAGCTTTATTATCTGCATCGATACTTCAAGTTCCGTTTTTCGGAACCGCAGTACCGTTTTTCAGTTATATTTGGATTTTAGCACGAGATGATGAATTGAACAACAACATTGTCAGAATATTTGACATAGTCATTATTTTCACTTGGATAATAATCCCTTATTTTATTGCTATCTTCTATCTATAGCCTTAATATAACGCAGCCGCTTAATGTCATTAGACACAGTAAATAACTAGGTTGTCAGAATAATTACTAGTTCAAAATAATCAAAATGAAATTTTCGTTGTAATCGTTTTCAAATAGGTGCTATATTTCAATTGTAGTCAATTTATGCAAACGATTGCAAAAAAAGGGGATGAAACGATGAAAGGGAAAAAATGGACAGCTTTAGCTCTAACACTGCCGCTGGCTGCTAGCTTATCAACAGGCGTTCACGCCGAAACTGTACATAAAGGTAAAGCTCCAACAGCAGATAAAAACGGTGTCTTTTATGAGGTGTATGTAAACTCTTTTTACGATGCAAATAAAGATGGACATGGTGATTTAAAAGGTCTTACACAAAAGCTGGACTATTTAAATGACGGAAATTCTCATACAAAGAATGATCTTCAAGTAAACGGGATTTGGATGATGCCAGTCAACCCTTCTCCTAGCTATCATAAATATGATGTAACGGATTATTATAACATTGATCCGCAGTACGGAAATCTGCAAGATTTTCGCAAGCTGATGAAAGAAGCAGACAAACGAGACGTAAAAGTCATTATGGACCTTGTTGTGAATCATACGAGCAGCGAACACCCTTGGTTTCAAGCTGCGTTAAAAGATAAAAACAGCAAGTACAGAGATTACTATATTTGGGCTGATAAAAATACCGACTTGAATGAAAAAGGATCTTGGGGACAGCAAGTATGGCATAAAGCTCCAAACGGAGAGTATTTTTACGGAACGTTTTGGGAAGGAATGCCTGACTTAAATTACGATAACCCTGAAGTAAGAAAAGAAATGATTAACGTCGGAAAGTTTTGGCTAAAGCAAGGCGTTGATGGCTTCCGCTTAGATGCTGCGCTTCATATTTTTAAAGGTCAAACGCCTGAAGGCGCTAAGAAAAATATTCTGTGGTGGAATGAGTTTAGAGATGCGATGAAAAAAGAAAACCCTAACGTATATCTAACGGGTGAAGTATGGGATCAGCCTGAAGTGGTAGCTCCTTACTATCAATCGCTTGATTCCCTATTTAACTTTGATTTAGCAGGGAAAATTGTCAGTTCTGTAAAAGCAGGAAATGATCAAGGAATCGCCACTGCAGCAGCGGCAACGGATGAGCTGTTCAAATCATACAATCCAAATAAAATTGACGGCATTTTCTTAACCAACCATGACCAAAACCGCGTCATGAGTGAACTGAGCGGCGATGTGAACAAAGCAAAATCAGCTGCTTCTATCTTACTTACGCTTCCTGGCAACCCGTATATTTATTACGGTGAAGAAATTGGCATGACCGGTGAAAAGCCTGATGAGTTAATCCGTGAACCGTTCCGCTGGTACGAAGGAAACGGACTTGGACAAACCAGCTGGGAAACACCTGTATATAACAAAGGCGGCAACGGCGTGTCTGTAGAAGCACAAACCAAACAAAAGGATTCTTTGTTAAATCATTACCGTGAAATGATTCGCGTGCGTCAGCAGCATGAAGAGTTAGTAAAAGGAACGCTTCAATCTATTTTAGTAGACAGTAAAGAAGTTGTTGCCTATAGCCGTACGTATAAAGACAACTCGATTAGCGTGTATCATAATATTTCAAATCAACCGGTAAAAGTATCTGTAGCAGCAAAAGGTAAATTAATTTTTGCTAGTGAAAAAGGTGCTAAAAAAGTCAAGAATCAGCTTGTGATTCCGGCTAATACAACGGTTTTAATAAAATAATAGAAAACACCTTCGAGTGATTACCTGGTAATCACTCGAAGGTGTTTTTCATAAAAAGTTAGCATGAGAACATCATCAGAAATTGGTGTAAACATCATTTCTACTGCTAATCTAATTAGTTCATAAATCTTTATAAATGGTCTCTTTCTCTTCTTTATCATGAGAAAAAGGCAATGCAACATACATCGTTATCTTTTCTTTCTCACTTTCCGCCCATATTTCTCCTTGATGAAGTTCAACAATTCGTTTGGCAATGGAAAGACCAATGCCCGATCCTGCCACTTCGCTAGAACGTGCTTTATCCATTCGATAAAACTTATCAAACAGACAACTTAATTCCTCTGAATTAAGTTGATCTGTAGTATTAGAAATGCGTGTAATAACTTGTTTGTCGTTAGTATAGAGGTCTATCTCAATATCTCCACTTTCATGGCTGTATTTCTCAGCGTTCGAGAGTAAATTATCGAAAACGCGAATCATTTTCTCAATATCTAGGGAGATAAAAACAGCCTCATCAGGAATCTCTACTTTTACGGAAAGCCCACGATTTTCAAACATGGGAGTATACTCTCCTACAAGCTGATATAGGACTCCACCTAAGTCAACTTCTTGAAATTGCATGTCTACGTCAGGTAAAGACAACTTTGTATATTCGAATAGTTCATCCAATAAATTTTTTAATTTGAATGAAATGCGGTAGGTGGTTTGAATGTATTTTTCTAGCTCCTCACTATTTTTATACTGTTTATCTTTCACAAGTGTCAGATATCCAATAATAGAGGTCAGTGGAGTTCGTAAATCATGAGAGAGATTCGTAATTAATTCATTTTTTGCTTGTTCAACTTTACGTTCTTTTTCAAACCTTTGCCTCATTTGTTCGGTCATCCAATTGATGTTTTTAGCTAAGAATGACAGTTCATTTTTACCTTTCACGGGAATGGAATACGTCCAATCTTTGTTCACAATTCTGTTGATTCCCTCTTCAATCTGCTTAATATACCGTGTAATAGGCCTTGTCCATAATAGAAACAAGGCAAAAAAGATGAGCACACTACCTCCAAGTTCCATATAGACTTGATAAATATATCTATTCGGACTAAAAATAGAATCAAAAGAAGGTCCTTCAATAACGAGGTATCCGATATCATCTTGAAGGGAAAGGAGCGATATAAAAGAAGAATAATGTGTATTAAATGATTGATTATCCGTGGGTTCATCTTCAAGCTTTTGTTTAAGTAAATATTGTATATTGGTATTTTTTATCTTTTGGTTATTTGAATGAAAAAGAACGTCTCCTTTGGCATTTGCTACTAAGAACCCTAAATTAGGATGAGCATCCGTTATAGGATTTAGCGTTGAAGCAATGTGATCTATATCATCTAAGCTCATGTGCTTCTCTTCCAAGGAATGAGTGAGTTGGGCAAGGAGCTTTCTAATGGTCTCTTCCTCTTTTTGTTGCTCTATTTGTTGGTTGCGAATATCCCCAAATTGAGGATTGATAAAGATGAAAAGAAAAAAGCTAAAAATAGATATGACCAAGGAGAGAATAAAGATAAGGAATAACTTTGTGTTCAAATTGACTGATGGGCGTCCAATCTTATCTGCATTATTTTTTGTTTTCATGCTTTATAGCCTACGCCCCATACTGTCTGAATATAGATTGGTTTTTTAGGATTCTCTTCTATCTTGTCCCTGATTTTTGTCATATGGACCATAATCGTATTATCCGACTTATAAAAGAGTTCTTTCCATACAGTTTCATAAATCTGTTGAATACTAAATACTTGTCCTTGATGCTGAAGTAACAAAGAGAGAATTTGAAATTCTTTAGGAGTTAAACGAACCTCTCGATCTCTTACAAACACTTCATTTGTTCTTCCGTCCACTTTTAAGTCTCCCTTTTCTAAGAAGTGGGAAGAAACCTCTCTTTCAGGGGCCATATAGTATCGACGAAGTTGAGATTTTACACGCGCCATCAGTTCTAATGGGTTAAAGGGCTTTGTAACATAGTCTTCTGCTCCACTGGCCAGAACGTGAATTTTATCCATGTCTTCTGATTTAGCTGATAAAAAAATAATGGGCATGGTATATTCTTCTCTGATTTTTAAGCAAGTATCTATCCCATTCATCCCGGGCATCATCACATCTAGAATAATCAGGTCAATTTTTTGTTTTTTTAACATATCCATAGCTGTTGCAGCATCCGGTACATCTACTACTTGATATCCTTCATTTTTTAAATAAATGGACATAAGATTTCTGATTTCGTCTTCATCGTCGACAATAAGGATGGTTCTTTCTGACATGT
The DNA here is from genome assembly GCF_042787645.1 of Priestia sp. YIM B13489. NCBI lineage: Bacteria > Bacillati > Bacillota > Bacilli > Caryophanales > Bacillaceae > Priestia > Priestia sp. YIM B13489. The sequence continues at coordinate 1,419,369 of NZ_JBHZOQ010000053.1, forward strand.
TTCTTCACTCTTTCTATTCTTAAATTCAATATAAACTAGAGAACAGGAGTAGGATTAGTTGTTACATACGAATACATAAGCTGGTGGAACATTTCTATACACTTTTTCATACTGAATCGTAGTAAAAAAGGATTCAAAGAAAGAGCGTTTTACTTTCGAATACTGGAATGTAATGAACTTGCCTTCTGGTCCCAGCAAAGATCCTGTCTCATTTAAAATCTGTGTAGAAATAGTTCCTGGTAAGCTTGTAAAAGGCAATCCAGATACGATATAGTCTATTTTTTCAATGCCATATTGTTTTAAATAGTCACTTATATTCTCAGCAGAGTCATGAATAATGTACACATTCTCGATATGTCCATATTTCTTCTTTAATATGTTATAGAATGTTTCATTGGCTTCTATCGCTAAGAAAATGGTGTCTTTCCGTTTATTTTGAACAATTTCTTCTGTAAATACGCCTGTTCCTGGACCATACTCAATGATACACGTTATTTCCTCAAATGGTATAGGCTTCATCATTTTCTTAGCTAATGATTTAGAGCTCGGCATAATAGCGCCAACTGCACGCGGGTGTCTCATATATTCTTGAATGAAATGCATGGCATTCATCTATTTCTCCTCGTTTCTTCAGATGATAGGTTATAAACAGTAGTTTAATGCTAAAATCTTAATACGATACGAGGAAAAACCTTAACAATTCTTAAGAAATACTTATGAAAAGATAACTTTTATAAAGAATCTAAAAATAAATGTTACCTGCTGTTCTTAAGAAAGGGATACCGTTGGTTCTTTTCTTTTAAGAACTAACGGTACCCCTTTTTGATTTTATAACTGTCAAGTCGGGTAGGCAGGCACTCTCACGAGCGCCTGCCCCCCTAAGAACCGTACGTGACAGATTTCCCGTCATACGGCTCAAGCCTTCTTTTTATCCGAACAACTTATCTAATACACGGTACATGTACTAGTTTAGCAAATTCACCTGTAGAAACCTCTAGGTTTCGTACTGTAACTTTTTCTCCATTTTGTAGAGTTTGTTTACACAACGCACAACGATATCCTTGTTTTCTTGCGAGTTTCATCCTATCTAAAGTATTTTCGCTATTAAAGACCTTACGGTCTCTTTTTTCCCAATACTCTCTTAGACTTGGATCATCTGGGCTGTTTTTATAGGCTACCATGACATGCCGTTCTATCTTAATCCAGGACATCTTTAACAATTGAATGTTAGTAACTGGACATGTGAGAATCCATTTATTATTCCCACCGTGGTGGGGCTTCTTAAAATAACGCTGGCTAATCCATTTTCTCGACTTCTTTGGATGCAATTGTTTCAAATGCTTTCTCACTTTTAGGAAAATATAATTGTCCATGTAGCTGTAAGTCTTTTTGGATACGACATGTTCCCAATACTGTCCGTAGCCACGAATAATCGGGTTTAAAACACGTATTATTTCTTTTACTGGTCGTCCTCTCATCACAGAGAACGTATCCTTTATCTTGTTTTTAGCCTTTTTAATGCTTTCTCTGCTAGGTTTGATAAATAATTTCTTTCCTTGTCCCGTATTATATTGACGCAGCGAGAAGCCAAGAAAATCAAACCCGTCCTCAATATGTGTAACCCTAGTTTTATCCATACTAAGTGTAATTCCTCGTTTTTGTAAGTAAGGAGCGAGGTTTCGATACATGCTTTCCGCGCTTTCCTTCGTTTCCGTTACGATGACGAAGTCATCTGCGTAGAGAACACGTCCTATCTTACATTTGGGGTCGATTTTATATCCTCCGTTTGGTTTGTATGTCTTTTTATAAACAATACCAATCTCTTCTTCCATACCGCATAAAGCGATATTAGCTAGAAGTGGAGACACGATCCCCCCTTGAGGGGTTCCTTCTGTTGTCGTATGAAGCATATCCTGCTCTATGTATCCCATTTTAAGCCACCTTTTAATGAGAATGTTTCCCGGAAACATAGATGTTTGTTCCACTATCCACTTATGATTAAGATGGTCGAAACATCCTAAAAAATCTCCTTCGAATACCCACTTTTTCTTGCTATTGGTGTTAAGCTTCTTAAACAGATTACTTATTGCATCATGTGTACTTCGTTTGGGACGAAAACCGTAGGAAGTAGGTTCAAATTTGACCTCCCATTGGGGTTCAAGTGCGTTTTTTACTACGTTTTGATAGACTCGGTCTCGCATCGTAGGAATACCCAAAGGTCTTAGCTTTCCGTTTTTCTTCGGAATAAACGTTCGTTTTGCTGGCTTTGGACGATGACGAAAGACATTGCATTGAACTAGTTGTTGATAAAGTTTGATACGTTCATTTGGTTTTGAGGCCGTATAGCCATCTACACCAGGTGTTCGCTTACCGTTATTCTGTTGTGTTACTCTGCGAATAGAAAGCAGTAAATTTGCTTTACTCCGAAGGAGTAAACGTTGAAGTTTCCTTACTTTTCTTTGTTGATTTTGTTGTTCGGCACGATAAATTCTTTGTCGTAACTTCGCTACATATTTTTGTATAATACTCCAATCAATAGAGTACCAATCTTTATGCGAGACGTGCGCCGACGCTCGTAGAGAGGTATTCATAACAGCACGCTCCTTTTCGTTAGAAGATAGCCACAAATTTATTTTCGTGTTGAAGACCCATGAGAAGTGGGCGCTCTTTCGAGCCTGTCATTGTCTGTAAAACCGACAGTATCCGTCCAGTTATACAATCATTCTGCTTTCCTGTTCCTTTTCAGGGTAACGGCTTTCGCTTTTTCTCATATCCCATACCCTCTGTCACATTGTTTGACTTTACAGTCATCCTACTGCTTATGCAGATGACATAGGGCTTACCAAGTTTCACTTTCTACAGATGCAATAGGGGAAGGCAGGTTCTTTACTCCGGGCAAGATGCGGGACGCATCAGAGTAGCTTTATGAATCTACTGTTCCTCTTGCCAAGACCCAAGCAAAGCTGTGCATTATCTTGAGCTAACCTTGACGAAGCTTACAAACCTTCACTTTCGTTTGCCGTGCCTATTTTCTCCTAGCAGTATTCTGGACCATGCATTTGTCCTCTGTTTCCACATTTCCTCATGCAACCGACAGACTCGTTACCAAGAATGCCGTTTCGGATGGAGATCATCTTCGCGTCTAGATGAGTAGCGTTAGCTACACTGTAAGAAAGCGACTTCTTGTCGCACCATAATGTAAATTATCGATAGAAAAAGTACTTGAATTAATTCAAGTACTTTACAAATAGAACCTTATCTTGATTAGGTTTATTCCCCTGTTCAATTTCAAAACCCATTTTAGTATGATAAGCAATTGAAGCTTTATTCACAGGAGAAGTCACACAGCGAACAATATTACGGCCATTTTGTTTAATTACGTCGAAAAATTGATTATATAAATGTCTCCCAATACCTTTTCCCCTGTGCTGCGGATGAATTCCAACAAAGTGAATATATGCTTCATTCGAATAAGATTGAGATAAGAATCCAATTAAAAAGCCTATGATTTCACCTTCTTCTTCAACAATAAAGCTAGTATTTTTAAAATGATCAAAAAAAAAGCTTTGGCAACAAGTCAGACATTTGTCTTCCATTCCACCATTCGTTGATTAACGGTGATAGTATATAATAATCTGATCCTTTCACTAAGCGAACTGTCATTCTGATCTCTCCCTAATTTATTTATGAATTTACTTAAATTGATGCTATCACAGGAAGAAAATGTTATGTTGTTCTTTCTTTTTTTTACTAATAAAAGTTTCGAATGCTAATATGAAAAGTGAATATAATATACAAAATCAGTTAACATAATCACTCTTTCCGGAACCAAGCAAAAAAACGATTCCTTGGTACACAAGGGCTCGTTTGCTTTTTGAATTTATGCTTTATGCAGCTTTTTATACATTATTGATTTGACAGTCTTTCTTTAAGTCCCAAATTTAAATTCTTTGTATAAAAAACAGATGTTTTATGCAGCCTTTAATTCTCATCTTTATATTCCTTAAATATTAAAATAGCCAGTATGCCAATTACAATGGCCATTGTCCAATAAAGCCATCCCCAATTTAGAAACAAACTATTTATTAAGTTTATTAGCATCGCGACTGGCAACATGGAATTTAACCATTGTCTATATTTACTATCTTTATCAGGGTCAATCTTTCTAAAAAATAATCCCACACTTAGCCTCCTTTTTCATTCCTCTATATGTAACTACCTCATTCACAATGTAAGGTGTTAGCAAATTATGGCCAAATAAAAAAGTAATACAGCAAACCTAAAGTGTGATGTATTACTTTTTTTCATTCTCACTCTTTTCATAGTTATATAGCATTATCTTTATAATGATTAATATCAATAATGTACACAAAGTATAGTATCCTGGCCAAGTTTTTCCTTTCCAAACAAAATTGACAAAGGCACTAGACAACAGGAGCCCTGCTACAACCCAAGAGTAAGATTCTTTCAACTTTCTCATTTGAAATTCCCTCGCTAGCTATACATTTATTCCTTAATTATCCATCATATCATATGTTAGGTAGTTATTCATTTCCATTGGTCATATAAAGCGATTTTACACCAATTTAATAAAAATATAGGTTTTCTATAAGTTCGTAAAAGTATACTTTTGTAGTTAACATAAGACATGTTATCGGAAAAAATTTTGTAATAAAAGAAGCTATATAAAAAGCAGATGATAAAAATTTATAGTTATTTTTACGCAATTATGAAACTTTTTCCATTTATAGACGTACTACTTGTAGGTGGCAAAGGGTTCAGAACACGTTTCCTTGCAACAAGAAAGGTCAGATTTATTTTTTGTGATGAAAACATACTTCGAGGTGAATACATGAGTAAACAAACAGTATTAGACATTAAAGACTTATCAAAAATTTATAAGAGTGAACAGCAACAAGTAGAAGCACTAAAAGATATCTCTTTTCAACTGTATAAAGGAGAAATGGTTGCTGTAATGGGGACAAGTGGTTCAGGGAAAAGTACGCTCTTAAATATTTTAGGTGCGTTAGATGAACCTACAACGGGATCTATTAAGGTAAATGGAAAGTATTCAAAAGAAATGTTCCAGGAACCTCAAGCCTCGTTATATAGAAGAGACAATATTGGTTTTATCTTTCAGTCCTTTCATTTGTTAAAAGATTTAACCGTAGAGGAGAATATTTCCCTTCCTTTAATTCTAAAAGGAGTAAAAGAAGGACTCATTACGTCAAAGGTACATCAAGTGATGGAACTTATAGGACTGACAGAATGGAAATCTCATCGACCTGTTCAGCTGTCAGGTGGACAACAACAACGTGTAGCTATAGGAAGAGCCATTATTACAGAACCTCCTATCATCTTAGCTGATGAACCTACAGGAAATTTAGATTTTAATACATCTGTAGACATTTTAAATGCTTTAGTAGACACAAAAACAAGACTTAAACAGAGTATTTTGTTAGTCACGCATGACCCTCACGTGGCCACGTATGCAGATCGTGTGCTATTTTTTCATGATGGCTATATTGTAGATGAATACAAGTGTAATGCGCATAACGATTTAGAATATATCTTGGAGAAGTTTAAGCTGATTACGAAGAGGCAAGTAGTATGAAATCATTGAAAGGACTTGCATTTAGACTTTTTCGTACCAATAAATTTATTGTATTTTCCTCCATACTTAGTATCGCTATTGCAGTCATGCTGACTTTAAGCATGGTTTTATTTTCATTTAACGCTCAAAGTACTCTAAAACATGAATTGAAGCAGATGTATGGAGATATGGATTTATCTGTGGGGTTTAACATCGATCAAAGTAAAGTTGTTTCACCTAGCTTAACAGAGCAGATAGCACAAAATAAGAACGTGGAGCAACTATCTAGAGTATCAATCACGCATGTTACCCTAGATAAGATTAACTCTTCTACCTACACAGCAGGTGTAGAAAACAGTGACTTGGCAAAGAGTCGTTATCATTTCAAACAGTTTTTAAACGATGATTCTATAGCGATGAATAAAGCGCTAGCTAAAACATTACATGCTAAGGTTGGAGACAAAGTGTCTATTCAAGGTCACTCCTTTACCTTAGTAGAAGTCATAAATGACCTTGATGCTACAGGTATTGCTCCTGACATGATCCTAATGAATCAGAAAACAGCCAAAGAGTACAACAGATTAAATGAGCATGTACATGCAGATGCTACCTACTTATTAATTAAAGCAAAAAAGGGCACGAATGTATTAACATTGTCGAATCAAATTAAATCGTATGACAAAGATTTAAGAATCGATGTAGCAGAGCAAGATCCATTTGTTAAGAATAATCTCCAATCCTTACAAGTGTTTGTTATTGTATTATTCTTCTTAGTGTTAATAGTGACTTCACTCTTAATTATTTCTAACTTTGAGTTACTACTTTATAAAATGAAAAATCAATTTGCTATTATGCGCTCATTAGGAGCCACTACAAAGCAAATAAGCCAATTAATTTTCACTCAAAGTATCATTATTAATTTTTCAGGTATATGCATAGGCCTGTTAGTAACTTTTTTAAGTCAAAAATACGTTTATGCATGGATGGGCAAATTCTTTAAGATTTCTTCATCTCCAACACAGTTTCATTTAGGAATTGCACTTATTATCGCTTTATGTATCTTTATCATCATTCAATTGTTTTTATTGATACCATCTTATAGAAGCGCGAAAATATTACCTCTTAAGGTTATGCAGAAAAATGAGCGTTTAGATTTTGGCTATTCTAAAGTTAGAGTCATTCTTTTTAAGATTTTAATAGGTGTATCTTTATTCTTACTAATAGCTAGTCAAGTGCTGCCAACTAGGGGTGAGTATGGGGTCTTTTTCCTACTAATAGCTGCTGTTGTTATCCTATTGGCGTTCTTTATCATTTTCCCTGTATGGTTACCCCAAATTTTAGAAGGACTATTACCTTTTGGACAAAAAATATTTGGCCAGGAATATTACATAGCGATTAAAAATTTAATCCCTCAAGTCAAAAAAAATACAATGATTGTTTTAACAATAAGCTCCTTAATGATTATTGCTGTGTTTGGATCTGTTACCTTAAGGACTATTCAAGTAACTGAACAGGAGAGTTTAAAAAATGATTTTCGAACTCCTATTGTTGTTGAAACTCGACTTTCTAATACAAAAATAAACTCTAGAGAATTGACTAAAGCAGTAGAAAAGTTACCGGATGTGGAGTCTGTTAGTAATTTTAGCACTTTAGGATTGGCGTATTTACAAGAAGAGGACAAAAATATAAATATAGATTATGCAGTAGTTGATTTAGAAAGGTTACAAACACAAGGGCTAATGTCTCAATTAAAAAGTAAACCTGCTGATAATAGCTTAATCATATCTGAGCGTTTTGCAAAACAAAATCATTTAAAAGTAGGACAAACCGTTCAATTAGGAGAGTTCTCTGAAGCTAAACAAGCTGTTGAGCCAAATGGAAGCTATATCGTTACTTCTATAGAGAAGCAGATGTTAAATGGTGCGGATGCCTATCTGGATTGGAATAATGGAAAATTGATGGATGTTGATTTCTATTCACTTTATGTAGATTCTACACATATAAAAGATGCAGTCAATGAGCTTGAGGGAATAAAGAGTCAGTTTCCTGAAATTAAAATCAGTAACTATGAACAATCCGTTAAACAAGCTACATCCATGTTTTATCAACGTTGGGGTATCTTTATAGTAGTAATAGCAACTTTGGTTGTCTGTACAATGGTTGGTGTATTTAATTCGCTGGCAAATAATATCTACTCAAAAAGAAAAGAATATGCTGTACTGCGTACAATGGGCGTTAAGCCTAAAGGAATTCGAAACATAGTCCTTTCACAGGTTACTACCTATATCATAATTGGATTAATCATAGGAATAGTATTAGGGATTATATTAACCTATATTTTATTACTCGTAGATCCTGGAAAGCTAATTATCGACTATAAAGTACTAGCAGCAGTTATTGTAACGATGATTACGTGTAGTACCATTTTATTTACTTATTTGGGTAATAAAATTGGGAACCAGAATATCTCTTTGGAAATAACTAATGACAATAAATAAAAAGGATAGAAAAAGCTACTGGTTCGTCGCGAATCAGTAGCTTTTTCTGTAGCATATTAGAAGTTCATCTTAGATATCTAAAGGCATTTTAAGTAGTTTCCTCATAGCACTATATTGTATGCGTTAAATTATTTTAATAAAAAGGTAATTAAAAAATTCATAAAACATTAATCTCTAACGAAAGCAACGGCAAATACCAATTATATATTTTCGTCTTTTTTATAAAAATTTAGGCCAAACTCCAATTAACATTGTCTAATAAGTATAAAAGGAAAAAGCAGAGAGGAAGGATTTCAATTATTAGGATTGTTAAAAAAGCTCAAAAAGGTAATGACAAAGCTTTTTTGAAGCTTTTCCAGACATATGAACAAGATATTTATCGAATGGCTTATGTCTATGTTAAAAATAAGGACGATGCCTTAGATGTGGTTCAGGAGGTAGCATACCGTTCTTTTAAAAACATAGATACATTAAAAAAGCCAGAATACTTTAAGACATGGTTAATCAAGATTACCATTAGGTGTGCAATCGATCATCTAAGAAAGAATAGCAAGGTCGTTCAATTACATCCAGAACATGAGGAAATTATCGGTTCAGATATTGAAGATATTCCCCTTACATTATCCCTTCATCAATTAGTGGAAGAATTAAATGAAGATGAAAAAAGTGTTGTTATTTTACGATTTTATGAAGGCTATTCTTTTAGGGAAATAGCTGAGACGTTGACCATTCCTTTAGGCACGGCCAAATCTATTTTATATCGTGCTTTAGCTAAACTTCGTAAACAAGTGAAAGGCGTTGGTATTTATGAAGAATAAACTAAAACAAGAACTTGAACAAATTGAAATTCCAAAAGAATTACATATGAGAGCCAAACTCGGTGTAGAAAAGGCTAAATCAGAGCAACCCAGAAGAACGTTTAAAAAAGCAATTGTATTTCCGGCTGCCGCAGCTTTATTCCTTATAGGTTCCGCAGGTGTAGGCGCAGCGACATTTCCAAGCTTCAACCACTTACTATCTCTTGTTAGTCCCGACATTGCCTTGTTTCTTCAACCTATTGAAACCACTAGTGAAGATAAAGGAATAAAAATGAAGGTTATAGGTGCCATGAACGATGACGAAATGGCTGTTATTTACGTTACGATGCAAGATTTAACAGGTAATCGCCTTGATAAAACGCTGGATCTTTATGATTACACATTAACTGACGGGCATATGTTTAATAGCCAAATTGTTGACTACGATAAAGATACAAATACAGCCACATTACGAATTCAAGCAAATGGAGGCACAAACTTTAATCATAAAAAAATCAAATTGCGAATAAGCTCTTTCCTTAGCCAAAAGCATAAGCATGAGGGAATCAAGATAGATACTGATCTGTCGGAGCTAAAGAATAAAAATGTAGATACAATCTCTCTTAGCACAGATAGTACATCCGGAGGAGGTGGGGAAATTACTGACCAACTCGACACGGGAGAAAGTATAGAAATCTTAAAGCCTAACGAAACCATTCTTTCTCTGCCCAAAATAAAATTTATGCATGTATCAAATATTGGATTTGTGAATGGTCAACTTCACGTTCAAACAAAGTGGTCCGATGAAGATATAGATAGCCATGGAGATTTTTATTTAGTTGATCCTTCGGGAAAGAAGATAAATGCTTCTTCTAACATCTCTTATGGAGTAGATAAATCAGGGGAAACTGTTTACGGAAATAACTACGTAGAATATATTTTTGATGTAAATAGTAAAGATCTTAGTAAGTTAAAGCTTATGGGAGACCTTGTATCTAATGGTAATTATACAAAGGGTGATTGGAGTACTACATTTAAATTGCATTCTGTAGAAAGCGAAAAAAGTCTGATCTTTAATGAAGACTTTGGCAGTTGGGAAGCAACTAAAATGACCCTTTCATCACTAGGTGTGACACTATACGGAAAAGGCCAATTTAAAGATACTGACGATATGAAAGTTAGTGTGGAAATGAGAAATGGAAGCATTCAATCACTCGACTCATTACAAAACTTTAGTGACAATAAAAGTGTTAAAGCTAAATTTCTACCTTCTTCTCCTTTAGATTTATCGAAAATTAAAGCAATTAATGTAAATGGTGTAGTTATCAAAGTATCTAGATAAAAGAAAAAGCTAAGTTTCTTACTCCTATGAGTAAGAAACTTAGCTTTTTTATTGTTCATTATTTCAGAGGCTACCTTAATATTAATTTACTAAGATTACAACACACACAGTCCGTAAAAGTATACATTTTTAGTTACCATAATGTAATTTATAAAAAACAAAAATCCTTTAACATCAATAGTTTTAAAGGATTTTATTTTTATTATTAGGTCTACATAAGCCTAATTTACATTTTTTTCATATAAAATCATTGACTTTATTAGTACCTAGTACTAATATCAGTTTATATATCTTGGTAAAAAAGAAGGGTGAATATAATGAAATCAACTGCACGTATTACAGCAATAGGTACATACGTACCAGAAAAAAGACTTACCAATGACGATTTAGAACGAATTGTAGATACGAACGATGAATGGATTGTGAAACGAACTGGCATGAAGGAAAGAAGAATTGCTAATGAAAACGAATATTCTTCTGACCTAGCTATTAAAGCAATTGAAAACTTAGTGAAGCAATATCAGAAAGATTTAAAGGATGTAGGATGTATCATTGTCTCAACTACCACACCGGACTATGCATTTCCGAGCGTAGCAGCCCAAATACAAGATTACTTTGATATTCCTGCGACTGGGGCTCTAGACTTTAACGCTACCTGTGCTGGTTTTACATATGGATTACACATGGCAAACGCCTTTATTACATCTGGACTTCATCATAAAGTTTTAGTCGTAACTGCAGAAACGTTATCGAAGGTTACAGATTACACGGATCGTACTACGTGTGTTCTATTTGGGGATGGGGCTGCAGCTGTTTTGGTCGAAAGTGATGCAGAGCGCCCAAGTTTTATTGCTACGCATATTGGTACAAATGGAAAGGGAGGTAAACATGTATACCGCACCAATTTATCTACTACCATGCATGGACAACTTTTGAGTTCGAGTGGCAAGATGGTGCAAAACGGAAGGGAAGTATATAAGTGGGCATCTCGAACAATTCCTTTAGGTATGGCTGAATTGCTAGAACAAGCAAACCTACAAAAGAGTGAAGTAAATTGGTTTGTTCCACACAGTGCCAATTTACGAATGGTTGAGTCTATATGTGAAAGATCAGAGTTTCCAGTTGAGAAGACATTAACTAGTGTCGAGTACATGGGAAACACTTCTTCCGTTTCCATTCCTCTAGCCCTACAAATAGGGATAAACGAAGGGAAATTAAAAGATGGAGACGTTCTCTTACTCTACGGATTCGGAGGAGGCCTTACCCAAGCAGGTCATATTATTAAATGGGATTTAGGTAAGGAGTAAATAATTAATGTATATCATTTCAACAAGAATTTTACAGCAAATAATTTAAACAAAGATGATCCGCATGACAACACAAAAAGATCCTACATTATTTTGATGTAGGATTTTTTCATTCACTTCTATAAATAGAGTATGTTCATAAAAGTATACTTTTACGGACTGTTAGTTTGTATGAAAAATCTATTATTTCTATCATTCGTTTAAGTTTGAAAATGAATTACGAACGTCTTCTAAAATCCATACACTTTTACGGATATTTTTGGTGAAATAAGAGGAAAAAATGAGTAGAAAAATGGAAAACCGAAGATTTGGATATATATGTGTGAGTAGCCAAGGTCAAGGTAAAGGGCGTCAATTTCAATCTATATAGGAAGTGGACATTTCTCCTCTTGATATTTTTATCAATAAATAAAGTGGGAAAATTCAATCGAGAACAATATCAAATACTAAAACGAATGATTTGTAAAGGAAATATTCTTTACATCCCTTCACTAGATCGTTTTAGTCTTAATAAGGAAGCAATCTTACAAGAGTGGAGTGCGATAATAAAGAAGATAGAGGCAGACATTGTAGTCTTGGATATGTCTTTGTTAGATACTACTCAGTATAAGAAAAATCTCAGAACATTTATTGCGGACCTAGTTCTGCAAATTATGTCTTGGATGGCCTAAAGAGAATCGTATTTGCAAGCGCCAACGGGAGGGGGACTGGTGCTGCATTGAATAAGGGTATATCGTTTGGACGGCCTAAAGCTAAAGTCAGTCAAGAATTTATTGAAGCTTATAACCGATAGAAAAGAAAAGAATTTACAACTGTAAAAGTTATGAAGGAAGAAGCTTTTTCTACTAAGTATATAAAATTTGAGAAATTATGAAGAACTTAAAGAAAATTGAGTTTCTTAATTTAATTGATTGGCCTTTGTAGAACAGAGATAAAGAAGCTTTTTACGTTTAATAGAAGAACGTAAATTTTTATTTTAATAAAAACAATATAATATAGAAGAAACTGGTCATAAGAACTATATATGAGATGCATTTTCTATAGAAATAAAAAAGGACCTTAAAATTAAAAGTCCTTTTTATCTTCCTATTAATCTAATTAGAGATAAACTAATTAATTTACTCATTTTGTATTTAAAGTTCTTTATTTACTTTAAGTATAATTTCTTTTTTGCCAGCACGGGCCCATATTACAACTGGAATTAATATTAGAGATAAAATACCTCCACTTAATGATAGAATTGCATAACTTGAATGAGCAACAACCATTCCAGATAGAGCACCACCTGATGCACCTGTTAATGCAATTAAGACATCTATGGTCCCTTGAGTTTTAGCGCGTGTTAATGGTTCTGTAGAGTCAACAATTTGAGCAGTTCCACTTATCAGACCTAAATTCCATCCTAGTCCAAGTAAAGAAAGAGCAATCACCATGAGACCCATCGACCCACTTGTTGCCATAGCTGCTACAAGACCTGCCAAAAGTAAAGTGACTCCAGAAGCAATAGTCATTGCAGTTCGACCTATTTTATCAATTAGAATTCCTGTGACTAGTGAAGGGAGATACATGGAACCTATATGAGCACCAATAACAATTCCTACTGCACTTAAACCATGGCCATTATGTTCCATGTGTACAGGCGCCATGGTCATAATAGCAACCATGACGGTTTGAGTAAGTACCATAACTGTAGCACCAATGATTATTCCTCTTTTATTATTTGCATGTCGAGGAAGTGCTGAATTATTTTGATTGTCAAGTTCTTGTCTATTTTTTTCTATTGCCTTTGCTATCAGTAAGGGATCCGGACGAAGCAGTACGTAAAATACAAGCCCAGCTAAAATATAAGCGAAAGCTGCTAAAATGAATGGTCCTGCAAGTGCTGGAACATTAATAGCTAATGATAACTTTCCCATTACATCTACTAAGTTTGGTCCTGCAACTGCTCCAAATGTAGTGAAAACCATAGCCATACTTACAGCAGTTGCTCGTTGATTTGAATTGGCTAAATCTGTCCCTGCATAACGAGCTTGTAAATTGGTTGCTGTCCCTGCTCCGTAAATAAGTAGAGAAACGAATAGAAGAAAGATACTATTTATAATTGCTGCAATGACAACCCCAATTGATCCAATTCCCCCAGCTATAAAACCTGTCGCAAGCCCGACACGGCGTCCATATCGCTGAGACAGCCTTCCTACTATTAAAGCAGCTCCTGCTGATCCTAGAGTAAATATAGCAGCCGGTAACCCTGCTACTGCATCTGTCCCAAGCATTTGCTGGGCAAGAAGTGCTCCTACAGTTACCCCCGCAGCAAGACCGGCACCTCCAAAGATTTGTGAAAGACCTACAATTAATAATGTTCTCTTGTACAGCTGTGCTTGTTTTTCTGCAGAATGAATGTAAGTTGATTGTCTATCTAACTCTTTTACACTATCTTTATGTAACATAATCTAACCTCCCTTTCTAGAAAGCAAACTATATATATTTATACTCCCTATCCTCATTCCATGTTTATCCAAATAGGTTTAAATAATCTTAACATGTAAAAAAGAACCATACAATATAATAATTGTATGGCGAACAATATTAGATAATATCTTTTAGTAAACGTTTAAGAATAATCAATCCTTGTTCAAGCTCTTCAAGTGTTTCTGACGCACAAACAGATACTCTTACAGCTCGTTCTGGGCAACTATTGCCAACTACAAAACGTTCAGCTGCATACACTTGTACCCCTTGCTGTGCAGCTAGGTATTCAAATTCCGCGCCTGTCATTTTTCCTGGCAATAATAACCAACGAAAAATTCCTGTATCTACACCTAAACACGTATAGTCTGCCAAATATCGGTTCACAAGTTGGTTTCTACGAATTGCTTCTTGCTGATGCCCATCTATTAAGGTTTCAAATTGATTAGATACTATAGTTCGCGCTGCGAGTTCTGCTAGCAAAGGTGAAACTGAAATATTTAAATTATAAAGCGCCTTTGAAATTGGTTCTTTAAATTGACGTGGCACTGCTACATACGCTAGTCGTAGACCCGGTGCTATTGCTTTCGATAAACTTGCAATATAGATGGCCTGCTCTGGGGCAAATGATGCGACTGCTGGTTGTGGATTTTGGTTGAGTAGATGATAAGTCGCATCTTCAATAATGAACTGATTATACTTTATTGCAATTGCTCCAATCCTTTTTCGGTTCTCAACAGACATACAGGAAGTAGTTGGATTATGATAATCTGGGATCAAGTAAACGCCCTTAATATTGTCATTTTTACATGTGTGTTCAAAGGCTTTTGGATTAAATTGATTATTCTCTGATTTAATCGGTACTAATTGTATACTTAGCATTGCCGCAACAGTCTTTAAGCCCGGATAAGTATGATGGTCAACACCAATACGATCTCCAGGCTGACAAAGACCCGCCAGTATGGCAGCTATTGCATTTTGACCGCCATTTGCAAATAAGATTTGATCAACTGTTGTTTCAAACCCACCTCTTCGGATTATCTTTATAGCTGCATCTTTTTGCCAAATACTTTCTCCTGTCCGACCATATCCAAACCATTTTTCGTAATCCGTATCTTGCACCATACTTTTCAGTTGGAGGACTAGTGGCTCATATGAAACATTATCAGGTAGCGTTGCTCCCATTTCAATTAAATGCTTTGGTTTTGTATCTGCAAGTAAATATGCATTTGATAACGCATCATAGGATACAAATGTGCCACTCCCAACACTTGCACTTAATAGCCCCTTTAATTCACACACTTTAAAAGCTTTTGAAATGGTACTTAAATTTAAGTCTAAATAATCGGCCAGCTCCCTCTGCGGCGGAAGTTTTGTCCCTGGTAATAAATTCCCATCTAGAATGTCTTGTTTTAATTGTCCGGCCAGTGATTGATAAATTGGTTTTTTAGTTTTATCAAATGATGGCTTCCAGCTCATCGGATAGTTTTCAAAAGAATTAATCGGCATAACACACTTCCTTTTTTATACAATTATAAGGTTGTATCAACTATAAATCTATTATAATTTTCTTTAATATTGCTCTCTGCAGTGAAAATAGAATAGCAATCATTTTAAAAAATTTACCCTTTTCTCTCATTAATATAGAAGAAAATAAATAATTCCTATCGGAATTCATTATATTTAAAATATTTAAAAAATTTTAAAAAATTTAATTTACATATTATTTTTTTTAATGTAGTATGGTTTTGTAAATATTTACATTGGTTCCAACTAATACAATTTTATGTTATTTTATATTCGAATTTAATTATGGTTTAATGGTTTATTAAGTAATAATCGTTAAAAATCCACAAATCTTATTTAAAATTATTATTTTTTGAAATTTTAAAAATCTATTTACGAAAAAAATTTTTTACTAATCTTTGTTATCAGAAAGTTTATTACTAGTAATTCTTTAATCTCAAGACAACTTACCTTATATTTATTCTAAAAAAACTATTTGCTTACATCTTTCAACTTCTGCTGATACTGAATATAAAAAATAATATTAAATTACAGAGAAAGGTGACGTTCTTATGATTCCAGTAAGTTTAAACAAAACACTTAGTGTAACAGAAAGTGCATTCGGAACCTGTGGAGAGCTTGTTCAGGGTTGTATCGATGGTCAGAATTTTATGATCACTTTTCCTGTATCTCTGCATTCTAATGTTGAAGCAACATTTATAAGTGGAGGAGAAATCATAGTTAGCCCTAGTTACAAGAAAAAAGCTGCAAAGGCTGCAGAAATATTGCTTAGCTATATAAAAGAATTAGGATTAATTAATAAGGATTTGGGAGTTTCCCTTAATATCGAATCGGATTTGATTGAAGGAAAAGGAATGGCTAGTAGTAGTGCCGATATTGTAGCAGTATGTCGTGCAGTTTCGAAACTCTGTAATTATCCCATTACCCCTTGGCAAATATCAAAAATTTCCGTTTCTATTGAGCCTTCAGATGGAGTAATGTATGAATCCTCAGTGGTGTATGACTTTTTTGAAGGAAAATTACTTCAAGAGATAGGTCCTATAATGCCCATGAGTTTAGTAACTATTGATTTTGGAGGTACTGTAGATACAGTTGAATTTAAGAGAATACCCTATACACAAGAAGAAGAAAAACAAATTTTTAAAGCCTATCATCTAGCAATACGTGGAATTAAAAATCGGGATATTCAACTTTTAGGAGAGGCTACAACGATAAGTGCTCTTGTAAATCAACGCCGGCACTATAAAAAAGAGTTGAATAATATTATTAATCTGATCCCTGAATTAGAAGCTTATGGAGTTGCGGTAGCCCATAGTGGATCGATTATATCCTTGTTATTTGATTTTAAAAATTATGCAAAAATTGAATTAGCTAAAAGTAAGCTTGAAGGTTTGTTTCCAAAAGCAATAATCCAAGAATTTAATGTATTAAGTAAAGAAAGTTTATCCAAATAATTTTATTGGAGGGATTTATGTGGTACAGAAACTTTTTCTCGAAGAACCTTATCTGAAGGAATGTACGGCTACTATTACTAAAGTAGATGGAAATAAAATTTTCTTAGATCAGACAGTTTTTTTTCCTGAGGGTGGAGGACAACTCGGTGATCAGGGATGGATTGAAGATTATGAAGTCATTGATACACAAAAAATTGGTGGGAAGCAATTTTTTCATAAAGATTTCCCCGTTATAAAGGTTGGTACAGAAATTGTACATATTTTAAAAGAACCCGTAAAAGATTTAGCCGAGGGAATGAAAGTTCGAGCGAAGATTAATTGGGAAAGACGGCATAAGCTAATGAGAATGCATTCTGCAGCTCATCTTGTTTATTATTATGCATTTGAAACTTTCGGAAAGATGCATGTGAAAGGATGTAGAATTGCTGAAGACAAAGCTCGATTCGACTTTTTTAGTCCAGATCGTCGTCTTGATCGTGAAGAGTTAGATAAAGTAGAAAGGCTTGCAAATTCAATAGTGGAAGATAATCTTCCTATAAGTAACTTTCCCGTAGAGGGTGAACCAGAAGCACTAGTGTGGGTTTGTGGCGATATACGCATTCCGTGTGGTGGTACACATGTAAGGCAAACGCAGGATATTGGCAAAATATCAGTTAAGAGAAACACGAGGGGGAGAAGTATAGAGAGAGTATATTTAACAATTGAAGACGGAAATTAGATTGAAGAATTCACAAAAGAAGATTTTTTCATCAGAAGGTATAGGTACATTATTATTAATACCCTGGATAATTTGGCAGATCTGGACAGGAGATAGCAGCTTTTCATTTTTCCCTCTAAATCAGTGGGGAATACTTATTTCAATGGGAATAATACATGCTACTTTAGTATTTAGCCTTTTCTGGAATAAAGTCCTTACAAGCTAAGCATGTAGGATTTATCATATATCTTGATCCACTTAGCCGGTCTCTTTTCAAAATTAGCACTCCGCCAATATTTGTATATAAGTACAATTTTCAGGGGGAGTATTATTGTTTTTTCCGGAATTTTAGGGGGGGATAATAGAGAAAAAAGAAACTGATGTTAATCAAATGCTATCTTAATATTACCTTATTTATATACCGATTTAAAAAACCTTCACAAAGTTAATAATCAATTTAAAAGCTTAAAATTGGAAAGGAAGATAATGATGTTTAGAGAAAATATAATAGAAGCAATTGGAAACACCCCCTTAGTAGAACTTAGGCTAAACCAATCAGCCGTAGGAAAAGTTTATGCAAAATTAGAAATGTTAAATCCTTTTGGTATGAAAGATCGGGCTGCAAAACAAATTATTATGGAGGCAAAAAAGAATGGAGATTTAAAAGACGGCACTCCAATCATTGAAAGTTCCTCTGGAACTATGGCGCTAGGACTTGCGTTGGTAGGTACTTATTTAGGACATGATGTTCATATTGTGACTGATCCACGTACTGATAAACTAACTATTGCTAAATTGAAAGCTCTGGGGTGTAAGATAGAAACAGTTCATGAGATGTCTGATCGTGGCTGGCAAAGTGCCCGTCTCGATAGATTAGATGAGCTTCTTCGTAATAATCCTAATGCTTTCTGTCCTCATCAGTACGAGAATATTGATAATCCAAGAGCTTATGAAAGTTTAGCAAATGAAGTCCTTAAAGAGTTGCCTGAAATTAATATTCTAGTAGCTTCTGCAGGTAGTGGTGGTTCACTTTGTGGAACAGCACGTGCTTTAAAGGAAAATAACCCAAATTTACGTGTGGTAGCCGTGGATGCTGTAGGCAGTGTGATTTTTAATCAACCTGATATACCTAATCGTTTACAAGGTGGACATGGAAATAGTGTAGTACCACGCAATGTAGACTTTTCAATAATAGATGAAGTTCATTGGCTCAATGATGAAGAATGTTTCTCAGCTACTTTAGAATTAGCTCAACATGAAAAAATCTTTGCAGGTAATAGTTCCGCAGCTGTTTATGCTGTTTCTCGTTGGATAAGTTCGCAGGTACCAGAAGGTACGAATATTTTAACTATATTTCCGGATAGAGGGGACAGGTACCATCATACTGTTTATAATGAAGATTATCGTAAAGAAAAAGGTATGAGTAACCTCTTTGTACCTAGTTCTCCGAAAATGGTTAACTACGGAGAAATTGTTGAAAATTGGTCATTTGCATATCTACAAGATGAAAAGGAGCCTGTTCTGTAAAACTAAGTAAAGGAAGATAAAATATATAAATTTTAGGGAACATTATTCAGTTTACCTTTTGAAAATAAAATAGTGTTCCCAACTATCTATAGCATTATAAATTGATTGAAAAGTATTCATTATATATCTGGTAACTTTTGCGGAGGCTTAATTAAATGGAAGAAAATGAATATTTCAATAATGAAATTGCTAAGGTTGCAAATTCACTTGAAAGTATAAACAAAAGTTTTTTTAAAATAGAAGAAAATATAAAGTTTGCTGATAAACAAAAAATATATAAGATACTTCATCACTACCGTTCTGCACTGTTCCCTAACACCTACGGTAAATTACCAATCAATAATACTAAAATCAATATTTTAATCGACAAGAAATTAAAAATGGTAGCTTTAGAGCTAAAAAATCTAATTAATAAAGTACTAATAAATAATGATAAAGATCAAAGTAATAATGATTTCTATGAATTTAAAGTAGATCAAATGGTTATGAAAATAATAAATAAGTTTCCAGAAATCAGAAAAAAACTTCAAAGTGATATTCAAGCAGCCTATGATGGAGATCCTGCAGCAATTACCATGGAAGAAATCTTACTTAGCTATCCCTCCATAGAGGCAATAAGTACACACAGAATATCACATGAATTATTTATTCTAGGGATCCCAATAATCCCTAGGATAATGTCAGAATATGCTCATCGGTTAACGGGAATTGATATTCATCCAGGGGCAAAGATTGAAGAGCGTTTTTTCGTTGATCATGGGACAGGTGTAGTGGTTGGTGAAACATGTACAATAGGAAGGAATGTAAGAATATACCAAGGTGTAACCTTGGGTGCTAAAAGCTTTTCAGTAGATCACCAAGGCAATATCATAAAGGAATTAAAGCGACATCCTACCATAGAGGATAATGTTGTTATATATGCTGGAACAACGATTCTTGGAGGAAAGACTGTAATTGGACATGACTCTATAATTGGAGGAAACGTATGCATAACTAGTTCTGTACCTCCTCATTCTAAAGTTTATAACTCTCAACCAGCACCAATCATAAAAAATACCATGAAGATATAAAAAAAGGATCCTGATTCAAAACCTGAAAATATCTTCAATTAGTTATTCAAACTTATATATAGCAATATAAGTATTTAAAAAAGTTCACAAGTAGTATAGAAAGCGAAATTTATTTCAGTGGAATCAATCTATTTGATCTAATTTTATTTACAGAAAGATGGTACCATGAGTACCATCTTATTTTACCTGGTTTAGAGAAAAAATTCGTTTTTTATTTAATCAAAACAAGAGATCATAGGGCTGCAAAGTGCTCTTTCAAGAAAATTTTGCGGTCTTATGATCTCTTATACTACTATCAAGTAAAAATATTAGACTCAAGCGAATTTTGTTGCTTAGTAATTAAGTATTTTGATAAATCTTCTTTTAAAAAACGTACCATTTCTTCAAAATTCCTTGTTTCTGCAAAAGCAAAAGCAAAAACAGGATATTCTTTATAGTTTATTTTTCTCATTTGTAATAAGTTACTAAAAGATGTTGAAAATCTTTCATAATCTACATAAACAATATCGCTAATGTCTATACTTTTGGGTATATCAGCAACATTAATTGAATAATAATTATTTTCTCTTCCTTTAAAAATTTCATTCCAAGAAGGCTCTTTTTGTTTGAAATAATATTCGTATGGATTAAGGTTGAACGCGAATTTCATAAGCTCTGATGTACACCACCCTGCAAATCGTAAGGGGTTTATTTCAATTGGAACTATTGTTTTGTTATCTATTACCCTAAATTCTACATGTACAGGGTATCCTTTTAAATTAAATATCTTCCCTAATTTATCTAGTTCCTTTGTAAACTGATTTAGGTATTGATTAATGATATTTTTATGAGTGTAATATATACGATCGCTAGTATCATCCTCTGAGGAGAAAAGATGTTTTAAGATATTTAATATAATTGGTTTTCCTTCAGAATTGTAATATGCATCAATTGCAAATTCTTCTCCAGCTAAATATTCTTCTATGATAAATTCACTGTTATCTATTACATGCTTAGGGTAGAGAAATTCAGCTTTTTTCCTCTCGTTTTCTATATTCTTTATTACATTTTTATATTCATCAAAATTATTTATTTTATAAACATTCATGCTAAAAAAGCCAACAGATGGTTTTAAGATGAACGGAAATATACAATCCTTCCTATTTAAGTTTGCTAATTTTTCTATACTAATACCTTTGAAATTAAAATTTGGATACATATCTTTAGTCATTTCACGAAATTTAACCTTATTCTTAAGAAGTTGAGTTGTTTTTGTAAATTCCTTGTTTGAACTATAATCAAGTAAGCAGGAAATTGCATTTTCAGAATTCAAATATACAAGGCTATTCTCCTTTAATTTATTTGTTAATTGCTCTTTACTAATAAACATTGAAGTGTATTGTTTATTAGGTATAATATCTTTATTACATAAAAAAGCTGGCACATTTAATTCTTTAATCGTTTCTAACAATAAATCAGAGATATATGGCTTATCCAATAGAATAACAGGTGAAAGGTTTTCCATGAATTTATTCTCCTTCAAAGAAATATACTTTTACTGAAGATTTTTAAAATTCTTCAATTCAATTAAGACGCGTTAATTTTAGTTTCCACCTTAATCTGTCTGTCGTCTAGAACTTTACCTAATAAACAAAATAGAGCCGGAACCAAAAGAGAAAGTGAAGTAATTAAATAAGCAAGATGTACAGAAATATCTCCTAAGTAACCTATAAGTAAAGTATAAATAATAGTAAGTACTAAGCTTGTCATTGAGATTGTTCCCATAGTTCTACCAATATATTTTTCGTTTACGTACTTATATATAATAGACTTAGATAATACCTTTACATTGCCTATAAAAAAGCCTAATACTATATAACATATAAAAGCCATAAAATATTGTGTTTGCATACTAAATATAACTGTGGAGCCCCCAAGTAATAACAATGAGCACAGCAAATAAAAAGATATCTTTTTTCTTGAAGATATGATTAAACAAAAAGCTGCAGATAGTAAACTACCGATACCAGCGCCACTATCAATAAATCCAAGTGTAAATTCATTTCCTGTAACCATTTGATAATTGAAAGGTGCTAAAAGAATATTGATTGCATAGAAGAAGGGAAGAACTATACAAGATGTTAAACTAAAAAATAATATTTTTTTATTACCCTTTAAATAGTTGAGGCCTTCTTTTATATCAGTAAAGTACTCTTGTACTATTGAATGTGTTTCCCCTATTTTACTTATAGGTTTATATTCAAAAACTTTGTAGATTTTATAAAAGAAGATTGCTCCTACTATATAAGTGACAGAAGCGATCATTAAAGTTAATTCTACTCCAGCGATGTTCATAACACTACCCGCCAATAACCCTGCCATCAGCATACCCACTTGCCATGCTGCCTGAAGAAAGGACACCCCTTTTAAATAATTATCTTCATCAATTACATCTTTTATAATGCTTTCTAAAGTAGGCATTAATATGTACCAAGCAATATAACTGAGAAAAATTGAAAGATAAAGCACAAAAACATTAAAAAAACCTAAATACATAGCTATAGGGAGTAAAACAATAGTCACAGCTCTCAGAATCGAACAAATAATACTTAACTTTGCTTTATTAGTTTTATCTATTAAAGCCCCTATAATCGGTCCTAAAATAGCAGATGGTAATATAGTCAATATAAGCATATAACCTATAGACATAACAGAATTACTTTCTTTCAAAGTTACAACTATAATCGTTAGAGTTACAATACCTTCGCCTAAAAAGGAGGCTAATGATGCAAAGAAAAAATTTCTAAAAATAGATTGACGAAATAGCCCAAATACTTTAAAAACATTCATTGATAATCCTCCCAATTAATTAGGCACCTTCATTAGATTTTTAACAGCATTATTTAAACGGTTTAAAGCTACTTCTAATGTCTGTCTAGAACATGCTATGTTAATTCTTTCAAAACCTTTACCTTCTGTCCCAAATATATAGCCTTCATCCATTGCTATCTTTACCTTTTTCAACATGAAATTTTCCAATTGTTTTTCGTTCAAACCTAACTTTCTACAGTCTAACCATACTAAATAAGTAGACTCTGGTTCTATCACCTTAATTTGTGGGATATTATAGTTTATAAATTTCTTAAGGTATTCAAAGTTATCCTTTAAATATAAAATTAATTCATTTAACCATTTCTCCCCGTTATTGTAAGCTGCCTCTAATGCTACTATTCCAAAAGTATTGGTTTTAGCGAGATAATAACTATTTAATGTATGAACATATTTTTCTCTTAACTCCTTATTGGGAATAATAACATTGGCTGTTTGTAATCCAGCTAAGTTAAATGTTTTACTAGGAGATAAACATGTAATAGAATTATTGGCTAAGTTATCTGACAAGGTAGCAAAAGGAGTATGTTTAAATCCTGGTAAAACTAAATCACAATGTATTTCATCTGAAACTATTATCATATTATTTGCTAGACATTTTTCTCCTAATCTAATGAGGTCTTCTTTATCCCAAACTTTACCTATTGGATTGTGTGGGTTACACAAGATAAATAGCTTAACTGAAGAATCAATTTTGCTCGAAAAATCTTCTATATCCATATAGTATTTTCTTTTATGTTCGTCATAAATCAAGGGGTTTTCTACTAAGACTCTTCCACTTTCTTTAATAGTTTCAAATATAGGAGGATACACTGGAGGCTGACAAATAATTTTATCTCCAGGTTTAGTGTAAGTTTCGATTATTAACTTTAAAGCTGGTAATACGCCCGGACTAAAAGTAATCCAATCTTTTTTTACTTTCCATGAATGGCGCTTTTCCAACCAGGTTATAAGAGCAGAATAGTAAGAGTCAGATCGAGTTGCATAACCAAAAACTCCGTGACTTGCTCTATTGGTAATTGCTTCAACAATCTGAGGACAAACTTTAAAGTCCATATCTGCAATCCACATAGGAAGAATCTCATCATCACCAAATAATTCTTTAACATCATCCCATTTTCTGGAATTGTAACCTTTCCTCAAGATAGTCTCATTAAAATCATATTTCACAATTGAATACCTCCCTAAAATAAGAAAAATTACCTTTTTTTAGTATATTACAAATAACCCAATAAAAAAACAGAAAATATTAATAATTTTAAATCATTAGTTTATTTATGTTTATTATTCCATTTTTTGTGTTAATATAGTGATTATTAATTGGGATAAAAACCTATATTTTCATTTATATAGAATATATAAGTTTAAAACTTCTTAAATTGTCATATCTGGCACAAGTTATTTAAAAAGACAGAAAATATTAATAATTTTAAAATTTTAGTTTATTTATATTGATTTTTTGTTTTTCTGTGTTATCATAAGGTTGTCTACATGGTAGATAAATACATTAATAGAAGGAGTTGGATTTAATGAAAAAAGTTACTCGTGAAGTAAAACGTACATGTGCTTTAATGCCTGTATTAGCTAGCAAATAATGTTTGCATGACTAAGTAAAAATACATATACGGGGGAGGGGCCTAAAATGAAAAAAGTTACTCGTGAAGTAAAACGTACATGCGCTTTAATGCCTGTATTAGCTAGCAAATAATATTTGCATAACTGAAAATAACCAAGCCACTGAATCACTATTCTCAGGAGCTTGGTTATTATTAATTTATTTAGTCTAAATTTAATTTACATATAAATATTTTTAGGAAGGAATTATTAAAATGTATACGTTAAACCCTAATTTATTTATTCAAATTGAGAATGGAGAATTTGTATTATGGGATTATAATAACCATGAACAGTATGCTCTGGAATCTGACTATTTAAATAGACTCCTAGAATGGTCAAAAGGATCAGTTACCGATACCAACTCTATTGATAAAGAACTATTAGAAGCTAATCTTTTAGTAAGAGAAATTCCTACTGAAGAAAAGTGGGGATGGGATGTTTTATCACACATCTTTCATAAAGGAACTCAGAATATTCCACTTACTGAAAAAAAACTCTCCAATCCCGATGAATGGGTAGATGAATATCTTGATTTTTGTGAAGGTATTATTGATAAACAACCTAATTTATTTACTGAACATCCGGGAACGATAATTGAATTACCTAAGCCGGACATTTCTCTGTATGAAGAAGGGAAATTTATTAACGTGCTTAAAGATAGACAAACCTGTAGGGTGTTTAATGGTGAAACCATGCCATTAAATTATTTATCCACATTACTATTTACGTCATTTGGTCTTATACATGGTGAAGAGTGGAATGAGCTCTCTGAAAATGGTTTAGTTGCCACAGGAATGCGTAAGGCAAGTGCATCTGGTGGCGGATTGCATCCCGAAGAAGCTTATTTGTTAGTCTTTCATGTAGAAGGTCTATTACCAGGTTTATATCATTATAGACCTCAAGATCATAAGCTCACTCGCCTAAAAGAGGGCGAATTCGAGGATAAGATGATCGATTTATTATACGATCAATACTTCTCTGCAGGATTAGCCGTAGGTATATTTATCTCAGGAAGATTTGATAAAGCTTGGTGGAAATACCAACATTCTCGTGCGTATAGAAATGTTCTCCTTGATATAGGTCACTCTTCTCAAACTTTTCAACTCTGTGCTACAGCTCTAGGTTATCAAACATGGATTACAGGAGCATTTCAAGATACAGAGGTAGAGAAGTTTTTAGGGGTTGATGGTAGAACAGAAAGTGCCTTGTTTTTTGTAGGAGCTGGAATTGGCGAAAAACAGGGTATTGATCAGCGAACTATAGATAGATTGATATCTCGTAAATAAAATATCAAACAAAAATAATTGAAACTAATTTAAAGTAGAAGTGATGCCTTTACCTATAATGGGGCTCACTTCTATTAAAGTTTGAATAAAATTTCTTTTCAATAAGCAGCATTATAAACTTTCATATAAAAAAATTTATATTCCTACTTGATTAAACAACTATTGAAGGAGTATGGTAAATAGAATGGATAATAGTAAACAGCCTGTTAAGAAAGAGGAGAAAACAAAGAACAATAAGGATTTTAAGAGTTACTGGAACGAAATAATAAGAGCTCTAATAATCACTAAATGAGTTTTTGGTGATAAGTAGATAAGTACCTCATAATTTGATTAACAGGTAAGCAACATTTAATTTTTGGAAATGAAGAATTGTATGTTAAGTGTGGAAGAAGTATGGTCATTTTTTGAGTTATATCTTCAAACATAATTAATGTTTTATAAATTTAGAACTAATTTGTATCAGAAACGAGAAAACCTTGTATTTTTGTCGAAGATAAGCTCATTATCTCTGAATCGTACTAAGGATTGAATTGAAATAATGCAAAAAACGCTTAAAAAGTTAATTTAAGCGTTTTTTATATCTACCGGGTTAGGTAAAAACAATCTCTATGTATTCAAGCTAAGTAATTAAAATAGAAACACAAAGTAGACTTGACTAATTATTAGCTTTGTACTTTGTAAAATAAATATTCAATATTGGGGCTTAGTGTGACGAGAATGAACAGTTTTCACGCCAGAACAAGATCTAATGAATGAGCTGTTAATCTTCCCAAATCTCATTCATTAGACTTTCAATTTCTTTTGCTCTTTTCTGAGTTTCTTGTCTATCAATTTTCACTTGATTACCTGTAATATAAACGACATCTCCAACTTGTGTATTCTTAGGGAAAATATCTTTAGGGTAGTCCTTTGTCTTTCCTTCGATTTCAACAACAGCAAATCCCTCTTCAAATCGATCAATAATACCTTTTATCTTTTTCATAATTACCTCGATTTTTTAACAGAATAAGATGTTCCATCCCCAGTAATAATAATTGTACCACTTTGGTCTGTTCGCAGAATACTTGCTTTAGAGTTTTTTAGTAAGTTCACAACTTGAGAAGTAGGGTGTCCATAACTATTTTTACCCACACTGATGACTGCATACTTAGGTTTTACAGCATCTAAGAAATTCTTACTTGTAGACGTTTTGGCACCATGATGGCCAACTTTAAGTACATCTGCACGTATTGTTTTCTTTGCCTTAATCATGTCTGCTTCTGCTTTTGTTTCAGCATCCCCTGTAAATAAAAATGTATTCTTTTGGTAAGCCATATGGACAATAGCGCTCCAGTCATTTAAGTCACTGTTGGCATACATTCTGGTAGGCCCTACAATTTGTGCATTTACATCTTTAACAGGTAACTTTACACCTGCTTGTGCGGTTTTAATCGTTAATTTTTTCTTTTTCACGGCATTTAAAAAGTCTTTGTAAGCTTGCGTGTTATTACTTACTTTGGGAGCATAAACATTTTCTACTTTGAATGCATTAATAACTTCATCTAGCCCACCAATGTGATCAGCATCAGGATGAGTTGAAATTAATACTTCTATATCATCGACCTTTTGTTTCTTTAAATAACTTACAACTGCATTTCCTTTCCCTTTGTTTCCACCATCAATAACAATGTCCTCGCCATTAGGAGCTTTAATATAGATACTATCTCCTTGACCTACATCAATGTAGTGTACTTTCATGGTTTTAGGCGTTGCTGCGTATGAGGAAGCAGGAGCTACAGCAATTCCTATTCCTATAGCTAGCGAAGAAACAATCTTGATAACACGACTCTTCATTGTTTTATCCCCTTTTACAAATGTATTTTCATATGTAGTGTTCTTTTATAGCAAAATTAATTTTACTATATGAAACCATCTGTTGATACAGCAAAATTGAATATTTTTACTTATAAAAGTGAAAAAAGTCACGTTATATAGAAAGTATCGTGACAATACGGAGGTAAATAGTAGTAAAATGGACTGTTTTAAGATTTTTATCAACTTGACATTTCAAAAGAAAATGAATTTATCGTCCAACCTTCGTAAACTATAGATAAAAATGAAGCTTTTTATGTATAAGGAAAGATAATTAAAAATAAAATGAGCTAATTGATGTTCATTTTATATAAGATAATTTCACCTCCAATTCTTGTAATAACCTAACAAGGGTTAATTGGAAAAGAGTAATTAATATGAAAGGGAAACAACAGCAAGAAATAGATCTTGATAAAGTGTATGACTATGTTGAATTTCCGGATAAAGTTAGTGGCCGATGCGACAACTGTAACTCAGCTTACTTCGAAGTTCAGTAAAAGGTGGCGTTTTCCTGTGCGAATGTCGAAATTGTGGCAGGAGGAAGAGTATCTAGGTATAGATAATCATATAGTAAAAAGAGAAGGCTTCAATCCTTCTCTTTCTTTGTTTTCTTTAAATAAACTTATTTGGGTATTTTCACTTTAAAGGATTTAAATTTGACTGGTTTCAAAGACCCACCTTTGAAACCTATATCCCTTGATTCGCCCTTTTCACCAAATTCAACTCCCCCACCCTCTGTTGGAAGAGATAAATAAGGAGTAACGGTCAATTCAGTAACATGTGAGTTAATTGGATCAAACTTTTTATTACTTTTAAATACTAGTTTATCTTTCACCCTTTGACCTTCTGCCCCACCAGAATGGCTTGCAATCTCCTTCCCATCTTGATCAATTACTCGGAATTCTATATCTCCAGCTCTGCTTAGTTCAAAGTCCTCTCCTTTTTCAGTACTCTCATAAGCTATACTCATACCTGTTTTACTTAAGGATAAATCTTCGACTTTAAGAGCAATGCCGTCCACATTTTGTAAATGATGGATAGGAACCTTCTTAATATCCGTGATTTTTTTGACTGGATTTGAGAAATACCACGTTTCTCCATTCTTACCATGCAGGATTAACCCAAGCTCAAAAGAATTTGGCATATCTTCAGATATGTTTATCTCTTGAATGGCCGTTCGAGTTGTTGCTGATTGAACTTTTTCCCCATAGGAACCTGAGGATCCGTCAGGTGATTTTCCATTTATGGTGAAATCCATACCAGCACCAAAATAGTATTCTCCTAATTTTTTTTCTGATTTTATGATATAACCAAGGCTAATGCCATTTTGGTCATATAGAATTTCATCAAGCGTAACAGATATTCCATTAACAGTCTGTGTTTCTCCAATCTGGCTGGTCAATCCTTTTTTTTGAGCTTGTTTCAAACTAACGGAATTAGAATCTGCAAAAACAGAACCAATAATAGGTATTTGAGACAAAGTGCTTGTTAAAGCTGGGGATTGATAAGAAGAAGCAACTAATAGTCCAAAAGCGACTGCCACACTGGACATAGCATATAAGCCTTTCTTTTTTTTATTACTGATTTTATGGTTATATTTATAACTTACCTTGTTGCCATTCATTTGTAATTCTGCTTGACTAATACCTGCTTGAATAGCTGATCGAACCTGTTCTTTGGGGAAGTTTTCTACCTGCTCATGAGATTCTTTCATTTAATTTATAGCTCCTTTCTAACTCAATTTTTAATTGTTTCTTCGCTCTACGTAGATACGTTTTTACTGTACCAACTGGTTTTTCCATCACATCCGAAATGTCCTGAATGGATAAATCATGATAATAAAATAAGATAATAGACGTTTGATAAGATGACTTAAGTTTAGATAATGCCTCACTTAAATGAAAAGATTCTATTTCTTTTTCCTGTTTCTGATCTAACCTCTTTAATAATTCATGTTCTTCATAAGGAACAATTTGTTCTCGTTTCTTTAATAGCTTGTAACACTCACGTATAAGAATTCTAAATAACCAAGTTGAAAAATATTCTGGCTTTTGTAGATGACCTATTGCGAGAAATGCTTTACATGCTGTTTCTTGGATAACATCAAGAGCATCTTCTTTTGTTCCAACGTACGAAAGAGCTTTATAATAGAGCATTTTCTCTTCTTGAAAAAGTAATTCTTCAAAAGCCCTATCGTCTCCATTAATTGCTTTTTTTACTGTATGTATATCATGTTTCACAGTGCCATCCCTCCTCTCGTTAATTAGAGTCATCTCGACATAGAGAAAGTTTCATTATTCTTCTCTTTTTTTACATTATTTTTATTTTACTATTCATAAGGTGAACATTGTTTCTCTGAAAATAAGCAATCATGAGATCTCCGGACTCCTCGTCCATTTTATAAAATCAACCATTCAATAGGACAACCCCTACCATATGAAAACCCATTACTTCTTACATAATCAGCTATCCCTTACCTACTGCAGTAAGGGTTCTTTTTTATTTTTCGACTGGACAGGCAAGCTTGCTGAAGTAGCTACATAGTATCTAAAGAATTACGACTTCATTATCTAATCAGTATCTAGTTCAGTATCGCTACCGCGTTAATACAAGCTTTATACGCCTTGTGAAGCCCTTCATCGAATCTGTAAGGGAGCTGAGCCGAAGAGGCGAAGGGGGCGACCAGATGTGTTGAGCTGAAATAACTGAGACATGAAAAGCGAAAAAATAAAAAGAATGAAAGTAGGTACCAACATGAGAAAAACAAAAGGATTTACCTTCCGGAAAATATTACCTCCACCTCACAAACCACCTCTTACAAGATCTCGTCCCCTCAAGGCTTATTCCTTTGTCCCATTTAGTCCACTAGCTATGCTTGACCCCACTATTCTGACCATAGGAGGCATTGTCTTAGGGATTGCTGTTATCGAACGAATATTAGAGCGATGGGGTGTCATTGATCTCGTTGATCAGTTCTCAAAAGTAATGCGCTTTATCTTGCCTTTCACCTTTTATGGGGCTCTATTTTACTTCTTTGCGACATTTATGTTTTAGGGAGGGTTCTAGATGTTTGAGAAACTAAAATTGCGTGGAAAGCTTATTAAAGCGTTTCGTACGGCAGAGATTTATCGGGTCATAAAGCGTGGGGATCGTACCTCCTATCAATTTCCGAAGATCCATCGGATCGATCATCAGCTCACCTACACTCGGTATGCTTTTTCCTTACTAAATGGCATTGATCCTGAACTTTTAAATAAAAAAAGATGGGCATTACGACAAGTGCTAGGCAGCAATATCGAAATAAACGGCAGCTTAAAGAACTTTAGCATTACCGTTCATCACAAAAGCCTACCTAAGATGCTTAATTATAGTTATGAAAGTATTCATCCTTATATTGAAAAAATGGAGCTTCCGGTATGCATTGGTCAAGATATTTATGGAAACCCCGTTTCATGGGATTTTGCGGATTTGGAAACAATACTGATTTCTGGCGAAATTGGAGCCGGAAAAAGCAGTCTCATGCGTGTGATCCTCACAACATGGGTGAAATATACATCGCCTGATGAGTTGCGATTAGTATTGGTCGATCTTAAACGAGCTGATTTAGGGCTATTTCATGGGATTGAGCATGTAGATGCGCTTTGCTTTGAAGCCAAGGATATGAGAAAACCTTTTGCTTTATTACGAGCTGAAATGTATCGAAGAGGCGATTTATTGTTAGAGCATGGTGTGACGCATATCAGCAGGCTACCTTTTAAGCTGCCTCGTATCGTTGTGGTAATTGATGAAATGTCCATCGTGAAGAGAGAAACGGATCTTGTGGAGATGATCCAACAGTTTGCCAGCCAAGGTCGTGCGTTAGGTGTTCATACGATTATTGCCATGCAGCGTCCCGATGCCGATTTATTAAACTCTGCGTTAAAAGCGAATTTGCGTGTAAGGATTTCTGGTAGGCAAGCCGATGCTACAAATGCGAAAGTAGCTGGAGTACTAGGTGCAGAAGAAATTGATGCTGCAGCCAGGGGGCGTATGAAAATTAAAATTAATGAAGTGAAAGAGTTTCAAGCCTACTTCTTAGATGAGGAAGCTTGTAAGGAAATCCTTTCACCTTATAAAACGCTCGTGAAAGATCCTGAACCAGAACTAGAAGTGGTATCACATTCCATCTTTGGGTTATTAGAGAAGGAGGAGCAGCGATGAGTTTCCGTTTATCTCAACGTGATAAAGACACCAGGATAAATCGCTTCAACTATTTGAAAAGGAGAATAGCCTAAAAGGGTAAAGGCGCCCCCTAAACCATGTTGTTTAAAAAAATGAAAATTAATTTGAGAGGGTATTTCTTTCATGGGAATCTTCATTTTTCCCTCTATTACATATCTTACCGCCTCAATGGCCCTTCTCTTTCCTTCTTCTCCGTCCTAATATTTATCAGGAGTTTGTTGAAACTCCCAAGGTTTAAATTTTCCTGGGTAAGCATTATCTATGACTTCATAATAATTCCATCCATATAGCATGGCAGGGGGTCTAAGACGATGAGACCATAATGTATTTGCTCCTACTTGCAAAGGGATTTCAACGATGGGGATCGATAAGTGTTGTTCAAGTAAGTAGCATGTCATGTAGCGCATATATTTTTCCCCTTCATTACCTGCAAAAAAATAATTTGGAAATCGTTTTCTCCTCTTCTCTAGAACATCTTTATAAACTTCAATGACTTGTTCTCTTTTCACTATCGAAAGCCCCTTTTAAGAAATTATATTTTATTATCATTGTGTATAATAATGGAATTTATATGCAAGTAAGGCTAAATCTCTATGAGATACATATTAAAAAGACAAGAAAAGCTACTGATTTTTTATCAGTTTAAAATACTTAAATTGTTTTAACCCGATGAACATCTGTAATTTCTTTCTTGAGTAGAGCAAGCTACCTTTTTCTATTTGGAGGTAGCTCTTTTTATTGTAAAGAAGGTCCGGTTTAATTATTTAATTAACCTAATGAAAATCATAAACACAAAGCATAGAAAAGCACCATTCTCTTATAAAGCCCTCATAAAATTACCGGTTTTGATAGAAGAAAATGTGGAATATCAAATGTAAGATTATTTTGGGATAAAGGGGAGACAGGTATGTTTGGATGGAGTGATATGCCGAAATTATTATTTTCTTTTTTAATTGTCATTCCACTTGTGTCTGTTATTCACCAACTAAGGCATTCATTTATGGCTATTATTTTAGGTGGAAGGGTCGATTTTACCATTGGACAAGGGAGAACGATTTT
Source organism: Priestia sp. YIM B13489 (assembly GCF_042787645.1). Lineage (NCBI taxonomy): Bacteria > Bacillati > Bacillota > Bacilli > Caryophanales > Bacillaceae > Priestia > Priestia sp. YIM B13489. The sequence continues at coordinate 1,452,549 of NZ_JBHZOQ010000053.1, forward strand.
TAGGTGGAAAAAAATCAAAATAAAATCTATTTATTTTTTGCACTCCTTTTGTATTTACGAAAAATTAAAGTATGATAATCGGTTTACTCATGCTTGTGTTTATGCTGGAGGTACCATAGCTAATTTAGCGTCTATACTTCTTGTGTATGGTTTAATTATGTTGGGTGTTCTCTCAAAGAATCTCTTTTCTTACCAATTTGTTTATTTCTCTATTTATTATATTGTTTTCTCGCTCTTACCCTTTGAATATTCAGAAACGAGTTTAAGTGATGGGCGAGCTATCTATGATGCATTGAAATATGGAAAGATAACATGTAATCCGGATTAACAAAGGAAAAGTGGCTAATTAGAACTGTACATCCACAACGTATATTAACGTGGCAACGGTACTGAAATAGATACTGATTACCAAACGAAGTAGTTATTCTTTTAATACTAAGTAGCTACCGCACTAGGTGATGACTAGATGGTCATAGAATATGTGCTGGGTTTTTATATGCTGAGGGCTTGTCCTAATCGCTTATCTTTTTCATGAAACAGTCGAGAAATGAGAAGATGTCCTTTTATATAAGAGAAAAGCTCTAATCAGGAAAAAAATAACAAGGTTAATGAGTTTTAGTGAAGGGTAAAGTCAATTAAATAATTTAGAAGGAGGGAAGTATTAATGGAGATTCTATGGATGCTAATTGTAGGTGGAATTATTGGATGGCTCGCCGGTTTAATTACAGGACGCGATGTTCCTGGAGGTATTATTGGTAATATTATCGCTGGCTTTATTGGTTCTTGGTTAGGCGGCCTTATCTTGGGAAGTTGGGGGCCAGTCATTGGCGGTTTTGCAATCATCCCAGCAATTATTGGATCAATCATTTTAGTATTAATTGTAAGCTTTCTTTTAAGAAAAATGGGTCAAAAAAAGAATCATGGTCATCATGTATAAAATCAAAAAAACTTAAATTGGAGTGACTAAAAATGAGAGAAGAAAATAATTCTATGCTATATGATTTTGTTGATGGTAATCAATTTGAACTAGATTCTTATCTTACTTATTTGTTCGATCAAATTAATAATTATAGTGAAATTCTGTCAGAAGATTAATGAGATTACAGATATTTTATTATAAAGAAGCAGACAAAAAAATAATAAATCAAAATATAGTATAAGCGACCTTAGTAACTTTGTTTACGGTATATAGGGTCGCTTATTATTATGAAAAATATTTAAAAATAAAGTAAGGATATGCTTCTTTACTGCAGTAGGTCAGGAGTAAACGGATCTAGAATATGCGCTTTTTTTATAGATTAGGGATTAGCTTCCTCACTTAAACTGAAGTATTTATTACTCAACCTTATTGAACATAAACAAAAGGCCCCTTTAAATTCTGAAAGGCCTGGTTATCATATATTTATATTTTATATACTCTTCTTCATACCACATTCTCTACATTCACGTAAGAAAACGTCAGCTTTTACGGAGCTTTTGAAGTAAGCTGAGTTGCAGTTATCGCAACGGCCACTAACTTTATCCGGAAATTTAGCATAGTCATACACTTTATCAAAATCGATCCTTGCTCTTTTATTTCTTCCAGGTTGATCACTCCTTTCTATTTGACTAACACAATTAGGTCTATATAAAAGGTGTATGTTAAAATTACTTTGTTTTTTCCACTAGTTGCACCTGAAAAATTTGCGTTTCTTGAATACCTGCTCTTTGGAGTTCCTGTTTAAATGATTCTCTTTGAACCGTCACGTAACGTGTAGACTCTAAAATTGTATATGAATGTACCTCTACCCAATTAAGTGATTCCTGCACACGATTTCTTCAGGAACTAAGCCACGCGAACATCAATGAGCTCGCTTAATCTCATTTTATTCTTTAACTCAAATACATCATCAATAAAAATAAATAAATCCCCAAGAGAATCAACAAACTGAATGAATCCTTTCTTTGTTATGCAATGACCTTGCTTATAGTATTTCTTAAAGGCATAGACTCTTTCACGCTACGAAAGGTTAATATTTAAATAACAGTTCGTCGTTATTTAAATATTTTTCACTTCTATGAGGCTTGTCTAAATAAAATGTACGCGAAATGAATAATAATCTTCTTGATTTATCTGTTGTATATAAATATAATGTAACTGAAGTACGCAAAAAGAGAACATGAAATTTAAAATACACTTTTCGTTATTATCATTTTTTGATTCCATTCATTACCTATATGCAAGAAACGCATGTTTATTATAATGAGATTACAGTATGAAGAGATTGAAGGAGATACCCCAACTTAATGCTGTAGTTTCGTTAATTAAGTTACACCTGGAATAAATACTAAATTTCTTTAGCTTTCGGAGAAGATATGTGTAGTTACTACGATTGAGATTTTTTGAAAGCGATATCATTTTATTAAAAGAAAAACATTTTAAGAGATTTAATTATTTTAACAAGTTATAGAGATATCTAGTGTTATTGCTACCTTATCTCTAGACACTAGATAAAGAAGAAGATACTTCTTTACCTGAAATGGGAGAATAATAGATTAGGGTATTATTGTCTAACATTCATATAAATCTATAAGTGACTGTCACTAGATTTATGTGAATGTTAGACAATAAACAGGATTTCAAAAAGGTTAAAAGGATAATAGAAAATCTCTTTATAAACGATACTATATGCTCAGGTATATAAGGTGAGCCGAAAAAGTGTATTTTAAACGCTTTACTGGAGGGGGGAGTTAATTTCAAATTATATGATTACCATTTATTTTAAAGAATATTTACACATTGGACTTATTTTTAATTATTGTCTTTTTTTATAGACGCTAGCCTAAGCATAGGCTCTCTTTAAGTGTTTTAATGAACTGCAAATTGAAAGGGGTTACAACTATGAAGAAATTAGGATTAGCTACACAAATATTTATTGGACTTGCGTTCGGGATTGCTATAGGCGCTATTTTTTATGGAAATAATACAGTGATGGCCATTCTTCAACCTTTAGGGGATATTTTTCTTCACCTAATTAAAATGATTGTTATTCCTATCGTTGTATCCGCACTCATCGTATCTATAGCTGGTGTAGGTGATATTAAAAAGTTAGGAAGACTAGGTGGAAAAACCATTCTTTATTTTGAAATTGTGACTACAATTGCATTAGCAGTGGGCTTATTGGCCGCAAATTTATTCCATCCAGGTACTGGTATAGATATGGGAAACCTTGAGAAAGGTGATATATCCAAATATGAAGAAACATCTAAAACGACTGAGAGTGCAGGTGTAGCAGCTCAAATCGTTCATATCATCCCAACTAATATATTCCAATCATTGACTGAAGGAAATTTATTAGCGATTATCTTTTTCTCAGTCTTATTTGGTCTAGGAGTTGCAGCAATTGGAGAAAAAGGCAAACCAGTTTTAAACTTTTTTGAAGGTGTACTAGAATCCATGTTTTGGATGACAAACTTAGTTATGAAATTTGCTCCATTTGGCGTATTTGCTTTAATTGGTTTGAATGTGGCGAAGTTTGGAATTGGTTCATTAATCCCTTTAGGAAAGTTAGTACTCGTTATATATCTGACCATGATTTTCTTTGTTTTTGTAGTATTAGGTATTATTGCAAAAATGGCTGGAACTAATGTTTTAGTCCTTATAAAAATCTTAAAAGATGAGTTAATTTTAGCGTTTACAACCGCAAGCTCTGAAGCAGTATTGCCAAGGTTAATGACTAAAATGGAGAACTTTGGTTGTCCGAAAGCTGTTACATCATTTGTTATTCCGACAGGATATACCTTTAACCTTGATGGATCATCCATTTACCAAGCCATTGCTGCCCTTTTTATTGCACAAATGTATGGCATTCATTTATCTTTCATAGAACAAATTACACTTTTAATTGTATTGATGTTGACTTCTAAGGGAATGGCAGGAGTTGCAGGAGCATCATTTGTTGTTGTATTAACAACATTGGGCTCAATGGGATTACCTTTAGAAGGTATGGCATTCATTGCTGGCATTGATCGCATCTTAGATATGCTTCGTACATCTGTCAACGTAGTAGGTAACGCATTAGCTGCTATTGTGATGTCTAAGTGGGAAGGTGGATTCGATAAAGAAAAAGCAAAGCATTATACAGATTCTATTAAAAAATCAGATGTAGCTTAAAATAATTTATTTGTTTATAAAGAAGGAGATCAATATTATGACAGATATGGGAACGATTGAAAAACAAGATGTAAGAATTGAAAAAGATTTCTTAGGAACGAAAGAAGTGCCTGTCAGCGCTTATTATGGAATTCAAACATTACGTGCAGTTGAGAATTTTCCAATAACAGGTTACCAGATTCACCCGGAACTCATTAAAGCATTAGGAATTGTTAAAAAAGCTGCTGCTCTTGCTAATATGGAAACAAAAAGGTTATATGATGGGTTGGGTAATGCAATTATTGAAGCAGCAGACGAGGTTATTGAAGGAAAAAGAAATAATCAATTTATTGTTGATCCAATACAGGGTGGCGCGGGGACCTCAATGAATATGAATGCAAATGAGGTTATTGCAAATAGAGCTTTAGAGTTACTTGGTCATAAGAAAGGTTCTTATTCCGATTTAAGCCCTAATAGTCATGTAAACATGTCACAGTCAACAAATGACGTATTCCCAACTGCTATCCATATTGCAACGCTTAATCTGTTAAATAAGTTACTGAAAACAATGAATTATATGCACAGTGTATTTCAGAAAAAGGCAGAACAATTTGATTCTATTATAAAGATGGGACGTACTCACCTACAGGATGCGGTTCCAATCCGTCTTGGTCAAGAATTTGAATCATATAGTCGTGTTCTTGAGCGCGATATGAAACGTATTAAGCAATCCTATGGACATTTATATGAGGTTAATATGGGAGCAACTGCAGTTGGAACGGGTTTAAATGCAGATCCACGTTATATCGAAAATGTTGTAAGATATCTAGCAAATATCAGTGGTTTACCACTTAAGAAGGCCAATCATCTTGTAGACGCGACTCAAAATACAGATGCTTATACAGAAGTCTCTGCTAGCTTAAAAGTGTGCATGATTAATATGTCTAAAATTGCAAATGATATCCGATTAATGGCGTCTGGTCCTCGTGCAGGATTAGCTGAACTTATACTACCATCTCGTCAACCTGGTTCATCTATTATGCCTGGAAAGGTCAATCCTGTCATGCCTGAAATGATTAATCAAGTAGCTTTTCAAGTTATAGGTAATGATCATACAATTTGCCTGGCATCGGAAGCAGGTCAACTTGAACTAAATGTGATGGAGCCTGTTCTTGTATTTAACTTGCTTCAGTCAATCAGTATTATGAATAACGCATTCCACGTCTTCACAGACCATTGTCTAAGAGGCATTGAAGCAAATGAGGGACGTTTAAAAGAGTATGTAGAAAAAAGTGTAGGGATTATTACAGCCGTAAATCCACATATCGGATATGAAGTAGCAGCACGAATTGCTAGAGAGGCTATTTTAAATGGAAAGTCGGTACGAGAACTATGTTTGCAATATGACGTATTGACTGAGGAGGAGCTTGAGTTAATTTTAAATCCCTATGAAATGACGAACCCAGGTATATCTGGCAGCTCTCTTTTTGACAGAAATTAATTTTTAAAGCGTGCTCCATATTAAGTTTATCGTATAAGCCACCTACTTTGGATATCCTTGGGTGGCTTATTTTCTATATACACATAAAAATATACCAACTACCCTTCAAACCATGCTATTTTTTATAGTCTAAATACCACCTAAATGCTTTTCTTCATGCCACACTCTCGACATTCACGTAGAAAAATGCCACCTTTTATAGAACTTTTGAAGTAAGAGGAACTGCAGTTATCGCATTGGACACTAACTTTATTCGGAAATTCAGCATAGTCGTAAACTTTATCAAGGATGATTTTTTGCTACTCTTTCTCTTCTANGCTTTAATGAAGACTTTGGCAGTTGGCAAGCAACTAAAATGACTCTTTCATCACTAGGTGTAACGCTATACGGAAAAGGGTATTTTAAAGACACTGATAACATAAAAGTGAGTGTTAAAATGAATAATGGCAGCATTCAATCACTCGATTCGTTACAAAACTTTAGTGATAATAAAAGCGTTAAAGCTAAATTTCTATCTTCTTCTCCTTTAGATTTATCAAAAATCAAAGCAATCAATGTAAATGGTACAGTTATAAAAGTATCTAGATAAAAAAAAGCTAAGTTTCTTAATCCTATGAATAAGAAACTTAGCTTTTTTATTCTTAATTATTTTAAGGGCTACCTTAATATCAATTTACTAAGATTACAGCACACACCGTCCGTAAAAGTATACGTTTACGAACTTTTCTCTTATATAGAAAACCTGTCATTTTCATCGTTCGATTAAGTTTGAAAATAAATTACGAACGTCTTCTGAAAACTTTACATCTTTACGAACTTTTCTGATAGGAAAATAGATTAAGTTAGTGGTTTGCCGTCGTTAAACATGACTGTCAGAACCTATATTCTTAAAAGTTAGTTTGTAGATCTCCTTCAACAAATAAATAAAACAGTTTTTGTGCTCGCTTTAGGGTTTATAAGTATGAAATAACAATCAGAATAACAAGAGGATTATCAATACGTGGGGTAAATATATTCATTATTTCTCTTTATCTATCAATCTCGTATAAACAACGTCAAAAAGGAGCATACTGTTTAAAAAGGAGCAAAGATAAAGGGGTTGATTTTTAATGGAAAATAATGTACTTAACGAAGTTGATCCAAGTTTACGTGATGAAATGTTGGCTGAATTGTTTTTGGATCAGATGATGAACGACTTCAAAAGAAGTAAGATCCTTAAAGCAATAGACCAGTCTTTAAAGAATAAAGATAAACAAGCTTTTTTACGTTTAACAGAGGAACTTAAATCCGTGTCATAATAAAACCGACGTAATATAGAAGAAATTCATTAAAAAGAAGCCTTCTTTTTTAAAGACTGAGGCTTCTTTTTATTTCACATATATATTTTTTTTATAATAAATTAAACTTATAATGAGATAACTTATTGCTTCCAGTACGAAAATGCTGGGAAGTCTCATGTCAAAACTAATTACTTAATACTTGAATAGATGCAGTAAATCCATTCTTTTCTGAAAAAGATAAATTAACTTGTAGATGATTCGCGACGAACTGGTGATAGTCCTGTAAATATACTGCAACAGCATCAATGATGTCTTGTTCATGCAATCGCGCTGTACGTCCTAATGCTAAGGTGGAAGCAGTAATCCCAAGGGAAGGATGAAGCTCCAAATCTACTTCTACCTGTTCAGGTTCAATTCTTTCTTTTAGAGCAATATAAATACAAACGCTATCCACAATATCTTGTTCGTTAAATAGTACTTCCATTCTAAATTTCTCCTTAATATCTTCTTCTTGTAAAGATGTTTTTAACTACCCAAATGATGACTAAAATCACAAGTATATCTACAAGAATTCCTAAAAAAGAAAATCCATGTGAAGGATTATTTCCATATGCACCGTTATAATTCCCACCAAATGGATGAAGCATATGCCCTAAAAACGCACCTGTTCCAAAAGCTGCAGCATGAGTCAGTATACTTTTTGCTCGTGAAGGCTGGGTCTGGTTATATGTCGTGTGAGACCTAGTATATGATGGTGTTCTTGTAACGTTGCTTGACGGAGACTTATATCCAGAATGATAAGTGCCACTTGAATATGTGTCCCTACCTGAATGAGAACTGAACGAAGAATTGTGACTGAAAGAACTATGACCACTAAATCCTTTTGCCTGAGCAACATTTGGTAAAGCTATTGCAAATATTAATACAAATATTAAGGTCAATTTTTTCATTACAATTACTCCTGTCTTTATTAATATAATATAGCTAATTTATAATAAAGTTTCTTTCTTAGAGAGCTTATGTAGCTGTTACTATACTACTAAATTTATAAATTTCTACTATTTTCATCTATTTTTAATGTGATTTTAAGATGAATTTTAGAGTGACTATCATGATTAGAAAAAGTATAAGGGGTTTCAATATCTAATTGATATGTGAAATTAACATAAAAAACGGTGATATAATTTATAAGAATTAGAAAAGAAAGAAAGAGACGAAAAATAAATGTAGAGTATATTCGATTACCCAATGATTCACAAATGAGTAGTATGGAGGGAGAAAAGTGAAAATAGTAGAACTACCAATTGAATTTGAATTTAATGGACAAAAAAATCTCATTTATCCTAGCCTAATTATATTGAATAATGAACTAACCTTAGTCGATACAGGGTATACGGGTTTTTTAACTTTAATTAGTAAAGAAATCTCAAAAAAAGGATATGAAATAAAGGAGTTAAAGAATATAATTATTACTCATTATGATGATGACCATATAGGTTCCTTATATGACTTCAAAGAAAAGTATCCTTGGGTCAATATTATTGCCAGTGAAACCGAATCAAAATATATAAGTGGGGCAATGAAGTCAGAGAGGTTGATTCAAGCCGAGAAAATGCTCAAAACTATGTCAAATGAAAAAATTGAATTTGGTAAATGGTTTATACAGCAATTAAAGACTTTAAATCATGTTTCTATTGATGAAAAGGTACTTGATGGCGATATGATTTTAGATAACAAATGTAGAGTAGTAGCAACACCAGGGCATACTTCCGGACATATTTCATTATATTTTCCAAGTTTAAAGAGTGTAATTACGGGTGATGCAGCTGTTAATGAGAATCATGCATTGGCTATCGCTAATCCATACTTTTGTTTAAATATTAAGGAAGCAGAACAGTCTTTAAGAAAGATTAAAAATCTTAAAGCAGAAAATTATTATTGTTATCACGGTGGAAAATTAACTTTATAGGTGGAGACTAAAAGAAAATAGGCCTAATTATCAGGATCTATTCTATCTTTTTGATTTGTATTAAATTATTAACGAGGTTTACATAAGCCTTAATCGATACCCATAATATCTCGTTCCGAAGCACATGGTAAATATCATAAGAAATCTCAGATGCACTTTTTATTTTAGAATACACGAATAAAGGTCTTTTGAAAAATATAGAGGTAACCCATATTCAGATGGCAAAGTTTAATCACATGTTTTATAAAAAGGGTTGATGGATTAATTTGTGTATAATGTTTATTAGTGTAATTAAAAAGCAGATCTTATCCAAGGATAAAATCTGCTAAAAAATCAAAAAGAGATAATGAAAACATCTTGATTTACTCAATGATTCATTAATTAAAGGAAGAATATAATTCCCACTAGGTCTATTCCCCAGAACTTCTCTTTAATATTATTGTATCTTTTTCCTTATCTATTTTCTTATGAATACGTAAGTAATAGTAGGCATAGCACCCAATTGCAAATGGGAGACCGCAATATAAAGCAGCCCTGAGAGAATCAACAAAAGCCATACTAACAATGACTACTAAACAGAGTACAAAGCAGGTAATTGGAACAATAGGATACAGAGGTGTACGGAAGTTTAATTGATTAATATCATTTCCTTCCGCAATATAAGCTTTACGGAAATTTAATTGAGATAAGGCAGTTAACATCCAAACAGTGATGCCAGCTAGGCCAGCAATCGATACTAAAATTAGAAAAACAGTATTAGCAGCAATGAAGCTTGTTAAGAGGGATAGACATGCTACTAAAAAAGTTACACTTAATGCGCGTAATGGTACCCCTTTTTGGCTTAATTTCGAAAAAGATTTCCCAGCAAATCCTTCGCGGCTCATAGCCCATAACATTCGTGTGGATGCATATAATCCTGAATTTGCAACCGATAAAACCGCAGTGAGAATAACAAAATTCATCACATCTGCTGCATACGGTATCCCAACATTGTCGAAAACATAGACAAATGGGCTATCTACTGATCCTGCTTTTTTCCAGGAGACTAAACTAACGAGGATAAGCATGGAAATTACATAAAAAAATACTGTTCGCCAAACCGTATTTTTAATAGCTCTAGGGATTTCTCTATGTGGATTTTCAGATTCTCCAGCTGCAATACCAATCAATTCGGTTCCCTGAAAAGAAAAAACAACTCCAATCATGGCAAAGAAAACACTACTAAATCCATTTGGAAAAAGTCCTCCATTATTCATTATGGTAGAAACACTTTGAACTGGGTTTTTTGCCCCATGAGTATCAAGAAATCCAAAAATTATACCTGCCCCAATTATAATAAATAATAAAATGGTTACGATTTTAATACTTGAAAACCAAAATTCTGTTTCTGCAAAACTGCGAGTAGACAGAGAGTTAATGATAAACAAAGAAGTTCCAAAAATAGCACACCAAACCCAAACAGGAATATCAGGAAACCAGCGCTGCATTAATAATCCAGATGCTGTGAATTCAACACTTACTGTAACTGCCCAATTCAACCAGTACATCCACCCCACAGTAAAACCTGTTCCAGGTCCTATATATTTTGTTGCGTAGGCTTGAAATGATCCTGTCACCGGCATAGATACGGTCAATTCACCAAGACAAAGCATAACTAAGTACATTAAGAAACCCACAACAAGGTAAGCTAATATAGCCCCACCAGGACCTGCTTCATTGATAATATGACCCGAATTTAGAAAAAGGCCTGTTCCAATTACTCCACCGATTGAAATCATAAATAAATGTCTGCTTTTCATATTTCTTTGAAGCTCATTGGATACTTCTATTTTTTTACTATGCATGTATAACCCTCTTCCTAATAGTATGATTTAATTATTTTTATGTTATAAGCAGGGTTCTCCTTTAAACTAAAAATTTAAATGAGCAGATTGGTTGGACATAATTTTAAATATGTTTTGAATGAATATAGTTTCTTTATGATTTTTAAAATATCTATTAAAACCTCAAAAAATATAATCCAACTTTCCTTTCCAAGTTACTATAAGTCTTTCCAACACAAAAAAACTTCGCAAAAATACTAATTTCCTTTTTGCCAAGTTCCATTCTATAAACTAATAACTAAATTGGAGTCTTGTCTTATTTGCTTAACTACGCCTAAATAAACTTATATAAGTAATATTTTTAAGTTTGATAGGTATCTGATCTACTCTCTTGGAGAAAACCCTATTCTAAAAAATAACATCATACCTGATTTTTATATTTCCATCTTTTTATTAAGATCCTCCGTTAACTAAAATTTAATTCATCCACTAAAGGCTATATTATCTAGAATTTTCAGAATTATTTTTAGTATATCTACCGAATAAATAGTTGTCAATGCAGAAATGTATGCGCTACCAAAGGCTGGGTTGACACCTAATATACTCTTCAGTATATACTAATCTAGTAGTAAGGGAAGCACAAAGGGGGAACATCTTATGAGCAATCAGGTTAAACAAAAGAATAATTTTTCAATGGGTAAGTTAACTTCTTTATTGGTTCTCTTGCATAATACTGAACTGGTGAAAGAAGTTGAACAAGAACTGGACTCAAGGGGTTATAACTATACAGTTGGAAAAGTGGGGGCTATGGAGCTATCAAAAGTAGTTGCTGCTGTTGAAACAAGTGCTAAAAATAACCATATTATAAATGCTAATTCGTATAGGGAAGTCCATGCTCTTTATCATGCAATATTGGAGGCAATTCAGGGAGTAAGTAGGGGGACTTTACAGTTAGGCGATATTTTACGTACAGTTGGTTTAACTTTTTCAATTGTCAGAGGAAATATCGACTCCTCTGGTTATGGTGGAGAATGGATTAGTGTATGCGTTTATGGAACTATAGGGGCTCCAAAAAAAGGATTTGAACATGATGCATTAGGTTTTGGGTTTAACCATATCTAAAAAAATCTATTCAAAGCAATTTAAATAAATAATTTTAAATCTTTAAAAAAACAATTGACAAATTATTCAGATAAAGGGATACTAGTTTCAGACACATTAGTTGCTTTAAGCTTTAGACCTTAAAGTATAGATTTATTTAGCATTGTTAGTTATGTTTGTTTTAGATTTTAAAATTGTATTTAAAGCCCATAGTTTATTCAGTTTAGTTTATAGGGGGCTATATTAAAAAAGATTTGTTTCTTTTTTGATATAGCCCCTTTTTATGTTCAAAAAACAATAAGACTTTTTAATTTAAGAAGGAGTGATTAGAATGTTTGTTCAAATAGACGGTAACTCATTAACCTATGAACAAATTCATCAAGTTATTTTTGAAGGTTATTCGGTTAAAATTAGTGATCACGCTCTAGAAAATATCAAAAGAAGTAGAGCTTTAGTGGAGGATAGTATTACCAATAACAAGGTAATTTACGGTGTGAACACAGGGTTTGGGAAATTCAGTGACACAGTTATTTCAAAGGATGATTTAGCTGACTTACAAATCAATTTAATTCGAAGCCATGCTTGTGGGCTTGGGGAGCCATTTCCTATAGAAGTAAGCCAGGTTATGTTACTTCTAAGAGCTAATGCATTAGCGAAAGGCTATTCAGGAATTCGTCTAGAAACACTGCAGTTATTAATAGATTGTTTAAATCAAAATATCGTTCCAGTTATTCCTAGTCAAGGATCGCTAGGAGCAAGTGGTGATCTAGCTCCTCTATCGCACTTAGCCCTATTATTAGTTGGAGAAGGAGAAGCCGTTTTTAATGGTGAAAAAATGTCAGGTGCAGAAGCATTGAAATTAGCAGGTCTTCAACCAATCAAATTGCAAGCTAAGGAAGGGCTTGCTTTAATCAATGGAACCCAAGCTATGACTGCTGTAGGTGTGGTTGCTTATATGGAGGCTCAAAAGTTAGCTGACCTTTCAGATGGAATTGCTTCCCTAACATTAGAAGGTTTACAAGGAATTGTTGACGCTTTCACACCAGAATCTCATTCTGTAAGACCTTACCCTGAACAGAAACAAGTGGCTGAACGAATTCTTTCTTACCTTGACGGTAGTCAACTAACAACTACTCAAGGACAAATTCGAGTTCAAGATGCGTATTCATTACGATGCATCCCACAAGTCCATGGTGCTATTCAACAAGTTTTAAATTATGTAAAAGAGAAACTATCGATTGAGATAAACTCAGCAACCGATAATCCACTAATCTTCTCGGACAGTGGAAATGTTATTTCCGGTGGAAACTTTCATGGTCAACCTATTGCTTTTGCGATGGACTTTCTTGGAATTGCAATGTCTGAAATAGGAAATATTTCTGAAAGACGTATCGAACGATTGGTGAATCCCCAACTAAGTGATTTACCGGCATTTTTAAGTCCTGACCCTGGTCTTCAATCAGGCTTAATGATTACTCAATATGCTGCTGCTTCATTAGTTTCGGAAAATAAGACGTTAGCTCATCCTTCTAGTGTAGACTCTATTCCATCTTCTGCTAATCAAGAAGATCATGTGAGTATGGGAACAACTGCTGCTCGCCATGCTTATCAAATTATTCAAAATAGTAGAAGGGTACTTGCCATCGAAGCTATCTGTGCTGCTCAGGCTGCTGATATTAGAGGTGTAAGTAAGTTAGCTCCAGAAACAACGAAACTTTATTCAAGAATTAGAAAATCTGTTCCAACAATTACAAAAGATCGAATCTTCTCACGTGATATTGAAAAATTGGCTGCTGATTTAAAAGGGGTTGTAAAAGAAGTTAATTACGAAATGGTACGTTAATGAACGTGTAAAGTCGTTTTTATTATAAAACTCTAGCATAAACTTATTAAAATATTAGGGTATCAATCTTTCTTTTTCTCAATTATAAAGATTTACGAGATTTCCTGCGTAAAGTAAACCCGTATGAAATATGGCCAGATTACAAGTAATTATCTATGAGAATAAATTTTAAAAAACAGTTTAAAATTATTTGAATTTATTTATAGGGGGAAGAAATATGACTACTGAACAAAAAGTAATTAAGGCGCCTCATGGAAAGGAATTAAATACAAAAGGTTGGGTACAAGAGGCAGTTCTTCGTATGTTAATGAACAATTTAGATCCAGAAGTAGCAGAACATCCGGAGAAACTAGTTGTATATGGGGGAATAGGGAAGGCAGCTCGAAATTGGGATGCATTCAATCGTATCGTAGCCACTTTGAAAGATCTAGAAGAGGATGAAACATTATTAGTACAGTCTGGAAAACCAGTAGCTGTTTTTAAAACTCATAAAGATGCACCACGTGTACTCTTAGCTAACTCCAATATTGTTCCGGCCTTTGCAAATTGGGAAAAATTCCATGAACTCGATAAAAAAGGATTAATGATGTATGGGCAAATGACAGCCGGTAGCTGGATTTATATTGGAAGTCAAGGAATTGTACAAGGTACGTATGAAACATTTGCTGAATGTGCGAAACAACATTTTAATGGTAGTCTCGAAAGTACCATTACCGTAACAGCTGGATTAGGAGGCATGGGAGGCGCTCAGCCATTAGCCGTTACAATGGCAGGGGGCGTAGTCATTGGAATTGATGTTGACCGAACACGTATTGAAAAACGAATTGAAACACGCTATTGTGACGTTGTGTTAGAAAGCCTAGATGATGCCATTGCTCTAGCACAAGAAGCAAAGGACTCAGGAAAAGCACTCTCAATTGGTTTGGTTGGAAACGCAGCTGAAGTACTTCCTCAAATGATTAAACGCGGATTTATTCCAGATATTGTAACAGATCAGACATCCGCACATGATCCATTAAATGGATATCTTCCAGTAGGCTTTACCTTAGAGCAAGGGGAAGTATTACGTACTGAAAACCCTGAAGAATATGTAAGGAAGTCTAAGGCGAGTATGGCTGTTCATGTTCAGGCTATGTTAGATATGCAGAAAGAAGGAGCCATTGCTTTCGACTACGGAAATAATATTCGTCAAGTAGCGTTAGATGAAGGCGTAAAAGACGCGTTCAACTTTCCAGGTTTTGTACCTGCTTATATCCGTCCTCAATTCTGTGAAGGAAAAGGACCTTTCCGTTGGGTAGCTTTATCAGGTGATCCAGAAGATATTTATAAAACAGACGAAGTTATTTTACGTGAATTCTCATATAATACCCATCTTTGTAACTGGATTAAAATGGCGAGAGAAAAAATTGAATTTCAAGGATTACCGGCACGTATCTGTTGGTTAGGATATGGAGAACGTGCACGATTTGGAAAAATCATTAATGAAATGGTTGCATCTGGAGAACTTTCAGCACCTATTGTTATTGGTAGAGATCATTTAGACGCGGGATCTGTTGCTTCACCAAACCGCGAAACAGAAGCGATGAGAGACGGCAGTGATGCTGTAGCAGATTGGCCTATTTTAAATGCACTAGTTAATACAGCCGCAGGGGCAAGTTGGGTATCTGTTCACCATGGTGGTGGCGTAGGCATGGGATATTCTCTTCACGCAGGTATGGTCGTAGTAGCAGATGGTACGGAAGATGCGGCTAAACGTCTTGAACGCGTATTAACAACAGATCCTGGTATGGGCGTAGTTCGTCATTTAGATGCAGGCTATGAATTAGCCATTCAAACTGCCAAAGAAAAGGGCATGAACATTCCAACATTAGACTAAAAGAAAAGGAGTGAGCATTATGTCATGTATTACGTATATTAAATGTGCTTCACAACTGATTACAGTTAGGGGCGGAACTAAAGAACCAAAACGCGCTCAAGATATGTCCGATATCGGTATTATCGAACATGGTAGTGTTGTAGTGGAAAATGGGTTGATTACATTTGTTGGATCAGATGTTGAAGCAGAACGCTATATTCATACTTTGAATGGACATATAAATACGATTGATGCTTCAGGAAAGATTGTTACTCCAGGTCTAATTGATGCTCATACTCACATTGTGTTTGGGGGCAGTCGTGAAAAGGAACTAGAGATGCGATTAAACGGAGCTAAATATATTGATATCCTAAAAGCAGGCGGAGGAATTCTTCAAACAACAACAAGTACAAGAGAAGCTACAGAAGAACAACTGATCCAAGAAACCTCTAAACGCCTGAATCGTTTTCTACAATATGGAGTTACGACGGTTGAAGCGAAAAGTGGATATGGTTTGACACTGGAAGATGAATTGAAACAGCTACGAGCAGCAAAAAAGCTACACGAAAAACACCCTGTTGATTTAATTTCTACCTTCATGGGAGCTCATGCTGTTCCAGTTGAATATAAAGAAAACCCAGACGAATTTGTTCGTTTAGTGATAGAGGAAATGATTCCAAGAGTTGCAGAAGAAAATTTAGCTGAGTTTTGCGATGTTTTTTGTGAAGAAGGAGTCTTTACAGTTGAACAGTCGGAGCAAATTCTTGAGGCAGGAAAAGTCTACGGATTAAAGCCAAAAATACATGCAGATGAAATTGTTCAATTTGGCGGTGCAGAACTTGCAGCAAAAGTAGGGGCTGTTTCAGCCGACCATTTATTACATGCATCTGATGAAGGTATTAAACAAATGGCTAAAAGTGGGGTTATTGCAGTCTTGTTGCCAGGTACAGCGTTCTTTTTAATGGAGAAGCCTGCGAATGCAAGAAAGATGATTGAAGCTGGAGTTCCGGTTGCCCTTTCAACTGATCGTAACCCAGGGTCATCACCTACTGAATCATTACCTTTTATTATGAATCTAGCATGTCTTACGATGAAGATGACGCCAGCCGAAGTCCTAACAGCATGTACAATTAATGCAGCTCATGCCATTGGAAGAGCTGATGAAGTTGGGAGTATCGAAGTAGGAAAGAAAGGGGACCTTGTTTTATTTGATGCACCAAATTATCAAACGTTGCAATATAACTATGCAGTGAACCTTGTAGATACTGTGATTAAAAAAGGACAAGTGATTGTGGAAGGTGGGGTCTTACGTGACGTACCCGTACCCACAACTTAATCGTCCCTCTTTTCATTGGGAAAGACAGCGTTCAACTGAACCTAAGGTAAGTGATTGGATCGAGACTTTTGAAGTGCAAGATGAAATAGATTTTCAAGCTGTAGATGTAACCGTTTTGGGAGTCCCTCTTTCGAGATCTTCTATTAGTGCCTCAGGGGCAAGTGAAACACCCCTTGCCATGAGGCAACTATGGAAATCGTTTAATCCGTATCACATTGAATATGATACGGATTTGACCTCCTTATCGGTTTTAGATTTAGGCGATGTCAAACAGCATGTAACAGATATTTCACTTTCTCATCAGTATATTAAAGAAGCAATGATTTCAATGCGGAAATATCACCCCCATACACTGCCTATCATGTTAGGGGGAGATCATTCGATTACGGCTATGTTAGTAAAAGGCTGGAAAGAGTCGCATCCAGAACAACGTATAGGCATTCTTCAATTCGATACACATTTCGATTTACGCAGTTTAGAAGATAACGGACCATCAAATGGAACGCCCATTCGAAACCTAATTGAGAGTGGTAACGTTGAAGGCAAAAACGTTTGGAATATTGGCCTGCATGGGTTTTATAACTCTAAATCTCTCAAAGAGTATGCAGATACCCACAAGGTTAATTACGTGACCTTACTTCAAGCTAGAAAAACAGGAATCTCTAATACAGTTGAAAAAGCCTTAGACGATTTAGCTAAGAAAGTGGATGCCATTTATCTTACAGTAGATATGGATGTTCTTGATATCGCTTATGCCCCTGGTGTACCAGCAGGAACTACAGGAGGAATGAGAACCGATGAATTGTTCGAAGCGATATATATTGCTGGTTCACACCCATTAGTCCAAGCGATGGATATTGTATGTTTAGATCCCTTACGTGATAAATCAGGAATTACTATTAAAGCAGGAGTTCATGTATTCTTAAATTTTTTAACAGGCTTTGCAAGTAGGAAATAAAATATTGACCTCCTTATTCTTTTGAAAGTGCCAAATTTCTAGACATTTATTATGAAGCTTTCTATCTCAGTAAGAAGAGTGACCAAATAAGAGAGGAGAGAAATAATTGGTGAAAAATAATTATCGCTACTTTATTATTTTTATGATTGTTATTATAACCATCATAAATTACATAGATAGAGGAGCACTTTCATACGCTCAGGCTGAAATTATTCAAGAATTCAACTTAAATCCAGTAAGCTGGGGAGCAATTTTGGGTTATTTTGGCTATGGTTATATTTTCGGAGCACTATTTGGAGGAGCATTAGCAGATAAGAAAGGTCCTAAGTTTATGTGGATTCTTGCTGGAACTACATGGTCAATATTTGAAATTGGCACTATATTTGCTGGTCACATAGGTGCAGCATTTTTTGGAGGTTCTGCATTAGCTGCTTTTGCGGTATTTCGTGTTTTATTTGGTCTGGCTGAAGGGCCTACTTTATCTACAATGAACCGAACAATGGCAAATTGGGTGTCCCCAAAAGAAAAAGGTTTTTCTGTAGCACTTGGCTTAGTTGGAACTCCAATTGGAGCATTGGTCACGGCACCTATTGTAGTGGGGCTTCTCACGTTCACTAATTGGAAGGTAACATTTATTATTCTTGGCTTATTAGGTTTTATTTGGGTATTAATATGGAGAAAAATATTTACAAATTTACCTGAAGATCATCCGATAGTTTCAAAAATTGAACTTCAAAAAATTCGAAGCACGGATAATTTAATAAAAGGTGAATTACAATTAGATAAAACAAATCCCCAAAATGTTCCTTGGTATTATTTTTTTAAAAACCCTACATTAGTCATGAACGCTATTGGGTACTTTGCATTTTTGTATGTCAATATCCTATTACTAACTTGGACTCCAAAATATCTGCAAGATGAATTTAATTATTCTTTAGCTTCTCTTTCGTATATAGGTATGATTCCATGGGTAGGTGCTATTGTTACAGGATTAATAGGAGGGAAAATTTCGGATAAATTACGTGAGAAAACTGGAAATTTGCGTATAGCTAGATCCTGGTTCACAGTAGTCTGCTTATTTTTTACAGCTATTTGTTTTATGCTGATCTCAACGGTTGGAAGCGCGGCCTCAGTGCTTTTATTAATGTGTATAGGTAATGCCTTTAATTATCTACCCAATTCGATCTATTGGACAGTTGTTCTTGATACAGAGCCCAATAAAGCAGGAACTTTTGGGGGAGTAACTCATTTTATTGCAAACCTGGCAACTATCATTGCGCCTACGCTAACAGGAAGCCTTGTTGCGACACATGGGTATAATGCTATGTTTACTGCTGCTGCCATTGCTGTAATAATTGGAATGGTATCTATGATATTTGTGAAACCAGGACAACGAAGTCATATATCGGATATGCATAATGAGGAAAACATTATATTGTAAGAACTATTATTCTTTTATAGGATAAAAAGCTTCTAAAGAAAAAAGATGGTTAATCTAAGAATTCAGAAATATAAAACTATAAAAATTTATATGCTTTCTTAAAAAAGATATTTTGTTAAGTTACAAAATGATAGAAATATTTATGCCCATGTTAAAGAGCACTCCTGTTATTTGAATGGAGGAGTGCTCTTCTACATTCAAATTTGTATGACAACCTATCAGTTTGTGTGTTATAATAACTATAGACCTAATCTTTTTTATACTTTAGTATAGAAAACTTAAATTCTCAAGAAGTACCCTTATTCTCCAATGCCATTAACGATGAGGGTGCTTTTTTCTATGTGAAAAATTCATGGGTGCTTGCCAACTGTATGATACGAATATGTTTTGATAAAAATAAATAGCGAACAGGTGTAATCAACATGACAGAAAGGAAGAGGGTGGCTCAGTCTTCTGGCTGCAACTCCAAATAAAATATTAAATAAAAAAGAGCTTATTTCTTTTTCTAGTTTAGTCGGGTAGGCAGGCACTCTCACAAGCGCTCGCCCCCCTAAGAACCGTACGTGACAGATTTCCCGTCATACGGCTCAAGCCTTCTTTTTATCCGAACAACTTATCTAANTCTCATTAGTGCGTATAGGAACAGAAGTAAGGGAAAGAAAAGTGGATTTTAACAAAATCGTCTCATTGATGCTAGATAGTACGTATTATGATGCATTAGAAGAAAGAAATGAGCATCACCAGCGAAAAAACGAAGAAATGTTTAGTGATTTTACAGATGAAGAAATGATGTACTACTATGTCCATCAACGAAAACATATTCGAAAAGATCGAGAACGAAAAGAAAACACAAAAACCGAATACTTACGGATACTGCTGCAGTTTTATCAGTATGCTGTAGAAAGTGAATCATTCCTACGCCAAGATGTAGACGATTATATAGAAGAAACTATTTTTAAAAACCTACGTCCTTGGCATATTCGAAACTATCAGACGTATTTAAGCACCGCATTGTTAGGTAAGGGTGGGAAACCTTATTCACCTGCAACTTTAGACGCAAAAATGACGATTTTAAAAAGTTTTATGAAATGGCTATATGAAACTAAGTATATTCAGCATCCATTACACAAAGAAATCTTAAGCACTTCACTATCTGAGCAAGAAATTCCGAATCGAGATTTGTATTACCATGAAGTCAAACAGCTCCTAGATTACTACAAAGACCACCCTATTAATTATGGATTGTTAACGATGTTGGCGATGACAGGGTTGCGCGTACAAGAAGTAGCTAAAGCCTCATGGGGAGATGTATATCTAGACAGTTTAAGTGGCCATTATCGACTAAGAGGAGTAGGGAAGGGTGGAAAGAAATTTGATAAGTTACTTCATCCATCGTTATATGAACGCATTCTTTCTTTTCGAGAACGACGTCATGTCAGTACAGCATTAAATTCAAGTGATCAAGGTCCATTATTTCCAACTAAAGATGGAGACTATTATCAATATAAAAACTTAAGTAATTATATTGTGCGTATCATTGAACGAACCGAATTACCTTTTATAAAAGAACGCAATGACAGGATTACGCCGCATTATTTTCGTCATTTTTATGCGATTTATAGTAGGCAGCAGGGAGCTGATATTTTTCTAATTCAAAAAGAGCTTGGACATAGTGACCGTAAAACAACGGAACGTTATTTGGAGAAAGTCTTGCAGCGAGAACAAGAAATTGGATTGTTGTGGAAGGAACAAGATTTTTAATGGTAGGTGTTAAAACAGAATGCTAACAGAAATATTTGGATTAAAATAATAACAGACCATTTCATGGCTGTTATTATGGTTCTGGTGCAAAAATACTTAATGGTAGTGATACTGAACTAGCTACTAATTAGATAATGAAGTTAAGATTCTTTAAATACTATGTAGCTACTGCAGTAAGCTTGCCTATCCACTCAAAAAATAACAAAGACTTTATTTAACTGCACCTAAATATTTAAAGAAGGATTTATTTTACTGTTATTGAATCTATACAGGACGGTTTATTTCAAATCTCAATTGCAGAGAGGGGAAATGATAATGGCCACTGGAAGAGAACGGGCGGCAAGGAGTATTTTGGGTCAATCAGGATTGAGGAATAGGAATCCAGACAATGCTACGTTTGATGAAAAAGGAACAAAGCCTCGCGTCTCAAATTTTGAAAGAGTTGCGACTCCTCGTGAGGGTTCTACTCGAATAGCAAGGATGGCAGAAGAATATAGAGCTGAATATAAAAGAGTAAAAAGAAGAGAACAATTTTTGCAAGACACAATAGATTTATTAAGTGATTGTAATAACAAGCAGTCCGTTAGAGAGTTAAAGGAATTAATTAATTTAGCAAAAGAGCGATTAATAATGTATCAGGGTAAATAGAAATTATTCCTTTTTTATTACGGATATAGTATAACACTAATACGTTCACATACACATTTGTGTGAGTGCATTTTTGCTAGGAGAGAGCAGCCAGTATATGATGGTTGCTCTTTTCGTTTGTAAGGAGAAGTGATTACATGAAAGATTGTTTAGAGTATTCACTTTGAGAGTGGTCCGTCGCGACTACTTTCTTTTTTTTGTTATAATTATAAGTAAATATATCCAAGGTTGTAGAAATGCAGCATATTTTTTCAAATCTATATTTGATGTATAAGAGAGGGGAAATGTTAGTGGAAAAAAGAATAGAGATAACTAAGCAAACCGACCATGATGGTTTTTCTACTTTCGAATGTAGCCTGTGTAATGAGGAATTTAAGCTTGTACCAGGAGACGTAGAAGAAGACCATGTGTTGCAAATTTTCTGTTCTTCTTGTGGAATTCCTCAAGAACCTTCTGAGTTCCTTACTGAAGATATTATTGAGAATGCAAATGCGGAAGCAGAACAATATGCAATGGATTTAATTAATGAAGCTCTAAAGGGTTTTGGTAAGACCTTTAAGGGAAATAAAAATATCACATTTAAACCAGGGAAGCCTTTAAAAGCGAGCAATAGTCCTCAACCGCTGTTTGAGAAAAAAGACTACGATATTGTGGAATTTCAATGTTGTTCGAAGAAAGCAAAGGTTTCTACTCTTGTAAAGGCTAGTACGGGCCCATATTGTCCGTATTGTGGAGTGAATTAAATGGAAAAAGTTATGTCACATGAGGATTTTCAAATTATATCTAAAAATTTCAGAATGGCTTATGGGCAAATGCTCAGTGCAACTGATATAGACGAAGCTTTACGCTTAACTAAAAGGTTTATTATTGTAATAGACAAAGAACCCATAATTAAGGATTTTATTGAAAGAACGCATACCCAAGTATACGACTTCAATAAAATTATTGAAGAAAAAAATGGAGAAGAAAAATTTGACCTTCCCATTGATCCACATGAAGAAGTTAGTTATATATATCAGCTTCTTAAGTATGTTACAGAAAACAATTTGTCGTATTGGGATTTTGCTTTTCCGTATGGGAGATATAAGGGAGCCAACATTATTAAAAATTTCAATAGAGAAGTAATTAGATTACTAGTTGATCAAATTACCTCTTATTTAGAGGAGAAAGCGATAATTATGGGCATTCACGGAAATCCAAATGCAAAAATCGTAGTAACTGGTTCTGTAGGAAATTTAATGTTTACTGAAGGGGATGTTCATGGTAATACAACATTAAATCAGACCCACAATCAAGATAGTGAAGGTCTACAGTCAATTGCTAAGGACCTTATTCAGCTTTTAAATATTTCGCAGATTGCCGATACAGATTTAAAAGAAGATGCTATTGATCATGTACAGGAAATAGCTGAAAAAGTTGAGAATGGCGAGGAAGTAAAGCCTTCATTAATTAGAAGAGCAACAACTGCATTAACTAATGTGGCAGGATTAGCTGGTGCTGGTACAGCATTAGCAACTACTGGAACGCAATTTATAGAGGCTATTAAGGCTATACCAATGCCTTAATCGTATATACAAGAAGAGTAGCGTTAAGCTGCTCTTTTTATGTGAGTGAAATGTGGAAAAAGTAGTGTTATTTTCCTTATATTAACTGTAAAATTAGAAATAATGATAAAACGTAAATGAGGGAATCGCATGAAAAAAATATTAGCTTATGCAGCTGCGCCATGTCTTGTTCTACTTCTTAATGGATGTTCATCTGAACCAGAGATAAATTCGATTAAGTTAGATACAGATTCATCTATCGAGGATTCTAAGTTAGCTGACTATTTAGCAGATGGTACGAACAGTGTTTCATATTCCTATAAAGAAGAAGATAAGTATAAAATTAATGTCAAAGCGAAGGTAGATAACACGTTCTACGACAACAACCCTCTAGGCATACTTAATATCCTTTCAAGAACTGTTCAGGATATGGATAAAGATATAAGTGACTATTGTGGAAGAAAAGATTGTGAATTTGGTACCTTAAAAGTAGTTTCAGCTACATCAACTAAAAAAGATCCATATTCCATGAAAATTGATAGCTATGATGGTGATGAAGTTTTAGTACGTGATGATGTAAAATACAAAAGGGAAGACTTGACCTACTACAAAGATCCCGATGGCATATTACCAGATCCTAATTATAATGAAAATGAAGAAGAAGATGTTCTTACCTTAGAGGATGCTGTGTATCAATACATGGAAGATAAATTTGATGAAATTACAAACCACGGTGAAAATTACATACCAGAGATAGATGATCCAAAAGTAATAAAAGCTGCAGCTGAATACTTTGATATTACGGAAGAAAAAGCAGATGAAATCTATGTAAATAAAGCAGTTGAAGAAGGAGAAAGTTATAACGGGGAGGATTATGAGTGAAGAAGAAAAATGAAAAATCCATCAATAAAACCAATCAGTTATTAGCATCAAGTATTGATATTCCTCAGTTATTAAATAAAGCGCCTAATAAGGCTATTAAAGTAGATGAAAATGGTACGGCTAAAATAAACTATAATGACCCTTATCAAAAAGAGTATGCAGAAGATTGGTTGAAATAATGCTATATACATATAGAAGTAGAAGAAACTCGTTAAAAGGAGTTAGTAAGGTGACCTGTTTTAGAGAATTTACATTAAGAAATGGAAGAAAGAAAAGAATTAAAATTGAAGAATGGCGTACACTGCAGGATGAAATGCGTGAGCTAGGTATCACAGAAAATTAAATTTTCCAAATGCAAATGATTGAAGTTGAACCCCAGAAGAATAATAAAACTAGACGATGATACATTGGCAGCTGCTACTATAGGGGCTGTCTTTTTTGTCGAAATTTGAATGTGAGAATAGATGGTTATGTTGGAAAATTAATAGTATCATAGTCATAGCAAGTTGATGGTCATATATAACCAAGGGGAGAGATTCGATGAAGAAAAAGGGTATTATCTCATTATTATCTGTAGGACTATTAGCTTCTTCATTATCAGTAGGTACAGCTCAAGCGGATAGCAATACTTACGAGGCTTCAAAGAAAGCAATTGAAGGTCAATTAGAGACTAATAAACTGCTCAATCATAACGTAATTAGTCCTAGTGTACTTAATGATTTTAAAGAGAAAACTTTGAACTCATTAAAAACTCCGAAGTCTTTTTCAGCAAAAAAATCAAATGCTTCCAGTATTAGTGGTAGTAGTGGGTCGCCAATGTATGAGAGTGAGCCCAATGATGATTTCAAAATAGCAGACACATTACTAAATGACAGAATGACATTTGGACAGTTTAACGATACTTTCGATATAGATTTTTATAAGGTATATGTATCTGGAAAAGGTACCCTATTAGTAGGTGGGGTAACAGATACTCCTTCCGATATTGATTTATTATTTGTGGCAACCGAATATGATTACCAAGATCATGGATATTTAGAATACTTAGATTCTGAATATGATGATGGGGTAGAAGTCCAAGAATATAAAGTTAATAAAGCAGGCACATATTACATACCTGTTCTAGATTTAAATAGTAGTGAAACTGGTGATGTGTATGGAATCTCAACTTTCTTTCAAGCTGATGCTAAAGACACAGTTGCACCAAATAAACCTACTGTCAACAAGGTAGACAATAACGATAAAGTTGTAACAGGTAAGGCAGAAGCAGGTTCAACTGTCACTGTTAATGTAGGGAAAAATCGAATTGGATATGCGAAGGCAAGTTCAAATGGTTCCTTCTCGGTTAGTATTCCTGTTCAAAAGGCAGGAACTACACTGAATGTGACCGCTAAAGACAGTTCGGGTAATGTGAGTAAACTTACGTATGTAACTATTGTAAAGTCAGATGTTACTCCCCCTAACAAACCAACAGTTAATAAAGTAGATGATAATGATAAGGTTGTAACTGGTAAAGCTGAAGCTAATTCCACTGTTACAGTTAATGTAGGGAAAAATCGAATTGGGTATGCAAAAGCAAATTCGAAGGGAGTATTCTCTGTTAGTATCCCGGTACAGAAAAAGGGTACTATACTTAATGTAACTGCTAAGGATGCTTCGAATAATGTGAGAAAACTTACGTATGTGACCGTTGTAAAGCATTAAAAAGAAGTCATTTTATTTCTTTCAAGGGCACCCATTCTAGGGTTGCTCTTTCTTTTTAATATTAAAATAGAATTATAAAAATAGTAGAAGGTATTAGCAGTTGTCTTCATTGCTAATAATAAGGTGAATCAATATGAGTTTATCAAAAACAATAAGAGATATAACACATTATCTTTATTGGTATTTAAAACGGGCTAACCAAGCTAAAGCAACTATAGGAGAGGAAACGATAACAGACTTACTTTCTATAGAATTAAAGACAATTCTTCCACCCGTGAGTGGCATGAGCACAAGCTATGTTCAATGTAATAAGAATACGGAGAAAAAGACGGGATCTGATTTTTTGTGGTATATTTATTCTACTAAAACCAGAAAATATGTTGGCCTTTATGTACAAGCTAAGAAGTCTCCGCATGATAATGGAAAGTGCGATTTATCACACAATTATAAAAATGCAGTAACTATTGGAAGTTCAGGTTCAAGTAAAAGACAGGTCGATAATCTGATATATAAGGCTGATAAGGCTAAAGCAATACCACTTTATTGTGTTTACAACTATTTAGACGGTTCTTATATGGATAGTACTAATCAACTCCCTTACTTAAGCACACGGAGATGGCCCACAAATCTTTCGGAGCCTGAAGAATTTAGTTTTACGTACGTGAATGCAAAACATGTGCAAACCCTTTTAAATAAAAAAAAGGGCACTCAGAGTAGAAGAACTTTTGATTTTGAGGAAATTGAAGAAATGCCTTTTTATTCGTTGTTTAGTAATCAACACCCAATGCATACTAATAGAACTATTACAGAAACAATAATTGAAAATGCTATGATTATGTCTGAAGAACAGGATAAAAATCGATACATTTTAGATAGCTTACCTGATTATATTCAAGAATTGATGGAACGTGGTCAAGAATATGCACAGAATGTAGATAACTCAATCAAAAAGCTATTACCTGCACATATACTTGTTACTGAAACTGATCAAGAGATTAGTGAAGAGATTAGTGAAAAAGAATCGGAAGAAGAGACGGATCTGGCCTACTATTTGAAATACTTGTTGAATTGTGATTCAAATTATTCGTTGAAGTATTTTACGAAGTATTTGTAGAGATAGATTCCGAATTATAAATGAAGATAATTAGCGTATTGATTTGTCTTTTACTAACATGCGATAGGCTATAAAAAGGTGGGTGTTTTGTATGGACTTTGAAACGTACTTAACTGAAGTATATACTAGTAAGCGGACTAAATTGCATTTAAAAAAAATCTCCGCTAAACAGTATAATAATAGGCTTGAAAATATGAAAAAAAAAGGTATCTATAATAACGAAAAAATAATTAGTGAAGATATTAAAAACAGGATTAGCTTACATTATGTTAATCGTAGAAATGAGTATGTAGATACAATAAGATATTACATAGAGTACATGAATTACTTGGAAACCCTAACTCAGAAATGAGTAGGGTTTATCTTATTTCTTTTTCTAGTTTACATAACTCGTATTATATGATTTAGAGGATTTAATTCCTTATACAGCATTCAAAGAACTTCAATTGAAGTAGGCAAATAAAAAAGACCTTGAGATAACTCAGGTCTTTTTCATCTTTTTTGTAAGGTAGATGTGTTTGAAAACAAACTTGCTCACACTAAAAGCAAGAATCGAATTTTCATCTTTACTGTAAGATAAATGTAATGGTTGCAAACCAACTTATTGGCGTTAAATGCAAGTATTGATTTTTCATCTTTACTATAAGATATTTTATTTATTATATACATTATAAAACACATATAAGTTATATACAAATTTCTACCATTATTTTTTTATTCTGTCTCAATATAATTAGTATACTTAACTAACTGAGATAAAAAAAGAGCGACCTAAGCCGCCCAAACGATTTCATTCTACCTATACACTTAACGTGCTCATGTTTTATTGTATCATAAGTGCCTCTTTTTCTTAAAATAATTTGGTTCCTATAATATATCTTATGTAAACTAGAAAAAGAAATAAGGCAAACCCTACTCATTTCTGAGTTAGGTTTGTAATTTTTATTTATACATGTAACTGCTGATTAACCAATCTCTTTACTCTCTCATAAGCTTTGACCTCACCTTGGTAAAAACAAGCACTGTTCCAGTCTTCTCTTTTCTCCGCATCCTTTCTCCACGCATCAGATTGTTCTAGTAACTTATCAATGTATTCAATAAATTTCTTTCGCTCCATTCAATCACCTTCTTTTATCAAATTTGGAAATATTTTTAAGTTATTTGATAAGTAATATTTCTAGAATTTAGTGAGAATACCTGTTGAAATTTGATATAATCTCCAGGACTTTTAGGAATAAAAGAAATGACCTCCAGTAATGAAAGTCATTTCTTTTATTCTATTACCTGTTTATGCTCATTTTGATGGGTTATTTTAATTCTTTTTGATTTTAAAAACATTACTTATGTTAATTTAAAGAAAAATAAAAAAAGCTGCCAATACAGCTAGGCAGCCCTTCCTTAAATATCCCTAATTATTCTCTTTGCTATAAACCATAGAGGAGATATACTTATTTCTTTTGCTTGTTTGTTGATTTCTCATTATTCTTCCCTTTTTCAGAAGTAGTAATATCCGTATCTTCAACATGACTTTCTGGTTTCTGATTGTTTACTGAGGCTGTGACCTCTTCAATCTCTTTGATAACAGGAGAAGTTGTCACTTTAAGTTGAGCTTCTTGTTTCTTATCGGCTGAAAGTTTAACTTTTTCCTCCTTTGAAGCATCAGAAGCAATTGCAGCTGCAACTTCTTGGTAACTTTGATCTACGTGATTATCCATGTTTTGATAGATTTCAGAGTCAGCAAGTTCAGGAATCGCGGGGAGTTCTGACTGTTCAATTTTTGCTTCTTCCTTTAGAACAGTATCCTTCATCTCTTTAATCTCTTGAATTTTACGCTTACCAATGATGACTTCTTCCACAACTACAGGCCTCTTGGTTACTTCAACTCGCTCCTCCATAATAGGAATACGAATGATCTCGTTCTCTGTCAATGGGCTACCATCATACTGACCGTCTATGACCGGGCGGCGTTCTACGTAGACTTCCTCACGCATAACTGGAACCTGGATAGTTCGTAGTTCTTCTACAATTTCCTTACGAAGTTGTATTTCCCCAGTCTGAACTCGCTCTTTCCTTACATTAAGTTGCTCTTCACGAAGTAGCACTGACCTATGCCCCTTTGTCTCGTATGGAGACTCCCTAACCGTAGTATATGAAGGAATTGTTTGAGTTTCATCCACATCAATTAGGACAAGGATTTTCCCTTCCTTTACATCCATTTCACACTGTTTTGCAGTAAAGTTTTGAATCCCCATTCTAACAAGTTTTGAAGTTAGGCCACCAGCTTGGGTAGTAGAAATCATTCCACCTGTCATCATGGTAAGAAAGCTGTCCATCATCACACCTGCCAACGAACTTACAGCTGGTGTTCCAGCTTCTATCATTACATTCGTCTCAGTCCCTAACTGTAAAGTATTATTGCTATCCTTTGCTACTACTAATATGTCTGTTTCACGATAACCCTGATGTTTTAACCCCTTAATTGCATGTATCGCTTCTTGCTCCGAATAAAAAGTCCCTGCAACTCGTTTTCTTGTTCCCATTTTCCCATCCCCTTAAATTTTAATTAAACGAAAACTTCTTTTCACATTTAATTCCATCCTTATTGTGTATATCATGTACCCAGTGGGTTTCTATTTAAAACTTAATACGGATGACTATGTAAATGACCCCTAAATTATAAAATGTAGAAAGATGAAGTAGAGGCAATATCCATATTCGGGAAAACTTTAGAGTTTTTATTGAAAAAGAACGTTCGTTCGTATATAATATGAAAAAGGAAAAACCTCATATTTTTCCTTAATTGAAACATATAGGATATTTAATACAGAGATAATTTACAATTAGTTTTCATGGGGGAGAAAAAGCGATGAATTCTACATACCATCATTTAAAAGATACAAAAAAAGAAGAAGGGCAAAAAGAATTACTTGAGAGAAACCTAGAAGCTCATAGAAGTAGAAGATGGGTAACCAACTCTATTTACGCTATGTCACTACTTGGAGTCGTACTTTGTTTCTATTTTCATGTACCAAAGGCTGCAATTATTACTCTAATCCTATTTTTAATATGTGCAACTAGCGAAATACTGTATAGAGCGTTAGATAAAAAGATAGAATTACGGTTAAAACGGATTAAACAGGAGAAAAGAAAGATCATATTTAAAGGAAATAAATCCTAACAGCTTTTCTATAAATTCCTTTCTGCTATACAGATTTGAAATTATTTTTCACATGTGAACGAAGAAGAAAGAGTTAGCTTCATTATAGAATGAAGTAAAAAAGCAGTCCTTTAACTATTCAAAGACTGCTTTCTTACTATATAGAAGAGAAAGAGTAGCAAAAAATCATCCTTGATAAAGTTTACGACTATGCTGAATTTCCGAATAAAGTTAGTGTNAAAAAAAGAAAAACTCCCTTAACGCACTAGGGGAGTTTTTCTTTTTTAAAATATCCAATATCTTCCATTTAAACTCATCAAAAAAGAGGTGTTCACTATGTTGAAGCCCGTTAACTATTCTACTTAATATATGAGTAGGCTACGAAATGTTTATATACCTGTAAATGGGCGATTTACCATATAAGAACATTAATACTTAATTGGAAGGAGAATGAAAAATGAACAATAATACTGAAACCGTTGAAAATAAAGTAGAGGATAAACTAAATGAAATGAGTCAAGAGAAGAAAGACAACATCCTTTCTAGTTTTAACGAATTTAAAAGTTACTTAGGAGATAAAGTCACAAAAGGTGAGAAACTAGGGTTAAATGATAATCAATTAGCTCTAGCAGCTAAAAAAATAGCTGATTATCTCGCAACACATGAGGAGCCACAAAATGAAGAGCAATACTTGTTACATGAGTTATGGAAAGTTGGAAATGAGGAAGAACAACATCATCTTGCTCATATGCTTGTTAAATTAGTTAAAGAATAAGCTAAATCCCTAATAAATTGTTATTTGCCATTATTTATTAGGGATTCAAGTGTATTCAATTAACGTAGCAAAGAGCCACTTGCGTAAAACAATTGGTTCTTTATATTCGTTATGTGTTAGGTAATATCTTTGCAGAAGTAAGAATAAGCCGAGATTGAAATATGGTATCTGCAACCCCTTTTATTGACAACTTATTAAGAATGTATAACTAAAGAAAAGAAATAAAGATCGGTTATTTTCTTCCCTCTTTATTCATTTTCTTTAGAATCTTCCTGGTAATGTTCATTTAAGTATGGGTTCTCTGTCGTAGCAAAATTAACAGATTGAAGGCTAGTTTCAGGATCCATTCCATAATAGCCTTTTAGTTCCGCATTTTCTAGCTCGCCACTTCTGAATTGTGGTTCTTTTTTCTCTTTCATGCTGCACCTCTTTTTTCTTATAAATAAAGCTTAGAGAAATATGGTATTAGTTATTCGGTTCTATTTGGAGATGGAAGAAAAGAATATGAAAATTCCATATCCTTCCTTTATGACTTTTTATTTTTCTTCTAAATCAAGGACTGGAACCATACGGTCTTCATCATGTGTTCCTCTCGCATGAACGGTAGCCATACTTGATGTTTCATCTACACTTTTAATCCAAATAGGAACTCCGTGGTAATGAACATCAATTTCCTTGGGTGAAGAAAGAATTTGCTTAGCTCGATCTATTTCCATATTATCACCTCATTTTTTAGTATGTCCCTGCAATGCATCAATTAAAAGATAAAGCTATATTTCCCCAACAATAATTTGACTACACGCTACAACTCATTCCCTCAAAAATTAATCTATCCTTTAACCTTACAAAAATCGAACATCAATGGGTTTGCTTAACCTCATTTTATTCTTTAATTCGAATACGTATAAATACGAAAAATGAGCACATACTGTACCTAATCAGATTCCTCCTTTTGCTGACAAATCGTTTCTCCTTTAATATGTTAAGTTTACAAAAAACATCTGTCTTCACAGGTGTTTTTTATTTTGAGAAAATATATTAATTTGTATACAAACTAAGTTTTATTTTACTTCTAGTAGGGGAATAAAATAGTAAATTAAATTGGAGAGGATGAGGGGGTTATGATAGAGATGGAGGTAAAGAACCTTCAAAGGTCAGAAGCTAAATTTAGAAAGGCTGAATCAGAATACTTAAATAAGGCAATCGAAGAGTATTTCGTTCGTCGTACATACCATAATGCACCAGTAGTTGATGCACTTCGATATGTACTAACGATTGATAATAAAAGGGAACATTTAGAAAGTGCCGTTGAACTTTTTGGAGATAATATCAAAGAAGTAAATAACCAAGATATTATAAACTATTTAAATCAATGTAGATGTTATAAGGAAATAAGAGATATAGTCTAAATTTGATGCTATCTTATGAAAAAATTTATTGTTCATAAATAACCAAAAGGGGATTGGAGATATGAACTATAAACAAAGGGATTATTATATTAGCGCAAAAGAAAATGAATATTATAAAGTACTAAATGTAGTCGATTATATGTTAGAGGAAGCAAAAAGCAACAATAAATATCCTATATGGGGTGAAAAGCTAAGAACTGAGTTAAAAGAAAGTGCTGGCAACAATCTTACTCCATGGCATTTTAATACAATAATATCCGTACTTTTAGATTACGTACCTGATGAAGTAAAGAATAAACCTAATGCTAAGTCACTCTAAGCGGGTGGCTTTTTATGATGTGCATAATATGTAAGTTAAAACATGTGGTGAATAGCAAAAAGAAAGGTGAAATAGTAATATGAGTGATACTGAGATTGTGGGTTTGAGTCAATAACCCGGAGTCATTCTCTCAAAAATAAGTGTAAGGACTTAATTACAAGGTTTCCATAAAATTATACTTAAATGATTCTTGCGTGAAAGGAAATTTACTGTTATATTAAATTCAATTAAATATTTTCTTATTTCAATATTTTTTGAAGTGAGGATAGAGGCGCAAAGATCATAAGTATACAATTTGAGGAGAATGAGATCCAATGACAATTGTGGAAAGGGGTATTTGCCGAAGCCGAAAGAATCTCATGTTCTTGAAGCTGGTTCTGCTGTTGAATAAATACAGAACTGTCATATGGGAAACTGTATGGAGGGCTATCTTACGCACGGAAACTATTTTTGATAAATATTGTTTCTACTGCAGCAACGAATCCCTCGTTGCTGCTTTTTTGCGTTTCTTATGAATGGCCCTAGCCCCTCTAATTTTTAAAAATTTATAAAGGGTGTGTAGTTATGAATTTTGGCCAAGTATTAACAGCAATGGTTACCCCGTTTGATCAGAATGGCGAAATTGATTTTAACGCGACGAAAATGTTAGTTGAGCATTTAATTACAAATGGCACAGATAGCTTAGTTGTAGCTGGTACAACTGGAGAGTCTCCAACATTAACCACAGAAGAAAAAATTAAATTATTCCAATGTGTGGTAGAAGCTGCTGGGGGAAGAGTCCACGTCATCGCTGGAACTGGCTCAAACAACACGCAAGCTTCGATTAGCTTAACGAAACTTGCAGAGGAAACAGGAGTCGATGGTATTATGCTCGTTGCTCCATACTATAATAAGCCGTCTCAAGAAGGCTTGTACCAGCACTTTAAAACGATTGCCCAGTCAACCTCTTTACCAGTTATGCTTTACAATATCCCAGGGCGAAGCGTAGTTAACATTTCTGTTGAAACAATTGTTCGTCTATCAGAGATTCCTAATGTTGTATCAATTAAGGAAGCAAGTGGCAACTTGGATGCCATGGCAGAGATTATTAGCAAAACACCTAGCGACTTTACACTATACAGCGGCGATGATGGGTTAACAATACCAGTATTAGCAATTGGCGGGGCAGGAGTTATTTCAGTTGCTTCCCATATCATTGGCAATGATATGCAAGAAATGATTAATGCCTTCAAAAATGGCGATGTCCAAAAAGCTGCTGCTACACATCGCAATCTGCTTCCAATTATGAGAGCATTATTTATTGCGCCAAGTCCTTCACCAGTAAAAGCTGCATTAAATCTAAATGGAATACAAGTTGGCGGTGTTCGTTTGCCAATGGTTCCTTTAAGCAATAAAGAGCAAAGTGCGCTAGAAGAAGTTCTGCAAACTAGCGGCATTAACGTTACCTGTTGAAATAAATAAAAACAGATTAGAAGAGAGAGCATAGCTAAAACGACCGATTCAATCGATGCATTAAGGCAAGATTGGTGCACAAAGCTCAAGATGGATGAATCATCCTTTAGCTAACTCCTAAAAATAGAAAAACTCCCTTAACGCATTGGGGGAGTTTTTCTGTTTTTTCTATGTATGTATACTATATACATCTTCAGTTGCCATACAGAGGGAGACCTATTTCACTATATGTTCGTTCTTCTGTCGGTATTGGTGCAAAAACTTATATCTTAGTCAACACGATTCCGCATAAAGTAAGAATAATTCCTATTAATTGATATTTTTTAAGTCTTTCTTTAAAGATAATTAAGCTCCCAATTAAAACAACAATACAATTTAAACTAATGATTGGATAAACCACGCTGGATGGACCTTCCTTTAGGGCGAATAAATAACAGCTGTAACCAATCGTACTTAATATACCAACTAGTATACCTATCTTTATTTCAATTTTATGTGCAGTTAATTGTTTAAATTCTTTCCGAGCTAATAAACTTAAATAGACAGCTCCTCCACCATACATTGAAACAAGCATTTCACCCATGCTAAAGTGCTGATACGTGCTGAATTTCATAATAACACCAACTGTGCCGATAGATAGAAGAGCTAAACAGCAGCTCAAAATCCATAATTTATACTCTATGTGTGCCGTTTTGTTTGGTTGATACTGAATAATACAAGCTGCCAATATAATAATGACGATACCAATCCAATTTGTTAAAGGAATGGATTGAGGAAATAATAAGGATGTAGCTATAACAACAATGACTGTATTCATCGCAATAATGGTAGATGTAATACTCGCAGGTCCTTTCTCAAAGGCTTTCGACATTTGGATATTGCCATTGGCATTTAATATACCGATTAGTGCCCCCGTTAAAATAGGTAAAATGTGAAATTCAAAACTTCCTTTAATAAGAGTAAATAATAAGAGGATAAAAAAAGAAATCCAATAAAAGAAAAGTTGAATACACACTTTAGATAAATGTTGAAGAGCACCCCATTTAAATAAAGTATTATTTACTCCGAAGCATACAGCTGTCCCTAAAGCAGATATAAACCATAACATAGTGTGTAATTCCTTCCTAGTAGTTTTTATACTACTAAATTATACAATTTATATAATAGTTTTAATATTTCAATTTAATGAAAAATAGCTTCGAATAACTCTTTTGTAAAAGTATAAAGATGAGAAGTATAAATTTATTACGAACCAACGGATTGTGCTCTTTTATTAAAACCTCGTTTCCTATTATTCTTACACCTTTTTACTGTCCAATAAAATGCGATGAATTTTTCAAATCCATTCACCATTTTCTTCTCATTAAAACCTAAAGCTTTGTATCCTAAAACTCAAATGGACGTTTTAGAAGATGAGGTGCGGGAATCAAGTGAAGTAAGACCATGATTAAATAAAGGAGGAGTTGCTATGAATATAACAGAAGTGATGACTTCTAATGTTGAGACAGGTAACCTTAAAAGTTCATGTGGTGAGGTAGCTAATATGATGAAGAATGTAGATGTAGGAGTTATTCCAATTTGTGAAAATGATAAACTAATAGGCCTAATAACGGATCGTGATTTAGTCGTCAAGGGATTAGCTAATAATTTTAATACGAATACACAAATATCTGAAATGATTACCACTGATGTCATTACTGGTACAAAATGCATGTCTGTAGAGCAGGCTTCAGATCTTATGTCTCAGCATCAAATACGCAGACTTCCTATTGTAGAAGGTGGAAAACTCATTGGAATGGTTTCTCTGGGAGATTTAGCGGTAAGTAATACTTCAAATAAAGAAACAGGAAAAGTTCTTGAGAATATTTCAGCTCCTGCTGAGCTTAATAAATAAAAAAAACTCTTTTTGTACTTCATCTTATAGATAAGAGCAAGCTAATAAAAATTAGCTTGCTCTTAGTTTATATATAACAACACATGGCTATTACAGCTTTTAAAGATCTTGTATTCAATAGCTCCAGCAGTTTATGGCTTTCTATAGAATTAGCCAAGTTTAAACCCATTTTCGTCCTGGATTTTTTTATCATTCATTTTTTATATCCACAAAAAGTTGCCCGTTTAAAAAACTACAATATAAAATACGTTTCACGTCTTTGTATCCTCTTTGTTTCAATTCGTTGAAAAGCCAAGAAGAGTTTTTATTTATTAGATTTAAATGCTTTTCTTGAATGATCCCATCAATAACAAGGGGAAGTAAAAATACAGATCCTGATTTATCTTTGCTTTCTGGTTTTTTAAATACAGATAATGTACCCGAAGGCTCTAATATCGCATAATCCACCTCACGGATATCTCCTATATTTTTATCCCGAAGCTGTAAAAGCAAGTCGTCCAAATTATAACGTGATTTCCTCATTTGCTTTTCATCAATCTTTCCTTGTTTTATTACAATAATAGGTTGCCCATCTAGTACTCTGCGTAACTTTTGACTTTTTAATTGGATATATGTAAGGCCTATTTGGATAACTGTTAATATAAGAATAGGTACAAGTTGATAAAGTAAAGAACCTCCCGTATCCTCAATTGCAACAACTCCAAGTTCACTTATCATAAGCACAACAACAAGGTCAATGACATTTAGCTGATTTATGCCTCGTTGGCCGATAAAACGAAAAATAATAATAATAACAACATATAATAATATTGTACGCCAGCTTACTTCGATGATTTCCACTTTACGCTCTCCTTTCATTAGAATCTTTTTCTCTCTTGGAACAGGGATGAATGTAATATATAGATTTATACACTTAGCTGATTCTCTAGGATGTTTATTTCTTTATGTTAAAAATTAAATGAGTAACGTACAAAGTGTTTAAAGTGTTATTCATGGCACTAGATTTTTAACAGAAGCATTATATAAACAATTAACTGGGGAGAACCTTCATTATGTTAACTTTGTTTTGTATATCATATGCATTAAAAAAGATGCCGTTTAGGCATCTTGAATAGTTTGCTCAAGGTATTAGTATTTATACATTTAGCTGTCTAATACCGCAGCCATATTTATACTCTCATATATATGTGCTAAAATAACCAGTGAACCAATCCCTCTAAAAATTAGAGGGATGTACAGTTGATATATTAAAGGCAAATCGTATGTCACTTGTAGAAGAAGTTGTTTTCCAAATCGAATCCTTAAATGAATATAGAGTATATGGGAAAATAGAAGACAGATCCTTTCTGAAACGAATTTAATGCAACAATTTGAAGTGAACCGAAATGCATTGAGAGAGGCTATACAATCTGTCGTACATACTGACCGACTACAAACAAAGCAGGGAAAAGCTTATGAAAAAGCTGACATCCAGCTGCATAAAACAATGTTAGAAGCATCACATAAATCATATGTTAATTGATTTATATAACCATAGGATAGATTTTTTACATACATCTGGTCATCAAATAGTTGAAGTAAGTTCTCATACCGATTTTAATTGAACCTACTTTGTAAACTTGTGGATGCTACCATGGCAATCTGCACAGTAAATGAATATATTACTTAATTTTAAAAACTTTAAGATTATATACGGAGGGTCTATAACTACCATGGGTATCCCACACACAACAAATCAACTAGAACAGCCAAAACTAAATATAAATCCTAAAATAGGATTACTGATTATAGGCATTATCCTAATTGGAGCTAATCTCAGAGCCCCTTTAACATCTGTGGGCCCACTGGTAGCTTCTATTCGTAACAGTTTAGGAATATCTAATACTTTAGCAGGAACAATAACTACAGTGCCTTTACTAGCTTTTGCATTCCTATCTCCTTTTGCTCCCAAGTTAGCTCGGCGTTTTGGCATGGAGTTTACGCTATTTATTTCTTTAATCTTATTAACAATCGGAATTGGAATACGCTCTTTTGGTGGAGTAGAAACATTATTTGTAGGAACGATCTTAATTGGTTTATCTATTGCTATTGGAAATGTATTGTTACCTAGTCTAATTAAACATAACTTTGCACAAAAGATAGGCATGATGACAGGAATTTATGCAGTTTCTATGAATTTATGCGGCGCTATTGGGTCTGGTATAAGTATTCCCATTTCTTCAGTATCAGGTTTAGGATGGACCGGAGCCCTTGGATGTTGGGGGATTTTATCTCTTCTTACCATTTTCATTTGGCTACCACAATTGCGAAATCGACATAAGTCTACGAAGTCTCAACAAACAGTGCAAAAGGTTGAATCTATTAACTTATGGCGTTCTAGATTAGCATGGAATGTCACATTGTTTATGGGATTTCAATCCTTTATCTTCTATACAGTTATTACATGGATGCCGGAAATTCTTGAACAAAAAGGATTGAATACTCAGGACGCTGGCTGGATGTTATCGTTAATGCAGCTTGCTGTACTTCCTATTACGTTCCTCGTTCCTATTTTAGCCGACCGTTTGCAAGATCAGCGTTTATTAGTAGTCATTCCAGCTGTTTTGCTTATTGGAGGATTATTCGGTATCTTGTACGGAAATACACTCCTTATCCCATTGTGGATTATTATGGTTGGAATTGGAGTCGGGTTTGTATTTAGTTTGGCAATGATGTTCTTTAGCTTACGCACACAAAGTACTAACGAGGCAGCAGAATTATCCGGTATGGCTCAATCATTCGGTTATCTTTTATCTGCTGTAGGGCCTGTGTTATTTGGAGGGCTACACGACATTACACACAGCTGGACTATCCCTTTATTGATGCTAGTTTTAGTTTCAATCTTTATTTTTATCGCCGGTATGGGAGCAGGGAAGAATGAATATGTGACTTCTAAATAATAAAGAGGTATAAAAGCCCTTTAGAACTGAGGTTTTAAAGGGCTTTTATACTTGGTATTATTTGACGGCTTCTTTTTCTACCAATCATCCGCATTATATAAACTGACTTTGTATGTGCTATACATACTTTAGTGGTGAATGTTTTTACTAAATTTTCTTTTCACAGATTCAGCTATAGATATAATTAGTAGGGAGATAAGTGATGAGATAAAAGCAGTAAAGCTAATTGTTCCTACTCTCATCCCAATCCAGCCTCCGATAAGGAAACTTACGATAACAACGCCAACACTAACCACTCCTACAATTAGAGGTGTTATATATTTAATAGTAGGTTTTTTTCTGCTGAGTGCATATGAAAGTGCAATTAAACCAGCAATTATAATTGTAGAAACTATCTGTAAGTCACCCATTATTAACAGCCTTTAAATTCAAGATATCCATACTAGTATATTCTCCTAATAAAGTATCAAATAACACCTTGCTCAATCATAGCATCAGCAACTTTTATAAATCCGGCAATGTTTGCACCTACGACAAGATTACCAGGAGCGTTGTATTCTTGAGCAGCTTTCTTGCTATTTTGGTATATGCTTTTCATAATCACATGTAATTTGCTATCGACTTCTTCAAAAGTCCAAGAAAGCCTAGTGCTATTTTGAGCCATTTCTAATGCTGATACAGAAACACCACCAGCATTTGCTGCTTTAGCAGGGGCAAATAAAATATTGTTCTCTAAGAAAATCTCGACAGCTTCTAATGTAGATGGCATATTTGCACCTTCACCAATTGCTTTTACTCCATTGGAAACTAATAATTCTGCAGAGTTTTGATCGATTTCATTTTGAGTAGCACATGGTAAAGCAATATCACATGGTACTGTCCAAATCCCATTACAACTTTCCACGTAAACCGCTTCGGGATGATCATTTACATAAGTACTTATGCGTTTCTTTTCTACTTCCTTAATCCGTTTAACTGTTTCTAAGTTAAGACCATCTTCGTCATAGATATAACCATTCGAATCGCTGCACGCGACCACTTTAGCCCCTAGCTGCATTGCTTTTTCAATTGCATAAATTGAGACATTTCCTGACCCTGACACAACAACTGTACTGCCTTTAAAGCTGAGATTATTATCTTTTAACATTTCTTCAACAAAGTAAACTGTTCCATATCCAGTTGCTTCTTTACGAGCTAAACTTCCACCGTAACTAAGGCCTTTTCCTGTTAGAACGCCTGCTTCAAAGGTGCTACGCATTTTTTTATATTGCCCAAACAAAAAGCCAATTTCTTTACTTCCTACACCAATGTCACCTGCAGGAACATCCGTATCAGGTCCGATATATTTGCTAAGTTCTAGCATAAAGCTTTGACAAAAACGCATTATTTCTCCATCTGATTTTCCTTTAGGATCAAAATCAGCACCGCCTTTACCGCCACCAATTGGTTGACCAGTTAGAGAGTTTTTAAAAATTTGCTCAAATCCTAAAAATTTAATAATACTTGCGTTGACAGATGGGTGAAATCTTAATCCGCCTTTATA
Source organism: Priestia sp. YIM B13489 (assembly GCF_042787645.1). Taxonomy (NCBI): domain Bacteria; kingdom Bacillati; phylum Bacillota; class Bacilli; order Caryophanales; family Bacillaceae; genus Priestia; species Priestia sp. YIM B13489. The sequence goes on from NZ_JBHZOQ010000053.1 coordinate 1,492,929, forward strand.
TGGACCAATTGCGCTACTATATTGGACGCGAAACCCTCGATTAACTCTAACATTTCCCATATCATCGACCCAAGATACACGAAAAGAGATGACTCTCTCAGGTTCAACGATTCTCTCCAGAATAGCTTGGTTAATATACTGAGGGTTTTTAATAAGAACAGGTATTAAAGAATCGAATACTTCTTTGACTGCCTGATGAAACTCACTTTCACTTGAATTTCGTTTTTTTACTGTTTCAAATACTTGATTAACATAATTCTGCACGCTTTCTGTATTCGTCGATTGATTTTTTTCAATTGTTATCATACTTATCCGTCTCCTATTTATCGATTTATAATGAAAATTTAAAAAATTCGTCGTAATTTTTTAGGGTTGTTAGTATAAAATATTTTATAATTGAAATAATGATCGAATCAATATAAAGAAACGATAATATCAATGCGTTTTATGCATTAACTAATAAGGAGGATATAAAATGGACTTTAGACAAATCCGTTATTTTATGGAGGTTGCTACACGCGAACACGTAACTGAAGCCGCCCATTCTTTACATGTAGCACAATCCTCGGTAAGTCGACAAATAGTAAATTTAGAAAATGAATTAGAAGTTGACTTGTTTATCAGAGAAGGAAGGAGGGTACATTTAACGCCAATTGGAAAAATATTTTTTGAACGAATGAAACATGCCATGAATGTGATAGACGATGCGAGACGTGAGGTTAAGGAATATTTAGATCCTGAAAAAGGAACAATACGCATTACTTTTCCGATAAGTTTAGCAGCGTATACATTACCAACTGTAATCTATGCATTTAGATTGCGCTATCCGGAAGCAAAATTTCAGTTAAAACAAGCGCTTTACCAGAAATTAATTGAAGGTGTGATTAAAGGAGATTTTAATCTTGGTCTGATAGGTCCACTTCCTCTCAAAGAAAAAAAACTTGAACAAAAAGTTTTATTTACGGAAAATATTGTGGCTCTTTTGCCAATTCACCACCGCCTTGCAAAAGAATCCTCCGTAAAACTTCAAGAACTAGTAGACGAACCGTTTGTTTTATTACCTGAGGGTTTTGTCTTTCGAGATATTGTTGTGAATGCTTGTCAGAATCTTGGCTTCACACCAAATGTTGCCTTTGAGGGGGATGATATCGATGCGTTGAAAGGGTTAGTTTCTGCTGGTTTAGGTGTAACACTCATGCCGGAAGTCACGCTAGTCGATAGCTTGCCGCGCTCAACAGTTAAAATACCACTGGTTGAACCAAACGTAACAAGGACTGTAGGCGTTATTACGCCAAAAGAACGAGCACTACTTCCAACAGAAAAGTTATTTTATGATTTTCTTCAGGAATTTTTCACTAGATTAGATGATTTTAAGAGCTGATTTATACTCAAGAAAAAGCACGTGATTAGCAAAGAAAAGTAATATATTACATTTTCTGTTACCTAGATCCCTTTTTTTGGAATATAAACAAAAAAGAATCCCTTGAAAACAAGGGATTTAAGAAAGGCTACGATTACGAATTATGCAGCTTTTATACATATGCTTATCTTTATAATAAATCGCTTTTATGAAAAAATATGTTGTAATTTACTTACTAACACACATTTCATATCTAGTTTTATAAAAAGCTGCCTCTCCTGACGCTCCGAGGCAGCTTTTTATCTCTTTAACATGTTAACAATAGCTGTTCAGTCAACGTTACTTTGGTTTGTAGAACAGTTTTTAAATACTTAAGTCTTTTGATTTTTTCTTAAATCTCAAGGGGTTTTTCTTTAAAAAGGGCAAGCATTCCGTCCGGAAAAGTTACTTTCACAGATAGATAACAATACTGAAAATAAAGTTTTCAATATTACATTGACAAGAATGCGAATCCTGCTTACAATTGAAAACGATTATCAACATCAAGTAGGAGGAGACACCGTTATGTTTAAGGGTAAAATTAGTCTGAAAATTAAGTTAACTTTTATGTTTATTTTAATTTTGTCGACATTATTAGTTGGTTGTTCAAACGCTAATAATGAGGAATCAACATCGAAAGACAATCATGATAACATGCTTACGATTGCTTGGCCGAGAGATGTAGGAGAAATGAATCCGCATGTCTACAATCCTTCACAATTATTTGCTCAATCTATGGTATATGAACCGTTAGTAAGCTATCAAGCCGGCGGTAAGATAAAACCAAATCTAGCTAAGTCATGGGAAATCTCTGAGGATGGTAAAGTATACACGTTTCATTTGCGTGAAGGTGTAAAATTTTCCGATGGAACAGATTTTAATGCAGAAATTGTTAAAAAGAATTTTGACACTATTTTGAATAATAAAGAATTACATAGTTGGTTGGGTTTCATTACAAAAATAGCTCAAACAGAAGTAGTGGATAAAAATACTTTTAAATTAACATTGACTGAACCATATTACCCAACAATTCAAGAGCTAGCTGTAGTTCGACCAGTTCGTTTCTTGGGTGAAGCTGGTTTTCCTAAAGATGGTGATACTTCAAAAGGTATCGTTAAACCGATAGGTACAGGGCCATGGATTTTAGAAAAGTATAAAGCAGACGAATATGCTATTTATAAACGAAATGAAAATTATTGGGGAGAGATTCCAAAAGTAGAAAAAATCAAAGTGAAAGTTATTCCAGATGCGGAAACGAGAGTACTCGCATTTGAAAAAGGTGATTTGGACATGATTTATGGAGAAGGAGTTGTCAGTCTAGACACGTTTAAGCAATTAAAGTCTACTGGAAAATATGAAACTAGGGTTTCTGAACCAATTGCCACAAGACAGCTTGTTATGAATACAAAAACAGAACAGCTTTCAGATGAACGTGTAAGACAAGCCCTGCATTATGGTTTTAATAAAGAAGCGTTGGTTAAAGGAGTGACTTCAGGTTTAGAAGAAAAAGCAGACCATATCTTACCTACAAATTTACCTTACACGAAAGATGTTGATGTGAAGTTGGTAAAGTATAATGTAGAAAAAGCAAAGGCACTATTAGACAAAGCAGGATGGAAACCCCCTAAAGGAAAAACAGTTCGTGAAAAAGATGGAAAGTTACTTGAAATTGACCTAATGTATGATTCAGCAGAATCAATTCAAAAAGCAATGGCCGAAACTCTTCAATCTGAATGGGCGGCAATTGGTGTGAAATTAAACATTGAGGGAGTTGAACTACCAGATCAAGTTCAAAGATTTAAAGATAATAAATTTGATATTAATTTCTATAGTAATTTTGGTGCTCCTTATGATCCTCATACATTTTTAAACATTGTCTCATCAAAAGGGTATGGGTTTAATGAAGCTATTTCAGCATATCCAAATAAAGATGAATTAATTAAACAAATGGCGAAGGTTCCTCAAACAACAGATGAAAAAGAGCGCCAACAGCTCTATTCGTCTATTTTAAAGTCAATACAAGACCAAGGAGCTATTATTCCTATTTCGTATATGAAGAAAACAGCCATTTATCAAAAGAATGTAACGAATTTTAATTTCCCTGCTAATCGTGACGAGAATCCATTCACAGGAATTAGCATCAAACAGTAACTAGCAGGAGGTTTTCATGGGCAATTATATACTGAAACGAATTATGTCCATCATTCCAGTTTTTCTTTTGGCCACACTTCTCACGACTGGAATGGTTCACCTTTCATCGGTGGATCCAGCTGAAGCTTATTTAACAGCAGCCCATATCCAGCCGACTGATGAGATTTTAGCTCAAAAAAGACATGAGTTTGGTTTAGATCAACCATTCTTTATTCAATATGCAAACTCTATTATGAAGATATGCCAACTTGATTTTGGCATATCTTATGTTTCGAATAAGCCGGTTTGGGATGAGGTTATATATCGAATACCAGCGACCATCCAACTAGCTATAGCAAGTATATTAATAGCCGTGTTCGTCAGCGTGCCTCTTGGATTTTTGGCGGGAGTAAAGAAGGGTAGCGCTATTGATCATTTTAGTCGTTTACTTTCCTTTTTTGGTGCATCTATTCCAAGTTTTTGGCTGGGCTATATATTGGTCTTTTTCTTTTCTGTTAAGCTTAACCTTTTTCCAGTTGAAGGGATTGGGACATGGCAGCATCTTGTACTGCCTTCCATTACGCTAGCTCTTCCTTTAATAGCGATGTATACAAGATTATTACGTGCCAGTGTTCTTGAAAACTTGCAGCAACCATATGTGCTATTTGCTCGAACTAGAGGACTTAAAGAAAAAACGATTATGACAAAACATGTGCTGAGAATTGCTATTTCTCCAATGATAACTGGGCTTGGAATGAATCTTGGGAAATTACTTACGGGCACAATTATCGTTGAATCGGTTTTTTCTTGGCCTGGATTTGGACGTTATTTCATTGAAGCTATTTTTAATCGTGATATACCTGTTATACAATGCTATGTACTAATAGCGGCTAGTTTATTTATTTTGAGTAACTTAATTGTAGATATAGTTCAAATGTATATCGACCCGCGTATTTCCAGGAAAGAAGGGCAACATCGATGATAACAAGTATACGTACGATATTAAAAAATGAAAAAGTAATTCCCATATGTTCAACGATATTAGGTATTCTTTTTATCATCGCCATTTTGGCCCCTTGGATTACACCAAATGATCCCATTGCCGTCAATTTAGCTTATAAATTGCAGCCTCCAAGCTGGAATTTCCCATTAGGAACCGATCATTTAGGAAGATGTAACTTGTCACGTATTTTATATGGAGCACGCATCTCATTAGGTTTTGCTATACTTATTTTTATTTCATCATTAGCCATTGGTTTAATTATTGGAACTTTTTCAGGTTATAAAGGTGGCTGGGTCGACCATGTTTTAATGAGATTTTGCGATGCTGTTATGGCTTTTCCAAGCCTTATTCTTGTATTAGGATTGGTTGGTATATTTGGTCCTGGACTGTCACAAGTAATCTTAGCGCTGATGCTTGTACAATGGGTTTATTACGCGAGAATGTTCCGAGGAATGGCCCTTAGTTTGAAAGAGCAGAACTTTATCCCTGCTGCGAAGATCAGTGGTTCTTCTCAATGGAAGATCATTAAAAATCATATTATCCCCAATGTGTTACCCCCGCTTGTCGTAATGGGTACATTGGAAATGGGCTGGGCAATCATGGATATATCTGCTATGTCTTTTCTGGGATTAGGCGTTCAGTCTCCTACACCTGAATGGGGAGCAATGATTCACGAAGGAAAATCATATATTCGGACGAATCCGGAACTGATGCTTTATCCAGGTTTGTCTATTATGCTTGTTATTGTTACATTCAATCTATTAGGCGAAGCATTATCAGAGCGTTACGGTGTCAAACGTCGATTTTAAAAAGGAATGAAGAAAGTTGGGAACAGACAAGTCAAAAGTATTACAAGTTAGAGATTTACATGTTCAAATAAAAGCAAAAAACGGTATTACAACTCTCGTTCAAAATATCAATTTTGAACTGAAGCCTGGGGAGATTCTTGGTCTTATTGGTGAAAGCGGTTGTGGTAAAACCGTCACAAGTATGTCTATTCTTCAGCTCCTTAATCGTAAGGAAACAACAATTGAAGGGAGCATAATGCTAAAAGGACAAGAATTAAACGGTTTAGCTGAGAAAGAAATGCGTAAGATTCGTGGCAAGGACATAGCGTTTATTATGCAAAACCCGATGAATGCTTTTACACCAGTTTTTACTATTGGGCACCAATTTGTTGAGACTATTCGCTCTCATACGAGCTTGAATAAAAAACAGGCAACAGAGCTTGCTATTGAGTCAATGAAACAAGTAAACTTACCTGATCCTGACAAGCTTTTGAAATACTATCCTTTTCAACTAAGTGGGGGTATGCTTCAACGAGTAATGATTGCTATTGCAGCAAGCTTGCATCCAGCTGTTATTATCGCTGATGAACCGACCACCGCGTTAGATGTAAATAATCAGAAGAATGTACTACGTCATTTGGATAAAATTCGTTCCGAATATGGTTCAGCAATTTTATTAATATCACACGATCTAGGAGTTGTCTCTGAAATGGCAGATGAAGTAGCCGTTATGCAGCATGGGAAAATAGTAGAAAAAGCAGGTGTATTTCAGCTGTTTGATTCACCCAAGCATGAGTATACAAAGAAGCTGTTAAATGCAAGACCAACATTATATTTAGAAGAACCTATGACCAACTTAATTTGATATGGGGAAAGCATTTTATAAGAGGTGAACAAGTGAGTTTATTACAAGTAAACGAAGTCACTCATAGCTACGGAAGCCGAACTTTTTTTAAATGGCAAAATCGTTCTAAGAAAGTACTTTCTGATATCTCCTTCTCTATTGAAGAAGGAACATGTTTAGGAATGCTGGGTACGAGTGGAGCCGGTAAAAGTACGTTAGGAAAAGTAATCCTTGGTTTGGAAAAGCCAAAGCATGGACAGATTCTTTTTCAAGGACATGACATCTATACGGTAGATAAGTACACTCGCCAAAAAATTCGGCGTGATCTTCAAGTTGTTTTTCAAGATTCATACTCAGCAGTTAATCCCCGAATGACCGCCGAACGTATTATTGCAGAGCCGTTAGAAAACTATGAGAAATTAACATTAGCTGAACAAAAACGAACTGTAATTGAATTATTAGAAAAAGTAGGGCTCGGTGAAAAGGACTTGAAAAAATATCCACATCAATTTAGTGGTGGTCAGCTGCAAAGAATTAATATTGCAAGGGCAGTCTCTCTTAAGCCGAAGCTCATTGTCTTAGACGAATCTGTAAGCAGTCTAGACATGGTTACGCAAACTCTTATTCTAGAACTATTAAGGGAGTTAAAAGAAGACTTTGGCTTATCGTATTTTTTTATTACACATGATATCAAAGCCGCTTGCATGATTAGCGATACATTAGGTGTATTAGAAAAAGGAGAATTAATTGAATATTATAATTCGAAAAATGAGTTCTTTACTTCAGAAAATCCTGTGGTAAAAGAGATGAGAGGTTCTATACTTGCCGAGCATCCACGTTTTCGCTCGATTAGAACAAAGAGCAATTATATTTAATTTAAAGATATTACTATACTCATGCATTTTAAGACCTCGATTTCATCCACGTAATCGAGGCTATTGCTGTTATGTTTAACTCGAAACGATAGAAGGAGGCCGTTGGATGAATCATCGTACGTATCTTACTTTGGCGATTCCCCTGACAATCTCAACCATGACTACGCCCTTATTAGGTGCGGTGGATACCGCGGTTGTCGGGCAACTTTCAGCTCCAGCTTATATTGCAGGAGTTGCGGTAGGAACTCTTATTTTTAATACGTTATATTGGGTATTTGGCTTTTTAAGAGTTAGTACATCCGCCTTTGCTGCACAAGCAAATGGGGCAAGCGATCCAGATCAGGGAGTACTTGCTTTATCCCGCCCGTTTTTATTAGCTTTAATAGTAGGGGTGCTTTTTATTCTTTTACAATGGCCGATTGAACATACGGCTCTCCTAGTGATTTCTCCCGATGTTGATGTAAGCAGGTTTGCAGTAGAATATTTTAGAATTAGAATATGGGGAGCACCCTTTACACTGATGAACTATGTAATTCTTGGTTGGTTAATGGGAATGGCCAAGATCAGAGAATCTTTATGTTTACAGATACTAACAAATGTTTTAAATATGCTTTTAGCTATTCTTTTTGTCCATGTTTTTTCTTTTGACGTACAAGGAGTTGCTACAGCAACCTTGATTGCTGAAGTTACAGCCTTCATATTAGGATTATTCATTATTTTGAAAGTATCTCCATTTAAATGGAAAATGCCATCAATTCAGGCACTTATAGATACAAATTCTACGAAGAGGATGTTTAATGTTAACAAGGATTTGTTTATTCGAACTATTTGTTTATTAGTCGTTATTAATATGTTCACAGCAAAAGGTGCTTCATTTGGCACAGAATTTCTAGCTGCAAATGCTGTATTATTTCAAATTCACTATATAATGGCTTATTTCTTTGATGGATTTGCTAATGCTTCTAGTATCCTAGTTGGCAAAGCAGTAGGGTCAAATGATAAAGAATTATTTAAAAAAACACTTACTTTGTCTAGACAGTGGTCGATAATAACAGCTGTTATTATAGCTAGTTTATATGCACTTTTTCAAAAGCAGGTTATAGGGCTATTTACGAATTTGCCTGATGTGATTGAACTTTCACTTGCGTATGGAGTATGGCTTATCATCTACCCCTTTGTTGCTTGTTTTGGCCTTGTCCTTTATGGGGTTTTTACAGGAGCAACTGAAATTGTTCCCGTTCGAAATTCTATGATTTACGCGATGGTTATCTATATCATTATACAGATTACAGCAACTCCTATCTGGCATAATCATGGCCTATGGCTGGCTTTCATCATCTATACTATCGGGCGATCAGGGTTCCTAGTTATGTACACTCCGCGATTAAATAAAAAATTGGTAGAGCTAAAGGGAGAAGGCTGAAAAAATTATAACAAAATAGTTCCGGTTCAATCATGGAGGAATCCATCAAACGCCGATGTACTACCGGTGCTGCTACTCTCTTAAATAGATGGGGTTATTAAGAAAGAAAGCGGTCAGGGAGGAGGATCTTCTTTCTTAATAAAGGTCTGTTAAATGATTAGTAGATTTTTATTTAAGTAAAGCAAGAAAGAAATAAGCAAGCAGCCAAATGCTTTTTAAGAAAGCTTTGGCTTTTTTGCACGTTTCCAAAGCTTAATTCTCTTTTACAAACAATTGATCTTCCCTTCAAAAATATATAGATTGCTACTAAGAAATAAAAAAATTTTGTTCATTATCGTATAATAAATTTCTTTATTGAAAACAGCAATACGAATCTAATGGATTCGAATTTTTCGGTGACATTCAAAATACTTCCTAAGCAATAGAAAGAAGAGGTTTTGAACGTCTATAATTAGGTTAAACGTATTGTAACATTTATTTTTTATTTATTCTGTATATTTAAATTATTCGTTCATAATGGTACAATAAAATGATGGAAAGAGGATATGATGCTTCTTTCTTAATAAAGGATGAAGAAATATGGATATTAAAGCTCAGCAAACAAAGCTGGCGAATAATTTGGGCAAATTGTTACGAGATAACTTTGGAAAAGGCCCTGAGGCTGTTCATGTTACGATTTATGAACCTTATGTTGTTATTTATGTCAGTGGCTTCGTATCACCTATGGAGCAAGTACTGTTAAATCAGAATGAAGAACTTCAAGTGATGACTACAAGAGAGCTGTTGGTAAAAACTCTTGAACCTCAAATCACTGGTCAAATTAAAGGGATTACAGACCTCGACATACAGCACTTATATTATGATTGGAATTTAGATCACCACTCCGGAATTTTTGTGGGAGTGTGTCTGGACGATTTGAAAGCCGATTTGACTGAGGGTGACCCTTACCCAGGAAAACAAGCAATTCATGATCGAATTATAAAGATGAGTGAGATTGCCCAAAAAGGACCTGAAAAAATTTCTTCATATAAATTAAGCGATCGTACATTGGTCATCGTACGCGAGGGAATATTGGTGGCTATTGAAAAACAGCTAATTTCGTTGGGTTTTGATGACACCTTACGCATCTCTAAACGTCCTTTGGAAAAAGGAATCTTACGACAAAACGATGACTATGATGAGATATTAAATGCAGACATTCTTGATATTTTTGTAGATTGGGATTTTGAAAAGGATAATAGTATTATTACGCTTATCCTAAAACCAAAAAAGTAATGAGGCAGTAATGAATTGGACACACTGTGCCAAACATAAGCCGAGGAAGCAAAGGACATACCTTTTCTTTTTCGGCTTATTTTTGTTGTCTAAAAAGAGTAAGTCCTTTTGTAACGGAATAATTCCCTAAAACAGCACCTAAAAATAGGATGTGCCAACAGAAAGGATTTGGTCGGGATGGCTGATAATCATGAGATTGTATTGTTTATAAAAGAGCTTCGTCGATTGTTGCAGGATTACCAAAAGTATGACAATGAATTATACAAAGAAGAAATTAGCAAGGATATACTACTTTTAAGTACCATTATCTATGGAAGTAAAATTGGAATTTTAAATAAAAGAAGAATCTTGAAACACAGAAAATACAAAGGTAAACAGAAACCAATCTATTAAAGATATACTAGTATGCCTTTCGTTTACACTTTATAAAAAGTGAATTCTTATTACCGAAAATGATCTTATGAGGAAGAAGGATTTTTCATAAAACATCACGAATAGTATACCTTATGAAACTAGAAACTAGGTGCACCATCTATGGATAAAACGAAACTGGAAAAAGAATTAAGTAGCTATATGGGAAGGTTACTTCGTGAAAACTTTGGAAGAGGTCCTGGAGGTGTATTCACCGTCATTTCTCCTCCTTTTATAACCGTTTATTTTAAAGCCTTTTTATTACCTTTAGAAAAGGTTTTGTTAGACAAGGAACAAGTTATCTATGTTCAAAAAACACGTGATTTGTTAATGGAGACTTTAATTGAAGAGATAAAAGGATATATACAATTAAATATACATTTAGATATTAAAGAATTTTATTATGATTGGAATTTAGAGCTGCAGTCTGGGATGTTTATCATGATCCATTCTGATAAAGAAAACATAGCTAATCATTCCTATAAGAATCAGAAATTGCTACATAAAGAAGTTGAGGAAGTAACTCAAAAAGCAGAAAAATTCCCTCACGATGTTTCTTCTTATTTATTAGATCAGAGAACACTTCTTATAATCAGGGAAGGTATTATGGTAAATATAGAGAAAGAATTAGTTCAATTAGGATTTGAAGAAAACCTTACATTGGCTAAAAGAAATCTCGAAAAAAGGCTACTTCATGAACATAGTCAATCATTAGAAGTAATTTTAGATTCAAAGGTAACAGATATACTAGTAGCATGGGACTTTCATAAAGATAAAAGTACAATTCTTCTGATTTTAAACCCAACTTCATAACGGCATTGATAAGCTAGGCACTGAACTAGATGTAGGCCAAAAAGAAAGGTTATATAACCTTTCTTTTTGGCCTATTGTTTTTTTACTACTATTAAAATAAAGAAAGTGGTGATAATTATGCTATTTCAATCGGATGAAGGAAAGGAACCTTTAACTGTTGAGATACACACTGAAGTGGATATAGTAGAAGCGCGTCAGAAAGGGCGAATGTTTTCTAACTGCTTAGGCTTCAGCACACTTGATCAGGCCCGAATTATTACGACTATTTCAGAATTATCCAGAAATATATATAAATATGCCACTACCGGAAAAATTACAATGGAAATAATAGAGAAAAAACCTGAAATAGGACTCAAAATAATAGCTATAGATAAAGGACCTGGCATTAAAAATATTCAAAAAGCGCTGGAAAGTGGCTATACAACGTCAGGAGGGTTAGGCGTTGGTTTATCAGGGGTGAAAAAATTAATGGACGAATTCACCATATCATCTCAAGAAGACCATGGCGTTAACATCCAGGTTATAAAATGGAAAAAAAGAAATAAGTAAAAGGAAGACAAGTTAAACTGTAAACGTTTACCTACAACAGTAGGTAAAGATTTGTATAGATTTATGAGTAGCTAGACTGAAAAATCTATTTTTCATTAAGCACTATTAAGGTCAAGAAATTTTAAAAAGTTTAAGAAAGAACGGACTTCCTCTTTACAAAAGACTCCTTTATTGAATAGAAGATAGCTTCTAAAAACATCATCCCCTGATGATCCGGCTCTAGGATAAGGTTAAGATATTTCACATGCGTGAATTGGTACCTTCAGCATGTGCTTCTCCTCTATTAACTCTTAGCAGTAGGACAAAAATGTTTCTTCGCAGTGTCACAAGAGGCTTAGAAACATGAGAAAAAGGTGTAGAAAATTATGATCAATTATATTTAATCGTTAAAATAATTGATCATAATCAAGTCTCAAAAACCATAGATTCTTGGAAATTATTAATAATGATAATTGTGATATAAACAGTACAGGTATATAATTGTGTGAAAAAAGGATGGATACTATGCCGATTAATTCGTTTGAAAACTATCCGATGAGCTGGAAACCATCTGTTGATAAAACAAGAAAGCCTATTTACCAAGCCATTGCAGGACAATTGGAACAGGATATTATCAAGGGAGTTTTATTACCTGGAACAAAACTTCCTCCACAGAGAGAGCTAGCCGATTATTTAGATTTAAATTTGAGTACGATTTCAAAAGCATTTAAAGTGTGCGAGCTAAAGGGTTTATTAAGTGCTACTGTTGGAAGCGGTACATTCGTATCGTATGATGCGTTATCGAATGCGTATTTACTCGAAGATATAAAGCCTAGCCACTTAATTGAAATGGGCGCGACACTGCCAGACAATGATTCATACGAGCCGCTTCTCCTTCTACTAAAAGATATGCTACAAGAGACTGATTACGAAAAGTGGTTTAGTTATGGGAGGCCAGGTGAAAGTCTTTGGCAAAAAGATGCAGCTGTAAAGCTGATGAGAAGAGGCGGATTCAAAACAACAGTTGATCACATTTTATTTGCAAATGGAGGACAAAATGCAATTGCTGCAATACTAGCGAGTCTTTGTCAGCCTGGAGATCGCATCGGGGTTGATCATCACACTTATCCAGGTTTAAAAACGGTTGCAGCTATGCTTAGTGTACAATTAGTACCGATAAAATCAAAGAATTATGAAATGAGTCCAACTGCTTTTGAATATGCATGTAAAAATGATAATATTAAAGGCATTTACTTGATACCAGACTACCATAATCCAACTGCTTGCTGTATGTCCGTTGAAAACCGAGAAAGGCTTGCCGTGATTGCAAAAAAATATAACCAATTTATTATTGAAGATGCAACGTATCATCTCCATCATGAGCAACCAATGCCAGCAGTGGCATCATATGCACCAGAACAAGTCATCTATATTGCGAGTTTATCAAAATCAATAGCACCAGGGTTACGACTAGCATATGTAGCAGCGCCTAGTCGATTTAAAGAGCCTATTTCAAAAGCACTTTATAATTTAAATATATCAGTTTCACCATTATTAGCAGAGCTAACAGCACGTATTATTGTGTCAAATCAATTTGAACCCTTAGTAGAGAATCATCGTCAACAAGCTATTCTCAGAAATCGAATTGCAAATCAACATTTAGAAAATTACACGTGTTTAGGTATGGAAACTGGTATATTTCGTTGGTTACTATTACCAGAAAAGATTACAGGTGCTGAATTTGAAACATTAGCTGCGCAGCAGGGCGTACAAGTGTATGCAGCAGAACGCTTTGTAGTGGGAAACAGTTGTCCAGACAGAGCTGTAAGGATCGCTGTCTGTGCACCGAAAACGATTGGAGAGCTTGAGCAAGGATTGATTATCCTTAAACGTTTACTTAACGACTATTTATAATATTGTTTGCCATACAATTATAATATTGTATGGTTTTTTTATGCGTGTTATGATAATCCAAATCTAGGGAGAATATTTTCAAAAATAAAATGAGTTTCCTGAAAGGAAGGTTATGATGGTAAACGAGGATCATGTAAAAGCTTCAGACACCCAATCAACTTGTTTACAAGAATATGTTAATTCACCAGAGAAACAAAAAGCTTTATATAAACGAACCTTATTTGTTGTAAGTGTTTCTCAAATCTTTGGCGGTGCAGGATTGGCAGCAGGAGTTACTGTCGGTGCACTTATTGCACAGAAAATGCTTGGTACAGATGCCTATGCAGGAGTACCGACGGCTCTATTTACTTTAGGATCTGCAGGAGCTGCTTTGTTAGTAGGAAAGCTTTCTCAAAAAAAAGGGCGTCGTGCAGGACTTACGACGGGTTTTATTCTAGGGGGAGTTGGAGCAATTGGTGTTATTTTTTCTGCCATTCTTAATAGTGTTTTTCTTCTTTTTCTTTCGCTCCTCGTTTATGGGTCAGGAACAGCTACTAATTTACAAGCGCGTTATGCAGGAACAGATTTAGCCAAAGCAAAACAACGGGGGACCGCTGTTAGTATGGCCATGGTTTTCACTACATTTGGAGCCGTTGCAGGTCCGAATTTAGTTAATGTAATGGGAGATTTTGCTCTTTCTATTGGTGCCCCAGCACTTGCGGGACCTTTCATTTTAGCAGCAGTTGCATATATAGTAGCTGGTCTTGTATTTTATATTATGCTGCGTCCGGATCCGTTACTGATTGCAAGAGCAATAGAAGCGAATGAACAAGAACGTGATGCTCAAAGAAATTTAATAAATACTGAGCGATCAACGAACAAAAAAGGAGTGGCTGTTGGCGCCACAGTTATGGTTCTTACTCAAATTGTAATGGTTGCTATCATGACCATGACACCTGTGCACATGAAACATCATGGCCACGGGCTAACTGAAGTAGGAGTTGTAATTGGCTTTCATATTGGTTCTATGTATCTTCCTTCATTATTTACAGGGGTCTTAATTGATAAAATTGGACGAACGGCGATGACAATTACTTCAGGAATTATCCTTCTTTTAGCTGGGCTGGTAGCAGCTATGGCACCGAGTGATTCAATGGTTCTTCTAGTGGTTGCTCTATCGTTACTTGGATTAGGATGGAACTTAGGTTTAATTAGCGGGACAGCTCAAATAGTGGATGCTACAGAACCATTAACACGTGCGAAAACACAAGGTACTATAGACGTTTTAATTGCTTTAGCGGGAGCTTCCGGAGGAGCTTTATCCGGAATGGTTGTGGCTCAATCAAGTTATGCTGTTTTATCATTAAGTGGAGGAATTCTGTCTTTGATATTAATTCCGGTTATCATATGGGCTTATAGGAGTACAGGTGAAAATAAAGTTAAAGTAGGTCAAGGACTTTAATTTATCTGCGGTATGGAAGCCCGGCTCTGAAATAAATCATGTCACTCAAATTTACTTGTATTCTTCCACTTCCGTTTAAAGAATTGAATTCTTTTTTACAGAGACTACATTGACATTTCAATTACACGAATGACCTTCTACCTAACAGAGGAGAAGGTTTTTCGATTTTAATTATTCATTAAGACTAATATTAATCGCCGCGTTGTTTATATTGTTTAAAATAGTTTTATTTCTTAACGTAATCCTACCCGACAAATAATCACCCTTTTTCAAGCACGCTAAAAGCATACGTTTATGATATATAGATTTTGATGTAATCTTTGGAACATTTCTACCCGTATGAGGGGCGCAATAGAGGAGGGAGTGTGTAAAGAGGTTCCCCCTCACTTAACTCAGTTATATATACAAACAATACTCATATACATTTATTGAATGGCTTCTTTAAACTTGTCACGAAATAAAACATAATTCGATAAAGAGTACATAGGAGGAGAAAACATGTTTGTTCATATAGTTCAACCTGGTGATACCCTGTCTTCAATAAGCAGTAGATATGATTATCCCATTGCGCAGCTTAGGAGGGTAAATGGTTTAGAAGAAACAAATGTTGTTCCAGGTCAAGCCTTACTTATAGCTTCTTATGTATACACAGTTCAACCTGGTGATACGATGAGGAGTATTGCTAAAAAAGCTTATGTATCCTTAGAACAATTAAAAAGAGCTAATCCTTCAGTCCATTATAATTATTTGCAGGTGGGAATGAAAATGAAAATCCCTAATATATCAGACTATATTGCAGGTACACTGGAGTATTATGCCGTTCGAAATCCAGAATTAGATCGCGATTTAATTACTGATTTTGCAACTTATTCCTCGTCCATTTCTATCTTTGAATATCATTTTGGCAGCAATGGAGATATTATGAATGATTTAAACGATTTAGTAGCAATTGAAACGACTTGGAAAAACCGAGTTACACCGTTAGTTACGATTACTAATCTAACTTCTGAAGGGTTTAGTTCGGATCTTGCCCATCAAGTTTTAAATAATCCTCAGGCAAGAAACAATCTTGTTAATAATATTTTTTATTTAGTATCTAGAAAAGGCTACGGGGGGGTGAATATTGATTTTGAACGTGTAAAGGCTGAGGATAGAGATCTTTTTACAGGATTTTTACGTCAGCTGGGTGAACGTTTAAAACCTGCCGGATACGTGCTGACCATAGCGGTTCCAGCGAAGACAAGCGAAGATATTCCTTGGTTAAAAGGATATGATTACGGTGGAATAGGTGCCGTTGTTAACTATATGTTCATTATGGCATATGATTGGCATCATGCAGGCAGCGAACCAGGGCCTGTTGCACCTATTACTGAAGTAAAAAAAACAATAGAATTTGCGATAAAAAGTGTTCCGCGAAGAAAGCTTATCATTGGAGTCCCTTTGTATGGATATAACTGGTCAATTCCTTACAAGCCCGGCACAGTAGCATCTGCTATATCCAATCAAGATGCGATTAAAACAGCGATGAGATATCAGTCGCCTATCCAATATTCAAAAGAGTACAAATCGCCATTTTTTCAGTATAGAGATCAAGCGGGACAGATGCATGAAGTATGGTTTGAAGATGTAAGAAGCATGAGTGAAAAAATGGTGTTAGTTCGTAAATTTGGTTTGCAAGCAATAGGAGCTTGGCAATTAACACTTGGATTTACGCCAGGGCCTTGGCTTTTAAAAAAATTTTTCACTATTAGAACGGTATAAATAGCATTAGTTTTTATGGATTAATTTAGATATTTTTCAGTTAACAGTTATTCGATATACGTTGTTAACAATAAAAAAATTCTATTTATAGTAACTTATAAGAAGTTGGAGGTACTGCCATGGCAAAAAGGATAGATGTCTCAATAAAGCAGCATCAATTAAAACTATATGATGGAGCTAAATTAGTAAAGACATATCCTATTGCTGTAGGGAAAATGATTACGCCAACTCCAACTGGAAAATTTAAAATCATTAATAAAGATACTACCCCTCCAGCTGTATTTGGTCCCTTATGGATGGGACTATCAAAACCTACATATGGAATACACGGGACTAATGATCCAGCTTCTATTGGCAGAGATATGTCACATGGATGTGTCAGAATGGACAATGAAGATATTCTAGAACTTTCCTCTGTAGTTCCCATTGGAACGCCGGTTTACATACATAAATAATAGTTTAAGAAGAGCACGACTGTTTACATTTAGCTAATTGTCGAGATCGAGGGTATCAAAGTTTAAGTAGATGCTATACAATCATGGGCTTTTTGTACAAAAACAAAAAAGTACCCCGATTAACAGAGGTACTTTTAGCATTTTAACTTATCTTGATGATGGAGACGTAGTAACTTCTGGAGATGTCACTTTGTCATAAAAATCTACGAATTTGTCACGATCCTCGCTATCACGGTAAGCCATAGCAACACGTGGATGTTCATTCAGTACACCAGAAATCATGTAAGGAATGATATAGCCCCATTCCCACTTTTGACGCATTTCAAGCATATGTTTTTCAATTACGCCAAGAATCGGCTTCATTTCATAGCTTGGTTTTGGGATGTAGCTAACAAGCAGCTCTGTGTTACAGTTACCAGCTGCACGGCCCATACCATAAACAGATGAATCAAGGAATGTAACGCCACTGCGCATTGCAGTTAATGTATTAGCAAAAGCTAGCTGCATGTTGTTATGGGTATGGATCCCAAGCTGTTTGCTAGGAATCATGGCTTGAAACTTTTTCACTTGATGCTCAATATCCGCAGGGTCTAGGCTTCCAAAGGAGTCAACGATATATACAACATCTACAGGGCTTTTCTTTACCATTTCAAATGCTTCAATAAGCTGATTTTCCGGTACGCTAGATAGTGCCATAATGTTAAGTGAGGTCTCATAGCCCAAATCATGAAACATTTTTATAAGCTCTAAGCCTTTATCTACTTCGCGGATATAGCATGCCACTCGAATCATATCTAACATACTTTGTTCACGTGGCAGAATGTCATTTGGATCTACACGCCCAATATCTACTAAGGCAGATAGCTTCGTGAACTTTTTCTCAGGGATAATTTCTTTGAGAAAGTTATCGTCAAGAAATCTCCATGGATTGGGCTCAGTTGCTTGAAGAAGCTTAGGTGAATTTTTATAACCGATCTCCATGTATTCAACGCCGGCTGCGCTTAGGCCGTTATATAAGTCTTGCACAAATCCAACGCTAAAATCCCAATTATTAATTAAACCTCCGTCACGAATGGTACAGTCTATAATTTTGCTATTATGTCCCATGGTAGTTGTTTCCTCCTATGTATTCTATTTATATAAATATTGTTTTAAACTTTATCGCTTTTATGCTTTTAAGTGCTAAACTCTCCTATTGTGTTTATACCATGACTGATTCAGGGGCGTCAATGTATTTTCTAAATGTTTCACTGCTTTACTGCATTTCATGGTAGGAGATGCTTCGGCTTTTTATCCGCTTGATGCTCTTAAAACAACACCAAGTCCAGCACTACAACCCCTAGTATATACAAACACAACCTTTATTACATCACTACTTACTGCAATAAAGATTGTTTTTTAATTGAAAACGTTTATTAGGGAGGGAACTGCCATTAGTATCTAGGTTATAGGTTTAGATTTCTCTATAATTAATCCATAAATTTGGGAAGAGATTTAAAACCTGAGAAATAAGAAACTTTTTTCGCATTAACAGTTGTATAGGAAGTAGTAGCTGTTACTTAATCATTTTAATTTACTTGTCTTTACATCGTCCAAAACGTAAGAAATGATAAGAGTATAGAGGTAATAAACATCGCAATCAACGGCTTTAATGCTTTTGTTCGAAGAGCCTTCAAACTTACATTTAACCCTAGCCCGACCATAGCCATTGTTAAAAGAAAGGTAGTTAGAGTTGAAATATCATCCATGATCGTTTTAGGTATTATAAGGTGCTTACCAACGACATAACTCCCAAAAATACTCATGATTATAAAACCTATTAAAAACCAAGGGAATTCAATCTTAGTATCCTTTTCAATTTTTCCTGTTCGCTTCATCCAGTACATTAAGATAAAGCTTAATGGCACAAGTAAGAGCACTCTGCCTAACTTGGCCAACAGGCCAATAGCTAGGGCGTCGCGTCCAGCCGGTGCTGCCGCTAGAGCTACATGGGCAATTTCATGGAGGCCAACGCCTGACCAAATTCCATATTGAATATTTGTTAAATGTATATAAGGTCTTAAAATGGTATATCCAATCGCAAATAGGGTTCCCACTAAAGCAATAACACCAGCTCCGATAGCTGTATCTTCTTCTTTTGCTTTTATAATTGGAGAAACAGCTGCGATAGCTGCAGCACCGCATATTCCTGTTCCTATCCCTAAAAGAAGGGATAAACCGCTATCAGCCTTCATCCATTTGGCTAGAAAAACCGTTAAAACAATTGCAAATAAAGCCGTTCCCACATCGTGAAGCAACAATCCTAATCCGTGATGAATAACAACATCAATATTAAGCTTTAGGCCATATAAAATGATGGCATAGCGTAACAGCTTTTTAGAAGAAAATTCAATTCCAGATCTTATTTTTTCAGGGTACCCCAAAATTTGACGATAAATGACTGCCATTATAATTGAACAGGCTAGTGGACCGATATGATTAAACCCCTGGAATTTCGCTAAGCCATAAGCAAGTAAAGCAAAAAGAAAAGTAAAAGCAATTCCTTCAGCCCATAAAAAAACATTAGGTGACGTCTGGGCATTTGTTCGTGGGAATAGAGTCCGTTTTTGGGCTTTATTTATATTTATCATACATTTCATCTCCAATATGAATTCTTATCAAGTGCAGCTTCACACAAGAAGTGTATACCTTAACTATAAAAGACGATTTATTATTAGTAAAATATATATAAATCATAGTTTAGATTAAAAATATTAATAACTAATGCGTAAAAGCAGCAAGTTGATCTTCAGATTCACTGAAAATCAACTTGCTGCTTTTATTGGTTTTTTATTTCTCATTACACGTTTTGATATCTGAAACATAGTCCATCAACTACTAATTTTACAAAACTGCATAAAAATATCGGTTCTTATGAGAGAAAGACAGCCTTACTAGTTGCTAAGCCTTTTTTGCGTCTATACCATAGCAGAATCAAGCTGCCTAGCACACAAAGGAAAGAAACTAATTGAGCTATTCTGATATGAGAGGTTAACATTAAGCTATCTGTACGCAGTCCTTCTATAAAAAATCTTCCTATCGAATACCATAGCAGGTAAGTAAGAAAGACTTCGCCTCTTTTTAACAAGGATTTTCTTAGTACGATTAGGACAAGCACACCTATTATGTTCCAAAGTGATTCATAGAGAAACGTAGGATGATAGTAAGTTCCATTTATATACATTTGGTTAATAATAAAATCAGGCAAATGTAAAGCTTCTAAGAACTGACGTGTAACAGGTCCGCCGTGTGCTTCTTGATTCATGAAGTTTCCCCACCGGCCAATAGCTTGGCCTAATAATAAGCTAGGAGCTAAAACATCAGTCATTTTCCAAAAAGAAAGATTCTTTTTTCTGCAAAACCATATAGCTGTTAATACAGAGCCAATAATTCCACCGTGAATAGCTATGCCTCCATGCCAAATTGCTATAATTTCGCCTGGGTGGTCTTTATAATAACTCCATTCAAAAAGTACGTAGTAAATTCGAGCAGTAATGATAGCAATGGGTAGTGCTAGCAGAAGTAAATCAGAGATGGTTTCTGAAGAGATCCCTCGTTTCTTTCCTTCTTTCGAGGCTAACAAGAAGCCTAAGAAAGCGCCTATTCCTATGATAATTCCATACCAATGGACTTCAAGTGGACCAAGATGGAAGGCGATAGGGCTTAAAGGTTGTGTGTGTTGGTTCATGTCTTTTCTCCTTTACTTCATATCGATTTTCTTACATTTTTTAAGAGCAGTATTAAATTGGAGTGCCTTTTTAGTATATCTAATTGGATAAAGAAAGGACAACTTTTGCTTACGAACGATCATGATTTCTTTGCCTACTTTAGTGTAACAGAATAATCTCCTTAGAATAGTCAAAATTAAAATAGACAGTATATTGACTTAATTACCAAAATGTACTATCCTCATTTTAGACAATACACTGTCTAAAATGGAGGGTGAATATGGATATTTATAAAGAGCTTTTCTTGATGCAGCAAACTTACGCTACCTTATTTTCTCTGGCAAATAAAATTCAAGTAAAAGGTGATAAATCTCTTGAACTTTTAACATCAAGACAGCATATGGCGATGGTGGCAATTGCACATTTACCTGAAGATGAAACAACGTTGAATAATATTGCTAGAAAATTAGGAACTACAAAACAAAGCGTCAAACAGTTGATTACCATTATGGAAAAGAAGGGTTATGTTGACGTAGTTCCTAGCAGTAAAGACAAGCGTGCAGTTAACGTAAAAATTACGAAAGCGGGAAAAGAAGCACTGCTTGTTGTCTCAGAAAAAGGAATTTTCTTTTTGGAAGAACTTTTTAAAAAGTTCTCAACTGAAGAGTTGGAAATAATGTGGAAGCTTTTAAAGAAACTCTATAGCTTCGATGGGGAAGAACATGATGGATTTGAAGAAGAAGGCAACATCAAAATGGATGATGATCACAATGAATTACAGTTTAGAGTAATAAGGGAGCTTGAAAGTCGAAGAGTTCAAGCAATTGATAATATGAGAAAGAATATATAAAAAAACTGGATAAGCTAATCTAACTTAAAGCATATCGATTAATCCTTTTAAAATTTTAAAAATAAAGGATAAGGGAGAGCAATCATTATGTTTGAAATCAGCGATGAAACATTACGATTAATTAATAAAACCTGTAAAGGAAAAAAGCACTTGAAACTAACCGTTGGCTACTTAACGGACAATCAGTCTATTATAAAAGTCTATAATGAAAGCGGTGAAATTGACTCGGCAAAAAAATATCATTATGAAATTGGTTCTATTACGAAAACTTTCACTGTATCGCTGTTATCAAAATACATATTTGAAAACAAGGTGTCGTTAAACGACTCTATACAAAAATACATAAAAGAACTTAAAGAAGATACGTATTATCCTACATTGCTCCGCCTCGCTACTCACTCTTCTGGATATTCAGGAAGCTTACCTTTAAATAAACGAGAATATTTTAAAATAATTTTAGGTTTGATTTTTGGCGGAAGTGATTTGAACAAAAATAATCCGTTGCATATGGATTTTAACA
The DNA here is from genome assembly GCF_042787645.1 of Priestia sp. YIM B13489. Lineage (NCBI taxonomy): Bacteria > Bacillati > Bacillota > Bacilli > Caryophanales > Bacillaceae > Priestia > Priestia sp. YIM B13489. The sequence goes on from NZ_JBHZOQ010000053.1 coordinate 1,515,066, forward strand.
AAATGAAAATGCTAATTGAAAGAACTAAATTGAAAGAAGTAGATTATTCATGGAAATATTCTAATTTCGGTATTTCACTTATTGGGTATGTGTTAGGAACTGTCTCAGGCAAAGGATATTGGGACACTATGAATGACTTTCTTCATAATGAGCTTGGACTAAAGGATACTTGTTTAGGCACTTCACACAATAATTTACAGGGCTATGACCGCAAAAATAATGGTTGCGGCAACTGGCAGTGGGACAAAGAAAACTTTATATCACCTGCGGGGGCAGTATCCTCAACGGCTGAAGATTTACTTAAATACGCAAAAATAAATATGTACGAAGATAAACCATATCTTTCTTCTTGTCATAAAAAACACGGTAATGGAATAAAGAAATTTGATATGGGTCTTGGATGGTTGCTTTTAAAGAAAAATAATAATGTAGTGTTGCACGGCGGTGGAACAGGATGCTTCAGCTCATTTTTAGGGATTGATAAAGAAAATAAAGTTGCGTCCGTCGTTTTAGCTAATTATAGATTAGGTAGAAATAATGATGAACATATAGGAATGTCTTTATTAGAAAGTCTGCAAAAGTCAAAAGATATATAAGAATAGTCTACAAAATAACGAAGAAAATTAGTCTATTAAAGTTCACCTCACCCCTTTAATATCAATTAATTGAGAGATTATCATCAATATACCGACCTTCAAAAAGCATAGATACCGCTTCTTTTTTTGATGAAACCGTGCTATTATCATTAAGGTTTATGAAGAACAGAAGATTTTTGTCTTTACGTACATTCTTTTGGTATAGTGTTAGAAATAAGGAGTGGGTAAGTTGGTTTTCACTGAATTCTTCCAGCAGTTTCCCGTAAAGGTTTTAACGGTAGCGCTGCTGATTATACTTATCGTTTATTTTATTCGCAAATTCATTAAGCTTTTCTTTGATAAAACGAGCTTTTTAGATGAAAAACGAGAAGAAACCTTAATGCATTTTTCTAATCAGGTGACAAGAGTAGTAGGCCTGGCTTTTTTCTTTATTTATGTGCTTAGCCATTTCTTTGACTTTGGAAAGATACTCACTAGTTCAGTAGTGTTGGCCAGTGCCTTGGCAATAATCCTCCAGCATATTATCCGTGATTATATAATGGGACTGACTTACCTGTTTGAACGTCAGATCCATCACGGAGATTATGTTATTCTCAACGGAAACCGCCAAGGAAAAATAGAAGAAATCACCATGCGCTACTTAAAGATTCGTCAGTATGACGGCTACCTCTATACCGTCTCATATAGCAACATTACGGAACTTCAGAATGGAACCCGAGGAAGACGCCGGGTAAATGAAAGTCTTATTCTCAACTATAGACAAAATCCGGAAGATGCCTTCAAAGTAATGGAGCAAGTAGCACAAACATGTAACGAGAAATATGGCCAGTATTTGTTGAAAGATGTGAATGGAATTCCTATAGAGAGCTTTCAATTCAATCAAATTACTGAACTGAACGTAGATTTTAAAGGTCACCAATATTCAGTATCAGGCCTTGTGAAGGAAGCTGATTTTGTAGAAGCGGGTCAAAAGGTGAGATATGAACTCGCAATGGCTGCCTACAAAAATGATCTAATGATGGCTGAAAGCTTCGAGACAAGCCATTAAAAATAAAACTCGTATCTTATTTATATACAAGCTTTTATCTTAAAAAATATCTATTAAGTACTTCTCCAGTACAGATTAATTATCTGAAACAGAAAAAATTAATTAGTACATCTAAATTATTCTTCTAGCGATATGGTAAAATTAAACAAAATACTAAAAGAGATAAAGGGGGAGTAACTATGTCACAAAAAGCTAATTATACAAAAATCAACTCCAAAATGTGGGATGAGTGGGCTTCAGCTGGAGGAGAATGGTCATTAGCTATTAATCATCAAGATTTTGCAGATGCAACTCAAGGTATTTTTGATATTTACTTAACACCTTGTAAGCCTGTTCCACATAACTGGTTTATTCCATTTAAAAAAGCAAAAATATTGGGACTTGCTAGTGGAGGAGGACAGCAATGCCCAGTCTTTGCAGCGCAGCATGCAGAAGTTACAGTGTTTGACTACTCTGATAAACAATTAGAATTAGAAAAAATGGTGTCCGCTAGAGAAGGCTATTCTATTGATTTAGTTAAAGGCGATATGAGTAAGACATTTCCCTTTGAAGATGAGACGTTCGATATGATTTTTAATCCCGTATCAAACTGCTATATTCAAGATGTTGAACACGTTTGGCAAGAATGTTTTAGAGTTCTTAAAAAAGGTGGCGTTCTGCTATCTGGCTTTGCAAACCCTGCTCTCTATTTATTTGGAGAAGATGAGAAAGAATTACAAGTGGTTCATAAATTACCTTATGACGGAACTAAAAGTACGATAGAAAATGATGAAGAACTTATAAAGAACGGCGGTGTACAGTTTAGTCATTCTTTAGAAACTCAAATTGGTGGACAGCTAAAAGCTGGATTCACTCTACAAGCTCTTTATGAAGATCATCACCACAAAGGGAAAATCACTGAATATATGCCTTGTTATATTGCAACTAAATCCATTAAATAATAGTTGGTTATCATGTTGAATGAATTACCTCAACTTTTTCTAACAGACGATCAAAAGGGGACAAGCAATTTTGTTCATTCCTATACTAGCCGAATAGATTAAAAAAATACATTTTAGAAAAGAGATTTCCACCTAAACATAAGACAATAGAAAAAGTTTTCTATTGTCTTATGTTATGAGTTTGATTCTTCATTTGGATAAAGAACAAAATCATATAATTCGCCTCTTAACCGATCGTTATAAAATTCAATTTTACGATTTAAAATGTCTAGACTCTGTTGTAAAGTTTGTATTTCCTGTTGTACAAGGTGTTTGCGGTTTTCAAGTAGATGTAATCTCTCTTGTATTGTTTTATCACCTATTGCACGCCATTTAGTGTATTGTTTTAACTCTGTTATTAACATGCCTGAACCTTTTAAATGGAGGAGAAACTTCCCCCATTCAATATCATCATCCGTATATCTTCGTAAATTATTCTCATCCCGATTAGGTGTAAGCAAACCTTGTCTTTCATAATATCTGAGGGAACTTGCTGTTACGCCAAGGATTTTTGCAAATTCTCCAATTGAATAAGCCATCGTATTCACCTTTTCTATCATTTATTTGGACTAATACTGAATGCTTAAAGTCAGTTATATATAATTGTTTTTTCTTTAGTATTGTCTCCTTATATCTATTGAACTTATCATTTAAAGTCGACTTTAAGTCAATAATGAATTTCTTCTTAAAACATCGACATTCTCTTGTTGACTTAAACCTAAGTTTAAGTCTTATACTACATCTGTTGTAACGATCAAAATAGAAAGAAAGGATGAGAGAGAGATGCCGGAAAAACAAACCGCAGGACGAGAGCTGTTAGGGGAATTTGCTCCAAAGTTTGCTGAGCTTAATGATGATGTTTTGTTTGGCGAAGTATGGGCGCGAGAGAAAGAGTTATCTCCGCGTGATCGAAGTATGATTACAGTTTCTTCCTTAATTGCGGGTGGAAACTTTGAGCAATTAACGCCGCATCTTCAAAAAGCAAAGAAAAACGGAGTAACCAAAGACGAAATTGTAGAAGTGATTACTCATCTTTCGTTTTATGCAGGGTGGCCCAAAGCATGGTCTGCTTTTAATATTGCTAAAAAAATTTATAACGCTTAAAAGGAGAGAGAAGAAATATGAAGCATGAAGAATTAAGTAATAGCACAATCTTTCCACTAGGACAAAAAGTGGAAGCCAATTTTAGTGGAGACGCCTATTTAAAAATGGTATTTACAGACGAAAAGCCGCTTAACACATCTATTGGAAATGTAACTTTTGCTCCAGGATCTCGTAATAACTGGCATTCTCATAAAGTTGGACAAGTATTATTAGTAACAGGTGGAGAAGGCTGGTATCAAGAAGAAGGTAAAGCAGCACAGTTAATAAAAAAAGGTGATGTCGTGAACATCCCACCAAATGTGAAACATTGGCATGGCGCCACAAAGGATAGCTGGTTTGTGCACTTAGCAATGACACCAGGAGAAACAGAATGGCTAGAACCTGTTGATGATGAATGGTTTAATAAGTTATAAGCATAACGTATATATGCCGTTTTAAGAAACTTGTCAAATGATTACTCGCTTTTCATTTTATGGCTAGCAGCAATTGGCTCTGAAGAACCCAATGAAAAGCTTTTCAGCGATAAGAAACAAATCGATTGGTAACACCCGTGAGTAAAGATCAAAAAAGATTTATAAAGAGAAAAGCTGTATGTAAAACTAAATGAATTATTACTTGCTGAATTTGTTGCTAATGCGTACGTCAGCGTAGTTGAGTGGTGGCTCAAAAATGAAAAGCCATATTCACCGAGAGAAATGGCAGAAAAAGCAGGAGAGCTTTTAGAAAGAAACTTATAAACTTAGGTTTGGTTGGACAAAAGCTTTAGAAGAATAAAATTATCCATCTCCCATTCTTAATTATAATATCTTTTTTGTTTTAATTTGGTAATAAAGGGTAAATGTTCTAATAATCACCTAAAAATAGGAGGAGATCAAATGAGAAAAGCGAAACAAGCTGTTGTAGCTTCTGCCGTAGGTTTAGCTGTGTTAGCGACGCCATTAGCTCTACCGAATTTAGGAGGTTCTGCAGGCTCTGCAGAGGCTGCAGAAGTTGGAGGAGACGTAACAGTTGATCCCGTAGCCATAGGACAAGCGATTGCAGATGCGGCTAAAACAGCCGACAATCGAAGTGGTTTCGTCAAGGGAGCAATGGAAAAAGCATTCTTTGAATCAGGTCAACGATACAATGTAATGGTTATGAATTTGAGCCAAGGGTATAATTCAGATCAATTACAAGGTGTTCAATATTTTGACACCGTAGATTATGATGGTATTACCTATGGTGTCTGGGTATTTGAAGAAGGAACATTTATTAATGAAGGCGATGGAGGTTATGATAACTGGGCTTTTAGAGGATGGTTTGAACGAACAGGAGATGACGAGAAAACAGTCAATTTTCATAGACCTTAATGAAAAATAGAGATAAAGATAACAAGAGATTCCCATTAGGGAAGAGCATAGGAAGAGCCTTTACCGCCATGGTAAAGGTTTTTCTCATTGAATAAGTTTGCATTTTCAAGTTAATATAGTTTCGCGGATACTACTTAATTAAGTACTTACATTATAAAAAAACAAGGCGTCATTAAAAAGAAATAAAATATATTTAAGGAGTTTATTTAAAACGTTACAATTTTTTTAATTCTTCTTCCTGCTGACTTATATAAGCATTGCCCCACTTCTCTAAAGATTTTAGTATTGGAACAAAACTTTCTCCAAGATCTGTTAAATAATATAAAACCCTTTTAGGGTTATCGTTTGTTTCTTCTCTTTTAATCAATCCTTTTTTTTCCATATCCCTAAGCTGCAGTGTAAGGATACGCTGGGTAATACCCGGTATTTCACGGCGCATTGCATTATAATACATGGGTGATTTTGATAACAAAGATAAAATAATACCTTTCCATTTACCACCCATCATATGCATCGTTAACTCAATTGGACAAGCACGCTTTACAGTTAACGTACAAGGACCGTATTGATCACTTTTAAAGTCTGACATTTTTTCACCTCAATGGCTAGTAACAAAATTGTGCCTTCTTGTTACGTCTATTTTTTCTTACTAAACTTATATTATCAAATAAAACAAAAGAAGGTGCATCGATTGGAATTTGTCCAAATTTCTAGACATATTTACAAACTTACTTACAAAACTGTTGTAGGAATTCCTGTCAAAATTAATACATGGTACGTGCTAGATGGTGAGAGTGTTCATATCATTGATACAGGAATGAAAGACTATGCACATACTCAGTTAAATATAGCAAAATCTTTAGGTATCCCCAAAAGTATTTTACTCACACATGGCCATTTAGATCACATTAATGGCGCCAAGTATTTAAGAGATAATTTAAATATTCCTATTTACGCCCACGAAGTTGAAGCGCCTTTTATCAATGGCGAAAAACCATATCCAAATAAGGCAGAAAAGGAAACAACAGGGGTGGAACATCAAGTTGAAAGTCTAAGTAACAACATCATTAAAAAGTTACCTTTAGATGTGTATTTAACACCCGGTCATACACCAGGACATGTGATATACCACCATAAAGATGACAATGTGCTGCTAACTGGAGACTTATTCTTTTCTAATGCTGAATCCTTACATCCGCCGATTCGAAAGTTTACAGTTGATATGGGTGAAAATATTAATAGCGGACGAATTATAGATGAAATTAAACCTTCTATTATTTCTTCATCACATGGCGAAGATGTCAAATACAACTGTGATTTATATCCTATTTATAAATTTATATATGAATAAGAGGGAGAAAAATGAAAATACAATTATTTCAAACAGAGATTATAGAAGGTGAAGTTAAGCAAAACGAAAACCGCATTGAGTCCTTATTTGAAGAAAAGCTGCATATAGATACTGAGATTGTTGTGATACCTGAAATGTGGAATACAGGTTATGATTTAAAAAATGTAGCAGAAAAAGCAGATATTGATTTAAAGAGAGCTTTTCCCTTTATTCAACGTTTAGCAATCAACCATCAAGTGAATATCATTGCAGGTTCAGTTTCAAATAAAAGAAATGAAAATATTTATAATACAGCCTTTGCTATATCAAAAACGGGTAAGCTGCTCTATCAAAAAGATAAGATACATCTCGTGCCGATGTTGGATGAACATCATTATTTAACAGGGGGAGATGAAGTCCCAGATGTCTTTGAGATTAACAATATCAAAGCCAGTCAAATTATATGCTATGATTTACGTTTTCCAGAAATCACACGCTACCCAACGTCTCAAGGTGCAAAAGTCATATTCTACGTTGCACAATGGACTACCAGAAATATAGACCATTGGAGAACACTATTGAGGGCAAGAGCTATAGAAAATTGTGTTTATGTCATTGCATGTAACAGCGTGGGAAAAGTGAGTAATGAAAATCATGTCGGCAACACATACGCGGGGCATTCAATGGTCATTGATCCCAATGGAAACATCGTAGAAGAGGGGGGAGATCAAGAAGAGATTATAACAGCGGAAATTGATATACAGAAAGTTACAGAACAACAAACATACATTCCAATATTTGAAAGCCTGAGACCGGATGTTTATAAGCATGCAGAATAGAAATTTGTATATCATCTTAAATTTGGATGTTATCAGAATATCTTATAAAGGTTTACTAAAAAAAGAGGCAGTTTCACCTGAAAATACTATATTTTTTAAAATTAACATATGTATAAAAGGTGCACTTCTTATACATTAGTTTCTCATCCACCTACTGAGAAAACGTTGATCAGTCAACAATGTATAAAAAGCTGCATACTCCGGAAAAAGGATCCTTGGAAGAACTATCCTTCGTCAAGGGTCCTTTTTTATAATGTTTTCTGGAAGAGTGATTGTGTTAACAAATTATGTATGAATTATACATACGCTTTTATAAGGATTTTAATATATAATTATACTTAAGGTAAAAAAGAATTATTTTAGGAAGAGGAAAATGTGTGAAATGTAGTCGATTGTTGCTTTTATCGTTAATTAGTAGTTTTTTCGTTATTTTAGTGTCCTTGTTCCAGTGGGATCTGGTTGATATGATAACAGAATTTTTAATGTTACCTATTTGGTTATTTGTATATGCTTTCTTTATCATAATGACTATATGGACATTAATTCATCTTTTTAAAAAGAGAAAGTGGCAGCCGTTTGTTATTCAGCTCATTACTATCTTATTATGGTTTTTCTTTCCATTCAATCAAGTCAACTTAGATCTCAACTTTAAAATCCATCAAGATAAGAGAGAAGAGGTTGCAACTCAAATAGAAAATGGTGTTATTAAACCTAATGTATCTGATAGTCCATCACTTATTCAATTACCTAAAAAGTATACTCAATTGTCTAAAGGTGGGGGCGACATCGTAGTAGAAACAAAAGGAAAGGCTAAATCAATTCTTTTCTTTACATACCGTGGGATGCTAGACAATTTTTCGGGGTTTGTATATAACCCAAACGATAACAAACCTTCAAAAAGCAATTTTAACGGGGATTTTGAACAAATAAAAAAAGTACATAAAAACTGGTATTATGTATCTTCTTATTAAAAAGAACCTGCTGTTTTGACAGCAGGTCCTTTTTGTTACTTATTTCTTTTTTAACCTTTTAACAACTTTAAAAGCTAGGAATCCTATTAAACCAATAATTATTAAGAATAATAGCAATACTTTTTATTTCATTGAAACAAAGAGAAAGGTGCGTTCATTGTAAATATACAAATGGATTGCAAGAAGATTCATGCTGTTTCTCTATATGAGCAGTGTTTATTTAGGTACAAATCAATAGCCTTGACATAAAAACACCCCCATCATTAGAGTTTTTTTATCTAATAATGGGGTGCAGTTCAAACCGTGGGAAAGGTGTTTTATGCCTTTATTGGTTTTCGTTTTCGCTATCGTTATCTATAACATTATCGTTATTAATATTATCACCATATTTGAAATCAATAATTCTTTTTCTAATTTCTTCTCTAATTTCAGGGTTTTCTTTTAAGAAAATCTTAGCGTTTTCTCGTCCCTGTCCTAAACGCTCCTCATTATATGAAAACCAAGATCCAGACTTTTGAACAATATCTACTTCAGAACCGATATCTAAGATTTCTCCTTCTCTTGAGATACCTTCTCCATACATAATATCTACTTCAGCAATGCGGAAAGGAGGCGCCATTTTATTTTTGACTACTTTAATTCTTGTTTTGTTACCAACTATGTCATTTCCTAGTTTAAGTTGTTCAGCACGGCGAACCTCAAGACGAACGGAAGAGTAGAATTTTAGTGCTCTTCCACCTGGCGTTGTTTCCGGATTTCCAAACATAACGCCTACTTTCTCCCTGATTTGGTTGATGAAGATGGCAATGGTTTTGGACTTATTGATTGCTCCAGATAGTTTACGAAGAGCTTGAGACATCAAACGAGCTTGTAGACCTACGTGAGAATCTCCCATTTCTCCTTCAATTTCTTTTTGGGGAACTAATGCAGCTACTGAGTCAACAACAATAATATCTACAGCGCCACTTCTAACTAATGCTTCAGCAATTTCAAGTGCCTGTTCACCAGTATCTGGTTGAGATAACAGTAACTCATCAATATCTACACCTAGTTTTCTTGCATAAACTGGATCCAGTGCGTGTTCAGCATCAATAAAGGCAGCTCGGCCTCCATTTTTTTGTACTTCTGCAATTGCGTGTAAGGAAACGGTTGTTTTACCTGAACTTTCGGGCCCGTAAACTTCCATAATTCTTCCTTTGGGATAACCATTAATTCCAAGAGCTATATCTAAAGCTAATGAGCCTGAGCTAGATGCCTCAACTTTTGTATGTGTGCCTTCGCCCATTTTAATAATTGATCCTGTACCGAATTGTTTTTCAATTTGTTTTAGAGCCATATCTAGTGCTGCTTTTTTATCATTCATAATTTGAAACCTCCGATTGTTATTACGTTTACAATAAACGCCAAGGTATTTCGATAAAGAATAAGAGTTGGCTCAAATGTTTTTGCTCCGTGCGAGAAAATTTTGTGTTTAACTGTCTTAGTTTGCTCTGGTATTCCTTTATTCATCTCTAAACCCTTAGTGTCGAACAAATGTTCCTGTTGTGTAATCATACAATAAACGCATCTAATTGTAAAGGCGAAAGTTTTTCTACAAGCTAGCTAAAAGAATATCTTATATTTATAAAAAGTAAGTTTATACTTTAGCATTTACTTATCAAATGATAGAAATTAGGGGAAAGGTAGCTTTTTATATAAGTAGAATCGATTACCATCTACATTTTTAAATTTGGGTATATATGAATCTATAAATCTGGTTAGACTAATAACGCATTCCTGATATTCCTAGTTACTATAAAACAGATCTTAAGAAGAAATAAAGCAGTCTACACAAATAGACTGCTTTTTGATTAATTATTTACCTGTTTCAGCAAAACGCTGAATACGTTCAGCGATTTCATCACGTACACGCTGGAAGAACGCCCATTTCTCTTCATCTGTTCCTTCAGCTTTTGCAGGATCGTCAAATCCCCAGTGTTCACGTTTCACATGGGGAGGCGTTACTGGGCAGTGATCTGCTGCATGGCCACATAATGTAACGACCAAATCCGCATTATTTAAAATTTCAGGGTCAATGACATCAGATGTTTGGTTTGAGATATCAACACCAGCTTCTTTCATTGCTTTTACAGCATTGGGATTTAATCCATGAGCTTCTAACCCTGCACTGCGTACATCCCATTCATCATTATTTAGATATTTTTTTGCCCATCCTTCAGCCATTTGGCTACGGCAAGAGTTACCTGTACATAAGAAATAAAGTGTTTTTTTAGACATGTGTAAAATCTCCTTTGTGATGTGTTAAGAAATAATTGATAACCAAATATATAAACCAACAAGCGTAATAAACAATGTTGGGATGGTTAACATAATACCTGTTTTAAAATAGGTTCCCCAAGAAATCTTAACTCCTTTTGTCGAAAGAACGTGGAGCCATAAGAGAGTGGCTAGAGAGCCAATAGGTGTAATTTTTGGTCCTAAGTCCGAACCAATGACATTTGCATAAATCAAGGCTTCTTTAATTGTACCTGTTGCAGAAGTTGCATCAATGGCCAAAGCATCAATCATCACGGTTGGCATGTTGTTCATAATCGATGAAAGTATGGCTGCAATGAATCCCATGCCAATGGTTGCAGCAAATAATCCATGGTCAGCCGTTGCTTGAATGAGGCTTGCTAATACTTTAGTTAGCCCTACATTACGTAATCCATAGACAACAACATACATACCAATCGAAAAGAAAACAATCGCCCACGGAGCTCCTGCTAACACTTTTTTAGTGTGAACAGCGGGACTCTTTCTTGCTATTCCTAAGAATAAAATCGCAATAATACCTGCGATAATAGAAACAGGAATATCGAAAAACTCACCAATAAAGTAACCAAGAACTAAAATGAATAAAACGATTCCTGATAAACGGAACATTTTCTTATCTTTAATGGCTTCAACCGGTTTCTGTAAATCATCTAGATTGTATTTCTTAGGGATGCTTTTACGAAAGTACAAATATAAGACAACAATACTTGCCAAAAGTGAGAATAGATCTGGCACAATCATACGTGATGCAAATTCAGAAAAGCGAATACCAAAGAAATCAGCTGATACAATGTTGACCAAGTTACTTACTACAAGAGGTAACGATGTTGTATCTGCAATGAATCCACTGGCGATAATAAAAGGGAAGACCATTTTATCTTCAAATTTAAGTGCTCGTACCATGGCAAGTACAATAGGTGTTAGAATTAAGGCTGCTCCATCGTTTGCGAATAATGCTGCTACTACAGCTCCAAGGAGGGATACATAAACGAACATGCGAACGCCATTGCCTCCTGCAGTACGCGCCATATGTAAAGCTGCCCACTCGAAAAATCCAATTTCATCTAAAATTAAGGAAATAATAATAACTGCAATAAACGTTAATGTTGCATTCCATACAATTTGAGTTACATCCAGCACGTCATGGAAATCAACCACACCTGCTAAAAGAGCCAATACTGCGCCTCCACATGCTGACCAACCAATAGACAAGTTCTTTGGCTGCCAAATGACAAAAATCAATGTCACTAAGAAGATGAGGGAGGCTACTATAACTGATATCACTTTACAGACCTCCTATTATTAGCAACAATTAATACGTAAACCTTGCTTTTCTAGTTCTTTTAATCGTTCATCTTCGCTTGGTAAAGAATCGAGTATATCAAGGACAAACTGATAATAGCTGTTTTCTTTATTTAAGGAATAGAAGATCCAATGTCCTTTTCGTCTTTCACTTACGAGTTCGATAGCTCTTAACTTCCGCAAGTGTTGGCTAATAGCCGGTTGACTTGCTTTATAAATTTCAACTAGCTCACAAACACAGCACTCGTTATTTTGGAGCAGCTTCATCATTGACAATCTTGTCTTATCTCCAAGCAGCTTCAGTATCTGTACTGCTTTTTCCACTTCTACCTGCGCTTTTACATCCATTATGACTCACCTCCTTATTTTCAAATATAATTATATAAGTATTTTATTATATATTCAACGAAAATATACATTTTAAACATTAATCAAAAAAAGTTGATTAATGCCTTGATTTATCTAAATTTTCCAGATATGATGAATACATCAAAAAAAATTGATTTATGAAAGTGAGGATGAAAGCAGTGAGAGTCAACAACTCTGGAAACTTATCTGTTACGTACTTTCGAGCCTATTTTCATTTAGTTATGAACACCCAAGGGATGGACCAGAAGGAAGCACAAAACCTAATCTTTCAGCGTTTTTTTCATCAAGATCCTATGCTAAGAGGGGAAACTACATATAGTAACTTTAAAAAAGCTGCCGAAAGCTTCGATCATTAAATCAAAAAAAGTTGATGAAGGAGAATGACAATGGAAACAGTTAAGGAAGGAAAGCACCCATTTAAACAGTACGAACAAAAATTTAAAGCACTTGCTGATCAAAAGAGATTAGAAATTATGTATGAGCTCTGCCAGCGGGGACAGACATGCGTATGTGACCTAACTGAATTCTTTGGGATGTCTCAATCTAAACTTTCCTATCATTTAAAAATTTTATTAGAAGCAAACCTTATCACAAAAGAAACAAAAGGGACATGGAGCTATTATGATTTACATGATAAAGAGGTAAATCACTTGTTATCTGAGGAGCTTTGCTGCTTGTTTAGAAAAGATACAAGTAAAAGCGGCTCCTGCTCTTAAATTAATATATTTAAAATAATATTGTTTATAATGCGAAGGAGGAAGTGTAAATGAAATATGTTCACGTAGGAATTAATGTAACGAATCTAGAGGCGTCCATGGAGTTTTATCAAAAGGTATTTGGCGTTCAACCTGTGAAAACGAAAGTAGATTACGCTAAATTTTTAGTAGATGAGCCAGGATTAAATTTCACTTTAAACGTACGAGACGAAGTAAAAGGTAATCAAGTGAATCATTTCGGCTTCCAAGTAGAAACTCCTGAAGAAATCCATTCTCATAAATCACGATTAGAAAAAGAAGGCTTCTTTGCTCGTGAAGAAATGGATACAACTTGCTGCTATGCTGTGCAAGATAAGTTTTGGGTAACAGATCCGGATGGAAACGAATGGGAATTCTTTTATACGAAATCTGATAGTGAGGTTCACCAGAACAGCGATGGGCCAAATGAAAAGCTACCTGTAACTAATGCTTGTTGTTAATCATTAGTTAACATAAAACCATTTATCGGTAAAAATAAAAAGCAGACCTTTAATTAAAGATCTGCTTCTTTTCTTTAGCAAAAACTAAATATGTTCCCACTAAAAACATGATGCCCAAACCTATAAAGATTAACCAGTACGTTAAAGGGAAACTATAGGAAACTTTCATAACTCCAGTATTTCTATCTAATATTCTAACGGTGTAAGGAGTATATGCTGTCTTAATAGTTAAGTACGTTAATAAAGCTTGAGCAATAAGAACTATCCCTATTGCACATTTCATTATATTGCCCCCAGACTCATACATGTTTCTGTGTACAGTTTAACACAAAGGGGCTTACTTAATATGCTAGTTACCATAATCACTCTTTCAGGAACATATGAAAAAGAGAAACTTTATGGGAATAAGGGTTCTAACAGAGTCATTTTTATAAAATATAGACATCTTTATACGTCCCTTATGTATCGATGTTTCTGTCTAGGCTAAATAATAATGGAGTGCATAAAAGTCTTATCTTATATACATTTATAAAAAATCTGAATAAAAATAACCCAGTAAATATTGAATATAGAGATTGAGTAAGCATGAACAAAGACTAAAAGAACAAATCAAATTCACCTACTTTAAAATAAATCCTTACGCATTTCCCGTGTTCTAACACCATCTTCAATTTTTTCTGCAATGTCCATTAACCTTTCAATGTCGGAAAAGGAATACATTCGGGTACCTGAAGAGTTTCGTTTTGGAAAAATAAGCTCTCGCTCTTCATAATAACGAACTTGTCTTTCTGATAAACCTGTCATTTCAGTAACGATTTTTATAGTCATAACTTTCTCATCTAAATATGGATGATTTTTAGTCAAGATTATCCTCTCCTATTTCCATTCTTTATCAGTATATATGTTATTAACTTTTGGTTTGTATATAGAAATGAAGTTTATTAAAAATACCACATTATAAACACTTCTTGATGAAAGGCGTTTGTAGTTATTGAGAGTGACATTAGGTTAACTAATTTCAAAAAGCAAGTGTTTCAAAATCCATAATAAGAAGAACATAAGAGCTTCTAAATTGCTCAAATTTACGTCGAACTATTTATTTTATTATATGTAAAACCAAAGTTCATTCCCTCAGAGAGCGTTTCTCTGTATATTTGAAATATATTTTAATCTGATTACTAATGAAATATATGGATACGGTGCAACCTATATCATTCTAGGCATTTTCATTCCGATAAATAAAAAGACTTGCTTTAGATAGAAAGCAAGTTGAAAGAAGGATAATCACTTTGGTGATTCCATTATAATCCAATAATTATAGTGAATCATTAAAATATGGTTAAAAATAAATTAAAAGTAAATTAATTCATTAAAAGTATTAATTAACCTTTTGTTTAAGTTTCGTTAAAGTAATTTTATTAATTCCAATAAATTTTTTAACTTTATTCCTTTAGTGTTAGAATAAAGTTAAAAATTAGGAGTCCGTAAAAGTATATTTTTTCGAATGGGATAGCTGTTTTTTTAAGTCATTTTTTTACAATCCCAAAAAGTGTACTTTTTGAGACTATCTATATTGGAAAAACTTAACCATAAATTAACTATACATAGTTAAGGGGATTCTGGTGCATAAGTGTTGAAATGTTGTACTGAGAAGCTATCAAAAGAAGATATTCTTTATTTCGCGGGTGATTGTCCACTCGTTCCAATTCTGAGCGTTTCTCATAATACTGTTTTTAGTGAAGAACGGAAAAAAGCAATTATTTGCTATCAATATCTCTATGTGTTACACTATGTTTAACTTGTTTTTGTTCGGTATAAGATTGAGAGAAGAAAAAACCTTAAACAGAAGTTTTTATCTTGAAATAGTATGATTGGGCAAGAAAGGTAATACATNTTTAGTTAGGAGGTATTTGAAATGAGTATTCCAAAGGAAAATAAGCCAATTTTACTGACAGTTATTTTGCTGGCGGCTGCGTTTGTTGTATTTTTTGCAAATCGGCTGCTTCCCCAAAATTCAATTTTCCCAAGTGAAACCGGTGATTTGACCATTCTGCTGTGGCTGTTTTTTGCGATAGACGTTGGCTTTATTGTGGCATTAGTTTTGGGAGTTCGAACAAAGAGGCCGAGCGTTGTGTGGTTTAGCATTATCGCAAACAGTATCTTTTTTGTTTTGCTTTCTGCTTTGATTTTTTTATTAGCAATTGCAAATGGTATTTCCGAGCCGTAAGCTTATTATTTTTATTATAGGTGAATGATAAGGATTTAGAGAGGTTGATAGATTATGATGATAGGCGGTTCTTTGCTGATTGCACTGCTGCCAGTTGTGCTTTTACTCCTTGTAACTTGGCTGTTCAGAAAGATGAAATGGAACAAAGTCGTTAGAACGCTTCCTTCAATGCTAACCGTTATTGCTGCTGTCGTTCTTATTTATATTGGCTATGTAGAGGTAAGAGGTTTTGAAGGTGCGGGCTATTTGTTTTTATCCGTGTTTTTGCTTTTATTCGCGCTTGTATCCTATATCGTAGCTAAAAAGCCTGTACAATAATTTTTATAAACTTTATAAATCCCCCCTACACGTAGTATAGGAGGGATTTAATATGAAAAATATTATTTTAGATGTAAAAAGCGTTTTGAAAAAAGTAAGATGTCGTCACCTAGTGAAAGAAGTACTTGATATTGTGGGATTAACCGGCAGAGAAAACGATAAAGTTCGAACGTATTCTCTTGGAATGAAGCAAAGGCTCGGAATTGCCCAAGCGCTCTTAGGCGACCCGGACTTGTTGATACTAGATGAGCCGGCCAACGGCTTAGATCCAATGGGCGTACGTGAACTGCGCGAGCTGCTTTTTACCTTAAAACGGGACTATAACAAAACGATTTTGATTTCTAGTCATTTGCTGGATGAATTACAGCGAGTATGTGATCAAATTGTTGTGATGAGAGAAGGAGAGTTAATATGGGACGGCGCTCTAGACCAGTTAGCATCCGGTAAAAATCTGGAAGATGCATCGAGAACAAGCGGTCACGGAAACTTGGGTCTAGGTCTTTATATTGCTCATTCCATTGTGAAAAACCACGGGGGAAGCATCACAGCCGATAATAAAGAGACGGGAGGAGCGTTGTTTAAGATTGTTCTTCCGATGGGAAAAGAGTAAAACCATAAAAAGAACCCTCAAAAAAGACAGTTCCAAAAAGGGTAAGTAAGAAAGAAATGTACATGTTCCTTTGGGGGGACTGCATCTGTACAGTAAAATTTATATCACGTATACCTCCATTAAAACGTTGAAAAATAATCCAATAATAGAAATGAATAGTTGATAATATGCTTTATAATCTATAAAAAAGACTGCAAAGCGGTTGTATACCGTACCTTGCAGTCTTTTTCGGTTCTATTTGCGTAAGAAGTCTCTTATAAATTCATTCACCTTTTGGGGCTGCTCATGCTGAGGGGCATGTCCTACACCGTCTAAGCGGTGGATCGTTACATTTGGAACGTACTCTTCAATGCCATCTAAATTACTGTTTTCAAACGCTTGGTCCGCATTTCCCCATACAATTAAAGTCGGAGACTGAAATACTTTATGCGGCAGGGCTACAGGTTTATGAACGCGCTCTTCAAATGGATAAAGAGAAGACGCACGGTAGTAGTTAAGCATGGATTTCATTGCATTCGGCTGGTTCCACGCCTCTACATATTTAGCTTCTTCTTCTTTTGTTAAATAGCCTTTTTTAATGCCTGGCTCTGTCAGCATGTTTCTTAGCTTTTCGCTATTATTTGCGAGTAGCTCATCTTGAGAATTTGGCTGTTGGAAAAAGCTCATATAGCTGCTTGCTTCCCGTTGAGCAGGATTTTCAGCAAGCTCTCTTATAAATGTGTAAGGGTGCGGTGCATCGAACATTACTAACTTTTTGACATACTGCGGATATGTATAAGCAAATGCCCATGCAACAGCGCCGCCCCAATCGTGTGCCACTAACACACATTCTTTTTCACCAAACGCTTCAATCAACTGTTTTACATCTTCCATGAGAAGGGGCATGCTGTAAGAAGAAATATCTTCCGGCTTATCTGATAAGTTATAGCCTCGCATATCTACAGCTACCACGCGGTAATCTTTCGAAAACTCTTCCAACTGATGGTGCCACGTATACCAAAAGTAAGGGAATCCGTGTAAAAACAGCATAAGCTCGCCTTCACCTTTTGTCACGTAATGAAGATTTACATTATTCACTTTTACATAACCGTCTTTAAACATGTTACTCATCCTTTCGCTTTTACTCTTTATTATAGAAAAACTTTACTCTTTATTAGTTGATGTATCAAATAATAAGGTTTCTTTACGCGATAAATGAGCTATAAAGCTCTTTTAAAACCCTTATTTTGGTTATTGTTTGTGAAATATAACACCGATATCCCCAGGTTATATGTGATGCTTCGCTTGACTTAGAAAAAACGAATATGTACAAAACATAAGGAGTAAAAACTTGAGCTTGTAATGAATACAGCAAAAAAAGCTCTCTAAAAGTACTTTTAGAGAGCTTTTCTAAAAATCACCGGCCTTGGCGATTCCTAAATTAGATTCAAAGTCGGTAATGTACACACAGGCATTGGTATACTTTTCAGATGCTTTATAGCTGAATTCTCTACTTACACTATAATCTTCACCTATAGGTTTATAAGCTTGAATAGATTTAATTTGGTTGTCTAAAGACAAATCAAAATTATGAGTGGCTTTTTTTAATTGTTCGAGCTGCAGCTTGGTGAAACTATCGCGATGCTTTTGGATTTCGTCTTGCATGAGCTCTATTTTATATTTAGATACGGTGTTAATATGATCAATCGCAGGCCTCACATCTTTTTTTATCTGTGCTTCAGAAGAATGGAAGTGTTTATCATTAAATGAATCTGACACGTTATTGCTTTTTTCTGAAATTTTTGTTGCATCTATAACGTCATGCACATTGTTCATGAGCGTAACTTCATAGATAGTCTTGCTTGAATTAAATCTTTTATAGGATTTTACGTATTCTTTTTCTGTTAATGCATCTACATCTCTTTTTAATTGCGCTATGCTTTCTGTTAATTCCCTATCACTTTGTGTTTCTACTTTTGACGTACTATTGATAGACGCAGACAGAAGGTTAAAATCGTTTTTATAGCTTTGAAACGTTTTATCTTCTATCTTTCCGTCTTTATTGACTAACCGTTCACACTCGTTTTGCAGAAATTTCAGCTCTATGGCCAGCTCTTTTTTTGCTTCGCTTCCATCTATGCTTTCATTGTTTGAACGTGCGTGACTGCACCCCATTAACCCCAGCGCTAAAGCGATTGTAATGGTTCCCGTTGTTATCTTGCTTATGTTCCTCATGTTGAAACTCCATTTCTATTTGTTTATTACTTACATATAAAAACTATATCATATAAATGGAATATTTATCTAATTATAGTTTTAGCAAATTCTAATTAGATGTGAAATCCCCTTTAGATAAATCCAAAAAAGTATTATAATGGAATTTGTGAAAAAAATAGTATTAAATGGAGGAATCATCATGAAAGTAAGACTGCTGCTAGGAATACTCCTAGCATTCTTGTTCATTCTGGCTGGATGCAGCAAGGAGACGGACACTGCCCAGCATAAGAAAGAGAAAAAAAAGGATAAAAAAATAAAAATAGTAGAAGAAAAAAGTTATACACTTGTAGATTCCATCACTCATGATAACGTACTGAGCTATTCTGCGGTTATAAAAAATGAAAGTGACAAAACGCTTAATGTGAATGATACCACTATAAAATATGTAAACAAAACTGGAAAAGTCCTTGATCCGCATATTATTCCAAGTGACCCCGACGTTCATCTTGCTCCCTATGTACTAAAGCCGGGCGAGGAAGGGTACATTTCAGCAGAAGGAATTATTAATAAAGAACCAGATACATATAATGTAAAGGTCAAGATTAATCCGATAAAGCCTGCAAGTAATGTACAGAGCTTGAAAATTAAAGGCGACGCAATGAGTCAGGAAAAAGAGAATCACATCCTACATATCAAAGGAACAGCTACAAACAATACCAAAGAACCTACTGAATACATTCTGGTTGGTGGAGCCTTATATGGAAAACAAAATGAGTTTATAGGAACTATATTTCAATCCGAAGAAGCGCAGCTGACTCCTGGAAAATCCATTCCTTTTGACGCTACTTCATCACAAATCCCTGATAAAGAACTAGCAAAAGTGAAAAAATATAAAGTAGTAGCTTCTACGTATCAAGAGTAAAAGAGTCTTCACATCAGACTCTTTTTGTTATTAATTTGACTTTATTTAAAGGAGGAAATCAATATGTCTAGAATTGCTAAAACCCCCGAACCGCCTTATTATGCCGTTATTTTTGCTTCTGAAAGAACAGAAGGTGAGAAGGGTTATGGAATCATGGCAGACAAAATGGTAGAGCTTGCATCTAAACAAAAAGGCTTTCTAGGAATAGAAAGTGCCAGGGACAAAGACTTAGGCATTACCATTTCATATTGGGATTCCTTAAAATCAATCAAAATGTGGAAAAAAAACTCAGCCCACCGCGCAGCCCAGCACAAAGGAAAAAAAGAATGGTATCAAAAGTTTTCGCTTAGAGTTTGTAAAGTGGAAAGACATAGCTTTTTTGAGATGTAGGGCGTATATGCTTAATTGTTTTAAAAAGGGGAGAAGCCGTTATGTTTTATGGCGTTATAGGATTTATAGCCGTCTTTATCACGTTGTGTTCATTAGAAGCAAAGCTAAAAACAATCGTTAAGCAAAATGATAGAATCATTGATTTACTTGAGAAACAGAATAGAAAGTAAGAAAACACTAATGAACTCAACGTTTATGATATCATCTCCTGACTTTAGCTACGGGAGATGTTTTATTTTAAGAGTGCATAAAAAAAACCTCAGTAGGAGGTCTAGTTATTACTTTTAAAAGCACTTATAACAAGCTCATTTACTGTCGGATGTCATCTAGAGGCTGTATTAAAAGCTAATTATAAAGTGAGGTTATATTTATCGTTTCACCAGAAAATATGAGCTCAATTTCTTTATTTCTTACTTGTGATCGTTCATTTAATCACCGTATTTTTTTCTGTACGCGAGAAACGTTATTAAATATATAACTGAAATCATCGTCAGAAATATTAGCGGCGAAATGCCAATGCCATCATAAGAACTTTTCCCTTGAAAAGTCCGATAAATGGACTCTATAACTTCTAAAATCAGCATACCTATAACTACCACAAATGCGTATGATTGAGCCTTCTTGCTGATAAACTTCTTCCTTTCATCACCTTTTGGAGAAGATGATGAAACAAAAATCAAAATTCCGCAAACTAACAGGATGAATGAATACACAATTTTAACCCAATCCATTCTTACTCCTCCTTGTTAAAAATGTAAAAAGTATTTTACATTATCATTGTATCATCAGTTCCAAAAATGTAAAACTCTTTTTACATTGTTAATTATTTGTATATAAGAACCGCTATAGAAGAGTGGATATCTTTAAATGGATTTTATAACACAAAGTCATGTTATGAAGTGACTTAAATCAACTCCATTGGTAAAATGGAAGTAACAGGAATTTTTGTGTTTCGCCAACTAAAAGTGAGGTGGGTTGTTTGGTTCTTCATAAAAAAACAGTTTCTTTTGTCGCTCTTTTCTTACTGCTGTTAGTAATAAGCTCAAATTACGTGCTGTATCATTCTTCTTTTGGACTTCAGTCTTTGTCTGCTAATCTAACCGGAGTGGTAGTAGGTTCTATTTTAGATTTAAGCCTTGTCGCTCCGCTCTTGTTTTTAGCCTGGCAGCGTAGGTTTAGCGTGAAATATTTTATTGTATTAATGGCCACAGGCCTTATTGCGGCGCGTTTTATCATTCCGAGTGAATACTTGGCTTCTTTTCAGTCGGTTATGTGGCTCGGTGTTGGAATAGAAGGAGTACTCATTTTATTTGAACTTTCACTGCTGTTTATGCTAGTTAAAAACGTACCGCCTATTTTGAGAAGGATCAAATCAAGCTCTTTGCCGCTTTTATTTTCTTTTTCGCGGGCTGTAAACGAAAAGTTCCCCAAACAAACTTTTATACACATCCTTTGTTCAGAAATGCTGATGTTTTACTATGCGTTTGGAACGTGGAAGAAGCAGCCGAGTACTGAAGGGAATACGTTTACTCTGTATAAACGCTCAAGTTTTATTACGTTTCAAATTATGATTATTCATGCGATTGTCATTGAAACATTAGGGCTTCACTGGCTGCTGCACAATACGTCTATCATTCTTTCAGTCGTTTTACTGATCCTTAATATTTATAGCATTGTTTTCTTTTTAGGAGACATTCAAGCATTAAGGCTTAACCCTTTACGAGTCGATGATGATCATCTATACATTTCATTTGGTTTAGCTAAGCGTATGGAGCTACCATTTAGAGACATTGCTGAGATAGTAGAAGACGCTAACATTCTTGAGCAAAAAATCCCTAACACCACGATTGAATTTATCGCACGCGATTTTGAAACCGTTCATCCTGATCTTTTACTAACATTAAAGTCTCCAATTGAAGCAACGCTTTTTATGGGAATCAAAAAGAAATACCAGCAGGTCGCTATTCGCGTAGATGATCCTCATGCGTTTAAAAAAATAGTTAAAGAGCATTTGGAGAAAGCTCAGAAGGGCTTAATCTAGGATTCTAGAAAGCCAGGACCTTATAGATATATAAGTTCTTTTTGTTGCTGATCAGCTATTGGACATAAATAGTGAAGTGTTAGCTGTATTTTAGTAAAATGGAAGTAATAGGTAACGTGGTGAAGGAGGATAGAATATGGGGATTTTTTCAAAAGGAAAAGAGAGGTATTTAAACTCTGTGGAGTGGCTATCTAAAAACTCAATCCATTTAAGCGAACCGGCTGAATGTACGCCTCAAGAGTTTGAATTTCTCCGTCATATAGTAAAAGATAAGAGAATTGTGTGGTTAGGAGAAAACGGTCACAACATAAGAGAACATAATATGATGAAGTCAAAAATAATAGAATTTCTACATAAAGAAATGAATTTTACCGTACTGACATTTGAAAGCGGCTTAGCCGAATGCTTCAGCGCTAATGAGTTAAAGAAGGAGTTTACAGATGAAGACTTTTTAAAAAACGCGATTTATTCTTTATGGGCAACAAAAGAAAATCTGTCTTTGTTTCAGCTAATGAAAAAATCAGATTTAAGTTTAATAGGAATAGATATTAATCCCTCTTCTAATCCTGACCTTTTCCTAAAATTCGTTCAGCAGCTGAGTTCCGTAGTGTCTGAAGACATGATAGAAAAGATAGAATACATTGAAGCAGGCGTGTATAAATGGTATTACCAGCTAGGGCAATATAAAGCGAGAAGAAAAAAAGTTCCAGCAGAAATGCTACGTGAGTTTGCAGAGTTTAAAGAAAAAGCAAGCGTAGTAATAGGAGATTTAGAAGCTTATCTACTTGAAGAATACGTTTTGCATCTTGAAAATCAAGAGCTTGTATGTAAAGTTAAAATAATTATTCGATGCCTGCAAAACCGTTTGTATTTTATCAATTATATTCACCATAATCACCGGACGTATAAAAAACTAAGAGAAAAACGAATGAAGGAAAATTTAGAATGGATTTGTCAAGAACTGTACCCTAATGAAAAGATTATTATCTGGGCACATAACCTTCATATTTTCAAACAATATAAAACGTTTACAGGCTTTGAACCACTAGGAGCAATCGTTTCTAATGAAATAAAAGAACAGTCTTATTACTTAGGGTTATTTATGTATGAAGGTGAAATACATACGGACACGGGACAGCCATATAAAATAGAGAAGCCGCCTAAAAAAAGTCTAGAGGACTATATGCATCAAGTGCAGTCACCAGCTTTATTTACAGATTTTTCACAGCTTGAAAAAACTTCAGGAACCAAGTGGATATTCACTAAAACTATCTTTTTAGAAAGTGGTACCATGCCAACTTTATTTGTACCGCGTGACCAGCTAGACGGTGCTTTACTTGTTGAGTCTGTTTCTCCGCCCGAGTATCTTAAACGCAATAAAAATAAATAAGAAAACGTAATAAACAAAGAGGGTATGTATATTGAAAATCTACAAATTCAGTAAAGAACATGGCAAAAAAGTAGAAAAATATCAGTCGCATTTAGCCACTTACGTAAAAATGAGTCAAACAAATGAAGCAGCTATCATTGGTTTTATGTATATAGACGGAGAAGGAACGGTAGGGTATCATCAAGCTCCTATCTCTCAGCTATTTATCGTAGTCGAAGGTGAAGGGTGGGTAACAGGAGAGAATCAAAAACGAATACCCATTAAACGTGGAGAAGCAGCACTGTGGGAAAAAGGAGAGTGGCATACGTCGGGAAGTGAAACCGGTATGACGGCCATTGTCATTCAATCGGAGGAGCTACATCCTGAAACATTTATGGAAAGAAAAAAGCACGCTTAGATAAGTTGTCTAGGCGTGCCACTTTTCTATAGGACTTTAAATTTTTTAAGGGCAAACTCAATCCCGTCTTCACCCGATTCCTTCGTGACAAAATCAGCGGCGTTTTTTAACTTATCAGATCCGTTGCCCATCGCAATTCCAAGGCCGGCTAATTCTATCATATCGATGTCATTTTCTCCGTCTCCGAATGCGATAGCCTCGGATTGATCGATGTTAAAATAGTCTAAGACCTTCAGGATAGCTACCGATTTTGTAATTTCTTCTTGAAGAACACTTACGGTAAAAGGGTGCCATCTTTTAAATAGTAACTGAGGAAATCGCTGCGTATACTGCTCAACGGTTTTATCATCACCATACAGACACATTAAATAAATATCTTCGTCATAAATACGCTCATTAATTTGAGGATATTCACTGAGCGATAATGTTTCCTTCAGGGCTTTTAAGATGTTATCATCTTTGACACCGTTCATGCTGAGCTCTTTTGTGTAAAATGAAAGTCCGTGCTTTTCTGATGCCGCGTATTCAAAGACTTCGCGCGCGACGTGCTTATCCATGGACAGCTTATGAATGACTTCTTCATTATGTACAGTAAACGCTCCGTTTGCTGTAATGAGGGTATCTATACCTAATTCTTTAACTTCTTCACACAGAGATAAAGGCCTTCCGGTAGCGGCTACGATTTTTAATCCTTTGTGCTTTAAACTTTTTATAATCTCTCGAGTTTTGGTGGAAATAATCCCGTTTTCGTGATGAGTAAGAGTTCCGTCCACGTCAAAGAATAAAATTTTATAGTTCATAGTAATCTCCTTGCTTAAACAGCTCTATCTTTTTTTACATTTACAAGTAATAGCGCACAGATTAAAATAGCACCCACGTATAAAAACGTAGAAACAACCGGTTTATGTAAAAAAGCAGTATGATTGTATGAAGAGTCATACAAATAAAGAACGGCTAAAAATAGAAAAGGCAGTAGTTTCTTCATGTTGTCACCTCCTGGTTTTATTATACATATTTTTCTTGTATTTGTATGTAATCTTAATAAGAGTGATAGAATAATAGTATTTTACATAAGCAAAGAGAAAGCGAAGTGACCAATATGACGATACATCATTATATAGGTTCTCCTTATGAATTGCCTACAGGAAGCTTTGGCACAAAAGAAACGCCGGTGCCTTTATCCGAAGTTTCTCCTTTTAATCAAAATCAAAAGAAAGATAAGCTAATTACAATCTACGAGAAAGAAGAAGATGCGTACGGTATTAGTATCAATCACTTAACCGACGGGTACAGTGACATAGAGCACGCATTCACCTTGCCATATATCTACGAAGTATCTTGTGATGCACATTCTAAATCAATAAGAGAGTTGTTTACTTATATTGAAGAACACCTGATAGAGGGCTGTCACATTGAATTATATTCTTGCTTGGACGGTGATGAAGCGGAAGAAAAAGATTCAAGTCTAGATACGTGTATTAACTTAAAAACGCTTTATTTTGGAAAGCATTATAAATTAGATAAAAAGAAGTACATCTATGAATTAGGAGAAATGTTTACATTTGAAGATAAACAATTTGTAGTGGTGGTGAAGTGAGTTGGTTAGCCTGTAACTTCTGGGTAAGAATTACAGGCTAACCAGTTTAAGCAGACTAATATTTATAAAAAAGGCTTGATATATGGAAGGCTTAAACCGACGTAAATAACAAATGACATAAGCAAGTAGCAGCCGATAACACTTCTTCTAACTGGTTTAGAAGCTTTTTTTAGCCAGCCCCAATGCTTATCATCATGGTCAAAGATGAAGTAATCCAAAATGACGGATAACGTGATAATAGCAGCAATCATTAATAGGCCCATATGTATCCTCGCTTTCAGTTTATGAAGTAATTTCCTATTTATAACAATATACCTTGTTATCCAATTAATTACAAATAGATAAAAGTACTATGAATGGTTTATTGTAACTACTATATTATGGTAAAATTCACAGAGTATAGCATTATAGTATGATGATTTTTTTAAGAAAGATGTGAAGAAGTTGGACGTAGTAAAAGAAGTAAAGCTATTAAAATATCAAATGAGTTTGATGAAACATATGATTAACGCTGAGGAACATCCTTTTTTTATGTTTGCGATTGATCATGAGTTTGAAGAAAATCAAGTTCAGGCATTTTTAAAAATACTAGGTGTGTTTAGCTGCCGAATAAAAGGTGAAGATATTTCCGTCTGGTATCAAGATGATCAGCTGTTTTCTCCATTTAACCTTGCGTTAGATAAACTATATGTGTCAGAACAACCAACTGTAGAAGAATTAAAATCGGTTGTTGCTAAGATCTTTTATCAGGAATTTGAATTAGAGTATTTATTGTGCAGTTTAAAGAAGCAGTTTATTCAAACTGCAGTTTGCGATTTTTTCTTGCAGTGTTTAAAGCCAGGTTCGAAATAAATGATTTAAGAATGTGGTTAAACGTGAAAGTTTCAAAAGTAGGGGAGGTTAGTTGAAGTGGCACGAGTTATCAATTTTTGGTCATTTATCTTGACACTACTGTGTGTTGCGTTCTTTTTCATCGCATTTTATCATTCATTATTATTGAATATAAATTTATGTTTAGCAATTATTCTATTTTTCATCGGCATCGCAGGTTTCTTCGGCATAAACAATTGGATATCGGCTCTGAGAAGTATTCTAACAGTGGTAATTAGCGGTGTATTAATCCTCGTTACGGGGTTTATTCTCTTTACCGGCTACCTTTTCTCGTAGCACGTATATAAGAAGTACAACGATGAAATTATGAATCGATATGGACAAAAACTCTTGCAGTTTACTTACTCGTACGCAAATGGAGTAGCCGTTGCAGAGGATTTTTAATGATAAATTTTCTTAATAGCATATAAAAAGAACAAACAGCAGCTGCCGTTTGTTCTTTGTGATGTTTATTCTAGTATTATATTTACATGAACTCAATTTAAATACATTGATCTATTAAAAAAAGAGAGCTAGTGCGCCTCTAATTAGTTATTTAGTGTTTTCACTAATTGAATAGCTTCAAATTCAATCTCTTCGTTTTTCTTTTCAATTGCTCCGCCAATCATAAACACATCAATGAAAGCCCAGATTCCGAATCCACCAAGCGTTAAAGTCATTGCAATTGCCATTCCAATGTTTCCTGAATAGTAACGGTGTCCGCCCAGGCCACCTAGAAAGAACCATAAAGCATAAGCAATTCCTTTTGATTTACTTTTTTTATTCATTTCTGATTGAACCATTGCTAGTTGCTCGGCTGTTAAGTCTTTCTTTGCTAATAAGTTATTCAAATTTTACTTCCCCCGAATATTTTTATATGTTTTTTCAACGAGTAATAATATACCACATATAGGTAACTAAAGACTCACTCAATTTCCATATGGTGTATTATGCTCTTCTAATGTAACAATTTGTTCCTATACAAACGCTTTCTTACTATTAAATAGTTTCCGTGTACTTCGTTGTATAAAGGAACAAAAGTTAATGGGGGAAACAGCTGAAAGTTAAGTTATATTCTAAATAGTAAACTAAGTCAATTATCCAAGTCTTTTCTGATAGATGCTATAGACAAATGAATGAACTGCTTTTAGTAACACCCTTAAAAGTTGGTTGGAGAAGTAGTCTACAAGTACATATAAAGTTACTAATACATGTACGGACTTAAACGTTTCTCTTTTTATAAATACTTCTCTATTGAGCAGGCTACAGGAATAAATATTCAGACTAGTAAGCCCGCTCAAAATTACCTTTCGTCCTTCGGTGTAGCTGCTCTGTTTCTCGTATATCTTTTCAATAATCTTATACGTAACTCCAGTTAAAACGGACAGGGTTAGCACCTTTCCTATAAGGTTAAGACCATAGTTATATTTTAACGTATAGAAGAGGGCTAAATCGTTAGCCCTCTTTTAAGTAAGCTTGTTAAGTGACCAGCTGTTTTATAACTCAGTTATTTACATTCAAAAGAATAGTCATTGGTAATTGGATTATGTATTTCTACCATGGCTTCTCCGCCGTTATCATAACATCTTGAGGTCAAAGTTTTTATCTCTGTACTATTAAAATAGCTAGAACAGTTAATCAACACAGAGATTACTAGCAGTAAAGTAAGTAGAACAATTATGATTTCTTTTATTTTGGATTCAACGATGGGTTTAATTTTTTATTCTCCTTTGCAATTTACATTAAAAGCTATAGGTGTAGTAACAATAAATCATAATAAATGTTTAGCTTTCAAGAGCTTGATCTTCGGATAGTGGAAAATCAAGCTTTTATTCTTTTATATAGAAATTCCAATAATCCTGTCTAAATCACGATTTTCTTACATTTTTTAATTTACCTGTTTTATTCATAGCCCACCGTCGTTCCCGCAAACATAAACGTAATAATCCCTAATACAAAGAACAGCTGAGAAATCACGCCGACTATACTGCAAATCAGCCCGGCAATTGCGAGTCCTTTACCGCCTTGATTGGAAGCAGCTATTTCGTTTGATGCTTTTTTGTAGAAGATAATGCCAATAATACCTGTAATAAACCCGATGATTGGAATAAAAATGGATAGGATACCTAGAGTTAGAGAAACAATAGAGTGGGTGTTTACTTGAGGTTTTGTATTAGTTTCCAATAGATTCACTCCCTATAAATGATATTTTTGATTATACCATAAAAAGGAATAATATCCTTTTTGCTAATAAAAGTAGAAATTTTTAGAATTATATGTGCCCCGGTATATTGTCTATACGTCATTTCATCAACCGTATAATGACAGCTACAAAAAGAAACTTATTTTTTGACTCCTATAAGGAAATCGATTTTGCGGGCTACCTTAGATTAAATCTGCTTCATAAAACATTTAACCTAAATTAAGGAAAATATGATACAATAATCCACAAGGATGTGAAAAAATGGAATTTTTTATACCGGATGCTTTTCTGTATTTATCATTTGCGATTATGACGGCATTCTTTGTGCATGCTGCTATTAAATTAGCTACATTTCAAACAATACATAAGCATGTTTGTCTGCAGCAAAAGGACATGTATCTTATACAAAACGTGAATCTTTTACGCGCTCAGGATCTCATATGCTGCGTGTATTACAAATTTAAATTTGTATATTCTGTTCACAGACAAGAAGCAATAGGTGAACAAGATGATGAAGGTCCTCATTCGCCAGTATTTTTTTTCGTTTAACTAAAAAAATACTGGAGGAATACAAATGTTAAAACATAAAAACAAGCTTTTCTTTATTTTTGTTTCCATTTTTCTACTTGCCGGCTGTGATTCATCAAACGTGATTCAAAGTTCGCACACTCACTTTTTTGATCACTATTTTATTTATCCTTTTTCACTGCTCATTTTGTTTATAGGAAATACGTGGCTTCATCAAAGTATTGGTTTTTCAATTATGCTTGTGACGGTTGGCGTACGTATGCTGCTGGCGCCTTTAAACATTCTTCAATATAAAAATCAGCTGAGCAATAAACGCATACAGCCTCAGCTTCAAGAGCTAAAAGAGAAGTACAAAGATAAAGATCCTGAGAGTCAGCAGCAATATCAGCGTGAAATGATGAAACTGCTTAAAGAAAATGGAGCCAATCCTCTTATGGGATGCCTTCCTTTACTTGTTCAGCTTCCTGTCTTTTCAATCGTGTACTACGCGATTAGACGAATAGATGAAATTAGCGCATCATCTTTTTTGTGGCTTGACTTAGGACATGCAGATCCGTATTTTATTCTTCCAATCGCGGCGGCAGTTGCTACGTACTTACAGTCAAAAGTTATGCAAAGTGATGTAGAAGGAATGAATCAATCGCACGTGGTGTTATCTCGAATTCTTTCGCCCCTCATGGTGCTTTCATTTGGAATATTTTCACCGTCCGGTCTCGTTTTATACTGGATGACGGGAAGTTTGTTTATGATTTTTCAGTCTCTTGTATTAAAGAAGTTTTTTCAAGAAAAGGCAGTGTTTGAAGTGGAATAAAGAAACTAAGAGGTTGCTCCGTTGGGATTAGCCTTTTAATGAAAGGAGGGGGTACAGTGAAGAAATACATCATTTCATTCGGCGTAACATTTGGCACGATAGCACTTTTGTTTTTTATCGGAAACACATTTCATATTTCGTTACTGTCAGTTCAGTGGATTTATGTAAATGAACCGGAAAATTTTCAAATGGAAGCAAAAGGCGGTTTAATACCGGTAGCCCTTGGACTTATTCTTGGTTTTATAACCGACTGCGTATTAAGTGAAAAAGAAAAAAAGCAGGGTCATCAATTATAGTGAAGAAAAAAGGATCTTATATAGCAGATCCTTTTTTTTATTTGTGCTTTCAATAAGTGAATATAATAGTACAGGCAGATGTTGTCATACATATTACGGTCATCAAAAACAAACGAAGGGGCAGCAAACCTTTATGTTATCATCGACTTTTTATAGTTTACTAGCTATAATTGGTATTAAATAGTCATTTTTGTAAATAAAAGGTGATTTCGTGTGCCGTCAAAATGGCTAAATCAGTTACTTTCTATGATTACACCTAACTACTAATAGAGAAAGTGAAGTGAGCAAATGACAAATCTTTTAGAAGTTAGAAACATGGCAAAATCGTTTGGCCAAAATGAGGTTTTAAAAGATGTTTCATTTCATGTACCTCCTGGATCGATTGTGGGATTTATTGGTGATAACGGAGCAGGGAAATCTACGACGTTTAAAGCAGTACTAGGATTAATTTCGAGAGATAGCGGAACTGTAGAAATATTTGGTGAAGACAATTTGAATACAGATGCCGCGATTAAAGAAGATATTGGCGTCGTGTTTGATGCGATTAATCTGCCGGTTTCTTTAACGATAAAACAGTTAAACAACGTTTTTAAGAAACTATTTAATTCTTGGGAAGAAGCTGATTTTTACCGGTTGATTCATTCTTTTTCACTGCCGGAAGATAAAAAAATACATACGTTTTCACGCGGCATGTCGATGAAATTATCTCTAGCGGTAGCGCTGTCTCATCGTGCTAAATTATTGCTGTTAGATGAAGCGACAGGAGGATTGGATCCTTCGTCTAGAGAGCAAATACTAGATGAATTAAAAGCATTTGTCAGCGATGGAAACAGCGGAATATTGCTTTCGTCTCACATTATGAGCGATGTCGAAAAAATAGCGAGCCACCTTGTTGTGATTAAAAACGGTGAGGTTTTATTAAATGAAGAAAAAGAGAAAGTTTTTCAGGAGTATGCAATTGCCGTTATGAATGAAGAACAGCTGAACTTACTTCCAGAAGATGTAATAGTGGCAAAAAGAACGTATGATACGTCTATCCGCGTATTAGTATCAGATAAGCATCAGCTGCCAAATGAAACTATAACTGAACCGATGTCTATGGAAGAACTAAGTGTGCTTTTAACGAGGAGTGAAACGTAAATGAGAGGTCTATTGTTAACGAACTACTACCTCATTCACCGAAGCTTTTTGACGTACACAGGGCTTGCGATAGTTATTTCTGCGGTCATCTTTTATTTTGCGGATCCTTCATTTTACCGTATTATAGCGATGTTAATTATTTTATTAATGGCAATGCCAGCGCTTGAAGTGATCAAATTAGAAAGTAAGACCGGCTATGACAAATACGTGCTTACTCTTCCGATTAGTCGAAAAAATGTGGTGCAGAGTCACTATGTTTTTTATTTTTTAATTGTCGTCAGCGGAACCATCTTATCCTATGGTGTTTTTTCAATGTATTCGCTTATTTCCCAGAGTGCAGTAGAGGATATAATAAATATCGTTTCGTTTGGTACATTTATCGTACTTTTTGCTGGTGCAATTGCTTATCCGCTTCTTTACCTATTCGGAGCAGAGAAATCTGACGGAATAGTACTTGGAGGGGGCATGGGAGGCCTTTTCGTTGCGATTGCTTTACAGGGAGCTGTTGGCTATTTCGTCGAGATATTAGCGGCATCAAGCTTACCGGTTGCTTCTTCTTTGTATGTTCCTATCTTATATACTCTTTTTGGGATGGTAATGTATATTGCTTCTTACTTTATTGCGCTGTCTATCTACCGGAAGAGAGAATTTTAGTATGAATTGATTTTGAAGTAAAGACTACGAAACGTTCTTTAAGGCTATTTATCAACAAATAATTCAAACAAAAAAACAGCTAGAACATTTGATAAACTAAGTAAACAAGATCTCAAAAATATAACGGATATGATTGGTGATCAAGCTTAAGTGATAAGCACTTTTACAAAAGTTAATTGTGTCCTTTATGCACATGTATTATAGTAAAAGATGCAGTTTTAAAATGAGAAAGGGGATTATATGGGGAATTTGTTTAAACAGGCTTCAAACGTATCAAAAAACGCTTTTATTGCTACACTGATTTTGTATATCATTATTGCAGCATCTTTTATTCCGTCAATTGTATTTGCGGGAGCTTTCTTTGCTATAGTAATTAAAATAGCAGCAGCACTTTTAATCTTAGTAACAATCTTTGGAATGATTTATTCGCTCTTCATTAAAGGCGGTCAAAAATTTCTTTTTTTCCTGTTACATGCCGCTTCTTTATTTATTGTTTTGTTTAGTATCTCTGCTTTTATGCTCGCTAAAAGCGCTGAATTGACATAGTGAAGAGAAATTACATATGCACAAAAGCAGGAGAAATCCTGCTTTTTTTATTTTCGTATGATTTCAAGAGGACTCGTAAGTTCTGGAGAGGCACTGTTGACTATTTGGCTAAACTTGTTTAAGAAGAATATAAGAAGGAAAAGGAAGGAAAAGAAGATGTGATAATTTGGAAATGATCATAACCTTGGAAGCTGGGGGTTTTTCTAACTTTATCCTGTTATAAAAGAGGAGAGATTAATACAATGAAATGGTACAAACATGCGCTCATTCCTTTCGCCATAGGATTTTTAAGTTTTGTATGTTTTATGATTTATAGTAAAGCAGTAGAAAATACGAGTTTTCAGCTGAACCAGGCGCTGTTTATTTCAATTGGTATATGCATTGGTACAGTCCCAGTCTCATTTTTTGTAGAGCATCAAAAGAACAAAGAAAATAAAAAGTTTCATAGCTAAGTTGTTTACGGAATGGCCCCTAGTTCTTTATTTTGTTGGAAAAGGTGGCGTATTTTATATCTGTCTAGTCCTCATGAACTAACCTATTGATATGTTAGTATTAGATGAAACAACTTTTTTAGGTGTTAAAGTCTGTAATCTATGAAATTCATGTAACTAAGCATCCCATGGATTCGAATGTAATTAAATCAACGGGGATAGTCCTGGAGTTCACTCGTTAATTCTTCTACACTGTCAAATTATGTGGATGGAACTCTGCACAAATCTCGGCTGAATCCTATTAAAGAGCTGAAAAGCCACTAATTACTATCAGTGGCCTAGAGAAATCCTTATTATCGCTGTTCTGATTCAACCAAAATTTTAACTTGGTTTTTTTCCTTAATCAGGCTTTCGAATCCTTCTTCAATTACATCGTCTAGAGCTATCTTTTTCGTTACTAACTTTTCGGCTGAGAAGTATCCTTTTTGCATAAGAGATAATACCGCTGGGAACACGTTACGATAGCCAATGATTCCTTTAACAGTTCGTTCTTTAATTACAATATCATTTGGTAGAATTTCTGCTCCTTTTTCCCATATGCTAACGATAATAGTTTCTCCACCAATTCCTGTAGATTGGATTGCTTGACGTAATACAATAGGTACGCCTGTTACTTCAAAAGATACATCTACGCCACCGTCAGTTAATCTACCAATTTCAGCTACCGTATCTTCAACTTCAGCAGGATTGATGATGATTGCTCCTAATTCTTCTGCTTTCGCTTGTCTTTCTGGAGATAATTCAACTGCATAAATATCGGTTGCACCTGCTGCTTTCAACGCTTCAATGACAAGAAGTCCAATGGGGCCACATCCAAATACAGCAACTTTGTCTCCTGCTTTCACTTTACTTGAACGTATTGCATAAAGAGCTACTGCCGCTGGTTCTACTAGAGCACCTTGTTCATAAGATAAATCATCTGGAAGTTTGAATAAAAGTTCTTCGTCTACAGCAACATATTCACTAAGACCTCCACCGCCTCCGGCTAAACCTAAGAATCCCATTTGTTCATCTAGGTTATAAGCACCTTGGTGTCCATGTGTAGCAAAGATTGGCTCAACTACCACACGATCACCCACTTTATAACGAGTTACACCTTCTCCAATCTCTACTACTTCACCTGAGAATTCATGTCCAAGCGTCACTGGAGCAACCTCATTAGTGAGAGGGTGCGGTCTATCAACTGGAATAAAGATGGGACCGCCTAAGTATTCATGCAAATCACTACCGCAAATTCCACACCATTTAACTTTCATTTTTACCTGACCAGCCTGTACAACCGGTTCATTTATTTCTTCAAGACGAATATCTTTTTGATTATGCCATCTTAGCGCCTTCATATACTACATCTCCTTGTGTCATTTCTTTTACTATACCTATAAGTACTATACCTATAAGTATACAATCAGATATCCTTATGGTAAATTTAGTTAATATTAACGATTGTTAAGTAATACTTAACTAAAAGAAAAAGAGGGCATTATGAATATTGAACAGTTAAAACATATGGTGGAAATAGATAAAACGGGTTCACTAAAAGAAGCAGCTAATAATCTGCATATTACGTTACCTGCACTAAGCCAATCTATAAAAAATTTAGAGAAAGAACTAAATATAATGATTTTTCATCGTTCTAGAAGAGGATCTATTCCAACTGAAGAAGGTCATAGGTTAATTGAAAAGGCCAATTCTGCTTTATTGAAAATTCAAGAATTTATGGATGAAGCAGAAGCGTATACAAATACAATGAATGGTGAAATAAAGATTGCAACCTACCCAGGACCAATGGAGATTCTCGTTCACTTAATAACAGAAATTAAAAGAGAATATCCGAACATAAAGGCTTCTGTCTATGAAAATAGCACCGAGTATATTATAGATAAAGTTCTAGAGGGGGAGGTAGATGTAGGTTTTATTACTTATACAGAAAAAGAAGAAACAAAGTATCGGAACTTGGTATTTAAAAAGTTATTAGATGGCCATATGGTAGCTGCAGTAAATAAGAAGTCGCCATTAGCCAAACAAACACTCATTACTGAAGAGATGTTGCTCAACCAGCCAATTGTTTTATATAACGATAAATATATTCAGGAATTTATGAAAGGTTTTAGTTCATTACCATTTGATATCTTGTTTACTACCAATAATGTAGATACAATTCGTAATACATTGGAAAATAATACGGCAATAAATATAGGATTTGACTACGCATTTAAAACAGATGCCGGCTTATCTAGAAGTGATCAATATGTAGTCGTTAACTTTGCTCCTCCGCATTACAAAACTTATTCTTTTGGCTACTTTTATAACGCTAATAATGGTCTTTCTAGAATAATAAGAGAATTCTTAAAGCGGATTCATAGAACTATAGTAAATAACGAATTATAAAGAATGAAGGTTAAAAAAGAATTATTTCAGAGAGAGGGAAATATGTGAAACGTCATTTAACCTTAATTTTATCGTTATGTAGTAGTTTACTTGTTTTTTTATTGTCACTGTTTCAATGGGATTTAGATGATCGGATAGGGAAATACGTAAGTCCGTATATATGGTTATTCTTTGTCATTCCTTTCTTTTTACTACTAACGCTGTGGACAGGAATTTATCTGTTTAGCAGTAGAAAGTGGCTGCCTTTAGTCATTCAAGTGATAACCGTTGTGCTGTGGTTCTTCATTCCGTTTGAGCAGCTTAATTTAGACATAAACTTTAAACTCCATCAGCAGAAGAGAGAAGAAGTGGCTGCTAAAATACAAAAAGGTATCCTGAAACCGGATGAAGCCAACTACCCATCGTTCAATTTTTTACCCAATGAACCCGACCTCTCATCACTAGTTAATTTACCGAAAGAGTATGCGAGCGTATCTAGAGGTCGAGATGAGGTCGCAGTAGAAACCAAAGGAAAGGCAACCTCCGTACTTTTCTTTACAAATCTTGGGCTCTTCGGCCATTTCTCAGGTTTTGTGTATGACCCACACAACCGTAAACCTTCATCAGGCGATTTTGGTCTGAAGTTTGATGAAATAGAAAAGATCCACAAGAACTGGTATTATATATCTTTTTAGGATTCCGATAACGTGTTTTATAGTAACTATGATATGTCAACACTAAACGAGACAACTTTTTTAAAGTGTTCAAGTTTGTGATCAATACGACTTATGCAACCAAGCGCCCTATGGATTCGAATATAGTTAAACCAATGGAGGTAGCGCTGTCGTCTATTCGACCTTAAAAATTCTCCCCAACTAAGTACAGTCTAGCCACATCGACTCTATAGCTACTATAGGGTCTAACTGTCTTGGCTGATATATAGAAATATAGGTTTTACCTAATTTCATCTAAAAAAATAACTAAAAGAATAAATAACGCAAATTTTTAAGAAAATTTTAATAACTCGCTAAGAAACTTCTAATTTCCTCTTTATTTTTTTGTAAGTTGTCTCCTTTAAAATAAAAGTAATCGAGTAGCCCACCTTATTTTGAATGGTTGAAAGCTCAATAAGGTTGTATGACGAAAATACGAATGGGTAACCTCACTACTTAAAATGGAGGCTGATGTACACTTATGAATCTAGAGGTTTTTCGAAATTACTCCTTGCAGCATTTGAAGAAAGATATACTATCGGGTATTGTTGTTGGCATTATAGCTATACCTTTAGGGTTAGGATTTGCGATAGCTTCTGGAATATCGCCTGTTACAGGACTTTATACAACGATTGTAGCGGGCTTGCTAATTGCTATTTTAGGTGGATGTAGGTTTCAAATCGCGGGACCTACCGGTGCATTTGTTCCTGTTTTATTAGGGATTGTGTTGCAATATGGCTATGAAAACTTATTAATTGCCGGCTTTATGTCTGGAATTCTCCTCATTATCTTTGCGCTATGTAAAGTAGGAGCTTTAATCAAGTATTTTCCGCCCTCTATTATTATAGGATTTCAGTCGGGAATTGCGCTGATTATCTTTAGCGGGCAGATACCAAACTTCCTTGGGCTGCACGCGATTGACAAATTTCAGTTTTTTCATTTGAATATAAAAGAGATCTTTGGTAATTTACACTTCATCAGCATCTATAGTATCGCTACAGCAGGATTGTGCTTAGCTACGATTTTAATTGTTCTTTACTTTTCGCCTAAGTCGCTGGGAATGTCTTATTTACTTGGAATTATTGTATCAACGGGCTTGGCATCTTTTTTCTTTTCCAATCAGTTTGAAACCATTGGTTCCATTTACGGAGAGATACCTCGTCATTTCCCGGCGCCAGCGTTTCCAGATATAACAGTGGAGAGGGTGGTCACTCTTTTACCTTCTGCATTTGTCATTGCTATACTTGTAGGGTTACAATCTTTACTGACAGCTCGCGTTGCAGATGAAATGACAAAATCAAAGCACAGCAGCAAAAAAGAACTGATTGGCCAGGGAATCGTAAACATGGTAACGCCGATGTTTTCAGGTATTCCCGCAGCAGGAGAAATTGCAAGAACGGTTACCAATATTAAAAACGGCGCTTCCTCTCCAATTGCAGGAATCACGCACGCTATCTTTGTGTTGATTGTGCTGCTAGTGCTCGCTCCGTACGCTTCATACGTGGCGCTTGCCAGTCTCGCTCCAGTTTTGATGGTCGTAGCGTGGAATATAAGTAAAAAAGAACAGTTTGCAAAAGTAATAAAAGAAAGATCATTTCATTCGCTGGTTTTACTCACGACTTTTTTGTTAACGGTATTTACAAATTTGACAGTAGGAATAGCCGTTGGATTATGCCTGTGTGGTGTACACTTTATGGTGAAAAAGAGTCAAGAAAAACAAAAGCTATTAAGAAAAACTGGTTAATGTAAGCATATAAAATAATACGCGTAAAAACCCCCGCTGTAGGCTTAGACAGTGGGGGTTTTAGTAGTAATGAAAAAGACTATCTCAATTACTTTCCTTCAAACCAACAGCGGGCGTTATCAAAAAGCATGTGCTGAATCTGCTGTTCGGTTACGCCTTTTCTTTTTAATTCCGGCACGACTTCTTCTAACACAAAGCTCATTGACCATTTTGGAAAACGTTCTTCAATTACGCCTTCTGGAAACCAGTCCATTGTACAGCAGTAGTCTTGTGATAGAAACATGCGGTTTGAGTATCCTTGTTTGGCTAACTCAATGACCGTGTTATTTCTATTTTCAGTTGAACATTCTCTTGTCAAACCGTAGCGGTCCATTCCGATAAAAGCCCCTTGTTTTAAAATATTTGAAATATATTCAAGGTTATCCGTATCTCCCGTATGTCCAATCAGAATTTGATTCGGATTAGCGCCTTCATCCAGTAAGATATCAAGCTGCTTTAAGCCTGTGCCGCTTGCAGGGTGTGAATGGGTCATAATCGGCACGCCCGTTTTTTTATGAGCGCGTGCGACGGCACGCATTACTTTTTCTACATCGGCCGTTACGCCAGGTGCATCTGTAGCGCATTTTAAAAAGCCTGCTTTAATCGACGTGTTTTGAATGCCGACTTCGATATCTCGAACAAACAGATCTGCCATATAGTCAATGCTACGAGTTTGAAAATGGGTAGGGATGTAGTTATACGTATAAATTCCCGTAGCTGCGATGATTTGAGTGTCCGTTTCACGGGCAATTTTTTCAATAAAACGAATATCTCGCCCCTGTTCCATCACCGTAGGATCACAGATGGTTTTGACTCCGAGCTTCTTTGCGCGATTTACTTGTTCGACTGCTTTTGCGATTTCTTTTTTTTCATTATATAAATGAGGAAACTGTGCGTGAACAGATTCAGAACGAACGCGCATATGCTCATGGATTAACGTTAGCCCTAGTTCTGACGCGTTGACTGGGCCTGTTACAGAATTGATAAATGTCATAGTATGATTCCTTTCATAATCTACCTGTAAATCAAACAGTGGATGACCAGGTACATTTTTAATTTAATCTGTTTTATTTTTATATATAGACTACCGTTATAAAAAACACATATTGCATTATACAACATATTTATTGTCTTACACAACAGGCGGTACTTTTACTCCCTATGACAAAAAATCCTTCTTTCCAAGCAGAAAGAAGGACCATTCATATTGATGATTACCCAGCATTTACGCTGTAATTATCACCGTTTAATTTACGAAATTTTAGATAGCTGCCAACTCTCCAAATAACAATATATATAAAGGCTAGCGTCATCGTTAAGACCGCGAAGTCTATCGAATCTAACCCTTTAAAGTACTGGCTCAAAGCCATTCTTATGAAGATAATAGCAATAATCACATATTTAAAATTTTTATTTGGCTTTGAGTAAATGAAGCCGTCTTCTCTTACTTCATAGTCCGTTTGGCTAAGCATAATAAGTCCAAATATAACACCTAATACACCAGCAATCAGCATTTCCCAGTAGGGTGGTAAGTGAAAGGGCTGGCCCGGTATGTGCATCAGCTGACTTAGACTAAGGGAAAATGCAATCAATATGAAAAAAATAGGTGCTAATATACCAAGTCCATTCTTTTTAATGGGCTTATTTTTCTTTTTCATCTTTCTCCAAATAATGAGTCCAATAAGAGCCATAACAAATATATAAATAAGCAGCATTTCCATCGTTATTTTGCCTCCTTTTTTATTTCTACGTTCGTACAATCCACTATTTAGTATAAACAATAAAAGGATGGAGATAAAAGTGCATTCTTTCATTTTTTACACATGAGAATTCTCACTATTTTTTATTACCGGCATTTCAGTTTTTGGTATACGCCTTATTAACTGTTTCTTTCATTTTTACCACAATATGTTAGAATTGTAGGAAACGAGAAAATGTAGTGCAAGCAAATTTTGTTTACACGCTGCTATAGTCATAGAGGTGAATGGGTTGAGGTTAGGAAATCAGTTACAAAAACTAAGAGAAGAACAAAAAATGTCTCAAGAAGAGGTTGCTAAGCAAGTGGGGGTATCTGTACAAAACATACATAAGTGGGAAAATAATCAGAGCTATCCCGAAATTCAGCATCTTTTAAAGTTAGGGGACATCTATGGAACAACCATTGATGAATTTATTAAAAGTGATGTTGCATTACAAAGCAGAATAAATATTCGGGAAGAGGAAAAAGAAGACGACGATGAACTGCTTCACCCAGGTTTTTATATCGGAATAGGCATCATGTTTCTTGGTACTTTTCTTAGCCTGATTATCGGCAATCTTACAATCACGATGGTAACCAACATGGCTGGAATGCTAATTGCTTGTTTTTATAAAGGTATCTTAAAACTTTTGCGAGATATCAAAAAGGACTTTTACGAACAAGGGTAAAAGAACAAGCTGCGTAAGCTATCCTATGAAATAGTAGAAAAATAATGAGGTGTACCAGGTGAAAGAGTTAAATTTAAATTTTATGACCATATCCTTTTTATGTTTAGTAAGCTATTACTTATTTCGAGTGGGAGCATACGCTTTAGCCAGCAGATATATACACAAAACGCCTGAAGGAAGTATTTCCAATTGGGTACTTAGTGTACTTGTTAGAGGCGGTAAAAAAATGGAGTTCAGTGATTATGTCACGTGGGCAGGGTTTTGTGTATTTTTGTACCTTGTGTA
Source organism: Priestia sp. YIM B13489 (assembly GCF_042787645.1). Classification (NCBI taxonomy): domain Bacteria; kingdom Bacillati; phylum Bacillota; class Bacilli; order Caryophanales; family Bacillaceae; genus Priestia; species Priestia sp. YIM B13489. Next base: position 1,555,667 of record NZ_JBHZOQ010000053.1, read on the forward strand.
GTTACATTAAAAAAGTAAGGAACTACCTTCTTATTTTAAAAGGAAAAAGCGTTGCTTCACATGGCCTTTGAGCTCAAATGATAAAAGGATGAAAACATATAAAATCCTTAAAACGAATAGTATAGGTTATCAATGAAGCCTAAAGCAGAAAGGTGGCGTAGTGATGATCAAGTCAAAGCTTTTGTGGAAAGTTATTGGCCTAGAAATCTTAGTTATCTTTTGGTTTGTGGTAAACGGTGCATACGTGAGCATGACGCATCCTGCTGCACATTATCTTCAGTTTTTAGGAATCGTCCCTTTGGCGATTGCAATAGTATTTTATCTAACAAAAACAAAAAAGTGGCCGCATTTTTTCTCCTTTCAACAAAACATGTCGTTTAGAACGAGAATCCTGTTTCTTTCTCCGCTTCTTTTGTATTTGCTTATTATCCTCATTGGAAACAAAGGTGTACACGGAAGTTCCATTGCTGATCTTGTTCTTATTTTGCTTACCCAAACTCTAGTCATAGCATTTGTAGAAGAGATGGTATTTAGAGGATTTATCCTTAATCTGCTGTTAGCAAAAAGCTATAAAGTGGCGGTTCTTCTATCATCGTTTCTATTTGCCTTTACGCACAGTTTGAATATACTAAGCGGTCAATCGGTAGCAAATACAATTTTTCAAATTTTATTTGCATTTGTTATTGGGTTGGTGCTGGCTTTGCTGATCGTTAACGGTCAATCGATTGGAATTACGATTGCATTCCACGGCTTAAATAATTTTCTCCAGTTTACAAGCCCTGTCGACGCTAACGATTCTTTCCTTGTTAATTACGCGCTGCTTTTATTTTTAAGCGGATATGCCTTTTATTTATGGAATCGAAAATCTACTTTATCAGTTTCTCAACATCAGATTAGTAGCTAATCAAAAGAGACTGCAACAACAGTATTTTAGTTAAAGAAAAATCTGAACGATGAATGGAGATTCTTGATGGAGAATCAAACTCGTTCGGATTTTTTGTTGTTGTGATGAACGTAGGTTTCGTTTATGTGGGTGGGTGCTTCTAGCGGTTGATTGGAGGGCAAGGCGAAGACTCCTGCGGGGAAAGTGGAATAGGTGAGACCCCGCAGGAACGTAAGTGACGAGGAGGCTCACCGGCCGCCCGCGGAAAGCGAAGCCTTGCACGGAAATCAACAGCGGTGTAGCAAGTGACCTATACTAGCTCCTTTCTCCAATTCGTTCGCCTTTAGATTGAATTGCTTTAGTTGTGGTCTCACTCTCTTTTTAGAGTTCCGAAGCAGGTATTAATCTCTCCAAAGCTGAATAACTCTTATGACTAATGTTGCTAAATTTAATTGGTTGAGATCTTATTAAACGCAAAAGGGGAGAAAGATATGTTTGAAGAAAAGGTAGGTATTATTACGGGTGGAACGTCGGGGATTGGTTTAGCAACAGCGGAATTACTCGCAAAAGAGGGCATGCATGTTGTGATCGCTTCTAGAAATAGTGAAAAAGGAGAAGAAGCTCTTTCTAGATTAAGAAAGTGGTCTCCTCGCTCTCTTTTTATCAAAACCGATGTAACGAATAGTCAAGATGTTAAAAACCTTGTTAGCCAAACATACTCTATATTTGGAAAAATTGACGTGGGCTTTAACAATGCGGCTAACACTGAGGCTTCCTCTAGTGCTACACATGAATTCAAAGAAGAGGACTTTGATCATTTAATTAACGTTACGTTAAAAAGTGTATGGCTTTGTATGAAGTATCAGCTGCAGGTAATGACCAAACAAAACAGCGGTATCATTGTGAATACATCGTCAATGGACGCGATTTTATGTTCAGCGGGGACTGGCGTATATGCGGCTGGAAAAAGCGGTGTGATCGCTTTAACGAAATCAGTTGCTCAGGAATATGGCCATCAAAATATAAGAATTAACTCTTTTTGCCCGGGTGCATTTCGTACGCCTATGTTAGAAGAAAGATTTTCAAATCTATCTTCAGGTGAAAAAGCAAAGCTCAATCAATCCTATCAAAAGCTAAACGCGCTAGGCAGAATTGGTGATCCGCTTGAAGCGGCAAAAGCAGTAAAGTGGCTTCTTTCGGATGACGCTTCTTTTGTTACGGGTCAAAACATTATTGTAGATGGTGGAATTGGGTTTAGGTTTGAGTAAGATTAATGAAATAAAAAGGTATTTAAGGGGGTGTTTATGTCTTTTATTCTAACTAATTGTATGGCCATTAGTATCGTATTTACGGTCTTCCTTTTTATAAGTATTGCGTTTAACAAAAGAATAGTTGCCCTTGTTATTTCTTTTGTTACGGTGTTGTTCGGTTTATTTTTACTTCTTTACTCTTTTGCCAAAATAAGCGGATTTGATGCTTTAGACATTCAAATAAAAGGTTTGATGATTATCGGAGAAGGTTTGATCTTACTCGTTATTACAAGTGTATTCATTTCCGTCCAAGAGGCAAAAAAGAAAACTCTCTAAAGTCAGAAATAAAATAGCTGCTAAAGGCGGTGATGAAATGGCAATTGGAGTTGCGTTAACGGTTTTAGTAGTAGGTCTGATGTTTGCAAGCGGACTAAGTCAAGGAAAATCAGCAAAAAGAAAATATATAGTGTGGGGAACAACAACCATATTGATCATAGCTCCATTCTTCTCATGGGTCGTTTCGATTTTGTTTGCGATTAGCCAGGAAGAAGGTTTTGCGGGAGTTGCATTAATGATGTTATTGTTTCCGTTTTTCTTTTTAATAGGACTTGTTACGCTGTTAATAGGAATCTTTAAGAAAGAAAGTATGAATAAATCTGTTTAGGAACAGGGAGAGAACTATCAAAAGTTCATATCCGCAGATGAGGTAATGATGGGGAAATCTAAAAAAGTAATATAAACAAAGTGGAAAGAAGCCTAAAAACCCTACTATAACAGGGGTTTTTAGGCTTTTATTAATATTCAATAAAATGATGGATAAATCATACCTTACAATTCTGATAAAAATAATATAAATTATAATATATATAGGGTAGTATGTTTACAGAATTTAAAGGAGTGTGTATGATGCCGTTTAGTTATGTTTCTCACTTATATTGTCCTAAATGTAAAAAAGAATATAGTCCAAAAGAAAAACATCAATTATGTGAATGTGGCTCACCTTTATTAGTAGCGTATGATTTAGAGAGACTGAAAGACAATCTAAGTCCAGGAGATGTCAAAAGCAGAGAACCGAATCTATGGAGATATCATGAATTGCTTCCAGTAGAAGATCCAGAAAACGTCGTTTCCTTAGGAGAAGGGATGACTCCGCTTATAAAAATGCCTAAGCTAGGTAAAGAAATGGACATTCCAAACTTATATATGAAAGATGAAGGCATTATTCCAACGGGATCATTTAAAGCTAGAGGCGCCGCTGTAGGGGTGTCAAAAGCAAAAGAACTGGGCGTTGAACAGTTAGCGATGCCTACAAATGGGAACGCCGGAGCCGCTTGGTCGCTTTATTCGTCACGCGCTGACATAAAAGCAACTGTTGTGATGCCAAAAGATGCGCCTGTTATTACACGAAATGAGTGTGCTGTCGCTGGCGCCGACCTTTACTTAGTAGATGGACTCATCAGCGATGCGGGTAAAATTGTCGGTGAAGCTATTAAAGCCGGGGGTCTATATGATGCTTCTACGCTTAAAGAGCCGTACCGAATCGAAGGTAAAAAAACAATGGGCCTGGAAATTGCTGAACAGTTTTCTTGGAATCTTCCTGATGTGATTTTATATCCAACAGGAGGAGGGGTTGGTTTAATCGGCATCTATAAAGCGTTAAATGAATTAAAAGAGCTTGGCTGGATTAAAGGTGATCTTCCTCGTTTAGTTGCGGTACAAGCTGAAAACTGTGCGCCTATTGTAAAAGCATGGAATGAAAGAAAACAAGAATCTGAATTTTGGCCGGATTCTTCAACCATTGCCTTTGGTATTAACGTACCAAAAGCAATTGGAGACTTCTTAGTTTTAGAAGCCGTATACAATACAAATGGATGTGCGATTGCGGTGGATGAAGATAAGATTGTGGAGGAACAAAAAAAGGTTGCGCAGCTTGAAGGTTCGTTTATTTGTCCTGAAGGCGCGGCTACATTTCTAGCTGCACGCCGTTTGCGAGAAGAAGGATGGATCAAAGAAAATGAAACGGTTGTGGCTTTAAATACAGGGCTTGGAGTTAAATATCCAAACACGGTAGATATTGAAGTCCCTGTTTTAGAGCAAAATGGCAGCCTTACTAAAAAATAAAGCGAGTAAAAAAATAGATCTTCTTCTAAGCGAAGGTCTATTTTTTTATGTTAACGCAGATAAAACGTTTACCAAATGTAAAAAAATGTAATAAGTGTGAATCTTTATGTTCAAAACTATATGGGTGTATTTAGGTTTAAAGTTCGTCTTATAGGGTATCTAAGAGAAGAAAGAGAGTATCTTTCTATCCGGAAAAACAGCGTGGTGAGGGAGTGGAGCTGGCATATTACGCAAGTTGAAGAATATGCCAAAAGTAGCACTGTAAACCAGCTTGCTTTTACAGTAGAAAACTTACTTGAAGCCACGAACGATTATACGGAGAAAGGAGTTGAATTTTTATCCCTCGACCCCAGCCAACTCTTAAAGTTTTATTCTATGGACCGAATCATCCATTGCTTCACTTGTTAGAACGAGCTTTATATTTATTTTTAAGGCTACATAATTTTTGTAATAGAAACAGAGTATCTATTACAAAATAAAGCTTATATCTAATGGGTTGTAACAATAATTGTCAGATAACCTGAGTGGAAATTGATACCAATAAATTGTAAACCAGATGCGCTCTCTTTAACGACAAGTTACTATTTCAGCGACTGTAATTCCATCGAAAACGATCCCTATTTTAGGCGAAAATCGTTTTTTAAATAGCAATGAATTGTACGTTGAAATAAAAAAAGTTTATTTTGGTTTTAATTCATTTATTTGTTAGCGTTCCTTCCTCAGCATTTTTTGGCTTCAATCCCTTTAGCCATAACCTTTTTTAATATTTAACATCACATGAATAGTTTTTGTTTTTTACTTAAAAATAAAGAGAGTTACAACACATTTAAGTGTGAAATACAGTAAGTCAAATTTGACTTTGCTACTCAGTCTTGTATAATCGTATACCGCGGAGGTGACGTAATGAAATGAAGTTTAATAAGAAAAAAATTAACGTCGTAGATATTGACAAAGCTAAAAAAAGCGTCTTTGCTACAGGAGTAGGAAACGCGATGGAATGGTTTGACTTTGGCTTGTACTCATATTTAGCCGTAATTATTAGTCAAAACTTTTTTAGTGCAGTTGAAAATGATCAGCTCAAATTAGTGTTCACATTTGCCACATTTGCGATTGCCTTTTTAATGCGTCCATTAGGCGGTGTTATATTCGGTAGAATTGGGGACAAGTTAGGAAGGAAAGTCGTTTTAACCACTACCATTATTTTAATGGCCTTTTCCACATTACTCATTGGGTTGTTACCTACATATGATCAAATCGGTATATGGGCACCCATCCTTTTATTAATTGCACGAATTATTCAAGGTTTTTCAACTGGTGGTGAATATGCTGGTGCGATGGTGTATATTGCAGAATCGTCTCCAGATAACAAGCGAAATGTGCTTGGAAGTGGACTAGAAATCGGTACACTTGTTGGTTATATTCTTGCTTCACTGCTAGCTAGCTTACTATTTTTTATTCTGTCGGATAAACAAATGGCCTCATGGGGCTGGAGAATTCCCTTCTTATTAGGATTGCCTTTAGGACTTATTGGTTTTTATTTACGAAGAAGTTTAGGGGAAACACCTATTTTTGAAAATGAACTTTCCAACGAAGACGAAGTTGAAGAAGAAAGCTTCCTCTCTATTTTAAAAAATCACAAAAAAGATGTGTTTGTTTGTTTCGTAGCCGTGGCTTTCTTTAACATTACAAACTATATGCTATTATCGTACATGCCTTCTTATTTGAATGAAATTATTGGTTTATCAAACACAGTTGGTACGGTATTAATTACGGCAGTTATGATTTTAATGGTGCCGCTTGCTCTTATGTTTGGAAAACTGAGCGACAAAATCGGAAACAAGAAAGTTTTCTTAATCGGTTTAGGCGGATTGAGCTTACTGTCAGCCTTTTCGTTCTATTTAATCAACTTAAATGGTTTAGTATTTGTTTCAATCGGTATTCTTATTCTAGGTGTTTTACTTGCTACGTATGAAGGAACAATGCCAGGAACGCTGCCAACAATGTTCTACACAGATATTCGCTACCGTACATTAGCGATCACGTTTAATGTTTCAGTGTCTATCTTTGGAGGAACGACGCCATTGGTTGCGACATGGTTAGTTCACGCAACGGGCAATCACTTGGCTCCAGCGTTCTATTTAACGATTGTGAGCATCATCGGATTTTTCGTGATTTTATTCTTGTTTGCGAACACGGCAGGAAAATCACTCAAAGGTTCATACCCAACGGTTGCTTCTAAATCTGAATACAATGAAGCGGTTGAAAATCCAAAAGATTCATTATGGTGGAATACAGAGCAAACAGAAAAATAAAGTAAATAAACAGCAGCTGCATTAACTGCTGCGCAAAATATGAACACTTAAAAAGAGCCTTCTCCTTGTATCGCATAGAGAAGGCTCTTTTTATGATTCAATCATTTATCCCATTCCCTGTATTTGCTATCTTTGATTCTGTATGTTACGATTAAGTTAATTATTTTTGTTCGGTATAAGATTGAGAGAAGAGAAATGTCTTCCATAGAATTTTTTATCTTAAGATAGTATGGTTGGACAAGGGTAGTAATACAAGCGTGGAGTATTCCACACCAGGAGGCAACAATTATGGAACAAGGTACAGTGAAATGGTTTAATGCAGACAAAGGCTTCGGCTTTATCGAAATTGAAGGCGGAGACGATGTATTCGTACATTTCAGCTCTATTCAAGGTGAAGGCTTTAAATCATTAGAANTATTCCTCCAGAAAGTTTTTATTAAGACGTTATGTCTTATACATTTAATTTACCAGACGCTTTTTTATAAAGAATCCGTATATACCGCAATAAGATTTTGTAAATTTCCGCATATGCAAAAAAATACATAAAAGTATAGTATTGAAAAATAAATAGTTCTATTGTAGATTTTTACTTATAGTAGTTTAATAACCATTTTCTAGAAAGAGGGTTTTTCTTATGACTAAAACACTATGGAGTTTTTTAATGGAAATGAAAAAAAATAACCTTACCTTTGAAAATTATGAGTTATGTCCATCTTTGAATGCCCTATCATCTGAAGAAAAAGTTATATTAAATGAATATGCAAGAAGTATAGTTCTAGGGAACGAGGCTGGGAATGAATGGGTTTAGAAGTGATTTAATTGACCACATTAAACAACATCTTTCTAGCTATAAGCAAAATGGAAGAGCAGAAGTAGACTTTCTTGCTCTAAAGCAGCTCTCTAAAAGAGGAAAATTATTAAACCAAGAACTTTCAGGATTTTCATGGGGAGAATTATACCTTACTCTCTCTTATTTTTTGAAAAGAAGAAAAATGACAAAGGAAGATTTTGAAAGGGCTTTTGGTATCGAATGTATATTCTTATCTGCAGACATAGTAGATGATATATGTGATTGTGACGATCCAAATCTTCCAACCTTTCAAAATGAAGATCGATACCTTATACTTATTTCTCAATATCTACTGGCAAAAGGCTTCTCCTACCTCAGACCTATCTCAACCTCTTATGAAGACAATTGCCTCTTTAACCTTATAATGGAGTCGGGAAGTGGCGAGTGGCAAGACCTTCACTTCCGTTTCTCTATAAATAAACGAGTTATACCTACTGAAGAAGATTACTTTAAACTGATTAAACAAAAATCTGGTAAACTTACAGAGATAATTGCCCAAGCTATCGATCCTTCACACGTTATATTAAAAAAAATCACTTATTATATAGGTGTAGCTGGTCAATTGAGAAATGATGCTGCAGACGTACTGAATGACGAGAAAAGTGATCTTCGAGATTTAAAAGCGTATCTTCCTTTTTTAAAAGCTTATGAGTATAGCTGTGATACACAAGATGATTTTTTTCATAAGTTAAAAGATGAAGAAATCATGACCTCTCCTTTAAAAAGACAGTTGATAAGGGAGTACATAGAACAATCAGGCTCTATCGATTATTGTCATATCTTATCTAGGTTTTACTACATGAAAGCATTTAAGCTTTTAGAAGAGCATTTTAAGCTTTCAAAGACAGAAATGAAATACTTCAAATCTTTATTTCTACAAAGGAGTCAACAGCATGAACAAACATAATTTATTAATTTGTTTGCCTTTAGGCACTTTGTACATAATAATTTTTATAGTGAACGGATATTATTTATATCTAAGTGATTTTAGAAAATTTGTGGATTCACCAACTTTACATTCTTTTTATGTAGTAAGTGTTATTAGTCTGATATTTTTCAGCATTGGATTATTTAGCTTTTTTAAGAAACAAAAATCAATCGTAATCAAAAATTTCTTCTTATTAACATCCGTCTCTGGTATTGCTATTTCTACCTCTGTTTTGTCCAGTCAAGATATACCAGTTTTCAAAAGTATAGAGATCATTAGTGTATTTATGCTCTCTTACCTATTACTAAGTTTCTTTGCTCACTTCCCAGTTTCGACTAAACCTAAGTATGTGAAAATTATAATTTTTTTATCGTTAATTTTCTCAACTCTATCATCTGTAGTTTACTTAATTTGCAATTACCTTGGTTATGTAGAGCATTCTAATTTTTTTTACATATACAGAGTGTTATTAATTGGTAACTTGTTTCTTAGTATTTCTGGATGTATTTTCTTTATATCTTTGCATCTAAAAACCAATTCATTAAAAGTAAGAAATCAGTTATATATCTTGATTTTCGGAATTGTTTTTAGCTTTGGTCCACTTTTTTTATTCAACTTAATACCTGGATTAATTTTTGGAGAATCTCAAATACCTTTTGTCTATTGTTTGCCCAGCATTGTAGTCTTTCCACTGACGACTTCTTATCTACTGGTGAAACATGAAATTATTGAAGTCGAATTGGAAATTACTAAGTGGATTAATATATTGCTTTTTTACATACTTAACTTTTTACTTTTTAGTATTTTAATTAAACAATTCATGCATCTTTCTAATAGAGAATTATTTGTGATATGTAGTGTAGGCCTTTTGTCTGCATGGTCCTCGATTTTCCTTTATAAGTTAGGTATTAACACTTTTATACATAAAAAGACAAAAAATAAAGAGACTACGGACCTAAATGAAATTGAACTTTTCCAAACATTGTCCAAAGAAAAGCATGCTAAAAACCTTGCAAAAATTATAGGAAAAGTTATTCATCAGAAGTTTGATATCAATGGTTTATGCATTGTATGGAATTCTAATAATATATATCATTCATTACATGAGACGGGCATTTTCCAAACCATGAATCAATTTAACTTTCTTAATGAAATAAATAAGCTTGAAAAAGATATACTTCTTATTGAAGATCAAACCCCGAATATACATATGCATTTTGAAAAATATCACTTAATCTGTTTTCCAATCGCAATAAACCAATTAGTTCAAGGTGTTATTGTGATAGGTGAGAAAAACAACCATACCCTCTTCCAAGGGAAAGAGTTCAATGAGCTTAAAGAACTAATATGTGAATCAGCAGATATACTTTCAAGTGCAGCTATTCTCAATATTAATGAAAAGCAACTACGTCGAACCAAGACAAGAGTTAAGAACTGGAACCAATTTAACCATCAAGTAATTCAGTCTCTAGAAAACGAGAGGAAAAGATTGTCTATCTTCTTACATGATGAAATCCTTCAGAGTCTGATTTTACAATTAAATGAAGTTAGAATAATGCAAACAAAAAGAAATTTCTCAGTGACTTTACTAGATGAAATGGATGATCAACTTGAAGGAATGATTTATAACATTCGAAAGATGTGTCATGACCTTCACCCTATCATCGTAGAAGATTTGGGCCTAGAGCCAAGTTTACAGTCTTTAAAACGGGAATTTGAATTAAACTATAGTATTTTAATTCATGTTCAATTTAATTGTGAGTTCAAAATCATTTCCAAAAATCATGAAATACAAGTTTATCGTATAATAAAAGAGCTGTTAAACAATGCTGTTAAACACTCAAAAGGTAAAAACATTACGGTTCTTATTTTAGAAGAGAATGGTTTCTACCAGTGCAGTGTAAAAGATGATGGAATAGGATTTGATGTCCCGGACAATTTCTTTGATTTTAGTAAAGGTAACCACCTTGGTTTATTAACTATTCATCGCCAAATTGCCGAATTAAATGGGAGTATAAGAATTTCTTCTGATAAAGGACAAGGTACTTTCGTCACATTCACTATTCCATTGGACTGGGGGGATAAAGATGAGTATACGTACGCTACTAGTGGATGACCATTTACTTGTAATGTTAGGGATTAGAAGATTACTAGAAAGTGAAGAAGACATTGAGATTATAGATACGGTCAGTGATCCTTCTTCTTTACTTGAAGTTGTAGGAACTACATCCCCTGATGTAGTAGTTACAGATGTTCGTATGAAAGAATTTAACGGAATTGAGTTAACAAAAGAACTATTATCTAAATTTCCAGAAACAAAAGTTGTTATTTTATCAGGGTATGATCATGAAGAATACTACAATGCAGCATTCAAAGCCGGCGCTAGTGCGTATATTACAAAAGAAAGATCTGCTTTCGATCTAGCTAATGCTATCCGTCAAAGCAATATGGGTTATATACTATTTTCTAAAAACCAAATTAGTACAAAGGATTTTGAAGCCCTTACTTCTGCAGAGCAAAAGATACTTCTTTTAATTTCCAAAGATAAGACTAATTACGAAATTAGTATGGATCTTTCGATTAGCAAAAGAACAGTAGAATATCATATTTCTTCTATTATTAGAAAACTAGATGTAGATTCACGAGTAGGAGCAGTAGTAAAAGGAATAAAAAAAGGATTAATTGAAGACTTTTAAAACTTAGAAATGACAGTTTTGTAATAAAAAGCGCTAGACACTGTGTCTTGCGCTTTCTTGTTAATATATTATAAATTTATACACGAAAACCTCTAACATTCATCTATCGAATAGCTACCTATACATTTGTTGTGATCTCCATTCCTCCCTCACATTGTGAAAAGGTTTTAAAGAAGGATTTTCATCTTGGACAATACTAAAGCCAGCATTCATTATGGATAATTTTGCTCAACCTAAATCTACTTTTATGTTTCCTCATTTACAACAAGGAGAAGTAAGAACGGCTATGTTAGCAGAGACAAGTTTAGATTTAATTGCAGCAGATGCTATTGCTGCATTTGACAACTCTGAGAAATTCAACAAAAAAAGTATTGAGTTGGCTTCAGAGAGTTTGACAATGAAAGAAGTAGCAGAAATACTGGCAAGTGTTACAGGAGAAAGTATTATATCTGTTTCACTTAGTCCTCAAGAAGCTGAAGAACAAGGTATCTTGCATGGTCTAGTAAGATCTCAAGAATGGAATAATAAAGTTGGATACACAGTAAATATTAATTCATTGAAACCTTATAATATTAAATTAACTTCTTTTAATGAATGGGCTGAGAAATATAAAAACGACATTAAGGTAAATAGAGTGTAAGCAGCTTAACTTAATAATATATAACTCTTTAGTTAATACCTAGAACACGACTTATGGTGCGACAAGAAGTCGCTTTCTTACAGTGTAGCTAACGCTACTCATCTAGACGCAGAGATGATCTCCATCCGAAACGGCATTCTTGGTAACGAGCCTGTCGGTTGCATGAGGAAATGCGGAACCAGAGGACAAATGCATAGTCCAGAATACTGCTAGGAGAAGATAGGTATGGTAAACGAAAGTGAAGGTTTGTAAGCTTCGTCAGTGTTAGCTCAAGATAATGCATAAGTCTCGCTTGGGTCTTGGTAAGAGGAAAAGTAGAATCATAAGGCTGCTCTGATGCGTCCCGCATCTTACCCGGAGTAAAGAACCTGCCTACCCCTATCGTATCTGTGGAATGTGGAACTTGGTAAGCCCTATGTCATCTGCATAAGCAGTAGGATGACTGTAAAGTCAAACGAAGTGGCAGAGGGTATGGGACGTGAGAAAAAGCGAAAGCCGTTATCTCGAAAGAGAACAGAAAAACAAGAATATTGTATAACTGGACGGATACTGTCGTCTTTATAGACAATGACAGGCTCGAAAGAGCGCCCACTTCTCACTGGTCTTCAACACGAAAATAAATTTGTGGCTATCTTCTAACGAAAAGGAGCGTGCTGTTATGAATACCTCTCTACGAGNTGCTTAAATATAAATTGTCTAACTTTTTGGGTTCAGTTCATTTCCAAGTATTCTCTTTTTGCGTGTGTTCCGGAAAGAGTGTTTATGTGAACTAACTGCTTATAAGGTATACACTTATAAAACAGAAAAAACTCCCATCGGTTAAGAGACAGTTCTTCTGTTCTTGTTTAAGGGTTGTTTTTTATTAACTATAACGATGCTTTTTTGATAAAACGAGAGTAGAGATACCAATCAATACCATACCCATGACGGCTGGAGTAGTGTGGCTAACTACTGAATACAACTGACCGCCAATAATTGGTCCAATGAACCGAGCTAGAGATTGAATGCTTTGGGCTCCCCCTAGTATATGCCCTTGCTCACTGTCACTAACTGATTTTGAAAGCATACCATTAAATGATGGCCCAAAGACCGAATCACCCAGCCCGAAGAAAATCATCCCAACAATAAAGACGAAATAAAAAGCTGTAAGGGCTGAAATTGAAATAAGGATAAAACCAATAATTTGACTTATCATGCCTAAAAGAGCAATTTTTTTATCTGTCAAGAATTTGAGTAATCGTGGCATAATGATTGTTTGTGAAAAGATATCAAGTACACCTATTATAGAAAATGTCAGACCAATAAATATAGGCTGCCATGCAAAGGTATCTATTGAAAACTGAGAGAAGATAGCTTGTAATGATCCGTTAGGAATCCAAACTAGGAACCCAGCAATTAACAGCCATTTAACAGATTTAAAGGAAAAAACCTTGGATAATTGTATAAATGGATTAAGCTCTCTAACAGAAATACTGAAAGAGCGTCTGGACTTCTCAAGACTCTCAGGCATAAAAAAATAGCCATATATGGCATTAAGCAATGTGATAACCGTACCAGCATACATAGGAACACTGTTTCCGAAAGTCGCAAGTGCACCTCCAATTATAGGGCCAAGAGCAGTGCCAACCCCAACAACAGCACTAATCCAACCAAAGTACTTAGTGCGTTCATTTGAAGAGGTAATATCTGCAAAGTAAGCAAAAATCGCTGAAACTTCGCCACCTGTCAAACCTTCAATGGTACGGCCAAGGAAGAGAATCCAAAGTGAACCTCCAAGTCCAAAGATAAAATAACCAAAGGCAGAGCCGATAAGACTAATAATTAATACTGGACGACGACCATACCTATCGCTTAACGCACCTAAAACTGGTGCAGCCAAAAAGACAGAAAGAGCGTATATAGACGTAAGTAATGTTACTGCAGTAGCCTGACTGCTGAGACTACTAGTATAAGTCTTTACTAAAAAAGGTAAAACGGGGCTAACTATAGTCAATCCAAGACCAGTTAAGAAGACAGTGATAAACCCAAACGTTAGGGGATGTTTATTTATTGAAGTATCCACGATAATTCTCCTTTAAATTTATTGTTTCTTAGGAAGCAAACACAAGTTTACCGTTTTATTGTTTCCTCGTCAACAATAAAACAACATAAAAAAATACCACTTACTCAGTGATATTTTTCAGATGATGTCTATATCGACCAATGAAACGAAAAATAGTGTCAAATTCTTCATCGGGCATGTGCTTAAATACTTCTTTATCACGTTCAAGAAAAGATTGGTGTAATTTTTGATGGATATCATTTATTTTTTGTCCATTGGTTGTTAGTCGAAAATATATTTCCTTTTTATTTTCGACACTTTGATAACTCTCTATAATATTTTTAGCTATTAGCTTCTTGGTAAGCTTGCTTATAGCACCTCGAGTCATGTAGCTTGCAGCTGCAAGTCTTGTTACATTCGCATTTGGTATTAGAGAGATATTTTCAATTAATTCTATTTCACTCAACGTATAGTCCTTTAAAGCCAATTCTACTTCAGGTTTATTACGCCAGATTATCTCATTACACAAGTCCATAAGTTCACTCATTAACTGCTGTCGTTTATCCATAATAACTCCTCCCTAATTTGTATACAGTATAACGAGTTTTTGTTTCTTTCACAACAAAACGACCAAATCACTTTAATGTTTATTACGAATACGTAATAAACGTTATTATTAATGAGAAGTAAATGATTAAACTACTTTATTAAAACTATGGAGTAAATAAAAAATTTGTTTATTTACTATGCTGCTTGTTTATTTCTTATTTTACTCAGATAAAAATCAATCGTGTTTCCACTTAAAGAGATTTTGCTTTTCCATACTGAGAGTATCCCTTTTTAGAGTAATAGTATCAGTATGGAAAAGTTATATACATTTCTTACATCAGGACTGAAAATTCTACAGCTTTTCTTGATAATATTTCCGATAGACGTTAGGAGTTATATTTTCATATTTTTTAAATGTCTTGATGTAATACCCGGGATCGTTAAAACCCAATTCATCACTAATCTGTGCAATAGACAAATCCGTTTTTTCTAATAATTGTTTAGACCACTCTATTTTTTTGAGAGAAATAAAAACAGAAAAATTCATACCCGTTTCTTTGGTAAATACACGGCTGAAATAACCTGTACTAATGTGACATAAATCAGCCATCTTTTGTTGAGATATTTTTTCTCTTTTATGCTTATAAATGTAGTCAAAGGCTGGCTGTAATACTTTGTTTTTACAAACTAAGTGATCGTTAATAGACGTTTTTACGTAAGCATTAGTAACGGTGTTGGCTAATTCCTTTTTTATATTTTGAATATTATCTAGAGAATAACCGTAAGAAATGTCTTCAGTAGAAAGGTCCTCTTTTACTGGAGCCATCTTTTCATATACTTCTAAAATTAAGTTTTTATTCATAGCTTCCTCTACAATGTAGTTACAGAGCCTATATAACATTTGAGCAGCGTCGTTAATTTCTGTATAGGATAGAGTAGGAATAGAATCATATAGACGCTGTATTTCCTCATTATTATTTAAATTTTGTTCAAATCCCTTTGATGGAACAGTAAGCATTTGTTCCAAGGGAGGATGTTTGTCACCGTCCTTAATTTTCACTTCTCCCGCCATGATGGCACCTACATATTTATCATCAATTATAATGGGAATGGCAATATCGATAATATTCCAGTGACATAAATAGATATAAGGAGCATTGGTTCTGACTGCCTCTAATCCTCCCCGCGCATCGCACTTTTCACAAAGCTTTGCTGTATTAGGATCTTTACGCATAGTCTCACAAAACGGACGTACACCACTGTGTTGAGAAATGGGCACTCCTTTATAGTTAACCGTGACAATCGCTAATTTTGTAACAAGCGCAAGCGAATCTTGAAGGTTTCGCCATTTCTTTAAATCTAGTATTTTATCTAAATTCATGTAAGTAGTTTTCAATGATGTTTTATCTCCCTTGCTTCTACTTTCCGTGCGGTAGTTTGGATTACCTATTTGAGAATATCTTTATTTTATTCCTGAGTTCGTAAAATAAAAGATTGTTCAGCGATAAAGGTAACCTCTTTTCAACGTGAACTTAGTAGTATTTTTACCTAAAATAATGTCATAATAATACCATATTAAATGAAGAGAGCAAAAAAATACGATAAAAAGTTGTAAAAACTCGTCACTTAAGACTAATGTAATCTTATACAAAAGATAGTAAAATTCCGATTGTAAGGGATTACAAAGTTAATTAGGAGGTTTTATTTATGAGAAAAGCATTTATTAGTCCTTCAAAATATATTCAAGGCGAAGATGAAATTTTAAATTTAGGTTATTTTGTGAAAACATTTGGTACTTCTGCACTTTTAATAGCACATCCTCAAGATATTAAACGTGTACAAGACAAATTAGATGCAACAGCAGAAAAATATGGTATTACATTTTTTGAAGGCGGATTCAATGGCGAATGTTCAAGACCAGAAATTTCTAGATTGCAGGAAATAGCGAAAGAAAACAACTGTGATTGTACAATTGGTTTAGGTGGCGGTAAGGCAATTGATACAGCAAAATGTGTGGCTGAGGGAGAGGGATTAATTATCGTCCCAACAATCGCTGCTACGGATGCACCTACAAGTCATTCCGCAGTTATCTATACACCAGGGGGTGCTTTCGATGATTACGCATACTTTAAGCAAAGCCCAAGTGTTGTATTAATTGATACAACAGTCATTGCTAATGCACCTACTAGATTCTTAGTATCTGGTATGGGGGATGCGTTATCCACTTATTTCGAAGCAAGAGCAACAGCACGTTCTTTCTCTAATGTAAATGCTGGATTACCTTGTGGAGTACGTGAGGACTTATGTTCACCAGCAAAAGGTACAAATGCAGCATTAGTGTTAGCAGAACATTGCTACAACACTCTATTAGAGGACGGGGTTAAAGCAAAAGCTGCAAGCGATCATAATGTTGTTACTCCAGCCTTAGAAAACATTATTGAAGCCAATATCTTATTATCAGGATTAGGGTTTGAAAGTGGTGGATTAGCTGGAGCACATGCGATTCATGATGGGCTTACTCTTTTAGAAAGTGCGCACCATTACTTCCACGGTGAAAAAGTAGCTTTTGGTACATTAGCACAATTGGTATTGGAAAATGCGCCAACTGAGGAAATAGAAGAAGTGTTAGATTTCTGTTTAGCAGTAGGACTTCCAGTTTGTCTCGCTGATATTGGAGTGGAACAAATTACACAAGAAGAGTTAATGGAAGTAGCTAATAAAGCTTGTATTCCAGAGGAATCTATCTATTCTATGCCATTCCCTGTTAATCCAGAGTCAGTAGCTGCAGCTATTCTTGCAGCAGATCAAATTGGAAATGATTATAAGAAGAGGTTGATATAAAATGAAAAAAATTATTAATAAACCGGAAGATGTTGTACTTGAGATGTGTAAAGGGATGGTTCTAGCACATCCTGAACTGAATTTAATTGAAAAATATAAAGTCATTAAAAAAGACCAAATTAATAAAAGTAAAGTAAGTATAATTAGCGGGGGCGGAAGTGGACATGAACCTGCTCACGCTGGATATGTAGGAAAGGGCATGTTAGATGCAGCAGTTTGTGGTGATGTATTTGCTTCACCTTCTCAAATACAGATTTATCAAGCTATTAAAGAAACAGCTAGCGATAAGGGAACTTTACTAGTGATTAAGAACTACAGTGGTGACATGATGAATTTCAAGAATGCTGCTTATCTAGCAGAAGAAGATGGAATTCAAGTGGATTATGTAAAAGTAGATGATGATATTGCTGTACAGGACAGTTTATATACAGTTGGAAGACGCGGAGTAGCTGGTACTGTTCTTGTTCATAAAATAGCAGGTGCTGCAGCAGAACGCGGCTATGATCTACCAAAAGTGAAAGAGGCAGCAGAAAACGCTATTGCGAATGTTAAAAGCATTGGCTTTGGACTAACTTCCTGCACAGTTCCTGCTAAAGGAACTCCTACTTTTGAGATTGCAGAAGATGAGATGGAGTTTGGCGTTGGTATTCATGGAGAACCTGGTATCCGTCGTGAAAAAATTATTTCAGCAGACGAACTCGCAGAGCGTACGGTAACTTCATTATTAAAAGAAGTAGGGATAGAAGATGGGAAAGGAGAAGTGGCTGTCCTAATTAATGGATTTGGAAGCACACCTCTTCAAGAACTATATTTATTAAATCATTCTGTCATTCGTGAATTGTCACGTAGAAACGTAACGATTGCAAGAACGTTTGTCGGAAACTATATGACAGCCATCGATATGGCCGGTGCTTCTATTTCAATTATGAAATTAGATGAACACTTAAAGAGTCTCCTATCTGAAGAGTGCGATACTCCTGCGCTAAAAATCAAAGGTGAAATACCAGCTGTCACTTATAATGAAATCATCGGTACCGCGGAGGCCCCGAAAGTGTCCTATGAGGTGCAAACCAACAAAGAATATTCCGTAGTAACCGAAAATCGATTGACGTTGAATAATATTATTTTTATGGTTGACCAAATGAGTGAATGTATTATTAGAAATGAAATACCATTCTGTGAATTAGATTCCCATGCTGGTGACGGAGACTTTGGTATGAGTGTTGCTAAAGGGTTCAAACAGCTGAAAGCTGAATGGCACGAAATTCTCGAAAATAAATCAAATGATATTGGAAACTTCTTAGAGGCGTGTTCTATCGTTATCATGGAGCACTGTGGCGGAGCATCAGGCCCTATTTGGGGATCAGCATTTCGCGCGGCTGGAAAGAACGCCGAATCTAAAACCGAACTGAATTTAACAGAATTTGCTGAAATGATCCAAGCGTCTGTAAAAGGAATTCAAGCAACAGGAGAACGTTCTTTTGGACGTGGAGCTGTTGTGGGAGATAAAACTTTAATCGATGCCTTAGTACCTTATGCAGATACGTTAACATCAAGTGCTGCTGAAGGTGAAAGCATGAAACATGCTCTTGTCAAAGCAGCAGAAGCTGCTGTTGAAGGAGCAAAATCAACCGAACAGATTGTTGCACGTATGGGACGTGCTGGTACGGTTGGAGAAAGAAGTCTTGGTTATCCGGACGCAGGTGCACATGGCTTAGGCGTAATTTTTACTGAAGTAGCTCAAGTAATGCGAGAAAATAAGTAAAATTTGGTATTACCCCCTCTAAATATAGTGTGAAAAAATTACTCTTTAAGAGTGAGGATGACACTGTACGTGGAGGGGAATTTTTTATGGGTCACTAAGGACGATCTTTTACAATCTCGTTTAAGCTAGAAGTGATAAAAATGTACAATAACCAATGGTATTTCAAAGATAAAAAAGAAAAACAAAAAGTGAACGATCCCTTGATTATCAAGGGATCGTTTTTTATATGTTTTCTGGAAAGAGTGATTATGTTAACTAACTTTGTATATGATATTCAAGTTTCCCAACTCAATTTTGATATATAATTAAAATAGAATAAACCTGTGATTTAGTCTATTTAGATGGCAAAACATAAAGGTTATAAAGGAAAATATAGAGATGAATGTAAATAAAAAATGGTTTTTAGCTAAGTATGAGCCAGCATCCAAAGTAGGTGCTTATAAGTGGGACTACAAGTTTGATAATAGTATTGAAGCAATGCGGTTAGTAAATAGATATCTAATTGAAAGTTTAGATACTGTTATTTTATTTTCTGAAGAAGACATTTCTAAAAATTTAATAGTTGATTATTTAAAAAATGAGGAATTACATCTTTGGAGAAATAAAGCAGCAGGTGGAATACTTAATTTTTTAAGCGAGAAAAGGCTAGGTTTAGTATATAAACATGGTTACTTTTTTCATGAAGAAGCTACTGCACGACCAGAATTAGAAGAAACGGTATTTATATGTTACGTTCCTTGGATATTGACTTAGTTAATAAAAGTAAAAGCTGAAAGACCAACGATGGGGCTCTTTCAGCTTTTTATTTTCTAGAAAACGACCTTATGGTAGCTAGAATTGAATGCTTTATAGATTTAAAATACATGTATCTAAGCATTTTGAAAGGAGTTATTTACTTAATGCATTTTCCTAATGGATTAACTGGTTTTTATAGTTCAATAGATAACAAACCAAATGAAATAGATGAGAACCATTTTAAAAGTATATGCTTCCTTCGATTTAGTCAGAAGAAACTAAGGGAAGTTATTAAAGATTGATAAGGTAAATTTAATCAAAAATACAGTAAAAACTTATTTCGCATGAAAGAGTAAATATATAAACTTTATTCTAAAAAATATAGCTTTACTATTTACTCTAGGTGACGACAAATAGACGTTTTCTCATTCGTTTTTCTTGCGTCCAAAAGGCTGTACCCTTTTGAACTATCTATATCAGACAATATCAATATTGAATTAAAACACGTTGGAGATATTCAAAAGCACGATAAACGCAAGGAACAAGAGTTGGAAAGATCAAACAGAACGAAGACTTCTTAATTTATAAGAAGTCTTCGTTCTGTTTTTATTATTATTTTTTAGTAAGTATTAGTTAGAGAAAAACAATTCCAAGTATAAATAAACATAGAGTAATAATGTTTATAACATTCTTAGCTTTGTCATCTTCTTTTATTGAAGTTACAAGTTCAAAGATTATGACAAGAGTAAGTATAGATAAAGCTATCTGTAGAGGTAAATTAAATGCATATACAAATATTACAATTAGAGCATATATAATACCTAAAATTATATTTTTTTTATTCTTAGTTTTTTCGTGATTACTCATTTGAAAAACTCCTTAATAGACTGAAAATATTTAGGTCTTCTGCTCTTTTTAAGTGAAGGTGTTTGTAAATAGAAGCACAATGAAGAAGATAATAGCGAATGACAAACTCATTGTAATATAACTTATGTCTTTGTTAGTGATCTTTTTTGCATAAATAATTTTGTTGACAAAGGAAAAAGAATACCTCCAATAAATGCTGTAACTAGCGTTTTTAATAACATCAAATACTCCTTTCGAAGAATTGTAGCAAAAATAAAAAGCTCCCCCGGCATTGGCAAGCGAGGTAGCTTTTTATCAGAATTCACAATTATAAAGTACCAAAATATAACCATATGTAAACAATATCATATTTTTCCTAAAAATACTATTTTGAGAGAGGAGAGAATATGTATAAAAGGTGTTTTGATTCCTGTCTCAAAAACAGGGTGAAGTCCTCTGTCCTGTATCAAGAGTTCTTTTTTATTATGGGTTCTGGAAGAGTATTTATGTAAACTAGCGATGTATATGGTATTCACTTATAAGTAAAAATTATATTTCTATTTTTTTCTATTTTATGAAATAATCGTATGGCTCGTTTAAGACAGAACAATTAAATCTATAAGGAGAGGAAAGAATGAAATTAATAAAAAATATTGTATTTCTTAGTTGTTTCGCATTATTACTTGGAGCTTGTCAGAACGCTGATACAACTTCAAACACTAAAGATAAGGATTTAGATGCTCTTCTTAGGGATGTATCTGATAAATATGCCGTTCTAAGTGTTGGTTCAGACTCAAAAGATGTAAAAGTCGAGGTAGAGGATACTGAAGATGTAAACAAGGTAAAAGCAGATATTAAACGTCAATTAAAAGAGAACGGTTTGAACGCCTATAAAGTTAACGTTCGTGAGAGAAATGTTAAACAAGTAGAAAAAGAGAAGCGATGGCTGGATATTGAAAGTGAAGCTCTTGCACATTTACAAGAAAATAAAGAATACAAAGATGTAACATATAAAAAGACTGAGGTTACGTTAAAACAACCTGTTACAGTTGCTATTGTTACTCCTATCAGTAAATCTGATGACAGCTCTCAAGAGTATAGTGAAAAAATTAAAAGAGAAGTAAATACTTTTCTTCAAACTAAAGAAATAAAGGAACGTTCTAAAGGTGATTCTTACAAAATCGTTATCTATGACCAAGATGACCAAGTAATAAGTTAAAGAATACATAACTACAATAAAGCCTCAAGAAGTATGTAACACTTCTTGAGGTTTTATTTATTCCTATAAAATCGTTTTATGTTAATCAGTTTTAGATATTGTATATGTTATAAAAATCAAAAAAGGGAGATATAGAAGTTTTTTTATATCTAAGAACAGGAATCTAATAATATTTTATCAAAAACATATATAACAAGAGAAACGCGTAAAAAGAGGCTTTTACTTCGTATAAGTAAAAGCCTCTTTTTACATTTGCTTTATTATTTAAGAGAATTTTTAAGTAATTCATCTTCTTCCATTAAATCTTCTTTAATCTTATCTAAATACTAACGCATCCATACAGCTATAAGCTTGTGACGTTTTCTTCATAGTTATACTCCCTTATTTAGAAGTTAATTGAAACTTCATTTTATACTAAGTGCGAAATAGTAATAAAAGGAGGCTTCAAAGTGTTCATCTAAATGCTTTAATTTAATCAAAGAATTAAAGTGAATTTATTTATTTAACCTTGTTGATTTAGAAGTAAATTGCTCTTTATTTTTAAACAAGTTAACTCCATAACCTGCAAGACCTCCAATAATTGCAGGGAATATCCAACCTAATCCAATATGGTAAAGAGGAAGATAGTAAGTAAATAATTGGTCAATACCAGGGATGTGTAAACCAAAATCATTTAATCCATCTATCAGGCTTACAACAAATGTTAAGAATAGGCTGCCTTGGTATACCTCAGCACATCCTTTAAATAAAGAATGAAGGAAAGTCAAAAAGATTAGAACGATTGCTAATGGATAGAGCACTGTTAAAACAGGTACTGAAAAAGAAATTAAATGATTCAATCCAACATTTGCGATGATTGCGCTAAACACGGATAAGCTAATCGCAATTTTCTTATAAGAAATAGAAGGTAATAATTTATGGAAATAAGAAGAGCATGAAGTAATAAGCCCTACGCTAGTTGTCAGACAAGCTACTGTGATCATTAAGCCTAATAGTAATCCTCCATATTCTCCAAAATAATAATCAGAAACTTTCGCTAACACCGTACCACCATTATCTAAATGCCCAAGCTTTTCTACACTTGAAGCGCCCATGTACGAAAGGGCAGAATAGATAGTTGCAAGAATAATAGCAGCAATTCCTGTAGCTTTTAGACAAACAGTTATAATTTGCTTCTTTGTTTTAGCGCCTTTTTCTTTAATTGCATTGATAATAATGATTCCGAAAACGAAAGATGCAAGAGTATCCATTGTTAGATATCCTTCTTGGAACCCATTAAAAAAAGAGTTTGTTACATATTTTTCTGTGGGTGCTTGAAATTTTCCAATAGGATGAATAAAAGCTACTAGAACTAGAATTCCAATGAATGTTAATTTAATTGGCGTTAAGAATTTTCCGACAATATCGACAATTTTCGCCGGATTGAGAGAAAAAAAGCATGTAATGCTGAAAAATATAATAGTAAACACAAGTAAAGCTATAGAACTAGAGCCTTCAGAAATGAAAGGTTTAAGTCCGATTTCAAAAGAGACGTTACCTGTTCGTGGGATAGCAAATAAAGGTCCAATAGCTAGATAAAGAACAGTTGTAAATACTAAACCAAAGATAGGATGTACGCGACTTGCTAATGATTGTAAATCTTCCTTTCCAGAGAATCCAAAAGCTAGTACACCAAGTAAAGGCAAGCCTACTCCAGTAACTAAAAAACCTGCATTTGCTGACCAGATATTTGCTCCCGCTGACTGGCCAAGCATGGCAGGAAATATTAAATTTCCAGCTCCAAAAAATAATGCAAATAACATTAAACCAATGATTACTATAAAAGAAAACGGTACTTTGTTTGACACGGTNGATGCGATAACTGCAATTCATCTTACTTCAAAAGTTCTGTAAAGGGTGGCGTATTCTTACGTGAATGTCGAGAATGCGGGATGAAAAAGAGTATTTAAACATAGATGATATAGAAAAAGAGAAGGTTAAAAACCTTCTCTTTTTTGATTTAACTGTGTTTTAGCCATCTTAAAGTAGAAGAAACGTCTTACTCTCTAGATGTTTTTTCTACTTTATATGTTATAACTTTTCTCTTAACATAGAAATTTCATTAATTAAATCTTTTATTAATCGTTCTAACGCTACTATGTGTTCATCTTTGCGATCATAATCATCAATTTTCATAGATAGTTCTAAAACACGACAGGTCTCTTCAACTGTCAGGCCATGATCTCTTGCAAGAGTTTTTACTGTATCAAGAAATTTAACAGCATCATTATCAAAATAATCTTTTCGTGTTGGTTGATTAAATAATGTTCCCATTTTCTCTCTCCTTAAAATTTTAATATTAGTAAATTGCACAAATGAATCAGTGCCAGATTTGTAACTAGTACAGGCTGAGAGATGATATTTATTGCGAAGGCATATTTTTAAAACTTGAGGCATTCGATTTACAATGTTACTGCCTATAACGTATTCGATAAGCATCTAACGATCACCTACTGCGTTAGCCAATTAGTATCAATTTATTTAATGGTAATGATTAAATATGCGCGATGATATGTGAAAGCTAAGCATTGCTAGCTTATAAACAATGACATCAATATAGGCTTTTTTTCATACTATGTTTTGGGGGTGAATAAATGGCAAGAGTAAAGTACAGTAATTCAGACATTAACTTAATGGCAAGGATGATGCGAGCAGAAGCTGAAGGTGAAGGAAGACAAGGAATGTTATATGTGGGAAATGTAATTGTTAATCGTCTTGCAGCAAATTGTATAGACTTTAAAAATTTAAGAACCGTTTCACAAGTCATTTATCAAGTCCAGGGGGGGAATTATTCGTTTGAAGCTGTTCAAAAAGGCAATGTGTTTTATCAAAGAGCAAGAGGTGTTGAAAAAAGATTAGCAAAGCAGAATTTGGATTATTGGAGACAACACCCAGCAAAATTTGCTCTGTGGTATTTTAATCCACATGCTCCGTGCCCTCCAACATGGTACGGTCAACCTGCATCTGGTCAATTTAAAAATCATTGTTATTATGAACCAAAACCTGATACATGTGCTAGTGTTTATAGAGGTTAAGTTATTGAGGAGTTTTCTATTAATGTCTCTACTATTAATGAAAAATAGTTAATACTTTAAATATGACATAACACCCTCAAATTCAACAGTATAGAGAACTTGAGGGTGTTTGTTTCATTCATTTTTAGTTGTAGCTTTCTACTTATTCAATTGGCTTCTATAATGTTGGTTATGTTAAGTATGAGTATAAAGATAACTTATACCAATCAAAAGTTGTCCAGTTCAAGTCTGTTTAACCAGTTATGCACTAATACGTTAAATACATCAGTTTGTTCAATTTGTAGGTTGTGACCAGCCATATCAAGCACTGCAAAAGTTGCCCTTGGGTAATCTTCGATCAGTTGCCACGCATCCTGATATCCCACTACATTATCCTGACGCCCTGTTATAATGAGTGTGGGATGCTCAAGTTTAAATGAAATATCAAATGTAAAGCCATATCCATTTTGACGAATGTTATTTACAAATTCATGATTTGTTTGTTTAGAAGGAAGTAAAATTTCATTTTGAAACCTCTCCCATTCAGTTTGACCTTGGACTACCCCCATGGAACAAAATTCATCAGCTTCCTCTGAAGACAGACTTGATATCAAGTCGTTGTCTTTCTTTAGAACAGTCTGTTGGGGCACCACCCTTTCATCATATTCAGGTATAATCAATGGTGCCATTAGTAGTAATCCACGAACTTTGTCCTGGCGTGAACGAACTATACCTCTCGCAATGTACCCTCCATATGAATTGCCACAAACAATAAACTGTTGGTCAGGAATAATTTCGTCCAAAAGACGTAATATCGCTTCTAACATATTATCAGAGTTCTGAATAGACAATTGAGGCTCGGATTTCCCCATCCCTGGTAAGTCTATGTATATTCTCTTCCAATGGCTTCGTTTCTCGAATAACGGTTCCATTGCATTTAACATCACTTGATGGTCAAGTGTCCAACCATGCAACATAATGATGGGATATCCATCTCCAATTACTTTATGGTAAATCGACAAAATTTTTTCCCCTTTCTGTGTATGCCAAATGTATCTACATGAACATTTAATCTTTCCATACATATATTGTAATCTTAACAAATTTCTTTTGAAAATGGATTTATTTTGATTATCGTATAACCATTAGTTTATTGGTTTGTCTATGAATCTGTATTAATATCTGAAAAAAGTACCGACAAGTGATTAGGTACTCTTTTTCTGCCGATAATACGTTTTATGTGAGCTAGAAAGAAATAAAAAGAAGCCTTTATAAGAGATTTATTTTTTCTTCATCTCCTATAAAGGCTCCACCATACTTTTAAATTAATTAATTTCTATTCCGCATATTTATTTCTAACAGCATCATCCCATTTAAGCAGAATCTGTTTTAGCTCAGCTGTTTCAATTAGACAATACGGCTTTTGGTCCTCTTCAGCATATTCATTCACAATTTTTGTTACATCATATTTAATTTCTATAGTACAGGCATTTCCAATTAATTCTTCATAAGAAGATTGCTTTGAAAGTACTTTATTAATTACATCTATCCATATTTTCGATCCATCTTCTTGTACATCACTTAATAATAAATCTATAACTAAAAAAATTTCATCAGGAACATCTATCATAAGCATTCCTTGGTTATCTTCATAAATTTGAACATTATATTTCATTACTGGTTCTCTCTTTATTCTTCATAAAGACGAATTGCTTCCCTTACTACAATAACGTCCTTCTCATTAATCCTCAATCTTAATTCCGGCTTCCTTGAATGGTTCTAATACTCCTAGATGACACATTGAAATATAGTCCACTGTTTTTAGATTCTTTAAGTTCTGAAATCCTTCAACAGATAGTACGTCAAATAAGCTGTCTTCTCCATCCCAATCTGGCTTTAGAATATGATAAATTTCATTACCTCCATCAAAGCAAAGGGATTCAACCTTTTCCAAATCACTTTTTTCCAAGGATAACTCTTCTAAATAATCTTTAATTTCAACAATGAGTCTAGCTCCAGAATACCATTCAAAATTATTCATATACTTATCTTTTAAGTCGGTTAATTCTTTTAGAAATAACGGGTCTTGATCTAATAAAGCTTCAACAACCACTAGTTTAAAATTAAAATCTTTAAACATTCCACTCTTCCCCATTTTGCTACCTCCGATTTTATTTCTTTCTTAGGCTTTTAATCGAACCTGCACTGTTAGTATTGTAACAATCATCTATGAATAAAGACTGCTTATACTGTTGACTTTGACACATGGACAAACAACATCGGCTCCTTTTTAGAAAAAGAAAAAAACAGGCCCTACTATAAGGAAGGTCTGCTCTTATTTACTTGTTTTGATTACTGCTGCAAGCTGATAATGCTAGCAATAATACAGTTTAAGTTGTTAAAACCTTTTTCATAAATACACCTTCCATTCTCTAATAACCATTTTCTATCTATTATTCTTTGACTATTGTTAATAAAAGGTAGAAACTTTGTATATTTTATCATGTTTTTTGTATTCATGAATATCACTACTACCTAACCTAATAATCTTATTCTTGTAGGGACTGAAATCCTTTTTTATAAGTAAAAAAAGCATAAACCCGTTGGTCTCCAACAAAATTTATGCTCTATCTTTAATAAAACTTTTACGAATTCTCTTTTAATCCAGCCACAAATAATTTCAGATGTATGATTCCTATAAAACTATAAACAACCTTACACAATATCTCGATTCAATTCTTTATCTTTAATCACTTTAATTCTTTCCACTTTTCCTACAAGGAAGATATACGAAAGTGCTCCTAAAAGAGCCAATGCAGCTATGAATACTAGCGCTGGAGCAAAGTTTCCTCCTTTAGCTAAGAAACCAATAACAATTGGAACGATGATAGAAGCTAGACCTCCAATAAAGTTAAAGACTCCACCTGTCAAACCGACTAAGTGTTTAGGTGCTAGCGTTGAGACAAACACCCATGTAATAGAAGCTAGGCCATTTCCAAAAAACGCAATAGCCATAAACATGATAATGAGAGATGTGCTATTTACATAATTGGCTCCGATAATTGAAGTTGATAAAAGCAGACCTACGATAATAGGTGTTTTTCTTGCAATCCCTAGTGATACTCCTTTTTTCACTAAGGCGTCAGATACAAAGCCAGATAATAATACTCCTACAAACGCTGCTAAAAACGGGGCTGATGCTAAGAATCCTGATTTCAAGAAATCTAACCCTCTATATTCCACAAGGTACGTTGGAAACCATGTAAGGAAGAACCATAAAGTAGAGTTGACGGCAAACTGTCCTAAGTAGATGCCCCATAGCTTTCTGTGAGAAAAGGCTTCTTTAAGATTTCCCCATTCGAACTTTGCTCTTTCTCCTCTCGTATCAGCAGCTTTAACTAAGCCTCCACCTTCTTCGATATGCTGTAATTCTGCTTTATTTACTTTATTATGCTGAGAAGGATCACGATAAAAGATATACCATATAATGCCCCACGCTATACCGATAATCCCGGTAGTAATAAACAGACCTCTCCACCCTAAAAAGTGCTGAATGGTAACTAGTGTAGGTGTTAAAAATGCTAGCCCTGCAAACTGTCCTGAAGTATAAAAAGCAATAGCTGATGCTCTTTCCTGATTTGGAAACCAGCTGGTGACTACTTTATTATTGGTCGGAAAAGCTGGTGCTTCAAATGCTCCTGTAGCTAGACGCAGACCAAAAAGACTCACAAATCCCTTAGTAAACCCTTGCAACAGCGTAACTATAGACCAAGTAATTAAGCTAAAGGCATACGTAGCACGAGCACCAAAACGGTCAGCCATTACCCCTCCTGGTATTTGCAAAGCAGCATAAGCCCATCCAAAGGCTGAAAATATGAGACCCAGTTCTACTGATGATAGCTTTAGATCTTTGGACATGGCTGTGGCAGCTACAGAAATATTACTTCGATCCATATAGTTGATGACAACGCTTACGAAAATAAATGCTAAAACACGAAATCTAATGCGAGTCGGCTTTTCGCTATACCCCTTCATTCCCTTATCCCCCTGTATATAATAGTTTAAGAAGAAGATCTGACTGACGGTCATTTGCCAATCAGATCTTTTGTACTAAAATGGTTTCCCCTTTACCATTCCGCTACAGAACCGTCTTTATGACGCCATACTGGATTACGCCAATTATGGCCGATATCAGCCATTTTTCTAACATGGTCTTCGTTAATCTCAATACCTAAACCAGGTCCATCAGGAATTTTCACGAAGCCTTCTTCGTATTTAAATACGTGGTTATCAACAATATAATCTAGTAAATCACTGCCTTGGTTGTAATGAATGCCTAAGCTTTGCTCTTGAATAAATGCGTTGTGACACGTTGCATCTACTTGAAGACACGCAGCTAATGCAATTGGTCCTAACGGGCAATGAGGTGCAGCCGCTACATCAAAGGCTTCAGCCATTGAAATAATTTTCTTACATTCTGTAATTCCTCCTGCATGTGATAAATCAGGCTGAATAATATCGACGTATCCGTCCGTTAAGAGCTTTTTAAACTCCCATTTTGAAAACATTCTTTCTCCTGTAGCGATAGGAATGGATACGTGATTGGCAATTTCTCTTAACGCCTCATTGTTTTCCGGCAAAACCGGCTCCTCGATAAACATTGGGCGATAGACCTCTAGTTCTTTAGCTAAA
The DNA here is from genome assembly GCF_042787645.1 of Priestia sp. YIM B13489. Taxonomy (NCBI): domain Bacteria; kingdom Bacillati; phylum Bacillota; class Bacilli; order Caryophanales; family Bacillaceae; genus Priestia; species Priestia sp. YIM B13489. The sequence goes on from NZ_JBHZOQ010000053.1 coordinate 1,585,088, forward strand.
ATCTTTGCCATTGGCTTATGTACACGTCCGTGAAAATCAATACCTATTCCTACATAAGGTCCCACTGCTTCTCTGACAGCAGCAATACGTTCTACTACTTGATCAATTTTTTCATATGAATCCACATATTGAAGCTCTTCTGTTCCATTCATTTTTACTGCTGTAAATCCTTGTGAAACAACTTCTCTTGCTGCTTCACCTACATCTGAAGGCCGGTCTCCTCCAATCCAAGAATATACTTTAATAGATTCTCTTGCTTTTCCGCCTAACAGTTGATGTACAGGAGCATCGTAATATTTTCCTTTGATGTCCCACAGAGCTTGGTCAATCCCTGATATGGCACTCATTAAAATAGGTCCGCCTCGATAGAAGCCGCCTCGGTACATAACGTTCCAATGATCTTCAATATTTAATGGATCTTTGCCAATAAGATACTCCATCAGCTCATCTACTGCAGCTTTAACGGTAGAGGCTCTTCCTTCGATAACAGGTTCTCCCCATCCAACAATTCCTTCGTCTGTTTCTATTTTTAAAAATAACCAGCGTGGCGGCACTTGGAACAATTCATAATTAGTAATTTTCATGTACTTTTTCCCCTTTCGTTATACGATTTACTGCGGCTACGTATGCTTTAGCCTTTTGTGTTAACTCCTGCAGGTATGCATGAGTAATTTCACGTTTTGTATCAACTAAAGAACTTCCAATACCAAACCCTACAGCACCTGCTTCTTCAAATTCTTGAATATTGTCTAAGCTCACTCCTCCTGTTGGAAGAAGTGGAATATGGGGAAGCGGCCCTCGAATATCTTTAATATAGCTAGCACCCAGCCTAGCAGGAAATACTTTTATAATATCTCCCCCATTTTCATATGCCGTTAGAATTTCAGTAGGTGAAAAAGCCCCTGGAATACTCACCGCACCGTATCTTTTCGTTAGTTTAATCGTTTCCGTGTTAACAGTTGGAGAAAGGATAAACTTTGCTCCTGCTAAAATAGCTGAACGTGCTGTTTCAGGATCAAGCACTGTACCTGCTCCTACTAACACTTGATCACCCAGCTCTGTAGAAACCTCTTTAATGGCTGAAAGTGCGTCCGGCGAATTTAGAGTAATTTCTATATTTTTTACACCGCCGTCATTAAGCGCAGAAGCAATTTTCACTACATCCTGCGGTTTGGCTCCTCTAATAATCGCAACGATTTTATGCTCTAGTAAATGTGATAAACTATCCGTCATTGGTAAGCCCCTTTCTTTTATCGTATAACGTCTTCTTTTGTAATCGCATTCATAAATTCGTAAAGCTCTTTTTTATCCGGCAAGCCTTCAATGTCACCCTCTACGGTTACGACCATAGCTCCTATAGCACACCCTCTTCTGACCGATTCTTTTAAAGAGGATTTATCTATTAGTCCCGATAGTATCCCCGCGGCGAACCCATCACCAGCTCCTACTGGATCTATCACTCTAGCAACTTTAAAACCTTCTACGTAAGCGGATTCATTTTTAGTTGAATAATAAGCTCCTTCTTCACCTAGCTTAATAACAACTAGTTCTGCACCTAATTGATGAAACGCTGATGCAATATCTTCAGGATTATCCTTCTCAAATAAAAACTGACCTTCATTCATTCCTGGTAAGACAATATCCGCATATGTAGCCATTTTAATGAGTGTTTGGCGCGCAGCTGATTCATCCCAAAGCGTCTTTCGCAAATTTGGATCAAACACTATTTTCACACCATTTTTTTTAGCAGCTTTCATCGCTTGAAAAATAGCTTCGTGGCAGGAATCGCTCAGCGCAGGTGTAATTCCTGTCACATATAAGTATTTTGCAGAAGAGATATACTCTTCATTCATATCACGCGGATTCATAAAGCTTGCTGCTGAACCTTGTCTGTAATAAAACACTTTACTATTCATTTCATTTGTTTTTTGTTTTAAAAACAGACCTGTAGGAGCATTATCATCAAATATTACATGTCTTACATCTATTCCTTCTCCTTTAATACTTGAAAGAATCCGCTCTCCTAGCTCGTCTTTGCCTAATCGGCTAAACCATCCCGTTTGATAACCTAGTTTTGAAAGGGCAATTAACGTATTACTTTCTGCCCCTGCAATTTTCGAAGAAAAATCTTTAGCATATCTCATTTTTCCATTCGAGTGTGGGGTAAACAGAATCATTGTTTCCCCCATGCTTATCACATCCATCTTACCCCTCTTTTCATTTATCTCTTTGCCTCTTCATATCCAGCGATAAAAGATATATTAGCTGACGTTTGAAGCAGCCTTTCTACTATAAAGTCCTTATGTTTCAGCATTCTTTCCTTAGGGCCAGCTACGCTAATAGCAGCTTGAATGCTTCCCTTTGCTCCAAATACAGGTGCAGCAAGGCAAAATAACCCTTCCTCATTTTCTTCATCATCAATTGCATAGCCCATTTGAATAAAAGAATCTAGATTGTCATTAAGCACTTTTTTATCTGTGATTGTATAATCCGTAATAGGCAGTAGCTCTATATGTTCAAGCAGCTGCTCTCGCTGATCTTTAGGAAGAAAAGCTAAAAAGGTTTTTCCTAACCCTGTACAATAGAGCGGCTTACGGTTACCAGGCTGAGCTGTTGTTCTGATAGAACGGTTATTGTCAATCTTAACGACATAGACTAATTCCCCATCTGACAACAAAGCCATAAATACAGTTTCCTGAACATCCTCCATCAGTTTCTTTAAATGCGGCTTTCCTTCAGAAGATATATCCAATGATTCCATAGCCGCTGTTCCAATTTGAATTAGCTTTGGCCCTAGCTTGTACCTCTTTAATGAGTCCTGATTTAAATATCCTTCATTGTGAAGTGTTCCCACAAGGTTAAACGTACTGCTTTGCGGAAGCGAAAGTAAATCACTAACCTCTTTTACTGTTAATCCCTCAGGGTGTTGAGCAATCAATTCAAATACCCTTAATACACGTTCTGCTGATTTTACTGACATGAAGAAATCCTTTCTGAATCACATATGTGATTTTAAATTTTATATATGATTTACTGTTTTAAATATTATCATAGACCGATCATTAATTCAANGCTCCACAAATGTATTACCTCTCTTGCTCAATCATACTATTTCAAGATAAAAACTTCTGTTTAAGATTTTTTCTTCTCTCAATCTTATACCGAACAAAAACAAGTTAAATATAGTTTAACACATAGGGATATTGATAGCAAATAATTGCTTTTTTCCATTTAACCGTTATAATCATACTTGTATACGGACTAAATTAAACAGTAAGAAAGAAGTGCCACTATGAGAAAGTTAAAACCCTCTTTTCAAAACCTAGTCAATGAAAACAGACATAAAATACTAGAAGATAAAAAGGTCATGGAAAAGATTGAAGAAAAAATTGAAGCTCGCCAGGAGCAGGCTATAAAGATGAAAATGAAATAAGAGTAGAATAAAAACATCCTATCTAAACGGATGTTTTTTTGTATTGTGCTGCTGTTGCATTTCTAGGTAAATGGCTTTTTACAGGATATTTCATCTGCTATGTCGAATCTAGCAAGTCATAAGAAAGGGGCTGTTAATATGAATTCAAAAGAACAAAAGAGGTTGGCAACTACTAGAGAACAAATGGAGAATGCTAAAGAACAAACTGATTTATCTTCTGAATTAGAACAGGACTTAGAGAACTTAGGATTGCAACGACGAATGAAACAATTAGAGTTAGAAAGCAAGTACCTAAAAAACCAGAACGATGAACTACTTTAATTCACAGCACCCGTTCAGGGGTGCTTTTTCAACATTTTAGTACTTTTGCCTCAGAACCACCTATCTATGATTAAGACTTTCTCCCAGAGCAAACAAATAAAAAAGATGGTTTACTCTCTTTTTATCTAATTCAGTTCTATCTATGTATGTATGTTTTATGATGAGATTCCATTAATCGCTATTTACTTTAAATCAACATGTTTCATTTCCAAAATAAATTTTTGATGGTCCAGATTACTTGATCTACAAAAGTTAATTCACGCTTATATCTCTTCCATTCCTTCTCATAGTTAACCTCAATATAACATCCAAAGAAAAGAGCTAATCGTCTAGTTGAAATATCTTTATAATGGCTTCTTTATGCATCTTCATAAATTATAGTATTAAGACACAACAAAATTTGACAAAATAAAAAACTTAACCTTATTCTATACTTAAAGATAAACTCAAGGAGTTGAGTTATAGCATAAATGGATAACATGCAGCGCTTTATAGAATTAGTTTTACAGTTTGAACAATCCTTAAATAGAAAGCTAACTAATCAAGAAAAGGAATTCCTGATGTGGGTTGTAAAAAAGGAAAAACAGATAGAAGCGTAATTCTGAATTAATTACTCCTATCTGTTTTAGTAATGAAGGGTAGAGCCCTTCTTTTCAATTCTTCTTCGAGAATAAGAATGTTTGATCATTTAATTTCTCCTGTACCTGTACAAACCCTCCCGTAACAAGTAGCTTTAAATGTGTTGTATTATTTTCTATCCCAAAAGCTTTACATAATTCATATTGAATTTTCACACATCCCAATTTGTCTAATTCCCTTACAATACCTGTTCTTTTTATTTTATCTGAATTAAAACCTTTGTTCCACTCGGCAATTGATCGACTTGATAAGATATCAAAGAACCTGCGCTCCGATTATCAGCAGGCTTACCATACTCAATTTCTGCACCTGTTCCTCCTTCATCACAAAATGTCATTGAAAATTCATCTCTATCATAACCTTACTTAGTAGGAAGCCTCTTTAAAGATTGGCTTCTGTTCTCTTCTGCCCCATAAGGATTAATTGTACAAATAGCTGACTTACCTTTATTAATGGTATGTTCAATATGTGCTGCAGTTTTAGAGTATTTATCAGTCGGAAAATAAATCACTTTATCTATCATAGGATGTGTTACTCTCTTGTGATGAAGAGAATAAATCCTTTAAGTCAATGTTTTCTACGTCAGTCACATAAGCTAAAATCAACAAAATAAAAATAATCCAGTATATGATTTTTTTCAATCTTCTCAACTCCTTCACTAAAACAGTATTATGAGAAACGCTCAGAATTGCAATGAATGGACAATGACCCGCGAAATAAAGGATATTTTCTTCTGGTAGCTTCTCAGTAACAACACTTCAACACTTATGCACCAGAATCCCCTTAACTATGTATAGTTAATTTATGATTAAGGTTGTCCAATATAGATAGTCCCAAAAAGTACACCTTTTAGACCGTGAAAAAATGACTTGAAAAACAGCTATCCCATTCGAAAAAGTATACTTTTTCGAATGGGATAGCTCATTAATGTCTATAATTTTTGTATTTTCTTGTAATTTTTTGATATCTTTTGTAGAAACCGTTTTCATTCTATCTTATATTGCTCATAATATTTTTTATTGGCTCTATCTTTTTATTATAGACCTACTAAATTTCCTAGAAACTGAAAAATTGCGATGAGGTGAGAAAAAGCTATGTCAATGGTAATCAATTCAGTAGGTCAAATAAAGGACTTACGAAAGTGTATTGCAAAAAAAAGGAAAGAATTAATTGATCTAGGTAATAATTATGGACTTTTAGATAAAAAAACAATTAAGTGTAGTCAAGATTTGGACAAGCTTATAAATTTGCATATGAAATCTTATTCTAGTTCAACTAACATGTTTTTAGATTACGGAGGAGATCTACCTAGAACGAGACACTCGTATGGTAATCGTAAAGGTAGTGATTTTAAATATGAGGTAAAAGCCGTTGAGCTTGCAAGAAGTAATATTCGTTTTTGTTCTGCCCAGTTGATTGCTCATTCAAATCTAGCAACATTTGGAGTATGTACTGCTTTAGTTCTAGTTGGTAATGGAACTAAAGCAGGTTTTGTTACCCTTCAAAATTTACGAAAGTTAACAACTCATTCGTGAAAATCTATCTTTTCTAACGCTTTAAACTAAATGTATAAATACTTAAAAAACATCGGATTAGAAAAAACTGATGTTTTTTTAAGCACTTTAAAATTAGAAACTGATACTAATTTAACTTTTCCTAATGAATCTTATTCCTTGATTTCATATGTACCATTGTTATATAACCACAAAACAGTATAATTTTTTTCTTTGAATATGACGTTACAACCAACCTTCATTAATTATCCTACCAAGCGCAAGGTTTTCTAAATAATTCTTTAAGGATACTGATTCATCAGTTTCCTTTTTTATTTTGAGAAAACAGGGAATCTTTTAAGACTCGTCGTATTCATATAGATAAAGAGGTGGTTGAATTGAAACAATTAATTATCAATAATGTTGAATTTAACGTTGAAAATTTCGAAGAAAAAACAATTACACATTCCACTACAGGTGAGCAGCTAAAAAAGATTGGTTTTGCGTTTTCGATTATAGGAAAAAAAGATTATAACTTATATGACTTATTTTTCGAGAGCCCCGATTTTGAACTTACTATTGTTGATACAAATGAGAAACTTAAAATGAAAAATATTTCACACAGTACTTTTTATCAAGCAGCAGAGATAACAGATGACACAAAAATCGTATTTAGAATTAAGTTACAACAAGAACCAGCCAAAGAAAAAGAACTTACAAAAGATCAGAAGTTGATGGTTAATGCCGTAAATGAGGTTGTTTTATCTAGAGTAAGATTTAAAGCTTTAGAAGAAATACTAGAAGAAAAAGGATTAATCAAAGGTGATGAATTATTTGATAAGATTGAAAAAGTAGCTAAAAGAGATTTTGACAAGTTAAAGAAAGAATTACTTTAGGGTAAAGAAGAAATAAATACGTAAAAGTACTCCTATTTTATCAAGGTACTTATTTATTTTTCCATAAAGATCATTTTCGTATATTATTTCCGAGAAATAGATTTTATAGGTAGCTAAAACCTCCAATCTATTAATATAAATTGGAGGTTTTATGAGAGATACATTTACAAAGTTCTTACACCCTCTACAGCTAACATATACATTGTTAAAGATTGAGCCTCTTTAGTCATCCATTCGCGATATTCTTTTTCCGCCGTTATATATTCTATTTCAGTAATATACCCATCCCTTTCCATTTGAATTCCTCTACTTGAAGCAGTATCTGCCCATATCCCAATATTTGTATTAAAATTAGAATCTGTTCGGTTAGATACCTCGTGTTGAGGGGTTATAATGATGTCTTGAATACCAATTTCCCGAAACATATTAGTAAGGTCATCAGCAATTGCATTATTCATACCTGCGTCAGAACGCCATTTCAAATATGTAGAATAGAAAGAAGTCATACTTGAAGGAGGGGCCGGTTCCCATGATATCTTTTTATGATTATAGTCTACGACCAAAATACGACCACCAATTTTGGCAGCAGATTTCATCATTTGCAATGCTTTCAAAGGGTCGGACAGCCATATTAACACCCTAGCACAGGTAACAATATCAAATTCTCCTTCATAGGTAAGATTAAAGATATCACCTGTTTCAAAAGTTAATCCTGGAGTTTTACCATGATTTTGACGAGCTTTTTCGATTAGATTGGGATTGCTATCGATTCCTACGACCCACCCCTTTGGACCTAATGATTCTGCTATTCCACGTGTAATTGCTCCTGTTCCACACCCTAAATCAAGAACCTTCATACCTTCCTTAAGTATACTTACAAGCCTTTTATGGGAGTATGTTAGTGACCGGGAATCTAATACGTTTGTTAACTTCCCTGCTAATTCAGCCCGATTGCGGGCAATATTCCCTTCCATATGGTAGACCTCCTAATTAATAAATCCCTACTTTTTCTTAAAGGCGACAATTCGAATTCGTTTATATTCAGCTACCCATATACCATCTTTATATAGATTGGTATTTATTTTATTTTTCCACTTAGAAACTCAGGAAAAATCATCTGCAAAACTATCTAACCAATAATTTAATCCCTTTTCTCCTTCTGTTAACGATGTAAGTCGACCGAAGTAATTACCCAAACAAACTAAGCACATTCCCTTAAATATTACCTTTTATCTATTCAATCGGAAGTAAAGTATCAACCACAATACTGTTTACAGCATTGATATACGCAAATGCACTTGCTTTCATAATATCCGTATCTGTTGCTTTGGCAACATACTTTTCTCCTCTGTATTCCACTTGAATCTTCACTTTCCCTAATGCTTCCTTACCTCTTGATACACTGCTAATATTATATTCAATCAATTTAATATCTAAATCACTAATTTCTGTAATAGCAGAATACAAAGCATCAATCGGGCCAGACCCGATTGCACTGTTTTTCAATATTTGATCGCCCTTTTTAATCTTCACACTTGCAGACGGGAAATTTGTATTACTAATCACTTGCAAGTCCATTAGTTCATAAAAGTGATCGCTATAATGCGTCATATCCTGATTATGAATATCATTTTTTGCACAATAGTTCTCAACGATGACATATAAATCATGATTATATACTTCCTTTTTTGCATCTGCCAATTCAAGAAAACCTTCAAATACCCCTTCAAATTGTATATTAGTCATCTCATTAAAACCTAATGACTCAAGCGCGTTTTTCACCGCATGACGTCCAGAACGGGCGGTTAAAACAAGTTCCATATCATCTAAACCAACTTCAATTGGACTAATGATTTCGTAAGCATCTCTTGCTTTTAATAAACCGTCTTGGTGTATACCTGAAGAATGAGCAAAAGCATTATCACCTGTAATGGCTTTATTTACTTGTACTTCAAGTCCCATTAAACTACTTACCAACCTAGATGTATTCATGATTTCTTTTGTATTAATATTTGTGTACGCGTTATAAACTGATGAACGCGTATTAATTGCCATAACAACCTCTTCTAGTGCAGCATTACCTGCACGTTCACCAATGCCATTTATCGTACATTCAACCTTATCTGCCCCATTTTTTATTGCAGCTAACGTATTCGCTGTTGCCATACCAAGATCATTATGACAATGGACACTTAAAAGCACTTTATCATTCAAATTTTTCAAGCGATCATTTATTTTAAAGATTAGTTCACCAAACTCTTCCGGCTCGGCATAGCCAACTGTATCGGGTACATTAATAATGGTAGCCCCTGCCTTTACAACGGCTTCAATCGTTGCCCATAAATATTCAAAATCGGAGCGAGACGCATCCTCCGTTGAATATTGTACATCTGGTAAAAATGTTTTTGCATATTTTACTGCATCAACGCCGAGATCTAAAATTTGACTTTTCGATTTCCCAAACTTCTTTTCCACATGAATGTCTGAAGCGCCTAAAACTATATGGATTAACGGTTTTTTAGCATATTTCACACTATTATAAACAGCTTCAATATCAGCCTTTACTGCTCTTGCTAACGCTGTGATGATCATGTCTTCTGTATTTCCTATTTTCATAGCAATTTCTTTCACAGCATTAAAATCACCAGCTGAAGACGAGGGAAAACCAGCTTCAATAATATCAACTTTCATCTTCTTTAGTTGCTGCGCTACTTCTAGTTTTTCATACAGATTCAGCTTAGCCCCTGGAACTTGCTCGCCATCTCTTAAAGTCGTATCAAACATCCAAATTTTTCTCGTCATTTCAGAAACACTCCTTTGTCATATTAATGTATAAAAAAAGCCCCGCCTCTATAAAAATATAGAGACGAGGCGTTGCTCGCGGTACCACTCTAATTGATTAATCATTACATAATTAACCCACTCATTTTCGGCAGCTATCACCACCTATCTTCATAACGGTAGAAAACCGACATCCCCTACTTATAATGTTCAGGGAGTAGCTCTTGGATGAGTTCAAAGGTAATAACTACCGATTCTCACCAACCACCGGCTCTCTGACAAGTTTATATATCCTTCTAATATTTCCAATCTTTGCTTATTATTATTTGATTACATGCAATATTATATCTATCTAATCGATTTGTCAACAAAATTTTTTGAATATAAAATTTATTGGGAATATAAAAAATATCTCTTTTGCAAGTTATTAATTTGCACATAAACATCCACTATTCTTGAGTAATGTTTAAAGTATTTTCTTAAAAAGATTTTTGTATATTACTTATATTGGAAAAAATATAGTGTTTGTCTACATGGAGTAAAATCAGTAACACTACTTTTAATAAAATACGTTTAGTTTTACTTAATAATATGACGAAAAGTAAACTAAACATAATCAGCTTTTTTAAAGGGGGAAGAAAGTCGATATTAAAAATCAACAATTCCTAGAGACTATTGATTATTTTCTTTCCTCAATTTTAAGTACGCATACGCACTCAACATGATAGCTACCATCCCTATACAAGTAAGAGGAAATAGAATTGTGTTGATGAAATAATCATAAAACCAAGTATACAAAAAAACACCTCCCATAGTTTAAAATCACATTAATAAACATTAGCTTAGAAGGATTCAACGGATTGTAAGAGTTATTTCATCATAAGAAAAATCAGGAAAATGAACCTTTTATCCTCTCTGTTTCTTTCTATTTTTCAAAAAAGCAACAAGAAGTAGCAGAAGAGGAATAATCGCAGAGAGGGGAATATACAAAACAAACATCTCTATCCCCAATCCTTCATGGAGGTGTTCTTGAAAATTGCTAGAAATCGTCATTGACATAAATAGAATCATAAGCCCTATAGGATATGAAAGTCGTGAAGGTGATTTAATCTTAAATAAGTTGGCCATTCCTATGACAGCCGCATAAAGCAACACACTTATCTTAAAGAAGCCACCGGTAACTAAAGCAATCATAAAAAACACATCAAGACGTTCTAAAAAGTCAGCTACTTGGATGCTTTGTATGGTGCTAAGAAGAGGAAATTGGGAACGTTCAGTCAAATCAACCCCAAGTACACTAATGTTAATCAGCATGGCAATAGTCAAGTTGATGCCAGCTAATCCTGATGCACATAACATGGTCACTTTGGCTTTCTTTGGGTTTTTTAAATACGGTAAAATCATTGTAAACACAATTGCTTCACTAAAAGGAAAATACAAGATTTGAGTAAAAACAACTTTCAAGGGTGGGAATATCCCTTCTTCAAGTACTGGTTGTAAGTTCGTAATATCGATTAACCCCGAACATACAATCAGAATAAAGCCAGTAATGGCTAGGATATACATGATTATAAAAAAGATTTCTCCTGATCGGGCTATTACTTCGATACCTTTGCGAACTGTGTAAATAATAACAAGAATCAATAAAGCATTGGCAATGAACAAAGGGGTATCAGAATAGGCAAAGGTTAACAGCATCTCGCCGATATCACGTAGAACCCTTGCTACATTATAAATAAAATAAAAGATATAAAGAAAGGCCAGTACGCTTCCTATGGATTTACCTAAAATTTTTTGCATGTACTCTGTAGGTAAAATATCTGGATAGTACGAGTAAAGTTTATTATAGACTAGAAACAGAACAAAACTAAATACTGTTCCGAGCAGAATTGCAAACCAAGCATCCTGTTTTGCGTCCATGGCAATAGGTAACAATAGAGTAGTACCCAGCTCAAACAAAACCATTAAGATAAAAAGCTGACTGGCACTAATTTTAGCTTTCTCCATTCAATCCGCCTTCCTTTTCAACTGTATTTAAGGAAATATTTTATTTTTTTGGATTAGCCTTTACTGTTTTCACCACTTCCGATTTTTCGAACGTTATGTAATAGATACTAGATTTACTTTAAGGTTAACTCTAGGCTAAAAGTATTCTTTCCACGGGTAAGAACTTTACTGGGGAATTTAACAGAGATGACAATATTCCATATGAAAATTAGCTAGTTAAAGGTATTTTCCCCATGCTTCTTCCTATTTTTAAAGAAAGCTACAAGAAGAAGTAAAGGAGGAACAATTCCAATTAGAGGGATGTGGATAGTAAGCATTGCCACCTTCAGTCCTTCATGGTTATGTTCTTGAACATTACTCGCAATGGTAATGGACAAAAAGAGAATGATGAGCCCTAAAGGATACGATAACCGTGAAGGTGATTTAACCTTGAACAGACTAGCAGTTCCTACGACAGCTGCATAAAATAGTACACAGATTTTAAAGAAGATAGTGATGATTAAGGCAAGCATAAAAAATACATCAAGCCGTTCTAAAAAATTAGCTACTTGGATGCTCTCCACTGTGCTAAGAAGTGGATACTGTGAACGTGCAGTTAAATCAACTCCCAACACACAAACATTAATGAGCATTGTAATAATTAAATTGATTCCACTTAATCCACTTGCACATAGCATGGTCACCTTTGCTTTCTTAGGATTATTTAAATACGGTAAAATCATGGTAAATACAATGACTTCTGTAAATGGAAAATACAAAGTTTGAGTAAATACCACTTTTAGGACAGGAAATAAACCTTCTTCCAAAATAGGTTGTAAATTTTTAATCTCGATTAATCCAGAAGATACAATTAAAATAAAACCAGCAACCGCAAGGACATACATAAAAATAAAAAGCAGTTCTCCGGATCGAGCTATGACCTCAATTCCTTTTCTAATGGTATAAATAATGACAAGCATTAACAATGCATTCGCGATGAATAAAGGGGTATCAGCATAGGCAAAAGTTAACAACATCTCACCAAAATCCCGTAGAACTCTTGAGGCATCATACATAAAGTAAAGAATGTAAACAAAGGCTAGTACGGTTCCAAGTACTTTGCCTAGAATCCTTTGCATATATTCTGTAGGCAAAAGGTTGGGATAATAGGTATAAAGCTTATGATAGACTAATAAGAGAATGAAACTGCATACCATTCCAAGCAGAATCGCAAGCCACGCATCTTGTTTGGCATCTATTGCAAGTGGTACCAGTAAAGCACTCCCCAGTTCAAACAGGACCATTAAAATAAAGAGCTGACTAGCACTAATTTTAGCTTTCTCCATTCACTGGCACCTCCTTTTTTTACTTTTGATTCTCTTTTACCCCTGAAAGAAACGATTTATTTCGTAAGCCAGCTCGACGTATATAGGCTTCCACTTTAATATCTACATCTAACTTGGGAAAGTACACATCGTTCCATTCCTTTTTTAATTTCTTAAATTGATTTGGCCTAGTACGATGAACTACTTCACCAAATCCCAAAATATCCGTTTTGTTTTTTTGTGCACGTTCAATAGCTACCCTTAGCTCTTTTTTAATTTCTTTCCTCAAGGATTGTTCGAACTTTGTAATAACCTTCGGATTGGTGATATCAACAGGTACCTCCATGTCACCGATATCTCCTTCAACACGTGTATAAACAGAAATATGTGGTTTCCCATTCTTCACTTGGGCTGATACACTTGTTTTTTGTCGTACGGTTTGATAAGCAATAGCTTCTTTCTTTCCTGCCCAATCAATATTAATATTCGTTCCTTGAATTTTATTAAGAATCCATACCGTTCCTCTGGCTGGTTTTCCATACAGCCAATCCACTAGCTTTCCCTGTTTTAAGACGGCAATTCCGGAAGCACGAAGCGTTGCTGCAGGTGCACTTTCCTGAAGGTTATCCAGCTTTTGTGCTTGCTGAGAATTCCCAACTAGACGGAATCCTGATACGACAGCTCCTCTTCCAGGAGATTCAATGCTCTTCATCACTTCTTGGAGTGATGTTTTTACGTTCTCTCCCCATTTTCTTTCTGTAAATTCTAAGGTTTTTAGCACCTTATTAGCTGGAATCTTATCAACTGGGGTTAATGTTTTAACAAGGTCAGCTGCGGTCGAGTTTTTCGCAATCACAAGAGTGGAAGTATTTCGAAATTCTGGATCCCGATCTAAAGCATCGATTAACGTATTAAGCCCTTCTTTTCTGGCCAGTCTTTCTCCAACTACGACTAAGTTTGTATGAGCATAATACAATCGTCGAGAGATTCTGCCTGAAGCCCGTCTACTTGCTTCTACTATATTATCTCCAGAAGCCGAATAGATGGTAACAGGAGGACTTTGACTGCCTCCCCCTCCTTGCATACCTCCTGCCACGTTTCCTGGATTGATAATCTGAAGTGTTATGTGAAATCTTCCATCTTTCGTTTCATCGATACCCATGGCTGCGACAATAGCAAGGTCAGTTAACTCTTTTTTACTCCAACAACTCGTGAGCAAGATGGTTATCGTTATCATCACCAAAAGAAAAAATCCCTTACGCTTCATTGTTGTCACCTTCTTCAAGGTCCCGGTTCACCATTCCCCGAGATGCAGGAGGGTGTGGGTATTGATTTGCTCCCTCTCGAACCGTGTTAGCAGTAATTAATCGCGGTCTTTGTCTCAGTGTCCACCACGGTAATCTTATAACGGTATCTCCATTGTTTACAGGGATGAAGGGAGCAAATGGAGCCATATAAGGTACCCCAAACGAACGTAAACTGCATAAATGTACAACCATCATTAAAAGGCATAAAATGATGCCATAGAAACCAAATGTTGCTGCGCCAATCATAAACAAAAACCGAATTAAGCGAGCTGAAATCGCCATATCAAAAGAAGGTGTGGCAAAACTGGCAATGGCTGTGATCGATACAATGATAACCATTGCTGGTGACACAATACTTGCTTGAACGGCTGCTTGACCAATTACAAGGGCCCCGACAATGGATACGGCTGAACCAATAGCTTTAGGTAAGCGTATCCCTGCTTCTCGTAAAATTTCAAAGGTTAGTTCCATGAGAAGAGCTTCCACAAATGCTGGAAAGGGAACAGTTTCCCTTTGTGCCGCAATGGCCACAATAAGCGTTGTTGGCACCATTTCCTGGTGGAAGGTTGTAACAGCGACATAGGTAGCTGGCGCAATAAGCGAAATCATAAACATAAAAATACGCAAAAGCCGAATCGAGGTTGCAATGTCAAAACGCGCATAATAATCTTCAGCTGATTGGAAGAATTGCATGAACACAGCAGGTGCAATCAGTACAAAGGGCGTTCCATCCACAAATATAGCAATCCGCCCTTCTAGTAGGTTTCCTGCTACAACGTCAGGTCTTTCCGTGTTGTACATAGTTGGAAAAGGGGTGAATGTTTGATCCTCTATTAGTTGTTCAATATAACCTGATTCCAAAATGCTATCAATATCAATTCGCTTCAATCGCTGACGAATCTCTTTAACGACTTTATCATTGGCAATGCCATGTATGTACATAAATGTCACATCTGTCTTTGTTACGCGTCCCACTTTTAAAGACTCCATCCATAAATCAGGGGTTTTAATGATGCGGCGTACCATAGCTGTATTGGTCCCAAGAGACTCGGTAAAGGCACCTTTTGGTCCTCGCACCACCATTTGAGTAGTAGATTCCGCGATGGAACGTTTGTCTCCCCCTTTAGTGCTAGCACTCAGTGCTTGATCTACTCCATCCACTAATATAAGAGTATCTCCTGCCATTAAAGATGCAAACAGATCATCCAAGTTAGTGACAAAAGATATGTTTCCAATTGTCATTATATCTTTAGAAAGCAGGTCTATCGCATTGTACTGATTTAATTCTTCTTTATGATCATCCTTCATCATAGATTGCAGTAAAAACTCTTGAATCGACTGATTGTCTACAATTCCTTCTACATAGACAATTGCTGTTTTTATGTCGGAATCCCCTCCCATTTTTATCTCACGAATAACGACATCTGAACTATTTCCGGTTTTCTGCTTAATCATATTAAGGTTGTCTGATAATGAAACTTGTATCCGTTCTATTTGATGATCAGGAGTTTGATTCTCTTCACCCTGTGATCGTTTCTTTTTTGGTTTGCGATCTTTAAAAAACGAAGGCATAGATCTAAGCACCCTTCTTTAAATTTTTATTAATTTAACCATATAGAAACTTTTTATGTAAAAATTAACAATAAATATTTATGTATCATCATAGAAGAAAAAGAAAAACCTATTAAATGGAGCGTGATTGATATGAAAATCATAGGTATTAGCCTTTTAATGATGGGATGCTTAATGGGCTTTTCGTTAGGTATTGATATTCTTCAAGGATTTGATGTTTCTCAGGCGTTGTATAACGCCGTGAGTCCTTTTCGAGTAATGGAAGTTGCTGAATTATTTGTGCTCTTTTTTCTTCTTTTTCTTTTTTTTGCTGAATCCTTATATCTTTTTATGAAGAAGAAAAAGAAAAGCAAGTAACTACATACATATAAATCGCTATTTTTTAAATAGGAGATAAAAATAATAGGAATGTAGTTCACAGGTTATTCATTTCAATCGTTTTTTTCATTAATCAAGATTCATATAAAATAATTCAGCATCTCCATTCTTTAGCTGTTTTTTTATCCATTCCCTTACGTTATTCATTCTGGAATCAAACGCCATTTGAAAAAGACCTGTTAACTGAAAATCAGTGAAATCATTTCCTTTTAATTGGAGAAAAGCCTCCTCATAAGAAGAAAAATGAAGCTGTTTAAATAAAAAATGATCCATAGCCTCTCGAATATATTCTTCGTTTTTCCAACAATTCATAGGAACATGAGCAAATTGCCAAGGCCTAAAAATACCGGGATAAATTGCTTCAACTATTTGAAAAGGAGAATAGCCTAAAAGGGTAAAGGCACCACCTAAACCATGCTGTCTAAAAAAATGGAAATTAACCTTAAAAGGTATTTCTTTCATAGGGAGCTCTAACTTCTCCTCTATTACGTATTTTACTGCTTCAATAGCTCTTGTCTTACCTTCTTCTCCATTCCAATATTTATTAGGCGCTTGTGGGAATTGCCAAGGTTTAAATTTTCCTGGATAGGCATTATCAATAACTTCGTAATAATTCCATCCATATAGCATAGCAGGTGGCCTTAGACGATGGGACCATAATGTATTTGCGCCAACTTGAGAAGGGATTTCATCAATGGGAATTGTTAAGTGTTTCTCAAGGAGATAACGTGTCATATAACACATGTATTTCTTTCCTTCACTTCCTACAAAGAAATAATTTGGAAATCGCTTTCTCCTCTTATCTAGAACATCTTGATAAATTTCTATGACTTGTTCTTTATTCACTATCGAAAGCCCCTTTTAAGAAAGTAATTTTTTATTATTATGTATAATAATGGGATTTATATACAAGTGGAGCTAAATCTGTATAAGGTACATAATAAAAAGACAAAAAAGCTACTAAAAAATGAACTACAACTCAATTGTTAGATAAAAACTAATAATTTTGGTTGGAGATTATTCTTTTTTCTTAGCGAGTTGTTCTTTATCTTGTGTTCGAGGTGGTTGTTTAAGCCATTTATGATGGATCATAATATCAGCTCCATCTTTCGCATATCGACCGATCTCAATTGATAGCCTTTCATGAGTGACAACGAGATCACTTCGTTAACTTGCAGCTGCTGCAGTTGCGTAGTTACCTGTTCCTGCTGCGCTCAAAAAATTTATTTGAAACATCGCTAGTCGATCCGAGAAGATAGATGTCGTTAAGTCACTAATCGCAATATCATGGGGAACCGGTAGCTGAATATGATTTTCTAGAAGTGCTTTTCCAAATATCTGCGCATGTTTTTCCGAGATTTCAGTCCCCCTTCACATCCAATTTTGAATCTTTTCTCTTTGAGATGTTTGAGCAAAACTAAGAGCTAGCTTACTGCCACTGATATGGGTTTGGATGTTCATATATAAATGCGATATTTCAATGGCATCCAAAGGAGGATCTTTACTAAAAAATGAAAAGCTACTAAGATAGCTTTTGCTGTCTACAGTATCCGGTTGGGTGGGGTAAGAAATATAAGAGGCTTGAACAAATAACCCTTTCGAAAGAGCGATATCTGAACTTTCATCTGGTATCTATCTTACTATCAGTTTTCAAGGGTGTGCACCTTGGGAAATATTTACATAAAAAAGAACCCTTTGCCTATATAGGCAAAGGGTTTTTAAATTTATCGGAATAGGGGGAATACATTATTAGTCTGGCCAGATTTGTAGATTCATATACTTTTAAAAATATATGTTTTAATCGACCCTATTTTTCCGAAAAAATATTTATCAGTGTTTTTTAATTCGTTAAGTAAATACTTAAAGTATTTAAATTATCATTAAGGTTTTACTATTTATAGTTACTCAGGACAAATATGAACTAATAGTCGTTGCATCGATTGTTGCAGTGTACCTAGCTATAAAAACAATATTTTAAAAGAGGTGATGTTCCCTCCATAGTAGACAAATAAAAGAAAGCAACCTATTCTCCCTACGATGGAGGGGAGTTTTTATGGTGTCTTAGATCTAGATAAAAAAATGTCCTTGGATTTAAGGTAATGATTCATAAAGATTAAGTTATTCCTCATAGTAGTATTCATGACAATTCTCATTAAATTAATGGTTGTATCAATCAATTATTTGACCTCCTCTCTATATATTTTTGTAGTTGTTCCAAAAGACAACGAATCTCCATACATGTGTATAGAGGTAAAATAATATACTTGAGCAAGATTAAATGAACTGTTTTCTCTTTTTTATATAATTTAGTACGACCTTACGTTCATCTTCAAATAACATGTTTAAATGATTAATTTTAGATATCGGTTGCCAGCAATATGAGTCTACGATCTGAACTTTCTTCTCTCCAGCTAATACTTTAACTTCAAAATAGGTCATGAGAACTTCAACATTATAGATAGTTGTCCTATTCTCTTGTATCTTTTTTACTATCTCTACTTGATAACCCGTTTGATTCCACATTTCTCGGACACAACAATCTTCAAGCCTTTCATAGTCTTCAATAGCACCAGAAGGAACAGACCAACGCTTTGGTGTGTTGGGTTTCTCTTGGGAGACCATTAATAATTCATCTTTATTATTTAAGCAAATTATTGCAAAACCACTGCACTTACTCACTGAGATCTCCCCTTAGAAAAACATTGTAGGCATACAGGTGTTTCTAATAAATAGAACTTAATCAAACTGGATTTTAATCTTAAACAAGTTCTTTAAAAAATGTTAGAGCGAGAGCTTAAACATAGGTAATCACTTTATTTGGTAAGTGTAACTTTAAATACCACTTCTGTGTTATCCGTTACTTCAGCTCCTTGATAAAATGTACTATGCGAAACACTATGAGTTATAAATATTTCACTCGTTTCCGGGATCACAACAGTATAATGAGTATTCTCAAAAAAGTTATCATATAATTGATAATCTTGTTTACCTAAAACAGAAAATGAAAACTTAATTTGATCTCTTCCCTTAGTCATTTTTCCATTATTAATAATTCTTTTTTCAAGTCCCACTTCTTCTTTGCTGGCTGTAGACGTAGTAAGGTATTTTACATCAAATACAACATCATT
Source organism: Priestia sp. YIM B13489 (assembly GCF_042787645.1). NCBI lineage: Bacteria > Bacillati > Bacillota > Bacilli > Caryophanales > Bacillaceae > Priestia > Priestia sp. YIM B13489. The sequence continues at coordinate 1,604,347 of NZ_JBHZOQ010000053.1, forward strand.
AATGACTAATTCTTTCACTATTAAGTCCTCCTTCTCTACTTGTTTCCTCTCCTTAATTCGCCAAAGATTAACAGGTCACCTCTTTTCTACTGTATAACATATATCTTTCCAGAACCCATCTAAAAAAGCACCCTGAAAGAATACTTAAAAGTTAGCCTGTAAATCTTCAATTTTTTTCTTGAGTTTTTGGCTTTCTTCCTCTAACTCGATGATTCTATCTTGGAGTTCTTTATTATCCCAGTTACTTTCCAACTCTTCAGATAACTTCATTCGCTTTTTATGGATTTCAATTCGTTTTTTAGCCATCTCTTCTACTTCTTTATTTAATAGTATCAATTTCTAATGGCTTGTTATTAAATGTTAGATCCTAATTAATTCCGATTAGGAAAGTTGGAGGAATCGTGAGTGCTAAGAAAAGAAGATAGTAGGCTTGATCAGGAATGGATAAGTCTTATGAAAGAAGCTTATCCATTAGGTCTCTCAATTGTAGAAGTAAAAGAATTTATATACTCAAATCAAAAAGGACCCGTTTCTAAATGACTCAGGCCTTTTTTTGCGCTTATAAAGTGCTCTATGTTAACTAAGTTTGTAGACTTTATACAGCTTAAAAAGGGAAAAAACCACCATCGGGAAAGAGGTGGTTTTTTCCAGTCGTTAAAATATAGATGTTCAGTTGATGCTCTATTGCATCTTGATTAGTTTGCTGAATAGATTCGTTTGTATTCATTTCTTTATCATTTTTCTTTTGCAATTTCTTTTCTATTAGGAGCAAGTGGTGGCTGTTCTAACCATTTATTTTTCATCATAATATTAAACCATTTTTTTGTTACCATTAAATTCTTTAGAATAACGCCTTCATAAGCAGCTACAAGATCTGTTCGCATGGCTGATGCTAAACCTGTTCCATGATACGCTTGTGCAGCTTGGAACAAGAAACCAATATGATACATCATTAATTTATCAGAAAAAGGAGCGTCTGTTGAAGTTGTTACTTCTGTCTCCCACGATTTAGGAACTGGTAAATTATCCGCGTGCATTATTTTTGAAAAGGATTGTATTTGTTCATCAGCTGTTTTCTCCGAATCCTCTAAAAATCCCCTTACTTCTTTTGATTGAGAGACCTGACTAAATCCAATAGAAAGAGTTTTAGCCATAATGCTTTTCTTAAGGTTGAAGGAAATACTTATGATTTCTAGTGCCGTTAAGCGTCTGCCTTTTCCGAAAAATCCATCTAAAAAATCCTGGCTAGAAATATATTCAGGGTTTTTAGCAGGATAAAAATAAGGGTCCCTCTGAAACTCCCCTTTTTCAAGTAATAATTCAATCGTTTGATGATACATCCTTTTTGCCTCATTATCACATGAATCGTAGAAGTAACGTAAGTCTTCTCTGACAGAAACACCTAATGAGGTTGTATGTCCTAGCAAGCCATGTAATGTCATGATATGTAAATAATTCAAGCAGAATATATCAGTAAATAATTTTTTAGTACCTTTATTGAGGTCAAACTCAGTAAATCCAATTGGAACTGGAAACCCTTCGTTTTCTATAAAAGCTACAATTTGTTTCTTTTGGTTTGCGAAGGTCTTAATAGCATCTTCAAAAACGGCCTTTATTGACTCGTCTTCAATAATAGAGAACATATATTGATTTACTACATCTGTCATTGTTCCGTTTACATACTCTCCCCATAGTGTCCCTATTTCGGAAGATGTGAGTTTTAACTTATTCTTATCCATATTATCACCTCATGGATAATATTTACTAATTTATTAATAGATATGAATTTTATCTTAACAAAAATGGCTTTTAGCTTGTAATTTCAGATAACGTACATTATAGTAACTACGATTGTATGTCATATACAGCTTAAAAACAGAAAAACCTATCTCTTCCCAGTCAAAAGAGGTAGTTTTTTCTGTTGCAAAATTTAGTTGTATGAGTCTATATTTAGTAACATCTTGGGTAGTTTGCTCAATTTGCTATTCATTATTCGTTTTATAATCTTAAATAAAAAAAGAAACAGATCTAAAAAGACTGTTTCTTTTAAAATTCCACTCCAACATAATAATTTACCCTTTTGATTGAAAATGAAACATGGAATATGATTATTTTTATAAAACTTACTTTGCTTCTGATAATTCACATTATGGACATTTATGGCGACAAATTTTTTTCGCTGAAGGTGGAACTCAACTCTCCGATAATCTCCCCTTATTATTCCGATTAAATCTTCTGCAAGGTATCTTCACTGACCATGAATTACACGACCTATGTATATTAGTAGATGTAAAAAACACTTTGAATCAACAATCAACTATTTCTCAGGATGATTTTGACCACCTTAAATATTTTTCTCACCAACTAAACAGAAAGAAATTTCTCTCATTATCTATCTAACTTTATTCACAATGAACATGAAAAGCCTACTTGTATAAGACCAAGTAGGCTTTTCTGCTACGTTAAAGTCGATAAATTTATGCATTGTTTCCAAGAGAATTATAATATTTTCTATCTACATATCAAAAAAATCATGTGCCTTTAAATTTGGATCTATTTTCCTTAAAGCTTTGAGTATTTTGGTCATAGTTCGCTGTGTAGGTGCATGTTCTACATTTCTCTTACAAAGTTCGCTAACAGTGGATCTACTAACCTTTGAAGTACTCGCTAACCATTGTTGCGAAATTCCTCTTTGATCTAACCATTTTCCTAATTTACTACGTTGCTTACCTAACCCAAACATATATAATCACCTTTTTAGTATCAGTCTTGTCCAAGAATTCGAAGTTTCATACACTTTTGAAGAAAATATCGGAATAGTGGACAAGTTATCGTTCATATCATTTAGTAAGACGTCACCTCAAGACGTCAGGATAATCATCAGGAATGGAGCGAATCAAATGACAAAAGAATTAGCAATCTCGTTATTAAGTCGAAAAGACGTCTATTTAACGGTAGAAGGCAAACAGATGTTAGAGGTCATTTTGAAAGAGAAAAACGCGTATGAAGAAAAATAAGAAGGCCCAAAATCAAGTAGACACCTATCGACCGACTGTGCGGTATCATTCTATTTACCGTACATATGTAGATAGCCTTTTTCAGGCTACCGAGTTAGACCGAAATCAAATTATAAGGTGTGCACTTTTTACTGCAGCGCACAATCCTGTTTTCCTAGCGTTAATGAATCAGTATAAAATGAGAGACGTCCCTCTTCCCTCATCTCCGTGGCAGCCTTCTTCCCACCCATTATGGATGGAACAAGAGCCCAACATCGAAAAGAAAGGAGGAGGAGAACATGATGATCTTGAGCGAAAAGGAACGCTTACAAACACTTCTACGTTACTTGGAACACCAACAGATGGCCAATCAGTGTCAGGAACTACTACTCAACCCGACCGACAGTCTTCCACCAATGAGAAGACAGCGCGGGTTACAAGACGTCAGCAACCGATTAAGAGACGAACAAGGGAGATTCCTACCTTACAATTATCAAACAATGGAGGAATTAGACTTGATTTTAGATGAAGAATTCGAGATACAACGAAAACTAAAAATAGATCCGATTGAAGGTTCTTATAATAGCTATGCGGTGAATGAAAAAGAAAAGAGGGACTGGAGTGGAAATATCTATTTAGCTTGTGTCGCAGCAATTTTAGCCATTGCCTTTTTCACCTGACGTCTTTTTAGAATAGTGTCGATATTTTGGTCATAAACATATAGCATGAATACAGTTAAGACCGCCTTATAAACTGATACATAATGGGCGGTCTTTGTTCTAAATATGATTAAAAACGTTTGGAAAATGAAAATGATTTCGGTAACGAAAAATAAGGAAATAGAGATATATTAAATGTACCTTTTTATACTTGTGACATAGGAGGAATGTAGATGGAAAATAGCCCTCGTTTTGGAGAATTAGTTTCTGATTTTGAGAAATGTTTAGATCGACATTTAAATGACAAAGAAAAAGAGTTACTTGCATGGATAGTGAAAAAAGAAAGTAATAAGTATGTTCAATAATCTACAGTTAACCTTTTCATATTTCAAGAAACTTTCTGATGTGTAGCTATTCTACTCAAAACTGGTAGTTGCTACACAGAAAAACCTCCTACACCTTAATGTGTAGGAGGTTTGAATAGTCCCCAATAGTAGATTAGAAATAGAAGGTATTCGGCATTGTTGATTAAGTATTAATCTATAAATGCTTGTTTATCCACTAATAATAAAATACATAACATTGCTCTTTTAAAAAAAGCTTTAAATAAGTTTAGAGCTATCTACTTTGGTAGGATCTACACGTTTCACATAGGTAGCTGCCATCGAATCGTGTAAACTTCGCTTATCCTGGCGGAAAACCACCATAAAAAAGCTAATGATAGCAACTATTCCTATTGTAAGACCACACATAAGACTCACGATGAAGACACGTAAAACCATAGATCCGAAGCCTACATTTCGCTAAGGTTATAGTTAAATCGTTTGTATACCTTGTTTTTGTGTTGGTGATTCGTTTTCATAATGTTGATGATGACATGTTGCTCACTTTTCCAATGCACATTCACATCATGAATCATAGAAGGTTGAATTCCTTGAAGCTCTTTATATTGGTTCAGAGTGCTTCCGGGTTGTCCGTAGTACATTCTAAGAGAATCAGCCTTTTGTTTTTGCTCATAATCAAAGTAATCAGTGGTTTGTTTATACATCTTTTTTACTTCAACAATGTTTTGTTTATTAGGAGATGTGCTGGTCGTAAGTGAGACGTTACGTATCATGTTTGGCTGTTGCTCGTTTTTATCCAAGAAGTAATTCATCATAAATACGAGAAAAATTACTCCAAAGGATAACATGATCCAAAGCCATTTTTTCATGTCGACACTTCCTCTTTTATGATTGAAAATCAAAATGAGTAGATGATCTCATTGCAAAATAGCATTTTCTGCTATTTCGTATCCTTAGATAATAACATACTCAAAAACTCTTGAAAGTTCTCAGCCACTTTTGATGTAGCTGGATCACACTCATATGATTCTTCGTAATCTAGAAAATCAACAGACGGATTGTTTTTATCATAGTGAAAGTTTAAACATAAGTAATCTCCCCATGCTAGCTTCGCAATTGGAATTAATTCAGATCCGATAAGGTCTTCATCATAAAAATTCCGTCCTTGTTCTCCTAAGGAAGTTTCGCAGCAACCAATATCATACACACCATAAGGATGCTCACTAAAGTTTTTAATAATGCCTAAAAAACGTTCAATTTGACACCTCTTATTGATGATTGTTAGTGGTGTAGAATCTATTACTGTACATCCGGTATATTGTTTCAAGAATTCTTTATACGCATTGGGCAATTGGATGCGAAAAGAAGCCTCTATTTTTGCAATGTCATGATCCTCTGGCAATGGATAAATGATGCTTTCCTTCACCAATCTCATTGTTATCAGTCTCCTTGCAATAGCTCATCTTCAAGGAAATACATTATGACTTTTGGTATTCATACATAACTGGAACTTGATCCATTTTAACGGTTTTAGCTACAACATAACGACGGTAACCGTCTTTTAAGATATTCGATCCTTTTTCAATCGTCAATGGCTCATCTAAGCGTCCTGTACGTTTCACAAAATCAATGACCTTTTGGGTTTTTACAGGATTTGGACGTGTCTTTAAGAATTCTTCAGGTACGATAATATCATCAAAGTTCAACAAATCCTGTGTCCCTTTAGGTTGGTCCGGTAGTGTATTCTTTTTAGGCTCAGCCTTTTTCTCTTCTGTAGGCTCTTGCTTTACTTCTGGGTGAACAGCTTTTGTTTCTTTCTTTTCTTCTTTTGCTACAGGTTGAGAAGTAGTTACCGTTTTTTCTTCCTGTTTGGTAGCAGCAACTTCTTGTTGCGCTGCAGAAGCCTCTTGTTTGGCCTCTTTTTTATCGTTTGATTCATTGCTTTCTTTGTCTTTCTTATTCGGGAGAACGGTAATCTGGAAGCAAATTACACCTACTTCACCAGGGCATTCATCAATCGGAATGTCTAATGTTGGTTCTCCTTGAATTAAGATTTTTTCCTGCATAATACTTTTTTTCGTGAGACCTGTTTTGTTAAAAGCCTTCTTTGCAACAAATACCGTGTACGAAATAAACGTACTCTTCTTCAAGCCTTTAGGCGCAGATGGTGACCCTTTTTCACGCATATCAAAGGCAACATAGCGATCGTATTCTCGTAGTGGTCCTGTGGCTGATCCAGTTAACGTAATTTTATGTGGCATAATGTTCTCCTCCTGCGTAGATATAGATTTATTTATTATTTAGAACACTGTTCTAAATAAACATATCCTAATAATAATTCAGCTTATAAGGGATTTCTTTACTTTTTACATTTTCTCCTATCGTACATATAAACAGAGACGATGCGCATACTTTGAGTATGGACTTGTAGCTCAATGGCAGAGCAGCCAGTCGTATTACACTATACAACTTTGGCGTCTTGCGGGTTCAAATCCTGCCAAGTCCTCTCTTAAAACACTGAATACGTTAAAAATGGTGAAAGTCCTTGCTATGCTTTAACTATTTTTAAACATTAAGAAGCTGGTTCTTTTAATTTAGCATATTGATGCAATAATTCTTGCTCCTCAGGTGTTAATACTTGTCCTAAATCTTGTTTAAGTTCCGCCATTTCTAATGAACTGTACGTAGAGCATTGTTCTTGCAGCAAGCATTCTTCTTCTGGTGTAAGTTCTTGCCCTAGGTCTTGCTTTAACTGAATCATTTCAAGCTGTTGTTCTAAAACTATTTCTACTTTCTTTGTACCCTTCTCTTGATCCTGCTCAGCCTTTAACCAATCAGGAACCATTTCCTTACGGATAATATGTTTTGGTATAAGCAATTTTGTTGATGACTCGTTTTTATGTATAACTTCCTCATGAGTTGGATATACTGATGAATAATCCTGGTTTCTAGGATCCACCAACTGATAGAATTGGTTTTTCGCAATTTTGTAGAGTAATTGGCACATATTATCTAAGGACAAAGACTTTCCTTTGTGATTAGCTTCATGTACATATTTGTCCAATCCAATAATCGATGTATATGCAATTTCATGTACTTGCCCTTTGGTAATATCAATCTCTGTATCTCGTTTGACCGTTTTTGCAGCATTTTGAATGCGGGCATAAAAGTCTTTTAATTGATGACCATACTTACCTGCGTAGACTTGATTAACTTTTTTAGGAACACCTTTGATATAAGTAAATGACTGTGAAGCAGACATTAAATGATTATTTATATGATTTACAGGTAAATCAAGGTTAATAAAGGCACCAGGTGATTTATCAGCCTTTAAGCTTGGTGTATCAACGTTTTCCGCACTTTCTGGATACATCACAGGAAGCGTCACAGGAGTTGTCATTTCATCTTGTTGGACCGTTTGTATACCTGTTGTATCATGAGCAAAAAAGATTTCGTCGCAAATCTGATTAAAGTTCTTATGGCTTTTAAGAATAAATACATAGCTATCAGGGTGAGTACCTGTTGCATCCTCTTTAATGTAACGTGCTACAAGGACAAACGGCGTCGCTTTTAACGAACGTACAAAACGAGAAACCGTACTTTTAGAAACTTCAAATTTCTTCATGAGCGTTTCAGAACGAATGGCTTGGATGCCTGTAGCCACTAGGTTATAGATGACATGATCGAGCATTTCCATTCTTTTTTTAGGAAATTCTTTATGTATGGCTGATTGGTTCTGTTTGTAATGGGTACGAATAATTTCTAAAAACTCTTCTTTCTTTTTCCGAAGTATGGATTTGTTCTTCCATAACCACTTAAACCTTCCGTTGAAGGTGTCTACATCTTTTAAATAGCAGGTCAATATTTTTGTCATTTGTTCATCTTCTCCTTTAAGGAACACAAAAAAGACACTATTTCCCTTAAGAAAGGAAAACAATGCCTTGATTTTGATGAACTAAGCCCTTGAAATAGATGTTAATTTCATATAAAATAAAAACATAAGTTTTACTTTATAGAAAACTAAATCTATTAACAAGAGACTTCGACAAGTGTTTTCCCTACTGCAATTAGGGGGAACGGTTTAAGTGTGTTGGTCGCACTACTTAAACAGTTGAAGTCTTTTTTCTATTCCGGTCATTTTTGTTAGTTTTATTATAGCGTTAATTAATCTCATAATTCAATAAAAATTAGTAATATATCTCAAAAGAATTCTTTTTAACTATTTTTCCTTAATAATAAATTTATTTTATTATACAATTCATTTTAAAGATTGAGGAGGGTCAAAAAAATAACCCTCCTCAATCTATTAAAAATGTGTTATAATCAACGAATTTTATAACCAAATTACAACATAACAATAAAAAGCTTCTACTATCTCGGGCACTGACCCACTAGTAGAAGCTTTTTATTATTTACCTATCAATTTTTCCCACCATGTTTTTTTCTTTTCTAACTCTGCACTAGCAGAAGCTTCTTCAATCATCCTTTTACTTTCTGATAATCCTTTTCTTAACTCTCCTATCAACTCAGTATCTTTTCTATTTATCATTTGCTTTAATTCTTGATTGGTTTGGCTAACTTTCTGTAACTCTTCTACTAACTTTTGATTAAATTGCATCTGCTGTGTCATCTGCTGTTCTTGTTGTTGTAACATCTTTTTTATTTCACTTAGTTCATCGTTTATAGAGATAGAACCTTTTTCTTCTTGATTTTTGACTGTAATAGTTATAGGAAGTCCATCACTTGCCAAATTATCGTTTACATCTTCTTTTAGTAACCCCTCGCTATAGAGTTCACGGATTTTCTTTAATAGATCTAGCGATTCAATACTTATTTTATAACGTCTACCTTCTTTTTTGAAATTCAAAAACTGTTCATGGTTAATTAAATACCTTTTTAATGTTTCAGGAGGAATATTGGTATATTCAGATGCTTCTGGTACACCAATGAAGTTTGCACTTTCAGAATTATTCATGTAATCCACCACCATTTATTAGGGTTTTATGTACATTCACTCAGTTCACAGTCATTCATTTGCGAGTTTTATGAAAGTTCATCCGGTTCACAGTCATTCACTCGTCTTATTTAATTATGTTCACTCAGTTCACGGTTATTTACCTGTCAGGTTTATCTGTGTTCACTCAATTCACAGCCACCTATTCATTTAATTTTATATGATTTCGACAAAAAATCAACAATTCCTGTTTGGAGTTTGCGCATATATCTTATTTTATGAACTGTTATGACTTTAATTTAACTTAAGTTCTACTTAAATGAATGTTGGTGGGTTTTGTGGTGAATGCATGGTGAACTTGTGGTGGGTTTAGTTGAACTTATCCTTTGGTTGCTTGAAAAATAGTTATTAAGTTCAAATTAAGTTCAACTAAAGATAAACTTGTTGTTTTGAATGGAGCCAATTTCTACTTTAAAGAAATAGGGTGGGTTCTGCAATGAACTAATAATAGGCCATTATCTATTTTTAGGATGGAATTAAGATAATTTCTATTCCAAATGTAGAGAATGTCTACTCAGTTAGTGGGACATTTAACATTAATTAAAGTGACAAAAATTCTTTTTTTGTAAAAGTTAGGTCTATAGACTATCACACGATTCAAAAAATGGTAAAAAATAGTTTTATTTATCTTAATGTCCACAAAAAGAGATTAATTGGTTCTCGTATATCAGAAATAAAGAGATTGTTGATTCATGTAAATATAGTAGAGAGTTTGATATCATGAGAAATAATGTAAAAAATAACAAAAACATAAAGAATCGACTGGGGGGAGATATTAACTTGTTACTTTCAAAATTGATAGATTATTATGCTCTGCATGATTTACATAAAGACCGCAGTAAAGAGAATCAATATCATATTGATTCTGCTCATGCACAAACGAATATAGATAGAGATATTTTTTTTGAACTACCATCATCACTTGCAGATGTTGATTTCAATGTAACTTCTAAAGAAAATGGCTACAGCATAGGACCATTTGGATTTGAAAGTTTGATACCTTCTGGGGATCATTCCAATGATTACGTAAGAGGTGAGTCTTTCTTAAATGAAGCTGGAAGTAAGCCTAATGTTATTTTTGTACATGGTTGGCGAATGAAAGGGTTTGATAGGGTAAAGAAGATTTTTCATGATTCAATTATGAATAATTTAGGGTGGAATATGTACTACTATACACTTCCTTACCATTTAGAACGTCAGCCAGAAGCATCACTTTACAGTGGAGAACTTATGGTTAGTGCCAATGTTAATAGGACTGTTGAATCTACTAGGCAAGCAATCGTTGATTTAAGGGCTCTAATTCGATGGGTAAAAAATAACAAACAAGGTCCTGTAATTATAATTGGTGTTAGTCTCGGTGGCTTTATCTCAAATTTAGTTGCTACACTTGAGTCAGAAATTGATGCATTAGTTTCTATATTCTATTCTAATCGCCTTAGTTATTCAATATGGAATACGATTCCTGGTAAGTATATAAGAAGGGACTTAGAGTCTCATGGAGTTAATTACAACGATCTGGTGAAGTATTGGGAATTAACCGAGCCAAATCAAGCACCTCCAAAAATGAATAAAGAAAATATACTACTAATTTCTGCTAAACATGATCAGTACGTTCATATTCAAGATGCAGATCTGTTATGGGAGTCTTGGGGTAAACCTACACGTTGTGTCTATAATTGTGGGCATGCAGGAATAGTACTTAAACGAAAAAAAATTGCAAAGGATACGATTTCGTTTCTACAAAATAAGCTAAAGAGGTAATGGGCATATGTTTATGTTTATAATGGTGGCTTTACTGTGGTTAATGAGTTCAATTCTTTTTTTAGAAATCCTCAAAACGAACAAATTATATAGGCAAGTGTTATTTGGAGGGATAGGAGCTTTACTAGGAAAAGGGATAAAACGGCCAAAGTAGGTATTACACTTGGATGGGATGTTTACATCGATAGGCCACTATTTCACTCCATACGGTATGTTGATTTTTGCAATAGTTTATTCAGATGTCATTTGTAATGTACGAAAGCGAAACATATCAAAGTTGCTTCTGCTAACTCCAATTTTTATAATGTATTCTATGTTTTAGGTGTACTCAGAGTTTAGAGTTGATTTTCGTATTTTAGCGATTTGGGTAGTACCATATGTAGCAGCTAATATTTTATTGATATACTCCGTATAGCGTGAAGGTCGTCCAATTATTAAAAGAAGAAAAATATTAACTTGTGTATTTATATCAAAATTAATCATGTTTCTTTGCTAGCTCATCAATTTTTTTAACAGTAATAGAATCAACATTTCTTATTTTAATTTCTCATAACTTATGTCAATTCTCTAAAATAGTGGTGCCTCTTAAAAAATAGTGAGAAGAGCATAAGGGGTTTTTGCTATCACAGAGTGTGATAGGCTAGGCAGAGCCTAGCAAAACCATGATATCATACAAAAACTTCAAGGAACCCCCTCAGCGCACCCTCAAATTAAGGGATAGTCCCTTCACCGGCCCTTTAGTGATTACAACATTTGTGCGAGAAACCCCTTCGCCGACCCTTCATAGTTGATAAATGTCCCCTCAGGGGTCACTTCGTTTTGAGGTGTTTTTTGAAAGAATAAGACAGAAGCAAGCAATCTTTTTCATTTTTTTTACATGTTCATGGTTAAAACAGCCATTTGTTTTTACTTACAATACAAGTGATTTACGCGTGCCTTTTTATCATTTATGAATCGATTTTTATTCTATAAACGATGGCTGTTCTAAAAAAATGAAGGATCACGGCCCATTAACATTTATCTTTTTCATGTTCACAGCAGGTTCATATGAGTTATAAAAAGATGTTGTAAAAAAGAAAATAAAAAAACTATGGAAAGGCTGCTACGGAATCAAAGATTGCGATGGGAAAAGATGCGATTCAATCTAGTAATGAAAGCATTTAGCTCAATGCGGCTGGACATAAAAGCTTACAAGAAAAGTAACAAGTTTTAGTCATGAAATGAGAAAACCCATGGAGACGTAAAGGGGACATGGCTTCAAAATAGGGGGACATAAAGGGGACATTGGGATTTTAAAGGGAGACGTAAAAGGGACGTACAACAAAAAAAAGGGACGCAAAGGGGACATTTAGTGATTTTCTTTGTACCCACGGTTTTGCTAGGCTCTGCCTATCCCCACACCTATGGTGGGGGCAAAAACCCCTTATGCTCTTCTCTCCTTTGTAGTGGGGAACCACACTTTACAGGAAAGGAACGAATGTCATGGATATGTTTTTACGAAATATTGATCCAATTGCCGTTAAAAAAATAGATGAAATCGCAAAAGAAAAAAAGATTTCTCGTCAGGAATTCTTAAAAGCTCAAATTGAAACACTAGCTGTTTTTCAGGAACAATCTTTTACTTTTCAAGACTGTATGGAAGTGGGCAGTCAAATGCAATTCCAAAAACGTACAGGTATCATCAAAAAGAAAAAAGAAGAACAGGAACTCGAAAGGTAAGGGAGCGTAAAGAGCTCTCTTTTTTATTAATGTTGGCTGTTCTCGTTTGCGGTACAATGAACATTATAATATAAGTGGGAATATTCAAATAAAAGGAGTAGAGAGTATGGAAAACCAAGAGTATGAATGGGTAAAGCAAACACGTCAAATCTTATTAGCACAATGTAAAGAGTTAAATGAAGATGATTTTACAAAAGAACTAGGATTTGGTTCTCAGAGTGTAAGAGATTCTTTGATTCATATTGCAGGTTGCTATCATGCTTGGCTGGGGTCTTTTGTTCTTCTACGAACGAAATCGCCTCTTTTACCAAAAGAAGTAATTAATAATATGCAGATAAGTGATATTCAACTTTATTTTAAACAAGCAGATGCATATGTGGATGCTGTATTCCAACAATTTAGAGATAATTTCGATGACATTATTGAAGGGGAACTTGCTTGGAGACCAGAGGTTAATAGTATAAGAAAGACTCCTCGACAATTGCTCATGCATGCAATTACACATGAGTTCCACCATAAGGGACAAATTGTAGCCATGTTACGTTTATTAGGTCATATCCCTAAACATACAGACATAATTGGTCTACCTGACAAGGAAGTTGGATCAGTTGCTTCAAGTAAGGAATAAGGGAGTTAGTTAAAGGTTCCACTTTTGAAAGTAACAAACTTTATCGATCATCTAAATTTAACTTAATAAAATTAAATGTAAAAAAGCAGAGGTTGTTTATTCCTCTGCTTTTTCTCATGCAACTTGGAATTTATTTATTATCTAAATACTAATTACTTGGGGGAATAATGATGAAAAAAATTACGTCTCTTTCAAATGACCAATTTAAAACGATTGTTTCCGATAAACGAGAATTAAAGAAGTTTATGAAGCACCCACACAATGAAAAAATCGAGGCAGATTGGGCGAACATTAGTGAGAAACAGCTGCAAGACATTCCTTCTGGTGCTGTTTACTTAACACAATCAGCTCTAGGAGAGGAAAAACCGCAAGTTTTACTTGTTTCTACGGATGAAAAAGGGCAAAAACAAGCCTATAAAAGTGAAGCAACAGTGGATTTTTTGAGAAGTCATGATGTGAATCCTGTTTTAGAAAAAGATCGAGAAACGCAGCTTAAAACAAGCTATCTTACATTTTTACAAGCGCATGAAAAAGAAAAGCCTCAAGATATTGATAGTATGTTAGCCCGTGTGAATGCAGAAAACGATTATGTGATGTTGAAATCAAGTGCTTTAAAGGAAAAACAGTTCACCCCTGACCAATTGAAAGGAATGGAAAATGAACTTTCTCATCAGTTTCAAGCACGAAAACAAGCGCAAGAAAAGGAGCAATATCAAGAAGATTACAAACAAGAAGTACTAGAAGTTATGCAGCAGCCTAGTGAAGAAACACAGTATAAGCAACTATTTAAACAAAGCTTGTTAGCCCAATTAGGCATATCAGATGAAAAAGATTCTTCCAAAGAAGAGAAAAAGGAAGCTAAAGCAGAAAAGGCTCCTGTCGAAAAACAAGAAACACCTCAAGAGAAAGAACAGCGTGTGGCCAAAATGAAGGAATTTGAACAAAAACATTCCTTTGATACGGTGTACAAATTGAAAAAAGAGGTGCTGCAGGAATTAAAAGAGCTGAATTTGACTGATTCTCAACGTGAGAAGTTAACGAAGCTTGAAAAAGCGTTGGACACGGAGAAAAAGGATCACGACAAGCAGAAAAAAGAAGAGAAATCGCAAAATGGATTTACAAAGTTTTTTGCACGGAATAATGGAGCATTTTTTTCAAAGAAACGGGACCAGACACAAGAAATGGAACGATAAAAATGGCAAAAGTTTTAAGGGGATGAGAGGGCTGAAAATTAAATTTAGGTATTAATTTATAGGATAGTTAGTCTAATATGAGGCTAATTCTCTTTTTATATTCACATAATTGACTGAATAAACAATGATTTAAAATATAGTATAAATGGTTTAATATGTAAATAAGAATGATAGCATGTTTTTAGATAGGGGATGTAGCCTCGGTGCGAGGATAGCACTCCACAGAACCGTTAGGTTCGAGGACCTAAAAGCAACAGTAACAGTAATCAGTAGGGATAGAAATACTATTAAAAATAATAATTAGGGGGAGAGTGTCTGCTTGAGAGTGGAAAAAATATCGGTTGACAATAGAAAAGCCTATCTTCTGTTGGATACAAATGGGTTGCCTGTTGAACCTGTTGCACAGTATATGAAATACCTCCATAACAGAGAAGGCAGTAGCAATACTTTAAGGACCTATTGTACAGCTTTAAAACATTACTTTACCTATCTCAAACAAGTAAATATTGATTATCAACAAGTTAACTTCCAGGAGTTATCTAATTTTATTGGTTGGCTTAGAAATCCATATGAGAATAATAAAGTTATACCTCATAAGGAGAAAAAAGCTAAACGTAGCGAGAGGACAGTAAATAGTTATCTGACAGTAGTTACATCTTTTTATGATTATTTATATAGAAACGAGTTAATTGACTCAGACATTGTTGAAAAGCTAATGAGAAAGCTGTTTATGGGGGCTGGAAGCAATGGGTATAAGGGGTTTTTACATCATGTAAATGAGGATAAACCGGGTTCAAAAAATGTCCTTAAATTAGATGAACCTAAAGAAAGAGTAAAGGTGTTGACTAAGGAGGAAGTCAATGCTGTTTATCGTGCTGCCACAAATATTAGGGATAGATTTCTAATTCGGTTGCTTTTTGAAAGTGGTTTGCGTATTGGGGAAGCCATCTCCTTGTTTCTCGAAGACTTTCAATTCGATGCCAAACAAAGGAAACACAAAATTCAACTAAAGGATAGAGGTGAATTGCCAAATGGAGGAAAGTTAAAGACTGGGGAACGGAGGTTAGATATTTCTCAAGGCCTCATGGATTTATATGACGATTATTTGTATGAAGTGATTGACGAATATAAACCAGATCATAACTTTGTATTTGTGAAGATTTGGGGTAAGAATTGTGGAGAGCCTTTGACCTATTCGGATGTATATGCCACTTTCAAAGAAATCAAAAGGAAAACAGGAATACATGTTACTCCGCATTTGTTTCGGCATACTCATGGGACTATCTGTTATCTTCAAACGAAGAATATTAAGATGGTTCAGGAGCGTTTAGGTCACGCACAAATACAAACAACGATGAACCAATATATCCACCCTTCCGAAGATGATATCCGTAAAGATTGGGAGAAAGCCTCTCATGCCTTTGAAATTGGACGAATCAAAGAGGGGAGAGGGGAAGACCTTCAATTAAGTATCCCTGATGAAACAGTTCCTTTTTAAACGAGATTGGTATTTTAGGAGGAAAGCCATTGGATAAAATCACGACAGGTAATTCAATTCCAAAAGGTGAATATTGGAATTTGATAACATTCACTCTCTCCTCTTACGAGGTAAAGAATATCTCAGACAATGGAAAGATAAGAAGAAAGCTTGTGGAGGATGATTATTTTCTAGTTAATGATGTTTGGGATATAAACAAGATTGGTAAAATTCCTAACTTTGAAGAGCAATTTAATAAATACAAAGGGGCAGGTAAGAATATAAAGTTCTCTACCGAAAATCATACCATTCGCTTAGAGCTCAAATTTGTGTTTTATCATAAATTATTTCACGAGGTACCTAGTTTTTCTAGCCTCCTTATAGGTACTAAAACAAATTTGAATAGATTGTTTGAATTTCTCAATGAAAAGCATTCTTGTCTCCAATCTCTTCTTGATTTAGATGTTGAGAAAGCAGAAAAAGAGTGGATTTGGTGGTTGAACAGCAAAGGTGTAAAAACAGTTAAAATTTACAAAAACATTAAATATGGTGAATTTAAAGGAAAAACAGAAGCCGCAAACTTCTTCCGTTCCATATATGAAAAATTATTAACCCTAACAGATACTCGTGAAGAATGGGAAAAGGACAGATGGAATATTAGGGTATTACATGCCATTTATGGAGTGAACTATAATTTCTCAACAACATCGTATTATATTGATTTTTCAGGTGTTGAAAATACGGTTTATAAACAATATTTTAAAGGATACATTAAAAATAGATTACTAGGTGGAGTGAAATTTTCTTGGGGAACTGCTCAAAAATATTCACAACATGTCCCCAGATTCTTTAATTTCATCAGTAGGTTAGAGCCAGAATGGAACGATTTAAAAAAACTAGAAAGAAAGCATACCGAGAAATACTTGGACTATCTTTATTATTATTCGAAAAATAAAGTAACAAAGCAAAAAAATAACAATCCTGATAACTTTATCTTTCAAAGCTTAAAATGCGTCTATACATTTTTAAGAGATAGCCAACGTTTTGAATACAGTATTGCGCCTGAAAAATCAGCTTATAAGCTACTTTATTCTGAGGATTATCCTACATTTGATAAGAAATCGGATGATGACATTGATTACGTTCCAGATTATATATTGGAACAACTATTTGAGAACATTAATGATCTTCATCCAGAAGTGCAACCTGTCGTATGGACGGCTTTTAAAACTGGATTACGCATAGGTGACGTATTGACCTTAACACAGGACTGTTTAATTCGCCTAAATGGGAAATATTCTATTCATACTGATGTTGAAAAAACATATGTAAAGGGCCACAACATCCCAATCGATGAACAATTAGCAAATATGATTGCCGCCTTAATTCATAAGTCGAAAGAATACAGTAATGAAGATAACAACCCTGATAAATATGTTTTTTTTCGATACAGGGGTTCCCGCAAGGGAAAGCCCTTTTCACAAACTTGGGTACAAGATAAACTTAACGAATTGGCAATTAAGAAGAACATTACCGACGAAAACGGAAATATCTTTCACTTTAAATTACACCAGTTTCGGCATACTTATGCAGTGAAAATGTTAAATGGTGGAGCTGATATTTTAACGGTGCAGGAGTTATTGGCCCATGCCTCTCCTGAAATGACGATGCGATACGCACGTTTATTAGATGATACAAAACGCAAGGCGTTTGAGAAGGTTGTTAAACAAGGTGTATTTACATTTGACCTAGACGGGGAGATTCATCTGGTCTCAGAATCTGAAGATATCCCTAAGGACATTATAGATATGATGTGGAAAGACGAGAAGATAAACGCAATTGACAACCCTTACGGGACCTGTCGTGCAAGGATAAATGGGAATTGTCCCTTAGCAGCAGAGCCTCCTTGTCTCACAGCAAACGATGGAAAGCCTTGTTTTGATTTAGCCGTAGGTATGACGAGTTTTGATCTCAAAAAATATGAGCTTCTAATAGACACTACTACAAAATGGATTGAAGCGTCCAAAGCATACAAACGTGAAGATATGGTCAAGACAAATGAAAAGAACTTAGAACGTTACCAAACTATCTATGACACTATTAAAAGTGGAAATGTCATTTTTGGACGTTTTGAGAGAATAAAGAGGCAAGCAGAACGTAAGAAAGAGAAAGGTGTTACACATGGCTAATTTTGACCGTGAGGAGCAATTAAGGCAACTACATGAAAAACGAAAGCAAAATACTATAACCAAAGTGGAAGAAGCAATTCAGCGTCTTCAGAAGGGTTCTAAAGCAATTAATTTTAACAGCGTAGCTAAAGAAGCAGGTGTAGCGAAAGCTACTCTGTACAACCATACAGAACTTAAAGAACGCATTGATTTTTTGCGAAATCAACAAGAAAGAGCATTTGTAGATTCGCGTATTAAAAGAGATGAAAATAACCAAAATGCGATGATCGCTTCTCTCAAAAGAAGAATTGAAAAGTTGGAGCAAAAAAACAAACAGTTGGAGGAAGAAAATAAACAATTACGCGAAAAAGAAAATAAAAAAATCACTGAATATTTTATGAAGTTATAAACAAAGGGACTATACATATTAGACATATCTAATATGTGTGGTCCCTTTGTTTTCTAGTGATTTACTTATTTAACCTAAATATAATGAAAAGCTCTCTTTTTTCATATCGTGGAGTGAAGGAGGGATTTAGGTGGGAGAACGAAAACACGTCAAGGAGGAGGAGGTTATGAAAGCGCGAGATATTGATTTGTTGTCGTATCTGGAAGCCAAAGGCGAAACCTTTGTAAAAGAAGGAAAGTATTATCGTCATACGGAACATGATAGCTTACTCATCAAAGGAAATATGTACGCTTGGAATAGCCGGAATGAAACAGGATACGGAGCAATCAGTTTCGCTCAAATGTATTATGGGATGTCTTTTCCACAAGCTGTATTAGATATCAATAAAGGCGATTATAAAGAGCTTTCTCAGTCACATGAGCAACCGTCGGTTTCACCATCAAAAGAGCCTTTTCGCTATCCAAAAGAGTTAGAGGTAAAGGATCAAAGCAAAGTAAAAGATTATCTCATAAAAGAACGTAAAATAGATCCTCGATTAGTTAACTGGCTCCTTCAAAAAGACTTAATCGCCCAAGACAAAAGAAATAATGTGGTGTTTAAATGGCGAGAACATGGAGGCAAGGGAAAAGTGATTGGGGCAGATCGACAAGGAACAGCTTCGATAAAAAATAAACGAGGTTCTTTTAAACAAGTCTTACCGAACGATAACCCACATACAGGCTTTTCAGTTGATGTTGGTCGCCCAAATAAGATTCATTTCTTTGAAAGCCCAATTGATCTTCTTTCTTATTGGAGTATACAAGAGAATAGTTTGCAGAATACACGCCTTATTAGTATGAATGGCTTAAAGCCTAAAACTGTTGCTCAATCTTATATCGAAGCTCGAAGAGAAGGCTTAAGCATTCAAGAAATGGTGTTAGCTGTCGATAATGACCAAGGAGGAAAAGAATTTATTGACAAAATGAACCAAATCGTTAATGCTGATTTAATAAGAACAGATATTCCAAAGGGAGCGAAAGATTGGAACGACGTATTAAAGAAGAATGGAAAAAACATTCAACCTGTAGCATCACGTCTCCGGAATAAACAAACAGAACAGGAGCTTTCAATGAATGGATAAAGTGTTTCAAAGCGTGTTTTATCTTTTTCTTATTATCATTTTATTTAAGCTTTCTCAATTTGCTTACCGTGTCATTCGTGAACGGAGGTATATGAAAGAGTTAGCCCAATCAGGCATGCCCTATATTGATAAAATGGATGGGAGGCAGTTTGAATTTTACTTGCAGGCTCTTTTCCAACAGTTAGGGTACAAGATACAAGTAACACCATCATCTGGTGACTTTGGAGCTGACTTGGTGATGAAAGGAAAAGAAAAGATTGTGATTCAGGCCAAACGGTATAACGCTAAAAATAGAGTTAGCCTTTCAGCAGTACAAGAAGTGTACGCAGCAAAAGCGTATTATAAAGCGAGTCAAGCATGGGTTGTGACCAATAGTTATTTTACGAAACAAGCAAAAGAGCTTGCAGCTGCATGTGATGTGACCTTATTGGATCGGGCGGATCTTCAAAAGTTTATTAATGAGGTAAATCCCGTTTTTAAGGCACGGGAAATCTTTGAAAATATCACACCAGAACCTCGTAAATGTCCAAAGTGTGGGCAAGATCTAGTCGTACGAGATGGGAATGGTACTCGTTTTTTTGGCTGTTCCTCTTTTCCTTCTTGTCGTCATACAGAAAAAATCAATAAGCAATAAAAAATCCAGAATGACGATGAGGTCATTTAAAATTTATATATGTTGCATCGGTAAGCTTAGGAGGATTTGTATTTCATGAAAGAAGTAAAAGTAGTCTATGCCCTCATTAAAAATAAGTACAATCAGATCTTAATGGTTGATAATCATGAAGGACATTGGTCTTTTCCAGGTGGAAGAGTGGAAGCTGGTGAGTCATTAGTAGAAGCCGTAATTCGAGAAGTGTTTGAAGAAACTGGATTGACAATTGAACCAGGAAAAATATTAGCCATCAACGAGGGGAAATTTTTAAAAAGGGATCATCACGCTATCTTCTTTACTTTTGAAGGACATATTGTAGGTGGAACTGAAGAAATTAAGATGCCTGAAGAAATATTCCAACTTGCATGGGTCGATATTGAACAAGTGGAACAACGTGCTCCTTACTATTTAGAAGGAATTAATAAACTCTTACAAGGGCATGCATTTTACTACAACCAAGGAACAGTATAAAGAAGATAAAAATAGTTCTGATCATTTTTAAACTAGTATTTCAATACGAAGAGACCTCTCTCCCATGAGTGGTCTTTTTTATATGTATTTTTGAGGTGCTGAAATTTGCATCAAATGGGCAGTTATACGCAAAATATAAGTTAATTTCGTCAGAGAGCGTTTCTCTGCATGTCAAAGTCGTAAATTAACTAGGTTTTTATTTATAAATGATTGTGACGAGAAAGCATCTTTCTAATTGGAAGGTGCTTTTTTCGTTTCTTATAAAAATATAAAAAAGAGGAGAGTTTTTATGAAGAACATGTTTATGAAATCAATGACCGTTCTTACATTATTAATGGTCGCATTATGTGGAGTAAATCAGGGAAGAACAGAAGCAGCAAGTAAGCCAGCGAATCAAGATTTGATTATTATTAACAAGTACTACAACAAGCTTGCGTATTTTCACAACGGTTATATTGAAATCGTTGATCCGGTAGCAACGGGGAAAACATGGGACAAAACACCCGTTGGCTTTTTTAAAGTAGTGAACAAGATTAAAAACCGTCCTTATTATACAGGACATATTCCTGGGGGCGATCATCGCAACCCATTAGGAAAACGTTGGTTAGGATTAAATGCAAATGGTACGTATGGCGATACATACGGTATTCATGGCAACAACAATGAAAGTAGCATTGGAAAATATGTGAGCCAAGGTTGCGTGAGAATGCATAATGCAGACATCGAAAAGCTTTATGATAAAGTTCAAGTAGGCACACCGGTTGCTATCACTTATTCCTATAAGAGCTTTGTAGAGTTAACGAAAGTGTATGGCTACAAATTTAAGGGTTATCATATGGAAGGTAACTAACCAAAAAAAGAACATCCCTATGTCCACACATAGGGATGTTCTTTTTTGTCAAGGATAGAACTTTTGTATCTGCATCTGTATTATAGCATGTGTTAACCTAAAAACAAGTTAATAAATTAAATATTCTGAAATTAAATGATGAATTCAATTTTTATGCGAAGTTTGTATAATTTTTCATATGAGAGATGTTGATTTATCATGGTTTCTCACCTCTTTATTTGCTATTAGTATATTTTTCAAGTGGTTGGAACAAAATGTGATCAGAATGCTTTCCGACTTCGGCATTCGTAACATAATTTCTCTATCCCTTAGATGAGAAAAAACTACTGTTAGTGAGGGACATTAGTTTTTTCTTTTTTAATTATATATGTTATTTATGTTTAGTTAACATAAAACAGCTTCGCGGGGGTTTTATGCAATCTTTTACGTCTTTTTCCCATAATTGAACCTGCGATAGCACTGAAAATATACCCAATTAAAGATAATAAAAAACAACCATTATTGCATGGTTGTTTTTTATTACAAACTATTTATTTTTTAAAACAATATCTTCTGATTGATTATTCCATTTGATTGTTAAAACAAATTCATCTGAATTGGTTGTTTGTTTACTAACTTTAGTATTACTTTTTTCTTCAAGTCCGCCATTTTTATCTAACTCTACGTCTGCTTCCCCCATTACCAACTGCCCATTTTGGGAATCTAACTTAAATTCAAGATCTTTAACAGACCTTGGGTCATCGTCTGTGTAATTTAAATTTATTTTTTTAGTTTCTTCTTTATCCTCACCAGGATATACTGTAACATTAGCCGACCAATGTTCCCCTTTACCAGTGAAGTCTAGAGGACTCTTTTTCTCATTTTGGCATCCGAACAATGAAATTAACAATAAAATTCCTATTAAAAATGCGTAAAGCTTTCTCATCTCTTCCCCCTATTTACTAATTTAATTTAAAAATATAACCATATAATATCATTTTTTCAATATTTTTTCTTTAAGTATTCTAAAATAAGGTATCCTTTTCAGTGAAAAATGTAAAAGGCCATATCAAAATTGATAGGGCCTAACAGTTAATTTATTAATAGTATGAATTCCATCTGGAATAAGCTTTATCGGAACCAACAATTAGAGAAAGGCTTCTTGTTAGAGAACCTGCACTGTTACCTAAGTTAAGCACAGCTGATAATCTAGCCTCAGCTTTATTATTACCTGTTTCATTAGCACGGATAGTGCGCATTTTAGGATTAGTAACTGTTCCACCTGCTGTCCAAACATTCCACTTTCCTGCTGAAGTAATTTTGTCATATGCTCCATTAGCTAATGAATATGATGCATAGAAGCTATATCCATATGTTCCTGTTCTATAACTGACCTTTCTACCACTACAACTACTGTAGCCACTACCTGATGTACATTTTCCACCTGATATACTCATAGTCGAAAAACCACCACTATTAGTAGAAACCGGCTTTAAACCACTAGGCAGTTCATTTAAAGTCAATTTCTCTTCCTCAGTTTGGGAACGAGATCCATCAGCAAAAGTATATGTAGTAGTACTAACATCACCTTCACGCACTGTATGTTTGCTCACTGCTTGACCTACATCCAATACATCAGCATCAATTTCTTGTCCGTTTTTAAATTTTTCAAGTAATTTTTCTATGGTATTTTCATCAATACCTAAATCTACAAAATTACTTTTTACTGCAGCCAGATCCTCTTGACTTACTTCTACATTTTCAGCTGCACTAGCCGAGCTTACTGAAAACAGTGATCCACTAGTAACTAAAACCCCCAAAACTATTGCTGAAACTAGTTTTTTCATCCTTTTTCCCCCTTTTTTGTAACTTCCTGTATGATTATACAGCAAAATAAGGGTTAATTGGAATATCAATTTAGCTATTTTTTCTATTTTTTTGATATCTTTTTCCAAAACAAAACTAGTAAACAAATTACAATAATAATAAAAATGATAACTGCAAAATTATAAATATAATCTCCTATAAACACATAAATCCCCTCCATATAATTAAAATATTTTCATAAAAGATTTTTTATCCTTATAAATCTGAAGAATGATTTATTTCTCTATTCAAAGTATGTCTAGAGTTTATTTTTAAATTGATAAAAGTAGATATAACTAAAGTAAAAGTACATATGCCTAATAACATCATTAGGCTGCCATATCCTATTTGATCAAGTAAAAATCCAATTAGCACAAGGCACAACTGCATAATGGTTCGATCAATCATGGTCTTAAATGAAAAAAATCTTCCATGGATGTCTGAGGGCACTTTTTGTTGGGAATATGTATATAGGAGAGGATTAAACATACCATAAGCCAAACCAAATAACCCAAATGCTAAAACCGTTATATAGAGATTCGTTAATGAAAGCAAAAGTTGTGCTCCCCCCATCACCCCACAAGCGAACAGAAGGATTAATACCTGTTTTTGATATCTCTTTATTATTTTTTTTATAAATAGTCCAGCAACCAAAATACTTACTCCCTCTACAAAATAAAGTATTCCCATAATAAAACTAGGTTGTCCTTTACCAACTTCAATAACAAATAAATTAAAACCTGAAATAAAGATTAAAGGAATCACAGATAATACCAATACGATCTTTATTGCATGATTTTTTAAAATGATAGGGAAAATTTCTGTAAACTTAGTTTTAACTTTTTTATTCTTTAATCGTAAATCGTCAGAAATAGATAGCAAAAAGTTGATGAAATAAAGAGTGATATAAGCAATCAGGGCGATGATAAACAAGACGTATAATGGGGCAATGGTTAACAATAAACCAGCTAATACAGCCCCAAAAATTCGAGATAATGTAATAATATTTATATTAATAGCATTAACCGTAATTAAATCATCTTTATTAACGATAGATGGTAAAATGGTCTGTATAGTAGGGTTAAAAAAAGAGGCTGAACAACCAATGCCTACGCTATATACGAGCATCCAATAAATTGAACCTGTGTATATCGCAATTAACATAGCAATAACAGAAGTAATCCTCATTAATCCAACTAGCCTTAATACTTTTACTTTGGAGGTAGCATCTATATAACGCCCTGCATATGGTCCAATCATTACCCCTACAATTCCTCCAATAACAAGAAAAAATGCTTGAAGGGTATGAGATTCAATATGTTCTTGTAAAAATTGTAAATTACCAATGGTTCCAAACCATATTCCCATCTGGAATACTAACTGGCTTCCCAAAACAATGCTCAAATTTTTATTCTTTAATATAATTTTTAAGGAGTTCATTTCTACCTCTCTTTCTTAAATCTAAAATCTCTTCCTTGCATTTTTACTTCACTGCTCAAATGTCCTAACCCTGAAAGCCCACAGACGATCTCTTTCTCTTTATCAATACATAATTTCTCTTCCACTAATTCATCTTTAAGATGTCCTGTAAAAAACGCTCCAAGTTTTAGCCATGAAGCCACTAAGTAAAAGGTTTGACTTAAATGTCCTACATCCATCATTACAATCCTATATACTCGTGGGCTGTTATATTTCCACATAGGTCTCTCTAATACTGCCGTATAAAAAAAGAGAACAGATGCATTCTCGACATATTCCTGTCCAGCTGCCATATCCACGATATCAGATATAGTTCCTTCCTTTATTACATCCAAGGAATGATTCTGTACATTGTAATGATATAAGCCTTTTGCTAATCCTTGTACATTTGATATATAAGGATATACTTCAATAGGATGTCTTGCCCCACCAGAAGGACTTGTTTTAAAAAGGTTCTTACCTATTCCAGAATCTCTTTTACAAGAATGTGCTCCCCACACAAAGTAGAGAATAGTCGACAATTCTGTTAAAGTTATAGGTTCTTTGGAAAAAGAACGAACAGTTTGCCTTTCTAAAAGGGTATCAATAAATTCTCGGTTCTTCTCAAACCTTGGAAGTGGAAGCTTGATTTCCTTTCCCCCTAGGTAAGTCTTATATAGGGGCGGAGATTTTATGCTTTGTTTTTTAGCAACTAACCTATCATAGTCTTGGTTTACATCTAAGTAATTATCCTTATGTAGAAGTCTTGTATTAAAATGAAAATATTTAGCTGGAGTTCCCCATTCTTTCCAATTAGATAATTTTAGTTCTTCCTCGTTATTCTCTTCTACTAATATATGTACTTCTTTAAGAGCTGTAATTATGTCTTTAATCTCTTTTTCTTTAAATTTTATGTTTCCTTCTTGTTGTAATTGTAAATATGCATCTTCAGGATTTGTCCATTCTTTGAATAAACTTAAGATAGGTAACATAGACGGTTCTAAGCTGTATTGTTCATGTCTTATAAAATCGTCTACCATAAAATGACCGTCTTTCCAAAAGTGAATAATGTTGTCTGATACTTTTAATTTCATAATAACCTCCTCTTAATATAATAGATATAGAATATGTATTTTAAAAATAAATGACTGCCTTTTAAAAGGCAGCCATCAATTGGTTTCAATATTACAATTATTTTGATGGAGAAGTTTCACCGTGTTCTAAATTAACACGAATTTTATACTCATTTTCGCATGGCTTAAAAACTGTCATATGGTTCATCCCCCTTTAGATAATTTGTAATATATTACATGGTTTATTTTCCCACAAAGAGATTTTTTTGTCAATTAGTTGTCTGAAAATAATAAAAATAGATAATTTAATGTCGATTTTCCAAATACTACGGCTATCTTAGTAACAAAAAACACCAGCTTTTTACATTGATTGAGGACAAAATACATAATCTATGGTTAAGACTGTTCAATTTCTATAGTCTAAAAAGGTACACCTATTTAGACAGTTAAAAACCTGATGGCAGAACGTCTATTAACTCTCAAAATTAAACCTTTTTCAACGAATAAAAAATAATAGACCTTATTATACGTTTTTTCATATACATGAACTATCTAATAAATATCCAAGTTCGAAAATTATAAATATTTTCATTAATATTCTTTATTGATAGTTTTAACAAGCAGAGAAGGGTATATTACTTCTAGATAAAAAATGTCTAAAGAATTAAAAGGGGCTAAACAAAAGAAGACGATAAATCATTATAAGGAGATTAATTATGTCTAAATATACGGTTAATAATAGTACAATTGAATCCATTCTTGGCTGGATTCATGCAGGAGAAATTGCCATTCCTGAGATACAACGCCCTTTTGTATGGAATGCATCAAAAGTTCGTGATTTAATGGATTCCTTATATCAAGGGTTTCCTGTAGGATATATTATTACCTGGCGCAATCCAGATACAAAATTAAAGGATGGTACACAGGCAATAGGGAAGAAGATTTTAATCGATGGTCAGCAGCGAATTACGGCTTTGACAGCTGCCTTATTAGGTCAGGAAGTGGTACGTGCGGATTATAAAAAGAAACGAATTCGTATTGCCTTTAACCCAATTGAAGAGCGCTTTGAAGTGGCAAATCCGGCAATTGAAAAGGATTCAGCGTGGATTTCAGATATTGCATCTTTTTTTCAACCCCAGTTTAATTTATTTGAGTTTGTAAACAATTATTGTCAACAAAATGAAGGTGTGGATTCGAATCAAATAGGAAAAGTGGTAAATCATTTAGTAAATATTCGTTTTAGTAGTTTGGGAATGATTGAGCTTTCGCATGAACTTGATATTGAAACGGTAACAGAAATCTTTATTCGTATTAACTCTCAGGGTGTTGTTCTTAGCCAAGCAGATTTTGTCATGTCTAAAATTGCTGTAAACGAAAGCTACAATGGTATTAACATCCGGAAAATGATTGATTATTTTTGCCATTTAGCAAAAAATCCTGCTGATTATGAAGCTATAAGAGCGAATGATACGACATTTTCGTCTACTGACTATTTTCAAAAGATTAGATGGATCAAGAATCATACCGAATCATTATATGTGCCTGATTATTCTGATTTACTACGAGTCGCGTTTACGTTTAAGTTCTTACGTGGAAAGTTAGCGAACTTGGTAAGTTTGTTATCGGGACGTGACTTTGAAACACGTGAATATAAAGAAGAAATTGCTGAGGATTCTTTTAAAATTCTAGAAGAGGGAGTGCTAGCTTTTGTAAATGAAACAAATTTCAAACGTTTTTTAATGATCGTTAAATCAACGGGTATCATTCACAGTAGCTTAATTCGTTCACAACACGTCCTGAATTTTGGTTATATTCTTTATTTATTATTACGTGATAAAGGAATTGAACAAGCAAAGATTAATAAAGTCGTTAGGAAATGGGTTGTATTGTCTATATTAACGGCGCGTTACTCGAGTTCACCAGAATCCACTTTTGAGTTTGATGTACGACGTTTTAATCAAGCAAAGGACATAGAGGATTATCTTCATCATACAGAAGAGGGAGAACTATCAGATGCGTTTTGGTCAAATATCCTTGTATCACGTCTAAATACTTCTGTAACAAGTAGCCCATTTTTCCATGTGTTTTTAATGGCCCAAATCAGAAGTAATGATAAAGCTTTTTTATCAAAAGCAACAGAAATTAAACATCTAATTGAAGAGCGTGGAGATCTTCATCATATATTTCCAAAGAAGTATTTACAGTCGAATGGTTTCAACAATCGTAATCAATATAATCAAATTGCTAATTATGTGTACACACAACAAGAGATAAACATTGTAATCAAGCACAAATCTCCAGACATTTATATGAAAGAAGTCGAAGAGCAATGTAACAAAAAAACAGTAAAATATGGTGAGATTCAAAATATCGATGAGCTTCTAGAGAATCTTGAAGTCAATTGTATTCCGTCAGGTATTTTTTCAATGAACGCTTCAAATTATGAACTGTTTTTAGAAGAGAGACGTAGACTAATGGCGAAAAAGATTCGAGATTTTTACTTGAATTTGTAAATATTTAAGTAATAGGTTTCTCTATTTTAAGTGGAGTTATAATAAATAAATGGTGAACTATCTAATAGAAACAAAGAGCTTTACTATTTTCTTTTATTGAAGATAAATGAAAAAAATCTAATTTGTATTCGTATTCTATGCAGGAACATAAGGGAAAACAGGAGAAGCAAGCAAGCCAGCGAATCAGGATTTAATTATTATTAACAAGTACTACAACAAGCTTGCCTATTTTCACAATGGCTATATTGAAATCGTTGATCCAGTAGCAACAGGGAAAACATGGGACAAAACACCAGTTGGCTTTTTTAAAGTCGTGAACAAGATTAAAAACCGCCCTTACTATACAGGACATATTCCTGGGGGCGATCCTCGCAACCCATTAGGAAAACGTTGGTTAGGATTAAATGCTAACGGTACGTATGGTGATACATACGGTATTCATGGCAACAAAAATGAAAGCAGCATTGGAAAGTACGTGAGTCAAGGATGCGTGAGAATGCATAATGCAGATATTGAAAAGCTTTATGATAAAGTTCAAGTAGGTACGCCTGTTGCGATTACTTATTC
This sequence comes from Priestia sp. YIM B13489, assembly GCF_042787645.1. Classification (NCBI taxonomy): domain Bacteria; kingdom Bacillati; phylum Bacillota; class Bacilli; order Caryophanales; family Bacillaceae; genus Priestia; species Priestia sp. YIM B13489. Next base: position 1,633,264 of record NZ_JBHZOQ010000053.1, read on the forward strand.
CTATAAGAGTTTTGTTGATCTTACGGGCGTATATGGTTATAAATTCAAAGGTTATAAAATGAAAAACAACTAATACCTGAGTAGCATTCCCAAGTTCTTCTCATGCTCCTGTGAGTGAAGTATCTATTGTGGGTAGCTTAACAGGATGGGAAAATGAAGGTCTGTTCCGTGCATTAACTGGTTGCGAAACATCCGGTAATTCATTCGAGACTGAACCATTAGATTTGTTCACCTTTGAAGAAGCAGAACCAGTTGAGTCTCCACCTATAAAACAAGAGGGAGATACAAGATCACTTTTTTTAGTAGGAGCATAGATCAACCCTCTTGTTTCTTTTGTATAATGTTAATAATTGCAATTACTAAACGACTAAATAAAGCTCTTACATTAAGGCTAATAAGGCTGTAATACCATTTCCATCCTTTTTGCCACTTGATTAATTTCGTATATTTTTCTGCCCATAACTCAACTAAAAACAATGAACTGATGGTAAGTACAATCTTGTATACAATTTTAAAAGGATTATCATTTTTTGTTAAATGATAAAGCCATAAAGAAACAGTTGGTAAACATAAGAAATCAAATAAAACATTCGATTTAAACTCTTTAGGTATAAAGCGTATAGGGTATTGAAGTATTTGACGATTAACTAGAAATCTGTCAACGATAGCATTTGTATATCCATTCATAAACAAGACCAACAGTGAGTCTTTGACAGGGGTTTTCTTTAAAACGAAGGGTAAGCTACCTAAAAATATGACGGTTATACACTTTAGAAATTGTCTTTCTAATTTTTTACTTTTCATATAGTTTCATCTCCTTTCTTAGTCGTAAAATTAGTATTAGCTGTTCTATGATTTACGATGCAACAGTTTTTCCTATGTCATGCAAATGTAACAAAATAAACCATTAAAATTTTTCTCAAATTGTTACATTCGTTCGGTATTAAAAAACTGAATAGGAGTGTTGTCCATTGAAGAAAAAGCTAGTACTTATGATAATGGCTTTGGGAGTTTTTACCCCGAATTAGGCATTTTCCGCACCAAGAGATAGCCTTATTAAGGTAGGCTAATTCTTTCTTTTATGTATTTATTGTTTCATACCTTATTTTTTCGTAAACATTTAGGATATGCAATAACATTTATACTAAATTAAAAACTCGTTAATTTATTTAAGTAAATGATAAATTATTTTTGTTATAGATACTTTAGTATTTACATCTATTGTAGAAAAAGGATCTATTTGAGTTATTATTTCCTCAACATTACAAGGTTCACATAAATCAATTAAAAACAAATATCATCACACTCCTAATAAATAGAAACCACATCATTATTATGGGTTTCATAAGTGATAATAACATCTTTTTCATACTTTAGAAGGTTACGTGAGATCAAATTAGCTTCTCCTTTTAAAAAAGAGAGCATCAAACGCGCGCCTTAATACAACAACTGTTTTTAATAATTTTAGGTAAAATATCTTTATCGTTTGACAAAGGCTAAATCTTCCATTATCATCAACTCAAACTTATTTACGGGGAGAGGTAAAGATGAAAATTTATGTTGATGCAGATGCTTGTCCGGTAAAAGATATCATTATCTCTGAAGGTACGAATGCTGAAATTCCTGTTATCCTTGTTACTAGCTTTTCTCATTTTTCTAATGTGGAACAACCATCAGGAGTGGAAACCATTTATGTTGATTCTGGAGCAGATGCTGCGGATTATCGGATTATGGGGTTAGTAGAAAAAGGGGATATAATCGTTACGCAAGATTATGGTCTTGCTTCGCTAGGTTTAGCAAAAGGGTGTGTGGTACTTCACCATAATGGGTCTAGCTATACAAATGAAAACATTGACCAATTATTACAAACACGTTATCTGAGTGCAATGGCTCGAAAAAGCGGAAAGCGTACAAAGGGGCCAAAACCATTTACACCCGAAGATAGAGAGAGATTTAAGGGGCTTTTTAAAAGAGCAATTTCACGTTAAAAAAGAACCATCCATTTCAAGAAAACCCCAGAAAAATAAATTGTCCAAATATTAAACTAACCTGCCTCGTTAGCTTAAGTAAATAATAAAGTACTTCTGTTATAAGCCCTTTAATCTTTAAAAAGATTTAACATTGAATTTAGTGTATTAAATACTTAAGTAGAAATACCAATAGGCGACCTATTCCTTCTGCTCAGAAAGATAAAGTCACCTACACGATTTTTCCAGTCATTATTATTTACCCTTTCCTTTTTCCTATTTATAAATTTATTGGTTTACATGTTTCTGTTCTAACTGATTTACTACATCTCCCTGACATTCATTGATAAATAAATAAGTAAGGTATGAATGTAAATCAAATCGTTCTTCATTAATAAATGTAGAGAAAACCTGTTTATATTCGCTCAATAGTTTGACCTCCTTTATGCAAGTTCCTATTTTTTATTATTGTCCAACTAGCAATCTCTTATACATACAAATTAACAAAATATTTTATATGATAAGCTATTTTCATCTTGTACTGGCCCCGCCTACGCCATATACAATGATAGCCAAGCTTGCTATCCAACCTTATTCTCATTATATATGTAATCGCTTACGAAATAAATTAAAATAATTGAATATTCTGTTTTTATAGCAGTATTAGGGACAGCATGAAAAATTCTTATAAGTAGCTAAAAAATTAAATAATTAGAAAGAGACTGTATATGTTAAAGTATTGGACTAAAATCAAATAAAAGTCCGCAAAAGTATACTTTTACAAACGATATAATTTTCTATTTTATGGAATATATAAAATATGGTAAATTAAGTTAGGAGATTAGTAATGTACTTGGTTATATTTCCAATCAAGAATTAGGGAGGACATATAGATGAAAAAAGTGTTGGTCTTTATTACAGATGGTTTTGCTGATTGGGAAGCCAGTTATGTGACAGCTGAGTTAAATAAACTCGGCACAGGATTTCAAGTTCAAACAATTGCGATTGATAATAATCCTAAGGTTTCAATGGGAGGATTGACTGTTCTTCCAGATTACAGCTTACACGACTTTTCTTCTAAATTGGAGTTTGTTATGTTAATTATTCCTGGGGGAACTGGATGGAGAGAAGAGAAAAATCATCAGGTAAAGAAGCTTGTGAGTTTTTGTTTTGAACATAATATTCCTGTTGCAGCGATTTGTGATGCAACTACCTTTTTAGGCAATTATGGGTTTCTTGATCAAAATAAACATACAGGAAATTCATTACCTTATTTAAAAGAAGGAGCACCTAATTATCGAGGTGACGAAAACTATATAGAAGCACAATCTGTTAGTGATGGCTGCCTAATTACTGCTAATGGAAGTGGTGCATTAGAATTTTCGAGAGATATTTTAGAAAAATTAGATGTTCTAAAAGGTAAAGAATTAGAAGAGTGGTACGATTTATTTAAGATTGGTTTTATTAAAAGGTAAATGAGATTCTAGAGTGGAGGTACTTCTCGGTATCTTGAGTAGTTTAATCTTATAATATGTATTAATTTTCAAAGAAATATCATGCTATAATTAATTTGCACGCACATGTTATCTTGGAGTAAGGGCACTTTTCTCGATAGAAAGGTGTTCTTTTCTATACTTTATTGAACACTCCTTGAGCACCAATGCACACATTTTGTGTTAGTTTTTACTGAGAAAAAGAGTACTTTAGGATTGCTCTTTTTTTTGTTAAATGGTATAATTTCCAAAATATAAAGATTCTACATGATTTTAGTTTTGTAAGATAAAGCTTATCGGAGAACCGCCTTACTTTTGTAGGGCGGTTTTTTCGTGCTATTTTTTTGGATGGTATCCGAGGTTTGCATTTACTTTTCCAGTTATTCCATCGTTTTCAGCAGGAATTTTATTTCCGACAGATTGGGGTACATCTACTGGTTGGATACTTCCACCGTTTGTATCATAACTATTGCTATGATTGTTATTATCATGTGTTTCATTGAAACCGTGTTCTGGCATAAAAACACCTCCTAAACGTATTATTTGATTTGTATTGAAGAAAATAAGAGGTAGTATGAGGAAATTACTAATACAACTAACTACTCACGAAAAGACTTTTAATTTTGCATATGAATTCGCTAGCAACACGATTTTAGGCAAAAAAAGAGCAACCTTGATTATTTCGGCTGCTTTTAGTAGATCTCATACATATTTGATGTATAGAATAAGCTATTTTCATCACATTTTTCACATATAGGCAATTTTTTATAGGGGTAACATATGAATAAAATGTGCACTTTTTATACATCCTCCTCCCACTTGGGTATCGAGTAAAGGCCGTCATATCAAGGATGAATAAAAAGCTGCATAATTCATAAAGAGAACCCTTTTGAGAAGCCTTGTCTCCCAAGGTTTCTCTTTTTTGATATCTTCCGTTAAGAGACATTATGTTAACTACGATTGCATATCGTATACAGCTTAAAAACAGAAAAAAACTCCATAGGCGATCAGGAGTTTTTTTCTGTTGAGAATTCAAATAAGAAAAGTGGTAGATGCCTCACGGCGTCTTGGGTAGTTTGCCCAAGCTATAAATAGCTTATGTATCAAAAAGAAAAAACCACTGGCACATAACCAGTGGTTTTTTATGTTCCGTTCTTATAAAGAACAGATCACGTTGACTTTATTAGTTTGCTCAAGATGTTATTTGTTATTCATTTTTATAATTATTAAATAAAAAGAAACAGACTTGTTAGGAAGTCTGCAACTGGAACAAGAAATAAAGCTATTTACATACAACAGGTATTGTATATGATCCGATCCAACGAACTTTAGCAGTCTGCCCTCTTGAGGGGATTCTATACTTTATTGACCTTATGTTAACTTAACATGTCTACCATATACAGCGTAAAAACAGAAAAAACTACTGACCATGCTCCAGTAGTTTTTTCTGTGAATAGTGAGTAATTAGAAGTTGTTTTTGAAATCATATATTGACCTCTGGATTAGTTTGTTCAAATTAGTAAGAACTCATGTATAGAAAAGAGAAAAACCTACTGAACATAGACAGTAGGTTTTTCTTTTAGCTTATTCATAGTACACAATGAAGGATTGAAAATGAACATCTCTCCAACTTTTCAATAGTGTGCTCAATTAGGATATAAATCATTCACATAAATGTTTCACCAGCTATGAAACATTTATGTATAGAAAATGATGCATCTTGTATTATTTTTGATACGAGATGTATCAAAAGCAGGCTTAAGCCTGCTCTTATAGCCTTAAAGGCTATTATATAGTTAATATCAACTCCTTATTAGAGTTAAGAATAACCCTCATAGGGGTTAAAACTAACTTGTATATGAGTTATTATTCTCTTTCGAAAAAACCTTATAAACCCTTATATACCAAGGTTTATATCAATATATGAAATTCTTTTTTCTTCTTTTATTTTTTAAAGTGTTCCGAAAAATTACATTATGTTAACTAAGATTTTATAAGGTATGTACAGTCTTTATTAGGATTAATTACAACAAGAATCGATTGTGTAGATATCTTATAATTAGCAATCCTATATAAACAATAAGAACTGAAAAGAAAAAGGGGATTTTATAGAAATAAATGTCACTTACATTTTCTAACATACCAAAGCTAATGGTAAACTTATGGGGATAGTCCACTGCATAATCTCTGTAAATTCTCATTAAATCTTGTTGAGCAAATGGAATGGGAAAACCAAACATTGCTACTCGTAGCTCTTCACTCTCATGAATAGTAACTGGCAAGAGAATAGAAATAAGGACTAAAAATATGCTTACCAACAGGAGAAACAGCCATATAAATAGTCTGTCTAGTAACTCACTCATTATTTTTGACCCCCTATAACCTTTGGCAGTTCCTTATGAAATGATATATACGATTATTAAATTTTATTCATGTGTTTTGCTTCTGATAATACGTTTTATGTTAACTAAAAGCATATATACATAGTGATTTAAATCAATATTATTGATAAAATGGAAAAATAAAGGTAGTAGTGGAGGTTTAATATGTATATATGGAGTAATAGTGAGGGAGCTATAAGCCTTTTGTATTCAAGACCATTATTTATATTTTTCATTGTTGTATTGTTTGCTTTGTTCATCACAATTTTAATGCAAAATAAGAAGCAATTAGTTACTGGTTTGCATGTAATCACTATAGCAATCATTAGTTTATTCATTTCAGGCTTAATCCTTTTCTTAGAAGGGATAATTGTAGATGATCTTAATCTATCAGGAGATAGGATTTCAACTTATATGTTTTTAATAATAGTGGCCTTATGTCTCATTAACTCAGTAACGTATTCTTTTAAAAATAAAAAGCTTCGATAAAGGTTAAAAAGAAGTCTCTTTTAGAGAGCTTCTTTTTTATTTACTATCTAGAAATCACATTATGGTAACTAGCGTTTTACAATATATTCAATTCATAAAATGACTTTTATGATAAAATTAATCTAGTTTTGTAATATATTACATATTTACAGAAAGAAAGTCATTACAGGTATGAGGAGAAAATAATGAAAAACTTAAGATTGCTATTTGTATGTATAGTGGTAACAGGGTTGTTAATTTTCGGTGCCGTAAATATCCTTAATTTTATGGACAGTAAATCTGAGGCTATGGAAACTAAAGCAGCCCAGGTTAATGAAAAGATGGATATAGCAAACCGTGAAGATGATAATGTAAAGAAAGCTATTCGTAAAGTTAATAACTCTCTGTCAAATATGATGGATAGTTATACAGAAGAACAAGCAACCAGTTTTGTAGAGACTAATCGTTCACAGTTAATTAAAGACCAAAAGTTAATTGCAGATCAAACTTATAATATTCATAATGAAAAAATACGCAAAGATATACAAAATGTAGTCGGTCTGTATAGTATTTTTATTTATGAAGCTCCAGATGGTGAAAAATTATCTGATGCCCAGAGCATTCTACAGGATATAGAGGATATTATGAACGGTCATACACAACAGAAAGGAAAAAGTGGCTATTCACACTTTGCTGGAGGTAAGCACTCAAAAGATGTTGACTATGCTGCTAACGCCTTTTATGGAGAATCTGAAAGTAATTAGTGATAAATGTTTTTTAATATCGTGAATTTAAACAAAAAGAGCCTGGAAAGGCTCTTTTTGTTTTATGTATCAGTTCTTGCCAAGTTAAAAATTTTGCTCAAGTGCAGAGCTGCGTTTGATTTCTTGTGTACTAAAGTTATATCGAATAACTTCCGTTTTATGTTCATATCTCATGGTTATTTTAACTTGCTGATCGCTTTGCCAATCAAGTTTATATTGATCTTGGCCATTTTGTCTCATAGTGTTTGCTACTTCGATTTGTTCTTTATCTACTATCGTTCTAGATTGGTCTTTAAAGTAGATATTTACCTTATGAGGACCGTTCCATAAACTGTTCCCATATTCATCAATTTCTACTTGATTAACCTTATTAGGAGATTCACTTGTTAGGAAAGGGGTCTCTTTAAAATCCATCCAGTAGATCACATATAGAATTAAAACGATAAAGATGATACCTAAAAGTTTAAAAGATAGCAGCTTTCTTCTCTTTTTATTTTTAACTTCAGCTTGAGTAAATTCCATTTTATCTCCACTTTCTTTATACTTGATTATGTAATATTTCCCTGTTTTTGTTAAAACATGGATTAAGCCATAATGAAAATATTGATTCCTCTAAGCCGTTTTATGTTAACTAAGGATGTATATACATATTAATTATATCGTTTAAAGAGATTCATTTACTAAAAACCATTTTTGTATATAATTGGATAAAAGGAGGTTTTTTATGACTTATAATAAGAATAAATTAAAACTAGTAAAGTCTACTTTATTTGGAGCTGGAATTGGAGCCATCTTAGGAATACTAGCTTATACGCACAATTGGCTAGGATAAATACATTAAAGAAAAATTAGCAGCAAGGGGTGTGAATGTTTAACTTGAAAGCAAAGAAAACTGGACTCTCTCACAATATATCTAATTTTTTTGCTAAAGCATTTACTGTTATTTTTATAACTTTAATTGTTATTATTGCTATTTCATTAATGCTAGGAGCATTTGTGTTTGGATTTATTGGTTTATTTAAAATATTTGGGGTACAATACGACTCATTTCTATCTCTATTAATATTCCTCTTACTATTTTTTATTATTGGATTTATAGTTGATTTACTATCAATATTTCTTATTAATACATTTTCTCAACAAATTAGAAATTCTAAAAGAAAATTCCTCGTGAGACTGGTCATTGATTGTAGCTTTTCTTGGTTTGCTATACATACTGCTGATGAATTAATTAGAAGCATTACTATTCCCTCTATAACTGAGCTTATAGCTGTGTTTCTCCTCTTTTTGTTAGAAGTGGTAATGGATATGAATAGCAACGGGGAAAGTAATAAGAGCTCACTGGTTCCTTGAGGTTTGTGGGAGGCTAGTGCAAAGGTTATTTTAACCTAACAGAAAGTATTAAGGAAAAAAGAGAACGTACATTATGTTTTATATTTCATAACACTGGCTCCAATTGTTTGTTAACTATTCAAGAGGTGGATGTTAATGAAAAAGATATCGAAACATCATGATGTCCAACGAAAATACAGAGAAAAAATACAAAACAAACAAGAATCACACACATATGCTAGAGGTTGGTTCTTGTTCATTTTATTTGCTGTACTTCTCGTTGTAGTGAGTTATTTTTTTGGCGGAACGTTTATGCCTTAGCGAACAATATAGGAAAATAAACGTTAATATTCTTATAGTATTATAAATTAATTTCATAAAAAGCAGCACATCAAATATGATGTGCTGCTTTTTATATTACTAACGAGAAATGTGAGTATGGTAACTAAATCTCTATGTTACATTCATAAAAATTCTTTAAAACGAGAATACACATTAGTATTTTACCACTAATGGTTTATTTTATATAAATAGGTAATATTTTCTTTACATAACTAGCCATTGTATAGTATTCTATACACATAATATATAGAATACTATACACTTAGTAATTCAAAATGGAATGAGGGGTCCTAAATGAAATGAAGATCGTTACCACAAATAAGGTAAAAGCACGTAGGGAAACCGCAGGATTGACTCAAACTGAACTAGCTGAAAAGGTAGGAACGAAAAGAATAACAATTGCTTCTCTTGAACGAGAAAAGTATGAGCCTAGTGTTGGTTTAGCTATGAGACTAGCCAAAACATTTAACTGTACGGTTGAGGACATATTTACAGAGGTGAAGAAAGATTGAACTATCTTTACAACTTTTTAATCAAAATAGCAATTAGCCTTTTATTAATGGAAACCACTTTTCACATATGGAAAATGGAAGCCGGAGAGCCAGGAATTTTATCTTGGGTGTTACCTTTTATCACAATTTTCTTGGGTGTGTTAACGATAGTTAATGCAATTCAGATTCAAAAAGGAAAAAAGTGGTCAAAGGAGGATGAAGAAGACGAAAGAGATCAAATGATCAAATATAAGGTGGGTTATATTACGTGTTGGTCAAATATGGGCTTCTTGGCATTATTATTCTTCTTTTTTGGTTCGTTTGGGTTAGAGATATTTAGCCCTGTATACGCATTAGTAACAGTTGTCTTTTTAAATATTGTAATTTACTACGGTACGAAAGCATATCTTACTTATTTTGAATAATAAACTGGAGGAACTTTAAATGGTAAACAGCAACGTAGAAGTAAAAAAACAAGGGAAAAGCAGTGTATTAGGTGGAACTTCAATTGCATTCGCAGTCGTATTAGCAGCATTAGTATTAAATTTTCTAACTGGTTTAATCCCGTTGGATAAATTAGAAGGACTACCGATAGTTATGCCTCTAGTTTTGGCTCCAATTGGAGCGATTATAGGCTTTATTGGATATAGAATAAACAAAGGTAAACTTTCCTTATGGGGGATTATTTTTAATATTGTAATGTTCTTAGTACCAATTTTTTATAATATATTTGGAACTCTAATTTTTGGAGTATAACTAAAAATGAAGAAAATACACATTTTTAATATCATAGCAGGGATAATTATTATTGTTTCAATGAATTTAGTAATTTTGAGAGGAAGTAATAGTCTACCGTATATTGTAATTGCATTGTTTATCATTTCTTATTTTATGCAAGTTAAAAATTTTGGTAGAGTTGTTTGGATAATGATTACAGGATTATTAGTTGTTTTGTCCTTAGGAACCTTACTACCTCACTTGTTTGCTCCTTAAAAAAATATAGAATTAGATTAAGAAGCTTTTTTACATAGCTTCTTTTATTTACTACCTAGGGTTTTTGCTGTGTTAATTAAAATGAAGATTATTATATAATTCTAGTTAATTTTTCATAAAAGGAGATCCGTTCATTATGGTGAGTATTGAAAGTGTAAGAAATGCATTATATAAGTCTTGGTCGCTTGAATCCAGCTCCAAATGGACCAGGGAAAACCCTGCAATAGGACAATGTGGCGTAACTGCTTTAGTAGTAAATGATTTACTTGGGGGCGAAATATTAAAGACTAAGTGTATAGGAGGCTGGCATTTCTATAATAAGCTCAATGGTGCATGTTACGACTTTACGGAAGAACAATTTCCAGAGGCAATTGAATATGATGATATTCCTTCTAGTAGGGAAGAAGCTTTTTCAGATACGAATTTACATCAATATAACGCACTGAGAAAAAAAGTATATCATGAACTATCTTCCCTAAATGAGCATCTTTTATAAATATAGAGATTAGAAAATTGGAATGATTTATTTATAGCAAAGGTTTCTGTAAATTACATTATGTTCACTAAAGATGTATACCCTATACACTTGTATAATTAAGACAGTTGTACTTTATTGAGGGGGGTGAGATAAAGGTGCATTGTTTAGAATCAAAAGATTACTGTAAGATACATAACATTTTAAAAGAGTCGTGTAAGACTCCCACATTTGCTTTTTCTGTCGTTAATCATGTTATTCAAGGATCTGTGTACGTAAATGATGTTATAGAGCCATCATCAGGTTTTGTTAGAACATGTTCGGGTGTGTATCATGTATTTGGTAAAGTAAATGACTTGGTGTTTAATAAATCTTTCTATCGCTATTTTGTTGAGAACATTTACGGTAAGGAAAAACGGTTTACTGTTTTTACTCCTTCGACTGAGTGGGAGACTTTTTTTGACGAAACTTTCAAAACTTATGTAAAGAAAATGATACGTTCCAAATATAGATTTATTTCTTCAGGAGTCGACTCTAAATACACCCTATCTAATCTCTATGAGTTAAAAGATTTTAACTCCGATACTTTAAGGGAAAGTGAGAATTTCAATGAACCATATATGTTGGAATATTGGGGATCAGAGAGTAATTTTCTTAAAAATGGCTTAGGAGTTTGTCTTATCCATAAAGAAAATATTATAGCTGAATGTGTGTCTATATTTCATAGTGGAAAAATAGCTGAAATAGATATTGTTACTAATCCTAACTATAGAGGACAAGGACTAGGAAGGATAGTAGGTCAAGAGTTTATAAATAAATGTGTAGAAAAAAATGTTGTACCTGCTTGGGATTGCGATAACAACAATGAATCATCGAAAGTGTTAGCCAATAAACTTGGATTTTCTAATGAAGAGAATTACGCTCTATATGTATTAAAGTGAAAAGCCCTCTATCATAGGGCTTTCTTTATTTGTGCAGAGAATTGGTATTATGTTAACTGAAATTGAATATGGTATACAACACCTGGGAAATCCATTTTCTAACAAAATAGTAATTATATCATTTGGAAGAGAAGTGATTAGTATGTCCGATAAGGAGAAAAAGGAATCAGAAATTGAAAAGCCGAGTCTAGATAGAGCAGGAATGAGGTCTTATATGGGTAATCCAGAGAAATTCGAGTTCTCCTTTTATGGAGTATTGATGGCCTGTTTTCCTTTAATAATAGCTGGGTTTTTTATTTGGTATAACTGGTAAGAATGTTGGATTGGAAGGTTGTGAAAAGCAAATGTTATGGAATGTTGTTAGTTTATTTTTAGCAAGGATTAGCCCTTTATTGGAATTAATCAATACGATTGCTTTAATATGGATCGTTGTTTTGTTAAGTAAGAAAAAAAGGTGAGAAGGTATTTTGTTAACTTCAAAATACCTTCTCACCTTTTTTACTATCTAGAATATTGATTATGGTAACTAAGGTTGTATAGGATATACAAAAAACATATTTACAATATATACCCAATAATGCTAATATATATGAAATTAAAAGCGACGAAGAGAAGAGTAAATAAAGTAAATTCTATACAGAGAACCCTGGTAGCTGAAAAAGGGTTAGAATTTTTTTATTGAACCAAGACTCTGAGCAGCACATTGGAACCCACTATAGGGGGATAGTGTGACGGGTGCTCCCGTTACAGAGCTAGGGTATAAGCATTTTTGTTGTACCTGATAAGGTTAATATGGCGACATATTAATAAACTGGGGTGGTACCGCGATCTATAATCTCGTCCCCAAGACATTTTAGTCTTGGGGGTGGGATTTTTTTATTTTGTTTCAAGTTTTGCGTTCTATCTGATTCTATTTTAGGAGGAATTCAATTGAGTTTTAAAAAAACATTGGAAACTTGGCGGTATCCATCTATCTTATTATTTAGCATTGGTGTTTCAAGTGTTGGAAATTGGGTTTACTTTATCGCTCTAAACCTTATCGTTCTTAACATAACAGAGTCTGCTATTGCTGTCTCTGGTTTATATATTATTAGAGCTTTATCAACGTTGTTTACTAATATTTGGTCAGGCAGCCTTGTAGATCGTTTAAATAAAAAATATCTCATGATAGCACTAAATATCTTTCAGACTGTACTAATTGCATTATTACCTTTTTTCTCTTCTTTAGAATTCATATATGGTATGGTTTTTCTTATTACAATAGCAAGCTCTATGTATCACTCAACATCAGTAACTTATATCACGAAGTTAATACCAACAGGACAAAGAAAACGTTTCAATTCTTTGCGTAGTCTACTTGATTCCGGAGCCTTTTTGACTGGACCAGCAATAGCAGGAATGATGTTTACAATTGGTACGCCTAATATGGCCATTTATATTAATGCTGCAGCTTTATTTTTATCTGCATTAATCACAGTGAGCATGCCTAATGTTGAATCCTCCGCAGAAGTAGAAAAAATACCAGAGACACCAAAATTATCTCTTAAGGTATTAAAAGATGATTGGAAGCTTGTTATTGGATTTAGCCGCAAATATCTATATATCATGATGATTTATCTTTTGTTTAGTACGATGATAGTCATGATGACAGCTACAGATTCATTGGAAGCTGCTTTTGCAACCAGAATACTTTCCTTATCTGAAGGTGAATATGGAGTCTTAGTTAGTATTGCTGGAGCAGGAGTATTAGCAGGTTCTCTCTCCAATGCAATAATTATTGAAAAAACACCTACTTCATGGCTAATTGGTATGGGCTCTTTAATAACTGCAGTAGGTTATATGGTTTTTACATCTTCTAATACCTTTTTTATAGCAGCTGTAGGAGTTTTTGTTTTGTCATTTGCTACTGCCTTTGCTAACACTGGTTTTTACACGTTTTATCAAAACAATATACCTGTTGATATGATGGGGAGAGTTGTAAGTATTTACGGGCTTATTGAGGCTTTTTTAATTATTGTTGTTACTGCAATCTTTGGTATTTCTTCTGAGCTTATATCTATACGATTTGTTGTAGTTTCAGGAGCATTTATAATGTTTTTGGTATCTATTGTCCTATTTATCAGCAGTGTTCAATCATCAAAAGCTAAATTCTATTCTACTTCATCCGAACTTAAAGATTCATTTCAATAAATTTGTTGTTTACTATATGAGAGTAGATAATATCAAATCGGAAATCCTTTTTTTATTTCCGATAATACCTGTTATGTAAATTAGTTAATTAATGAGTCAGCTTTAATTTTTAATAATAAGGATATTCGTATTTTTGCATAATGACAGAATCCCACAACCAGTATGTAATCCCTGCACCGATTGCCCACACAATCATCCTCCTAGGATTAAATATTGGTGTAGACCACCCTCCCTCAAGTTTATAAGAAACATAAAGAAAAACGATTGCCATGACACAATATATTAGTAAATAAAAGATATTAAACCTTTTTGGGCACTTATTTAGAAGAAACTGCAAGGGTACTGCAGCAATAGAGTAAGGAATGAGTGTAACAAATGGAATAATGAAACATGCAATAATAGCTCTATAACTAGGTTCGATGATTACCATGAATATGGCATAAGAAACACTAGAACAAATGACTGTTAATATATGATATGGAAAAAAATCTTTAAATGTCAATGATTGAGCACGCCCTTCTTGTCTATAGTCAAGCACGTACTGTTACTATAATGCATGAATGAAAAGGAAACAATTACTTAAGGGGAATTATTTCCGATAACATCCACTATGTAAACTAACCATGTATATGTATATACAACTTGAAAATAGGTAAAATGCTTATTTTTACTAACTAGGTTTTGAGACTAGAATAGTTTCCCAAAACCAATAAACGATTGATGTACTAACTATATAAATATAGACCTCATAGTTTTTTATAAATGAAGTCAGGTTATATGTTAAAGTATAAAAAATATAGTAAACAATAGAAGATATTAATAAATAGCACAGTAAACTTATTATACTGAATCTGGGTAACTTTTTAGTTAAAAGCAGAGATGCAGGTAGTCCAAAAACTGTATATAAAATGACGTAAACTACTGTGCTTATAATTATGCTAACTGGCAATGCAGGTGAAACAAGATCTTCCACTCCGTATTCAGTAATTAAATACAATAAAGATAAGCAAATTGAGGATAGAAATGTAGTCAGTACATATTTTTTAATCATAAAAATTTTCTCTTTCTTTTGAGATATAAGTAGAAATCGAATGAAATGATTGTATAAATACTACACTTTATAATAAACCAAAATAATTGTTTGTTAACCCCAAATCCACCAATGGAAGCTTTTATTTCATTAAGCTGTGTGAAAATTAGATTGATGTCACTCTCATATGCTACAGTAAAAGATTTGATAACAAGCATGGTCATAATCACTGCTTCTACTGATACATAAAATACTTTTCTTAATATTCGAAGGAGTTGATCAATCTTTAGGTTTGGAATTTTATAAAACAACTTCATTTTTTTCTTTCGTCCTCTCACTTTATTTTCATAAACAATAAGCCCAGAAAGTAAAATCATTTAACAATTTGAATAGACGCTTTTGTTAACTGAAGGGCAATCATAAAAATTTACCTCTCGTTCTACTAACTCCCCATTTCCCCTTCTACATAACGGATTCCAAAAAATGTGTAATAGGTAACACGGTAATTTTTAACTGACTTTTGTTTTACTGAGTCCCACTGGTGTCCATTGGGTTTAACCTCATAACCTTGCACCATGAATTTATCCAGTGGTCTAAGTGACCATTGATGAAACTCTTTTTCAAGTTGTTTCACTTGCTTTTTCTCTTCTGGCGAACTCAAAGAACTTGCTTCATTACTTGTTATTCTAGGTATACCAACAGCTAGAGAAATAATAACCACAATAAGGATTCCCCAACTCCAAAAACGCTTTTTCATATTGGATATTTCTCCCTTTTTGTTCTTATTATATTATATCTATTCATATAACACTAATTGATTATGGGGAGTGAACAAGGAACTATTCTGTAATTCTTTTTTTGTTCCTGAAATGGTGGTTATGTTAACTAACTTTGTATAGCATATACAGTCTGAAAACAAGAAAAGCCACTGGACCTAATCAGTGGCTTTTTCTGCACCCGTAAGGAATGGAGAGTTATTTTATGATGCCTCACGGCGTCTTGGGTAGTTTGCTCAAATTATTAGGTATTATTCATATAGACAATTACTACTTAGGTTCTATGAGTATCGATGAAGTTCCTTATTTAAATAAAAAACGTCTGCAACATACATACAAATCATCTAGCATATATTTTCAAAGTAACTTTAACAAAGAATATTATAGGAGGTGTCTGTTATGAAGTGGGTTACAAGAATTATCCAGGGACTATTAGTTATTGATTTTTTATTATCTGGAATTATGAAATTAACAGGTAATAATACGGTGGTGCAGGAATTTACAAAGGTCTACAATTTTTCACTAGGGTTTATGTATACTATTGGTATTCTTGAAGTCTTGGGTGCATTTGGACTATTTATTGGTTATTGGAAGCCAAAACTTGCAATAGCTGCTTCTGGAGGATTAGGGCTAATCATGATAGGTGCGATATTCACTCTTTTTAATGCTGGACAAGGATTAATGGCTCTAATGCCTTTAGTAGTTCTTATTTTAAACATTATTGTATTTATAAGAAATCAAGCAATTTTAAAACAGAAATCAATAATTAAAGAAGGATAATTGATTATACAAATAGATATTTAAAACATTCTTGTTTTTCAAACTCACATCCATCAAAAGCCCTTAGAATCATTAATTCTAAGGGCTTTTGATTCTTATAATCCACATTATAGTAACTAAAGTTGTATAGCTTATACAGTTTGAAAACAGAAAAAGCGACTGAATCTTAGCTGTTTTTTTGTTTGAGAAAAATTATATTATAACTCAGATTTTTGATATTTTTTTAATAGTTGAATAGGACCTTGAGTGTTTATTTGGATCATTTGTTGAGCCATAGAAGAGGGGGATTCTAACATATCATTTTCTAACCACCAAGAAATAACACCGATATAAGCAGCAGAAATATAGCTAACGACCATCTCTTTAGCAACAGGAAGTTCATTCTCTACTAAATTCGCTTCTGAAATTGCATGATCGTAAAATTCAAACAAAAATCCTTTTAAATAATGTATAAAGTTAGGAATTCCTTTTCCTATAAGCATAACTTGAAAAAATTTCTTGTGTCGAGCGATATGTTCAAAAATATGTGAAGCTACATATTTTTGCAATTCATCAACATTTTTACTTACACTGTAAAATTTCGATGCCTCCCCAAACAGCTCTTTGAGCATCTTATCTATGCTTTGGTTTAGTAACTCGTCTTTGTCTAGAAAATGACGATAAAAGGTTGCACGATTGACTGTTGCACGGGTGGTAATATCTTGTATCGTAATTTTTTCATACGTTTTCTCATCTATTAACTCAATCAAAGCATCTCGCAGAAGATTTTGAGTACGTTGTACTCGAGGGTCCACTTTTTTGTTTACCATAATAAACCTCCATAAATTAATTTTGTATTTTTGCAACAGTATTTTAGCTAGGTGTTGCCTAAGCAACATTTCACTGTTTATTGATTCTTGTTATTATAAACGCCCTTGTTATAATTATTTAAGACAAATGTTGTTTTAGCAACAAAATTCTCAAAAATAGTTAATCATTATTTACTTAGAGAGTTAAACAACATGATGTTTTAGTGAAATTTCCTAGTTACTGGTTATTTAAGTGGGAATAAACCAGCATATCCACGGAAATAGCAAATCAAGCTTTAATTTAACAAGGAAGGTGAGCATACATGCAACAAGACGAAGTAATAAAACAGTTTACTACACCATTAGGTGCTCCAGCATTTCCGGTAGGTCCTTATCGATTTCATAATCGAGAATATCTAAATATTTTATATCGCACAGATATAGATAGTTTACGAAAAATAGTACCTGAACCTTTAGAGATTACGGATCCACTCGTTCGTTTTGAGATTATGAAGATGCCTGATGTAACTGGATTGGGTTCTTATACAGAGTGTGGGCAAGTAATTCCTGTAAGCTTTAACGGTGAGGAAGGCGAATATCTGCATGCTATGTATGTAGATAGCCATCCTGCTATCGCTTCTGGAAGAGAGATAGGTGCTTATCCTAAAAAGTTGGGTAAACCTAGTTTATTTGTGGATTCCGATACATTAGTAGGTACTCTCGACTATGGTTCTTTGAGAGTGGCAACTGCGACGATGGGTTATAAACACTGTCCTCTGGATTTATCCGAGGCTCGTAAAGAAATTTGCAAGCCTAACTATATGATCAAAAAGATGCCAGGGTATGATGGATACCCAAGAATTTGTGAACTTGTCCGTAGTCAAATTACAGATATCACCATTCATGGAGCTTGGTCAGGTCCTGCACGCTTAGAGTTGTTTGCACATGCCCTTGCACCAATGTCAGATTTGCCTGTGCGCGAGGTTGTGTCTACCTCTCACATTCTTACAGATCTTACCTTGGCTTCTCCAAGTGTTGTACACGACTATCTGGCAAACAAGTAATCATTATAGAGAAGGCAAACCTAATTAGAAAGGAAAGAAATGAGCATGAATATAAAAACTAAAAGTCCTCAGTTACCTGAGAATTTACGTAGATTCAACCCTGTTACAGTTATTGGCGCTGGTGTTATTGGAATTTCATGGACAGCCTATTTTCTTGCAAAAGGCTTAGAGGTTCGAGTAAATGATGTGCGCCCTGATCTAGAAGAAGTTGTGCATACGGGGATCGAACAGATTATCCCAACATTACGTGAACTTGGGCTTCCAACTGAAGGCCTTACAGATCGATTAGTTATTGAGAAAAAACTTGAACGCGCACTTGATGGAACAGCAGTTGTACAAGAAAATGGTCCTGAACGCATCGACTTTAAACAGGAGTTATATGCGCAAATCGAACAGTTCGTGACCACAGACACATTATTACTATCATCTTCTTCGGGTTTAAAAGCAAGTGATATCGCAGAAAAAATGGAAAATCCAGAGCGTATGTTAATTGGACATCCTTTTAATCCGCCGCACCTGGTTCCATTGGTTGAGATTGTTCCTGGAAAGAACACATCTGCTGATGCTGTTGAAAAAGCTGTGACTTTTTATAAAGCATTAGACAAGAACTCGCTTGTATTGAAGAAAGAAATGACTGGATTTGTAGCAAATCGTCTTCAATCAGCTTTATTTCGCGAGGCTATACATTTGGTATTAGAAGGAGTTGTTTCGATTAAGGATCTTGATGAAATTGTAACAAGTTCGATTGGCCTTCGATGGGCAGCAGGTGGTCCATTCTTGACTTTCCACCTGGGAGGTGGAAAAGGAGGGTTCCCTGCTTTCCTCAAGCATTTAGGACCAGGAATGGATGCACTTTGGGATCACCTTGGTAAGCCACATTTGGATGAGGCTACGATTCAAGCATTATCTGAACAGGCTGTCTCTTGTTATGGAAGCATTTCTGAAAAGCAGCTTGAAGAAGAGCGTGATCGTCGACAATTATCTGTGCTACGTGCACTTAATGAGGAGAAGTAAATAAAGTTTTTACATTATATTAAAAAGGAAGAGATTACGATGTCCACAAATACAGATGTTAAAAAACTTACTGATGCTATTGTGAAAGCAAATGAAAATAAATTAACGAATCTTGATAACTTTGATATTTATGAAGAGTTAAATACAGTTTTAAAAGATGTTGGATTATCGATGGAAGACAGTGGAGGAAAGGTGACTTTTTATGGACAAGATCCTATTACTCTAAGTACATTACGTCTTGCATCAGCTGCAGGAATTGCCTTAGTGGCAAAATCAATTGCTGTTTCTAAGATTTGGAGAATGCGCGGAGGGAAAGGTCAAGATATTCATATGGACTTGCGTAAAGCGCTTCGAAGATTATCGCCTTTCTATGATAGAAAATGGGAAAGACTAAATGGGTTTGCGCCTGGCGTTGCTAATGATCCTTATAACCCTTTTGATTTTAGTTTCTATCAAACAAAAGATGGAAAATGGGTAATGCCACTTAATCCATACCCACGCTCTAAACATGAAACGCTAAAATTCTTAAATTGTACAGAGGAGCGTGGAGCTGTAGCTAACGCAATTCATCAATGGAATGCAGATGAATTAGAGAAAGCTGCTGCTGAACGAGGAATTGTTATGCCGGTGGTACGTACAGTTGAAGAATTTATGAAAGAACCTACTTATGAAGAAGTAGCGAAGCTTCCTCTTATTGAAATTGAAAAAATTGGTGAAAGTGATCCAGAGCCACTTTCTAACCATGCTTCTACTCCTTTAGAAGGAATTCGTGCCTTAGGCCTTTCTCATGTTATTGCAGGAGCCGGTTTTGGACGAGCTCTTGCTTTACATGGAGCTGATGTTTTAAACGTTTGGCGCCCAACAGATTGGGAGCATGATATGGTATATGCCACTTCAAATGTCGGCATGCGTTCTACTACACTTGATCTAGGAGCCGCAGAAGGTAAACAAAAAGTAGAAGAACTATTAGAAGGAGCAGATATCTTCTTTGCGAACCGTCGTTACGGATTCCTTGAACAATATGGGTTATCAGCAGAAGATTGTGCTCAAATTCGTCCTGGTATTATTCATTGCACGGTTAATTTACATGGAACAGAAGGTGCTTGGGCAAATCGAAATGGATTTGATCAAACAGCTGGATGTGTGACAGGTGTAATGGCGCTTGAAGGTTCACCTGATAATCCGAAATTACCTCCAATTTCTATTGTGAATGATTATGCTGTTTCTTGGCTACTTGAAGTAGGGGCTTTAATGGCATTGGAAAGAAGAGCAAAAGAAGGTGGTAGCTATCGTGTACGTGTTTCTTTAGATCGTGTATCTTTATGGATCCTTTCAATGGGGATCTTTGATAAGCAATTTGTGAAGAAAACGGCAGGGTCGTCAGAGGAACATGAGTTTATTGCACCGGATTTATTTGAAGCTGAAACTCCATTAGGCTTATATCGTGGAGTTACCGATCAGGTTGAAATGTCAGAGACTCCTGGAAAATATGAACCTGTACTTGTACCTCGTGGTTCTTGCAAACCTGAATGGATCACTAAGTGATAACTAATTAATTAGAGGCCTTATTAAAAAATCAAAAATTGCATTTGTATTTTACTAGCAGGTTGAACCCATGGAATTGATGAATTCTGTGGGTTCTCTTTTCATTTCCGGTGATAAACTTTATATTAACTAAAATTGAATGTGACATTTTGTCTATAAAGGTAAAATACTTTTTATACGTACATAAAGGTTTATTTTATTAACTAAATAGACGTTCTGTTATTTGATTCTACATAGTCTAAAAAGGTGTACCTTTTAGGACTGTTTATAATGGACAGACCTCACCATAGGCGAACCATGCATAGTTAGATTCAATAACAATTCGTTCTTAGAATTGCAAAAGTTTTTTTATATTTTTTCTCGTTTAAAAAACAAAAATCCTGAAGGCTAGTTAAGCCGATTAAAGGCGGACTATTTTGCTTTTAAGCAAAAATGAATTTTTTATAAAGCTCTTGTGCTAGAGCGCACTCTAGGTATTATACTGAGAAACATCTTAAGAATAGAAAGGGTTGATCAGTAATGTTAAATGTTGAAGAGAAGGTAGTTATTTTAACTGGAGCTTCAAGTGGAATCGGTGAAGCAACTGCTAAAGTACTTGCTAATAAAGGAGCTAAAGTTGTACTATCAGCAAGACGTGAGGAACGATTACGAAAACTTAAGTCAGAAATTGAACAACAAGGTGGTATAGTTGAATATAAAGTAACGGATGTTGCTTCTCAACAAGAGGTAGAAGAACTTGCAAGTTTTACTTTAGATAAGTTTGGAAAGATTGATGTTCTAATTAACAATGCTGGTTTCATGCCACTTTCTTATTTGCATGAAAAAAGAGTGACAGAATGGGAACAAATGATTGATGTAAATGTAAAAGGTGTACTTTATGGTATTGCTGCGGTTCTCCCCTATATGAGAAGAAAAAAACAAGGGCATATTATTAATGTTTCTTCTGTTGCAGGACATATAGCTTTTCCGTCAAGTGCTGTCTATTCAGGTACGAAATTTGCTGTAAGGGCCATTACTGAAGGACTGCGACAAGAAGAAGTAGAAAATAATATTCGTACAACAATTATTTCACCTGGGGCAGTGGATACAGAATTGGTCAATTGCATTTCCAATCAAGAAATTAAAAAAGGTATTGAAGAACAGATTAGGGAATTTGGACTCCCTGCGGAAGCAATTGCTAATTCGATTTTATATGCAATTTCTCAACCAGATAATATAGCTGTCAATGAAATAATTGTAAGACCAACTAAACAGGAAATATAATAAAGAAAGATATTGATATTTGTGGCTCACTTTTTTGTAAGTGGGCCTTTATTCCATAATCATATGGAATAAATAATAAAGAGACAGGAGGTATTAACTATGAGCTATACAATTAGTGAGGTATCAGATCAAACAGGCTTATCGATTCATACTTTGCGATATTATGAAAAAGAAGGTATTACTCCGATTATTAAGCGAAATGAAAGTGGCAGACGTGTTTATGAAGCTAAAGATATTGAATGGCTTAAATATATTTGTTGCTTCCGAGCCACGGGTATGACCATTGCTGATTTAAAAGAATTTGTAGCTCTTGTAATGCGAGGTGATGAAACAATTGATCAACGAATATCAATGCTTAAAAAACAAAATGAAAACATAAATTCAAAAATAAATCAATTGATGTCTTATCAAGCAATGATTGACCATAAAATTAACTGGTACAGCAATGATATGGATCATAGTAAAGTTTGTCCTAGAGAAGGAAGTATTGAGAATCGAATGAATTCAGAGTGAAAATATTAATTAAAATTATTTATTGTTTTTCCACTTTCCTTCTTTTATCCTTCCATGAAAATTGTTACGTCGTTATAAAACCTGATATTGCATCATTCTGGGTAGCATAAAGATAGATATAAGAAAAGCCCCCAAATTCATGAGGACTAATAGAATCTTTCTTATATATTCTTTCAATTGGAAGAGGTTCTCATTAACCTAAAAGTGATAATGTTAATAGAATACTTCAATTAGGAATCCTCCAGGTGACTCTACATAAAAGGTATAACGATGTAATTGTTTTGGAGGTTCCACGTTAAATCCTCCTTCTTTCAATCTTTGATTGATTTTGTTTACTTCCTCTTCATTTTTCTGAGAAAATCCAATATGGAAACTTTTTGGATAATGGACTTCATTGCCCTTCATTAAAGTAAGCACAAAATCATCATTGTCCAACATTACTGCAAAGCCTTTTCCTTTACTTGACCTACATGTTAAACCAAAATAGGTTTCCAAAAAATTCTGAGTAGCCGGTACATCTGTAACAGTTAGATTGAGGTGATTAATTTTCATTTTTTGACCCTCTCTTAAATCAGTATATTAAACTGTTCTAATCAATAGACGTTTTGCATTTACCTTATATTTTATATAGATATTTAATCTTTATGATCCATCAAGAGATGTGTCTTTTCAGATGATTTTTACTACTAAAGTCTTAAAAAATATTTTCAATACTTTTAAGGTGCTTAATTTCGTTAACAAAATAAAAAGCTACCTCGGCATTGGTTGATATGCTCCTCTTATAGTAGGTAAGCAACAGAGAAAACAGACTCTAGTGCTACTAATGCTTTGGGGAGTTACTTTATTTATTTAAAAATAGTTTTAGGATATTTTACATGTAACTTGTCAAAAATACCAGAAAATATCTTTTGTATAAAAGGAGATAAATACATATGGAACTAAAAAAGGTATTAGGAATCACCTTTTTATCAAGCGTTATATTATTTTCTGGAACTTTATCATCTGTTAATGCTTCTAAAATGACAGTAAAAAATTCAGCAGAAAACGATTTACCGAACGTGAAGATTTTGGCTACTGGCGGTACCATTGCAGGTTCTTCTGAGAGTAGCACGGATACAACTGGATACGAATCAGGAGCTCTTGATATTAAAACAATAATTAAGGCTGTTCCTCAGCTGAAAAAAGTAGCAAATGTGAGTGGAGAACAAATCGTAAATATCGGAAGTCAAAATATGAGTAACTCCATTTTGTTAAAGTTAGCCAAACGAATTAATACTTTATTAGCCTCTAAGGATGTTGACGGGATTGTAGTGACACACGGGTCGGATACTTTGGAAGAGACAGCTTATTTTCTAGATTTAGTAGTAAAAAGTGAAAAACCTGTGGTTGTGGTTGGTTCAATGAGACCAGCTACAGCTATAAGTGCAGATGGGCCACTAAACTTATATAATGCAGTGAAAGTTTCTACCACCAAAGAAGCAAGAAATAAAGGAGTTTTAGTAGCGCTTAACGACCGAATCGGTGCAGCTCGTTATATTACGAAAACCCATACAACGGCAGCCGATACATTTAAATCTCCAGAACAAGGATACGTAGGAGAAATAGCTGGAGATAAGGTATTATTTTATAATGAACCCACTCGTAAGCATACAACACAATCAGTATTTGATGTGTCAAAATTTGATAAGCTTCCTCAAGTAGACATCATATATGGATATCAAAATGATTCTAGATATTTTTATGATACAGCTGTAAAGGCAGGAGCAAAAGGAATAATAGTCGCAGGAGCTGGAAATGGGTTACTATCTGATGCTGCTTTAGCAGGAGCTAGGGATGCTGTAAAAAAAGGAGTAGTTATTACTAGATCTAGTCGTGTAGGAAGTGGGGTTGTGACGCATGAAGCCTCAGATGACAAAGATAAGTTTGTTACGTCTGATTCGTTGAATCCCCAAAAAGCGCGTATTCTCTTAATGCTTGCTTTAACTAAAACAAAGGATCCTAAAAAAATTCAAGAATATTTTAATGAGTATTAATAAATCAAAAAGAATCCTTTGCTAATCATAGCAAAGGATTTACTTCGGTTAATTTATATAAATTAACTATTAAAATGATAATGTTAATTATAAAGTCAGCGTTCTAAGCCATAATAGGCAAGACTATTCGACTTAAAACCATTTTTTGATATGTGAAATACTTATTCATATCTACTGCATTCGAGAGCTTATGTAGTTTAATGCTCCATAAAGACTGTTGAATGTGACGATGTCATTTAAATTTACACCTAACTGAACCATTGTAAGCGCAATTTCAGAGCGAATGCCACTTAATACAACATCTATTCCTATAAGTTTTAAAGCCGCAACTACTTTGAAAAGTTGGTCTGCAACCATGGTATCAATAATAGGTACGGCAGATAGATCAATAATTAACCAACTTAGTTTGTAAGTATTACCTTGTTTCAATGCATTTTCCATTAAAATTTGAGCTCTATGTGTATCGATCTCCCCTACAAGAGGAATTACACCAATTTCTTTTGTTATACGCACTGCAGGTATAGATAGTTCATCTATAGCGTACTGAGCAGATTGGATTTTATCTGTATAATCTTCCATATCCACCTATAAAAACCTATTATGTTGAATGGTTTTGCATAATCGGATAACGGTGACTATGCTACTTAGAAATGAGTATCGTATACAGAGTAAAGAAGAAACTACCTAACCATTAGGTAGTTTCTTCTATCCTTGTTGTAATTGATTTTTAAGTTGTTGTACAATAGTAGGATTTGCTGGAGCAGCTGGTTGATAATAGTTTTTTTGTTTTGCATACTCATACACACTACGTTGGCGTGTCTCGTCCTGATTACGTATTTGAATAAGTGTCTCGTATNACCTATGGCCGTTTTTGATACATTTGGCATTGTAACTGAATCAACAGATGGACATGTTTCAGGCGCTTATGCATTCACGTTGATCGCTATTTTATTTACAGCCATTAGTTACGGAAGGATGGTAAAAGCTTTTCCCGGAGCTGGTTCCTCTTATACATACGCACAGCAAGTAATGAATCCAAGCATTGGTTTTTTGGTAGGATGGACGGCTCTTCTTGATTATCTATTTCTGCCAATGATTAATGCGCTTTTGACAAATATTTACCTAAGCTCTCTGTTTCCAGGTGTTCCAAAGGCCGTATGGATTATCAGCTTTGTTGTCATCATGACCATAATAAATATTTTCAGCGTTCATTTAACCGTTTCTTTTGGTACGCTATTAGTTGCTTTTCAAATTTTAGTCGCTATTATCTTTATTATTTTAAGTGCTACAACTCAAGGCCAAGAGCTATCATTTAAACCGTTTATAAGTGAATCGGCCTCTATATCTCTGTTATTAAACGGAGCAGCTATTTTATGCTTTTCTTTTTTAGGATTTGATGCTGTAACCACTATGGCCGAAGAAACACTTAAGCCTGAGAAAACCATTCCTAAAGGGATTCTTATTATTGCGTGTACGGGAGGCGCCTTATTTATCACGGTTTCTTACTCTGCGCAGCTTCTTTTCCCTTCAGCCTCTTTGTTTCATGATTTAGAAGGTGCATCAGCGGAGATCGCTTATAAAATTGGCGGCCAGCTTTTTCAATCTATTTTTGTAGCAGCGGCCTTGACTTCAACTATTGCTTCTGGACTTGTCTCACATATGAGTGCATCAAGACTTCTCTATGCAATTGGGAAAGATGGTTATCTGCCTCGGGGAATTTTTGGCTATATTCACCCTAAAACAAAGACGCCTGTTTGGAACGTAGTGATTATTGGTGGCCTCTCTTTAATTTCACTAGGTCTGTCTCTTGAAAAAGCTACCTCTTTAATTAATTTTGGTGCTTTAATTGCGTTCAGTTCAGTGAACATAGCGGTTTTTATCCATTATTTTATTCAACAAAACAAACGATCTCTCAGTGGATATATTTCATATGTACTTATGCCTTTACTCGGCAGCTTATTTTTATTTTTTATGTGGCTTAACTTAGAAAAAACATCCTTATTTATCGGTATTGTATGGAGTATAATCGGAATTATTTATTTACTGATTGCCAGACGAAAAAATACTATTACCATTCCTACTTTTCATTTTGATTAAGGAAATAGACTTAACACATGAAAGCTACATTTACTATACCAATGGAAAAATCCGAACGTATTTGATTCTCAACCAAGAATCAAACTCGTTCGGATTTTTCTTCAACTAAAATACTTTCGTACCAGTCTCTTTTTATTTTTGCGATTGTGAGACTTTTTCCAAAATACGTCTTTTACGATAAAGCATCATTCCAACTTCCCCTATATCGCTAATTGCTTGTTTGTTAATATACGCTCCAAATACTATTCCTGCTATAGGAATCATTTGGAACAGCTTTTTCCAGCCCAAGTTGTCCCTGTAGGTTAGAAACACTTCTCTCCACCCTTGCAGCTGCTGCAAGCTCTGCGTTCGATTTCCGCTTGCTAATTCTTCTAAAATCGCACGTTTCCCTACAATGTCAGAAGACGAAAACTGCATGCATTTGACCATGAAAATTCGTTCCTCTTGCTCAGTGGGGTCGTAACCATAAGAAACAGCCACTTCTTGCAGTGTCTTAAGTGTAAGCCCTAATACAAAAGGAACATCAATAGCTAGTGTGAAAATCCCGCCTATACCGGTTGTAGCTCCTTGAAGCTGTGCATTCTTTTTTCGGACTTCAATAAAATGCTCTGCCAATTCATCCATTTCTTGCAGAGATAAATGCTGAATATCCTCTATCGAAAGCTGTTTCTTTTCTTGTAATTGTGCTGATGCTTTTTCTAGCGTGGCAGACGTATTAGCTAAATACTGGCCTCCATTATCAACATACTTAGCAATTTCATCTAATAATTTTTCTATTTTTTGATGAATGAACTTTGGCGTTACTTTATCTAAAGCTGAAAAAGGCAAACGAGCCAGCCGCTCCCAGAAAAAAAGTCCTTTTTGGTCTTTCTCCCACTTTTCAATTTTTCGTAACTCTACTCTTAACTGCTCATACTCTGACATATCCTCACTCTTTTCCTCGATTTATCAGCTCTGCCCTACTTGTTTATTCCGCACATATTTAATGATAAAAAACAGTGCAATTAAAACAACAATTCCGATTCCAATAGGCTGCATATATTGAGACACAATCGGCCCCACCTCTTTCCACTTAGGTCCTAACTTATATCCTAAATATACGTAAATAGCCGTTACTGGAAGCATCGCCACAAATGTATAAATAGAAAACAGCCATACATTCATTTTTGCCATCCCGCACGGAAAAGAGATAGCCGTGCGCACTCCTGGAATAAAGCGTCCAAAAAAAGCAACCCCGCTGCCGTACTTATTAAAAAAGCGATCGGCGGCGTCAATTTCTTTTTCTTTCACCAAAAAGTATTTTCCATATTTTAAAACCAGCGGTCGTCCACCGTAACGTCCCAGTGCATAAAGAGTCAACGGTCCACAAACACCGCCTACTGTACCTGCAAGAATAGCCAGATACAAGTTCATATCACCTTGGTACACCCAATACCCTACTAAAGGTAAAACAAGCTCTGCCGGGACAAACTCAAACGTTAATGCTAGAATTACGCCAAAAGAAGAGAGCTGTTTTAGCGCTTCAATTAAAGAAAGTAAAACCGACTCTAACAAAAATTCTCCTCCTCATGTCATTAAATCTAAGACTGCAAAACTATAATTTAGCCGATTGATAGATAAAAACCAACGCGGCATAGTTTTTTCCTTTCCCTCTTTACGTATTACGTACTACAAAAGTTTCAATAAAAAAAAGCGCTAGTTTTATCCAGCGCTTTTATAGTTTAAAGTTAATTTGAATAATACCTACTTTACGAAGAGCATCGTATAAAATAACTAAAGCCGGTCCTAAAAATAATCCGACAAAGCCTAAAAGTTTAAATCCAATGTACAAACTAACTAATGCAGCCAAAGGTGAAATACCCATATTTGTAGAAAATACTTTTGGTTCTACTACACGTCTTACTACCGTAATGACTCCAAATAGAATAAATAAGCCGATTGCTAATGAGTCATGCCCTTGCGTAAGAGCAAAAATCCCCCATGGAACGAGCACCGAGCCTGTCCCAAGGATTGGTAAGATATCGACAATTACAATTAATAAGCTAAGCAGCGCGGTATACGGAACATCTAATAGCCAAAGCCCTACATAAGCCATTACAAACGTCATGACACTTAAGATAATTTGTGCCTTAATAAAACCAACCCCCGCTTGGATAAGCTGAGTGATGACAACTTGTAGCTTATATTTCGTTTCTTCTGTTAAAAATGACTTAATTTTATTTTTAATAGCAGGCAGCTCAAGGCTGATAAATACAAGCGCTACTAAATAAATAAGAAACTCTAATAGAAACCCAGGAACAGTAGCAGCAAAGCTAATGATGATTTCCACGGTACTTTTTAATAGAGAATCTAATGAATTTACGGTTTTTTCAAGCGTGCGCTCGATAGAAGAAATCACTTCTGTAGGAAGAGCGTTTGAATAGTATTTCCACTTAATAATAGTTGGATAAATCGCGGTTTCATAGATTTCTTTTACAAAGGAAGGCGCTATTTTTGAAAGAGCAACCACTTGCGTAACGATTGTCCGAACAATAAAAAATCCAATAAGTATGAGCGAAACAACATATAAAATGAAGGTCATAAGCACTGCATAGACTCTCTTCATTTTAAAAGATTGATGCAATTTTTGAACAATACCCTCAAGCGCTAATGCTGTTAATAAAGCAAACACAATCGGTAAACTGTAAGGGATTAACAAACATACGATTACTATCGAGGCGATGACCCATATTCGCTTTTTCCACATACTCTACTATCCCCCAACTAGCTAAGCTATCTCTATATTTATTGATAAAGAAAGGAACCAGTGACTGCTTTTATGTAAGAATAAAATTTGAATATATTTATACCTGATGTTACATATTATAGGGTCAATTTCCATAATAATAAAGGAATTATTATGAAAAAAGCTACTTATTCTAATTTTTTGAATAGAATAAGTAGCTTTTTAATTTATAAATTAGCCGGCTCTCATGACCTCTGTACCTTTTTTAGGGTCAAATTTGCCTTCAGATTTAGACATCACAATTGCTGCTAGTGTGTTTCCTACTAAGTTAACAACCGTACGTGCCATATCCATGATTCTGTCTACTCCAGCAATGAAGGCTAATCCTTCTGCCGGAACCCCGATTGTTCCAAGAGTAGCCAGTAATACAACAAATGATGTTCCTGGCACGGCAGCCATTCCTTTAGATGTAACCATCAATACCAGAATGAGCGTCAGCTGTTGAACGATCGTTAAATCAATACCG
The DNA here is from genome assembly GCF_042787645.1 of Priestia sp. YIM B13489. Classification (NCBI taxonomy): domain Bacteria; kingdom Bacillati; phylum Bacillota; class Bacilli; order Caryophanales; family Bacillaceae; genus Priestia; species Priestia sp. YIM B13489. The sequence continues at coordinate 1,663,255 of NZ_JBHZOQ010000053.1, forward strand.
TACACCTGCGCTAAGAATAACGCTGCAATCGCTTGATAAAGAACGGAACCATCTAGGTTAAATGTATAACCAATTGGTACAACGAACGATACGATAGCTTTTGGACAGCCCATCTTTTCAAGTTTTTCCATAATTCGCGGAAGAACTGTCTCAGAACTAGATGTACTGTATGCTAACAACAGTTCATCTTTCATATAGCGGAATAAGTGGAAAATGTTAATTCCTGCCCATTTCGCGATTCCTCCTAATACAACAAGTAGGAAGAAAATTAACGCTAAGTAAACTAAGATAACAAGCTTTCCTAATGAAAGGAGTGACTCTAAGCCGAATTTTGAAACTGTTACACCAATTAAAGCAAATACACCAATTGGCGCCACTTTCATTACAAGGTTTACCACGTGAAACATTGCGTGAGAAACGCCGTCGAAGAATTGTACAACTGGCTTTCCTCTTTCCCCAATTGCCGCTACTCCTAGTGCAAATAACACTGTAAAGAAGATAATTGCTAGCATATCTCCTTCAACAATTGACTGGAAAAAGTTTGTTGGAACAATGTGTAAGAAAGTTTCAGCCACTGACTTTCCTTCTTGCTGTTTGGATGTTTCAACATATTGTGAAATATCACTCTTCTGTGCTGAATGAATGTCTACACCTTGCCCAGGATGAAAAATATTAGCAACCAATACACCGATTATAATTGCAAAAGTCGTAATAATTTCAAAATAGAGAATGGTTTTAACGCCGAGCTTTCCAACCTGTTTGCCGCTCCCTGCTCCTGCAACTCCAACGACTAAGCTTGAGATAACAATTGGAATAACAATCATCTTAATTAACCTTAAAAATAGGTCTCCTAGCGGCTGTAGGTATGTTACTACACGCGGATCGTTAAACCAAATTACCCCTACAAGAACACCGAGGATTAATCCGGTAAAAATCTGCGTAGCCAAACCAAAACGAATTTTTTTCATAGATGTACCTCCCCAAAGATGTATGACATTTGTATATACTTTTCTGAAAAAACAAAAAAAGACTATTCTTAAGAAAGAACAGCCTTTTACTTACGCTATTTTGGGCTCTTTCTCTCAATAAAGCAAACGGGGTTAACTGTCGGATTCGGAATTGAGAGTTTCCTACCTTTTGTAAGGATTCACCCCAAGGCAGCTTTACTGCCGATAATGATTCCCCCGCTCTATACGATTAAGCTTATTATTCAGTTTTTATAAAATTAAAACGATCTATACGTTGTCATACGTTTTTTACAGTCAATAAAACTAAACAGAAGTCTTACTTTTACTTAACTTTATACTGCACAAATATTAATTTACTATTTTTCGACACGTTTTGTCAATACCCATGTTTATAAAACGCTTTCAAAAGGCGATAATATATATTTATACAAAAAAGCTATTGCAATGTTGCAATAGCTTTTTCTTGCTCTTTGAGTCTCTATTAGAAGTTTAAGGGACTAAAGAACACGCATGTTTATTTTATAAAAATACAAAATATAGAATAGCTGCTAACACAATTCGATATAGTGCAAATGGTACTAATTTGATACGATTAATTAATTTCAGGAAAAAGCGAATAGACACCAGCGCAAAAATAAAGGCGCTGATAAAACCAGCAATAAAAAACGGTAGTGCATCTGATGTGAAATACTGCCAGTTTTTAACCAATGAAAGTCCACTTGCTCCTGCCATGATTGGCACTGCCATAATAAATGTAAAATCTGCCGCTGCCTTATGGCTCATTCCAAGAAGAACCCCTCCTGAAATCGTTGAGCCTGAACGAGAAAAACCTGGCCAAAGAGCAATACATTGAAACAGTCCTATACCCAGTGCTTGTCCATAAGACATTTGGTCCACCGTCTCTACACGCGGACGTTTAGGTCCAAACAAATCTGCTAGAATCATTAATACAGCTCCGACTACTAAGCCAATTAGCACCGTATTTAAAGAAAACAAATGTTCATCAATATAATCATCAAACAAAAGTCCTAACACTCCTGCGGGTAACAGACCAACAATTACTTGCATTAAATTCAAGCGATTTGTCGGTCCAATTGGAGCGGCTGGCTTTTTTCCCAATCCTAATAAATTAATGAAACGATCTTTAAAAATAACTACTACTGCTAAGATCGACCCTAGCTGAATAACAATTTTAAATGTATTAGCTACGGGAGATGAAAATAATTCTTTTGAATTTAACCACAGGTCATCCACAATAATCATATGCCCAGTTGACGAAACAGGAGCAAACTCTGTTAAACCTTCTACAATCCCTAAAATGATTGCTACAATAATTTCCCACATAAAGCTATATACCTTGCCTTTCTTTCAAATTAATAAGCTTATCGCTTCGTTTTCCATGCTCAACTATTTTCCTATTTTGACACTTGCTTTTTTATCATAATTGTTAAAACTATGAAATACAATGTGTATTTGCAAAAAGATAAGAATCTTTAATAATTTGTAATAAAAACCTTACATGCTATAACCAAAAAACAAGATATCAGCTTTTATTTGTTTTAAAAAGCAGTCGCTATGTTCGGTATAAATTCCGGGTCCTTAGCTAAAAATGAATCATCTAGACTATTTTTCTTTAGTGTGAAAAAATGACTAAATCATTATGTTTTTTCCATCCCCTTTACTGTCATCTATCATTTTAATCAACTAGTGCTTGCTTATACGACATATCCCCTAAGTAATTTGAAACTTTTTTCTCTCTTTTCTCGTATATAGTAGTATCTTTTTTAGGAGGCTTTTTACTATGAATGGAAATGTACGTACAATGAAATGGGTCACTGCTGGGTATGAAGCCTTACTGGGAATTCCTTTAATTGGCGCGGGGATTGTTATGGGCTTTAGTTATACTCCTCTTTTTATTGGATTTATTCTTCATGCTATCACACTCATTTTAGCTAATAGACGAGGGTTATCTGCGTATGGAAACATACTAGGGATTGTTACTTCACTGGTTGCTTGGATTCCATTTTTAGGGTTTGTTATGCACATTATTACAGCTATTGTGATTGCAATCGATGCTGCTAGACAACGTTGATTGTCTAGCTTTTTTTATTTAAGGGTTGATTTTTTACCGAATGATGGTAAACTTAAGCCGTAAATTGAATAATTTAAATGTTATTTCTACTAGGGGTGTCTGATAGCTCAGACTGAGAGAAGAGTGCTATAAAACTCTTTAACCCTTTGAACCTGATTTGGGTTATACCAGCGGAGGGAAGTAGTCTTGAAAAGAATAGTATATGTTTATTCTTTTTTCGCCTATTCCATCGGGTTCTGTCTATCACAGAACCCGATTTTTTTATGGTTCGGTATAGCTACACTTTATGCGAAACCGGAGGAATATGTAATGTCAAAACAAAATGTATCAGTTTCTATGAAAAAGCCTTTTCCAAACAGTCACAAAGTATATGTCCAAGGATCCAGAGAAGATCTTAAAGTGCCTATGCGTGAAATCCATCAGTCTCCTACTACAGGATCTTTTGGGGAAGAAGAAAATAATCCCGTACGTGTATACGACACGAGTGGTGTTTATACAGATCCCTGTTATGAAATTAATTTACAAAAAGGATTACCGGCTCTGCGCGAAAAGTGGATTGCAGAACGAAACGATGTAGAAACATATCAAGGCCGTACGGTTCAGCCACAGGATAACGGTTATTATGATGGTGATCCAAGAGATCAGTACGAGCGCTTTATCACTAATCGTTTACCTTTGCGCGCGAAAAAAAATCAAAATGTAACGCAAATGCACTATGCGAAAAAAGGAATCATCACGCCCGAAATGGAATTTATCGCTATTCGTGAACAGATGGATCCTGAAGTCGTGCGTGAAGAAGTAGCAAGAGGACGTGCCATTATCCCTAATAATATCAATCACCCTGAGAGCGAACCGATGATTATCGGCCGCAAATTCCACGTAAAAATCAATGCTAATATCGGAAATTCAGCTATTCGTTCAGCTATTGAAGATGAAGTAGAAAAAATGACATGGGCAACGCGTTGGGGAGCCGATACAATTATGGATTTATCAACAGGAAAGGATATCCACACAACGCGCGAATGGATTATCCGCAACTCGCCTGTTCCTGTAGGGACTGTTCCTATTTACCAAGCGCTTGAAAAAGTAAAAGGTGTTGCAGAAGATCTAACGTGGGAAGCATATCGCGATACATTAATTGAACAAGCGGAGCAAGGTGTTGATTACTTTACTATTCACGCAGGTGTTCTTTTACGCTATATTCCTCTGACAGCGAAACGTACGACAGGTATTGTTTCACGCGGAGGATCCATCTTGGCGCAGTGGTGTTTAGCTCATCATGAAGAGAACTTTTTATATACTCGCTTTGAAGAAATCTGTGAAATCTGTAAAGCATACGATATTTCTATTTCGCTTGGCGATGGGCTGCGTCCTGGTTCCATTGCAGATGCTAATGATGAGGCACAGTTCGGTGAATTAGAAACGCTTGGTGAATTAACTAAAATTGCTTGGAAACACGATGTTCAAGTTATGATTGAAGGCCCTGGACATGTCCCTATGCACCTCATCAAAGAAAACGTAGATAAACAAATGGAAATATGCCAAGAAGCTCCCTTCTATACTCTTGGACCGCTTACAACCGACATCGCTCCAGGCTATGACCATATTACATCAGGTATCGGGGCTGCAATGATTGGCTGGTTTGGGACAGCTATGCTTTGCTACGTAACCCCAAAAGAACATTTAGGTCTGCCAAATAAAGAAGACGTTCGAGAAGGCGTTATCACCTATAAAATTGCTGCGCATGCCGCTGACCTAGCAAAAGGCCATCCAGGAGCACAAAAACGCGATAACGCGCTGTCTAAAGCAAGATTTGAATTTAGATGGAATGATCAATTTAACCTGTCACTAGATCCAGAGCGCGCAAAAGAATATCACGATGAAACACTTCCCGCTGAAGGTGCTAAAACAGCCCATTTCTGTTCAATGTGTGGACCTAAATTCTGTTCGATGCGTATTTCTCAAGATATTCGTAACATGGCTCAAGAAAATGAAAAAGATGTAAACGAAGTAAGAAAAGAAGGAATGAAAGAAAAAGCTAAAGAGTTTGTTAACAGTGGTTCAAATATCTATCAATAATGAAGTAGAACAGCTTAAAGAACAAATTAAGCAGCTTGAAAGAAAGTTATTATTTGTTCAGCAAAATTGTCAGCACATTATCGTTGAATCCTCACATTCTTCCGTAAGACGCTGCATTAAGTGTTTCTATCAACAAGAGGCAGTGGCTAGGACAAAAGTATTTTAGTTGAAGAAAGATCCGAACGATTCATCGTTCGGATCTTTTCATTGTGATGGTAAACGTAGACTTCATATCTGTAGCTGCTTTCTAGCTATTGATTCAGTTATGTCTCCATCTCTTTATCTTTTTTTGAAACGTGCTTTCAGCACGTTCTTGGCCCAATATAGTATTTTAATAATAACCCAGCCTATAAATGTACCTAGCGTATTCAAAAAGATATCATCAATATCAAATACTCGTTCCGTTAGCTTGTACTGTAAAATTTCAATTAGAAAACTGATTAAGAAACCCGTCGTAAACACTTGAATAAAACCGTCAAACCACTTCATAAACAAAGGAATAAACATTCCAAGCGGCGCAAACATCACGATATTCCCCAGTATATTTGTCAGAGTGAGCATTATATTCCCGCTGTCCCACATCAGACGGATCGTGCTAAATAAATCCAAGTTCATTGCTTTTCCGTAAACATGTTCGTTTTCCCGTATGAGAGTAGCATAAATGACCACTGCTGTATATGCAATAAATAGAATGAACATGACTTTTTTAACGATTGACCTGATGCTTACATTCACTTCAACATCACCTTCTTTGACTCCCAAAACCGTTTATTATTATCTATATGTACCCGTCCACTTCTTTCATTCGTAGTGAATGCATTTACATGCTTTTTTATCCTATCACATCAATAAATAAATACAATTCCCTTTTTATTATTTTGTAAACTAAAATTTTTTCACTTAAAAAAGCCATGCTTTTCGCATGACTTTTGTTAATTAATAATTCCACGATGGATAATTTCCACTTGTACTTTCGGATTAATCGAGATGTTTTTATAATCCTGTCTCCATTTAAGCCTTTCCCATATACTCGGATGATAAGCGGCTACTTCTCTTCCTATTTCAAGAAAATCGCAGTTAGCTTTTTGCAACTTTACAACTACTTTTTCTGCTTTCTTTTGTAGAACTTTTTCAATTTCTTCCTGTACATTTTTTATTAATGCAGGGGATGACATTTCGTTTTTAGTGAATTCATTAATGCTTACTTTTACATGTAGTGGTATGGTCACTTTTACCCCGTGAATCGCATCCGGCTTAACGTTCATCTTTGCTTTAGCGTCTGACACATCATACGATACTACATACTTTTGGTCATGTATGGTAATTTTGTCACTCATAATCATATATTTATCTTTTTGATTTCCTAATAAAAGAAGCACCTTGGATTCCTCAGGATTTAATGTAATGCCTGAAAATTTATCTTTATTAAACAAAGCTGTACCGATTACATCAACGGTCTTATTTTCAGTATTTAATTTCATATAAGGAAGAGCTAGCCCTTTTCCTTCATCAAACAACACGGTACAAAGTGACTGAAGAGTTTCAATTGGTACTAAAGAATTCGCTTCAGCCGTATGAACAACTCCGTCTAAATATTCTCCAATTAGCTCTTCTCCTACTTGCTGTAATTCAACGATAGTACTCGGCTTTCCTTCGACAATGACATACTTAGCCGTCAAAGGACTTTCTGGTGTACGATATAAAACGTCTGATAATTCTAGTATACCTTCTTTAGCTAATCGATCTTCAAATAAAATTATTCTCTTTTTAGCAGACATTACAATTCCAGAAACCTGCTGGTTAATTTTTGTTCGATCATCCCGAGGTGATTCTCCTGCCACATGGTAGGTTTTATTCACTAAAATCCCTTCTTTAGAAGTGTACGAGCGGATCGCAATAGTAGAAATCACCTTATTTCCTTTCTTTTTTTCATAAGCCACTGTAGACAAAAACATCGTATCTTTTAGCATTTTTTGATCCCAGCATCCTGTTAAAAAACTTAGAACTAAACATACATTGAAGATCTTGATAAGTTTATGCTTCATTTTTTACTGTTCCTTTTCTTATCCATGATAGAATTAACAAACAAATAGGAATACAGAAAATGAATACGTAAATTAAATAGTTAGTTGCCTGTGATAAAGCTGTCACAAGATTATCCGTTTTTGAAAAATAAATGGAAAGACCTGTTACGAATATCAATACAATTGGAACAAACGGACGGTGAGTTTTTTTTTTGAATATTTCCTGCATGCCTACACTTGAAATATACACGTACATAATAAGGGACGTAATAACAGAAATAATCCAAAAGGTAATAAAAACCAAGTCTATTCGTTCAATAACTGAGTTTTGCGTCGCCTTCAAAATGTACAAAACCGGTTCTGGTACGATTAAGATTTCATCCGGACTAAAAAACAAATAACAAGCAATGATGATATATACATATAAAACGGTAACGATACAATTACTAAGCATGACCATCTTTAATGTCATAGTAGATTTTGCCTTTACAAATGGAGCTAAAATCAAAATCGCTTCAAAACCTAGCATTGAAATACTTCCCTCTTTTGACGCCAGCAAGATATTTTGAATACCGCTGTGCCCAATCGGAAACAGGTACCGGACATCAGCCTCTTTATAAGCATTCGATATCAACAGCACTAAAATAATTAAAAATACGGATACAATTGTAAAGAAACGCCCTATATTGCGGACATTCTCTTTTGCAAAATACAGCGCAATCACAACTAATAAAAGGACCAAAACATACGCTGGCGTTAAGTGGTACAGCCAGCGCTTTAACACGTTTACATACAAAACAGTAATAACACTTGAAACAATGATGTAATAAAATACATATCCTATATTTAAAAAATTACCTACCCACTTGCCAAGCAGCTTGCTAGTCATCTGATATAAAGTTAGACCTGGCAAACGATGCGTTAATCCCCAGTGGAATAATGTAATTACTTGAATAATACACCCGCTAATTAACATTGAAATCCAGCCGTCCGTATGCGCCGTCTTAAATAAGTTATAAGGTAACCCTAAAACACCAATACCAATTTGCGTTTGTAAAATGATAAAGAACAGCTGACTGACTGAAATACTATTTTTATTCATTTGAATCCCAATTCCTTATCGCTTTTTGACGTTGGCGTTTTTGAGGCTTAGCGTTAGCAGGTCTTTCATTCAAATAGAGCTGATGCATCCTCATAAAAACATCCTTTAAACCAGAAATTTTAAAGGGCGCAAAAGGGATTAAGTAAGGCATCGTAATAGACTCTAAAATAACTAAATGCATAACAATAAGAACTAATACAAAGACAATACCCAAGTAGCCAAAGACTGCTGCTCCAATCATCATCGGAAAACTTAAAATTCGCAGCGTGGTGCTCATTTCGTTTGATGGCACAACAAAGGAAGAAACGGCTGTTAGAGCAATAACAATAATCATCATATTTGAAACTAAACTCGCCTCAACAATTGCTGTACCGATAACTAACCCTCCAACCACCCCAATCGTTTGAGCAATTGAAGAAGGCAGCCGAAGAGAAGCCTCTTTTAGTAACTCTAATATTAAAACCATAATAAACGCTTCTACTATCGGAGGAAATGGAACGTTCTCAAGAGAACCTTTTACTGTAAAAACTAAGTCCAAAGGAATCAATTCATAATGAAAAGAAATCGTTGCAATATAAATTGCAGGTAAGCTCATAGCTACAAAAAAGCTGAATATACGTAAAAGGCGGAAAAATGAGCCATAAAGTGCACGCGTATTATAATCTTCAGGCGATTGATAAAAAGAGAAAAAATTAACGGGAGCAATCAACGCAGAGCTATTTCCATTTGTTAGCACTGCCATTCTTCCTTCTAACAGATTGCCCATTACCCGATCCGGCCTTTCTGTGTTCAACAGCTGAGGAAATGGTGAAAGAGGCGAATCTTCTAGAGCCTCTTCAATGATACTCCCACTATCCACTCCATCCACTTCAATTTGTTGGATACGATTAATGATCGTATTACAAATCTCTACGTTAGCTATATTTTTCAAATATAAAACCGCTACTCGCGTGCGTGAAATACTTCCTACTTCGATATAACGTACAATAAGGCTTCCATCTAAAAACCTTTGTCTCATCAAGTTCAAATTTTTATCTAAGCTCTCCACAAAGCTTTCTTGAGACCCCCTGATTATTTTCTCATTCAGCGCTTGGTTCACTTCTCTTGTAGCTGTTTTTGTGGAATCAATTGCATAAACCAACGGATCATTCTCGATTAATAGAAGAGAAGCACCTCGACTCATTAAACTAATCATTTCATCCAAATCTTTTGTAGGAGTAATGGAAGCAGCCTGAATGACTTCTTTTATCTCCCCTTCTTTTTCTATTAATAACGGTTTGATAACATGATCATTTAACTTGATTGAATCCATAAGGGGCACAAAATAGACTAAAAGCGCACGCTCATGATTAAATTTCAGCCACCTTTGCCCTATATCACTCGTATAGTCTAACCTTTCTTCCAGCATTTTTAGAATTTCTTCTACATTTGTGCCAAGTTCAATTTCTGTTTTTGGCTCTTTTTCTTCAAGGGAGATAGGACTTTTTGTTCGCTTAGGCCTTCGTTTAATTAACAGTGCCACTCACCTGCCTCGATGTCTCTTGTTATTATTCATTGTTTCTAAAAAAATGAATAGTATGTAAAAAAATGCAAAAAGACGCAGCGGAAAATTTTCGCTGCGTCTTTTTAATCTGGATAATAAGGATTCAAATGGATTAATACTTCCTGAATATTATCATGCTTTTTCATAAGTGTTGCTTTGATTTCTCGTCCTAAATCATGACCTTCCTTAATTGTTTTAAAGTGGTCAATTGAAATACGTACATCCACTAATATGTAATGGCCATGTTCTCTTGCTCGAACGCGATCAATCCGCTTCACATCTTCAAATTCATAAATGCTTTCTTCAAGTTCTTTCAGTAGCTCTTCATCAATATTGCCTTCCATTAAGATTTGAAAAGACTCTCCCATCATTTGTCTGGCAATGTTAAAAATTAAATAAGCAACAAAGATGCTTGCTATTTTATCTCCGTATAACAGCAGTTGAACATTCATTTTATCACCAATAATCGATAATAAAACGCCAATTGCCGCTGCAATAGAAGCAACAATATCTGCTTTATGATCAAAGGCAATTGCCTCAATTGCCTTACTGTGGTGCTGCTTCGCTACGTTTAAAGAATAACGGTACAACAATACCTTTGCTATGTATGAAATAACAGCAATCCACATGGCTAAAATATTTGGAGATTCAACCGGATGGAATAAACCAACGACTCCTTCAAATACCACATAAAATGATACAAGCAATAAAATAATTCCTACGATTCCTGAGACAATCACTTCTGCTTTTCCATGTCCATATGGATGGTCATCATCTGCTGGTTTATTTGCTACTCGTATAACCAACAAGACAATAATAGAGGCAAATACGTCCGCTGCAGAGTGAATACCATCAGCAAATACAGCATCACTATTTCCAATCCATCCTACTATTACTTTTCCTAGCGTAAGGGCAATATTGCTCCATACGCTAATCCATGCTACTTTTTTCGCAATGGACTCCCTTATACTGTTGTTCATTTGCACACCTCGACTTACTTCTTGAAAAATCAGCTTTTTTATCTTATCACTGCTCATTCAAGTGGGTCTAGAGCAATCTATTTTCGCTTAGCTATATATGTTTCAGTACCGCAAAATTACTGATAACCGACAACATACTCCTTATTATTTCTCCGCCAACTTCTTACGGTCTGTTGACATTGGAGGTTCTTCCATCCAACCTTGCTCAATCATAATCCGAATTCCATCTTTTCCATACTTCCCTATACGCCCGATTAGCTGAGAAAATTCTAATGCGACATCCGAACGGAACGACATAGACAAGCCAGCACCACAGTTATCAATAGCGATCGTCACCGCTGTGGAAGTATGATACATCATCAGTTTATCTGAAAACGGTGAAATCGTTGAGTTGGTTACATACGCATCAAGCAGACGCGGACTTGGTAGGTCAGCTTCAGACAATAACTCAGTGAATTGCTTGATTTGCTTACTCGCAAGCTTGACTCCATCAAAAAAATAAGAGCGTAATTTTTGTGTGGTAGCTACTTGACTAAATGCCAGCATCAGCGTTTTACCTAATACATTTGTATTAACAATTTCTTGAATAGCCGTAACCTCCAAAGAAGTTAGAGGATGCATTTGAGAGAAAAATGGTGATATAAACGTTTTATGATCCACAAAATTTACTTTTACAGGATAAGGAATAACTGGAGGTCTCATTAGCATGCTTTTTCTTAAAATAACGTGGTTAGAATCATCTAAAAGACTGTCGCTTTCTTTTACACACCGAGACAGGTGATCATAAATATCTTGCCTTCTCACTGCGCTTAGGGCTCTGGCATATTTTTTCATACCTCCAATTGCCATTTCATTTACATAAATAGCCATAAAAATATCATCAAATAAAGCAGGAACTCCTTTGTTCACATCTTGTTCCCCAAAACCTACTGGTATTGGAATTTTTTCCGAACTGAATAATTCCGTCAATTCGTCTACATGAGTTTGTGAAATCTGATGGGCTTTTTTTAAGAGCTCCTTAATCTCGGCATCTTTTACAACAGATAGAAAATACCCAAGAACACATACATACAGCGTATCGCCTAAATATTGCGCCCATAAGTAACCTAACTCAGCTGCGTTCAACCGCTGATTTTGTTGATGTTTTTGCATTTCGCTCTTTATATTTTCGTTCATTCACTTATTCTCCTTTTGGATAAAGTCGTACTTTTACTATCTCCAAAGAAGCGCTGAATAAACCGCATAAAAAAGACCTAGATAACAAGTCTAGGCCTTTTAGGTTAAGCATATTTCTGGTCTTCTGTTTCTTTTCTAAAAAAGCTTTTCATCGCGTGAAAAACGTCTGATTTTTGTTTTAAAATAAAGTGTCTAAAACTTTCGTCTTGAATATTTTTGTACGCAGACATTAAAGTGGAATGTCGATTGTACTGATTCACTTCCCCATATCCAAACATATTTGACACTTTCATTAATTCATTTACTAACTTTACACACCTTGCGTTATCTGAAGTTAAGTTATCGCCATCTGAAAAATGAAACGGGTAAATATTATAGCGGCTCGGATCATACTTTTGGTTAATTAATTCAAGCGCTTTTCGGTAAGCAGATGAACAGATAGTTCCTCCGCTTTCTCCTTTAGAGAAAAAGTCTTCTTCTGATACTACTTTTGCCTCTGTATGATGCGCAATAAATTCAATTTCCACTGTTTCATATTTCGTACGTAAAAAGCGTGTCATCCAAAAGAAAAAGCTTCTTGCCATATACTTTTCCCATATGCCCATCGAACCGCTCGTATCCATCATAGCTAAGACGACTGCTTTCGATTCTGGCTTTATAACTTCATTCCACGTTTTGAATTTTAAATCCTCCGGATAAATAGGATGAAAAGCAGCCTTTCCTGTCATTGCGTTTCGCTTGTAAGCGCTCATCATCGTTCGTTTTTTATCGATATTCCCCATCAAACCTGTACGTCGTATATCATTAAACTCAATGTGCTCCACAACAATTTGATCAGATTCTTTTCGCTGAAGATTAGGCAGTTCTAATTGAGCAAATAAAGCCTCTTGAAGCTCCATAAGAGACACTTCTGCTTCAAAGTAGTCTTCTCCAGCCTGGTCCCCTGCTCCTTGACCTTTTCCTGCTCCTTTTTGACCATCTCCAGCAGATCCATCACGTGCTACTACATCCCCAACTTTACTGTCTCCATCACCTTGACCCACATGTTTGTTTTTATCATAATTGTACCGAATTCGATATTCATCCAATGATTTGATCGGAATTTTAACAACTTCTCTTCCATTGGACATCACGATATTTTCTTCTGTAATTAAATCCGGTAAATTATTTTTAATTGCTTCTTTAATTTTTTCTTGATGTCTTTTTTGATCATCGTGGCCTTTACGATGGAGGGACCAGTCTTCTTTTGAGACAGCAAAACTTTTATCTACTTCTTTTCCCACGCTATTCCCCTCCTTATTTAAAAAACACCTGCACATTTTTACTCGGCATGCATAAGCTATACCGAAAGTTTCTGACAAATACCTTTAGTTCAAAGGTTGGTTACTCTTATCCTATGCGCAAGAATGGTATACTTGCTAACTAATTCTTTCACTATTAACTATTCATTTTATAGTGTCTAGTGTCATGTATATGTTTATGACTTATCATATGATGGTTAAGTGCAATGCGTACTACACATTAGCCTAATTATGCAGAGTTTATTTTAAGAGATAAGAAAAACATGGCACAGATCGGAAGTGCCATGTTTTCTTGTTAGTACTGAGTTATCGATTTAACAAACTTCCTACATAGCGCAGCAGTTCATTAGCAGATACTGAATTGTATCCATGCTCATCAATCAATCGAGCCACTACTTCATTTACTTTCTTCAGCTGCTGCTCATCTGGTGTTTTAGTGGACGTTGTAATTTTCACTACGTCTTTTAAATCCGCAAACAATTTTTTCTGAATCGCTTCGCGTAAGCGCTCATGGGAATTATAATCAAATCGTTTTCCTTTACGTGCATAAGCCGAAATACGAATTAAGATTTCTTCGCGGAATGCTTTTTTTGCATTTTCTGAAATACCAATTTGTTCTTCAATTGAACGCATTAATTTATCATCTGGATTTAACTCTTCTCCTGTTAGCGGATCACGAAGCTTATTTTTGTTGCAGTATGCTTCGACATTATCTAAATAATTATCCATTAATGTTTTAGCGGACTCTTCATACGAATAAACGAAGGCTTTTTGCACTTCTTTTTTAGCAATTTCATCATATTCTTTACGCGCCAGAGAAATATAATTCAGGTAACGCTCTCGATCCTCAGCAGAAATAGATGCATGCTGTGCTAGCCCTTCTTTCAATGAACGCAGTACATCTAATGCATTGATTGATTTAATATCTTTTCGAATGATGGTAGATGAAATGCGATTAATGACATAACGAGGATCAATACCGCTCATTCCTTCATCCGTATACTCTTTTTGTAACTCTTCTACGTCTGCATCGTTATAGCCTTCTACAGATTGACCGTCGTATAGGCGCATTTTCTTTAATAAATCGATATCGCCTTTTTTAGGCTCTTTTAATCTCGTTAATGTAGTAAAGATAGACGCAATACGTAACGTATGAGGGGCAATATGAACATCTGATACGTCACTTTCACGAATCATTTTGTCATAAATTTTTTCCTCATCACTCACTTTTAAGTTATATGGAACAGGCATTACAATAATTCGTGAATGCAAAGCTTCATTTTTCTTATTGGAAATAAACGAGCGATACTCTGTTTCATTTGTATGCGCTACGATTAATTCATCTGCACTAATTAAAGCAAATCTTCCTGCTTTAAAGTTTCCTTCTTGGGTTAAAGAGAGTAAATGCCATAAAAATTTCTCATCACATTTTAACATCTCCTGGAACTCCATCATTCCCCGGTTTGCTTTATTAAGCTCTCCGTCAAAGCGGTAAGCACGCGGATCTGACTCAGATCCATACTCTGCAATTGTTGAAAAGTCAATGCTTCCTGTTAGGTCGGCAATGTCTTGAGATTTCGGATCAGAAGGACTGAACGTTCCAATTCCAGTTCGTTTGTCCTCTGAGAAGAAAATGCGTTCGATAATGACGTCTTCAATTCTCCCGCCATACTCTTCCTCTAATCGCATTGTATTTAAAGGAGATAAGTTTCCTTCGATTCGGATACCATACTCTTCAAAGAAGTCTTTACGTAAATGATGTGGAATTAAATGCAGCGGATCTTCATGCATTGGGCATCCTTTAATAGCGTAAACAGCTCCTCGATCAGTAAGCGAATAAGCTTCAAGCCCTCTTTTTAACATGGTCACTAGCGTCGATTTACCACCACTTACTGGACCCATTAAAAGTAAAATACGTTTACGAACATCTAAACGCTTTGCAGCTGGATGAAAATATTCTTCCACCAAGCGTTCTAGCGAATCTTCAAGTCCAAACATTTGTCCACTGAAAAATTTATAATGTCTTTTACCATTTACCTCTTCAATTCCTGCATCCTTTATCATGTTGTATACTCTAGAGTGTGCAGGCTGAGCAATTAAAGGCTCATCTTTAATCAGCTTTAGGTACTCTTCAAATGTCCCTTCCCACTTAAGACGATTCTCTTCTTCGCGGTATCTTTCAACTTTCTTTAATATATCCATTAAAGGACCTCCCCTACTAGTTATGGTGCTAGTGAACAAGATTAATACAATCTATGCAGCAAAATGTTTGAACATGCTTTTTAAATTGTAAAATTCAGAAATTTGTCCTTGCTAGGCATTCACAGTAAAGTATTTATTAGCTATAATAAAAGAGTAAGAAGGAACGGCTAAACTTTGTTAGAGAACTTATGTCTCTAGAAGAGTTATTTTGTCATTATTATCATCATGAGATATGGGAAGTCGGTTTTAACTGCAGTAGCTATATAATCCTTTTAATTAGATTGAGGAGGAAAATCAATGCGCTTACTTTTAGTATTAGGAGTAACAATTGCTTTTTTAGCATCCATCTTCAGAGCGGGATACAATGATAAACCGGGCGTTAAAAAATAACCACTACATATCATCGTCGACATAAATAAAAAAGCGAGGTTCAATAAAATTTGAACCTCGCTTTTTACTTAAGATAAACCAGCATAATTTTGTTGACGCAGCGCTTCATAGATTAAAATAGCTGCTGTATTAGATAAATTTAAAGAACGAACATTTTCTGTCATCGGTAAACGAAGACATCTTTCCATGTTCTCTTCAATAATGTGCTTTGGCAGACCCTTTGTTTCTCTTCCAAATACGAAGAAATGATCCTGCTCTAAGTCACTATAATCAAATGTTGTGTGTGGCTGCTGACCAAATTTTGTGATGAAGTAGAAACCTGCTTCAGGATACTTTTCGAATACTTCCTCTAATGAATCATGATACACCACATTTACAAATTCCCAATAATCCAATCCAGCTCGCTTTAACATTTTATCATCTGTTGAAAAGCCTAACGGACGAACTAAATGCAGCGTCGTATTTGTTGCTGCACATGTTCGCGCAATATTTCCTGTATTTGCTGGAATTTCTGGTTGAAATAACACTACGTGTACTCCCACAAATTTTCACCTCTGCTAACAAATCTATTCATCATTATACCACTAACTTGCTAAAACGAAAGACTTACCGATCAACGATATGGAAAAAATCATACTTAATCTTTGGCGTGTAAGCCGTTGAATCTTCATAAGCCCAATATCTCATTCGACTATTATACGTGTTCGCATTCACAAGAGGCATACCGTGACCGTCTTTTGCTACAACAATCGTCGTATGATTCCATCTTCCATCTCCTTCAAAATCGTAGCAGATAACGTCTCCCGGGACAAGTTCGCTTGCTGAAGATTTCCTCACAGCCCGAAGTCCTGATTTGGAGTTACTTAAATAGCTGTGCATGGAATGAGCAACTGCCCAGCTATAGCTCCAGGCGTTCCCTCTCATCCACCATCCGTTTGCTTTTTTAGGATATCCCCGCATCGGCGCCTTTCCTGCATGCAAACACTGTGAAATATAGTTGGTGCAGTTTACCTCAAACTGCTTATAACTTTCATTAGGTTTATCCCAATGTTTTTCTGCATACTGAACAGCCGCAAGACGATCATAATAAGAGGCTCTTTCTTCGTCTTCCTCTACTTCTTCTACATCCATTTCAACCTTATCTTCAGAAAAACGCTTTACCAGCAGCTCATCTTGAATAAGCGTATCTTTATAAAAAAGAGCTAAACGATCTTCAATTTCTTCTTCTATATAGAAAAAATCGTTTTGTTTTAAAAATGCCTGAATGTGCACCTTATATAATACTCTTGTTTCTTCCTGATCCGTATGAGCAGATTGAATAGAACCTTTCATATTACATTTTAAAACATCAACTTCTCTTTTTTTTATAAGAGACCGCTTTAGCTCACACTGATGTTCAATGAAAGGCTTAAAGTCTTCATGAAGCTCACCTTTTACATAGCTGTCCGCACGCGCTTTAATTAAAGTATATAATACATTCCTTTTTGTTAGCATAATGTCACCACTTTTCTAAGCGTTTATTATACGCTATGACTCATTAGCTAACTTTATCAATAAAAATACGGTTTAGATCTCTTGAAGCATCTCTATACCTTTTGACATTTCTTCAATTACTTCTTGGTCCTTTTCTTTTTCTCTTAAGTTCATAAGTATATCTAACGCTTCTTTATCGCCAATTTTGCCTAACGCCCATGCCGCTGTTCCTCGAATGACAGGGCGAACGTCATTTTTAATTAATTCAATTAAATCTGGAACGGCGGTTTGATCTTTAAAATGGGCCAGTGCAATAATGGCATTACGCTGAATTGGCTTTTTCCCTCTCCAAGAACCTGAAACATGTCCAAATTTCTCTTTGAATTCACGATTACTCATCGTTAAGAGCGGTTTTAATTTAGGCTTCGCAAGTTCTGGGTCAGGCTCCATCTCAGGGTGAAAATGAAAGTCTTTTCCTTTATTTTCAGGACACACAGTTTGACATGTATCACAGCCATATAAACGATTGCCTAATTTACTTCGAAATTCTTCAGCTAAAAATCCTTTTGTTTGGGTTAAAAAGGCAATGCATCGCTGCGAATTCAGCTGACCACCTGTTACAAGCGCACCCGTAGGGCACGCATCAACACACTTATTACAAGTACCACAACCGTCCTCTATCGGTTTATCAGGAGGAAACGGGATATCTGTAATCATTTCTCCTAAATACACGTAGGAACCAAATTCAGGTGTAATAATGGCACAGTTCTTACCGCTCCAGCCAATACCAGCTCTTTCTGCTACAGCTCGGTCCGACAGCTCACCTGTGTCTATCATCGATTGAAGGATAGCTGCAGGTACTTTTTCTTTTATGAAGGTTTCAAGCTTTTGAAGCCTATCACGTAGAACCGTATGATAATCTTGCCCCCAAGAAGCACGGCAAAAGATTCCACGGCGATCTTCCTTTGTGCTCTTTGGTGCATCCTTTAATTTAGAAGGATACGCAAGTGCAATTGAAATAATCGATCTAGCTTTTGGAACAACTAATGTGGGATCTACTCTCTTTTCAATATCAGGTTCTTCAAAGCCTGAAGCATAACCTAACTCTTGCTGTGCTAACAATCGATTCTTTAACTCATCAAACATGGAAGCACTCGCAAATCCAATCTTATCGATTCCAATCTCTTTGCTATATGAAATAATTTCTTCCTTCAACTGATACGCATTCATAGTGAATAATGGCCTCCTTTCTAAGAAATTCTATATATTCATGCATTGAACTGTTTTCTCACTCAATGAAATGATAGGATGGTATCTATAAACGAACAAATACTAATTATAATAGAAAGGATCAAAAAAATGAACTTTACATTATCGCCCGCTATTAAACAGCTTTGCCCTTCTTTTAAAATGGGAATCATTCAGTATAAAAATATTGAAGTTGGTGATTCTCCTCAAATGCTAAAAGGACGTCTGCGCCTCTTTCAAGAATCCATTTATTTTGACCTTGGGTCAAAAAAAGTAACAGAATTCGAAGGTGTTAGCGAGTGGAGAAAGCTTTTCAAAACATTTGGAACTGATCCAAGTAAATACCGTCCTTCTATAGAAGCTTTAATTAGAAGAATAGGAAAACAAACGTATTTGCCTTCTATCAATTCTGCTGTGGACATTAACAACTTTTTTTCATTGCAATATGAAGTCCCAATTGGAATTTATGATTCCTCTAATTTAGAAGGCCCCATCGAATTTACTATCGGTAAAAAAGAAGAGTCTTATGAAGCTCTAAATGAACGTAACATTTCTTTAGAAAATAAAATCATTTCTAAAGATGCCCTAGGAGCTTTCGGAAGCCCTTATGTCGATTCTAACCGAGCGTACGTAACTGAAAAGACAACACAAGCTGTACAGTTCATTTATTTAAAGCCTTCACTTTCAGAAGAACGGGCTTATAAACTAACTAAATCCCTAAGTGACATGTTCATTCAAATTCACGGCGGCGCAGCAACCTATCAAGTCATTAACTGATGTACGTAAATATAGCGTCTATCTTGAAAAGATAGACGCTATATTTACGCTAAAAATAAAAAACGCAACATCTCAGCTTTGAAAGCGAGACACTGCGTTGTGATAACAATATGTATGGAGCGGGTGATGAGAATCGAACTCACGACATCAGCTTGGAAGGCTGAGGTTTTACCACTAAACTACACCCGCAAATNCACCATATAAGCTATTGCTAATGAGATAAAAGCAGCAATACTAAACTTTATGTAAGAAATCTCTAAAGCCCAAAGGCCGTATTTGTCTGCATTTAAACGATACATAGACCACCACTGTCCATTTTCACCTTTGAATAATGAAACGACAATCCACAAAAGAACTAAGAATAAAAACCATGAAAAAAAGATAATATAGTTAGTCATTTTCTTATTCATTTGCCATCTCCTTTATCTTCCAAATTTACTCACAATATTCTTGTCTCCTATTATATTAACAATAATCGGGAAAACTTTAGAGTTTTTATTGAATAAAGAACATTTGTTCGTATATAATAGAGAACGAATGTTCTTTATTTAAGGAGTTGTTCCAATGGATTATGAATATCTACCAAACAGAGTCATTATTTGTATTGATATGAAAGCATTCTTTGCTTCTGTTTCATGCGTGATACGTAGGCTAGATCCATTAAAAACAAAGTTGGCAGTTGTAGGAGATACAAAGCGGTCGGGATCAGTTGTGTTAGCTGCCACACCCTTATTAAAGAAAGAAGGGATCAAAACAGGCAGCCGTCTTTTCGACATTCCTAGAAGGAAAGATATCCATGTCGTAAATCCATCCATGGAAAGGTATGTCAAGGCTTCGAACTATGTTTCTAGTTTGGTATTACAGTATGTGGCTCCTGAGGATTTTCATGCGTATAGCATTGATGAGTTGTTTATTGATGCCACAGCTTCTTTGCATTTATTCGCTCGCACACCAAAAGAATTAGCCCGTAAAATCATCAACGAGATTTATCGCAAAACACGGCTGACAGCTACTGCAGGCATAGGTCCGAATCTCTTACTGGCTAAGGTGAGCTTAGATCATGAGGCCAAGAATAGCACAACAGGGGTAGCTTATTGGCGATACGAAGATATTCCTTTCAAATTATGGTCGATTCACCCAATGAAGGATTTCTGGGGAATCTCGTCTGCTACGGAAAGACGCTTAAATTGTTTGGGCATTCACTCCATAAAAGAACTCGCTCTTTCTTCTGTAGAGATGATACGTAAAGAATTTGGTGTCTTAGGAGAGGAAATCCACCAACATGCAAATGGAATTGATTTTAGTCGCATTTCTGACGTGTATATTCCGAGCTCTCGATCATTCGGGAAGAGTCAAATTCTGTTTCGAGACTATACAAATCGAAAAGAAGTGGAATTGCTGCTATTAGAACTGTTAGACGATGTGTGCTTTCGTTTACGTATGCATCAAGTCGTGGCACATACTATTCATTTATCCATTGGCTACAGCAAACAAACAGGTGGAGGTTTCTCGAGGCAAAAGAAAATGGAGCGAGCTTCGAATTTAAGTCAAGATATCTTCCCTTATTGTTTAACCATCCTACACACATTTGATAGCGGAATGCCCATTCGATCGATTGGAATTTCTTTATCGAACAACCTTATTCAAGAAGAAGAGCAAATGAGCTTATTTGAAGATATTGACCAGCGCGAAAGAGCCTATGCCCTTGCTAAAACGATTGATGAAATTCGTATGCGTTATGGGAAGAATAGCGTTCTGCGAGCTTCAAGCCATCTCGAGCATTCAACAGCTCGTTATCGAAACGGCCTTTTAGGAGGTCATAAAGCATAAAGGAGGAAGATGACATGCAAAACAGAGGAATGAAAAAATGGCGACCGTTTGCCACTATGCCCGAGCAATACAAAGGATTACAAGAAGTTATAAAAAAGCAATCAGAAATACCTCAACCTTTTTTAACAGAAGATCAAATGGAACAAATTAATTTTACCTTGATCGAAGCTCTCCATACACATAAAAAAGTATACCTTACGTATTACAAGCATGGGCAATGTATAACGGAAACAGGAGTTATTCAATTTGTAGATTCCCTTGGAGGGTTATTTGTATTTATAGATGAAGGATGTAAGCAAACGAACAAAATGAGGTTAAGCGAGCTAATTGATGTTCGTTTCATGTAGTAGAAAATAATAAAACAGTTTATTTACATAAGATTTCCATACATAATTAGTATAAGTTTAAAAAATATCTAATCATTTTTCCTAGATTCATTTAATGACGTTATATAAGGAGGTTCCTAATATGAAGCAAGTTTGGAATGAGTTTGAGCAGTGGTTAAAAATAAATCGACCAGAAGCAGCAGGAACGCTTAAAGAAGCAGCTACTGAATTAGAAATTGCAGAGGTTGAACAAAAGATGGGACTAACATTCCCCAAAAACCTTAAAGACTGGTTAATGATACATAATGGACAGCGTGATGAATATATAGCAGTTATTGAAAATTATACTCTATTACCTTTAGAGGAGATTCTGTATACGTGGCAAACATTAAAAGAGCTTTTAGACGGAGGAGAATTTGAAGATTTTCCAGAAATTGAACCTATTGGGCCAGTAAAAAAAGAATTTTGGTGGAACCCACGTTGGATTTCGATTGCCACGAATGGGGGAGGAGATGATATTTGTATAGACTTGGATCCTGATGAAGGAGGGGAAATTGGTCAAATTATCACCTTTTGGCATGATTGGGAACAGCGTGAAGTAATAGCAGACAGCTTAGAAGAATGGATAATAGCCACGATAAGTCATACAGATCATTAAAGGGGAGAAGCAAATGATAAAACCTGATATAGAGAAAATCTATAAAATTCTTAAAGAACTTCCAGGTACGTCAGTGAAAGTAGAATTTGAAGATGAAGTGGGAGAAATTCTTTCTGCTCCTTATTACATCTACCTTAAAAGCGAGTTTTTAGATGGCCAATTAGGCTACAGAGAAGATTTAGAAGCAAATTCCCTTATAGGAAATCAAGAAGGAGATTGGCAAGAAAACTGGTTTGTCATAGGGTATGATGAAGAAATAGGCGGTGACCCGCTCTTTATTGATATAGGGAATGTAGATTACCCAGTTTTCACAGCTGAACATGGCATGGGTGAATGGGACGCTTTAGAAATGTATGATTCTCTAAAAGAGTTTGTAGAAGAGGTTACTTAATTATTGCTTCGTTAAAAGATTTTGATAAAAGTACGGCCAGAGAAGGACAGATAGTAGTTTAGTATATACCTAGCTGTCCTCTTTTTTAGTACCTATTAAACTTAGAAAGAATGTAGAGGAAGGAAGGGCCTGATGGTAGGAATCGATTTCTGCATTGCCGATAATAAGAAAGAAGCAGCTTTTTCTACTAAATGTGTAAAATTTGAGGAAAGAGTACACGACTACCTGTTAACAAGAGAATTCAGACATTCGTTTGAATTATTGACAGGATTAGATCAATATGGGGACAAGTTGTTTTCTGTACAAGAGATAAATCAATTAATCAAGGTATGTGAAGCATTACAGACAATCTGTAGACAATCAACGGAGATAGCCCTGAAGACGAAAACATTTGCTGAAGCATTAAAGAGCCTTTGCTTAGAGGCACTGAAACTAAATAAATTAGTATTTGCCTCTGGCGATTAATGTAAAATTAAAACTGAAATCAATGTTGTAGTTCCATCGCTTCGATAATATGAATTAATAAATTCAAGGGAGAAAACGTCTTGAAAAAAACATTTCTAAATAAAAATAAAACACTTATAGGGTTAGGATATGAATTTCTAGTCGTTTGTCCACAATGCGCCTCTTGTGCAAAAGTCATAGCTTTAGATGATTCGAGTCCCTACGTCGCTAACGTCAGAAGAAGGTTTGTTTGTACTACTTGCGGAACCACAAAAGACAAAGTTATAAAAGCAAACGGTTACGGACAAGCAAGAGTATCGTACGAACGTAAAGCTGATTATGAAGTAATTTTAATTGGAGATCCCTGCGACTGGTATTTTCAACTTCCGCTCTATTTACAAATTGAATGTAGTGGAAACACCTTATGGGCATTAAACCTGGAACATTTAAATTATATCGAAAGCTATATAGAAGCTGAACTCAGGGAATCACATCCCTATTATTTAAGCGTCGAGAGTCGACTGCCAAAGTGGCTGAAGTTTGCTAAGAATAGAGAAGATGTATTAAAAGCTATTCAGAAACTAAAGGTGAAGACTTATTAGGTGCTTTGGCTGATTTGTTATAATTGCCCGTATATCTTTCTAATCATCTTATAAATTAAGCTAAAGAATTCTGCAACTGAAGGTAACTGTTAAATAGCCTAAGTATGGGAAGTGAAGAGTTTGTATCAAAGCATAAAAATTGATGATTGGATTTTAGAAATTGATGTTGAAGAAACAAAAACACAGTATTTGAAAAAATGGGATTTGTGCGATTGTCTATATTGTCTAAACTTTTATGAAGCTATGAAGTCCCGATCAGAGATAGAGCTTCAGTTTTTTAACCGACTAGGTATTAATCCTTCTCAATGTAATCACTTATCACATTTTGATTCTCAAGAAAATGGACTCCACTTCTATATTGGCTGCTATCATATGGTAGGTAAGGTATCTAACAAAACACCTCTTGAAATTATGAATTCAGATGGTGCAATTGAAATAAGCAATAACCTACATATTGGCTTTTCCAACGATTTAGAATTTGTCCCTGGCGGATTTACCAGACCCGTACTTCAACTTGATTTTGAGATAGAAGCCCCTTGGATACTTGTTGAAAAGCCAAATTAAAGTAATGTCAAATCTAATAAAGTTGTTTCTTAAAAAACCTATTCATTACGGTAACTAAAGTTAGTATTTTCATTCCAGTATAGGATAATCCAAATTTAGCCATATTAAATTGTAGTATTAAAAAAGATTAATACATATGAAAAATTCTTAAAAGGTGGATGTTATATGCTTGATTCTAAAACGATTGAAATTGTCCAATCAACAGTGCCAGTTTTGAAAGAACATAGTAAACAAATAGGAAAGAGATTTTATGAATTGTTATTTGAAAAAGCGCCAGATTTATATAATATGTTCAATCAAACAAATCAAAAAAGAGGAATTCAACAGGAAGCATTAGGATATGCCGTGTATGCTGCAGGAGAACATATTACAAACTTAGAAGCCATTAAACCTGTAATTGAACGGATTTCACAAAAGCATCGTGCGATAGGGGTAAAGGCAGAACAATATCCAGTCGTTGGTGAAACTTTACTTCAAGCAGTAAAGGATGTTTTGGGAGATACAGCTTCAGATGAGATTATTGAAGCATGGGGAAAAGCGTACGGATATATTGCCAATGCTTTTATTGAGCTAGAAGAAGCTCTCTACGAAGAGACAGAGAGTCAACCTGGAGGTTGGGAAGGATATCAAAGCTTTTATATAGATAAGAAAGTAGAAGAAAGTGATAATGTAACGTCTTTTTATTTAAAAGCTAAAAATGAGAAAGAAATTGCCTCTTATAAAGCAGGACAATACCTTACATTAGCAGCAAATGTTCCGGGAGAGAAATACACGCATATTCGCCACTATAGTCTTTCTGAAGCCCCTGGAAAGGATTATTATCGAATCAGTGTAAAACGAGAAGAAGGGCATGACGGTGCGCCAGCAGGAATCGTGTCAAACTATTTACATAAACAAGTTCAGACAGGAGATACTCTTAAGTTCTCAGCTCCAGCTGGAGATTTTGTACTTGATCACAGTGAACTTCCCGTTGTGCTAATTAGTGGAGGTATAGGTATTACACCTTTGCTTAGTATGCTGAATACCATTGTAGAAAAACAACCTACACGTAAGGTTACCTTTCTTCATGCAAGTATTAATGGGAAAACGCATGCTTTTAAAGAACATGTGGCTCAACTAAATAGAAATAACGAAAATGTTACCTCCTTCATCTGTTATAGCTCGCCTAATGAAGGGGATGGACTTGGCACTGATTTTGATAAAGAGGGTTATATTGATTTAGAATTGTTACAATCCGTTGTTCCTTCAAAAGAAGCTGTCTTTTATTTCTGCGGGTCGATTCCGTTTATGGAAGCTATTCTTAAAGCACTACATAGATGGGATATACCAAACGAACGTATTCATTACGAGGTATTTAGCCCTGTAGCCATTTTAGGAGAAAAATAAAGAAGTAATTGTTACCAGTAAACGGAAAATGTTCGATGAAAACACACGTCCTGTTTAAATAAATATGCTGTAAAAAAGCACTCATAAGCGTGCTTTTTTACTTTGCCCTAAGGAATGATTCTACAAACGATCATGATACATATAAGTATTTCTACACTCTCTGCGTACAAAAAACTGGAAAAAATTCTCTTCGGTAATTTATAATAATAGAAAACTATGTCGAACCCCAAATATTGGAGAGACTACTATATGAGAAGACTACTCCCTTTTATAATTTTTACCATTTACTGCATTCCATATGTTTATTTATCTATGCGAAAAGATTTTGAGGATGATTCAAAGGTAAGCTATATAATCATGGCCATAGTTACACTAGCACTGTCTTATCTAAGTGGGCTTATTAGAGCGGATTTATCACTTATTTTAGGAAATATAATTTCTTTTAGTACCTCATATTTTTATAACGCATTAAGGCTTCCTGATTCTAAATGGGAGAAATATTTTTCGCCCTTTAATTCTGTCGAACAAGTAGTACTGATAAGCCTTGCGGCGCTTGTGCTGCAGGTGATTATTTATACACTTGCTAGAAAACGAGCGAAGAGATACATTCGTAATACTATGGTTTCGGAATAGTTCAAAAAAAGAGAGTTAATCATCTAATGAGCTAGACTCTTCAGGTGACCAAATGAAAGAAGGGTTAAAATGAGGAGAGATGTTGAAATTTCATTCTCTAAAAAGAAAGTGTTAAATGAGGAAGAACAACAAATCCTTCAAACGTGTACTTACCTGCTTTAAAAAGGATACGAATCAATTAGATAAGTTAGTTATACAACTTTTAAAAATGTAACCGCAAACAAAAAGGTATGTATTTCTCTTCCTACTTTAATTATACCACATAAAAAAACGCCGATATAGACTGTTTATTCTCATTTACTGCTGGTAAAATCAATAAAACATTACCGGTTAGGAGAGATGTTGAATGAACTCTTTAGTTCTTAGCTTTCAAGAAATAAAAGATACACAGCTTTCACTTGTTGGAGGAAAAGCCTTAAATTTAGGCGCGTTATCAAAAATTCAAGGAATACAAGTACCGGAAGGATTTTGTGTGACAGCGGCCGGGTATCAAAAAGCCCTTGAACAAAATGAAACGTTTCAAGCGTTACTGAACCAGCTGACGATGCTAAAAGCTGATGACCGAGATCAAATTGGTGAAATTAGCGAAAAAATCCGCCAAATCCTTCTGGAAATAAAAATTCCTTCGGACGTTGTAAAAGCAGTTATTCATTCTCTCTCTCAGTTTGGGGAAGAGCATGCTTATGCCGTTCGTTCAAGTGCGACTGCTGAAGATTTGCCACATGCTTCTTTTGCTGGTCAGCATGACACCTATTTAAACATCAGAGGCAAAGAAGCTATTCTGCAGCACATTAGCAAATGCTGGGCTTCCCTGTTTACAAATCGTGCGGTAACCTACCGTATTAAAAATGGATTTGACCATAGTCAAGTGCACGTATCTGTTATTGTTCAACGAATGGTTTTTCCGCAGGCTTCAGGTATTTTATTTTCCGCTGACCCAATTACTTCTAACCGAAAGCTGTTATCAATCGATGCGGGATTTGGACTTGGAGAAGCGCTAGTGTCAGGTTTGGTCTCTGCCGATTGCTATAAAGTAAAAGAAGGCGAAATCGTCGATAAAAAAATAGCAGCTAAAAAGGTAGCTATTTACGGATTAAAAGAAGGCGGAACAGAAACAAAGGAAGTTCATTTCGATCTACAAAAAACGCAAGCGCTCACTGACTCTCAAATTTTACAGCTAGAACGCGTTGGAAGACAGCTTGAAGCTTACTTCGGTTGTCCTCAAGATATTGAATGGTGCTTGGCTGAGGATACATTTTATATTGTTCAAAGTCGTCCAATCACTACTTTATATCCAATTCCTGAAGCACATGATCAGGAAAATCGCGTTTATGTATCTGTTGGACATCAACAAATGATGACCGATGCCATGAAACCACTGGGGTTGTCTTTTTTTCTGTTAACGACTAATGCACCTATGCGTACAGCCGGTGGAAGGCTGTTTGTTGATGTCACCCCTATGCTGGCTTCATCTGACAGCAGAAAAATGATGTTAGGTGCCATGGGACAACATGATCCCCTCATGAAAGACGCACTTACAAGCATAATAGAGCGAGGAGACTTTATAAAACCTTTACCAAATGATCAAAGTTCTGGTAAAAGCAATAAAAGCATGCCGCCTACGAAGCCTAAGACACAAATCGAAAACGACTCGACCATAGTTTCTGACTTGATCAAGAAAAATCAAGCATCAATAGAAGAGCTAAAGCAAACCATCCAAACGAAATCTGGGTCGGAATTAGTCGATTTTATTTCAGAAGATATCGGGACATTAAAGAAGATTTTATTTGACCCACAAAGTACAGCTGTGTTTATGGCTGCTATGGATGCTTCATCATGGATCAATGAAAAAATGGAGACGTGGCTAGGTGAAAAAAACGCAGCAGACGTGATTTCTCAATCTGTACCAAACAATATTACATCAGAAATGGGTCTGGCGCTATTGGATGTCGCAGATGTGATTCGTCCTTATCCAGAAGTCATCCATTATTTACAACACGTAAAAGATGATAACTTTTTGGAGAAACTGGTTAAGTTTGAAGGCGGAGAGAAAACTCAAGACGCTATCTATGATTATCTCAGCAAATACGGAATGCGATGCCCCGGCGAAATCGATATTACGAAAACTCGCTGGAGCGAAAAGCCGGCTGCACTTATCCCTGTGATTCTTGGTAATATTAAAAACTTTGAGGCTAACGCTAGCAAGCAAAAATTTGAAAAAGGCCTGCAGGAAGCCTTGAAAAAAGAGCAAGAGCTATTAAACCGCTTGAAGCAATTGCCGGATGGTGAACAAAAAGCAAAAGAAACAAAAGAAAAGATTAATCTCATGCGGAATTTTATCGGTTATCGTGAATATCCCAAATACGGCATGATTAATCGCTATTTTGTTTATAAACAGGCTCTGCTGAAAGAAGCCGCTCAGCTTGTAAAAGCCGGTGTTATTTCTGAAACAGAAAATATATACTATCTGACGTTTGACGAACTTCAAGAAGTCGTGCGCACACATAAAGTGAATGATCAAATCATTACCAAGCGAAAAGAAGAATACCGATTATACACAAAGCTAACATCTCCGCGTGTAATCACGTCTCATGGCGAAATTGTTACAGGTGCGTACAAACGAGAAAATCTTCCGTCCCAAGCAATTGTAGGTTTACCGGTTTCTTCAGGAGTGGTAGAAGGGCGAGCGCGCGTCATTTTAAACATGGAAAATGCTAATCTATCAGAGGGAGATATATTAGTTACTTCCTTTACTGACCCTAGCTGGACCCCGTTATTTGTAGGGATAAAGGGGCTTGTTACGGAAGTTGGCGGACTGATGACTCATGGAGCAGTCATTGCACGTGAATACGGATTGCCAGCGGTTGTCGGCGTAGAGAATGCTACTCGGCTGATAAAAGACGGACAGCAAATTCGCGTACATGGAACAGAAGGATATATTGAAATATTGTAAAAGCTAAAGATGCTTGCGCTGTTTTCCTTCTTTATTAATAGATGAAAATTTGTCTAGATTTCTATGCGTATCTTCAGGTAATACAAAAAGGCAGGCCATTATAATGGCCTGCCTTTTTGTATTGGTGACGCAGTAGATTAAAACGTCAAATGCTGACTTTTTTTACAGCCGACTGCTGCACATGCTCCATAAACAGTTTGAACAAGTTTAGCATTGAAGTATGTTCTTTTGCCATCATTTCTGGATGCCACTGGACGCCGACTACAAATTGTTTTCCTTGTTTTTCAATGGCTTCAATAACTCCATCTTTTGCCCATGCAGAAACTTCAAAACCTGGCGCTACGTCTTTAATAGCTTGATGGTGAAATGAATTAATAAGAGCTTGATTACCGTAAAGGTCATGCAGGCGTGTTCCGTCTTTAATCATGATGGAATGAGAAGGGTCGCTTGTATTTTTGTATTGATCATGTTTGATAAATGACTCTTTAATGTCTGACATGTCTTGATAAAGAGTCCCGCCGTAAGCAACGTTCAAAATTTGTAAGCCGCGGCAAATCGCTAACACCGGCTTTCCTTGATCGATCACATGCTTTAACAATAGCTGTTCAGACTGATCTCGTGCTAAAAAAGGTGAACCCGTTTTGGTTGTCGGTTCTTCTCCGTATAAAAGGGGATTAACGTCTTGACCACCTGATAAAATCAACCCGTCTATACTTTCTGCCTGCGCTTTAATCATTTCTTCATCTTTTAGCACTGGCAAGATAAAAGGAATTCCGCCGCTGAGCGCTGTTGATTCGATATAGTCATTATTCACATACGCTCGCTTATAGCCTGGAAAGCGTCCTCCTTGATCCACAATAATGCTTCCTGATATGCCAATTAAAAATCCCACTGTTGTTTTCTCCTTTTTGTTAAATTACCATTTCTTGAGATGTTCTTTCTTTTTTACTGCGTTGATAAAGTGTGTTCAATCTCTTGCTTTATAAGAAATAAATGGTTATTTTGTTCAACTATTATACATATATACCATATTTACTTAATAGAAAATGGTATAATAGCCTCTGTATGTTAAAAATACTAATTGCCAAAGGTAGAAGGTAGTGCTACAATTGTTCACATTCCTACTATTCTTCTTATTATAGTCGGATTAAAATTTTATACAAGGAAATAGGAGTGATTTTAGTGAAAAGGACTTATTTACTTTTCATCTCTCTTTTAACCATTGTCCTCATGGTAGCAGGGTGCAGTGGTAATGCAAGCAAAAATTCTTCAAGTGAAAAAGAAGGAAAAGAAGGTGGAACGCTAAACGTCGCGTCTCAAAGTGAGCCAGCAACGCTAGATGCTCAAATTACTGGGGACTCAGATGTGAAAGACGCAACGCGCAGTATCTACGAAGGACTAATGATTTTAGACGAAAAAGGAAATCCTAAGCCTGACTTAGCGTCTAAAGTAGATATTAGCGATGATAATAAAACATACACGTTCCAATTAAGAAGAGGGGTTAAATTCCATAACGGTAAAGAAATGACTGCAGATGACGTTGTCGCTTCTATTAACCGCTGGATTAAGCTATCGTCTCTTGGGAAAACAAACTTCTCTGGTGCTGAAATGACCAAAACCGGTGATTATACGG
This sequence comes from Priestia sp. YIM B13489, assembly GCF_042787645.1. Classification (NCBI taxonomy): domain Bacteria; kingdom Bacillati; phylum Bacillota; class Bacilli; order Caryophanales; family Bacillaceae; genus Priestia; species Priestia sp. YIM B13489. The sequence goes on from NZ_JBHZOQ010000053.1 coordinate 1,694,030, forward strand.
TAGAGCTTCATTTACCATCACCAAACGTTAACACGCTTTCTTTATTAGCTGATCCAATCCCCGCAGCAGCTATTTTACCAAAAGAAGTCGTTGACAATGCATCTGATGAAGGGATCAAAGACTACATAGGAACAGGTCCATATAAAGTAAAAGAGTGGAAGAAAAATCAATATCTTTTATTAGAGAAATTTAAAGATTATTCTTCGAAAGGCCGCGAAGTTAAGAAAACTCCTCACGTCGATGAAATTAAGATTAGTTTCGTAAGCGATGAGTCAACTAGGATTTCTGGTATTACAACCGGACAATTTGACGTTGCGCTATCTGTATCAAGCGATAATGCCAAACAAGTTGAAGGCAGTCAAAATGCAAAAGTAGAAACATCACCAGGCGGATTTATGGGACTTTTCTACAACGCAGATAAAGGCGTCTTTAAAGACATCAATGCACGAAAAGCAGTTAACGCAGCTCTTAACTCAAAAGACATCTTAGACAGTTCTTACGGAAACTCGGATTATTACAAGCTTTCTTCATCCATTGTGAACAAAGAGTATCCAAATTACTACAGTACAGCTGGAAAAGAAGAATATAACCAGCATGATAAGAAAAAAGCAAAAGAATATTTGAAGAAATCTGGTTATAACGGAGAAGAAATTCGCTTAATGGCGTCTCGTGATTACCAAGATCAATACAATACAGCTGTTGTGGTTCAACAAGAGTTAAAAGACATTGGTATGAATGTAAAATTAGAAGTATACGACTGGGCGACATTCAGCGATAAAATGAGTGATACAAGCCAATGGGACATCTATCCTGTTGACTGGAACGCTCGTTCTACCATCTTCCAAGGATTCTGGACTACAAAAGGTACATCAGTTGAAAAATCAATGGACTACTTAAACAAAATTAAAGCTGCTCCTTCTGTTAAAGAAGCTCGCGGTGACATTGATGCAATTCAGCAATACGTATGGGACGAGCTTCCGTTTACGCTTATTGGTCATAAAGTGAACATCAATGCCGTTTCTAACAATGCAAAAGGCTATGAGTATAATTTAGGTCCAATTTTCTACAATATGAGTTTAACAAAATAATATCTTATTATTCTAATAAACAGAGGGCTTACGCTCTCTGTTTTAGAAAGGAGTTTACGATGGGAGCTTATACACTTAAGAGACTTTTTGCACTAATCCCTGTTTTATTCATTGTATCTATTGTTGTGTTCTTAATTACGCGCTTAACGCCTGGGAGTCCCGCAGCAATCATTTTAGGACAAGGCGCAAGTCCGGAACAAATTGCAGCGCTGAGCAAAGAAATGGGATTGGATGAGCCTGTGGTAAATCAATACTTTATCTGGCTATCTAACATTTTCCACGGAAATTTTGGCTATTCTTACTTTTTAAATAAACCTGTGCTCGGGGCAATTTGGGATAATGTAGGCCCTACGGTTTCTCTAGCTATACTCGCGCAAATTTTTGGTGTGGCGTTTGCTTTACTATTTGGTATATATGCAGCTAAACATAAAGGAACGATTCGTGATGAAAGCATTATGGGAGCTAGCCTTTTAGGTATTTCCATTCCTAGCTTTCTTCTCGGTTCATTCCTTATTTTGCTTTTTGCGGTACAGCTTCGAATTTTTCCTGTTTCAGGATACGTTCCGTTAAATGCTGGATTATTTGAGTATTTAAAGTACTTAGTTTTACCAACGATTACGCTTGGAGCGATTCAAGCTGCATTAATTACGCGTATGACGCGTTCATCTTTACTCGATACCATTTCTGAGAACTTTGTTAAAACGGCAAAAGCAAAAGGATTAAATGAACGCACAATTATGCTTAAGCATACGCTGCGCGTGAGTTTTTTACCGATTTTAACAGTTATCGGAGAATCATTTGCGGGACTTGTGACCGGAGCGGCGGTAACAGAATCATTATTTAACATTCCAGGGCTAGGTCAGCTGATTGTTTCATCAATTGAACGCCGGGATTACGCGCTTATTCAAGGAGCCGTACTTTTAATTACGGTTGCTTATGTGGTCATCAATTTAGTTGTTGATTTGCTGTATGCCGTGATCGATCCGCGTGTACGCAATTCTTATCATGATTAAAGGAGGGTGATGAATGTGAACGCACAACAAAATACAGAGACCATTTCAGTAACTGTAAAGAAAAAAAGAAACCCAGCGGTAGTGCGCTTTTTCTCAAATCGTTTGCTAGTAAGAGGAGCGATACTTATTTTATTATCTATTTTGATTGCTGTTTTTGCTCCGCTCATTTCTCCTTTTGGCAGCTTACAAATCGACCCTGCAAATCGATTAGCACCGCCGTCAAGCACGCACTGGTTTGGAACGGATAACTTTGGACGAGATGTATTTAGCCGGACAATGTACGGCGTCAGAATATCATTAATGATTGGAGCCGCAGTAACGATTATTGCTACTGTACTTGGTTTAATCGTTGGACTTTTATCTTCTTATTATAAAATTCTTGATTATATTTTAATGAGAATTTGTGACGGCTTGTTTGCTTTTCCATCTATTTTACTAGCAATTGCTATTATGTCTGCTTTAGGACCTAAAACAAGCAACGTTATTATCGCACTGAGCCTTGTATTTATTCCTTCGATTGCGAGAATTGTTCGTTCAGCTGCGCTTGTTGTAAAAGAAAAAACGTTTATTGAAGCGCTAAAAGCTCAAGGAGCAAGCTCACTTCGAATCATTTGTTTTCATATGGCGCCAAACGTCTTATCGCCTTTAATCGTTCAAGTAACATACGTGTTTGCCGTAACGATTTTAACTGAGGCTTCGCTAAGCTTTTTAGGAGCCGGGATTCCTGCGCCGACACCGAGCTTAGGAAATATGCTGTATGACGGAAAGCTTGCGATTTACAACGCATGGTGGATGACCGTGTTTCCGGGTGTATTCATCATTTTAATTGTACTTGGCCTTAATTTATTTGGTGACGGTCTGCGGGATTGGTTAAATCCGAAAAACGTAATGCTGAAGAAAAGGAGGAAAAAACGTTGAGTAACGCCCTTTTAAAATTAGAAGACTTACAAGTAACTTTTACAACGTATAGCGGAGAAGTAACGGCTGTTGACAATGTATCTCTTCAATTAAATAAAGGAGAAGTATTAGGGATTGTCGGTGAATCAGGGTCTGGAAAAAGCGTAACGTCCGAATCTATTCTTCAGCTATTAGATGAAGACCTAACAAGCTACGATGGCAAGATTTTGTTTGAGGGAAAAAACTTATTAGAGATGTCTTCAAAGCAAATTCAAAAGCTAAGAGGAAACGAAATCTCAATGATTTTCCAAGACCCAATGTCGTCATTAAACCCCGTTATGCCCATTGGAAAACAAATTGCTGAAGTGATTCGTCTGCATCAGAAAGTCTCCAAAAAAGAAGCGCAAAAGAAAGTCGTAGAGCTTTTGAGACTAACAGGCATTCCGTCTCCAGAACAGCGAGCAAAAGAGTATCCGCATGAAATTTCCGGTGGAATGAGGCAGCGCATTATGATTGCGATGGCTTTAGCCTGTGAGCCAAAGCTTCTTATTGCCGATGAGCCAACAACAGCTTTAGACGTAACCATTCAAGCGCAAATTCTTGACCTCATGATGGATTTAAAAGACAAGCTCAACATGGGCGTGCTTTTCATTACCCATGATTTAGGCGTTGTAGCTAATATTTGTACAAAAGTAGCCGTGATGTATTTAGGACAAGTGATGGAAGAAACGGACGTTAAAACGCTGTTTTCAAAGCCGCTTCATCCTTATACAATGGGCCTAATTAAGTCGGTTCCTCACTTAGATGGCGACAGAACACAAGAGCTTTCGTCCATTCCGGGAACGGTTCCGCCGCTTTCAAACGTGCCAGACGGCTGTCGTTTTGCACCAAGATGCCCGTTTGCAACGGAAAAATGCCATAAAGAAGTACCTGTTTTAGAGCATGCCGATGATACGCATCGCATTCGGTGCTGGCACTATGAAAAAATTCAAGAAGGAGAGGTTGCGTATGTCTAGTGAAGCAAAGCAGCAAAGCGCCAAGCCCTTGCTTGAAGTTCGCAACCTGCAAAAATATTATCCGGTTCGTTCTGCTTTAGGGAAAGCAAAAGGCCAAATCAAAGCAGTTCAAGATTTATCCTTTGATATTTATGAAGGCGAAACGTACGGATTAGTAGGTGAATCTGGCTGCGGGAAAAGTACAGCGGGGCGCACGCTTTTAAAATTAGTAGAACCAACGGGCGGAGAAGCACAGTTTAATGGAGAAAGTATTTTCGAATCTAAAGCATCACGCTTACGAACAATTCGTAAAGATTTACAAATGATTTTCCAAGATCCACATACTTCCCTTAATCCAAGAAAAAAGATTGGTGCTTCCATTCAAGAAACATTAACAATTCATAATGTAGGCGCAAAAAGCGAACGAAAGCAGCTTGTCATTGAGTTATTAAAAAAGCTTGGATTTAACGAAGAAGATTACAACCGCTATCCGCACGAATTTTCAGGAGGTCAGCGCCAGCGCATAGGCATTGCGCGTTCATTGATTTTAAACCCCAAGCTTATCATTTGTGATGAGCCGGTTTCAGCACTGGACGTATCCATTCAAGCACAAATCTTAAACTTACTGCGCAGTTTGCAAAGAGAAATGAAGCTTTCATATCTTTTTATCTCCCACGATTTAAGCGTCGTAAGACATATTGCAGACCGCGTTGGTGTGATGTATTTAGGAAGATTAGTAGAAGAAGGGCCAACAGATGAGATTTTTTCAAATCCTCGTCATCCTTACACAAAACTTCTTTTGTCATCTGTCCCGGCAATTCACGAACATGAAAAACGCGAAAAAATTGAGGTTAAAGGTGAAATTCCTTCTCCTCTTAATCCACCTTCAGGCTGTGCGTTTCATAAAAGATGCCCGTTCGCATTTGACCGCTGCATGAAAGAAACACCTGAAGATACAGTGATTGACAACAAGCATAAAGTAAAATGTCATCTTTATAGTTAAGGTGAAAAGCTGTAGCGATAGAGAAAACAAACGTATTGATGCAGCAGCACAATCGAATAGATAGAAATGGAAAAAGTCACTAGTGCCTCTAGTGGCTTTTTTGTGTGAAAATAGCGGATTTAAAGGGTGGTGAAAAGTCATTATTCAGCGTATTAGATTCATTTTTATATAAAAGATATAAATAATCCTTACTAACCTATCTATCCTAATATATGGAGATATGAAAACAAAACGTGTTATGATGGTATCGGTGATAATTATGGGTAAAAAAGCAGATAAAACGAATGTCATGCGAATTTTAGATCAGAAAAAAATTGTGTACAACTATTATTCTTATGACACTAAAAAGCTGAGTGGGGTACAGGTAGCTACTTCGCTCGGAGAGGATCTTGCTAAAGTCTTTAAGACACTGGTGACCGTAGGGAAATCAAAAGAACATTATGTCTTCATGGTACCGGTTGAAAAGGAGCTTGATTTAAAGAAAGCGGCAAAAGCGGCTGGTGAAAAGTCCTTAGAAATGATTCCTCAAAGAGAGCTGTTACCTCTTACAGGATATGTTCACGGCGGGTGTTCTCCTATCGGAATGAAAAAGCAGTTCGAAACCTTCATTGACTCTACAGCAGAAAACTGTGAAACGATTTACTTTTCAGGTGGACGTGTAGGTCACCAAATACAGTTAACGTTAAGTGACTTATCAAAAGTAATTCGCTTAAGTTTAGCAGACATCACAAAAGATAGTTAAAATGTAGTTCCCTTGAGCGAAACGTACTCAGACATGAGCGTTTCGCTTTTTTAGTTCCCTTAATTACTGTCTTTTTATCTGTTAAAACAATAAAATAAAAGTAAAAATATAGAAAAAATGATATTATATAGTTAATATGTGGAAAATTTATAAAAAGGCTAGGAGGAAGACAAAAATGATTAAATCAATTATTGGCGGGTTCATTTTATCTTTTATTCTTTTATTAGGATGTACAATAGCAAACGTAAATTCAGAAACAGTATTTTTCGTAGCGTTCATTATACTAGTAGGGCTAGCCATTATTATATCTGGAGCAGCTGTAAGCGGTGATCGAATGAGAGCCAATCTGGCCACGGAATCAAAAACGGACAAGAAGTGGAGAATTAGAAATTCTATAAACCTTATGTTAGCTGCGGCTCCAGTTCTCGGCGTATTTCTTCTCATTCATTATTTTATATAGTTTGGTTTCCAAACAACAAGCTTAGGTGAAAAATATCTCGGGATAGAACGCTTTTTATGTGAATTTAAAATTAAATGAGCCAAATTAAGGTCGCCAATGCAACAAAATTATAGAGCATCCATGGCTGTATATATAATAAGAGATAAGATTAAAATTCGATAATTATCTTAAATTTAGGTTAGAGCTTAGTACAAGTTATGTTTATTCTACATATTATGTAAATGTAAGCAGCTTACACTCACAAGTTGATAAGAGTATTTTCTTAACCATGTTCTCATTTAAAGAACATGGCTTTTTTTCTGTTTGTCATATAAATTAGAAAGCCGAACTTTGTAAAATTTTTGTATAAATAATTAGAAAATATTATATTTTCTAATAAATCAATAGTACAATATATAAATGGAAGGGAGGATTAACACTACATATGTAATAGACAGCCGCCGCTTTTAAAACCACTTATCTTATTATCTATAGATGATACTGAAATGAATTATCCAACCTTTTTTAAGCGCTCTCATTATATAAGTAATTGGTTGAACAGGTTTTATAGAAAGCAATACAATCTAGCTGTTTAAAAAGATTTGCTGGTAAATTACTTGCTACTTCATATTACAGGAGAACCAACATTAAACACTCAAAGAAAAGAGGGATCACTCATGGCTCATACCAGTGAAGCTACAAACAACAGGCGTGTTACAAGTAATATTTTTAAAGGATCTGTTGGGAACTTAATTGAATGGTACGATTGGTACGTTTACTCTGCTTTTGCCGTCTATTTTTCATCGCAATTCTTCCCGGAAGGTGATTCAACAAGTCAGCTGCTTAACACAGCGGCAATCTTTGCCGTCGGTTTCTTAATGCGTCCAATCGGAAGTTTATTAATGGGACGCTATGCGGATCGATATGGTCGTCGGGCTGCGCTTACCTTATCTATTACCATTATGGCGAGCGGTTCTTTTATTATCGCCTGTACTCCTAGCTATGGCACAATAGGGTTATTATCTCCTATTATTCTAGTATTAGCGCGTTTGCTGCAAGGAATCTCCTTAGGAGGAGAATACGGAACTTCTGCAACTTACCTTTCTGAAATGGCAAGCAGGGGGCGAAGAGGATTTTATTCAAGCTTTCAGTACGTGACGCTTGTTGCTGGTCAGCTGGTAGCATTAGGTGTTCAAATTATTCTGCAAAACGTTCTTAGTGAAGCAGATATGATTTCATGGGGCTGGCGTATTCCTTTTGTCATTGGAGCAATCGGCGCGCTAAGCGTTTTATGGTTGCGCCGTACAATGGATGAGTCAGAACAATTTTCTAAAATGGACGCTGAAAGCCGTGAAAATGCAGGGACAATTAAAGCACTTATGAAGCATCCTAAAGCGGTGTTGACCGTTATTGGCTTAACATTAGGAGGAACGGTCGCTTTTTATACGTATACAACATATTTGCAAAAATTTATGGTAAACAGTGTAGGACTAGATAAAGGGGTCGTAAGCTGGATTAACTTCTGTGCACTGCTTGTATTTGTTGTCATTCAGCCAATAGCAGGTATGCTATCAGATAAAATTGGACGCAGACCGCTGTTAATGAGCTTTGGTATTTTAGGAACATTATTGACTGTACCGCTGTTTCTTTTTATGAAACAAGCACATAACCCAGTCATGGCTTTTTTATTAATGACAGTTGGACTTATCATTGTAACAGGCTATACATCTATTAACGCTATTGTAAAAGCTGAGCTTTTCCCAACAGAAATTCGAGCTCTTGGTGTAGGATTACCGTATGGACTTACAGTTGCCATATTTGGAGGCACAGCAGAATTTATCGCCCTATGGCTAAAAAGTATTGGCCATGAATCAATTTTCTTTTTCTATGTAGCAGGGTGTATTGCCATCAGCTTTCTTGTTTATTGGCGTATGGGAGAATCCTCTAAAGATTCATATATAGAATCTGAGCTCAAGAAAGAGGACAAAGGAGACAATGTACCGCCAAATAATATCAGTTTTTAATTTTGGTTAAATAAATAATCGTTTGATAACATAAAAAAGGACGGGCTTTTATAGCCAGTCCTTTTCTAGTATTCCGCGCGTATACATGTATTAAACGTACTAAGTGACTGTTCTTGCTATAGAATTCTTTTTTCTATAGTTTTGCATTATGAATTTGTACGACTAAAGCATGAAGAGGAAAATAATTAAAGGCATATAAAAAAGATCAGCGCCATAATAAAAGGATTATTTTGTGATATAACGAAATAGAGAGTATACATCAGAAATAGAGAGAGGGTAAACTTCGTGAATACTTTATGTTCCTTTTTTATGAATCCAGTTTTAAGCGCTTCAACGTTTTTAATAGAATTACAGAGTGCGTTCTTTCGTCCTATTTGGAAAGAGTATAATTATGATGATTACTTTACCTACAAGGTATATGTTCCAAGTACATATACTGGGTTAAGTAAAGTACCATTAATCGTTATGCTTCATGGATGTCAACAAGATGCAGATGATTTTGCTGCGGGTACGGAAATGAATAAGCTAGCGGAAGAAAAAGGCTTTATTGTTCTTTATCCTCAGATGAATTACTTTGCTAATTCCAACGGGTGCTGGAATTGGTTTTATGAGTATAACCAGTTTCGCGGCAATGGAGAGCCAGACATAATAAAAGATATGATTGATCACATAACCGCTAAATATGCGATTGATTCTACTAATATATACCTTGCTGGTATGTCAGCTGGAGGCTTTATGGCAAATGTGATGGCTATTGCTTATCCTGATGTATTTAAAGCGGTAGGCATTCATTCAGCAGGCAGTAATGCTTATGCTGTAGATCTCATCACAGCTGGAGAAGTCATGCTATATGGATCTCTAAATCCTGAACTTGACGGTGATGAAGCTTATAAAAAAATGGGACCTTATGCACGGCCTGTTCCCATCATTACGTTTCACGGTCAATCAGATACAACAGTCAACCCAATTAATGCGTCTACATTAATTCAACAGTGGATTTATACATATAAGTATTTCGGTATCGACCTACATGAAAATGCAGCTTCTTATACTTCAAGGGAAAACGAAAATCACTATAGTTACATAACGTATGACTACGTAGATACAGAAAATAAAATGTGGATGAAAAAAATTATGGTAGAGGATATGGGGCATGCATGGTCAGGAGGAAATGACAATGGATCGGATACTGATTCAAAAGGTCCTAATGCTTCAAAAATGATGTGGGATTTTTTTGAAGCCCACAATGATTAAATAGAGCACGAAAGAGAGATCACAATATGCTATTAAATAACATTAGCCTTTTATTTTTTTGAAACGAATAATCGTCTACCAACAGTAAAAAAGGATCTTATTGAAAGATCCTTTTTCTGTTATCAGCCAGCATTTCTTAACAAGTAGCTTCAAACCGATTTAACAATACATCTAGATCCTGACTAATTTTAATCGTATTACTACTTGTAAACCCTTCTTCTAGGGCAATCATCATCATCATTTTTCGTATAAATTCTATCTTTATCAGCAGTAGTCTACATTTGAAACACATTAAGTTTCCTCCGCTTGCCACGTCATTTTAAAGGCTTAAATTGTTGAATCATTTATGTAAAAATGGTTCCAATCTAAAAATAGAACCTAAAAAATATAGTAACAAATAGCTAGTGTCGAAGTCTGTCGTATTTTGAATTCAGATATTTTCATTTAAAAAGAATTAACTTTTAAACGTTTTGCTGGAAGCTGTGCTCTGTCTTAATCATGATTGTTCCACCGGTTGTAAAGAACTCACGGAGTAACAGAGCTTACTCTGTTTTGCGGACATAGGCATAATCCGATTACATTTAGGCATGTTAACATAAGAAAGGAGAATTTACTAATATGCCCAATGTCATCAGAATTCTTCAATTGTTTCTTCCATGGATCTCCCTTGTTTTTATGCCGAAAAAATCAATGAGAACCTATTTTCCCGCTTCTCTTTTTGCCTCATCGTTAGTAATTGGAATGTGCTCATTAGCTATTCCTTACAAGTGGTGGAGGGTAAAAGGAGGGTGGAAAGGGAAAATTTTAAACGATAGCAGTTTTATTTTTGGCCCCTTTTTAGTAGGGACACTGTGGATCTTTCATTTTACGTTTGGTAGCTTCAAACGATTTTTCTTCGTTAATTTACTAATGGATTCACTATTTGCTTTTCCGCTAAGTTACTTGTATCAAAAATTGGACTTATTTAAGTTAGTTAACTTTAAACCAAAACATATCTTTTCTTCATTTATTAGTTTCTGTTTAACTATTTATGGCTATCAGGCGCTGATAAATAAAGATAAATGATAGGTGAGGGCCGTTTTTAACCGCTATAGACTTTGTAAAAAGCGCAACAAAAAAGCGTCTGTTAAGACGCTTTATATATAATACATATACTGCTCTTCTTTATTAACATTTGTGGTTTCATGGATTATTTCTTCCGGGATATTGGACGTCCGATTAGTAAAAAGCATAAACAAAGCAATAATTGATGCCGCAAAACCTAAAGTAACAATCACAATAAATCCCTCCCTTTAGAATATATATTCTACTTTTATCTTCATTTTCCTATATTTATTATATACCCTTATTTTATTTTCTCAACACATAGAACAAAAAGAGTAGTGCATCTCCTCAATATCTCCCTCAAAATAAATATAATCAAGGGAACTTAAAACTCCCATTTTCCCTAAAAAAGTAGGAAGCCATAAATTTTTTTGTATGGGGGACATAAATCATTAACATTATTAATCGTTGAGATAACTTTTTTGTATTGTACGAATGAAAGAAATTTATATATATTAAAAATACAAAATATTCATTAAATTATATGATGCTTTGGTTTTGAGTCGAAAAGAGAAAAGCTGCTGCTTTAAAGGCAACAAGTTTAAGGAAGTTACAAGCGATATAAAAAGTTATAGAAATGGATGTATCTAGAATTCTTTTTGCTCAGATATTCACAGAGTTTTCATTCGTAAAAAAGACTGAAAATTTTGATAATAATTTCACTTTTATTAAGGGGGACTTTTTATGACAACAACGGTATTAAATGTATCAACTTATTCTTTTTATCTTAACGGTGAGTGGAAAGAAAGTAAATCAGGGCAGACAATTGACATTGTTTCTCCATACCGTCATGACGTGATTGGAAAAGTGCAGGCTATCACAAAAGAAGAGGTCGATGAAGCAGTACATGCCTCGCAAAAAGCTCAGAAAGGGTGGACAGAAACTTCTCTGCAAGAACGTGCCAAGTATTTATACAACTGGGCGGATGAGCTGGTAAGAATGCAGAGTGAAATTGCCGAAATTATTATGAAGGAAGTTGGAAAAAGCTTAAAAGATGCAAGGAATGAAGTAGTGCGCACAGCAGATTTCATTCGCTATACAGTTGAAGAAGCCCTTCATATGAACGGAGAAAGCATGAAGGGAGATAGTTTTCCTGGCGGTTCTAAGTCTAAAGTTGCTATTGTTGAACGCGTACCTTTAGGAGTTGTACTCGCAATTCCTCCTTTTAATTATCCGGTAAATTTAGCAGCTGCTAAACTAGCGCCTGCGCTTATTTCAGGAAATGCAGTTATCTTCAAACCTGCAACGCAAGGAGCGATCAGCGGTATTAAGATGATTGAAGCTCTTCATCAAGCAGGTATTCCACAAGGTCTTGTAAACGTCGTGACGGGCCGCGGATCTGTTATTGGGGATTATTTAGTTGAACATAAAGGCATTAACATGATTTCATTTACCGGGGGAACAAATACGGGTACTCAATTAGCTAAAAAGGCAGGCATGATTCCTCTTGTACTAGAACTTGGAGGAAAAGACCCGGGTATTGTATGTGAAGATGCAGATTTACAAGAAGCAGCAAAACATATTATAAGCGGAGCATTTTCTTATTCCGGTCAGCGCTGTACAGCTATTAAACGTGTACTTGTGCATGAAAAAGTGGCAAACGAGCTCGTAAATATTTTAAAAGAAGAAGTACATAAACTATCAGTCGGTTCTCCTGAAGATGGATGTACGATCGTTCCATTAATTGATAGCAAAGCAGCTGACTTTATTCAGATTTTAATTGCAGATGCACTAGGAAAAGGTGCAACAGTTGTGACTGGAAACAAGCGTGAAGGAAACCTTATCTATCCTACGCTTTTAGATGACGTGAATGATACTATGCGCGTAGCATGGGAAGAACCATTCGGTCCTGTGTTACCAATTATCCGCGTCGCTTCTGATCAAGAAGCCGTTGATATAGCAAACGAATCAGAATTTGGCTTACAAGCAAGCGTTTTTACAAAAGATATTAATAAAGCCTTCTCAATTGCAAATAAAATTGAAGTGGGCTCCGTTCAAATCAACGGCCGTACGGAACGCGGCCCTGATCATTTTCCTTTTATTGGCGTAAAAGGATCCGGTATGGGTGCTCAAGGTATTCGTAAAAGCATTGAATCCATGACTCGTGAAAAAGTAACGGTATTAAACCTTCAATGATTGAATTCCAAGAGCTCTCCAAATCGAGCTAGTCGAGTGTAGACAATCTCATGGAAAAAAGCCTGTGCTCCAAAAAGCACAGGCTTTTAAACGTTTTATTTACCTATCACTCGATTCCGTCTTTATAGTTCTTATGCCAGTTTTTATCACCTTTGTGCTCGATATCCTCAACGGTTTTTTCAAGCTCTGACATAATGAGTGTTTTTACTTGATAAATGGTATCAAAAAAAGCTTTCTCTTCATCCGGATTCGGCTTTATTTTGGCTGCTGCCGAAATATCAACATATCTGCGATGTTCAGTTGTTAATTTATCAAGCGCATCAAAAATATGAGAGGTCAGAACAGCAACCTCCTTATGATTATCAGGCAGCTTTTCTTTTAATGTTTCAATTCTCTTATCCATGTTAAAGTCCCCCTATAACGTGTTGTATTTATGTAACTTTCCCACTAATAAAAATGAATAACCTTAAATAGCAAAAAATCATGGGAATTAGCACGTGAAACAAAAGTATACTACAAGATATCATGTTAAAGTGAAAAAATGGTGAAACGAATGAGTATATTTTTCCAGAAAGGGTATGTAATAAAAGTCGTTTTTTTGGAAAAGGTAATTACCTTAAGAAACTTTGAAGCACGTAATCAACATAAAAGTTCCTCTATTTTTAATGAACAATGACCTTTTTTGACTACTTTTTACGATTTCATGACTTTTTTTGAATGAATTTGATTGTTTTTGATGATTTTTCGAATAATCTGATATATAATGAAAGCGTAAACAGTAAAACATGTCGGTTGGTTAAGAAAAACATCCACAAAAATGGGATTCGTTATTACATAAAATCAGACCTCTGTTTTTATAAAAATAAATAGAATTTGAGAAAAGGAGAATGAGGATGGACATATTGGATGCAAAAGTAGTGAATACAAAGTATGGTTTAGAAACATATCTGGATGTATCAGAAAGCGTAGAAATAAAAGAAATTCATATGCCGAGTTCAGAGAACCAATCTCATAAAATTAAATTTGGAATCAAGTATTTTCTTTTAAGAGAAGGAAAGTATTACGATAGCCAAAAAGGTTATTTTTGGCTTTGTATGAATCACGATTTTAGCAGCCTTATGCTGAGTGAAACGGAAACAGAGAGTTTGTTTGCAGTTAAAAGTGAAGAAGAAAGAGAAGCAACAAAAACGCTGTTAGCAGAATGGTTTATCCAAACGAATGCGTACAAAGAAGTCATCAACGAATGTATCCATCAGATTAAAACGGAGAATATTCGTACAGAAGAAGACATTGAAGACCGAGTGGACGCTATACAATTTTTAGAAAAATTAAAGGTATTAACTGCAAAAGAGATTGAAAACGCTTCTATAGAAAATCTATATGCCCTTCAGCAAATCGGCTAGACTATAGTTCGCGCAAGTTGAAATGCAGATTGATGTATAACAATAAGGAGGAATAGTGAGATGAAATTTTTTATTGATACAGCAAACCTTGAGGATATTAAGAAAGCATACAAAGTAGGTGTTCTAGCTGGTGTGACAACCAATCCATCTTTGGTAGCAAAAGAAGGCGTAAGATTTGAAGACCGCATCGAAGAAATTCTTCAAATGGTACCGGAAGTTGAATCCGTTTCCGCTGAGGTAACGCCTGACGCACTTTCTGCTGAAGACATGATTGCTCAAGCTGAAGAACTGATTAAAATTAACGACGGAGATAAAAACATTACGATTAAGCTGCCTATGACATTAGCTGGTTTGGAAGCGACGCGCTACCTTGCTAAAAAAGGCGTAAAAACAAATGTAACCCTGATCTTTACAGTAAACCAAGCGCTTTTAGCAGCTCGTGCTGGAGCGACGTATGTTTCTCCATTTTTAGGACGTCTTGATGATATTTCAGAAGACGGAGTACAGCTGGTATCTAAAATTGCTGAGTTATTCCGCGTTCAAAACATCGACTCTCAAATTATTGCGGCATCTGTAAGACATCCGGATCATGTAACGCGTGTAGCACTTGCAGGAGCTCATATTGCCACAATTCCATACGCTGTTATTGAGCAATTAGCAAAACATCCGTTAACTGACCAAGGAATGGAAAAATTTGCAGCAGATTGGGAAAAAGCAGTTAAAGCTTAACAAAAAGTCATATCAATAAAAAAAGCTTGGAGTAAGCATAGCTTATTCCAAGCTTTTTATCGTTTAACTAACTAGTTTCTTTTTACGTAAACGCTCTAAGCGTCGCTGCACGCTATTTCTCGAACGCCCGAGCAGCTGTCCAATTTCTCGCTGATTGCGCTTTTCCTGATAAAACATACGCCACAATCTGGCATCTTCTTCTGCTGTCCACTTTTTATGCTCGTATTTAGGGCGCTTTACATAGTCTAGTTTTCTTTGTTCATTCACCCACGCTGGTTCTGGAATAAGCGTATTTTTAGGTATTTTAAAAAAGTTAAGGCACGATTTATTTTGTTCAGCCCAATTCCAAAAAGATTGAATGTCAATTCCCATAAATGTTCTGGTCTTGGCGATGATCATTTTGTACGATAGATTCTCTTTATGAATCCACTTGTAAATTGTATGAACATCTACTTCAAGGCAGGCTGCTAGTTCACACGCTGTAATATGTCCTACGTGTGCTTTGGCTCCATACACTTCTAAACGGTTCAACCTCGATTCTAGTGCTTGCACACTTCGCTGTAATTTAGCTGATATGTGTGAAAGAGGTTTTACCCCGTAATACCTTAGCAAATATTCGTCTTCTTGCAGCGTCCATCTTCGCATCGCCGTTTTTCGTGTTAGTCCCAAAACTTTTATGCGCGTAGCAATAGAAGAAGGACTCCTGCCTAAGGAATGTGCCATTTCACGGTTATTCATGATATCAATGTTCTCCTGCAAAAAAGCATCTTGTTCAAGCGTCCATTTTTTACGTAAAGCTGTATCCGAAGCACGAAGATTTAATCGAGTAAGTCGTTTATTAACCGATTCCTTGCTTCTATGTAAATACTTACCCATCTCTTGAAGCGTCATAGCGCCATAGTGTTGGATAAGAAATCTATCTTCTTCTTTTGTCCATCGCTTTTGATTTTTACTCACTGTTGTCTCACTCCAATCCACACGGAAAGTTCAAGATGAAAAAGCCTCTAGTAATCTATTTTCCGGATGAGCAATATCTATTCAGACTGATACTCACTACGTTTTAGCCTATATATATTTTATCATATTTCTAGAGAAAAACCAAACGTGTGTTCTTGTTTTAGTCATCATAAAAGGAATTAGAAAAATAGTTGGCACCTTTAATAGAAGCGAATTATGGTAAAATTGACTATAATCTCTAAAGGATTTACATAACTGACAGCTCAGCATCATTACGTTGAGAAAGGGGAATTGATATGAATTTTAATTTAAAAGAAGCGATTGAAATACTTGAGCATACGCCACAAACGCTTGAAAAACTTTTGTCGGGACTATCTGCAGGGTGGCTGCAATGCAATGAAGGAGAAGGAACGTGGAATACCTCCGAAGTCATAGAACATTTAATAGAAGCAGAAAAAAACAATTGGATACCAAGGCTAGAATTTATCCTTCAAAAAGGAAAAGAGGGAGCTTTTCCTCCGTTTGACCGCTATGCCCATTTAAACAAGGAATCTGCTAATTCTATTGAAGAGAAGCTTCTTGAATTCAAAAAGGTAAGAATACAGAATTTACATCAACTAAAGCTGCTAGTTAAGCATGAAAAGCACCTTGAAGTGAGAGGAGAACACCCTGAGTTTGGGGAAGTAAAAGTCAGAGAGCTGCTCTCGACTTGGGTTGCTCATGATTTAACCCATATTGCGCAAATTGTTCGAGTAATGGCAGAACGATACAGAGAAGATGTAGGACCTTGGGAAGAATACTTAGGAATACTAAAGAAATAGCAATGACACACAGTGGCCAGCCTTTATCATTCAAGCTTGAATTAAGAAATGTACACGATTACAATAAAATGAGAATAATGAAGATTCAGGAAGGATTGCAGAGGGAACTATAACAACATATCCGATGTTTATAACATGTAGGGTCCGTTAAGCAATTTACGAATAAAAAGAGGATTGGACTGATTAAAAGTGAAAGTGAACTCAGAGAAATTTGGCGAACTAAACAATCAAGCTGTACATGCTTATACCTTATTAAATGATGAAGGGCTTAAAATCACCTGCCTTGACTATGGATGTGTAATATCAAATATTGAAATGCCGGATTCTGAAGGGAAGATTGAAAGTGTTGTATTGGGATTTGATTCAATAGAAGAATACCAAAAGTATTCTCCTTATTTCGGAGCTGTGGTTGGACGCGTAGCAGGGCGTATAGGTGGAGCATCGTTTGAGCTTAATAATGAAACTTATCGTCTAGAGAAAAATGAAGGAAACAATCATTTGCATGGCGGAAAAGAAGGATTCAGTCATAAAATATGGAATACCAAAACTATTGAGACAACTGATCATGTAGGTGTTGAATTTACATATGTAAGTAAAGACGGAGAAGAAGGGTATCCCGGCAACCTTGAAGTGAAAGTTACGTATACATTAACGAATAAAAATGAGTTCCATATTTCTTATGAAGGAACAACAGATCAAGACACTCTTATCAATTTAACAAATCATACGTATTTCAATTTAAACGGAAATCTAAAAGAAACGGTCTTAGATCATGTTTTGAAGATGAAAAGTAACGAATTCTTAGAGTTGAATGATGATCTTTTACCTACTGGAGAAACGCTAAACGTCACAGATACTCCATTTGATTTTAGAGAAGGACATAGTCTCAAGGAAGGTGTGGACTCTACACATCCGCAAAATATATTAGTGGGTAAAGGGTTCGATCATCCATTTCTTTTAGAAGCAGAAGCTGAAAATCAGATGTCATTATTTGATCCTGCAAGCGGCCGCAAAATAGAAGTCAAAACGGATCAGCCTTCAGTTGTTCTCTATACGGGAAATCATCTAGACGAAGAATTCGAAATTAGAGGGGTTCACTCAGAGAAATACCTCGGTGTTTGCCTAGAAACACAAGGTTTACCAGACGCTATTCATCATAAGCATTTTCCTTCTTGTGTATTAAAGCCCGGTGAGAAGTATGAAGCATATACTCACTATACATTTATAACTGATCGCAGCCTGTAACAAAACGGGATGATAAAAAGGATTACAAACGAGCCTCTGCCGATTGTAATCCTTTTATTGTTACTTTTTCTTTTGGCTTTTTGCACGATTAGCGTCAAGCTCAGCCGCATATTCTTCTTGAGACTTTCCTTGCTTTTGACTCTCAGACTGAATCTTTTTAAATTTGTTATCGTTTAAATTTGGCATGTTAGCACCTCCTTGCAGACAGGGTTATTTTGTACAAGCATTAAGGATTTATATGCTGAAAAGTTTTAATGAACTTGGTTAGAAATTTCGCTTAATGCTGCACCGGCTTCATCAACATATACGTTCACTGTCGCAAGGTCGCCGATTGCACAGATTCCAACCATATTATTATTCTCCACTACAATAATGCGGCGAATTTGATGGTCAGCCATCATACGTGCACACTCGTGAATATCCGTATCCGGAGAACACGTAATTACATCTTTAGTCATACAATCATGGCAATGCACAGTGTTGCAATCTTTTCCATCCGCCACGCAATTTAACACGATATCACGGTCTGTGATCATTCCCATTACTCGATTTTCTTGACACACCGGCACAGAACCACAATTAATATCACGCATTAATTTTGCAGCTGCTGTTACTGGGTCGTGCGGTGCACAAGCTTTCACATCTTTAGTCATAACTTCACGTACTGTAGTCATTTTTATTTCCTCCTTTTAAACATTCACCTCCGTATTTTCTCCATGCACATGCAGAATATGAGACTCAATAATTTCCTAAAAGCAAAAAAGTACAGGATTAAAATAAAGAAAGGAAAAAATTTTGTAACAAAAGGCGAATAAAAGAACTAACGCAGTGTAATAAGCACATAAAAAAGAGCCTATTACACAAACTAAAGAGGATATGATCTAGCTTACATTTTCGTAACGGCAGGAGTTGGGTACATAATGAAAGGAAAGTTAACGCTTTTGGCAGTACTTTTATTGCCTTGGCTGTCTATAGTAAAAGTTGATAAATTTGTCTTTAAAAGATACCTACCTGTTTTAACGTTTAGTTCATTGGTTATTGCTTTTATCAGTGAGTTATCTAAAAGCTTTACTTGGTGGAAAGTGAGAAAACCTCTTTTCCCTAAACTTGCAAGCGATATATCTTTTATCTTTGGCCCATTTTTTGTAGCTAATTTTTGGGTATTCAAGCTGACCTATGGAAATTTTAAAAAATATTTGCTGATTAACGTTCTATTTGATTATCTATTTGCTTATCCTTTGACGAGTCTGGCAGAAAAACTAAAGGTATACAAAATGGTCAACATGACGCGTTTTCAACTTTTTATCATCTCGATTGCGACTGCTCTTATTAATTATTTGTATCAGCATTTTATAGAAGATGCTTTAAGGCAGAGAAGGCAATAGCTGATATTTCGTTAACCAGCTCATCGCCACTTATATTTCGGTACTGTCAGCTTTAAATCGTATTAAAGCCCTCCTAAACTTGGTACATAAGTAGTTAAACGAGATAATAAAAGAAAAGAGAAACATGAGAGAAGATAAACCTCTTTCACGTTTCTCTGCTTTGTCATGCACATAAACTTTATCTGTACACCTTCATCGGCAAATACGTTAAAGATTGCCCCGTAGCTGAAGAAGTTAAATGCGATTCTAATTCAAAATCTTCAAATGGTTCGATATGAGAAAAGGCCTCTAAAAATGCTTCTAATATGATTTTCATTTCAAGTCGGGCAAGAGGGGCGCCCAAACAAAAATGAGGTCCGTTTCCAAACGTTAAGTGTTTTTTATTAGTTTGGCGGTGAATGTCTACAGAAAAAGGGTTTTCAAACATATTCTCATCCATATTACATGCACTCATCCACGCAATAACGACATCTCCTTTTTTTAGCTTAACGCCTAATAAATCGTTATCTTGTTTAACCGTCCGATCTCGTCTGGAGATGTGAAACCGATATCGAAGCATTTCTTCTACTGCTTTTGGAGCTAATTCTCTATTGTTTCTCAGCTCGCTGTATAACGACTCGTCGTCATATAAAAAAGAATAAAACATATTTGCAATGGCGTGACTTGTGGTTTCAACTCCTGCACCTAAAAGCAGCATGGTAGCGTGTACAATTTCTTCATCTGTGAATGTTTCACCATCAACTTCGGCTTGAATTAAGTCTGAGATAATATCATCAGAAAGGTTGGAGCGCTTTTCAATGACAATCGGGTAGAGGTATTGAAAATATTCAGCTCCTGCACGCTGCTTTTCTTGTTCAATCTCTTCTAATCTTTCTTGGTCATAAGGCTGAAACAGAATATCTACCCATTTTTTGAACTGATATTGGTCTTTTACCGGTACACCGAATAAATCTGCTATAACTAAACTAGGAAAAGGAGAAGATAAATCGTCAACAATATTAATAGTTGAATTCTTTTGTATGGCTTCTACAAGGTCTGCTGCAATTTGTTTGATTCGCGGTTCCCAGTTCTTTAAACTGCGAGGAGTAAAGGCTGCAGCAAGCAAAGATCGCGCTTTCCGGTGGTCAGGAGGATCTAAGTTTGTAAGATTGGTAATTGGAGATGTGCTTTTTTTCTTACTATTATCCCCAACAAAAATAGTGGTTCTTTGCCCATCGCTTGAAAAGAATTCGTAGTTGCTCAAGACTTGTTTAACATGGTCGTATTGGAATACATTCCATGTGTTTGTTTCTTCATGAAAATAAACAGGGTGGTTGTTCAGCATTTCTTTATACCATTGGATAGGGAAAAACTCTTCTGCACGTGATTGGAATTTTGGAATTTCTGTAACGGGAATGACTTCTTTGTTCATATGATCTTATTCCTCCTTCAGAATAGGTATAAATTTGGAATTTACTAGCTACATAGCGCTTAGTAGTTGTCACTTGCTAGATAAATAGTTGCTTTGTTTAATTAACCTATACTATTAGTACATTTTTATACCACATGTATAAAAATGTACTAATAGTATATAATTATTTTTATTTATTTATCAAGGAAAAAGGATAAAATTCACGTAGGAAAAGGCAGATAAGTTATACTAAATAAAAAGTAAATTGTAAACAGAGGAGTAGCAGCAATGAACCAAAAACAGCTCGATATTTTAGGGCATACGCACCAGCTTTTTATGGAAAAAGGATACGTAGACACTTCGGTACAAGATATATTAGAAAGAAGCGGTATTTCAAAAGGAACATTTTATAAATATTTTTCATCTAAAAGCGAACTCCTTCTCTCATTACTTTCGTCTTTGCAAGAATCACTTATTCTCCAAAGAGAAAAAGTAGCCATTGAATATAAAGGAGACAATCAGAAGGTATTTGAAGAACAGATAATTTTTATGCTGAACTTTGCAGAGCAAAACAAAATTCCTGAAATGATTGAAAGTACACTCATTTTAAATGAGATCAAAACATTTCAATATATAGAGGAGTTAAAAACAGCAACATTCAACTGGATATATGAACGTTTGCAGCAGATTTTCCCGTCTAAGACTTTTCCTTATTTATTTGATGGAGCTGTGCTGCTAGAAGGAATGCTTAACAATATATTTAAAATGAATAAAGCACTAAACTATCCATTGCCTATTGAACAAATTGTCCGTTATTGTATGAAGCGTATAGAGGAGATCGTAATCGAAGTAGCAGAACAAAAAGAACAGTTATTTAATCCTTCCGTTTACTCTGCGGTATTTAATGAGAAAACAGAAAGTCATTTTTCGACTGAGCTTATGCGCGTAACCGCGAAGTTAAAACGGGTGATTGAAAATAAACTAACAAATGAAGAGGAACAAAAGAAGAGTCTGGAATTTGTGACGTTTATATCTGATGAATTACTGCAAAATGATACGGAGCCTCGCACATTTATTATTCAGAGTTCTCTTTTATCGCTAGAGAAAATCAATACTCTCGCACAGACCAAAGAGTTAGAGGAATATAAAGAAGTCATAACTACTCTGACAAGACATGCTTCATAATGTGAAAAGCAGGTAAATTAACCCAAAAGGCAAGACTCTCCGTAGTTTAGAAAAGAGCAGGTTGCCAATAACATATAAACAGCCAGTTGCCGTTATGATAGGTGACTGGCTGCATGGGATGAAAAAGGTGGCGGAGACAGACATAACACTCTTATTAGAAGAGGGTAATTCTTTCCCTTTTATAGAAAATCAATTAATCGAAAATAGCTGCTTCATTCTTAAGATCAAACGTGATATAGTTTGCTAACCTTTGCGTTCACTTAACTAACTTATAGGGGTAACACTTAAAAAAGAATCAATAACGATAGAAACCGCTCCTAAAGCAGGTGCATTTTTTCCTAACGAAGAAGGCAATAGTTCACATTTATTGTCTAAATGAGAATGGACTCTAGAAGAAACTTCGTTTTTAATCGTATTTAAAACAATGGGATGAGATTCAATTATATGATTTCTCAAGATAACAGCTTCTACATCAAATGTATTAAGAATATTGGTTAATCCAATTCCGATATAAAAGCCAAAGTTTTGAAGTGCATTTAACATTTCTACATCATTTTTATTTGCACGTTCCACAATCTCTTTTCGAGAAATATTCTTTTCTTCTTTAGAGAGCGAAGCCAGTAACGCTTTTTCAGAAGCATATAATTCCCAACAGCCCCGATTTCCACAGCTACATTTGGGGCCATTAAAATCTATCGTCATATGACCCATTTCCCCAGAAAAACCCTGAACACCTTTATACAATTCGTTGTTAATAACAAGTCCAGTTCCAATTCCGACATTAATACTGATGTAAACGATGTTTTCGTAGTTTTTTGTCATACCAAATACTTTTTCACCGTATGCTCCTGCATTAGCTTCATTTTCAACAAAAACCGGAACATTAAACTCACTCTCAATTAAAAACTGCAAATCTTTGATATTCCAATTTAAGTTAGGCATAAAAATAATTTGCTGATGACGATCTACAAGACCTGGAACACAAATCCCTATTCCCACTAGACCATAAGGGGACTCAGGCATATGGGTTACAAAACCATGAATAAGTGCAAATAAAATCTCTTTTACTTCACTAGCAGAAGAACTAGACAAGTCAGAAGTCTTCTCAAGAATAATATTTCCTTCTAAGTCGGTTAGAATTCCGTTAAGATAGTCGACTCCTATATCGATACCGATCGAATAGCCTGCATTCTTATTAAAAACAAGCATTACAGGTCTTCTGCCGCCTCTGGATTGCCCTGCCCCAATTTCAAAAATAAAATCTTTTTCAAGCAGTGTATTTACTTGAGAGGAGACAGTAGACTTGTTTAATCCTGTAATCTCAGAGAGAGTTGCCCTGGAGATAGGGGAGTTCTTTAAAATTTCATCTAATATTAATTTTTGATTCATTTTTTTTACTAAAGCTTGATCTGCAATTTGAATAATAACCACTCCTTTGTTTATCTATCGAACTAAGTTGGTGTTTTTTGAAGCTTGAATTAGATATTTAAAAGTATCATATCTAATATTATAACTAAATTTTCTAAAAAAAACATTGAAATAAACATTTATTTTGTATATGATGAAATAAAGTTAGTTTATTGGATAAACAAACTAACTGAATCAAGATAGTTAATGGATAAACTTGTTCACTTAAATCGAAGGGGGAAATGACAAATGGTCCAAACTAGTACTAATAAAATTAATTATTTTGAAAGCGCAAACAAAGTTTTATACGAAGGTAAAGATTCTAAAAATCCTTTAGCTTTTAAATACTATAATCCTGAAGAAGTAGTAGGCGGTAAAACAATGAAAGATCAGCTGCGTTTTTCTGTTGCTTACTGGCACACGTTTACAGCAGATGGTACGGATCCTTTTGGTGCAGCTACTATGCAAAGATCTTGGGATAGATATGATGGAATGGATTTAGCAAAAGCTAGAGTTGAGGCAGCTTTTCAACTTTTTGAAACATTAAATGTTCCATTCTTCGCATTTCATGATCGAGACATTGCTCCTGAGGGCAGTACGTTGCAAGAAACAAATAAAAATCTTGATGTTATCGTCACTATGATCAAAGAATATATGCAAACAAGTAACGTAAAGTTATTATGGAACACAGCGAATATGTTTACAAATCCCCGGTTCGTTCATGGTGCAGCTACTTCTTGTAATGCAGATGTATTTGCTTATGCGGCGGCTCAAGTAAAAAAGGGGCTTGAAACAGCAAAAGAATTAGGCGCAGAAAATTATGTATTCTGGGGCGGCCGTGAGGGATATGAAACACTGCTTAACACAAATTTACAGTTAGAGCTAGATAACTTAGCTAGATTTATGCATATGGCTGTAGATTACGCAACCGAAATTGGATATACGGGGCAGTTTTTAATTGAACCTAAACCTAAAGAACCTACGACACATCAGTATGATACCGATGCAGCAACAACTATTTCATTTTTAAGACAATACGGATTAGATAAATACTTCAAACTTAATCTAGAAGCTAACCACGCAACGTTAGCTGGGCATACATTTGAACACGAATTACGAGTAGCTAGAGTACAAGGCTTCTTAGGATCAGTGGATGCAAACCAAGGTGACCCTCTTTTAGGCTGGGATACAGATGAATTCCCAACGGATTTATATTCTACAACGCTAGCAATGTATGAAATCCTGCAAAATGGAGGGCTGGGAAGCGGAGGATTAAACTTTGATGCCAAAGTACGCAGAGGTTCTTTTGAACAAGACGATTTACTCTATGCTCATGTAGCAGGAATGGATGCGTTTGCTCGAGGATTGAAAGTAGCACATAAATTAGTAGAAGATCGTGTTTTCAAAAATGTTATCAACGAGCGCTACAGCAGCTTTAAAGAGGGAATTGGGCTTGAGATTGTGGAAGGAAAAGCTAACTTCCATACACTGGAGCAGTACGCGTTTAAAAATCCGAATATTATGAATAAATCAGGAAGACAAGAACGATTAAAGGCTATTTTAAATCAATATATTTTGGAAGTTTAAAAAACAAACGAGAGTAGAAACGATTTCTACTCTCGTTTATAAACGCGGAGGTATTAAGATGAAATATGTAATTGGAATTGATCTAGGAACAAGCGCCGTAAAAACGGTTTTAGTTGATACAAAAGGCAAGATTTGCGCTGTGGTTTCTAAGGATTATCCTCTCCTTCATGAAAAAACAGGGTATAGCGAACAGAATCCAGAAGAATGGGTTCAGCAGACGGCTAGTGCTTTAAGTGAATTAATTGCTAACGCTAATATAAAACCCGAAGATATAGAAGGAATTAGTTATTCTGGACAAATGCATGGCCTTGTGATGCTGGATGAAAACTATAACCTATTACGTAACGCCATTTTGTGGAATGACACAAGAACAACAGAACAATGTCATCATCTCTATAAAGTCATTGGAGAAAAACGTCTTTTAAAGATAACAAAAAACCAGGCTTTAGAAGGATTTACTCTTCCTAAGTTATTGTGGGTAAAAGAGTATGAACCGGCTATATTTGAAAAAGCAGCTGTATTTATGCTGCCTAAAGATTATTTACGCTTTAAAATGACCGGCTTTATTCATAGTGAATATTCAGATGCTGCCGGTACATTATTATTAAACATCAGCAAGAAAAAATGGGATGATGAGCTTTGCCAATTAACAGGAATCAATATTAATCTTTGTCCGCCACTAGTTGAATCTAGTGAATGCATAGGCAATATTAGTGAAGCGTTCTCTCAAAAAACGGGATTAGCCACTTCAACGAAAGTATTTGCAGGTGGAGCTGATAATGCTTGCGGAGCAATTGGCGCCGGCATTTTATCATCAGGGGAAACACTATGTAGCATTGGGACATCAGGTGTTGTTCTTTCTTATGAGGAACGAAGCGATAGAGACTTTAATGGAAAAGTCCATTATTTTAATCATGGAAAAGAAAATGCCTTTTATACGATGGGCGTTACGCTATCTGCGGGTCACAGTTTAAGCTGGTTTAAGGAAAATTTCGCAGAAAACGACACGTTTGAAGAATTGTTGGCTGACCTAAAAAATGTACCAATCGGATCAAACGGCCTTTTATTTACCCCTTACTTAGTTGGGGAACGTACACCGCATGCAGATGCTACGATTCGCGGAAGTTTTATAGGAATGGACGCCTCTCATAAAAAGAGAGACTTTACGCGAGCGGTTATTGAAGGTATTACGTTTTCTTTAAATGAGTCAATTGAAATCTTTCGAGAAAGCGGAAAGGAAATTACGTCTATTGTATCAATTGGCGGAGGAGCAAAAAATGATCATTGGCTTCAAATTCAAGCAGACGTTTTTAATGCAAAAATCGTAAAGTTGTCTACTGAACAAGGCCCAGCGTTAGGAGCAGCCATGCTAGCAGCTTATGGCTGTGGCTGGTATAACTCATTGGAAGAGTGTGCAAACGTATTTATTACCTCGTCGAAAACATATTATCCTAATGCAGAACATGTACAAGTCTATAAACAGCTTTATGAATTATATAAAGAAGTCTACCTTCAAACAAACGACTTAAGTAAAAAGCTAGGCGAATTTAAAAGGAAATAATAGGTTGCAAAATATGCAACCTTACTTTAAAAAGAAACTTCATATGAAAGTAGCTTGTATCAATTGATTATGGTTGTATATCGATATACCTAACACAAAAGGAAGTATAGAAAATGCTGTAGTAAGATTTGATTCACTAGAAAAATACGTACATTGGAGGGGAGGATAAGAGCAGTTAGTCGAATAGACGACGAAAATTTCTTTTGTGTTCCAAGAATTTAAAAGCGTATTCAAATAAGTGCGAACTCAGTTAGAAATAGAACTTCTACTGTTACTTTTAACTAACTGCTTTTAACAACGCATGAAACAAAATCGAAACTCATTATATATTTTTTCTATTACCTTAGTTGCCGCTATCGGAGGGTTACTGTTTGGATATGATACAGCTGTAATATCTGGAGCTGAAGAATCATTAAAGGTGTATCTTATTGACAGCTTAGGGTTAGGATCTTTAGCACATGGTGTTACTGTATCAAGTGCTTTAATAGGATGTATTATTGGAGGATTGGTATCTGGTTATTTTGCGACGAAACTAGGACGCAAACAATCACTTATACTAGCAGCTATTCTTTTTATAGTCTCAGCGTTAGGCGCTTCTTATCCTGAGTTTTTATTTTTCACAAAAGGGGAACCGACACTCTCTTTGTTACTTGCTTTTAACTTCTACCGCATTATAGGTGGGATTGGTGTTGGCTTAGCATCAGCCATTTGTCCCATCTATATAGGAGAAATTGCACCGGCAGATATTCGCGGCAGATTGGTATCGTTCAATCAATTTATGATTATTTTTGGAATGTTAGTCGTTTACTTCGTGAATTGGGGTATTGCAAATGGGGAAACCTTAGAATGGATTAATGATGTAGGTTGGAGATACATGTTTGCTTCAGGAGCCATTCCAGCTTTACTCTTTGCAGCACTCTTGTTTTTAGTTCCTGAAACGCCTCGCTACTTAGCTATACAGAATCAAGATCAAAAAGCTTTAGCCATACTAACTAAAATTAATGGATCTTCAGAAGCGAAATCAATTTTAGAAGATATTAAACAAACAATTTCTACCAATGTTTCGTCTGAAAAATTATTGGCATATGGAAAATTAGTTATCGTTGTAGGTATACTGCTTTCTGTATTTCAACAGTTTGTAGGAATCAATGTAGCTCTATATTATGCTCCGCGTATTTTTGAAAGCATGGGAGCAGCTAAAGGTTCTTCTATGCTGCAAACTATTATTATGGGATTAGTAAACGTTATTTTTACAGTAATTGCAATTTTGACGGTTGATCGTTTGGGAAGAAAACCTTTATTAATAACAGGGTCTATCGGAATGGCCATTGGAATGTTCGGTGTAGCAAGCATGGCTTTTTCAAACATCATTGGTATAGGGACGCTTGTATTTATCATTATTTATACAGCTTCCTTTATGATGTCATGGGGACCAATTTGTTGGGTGCTCATTTCAGAGATTTTTCCTAATAAAATTAGAGGTCGTGCTGTAGCTATTGCCGTAGCTGCTCAGTGGGCGGCTAACTATTTTATTTCCTCTACATATCCCGTGATGATGGAATATAGCGGAGGATTAACATATGGTTTTTACGGTTTAATGAGTATACTTTCTGCTTTGTTTGTCTGGAAATTTGTTCCTGAAACAAAAGGTAAAACTCTCGAACAAATGGAAAATATGTGGAGAAAAAAAGTAGGGGCTTCAAAGAGTAAGAAGGCCATATAACCATTGAGCTTTTACTTAGAGAATAGATGAATATAAAAATTTCAAAAACACCTAAACTATCTTTAGGTGTTTTTAATATGTAAGCTTTATGAAGAAAGTGGATAGCTTTTTTAAAAAATATTGCTATAGTGATAAGTCTCTTTGAAAATAGAAATATAGTTTTCTTTATGAGGAGTGTTTCATCGTAAATATAAATAACGGTGCAATGAATTTACAAAAAATCTGGGGGTATCCGCTATATACGGAATATCCTAAAGAATTAAAGTATGATCATGCTTCCTGGGTTCCCGCGTATCAGAATCGGAAAATGATTGATTGGATGTTTCAGCAGGTCAAACAAGCAAATCAGTAAGTGTTAAAGCTCAATACTTCATCTAGTACTTATAAAAAACTCTTTCAGTTAATAAAAACTGGAAGAGTTTTTTTCTTTTATTAGGATAGTCACAAGGCACCTTTTATTCCCCACAATTACCCAAATATGTGACGAATTTATGGTAAAGCCATTTAAACTAGATAAAAAGCGCTTCAAGTGTGATGAATATCACACCTTTTAATGATACAACATGATAATTTTTTAGGAGTAAGCAATATGTCATGACAAACTTCAATATGTTAGGAGGTTATTAGCCTTTTGATCTGTTGAGATGCATCTCTAATATCCACGTTTATATACCATTATTATGTACAGAGATTTAGAAGAAGGGAGCCTGAGCTTAGGTGAGAAAGCAAAAATCAATGCATATTGGCAAGTTAATCATTCTCTCCGTATTCATCACAATTTTTTTAGCAGGCTGTGATAGTCGTTATTTGATTTTAAATCCGCAGGGGGCGGTGGCTCAAAAAGAATACCAGTTAATTATTTTTTCCATAATTTTATGCACAATTGTTGTTATTCCTGTTTTAGGTCTGCTTGTGTATATCGTTTTACGCTACCGTGATAAGCCTGGAAATAAGGCTTCGTATCGGCCAGACTGGGACGATAGTAAGCGTCTTGAATTTATTTGGTGGAGCATCCCCATTATTATTATTGGTATTTTAGGTTTCGCTACGGCCAAGACGACGTATGACTTAGTAGATCCGCCGAAAAAAGATGTAAAGCCACTAACAATTGAAGTAACATCCCTTGACTGGAAATGGTTATTTCAATATCCGGATCAAAATATTGCGACAGTGAACTATGTCAACATTCCAAAAGATGTGCCCGTTCAATTCGTGCTAACGTCAGATGCCCCTATGAATTCTTTTTGGGTACCGGAGCTGGGAGGACAATTATATACCATGCCGGGAATGGCAATGGGGCTTTGGCTGCAAGCTGATCACAAGGGAGAATATTTTGGTTCGGGTGCTAATTTTACGGGTGAAGGGTTCGCTCATATGAACTTTAAAGTTAAATCTACATCGACAAAAGAATTTAATCAATGGGTAAAGCAAGTGAAAGAAACATCACCAGCTTTAACAAAAGCTGATTATAGCAATCTTGCCCAACAAGGTCTTTCTCTAGAAAAATCGTATTCTACCATTCCTAAAGGCTTATTCCAAGAAATTGTCATTAAAAACGGTGGTCAATATTATAGTCAGCATCACCATATGAAAAATGAAGACATGAAGACTATGAATGTGGCTTCTGAAGAACAAGTACATGCACAGCATGAGCACCAGGAAGGAGGAAAATAAGTTGTTAGAAAAATTAAAAGATTTTTCATCTCATTTTTTTGTGACAGGAGAACCGATGATTTATGGAGCAGATGTCGCCATTTTATTAACATTAGCCGGTATTATTTTTGTTCTTACGTATCTTAAAAAATGGAAGTGGCTATGGCGTGAGTGGCTCACAACGGTGGATCATAAAAAAATTGGTATTATGTATATGCTTTCTTCATTATTAATGCTGTTTCGAGGCGGAGTAGATGCATTATTAATGCGTATGCAACTAGCATTCCCTCAGTGGCATTTTCTAGATTCTAATCATTACAACGAAATTTTTACTACGCACGGAACCATTATGATTCTATTTATGGCAATGCCGCTTATGTTTGCGTTCTTTAACATTGTTGTACCTCTTCAAATTGGAGCAAGGGATGTCGCCTATCCTTTTTTAAACGCGGTAAGCTTTTGGCTATTTTTCTTTGGCGCCATGCTTTTCAATTTGTCGTTTGTAATCGGCGGCTCGCCAGATGCAGGATGGTTGAGTTATCCTCCGCTTTCTGGCATGCAGTTCAGTCCTGGACCAGGTCAAGATTTTTATATTTGGGGCATTCAAATATCAGGTATTGGCAGCTTGGCTTCTGGAATTAATTTTATTATGACTATTTTAAAAATGCGTGCACCGGGCATGAAACTTATGCATATGCCCCTATTCACGTGGTCCGTTCTAGCAAGCTGTATTATTATCATTTTCGCGTTTCCTGTATTAACCGTAACGCTTGCTTTATTGTTTATTGACCGCTTCTTTGACGGACACTTATTTACTATGACCGGCGGAGGAAATCCGATGATGTACATTAACTTAATTTGGATGTGGGGACATCCTGAAGTGTATATCGTTGTACTTCCTGCATTCGGCATTTTTTCTGAAATCGTTGCAACGTTTTCTCAAAAGAAGATATTTGGCTATAAGTCTATGGTTTTTTCAATGATGATTATTAGCGTTCTATCGTATTTCACATGGGTACATCATTTCTTTACGATGGGTGCAGGTGCTAATGTGAATGTGTTTTTTGCTATTACGACGATGGCTATCGGAATTCCAACGGGTGTTAAAGTGTTCAACTGGTTATTTACGATGTTCCGCGGCCGTATTCAAATGACGCAGCCAATGCTATGGACAATTGCTTTTATCCCGTGTTTTGTTGTGGGAGGAGCAACGGGTGTTATGCTTTCAGCAGCTCCCGCAGACTATCAGTATCATAATAGCTACTTTTTAGTTGCACACTTTCACCAAGTGTTAATTGGAGGCGTTGTATTCGGCTTTTTTGCAGGTTTGTACTATTGGTGGCCAAAAATGTTTGGCTTTAAATTAAATGACCGTCTTGGTAAATGGGCGTTTTGGACATGGAATATTGGTTTTTATGTATGCTTCATGCCTCAATACGCATTAGGGTTTATGGGAATGACACGCCGTATTTATACGTACGACTTTGACATGGGATGGGGACCACTGAACGTTATCTCTACAGTCGGAGCTTTCTTTATGGGCATAGGGTTTATCTTTCAAGCATGGCAGATTCTTCATGGCATTAAGTACGGCGAACAAGATGTAACAGGGGATCCTTGGAATGGACGTACATTAGAATGGTCCATCCCTTCACCGCCGCCGCACTACAATTTTGCAGTGATTCCAACAGTAACGGGGCAAGATGCGTGGTGGACAATAAAAGAAGAAAGAAAAAAGAAAAAAGCGAAGGAAACAGCTGCTTTCTCTCCGATTCATATGCCTAAGAATTCAGGTATTCCATTTATCATGTCGGTTTTCTGGTTCATTGCTGGTTTTGGCTTAACGTTCCACTGGGTGTGGATGGCGATATTCGGTTTGACAGGAGTCGGAGCTTGTTTACTAGTTCGTTCTTTTCAATACAACTCGGACTATTATATTCCGGTGGATGAAATTCGACATACAGAAGATTCAGTAGGGAGGGTTGGCTGACATGGCTTATGCGACAGCGCACCACGAAGAACATCATGATGAACATGATGAAGGAATCAAAGTTATGGGTTTTTGGCTTTTCCTCGTAACGGACTGCATCCTATTTGGAGCATTATTTGCTACGTATGCCGTTCTTGTTAATCATACTGCGGGAGGCCTTACAGGAAAGGAATTTTTTGAAGTTCCAGGATTTGTTTCTGAAACGTTTATCTTATTAACGAGCAGCTTTACGAGCGGATTAGCTGTGCTGAGCATGCACAAGGGAAAAATAAAACCTTTAATTGGCTGGCTAATCGTAACTCTGCTCTTAGGTATGTGCTTTGTGGGCCTTGAAATTCATGAATTTCAAACAATGGTTCATGAAGGAGCAACCATTTCCACCAGCGCATTTTTTACAGCTTTCTATACGCTAGTTAGTACGCACGGGCTGCACGTTTCTGTCGGCATCATTTGGATGATT
This sequence comes from Priestia sp. YIM B13489, assembly GCF_042787645.1. Classification (NCBI taxonomy): domain Bacteria; kingdom Bacillati; phylum Bacillota; class Bacilli; order Caryophanales; family Bacillaceae; genus Priestia; species Priestia sp. YIM B13489. The sequence goes on from NZ_JBHZOQ010000053.1 coordinate 1,726,221, forward strand.
TCAATTACAATCCAATTAAAACGATATGGAATTACCTCTGTAACAAAGCGAAAAGTGACGATTATCAGCTTATACTGGCATTTTCTTGATGCTGTCTGGATCTTCCTTTACACGGTTGTGTATTTAATGGGGGTGATGTAGATGGAGAACCATGGATCGTTAAAAGCTTATACAATAGGATTTATTTTCTCGATTATTTTAACCGTTATTCCTCTGATGCTGGTATTAAACCATGTATTTTCTAAAAATATATTACTAGCTAGCATTCTAGGAATGGCCGTGCTTCAATTTTTCATTCAACTGTTTTTCTTCATGCATATCAAAGACGGAGAGAAGCCCCGCTATAATGTGATGGCTTTAATACTTGGAATCGTTTTTGTTATTACGATTGTAGCAGGATCGATTTGGATAATGACTTTTAACTCTCAAGTTCAATAAAAATGGAGCCGTGCACTACACACGGCTCCATTTTTATTAATTTCTATATATTGTGATAAAAATCACATACTTTCGTTTGCGCAAGAAGTAAAATAAAAGTGTAGCAAGGAAAGTTCTTTATAAACGAAAGACAAAGGAGAGATTATGATGAATATGGCTTATCGTAACATCCTCGTAGCAGTAGACGGTTCTGTAGAAGCAGAGTGGGCATTCAAAAAAGCAGTTAACAGTGCGAAAAAAAATAACGCTCATTTAATAGTTTGTCACGTTATCGACATACAGGCGTTAAGTCCATCACCTTATGCATTCTATACAGATACACGCTTTCAAGATGCAGAGAAATTTGCTGAAGAACTTTTGACCAACTATAGTAACCTAGCTCTTAAGGCTGGAGTAACGAAAGTCGAGACATTAATTGAACACGGTTCTCCTAAAACAAAAATATCTAAAAAAATTGCTCCCGATAAGCACGTTGATTTAATTATATGCGGTGCGACGGGGCTAAACGCCGTAGAGCGCATTTTAATCGGAAGCGTATCTCAGCATATTTTACGCTATGCCAAATGTGATGTGTTAATTGTTCGCACTCCTAAAGAAGCCGAAGAAGAATCAAAGCCTTTACAAGTGGAACTAACAGAGTAGCAGAACAGAAGAAAAAGAACGCTTATTGTTCACAGTAAAATACAAAGCTCTCACCATTTATTTAAAGAGGGGGGGATAAATGTATCTTAGTTAAAAGAAGATCTGAACGAGGAATCGAGATTCTTAATAAAGAATTCGACTCGTTCGGATTTTTTTATTGTGATGGTAAACGTAGATTTCAGGTATGCAGCTGTTTTTAGCTGTTGATTGAAGGGGAAAGGTAATGAAAGAAAAGTGAGGATAATAGAGCACATCAAGCATGTTTACTAAAGAAGAGGACGGGAAGAACAAGTATATAGAAAACTTTTCCTTAGTTGGTTAAGGATTCATTCATAAAGGAGTGACGAATATGTCAAAACTAAATAATCCATTAACTCAATATTTCCATGAAGACTATCCAAAACAGTATCAAGAACCGCCCGGTGTACAAAAAGAAATGAACGTCATCCCGGACTGCGGGGAAAACAGTTACATAGGTGCAGGTAAATTAAAAGGCAGAAAAGCTCTTGTGACGGGCGGAGATTCAGGTATTGGCCGGGCAGCAGCGATTGCTTACGCAAGAGAAGGTGCAGACGTTGCGCTTAATTACTTGCCACAAGAGCAAGCAGATGCAGAAGAAGTACAAAAGCTTATTGAAGCAGAAGGAAGAAAAGCCGTTCTCATACCTGGTGATGTAGGCGAAGAAGCTTTTTGCAAAGAGCTAGTAGAAAAAGCTTATAAAGAATTAGATGGTTTAGATGTTCTAGCGCTCGTAGCTGGCAAACAGCAGGCAGTAGAAGATATTGCTGATTTAGAAACGGACCAACTGCGCAAAACCTTTGAAGTAAATGTATTCTCTTTATATTGGACCGTAAAAGCAGCGCTGCCTTATTTACCGGCAGGTGCTTCTATTATTACAACAAGTTCTGTACAAGGCTATAGCCCAAGTCCTAATTTATTAGACTATGCAGCTACAAAGTTTGCCATTAACGGATTCACTCGCGGACTAGCCAAGCAATTAGCTCCAAAAGGTATTCGCGTCAACTCCGTTGCTCCAGGACCTATCTGGACGCCGCTGCAAATTTCTGGAGGGCAGCCAAGCGACGCTATTCCAGGCTTTGGACAAGATACACCGTTGCAGCGTGCTGGTCAGCCAGTAGAGTTGGCAAATGTATACGTATTTTTAGCTTCAACGGATGCAAGCTACGTAACAGCTCAAGTTTACGGGATTACAGGCGGAATAGAACTAGCTTAACTCAAAAAAACACGTGCAGTTATGAACTGCACGTGTTTTTTTGAGTTATCGTCTTTTACCTTTTAAAGTCTGTACACAAATGTAGCTAAGCGTAGCGAATAACGCTGTAATAAATGCTGAGTGAGACAGTGTAGCAAAGACATTTAAACGAGACATGACAACAAAGATACCGCTGAATACTTGAGCAATGGTTAAAGCAACCGCAATGATGGACGCATAGTAAATATCACGGCGAGTTTCTTTGTACTGTTTGATGGCAGATACCATAATCCAAATGATAAGAACAAACAGTACAAGAGCAGCAAATCGGTGGGCAAAATGAATACCTGTTGTTCCTGAAAGTTTTGGAATAAGCGTATTGCCATAACAAGCAGGAAAGCTTGTACATGCTAAGCTTGCACCTTTGTGACGCACATATGCACCTAAATAAATATCGCAATAGGTAAATATAAGCGTAAACCATGCGAGCCCTTTAAATTTGCCTGTGACCGCTCCTTTAATAAAATGATCCGAACGGTCTTTTTGAATAACAAACATGGAAAGCAAAAATACGCCGGTAAACGCAATAAGCGAAAGACCGAAATGCAGTGCTAGCGCTTCAGCTGACTGAGGCCAGATAACTGCAGAAGCCCCGAGTAATGACTCAATAACGATAAATGCAATACTCAGAATCGCTAAAATTTTCACTTCACGGTTTCTGCGGTAACGAATCCAAGCCCAAATAGAAAATGCTAAAACGAGAAGACCTGCAAATGCGGTAATCAAACGATGCGTATATTCAATCATTGTTGCTACCGCGTATTCGGGTATTAACTGCCCGTTACACAGCGGCCACTCGTTTCCGCACCCTAATCCAGATCCTGTGGTTGTGACCAGACTGCCGGCAATCATTAAAATAAACATAACAATCGTTGTAAATATAGCTGTTATTTTAAATAAATTTCTCATACGTTGACTCCCTTTGCTGAGTTACTAATTATGACTATAGATTTGATGAATACGATAGTCAAGTAGTAGAGCGTAATTAACAAATAACTGTCACAAACTTGCACATGTTCCCCTTGAAATTTATGTCAGAAAAGCTTTCTTCATTAAACTTTGTAATGGTTTTTTCCTTTTAAACGATGTAAATATGGTTCCATACATAAGATATAAAAAAATTATATTAGTGATTTTATACAATTTGCAAAAAAAAACTTTAGAGAGAATGGAGATACAATCATATTCCAAAAGTGATAATATAAATATAAATTAAACGATGTTATAAAACCTATCATTTTGTGTTAGGTATAAAATAAACTTTTATCACGGAGAAACTTTATTGAAAGGAGAGATAGCGATGAGCTTAGAAGCTTTAAATAAAAGAGTAGAAACCGATCTTTCTTATCTTTCCTTTAGGAAACCAACAGAGGTACAGCCAATTACCCCTAAGAGCGGACACGTATACGATGTAATCATTATTGGAGGAGGTCAAAGCGGTTTAGGAACAGCCTTTGGCTTGCTGCGAGAACGCGTGTCGAATATTCTTGTTATTGATGAAAATCGTTCGGGTTTAGAAGGTCCGTGGGAAACGTACGCGCGAATGATTACGCTAAGAACGCCCAAAAACTTAACATCTATCGATTTAGGAATTCCTTCACTGACGTTTCAAGCGTGGTGGGAAGCACAATTCGGCTCAGAAGGATGGGAAGCTCTTGACAAAATTCCAAGAGGAGACTGGATGAATTATTTGCGCTGGTACCGGAACATTCTTAACCTTCCTGTGGCGAATGAAATAAAATTAACGTTAATTGAGCCAGCAGAAACAGGTATCCATCGCTTGCATATTGAAGGGAATGGAGCCGTGTGTTCTACACTGATGGCACGTAAAGTGATACTAGCTACAGGAATTCAAGGAGGAGGAGAATGGCATGTTCCACCTATGATTTCTGAAAAATTGCCGCCTCATCTTTATTCTCACACTTCACAAACCATTGATTTTACTACGTTGAAGAACAAAAAAGTAGCTGTTTTAGGAGGAGGAGCATCCGCGTTTGATAACGCCAACTATGCGCTTTCCGAAGGAGTTGCTGAAGCTCATGTATTTGTTCGACGAAAAGAACTTCCGCGTATTAATCCAATCAGACAAATGGAAGCTTCAGGAATGATTGAACGTTTCCATGCTCTGTCAGATGCTGAAAAATATGAAGTGATGGCTCATTTTTTCGAATACAATCAGCCGCCTACGAATGATACATTTGGACGCGCTTCCTCATGGCCAGGTTTTCATTTGCACGTACATGCCCCATGGCTCGACGTCGAGGAAAAACACGACAAAGCAGTTGTAACCACTCCTCAGGGAACGTTTACGTTTGACTATTTAATTATTAGCACCGGACTTCTAACAGATCCGGCTCTGCGTCCAGAATTGCAACTTGTTGAAAAACACATCGCTCGCTGGAACGATCATTACAAAGCACCGCATGAAATTGCCAACCCAGTATTGGATGCCCATCCTTACCTTAGTAACGGCTTTGCTTTTTTAAGTCGTAATAGGGAAGGTCAAAAAATGGTATATGGCCTTTTTGCTTTTAATTATTCCGCTTTAATTAGCTGTGGAATTTCTGCATCCGCTCTTTCAGGGCTAAAATATGCGATACCAAAGCTCGTCTCAGAAGTCGCCAATCAGCTTTTTATTGATAATCGCCATGAGAATTTAACTAATTTCTTTGACTATGATGAGCCTGAATTTGTCGGCAGCTGGTCAAAGGACAATAATCAAGTGAAAACAATATAGCAAAAACATATTTTTAACAATGAAAAAGGTGAAGCATATGGAGCCGATCTCTAAAAAGAAGATAGCTACTTTGTATACTCAAATTAGCCAAGAAATTTTTCATGTAGGCGTGAATACTCAAAAAATAGATATTATTGATAATAAAATTCTTATACTAGCTCAATCAAAAAGAATGCCGGCACTCGAAGCACTCAGTGAAGAATATAGAGAATTAGTGATGTCTCTTGATGCCGCTTTGTCGACTAAATATAAAAAAATGCTAAAGCAAAAAGTGGAGCTTTTATTTGATATCCAGGTCACTTCTTTATTTAGAGACTATGATCCTGTTACAGAGAATTCTTGTACGGTTATTTGCTTTAAATAACTTCGCTATATAAATTGCAAAACGTTCGATGAAATCGTTTGTTGTGCAAAATACGTAAAAAACGGATGCTTATCTTCTGTTTACAGAAGCAAAGAGCCGTGAAAACAGAAGGATTCCCTTCTGTTTTCACGGCTCTTTTTATAGATATTTTCATGAAAAAGAGAGGGGAAATGGTTAAAAACACACTGTTTTATAGAGGAGCTGTAAAAGCGAGTTAAAAGAGAANTTTTTGTTTCTTTTGCGTTTTCTACCATTCTAAATGCTTCTTTTACTTCTTCTTTGGTTTGTATAAAGTTGTTAGGAATAGGCAGTTCTAGGAACGTTCTTCTTGGAATGGGGTAGCCTTTAATGTTGACGGAGCTTAAGAGAATTAAATTTTTGGCATCATTCGGATGATCAATCACATATTGCATAGCAACTGCTCCTCCTAATGACCACCCGCTTATTGTAAAAGCAGACAACTTTAAAGCATCCGCAAACAGTTTGACATCATCTGATAAGTCTTTGATTGTGTGGATAGGTGTATGATAAGTGGAGTCTCCAAATCCTCTTAAATCGATCGCATAAGCTGTGATATGTTCTGGAAGTTCATTCATTAACACATCCCAGTTAAGGGAAGAGTTCATGTTTCCGTGAATTAACAAAAGCACCTCTTTTCCGCCTTTTTTCATTCGGTAATTTACTGTTTCTCCATTCGGTAATTCTACTTTTGCTTGTTCTAAAACAGATACGGTCATCGCTATTTTCCTCTTTTCTTATATAATTAGAACGATCGGTAGCATTTATTTTTTAATACCCTATTTATCAAGATTTAAGCAGTTAGAAAGAAGTTGTGCAAAAGCCAACATAATGCTATGTTATTCTACTTGCTAAAAAAGACAGCCAAATATGCGATTCGGCTGCCTTTTTATAATGAAGAAATATACGAATGAGCAACAAGGCCATTACTTTTTCGGTGCGTCTAATGCTTGATAGGCAAGCTGATATTTCCCGCCTTCAGCCACTTCTGCATGGTACAGAGCTTTAAGAGCAAAGTTTTTTTCAAGGCTGTGCTCTTTCATCAGTCCATTCAGCTTACCTTGCAGTTCCTGATTGTCTTTAATGAGCTGTTTCATCTGTGATTTTAAATATTTCATGGTGTTTTCCGCTCCTTTCACTTGATGAATATCTATCAAGTATATCACTTAAGGATAGGATAATGGTAAAACGACTTACAATTAAGCGATTAAATCTGTACAGCTCTGTTCTTTAAGCGTCCTACAAGCGGAACGACGATGATACCAGCGATAACAACTTGCATCACATTCCCCGGTATAGAGCCAAGCGGAAGGATCCAGTTATGATAAAGAATCACTTCGGCAAAATAGTAGCCTACGATTTTTACAATCAGCGCAGCAGCAACTGCCAGTGTGTTCACAAGTGCTCTTTTACCAGGTGCTTTTTCTGAGATAAGACCTGCTAAAAAGCCCATTGCCCCTACGATAATAAACGTAAACGGCGCCCATGCTGTCCAGCCGGAGATGAGGTCGAATAACCCCATTCCAAAAGCCCCGGCGATGGCTCCTGTCTTTTTGCCGTAAATAAAGGCTGCTATAAAAAGAGGAACGTTGCCTAAATGGATGAGGCCTCCGTTACCCATGATTGGAAGCTTGATGTTGATAAACATTGTCGCTACAAACGTCAGTGCGATAAAAAGTGCATGCATAGATAAAGCTTTGATTTTGGTTGATTCTCTTGGTGAGTATGTTGAATTCATCTGTTGACCTCTTTCTTTTTTTACTACTATCATACTCCTAATTACATACTTAATAAATACGTAAAACTATTTATTTAGTAAGATATATCATTCTAGCAGCACAAAGGGATCCGCCAACTTCAAAAATTGTCCTATCCGTTCTTAAAAAAATAAAGCTGCTTCTGCTTCCTTTAGCAGACTGCGGCGCCTAATTTTTGTTATGGTAAAGAGTCTGTTCGGGCATAATATGAGCAAATCGTTCTTTTTCAAGAGTTGACGAAGGCTGATAAATATGAGAAGTTATATGTTTGTAGAAATGAATGGAATAACCTAGAATTCCAGCGGAACCTGTTACTATAATTGTACTGATATTGACCAAGTTCGTTCAGATTGTGGCAGTCATGATTTTTACATACAGCAAGCAAGTTATAGGAGGAGCAAGAATGGATAATAACGATATTTTAATTAGATTACGATATGCCTTGGATTTAAAAAATACAGAAATGGTAGAGATCTTTAATCTTGGCGGAGTAGACGTAACAAAAGAAGACGTATTAAAGATCCTTACGAGAACGCCCGACGAAGAAGACGAGGATGCAGTTCATGAGGACGAACACATCACGTGCAGTAACAATATGTTAGATTCTTTTTTAAACGGTTTTATTACCTTTAAAAGAGGAGAACAAGACCCTAAACCAGGGCAAGCACCTCCAGCGCCGGTTCAAAGCAATCAAAATATGTATAACGTCTTATTAAAGAAAGTAAAAATTGCTTTGTCCCTAACCAGTGAAGAGATGTTAGAAGTATTCGACGACGGTGGCATACGTGTATCTAAAGCAGAATTAGGTGCTTTATTACGAAAAAAAGGCCACAAAAATTACAAACCGTGCAAAGAGAATTTTGCACGAAAATTCCTAAGAGGCTTAACCGTACAATATAGAGGATAAAATGATACACACTTTTTCAAATCAGAGTATCCATTATGAAATACGATATAAAAATCGAAGTTCTTTTGCGATTAAAGTAGACGGATACGGAACGGTCGAAGTCCTTGCTCCTAAAGGAACGTCTACTGAACAAGTACGGATGTTATTAGAGAACAACTGGGCATTGATTCAGCAAAAAATAAACGAAATGAAAGATAGAACGCATGGACCAAAGAAAAAAGTCTATGAACACGGAGAACGCTTTTTGTATGTAGGAAAAAACTATCCGATACAGATTCATCACGATTCGACCATTACAAAGGATTCTGTAGTGTTTGAAGCGAACACGCTTCAGATTTATGTCAATCAGCACGACGATGAAGCGATAAAACAAGCGCTCAAACGCTTTTACTATCAACAATGTAAAGCGCTAGTAACCAAGAGTATCTCCTCCTATCAAAAACATTTTAAAACAAAGCCGCGCTCCATTTCGATTTCGGATAGCAAAAAAGCGTGGGGCACGTGTGATTCCAAGCGTCAGCTAACCTTTAACTGGCGGCTGGCAATGGCACCGCAGCACGTCATTGATTACGTAGTCGTTCATGAAATGTGCCACATGGTTCACATGAATCACGACCGGTCGTTTTGGCGTCTTGTCGGGAAAATTATGCCCGATTATCGTGAACAAGAGAACTGGCTGGCAATGTCAAGCTGGGAAATGACGGTGTAGTACCACTAAATAAGAAAAGAGCAGGAGCCCCAGAGGCATACTGCTCTTTTTTTATCTTTAACTATAGCGATATTTTCGTAAATCTTTTAAAATAGAAATTTCTTTTAACAATTCTTCTCCGACATTTGTTTCTAAAACCATTTTTCTTTCTAGTTCTTTGTCAACCAATCGCTTTACGGATAAGACGTCCGTTCCTTCTAATAAAATCTCTTCTTTTGAATTAAAGTGTTTATGAGCGACTAGCTGCATGCCGTAAGAATTATATAATAACGTGTAGCCAGCGATACCTGTTGTGGATTGATACGCTTTTGAAAAACCGCCGTCAATAACAATCATCTTTCCATTTGCTTTGACCGGGTTTTCTCCTTCAATTTCTTTGACTGGCGTATGACCATTAATAATATGACCATGATCAGGATTTAATTTAAATTCTTCCAGGATGTTTCGGCAGACTTCCTCATTTTCCCGTAAATAGTAGTATGGATTCTTCTTCTCTTTATGCGTTGTTTTATCACTTATAAAATATCTTTCAAACGTCGTCATTGCGCGTTTCCCAAAGAGTGATGAATATTCTCCTGTCCATAGGTACCAGACCATATCTGTTGCCAAATCATCCGTTTCTTCAGGATGGGCAAAAGCCTCTTGCAAATAATGTTCAAACACATCAAGCAAGTTGCGGCCTGCATACGTTTTATCTTCAATCGTCATTTTTTCCATGTTTCCTTGTTCATCTAAAGGAATGCAGCCGTGTATTAATAAGTTTCCGTTGTATTTCAAATAAAGGCTGCCTTTTTTCATCAGAAACTTCATATGTCTCGCCAGCTTTTCCGAATGCTGCACAGAAAGCAGCAGTCTTTCCATTACCTGCTCTTCTTCTTCTAATAGCTGATCAGGCTGCGCCGGATTAATCGTTGCAAAGCAGCTGTTTTCTAGCTGATACGTGTTTCCGTATATCGTAATTTCATTTTTATCATAATCAATTTTTTCAAGCAACAGCCTTTCTGACATATTAAAGAAAGGACGTCTTTTTATAATCGGACTTTCAAGCTTGAATTGAATCATCGCAATGGCCTGATGAATTTTCGTAATTTGTAGTCGCTCGTGATCGGATAGTTTATCACTTGAGCTTACTTTTGGTCTAAAAGCGGGATTATCATCATAATATTTCTCCGCCAGGTTAAGCAGCGGTCTCAGGTTAATGCCATATACGTCTTCAATAATATCTAGATTGTCGTATCTCGCGCAGATACGAATAATATTGGCAAGACACACTTTCGAACCCGCAAAAGCCCCTAGCCATAGCACATCGTGATTTCCCCACTGAATATCAACGGAGTGATAGTTAATCAGCGTATCCATAATTTTATCCGGTTCAGGTCCACGGTCATAAATATCCCCTACTACGTGCAGGTGGTCCACAACCAATCTTTGCGTCGTATAAGCAAGCCCTATAATAAGCTTATCGGCTTGTCCTAGAGAAATAATCTGCTGAACAATCTTTGTATAGTACTGTTCTTTATTTGTAAATTCATCCGTTTTATATAGCAGCTCTTCAATAATGTACACAAATTGATTTGGCAATGCTTTACGCAGTTTAGAACGCGTGTATTTAGAAGAAGCGTACGAAATGAGATTAAGCATACGATCAATGATTTCTGTATACCATTGATAGAGTTCCTTTTTGTTTCGAAACTGCGCTTTAATTAACGGTAGTTTTTCTTCAGGATAATACACTAATGTCGCAAATTCATTGATTTCTTTGTCAGATAATACATTTTTAAAAAGGTCTTTAATTTTCTCTTTTACATTTCCCGAACCGTTTCGCAGCACGTGCTGAAAGGCTTGATATTCGCCGTGTAAATCACTGACAAAATGTTCGGTCCCCTTTGGCAGATGAAGAATAGCTTCAAGGTTAATAATTTCGGTTACCACTTTTTCTTCCGTATCATACTTTTGTGCAAGTAAATCTAGATATTTTGTGTTCAAAACTATGTATCCCCTTTCAACGTTCACCATTTAATATAATCACCGTTATAATCCTGTAAGATAAATTGTGATTATAATGTTACGCACCTCTTATTTAACTCTTTTCTCTCCATGCCTCACCTCTTTATTTTAACCTATTTTACGTATAGGTAAAATGGTATAAAGTCTATTTGTCTATAAAGATTAACCGATCTTGCCCCCTTAAAGATGACAGCTAGCTGGTAACTAAAAAAACCTGCTGATCTCAGTCAGCAGGTTCGATACATATGAAAGAAGCGCACATAATTAAGAAAGTTTACTCCGACCTCTATACTATAGCAGATTTTTTCTTCCCCGGCTGTGAGAAAACGCACAGCGCCAGACCCTTTGTGGTGGTACGATAAAGATGACCTTTCTGAGACAGGAAAAGTCATCCTTTGTATTATATAAGAGTCATCATTCTGTTGAATCTCTGTTCTTTTACGTTCAGAGATTTTTTCTGTTGAATTTGTTGGATGACGAGAAAAATCATCACATTAATATCTGCTGATACCTTATCCACCCTAATTCTGACCGTTTCACTATTTCAGCATATCCGGTTTTAAAAATGTTCTCTGAACAACAAGAGTTATATTCAATAAGTACATAATGTAAAATACGAATACTCTATTTATGAAAATAGATTTTATAATAAAGAAAAACGCAGCGCAGGCAATAGGCCATGCTGCGTTTTTCTCTCTATATCTCAAACGATCTCAAACGAAAAAGATGGTTGTTGTAGAGTGTTCGTACAAATGCAGTAATTTATTCAGCTTAGTGAATATTATTCTTTCTGAAATTACCGCCTTTAACTTCCGCTACGTCATATACCGTAACAAAAGCCGTCGGGTCAATTTCGTTGATAATTTCTTTCATTTTGCTTTCTTCCAAGCGGTTGATTACGCATGTGATTTCCTTAAATTTTTCATGAGAATAACCGCCGTAAGCTTCTTTGTATGTAGCGCTTCGACCTAAACGATCACGTATTGTCTCTACCATTAACGCAGGCTGAGAAGTGATAATCTGGAAGGTTTTCGATCCGCTTAACCCTACTTCTACGATGTGAATAACTTTGGATGCAATAAAGTATGCAATTGCAGAAAGAATCGCGCCTTGCAGACCAAATACTAATGAAACGAAAATAAATACAAATGCATTTAAGAATAAAATAAGATCACTTGTTCCAAACGGCAGTTTTCGAGAAAGCAGCACGGCCAGCATATCGATGCCATCTAAGGCCCCGCCGTTACGAAGTGCAATTCCCATTCCAAACCCAAGGATAATACCGCCAACAACGGTTACGAGTAGTGTATCTCCTTCAATAATTGCTGGAGTGTGATGCATGAGGCTAGTACCGACAGCTAATGAGACAATTCCGAGGATGGAAAATATGGCAAAGCTTTTCCCAATTTGTTGATATCCTAACCATACAAAAGGAATGTTGATAACGGCGATGAGAACCCCAAGCGGCAAGCCAAATAGGTTTGAAGCGACGATGCTAATCCCTGTTACCCCTCCATCTGAAACATGGTTTGGAATTAAGACAGTTTCTAAGCCGTAAGCTGCAATAATTCCTCCGATAATAACCATTAATGCTCGGAAAGCAATTTTTAGCCGCTTAGGCCTGTGATGTTTTTTAGTTGTGTTCATATAATTCCTCACTTTTAGATGTTTTTTACTATTTAAGTTTACCACAAACGTTCTCTTTATTTGAACTAAGGAGGCTTACGTATCGTTTTTCAGCTCACATAGTGCAAACATAGAGAAAAGAGAAATTCTAGCTGTACAGACTCTATCCTTGCAATAAGTCCCTATTTCTGTTAAGTTTAAGAAGAATTATTTTTGTTCGGCAAAGATTGATAAGTTACATAACTTTCGTCTATAGATTTGAGCAAGGATAGTAACACAATGTGTGCGTGTCACACTAGGAGGCAACAATTATGGAACAAGGTAAAGTAAAATGGTTTAACGCAGAAAAAGGTTTTGGATTCATCGAACGCGAAANTTAAAAAATAAAAATTAACGTTGACGTTTGTCGCTTTGTTCAGTTTTCAAAGTTCAACCGTTGCTCTGAAGCAACTTTATTAGTATAACATTCTACCATTTTGATGTCAACATCTTTTTTTAAGATGTTTCTCTCAACTGCGCTGTTCATCAGCGACATTTAATAATTTACCATATATAATATATAGAGTCAATCGTTTTTCTAAAAAACTTTATAAATAAAAAAGTTAATGAAGTAAACCTTCAGTAAAATGATTGAATACTCTCTATTACAATAGCAATCTAGCCGCTATGCAGTTTTCTTATCTTACCATAAAAAAAAAGCCCAGTCATTAAACTGAGCTTTTTTATTTAAACTATTCTGCTAAGAATGCAAAATAGAGTATGAAGATGATACAGAGAGCATACATAATTGGATGAACTTCTTTTCCACGCTTGCTGCATAACATTGTAATAGGATAAAAGATAAAACCAACCGCAATACCTGTTGCAATACTGTATGTTAATGGCATCATAATTACCGTGAAAAATGCAGGAACTGCTACTTCGAACTCTTTCCAATTAATTTCCCCTAAATTTGACACCATCAGAGCTCCTACCGTAATTAAAGCCGGCGCAGTAACAGCTGGTGTCACGACCGCTAACAATGGAGAAAAGAACAGTGCAACTAAGAAAAACGCCGCCGTTACGATTGCAGTAAATCCTGAACGTCCGCCCGCTGCTACTCCAGCCGTAGACTCTACATAAGCTGTTGTTGATGAGGTACCAAGAACAGCACCAACTACAATCGCACTAGAATCTGCCAATAACGCTCTGCCCGCTCGCGGAAGCTTATTATCTTTCATAAGCCCAGCTTGACTCGCTACAGCAACCATCGTACCTGCTGTATCGAAGAAATCAACAAATAAGAAAGTTAAAATGACGACTAGCATCTTTACAGTAAAGATATCACCGATATTTTGAAAAGCTGCCCCAAACGTCGGGTCAAGACTAGGAACTGATGAAACAACTGCTTTAGGTGTATCAATTAAACCAAAAGCCATACCCGCTACAGCTGTTACAATCATACCAATAAATACAGCTGCATTTACTCGAAGCACCATTAATACAATAGTAATGACAATGCCAAAAACCGCAAGTAACGTTGTTGGGTTAGTTAAATCACCCAGTCCAACAAATGTGGCATCATCTTTGACGATGATTCCGGCACCTTTCATACCAATAAAACTAATAAACAAACCAATACCTGCTCCAACAGCCATTTTTAATTCAATAGGAATAGAATTAATAATTTTTTCTCGCAGGCTTGTTAATGTTAAAAGAATAAAAATAACACCTGATATCATAACACCCGTTAAAGCCGTCTGCCATGGAATTCCCATTGTCAGAACAACTGTATAAGCAAAAAATGCGTTTAATCCCATACCTGGAGCTAATGAAATTGGATATCTACCAAGCACTCCCATAACAATTGATCCCAAAGCTGCCGCTAAAGCAGTAGCTGTAAATACAGCCCCTTGGTCCATTCTCATACTGTCAGGCAGATCCTTTACATCACTTAGTGATAGCACAGATGGATTAACAAATAAAATGTAAGCCATAGATAGAAAAGTTGTAAGGCCAGCTATAAACTCTTTTCGATAGCTAGTACCCAGCTCTTCAAAACGAAAATACTTCTTCACGTTTTTTCCTCCCTTTATAGAAGCCGCATGCACTTAGGCAAGCCATAAAAAATGCCTCTACACTAGGCGCGTAAAGGCATAAGATCGACTAAAAGAGAAATGTATGAGCCAAAAAAACAAAAGATTTTTACACATACATGTATTACTTTCTCGTAGTCAAGCCATTTACGGTAGCTCGGTAGAAACTTTTGGGCCTTATCCCCAAGATTATACGACATTAAAGCTATATCTCGCTGTTTTATGTTACTATCCTACCATTAACTTTTTAAAAAAGTCAACAAAAAACGAACATTCTTAAAAAAGAATGTTCGTTTGTTCGGTTTTCTTACATATTATTCCCATTCAATTGTTGCAGGTGGCTTACTTGTAATATCATACACTACGCGGTTAATATGCTTAACTTCGTTTACAATACGCGTTGAGATAACTTCAAGCACATCCCAAGGAATACGGGCCCAATCAGAAGTCATACCATCAATTGATGTAACAGCACGAATACCGATTGTGTAATCATACGTACGAGCATCTCCCATTACACCTACACTGCGGATGTCAGGAAGAACCGTAAAGTATTGCCAGATATCGCGCTCCAAGTCAGCTTTTGCAATCTCTTCACGTAAAATAGCATCCGACTCACGTACAATTTCTAACTTCTCTTCCGTAATTGCACCAAGTACACGAATACCTAGACCTGGTCCTGGGAAAGGTTGACGCCAAACGATGTTATCAGGGATACCTAATTCAGAACCTAATGCACGTACTTCATCTTTGAATAGCGTGTTTAACGGTTCGATTAGTTTGAACTGCATATCTTCCGGTAATCCACCTACGTTGTGGTGAGATTTGATCGTTTGAGCTGTAGCTGTCCCACTCTCGATAATATCTGTGTATAGCGTACCTTGAGCTAGGAAATCAAACCCTTTTAATTTAGCAGCTTCGTCATCGAATACATAGATAAATTCATTACCGATGATTTTACGCTTTTGTTCAGGATCTGATACGCCGTTTAACTTTTCTAAGAAGCGATCTTTTGCATCGATTTTAATTACGTTCATATTAAAGCCTTCGCTAAATGTTTCCATTACGCTTTCCGCTTCACCTTTACGTAATAAACCGTGATCTACGAACATACATGTTAACTGATCACCAATTGCTTTGTGAATTAACACAGCTACTACTGAAGAGTCTACTCCGCCGCTAAGTGCGCAAAGTACTTTTCTATCTCCAACTGTTTCACGGATTTTATCCATTTCAACTTCAATGAAGTTCTCGATTGACCAGTTTGCTTCAGCATGACATACTTCAAACACGAAGTTCTTTAAGATATGGTTACCGTGCACTGAATGGCGAACTTCTGGATGGAACTGCACTCCGTACATATTCTTACCTTTGTTACTCATTGCGGCAATTGGACAAGATGGGCTAGTTGCGTCCACTTCAAAACCAGCTGGTGTTTCTACAACTAAATCACCGTGACTCATCCAAACAACTTGTTCTTTTGGCAACTCATGGTACATTAATGAATCATTTTGTACGTTAATCGCTGCTTTACCATATTCACGATGGCTAGCACCTTCTACCTTCCCGCCAAAATGATGAGTCATTAATTGCATTCCATAACAAATACCTAAAACAGGAATACCTAATTCAAAAATGTTTTCATCGCAGTGAAATGCGTTTTCACCGTACACACTGTTTGGGCCTCCAGAGAAAATAATTCCCTTTGGATTTAATGCTTTAATCTCTTCTGCTGTAATTGTGTGCGGATGCAATTCACTATATACTCCGAACTCGCGAATGCGACGCGTAATCAGTTGGTTATATTGACTACCAAAATCTAATACAACAATCATGCCTTCCATCTTGTTCACCTCTCCGAATGTGTAAATAATCACTTGTTATTATGCCCTAAAATATAAAAAAAACTAGACTTCTCCCTCAAAAAACAAAGGCAGAAGTCTAGTTGAGCACGACGTTTATCGTCAAATAGACTGTTCTGCCTTCATAGTCAGATCGTTTAAGGTGACCCGGTAGAGACTCTCGAACCATATTATCGAGGATATATGAAGGTATACGAAACATTTATAGTAAGTTCGAGAATATTCTATCAATCCGCGAAACAATGGTCAAGAACTCGTTTTTTTGATTAAATTTTCCCACAATTCAATCGACTCTTTCCATTCTTTTATGGAATCTGCATTTCGATACAAAACCCGCTCGTATTTTTCCGTTAATTGTAGCATATTTACCGTATTTAATTTTTCGTCTACTTCTCCTGCAAAGTCGCGCAGCGTTTGACTTTCTTGCCGCTTTAGTCCATTTGCAGAGAGTCTTTTAAGTAAAAAAGCATACGCTGATTCAAAGGTTTCCACACTCTCTTTCTTTTTATAAAAAGAGATATAAAAAGATAAAAACCATTTAAATCGATTGAGATATATTACTATTAACATAACTACAATCAGTCCGCAGAAAAGTACTTTCCACTTCATAGACAACTTAACATTTTGAAGAGAAGCTGTTTTTTCTTTCGCTCTTTCTTCTTGTGCCGGAAGCTCTTTTTCCTTAGGCTGCTCCTTCACTTGCGTTTCTTGTTTCTCTTCTTCCCTTTGACTATTTTCACTAGAGTTGTTAGGTTGGCTATCTACAAAATCATAAGGATTAGAAAAACTTTTTGTTGGTTCAAAAGGTACCCAACCCGCTCCTGGAAAATAGACTTCGACCCAAGAATGAGCATTATTTTGTGTAATTTCATAGGTTGTCCACTTACTACTTCCTGAAATGACGGTGGCATCACCTTCTGTATAGCCCTTTACCCACCGAGCAGGAATATCTAATGAACGAAGCAGCACGACCATAGAAGTAGAGAAGTTATCACAGTACCCTCTTTTTGTATCAAATAAAAATTGCTCCACATAATCTTTATTTTTCGTAGGAATTGGAACATTTTCAGTATCATATACATATGGATTTGATCGAAAGTATTCTTCAACGGCTTTCGCTTTTTCATAACGATTGTTCTTATTTTTTGTTACCTCACGAGCTAAATTCTTTACTCGTTTCGGCAAGTTAGCAGGAAGTTGTGTATACCTTGCTATAAATTCGTTATTATTCTCTAAACTCTCTGCCTTTTTTTCCTCTGCTTGCTGAAGAAGTCCAATATCAAATACAGGATATTTATACGTCATCTCATACGATTGAACAGTAACAAGCTTGTCATTTTGATAAGGATATAATTTTTCATTTGTCGGTGTAACATCGGTTTGAATGCCATTTTTTAAGGTTAGCGACAGCAGTTGAGGAACATGCATAAGATGAACAGAAGGCTGCGAATAGGTAACTTCTGCTTTTCTTACTTGTCCTGCTACACTTGAGTCATATTGAGGGAGTAAGTTTTCATTTCCTTTAAAGGGCACTTTTTCTTCCTCTTTAGACAGCTCCCACCCCTTGCCTGTATAAACATCCTTCGTTTCAATACGCCAATAGTGCTCATCCTCTACTTTGGCTGTAAATACAACCGTATCATCATTGACAAACGATCCCCCCAATTTAGAATCGTCCATATCATAGCCAATTCGTTGACCGTTTGCAGATTCTCCCTGTCCTTGATTTGTTGTATGCGCTGTGATAAAAGGTACGGGATCTGGCCACTGCGGCCCTGGTTTAGGAGCGAGATAAGCCAGCACAATGACGATAGCTAAAAAGCTGCCTAGAAAAAGAAACGATCGTTTTCTATTTTCTAAACGCTCAGTGCTCGCAGCTTTTATACGTTCAGGATTTATGCGAAGCATGGCTACTAATAAAAATCCGATAATCGTCACGCGAATAATAGCAGCTCCCGCATCGTAAGTAGAAAAGGTATCCAACACGGTAATATACAAAATGGTTAAGAAGAAAAAGAAGAAAATTCTTTTTTGATAAAAGATCCAATATTGAATTAAATAAGCCATAATCCAAAGCAGCACAAAAAATAAAGTGCTCCTCATTTCAAATGATAAATTCGCTATATTCCACTGCATGATACTTTGCGCATCTGACTGAAGAATCTCCAAAAGTCTCGGAAGCCAGTCTGAAGAAAAGAAGGCTCCTTGGAAATAGAGATTGTGAAGCGAAAACAAAATAAACAATATACTCCCTAACGTCATCACGATAAACGGCAAGCGAAACGTTAAACACAAAAAACAGTAAGCAACAAACAAGATAAAGTACTGAATTTGATTGGTATCCGTCACTTCATTTAAAGGAAGAAGCCATTCCACTAATAAAAAGAATGCTCCCGCGTACAATAAGATGTTTTTTACATACAAAGCTGATTTATTCACTTATTTTCGCCCTCACTTCCTTTAGATGATAGAGGAAGTGGAATATTAACAACTTCAATCGTTAAAGCAGAAGATTGTATTCCATTTACAATAACCGTCTCTTCGTCACTAAGCCCTGCTCCTTCATCTTTAACGACAATTATTGATGCCTTAGCATGCAGACTCAGCTTAGATTGAACCTGCCCAATGAGAGTCCCTGTAACTTGACTGACAATGACCATAAAAGAATGCTGCTTTTGAATGGCAATACTCTTAAATTCTGTTTCGAACGCTCGGTTGTTAACAGGCTGTGCACGCGCTAAGTGATACAACAGGTTACCAGTCTCACTTTGTTCAGAGGTTTTTGGTGAAAAAAGTGCATCTCCAGCTAAAAGAAAATCGATTTTTTTACGCTTGGTTTCTTCATGAATGAGCATGGATGCGAGAAAGCTCATTCGTTCTTCAAAGTATAGAGAGCTTATAACATCTGCAATGATAATCATACTCCGTTCATGATAATGACCAAACTCTTTAGAAATCAACGTAGCTTTACGAGCCGTCGCCTTCCAATCGATAGATCCTAATCGGTCACCCGGCTGGTATTCTCTAATGCCTGTCACTAACGTAGTAGATTGATTTCCAGCGGAAACTTCATTTTTTCCTTCTTCTATTCCCGCTAAAAGAAACGGGATATCTATCTCATGGATTTGAGGATACACGATAAACCGCTGCTGCAGCGGATAATATGCCTTCTTTTTTACAATTCCTAATAAATCACTCAATTCAATCGAAATCGTAAAAAATTCATATTCTCCTCTTTCTACAAACGATCTTTCATACGGAATAACAGCGTTTCGTTGAAAAAGCGGATAAATTGTTCTTTCTTCTTGATCTAAAAGGTTACTCTCCTCTTTCACTGCTGCCATATAAACAGGAAAACCCGAGGAGCGTGTAATATGAATGTCATACGAAAGATGATCTCCAGCGAATCGAGGCTGTAGCTTCACATCACGAGTAACATTCCACTTCTTTAACGGATAAAGCAAAACGGCTGCCGCATATAATCCAAAAGGTAAGAAGCTATAAAATAAAAACCAGCTGACAAAGCCCCCTTGAAACATCGCGTACGAAAACGTAGCAGCAAAGATGCAGAATAAAACGAACCAGTCCCTACATTTATTCCATATCACTTTTATATACTGTTTCATAAAGTACCTCTTACCTTTTAACAGGTACTTTCGTATCAGCCATAATTTGCTTCATCACATCATCCGCTGTTAAGCCGCTGTACTGGGTATCAGATCTTAGCATTAATCGATGTGCACACACATACGAAGCAAGCTCTTGAACATCATCAGGAAGACAGTAATCTCTTCCCTTCACTAAAGCATATGCTTGAACGGCCTTCATAAAGGAAACCGTTCCACGAGGACTGATACCTAACGAAACATGTGGATGAGAGCGCGTTTTGCGAATGATTTCGATGATATAGTGCTTGATCGCATCATCTACATAAATACTGCTTACAGTTTTTTGAGCCTGTACTAATTCTGGAATGCTCATGACGGGTTTGACATCCTCAAGATTGACTTGAGTCGATACGCCGTTTAAAATTTGAAGCTCCTCTTCCTGCGTAGGATACCCCATGCTTAATTTGAATAAAAATCGATCCAGCTGCGCTTCCGGCAAATGATAGGTCCCATCAAAATCAACAGGATTTTGAGTAGCCATCACAAAAAAAGGCGCTGGAATTTCCCGGGTGATACCATCGGTTGTTACATGATGCTCAGCCATTGCTTCTAAAAGCGCCGATTGTGTTTTAGGAGAAGTCCTGTTAATCTCATCAGCGAGCACAATATGGCTCATGATAGGACCTGGACGAAAATGAAATTCCATGTCTTTTGGACTGTAAATAGAAACACCTGTTACATCGGACGGCAGCAAATCGGGCGTGAATTGAATTCGTTTAAATTCTGCATCAATCGATTTGGCCAGTGCCTTCACGAGCATCGTTTTCCCCACACCCGGCACATCTTCAAGCAAAATATGCCCCTCTGCAAGCAAAGCAACCAAACTCAACGTAGATACCTGACGCTTTCCAATCACAATTTGATCGATGTTTTCTAATACTTGATTTAATTTATTATTAATATGATCCAGCTGAATCAATAAAGCTCCCCCTTAAAACTCAGTTAAGCCTTGAGTTTAGTATGTTTTTCAATAAACATAGTACTATCTTAACAAATTTTCAAAAAATCTGAAAATATTAACGCACGCAAAAAAGCGACCAAGTACTCACTTGGTCGCTTTTTTAGTTAGGGCAGTGATTACATCATGCCGCCCATTCCNTATACGTTCTCTAAAAGACATTTATAATAATATAAAAAAGAAGGGTTATTGTCAATAACTTTTTTGTTATTTTTATAGACTATTATTTGCTTTTGAAAAAAATGATGAGCATAGGCTTTCTCTGAGGCAAACAGTATCTCTGATATTTTTTAAATTGCCATGTAAGATTGTACATCTTTTTGTATAGTTTTCAATATAATACTAGAAAATAGTCGAACGATTATAGGTATTTGACTAGTCCGTTTGACAAAATTTCACCTTTCGCCGCGATATAATAATGAATAAGTATAATTAGCGGGTGGTGGGAGAATGCAAAAGACGGAAAGAGATTTTGCAAGTCCAACAACAGAGGCGGTATTTAACCGAACTAGATTAGAAATGTCCCGTGTGTTTACAAAGGCGGGTATGAAAACGGAAAAGGTGTTATTTCAATGGGGATTGTTGCTGCTAGTCGTAGGTTTTTTATTAGGACGAGCGTTAATTTTAATGAAAATCATGCCATTTGCTTTGCCATTCTTTGCAGCTGTAATGGCTATAAAGAAAGAAAAAGCACCGTTAGCAAGTTTAGCCGTATTGGCAGGGGCATTTAGTGTTTCCATTCAAAATGGAGGTACCGTATTTGCTACACTATTTGTTTTCTTACTAATTCATCGATTTAGCGGCATACTGACAATGGATCCGTTAAAGAAGCTGCCGTTCACTGTATTTAGCGCGATGTTACTTACAAAACTAACTATTTTTTATGTGTTTACCAAGGAATTCACCATGTATGATTTTACATTTGTGGCAGTAGAAGCAGGGTTGAGCTTTATCTTAACCATGATTTTCTTACAAAGCGTGCCTTTAATTTCATACCGAAAGCGAAAACAATCATTAAAAACAGAAGAAGTGATTTCTCTAATCATTTTGTTGGCATCTGTTATGACGGGGACAATAGGGTGGATGATTTACGGGCTTTCGGCTGAACATATATTATCTCGTTACTTAGTATTAGTTTTTGCATTTGTATCCGGCCCTACGATAGGAGCTACGGTAGGGGTCGTAACCGGTTTAATTTTAAGCTTCGCGAATGTTTCTAGTTTGTATGAAATGAGTTTACTCGCTTTTTCCGGCTTGCTTGGAGGACTTTTAAAAGACGGTAAAAAGCTAGGAGCAGCTCTTGGGCTGGTTGTTGGTTCATTGCTAATTGGCCTATATGCTCAGGCAGATCAAGGGTTGACGACTAATTTGTATGAATCACTGACGGCTGTTGTCCTATTTTTATTAACCCCATCTTTTGTTTTGAAAAACTTGAGTAAATTAGTACCAGGGACATCTGAAAACATGCTTGAACAACAGCAGTACGTGCGCAAGATCCGAGATGTAACAGCGAATCGCGTAGAACAGTTCTCAAATGTTTTTCAAGCACTTTCCAAAAGTTTTACGCAAAATGGATTTTATGATGAAAAGCCAAGCGCCGATAAAGAAGTCGATTATTTCTTAAGCAGCGTTACCGAAAGGACGTGCCAATTTTGTTTTAAAAAAGAACAATGTTGGGCACAGCAGTTTGATACAACCTATGAATATATGAAGGAAATTATGCTTGAAGTTGATAATGGCACTCTTGAACAAAATCCAAGACTAATTCGAGAAATGGACAAACATTGTGTGAAATCGAAAAAAGTCATCGATGTGATTGAGCATGAACTTACGTATTTTAAAGCCAATCAGCACTTAAAAGCCCAAATTCAAGAAAGTAGAAGGATTGTAGCAGAACAGCTTCACGGTGTTTCTGAAGTTATGGGAAATTTTGCAAAAGAAATTAAGCGAGAGCGCGAAAATTTAAATGTACAAGAAGAACAGATTTTAGAAGCTCTTCGCAACTTTGGGATGGAAATCAATCAAATTGAAATTTATAGCTTAGAACCTGGAAATGTAGATATTGAAATGTGGGTGCCATATTGTCACGGAAGAGGAGAATGCGAGAAGATTATTGCGCCAATGCTTACAGATATCTTAGGTGAAAGTATTGTAGTAAAGAACGAAGAATGTGCTAAATATCCTCAAGGCTATTGCCACGTTTCGTTTGGCTGTACAAAAGCGTACGTTGTTGATACAGGCGTAGCACATGCTGCTAAAGGCGGAGGGTTTGTATCCGGTGACAGCTACTCCATGATTGAGCTAAACGCTGGTAAGTATGCACTAGCTATTAGCGATGGTATGGGGAATGGAGAGCGTGCCCACTATGAAAGCAGCGAAACGCTTCAGCTGTTAAAACAAATTTTACAAACAGGAATAGAAGAGACAATTGCAATTAAATCGATTAACTCTATTTTATCGCTGCGTACAAACGATGAGATCTTTTCTACGTTAGATTTAGCGATGATCGACTTACAAGATGCCAATGTAAACTTCTTGAAAATCGGTTCTACGCCAAGCTTCATCAAACGTGGAGACAAGGTGATTAAAATACAGGCAAGCAATTTGCCAATGGGCATTATTGAAGAATTTGAAGTGGATGTTGTGAATGAACAAATGAAGGCCGAAGACTTATTAATTATGATGAGTGATGGCGTATTTGAAGGACCAAAACACGTTGAGAACTACGAAATGTGGATGAAGCGAAAAATTGGCGAGCTTCAAACAAACGATCCACAAGAAATTGCAGACTTAATTATGGAAGAAGTTATTCGAACAAAATCAGGCTTGATTGAAGATGATATGACGGTAGTTGTGGCAAAACTTCAGCACAATACCCCGAAATGGTCATCGATTCCTTCTTACGCTTATCGTAAAAAAGCACAATAGTTAGATAGAAGTATATTTTATCTCCTCCTCGTCTATCATGTTAATACTGATAATGAGGAGGGGATTTTTTTATGAAAAAAGGTACATTGAAACAGATGTTGGTCATTACGGACGGTGGTTCGAATACAGGTGAAGATCCGGTAGCAATGGCAGCACTAGCTAAAGAACAAGGGATTAGTGTAAACGTTATTGGTGTGATGGAAGAGGACACAATTGATGAGCAAAGCACGAATGAAATAGAAGGCATTGCCATGTCAGGCGGTGGCGTGAGTCAAATTGTTTACGTAAAACAGCTTTCTCAAACTGTTCAAATGGTTACAAGGCAAGCAATGACGCAAACACTTCAAGGCGTTGTAAATAAAGAGCTTCAGCAAATTCTAGGTTCCTCTAATTCAAGATTAGAAGAGTTATCTCCTGAGAAGCGAGGAGAAATCATGGAAGTTGTTGATGAACTTGGGGAAACGGTTGACTTAGAGATTCTTATTTTAGTTGACATGAGCGGAAGTATGAAAAATAAGCTTCCTACTGTAAAGGAGTCACTGTTAGATTTATCGTTAAGCTTGAATGCTCGCATGGGGCATAATCAATTTTCAATCTTTTTATTTCCTGGGAAAAAGAAAGATGTAGAGAAGCTAATGGACTGGAATCCAAGATTAGAGTCGCTTTCAACGATTTTTCCAAAACTAACAGCAGGAGGTATTACGCCTACTGGACCGGCTATCAAAGAGGCTACTCATTATTTCACCAAAAAGCGCTCATTGAGAGGGTTGTTAAAAAATAATGAACAATACATTGAAGAATCAGGTATGTAACCTATCTCCGGGAACAGAAATTCAAGGGAAATGGCATCACGTCCATTATAAAATTCTTGAGAAATTAGGCGTGGGGGCAACTGGAGTTGTCTATTTAGTTCAATTAGTAAACGGAACGCTAGCAGCGTTAAAAATAAGCTTTTCCAACATGTCTGTTACAGCAGAAGTGAATGTATTAAAAAAGCTCTCTCAAGTCAAAGACAAAGTGCTAGGACCGCGCTTACTTGATGTAGATGATTGGAGCTATGGTTCTCATGCTCTTTCTTTCTATGTAATGGAGTATGTGAAAGGGCAGCCTCTCCTTTCCTTTATCTCAACAAGAGGGACAGAATGGCTGCAAGTATTTGCAAGTCAGCTCTTAACAGACTTGGAAAACCTTCATGAAGAAGGGTGGGTATTTGGCGATTTAAAACCAGAAAACCTGGTCGTAACATCTAACCCCGTAAAAGTTCGATGGATTGACGTCGGAGGAACAACTCTGCAAGGGCGGTCAATAAAAGAATTTACCGACTTTTATGATCGGGCGCACTGGGGGCTTGGCTCCCGAAAAGCAGAACCGACCTATGATTTGTTTGCTGTATCTATGGTTTTGATTCACGCAGCTTATGGCAAGCGAATTAATAAAACGGACAAACCGGCTGAACAATTAAAACAATTTATATTAACAACAAAGCAGTTGGAACCTTTCGGGGACGTTTTGTATCAAGCGGTTACGGGAAAGTATAAGTCAGCTAAAGAAATGAAAACAGAGGTGTTATCGGTCGAAAAAAGAAGAGGGGCAAAAAGTAAAGGAACAAAGCCTCAAAACGTTCGTCAACCGTCTGCCCCTCGTGTTAAAGTAAAGAAGAAGCGTTCTCACGTGTTAGAGACGCTACTACTTTGTACATCTGTAATGTTGATTTATATTTTGTATCTATTTATTCAAGTGCTATAAAGTTTGGAGAAATTGTGAAACTTTCCTTATAGTCATTCGTATAAAGTAAATTAATGATACATTATTGCGTGTACATTATAAGGATGAGTCATTCCTATGGAAAAGCAAGTGAACAATTTTATGACAAAACATCAGTTATTATCCGCAGGCTCTACAGTGGTTGTAGGTATTTCTGGTGGTCCTGATTCTTTAGCACTGGTGCATTTCTTATGGAGTCTGAAAGAGCAAAAATCTCTTACTATTATTGCTGCTCATGTTGATCATATGTTCCGGGGAGAAGAGTCACAGCAAGATATGGAATATGTGCAGAACTACTGCAAACAATTGAATATTAAATGTGAGGCGAAGCAAATTGATGTTACTGCCTATCAGAAGGAAAGAAAGTTATCTTCTCAAGTAGCAGCCAGAGAATGCCGCTATACATTTTTTACTCATGTTATGAAGAAGCACAAAGCAAATTTTCTTGCATTAGGACATCACGGAGATGATCAGATTGAAACGATGTTAATGCGAATGGTCCGAGGCAGTACGATGAATGGATACGCAGGGATGCAGCCCAAGCGGCCATATGCGGATGGATTTATTATTAGGCCGTTCCTAGCCGTAACGAAAGAAGAAATCAATCGCTACTGTAAGCTACATGGGCTTACCCCTCGGATTGATCCGAGTAATGAGAAAGACTCGTACACGAGAAATCGATTTCGTCATTACGTTTTGCCATTTTTAAAGCAAGAAAACGCAGCTGTACATGAAAAATTTCAACAATTTAGCGAGAACTTGCATGAAGATCAAGCATACTTAGAGGAATTAACGACCGATGTGATGAATAAAGTAATGAGAAAGAAATTGCAAAATGAAATTCTCATCGATAGAGATTGTTTTCTAAGGATACGCAAGCCTTTACAAAGGCGTGGTATTCAACTAATATTAAACTATCTCTATAAAGAAATTCCTCCAACCCTTTCCTCAGCGCATGTTGACATGTTAGTAGGATTTTGCGAAAGTGAAAAACCGTCTGGGACGCTTGACTTTCCAAATGGTTTACGTATTATCCGATCTTACAACGACTGTCTTTTCACCTTTAATGAGGGGAACATCGAGCCATATGAATTTATTGTTCCGATTCCAGGGGTCGTCGAGCTTCCAAATGGTCACCAGCTTATTTGTGAAATACATAATAAAGTCGAAGATATAAAAGGAAACGATGTTTTTCTTTTAGATGAAGCTCACGATTTACAATCATTAAAGGTAAGGACACGAAAAAATGGCGATAAAATGCGAGTAAAGGGCATGAAGGGACATAAAAAAGTAAAGGATATTTTTATCGATGAAAAAATCCCTTTACACTTCAGAGATCATTGGCCGGTAGTGGAAGATAGCCAAGGAACTATTTTGTGGCTACCTGGTTTGAAAAAATCTGCTTATGAACTGCATACACATAAGTCCAGATATGTTATTTTATACTATAAGTAGCGAAAACTTCTAGGAGGCAAGTAAGGAATGAAGCAGGATATTCAAGAAATTTTGATTTCAGAAGAAGAAATACAACAGAAAGTAAAAGAATTGGGTAAGCTATTATCTGAGGAATACGCTGACCGTTTTCCTTTGGTAATCGGTGTATTAAAAGGCGCTATGCCTTTTATGTCTGATCTAATTAAGCGTGTTGATACATATTTAGAAATGGATTTTATGGATGTATCAAGTTATGGCAATGCGATGGTTTCTTCTGGTGAAGTAAAAATCCTAAAAGATTTAGATACATCAGTTGAAGGTCGAGACATTCTTATCTTAGAGGATATTATCGACAGCGGCTTAACGCTTAGCTACCTTGTAGAGTTATTCAAGTACCGTAAAGCTAAGTCAATTAAGATTGTCACACTCTTAGACAAACCAACAGGTCGTAAAGCATCTATTAAAGCAGATTACGTTGGATTTGAAGTACCTGATGCATTCGTAGTAGGGTATGGATTAGATTATCAAGAGAAATATCGTAACCTGCCGTATATTGGGGTTCTTAAACCGCAAGTATACAGCAATTAATAAGCACATATCCAAGTGCAATTTATTGGATAGGATAAATGTTCTATGTTAGTATTGAATACAGTATTTGTTTATCGTGGGAGGAGGTAAGAAATGAATCGGATCTTCCGTAATACCATCTTTTATTTACTTATATTTTTAGTCATTATTGGCGTGGTAAGCTTCTTTAGTGGCTCTAATCAAAAAGCAGAACCAATGAGATACGATACATTTGTTCAACACTTAGACAAAGGTGATGTGAAATCACTCTCTATGAAGCCTGAAAGAGGCGTGTATGTTGTGCAAGGGAAGTTAGATTCTTATAAAAAGGATCAAACGTTCCAAACTTACATCGTAGATGGTGACAAAGCACTTGATCGTATTGACGCTGCTTCCGAAAATAATCAAGTAGAAGTTGATTTTAAACCTGCTGATGAAACAAGCGGCTGGGTAACGTTCTTTACGTCAATCATTCCGTTTGTTATTATTTTCATCCTATTCTTCTTCTTACTGAACCAAGCTCAAGGTGGCGGAAGCCGCGTTATGAACTTCGGTAAAAGTAAGGCTAAGCTTTACAGTGAAGAAAAGAAAAAGGTTAAATTTAAAGACGTAGCTGGTGCAGACGAAGAAAAGCAAGAACTTGTGGAAGTTGTTGAGTTCTTAAAAGATCCTCGTAAGTTCGCAGAGCTAGGTGCAAGAATTCCGAAGGGTGTCTTACTTGTGGGACCTCCTGGTACTGGTAAAACATTATTAGCAAGAGCCGTTGCTGGCGAAGCAGGCGTTCCTTTCTTCTCTATCAGTGGTTCAGACTTTGTTGAAATGTTTGTTGGGGTCGGTGCTTCTCGTGTTCGTGATTTATTCGAAAATGCGAAGAAGAATGCTCCATGTATTATCTTTATTGATGAAATCGATGCTGTAGGTCGTCAACGTGGCGCAGGTCTTGGTGGCGGACACGATGAGCGTGAACAAACATTGAACCAGTTGCTTGTTGAGATGGATGGTTTTGGTGCTAACGAAGGTATCATTATCATTGCAGCAACAAACCGCCCGGATATCTTAGATCCAGCGTTATTACGTCCAGGCCGTTTCGACCGTCAAATTACGGTAGATCGTCCAGATGTAAATGGCCGTGAAGCAGTGCTTAAAGTACATGCTCGCAATAAGCCTTTAGATGAATCAGTAAACTTAAAAGCAATTGCTATGCGTACGCCAGGTTTCTCAGGTGCAGATCTCGAAAACTTGTTAAACGAAGCTGCCTTAGTAGCTGCTAGACAGGACAAAAAGAAAATTGAAATGGTTGACATTGACGAAGCAACAGACCGCGTAATTGCAGGTCCAGCTAAGAAAAGTCGAGTTATTTCTAAAAAAGAACGCAATATTGTTGCTTATCATGAAGCAGGACATACAATTATCGGTGTCGTATTAGACGAAGCTGATATGGTACATAAAGTAACCATTGTTCCACGTGGGCAAGCTGGTGGATATGCTGTTATGTTACCAAAAGAAGATCGCTACTTTATGACGAAGCCAGAGCTGCTGGATAAAATTGTTGGATTGCTTGGTGGTCGCGTAGCTGAGGAAATTATTTTCGGCGAAGTGAGTACAGGTGCTCATAATGACTTCCAGCGTGCAACAAGCATCGCTCGTAAAATGGTAACAGAATACGGTATGAGTGAAAAGTTAGGACCAATGCAATTCGGTCAATCACAACAAGGCCAAGTATTCTTAGGTCGTGATTTACACAGTGAACAAAACTACAGTGATGCGATTGCTCATGAAATTGATAATGAAATCCAACGTTTCATTAAAGAAAGCTATGAGCGTGCGAAGCAGATCTTAACGGAAAACCGTGACAAGTTAGAGCTTGTAGCTCAAACATTGTTAGAAGTAGAAACGTTAGACGCTGAGCAAATCAACCACTTAGTAGATCATGGAACTCTTCCAGACCGTTCTAGTCACGTAACAGATGAAGATGTTAAAGTAAACATCCAAACAAAGACAGACGATGAAGAGCCAAAAGCATAAGACAATAAAGATCAGTGGAGATATTCTCCACTGATTTTTTAATGAGCAAAAGTTAGGTTTGGTAAAAGATTTTCGTATATATGGTGGATAAGTAGGATATCCACTAGAGAATCGTGTCATTATATTCCTATTTTATCTAGAATATACACGTCTATTTACCAGTTATGGTATGATGGTTTCAGTGTGAATACTGAATTTATATAAAGTGGTGATTGAAATGATTTTTGTATTAGATGTTGGAAATACGAATACGGTATTAGGTGTATACGATGGAGATGAATTGAAGTATCACTGGCGTGTAGAAACAAGCCGTAATAAAACAGAAGACGAGTATGGCATGACAATCAAAGCCTTGCTTGAGCACGTTAGTTTATCTTTTAAAGATATTCATGGTATTATTATTTCCTCTGTTGTTCCTCCTATTATGTTTGCATTGGAGAGAATGTGTCAAAAGTATTTTCATTTAAAGCCGCTTGTTGTTGGTCCTGGAATTAAGACGGGTTTAAATATTAAATATGAAAATCCGCGTGAAGTGGGAGCAGACCGTATTGTAAATGCTGTTGCTGGAATTCAGCTATACGGAAGCCCTTTAATTATCGTTGATTTTGGTACCGCAACCACATATTGCTATATTGATGAAAATAAGCAATATATGGGTGGTGCGATTGCCCCTGGTATTAATATTTCGACAGAAGCTCTTTATTCAAGAGCATCTAAGCTTCCGCGAATTGAAATTGCGCGACCAAATAGCATTGTGGGAAAAAATACAGTATCTGCGATGCAAGCAGGTATTTTATATGGATACGTTGGACAAGTAGAAGGAATTGTAGCAAGAATGAAAGAGCAAGCAACAGTAAATCCTAAAGTTATTGCTACTGGAGGACTCGCAACATTGATTGCTAAAGAGTCGGATATTATTGATATTGTGGATCCATTTTTGACTTTAAAAGGATTGCAAATAATTTATACAAAAAATATGGAGTAAGAGGTGTATATTATGGGTGACTATTTAGTAAAAGCATTAGCTTACAATAGTCAAGTTCGCGCTTATGCAGTAAAAACAACGGATACAGTTGGAGAAGCGCAGCGCCGTCACTATACATGGCCTACAGCCTCTGCAGCATTGGGACGTTCAATGACTGCGGGAGTCATGATGGGGGCTATGCTAAAGGGTGAGCAAAAGCTAACAATTAAAATTGAAGGCCGCGGCCCAATTGGCGTTATTTTAGTAGACAGCAATGCTAAAGGGGAAGTGCGTGGATATGTAACGAATCCACAAACGCACTTCGATTTAAATCAGCATGGGAAATTAGATGTAGCACGTGCTGTAGGTACAGAGGGCACGCTAAGTGTCGTAAAAGATATCGGAATGCGTGATCAATTTAACGGACAAGTACCTATTGTATCGGGAGAATTAGGAGAGGATTTCACGTATTATTTTGTGACATCTGAACAAGTCCCATCTTCAGTAGGTGTAGGTGTACTTGTTAACCCTGATAACACGATCTTAGCTGCGGGCGGATTTATCATTCAGCTTCTGCCGGGAACAGATGATAAAACGATTACAGCTATTGAACAACGATTACAGACGATTGAACCAATTTCAAAACTGATTCAAAAAGGTCTTTCTCCTGAGGAAATCTTAGAAGAAGTTCTTGGAAAAGAAAATGTGAAGTTTCTGGAGACAATGCCTGTAGAGTTCAAATGTCAGTGCTCAGAAGAAAGAATTGCCAATGCTATTATCAGCTTAGGACAAGAAGAGATTCAATCGATGATTGAGGAAGACGGCCAAGCTGAAGCCCAGTGTCATTTCTGTAATGAGACCTATCGTTTTGATAAAAAGCAGCTTGAAGAAATGAAAGAACAAGCAATTTAAATGAAATAAAAGATTCTTAAAAGGCGTCATTTTATAAATGAGCGCCTTTTTTTATAGATATTAAGTTCTATTTCTGTATATATTGATCTAAAAATATAACAAAATTAGGTAAATGGAAAGACAAAATGATTGACAATTTAGAAAACATCTGATAAATTGTATACAAAATCAATAAAATTAGTTGGTATTAGGAGTGGTCATATGGCACGTATTGCAAATTCAATTACAGAGTTAATTGGTCAAACACCAATCGTAAAACTAAACCGTCTAGTTGAAGAAGATATGGCGGATGTATATTTAAAATTAGAATTTATGAACCCGGGAAGCAGCGTAAAAGATCGTATCGCATTAGCGATGATTGAAGATGCGGAAGCAAAAGGTGTGTTAAAACCTGGCGACACAATCATTGAACCAACAAGTGGTAACACAGGAATTGGCTTAGCAATGGTAGCTGCAGCAAAAGGATACCGTGCTATTTTAACAATGCCTGAAACGATGAGTATTGAGCGTCGTAATCTGCTTCGTGCATACGGTGCAGAGTTAGTATTAACACCAGGTCCAGAAGGAATGAAAGGGGCGGTTAATAAAGCAACTGAGCTTGCAAAAGAGCACGGCTACTTTATTCCTCAGCAGTTCCAAAACGAGGCGAACCCAGAAGTGCACCGTCAAACAACGGCTAAAGAAATCATCGAGCAGTTCGGCGATCAGCTAGATGGATTTGTGGCAGGTATCGGTACTGGCGGTACTATTACAGGTGCTGGTGAAGTGTTAAAAGAAAAGTACCCAAATATCAAAATTTATGCGGTAGAGCCAGCTGATTCTCCGATTTTAAGCGGTGGTCAACCAGGACCTCATAAAATTCAAGGAATTGGTGCAAACTTTGTTCCGGATACGCTTAACACGGAAGTATATGACGAAGTTGTCGCTGTTCAAAACGATCAAGCTTTTGAATATGCCCGTAAAGTAGCAAAAACAGAAGGTGTACTAGTAGGTATCTCTTCTGGGGCTGCGATTTATGCTGCGTTAAAAGCTGCAAAACAGCTTGGAAAAGGTAAAAAAGTGTTAGCGATTATTCCAAGTAACGGTGAGCGTTACCTAAGTACTCCATTGTTCCAATTCGAGGAACAAACACAAGCATAAAAACGATAAAAAAACAGCTTCTATATGAAGCTGTTTTTTTTCATCTAAGAATCATGTAAAATGAAAGCAGGTGATTTATTTTTAGGAGAGTGAACAAATGCAGCAAAGAATGACTTGGGGCGAATCTATTTCTATCTCTAAAAGCCAATGGTTCAAAAAATATCAAGAGTTGTCAAAAGAGGAACCGAATCATATCCTGCTTGAAAGCGGTCGAGGCGGAAAGTTTCAAATAATGGGATTAAAACCTGTAGCCATTTTGCGAGGCGAACAAAACGAGCTTCATATCAAAACGGATGACCAAACTACTGTTCAAAAAGGTAATCCGCTTCATCTTATGCGAGACTGGATGAAGAAGTTTGAAGCAGAGGTGAATCCAGATCTTCCTCCTTTTCAAGGTGGAGCAATTGGCTTTATTAGCTATGATTATATCCGCTATGTAGAAACCATACCTGACCTTGCTGAAGATTCATTGAAAACGCCGGACGTTTATTTCCTTATTTTCGATGACGTATTTGTATACGATCAAGAAAAGGAAAAGCTCTGGATTATCGTTAATGACGAAGCAGATTGTAAAGAGCAGGCACATAAGCGTATTGATCAATACAAAAAGGACTGGATGGGGGCAAGTGATGAAGGACTCTCATATGAGCAGATTCATCGTGTTGCCGAAAAGAGTGAGGTTTCGATGTCTGAAGCTGCTTTTTCAGATGCTACAACACGCGTACATGAGTACATCGGGCAAGGCGATGTGTTTCAAGTGAACTTATCTGTTCGACAGTCTCAACAGCTTCAAACTCATCCTATGCATATCTACGAACAGGTACGAAAAATCAACCCGTCTCCTTACATGTCTTATATGCAGACAGAAGAATTTCACATTGTGAGCTGTTCACCAGAATTATTAGTGAAAAAAGCCGGTGATGAAATCAGTACGAGACCGATTGCGGGAACACGCTCCCGCGGTAAGGATGATCAAGAAGATCAACAGTTAGCAGATGAGCTTATTCATAACGAAAAAGAGCGTGCAGAGCATGTGATGCTTGTTGACTTAGAGCGTAATGATCTTGGTAGAGTAAGCGAATATGGTACTGTGCATGTTGACGAGTTTATGGTTATTGAAAAATATTCACATGTCATGCATATTGTGTCTAATGTAAAAGGCAAGCTCGCGCGCAACAAAGATTTTGTAGATATCGTAGATGCGGTTTTTCCTGGAGGAACGATTACTGGAGCACCTAAAGTTCGTACAATGGAAATCATTGAAGAACTTGAACCAGTTCGAAGAGGAATTTATACAGGATCGATTGGTTGGATTGGGTTTAATGGAGATATGGAATTAAATATTGCGATTCGCACTATGATTATTCAAGACGGCCAAGCTTATGTGCAGGCTGGTGCGGGTGTTGTGATTGATTCAAATCCGAAACACGAATACAAAGAATCACTGAAAAAAGCAATTGCACTATGGAAAGCAAAAGAGCAGAGCGAAAATGAGCTGAGTGAGGGTGAGTAAAGATGATATTAATGATTGATAATTATGATTCTTTTACGTTTAATTTAGTACAGTATTTAGGTGAGCTAGGGCATGAGCTTCTTGTAAAAAGAAATGATGAAATTACACTTTCTGAAATTGAAGTGCTAAATCCAGATTTCTTGATGATCTCCCCGGGACCATGCAGTCCTAACGAAGCGGGAATCAGTCTAGAAGCCATCGAGTATTTTGCAGGTAAGATTCCAATATTCGGCGTATGCTTAGGGCATCAGTCGATTGGGCAAGCTTTTGGAGGGAATGTGATTCGTGCGGATAAATTAATGCACGGGAAAACATCTGAAATGCATCATGATGGCCGTACTATCTTTAAAGGTCTTGATAATCCGTTCACGGCAACGCGGTATCATTCTTTGATTGTAGAAAAAAGTTCACTGCCGGATTGCTTTGAGATTTCAGCGTGGACAGCAGAAGATGAAATTATGGCGATTCGCCATAAATCATTACCTATTGAAGGAGTACAGTTCCATCCTGAATCTATCATGACTTCTTACGGTAAAGAAATGCTGAAGAATTTTATTGAAACTTACGAAAAAAAGCGAGTGTAATGATATGTATATATACGTAAATGGCGAAGTAAAGTCTGCGTCTGAAGCCACTATTTCTCCGTTTGATCACGGATATATGTATGGCCTAGGGCTGTTTGAAACGTTACGAGTGTATGAAGGTCATCCATTTTTAGTGGAAGACCATCTGGATCGCCTGCATAGCAGCTTACGTGAATTAAATATTGTATGGGACTACTCTACACAGGACGTGTTGGAAATCATTAATAGTTTGTTAATGAAAAACAATGAGAGAAATGCGTATGTTCGATTAAATGTCTCAGCAGGAAATGGCGGAATTGGCTTGCAAGTGGAAGAATACGACAAGCCATCTACAATCGTATATATGAAATCAATGCCTCATCCATCGAGCCCCCTTGTAAAAGAGGGGCTTATTCTTGAGACGAAACGAAATACGCCTGAAGGAACCATGAGATTAAAATCTCATCATTATTTAAATAATGTACTAGCTAAGCGAGAAGTTGGTTCGGACTTAAATAAAGAGGGTATCTTTTTAACAAAAGAAGGGTTCTTAGCCGAAGGTATTGTGTCCAATTTATTTTTTGTAAAAGATGATTGTGTATATACGCCGTCTCTTGAAACAGGTATCTTAAATGGAATTACGAGACAGTTTATCTTTACGCTTTTACAAAAGAAAAACATAGAGGTTGTAGAAGGCTTATTTACGGTGGAACAGCTCTTGGAGGGTGATGAAGCTTTCGTTACAAATTCCATTCAAGAAATCGTACCTCTTCGAAGTATAAAGGATAAGCAGTTTTCAGTAGGAGACCATACGCTGACAGCTCAGTTGCAAAAAGAGTATCGCTCTTACACAATGTCGCTAATGAGTCGACACGAGCTACATGTATAAAAGCGAAAGGAGAGACTAAAGATGGATAAAATTCATGTAAATGATATGCGTTTCTATGGCTATCATGGCGTATTTCCAGAAGAAAATAAATTAGGGCAGCGTTTTCACGTGGATTTAGCTGTGGAACTGGATTTAAAGCAAGCTGGTACTACGGACAATTTAGAATACTCGGTGAGCTATGCAGATTTATACCAAACATGCCAGGAAGTTGTAGAGAAGCGCACGTTCAAGTTAGTTGAAACGGTGGCTGAAACGATTGCATCTGAATTGCTTGCTAATTACGAACTCGTGCAGGCTTGTACAGTAAAGGTATATAAACCCGATCCGCCAATTCCCGGTTATTATCAATCGGTAGCTATTGAAATTAAAAGGAGCCGTTGAATGACAACAGAAGCATATATTGCATTAGGATCAAATATTGGAAATCGAATGGAACATTTGAAGTCAGGAGTTACTGGCTTGATGAAACACTCTGAGATTAAGGTAGTGGCTGTTTCATCTGTTTATGAAACGGCCCCTGTCGGGTATACGAATCAAGCAAGCTTTTTAAACATGGTAGTAAAAATACAAACAACGTATTCGTCAGAGCACCTTTTAGATTGTTTGCAAGCCATTGAACAAACGGCAGGCCGAAAAAGAGAGATTGTATGGGGACCTAGAACCCTTGATTTAGATATCTTACTTTATAGTAATGAAATCATTCACACGGATAGACTGAGCGTCCCTCATCCCCGAATGTTTGAACGAGCGTTTGTGATGGTTCCTCTAAACGAACTAGCTCCATCTCTTATTCTCCCTGTAGCAGAAGAAAAAGTTGAAACCATCACAACACGTTTATCAGATTTAAAAGATGTAAAATTATTTCGAGAGCAAACAACGGGTATACTAGATATGTTCGAAAATAATCGTAATGATTTACATAAGTGAAAATGAATCTTATTAGTTGATTCATTTTTATATTGGCGTAAAGTAGAGTTCATAGTGAAAACTTTGAGATTTGGGTTCGCAGGTTTTGGGTTTATTCGGTAGCTTGTTAGAGAAATCGAAGAAAAAGAGAAGCGAAGCAAGAATAAAGCGATTTGACATAGAGAAACGACTGAACCTATAATAATTTTAAAGAAACGTAGTAGTTGCCAGTAAACATGCTGGCCTTTTTTCTGTTTCGGAAAACTTAATTATACGATGGAGATGAGTAAACGATGAGTCATGAAGAATTAAATGATCAATTTCTCGTTCGTCGCGAAAAAATGAGCAACCTACGAGATCAAGGTATTGATCCGTTTGGTCAACGTTTTGAACGTACACATACATCACAGCAATTAATTAGTGAGTATGACGAGTTAACAAAAGAACAGTTAGAAGAAAATGAAGTGCCTGTGTCACTAGCTGGTCGTATTATGACAAAGCGTGGAAAAGGAAAAGCAGGTTTCGCTCACGTTCAAGATTTAACAGGACAAATTCAGCTTTATGTACGTAAAGATGCAATTGGCGAAGAACAGTACGAAATCTTCAGCAGCGTAGATATCGGTGACTTGGTAGGGGTTGAAGGTGTTTTATTCAAAACAAAAGTTGGCGAACTTTCTATTAAAGTAAAAGATTTTACGTTACTAACAAAAGCGCTTCGTCCACTTCCAGATAAATATCATGGTTTAAAAGATATTGAACAGCGCTACCGTCAACGTTACTTAGATTTAATTACAAACCCAGAAAGTAAACAAACATTTATCTCAAGAAGCCGCATTATTCAATCGATGCGCCGTTACTTAGATAATCATGGATATTTAGAAGTTGAAACACCGATGATGCATTCAATCGCAGGTGGAGCAGCAGCTCGTCCGTTTGTGACACACCACAATGCGCTTGATATGGAACTTTATATGCGTATTGCGATTGAACTTCATTTAAAACGTTTAATCGTAGGTGGATTAGAAAAAGTATACGAAATTGGCCGTGTATTCCGTAATGAAGGTGTATCTACACGTCACAATCCTGAATTTACAATGATCGAATTGTACGAAGCGTATGCGGACTACAAAGATATCATGGCTTTAACAGAGAACTTAATTGCACACATTGCGCAAGAAGTACTTGGCACAACAAAGATTCAGTATGGCGATCAAGAGGTAGATTTAACTCCAGAGTGGACAAGACTTCATATGGTCGATGCTATTAAACAATATACGGGCGTAGACTTCTGGGGAGAAACATCTGTTGAAGAAGCTCGTGCTTTAGCGAAAGAACACGGGGTAGAAATCACTGAACATATGCAATATGGACATATTGTAAATGAATTCTTTGAACAAAAAGTAGAAGAGCAGTTAATTCAACCAACGTTCATTTACGGACATCCTGTAGAAATCTCTCCATTGGCTAAGAAAAATGCGGAAGATCCGCGTTTTACTGACCGTTTTGAGCTGTTTATCGTTGCGCGTGAACACGCGAACGCATTTACAGAGCTAAATGATCCAATTGACCAACGTGAGCGCTTTGAAGCTCAGTTGAAAGAGAAAGAACAAGGAAACGATGAAGCACATGAGATGGATGATGACTTCATTGAGGCATTAGAATATGGTATGCCACCTACAGGTGGTCTAGGAATCGGTATTGACCGCCTTGTTATGTTACTAACAAATGCACCGTCAATCCGTGATGTACTATTATTCCCACATATGCGTCAACGCTAAAAAAAGAGATGGCTACGGCCATCTTTTTTTAGTTAATAATATTAGAAAATTTAAACTTTTAATTTACCTCTTGTTTTTATGAAATTGATTTGGTATATTTATATCTGTTGCTAACGCAGACAAGCGAGAACAACAAAAAGAAATAAAAAAGTTGTTGACATTACGTTGATAACTTGATAAGATAGTAAAGTCGCTTAAGAGCGACGGTTGAACTTTGAAAACTGAACAAAGCGACAAACGTCAACGTTAAATTTTATTTTTAAATTGAGCAAGCAAACATTTCTTCGGAGAGTTTGATCCTGGCTCAGGATGAACGCTGGCGGCGTGCCTAATACATGCAAGTCGAGCGAACTGATTAGAAGCTTGCTTCTATGACGTTAGCGGCGGACGGGTGAGTAACACGTGGGCAACCTGCCTGTAAGACTGGGATAACTTCGGGAAACCGAAGCTAATACCGGATAGGATCTTCTCCTTCATGGGAGATGATTGAAAGATGGTTTCGGCTATCACTTACAGATGGGCCCGCGG
Source organism: Priestia sp. YIM B13489 (assembly GCF_042787645.1). Lineage (NCBI taxonomy): Bacteria > Bacillati > Bacillota > Bacilli > Caryophanales > Bacillaceae > Priestia > Priestia sp. YIM B13489. Next base: position 1,765,173 of record NZ_JBHZOQ010000053.1, read on the forward strand.
TGCATTAGCTAGTTGGTGAGGTAACGGCTCACCAAGGCCACGATGCATAGCCGACCTGAGAGGGTGATCGGCCACACTGGGACTGAGACACGGCCCAGACTCCTACGGGAGGCAGCAGTAGGGAATCTTCCGCAATGGACGAAAGTCTGACGGAGCAACGCCGCGTGAGTGATGAAGGCTTTCGGGTCGTAAAACTCTGTTGTTAGGGAAGAACAAGTACAAGAGTAACTGCTTGTACCTTGACGGTACCTAACCAGAAAGCCACGGCTAACTACGTGCCAGCAGCCGCGGTAATACGTAGGTGGCAAGCGTTATCCGGAATTATTGGGCGTAAAGCGCGCGCAGGCGGTTTCTTAAGTCTGATGTGAAAGCCCACGGCTCAACCGTGGAGGGTCATTGGAAACTGGGGAACTTGAGTGCAGAAGAGAAAAGCGGAATTCCACGTGTAGCGGTGAAATGCGTAGAGATGTGGAGGAACACCAGTGGCGAAGGCGGCTTTTTGGTCTGTAACTGACGCTGAGGCGCGAAAGCGTGGGGAGCAAACAGGATTAGATACCCTGGTAGTCCACGCCGTAAACGATGAGTGCTAAGTGTTAGAGGGTTTCCGCCCTTTAGTGCTGCAGCTAACGCATTAAGCACTCCGCCTGGGGAGTACGGTCGCAAGACTGAAACTCAAAGGAATTGACGGGGGCCCGCACAAGCGGTGGAGCATGTGGTTTAATTCGAAGCAACGCGAAGAACCTTACCAGGTCTTGACATCCTCTGACAACTCTAGAGATAGAGCGTTCCCCTTCGGGGGACAGAGTGACAGGTGGTGCATGGTTGTCGTCAGCTCGTGTCGTGAGATGTTGGGAAGTCCCGCAACGAGCGCAACCCTTGATCTTAGTTGCCAGCATTTAGTTGGGCACTCTAAGGTGACTGCCGGTGACAAACCGGAGGAAGGTGGGGATGACGTCAAATCATCATGCCCCTTATGACCTGGGCTACACACGTGCTACAATGGATGGTACAAAGGGCTGCAAGACCGCGAGGTCAAGCCAATCCCATAAAACCATTCTCAGTTCGGATTGTAGGCTGCAACTCGCCTACATGAAGCTGGAATCGCTAGTAATCGCGGATCAGCATGCCGCGGTGAATACGTTCCCGGGCCTTGTACACACCGCCCGTCACACCACGAGAGTTTGTAACACCCGAAGTCGGTGGAGTAACCGTAAGGAGCTAGCCGCCTAAGGTGGGACAGATGATTGGGGTGAAGTCGTAACAAGGTAGCCGTATCGGAAGGTGCGGCTGGATCACCTCCTTTCTAAGGATTTTTATAAGACGTACGTTTCATTTCGTTCAGTTTTGAGAGAATTCTCTCTATCATATATATGGGCCTATAGCTCAGCTGGTTAGAGCGCACGCCTGATAAGCGTGAGGTCGGTGGTTCGAGTCCACTTAGGCCCACCAGTATAACAAACAGTTAAGTTAAACTTAAAAAACAATCATGGCCCGTTGGTCAAGTGGTTAAGACACCGCCCTTTCACGGCGGTAACACGGGTTCGAATCCCGTACGGGTCATCGAAAGAGCAGTTTGCATTTGCAAACTGCTCTTTTATTTATGTTAGATAACTACAGATTTTGATTGAGGCTGTATAAAATTCTAATGTGAAAACTTTAAAATTTTTGAGTCTAATCTCTTAAATTTGAACATAACGATACTAGTACTTTAAGAATAACACTAGGATAACGTGCTATAATGGATGAAACTGAATACTAGGGGTAATGAATAATGGAGGAATTAAAGCGAAAAAACCAAGGTGCTGCGGAACTAGACGAAAAGGGATTTAAGTGGATGCGTTTCGTCAGCTTCTTTATGATTGTGAACCTCATTTTCACCGTAGCTTTAGTAGCAGTTGTTCTAATAGTTCCACAAATTCAAGAAACTTTTCAATGGGTAGCATTTGGTGTATATGGGTTTACAGTTCTTTATCTCATCTTTATGCGTGAAGTAGCCTTTAAAAAGACATATGGTTCTTTAGCAGTTTGGATGCGGACTGTATGGAATTTTAGTTTTATTGCTAGTGCGTTTGGGGCCATTAGCATGTTTATAGGGAACACTCACTGGACTTTATTTTAAAGGAATCTGTCTTCTTGTGTTGAAAGTGAAAGTAAGGGAGGAATTTATATGAATCCATATGAACAATTACAATTAAACAAAGAAGTAGAAGCGATTGCTAAACAACGAATTGAAATTCATAAACAGCGAATAAAGCTATCTGAAGAGTTAGAGCAAGACTTTGATAATACAGAGCTCCAAAATAAAATTATTGAGTTAGAAGAAGAAAGTCAAAAACTAAAGAAAAAGAGTGAAGCTTTACAAGCTAACTATTAAACATCCTCTCAGGGTGTTTTTTTAATCAACGTATTTTAAAAAAACTGTGATTTTATTGAAGCTATAAGCTTGATTATGAACAAACTGTTGAGTCACTTATTTTGTCAGGACGTCCAATAAAATTAGGAAATGAAGAAAACTTTACTTCCTTGCCTCGTATACTTTTACCTTATTGTAAAATGTCTCTTTCTTCATGCCTACCTCTGATTTAAAAGAAAAAGTGGAAGATAAAATACAGTCCAAGACAGAGTAGCTGCATTCGAGTATGTAGTTTGGCTATGCTTTGAATGGGATTCACAATGCTAATTCTAAATAAGTTTGCTTTGATCCCCATGTAGACTACATTTAAAAGGGAAGCACATATCAAGAATATGAGATAAAACGTTGGAATAGCCAATAATGTTATAATAATCAACGAGTTGGTATAAAGGAGTTGGTACTATCACCATACAAAATCTTATTGACTTAAAAGATTTAGAATTGCCATTTGTTTTTTATTATGACGGGGATTTCGTACGTCAATCAATTAAAAATGGAACGAACATACTAGAAAGATATGATTACGTCGGAGAAGCTGAATTAGAATTACTTCAAGAAACTGGATTTATTGAAATTTGTATAGAGGGTTATGGTGGAATGAGAATAGGTGATAAAATTGATGTCTCTGTTGGTAATTTAGAAACTAAAAATGTTACCGAACCATTTGTTTTAGAAAAACTTGATAAGCGATTTTATTTTTTAATACCCTTTCATCCTTATTGGGTGAGTACAATGGAAGATGGGGGTATCCTCATCTCATATTCTATAAAAAGTGTACTAAATATGACTACTTATAGTTCTGAAACAGTACGTTTTCATAAAGATATTCTATCTAGCTCAACTGTATATTAAAATAAATGTAGTAGCTTAATCGATTGCTTGTTAATATGCTGTTAGATATGTATCTTTTTAGAAAAAATAAAATAACTTACTGAAATAGTCTTTATATAGAACAGAACAAGCAGATTCTTACTTATTAAGAGCCTGCTTGTTTTACTTTATACCCAGCATTAGATTCTTTATTTAACAGCTTCTTTAAATTCTTTTCCTGGCTTAAAGGCTGGAGCCTTTGTAGCATCAATAAATTCAGCTTTATTCATATCTAAATACCTCATTCCTTACTGTGTATAGTCTGTGTAGACAAAAAATATATCATAGTTTCCTTATAAGGATCAAACCTATGTTCTTTTAAATGCATCTGCTAGAAAACTCTAAAAAAAGTTAACATTGCATGTTTTGTTTCCTTTTTGTTAGGGAAATGGAAATAAAAGAAAGATAAAAATGATTAAAAATGAGGAGAAGGAGTGTCAAAAAGTGGTATATAGTCAAGTAGTAAGAAAACCTGAGTTTCAACAAGCGGAATCGGAAGGGTTAAATGAAGCCATTCACGAGTACATAACTCGTCGTACACGTCACAATGCACCGGTTGTGGATGCGCTTCGATATATTATGACCATTGAACATAAACATGAACGCATGCAGGTAGCAGCAGAACTGTTCGGATCAGCTATTCAGCGTGTAAAAGATCAAGATATTATTCAATATCTAAAAAAATGCGGAAGCTACAAAAGAATTTCTGATACGATGGAATAAAAACGTTTTCTTTGAAAAAGCGCCTTTAATGAGAGGGGGCTTTTTTTGTTTCCGCCATTTAAAAGCGAGGGTAAATACATAGAATTCTTCTAATTTGTGCATAGTAAATGAAGCAGAATTAATTGAGGAAGAGACAGAGTTGTGTATCTGACTGCGGGGGCGAATGTTAAGGTCTAGAATAAAGTCTTCATTACAGATACCCACTCTTGAATAAATGAAGATTTACGTATGTATCCCTAGCAGGAGGTTTAGTGCATGAGTCAAGAAATACCGTTAAGTTCAAGTGAAATTGCTACTCTTTGGATGACCTATCAGCAAAAAACAATGACCCAAAGAATTTTGGAATATTTTATTGCACAGGCAGAAGATGACGGGGCAAAGGAAATTATGCAAGATACGCATAGGCAAGTGGTGAACTACATTGAAGATATCAAAACAATTTTACAGAATGAAGGGGCTTCCATACCAGTAGGATATACAGAAAAAGATGTAAATATAGGCGTTCCTAAGCTCTATGATAAGATGTTTGATATTATGTTTCTTCGCCTTTTAAAAGAAATTAGTATGGGGCTACATACGCTTCATTTAACCATGTCCTACAGAAAAGACATAATCTCTCTATATAAAGAACTTACCGCTTTCACGCAAAGTGGCTATGACAAATGTGTAGATTATCTTCAGGATAAAAACGTGCTTCCAAGGCCTCCAGCTGTTTCCGTACCTAAAAAAGCGAAGTTTGCTGAAGGCACAGATTACATGAATGGAAACCATTTATTTTCGAGTAAACGGGCATTAAATACTGTAGAGGTAGCACATATTTATTACGCAATTGAAAGCAACATTTTTGGCATGCAAATGATCACAGGGTTCGCTCAAGTAGCAAGTGAGCCTGAAGTGAAGAAGTACTTTGTAAAAGGAAAAGAGCTGGCTAAAAAAATTGTAAGTGATTATAGTAAAATTCTTTTGGAAAGCGATATTCAGACGCCTGCGACGTGGGGAGCGAAGGCGACCGAGTCAAAAGTAGCACCCTTTTCAGATAAACTAATGATGTACTGCGTGAGTTTATTCTGCAGTTTCGGGCTAGGAAGCAACGCTTTAGGCACTGCGTTTAGTTTACGTGGAGATCTTCCTCTTACTCTTGTCAGTACCGCCAAAGACATTTTAACATACGGGCAAGACGGGGGAAAAATCATGGCTAAAAACGGATGGCTTGAAGAACCGCCAAGTATGGAAGACCGAAATGATTTGATTAAATAGAAAAGCATAATACATTACGAAAACTTCTTTTTTTGAAAGAAGTTTTTTCTTTTGCATAAAAAATGTCGTTATTTGTTCGTTTAACGGTTTGTTTTTTGAATAAAAAGGATATATAAACCATAAATTTACAATTTTATACTAAAAAAGGAGGTTGTTGCATATGAAGTGGTACATAAAAGTGTTGAAAAATTACGGGACGTTTTCTGGCAGAGCAAGCCGAACTGAATACTGGATGTTTGTATTGGTCAACTTTGTTATTTCATTTATTCTTTCTTTCATTCAGTTCTTTATTGATAAGCCTCTTTTTTTGCCGGTAATCTACTCGCTATTGATTGCAGTCCCTTCGTTAGCGGTAGGAGCAAGAAGGCTCCACGATACGGGAAAAAGCGGATGGTGGCAGCTCATTACATTAGTTCCATTAATCGGAAGTATTTGGCTGATTATTTTATTCTGCCAGCCTAGCGATCCAAAAGAGAATCGTTTTGGTACAACGGCTAAAGCAGCATAAATAGAACTCCCCCTTACACAAGGGGGAGTTTTTTAGTGCACAGGTTCTACTATAGCACCATCATACGCCGATTGGTAAATAGCTCGGATGTCTTTTTCAAGAAGAGGCAAAGGACTGCGAGCGAGAATTCGTTTTTGCTGGACGCCATCTTCTGTCAGCTTTTGAAGGGCACTTTCTGGAATATCAAATCCGCGAAGGGTTTGAGGAATGCCTACGTCTTCGACAAGTGACTGCAGCTGTTTTACACACTGATAAGAAGCTTCTTCTGTTGATAAAGAGTTAGCGTTTCCGCCCAGTGCTTCAAAAATATCTCGCATCTTTTCCACACAGCTGCTGCGTATGTAACCCATCACATATGGAAGCAATACGGCGTTTGATTCACCGTGTGAAATATGAAACTGTCCACCTAACGGATAAGCAAGCGCATGAACACCAGCAACACCAGCGTTAAAAAAAGCAAGGCCCGCTAAATAGCTTCCGTAGCTCATCTGAGTTCGCGCTTCTTTATCTTTGCCATTTTCTACAGCTGTTCGCAAAGAAGAGCTAATCATGCGTATAGCCTTTAGTGCTAAGGCATCGGTTGCTGGATTTGCATTTACTGATACATAAGCTTCAACGGCATGAGTTAATGCATCAACCCCTGTAGCCGCCGTTACTTTAGAAGGCACGCTTAGCGTAAGCTCAGGATCTACAATCGCAGCGTCTGCAAGCAAATAGTCGTGGGTCACAACGTCCTTGGTGCTTTCAAGAGATAATACAGAAATATTCGTTACTTCTGAGCCCGTGCCGGAAGTTGTAGGAATTAAAATTTTAGGAAGACCTTTTTTTGAAATTTGTTTTGTACCAGTTAAGTTCAAGTATTCTTCTACAGCGCCGTCGTGAACGGCTAAAACGGCCGTAAGTTTTGCTAAATCTAACGCGCTGCCGCCGCCAACCCCAATGACTAAATCAAATTTTCGGCTTTTTGCGTAGGATACGAGTTTTTCACCGAGTGCTAAAGGCGGTTCTGGTGCCGTATCTGCATATACATCTACTTCGTATCCATTTTTAATGAGGGGAGAACTCACTTTATCCACAAGTCCAATGTCTTTTAACACGGGATCTGTGACAATTAAAATATGAGCGGGGTGATATTTTTTTACTTCCGGAAGCAGTTGCTGAAGTGATCCCCATCCTGTATAGCTAAGAGGGGTAAAAACTAGTTTTGACACAGTCATTCTTTTATCCTCCTATAGGCACTGTTTTGTTGGCGGTTTCAAAGATGTGGTTTTGCTTCTACGTATATTATAATGAAGTATCGCAAATTTTTCATTGAATACAAATTAGCTGTCACGAAAAAATTGAGCTTTACTTCACAGAGGCAAAGGATGAGGAAATGTTGAGATACGTAACAAAAGAATTAGCTCAGAAAATTGTGTGTAGAACGATGGAGATTATTGATTGCAACATTAACGTGATGAACGAAAAAGGAGTCATTATTGGTTCGGGTGACAAAAAGCGAATGAATCAAATCCACGAAGGAGCGTTGATGGTATTAAAAAGCGGCAGTTCCTACGAAATTACTCAACAGCAGGCTGACTCGCTGCGCGGGGCCAAACCGGGCGTGAATTTCCCTATTTTCTTTAACGGAGAAATTGTTGGAGTCGTGGGATTAACAGGACTGCCAGAACAGATTCGTAATTACGGAGAACTCGTGCGCATGGCGGCTGAAATGATTTTTCAAGAAATGATTTTAATAGAGGAAATTCAATGGGATGAGCGATTAAAAGAAGAGGTGGTTCATCAGCTTCTTCAGCAAGAAGAGCCGTTTGACTCTTTATTTTTTGACCGAGCGAACCGCTTTGATATTAATTTATACCTTCCACGAGTGGCACTGATTGTTACAGCGGACAATCGCCATGAAGTTATGAAGCTTGTAAAGAAATACATAGCTAACAATGACCTATACGCTATGCTTCCAGACGGAGTGGTCATATTAAAATCTACAGAAGCAGGCAGCGCTAGCAGCTATGCGGAACAGCTGGAAAAACAGCTTCGGGCGTCTGGTATGGTGTGTAAGTTAGCGGCAGGATCTGTTCAAGCTGACCTTAAAGGCCTTCATGTATCTTATCAGCAGGCAAAAGATACGCTTGCCGTCGGTTCTAAGCTTCACCCAGAAGCTGTTTTCTACTGCTATTCGGATTATCAAATTCCCGTGCTGTTACGTCAAAGCGCCGGTTTTCAAGAAAATCATGAACTGTTGCATCACTATGAAAAGCTGAAGGAATACGATAAGAAAAAAGAACTTATCGAAACGTTAACGGTCTACATAGAAGAAAATGGCGAAGGAAGCACGGCAGCTAAAAAGCTTTTTATACATCGAAATACGCTAAGCTACCGTCTAGATAAAATCCAAAGCATTACGGGAAAAGATCCAAGAAAAGTCAAAGACCTTCTTGAACTATATGTAGCGCTACTGCTATCTAAAATTTCATAACTGTGCATGTGCATAAAAGATCTTGCGATAGTGAGGTCTTTTTCTGTTGAAGTGACTAATGAAAGAATATAAGATAACGCTTACAATTAACATTAGGGACAGGAGAAATAAGAAAGGGGATGGCTTTATGGACGTTCAAGTAAGCGCGTTAGGCGCGATCTGTGCATTAGTAATTGCTATTATATTAATCTTAAAGAAAGTGGCTCCCGCATACGGAATGATAGCCGGAGCTTTAATTGGCGGAGTTAATATTGCTGATACCGTTAATTTAATGATTGAAGGGGCACAAGGCATCATTCCCGCAGTGCTGCGGATTCTTGCAGCTGGTATATTGGCCGGGGTATTAATAGAATCGGGTGCTGCAGCGGTTATAGCAGAAACCATTGTAAAAAAACTAGGGGAAACAAAAGCGCTTTTAGCTCTAGCGCTAGCCACACTCATTCTTACGACAGTAGGTGTGTTTGTTGATGTGGCTGTGATCACAGTGGCGCCTATTGCTTTAGCCATTGCTAAACGTACGGGTATGTCAAAGCCTGCTATTTTATTAGCAATGATTGGAGGAGGAAAGGCAGGAAATTTAATGTCTCCTAATCCTAACGCTATTGCTGCTTCGGATGCATTTAATATTCCGCTTACATCCGTGATGGCTGCGGGAATTATTCCCGCTGTATTTGGCGTAGCGGTCACTTATCTAGTAGCCAAACGATTAATGAAAAAAGGAACAATGGTTCAAGCTGAAGAAATAGATACAGTGGATGCAAGCAGCTTGCCGCTGTTTTTAACAGCCATTATAGCACCCATTGTTACCATCGTGCTGCTGGCACTGCGACCGCTTTTTGACCTTAATATTGATCCAATGGTTGCGCTTCCTGCAGGAGGGATTGTTGGTGCTATTGTGATGAAAAAAGGAAAACAGCTTAATACATATGCTATTTCTGGATTAGGAAAAATGTCAGGTGTAGCCATTATGCTACTTGGAACGGGGACATTAGCAGGTATTATTGCTAACTCCCAGCTAAAAGACGTTATTATTCAAGGCTTGTCTGCCATTGGATTGCCCGCTTATGTTTTAGCTCCGGTTTCAGGTATTTTTATGTCAGCGGCAACCGCTTCGACAACGGCAGGAACAGCAGTCGCAAGCCAAGTTTTTGGATCGACGATTTTAGAGCTAGGCGTTTCTGCTTTAGCCGGAGCTGCTATGGTTCATGCTGGGGCGACCGTACTTGATCACCTCCCGCACGGAAGCTTTTTCCACGCAACGGGCGGAAGTGTAAATATGAAAATAAAAGAACGTTTAAAATTAATCCCTTACGAATCGCTTATTGGACTCATTATGGCAATTGTATCCACGCTGATATTTGGTGTATTAAAGCTATATGGCTAAAAACTAAAAGGAGTGTTTACGCATGAAAATTGTGATTGCACCGGATTCATTTAAAGAAAGCTTAACAGCTCTGAACGTTTGTGAAGCGGTTGAAAAAGGAATAAGAACTCATTTTCCTAACGCGGAGATTAGTAAAGTACCTATGGCAGACGGAGGAGAAGGAACCGTTCAGTCGCTTGTGGACGCGACGGGCGGACAAATCATACAAGCTAAAGTAACGGGACCTTTAGGTAAAGAGGTGGAAGCTTTTTATGGAATTCTTGGAGACGGCAAAACGGCTGTTATTGAAATGGCAGCCGCTTCAGGCCTTCATCATGTTCCGGTGGATAAACGCAATCCGCTTATCACAACAACGCGAGGAACCGGTGAGCTCATTCTCAAAGCATTAGATCAAAAAGTAAAGCATATCATTATTGGCATCGGAGGAAGTGCTACAAATGATGGAGGAGCTGGTATGGCAAAAGCTTTAGGGGCAAAGCTTCTTGATGCTAACGGAGCAGAAATGAAAGAAGGGGGCGGCAGCCTAGATCAGTTAGCTTCTATTGATCTTACAAACTTGGATTCTCGGCTTGCTGAAGTCAAAGTAGAAGTGGCTTGCGACGTAGACAATCCGTTAACGGGTGAAACCGGAGCATCTGCGGTATTTGGTCCTCAAAAAGGCGCAACTCCGGATATGCTTAAACGGCTTGACCGTAATCTAGCTCATTACGCAGCAGTTATTGAAAAAGAAATGAATATTCATATCCAAAGTGTTCCTGGTGCTGGAGCGGCAGGAGGACTAGGAGGCGGACTGCTGGCATTTTTATCTGCGGAGTTAAACCCAGGTGTAGACATTGTCATTGAGGCAACTCAGCTAGAAAGCTATATTAAAGATGCTGACCTTGTCATTACTGGTGAAGGAAGAATAGATGGACAAACCATTTACGGAAAAACCCCCATTGGCGTAGCAAAAACAGCAAAAAAGCATAGCGTTCCCGTGATCGCGATAGCAGGGAGCATTGGAGCAGGAAGCGAAGCTGTGTATGAACAAGGTATTTCGGCGTTATTTAGCGTCGTGCCCGGGGCAGTCGACCTGTCAGAAGCACTGGAAAAAGCCGGTGAAAACATTGAAAGAACGGCTAAAAACGTAGCGTCAGTTATACGCTTAGGCATCAAGTGAAGGAGTTACAGTTTTTATTGTTCTCTTTTTAATAAATAGTAAAAGGTCTCTTCCATCAGAAGAGGCCTTTTTTTCGTTTAGTGCTGAAGTAAGCTGCTATCATTCTTTTAAATTTTATATAGGAAATAGAACTAAACGTTTTCTGAAGCGTCATAGTAAGTAAGCAGTTCTAAAGGTTCTCTCGCATTCTCGTCGGCTTACTAACTGCTACTTATGGAAAGGAGAGGTTAACGTGGAAAAAAAGTTTAGGTTCTTGAGAATTTTACGAAACGTGATAGTAGCTATATTGGGGATATGCATCATATGGATTGTAACGAATCAAGTAATGACGGCAGTGGAAAAGAAAAAGTATCCGCCTATTGGTCAATTAGTAGAGGTTGATGGCAGAGATATTCATGTATATACAAAAGGTAGAGGGGAAAATACGATTGTACTACTAAGCGGGTTGGGAACGACTGCGCCTGCACTGGATTTTGAACCGTTAGTAAATGAACTGTCGAAGGATAATAAAGTGGTGGTAGTAGAACCATTTGGATACGGATGGAGTGACATTACGAATAAAAAACGTACCGTAGAAAATAGTGTAAGTGAAATAAGAGAAGCTTTGCAAAAATCGGATATAAAAGGTCCGTATATATTAATGCCGCACTCAGTTTCTGGCGTGTACAGCATGTATTACGCTAATAAATATCCAGATGAAGTAAAAGCAATTATTGGAATAGACCCTACGTTGCCAAAAGCGCTGGATTATTTTAAAGAAGAAGCGCCGAATATACCAAGTTTGATGAGTGTTTTAGCGCCAAGTTGACTTGCTCGCTTAGCCCTGCTTACTAGTCCTGATCAGTATCTACCGCTAGCCGAAAAAGGAACGTATACAACAACAAATTTAAAAATGACAAAAGCAATATCCAGCTGGAAAGGCTACAACAAAAACGTCATTGATGAAGCAAAAGAACTGAACAACAATATAAATAAAACTCTCGATATGTCGTTTCCTTCAAAGATGCCTGTAATGATTTTCACTAGAAAAATAGATAAAGAACCAAAAGAAGAAAAATCTAATATCACGTTTTATCAAGATCAATTAAGTCACGTATCGTCGCAAAAACTAGTTGTTTTATAAGGTCATCACTATTTACACTGGACGAAGTACAGAGAAATGAGCGAATATGTGAATAATTTTATAGACACATCTATTAATTCAAATAAAAAGAAATAAATTTGATTTAAGAAAAGGAGTCCGAACATTGGATCTCCTTTTTCTAGTACAGTGAAGAACGATAACTAATTTATTCGTTCTACGTCTATAAATGTTATAATTAACCAATAACTGGAATGTTTTATATATAAATGAATTTCAAGAAAGTTGATAGGAAAAGGAGTAACATGATGAAAAGTCAAGTTCGTTTACTAAGGGATAAAGAATTAGAAGAAGCAGCAATCATCTATACAAACGTTTTTAGTGGATCACCGTGGAACGAGCCTTGGAGTATAAACACTGCTTATGCTCGTTTATACGATATCAGTAAAACTCCAGGTTACATAGGGATAGGTTACTTTCATAGTGAAAATAATAAACTCATAGGATTTATAGTAGGAAATGAAGAACAGTGGGCGAACTATAAGACGTTTTATGTAAATGAAATTTGTGTGTTAAGCAACACTCAGCAAACTGGCGTAGGAACGAGTCTTTTATCTTTCCTTAACGAGTTACTTATACAAAAAGAAGTGAAAGAAGTCTATGTGTCTACTGAAAGAGGCCAAGGCAAACCAGAACGTTTTTTTGAAAAGAACGGTTTTGTTACTCATGAATCTCGTATACTGATGACAGTGAATGTAGATTAAATATAAGTGGATGGGTGTAGGGGATCCGCTTTGTTATTTCAGGAGGCACGGTTCATAAAGCAGGAGGAAATAATTTATGATTTTTTCGCTACTAGTTTTAGTCGCTATTTTAACGGTGAGTATTCCGTTGATGATTATTATTGTTAAAACAGTTTGGCACCGAAAGCTTCCTCGTAATTACTATACGCCGTTTGACTATCTTGCTGCACAAACAGAAGAAGAGTTTCATGAAGAGCAAAATGAACGAGAACTAGAAGAAAAAGAAGGAGATGTTGTAAACAGAAAGAGCTAAAGGTCGTTTTCAACTCCTTCTGTTTACAGTCCACCCCTCCACAATTTCCGTAAATTCACCTAGGTGTTCTTCAAATATCCGTTTTCGATGTCCGTTTGCTCCAGATGGATGGGGAAAGCCAAATAAATACGTATGCCTAGAAAACGAAGGTTCATTTGAAAGCTTTCTTAAAACATTCTCAACCGCTTTTCCTAGTGGAACAATTAAACATGGATTCTTTATTTCGTTCAATTCATGTGGAAACACTTCAAAAGCATAGCGAGAAAGAAGCGCTGAGCGTTCAATTGGCGGCTGATGCCCCGTGTAGTTTTTTCCTTTATAAAACACGGGATATTTCAGTACGGACGTTGTATGCAGCAAATCTCTCTGTGAAGCAAATAGCTCAGCGGCACCGTTAATGCCCATGACTTTTGCAATTCCGCATTGATCTAACATGTCTATTAAATTGACTCTCATCGTTCCGCTAAAGCTAGCTGCTTTTTTTGTTTCGTACAGGACTTGTTCAAGCTGATGATGATGAGACAGGTTGGAAACGCATTGTTTAAAAGCGGTTTTCATTTGAAACCAGCCTGGTGTGATGCCGGCAATGACAATATGAGCGTCTGGATTTATGTAATCGTTATGAGGCGAGTAGTACATGCTTAATTCACGTTCTTGAGCGATTAAAAAGTCTTTTTGCAACAGCTGTTCTTTCGTAAAATTCATATTATGCAATTGTTGAATGGCAGGCAGACATTGTTGAAAATAAGAATGTTGGCTAATCATAGGCTCTCTCTTTCCTTATCAGTATTTCTCCTTTTATTTTCCCCAACAAACCGTTTTATATCAAATATGAACAAATTCTTACGAAAATTAATATTTACTAAAAGTTTACTTAAGTTTTAGTGCAGTGTGATAAAAACAAAGTAGTAATAGCGGCTTTTTTGTCATTTTAACGGCAGAAATAACAAAAGAAATGAAGAATTTTGGAGAATATTTTAATAAATTTACTGAAATTTTAAAATTATTTATTGAAAGCGTTTTATTAATGTGCTATTCTTCCAATATAAGAGATAAATATTTAGTAAAAATAGAAGATTATAATAGAGAGGTAAAAAGATGGCAACTTTAAAAGATATAGCGGCGTACGCTAATGTTTCCAGTTCAACCGTATCGAGAGTACTAAATAATGATCATACGCTTTCTGTATCTGAGGTTACTCGTGAACGCATTCTGCATGCAGCCAAGGAGCTGCAATATACGCCCGTGAAGATACGAAAAGGAACGGCAAACGGAAAGGATATAGAAGCTCCTCGAATAGGTATTATTTTTGCTCAGTCCCTTGAAGAAGAGTTAGTAGACCCTTTTTTCTCTTCTATTCGCCATGGAATAGAGAGTGAATGCTCAGAAAAAGAAATTTTTACAGTAAAGTCATTTAGGCTAAAAGGCATGAAGCAAGAAGAGCTGCTGCAGGATCTTGATGGAGTGATTGTAGTGGGAAGAGTTAGTCCAGAAACGGTTCAAGAAGTGAGCAATCATTTAGATACTATTGTTTTTATTAATCACAAAGCGGATGAGGATTTGTACGATTCGGTCATGATTGATTTTGAGAAAGCTACTAAACACGCATTAAATCATTTATTTGACCTCGGTTATAAAAGAATTGGCTATATCGGAGGGACAGAAAGAGAACATTATATCAATGGAAGTTCTATTATTGAAGATCAGCGTCAAACGGTTTTTGAACGCGTTATGCATGAAAAAGGCCTGCTCGATTCTGAGAAAGTTTATATAGGAGAGTACTCAATGACTGAAGGCTATGAGCTGATGGGACAAGCGATTAAGCAAGGAAATCTTCCTGAGGCATTTTTTATCGCAAGTGATGCAATGGCGATAGGAGCAATGCGTGCCCTGCAGCAATCAAATATAAAGGTTCCTGAAGACGTAGCGATTGTAAGCTTTGATGATGTAGATATCGCAGCATTTGCGAGCACGCCGCTCACAACGGTTAAAGTATATACTGAAGAAATGGGAAGGCAGGCTGTTAAAATGCTAGTAGATCGGTTAAGCGGCAGATCCGTTCCTTTAAAAGTCATGGTGCCGACTAAATTAATTTATCGTGAAAGCTGCGGAGCCTTACTCAAAAAACAGTAGCCTAAAAGTTATAACTTGAAAGGGGGTGATAGAAAAGAAGAATTCATACATAAAGAGTGATAAGGGGGAAGAAAAATAGAAAAAACCATAGAAAAAGCAGGTTAAAAAGCCCTAGAAACTACATACTTATTGGCAGATAAGTATGTAAATGAAAAAACTTTTTCATCTCTAGGACTCTTTGAACCTTTGTAAAAGTATAGGATTAAATTATAAGTGACTTTATTTCGTTGTGCAATGAATTTGTCTATGTATAAATAACTGAATATTCAGTTATTTATGTCTTGATAGAGTATAAGGAGGAAAAAAGATAAATGAAAAAGCTTACGTATCTTTTCGTTCTATTACTAGTCTTTTCTGTTGTGGCAGCGGGCTGCGGAAATAAAGAAGCGGCAACAGGTGGAAATGGGAAAACAACGCTAACGCTTTTTTCTACGATGAGTAATAAAGGGGAGAGAAAAGCGCTTCAAAATGCGATTGCAGAATTTGAAAAACAAAATGCAGATATTAAAATTGATGCGAATTTTCCGGGTAACGGCTATGAAGATATGCTTCGTGTGAAAATGGGTGCAAATGATATGCCGGATTTATTTGATACGCACGGCTGGTCTCAGCTTCGCTACGGGGAATATGTAGCAGATTTAAAAGATATGGATTGGGTTCAGCATTTGGATCCAGCGCTAAATCAAATTTTAAAAGATAAAAGCGGCAAAGTGTATGCGTATCCTTTAAATCAAGCAAAAGACGGAATTAGCTATAATGCGACGCTGTTAGAAAAATACGGAATAAAGCCTCCTAACACAATGGATGAATTTATAACAGCATTAGAAACAGTAAAAAAGAAGAGCGAAGGAGAAATAGCGCCTCTATGGATCCCAGGAGGGGAAAATGGCAATATTGCTCAAGTGTTTGATCAGCTGGCTACACCTCAGCTTATTACAGCAAAAAATAAGAACTATGCTAAGCAGTTGGAAAAAGGAACATTTAATTGGTCAAACTACACGCCGCTAGCGGAAACAATGGCAGAAATGAAGAAAAAAGGGCTGCTGAATGAAGATGTATTAACCGCAAAAGTATCTCAAGCAACGGAATTAATGGCTCAAAATAAAATTGCTTTTACATTTGTGGGCGGATCTCTTGGACCGGATGCAACAGAATTAAATCCTGAAGTAAAAGTAGGAACGGTACCGGTGCCTGCTATTCATAAAGGCGGTACGCAAAGCTGGATCGGCGGAGAGCGCTTTACCCTTGCTGCGTGGAAAGATTCTAAGCACCTTAAAGAAGCCAAGAAATTTATTGAATTTGTGTCACAGCCGGAAGTTGCCAAAAAGATTGCCGAAGGAACGTCTTCAGCATCGGCTCTGAAAAACAATAAAACACAAAACTACTACTCTGAATACTACGATAAGTATAGCGATATTAAAGTTGAGCCATACTTCGACCGAAAGTATTTACCGAGCGGTATGTGGGCAGTGATGTCTTCTACAGGTCAAGAATTGCTAGCGGGAAGTTTAACGCCAAAGCAATTATCAAAAGAGATGGAAAAAGAGTACAAGCGTCTCAGTAAACAATAAAATAGTGTGCAAAAGTTCCTTGTTCGCCGAGAAGCAGGGAGATAGGCTTCTGCTTCTTTTCAACACAAGCTGAAATAGGAGTGAACACGATGAATGAATTAGTCCGGAAAGAGCCGGTTTCTGTAGTAAGAGATACGAAAAAACGAAAGAAAAAATTAAAAACAGAGTCCTCTTTATGGTGGATGTATCTTCCCGGCTTAGTAATTATCACCGTTTTTATTATCTATCCTTTTATTAACGGAATTAGACTTTCCTTTACTAATTGGAATGGATTTTCACAAACATATGATTGGATTGGGCTCCAGCAGTATAAACGTTTGCTTGCAGATCCAACGACTTGGCTTGTGATAAAAAATACGCTGCTCTACGGAATAGGCAGTACTATTTTTCAAAATATTATTGGCTTGTTATACGCTTTGCTTCTGAATCAAAGCATTAAAATGAAAGCTGTAACAAGAACAATTGTCTACCTTCCGGTTATTATCAGCCCAATTATTATGGGTTATATCTGGTACTTCTTTTTTGCCTACCAAGGAGGCGCTTTAAATGACCTTCTTGTATTTTTAGGTTTTGAGAAGATTAATGCTTTGGGAACTCCAGAGCTTAACTCTTGGATTATCGTGTTCGTCAATACGTATCAATTCGTTGGAATTGCGATGATTATTTATTTAGCGGGACTGCAAAGTATTTCAAAAGATTATTACGAGGCAGCGCAGCTTGACGGAGCATCTGCTCTTCAGCAGTTTAAAAACATCACGCTTCCATTGCTTATGCCTTCGATTACAATTAATGTCGTTTTAAATATTATCGGAGGTTTAAAACTGTTTGACGTAATTGTTGCGCTGACAGGAGGAGGGCCTGGAGATGCATCGCAGTCAATGTCTACTTTTATGTATGACTTATATTTTAGAAGACAGGACGCCGGCTATGCTGCAACTCAAGGTGTGTGCATGGCGCTCATTATCTTAGTCATTAGCTTATCAGCACTTGTGTACTTTAAGCGAAAGGAGACAGAAGCGTGATGGACTATACAAATAAACGGAAAAAGCGATTTTTTACCTTTCTAGCTCTTTGTATAACGCTCGTTCATATTGTCCCTTTTTATATTCTTGTTACGACTTCTTTAAAAGCAACCGGGGATTTTAGTTCCAAATGGGTATTTCCAAAAAGCATAAACCTTGAAAATTTCACAGCGGCTTGGGAGCAAGCGAATTTAGGCAGTTCTTTTATGAATACGTTTATCATTACGTTCGTTTCGGCGGTTCTGCTTATTTTTTTAGGATCAATGGCTGCGTATCCTCTAGCGCGCCGCCAAACGAAACTAAATAAGTACGTCTATTTTATCTTTATCGCCGTGATGGTAATACCGCCTTTAACAGCGTTAGTTCCGCTGTACAAAATGGTTGTGAATATGGGGATGATGAACACGTACCAAATTGCTATTTTAAATAATGTCGCAGCCTTTTTGCCGCTAACGATCTTTTTGTATGCGGGCTTCATTCGCTCCACTATTTCTAAAGAGCTCGAGGAAGCAGCAAGAATTGATGGGGCCGGCACGTTAACGATTTTCTTTAAAATCGTATTTCCACTGCTAAAGCCTGTCACTGCGTCTATTTTAATTATTGCGAGCGTCTATATTTGGAACGACTATCAGTTTGCAATTTTCTTCCTTCAAGATAAGGAAATGCATACATTAACCGTTACGTTAGCAAGCTTTTTTGCCGAAAATCAAAATAATCTTAGCTTAGTAGGAGCAGCTGCGATTATTGCGATGCTTCCAATGACCATTTTATTTTTAGTGCTACAAAAATACTTTATTGCAGGGCTTTCATCAGGATCTGTAAAAGGATAAAACCAATACGAGGAAGGAAGATGACAATGTCTAAAATCACATTTATCGGAGCGGGAAGTACAGTTTTTGCAAAAAATATTTTAGGAGACTGCATGTTTGTGCCTGCTTTAGCTGGCTTTGAATTTGCGCTATACGATATAGATGCTGAGCGTTTAAGAGATTCGGAAAATATGCTAAACAATCTAAAAGAAAACTATAAAGTGAATATTACGGTTAAAGCCTATTTGAACCGCAGAGAAGCTTTAACAGGAGCGAAGTATGTGATTAACGCCATTCAAGTAGGCGGTTACAAACCAAGCACCGTCATTGATTTTGAAATTCCTAAAAAATACGGCTTGCGTCAGACGATTGGAGATACAGTAGGAATTGGAGGAATCTTCAGATCACTGCGCACGATTCCGGTCCTGTTTGATTTTGCAAAAGATATTGAAGAAGTATGTCCAGATGCGCTGTTTTTAAATTACACCAATCCAATGGCAACACTAACGGGTGCAATGCTGCGCTATACCAATGTAAAGACGGTAGGCCTTTGTCACAGTGTTCAAGTATGTACAAAAGATTTATTTGATTCTCTCGGAATGAATCATGAAGGAATACAAGAGAAAATCGCAGGCATCAACCATATGGCATGGCTGCTAGAAGTAAAAAGAGATGGGCAAGACTTATACCCAGAAATCAAGCGTCTGGCAAAAGAAAAACAAAAGACAAAGCATCACGATATGGTGCGTTTTGAGCTAATGGATAGGTTCGGTTATTATATTACCGAATCGTCTGAGCATAACGCAGAGTATCATCCATACTTTATTAAACATAAATATCCAAATCTTGTTGATCAGTTTAACATCCCTCTGGATGAATACCCGCGCCGATGCGAAGAGCAAATTAGCAATTGGGAATCAATGAGAGAAGAAATGGTTAACAACAGTCAGTTAACTCATACACGTTCACATGAGTACGGCTCTAGAATCATTGAAGCAATGGAGACAAACGTGCCGTTTAAATTTGCCGGTAACGTATTAAATACCGGGGGCTTAATTAGTAACCTGCCGACAAAAGCGTGCGTAGAAGTTCCATGTGTTGTAGACCGAAGCGGCATTATGCCGACTTATGTAGGAGACTTACCTGAGCAGCTTGCGGCGTTAAATCGTACGAATATTAATACGCAATTGCTAACAATTGAAGCAGCGGTCACTAGAAAAAGAGAGCACATCTATCAAGCAGCGATGCTAGATCCTCATACAAATGCGGAATTATCTATGGATGACATCATTCGTATGTGCGATGATTTAATTGAAGCCCACGGCGAGTGGCTGCCTGATTTTACAGGGAAAGTGAACCAATACGTGTAATAAAAGAATCCTCGGCTTTGATCGGCTGAGGATTTTTTTGTGAGTAGTAAAAGAAGGGAATATCATCCAAATGGATATTGACATTTAAAAAACTTCATCATACACTGTAAGAAGCAAGTCATTTTATACTAAGAAAGGAAAGGTACCGTAGACAATGGATAAGTAATCCTATTTTTTTAGACATTCTTTTAAAACTTTATTTTAAATGAACATTTGTCTAGATAGGATTAGTCTGTACATTTTTAGGTGCCATTTCTATATGTCTTATATGAAGTGATTTCTCCCTTTTTTTACTCTATAAAAAGGGTGCATATTTGCGTATGCCTAATTATGACCTCTAATCCTCTCTAGAAATCCTAGGGAGGTTTTTTTATGTTATTGTTAGAAGCTATAAATATTGAAAAAAGCTATGGAGATCGCCTGCTGTTTCAAGCAGAGAAACTTCAAGTACATCGCGGAGAGCGAATTGGAATTGTCGGGAAAAACGGAGAAGGCAAATCGACGTTGCTTCATATTTTAATGAAAAAAATGAGTCCAGATCAAGGGATTGTACAAACATATGGCCGTTCCTCACTGATTCCGCAGCTTGATGTTCAAGCTACAGGAGCTGTTTCTCCTGAGATGAAAAGTCAGTGGAGTGTGCCAACTGAAGCGGACTTTCTTAGCGGGGGAGAAGAAACAAGAAAAAAAATTGCAGCTGCTCTTTCATCAGGCGCAGAACTGCTTGCAGCCGATGAGCCAACGAGCCACTTAGATGTAAAAGGCGTAGAGAAGTTTGAAGAAGAAATGAAGTCTTTTACAGGCAGTCTCCTGCTGATTTCACATGACCGAGAATTATTAAACCGCCTTTGTACGTCTATTTGGGAAGTAGAAGACGGCAAAATTAACTGCTATGAAGGCAATTATCAAGAATATGTGACGCAAAAAAAACACGCAGTTGAAAGACAGCAGTTTGAATATGAACAGTATGTAAAAGAAAAGCAGCGGCTTGAACTGGCGTCTGAAGAAAAAAGCCAAAAATCAAAGTCGCTTAAAAAAGCGCCGAGCCGCATGGGCAACTCTGAAGCGAGACTTCATAAGCGAGCGGTCGGAAAACAAAAAGCGAAGCTAGACAGAAGCGCAAAAGCGATTGAAACAAGAATTGAAAAGCTGGAGAAAAAAGAAAAGCCAAAAGAAATGGAAGAAATTCATTTTGACCTATCGCAGTTTCATCAAGTGCACAGCAAGCAGGTACTAAGCTTTGACAAAGTCTCAGCATCAGCTGGTAATCATATCTTGTTTCAAAACCTAAAAGGCGGTGTGAAGCCGGGAGCGAAAGTAGCGATTGTCGGCAAAAACGGCGCCGGAAAATCTACGCTGCTGAATATGATTGAGCAGCGAGCAGAAGGCATCACGGTTGCGAAGCCTGTAAAACTCGGCTTTTTCCATCAGCGTCTTGAAAATCTAGATCCCGCTAAAAGCATTTTAGAAAACATTAAAGAAGACAGTCCGTACACCGAGCATTTTATTCGTACGGTACTATCGCGCTTACTTTTCAAACGTGAAGACGTGTATAAAAAAGTAGAGATGCTAAGCGGAGGAGAACGAGTCAAAACGGCATTAGCAAAAGTCTTTTTAGGAAATTATAACGTTCTTCTTTTAGATGAACCGACCAACTATCTTGATCTTCATACAAAAGAAGCGCTGCAGGAAGTATTAAAAGCTTATCCAGGGACGATTTTATTTGTGACGCACGACCGCTACTTTGTTAAAAAGCTTGCGACGCATGTTTTGACGTTAAAACAGTCTAAAGCGGAGCTCGCGGCGATTGAAGACACGGGTAAAAGCAAAAAAGCGTCACAGCAGCAAAATGAAGCGGAGAAACTTGCGCTTCAATTAGAATTAACAAAAGTGATTAGCGAGCTTTCTATCACCCCAGAAGGAAAAGACAAGCAGCGTCTTGAAAAAAGATATGAAGAGCTGTTAGAAGAAAGAAAACGATTAAATAGAAAGGAAGGATAACATCACTTCGCCTAACAATGAATACAATGATGTTACTGAACATCAAAAGCATATTGAAGGAAAAATAACGGATATGAATGTAAAAGGAACGCCCAAAAGAATAAAATGGATTGGGTATGGCATCATTATTTTCTTTGTGATTCTTATTTTAACGATGATCATCGGCGTATTTATCAATTAAAACAAAAAGCAGCCGCTTCAATGTTGAAGCGGCTGCTTTTTTATTTGCCTACTTTTGTAACAATGGCATCTCCGTTTTTTCCAACTCGTACAGTAGCAAAACGAGCTTCGCTTTCCACTTTGCTGCCGGTTCCTTCTGGAATAAAGTAATGCTCAATTCCGTACTGAATTCCCCAGTCGTGATAGCTGCCCGTAATGACAACGTCTTTCTTTTTAGAAGTATACGGTTTATTCCAGTCATCATCCGCTTGGTAGATTTTTGCGTATTTATACACACCTTGTTTGTTAGGGCGAAGAACGAGCTTCACTTTTTCTCCGTCTTTCACATGAGGTAAGGTAACGTGCGCAATGTCGTAATTCAGCTCAACATAATCGCCTTGCAGCAGCGAGCGCGGATCGATCGGCTGTAAAGCGAGCTTAATTTCTTTTCCGTTTTGAAGAAGCACTTCGTTTTTAGTGAAAATGCCGCCCAGCATAATAAGCTGAACAAGAATGATGATCCATACAGCGGTTCGGCTGCGGTCAAGAAACGACGGCTGCGGCTGGTCAGGCGTTGACAGGTCCCATTTCCTGCTTAGGAAAAGAAAGATAAGACCTAAAATAACGAGCACAAGTGATTTATTAAATAAATCCCACACAAAGTCGTAATATTTCATCGCTAAAAAAACAAACCAGAAAATCATGCCGACAATAAAATCATATTTTGGCTCTTTTCGTACCGTCACAAATAAAAAGACGGTCGAAATCACAAAAAACACCGTGCAGTAAATGATATTTAAAAAAGACGGTTCGCTTAATTCAGTCAGCGACAGTAAAAAGATAAAAGCAAGAAGCAGCGCTGCTTTTTTAAACGCGTGGTGTACGTTTATCGCGTACACAGCGGCATTTAATAGAAACAAAGCGAGCAGCACATAATCTATTTTGATAGTGTCATAGTAAGCAGTCGGAACCTTTATTAACAGAAGCCCTTGCACTAGCACAAAAAGCAGCAGACGAACGGGCGTATGCTTCGTGAATACTAAAAGCGCTACAAGTGCGATGACGTAGATAAAAAACAGAATGTCGTCCACAAAAAAAGAAGCGCCGCCGCTAATTAATACGCCCATCATTAAAAGCGTATATTTCACCGTTGGAATATCTGCTTTAATCAAATAACATGCCACAATCAGCAAAACGCCAATCACAAGCATTCCGTTTGTTGGGTACGTTCCTGTAATAAGTGTGACAAGTCCTCCTAAAGAGCTGCTGCCGATCACCGACGCAATGGCCGTAATCCCAATCACCGCTATTCGTTTGATTACGCGGAGCGAGGTTTTTTGTGCTGACGTGTTGGCAGTGAGCCATTTGACAAACCATACGCTTGCACCAATAAATAAAATCACGAATCCTAAAGCTAAGAACAGTGACCATTCAGCGTAGTGTTTAAAAATAAAAGAGAAAAACTGTTCAATAACAAATAAAGCAAATGCCACGATGGAAATCCCTAAAAACGACCTTTGCGGCTCCACTTTTGAAAAATAAAAAAAGGAGCTTAGTAAAAACAGCAAATAAAAAATAATAAGACCAATCCGTAAGCTAGAGCTGCCTGTGAAATCCGGCAGGGAAACAGTTAAAAAAATGTAGTGAAATAAACAAAACGCTGCATACATGATCACAGGAGACGAGCGCTGTTTCTTTTTTATGATCCAAAAGATGAGTAAGTTCACAAACGCCATTCCTGCGTAAAGTAAAAGCGTCTCGTGTTCGCCTCGCTGTGAAACTGCACCTGTTGGTGAAATAAAAAAAGCCATGGTGAATTGAAATAAAACAAACGATAACACGTAAAACGGCTGATACTTTGTAAAAAAGCTAAACAAAATAACCGGCACAAGCCAAATTAAAAACAGCCAGTACGATTCAGCGTGCGTGTTGTAAATTTGAGAAAGAAGCGCGATGCTTAATCCAAATGAAAGAGCGCCGGCCAAAAGCGTCCAGTGACTTAAAAACGCCTGCTGAGGAAGCAGCTTTCGCACCGCAAACGCACTTCCATAAAACAGCAGCATCAGCCCCACGCTCAGCGCAATTTTAGTGTAGCGGTCAAAGCCTTGCCAGTTCGATGCAAAGAAATATAAAATGCCGGACAAAACAAGAGCCAACCCCAGTAAATAACCGAGTCTTACGAGCTTTTCTCTCATACTCAACCTCCTCTTTATATTATGTATATACTAGCGCATGTTTAAATATTTGGAAATAGAAAGAATGAAGGCGTTTTAACAAAAAAATTGTGTAAAAAGGCCTTTTAGTGGCGCGGAAATAACAAGTGAAGTAGTCCAAAAATCTTGATAAATTGTAAATAGTAAGGTATTTTTGGTTATTTTATCCTGAAGAGTGGGTAGTGAACTAAAAACCTACATTATTCCCAAAAAATATAAGAAAACGTGCCGATGTGCTCTCTTTCTTTATTTGATAAGCAGTAAAAGGGAATTAATGTTAGAAGATCCAAGAGATAGATATAAAGGAAGTGTCATCATATGAATGAGATGTTTGTTGCTCATCTGTATACCCAAGTAAAGCAGGCACATGAAGATATCCAGCAGCTTACGGCTAGTAAAAACACGTTAACGGAAGTCAAAGGCGAGCTTGAACATGCAAAGGAAAAGGTGAAAGAACCAGAGCTCACTTCCGCCACTTGGTCAGGCAGCCTTGCTGTTGGGTTTGAAGACATCCGTACGGCTATGTTAGACGAATACGATGATTTGCTGACCCGTCAGCTGACGGATGCCCTTACGACAATTGATACAAAAATTACGGCGCTTCAATCAGATATACAAGGGATGGAACGCGCCATTAAAATGCAAGAAGACGAAGCAAAAGATAAGGTGTGATGCAATATGGCAGACGAAATTAAAGTAATAGATGGTGAAATTAATAGAACGCTTAGTGACCTAAGCGCTGCTGCGCAGCAGTTTCAGCCGCTTTTTCCGTTTCACGTCGGAAGCGGACAAGAACTAGCGGTGCTCGATGAATTAAACCAGCTGAACCAGCAGCTTCAAACGTTAATTGTGGACTATAAGCAAACGCTCCTCGATGATTTGAACGCCACCAAAAAATCCGTGCAGTCCATAAAAGAAGCAGATGAAAAAGCTGCAAACGCCGCTAAATAATGTTCATATTTTATATAAAGCTATCAAAAACAACCTTTCAACCAGCATAGATTTGGCATTCAAATAAAAAGGTTTTATCTAGCGGATGATGCAAGCCTTGTAAAAAGGAGCGTCCGCTTAGGTTTAGAAAAATGACGGGGTTGTTCGTTAACCGTTCGTTGTTTTTCTACATCGGTACAGCTAGGAGGTTACAGATTATTGAAAACACTTGATGTCGATGCTTTTCACGAAAATATTCAAGCTATCTTAGACTCTATTAAAAGTCAAAAAGAACAAATTCAGGGCCTAATTTCACAGGTTCAGGCATTTTCAAGCTTAGATGATGCGTTTAAAGGAAAAGGAGGAGAAGCGATTCGGTCTTTTTACGAAACGGGACATGCTTCTTTTTTAACGCTGTATCATTCATTACTCACTTCCTATGAAGCTCGACTAACTCAAATCACACATGCGCTGCGCTCATTCGAACCGAGCGAAGACGGCTACATTACGCAGCGGTTTCTGCAAGACACTATTCCTACGCATTTAAATCAAACAAGAAATACAACCGTTTCGCTTGTCGATCAAGCGAATGCAGCGATTCAAAAAGTCAGTCATCTTGCTTCAGTTTCAGCGCTTAACGACCAAGGTTTTTTAACAGAAGTAGAACAAGCAAAAAACAAAGCGGACAAAACGATGAACGATTTAGTCCGTTTTGACGAACAGCAAACACAAAGCCTTTCAGCCATTCAAGATCAGCTGACGTCTTTAAACTCGCTGCTTTCTAAAGTGAAAGCTGGGTTTCAAAATGGTTCCATTCAGCCGGGCAATGTAAGTGAGCTGAGCGAGTTAGCGAAAAAAGAGATGACCGATTCAGGAGGCGTCTCGTTTTTTGAAAAAGGCATTCCAACAACCTTGACAAGAAAAGAAAAACAAGAGAAGGTGATAAAGGAAGTAGGTCTTGAAAAGCTGATTCAGCTTCAAGCAATGACGCCTGCTGAACAGTTAAAAGAAATTCACAAGCTTGAAAAAAACTCGCCTTACATAAAAGAAGTGCTAATGCAAGTTCAGCAGGATACAGCACCTGCTAACATGAAAAAACTAGCGGAACTGTCACCTGCAGAGCAAGCAGTGGAACTGGAAAAAAGCCCATACCTGCAGGCGCTCAACGATTCTTCAACTGTAGGCATGCTAACGTCTCAACAGATTCTTCAAAACGCTACGGGCGTTGAGGGAATGCTTATGCAGTCGGTGATGAGTCAAGGACAGATTAGAGATGTGGCACCTGAAAAAACTGCTGAATCCTTTGACTTTACAGAAATCTGTGAAAATCCTAAAGCTAAAAAAGAAGAAACCGGTATAAAAGCTGTAGTCAAGGACGTAGGAGAAGGTGCTATAACCTTAGCAAAAGGTACAGTTACGGGTACTAAAGGCGTAGCACAAGACGTTTGGGCCGGTATGGGAGAGCGAGCAGATAAACGGTACAACTCCTTGTATGACTTTGGAAACTATATAACGATGGGCGGATTTGATGGAACTGTTTCCTTCAAAGAGGGGTTGAATGAACGAGGGGAAAAATCGTTTGATTCACCGTATGACTTTGTCAATCACGCAACGATGGGACTCTTAGATGTAGGGCAGCAGGCACTTAATCCTGACAAACCTCTTTCAAAAGAGCACTGGGAAAACAGCATGTTTCTGTTTGCGAGCGTCATTGGAGGAGCGAAACCCGCAGGAGCCGTAAAATCCGTTCCAAAAGTAACAAACGTTCCGCGTGTACCTGCTCATAAAGCAACCAAAACATTAAGCGATATGCGAAATGTCGTCAGCCCAAAAGCAGCAAGCAATTGGTCGAAGAAGGTGTATGAACCTGTTCAGAAGCAGCTTCAACCTTTACTAGATGCTAAGATACCGACTTTACGCCCTCAACCTCAACTGGTAGGGATAGGAGAGGCGTTACCTGGACAGACCTTTGGTGAAGCGTTAAATGGATTAACGACGTATAATATTGGACGTGTTTCAAAAGGCCAGTCGAATGCGTTGGAGAAAGTGGAAAAGCCAGGTGGTAAGGGTAGGGGTAATCCTGAAAAATCAGATGGGAATTTTAAAGAATATAGAAATGCTAGTCTAAATGAAATAAAAAAACAGTTAGGTATACCAAGGACACAACACCCTATAAGTCAAAAGATGGTTCCTTTAAATGATGGAGCAGGAAATAGAATATTAAATGAGATGAAACAGTCTGTAATGACAAGAGAATTGACATACGAAATAAATGGTCAAACAGTAATAATACAGGATCATTCAGCAGGTCATAAGTTTGGAGAAGGGGGGATTGGTGATCAGCCACCTCATTACAATGTAAGGCCTCCAGAGAATACAAGAACTGGTAAAGTAGAAGGAATGGAGGATCATTATTATTTTAATAAAAGAAATAAAAAATAGGTTATATATTTCATGTAGATATGTATTGTATTTATATCAGAGATATAGTCTTGATTAATTATAAAGCGTGTAAGAGATAGACAACGTATTAATAGAAATAGAGGAGTGTATATATGATTAACTCGAGTAGGATAATGAACCCTCAAGCAGTTACAGGCATTTTTGGTAGGATGCCAATGTTTAACAATTCTGAATTATTGAGTGTTCAAATAAAAAGAGATGGTCCGACATTATTTATTCAATTATCTACTAAAGAGATTGTAAAAAATAAGCCTAAACGGTGGGGGGAATGGGACATAGTATATATTGAAATGTCATTTTTGGGTGTGAAAGAATTGGAAATCAATTCATTTGGAACTATTAATGAAATTGAGGAATTCGAAATTGAAGATATTGGGGAAGGGGGATCTATAAAAATTCAATGTACTAATAGAATGTCTATTACGTGTTTATTTGACTGGGCAAGGATTGAACAAATAAATCCTGGTTTAATAGGTACACCATAAGAATTTATTAAAAAAGGCATAAGTATAAGAACAAAAAAACTTTGTATTTGCATTCAGAGCGCACGATAGATAGAATAATTTATTTAGATGAATATGGACAATGCCAAGGTTGTTTCTGGTGCCACAGAGGATTATTTGAATGGAAATTATTTCACCAGGAGAAAAAACAAAGCGGTATTGCAATGTTTGATATACTAAAAGAAGGCGATTTTAAGTTTGAATTTAGCGGTTTTGGTAAAAATCGTGGTATTTGGACGTTTACACGAGAGAATATTCAACCAAGCTCAATAAGAACCAAAACAAGTCACGTGCTAAGCGTGGCTTATTTTGGTGGAAGCTAATAATAACCACGACGCATGAACGATTTAACTAAACAACTTTGAAATAAGAGAAGCATGTAAGGTGCTACTCTTTATCAATAACTATGTCCTATGTAAAAGTCAACATACATGTTAGGTTTTATAACATAAATTTCTGAATAATCATTTACTTATTCACTTATTTCATGGTATGTTATATGACATAGATATTGTAACTTGCAATATGAGCTGAAAATTAGCCATTGCAATATATACTTATTTTTCTAAATATGCACCTGGACGAGCCGGTGCTCTATACATATATATACGTCTACGTATAACTAGTCAAAAAGAATGAAGGCATTTCTAATTATAGTGCTGTTTGTTCTTTCAAATGAGTATAGTTATAGTAGGTGAAATTTTCAAGACAGTTATTTTGGTTTTTAAGCTGAATTTTTGGAATAGTTTGTTATTTTATTAATCAATGCTTTGCCACTTAGAAGTAGGTATAAAAGTTTACTAATAAAAGAAAATGCAGACGGAATTTAATAAGTTTTTTGGAATTTGTGGGCGATTTTCTCACTTTTTTATCATTTTTGAATAGTTTATAATCATCAGACAATTATACTGTGATATAGTTATAAGTGAGACAGAAAAAGGTGTGTTCTTAGGTCGCACCTGAATTTTTTTACTACGTAAGCAGGAGCGCCTACATCTTTTTACAAATATAGGGGATGAGGAAGGTTATAATGAGCAACGTACAGAAAAAAACAGACGTTATCTTAATTGGTGCCGGAGTCATGAGCGCAACTTTGGGATCATTACTCAAAGAGTTAGCACCTGAATGGGACATTAAAGTATTTGAAAAACTCGCAGACGCAGGGGAAGAAAGCTCGAACGAATGGAATAATGCAGGGACGGGCCATTCTGCGCTGTGCGAACTAAACTATACATCAGAAAAAGCTGATGGATCTATAGATATAACAAAAGCGATCCGAATTAACGAGCAGTTTCAGCTGTCAAGACAGTTTTGGTCTTATCTGGTAAGCAGCAAGTTGATTCGCAATCCGCAAGATTTTATCATGCCAATTCCGCATATGAGTTTGGTACAAGGGGAAAAAAATGTATCGTTTCTGAAAAAGCGTTTTGAAGCGCTGTCAAACAATCCGTTGTTTCAAGGAATGGAGTATTCCGACAGTCCTGACAAACTAAAAGAATGGATTCCGCTAATCATGAAGGGGCGCACGTCAAATGAACCGATTGCCGCAACTAAAATTGATTCGGGAACAGACGTAAACTTCGGTGCTTTAACACGCATGTTGTTTGACCATCTGAAGAATAAAGGGGTTCACGTTCATTACAAACGAAGTGTAAAAGATATTAAACGTAAAAGTGACGGTATGTGGGAAGTAAAAGTCGCAGATGTAGACAGCGGCAAAGTTGAGTACCACACGGCAAAGTTTATCTTTATCGGAGGCGGAGGCGGAAGCTTGCCTTTACTTCAAAAAACAGGTATTCCTGAATCCAAGCATATTGGAGGCTTCCCGGTAAGCGGATTATTTATGGTATGCAATAACCCTGAAGTCATTGCGCAGCATCACGGGAAAGTATATGGAAAAGCCAAAGTCGGAGCTCCGCCAATGTCAGTTCCGCATCTTGATACACGCTATATCGATAACAAAAAGACGCTGTTGTTTGGCCCGTTTGCCGGATTTTCACCAAAGTTCTTAAAAACAGGTTCAAACTTGGATTTAATCAGTTCTGTAAAACCGAATAATATTTTAACCATGCTAGCAGCAGGCGTCAAAGAAATGGCGTTAACGAAATACCTGATTCAGCAAGTGCTGTTATCAAATGAAAAACGTGTGGAAGAACTGCGTGAGTTTATCCCGAACGCTAAAAGCGAAGACTGGGATATCGTTGTAGCAGGCCAGCGTGTTCAGGTAATCAAAGACACGGAAGCCGGAGGAAAAGGAACGCTTCAGTTTGGTACAGAAGTTGTAAGTGCGGCTGATGGTTCTGTTGCTGCACTTCTTGGCGCTTCGCCTGGTGCATCAACGGCGGTTCACGTTATGCTTGAAGTATTGGAAAAATGCTTCCCAGAAAACATGAACAAGTGGGAGCCAAAAATAAAAGAAATGATTCCTTCCTATGGCATGTCATTAGTTGATCATCCAGACTTCTTTAACGAAATTCATGCGTCCACTTCACAGACGCTTGGTTTAATTAAAAAAGAGTCTGTTTATAGCTAAAGATTTTACGCCGTAACAAACAGCACATGCGTATGTGAAGAAATCTACAGGCGTGCACAAACACCACCTTTTCTTGAGGTGGTGTTTTAATGCTCTTTATTTATGTAGAGTTTGATTTAAGAGTGGTATTGATTGCTTCCAGGCTGAAGTTTCAAATGCTTCCACGCTACAATTGCATCATCGCGGCTTTTTCCTTTGTTTTTCGGATCGTTAAAAAAATCGCGAATAAAGCGGTTGTACTCAAACTGAGGCGCAATTTCTTTTTGATAAGAAGGCTGCTTTTTTCGTTCTTCTTCTTCATGCCACGCTTTTACCACATCTCGATAGGTTTTCCCTACATTTTCTTTAAGGTAGTTTTGAATATACGTGGAAAAATGAAACGTAGGATGAATGGCTTCTTTAAAAAAAGCCCGTACTTCTTGACTGCAGCGGTGGTTTTCCCCAATGACGGTATCTAATGTTAGCGGCGCTTGTGTTTTAGAGGACGAGCGTCTTTTAGAAGGTGCTCCTGAGTGTTGAGTGTCACCGGTTGTTAAAAACACTTCAATTCTTTTTGAAAGTTCCATGTTAGATCCAGACGGGCTCATGTTGTTTTCACGGCAAAATTTCTGCAGCTCGGTTTTGAGCCAGTAAAAATCCGTGAAGTCATTGATAGATAAATTTTTTGTAAGTTCGGGTCTCATTGTTTTCACCTCCATATATTTACAAAGTAATCATAGAACGTTTGTTCTTGGTGGTCAATTGTTTTAGAGAATTATGAAGGGATGTCTTTATATTTCTTCCTATTTTATAAAGAAGAAAAAGCATCTAGGCAAGAGATCTCTTGCAAATTCCAAAATCAAACAATTACAATAAGAAAAAGGAGTTGATTGCATGACGCTACATAAAAAAGTCCTTTCTACGATTCTAGGAGGAGCTGTTGGAGACGCTTTAGGCGTTCCAGTTGAGTTTAAAAAACGCGATACATTTCGGATCACAACTATGACAGGCTACGGTACATACAACCAGCCTAAAGGAACGTGGTCAGATGATACATCTCTGACGATGTGCTTGATTGATAATCTACTAGACAAACAAGATGAATATGATTTGATGCAAAAGTTTGCGAGCTATTGGGCGAATGGCTACTGGACGCCGTACGGAGAAATGTTTGATATTGGCATTGCCACAAGCGAAGCGATTCGCCGCTATAAAAGCGGGCTTCCTAAAGAAGAGTGGGGAGGAAGTGCTGAATACGACAACGGAAACGGAGCGCTTATGCGTATTGCTCCGCTTGCGTTTACACTACGTCAGGAACCTAGCTTTATAAAAAGAAAAGAAGAAATAGAAAGAATTGCTCACGTCACGCACCGCCATGTGCGCTCTACGCTTGGCTGCATTATATACGTGGAGCTGCTTATTTGTCTTCTTGACGGCGACCAGCCTTTTGAAGCATATGAAAAAGCGGTAAATCTTTGTCAAAAGCAGTTAACAGGTACGGAGTATGAAGCAGAGTTCACTGCGTATGAACGAGTGTTAAACCTAAGCTTGCCGCACGCAGCGAGAAATGAAATCGGGTCAACTGGATACGTCGTCAGCTCGCTAGAAGCATCTCTTTGGTCTTTTCTGCAAAGCGATGACTACAAAGAAGCTGTATTTACCGCTGTGAATTTAGGAGAAGACACAGACACAATAGGCTTTATTGCAGGTACTATGGCAGGAGCATATTATCAGCTGGATGGTATTCCTGAAGAGTGGGTTTGTCAGCTTGCTAAAAAAGAAGAGTTGATAGGAGCTTGTAAGAAATTTGCAGATGCGTGTATATGAAAAAGACAATAAACAGAAGCTGTATTTCATGAAAAAGTCAGGTAAGGAGTGTTTTTTTGAAAAAGATTTTTCTTATAGCTAGTATCTTGATTATCGTATTTGTTGGAGTATATACATTTGTAAAAATGAGTGCATCGTTGGAGGCTAAAGCCGCTGGCTGTGCCAAGAACAAAAAAGTTCAGCTGATTTCTATAGGTAATAAGGGCTCTCTAGGAGATATTCAAATAGAACAAATCCGTATCAACGGAAACAAAACGTCCGAATATGCAAAAATACAAGTAAGCAATGATAAAAAAGAGTTCCTTCTTGGAGACTTTACTAGCGAAGAAACAAAAGGCTATACGTTTAAGAGCTTGCAAAGTGTGAAGCTGCAGCCGCATACAGGCCCTGACGAACAGCTAGAAAGATCGCACAAAGGAAAAGAAAGTGATCAGATATATGCGCTTTCTCTTGCAGATAATATAAGTATACAAAAAGTAACCATCTCATACCGCCACCTAGGAATCTCACATCAGGAGACAATTTCTACTGGGTTATAATAAGGGCAGATAAGCAGCTTACCTAGATGGGTGAGCTGCTTATCTTTTTTTAAGAATCTACCACAATTCAATTTGATTTACAATTCCTTCCCCTCAGAATTTAAAGAATATTCACACAATATTTTTCCTTTGGTAACGGAAAAATATTACGTTTAATTGAAAGCGTTTTCAATATATAGTGAAGGTAACAAGAAAACACCTTAGCAAGATACTTATCTCATTTATGGATGTTAATCAATCACTGATCAAGGGGGAATTGGAAATGAATATTTTACTATGCTGCGCAGCAGGGATGTCTACAAGTTTGTTAGTGACTAAAATGGAAAAAAGCGCAAAAGAAAAAGAGACAACGTGCAAAATCTGGGCAGTACCAGGAGACTCGGTTAGAAATCATATTGATGATGCAGATATTTTACTTTTAGGTCCGCAAGTGCGCTACTTGCTTCCTCAAATGAAAAAGTTAGGAGAGGAAAAAGGAATTCCAGTAGAGGTTATTAATCCGGTTCATTACGGAATGTGTAACGGAGAAGAAGTGCTAAAATCTGCTGAGCAGTTAGTTTCGAAATAGGAGGGAATCAATTGAGCAAAATGAATCGTGTACTTGAAACATATATTATGCCGCTTGCTGGCAAAGCTGCTCAGCAGCGTCATCTTCAAGCATTACGAGACGGTATGGTCCTGACGATGCCCCTTATTATTATCGGTTCACTTTTCTTAATTTTAGCCAATTTGCCTTTTCAAGCCTACACAGATTTTTTAACAGAACATCCTAAGCTAAAAGCAAGCATTTTATACCCGTACCGAGGAACGTTTGAAATTATGGCTTTAGTAGCTACATTCGGGATTGCCTATCGCTTAGCAGAATCGTATAAAGTGGATGCACTTGCTTCAGGTGCAGTGTCTTTAGCTGCTTTCTTTGTCGGGACACCTTTTGTTTCGTATACGATTGGAGAAAACGCAGATGGAACGGCTATGGTCGAAACAGCTTACCAAACGGCGATGTTCACGAGTAAAGGTCTTTTTGTGGGGATGGTCATAGCTGTTATCGCAACAGAAGTTTACCGGAAGATTATTCAAAAAAATATTGTGATTAAGCTTCCAGAAACCGTTCCACCAGCTGTCGCTCGTTCATTTTCAGCGTTAATACCAGGGTTTGGCGCTGTAATGGTTATATGGATGCTACGTTTGCTTGTAGAAAACGTCGGAGACTTCGGGAATTTACATAATGTCGTGACGGTTTTACTGCAACAGCCTTTAACTCATATTGGTACAAGCTTAGTCGGTACGATTCTGATTTTTATCTTAATTACTCTTATGTGGAGTACGGGGCTACACGGTGCGACGATTGTTGGTTCTGTCATGACGCCTGTATGGCTTACGCTAACAACGGAAAACGCAACCGCTCTTGCTTCTGGTGAGCCAGTGAAGCATATTGTAACGAATGAATTTAACGATATTGTGTTTGTAGGAGGGTCCGGCACTACGCTTTCTCTTGTGCTGGCGATGGTGCTGTTTGCGAAAAGCCAGCAAATGAAGCAGCTAGGAAGATTAAGCATCGGACCGGGCTTCTTTAATATTAACGAACCTGTTATTTTTGGAATGCCTATCGTATTAAATCCGATTATGATTATTCCGTTTATTTTAGCGCCGCTTCTATCGGTTATCATTACGTATGTATCGATGGATATCGGCCTCGTTGCAAAGCCAATAGGAATTGTCACGCCGTTTACAATGCCGCCGGTGATTAGCGGCTACTTAATTACAGGAAGCATATCAGGGGCTGTTCTGCAGCTTGTGCTAATGGTGGTATCGTTTGGCGTCTATTTTCCATTCTTTAAAATGTGGGACAAACAAAAACTTATAGAAGAAACCGGAGCTTCTATAGATTGTTCACCGGTAAAAGAAGAACAGCAAAGTGTTGGATAACGTATTTTAAAATCATTCATTATAGCGGAGGGATTGAAATGACAAAAGGAATTAAAATTGTAACCATTGGCGGAGGTTCAAGCTACACGCCGGAGCTTGTCGAAGGATTTATTAAGCGCTATGACGAGCTGCCTGTACGAGAGCTTTGGCTAGTAGATGTAGAAGAAGGAAAAGAAAAGCTAGAGATTGTTGGGAATCTGGCAAAACGAATGGTTGAAAAAGCAGGAGTGCCAATTGATATTCATCTTACGCTGGATCGAAGAAAAGCGTTAAAAGATGCCGACTTTGTCACTACACAATTTCGCGTAGGATTGTTAGACGCAAGAATGAAAGATGAACGAATTCCGTTAAAATACGGCGTGATTGGGCAAGAAACAAATGGACCGGGCGGATTATTCAAAGGGCTGCGCACAATTCCTGTGATTTTAAGTATTGTGAAAGATATAGAAGAACTATGTCCAAATGCGTGGCTTGTAAACTTTACGAATCCAGCTGGTATGGTGACAGAAGCCATTTTACGCTATAGCAATCATAAAAAAGTAGTGGGCTTATGCAACGTGCCAATCGGTATTCGCATGGGGATTGCTAAAGCACTAGAAGTAGACGAAAGCCGCGTACAGGTTAGCTTTGCCGGGTTAAATCATATGGTCTTTGGATTAGATGTCTTTTTAGACGGAGTGAGCGTGAAAGATCAAGTGATTGACGCCATGGCAGACCCGACGAATGCGATGTCTATGCGAAATATCAAAGGAGTTTCATGGGATCCTGACTTTATTAAAGGCCTAGGAGTTATTCCATGCGGCTATCACCGCTATTATTATAAAACAAACGAAATGCTGCAAGAAGAACAAAATGCAGCTGAGCTCGAAGGCACACGAGCTGAAGTAGTGCGCGCGTTAGAAAAAGACTTATTTGAGCTCTATAAAGATCCTAATCTTGCAATTAAACCCCCTCAGCTTCAAAAGCGAGGAGGGGCATACTACAGCGATGCAGCCTGCAGCTTAATTTCATCTATCTATAATGATAAAGGCGATATTCAGCCTGTAAATACCATTAACAATGGGGCAATTGCCAGCATTCCGAATGATTCTGCTGTTGAAGTGAGCTGTGTGATTACAAAAGAAGGGCCAAAGCCAATTGCAGTCGGTGATTTACCTGTAGCTGTTCGAGGACTTGTTCAGCAAATCAAATCTTTTGAACGAGTGGCGGCCGAAGCAGCCGTTACGGGAGATTACAATACCGCGCTTGTTGCAATGACAATCAATCCGTTAGTCCCATCTGATACTATTGCCAAGCAGCTCTTGGACGAAATGCTAGACGCGCATAAATCTCATTTACCGCAGTTTTTTAACTCGGTGAAAGTCTAATACGTATAGTGAAAAAACCTTTGACAACGAGTCAGAGGTTTTTTCATTTTTATAGTATACTTTACATACAAAATCAACATCAAAGAAAGGTGATCACAGTGCCAAATACATGGGATGCAGAACAAATTGTATCAGCACCGCTTGCCAAAACGCTAACCGAGACGCAGTTTCCAGAACTTGCGCCCGCTAAAATTTCGCTGCTTGGCTACGGCTTTGACAATACGGTTTATCAAGTAAACGACCGCTTTGTTTTCAGGTTTCCAAGACGAGAACTCGCAGTAGGACTATTAAAAACAGAAAATCAGCTTTTACCAAGCCTTGCTTCTCAGCTGCCGCTATCCATTGCAGAGCCCATTTTTTTCGGTAAGCCGAATGCAGGCTATCCTTGGCCTTTTACGGGCTATCACTACGTGCAAGGAACTCCGCCTGCAAGATTAACAGAAGAAGAGCGCATACAATCTGCTTCTGTACTGGCAAGATTTCTTCGCACACTGCATCACTATCCTCATTTAAAAGCCCAAGAGCTCGGTGTGCCGTTTGATGAGCTGAATCGACTTGATATGATGAAGCGAAAGCCGGCGTTAGAAAAGTATGTTAAGCAAATGAAAGAGCGTAACCTTTATTCTAACCAAGGGGTTCTTGAAGACTATGTAAATGACATACAAGAAATTCACTATCAAGAAAAAAACGTACTTGTTCACGGAGATCTTCATATTAAAAACATGATTGTTGATCAAAACAATATGGTCTCAGGCATCATTGACTGGGGAGATGTTCATATTGGTCATCCGGCAGTTGACCTAGCGATTGCCTACAGCTTTTTACCTCCTAAAGGAAGAGTACGTTTTTTTAAAGAATACGGAAAAGTAGACGAAGAAACGCACAGACTGGCAAAATGGAAAGCTGTATTTACAACTGTAGTCTTAGTGGCAAACAGCTACGATCAAGGAGACAAACAAACACTAGAAGCGGCTCTTGAAAGCTTGAACCTGATTTTTCAAGAGTAATAAAACTGTAATAGAATTTTTGTTAAATTCCTGTATAGTTAAAAAAGGATAAAAATAAAAACAACAGGTGAAGCAAACAATGAATACAAGCCACTGGAATGAATCAGCAGCGCAGCTGCTAGAAGCATGGATACAGCTATATAAAGAAAAAACATCTCTTATTGGAGAAACGGAATCTTTAAACATGCTAAAAGAAGAAGTAGAGGGGATGGATAAAGAAAAATTTCTCTCCATAGTAGAACGTCATCTGCAGAAAGTGTATGACGAACTGGAAAAAGAACGTACAGAGTACAACATGAACAACAGTGAATATACAATGGTGACGTTTCTTTCAAGCGACTATCCCGAGTACATAAAAAAGCGTCAAAGCAATACGAGACAGATTGAACAATTAATAAGCATACATAGGAATGTGACAGAGCTTTTCGGAAAAGAACTTTTTTCTGAAGCGGATATGATAGTGTTTAGAAACGACTTTTTTCAACTAACAGAAAAACATGCTAACACGTCATCGTTAAAAGAAATGAAGGAAAACTGGAATACGTATTTGTCAGCGTTCGTTGACTTTCAAAAAAAGCATGAACATGTAAAACAAGCGATAGCCACAGTACTCGAAGAAGACAAGAGTTTAAAGCAAGAATGGCATCAGCTAAGCAAAAATAAAGTAGTGACCAAACAAAAAACGACCGCCTTTCGCACAAAGCAGCATGAACTAAATGAAAGTATTCGAAAAGCCACGACTGCACAAAAACAGTTACTCGAACTTCACTGGCCTGATGTTCGCAGTCAGTTTGATGCCTTGCAAGAAAAAATGAGTAAGAGTCTTTCTACTGTGCTGAAAGAAACGCAACGCAGTATGGAAGTCATTAGCCAAAACGATGCAAATGAACAGGCCAAGTTAAAGCAATCACTTAACGACCTAAATACAGTCCACAAAGTCGACGTTCATCAAACGTGGTTAGCGGCTTTTATTAAAAAATCACGACCATTTTTTAACGAACTGAGTGAAGATATAAAGGATAATCGGTGTCGAGAACTGTGGAACCGAATTTACGGCATGTACAAAGGAATAGCAGTAAACGAGTTTATTGTTACATACGAAGAATTTTTAGCACTTCAGCCGCTTGGCAGTGTAAAAAGCACGGGAATACCACAGCCAATAGTTCGGTTAAAGGTAGATATAAAACCTGTTACGCTGCCATCCTACGCAGACTTTCCCGTGCTCAAAAAGCAGCAATCATCACGGCGCACTTTTCCTATTTTAGTAGTAGGCGCTATCGTCCTTGTCTTATTACTGACGATTGTATATATGAATCGTGCTAATCAAACGGTAAAAACAAGCTCAAACATAAAAGCTACGGCCAGCACGAAGTCGTTAAAAAATGAACAGCCTAAGCCAGATGCTGTAAGAAAAACGGATCTTGAAAACTTTTTTATCTCTTATAAGGCCGCTTACTTTTCAAGCTTAAACAGCGGAGACTTTAGTGGGATGGCACCTTATATCGATTCGGGTCAGCCAGTGTATAAGCAGTTAAAAAGCTATATCACATCCTTAGCCGGAAAAAACGTATCGTTTGCTAACGATCAATTTTTAGTGACAAAAACAGAGTCACATGATGACCGAACCTACAGCATTTATACAAACGAAGTGTACACATTCACCGACTCATACGACGCGAGCACGCAGTTTAAAAAAGAACGAATTTATCATGTGAAAGTCGCTGGCAAGGACAAACTTCAAATTACTAAAATTGATACGTTAACAGATGAGCAGAAGCCGGTGGAAGAGTGAAGGGTTTCTGAGAGGTTATGAATAACCGTTAGTTCCTTTTGGAGCTAGCGGTTGTTGTGGTTGAGATGACCGCTACGCTGCCAGAGAGGTAGTCATAAAAGCAGGGTTTAATTATGAAAATATAAGAGAAGATAGGTATCAATCCTCTCGTTATGGGTTAATTTTTGAAAAAATATTAGATGAATTACTAAAGGAAATTGGAATACATTATAAAAAATATTCACATAAACAATGGAATCCAGACTATTTATCAAATAATAACGTATGAACGCAAAATTTTGCCAATGTGGATCATTTTGAAGTGAAGCTATTAAAGGGTATAAAGAGCATTGTTCATTGCTAGTTATTATTTCTATGCGAGGCAGAAGTGGTGAGGTAGTTGATATTATTATAGATTCCAGTATAAGACTACCCAGGGTTCATTATTATGTAAAGCAACTTTCTAAACATAGGCAGAGTTATTATACACAAAAAATTTAATGAAATTGAACAAGTATTGACTTAACTTGAAGGTTAGAAATAGAAAAATTTCTGTCAAAAGACTCTGTATGTATATATGAAAAAGTAAAAATTAGCAGAGAAACACTAGGCTGATTGGTTCTTTACAGTTTCCGATTGATAAATAATAGATAATTGGGGACTATAATAGTCCCCAATAAAATAATTGAGTGCAAACTAATATTGACGGATATTTAGAGTAAAGGAAAGGGGTTTCATTATAAGAAATTTAATTTGTCTCTCCATCTTGATTAGTAAAGATAAGGTCATTATTGAGCTGAAGACTTTCTATTTTCTTTCCAATTGCCTTTGATATCAATGAAAGTAAGCTCTCCTTTCTCTTACTAAAGAATAAAGAGAAATCATTACTTTTTAAGGTAGCAGGATCTATTAAATGTGAATAAAGGATTTTATTCATTCTGTCTTCAGTAATACGTGTGCTTTTTTGGAGCTTTTCTAAGTATATACTAGGCGCATTGCCTCCAATAATTCGATTTGTTTTATAACTTAAGGGTGATTTATTGATTATAGAATTGTAATCACTCTCAGCTATTTCATTGTCATTGCAATATTTAACTGGGAAGATATGATGAATATCTATATTTTCATCATAAAAAGTCGACAATCCAATAGTATCTCCCGTACGAAAATCCATACATCCTTCGTGCATGAGAAGCGCGTAAACACCTTTGTAAGCTGCACTATTTCTAGTACGTAAAGTATGGAGGCGGTTAGGAGAAAAATTACAGTCTTTAACTGTAGTCGGCTCATCTTTACCTTCTATCCAACTTAATACTTCAGGCAAATCTTTAGCAAACCTAGTTTCGTTAGCTGATCCGTACAGTTCTCCAAATACTCCGCACCAGTACCATTGTGAGATATATTGTTTTATAGTATCTTGTTCAGCCTCATCTCCTAAAGCTGAAAATATTGCTGCAAGTGGAATCAGTTGAGTTCTATAGGGAATATCTTTTGCCTTATAAAAATTTTGACTCATTAAAAACTTTGATGCGGTAATGAAGCCGTTTGAGATCATTTCGGCATATTTTTTATAATTAGACAGAGATAGTCTTAGAATATCCCTTCTCTTACAGCTCACGCCTTTTGTGTTATCTTGTTTATGTGCTTCATATGTACTGAGTAATGTGATCGCAGCTAAATAATCATCGTTTTGTAAATTACCAAGCTGAGGGTGATTTTTAAACTTTCTTTTTTGAGAAAACCAATCGTTTCTTAGGTCAAAGTCCTCTGCAGCATAAGTAGCAGTTAGTAGTTCAAAAACAGTAAGTGTTACACCACCTGTGTTTACTTTTTCAAAAACTAGACATACAGCTTCCTTTTTTGTTTCCTTTTTTAAAGTAATGACTGGGAACTGATATTGTTGAAACCTCTGAATAATTTCACTGTTTATCTTTCCCCATGTGTCCCATTTTTCAGCTTGAGATATAGTGTCTTGCGTCATAAATGTGTTTTGCCATTCCCAGATACCATTATTAAATATATAAGGTAAATATAGTAAACCTGCTTTACATTGTAATTCTAGAGTTGAATAATCGGCAGTCACTTCACCCCTGAAATTACGTAATTTTAAATCCTCGGGTAGGGAAATGATAGCGTCCTCTCGGTCTGAATCGTTTTTTATTGCTTCAAATACATTTATAAAGTAATGACGCTTAATCTCTTTCTTTCTAATGTCATGGGTTAAAACAGGGTTTTCTGAAAGAAGAGACTGAAATAAAGATGTAAGACGTTGCTGTCCATCTAAAATGAGCTTTTCAGGTTCTGTTGGGACATCTGTCACGCCTTCTACTGGTCTGGGTTTAAAGCGTGTACTATCGTTTCCTGTTTCTAGAAGAAGTATAGAACCAATTGGGAAAGCTAATGAAACGCTTGCTAACAAGTTTTTAATTCTGTCATCATCCCACACCCAACCGCGTTGAAAGTCGGGTAGCTGTGTTTTTCCTATCTTTATGTCTTTAAGTAAATCTAAAAGTCCCATCTTTGTAGAATCAAACGTACTAATTGCTGTTGTCACAAAATTCACTCCTTCATCAATAATTTCTCTCAATTAGATTGCTATTACTTACTGTATAAAAATTCCTATGAAATAACTAATGATTAACATTATTGTGGATATAGGAAAAAATGTAATTTTTTAAACAATCTAACCATCTTTTTTTCATAACCCTTCCTTAAATAATCTAAACATAGAAGGCTATATATTAATTTAAATATGTAAAGATACATTCTTATATAGTAAAATTATATTTCAAGTACAAGGGTGAACTGTGTTTTATGATAAATAAAAACAATTAATAACAACAAATGTATAAGATAAGGGTTAATTCATTTATAACAATAACGATAAATTAAGAAATAGGAGCAAGTTATAAAACTCCTAAGACTTTTATTGGAAGGTATAATATTTATTATGGTAGGTTCGTTAATATATAGTTTTGTCTCCTTAAAAGAGGAATTTGTTCTATATTCTACTGATTCTAGATATTTAAATATTCAGAGCGTGTCTACTAAATCAAAATCCGCCTTTATTTTTCAGACTAAAGCCCTGAGTTTTAAAATATGGAAAAAATTAAATTAACTAATTTAGAACCCGTAGTTATGATAGATGGGGATGAAAATTCTACAATTGGTAAGAAGGACTTGAAGGTAATCTCTAAAGATGATTTTTCTATTGATTTTCCTGAATCTGTAACTATAACTATTGATTAGAATCTAAAAAATATGAAGTTAACTAAAAAGTCTGATGAGACACATCTGATTGAACTTAATAATAATCAAAATAATATTAAATATATGAACTCAAACATTCCAGTAATATTATAAAAAATAATAACAAAAGGCAGGAATTTAAATGCAAGAAGGCAAAACCACTAAAACCATTGAAGTACCACTACGTATTTTTAAAAATAAAGTAGGTCAAATCACCATGAGAGTTGGTTCTACCGATGCTAGGTTAACAAGTGTAAGTGATAACCCTGATAGTGTACGATATCACCGTACATTATTTGATATTTTAAAAAGTGAACTTGAACGTGCAGGTAAATGGGAAAGTATTGAACTGATAGATGAAGAAAAAGATAAAGATGTAGAAGTGTAGGGCATTATAAACACATACCTCTAGTCAATATCCCCTCATGTTCAAGTTGTTTGTATTATAATAATTTTAGGTATATTGACATTCTATATAATTAATATTTTGGAGGATAACATGACAACAGTAATTGACACAAAAATTGAAGCAAAAGAAATTTTATTTAAGGATTTATTTGGTTCTAAGTTTGCTTTTCAAATTCCAGGGTATCAACGTCAATATTCATGGGAAAAAGACCAGCTTGATCAGCTGTTTGATGATATTCGAGAAGCAATGGAAGATGGAGAAAATAGTTACTTTCTAGGGAGTGTAATTTTACAAGTAATCTCTCAAAAAAGTGATGATAGCGGCCTTTATGACGTTGTAGATGGACAGCAGCGCTTAACAACCTTAACAATTTTATTAGCTGTAATGCGAGATTTAATTACATCTCCAAAAGCTAAAACTACACTTCAATCAAAAATTTATCAAGAAGCTGATATTTTTGAAGATAAACCTGAAACCTTTCGTTTAAAAGTAAGAGACCGGGATTTTGCGTATTTTAAAAAACATATTCTAGAAGAAGGCGGCACATCACAGCCGGGATCCTCATTTGTCACAGAGTCACAAGAAAGAATGAGCAAGGCTATTCAGCGGTTCAAAGATAAATTTAAAGATGAAGCTACAGGTTTAGTGGATGAAGAGTTATTAAACAAAATGGTTGTTTTTGTTTTAAATAATTGTATGTTTGTCTATGTGAAAACTGGTACGTTTACATCTGCTTTTCGCTTATTTTCTGTATTAAATGATCGGGGTATGCCGTTAAGTAATGCCGATTTATTGAAAAGCAT
The DNA here is from genome assembly GCF_042787645.1 of Priestia sp. YIM B13489. NCBI lineage: Bacteria > Bacillati > Bacillota > Bacilli > Caryophanales > Bacillaceae > Priestia > Priestia sp. YIM B13489. The sequence goes on from NZ_JBHZOQ010000053.1 coordinate 1,808,684, forward strand.
GAACTTGGAGGCGGTAAATGATACAGAGCGCCATTACTACCAAAATGTTTGGGAAACAATGGAGGAAGAACTAGGTCGTGAAGAATTGGAGAAACTTCTTGGTTTTATTCGACTAATTTACGTAAAAGAAAAAGCTAAGAAAACGATTCAAGAAGAGTATAATGAAAAAGTATTCAAACAGAATTCTGATTTTAAAGGAAAGAATTTTATTGAATATGTAAAAGAATTTGCTGAGATTTATCGTGAAAAAGTATTAAATGCAGAGCTGGCTAGTAGAGATACAGATGTAAAAGCAAAGTATTATGGTTTGCTAACGTTAATGCGAGACTTCATTCCTGGATCTGATTGGATTCCTGTATTCATTCATTTTGTTCAAAAATTTAATGATAATGAGCAAGTATATCCATTTCTACAATTGCTAGAAAAGAAATTTGTGACTAGCTGGGTTAAAGGGTTATCACCTACTGCACGTGTTACGGAAACAGTTAAGATGATTCAATCAATTGATATGGCTTTATCAGTAGAAGAAGTTATAACATCTGATATTTTTAACACAGAAAACAGTCTTTCTGATTTTACATATAATATTAATGTACAAGATTTTTATCGGAAAAAATTTGCAAAATATTTATTGCTACGCTTAGATATGAGCTTAAGTGAAAATGCTACAATTAAAAAGGCTTATAGCGGAGTAATCAGCGTTGAACACATCTTGCCTCAGAATCCTCCGAAAGAAAGCGCTTGGGAAGGTGCTTTCGCTCAAGAAGATCGAAAAATTTGGACTCATAAATTAGGTAACTTAGTTTTATTGAGTAGGAAGAAAAATTCATCTGCGAATAACAAAGATTTTCAATTTAAGTTGGATAAATATTTTTCAAATGGTATCACCGACTTTGAACTAACTAAAGAGTTAAAACCTATATCAGAATGGACTATTTCAGAGTGTGAGAAGCGTCATGAGGTACTGGTTAATCGATTAATGAAAATCTATTTTGTATAAATAGCTAAGTGTTTAACGGAAAAGGCTCACAATTGTGAGTCTTTTTTACCGTTGATTGAAAGGTTAGTAGGTAAAAAAGAACTCTAAGTTTTTACTTTGTCGAGTTTACTACAAATAAAACTAAGTAGAGAGTGCAGGTTAGATGTATTTCAAATTTTTATGAGGAAACCGCATCTGGTCTTCTAAAAAGTTTAATATATTCAATTTATATATTATATTGAAGTTAGCAATATAGCATTATTTAACGTGTTATAAAAAGTAGTGTCGAATGGACTTGTTTCATTCAAATGATAGAGTTAGGAGCTGAAAATAAACATGAACAGAGAAGAAGTACTTCAAAAAATAAAGAACTTAAACATCTGGAAAAAAAGAGATCAAAGAGCTCCGCACAAACCATTACTAATACTGTATGCTTTAGGTCAGATGCAAGCAAAGCAGCAAATGCACCTGCCATATAGCGAGGTGGAAATTCCTTTAAAAGAGCTGCTTATGGAGTTTGGACCTTCTCGGAGTTCCTATCATCCGGAGCATCCTTTTGTTCGTTTGACAGGAGATGGAATATGGGAGCTAAATGAAGATGTTGATAAGCGTAGCTTTACGGATAAATATTTGATGAGTACAAATATAGTAGGCGGTTTTAGACAGGATGTTTATAACCTTTTTGCAAATGATCCTACGCTGCTTCAAGATGCAGCGCAATTTTTATTAAATGAGCATTTTCCGGATACGATCCATGAAGATATATTAAGAGCCGTAGGCTTGGATTTTGAAACACAGTTAAAGAGAAAAAGAGATCCAAAGTTTCGAGAGAAAATTCTTCAAGCTTACGGATATAGCTGCGCTGTTTGTGGGTTTAACGTTCGTCTTGGGCATAATTTAGTTGGCGTGGAGGCTGCTCATATTAAGTGGCATCAAGCGGGAGGACCAGATATTGAAAGCAACGGCATCGCGTTATGTTCGATGCATCACAAATTATTTGATCGGGGAGTTTTTACTTTTTCAGATCATAATGAGCTGTTAGTGGCCACCCAAGCACATGGAACAAATGGATTTGAAGAGTGGCTTATGAAGTTTCACGGACAAAAGCTTAGAGATCCGATTCATCCGGCATACCAGCCGAGTGAAGATTTTCTTGGATGGCATGTTAGAGAGGTGTTTAGAGGTCCTGCTCGATATCAAGCAAGTGATATAAACTGATTTTTGTAAATGATAGTTTGGTATGTTTATACAGAGAAAGTAATTTACATATATTGGTGTCATTTAAAATATAGTAAAGAACATATAAACGGAGGAAGAACGATGTTACGAAAAAGCGGTACCAAACGGATACTCACGAATTAGAATAAACGAGCAGGAGTATAAGGGTTTATCTAAAAGAGGAATTTGTGTTTATAAAACAACAAATTCCCTATTTCAATACTCTTCTCAAAAAACATTAACACTTCCAGTTTTTTTCAATGAAATGAAATACAGGCCGTAAATTCGTTTTATTAGCAATTGAAATGAGAGCGGGCACTACAGAAGGATCTGTTTTAGAGAAATTAGGAATCCGCGGATTTAACCGGAAAAACTGATCGCCTAAAAGCTCAGAGCTGACCATTGACTCGTAGTAGCTTGATCCACCGGAGATAATCTGAAGAAACGGCAGCAACGGTTCATTAGGAGACCGGTCTAAAAGGACTCCCCAATTTGGCGGCAGGTCCTCTATATCTTCAGGGCGTATGTTATCGGCACTCACCATTCCCCATCCCTTTGTATCTCTTCTTAATTGAGTTGGCTGTTCACCTGTTCCAATGGATAATACGGCAATTTGATCCAACGGCTGTTTTGCTTTCCCTACTGCAAACGCGATACTAGCTGTACTTGCGTTAGTTGCCACTGTATAACCATCTACGTAGTTTTGATAAGCTCTTTGCGTTGCGGGGGCAGCGCTGCTCCTAAGTATTACGTCACTTGCTTTTTCATTAAGATAGGGAGAGCCAGGAAAATTATGAAATAACACAGGATTCCAACGATTCAGCTCCGGTGAAAATAAGTGGAATGCAGGCACAACAATTCGTTTCTTTAAGTCTCTAAGGCGAAGGTCCCGGGGGAAAAATGTTCGTATGGCTTTAATAAAGCCAGAATAGGGTAGTTGCTGGTTAAAGACAGGTCCGCCCGGTCGGGAAACGCTGAACGCCGGTAAGATGTGATCTTTGAAAAACTGAAACGTCTCTTCTGGTGATCTTCCGCTTGCTAATGCAAGAGCAGTAAATGAACCAATCGAATTTCCTGAAAAAACATCGGTTTCACTAATTAACTTTGGGTTTTGATAAGCCAATCTATTCAAAAGCTGTAAACTTAAAGCACCTAAAGTACCGCCTCCATCAAAGGTCATAATCCGATATTTTGTCAAAGGTGATTTCTCCTTTCGAATCTCATGAGAGGTATTATTCTGTATATGTTTATTTGATGTGTTGGATAAGTATGAGTAATCGCTTTTATCAGTTCTTCAGGAAGCTTATAGGATACGAGTTTAGTATTAGGAGAGGCTTATGTCTTTTAGTTTTGTCTTAACTTTTTACTTATCTTAAAATAAGTTTAGACTTCATAAAATTCCATTTTTTTNTACATATGACTCATACCTTATCCTTAAATTCTTTATGCAGGCTTCATACAAATCTAGCAGAAGTCGATATTCAAAAGATTGATGAAGTTGCTAAAAATTTGCCGCTTATTGCTGATTTAAACCGAGCAAATGTGTTTATCGATTGTTTAACAAAAGAAGGACAGCATGCAGTTGTAGTGGCAGAAGCTGCACCAGAAACTGCACCGTCAGTTTATGAACGTCCAGTCGCAGGGAAATTTGTGTACGAAGCGTTTGAACCAGCAGTATTTTACACGCTGCGAAATGGAAAACCGATGTCTTTAAATCGTGCCTTAACACAAGAAGGAAAAACGGTAGAACAAAGTGTGGTTCCTATTAAAGGATTTAATAATCGTGTAATTGCTACATTGATTATGGAGAAAGATATCAGTGAAGTAGTTGAACGTCAAGAAAAAATGAAAACGTTATCAAATACAAATGATACGTTAAGCGAAATTTTAATGGAGATAACAGAAAATGCTTCGCTTATTCCAGAGTTTATTGGAGAGGCACTTTTCTTTATTGATCCTAATTTAAACATTCTATATTTTAATTCTGCTGCTTTTAATTTGGTTTCTGAAGTCTGTTCCTCAGAATGTAAGACAGGCAATCAAATCATCGAATATTTTCCTTGTTTAGAAGAGTTATTTTATCATCCAGAAAAGTTGTTTATGCATGAAGTGACCATCTTAAATAAGGTATTTCAAGTCAAAAAAGTTAGTTTAAAACAAGAAAATCCAACGAATGGCGCTTTTATTACATTTCGAGATATGACTGAACTTAGAGAGCGAGAAAGAGAACTTGTTGTCAAATCAGTTATGATTCAAGAAATTCATCATCGCGTCAAAAATAATTTACAGACTATTGCGATTTTATTAAGGCTTCAGATGAGAAGGGGCCTTCCTGAAGAAAGCAAGGCTCATTTTGTCGAGAGTCTTAACCGGATTCTAAGTATCGCTTCTGTGTACGAGATTATTCTTTCCAACTCTAGTGTAGACAATGTAGATATTCTTAGTTTGATTGAGAAAATTGGTAATATGCTAGTGTATAGCTCTACGGATGAAAATAAAAATATTTCAATTGAATATTCGGGCACTCAGCTTTTTACAGAGTCGGATAAAGCTGTCTCCATAGCATTAATTATTAATGAGCTCATTCAAAACTGTATGAAACACGCGTTTAAGGGAAGAGAAGAAGGTAAGGTTCACGTTTCTTTTCAACAGAATAACTGCGAGATAGAGGTTACAATTAAAGATAATGGTATTGGGTACTCAAAAGAAGCCAAACCATCTTTAGGATTAGATATAGTTACCATGATGGTCACTCACGATTTATCTGGTCAATTTTCGATTGAGAGAACTGCAAATGGCACCATGGCATCAGCTAGGTTCCCATTAGAAAGAGGCGGACACCGTGACTAAACGAATTATGATTGTTGAAGATGAGTCAATTGTACGACTAGATTTATCAATGATGCTCTCTGATAATGGTTATGAAATAGTAGGAGAAGCTGGAGATGGAGAAAAAGCGGTTGAATTAGCTTTTGCACTAAAGCCAGATCTGATTATTATGGATATAAAAATGCCTAAGTTAAATGGACTGAAAGCAAGTGAAATTATTTCAAATAAATATAATATTCCTATTCTGCTGTTGACAGCATACAGCCAGAGGGAGTTTATTGATAAAGCAAAAAAAGCGAATATAGTAGGCTATTTAGTAAAACCGATAGCTGAATCAAATTTAATTCCAGCAGTTGAAATCGCTCTACAGCAAGCAGAAAATGCAAAAATGTATGAGCAAAAAGTTCAGGAAATGAATAATGAACTGAAGAAACGAAAAATTGTTGAAAAAGCAAAAGGAATTTTAATGGATAAATATAATTTAACAGAAGATCGTGCTTTCAAAAAAATGCGGACGATTAGCATGAAAAAGCAGGTTACACTAGAGAAGTTAGCAAAACACATCATTGAGAAATATGGAACTTAACCTCACTGTACAAGTAAATAGTTTGAGCAAAGGTGCTTAGTGGTTTTAAGTGATAAAAAACCACCTGGCACCTTTTTGTCTTTTTTAAGGGAACAATTTTAAACTTTCTCTAGTAGCAAAGCTCTTAACAGGTTACTTCATACGCTTTAAATAGATAGAAATAGTTAAACTATTATCTATTTAAATAAAAATTATCATATAGGGGGAATTGGGTGTGGTTATCATTGGGAAAATCGTGATTTATATTATCATGACTTGTGCAGTGTGTGGGGCTATTGCTGCGATTAGAAACAGTGATGAAGGGTTAGGAAAGCAATTTATGGAGGGCTTGCATTCTATTGGGTACATTTTTATACCAGCAGCTGGTATCATGGCTGCAACTCCATATCTTTCGTGGTTTATTAGTACGGTATGCGGTCCTTTTTTCTCAGCTATTGGGGCAGATCCTGCTATCGCTGCAACCTCTATCTTAGCAACGGATATGGGAGGATATCAATTAGCACACGTATTAAAAGAGTCGTATGAAGGATGGGTCATGGCCATGATAGTAGGATTTATGGCCGGAGCAACCATTGTATTCTCAATTCCAGTAGGACTGGCCATGCTTGATAAACGCGACCACAAATATATGGCGCTCGGCGTCATGTCAGGTGTGTTAACGATCCCAATTGGGGCTTTTATTTCAAGTGTTTTAATTATGGTAACCAACTCTGATGTGCGTAAAATTATTTCAACTACAAGTGATTCAACATACGAATTTACGATAAGTTATTTGAAAATTATTTTGAACTTATCTCCACTTTTATTATTTGTTGTGCTATTAGCGGTAGGACTATATTTCTTGCCAGATTTAATGATTAAAGGATTTATGTGGTTTGGGCGTATTATGGATGCCGGAATTAAGCTAGTTCTTGTTTTCTCCATTGTTGAAATTTTTACGGGCCTATTCTCTCATTTATTTGGAAGCTGGGGATTTCATCCGATCATGGCTGATAAAACGGATCAATTCCGTGCGCTAGAAACAGCAGGTTATATTGGCATCATGCTTGCTGGTGCATTTCCAATGGTTTATTTGCTTCAAAAATATGCAGGAAAGCCGCTTGAAGCTGTAGGGAAAAAACTCGGACTAAGTAAAGAAGGAAGTGCAGGTATTTTAGCTACAATTGCTAATATTTTAGCGATGTTTAAGCTTATTCGCAGTATGCCTCCAAAAGACAAAGTTATTAATATTTCGTTTGCGGTTTGCTCGGCATTCTTATTAGGAGATCATTTGTCTTTTACAGCCAATTTCCAGCCGACATTAATTCTTCCAGTTATTATCGGGAAGTTCTCTGCAGGTGTAATAGGCATTGGTTTAGCATATTGGCTATCTGTTCCAAAAGCCTTGGAGCTAGAAAAGAAGGATCGCGAAGCAGGCATTATTGGAAAAGACGAGTACTTAAGTTCAGCAGCTGAAGAAAATGAAAAGGTAGAAGAAAAAAGCAGTAAGACACAAGTGATGTAAGCATTGTATAGAATTTGTACGATAAGGGAGAGGTAATTTTTTATGAGTGAAGAAAAAAAGCGTTTTATTCAAGAGTTTGTGCCGGGAAAACAAATTACATTAAGCCATTTAATTGCAAATCCAGATCCGGATATGTTTGAAAAATTGGGTATACAGCAAGAAGGAGCTCTAGGCATTCTAACATTAACTCCAAGTGAGACGGTTATCATTGCAGGTGATTTGGCTACAAAAGCTGCACATGTTCAATTAGGTTTTTTAGATCGTTTTACAGGAAGTCTTGTTATTGTGGGGAGCGTTTCAGAAGTAGACATGGCAATGAGAGAAATCAATCGTTTTCTCTCCGAAACATTAGGTTACACACCTTCAATTATTACAAAATCTTAATTGTATAGTAGGGAGGGGAGAGTTATGCATAAAAAAAACAGAGCCATGCTTATTGGTTCAATTGGTGCAGGCAAATCGACATTAACAAATGCTCTGCTTGGAAAGCCGGTCGAAGCAGTTAAAACCCAAGCATTAATCTATTATGATTGGATCGTTGATACACCTGGAGAATATGTTGAAAATCCTTTTTTTTATAAAAATATTATGGCAACCGCTCTTGAAGTTACACATGTGTTATATTTGCAGGACGCCACAAAGAAAAAGACAGTCTTTCCACCTAATTTTAGTACAGGCATTAATAAGTTAGCTATTGGGGTCATTACAAAAAGTGATGCGGAAGATGCTGATGTGAGCTTAGCTATTAAAAAAGCAAGGCAAGTAGTTGTAAATGGTCCTATTGTTGTTACTTCTTCCCGCAACAAAGAAGGGCTTGAAGAGGTTCGAGCTTTGGTACAGTGTCAGTCTTTACAAGAGATGAAACAGTATACTGATAACTGGAAATCGAAATATATTATTTTTTAATGAAAACCTTTACATTTTGTAAAAAATCAGTTATATTCTAAATATACAAAAAAAACACGGGCAAAGGCGCCTTATACAGCTATCTTTCAGGAGATAGTTCGTATGAGGTGCCTTTTTTATTTGACTAAAACACGACTAATTAGCAATCAGTAATGACTAAAACCTTTTGCTGATTGAAGGTTGATGAGGTGGAGGGATATGAAACAATACGAACCGCTAAAAGAGGAGATTATCAGCGCAGGAATTGATATAGGAACAAGCACAACCAAAATTGTGTTAAGCCAATTTTCTCTGATGAATATGGCAGGAGGAACACACTTGCCGCGTATTGAGATTATTGATAAAGAAATTATTCATCGCAGCCCAATTTATCGAACACCACTTCTCACATCAACAACAATCGATATTGAAGCAATAGAGAAGCTTGTTAGAAATGAGTATGATAAAGCAAACGTTGGTTCTGAAGATATTAAAACAGGTGCCGTGATTATTACAGGTGAAACAGCAACTAAGCAAAATGCCGAGGAAATGATTCACCATCTATCAAATCATGCGGGGGAGTTTTTAGTTGCAACTGCGGGTCCTGATTTAGAGGGAATTATTGCAGCAAAAGGATCAGGAGCTTATCAATATTCTAAAAAAGTGAGCAAAACTATTGCCAATATAGATATTGGCGGGGGAACCGCTAATGTAGCAGTCTATCGAATGGGAAGGCTGTGTGGAACCTGCACACTGCATATAGGAGGCAGGCTGATAGAGTTTTCGGAAGATAAAATCAGCAGCATTTCGCCACCGGTTAGAAATCTATTAAGAGGGTGGAATAGTACTCTTGTAAAAGGTGACGTACTGGTGGAAGAAGAGATAAAGAATATAACAAATTATATGGCCGATGTGATTAGTAGAATGCTAACACGTACCATGACAGCAGAAGACAAGGTACTGCTTTTAGGTCATGAACCAAATTGGAAAGAAGAAATTGATGTCATTATGTTTTCTGGTGGAATCAGTGAGTGCCTCTATCAATATGAGTCTAAAGATTTTGAACAAGCTCCTTACCACGACATAGGAATGATGCTTGCGGACTCTTTAAGAGATAGTCAGAGTTTGAAGAGATGGTCATGGATTAAGCCTGATGAAACCGTTCGCGCAACCGTTCTTGGTGCTGGTACACAAACGACTGAAATCAGTGGAGCTACGATTCAAGTGGAAAGCAAAGATTTACCTGTACGAAATATACCCGTTTATCAAATTTCGTTTAAGGATGGGTTTCAAAAAAGTGTTCATCACTTAAAGGATGCTGTAAAAGATGCAATTGAGATACATGACCCGCAGCAGGAGGGGCAAAATTTTGCCTTGTACTTATCTGGGCTTCCGTACGTAGGATTTCGAGATATTCAGCAATTAGCAAAAGGTCTGCTAGAAGCGGTGAAACAAAAAAACAAAAGAGATCAGCCGCTGATTATTGTTCTTGAGAGCGATCATGCCAAGGTATTGGGTCAAACGCTTGTTGCTCAAGATTCGTCGCAAAGCATTATTTGTATTGATCAAATTAAGGTGGAACACGGTGACTACTTAGATATTGGCCAATTGCTGCAAACAAGTGTGGTACCGGTAGTAGTCAAAACCCTTACGTTCCATTCATAAGAAAGGGGGCTTCACTGTTGAAGTTACATACACATTATTTAGGTGCTGTCTATCAATTTTCTGATTTGAAAGATTTGTTTGCTAAGGCAAATGAAGAAAAGTCTGGTGACCGGCTGGCAGGTTTAGCTGCAGAAACCGTTCAAGAAAGAATTGCAGCAAAGGAAGTGCTTAGTGAATTAACACTTGCTGATATTCGCGAAAACCCAATGATCTCACCTGAAGAAGATGAAGTATCTCAAATTATTGAGAGTGAAGTAAATGAACCTATCTATCAAGCAATGAAAAATTGGTCCATAGCAGAGCTTAGAGAGTATATCTTAAGTGATGAAACAACGGGTGAGGATTTAAAGAGGATTAGTCGAGGGTTAAATAGTGAAATTATTGCTGCAGTAGCAAAATTAATGTCAAACCTCGATTTAGTTCACGCCGCAAATAAGGTTGAAATTTTAACAAAATGCAACATTACTATTGGCCAAAAAGGAGTCTTAGCTTCTAGACTGCAGCCTAATCATCCTACAGATAATGTAGAGGGTATGATTGCTTCTTTAAAAGAAGGGCTGTCTTACGGAATTGGAGACGCTGTTATTGGTATTAACCCTGTAGATGATTCAGTTGAAAGTGTAAAACGACTGCTCCACGCCACAAAAAATTTTATGAATGATTGGGAGATTCCAACTCAAAACTGTGTCTTAGCTCATGTTACGACTCAGATGAAAGCCATTGAACAAGGAGCACCAGCGGATATGATTTTCCAAAGTATTGCTGGAACAGAAGCCGCTAACCGTTCATTTGGAATCAGCGCTGCCTTACTAGAAGAGGCAAATCAATTAGCAAAAAGTCACGGAACAGGAACAGGGCCTCAACGCTTATATTTTGAAACAGGACAAGGTTCTGAGCTATCAGCTGAAGCACATTTTGGAATGGATCAGCTAACGTTAGAGTCGCGTAACTATGGGTTTGCACGTCATTATGACCCTTACATTGTAAATACCGTGGTCGGTTTTATTGGACCTGAGTACTTATATAACAACAAACAAGTTATTCGCGCAGGCTTAGAAGATCATTTTATGGCAAAGATGCATGGAATTCCGATGGGTGTAGATATTTGTTACACCAATCATATCAAAGCAGATCAAAATGATATTGAAGATCTGGGTGTATTGCTAACAGCTGCAGGTGTTAATTTTATTATCGCAACACCAATGGGTGATGATTGTATGCTTAACTACCAATCAATGAGCTACCACGATGTAGCGACTTTAAGGCAAACGATGGGGAAACAGCCTTCTCCTTTATTTGCAGAATGGCTTGAGAAAATGGGGATTTTTGAACAAGGGAAATTAGGTAAATACGCAGGAGATCCAAGTATTTTTACAAGGTAGGTGATAAAGAGGATGAATCCTGAATTGATTGAAAAAATTACACGATCCATTGTTGAAAAGCTAGAAAAACAATCTAGTTTCGAACAAAATTCTCCTACTGACGAACGTCAAAGCAGCGTAGCTTTTTGGGCTCACACATCCAATGCCAATACGAAGGTAACTAATGGGCCTCTAGCTGAAGTGGTAGAAGAAGAGTCGGCAAAGGAATTAATTAAATTTCCGAATATTCAAGAAGATAATTCGGCATCTCTGCCTGAAAGTAAAATGCCTATTCAGCAGGAAGAGAACATTGAACCAAAGCAGCAGGTGCCGGGTATTAAAAACCCAGTGAATCAAGAAGAATTAGATACATTGATTCAAAAAACACCTGCCCGAATAGGGATTGGCAGAGCAGGTTTACGTCCGCGAACAGAAACATGGCTGAAATTCCGCTATGACCATGCAGCAGCCGTTGACGCTGTGTATGGCAATGTGAACGACGACCTTTTAAAACGGCTGAACTTATTTAAAGTAAATACTCAGGTAACGGATAAAGAAGTATACATTCGCCGGCCGGATTATGGACGAAAGCTATCAGACGAAGCAAAAAAGTGCATTCAAGAGAGATGTACCAAATCACCAACTGTTCAAATTATTGTTTCTGATGGTTTAAGCTCCAAGGCCATTGAAGAAAATGTCGAAGATGTTTACCTATCTCTTCAACAGTCCTTAAAAAGCGCTGGTTTAGATGTCGGCGTTCCGTTTTACATAGAAAAAGGTCGAGTTGCTGTAATGGACGACATTGGTGAACTTCTGACGCCAAAAGTGGTGGTACTTTTGATTGGAGAACGCCCGGGACTTATAAGCGCAGAATCTTTAAGTGCCTATTTATGCTATGAACCGAAAAAAGGAATGATTGAAGCTGAGAGAATGGTGGTTTCCAATATTCATAAAGGCGGTATTCCTCCAGTTGAAGCGGGTGCTTATCTCGGTACATTGGTTCAAAAAATTTTAAAATATGAAGCTAGCGGAGTATCGCTTGTTCAAAAAGAACAATAGAGGTGAATAAGAGTGGCTTTAACACGTATCCATGCTGACATTTTAGCTGTTCGTGTGATTCCAAATGTGGATGACGCCTTAGTTCAACAGTTTAACTTGCAGCCTTACCATAGAAGTTTAGCCATGTTTACATCAAGTATTGATGACGTAGGCTATACAGCTTTAGATGAAGCCACTAAAAGAGCAGACGTTGAGGTAGCTTATGCCCGTTCCTTTTATGCTGGCGCTGCCCATGCGTCAGGTCCGCTATCAGGTGAAATGATTGGGGTATTAGCAGGTCCAAGTCCAGATGAAGTTAAAGCTGGTATTGAGGCTGTTTTACAAGTGACAAAATCAGATGCCTATTTTGAAGCGTTAGATGAAGAGAAAAATCACGCGCTGTATGCACATGTGGTGGCAAGAACAGGTTCTTATCTTTCTAAAGAAGCAGGAATCGATATTGGCGAACCGCTAGCTTATTTAATTGCCCCTCCACTAGAGGCTATGTATGGACTTGATGTAGCGCTTAAAGCAGCTGATGTAGAACTTGTGAAATTTTTTGCCCCTCCTTCTGAAACAAATTTTGGCGGTGGGTTTTTAACAGGATCTCAATCAGCCTGTCAAGCAGCTGCTGATGCGTTTCGCCAGGCTATTTTAGACATTGCAAGAAATCCAGTTCATTATTAAAAAGCTTATAGACAGTAGAAAGGAGTTGTTGGATATGCAGTTTGATCAAGATCTTCAATCTTTGCAAGAGATGCGAGATGCAGTGGAAAAGGCAAAAGCCGCACAGCAGGTATACTTGAATTTTTCACAAGAACAAGTAGATCGCATTGTTGAACAAGTTGCCGAAGCAGCCTATTCTAAAGCATTGGAATTAGCGAAAATGGCAGTGGAAGAAACGCGAATGGGTGTTGCAGAACATAAGAAAATCAAAAATGAGGTAGGATCTAGAGCTGTTTATGAATCAATTAAAAATGAAAAAACAGTAGGTATTGTTCACGAAGATAGAGCGAACAAAGTGATAGAAGTCGCCTCTCCTTTTGGAGTTGTTGCTGGAATTATTCCTACAACTAACCCAACTTCAACGGCTATCTTCAAGACATTAATTAGTTTAAAAACTAGAAATGCTCTAGTGGTCAGCCCTCATCCTCGGGCAATGAACTGTACAGTAGAAGCACTTAAAATTTGTTCCCGTGCAGCAGTTGAAGCAGGAGCTCCAGAAGGGATTATTGGTTGGATTTCTAATCCTTCTATGGCAGCAACCAATGAATTAATGAAGCATAAAGATGTGAACTTAATTCTAGCAACAGGTGGAAGTGGTCTCGTTCGAGCAGCGTATAGTTCTGGGAAACCAGCTTATGGTGTAGGTCCAGGAAATGTACCTGTATATATTGAAAAGACTGCGAAGGTTGACCAAGCAGTAAAAATGATTGTCGATAGCAAAACGTTCGACAACGGCACGATCTGTGCAACCGAGCAAGCAATTGTTGTCGATCTTAATATTCAACAAATGGCTATTAGAGAATTAAAGAATAATGGAGCCTACTTTTTAAATTCAGAAGAGAAAGCCAAGATGGAAAAAGTGATTTCACCGATTCCAAAGAAGCTTAATCCGAATATTGTTGGTCAAAGTGCTGTGAAAATTGCTGAAATGGCAGGTATTACAGTACCTTCTGATACACGCATCTTAGTTGCTGAAGAAACAAAGGTGGCCAAGGATGTACCATTTTCGATTGAAAAGCTAGCACCTATCTTCCCATTGTATACAGCTAAGAACAACGAACAAGCAAGGGAATTATGTTTAAGCTTATTAAACCTTGGAGGAAGAGGTCATAGTTTATCGCTTCATACAAACGATGATGCTGTAGCTAAAACGTTTGCTCTTGAAATGCCGATCTCGAGACTGATGGTCAACACACTCTCGTCAGTAGGAGCTGTGGGTGGTACGACTGGACTTAAGCCTTCCTTTACACTAGGATGCGGTTCGTTTGGAGGCAACATTACGTCAGACAATGTGACCGCTCGCCATTTATTAAATATTAAGCGAATGGCTTACGGCACAAAAGAGGTAACAATTCCGAAACCATCTCTATCTTCTACCTCTGCTTCGTCAGATACAAAAGATCATCAAGACGTACAGGAAATTGTCAACGAAGTTATGAATCAATTAAAGCCACAGGGACCGATTGATTCGGCAGCAATTTCTGAAATGGTTAATCAAGCACTTCAAAAATATCAAACAAACTAATTAGGGGGAATTAAAAATGGCAAGAGAACTAACAGCATTAGGAATGATTGAAACAAAAGGATTAGTAGCATCAGTAGAGGCAGCAGACGCAATGGTAAAAGCAGCAAACGTACATTTAGTTGGTAAAGTTCACGTAGGTGGAGGAATTGTAACGGTTTTAGTACGCGGTGACGTAGGCGCGGTAAAAGCAGCGACAGATTCTGGTGCTGCAGCTGCACAGCGTGTTGGAGAACTTATTTCCGTTCATGTTATCCCACGCCCACACAATGAATTAGAAAGTATTTTACCAAAAATTGATAGTGAACTATAAGCTTAAAAAGTTAGGAGCATAGCGCATGAATAAGCAGGCCATTCAATCGATTGTAGCAGAGGTTGTTCAGCAGCTAAGTCAAACAACCAAGCAAAGCAATACAGTCCCAATGGCTGTATCTGCTAGACACTGTCACTTAAGTATAGAAGATGTAGAAGCTCTTTTTGGAGCAGGGTATGAGCTAACAAAAAAATCAGACCTGTCTCAGCCTGGGCAATTTGCAGCTAATGAAACAGTTACCATTGTGGGACCTAAAGGAAGCATCGAAAAGGTGCGAGTCCTTGGTCCAGCAAGGAGTATAACTCAAGTGGAGGTCAGTAAAACAGATTCAATTAAACTTGGTTCTGTTCCTCCACTACGTGAGTCTGGAGATATAAAGAATTCAGAAGCGATTACATTAGTTGGACCAAAGGGTAGCATCTACAAGAAAGAAGGCTTAATCATTGCACGAGCTCATATTCATATGACGCCGGATGATGCTGAAGCTTATGGTGTGAAAAATGGTCAGTGTGTTCGCATTACCGCTCAAGGAGAAAGACCTACTACGCTCGAACGTGTATTAATTCGAGTTTCGCCAAAGTTTAAGCTTGAAATGCATATTGATACAGATGAAGCGAATGCTGGGCTAATTTCTACTGGAGCTACAGGGATTCTTTCTCTATACGAGGAAGCTTTATGAACAATCATGCTCTGATTGAACAAATTGTAGTAGAAGTTTTAAAACGATTAGATAAATCAGACAAGCAGCACCTAAATGTAAAGCCAAAGCTGCTGATCGTGAAAGAGTTGGCGGAAATTGATCTAATTCAAATCAAAAAGTTAGAAACAAGCTGGACACTGGTTTACAGCGATGACCAAAAAGAAAACCTTCCAAAAGATATACAAGGTATTTTATTTGCAGAAGCAAAGCAGGACCTGCTAGTAAAAGGGGCTCTTGGTATGACAGATACACTAGAAAGTTATCTTTTAGCTGAGGCTTTGCTAGAAGGAATTTCTGTTTCACTCATTCCTTCTGTAACTTTAGGAAACGTTTTGCTATCCAGTAATCAAAAAAAAACAGTAAACAATAAGTATGCAGCACATTTAATCGCTTATAAAAATACATTAGAAAGCTTTGGAGTAAAAATCCAATCATTTGAGAGATTTTTGCAATCAGGCTTAAACAGACATTCTGTATCATTTACAGAACGAGTGCTAACCCAAAGACATGTGAAATTAGTAGAAGAAGAAAAAATTACTGTTTCACCTAAAACGATTATCACTCCTTTAGCGCGCGATACAGCAAGAGAATTAGGAAAAGAAATTTGCGTGATAGACGTAGAGGGAGCGGATGTTTTATGAAAATAGGGACAGTAATTGGCAACGTCTGGGCAACAAGAAAAGAAGATAACTTACGCGGTTTAAAGTTTTTAGTTGTTCAACCTGAACTTTTAAATAAATCGAATAACGACTCTTCTTTTATTGCAGTTGATCGTATTGGAGCCGGGATTGGTGATAAGGTAATGGTTACTCAAGGAAGTGCCGCAGCACATATGGCATCCGACACTCCATTACCCATTGATGCAATTATTATCGGGATTATAGATTCTGTTGATATAGAAAGAGGTGGAGAGAATGGCTAAAGCTCTTGGCATGATTGAAACAAGAGGCTTAATAGGTTCAATCGTCGCAGCGGATGCGATGTTAAAATCAGCTGATGTCCGCTTAGTGAAGCAAGAAAAAGTGGATGCAGCCCTTGTAACAGTGTTAGTTGAAGGTGATGTTAGTGCAGTACAAGCAGCTGTAGATATGGGAAAAGAAGAAGCGGCTCGCGTTGGAGAATTAGTGTCAGCGCATGTAATTCCCCATCCTGATGAAGAGGTTGGAAATAGCCTATTAAAAGATGAAAATAAAGAATCGCAGTCAAAGGAGACACCTAAAGACAATAAAGCGACTAAAAAATCATCTGCTGCTAAAACAAAATCCAGTATTCAATATAAAGCAAAAGCAGATTCTGCTGCTGTAGAAGAAGATCAAAAAGTAGAATAACATACATATAAACGACGGAGAACGGGGGATAAATCATGGCATTTAAGCGTAAAAAAATAGCTGTAATTGGAGCGGGATTTACAGGAGCCACAGCAGCATTAATGATGGCACAAAAAGAACTTGGAGACGTAGTGTTAGTTGATATTCCTTCCCAGACTAACCCGACTAAAGGAAAAGCACTTGATATGTTAGAGGCAAGCCCAGTCCAAGGATTTGACGCTAATATTAAGGGAACATCTAGCTATGAGGACATTCAGGATGCAGATTTAGTATTAATTACTGCAGGACTTCCAAGAAAACCGGGAATGAGCCGTGATGACCTAGTCTCAACAAACGCAAAGATTATGAAAGAAGTATCGGAAAATGTAAAAAAGCATGCACCAAACAGTTATATTATTGTATTAAGTAATCCAGTTGATGCAATGACATACGTTTGTTATAAGACTACGGGGTTCCCTAAGAATAGAGTAATAGGCCAATCTGGTGTATTAGATACAGCCCGCTTTAATACATTTGTGGCTCAAGAATTAAATATCTCTGTTGAAGATGTATCAGGATTTGTTTTAGGGGGCCACGGAGATGATATGGTACCATTAGTTCGTTATTCGTATGCCGGAGGAATTCCACTTGATAAAATCATTTCACCTGAACGTATAGAAGCGATTGTAGAGCGAACCCGCAAAGGTGGAGGAGAAATCGTTAACCTGCTTGGAAATGGAAGTGCCTATTATGCTCCTGCTGCTTCTATGGTTCAAATGGCAGAAGCAATCCTAAAGGATAAGAAGCGAATTCTCCCTTCTGTAGCTTATCTAGAAGGGGAATATGGCTGTAATAACCTTTACCTAGGTGTACCCACAATTCTAGGAGGAGATGGAATTGAACATATCATTGAACTTCCTTTAACGGAAAAGGAAAATGAAGGGCTAAAACGTTCAATCGAATCCGTACAAAGCGTTATGGCTATCTTAGAGTCTTCAGAAGTATTCAGCTAAACCAGCCTTTAGTCAAAGCAAAACATAAAATAGCTTTTAAAACCCTTTAGCTGCTCGGGACTGCCCCCATGAATGAGACAAATAAAAAACACCTTTAAGTTAAAAAACAGGTATGTAGTACCTAACAATAACCTAGAGGTGTTTTTTCTATGGGAGCAAGAGTGAGCTATCCAGTAGAAGTGAAATTAAAAGCAATTGAATTGAATCGTTTCATTCCAGCCTGAAGTCTGAAACATTTTACCTCGATGAGTTAACATGTACTACGACTAACATCGTAGAACAAACTGTCGAAAGCTATATTATTTATTATAACCATATCCGTATTCAAACAAAACTAAATAACCAGTCACCGGTACAATACCGAAAACTGGCTGTTTAAAAGGTGTTTTGATCCTTGTCTCGAAATCAGGGGCCCTTCCCATATAACTAAGTGCTTTTTGGTGAATGATGAGCAAGTTTCTTTTTCAACGGTAGAACAATCATAAAAACGCCTATGATACTTAATATGCTCTCTAGAACGTAGAATTGATGTTCTTTTATATATCCCATAACGCATTGGCTACCAAAGATCAGAAATAAAACAGCTCCTAAATAAAACGAAGGATTTTTAATACACCAACTCATTTTTGATTCCATCTAATTCCTCCTTGTACGCTGTCTATCGCGTATTTATTGTATGTCTACTAAGAAAGGAGTAAGGTTGCTTCTTATGGATCTACGAGTGGGTGTAAGAAAAGTTTCAAAAATAACATCAACTCTCTTTTAGTATAGGCGTTTATTTTACATTCAAAAATGAAACTAATTTTTTTAGTGTTGTTCCTTGAACAAGAAGAGAAAAGACTACATTACTAAATGTCATGGCTAATAACAGATTTTTCCCTTCAAATTCGGGTGTAATGCCTAAAACAAGCGCAATTGAAAGAGAGCCTTTTAACCCTCCCCACGAAATAATAGGTTTCCATGAAGTTGGAATGGATTTATCAAAAGCTAAGCTTATATAGACAGCGAGAAAACGTGCTAAAAGAACAATAAGAATACTTCCAACGATAAGCCATCCTTTATCTAAAAAATCAATACGACTCACTTCTAACCCTACCAGTAAGAAAATAAGTGCATTAGAGAGAAAAGCAATCGTTTCCCAAAAGGAATTCACTTTTTCATGTGTTAGATCTGACATACCTACGTTTCGTCCATAAGTTCCTAAGATTACGCCACCTACTACTACAGATATTACCCCAGAAACATCAAAGTGTTCAGCTAGCTGAAACGTACCATAAAATAGAACCATCGATAATCCAGTCTCCACTAAATAATGATCAATCTTAGATGTAATACGAGAAGCTAATAAACCAAACACTCCACCAATCAATATGCCTCCACTTACAACTTTCAGAAATTCAAGCAGCGCATTCAATGTACCTGTTAAGCTCAAGGCAGTAGTTACCACAGCAATTTGAAATAGTACAACAGCAACTCCGTCATTTGCTAAACTTTCTCCTTCGACTACAATGGAGAGACGCTTGTTTAGGCCCATTGACTTAAAAATACTTAGAACGGATACAGGGTCAGTAGCTGCCATAAGTGCACCGAAAATTAAGGCTTCTTGTAAAGAAAGGTGCAAGAAAAAATAAGTAGAAGCAGCAACTAGTAAGAAGGTAAGAAATGTGCCTAAAAAAGCTAATAAAGAAATAGATTTCTTATTACGTTTTAGTTCATCAAAAGGCAGTTTAAGTGCTGCATCCCCTAACAAAGCTGATAAAAAGATAAAAATAACGGTCGTTTGAAACACGGTATCATTGGCTGCATAACTTTTTATTTCTCCCAATGCAGGAATTGGTACCAAACCAATGATTAATCCTATTACTACAAGGAAAGTGGGATAAGGTTGTTTCATTTTTTCTGCGATAAATATTACACCTACAGCGATAGCTAATAAAATAATCCAATATGTAACCATTCTTATGCTCCTTTGTCTCTTTAAAACTAAAATTATGCTTCATGTGCCAAGTATTGGTAAGGGTATATTCTCTTTAGGGATAGGTTTCTGTTCACCTGGAGAGATGTACTGCTTTACTAATTTTTGTTTCAATAATGCGCGATCCTTATAACTTTGTTTATTATAGATGATATTTTCCTAAGGTATCATTAATAAGTAATAAATTACTTATATAATGCTAAATAATATCAATTTGAATACAACTTCAATCATAGAAAAGTAAGTTTGTGCTTACAAACATGCAAGAAGAGAAAGGCTGTTTCCTCTTAGTGAGGAAACAACCTTTAACATAGCTTACATACATTATGTGTAATATAAAGTTTCCCTCAAACAAAAGATATAAATGCCGATTTAAAAATAAATCGTAAACCTTTTAAAGCTACTTGATTGTGAATGCAAGAACTATCGCAAATCGTAAGACATTATCATTTAACTTAACGAAATCAAAAATTAAATAAATAAGAAAAATTCATACATAAGCTAAAATATAGTTGCAGCAAAACAAAAAAATTAAGTTATTATTTATTGTGGGGGTGAAAATTATGAAAGTAGCAATTTTAACGTTAGGCAGTAGAGGAGATGTACAGCCTTATATTGCACTTGCTCGAGAAATGATTAAGAATGGGCATGAAGTAGTTATTTGTACAGGTGCGACGTTTCAACGTTTTATTGAAGAAAATAGGGTTTCTTTTCATCCCACTTCTACTGATTTGATGGCAATAATGGAGAGCGAGGAAGGAAGAGATATACTTAATGGTAAAAGGTTTTCACCTTTTAAGATAATGAAGTTTTTAAAAGAAAAAATTGCTCCATCCTACAGAAAAAGTATGGATGATTTTTATCAGGCTTCCCAAGGAGCAGATTTAATCATTTATCATCCTAAAGCTCTTGGTGCGGTTGATATTGCTCTATACTATCATATTCCTTGCATTTGCTTACCGCCCGTTCCAATTATGTATCCAATTACAGAGTTCCCAAATTTCTCTTTATCATCGAAAAAAAGCTTTGGCTCTACATTAAATAGATTATCCTACAAGCTAATAAAATTCAGTGAATACCCTTTTATGAAAGAAATTAACGATTTTAGAGAAAAAACGTTAAAACTTCCAAAGAGAAAAGCAGGACTTTACACATATGACGTAAACGGTGTACCTATTTCTATACTTTATCCGATTAGTCCTTTTCTTTTCAAAGAAGTAGAGAGTTGGAAAGGTTCTGTATTTCTATCAGGGTTTTTCTTTTTAGATGTAGAGAAAGAGATGTTACCCAATGAAATAGAAAAATTTCTAGAAAAAGGAAAGAAGCCTATTGTAGTATCATTTAGTTCTATGCCTTTAAAGAGTCCGTCAATTTTTAAACAAAAGTTAGTTCAGGCATTAAGGGAGACGGACAATCGCGCAATAGTGTTAACAGGAACAAGCGGTATGAAGTTTAATCAACAAGAGAATATACTTGCCGTTAAAGATGCATCCCATAGACTTTTATTTAAACGTGCTAAAGGCATTATTCATCATGGAGGTGTTGGAACAATGTCTGAAGCTTTACTGAGTGGCGTACCACAAATTATCATTCCGTTTACAGTGGATCAACCGTTTTGGGCAAATCTCCTCTATAAAAAAGGGTATTCACTAAAGCCGTTACAAGAAAAAAATCTCCAGGTATTCGAATTGGTTCAGGCGTTAGAACAAGTAGAAAATAAAGAGTATATTGAAAACGCTCAACAAATAAAAAGCATCATTCAATTGGAAAATGGTGTATACCAAGCGGTGAAACATATAGAAAGCGTAGTACATAAATTGCGGGATAAATAGATGGGTTGAAGGATAGCTAAACAGCAAGTATGTGTTTTAAGAGAAGGGTCTTATTCAATCAACTCTTATATATGAAAACGGCTTTGTTTGTAATAAAGTTACCTTCTCCAGTCAATAGTAAGTAACGGCAGGAAGTGACTGTAAGTTGGCTTACATACATAGGTGTAGAAGAGCACTTTTTAAATAAAGGAGTTTTTATGGATATAAATAAGGGAAAGCAAAAGCTCGAACTAATAAAAGGATTAATACTTATAGCCAAAATATCTATAGCTTCGGGTGTATCGTGGGAACTGGCAAAAATGTTAGGCTCTAAACATCCTTATTTGGCGCCTTTAACCGTGATTCTTTCTATTCAAGAAACCATCCAGCATTCTGCTGTGTATGCTTTTTATCGAATTATCGGCACTCTTTTTGGAATTGCTGCTACGATTTTTATCATTAAACATTTAGAAGTAAACGGGTGGACAATAGGATTATTATTAACAATGGGAATGGTGCTTCCTGTTGTACTAAGGCTACATAAGACGATCATTCATCAAATTGCTCTTACCATTTTATTAGTTTTTGTATTCGTTCATAAAACAAATTATTATGTCTCTGATCGAATAAGAGATACGATCATAGGAGCTCTTGTCGCTATTATAATCCATATCATAATTGTTCCTCCAAATTACGTAAAAGAAGCTCGCAGAACCTTGACCCAATTTGGAATAGACCTTGGACAATTATTTAAAAAGGCGGCTTATTGGGTAAACAATAACTGCGAATTCGTTGAGGGCGAAAATTTAATAGATGATACAACTAACCTGCTTCAGGAACTTCATCAGGTTGAAAAGGAATTCGAAAAAGCAGAGAAGAGTTTAAGGTTGAACCCATTTGGCAGAAATAAAAAGCAGCAGTTAAAACAAAACGAACAATTCCTTTTTCAACTGAAGCATGGCTACACCTATATTTCAGGTGTGCTCACTACATTTAATGACTGGTCCGAAACGAATTCTCTACCCACAGTTGATCGGCAAAAATGGGCTGTTCAACTACAAGTATTAGGAGAATACGTCACAAAACAAGCTAATCAAAACTTAGAAAATCACGCTATAAACAAATCATCTTTGGATTTACTGGATCTGTCTTCAATTCCTTTACAAATCCGTATCCCACCTGAATTAGAGTCCCACCGACATCAATTAAGTCTATATAATGATACGCTTAAATTAATTGATAAATTAGGAACAAAATGATACTAATTCAAGTGATGTAGATATCCCTTTTATAAATGGGGTGATAACTGCAGTATCTGGTTATTGAACGATACATGCATAGTAGAAGAGGAAAAGAAGTTACCAAGGGGTGACTTCTTTTTTTATTCAATAAATAATACAATTTAGCTTTTATATTTTCCGTTCCCGTGCTCATATCCATATAAAATCATGAATATGTTTTTAATACGTCGTTAAGCGTTTCAGCTAACTACAAAAAAATATAAAAATTTATATTGACAGTGGAATCATATGGTTTTATAATTATCCTTAATTCAAGATATTTTAATTCGAGATTTTAAAGTGATGAAAAAATAGGAGGAATAAAAAATGGTGAGCATTGGTTTATTGTTAATACGTTTAGTCATTGGATTATCTTTTATGGCACATGGAACTCAGAAATTATTTGGATGGTTTGGCGGCCACGGCTTAAAAGGAACGGGCGGCTGGTTTGAATCCATCGGAATGAAGCCAGGTGTTAGAATGGCGTTAATGGCTGGATTATCCGAGCTAGTAGGCGGAGCTTTATTTGCTGCAGGACTTCTTACACCGCTAGGAGCGCTTTTGATTGCGGGAACAATGGTCATGGCAATTGTGAAAGTACACGGTCCGAATGGATACTGGGCAACACAAAATGGGTATGAATATAACCTTACGCTTTTAGTTGTAGCAATCGGTGTAGCAATTGCAGGACCAGGTTATTATGCACTAGATACTTTTATTTTCTAAAAGAGAAAATGGGTTGAATAAGAAAGACGCTTTTATTTTTTGACCAATATCTCGAATTCGAGATATTTATGATAAATAGTTGTAATTTTAAGAGGGATAACGGAACATATGACGAAAAATGTATCGAAGGAGATGGTAGTAATGAGTAAAAAAACAGCGGGTATTCATCATATCACGGCGATTGTAGGTCATCCTCAAGAAAATGTTGATTTCTATGCGGGCGTGTTAGGATTACGCTTGGTCAAACAAACGGTAAACTTTGATGATCCAGGAACTTATCATCTTTACTTTGGGAATGAAGGGGGAAAACCTGGAACGATTATTACATTCTTCCCGTGGGCAAATGCACGACAAGGAAAAATAGGTGACGGGCAAGTTGGCGTAACTTCCTATGTGGTGCCAAAAGGTGCGATGGACTTTTGGGAACAGCGATTAGCTAAGTTTGGGGTTCCAGCTACAAAGATGGAGCGATTTGGAGAACAGTATTTAGAGTTTGACGACCCTCATGGTTTACATCTAGAGATTGTGGAAAGAGAAGAAGGAGAAAAGAATACGTGGCAAGTCGGTGAAATTAAACCTGAAGTGGCTATTAAAGGATTCGGAGGGGCTACGTTATTATCTGTTAAGCCTCATGAAACAGCTCAGTTATTAGAAAGCGTAATGGGTCTACAAAAAGTAGGGCAAGAAGGAGATTTTATACGTTTTCAATCATCAGCTGACATCGGAAATGTGATTGATTTAAAATTAACAACCATTGGACGCGGGCAAATGGGCGTTGGAACGTTTCACCATATTGCATGGCGAGCAAAAGATGATGAAGATCAATTAGAATGGCAGAAATACGTAGCCGACAGCGGATACGGAGTAACGGCTGTTCGAGATCGAAATTACTTTAATGCGATTTATTTTAAGGAGCACGGAGAAATTCTATTTGAAATTGCAACAGATCCTCCAGGCTTTGCTCATGATGAGTCACTTGAAACAATGGGAGAAAAACTCATGCTGCCTGAACAGTACGAAACCCATCGAGATCAAATTGAAAGAGCTTTGATTCCTTTTGAAGTGAGAGAATTAGACTAAATTTTACTAAAAGAATTCTTTTAGTAATAGTAAAACGCTAGTTCAATCCCGAATTAGGTATAAAGAAGGAATTAATTTATCTATATATAAAACTAATATCTATATTTGAAACACCGTGGTAATATGAAATTAATTCCAAGTAAGGAGGTGAATAGATGACGAAAACTATTGGTCTTATTTGTGGAAGCTTACGAAAGAATTCGTATAACCGAATGATTGCTGAGTCATTGACTACATTAGATGACTCAGCTCAATATCGCTGGATTGAAATAAGCAGCCTGCCTTTTTTTAATGAAGATTTAGAAGCTGACGGATCACCAGAATCTGTCGCATCCTTTAGAGCTGCGATTCAAGATGTTGACGGCGTTATTATAGTTAGTCCAGAGTACAATTCAGGAATTCCCGGAGTGTTAAAAAATGCCTTGGACTGGGCATCAAGACCTCGGACCTCTTCTGTTTTGAACAGAAAACCAGTTGGCCTAATTGGAGCAACTCCAGGAGGCTTCGGTACGGCTTTTGCTCAAATGCAAACGAGAGAAGTACTGGAAGCTATGCAAGTCAACGTTTTGCCATTTCAAAAAATGCTGATTTCGCAAGTTCATGAAAAAGTTGATGCTCAACAAAAAGTACTAACCGATGAATCAACAAAACGTTATCTTCAACGCTACCTACAGCAGTTCATTCATTGGATTGATCAAGCGCCTGTTCCTGTTCTAGATTAAGAGAGAGAACACACCTCACGAACCTTCACCTCAGAAATAGCTTTTCTTTCTGTACATGTTTTACCTAACAGATCATAAATGAAATCCAAAAAACCGTTGGAATTATAGACCGCTTGTAAGGAATGGAAGAGGTACATGTATCCTTACTTGCCTTAATTTAAGGAGGATTATAAAATGTCTGATCTTTACTCTCGCCTTTCAAAAGATGATGCTGCCGTGCTTTTAGTTGACCACCAAACGGGGCTTATTTCTGGCCTTGTACGTGACTATGGTGTTGATGAATTTAAAAACAACGTATTAGCTCTTGGTGATACGGCTAAATTCTTTGATTTACCGGTTATTTTAACAACTAGCTTTGAAAATGGACCCAACGGCCCGCTCATGCAAGAACTCGTTGATCTGTTTCCTAATGCGCCAAAAATAGCTCGTCCTGGACAAATTAACGCGTGGGACAACGAAGAGTTTGTTAAAGCCATTAAAGCGACCGGGAAAAAACAGCTGATTATCGCCGGTGTAGTGACAGATGTCTGCGTTGCTTTTCCTGCACTTTCTGCCATTAAAGCAGGCTACGAAGTGTTTGTTGTGACGGATGCTTCCGGAACGTTTAATAAGCAAGTGGCAGATGCAGCATTAACGCGTATGGCTCACGGGGGCGCACAGCTTATGAACTGGTTTAGCGTAGCGTGCGAGCTTCAGCGTGACTGGCGCAACGACGTTGAAGGTTTTGGCAACTTAATTTCTAGTCATCTTCCTGGTTATCAAAACTTAATGGGCAGCTATAGAGGAGCTCAGCGCGATTTCAGCAAGCAGAGTGTCTAATAACATAGCATGCTAAAGGTCGTTCTCTTTACATATAAGACATGAAAGTAGAATGGCATCTGTGGATCATTTATGTGACGGAGAAAACGTAACGACATAAAAGTAATTGTTAGATAGGTGAGCCGACTGATGAACAGCTGGCTCACCTATCTTTTACTACGCTACCTGTCATGAAATATGCGTCTCTTGTATATAAAATAAAGTATATTAACGACAGCTTGATAGATGATAGGAAGGGATGCGGAGTAGTGGAAGAAAAAAAAGTTACGTGGCTGGAGCTTTTTTATGATTTGTTATTTGTGGCAGCCGTTGCGACTGCTACGCATGTTTTGCTTCACGTTGAACAAGGGTATATTCATGGAGAGTATTTGTTAAAGTTTGTACTGATCTTTATTCCGATATGGTGGGCGTGGACGGGACAAACGATGTTTATCAATCGATTTGGACAAGATTTTTTGCATCAGCGCATCTTTATGATTCTTCAAATGCTGTTTGTTCTTATCATGATCTCAAGCTTGTCCGTAGATTTTGATCAATATTACGTGTCTTTTTTGATTGGCTATATCGGGCTAAGAGCGTTAACCTCGATTCAATATCTTATTGTCCAAAAATTTGAACAGAGTGAGAGAAAAAAAGTTGCTGTGTTTTTAGGAACATGCTTTGGAATTGGGATTGTTATCTCGCTTCTGTCGCTCTTTTTTGATTCATGGGTCCGCTACGCCGTGTTATATACAGGAATTGCAGTGGACATGATTTTACCTATTTTAGGACATAAGCGACTAGCGAAATTACCGACCAACACGGCTCATTTGTTAGAACGCTTTGCGTTACTAACATTAATTTTGTTTGGAGAATCCGTTGTCAGCATTCTTGCTGTGATACAGCCACAAAAAGGGGACTGGAATACCATTTTATTTTCGGTTATTTCATTTGTCCTGATCATCGCCATGTGGTGGCAGTACTTTGAGAAC
The DNA here is from genome assembly GCF_042787645.1 of Priestia sp. YIM B13489. Taxonomy (NCBI): domain Bacteria; kingdom Bacillati; phylum Bacillota; class Bacilli; order Caryophanales; family Bacillaceae; genus Priestia; species Priestia sp. YIM B13489. The sequence continues at coordinate 1,835,714 of NZ_JBHZOQ010000053.1, forward strand.
GTAGAAAAGAAAGTGAACAAGTCTATTCAAAGAGCCGGACAAACGATTATTTACGGACACTTACTTATCCTCATGTCTCTAAGCATGATTGCAGCATCGATTAAGCTCATGTTTTTACATGAAGTTCAGTACACATTCAGCTTATATTTTGTATTCGGATCCGTGCTGCTTTACTTCATGGCAACCACTCTTGTTTTTCACCAGTATAGATTCGAAGAACATCGTTTGAAAGTGTATCATTTAGGCTTGTTTTTAGGGATTTTAGCTGTGTTTTTTATTATTAACTTACTTTTAGTCGTCCCGAACACCCTCATCATAGGAGAGTTAGCCATCTTTTTTATTATCTACGCTAGGTTTACGACCACTTAACCAAATAAAGAACGACTATATACTGGAGGTAGCGAAATGGCAAAAATTAATGTAGGAACAGAAAATGAAGCACCTGTTGAACTATACTACGAGGATCACGGGACAGGAAAGCCGGTTGTCTTAATTCACGGCTGGCCGCTAAGCGGACGGTCTTGGGAATATCAAGTTCCGGCTCTTGTTGAGGCTGGATACAGAGTCATAACGTATGACCGCCGAGGATTCGGAAAGTCTTCTCAGCCATGGGACGGCTACGATTATGAAACATTCGCTGCTGATTTACATCAGCTGCTAGAACATTTGAATTTGAAAAATGTGACGCTAGTCGGGTTTTCAATGGGCGGCGGAGAAGTAGCTCGTTATGTAGGAACTTACGGAACAGATAGAGTAGAAAAAGCTGTATTTGCAGGAGCTGTACCACCATTTCTTTATAAGTCAGAAGATCATCCTGAAGGAGCATTAGATGATGCAGGAATCCAAGAATTTGAAAACGGCGTAAAAAATGATCGCTTAGCTTTCCTTGATGATTTTACAAAAACATTTTTTGGGGTTGAAGACGGAAATGACTTAGTCAGCGAACCATTTCGACTTTACAACCGGGATATTGCAGCAGCCGCATCGCCTAAAGGGACACTAGACTGTATAGCTGCTTTCAGCAAAACGGATTTCAGAGACGATCTAGCCAAGTTTACAATACCTACTCTTATTATTCACGGTGATGCAGACGAAATTGTTCCATTCGAATATAGCGGAAAGCGAACGCATGAAGCCATTTCTGGTTCCAAGTTAGCTTTAATAAAAGGCGGTCCGCACGGCTTAAATGCCACGCATGCACACGAATTTAACGAAGCGCTGCTGTCATTTTTAAAAGACTAAATATAAATGATTATTTTGTAAGTGAAAATCTGACGTATGAATAGGAAAAGCGAAAAGAAGTTGCCGGAGGGCGCTTCTTTTTTATCAGTTCATGCAATTAACAAAGGCATTCTGATCGCTCCAAGGATTCTTTAGGGTGACGCATCTGATTCTTAAGCATAAGATTACAAATAAAATTCCTAAATAGCTATAATAACTTTTACTTTATTTTTTCTGCTTACCATAATAATTAAAATGAGTGATAAAAACAAAGAGCAAACCTTTAATTAAAGGCTGCTCTTTGTTTTGTACGTCTTGTTTTGCTTCTCTAACTAGAACAAAATGTCTTAATAGTTAAGTGTGGTAATACAATGCTATTTACGTAATTCTTCTAATTCCGCAAGAAGGGTTTCAATCATTTCATCGCTTCTTCGAAGTTCTTGATTAAGCATATGAATCGTTTCCTCTTCCCAATTGAAGGGGTTCCCATAAGAAGGGGTAATAGGAAGATCTTCATACACATCTCCATTTTCTTCACTGTGCTTTGTAAAATATATAGCAACTTCACACATTGGATGACCAAGAGCAATACGCTGACGCAAGCTCACTTTTCCATAGCCGAATTTCCGAGCTGCAATTCCTCCAAACACACTAGATGTCATCTTACATAAATGAGGAGCATCCTGTACGACGTCACCAAATGGACATTGAGTAGCGCTTACAACCACATGGTCTGGATAAACGGACACAATTTCAAAGTGACCTCCAATTGAATTTTTAAGGTCAATTATAACTTCTGCATATTCTTCTACCGTCCACTTTTCATGCTTATCGCTATAAAAGTCTTCCATCCATTCTCCAGTACGAATACCAATTTGTTTAATATATTCTTCAGCTACGGGACCTACCGTTTTTTCATGAATCATTGCGTACTGTGTAATAAGTTTAGACAAAAATACATGTCCGCTTAGCTGACCTTTTTTTAAAGCCATATTGTAAATCCCCCTTTTGTTTTGTAAAAGAGCAAAAATATCAATTCAATAGGCAGCACTTTTTCTATATATCTTTATTTCTTAATTATTACAGATTAATAAGATCGCGTGTTATGTTTTTTGAATTTAAAAATATTTTTTGTAAATACTGGCTTCTTTTTAAAAAGAAAGAAGGAGACTAGCATCATGGACCTTATAGGAAATAAAAATCCCTTAGAAGCTCATCAGTTTCTAAGAGATTTTAACTGCTCTTTCTAGATATAATTGCTTCAAAAGAAAAGGTGGTACAACTCACTAATCTGTTAAAAAGGACCTAATAAAAAGTTCAATATAGTGTTTTGCAGGTCCTCATGAAACTCTTTACGATTAAAGCCTGCCGGGTCCTGAGAGGGAAGAAAGGTAGGAGATTTCATAAAGTCGGGAAATGGGCTGAGAAATGAAAAATGCCCTCCATTTTCTACAACGATATGCTGAACTTTTTCCGCATCAGAAACCCCATTTAACACAAATTCCCCGTGAAAAGAAGGAGTAATCGTATCTTTTTCGCCTGTAATCATTAAAATAGGTATATTCACGTCTTCAAGAGCGCCTTTTTCCCTGAACCATCCGGCGGCTGGCGCTAAAAGAATAAGTGATTGAACCCGCTTATCATGAGTAATAGATAAACAATAAGGCTTTTGATCAGGAGATTCAGAAGGAAAAGAAGTGGGAACTCCACCTGCTACAGCAAGAGCCGTATATCCTCCCATTGAATGACCAATAAGAGAAATATTATTTGATTTAATGGATGGAGAAAAGGAACTTTCTTTTAAAAACCAATCGATTACAGTACGTATATGGATAGGCCGATTTTTTAGGTTATCTATTGTTCCAGATAGCGTATTATCCTCTCGATTATTAAAGAGATGCTGCGGTATTCCTACAATAAAACCATTACGTGCTAAAAACTGGGCAATGGTTCGATAAGCAAGAGGCGTGCTTCCATCTCCATGAGAAATAATGACTAAAGGAAATGATCCATTTGAAAGCGGAGCATCTTGCGCAGCGCTTATCGTGTAAGGTCCTATCTTTTCAACTTGTTCTTCTTTATATGTAGGATACATAATAAGGAGAGGCAAGGCGTGTTCATTTGCTTGATCTTCTATATCTACGAATTGACATCCGGCATAAAATGACTGTCTTTCAAGTTTTCTTATTTGCACTTATATACTCCTCCTTACTTTTAACAATCTTTATTATAACAAACTTCTATATGAAATTTTTTTTGATTTAGCCCTCCTGAAAAAGAGTAATCAACCTTTATTTTAATTATTCCTCGGGCTGTTGTTATATCGATAAAGCACGTTATGATAACTAAATCTGTGCATGCACTTATATAATGAAGACAGTGATATTTATTAAGGGGGAAATCAAATGCATTGTTTAGAACCAAAAGATTATTACAAGATAAACAATATGTTAGAAGCGTCATTTAAGACTCCTACATTTGCTTTTTCTGTCGTTAATCATGTCATTCCAGGATCTGTGTACGTAAATGATATGATGAGTCCATCATCAGGATTTCTTAGAATAGGTGCAGGTGACTATTATGTATTTGGACAAGGCAATGACGAGGTATTTAATAACTTTATCTATCGTTATTTTGTTGAGAACGTGTATGGTAAGGAGAAGCGGTTTACGGTTTTTACTCCATCCACTGACTGGGAAACTGTTTTTGACGAAACTTTCAAAACGTATGTAAAGAAAATGACGCGTTCTAAGTATAGGTTTCTTTCTTCAAAAGTTCATTCTACGCACAGCCTGTCCAATCTCTATGAGTTAAAAGATTTTAACGCTGATTCTTTAAAGAAAAGTGAGAATTTCAATGAATCATATATAGTGGAGTACTGGGGATCAGAGAGTAATTTTCTGAAAAACGGATTAGGAGTTTGTCTAATCCATAAAGAAGAGATTATCGCTGAATGTGTGTCCATTTTTCATAGTGGAACCATAGCTGAAATTGATATTGTGACTAACCCTAACTATAGAGGCCAAGGATTAGGAAAGATAGTGGGCCAGGCATTTATAAATAAATGTTTAGAAAAAAACGTTATGCCTGCTTGGGATTGCGATAATCACAATAAAGCATCGAAAGCACTAGCCAATAAACTTGGGTTTTCGAATGAAGAGGATTACGCTTTATATGTATTAAAATGAAAAGAGAATGAGACATAAATAAATCAATACAATCTACAGACGAACGAATGGAATGCATGAGCGAATGGCTTGTTACACTGGGGTTGATTCGGTGCAAGACGCCGCTTTCCGCAGGCGGCCGATAAGCCTTGCCCTCTAATTAACAGAGCACAAGATGATTTTGCTGTAAACTGAATTCTATGCTCGTTAGGTTTAACAGTATCTACTTTATTAAAATATCCTGAATTCTTATTTGGGTAGGAGGACCTTATGATATCGTTTAATAGAATTATAAAATTGCGGGATTTGGAAATTTTTCGAGTGTCAAAAAACGGAACAATCTTTTCTTATGTAGTTATTGAAGACACGAGAAAGCCATTTACAGAAGAAGATAAAAAACTAGATCCATTATGTTATATGGAGGAAGAAGATATTAACGCGATTTTAAATGTGTTTAGGATTTCATTAATCAATGATGAAAAATTAAGTGAAGAAGAGTCACTTTTTCTAAAATCGTTCTTTTCAGATTTTGTTAATAATACAAATTTAACGAATTTTATTATTACGGAATACATTCAAGAAGATTTGTATGATCATGACGTTAATATAAAATTTTTTAATAAAATTTTAAAGGATATAGGTTCAAATTATATTATTGAAGAATTTGATGAAATGAACTGGATTTATTTATCTCAAGATTAAAATATAACGATGGGTACTATATACAAAGCTAGTTTACATAAATACTTTTCTAAGAAGGCATATATTATAATTTAGAAGATACTAAGATTTTTGCAATCAATTTAATCCTTTAATATATTGTCCATGTGATAAAGGATTAAGGGGGATAAAAATGAATATTACAGTAGTTGAACATAATCCAAATTGGAAATACGAATATCTAAACGAAGAATACTCAATTAAGGAAATGCTTCAAAAAGAATTGGTAAATATTTTTCACATTGGAAGCACTTCTATTCAAAACTTAAAAGCAAAACCTATTATTGATATTCTATTGGTAGTTAATGACATTAGAAGGTTAGATAATTACTCAGACCAATTTGAGAAGCTCGGATATGAAGTAATGGGGGAGTTTGGAATCAAAGGAAGAAGGTATTACCGTAAAGGTGGGGATAATCGCACCCATCAAATTCACGCTTTTCAGTATGATAATATTCAAGAGATTGAAAGACACTTATCTTTTAGAGATTATCTTCGTCAAAATCAAATGGTAAGCAATGAATATGGAACATTAAAAGCTGAGTTAGCTCATAGATTTCCCAATGATATCGAGGGCTATAGTGATGGTAAGGATGCATTTGTTAAAAGAATCGAAAAAGAAGCGCTTAAATGGCATTGGCTTAATCGTTGAAATTAAAGAAAAAGAGTTAAACTAGTTAATATAATATTGTGTCTCAATACATTGTATACTCCATCAAAGTTAGTTACCATGATCATTCTTTCCCTAATTTATAAAAGAACGATCCCTTAATACACAGGGGGTCGTTCACTTTTTGACTCTCTCATTTATACACGACTTTATACATTGTTAAATTATCAACATTTCTATCACTCGTGAAACTGGAAGACTTGCATGAAAAACACTCTTTTTTATAAATATGGTAGTATTTTATATCTCGTCTTATATCTACCCTGAAATTTTCTAACCTAATTTTTGTGTAGAAATGGGCTGCTGTAGCTAAATATTAAATAACTATTGAAATTTCATAACAAATTAATATTGATCATATTTTATAAAATTAAAAAGGTAAGCAAATCAATAGATACATAAGAGTATCCTTCTCGAATTATGCATAACTGGTCAATTTATATTTTTAAGCAAAATAGTGATATAAAGTACAATATGTACGTTATAACGTTCGAGGAGGGGTTAATATTTCGCATAAGAGAAGTACTGACTTTTCAATAAAATGAATATTTCTAACGTTAAAATGATTCCATTGTTAAAATGGATCCTTAATCAAATAAGCAAGTTATTTGATAAGAATGGAGACTGCACTATACATTAATAATAAAGCCATAACTATATTAAACTGGCTTTTATACTTTGAGAGAAATTTTTGAAAAACCGAACCAAATAAACTCCAACAGAAAGTACTTACAAAGCCCACAAAAGCTAGAAATAAAGAATACATTATTAAACTAAAATTCGAGTTGTGATATGGAAGAATAAAGGTTGCTATAGCCGTTATACCATACAGAATACCTTTTGGATTTATAAATTGTAAAAGCATCCCCATGAAAAAACTGTTATTCCTGTTTTCATCGTTATTTTTATCATCATCTTTACTCAAAATAATTTTTATAGCTAGATAGACCATATAGATTGCTCCTAAGACCGTCATGAAAAACTCAATTTTTGGGATGGAATTTTGGAGTAAAACATTAAAATAACTACATAACAACATTACTATGAGAAAGCCTGCACCTACTCCTAAACAAAATTTTGTAGTCTTTCTCAAACCGTATTTGTTAGCAAATAACATGGCCATAATATTGTTAGGACCAGGGGTAAAACTGGTCACAAAAATATATAGCAAAAATGATAATAATGGCATATTTGTACCTCCTCTAATATGTATATTATAATGTTCAAAAAGGACGATATAACGTCGTGCTTTTTATTTTACATTATGGTCGTTATATTGTACATAGTGATAGGAGTGTATTTATGGAGGAAATAAATCTTATTATCGCCAAAAACCTAAAAAATTTTAGAGAAAGTAAGAAATTAAGTCTCGAAAAAGTTGCAGAATTAACTGGGGTAAGCAAGACAATGATAGGGCAAATTGAAAGAGGAGAATCGAGTCCTACAATTACAACTATTTGGAAAATAGCTAATGGATTAAAAATTTCTTTTACTTCATTAATAAATAATCCTCAGCCAGACACCAAAGTCATTTCAAAAACCGACATTCAAATATTATCTGAAGACAACGGAAAATATCAAGTCTACCCTTATTTTCCCTTCGAGGATGATAGGCGCTTTGAAGTTTATTCTGTAGAAATAGAAGAAGGTGGATCTCTAGACGCTGATTCGCATAGGGAAGGGACTGAAGAGTTCATAACTGTCTTTGAAGGCGAACTCACTATAAGTGTAAATAGCAATGAATATACGATAAAGAGTGGGAATGCTATTAGGTTCAAAGCTGATAGAGCTCATTCTTATTATAATCGCGGAAAAACATTAGCTAAATTAAGTATGATCATATATTATCCAGTTTAAATAGCGTTCTTCAAGAACGCTATTTTATTTTTGTATTAAACCGGTACAACTAATGAAAGATTTAATGGCCAACCAATAAAGCAGTGAATCGTTAGATACTATGTAGCTACAGCAGTAAGCTTACCTGTCCAAACAAAAAATAAAGAATAACCCTCTTACTGCAGTAGGAGATCAGCTCGATCCTATCAGCAGGATTGTTATATACCTCGGTCTTTTACTTTATCCAATATATTTAGCATTTGTAATTGCCTTATCTAGAAAAAATAAAAGCCGATAAATAAAGAAACTACATCTTTTAAAATGAAGCAGATGCTATAATGCTGTTACCGTTCGTACTCGAATATGTACGAATGAATCCTTGATCAGCATTGGCAACACCGAACAAATGCCTTTTTATCTGCAGTTGGCAAAAAAGAATGGCGTCACTGAAAAAGAAATGATCGCTTTAATAACCCATATGGCTTTTTATGTGGAATGGCCAAAAGCAGCTGCAGCACTGAATATTGTAGTGGAGCAATAATAACAAATCAAAATTATGTTTAAAAATAAGGTAGGGCGGTTAACCATTAGCGGCATAGAAAGTGGAAAGACTACTTCCTATGATTCTTAGATTTTTGTATTATATAGGTTTTTATGTTAGGTTGTGGATATCCTTCTGTTGTGTTAGAAAGGAGTGAATTCATATTTTAAAAATAGCAATTGCTTCAATCATTGCAGGGGTTTTGTTTAGTCTTTGTACAAAATTAGTGATGTATACAAGATGGTCCAAGTTGTTTGTAAAGGCTAATGAAGATACTCATAGGCCACTTAACTTTGCTCTTCTGGGGGCTTTATTTACCGTTATTATGTTCATTATGTTTTTAATTGTAAAACCTTTTACATAGGAATAACGTTATAGCTGGAGTGATCAATTATTAATCTTTCATATTTAGGAATAGGTTTTGTAGCTATTTTGCTATCTGCATTTTTGGTGAAGATGTTTGTTGCCAATGATACGCTATCTACCATTTTTTTAGTTTTGATTGCTGCTGTAGGAGCAGCAGCGATTTCTCACTTTCGCAGAAAATATAAGGAAAAATGAATTTAAACAGGAGCTGCAGTTAGTGTAGGGCTTAAAGCAACAATGCTTCATTTCATGTGACGGACTGGAAAAGAAATAGAAAAAGCTCCCTTTCATAAGGGAGCTTTAAAAGATTTTACTTAATCTATTCAAATTCTTTTAAAGGCCAATAAGCTAATTTAGCTTTTCCTACAATTTTGTCTACGGAGATTGTTCCTACTTCAGGTGATCTGCTATCTAAGCTGTACATTCTATTATCTCCCATGACAAATAATTGACCCTTTGGGACAGTTTTGCTGCCTATATAATCTTCAAGTTTAAAACCCTCAGTTAATGGGCCTGTTCCTATTTCTTTTTTATATTGATCTAAATAAGGCTCTTCATATCTTTTACCGTTTACATATAGCGTGTCATTGCGATATTCTACATGATCACCAGGTAAACCAATGACTCTTTTAATATAGTCTTTTTCCTTTGTAGCATGAAAAACGATAATATCAAATCTTTTTATATTATCTGGGTTATTTTTACCCACTTCATTAAGAATAATGTGTTCACTGTCTTTTAAAGTCGGCATCATCGATTCACCGTCTACTACTATAGGTGTAAATAGGTACTCTCTTACCACAAAAGCCAGAATACAGGCAATGATAATGGATTTAATCCACGAAAAAAGCTCTTTCTGTTTCAATTGAAAACTCCTCTACAAGCGTAATACATGTTTAAAAGTATAACATAATATATAGAAATAAACCTTTAATTTAACAATTAAAGGTTATATATGCTAGCATTTACAGCGGAAAAGAAGTAATTAATTCTGAGTATATTGGAAATTCTAATTATGCATATACAGGAGAATTAGTATTTAGTGAAAAATCCTTACTTATGGGTGGCGGTGTAGTAGGAGTTGGACGACAAGAAGACTCTAAAGATAAAGATACAATAAAAAAGGGTTATAACGCTGCTTCGTACTCGGATAAGTATGAATGAACACTTATAAAGAGCAGCCTCGTCATTGGCAAACGAGGCTGCTCTTTAATTTTTTTAGATACTTGTCCTACAAATTTTATTTTTCATCTTCACACACAGAAAAGTTTGTGATACAATTCACATGTGAAGATATCCATAAGGATCTAACACACTCTTGAATGTAAAGTAGAAAAAGCTATTTCACTCCGATGCCAATACGATTGAAATAGCTTTTTTTGCGTTCAGATTATAGATACGAAAAAATTGTTAGCATAATAAGGGAAGTTTATTTTTTGATTCTAACTAATGTTTTTTCAGGCATTTCAATAGCATCTATATCAAAATAATGGATGTTTAAAGTTAGTGCTCCTTTTCGCTTTTCAGCTTCTTCTCCTATCCAACAGCTATACAATTCAAAAAAATCTCCTGATTTAAGATAGTGATCCATCAATCGACACAGTGCAAGTAGTTTCTCTTTTGATTCTTTCAGTCTGCTTTTATTCATATATTCCGTGATTTCAATTCCCCAGTCACTTGACACTTCATAAACATAAGAAGTAGTAAAGTGATGTTTCTTTATGTTTAATCGATGCATTTTATCTGAAAAGCAGCTTCCAATAGTAACTATATCATCCAGTTCGTCATTAATAGGTAATTCTACATTCGAACCTATATAGGTGGCTAAACTCATTTGTATTCACTCCTTTTTCCATCTGAATAATCTATTACATTTCATAGAATTAACCTAATAAAAACTTACATAGCATGATTAAAAAGGTTTTTCCTTAAATTTTATTATAGATGATCAGGTTTTATTCGAGCTTGACTATTATTCTATTTAATATAAAGGGTAAGATTCTAATTTTTATAAAAAGAAAATATTGAAATACCAGAAGAATCACTTTTTGTTAGGGGAGATGAAAGTGCAATTGAAAGGATTCTTAATAATTTAATTTCTAATGCAATTCAGTATGGTTCTGATGGTAACGAGAATACCTTCTTATCATACAGCTGAATCCTTTGCAGCTTGGAACCTATTTCAAAGAGACCTTACACGTTTGTCAAAGAACAGTAAACATATTATTGTGGAGGGCGCAGGGCACCTTCTTCATGTTGATCAACCTCAAACCATTATTAATATTATTAAAGCTACATGGGAAGAAGTGAAAAATTAAGTTGGAGCTAATATAATACTTGTTCCAATAATCAAAAAAGCCTTTAGATTAATAAATCTAAAGGCTTTTAGTATAACTAGGTATTTAATATTCCTTGTATGCAACAGTTACATCCTTATAATCACTAGGACTGATTGGATCAAATAGATAATGGATTTTCAATTTGTGATGATCCATCCATTCTAATTTGTAGTTATCCTCGTAAAACATTCTGTAACCGTCATCGCCACGAATATCCACAAGTTTTTTTGATAATATTTTAAATTTCAACAGTTGATAGACCTCACTATGACGCGTTTCTTTAACTACAAACTCTTCATTCCTATTAGGGGAATAAAAAGCAGTGTATGTAGCATCGCTATCTATAATTAGCCACCAGCAAAAATTACTTACTATGAGAAAAGTCGCGCATATAACAGTAAGGGTTTTTAAAGTTTTATCTTTTAGTTTATACATAATAATCCTGGTAACAGATAATAGAATTACGATATTTATAGTCAGTTTAATAATATCCTGAGAAAAGTTGGAGCCTTGCACATAAATACCATTCGAATTTAAAACAAATATTATAATTCTTAGTAGAATACTTAATACACAAATTGATAACGTCACACTAAAATTTCTTCCCAAAATGATTTTACCTCTTCTAATTAGTGTTATAACCTTCAAAAACTTATCCAATATAGATTTGCACTAGCAATCAACCCAAAAGATATAAATCCTGCAATTTTTACAGGGTGAGTAATTTTATATGTAACAAAGGGGTTAACTCTTCTTATTACCTCTGCGAAGAGTAGAGTACCTATGGATGCGAGTGCTAGTCCAAGCAACAAAGCATTCTCCTTTAACTGAACAAAATCAAAAANGCTCTTTTTACACCGGCTGTGTATATTGCGTTTATTTCGTTTCACCCAGGAATGATTCCCACTAAGTTAGCTATTTCCATTATAGGAACAAAGTCTGGAGTGCCATTTCCAGCCCTTATAGAAGCCTTATTCATGGAAGTAGCTATTGAAATCTTGAGGGAAGCCGGACTCCGATTACCAAAGCCAATTGGTCCAGCAATGGGAATTGTCGGAGGGTTAATCATTGGAGAAGCTGCAGTGCAGGCAGGGATCGTTAGCCCCATTTTGGTAATCGTAGTGGCGTTAACTGCCATTTCATCGTTTTCTATTCCGCAATATAGTGTAGGGATTACATTACGTATTCTTCGCTTCGCAGCCATGCTTTGTGCCGCCATCCTTGGATTATATGGCGTGGTTTTATTTTTCCTTTTCATGATGAGCCATTTAGTAAAACTAAAAAGTTTTGGTGTACCTTATATGAGTCCAGCTGTTCCTTATCGTTTAAGTGAATGGAAAGACTTGATGGTCCGTATGCCTCTTATGATGATGAAACGACGTCCAAAGATGATGCATACCAAAGATCCTTTACGTAAAGGATAACCTCTCATGAAAGGAAGAGGAAAAATGATTCTTAGTCCAAAAGACACAATAACAACTCCTCAAACAGCTGTTATTGTCATCAATTTTACCCTTGGCACGGGAATTCTCACCCTACCCAGAACATCTGTTGAGAAGGTACACACACCAGATGTATGGCTAACGGTTATTTTAGGTGGGCTAATCGCGATGATGGCAGGGATAATCATGGTAAAGCTAAGTCTACAGTTTCCTGAAAAAACCGTTTATCAATACAGTCAAGAAATTGTAGGAAAATGGGTCGGCAATTTACTTAGTTTACTTATTGTCGGCTATTTTCTAACAACTTCTGGATTTCAAATTCGTTCATTAACAGAAGTAACAAAGTATTTATTGTTAGAAGGGACTCCGACCTGGGCTATTGTCATGCCATTTATGTGGGTGGGACTCTATTTAATCGTGGGAGGAATCAATCCGATTACTCGTCTATTTGAAATTATATTACCTATTACGGTTGTCATTTTTTTGATGGTTACCTTTATGAGCTTTAAAATATTTGAACTGGATAATTTACGCCCGGTTCTTGGGGAGGGAATTATCCCTATTCTCAAAGGGATAAAGACAACGAGTCTGGCATATACTGGACCAGAAATTATGCTACTACTTGTGGCGTTTATGAAAGAGCCGAGTAAAGCAGTAAAAGCTACTTTAAGTGGAATTTTTATGGCCTTAATTTTTTATATGATAACCGTTGTAATGGTCTTGGGAGCGTTATCAGTTGATGGAGTAGTTACGAGAACATGGCCAACACTTGATTTGATACGAAGTTTTGAATTAACCGGTTTAATCTTTGAACGGTTTGATTCCTTGTTACTGGTGGTATGGATGATGCAAATGTTTACTATCTTTACTATGGCTCATTATGCTGCTGCTCTGGGGCTGGCTCAACTTTTCAAAAAGAGCATCCATCCATTTATATATGGTGTAATTCCAATTATTTATTTAATTTCTATGACTCCCAAAAATATTAATGACGTATTTAAGCTTGGGGATATGGTGGGTACTCTTGCATTATTTTTATTTGGCTTCCTTCCATTGCCTCTTCTTATTGTCGCAAAATGGAGGGGAGGAAAACAATGAATTTAAGTCGAAACAATATACGCTTTCTCTCAGTTTCGCTCCTTGTCCTTTCGCTCTTTCTTCTGACAGGCTGCTGGAGTAGTCATGAAATTGAAGAGCAAAGTTTTGGGGTAGGGGTGGCATATGATAAAGATAAGGAGTCTATGGTTGAAAAAGAATTTGATGAACAAGCAGAGGGATATCCAAAAAAGAATCTGATTACGTCAACCTACCAACTGATCACCCCACAAGTAGCAAGTTCAACAACTAAACAAGGAGGACCTCAGCAAAAATCTTACATGAATGTGTCTGAAACAGGAGATTCTGCTTTTCAAATAGTTCGTGAATTATCCTTAAGAAGTGATGCTCCTTTAACCAGTCCCCATATGAAAGTGATGGTTATTGGTGAGGCCATTGCGCGATCATATAGTTTGGAACAATTAGTGGATCAAAATCTTCGTGACAATGATTTTAGACCAAGTTGTCTTGTACTTATTAGTAAAGGGAAAGCCAGCGACACACTCGAATCGAAAACAGGAGGAGAAATCCCAGCTTTACGTCTGGCTGGAATGATAGACAATACCTATCGAACAACGAGAATTTTACCTCCTATGTCTCTTATTAAATTAGAGAGTAAAATCCAATCAGGGTCTAGTTTTTTATTGCAAAATGTATTGTCAGCAAATGGAGAAATCAAATTTGCTGGTGCTGGGATAATTAAAGGGAAAACACATAAAATGATTGGTTTTTTGAATGAAGAAGAACTAGATGGTCTGACTTGGATCACAGGAAAAGGGAAAGGAGGTCTAGTGAAAAGCTTTGATAAAAAGACCGGTCAGCTGATCGTGTATGAAATAGAGTCTATGAAAAGTCATATAAAACCCCATGTGAAAGGAAATAACATCTCCTTCGATGTACACATTAAATCAGAGGGAAGGCTATCTGAGAATTGGGTGGTCTCAGGAAATCCTTTAAAAAATCAATTTTTACAGAAGGCACAAAAAACTTCAGAAAAAGAAGTAAAGCATTTGATAAGGAACGTAACAAAAAAAATACAAAAAGAATATGAGGTTGATGTTGCGGGTTTCGGAAATCAATTGAGAATTAAGCATCCTAGGGTATGGATAAGAGTCAAAGACAATTGGGATCAAACATTTAGTGAAGTTCCCATTAACTATGATGTAAAATTAACGATTAAAGATTATGGAACATCAGGATCAAAAAAGTAAACCTCCAAGTTTAATTTTGCTTGTTTTAATCTCAAAAATGAAAGAAAGCTCAAAGGAATAACCTTTAGGCTTTCTAAAAAATATTTATCATATACTTATTTAACGGCTTCTTTTAATTCTTTTCCCGGTTTAAAAGCCGGAGCCTTTGAGGTCGGAATTGTCATTTCTTCACCTGTTTGAGGATTACGGCCTGTACGCTCTGCTCGTTCACGTACTTCAAATGTACCAAATCCAACTAATTGAATTTTTTCTTCTTTGGCAAGCGTATTAGAAATCGTTTCAAACAATGCATCTACAGCTTTTTTAGTATCTTGTTTCGTTAGTTCTGATTTTGTTGCAACTGCATCGATTAATTCAGCTTTTTTCATATGTAAATACCTCATTTCTTACTGCATATATAGTATGTATATGTAGAACATATCACAGTCTTTATAAAATGTTCAAATATAAGCACTCATTTGAGGATTTAAAAAGTTATCTAATAAACTAGATGCTGAGATTTGCTTTAAGACAAAATGAACCCCATTCAAGACAGAAGAAACTCGTCAAAAAGGGAGCTTTGCTCAATAAGAACAAAGCTTCCTTTTTGACGAGTTTCTCCTATTTTCAAATGGATGTAACCTTTGCATCAGAATATTTATTATTTATTCAGTCTAGATGACCTGTAATTAAGAAGGGTTTTTCCTTGTACTATGCTAAAACCTATTAATCCTCCAATAATAGCTGGAACAATCCAACCTAGTCCTACTTTGTACATAGGGAGAACTCTAATAAAGAAACTATTAATAGATGAAATGTGAATACCGCCCGTATTTAATCCATCAAATAGACTAATAATAAATGTCAAAAGTAAGCTCCCTTGATAAACTTCAGTTTTTCCTTTAAATAAAGGATGAAAAAAAGTTAAGAATATCAATACAATAGCTAATGGATAAATAGCTGTTAATAGAGGTATAGAAATAGCAATTAACTGTGTTAACCCGATGTTAGCAACTATTGCACTAAAACCACATAGACTAATAGCAAGTATTTTATAAGGTATCTTTGGAAATAGTTTATGAAAGAATGAAGAACAAGAAGCAACAAGTCCTACACTAGTTGTTAAACAAGCTACCGTAATCATTAATCCTAATAATATTCCACCGTAAGCTCCAAAATAATAATTCGAGACTTTTACCAAAACAGTACCTCCGTTATCTAAGTGTCCAAGTTTTTCTACACTTGAAGCACCCATGTAAGAAAGAGCCGTATAAATGGTTATTAGGATAATGGCAGCAATTCCTGTTGCTTTTGCACAAATAGTCATAATGTGTTTTTTTGTTTTTGCGCCTTTTTCCTTAATAGCATTAATAATTATAATTCCAAAAACAAAAGCTGCAAGAGCATCCATTGTTAAATAACCTTCCTGAAATCCCTTGAAAAATGAGTGAATTTTATAGTTCTTCGTAGGTGCCTGAAAATCCCCAATCGGATTAATAAAAGCCATCGCTACAAGAATTCCAATAAATGTTAACTTAATAGGCGTTAGGAATTTTCCGATAATATTGATAGTTTTAACAGGGTTTAGTGAGAAAAAGCATGTGATGCTAAAAAAGATGATGGTGAAAATAAATAAAGGTATATGGTCTAGATCTTCCGCCAAAAAAGGTTTGACGCCTATCTCAAAAGAAACGGTTCCTGCTCTTGGTATGGAAAATAAAGGACCAATCGCTAAATAAAGTACGGTTGTAAATATAAGAGCAAACACAGGGTGTACGCGACTTGCTAGTGACTGTACATCATCTTTCCCTGAAAAACCAAATGCTAACACACCAAGTAACGGTAACCCAACTCCGGTTACTAAAAATCCGGCATTAGCTGACCAAATATTTATTCCTGCTGATTGACCAAGCATTGGTGGGAAAATTAAATTTCCTGCCCCGAAGAATAGAGCAAATAACATTAAACCAATTACTACTATAAATGAAAATGGCACTTTATCCGACATATAAAACCTCCATAAAATAACAACTTTCACTATTTTTATATAAATGAAACAAAAGGCCGAAAGAATGTACAGGGTTTTTTAGAGAACTTTTCGGCCTTTTTCTGTTTTGGCTTCTCGTGGCATTACGATAAATAGGAATTCGACTTTCCCTATAGCTCTCGAACATATGAGAAAAGAGAAAAAGATGCCCTAGGCATCTAATAAAACAAGTAAAATATCTCAATAACATCGTTAAAATAAGCTCTTGCTATTATAAGTAAATTCCTTTTTTTACGAGTTTTCCTATTCTAAATTATGCCCATGAGATAGGATGGACTTAAATCTTAAAATCTTTACATTTTGAATGAACACTCTTTCTTTTGTAGATATATCTAGTTTAGCTAACCTTACAATTTCATCTGGATTATTGATGGATTGGATGACTATAGAATTATTGATTATTTTATTGTTTTTTAATATAGAATAGTCTACCGTAAAGATCTTTAACTTTCCTACCTTATTTTTTACCATAACAACTATCTCCACATACTTATAAAATACTGGTACTAGAAATCAATTTTTATACAACTTTTTCTTTATCTAATTGAGATTCTATTGTTCTCTCCCTTAATCTCATTTCTTCATTTACTTTGGTGGCTTCCTTGAGGTATTCTGTCTTAAATCCACTCTTTACAGCCCAAACATAAAAAACAAGAGACAAACATGTAATGATCAGCATGTCCCAACCGTATGGAATAACATTTATTCCACCAAATTTTTCACTTCCTAAATATGAAATAACTATCATACATAATAAGTAAGTAACCATCCAAAGTCCTGCTAGGAAGTTCTTTTGAAATCCCTTCCATTTCAACTTTGCTTGATAATAAAAGTATATAGGAAGACCCATTATAATAATGAATAACACCTGTCCTGTAAGTGGCCATCTCGCCCAGTACAGAGTTAATGACGCAAATATAAAACCCAGTGGTGCAATAATACTTAATCCTTTTAGACGTAATGGTCTATAGAATTCTTTCCCCGTTCTTCTTAACGTCATAGCTGTAACAGGCCCTGTAATATAAGAGATTAATGTCGCAACTGAAATAATTTCAGCTAATACACCCCAACCTCTAAAGAGAAATAAAAAAATGAATGATACTGCTAAATTGAAAAACATTGCTTGACGTGGCACACCATAAATAGGATGCAATTTCCCTAAAACACCAGGTAAATATTTATTCTTTTCCATACCGTATATCATACGAGATGTAGTAGCCGTATAGGTGATTCCCGTTCCAGAAGGAGAAACAAATGCATCAGCGTACAATACAATCACAAGCCAGTTAATACCTAAAGCAATAGCCAAATCAGCAAATGGAGAGTTGAAATTAAGGTGACTCCATCCATGAACAACCATAGAAGGAGAAACTGCCCCAATAAATGCCACCTGTAATAAGATATAAATAACGGTAGCAATTAGAATCGATCCTACTACAGCTAATGGAATAGAACGCCCAGGATTCTTTGCTTCTCCAGCCATATTAATAGGGCTTTGAAAACCATTAAATGCAAATACAATACCGGACGTTGCTACCGCCGTCAGTACGCTTGCCCAACCATTTGGCGCGATGCCTTCTCCAGACGTAAAATTTCCACTATGAAAACCGGCAAATAGAAGTGATCCAATTGTTAAGCCAGGAATCACTATCTTAAAGATTGTGATGAGTGAATTTGCTTTGGAAAAGAGACTTACTGTCCAATAATTTAGTAAGAAATAAATAAGTAATAAAGCAGAAGCAATGCCTAATCCAGGTAAAGTAAGCGTGCCATTTTTCACTAAACTACTTGTCCACTTTGCCCATTCCCAGGGCCAAGAACTCATGTATTGTACAGATGCAACAGCTTCAACTGGGATAACAGATACAATAGCAATCCAGTTTGCCCAAGCAGCAATAAATCCAAGAAATGATCCATGAGAATATTGTGTATATTTAACCATACCTCCTGCTTCTGGAAACATAGATCCAAGCTCACTGTAAGAAAGTCCAATAAATAAAATAACAATCATACCGATAATCCAGGAAATAATAGCAGCAGGTCCAGCAATTTGAGCTGCTCTCCATGCCCCGAATAACCAACCTGAACCAATGATTGAACCTAGTCCAACCATTGTTAAAGAAAAAGTTCCCATCCTGCGATGTAAATGATTCATTTTTTAACCTCTCTCATATAAGTTGTAGTAATTATAGAAAGACTATTACATCCTCCAAAATCCCTTTCTTTATAAGGGAAGGATTATAGTAGATATTGTAGTCTGCTTAGCTTCAAAAGGAGTGGATACATCAGCGTAATTCGAAGAGATAGTGATACTCCTTTAAGTCATTAATAAGGATACAATGAGAGCAACTTTTTTTCTGTAGTTAGTTTATAAATATCTTCACTCCATTGAAGTGGAACTAAGAAAAGATAAACTAGTATTAAACGCTTTCATTTTTCTCCAGCGACATCGTATCTTTAATTTATACTAGGAACTATATAATCATACAGAAAACGACAAAAATTAAAAATTTTCTAAATTATTTTTTGTGAATGATTCGATAAGAAAGAAGTGCTTATTCTCCATTATTTAGATATAGAAACATTTAATGTTATCATATATGGATTTAAATATTTTTTACATATAAATAATTTAATGGATATTATTGGTTTTTTATGTAGATTTTTGTTTAATTCTGTAGTTTGTATCATAAAATGAGGCTTAATAAATCTTTGTTATTAGTTTAAATTCATATATTACTTTTATTAAAAGAAAAAGATAATAAGTAATATAATACATTTTCGAGATGGGAATTACTCCAGCAAAAAATTCTCTTATGGAGATAATTTTTCACCAAAATACAATTAATTAATAACCATTATTAAATTGAAAGATAATTTAAATTAGGAGTGAGAAAATGAAGAAAATAGGGCTGATTAAGGGTCTAGGCAAATTTGGACGTGTCACATTCCCTAGTGAACTACGACGAACCTTAGGGATAAAAGGCAGTGAGAGTTATGTGGAAATGTTTATAGAAAATGAAACAATAATTATCGAAAAATGTGGTGAAAGTAAACCCTGTGCTATCACTGGTAAGGTAAGTGATAAAAATAAAGTGTATCTAGGTAATATCGTGCTAAGCTCAGAAGGAGAAAAGATTTTATTACAACAATTAATTGATATGAAAAAACAGATTGAATGACCATTCTTTCATTTTCACCTTTTAGGAGCTACATTCCTTTCAAAATATTTGGGTCGGCTCTTACGTTGCAATGCGACTTACTACTGTATTATATTCACACATTAATATGCTAAGGTTTCATATGTAGACTTATATAAAAGTGGTTATAAAAAACCAACACCAACTCCTGAAGTTTAAGATCAAGTATAGGCTTATAGCTCACATGTAATTAAAGATATCAAAAGATTAATTAAAACAAATAGGACCTTGAGAGGAGTAAGTTATATATCTTGCTCTTCTCAAGGTCTTTTTTTATTAATAAATAAAAATTACTTTTCTACAGCCACCCTTGGTTTTTCTTTACTTGTTGTTTTGAGTATAGAAAGTGACATGATTATAAATGAAGCCACACCTATCATTCCTAGAACAAATAAATAGCTTTCGATAGCATGCCCTGCAAAGTAGAAGATGTTACGTAGACCTTCTACACTATATTTAAAGGGAACCCATGAATAAAACCAATCTTGAGTTACTGTAGGTAGAAACTCTGGAGGTAAATTTAATACCGGAATTGAGAAGAGAAAAAGTAAGATAAATAGTGGAACCCCTACTAATCCTAACCAATTTAAAATAGCGTTTTGAAGTAAATAAAACATAAATGCAGTAAAAAGTAAAAATAAGAATGTTGCCTGGAAGTCAGATATATTAACGTTTAATACATTATCAGTAAATAAAAGGACTGTAGAAGCAATGGCTGTTGCAAATAGTAGTCCTGCAACTAATTGAGCTAAAACAGATCGGGTACTTATACGGCCATTTGTAACCTTCTTCATAATAACAAAATGAATAACAGAACTAATAATGACCGCGATCCATATTATCTGTGTAAATAAAACAGGAGCATTCCCATTGGCTGTGTGATCTCCAACTTCGTTAATGGTTTCATTCTTCACAAGTAAAGGGCTGCTCAAAAGTTTTGCTTGCGAAGGAGTAATAGTAGCTTTTTTAGCTTCTAACTGGGTAAAAACTGTATCCTGAATTTGACCATTTATTTTAGAAAGCGATTGATCGATAACCTGTTTTGTTGTATTAGCAGCCGTGTAATGCATTCCTTGATTAATAATTACCTCTATCTCTGCCTTTTGTGGTGAAGGGGATTGAAGTGACATAATTTGTTGAGACATGCTCTCTGGAATGACAATAGTCGCATAGTATTTCTTTTCATTCATTGCACTGATAGCGTCTTCTCTTGTGTCAATCACTGACCACTTAAAGGGAATATCTTTATTATCTAGTAACGCTTCTCTATATTCCTCACCAGCACTTAGTTTTGTCTTATTAGGCAGTTCAGCACCTTTATCATTTACCACCAATGCAACAGGCAAGTCCTTCGGAGTGGGATTAACAATTGATCCTATGAAAGCAATACTGAAAATCATAACGACAATGATAATTCCTAGTAAGCTCCCCCAAAATCTTTTTTGTGAAAAAAAACTCTTAAATACGCACACGTAATCTCCCTCCTGAACATCTTGTTTTCATCGACAGAGCGTTGCATAAGAAACGCCCTGTTATATACAATGTAATTATATTCCTTATTCTCACATACTCAATAATCAATATTGCGCTATTTGTTATATATACAACACATGAGTCCTAAGTGTTAATTAAAAATGAAATCATAGACAGGTGATGAAAAAATGTTAAAGAAAACAGATTTGCGTGTTATTCGAACACGAAAAATGATTAAAGAATCGTTTATTGATTTAATTCAAGAGAAAGGCTATGAATCTATTACCATTAGGGATATTGCAGACAATGCATTAATTAACAGGGCTACCTTTTATCTTCACTATGTAGATAAGCAAGATTTGGTGGATAAATTAATTGACGAAGTTTTTGAGGAACTAACAGATATTATTAACCCTTGTATATACATTCAAAAGAAAAGGGTGAAAATATCAGAGTTTCAATCAATGATTGAAGCTATATTCACAAATATTTTCCACCATGCTACTTTTTATCAAATTATGTTAAGTGAAAAAGGGGTACATGGATTTAATGGCAAAATGCAAGGGGTTATTCTAGAGAAATTCAGAAAAGAATTCGCCACAATAAATTTACAAGAACAAAAATTTTCAACTCCTCCAGAATTATTAATACATTTCATTTCTTCAGCATTGATTGGTACTGTAGAATGGTGGGTTAATAATGATTTAGTCTACTCTCCTAAACATATGGCAGTGCAGTTAGTTAGCTTAATTACAATTGGTCCATTACAGTCTTCAGGTTTTGAAATTGAGGCATAAGATAAAATTTAACTTGTAAAGAGTTCCAAACTTACTTCAATAAGCAATTTTAAAAACATTAGCATCACCTAGGCTTTTATAAAAAATGGGATTATATCTAGGATAACTTCTAGAAGAGATCTTGAATGCAGATAGATATAATCCCTCACACTATCATTCTCATCTTTTAACTTCATTTCCAAATGTAAATTTCATTTTTAAAATTTTTTTTTGTAACATTCTTTTTTGGTGAAAATGGTAGCGTTATCATATGTTTTAACATTCAAAAAAGCATTTGAGTGTTATAGAGACATATTATACATAGTGAATTTCTCACTTTTAAATAAAGATTCATCTGCCCTAAAAAAACATCTAAACTTTCTTATATCTTATAGTCCACTTATTTTTTTAAAACTTCCCAAAAATACCTCCTGAAATAAGTCTTGCTTTGATTTTATTAATATAATTTTAAGCATAATAATGTACTTATCTTAGTGAATGAATAGCCTTTAGTTTACCTCCTAAAAGTCTTGTAAAATAGTTATTAAATTATTCTTAAATTTCAAATAAAGTAATTGACAACCCAAAATATTGTTTGTAGAATCCATTTGTAGCTGATTTTTTTACAAATAGAGGTAATTATAGGTTAATTTTCTTCTATTTCGACTTAGTGAAATTTTACCATTGTGAAAAAGGGGTGGGAAAATCGTCCGACGATTAAATAAGTTTTTATTATTTTAAAGTAGTTTGTTTTATTCTTCATGATAGTTACTTATATTTGAACAATGAGGGGAGAAATAAAAGATGTCAGACGATACTTTATATAAAAAATCATATTTAAATAGATTAGGTGAATTAAAGGAAAGATCGCCAAAGGTTGCAGCAAAATTTATGCAGTTTGAACATGAAGTCTTTAATACGGGTACGATTCCTCCTAAAACAAAAGAGTTGATTGCTATTGCCGTGGCTCATACAACAGGATGTCCATATTGCATTGAAGCTCATGTAGCTAAGTATAAAAAACTAGGTGGAACTATGGATGAGATTTTAGAAGCAGTGACTGTAGCAGCTGCACTTAAAGCTGGTGCTGCAATTAGTCATAGCGTAAACGCCATCAATGCCTTTGAAAGAGAGTAGAATTTTTGATTTTGTGATTTTAGAACACTAAAAAGAGGTGTAGACCGCATGGAAAAGTTGATAGACAATCCTACTATTCCAAAAAGTAATTATTCTTCAATGATAGACTTGTTATCACATAAAGTGATGATACATCCTGAAAAAGTAGTCTACACATTTTTATCTAATGATAACCAAGATGAAACTAATATTACCTATCAAGAACTTCATATGTATGCTAAGCAAATCGCTGCTTACCTACAACATTTAGGTTTAGAAGGACAACGAGCTCTTTTAATGTATCCATCGGGGATAGACTATGTTAAAGCCTTTCTAGGATGTATCTATGCGAATGTAATACCCGTACCTGTGTACCCTCCCGGGTTAAGTCGAAATATGGAACGTTTAAAAGCAATTATGGATGATTCAGCTACTAATATCATCTTGACAACTACTCAACTGCATTCAAAAATAAGTTTTCATTTCTCAGATGAACTATCAAATATGAATCTAAAGTGGATTCCGATTGACGATATATCTTATGATTATCGGGATCAGTGGTCACAACCAAAGGTAGATAAAGAATCTTTAGCTTTTTTACAATATACTTCAGGATCTACATCTTCTCCTAAAGGAGTGATGGTCACTCATGGTAATATTTTGCACAATGAAGCCATGATCAAAGCAGCTTGTCAGCATAACGAGGATACAGTCATGCTCGGATGGCTACCAATGTATCATGATATGGGGTTAATAGGTAACATTCTACAACCACTATATCTTGGGGCTAAATGTGTATTTATGTCTCCAATGGATTTTTTACAAAAACCTTTTCGATGGCTAAGTGCTATTTCAAAGTACAAAGCAACTATTAGTGGTGGACCCAATTTTGCTTATGACTTATGTCTAAAAAAGATTACAGATGAACAAAAGGTGCAGCTTGATTTGAGTAGTTGGGAAGTTGCTTTTAATGGGGCTGAACCCGTGCGGTATGAAACTATTCAAAAGTTTGCCCAGGCTTTTAAAGATTGTGGTTTTAAACTAAATCAATTTTTTCCGTGCTACGGTATGGCTGAGGCAACTTTATTTATAACAGGTAATGAAAAATTAACAAAGCCTGTCTCCAAAGGCTTTTGCAAAGAAAGTCTTTTAGAAAATAAAGCTATAGAGCGACCTATAAATTCTGAAGATTCAGTAAAATTAATTGGTTGTGGTATGACTTGGCTTAATCAAAAAGTAGAAATTGTTAATACTGATTCCTTATCCAAGTGTGCATCAAATGAAATAGGTGAAATTTGGGTTAAAGGAGACAGTATAGCAAAAGGATATTTTGGACGGAAACAAGAAACAAATTATGCGTTTAATAATATAGTAAAAGACACAAATGAAAATGGCTTTTTAAGAACTGGGGATTTAGGATTTTTTCATGAAGGCCAGCTTTTTGTAACAGGTAGACTAAAAGATTTCATTGTATTAAGAGGGAAAAACCATTACCCACAAGATATTGAATTAACTGTGGAAAAAGCAGATCAAGCTATTATTTCAGGAGCCAGTGCTGCGTTCTCTGTTGATATTAATGGGGAAGAAAAGTTGATTATAGTTGCCGAAATTGAACGTAAATATAGGCTTAGACCACACAAAGAAAGAGAATTAAAAGGTTATTTAGACAGTGTTTTAAGGAACATCCGTCAACAAGTAATGGAGGAACATGAAGTTCAGCCATACACTATTTACCTTTTAAAGACTAGCAGTATACCAAAAACATCTAGTGGGAAAATCCAAAGAAGTGCTTGTAAAAACGCGTATTTAAATAATGGTTTAGAGGTGTGGCATAATTAAATTCGTTCTTTTCCCTCTTTTCCTAATAAACTCATCCTACTATGCATAATGTACTTACTATTGTTGAAGGAGGGATGTTAAATGGGAAATTCATATAACACAATTGTAATCGGTGCCGGGCAAGCAGGACTAGCTATTGGCTATTATTTAAAACAAAAATCTCTTTCATTTTTAATTATAGACTCTAATAGTAGAGTTGGGGACTCTTGGCGTCATCGTTACGATTCTTTAACCTTGTTTACACCTAGATCTCATAGCGCCCTACCGGGAATGAATGTAGAAGGGCCACCACATGGTTACCCTAACAAAGATGAGATTGCGGATTATTTAGAAAACTACAGTCGTTATTATGATCTTCCAGTCCAACTGAATACATCAGTTATTAATCTATTTAAAGAAAATAAGAAGTTTCACCTCGTTACCAGTAAAGGAAATTATGTAGCAAAAAATATAGTAGTTGCAACTGGTCCCTTTCAAAAACCCTTTGTACCAGATATTGAGAAAGATGTCTCAAAAGACATTTTCCAGATTCATGCAGCTCATTATAAAAATCCAACTCAATTAAAGGAAGGAACGACTTTAGTAGTGGGTGCCGGTAATTCAGGGGTACAGATTGCAACGGAGTTAGCCGAAAGCAGAGAAGTTTATCTATCTGTAGGTAAACAAATGAAATTCCTACCCTATACCTTACTGAATAGGAGTATTTTTTGGTGGTTCCAAGTGCTTGGAGTATCAAAAGCAACTATCCATTCAAAATTGGGGCAGTTTATGAAAAAAAATGATCCAATTATAGGAAAAGAGTTAAAACCACTGCTAAGTAGAGGAGCTGTTAACAAGGTTTCAAAAGTTTCAAAGGCAGACGGTAAGAGTTTAATTTGTCAAAATGGCGAGAAGGTCCAACCAGAGAATATCATCTGGGCCACTGGTTACCACAATGATTACGAATGGATTGAAGTCCTTAATATAATTGATAAAAACAATAATGTGATTCATGATCGAGGCATAACAAAAGAAAAGGGTCTTTACTTTCTAGGGTTATCATGGCAATACCGAAGAGGTTCCGCCTTATTATTAGGGGTTGGAGAAGACGCCAAGTTCTTGGCAAATCATATAACTTAATTGATATGAAAAGTTTTAGTGGGGGTTCTAACTATGGAAAACGATAAGATTTTTACGATGATAAGAGGGTCTATTTTAGTTTTTTCACCTTTAAAAGAAACGGATATTAAAATAGATAGCAATTTGTCCGGAGATTTATCACTGGATTCAACTGATCGCCTAGAACTTGTTTTAGATTTAGAGCAAAAGTTAGATATTAGCATTCCAACTGAGGACTATGGCTGGTGCAAAACGATTGAGGACGTTGTGTTGTTAGTAAAACAAATACAAGCTCAGAACACTAAGGAGGCTATTAAATGAACTTATCTACTCAGTTAAAAGAACTAGGATTATCCCCATTAAATACATTAGTCGGCAGTGCTCATAACCTTTATAAAATGCCTTTTGATACAGTAAATGAATATAAAGGTAGCGTTATCGCAGATAACTTTAACTACCATTATGAAAACAACCAATTTTATCGTGATTTATGTAAGAAGAAAAACATTAGCCATCAGGATATAAAGGATTTTAATGATTTAGCAAAAATCCCTTTAATTCCAGTTCAAACATTTAAACAATGCGATTCTCACCTTCTTATGACATCGAAATTAAACGAAGTTGAATTCGAAATGAGAAGTACAGGGACAAGTGGTATTCCTAGTGTATCTCGTCGTGATCGTTTAACGATGGACAGTGCATTTGATAGTGTTGTAACTACCTATAGAGAGTTCTTTAAGTTCTCCAGAGGGATGGGATTATTCCTTTTCCCACCAACTGAAGAAATGCCTGAAATGGGAATGGTAAAAGCACTGAATGTTTTTGCTGGTTTATTAGATGGTAGCGTTAATTTAGTAAAGAAAATAACATTCAACCCCGAAAAAGCTGTAGAAGCCTTACAAAGTTGGGATGGAAAGCATACTAGACATATAGTAGGCCCTCCATTTTTAGTATATAGATTAATTAAATATTGTATGGATCGCAATATTAAACTTAATTTAGAAAAGAATAGCTTTATTATTACGCTTGGAGGGTGGAAAAAGTTCACTGGTGAAGAAATTCCACGAGCAGAATTTAATGAGCTTTGTCATGAATACTTAGGCGTTCAATCATACAATGTAAGGGATATGTATGGATTAGTAGAAGCTAATATGCTTGCAGTAGAATGCCATAAACAAGAAAAACATATTCCACCATGGGTCCACGTTTCTATGCGTAACCCACACAATGTCTTAGAAGAAGTTGAATATGGAGAAAGAGGCATTATTGCTATTTATGACCCAACTTCTATTTCTTATCCAGGCTTCATTCTGACAGAAGATGTTGGCTATTTAAGAAAAGATACATCTTGTGAATGTGGTCGTAATGGACAGACGTTAGTATATATTTCAAGGATGCCAGGCGTAGAAGTAGGTTGTTGTGCAATTAACCTTGAAAAGTTTATCGAAGAAAAAGAAAAAGGCATGGCTGTCAAAGGAGGAATTTAAAATGTTCAATGATATAATCTGTGACCATTTTATGAATCCTAGGAATATTGGTGAACTTACAGATGCGGACTATGTGATCGAAATCAGTAATCCTATTTGTGGTGATACAGTACACATGTATTTAAGGTTAAACCAAGAGGTTATCTCCGATGTAGCTTATAGAGCTTATGGATGCTCTACGTCTATTGCTACAGCAAGTATTGTTTCAGAAAAAATAGTTAGTATGTCTAAAGCTGAAATTTCGTCTATTATACGCGATGATGTTGTTGAATGGTTAGGTGAGTTAGAACCTTCACAGCTTCATTGTGTTGATATCGCTTTAAATATTTTAAATCAGTGCGCAAATCCAACAAAAAAGAAATTTGAACAGAAAGAATTTCTGGTTGAAGGGGAAGGTGCATTTTAATAATGCATACACCTATTTATTTTGACTATAATGCCACTACTCCTATTGATCCAAGAGTACTAGAAGGTATGTTACCGTATCTTCAAAATCATTTTGGAAATCCGTCGAGTACTTATTCTATAGGGTATCGCGCTAAAGAGGCCATTAAAATAGCACGTAAAGATATAGCTAATCTTATTGGTGTGAAGGATAGTAATATATTTTTTACAAGTGGTGGATCTGAGGCAAATTCCACTATATTAAAGGGCATAGCAGCTAAAAATTCAAAGAGGAAGCATATTATTACAAGTGCAATTGAACATCCAGCTATCTTAAAAACTTGTGATTACTTAAGAAAGCATCATGGATTTCAAATTACCACAATACCTGTTAATGCGGCTGGTATTGTGGATCTTAATGATATCGAAAGAGCTATAACTAGCCAAACCGTTCTTGTTGCAGTCATGATGGTAAATAATGAAATTGGGTCTATACAGCCTATAAAAGAAATAGGTAACCTGTGTAAAAAGCACAATATTCATTTCCATTGCGATGCAGTGCAGGCAGTTGGGAAAATAACAGTTAATTTAAAGGAACTTCCAATTGATAGTTTATCCATGTCAGCACATAAAATTTATGGACCTAAGGGAGTAGGGTGTTTATATTTACGTGAAGAGGTGAATATTCCTCCTCTTATCCTTGGAGGATCTCAAGAATTTGGTATGCGTTCTGGAACAGAAAATGTAGCAGGTATTGTCGGTTTTGGGATTGCTGCAAAAATAGTTCAAGAAGATCTATACTTGAATTTCACAAAGACAGAGTACCTACGTGACTTATTCTTAACTAATCTCCAAGCAGAAATCGAGGATTGTTTAATAAACGGAGACATACATGCTAATGTTCCCTCCACAATAAACATTCAATTTTCTGGGATTAGAGGGGAATCCTTAGCCAGTATGTTAAATGAATTGGGAATTTGTGTATCTATTGCTTCCGCATGTAGCTCTACGTCATCAAAACTTTCACATGTATTAAAAGCAATTGGAAAGACAGATGACGAGATTAGAAGCTCAATTCGTATAAGTATAGGAGCACTAACCACTGAAGATGAAATAAATCAGCTAGTTAGACATTTAAAACATTCTGTTGTTAGATTACGTTCTTTCTCACCTAAATATCAAATACCTGTATAGGAATATTAAAGTGAAAAATAATGATTGGAAGGTAGTGAGATTACATGAATGAATTAGTATTTAAGCAGTTTAAAGTGGCAAAGGATTACTTTATAAGAAATGTAGAATCTATTTCTAAAGAAGTAGCGAGTGTTCAGCCAAATGGTTTTAACAATACAATTCATTGGCATGTTGGTCATGTATTAACATTCACTGAGCAATTAATGTTTGGCTTTCCAGAAAAAACGACTTACCTTCCAGCAAACTATATCGAATTGTTTAGTAATGGTACAAAACCAGCTGATTGGAAGTATGAGGTGCCTAGCTTAGACGAATTGATTATTCAGCTCAAGGATCAGTCCATTCGTCTTCAGCAAATTCCAAATGAACAATTAAAGAAAACACTTCAAAAACCATTTATGGGTTTTGATACTTATGAACAATTAGCAGGTTTGGCTGTATTACATGAATCCAATCATTTAGGCCACATTCAAGCAATGAAACGTGTTGTTGAATATGAAAATGCAAAAAATTAATCAATGTAGATACAGATGAAAATACCTTCTAACAGTTTATATTAATAAGTTCTAAACAAAAACAAGCATTTGTTTTCAAAGGCTTGTTTTTTGTTTAGATAGTTCTGCTACGTCTGTATAGTAAACACTCTAATTATAAAGGAGATAAGATATATGACCATTTATAATAAACTAATTAGAGACCGCATACCCGAAATTATTCAAGAATTCGAAGGCGAGTGTGTGGTTGAAGTTTTAACAGAACAGGATTATTTAATAGAACTTCAAAGGAAAAGTCAGGAAGAATTAAATGAGTATTTAGCAGCTTCTAACTCAAATGAGGCTATAGAAGAACTTGCAGATTTATTAGAAGTAATCTATGGATTAACAAAGTGTCATGGATTTTCCATCGAAGATTTGGAGAGAGTTAGACGACATAAAGCTGATAAAAGAGAAGTCTTTGATAAAAAATTATTTCTAGTGGAAGTTCGCAAGAAGGAGTAAATTTAATCTCATTAACGTTGTGAAACAATATCAAATATACCGTCGGTAGAAGTATAGTTTATAATCATTTTACATACCTTTCTAGTTATGTAATTGTATCTAATTCACTAATATTATCTAAAAAACCTATTTAATTGATTATATTTCCATATTTAACAGTCGACATTTATTGGATAAAATAATTTTTGACAAACCCTATAAGCATTATCTGGTATTTATATTTTGGGATTTTTTATGAAAGGTTACTTAAAAGGCATGCGTATTAATACGCATGCCTTTTAAGATTTCTTATTTTTATTAAACACAATTTATTATAAGTAAGTTTACGTAATTACTTATCGATTTTTACTTAATTCTGTGTTTGGGTATAGAGGCTATCCTTGTATAGATAGGTCTGCACAGTTTCTCCACATCTATTTGATATAAATGGTGGGCAGCAGTACTTATTACAATGAAAGGGTGTATATATGAAAAAGTTACTATTTGTCGCGGTATCTCTCTTAACTATGATTTCTTTGGTAGCATGTAATAAGGATTCTGAATATAAGCAGATGAAACACGACATGGCAAACATGGACCATAACGATTCTTCAAAAGAAAAACAACAAGTTGCCGTACAAACCGATTGGAAGTTTGAACATTATCCTCAGGCTAATACAACCAATCAGTTAACAATCACAATCAAAGATAATAAAGGGAAGCCTATTTCCGAATTTGAGGTAAATCACGAAAAGAAAATGCATCTGATTGTTGCAACCAAAGACTTGTCAAAATATCAACACATCCATCCTACTTATAAGGGAAAAGGTGTGTTTACAGTACCTGTTACGTTTACTCAGGGAGGATCATTTAAATTAATTGCTGACTTTGTACCGAAAGGACAATCGGATACAGTTCAAATGCATACGGTTTCTGTTAAGGGAAATACATCAGCCCCTGTTAGCCTTATACCTGATAAGAAATTATTAAAAACTGTTAATGGAAATCAAGTGTCTCTTAAAATAGATAGCCAGCTAAAAGCGAATCAGGAAACTATGCTAAATTTTCATTTTGAAGACGCTAAAACCAAACAGCCTATTCAGGATTTACAACCATACCTTGGAGCTGTAGGACACGTTGTCATTCTAAATCAAGACGCAACAAAATATCTGCACGTACACCCAATGGATGAAAGGATAAAAGGATCTAAAGCTATGTTCCATACCACATTTCCTTCACCTGGCATCTATAAAATTTGGGGAGAGTTTCAGCGTAGTAACAAAGTCTTTATAGTTCCATTCATAGTGGAAGTTAGTAAATAACTAAAAAAGAATCTGTCTCTGTGAGTCATTCGTCAATCATTCTTTCTGTATAAACTACTTCAGGTAAATTAGATCATCCAAAATGCACTTATATTACAATAAGGAACTACTGTTGGGGGACAGTAGTTCCTTCTGTTTTTAGACTGTATAACCTATACTTGTTCAGTTCACATAATGTAGCTTCTAGGAATAAATTAAAGCCAATCCAAAAAGGATTGGCTTTAAGCATTAAGATATGTAATCGCACATATCACAATAAAAAATATTGAAAAAATCCTAATTAAACTAACTTTACGTTTCAAATTAGGAACAATTGATTCCATAATGAAAAATAGTCCCATAAACGATACTATAAAAGCAAAATTTGAAATTTCACTGGGATAGTTCAGTAAACCGATAACCAATGCAAGCAAGGTCGTAGCTATTCTGTATGGTAGCGTCTTAAACAAGAATATCCCTCCAGTAATTTCCTTATAATTACATTTTACTACATTATAAAAAGAGAAAAATTAATGAATATGATATACGTCGCTAGTTTACATGAACACTCTTATATTTATTAGGTTTGTATCAAATATGAATAACTATAATACCTAAAGATAAAAAAAGATTGTTGCAAGTAATAAACTTAATTTGGTAATCATTTCGCCTATAATTAAAATAAGTTAAAATAAATGTATGATGCGTTAAGAGAAAAGAGGGAAAGGGAATGAAACCAACCATATATGATGTAGCAAAGGAAGCTGGAGTATCCATTTCAACCGTTTCTAAAGTATTAAATAATACAGGGAGTATTGCAGAGAAAACCAGAAAAAAGGTTAGGGATACCATGCACCAATTAGACTATCAACCTAGTGTGGTAGCTTCCGTCAAAAAGCGTATTCAAACTATTGGACTTTTGATACCTAATATTGCAAATCCTTTCATGGCAGAGATAGCAAGGGGTGTTGAAAATCATGTTAAGAAGTTCGGCTTTAGTTTAATGATTTGTAGTACGGACAATGATTTAAAAAATGAAATCGAATACATTTCTATATTAAAACAAAAGTACATAGATGGTATTATAATTGCTACCGGATTAAAAGAGGATAAAGCCATTAAAGAGCTCCTTAAGGCTGAAATTCCAGTCGCATTACTTTCGAGAGATGTATCTTCGCTTGCTGTCGATGCTGTATTAGTGGATGATTTTCTGGGAGGCTATGAGGCTACAGAATACTTGATAAGCTTAGGTCATAAAAGAATTGCAATGATTACTGAAGACATTAAGTTTCCGACTATAGGAGCAAGATTTGAGGGATATAAGCAAGCCCTTGAGAGAGCAGGATTGCCATATGATGAAAATTTAGTATCTCTCAATAATACTTCACTTGATGAAGGAAAACAGTCTACACGTGAACTTCTACATTTGTCTGTTCCTCCAACAGCTATTTTTGCCTCAACCGAATTTCTTGCGATTGGAGCAATACAGGGTGCGCGTGAACTTAAGATAAAAGTTCCGCAAGATCTATCAATTATTGGGTTTGACGACACTGTACTATCGACAATTTGTGATCCTCCTTTAACTACAATAGCTCAACCTATTCATGAAATGAGTAAGAAAGTTGTTGAACTATTAATACAGGAGATTGAAGATTCAAAGGAGACCAAGCAAAGAATCGTTTTATCTCCAAAATTAGTAGTTCGTGCATCTACTTCTCATAATAAAACGAATACATGAATGTAGATAAAAAAATGAAACCTTTTAGTAATTAATACCGTCATTGAAGTTAGATACTTATGTGTTGAATAATGAATTTTCAGGAGTGAAAAAGCTACGCAGCTTGTTTTAAAGCTATGTGGCTTTTTTTGCTATCTTTTTCACAGTGAAAAATCAATAATCCTAAATTACAAGAACTTTACACAATATCTATAGCTAATTTAGCTTATTTAAAACAGCCTCTTGTTTCATTATCGCAACTAACAACGTATTAATCTATTCACTATATGCCTTTCTTTATGCTTATCTAAATTCTTTCATTTACATAGGTAAGATATTGCTGTTTTTTCTATGTGATAAAGTCCACCTTATATCTGAAATATAGTTATCTATGGGCAATCTATTTAGAGCTTCCCATTAACTTTATCAATTTATTATGATAATTCTTAGTGATTTCAAGAAAACCGAAAAAGGAAAGAACTTTCCTTAATTATAAGATGTCTAAATTTATTTTACTAACACTTACAAGAAAATTAGAATTAATTTACCATTTTTATAATACTTAAAAAGGCTATATAATCTAAAAACTCAGGCAGAATAGACAATCGTACATATTGTTTAAATTTTTAAAAAATTATTGACAATAAAAAAACTAGAGGATAAACTCAATATTAAGGAAAGAGCTTTCCTTAATTGTTAGCTTAGTAAGTTTTAAAAGGTTTGATTAACCCAGAAATGAAAGCGTTATAAAAAAAGCTACAAGAGGAAGTTAACTTTATTTAATCTAGAGGGGGAAAAAAGATGAAAGAAATTAGAATTGGTCTGGTTGGTGCAGGACGTATGGGAAGTTTTCATGGAAGAACAGTTGCTCGTAAAATATATGGAGCAAAGCTTAACGCAATCGCTGATCCGGTTTCAGGATCTGCTGAAAGACTTGCCAAAGAACTGGGAGTATCAAAGGCATATACAGATCCAAAGGAAATGTTCCAAGATCCAGATATTGACGCAGTAGTTATTGCAGCTCCTGCCCGTTCACATGCAGATCTCGTTGTTGCTGCTGCTAATGCTGGGAAAGCAGTTTTCTGTGAAAAACCAATGGCGATTACCTTAGAAGAAGCAGATAAAGCCATATTAGCAGCTCAGAATGCAAACGTTCCCTTACAAGTCGGATTTAATCGTCGTTTCGCTTCAGATTTTAGAGCTGCTTATAACAATATTGTGAAAGGTAGAATCGGAATTCCACAGTTATTAAGGTCTTTGACGCGTGATCCAGGTTTGGGGGATCCGACCCCAATTCCAGAATGGACAATATTCTTAGAAACGCTCATCCATGATTTTGATACATTACTCTATTTAAATCCAGGTGCAGAACCAATTGAAGTTTATGCAGTAGCCGATGCACTTGTACGTCCAGACTTTAAAGATAAAGGTCTCCTTGATACTGCAGTTGTTAACATCCGTTTTGATAACGGAGCAATCGCAACAGCTGAAGCAAATTTCCAAGCAGTTTATGGATATGATGTTCGTGGTGAAGTATTTGGTTCAGCTGGTATGGTAATAGCCGGAGGTGTTCAACAAACAAACATGATTCGCTACACTTCAGAAGGAATAAGTAGGGATACATATCGAAGAGACACTGAGTTGTTGCACGATGCTTACGTGGCAGAACTCACTTCTTTTGTAGAATGTGTGCGTAATGGAAGTACTCCATATGTAACAGGTAACGATGCTCGCAGAGCTCTTTCTATTGCACTTGCTTGTATTGAATCTGTTAAAACAAATGCACCAGTCAAAATTAAGGAAAGTGTACAGTTGATCTAATTAAACTATCTTCACTATAAAAGCATTATTTTATTCGACCTAAAAAGAAAGCGATATCATTAATGGCTAGGTTCTTCTTTTTAGGTTTAACTTTCTAAAATAAATTAAATGTATAAAAAGGAGAATAAAGATGAAATTTTCAATTTGTAGTTGGACGTTTGGAGATATTCCTTTAGAAAATACAATGGAGTTTGTGGCAAAAACCGGATATGACGCAATAGAAATTAGAGCTGCAGTAGACGATTATAAATGGCGCGATATTAAACAATTAGCGAAAAACTTAAATTTAGAAATAAGTGGTTTGACAGGCGATACTGGTTGGCCGAACGAAGAACAAGATTTAGCCAATCGAAGCGAAGATAACCGAAAAAAAGCAGTCTCATACTTTGAAAGGCAAATCGAAGCTGTTAAAGAGGTAGGAGCAGAATATTTAGTGGTTTGTCCCTCTGCTGTTGGAAAGACGGCCCCGATGGGCGCGGAGGGAGAGGACTGGAAATGGGCTATTGACTCTGTACAAAAGTTAACAAAAAGAGCAGAGGAATTAGATATTACTCTTGTAATAGAGCCTTTAAACAGATATGAGAGTTGCATTGTTAATACAGGAGCCGATGCTACAAAATTTGTGAAAGAAGTTAATCATCCTAAAGTGAAAATGTTGTTGGATTCCTACCATATGAACATTGAAGAGCGAGATCTTGAATTTCCTTTTTTAGACGCACAGGATAACCTGCACATTCTTCATGTAGCTGATAGTAATCGAAGAAGTATGGGGCGTGGACTCATCGACTTTAAGCCATTTATCTCTGGAATACAGAAGATAAACTTCAGTGGGTATGTTGTGGTAGAAGCAACAGCTCCCGGTCCAAATCCTTTTCAAGCGAATAAAGGAGCCAACATGAATAAGATTTACACGTTCGCTGAAGAAAGTTTATCGTTCTTACAAAATAACTTCATACCTGTAAAACAACTCTAAATAGTATTTCTTTGCTAAAAAAGATTCAACTAAAGGGGCGGATGGGTGGACCATGAATAAACAAAAAATGTATAGGTGGGTAATTTATTGTTTTGGTGCTTTAGGTGGGCTTTTATTTGGTTACGATACAGGGGTTATTTCAGGTGCTCTTCTTTTTATAAAGAAAGACATGGGACTAACACCTTTTCTTGAAGGGTTAGTGGTAAGTGGCGTTTTAATTGGGGCCCTTATAGGCGCAGCTTTTAGTGGACCTGTAGCTGATAAATATGGAAGAAAGAAAACAATCATTATACTAGGTGTACTCTTTACGATTGGCGCAATTGGAACAGCTATTTCTCCTAATGTACATACTTTAATTGCGTTTCGTATTGAACTAGGAATAGCAGTTGGAGGAGCTTCAGGTATTGTTCCTCTATACTTAGCTGAAATGGCTCCAGCAAATATTCGCGGTAAGGTCTCTTCATTAAACACAATTATGAATGCTCTTGGCATTTTTATGGCCTACCTTGTAAATTACATGTTTGCGACTTCAGAAAATTGGCATTGGATGCTAGGATTAGCTGTTATTCCCTCTGTTTTACTGATGCTAGGGATGTTCTTTATGCCGGAAAGTCCAAGGTGGCTGTGGCAG
The DNA here is from genome assembly GCF_042787645.1 of Priestia sp. YIM B13489. Taxonomy (NCBI): domain Bacteria; kingdom Bacillati; phylum Bacillota; class Bacilli; order Caryophanales; family Bacillaceae; genus Priestia; species Priestia sp. YIM B13489. The sequence continues at coordinate 1,872,335 of NZ_JBHZOQ010000053.1, forward strand.
AATGTAGGTGAAGATGAAGCACGTAGGGTGTTATCTCTAACAAGATATTCGCACCAAGTAGAAGAAGAAATCAGAAGTATTATGCAGGTAAAGGCTGAAAAAAAGGTAAACTTAAAGCTGCTCTTTGCACCTGGCTTACGCTCTGTTTTATTTATTGGGATCGGCATTGCTGTATTTCAACAGATTATTGGAACCAATACAATTATCTACTATACACCAACAATACTAAGTACAGCTGGATTCGGTTCTACAGCAGCAATTGCTGGAACAATAGGTATTGGAGTTTTTAATATTTTGTTTACGATTCTTGGAATGCTCCTTATTGATAAAATTGGCCGTAAAAAGCTATTGTTAATTGGAAACATTGGTATGACAGTTGCGTTGGGTACGCTTGGAGTTGGAATGGTGTGGGTTGAAGTGCCAGTGTGGTTGTTACTTACTTGCCTTTCCTTGTTTATTGTTGCATATTCAGCAAGTTGGGGTATGGTCGTATGGGTCATTCTTGGTGAAATTTTCCCTATGAATGTGCGTGGCGTAGCAATGGGTGTAGCAAGTACAGCTTTATGGCTTTCAAATATCGTCATCTCGATGTCATTTCCTGTACTTGTAGAAGCTGTTGGAGTAGGCGTCCTTTTCTTAACATATGCAGTTATTGGGGTTTTTGCTTTCCTCTTTGTTATGAAATATGTTCCTGAGACGAAAGGTCGAACGTTAGAAGAAATTGAACTAGAAATAGCATTTAAAAATAAACAGGCTGTTAGCTAATACAGGTTGACTTTCTACCAAAAACAATTTCAAAAATTAATAAGAGAATTTAAATTTTGAGTAAAAATAAGTCACTCCTTTTTATAAGATGTGACTTATTTTGCATTTATAAATTCCAGAATGATAACTGATCGTGGAGAGAATACACCATTCTACAAATCAAGTTGTTTTTGAGTGCAAAATACTTATAACAAGATGATCCAGAAAAGTAATTGGAGACTTTCACCAATTTAAATGAGAATTTATTTGTTTATTAGTACGGACAACTCACCTTCAAATACTTTTTGCTCTCTATTATAAGTAGATAATAAGACAGTAAGGATTCCTGTTTCCCTTTTTCTCGTTTCTTTATCAATGACTTTGACAATAGTATGCAATTCATCTCCTGGATAAACGGGTTTTATAAATTTGATATTATTCATCTCTGTTCCAGCAATAACATCTTCCTCATACATACCTTGTTCAATCCAAAGCTTAAATGAAAGCGCCATTGTATGTATTCCAGAAGCAATTATTCCATTAAATCTACCTTGTTTCGCTTTTTCTTCATCTAAATGCATATATTGAGGGTCAAATTCCTTTGCAAATCTTATTATATCTTCTTTTGTTAATTTAAAGGACTTGGTTTCAAATACTTGTCCAATTGTAAACTCGTCTAGCTTCATTAATGCACCTCTTGTTTAAAAATTAATTGTTGTACCTGTCAATATTAGTGTAGTATTACTTCCTTAGCAAGTTAAAAGAAAGATGAGCGCTTTAAGTATTCTATTTATTACAGTAGTTTTTTCTGATTTTAGGGTATGTATCATCTAATACAAAATTAGTTAAGTCGGGTAGGGAGGCACTCTCACGAGCGCCCGCCCCCCTAAGAACCGTACGTGACAGATTTCCCGTCATACGGCTCAAGCCTTCTTTTTATCCGAACAACTTATCTAATACACGGTACATGTACTAGTTTAGCAAATTCACCTGTAGAAACCTCTAGGTTTCGTACTGTAACTTTTTCTCCATTTTGTAGAGTTTGTTTACACAACGCACAACGATATCCTTGTTTTCTTGCGAGTTTCATCCTATCTAAAGTATTTTCGCTATTAAAGACCTTACGGTCTCTTTTTTCCCAATACTCTCTTAGACTTGGATCATCTGGGCTGTTTTTATAGGCTACCATGACATGCCGTTCTATCTTAATCCAGGACATCTTTAACAATTGAATGTTAGTAACTGGACATGTGAGAATCCATTTATTATTCCCACCGTGGTGGGGCTTCTTAAAATAACGCTGGCTAATCCATTTTCTCGACTTCTTTGGATGCAATTGTTTCAAATGCTTTCTCACTTTTAGGAAAATATAATTGTCCATGTAGCTGTAAGTCTTTTTGGATACGACATGTTCCCAATACTGTCCGTAGCCACGAATAATCGGGTTTAAAACACGTATTATTTCTTTTACTGGTCGTCCTCTCATCACAGAGAACGTATCCTTTATCTTGTTTTTAGCCTTTTTAATGCTTTCTCTGCTAGGTTTGATAAATAATTTCTTTCCTTGTCCCGTATTATATTGACGCAGCGAGAAGCCAAGAAAATCAAACCCGTCCTCAATATGTGTAACCCTAGTTTTATCCATACTAAGTGTAATTCCTCGTTTTTGTAAGTAAGGAGCGAGGTTTCGATACATGCTTTCCGCGCTTTCCTTCGTTTCCGTTACGATGACGAAGTCATCTGCGTAGAGAACACGTCCTATCTTACATTTGGGGTCGATTTTATATCCTCCGTTTGGTTTGTATGTCTTTTTATAAACAATACCAATCTCTTCTTCCATACCGCATAAAGCGATATTAGCTAGAAGTGGAGACACGATCCCCCCTTGAGGGGTTCCTTCTGTTGTCGTATGAAGCATATCCTGCTCTATGTATCCCATTTTAAGCCACCTTTTAATGAGAATGTTTCCCGGAAACATAGATGTTTGTTCCACTATCCACTTATGATTAAGATGGTCGAAACATCCTAAAAAATCTCCTTCGAATACCCACTTTTTCTTGCTATTGGTGTTAAGCTTCTTAAACAGATTACTTATTGCATCATGTGTACTTCGTTTGGGACGAAAACCGTAGGAAGTAGGTTCAAATTTGACCTCCCATTGGGGTTCAAGTGCGTTTTTTACTACGTTTTGATAGACTCGGTCTCGCATCGTAGGAATACCCAAAGGTCTTAGCTTTCCGTTTTTCTTCGGAATAAACGTTCGTTTTGCTGGCTTTGGACGATGACGAAAGACATTGCATTGAACTAGTTGTTGATAAAGTTTGATACGTTCATTTGGTTTTGAGGCCGTATAGCCATCTACACCAGGTGTTCGCTTACCGTTATTCTGTTGTGTTACTCTGCGAATAGAAAGCAGTAAATTTGCTTTACTCCGAAGGAGTAAACGTTGAAGTTTCCTTACTTTTCTTTGTTGATTTTGTTGTTCGGCACGATAAATTCTTTGTCGTAACTTCGCTACATATTTTTGTATAATACTCCAATCAATAGAGTACCAATCTTTATGCGAGACGTGCGCCGACGCTCGTAGAGAGGTATTCATAACAGCACGCTCCTTTTCGTTAGAAGATAGCCACAAATTTATTTTCGTGTTGAAGACCCATGAGAAGTGGGCGCTCTTTCGAGCCTGTCATTGTCTGTAAAACCGACAGTATCCGTCCAGTTATACAATCATTCTGCTTTCCTGTTCCTTTTCAGGGTAACGGCTTTCGCTTTTTCTCATATCCCATACCCTCTGTCACATTGTTTGACTTTACAGTCATCCTACTGCTTATGCAGATGACATAGGGCTTACCAAGTTTCACTTTCTACAGATGCAATAGGGGAAGGCAGGTTCTTTACTCCGGGCAAGATGCGGGACGCATCAGAGTAGCTTTATGAATCTACTGTTCCTCTTGCCAAGACCCAAGCAAAACTATGCACTATCTTGAGCTAACGCTTACGAAGCTTACAAACCTTCACGTTCGTTTGCCGTACCTATTTTCTCCTAGCAGTATTCTGGACCATGCATTTGTCCTCTGTTTCCACATTTCCTCATGCAACCGACAGACTCGTTACCAAGAATGCCGTTTCGGATGGAGATCATCTTCGCGTCTAGATGAGTAGCGTTAGCTACACTGTAAGAAAGCGACTTCTTGTCGCACCATAATGTAAATTATCGATAGAAAAAGTACTTGAATTAATTCAAGTACTTTACAAATAGAACCTTATCTTGATTAGGTTTATTCCCCTGTTCAATTTCAAAACCCATTTTAGTATGATAAGCAATTGAAGCTTTATTCACAGGAGAAGTCACACAGCGAACAATATTACGGCCATTTTGTTTAATTACGTCGAAAAATTGATTATATAAATGTCTCCCAATACCTTTTCCCCTGTGCTGCGGATGAATTCCAACAAAGTGAATATATGCTTCATTCGAATAAGATTGAGATAAGAATCCAATTAAAAAGCCTATGATTTCACCTTCTTCTTCAACAATAAAGCTAGTATTTTTAAAATGATCAAAAAAAAAGCTTTGGCAACAAGTCAGACATTTGTCTTCCATTCCACCATTCGTTGATTAACGGTGATAGTATATAATAATCTGATCCTTTCACTAAGCGAACTGTCATTCTGATCTCTCCCTAATTTATTTATGAATTTACTTAAATTGATGCTATCACAGGAAGAAAATGTTATGTTGTTCTTTCTTTTTTTTACTAATAAAAGTTTCGAATGCTAATATGAAAAGTGAATATAATATACAAAATCAGTTAACATAATCAAGATTTTAGGAACAACATAAGCGCTAACGTCAAATTGTTAGCGCTTGTGTTATTGAGAGCCATCTCTAATTGTAAATTCAAATATAGATTTCTTTTCTGCTTTAGACATGCCAGAAAAGAACTTTTTATGTACCCTTAACTCTTTTGTATTATTAGGGAACCTTTTTTCTAACCATGTAACTGCCATAGGAGTATGTTCAGGTTGAGCATTTATCTTTTGAAGGAATTTTTCATAATCTATTAACACTTGATCTGTTATAAGTGATACATCCTGTTTTCTACTTTCATAATCCAATTTAGCTAAATCTTCTGCTGTAACATAGCCTTCAATCTTCTTTACAACCCCAAATTCAGAAGGAATGCGTTCTGAATTTAAAGAAACAAAATAATGCAAGTAGTTAGCTAAACGAAATAATCCCTTTTTTGTATCCTTCTTAGTTGCAATATAAAGCCAATCTCCTTGATTCGCATAACAATTTAATTCCTTATCATTGAATGCTATTAACATCTTTTCATACTTTTTCAATAAACTAACTCCTTTACAAATAGTTACTTAAATTATATCTCTAATAATATGAATATCATATTCATTCCTAGTTTACATAAACACTCTTTCCGGAAGACACGACAAAAAAGAACCCTTGTCGCAGAACGGTTCCGCCGAGGGTTCTTTTTCCGGAGTATGCAGCTTTTTATACATCCTTGATATGACTACGTTTTCTCGATACCCCAGTGGAAGGTGAATGCATAAAAAGTCTGCATTATATATATATGTTAGTCCCTATAAAAATAGTCCTTATGGAGAATCATGCTATATTTTTTTGAAAATAGATTCCACATTAAGTCTCCCTTATAAGAAAGGTCTAGACGAATCAATACTGTATTCTAATAGCATTTTTATAGCGTTTTCTGGTAATTGATTAGATTTCTCAAGTATTATTGGTGTCTGACCATTTCCGGTGGAATTATAGGAAACAAAAACTAATTTTTTTTCGTCTTCACCAGGAAAGTTTAACTTCGTAGGTAATCTAGATTCCTGGGGGCTAATGTTTTCCTTAAATGTTGTGGACTTCTGATTTATAAGTATCTCGTAAAATTCACCATTGTAAATGAATCCAATTGCCGGTGTATTACCATTGCTCATTAATAGACCCTCCTGATTTTCATATAAATACAAATGTACTTATATAGTATGATTTAGAAAGAGATATGGTATTCAATTTATAATCAAACAAATGTTATAGCAGCATTCCTTAATTTTCACGAAAAGGTTTATGTATTTTAGTTCACTCTAAAAGAAGGCCATTTTAGAAGGACTTTAGGTTTATAAGTTAAAATAATTAACATGAACTTATAAAGCGATTGAAGGTTGTAGAAAGGGAGGGGCAAAAAACGGAGGATAGAAAATACTAACTTTATAATCCTAATTATTCCTTTTTTGTAATTAACGAAGTCGTCATTCCACCTATAAAAATTGTTGAACATGAAAAAAGAAACGTTTTAGGTCCTAATAAAGGAAGAGCTGCTGTTATGATAAAACCATCTATAATTAAAATAACCATCCCTATGTTTAAGGAAAAAGCTTTTGATATAAGTTGTGCTAGTAAATCTGTTCCTCCAGTACTTGTCTCGTATCGAAGCATAAGACCAACTCCCGTCCCAATACATATTCCTCCAAAGATTACACTAGGAAAAACAGGAAGTTGAAACTGGTCTTTAATAGGCTCTAGCCAATCAATCAATAAAGAAGAAATAAGTAACCCATAAAAACTATTATAAAAATAAGTTCTTTCATAAACCCAAGCAAACCAACATAATGGTAAGCCCAAAATAATCATCGTTAAACCTGTAGAAAATTCAAAATAATAGTGAAGGATGAGAGCGATTCCAATTGTTCCTCCATCTAACAAATAATGAGGAACTAAAAATCCATTAATTCCTATACTTAATAATAAGCTTCCGACAAGAACAACCGGTATTTTTCGAAACATAATAATCACCTTTTTAATTAATTTATCTCTTACTATATGTATAAGCTTTAGCTACCTGTCATGAATGTTTTTTCTTTTTATATAAATGAATAAAAGTTTATCTTTTAAGCAAACTACTCAAGATGGATAAATCATAATACTATAGCAAACTCCTAAAAAGCAGAAAAACTCCCTTCCAACCGATGGGAGTTTTTCTGCTTTTTAAGCTGTGTATTGTATACATGTTTAGTTCACATAATCAGCATTATCAGAAATCCTATTAACAATTCTAAAATCTCCTCCTTTTTAGTCTGTATAGTCTCACTATAATAACCTCATAATAAATAATAAAAAGGATCTTTGATTTTAAACAATACAGAACAAATAGTTAATTATATGGAGTTAAATGTAAGATGAAAAAAGATCTTGGTTTTCATAAACTAGATTAACCTTAACTAAAGAGTAATTATTAATTGATTTTGGAGTGAGAAATAATCATGCCTTTTATCGAAATAGACACTAATAAATACTTGTATTATGAAGAGCGTGGACAGGGTATGCCAGTCATCTTTATTCATCCACCTGGCATGGGAAATAAAGTCTTCCATTATCAATACGATTTATCCAAGCATATGAGAGTCATCTTTCCAGATTTAAGTGGTCATGGACGAAGTCCTAGAGCTGAACAAACTGTATCAATTTCCTTCTATGCAAACGAAGTATTGCGTTTTATGGATGCGCTGCATTTAGACAAGGCTATTATATGTGGTTATTCTGCTGGTTGTCTAATTGCTCAAGAGCTGGCTATTTATCATCCCGATAGAGTCGAATTATTAGTTTTCTCAGGAACTTACCCTATAGTAAGAGATATACCTGGACAACTATTACATAAAATAGGAATGTATATGGTAAAAGAACACCTAAATATATTAATAAAAAGCCTTTCTATAAGTCATACTCAGGACAAGACACTAAGAAAGAGCCTAGTTAGTTATATGAAAAAAGCAGATCAAGAATCATGGTATCAGTATTATAATCATTCATTACACTATAACTGTTTAGACAAACTTCATCACTTAACTATGCCTTTGTTGTTTATATATGGTGGGAAAAAGGATTGGACTACCCACTATATGAAAGAGTATAAAAATAAATGTAAGCATGCTGAATTCTTTGTTTTACCACAACAGGGTCACCAACTGCCTACAAAAAAGTGGGTTCAATTTAATGAGCTAATTACAGGATTTGTCTTAAATAAATCCAGTGATAAAACAAAAAGAGACTTAAGTAATGAATAATTTTAAAATCTCATATGTATAAAGCTCAATGATAAACTACAGGAGATCGGTAAGATTGTTTAGCTCATCAGCCTAAATACAAATTTTACAACTAAAAATGAGGCGCTTAGGGAATTTTTCCCTTAAGAGCTTTATCTTGTCGTTATTAGTAGAAGCCTTCGCTATAGTAACTGCTTTAACTAATTATTAAAGCAAGTACAGAATCGAGACATTATTAGCTAGTGAAAATGCTTCATTTACGTATTTGGGCATAATACTTTTTTGATTTTCGATTCATTATTTTTAGAGAACCAAAAACTTTCTCAACAATAATACTTGTTAAGCTACCAATAAAGAGGCTTCGGACAATATCAGAGGGATAATGATGCCCTACCCAAATCCTTGAGAATCCTGTTAACAAGGACATTCCCCACATAACTGACCCGAGAACACGTTCACGTAGAAAAATAGAAGTGGCTACAGCAGTTGCAAGCAACGTATGTTTACTTAAGAATGCGGAATTCATCTTTGAAGGAATAAGGATGCCGACACGGTGCTTTATAAAAGGACGAGGCTTAAAATAAAAACATTGAATTAACATGTCAATCAACAACGTAAAGGCCGCAGATATTAAGGCATATCTTATCACTTTTCTGTACGAATGGCCTCGAAACCACATCGACATTAACACAAAAGCGAATAGATAACGTACCTTATTTGAAACCAATATCATCAGCATATCCAATATAGAATAACGCCCAGCCAGTTGATTAATTATCTTGAATATTTTATAATCCATCCTGATTTTCTCCTTCAATTTTAGATAGACTCTTCTCTCCTAATGAAGCATCCATTACATGATCAATGCTCCTATGATAGTAAAAAGGAACCAAAAATAACTATTAAGTCATTTCGTATAATAGAGAGAGAAGCATATATGAAACCTCCTTAATCTATAAGGAGGCCTCTCTTTCTAAAACATAAAAAATTACTTTTTTATATCTCATCATTTCTGTTTAACGATTATTAGGGAATACTCTTTTAACGGTTTCAGTAAAATCTTCAAATAGGCCATTTCTTGTCGAACCTTCATTAATTCGATTTCCGTACCCTTCCATACGATTCACAAAATCAGGATCGGATGACACATACACATTTCGAATATCTTTATCTGTAACTTTTACTTGATCTGAAATCTTCTTTTTTAAACGGTCGGTTACTTCCCCGTTTGCTTCATTCTTTAAAACAACAGCCACGTATGCATTTCGGTTTGTAACAATCACATTCGCAGTATCTACTTCATTTAATTTAGCAATACGATCCGCAGCTTTATCAGCTACCTCTAATCGTGTCTGATTATTATTATCTACATTGTTATTTTGAACACCGTCGGGTTGAAATCCCACGTCTCGTAGATCATTGTTATCACGATTATTTTGAGCTTTTTGTTCGGACGGTTCTTCAGTTGGATCAGGCTCAGCTTCATCTTTTTTATCATTACAACCAAAAAGAAATCCTACTGATAAAATAGCTGATAAGAGTCCCAGTACATATTTTTTTGTCTTCATTCTTTTTCCACTCCTTCTAATAGTCATATATGTATTAAGGTTTACATTGGTTTTTAAATAATTACAGGAAATAATTTGAAAACCCAAGTAACGATAGATCATTTTCCTAGTATATATATGTAGCGTCGGTAAAAAATAAAGATGTTGGAAGAGAGATTTCTTTCAAACACTTATCAAAGAGGGATTTGCATAATGAATAATGTACAGCAGCTAACTTCTTTATTTAATGTTAATGGCCTATTTGCAAAGAAAAATAATAACAGAGGCATGCTACTGTCACTTTTAAGCATAGGAATTGGGACTTTAGTGATTTGGATAATAAGAGGAAATGGAAATAAAACAGGGGCACCAACTATGCAAACAATGAGCAGTAGAAACCAGATGAAAAACGGTTTATCCAAGCAATAAAAACTGTATTTACAATAGTATGTTTTGTATAGCAATTGGGTTATCGTTGATTATTAAAAGCTTTATGCAGTAAAAACTGCATAAAGCTTTTAATAATCAAAAAAATAAACACCGATGACTTAATTACATAAAACTTTTCTTTTGGTTTTTCATTTTTCATTAGTAAATGAGGAATATAATATTATTAAATGACATAAAAAAATTACGGAGACACAGAGGTCGAATATGAAACAAGTTATTAAAAACATTAAAAATGATCAGCATTTTCACTTTACATACGATTCACGCCCCATGAATGAAAACATGAAACGTTACAGTGAGTTTTACAATCTCCCAACAGAGAACATAATGTATCGTTACGGATTTGAATCGTTTGTCCATGAACGGCTGTTTATCCAATCTTTTCGTCCCTTACCGATAAAAGCTCATATTCTTCTTCTTCACGGTTATTATGATCATGCGGGAGTACTAAGTACTGTCATTCGTTTCTTGATTCAACAAGGGTTTCATGTGTTGACATTTGATTTACCAGGACATGGATTGTCAACAGGAGAACGGGGAGCCATTTCGGAGTTTTCTCTCTATACAGAAAGTATTCGAGAAGTCGTACGTAGACACCTGTCTTCAAGCTCTCTGCCCGTCTATATCGTGGCTCATAGTACGGGCGCTTCTGCTGCAGTCGATTATATATTGAATAACCCTGAAACGTCTCAGATTCGAAAAGCAGTGCTTGTCTCGCCCCTCGTTCGGCCTTATCGCTGGAATGCAATCACCATTTTAGTAAAGCCCTTAAAAGCGTTCACCAGGAATTTGAAGAGGATACTTCGAGACAATTCAACAGATGCAAAGTTTTTGCGTTTTGTGAAGAATGATCCGTTACAGTATGATCAGGTCCCTCTCAGTTGGGTAGAAGCATTGATAAGATGGAATGAATTGATTAAGAAGGGGAATCCCAGTTCTGTCCCTGTTCTCATCCTCCAGGGAAAAAAGGACACAACAGTGGATTGGAGATATAATGTTGATTTCTTACTAAAGAAGTTTCCAAATATAGATGTTGAACTTATAGAGAACGGAAAACATCATTTATTAAATGAAGAAGAGCTGATAAGAGATAATGTGTTTTCTTCTATCCATCGCTACTTAACAGATGATGTGTAAACGATGATTACGAGAACAATGAATGCGCTATCTGTATATCATTGGAAATAAAGGTTTTTTATTTTGTTACCGATAATAATTATTCTAAAATTTTCTAATAGATTTAAATATCTCGTCCGTAAAAGTATACTTTTGCGAACTTTTCTTTTATATAAGAAATCTATCATTCTCACCGTCCGTTTAACTCAAATAACAAAATACGAACGTCCTTTTAAATACATGCACCTTAACGAACGTTTGTTGATAAAACAAAAGATATTTATATGTGAAAAAACTCGTCTAAAAATTGCTTACCTCTTAGAGGTAAGTTTATTTTAGACGAGCTTCTATAATAATTATAAAACAAACGTTAATAACGAAGCGTACAATATAAGAGATTAATATGCATTCACAGCTAGTTTAGAGTCGTTAAAATAAATAACCTCCGAAAGGATCTTACAGCCTTGGATTTCTTTAAAAGCTCTTCTTGCTTCTATTTCGTTTTCATATTCAAACATCGTAGTATTGTTTAAATTTGAATAAGTAGTGATTATCCACATAAAAATAGCTCCTTTATTTGTATTGACTTTAAATTTAAGAGATATTTTTCTCTACTTCTATTTTTGTTATATTCCTTCTGTTTTTTGTAAGAAAGAAAGATCCTACAATGAATAAAGCTATTAGTAAAGTTAAAAAGAACTGTGTACGTAAAGAATCAATAAAAGGCATTGCGATAAAAATACTAGTAATGCCAACAATCGTGCCGTATGTTAAGTAAGGAAACAGCCACATTCTTATTTTGAGTTTCTCAGGCTGCTCCTTTTCATAACTTTTACGCATACGTAATTGAGAGAAAGCGATTACCAAATATACAAGAAGAGCGACTCCCCCAGAAGCATTGACTAGAAACAAAAAAATCTTATCAGGAGAAAGATAATTAAAACCTACGCTGATATAAGAAATAATTGTACAGCCTATAATTGCATTAAAAGGAATTCCTTTTCTATTTACCTTTAAAAACAGTTTAGGAGCATCTCCTTTCTGAGCCATAGAAAATAACATACGAGAACTTGTATAAAGACCTGAATTTAAGCAAGAAAGTACAGCTGTTAACAAGATAAAATTCATTACTTGAGCTGCTGCTGGAATATTGACAATTTCTAAGAGCGATACAAAAGGGCTTTTCATCAAACTTGAAGAATCCCAAGGAAGAACTGTTACAAGAATCAGGATAGAGCCAAGATAGAAAAGTAAAATTCTGTAGATGACGGTATTTGTTGCGGATATAATTGCTTTTTCTGGATGAGGTGATTCACCTGCGGCTGTGGCTACAATCTCTGTTCCCATAAATGAGAACATTACAACAGTTACTCCTAAGAAGATCGAACTTATTCCATTGGGAAGGAATCCACCTCTGTCGAGAAGGTTTGATGTACCAGGTGATTCTACTCCTGGTATAAAACCACATATAATAGCTCCTCCAAGGATTAAAAACAGACCCAAACTTACTACTTTAATTAAAGAAAACCAATATTCAAATTCACCAAAAGATTTAACAGAAAATATGTTAGTTAAGGTTAACAGAAAGGTAAGAATTAGGCTCACGGACCAGGATGGCAAAGAAGGAAACCAATATTGAATAATTGTTGCACCAGCTATTGCTTCTACTGCAATAACAATAACCCAAAAGAACCAGTACAACCAACCAATAGTATATCCAGCCCATGGTCCAAGTGCCTCTCTGGCGTAAGTAGCAAACGACCCACTCGATGGATTGGCTGTTGACATTTCACCTAGCATCCGCATTACTAAAATGACTAATAAACCAGCAAATGCGTACGAGATAATCGAACCAGGTCCTGCAGTATTAATTAATGTTCCACTTCCAATAAATAGTCCAGCACCAATGACACCACCAAGAGAAATCATGGTGATATGACGTGTTTTTAGTTCTTTTTTGAGCTCAGGCTGTTGATCATGCATATCCTATAACCTCCTTTGTAAAAATTAATATTCCTATCCATAAAGTAAGGAAATTTAATAGTTGAGTAGAGAAGAAAGTCGTCAGAAAAAGCCTTTGCTCACATAACAAAGGCTATTTAATTTTTTTGACAGAACCTCAGTTATATCTAAATATTATGAAAATTTAGATATTCATTTAGAAAAAAAGCCTTTTAATGCAAATGCAACATTTTGTGGTCTTTCTGCCATACGACGCATAAAATATCCAAACCAGTCATTTCCAAAAGGGACATAAACACGCATTTTATAGCCTTCTTTAGCTAGACTCAACTGCATATCGGTTCTAAATCCGTATAGCATTTGAAACTCAAATTGATTACGATTGATGTGATATTTTTCAGCAAATTCTTTTACTTTTTCGATAATATTATGATCATGAGAGGCAATGGCTGTATAGCTTCCACTTAATAAATGTTCTTCAATAATTCTCATGTAATTATTATCTATTTCCTTCTTTTCTTGGTAAGCTACTGTAGGAGATTCTTGATAAGCCCCTTTAACCAATCTAAGAGAAATGCCTTTTAAGTCTTTTACATCTTGCTCAGCTCGAAATAAGTATGCTTGAATAACTGTACCTACGTTATCATAACTATAAGTTTGACGTAATTTTTTTAAGATATCTAACGTAATTTGGCAATGTGCATAGTCTTCCATATCAATTCGTACAAAATTATTATATTTTTTTGCCGTTTCAAGGATTCGACGCATATTTTCCATACAGAAATTTGGATCAATATCCAGACCAAGCTGGGTCATTTTAACGGATAGATTACAATTTACCCCTGATTTCCCCATAGCTTCTAATGTACGTACGTTATATTGTGTTGCTTCTATAGCTTCTTCTCTACTAGATACAAATTCTCCTAGATGATCAAGAGTGCAAACTAACCCCTTTTGATTTAATTGATTTACTTTTACCATGGCACTCTCAATTGTATCCCCCGCCACAACTTGAGAAGCTCCAAATTTAAGACCCCATTTTTTTGCAGCCTTATTTAGTACTCTATTTTGAGAAGCATGAAGAAAAACATTTTTTGAAACCTCTGCTAACATGAAAATCCCCCCCTAAATATATGTACCTTTCTTTAAAACCGGGACAGCCTCGAAAAGCTGTCCCATTGTTTTTAAAGTGATGTACTTGTTGTTTTTGCTTGCATGTGCAGGATTAAGTAATCCGGTCCTCCTGCTTTTGAATCAGTTCCAGACATGTTAAATCCACCAAACGGATGATAGCCTACAATTGCACCTGTACAACCACGGTTGAAATAAAGATTACCTACATGAAATTCTTCTTTTGCTCTTTCAATATGGGCAGGTGTGTTAGAAAGTAACGCACCTGTCAAAGCATAGTCAGTGTTATTTGCAATCTCCATCATATGATCGAAATCGCGTGCTTTACAGAAAGCCACTACTGGACCAAAAATCTCTTCCTGCATTAGGCGTGCTTTTTCATCGACATCTGCAAAGATTGTTGGCTGAATGAAGTAACCCTTAGAGTCATCTGCTTCTCCACCTGTCATCAAGCGCCCCTCTTCTTTACCGATTGCAATATAAGATAATACTTTGTTGTAAGAAGCCTCATGACTAACAGGTCCCATATAAGTAGATACATCTTCTGGATTCCCTACTTTTAATGTTTTTGTTAATGCAACTGCTTTTTCAAGTACAATGTCATACACATCTTGATGAACCACAGCACGAGAACCAGCTGAACATTTTTGTCCTGAGAAGCCGAATGCAGAGTAAACGATAGAAGATGCTGCTAAATCTAAATCTGCATCTTTATCAACAACCACTGTATCTTTTCCACCCATTTCAGCAATAACACGTTTTAACCATTTTTGCCCTGGTTGTACTTTTGATGCTTTTTCATAAATACGGCAACCAACTTCACGAGAACCTGTGAATGAAACAAAACGTGTTTTAGGATGTTGAACTAAATAGTCGCCAATCTCAGGTGTAACGCCTGGAATAAAGTTTAGTACTCCTTTAGGAAGACCAGCTTCCTCCATTACTTCTACAAATTTCGCTGCTACGACAGGAGTTGCATCAGCAGGTTTTAATAAGATTGTGTTTCCTGTAACGATTGCTGCAGCTGCAGTTCCTGCCATAATAGCTAACGGAAAATTAAATGGAGAAATAATGATTCCTACACCAAGTGGGATATAATTAAATTTATTTTCTTCCCCTTCACGACTTTGTACAGGTACCCCATCTTTTAACTTCAACATTTGGCGTGCATAAAACTCTAGAAAATCAATAGCTTCTGCTGTATCTGCATCAGCCTCATTCCAAGGCTTACCAGCTTCCTTAACTAAATAGCTTGAGAATTCATGTTTACGACGACGGATAATGTCAGCTGCACGGAATAAAATGTTTGCGCGTACTTCTGGATCTTCTTTTTTCCATGTATTGAATGTAGAAAGAGCTGTTTGCATAGCTTTTTCAGCTAATTCTTGATTCGTTTTAGACACTCGTCCAATAATCTCTACTTTATTTGCTGGGTTAATCGATACAATTTTTTCATCTGTTGTAATTAACTCTTCACCAATAACTAGAGGATAATCTTTTCCTAGTTCGGCTTGTACAGTTTCTAAAGCTTTACTAAATTCTTTTTTATTTTCTTCAAGTGTAAAGTCTGTAAAAGGCTCATGTTTATATGCTTTGATTTCTGTAAGAGTTGTTGTCATTGTACTATTCTCTCCCTTAAAAGTTTTAATAGATTTCTGATTTTAAAATCGATGTGTTTTGTAGTACTGGCCAATACTATCTTCAAATTATCAATACTTATTAGATAATTAGTTCTAAAAGTTTGAAATAATAAATTAATTTATAATTTTTAGAACATTTACTCTTTATAAGAATGTATTATAAACACCTTTGATGGGTTTTGTACATACTTTTTTTACGAAAGTGTTCAATTATATATTTTTGAACACTTTTGTTCATAAGATAGAATGATTATATTACTTTTAAGGTTTTATGCAAATATATGGTTAGATAATCTGACATATTTTTTATATTTAATATTCAGGTATTCCAGCATGAGCTAATAGCTTTCCTAATTGACTATCCTTTTAAAAAACGTTGTCTAATTAAAACTTTATTTTGATAAAGCTCACCCTTGTATTCATTTGAAACTGTTACAAAACTATTTTTAAATATGATTACAAATAAGAAACTATGAATAAAATTATGTAATATCTTTACTGCTATAGCTCTTAATAAATTAGATTACAGCAGAAAATTGAACTTGATACGTTGATGAAGCTTTAACAGAGGATACGAACAATTCCACTGAATTAAAACTATTGACACTACATTTACTAGCGTCATTATGATAGATAAGTCTCTAACTTACAAATGTTATCCAATCATGTAAATATGAAGTTATTTATAGTTTTTAAATTCCCCTAAAGGTAAAAATCACTATAAAATCATCTTCTAGTCAAGTAATTTGGAATAAGGAATATAGAAAGATTCCTTCACCCTAAATACTCTTTTAGTAAAATGATTGTCTTTGGAAATAAGAATGACAGCTATGTTTTAAACACCTTAGTTTTTAACGAGAATTAATCTTGGATTAACTACATTTATTTTTTATAGAAAAGATTTTAATTGGTTCCTAAAATCAAACTTATGGAAACCAAAATTACTATTTTAAATTAGTTAATGTTTTAAAATAAAGGTTAATCAATCCAAGTTAGTGAATGCCATTTCAAACATAAGTTAGATAATATATAATTGTATTATTAATTTTGACCAATATTGACTTAGGGAGGAAGAACATAATGTGTAGTAAGAGAACATTCCCTTTAGTTTCTGGCTTTCTTTCTATTGATTTGGTAAATACAGAAGTTATAAGTCATGGTCGTCGCCATGAATTGATGGTTCATGAACAAGATCTTTTAGACTGGCTTCATACAATGTATGAACAAATTCCTTCTCTTGATAGGGAGATTTTAAATATATCCAGGGATGAAGCAACTGAAATACTACCTCATATTCATGAGTTTCGCTTTACGCTAAGAGAAAATTTCGAAGGAATAGCAGATGGGAATTCTATTAATAACAATTGGATCTCAAACTTAGAAAAAAACATTGAGAATGCCCCTTACGTATATCAATTTGAGTCAGGTGAACTAAGAGAAGTTCCTAAAGGCAGCAAACTAAATAAAATTTTATCTCTCTTATCATTAGATGCTTTGCGTTTGATTGCTGATGGTAAGCTACAAAAAATCAAAAGATGTAGTAACCCTGATTGTGTGCTATTATTTATTGATTTAACAGGCAGACGTAAATGGTGTTCAATGAAAATATGTGGGAATCGAAAGAAAGTAGCTCGATTTCAACATAAAAACAATAAAAAGGCTTGAATTCTTAAAATGAATTCAAGTCTTTTTTGTTACCGTCATAAACTAACCTATTAAATCAATATTGACAGGTTAGTTTTAATGAATGTAAAATAAATGAAAAATAAAAAGGAGTGAAGCATATGAGTGTCACAGGTTCAGTTCAATCAAAAACAGAAGGTACAGCTATACCTAAAAGGAGTTTCTTTTCAAAAATGGTTACTAATACAAAAAGTCCATTAAAGATTAATCTTAAGGATGCTTCCACAGGATTAATTGGAGGTCTTATTAGCATTTTAGCTCTAGGATTATTGACAGACATGACTCCAACGCCCTGGTTGATGGCGCCATTTGGAGCAAGTTGTGTATTAGCATTTGGGGTATGGAATGCTCCTTTGTCTCAACCACGAAATATCATCGGAGGACATTTAGTTGCTACTCTTGTGGGTTTAGTGATATATCATGCATTTGGAAATAATGCTTGGACTTTAGGAGTAGCTGTTGGCTTAGCGATTGCGTTAATGATGCTTACTAAGACAACACATCCTCCAGCAGGAGCCGATCCAATTGTTGTTATCTTAGGTGGGGTATCGTGGAGTTATATTATTACGCCTGTTCTAATTGGATCTTTACTTATTGTGCTTGTAGCCTTAGTCGTAAATAATTTACGAAGTGATAGAGCTTATCCAACTTTTTGGTTGTAAAGGAGGAAGAAGATTAATGATGGAACATTATATTTGCAATCAACTAAATTTTGCGCGAGAAAATACAATTAAACTAGTTTCTCATATGGATGATGCTTTCACAGAGATTATCCCAGATGGGCTAAATAATAATATAAAGTGGAATCTAGGCCATATATACGTTGTACAAGAGAAATTTGCTTTTTCTTTTGCTGGAGAAGAAATAAATATACCGGAGCATTATAACAATATATTTGCACCCGGTACCAAGCCATCAGAATGGTCTATAGAACGACCAAGTTTAATTGAACTGTTAAACTTATTAACACTACAGAATCAGCGCTTGAATCTTATACTACCAAAAAAATTAGGCGAAAAGAGCTTACAGCCATACATAACCTCTACTGGTCTAAAGTTAAGGTATATAGATGAATTTCTGAGTTTTTGTCTATATCACAAAGGAATGCATTATAATGCTCTTAAAAATATCAAATCTATTTTAAGTTAACTGGAATAATGTGTTTTTTAATATGGGGTTAACCTTAAAATAAACACAATTCATTTTTTATAGAAAAGGTTTTAATTAGTTCTAGAATTAAAATCATGGTAACTAAACACGAAAAGAAAAAGCCTGTATCTAAGGAGATACAGGCTTTTTTCTCACTCCACTTTTAAATGATAGTTTGTATTCCTTTTCCTATAGGATAGCAATAATCGGGAAAAGGTATGATATTCCACTGGATAAAGAACGTTTGTTCGTATATAATATACAGAACAAACGTTCTTTTATTTGAGGAGTATTTTCAATGGAGGATGAGCAGTTACCAAACAGAATCATTATATGTGTCGACATGAAGGCGTTCTATGCGTCCGTTTCTTCTGTCATAAGAGGATTAAATCCGTTGAAAACAAAGCTTGCGGTAGTAGGAGATATCAAACGGTCGGGATCCGTTGTATTAGCTGCCACACCCTTATTAAAGAAAGAAGGGGTCAAAACAGGAAGTCGTCTTTTCGACATTCCTAAAAGGAAAGATATCCATGTGGTGAATCCATCCATTGAGAGGTATATCAAGGCTTCGACCTATATTTCGAGCTTGGTGTTACAGTATGTGGCTCCTGAGGATTTTCATTCCTATAGTATTGATGAGCTGTTTATTGATGCGACAGCTTCGTTGCATCTATTCGCTCGTACACCAGAAGAATTAGCCCACAATATTATCGACGAAATTTATCATAAGACACGCCTGACAGCTACGGCAGGCATAGGCCCTAATCTCTTACTGGCCAAGGTAAGCTTAGACCATGAGGCAAAGAATAGCCCAACAGGAGTGGCGTATTGGCGATATGAGAATATTCCCTTTAAATTGTGGGCTATTCATCATCAATCGCACTCATTATAGCGTTGACTCCTTCATTTCCGTTAAGCTTATATGTACCAAAACCTATAGCAGGCTAGGTTACCCCGTCATTAAGGGTTATTTCAGGAATTACTTTACTCATTATTATCCACTCCTTTCGATCATGCTCTAAGATTGGCATATATTATCCAATACTTGAATAAATTTGCACCACTCATTTTCACAAAGGAGTGGTGCTGTCAAACAATCAAAAAAGTGATTACGGAGAAACCTCCGTTTTAAACTCATTAACTTCGCACTTTTCTGTTTCTTTCTTGTTTTTAGTTAACGTAAAGAAAGCTACAAAACCTAAAAGCGCCGTACTAAATAAAATAGCAGCCATCGGAATAGCTGTGGTTTCGTTAATACCCACTAAAGGAGAAACAATTGATCCTAAAGTTAGTGGAAGCATGCCTAACACGGCACTCGCACTTCCTGCTCTATGTCCTTGATTTTTCATTGCCAATGTCACCGAGCCTGTGATTGTCATTCCTATAGAGATCATGTAAATAAAAATGGGAATAACAATCGTAGCCAGCGGCCCTTTAAGCATGGTCATGATAAGAAGTACGCTAGTAGCACTTACAGCCGTAATCACGGCAATGCGAAGCAGGCTTCTTTCATGAAGAATTCCGCTAAAGCGCCCAATAATAAAGCTTCCAGTCACAATGGCTAAGCCGTTAATGCCAAACAAAATGCTAAAAACTTGCGGAGAAACATGGTAGATCCCTTGATAGACAAATGGAGTGCCTGATACATAAGCAAAGCTTCCTCCGTGGACCAGTCCGACAATTAAGGCATACCCAATAAAAGAACGGTCTTGTAATAGACTACCCATCGTGCGAATGGAATGACCAATTGAACTTGGCGTTCTATTTTCAATTGGCAAAGTTTCTTTTAAACGCATTGAAATTGTTAAAACAATTAAAAGGCCTATTAAACTTAAAAACAAGAAAATAGTATGCCAGCTTGCAAAAGGAAGAAGCAAAATAGCACCTCCGGCCATTGGTGCTATCATTGGCGCAAAGGCGTTGATAACCATTAACAGAGCAAAAAACTTCGTAAGCTCTCTTCCACTAAAAACGTCTCTGACAATGGCTCGAGAAAGAACAACTCCTGCCGAAGCTGTAAACCCTTGTAAAAAGCGTGCGATGACTAAAGCTGTAATAGTAGGAGCCAAAGCACAGAGCAAGGACGATATCATAAATAAAGAAATGGAAATGAGTAAAGGTCGTTTTCGTCCCTTCGCATCACTGATTGGACCGATCACGATTTGACCAATGGCAAGGCCTAGTAAACACGATGTTAAACTAAGCTGAACAAGTGAAGCTCGGGCATCTAAATGATCAGCAATAGCAGGGAAACTTGGCAAATACATATCGATATTAAGCGGACCTAATATCGCAAGCGTGCTGAGAAGAAACGCCAATCCTAGACGTTTTTTTCCAGTTGGGTTATGAAGCATAATAGCAGAGCACCTTCCTTACTAAATATTGTATTTTCACAGATAACCTTTAGTCTATTAAAAGGCATCTCTTCTGTCTAGGACATTTGTCTAAAGGTGTAGGTAAAGTTCCATTCGCAAAAAAGGATGTATGACTGATGACATACGGTTGATATTCAAAAAACAACGCTTGAAATATCCTTAAGATACTTCAAGCGTTGTTTGAGCGTTTGTTATATACTATCTAATGCCTGCTGTAAATCTCTCATAATATCTTCCCATGCTTCCAGTCCAACTGATAAACGAAGGAGTTCGTTTGAAATTCCCATTTCTTTCCGAGCTTCTTCCGGCACAACTGCATGCGTCATCGAGGCAGGATGCTGAATAAGTGTTTCAGCATCTCCAAGACTCACCGCAATGGAAATGAGCTTAAGCTGATTAACCACTTTTACGGTTTCTTCATAACCTCCTTTCACTTCAAAAGAGAGAAGCCCCCCTCCTTTTCTCATTTGCTTTTGCATGAGAGAATAAGCAGTGCTCTTTTTATCACCTGGATAATAAACGGCTTTCACCTTGGGATGGAGACTTAATTGTTTTGCGATATGTTCAGCATTTTCACAGTGACGATCCATTCGAACGGCCAGCGTTTTTAAGCCTCTGAGTAACAGCCAAGCATCAAACGGTGAAAGAATGCCTCCGATATCTTTTTGCGTCGTTTTGCGCAGTACGGAAATAACCTCTTTGTTCCCTACTACAATTCCTGCGACAACATCTCCGTGTCCACCAATAAATTTTGTTGCGCTATGAATGACTAAGTCGCACCCAAGCTTCAGCGGCTGTTGCAAATAAGGAGTTGAAAAGGTATTGTCTACTACCACAGGAATTCCTTTTTGTTTGGCGATAGAAGCAACTAACTCTAAATCTACTAAAGTCATAGTCGGGTTAATCGGTGTTTCAATATAAATACATGCTGTATCTTTTCTGATAGCAGCAAGAATTTCTTCCTCAGTTTCCAAGTTGGAGAAAGAATGATGGATTTGATATTTTTCCTCAAGCATTTCTAAGAGACCAAATGTGCATCCATACACTCCTTTAGAACATAAAATATGATCGCCTGCTTTTGTAAGTCCAATCAATACAGCCGATACTGCAGCCATTCCCGATCCAAATGCCAAAGCGGCTTCTCCTTCTTCAAGCTGTGCCATACGCTCTTCTAAAATGGTGACCGTTGGATTCGATAACCGGGAATATACATAACCATCTTCTGCTCCGCTAAACCGGTTTGCACCTTGTTCTATAGATGAAAATGTAAATGTAGACGTTTGATAGATAGGCGGAGCTAAGCTATCAAAATGATGTTTTGATTCATACCCTGCGTGAATGGCTTTTGTTTCAAACTGATATTTCTCTTTTTCGTTCATACGGCTTCCCCCTTATGCACACAAGCACTATGTCATTTTTAAAAAAATGTAAGCGTTTTCTTTTATTATATTTCTCTTTTCTTTTTTCGTTCCCTGCCTCTCCATGTAGATAATTCCATCGTAGAGAAAGAAGCGACATGCACCCTGCACCTCGCTTTACTTCATCATTTGTTTAATTAGTGCTGAATTACGTTTTTTGAATACTTCATTATGAGAAGAAACCATAGCCGCCTTAGCAGCAGAGGGCTGAACGAATTGTTTTGCTTTGTTTACGGCATTAGCAGCGTCTTGAAAAGCACCTGTAATCAAATGGACTTTTCCTTCGTGCATGAGAATGTCTCCCGCTGCATACACGCCTTCTACCGACGTTTCGCTTGCTGCGTTACCTGCAACATAGCAGTCATCAATGGTTTTAATATATAATTCACTGTTTTTTAACAGCTCTGTATCTCTTTCATAACCGTGATTAATAATGACTTCGTCAATCGGTAAATAAGAAATTTCACCGGTTTGATGATTAGTCAGCTCAACTTTTTCAATAAATTCATGCGTCCCATCAGCCACTAATTTTGTAATAGATGTGTTAAGCAGACACCGAGCTGAACTGTTTATTAATTGTCTCACTTGTGCTTCATGACCGTTTAGTTCACTGTTTCGGTACGTAATATATACTTTTTTAGCAACGGACTCTAGCTCATTTGCCCAATCAATGGCTGAATTTCCTCCCCCGGAAACAATCACCGTTTTATTTTTAAAATGCTGCAAAGATTTAACCGTATAGTTTAAGTTTGATATTTCAAATCGTTCTGCTCCTTCAATTTTGAGCTTTTGCGGATTTAAAATACCTCCTCCGACAGCAAGGATAATGGTTTTAGAGTAATGATGTTCACCTGAAGAACTCGTCAGCTGGAAAATACCATCTTCTAAGCGAGAAATCGATTCAATCTTCTCATTTAAAACAACAGTTGGATCAAACGTCAGCCCTTGTTCAACAAGCTGTTCAATAAGCTTCGCACCAGAAATAGGCGTTTGCCCTCCTACATCCCAAATCATTTTTTCAGGATAAACGTGAAGTTTTCCGCCTAATTTTGGCTGATATTCAATCAGCTTTGTTTTCATTTCTCTTAGTCCACTATAAAAGGCAGAATAAAGGCCGGCCGGTCCCCCGCCTATAATCGTCACGTCAAACAGTTCGTTATGTGTCATGAACACCCGCTCCTTGCAATTAATTGTTATTGATTATCATTCTCATTTGAATATACATCTTCTTCACCGTTTTGACAATAAAAATAACTATTGACATCCGGAAACGTTCGAATTATAGTATGTAAAGTAAACGATATTGATAATCATTATCAAGTATTTGTTGTATTAAACGTAAACGGAGGGTCAGATATGGTTCGCCTATATACAGAGAAATTACATATTAGTTATGGTGAACGTCTAATAGTAAAGAATTTAAGCGTTAACATTCCAGACAAAAAGATTACCACGATTATTGGTTCAAACGGATGCGGCAAATCAACGCTTTTAAAAGCCATCACCCGCATTATTTCTCATCAATCCGGTTCCGTTATTTTAGATGGCGAAAATATTTCAACAGAACATACAAAAGCACTCGCTAAAAAAATGGCCATTCTCCCTCAAACCCCTGAAAGTGCCAGCGGCTTAACTGTTGGAGAACTTGTATCTTATGGGCGATTTCCCTATCAAAAAGGGTTTGGGCGTCTGTCGAAACAAGACTATCAAACGATTGACTGGGCGCTTGAAGTAACCGGAACAAAAGATTACAAATTTCGTCTCGTTGACTCTCTTTCAGGCGGTCAGCGTCAGCGAGTGTGGATTGCAATGGCTTTAGCTCAAGAAACAGATATTATATTCCTCGATGAGCCGACTACCTACTTGGATATGGCTCATCAGTTAGAAGTGCTTGAGCTGCTTCAAAAGCTAAACAAAGAGCAAGAACGTACCGTCGTAATGGTACTTCACGATTTAAATCAAGCCGCTCGTTTTGCAGATTATATTATCGCTTTAAAAGATGGAGAAATTGTTAAAGCCGGAACGTGTGACGAAGTCATCACGCATGACGTTCTAAAAAAAGTGTTTCATATCGACGCTGAAATCGGACGAGACCCGAGAACCAATAAACCAATGTGCATCACGTATAACTTATTAAGAGGAGATAACTAAATGAAAAAATTACTGCTTCCATTCATGCTCATATTCGTACTACTTATTAGTGCCTGCAGCAGCGGTTCAACTGAAAGCAAAAATGATTCTAGCAAAAATGGCGAATCTAAGACAATCATATATCAATCTGAAGACGGCCCTGTAAAAGTTCCGGCTAACCCGAAACGTGTTGTAGTGTTAGGCTCCTACGCAGGTAACGTCATGTCGTTAGGTGTCAATATTGTCGGAGTTGATTCATGGTCTAAAATGAATCCCCGCTTTGAAAAGAAATTAAAAGGCGTTGAAGAAGTATCAGATGAAAATTTAGAAAAGATCATTAAATTAAAGCCTGACCTAATTATTGGCTTATCTACTACAAAAAACGTTGATAAATTGAAAAAAATTGCTCCTACCGTCACGTATACATACGATAAAGTAGACTACCTTACTCAGCATGTAGAAATCGGAAAACTATTAAATAAAGAAAAAGAAGCACAGTCATGGGTAAACGATTTTAAAAAGCGTGCGGCAAAAGCTGGTTCTGACATCAAAGCTAAAATTGGCGACGATACCACGGTTTCAGTTATTGAGAACTTTGACAAGCAGCTTTATGTATTTGGCGATAACTGGGGACGCGGAACGGAGATTCTTTATCAAGAAATGAAATTAAAAATGCCAGAGAAAGTAAAAGACATGGCTTTGAAAGATGGTTACTATGCAATTTCACCAGAAGTTCTTCCTGAATATGCCGGAGATTATTTAATCTTCAGTAAAAACCAAGATGGAGATACATCATTTGAGAAAACAGATACGTTCAAAAATATTCCTGCTGTAAAGAATAATCACGTATTTGAAGCAAATGCAAAAGAATTTTATTTTAATGATCCAATCACATTAGATTATCAACTAGATTTCTTTACTCAAAAATTTCTTGGCAAGTAACTCATTCAAGAGGAATTCTTTTTAGAATTCCTCTTGCTTTGTTTTACTAAATTTATTCTTACATGAAAAGATGGGTGTTTTATGAAAATAGACAATCAGCGTTTCATTCCTTTTTTATATAAATTAATAGGTGCCTTGCTCGTATTCATCATAATGTTTGGTTATTCAATGATTTTTGGCGCTGCTGATATATCGATAAAAGATGTGTGGCTAGCACTTTCATCAAGCAGTGTAAACGAACAGATTTCGATCATCCGAGATATTCGTTTACCTCGTGAAATCGCCGCTGTTTTTGTTGGCGCTGCTTTATCAGTATCAGGGGCGATTATGCAAGGTATGACAAGAAATCCTCTTGCAGATCCAGGACTTTTAGGCTTAACTTCTGGCGCAAATGCAGCTTTAGCTGTAACCATTGTCTTTATCCCTTCTGTAAATTATTTAGGTATTACGATTGCTTGCTTTATCGGAGCTGCGGTTGGCGCAATTTTGGTATTTGGAATTGCTGCTATAAAAAGAGGCGGTTTTTCTCCGCTTCGAATTGTACTAGCCGGGGCTGCCGTTTCAGCGTTTCTTTATGCGATCGGAGAAGGCGTCGGTATTTATTTTAAAATTTCAAAAGATGTATCGATGTGGACTGCTGGCGGAATGGTAGGCACTTCTTGGGAACAGCTTCAAATCATTGTTCCTTTTATTGTGGGAGGTATATTCATTGCGCTTTTGCTTTCCCGGCAGCTTACTATTTTAAGCTTAAACGAAGAAGTCGCTGTGGGGTTAGGTCAGCAAACAACAAAGGTCAAAACCGTTTTATTTGTTGTCATGATTCTTCTTGCAGGTGCTTCTGTTGCGCTAGTCGGAAACATGGTGTTTATCGGCTTGATGATTCCTCATATTGTACGAGGAATTGTAGGAACCGACTATCGTTATATTATCCCTATGTCCGCTGTCACTGGCGCAGCGTTTATGCTGCTCGCTGATACGTTGGGCCGAACCGTAAGTGCGCCTTATGAAACACCGATAGCAGCAGTTGTATCCATGATTGGTTTACCTTTCTTTTTAGTCATTGTTCGTAAAGGAGGAAAAGCATTCTCATGATCCACCCAACGCTTATTAGAAAACAACGAATAATTATGATGCTGCTCACTGTTTTGATTCTTGGAACGATTGTAATAGGGATGGGGCTTGGGGATGCCTCCCTTCCTTATAATAAAGTATTTCCTACTCTTTTTGGCAAAGGGGATTTTGCAGATGAGTTTGTTCTTTTTTCAATTCGACTTTCGCGAATTATCATTACTCTTTTAGCAGGAATGGCTCTAGCTTTATCAGGCGCTATCTTACAAGGTGTTACGCGCAATGACTTAGCGGAACCTGGAATTATAGGAATTAATTCGGGAGCAGGCGTCGCAATTGCCGTATTCTTTTTATTTTTTCCAATTGAAGCTGGCTCTTTCGTGTATGCTCTTCCGTTAGTAGGGTTCATCGGTGCCTTGTTTACAGCTTGTCTTATCTACCTTTGTGCATATAGTAAAAGCCAAGGACTGCAGCCTGTAAAACTTATTTTAACAGGCGTAGGTTTTTCGATGGCTCTTTCTGGAATGATGGTGGTGATTATGTCATCAGCTGATCGTGCTAAAGTTGATTTTATTGCTAAATGGATTGCAGGAAACATTTGGGGGACAGACTGGCCTTTTATATGGGCACTTCTACCTTGGCTGCTTGTCTTGATTCCTTTTATATTGTACAAAGCAAATTCATTAAACATTTTTAACTTAAATGAAGCTGCAGCTATTGGAGTCGGTATCGCTATGGAGAAAGAGCGTATCACATTGCTTCTAGCCGCGGTTGCATTAGCGGCAGCCGCAGTTTCAGTTACAGGCGGCGTGGCCTTTATTGGGCTTCTTGCTCCTCATATTGCCAAAGGCTTAGTCGGACCGAGAAACCAGCTTTTTATTCCCGTTGCCATTTTACTTGGCGGCTGGCTCTTGCTGATTGCAGATACAATAGGACATAACATTGCCGATCCTAACGGTGTACCAGCAGGAATTATTGCCGCCGTAATCGGTGCTCCTTACTTTGTTTATTTACTTTTGAAAAAATAATAAACGAGGCTGAGAAATAACGAACCACTAATCAAACATTTCGATTAGTGGTTCGTTTTTCACTTGGGCTAAAATACTTTTATCTCAGCTTTAGTTTTGCTTTTTTTGTCTTTCATCTGCAGCGTTCGCTCTAGCCTGAGCTTCTAAATCGTCTTGGTCTGCTAATTCACGAGAAAACTCTTCGTCTACTCCATCTGCTTTAGATGCAGGATAATCCGCTACCTTTTTTAATTGTTTTTTCAACTCTTTTTCATTCATTATAAACACTCCTTTATTTTAGGCTGTTACTAGTATGCGTTTGTCGTTTCTGCACTATGTGGAGAAAGAAGGAATTTCACCAATAAGACCGAAAGCATACGTAATAAGAAAAAGAAAGGACGTTTTATATGATCATCATTATTACGCTCTCTATTATCATTGTATTTGTTATTTTACTGCTATGCATAGTTACTACTTCGAAAGCTTACGATTACAAACATACGGTAGATCCGCTTACAAAAAAACAAGACGAAAAAAAGTAGGTGCGCTCGTTTCACACCTACTTTTTGTATTACCCTTGCAGTGTTTTTAAATCGTGATCGTTCAATTGAAATGCTTGCTTAATTTTGTCTTCCAAGTTTTTTGTTACTCTTCGCTTCCCCACTTCAACCAGTGCAATTAAAGAAAAACTGCAGTTTACTGCTTGAGCGAAGTTTCGCTGATTCATATTGTAGTTTTTTCGAATGTTTTTTACCGTTTCTTTATTCATTTACACTCACTCCGCTTAACTCAATATACTTTTTTCTACTCAAGTTCAAGTCACATGTTCATCTAGCTGTCGACAGAGCGTGAGAAATTGCTGCTGTTCTTCTTCTTTATAGCAAGCAAACAGTTTTTCAACCCCTTGCTGCATGTCTTTTTCAGCAGCTTGAATCACTTGCTTCCCTTTGTTTGTAAGCTCGACCATAACTTTACGCCGATCTCTTTTTGAATGGTAGCGCTCCACAAGATTCAGTTCATACAAACGTGTAATCGATGCTGTAATAACGCTTGGGCTCGCCTTTATCTCGTCTGCCACTTTGGTGACAGGCATTGTATCTGCACGTTCAACAATCAGTAAAATATGATATTGAAAAGGGGTAATTCCGTAATGCTGTAAAAGGCTTTTTACATTTGTCATTACTTTTTTGTTTAAAGATATTGAAATTCTTTGAATTTCTTCACCAAATATCAATGGATCCATCCACCTCACTGCCCCTTTCTCTCCAACATTTTTATGATGAACTTTAGATTTCTATAGCTCCTTATGAATTTATACTTTTCGGAGCTGGAAGCATACGAATATCTTCCTCTTGAGCTTTTGATTTCTTTTCTTCGACGACTTTATCTTTACGTACGTCACGAAGGAAGAAACTTAAAATTAAACCAATAACAGAAATTGCTGTTGCCCAGTAAAAGGCATCGTTAATACCTTGGATCGTACCTTGCTGCGTCATTTTTCCAGATAAAACCTTCAGCGCTTGCTGCTGAGCCTGATCTTGTGATAAATGCAAAGTAGCAGCTACTTTTTGTACAAATAAATGAAAGCTGTTCATAAAGAATGGATCAGCCATATTCATGGAACTGCTGATTTCATTTACATGATACGTTGTACGGTTCGTAAAAATGGTCGTCATTAAACTAATACCAATTGAACCACTTACTTGACGAAGCGTATTAGACATTGACGTTCCGTGACTGCTTAGTCGCTGCGGAAGCTGATTCAAACCGGCTGTCATAATCGGCATCATTAAGAGTGACATGCCGAACGAACGGATAATATAAATCGCTAAAATATGATTAAACGGTGTATCCATCGTCAGCTTCGTAAATTCAAACGTTGAAATAGATGTAATGAGCATACCAACGATTGCTAGCGGACGAGGTCCCACTTTATCAAACAATGTACCTGAAATCGGCGACATAACCAGCATAACAAGTGCGCCAGGAAGCAACAGCAGTCCTGAATCAAAAGCAGAATATCCGCGGATATTTTGCAAGTAAATTGGAAGCAAGAACATGCCTGCATACATACTGATTGTAATCGCAATACTAATAATATTTGATAGTGAAAAAATATTATATTTGAATACACGCATATCCAATAGCGGCTTTTCAGATTTAATTTGTTGAAGAACAAATATAATTAAAAGAACTGCCCCGCCAATGATTGTAGAAAGAACAACTGAATCCGTCCAGCCGTCATTTCCAGCTTCACTGAATCCATAAAGCAATAATCCCATACCTGCAAGTGATGTCATAACAGAAGGCATGTGAACTTTTACATCCTTTGGAGGCTGAATGTCTTTTAATTGAAAGAAAGCAATAATTAATACAATAGCACCTAATGGCACCATGCCGTTAAAAAGGATGTGCCAATCATAGTTTTGAATAACCCATCCAGATAACGTTGGTCCAATAGCCGGTGCGAACATCATGGCTAAACCAAAAATCCCCATCCCTTTTCCTCGCATGTGAGGAGGGAAAATAAACACGATAATGGTCATAACAAGAGGCGATAAGACACCTCCGCCAATAGCTTGAATTAAACGGCCGGTAAGCATAATCGAAAACGTAGGTGCAATTCCGCAAATCAATGACCCTACTGTAAAACAAAACATTGCAAATAAGAACAAGCGACGCACACCAAATCGTTCAATTAAAAAAGCTGAAAGCGGAATTAATGCCCCGTTTACAAGCATATATCCAGTTAACAACCACTGAGCTGTATTTGCCGTTACGCCAAACTCAGTAATCAAATGCGGGATGGCTACGTTCAGTAACGTTTGGTTTAATATCGCAAGAAACAAACCAAGCATTAAAACAATCAATAGCGGAATATGCTTTTTGATGGATCCATCACTTGTGTTTTCTATACTGGCTGTCATCATATTTCCTCCCTTCTTGAACTGTTGTAGTAAGAATTAGTCTTTCGAAATTTTTACTTCTGCGTTCATACCTGGCAGTACATGCTCTGAATAATTAGAAATAGAAATTTTCACAGGAACCGTTTGAGACACTTTTGTGTAGTTTCCATCTGAGCTTGAGTTCGATGTTAAAGATGAAAGTGAATTGGTTGCATATCCAATTTCTTCGACTTTGCCGTCGATTTTTGCACTGCTGTCTCCGTCTACCGTTACATCTACATCGTCGCCTTCTTTAATATCCTTAAGCTGATCTTCTTTAATATTTGCTACGATAAATAGGTCTTTCATATCTACTTCCGTTGCAATTTGCTGTCCAGCTTGAACCATTTGATTTTCTTTTACGTTTGTTTGAATAATTTTTCCATCTGCTGGCACTTTAGCAGCTACAGACCCTTTTTCAGCTTGAATTTTAGCAATTTCAGCATCTTTTGATACATCATTTCCTTCTTCTACTGTCCAGCTTGCTACTTTACCTGCTGCAGGTGCAACTACATTGTATACATCTCCGGATACTTTAGCGTTATCCGTTGTAATATAGTTCGATTTTTGAACGTAATAATATCCTCCTCCAATTAATAAAGCTAAAATAACGATAATTCCAATAAAATTTGTTACCATTAAGCGACTTCTAGACATTCATTACTCCTCCTTAATACTTCACTAATAAAATTACTTTTTTATATAGCTTTTTCATAAAGATATTATCTCCATCTATTATGAGATATGTTTCTTTACAATCATCTATTTGGTTAACCACCTAAATAACTTTATCATAAAGATATTTTTTCGTAAAGATATTAATTTAAAAATAATAATGGTGGTTAAAGATAATCATTGCCATCCTTTACAATTGTTTCATTTTATTTTAGAGTTAGTTTATATACGTCCGTAGTGTACAAGGAGATGGAAGCTAGCATGGATAACAATTTAGATTCAAAAATTGAACACCTTTATCAAATTAACACATCTTTTTTTCAATATATGCGGCATTTAGTCGAAGAAACATTAAAAACACAGCCTTATCACTTAACACCCACTAAATTTTATATCTTAAACTACATTGCCAGCGGCACAAAGTATATGGTAGCAGATATTTCAAATAAACTTCACTTAACCTCGGGCGCTACAACTAGCTTATTAAATCAATTGGAAGAAGAATCTCTCATTCAGCGCGTGCGAGACGAAAAAGACCGGAGAGTCGTGTGGGTTTCACTGACCGATGAATCAAAGAAACTTGTTTCAATGATTACAGAGAAGCGAAATGGATTTTTAAAAGATATGCTAGCAGCTCTAAGTGTAGAAGAACAAGAAGAATATTTTCGCTTATTAAATAAAATGGACGCCCTTTTAAGTGATAAATATGGATTTTCATATTAGATTATCCAAAAGAGCTCCGCTTCGAATTGAAGCGGAGCTCTTCGCTATTTTAGAAAGCAGAACTCATTAACGCACCTGCTTTGTCAGGAAAATCGATAAAAGGATTTCGGTTGCCTTGCAATTCAAAGATTGCTGCATTGCGATGTTTTTCATAAAGTGAAACAGTAAATTCTTCATGCCATTTTAGTAAAAGAGGAAGATCTACTCGCGAAGAGTCAATTTTATTATGATAGCGAATTAAAAAATAAAGAGTTGATCGAGCCACAATTCCTTTTCCATATTCAGGTTCAAACTTACCTTTTTCTGCTTTGCCACATCCTTCTTTCACATCTGATTGCTTTACTTCCGGCGTATAATCCGCGAAGTCAATATAAGAAGAATTACCTCTTCGACTGTTACAAGAAGGTTCACACGCAAATAAATGATGCAAATCGCCTCTCATAGGCTCTTGTTTCCCAAACCAAGATTGTGGGACAACATGCTCACAGTTTAGCAGTATATCATTGCTTGAAAGAGAGGAGTTACTAAGCGACTGAAGTTGATCAATATCTTGCTGTATAGTTTCTAACGGATCCATCCCTTTCCCTGAGTATAGACTTTTCAGCTCCCCATTCTCCTGTAGATCCACCCAGGGATATACATATTTATGCGGCGAATAACTTAGCAAATGCTGATGCGTTTCCTTTAACAACGTTTGCATGGCTTCTCTTTCAAAGAGCGTATCTTGATAATAAAGATTTTTATTTTCTTCATCTGTCTTTTCATCATAATAACTTCGATTGTTTGCGTATTCGTGATAAAGAGCTTTTGCCTGCTGCTTTTCCATCATTAGCATATCTAAACTGCTTCTCATCCGATCACCTCTGAAGTCATTTGACGTTGAATTTCACGCAACAGCTTTTCAACAACGGTCAAGTGCACAAATCCGTTTCCTACTTCTCTTGGTGATTCATTTAATGGAAGGGTTCTTCTGATTAACTGTGCATAAAGCTCTGGTTCTGTAAGTTCTCTTCCAAACATTTCATTTGAAAGAACTTTTATCAATCCTAAGGCCCCTGCTACGTGAGGTGTTGCCATAGAGGTTCCGCTCAGTGCGGCATACTTTCCATTCAAGTAAGTTGATACGACCTTCTCTCCCGGAGCTACTACATCTACTTCGTTGTTTGAGTTGGAAAATACCGAAGATCGTTTCTCTGAATCAACAGCTCCTACGCTAATCACTTCATTATATGAGCCTGGGTACGCAAACTCATCTGTGGAGCCTTCTCCATCTCCTTCATTTCCCGCTGCGCAGACAACTAAAATATTCTGATCAACAGCATCTTGAATCGCTTCATGTAGCTCAGGCACATCCGACGGACCTCCAAGCGACATCGAAATGATATCTACTTTTTGCTCGATGGCGTAGTTAATACCTTGAATAATCCACTCGTATTGACCTGAACCATTTCCATCAAGTACTTTTAGGATAAGTAAGCCCACTTCAGGAGCCACTCCTACAACACCCGTTCCATTATGCGCTGCTGCAATTGTGCCTGCTACGTGAGTGCCGTGACCATTATAATCTTGAAAAATATCTGGATTTTGTTGATCATCTTGTGTAAAGTTTTTTCCTCCAATAATTCGCTCCTGCAAATCTGGATGTGTAACATCACAGCCGGTATCCAAAACCGCTATGGTTATTCCCCGTCCCTTTGTTTGCTTCCATACTTGCTCTGCTCCAATTAGAGCGACTCCTTCTGGGACTTCATTAAATTGATTCAATTGTTCAACTACTTGAAATGGGATAATGCGCACTTTGCTCTTCATTCAGATTCCCCCTGCAGGATTAAATGGAAGGTAGTTCATGGTGGGATCACTTTTAATCGCTTATTTTTGGAGCTTACTCATCGAGGTTTGTTGCTTCTAAACTTATTATAACACAAAAACAGAACGTATGTTTGTTTTTGTGAATTTTTTTGCAAATAAATAAAAAGCAGAAGCGGAAATTCCGATTCTGCTTTTTATTTATTGTTGGTTTTTAGAGGAATCAGGAACGGCACATTGACCATCTGCACAAAAGGCATCATCTGCTCCTTCTGGAGAAAGGCTCTTCAAAGCGGGAGTCGGATTTTCTTCTTCCCATACTTGTTGGAGAGCTCCTACAAATGTTTCGACTGGCTGTGCACCTGAAATCGCATATTTTTGATTAACAACAAAATATGGAACACCGCTAATGCCATATTGCTGAGCCGTTGCTTCATCACTGCGCACTTCATTTGCGTATGCGTTTTTATCCGCGAGAATTTGACGTGCTTCTTCTCGGTCAAGACCTGCATCTTCTGCAACAGCAACCAGCGTCTCTTCTTCACCTAGATGTTTTGATTCAGTAAAGTATGCATATAAGAGTTTTTCTGTAATGGCTGCTTCTTTTCCTTGAGCTTTTGCAAATTTAGCTAAGCGGTGAGCATCAAATGTATTAGTTGGCTTCATATCGTCAAAATTAAAGGATAAGCCCACACTAGCTGCCTGCTGTCCGATTCCTTCATTTGCTTGCTTCGCTTGTTCAATCGTCATTCCATATTTAGCAGCAAGAGCTTCATTAATTGTTTTGCCAGTATTAACTGGGGCGTTTGGATCTAGCTCGAAACTTTTAAATTCAACCTGCACATCATCTTTGTGTGCAAATTGCTGAAGCGCTTGCTCTAATCGGCGCTTTCCAATATAACAAAAAGGACAGACAAAATCTGACCATACTTCTATTTTCATCGTGACACCTCTTCAATTCAAGATAATTCTTATCGTAGCATACCTTTGAAGAAACTCCATCATAACTTGCTCACACAAAGCAAAAAATAAGGTGTTGATTTACATACTAAGTATATTAAATCAACACCGTACTTTTATCTCACTTATTTTAAATTCATTGCTTTTAGAAGAGCATCATGTAAATACGTATTTTCGTATACTCCAGTAAATCTTTCTGAGCCGGCACCCATTGCATTTAAAGGAACGTCTGATGACGTATGCTCTTCAGTTGTCCAATCCGCAACGAACTGCTCTTTTGAATGAGCGATTGCAAATGGTCCATCTTCTTTTGATGCTTCATCTCCACCGTTATCTTTATTGTCTACTTTTTCAAGTGCTAAACCTCCGGTTGCATGGTCAGCTGTTACTAATACGAGAGTGTCTGGGTGTGTTTTAGCATAAGCTTTAGCCATCTTCACCGTATCATTAAGCTGCTTACCTGCTTTAATCATGAGTTCAGCATTATTATTATGAGCCATTTCATCAATCGCTTCCTCTTCTACTACAAGAAAGAACCCTTTTTTATTTTGTGATAGCGTATTGATTGCTTTTTTTGTCATGTCTTTTAGAGATACTTGAGGGTTGTACACATCACCTTGGCCTTCAGGGGCTTGTTGAAACATTTCTTCATTAGCAAACAGACCGAGCAATTTTGTTCCTTTAGCATATTTTAATTCATTTTCGTTATTAACGTATGTATACCCAAGTTTTTGTGCTTTGTTTACTAAGTTTCCTTGCGTTCCTTTGCTTCCTTCAGTTTTATCTTCTGGCGGGGCATCTGGATGTGCACCTTCATTTCCTTTTGTGTACCAATAATCTTCTCCGCCACCTAGAATCACATCTATCTTACTGTTTTCAAGATACTGCTTCGCGATGTCACTTTGAGCACTTCGATCTTTAACATGTGCGCCAAAAGCAGCTGGAGTTGCGTCTGTTACTTGACTTGTTGTCACAAGCCCCGTCGTTTTCCCAGCTAATTTTGCTTTTTCTAAAACTGTTTGAACAGACTTTCCTTTCATATTTACGCCAATAGCGCCATTATAACTTTTAACTCCTGAAGCCATGGCTGTAGCAGCTGCTGCAGAATCCGTAACAAATGAATTTCCTGAAGATGTATGGACTCTCCCTACTGCCGGCATATCATCCATTGCTAACTTTCCATTTGCTCCTACGGCGGCCAGTCGGATCGCATCACGATGATCGGTACCCATACCGTCTCCAACAAAAAGAATAACATTTTTAGCTTTTTGGTTATTTACGCCTTTAGCTGCTTTAGCATCTGTTGGTGAATTTGTTCCAAATGCCAGCGCTGCTACAGTTACCGCTGATAATACTGCCGCTCCAATTGCACGTTTTTTCATTGTTTACACCCTTTACTGTTTATTATTGACATAACTTAACTGTACACGCAGTCTGTTAAATCAACTTGAATAAAAGGTTAAAGGTGTGTAAAGATATATAAACTTCCATTTACAATGCATGAAAGAGGCTTTCCTTTTAGCTAATCAATACTTGGCGGAACTTCAAGCCAGCCTTTTTTAATCATAATTTCTGTTGCTTCGCTTGCATATTGAAACGCCTCTTCTCCTATCAGCATCATTTTAGCCACAATATCTCTTCGAAAACTAAATGCTGCTCCAAACGCCTGACTTCCGATACTGAAGTTACTTAGTAAAATATCGCATGTCAGCATCAAACGATCCGAAAAAGCAGGCGTTTCAGAAGTCGTTATGCTTCCTGTTGAGGCAACAGAAGGTGAAATATCGTCTTGTATAATTATTTCTTCAAGTCGCGTAATAATTTTTTTACTAAGCTCTTTTCCTTTCAAAAAATGCTTTTTCACTTCGGCATCTTTCGCCGTTTGAGAAAAAGCCTTCATTAACTTCATCCCGACAATGTTTGTTTCGACTCCATGATAAATCTGCGCTAGCTCCATCGTATTTAGTACTCTTTTGTCCGCAAATACATTTAAGCCGCTCAGATATTTTCTATCCGAAACAAACTCAAC
Organism: Priestia sp. YIM B13489; assembly: GCF_042787645.1. Taxonomy (NCBI): domain Bacteria; kingdom Bacillati; phylum Bacillota; class Bacilli; order Caryophanales; family Bacillaceae; genus Priestia; species Priestia sp. YIM B13489. The sequence continues at coordinate 1,908,906 of NZ_JBHZOQ010000053.1, forward strand.
GGTAGTTGGCATCGGAATATAGGGTGGGCGGGATAAAATTCCTTTTCTCAATAAGTACTGCGTACAGGAATCGTAGCACTCTTGCGTAATTTTTGTTAAATCTTGATAAAATTTCACCACATCTTCTCTGTAGGCCTTGCCTAAACTTAATGTATACATCCCCATACTAATTTCTTTGATGACACGAAGAAACATAATATCAAATCCGTTAGTAAATAGTTTTGGAGCCTGTACATTTACGTCTTGAGATGAAAGCCCCGTTGGCACTACCGCTCCTTCTTTTTCAAATATTGTTTTTATTTTTCGTATGTATATAATGAGCTGCTCACGCAAGTCCGTCATAATTGTTTTAGCATCTTCATCATCCGCATGTTCAATCATATAATCTAACAAGCAAATAATTAACGTTTTCTGCTGATATGTCATCCACAGCGTCCCAATTTCGCTTGAGGTAATACTAGGTTTGTCAGGCACTGTTACTTCCCTCCGCTTCTTCAGCTTTGTTGAGTACGTCTGTTTCTTTGAAAATAGAGCATACTCATTGTACATTTACTTATCATTATGCTATCCAACATTCTGTTTTTTATTTCCCCCCTGACCTATAGCTTTTGGGCAATAAAAAAACAGCTCTAATTACAGAACTGCATCTTACGTTTGATTTGCACAGTTAAGATACTAATTAATATGAAAAGGCTCATTTTTCATTAGATCACCACTATAATAAAAATTAATTAAACAGAGAATTTGTATTCTTCAGATTGGGCGGGATCAATGAAAATTTCTCTTTTAATATTGTCCATTTTCTTTTAGCTATTACTCCAATGAAACTAAGCTGTATATTCTCATCTATTGCTATCTCTTTTTAAATATGTCTTTATTACAGATGAGGTATACAGGTGCACTGTGGACAATTACAGCATCCGTATCAAAACTAAAAGCTAACTGATTCACCTTTACCCTTTTTGTCGTTTAAAGATTGTCACGAAAAAATTTTACTTTGTCCATAAATCTTTTTACACGGTCAACATCCACATGGTTTTCAAATTTACCGTCGTATTTAAATGTTGTACCTACAACTGCCCCATCAGCAATAGATAACTGTTCTTTGAAATTAGTGAAATTAACTCCTGTATTAGCAAGTAAAATTGTATTAGGAACAGCCTCCTTTACGCGCATTAATAACTGCACATCCGTCTTGGCCCCTGCTGTTAATCCAGATACACATAGCGCATCTGGTCGATTGTTAAATACCGTAGATGCAGCAATACTTTCAATTTCCCGCTCAGCCAAATACGCAGCAGATTCAGGAACAACATTATATAATAATTTAACGTTTTTGGCCCCAATTCGATGCTGATGTCTAATTGTTTCTCCAACGTTGGTATTCCAAGTACCAAAATCACTTGCATATACGCCTATAAAAATTTCTCTAACAAACTTAGCACCAGTAGCAGCCGCTAAATCCAAAGATTTCTTAGCATCCCACAATACATTTACTCCAAAGGGCACTTTAATTTCCGACATCAATTCACCTATAATTCGTGCCATCGCAGCTACAGTTTCCGTTTTAACATCCGTTAAATACGGCATGCTAAACTCATTTGAAAACATAATAGCATCTACTTCGCCTTCTTGAAGAGCATGCAAATCCTTTCTTGCCATTTCTACTACATAGTCCATACCTTTTTCACTATTAAAATATGGATCTCCAGGCAGCGGTAACAAGTGACACATAGCAATAATAGCTTTTTCTGTTCCAAGTATTTCTTTTAACCAGGTCATATACATTGCCTCCTTATTCTACAAATACTATATATCAAGTCAACTAGTAAACCTCCTTCCAAAATAATCAGAAGGAGGAAATTTTCAAATAAAAACATCAAATAATAGAACGCCTCCAAAAGCAATAAACGAAAGCAGTGTTTCTAGTACCGTCCATGTTTTAAACGTCTCTTTTACCGTTAGACCTAGATATTCTTTTACTAGCCAAAAGCCTGCATCATTTACATGAGAGAACATTAGTGATCCTGCTCCTGTCGCAATAACCAGCAGTTCCAGATTGACTCCAGACATATGCACAATGATTGGTGAAACAATGCCGGCAGCTGTTGTTAATGCAACGGTTGCCGATCCGGTAGCAATACGAATTAATCCTGCTACCATAAATGCTAAGACAATAGGAGAAAGCGATATTTGCTCAGACATTTGAGCAATTGATGTACCTACACCGCTATCAATTAAAATTTGTTTAAATCCCCCTCCAGCTCCAATAATTAAAATAATAGATCCAACCGGAAGCAATGATTCTTCTACTAATCTTTTAATTATATCTTTCTTCATTCCCTGACGCATGCCCAAAAGATAAAATGCGGCAAAGCAAGAAATTAAAAGTGCGATGACAGGGCTGCCTATAAATACAAAAAATTTAGTTAAAAAGCTAGAAAGCGGTATATACGGAGCCATAACAGATAACACCATTAATAACACAGGTAATAAGATAATGAAAAATGAAATACCTGTGTTAGGTAATTTTTCAGATGAAGTGCTGATACGAATTAATTCAGGTTCCCCTTCAGGAATCACACGTTTATGCACCCATTTTGCGAATACAGGCCCTGCTACTATTGCTGCTGGAAGAGCAATAATCAATGAATAGAGCAAAACTTTTCCTAAGTCTGCATTATATATTCCAATGGCTGTCATCGCTCCCGGGTGGGGGGGCACAAGACCATGTACAATCGATAGGCCTGCAATTACAGGCAGTGCAATTAATAGAATATTTTGTCTTGTTGTTTTATGAATAGAAATCACTAACGGCAGTAAAATAACAATTCCAACTTCAAAAAAAACTGGAATACCTATTATAAAACCAGCAAAGAGCATCGCCCATGGCAACTTTTTGATTCCAAAAAACCTAATGAAAAACTCCGCCACCTGCATGCCAGCCCCTGAGTCTGACATCATTTTCCCTAAAATCGTTCCAAGCGCCAAGATTCCAACAAGGTGACCTAAAACACTGCCGACTCCTGTTTCATAAGCCCCCACAATTTTGTCCATCGAAAGCCCTGACATAATAGCCAGAAATAAACTGGCAACGGTTAAGCTAATAAAAGCATGCCACTTCCACCAAGAGACTCCTAATACAACAATAACAATTGCTAGGCATGTCACAAGCAATAGATACATATCCATACTAAATTCCTCTTTTCCCCCATTTAGTAAACGCTCTCATTTTTCAGGCGAAAAGAATATGTATTCTTCTCGCACTTCTTAAATATCGTAATTCACAATGTATTGCTGCATCTCTGTATTATAATAGCCCTCACTGTATTCGATGATATTTCCTTCTTCATCATAGGAATACCGTGATCTCTTTAATAGCGCTTCTCCAGCCTGCACATTCAGTCTTTCGCCTACATAAGAATCAGCTTTTGCAACAGCAAACTGATCTCGAAATTTCTCCAATGTAATATCTTGTTCTTCAATCAAATCGTATAACGACTGTGCATTTAAGTGTGTTAATTCTATCCCTTCCATACGTTGCATGGTTAAATAATGCGTGTAATGAATATAAGGTTCATTATCTAAATAGTAAAGACGTTCTATTTGAATACATTGCTCACCAAACAGCGTATATAAAGTTGTTTCTGGTGCATTTTCAATTGTCTCCGCCCCAAGCAACTTTTTCTGAATGATATGCCCTTTTTCCACCAACACTTCGGTAAAGCGTTTTCCTTTTGAGAGCCTTGAAATAGATGTATTTCGAATAACTCTTGTTCCTTTACCGCTTTTTGTTTCTAAATATCCATCTTTCACAAGTTCTTTAATAGCATTTCGAACCGTAATTTTACTTACTTGAAATTCCTCTTCCAGCTGCGGCTCAGAAGGAATATTTGTTTGAATGGGATACACGCCATGCAAAATTCGATCTTTTAAGATATTTTTTATTTGTAAATACAGTGGTCCTTTTTTTCGAGATACGTTCACTATTACATCCTCTACCTTTCTACATCGCCTACTGATTCTGTCATCGCTTTTTGTATATCGTACTGGGATGACATAGGAGTATCGCCTACGATTGTATGAGCAAGCATTCCCGCTGTTACAGCGAATGCCACAGTCTTTTCTGCTGAAAAGCTCTCTAACTCGCCATATAAAATGCCGCTTGTATAGGCGTCTCCTGCGCCTATTCTATCATAGACAGAAAAAGTAATCGTATCAGAAAATGTAAATGTATGATTTTTATATATAAAACCGCATAAAGAGTGCTTATTGTTCTTATTAATAGATCGGTGCGTACCGGCTACGACAAAAAGACCGTACTTCTTTGCTACCTTTGGAATTAGTTTCATCAGCTGCTTTCTTCTGCTTATTTCTTCTGTTTCCATCTTAAGAATGTGCATAGCATCTTGTTCATTCATCATTACGATATCTGCAAGGTACAGCATATCTTCATAATGAGGTTTTGCGCTTTCATATCCTTCATCTCCCCATAGAGACGGGCGGTAGTTACAGTCAAATACGACCATACCACCGCGTTCTTTTACCGCTTTGGCAAATGATTTCATATAGGATCGGACGGAATCATTCATTGCTAGAGAGATTCCACAAAAATGCACCACATCTACTTTCTCCGCAATATTCTCAAAATCATATATGCCTTCAGGAGCTCTGTTGAAGCTGCTTTCTGAACGGTTGGTATATGTAACTCGGCTAGATCGGGACCCAAATCCATTTTCTAAAAAATACATACCGACATGTTTTCCGCTGCGTTTAATAAATGACTGCGAAATACCTAACTTTTTAAGATAAGATACAGCCGCATCTCCCACAGCGTTATCCGGTAAAGCAGTGATCAAATATCCCGTATATCCGAAGTTCGCCAACCCCGCCGCTACATTTACCCCTGTACCAGAAAACGAATAGCTTAATGTATGAGCTTGAGAGAGTAATTCATATCCTGGTACTTGTAAACGCATCATTACCTCTCCAAATGCTGCAAAGTTCTTAGCCATGCTGATCAACTAACTTTTTCATCTTTTCGAGGAGCTCACGTACATCATTTACTTTTGTTTTTCCTGTTTTCTGGTCAATGATTGACGAATAAACATGCGGAATAATTTTTGGGACGTCGGCTTCCAAAGCAATACGCAAAATTGTTTCAAAGTTTTCTTTATCAATTCCTCCAGTTGGCTCTAAAGCGAATTCTTCTTCCCCGCAAGCGTGTGCCACAGCTCGGAATTCCTCTTCATAGCTTAACCCTTTCATAGGAAAATACTTGAGCGCGTTTCCTCCCATATCACGTACTAGGGCAATAGCTGTTTTGACTGGTACAATAGCTTGTTCATTATGCGCTGCGCTAACTGGGCCAGTCGAAATATTTACGTAGCCGACTTTGCCGGTTGGGGATACTAAACTATTAATCCAGCTATCCTTTTCACCTAGATTAGCACGTGTTGCTCCAACAGCAGGAAATACTTGATTAATATGGCTGCCAGCATAATTCTTTGCAATTTCTGCTACTACAGCTGCTTGACGATTGTCTCCAGCACCTAAACCAATTGATACTGCTCCATCAATTTCCTTTCCGTATTCTTTCATTGCTTTTACTGCTTCTTCTACAGTAGAATAATCCTTAGATAACACGCCTACTAATACATGCCCTTCTGCAGCCTCAAATACTTCTTTGGCATTTTCGACACTGTTTGCTAATACGTTTAATGCTGCACGCTCTTTATAAAAACGTTTTGTAATGTTTGACATGTCAGTTTCCTCCTACAATTTCGCGTATTCTAGACTCAATTACATGTATATCATCGCCCTTTAAAGGTCTTGGGTCGATGTCAAAATATCCTTGTCTTATCCCGTAATCACGTGTATAAATAGCAATTTCACCTTCACTCAACTCTTTTACAACTTCTTCTGCAGTTATATTAGCCTGTTCTGGAATGATTTGAATTCTAGCTCGGAATATAGCTCGGCCTGCCTCATCTTGAACAATTGTTACGTTAACGCCTTCTATGTCTTTTAATGACAGTAGCGCTTGTAAACTCTCTTTTTCTTTTGCACTTTTATCTTTCTTTTCTCCATACTCATCAAGTGCTTGAAGTAACCCAAATATTGTTTCCTTTCCTACTTTCATACTTCTTCCAATACAATGTAGTTGAACTTTCAGCCATTCGATATATTTACGTTCACCTCCAACAATTCCAGAAGTTGGTCCTTCAATTGCTTTTGAGCCACTGTAGATTGCAAGGTCTGAGTACTTTACATATTTTTGAAGGTTTTCTTCTGCGGCAGCATCCACAATTAACGGAACATTGTTTTTCTGTGCAATTTCCCACGTTTCTTCCACAGAGATCATATTTTTTTGAACTGTATGATGAGATTTCACATAAAGAATGGCGGCTGTGTTTTCAGAAATCGCTTCTTCAATATGAGTTGCTCTTCCTTCATTAGCGTAGCCAACTTCAATAAGCTTTCCTCCACCTAAATAAACCATTGTTTCAACTGGTGCCCCGTATTGTACGTTATGACCTTTCAGAATAATAATTTCTCTTTTAGGAATTTCTTCTTGATGAAGACGCTCGCTCTTGCGGCGATTTCCCTGTGTAACAAGAGCAGCTACAGAGAGAGCAATTCCACTTGAAGCTGAGTTAACAACCACACCTGCTTCTGCTCCTAAGATCTCAGCAATATAATCGCCTGCTTTATCAACTAAATCAGCGATTTCAACGTAATTTTGTCCTCCTTTTTTCATTGCATCCATTACTGTATCAGTCGGTGCTGATACACCTAAAATACTCATTCGACCGCTCGCGTTAATTACTCGTTTCAAGCCATATTTAGCATTCAATGAACGTTCCATTTACAACTACTCCTTTTGCTTTAATTATTTGCTTACCTTCTCTCTTCTCTCCTTCGGAATCAACAAACAGAACAGGCTTGTCTTCTATAGTAAAAAGAGTTAAATTGGCACGGTCTCCAACTTGTATCCTTCCTAGCTCCGGTCTATTAAGCCACTTTGCCGCATTAACAGTAACGCCATTTACTACTTCTTCAAGGCTGTATCCTAAATAAAGAAATTTAGATAATATATGAGCTAAGCTGTATACAGGCCCATTTAGTCGATTCTTTCGATAAATATCTGTGCTAATTGTATTGAATTTAACATTATGTTTTTTGGCAGCTTCTGCTACTTGAAACGAAAAACTTGCATTTCCGTGCCCTACATCTAAATGAACACCTCGTTGGATGGCCTCCATTAGGAGTGGAAGCGGCTTTCCTTCATCATCAAATAGATTATTAGCTTTTCCATTCAAATAGTGAGTAATAATGTCTCCTTTTTCTAGAATCGAAACAACTTCCTCAATAGCAGGAGGACCAGACCCGACATGAACCATTAATGGAAGTGAAATTTTACTAGACATTTTTCGAGCAAAATATAAAGGCTCAATACCGCTTTTACCTACTACACTTTTGCTTATACGGGCTTTTAAACCTACAATATTGTTTCTATATGCCTTCATGGCTTCAAAAATGTTTTCCGCTTTTAGCCAGTCCATATTTGAAAGCTCATCTGTGCGTTTTAAACCAATATGTGAAATGTTTAAAAACGCTAACAAATTAGTTTTTGCTGCATATTGGCTTTGAATTAAATCTGCTATTTGATCAGCACCGCAGCTTCCTGCATCCACTAGTGTTGTTACTCCTTGCTTCACTCCTATCTCGTCTATCTCATCTCCATATGGTTCGAAATCTGGAAACGCATGAACATGTAAATCAATCCATCCGCTGGATATGTAGGTTCCTGAGTAATCATAAACAAGCGGTGCTTTTCCTTCACCAGCTTTTGCTATCTCAGAAATTTTTCCATTTTCTATAACAATATCAAACTCTTTTTCAGTGACCGATTTGACATTCCTTAATAGAAACCGATTCTTCATTTCGTTCACTCCTCTTATGGTGGCGCTTACACTAATATTAATTATTTTTCTGTTTTTACAAATGTAGAATAACATAAAGAAATAAATAAGTAAATATAACGTTATAATGTTTAAGTTTAAAAAAAATAAAAAGCGACCAATAGCCGCTGGTTTTTATCTTTTCTTGAATATATATGTCACTTTTGTTAATTCTTCCGATATGCTCCATAGCCTTTCAGCTACGTCCGGTTTAAATAAAACATCTCCCATCCTATCTTTTGCAGGATATCCTTTTTTAGCATCTTTTCCGTCTGGCCCAATATATGTACCGCCTTCTATTGATTCAGTGGCTGCATAAAGAGTAGGCAGCGCGCCCATTTCTGCAGATTGACTAAATAGCTTGACTAAAAATTTCAGCAAGCCGTTTGGCTCTTTACCTGAACCTCGTGATAATAGGTTAGTATTTGAAATACCCGGATGTACCGCAGCACTAATTGTCGTCGATCCAGCTGCTTCTAAGCGGTTTTGCAGTTCTTTAGCAAACAATAGGTTGGCGAGTTTACTTTGCCTATAGAACTTCATTGGACTGTAGCCTTTTTCCCCGTCTAGATTATCAAAATAGATTTTTCCAGAATTAGCAGCTATACTGCTTACCGTTACGACTCTTGAATGTGGAGTTGCCATTAGTAAAGGAAGCAGCAAACCCGTAAGCGCAAAATGTCCTAAATGATTACAGCCAAACTGCAGTTCAAATCCGTCTTTCGTTTTGCTGTGAGGCGGAACCATCACGCCTGCATTATTAATGAGAAGGTCCAAAGACGAGTATTGTTGAAGAAATTGATTAGCAAAATGCCGAATAGAGCTCAAGTCACTGAGATCTAATGACATAATAGTCACTTTAGCATTTCCGTTATCCGCTTTAATTCTCTTCTTAGCTTCTTTCCCTTTTTCCTCATTACGCACAGCAAGAATGATTTCTGCTCCGCGAGCTGCTAGAGCCCTTGCTGCTTCAAATCCAATACCGCTGTTTCCTCCCGTTATAAGGGCTGTTTTTCCCGTTACACCGGGCATTCGTTCAGCTGTCCATTTTGTTATCATATAGGTTCTCCCTTTCAGCTATAGCTGTTTTTCTAAAATTCACGCGTCTAAGTCACACTAAATTAACGTTTTTTTAAAATTAAGGTATGTATAAAGTATAATGTCTTCAAAACAAAAGGGACAAGCTTTTTCAAAGCTTGTCCCTTTTGTTTGTTTATGTGGTTCGCGGAGAATCGTAGCGTCCAAACCAGTCGTATCGGTTTGTGGAGACCCATTTGTATAGCGGACTAAACGCTTTGTTCATTAATGGTAAATGCAAAAGCACACCTATTGGGAATGTAAGAGGCAAAACAGCTAAAAGCCGTCTGACCGTTTCAAATCCTGCTAGAACTTCCCCTTTTTTGGTCACCATATGAATTTGATCATATAAGTCTCTTCCCTCTTCTTTTAAGTAACTATACTCCGTTCGTTCAATGTATTGAACTGGAATCCACTGAATTTGGTTCGTCCAGTCCAGCGCTTTAATTATTTTTTTTACGTTGTAACATAAAGGACATTGCGCATCAAAAAATACTTTGTGTTTCATTGTTTCCACCTTTCTTCTTTTGTTTCTTTTTCCTTAATTTATAAATACCCTTTTCTCCTTTTTAATAACCACTATTGGGAGGCACTTCTTGTGCATCCTGGCTTTAAAACAAACATTTTTTGTGGGGTTTCTTTTGTGAAGCCGCGAAAGAAGACAGGATTTTTTTATAAAATATCACTTTTTTGGTTTAAAGCGCTAAAAACATGTTAGAATAGATTTCATATTGATTTGAAGCAGTAGGTGCACGCATTTAGTCACATACTAAAAAGGACTAAATAAATATAATGATAAAAGGTAAAGGTAATGTCTTCATAAACTTATCATGGAAGTAGGTTTATAAATAACGAAGAAAAAAGGAGGAACGGGTGTTACTTTTATCCCTTTCATATAAGCTTTTTTACGTAAGGATGTGTAAACGATGAAAAATAAGTACATGCTGTCAGCTTCAGGTATGTATATTAACTACTTTCTACTGGGCATGGTCAATATCATGCTTGCATCAAATATGTCATTTTTGACAAAACAATTAAATACCGACGGTGCTGGAATCAGCTATATCATTTCTGCTATCGGAATTGGAAAATTGCTTTCGTATTCTCTATCAGGCGTCTTGTCTGATAAAGTCGGACGAAAGCCTTTGATTATTGTTTCGTCTCTGACGATGGCGATTTTTTTAATTGGCATTCCATTATCGCCAAATTATCAAACAGCCTTTATCTTTGCTATTATCGCTGGTATTGCAAACTCTGCTATGGATGCTGGAACGTACCCTGCTTTGATTGAGGTCTTTCCTAAATCTTCAGGTTCAGCCAGTGTTCTTGTAAAAGCATTTATTTCTGCAGGAGCGGCACTTCTGCCGTTTATGATTGCCTTTTTTGCAGATCGTGATTTGTTTTATGGGTATGCTTTTTTTCTTCCTGCTCTTATTTATTTACTAAATATGATCTTTATGTTCAAACTGCCTTTTCCCAATCATAAACGCGAACAGAGTACAGTTCAACAGCAAAATACAGCAGAGAATAAATTTATCTCTGCTCCTAAAATGAAACAAGAAGGAATTGCTCTTATTGTGATTGGATTTACTTCTACAGCGCTTTTTACGGTGGCTCAAATTTGGCTCCCTACTTACGGTCAACAAGTATTAGGTATGGCTGAAAGCAGCTCGGTCCGCCTTTTAAGCTACTACAGCATTGGAGCTTTAATCTCTGTTTTAGTATTAGCTGTATTATTAAGCAAAGTGCTTCGTCCTGTAACGGTTATTCTCGTTTACCCGATGATTACCCTTATAGCCGTACTTACGCTTCTTTTTGTTAAAGTACCTGCTATTGCAATTGCAGCTGCTTTTTTCATGGGATTTTCTACGGCTGGGGTCTTTCAATTAGCGATTACTGTTATGACCGAGCTTTTCTGGAACAAAAAAGGAACGGTTACTGGAATTGTAGCGACGGCTGCTGGACTAGCTGCTATTTTATTGCCTTTAGCAACAGGGCTTATGTCTAAAACGGGACATATTTCAATTATCTTTATTTTTGATGCGATGCTTTCAGTAGTAGGTATGGCAGCGGCAGCTTTTGTTAATTACCGCTACCGCAAAATTTTAAATAAAAATCGCAGCGAACAAATTCAAGAAACAGCCTCATAAAAAAGAGGCTGGGGCAAAAATATTTTAGAGAAAGTAAAAAAACGAACCATTAATCAATGGTTCGTTTTTTTGCTATGGTGAATGTATGTGTCATTTGTTTAGGTCCTTCTAACAGTTGATTGGGGAGCAAGGCGAAAATTCCTGCGGGAAAAGTGGAACAGATCAGACCCCGCAGGAGCGCAAAAGACGAGGAGGCTCATCGGCCACCCGCGGAAAGCGAAGACTTGTACGGAAATCAACTGCGGTGGCACAAGCAATCCATACGAGCTCATGTATACTATTTGTCCGCCTTTAGATTGAATTAATTGGGTAATGTCTCAACCTCTTCTTAACTTTTCTTTTTAACTCATTTTCTCAACTGATTTTTGCTTCATAAACAGGAACATCACACCTGAAATAACCGCGAAAACAGCTAAAATGTAAAAAGTAGAAGGCAGCGGAATCACGCTGACTAGTGACCCCATAGCTAAGCTGCTGACAACTGCTGAAGTTTGTATAGCCGTCATATATGCCGTTGTGGCTAGTCCAATTTGACGCGGAGCCAGTGACTGAGCATATACCATTCCCACTCCCATTGTAGCGGACAGAATAAAAGCATAAAATACTTGAAGCACAATTAACCCACTCAGCGGTAAATGAAGGCTCGTTAAAATAAAATAAAGCACTTGGCAAGCAATTCCAATGATAAAGAATCGTTTAACTCCGATTTTATCAGAAAAATAGCCCCCTAACGGCATAAATACTAGCTCAAAAACAGATGTAACGGTAAAGAGAATCCCTACAATCGAAACGGATTGTTTTAACGTATCCGTTATGTAGAGCGGCAAATACATAGAACGCCCGGAATCACCCGCAAAAATGAAAAGAGCTGCTACGAATACAGCTATTAATACAGAAGGTATACCGGCTGGCGCTTTTGAAGATGCATGAGCCGAAGTTTGAGGCATACTGTCTTCTTTAAGCGCAAAAAGAACCCACCCTAAAGTTGCTAGCGATAACAACCCTGATAATAAAAATAAAAGAGTATACCCTCCGTGATCAATAATTAAAGCGCCAAGCATAGGTCCAAAAATATAGCCTTGTGAAAAAGCCATTCGCACGGTACCAGTAATCGTACCTGCCTGCGATTTGCTTTCTTGCTTTTTAACAATAAAATCATTCAGCAGGGCAAAGAAAAAAGAAAACGCATTAAACCCTCCTATAGCAAGTAAAATGAGTGCTATTGTATAAGAATGCGTAAACGCTAACGGCACTCTTGAAATGGTTCCAATCAGTAACGCCCAAATAATAAATGGCTTTCGTTTCCCCCATTTGTCTGATAACGAAGCTAAATAAAACGATACGATTAAACCAATAATGCTCATTGGCACAAATAAAAATCCTGCTTGAAAAGAAGTGGCATGCAATGTATTTGTTGCCCAAACCGTTAAATAAGGCATAAAGCCGCCAACGGATAATCCAATAATAAATAATGAAATAAAAATCGTTCGAAAATCCCGGTCTGTAAACACAATCTTTATGCCTGATACAAACGAATTTTCTATTTTCGACATAAACTCATTTCAACCCTTTCTATCCAGCTGTCAAACGTTCCATTTCCGCAAAAAAATGCACCTTTCTTCAAGAAAAAGTAGAAGAAAGGTGTGTAAATGAAGGTTATTTTCCAATTTGTACAGCAATTTTTTCTTTTTGTTCTTCTTTGCTGATAAGTTCTTTGAATTTGGTCAAAAGAGGTGCTTTTAATTCTTCATCTTTTAATGCAAAAGCAAGAGTCGTAAAAATAAAATCTAACTTTTCTCCTGCATCATAACGTTCGCCCTCGAATTCGTAAGCATAAATAGAACGGTCTATATTCATACGCTGAATAGCATCTGTTAGCTGAATTTCCCCGCCTTTTCCAGCTTCCTGCGTTTCAAGATACTCAAAAATGTCAGGTGTAAATACATAGCGTCCAATAATTCCTAAATTAGACGGAGCTTCTTCGACTGATGGTTTTTCTACAAAACCATTCACTTCGTATAACCGGTTTTTATTTGCTTTTGGATCTATAATCCCGTAACGGTGAACGGATTCTTCCTCTACGCGCTGTACGCCGATAACCGATGATCCCGTTTGGTTATACTGGTCAATCAGCTGTTTTAAACAAGGCTGATCTGGGTCTGTTAAGTCATCTCCAAGTAAAACTGCAAACGGTTCGTTTCCAATAAACTGTCGAGCACAGCCAATTGCATGGCCAAGGCCCTTCATTTCTTTTTGACGAACGTAATGAATATTCGCTAGTTCAGAGATATGCTCCATTTCTTCTAATAGTTCAGTTTTTCCCTTTTGATGAAGCAAGTGCTCCAGTTGAATATTGTGATCAAAATGATTTTCAATTGCTTGTTTCCCGTTTCCTGTAACAATTAAAATATCTTCGATTCCTGATTTTAAGGCTTCTTCTACAATAAATTGAATTACGGGCTTATTTACAATTGGAAGCATTTCTTTTGGGATAGATTTTGTAACGGGTAAAAAACGAGTACCTAACCCTGCTGCTGGTATAACTGCTTTTTTTATAGTCTGCATATTATATTTACTCCTCTCTGTTAGTTATCTAGCTGCCTTACATCTATTACGCTTTGACAGGCACCACATTGAAAATTTCTTTCACTCCTTGCTTGTATCCTCCCGCTGAGCGAAGTGATTCTCCAATTTGTTGTGCATGCTGTTTATATGTGTGAGTAGTTAAAACGTCGTTAACTGTCTTTTTGATTAGCTCAGCAGATACATTATTTTTATCTAATTTTACACCTGCTCCTAACTCCTGCACGCGATCGCCAACCATAAATTGATCCACTGCCATTGGAATAACGACAAGGGGCGTATCGTAGTATAAACCTTCACTGCTGCTGTTCATTCCGCCGTGAGTAATGAATAAATCCGCACGTTTTAAAATTTCTAGCTGCGGTACGTATTGTTTCACAACGAAGTTTTCTGGAATGTGTGCTAATTCTTCAGGTTTGGTATTTTTACCAATAGATAAAATAACTTTACCCTCAAAATCTTTTAATGCTTCTACACATAAGTTATAGATTTCTAGCTGCTGATTAAAAATAGTTCCCATAGAAACAAAAATAATTTTTTCATTTTCATTTTGTAAGTAAGAAGGATCTTCAATGTCTAATCGTTTAACAATTGAAGGACCAATAAACTTGTACTCACTCGTAAATTCAGATACGTTTGGCTGAAAGAATTCTGACGTAAATACTAGCGTAATATCCCCTGGATTCGACATAATGTCAATGGAATCTTTTAACTGAGTATTATATTGGTTGTTGAACTTATTTAATGATTTTTCGAATTGAGGATAAAAGGTAGATTGGTCAGGTTCTGTTTGACCACTTGGCATCATACAAGTTGCTAACTCCTTATTTAACGCAAATGTTGTACAAAGAGAAACCTTCGGAAGCTGAAGAAGGTCGGCCACAGCGGAACCTGCTAAAAGGTGATAATCATAAAGTACATAATCATATGTTTCATGTTTCGTTTCACTCATAATTTTAGTAATAATATTTTCAGATTCATTTAAAAACAAATTCATTATTTCATAGCGGTCATAAGACTCTTCGTTTGTCATCCGGTTGCTCATATCAAGACTTGGACGAAAATCTTCGTATTCACGAAATTCCGCGCCTGATTTCCGAATTTTTTCAGCATAGTCTTCAATGCCGTAATAGACGACCTTTTCCCCTTGAGCCATCAACTCTTTTACAATTCCTAAAGAAGGATTCACATGTCCTTCACCTGGAAAGCCTATTACTAATACTTTTCCCATAACATTCATTCCTTTCACTTAGTTAATAATTAAATTACTTAATTGTTCATTTGGTAAATTTATTGTATAGAAACTGAATTTACTATAAATTATCTTTATCGTAAAGTCATTAAGCGTTTTCAACTAAAAAAAGGTTAAATAGGCTCATTTTGGAATATAGTTATAAATTAACTCAAGAAAAACAAATATTGTAAAATTTATCTCGTTTGTAAATAGATGTATACGCTTCATTATGATGCAAATAAAAAACACACCTCACTAAATCAAGCAAGAGGTGTGTTTTTTATTTAAAAGTTGTATAACTCCCATATATCTGAGGTTTCTGAACCAATATACCAAGCTGCCGCCCCACCTAAATGATAGTCATTAATTAATTTAACCCGGCGCTGCATAGATGCTTTGTCTTCGAGCCATATTTGATGCTTCGTACCATCTTCCGTGTATTCTACATAGTACTGTGAGGCTTGGCTATCCCATTTTTTAGCTAACTTTTTAGAAGAGATAACAGCTTCGGCTTCTTTCATCGTTAAGTCTTTTGTGACAACTTTTTTGGTCGATAGGTCCGTTTTCCATTCTCGCGTATAAAAAGGAACTCCCAGAAGGATTTTGTGTGCAGGTACATCTTTCATAAGAAGTTGTGCGCCTTCTTTCACCCAAGGCAGTGAAGCAACAGATCCTGGAACCTGACTTCCTCCCCAGTGTTCTTCATATCCCATCATAATGACATAGTCTGCCACTTGACCAATCTGTTTCCTATCAAAGCTTCCCGACCAAAAAGGATCATTATTTTCTCTTGTTATGTCTACTGAAATAGTCATACCATGAGGTTTTAACGCTGCTTTTAATTCTTTAATAAATAAAACAAAATCTTGTTTGTTTTTGATATTAATGTTTTCAAAGTCAACATTGATCCCATCGCTGTTTGTTTTTACTAGCGAACTTTCTATTGATGATACAAGCTTTTTCCGCTTTGCTTTATTGCTTAGCACATCACTTGTAAGTACATCATCAAAATTGTTGCCAATAAGCGGCCAGACTTTTTTGCCGTTTTTATGAGCCGTTTGAACATATGATTCATTTATAGAAGATGAAACAACTTTGTCATTCGACGTTAGCGTAAACCAACGAGGTGAAACAACGTCTAAATTCTTTTGCTTCATCGATTCTGTATAGCCTGCTGTTTTTTCATTAAAGCTCCAACCCATAACTACAGGCTGATGCTTCTTTTGCACTAAATCAGATTTTTTGATCCAGCCCTTTTTCCCTTCCAAAAGCTGTACTTGTATATAGTAATCAGGAATAATAAGCGTTTGTCCGGGCTTAATATTTGTTGAGGATAGCTGATTTAACTTTGTTAATTCATTTGCTTTTACACCGTACTTTACGGAGACTTTCCAAAGCGTATCTCCTGATACTACTTTATGTAACAAGCCTTTTGGTGGTATTTTCAGCGTTTGCCCTGGAATCAGCTCCGTCTTTTTTAGCTGATTTTGTTTTATTAGATCACTGACTGTTACACCGTATTGCTTAGCTAGTAACCATAGTGTATTTCCCGGCACTACCGTATGAGTGGTAACCTGAGCTGCATCTCCAGCTTCAGATGAAATGACAGGAAATTCTTCTCCTTTTTTCACTGTCTGCATAACAGAAGAATGTAAGGAAGGAGAACGATATACGTTTACGTTGTCACCTTTGACAGTGCCCACTGAAGAAGCAGCGGCTCCTTTACTCATCGGGGCCAATCCTCCACTGAAAAGACAGAGAACGATCAGGCTCATACATATTTTCTTCATTTTATAATTTCGCCTCCCCACTTTTTGACATCACCTGTCTAGTTTACTACTCCTATAAGATAGAATCCTAGAGGTACATTGTGGTAAAGAAACGTCTGGGTATACGTGAAATACAAATAAAAAAGCTTACCGTCCGATGACGATAAGCTTTCGTTTCTTATGCATTTCCCACTACATTTTGATCCTTAATATCCATATCAATTGTATTAGCGGTACTGGAACTGCTTGTAATATTCATAAAATTTCCTGTGTTCCCGCTGCCAGAACCGACTGTTGTAAAAGCTGTACTTTTTGGCTTAATAGCCAGACAATCACCAAACTCCACTGAAGATGAAACCAATACATTCGAGATATTTACGGCTCCTACTACCGATGGCATCTGCCTCTCCTCCTGTTCATTATCTATCTGCTATATGATATGAGCAGAAGGTCAAAAAGTAGCTTTTTCATCTTTTTAATTTTATTAAGGATCAATTCGTTTATACCTTGATTCTGCAAACATATATACTCCGTATGCCATAAGCCCGATTGATACGATAGCCAGCAGTACAGACCCAAAAGGACGCTGTGCTACTTCAGCAAGGGCTCCATCTAACCCTTTCGTTTCGTCTGGATCCGCTTGAAGAGCCGTGCGAATAAGAAAGAAACCAATAATGCCAAAGACGATACTTCGAGCAATAATACCTGCTTTTCCAATATGCCCGCTCCATCGCCACTCTTCTTTTGACATTTCGTTTTTCTTTAGTTTTTTTAAGAAGCGTCCTGAAAGAGCCCAATATACTTGTCCAATCCCAAAGATAATAACGCCGATACCTGTAAGCGCAATGATGGTTTGCCCAAAGGGATAAGATAACAGCTTGGCTGATACCGTTTGATAATGCTTACCTGAGGTATGAACGTGAGCATGAAGCAAAATTTTCACCGAACTCACACAAAGACTAATATAAAACGTCGCTACAACTAAATAGCCCAAACGAGTGAAAACGCCTTTTACCCCATGCCCAACGTGGTGAGGATCAAAAATAGCAGAAATGATTTGCCAAAACGCATATCCACTTAAACCTACTGCCAAGACAATTAAAATCAAAAATCCAAACGGCTGCTTTGCAATTGTGTGCAGGGCTCCTTGAGAAGTAACTAAATCGCCTTTTAATCCGAAAGCTGTCTGAATCGCTAATATACCGATGATAAAATAGACCACACCTTGAGCCACATGACCAAACCGTGAAAAACGTACGACAAATGGCTTAGTACGTTCTTTTAAGCGATGTAACTTTCGACCAAACGTATCTTTTTTAACAAATGGAGATTCACCCATACGTTTCCTCCTGCTTTTTGAAAACAAACTTTATTTTATAAAACACCTGAAAATAAGCGTGCAAATGACTCTTTCGAACGTTCTACTAAGCTTCGCTTGTAAAATGCTACTGGTTTGATCAAATGACTGTCTTCAATATCTTCTTCGTAATTTTTGATGAGCGTTTGAATCGTCTCTCCTTCAATTAAAAATGCATTAACTTCAAAGTTCAGATGAAAACTTCTCATATCCATATTTGCAGTACCGACCGAAGCCATATCTCCGTCTATAATCACAATTTTTTGATGCAAAAACCCTTTTCTATACGAATATACTTCAATTCCACATCGAAGAAGTTCAGCAAAATATGACCTAGTTCCATATTGAGTCAGAAAGCCATCATTAATTTCGGGTACCATAATCCGTACCTCTACACCTTTTCTAGCCGCAATACGAAGGGCGGTTCTTATGGCTTCATTTGGAACAAAATAAGGAGTTGAAATCCAGATTGATTTCGTCGCGCTTGTAATCATAGTATAGTAATAATCACTCATATTTTCCTGCGTATCAGGCCCTGTCGCCACCACTTGCACAAAGCCTTCTCCTTCGACAGGATGAGGCTTTGTATACGCTTCATCGTTAATTAAGCATTCTCCAGAAACGTATTCCCAATCGAACATAAAGATCGAATGCAAGGTTTGAACAGATTCTCCTTTTAGCATCAGATGAGTATCTCTCCAAAAACCAATTTTTTTGTTTTTTCCTAAATACTCATCCCCAACATTCAATCCCCCTACAAAACCTACTTCCCCGTCAATTACGACTATTTTACGGTGGTTTCGAAAGTTGAATTTTTGATTGAAAAATCCATACTTAATAGGTAAGAAAGGATGCACTTTAATATTCGCTTTTTTCATTCGTTTAATATCTGAACCCGATAGTGTAAAACTTCCCATTGTATCGAATGTAAAGCGCACTTCTATACCTTCGCTTGCTTTTTTTATTAAAATATCAATGATTTCTTTTCCTAGAGAATCTGAGTGAAACATATAGTATTCCATATGAATAAACTGTTTTGCTGATTGCAAATGCTTTTTGATTTCATTAAACGTTTCTTGCCCGTTCTTAAGGACGTAGGTTTTTGTATGAACATTCATCTTTGTCAAAGATACACATTGAAGATACTGAGCAAAGTAACGCTGATGCGATTGAAGCGGCGATAGATCAGGCGTCGTTTCTTTGTCTGCCATCTTTCTAAGCATTTCTCGGTTATGCATACGCTTTTTTTTAAACATATGCCCCTTTAAATAGAGCTGTCCTGAATACAAATAAAAGAAAAAACCTGCAACAGGGAAGAAAAAGAGGACATACATCCAAACCAACGTACTTTCAGGCGTTCGATTTTCAAGCATAAGTGAATACATACAAATGAAAATGATGACACCATATAATCCAACTAAGGCATACTTCCAATGAACATCAATAGAGGTAAAAAAGAAAGCATAAATGGAAAGTAAAATAATAAATAAAAAAATAAAGTCCAACCGGCGTTTTTTCATAAAAGCTCTCCTAAAAACAAACTGTATTGTATCACTTGTCTATCTTTCATATGAGGTAGTATATGGAATACACAGAATTCTTATCATGCATGCTACATAAATTGTACATATATTTGCACAAAAAGCAGTTTAGCCGCTTAAGCAACTAAACTGAACTACCTTAGACAAGCATCATTCATATACCTATACCCTGGATGGTAAAACAAAAAACCTCCTTACGGGGAGGTTTTTTGCTTCACACGCATGACGATGTCTTTTTATAAGTTGGTATAACCGGACTCTTTTTCTTTTTTAGGCCAAACGAAATTAGAAAGAGATAATAAGAAATCAATTCCTACAATAACTGTCCAAAATTCCACTACATTTTGCAGCACGTTGGTTTTTCCATTTGGTACTATATACATCATCGCCGCTAAAAGAGCTGCTCCAATAGCGTAAGCAACAAGATGCTGTAGCCATGACTTAAAATAATGCTTTGCATATTCTTTTCCATAGCGCCTACGGGGTTTTTCTCCGCTTTTCATCACATAATATTGAAAGCGTTCGTCTGCCCATTGAATCATACTTTTTCCAAAAGCGATCGAAATTCCAATATACACGGCTGCAATAGCGTGAGCATAGGTCGCTGTAGCACCTCCGTAAAGGTCTACGCTCGTCACAATCAGAAGAAAAAAATCAACAACAGGTGTTAGAGCTAAAATAAAAAAACTGAGCTTTTGTTTTTTAAACATATACCTTGCTGCTAATCCTAAAATGATGACTATCCAAAAAGCGATTTCACATGCAATAATCATCCAGGCTATTAAGTTCAAATAATCCCCTCTCTTCCTCTCGTTCAACGAATAGACAATTGGTTTTAAGTGAAAAATTTTTATGCATAAGTTTATTTTTATGTATATACATCCTGCTTCATAACCTTACGGCTTATTCCATCCTCAGCTGAGTTCTAAAATTCGTTGAATCGTATTTGCTAGGCGGATCTTTTAAATCGATATCTATAATATTCCCAGCTCATTCCTACCCCGACTCCAATCGAATAAGCCAGTATATCGCTCCATAAGAAGCCATACCCCAGAATGAGCCCTCCTAGCGCAGTCTTTCTTATGTCATCAATCCACCGAGCGTGATACAACTGTGTAAATTCAATGAAGTAACAAAACACTATAGCAAACATACCAGTCATTTTTATCCTCCATGCAGGAAACAAAAAACCCGCGCTGACAAAAATCATTAAGGCCCATAACGAATCTCCCGCATATATATTTACGATGTGAGGAAGATACGCGGTAAGTTTTCTTGATAAAAGGCCTGCTCCCATGATCACAAAAGCTAGAAGAAGATATACCCATCTATTTCTTTTATTCATTTCAAACTCCTTTTTTCTTCTTAAATACTCCGTAGCAATAAGCCTTCACTGTATAATTTTATCAGAACCGCAGACTGTTAAATACCGCTTTTTTTCATTTTTTACAGCTTCCCCCTACATATATATGACAACTGTCATGGTTTCTATATGACACGTATGTCTTAAATAGTCAGAAAAATCTCTTTATACTGAGGGTAATATACGGTGATGAAAGGAATTTCATATGACTATACAAAAACAAAAGAATTTACGAAAACAAGTTGCACCTTTTGAAAAAGCAGTAATGAAAGACAGCATAAGACAATTGATTAATACTTTTTTACCTTTTTTCACACTGTGGTTTCTCGCTTATGAGAGCCTTTCAATTTCTTATTTTTTAGCATTTCCGCTAACTGTTATCGCAGCAGGATTTTTAGTAAGAATATTCATTATTTTTCATGACTGTTGTCACTACTCTTTCTTTAAAAGTAGACAACACAATAAAATTCTCGGAACCATTACCGGTGTCTTAACGATGTTCCCTTACAGTCAATGGGGACATAGCCATGCAATTCACCATGCAACAAGCAGCAACTTAGATAAAAGAGGTACGGGTGACATTTGGGTGTTAACCGTAACAGAATATAAAGAAGCTTCTATTTGGAAAAAAATCGCTTACCGTATCTATCGCAATCCGTTCATTATGTTCGGCGTGGGACCTATATATGTATTTTTGATTACAAACCGATTCAATCAAAAAAATGCGAAGAAACAAGAAAGAATGAATACGTATCTTACAAATGTATTGATCGTTGCATTAGCAGCAGCGACCTGCTGGTTGGTAGGGTGGCAGGCGTTCCTATTAATTCAAGGACCGATTTTCTTCATTTCAGGTTCAATTGGAATTTGGCTGTTTTATGTACAGCATCAGTTTGAAGATTCTTATTTTGAAGAAGATGAGCACTGGGATTATGTAAAAGCTGCCGTTGAAGGAAGTTCATTTTACAAGCTTCCAAAACTATTGCAATGGCTAACAGGCAATATTGGGTTTCACCATGTACATCATTTAAGCCCAAGAGTGCCAAACTATAAGCTTGAAGCTGTTCATCAACACACGCAGCCTCTTCAAAATGTACCAACCATTACACTCGCAACAAGTCTTCGCTCTCTTCGATTCCGTCTATGGGATGAAGAAAACAAAATGTTTGTGAGCTTTAAAGAAATAAAAACACGCTCA
This sequence comes from Priestia sp. YIM B13489, assembly GCF_042787645.1. Taxonomy (NCBI): domain Bacteria; kingdom Bacillati; phylum Bacillota; class Bacilli; order Caryophanales; family Bacillaceae; genus Priestia; species Priestia sp. YIM B13489. The sequence continues at coordinate 1,931,142 of NZ_JBHZOQ010000053.1, forward strand.
GCTGCACCAAAAGCAAGCAGAATGTCATCTCAAACAAAAGCAGAACTTTAATAAAACAAAACAGTCAAGCTTTCAAAAGCTTGACTGTTTTATCTATCTCTCTAAACTTATTTCGTTCTACTTTGTGGTAAACTAATAGTGTATTTTAACAAGTAAACGAGGTTCTTTATGAAAAAATATACGTTTTTCCAAAAAATCACTGGGCTATCTCCCTACATATGGACGGTATTTGTCATTCTACCATTTTATTTTATTTTACAGTCTTCATCCATGAATCACATTATTGTTGGTTCGTTACTCACCATCTTATTTTTTATTTTCTATCGTTTTGCGTTTGTTTCAACAGGCAAGTCCGTTTACGTATGGACGGCTTTGTTAATCGTTATTTCCTTAGCCCTGACAACTATTTTCAATTATATTTACTTTGCCTTTTACTTTGCTTTTTTTATCGCTTATTTTATTGGAAATATCCAAAAACGACTCGCTTTCTTCACTTTGTATGCTGTTCATTTAATTAGCACCGTTATTTCGGTAAACTTTAACGTTGTTATGCAAGAAGAGATCTTTTTAAAACAGCTGCCTTTCATTTTTGTAATTTCCATCAGTGTGATTGTACTGCCATTTAGCATTTATAATCGGAAGAAGCGAGACCGGCTGGAAGAACAGCTTGAAGATGCAAATAAACGTATTTCTGAGCTTGTAAAACAGGAAGAACGCCAGCGGATAGCTCGCGATCTGCACGATACGTTAGGACAAAAGCTGTCTCTTATCGGTCTAAAAAGTGATTTAGCAAGAAAACTTATTACAAAAGATCCTGAAAAAGCAAAATCAGAATTAAAAGATGTCCAGCAAACAGCGCGCACGGCTCTTAATGAAGTGAGAAACATGGTTTCTCAAATGCGTGGAATCCGCCTTAGTGAAGAACTAAAACGCGTTCAAGAGCTTTTAGAAGCTGCCGAAATTAAGTTTGTAGGAGAAGAGGGCATTTCATTAGAGAATGTGTCGTTGCTAATTGAAAATATTCTTAGCATGTGCTTAAAAGAAGCAGTAACCAATGTGGTCAAACATAGTCAAGCCACCGTTTGCACGATTACTTTACATCAGTCTGCAAAAGAAGTAGGCATAACGGTAGAAGACAATGGAGTTGGTATTAATACGAAGAAAACCTGCTGGAAAGGAAACGGTCTTTTAGGAATGAAAGAACGGCTGGAGTTTGTAAACGGCCATCTTGATATCTCCAGTCAAGGGGGGACGATTATTCATATTACAGTTCCAAACATCGTTAAACATATTAAGGAGGAACAATTATGATTCGAATTGTTATTGCCGAAGATCAGCAAATGATGTTAGGGGCTTTAGGCTCTTTGTTAAATTTAGAAGATGACATGGAAGTTGTCGGAAAAGCTTCAAATGGGGAACAAGCGGTATCACTTGCTAAGCAGCACCAGCCAGATATATGCGTAATGGATATCGAGATGCCTCTTAAAACTGGGCTTGAAGCTGCAGAGGAACTGAAAGATTTAAACTGCAAAGTCATCATTTTGACAACGTTCGCTCGCTCCGGCTATTTTCAAAGAGCTTTGAAAGCAGGCGTAAGCGGATACTTGCTAAAAGATAGTCCGAGTGAAGAACTCGCAAATTCCATTCGAAGCGTGATGGCAGGCAGACGCCTCTATGCTCCAGAATTAGTGGATGACTTATATAGTGAATCTACCAGTCCTCTTACAGCTAGAGAGAAAGAAGTATTAGCTCTAGTAGCTGATGGAAAAAACACAAAAGAAATTGCTGACGAACTATCTATTAAGACTGGAACGGTGCGCAATTATATTTCTACCATTCTGGACAAACTCGAAGTAAAGAACCGCATTGAAGCCATTACTCGCTTTAAGGAAAAAGGCTGGTTCAAATGAAAAAAGCATGCATCAAACCGAGATGCATGCTTTTTAATCATTTGGCAATTTATCGTACCCTAATTTGTCGATGATCACAACATGCTCGGGGAATTCATCAAGCAGCTGCTGTTTTGTGAATAATTCAAAGTCACGGAAATCAAAACCTGGTGCGACCATGCATCCAACGAGAGAAAACGTATTCTCATTTGCCACAGAGGAACCAAAAATCGTATCTCTTGGAACTAAAAATTGAGGAACTTCTCCATTTTCTAAGTTTGTACCTAGTTTTACTTCTTGATAGGTTCCGTCGCGGTAAATAATATGAATGGTTAAAGGGCTTCCCCCATGATAGTACCATAGTTCATCTGATTGCAGCCGGTGGAAATGCGATACATCTTGAGACCTTAATAAAAAGTAAATACTCGTGTATAGAAATCGTTTATCATCAAACTGCGATGACACTTCTTTATCAGAAATTTCATCATTGGAGCGATAGGTTTGTTTATAAAACCCTCCTTCTGGATGAGGCTGAAGCTCGAGCTTTGAAATCCAATATTCCCACTTATGTAAATCCATTACGTTCCTTCCCTTCCTTTTTCTTTTATCATTAACTACATCATAGTAAATCATTCTTTCTAACACAACAAACGGCTTCATTATTCCATCAGGAAAAATGAAGCCGCTACCACTGGTATTTTATCATTACATCCTACCCTTTCTGTTAGCACGGTTATATCTATACCTGCTAGAATGGCAGCGATGAAATAAATATGTCATATACAAATCTAACTGAAATCGATCTCCCTCAATGAAACATTGAAACGGCTGTTCTCTGCCTTGATCATTTTTTGCAGATGAACGCTGCTTAAACGGGACAATATTCATCTCTTTTCCCCCTCAGACAAATGTACTTTCTAGTGTAAATGCTGATGACAAACGTAATATTTTTTGATAAAAGTGAGGGCTGCCTGTGCATCTTGAATGCCAAGCTTTTTACAAACGCCAGCTAACATGAGCAGTTTGTACATAACCAGCTTTTGATTATTTGTTGCCAGTACGTAATAAACAATCGTATTAGCAACTGCCCGCGGTAATCTTATTTTTTTCAACTCATATAGCGCAGCAGACGAAGACATGCCTGCTTCAGTTAAAATCTGCTCAGTTGTGTACGTCTCCAAATAGCGAGCAAGCTTTCTTTCTTTATCGTTAAATATACCTTTAGAATCGTTCATTTTCTCTCCCTCTGTTATTTTAATAATCCATTAAATGCTGCATTAATTAGCCATAATGCAATAGCTCCCCCTGATAAATAAGTGCTGAGATAGAATAATAATTCCATATACCTCCCTCCCATTTCTATCTTACCCCTTCATTTCCCTAGCTGCAGTGATATTCATCACAGGTAAAAAGTGTATTGTTGAGCTACTGAATAGCTCCGCAAAAGAGCTCGTGAGAAAGATCCCACGAGCTGCTTAGTTAGCATTTTCATTTTCGGATAAAGCGTTTAAAAATCATAATAATTAATAATACCACTACAATAACAAGCAAAAATTTCAACATGAGTTGTCCATCCCTTCAAATCAGTAAATCATCTTTCATTAGTAAGTAGTTACCCTGTTTCGTTTTTTATAAACTGCTTACCTACTTATTTCATGCCAAAAATTATATAATAGTAGAAAACCATCTAAAATAGCCCTACAAGTAAAACATAAATGGGAGTATAACCATGACTGACTATCTTCAAACATTTCTGCTTGAACATTTAGAAGCAGCTGGGTTTATCAGCATTCTCTTGAACATTCTTATTAGCATTACGGGCGTATTTCCAAGTGCACCCCTTACGTTCGCAAACGTAAAATTATTTGGTTTTTGGAACGGATTTTTACTTTCTTTTATTGGAGAAGTTTTAGGTGCAGCTCTCTCTTTTTGGCTGTATCGAAAAGGTTTCCGTACACTTGTTCATACAAAAACACTTTCTCACTCCAAGTCGCTGAAACTGCTGCGCGTACAAGGGAAAGAGAGTTTTGTATTGATTCTTTCTTTGCGTTTACTTCCCTTTGTTCCATCAGGCCTCATTACATTCTTCAGCGCTGTAGGAAAAGGCTCCTTTGCGGTATTCATTTCTGCTAGCGCACTTGGAAAAATTCCAGCGCTTTTTATTGAAGTTTATTCGGTTTATCATCTTTCACAAGGATCTATGCAAGACAAAATCATTTTAATGGTTTTATCCATCATCTTACTTTTTTATATAAGTAAAAAATGGAAGAAAAAAGCTTAACGGATTATAAAAAGGGAAGACTATCTAAAGATAAGCAAAAACATTATCTTATGTAACTGTAATAAGATAACGTATTGGAGATGGTCCATTGATTTTTCTGTTAGTTTCTGGAAGTATCATTATTCCTATTATCATGCTCTTTTTCTCACTCAAATGGAAAGGAGCAGAGCTAGTTTTTAATACGCTAGCCCTTCTTTCAGCGCTAGTATTTGGAAATATAGCCGCTGCTTCTATCTATCGTATCTTAAAAAACCATACTGTTTTTATGACGAGCATCCATGCAATCTTTTTAAATTCAGCTTTTTTATTAACCGGGGCATACCTTGGAATCTATGTATTGTATAAACTGTTAGCTCTGACCTTAAATGTAAAACAGCGTACTATGCAAAAATAGTACGCTGTTTTAAAATGCAGTTTATTTTATGATTCCAGTTGGTATGCATAAAGGTGAACCATCAACCGGATTTTGAATGATAGTTGAAGATAAATTAAACACATCTCTTATCATTTCTTCTGTAAATACTTGAGCAGAAGAACCTTCTTTGTAAATCTGGCCGTTTGAAATACTGATTAAATGGTCTGCATAGCGAGCTGCTTGGTTTAGATCGTGTAAGACCATCACAATTGTACAATTTCTCTTTTGGTTTAAAGAACGAAGAAGTTCAAGCACTTCAATCTGATGAGCTAAATCTAAATATGTGGTAGGCTCATCCAAAAGTAGAAGCTCCGTACCCTGTGCTAATGCCATTGCAACCCAGGCCCTCTGACGCTGCCCTCCAGAGAGAGCATCCAGTGTACGATGACTTAAATCAGACAGTTTGGTTGCCTGTAAAGCCTCCTCTACAATTTGATGATCTTCAGCAGAATAGCGAGCAAATAAGCCCTTATGAGGGTGACGACCGTAATAGCAAAGCTCTTTTACTGTTAAATCTTCAGGAGCTTCAGGAGCTTGAGGCAAAATAGCCAGTTTTTTTGCTACTTCTTTTGATGAATGACGATGAATATCTTTTCCATTTAAATATATACTTCCTTCTGTAGGCTTTAATAAACGAGCCAATGAACGAAGGATTGTTGACTTTCCAGAGCCATTTGATCCAATGATTATACTTACCTTTCCTTCTGGAATGTGAAGGTCAATATTATGAATAACTGAAGTTGAATCATATGATAGTGAAAGCTTTTCAGCAGTTAATTTTGTCATTACTGTTCCTCCTTTCCTCTATTTTTTCTGTTCACGGCACAGTAAATATAGAAAATAGGGGGCGCCAATAACAGCTGTTACAATTCCAGCTGGAATCTCAACGGGCGGCATAACCCCTCTTCCTAAACTGTCAGCAATTAGCAGGAATAAAGCACCTACTGCTGCTGAAACTGGTAACAAGAACTTCGAACGGCTTCCTACTAGCCTCCTACCAATATGAGGAGCAATTAAACCAATAAAACCAATTGACCCAACCACAGCTACAGATAACCCTGCCAATATCACAGCCATACTCAATAGTGTATAACGAACGTATGTTGTTCGCTCTCCTAAGCCAACTGCAATCTCATCCCCTAAGTTTAAAATGTCGAGCTTAGATGCAAATATAATAATAACAGGCACGAGTACAACACAAGGAATTAACATCCCAAGCTCACTCCAGCCTCTTCCCCATAAACTTCCTGTGAGCCAAAGAAGAGTTGTATTCACGTCATCTGGAAACTTAATCATAAAATACTGAATTCCAGCCTGACAAATAGCTCCTAACGCTACGCCAACTAAAGCCAGCGTATGAGGTTTAGCCCCTTGAGAGTAGGAAAACACCATAAGTATAACGGCTATAGCTGCTGCTCCTAAAAAAGCTGAAAGTGGCAGCAGAAGCACAGAAGCAGTTGGAAATACAATTAAGATAAAAACGGCGAATAGCCCCGCTCCTTTTGTGACACCGATAACATCGGGAGAAGCTAGTGGATTTTTTAATATCCCTTGCAAAATAGCTCCTGCTACTGCTAAAGCCGCACCTACAACAATAGCAATGAGGGTGCGTGGAATACGATAATTCGTTAAAATAAATGAACTCCCTTGAGAACTTCCAATTATTTGCTGAAAAATTTCTCCCGGGGAAATATAAACGGCTCCTATCCCTAAGCTAATTACAATCGTAATTATTAAACCTAACAATAAGATACTTAACATTTGATAAGGGTGTTTTCTTTTCATTGCTTAATATTCCTCCCCTTTCTAGCAAGGTATAAAAAGAAAGGCGCTCCAATAAGAGCTGTTACAATCCCTACTGGCGACTCAAAAGGATATGCAATGAAACGAGACAGTACATCAGCATAAACAAGCAAAATGGCTCCTAATATAGCTGAAAATGGCAAAATTCGCTGGTAGTCTCCTCCTACCAATTTTCTAGCTATATGAGGTACAATGAGACCTACAAATCCAATTGGCCCCGCAACGGCAACAGATGCACCGGCGAGCATAATGACTAGTATACCTGCAAAAAAGCGAATCCATTTTACCTTTTCTCCTAATCCTGTTGCCATATTTTCTCCTAATACTAGGATCGATATAGAGCGAGATGATCCAAAAGCTAGGAGAAGACCTAGAAACGACCAAGGTAAAAGAATTTTCACATGAGTCCAGTCTTTCCCGTTAATAGAACCTACAAGCCAATACAAAACGTCCGTAGCTTGTTCATTTAGCACAATTACTCCTTGAGTAAGTGACGATAAAAATAAATGCACAGCCATTCCGGCAAGTGCTAGTTTCACATGAGTTATCTTTCCGCCCGATGCGAACAAATAAACAGTTATTCCTCCTAAAGCTGCCCCTAAAAAGGCAATATAAACAGTTGATTGAGAGGTAAGGTCAGGAAATAAAATAAAAGCTATTACAATCGCTAATGAAGCACCAGCATTTACTCCAAACACTTGGGGTGAGGCAAGCGAATTTCGTGTAATAGCTTGCATCAATGCTCCAGCAACTGCCAAGCTGGCTCCAATAAGAGCTGCCAGCACAGCTCTTGGCAGTCTAAGCGTCTGTACGATTGTTGTCTGCTTAGAGTCATCAGGCGCAAAAATTGCCTTAATTACTTCTGTAAAGCTGACAGCAGAAGATCCCACAGCCACATGCAAAATCATTCCAATGATTAACAAACAAACGCTAGCTACCAACACAATGTATTTATTCATTTTTTGCTTTTGGACAAGATTTGTCATTTCCAACACACTTTCTACAGTTTTCTTTTCTAAACAAATAGAAGCAAGAATAGAATAACTATTCTCGCCTCTTTGTCAGACTCTGTTATGTTACTGCTGCTTATTGTTTAGTAACTTAACCGTATCTTTTCCAATTGCCTCAGCTGAAATCACTCCTCGGAATCTTGTCCATAAATCACGGTCTACTACAAAAACTTTATCATTTTTAACAGCTTTTAAATTTTTCCAAAGAGGATTTGTTTTCCATTCATCCGTTACAAGTTTACCTTCGTTATTTGCTAGGATTAAAATATCTGGATTAATGTCTGACAACTGTTCTAAATTCATCTCAGCATATGCTTCTTTGTCTTGTACAGCGTTCTTCAATCCTAGCTTTTCAAGGAACTCTCCGTCATAAGAAGAAGATGTATGCGCTTGGAAAGAAGTATCTCTGACAACTGCTGGTAAGACTGTCTGACCACTTTCTTCTTTTAACTCATTTTTTAATTTTGAAATTGTTTCTTCATGCTCATTTAAGCGCTGTTGTGCTTTTTTTTCTTTTCCTACTGCTTTCGCAATTGTTTTAAATGAATCTATATTTTCTTCATATGTAGATTCACGACTTTTCAATTCAATTGTAGGTGCAATTTTGTTTAATTCTTTATAGATTGCTTTATGACGCTGCACATCGGCAATAATTAAGTCCGGCTGCAGGGAACTAATTACTTCTAAATTTGGCTGTTGACGTGTTCCTACTGAAGTATAATTGATCTTCCCATCTACGAGTTTTTCAATCATATCTTTTTTGTTGTCGTCTGCAATTCCTACTGGCTTCATTCCTAAACCTTGCAAAGCATCTACAAAGGATAGTTCAAGCACAACTACTTTTTTTGGATTTTCAGGAACTTTTGTTTTTCCCAGCTCATGCTGCACAGATATCTTTTGACTATTATCTGAATTTTCTTTTGATGAATTTTGAGTTGACCCGCATCCTGCTAGAACAAATAAAATAGAAACAATAGCAGCTACACTGGCAAGTCTAATCTTTTTAACTTGCTTCATTTTAACGCTTCCTCCTATGTATATACTCTGTTTGACGCTGATAATCATTATCATCAATGTTATCTGTTAATTAAAGGTGCGTCAATAGTTTTCTCGTAATATGGGACATTTCTTGAATAAATAACAGAAGAATCCTTTTAATCCCTTTCTTGAAAAAGCTTTATTCCCTCCCTTTTTTACGATACACTATCTGTAAGTTGACCATATTCAACTTTATTGTACTAACGCACTTTTAAATAATCTTAATTTTGGAGTGAAGATAGTGAATTCGTCTCTATTACAAATGAATACTATATTTATTAGTATTCTCATTGAAGCCCTTCCCTTTGTATTACTGGGCGTGATCATTTCAGGAATTATTCAAATTTTTGTAACTGATGAAATGATGGCTCGAGTTATTCCTAAAAATAAAATAGGTGCTGTCCTATTAGCTAGTGTGATTGGAGCTCTTTTTCCAGCCTGCGAATGTGGAATTGTTCCTATTACTAGACGTTTAATGGCAAAAGGAGTTCCTCTTTATGCTGCTATTCCTTTTATGTTAACAGGTCCTATTATTAATCCAGTTGTTTTATTTTCTACCTTTGTAGCCTTCGGTAATGATTGGAAGATAGTATTGTATCGTGCAGGAGTGGCTTTTATTGTTTCCTTACTTGTAGGTTTCATTTTAAGTTTTCAGTTTAAAACACCTCAGACGAAACGTGAGGTTCACCTGCATACTTCCCCCAAAAAAATGAGTGCGAAGGTTTCAGAAGCTACCCGTCATACTATTGATGAGTTTTTTTCTGTTGGGAAATTTCTGATTATCGGAGGATTAATTGCAGCCGGAATGCAGACGTTTGTTAAGACATCTACTCTATTTTCATTAGGTCAAGGCGATGTTTCATCAAACGCGGTAATGATGGGACTTGCATATGTATTATCGCTTTGCTCTTCTGCAGATGCGTTTATCGCTTCCTCGTTTCGCAGTACGTTTACAGACAGTGCTATTGTTTCATTCTTGGTATTCGGCCCAATGTTTGACATTAAGAATACGCTGATGATGCTAGGCCAGTTTAAGACTAAATTTGTCTTTACACTTTTGGCTTATGTCTTTATTTTAGTACTTATTGTTTCGATCTTAATTGTTCATTAATAAGGAGGGATTTAGCATGATTCGTATTTTAATTTTAATAGGGTTTACGTTCATCTTCATGCACCTTCATGCAACTGGGGATATCTCAAAATATATTAATATGAAATATTCTTGGATTTCATTTGGTACTATCTTTGTACTTTGGTTTTTAACTATCGCAGAATTAATCTTTTACATGATAGGCCCTAAAAAACATGATGATGATTGTAGCTGCGGATGCGCCCATAACCATCAAGAAAGCAAATGGAAACGAAGAGCATGGTACCCAATTTATATTTTACCTGTATTCACTGTCTTATTTTTACCTGTCGCAACTCTTGATTCTAACATTGTTGAAGCTAAAGGATTTCATTTTCCTATTTATGATAAAAAAGATCCTTATTCTTCTCATCAATTTTTACAGCCGGATACAAGTTCTTTTTACGGCGAAGAAGCCTATGACCAAATGATTCATCATGACCTTAAAAAATTTTCTAAAGGAGAGAATATCAACTTAGAAGATGAGGAATTTTTAAATGCAATGGAAACTATTTACCGATATCCTGGTCAATTCAGTGGCAAAACCATTTCATTTAAAGGATTTATGTATCAAACGAAGGAGCTAAAAAAGAATCAGTATTTTCTCTTTCGCTTTGGTATTATTCATTGTATTGCAGATTCAGGGGTGTTTGGAATGCTCATTGAGTTTCCAGATGACGCTGCTTTTAAAAATGATGACTGGGCAACTGTTACAGGTGAAGTCAGTACAATGTATTATCAGCCGTTCAAAAAAACCATTCCTGTTTTGAAAGTAACAAAAGTGAAGCGGGAGCAGGCTCCAAAGGACCCTTATGTATATCGAAATAACCAATAATTAAAAGCCGTTCTTTTAAATAAGAACGGCTTTTTACATTAATGAACAAATTCCATTTTTTCTTCGATTTTATGAAATTTCTCATAAAATTCCTCCGCTGAAATCGGTTTGGAGAAATAGTATCCCTGCACTTCATCACATTTTTCTTTATGAAGAAGTTCTACTTGTTCAACTTCTTCTACACCTTCTGCTACGACGGATAGTTGCAAACTTTTGGCTAGTGTAATAATGGCTCTGACAATCGATACTTCCGTTGTATTAGGATCTAAATCTTTAATAAAAGACCGGTCAATTTTCAGCGTATGAATAGGCAGCTTCTGAATATAGCTAAACGAGGAGTATCCTGAGCCAAAATCATCAATTGAAATAAATACTCCTGCATCTTTTAAGATTTGTAGCTTTTCGATTGTTTGCTCAACATGCTTCATCGTTACACTTTCTGTAATTTCAAGTTCTAAATATCTTGATTCTAACTCTACTTCACGCAAGACACCTAACACATAATCAACAAAATCAGTTGTGCCAAAATCCACGCTTGATATGTTCACACTCATTTTTAAGGGAGGAAGTCCTTGAAGCTGCCAATACTTATTTTGATGGCACGCTTTTTTTAATACCCATTTCGTCAGTGTAACAATAACGCCTGTTTCTTCAGCAATCGGAATAAATTCTGCGGGAGAAATGACGCCCATCTCGGCATGAGTCCACCGGATTAAAGCCTCCACTCCAACAATATGGCCACTTTGAATATTGACTTTCGGCTGATAGTGAAGCTCCATTTCGCCCAGCTCAAAAGCCTTGCGTAACCCATCTTCAATTCTCATTCGTCGCGTAGTATGAACCTGCATTTCTTTTTGATAAAACAGATAATGATTACGCCCTTGTTTTTTGACTTCGTACATCGCTAAATCAGCATGGCGAACTAGCACTTCAAGCAATTTTCCATCTTTAGGAAATAAACTAACTCCGATGCTTACCCCTAAATAAACATCTCTCGATAGCACTACAAAAGGAGTGGATAAGCAGTCATTTAATGATTGACAGATTTTTTTCACTTCTTCATCAGTCCTATCATGCAGTAAAACTAAAAACTCATCTCCTCCAAAACGCGAAAGCACATCTTGGTTTCTTATGCAGCTCTTCATTCGATCAACAACCTGAAGCATAAGCTGATCTCCAGCATGATGACCAAGCGTGTCATTTACCTGTTTGAAACGATCTAGGTCTAAAAATAAGAAATGAAGCTTTTTTCCTGAAGCAGCTGCTGAATCAATGGATTTCTCTACAATGCTTGAAAACATACTTCGATTTGGTAAATCTGTTAGCATATCGTGAAAAGCCATATATTGAAGCGATTCTTGAGCTTTTTTCTGTTCCGTTACATCTCTAGTTACTGTCTGAAAAAGCGTCTCTCCATTAATTTGAATGAGCGTAGATTTTACTTCTAAAAAGAGTTCCTTACCTAACGCATTAAACATTTTCAATTGAGCTAATGGAGATCTTGGCTCATCATTTCTATCCTTTACTGCCTTCAATCCTTTTTTAATATCGGGAACTTGTTCAGATGAAAAGAAATCATATAACGATTTACCAACGAGCTGGTCTTCCGTTACTCCTAAAAGCTGAATCATAGCATCATTCACAGACACGACCTCTTCTTCTCGATGGACCATAATTGCCAATGGAGAGGAGTAAAACAAGTTTTCATAGCGATTTTTTGCTTCAATCAACGTTTTTTCCGCTTCACGCTCTTGCGTCATATTGCGGATATACAACATATACTCAACCGTCTCTTCAATTCCTACCGCCATCACCGTTATCTCAACCGTAACTTCTCTATTACTTATCAAAAGGGAGTGCTCAGTTCGTCCATCTTGTAGAGAAGAAAATTCGTAGAAGGGCAGCAGCTTAACAACATTACTCCCGATTACATCTGATGCTTTAAGAGAGAAAAGCGTTTCCGCTGCATAATTGAGCGATAAAACATGTCTTTTTTCATCGATCACCAAAATAGCATCCAGAGCGGATTCAAAAAAAGCCCATTTTAAAACTTCTTGTTTTTGTACGCGTCGATCCATAAAAATGGTTAAAAACACAGCCGTAAAGAGGCAGACAATAAAAAAAACAATAACGACGGATAAATATATTGGATTTAAGGCAAAACCGTTTGAGTGTTCAGACATTGACATTCCTGAAAAAGAAGCTGCCTGCATGCCCGTATAGTGCATACCTGCAATAGCAATGCCCATAATAGTAGAACAAATAACCTTAGCAAAAACGGTAAGCTTCCCTTCATTTAGCTTTGAATAAAAACCAAGCCACAAAGCTGTATTAGAAGCAGCAACAGCAATAAGAATAGAGAGAAAAACGATAAATGGATCATACGAAATCATAATTGGCTCCATAGCCATCATGCCCAAATAGTGCATAAAAACAATTCCCGCTCCCATAAAGCTCCCTGCAATGATAAGTGCTTTTATACTTTTCTTTTGTTTGTGAATGAGGTAGAGACCTATATAACATCCCGTTATCGCTCCCAAGATTGAGAGAAGAACAAACCATAAATTATATGAAACATCTACGGGCAGGTGAAAAGCAAGCATGGCGATAAAATGCATTGACCAAATGCCTATCCCCAATGTAAATGCCCCGCTGATTAACCAAAACTGAATAAATTTTGCCCGGGAAATTTTCACACGATTAGCTAACCCAAAAGAAGCGTACGCCGCAGTAATAGCGATAAGGAAAGAGAGTGTAACGAGTAACTCATTGTACGTCCCTTCTAGTAAATGTGTATGATGATTCATTCATGACCTTCCTTCAATTCGTTCTTTTCTTTGTTATCGGTTAAGGCCTAAAAATATTTACTATTTCAAAAGAACTTATGCTTGATTTACTTCTTACCTTTTGAACGTCCTGACAATATCGCGCTCACTTTTTCCTTGTTGACAGTGTATAAACAAGTACAATCATCTGACTCATACGCCTCTTCTAGTTGAAACGAAAATTTTTTTAAAAGAGTAATTGAATCTTTATTATTAGGATCAACTTTTGCTTCAATTTCTTGTATACGAAACTCTTCAAAAGCTTTTTCTAGCAAAAGGCAGAGCGCTTCTGTCATGAGACCTTTTTTCCAAAAAGGTCTGCCTAAATCATACCCAATCTCTGCTTGCTTTTTAACATAATCAATACGGTTTAGACCGCAGGTTCCAATGATCTCATCGGAAGTCTTTAATCGAATAGCATAGCGTGTTGCTTTCCCTTCTTTCGTCAAACTTTGGAGAAGTGCAATCATGCTTTCCGCTTGATAAAGCGTCGCAAAGGGCTCAATATTCATATATCTAGTAACCTCTTCATCCGACCAATATTCAAAAACTTTAGAAGCATCTTTTTTTTGAAGAGGAGATAAATATACCCTCATCTATGTTCTCCCTCCTTTTGGTGAATGATGAAACAAGACATTTTCATCTGCGCCTCTTTCACATCTTAAAAAATCTCACATGGTGCACGGAACATGTGAGATTTGACATTTAACTATTTTTTGATTGTGCATCGCGCAGCTGCGTATATAAACGATTAATTGCTACAGTCATTGACTGTTCATAGGAATGATGATCATAATAAACGGCTATATTTTTTAACATTTCATACGTTTGATGATCAAGCTGCACCTCAAGCGTAATTTTTTCGTCAATTGTTGCTGTTTGCAAATGATGAGGCAAGTCCTCTTTTGTAGACACTTGCTCTGCAATATGAATTGCTTCTTCTACTGTTTCAATTCGGCCGTACTGATGCACCCATCTTCTGCCCATTTCAATTGTATCTTTTACAAACTGACGATTGGTAATGGTATCTTTAATATTAAATTGATGATCTGCCACATATACAGATTGATACAAGATGACACTGATCACTTCGTCTTTTAAATTTAATTTTCTCAGCTCATCAATTAAATCCGCTATATATTTAGGTAATGGACTAAATGTCCCTCGCACTTCCTTAATTAAATCCATAGCAATGGATTCAGTTGAATTGCGTTTAAATGCTTTTATAATATCTATCATTACATGTTCGTTTGCCATACATACACCACCATTTATGAATCGAATAATTTCATGCTCCTTGCTGTTTTGCATAGACATTCACTATTCGTTTAAAATATATACTATTATTCTATTATATAAAAAATATGAATAAGTTGGTATAGGATGAATGATTTATCATTATTTTTTCATAAAATTTTATGAAAAAGAACATGTTTATCTATTACTAGCACAAATCCAGCACAGCAAACAACGATCTCGCCAAAATCTGAGAAGATAAGTATTTATTATTAGTAAATGTGAGTTTTTCTTTGATAGAAGACATTAAATAAAAGGGAGCAAACCAATTCCGCTTATTGAAGTATATGGTCAAAAGATTTTTAGATGTTAGATGACAGAAGATATCCAATATCAGCAATTAATCTCCTTCCCTGTTCATTGTCACTTAGTCCATCTATCAAAACAACGGCATAATATGTTTCGTTACCTCGCATGAGAATAGCACTATCATGTTCTGCTCCCTGTAGTTCTCCAGTCTTATTCGCAGCTTGAAACGCTGATCCTATACGTGCTGGAAGCTTATGCTGAAACTGCTGCATTTCTAACATTCTCATTATTTTTTCGCGACTAGATTTTTGCAAAAGGTTTCCTTCATATATTTCCCTTAGACACTTTACTACGTCAGAGGCACACGTATAATTATCAATCCCTTTTTCAACAGCGATTTCGTCCATCATATAGCGGTTTAAAACGGTTTTCTTTAATCCTAGATTTTTAGCACATTCGTTAATTTTTTCAAATCCTACTAAAGAAATGAGTTCATTTGTAGCTGTGTTGTCAGAAACAATTATCATAAGGGTAAGCAGCTCTTCTACTTTAATATGTGTTAACCGCGGAAGAGCTCTAAGTACGCCTGCTCCGCCAACCGTGTTTTTTTCCATTCTTTGAATGACAGATGTTAAAGCCAAGATGCCCGCATCAATTTGACGAAACGCTTCTATTGCAAGCAGCAGCTTGATTGTACTTGCTGCTCGTTGTTGGATAAAAGAATTAATCTGTATGGATTCTTTTCCTTCAATATGAATACGTATAAGTCCATTATTACTCCGCTTCCATGTAGTAACTGCATCTTCGATTTTCATTCTCGCTCTTTCCATCATTTTGTCGCAGCTGTTTCAATATAGTTGTTACTCATTATCTTTTGATTGTATAAGTGACAGGATACAAAGTGATTGTCTTCAACTTCCTGCCACTCTGGCTTTTGAGTCTTACAGGCTGCTACTGCAAGAGGACAGCGCGTATTAAACACGCAGCCAGAGGGCGGGTTAATTGGACTCGGTAATTCTCCTTTAAGAACAATCCGCTTCCGATTATCCTCCACGTCAGGATCAGGGATAGGAATAGCTGACAGTAGAGCTTGAGTGTAAGGGTGAAGCGGTTTTTGATACAGCTCCGAACTTGTTGTTAATTCTACTAAATGCCCTAAATACATAACTCCAATACGATTGCTTATATGCTTTACCATCGACAAGTCATGTGCAATAAATAAATAGGTTAACCCTTTTTCTTTTTGGAGTTTTTTTAATAAATTAACTACTTGAGCCTGTACAGACACATCTAAAGCAGAAATAGGTTCGTCTGCAATAATGCATTCTGGATTTAGTGCTAAAGCTCTCGCAATCCCTATACGCTGGCGCTGCCCGCCGCTGAATTCATGAGGATAGCGATTGGCATGATCACGGTTTAGCCCGACATCTTCTAGCAGCTCATACACGCGGTTCAGCATCTCTTTTTTATTCGAATAAAGTCCGTGAACCTCCATTGGTTCTGAGATAATCTCCTTCACGGTAGAACGAGGGTTTAGTGAAGCATATGGATCTTGAAAAATCATTTGCATATTACGATGAAAAGCAAATTTTTCTTTCTCTGATAGCTCATGCACGTTTTTCCCTTTATAAAGCACCTCTCCTGATGTACGGTTATACAACCCAATGATTGTTCGCCCCGCAGTTGATTTTCCGCAGCCGGATTCACCAACAAGTCCAAAGGTTTCTCCTTTTGAAATATGAAAAGACACGCCGTCTACTGCTTTCAAAACCTGCTTATTCGTAATCGAAAAATATTTGCTCAGCTGCTTTACTTCTAACAAATGCTTCGCTGTCATAACTGCCACCTCCTAATAATAGCGCCGGGCTGCGCACAGCTCTTCTTCATAAAGCGTTTCTTTTAATTCAATCAGTTCAACGGTTTTACCTGTTTTAGGTGAATGAAGCATTTTTCCTTCACCATAATAGTAAGGTAAGAACCCAGCGCCTTTTCGCATCACTACGATAGGTTTCCAAGAACTCCCCTCCGAACCGTACGTACACCTCTCGGTGTATACGGCTCTCCACTTAACCTTAGTCTAGCTTTCCATTATGCAAATCTCGATGACACTCATGACACAGTGCTACAGTTTTACGTCTTCTTCCAATCATCCACTTTTCCCATTTGGCTTTTCCTTTTAGGTCTTTGATTCTCCTAATGTGATGCATTTCAAGAGGAATATTTGTTTTACCACACCACTCACATGTAGTTGCTTTAAGCCTATCTATCAGGCTTGTTTCTCCTTTATTTTTTTGCTCGTTCACTAATAAGTCATATGATTCATTAGCTTTGATTTTCGTGTTACAGGTGAAACCTTCAGAGTACAACATACTCTTCTGTACTCCTTTTTTCGTGGAATAGGTTACTGTAAACACTCCATTTTCACAGTACTTATTAGTAATTTTATTTATGGATGTTTTATATTTATTAGCGAACGTTTTATACATACTATATTTCATGTGGTAGTAAAACTTATTAAGTACACTCACGTTTTTGGCTAACTTATAGTAGTTATACATTCCTCTAATTTGGGCATTGTAGATTTGAAGAATTTCTAAATCATCTAGATGTATTAGACTAGTTCTGTGTACTGGTTTCCAAGTGCCATTTGGCGTTATTTTTAAAACCCTTAAGTCCTTTAGTTTATCAACCCATTTTTCGTGCGGAACATTTAACGTGCATGTATAGGACTTAGTTCTTCTCATTCTTCCGTCCTTGCACATTTTCCGATCTTGGTTTCTTGAAATCATCACATCATACCCTAAGAAACGAGCTGGATCACTGGAATGAGTAATCAATGTTTTCTCTTGTGAAAGGTTTAGCTGGAGGTCATCTTTGAGAAATTCAGCTAACTTTTGTTTTACTTGTAAAGCCTCCTGCTTATCCCCAATCATTCCTATCAAGAAGTCGTCCGCATACCTTGTATAGTACATCCGTTTGAAGTCTTCGTCGTGCGGCTTTACGACAGGTGTATTGCTCCGTTCTTCCCTTAGCTCTTTAATCGTAAGTATGATATCCCTCTGTTTATCTTCACTAAGTTCTTCCTCTTGTAGAACCTTCCTTAACTTGGTCAATTTTTTATTGATTTTGCTATAAGTAGGATTTACTTTCCTTTGGATACCTTTATTGAACTTAGTTATTATTTGCTCTACATGTTTGTCGAACTCATTTAGATAAATATTGGCTAAGATAGGACTGATAATTCCACCTTGCGGTGACCCACTATATGTTTTGTGGTATTCCCATACCTCTAGGTATCCAGCACGAAGGAACTTCCAAATGAGATTAATAAACTTCTCATCTTGAATTCTTCTTCTCAAGATACTAATGAGTTTATGATGATTAATATTGTCAAAGAAACTTTCAATGTCCCCTTCTATAAACCATCTTGTTCCATCAAAGTGTTTCTTAATTTCCATTAGTGCTGTGTGGCAACTTCTGTTAGGTCTAAATCCATGAGAAGATTTAGAAAATGTTCCTTCATAAATTGATTCAAGTATCATTCTAACTACTTCTTGAATTAACTTATCATCCATTGATGGGATACCTAGTGGTCTACGTTTTCCATTTTTCTTTGGAATATATACTCTTTTAACGGGTTTAGGTTGATAAGACTCAGTTTTTAACGCCTCAATGAGATCATCTATTCTTTTAAGACTCATTCCATCTATGGTCTTTCCATCTACACCCTGTGTCATATTTCCTTGTTTTGCATAAACCTTTTGATATGCAATATAGTAAAACTCAGGATTATATAAATTTCTGTAGAGGCGCTTATAGATGTAAGTAGAGTCTTCAGATTTAGAAGCTAGACTGTTTAATACGCTACTTGGACTTCTCATGAAGCCTCACGCTCCCTCCATATATTGTATTAAACGATTAAGCTGCTTCCCTTCGCCATGTAATAGGCTTTCCCTATCTCCGACTACTACGGAAGCTCCGTTACCCTATTGAATTTTCATGAGCCACATACCTTGCTTTTTACCACTTGGTATCATCCTCAATAGCCTAATTAGTAGGCGTTTCAACTTAGGTAATCCCCTTTTAGTACTCTAAGGATAGCTTGTTATAATGTCGGATGTGACGTTCGTCCTTTTCCCTTCATTAGGGCTGCGTAACTCTGAAACACTCGGAAGGACTCGGCATTTATTAGTCCTCCCCTTGAGTTATACGACGTCTTCTAGTTACCTTTCGTCGTAAGCCATGTTATACTCGCTCGGGCTGCCATTCAAGCAGTTTAGCTTTCATCCTTGTTTATAACATTTCGCCTTGCTATTCAGTCTTACCATGGTAACTTGGTAACTTATAGCTTTCCTAACATGCTACACTCCCCATTGGTTTCCCATCCGGATAAGTTAGGTGACGATAGGCTTTCTGTGTTCTTTGCCTACTACCTTGCTAAGGTAGAATCCTTTTGAGCCCTTAAGGGCGCACAATACCAACATGGTGGATAGACCCTTCACCTTTTTCATGAGCGAAAAACAGCAAATCTCCAGGTTGAATAGAGGCTAACCCCACTTCTTTTCCTTGCCTTGCTTGATCGGTTGCATCCCTTGGAATAAGATATCCGTTTGCTTTATGAGTAGCATAGGCAAACCCGGAACAATCATATCCCCAGGCACTCATGCCACCCCATAAATATGGAAGATTCAAAAACTGTTCTCCTGCTGCAATAATCCTATCCCCAGTTCCTTTTACTTTACGGTTTCTATCCTCTATTACAACAGCATCTTGACGTTTTATTCTCCCACTGCCAACCGGCGTTTGAACTTCTAGCCATTCTTTATCTTCTTTTAAAAGAGGCAGCTGCGTTTGATAACTAATTTGCAAGGCTTCTTCCGCTAGGTGCAGGGTCGCAATCGTTGCTGATACCACCGCCGTTGGTTTATTCAACGGAAAATATTCAGTTTGAGAAATCAGTTGGTGAAAAGGAACCCACCCGGGATATCCTCTTTCATCTTTAGAAGAAAACTGAGAAGGAATAACGATTTTTGCCCATTTACCTTTCATTTCTGTTACATATACTTCTTCTCCTAGTAACAGCTGCGTTTGAACTAAATTTTTCTCACAAAGCTCCAACCGGCGTGTATACGTTAATTGTTCTAGCCATTTATCCAGTTTTACTGGGACACTTATTGCATTGTCATCTATTTCTCTGCTAGAGTCATAGGAAGTCCAAACAGTCGCCACAGCTACACAAACGTAATACGTTTTTTTATCCATCACCTATTTATCCTCCCCGCAGGTTTAACCTTCAGCGTTCGACTTTATCTTTTGGTAATGTAATACCGGATTCAAATTCCACCATTCGTTCATAAGTCGACATCGTGGCATAGCTTCCAATCGCCACAGCTGTTTGAGGCGAGCAATGCCCGATGCGAAACCCTCTCATCACAGGTTTTTTTAAAGAAGTCAGGTAACTTGTTAATGCCTCTTCTAAAGAAAGCGACTCCGTACGTTTTTTAGGATAGCAGTTATGAAAATCTCCCATAATAATTCCCGCTGCATCCTGCAGTTTATTGGCCATATACAGCTGTGTCATCATGCGGTCAATTTCATACGGCTCTTCATCAATATCTTCAATAAATAAAATTCGATTTTTTGTATCTAGCTCAAATGGTGTGCCAAGCGTGCTTACCAGCAAAGTCAGATTTCCTCCTATCAGCTGACCAGTTGCTTCTCCTTCACAAATGGTGTCGAGGGGACTAATTTGATCCGTATAGCACAAAGAACGGTGAGAAAATAATTGATAAAAAGCTTGCTTCGTCTCTATATGAACATCTTCTTTTCCGAGATCCGACGAAAGCATTGGCCCGTGAAAGGTAACCAAACCTGTGCGCTGATGAATAGCCGTATGTAAAAACGTAATATCGCTATATCCCCAAAAAACCTTTGGGTTTCGCTTAATTAAATCGTAGTTTAATTGCGAGGCAAGTCTAGCAGTCCCGTAACCTCCGCATGCACAAATAATTGCCTTTACTTTCTTATTGGCAAACATCGCATGTATATCGGCTGCTCGCTGTTCATCAGTCCCTGCCAAGTACCCGTTTTTTTTATATAAATGCGCGCCTGTTACTACGTTTAATCCTATTTCCTTTAAATATTCTATTCCTTTTTTTAGATTGTGCTGATTAGGCGGACTAGCAGGTGCAATAACAGCTACTGTATCACCTTTTTGTAATGGTTTTGGTTTTATCATTTGTTACACTCCTTTTGTGTAAAGAAATGAAGAAAGTGAAACTTGGGTCAGAAGGGTATTGAAAT
Organism: Priestia sp. YIM B13489; assembly: GCF_042787645.1. NCBI lineage: Bacteria > Bacillati > Bacillota > Bacilli > Caryophanales > Bacillaceae > Priestia > Priestia sp. YIM B13489. The sequence goes on from NZ_JBHZOQ010000053.1 coordinate 1,952,215, forward strand.
CCCCTCTGACGAAAAGTTCCACTTTACTGTTTATCTGCCCACTTCAAATCTAAATAGCCAACAGGATGACGAACAATTCCAGATACGTTATCTTTTATTAAAAACACATAGTTGTAGAAATGGATAGGAATGATTGGCATCTCATCAAATAAAATACCTTCTGCTTTATACATAAGCTCAAAACGTTTTTTATTATCCGTTTCGTTCATAGCTTGTTTAATTAACTCATCATATTCTTTATTGCTCCAAGCTGTACGGTTCATTGAATGACCCGTCTGGAAGCTCTCTAAAAAGTTAATTGGATCTGCATAATCAGCTAAAAATGAACTTCGTGACAGCTGAAACTTTAACGCTTTTTGTTCTTCTTGGAAAACATTCCATTCCATATTGGCAAGCTTCACATCTACGCCTAGATTTTCTTTGAACATTTGCTGCAGTGCTTCTGCTATTTTTTTATGCGTATCGTCTGTACTGTATGTTAGCGTAATAGCTGGCAGCTTTTTATATCCTTCTTCTTTCATTCCTTTTTTCAGAAGTACTTTTGCTTCTTTGCTATCTGTTTTTAATAAATCGCCGCCCGTTTTACGGAAATCCTTTCCATCTGCATCTTTAAATCCGTAAGATACGAACCCACGAGCTGGTTTTTCTTTATTTTTTGTAACAAAATTAACAATTTGATCTTGATCTACAGCCATTGCAAATGCTTTACGGATATTTTTGTTTTGAAAGGGCTCTTTATCTAAGTTAAAGCGATAGAAGTAAGTTCCCGCTTGGTCTTCGATATGAACATCTCCATCTTTCAGCAGCTTTTCACTTAAATCCGATGGAATTTCAGAAACATCTAGTTCTCCATTTTGATACATTTGATATTCTGTGTTTGTATTTTCAACAATTGCCCATTTTACCTTGTCAAGCTTTACATTTTCAGCATCCCAATACTGATCGTTTCTTTCCATGACTAGATTATTGTTATGCTTCCATTGAGTTAATTTGAAGGGACCATTAGCAACAAACGAGTCTGCTTCTGCAAACCATTTCGGATTTTTTGTTGCTACTTTTTCATTAATTGGGAAGAACGCTGGATTGGAAACTACGCTTAAGAAATAGGCTTGAGGGCTCTTAAGCGTAACTTCAAAGGTTTTGTCATCTAGCGCTTTTACCCCTACTTGATCAGCACTACCTTTACCCGTATTAAATTCTTCTCCACCTTGGATGAAATAACCTAAAAATGCCGCTGGTGAACCCGTCTTAGGATCTAACAGCCTCTTCCAAGCAAATACGAAATCACTTGCTTTCACGTCATCTCCATTTGACCATTTAGCATCTTTTCGTAAATGAAACGTATAGACCTTTTTGTCCTCAGAGATATCCCATTTCTCGGCCATTGCTCCTTCAGGCTCATCGCTTTTTCCTAAACGAGTCAGCCCTTCCATTAAGTTATTAAGCATATTCCATGAATATGAATCAAATCCAATAGGCGGATCAAAAGACGTAGGTTCTGCGCCATTATTCATATAAAGGACCTTACCGTCTTCTTTTGCTGTACTGCTTTTCTTTTCTGGCTCCGCGCCTGAATCTTTTGTGGCCGTACAGGCAGCAAGTGCAAATGTAAGTACACACATCATTAGTAAAGACCCTATTTTTTTCATCATTTCCCCCTCTTTCATAAGTTCTCTATTCATCTATAAATCTAGCTTATAGTTGTTACAAATTTTTGGGCTCTCTCATCTTGAAGCCAGCAGTGCACTTGGTGACTTTCTTTCAGCTTTGTTGACGTAGGATACATGCGGTCACATACTTCCATTACGTAAGGACAGCGAGGTGCGAACGAACATCCGGATGGAGGTGCAAATAAATCGGGAGGTGATCCTGTAATAGGCACAAGTTCACTTTCGTATAAATCTAACCGAGGAACTGAACGCAGCAATCCTTTTGTATACGGATGCTGCGGCGTATAAAAGATGTCTCTTCTTGTTCCAATCTCTACAATCTTTCCTGCATACATTACGGCAACACGGTCAGCTACCTGAGCAACTACACCTAAATCATGGGTAATTAAAACAATAGAGACATCCGTTTTCTGCTGAATATCCTTAAACAATTCTAAAATCTGCGCTTGTATCGTGACGTCAAGAGCTGTGGTAGGTTCATCAGCAATTAGCACTTCGGGATTGCATACAAGAGCCATTGCAATGACAATACGCTGTCTCATTCCCCCGCTAAATTCATGAGGATATTGCTTTAGGCGTTCTTTGGGATTTGGAATTCCGACTAGCTCCAGCATTTCAAATGCTTTTTCTTTGGCTTTTTCTTTTGAAATGTTTTCATGTTGCATAATATTTTCTGCAATTTGCTCACCTACGCGAAGAGTTGGATTAAGCGCAGTCATGGGATCCTGAAAAATCATCGAAATATCAGCGCCTCGAACGTCTCGCATTTTCTTTTCTGATAGTTTCGTTAAATCCTGGCCTTTAAATAAAATAGATCCGCTTGTGATCCTGCCCGGAGGTGTCGGAATTAACCTCATAATACTTTGAGATGTCACGCTTTTTCCGCACCCTGACTCTCCGACAATCGCTAGTGTTTCTCCTTTATGTAAATCAAAACTAACGCCTCTTACAGCTTGAACTCGCCCTCCGTAAGTTGAAAACTGTACGTGTAAGTTTTTGATTTGGAGCATTTTTTCCATTTGCTTACCTCCTTAATTTCGGATCAAGTGCATCTTGCAGTCCGTCTCCAAGGACATTAAAAGCAAACATGGTAAGAGAAATAAAAAAAGCGGGAAAAAACAAACGCCACCAATAGCCTGATAGAATCGTTGATAAACCATCGTTTGCCATTACTCCCCAGCTGGCATAAGGAGCTTGTACACCCAGCCCTAAAAAGCTTAAAAAAGCTTCAGCAAAAATGGCAGTTGGTACGGTTAGTGTCATTTGAACGATAATCGGTCCCATCGTATTTGGAAGCAGGTTTCGCTTAATGATACGACTAGTTTTTGTTCCAAACGTTTTGGATGCAAGCACGTATTCATAGTTTTTTATTTGCAATACTTGCCCCCGTACAATTCTCGCCATCCCGATCCAACCTGTAACGGAAAGTGCCACAATAATCGTAGAAAGCCCGGGGCCCATGACTACCATTAGTAAAATCACGACTAATAAATAAGGAAGACCGTATAAAATTTCAATTACGCGCATCATGACATTATCTGTTTTTCCGCCTTTGTAGCCTGAGAATCCCCCGTAAATGACACCGATGATAAAATCAATAAGCGCTGCCATCAGTCCTACAAATAAAGAGATTCTAGCCCCGTACCATGTCCGGGTGTACATATCTCTGCCTAAGTCATCCGTTCCAAACCAATGACTAGCTGAAGGAGGAAGATTTTGCTCTGTAAAAGAAGCTTTCGTTACACTGTAGGGTGAAAACATAGGACCGAATATAGCCATCACAGCGAGAATGACTAAAAAAAAGAGACCCAGCATGGCCAACTTGTTTTTTACAAGCCTGCGCCAAGCATCATGCCAATAAGAAAGACTCGGCCTTACAACTGCTTCAGCTTCAGATTTCTTTTTTTTCTTTGGCACAAACCACTCATCAGGAATTTGCTTATACTCCTGTTTTTCCAGCACGTTATCCCTCCTTCTTATACAGTTTGATTCGTGGATCAAGTATTCCGTAAGCAATGTCTACTAAAAAAAGCATAATGATGAGAATCGAACTGTAAAAGACCGTCGTGCCCATAATTACCGGGTAGTCTCTCGTATTAATACTGTCCACAAAATATTTTCCCATGCCAGGAATAGCAAAGATTTGTTCAATAACAAATGTGCCGGTTAATACGCTGGCCGCAATCGTTCCAAGAACTGTTATAACGGGCATTAAAGCATTTCTAAGCGCATGCTTAAATACAATTTTTACTGGTGAAAGCCCTTTTGCACGCGCTGTTCGAATATAATCTTGAGTTAGTACTTCTATCATACTTGAGCGAGTCAAACGTGCAATAATAGCCATAGGACCTGTAGCAAGAGCTAGAGTCGGAAGAATCATATGTAAAGGGCTCGTCCACGTAGCGGCAGGTAAAATTTTCAAATTAACAGAAAGCTGTTGAATTAACAACGTGGCCATAACAAAATTTGGAACCGACAATCCGATAACTGCTATGCTCATCGCCATGTAATCAATTATTCCATTCCTTCTAAGAGCAGCGATAATGCCTAGTGTAATACCGGAAATTACCGCAAGAATTAACGTCACCATTCCAAGTTCAAATGACACGGGAAACCCTCTTCCTAGAAGGTCGTTAACCGTTTGAGACGGCTGTTTAATGGAAGGACCAAAGTCAAAGGTAACAATGGATTTTAAATAAAGAATATATTGCACAGCTAGCGGCTCATCTAAGTGATAAAATGATTCCAGGTTTTTTTGAACTGCATCGCTTGTCGCTCGTTCTTCATTAAATGGAGATCCAGGAATCGAATGCATTAAAAAGAAGGTTAAGGTCACAATTACCCACAGCGTAACAAGCATGGATAAAAATCGTTTCAGAATATAACTTTTCACCTTTATCCCACCTTCTAACAGAATGTTGTGCGCGTAGCTAATTCAGTCATAACAAGCATGGCCTGATAAGCTTCTAAAATATCTTTTGCTTGAAACCGAACGGTCGTCGTTCCAGGCTCAATTTCTGTTCCCGGCATTAAATGCGCCCACTCTGCTTGACCGTAATTTGCAAATTCTATTCGTAAGGTTGGATGTTTAGGTGGAATTAAAGGTTTAACAAGGTGTTTGTGTTGAATAGCTGCGGCTGTTTTTTCTTGAAGTAATTGTTCTGCTTTCTTAGGGGTTAATGTTTTGGCTGCAGAACGTGAAATGGCCTGTTTGACGATAGCAGTCGTCACGTTTGGAATAAGCTGCTGTGCTTCCAGCGCCGTTTGGTCATCACCGGCTACCATTAAAACTGGCACGCCGTAATAGCCTGCGACGTATGCATTGAAGCCTAACTCTCCAATATTCGTATCGTCTATGTACATATTGCGAGCACCAAATATCATCGAATGAGACATGACACCAGGCATGGATGCTTTAGCATGATATCCTAGAAACATAGCACCATCAAAAGTCTGATCTAATCCCTGTACCATTGAATATGGTTTTACGCTTCCTGAAATAAGCTGAGTTTCTGGATGAAGCCGTTCAACAAGGAGATTATTCATACTCGAATGACTGTCATTTACCACAACTTCTGAGCACTGTTCTCTAAATCCTGCATAAATTACTGCATTTGCTTCATCCGTCATTATTTTGCGGCTTCTCTCATAATTTTCTTTCTGTCGCAGAACATTTGTGTGATCGACGAGTCCCGTAATTCCTTCCATATCAACCGACAGATATAGTTTCATTTGTCTTATTCCTCCTCCTTCCTTGACTGTTAGTCAGTTCATTATAAATTATTCTTATGTTTATAATTTATAATTGTAAGAAAATTATAAATTATCTTTCTTCTTTTTACAACAATATATTGAATTTTTTGACACTTTATTCGTCTTCCTTTTAACAAGATATCGCTTACAAATTGGAAATCCCATGGTAAAATAATAGAGCAGCCTGTTGGTTCATTCAGCCGCTCGTCGGCATTAATTGAGGTGTTAAGAATGTTTCGAGTTTCCATTGCTTCACTACAATGGTTTTTATTTATGATTTCTAATAGTATGATTGTTCCTATTGTAATTGCTTCTCAGTTTCATTTAAACGCAGCGGATTCTATTCAATTTTTACAGCGAACGTTATTTATTTTAGCTTTATCCGGGCTCTTGCAGGTATTTATAGGGCATAAATATCCCATCATGGAAGGGCCAGCTGGTGTTTGGTGGGGCGTCTTTTCTCTGTATGCGAGTCTTGGAACGGTTCTGTTTGGTTCTCACTCTGAAACGCTCCGCGTACTGCAGTTCACCCTCCTTATAAGCGGGATAATCGCTATTTTGATGAGCCTGCTTGGTCTCATTGATAAACTAGCAAAATACTTTACCCCGACAGTTACCGGTACATATTTAATTTTATTAGTGACGCAGCTCAGCGGTTCCTTTTTAAAAGGAATGTTTGGTATTACAGAAACGAATTCAGCTATTAAACTTCCTATTGCGCTGGCTTCAGCTGCGATTTTGCTGCTGACTTTTTATTTATTATCACACAGGACGTTAAATAAGCTCAGCATTATTATTAGTATTGGTGTAGGCTGGGGAGTATTTGCAATACTAGGATTAGCTAAACCTATCGAGTTTCAGGCGCAGTTATTTTACATACCTAAAGTGTTTGTATTTGGAGCTCCTCGCATTGAATGGAATATGGTTGTCACTGCTTTTTTTGTGACGCTCATTTTAATTACAAACATGCTCGCTTCTATTCGTGTTGTTGAGTCTGTTTATAAACACAAAAGAGAAAAAATTGAAAAAGACAATATTAAGCGTTCCGGGATGGTTTCGGGTATAAGTCAGCTGCTTGGAGGATTGTTTTCAGGTGTCGGTGCCGTTCCTATTTCAGGTTCCGGTGGATTTATTTCAGCTACAAATCTTTATAGCCGAGTTCCTTTTATTGTAGCATCGTGTCTTTTGCTTTTTTTGAGTATCTTTACTCCTTTAACATCCATTATGTCCGCTCTTCCTCCTGCTGTCGGATACGCGGCAATCTTTCCTGTTTTTACAGGTATGATGGCTCTTGGAATTGGAGAATTCAAGCATGCCAAACAGCCCGAAAAAGCAATGAAAAAAGCCGGTATTGCGTTGCTGTCGGGGATAGGGGTTATGTTTTTGCCTTCTCAAGCTTTTTCAACACTGCCACCTTTAGTTACTACGTTTTTAAGCAACGGATTAGTTCTTGGCACAATTATCATTCTTGCACTGGAAATTTCTGAATCCATTTCTTTGAAAAGACAAGGTGCAAAAGAGGGATAAAAAAAAGAAGCTGAAACCCAGCTTCTTTTTTTTACCTTCTTACCGTTAATCCTTTTAGTTCATCGTCTGCCATAGCCAGTTCATAGAATTCTCCCGTTTCATCATGTGCTAAAATATAATCCAACTCTTCCTGAGCAGAAGCAGTTTTTCCAAGAACAGCTAGATAGCATGCCAAGTTATAGCGAATAAAAAGATCTTCGTCTCCACTTTCTACTCTGGTTATCATAAGCGAAGCTGCTGCTTCCGTTTCACCTTCTAAATGATACGCGATACCTAAATCAGTATACATCCCTTCATACTCTTGACGCTGTTCAATCGCTTTTTGAAGAAGCTGAACAGTTTCATGATAACGTTGTGTTTTATTATACAGTTTTGCTAGTCCTGCATATATGTCAGGCTGATAAATCTCCTGTTGAAGTAATTCTTGAAAAGCTGTCTCCGATTTTTCTACCTCTTCAAGGCTACTCAAAATAAATGCCCGGTATATCTGCAAATCTATATGATACGGCTGCTGTTCAAGAAGTTTTTGAACTAAGTTTAGCGCTTCATGTGCAGCCTGTTCATTTTCATGGATATTAACGAGTATATTGGCTAAATGATAGGCAACATCAAAATCCCAGCTTTGATGCAGCGATTTTTTCAGCACGGTGATGCTATCTTCAATTAATCCTTTCTCTTCGTAAAAAGCCGCAAATGCATGCACAGCCTCTTTATTATTCGGATCCGTTTTTATAGCAAGTTCATACAGTTCAATCGTTAAGCCAAGCAGCGTAACCGTTTTTGCTTTTGCTTTGAACTTTGCTAAGCTTCGTTTGAAGATAGATCCTTGCTGCTCTTCTACGATCGAATCGGCATACTCATTTAAAGCCTCGGCTGCATTTTTAAATAACAAGCTTTTGCTGTGTTTTTCCATTTTTATCTTTTTTAAATCTGTCGTAAGCCCAGACAGTTTTTTTCCATTTGGAAAGCTAGACATGAACGTTTGAAATAGAGCGTAATCTTCCGGATTCTCACTTAGTAGCTCTGTAAGAATTGTTCTAGCTTCTTCATATCTATGCTCCATGATGAGCCATTTTGCCTGATGGTGGCGAATAGCAGGATTCTGTGGATCTAGTTCAAGCGCCTTCTCTAAATACGTTTCAGCCTGTGAAATGTCTCCTTTTAGGCGATACACATGAGCCTGGCTGTCAGCAAGCCACTGAGGCAAAACGATTTCCTTTACGCTTTTTAATACCTCTAACAGCTCTTCATACTCTTTCTCTGTTTCACAAAGTGAAGCTGCGTGCTCAACGTTTACTTCCATAGGATTCAGCTGTATCCATTGAAGCAGCCAATTCCTTTCAGCCGTTCGATTTTGTTCTTCACAAGCCATTTCAGCAAGCTTCATACAAGCGGCTTCAAATGTTTTATCAAGAGTTAAGCATTTTTGGAAGGCCTCTTTTGCTTCAGTGATGCGATTCATTGATTGATATATTTCACCTAACCGATAATATGGCAAAGCATCTTGCTTGATACGAAGCGCTTGTTGATAAAGTTTCTCACTTTTTGTTAGCTGCTTGGCTTGTTCGTATAATATGCCTAAGTAGCACATGTACAAAATCTCATTAGGGTGCTCTTGATGTTCTGCAGTTAAAAACTTAATTCCACGAGTCAGTAAAGCCGTGTCTTCTAAATAACTCGTATATGCTTCTAACACTTCAGCTAGCGCTGTTTGAGCAAAATGAATTCCTTCTTCATAAAGAGCAAATCCAAACTCTATCGTTTGGTCGTCTAGATTCTTCTCTTTTGCTGCATCCAAAAGCATGCTGCCTGCATCCAACAGGACGTCGCTGTTCGATGAAAACTTCTGCGCAATAAGCGTGAGCGTATCAACGGCCGTTAAATGTTCACCTGTTTCTAGATACGCATAAGATAAGCCCAAATACATAAGGGCATCTTCTTCTATTTTTAAGCCTTCTTTATACAGAGCAATAGCTTCTTCGTACCTTTGATTCGCGACGTATAAATCGCCTAGTCTTCCTCGAATTGTCATGTCGCTTGGGAGATGCTTCATGCCTTCTTTGAGATAGCTTTCAGCTTCGTCTGTTTTTTCTAGTTGATATTGTAGCAAATCAGCTATCGAAAGATATGGATAAGGAACAGTCGGCAAAAGCTGTTTAGCTACTTGAAATCCCCGGTAAGCTTTACGAAACTTTTTTAAATGTTCATCACAACGGGCTCTTTCAAACCAGCTGTGCGCATCTTTTGGGTTTTCTTTTAATAACGCGTCGAAAAGATTTCTGGCTTCTGCATATCTTTCTTTCTCCATTAAAATAAGTCCGTGATTGATTTGTGTATAAGATTCATCGCCATACATATTTAAGGAAATGGTCGAGCATTCAAAAGCCTTTTCCAGGTTTCCTTTGTACATATATGCAAGTGCTAAATAGCTCCAGTTCAAATGCTGCTCTACGTCTAATTGCAGGGAGCTGCGCAGTGCTTCAACAGCCTCATCATACTTCTCTTCATCCAGCGCAATTCTTCCTTTAAGATAGTGATAAAAAGAGCTATGCTTTTTGTTATCTATGTGGTGTAACAAGGAAGATGCTCCCTTACTGTCGTCAAGTTTAAAAAAGGCATATGCAGCGTGAAGCTTAAGATAATCATGATTGCTATACTTCTCTAACACATGGTTAATACACGTACGAATATAGGCTTCATGCTCTTTTCTATACAAATGCTTCATACTGTAAATAGCGGCAAATGGAACATGCTCATTTGCTTTTAGTAAAGAAACGAGATCATTAATGTGTGCCTCTTCATTCGCTTCAACTAGTTCGATTAAGTCATACAGCTGACGAATAAACACATCTTGCTCTTTAGAAAGTGAAGCGAGATCCGCTGCCGCTTTAGAAGCAACAATTGATAAAAAACCCGAATTAGCGTAATGCTGATCAAAATTTTTATATTCTACATACGTTGGACTTAGAAAATTAGCATCTTGTACATGAAAAAGTTCAAGTTCATCATCATAGCCAAATACAACTTGAACATGGGAAGCTTGTTCAAATTCCAGACTGACCAAAATAGGCAGCCCTTTGTCTAATAGTTCTTTAAACTGTTCAACTGTGCCTGTAAAAAACATCGCTGCAAAGCCAAGAGATTCAAAGTAGCTCACCGCAGTTGATAATTTGGAGCCTAACCCTCCGTAAATACGCGTCCCAATCTCATCCTGTGTTTTTTCGGTATGTAAAAGCCTTAACATCATACTCATACTAGCTGGCACGCAATAATTATCTTTTTGAACAATCGGTACAATAGGAAGCTTGATTGTACTGCATTTATCGTCTGTATTCTTTCCAATTAATTTTTGATAAGGTGAATCTTTTAAACATCGCTTAGTCGAGAGCAGATGCGTAAGCTGAGATTGCTGCTTCTGTTCAAAATAAATGTCGGCGCGCAGCAGCGTAAAAAAGTCTTGATAATCGTGATAGGGTAACTTTGAATCGATAAATTCAATCGTTTCAAGCAAGAGAGAATACTCTTTTAAATCTTTTAATCGCATCACTTTATCCATATATAAAGACGGAAGCTGTGGGTAGCGGACAATAGCCTCGTTAATTTTTTCAAGCGATTGTTTATGCTTCCCTTCATACGCATATAAGTCTGCGAGCATTGCATAGCAAAAATCTCCATTCTCCTTATATGTCGTTCCTTCTTTTAAGCAGGCTTCAGCTTTCATTCTGTCGTTGAGCTGCAAATGAAAATAGCCCCATCTGTCAGCCATACCCTTTTGATTATGGGACGTTACTTGTTTCATCCACTCAGAAGCTTCATCCACTTGTTTCATTTCTAAAAGAATTCTTACCTTTAAAAAATAGATTTTCTCAAGCTGTTCCTCTTTAACTGATTCCGTATCCAGCTGAGAAATTAATAAAGAAAGTCTATCATCAGCGTCGAGTATCTTGCCTTCTCGCAGGAGATCATCACAATAAAGAGTTACCATTCGAATCGAGCCAAATCGACGATATCCATATGTCGTTAACATTCGACTTAAACGATTTAATAAAGCTTCATCACAAAAGCGGATAAGCTCGTGCAGCTCTTCTTCCGTTTGTAAGTTTGCTAACCATTCTTTCACAATACCCGTAAGGCTCTTTGGTTGAAGGCTTTGTACTTCTTCTGTTATATACGCTACAAGATCAAATATTTGATAATGATCCACCATGCTTTTTAATTTCTGATAATTTATACTCAATTCAAAACCACCTTATTCAATAAAATAAGAACTATTGCATCTGCTGTCTATAAATTGAAGTATAAGAAATTTCAAGGATTTTTTCTAGACACAATATAAATTTAAGTATATTGACGGGTCTTTAAATAGCAAAGAGCTGTCTTTTATCATAAGACAGCTCTATAAAATCACACTTCAGCTTTCTTCAGTTTTACGCCGCCTTCAGGCTTTGGTTTAATCGCTTTTAAAACTAAAATGGCACCTACCGCACTAACCCCTAGAGACGTTTGGAACACAGCCATGTCCGACCACTTCATAAGCAATGTATAAAGGGGAGGCCCAGCTGCTACTCCTACAAAGCGCATCGAACTGTAAAGAGACGTAATGGTTCCTCTCTCTTCCTTTTCAATTCCTTCTGTAATAAGCGCATCAAGACTGGGAAGAGCTGCTCCAATTCCAATTCCACCAAGCACTAAAGTGAGTAAAATACTAAAAAGAGACGTATTAAAAAATAAAATGATGAAAGAACATGTTAACAATAAGAAGCCAAAAAAAGCAGACCACTTCATAACGATTTTATTGTTTCCAACTTTTTTCCCCGCCACAAAAGAAGAAATAGATAAAGCGAGCAAAGGAATAGCCATCACTAAACCTTTTTTCGTATTCACAATATGATAACGCTCCTCTAGTATGGTCGATAGGTAAAATAAAACACCGAATAATACAAGCATAATAATGGCGCCTAAAATAAAAATAGCCATAAGCCATCCAATATTTTCTTTGAGCGTTTTCTTCAAATCCTTCAAAAACTGCTTAATACTTTTCTTTTTTTGTTCAGATTCAGAAGAACTATCATTTTTCGGAACTTTTACTAAAAAGATAACCAAAAGAATCGAAATAAGGCAAAGAATAGGAATGAACCAAAAAGGAAGAAACCAAATCATAGCCGCTAAAAAAGCTCCCAGTATTGGGCTTAGTACTTTCCCAAACGTATTAGCTGTTTCAATTAAACCTAGTCCTTTTGTAATTTCTTGCTCGTCTTTGAACATATCTCCTACACAAGGCATCACAACAGGCATAGCTCCTGCTGAACCTATTCCTTGAATCGCGCGGCCAATTAAAATAACCCAGAAAGGATTGGCCATTTGCCATGAAGCCCAGCCTGTTAAAGCCCCTCCTACTGCAGCAAGCAGCAAACTTGGAATAATAATTTTCTTGCGGCCAAATCGATCTGATAAATAACCAGCAATCGGGATTAAAAAAATAGCGAAAATTGAATAGACCGTGATAATCATGGATACCTGCAGCGAGCTTATCTGTAGACGTTTTTCAATCACCGGCAATACCGGAATTAACATTGAATTTCCGAGGGTCATGATAAGTGGCACAGAAGCAAGAGCAAGTAAATCCAATTTTTTTCTACTTTCCATAGCGTCCTCCAAACCTTACTTCTAATTAACGTCACAATCACACGTTTTTCAATTTAAGCTTTATAAAACCTCTCGTGTTCATTGATTTTAAAGCTTAACTATCTCATTACATAAGATGATGTGTATCTATATTTTTTAGCTAAAAAGGTGATTGCTATTCATGGTTTCACTGTTCTTCTTTAATTTATTAAACTTTGTTATTTATCCCTGTTAATACTTGTAAAATCGCATATTTTTAATCCTATATATGAAGAAGCGTACGAGTATCTCCGTACGCTTCTTCATATATAGGTGTCATCTTGTTACACTACTTCACCTCGATGCCCCTCTCCATCATACATAAACTGTTTATCAATGATATGTTCGATATATATGGTTGTCAAATCACTTTTTTTCACTTGAGCTACAATTAATCCTAACGGATCGCCAATGGTGAAGCTTGTTCCATTTTGAAACATTAGCAGCTGCTCATTTAAATGCAACACGCGCTTATAAATTTGCTCTTTCTCTAGGTTGCTGCGGCTCTTTGCTGCTTCGAGCGTTGAAAATAACAAAATGATTTCTTTTCCATTTACTTGTGTACGATACATACACGATCCACTCCTTATCACCGCTTTAAAATTATGCTGACTATACTTTTATTATAAACTAAATTTTCAGTTATTTTTCATCTCATAAGAAATTTTTTTAGTTATATTTGTACTACGCCTAAGTTAAATAAAAATTNCAAAAAGGTTTGCATATATGCAAACCTTTTTTATTTGCGCTTTTTTAAAGATTAAGTAAACAGAAATAATAGTTAGGAATAATTACCATGAATTTTCAGAATAAAAAGTAAGTTTTAAGCAGGATTTTCCCTATGTCATATGGAATTATTCATAAAGTAATAAAGTATGAAGAGTATGGGATAAAGAGCAATTTAAAAGAACATTTATTCTATTATATTTGTAGAAAAGGTTTATGTTTTTACTGTAAAAGGGAATGAGTGGTAAGAAGCGTATATTATGTGCGTATATTATGTTTGAAGTTAAAGGGGTGGCAAAAGTGAATCTAGCGGTTCAGCCTACTGAATTTGATGTTCATTTGTATCACGAAGGAAACTTATTTCGCAGTTACTCTATTTTCGGTGCGCATCAGGTAACGGTAGAAGGAATTGAAGGCGTACGATTTTGCGTGTGGGCACCTCATGCAAAGAGTGTAAGCGTTGTAGGTGATTTTAATAAATGGAACGGTTTTCAACATTCAATGGTTAAAGTTAATGAACAAGGTATTTGGATGACATTTATCCCTGAGTTAGAACAAGGGACTATTTATAAATATGAAATCATCACACAAAGCAATCAAAAAAAATTAAAAGCAGATCCATACGCTTTCTTCAGTGAAGTGCGTCCGAACACTGCGTCTATTGTTTACTCATTAGATGGGTACAAATGGAACGATCAATATTGGCGTAGAAAGAAAAAACAGCAAAATATATATGAAAGACCACTGTGTATTTACGAGCTGCATGCAGGGTCTTGGAGGACTCATGAAGATGGCAGCCTTTATACATATAGTGAATTAGCACAGGAGCTTATTCCTTATATTGCTGAACAAGGTTTTACACATATTGAGTTATTACCAGTCATTGAGCATCCGCTCGACCGATCCTGGGGATATCAAGGAATTGGATACTATTCTGCTACCAGTCGATACGGTACACCTAAAGAGTTGATGAACTTTATAGATGAGTGTCATCAAAATAATATAGGGGTTCTTTTAGACTGGGTACCCGGGCATTTTTGTAAGGATGAACATGGTCTGTATATGTTCGATGGAGAACCTACTTATGAATACAAACAAGAGCCCGATCGTGAAAATTACGTTTGGGGAACAGCTAATTTCGATTTAGGAAAGCCTGAAGTCCAAAGTTTTCTGATTTCGAACGCTTTGTTTTGGTTGGAGTACTTCCATATAGATGGATTTAGAGTAGATGCTGTAGCCAATATGCTTTATTGGCAAAATTCTTCTGGAAAAGCAGTGAATGATGGAGCTGTCAGCTTTTTGAAAAAGTTGAATGAAGCTGTTTTTGAATCTGATGAAACGATATTAATGATGGCAGAAGATTCAACGGACTGGCCGCTTGTTACAGCACCTACGTATGAGGGTGGTTTAGGCTTTAATTATAAGTGGAACATGGGATGGATGAATGACGTTTTAACATACATGGAAGCTGGCGTGGAAAGACGTCCCTATCTTCACGATAAAATGACCTTTTCACTAATGTATGCGTTTAACGAAAACTTTATTTTGCCGCTTTCTCATGATGAAGTCGTACATGGGAAAAAATCATTACTTAATAAAATGCCAGGTGATTACTGGCGCAAGTTTGCACAGCTTCGACTGCTATATGGATATTTCTTTGCACACCCTGGGAAAAAGCTTTTATTTATGGGCGGAGAGTTTGGCCAATTTGATGAGTGGAAAGATTTAGAGGAGTTGGATTGGATGCTTTATGATTTTGATATGCATCGCAATCTTAACGGATATATGAAGGATCTCATCAAGATTTATAAGAGAAGCAAGCCTTTATATGAATTAGACCATAATCCAGATGGATTTGAATGGATTGATGTTAACAACCATCATCAACAAATTTTCTCTTTTATTCGTAAGTCGAAAGAAAATCAGGAGATTTTTATAGTTGTTAGCAATTTTTCTGAGCATCCATATCATTCTTACAAAGTTGGAGTTCCAGTTGAGACAGAGTACATTGAAGTTATTAACAGTGATGACGAAGTGTACGGCGGTTCAGGTATTGTAAATAAAAAGGCATTAAAATCAGTGGATGAATCGTTTCACGGCCAACCTTTTTGCATTGAAATGAATATTCCGCCGTTTGGCATTAGTATACTACGAGCAAAGAGAAAACGAGGGGAGAGAAAACAACATGTTAAAAAAGAAATGCGTCGCGATGTTATTGGCAGGAGGAAAAGGTAGTCGGCTAAGTTCACTTACAAAAAATCTAGCAAAGCCAGCTGTACCATTTGGTGGTAAGTATCGAATTATTGATTTTGCTTTAAGTAATTGTACAAATTCAGGTATTGAAACAGTAGGTGTGTTAACACAATACCAACCGCTAGTTCTCAATTCATACATTGGAATTGGAAGCGCTTGGGACTTGGATCGACGGAATGGTGGCGTTACGGTATTGCCTCCATACGCGGAGTCAGATGGAGTAAAGTGGTATAAAGGGACGGCTAGTGCTATTTATGAAAATTTAAACTATTTAACACAGTATGATCCTGAGTACGTACTGATTCTATCAGGTGATCACATTTATAAAATGAACTATGAAAATATGCTTGATTATCATATAAACAAAGAAGCAGACGTAACGATTTCTGTTATTGAAGTACCTTGGGAGGAAGCGAGCCGTTTTGGTATTTTAAATACAAATAGTGACCTAGACGTAATGGAGTTCGATGAAAAGCCTCAGCGTCCTAAAAACAATCTAGCTTCCATGGGGATTTATATTTTTAAATGGAGTATTTTAAAAGAATATTTAGAAATGGATGCACGCAATCCATATTCAAGCCATGATTTTGGTAAAGATGTTATTCCGCTTTTACTAGACGAAAAGAAAAAGCTAATTGCATACCCATTCCAAGGTTATTGGAAAGATGTAGGAACTGTAAAAAGCTTGTGGGAAGCGAATATGGATTTGTTATGTGATAAAGACGAGCTTAATTTATTTGACTCTTCATGGAAAGTATACTCTGTTAACCCTAATCAGCCTCCTCAATATATCGCGCCAAACGCCTGCGTGGTGGAGTCATTAGTAAATGAAGGGTGCGTTGTTGAAGGAAACGTAGAGCAGTCCGTGTTATTTCCAGGTGTACAAATCGGCTCAGGTTCTGAAGTCAAGAAAACGGTTGTCATGCCTACTGCAAAGATAGGTTCTAACGTATATATTGAAAACGCTATTGTCCCATCGGATATTGAAGTTCCAGACGGTACTATTATTCGACCGACCAAAGGAAGCGAAGAAGTAATTCTTGTTACTCAAGAATTGATTGAATCAGTTGCTAAATGCATTTAACGAACAGAGAGGATGAACGACATTGAATAATCAAATGCTTGGTATTATTGATGCTTGTACAAACACAACAGCGCTGCAGCCTTTAACCTTTTATAGATCGATTGCTGCCATTCCTTTTGCAGGACGCTATCGATTAATCGATTTTACGCTTTCTAATATGGTGAACTCTGGAATTTCGAGCGTTGCCATTTTTCCCCGTGATCGCTATCGCGCATTGATGGATCATATAGGTTCAGGAAAAGAGTGGGATTTGGATCGGAAGCGAGATGGATTGTTTATCTTCCCTCCTATGACAAGTGATTTACACTTAGAAAGTCCATCACTATTCACGCAGTTCCGTTATCATATTGATTATTTCTTAAGAAGTAAGCAGGAATACGTATTAATTGCGAATAGTTATACGATATGTACAGTTGACTTTGAGCACGTGTTGCAACGTCATATTGCTTCAAATGCAGATATTACTGAAATGAAGCAGGGTGATAAATCGCTTAATATGTATATTATTAATAAATCTATTCTAGTTAATATTTTGCAAAATGAATCCCATGATTTTTATACGATTAAAGAAATGGTTCGATATATGGCACAATCTCATCGTGTAGAAAAGTATGAGCACCATGGATATACGGCTGAGATTTCTAGCTTAGATGCCTACTATAAAACAAGTATGGAAATTTTATCTCCAGATGTTTGGAAGCAGCTATTTATTAACGAACGTCCTGTTTTCACTAAAGTAAAAGATGAACCGCCTACTCGTTACGCAAAAAAAGCGGTTGTGAAAAATTCAATGATCGCAAACGGGTGCGTGATTGAAGGGCATGTGGAAAATAGTATTATCTTCCGAGGCGTTAAAATTGGAAAAGGTACGGTCGTTAAGAATAGCATTGTGATGCAAAAAGGCGTTATTTTAGAAAATAGTGTATTAGAAAATGTTGTTTTAGACAAAGATGTGAAAATAGGAAGTAATGAAACGTTGCTAGGTGAGTCAGGATTACCTAGAGTCATTGCTAAAGGAACAACTCAAGGAGCGTTGATGAAGTCGTGAATGTATTATTTGCTGTATCAGAATGTGTACCTTTTATTAAAACAGGAGGATTAGCAGACGTAGCCGGTGCCCTGCCTAAAGAATTAAAAAAGTTAGGAACGAACGTATGTGTAGTCATGCCAAAGTACGGAACGATTCCTCAACATTATCAAGATGAAATGGTGCTTGAAAAAGTTATTCATGTGCAGGTTGGGTGGAGAAGACAGTACTGCGGAATTGAATCGTTAACGATGGATGGCGTTAAATATATTTTCATTGATAATGAATATTATTTTAAAAGAGATAGCTTATATGGACACTACGATGACGCTGAACGATTTGCTTTTTTCAGCAGAGCTGTGCTTGAAGCTATCCCATTTTTAGAGAATGAGCCTGATATTATTCATTGTCACGACTGGCATACGGCTATGATTCCATTTTTACTTCGTGCTAATTATGATATGTATGATCATATTCAGACGGTCTTTACGATTCATAACTTACAATTCCAAGGAATCTTCCCTAAGAGCAATTTATATGAGTTATTAAATTTAAATGAATATTATTTTACTACAAGCCAGCTCGAGTTTTATGGGAATATTAATTTTATGAAAGCTGCGCTTGTATCAGCTGATAAAATTACCACGGTAAGTCCTACATATCGAGATGAAATTCAAATGCCATATTACGGAGAAAGTTTAGATGGATTATTGCGTCAGCGAAATCAAGATTTAATTGGGATTGTAAATGGAATCGATGAAGAAGCTTATAGCCCAAACGCAGATCAGCTTATATCTTATCCTTATTCGGTAGAAAAGATTGAAGGGAAATATAAAAATAAAAAAGAGCTCCAGCGCTATCTTGAATTAGAAGAAAATAAGGATGTTCCAATTATTTCGATGGTTACAAGGTTAACTCAGCAGAAGGGATTGGATTTAGTTAAGCACGTTTTCCATGAGACGGTTAACTTAGGAGCCCAAATTGTTATTTTAGGAACTGGAGAATACGAGTTTGAGCAGTTTTTCCGTGAGATGGAAGATACGTACCCGCAACAAGTAAAAGCTATTATTGGTTTTAATGAGGAACTTGCTCATAAAGTCTATGCCGGTACGGATTTATTTTTAATGCCTTCCCGTTTTGAGCCTTGCGGACTCGGACAATTAATAGCCTTAAAATATGGAACCATTCCAGTCGTGCGTGAAACGGGCGGCCTGAATGACACGGTCAAAGCTTATAATGAATATAGCGGAGAGGGAAATGGCTTCTCTTTTAAGAATTATAATGCTCATGACATGCTTCATACGTTAGAAAGAGCTGTTTCATTTTATCACCAGAAAGATGTATGGAAAAAATTAATGATGGATGCTATGAGTCAGGATTATAGCTGGGGGCAATCGGCATTTAAATATAATCAATTGTATTCAAATTTGACATCTACTCCATCGTGAAAGGGTGAGCAGATTGTTCTCTGATAAAAAAAGCTTTCAAGAGGCTTTTTTGAAAAAGCTGGAAATGACATATGGAAAGAGCTTTAAAGAATCTACTGTTCAAGATCACTATCATACATTAGGAAATATGGTGCGAGAGTATATTAGCAGCGATTGGATTTCAACCAATGAAATTCATAGGTCTTCACATACAAAGCAAGTGTATTATCTTTCTATCGAATTTTTACTAGGCAGACTATTGGGTCAAAATCTGTTGAACTTAGGAATTCGGGAAGTTGTAAAAGAAGGATTAAGTGATCTGAATATTTCACTTGAAAATATTGAAGAGATAGAAGTAGACGCAGGATTAGGAAACGGCGGATTAGGCAGGCTTGCTGCTTGTTTTTTAGATTCTCTTGCTTCACTTAATCTTCCTGGCCACGGTTATGGGATTCGCTATAAACACGGTTTGTTTGATCAAAAGATTGTAAACGGCTTTCAAATTGAGCTCCCAGAACAGTGGTTAAGGCATGGGAACTCATGGGAAGTACGTAAATTAGATCAAGCCATAGAAGTGAACTTTTGGGGCGAAGTTGAAATGGTACAGGAAGACGAAAAATTCTCTTTTCGTCATGTAAAAGGAGAACCCGTCTCTGCTGTTCCTTATGACATCCCGGTTATCGGGTATAAAACAGATACAGTGAATACACTTCGCCTTTGGAATGCGGAGCCTTCATCATTTCCAGTACATAAAGATGTGATGGAGTATAAGCGTCAAACAGAGGCTGTATCAGAATTTTTATATCCAGATGATACACATGAAGATGGTAAAATATTAAGATTGAAACAGCAATATTTTCTTGTATCAGCTAGCTTACAAAGTATTATCAGAGCACATCGAAATACCTATCAAACACTTACAAACTTTCACGAAAAAGTAGCCATTCATATTAACGATACTCATCCTGTACTTGCGATTCCTGAGCTAATGAGAATTTTACTGGATGAAGAAAAAATGGAATGGGAAGATGCATGGCATATTACGTCCAATACCATATCATACACAAATCATACGACTCTTTCTGAAGCCCTTGAGAAATGGCCGATTGATTTATTTCAACCCTTGCTTCCACGCGTGTATATGATTATTGAAGAAATTAATGAGCGCTTTTGTAAAGAATTATGGGAATCATATCCAGGGGACTGGGAGCGGATTGAAAATATGGCTATTTTAGCGCACGGGTTAGTAAAGATGGCTCATTTAGCAATTGTGGGAAGTTATAAAGTAAACGGTGTGGCAAAGATTCATACTGATATTTTAAAAGAACGAGAAATGAAAGATTTTTATCAGTTTTATCCTGCTAAATTTAACAATAAAACGAACGGAATTACCCACCGGCGCTGGTTGTTAAAAGCTAACCCACAGCTTTCCTCCCTTATTACCGAGGTGATAGGAGATAAATGGATTAAACAGCCGCATTCTCTTATAAAGCTCCAAGAGTACGTGGAAGATCCAAGTTTTTTACAAGGACTAAAAACAGTAAAACAACAGCGTAAAAAGCTGCTTGCGGATATTATTCAAGAGCAAACGGGAATTAAAATAGATTCTAATTCTATTTTTGATGTACAGGTTAAAAGGCTTCATGCTTACAAAAGGCAGCTTTTAAATGTGCTGCACATTATGTATTTGTACAATCGATTAAAAGAAGACCCTAATTTTCAAATCGTTCCTCGTACATTTATTTTTGGTGCGAAAGCTTCTCCCGGCTATTATTATGCAAAAAAAGTCATCAAGCTAATTAACTCTGTAGCTGATGTTGTCAATAATGATCCACAAACATCACCGTTTTTAAAAGTCGTTTTTTTAGAAAACTATCGTGTGTCACTTGCTGAGTATATCTTTCCTGCAGCGGATGTCAGTGAACAGATTTCAACCGCCAGCAAAGAAGCTTCGGGAACGGGAAATATGAAATTCATGATGAACGGAGCGTTAACTCTTGGCACGATGGACGGAGCGAACGTCGAAATTAGCGAGGCAGTAGGAAAAGATAATGTCTTTATTTTTGGATTAAAAGCCGAAGAAGTGTTGAGCTATCAGCAAAATGGAGGATACCGTGCCTATGATTACTACCATCATGATAAGCGGATTCGACAAGTGCTCGAGCAGCTTACCAACGGCTTCCTGCCTGACACATATGACTTATTCGAGCCTATATATGATTCATTATTAATGCAAAATGATGAATACTATGTACTCCGTGACTTTGACTCATACGTTACGGCACAGCAAAAAGTAAACGAAGCTTATAGAAATGAAAATAAATGGCTTCAAATGAGTGCGACGAACATTGCACACTCCGGCTTTTTTTCTAGTGATCGAACGATTGAGGAATATGCATCTGATATTTGGGGAATTCATTCCACTAAAAATTTATTAAATCAATAAATAGAAAAGGTGTAGTCAAAGACTACACCTTTTTTATTTTATCTGTTGTCACCGTTTAAGAAATCACCTAAAGAACCAAGGATACTGCCTTCACCTTTACCTCCCGTTGGGGAAACTGCACTTGATAAAACACGATCGGCTAGTCTGCTAAAAGGAAGAGATTGAATCCAAACTGTTCCCGGTCCTGACAGAGTAGCAAAAAACATGCCTTCCCCTCCAAACAGAGCTGTTTTAATTTTCCCTACATATTCGATGTTGTAGTTTACATCACGGGTCATGGCTACTAAACATCCAGTATCCACACGAAGGCGTTCACCCGGCTGCAGCTGTCTTTTATGAATGGTTCCGCCTGCATGCAAAAATGCCAAGCCATTACCTTCTAGCTTTTGCATAATAAAACCTTCACCGCCAAAGAAGCCCGTTCCTAGTTTTTTTTGAAAATCAATGCCAACGGATACGCCTTTGGCAGCGCATAAAAAGGAGCTCTTTTGACAAATGATTTTATGATCGAGCTGCTCTAAATCGACAGGAATAATCTTGCCTGGAAAAGGTGAAGCGAAAGATACTTTTCGTTTGTGATATCCGTTATTTGTATATACCGTCATAAATAAACTTTCACCAGTTAATACGCGTTTCCCAGCTCCTTTGAGTTTATTAAACAGCCCGCTGCTGTTGGAAGAAGAACCGTCACCAAAAATGGTTTCCATCTCAATATCATCTTCCATCATCATCATTCCTCCAGCTTCTGCTATAACACTTTCTGAAGGATCTAATTCAATTTCAACAAACTGCATGTCATCTCCATACAATTTATAATCAATTTCATGTGCATTCATCATTTTCACCTCATTATTAATTCTAATCTCCTATTCATTCGATGTCATCTCCTATAGCTCCTACTAAAAATAGAAAAAGAGTAGTATGAAGAACTACTCCTTTTCAGTGTATGGATCTTTCTCATAGGCTGGTAAATCTCCAAATATGGTCATCGTACCTTCTTCATCCAGTGCATTTTCATATCGCTCATGCTCTTTTGAAGGGTAAATAGGAAGAGGCTGTCCATATAAATCGGTAGCGGCAAAGTTTTCATAATCTTCAACGTACCCAATAGCTTCATCTGCCTCAATATAGGTTTCACTATAGTTAGACGTATCTTCTATAAAATCAGAAGGAGATTCAGACGTCCCGTAACGCGCAACGTCTTGCCAAGAATCTTCTGCGTCATATCCTGTTGTTTCGGTATCGTCATAGTCGTATTGACCAAATGGGTGATGGAGAACATTTTCTTCTACAGGTCTGTGCTTTGGAATATCCTGTGATGGGCTATGTTCTCTACAGTATAAAGTAGTTGGTACAGCCTGAAGTCTTTCAAACGAGATATCTTCTCCACATACTTTGCACGTTCCATACGTGCTGTGAGCGATTGCCTGAAGTGCTTCTTCTATTTCATGTAGCTCTTGTTTTGCATGTTCATTTAGTGCAAGGTCTTTTTCACGCTCGTATGTTTCCGTGGCTGTGTCACCAGGGTGGTTATCGTAGCTTGAAAGTTCTCCTACAGCATCGTGAGCGTCGCTTCGAGTTAGACCAAAATGATCATTTTGATCAAAGTGCGATTGAATATCAGCCTGCTGCTGCTGTAAATTTTGTTTTAACTGACTGATTTTTTGTTTTGAAAGTGTCATGAAGCTCCCCCTTAAAAATTTATTGTGCTTTTGTAGTATGTGTTAAAAATTCAAAAAAACACGATTCATATTAGGAGTATTTGGGATATTCATGAAGCTAAGAGAGAAAAGGAGTGGAAAATTAAAGAAAGTTAAAGGTTATAGAAAAGGGTATGATAAAAATAACGTTCTCGAGGTTTAAAGAGTACTGAATAGATCATAAAGATTTTTGATTCATTTAATGAAAAGGCATAATTTAGACAAGCGAAATTAATTTTTTCTCGTGAATCGCGATGCTAGATTTTTTTGAACTGAAAGTTTATAATAAGTTAGTTACAGACTTAAGAAAAAAAGATGAACGGGGGGACGTAGTGTGATTGCAACGACCGAACAGTTAGTACAAGAATACATTAAAGATGCGATTGAGTGTGCAAAAAATGAAAATCAGCCAAAATTGGTCAGTTTAGTGAAAAAAGTAAGACCTATTGACCCCCTTATTTTTTATGCGAACGGACATGACCAGTTTTATAAAGAACGCTTTTTTTGGAAAGATCCTAACAGTTATTATACATTTGTTGGATTAGGATATGCGCATACTATTTGCACTAATGCGGCAAAAGAACGTTATTTCCACATTGAAAATGAATGGAAGCGCTTTATAAAAGAAGACTTTTATAAAAATAACCAAATTTCCCCTGATGGGACAGGTCCTCTTTTATTTGGAGGATTTTCATTTGACCCAAATCAGTATCGAGAAAACTATTGGAGTGATTTCCCGAGTTCAAAATTTATGATTCCAACTGTGTTATATACTCAGGCAGACAAAGAAGGATACCTTACCGTTAATATGATGGTTAAAGGACAAGATTCTGTTAAAAAGCACATCAATTATTTCGAAGAGGTCCAAAAACTTGTTCTTTGTGAAGAGTACGACGGGGAATCCCATATTTCACCTTTGCTGTTGGAAAAAGAGGAAATTGGGGTAGAGAAATTTAAAGGAAATATTGAAAGAGCTACTACTTTAATTAAGCAACAGGCTATAGAGAAAGTAGTTCTTGCTCGTCAATTAAAAGTAAAATTTAATGAAGATATTTCTACTGAATACGTGCTTCAGCGTCTGTTAAAGGAACAGCCAACTAGCTACACATATATTTTAGAGGGAGAGCATCAGCATTTTATCGGCGCTTCCCCAGAAAGGCTAGTGCAAAAACAAGGAGATTATGTGTTTTCCACATGTTTAGCGGGTTCGATTCCAAGAGGAAAGACAAGGCAGGAAGATCACGAACTAGGTGAGGAATTGCTTCAAGATCCCAAGAACTTAATTGAACACGATGTTGTTGTTCATATGATTAAAGAAGCGATGAATTCTTATTGTTATGAAGTAGAAATTCCAAGTACGCCAAGTTTATATAAAACAAAGCATATTCAACATTTGTA
This sequence comes from Priestia sp. YIM B13489, assembly GCF_042787645.1. Taxonomy (NCBI): domain Bacteria; kingdom Bacillati; phylum Bacillota; class Bacilli; order Caryophanales; family Bacillaceae; genus Priestia; species Priestia sp. YIM B13489. The sequence continues at coordinate 1,976,890 of NZ_JBHZOQ010000053.1, forward strand.
TACACCTGTTAAAGGGCGTATAAAGGAAGATGTAACGCTATTTTCATTTATTCAAAAGCTCCATCCAACACCAGCGCTAGGAGGATATCCTCAACAGGAGGCCTTGCCTATTATTCGACAGCTAGAATCCTTTGACCGAGGGTGGTATGCAGCTCCTTTAGGATGGATGGATATCAACGGAAACGGTGAATTTATAGTAGGAATCCGCTCCGCTGTTATTCAGCAGCAAGAAGCCGTTTTATTTGCGGGCTGTGGAATTGTAGCAGATTCTACGCCTGAAAGTGAATATGAAGAAACAAGAATTAAATTCAACCCGATGCTTTCAGCTTTAGGAGGGATTATGCGTGGAACACATTAAATCATTAACAACGTATATTGCGTCATTCGTGGATGAATTAGTAGAAGCAAATGTTGAAGAAGTAGTGGTCAGTCCAGGGTCACGTTCAACGCCTATTGCGATGCTTATGGCTGAGCACCCTGATATTCATGTGCACTTAAATATTGATGAGCGTTCCGCCGGCTTTTTTGCTCTAGGAATAGCAAAAGCAAAGAAAAAACCAGTGGCGCTTGTATGTACATCTGGAACAGCTGCAGCGAATTATTATCCTGCAGTAATTGAAGCTCACTATTCACGCATTCCTTTAGTAGTTATCACAGCGGATCGGCCGCATGAGTTAAGGGATATAGGTGCCCCGCAGGCCATTAATCAGAATCATCTTTTCGGTCAATATGCGAAGTGGTTTGTAGATACAGCTTTACCAGAAGAAAGTGCAGATATGAATCGTTATATTCGAACAGTAGCTTCAAGGGCTGTTCATACAGCTCAAGCTATACCGAGCGGTCCTGTACACATTAACGTACCTTTACGTGAACCGATTGTACCAGATTTATCTATTGAAGATTTATGGAGTCAAGGGAAACGCGGTAAATCATATGTGTCTGCTATTCATGGAGAAGCATCTCTATCTGAAAAAGGTTTCGAAGAAATTGCGAAGCGCTTAGAGGGAACAACAAAAGGACTTATTATATGTGGAGATCAAATGTCTTTAAAAGCAGCAGACAGCGTATGCCGTTTAGCTGAATCTTTAAGCTTTCCAGTGATCGCAGATCCGTTATCACAATTAAGAAGCGGCAAGCATTCAAAAGAAAATGTAATAGAGACATATGATACATTTTTAAAAAGTGATAAGGTTGATGAGCGTTTTTATCCGGAAGTTGTCATTCGTTTTGGCGCGATGCCGGTATCGAAACCGCTATTGCAATTTTTGAAAGCCCACGAGCCGACAGAAATGTTTGTAGTTGACCAAGGTAAAGGCTGGAGAGACCCTACTTTACGTTCGACAGTGATGATTGAAGCTGATGAGACATTATTTTGTGAAGAACTGATCAAGCGTCTTTCAGCGAATCAAGAGGAGTCTACTTCATGGCTGAGTCTGTGGAAAAAGATTAATGCTCAAACTGCACAGGCTCTGAGAACATTAACTTCCGGCCAGGAATGGTTCGAAGGACAAGTAGTTCAAGAAATTGTTGATGTAGTACCTGAAGGCACGGCTTTATTTGCTGGAAATTCAATGCCTGTTCGAGATATTGATTCTTTCTTCTTAAATACGGAAAAAGATATTCCACTCTTTGTAAATCGGGGTGCAAATGGAATTGATGGTGTAGTTTCGTCTGCTCTAGGCGTAAGCACGGCTTACGATCACACCGTTTTATTTATTGGTGACTTATCGTTTTATCACGATTTAAATGGTCTGCTGGCAGCTAAAATGCATAATTTAAATTTAACCGTTGTGCTAGTTAACAATGACGGCGGAGGAATTTTTTCATTTTTACCGCAGTCAAAACAAGAAAAGCACTTTGAATTTCTATTCGGTACGCCAACTGGATTAAACTTTGAGCATGCCACTCGTCTGTATGATGGCACATTTTCTTCAGCAAGCAGCTGGGAAGAATTTCGACATGCAATGAACCATGCTTTCACAAAAGGCGGTTTGCATGTTGTAGAGATTCGTACAACTCGTACAGAAAATGTAGAGACTCATCGCAGTTTGTGGAAACTTGTTTCCGAGGAAATAAATTTGTCAAACGGTGAGGAATAGGCAATGATGTATCAATTAGGTGGTGTATCTTACTATGTGCACACCGAGGGAAAAGGAGAGCCGCTGCTTCTGCTTCACGGCTTTACCGGCTCTTCTCAAACTTGGCGTACCTTTATGAAGAAATTCGCTAAAGACTATCAGGTAATTGCTGTTGATATTATTGGTCATGGCCAATCAGCAGCTCCCAAAGAAATCAAACCATATTCAATGGAAGCAGTTGTTGAAGCACTGCATGAGCTTCTTCAACAGCTATCTTTATCACAGGTGAATGTAATTGGATATTCGATGGGAGGAAGGCTTGCTCTTTCATTTGCCCAGCGATATCCACACCATGTGAAAAAGTTGGTATTAGAAAGCGCATCGCCTGGTTTAAAAACGCGAGAAGAACAAAAGCTAAGAAAAGAAAAAGATGAACAGCTGGCGAGCCGCATTATGAAAAATGGAATTGAAGAATTTGTGAACTTTTGGGAGGGAATTCCTCTTTTTAGTTCTCAAAAGCAATTGCCTAGCCATGTTCAAGAAGCGGTGCGTAAAGAAAGACTTTCGCATACAGAAATCGGCCTTTCCAACAGTTTGAAAGGAATGGGAACAGGAGTCCAGCCGTCCCTTTGGGAGAAGCTGGACGATCTGTTGATGCCGGTTTTGCTTATTACAGGAGAAGTAGATCAAAAGTTTTGTTTAATTTCCAAAGAAATGCAAACATTAATACCAAATGCTACTTCTAGAATTATTTTAGGGACAGGTCATGCAATTCACGTGGAACAACCCGAGATTTTTGGTAGAATAGTAAGTGAGTTCTTAGCTACTACATAATTAGGAGGAAATAAAGATGACAGTTGAATGGACATCAGCACGTCAGTATGAAGACATTTTATACGAAACATATAACGGAATCGCTAAAATTACGATTAACCGTCCGGAAGTGCACAATGCATTCCGTCCAAAAACGGTAATGGAATTGATCGATGCATTTGCTTATGCTCGTGACGATGCAAGTATTGGAGTAATTGTATTAGCAGGTGCTGGAGATAAAGCATTTTGCTCAGGCGGAGACCAAAAAGTTCGCGGCCACGGCGGCTATGTAGGAGAAGATGAAATTCCACGTCTAAACGTTCTGGATTTACAGCGTTTAATTCGCGTAATTCCAAAGCCGGTTGTTGCGATGGTATCAGGCTATGCAATTGGCGGAGGCCACGTTCTTCATGTTGTATGTGACTTAACAATTGCAGCGGATAACGCTGTCTTTGGACAAACAGGTCCTAAAGTGGGAAGCTTCGATGCAGGATATGGCTCTGGTTACTTAGCTCGCATCGTAGGTCATAAGAAAGCGCGTGAGATCTGGTTCTTATGCCGTCAGTACAACGCTCAAGAAGCACTAGACATGGGATTAGTAAACACGGTCGTTCCATTAGAACAGCTTGAAGCTGAAACAATTCAATGGTGTGAAGAGATGTTAGAAAAAAGTCCAACCGCTCTTCGTTTCTTAAAAGCAGCATTTAATGCTGATACGGATGGCTTAGCAGGTATCCAGCAATTTGCGGGTGACGCAACGCTTCTTTATTACACAACCGATGAGGCAAAAGAAGGTCGCGATGCATTTAAGGAAAAACGCAATCCAGACTTCCAACAGTTCCCACGTTTCCCTTAAACAGCTGAAACAGCTTGGTGATTATCATCAGGCTGTTTTTTCAATTTAATTTAGTTAATCAGTATAAAAAGGAGAGAAATTCATGAGTAGCCAAACGATTCCTAATGGGCTTATGCAAAGAGCATATTTGACGCCAAATCGAGTGGCGGTAGAAACACCGCAAACGTCTCTTACGTTTCAAGAGCTTCATAAACGTGTTCAAAAAGTAGCACAGCAGCTTTCGTTTAACGGTGTAAAGCAAGGTGATACCATTGCTTTATACATGAAAAATAGAGTGGAGTTTATCGAGATTTTACATGCGATTTCTTATATTGGCGCCCGGTTGCTGCTCGTCAACACGCGTTTGACAAACGAAGAAATTAATTATCAGCTAACAGATGCAAACGTGTCGTTGCTTATTGCGGATGAAACATTTTTAATTAGAGAATTCCAAAGTTCCATTACTCAGCTTACTTTACCTGCTTTAAAAAGTTCTCCAGAAGCAGAAACAGGTTTTCAAAAAACGTGGAATCTCGAGGACACATTCACCATTATGTATACGTCTGGAACAACAGGTCATCCAAAAGGAGTGCTGCAGACATATGGAAATCACTGGTGGAGTTCTGTTGGCTCAGCGCTTAATTTAGGATTAAATGAAAAAGACTGCTGGCTTATAGCGGTTCCTTTGTTTCATATTAGCGGCTTATCTATTTTAATGCGGAGCGTCTTTTACGGAATGAAAATCATTTTAGAAGAACGGTTTGAAGCAAGAGCAGTAAATGAAGCCATTGAAAACAAAGGGGTAACGATTATTTCGGTTGTTACTTCTATGCTGTCCAATATGCTTGATGAATTAGCTGAACGCAAGTATCCAAATACGTTTCGCTGTATGCTTTTAGGAGGAGGACCTGCACCGCTTACTATTTTAGAGGCTTGTGTGAATAAAGAAATTCCTGTTTATCAAACGTATGGAATGACAGAAACATCTTCACAGTTCGTTACGCTTTCACCTGAAGACAGTTTGCGAAAACTGGGATCAGCAGGTAAACCATTATTTCCATGTGCAATGAAAATTGTAGATGAAAAAGGAAATGAGACCAGCGAAGCAGGAGAAATCATTGTTAAAGGTCCAAATGTTACAAAAGGATACCTAAATAAACCTGAGGCTACTCAAAAAGCAATTCAACAAGGCTGGTTCTATACAGGAGATATCGGGAAAGTGGATGAAGAAGGCTTTCTATATGTGTTAGACAGACGTTCAGACCTTATTATTTCAGGTGGAGAAAATGTATATCCAGCTGAAATTGAAAATGTTTTGTTGAAGCATCCCGCTGTTAAAGAGGCCGGTGTAACGGGAGTAGCTGATGAAAAATGGGGACAAGTGCCAGCTGCATGTGTTGTTGTAAACGAAGACGTTTCAGATGAAGAATTATCTTTACACATTCAACAATTTTTAGCAAAGTACAAACTTCCAAAGTACTTCGTTCGAGTAGAGGAGCTGCCGCGAACGGCTTCTAATAAAATCATACGCCGGAAGCTATCATCGTTCATACAGAAAGGGAGCTAATCGATGATTATAAAAAAAGTACATCTTTATAAAATTGACATGAAGCTTCTTTCTCCTTTTTCAACAAGCTATGGTACGGTGCAGGATCGAGAATTGATTTTGCTTGAAGTAGAAGATGAACAAGGATTTACAGGGTGGGGAGAAGTCGTTGCTTTTTCATCTCCTTGGTATACGGAAGAAACGATTCAGACGTGTTTTCATATGTTAGACGATTTTTTAATTCCCTCGCTTCTTCATAAGCAGCTTCAAAAACCAGAGGATGTTCAAAAGCTATTCAAACCTCTAAAGCGAAATAACATGGCTAAAGCAGCTTTGGACTGTGCTGTATGGGATTTGTATGCAAAGCGGCAAAATAAGCCGTTATCTGAAGTAATTGGCGGAGTAAGGTCTGCTGTAGAAGCTGGAGTGGTAGTTGGCTTAAATGACATTTCCGTAATGAAAGAACAAATAAAGACTTACATGAAAGATGGCTATAAGCGCTTTAAAGTGAAAATTAAGCCGGGTGCTGACTATGAGCTACTGAAACAAATTCGAGATGAATTTCCAAGCATTCCTCTTATGGCTGATGCCAATTCAGCTTATACGTTAAGCGATAGTGATTCATTGAAGAAACTAGATGAATTGAATTTAATGATGATCGAACAGCCGTTAAGTTCTGATGATATCCTTGATCATCGATTGTTACAAAAGCAAATAAAGACGCCGATTTGCTTAGATGAAAGTATTGTGAGCTATGAAGATGCACGTCATGCAATCGAACAAGAAAGCTGTAAGATTATCAATGTGAAAATCGGGCGAGTTGGCGGAATGTCCGTAGCAAAGCAAATTCATAATTTATGCGCCCAGCATGGTGTAAAACTTTGGGTTGGAGGAATGTTAGAAGCAGGGATTTCACGAGCTCATAACATTGCCCTTGCCACACTGCCTTCTTTCACGATACCAGGTGATATTTCTGCGTCGTCTCGCTATTGGGAAAAAGATATTATTAAGCCCGAAGTAGAGGTAGAAGCCGGAGTAATAAAGGTGAAGGGAAAACCGGGGATAGGATACGATATTGATAAAAAGTTTATCAAAACAATCACAGCATTTGAAAAAGAATACAAATAATTAACAACCGTTTTTTGATGAAAAACGGTTTTTTTATTGAGGTTGTCAATGTTTAGTAGAAAAATAGGACAAATTTTTTAAAAAGAGCACATTGTTCCATCAAGCGTGTCAAAACATGTTATGATGGAATAGTTTGATGAAAAAAGTCGAAGAGTTTTATCGTAAAAAACAAAATTATTTTTGAAAATAGGTTGATAGTTTTCTAAGTTGTCCTATATAATGTGTTTATAACATAACACAATATGTTGTTTTGAAATCCATAATAAAATACTATATTTTGTGTTTTCCAGTGAAAAAGGTGTCTGATAAAAAGACTTAAAAGGGAATTTGGTGAAAATCCAAAGCTGTCCCCGCAACTGTGAATGCTGATGAAATAAGGAAATCCACTGTGAGTAAACATCATGGGAAGGCCTTAAAGTAAAAAGAAGCATAAGTCAGGAGACCTGCCTTTTTTATGTCGTTTTATCTTCTTCGGGAGGTGAGAGGGTAGAGCGAGGATTGAGAAAAGACTTAGTGTCTTCTTCTATCTTCGTTCTATTCGCTCACCGAGGTACGGTGAGCGATTTTTTATTTTGAAGTGAAGAGAGGAGCCATATTTATGGTGAATACATTAAAGCCTACAATTCTACATGAATTAACTGCATATATTGAACGTTTAAAAAAAGAATTTACGCAGCTTGATTTTTCTTTGTATGAGGAAAAGGTTATTCAAACTGTTACAGTAAAGGAAAATATGACGGACGAAAAGGTTGCAAACGTCCTAATTTTGGCAGCCTTAGAGCGTATTTCAATGGAAGAACCCGATTGGACGTACGTAGCGGCAGACGTCTACTTAAACGAACTATATCGAAAAGCAGCGGACAACCGAGGTTACGATAAAAAAGAGAAGTACGGTTCGTTTTATCAGCTTATTCAAGAACTAACAAAAATCGGCATTTATAATAAGCAGCTATTAAAAACATATACAGAAGAAGAAATTAATGAAATTGCTTCAGTCATTATTCCTGAACGCGATCGTTTATTTACATACATTGGATTGTTGACATTAGCAGATCGCTATTTAGCGACATCACATGATAAGCGCGTATACGAATTACCGCAAGAACGTTTTCTTATCATTGCTATGACGCTGATGTCTCAAGAAAAGAAAGAAAATCGAACAGCATTAGTAAAAGAAGCGTATTGGGCGCTTTCTAGTCTATATATGACGGTTGCCACACCAACACTTTCAAACGCAGGAAAGAGCTACGGACAGCTATCTAGCTGCTTTATTGATACGATTGATGACAGCTTACGCGGTATTTATGATAGCAATACAGATTTGGCCACGCTTAGTAAAAATGGAGGCGGAATTGGTGTCTACCTCGGTCATATTAGAAGCCGAGGAAGTGATATAAAAGGTTTTAAAGGCGTATCATCAGGAACAATTCCATGGATGAAACAGCTAAATAATACGGCTGTAAGTGTCGATCAGCTAGGTCAACGACAAGGAGCTATTGCCGTATATTTAGACGTATGGCACAAAGACATCTTTTCATTCTTAGACGCGCGTTTGAACAATGGTGACGAACGTCAGCGCACGCATGATTTATTCACTGGCGTATGTTTGCCAGATTTGTTTATGGAAAAAGTAGAGGCACGTGAAGACTGGCACTTATTCGATCCTCACGAAGTTCGTACGCTGATGGGCTACTCGTTAGAAGATTTTTATGATGAAGAAGAAGGCAGCGGTTCGTTCCGCACTCGTTACGCTGAGTGTGTAAATAATGAACAGCTTTCAAGAGAAACAGTACCTGCTATTGAAATCTTCAAGCGTATTATGCTTTCCCAGCTTGAAACCGGAACGCCTTATATGTTTTATCGTGATACGGTTAACCGAGCTAATCAAAACCGCCACGAGGGCATGATCTACTGCAGCAACTTATGTACAGAAATTACGCAAAACCAAAGCACAACGGTCGTAACAGAGGAAATTACAGAAGACGGAAAAATTATTATTACAAAGAATCCGGGCGATTTTGTTGTATGTAATCTTTCTTCTATCAACTTAGCGAGAGCCGTAACTGAAGGTGTGCTTGAACGTTTAATTCCAATTCAAGTACGCATGCTTGATAACGTTATTGAGTTAAATGATTTGCCAGTACTTCAAGCAAAACTAACAAACCAAAAGTACCGCGCAGTAGGACTTGGCACATTTGGTTGGAACCATCTGCTTGCCTTAAAGAAAATAGCATGGGAAACAGATGAAGCGGTAGCATATTGCGATGAATTGTACGAGCAAATTGCTTACTTAACCGTACAGGCAAGCATGAACTTAGCTAAAGAAAAAGGTGCATATCCATTATTTAAAGGCTCAGATTTTGAGTCAGGCGCTTATTTTGAAACACGTAAATACACAAGCGAAGCGTGGAGTGAACTGCGTAACGAAGTTCAAAGCAATGGGATAAGAAATGGCTACTTAATGGCTGTAGCACCTAATTCATCAACATCTATTATCGCGGGTTCTACTGCAAGTATTGATCCGATTTTCCGTAAGTTTTATTCAGAGGAAAAGAAAAACTATAAAATCCCGGTGACGGCACCAGATTTATCACCAGCAACAAACTGGTATTATAAGTCCGTTTATTTAATTGATCAGCACTGGAGCATTAAGCAAAACTCCAAGCGCCAGCGCCATATTGATCAATCCATTTCATTCAACTTATATGTGCAAAATGATATCCGAGCAAAAGAGCTGCTGGATCTTCATATGACGGCATGGAAAGAAAAGTTAAAAACGACCTACTACGTACGTTCAACATCAAGTGAAGTCATTGAAGAATGTGAAAGCTGTCATAGTTAAAAGGAGTGAATAATTGATGACAAGCATGTTAAAACGAGAATTAATGAACGAAACAGCTCCGAACCGTTCGACAGGAATCATTAACGGCAAGAGCTCAAATATTCTAAACTGGGATGACGTCCGATTTTCATGGGCGTTCCCTAAATACAAACGTATGCTAGCTAACTTTTGGACGCCGTTTGAAATTAATATGGGTCAAGATATTAAGCAGTTCCCTCAGTTAACGGCTGACGAACAAGAGAGCTTTTTGAAAATTATTGGCTTGCTGGCGCTACTGGACAGTATTCAATCAGATTATGCTAGCAAAGTAGCTGACTATGTAACCGATTCTTCGATTAATGCTCTAATGATTATTTTAGCGCAGCAAGAAGTGGTTCATAATCATTCGTATTCATATGTTTTATCAAGTCTTGTACCAAAAGGAAAACAAGATGAAGTATTTGAATACTGGCGCACAGACGAAAAGCTTCGCGCTCGAAATGACTTTATTACAAACGGATATAAAGCATTTAGCGAAGAAGCAACGGTTGAAAACTTTTTGAAGTCTATGGTATATGATGTTATTTTAGAAGGCCTTTTCTTCTATAGCGGATTTGCTTTCTTCTATAATCTTGCGAGAAATCAAAAGATGGTGGCGACATCTACGATGATTAACTATATCAATCGTGATGAACAGCTTCACGTTGGGTTATTTGAAAAGATTTTCAAGGAAGTACTAAATGAAAATCCAGCTTATCGTACGGAAGAGCTAGAAACGTTTGTAGTTGAAACGTTCCAAGAGGCAGCTCGTCTTGAAATTGAATGGGCGGAATCTGTTATCGGAGAAAAATTCGACGGCATCACGATGAAAGAACTGCAGCAGTATATTGAATACATGGCTAATAAACGCTGTAATCAATTAGGCTTCGGCCGAGCTGCTTTCCCAGAAGCACCGATTGAAAATCCTCTTCGTTGGATTATTGCTTATCAAGAGGTAGATTTAGGGAAAACGGATTTCTTTGAACAGAAATCAAGACAATATACAAAAGCATCAGATGCGAATGGATTTGATGATCTATAAACACAAAAGCTGACTAATTTCCTTATTGATTAGTCAGCTTTTTTTAAGTGAATAAGTCCAAGTTCTAACGCACGTGTGGTAATTAAGTCATCAATTTCTTCTGGAATGTTTTCAAGTGTTCCCCATTTATATGTCCATAAATGAGTAAATGATTGTACATAGATTGGAAAGGTTTGTTCATTTGCTTTTATGGCTTCTTCTTTAAAAAAATGAATCAGTTGTTCAGTTTTCATATTAGTCTCCTTTTTTATGATCTTGAAGAGAGAAAAAAGACAACCCAGAGGCTGTCCTTTTGCGGGTTACGCTTCAGTTGGCTTGAACGTTTTACAGTCTGTTTCATAGCTGCTTGCTGCATGTTTTCCGCTATGACTTACCACGTAAATTTCTTCTGCGCTGCAGTGATTTCCATTTTTCCAAAAGTGACAGTTATTTACTTCACAAAGAATGTTTTGTTCCAACGTTAACCCTCCTTTGTATGTGATAGCTATAGTATGGTCAAAATTCAACTAACTTATAAGAAAGGTGGTAGACTTTCATTTTAATTGAGAATTTTTATCAATTAAACATTGACAAAGAGAATCATTCTCAATTAAACTGTGTATATAGTAAAGAATACAAGTTGTTGGCAAATCATTAAATGAATAATTAATTGGGAGGGAACAAACATGTCATCAGTTATGGTTGTAGGAGGAGACAGGTTAAAGCATATTACAGATCGTTTAGCGGGAGAAGGATTTAATGAAGTCATTCATTTAGATGGCCGTAAAAGCAATATGGTGAAGCGAGAAATACCCGAACATATTGGGTTTGTATTAGTTATTACGGATTTTATTAATCACAATATGGCAAAAGTCATTAAAGAGAAAGCAAAAAAACAAAAAAAACCGATTTATTTCGTCAAACATTCATGGAGTGCTATTCGTCAAGTGATTGAGCAGATTTCATGATTTAATTTTTACTTATTATTGAGAATGAATTTCAATTAGGGTGGTGAGACATAGGTGGAACCGATAAAAGTGAATATAAAGACACTCTCTAACGACCACATCGAACAATTTATTCGATGTCCATACAAATTTTATCAGCAGCAGCTTCTTTTGAAAAAAACATCTATAGATTGGAAACAGCTCGTTCAAGTAACTGTCCATCAAATCATTAAAACATACTATAGCAAGCCAGTTGAGTATCGCTCAAACCTCTATGTTTTACAGCTCATTGAAAAATATTGGCGCCTAAAGCCAAATATGTTTTCATCACCCGTTCACTATTACGATGTGTTAGCTAGAGTAAGCGATTATTTACTAAGGTTTTTAGGAAAGAAAGCACATGTAGAATTACCGCTTTTTGTGTTTGAGAAATACAGCGTTTATGTAGAAGAAATTCAAAGCAACCTTTCTCTAACCATTGATTTTGCTGCATGGACAGAGAAGTCTTATACGGTAACAAAATTCATTCTAGATGACCATGAAGAAGTGAAAAACGCCATGAAAGACTTTATTATCGTTTTTTCGAAACAAGCTTTTAAAAAGGTTCCTGAACAAATTCGTTTTTATTCATTATTAACTGGAGAAACAACAACTTATCATATTGCACCAGACGATTATCAAAAAGCCATACTTCAACTACATATTGTCAAAAGTGTGTTAATGGAACCAAAACATTTTCAAAAGAATTATGCATCCAGTGAGTGTGAAAACTGTCCTCTTCAACGAGAATGCGCTGAAGAAGGGGATATGCGGCCGACACTGCTGGTGTAAAGGAGCGTCATTTACATGAAGGAAATCTTACTAGCTTATGCGAGTATGTCAGGTAACACAGAAGCGATAGCCGATTTGATCGAAGAAGAATTAGTCAAGCATGGATTGCATGTGAAACGAGCAGAAGTATATGACATTGATGCTTCTGACCTTGTATCTGCAGAATCTATTATCTTTGGAGCTTATACGTGGGGAGATGGAGAGCTACCAGATGATTTTTTAGATCTTTATGAGGAAATGGATGATATAGATCTCAGTCAAAAGCAGATGGCTGTATTTGGCTCAGGTGATTCATCATATGATGTTTTTTGCGGAGCAGTTGATTTAATTGAAGAAAAAATAAAGAAACGTAACGGAAATATAGCCGTTTCCGGTTTAAAAATCGAGCTCTCCCCCTTTGGAGAAGATGTAGAAAAATGTAAGGTATTTGCTAAAGGTTTTGCTGAAGTAGTAGCAAAATCTGCTGCTTCATAAGAAAACCCGGTCAAGTGCTGACCGGGTTTTTTAATATGGTTTCTTTTTGCTGTATTCTTTATTGTCTTTCATAAATAGACGCCAGAAATAAAAGAATCCAGGAAATAAAATAGCAAAACCAACAATATACACAATAAATAAAGAATGAAATGCATCGGGATGTGTAAATCCATTCTCAATCGTTACGTTTGGATAGACAACATAAGGTAAATGACTTCGTCCGTATACGTAACTTGCTAAGAAATATTGAAGGATAATGGATACCACGGCTAAACGAGGCATGCCTTTTCCTTTTTGAGAAGGTAGCAGCAGAGCAATACCAGCTACTACAAATAGACCTACAGATCCGTAAAGAAGGGGCTTAAACTGCATCATTTTATCATATAACCAGCTTGCTTCTGATTGCATTGTAATCATAATAAAGATAGCCATTAGCAGGGAAAGAGGTCCTGTAATGAGCGCATCACGCCGATAGACCGCATAAGCTTCCATTTCGTCAGATGACTTCGAGTAATCTGCTAATAACAGAGACGATAGAAACAGCGAAGAGCTTATGGCAAATCCGATAAATGAATAGACGTGCGGACTTGAAAATACTTTTGCTAAGTTTAATTGCTGCGTGCCATCAATTATATCAATAAACCCACCTTGACTTACTGGCAGTACAGCGATTAAAAAAGCAGGAATTAACACGCCGGATATACCGGATATATAAACCAACGCTCTCCGATATTTGAAGCTGCTAGCATAGTGTGAAAACACTAAAAATCCGCTTCGAATAGATAAGAGAAGTAAAATGATACTCCCCGGTATTAGTAGCACTGTTCCAAGCGTAAATGTAGCTCGAGGAAAAAAGCTAAACAGCGCAACCACAATCGCAACGATAAATACATTGGTTACTTCCCAAGTAGGCGATAGATATCTGTTTGCTACATCTGTAGCATTTGTTTTCGTACGGTTAATATATACCATCGACCAAAAACCAGCTCCAAAATCCATCGTTCCCATTACGGCATAGATAAAAATGAAGCCCCATATTACGGTAATTGCTAGTAACGAATCACCCATATTCTCACATCCTTTTTAATCTGCTTGCGCAGCAAGCTCTTTAGAAAGCGGATTTCTTCTGAAATAAAACACCAGTACAAGGGCGACTGCGGCCACGAGTACGATATAAACAAGCAAAAATAAAAAAAATAAAATATGCAAATTAGCAGAAGTGGTAACTGCTTCTGATGTACGCATGATGCGGTAAATGACCCAGGGCTGTCTTCCGGTACATGCGAAAATCCATCCGAATTCAATGCCCATGATCGCGAGAGGGCCCGTTGCGACAAATGCCCACATGAAAATTTTAGGGAAGCTTTTCTTCTTTAAAAACTTGTACCAAACAACGCCCACTAGCGCCACTAAAATTAAAATCGATCCGATAATGACCATACCGTTAAACAAGGTATGCACAAAAAGCGGCGGCCAATAATCCCTAGGGAAGTCATTAAGTCCAGTAATCACTGTATTAAAGCTATTACCCGACAAGAAGCTGAGCATCCATGGAAACTCAATTCCATACTTGACGCGCTGTTCTTTTTCATCTGTGAATCCACCTAAAGCTAATGGCGCATGATCTTGCGTTTCAAATAGACCTTCAGCTGCTGCAAGTTTTTCGGGTTGATATTCGTATACTTTTTGCATAGATTCATGTCCATTCAAAGCTGTTACAAAAGAAAAAATCCCGCCGATTACTAATCCCATCATCAGCGCTTTATGATGAAATTTATATTCTCTTGGATTATGTTTTCGCGCACGAAGCATTTTAAAGGCAGCGACTGAAGCAATGACAAAGCCTCCGGTTGTATAAGCAGAAACGGCTACGTGACCGGACGTTACAAAGAAGCTCGGATTAAAGAAAGCTGCCCAAGGATCTACGCTTACAATTTCGCCATTTAAAATTCGAAAGCCAGCAGGTGTTCCTTCAAATGCGTGCACGTTTGTAATTAAAACGGCAGAGGCAAGAGCGCCTATTGCTACTAAAATTAGACTGATAATCCTCATTTTTCGAGAAATACGGTCCGCTGCGTATACGTAAATAGAGAGAAACAGAGCCTCAATAAAGAAAGCATAAATTTCAATTTGAAAGGGAAGAGCCATTACTTTTCCTACAATTTCCATAAAACCCGGCCAAAGCAACGCTAGTTGTACACCAGCAATTGTTCCCGTAGGAATAGCGACTCCAAGCAGGACGGCAGCTCCTTTTGTCCAGCGCTGTGCCATAAGTTCATAATCTTTATCTTTTGTTTTGTAGTAAAGAATTTCAGCCAATAAAATCATGAGAGGAATGCCGACACCAAGGGTGGCAAAAATGATATGTACTCCCATGTTCAGGCCAAACATTGAACGTGCAGTAACTAAATGATCCATTCATTTTTCAACCTTTCCAGTAAAGTATTGATAAACCTTATTGTCCACTTTTTACCACGCTTTATGCATCGGAATTGGTAAAACATATCACTTGAAAATAGTAATCATTACGATTATAATGAACATATATTGTTTTAAAGGAGAGATATTTTATGAAAACCAATATTCATCCAGACTATCGTAAAGTTGTATTTATGGACACAAATAGCGGAACATCATTTTTATCAGGATCTACAAAACAATCAAATGAGACCGTTCAATGGGAAGATGGCAACACATATCCGCTTTTAAAAGTTGAAATCAGTTCGGATACACATCCATTTTATACAGGAAAACAAAAATTTGCTGATAAAGGCGGCCGTGTAGAACGCTTTAAGCAAAAATATAAATTACAATAAAAAAACTAGCCGGGAGGCTAGTTTTTTTATTAATATAATGCTTTTTTCAAGGTATCAATGTTGTGTTGCATAATGGAGAAATAATCTTCTTTATTTTTAACATCGTTTTTTGTTAATGACTCTAAGTTATGAAGTGTTAAAGCTTGAGCTCCTACTTCATTTTTTACAAGCGTAGACACTTTAGGCTTTAAATTTTGGTCAAAGATAAAGTATTTGATATGGTCTTTTTTTGCTTGTTTTACGATGTTTTCTAATTGTTTCTGAGACGGCTCATTTGTAGGAGATAAACCCGCTACGCTAATTTGCTTTAAGCCGTATCGTTTTTCCCAGTAGCCATAGGCTGCATGTGATACTAAAATTTCTTTATGAGGTGCGTCGCCAATCGTTGTTTTTAACTCTTGGTCCACATCTTCAAGCTGAGTCTTTAACGCTTGGAAGTTCTTTTCAAACTCTGCTTTTTTATCTGGTTTTAATTCAATAAGTTCGTCTTTAATATTTTCTGCTAATTGAATAGCTAAAACAGGATCAAGCCAAACGTGAGGGTCTGTATCTCCGTGGTTATGCTCTTCTTCATGGGCATGTTCGTCTTCGTGGGCATGCTCATCTTCAGAACTCTTTGCTAATTTAATTCCTTTTGCAGCTTCTACTAAAGCTACATCTTCATTTTTAAGTGTAGACTGTGCTTTATCTGCAAAACCTTCAAGTCCAATTCCTGAGTAAACAAATGCGTCCGCGTTGGCGATTTTGACCATTGTTTTTGTTGTAGGCTCAAATGAGTGCGCATCTACACCGGTTGGTAAAATGCTTTTAGCTTCTACATATTTTCCACCGATTTTTTCAGTAAAGTCCTGTAAAGGGTAGATTGTTGTATAAACTTCTAATTTTTTGTTTTTATTATCAGATGCGTTATTTGCACTGCTTGAACTGCACCCCGCAAGAGCTGTTCCAATTCCTAATGCAAGCACCATTAAAAGTGGTTTGAATTTCATTATGTTGCTCCTTCCGTTCGTATCGTAACCATTTATGACCTATGTTATTATATCGTAATTATTACGATTTGAAAACTAAAAATTTACGCACTTACTGTAAATTTAGGAAGGGGATCTTTGAGAGTAGCCCAATCTTGATTCATTTCCTCATTTGTCAGCAAACAGCGGTCTAAAGTTTCAATTATTTCAGCTGTGTTCATATCAATACCAATGAAAACGAGCTCGTTAATACGATCTCCAAATTGTTCATCCCATTTTGCTCGTAATTCAGGCTCTTCTTTTAAGGTTTGTTCTCTTTCTTCCGGTGCGTAAGCTGCTATCCATTCACCCGCTGCTTGAATCATAATGGACGTACCTGCTTGAGAAAGAAGTCCTGCCATATTATTACGCGAAGCAAGCCAGAAAAATCCCTTTGCACGTACAATATCAACCGGCCAGTTCTCTAACCATTTCATAAAGCGTTCAGGATGAAGGGGACGATTCCTTCTGTATACAAAAGAAGAAATACCGAACTCTTCCGTTTCAGGCGTATGGTGCTCCTCATTTAATTCTTTAATCCATCCGGCTCCTTGACTAGCTTTTTCAAAGTCGAATAACTCGGTATGAAGTATGGCTTCAAGGCTTACTTCACTATTAATTGTTTGGATAACAGTGGCTTCTGGGTTTAATTTGTGAAGAACAGCCTGCAGCTCATCTGCATCATCTTTTGTTAACAAATCAACTTTGTTTAACAAAATGACGTTTGCAAATTCAATTTGATCGATTAACAAATCAATCACTTCTCTTGTATCGTTTTCATCTGTTCCTTCTTTGCGGTCCAATAAGCTTTCGCCGGATGAAAAGTCTTCCCAAAAGCGATTGGCATCTACTACAGTGACCATCGTATCTAACGAACATTTCTGAGTTAAATCAATGCCCAGCTCTTCATCAATATAAGTAAATGTTTGAGCAACAGGGATAGGTTCGCTGATTCCGGAAGATTCAATGACAATATAATCAATATCACCATTGTCTGCTAGGCGTTCTACCTCTTTCATTAGATCGTCTCGAAGCGTACAGCAAATACAGCCATTTTGCATTTCAACAAGTTTTTCATCTGTTCGAGAGAATCCGCCTTGTTTAACTAAGTCTGCATCAATATTTACTTCGCTCATGTCATTGACAATGACCGCGACTTTTAAACCTTCTTTATTTTTTAAAATATGGTTCAAAAGAGTTGTTTTACCTGAACCAAGGTATCCGCTTAAAACGGTAACGGGAATTTTTTTCACTGTTATAACCTACTTTCTTGTTTGTAAATAATAATGATTACGATTTAACACTTTTCATCTTATAGGAAAAAGTATTATAATACAAGAAAGAATTTTTTTTATGAAGGAGAAGACAGCAGATGAGCTTATTACAAGATGTTTTAGAATTCAACCAAAAATTTGTAGAAGAAAAGAAGTATGAACTTTACGAAACAAGCAAATTCCCTGATAAAAAAATGGTTATTTTATCGTGTATGGACACAAGATTGGTAGAATTACTTCCACACGCTTTGAATTTGCGCAACGGAGACGTGAAAATTGTTAAAAACGCAGGAGCGCTTGTTTCACATCCATTTGGAAGTATTATGCGAAGCATTTTAGTAGCTGTGTACGAGCTTCAAGCAGATGAGGTATGTGTAATTGGTCACCACGACTGTGGAGCAGGTAAACTTCAGGCGGAACCTTTTTTAGAGAAAGTAAGAGCAAAAGGCATCTCAGATGAAGTGATTAATACCATTGAATATTCTATGGACTTGAAACAATGGTTAACGGGTTTTGATTCAGTAGAAGAGACTGTTCAGCATAGTGTAGAGACAATCCGTAATCATCCTTTATTTTCAAAAGATACTCCTGTACATGGACTAGTTATTGATCCAAATACAGGAAAGCTAGATGTTGTTGTAAATGGGTATGAAGCAATCGAAAACAACTAAAGCTTAGTGTGATTTTTTCTCAGGTACTTCATCGATGCCACCCGGATGGAACGGGTGGCATTTTAAAATGCGTTTTACAGTCAAATAAGATCCCTTTACGGCACCAAAGCGTTTAATGGATTCAACTCCGTACTGGGAGCAGGTAGGGTAAAACCGGCACCTTGCCGGAAGAAAAGGTGAAATTCCTTTTTGATATCCTTTTATAAGTAAAAGCAAAAGCTTTGCAATCATTTATTATCACGTTCTTTCTTTCGTGTTTGCTCATACTATAAGGGATAGAAGGAATAAAAAGCAACTAAAAGAAATAAAGGTTATTAAATGGATGAAATATATCGGAATTGCATGTTATGATAGGTGAAAGAAGAAAAAAGGAGTGGTATTATGCCATCAGTAGAAAGTTTTGAGCTAGATCATAATGCGGTTAAAGCACCTTACGTAAGACACTGCGGTGTTCACAAAGTGGGAAGCGACGGCGTTGTAAATAAATTTGATATTCGTTTTTGCCAGCCAAACAAACAAGCAATGAAGCCGGACGTTATTCATACGCTAGAGCATTTATTAGCTTTTAATATTCGTACTCATGTAGAAAAATACGATCACTTTGATATTATTGATATTTCGCCTATGGGATGTCAAACAGGGTACTACTTAGTAGTGAGCGGTGAGCCGACTGTACGTGAAATTATTGATTTGTTAGACGATACGTTAAAAGATGCAATTAACATTACTGAAATTCCAGCAGCAAATGAAAAGCAGTGCGGCCAAGCGAAACTTCACGATTTAGAAGGAGCAAAACGCTTGATGAAGTTCTGGCTAGAACAGGACAAAGAAGATTTAGAAAAAGTATTTGGCTAAAAATAAGCAGTCCGCTGGGCTGCTTATTTTATTTGAAAAAAGATGAAGAAGTTTCTCTAAGTCTAAAGAAAGGGAAATGTCTCTTTTTATGAAAAAAATGTTTTAATCAACTAAAAAAGGGTACAACTATATTATACAAAGAGTTCACAAAGGAGCGAAAAACATGGCAGTAAATGTAAATGAAATCGTTAATAAACAAGTAGCGAATTTTAGTGTAATGTACATAAAACTTCATAACTTTCACTGGTACGTAAAAGGTGAACAATTCTTCACTCTTCATGAAAAGTTTGAAGAGCTGTATACGGAAACAGCTACAATTATTGATGACCTTGCAGAACGCCTTTTAGCATTAGAAGGAAAACCTGTGGCAACAATGAAAGAATCGTTAGAACTTTCTTCTATTAAAGAAGCGGATGGAAGCGAAACGGCTAAAGATATGGTTGCTTCTTTAGTAAGCGATTTTGATACGCTAACTGCTGAATTAAAAGAAGGAATGGACGCAGCCGGTGAAGCGGGCGACGAAACAACAGGAGACATGCTGTTAGCCATTCATCAAAGCTTAGAAAAGCATACGTGGATGTTAAAATCATTCCTAGGCAAGTGATTAAAACCTGCGAGTAATCGCAGGTTTTTTTATGATAAGATGGACGAACACTTTTTTTTCACCGGCATATACTGTAGGGATATGACTGCTGAAAGGGTGAAAAAAGTGGATATGCAGAAGCTTTCTGTCTTGATAATCTCAAGTTTAGGTTCACTGGCTTTTTTTTTATTTGGAGAGTGGGACTATTTACTAATGGCTTTAGTAGCATTAGTGACAATGGATTATTTGACAGGCACGATTGCAGCTTTTATAAATAAACGTTTATCTAGCAAAGTAGGTTTTAAAGGAATTGCCAAAAAGATTTTTATTTTTGCCATGATTGCTGTAGCAAACTTTATCGATTCTGTATTTTGGGAAAACGGTCATATTATTCGAGATGGAGCTATTTTATTCTATATTTTAAACGAAATGATTTCAATTACAGAAAACGCAAGAATTGTAGGGGTTCCGATTCCAGAGCCGTTAAAAAAAGCAATAGCGATTTTAAAAGACCGCTTTAAATCTTAGAGTGTATAAAAAAAGAATAAGATACAAATAAGAAAGATAAGTTGGCACTAGAAAGAAGGAGCTGAATATCTTTCATGACAAAAAAATATTATGTATCTCTGAGTTCAGGGGAAATCAATCAGTCAAATACTGCTTCAGACTGGAATTATGCCATTGAAGCAACAGATGAAGAAGTGGAGCAGCTGAGAACCTATTTAGATCAGCGCGCTTCAAGCGATTGGTCAAGCTTTTGGCGATCACATATTCCGTATCTGGAGTATCATCATGATTCTCAAAATGATATGTACGATAAAACAACAGTTGACATATATGCCATGCTTTATAAGCTGGGAGACGATGAAACAAAATCACATATCAAACAGATGAATATTTTATCTTCAGATAGAATGGAATAAAGGGTAAAAAGCAAATAAAAAAAGTACGAGCATACTTTTCTTATCAGGTATGGCCGTAATGTATGATAAAATAAGGGAAAAATCAAATGGAGTTTGAGTCGACCATGTACACATTTAAGGATGCATATCATAATCAAGTATTTTTATCATTTGAAAAAAATCCATTCTCGAAAACTCCACGTCATGTTTGGGTCGTATGCAGGTATGAAAATCAATGGTTGCTAACGAATCACTCAAAACGAGGTTTAGAATTTCCCGGAGGAAAACTAGAAGGCAATGAAGTACCAGAAGAAGCAGCGGTTCGAGAAGTATTTGAAGAAACAGGCGGAGAAGTCTCTTCTTTGACTTATATTGGTCAGTACAAAGTAGTAAGTAAAGGAAAGACCATTATTAAAAATATTTATTTTGCTACTATTGGAAATGTAATTAAAAAAGAAGACTACATGGAAACAGATGGTCCCGTAATGATTGATCAACTACCTTCGGGCATTCAACAAGATGATGCATACAGCTTCATCATGAAAGATAATGTTTTACAATATGTAATGAAATATGTAAAGCGAACATTTTTGTAAAAGCATCGTATTAATAAAAATCCCCCCGTTTGTACGGGGGGATTTTTTATGAGCGTCGGATCAATTTCTTTTCTAAATAAGCAACGCCTTGGTACATAATCGTAGCGAAAATGGCAATTAATAATAAGCTGAGAAGAACAAGAGTAAAGTTGAAGACTTGGAAACCATAAATAATCATATATCCAAGCCCTTTTGAAGAAACTAAAAATTCTCCTACGATGACGCCTACCCAAGATAAGCCGACATTTACTTTAAATGTGGAAATAATGGCAGGCATGGAAGCTGGAAGAATAGCTTCTTTAAAACAACGGGTTTTCGTTGCCCCGAAGCTTTTTAGTAATTTGATATAGTTTGGATCAACTTCTTTAAAGGCTGTGTAAACGACGATGGATGTAATGATAACAGATATAATTGCTCCCATCGTTAAAATTGAGAAAAATCCTGGCCCTATTGCTACAATTAAAATAGGGCCCAGCGCTACTTTAGGCATGGCGTTTAAAATAACGAGGTAAGGATCTAATATATGTGCAAGCCTAGTTGAATACCAAAGGGCCGTTGCAAGTAAAATACCTAGTAATGTGCCTAGAATGAAGCCGAGAACCGTTTCAAATAATGTAAAACCAATATGTTCTGCCAGCGAGCCGTCGGTAAGTTTAATTAGAAATAAATTCCATACTTTAGTAGGGGAACTGAAAATTAAAGGGTCAATCCACTTTAAACGAGAAGCCAGTTCCCAGAAGCTAAAAAAGGCTAAGAAAATTACCAGCTGCACGCTCAGTACTAATCGTTTTTCGCCTCGAACCTTGCGAAGGTAGCTTTCGTGAAGAGTATCTAGGGAGCTAGTGGGTTTCAAGTTGATCAAGCTCCTTCCATATGTCCATAAATAAATCGTTATAGACAGGATGCTGTCGTGCTTCAAACGGAGAAAGGGTTCGTAAAATAGAAGGAACCGTGAATGTTTTTGCAATTTTTCCCGGCTTGGCTGAGAATAAAAAGATTCGGCTGCTCATAGCAATGGCTTCGCCGATATCGTGCGTGACCAAAACAGCCGTTTTTTGATAAGTCATCAGCGTTTTGGAAACAAGTTCTTCAAGCTTGAGTTTTGTTTGAAAATCAAGTGCTGAAAAAGGTTCATCCAAGAGTAAAATAGCGGGGTCAATGGCAAGTGTTCGGACTAAAGCGACGCGTTGTCTCATGCCTCCGGATAACTGGTGTGGATATAGGTCATCTACGCCCTGTAGACCAATTTCTTTTAGGAGTAACAGTGCTTTACTCTCTGTTTTATCTGTTAGCTGTCCGCGAATTTCAAGCCCAAGTAAAATATTTTCTTTAATAGTTTTCCACGGAAACAAATAATCTTGTTGAAGCATATAACCGATGTTTGGGACTGATGTTCCGATATTTTCACCGTCTATTGTGACAGAGCCGGACGTTGGTTCAATCAAGCCTGCAATAATCGATAGAAGCGTCGTTTTTCCACATCCGCTTGGGCCGAGAAAGGAAACAAATTCTCCTTCTTCAATAGACAAATTAATATGTTCAAGTGCAGTGGTAGCAGACTTTGTCGTAAGATACATATGCTGAACATCTTGAATGTGAAGTTTTGTCATATTACTCACTCATTGCATCTTTTGCGAATTTTGTGTTGACTAGCTTGTTGTGGTCGATGTGTCTTGGAAGTTCTCCAGATTCATCCATGATTTTTTGTAAATGATCCCACTCTTTTTGATCTAATAAAGGGTTAGTTGCAAAAGATTTTTGGGATTTATAGCGGTCAATCACGGTTTTTAGCGTGTCTTTAGGTGTATCTTCAAAATACGGTGCAACCACTTCAGCAATTTCATCTGAGCTATGTGTATTCACCCATTTTTGTGCTTTGTAAATAGCTCGAGTAAATTTAGCTGCCGCTTCAGGGTTATTTTTTAAATAGCTTTCTTTGGCCATAAATGTTGTATAAGGAACTGTTCCTGATTCTTTTCCGAAGGAAGCAACGATATGTCCTTTTCCTTGTTGCTCTAAAATACTAGCCGTTGGCTCAAATAATTGAACGTAATCTCCAGTACCAGAAGCAAAAGCATTCGCAACGTTAGCAAAATCAATGTTTTGAACGAGTTTTACATCTTTTTTAGGGTCAATATTATGCTGTTTCAACACATATTCCCCTACCATTTGCGGCATACCGCCTTTACGTTGACCAAGAAACGTTTTGCCTTTAAGCTGATCCCATGAGAAGTGATCGACTTTTTTACGCGCTACTAGAAATGTTCCGTCGGTTTGGGTTAGTTGTGCAAAGTTGATGACGGGATCACTAGACCCCTGTGCATATACGTAGATTGAAGTTTCCGAGCCGACTAAGGCGACGTCGATGCCGTCAGATAAAAGTGACGTCATTGTCTTATCTCCGCCCCACGTTGTTTTTAAATCTACCTTTAGTCCTTCTTCTTCAAAAAAGCCTTTTGAAATAGCAACGTACTGGGGAGCATAAAAGATAGAGCGAGTTACTTCGCCGACACGAACCGTTTGTACAGATGTTGTTTTGCTGCAGCTAATTAGTGGAATGAGTAAAATCATAATAGCAAGCAAAGAAAAAAGCCATTTGATTGGTTTCATAAAGCAAACCTCCTTAAAAGAATAAAATATTTTATGATAATGTATGTAAGAAAGTAGAAGAAGGTGAGTGCCTATATAACTATGTGTAAAATCAAAGAAGTATTAGCCAACAATTGAAAGTACACCTTAGCGGGAGAAAGCAGGCTAGTTATATAAAGAATGGAGGAAAAAAATGAAAGATGGAACAATTCTTCATAAACAGCGTTTCCCATCATCAAACCCTCGTGTGGCGCTGTGGGTGATTACATATGCATGTCAAGGGCTTAAGATTAAAGGAATGCTCGCAGAGCCAAAAGAAAAAGGAATGTATGACGGCTTTTTATACTTAAGAGGAGGTATTAAGAACGTAGGAACGGTTCGTCCTGCTCGACTTATTCAATTTGCTTCTCAAGGTTTTATTGTGATGGCTCCGTTCTATAGGGGAAATCAAGGAGGCGAAGGAAACGAAGATTTTGCAGGAGATGATCGTTACGATGCTTTTGCTGCTTACGATTTACTGAAACAGCTCCCTAACGTCTACCGTGACCGCATTCATATTTTTGGGTTTTCAAGAGGGGGAGTGATGGCTTTACTCACAGCCATTGAAAAAAACGACAGCCGCTCTCTTGTGTTATGGGGAGGCGTCACGGATATGGTGCTGACATATGAAGAAAGAGAAGATTTAAGAAGAATGATGAAGCGGGTGATTGGAGGAACTCCTTCTAAATATCCTGAAAGATACGAATGGAGGACACCTTTGCACCGTGCTCATCTCGTCGAGCCGCCGGTCTTGCTTATTCATGGTTTAGAAGATAAAAACGTATCGATTGATCATTCCTATCAGCTCGAATCTAAACTAAAGAAGTCCAATAAAAAAGTTACCAGCTGGTATTTCGAAAACTTTCCACATGCTTTTCCACCAAAAGAAAACCGAGAAACGGTGAAGAAGTTAACGAAGTGGATGAAAGCGCAATAAAAGATATGCTACGATAGAGAAAACAAGTAGAATAACAGTGAGGAGTGAGAAAAAATGGGGATGCCGCTAGAATTAAATACAATGATTGTGACAAAAGGCAACGAAAAGCGTGTAACGGATAACATTTTTCAAATTGAGAAAAAAGGATATCGCTTGTATCCGTTAGATATTCCATTAAACATTCACAAAACGAAAACTGGAGAATGTATTGGAACTGCTATTGTGCGTAAGGTAGAAATGGAACAGGAAAAAACCATTGTCACATATGAACTGACAAAATTACATTCGACTAATTAAAAAACCGATCGTCTCTAAGACGATCGGTTTTTTATTAGACCCTAGGTCCGCCTAATGTTGAAATGTCAGATGCTACATCGTTAAAACGCTTGAAATTAGCTTTGAATTTAGCAGCAAGCTCAGTTGCCTTTTGATTATAAGCTGTTGCATCGTTCCATGCTTTAGAAGGCTGAAGCACTTCATCAGGAACGCCCGGAACATGAGTTGGAATCGATAAACCAAAAATAGCGTCTGTTACTGTTTCGGTATTAGCTAGTTCTCCTTCAAGGGCTGCTTGAACCATAGCTCGAGTGTAACTTAACTTCATTCGTTCTCCCACGCCGTATTCACCGCCGGTCCATCCAGTATTTACAAGGTAGACATTTACATTATGTTCATCGATTTTCTTTCCTAGCATTTCTGCATAAGTTGTTGGAGCAAGAGGTAAGAAAGGCTCACCAAAGCATGTAGAGAAAGTAGCCTGTGGCGATGTTACGCCGCGCTCTGTTCCAGCTAACTTACTAGTGTATCCGCTCAGAAAATGGTACATCGCTTGTTCTTTTGTAAGCTTGCTGATTGGAGGCAAGACGCCAAAAGCATCGGCAGTTAAAAAGACAATAGCTGTAGGGTGCCCAGCAACGCTTGGTAATACTGTATTATCAATAGAGTCAATTGAATAAGCGGCACGAGTATTCTCTGTTAAACTATTATCATTATAATCTGCTACTTTCGTATTTTGATTTAACACTACATTTTCCAGTACGGCGCCGAAGCGAATTGCATTGAAAATTTGCGGTTCTTTTTCTTCGGAAAGCTGAATGCACTTCGCGTAGCATCCTCCTTCAATATTAAATACACCAGAGCTTGACCAACCGTGCTCGTCATCTCCGATTAAACGACGGTTTGCATCAGCAGAAAGCGTTGTTTTACCCGTTCCAGATAAACCAAAGAATAATGCAACGTCACCTTCTTCTCCTACGTTAGCAGAACAGTGCATGGATAGAATATTGTTTTGAGGAAGCAAGAAGTTCATCACTGAGAAAATAGATTTTTTCATTTCACCAGCGTATTCAGTTCCTCCAATTAGCACAATACGTCGCTCTAACGAAAGAATAATGAAGGTTTCAGAGTTCGTCCCGTCTGTTTCAGGATCAGCTTTGAACGTTGGAGCTGCTACAATTGTAAACGGCTTCACATCATCATTTGTTTTTTGTTCGGCTGAAGGGCGAATGAATAACTGCTGAGCGAATAGGTTGTGCCATGCAAATTCATTAACTACTTGAATTGGTAACTGATACTTTTTATCAGCTCCAGCATATCCATTAAAAACAAAAAGTTCATCCTGCTTCTTTAAGTGAGTTAAGACTTTTTTGTATAGCGCATCGAATCGCTGAGCAGAAATTGGCTGATTGACAGGTCCCCATTCAACCGTTTTTGAAGACACAGCATCGCTTACAATAAATTTATCTAAAGGAGAGCGACCTGTATATTTTCCGGTTTCGACTGACACAGCACCTGTAGAAGTCAGCGTTCCTTCGCGTCGAGCTAGAATTTTTTCAACAAGTTGTGGAACAGATAATTGGTGTTTTGTTGTTTTTAATTGAAGCAAACCATTTAATTCGATAGACATATCAACAGTACTCATGTGCACTACCTTCCTTTTTTAGCTATTATTTATTCATTAATGTTTGAAATTTATAATTAGTATAACACATTTATTTAATTATTCTATACTATTTAACTAAAAATGTTTGTGTATTATAAAAAAATGTACGTTATACCTATTTTAGACACATGTATATGTGCTAGGAGCGAAAAAAGTGAAGCTGTTTTAAGTGAAATCCTCATTTTGATCTGTCTTATTAACTAAACTTAGTGATGATTCTTAATAAGGTGTACTATTTCGTAATTTGAGTATGTTACATTAAAACAGATTCAAACATAAAGAGATGATTTCCATTTGAATGTTGTTGACAGTGAAGCGCTTTTTCATGTATTATATGTCCTTGAACGGATACTCTCTTATCCCGAGCTGGTGGAGGGACAGGCCCTATGAAACCCAGCAACCATCGTCATTTTTTTGTGTAGACGATAAGGTGCTAACCTGATGCAAGGGCACAACCTTGATCGATAAGAGTGAAAGGCTTATGTAGAATTTGATACCTTTCCTCGATACAAGGAAAGGTTTTTTTATATTTTTTAACGTGTAATGAAAATAAGGGAATGAGTACCGTATCACAATGTATCGTATTTATAAGGAGGAAAACTGATGTCAACACAACGTCGTCTGTTCACGTCAGAATCTGTTACAGAGGGACATCCCGATAAAATTTGTGACCAAATTTCTGACTCAATTCTTGATGCTATCCTAGCAAAGGATCCAAATGCTCGTGTTGCTTGTGAAACAAGCGTAACAACTGGTTTAGTTTTAGTAAGTGGTGAAATTACAACTTCTACTTACGTGGATATTCCTAAAACAGTTCGTGAAACAATTAAAGGAATTGGCTATACTCGTGCAAAATACGGATTTGATGCTGAAACTTGTGCAGTATTAACATCTATCGACGAGCAGTCAGCTGATATCGCTGCTGGTGTAGACCAAGCGTTAGAAGCACGTGAAGGTCAAATGTCAGATGAAGAAATCGAAGCAATCGGAGCTGGAGACCAAGGGTTAATGTTTGGTTATGCATGTAATGAAACAAAAGAATTAATGCCTCTTCCAATTTCATTAGCTCATAAACTTGCTCGCCGTCTAACAGAAGTACGTAAAGAAGAAATTCTTCCTTACCTTCGCCCGGATGGTAAAACACAAGTAACAGTTGAATATGATGAAAACAACAAACCTGTTCGCATCGATACAATTGTTATTTCAACTCAGCATCACCCAGAAGTAACGTTAGAGCAAATTCAACGTAACTTAAAAGAATATGTTATTAATCCAGTTGTTCCAAACGAGTTAATTGATGAAAATACAAAGTATTTCATTAACCCAACAGGACGTTTCGTAATCGGCGGTCCTCAAGGAGATGCTGGTTTAACTGGTCGTAAAATTATTGTTGATACTTACGGCGGATATGCTCGTCACGGCGGCGGTGCATTCTCTGGTAAGGACGCAACAAAAGTAGACCGTTCAGCAGCTTATGCAGCTCGTTATGTTGCGAAAAACATTGTAGCAGCTGATCTTGCTGATAAATGTGAAGTACAACTAGCATATGCAATTGGTGTTGCACAACCAGTATCTATTTCAATTGATACATTCGGTACAGGAAAAGTTTCTGAAGAAGTACTAGTAGACGTAGTACGCAAAAACTTTGACCTACGTCCAGCAGGCATCATTAAAATGCTTGATTTACGTCGCCCAATTTATAAGCAAACAGCAGCTTACGGCCACTTTGGTCGTACGGACGTGGAGCTTCCTTGGGAGTTCACAGACAAAGCGGAAGCATTAAAAACTCAAGCTTTAGCTAAATAATAAAAAAATCTCCGTGAAAACGGAGATTTTTTTTATGCCCATTGAATACCTGCAGCAGATTTTTCTACGACAACTTCATATTCTGAAAGCAAATGCTGAAAAATGGCGTCCCATGATTGAGTAAGAGCGTATTGCCTCGCTGCATGGCCAAAGTGAAGCCGCTGATGCAAATCATCGAGTAAATCTGTAATAGCCGAACTGAATTCTTCTAAGGAGTGAGGTTTGCAAAGGTAGCCGTTTCGCCCGTGCTGAACCATCTGTTTAACTCCTCCTGCATTTGCTGCCACTACAGGAGTTCCAGAAGCAAGAGACTCCAGTACAACATTTCCGAAGGTTTCTGTTTCTGAAGGAAAAACAAACAAATCAGATGATGAATAGATATGAGCAAGTTGCTTACCTTCAAGGAAGCCTGTAAATGTCATATGCTCAGATGCTTGCTGGTGCATTTGTTCTTTTAAAGGGCCGTCTCCTACAATAACCCAGTGAATTTGATGCCGGATATGATCCGGTAGAGATCGTGCGATTTTTATTAAAAAATCAGCGTTCTTTTCTTTAGCTAATCTTCCTACATACGTTAAAATGTAGGGCTTTTTAATATTATATTTAATACGAATATCAAAGCGGTCATAGTGGGGATGAAATAATTTATGATTTACTCCTCGCGACCAAATAGCTACGTTGTGAAACCCTTGTTCTTCTAGCTGCTGTTTGGTCACTTCAGAGGGAGCGAATATTTTTTGTACAGGTTTATAAAACCATTTCATATATTTTTGTAGTGGTACACGCATTTTTTCAAGTTCATAGTGAGATAAATAATCATCAAAATTGGTATGATAAGAGCCGACAAGAGGAACACCTAATCTTTTCCCGTAATAGGAGCCGCAAAGCCCCATTGTAAAAGGAGTGGCCAAATGAATAATAGAAGGATTGAATTCCTGCAGCTGCTTTTTAATTTTTAGAACGTTTGGCAATGAAAAGCGGCTGTTTGGATAAAGAAAAAACGGCATGCTGGGCGAACGGTGAACATACGTTGAAAATGACTGATCATGAGCAAATTCAGGAGCAAATACCTGGATGGGAATTTGCTTTGATTTGACGTACTGAGTAAATTGATAAAGTGTTTTAGCAGCTCCGTTAACTTCTGGAGCAAATGTATCCGTAAATAAAGCAATTCTCATTAGTACTCCTCCTATCAATTAAGTTAAAAATATGTTCAGTGAAACAGCACCTGAAAAGATGCCCAGTATCAGGCCTACCATGACATCCGTCGGATAGTGCAGACCGAGATAAATTCTTGAAATCCCTACCGTTACTGCAAGAGGCAAAAGAACAGCAGCGAAGGCTGGATAAACAATCATAAGAGGGGTAACCAACGAAAAAATAGCTGTTGTATGCCCAGATGGAAATGAATGATCTTTTAATGGATTTTCTAATACTTTTGTATGTTTTAATTGAATATAAGGTCGTTTTCTCGGATATAGTTTTTTAGCAATGGCGACAGGAATATGACTAACGGCTAGAGAAAACGCACAAGCGTAAGCGACGGATGAAGGATGAAGAAATAACAGCAAGCACGCTATCACAATGGTAAACGTGGCTCCGCCGGCGTGAGTGAGTAAACGTAAAAATCTATTTAAGTGCTTTCGATCAAAATGTTGGTTTACGCTTTTGAATAATCGGCATTCGGCATCGTATACATACTGAATTAACTTGGCTTTCATAGAGTCGCTCCCTTTTCAATAAATACGTCTTTATTATTCAGTTTAATCTTTAATTGTGGAGGCAGTACTAAAACGATGTAAATTAATATGGAAATTTCTTTACAATTGTGGAGAGAATAGAACATGATTGGAGAGTTTGTGGAGATACTAAAAAAATTCCCTCAGTATGACTTTCTGAGGGAACGTTTCCTTTATAATGAAGAATCAGATTTCTTAATAGACTTATAATACTGCCCTTTTTCTACATATTCTGTACGAATGCGCTGCATATCTTTTAAATCCTCTTCTGTCAGAGTGCGGATCACTTTAGCAGGTCGGCCGAGTGCGAGAGTATTAGGCGGTATTTTTTTACCGGGAGGCACTAAGCTTCCAGCACCTATAACAGCACCTTCACCAATTTCCGCACCGTCTAAAATAATAGAACCCATGCCAATGAGCGCGCGTTTGCGGATGATGGAGCTATGTAAAATAACTTGATGTCCTACTGTTACATCATCCTCAATAAGCAAAGGAGCATTTGGGCTTTGATGGAGTGTTGATTGATCTTGTATATTTACTCGTTTACCAATAATCGTAGGTGAAACATCTCCCCTAATAACAGTGTTAAACCAAATGCTGCTTTCTTCACCAATGGTGACATCTCCAGTAATCGTGACATAGTCTGCGATGAAGCAGCTGGGTGCAATGGTAGGCATTTTTTCTTTATACGGATAAATCATCAAATCATCTCCCTTTATTAGTTGAAAAAAAGTAGTAAATCTTCTAATGTAAGTGTACAAAGGTTTTTTAAGCAGGTAAACAAAAAAAGGAAGAAGGAGTAACTCAAATGCATAAATGGGAAGCAGTAAATCCAAAAGGCGTTATTGTCATGGTCCATGGAGCAGCGGAGCATCACGGACGCTATCGCTGGCTGATTGAGATGTGGCGTTCGGTTGGAATGCACGTAATTATGGGAGACCTTCCTGGCCAAGGCTTAACAACAAGAAGAAGAGGACATATCCTATCCTTTGATGAATATGTGTATGAAGTGGAAGAATGGGTACGTGAAGCGCAAAAATATGATTTGCCTATTTTCCTGTTAGGTCACAGTATGGGAGGACTAGCGGTTATTCGTACGCTCCAGACAAAAAACCTCCCTATATGGGGTGCGATTCTTTCCTCTCCTTGTTTAGGATTAAAAGAGCAAGTACCGGCTTATTTAGATATGCTATCTAAAGGGTTAAATAAAGTCATGCCGAACAAACTTTTTGATTTAGGTCTCACTGTTGAAAAAGCAACAAGAAACCAAGAAGTTCGAGATGAAGATGAAAATGACTCACTGTATGTTACAAAAGTTTCTGTAAGATGGTACCGGGAATTGATCCAAGCTGTCAACTTAGCTTTTAAAGATATCGATCGTTTGCCTGATGTCCCGCTTCTTGTGATGCAGGCAGGAGAAGATAAAATTATTGAAAAGCTGATTGTTAGGCAGTGGTTTGATGAAATAGAGCTAAGTGAAAAAATCTACAAAGAATGGTCTCAGCTGTATCACGAAATCTTTAATGAGCCTGAAAGAGAATACGTTTTTACATATGCGAAAAGTTTTGTCGATCTTCACATTTAATAAGTGCGGTAAGAAATTGAGGTGAAAATAAATGAAGATTCCGTCTCATCCTATTTCATTAATGAGAAAAATTTATCGAGAAGTGTTTCCTGTCGTTCATCATGAGCTTAATCATTGGCGTGAACGAGCAAAAGAGATTCCTAATAAAGAATTGCGTACTCAAGCATTGGCAAGTATCGATACAAAAACTTTTCATTGTGAAGGAGGCGGTATCCTATCGATTTTAGCGAAAGAAAACATGATTGAATGCGTGAAATTTATTGTTGCCTATCAAACAATCAGCGATTACTTAGATAACTTATGTGACCGCAGCAATTCGCTAGACCCTAAAGATTTTGCCGCCTTGCATGAATCGATGCCAGATGCGTTGACTCCTCATGCACCTCTTGGAGATTACTATCGTTTTCGAGCGGATAAAGACGACGGAGGATACTTAGCCGGACTTGTCCAGACTTGTCAGCAGTCCTTGCGAAAAGCTTGTAATTACCATATAGTCTCTTCACATTTATTAGAACTAGCTAATTATTATTGTGATTTGCAAATACATAAGCATGTTGAAATCAAGGAAAGAGTTCCACGATTAGAGAATTGGTTCGATGCTCACCGGCACAGTGTTCCTGAAATGGAGTGGTATGAATTTTCAGCGTGCTCTGGTTCAACGTTAGGAATTTTTTGTTTAGTTGCCTATAGCTTTCAAGAAGAGATGACCGAAGAAATGACGCAGAAAATAAAAGCAGGATATTTTCCTTATATTCAAGGCTTACATATTTTACTCGATTATTTAATTGACCAAGAAGAAGATAAAGCAGGAGGAGATTTGAACTTTTGTTTTTATTATCCTCATTATCAGCAAATGATGGATCGCTTTTTGCATTTTGTCGTAAAAGCGGACGAATATGCTAAAAAACTGCCGGATTATCACTTTCACTGCTTTATCTATAAAGGACTCTTGGGCGTTTATTTGTCGGATCAAAAAGTGCGGGCACAAAAACATGTTCATGTGAATGCACGTAGGTTAATAAAAGCGGGGGGAGCCCTCAGCTACTTTTTCTATATCAACGGACGCTTGTACCGAATGTTAAAAAGATAAGCCATATGCGGCTTATCTTTTTTCAATAGCAATGATGAAGGGAGGGTTGTTTTGCTGATTCATGAAACGATATTGTAAAACGTGAACGTCTTTTTGATCAAGATTTTGGACATGCGTTAGTAAATCGTCTCTTTCTTGTTTCCCTTGTTCGTGTCCATGATAAATAACGAGCACAATCACTCCTTCAGGTGCTAGCAAATCAAGTAACTGCTCAATTGCAGAGATTGTTGTTTCAGAAGTGGTGACAATGTCTTTATCTCCACCTGGTAAATAACCTAAATTAAAGACAGCGCCCGTGACTCGTCCTTTAATAGAACGAGGAAGCATGTTTATATTGCTGTGGCTTTCTTGGATAAGTGTTACTCTGTTTTCTACATGGTATTCTGTCAATCGCTGTTGAGTTGCTTGAATGGCTTGAGGTTGAATATCAAATCCATATACATGACCTGTGTCTCCGACTAAGTTAGCTAAGAACAATGTATCATGTCCATTTCCTGCTGTGGCATCAATCGCGACATCTCCTTGGGCCACAGCATTAGTGAGCAATGTGCGGGCAAAAGGCAGGATACGTTCTATTTTCATCTTTCCATCAACTCTTTTTCGTAATATTTTCCTTGATAGCTTTGACGACGTTGAAGCTCTTGATCAATGGCATTTAATACGCTCCACTTATTTACGCTCCACATCGGTCCAACCATGAGGTCTATCGGTCCATCGCCTGTAATACGATGAACAATCATCTCAGGAGGGATTACTTCGAGCTGATCGCATACAAGCTTTACGTATTCTTCAAATGAAAGAAATTCAACAAGGCCCTTTTCATACTGTTTGACCATAGGAGTTCCTTTTAGTAAATGAAGCAGATGAATCTTGATTCCTTGAACGTCTAATTTTGCTACTTCACGTACGGTTTCCATCATCATATCAGGTGTTTCTAAAGGCAAACCATTAATGATGTGAGAACAAACGCGAATACCGTGTTTTCGAAGCTTTGCTACTCCATCTACATAGCATTGATGATCGTGTGCCCGGTTAATAAGCAGTGAAGTTCGTTCATGAACAGTTTGCAGTCCAAGTTCTACCCATAGATAAGTTCGTTCATTTAATTCAGCCAAGTATTCCACCACATCGTCGGGGAGACAGTCAGGGCGCGTGGCGATAGAAAGCCCAACAACTCCGGGAAGCTTTAAGACGGCTTCATATTTTTCACGAAGCTCCTCGACAGGAGCATGAGTATTAGTAAATGCTTGAAAGTAAGCAACGTATTTTCCGTCTTTCCACTTATGATGCATTTTTTCACGGATTTCATTAAATTGTGTCACGAGGTCATCCGCTCTGTTTCCGGCAAAATCCCCTGAGCCGGCAGCACTGCAAAACGTACAGCCGCCGTGAGCTACCGTGCCGTCTCTGTTTGGACAATCAAATCCTCCATCTAAGGCTACTTTAAATACCTTATGGCCAAAGTGGTTACGTAAGTGGTAATTCCAGGTGTGATAACGTTTGTTTTCAGATTTATACGGAAATGGGTTTGTCTGACTCAAATCAGCAACCTCCTTTTTACATGCAATATACATCAACAAATTGTATCAAAAACGTGAAAAAGTGCCAAACAAATTTAAGGATGCTTATATTTAACAGGTTCTTCTTGTCGTAAAGAGAAGTAAAGTTGCGCAAAATAAGACAGAAATGAACGAATAGGAGGAATAGAGAATGACAACTCGTCAAGCAGTGGATCAACTTATGCAACAGTGTGAAGATGCTATTCGCTTTGGTCAAGGCCAGTTGCAGGAAGGCATGAAGCAAGAACATTATAACGACACTGAGTATACAAAAGCACAGGAAAAATTAGAAAATGCTTATAAAGAAATTGAAGAGTTTTCTCACAGTGCAAATGCACAGCAGAGAGAGCAGCTATATCGCATGCGCCTGCAAGTTCAGCAGCTGCAAAATAAATTGATCACAACTCAGCATTAAGGAGAGGATTTTATGGCAACGCGTTCAAATCAAAATAATCCGGAACAAAAAACAAAAAACGGGATCAACAGCAATGACATTGAGCTAGGAAAAGATTTTGATCCGGTAAAAGAATTAAAAGCACGAAACAGCAAGCGTGCACAGCCGGTTCGTTCGAAGCAAAAGTAAGCGATAAAAAGGTGGTTTTGCATGATATTGTCATGTGAAATCACCTTTTTAAATAGTCAGCGAATTTTAAATAAATTGTCTATATGTAAAAGCATTGCGAACCCTTTAAGAAAAGACTAGAATGTACGTTGGCATTCGAATAGATAGGGGGGAGATCAATGCCTAAATCACTTTGGTTTTTGATTATTGGTATGCTTGTAAACGTAACGGGAGCTTCATTTTTATGGCCTCTCAATACAATTTATATAAATGAACATTTAGGAAAGTCGTTGTCCGTCGCAGGAGTGGTTCTTATGCTGAATTCTGCTGCAAGCGTAGTAGGAAATTTGCTTGGAGGAACGCTTTTTGACAAAATCGGAGGATATAAATCCATTTTATCAGGAATTATTATTACTCTTATTGCATTAGTGGGACTCGTGTTTTTCCATGGTTGGCCTACATACGTTGTTCTCTTGGTTGTTGTAGGGTTTGGATCTGGTATTGTGTTTCCATCTATGTATGCAATGGCAGGGTCCGTTTGGCCACAGGGCGGAAGAAAAGCATTTAATGCGATGTACGTTGCTCAAAATGCAGGAGTAGCTATTGGCGCCGCGGTAGGAGGCATTGTAGCGTCTTATTCATTTACGTATATTTTCTTAGCTAATACAATTTTATACGTTATTTTTCTGCTTATTGCTATTTTTTCATATCGCCATATTTCGGTTACAGTTGGGCAAACGAATGTCCTTAATGAAGCTGGGAGCATTGGGCATAAAACGAAGCTGACTGCTCTTCTTATTTTATGTACGGGGTATGTCTTATGCTGGGTGGCGTATGTTCAGTGGCAAACAACGATTGCTACGCATACGCGTGAGCTGAATATACCTCTTTCTAGCTACAGTTTGCTTTGGACGATTAACGGGATTTTAATTGTAGTCGGTCAGCCTTTGATTGTACCCATCATTCAAAAAGTAGCAAAAACATTAAAAGTACAAGTCCTAATTGGAACGGTTATTTTTGTGGCTTCTTTTGTTATCGTGGTGAATGCTACAACATTTCCGCAGTTCTTAACAGCCATGGTTGTGTTGACAATTGGAGAAATGTTCGTTTGGCCAGCCATTCCAGCTGTTGCAAGTCAATTGGCACCATCTGGAAAAGAAGGATTTTATCAAGGTGTAGTTAACAGCATGGCTACTGCAGGTAAAATGATTGGTCCTCTCTTTGGAGGCGTTATTTTCGATGCGTTTAATATGTCTACGCTGTGCTATTTATTAATTGGGCTATTGCTATTCAGCATGTGTACAACATGGATATACGATTATAAATTAAAAGAAAAACGTCAGCGTTCGTTAACCATCTCTAAATAAATAGAGATGGTTTTATTTTTGACTGCTTAATAAACGTAGGAATGTCTTCAGTATTCCTTTAATAATATAGTAAGGGTCGTGACAAGCAAAGGAAGGAGTATATACCTGTAAACATGTAAGCGTTTTCTAATTATATGACTTCATGGGGGGCTAAACATGCTTAGTATGATTGGATTAATTGGAGGATTATTGCTGCTCATTGTATTAACGATGAGAGGCATGAATTTATTTATAGCAGGTCCGCTCAGTGCTTTAGTTGTTGCGTTAACAAGCGGAATGCCTTTATTTCCACAGCTGGTGAAAGAAGGGGAAGCAAATTTTGTTGGAAATTACATGTCTGGTTTCACAGGATTTATTGCTTCTTGGTATTTAATGTTTCTATTGGGCGCCGTCTTTGGAAAAGTGATGGAAGACAGCGGGGCTGCTGATAGTGTTTCCCGCTGGATTGTCAGTAAACTAGGAATGAAAAGAGCAGTGTTGGCGATTGTACTTGCCTGTGCGGTCTTGACATACGGAGGAGTCAGTTTGTTTGTAGTAGCATTCTCTGTCTATCCAATGGCTTTGAGCTTATTCAAACAAGCCGATTTGCCGAGGCGGTTTATTCCTGCTGCTTTAGCATTTGGTTCGGTTACGTTTACGATGACCTCGGCTGGGTCGCCTGAAATCCAAAACTGGATTCCAATTGAATATTTGAAGACGAGTCCGTATGCAGGATGGGAAGTTAGTTTAGTTGTAGCAGTAGTGATGGCTGTATTCGGCTACTGGTGGTTAAAGCGCTTGATTTCAAAAGCAGTTAAAAATGGAGAGCGTTTTATATCACGCGAGAAAGATCCAGTAGTAACGGAAAATCAGTCTCTTCCTAATCCTTTATTAAGTTTGCTTCCGCTTGTGGTCGTGCTCATTATTTCTTTTGCACTTCATAAGCCACTTCAGCAATCTGCGCTGATTGTCGCACTTTTAAGCGGGATCATTGTCACTTATATTGTGAACCGAAAGCATTTTAAAGGATTTTGGAATGCAGCTTCAGAAGGAACGCTGGGTGCGTTAATTGCTATTGGGAATACAGCCGCTGTCGTAGGTTTTGGAGGAGTTGCTAAGGCTGTTCCCGCGTTTGGAGTGGCTGTAGATGCCATGACGCATATTCCAGGAAGTCCGT
Organism: Priestia sp. YIM B13489; assembly: GCF_042787645.1. Lineage (NCBI taxonomy): Bacteria > Bacillati > Bacillota > Bacilli > Caryophanales > Bacillaceae > Priestia > Priestia sp. YIM B13489. The sequence goes on from NZ_JBHZOQ010000053.1 coordinate 2,014,498, forward strand.
TGATCGGAGGAGCTATTGCCGTGAGTGTTATCGCGGGGATGACAGGTTCGGCTTCAGGAGGTCAGGCGATTGCTTTGCCAATTTTAGCACCTCACTATCTAGATGCTGGTGTAAATCCAGAAGCTCTCCATCGCGTAGTAGCTATTTCCTCTGGAGTACTAGATTCCTTGCCTCATAATGGTTATGTCGTAACAACCATTAATTCTATTTGCGGAGAAACTCATAAAGATGCGTATGGATCAGTTGCAGCAATGACGGTGATTGTGCCGCTTGTTGGTCTTGTACTTGCGATCATCCTGTTTTCTTTTGGATTTGGCATTTAATAATAGCAGCTAAAGAAAGCAGGGGCTGGGATAAAAGTATTTTAGTTGAAGGAAGATCCGAACGATGAATCGTTCGGATCTTTTCATGTTTATGGTGAACGTAGATTTCATTTGTTTAGGTGCTTCTAGCTGCGGAGTGGAGGGCAAGACAAAGACTTCTGAAATAGGTGAGACCCCGCATGAGTGTAAGCAACGAGGAGGCTCATCGGCTGCCAGCGGAAAGAGAAGTCTTGCACGGAAATCAACAGCGGTGTAACCAAGAGATTCATACTAGCGCATTTATTCTATTTGTTCGTCTTTAAATTGGATTGATTTAATTATGTCTCAATCCCTTTTTTGTTTGGCCGTCGATGTATGTTTTTGGGAGAAGTTGTTCATATATAAGAATGAAAGAGAGGATTTAGCAATAAAGCAGTGCTGCATTGCAGAAACTTTTACAAAATCCCTTGAACAACTTGCAGTTTACGAACATATTATTTACAATACAAGGTAGTATGATGTAAAAACTATGATAAGGAATAGTAGTGAACGAAGCGAGCTAAGAGAGCTGACGGGTGGTGCGAGTCAGCAAACGAGCGTTCATGAACTCACCTTGGAGTTGTAAATGTGAAGTAAAGTAACATTTGCCGTCTATCCGCGTTAAGGAAAATGAGTGAGTACATAATTGTGCTAATTTGGGTGGTACCGCGGGAAGTTTATTCAACCTCTCGTCCCTTTGTTTGAGGGATGAGGGGTTTTTTAGTTTAATTAAATACAGCTGGAGCGTACAAGGAGGATTATGTATGGCTTTTAATCATGAAAAGATCGAACAAAAATGGCAAAAAGTTTGGGAAGAAAATAAAACATTTAGAACAACAGAAGATGAAGGAAAGCGTAAATTTTACGCATTAGATATGTTCCCTTATCCATCTGGCGCTGGTTTACACGTTGGGCATCCAGAAGGTTATACAGCAACGGATATTTTATCTCGTATGAAGCGTATGCAAGGATACAATGTACTTCATCCGATGGGATGGGATGCATTCGGACTACCTGCTGAACAGTATGCATTAGATACAGGAAACGACCCGGCTGAATTCACTGAACTTAACATTAATAATTTCCGTCGTCAAATCAAATCGTTAGGTTTCTCTTACGATTGGGAGCGAGAAATTAATACAACTGATCCAAACTACTACAAATGGACGCAGTGGATTTTCTTACAGCTATATAAAAACGGCTTAGCTTATGTGGATGAAGTAGCTGTTAACTGGTGTCCTGCTCTAGGAACGGTACTTGCGAACGAAGAAGTTATTGACGGCAAAAGTGAGCGTGGGGGACATCCGGTTGAGCGTCGTCCAATGAAGCAGTGGATGCTTAAAATCACCGCTTATGCAGATCGTTTACTAGAAGATTTAGATGAGCTTGATTGGCCAGAAAGTATTAAAGAAATGCAGCGCAACTGGATTGGCCGCTCTGAAGGAGCTCACGTGCACTTCACAATCGATGGATACGACGACACATTTACTGTGTTCACAACGCGTCCTGACACGCTATTTGGGGCAACGTATGCCGTTTTAGCACCTGAACATCCGTTTGTAGAAAAAATTACAACAGCCGAACAAAAAGAAGCGGTAGAAGCGTATTTAGATCAAATTAAAAGCAAAAGCGATTTAGAACGTACAGACTTAGCTAAAGACAAAACTGGCGTATTCACTGGTGCTTATGCAATTAACCCTGTAAACGGCGAGAGAATGCCAATTTGGATTGCTGACTATGTTCTAATGAGCTATGGCACAGGTGCAATTATGGCTGTTCCGGCTCATGATGAGCGTGATTATGAATTTGCTGTTAAATTTGAACTGCCGATTAAAGAAGTAGTAGCGGGCGGAGACGTTTCAAAAGAAGCTTATACAGGCGACGGCGAGCACGTTAATTCAGACTTCTTAAATGGTTTAGATAAAGAAGAAGCAATTTCAAATATGATTCAGTGGCTTCAAACAAATGAAAAAGGTGAAAAACAAGTAACATACCGTCTGCGTGACTGGTTATTCAGCCGTCAGCGCTACTGGGGTGAACCAATTCCTGTTATTCACTGGGAAGACGGCACAACGACTGCAGTTCCTGAAGATCAACTTCCGCTTGTGTTACCAAAAACGACTGAAATCAAACCGTCAGGCACAGGTGAATCTCCGTTAGCAAACATTGATGACTGGGTGAACGTTGTAGATCCGGAAACAGGCAAAAAAGGGCGCCGCGAAACAAATACAATGCCTCAATGGGCAGGCAGCTGCTGGTATTACTTACGCTACATTGATCCAACAAACAGTGAAGCGTTAGCAGATGCAGATAAATTAAAAGAATGGTTGCCGGTTGATATTTATATCGGTGGAGCTGAACACGCTGTTCTTCACTTATTATATGCTCGTTTCTGGCATAAGTTTTTATATGATATCGGCGTAGTTCCAACAAAAGAGCCGTTCCAAAAACTGTTTAACCAAGGTATGATTCTTGGAGAAAATAACGAAAAAATGAGTAAGTCAAAAGGTAACGTTGTAAACCCAGACGAGATCGTAGAAAGCCACGGTGCAGATACGCTTCGCCTTTATGAAATGTTCATGGGGCCTTTAGATGCGTCAATCGCCTGGTCAACAAAAGGGCTTGATGGTGCACGCCGTTTCTTAGATCGTGTATGGCGCTTACTTGTTGACGATAACGGTGAATTAAGCAGCAAGGTTCAAGAAAGCAATGACACTACGCTTGAACGCGTGTATCACCAAACGGTGAAAAAAGTAACGGAAGATTACGAAGGCCTCCGTTTTAATACAGGTATCTCTCAGCTTATGGTATTCATCAATGATGCATACAAAGTTGACGTGCTGCCAAAGCAATACGTAGAAGGATTTGTGAAGCTATTAGCACCAATTTGTCCTCATACGACTGAGGAATTATGGAGCAAACTAGGTCACGAAGATACAATTTCGTATGAGGCTTGGCCTGCGTTTGACGAAGCAAAACTTGTAGATGATGAAGTGGAAATTGTCGTTCAAATTAACGGTAAAGTACGTGCGAAAGTAAACGTACCTGCTGAGGCATCTCGTGAAGAGCTTCAAGATATTGCAATGGCTAATGAAGATGTTCAAGAGTTCATTGAAGGTAAGACAGTGCGCAAAGTGATTGCTGTGCCTGGTAAATTAGTAAACATCGTAGCTAATTAAGTATTGATGTAGAACAGAACCCTTGATAGTTCTTTAGTCAGGGGTTCTGTTCTAGACCTAAGCGCCTGATGTCCACCTTTCGGGTTGACATCAGGCGCTTAGTCAAACCTTTAACTACGATTGGAAAAGCTTAGGCAGGCTGCTGCTTAAGCTTTTCTTATTTAGTGGCATAAAGGTATTTGAATTTGCTACAATAGCGATAGCAAGCTGAATGAAAGAATAGAGAGGAATGACGAAGATGGAAGAAGTAAAAGTAATTACGCCTGAAGAACTTCAAAAACGCGTTGAAAATGGAGAAGAACTTCATTTAGTTGATGTGCGCGAAGATGAAGAAGTAGCAGAAGGAATGATTCCCACTGCTAAACACATTCGTATGAATGATATTCCAGGTAATGTGGATTATTTCGATAAAGACAAAGAATATATTTTCATTTGCCGTTCGGGCCGCCGCAGTGAAAACGTATGTTACTACCTTCAAGAACAAGGATATAAAGTAACAAATATGGTTGGCGGTATGTTAGAGTGGGAAGGAAAAACGGTTAATAAATAAAAAGAGGCTGGGACAAAAGTATCTTAGCTGAAGTGAAAAATGAACCATTGATCAACATGTTTGATTAGTGGTTCATTTTTTTTGTTTCGTTTCTTCTAGCAGTTGATTGGAAGGCAAGGCGAAGACTCCTGCGAGAAAAGCGGAACAGGTGAGACCCCCCAGGAGCGCAAGCGAGGAGGAGGATCACTGGCCGCCCGCGGAAAGCGAAGTCTTGCAAGGAAATCAACTGCCGTGTTACAAGCGGTTCAGCTCATGTATCCCATTTGTTCGTCTTTAGATTGAATTCATTTCGTTATGTCTTAACCTCTTTTTTGAATGAAACTTCTGCCAACCGACTAAAATGATAGCAGGAAAACAAATGATGACTAAATCTATAAAAGCCCTCATAAAAATAGAGGTAGTAAGAGATTGAAAATCTGTACAAAAACCATCATCAAGAGAAACAGTCCATTCTGATTGAAACAAATTTGATAGGACAAGGTGGTAGAAGCTGTGATACAAGTAAAAATGTTTGATAAAGAGCATGAAAAAGATTTAGAATTTGCGGTGAACCGATTTTTACGGAAATTAGAGGATGAAGACGTCGTTGATATTAAATACCAAGTGACAGTGGATGTTGATCGTGATGAGCAGGTGTACTGTTTTTCAGCCATGGTTATGTATAAAGCCTAGCATATTATGCTAGGCTTGTTGCAAATTCTCCTGCATTACTTCCAGCCAAACGGCCTGTTACAAGAGCAGAAGTGATATTGTATCCTCCAGTGTATCCATGGATATCAAGAATTTCCCCGCAGAAGTAAAGGCCTTGCATAAATTTCGAAGACATTTCTTTTGGGTGAATTTCTTTAACAGATACGCCGCCTCCTGTGACGAATGCTTTTTCTAAAGAAAGCGTGCCGTTTACAGCAAATTCAAATCGTTTGCACAGTCTTGCAAATTCTCTCAGTTTCTCATGCTGAAGCTGTCCTGCTAGCGCTTGGCTATCAATGCCTGCCTGCTCGAGTAAAAACAATAGATAACGTTCAGATACAAAACCTTTTAAGACATTTTTAATTGCTTTTTTCGGTTCTTCTTTTGTTGTTTTGACTAATTGTTGAAAAATATCTTCTTCGTTTTGGCTAGGAAATAAATCAAGAGACATTTGAACAGTGTTGCTTTTTTGTTTCTTTAACTCTTTAACAACATATTGGCTGCAGCGAAGAGCGGCAGGGCCAGAGATGCCAAAGTGAGTGAAAATCATATCCATTTGATGAGTAATGACAGGCTTGCCTTTTTTATTAAGCACGCTTAGTCCTACATTGCGAAGCGATAGACCTTGAAGCGTTTTGGTTTTAATAAAGTGTTCGCTAGATGTAATAGGAACTTCTGTTGGGTAAAGCTCAGTAATTTTATGCCCTGCATCTTTTGCCCATTGATAACCGTCTCCTGTCGAACCTGTATGAGGTACTGATTTTCCACCTACTGCAATCACAACGCTTTTCGTTTGGATTGCTTCCCCGTTTTGAAGCACAACTTCTTTCACGGTGTTGTTCTCATAGTGTACGCGTTTAACGGCTGTGTTTGTGCGAATTGTCACGCGAAGACGGTGAAGTTCGCTAATTAATGCGTCAACAACAGATTGCGCTTTATTGCTGACCGGAAACATACGGCCGTGATCTTCTTCTTTTAATTTAATTCCCAGGCCTTCAAAATAAGAGATGATATCTTCGTTATTAAAAACAGAAAACGCACTGTATAAAAAGCGTCCGTTTCCTGGAATGTGTTTAATAAGTTCATCAATGGGAAGACGGTTTGTCACATTACAGCGTCCGCCTCCAGAAATGGCAAGCTTTCGTCCAAGTTTATTGCCTTTATCAATTAATAATACGTTTGCACCTGACTCACCAGCTGCAATCGATGCCATCAAACCAGAAGGTCCTCCTCCGATTACGACTACATCATATATCATACTTTCACCAACCTGTCTATTCTTAAAAAATTTTAGTTTGTTCACTGACAAATCTCTCAACATTGGATAAAATGGGCTATAGTCTTTGTTTTTCTAGTTTGTTGACGAGTGCGAGTGAGTATAAGACCTTTCTTAGTGTATACTGTCACTTGCTTCTTTTCAATTCTATCATTATTATCAGTATGTAACATTAAGTATCGGAGGCAAACGTATGTCTGATTCAAAATTGTTAAGAGGGACCTTTGTGCTGACGCTTGGCACCTATGTATCCCGAATCTTGGGAATGATTTATTTATTTCCATTTGCGATCCTTGTTGGAACCGTAGGGGGAGCACTGTTTGGTTACGGATATAACCAATATGCTATTTATTTAAGTATTGCTACAGCCGGTATGCCAATGGCCGTATCGAAATTTGTATCAAAATATAATGCACTCGGTGATTACTATACGAGTAGAAGAATGTACCGGGCCGGCATGAAATTAATGCTTGTCACAGGAATACTTGCATTTTTACTTTTATATTCGTTAGCTCCTGTTATGTCTAGAATTACACTGGGAGGTTCTGATTTAAATAACTCCTTAGAAGATGTAGTAATGGTTATGCGAATGGTTAGTGTTGCGTTAATTGTAGTACCGATGATGAGTTTAATGCGAGGATTTTTCCAAGGTCACCAGTCTATGGGACCAACAGCTGTTTCACAAGTAGTTGAACAGCTTGTGCGGGTTGTCTTTTTATTGGCATCTACCTATATCGTCATCAAAGTTGTCCACGGGAGTCTTGCATTAGCCGTTGGATTTGCTACGATGGGGGCTTTTGTAGGAGCTCTTGCTGGACTGGCTGTATTGATTTGGTACTGGAAAAAACGAAAGCCTTATCTTGATAAAATGGTGAACGAGCAGACGGTAACGCCTACGCGTATTTCTACCGTATCCATTTTTAAAGAGCTGCTTACGTATTCATTGCCATATGTCTTTGTCAGCTTGGCTATTCCGCTTTATCAGTATGTGGACCAATTCACATTTAACCGTGCAATGGTAGCGGCTGGACAAAAAGAAATAGCAGAGTCAATGAACGGAATTGTTCAGTCTTATGTTCCAAAGCTTGTGATGATTCCCGTTTCATTAGCTACTGCGTTCGGTTTGACTCTTGTACCAACGATTACACGTTCCTTTGTGAATAAAGATTATAACGTACTGCAAAAGCAAATTGACCAAACATATCAAACGATTATGTTTCTTGTGCTGCCAGCATCTGTAGGATTAATGGCTTTAGCTGGCCCAGCCTATACGTTTTTCTTTGGAACAGATGCATCGGATGCGGGTGGGAATGTCTTGCTTTACTATGCACCGGTAGCTTTATTGTTCTCATTTTTTACGGTGAATGGAGCTATTTTACAAGGAATCAACAAACAAAAATATGCTGTTTTAAGTCTATTATTTGGATTGATTGTGAAAATTGTCGTGAACGTTCCATTTATTCTTATGTTCCACGAGATTGGTTCAGTTTTAGCGACTGCATTAGGCTATATCGTATCTCTTGTTTATATGTTTGCGCTTATTCAAAAACACGCAAAATATAACTACAGTGAGTTTATAAAACGCTCTGTGCTTATTCTCATTTTTGTTGCGATTATGGGAATCAGCGTAAAAATTGTCGCAGCAGTGATTGGTCTGTTTACAACGCCAGGACGATTCTCTGCCACTGTTATTACGATTATAGGAGCAGCAGTAGGCGGCCTTATTTACTTTATTATTACCTATCGTACAAGCCTGCTTGAAAAAGTAATGGGAGCGAGGGTAACAGGTGCAATTGAACGAAAGATACTGCGCCGAAATAAACAGCGCAGTGCCTAAGAAGATGACTCGTTAGAGTCATCTTCTTTTCAAAAAAGAGGAGGATATTACATGCGTTTGGATAAATTGCTTTCTACCATTGGGTACGGAAGCCGAAAAGAAGTTAAAGGTCTTTTAAAGACTGGGGCTGTTAAGGTAGACGGTACAGCAGTTAAAGATGCTAAGGTCCACGTTAATCCAGATGAACAAGAAATAACTGTGCATGGCGAAGCCGTTTCTTACCGAGAATTTGTTTACTTTATGCTTCATAAGCCGCAAGGCGTCATATCAGCGACAGAAGATTCTCTTCATGAAACAGTTTTGGACTTGCTTGAACTTGATGATGCTGTGTATAACCCATTTCCGGTAGGGCGTTTAGATAAAGATACAGAAGGGCTCTTGCTGCTGACGAATGACGGTCAGCTTGCACATCAGCTGCTATCTCCTAAAAAGCACGTTCCTAAAACGTATTTTGCAAAAATTAATGCACCGGTGACTGAAGAAGATGCTGAAGCATTTAGGCAAGGTGTCACTCTTGATGATGGATATGTAACAAAATCAGCAGAGTTAAAGATACTAACAAGCGGTGTGGAATCAGAAATTGAATTAACGATCGTTGAAGGGAAATTTCATCAAGTGAAGCGTATGTTTGAAGCAAGAGGAAAAAAAGTAACGTATTTAAAACGTTTATCTATGGGAGCCTTGCTATTAGACGAGTCGTTAGATTTAGGAGAGTATAGGGAGTTAACGGAAGAAGAACTAGCTTTATTGCAAAACTCAAATGCCTAAGAAGAGGCGAAAGAAAAAGGAACCTAAGTCTAAAATGGTTCCTTTTTTTTGTCCACTTTGTTAGACAAGTGAAACATTTCACGTTAAAGCACTTAAACGAGTACCAACTCTGCTTGACGTGCAAATGGAGCGGGGGACTATGCACTCGTCCAAGTCTTGACTTTCTACTGCGTAGAATTTTATCTCTATATATAAATCACTTACTACCCTTGAAATAAACTTACTAGGATGACATCTTGACCTTCTTTTGCGTAGTCGTCCATGTACCGCGACTTGGGCTGCGAACTAAATCATTATATGCTAACACATTCAAGTCACGCTGAATGGTTCTTGGTGTAATACCAAATTCGTCTACGAGCTCTTGCGTTGTAACTGTTCCATTTTTACAAATGAACATATAGACCGATTTGATACGAGTTAGCATTCGATTAGTTGAAGGTTTCAAAAAACCACTTCCTTATTCGTTTTTCGTAAGGCACAACTTCTTTATAACTCTGAGATGTCAAGCACTATTTCAGTCCTTATCCTTATTGTACACAAAATCGACAGAAAAATAAAAGAGAAAACGCAAATTAACACAATATTTACAAAAAATGATATAAATATGTAATCCTTTCGTAACATCTCCTTCCTCTATTTGCACATTTTTTATAGTATATGTAAACAATAAACAAATAGAATCCGTTTTTATCGATTGTGCCTACAATTTATTTCCCGGAATTTTGACTCTGTAAACCTTTGATATGAAAGGAAAGAGACAATTATTTCTTTCTATATAAAGGTATGATAAAGTTAAATTTACCAATAGTAATGATAGATACAATCTGTAAAAGCAGGAAAAGGAGACAAACAGATGACGGCAATTAATTGGAAAGAGGAAGTTCAAAAAAGAGAAGCTGAAATTCTAGCTGAGACGCAGCGTTTTCTACAAATTAAAAGTGTTTTGACAAGCACAGAAAAACAAGAAGAGCCATTTGGACCTGGAATTGCTCAAGCGCTTGACTTTCTTTTAAATAAAGGAAAAAATGACGGGTTTTCCGTCAAGAACGTAGACGGATATGCTGGTCATATTGAAGCAGGAGAAGGGAAAGAACTTCTTGGCATTCTTTGTCACGTAGACGTTGTTCCTGAAGGAGACGGGTGGTCGGTTGATCCATACGGCGGTGAAATAAAAGACGGGAAAATTTTTGCTAGAGGAGCAATCGATGACAAAGGCCCGACGATGGCTGCTTATTATGCGATGAAAATTGTGAAAGATTTAGGGCTTCCTCTATCTAAACGGGTTCGAATGATCATTGGAACGGATGAAGAAAGTGACTGGAGATGTGTGGACCACTACTTCAATCATGAAGAGATGCCAACTATGGGGTTTGCGCCCGATGCGGATTTTCCTATCATTTTTGCTGAAAAAGGAATTACAGACGTAGAAATTCGCCAGCAGCCAATTGAAGGAACAAAGGGAAGCGTTCAGCTTACATCATTTGTCTCTGGACGACGCTACAATATGGTTCCTGATCTTGCAACAGCTGTTCTTGAATTCCATAGTGAAACGGATATTAAAAATAAATATGATCAATTTTTAAAGGATCAGTCTTTAAAAGGTTCAATAACAGAAAAGAGCGGTGTATACACACTTACTTTAGAAGGCGTTTCAGCACATGGCAGTGTGCCTGATAAAGGGAAAAATGCTGGACTTACGCTTCTTCGCTTTTTACACACATTAGAACTTGATGAACAAGCTAATCAGTTTGTAGGTTATGCAAATGCGTATTTAGTTCAAGATGCACTAGGAGAAAAAATGGGCTTAAATCGCAAAGATGAGGTTACGGGTGATTTAACGATAAATGTTGGAATCATGTCTTACAATCAAGAAGAAGCGGGGCACTTTGGTTTAAACATTCGCTATCCTGTATCAGCTCATATTGACGACATTATTGATACGATTAAAGAAAAAAGTGAATCTTATCAAATGACCATCAAACATTTTACAGATTCTAAACCACATCATGTCGATCAAAAACATGAGCTTATTCAAACGCTTCAAAAGGTTTACCAAGAACAAACAAATGAAGAACCTACACTTATTTCAATTGGAGGAGGAACGTATGCCAGAGCATTGGAAGCGGGGGTGGCATTTGGACCTCTTTTCCCAGGCCGTGAAGAAGTAGCGCACGAAAAAGACGAGTACATGGTAATTGAAGATTTACTTCGTGCAACAGCTATTTATGCACAGGCTATTTACGAATTAGCTAAATAAAAAAAGCGAACGCCTTTGCGTTCGCTTTTTTATTATTCAAATGAGAATAGGTCGCTTGATAAATAACGTTCACCTGTATCGCAAGCAATACATACGACCACTTGATCAGGAGATAATTTTTTGGCTACCTCGATAGCAGCATAGCACGCAGCGCCAGATGAAGGACCGACTAAAATTCCTTCTTCAGAAGCCAAGCGTCGCGTAATATCGTAGGCTTGTTCATCTTTAATTTTTAAAATTTCGTCGTAAACATCTACATTAAGCGTATCAGGAATAAATCCAGGGCTTGTTCCTACAAGCTTGTGCTTCCCAGGTCTTCCTCCAGATAATACAGGAGACCCAGCTGGTTCCACAACATGAACGGTCATATTTGGGTAGTTTTCTCTTAGTACTTCACCAGTTCCTGTAATCGTTCCGCCTGTTCCAGCAGTAGCAACAAAAGCAGATAAGTCTTTGCCTAACTCGTTCATTGCCTCGATAATTTCTTTAGCAGTCGTTTTTCGATGAGCGTCAGGGTTTGCATTATTTTCAAACTGCATGGGCATAAATGCATTTGGAATTTCTTTTGTAAGCTCTTCTGCCTTGCGAATTGCTCCAGGCATTTTCTCATCGCCCGGTGTTAGAACAACTTCCGCACCATATGCTTTTAACAAGTTAATTCGTTCTTGAGTCATGGTATCTGGCATAACTAAAATAGAACGATAACCTCTTGCCGCTGCATTCATTGCTAAGCCAATACCTGTATTTCCGCTCGTTGGTTCAATAATAGTAGAATTTTCATTGAGCAAGCCTGCTTTTTCAGCTTCCACGATCATATTAAAAGCAGCACGGTCTTTTACACTACGGCTTGGATTAAAAAATTCTAGTTTTAAGTAAACGGATGCTCCATCTGCAGGTTGAAGACGATTCAACTTAACAAGAGGTGTTTCGCCAATCAAATCAGCCATATTGTTAACAACTTTCATTTTTCTCATCCTTTTCTTATAAAAATTCTCTGTATTGTTTCTATGATAACACAAATTCTTATTTTTTAAGCACATGACAAATTTTCAGAAAAACCTCTCTATTTCATCCGAAAAAACCTTTAAAATAGATCTAGCTCTTTTTGAACATAACCAATTGGGGAAAGATAATAAAAAGAAAAGGAGCGATTTGATGAAAGGCGATAAACATTATTTTATTGGAATCAACGTGCCTGTATCCATTGCACATCAGGCAGAAAATTGGGCAAAGGAATTAATACCTTTTCCTTTCAAACAATGGACATACCCTGACGATTATCATATAACGCTACAATTTTTAGGGTTTTTAGATGACAAAAAGGAAAAGCTGATTACGCGCTTAAAAGAGGTAGCCTCCCGTCATTCAAGTTTTTCGCTGCAGACAGGTCAGTACGATGTGTTCGGTGCGTATAACAAGCCTAGAGTGCTTTATGTAAGCCTTAGGCCAAATGATAAGCTTATGAATCTGCAAAGGGATATACAGGCCGTATGGGGAGATCTAAGCGGCTTATATGAAAAACGTCCTTATCGTCCTCATATTACGATTGCAAAGAAGTGGGGAGGGGAAGCCGGACTTTTGGAAGAACAGTTAAAACAAACGTCGATTGAAGAACAGTTTCAAGTAAGTTCGTTTGCCCTTTTTGAAGTTCATCCTGCTAGCAAACCTAAATATAAAAAAATACTATCTTTTTCCTTGCAGTCACAGTAGCATATGAACATACAAGCATGGAGAGAGGTTATTTAAAAATCGCTCTTATCAAAGGAAAGAAAACGCCGATGATAATAGAGAAATCATCGGCGAACAAAGTTTTAGAGGAATTTTAATTAGGGGATTGATGTAAACGTGGCGCAGCTACTTAAGGTGCAAGATTATATTTCCCGTTATGAAAAAGACGTTTATCACTACACGTCTCAGTTTAATCACTTAAAAAAGCATAATTGGAAGAAAGCAAAGCAATTATTTGAAGAAGGGCTATTACATGAGCCGCCTGTACAAGAAGAAACAAAAGCTCAACGTTCATTTTTGCAAAAAGCAAAAGAGCGGTTTACAAGAAAAACAGAAACGTGTGAAGTGGAAGAAGCGTTCTCTAGCGATAGCGTGGAAAATCAAGAGCTATTGAGGTTTACAACTCTTCCACAAACAGCGGAAGACTTGAAAATATTGTTTTTAGAAAATGTATTTGATCTTCAAATGAAATGGGCTACATCCACTTTATTTGAGTTCTCACAAGCAGATCGTAAACATTACCATGATGAAGCTCTCCGTTATTTTATTCAGCGCTTTCCTGATACATGTCTCGTGATGTACAAGCCTGTTTTCCTGATTAATAAAGCTCCGGTAGAAGGAGATATCATTATTGTTACTCCAACGGAAACCCTCTGTATTTGTTTAATAGAAACATATAAAAGTGCTGTTTTTCAGTATTCAAAAGAAAATTTTTGGACAGAGTTAAGAGGAAGAGATCAAAAAAAGATATTAAATCCTTTAATTGGGTTAAATCGAACGGAGCAAATTGTCCGAAGCATCTATCGTACTCACGATATTGAACATAACGTAAAGAAAATATTACTGAGCAGAAATGGATACATTGATTACGCTGCGGAGCCTTATCAGGTTGAATTTGTAGATGCTAGAAAGTATGAAGAATGGTTTTGTGAACTTAGGAAATCTAAAGCACCTTTAAAGTTTAAGCAGATGAAAGCAGCTCAAGTATTGCTCGAACACAGCCAGAGTATTTATTTTGACCGGGAATTCGAAGCAGGTGAATAATACGAACATTCACGCTATGAAAGTGCTTTCGTTTTTGCGTTTACTACATATAATGCTACTAAAGAGGTAATTGGCATAAGGAGGAGAAAAGGATGACTGGTGATAATAAGTTTCAAGCTTATTTAGATCAAATAGATCGTATTACTCTTTTAGTTCCAACTTCTTATCATGAAGGTCAAATTGATTTTTTTGTGATTAAAAGTACACAAATACATGAGACCATCTCTATTGAAAACGTACATGAATTAGAAGGTTTTATCAAATATGAAGGCAAGGTTGAAGGTAGCATAGAAATTGGACAGTCGTACGTTATCTGTGATAATTACGGAGAGAAAGTTCCGCTGCAGGTAGGGGCTGTTATACGAACCAAAGAGTTTGATGAGAGATTTTATTATAATCAAAATGATTTGGGTGCAGCCTTTTATTCAGATCATATTATGATAAAAATTTGGGCCCCGACTGCATCAGCAGTGATTTTAAAATTAATACATGCAAACAGCGGCAAAGAAGAACTGTACGTCATGGCTCGTCAAAGAAAAGGCGTATGGGAAAAGAAACTTCCCTTAGATAAAGAAGGATATTATTATCGATTTTTAATAGATGTAAACGACCGGACAAATGAAGCGGTGGATCCTTATGCCGTTGCAGCTACAGCAAATAGTGAATACGGAGTTCTGATAAATCTTCATACAGCCTATGTTCATCCCCATGAAAAGCCACCTTTCCTTCAGCCAACAGATGCCGTTATTTACGAAATGCACGTTCGCGACTTTTCTATTCATCCTTTAAGCGGGATAGAAAAAAAGGGCACATACCTAGCTGTTACTGAATCAAGCGGGCAGCCAGGCAAAACAACAGGTCTTCATTATTTAAAAGAGCTAGGAGTGACCCACCTTGAATTTCTTCCTATTAACGACTTTGGCGGAGTAGATGAATTAAACCCTCATGCTTCTTATAATTGGGGGTATAATCCATTGTTGTTTAATGTACCAGAAGGAAGCTACTCCGCTGACCCTTCAAATCCTGCCACTCGTATTGCTGAAGTGAAACAATTAATATCAACACTTCATCAACAGGGATTCCGTGTTATTATAGATGTAGTTTATAATCACGTATTTGTACGAGAGGAATCACCTTTTGAAAAAATTGTTCCGGGCTATTATTTTCGACATGATGAGTTTGGGATGCCTTCGAACGGGACGGGAGTAGGAAATGATTTTGCTTCTGAACGGAAAATGGCGCAAAAGTTTATTATCGATTCAGTATTGTTTTGGATAAAAGAGTACGACGTTGATGGGCTTCGCTTTGACCTCATGGGGATTTTAGATATAGAAACGATGAACATCATTCGGGACAAAATAAATGAAATTGATTCTACTATTTTGGTGTTTGGCGAAGGCTGGGATTTAAACACTCCTCTCCCCTATAATCAAAAAGCAATTATGGCGAATGCCCGCCAAACGCCTCAAATCGGCTATTTTAATGATCGCTTTCGAGATTCTGTAAAAGGAAGCACGTTTGATGTATATGAAAAAGGTTTTATCAGCGGAAATATTCATCAAAAAGAGACCGTGCAATCTGTTATAGCGGGGAGCATTCTGGATAAAGAAGACAGCCGGGCTTTATTTATAAATCCAGCACAATCAGTTAATTACGTTGAATCACATGATAATCATACGCTGTGGGATAAGTTAACGAATTCAAATGGAGAAGAAGACGAAGACATTCGTAGAAGTCGTCACCGCCTTGCTACTGCTATTGTACTTCTTTCGCAAGGCATACCGTTTCTTCATAGTGGTCAAGAGTTTTACCGCACTAAACAAGGCGTAGAGAACAGCTATAATTCACCCGATGATATTAATGCACTTGATTGGAATCGACGGATCAAATTTTCTCCTGATGTGAATTGGGTTCAAGAGCTGATTCGTATTCGCAAACAGCACGGTGCATTTCGCTTGGGAGATGCTTCAGCGATTAGGCAGCATGTTTCTTTCCTAAATACGCCGCAATCCGTTATTGGCTATTGCTTATCAAACGTATTGGCTTACGGTCCGTGGAAGAATATTATTGTGTTTTTTAATCAAGGCCTAATGGAAGAAAAAGTAGTTTTGCCAGAAGGACCATGGAAAATAGCACTTGATCATTGTAAAGTATATAAAAATGGGTATCCTACTATAGAGGATAATGCTATAAACGTTTCAAAGCTTAGCGTTCTTATTTTATTTCAAACGTAATTATTGTCTTCAACCACTTGACGAAAAAAGTATGATGGAGATAATATTTATAAAGGATGGCTATTGATACATATCCTCAATAGCCGTCTTTTTTATTTACTAAGAAAATAACGTCATGATGTCTTAATAGATTGCTTTATTGAGTGAAATTTTTAAACGAAATGTGTGTGTTGAAATTGAAGGTGAATTGGTTGGAAGATATATTAGGAAGCGAATGGGAAATTACTCCTGCTGGCGGAGCGACAGGAGAAGCTTATTTTGCAAAATTTCAAGACCGAAAGCTTTTTTTAAAGCGTAATTCATCACCTTTTTTAGCAGTATTGTCAGCTGAAGGAATCGTACCGAAGCTCGTGTGGACAAGACGAATGGAAAATGGAGATGTGATCACAGCTCAGCACTGGCTAGATGGTCGAGAATTAAAACCAAAAGATATGAATTCGAGTCGAGTGACAGAATTGCTTAGTAAAATTCATCATTCAAACGAGTTATTAGATATGTTGAAAAGGTTGGGGAAAACACCGCTTCTTCCCGAAGACGTGCTAGCCGATATTGTAGAGAATGTGGACGAGCGACTTCAAAAAGAAAGTATTGTAGAGCAGGGAATCAGTTATTTACAAGCAGAGCTTCCGTCCGTTCAGACAGATAAATATGTTGTGTGTCACTGTGATGTGAACCACAATAACTGGATGCTTGGAGAGAATACGCAGCTATATTTAATCGACTGGGACGGAGCGATGATTGCAGATCCTGCTATTGATTTAGGTTTATTGCTTTATTGGTACATCAATCCATCTCAGTGGGAAGAATGGCTTGAGCATTATGGAGTTGAACTAACCGAGAACTTGAAAAAGAGAATGAAGTGGTATGTGATAAGTCAAACCATTTTATTCATTGAATGGCATCGTTCGAAAAATGAACATTCTGAAATGAACTACTGGCTTGAATATCTTCGGATGTTGCTCGTCAACGACATTCAAGCACAGTAGCAAAGATTATGACAAGGTAGATAGTTCTTGGACCCATTGTGATAAATTTTGTTGATTGGTTTGAATATGTTCGTCTAAATGAGCAGCACTTTTTGCATCTTGCGTGTATTTATACACGTTTTGTAGTGTTGCTTGTACGTCTGTGCTAGCGTATCCTTTTGCTAACATTGATTGAATTAAACGTTCAACCTGTTCACATTCCGCAACCGTTCCGCAGCAATCACTTTGATGATTAGATAAAATATCTTTTAATATATTCATTTGGTGTTCGGCATTTAAAGGCATTAAGCATCATCCTTTCTCGTATGATGCTCTTATTTTTTTCTATCTAAACACAATTATGCATGAGAATGTCGGTTGTTTCGAATAACCGACATTTTCAATGCGTCAAAATACATTAAAGAGGTGCAACATGAGATTACGAAACAAACCTTGGGCAAAAGATAAAATTGCTGAAAATCCCCAATACGTGGTTCCAAACCCAGCAGAGTATAAAGGGAACTGGAAAGAGGTTTTTGGAAACGAAAATCCTCTTCATATTGAAGTAGGAACAGGAAAAGGCCAATTTTTAGTAGGGATGGCTAAACAAAATCCGCATATCAACTATATTGGAATTGAAATGTATGAAAGTGTCATCTTAAGTGCTCTAGAACGATTGATTGAAGAAGAGCTTCCAAATTTAAAGCTGTTGAATGTAGATGCTAACCACCTTAGTGAGTTTTTTGCAAAAAATGACGTGGATCGCGTTTATCTCAATTTCTCTGATCCATGGCCAAAAAAGAGACATGCCAAACGCCGTTTAACATACAAAACGTTCTTAAGCATGTACGAAAACCTGCTGGTTGATGGTGGAGAAATTCACTTTAAAACAGATAATCAAGGTCTATTTGAATATTCATTGACAAGCTTTTCAGAATATGGGCTTCTTCTCAAATACATTAGCTTAGATTTGCATAAAAGCGATTTTGAAGGCAATGTTATGACGGAATATGAAGAGAAATTTTCACAAAAAGGCAGCCGTATTTACCGCTGTGAAGTAAAATACCTGAACGAAAAAGACTGAGTTCATCAGTCTTTTTTTGTTCAAAAAGAGAAGGAGATAGTGATAAAATAAAAAGGAATATAATGGAGGTGTAAAATGGAAACGTTAACAATAGGCGGATTAAAAGTGACATGGCTTCGTGGAGGGAATAATCATTTAGACGGAGGAGCAATGTTTGGTGTTGTTCCAAAAGAGCTTTGGACAAAAAAATATCCTATCTCAGAAGGAAATCGAATTCCAATGAGAACTGATCCTTTGCTCGTTCAAACTGAAAAACACCTCATGTTAATTGATGGGGGTATAGGGAATGGTATGTTGGATGAGAAAAAAAAGCGTCATTTTGGTGTAACAGAAGAATCATTTATTGCTGAAGATTTACAAAAGTTAGGGTTTACGTGCGAAGATATTACTCATGTCATTATGACGCATCTTCACTTTGATCATGTGTCAGGCTTAACAAAATGCAGCAACGGACATTTTTCCTCTGCTTTTCCAAATGCAGAAATCTTTGTTAGTGAGATCGAGTGGAATGAAATGAGAAATCCTAATATACGTTCTAAAAATACGTATTGGAAACAAAATTGGGAATTTATTCAGCATCAAGTAACAACATTTAGCGATAAAGATGAAATTGTGCCTGGAGTAACGGCTCATCATACCGGCGGTCACAGCGATGGTCATGCTGTAGTTGTATTAAAAGGAAACAATGACATCTTAGTGCACATGGGCGATCTTTTGCCAACACATGCACATCAAAATGTCTTATGGGTAATGGCATATGATGATTATCCAATGACTTCGATTGAACAAAAGCAGCAGTGGCTAGCTTATGCCTATGAGAATCAAGCTTGGCTGAGTTTTTATCATGATGCTTTTTATCGAGCTGTAAAATGGGATAACAAAGGAGAAATAGTTGACGAAATTAAACGGGTGCATTCAGCGTCAATTCAATAATAGAACCGCTTTTTTTATCAATGAAAAACTCGTAATGTTCCTGTTTTGCATCACGTGTTCTGATAATTCCACCTGTATAACCATAAAAAGAGAGACCATGTTTTTGAATGACTTTAGTCGTTGTTTCAATCCATGAGCCATCGATTGCCCCATTTTGTTTAAAAGCGCTTTTAACAATCGTAAGGGCTTCCGATGAGGAAATTGACGACTTTCTTTTTTGAAGAATATAAGCGCTTGCAAATCCGACTGCAGCTCCTGCTATTAGTTGAGTCCATTTCACGTTATTCACCTGCTTTTTAAGGATATGTTTTCATCATTATATCAAATTGTCGAATGCTTTGTTAAGTTGAGTTATAGAAGAGAAGGACGGAACTAGCAACTATTTCCGGTTTTCGATACAATAAAGAAAATGATACATAAAGGAGAGTATATATGAACAATGAAACGCTATCTCTATTTAAAACATTAACGGAGTTACCAGGTGCCGCTGGAAACGAACATCAAGTACGTTCATTTATGCGCTCGCAAATTGAACCCCTTGTAGATGAAGTCATTCAAGATGGGTTAGGAAGTTTATTCGGCGTTCGCTATAATGAAGAAAAAGGTCCTAAAGTAATGGTAGCGGGACATATGGACGAAGTAGGATTTATGGTTACGTCTGTAACAGATAAAGGAATGCTTCGTTTTCAAACTCTAGGAGGATGGTGGAGTCAAGTACTGCTAGCTCAACGCGTCCATGTTGTTACAAAAAAAGGTCCTATCACCGGCGTAATTGCTTCTATCCCTCCTCATTTATTAGACGAATCACAGCGCAACAAGCCAATGGCCATTAAAAATATGATGATTGATGTGGGCGCAGATAGTAAGCAGGAAGTAGCAGAAATGGGCATTCGTCCTGGCGACCAAATTGTACCGATTTGTCCGTTTACGCCAATGGCAAATGAAAAGAAAATACTGGCGAAAGCATGGGATAACCGCTATGGGTGCGGACTTGCGATTGAATTATTAAAAGAAGTAAAAAATGAAAAATTGCCAAATATCTTATATTCTGGAGCTACTGTGCAAGAAGAAGTAGGACTTCGCGGTGCTCAATCAGCTGCGAATATGATTAAACCGGATTTGTTTTATGCACTAGATGCTAGTCCAGCTAACGATACATCAGGCGATAAAAATGCATTTGGACAATTAGGAAAAGGCGTATTACTTCGTATCTTTGACCGTACGATGGTCACACATAGAGGAATGAGAGAATTTATTTTAGATACAGCTGAGACAAACAGCATCCCTTATCAATACTTTGTTTCTCCAGGAGGTACGGATGCAGGGCGCGTTCATACTTCTAATAATGGAGTTCCTTCTGCGGTCATCGGCGTATGTTCACGTTATATTCATACTCATGCTTCTATGATTCATGTAGATGACTATGCAGCTGCAAAAGAATTACTAGTCAAACTTGTACGTTCTACAGACCAAACAACGCTCGATACGATTAAGCAAAACGGATAAAAAGAACAAAGCAGCTGCTTTTGCGGTTGCTTTGTTTCATAATGACAGGAGAAAAAAATGAAAATTGCAATCGGAACGAAAAATCCAACAAAAGTAAATGCAGTAAAAAAAGTATTTGGAGATACTTTTACATATGTAGAGGTAGGCGTGCAGTCCGGGGTGTCGCCACAGCCTTTTTCTGACGAAGAAACCATCCAAGGAGCGGTTAATCGCGCGCGTGCTGCTGTGAAAGAGACAGGTGCTGATATTGGTATTGGGCTTGAAGGAGGGGTGCAGGAAACGCCTCATGGCTTATTCCTTTGCAATTGGGGAAGCCTTGTTACCTCTAAGGACCTTGAACCGATTTTAGGTGGAGGGGCTCGTATTCGGCTTCCTGAAGCGGTAGCCGGTATGCTTCGTCATGATAAAAAAGAATTAGCCGAAGCTATGGAAGTGTATACAAACCAAAAGAATATCCGAAAAAAAGAAGGAGCAATCGGTATTTTCACCAATGGAAATTTAGATCGGACCGCTATGTTTTATCAGGTTGTTTTAATGCTAAAAGGACAGCTTGATTTTAGGACAAATCAAGCTGTTCAATAGGAAATTTCTTTGTAACCCTTTATAATAGAAAAGCATCAGTGTATGATAGTTGCAACAACTCATATACTATGTTTTGATGTAGAAGGATTAAATAATGTATAGGGCTTTAGCCGTTTAAATACGAAAGTAAAAGAAAAAGTGGAGGAAAGAAAAATGGAAAAAATGCAAACAATTGAACAATACAAAGAAATCATTAAAGAAGGAAAGCATATCATGATGTTTTCAGCAGACTGGTGCCCAGATTGCCGAGTAATCGAGCCTGTGCTTCCAGAAATTGAGGCGAATCATAGTGAGTATACATTTCACTATGTCGACCGCGATGACTTTATCGATCTTTGTGCAGAATTAAGCATCTTTGGAATTCCAAGCTTTGTTGGTTACAGCAACGGAGAAGAAACAGGGCGTTTTGTCAGCAAAGACCGTAAAACAAAAGAAGAAATTGAAGAGTTTATTAACGGCTTAAATGCATAAATCAAGTGAAGACTGATAGCGATCTACAGCTATCAGTCTTCATACATAAAAATGAGAAAAGGAGGCGTAAATATGGCGAAAATGAATAGTCAAAAGATGAGAAAACTACTAGAAGAGCGATTAACGGGTGCAGATTGGTCATTTTTATTTGATCGTGAAAAAGATACGCTGCGCGTTGAACATCAGGAAACGAAAAAAGGTGTAACCATTTCTTTACCTGGGCTAATTGCAAAATGGGAAGAAAAAAAGGAAGCGGCTCTAGATGAAATGGTATATTATATAAAAGAAGCTCTTCGTGTTATGAACGATGAACAGCAGGTAACGGGAAAAGAAAAGCGCATTTATCCAGTTATTCGCTCAACGTCTTTTCCAGATAAATCGAATGAAGACGTGCCGTTGATTTATGATGAACATACAGCTGAAACACGCATTTATTATGCGCTTGATTTAGGCAATACATATCGTCTATTAGATGAGAAACTAATTCGCAAGGAAAATTTAGATCTATCCGCAGTGCGGGAAATGGCTAAATTTAATCTTCGCTCTTTGCCGATTTCACATAAAAAAGATACGGTAGCAGGCAATGACTTTTATTTTGTAAATCAGAACGATGGATACGATGCAAGTCGAATTCTTAACGAGGCATTTTTGCAAGATTTTGCTTCTAGTGTTTCGGGCACAATGGCTGTAGCAGTACCTCATCAAGATGTGCTGATTCTAGCTGATATTCAAAACGAAACGGGTTATGATATTCTTGCGCAAATGACCATGAGCTTTTTTGCAAGTGGACGTGTACCCATCACAGCTCTTTCATTTTTATACGAAAACGGTGAGCTAGAACCTATTTTTATTCTAGGAAAAAATCGCAGTAAAGGACGGGACTAATTATGAATCTTTTTTATAATAAAGAAGGTATCGGCGATACATTAATCGTCAAGCTAGAAGATATCGCAATTGAAAATCGCACGTTTGAAACAAAAGGCGACGTTGTGCGTATCTTTGATCAAAAATCAAATACAACAGCTGGCTATAACATCTTTCATGCTTCTTCTAAGTTAAAAGTAGAGGGAAATGGTTCTCTTGAATTAACAGAAGAAATGGTGGAAGAAGTAAATCGTGTACTTAGCGAAAGCGGTTTTGAAGGTAAACTTGAAGTGGATTTATCTCCTAAATTTGTAGTGGGATACGTTCAAGAAAAAGAAAAGCATCCAAATGCAGATAAGCTGAACATCTGTAAAGTAGATGTTGGCACAGAAACACTTCAAATTGTGTGTGGAGCACCAAATGTAGACGCAGGTCAAAAAGTCGTGGTAGCAAAAGTAGGAGCGGTTATGCCAAGCGGCATGATCATTAAAGATGCAGAGCTGCGCGGTGTGCCTTCTTCAGGTATGATTTGCTCTGCTAAAGAGCTGGCGCTTCCGAACGCTCCTCAAGAAAAAGGAATTCTAGTACTTGAAGACAAATATGAAGTAGGTCAACCTTTTCAAGCATAAAAGCAGAGTGCGATACTGATTTATAGGGCAAAAGCATGATGTTTTTTTACACGTATATTTCAAAGCGTTACAGTTGCTGAAAAGCAATTGTCAATTCTTAAAAAGGTTTGATAAAATTAAAAGCCACTAGTATATACTAGTGGCTTTTTTCGCGTTTAATTATGAGTGCTAACTAGACGCAAAAAAATATTTTTGCAAAGAGGAATTTTACTGTATAAATAAGGGAAGCAAAATAGTAGATTTTATAGTAAGAGTTCAAGCATACGTGATAGAATGATAAATGAAAAGATAGTATATATATCCATCTCAGAGAATACTTTGAGGCCAAAGGTAAATAAAGGATGCATGGATAGCTTTTTGTAGATATCGCAGCACTGCGGTATAAGAGGCTAAACGAAGTAAGATAGTCTGATAGAAAGAGTGATAAAAATGGGTTTTGTACGAAAAGTAATGGATTATTTACTAGGATACGAAGTGAAAGAAATTGTTGTAGACGAACATGGAAATACAACGGAAGAATACCCTTTAAATAGAGAAAAAACAATTCCTAAAAAGAAGGCTCCTAAGCCTAAACAAATGCAGTCAGTTCATCAAAAGCCAGTGATGAAAGCAGCGCCAAAACCTTCTGTTCCACACTCGGCCAGAACGCAAAAGCGGAGTTACACTGAAGAACAGCAAGATGTTCATACAAAAGTAGCTTATCAATATCCAAAAGGAACGTTTCGTTTTCCTTTAATTGATGATACGGGAGAAGCAAAAAAGGCAGCAGCGCCTAAAAATGAACCAAGGCCTGTAACAAAAAAGGCACCGGCTCCGTTTTATCAAGAGCCTGTTCGCAAGTCGGCGCTAACGCAGCCTAAGTCAGTATCTCAGCCGTTAAAAACGGTATCTGAAAAGAAAGAAGCGGTTCCGCAAGTAAGAAAACGTCCGTTTCGTCCTACTGAAATTCCTTCACCTGTCTATGGGTTTAATAAGCGGCCTTCTAATGTTGTACAAAACGGAAGTGAGGAAGTAGTAGAATATGAGCTTCCGAGTACACAGTTATCAAAAGCGGCGTTTGAAGATGAAATTTACCGACGAGCGATGAATACAGCTGTTGTAGAGCCGTTAAGAAAACCGGTTTCTAAGCCTATAGCCGAAGAAGCACCGATTCAAGAAACAGAAGAAATGATGCAACTGTCTTCTCAGCGTTTTGCTCAGTGGAAGCAATATGAGGAAAATCAAAAAGAGAAGCTATCATTTCCTGAAGAAAAGCCAAGTTCTTCAGTAGCCGTAAAAGAACAGGAAGAGGTGCCAGCTTTTGAAGAATCACACGCGGTCGAACCGTTAGTGGGACAAGAGAGCACTCTTGACTGGGATTTAGCGAAAGGTATGACAGCGCCCGAAGAAGTTCCAATTTCAGAGGAAACGCGCCCGTCTGAACCATCAGTTTCTCTCCAACAAGAGATAGGAAATGAGACTGAAGAAGTAGAAACGTTGATGGACGGAAGCGAAGTGTTTTTACAAGCAGCAGAAGAAGTAGAAGCACTAAAGCCTAGAAAGAAAGAAGAAGCTCCAGCTGCTGAGAAAGAAAGTGACGTCATTCTAGAAGAGCCTGCAAACAGTGTTCATATGGAAGCAGAACATGAGCTGAATTCTGAAAGTTTAAATTCATCGCAACCCGCAGCTGATGAATGGCAACCAGAAGCGGCATCGGCTGTTGTTCACCAAGAGCTTGAAAATTCGGTGATAAAAGAGGAAGAAAGCAGTATGCATGAAAGTCAAGAGTTACAAGAACAAGTACAGCAAGAGTCAGCTGTAGAACCTCTTGTACCTGCAGAACAGCCAGGAAATGCTGAACGAGGTCGCGGTAAGCGATTAGTGCCTTTTAACGTGATGATGCTGAAAAAAGACCGCACAAAGATGAATAACAGCGCTCGAGAAAAAAGTCAGCCGTCTCAAGGTTCATACCAAGGGCAGGAGACAGAAGCTCTGCAAAAAAAAACGGAAGTAAGTAGGCAAGAAGAAGTTCACGGTGAAAAAACCAAAGAAGCAATTCCGCAGGCTTCGTTGAAAGCTGAAGAACCTGTAAATGTAAAGGCTTCTTCTCCTTATGCATTTCCTGGAATGAACTTGCTTAACATTCCTCCAGCTGCTATTGAAGAAGATAATCAATGGGCGGATGAGCAGCGTGAGCTTTTGGATATGACATTAAAAAACTTTAACGTTCGAGCTAAGGTCGTAAACGTCACACAAGGTCCTACCGTGACCAGATTTGAAGTACATCCTGAACCCGGTGTGAAAGTGAACAAAATTACGAATTTAACAGATGATATTAAACTGAGCCTAGCCGCGCGTGATATCCGAATTGAAGCGCCAA
The DNA here is from genome assembly GCF_042787645.1 of Priestia sp. YIM B13489. Classification (NCBI taxonomy): domain Bacteria; kingdom Bacillati; phylum Bacillota; class Bacilli; order Caryophanales; family Bacillaceae; genus Priestia; species Priestia sp. YIM B13489. Next base: position 2,039,795 of record NZ_JBHZOQ010000053.1, read on the forward strand.
TTCCAGGGAAAAATACGATTGGAATTGAAGTGCCAAATCGTCAAAGTAAGCCGGTGTTAATTCGTGAAATTTTGAGGCATCCCTCTTTTAGAAAAGATAACTCTCCTTTAACGGTGGCTTTAGGGTTAGATATTTCAGGAACGCCGGTTGTGACTGACTTGAATAAAATGCCTCATGGTTTGATTGCCGGAGCGACAGGGTCTGGTAAAAGCGTGTGTATTAATACTATTATCGTCAGCTTGCTTTATAAAGCTGCGCCGCACGAAGTCAAGCTTATGTTAATTGACCCTAAAATGGTTGAGCTAGCTCCTTACAACGGTATTCCGCATTTAGTCAGCCCGGTTATCACGGATGCTAAAGCAGCTACTACAGCTTTAAAATGGGCAGTAGAGGAAATGGAGCGCCGTTATGAATTGTTTGCACATGCGGGCGTACGTGATATTACAAAATACAACGAACGTGTAAAAGAACATAATGAAAAAAGCGGGGAGCTCCCATATCTAGTTATTATTATTGATGAACTTGCCGACTTAATGATGGTATCTCCTGGGGAAGTAGAGGAAGCTATTTGCCGTATTGCACAAAAGGCAAGAGCATGTGGCATTCACTTATTGCTTGCAACTCAGCGTCCTTCCGTAGATGTGATTACAGGCTTAATTAAAGCGAATGTGCCAACGCGTATTGCATTTTCTGTTTCTTCGCAAGTTGATTCACGTACAATTATCGACACAGGGGGAGCAGAGAAGCTACTAGGTAAAGGTGATATGCTGCTTCTTGAAAACGGCTCTTCTAAAAGCGTTCGAATTCAAGGGAACTTTGTTTCAGATGAAGAAATTGACCGCGTTGTAGATCATGTCAAAAAGCAAATGAAGCCAACATACCTATTTGATCAAGAAGATTTGTTGAAAAAGCAGCAGAGCTTTGCTTCAAATGAAGAAGATGAGCTTTTCTATGAAGCATGCGAGTTTGTGCTAGACCAAGGCGGTGCATCTACTTCCAGTCTGCAAAGACGCTTCAGAATGGGGTACAATCGCGCTGCGCGCCTCATTGATATGATGGAACAGCAAGGCATTATTTCAGAAGCAAGAGGAAGCAAGCCGAGAGATGTGCTCATTACCGAAAACGAGCTTCAGGAAATGGAAAGTCAAACAGCCACTTCTACATTTTAAGCTGTTTTTCTACATGTAGGTTAAAAAAGAGGCTATGCAAGATCAGCAGGATACAGCATTGTGTGAGCTAACGCTCTGTCACTGTATCCGTCGCCTCTTTTTTTCCTGCTTTAAGTTCGTTTATACAGAATTTGAGTAGAGATTTTGGAAGAAATCCATGAAGAAAAAAAGGAAAAGGTTTGTCAGAACTAGTAAAATGATTTACTATATGTAAGGATAATGTGTGTGTTGCTTTTTTAGCATGTGATAGTTTGCTATCATTTCTCACCAGCAGAAACATATGAGCTGAAGGCGTATAAAGAGGACAAACTAAAATAATTAGAGTACGAGTGAAGAGTAATGAGAGAAGAAAATCATGAACTGATTAACTTTAATGAAATTCGTGAACAAAAGCAGCTTCAGTCTGATAATGCTATTTGCGACTTTTACAATCAATATTTCTTTTTTGTGAACCGCTATACGAATATACGAGAAAAAGTGCGGGCTTCACATTTATTTAAAGAGTTAGTAAACTTGCCTCATGAGGCGCCTCTGTCTGATTCCCATGAACAATTATTTTTTCAGTGGTTTGCATTTGAATATGTAACCATTCAGGGGAAAACCCTGCTGCAGCTTTTTTTAGCTGATCAGGCAAAGCAGAAAACAGAGTCGTTTTTGATTCAAGGAGCCTTTTTTTTGACGAGTGTACTAGAGCCAATTATTGTGTCTAAAGTACCTAATTCGTTTTTCTTAAAAGGATATACCCCATTGACAAATGAGCAGGTTATCATCAAAGATGTAAGAGGAAGATTTGCAAATTTAGAGGAACAACAAGTAATTTGGATTCGAAAAATAAAATCAATCGGATATGACGTGTTAATTGACTCTTTCTTTTTAGGACATAAACAACGCATTGAACAGTTAGTAACGCAATATAATGACAAAAAAAATGCAATGACATGGCGCTCGTTTTTAAAACAGCAGGCTATATACTATGTGATGAAGCCAAAATAAAAGGCCGTTTCGCAAGGGAAGAGAGTAGAAATGGAGTCATGGAGTTATGTTATAAGAAGTGATATAATGTACGGATGTTATCGTGAAATCATCAATCAAACGACATTTATATACGTTTGTAAGAGCAATTCTAGATAACCGTCATATACTGTCTTACAGATAGACGAATGTTGGAGGTTCTTTATATGACAGTTTACCATTTTGTAGGTATTAAAGGAACAGGAATGAGTGCGCTTGCGCAAATCCTAAACGATATGGGCTTTCAAGTTCAAGGATCGGATATTGAAAAAGAAATTTTTACGCAAAAAGCACTAGAACAGCAGGGAATTCCTGTTTTACCATTTGATAAAAATAATATTAAAGACGGCATGACTGTAATCGCAGGAAATGCTTTTCCTGATACGCATGAAGAAATTGCAGAAGCAGCTTCAAAAGAAGGAGTCAAGCTTGTACGCTATCACCGTTTCTTAGGTGACTTTATGAAACAGTATACGAGTGTAGCCGTAACAGGAGCACACGGAAAAACATCCACAACGGGTATGTTAGCGCATGTGATTCAAGGAGCTGAACCTACTTCATATTTAATTGGAGACGGTACGGGTAAAGGTGTAAAAGACAGCAAGTATTTTGCGTTTGAGGCATGTGAGTATCGCCGCCACTTCTTATCTTATACGCCAGACTATGCAATTATGACGAATATTGATTTTGATCACCCTGATTATTTTGCCAATATCGACGATGTATTCAGCGCGTTCCAAGAGATGGCACTTCAAGTCAAAAAAGGAATTATTGCCTGTGGTGACGATGAACATCTGCAGCAAATTCAAGCGAAGGTACCTGTTCTTTATTACGGCTTAGGCGAAGAAAATGATTTCCAAGCACGTAATATCGTAAAAAGCACAACAGGCACAACATTTGATGTGTTCGTTCGTAATACATTCCACGCATCATTTGAAATTCCAGGGTATGGCGACCATAACATCTTAAATGCACTTTCTGTTATTGCACTTTGTCATTATGAAGAAATTGACGTTGCTGTGCTGCAAGAGCGTTTTAAAACATATCAAGGTGTAAAACGTCGTTTCAGTGAAAAGAACGTTGGCAAACAAGTGCTAATCGATGATTATGCACACCATCCAACGGAAATTAATGCAACGATTTCAGCTGCTCGTCAAAAGTATCCAAACCGTGAAGTTGTGGCTGTTTTCCAACCGCATACTTTTACGCGTACACAAACGTTCTTAGAGGACTTTGCAGCAAGCTTACAGCACGCTGATAAAGTATATCTATGTGATATTTTTGGATCAGCTCGTGAGCATCAAGGTAAATTATCAATTGAAGATTTACGAAGCAAAATCAGCGGAGCTGAATTAATTAATGAAGAAACAATTGAATCGTTAAAAGACCATAATGAAGCTGTATTAGTATTTATGGGTGCTGGAGACATTCAAAAGTTTGAAAAACTATATCAGCAAACCGTATCATAAAAAAAAGGCACTCAGGAGAGTGCCTTTTTTCTTTCAAAACTCATTTTAAATTTTCAGGATTTAACGCTTTTAATTCCTCAATGACAAATAACCCGTCTTTACGAATTAACACGTCATCGAAATAAATCTCACCGCCGCCGTATTCTGGGCGCTGAATCATCACCATATCCCAGTGAATATTTGACTTGTTTCCATTATACGCATCTTCGTAGCACTCGCCAGGAGTGAAGTGGAAACTTCCGTCAATTTTTTCATCAAATAAGATGTCTTGCATTGGATGTTGAATATATGGATTTACGCCAATCGCAAATTCGCCAACAAAACGTGCGCCTTCATCCGTATCAAAAATGCCGTTGATGCGTTCTGTATCATTAGCGGTTGCTTCAACAATCTTACCGTTTTTAAATGTTAAGGATACATTCTCAAACGTAAAGCCTTGATAGTTAGAAGGAGTGTTGTAAGAAATTGTTCCGTTTACAGAATCACGTACAGGAGCCGTGTATACTTCACCGTCCGGAATATTCATTTCCCCGGCACACTTCACTGCAGGAATATCTTTAATAGAGAACGTTAAGTCTGTATTCTCACCTGTTAAACGCACTTTGTCCGTACGGTTCATAAGCTCAACCAAAGCATCCATCGCTTTGCTCATTTTGCCATAGTCTAAGTTACATACATCAAAATAAAAATCTTCAAATGCTTCTGTACTCATTTTAGCAAGCTGCGCCATTGAATCGTTTGGATAGCGAAGAACAACCCATTTTGTTTTTGGAACGCGAATTTCTCTATGTACTTTTTTACCGATCGTATTCCCTTGGATTTTCATTTTATCTGCCGGAACATCTGATTGTTCAAAAATGTTTGAGCCAGAACGCAAGCCAATATAAGCATTCATTTCCTTCATCACATTTGCTTCGAAGTCTGCCATCATATTGAACTGCTCTTCTTGTGCACCGTTTAAAAGAGCGCGGTCTACCGAATGATCTTTTAGCAGTACAAATGGATAACCACCCGCCTTGTACGCTTCATCTACAAGTGCTGTCACAAGTTCGCGCTGAAGTCCAAAGTTTTCGATTAATACTTTTTCTCCTTTTTGAAGGCGAACAGAATAATTAATTAAATTTTTAGCTAATGTCGCAATTCTAGGGTCTTTCATAAATAGTGCCTCCTTAAAATAGCAATGATTGGTGATTCACTTTCTATTGTACCCCACTGAGCTTATTTTGTTTGTTTTTATGCTTTAAAATCCTTTTTTTCTTTAGGAAGGGAAATAACTCATATATCGCGAAATAATGTACAATCTTCCCTTTTTCTGAATAAAAGCAGAGAGAATATGGTAAAGTTAAAGAGTCTATAGGGAATAGAAGGTTTAATTGTTTATAAAATTGGGAAAGTAGTTATAACAAGAGAGAAGAAAATAGGAGGTGCCTTGCACAGATGGTTATTATTCTTTATTTAAGCGCTGCTATTGTTGCCATTGCGATTTTTTACCTGGTGGTTTCCGTGTCCAAAACATTGAAATCCGTTCAGCACACATTAAATTCAGTGGCAGGTACTTTAGACGGTGTAGAAAAGCAAATGACAGGAATCACAGCTGAAACAACTGCACTTTTACATAAGACTAATCTGTTAGCTGAAGATATTCAGCGTAAATCCGAAGCGCTGAACACAGTGGTGGATTCTGTTAAAGGCGTAGGTGACTCAATCCAAGACCTAAATAAGTCTATTAAAAGCGTATCATCAAGCGTTTCAGAGAAAGTAGAAGAAAATAAAGAAACTGTTGCTCAAGTTGTTCAATGGAGCAATGTTGCATTAGACGTATGGGAACGTATAAAATTAAGAAAACAGAAAAAAGTTGAAGCAGAGCCTGTACCTGTTGAAGTAAAAGAAAAAGCGGTTCAACGCTCACGCTCATTTTCATAAGGATGAACTTTAAAGGAGGAGACGCATATGTCAAACAAACCAAATAAACCAAACAACACTTCAAATAAAGGCTTTTTAGTAGGAACAGTGATTGGAGGAGTTGTAGGAGCTGCAACGGCATTACTACTTGCTCCAAAATCAGGTAAAGAGTTCCGTTCTGATTTAAATGAGCAGGCAGCTTACGTTCGTTTAAAAACAGAGCAAGCGAAAAACAGCGCTGTTGAAAAAGGACAAGGGTTTGCTCAAACGGCTAAAGAAAAAACGGCTGGTTTATCACAAACACTGTCTGAGCAATCTTCACAAGTAGTGGACAAGGTGAAAAACTTCCGTAAAGTAGATCCTGAACACGAAGCATTACCGCCAACAAGCTTAGAAGTGCTTGCTGATGAAGTTGAGTCTCAAAGCAACGAAGACGTTCAGCAAAAGCTAACAGAAGCTCAAAAAGCACTAGATGAAGTGGAAAGCACAGTGCCACGACCATAATAAAGAATCAAAAGCGTTTACCCTATAGGGTGAACGCTTTTTTTGTATGTAATTTAGGTTGGATAACAACAAGTAAATAATTGTTTCATTGCAGAAAAAAACTCCACCTTATAAATGAATTTATGAGCATCATACATAAAGCTGAGCACTCTTTTTGTATGGAAACGCTCAAACCATGTAAACTTAAGAGTAAGTACAGAAAGGGTGAAAAAAATGAAAAAAATTTCAACAGTTGAAGAGTTCGAACAAGTTGTAAAGGAAAACAATCGCTTTTTATTTTTAAAACACAGTACAACGTGTCCAATTAGTGCAGCTGGTCATGAGGCATTTTCAGCATTTGCTTCTGGTCATGAAGACATTCCTTCTTATTATCTTCATGTTCAAGATTCACGTGATGTATCTAACTATATCGCTGAGACGTATGAAGTGAAGCATGAATCACCTCAAGCGCTTCTGTTTGAAGATGGAAAAGTGAAGTGGCATGCTTCTCACTGGAACATTAACAAAGACGAATTAGCGAAAAACGTAGCTCACTAATCGAAAAAGTATTTTAGTAAAAGAAAAATCCGAACATTAATCGTTCGGATTTTTTCATTGGAAGGGTGAACGTAGGTTTACTGTATGACAAGCAATCCATAATAGATTGTTTATCCCAATTTTCCGCCTTTAGGTTGGAGCGATTTAGCTATGCCTCAACCTCTTTTTTTTATAAGCTGATTGCGGTTTCATCCGCTTTTTCGTACAATAGATGTAGTTTAGCACATAAAAGCAGAGAAGCCCCTTACATATATCCTCCATCATCTATCATCTTATGTAGTAACCCTGCTAAACGGATTTTTTAAAATCAGTGAAAGGGTGGACGTACATGACGAATTCAAATCTTCAGCATTTGCGATCTCAAATTGACGAAGTAAATATGAAACTGTTAAAGCTTATTAATGAGCGAGGCGAGCTTGTTCAAGAAATAGGAAAGTTAAAAGGCATGCAGTCAACCAAACGATTTGATCCCGTTCGTGAACGAGCAATGCTTGATGCGATTTTAAGCAAGAATGAAGGACCGTTTCAAACGTCTACGCTTCAACATATTTTCAAAGAGATTTTCAAAGCTCATTTAGAGCTTCAAGAAGACGATCATCGTAAAGCACTTCTTGTATCCCGTAAAAAGAAGCCGGAAAATACAATTGTTACGGTAAAAGGAGAAACAATTGGTGACGGACTTCAGCGTTTTGTAGCAGGACCTTGTTCCGTTGAAAGCTATGAGCAAGTAGCAGCCGTAGCAAAAGCCGTGAAGCAGCAGGGCGTGCGGATGCTTAGAGGCGGAGCCTACAAGCCAAGAACATCTCCTTATGATTTTCAAGGCCTTGGCTTAGAAGGATTGCAAATTTTAAAAAGAGTAGCTGACGAATACGATTTAGCCGTTATTAGTGAAATTGTCGATCCCGCTGATATTGAAACAGCTGTAGAATACGTAGATGTGATTCAAATTGGCGCTCGTAATATGCAAAATTTTGAGCTGTTAAAAGAAGCGGGTGCGGTGAAGAAGCCTGTCTTATTAAAGCGAGGCTTAGCCGCTACGATTGATGAGTTTATTAATGCTGCTGAATACATTGTTTCAAAAGGAAATGATCAGCTGATTTTGTGTGAACGAGGAATTCGTACGTATGAGCGAGCAACGCGAAATACGCTGGATATTTCAGCTGTTCCCATTTTAAAACAAGAAACTCATTTACCTGTTTTAGTCGACGTCACCCATTCAACGGGAAGACGAGATTTACTTGTTCCAACGGCTAAAGCAGCTCTTGCCATCGGTGCAGATGGAATTATGGCAGAAGTTCATCCAGATCCTGCCGTAGCACTTTCTGATTCAGCTCAGCAAATGGATATCCCGCAATTTACAGAATTTATGAAGCAGCTAAAACCTATATGTAACTTAAATTTATAAAAAAACGTAAAAATGAAAAATTCGTATACTTTTATGACAAGTTTGAGGCACTTAATGGTTTCAAGCTTGTTTGCCTTTCGTTATAATAAAGATAAGCGAAATTATCACGTATTTTGAAAACAGTCGATAACTTTTGTCAAAATAGGAAAGAATAAGTGCAAATCCAAAAAACAAGAATTTATGAAATTCTCGTGAAACTTGTCGGAAAAAGGCGGTAAATACGTTGCGATGAAGCACATAGTATCGTATAGTAGTTACAGATATTCGCTATCATTCTGTGATTGCATATGATATAAATTCGCGATTCACTTTTTTTATTTACTTAATATACACCGTCTTTTACATTGTTACATATAAACTGGTAAAATTGTCTTTGCCACGTAATAATAAGGGCATAACAGGAATGATTTAGATGCATACAGGGTATCTAAGCTGTATGTAAGAGTGAAGGAGCTAGAAATAGCCATTCTATAAAGGAAGATGGATTTATATACGTAAATACAAGAAATGAAATAAGGATAAAATAAACGAAATGTTTTTCGATAAGGAGTGTTTGTTGTGAACGTAACAATTTATGATGTAGCAAGGGAAGCAAGCGTGTCGATGGCAACGGTTTCTCGTGTGGTAAACGGAAATCCAAATGTAAAACCATCAACTAGAAAAAAAGTATTAGAAACAATTGAAAGACTAGGCTATCGTCCGAACGCAGTAGCGCGTGGATTAGCAAGTAAAAAAACAACGACAGTAGGAGTTATCATTCCTGATATTTCAAATATTTTCTATGCAGAATTAGCGCGTGGAATCGAAGATATTGCAACAATGTACAAATATAATATCATCTTAAGTAACTCCGATCAAAATCAAGATAAAGAACTTCACCTTTTAAATAACATGCTTGGTAAACAAGTAGACGGAATCATCTTCATGAGTGGGAATGTAACGGAAGAACACGTAGAAGAGCTAAAAAAATCACCGGTTCCAGTTGTACTTGCAGCATCAATCGAATCAACTAACCAAATCCCATCTGTAACTATTGATTATGAACAAGCAGCTTTTGATGCAGTGCAATCACTAATTGACAGCGGTCATAAAAATATTGCATTCGTTTCAGGTACGTTAGAAGAACCAATCAATCATGCGAAAAAAGTAAAAGGGTACAAGCGTGCTCTTACTGAAAGCGGATTGCCTGTACGTGATTCTTATATTGTAGAAGGAGACTACACGTACGATTCAGGTATTGAAGCGGTTGAAAAACTATTAGAAGAAGCTGAAAAGCCAACTGCTATTTTCGTTGGAACGGATGAAATGGCATTAGGCGTTATTCACGGGGCACAAGATCGCGGGTTGAATGTACCAAACGATCTAGAAGTTATCGGTTTTGATAACACAAGACTTTCAACAATGGTTCGTCCTCAGTTAACATCTGTTGTACAGCCAATGTATGATATTGGTGCAGTAGCGATGCGTCTCTTAACAAAATACATGAACAAAGAAACGGTAGACAGCAGCATTGTACAGCTTCCTCACCGCATCGAGTTCAGACAGTCAACAAAATAATACCTGTGAATGAATAAGAACGAATCCAAAGTTCAGACACGGGGAGATAGAATATGAAAAAAATTGATATGCTCACACCTATAGGGATACTAATTGGTATCTCTATGGTTGTGTTTGGGGTTATTTCAAGTGGGGGAATGAGCGGTTTTTTAGCTTTTATTGATGTACCATCGATTTTAATTGTACTGGGAGGCGTTTTTGGTACGCTGTGCGTGAGCTTTCCTTTAAAACAATTAAAAAATATGGGAAGAGTAGGGAAACAAGCGTTTCAATCTAAAGAAATAAACGTAGAAGAAATTGTAGGAACATTTGTACATTTATCGGAGAAAGCGCGTCGAGAAGGACTTCTATCGTTAGAAGCAGAGCTTGAACAAATCGATGATTCATTTGTGAAAAAAGGTATTTTGCTAGCCATTGATGGAGTAGAACCGGAAATGATTCGAGAGTTGCTTGAAGCTGAAATAGCTGCAGTGGAAGAAAGACATGCGAGAGGTCGAAGTATGTTTGAAAAAGCAGGCGATTATGCCCCCGCTTGGGGAATGATTGGGACGCTCGTTGGGCTAGTGCTAATGCTTAAAAGCCTTAATACCCCTTCATCGCTTGGGCCTAACATGGCAATTGCTCTTTTAACGACTTTCTACGGGGCGCTGCTTTCAAACTTGTTTTTTCAGCCAATCGCAGCTAAATTAGCTGGTAAAACAGAGCATGAGCTTTTTGTTAAAGAAGTGATTATTGAAGGTGTCATCGGCTTGCAGGCGGGTCAAAATTCTCGCTTTGTGCAAGCAAAGCTAAAAGTATTTGCCCCTGTTGAAAAACGAAAGCTGGAAGAAAAGAGAGAACACGTTCGTGAAGCGTAGAAGAAAAAGGTATTCGGCACAGTCGCCAAAATGGATGGTAACATTTGCTGATTTGGTGACGTTAATATTAGTTTTTTTTATTTTACTATTTTCAATGTCTAGCGTGGATAATCAAAAGTTTCAGACCGTTGTCAATTCGCTTACAAGCGGTGGCTCATTAGCTTCTGTAGAAAAGAGCCAGCAGTCTCAAAAGCTGGATAACATTTTAGCGAAAGTGCAGGATTACCTGAAGGGAAATAAGCTTCAGAATGTCATTACTGCTAAGCGAGATGAACGCGGAGTTGTGCTTATTTTACAAGAACAGGTGCTGTTTGAAACAGGACAAGCGGACATTTTGAAAAAAGGCACCCCTTTTCTGGATGAATTAGGAAGGTTATTCAGTACGATTCCAAATGATATTAAAGTAGAAGGTCATACCGACAATCGACCCATTCACACCTATCGTTATCCATCTAATTGGGAACTATCGGCAGCGCGGGCTAGCGGCGTCATACGTTATTTAACGAACCATTTTTCTCTTTCTGCTAACCGCTTTGAAGCACTTGGCTACGGAGATACAAAGCCGCTTGTTCCGAACACGTCTAATGACAATCTACAAAAAAATAGACGCGTCGAAATTATTATTTCAGATCCCGAAGCACAGTGAAAAAGGCCATACGCTTGTATAGCCTTTTTTTAAGAATGAGATGTATGAGAACGAATAGGATAAAGAGCGCGCTCAAGAGTTTGAGCGTTTTTTTCTGTTATTTCTGGTTTTCTTGGAATTGGCTGATAGATATTAGGTTCATCATCCCACTGCGTGCAAACGGGGTGAGGCGATACTTTTGTCCATTTTTCAAGCCATGACAGAGGAAGCATGCCTTCTGCCTTTCGTTCAATCATTTCAAGCCAAATGAATGACCAAGCCCGAGGAACAACCCGCCAAATATCATAACCTCCTCCGCCAACCGCAATCCATCTTCCCTGACAGTATTCATGAGCAATTTCATGAGCAATTTTAGGAATCTCACGGTATATTTTCGTGGTGCCGCATAAATGAGTGAGCGGATCGTAATAATGAGAATCGGCTCCATTTTGTGTCAAGATAACATCTGGTTTAAAAAAAGCAGCTACTTCTTTTAAAGAGGTCTTATAAACATCGAGCCAAGACTCATCTTCCGTATAAGCATCAACAGGCACATTAAATGAATAACCATAGCCTTCACTGTGCCCGCGTTCGTTAACGTTTCCCGTGCCTGGAAACAAGTAGCGTCCCGTTTCATGAATGGAAAGAGTACAAACGGAAGGGTCGTCATAAAATGTCCATTGCACGCCGTCACCGTGGTGAGCATCTGTATCGACATAGAGAACACGCGCGTTGTACTTTTGCTGCATATATTTGATGGCTACCGCGCTATCGTTATAAATACAGAAGCCGGAAGCTTTTCCTCGAAAGCCGTGGTGCAATCCTCCTCCTAAATTTAGAGCATGCTTAGCTTTTCCAGTCATCACATAATCTACAGCAGTAAGTGTACCCCCAACTAAAAATGCACTGGCTTCATGCATGTTGGGAAACATAGGTGTATCTTCTGTTCCAAGACCAAAATCTGCTGCTTTTTCAACAGAAAGCTCGCCGCTTCCTGCTAATTTTACCGCTTGAATATAGCTAGTATCATGGACAAGCTGAAGTTCTTCATCAGATGCCATCCGCGGTAATACAATATCTTGATTGCCTAAAGCGCCAAATTCCCGTAACAGTTCATATGTTAGTTGAACACGAAGCTGGTTAAACGGATGATTATTGCTGAATTTGTACGAAAGAATATCATCTGAATAAATAAATACAGCGTTACTAGTCATTACGTCATCTCCGGTAATTTAGGCCACAACACCTCATAGCCGTTTTCTTTTAATGTATTTATACTAATCAATGGATTAATAGCTTGAATGCGAAGCACAAGTATTTTATATCGTTCATCTACGTCAGGGTAGACAAGTACGCTTAAGATGTTTGTTCTCGTTGAACCAAAGAGGGATGTAACTTCAGCGAGCACGCCAGCCTTATTTTCTACTTTTATTTCAATTTGTGAACCTGGCTTATTGGTGCCGGTAAGCTGAATAAACGTATGTAATAGATCTCTTTCGGTAACAACGCCTACTAACCGCTTGTTTTTTGTGACGGGAATACAACCGATTTGATGTTCATAAAAAATACTTGCAATTTCTTCAACAAAATCAAGAGGGTGAGCTGTAATGACTTCTGTTTGCATAATCATCCGCACGGGTTCGGATAGAAGAGCAGATGTATAAGTATTATCTAAAATAGATGGACTTGCATCTCTTACGTCACGATCAGAAATGATACCAACTACGTGATGAAGGTCATTAATGATAGGAATATGTCTAATCTTATGTGTATCTAAAAGTTTCATAGCTTCAGCAATCGTATGGTCGGGGGTTAAGGTAACGAGATCAGTTTTCATCATCTCTTCAACAATCATCAGACACAGCTCCTTTTCTTAAAGGTCGGCTTAATACATAAAGCGATTTCGAAAGCGCAGGCTATCAAATTCTTGTATGCTTTCTTGAGGTACTCTGCTCCCGATTCTTACCATCAAACAATTAGCAGGGTGGGAGCTAATCTCCGGATCATCTGTGGCAAACCACGTCAGTCCGCCTTTATTCATCATTTTCTCCATAATTTTGCGGTAATCCCACACATTTAGCCCTGTTCCTTTTAAATCCCAATGCCAGTAGTATTCTGTCGTAATGACAATATAATCTTCCATTGCATCATCCATCATAGATACGATAAGCAAGTTTTTACCAACAGCGTAGCTGCGAAATGGAGCGGCTACCTCTATAGCTCCTAATTCGATTAAATTCTCCATATTTCCTTCCGACCATCGTTCTAGAGGATCGGGATATAAAAAGGTTACATAACCAATGATTGTATGATGATGGCGAGCAACAATGATTCTACCTTCAGGCAAGTTGGCAATCTCGATCAATGCTTCTTTTTGCTGTTCAGGTGGACGAAAGGCTGTTAGTTGCTCATGAAAATCAAGTTGTTGCAAGGTCTGGGAGGAAACAGGTCCTTCAATAACAATTGCTCCAACAGCGGTTTTTAGTTCTTTCATATTGTATGTTTGGGAATGTTTCACATGAATCACCACCTTCAAGCAGTCTTATCTGTATTATAATACAAAAAAAACTTTATATTAAAGCGTTTTCAAAAAATTAAATAAAAGAAAAGGAGTTTTTTAGAATACATAGAATAAAAAATTAAAAGAGATTCTTGTTCATTCGACACTTCTATAACAGAGGTTGTCATATAACAAGGGAGACTATTATCCCAATTCCGACAAATAATTTTTATAAAATTGTGAAAAGTCTATTTTTGTTATATAATAGGTTTGTAAATTTTATACATAAGGGGGAGTTTGTGATGAAGGTGGAAGCGCTTCCTGTAATTGAAGGGGTATACAACTTACAGGACTATGATAAAACGTATCAAACCTTTGACTGGTCACAAGTGGAGAAGGAATTTTCATGGCATGAAACAGGTAAACTAAATGCAGCTTATGAAGCAATTGATAAGCACGCAAACTCTACGCGTAAAAATAAAGTTGCGCTTTATTATCGAGACGCGCAGCGCAATGAAAAATATACATTCAAAGAAATGAAAGAATGGTCAAACAAAGCCGCAAACGTGCTAAAACAAGCAGATGTAGAAAAAGGAGATCGCGTGTTTATCTTTATGCCTCGCTCTCCGGAACTTTATTTTGCATTGTTAGGAGCGGTGAAGCTTGGTGCTATTGTTGGGCCTTTATTTGAAGCGTTCATGGAAGGTGCAGTAAAAGATCGTTTGCAAGACAGTGATGCAAAAGTGTTAATTACGACGCCTGAACTGCTGAGCCGCGTTCCGGTGAAAGATTTGCCAGCTTTAAAACACATTCTCCTGGTAGGGGAAAATGTAGAAGAAGAAGGCATTCAACTAGATTTTCTGAAGCGATTAGAAGCGGCGAATAAAGAGGTGGAAATTGAGTGGGTAGATAGAACAGATGGTATGCTGCTTCATTATACATCAGGTTCAACTGGCAAACCAAAAGGGGTGCTTCATGTTCACAACGCAATGCTTCAGCACTATCAAACTGCAAAGTGGGTACTCGACTTAAAAGATGACGATGTGTATTGGTGTACAGCAGATCCCGGTTGGGTAACGGGGACTTCCTATGGGATTTTTGGTCCTTGGCTTGCTGGAGCAACCAATGTGATTGTGGGAGGACGATTTAGTCCAGATGCATGGTATCAAGCACTTGAAGATTTTGGCGTAACGGTTTGGTACAGTGCACCTACAGCTTTTCGTATGCTAATGGGTGCTGGTGATGACTTAGTTAAACGCTATGATTTAAGCAATCTCAGACATGTATTAAGTGTGGGAGAACCGTTAAATCCTGAAGTGGTACGCTGGGGAATGAAGGTGTTCCAAAAACGTATTCATGATACATGGTGGATGACTGAAACTGGCGGTCAGACGATTTGTAATTATCCGTCTATGAAAATTAAGCCAGGATCTATGGGGAAACCAATTCCAGGTGTACAAGCAGCAATCGTTGACGATCAAGGACAAGAGCTTCCACCTTATCGAATGGGTAACTTAGCAATTAAAAAAGGCTGGCCATCTATGATGCATACGATTTGGAACAACAAAGAAAAGTATGAGTCATATTTTATGCCAGGTGATTGGTACGTATCAGGTGATTCGGCGTATATGGATGAAGACGGTTATTTTTGGTTCCAAGGCCGAATCGATGATGTTATTATGACGGCAGGAGAACGCGTGGGTCCATTTGAAGTAGAAAGTAAGCTTGTTGAACACCCTGCTGTAGCAGAAGCGGGTGTTATTGGTAAGCCTGACCCTGTGCGTGGGGAAATTATTAAAGCATTTATCGCACTTAGAGATGGGTATGAATCTTCAGATGAACTGATTGAAGATATTCGTCAATTTGTGAAAAAAGGGTTAGCTGCTCATGCAGCCCCGCGTGAAATCGAGTTTAAAGATAAGCTACCTAAAACACGAAGTGGTAAAATTATGCGTCGCGTTTTAAAAGCGTGGGAATTAGATTTGCCAACGGGCGATTTGTCAACGATGGAAGACTAAGGAGTAAATGTTTCAATCTTTGTAGGGAAAATAAGTGATTTTTATAAAGTTCAAACAGCCAGCTGTTTGAACTTTTTTTTGGACTTGAATTTTAAAATGAAATCATTCATAATTGTGGGGTGTAAACTTTTAAATAAAATAAACTGCAGTGATAGGAAGAAGTAATACTTGTCTCCCTGTTTAAGAGAGCTGATGGTTGCTGAAAATCAGTACATAGACAAATATGAAATACGTCCTTGAGCATCTTTTGTGAACTTACAGTAGCAAAAGACGGGTAGACCGTTACATCATTTAAGTGGGAAATAATTTATTTCCAAATAGGGTGGTACCGCGATATTTTCGTCCCTTCTTTTTTAAGAAGGGGCGTTTTTTATGTTGTTCAACAAATTGTAACGAGCAATTAGATAAAGGAGAGAATATATAACATGGATATTTTACAAGATCTTGAGTTTCGAGGGCTCATTAACCAACAAACGGATGAAAAAGGCTTAAGTGAACTTTTGAGTAAAGAGTCTGTTCGTTTATACTGTGGATTCGATCCGACAGCCGACAGCCTTCACATCGGCCACATGCTTCCTGTTTTAATTTTACGTCGCTTTCAACAAGCTGGACACCAACCAATTGCATTAGTTGGTGGAGGTACGGGTCTTATTGGAGATCCAAGCGGTAAAAAAGCAGAGCGTACATTAAATGAAAAAGAAACGGTTGCCATGTTTAGTGAGCGTATTAAAGGTCAGCTTTCACGCTTCTTAGATTTCGAAGAAGGTGAAAATCCAGCAGTTATTGCAAATAACTATGACTGGATTGGCTCATTAGATGTTATTACATTCCTACGAGATATCGGTAAAAACTTTGGTATTAACTATATGATGGCAAAGGATTCTGTTCAATCTCGTATCGAATCAGGCATTTCATTTACGGAATTTAGCTACATGATTTTACAATCATACGATTTCTTGAATTTATACCAAACATATAACTGTAAGCTTCAAATTGGCGGCAGCGACCAATGGGGAAATATTACAGCTGGCTTAGAATTAATTCGTAAATCAGAAGAAGATGCAAAAGCATTTGGATTAACAGTTCCGCTTGTAACAAAAGCGGACGGGACGAAGTTCGGTAAAACAGAAGGCGGAGCAATTTGGTTAGACCCTGAAAAAACAAGTCCATATGAATTCTACCAATTCTGGATTAATACAGATGATCGTGATGTTATAAAATATTTAAAATACTTTACATTCTTATCACACGAGGAAATTAATGAATTAGCAGCTTCTGCAAAAGAAGCTCCTGAAAAACGCGAAGCACAAAAAGCACTAGCGGCAGCGATGACTACGCTTGTACACGGTGAAGAAGCTCTTGAGCAAGCAATTCGTATTTCGCAAGCTTTATTTAGCGGAAGTATTTCAGAGTTAACAGCAGAAGAAATTAAGCAAGGATTCAAGGATGTTCCTTCTTACACGCATACAGGTGAAGATATTGGTTTAATTGATTTACTTGTAGAAAGTAAAATTTCTCCTTCTAAACGTCAAGCACGTGAAGATATTTCAAACGGTGCGATTTACTTAAATGGTGAGCGTGAACAAGATTTACAAAAAACAGTAGGTGCAGAAGACCGTATTGAAGGTCAATTCACAGTGATTCGTCGAGGCAAGAAAAAATATACGCTTATTCAATACGCATAAAAAAAAGGCCGAAAGGCCTTTTTTTTATATAGATAGCAAAAAAGCCGCTCCATAAGGAACGGCTTTTTACTATTAACGAGAGTAGAACTCTACGATTAGTGCTTCGTTGATTTCAGCAGATAATTCAGAACGCTCTGGTAAGCGAGTGAATGTACCTTCTAATTTCTCAGCGTCTACTGTTAAGTAGTCTGGTACGAAGTTGTTAACTTCAAGCGCTTCTTTCACGATTGAAAGGTTGCGAGATTTTTCGCGAACACCGATCACTTGACCAGGTTGTACACGGTAAGATGGGATGTCAACGCGTTTACCGTCAACTAAAACGTGACCGTGGTTAACTAATTGACGAGCTTGACGACGAGTGCGTGCAAGACCCATACGGTATACTAAGTTATCAAGACGAGCTTCTAAAAGAATCATGAAGTTCTCACCGTGCTTACCAGTTAATTTACCAGCAGCAACGAATAAGTTACGGAATTGACGCTCAGTTACACCATACATGTGGCGTAATTTTTGCTTTTCTTGTAATTGTAAACCGTACTCAGAAATTTTCTTACGTTGACCTGGGCCGTGTGGACCTGGAGCGTAAGGGCGTTTTTCTAATTCTTTACCTGTACCACTTAGAGAAAGACCTAAGCGACGAGAGATTTTCCAACTTGGACCTGTATAACGAGCCATGATGACTCCTCCTTGTTTGTGTTTTTATTTTATGCAAAACAAAAACAGACACATTCTAGCGATATGCTCATTTTGTTTTCATGTACCATCGCTCTAGCAGCAGAGAGTTACACGATACACCATCTTGTTAAAAGGATTGCTACTTCTGTAAAACAATCTTTTAATGAGGAACAAAATGAAAAAACATAAAGAAGATTGTATAAGCTGCAATATTTCACACAACGAGTATTATAGGTGTTTCCTCGTATAAAGTCAAGGAAGATTGAAGATTAAAAGAATGTAAAAGAAAGGATATATTCATTTGAAGTATGAAAGGAGAAGAAAGAACGTAAGAAAACGGTGGTGATGGGCTAATCAAACGTTTGTTTAATAAGCAAAAACCGCTGATTCGCAGCGGTTTTTTTGCTTATTCATATTCAAAGAAAAGAAGTGAGTTCTTTCACGAATTCTTCAAGATACTGTTGATCGATTTCATCAAAGCGATTCTTGATTGGACTGTCAATATCAAGAACACCTAAAAGTTTACCGTCTTTTACCATTGGCACAACGATTTCAGATTGAGAAGCAGCATCACATGCAATGTGGCCAGGGAATGCATGAACATCTTCAATTCGCTCTGTTCTTTGATTTTGAGCTGCTGTACCGCATACGCCTTTTCCAAGTGGAATTCGAACACAAGCCGGCAGCCCCTGGAAAGGACCGAGTACTAACTCGCCGTCTTCCATTAAATAAAAACCTACCCAGTTTACTTCATTTAAAAATTGATTTAGTAAAGCTGAAGCATTTGCTAGATTAGCAATGGCATTGCTTTCTCCTTCTAATAAGGCGCGTAATTGCTTAATTACTAATTCATAATCCTTTTGTTTTGAGCCGCTGTAGTTTTCGACATTAAACAATGTATTCTCCTCCATTCAACATAAGATTTAATGAGTTTTTATCAGGAAACGTCAGTTTTAACGCTACTTTGTCGATAAAAGATTACAGGAACTAAAAAGCCTATCACGAATTATGTAGAGAGGCTACTAAAATCCTTTTTAAATACTGTAACGATTTCTACACAATTTTGCAATCATATGTGTTTTGTAAAAATAAATCGAAATGAGGTGTAGATAGATGGCTGTACAGTCAAAAACGAAAGAGAAAATTATTGATGCGGCTGTTTCTCTTTTTAACGTAAAAGGTTTTGATGGTACGTCGGTGCGCGAGATTGCAGGAAAAGCGAAAGTGAACGTAGCGAATATTTCATATTATTTTCATAGCAAAGAAGGATTGCTTGAAAGTTTAGTGATTTCTTATTTTGAAGGTTATATTGCGGTACTGGAGCAAGCATTCCAAGAAATGAAAAAGCTGTCTTCAACAGAAAGTATGATCGTGATGATTCGAGCTATCTTACATTACCAGCACGAAAATAGGCATATTGCCCGGCTCGTATATAGAGAAATCTCTCTTGACACGATTTTAATTCGAGAAGTTATGACTACGTATTTAACCAAGGAAAAATACTACTTAAAAACCATCCTTGAAAGAGGGATGAAAGAAAAGGAATTTCGAAAGCTGCACGTTTCCTTTACAATCATTGAGCTTAAGGGCATGCTGTCTATGCCTTATCTTCATCCTCAGTATCTAAGTGAAGTTCTTCATATATTGCCTCACGAACCGTATTTTGTTCAGCAATATGCGATTGAGCTTGAGCAATGGGTGCACACAACGGTATGTTTACCATATGAACGGACAAACAAACTGCGCGTTCAATTATCCTAAATGGAGCTCTCCATAGCCTTGGCCTAAATCCTTCGCACAGTGGGCGTCTGACCCATATACGAGAGGGATTTTTTTCTGTTGGGCTGCTTTTACGACAAAGGGAGCTGGATACGCTTCCTTGCACAAAGGCTTAAACAACCCTGCACCATTATAATCCAAAGCCAGATCTTTCATTTTTATTTCATCGAGTATTGCTAAAATAATAGGGGAAAGTGTGTCTTCATATGGAAAGCGAGTTTGAAATTTATGTACGAGCGTCATATGACCAATGCGCTTAGGCTTATAAACGCCTAAATTGGCCTGTACAGAGCGTAATACCGTGTTGTAATACTTATCATATACTTTGCTTACGCTGCCAAACTTCTGTACAATATGTGCAAATACGTCAGCGCTAAAATCTAGGCAGTCATATCCTTCTTCATGTTTTAAGAAGTGGACAGAAAGTATGCTGTCATCGAGATAAGGACCATATTCGTTTAAGAAATCTGTTGTTTGGTGTTCAAATCCTTCAATAAAGTCAACTTCCAATCCGATATTAATACGAATATCGCGCTCAAATTCTTTTTTAACTTGCTGTACGTTTTGAATGTAGCGATCAAGTTTGTCAGGATCCATTCCGCTGTCGCGATCAGGCGTCGGATCACTGAAGCTTTTTGGTAATGGAGCATGCTCTGTAAACGAAATCTCGCAAAAGTTCAGGGAAATCGCCTGTTCAACATATTGTTGCAATGAATCAGGTGAACCGTGTGGGCAAAATGGAGTATGAATATGTTTGTCAACTTTCATAAAAAATGCCTCCTTTTTTCTTCTTTTTCCATTGTAACGACACAAAGTGACTCCATGCCAATATTTTGTATAAAAAAATTTAATTTTTTGCTCAAAAGTTGGACTTTACATGGTATCATAAAAACATTGACGCAAAAAAATTTAAAGGATTAAATTCACCCTTTTTATAAATAAGAAACTTGTCATGTAGAACGCACTGTAAGGGGGCTTAGTATGGAATTCATTATAGCACTAATCATACTTATTATCGGATTAGTTGTGTACGGAATGTTTTCACGTAAAAAGATTTATCAAGAAATTGATCGCCTGGAAACGATCAAAGTCGAATTAGCAAATACGCCAGTTGCAGAGGAAATTTCAAAAGTAAAAGAATTGAACATGACAGGTCAAACTGAAGAGCTATTTGAACGTTGGCGTGAGCAGTGGGATGAAATTATATCAACTAATCTCCCGAAAATTGATAAAGAACTGTTTGAAACGGAAGAAGCAGCGGATAAATACCGATTTAAAAAAGCGAAGCAGTTATCTATACATACTGATCAAGCCTTAGAACAAACCAAGATAGATATTGAAAACATACTTACTGAACTTCAAAATTTAATTGGTAGCGAACAAGATAATCGATATGATATTGAGGAATTAAATCAGCTTCACCGCCATGTGAAGAAAAAATTGCTCGCACATCGGTATTCCTATGGAAATGCTGAAAAAACGTTAGAATACGCAATTAATACGTCTAAAGAGCAGTTTAAAAAATACGAGGAAGAGACGATTAACGGAAACTATCTTCAAGCACGTGAGATTGTTCTTCAATTAAAAACTGATTTAACAGCTATTGATTCGTATTTAGAACAAATTCCAAAAGTGTTAGTTGAGTGTCAGACCACTCTTCCTGTTCAGTTCAATGAACTGCTTGACGGGTTCCGCGAAATGAGTGAGCAGGGATATGTGTTAGATCATCTGCAAGTAGAAGAAACGGTAGAGCTTTTAAAACAAGAAACTGCTGAAATTATTGCAGATATTGAAGAATTATATGTGGAAGAAGCGATTACAAAACTAGATGATGTGAACGAACGCTTAGAGCAGTTATATGACTCACTTGAGCATGAGGTTTTCTCCTATCATAAAATGAACCGTGAATCTCATACGGTATCTAACTTCCTTCGTATGCTTCAAGAACGAAACCGTGAACTTCGTGAAGAAACGCTATTTGTACAGCAAAGCTATCATTTTAAAGAGCGCGATTTAGACGTATATTATAAAATGGACCGCGAACTAAAACGATTGACTAACTTGTACTATAATATTTCGGACAAGGTGGCGGAGCACAATTTAGCCTACAGTGTGATCCAAGAAGAACTCGAAGACGTTTCCAAACAGCTTAACCAATTAAAAGAATCTCAGGAATCCTACAGCGATATGCTACAAGCTCTTCGCAAAGATGAGCTCTCAGCTAAGGACAAAATAGAAGAACTGAAATCTCAGTTGATTGAAGCACGACGCCTTATTCAAAAAAGCAACCTTCCTGGTGTTCCTGAAGAATATAAAGTGCAGCTTGAAAAAACGGTTCATATCTTAAATGAAGTAACCGCTAAGCTGAAAGAAAAACCGCTTAATATTCAAGCTGTTCAATCTTTACTTGAAGATGCTGTTGGTTTTGTTCAGGATACATTTGATGAAACAGAGGCAATGTTAGAAGAAGCGCGACTCGTTGAAAGAGTGATTCAATACGGTAACCGCTATAGAAGTACTCATCACTCGATTGCACAGTCTTTAGAAGAAGCAGAAGAAGCATTTCGTCATTACGAATACAAAGAAGCATTAAAACAGGCATCTGCAGCTATTGAGCAAGTAGATCCTGGTGCGCTGGATCGTATACAGCGTATTGTATCTTCACAGAGTTAAAAAGCTCGTGTCCAAAGGACACGAGCTTTTTTATGACGCTTTTCTTTGCATACTATCTCGTATCTCTTTCAATGCTAATGGTATAGTCTATAAATACGGCAGCAACTGTTAGGATAAGCAAGGGGAGACCTTGCTTATAAAGTGGCAAATAGCTTTGAAAAGATCGTCTATCCTTGTTATGATTACTAAGGCAAAACCTAATTTAAAAAAGTATCAAGGTATGTTATGATAATACGTTGTTCCGAAAAAATGAAGAAGGGGGCGCGCATCCTTGATTTATTTAGATAATAGCGCTACAACAAAACCCTATAACGAAGTCATACAATCTTTTACTAAAGTAGCTACAACTTATTATGGCAATCCATCCTCCCTCCATCAGTTTGGCGTACAGGCGGAGAATTTGTTGAGCCGCTCGCGTGAGCAAGTAGCAGAATTGCTGCACGTATCGTCAAATGAAATTATCTTTACATCGGGAGGAACGGAAGGGAATAATTTGGCTATTAAAGGCGTAGCGATGCGATATAAAAGCCGAGGTCAGCATATCATTACGACAAATATTGAACATGATTCTGTTCATGAACCATTCAAGCAGTTAGAAGCCCTAGGATTTAACGTTACGTATGTTCCGGTAGATTCCAGTGGATTTGTATCACCTGCGGCTATTGAATCAGCTATTACAGATGAAACCATTTTAGTATCTGTTATGCATGTAAATAATGAGATTGGCACCATTCAGCCAATTGAAGAAATTGGACATATGCTGACGAACTATTCAAAGGTGCTTTTTCATGTCGATCATGTGCAGGGAATTGGAAAAGTTCCGCTTTCTTTAGCGGATCATAAAATTGATTTATGCACATTATCAGGACACAAAATTCACGGCTTAAAAGGGACGGGAATTTTATATAAACGAAATGGAGTTCAGCTTCATCCGCTGCTTAGCGGAGGCTCTCAGGAAATGCAGTATCGATCAGGCACGGAAAATGTGCCGGGAATCGTAGCATTTGCTAAAGCACTTCGTTTAACACTTGAACATGCTGCTCAAAATCAGCAAAAAATGCGGAAAATAAAAGCAGAACTGATGGACAACCTTTCTGCTCACGAAAGAATCACGATTAATACGCCGAATGAGCATTCGGCACCCCATATTATAAATTTTACAGCACAAGGTATTAAAGGTGAGGTTTTTGTTCACGCTCTTGAAGAAAAAGGAGTGTTTGTATCCACTACATCTGCTTGCTCATCAAAGCGAAAAAAGCCAAGCAAAACGCTTTTAGCTATCGGTAAAAATTACGAAGAAGCCGATCAGTCCATTCGATTAAGCTTGTCAGGCTTAAATGATTATAATGAAGTAACGCCTATTGTAAATGCTATTTTCACAGTAATTGAAGATCTAAAGAAAGTAATGAGGTAAATGATTATGATATATAACCATATTTTAATTCGGTACGGAGAAATCTCAACCAAAGGACAAAATAGAAAAAAATTTGTTGCCCAGCTAAGAAAAAATATTGTAACGGCTCTTAGTGCATTCCAAAATATTCACGTAAAATACACAAGAGACCGCATGTATATTCACTTAAACGGTGAAAATCACGAGCCTATCATCGAACGTCTTCAGCAAATCTTTGGTATTCAAAGCTTTAGTTTAGCATTAAAAGTTGAAAATGAGCTTGAAGTCATTCAAGAAGCAGCGTTAGAAGCAATGAAAGAATTTGATGTAGAAGGAAAAACATTCAAAGTATCTACTCGAAGAGCGTATAAACAATTTCCTCTTGATACAAACGAATTAAATTATGAAGTAGGAAGTCATATTCTACGAAATACAGAGCATCTAAAGGTAAACGTAAAAGAACCAAGCGTAAATGTACGAGTAGAAGTGAGAAGTGAAGCAACGTATATTACATGTTTTGATTATCGCGGAGCAGGAGGTCTTCCAGTTGGTACGAGTGGAAAAGCGATGCTGATGCTTTCTGGAGGAATCGACAGCCCGGTTGCAGGATACTTAGCCATGAAGCGCGGTTTAGAAATAGAAGCGGTTCATTTTTACAGTCCGCCTTTTACAAGTGAACGTTCTAAGCAAAAAGTCATCGATTTAACGCAAAAACTAACGGCTTATCACGAAAAAGTAAAGCTGCATATTGTACCGTTTACAGCTGTACAGCAAGCGATTCAAAAGCAAATTCCAGAGAATTATACCATGACCTCTACACGTCGTATGATGCTTCGAATTACGGACCTTATTCGTGAAAAAAATGAATCGTTAGCTATCGTAACTGGCGATAGCTTAGGGCAGGTAGCTAGTCAAACGGTTGAGAGCATGTATGCGATTAATGAAGTGACTAATACGCCAATTTTGCGTCCGCTTGTAACAATGGATAAAACGGAGATTGTTGAAATTGCCCGCAAAATTGATACACATGAAATTTCGAATCGACCGTATGAAGACTGCTGTACAATTTTTACCCCAAGCTCACCAAAAACGAAGCCAAAGCGTGAAAAAATAAATCGATACGAACAATTTTATGATTTTGAAACATTAATTCAAGAAGCGGTAAATAATGTAGAAACGCTTGAGATGACAGCTTCTTCGGCTACAAATACCGCAGACAGCGTAGAAGATTTGTTTTAAAAGTTAAATTTCATAAAATTACCAAAAAAATAATGTATGATGCCATGTGTTTTGACACAATCTATATTCAACAAGGAGGTGAAAACACATGGCAAACACAAACAAATTAGTAGCTCCTGGTTCAGCAGCTGCTATCGACCAAATGAAATACGAAATCGCTTCTGAATTCGGTGTAAATCTTGGACCAGAAGCAACAGCTCGCGCTAACGGATCTGTTGGTGGAGAAATCACTAAACGCTTAGTTCAAATGGCTGAGCAACAACTTGGTGGTAAATAAGTCATATTAACTAAATAATGATGGCTAAAAAGAGTGGGGGAAACCTCACTCTTTTGTCTTGTTTGTTTTGTCACGTATAATAGAGACAAGATCAAGCTTTATAAAGTAAAGGAGATGTTGGCGATGGGGACTTTATTTTACGGAGGCAAAATATATACGATGCTAAAAGAAGATGAGCATGTAGAAAGCGTATATGTTGAAAAAGGATTCATTGAAGATATAGGCGCAGAAGAAAATCTAAGAATGAAATGGGGTGCTGAGATTGACAAAGAAGTACACCTCAAAGGATATTCAATGTATCCGGGCTTTGTAGATAGCCATCTTCACTTAATTGGTCATGGTGAAAAGCTCATTAGGCTTGATTTGTCTCAAGCTACTTCTAGGGAAGATGTGCTGATGCGCGTTCGGCAAAAAGTAGAGAGTACACCAAAAGGAGAATGGGTAATTGGAGAAGGTTGGGATGAAAATCAGTGGGAAGATTCCTCTTTGATTCAGTATCAAGATCTTGATCAACTTTCAACAGAACATCCTATTATGTTGAAGCGAGTCTGTCGTCACGGATTAGTAGTAAACGGGACTGCTCTTAAAATAGCCGGGATTACAGCTGAAACATGGGACCCGGAAGGAGGTATTATCCAGAGGGATGAAGCGGGAAATCCTACCGGTTTTTTGGCTGATCAAGCGCAAGAATTAGTAACGGCTCATATTCCTCAAGTATCGGAAGCATACATTCGACAAGCTCTTTCAGTAGCTATTAAAGATTGTGTTCAGCACGGATTGACGGGTGGACATACGGAAGATTTAAATTATTATGGAGGCTTTTTGCGTACATATCAAGCATTTCAAGACGTTATTCATAAAGAAAAGCAGCTGTTTCGTGCTCATTTACTTGTTCATCATGAAGCTGTAGATGATATGTATACATATGTTGAAGAAAAGAAAGACACATCCGCTTTTATTGAAATAGGGCCAATGAAGATTTTTGCTGATGGTTCTCTCGGCAGTCAATCTGCTCTTTTAAGCTTTCCGTACAAAAGCGACCCATCTACAAGAGGTGTAGCTATTCAATCACTCGATGAATTAAAACAGCTAGTGAGAAAAGCAAGAGAATTAGGCATGACGGTTGCAATTCATGCGATTGGTGATTTAGCGTTTCAATATGTAGTAGAAAGCATCGAACAATATCCTCCTCAAACAGGGCAAAGAGATCGTATTATTCATGCGCAAATTCTACGAAAAGATTTAGTTGAGCGTGTAAAAAAGCTCCCGGTTGTATTGGATATCCAGCCCCGGTTTTTAGCCAGTGATTTTCCATGGGTCATTGAAAAAATTGGAGAAGAGCATTTGGACTATTGCTATGCGTGGAAAACGTTATTGGACGAGGGCGTTATGTGTGCAGGCGGATCGGATGCGCCTATTGAACCTATCAATCCCATGTTAACAATTCATGCAGCAGTTTCTAGAAAAACTTCTCCAAATAGCTCGGTCGTTTACATACCGTCTGAGCGACTTACAGTATTTGAAGCTGTTCAGCTGTTTACTTTAGGAAGTGCGCAGGCCATTCATCAAGAGGACAAAAAAGGATATATTCAAAAGGACTATGTAGCTGATTTTACCGTATTAGAAAGAGATCTGTTTGAGATACCTGCAGATGATATTCCAGGGGTACAGGTGCAGATGACTGCTATTAATGGAGAAATTGTATATCAAAAATAAAAAGCGCCCAAGGGCGCTTTTTATTATAGAAATGTACGCTTAACTCGTTGCCAGAAAGAGTTATCTTTCAGTTTAACCGTTTTAATTTGACGGTCGCTTAAACGAATTTGAACTTGATCAACTTGGCGTGCATTTAATGCTTCGTTATCTATTCCAATAATTGGACTGTGGTTGTTGTCATTGGATAGTTTTAAAGTGAGCGTATGCTCAGCGCTTAGGATGAATGAAGATCCTAATGTACGATAGTTATTATTATTTAGCGATGCCAATTCGCTGACTTGCATACAAGGAATTAACGGATCAACTACGGCTCCACTTACCGATTTATTATAAGCCGTACTGCCTGTTGGTGTTGAAATAATCATCCCATCCCCACGGAATGTTTCAAAGTGATTTTCATTAATAAAAACATCTAGACTGAGTGTTTTTATAACACCTGATCGAATCGAACATTCATTTAAGCAATAAAAAGAAGTTCCTTGATCAATTTGAGTTTGTAAAACGGGAAATCGACGTACTTCTATATTTTCTGTCGTAATAGCTTCAATCATTTTATCCGTTTCATCGATATGAAAATCGCAGTAAAAGCTTAGTTGATCTGAAGTTGTGACACCAGCATATAAGCAGTCATCTCGAAAGCCAGATTGACGGACAGCCTGTAAGAAAGCTCCGTCACCGCCAATACTTACAATGATGTTAGCGCTGTCGAAATGATCTACTACTTGAAAGTCATATTGTTTTGCAAGTTCAATAAGTGGACTTACAAGCGCCTTTGTTTCCTGGTTTTTTGGATGAAAGAAATAAACGTTGCGACGATTTGGCATAGATAGTTCCCCCTTGTTTGTCTGATATGTAAAATATTAGCGATAAAGTAAACTTTTTAAAAAAAGTTTGTTACAATAATTATAGCATTATTGCTTTAAGAATTAAAAGAATAATCTTTTAATTCTGACACCTAAAAAGGAGGATTTTCATGAACAAAAAAAGGTGGATTGCTCTTTTAATTGCAGCCTGCTTATTCATTTTTTCTGCGATTGTTAATATTGGTTTTTCAGTCAAAGAAGAAAAAGATGACGGTCTGGCAGGCATATTTGGAGGAGACGACAGTGAACTATCAGAAACAGTTATCGAAAAAGGGAATGCAGCTAAGAAAATTGCAGTGCTAGAGGTCAATGGAACGATTCAAGATACAGGAAGCGGTTCCTCTCCGCTTATGTCCCAAAATGGTTATAACCACCAAGCATTTTTAAAGCAGCTAGAGGCTGCAAAAAATGATAAGGCAGTTAAAGGAGTCATTATTAAGGTGAATTCACCGGGCGGCGGCGTCGTTGAAAGTGCTGAAATACATAAAAAAATTGAAGAGCTGAAGAAAGAAACGAAAAAGCCAGTGTATATTTCAATGGGATCAATGGCTGCTTCAGGAGGCTATTACATTTCAACAGCGGCTAACAAAATCTATGCAATCCCGGACACTTTAACAGGTTCACTAGGTGTAATTATGCAAAGCGTTAACTACGGCAAGCTGGCTGATAGACTAGGAGTAGAATCTGTCGTGATTAAAAGCGGGGCTCATAAAGATATTATGTCTCCAACAAGAGAAATGACCGGAGAAGAAAAAGAAATTATGCAAACACTTGTAGACAACTCGTACGATGGTTTCGTCAATGTTATCTCTGAGGGACGTCACTTGTCTAAAGAAAAAGTGCGTTCTATCGCAGATGGACGAGTGTACGATGGACGTCAGGCTAAAGAGCTGAAGCTGGTCGATCAACTAGGCTATTTTGAAGATGCGGTAACAGGAATGGAAAAAGATTATAAGTTAAAAGGGGCACAAGTAATTCAATACGATCAAGGATTCGGACTGCCTTCTTGGCTTTCAATGAGTATGCAAAAAGTAATAGGTGGAGATGAACAAGTCACTGCAATGTTAAAAACATTTGCGCAGCCAAGCTCTCCGCGTCTGATGTATTTATATGCAGAATAGAGGTGGGAACATGGAAAATCAGTCTCATTCAACCGAATCAAACGACAATATAAAACATGAGCCAGCGGTAAGTACGCCAACAGGTAGTGAATTCCATTATGCAGGCTTTTGGATGCGCTTTTGGGCATATCTTTTAGATCTAGCTGTGGTAGCTAGCTTGAACTCTCTGCTGATCAAGCCCATTTTCCATTTAGCAGGTATTTCTCGAGAAGATGGATTTTTTTCTCCTTATACGATTGTAACGGTTATTATCTTCTATGGTTATTTTGTTTTAATGACCAAGTATTTTGGACAAACGCTTGGAAAAATGGTGTTTGGGCTTAAAGTAGTATCGCTGAAAGACTCCACGTTAACTTGGCCTGTTGTGCTGTTTCGTGAAGGAGTTGGACGCTATATTTCTAAAACGGTTTTTCTACTAGGCTATTTATTAGTTGCGTTTTTACCTAAGAAGCAAGGAGCACACGATTACTACGCAGATACAACCGTCATACACGAAGGTACAATCAGCAGATAATAAAAACGGGCTGGAATAAAAGGATTTTAGACGAAGTAAAAAACGAACCACTGATCAAGACTTTTGATTAGTGGTTCGTTTTTTTTGTTATGGTAAACGCAGGTTTCATTTGTTTAGATTCTTCTAGCAGTTGATTTCCGTGCAAGACTTCGCTTTCCGCGGGAGTCTTCGCCTTGTCCTCCAATCAACTGCGGTGTCACAAGCGGTTCAACTCATGTATCCCATTTGTTCGTCTTGAGATTAGATTCATTTCGTTATATCTCAACCTCTTTTTATTGTTTCCATAAGGTTTAATATTCTGTGTTTTGGAGATAATGTGAAGCTAAGAAGGAGTGAAGGATGTGCTATGGCTTTTATGGATATTGCTAGCACTTTTAATTGTTATTGTACTTATTGTATGGACAAAAATTACGCTGTTTGTAGATCTTCACCATGTCCGAGATAACGATTATTACAGAGTGAGACTCAGGGCTTGGTTTGGTCTTATTCGCTATACATATGAAATTCCGGTAGTGAAAGTAAGAAAAGATTCACCGCGTTTGCTTGTTGAAAAGAAGAAAGGAATGGGTGATCAAGGAAAAGAAAATGAGAATTCATGGAGTGATTATTCTGTAGAAGACGGGCTAAGCATGTTAGAAAATGCGAAGCAATTTCTTGAACAGGTAGTCGGTTTTCATAAAATTTTCCGTCGTTTCTTACAGAAAGTAACGGTAAGTGATATTAGATGGCACAGCCGTTTCGGCTTAGGTGACGCTGCGTTAACAGGCGTACTTACCGGGGCTGTATGGTCTGCAAAGGGGAGCATAGTTGGTATAATCAGCCGTTATATGAAATTAAAAGATATGCCTGTCATGAGCGTTACTCCTGTATTTCAACATCTTTGGTCAGAAACGGTATTTGAGTGCATAATTTCTTTTCGAGTTGGTCAAGCTATTCTAGTAGGTTTACGGACCTTGAGATACTGGCGGCATACGTCCAAAAAGCGTCGCAAAAGATGGAAGTCGTCAAATAAGAACAAGACACACTCTGTGAAAACATAAGGAGGTTATCTTAATGGCAGAACATCCAATTAAAAGTTTAATGTCGACAGCTATGGAAAATTTAAAGGAAATGATTGATGTTAATACAATCATTGGTGATCCTGTAGAAACACCTGATGGCAGTGTTATTTTAACTGTCTCAAAAGTAGGGTTTGGTTTTGCAGCGGGCGGAAGCGAATTTGGAGTAGAAGGGCATGCACCATCTTCTCCGGGACAGCATCAGCAAGAATCAGGTCATCCATTTGGCGGAGGTAGCGGTGGCGGTGTATCAATTACGCCAATTGCCTTTTTAATTGTGAGTGGAAGCGGAATTAAAATGCTTCACCTTAACGAAAGTACACATTTATATGAAAAGATTTTAGATACAGCACCTCAAGCAATTGAACGCTTGCAACAAATGTTTAAACGAAACAATCATCAGCAGGATCATCATAATCAACAAAATCAGCATCATGATAGTGCAAACGATTTTAATTTGTAAGTATAAAATAAAGCTTTGCTTGCTTCTTTGAATAGTAAAAGAAGCAAGCAAAGCTTATTTTGTTTGGTTTGTTTTCTAGCTTGGAGTGCCATGTTTTGTATGTCATTTAATTGCAATATAGAGACAGACAAGCTAATATGAACAGTGTACATACTTACTTAAAGGAGGAATTATTCGTGACTAAATTTAAAGGTAACGATGTAACATTATTAGGAAATCAAGTGAAGGTTGGAGACAAGGCTCCAAACTTTACTGTTTTAGCAAATGATTTATCAGAAGTAACGCTTGACAGTACAAAGGGTTCTGTTCGCCTAATCAGTGTAGTTCCTTCTATTGATACTGGAGTTTGTGATGCGCAAACTCGCCGCTTCAACGAAGAAGCAGCTAAATTAGATAACGTAAAAGTATTAACAGTAAGCGTAGATTTACCGTTTGCTCAAAAGCGCTGGTGTGGTGCTAATGGCATTGATAATGTTCAAACTTTATCTGACCACCGCGACTTATCTTTCGGAGAAGCATATGGTGTAGCTATTCAAGAATTACGCTTATTAGCTCGTTCAATCTTTGTGGTAGACTCAAATGACAACGTAACGTATGTTGAGTACTTACCAGAAGTAACTGAGCATCCGAACTACGAAGCAGCAATCGAAGCAGCTAAAACAGCTAAGTAAGATTGTCAGTGGCGTTCGGCAGAAGGCGGAAAACAATGTTTTTCGCCTTCTTTGTGTTTTAAGAAGTTTTTATGATAAAATATGATGTTCCAAATAGGACGTTTACTCATTTATATAGATATTATTTCATTACACAGGAGGCAGAATATGAGTCAGTTAGCTAGTATGGAAAAGCTATTTGGTGTAATTGATCAAACAGCTATTATTTTAAGAAAAGAACTAAACTGCGTATATTTAGAAGCAGTAGCTGAAACGGGAGAAAATTTGTTTCAAGGAACTATTTTACAAAAAGAGCTAGATGAGGTAACTAAAAAACGTTTAAAAAAAGAATACGATTCAATCACGCTTGATCATTTTGAAAAAGAAACGATTCGAAAAGCGTATCAGCTGGCTATTTTAAAAGGCATGAAAGAAGCAGTTCAGCCTAACCACCAAATGACGCCTGATGCTGTAGGACTATTTGTCAGCTATCTAGTTGGAAAGTTCATGGCAGGAAAAGATAAATATACGCTTTTAGATCCCGCAGTAGGAGCAGGGAATTTATTAACAACCATTTTAAACACACATGCTGCGTCAATTGAACACGTATACGGTGTAGACGTGGATGATTTATTACTTCAATTAACATATGTAAATGCAAATTTACAGAAGCACGGCGTTCAATTATTCAATCAAGACAGCTTACAGCCGCTTTTTATTGATCCTGTGGATTTAGTTGTCTGTGACCTGCCGGTTGGTTATTATCCAAACGACGAAGGGGCAAAAGAGTATAAGGTAAGAGCTGAAGAAGGTCACACTTATGCTCATCACTTATTTATTGAACAAAGCTTGCGTCATGTAAAAGACGGAGGATACGTAGTGGCTCTTATTCCAAATAACTTGTTTGAATCGGAACAGTCTCATTTATTACAGCCGCTCTTAAAAGAGGAAGCAATCGTGCAAGGGATTATTCAGCTGCCACTTTCAATGTTCAAACAAGAGCAGGCTGCTAAAAGTATTATGGTTCTTCAAAAGCAGGGAGAAGGAGTAACAGCACCTGAAAACGCGCTGCTTGTGAATTTGCCGAAGTTCAGCAATCGGGAAGCAATGAGTGATATTATGGCTCAAATGGACCAATGGTTCCGAGTGAATAAAAAGTAAGTCTTTTTCGAAAATAATGAATATTTGTCGGTAGCG
Source organism: Priestia sp. YIM B13489 (assembly GCF_042787645.1). Lineage (NCBI taxonomy): Bacteria > Bacillati > Bacillota > Bacilli > Caryophanales > Bacillaceae > Priestia > Priestia sp. YIM B13489. The sequence continues at coordinate 2,072,652 of NZ_JBHZOQ010000053.1, forward strand.
TTTTCATGATGTATAGCTCTTGAAATCTATTGTCGTGAATGATTAAATGAATAAGGATAGAAATCGTGTCGAAATGCATAGAATATTGTAGAGATTACACTTTTATGTTCTGTTCGTTATGTTTATGATGCACGTATAATAAAGAAGGAGCTGTTTTTTTATGTCAAAAATCATGGCAATCAACGCCGGCAGTTCTTCACTTAAGTTTCAATTATTTGAAATGCCAAGTGAGACGGTATTAACAAAAGGTTTAGTAGAACGAATTGGTTTAGATAACGCTGTTTTCACGATCTCGGTAAATGGTGAAAAACAAACGGATATTACAGAAATCCCTGACCATGCTGTTGCAGTTAAAATTTTAGTTGAAAAGTTACTTTCTCAAAACATCATTCAATCATACGATGAAATCACTGGTGTAGGTCACCGTGTAGTACACGGCGGAGAGAAATTTGCTGATTCTGTTTTAATCACAGATGAAACACTAGCGGAAATTGAAGCTTTATCTGATTTAGCACCGCTTCACAACCCAGCAAACATTGTGGGAATTAAAGCGTTCCAAGATATTCTTCCAAATGTTCCAGCTGTAGCAGTTTTCGATACAGCATTCCATCAAACAATGCCAGAAAAATCATTCTTGTACAGCTTACCGTACGAGTACTATGAAAAGTATGGTGTTCGTAAATACGGTTTCCACGGCACATCTCATAAATATGTTTCTGAGCGTGCAGCTGAGCTTCTTGGCCGTCCGATCGAACAATTGCGCTTAATTTCTTGTCACTTAGGTAACGGTGCAAGTATCGCTGCAATTGAAGGCGGCAAGTCAATTGATACATCAATGGGCTTCACACCATTAGCTGGTGTAGCAATGGGAACTCGTTCAGGTAACATTGACCCTGCATTAATTCCATTTATTATGGAGAAAACAGGGAAAACTGCTGACGAAGTATTAAATGTATTAAATAAAGAAAGTGGTCTTTTAGGTGTATCTGGTATTTCTAGTGACCTACGCGATCTAATCAAAGCAAGCGCTGAAGGCAATGAACGCGCTGAAACAGCACTTGAAGTATTTGCTAGCCGTATTCATAAATATATCGGTTCTTATGCTGCTCGTATGTCTGGTGTAGATGCAATCATCTTCACAGCAGGTATTGGAGAAAACAGTGATGTTGTACGTGCTCGCGTTCTGCGCGGTTTAGAGTTCATGGGCGTTTATTGGGATCCAGCTTTAAATAGTGTACAAGGAGAAGAAGCATTTATTAGCTACCCTCATTCTCCAGTTAAAGTTATGGTTATTCCTACAGACGAAGAAGTTATGATTGCACGTGACGTTACTCGTTTAGCGAATATTTAAGTTCATAAAGTGCCTCTTCAATGCATGAATTCTCATAAATTGTCAGGCAAACTAACGAAAAGCTGATTTCCTTGTTTGGAAATCAGCTTTTTTATATAGCGTAAGTAGCTGACGGTTGAAAGAAGGTTTACAACGTATAGAAGAAAGAAATAATATAGGAAGCAAAATGTAACGGATGCATTATTTGTTATAATAAAAATAAAACTACTTATTTCTTGAAAGGGTGACATGATGATACTAACGAATCGCGAAGAACAGCTTTTAGAAGAAATCTATAAATGGGAAGAGAGCTTACAGAGTGTAGAAGCAACTGAGATGGAGTTATTGTACGAAGAGTGGTTAGAAAAAGGGCTTAATTTAATTCCAGCTTCTGTTCGTGAGACCTATTTACATAAAATTGATGAGGGACTCTTTCAGTTAACTGCATTAATTCAAGGTACGGAAATGCAAACTCAAGCGACAAAACGAATTATTGAAACCGCTCGTGTATTCAAAGAGGATATCACAGATCTGTCAGAAATGAATTCCCTTCAAGTAGATCAGCTTTCTTATATATGCGAACAGCAAATGGCCAAGCTTCGGTTGTATGCGCTGAGTCAAGGAGCACTTTCAGGAACCGGACAATCGCTGCTAGTCGGTATTGATATACCTGCTGTTTTATGCATGAATATTCAAGCGGTGCAACAGGCAGCAATGAGCTACGGTTATCATATCCAGACTCCTTCAGAGCTTATGCTAACGCTAAAAGTGTTCCATGCAGCAACCTTACCTAGACACCTTCAGGCTGAGGGGTGGCATCAATTAAAGGGTGAGTTAAGCCAAGAATTTGACCCGTATTTTTATGAAGGTGTTGATCAAATTGTAGATAAAACGTGGCTGCAAAAAATCGTTGTGCAAATTGGGAAAACGCTAGCTATATTCGCTGCGAAGCGAAAAGTTTATAATCGTTTGCCGATTGTAAGCATGATGGTTGGCGGAGGGATGAATTATCGAATGGCCAAACAAGTGACAGATTATGCGAAGCGCTTTTACCAATACCGCTATTTGCTGGATAAGAAAAACGAGTCTCATTAATTTTTCATGAGACTCGTTTTTTTGTCTATCCGTGAACTTTTTTTGATATTTCCTCATTTGTTCGATACCAAATCCACAAATCATTAATAATAGAAGCAAGTTCTCCTATCTCGCTATTTAATTCGCAGGAGCGGATAAAATTAGTCTCATCTTCTAACGCCGCTTGTTTTTGATTAATACTCTTTTCTAAAGATTGAATTTTGTCTGGAATCTGCCCCCGAATGGATTCCCATGTTAGGAGGATATCCTGCTGAACTTTTTCAGAATAGAATGTCCATTCTCTTTCGAGAGCAGGAATTTTTATACCGAGTCTGTTGTCATAAGTAAAAAAGCGCTCCATTTTTTCACCTCTTCCCTTCCATTTTATACAATGACAAAAGCCAGAGCTACTGTAAGTGAAAAATAAATCATGTATACTTGATTTATGCATATAAATATACAAAGTATGTAAGGGAGGAATATTCATTCATATCTATTTTTACAGTATTTTAAGAGATTTCACCCTATTAAATTAAAATAAATGTGAATTTATATACTTTTTTTTGAATAACTATTGAAAATAGATTAAAAAGTTGTTAAAGTAATAGTAGATTAAATGAATAAAAATTAAAACGGTTGTATTAATATATATATAATTTGTAGGAGGAATAGATAATGAGTAATCCAAAAGTTGTTTTAGCATATTCCGGAGGTTTAGATACATCAGTTGCAATTAAATGGTTACAGGAAAAAGGGTACGATGTGGTAGCTTGCTGTTTAGATGTAGGCGAAGGAAAAGATTTGAAATTCGTTAAAGAAAAAGCCTTAACAGTTGGAGCGGTATCATCATATGTGATTGATGCAAAAGAAGAATATGCCAATACATTTGCGTTAGCAGCACTTCAAGCACACACATTATATGAAGGAAAATATCCATTAGTATCTGCACTATCTAGACCGCTAATCGCTAAAAAGCTTGTAGAAGTAGCAGAACAAGAAAATGCAGTAGCTGTCGCACATGGATGTACGGGAAAAGGAAATGACCAAGTGCGTTTCGAAGTATCAATTAAAGCATTAAATCCACACTTAGAAGTTTTAGCTCCTGTTCGTGACTGGAAATGGTCTCGTGAAGAAGAAATCGAGTATGCAAAAGAAAAGAATATTCCAATTCCAATTAACTTAGACAGCCCATTTTCAATTGACCAAAACTTGTGGGGAAGAAGTAACGAGTGTGGCGTTCTTGAAGATCCTTGGGCAGCTCCACCTGAAGAAGCATATGACCTAACGGCTTCTCTTGAAAACACTCCGGACACAGCGGATGTAGTAGAAATTGAATTCGTTGAAGGTGTTCCAGTATCATTAAACGGTCAATCTTACACGCTAGCTCAGTTAATTCTAGAATTGAATGAAATTGCAGGTAAGCACGGAGTCGGACGTATTGATCATGTAGAAAACCGTCTTGTGGGAATTAAATCACGTGAAGTATATGAGTGTCCAGCTGCTATGACATTAATTAAAGCACACAAAGAGCTTGAAGATTTAACATTAGTGAAAGAAGTAGCGCACTTCAAACCAGTGATTGAGAAAAAATTAACAGAAGTTATCTATGAAGGTTTATGGTTCTCTCCATTAACAAATTCACTGCTTGCATTCTTGAAAGATACGCAGCAATATGTGAACGGAACAGTGAGAGTAAAACTATTTAAAGGGCATGCTATCGTAGAGGGACGTAAATCTCCTAATTCTTTATACAATGAAAAACTTGCAACATATACAAAAGAAGATGAGTTTGATCACAATGCAGCAGTTGGTTTCATCTCATTATGGGGACTTCCAACACAAGTGAGCAGCATGGTAAATCAAAAGAAGGTGACAACGGTATGACCAAACTTTGGGGAGGGCGTTTTACGAAACGCCCTGAACAATGGATTGACGAGTTCGGTGCGTCGATTTCATTTGATCAGCATCTTGTAGAAGAAGATATTGAAGGCAGTTTAGCACATGTAACAATGCTTGAGAAATGCAGTATTCTTTCTGGAGATGAAGCGTCACAAATTAAAAAAGGCCTTCAAACACTGCTTGAAAAAGCTAAGAAGAAAGAATTAACATTTTCTGCTCAATATGAAGATATTCATTTGAATTTAGAAAAGTTATTAATTGATGAAATTGGTCCGGTTGGAGGGAAGCTTCATACGGGTCGAAGCCGTAATGATCAAGTTGCTACAGATATGCACTTATATTTAAAAAAGCATGTTCAGCAAATTGTAGGTCTGATTGAAAATCTAGAAGATGTATTGCTTACAAAAGCAGATCAGCATGTTGAAACCATTTTTCCAGGCTACACACATTTGCAGCGCGCGCAGCCGGTTTCTTTTGCTCATCATTTAATGGCTTATGTTTCAATGTTCAAGCGCGATGCTGAACGTTATGCGGAATCGCTGAAGCGTATTGATTTATCTCCTTTAGGAGCAGGAGCTTTAGCTGGTACAACATTCCCAATTGATCGTCACTATAGCGCTGAGCTTCTAGGCTTTAATGGGATTTATCAAAACAGTATGGATGCTGTCAGCGATCGTGACTTTATTTTAGAGTTTTTAAGCAACAGTTCTATTTTAATGATGCATTTATCTCGTTTTTGTGAAGAGTTAATTTTATGGTCTAGTCAAGAATTTCAATTTATTGAAATGGATGATACGTACGCAACGGGCAGCAGTATTATGCCTCAAAAGAAAAATCCTGATATGGCGGAGTTAATTCGTGGTAAAACAGGACGAGTATATGGTCATTTATTTAGCCTATTGACTGTGTTAAAAGGTACCCCTTTAACATACAACAAAGACTTGCAAGAAGATAAAGAAGGCATGTTCGATACGGTTACAACGATTGAAGGATGTTTGACCATTTTTGCTGGCATGATCGAAACAATGACAGTAAAAACAAATGTTATGGAAAAAGCTACGAAACAAGATTTTTCAAATGCAACGGAGTTAGCTGACTATCTTGCTTCAAAAGGTATGCCGTTTCGTGAAGCACATGAAGTGGTTGGGAAACTGGTTCTCGTTTGTATTCAGAAAAATATCTACCTAATGGATTTGCCGCTTGAACAATATAAGGAAGCGTCAGATTTATTCGAGGAAGACATCTATCATGTATTAAGTCCAAAAACAGCTGTTAATCGCCGCAATAGCGCGGGAGGAACAGGATTTGAACAAGTAAAAAAAGCAATTCAGCTAGCTAAAGATGAATTGCATGAAAAAACATCGATATAAAAAAGTTATCAAAACGTCCGCAGAAAAATCTGCGGGCGTTTTTTGATGTGAGATAAATGGTATAACTAGAGCATTTAAGAAGAAAATAGAAAAGATCATGTAAGGGATTATGAAGTAAAGTTTACATTCGTAAAGAAAATAAAGTGAAAAAGGAGAAGTGACATATGAAAGACAAAAAACATCCGCAGCATGTATATGAATATGATTTTGAAGGAGAAAAAGAGACATCAAGACAGCTAATGGATTCTTATTCAAGCGGCGTCATTGGCGATGCTATGGCTTCTGTAGTCGAAAATCCAGAAGCACAGAGTGATAACGAACTATATGAATAACTAGATGCATATACTGTATATAGACTAAGAAAAGCAGGATTATGCTGAGCTCTATCGAAAGGTAACGTCATAGTAAATCCGGTTTTCTAAAGGATTTGGTGTGGCGTTCTTTTTTCAGTTAATCACTGATATAAGAAAAGAGGGATAAAGGTGAAAATTGGAGTGCCGAAAGAAGTAAAAAACAATGAAAATCGCGTGGCTATTACTCCAGCTGGTGTTACAGCTTTAGTTAACGGTGGGCATGATGTATATATTGAAACACAGGCAGGAGAAGGCTCTGGATTCCATGATGAAGATTACACAAATGCAGGAGCTTCTATTGTAAATACTGCAAAAGAAGCATGGGATGCTGAAATGGTTATGAAAGTAAAAGAACCGATTTCAGAAGAATACGGATATTTTCGTGAAGGACTTATTTTGTTTACCTATTTACATTTGGCAGCTGAAGAAGCATTAACGAAAGCATTGATTGATAAAAAGGTGGTAGGCATCGCTTATGAAACTGTACAGCTTCCAAACAAAAGCTTGCCTCTGTTAACTCCGATGAGCGAAGTTGCAGGAAGAATGTCTTCTCAGATTGGAGCTCAATTTTTGGAGAAAACCAAAGGTGGCAAAGGGATTTTATTAAGTGGAGTTCCAGGCGTGCAAAGAGGAAAAGTAACAATTATTGGAGGAGGAGTAGCGGGAACCAACGCTGCTAAAATTGCGGTCGGATTAGGGGCTGATGTTACAATAATTGATTTAAACGCTGATCGCCTTCGCCAGCTTGATGATTTATTTGGTAAAGAAGTGACGACATTAATGTCAAATCACTACAATATCGCACAATCTGTAAAAGAGTCAGATTTAGTGATAGGAGCGGTTCTCATACCGGGAGCTAAAGCGCCAAAGCTTGTCACAGAGGAAATGGTTCAAACGATGTCAAAAGGGTCCGTTGTAGTTGATATTGCTATTGATCAAGGGGGGATTTTTGAAACAACTGATCGCATTACCACTCACGATAACCCGACTTATTTGAAGCATGAGGTCTTGCATTATGCTGTTGCTAATATGCCTGGAGCTGTTCCACGCACGTCGACCTTAGCGCTGACCAACGTAACGGTTCCTTATGCTCTGCAAATAGCAAATCAGGGATATAAAAAAGCGTGCTTAAAAAACCCTTCCCTTCTTCAAGGCATCAACACCCTAAATGGGTTTGTCACTTACGCGGCTGTTGCAGATGCACACGGTCTAACTTACGCTGATGCAACAACTTTATTAGAGCAAGCATAATAAGGCATGTTTTTGCGCAGTTTGTGATATGATAGCCGCGTATTCACTTGTTTTGTAACCAAAACAGACGGGTAGAATATAGAAAAGGTTAGTGTAAAAGGAGAGAATATATGATGCGCGTTTCTTATCATGGACATTCTGTTGTTAAAATTGAAACAAAAGGAAAAACAATTTTAATTGACCCGTTTATTACTGGAAATGAATTAACAGATTTAAATGCTGAAGATGTAAAAGCAGATGTGATTTTACTGACTCATGGCCATAATGATCATGTAGGCGACACGGTGGAAATTGCTAAGCGCAGCGGTGCACTTGTTGTGGCAGTAGCAGAATTAGCTACATATCTTAGCTGGCAAGGCTTAAACGTACATCCAATGAGCATAGGCGGAGCTTATACATTTGATTTTGGTACGGTAAAATTGACACAAGCTTTCCACGGTTCAAGTTATACAGAAAATAATGAGAAAATTATTTATACAGGAATGCCGGCTGGTTTGCTTTTAACGATTGAAGGAAAGACAATTTATCATGCTGGAGATACGGCTTTATTTTCTGATTTAAAGTTAATTGGTCGCCATGAGCCTGACGTAGCATTTCTTCCAATTGGAGATAACTTTACAATGGGACCTGAAGATGCGGCTATCGCAGCGGAATGGGTGCAGGCAAAGCTTGTTGTGCCAATTCACTACAATACATTTCCTGTAATTAAGCAAGATCCTCATCAATTTGTTGAGTCTTTATCTGGTATTGAAGGAAAAGTATTAAAAGTTGGAGAAGGATTGGATCTTTAATCATAAATAAAGGCTGGGACAAAACGATTTCAGTTAAAGTTAAAAAAAAACGAGTAATCGATATTATCGATCACTCGTTCTTTTTTTATTGTTAAGGTGAACGTAGGTTTCATATATGTAGCGGCTTCTAGCTGTTGATTGGAGGGCAAGACGAAGACTCCCTCGGAAAGCGAAGTCTTGCACGCAAGTCAACTGCGGTGTCACAAGCGGTTCAGCTCATGTCTCACATTTGTTCGTCTTTAGATTGAATCGATGCAGTTATGTCTTAATCTCTTTTTATTTGTAAAGAAACGTTCTGCTTTTTTTACTTCCCTGCATACGATAGTAATAATAAGGAGGGAGAGCTATGGAAAAAAATCGAGTTATTTTATCGCTTTTATTATGCGGAGTGATGCTTTACTATGCAATGCCGCACTTAGTGTTAACAACTTCGAGTTTGCAAGGGGTTTTTAGCATAAGCTGGCTTACCTTTGCTCTTTTTGTAGCCGGAGGCAATTTGTCATCACTGCTTTATGCACCGCGCCGCAAGAAGGCAGGTATTCAAAAAAATAGTGTGAGAAAGCCTTTGCGTCAAAGAGGTTAGATTGAATCCATTTCACTTCCCCCGTATAATAAAAGAAAAGACATATGAAACGTAAAAACGTTTTAGAAGGGTGAAGTACACGTGGCGACAAAACATGAGCAAATTTTACAGTATATCGATTCGCTTCCAATTGGTGAAAAAATTTCAGTGCGCCAAATTGCCAAAGAACTGAATGTCAGTGAAGGCACGGCGTACCGAGCAATAAAAGACGCGGAAAATAAAGGATATGTTTCAACGATTGAACGAGTGGGGACCATTCGAATTGAACGAAAGAAGAAAGAAAACATTGAAAAGCTCACGTTTGCTGAAGTAGTAAACATCGTGGATGGACAAGTGCTGGGCGGACGTGAAGGTTTGCATAAAACGTTAAACAAGTTTGTTATTGGAGCGATGAAGCTTGATGCTATGATGAGATATACCGAGGCCGGAAACCTTCTTATCGTAGGGAATCGAGTAAACGCTCATGAATTAGCTCTTGAAGCAGGAGCAGCCGTGTTAATTACGGGCGGCTTTGATACGGAAGAATGGGTTAAGAAGCTTGCGGATGATCTTAAACTTCCTATTATTTCAACGAGCTATGATACGTTTACAGTTGCAACGATGATTAATCGTGCTATTTATGATCAGCTGATAAAAAAAGAAATTGTGCTTGTAGAGGATATTTTAACACCTATCTCTGAAGCGGTTAGCTTGCAGTTAACCGATACGATTGAAAAATGGCATGAATGTAACGATAAGACTCACCACAGTCGTTTTCCTGTAGTGGATCAGCATATGAAAGTTCACGGTATGGTCACCTCAAAAGATGTTATTGGATATGACCTTTCTACTTCAATTGAAAAAGTAATGACGAAAAATCCGATGACGGTTCACGGGAAAACATCGGTCGCTTCTTCTGCGCATATGATGGTATGGGAAGGGATTGAAGTACTGCCTGTAGTGGATGATTACCACCGGCTAGAGGGCATTATCAGCCGTCAAGATGTTTTAAAGGCGCTGCAAATGATTCAGCGTCAACCGCAGGTAGGAGAAACTATTGACGACATTGTAACCAATCAATTTATGGATGTACAAGAGACAAAAGAAGCACCGGTGTATCGCTGTGAAGTAACGCCGCAAATGACGAATTATATGGGGACTATTTCATACGGAGTTTTCACTACTATTGTAACGGAAGCCGCCAATCGTGTTCTTCGCTTATATAAAAAAGGTGATTTGGTTATTGAAAACATCACCGTTTATTTTATTAAGCCAGTTCAAATTGAAAGCGTAATTGAAATTCGCCCTAAGCTATTAGAACTTGGTCGGAAGTTTGCTAAATTAGATGTAGAAGTCTACAATGCCGGGGTTGTAGTAGGGAAAGCGATGATGATGGCTCAGTTATTGGAAAGAGTATAAAAAAAGAAGCTGCTCTGCAGCTTCTTTTACATTTGACCAGCTTCTTTTATTGCATAAGGCTGATAGTACTTGTAAGCTTTGATACCTGCTAATATGCTGCCTGAACCGAATAATACAAATAGTATGCCGATGATAAGCGAAAGGCTTGTTTCGTAAATAAACCATTGATTGATTCCAAAAAATAATACAAAAGAGCCAAGACAAATACTCGACTTAGCGGAAATCCACTTTCGTTCCATTGGGCGTTTCGAACGTACATATTTTACTTTTAAATACATGTAGAAAACAAAGGACACAACGATTAAAATCATAAAAAATGGCACAGACGCCCCTCCAGTTCGGTGTATTTCTATCCATAATGTTTCTAGATGTTAGTAATGCGTAGTGTTGAAAGTGCTTACAGTATTATCTATTATTTTACAGGTAGATGACAGAAAATTCTACTATTGATTGATTCTTCTTTCAAAAAAGAGAAGAGATATGATTTAATAAATAATATGGATACAGCGCTGCGGAAATGTAAGTGCATGCGGTACGTACATAAAATAAGAACAGTATTGACAGGAGAGAGAAAATGAAAGCACAAATATTAGAAGCTATTAAGCAGTTTGACACCATCATTATTCACCGGCACATTCGTCCAGATCCAGATGCATACGGATCTCAGTGCGGATTAGCGGAATTGTTAAAAACATCTTTTCCGGAGAAGAAGGTATACGTAACGGGAGAAGAAGCGGAGTCACTAAAATTTTTATACCGGATGGATGACATCGCTGATGACACCTATGAGGATGCGCTTGTCATCGTTTGTGATACGGCTAATGAAGCCCGAGTGTCAGATCAGCGCTACATAAATGGAAAAATGGTCATTAAAATTGATCACCATCCAAACCAAACTCCTTACGGTGATTTGCTTTGGGTTGAGACGTCTGCTTCTTCAACAAGCGAAATGATTTATGAATTTTACTTGGAAGGAAAAGAAAAGGGATTATCTCTGAATGATGAAGGAGCAAAGCTGATCTTCAGCGGTATCGTCGGAGATACGGGTCGATTTTTATTTCCAAATACAAAGCCGAAAACGTTTTGCTATGCAAGTGAATTGATTCAATATGGTTTCAATTTTAAAGACGTATATGATCAGTTATACAAAACAAAAGAAAACGTCGCTCACTTACACGGATATGTGCTGCAAAACTTTACGATGTCTCCAACAGGAGTTGCTCATATGAAAATTCCGAATGAAATTCTTCGAAAATATGATGTGACACCAGCCGATGCCTCTCAGCTAGTCGGTTCGTTAGGGCAAATTGATGGAGTAAAAACGTGGGTATTTTTTGTGGAGGAAGAAAATCAAATTCGTGTTCGCCTTCGTTCAAAAGAGCTTGTCATTAATACAATTGCTAGAAAATACAACGGAGGAGGCCATCCTCTTGCGTCCGGCGCTTCCATTTATTCATGGGAAGAAGTAGAGCCTTTACTGCTTGATTTAGAAGAGCTCTGCAGTCAGGAGTAATCTGTAAAATAAGCCGTTGATTTTAAATCAGCGGCTTTTTATAGTACTTTTTCCATCTTTTTAATTCGAACTTCAATCGAAAGTGTTGTATAAAAATAAATTTGATGGGCTTCAACTTCATAAATTGTTTTATCGAATTCGTATTTTTTATTTTCAATTGCTTTTTTTAAGATATCCCTGCTTCGATATGCACTTTCAATATCTTGGGCAATTAAGTGCTGTGCTTCTTTGTCCACGCTTTTTTGAATATTGTATTCAACCACAGAGTTTACTTTATAACGATTGCCGTTTACTAATTTTACTTTCACATTCTGAATAATTAAATGCTGCTTCATTTCCTTGTTTAATGCTTTTACATCTTCTTGCCATGCGCTAATTTGCAAATTTGCTTTTTCTAGCTTATCATTAGCAATTCGAATTTCTTCTAGCTCTCTATCTCTTGAAACGCCATAAATCGTTAAAAACACCCCCCAGCTAACAATTGCTCCAATGACTATACCGGCAAAAAAACGCTGCCAGTCGGAGCGCTTGAACATTCGCTCGCTGGGTACCCTCATACAAAATGCTCCTGAGTTAACCACTTGATGATAAGAGCCCCGGTCTGAGCTCCTCCCATAGCGGATAGAATTAAAAGGATTTGTTTGAATACATCTTTTGTGGCTCCTTCAAAGAGTCCTCGCTCAAAGCTGTAAAACGTATCAAATGTTCCTCCAATTGCTCCGACAATTGCCCAGATTTTTAAACTATTGCTGAGGGTATGCATGACGTATAAAGGAGATTTGCCAATTAAAAACCCTGCAAATGCTCCAATTAATGAACCGCCTAAAATAATACCTAATGAAGTGAAGTAACTCCAAATGAAAAGAGACATAAAAGGCTCTTTTGTCATGACGTGTCCTCCTTTACTATTTTATCAATGAATCACGCTTCCTACATATATATGGACAAACGCTCAGAGTTATGTAATTTGTCTACGCCGGCAACAAAATTTATAATAAGAATAAAGAATTAAAGAAAGGTGGGAAGTCCTGTGCCTTTTGTTCACTTGCAGCTTCAAAGTTCTTATAGCTTATTAAGCAGTTCCGTTCGTATTCATGAACTTGTAGAAACAGCTAAGAAAATGAACTATGAAGCGATTGCTTTGACTGATGAAAACGTGATGTACGGAGTCATTCCTTTTTATAAAGCCTGCGTGAAAGCGGGGATCAAGCCAATTATTGGGCTCACATTATCAATTCTAGAACATGAAGAAAGCGAGCGAGCGTACCCTTTAGTTTTGTTAGCGGAAAATGATAAGGGATATGAAAATCTATTAAAACTAAGCAGTTTAGTTCAAACCAAGGAAAAACACGGTGTAAATAAAAAATGGCTTCATCATTACAGCAGCGGGTTGATTGCTATTACACCCGGTTTAACTGGAGAAGTTGAAACCCTGCTAGCAGAAAACAAACTTCAAGATGCTAAGCGAGTGCTTCAATTCTTTAAAAAAGTATATTCGCAGTCTTTGTATATATCGATACAGCGCCACGGACAGGATGAAGCTTTTATAAATCAGCAGTTAACGGAACTTGCTGCTGAAGAAAATATCCCGCTTGTTGCGACGAATCAAGTGAAATATTTAAAAAAAGAAGATCGGGATGCGTATGAGTGTTTAGCAGCTATTCGAGACGGAGAGAAATTACATAGCGATGAAGAGGTAAAAAGTAAGAGCAGCGAGTACTATTTCAAATCACCTGATGAAATGGAAGATCTCTTTCATGACCAGCATTTTTTAATAGAAGAAAGTATAAAAATCGCAAGACGATGCGAGCTCGAAATTTCTCTAGGCGTAATGTCCATTCCAAAATATCCTGTTCCCCCGTCTGTTACATCATCAACCTACTTGCGCACTCTCTGCGAAAAAGGATTGCAAGAAAGAGTTCAAGTGATCACGGAACAATATGAGGAACGCTTGGATTATGAGCTAAACATTATTGAAAATATGCGCTTTAGTGATTACTTTCTTATCGTATGGGATTTTATGAATTATGCTCATGAACACGGTGTTTTAACGGGCCCAGGCCGGGGTTCAGCGGCAGGCTCACTGGTCTCATACGCCTTGCGAATTACAAATGTTGATCCAATTCAGCATCAGCTTTTATTTGAGCGCTTTTTAAACCCTGAACGTATTTCGATGCCTGATATTGATATTGATTTTCCTGATAACAAACGAGATCAAGTCATTCAGTATGTGGCGCAAAAATATGGAGCGCTGCACGTAGCTCAAATCATTACATTTGGAACACTAGCAGCTAAAGCAGCCGTACGTGATGTAGGGAGAGTGATGGGATTTGATCAAGAAGCGCTAAACAAAATGTCCAAAGCGATTCCAACTAAACCAGGTACAACGTTGAAAAGCGCTCTTCGTGATTCAAGAGTTCTTCAAGACTATTTATCTGAAAATGAAGCCAGAAAACAATGGTACAACATTGCCATGAAGATAGAAGGACTGCCAAGGCATACTTCTACGCATGCAGCAGGCGTTGTGATTAGTGAGGAGCCGCTGACGCAATCTGTAGCTGTACAAGAAGGACATGATGATGTATATCTAACTCAATATCCAATGGAAGCTCTGCAAGACATTGGGCTTTTGAAAATGGACTTTTTAGGTTTGCGCAACTTAACCATTTTAGATCATATTTTAAAGAAAATTGAGCGGGACATGAATCGAAAGCTGTCACTGTCTCATATACCGTTTAACGATCAGAAAACTTTTGAACTGCTGAGTAAAGGGGATACGACCGGTATTTTTCAGCTAGAGTCAGATGGAATGAGAAGAGTGCTTCAGCAATTAAAACCTACAGAGCTAGAAGATATTGTAGCAGTTAACGCGCTGTATAGACCTGGTCCGATGGAAAATATTTCAACCTATATTAAGCGCAAGCATGGAGTGGAGAAGGTAATATATGATCATCCTACGCTTAAAGACATTTTACAATCCACGCACGGCGTTATCGTGTATCAAGAGCAAATTATGCAGATTGCTTCAAAAATGGCCGGTTTTTCTCTTGGAGAAGCAGATTTGTTGAGAAGAGCAGTTAGTAAAAAAGAACGGGCAGTGCTGGATCGTGAACGAGCTCATTTTATCCAAGGAAGCAAGAAGAAAGGGTATGACCTATCCGTTGCTAATCGAGTGTATGACCTTATTGTGCGTTTTGCTGATTATGGCTTCAACCGAAGTCATGCTGTTGCTTACAGTATGGTAGCCTATCAGTTAGCTTATTTGAAAGCACATTACCCGCTGCAGTTCTTTTCAGCTTTACTAACGAGCGTTATTGGAAATGAAGGGAAAATTGCTCAATATATTAATGAACTAAAAAGAAAAAAAATACAAGTTCTCCCACCTTCTATTAACAAGAGCATGTATTCGTTTAACGTAGAAGGTGAAAGTATAAGGTATAGCCTTGCAGCGATTAAACATATTGGTGCAGCAGCTATGCAGGAAATAACAGAAGAGCGAAAGAAAAAAAGATTTGAAGACTTATTTGATTTTTGTGCCCGTGTTTCACAAAAAGCCGTGAATAAAAAGGGGCTTGAAGCTTTGATTCTATCTGGAGGCTTTGATGAGTTCGGAGAAAATCGAGCTACTTTATTAGCAACGATTGATGTAGCGTTTGAACATGCAAGCTTGGTACTCCCAGATGATGATTTTGGATTTGGAGATGAATTTTCGTTAAAGCCTAAATATATGGAAAAAGAGGAACTGAAAATAGAAGATCGGCTTCAGTATGAAAAAGATATGCTAGGTTTTTATTTATCAAGCCACCCTGCTTCTCAGTATGAAGCACTGAATTCCTTTTATTCTGTTGTTTCTCTTCACGATATGAAAGAATACGCTTCAGGAAAAGCGGTCTCTCTTTTAGTATTTGTGTTGGAAATTCGTGTCATTCGAACGAAAAAAGGAGAGCAAATGGCCTTTTTACGCATCACGGATGAAAGTGGAGAAGGAGAAGTTGTTGCGTTTCCCCGCGTATTTGAGCAGAATCGTCTGCTGTTTGAACAAGGTAAGGTTTTACTGATACAAGGAAAGATAGATGAAAGAAATGGGCAGCAGCAAATTGTTTGTCAACGTGCTGAAGCTGCTAGCGAGGCGGTTCAAAAACTACCGTCAGAAGAATTATACTTACGTATAGAAACAAAGCAAGGTACAGAAAAGCTGCTTCATACTATTTACCAGCACTTTCAGTCTCATAGAGGGAAAATTCCCGTGAAAATTTATTATGAGGCAGAACGTCAATTGGTCAAGCTTCCCGTTCACTATTCTATTGAACGAAGCGACGAGTTAATAAAAACTTTAAAAGCAATGCTAGGAGAGAACCACGTTGTGTTCAAGAAGATATAGTCTTTACAGATTTCATGTGATGTTATATGGTAAAATAGTTAAAAAAGTGGTCTGACCACCGTTTTTTATGAAATATACGAATTAGATGCGTTTTTCTTGAAATGAAATGCAATTGGATTTATAACATCATATGAGTGTGGGAAAGAACATGGTTCAGGCGCAGTATTTGTTATCATTTTGTTTATTGGGAGTGAAATTCATTGTCTTTACGTGAAGAAGCATTGCATATGCACCGCATTAACAAAGGTAAACTAGAATCAAAGTCCAAAATTCCTGTTCGAAACGCAGAGGATTTAAGCCTTGCTTATTCCCCTGGTGTAGCAGAACCTTGCAAAGAAATATATGATGATGTAAACAATGTATATGAATATACGATGAAAGGAAATATGGTAGCTGTTGTATCTGATGGCACTGCCGTATTGGGCTTAGGCAATATAGGTCCTGAAGCTGCTCTGCCAGTAATGGAAGGGAAAGCTGTCCTTTTTAAAAGTTTTGCCGGCGTAGATGCATTCCCAATTTGTTTAAACACGACAGATGTGGACAAAATTATAGAAACTGTTAAATTGCTAGAACCTACTTTTGGAGGCGTTAATTTAGAAGATATTGCGGCTCCTAACTGTTTTGAAATTGAAGAGCGGTTGAAAAAGGAAACAAATATCCCGGTTTTTCATGATGATCAGCATGGGACGGCTATTGTTACGGTAGCGGGCCTTCTTAATGCCCTGAAGCTGACGGGAAGAAAAATGTCACAAATCAAAGTGGTAGCGAATGGAGCAGGAGCTGCTGGCATTGCTATTATTAAATTATTATACAGCTATGGAGTGCGCGATATCATTATGTGTGATTCCAAAGGAACGATTTATGACAAGCGTCCTCACGGCATGAACCGTATAAAAGATGAAGTTGCAGCCTATACAAATCGAAGCAAAGTAGAAGGTACGTTAGCTGATGCCTTAGAAGAAGCTGACGTATTTATTGGAGTTTCGGTTGAAGGAGCACTCACACCGGAGATGATTGGAAAGATGAATCCAGACCCAATCATTTTTGCAATGGCAAATCCGGTGCCTGAAATTATGCCAGAAGAAGCTAAAAAAGCTGGCGCGAAAGTAATCGGCACCGGACGTTCTGATTTTCCTAATCAAGTGAACAATGTCTTAGCGTTTCCGGGGATATTCAGAGGTGCACTAGATGTACGTGCTACTCATATTAATGAAAAAATGAAAATGGCTGCAGTTGAGGCCATTGCTAATTTGATTACGGAAGAGGACTTGAATACAGACTATGTGATTCCAGGTCCATTTGATGCACGAGTGGCTCCGGCAGTAGCCGCCGCTGTTGCAAAAGCAGCTATGGAAACAGGCGTTGCCCGAATAAAGGTAAAGCCAGAAGCCGTAGCTGAAAACACACGTCGCTTAGCGATTATTGAATAAGGTTACATCAACTGTTCTTTGACAGGCATGATGCTTCAAGCATGCCTGTTAAAGTAATGTAAAGTGAGTGGTAGTAAACTTGAAGAATGAACGTTCAAAAGTATATGTAGAAATTCTAAAACAAATTCGCCAGCTAATGGAAGACGATCGTTTAACTACGGGGGATAAAATCCCGTCAGAACGAGAGCTTTCTGAACGGTTAGGCGCAGGACGTTCTTCCGTTCGAGAAGCGCTCAGAGCGTTAGAGCTAATTGGGTTGATTGAAACTAGAAGAGGTGAAGGTACGTTTATTAAAGAAGTAGGGGATCATCAATTTATTGATTTATTAGCTACTTTTTTAGTACAAGACGGTAAAACAAAATCAGACTTAATTCAGACTAGATATATTCTTGAAAAGAGCTGTTTGTATTTTGTTTTAGCGGAACAGGACGAAATCAATGTTTCGAAAGCAATTCAAAAGCAGAATGACGATTGTTTGAAGAACTTGTTTGACTATTTGTTTTCTTTGCAGCCTAATCGGCTATTACACCGAATCTGGCTGATTATTTGCCGTTTTTCTCAAACTTTTCAACAAAACTCAGCGCCAAGCGACATTCTGATAAGTGAATTAGTAGAGGCGTTAGCTAAAAAAGATGAAGCAGCTGTATTAAATCTTCACCATCAGTGCTACAAACAAGTGTGAAAGAAGGAATTTGTCGAAAGAGACATGCCATCTTTCTACACAAAATCAAACAGTCATCTAGTAAAGTAAATAGCAACTAATAAAGTGAAGCGAACAATTCGTCCAATTTTTGTCTATCCGTCACTTGATTTGTATTTGAGGCGGATTTTCACAACTTGTAAATAGTAGAAGAAGAGGAAGAATAAAGGTTCTTATGATAAAGAGAAGAACCAAAAGGAGGTTACACCTTGTTACGAGATTTATTTACAAAAAACACAAAAACTCCAAAAAAACGAAAATATGCTACGATTCCTTCTGAGCATATGAGACAAGATGTACCTGAAGGAATTATGACCAAGTGTAAAAAGTGTAAAAAAATAATGTATACGAAAGAGTTAAATAAAAACTTAAAAGTATGCTTAAACTGTGGATATCATCACCAAATGACAGCACCAGAGCGTATCGAAAGCTTAATCGACAGCGGAACGTTTGTTGAATACGACAAAGATATGACGTCAGAAAATCCTCTTGGGTTCCCTGATTATCTTGAAAAGCTCGAAAAAGATCGTGAGAAAACTAATTTAAGTGAAGCGATTGTTACGGGTGAAGGAGATATTGAGGGCATTAAAGTAGTAGTTGCTGTTATGGATTCACACTTCCGTATGGGAAGCATGGGTTCTGTAGTCGGCGAGAAAATTACTCGCGCCATTGAAAAAGCGAAGGAAATGCATGTTCCATTCCTTATTTTCACAGCTTCAGGCGGTGCACGTATGCAAGAAGGTGTTCTGAGCTTGATGCAAATGGCTAAAACTAGCGCAGCTCTTAAAATGTTCAGTGATGAAGGCGGCTTAATCATTTCGATTATGACACATCCTACTACAGGAGGCGTGTCAGCAAGCTTTGCTTCGTTAGGTGATTATAATTTAGCCGAGCCGGGCGCGTTAATTGGCTTTGCTGGAAGACGTATTATTGAACAAACAATTAGAGAAGAGCTTCCAGAAGATTTTCAGACGTCGGAATTTCTGTTGAAGCATGGTCAGCTAGATGGAGTTATTAACCGTCATGATTTAAAAGAAACGTTAACAACTATTTTAGATATACACGTAGCAGGAGGTGACATCGAGTGGTAAGCGAATTAGAATTTGAACGTCCAATTGTTGAGTTGCGAAACAAGATTGCAGAGCTTAAAGAGTTTGCTAAAAATACAGAAGTGGATTTATCTAGCGAAATTGATAAGTTAGAAAATCGCTTAGAAAAAGTAGAAAACGATATTTACAATCATCTAAGCCCATGGAACCGTGTTCAAATTGCTCGTCATCCTGAGCGTCCTACAACACTCGATTATATTTCTCGCTTGTTTACAAACTTTTTAGAGTGTCATGGAGATCGCTTTTATGGAGATGATGAAGCAATCGTAGGAGGAATTGCCAAGTTTAATGGCGTGCCTGTTACCGTGATTGGACATCAGAGAGGTAAAGATACGAAAGAAAATATTCGCCGTAATTTTGGTATGCCTCATCCTGAAGGCTACCGTAAAGCACTGCGTCTAATGAAGCAAGCGGAGAAATTTAACCGCCCAATTATTTGCTTTATTGATACAAAAGGAGCTTATCCAGGAAAAGCGGCAGAAGAGCGCGGACAAAGCGAAGCTATTGCGAAAAACCTTTTCGAAATGGCTGGCTTAACTGTACCTGTTATTTGCATTGTAATTGGAGAAGGAGGAAGCGGGGGAGCCTTGGCATTAGGTTTAGGAAATCACCTTCATATGCTTGAGAACTCGACGTATTCAGTTATTTCTCCAGAAGGAGCGGCAGCCATTCTTTGGAAAGATTCTTCTCTTGCGAAAAAAGCTGCTGAAACGATGAAGATTACAGCACCAGATTTGAAAGAACTGGGCATTGTAGATGAAATGGTTTCAGAGGTAAAAGGCGGAGCTCACCGAGATATCGATGCACAAGCTGGATACATGGAGGGCATTATCAAGAAATCATTAAAAGAGCTGATGAATTTATCAAAAGAAGAGCTAGTGGAAGAGCGTTATTTAAAATACAAAAAAATCGGACAATTTGCAGCTGAAAACGATGCCATTACTATAAAATAAAGAAACGTGCACTCTTGAAAAATAAGGGTGCGCGTTTTTGTGCGGTTTGTATAGCCCTTCTCTATTGTGTTTACAAGTTCTTCGTGGTATTTTATAGACAGCAAAAACCTTTAAGTAAAAGTAGAAAAAGAGTGTTTTTAAAAAATTTCCTATGGTTATTAGCAGCTGTGCTAGCGTTTGTCTTTTCTCTAAAACGTGAGATATATAAGACAAATCAGGCAGCAAGTATTGCTGTATGAATTGCAGGGAATAGTAAAACAAGAAGCAAACGATGAAGAAATTCATCGTTAAAGTGCTGTGTATGTGTTTGTGTTTGTGTTTGCTATTTGATTCAGCGCTACATAGGTATTTCATAAGTTACACGTAAAGCAAGGTGAACAAGTCAGGGCAACAAAATATTTGTTCACAGCCTGCTAGTACAAGGTTAGTAAAAGAAATAGCTATTTGCCCTATCTAAGGAGTAAATAGTAAATATATAGGAGGAAATTTGAATGCGTAAAACTAAAATTGTATGTACTATTGGACCAGCGAGTGAAAGTGTAGAAAAATTAGTTGAACTAATTAACTCAGGCTTAAACGTTTGTCGTCTAAACTTCTCTCACGGTGACTTTGAAGAGCACGGTGCACGTATTGTTAACATTCGTGAAGCTGCGAAACAAACAGGTAAAACAGTAGGTATCTTACTTGATACAAAAGGACCTGAAATTCGTACAAACACAATGGAAAATGGTGCAATTGAGTTAGAAGAAGGCTCTGAAATCATTGTTTCTATGACAGAAGTAGTGGGAACAACTGAAAAATTCTCAATTACATATCCAGGTCTAATCGAGGACGTACACGTAGGATCAAAAATCCTTTTAGATGACGGTTTAATCGGTCTTGAAGTACTAGACATCAATAAAACTGATGGTGAAATTAAAACAAAAGTACTTAACCCTGGTACATTAAAAAATAAAAAAGGTGTAAACGTGCCAAACGTAAGTGTAAACCTTCCTGGTATCACTGAAAAAGATGCAAGCGATATTGTATTTGGTATCGAACAAGGCATTGATTTTATTGCTGCTTCTTTTGTGCGTCGCGCATCTGATGTATTAGAAATTCGTGAACTACTAGAAAAACACAATGCAGCTCACATTCAAATCATCTCAAAAATCGAAAACCAAGAAGGCGTAGATAACATCAAGGAAATTCTTGAAGTTTCAGACGGTTTAATGGTTGCTCGTGGTGACTTAGGAGTAGAAATTCCTGCTGAAGAAGTACCATTAGTACAAAAAGATCTAATCAAACAATGTAATGCGCTTGGCAAACCAGTTATTACAGCTACACAAATGCTTGATTCAATGCAACGCAACCCGCGCCCGACTCGTGCGGAAGCAAGTGACGTTGCCAATGCTATCTTTGATGGTACAGATGCAATTATGTTATCTGGTGAAACAGCTGCAGGTTCTTACCCAGTTGAAGCTGTACAAACAATGCATTCAATCGCTTCTCGTGCTGAGCAAGCTCTAAACTACTCTGAGATTTTACAACAGCGCAGCAAGCAAGTTGGCCCATCTATTACAGATGCAATTGGACAATCTGTTGTACACACAGCGCTTAACTTAAACGCTAGTGCAATCGTAGCGCCAACAGAAAGTGGTTATACAGCGAAAATCGTTTCTAAATATCGTCCGCAATCTCCAATCGTAGCTGTTGCAGCAAACGATTCTGTTGCACGTCGTCTGTCTCTAGTATGGGGTGTTACACCAGTTGTTGGTGAGCGCGTAAATACGATTGACGATATGTTAGATCACGCTGTAAATGACGCAGTAAAAACAGGCGTTGTAGCACACGGCGACTTAGTGGTTATTACAGCTGGTGTTCCAGTTGGAGAATCAGGTGCAACGAACTTAATGAAAGTTCAAGTTGTAGGTGACGTTCTTGCTAAAGGACAAGGAATTGGTCGTAAAGCAGCAGTTGGTAAAGTAGTTATTGCTAAAACTGCTGAAGAAGCAAATGCAAAAATGACTGAAGGTGCGATCCTTGTTACAAACAGCACAGATCGCGATATGATCAGTGCAATCGAAAAAGCAGGAGCTCTTATTACAGAAGAAGGCGGTCTAACAAGCCATGCAGCTGTAGTAGGGTTAAACTTAAGCATTCCTGTCATTGTAGGCGTAGAAAATGCAACAAGCGTATTCTCAGAAGATCAAGATATTACAGTTGATGCTTCACGTGGTGTCGTATACAACGGACACGCAAGCGTACTGTAAGAACACGTAGATGATAGAAAAAAGAGAAGGGGAATCCTTCTCTTTTTGTTTAGGCAATTCAATAAGCGAAGAGGTGATGATGGTGAGGAAGCTCCTTCCGCTCCTTCTTATTGTACCTGCTGTTGAGGTAATGATTTTGATTTATTCAAGTCATCTCATTGGTGTAATGTCAACATTTTTACTGATTATTGCTACCAGTTTTATTGGTGCGTTTCTAGCGAAAAAACAAGGAACATCTCTTTTTCAAAAGGCACAGCGTCAGATGAGCCAGGGACATGTTCCAAGCGGTGAAATCCTTGATGGCATGTGTGTACTATTTGGCGGACTGTTTCTGCTGTTTCCAGGCTTCTTGACAGATGTTGTGGGCTTTATCTTTTTACTGCCGTTTACACGCAGAATCGTTAAGCCTTTTCTTTTAACGTGGCTAAGAAGATTTTTTCAAGGACGTAATCGAATGACGATTATTCGTTAACTAGAAAGTGTGTGAAAGAAGCTTCTTTCACACACTTTTTCATTTTCCTATAATAAATTGCCACGTTTCTTTAAAAACTCCCGTTGTATGAAGTGTTTTTAGAATAACAAGAATCACAGGGCCAACTATTAATCCGAAAAATCCAATCAATTGATATCCTACAAATAAAGAAATTAATGTAGCGAGAGGATCAAGACCAATGCTTGATGACAAAATTTTTGGTTCCATAATTTGTCGCTGCACAAGTACTACAGCATATAGTACCGAAAGCCCTACAGCAAATGACACGTTATGTGTGGCAAAGGCATAAATCATCCAAGGAACAAAAACCAGTCCTGTTCCGAGGTAAGGAAGAATATCTACTAAGCCAATCAATAAAGCGACTGTAATAGCATAATCAACCCTAAGAACAAGTAAACCAAAAAGAACGATAATTGTGGTAATCGAAATAAGCGTAAGCTGAGCATTAATAAAACCAAACAGTGCATTTTTAAGCTCCACACCCACTGTCTGTCCATTTTCCCTTACTTTTTTAGGAATAAACACGCTGCTTTTAGCCATCAGCTTGTACCAATCTTTACTAATAAAAAAAGTAGCCAGTAATGAAAAAATAATCACGGTAGCTGCATTAGGCAGTACGGATAAAAGTACTGGGATGCTTTGCAATACATTTTGGAGAAAATCGCCCACCGTTTGAGCGATATGGTTGCCTACCCCTTTAATGTTCGATAAAATAGTTGCTTGCTGACCGGTATTTAAGTTATTAAACATAGAAGTAATGCGTTCATAAAAAGGAAGTATTTGTTCTGTAGCAATATTTTCAATAAATATGACCACTTCTTTGAAATTTGTGGGAACAACTTTCGCTAAATACGTACTTCCTGCAATGATTTCTGTGATAAGTAACGTAATAAGTCCAGCCAAAAGA
Organism: Priestia sp. YIM B13489; assembly: GCF_042787645.1. NCBI lineage: Bacteria > Bacillati > Bacillota > Bacilli > Caryophanales > Bacillaceae > Priestia > Priestia sp. YIM B13489. Next base: position 2,096,439 of record NZ_JBHZOQ010000053.1, read on the forward strand.
GAGAAGACCAGAACCATTGACAGTAAAACAGCTAAGTAGCGGGGTAAGCGCAGCTTCAATTCAAATAGATTAACCATAGGATTTATAAAAAAAGCGATGCAGCAGGCGATAATAAATGGATATATGAGAGAAGAGACATAATAACTAAGAAATATAGATGCTGCAATAATTGCCAATACACAAGCTAAGCGAAATAGTCGATGTAAATGAAGCTTGTACACAATAAATAGAGGCCTCCTTGTAAACGATAGTCAACAAAAGAAAAAGCTACTCATAAAATATTTACGTAATACGCTTTAGATTTATCACAATAAAAAAAGAAAGGATGAGTAAAATGTTCTCACAACCCATGCTTTTTTTAGCTGTTTTACTCGTAATTGGATTAGTGGCTAAAAATCAATCATTAATTATTGCAGTTGCATTTTTACTTATTTTAAAATTAATTGGGTTAGACGGTAAGGTTTTTCCGTTTCTACAATCAAAAGGAATTAATATTGGCGTAACGGTTATTACAATTGCCGTTCTTGTGCCAATTGCAACAGGAGACATAGGATTCAAACAATTAGGAGAGGCCGTGAAATCTTCTTATGCCTGGATTGCTCTAGGAGCCGGAATTGCTGTAGCAATTATTGCCAAATATGGACTTACACTCTTGGAAGATGATCCGCATATTACGACCGCTTTAGTTTTTGGCACAATTCTTGCTGTGGCGCTGTTTCAAGGGGTAGCAGTAGGTCCGTTAATCGGTGCTGGAATCGCTTATTTATTTATGAAATTAACTGAACTTTTTTCGTAGAAATTTTTGTATAATAATAATTTTTTTGAAATTTCTTCTCTCTTTTGATTCACAAAAGTCAGATAATTGTTTATAATATATTTTGAGGCCGCATCTTTTTACATACAATTGTATGTTTTACCTATAGGGCTGTAACAAAGCAATGACACATGCAGATGTTTTGATTTTGTGTGTTATTGAAACAAATGGAAATGTAAGCATTTTCTTTACGTGGGGTGAAGGAATGTTCTTCCAAGATATATATTCAAAAGAGGCGCTTCGTATATCATTTAATGTCTAGTTGAGCAGGGGCTCAATTTTGTTTTTCACGTTTTACACAGAAAGGTATGGGGAATTTTTTCTGTAAAGGAGTGGAGATTTATGACAGCAACTCGAGGTCTAGAAGGGGTAGTCGCTACAACGTCAGCAGTAAGTTCAATTATTGATGACACTTTAACATATCAAGGCTACAATATTGATGATTTAGCGAATTATGCAACATTTGAAGAAGTGGTGTATTTACTATGGCACGGAAAATTACCTAACAAAGAAGAATTATCTGTGTTTTCTAGATTACTAGCAGAAAACGCTAAATTACCCCAAGAAGTCTTAGAGCATTTCAAAACTTATCCAATTAAAGATGTTCATCCAATGGCAGCTTTAAGAACAGTCGTATCACTATTGGGGTTGTACGATCCTGAAGCTGATTTAATGGATGAAGAAGCAAATTATCGCAAAGCTGTTCGTTTGCAAGCACAATTACCAACGGTGGTAACGGCTTTTTCAAGAGTCCGTAACGGATTAGAGCCAATTGAACCAAACGAAAACTATAGCATTGCCGCTAACTTTTTATATATGTTAACCGGCGAAGAGCCAACTGATATCCAAGTAGAGGCATTTGATAAAGCACTTGTCTTACATGCTGATCATGAGCTAAATGCTTCAACTTTTACAGCTCGTGTCTGTGTGGCAACGTTATCCGATATTTATTCAGGAATTACAGCCGCTATTGGAGCATTAAAGGGTCCTCTTCACGGGGGAGCGAATGAAGCTGTTATGAAAATGTTGTCTGACATTCAAACAGTTGAAAACGCGGAACCTTATATTCGCGAAAAGCTCGCGAAAAAAGAAAAGATTATGGGATTTGGACATCGTGTGTATCAGCAGGGTGATCCTCGTGCCAAGCACTTGAAAGAAATGTCTGAAAAACTTACCAAACAAGCAGGAGATACAACGCTATACGATATGTCAGTGAAAATTGAAGAGATCGTAACAGGCGAGAAAAAACTTCCGCCAAACGTTGATTTCTATTCAGCTTCTGTATACCACAGCTTAGGGATTGATCACGATCTATTTACTCCGATCTTTGCCGTAAGCCGCGTATCAGGATGGATTGCTCACATTTTAGAGCAGTATTCAAACAATCGTTTGATTCGTCCAAGAGCTGATTATATCGGTCCTGGAAAACAAACGTACATTCCGCTTGAAGAGCGCAGCTAAACAATGTGACGAAGGTGCTCACGTTCGTTGAGCACTTTTCCATAAGTGAAAGTAGACAAATTTTTTAAGGAGGTCATTCTCATGACAAAAGGTGAACAAATTTCTGTAGCAAACGGCGTGTTAAACGTACCAAATAACCCAATTATTCCATTTATCGAAGGTGACGGAATTGGTCCGGATATCTGGGCAGCAGCTTCTCGCGTACTAGAAGCAGCGGTTACAAAAGCATACAATGGTGAAAAAGAAATCGTTTGGAAAGAAGTATTAGCAGGTGAAAAAGCATTTAATCAAACTGGCGAATGGTTACCGGAAGAAACGTTAGATGCAATTCGCGAATACATAATTGCAATCAAAGGACCATTAACAACACCAGTAGGCGGTGGAATTCGTTCTCTAAACGTGGCATTGCGTCAAGAATTAGACTTATTCACATGCTTACGTCCTGTTCGCTACTTTGACGGCGTACCTTCTCCAATTAAGCGCCCTGAAGATACAGATATGGTTATCTTCCGTGAAAATACTGAAGATATTTATGCTGGTATTGAATATGCGAAGGGTTCTGAAGAAGTACAAAAGCTTGTTTCATTCCTACAAACGGAATTAGGCGTAAATAAAATCCGTTTCCCTGAAACTTCTGGATTAGGTATTAAGCCTATTTCTTCTGAAGGAACAGAGCGTCTTGTGCGTGCAGCAATCAACTATGCAATTGAACAAGGCCGCAAGTCTGTTACGCTTGTACACAAAGGTAACATTATGAAATATACAGAAGGCGCATTTAAAAATTGGGGCTATGAGCTAGCTGAAAAAGAATTCGGCGATAAAGTATTTACTTGGGCTCAATATGACCGCATCGTTGAAAAAGAAGGTGCACAGGCTGCAAACAAAGCTCAAGCAGAAGCGGAAGCAGCAGGAAAAATTATTGTAAAAGATTCAATTGCAGATATCTTCTTACAACAAATTTTAACTCGTCCACGTGAATTCGATGTAGTAGCAACAATGAATTTAAATGGAGATTACATTTCAGATGCATTAGCAGCACAAGTTGGCGGTATCGGAATTGCTCCAGGGGCAAATATCAACTACGAAACTGGACATGCTATCTTTGAAGCAACTCACGGTACAGCACCTAAATATGCTGGTTTAGATAAAGTAAACCCATCTTCTGTATTATTATCAGGTGTGTTAATGCTTGAACACCTTGGCTGGAATGAAGCAGCGGATTTAATCATGAAATCAATGGAAAAAACAATTGCTTCAAAAGTAGTAACATATGATTTCGCACGTTTAATGGACGGCGCAACAGAAGTGAAGTGTTCAGAGTTTGCTGATGAATTAATTAGCAATCTAGGAAAACAAGTAACAGTTTAATAGCTATTCATTTAGGGGAGGAATTATAATGGCAAATATGCGTAAAAAAGTATCTGTTATCGGAGCGGGCTTTACAGGAGCTACAACTGCTTTTTTAATTGGTCAAAAAGAATTAGCTGATGTTGTATTAGTTGATATTCCGCAATTAGAAAATCCAGCTAAAGGTAAAGCGCTGGATATGTTAGAAGCAAGTCCTGTACAAGGCTTTGACGCTAACATTACAGGAACAGCCAACTACGAAGACACAGCTGATTCTGACATTGTCATTATTACAGCTGGTATCGCGCGCAAGCCAGGTATGAGTCGCGATGATTTAGTAACAACGAACCAAAAAATCATGAAGTCTGTTACTCAAGAAGTTGTTAAATACTCGCCAAACTGTCACATCATCGTGTTGACAAACCCGGTAGATGCTATGACGTATACAGTATTTAAAGAATCTGGTTTTCCTAAAAACCGCGTAATCGGTCAATCAGGCGTATTAGATTCTGCACGTTTCCGTACGTTCGTAGCGCAGGAGTTAAACATTTCAGTAAAAGATATTACAGGTTTTGTACTTGGTGGACATGGCGACGATATGGTACCTCTTGTACGCTACTCATATGCTGGCGGTATTCCTCTTGAAACGCTTATTCCAAAAGCGCGTCTTGAAGCAATTGTTGAAAGAACACGCAAAGGCGGCGGCGAGATCGTTAACTTATTAGGTAACGGAAGTGCATACTACGCGCCTGCTGCTTCTTTAGTGGAAATGACAGAAGCGATCTTAAAAGATCAGCGTCGTATTTTACCAGCGATTGCTTACCTGGAGGGTGAATATGGTTATAATGGCATCTACTTAGGTGTTCCAACCGTATTAGGAGCTGCAGGAATTGAGCAGGTAATTGAATTAGAACTGACTGATTCTGAAAAAGCTTCTTTAGATCAATCAGCAAAATCAGTTAAAACTGTCATGGGTGTATTAGCTTAATACAATAAAATAGGTTTGAGTATAGGTTTTTATCAATATTCAAACAATAGTCACAAGGAAAATTCGAGGGAAACCTCGAATTTTTCTTGTATATAAAGAAAAGCTATTACTTTATACAAAAGGTGGAATGATGATGGTATTAGGTAAAAAACAAAAAATAGGCCGAAGTATTGAAGATATAAAAGTTGGAGAAAAATTAACGCTAACGGAACGAATTGAAGATAAAGATATCTTATTGTACTTAGGGCTGACAAACGATTCTAACCCTTTATACATTCAGCATGATTACGCATCTCAGACCCCTTTTAAAAAACCTATTGTGCCAAGTATTATGATTACCGGTATTATGACAGCAGCCATTTCAAAGTATTTGCCCGGACCTGGAAGCCACGTTGCAGAACATACGGTAGCCTTCCCTAAAAAGATTCATCATTATAGCACGATTGAATTTTTATTTGAAGTGACAGAGGTAGATGTTTCTTCTAGAACTGTTACGATTGAGGTGGAAGCGGTCAATGAGCAAAAAGAGAAAGTAGTAACGGCGCGGTTTCTTGTGTATCCGCCGTTTAGACTTCCATCGGTAGAGACACACGACTTTGAAAATTTTTAAAACGCCTTAAATATTTATAAATATAGAAGAAACTGTTTGGTCATATTTTCTGAAAATGTTGAAATGTATTGGAGAACGAGGCTAAAACATTGTATGATAAGAGAAGATAAATAGAAAATAATATCATTTGGATGAAGCTGCGGTTTAATTTAACTAAATGGAGGCTTATATCGTTAATATGAGTAAGAAATTATTAGTCGTAGATGATGAACAATCAATTTCAACATTATTACAATATAATTTACAGCAAGCTGGCTTTACAGTAGAAACAGCTGAAGACGGGGAAGAAGGATACAACAAGGCACTAGAAGGAAAACCGGATTTAATTGTGTTAGACTTGATGCTTCCTAAGATGGATGGAATTGAAGTTTGTAAAAAGCTTCGTCAGCAAAAAGTGATGACGCCTATTTTAATGTTAACTGCAAAAGACGATGAGTTCGACAAAGTATTAGGGCTAGAGCTTGGCGCAGATGACTACATGACGAAACCATTTAGCCCTCGAGAAGTAGTAGCGCGTGTAAAAGCCATTTTACGCAGAACACAAATCATTGCTCAGGAAAATGAACAAGAGGAAGATGGCGAGCGCATTATGATCGGTGATTTAAAAATTCTTCCAGATCATTATGAGGCATACTTTAATCAAGAGCAGCTTGAGCTTACTCCGAAAGAATTTGAGTTATTATTATATTTGGCAAAATACAAAGGACGGGTATTAACTCGTGATCAGCTGCTAAGTGCAGTGTGGAATTATGATTTTGCCGGAGATACGCGAATTGTAGATGTGCACATCAGCCATTTGCGTGAGAAAATTGAACACAATACGCGAAAACCTGTTTATATAAAAACGATTAGAGGATTAGGATATAAGCTGGAGGAACCAAAGGTAGATGAATAAATTTCGTTCAAGGCTACTTTTGGCTCTATTAGTACTTATTATTATTGTATTAGTAGGTCTTGGCCTGCTGCTGGGACAGTTGTTTAAAAACTTTTATTTTCAGACGTTTCAAGAGCGAATGGAAAAAGAGGCAAAGCTTGTAGAAATGTACATTAGCGAAGAAGGTATCACAAGTCCTGCTTTAAAATCTAAAGTTGATCAAATCAGCCATTCGTTAAGTGTACGAACGACTATCGTTCAAAAAGACGGAAAAATATTAGTTGACTCAAATCCAGGCAGCAAGCAGCAAAGAATCGAAAAAAGTATCGTAATCCAACAAGTATTAAAAAAGCAGTTAAACAGTAAAAAAAGCTTTGATCAAATTAAAGAAGATTACGACTTATATTACTATGGCATCCCGCTTATTATAAAAGGTAAGCAAGAGGGATTTGTTGTGCTGAGTACATCGTTTGATTCATTAAAACAAGTAAATCAGCAAATTTGGGGCCTTCTTATTGGAAGCTTAGGTCTAGCTTTGATTGTGATTTTACTCTTAGGTGTAAAGATTATGGGACGCTATACCCGTCCTATTGAATCGGCAACCAAAGTGGCTATGGAACTTGCAAAAGGGAATTATAAAGCTCGTACATATGAAGATTATGTAGATGAAACAGGGATGCTGAGTCAGTCTATTAACGCACTTGCTCGTAATCTGCAAGAGTCTATCACTAATCAAGAAATGCAGCAGGACAGGCTGCGCACGCTAATTGAAAATATGGGAAGCGGCATGCTTCTTATCGATAGTAGAGGCTATATAAACTTAGTGAATCGAGCTTATAAAGAGCAGTTTCATATACATCCGGATGACTTCCTTTATCATTTGTATTACGAGGTATTTGAGCATAAAGAAATCATTAAGCTTGTGGAAAAAATATTTATGACGGAAGTAAAGGTTCGAAAACAAGTGGTTCTCCCTTTAAATATTGAACGAAGATATTTTGATGTTTACGGAGCGCCGATTATTGGCTTAAACGATGAATGGAAAGGGATTGTGCTTGTTTTCCATGATATTACCGAGCTGAAAAAGCTAGAACAAGTTCGCCGTGACTTTGTAGCAAATGTGTCTCATGAACTAAAAACTCCTATTACGTCTATAAAAGGGTTTAGTGAGACATTGTTAGACGGTGCCATGGAAGATCCACAGCTGCGCCAGCAGTTTCTATCGATCATTTTAACGGAAAGTCAGCGTATGGAGAGTCTGATTCAAGATCTTTTAGATTTGTCTAAAGTTGAACAGCAAGGGTTTAAGCTAAGCATCCATCCAGTAGATTTGAATACCCTTCTCTATGAGGTCATAACAGTGCTATCAAACCGAGCGACTGAAAAAGAAATCACGCTAACGTTAGATACGCTTCCTGAAGAAGCGTGGATTGATGGTGACAGTCAGCGCCTTATGCAAGTGTTTGTTAACTTAATCGGCAATGCGCTCATGTATACAATGCCTGAAGGAACTGTTCACGTTTCGCTTGAAGAGGAAGAAGAAACGATTACGGTTCATGTTCAAGATACAGGTATCGGTATTGATTCTGATGAAATTTCACGTATTTTTGAGCGCTTTTACCGAGTAGATAAAGCAAGAAGCCGTAATTCCGGAGGAACAGGTCTTGGATTAGCAATTGTTAAACATCTCGTTGAAGCTCATAAAGGGGAAATTGAAGTGAAAAGTGAAGTCAATAAAGGGACAACTTTTTCGGTCAAGCTGCACAAGTATTTGCCGCAGATGTAAAATGTTTACGTTCCTTTTACAATTTATTTAATGTAGCTTAATAATTAATTGATACAATTTTTCATGGAAACCCCTTCATCCAAGGAGCCAATGTGTAAGGCGAAAATAGCTTTAACCGTGCTATTTTCGCCGATTCTTTTTGACAATTTCTATCCATTCACATGTTACACCGCCTAAAATAACTAGGCGGTGTTTTTATTTTATGATGTACAGATCTTATCACCACATGAAAATAAAACGTTGAACTCAAGATTACTTTTTGTCCTTAAAGCTTATTGTTTGCTAAAATAAAGGTAAGATAAGAAGAGAGCGAAATGGAGGAACATGAATGACACAAAAACTAGTATTAATTGACGGGAATAGTATTGCCTACCGTGCATTTTTTGCTTTGCCGCTTTTAAACAATGATAAAGGAATACATACAAATGCCATATATGGCTTTACTACAATGCTGACACGTATCTTAGAGGAAGAGAAGCCGACACATTTACTTGTGGCATTTGATGCAGGGAAAACAACGTTTCGCCACAAAACATTTACAGAATACAAAGGAGGAAGACAAAAGACGCCTCCTGAACTTTCAGAGCAGTTTCCCTTTATTCGTGAGTTATTAGATGCATATGGGATTAAGCGCTATGAACTGCCTGATTATGAAGCAGATGATATTATCGGTACGCTTTCAAAACAAGCTGAACAAAAAGGAATGGCCGTAAAAGTCATTTCTGGTGATAAAGATTTACTTCAGCTTGTGTCAGAACATGTAACCGTAGATATTACGAGAAAAGGAATTACGGATGTCGATTCCTATACGCCTGCAGCCATTGATGAAAAGTATGGTATTACGGCTGCACAAATTATTGATATGAAAGGCCTTATGGGGGACAGCTCGGATAATATCCCAGGCGTGCCCGGAGTCGGCGAAAAAACAGCCTTAAAGCTATTAAAAGAGTTCGAAACGGTTGAAAATGTATTGAAATCTATCGATCAAGTCAGCGGTAAAAAATTAAAAGAAAAGCTAGAAGATAATCGTGAATCAGCTATCATGAGTAAAAAGCTTGCAACTATTTATTGCGAAGCGCCTCTTGAAGTATCTGTAGAAGATGCAAAGTATGACGGGTTTGAATCTTCAAAGGTCATCTCATTATTTAAAGAGCTTGGGTTTAATTCTCTGCTTGCTAAATTTGGTGAATCAGCAGAAGAGGAAGCAGATTTTGAAGAACTAACGTTTGAAATAGCGCAGGAAGTTCACGATGATATGTTAACAAGCGAAGCAGCTCTGATCGTAGAAGGGTATGAAGAAAACTACCATCACAATCAGCTGCTCGGTTTTGGAATCAGCAACAAAAATGGTCACTATTTTATTGATAAAGATACAGCTCTTTCATCTTCTAAATTTAAAGCATGGTTAGAAGATGGACGTGTAAAAAAGACGGTGTTTAATGGGAAACGTACGATTGTATCGTTAAAATGGGCGGGGCATGAAATTAAAGGAATTGAACATGATGTAATGATTGCTTCTTACATCTTGAACCCTGCTGAGGCAAATGATGACCTAGCGACAATTGCAAAATTAAAAGGATACCATCAAGTGCAATCAGATGAAGCTGTGTATGGAAAAGGAGCTAAGCGAAGCATTGCAGAAGCTGATCAGCTAGCTGAGCATGTTGTAAGAAAAGCAGCCGCCGTAGCTTATTTAAAAGAAGTGTTAGAAAAAGAATTGGTGGAAAATGAACAGTTTGAGCTGTTTGAGAAGCTTGAAATGCCTCTTGCCATTGTCCTTGCTGATATGGAATATCAAGGGGTGAAAATTGACCGCGCGCGTTTGGATGAAATGGGCGAAGATCTTCGAGAGCAGCTTGAAAAAATTGAAGCGGAAATCTACGAATACGCTGGACAAGAATTCAATATTAATTCGCCAAAGCAGCTAGGAGTTGTTCTTTTTGAAAAAATGCAGCTTCCGGTCATAAAGAAAACAAAAACAGGCTATTCCACATCAGCTGATGTATTAGAGCAATTAGCTAGTACCCATGATATTATCCCAGAGATTTTACAATACCGTCAGCTAGGAAAATTACAGTCTACGTATATTGAAGGATTAAAAAAGGTTATTCATGAAAGCGATGGAAAAGTTCATACCCGCTTTAATCAAACATTAACTCAAACGGGAAGATTAAGCTCAGTAGATCCTAACTTGCAAAACATCCCGATTCGTCTTGAAGAAGGTAAAAAAATAAGAGGTGCGTTTGTGCCTTCACAGCCTGATTGGTTGATATTTGCAGCGGATTATTCACAAATTGAGCTGCGCGTACTGGCTCATATTGCAGATGATGAAAAGCTAATTGATGCGTTTAAGCATGACTTAGATATTCATACGAAAACAGCGATGGATGTGTTCCACGTCGAAAGAGAAGAAGTAACGTCCAATATGCGCCGCCAGGCTAAAGCAGTTAACTTTGGAATCGTCTATGGCATCAGTGATTACGGTTTATCGCAAAGTTTAGGAATTACAAGAAAAGCAGCGGCTACTTTTATTGAACGCTATTTAAAAAGCTTCCCTGGTGTACAGGAGTATATGGATACGATTGTACGCGATGCAAAAGAAAAGGGATATGTAACAACGCTCTTGCACCGCCGACGTTACTTGCCTGAAATCACGAGCCGAAATTTTAACCTCCGCAGCTTCGCTGAGCGTACGGCTATGAATACGCCTATCCAAGGGACGGCAGCTGATATTATTAAAAAAGCAATGATTGAAATGGATAAGCGCTTAAAAGATGAAAATCTTCAGGCTAAGCTGCTGCTTCAAGTACACGATGAGCTGATTTTTGAAGCCCCAGAAGAAGAAATTAAAATTTTAGAGAAAATCGTACCAGAAGTAATGGAGAACGCTTTAGAGTTAGAAGTTCCGTTGAAAGTAGATTATTCTTACGGAAAGACTTGGTACGAAGCAAAGTAGTGGAAAAAGGATGTGACAAACGTGCCAGAATTACCAGAAGTTGAAACCGTCAGACGTACGTTAATTGAATTAGCCAGTGGAAAGACCATTGAGCGTGTAACAGTTAAATGGCCTAATATTATCAAACGTCCTGAACAAGTTGAACAGTTTTGTGATGCGCTTGTTGGACAAACCATTCGAGATGTTGAACGCAGAGGTAAATTTTTGAAAATTGTGCTCGATGATTATACGATGGTTTCTCATTTGCGTATGGAAGGGAAATATGCTCTCCATGAGAATGCAGAAGAACCAGATAAGCATGTACACGTCTTTTTTCACTTCACGGATGGAACGGAATTGCGATACCGGGATGTAAGGAAGTTTGGTACTATGCACTTATTTAAAAAGGGAGAGGAAGATCTGTTTCCTCCTCTTATTGGCCTTGGACCTGAACCGTTTGACGAAACATTTAATCCTAGTCAATTAAAAATGAGAATCGGCAAAACCTCTCGAAAAATCAAGCCGGTTTTACTCGATCAAAATGTCGTGGTTGGCCTTGGAAATATTTATGTAGATGAAGCACTGTTTCGCGCAGGGATTCATCCTGAACGAGTGGCCAGCCAATTAACAGACGAAGAGTATGAAAAATTGTACGAAGAAATTGTAGCGACTCTTCAAGAAGCTGTGAAACAAGGAGGCAGCACCATTCGCACGTATGTAAACACACAGGGACAAATAGGCATGTTTCAGCAGCAGCTTTATGTGTACGGAAGAAAAGGCGAATCCTGTAAAATGTGCGGTACCCCAATTGAAAAATTTGTTGTAGGCGGTAGAGGAACACATATCTGCCCAAATTGTCAGCCGGATAAAAAATAACAATGGATGGGCTCCTTTCATATACTACGTATAGACAGAAAGGAAAGGAGTCCTCTCATCATGATAACATTTTCTTTACTTATTCTTGCTTTTGCCGTAAGTCTTGACAGCTTTAGTGTTGGCCTGACATACGGACTTCGAAAGGTGAAAATCCCGCTGAAATCCATTTTTATTATTTCATGTTGCTCAGCATTTTCTTTAATGTTTTCTATGTTTTTAGGAAAAGTACTTACGCATCTATTTTCAGTGGATGTACTAAATAAAGTAGGCGGAGGTATTCTTGTTCTGCTTGGGATGTGGATTTTATACCAGTTTTTTTGTCCGGCAGATTCACCTCGAGTAAAAGAAGAAAAAACATTAGTGAAAATTGAAATTAAGTCAATTGGCCTAGTCATTAACGTATTAAAAAAGCCAATTGCAGCAGATTTAGATAATTCAGGTTCCATCAATGGTATTGAAGCATTTATACTTGGAATTGCATTATCTCTTGATGCATTTGGAGCGGGGTTTGGAGCGGCTTTATTAGGTTATTCGCCGTATGCTCTAGCAATTGCTGTAGCTCTTATGAGTTCTCTTTTTTTAAGTGCGGGCATACAATTTGGCAAGGTTTTTTCACGTTTATCATGGATGAAAATGTTCTCATTTGTACCAGGAGTTCTGCTCATTATTTTAGGTATTTTTAGATTTTAAATAAAGAGATAAAGGAGAGGCCAATGTCAATTGTAATTGGATTAACAGGCGGAATTGCAAGCGGGAAAAGCACGGTAACCGGAATGCTACGAGATATCAATATTCCAGTAATCGACGCTGATCACATTGCAAAAGAAGTCGTAAAACCAGGAAAAGAAGCATACAAACAAATTGTCGAGACGTTCGGCCGTTCTATTCTTCACGAGAACGCGGAGATCAATCGAGCGGCTTTAGGGGAAATTGTGTTTTATCAAGAGGAAGAACGTAAAAAGTTGAATGCAATTGTACATCCTGCCGTAAGAAAAGAAATGCTTTCTCAAAAGGAAAGCTATATAGAGGAAGGTTACGAAGCCGTTGTATTAGATATTCCGCTGCTGTTTGAAAGCGATTTGACACATTTAGTCGATAAAGTAGTAGTTGTATATGTCGATGAGTCTGTGCAGCTAGAAAGGTTAAAGTCGCGTAATAACCTCTCGGCGGAGGATGCCTATGCGCGTATCCATGCACAGCTGCCATTGATTCAAAAAGTAGCCTTAGCCGATGCGGTGATCAATAACAACGGTCCTGTGGAAGAAACAAAACAACAGCTTTTAAGTATATTAGCCCTATGGCTAGATTAAAGAGTGAATGATTGCATTCACTCTTTTTNCGGGTTGAGCTTAGTGAAGAAGGGATTCAGGGAATAGTCTTAGCACCGACACGCGAACTGGCTATTCAAGTAGCAGAGGAGTTAAACCGAATTGGGCAGGTAAAAGGAGTTAAAACGCTGCCCATTTATGGAGGTCAGGATATTAATCGTCAGATCAAAGCCCTTAAAAACAGACCGCATATTATTTCAGCAACCCCAGGACGCCTTAAGGACCATATGAAAAGAAGAACCATTCGTTTAAATCATATTCGTACAGCTGTTCTGGATGAAGCAGATGAGATGTTAAATATGGGCTTTATTGAAGATATCCAAACGATTCTTGGTGGAATCTCTTCTCCCCACCAAACCTTGCTATTTTCAGCAACCATGTCGAAGCAAGTACAAAGTCTAGCCCAGAAATTTATGAACGATCCTGAACTCGTAAAAGTAAAAGCGAAGGAGTTAACGGTAAAGAACATCGAGCAGCAATATATGGAAATTCCAGAGAATCGAAAATTTGATGTTCTTTGTAATCTCGTAGATCTTCAATCACCAGACCTTGCTATTGTGTTTGGACGCACAAAAAAACGTGTGGATGAACTTGCTGAAGGGCTAAAAAAGCGTGGATATGCAGCAGAAGGCATTCATGGAGATCTGACGCAATCCAAACGTGCCGATGTAATTCGTCAATTCAAGAATCATACGATTGAGATTATGGTTGCAACCGACGTTGCAGCAAGAGGACTTGATATTACAGGTGTTAGCCATGTCTACAATTTTGATATTCCTCAGGACCCTGAAAGCTATGTTCATCGTATTGGCCGAACAGGGCGGGCAGGTACTAAGGGATTGGCAGTTACCTTTATAACTCCAAGAGAACGTAATCACTTAAAAGTAATCGAAGATGTCACGAAAACCAAAATGTCTAGACAATCACCTCCTACTTCTAGTGAGGTAATGGCAGGGCATCAGGAAGCAATCATTCACCAGGTTTTGACCGCTATCCACAAGGGGGAGTTTGTAGAATATAAGCCAATGGCGGAAAAGTTATTAGAAGAAGTGGATTCTGTTTCTTTGCTGTCAGCCACTTTAAAGCTTTTAACAAAAGAATCAAATATGACCTCTGTCCAATTGTCTGAAGTGGCACCACTTCGTAATAAAAAGGCAAAAACAGAACGTAAGAGAAATAGAGGGAGAAAAGAAACAGTAGGCCGTAAAAAAACATATAGAAAATAATCCCTGATTATTTTTGATGCGAGAAAGGATAATGGCTATGAGTGAGAAAATATTTAGTAATGGAGAAGTAGTAACTATAAGAGTATCGAATGAATTAGTGACAATCTTAAAAAGTCATTATGTAAAAAATATGAAAAGATACTCTTATACAGTCGATAAATACCCAAGTACCTTTTTCTTTGAAGAAGAATTAAAAAAACACGAACTATAATTATTGATGAATAAGTTTTGATATAAAAATCTTTTTAAGTAAAAACAGACTCTGAAAATAGAGTCTGTTTTTTAGTATGGTTTCTTATGCTTTATTTACGTTTGTCGCTTGTGGTCCACGTTGCCCCTGTTCGATATCAAAAGTCACTTCTTGACCTTCATCCAAGGATTTAAAGCCTTCACCTTGAATAGCTGAGAAGTGAACAAACACATCTTCTCCACCTTCGCGCTCAATAAATCCAAAACCTTTGTCAGCATTAAACCATTTTACTTTACCATGTTCCATTTTTTGTTGCCTCCTAAAATGTAGAAAATAAACCAGATTATCATTAAATCTAGCTTATTTATATATTATCCCAATGGAGACATCTTAAACTTAATTTAATTTGATCTTTTTAACTTTCTGTTATCATCATTCATTCCATTAAAAGGTAATAAGGGCATGACTATATACATCATAATGGAGTTCTCGTGTAAAAACTTCAAAATATTTATAAGTGATCCTCTAAACATGGAAATGATAGAAGTCGAGTATTAGCCACTGTTCACACAATCATTAAGGGCATTGCAGTCATAAATATGAACCTAAATTAGATGCGAGAGCATAATGGGAGCCGTCTGTCCAAAAGAAAGGGAAGTTCACCCAAAAAAATTTTTGAATAGTGGTGTAAAAATACATTCGATTAGATAGAAATCTATATACCTTTTTCATATAAATACAACCTTCGCACTAGAATCAGTAACCTTGTTTCCAAATAAAAAATGACGCCGTTTTAGGCGCCATTTTTTATAGAATAGAGAAGGACACACCCTATGCACGGGCGGTACTCTTAACACATCGTCTTGATTTGATAATACCCAGTGTTTAAATTTACTAAACCTTTGGTTAGGATGCTTTATGCAGAATATCTACGTGTACCTATTAAAATTATTTATTAAATTTCTTTGGAAACTGCTTCACAACTCCTGCAGATATAGTATCTGCCATTAAGATAATATGCGATACTCCTTCATCAATTGCAACGATTCTCGCCTCCCAGTCTCTTTTTAAGCTTGCAGATAAATCATTTGTCACTAATTTTAGATGCGTATACAGTAATTTTTTCAAATCTTCATTTTTAAAATAAGGGTTGGCCTGGCTAAGGAACGCTGCTATATCATCAGCATTTCTATACCATTCTTGGTTTAATTGATTCACCAAGGCTTTCTTTCCCGTTTTAGCCGCATCTACAATCTTGCCAGCAATCACAATATGTTCCTTGAGCAAATCCGTAAGTTTATTCCCAGCTTTCTCTCCGTATATCGGCTTCACAGCATTCCCGATATCTTCTTGATTTTTTAATAACCTTTTCAACACTTGTTTTTGGTCTTCTGATCCTGCTGTTGTTGCACTTGTAATATAATTGCTTGTCCACAGTACATGATCCATCCAAAGTCTTCTCAATTCATTTTCAAACTTTACCTGAGGTTGACTAACACGATGCTCTTGTGTTTCAGCACGAGCACTACTGGGTTCAACCAGCATGTTTAGCGAAAATAACAACATAAATCCCATCAATAATAATCTTTTCATAAAAACGCTCCCTCCAATTTAAACGAGTATGCGCCTTATTATTTGTATATGGGATTTTTTACATTCCTCAAAATGTTACGTTCTAATAATAATTTTTTATAGGGTATCTTTACACTTTCAATCAGCCAACATAGAGGAAGGGGAAGAGAGAGGATACCTTTTTGTAAGGTTAGAGCAGAAAAAATAAAGCTTTTTTTGTTCACTAACAAAGAAACAATCATTGCCGTCTAATTTCCTTCCAAGTTTTTTGACTCATTCAATTATTTATACATTCTCTAAAAAATGTCTTTAACATAAGAACCTAATGGCAACACTATAAACAATAGTTAGTGAATAGGATTTCTTTGCATAAATTTGGGGTTTTTGCGAGCTGAAACTCAAAAAATACGATAAAGATTAATGAGCTATTCCTTTCACATAAGCTTGTCAGAATACTATCTAGAGAGAGGTCGAACAATATGAAAGTGACGGATACACTTGTTCAATGTTTAGAAAATGAGGAAGTTGAATATATTTTCGGAATACCCGGTAAAGAGACCTTGGATTTTATTGATTCCTTATCCAACTCTAAACAGATTCAATTCGTGAATGTGAGGCATGAGCAAGGAGCTGCTTTTATGGCAGATGTATACGGAAGGTTAACAAACAAAGTAGGGGTATGTTTATCAACATTAGGCCCTGGAGCGACTAATTTATTGACAGGTATATCTAGCGCAAAGCTAGACCATTCCCCTGTTGTTGCTTTAACAGGACAGGCTGCTTTGGGAAGGCAGCATAAAGATTCGCATCAGTATATGGACATTATCAAAATGGTGGAACCGGCAACGAAGTGGGGTGTTCAGATAAAAGATGCACAAACGCTTCCTGAGATTATTCGAAAAGCATTTAAAATTGCACAAATGGAAAAGCCAGGACCCGTAGTAGTAGAATTGCCAGAAGACTTAGCAACTCAAATCGTTCCCATTAAACCTATTTTACCTACATCTATACCCGTAAGCATACCTATATTTGAGTCAATTCAGGCTGCCAATACTCTTATTAAACAGTATGAGAGACCTTTTGTTATTATCGGTAACGGCGCTGTTAGACAGGGAGCCGTGGATGAGCTTCAACCATTTATTGAACGCCTTCAATCACCGGTTACCCATAGTTATATGGCTAAAGGTGTACTGTCTAAAGATCACCCACAAAATTTCTTTACGTTTGGATTTAATGAAAAAGATGAAGTGCTAGCAGGCTTAAAGGAAGCTGATCTACTTATTGTAATTGGGTTTGATCTTGTCGAAAGGTTACCCAAAGAATGGAACACAGAAAAAACATCAATTTTACATATAGATACTTTACCGGCAGAAGTAGATGAATATTACCCTATAGAGGTCGAATTGGTTGGAGATATAAAGCAGACTTTACGAGCATTCAATCAGCTTGATATTCCTTCTAAACCATGGATTCCCTCTGGTAATCTCCAGAAACAAATTAAGCAATCTTATCACATTGAAGAGAAAAAGATAGATAGCGATTTGCTGCCTTTGACAATCGAGAATATCTTGCATATTATTGACAAGCTCTCTTCAGAGAAAACAATTGTGATTTCAGATGTGGGAGCTCATAAAGTATCTATAGCCCGAACTTATCAACCTAAAAACCCTAACAGGCTCATTATATCAAATGGTCTAGCTTCCATGGGTATTGCTTTACCAGGCTCAATTGGAGCTAAGCTAGCCTGCCCTAATGATCCAGCTATTTGTATTACTGGAGATGGAGGAGTTTTAATGAATTTTGCTGAAATAGAGACGGCAAAACGCTTAGGGCTTTCATTCATCATTATTGTTTTAAACGACTCTACATTAAAAATAGAGCAGGAAATGATGAACAAAAAGTTTGGTAAGAGCTATGGAGTAACTTTTACAAACCCAGATTTTGTTCAACTGGCAAAAAGCTTTGGAATTAAAGGGGAACAGGCAAATAGTTTAGTTGAATTTGAAAATATAATGAAAAGAGCCTTACAAAGTTTAGATGAGATTGTCCTAATTGACGTTCTTCTAAAAAACTGATTGCGATTTCTCCATTATTTTAACGAGTTATCTTTGTTAAGGGATTAATTTGTAGATTCACTAGGAAATAAATGTTTTTAATTTTTTAAAATAAGCTAAGCTGAGTTCAACCCAAATCCAACTATAAAGGAAAGTAAATACAAAAATTAAACCAGTAGTAGAAAGAGAAAAATTTTTAGAAATCACGGGACCTAGTACTGGGAATTTGAAACCGTACAATAGGGTAATAATCCCAACAGTTAATAGAGTGGCCCCACTTACAACAATGTATAATCTCTTTTTAAAAAAGTAAAAAGCAGCTCCTATGCCCATTCCCAATATTCCTGTTGTAAAAGGAAAAATAATAAGTTCACTTGGCTGGATAATCAGAAGAAGCAGGTTTGTTAGTATATAGGTAATAAATCCTAGAGGGAGCGAAAGTGTAAAACAAAAAAGAATGGGTGCAGTAGAGAATGGACTAATAAAAACTCCTATTCCTGGTAAGAAACCTCCTGCTGATTGAAAAAGGGCTGCTAAGCTGGCGAAAAGAGCGCCTGATACAAGCTGCTTAGTTTTAGATAGTCTATTAAAAAAAAGCTGCGCAGAGTTTACTTCATTTGAAAGAGACTTTAAAAAGTACATGAATTTCACCTCGGTTAACTGTTTTTACATTATAAGGGGTTAAAGAGAGATTTAGATCATTGCCTGATATATCAACTCTTACATGTAATATATGAAGAAATTAAGAGGGAGGACTAATAAGTCGCATTTACTTTTAAAGGAATAGGTCATATCCGTTAAGATAAATTTCTTTATCTTTCTAAAGGTATGTACTGTAGCCCATAAAATGAACCTTTTATGGGCTTTATTAATTAAAGGCTTTTTTATTTTCTAGGAAGTTCATTTGTTTATTCCTATAAAATAGCTGGTAAAAAAATTAAGCTATAACTTTTAGGAGAAAATCAATACCCAGTCGAATTTTATAAATATAAGTCATGGAACAATTTCAAAAACAGCACCTTGATTAAAGTCAGACACTTTCATAGAGCCATAAACTCCTAAATAAAGCCTGGTTTGATCCAGATTCGTTCCCAAACTAACGTAGTAAGCTGATTGAGAACCAAAATTATAATCAATTTCCACCACACTAAAATCATTTAGCTTACAATCTGTACCTGCCCTGGTATAAGCTAAAACCCCTTTAACTGGGGATTGAGATTCTTTAACCTGTGCAATATCTGTAAACATAACGCTTCCTGTTAAGCTAGGGATATTATTTCCCATATATGGCTGAACTCCTGTAAGGGAGGTCCCTCCAAATTTATTGGGGCGGGGATCTTTATGAAAATAACTAGTTAAAGGCTGAAGACGTCTCACTGAAGTTTTTACCGCTTCATTGTAATAAGCAATTATTTTCTCATCCAAGGCCGGATTTTCAGAACACCTTTTTATAAACGAAGTCGGAAAATCTCCTTCCCATCCCCGCCAGCCAAGGTTAATAAATCCTTCTTGGCTGGGTTTAGCTCTCATTAAAGAAGCTTGAACAAGTTGAGGAACAGGTATTGACTTATAATGAACAAATGAAAAAATCGACTCTACTACGTCTTGTCCAACATTTCCCACATATTTGATGTACTGATTATAAAATTTTTGAAATGAAATGCCCGTTATATTGCGAACACCCTTAGCAATGAGCGTAAGAGTTTCCTGAATAGGTGAGGGGAGTTCACTAAAACGTGTGACTACGGGTGGATTATGGATAAATGTATTCTTACCTACATCAATTTCAATTATTTTCCCGTAAATTTCTATATCATTCTGACTTAAGTTAAAGGGGTCATAGCCTGATCCACCATCTCCGGTTGTAAAGATAAGTTTTCCAGTTTCAGGTGAAAAGTTTAAGCTGTTGACACCATTATGATTAAAAAATGGTCTTCTTAAGTTAAGTAACGTCCGTCTTTTTTGAGGCTGAGCATTTGGTTGGAAAATCCATTCTTCCACTGTATCAATATGATCATATTTAGTTTCTCTATTTATCCACCTTAAGTTTGAAGTTTTAGGATCACACGGGTTAGGTCTATAATGTTCGGAAAGTGCACCTGGGCCTTGTGTTCCAGCTACTGAGTAATGAAGATAAAACAGACCGTTATAATAAAATTCTGGATGAAACGCTAGCCCTAGCAATCCTCGTTCATCATATCCTCCGCGGGAAACACCTGGTTCAGACGTACCTAATTTTATGATTCGTGAGCGAATATCTAAAAAAGTCTGTATAGCTTCGTCTCTTATGTAAAAGATCTCTCCTACTTGGGTTGCAATAAATAAGCTTTCAAATGAGTCACCAGGAAGTATAGCTGTTTTCAAAATGGTAGGTAAATTTATCTTACTAACAATAGGCCGTAAACTAACCTTAGCTTTTATCAACTAACTTGACACTCCTTTTTAATGGTTTCTTTTATAAGAATATGATTGTAACTGTTCTATTAGTATCAATACTGTTTTATAAAGTGCGGCAATTTAATGGAGGGACCTAATCGAGAAGCTTCTTTCATAAAACTTATTTAGTCCTGATTAAGCCTGCTATTTTCTTCTCTCAACACTCAAGATTCTCCCAACGTTCATAACTATTTGTGACTCCCCAAAATTGAAATTAAGGAAAAATAATAATTAATTTACAAAAAATAGTGATATTATTTTATAAATTGGAAAAGAATATGACTTATGAAAGGAGTGAATGCAAATGTCTGTGAAAAACTGGTTAATGGGACTATTCGTTTTGTTTGCGATGGTTATCAGTGTGATGACTTCAGGATCACTCGGCGTTTTGGCCGAATCAGACATGGTAAGACAAAAAACCATGGAGGTTCAGTTGAACGATGATTACTTTAATCCAGAAACCATCACTATCCCGAGTGGAAAAACGACAACATTGATATTAAAAAATGAAGGTCAGAAAGAGCATACCTTCACAGTAGAAAAGCTCGGAATTGACGCTGAAGTCCAGCCTGGAAAAGAAAAAACCATTACCGTAAAACCACAAAATCCTGGTACATATGAACTGATATGTAGGTATCATTTTAATAGTGGAATGGTGGGGAAAGTGATAGTCAAATAACAAGCAGGGCCAATGGGTCTCTGCTTTTTGAAGTGAATATAACATACTTTCTTAATTAACATAATGGATTTTAAAGGTATAAATAAACCGTTCACAATTTCAAAAAAGTAATAAATATTTATTTCAAATATATACTAAATGAAGAAAAAGCACAGGAAAGTATAGAATAAAAACAGCATTTATATCCAGGTTATTAAAAAATGTATCCTTAATGAATGAGCAATGAGCATTGTTTAATTAAAAGGAGGAATTTTATATGGGCGATAATCAATCAAATAATTTAGAACAGGTATCAGAGAATAATACAGATGAAACCAAATTAGGTGATCTTGAGAAAGAGTTTGTAACAAAGCCTGCTAAGTCTTCTGATCCTTATCCGCATAAATATTATACTGGAGACATTTCTATAGTTTCTAATGCTATGCCACGAAACGAGAAAGAATAAAAGTTTCTTATATATTAATATATAAGAGAAACTTTAGACCATTTAAGCTTAAGCTCTGTATTTTTTCAGAACCAAAATACATCTCATAAAAAACAGTTATGTTTCATTTAGTATTTTAAATCCAAAGTAATCGCTTTCATTTTTTGTTTTCTCGAAATCATTGATAGGTTATAATAAATATCTACAAAAATATTAAATGATATGTAAGTAACAAGCAATTACACCCTTAATATTAAAANCAAGTGTGGAGTATTCCACACCAGGAGGCACTATTATGGAACAAGGTACAGTAAAATGGTTTAATGCAGACAAAGGCTTCGGTTTTATCGAAATTGAAGGCGGAGACGATGTATTCGTACATTTCAGCTCTATTCAAGGTGAAGGCTTTAAATCATTAGAANACTATCTTATCAAGTTATCAACGTAATGTCAACAACTTTTTTTAAAAGAAAAGAGAGATCTTTTCCAGCCTGGCAACGTCCTACTCTCACAGGGACAAAGTCCCAACTACCATTGGCGCTAAAGAGCTTAACTTCCGTGTTCGNAGCGACTTTACCATCATAACAAGTTGCAACCTAGTTGTCAACAAGTTTTTTATTTGTTTATCGCTTCGATGTTTGCTTTAGCAGTTCATCTTAGCGACATTTAATAATATACCATGCCTTCTTTTATTGTGCAATAGTTTTTCGATATATTTTTAAAAACTATTTTCTTGCAAACGAAACGTTAGCCAATTAATAGATACTAGCATATCTAGAGCCACACTAGCATAATGTCTATTAAATCATTATCCGCCAAGGAGGCGTTCACTTGGGTACCTTAATTGCAGCTGCACTCTATTTGTCCTTTTGCATGTCTATTCTCTTAATTTCACTTGCTTATTGGGAATCAATTCAAATGTCTAATAAAGAAGGCAAAGTCAACGGCCTTTCATTTATTTCACTTTCAACATTCAGCATGATTTTTTGTTTGTTTACTTCATATTTTTATACCATTCTTTATTAACATGCATTGTCTTCTTATAAAAAGGAGACATTTCTTTATTTTATTACAATATTCGCATTCAGTATACTTACTTATTGAAATCAATGTGATAACTTCAGTCACTTCTCTTCTTCATACGTACGATGGACAGTGAAGGAATTTGTCGAATGATTTTTTGGAACACTTTCTTTAAATTTGATAAACTACTTTTAGAAAACGCTTTCATATATACTTTAACATTATTCAAGGAGGAAACCAAATGAAACCATTGCTTGAATTAACGGTTGGAAAACTTTTAAAAGAAAGTACAAAAAAGTTTGGGCATCAAGAAGCGGTTATCTACTCTGAACAAAATATTCGCTATACGTACGCGGAATTTTATCAAGAAACCTCTCGAGTTGCAAAGGCACTTCTAGCCACTGGTCTCAAAAAAGGCGACCATATCGCTATCTGGGCTACCAATGTGCCGGAATGGTTGCTTCTTCAATTTGCAGCAGCTAGAATAGGCGCTGTTTTGGTTACCCTTAATACAAGTTATCAATCCTCTGAATTAGAGTATGTATTGAGTCATTCTGATACAACAGCGCTATTTTTCATTGATGAATTTAAAAGCACTTCTTATACGTCTATTATCACTAGTATTGAACATAATCTTCCCAAACTAAAACATCTTATAAACTTAAGTGGATCAAGCGAACATACATCTTGGAACGAGTTTTTAATGAGTAGCTTAACGGTATCGGATGAGGTTCTCAATAAGCATGAACAATCCCTACATATCCATGATGTTATCAATATGCAATATACTTCCGGAACAACAGGTTTTCCAAAAGGAGTTATGCTAAGTCACCATAATATAGTAAACAACGGCTTTTTAGTTGCTCAGTCTATGAAACTGACTAACGAAGACCGCTTATGCATCCCAGTTCCTTTCTTTCATTGCTTTGGATGTGTGCTGGGAGTTCTAGCATGCGTATCTGTAGGTGCTACTATGCTACCGATTATTGAATTTCAACCTGCCTCTGTTTTACGCACCGTAGAGAACGAAAAATGTACAGCTCTTCACGGTGTACCAACTATGTTTATTGCGGAATTAAATGCACTTGAGTTTAATCAATATGATTTATCTACTCTTCGCACAGGAATCATGGCTGGTTCTAATTGTCCAGCAGAAGTAATGAAACGAGTCATACATGACATGGGCATCAATGAAATTACGATCGCGTATGGTCAAACCGAAACATCTCCTGTAATCACCCAAACAACACCAACTGATTCTATCGAGCGGCGAGTACAAACGGTTGGCAAAGTTCATAATCATGTACAGATTCAAATTATTAATCCAGTTACAGGTAAACCAGCTTCTTTCGGAGAACAAGGAGAACTTTGTGCAAAAGGATATTTAACAATGAAAGGGTATTATAAAATGCCGGAAGAAACAGAAAAAACAATTGTAGAAGGTTGGCTACATACAGGAGATTTAGCTACTATCGATAAGGGTGGCTATGTAAAAATTACAGGACGTCTAAAAGATATGATTATTAGAGGCGGAGAAAACATTTATCCAAGAGAGATTGAAGAGTTTTTATATAGAATACCCGAGGTAGAAGATGTGCAAATTGTCGGTATTCCTGATCCAAAGTATGGAGAACGAGTTGCTGCATGCATTAAACTCAAGCAACATTCTTTTCTTACCGCTCAAGAAATCAAAGACTTTTGCAAAGGTAAGCTTGCTCATTTCAAAATTCCGGAACATATTTATTTTATAGACGACTTTCCCATGACGGCCTCCGGCAAGATTCAAAAATATAAATTGAAAGAAAAGATCGCAGCGCTTTATAAATAATCAGATTTTTTCGAATTCCACCTGTTATTATGAAGAAAAGTTTACTATACTGATACATATCTGTTTTTCTTCTTTCATACAGATATAAACAACAATGTTTATTGAAATAGGTGAAAATAATGGAAAATGAAATGTTGCTCAAATTAGGTATTTCCGCTGTACTTGGTCTTATTATTGGAATCGAAAGGGAACTAAAACGAAAGCCTGTTGGTTTAAAAACATCTCTCGTAATTTCCATTATTAGCTGTTTACTCACAATTGTTTCGATTGAGTCTTCTCAAATTTTTAATAAAGGTGATCATATCACAATGGACCCGCTTCGTCTGGCCGCTCAAATTGTTTCTGGAATTGGTTTTTTAGGGGCGGGCGTCATTTTACGAAAAGAAAATGACAGCATCTCAGGGCTTACAACAGCGGCTATTATCTGGGGAGCAGCAGGTATAGGCATTGCTGTAGGTGCAGGGTTTTATCCTGAAGCTATTACCGGAGTTGTACTGCTCATTATCAGCGTTGAACTTCTTCCCTTCCTTATTACTATTTTGGGGCCTAGGCAACTGCGCGAGAAAGAGCTTATTCTTCAACTCAAGCTGGCGGATAAGCACAATATCTTTGATACAACTAATAGCATTAGAGAAAAGAATATTACAATTAAAAATATTCGAATCAAAGATTTAGACACCAATGAATTGTATATACGAATGAAAGTGTCAGTTAATAACCAGCGCCCTACTACAGAAGTGTATTACGAAATTCAAAAAATCAGCGGTATTCGAAGCATTGAAGTTGAAAATGTATAAATAAAAAACGGCCAGTTGGCCGTTTTTTATTTGTATTTTTTAATCTGTTGTAAAAATTCCCGCTGTTTTACTAGAGACAGCCGGTATTGATCATCGATAATTTCTGTTAATAACTCATGTTTACGGCTCTTTGACACATTTAATCTGTGGATAAGAACTCTGCATTCATACAAAAACTGTGTATACTGTGTGTAACTCTCATCATAATTTGAGGATAAGTCTTCTTTGATTCGCTTTGTCAACAAAGGGCTAGCGCCATCTGTGGATATTGCTAGCGATAATCTCCCTCTAGAAAACTGTGCAGGAATTTGAATATTTCCATCGGAAAAACTGCTGGCCATATTAACCAACTGATCATTTTTAATATGCTGCTTAACAAACTTATTCACAGCTTGATCATTTGTAGCCACAACAATTAAAAAGACATTAAGTAAGTCTTCTTCTCCTACTTTTTTTCTTTTTACACGCAGCTGATCTTTAGCTTCCCATTCATTTATTTCAGCTGAAACAGTTGGAGCAACCACTGTAATGGCTGCTCCTTCTTGTAAAAAACCTTTAATTCTACGAGTTGCGATTGTTCCGCCCCCAACTACTAAGACCGAACGACCCTTTAAATCAAGCATAACGGTATACATCGTATTGATTTCCTTTGCTGGATAATAACGTTTTTACTTGGTGACTTAAAATGTGTGCAAGTCCATCATGATAACCTAGGTAGTTGGCTAAGATAAACTGCTGGGCATCTGTTGATAGCTGCTCCAATTCTTCCTTAATTTCGTTCATTAAAATACCGGTAAACAAAAGGTATGGAAGAACGAATACTTGCTTATACGAAGTTCGTTTAGCAAGGTGCAGGCCTTCTTTTAAATTAGGAGAAGCTGCAGCTAAATAGCATGTGCTCACTTCTTTAAAAGCACCTTTCCCTTTTAGCAGTTGAGCTATTTCGTTAAAATCTTTTTTTACAGCAGGATCACTGCTTCCTCTGCCGACCAACAATACCATCGAATCTTCATGCTTATCCACATTGGTTTCATTGATTCTCTCTACCAAGATATCAACAATTCGTTCGTCTACGCCGAACGGTTCTCCGTACAGCACCTCTACCTGGGGATAACGTTCATATACTTTGTGTATTTCTTCGGGTATATCATGCTTTGCATGCGCAGCTGTTAATAACAGAAGAGGCACAATTGCAATACGAGTAGCACCTTGTTCAATACATGCTTCAAATCCTTGTTCAATAGTGGGGGAAGCTAGTTCTAGGAAACAAACTTCTTGAATCGGTACATCTAGATTTTTTTTACATCTTTCAATAAAAGCAACTGCCTGATCAGCGCCTTCTTTTACGCGGCTGCCATGGCAAACATATAAAACTGCATCCATATAATCAACCTCTTTAGTAAGCTTCTTGTGCAAACGAATAGTAATGCTGTCCAGTCTTCTCAAACCAATTTAATCGGTCATGAAAATTCACAACTTCACCAACGATAATCATACTTGGATTTTCAATTTGTTCTTCTTTAACAATATCAACAATTGTACCAAGAGTTCCAGTTACAGTGCGCTGGTCCGCACATGTTCCCCAGTGAATCAATGCAATTGGCGTAGCTGAGGTTTTTCCGTGTTTCATTAACTGTTGGCAAATGTACGGTAAGTTCCGCACCCCCATATAAATTGCAAGAGTATCTACACCTTTGGCTAGGCTATCCCATTTGATTGCATCATGCTCGCTATCTTTACGATGACCCGCTACAAAAGCAAAGCTTGCGCTGTATTCCCGGTGAGTGAGAGGGATTCCTGCATAAGCAGCGGCTGCGATGCCTGATGTAATCCCTGGAACAATTTCAAATGAAATGCCCTGCTGCACGAGAGCTTCTGCTTCTTCCCCTCCGCGTCCAAAAACAAATGGATCTCCGCCTTTTAAGCGCGTTACAATTTTTCCTTTTTTAGCGAATTTCACTAAAAAGTTGTTAATTGTTTCTTGCTTGAGGGTATGGTAGTTCGGAAGCTTTCCGCAGTAAATGATATCTGCATCACTTTTAGCATACTCCAGCAGGTCCTTATTCACTAAACGATCATATAAGATAACATCTGCTTGCTGAATTGCTTTCAACCCTTTTAATGTAATTAAATCTGGATCTCCCGGTCCTGCACCGACTAGATATACTTTCCCCATGAATGCCTTTCACCCTTCCATCATTTCCACGTTTCCGCAGCGCTCCCACATTTTAATTTGAATTAGAACAGCGGACAAAGTCCGCTGTCATTTAGATAAATTTTCGGTTAGCTAAATATTCAATAACAGTTTGT
The DNA here is from genome assembly GCF_042787645.1 of Priestia sp. YIM B13489. Classification (NCBI taxonomy): domain Bacteria; kingdom Bacillati; phylum Bacillota; class Bacilli; order Caryophanales; family Bacillaceae; genus Priestia; species Priestia sp. YIM B13489. The sequence goes on from NZ_JBHZOQ010000053.1 coordinate 2,123,997, forward strand.
ACACATTCTTCTACAGACTGTGTGCTTGTATTAATTGTTAATTCAGGATTAGCCGGTGACTCATACGGAGAATCAATTCCTGTAAAATCACGAATTTCTCCGCTTCTTGCTTTTTTGTAAAGGCCTTTTGGATCTCTTTTTTCACATTCTTCTAACGGGCACTCCACGTATACTTCCAAAAATTCATTCCCCTCTAAGATCTCACGCACTTGAGCTCGGTCCTCTTGGAATGGAGAGATAAATGCTGTTAGTACCACTTGACCGCTGTCTACAAACAGCTTAGAAACCTCACCGATACGGCGAATATTTTCTGTACGATCTTCAGCAGAAAACCCTAGATTCTTATTTAAGCCGAAACGAACATTGTCACCATCTAATACATAGTTGCGAATATTTTTATCAAAAAGCGCTTTTGCCACTGCGTTTGCTACGGTAGATTTACCTGAACCCGAAAGACCTGTAAACCATAGTACAAAACTGTGATGATTATTTTGCTCGCGTCTTTCCTCTTTTGTAATTCCAGCATCATGCCACGTAATGTTTGTTGATTTGCTCACTTCAACCGCTCCTTATTTTGAAGATACTTTTTGTTTTGCTAATCCATTAATTAACACTTCAATTACTTCTTTACGGCTGAATGTGCTTGGTGGCACTTCTCCGTTACGAAGCATTTCACGTACCTTTGTTCCAGATAGAATCATATGATCTTCCTTGCTGTGAGGGCATGTTTTCGTTGATGCCATCGCTTCACATTTCTTGCAATAGAAGCTGTGTTCAAAGAATAAAGGTGTAATTCCTAATTCATCTGCTGTAAAGTTACTGAAGATTTTTTGTGCGTCATATGTTCCATAGTAGTCACCAACACCAGCGTGGTCACGGCCTACAATGAAATGTGTGCATCCAAAGTTTTTGCGAACCATTGCATGGAAAATAGCTTCTCTAGGTCCAGCATAGCGCATCGCAGCAGGGAAAACTGCTAAAGCTACACGATCGCTAGGATAATAGTTCTCTAAAAGTACTTCATAACTTTCCATACGGATATCTGCTGGGATATCATCTGACTTTGTTTCTCCTACAAGTGGATTTAAAAACAGGCCGTCTACAATTTCTAATGCCGTTTTTTGAATATATTCGTGCGCACGGTGAACAGGGTTACGAGTTTGGAATCCAACAACCGTTTTCCAACCGCGTTCTTCAAATGCTGCTCTTGTTTCAGTAGGATCTAGGTAATACTTTTCAAAACGCGTTTTAGGTGTACGTTCTACAAGTACGATTGGACCTGCTACATATACATTTGGGCGTTCCATCATTTTTTTCACGCCAGGATGAGCAAGTTCTGCCGTGCGGTACACGTTCTCCGCTTCTTTTTCTTTATTTGGCGTATATACTTCAGAAACTTCTAAAACACCATACGTTACGCCGTTTTGAACAAGTTTTACTTTGTCGCCAATGTTTAATTCTTTAGCTTGCTCTTCTGTTACAGGAAGAGTGATAGGAATACTCCATACTGTTCCATCTGCTAAACGCATATTTTCAACAACTGATTGATAATCTTTTTCTCCTAAAAATCCTGTAATTGGGCTGTAAGCACCAATTCCAATTAGTTCTAAATCACTTAGGGCCATGTTATCTACTTCGATTTCTTTTGTTAGTGACGTGTAGTCATATGTTGGTTGATATAAATTAATTAATTCTCCACCGTGTGCTTGAATTGTTGTCATTTTGTAAAATCCTCCTTAAATAATTAACACAATATAATAAAAAGCACTTGAATCACGCAGTCATTTTTTCTTTTTCCGACTGCAAGCTTGCTCTTTTTCTTCTAGTCGCTCTAGCTAAGCTTAGAACACCTGCTGTGGCAATACATCCGCTAGCTAGCACCACAAATGAATATAAGTCGCTTTCAAGTACTAATTTCACAAGAACATATGAGATTACGAGTGAAAATACAGGGGAGACCACCCAAACCTTTAACATTTGAATGACAACTTCGCGCTGTTCTTTCGTGAATCCCGTTTTCGCTGCTCCTATTCCAATAATAGAAGACGTAGTGACCTGTGTAAGGGGTACTGGCAAACCAAACAGTGAAGCGACTGTGACAAGAGAAGCACCAGTACCCGAGATAATGCACCCTTCCCCTACAGAATAGCGAGTAATTTTTTTCCCGTTTGTTTCAATAACTCGGCCTCCTAGTAAAAGAGCTCCGAGCGCCACTGCCAATCCTCCTGCTATGACACCCGTTGTGGCATCCATTAATCCAGCTCCTACTAGAGGACCGACAGCATTTGCCACGTTATTCATTCCAGCTGAGAAGGCTTCAAAGAATCCCGTCGCTATAACTAAAATCGTTAAAACTCTTTTCCACGTTCCCTTTGCTTCTTTTTTATGCGCTCCGCGTTTTATCACTTTTCCAATCAAAAAAGCAATGACAAATGAAACCAGCGGAACAATAATCCAAAAAGACATGACAACTAAAAGTTTTTCCACATACAGAGATTGATAAGCTACGCCTACTCCAACAACTGAACCAACCGTTACTTCACTTGTTGATAGAGGAATACCAATTAAATTCGCGAAAAAGAGTGACAGCGTTGCAGCAGCCAGAATGATAATAACTAATTCTACTGACAGCAATTTTTCAGGTATGATACCTGAACTGATGGTTTTTACCACCTCGCCGCCTCCGATAATGGCTCCGAGCACAATACCTACAGCACAGATGAACAGGGCTACTCTTTTCTTTTTAATCGCACCGGAGCCGTATGAAACGCCCATAGCTGCTGCTGCACCGCTTGCCCCAATATTCATTGCAAAAAAAAGCGCAATGATAAAGGCAACATATAAAAGCATCATTTATTCAGCTCTTTCGTATTTAAGATTCGTGTAATCCGCATTCAACTTTTTGTGTACCTGCCCATCTTCCTGAACGTAAATCGTCTACATTGTAGGCAGGTGCGGTACAGGGCTCACAGCCGATACTTGGGTAGCCTTGATCATGAAGTTTGTTATATGGTAAATCATGCTTATACACATAGCGCCAAACTTCTTTCCAGGACCAATGAATTAACGGGCAGACTTTCACTTTCTTGAATTTCTCATCTTTATTAAAATAATTCGTGTTGGCACGAGATTCAGACTGCTCGCGTCTCAAACCAGAAATCCACGCATCATAAGGAGCAAGAGATTCCCTTAGCGGGATGATTTTTCGAATTTGACAGCATAGGTTAGGCTGACTCTTCCAAAGCTCATCTCCATGTTTCTCAGCTTGTTCTGCAAGCGTTAAATCCGGTTTTTTCATATGAATACGCAAATCAGGAAAGCGTTCTTTAATTGCATCAATTACTTCATATGTTTCTTTAAAATGAACGCCCGTATCTAAAAAGACAATTTCAGCATCTTTTTTCACTTTTGAAATTAAATCAATTAACACGATTCCTTCGATACCAAAGCTTGATGCGTAAATAATTGAATCTCCGTAGGTATCATACGCCCACTGCAATGCTGAAAGGGCTCCTTTTGTTTCATCTTCACTGTCGAACTCTGGAAATGTATCACTCCAGTTTTCGTACGTATATAAGTCTGCCATTTTCTTCACTCCAATTCTTAGTTATCCGCGTTATCCAATAAAAAAAGACGGTTTTACCCACTAGAATTGGATAAAACCGCCTCTAGTGTGTCTAGTCAGCGAAACTATTTAATTCTTACTTTGCTTCGACATGCTCAAAAATTTGTTTTAAGTCGGGGGTTACAGTCATTGGTGTCCCTCCTCAAATTATCGCTTGCGCTATATCAAAATAAAAAGTCTTCCATATTGAAAGACTGGGTAGGCAATAAATTTTCACCTTATCTTTCAAAATGATACACACTTTGCTGGAATTAGCACCTTGCTAAGCAGGTTGCCGGGGTTCAGCGGGCCAGATCCCTCCACCACTCTTGATAAGCATTTTTTAAAAATTTTAGCATATTTAGAATATTTGTCAACATTAAAAATCATATATCCGATAAGAAAACTATACTTTAAATTCACAGAAATATCTATACTTTTATTTAAAACAACATATGTAAATTTAACCCAAATGTGAACATATCAATTTATAAAACGCTTTCTTTTTTCTCCAACTTTTTATATTCTCTTGCTAAATAAAACACAAAACCTCTCTATAAAATTAATAAGGGATTTATAAGCTTTACGGATAATTCACCCACATTAGCACACATTACAGATAACACTGACTGACAGATAGGAGCTATATAAGATGGAGAGACAACCTTTTCAATTAGACGATACAATTAAAAATAATGTGCGAACATATTTACAGCAGATTTCAACTGAAGCCTCTAATTTAATTAAACATTTAGACACGAGTGATCATTGTATCCTATGTGATTTTGAGGAGATGAGAAGGTTATTTCAAGATGTTCAAGCTACGGCTGCCTCTTATTACTTGCGCCATTATTTATCGCCTTATACATTTGAATATGCTGCTCTGTCTTTAGCTATTCATAACCTTTCGGAGAAACGTCACGGCGCTTTAATTGTCATTGAACGGGAACAAAATGTAGACCCTCTTATTCAAAAAGGAATGCCTATTCAAGCTCCTGTCAGCGCTACGCTAGTTGAGACACTGTTCTATCCAGGGACACCCTTACATGACGGAGCCGTCCTAATTAGAAATAATCAGCTTATTTCAGCTGCTAATGTTTTACCTCTTTCGTCTATTATTTTAACGAACAAAAAATTGGGAACACGTCACCGTGCAGCCATTGGAATGTCGGAAAAATCGGATGCATTAATTTTAGTTGTATCTGAAGAAACAGGCAAAATTTCGTTTGCTCTTGATGGAAGCCTCTACCCTATTCACTCCAGCAAAAATATGATTTAAGAGCCCTTTCCTGATAAGCAGCCCTATCTTGACTTCTATATCCTTTCTCTTTAATATATTTCATAGTTTTTACATACTATAGATACGGGTGATGCATATGACAATTTTAAAATTTGAACATGTAGGCGTTCAAGTAAAGGATATAGAAGAATCGATTGAGTTCTATACGCAAAAAGTGGGATTAGAGCTCATCGAAAAACTACCACATACCGATCCGTCTTTGAAGCTAGCTTTTCTAGGTTTAGAAGGCAATGTAATCGTAGAGTTAATTCAAGGGTATAACTCAAGCTTACCTAACGAAGGTAAAGTTCATCATTTTGCGCTGGCAGTAGACGGAATTGAAGAGGAGTTTGAGCGTTTAAAATCAGCAGGCGTTTCATTTGTGGAAGAAAACATTGTAACTTTGCCAAATGGAGCAAGATACTTATTTTTCTACGGTCCAGACAAAGAATGGATTGAATATTACGAAGTAAAAAGATAAAGATATCTTATACCTTCAGTGAAAAATGGTCATACTGTGGCTATGACTAATCACTGGAGGTTTTTTTATGATGGAATGGCTATTATTTCGACTTTTTCGTCGTTCTATTTTAGTGCGGCTTCTTTTTATTATCGGCTGCCTTGTTCTGTTTTTTGGCATGCTTATACATTTCCTAGAGCCGCAAACGTTTGGGAATGTGTTTGAAGGAATTTGGTGGGTTATTATTACAATCTCTACTATAGGGTACGGTGATTTTGCTCCGACCACTACGATTGGAAGGTTAGCTGCAATTATTTTAGTTCTGATCGGAACGGGATTTATTACTACTTATTTTGTCACGCTTTCTAAAATTGCTGTTTCTGCTGAGAGCGCTTATTTGGAAGGGAATTTAAAATTTTATGGAAAAGATCACTTCATCGTTGTTGGGTGGAATGAGCGCGCCAAACTCGTGTTAGAGTATTATCGCGACGCATTTCATAAAGAAGACATTGTGCTTATCGACGACTCTCTGACTAAAAATCCCATGATTTGTGATCGCGTTCATTTTATTAAAGGAAGTCCCTCTCATTATGAAGTATTAGAACTTGCCAACGCTCGGTACGCAAAAAAAGTGCTGATTACTGCCGATCAGCATAAGACAGAAGAATATGCAGACATGAATACTATTGTTACGTTAGTCGCTCTGCAAGGATTGAACCCTTCTATTTACAGCATCGTTGAACTTTTAACAAAAAAGCATATTCAAAATGCACAAAACTTGGGGGTGAATGAAATGATTAAAACAAACGAGTTGATTAGTCAAGTCATGTACGAACATATTTTTGTGAAAAAATTAGAGAGTTTAAAAAAAGAATAGTTCCTTCAATTACTGAAGCAGCGCATTTTCTGCCTCTCTAATTAGCTCTTCTCCTAAGCTGATATACTTTTCTGGAAATGAAGCGTCTGCGTCTTGGGGCTCTGCAAACTGATTAAATGAAGCACTAACATTTCCATTGTGAACATCGTCATCTAGACCAATTTGATATTTATGTGAAAGTAAAAATGGCGTGCCAATCTGTACGGTTGTTCCTTTAGAATCCAGCTCTCCATTCGTAGCTGTAAACGGGATACGTAAAAACTGATAGCCGACTTCATCGTTCATCTTATAGTCAAATGAACCATGGTCGTAATCCCAATTTCCTCCAATATTATACCCAAGCGCCTTAAGCGTTTTTTCTAATTCGTAAAGCTTGAATAATGTTCCCTCTAATCTTGAAGATAATTCAATCATGTTATCCCTCCTCTGTTTTAACATGTCCTTTTTCCAGCGTTTTATCCTTTATCTCAAAAGCAAAAAAGAGGGTGAGACATAACTAAATGAATCCAACCTAAAGACGAACAAACTGGATAAAGCAGCTCATATAAATCGCTTGCGACACCGCAGTTGATGTCTGTGAGAGGCTTCACTTTCCGCGGGCGGGCGCTGAGCCTCCTCGTCACTTGCGCTCCAATCAACTGTTAGAAGGACCTAAACAGATGAAACTATATTCACCATAACAAAAAAAACGAACCACTAATCAAACATGTTGATCAATGGTTCGTTTTTCACTTGGGCTAAAATACTTTTGTACCGCCCTCTTTTTATTTATTTCAAACGCTTTTCTAATTCTGCTTTTTTCTCTTCAAAACCAGGTTTTCCAAGCAGAGCAAACATATTTACTTTGTATGCTTCTACTCCCGGCTGATCGAATGGGTTTACGCCTAATAAATAGCCGCTGATTGCACATGCTTTTTCGAAGAAATATACAACATATCCGAACGTATACTCATCTAGCGCAGGAATGTTCACAACTAAGTTTGGAACGCCCCCATCTGTGTGAGCAAGCATTGTACCTTGGAAGGCTTTTTTATTTACAAAGTCAACTGTTTCACCAGCTAAGTAATTTAATCCATCTAAGTCCGCTGCATCTTCTTCAATTGTTAGCTCATGACGAGAATCTTGAACTTGTACAATTGTTTCAAAAATATCACGACGACCTTCTTGTACATATTGACCTAAAGAATGAAGATCCGTTGAGAAGTTAGCTGATGAAGGGTAAATACCTTTTTGGTCTTTTCCTTCACTTTCGCCAAATAACTGTTTCCACCACTCAGCAAAGTATTGAAGAGCTGGCTCATAGTTAATCAGCATTTCAATTGTTTTTCCTTTATTATAAAGAACATTACGAGCTACAGCATATTGATAAGCTGGGTTTTCTTCTAGCTCTGATGATGAGAATGCTTCTTGAGCATCAGCTGCCCCTTTCATCATTTGTTCGATATCAAGACCCGCAGCGGCAATTGGCAATAAGCCAACCGCTGTTAATACTGAATAACGGCCGCCTACATCATCTGGAATAACAAATGTTTCATAGCCTTCTTCGTCCGCTAATGTTTTTAATGCGCCACGCGCTTTATCTGTTGTTGCATAAATACGCTTGCGTGCTTCTTCTTTGCCATATTTCTCTTCTAATAATTTACGGAAGATACGGAAAGCAATCGCCGGTTCTGTTGTTGTACCAGATTTTGAAATAACATTAATAGAGAAATCTTTATCTTGTAAAACATCCATTAAGTCTTTCATGTACGTTGAGCTGATGTTGTTACCAGCAAAAATAACTTGCGGAGTTTTACGCTGTTCTTTTGATAATGTGTTATAGAATGAATGCTGAAGCATTTCAATAGCAGCACGAGCACCTAAGTAAGATCCTCCAATACCGATAACAATTAATACATCTGAATCAGATTTAATTTTTTCTGCACTTTTTTGAATGCGTGCAAATTCTTCTTTGTCATACTCTGTAGGAAGGTCGACCCATCCTAAAAAGTCGTTTCCAGCACCTGTTTTCTCATGAATTGAATGGTGAGCTACTTTCACGGCATCACGTAAGTATGTAAGTTCATGTTCACCAAAAAATGATAACGCGTTTGAATAATCAAAACGAACATGTGTCATAGTCTGTTCCTCCATTAAAATATCTTTATTTTTCACTTTATCGAAACTGTTAGCTGAATTCAAGTGAATCCACTTACAATTTGACACAATCATTATAGTTTGTTGAAACTGCAATCATTGTATGTACCTTTTTATTTAACGATAAATTCAGTTGTGAAGTCAACTAATGTTCTTTGATTACAGGACGTAATTCATGCACAATTACGCAAATAATAAGCAAATAAAAAACGACTAAAGATTGGTCTTCAATCGTTTTTTATTTGCTTATCGGATGGTGCAATATAGTTCATTTCACCTATCTTCACATATTGTCTCGGTTTATAAGAGGCTTTTAAAAGGGAAGAGTCTATTGAAATGGAATTTTCAGCTTGGTTTTTAGAAGTGAGGAACATCCTGTTTTCTTCTTTCATTTCCAAGTGATTATTCAGCACAAATCCGCCCATACATAATGCGGTAAAAATGAGAAAACTGATGGCTATTTGTTTCCTATACATTTCCATCACCTCACTCTTAGAGTGACAATTTTGAGTGATTTTTATACGTCCAAAAAAATTTTTTTATGTTTTTTTTATGGATTTTGTGACGAGTTTCTATTTATTTAATAAGGTTTGAAAAATCTGCTGATACTAAGAAATAGCATGGATGCATGCATAATTAAATTATTATATAATCGGTTACAGAATTGAATATCACAAGGAGGTTTGTCTTTTGTCGTGGTTGCACTTGGTGATTTTATCGCCTTTTTTATTAGCCTTTTTTGTCCCCCTTCTGTATAGGAAATTCCAGCGTATTCATACAGGGTGGTTCGTTTTACCTCTTCCACTTGTGTTGTTCATTTATTTCACACAATATATCAGTGGTGTTTCTAAGGGGGGAACATATCTACATTCAATGAAATGGATACCTAGTCTGGGCATTAACTTTGATGCCTATGTGGATGGACTTGGTCTTCTGTTTTCTCTATTAATCACCGGAATTGGGACACTTGTTATTCTTTACTCCATTTATTATCTTTCTAAGACAAAAGAAGCACTGCATTCGTTTTATGTCTATTTGCTTCTTTTTATGGGGTCGATGCTAGGAGTTGTATTATCAGACAACCTAATGAGCCTTTACAGCTTTTGGGAATTAACAAGCCTTTCATCTTTTTTATTGATTGGTTATTGGTACAAACGAGAGAAATCTCAATACGGAGCCTTAAAATCTATGCTCATTACCGTATTCGGAGGACTTTCCCTTTTAGCAGGAATTGTGCTTTTATACGTTATGACAGGTACTTTCAGCATACGCGAAATTATCTCAAACGTAGATGTAGTCACATCAAGTCATCTATTCATTCCAGCTCTAGTCCTCATTTTATTAGGGGCCTTTACAAAATCTGCTCAGTTTCCTTTTCATATTTGGCTGCCAGATGCAATGGAAGCTCCAACCCCAGTGAGTGCATACCTTCATTCAGCCACAATGGTAAAAGCGGGAATTTATCTTTTAGCAAGACTCAGCCCTGTTTTTGCTATAAGCGCCACTTGGTTTTTTGCTATTTCAATCATAGGACTAATTACACTGTTTTGGGGCTCATTTTCAGCAGTAAAGCAACAAGACCTGAAAGGGATTTTAGCTTTTTCAACTATTAGTCAGCTGGGGATGATTATGTCACTTATAGGAGTAGGTAGCGCAGCTATTCACTATGATTTTTTAGACGATAATATCTACTTAGTAGCTCTTACTGCAGCGGTTTTCCATTTGATTAACCACGCTACCTTCAAAGGCAGCTTGTTTATGGTAGTAGGTATTGTCGATCATGAAACAGGCACGCGTGACATTAGAAAGTTAGGCGGGTTAATGAGCGTTATGCCTGTGACATTTACCATTGCTATCATCGGGGGATTTTCAATGGCGGGTCTGCCTCCTTTTAATGGATTCTTAAGTAAAGAGATGTTTTTTACAGGCATGGTAAACGTGACAAAAATGGATATGTATAGCATGCAGACGTGGGGAATTTTGCTGCCTATCATCGCTTGGTTAGGAAGTATCTTCACTTTCATCTATAGTATGATTCTTGTCTTTAAAACCTTTACAGGCAAATACCAGCCCGAAAAGTTAGAGAAGAAACCTCATGAAGCACCCGTAGGCATGCTTATTTCACCTGTTATTTTAGCATCACTGGTTGTTATTTTTGGCTTTGCTCCTAATTTATTAGAATCGACCCTTATTGAGCCAACAATGGCCTCTATCGCACCTAGCCTGCTAGCTGAAGGTAAAGAATATCAAGTGCATATTAAATTTTGGCATGGCTTTACGCCAGAATTATTTATGACGCTAGGGGTCATCATATTTGGTATTTTGTTATTTATGACGGTTCAAAAATGGTCAAAAATTTATACACGATTCCCTTCTTCTTTAACGCTTAATAACGGCTATAATTATGGAATTAAAGGGATAGAAAAAGGGTCAACACGTATCATGAAAACATTAATGACAGGATTTATTAGAGACTATCTTTTAATCATTTTTACTTTCATAGGCATCTTACTTCTCTTGACGCTCTTTTCTCAGAATGCCTTTGCGATTGATTTAAAAGATACTTCTTCTATAGGCGTTTATGAAGCCATATTAGCAGTCGTAATGGTTGCAGCTACTATTACAACTTTATTGGCAAAATCACGCCTCACAGCCATTATTTCGCTCGGAGTTGTCGGGTATACACTCTCTTTATTTTTCGTATTATTCCGAGCTCCTGACTTAGCTTTGACTCAATTAGTGATTGAAACTGTATCGGTATCACTGTTTTTACTATGTTTCTACTACTTGCCGGAGTTTCGGAAGCGAAAAGTAAGGGTAAAGTTTCAGCTGCCAAACTTACTGGTCGCTCTTCTTGTAGGAACGACTGTTACACTGCTTGGCATATCAGCAAACAGTACGAAACTATTTGAATCGATTTCACATTACTTTATTGAAAACAGCTATGAAAAAGCAGGCGGCGAAAACATGGTGAACGTAATCCTTGTGGACTTCCGCGGATTTGATACATTATTTGAAATTACCGTACTTTGTATAGCAGCTCTTGCTATCTATGGCATGATTCGTCTTCGGTTAACAAAGGAGGAAGAAGAGTGAAAAAAAATGATTTGATACTACAAACCACAACGAAAGTAGTCACGTTTATTATTATCATTTTTGCCATTCATCTTTTCTTTGCAGGTCATTATACACCGGGGGGAGGATTTGTTGGGGGACTTACTACCTCAGCAGCTCTTGTATTATTACTGCTGGCTTTCGATATAAAAACCGTATCGAAAGTCATCCCATTTGATTATAAGAAGGTCGCGGCTTCTGGACTGCTGCTAGCTATTTTAACGGGGCTTGGGTCATTTATTTTCAAAGTCCCATTTCTAACTCACACATATAGCTACTTTAACCTTCCCCTTCTCGGGAAAACATCTTTAGCTACCGTTGTACTGTTTGATTTAGGTGTATATCTAGTAGTTGTTGGTGTTACGATGACCATTATTCAAACGATTGGAGAGAGTGAATAGTGGAAATATTAATGTCCATAGTGGCAGGGATTCTATTCACTGCCGCTGTATATCTCATGTTATCCCGCAGTTTACTGCGAATTATTATTGGAACAGGCTTATTAAGCCACGGTGTTCACCTGTTAATTTTAACGATGGGCGGATTAAAAGGGGGGAGTGTTCCCCTTCTGGGAGAAAAGGCTTCTTCTTATACAGATCCTTTACCTCAAGCTCTAATTTTAACTGCCATTGTCATAAGCTTTGGCGTCACTTCTTTTTTCCTTGTACTAGCGTACAGGGCTTATCAGGAACTCGGAACAGACGATATGGACAAGTTAAGGGGAAATGAACATGACGAGTAATTTTGTAATCATCCCACTGCTTATCCCGTTTGTTGTAGGTGTTGTGCTCATTTTTTTCAAAGACAATATTAAACTTCAAAGGATAATCAGTGTTTTATCATTAATCACCACCACTGCTTTTGCTGCCTATTTAGTACAACTGGTTCAATCAAAAGGTGTTTTAACTCACGAGCTTGGGAACTGGAAACCTCCTTTTGGAATTATTCTAGTAGCGGACATGTTCGCGTCCCTTCTCGTACTTACTGCTAGTGTGGTAACACTATGCTGCGTTCTTTTTGCTTTTCATACAATTGGGGAAAAGCGTGAACGCTTTTACTTTTATTCGTTTGTGCAGTTTTTATTAGTAGGCGTATTCGGCGCCTTCTTAACAGGTGATATCTTTAACTTATTTGTCTTTTTTGAAGTCATGCTTATGTCTTCGTACGCTCTTATTGTAATTGGCGGTACAAAAGCACAGCTTCGAGAGTCACTTAAGTATATTTTAGTCAATGTCATTTCATCCGCTTTGTTTGTCATTGCCGTTGCTTATTTATATGCTGTAACAGGAACTCTCAACATGGCGGACCTTTCACAGCGAATTGCTGAGGCGAACCAGCCGGGAATTTTAACAACCATTGGCATGCTTTTATTTATCGTCTTTGCCTTAAAAGCAGCTTTATTTCCAATGTATTTCTGGCTTCCAGGTTCATATAGTGCGCCTCCACCCGTTATTATCGGGTTGTTTGGTGCCTTGCTCACAAAAGTAGGCGTTTATTCGATTTTCAGGACTTTCACTTTACTGTTTTACCATCATCCTGAATTTACTCATCAAATTATCGGCTACGTTGCGCTTTTGACTATCGTTGTTGGTGCAGTAGGCGCCATTGCTTATTCGGATGTAAATAAAATCTTAATTTATAACATTATTATTGCTGTCGGAGTCATTGTCTACGGGGTGACCTTGACAACAAACGCAGGTTTTGAAGGAGCTATTTATTATTTAATTCACGACATGATTATTAAAGCAGCTCTATTCCTTCTTGCTGGAAGCATCGTTCGAATAACTGGAACAACAAAATTAAAGAAAATGGGTGGATTAATTAAAGACTATCCGCTGCTTGGCTGGATGTTTTTTATCGCTACTATTTCTTTGGCAGGAATTCCTCCCCTAAGCGGCTTTATTGGAAAATTCCTTTTAGTTCAGGGCGGCTTAGAATCAGAGAGCTACACGTTTGTAGGAGTTTTACTAGTTTCAAGCCTGCTTGTTTTATATTCTGCCATTAAGATTTTCATGAGCTGCTTCTGGGGTGAACCTAAGCTTTCTTCTGAGCATGAAAAAGTATCCCTTAAAGGTATTCTATACCCATCCGCTATCTTACTTGCTGTTTCTGTCTTTTTAGGACTAGGTGCAGAAGCTGTTATCCCTTATGTGTCAACAGCCGCTCAAACGCTTATGGATCCTTCAATTTATATCCAATCAGTGTTAAAGGAGTAGATCTGCATGTCATTTCAACTATTATTAAACGTAATCATTGCATTCACATGGATGTTTTTGAGAGGGATTTGGACACTCCCTTCCTTTATTATAGGTTTTTTCTGGGGAGCGGTACTGCTGTTTGTTTTCCGCCGTTTTTTTCACAGACGTTTTTATTTGCATAAAGTGTATGCGATCATTAAACTGCTGTTTATTTTTATACGAGAATTATTCAAAGCCAATATTGCAGTGACTAAGGACGTATTGCGCCCTAAATTAAATATTCAGCCAGCCATCTTTGCAATGCCAACCCGTCTGGAGAGTGAATGGGAAATTACCATTCTTTCTCTTTTAATTACGCTAACGCCAGGTACACTGGTGATGGATGTGTCAGATGATAATTCTACTATCTATATTCATGCAATCAATACAGACGATATTGATGACATTATTACAGATATTCAGCAAACATTCGAAAAAGCCATTATGGAGGTGAGTCGTTAAATGCTCGATATTTTTTTAAACGTTTCGCTCATTCTCATTTCTGCTTCAACTATTGGGTTTGTTTATCGAGTGGTGAAAGGTCCGTCAACTGCTGATCGAGCAATGGCCCTTGACGCTATTGGAATTAACATCATTGCCATTACGGCCATCATCTCGATTATTTTTCGAACCCAGGCTTTTTTCGAAGTCATTTTACTGCTAGGCATCATAGCCTTTGTAGGTACCGTTGCTTTTTCTAAGTTTTTAGAGAAAGGAGAAGTGATCGAATATGAACGTGATCAGTGAAATCATTGTAGGAGCTTTAGTACTAATAGGGTCTCTTCTGACAGTTGTGACCATGATTGGGCTTATTCGCTTGCCTGATACGTACACAAGAAGTCACGCTGCCTCCAAAAGTGCCACCTTAGGCGTCCTGTTTATATTAGTGGGCTGCTTACTCTACTTTTGGATTGATACCGGCCATATTAGTGCACGGTTAATTTTAGCGATTGTCTTTGTGTTTATCACCTCTCCTATTGCTGGGCATTTACTAGGAAGAGCGGCTTATTACAGCGGAGTTCCTCTTTCTGATAAAACCGTTCGGGATGATTTGAAAACCAAACAGCAGAAAAAACTTACCCATCATGAATAGAAAAAAACGCCGTGCGGTTTGCACGGCGTTTTTTATCGAAAATCTTATAAAGAAGCGCGTAGGATTGCTAGTACATCTTCTTTGTTTAATTTTTTAAATTTGCCAAATTCACCTTTAGCCATTGCACGATCAGCCATAAGATCTAATTTGTCTTCACCAATATCATAATCAGCTAAGCGAGTTGGTGCACCTAGGCTTGACCAGAATTCACGAAGCTTATCAACACCTTCAAGTGCTACTTCTTTATCCGTCTTGCCTTCTGTATCTACGTTAAATACGCGTACAGCTACTTGCTTGAAGCGGTCTACGTTCTCATCCATTACGTGTTTCATCCAGTTCGGGAATAAAATTGCCAATCCACCTGCATGTGGAATGTCATATACAGCTGATACCGCATGCTCAATATTGTGAGTAGCCCAATCGCCTTGGTGTCCCATTTGTAACATACCGTTTAATGCGATTGTCCCATTGTATAAAATCGTTTCACGTAACTCGTAGTTCTCTAGGTCGTTTAATAATTTTGGTCCCGTTTCAATAACCGTTTGCAGTACTCCTTCACACATGCGATCTTGAAGCGGCGTATTTGTTGCAGCATGGAAATATTGTTCAAATACGTGGCTCATCATGTCGACCATGCCATAAACTGTTTGATTTTTTGGTACAGTAAATGTATTAACAGGATCTAAAATAGAGAATTGAGGGAATGTTGCGGGACTGCCCCAGCCGTATTTTTCTTGTGTTTCCCAATTTGTAATAACAGAACCAGCATTCATTTCTGAACCTGTTGCTGCTAATGTCAGCACTGTTCCAAATGGAAGAGCTTCAGCTGCGAATACGTCGCGGTTAATGATGTCCCATACGTCTCCATCATATTTTGCGCCTGCTGCGATTGCTTTTGTACAATCGATTACGCTTCCTCCACCAACTGCAAGTAAAAATTCAATACCGTTTTCTTTACAAATATCGATTCCTTTGCGAACAGTTGTCAGACGAGGATTCGGCTCTACTCCCGCTAACTCATGTACTTCTGCATTCATGTCATTCAGTACATCCATTACTTGATCGTATAAACCGCTGCGTTTTACACTTCCTCCGCCGTATACTAATAATATCTTTTTGCCAAAGCGCCCTGCTTCTGTTTTTAACTGCTCTAATTGACCTTTACCAAAAATTAATTTTGTAGGATTATAAAATGTAAAATTGTTCACTATAAACTCCTCCTTACGAGCTTGATTACATGCATCATTATGAAGAACAACTTTTTGATTGTAAAGAAAATTGACTTCCTAAAGATTATTCCCTGTTGGCTAGATGCTCACCCCATCCAAATGAACGTTTATTTGTCTGTATCTTCCAAAAGCAAATATGCATATTTCCCTCTAAAAAAAGCAGGCTAATAAGTGAACTACAAAACAAGGAGGGTTCATCATGAGTGGTATTCAACGTATTGCGCTCGTATTAACGATTATTGGAGCAATTAACTGGGGACTTATTGGCTTTTTTCAATTTGATTTAGTAGCAGCAATCTTCGGCGGTCAAACATCTGCTTTCTCCCGCATTATCTATGGATTGGTTGGAATCGCAGGACTGATTAACCTAGGTCTATTATTTAAACCTTCTGCTGAAGTAGAGCGTACAGAACCTAGAACGGAACATTAAAAAAAGAAGGATAGCTAAGCTATCCTTCTTTTTTTCTTATTTCTTAATTAGATCTTCGCGGTTTGATTGCTCAATCCACTCTTCTAATTTTTCTTTTAATGTGTTGAATCCTTGAGTAGATTCAGTATGAACTGTTGCTTGACCTTGACGTTTTTTAGCAGGTTTTTTAGGTGCAGAAGCTTCAGTTTTTTCTGGAGCTGGCTCAGTAGCACGAATAGATAAACCAATTTTACCAGTTGACTCATCAACAGATAAAACTTTAACGTTTACTTCGTCTCCTACTGATAAATGTTCGTTAATATCTTTAACGAAGCCATGTTTTACTTCTGAGATATGAACTAATCCTTGAGTTTCTTCATTTAATGCAACGAATGCACCGTATGGTTGAATTCCTGTTACTTTACCTTTTGTAACAGTACCGATTTCAAATTTTGACATATAAACACTCCTAGATACCTTATTATTTTCACCATTATAGCCAATTTAAAATTATAGCACAGTTCATAGATTGAATCAAAAAGTAGTTATACTATATTTATTATTTACCAATTTCGTCACAAATATAAACTAACACTACATTTCATCATAGCAAAAAAGATATTATATCAAACCGTCTATAGGATATGACATAATATCTTATTTTTATTATAACTTATTTTCAACAAAACGGCTAATCCGTTTTATGGATTCTTCTAATGATTCCATTGAAGAGGCGTATGAACAGCGAATATGTCCCTCTCCGCCTTTTCCAAATACATTGCCTGGCACCACGGCTACTCGCTCTTCAAGCAAAAGCTGCTCAGCGAATTCTTCCGATGACAATCCAGTTTTCTCGATAGAAGGGAACACATAAAACGCTCCTCCGGGAGAATGACATTCCAGACCAATTTGATTTAATGACTTCACCATATAGTTCCGTCTTCTGCGATAGCTTTTTCTCATCTCTTCTACGTCATGCTGCCCATTTTGTAGTGCTTCAATTGCTCCATATTGTGCCATGGTAGGCGCACACATCATTGTATACTGATGAATTTTCAGCATTGCTTTAGCAATCTCAGTTGGTGCACATATGTATCCAAGACGCCATCCAGTCATGGCAAACCCTTTAGAAAAGCCAGAAATAATAATAGTGCGTTCTTTCATCCCTTCTAAAGAAGCAATAGATGTAAATTCTTCATCATATGTTAATTCTGCATATATTTCATCCGTGATAACAAGCAAGTCATACTTTATGACAATATCCGCAATAGCCTGCAGCTCTTCTTTAGAGAGTGAGCTTCCTGTTGGATTATTAGGAGAGCATAAAAGAAGAGCTTTTGTGTTGCTTGTAATCACTTCTTCAATCTGCTTAGGCTGCAGCTTAAACTCTGTTTCTGCTGTTGTTTCAATTGCCACAGGAACTCCTCCTGCTAGCGAAATTAACGGGCTGTAGGACACAAAGTTTGGCTCTACGACAATAATCTCATCTTCAGGGTTAATCAAAGCCCTCATTGTAATGTCTAAAGCCTGACTTCCTCCAACGGTCACAATAATATCATCTTTATAATCATACGAGACGTTAAAATTTCTTTTCATATACTTCATAATTTCAAAGCGAAGCTCTAAAAGCCCCGCATTTGCTGTATAAGAGGTATATCCTCTTTCCAACGATAAAATACTCGCTTCTCGAACAGCCCAAGATGTGACAAAATCAGGTTCACCTACTCCAAGAGAGATGACGTTATCCATACTTGCTGCTAAATCAAAAAAGCGGCGAATACCTGAAGGTTTCAGCTGTTGTACAGTTGTTGACAAGCGCTCTTTCATTACGGAGACACCACGATTCTGCGATCTTCATCGCCTTGGTCGTAGATGGTACCATCGTGCTTGTATTTTTTCATAATAAAGTGAGTCGTTGTAGATAAAACAGAGTCTAGCGTAGAAAGCTTTTCAGAAACAAAAAATGCTACTTCAGACATTGATTTTTCTTCAATAATAACAGACAAATCATATGCTCCTGACATTAGGTACACGGATTTCACTTCTTGAAAACGATAGATGCGCTCCGCAATCTCATCAAAGCCTACTCCTCGCTTTGGTGCAACTTTTACATCTATCATAGCTGTGACGCCCTCATGTCCATCTACTCGTCTCCAGTTAATATCAGCTGAATATTGCACAATTACTTTTTCTCTCTCTAGCTTTTTAACAATATTAGAGGTTTCTTCAAACGTTAAATCCACCATTTTTGAAATACTATCTATCGAAATACGGCTATTTTTTTCTAGAATTTCTAAAATTTCTAACTCTTTTTCTTCTAAGAACACCGCGTTCCCCTCCTACAACGATTAAATTTTTTCACTTTTTCCATTATATCAAATTTAAACACATCTTTAATGTGAAATCTATACCGTTAATTGAGTTTCATTTTATAGATTGCTGGAAATTAGGACAGACTAGAAAGAAAAAGATGGAGTGAAACAAATTGACTGAATCTAAAATTACTTGCCACCAGCGTACTTTTAATGGAGTCAATGTTTACTACGAATGCCATAACTATCACCCTGATAAACCCGCCATTGTATTTATTCACGGCTTTTTATCATCGAGTTTTAGCTTTCGACGTTTAATTCCTTTATTTGAAGATACGTTTTCTATCATTACGCTGGACCTTCCGCCATTTGGGCGAAGTGAAAAATCGTTAACCTTTCAATACTCGTATAAAAATTTAGCCAGAATTGTCATCGAGTTGATTGAATATTTAAAGTTGAAAGATGTTGTACTATCGGGACACTCAATGGGAGGACAAGTTTGTTTAAACGTAGCAAAGTTAAAGCCTTCTTGCGTATCAAAACTAGTTCTTCTGTGCAGCTCAGCTTATTTAGGCCCCTCACATTATGGATTGGTTATGTCTTCTTATGTTCCCTTCTTTTATCTGTGGGTAAAAACGTGGCTTTCTCGCAAAGGTGTATTAGGCAACTTGCAAAATGTCGTATTTGATCATAAGTTAATCGACGAAGAAATGATTGATGGCTATACTGAACCATTTTTGGATGACCGTACGTTTATGGCTTTAACAAGAATGATTCGCGATCGAGAAGGAGACCTATCCTCAAAGGATTTGCAGCACATAAAAAAACCAAGTTTACTCATTTGGGGAGAAGAAGACCGGGTTGTTCCTTTGCATCTCGGACGTAAGTTAAAAGATGATTTAACAGACTCTACCTTTATCTCTTTAAAGGAAATTGGGCACCTTTTACCAGAAGAGTGTCCTGACATTGTGCAATCTCATATGGTCGATTTCTTGTACGGTGAAAAAGCCCTGTCTCAATAATGACGGGGCGGGTTCGTATATTGCACACGAGGCGCTAACTTTAATAAAAAATTCATTAGTCGTGCTTTAGCAATTTTTTCACTTTCTTTATTGACTTCACAAGTTAACTTCGTTGACAAACGTATTAAAAATAAGCAAACTATTATATTAAAAAAGGGGGTACTTTTATTGTCTACTTATTCTTTTGATCAATTAATTAACCGTACAGGTACGCAGTCCGTAAAGTGGGACAAAACTGATCTTGTTTTTGGAGCAAAAGATGTTCTGCCTTTTTGGGTAGCTGATATGGATTTCCAAGCGCCGCCTAATGTTCTTCAAACCATTAATGAGCGTGTCAAACACGGTATTTTCGGCTACACTTCCCCTACTGAATCTACGGCAAATGCTTTATCATCTTGGATAGAAAAAAAGCACCAGTGGACCATTGATCATGAATGGATTACATACAGTCCAGGAGTTGTATTTGCCTTAAGTATGGCTATTCAAGCATTTACGGAACCCGGAGATTCAATTTTAATTCAGCCTCCAGTCTATACTCCATTTTTTAACATGATAAAGGTAAATGATCGAGAAGTTGTTGAAAATCCGTTAAAACTTGCAGGCGATAAATACGAAATTGATTTTGCAGATTTAGAGCAAAAATTTGCAGAAGGTGTAAAATTAATGATTCTTTGCAGCCCTCATAATCCAGTAGGACGCGTGTGGACAAAAGAAGAACTGAAGAAGCTTGCCGATCTTTGTGAAAAATACAATGTATTAATTGTTTCAGATGAAATCCATTCTGATCTAATTTACCAGCCTTATAAACACATTCCCATTAGCATGGTGAGTGAAGATGCGGCCAATCGAACCATTACGTGTATGGCCCCTAGCAAAACATTTAATATACCGGGACTTCAGGCTTCAGCTGTTATTATTCCAAATGAGAAACTGCGCACACAGTATGTTCAGCAGCAGCAAAAGCAAGGGTTTTCTAATTTAAACACATTCGGAATAATTGGATTAGAGGCGGCTTACAGCGAAGGTGAAGAGTGGCTAGAAGCACTGCTTGTGTATCTGAAGAAAAATGTAGATCTCGTGACGCGTTTTATAAGTGATAACTTGCCTGAACTGCGAGTGGTTCAGCCAGAAGGAACTTATTTACTATGGATTGACTGCAACAAGCTGCATTTGTCAGAAGAAGAATTACATGAACGCTTATTAAAAAAAGGTAAAATCGCCGTAGAAAAAGGTGAAAAATACAGCTCCACATATGGAAAAGGCTTTATTCGCTTGAACATTGGCTGTTCACATGAACAACTTCAAGAAGGATTGAATCGCTTAAAAGTAGCTTTAACGTAAAAAACAGCGTTCTTTCTCACGAAAGAACGCTGTTTTTAATGTTTTTTTGAAATAACCCCGCAGGCGATTCTCTTTCCAGAATTACCTGATGGCTCTGTCATTCCGTCATCCCCTTGTTCGGTAATAACAAGAGATGAACCATCCATACGCTTAACAAGCGATGTCTTTCCTTCTTTTAACGTGACTTGAGGAACCATATCTGTTCCTGTATACGTCTGATCGTCTTCTACCACAATATTTTTCATATCGCCTAAATGCGGTCCTTTTGGATTTAACAGTCCGTGTTTCTTTTTATCAGGATCAAGGTGATTGCCCGCACTTTTAAAGTTAGGAGCTTTGCAAATTCCCATTTCATGAATATGTACGCCGTGTTCGCCAGGTGGAAGTCCACTTAAATTGTACGTAAACTCAATTCCATCGGCCTGTTCTTTCAACTTGACTGTACCGATGCTATCTCCATCTGCGTTATAGACTTTGACTTCTTTATTGGATATTTCTTTTTCCATACACCCCGTTAACAAGAAAAAAGGCACGGTTCCAATGAGTAGTAGTTTTTTCATGTTGCCCTCCAATCGCATATGCACTAGCGAAAGTTTTAGATGTCTTTCCATAGATTGTCCAGCAACATAATATTTTAAACGCTTACATTTTATTTGCATTTCATTACAGTGATTTCTTATTATCCTGTTCTTTTAGCTTTGCTTCTAACTCCTTCGTTTTTTCTTCTTCTTTTTTCGAAATCTTAATGATTAAACGCCATACTGCAACTGCTGCTAGTACAAAAATCGCCATAGTAGCAAAAGCAGGAATATATTCTCTTTTATCTTCCGGAAAATAAAGCAAAAACATTAAATACATCATGTACAACATCCTTTCATAGAAACGGTAGAGGGTTTTGATTTATACTGGTGATAACAAACAATTTACTTAAAGGAGATCTGGCAATATGACATTTACAATTGGTCAAACCGTTACGGCACTTTATAAAACTGGGAAATACATCGGTGAAATTACACAAGTTCGAGACCTGCATTATGTTGTGCGGATTCAAGCTGTGTTAAAGCATCCAGAA
Source organism: Priestia sp. YIM B13489 (assembly GCF_042787645.1). Lineage (NCBI taxonomy): Bacteria > Bacillati > Bacillota > Bacilli > Caryophanales > Bacillaceae > Priestia > Priestia sp. YIM B13489. The sequence goes on from NZ_JBHZOQ010000053.1 coordinate 2,146,182, forward strand.
CAAGGTGACTTACATAACCCTGGACAAGTGGACGTACCTTTTTTTCATGAGCGAAAAGCACTTGCATTTCGAGAGCAGGCCAATATTCCTCAAAAAATGGTTCATCTCTATGAAGACAGCGTTCCCGATTATAAAAATTCACTAAAAAAAGCGCTTGAATTAAAGATAGCTGAGCAACAAGCCAAAGATAGCCCTTTTGCTCAAGCAAGTATTGCCTGTTTAGAAGAGTTAAAAAAAGAGTACGGTATTCATTAAGTAAAAAGCCAAATTCACGTAGAAGTGATTTGGCTTTTATAATGCAAATTTATTTAATACTTTTGAAAAATCGATTCGATCTCCTATGGTCGTTGGCTCTGGTTTTTGAAGGTACCGCTTATCTTTTTCTACAAGCTTAAAGATGTTGAGTGTCGTCATCGCATCATCAAGCGCGCAGTGGTGCTTTCCAGTTCCTTCTTTACCGTACTCTTGCACAGCTTTCCAAAGGCCAGTTTGATTTTGATCTCCAAAAAAGCGCTTATACTCCATTGAAAGATCAATTTCTTTACCTGCAAAAGGAAATGGCACCTTATTTTTTTGACAGCACTGCCTTAATACTTTCATATCCATGTTCCCCCATGTAATGATCGTGCTGTGTTTATACATGCCCAGTCGCTGTACAAGCTGCTCTAGCGTAATGCCTTCATTTACTTGATTTTGTTCGATATGGAGAAATGATTTACAACGCTCAGTTAATTTTGTAAAGTGTGTAGGCTGTACGTAAGAGGAGAAACGATCAATGATTTCTTGATTTTTAACAAACACCAAACCAACTTCAATGATTTCCGGAAAAAAGCCTTTTGGAAAACCCTTATACTCTGGCATTGTAAATTCAAAATCAATGAATAAATACTGAGAGTTCTTATCCAATATTATCACCCCTTTGTAAAATAAACCGCCCTACTATATTAATGCTATTATAGCACGATTGAACAATCGGAAGGTCTATTTTCTGTTCTTATTTTTAATATTATGAATATTCTAGTTGCTGAATAAAAAGAATACTTTACTACTACTATATTCTAGAGCATGTCTCTATGCGCAGGGTAACTGTCACGAATAGACATAATTTCGCTTATTTTTTTACCTATTTTTTCACTTTTTTACGTATCCGCTCTTCCAAATTCTCTTTAAACTCTAACTCAAGTGTGTGAGGTGGCTCCTCCTGGCTCTAAAAGCATACCTCACACCTTCTAGACTAAGTAAGCATTCTTATGTTTAAGCTTTAGGCAGAATAGCAAGCGTACATCTGGATATACAGATTAAATTCTCTTCTTCATCTTGAATTTTCACTTCCCAAACCGCTGTTTTTTTTCCTTTATGTAAAGGAACGCCTATAGCTGTAACGATTCCGTCTTTTTTCCCTTTGATATGATTGGCATTAATTTCTAAACCTACGCAGATTTCTTTTTCGAGATCTACACTTTTAATGGCACCTAGACTAGCCACAGTTTCAGCTAACGCCACCGATGCTCCTCCGTGTAAAAGCCCGAATGGCTGACGCGTTCGTTCATCAACAGGCATCGTCGCCTCCACTCTTTGTTCACTCGCACTAATAATCTCAATTCCTAATGCTTCTAACAGCGTATCTTTTGTTTTCATATCCATACCTCCCTTTGTATCTAGTATACAATAACGGTTTTGCTACAACATATACGAACCCTCTACATATACATAATAAAAATCCGTTTTCTAGGAGGGTTCTTATATGAAATCATTTGCTCCCTTGTCTTACTATTGGCTACCGTACTACATGCCTCACCCTTATACATACAGGGTACCTAACTTACCTGAGGCGGACATCGCGACATTTCAGCAATCTCTTAAAGTTATTCCCTCTACGATGCAAAGCGCTACTATATTTATTCAAAGAGCTAATACTTCGCCAAATTTAATAAAAAAAATAAAAGCTGCTGCTCAAGAATCCAAAATGAGTGAAGTAAAAAGACTCATTCTTTCCACTGGTGTTAAGACAAAAATCGATGTTTTTTATACTCCAGACTATATTAAAATTACGTTTATTCATCCCGATAACCAATTTGACTGCTGTCACGTATCGTTAAATATTAGATGGTAAAATACAAGGAAAAAAGTCTTATTTTCTTCAAAAAAAGATGTACATGTTGTTTCGTTTCGAATATTATAATATATGCCATTTTTGTATGTAAAAACAAATTACACGATAATTGTATTTAGGATACAAATATGATATTGTATTTGGAAATATATTTTTTCTTTAGGAGGGATGACATGATGAGACATGTTACGCTAGTAGAAATTTTCACGCATCCTATCGCTCAAAAATATTTAACTCGATCTGGCGTTGCGCATGCTGTATCCGTCGCCTATCATGCGTTTCGTCTATCCGTACAGCATAATGTAAACCCGGATTTAGCTACAAAAGCAGCGCTACTTCATGATATTGGCCACTACGAGTGGTACACAAATGGTCAGTGGGATTATGAGAAGTATCGTCAAAATGATATTCACGCTATTAAAGGGGCTGAACGTGCACATAAATTACTCATTCGTTTGGGTGAGGAACCTCAGGCGGCAAAAGAAATTGCTTTAGCTATTTTACTACACACAGACTCATATTTGCCTGAAGGAACAATTCAACAACGCCCTCTTCAAAAAGTAGTCAAACTAGCTGACGAAGCTGATGAAGAGCCAGGCGGCAAACACCATTACCGTGAATTGGAATATAATCTGGCTGTAAAGAAAATTAAGGAGCTTGATAAGAAAGTGCTTGAACTTCTACATTCCAACCAATTTAAACAGTTAGGCTGACAGGGTTAACTCCTTTCATAAGAGTTAATCCTTTTTATTATTTCTCCTCATAATTCCCTGCAAATTACTCATACTACTTATTGATTCTCATTTTTGGTTAGTTAGGAGGAAGAAGAATGTCTAAAAACGCTAGAGGTTACGTGCAAGATTCTTGCACATCATTAAATCAGGCAAAAGCAAGCCTTGAACAAGCTCTTCAAACAGTAGAGAAAGATTCAAATCGTGAACGTATTGAACAATCTCTTCAGGCTGTAGAGCAAGCATTAGGAGCTTGTGACAGTACTGCTTCTACTCTTTCTCAAGCATGAAAAAAGCAGCCGGTTTTGATCGGCTGCTTTTTTTCATTATCGGGCCTCTATTTACAAGATAACCGAGGCAATCCACCCAAAAATAATAAGTGGAATGTTATAGTGAAGAAAAGTTGGTACACACGTATCCCAAATATGATCATGCTGACGATCGACTGCTAATCCAGATGTGGGTCCAAGCGTACTGTCTGAAGCTGGTGAACCAGCGTCTCCAAGCGCTCCTGCTGTACCAACAATACAAATCGTTGCCATTGGACTCATACCAAGTTCTAAGCAAAGAGGAACGAAAATAGTCGCGATAATTGGAATAGTAGAGAAAGAAGAACCAATGCCCATTGTCACTAAAAGCCCGATGACAAGCATAAGAAATGCCCCCAGCATTTGATTCCCTCCAATAAGAGCAACAGAATCTTTTACAAGCGCTTCTACATCTCCAGTTTCTTGAAGAACTTTTGCAAAACCAGAGGCTGACAGCATAACGAATCCAATGAAAGCCATCATTCTCATTCCGTTTGTTAATACTGGATCTGCTTCACTCCACTTCAAAGCTCCGCTGAAGTAAAGTACAACAATTCCTGCCAGCGCGCCAAAAATCATAGAATCTACTAAGAGCTGCACAGTTAAAGCTGCTACAATCGCAACCAAAGCTATAATAATGCCTCTTGTTGTATAACCTGTACTCTCTTCTGCACCTTGATCAATATCAATGTCTTCATACCGACGTGGTTTGCGGTATGAAATAAAAACAGCAAACAATAAGCCCGCTATCATTCCTAAAGCTGGCAGAGCCATCGCTGCGGTAATATCTCCTTTATCAATCGTTAGTCCACTTTCTTTAATGTTAGTAAATAAAATGTCGTGATAAATCTTACCGAATCCTGCCGGCAAATACATATAAGGTGTAACCAGTCCAAACGTAATAACGGTTGCGACTAATCGGCGATCGATTTTTAACTGATTAAATACTTTTAATAGAGGTGGAATTAAAAGCGGAATAAATGCAATGTGAACCGGAATAACGTTTTGAGAAAAACATGAAATAATAAGGATGATCAATAAGATCAGTACTTTTGACAGTGACTTCTTTTTCGTTTCTCCTTCTTTCCCTACTATTTTTAACGCTAGTTGAACAACGGCATCAGGCAGCCCTGTCCGCGAAACAGCCATTGCAAATCCTCCAAGCAAAGCATAGCTTAATGCAACAGAAGCACTATTTCCAAGACCATCTGTGTATATACTTACTGTATCTGTGAGGCTGATACCGCCAACAAGTCCTCCAATTAGCGCTCCTACTGCTAAAGAAAAGACAACGTTGATGCGCATTAAGCTCAAAATCAGCATCACGAGCACAGCTATTAATACTGCATTCATTTTGAAACCTCCATTTTTCTTTTTACTTTATCTCATTAAAACATTAGAGAGATAAACAACATATTCATTATATTAGGTATAGAAAAAAAGTCAATCATCTTACTAAATAAAAGTTTGTTTAACTTCTCTACACCCTTAACGATATAAGGATTTTTCTAAATAATCTTTTCTTACTAAAAAGAAAAAACATTATGTAAACATATTAAAAAAGAAGCATCATCGATGCTTCTTTTTACGTTTTTTTCTATCACTGCTATACTTTTTTCATTAATTGGCTTCAAATAAACAAACCATTGCAGCTAGTGTTCGCACCATCACGCCTGTTGCACCTGAAGGTCCTAACTCATGAGAAGCAGCGGATGTTGCAGTTCCAGCAATATCCAAGTGAACCCATGGTGTTTGCTCTGCAAACTCACCAATAAAAGTTCCTGCCATAATTGCGTGCCCCTCTCGTCCAGGAGAGTTATTTAAATCTGCTACCTTACTTCCCCGAACACGCTTTTTGTCTCGTTCCGTAATAGGCAGCTCCCAAATCGGTTCGCCTGTCTCAATGCTCGCTTTTTCTATTTGCTGCAATAAAGCAGAATCATTCGTCATTGCCCCCGTTGTATGTGTACCAAGAGCTACAATTACACCACCCGTTAATGTCGCCACGTCTACTAAATAATTTGCTCCGTGGTGTTTGGCATAGGAGATACCATCAGCTAACGCTAAACGCCCTTCAGCGTCTGTATTCAGTACTTCTATTGTCTTTCCATTCATTGCTGTAATTACGTCATCTGGCTTAAAAGCACGCGCGCTAATAACGTTGTCAGTTGATGGAATGACAGCTACTACGTTTTGATGAGGTTTTAATTCTCCAATCGCTTCCATTGCACCAAGAACAGATGCAGCTCCGCCCATATCTGTTTTCATACCTACAATCCCGTCTTTAGATTTAATAGAGTAACCACCTGTGTCAAAGGTAATCCCTTTTCCTACTAACCCAATAACGTCTTCCCATTTTTCTTTTCCTTGATATTTCAGGACAATCATTTTAGGAGGCTCTGCGGAACCTTGATTAACTGCTAACAGTGCGCCCATTCCCAATGTTTCCATCTCTTCTTTTTCTAAAATTTCATATTCAAAACCATATGTATGTGCCATTTCTACTGCATAATTAGCTAAATCTGTAGCCGTTAGCATGTTGCTTGGTAAGTTAACAAGGGTGCGCGCTGAGTTTGTTGCTTTTCCATACGTATATCCAACCAAAGCAGATTGTACCACGTCTTTATAAAAAGAAAACAGTTCAATTTTCTCAAGCTGCTTGTCAGGTTCGTTTGATTTCTTTTTGTAGTTTTCAAACTCGTACATAGCAAGCTGTTGAGCTTCTCCTAATAAAGCTGCAGTTTCTTGCTCTGACCACGCTCCCGTATCAAATGTAGAAAGGGCAACCGATGCGTTTGAAATCTTCGCTTCTTTTAACTTTTTAAATAACAGCCCAAAGCTCTCTTTGAGCCCATTTTTAGTTAGCGCTTGCTTTCGTCCGAGTCCCACAAAATAAAGACGTTTTGCTCCTAATTTTCCTAGTGTATGAATCGTTGATATACGTTTTTCTTGTACACGTATATCCCCTTCTTTAATCAAATGAATGAGCTGTCCACCTAAAGCTTCATCAATTTCTTTTAGAAGGCCTTCAAATTGTTGATTTTGATTAAATAACCCGATTACGAGCGCTTCTGTTTGATGATCAGCACCAAATGTTTCTACATGCGAAAACATAAAATTCCTCCCTTTTACGTATAGAGATTTTATTTTTATTTATCATCTGCTTTGTTTAATCTATTCAGCAAGTGGAATATATATCATATTCACCACTGTTTTCATCTATATACATATGATAGCAGAAATACAATTTTTAATCACAGTTCAAAAACCTTAGTTTCACACATATACTTTCATCTACCGCTTTTTTCATCATACGGGTTTAGCTTTTCAGACATTTTAAGTTGAGGGAGGACGTCTCAATGGATTTATTCTCAAATTTTCCACTTTGGAGTTCATTAATCGCTATTTTCTTTGCTCAATTTATTAAGATTCCCCTTTCTTTTGTAGCTACTAAGAAAATAGACGGCAGCTTATTTTTTAGTACGGGAGGCATGCCAAGCTCCCACTCCGCAGCAGTAACTTCCTTAGCAACTGCCATTGGGCTAGCAGAAGGTCTTAAATCCCCTATTTTTGCTCTCTCCGCTATTTTTGCCATTATTGTCATGTTCGATGCTAAAGGAGTAAGAAGACATGCAGGAGAGCAAGCAACGGTTTTAAATCGTTTGGTTGAAGACTTTCAGCGCGCAGTAAAAGAGGCAAAGCTGTGGACGACCAATGAAGAAGACGAAAAACAAGTGAAGCTAAAAGAGCTACTTGGACATAAGCCTATTGAAGTTTTCTTTGGGGCCTTAACCGGGATAGCAGTTGCTTTTGTAACGTATTATGTATGGCCATAAAACATAAGAAAACACATGAAGAGTTCTTCATGTGTTTCTCGTTTATTTTACCTGCTGGCGAAAAACTTGCATCGACTTTTTTTCATTCAGCATTGTTAACTCTTCTTCAGTTAAGCGGCCGTCCCCTGATTTTACTACATAGACGTTTAATTCTTTTTTACCCCATATGTTGTACACATCGGAAACAGTCTCAAAATATAAATCAAGATGATTGCCTTTAATAGCCCCACCTTTATCTGCTACCACTCCATAGCCATAGCCCGGAATAAACAAGATCGTGCCGATTGGAAATATGGTTAAATCAGCAGCGATGGTTGAATACAAGTCACGTTTTACTTTAACGCCCGAATATGTAATACCATACCCTGGATGATTGGGATTTTTCCCAGTTGATTCGTAACCAGCTGTGTAACCCGTAGCCAATACATTCTTAGTTGGATAACGCGACCAATCAAATGCTTCTTCAATCGTCAGACGCTCTTTGTCATTGCTAGCCGCTTCAGCTCTTAGTGGTTTTAGAAATGATGGCAAGAGCCTTTCATTCATTAGAGGATGCCCTGTACTGTTTATAAAAGGCATATATTTGATGACTGTAGTTATTGGGACGCCGGTAATTGCTTCATATGTTGTAAACAGCGCTCCGACCAGTAGTAGGCACATAATGAATCGCTTTGCTATTTTTCCAATCATTGTGATTTCCACAACTCCTCTCACGAATCTATTTGTTTCCAACATAAAAACAAATTATTCGTTTGCGAGAAGAATTTACATTTAAAACATTTGGTACCCTCTTGTTCGTAAAGATTTAATAGTAATGCCTGAAGCTAGTGCACCTATAAAACCAGCCATTAAAATCACAATGTCAGCTGTGGCTAAAGACAGCACTTTTGTCCCTAGCTGCTGAAAGGAGTGAGTGGGATGTTGAATGTAATCCACCGCTCTTACATCATCAATAATAAAAATAAAAATCACGGGATAAATAATGGCCATAATCCAAGACATGCGAAGCAGCATATTCAATAAGAAACCGATTCCAAAAAACAAAACAAAAAACAACAAGATGGAGATAATTAGTACAGGCACACTCATTTCCATTGCTTTTCGCCTCCGTTACTCTTTATACTCTCAGTTTACTTAAGAGTAATGAAGGCGTCAATCACAGAAAAGTAAGTTAATACCAAAAAAAGCAAAAGGTTTAAAGACCTTTTGCTTTTTGTTTTAAAAGAAATTAAATTTTCCTTTTTTCAATACAAGACCTGCTCCGCCTTGAAGGAAAAGCGAGCGATTATCAACAACTTTTTTCATAAAAGATGCGCTTGAACCAAATAGTTTTCGACCATATACAACGCCAATTGCGTCATCATGCCCTAACGAACATACCGTTCCTTTAATATCTGGTTTGAACTCGCTTAATTCCTTTTGACCTTTCATCAAACGGCTAATATTTTCAGCGCAGGTACCGCCTTGCTGCATAGCAATTTGAGCTGTTGGCGGATAAGGACGTTCTGTTTCAGGGTTAATCATTAGTGAACAATCTCCAATAACAAACACATCTTCATGCCCTGGTGCCAGCAAGCTATTGCTTACTTTTACACGTCCGCGCATGTTCTCAAATCCAGCTTTTTCAATCACATGACTGCCTCGAACACCCGCAGCCCATACAACTGTTGCTGATTTGATTTCTTCTACTTGGTCATCTTTTGATACAATAATTCCTTCTTCTGTACACTCTTTAATCGCTGTTCCGATCTTGAACTCGATTCCTTTTCGTTCTAGTTGTGTTACCGCATATTCTACAAGTTCTGGATCAAAACCTGGCAAAGCCGTAGGGGCTGCTTCTACACAAATAACGCGTACTTTTTCACGCGGAATATCAAACTCTTTGCAAAGCTGAGGGACTCGATTTGCTAATTCTCCCACAAATTCAATGCCAGTAAAGCCAGCACCCCCAACAATAATGGTCAGAAGTTCGTCTCTTTTTTCCACTTCATTGTTGTACGTCGCAAACACATAATCAATATGCTCACGAATTTGACGTGCTGCATTAATGCTCGTAATGGTAAATGCATGTTCTTTTAAACCTTTAATTCCGAAAGTTTCTGCTTCATACCCTAAAGCAACAACTAAATAATCGTACGTTAGCTCACTGTTTTCAAGAAGAACACGCTTTTCATCTAACTTAATATCTACGACCGTGTCTTTGATAAATGTAACCTTATTTGTGTTAATTAAATTTTTAACAGGAACACGAGAGCGATCTTGATGAATTGTACCTGCTGATACTTCATGAAGCCATGTCGTTTCGTAATGGTAATCGTTTTTATTTACCAAAACAATTTCCGCATCACTAGCACCCAGTTTCTTTTGTAAATTAACAATTGTCATAATGCCGCCATACCCGGCACCCAAAATGACGATTTTAGGCTTTTTCATAGGAATGTCATCCACCTTTTTTAGTTATAGTCACAAGTATGTCTTACAAATATAATGATAAGAGCAATTTTATTTGGTTTGCTTTTTTATGTTAGTTTGAGCAAGAACGATCATCGCTATCCATTTATTATTCATATAAGAAAAATAATGTGAATCACTTCACGTTCTTTTTTAAAAAAATACATTTTTCTTTTTCAAAAAAAATGTAAGCATAAGCCCTAGCTTGATTTACACAAACATCTTATGCTTTTTTAATCGGTTTTTCAACCCTTCACTTTGTATTTACAAGCTTTTAAATTTTCAATTACTTTCCTGTATACCCAGTTTTATATTTGACCAAAACGTGTGGTTATGTTAATGATTACAAATACTGATCTTTAAGTTGAGAAAGTTTCTCAAACATTCCAGCGTGTTTTAATGATATTTTATAATTTACTATGCTATCATAAAGTAGAATATGCATTGGCACAGAACAATCTAGAGGTGATTATAAATGAAAGAAGATAAACAAGTATATGATATTACCATCATCGGAGGCGGCCCTACAGGCTTATTTACAGCATTTTATGGCGGTATGCGTCAAGCGAGCGTAAAAATTATTGAAAGCTTACCACAGCTTGGTGGACAGCTTTCTGCTTTATATCCTGAAAAATATATTTATGACGTAGCTGGTTTTCCAAAAGTACGCGCTCAAGAATTAGTCAATAACCTAAAAGAGCAAATGGATCAATTTAAACCTGCAGTTGCGCTAGAGCAAGCCGTAGAAAAGGTAGAAAAACAAGCGGACGGCGTATTTCGATTAACTACTAATTCTGAAGTCCACTATTCAAAAACAATTATTATTACGGCTGGAAACGGTGCATTTAAGCCCCGTAAAATCGAGCTAGAAAACGCAGAACAGTTCGAGCAAACGAATCTTCATTATTTTGTGGATGATATGAATAAATTCAAAGGCCGCAAAGTATTAGTGTGCGGGGGCGGGGATTCTGCTGTAGACTGGTCTCTTATGTTAGAGCCGATCGCAGAAAAAGTAACGTTAACGCATCGCCGAGACAAGTTCCGCGCTCATGAACACAGCGTAGAAAACTTGCATAATTCATCAGTTGATATTAAAACACCGTATGTACCGGTTGAATTTATTGGAGATGACCGTATTACACAAGTTGTGTTAGAAAATACAAAAGGCGAAGAAAAGACAGTAGTAGACGTAGATGATGTTATTGTAAACTTTGGATTTGTTTCTTCTCTAGGTCCAATTAAAGAATGGGACTTAGATTTAGAGAAAAATGCAATTGTTGTTAACTCAAAGCAAGAAACAAATATTCCTGGCATCTATGCAGCAGGTGATGTCTGCACATATGATGGAAAAGTAAAACTCATCGTGGCAGGATTTGGCGAAGGTCCGACTGCCGTTAATAACGCTAAAGCATACATTGATCCAAAGGCTCGCTTACAGCCTATGCACAGTACGTCAATGTTCTCATAAAAAAAGCAGGCTCTCGCCTGCTTTTTTTCATTGCTGGATTGGTGTAACCATTCGATGGATGATTTCACTCATCATTTCTGCATCACTGCTTACTAAACAGATTTCATAAAAGGAATGGTTTCCTTCTTGACTAGTTACGCTCATTCTGTAGGCCTTCAAACCTTCGAGCTTACTTAAATATTTTACTACCTCTGATTGACCGACAATACGTTCAATAAGTAAAATATGCTCTCCTTCAACTGCTCCGTAGCTTTCAGCCAGAGATGCGTTAGCATTTTCATAATAGCGAATGTAAGGTTCAGAATGGTTAAGAGGCGCAGAGGACGAGTTTTGATGACAGGCTTCACCTGAGGAAAAAGGCAAATGTTGAACAAATAAATGCGATTCACTGAAGTGAATACTTTTTGCATCCTTAGACTCCATTTTCCTACTTTCAAGTTTTAACCAGTTTATAAACCCCTTCCATAGAATAGGCAGGGTGTTTTTTTTGCGAAAACTTCCGTACCCTCCTACTTGTTCCGCTTCGTAACGAGTCGCATCTATCAAATCCGTTCATCTCCTCTTTTTTATTGAGTATAAAAAAGACTGATTATTCAGTCAACAAGTTTGACAGATGATGTAACATACAAAAATTTCTCACTAAAAAAGCTTTCTTCACCAGATGAGGTGAAGAAAGCTTTTTTATAAAAATATACTTAGCACTCTTCAGGAGCACCTGCGTTGCTTGCTGTACGGAAAGAAGAGCCGCAGCCGCATGCTGCAATGGCGTTCGGGTTATCAATTGTAAACCCTCCGCCTAGCATAGATTGCTTGTAATCAATTTTTACATCTTTTAAAATTGGAGCACTTTCTCTATCTACAAGAATCTTAATGCCATGTTGTTCAAACAACATATCGTTTTCATTTACTTCGTGAGCAAAACCCATGCCGTAAGAAAGACCTGAACAGCCTCCTCCATTTACATTAACACGTAAATAAGCATTTTCTTCTTCATGTTCTTTCATCATATCTTTTATTTGAAAGCTTGCAGCTTCTGTAATTGTTAGGATATCTTGACTCATTTTTAAACAGACCTCCTTTTTTGTTTAGTATACGACGAAATGTCTGCGACGACAAATCGTCTGCTTCTTCGTTTCTAATAATAATACGCGCCGTCACAAATCACATTGGCTGGACCTGTCATTAATACATTGCCTTTATTTTGCCAAACAATCGTTAAATCTCCTCCAGCGAGGTGTACGACAGTAGGAACATCTTTTTTCGTCTTCTCATTTAATACAGACGAAACAACAGCAGCACATGCTCCTGTTCCACATGCTTGAGTGATACCCGAACCTCTTTCCCATACACGAAAATTCAGCTCTCTTTCGTTCACTACCTCAACAAATTCAACGTTCACTCCTTCTGGAAAACGCGAATCTTTTTCAACCACAGGCCCTAATGTAGTAAGAGGCGCTTGTTCAATATTATTTACGTAAAAGACAACGTGAGGATTTCCCATTGATACAGCCGTCCCTTTTAACCGTTCTTTTCCAAATTCCATCTCTTCATTAACGACTTGGTCTTGGCTTGCTCCCGTCATTGGAATTTGTTCTCTAGCTAAAATAGGCGCTCCCATATCGATTGTCACTTCTGGAACTTCATTTCCCTGCGGATGCACCGTTGCTTCTACAACTCCAGAAAGCGTTTCGATAAAAAATCTTTCGCTTGTTACTAAATTATGTTCATATGCATATTTAGCTACACATCTTAAACCGTTTCCGCAGTTTTTTGCTTCCGAGCCGTCATTATTAAATACGCGCATTTTCACATCTGCACGTTCAGATGGACAAATAAGAATCATTCCATCCGATCCAATTCCCGTATAAACATTTGAGACTTTTACAGCAAGCGGTGCTAACTCTTGCTCTTCTATATGTTCTTCAAACATATTTACGTAGATATAGTTGTTGCCAAGTGCATGCATTTTTGTAAACTGAAATTCTTTCATATTATCACCCATTATTTTTTTATGTAGCTCTAGTATAAAGTGATTCTCTTTTGTACACAATAATATCATCCCCCGTTTTTTTAGCTCCTTAATCATAAAGATTAAGGGGTTTTTTATTTTGTCCTCATTTGGAGTATTAAAAAACACAAGAAGCATTATGATTGCAAAGAGAATGATTAAAGCGCAGATATTTGCGCAAAAACGCATAAAAAAGCACGGCAAGACAGCCGTGCTTACATCATCTATTCTATTAGCCTCATGTCCCTCTCCTGATAAAAAGAGATACGACAGCGGGGATAGTTTAAAACATTGGATTTTCTTCTAAATGAATGTAAATATTATCCACTAACTGTTCAGGTGTTTCCGCTGTAACAATCTCTCCATTTACCAAGGCAAATAAAGATTGTGAACATTTCCCGCAATAACCTAAACATCCGTATTCAATGATATCTAGATTTGGATCTTTTTCAAGCTTTGCTAAAGCTGCTTGAGAACCACTGGCTAAATTACTAACGCAAAATTCAATAATTGGCTGTATCACGTTTTTCACCTCTCTACTATTAGTTTATCCTATCTTCTTTCATTTTCAACGTCAACTTTGGAAATTCACGTTCATTTTGCGCACGCTTTTTAGCTTCACAGACTTTTTCAAAAAAACGTATAAATAAAGCTTTATTATAGGGATAGCTTGAAATTATGTTGAAACATATTGTGGTTTTTTATTAATTTAGTTATACTTTTATGTATAGAAAACCAAAAGAGGTTATATTAAATTATTATTTAAGTAAAATATGTTATCTTATATAGCCTTTCATATCTTTTTGGCAACCATCCTTATTAACGGTAATTTGTACTCTCCTATTCTTAAAAGCAAGAATAATAGAGAGAAAACAAAAATGCATGAAGCTAAAGGGGAAATTCACATGAAGAACCTTGTCATACTGGGCGGCGGATACGGTGGTATGCGCGTTTTGCAGCGCCTTTTTCCGAATCAATTGCCTAACGATGTAGAAGTAACACTTATTGACAAAGCACCTTATCACTCACTAAAAACTGAATTCTATGCACTTGCAGCTGGAACAATTTCTGATCAGCATGTTCGTGTTGCTTTTCCTGAACACCCTCGCTTAAAGATTCACTACGGCTGTGTAAAACGCATAGACCTAAAAGAGAAATGTGTCTATGTGGATGATCAAATGATCGCTTATGATGACCTGATTGTAGGACTCGGATGCGAAGATAAATATCATGGAGTTCCCGGAGCTCTTGAGCATACATACAGCATTCAATCCATTGATGCTTCACGAGCAACTTATCAGACATTAAACAACTTGCCAGCCCACGCTACTGTTTCAATTGTAGGAGCTGGATTAAGCGGAGTAGAACTAGCAAGCGAGCTAAGAGAAAGCCGCCCGGATTTAAAAATCATCTTATTTGACCGCGGTAAATTAATTTTGTCTGCTTTCCCAGAACGTTTAAGTAATTACGTTCAAACTTGGTTTACTTCAAACGGTGTTGAAATCGTAAATAGTGCTAATATTACAAAAGTAGAACCGAACATTCTTTATAATCATGATGAGCCCATTCAAAGCGATGCAATCGTGTGGACAGCAGGTATCCAGCCAAATAAAGTGGTACGCGATTTAGACGTAGAAAAAGACCCTCAAGGACGCGTCGTCTTAACGAAATACCATAACTTGCCTGACGACGAAAATGTCTACATTTTAGGTGATTGTGCAAGCCTACCGCATGCACCAAGCGCTCAGCTGGCAGAAGGTCAAGCTGAACAAATCGTGCAAGTACTTCTTCACCGCTGGAAAGGCGAAGCGCTTCCGGATGAATTGCCAACTATTAAATTAAAAGGCATACTTGGTTCATTAGGCAAAAAGCATGGATTTGGCTTAGTTGCCGAACGTCCAATTACAGGACGCGTAGCTCGATTATTAAAATCAGGTATTCTTTGGATGTATAAACACCATAGTGGATAAAATAAAAGCCGTTAGATGACTGACAATCTAACGGCTTTTTTCATTATGATGCGCAGAAACCATACTTCTCCATTTCCTCAAATACGCGCTTTAATTTCGGGTTGCCTTCCCCAACAATTTCTCCGTTAATGACCACTACAGGATAGAATAAATCTTCTTCAATCACACGCTTGGAAAAAGCTGTTTTTTCCGGATCCGTATGCGGCTCGTTTATATCTACATACGTGATAGCAAACGGCTGATTCGGATATTTACGAGAAATAGCTGCCTCTAGCCAATCATAGGTGTCTTTTGAAGACGGCAGGTTAACGCAGCTTGCACAAACAATTTCAGCTCCATAAATACACACTTCTACCTCAGTTGATTGCATAGCACATCCCCCTTAAATCTTTACATTCAAACTGTACGATTATTCACACTTTTACTTCATTATGAATACTATTTTACACAAAACTGATTCATTGCACATCTTTTTCTTTTAAGGTAATATTACGATGTATACTCCAATAGATTTTTCATGAAAGACCGTTTATAATAAGAGTAGAAGAAAGGAGTCGATAGTTATGTCAGAAATGCACGAGCAAGTTCAAGAAGTATTAGAAAAACTTCGTCCGTTTTTACTTCGCGACGGTGGAGACTGTGAGCTAGTAGACGTAGAGGATGGTATTGTAAAGTTACGTCTTTTAGGCGCTTGCGGAAGCTGCCCAAGTTCAACAATCACGCTAAAAGCTGGTATCGAACGTGCCCTTTTAGAAGAAGTACCTGGTGTAGTTGAAGTAGAACAAGTATTCTAATCTCTTTGATTTTATTATAAAAGCAACCTCCCATTTTATTGGGGCTTGCGAATGAAAAATCCTCATTCAAATGAATGAGGATTTTTTTATTAACTCGTTGTGACTTCAGCTTCTACAAATACACCTTTGCGGTCAATTTGTAAAACATCTATTTCGCAGCTCGGCATTAAAGCATACATATGTTCGGCAATCGCTTTGCCTTTTCCTTTTGGTGCTAAACATAATACACTCGGACCGGCTCCACTTAGTGACACACCGTATGCGCCGAGAGCTTTTGCTTCTTTTCGCACAAGAGAAAGCTCTGGCACGAGTCTCATACGATAAGGTTCGTGATATAAATCTTTCTCCATAAATTCGCCTACCAGAGGTAAATCTTTATTTAAAAGGGCTGCTACTAGCATGTTCCCGATTGCCCCAGCTTCTACTGCGTGGCGATAATTAATATCCAAAGGCAGCACATCACGAGCATCGGTTGTTTTTAATTCATATTCTGGAATGGCCATCACGATATCGACATCAAATTCAGGTATTTGAGCAATATATGTTTCATTTTCATGATGGTAACCAACAACGATGCCCCCGTAAATAGACGGGCTGACGTTATCAGGATGTCCTTCCATTAAGCTGCTGATGCGAAGCTTTTCTCTTTTTGATAAACGCAAGTCACACAGTACATTAGCCAGCTCGATTCCAGCTACGATAGCCGATGCGCTGCTTCCAAGTCCCCTTGCTAATGGAATGTTGCTCCAAACATTGACCTTCGCACTTGGAAGGTCAATGTTAAATTGACGAGCCACGTCTTGTGCCACTTCATACATTAAGTTATCTGTACCTGTAGGAATACTTTGCACTTCTTTCGTTTCAGGGATAAAAATCCATTCCTCATGACACTCTACTGTTAATCTTAAGTAGCGAGATAAAGCCACTCCAATGGAATCAAATCCTGGCCCTAAATTAGCAGAGCTAGCTGGGACCGTAATGACAAAACGCTCATTTTCTAGCATGAAGCAACGACACCTTGGATATACTCAAATACCTTTTCTTCATCATTTGGTAAAACCACTGGCTTTACGTTATGAGCATCGATTGCTACGTTTGGATCTTTTAATCCGTTACCTGTTAGTACAGCTACAACCGTTGAACCTTTTGCAATTTTACCAGAAGCTACATCTTTAAACACCCCAGCTATTGAAGCGCAAGAACCTGGCTCTGCAAATACACCTTCTTTGCGTGCAATTGTACGATATGCTTCTAAGATTTGTTCATCTGTTACTTCATCAATTTTCCCGTTTGATTCTTTTGCTGCGTTTACAGCATAATCCCAGCTTGCTGGATTTCCGATTCGAATAGCCGTTGCAATTGTTTCTGGATTTTCGATAACTTGATTACGCACGATCGCCGCTGCACCTTCTGCTTCAAACCCGTGCATGTGAGGAAGAGACGTTTGGTGACGCTCACTGTATTCTTTGAAGCCTTTCCAGTAAGCTGTAATATTTCCTGCATTCCCCACTGGGATAGCTAAAACGTCAGGCGCTTTTCCAAGCTGTTCACAAATCTCGAAAGAAGCTGTTTTTTGCCCTTCAATACGGTATGGGTTTACAGAGTTTACAAGTGCAACCGGTGATGTTTCACTCAGCTTACGAACCATAGAAAGTGCTTGGTCAAAGTTTCCTTCAATTGCTACAATTTCTGCACCATACATAACAGCTTGAGCTAATTTCCCCATCGCAATTTTTCCATTTGGAATAACAACGATACAGCGCATGCCAGCGCGTGATGCATAAGCTGCTGCAGCTGCGGATGTGTTACCTGTAGATGCACAAATAACCGTATTGCTTCCTTCTTCTTTGGCTTTTGCTACAGCCATTACCATTCCGCGGTCTTTAAATGACCCCGTTGGATTTAACCCTTCTACTTTCACATGTAAATCAATGCCTAGCTCTTTTGATAAATGAGCAAGATGAATTAAAGGTGTATTTCCTTCATGTAGTGTAAGCATAGGTGTTTTCTCTGTTACAGGTAAAAACTCTTTATATTCAGCTAATAGACCTTTCCACATCATACTGTGCCAACTCCCTCTACGCGGTAACTGCTTTTTACATTTTCTACAATTGGTAAATCCCGAAGCTGCTGAAGGATTTCCTCATAATCTTTTTGAGATGTTTTGTGTGTAACAACAACAATCTCAGCTAATTCGCTTCCTTTCACAGGAAGTTGAATAATTTTTTCGAAGCTCACGCCACGCTCTGAAAATAGCGTTGTTAATTTTGCAAATGCTCCAACTTGATCTTTAACATGAATACGTAAGAAATGCTTCGAGAACATTTCATCTTCTGCTTTTAACTGTTTTGGATACTGAGGCGTTACCGCACTTTTACCATTCACACCTAAACGCATGTTTTTCATAACACCTACTAAATCTGATACGACAGCAGTGGCAGTTGGCAGGCTTCCTGCCCCCGGTCCATAAAACATCGTTTCTCCAACAGCTTCTCCGTATACATATACAGCATTGTACTCATCGCTTACTGAAGCAAGAGGATGTGTGTCTGCTAAAAGAGTTGGCTGAACACTCACTTCTACATTGTCGCCGTCACGATGTGCATATCCAATCAGTTTCATCGTATAGCCTAATTGTTTACTATATTGCAAGTCTTCTTCCGTTACTTCTGTAATACCTTGAACACGAACATCGTCTAAGTCAATTTTCATTGAAAATCCTAGTGTAGCCAAGATTGCCATTTTGCGAGCAGCATCTAAACCACCTACGTCAGAAGTTGGATCCGCTTCAGCATATCCTAAATCCTGCGCTTCTTTTAACACTTCATCATAAGCGCTTCCTTCTTTTGTCATTTTCGTTAAAATGAAGTTTGTTGTACCATTTACAATTCCCATCATTTTGGTAATACGATCAGATGCTAATCCATCTGCTAATCCACGAAGAATTGGAATACCGCCTGCTACACTTGCTTCATAAAATAAATCACAGTTATTTTCAGAAGCTACTGTTAACAATTCTGAGCCGTAAACTGCCATCAAATCTTTGTTTGCCGTTACAACATGCTTTTTATTACGAAGGGCTGTTAAGATATAGTCTCTTGTTTCTTCAACGCCACCCATTACTTCAATGACAACGTCAATCTCCGCGTTATGTAAAACGTCTTCAACATTCGTTGTTAATTTCTCTTCGCTGATTTCTACGTCACGTTTCTTATCAATATCTTTAACTACTACTTTTTTAACTTCTACAGGACACCCGACTTGATGACTTAATTTATCCTGATGATTTTCAATAATTTTGACTACTCCGCTTCCTACCGTTCCTAACCCTAATAATCCTACTGAAATACTTTTTGTCATATTCCTCACCTCTGTGTTCTTTCTACGTATACATTTGTTCTCTTATAGAGGACATTATAGACCTTATTTTTCTTTTTTACAAGGTTTACTTGCCATCTTTTCTCGTAAATTCGTTAAAAAAATTGGTATATAAAGATAAATGTAAATTTTTAAAATATTTCATTTTATTATCATAACATGGCTCCCACTGTTTTTTAACAAAAAAAAGACAATTTCACGGAAATGAAATTGCCTTTTTCTGTTATGATTTTTTTGCAAACGCTTCTTTATTTACAATTGTAATAGGAGACTCGTTTGTAAGTACTGCTTTAATGTTTTTAACACATAAAGAAATCATTTCCGTGCGCGTTTCGATACTCGCACTGCCGATATGAGGAAGAGCTACAACATTAGGCAACTGAAGAAGAGGGTGAGAAGCAGAAATAGGCTCTTGATCGAATACATCCAAGCCAGCTCCAGCAATTTCACCGGATTGAACCGCATGTAACAATGCTTGCTCATCAACCACTGCTCCTCTTGAAGCATTAATAAAAATCGCAGTTGTTTTCATTTGTTCAAATGCTGAAACATTAAATAAATGTTTGGTTTCGTCCGTTAACGGTGTCAAACAAACAACAAAATCAGATCGTTCAAGCAGCTCATTTAACTCACAGTAAACTGCATTGAGCTTTTTTTCTGCTTGAAGGTTGCGGCTTCGATTGTGGTACAAGATTTCCATATCAAAACCTGTAGCACGTTTCGCAAGCGTCTCTCCAATTTTCCCCATTCCAACAATACCTAATGTTTTATGATGAATATCTCTACCCGCTAACAAAAATGGACTCCAGCTTTTCCACTGATTTTCTTTCACATATCCAGCAGCTTCTACTAAACGTCTAGCTACACTCATTAATAAACCAAACGTTAAATCTGCTGTTGTATCAGATAAAACATCGGGGGTATTAGAAACGATAATTCCTCGTTCAGTTGCCGCTTCTACATCAATATTATCGAATCCGACCGCCAAGTTAGCTACAAGCTTTAAATGAGGAGCTTGCGTAAGCAATTCACTGTCAATACGATCTGAAAGCATTGTTAATAGAGCATGTGCGCGCTTAGCTTTTTCACAAAGCAGCTCATGAGGGACTGCCTCATCTTCTTTATTCCACATTTCCACATTCGCTACTGCCTTTAAAGGTTCGATTAATTCATTCGGTATTTTTCTCGTAATAAATACAAACGGCTTGTCCATATGTACGCCACCTCTTTATCCTTTTTAAACTGCATGCACAAAAACAAAATAGAAAAACAGGTTTGGATTATCCAACACCTATTTTTCTATTTTATCATATTCTATAGTAATCGCTTTTTAATGAATCCATGTTAATTCAGGAATGTGATAACGAGACGTTGAAATACCCACCGACTGGTAAAAGCGCTTCAGAAAAGCTTCGTAGTGAGAAGAATGAGCTAATACTCCTTCCAGCTTCTCATAATACTTTTGTTTTTGCCTCTCATCTTGTACACTGTAATACCCTTCAATGACCTCAAAATAATGAACCGGAAAAAGAAGTCTAGCATATAACAGTCTCCATGAAAAAGAAGAAAGCGGATTTACCTTTTCATATTCACTTAAAAACTGATGCATGTGCCTTTCATCGACAGCGTATGTTAATAAATATTGTTCCCTTATATATTCAGCTATATCTCTGCTCGGATGATCGAAGACCCAATCTGCTGGGAGCTTGTAAACGTAGTCTTCCCCCCATGTTTTTTGCCCGAACCGATGATGACAAATCGTCGCAGCGTCAACTGAACGAGGCAAATCGTCAATTTCCGTGTCTACTAGGTATTGAATAGCATTTTCCGTTAATCCTAGGTAATAAGGAAAAGTTTCTAAAAAACGTTTTTCCATCTCTTGATTAGGCAAAGCACGTAATCTTCCATACCAAAATTGCTCCATCTGGTCGAGACGCTTCTCCCACATGGACTTCCATTGCCCTAGCCGGTTTGCTTTTTCCACTTCATAAGGAAACAGTCTCCCTTTTTGATGAAAAACAGCTAGCTCGTGCCCAGGTGAAAAGTTGGGGTTTTTCTCTTCCGCAAGACAGCGGCAAATGATAAATTTTTCAGTTTCAGTTTCTGTAATCATTTCACCATTCAAATTAGGCATAAATGTTGCCACATGGCGATCACCTTGGCCCATCAGAAATTGACTCATTTGATATAGTTCATTTAACTCGTCTTGTTCCATTTGTTTTACATTAATGATTGTATATAAAATATCTCGATACTGAAAACCTTCAAATTTACCTACGGGCATAAATTCATTTGGACGTAATCCGTAATGCTCATAAATGGTTTGTATCATTTTAATCCCTCTCTTCATTCATTCAAGAAATTATATGATGGAAAACAACATTACTTGTCATAATATTTACGGAGGAATGAATAGATTAGAAATACACCATTTATAGTTATTTACTCCGGGTTAGTAGTATGAAACAACTTTAGACTTAAAAATATATAGAAAACAGGTGATGATACTTGGAGAAAAAACATACACAAAGTGAGTTAGAAAAAAAAGCAAGAGAATGGTTAATAGAACGCGGCGTGGCTCTTACAGACATTGCTGAACTGGTCTATTACTTGCAAAAAAAGTATCACCCAAATTTAACAATCGAAGACTGTTTATATAACGTTGAGCGCGTCATTTCTAAACGGGAAGTTCAAAATGCTATTTTAACGGGTATTCAACTAGACGTCCTCACAGAAAAAAAAGTGATTGAGCCGCCTCTGTTGGATATTCTTGAGAAAGACGAAGGTTTATACGGTATCGACGAGATTTTAGCATTATCGATTGTAAATGTGTACGGATCAATCGGCTTTACCAATTACGGGTATATTGATAAACAAAAGCCGGGTATTCTAGAACGATTAAACGATAAATCGACTGGAGAGTGCCACACTTTCTTAGATGATTTAGTAGGCGCAATTGCCGCCGCTGCTTCTAGCCGGTTAGCGCATCGGGCTGCCAGTCAAGAATAGGTTAAAAAACAAAAAAAGCTGTCAATTGACAGCTTTTTAAATTCGCTCCATCCACTCTTTTAGTGAATCTACCGTATATGTTGGCTTTTTCTCATATCCTTCTAGTAACTCTCTTGTTGTTACACCTGTATGGACTAATAATGTATCTAAGCCTGCATTCATCCCTGCTAAAATATCTGTATCATAGTAATCACCAATCATGATTGTTTCTTCTTTTGGCGTACCGATGACTTCAAGGGCTTGCTCCATAATAATACTTTCTGGTTTGCCAATAAATACTGGATTTGTTTGAGTAGAAACCGTAATAACAGACGTGATAGATCCATTACCGGGCAGTAAGCCTCTTTCAGTAGGAATCGCAATATCTCCGTTCGTTGAAACAAAAAAGGCGCCGTTTCGAACGTTTAAACATGCTTTTGCTAATTTTTCATATGTAATTTCTTGATCTAAACCAACAACTACAAAATCCGTATCTTCCTCTTCAATGGTAAATCCTTTTTCAAGCAGCGCATGTCGGATTCCTTCTCCACCAATTACATAAGCTGAAGCGTTTGCTTTGCGTTCGTGTAAATAATTAGCTGTTGCCTGGCTCGTTGTAAAAACTTGCTCTTCTGTTGCAGGAATGCCAAATGCCTCTAGCTTTTCAGCTACTTTATCAGGCGTTTTTGTTGAGTTGTTTGTTACAAATAAATAAGGAATTCCTTTTTCCTTTAATTTAATAACAAAATCACGCGCCTCGGCAATTAGCTCTGTTCCTTTGTACATTGTTCCGTCTAAATCAATCAAATATCCTTTATATTCCTTCATGTTGTGTGATCTCCTTTCAAGTCTCATACTTGAAATCATAGCTTATTTTTTATACAACTACAACTTGCTTGCCTTTAGTTACGAAAAGCAGACACAGGCCCTAACTCTGTCTCTAGATATGTCCTTACGCGCTCTGAAAATGCTGCCAGTACGTCTTTATGCTGCATCACTTTTTGATAAATATCCTGATGATTAACATCCACATATTCTTGAACAACGCTTTTACGCAATTGAACGATCTCTTTTAATGGCGTTTCTTCCTCTTTTTTAACCACTTTCTCGTCAACTAAAATGTCAATGATATCGTCGTAACTGCCTGGATCTCTCATAATAAACCCATCAATCATTGCATTTCCTACATCTAAAACGTTTTCAATTAAAAGGTGTACAATTCTCTCTAATGCTTTTTTCTCTATTTCTGTGTTCCAGCTCGAATGCTCAGCAAACAAGCGAACATGTTCATCAAAAAAAACAAGCGTGGCTTCTATTTTTTCACGATCTACAAAGTACATATTATTTCCTCCCTAGTTGTCAGCTCTCTATAAATCTTTTTTCATAAACAAACGGGGTTCCTGTTCTATTTTATCATGACCCATTATCCATTTGATAAATTCATTTTTGTTTTTGACCTTATTTGATATGATACACATACAACCTATGAAAGGAGTATACCTATGAGCGAACGCTTTTATCTATATGACGATGTTGTATCTACAAAGACCCGGTTTGTCAGCTTTATGGGCGAAAATCAACGATTTGATTTAGCTATTATCCAAACCGACCGTTATTATGGCAAACAAGTTGTTCTTGATATTCAAGGAGGACGCTTTGCCATCATTGGACAAGATGACCTTGAAGAACCAAACTATCTTGAAGAAGTATTTAAATTAAACAGTGAAGACGGTCAGGAACTTCGCGAATTTTTATATGAAATCATCTAAAAAAAAAGGCAGCGTGAAGGACAATTAGTGTCTTCGGCTTGCCTTTTTTTACTTATGGACTTTTTTTAAGACAAAATACGCACAGCCAAAATTACAATATTCATGTAAATAGTCTTGAAGCGTACTAATCTTCGTATCATACGTTGCCTTTTGATTTCGGTCATCAAAAAAGCCTCGCAGTCGAAGCTGATTGTATCCCCAATCTCCCACAATATAGTCATAGCGGCTCAGCACATCAATAAAGCGACCTCTAAATGCCTCTTCATTAAATGCCTCACGCTCATCTTTTAATACTTCATAACAAATATTATTGATACAGACCATTGCTCACACCTCTTCTCTTAAAATTTACCATACCATAATTATGATGATGAAACCATCAATTAACATGAAATTTTTCACGTATAAGCAGCACTCTAATCCTGTAGGAGTTTTATCGGTATACCTACTGATCTTTTATGCTCCACATGAAGGTTCGCCGGTTTACCTGGCGTACGATATTTAACTACAGGAGGTGGAAATGGTGAAGAAATCTATTCTTGGAATCGCTTTGATAACAAGTATTTTAACCATTGGCTGTCAAAATAAAAACACAGCTGAAAATGAAAATTTATCACCAAACAACCCAGATGCCATTAATGTAAACGAGCCTAATCATTATTATAATCCAAATAATAATAGCGGCACAAATTATGGATATGTCCGATACACTAAAAACACAAATGAGCAAAATTCCAATATGAACCAAGTAGGAACATTTAATCGAGAAGAAGCAGCCGACAATATTAGTAAACTGAGCACCGCTATACCAAATATTAAGCAAGCCGCTACGCTAGTAACCGATAAAGATGTGCTTGTTGCTTATAAAACAGATGCTAAAAACCGGAATAACGCAGCCGATCAGGTAAAACGTACAGCTATGTCTGTAGTTCCTCGTTATTATCATGTATACGTCTCAGATAATCCGAAACAGATGGACCAAATTGAAAATATCAGTGAAATGAATACGCAAACGAATGATGCTAGAAAACGAATCGATGCCGTTATTCAACAGATGCTGAAATCTCCCCAAGGGCGTAAAATGAACGGTGGAGAAGATGCAAATGGAAGAGAGAAAAACGAATTGAATGAACCGATGACGGACAAAGATATGGTGGAATAAACAAAAAAGGTGATGAGCATATCATCACCTTTTTTACCTTATTTGCTTTCTTGTGCTTTGTTTTTTGCAGCAGCGTTAACTTGCTCATCTGCATGGTAAGAAGAACGTACAAGAGGACCTGCTTCAACATGGCTGAATCCTTTTGATAATGCAATTTCTTTTAGCTCTTCAAATTCATTTGGATGGTAATATTTTTGAACTTTTATGTGCTTTTTAGTTGGCTGTAGATATTGGCCTAGCGTCATAATATCTACATTATTTGCACGCAAATCATCCATCGTTTCAATAATTTCTTCTTTTGTTTCTCCTAGACCAAGCATGATACTTGATTTCGTAGGGATATCCGGCTGCATTTCTTTTGCACGGCGAAGGAACTCAAGAGAACGCTCATATTTAGCACGAGCACGAACACGAGGCGTAAGGCTGCGCACTGTTTCAATATTATGATTTAAAATATCAGGACGCGCGTCCATTACAATACGTAAATTCTCTTCCACACCGCCCATATCAGAAGGCAATACTTCAATTGTTGTGAATGGATTTTTACGACGAATCGCACGAATTGTTTCAGCTAATACGCTTGCTCCTCCGTCTTTTAAATCATCGCGAGCTACTACTGTAATAACCGCATGTTTTAAGTTCATTAGCTGAACAGAATCCGCTACGCGTTCTGGCTCTTCTAAATCTAATTCTGTTGGTAAACCTGTCTTAACCGCGCAAAAACGACAGGCACGTGTACATACTTCTCCCAAAATCATAAAAGTTGCCGTACGACGAACAGCCCAACACTCATGAATATTCGGACATCTTGCTTCTTCACAAACTGTATGAAGGTTTTTCTCACGCATCATTTTCTTTAAGCCTGTGTAATTTTCGTTTGTGTTTAGCTTAATCTTCAGCCACTCGGGTTTGCGGACATGCTCTTCTTTTGTTGCCATATTATCAACTCCACCAATCTAGAAAATGTCTATAACCTATATGCTTAATTTTAACTACATATTAAAAACATAACTATATGTCACTTTATCATAAAAAAGTGAGATTCGACAAGTTGTCTGCTCTTTATTTTCCTCAGTTTTCTTCTATTTCCCATTCAAATGTGTGCGTTTTCATCCTCCGTATAATTTCCATTTATCTTCTGAATAAAATTCTTTAAAAAAGTTTTGAAGCGATTTCCATTAATTAATATTTATGAAATCTTTTTTCTCGCTGCAAACTAGTATTACACACTATCTTTAGAAAGGGGGAAACACGATGCGCAAAACGATTATCTTACTTTTTATGTTCATGTCTATATTCACAGGATGGCACCATGTAATAGCTGAATCATCAGCAGATCAAGAAAAAATGCTTATTCAAAAGAGATTAGAGCTGTATAAACAAATGGAAGCCGCTACTACAATTCCTTGGTACTACTTTGCTGGGATTGACCAGTATGAACGAAATATTCGACGCTCTCATAAAGATATTCCAAGAGAAAAAGGCGCGATCGCCATTTATTATCCTCCAGAAAAATGGTCAGGTTCTTTAAATCCAAATTTGGAAGATACAAACCCACTTACTATTTCTCTGCTCGGGGGAATGGGCAAAGATGGGAACGGAGACAAAAAAGCAGACCAATTTAATGATGAAGATATGCTTTTTACAATGGCAGATTATATTCGGACGTTCGGGGTGTCCGAAGACTATATTAAAATTGCGCTTTGGAACTATTATCACCGGGCTAAAGCAGTTGATATTATTTTAGGGAATGCCAAAATTTTTCGCCATTACGGTCGGATTGATTTAAAAGGTTCTTCATTTCCGGTGCCTCTCCGTGCGAACTACAGTTATCGAAGTACATGGGGAGATGCGCGCGGCTGGGGTGGCAAACGAATTCATGAAGGAACAGACATTTTTGCAGATTACGGAGTTCCAGTAAAATCCCCTTGCTATGGCATTATTGAGCTTAAAGGATGGAATAAATATGGAGGCTGGCGAATCGGTATTCGTGACCTTCATAATAACTATCACTATTTAGCTCATTTAAGCGGATTTGCAAAAAATTTAAAAGTAGGACAAATTGTAGAACCAGGAACGCTCATTGGCGGAGTAGGAAGTTCCGGTTATGGACCTCCTGGGACTTCTGGGAAATTCCCTCCTCACTTGCATTATGGAATGTATAAAGATAACGGCAAAAATGAGTGGTCGTTTGACCCATATCCTCAGTTAAGAACGTGGGAAAGAAATGATCGTTTAGAACTAAAGAAAAAATAAAAAAACAGGAAGCCGACGCTTCCTGTTTTTTTATCCTGACGCTTTGCTTTCTTTTGCTTTTTTCACAGCATGAGCAATACTCGCGGCCAAGCCGCCCCATATGATGACCATTCCTACAACCATCATTGTAATTGAACTTCCATCCATTATTTAGAAACCCCCTTCTCTTTAACTGATAAACGGATCGTCCCATCTTTCCATCGTGCAAAAGAGAAAACAATTCCTAAAATAACAGCCAGAGCTGCCACGCCCCAACCAAAAGGACCTACAAAAGTCGTTGCATACTGCTCGTAATTTTCCGAAATATTTTTCCGGAAGTTATCAAACATCATATACCCAAGTACAAGTGGTGTAACGACTCCTAAACATATCTTCCACCATGATCCGATTCGGATATCAGAGACTTCATTTGCATGCTGCTGAAGGCTGCTCAACTTTTTAAATACCCAAGCAACTAATACAACTTCTACTAAGCCTGCTAAAGCAACTCCGAAGTTATTAATGAAATAGTCGACCACATCTAAGAAATAAAGTCCGCCTTGTGTTGCAAATAACAGCGAGCAAATTGAAGCGATTCCTCCGCCTATTAATACAGCTTTTGTACGTGAGATAGTAAATTTATCTTGAATGCCTGCTACAAAGGTTTCGATAATTGAAATAAGCGACGTTAATCCTGCTAATGTTAAGGAAGCAAAGAATAACATTCCAAACAGCTGTTTAAAGGCCGGAAATTCATTAATAATTTGCGGGAAAACAACAAAGGCTAGTCCTACCCCTCCCTGAACCACCTTATCGATTGGGATACCTTGCTGAGTAGCCATAAAACCAAGTGCGCTAAACACACCGATTCCTGCTAGTAATTCAAAAGCGGAATTACCGAATCCAGTAATAAACGCATTATTAGTTAAATCAGATTTTTTTGGAAGGTAACTGGAATAAGTGATCATAATAGCAAAACCAACAGATAAACTAAAGAAAATCTGACCATATGCCGCAATCCAAACCTTTCCATCTCCAATTGCGCTCCAGTTTGGTTTAAAGAAAGCGTGCAGACCTTCCATTGCTCCGTCCAATGTTACTGCTCGAATAACGATGATTAAAAATAGAACAATTAGTGTTGGTAAAAAGATTTTGTTTGCCGCTTCAATTCCTTTTTTGATTCCTTTTAATAACACACCTAACGTGACAATCCATACAAGTACAAGCGGAATTAAAACATGTAATACGATGCTTCCTGTTTGTCCTGGTGCTTCAGCTAACTTTAAGTAATCTCCATATAGAAACGCTTCCGTATCCTTTCCCCAGCTTAACTTAAATGAAAAGATAAAATACGACATCGCCCACGCGATAATAACGGAATAGTAAACTGAAATAAAAAAGGAAATAGCTACTTGCCACCAGCCTAGCCACTCAGCCTTTGGACTTAGTCTCGCTAATGATAAAGGAGAAGAACCTTTATATTTATGACCTATAGCAAACTCCATGATTAAAATAGGAATTCCTGCCGTCAACAAAGCAAATAAATAGGGAAGAAAAAATGCTCCTCCTCCGTTTTCATATGCAGTAGCTGGAAACCTCCATATATTCCCTAGTCCAATTGCTGAACCTGCTGCTGCTAAAATAAACCCTGCTCTCGATCCCCACTGCGGCCTATTTTCCACTGTAATTCCCCCTCTTGTTCTCTCCCTACTCTCTTTTTATCGTAGATCACCGAGAATTTTTATAATTTTTAGATTATTCTTTCTATAACTTCCTATCTCAAATTATAGAAGGGAGAAGATAGTATGTCAAAATATTTTTTATAGAAAATTCAGACAAATTTTCTAATGAATAAAAGCAAGTATGAAAGTCTTTTTGAACTTCCGCACCTGCTTTTTTAATAATACTTTATCACGTTAATATAATATTGTTAATTTTTCTTCGGAAGTTCAATCGCCGGAGAAGACGAGTTTCCACCGTTAAAATAGTCAGGAACGTTTCCAGGAATAACGGTGCCTCCGACCGGGATTGTAGCCGTAACGGTTGTTTTTTTAGTTGCAAATGGGATAATGATTTGCATGTTTACTTTTACTTTGATAGATACTTCAAGAAACGCATTATTTATTCCATACTCTTCGATTTTTCGCACTACGTCTGTTTGAACGTCACCAATAGCATGAAATTTAACCGGAATCAGCGGACCTAGATTTCCAAGCAGCGCATTATTAGTCGCTTGCCCAAGCGGAACTTGGTATACAATTCCTTGATTCCGCAACTTTTCACTTTTTTCAATACGAATATCTGTTGGAAGTTCAAGTGCATCTAAATTCCCTTTCTCTGCTTCTTTTAAGTTAGCCTGGACAAATGACGTAGTTTGAGCTCTGACCCGATTTACAAGCGCTGTGTCAATTTTGGCTACTTGACCGTTAGGTGTGGATTCCACTTTAATAACATCTACGTCCAGTTGATCAAGTACCTGTTTATTCACCGCTTTATTAATAACTAAAGTTGCAATCTCTTTTGTTTGTGCTTCAGCATATTTCATTAACGTCGGTTCAATCCCTCTATTAATTAGCCATAATCCTACCCCTGTGGAAAGCATAAAAAAAAGAAAGGTGAGCAACAGAACGTAGCGAAAAGGAAGCGGGCCTTTTCTTGTTAATTTCCGACGAAGTTTAACCAAAAAAAATCCCTCCTTACAAGCTATATGTATGCATGTATAAGGAGGTTCACGCTTCTTTTAAAAAGTTTTATCTTAAATTTTCCACTATATTAAAGCATTTTCAATAAAGCATCTTTACCAATTGTCCCTTTAAAAATCCCTCTTTTTTCAGCTTCAAGCGTTACAGATTCAAGAGGCGCTTCAAGAAGCTGCTCAATTGTACGTACACCTACAGCTCTTCCAGCTATTATTTGACGATCAGCTAATTTATCATTTAATAGACCTACGTCTAGTGCTCCGCACATAATGTACCCTTTATCTGATGAGATTGTTAACAGAGTTGTTTTTGGCAGCAATACGGTAACTGCATTAAACGTATGACCTTCAATTACGATAGGCACTAAGGTAATCATAGTAACTCACTCCTTTCTTAATCAATTTATGATTTTGAAAGAAAAAAGTGAGGTTTTACATATACTTTTCTACCTATTTGACGTTTATATTCCTTCTTCCTTATTTATATAAACTTTTATAGGACTCAGTTCTAAAATTCATTAAAAAAATCTAATTGTTTAGGAGCTAAATTCTCATATTCAATATTTAATAAACTCATGAGCTGTTTGGCATTATGTACAGCATCTCCGCCCGAGTTATTATTAAATAACAGGTAAATGTCCTTCGTTTGTTTTTGTAGCTTTTCAAGCCGTTCTTTCCACTCTAGGAGCTCTTTTTCATTGTAACGATACAAAAACCTTACTGCTCGCCAATTGCCTTCTGCGGGCTTATTCCAACCGTGTACGTTTCGTCCGTGAAAACGGATAAGTGTTTTCTGTTTATCTGTAGCATGAATCACAATAGGAATAGAGCCTTCTCCTGCCTGCGGTTCATCACAAATACCGTGAATCCACTTCTCTTGTTCCATAAACGTCAGCGTTTTATCGTAGAAAAATGGCTTAAACCAAGATTGATTTCGAAACTCAAGCGCTACTGGCAAATCGCCAAACTTCTCGCGGCTATATCTCAAATAGGCTACATTTTCTTTTGTACAGTCAAACCAGGGCGGCATTTGAAATAAAATCATACCAAGCTTATTCGATGTTACGTAAGGCTTCACTGATTCTAAAAACGCATGAAACATTTCTTCTTTGCTATCAAACGGATTTCCTTCTCTCATATGGCCTGTCATACCTTGATAGGCTTTTACCACAAAACGAAAAGATTCCGGTGTATCGTTCACCCATTTTTCTACATTTGATGTTGGTTGAATTGCATAAAAAGATGAATCGACTTCAACAATTGGAAAATGGCCTGCATATACGGCAAGCTTGTCTCTTGATGAAACCCCCGCTTCATATAATGAATCATGATCTCCCCAGCCTGTAACTCCAATATAAATCATGCCACTCCTCCTCTATGTTCTTAGCTTCGCTTTTCTTTATTTTAATACAAACGATACAAAAAAACTCGTTTGCATAAACAGCAAACGAGTTTTGATCTATTATTAACCGATTGAACCTTCCATTTCAAATTTGATTAGACGGTTCATTTCTACTGCATATTCCATTGGAAGCTCTTTTGTAAATGGCTCAATAAAGCCCATTACAATCATTTCTGTTGCTTCTTCTTCAGAAATACCGCGGCTCATTAGATAGAATAATTGTTCTTCAGATACTTTCGATACCTTCGCTTCATGCTCAAGTGAGATGTTGTCATTTAAAATCTCATTGTACGGAATTGTATCAGAAGTTGATTGATTATCCATAATCAGCGTATCACACTCAATGTTCGCACGTGCACCTTCTGCTTTACGGCCGAAGTGTACGATACCGCGGTATGTTACTTTACCGCCTTGTTTTGAAATTGATTTTGATACGATCGTTGAAGATGTGTTCGGTGCTAAGTGAATCATTTTTGCACCAGCATCTTGGTGCTGTCCTTTACCAGCAAGGGCAATAGATAATGTCATACCACGTGCACCTTCACCTTTTAAGATAACAGCTGGATATTTCATTGTTAACTTAGAACCGATGTTTCCATCAATCCATTCCATTGTTGCATTTGCTTCACAAACCGCGCGTTTTGTTACAAGGTTGTATACGTTGTTCGCCCAGTTTTGAATTGTTGTATAGCGGCAATACGCATCTTTTTTGATGATGATCTCTACAACGGCACTGTGAAGAGAGTTTGTTGTATAAACAGGTGCTGTACAGCCCTCTACATAGTGAACGTGTGAGCCTTCATCAGCAATAATTAACGTACGCTCAAACTGTCCCATATTTTCAGAGTTAATACGGAAATAAGCTTGTAATGGTGTATCTACTTTTACGCCTTTTGGTACGTAAATGAATGATCCACCAGACCAAACCGCCGAGTTAAGTGCAGAGAATTTGTTATCCGTTGGCGGGATAACTTTTCCAAAATGCTCACGGAAAATATCTTCGTTTTCTTTTAGCGCCGTATCCGTATCTTTAAATACGATACCTTGTGCTTCAAGATCTTCTTTCATATTGTGATAAACAACTTCAGATTCGTACTGAGCTGATACACCCGCAAGATACTTTTGCTCTGCTTCAGGAATACCTAGTTTATCAAACGTTTGTTTAATTTCTTCAGGAACTTCATCCCAAGAGCGTTCAGACTTCTCAGATGGTTTTACGTAGTACGTAATTTCATCAAAGTCTAAGCTTGCCATGTCTCCGCCCCACTGTGGCATTGGCATGTTGTAGAAGTGCTCTAGAGATTTCAAACGGAAGTCAAGCATCCATTGTGGTTCCTCTTTCATACGAGAAATTTCTTCTACGATTTCTTTCGTTAAACCGCGTTTTGAGCGGAAAATTGATACGTCTTTATCGGAAAATCCATATTTATAATCGCCGATTTCTGGCATTTTTTTAGCCATCTTTTATTACCCCCTACTTGATAGGATTGGGAATGAATGAAGGTCTTATTTTTGTTCGTTAAGACCTTTTTCCATCGCTTTCCACGCTAGTGTTGCACATTTAATACGCGCAGGAAATTTTGCTACACCTTGAAGTGCTTCAATATCTCCTAAATCTATACTATCATCATACTCTTTACCTTGCATCATGTCAGAGAAGATATGGGCCATTTTAAACGCTTTGTCTACTTCTTGACCTTTAATTGCTTGTGTCATCATTGAAGCTGATGACATTGAAATTGAACATCCTTCGCCTTCGAACTTTGCATCCACCACTTTGCCGTCCTCTACTTTTAAAGAAAGTTCAATGCGGTCTCCACAAGTCGGGTTATTCATATGAATGTTCACAGTATCTTCATTCAACGTTCCACGATTACGCGGATTTTTATAATGGTCCATAATTACTTGACGATAGAGAGTATCTAAATTATTAAAAGCCATTTGTAAAATACTCCTTCGTTTTTATTAATGATGACACCAATTTATCTACTTCTTCTTCCGTGTTATACAAATAGAAGC
The DNA here is from genome assembly GCF_042787645.1 of Priestia sp. YIM B13489. Lineage (NCBI taxonomy): Bacteria > Bacillati > Bacillota > Bacilli > Caryophanales > Bacillaceae > Priestia > Priestia sp. YIM B13489. The sequence continues at coordinate 2,179,512 of NZ_JBHZOQ010000053.1, forward strand.
TTGCACGTGCAGTAGAAGATACGTTTAAATATTTCATCAGCGGCTGCGCACAGTGATGACCTGCACGAATCGCAATTCCATCAGCGTCTACTACTGTTGCAACGTCGTGCGGATGCACATCTTCAATATTAAACGTCACAACACCCGCTCGCTCTTTCGGTCCGTAAATCGTAATTCCATCTACTTGCGATAAGCGATCCAGTGCATACTGCGCTAACTTGTGCTCATGTGCTTGAATATTATCTAAACCAACTTCTTCTAAGAAATCAATCGCTGCACCTAAACCAATTGCACCTGCAATGATTGGCGTACCTCCTTCAAATTTCCAAGGAAGCTCTTTCCACGTTGATTCGTATAGGTTTACGAAGTCAATCATTTCGCCGCCAAACTCGATTGGTTCCATTTTTTCAAGAAGCTCTTTCTTTCCATAAAGAGCGCCAATTCCAGTCGGTCCGCCCATTTTGTGTCCAGAGAAAGCAAAGAAATCACAGTCTAAATCTTGTACATCCACCTTCATATGAGGCGTACTTTGCGCACCATCCACAACCATTACTGCACCGTTAGCATGTGCAATTTCTGCAATCTCTTTTACTGGGTTAATCGTGCCCAATACGTTAGATACTTGCATAATCGATACAATTTTGGTGTTGGATGTAATCGTGCTTTTTACCTCTTCTAGTGAAAGTGCATGATCTTCTGTTAATGAAATATATTTTAACGTTGCACCTGTTTCCTTGGCAACTTGCTGCCAAGGAATGATGTTGCTGTGATGCTCCATATAAGTAATCACAATTTCATCACCAGGTTTGAGATTAGCACGGCCATAACTTGCAGCTACTGTATTAAGAGCTGTCGTTGTACCGCGCGTAAAGATAATCTCTTCCGTTGATTTTGCATTAATAAACTTACGAACCTTTTCACGAGCGCCTTCGTATCCGTCTGTTGCTCTTGTACCAAGCGTGTGAACACCTCGGTGTACGTTTGAGTTATATTCTTTATAATACTTCTCAATTGCTTCAATTACAGCAAGCGGCTTTTGTGAAGTTGCTGCACTGTCTAAATAAACGAGCGGGCTGCCATTTACCTCTTGGTCTAAAATAGGAAATTGTTTACGAATATCAGAGATATTCATTATCGAACTTTCCTTTCAATTAAATCTGTTAATTGCTTTTTAACCGTTTCGATTGGCAACTCGTTTACAACTGGTGCTAAGAACCCGTGGATAACTAGACGTTCTGCTTCTGTTTGCGGAATACCGCGGCTCATTAAGTAGTAAAGCTGAATTGGATCTACGCGTCCAACAGATGCAGCGTGTCCTGCTGTTACATCGTCTTCATCAATTAGAAGAATTGGGTTTGCGTCTCCACGTGCTTTTTCACTTAACATTAACACACGAGATTCTTGCTCAGCGTTTGATTTAGAAGCACCGTGTTCAATTTTACCGATACCGTTAAAGATTGAAGACGCGCTTTCTTTCATAACGCCGTGTTTTAAAATGTAGCCTTCAGAATGTTTTCCAAAATGTACGATACTTGTTGTTAAGTTTTGAGACTGTTCTCCACGTCCAACTGTTACCGTTTTTGTATCTCCATATGAACCGTCGCCCATTAGATACGTTGTATTTTCTGAAACTGTATTTCCTTCACTCATTAAGCCTAAAGCCCACTCAATGCGACCATCTTTGCCCGCTACGCCGCGGCGGTTCACATAAGTAGTTGTGCCTTTAGCTAAGTAGTCAACAGCCCCAAATGTTACTTTTGCATTGCTGTTAGCAAATACTTCCGTCACGATATTGACAACACCTTTTGACTCTTCAGCAGTAGCAATGTAGTTTTCTACATATGTTACTGAGCTGTTGTCTTCAGCTACAACAATCACATGGTTGAATAAAGCAGCTTCTTCATCTTCACGGACAAATACAGCTTGAAGCGGCTCTTGTACTTCTACATTTTTAGGAACGTACACGAATACACCGCCGTTTAATAACGCTGCGTTTAATGCAGTTAAACGGTGCTCATCTACTTTAACTCCGTCTTTCATGAAGTACTTCTCGACAAGGTCGCTATGCTCTTTAGCAGCTGTTTGAATATCTGTAAAGATAACGCCTTGAGACTTTAGCTCTTCTGTTAATGTTGAATATGCAGCTGTTTGGTCACGCTGAACATATAGATTTTTAACAGCTTCTGTATCAATCAATGCTTTAACCACTTCTGGAAGCTCGTCTACAGATGAGATTGTGCTTGCCTGTGAAGTGTGCTTGTCAAATGCAGTAAAGTTCCATTTCGAAATGTTTGTTTTATCTGGCTTTGGAAGTGCAAGATCTTCTGCTTTCGCAAGAGCTTGTAAGCGAAGATCTAGCAGCCAACTTGGTTCATTAGCTTCTTTTGAAAAGCTGCTGATGTACTCTTGATCAAATGGTAATTTCGTATCAATAGTCATAGAGATCCTCCTAACTCTTAAGCTTCTTGCTCTACAGTTTCGTCTTCAATACCTAATTCTTGTTTGATCCAATCATAACCTTCTGCCTCTAGACGCTGTGCTAATTCTGGTCCGCCTGATTTTACAACGCGACCTTGCATCATAACGTGAACTTTATCTGGTGTAATGTAGTTTAGTAAACGTTGGTAGTGAGTAATCATTAAGCAACCAAACTCGCTGCCGCGCAGTTCATTAATACCTTTTGATACAACTTTTAACGCATCGATATCTAAACCAGAGTCGATTTCATCTAAAATTGCAATTCCTGGTTGAAGCATCATTAATTGCAGAATTTCATTACGTTTCTTCTCACCGCCAGAGAAACCTTCGTTTAGGTAACGCTGAGCCATGTCTTGATCCATCTCTAAGAAATCCATGTTTTTGTCTAATTGACGGATGAATTTCATTAGTGAAATTTCTTCGCCTTCTTCACGACGAGCATTAATTGCTGAACGTAAGAAGTCAGCATTTGTTACCCCGCTGATTTCACTTGGATATTGCATAGCTAGGAATAGACCTGCACGAGCGCGCTCATCTACTTCCATCTCAAGTACATCTTCGCCGTCTAGCGTGATGCTTCCTTGTGTAACCTCGTATTTAGGATGTCCCATGATTGCTGAAGATAATGTTGATTTACCAGTACCGTTTGGTCCCATGATTGCATGGATTTCGCCGCCCTTAACTTCTAAATTAACACCTTTTAAAATTTCTTTACCTTCAATTGCAACATGAAGATCTTTAATTGTTAAAGTTGACCCTGCCATATTAAAACCTCCAGTTATAGACGTATATAGTAAAAAACGATATACCTATATCTTTTTAATTATTCTCATTTTATTCTCATTACAATCTTATAACAAATGAAAACTTATAGCAACCTTTTGACCCAAAAGGTTTTAAACCATTATGTACGTTTTTCAAGACTAAATCCACTCATAAAAAAGTTGCCTTAAAAGACTCCATAGAGCCTTCTAAGACAAGCTTTTTTACCCTCTTTATTTACTTAGTGCGTGTGGCTAGTCAGTTCTGAAATACACTCTTGGACAAGCGTAACGGACTGACTCATCGCTGCGCCTCCGCCAAATGCTGCTGACACTCCGCATGCTTCTAAAATTTCTTGCTCAGTTGCGCCTTGATCGATGCAGCCTTTTGTATGATAAATCATACAGTACTCGTCTTGAGCTACTACGCTGATTCCTAGCGCGATTAACTGCTTTTCTTTTTTAGAAAGAGAACCTTCTCCAAAACATGCTTCAGTAAACGCATTAAACGTTTTTGTTACTTCCGGCAATTTTTCGCTAAATTTCCCAACACCCATTTTATAATCATGAAGTGCTTGCTCAGTTGAATGACGTGCTTCTTGCTGCATAACGTCAGCTCCCATCATCAGTAAAGTTTTCACGGTTAGTATGCGTGAGAAAAATAAGAGTTATTCGTTTTCACGCATACAAAAAAAGCACTTGCCCAGAGTGGACAAGCGCTTTTCTTCTATTATTTATTTACCGGCAGTACTCCGCCTTTGTATTTTTCTTTAATGTAGTCTTGAATTTCTTTAGAGTGAAGAACTTTCACTAAAGCTTTCACTGTATCTTTATTTTCGTCGCCTTTGTGAACCGTAATGATGTTTGCATAAGGGTTATTTTCTTTGCTTTCCACTGCGATTGGATCTTTTACTGGATCTAAGCCAGCATCAATAGCATAGTTAGCATTGATAACAACAGCGTCACCTTCATTATTTTTGTACATTTGAGGTAGCAATCCGCCTTCAACATCGGCTTTAAATTTTAAATTCTTCGGGTTTTCTACGATATCTTTAATTTGTGCATCTGTTTTCTTTACGCCTGGTTTTAATTTGATTACGCCGGCTTTTTCAAAAATCGATAAAATACGTCCTTGCTCTGCTACTGCATCACGCATAATAACTGTGCCGTTTTTCGGAAGATCTTTTAAGCTTTTGTATTTTTTAGAGTAGATACCGATTGGTTCAATGTGAATGGCACCGGCACTTACAAAATCATACCCTTTTTCACCCTTGTGATCTTTCAGCACTGAATTCATATAAGGAACGTGCTGGAAGTAGTTTGCATCAATTTCATTGTTTGCAAGAGCTGTGTTCGGTAAGATGTAATCTTGGAATTTTTTAATTTCTAAGTCGATTCCTTGTTTTTCTAAAATCGGTTTTGCTTGTTCTAAAATTTCAGCATGAGGCGTATTAGATGCACCCACAACAATTTTCTTTTCATCTTTTGATCCATTGTTAGATCCACATGCAGCTAATCCTACTACTAGCGCAGATGTTAGTGCTAAAGCCGAAAGCCATTTTTTCATAATAAATAATCCTCCCTTTATCTTTTATCAATTTTTGCAGTAATCGCATCTCCAATAAGTTGGATAATAAATACAATAATCAAAATTAAGATCGTAGCAGCTAGCGTTACATCATTATGACTGCGCTGGAATCCTTCTAAATATGCAAGATTCCCAAGACCTCCAGCTCCAATCACACCCGCCATTGCCGTATAGCCGACTAGCGCAATCGTCGTTACCGTCAAACCAGAAATTAAAGCTGGCAGCGATTCAGGTAACAGCACTTTAAAGATAATAGTGCTTGTTGTTGCTCCCATTGATTTAGCAGCTTCAATAACACCTTTATCAATTTCACGCAGACCAATTTCTACAAGACGCGCATAAAATGGTGCTGCTCCCACAATTAAAGCAGGTAACGCTGCATTAGCGCCTAAAATACTTCCTACCAATGCTTTGGTAAATGGAATCAGTAAAACAATTAAAATAATGAATGGAATGGAACGAAAGATATTTACAACTGCTGACACAATGGCATATAAAGGTTTGTTTTGCCAGAGCTGTCCTTTGGACGTTAAAAATAAAAGCAAGCCCAATAAAATACCTAGAACAAACGTGGCTATAACTGAAATAGCCGTCATATATAGTGTTTCATTTGTCGCTTGAATAAAATCATCTAAAATAACGTTCGGAAATAGTTTCTCAAGCATTTGTCATTACCTCCACTTCTACCTGCTGCTCATGAATGTATGCAATGACTTTTTCAACTTCTGTTAATTCTCCATCTAAATGAACGAACAACGTCCCGTATGAACCTGTTTGTGTATGAGAAATCTTTCCTTGCAAAATATTAATCGTTACATCAAACTGTTTTAAAATCGTTGTAATGAGCGGTTGCTCTGCTTTTCCGCCAACAAACGTAAGCTGAATAATTTGCCCGCTTGGATATAACCCCTGTACTTGTTCAATTGTTTCAAACGTTTCTTCTGGTTCAGAAATCTGTTGAACGAACCGTTTTGTAATCGGCTGCTTAGGTTTTCTGAATACTTCTAGCACTTGTCCTTCTTCTACCACTGCCCCATTTTCCATAACGGCTACCCGATGACAAATTTTACGAATAACGTGCATTTCATGAGTAATCAATACAATGGTTAACCCTAGCTTCTCATTAATATCTACTAACAGATCTAAAATGGAATCTGTCGTTTGAGGATCAAGCGCTGATGTTGCTTCATCACACAGCAATACTTTTGGGTTATTGGCTAGCGCTCGAGCAATACCAACACGCTGCTTTTGTCCACCGCTAAGCTGTGATGGATAAGCATTTTCACGCCCTTCAAGCCCGACTAACTTGATAAGCTCGTCTACTCGTTTCATTCTTTTTTCTTTTGAGATCCCTGCTATTTCTAACGGAAAAGCAATATTTTCTCGCACCGTACGCGACCACAAGATATTAAAGTGCTGAAATACCATACTAATTTCTTGTCTAGCTTTTCTGAGTTTTCCGCCTTTAATTTTTCCAATATCATTACCTGCTACTTCTACCGTTCCTGTCGTTGGTGTTTCTAACCCGTTTAGCAAGCGAATTAAAGAACTTTTCCCCGCTCCGCTATAACCAATAATTCCGTAAATTTCACCTTGGTTAACGGTTAGATTCACATTATCAACAGCTGTTATTTGACCACTTTTGGCCTGATAAATTTTTGTAACGTCTGTTAATGTAATCATATTTCTTCACCTTCTTTAGTAAAAACTTAATTATGTTAGGTTGCCCTATAGGATGAAAAAGCCGTAAAACAATTTTCCCCATCAAAAAAGCCTCTCTGCGCATGACAGAAAGGCTCGATATTTAATCCTTTCTCTCATCTTTCAAAGCACATAGCTTTGCAGGAATTGGCACCATTTCAGTTAGTCTGACGGTTGCCGGGTTTCACAGGGCTCAGTCCCTCCACCTCTCTTGATAAGAGTTCGCAACAATTATTTTGTTTTTGGGAAATATTCATTCATTTATGAACATTCATGAGTGTGATTTTAGCATGTGTCAGATAGGCTGTCAACAGGTTTTGTTCTTGGGATAATATCCCAAGATTCCAACAGCCCCAACGGTTCACTCTCTTTCAATTTCTTCATTTTAAACAAACGTTTGATTATCGAAGCTCTTCAAGTACGTGCTCGATGGAATGAAACGCATAGAGTTTTTTTACCATTTCGCCATTTTTCACTTCAATCAAACAAGGTACACTTTCAATTGAAAATATTTCTGCTTTTGAAGGCATATAATTTAAATTGCTCATTCCGATGGTCACACCGGGCAGCATCGCTTCTGCTACGGTTAACATTTTTTTTGCCAGCTGACATGTCCCGCAAAAAGGTGTATGGAAAAAGATAAACGTTCTTTGTCCTTCTTTTAACTGATCTTCAAGCTGTTTTTCGCTCCATTCTTGCATGTTGCTCATTCCTTTTATGTTAAAAATTCTGCATTAACATCGATATTGGCACTCAGTAATACTGTTGCTATGTGATGTCTAGGGGCGGCAGCAACCTCTCGGTACATTTTATCAATATATAGATGCTCTGCTTCCGGAAGCTCTCGTTTAAATTGTTTTCTTAGCTTATTCCCTGAATCATCAGAGTCAACAAGTATGTATACCTCTTTGTTAAACGTACAGTCAATAATTTCATCCAGCTTTGATAAACTAATCGTACCGTTTGTACAGATAATTTCAATTGGTTCTCGAATGATATCTTGGATACGCTTTTTATCTGATTTTCCTTCGACAATAATTACTTTTTCAATTTCAATTAGCCCCATTTTCATCACCCATAATCGTCAGTTGTATAGTAACATCATTTCTTTATGCTATACAATATTCGTTAATGTATCACAGTTCACCTGTTTTTTAAAAGAAATTTGCAAGAAAGAACTGTTTTAAAAAGCAGCTTAGGCCATATTGTTTCCATAAGACAAGAAAAACAGTGGCAGTTGCCACTGTTTAGCACCATCCTGCTTCTTCGTCGCAGTCTGTATATTTTTGCGTTTCACCTTGTTTTTGTACATCCGTATATTGATAGAACTTATTATTTTCTTGCGAATAACCTTCTTCAAAGCGGTATTCATTGCCGCTTGTTCCGTAACTAACTTCACCAATTGGCTGCTTATCAACATATAATTTCATACCGCCGTCATGAAATTTAGCTGTAACGCGATCTGTAACGTCCATTTTTTGTTTTTCAAACATAAAAAGACACTCCTTTAGCTTGTTTACTAATAGAGTGTCCAGTCAAAAACTTTTCATAAAGACAATTTATGGAGGAATATTATCCTTCGTTTGTCATTTCTTCGTATTGCTCTGCTGTCATTAGCTTATCTACTTGAGAAGCATCAGACGGTTTGATTGTAATCATCCATGCTTCTTCGTATGGAGATTCATTAACAAGTTCAGGGCTATCGCTTAAGTTGTCGTTTACTGCTACAACTTCACCGCTAATTGGTGCGTAAAGCTCAGAAACTGTTTTTACTGATTCAACGCTGCCAAACGGCTCGTCAGCTTCTACTGTTGCTCCTACTTCTGGCAGTTCAACGAATACGATGTCGCCAAGCTCAGCTTGAGCGAAATGCGTAATACCTACGCGGACAACGTCTCCTTCTGTTTTTACCCATTCATGCTCTTCAGAATAACGCAAATCTTTTGGTGTACTCATCTTAATCCCTCCAAAATATGTATCGTAATTTGTTTATATAAAAAGCGCCTTCAACGTGGAGAACACTTTCTACAACCTAAAATAACTTCCTATTAACAGTGTAACGTAAAAGGTAAAAATTTTCTATTTGAAAACTTACTTCCACACGTCCTCAAACTGCTCTTCTTTGAAACCAAGCGTTACTTTTTGTCCATCTGTTAGCAGCGGACGCTTAATTAACATGCCATCTGACGCAAGAATCGACAGAAGTTCATCTTCACTCGCACTGCTTACTTTATCTTTAAGTCCTAATTCGCGATATTTTTTACCGCTTGTATTAAAGAATTTTTTTAATTCTAAGCCGCTGTTCTGATAATAAGATTGCAGCTGCTCTTTTGTTGGCGGGTTTTCTACAATATGGATTTCTTCATACGCTACTCCGTTATCATCCAGCCACTTCTTGGCTTTTCGGCACGTACCACACTTTGGATATGAATAAAAAAATAATGACATTTCGTCAACCACCCTTTATTTTAAGCTTTTTTCGTATTTTAACACATCCTTTATCATTTACCTAGATAGAGGCTTCTTAAACAAAAAGGAGCTCGTAAAACGAGCTCCTTTTCCCTTAAACTGTGAACTTCTCTACTTCTAGAAGCGTTTTTGCAATCTCGCGCTTTACACTAATTACATTAATTGGTGTATAGCGAGTTAACTTGCGAAGAGACGAAAGCATGACTCTAAGCGTATCACCTTGTTCAACGCCAATTAACGTTTCCTTTGCATCTGCTTCAATTCGATTAAATGCTTCTTGGCAAAATACTTGCGTATATTTTACCTTCAAGCTGTTTTGATCTGCACCTGTTTTGGAAATCGCTTTTTCAGTACGTAAAACAGTGGATTCCATTGCATATACGTTACTAATCATATCGGAAATATTAACGAGAATTTCTTGTTCTTTCTCTAACTCTTTCCCATACTTCTGTGCAGCTAGACCTAAAAGCAAGAGCGCAATTTTCTTTCCATTTTGCACAAGCATTTTTTCTTGATCTAACGGCTCATTTCCTACTTCCTGCGGCATAAGCATCATCAATTCTTCTTGAAGCGTTTGTGCTTTTTGAAGCAGCGGAAGCTCTCCTTTTAGCGCTTTGCGTAAATATGTGCCTGGTACTAAGAGTCGATTAATTTCATTTGTTCCTTCAAAAATACGGTTAATGCGGGAATCACGATACAGGCGCTCAATTTCATACTCACTCATAAAACCATAGCCTCCGTGAAGCTGGACGCCTTCATCTACGATGTAGTCAAGAGATTCCGTGGCAAACACTTTGTTTAATGAGCATTCAATCGCATATTCAGCAATGGAAGCGGCAATTTGCTTTCCGTCTTTTTGCTGTTCTTCTGAAAGCTGGCCCATATGGTCTTCAAAAAGTCCTACCGTACGATAGACGGAGCTTTCAGTTGCATATAATTTAGAAGCCATTGTTGCTAATTTTTCTTGGGTTAATGAAAATTTAGCGATTGGCGTTTTAAACTGCTGACGCTGGTTAACATATTGAGACGTGATTTCTAACGCACGTTTCCCTGCTCCAACTGCTCCAACTCCAAGCTTGTAGCGCCCAATATTTAAAATGTTAAAAGCAATCACATGACCTTTTCCCACTTCACCTAACACGTTCTCTTTTGGAACAAGTGCATCTTCAAGAATCAACGTTCTTGTTGATGAACTCTTGATTCCCATCTTCTTCTCTTCCGGTCCAACCGATACGCCTGGAAATTCGCGTTCAACGATAAAAGCAGAAAATTTATCGCCGTCGATTTTCGCGTACACGACGAACACATCAGCAAATCCGGCATTTGTAATCCACTGCTTTTCTCCATTTAACACATAGTGTGTGCCTTCTGCGTTAAGGCGAGCTATTGTGCGAGCACCGAGGGCATCGGAACCGGAACCAGGTTCTGTTAACGCATATGCTGCTATTTTTTCCCCAACTGCTAAAGCAGGTAAATATGCTTGTTTTTGCTCTTCTGTTCCAAATAAGACGATTGGCAATGACCCAATTCCTACGTGAGCACCATGAGTGATGGAAAATCCGCCTGCTCGAGACATTTTTTCAGCAATTAAAGCCGAGGTAATCTTATCTAAACCGAGTCCACCGTATTCTTCCGGTACATCTGCACCAAGCAAACCTAATTCACCAGCTTGTTTTAATAACTTTACAGAACGGTCAAACTCATGCTTTTCTAAATATTCCACTTGTGGAAGGACTTCATTTTCTACAAATTCATCTGTCGTCTTGGCAATCATCTTTTGTTCAGATGTATAATCCTCCGGCGTGTAGACGCGGCTTGCATCGCCTTCTTCAATTAAAAAGCTTCCACCTTTAATCATTTGTTTTGTTTTATTTGACATGTTCATATCCCCCTTTGAAATGATTATGCTAACAATTCAAATACACCAGCAGCTCCCATTCCTCCGCCAATACACATCGTGACAATTCCAAACTGCTCATTTCGACGCTGCATTTCGTGCATTAAGCTAAGAGTCAGCTTAGCTCCGGTACAGCCTAATGGATGACCTAAGGCAATAGCGCCTCCGTTTACATTTACTTTATCTTCATTAATATTTAATTCACGAATAACGCCAAGTGCTTGAGAAGCAAATGCTTCATTTAATTCAAACAATCCGATATCAGAAAGCTCCAGCCCTGCTAGTTTAAGAGCTTTAGGAATGGCAGCTATCGGGCCAATCCCCATTACTTCAGGCGGAACTCCTCCAACTGCAAATGAGCGAAACTTAAGCAAAGGCTTTAACCCTTCTGCTTCAGCTTGCTCTTTATCCATTAGAAAAACGGATGCAGCTCCGTCACTTGTCTGCGAAGAGTTTCCAGCTGTTACGGATCCTTTAACCGAAAAAGCTGGACGAAGTTTTCCTAATACATCCGCAGTTGTGCCAGGACGAACTCCTTCATCTTGAGAGAACATCAGCTTTTGTTCACGGAGCTTATTGTTTTCATCCACTTTTCGAAGCGTCACTTCCACCGGAACAATTTCGTCGTTAAACTTCCCTTCTTGAAGTGCTTTTGCTGCTTTTTGATGGCTGCGTACAGCAAACGCATCCTGGTCTTCACGTGAAATGCCGTATTTCATCGCTACTTGTTCTGCTGTATGTCCCATGCCCATATAATATTCCGGCGCATTTTCAACCAGCTGAACATTTGGACGCGCTACGTTTCCAAACATCGGAACAAAACTCATTGATTCTGCTCCTCCAGCTAACACTGCTTTGGCTTGCCCTAGCATAATTCGTTCTGCACCGTAGGCAATACTTTGCAAACCTGATGAACAATAACGATTAATCGTTATTGCTGGCACCGTATAAGGCAAACCCGCAAGAGCGCCAATATTTCGAGCCATATTCAAACCTTGTTCTGCTTCAGGCATCGCACAACCAATAATTAAATCATCAATTGGTCCTTCGTATCCGCCTGCTCGGCGAAGAGTTTCTTTAACCGCAATGGCTCCCAAATCATCAGGCCTAACACTTGCCAGTGAACCTTTTTTTGCTTTTCCAACCGGTGTCCTAGCACCTGCTACAATAACTGCTTCTCTCATTTTTTCTCCCCCTTAATTACGCAGTGGTTTTCCTTTAACTAACATGTGCTGCATACGTTCTTGAGACTTCGCTTCTCCAACAAGGCTTAAAAACGCTTCTCTCTCTAAGTCCAGCAAATACTCTTCATCAACTTCCGAACCAAACGCTACACGTCCTCCAGCTAACACAAATGCTAACTTACTAGCAATTTTATAATCATGTTCTGATATATACCCTGAATACTTCATGGATTGAGCTCCTAGCAGCAACGTTGCATATCCTGTTTCTCCAACCACAGGAATTTTAGCTCTTACAGGTGGTTTATAGCCCGTGTCATGTAAAGCAAGGACTGAGTTCTTCGCATCATTCAGCAAGTGATCTCCGTTTACGCTGATGCCATCATGACGATTTAAAAAGTTTAGCTGTCTAGCTTCTGCAGCAGAAGCAGATACTTTTGCAGTAGCAATTGTTTCAAATGTTTTATTGGCAATTTGCTGAAGATCGAGCGTTACACCGTTAGGTAAACCATTTAGCTGTTTGATATAAAGCTCCTTATTACCTCCTCCACCAGGAATGAGTCCGACTCCTACTTCTACAAGGCCCATGTAAGTTTCAGCAGAAGCTTGAATTTTAGCTGACGGTAAGCAAATTTCTGCTCCGCCTCCAAGAGTCATCGCAAATGGAGCTGCAACAACCGGCTTTTCATTGTATTTCACCTTCATCATTGCCTGCTGAAATTGTTTAATGACAAATTCAATTTCAAAATAATTGTCATCTTGTGCTTCCATTAAAATCATAGCTAAGTTAGCGCCAACGCAGAAATTTTTCCCTTGATTTCCTATGACCAGCCCTTTATAGTTCTTATTCACTTCTTCAAGAGACTGATTTAATAAACTAATAATATCTAGCCCGATTGCATTGTTAGGAGAGGTGAACTGCAGGCACGCCACATCATCTCCTAAATCAATTAAACTCGCTCCGCTGTTTTCTAAAATGACATTATTTTGAGAACGTAAAGATGACAGGTGAATCACCTTTTTATTTTCTTTTACCGCTTTATACTCTTCATCTTCGTAGTAAAGCGTTTGACCTTCCATTTCTTTATAGAAGCTTGTAAATCCATTTTCCTGCATTTGTTTTACCCACTGCGGAACTGCTAAACCAGACTGCTCCATCTTCTCAATTGACTTTTCTAAACCAATTGCATCCCACGTCTCAAAAGGACCCATTTTCCAGCCAAATCCCCACTTCATAGCTTGATCAACGGCCACGATATCGTCGGCGATTTCATTTTTTAACTGTGCTGCATATACAAGAACGGGACTGATCACATTCCAAAGAAGCTGTCCGGCACGATCATCAGAATATATAAGCGCTTTCATTTTATTTTGCAGCCCTTTTGCCTGCTTGCTTAATTCGGTAGAAGCTGTTTTTAACTTCTTTCTCTCGACGTATTGAAGTGTACTAGGATCAAGTTCCAAAATTTCCTTTCCTTTCTTCAAAAAGAAGCCTTGCCCTGACTTGCTTCCCAGCCAGCCATTTTCCTGCATTTGTTTCATAAATAAAGGGACATCGAACACTTCTTTTTCTTTGCCTTCTACTTTGTCAAATACATTGTTGGCCACATGAATAAATGTGTCTAGACCCACTACGTCTAGTGTTCGAAACGTTGCGCTTTTTGGTCTTCCAATTAAGGGGCCCGTCACAGAGTCAACTTCTCCCACACTGTAATTGCCTTTTAACATTTCTTGAACGGTCACAAGTAAACCGTACGTACCGATACGGTTGGCGATAAAGTTAGGCGTATCTTTTGCAATAACTACTCCTTTACCTAATACATCTTCACCAAACGTTTTCATATATTCAACAATTTCTGATTTTGTGTCATGAGTTGGAATGATTTCTAATAACTTTAAATAACGCGGTGGATTAAAAAAGTGCGTTCCTAAAAAATGCGCTTTAAAATCTTCTGAGCGTCCTTTAGCCATTTCGTGGATCGATATTCCTGAAGTATTTGAACTTACGATACTTCCTTTTTTTCGTACACTGTCAATTCTTTCAAACAACTGCTGTTTAATATCAAGACGTTCCACTACTACTTCAATAATCCAATCACACTCGCTTAACTGCTGTAAATGATCTTCAAGATTTCCTGGCGTAATTAACGATAGTGACGACTTCGACGTTAAAGGTGCCGGTTTTTGCTTCGTTAATTTAGCTAGAGCAGTTGTACTCAACCGATTTCTCACTTGTCTATCTTCAAGCGTTAGCTGTTTTTTTTCCTCGTCTGCTGTTAATGAAGTTGGAACCACGTCTAGCAAAAGCGTTGGAATTCCTACATTTGCTAAATGAGCTGCAATTCCAGAGCCCATAACTCCTGAACCTAAAACGGCGGCTTTTTTTATGTTCATAATTATCCCCACATCCCCTTTAATATATTGAATGAATGGTCATTCATTTTATGCGTAAAAAAAGAGAGTCACTGTTAATCTCTGTTTTTACTATAAAACATTTTTTAAATTTTCGCAATATATTCACAATATTATCTCTAACTATTTTTAATGTGTTTGGTTATCTTAATACACAGGAGGTGATTTTGTGAGCAAATTAAAGAAGGATCCATCGTCAGCAGGCGTAAGCGCAGCAAGCGTTAAAGGAAATGCTGGACCGGTCAATGAACCGCACGGACGCGGCAAAAAGACATCTCAAAACCAACAGTACACAAAGCATAACACTCAAGGACATTAACCTCAAAATCGAACATGAGTAATCGAATCATGTTCGATTTTTGATTATTTCTTACTTTGTCATCACGACCATTTCATTATTATTTTTTTACAATTCCTTTTAAGACAAATGCGACATTTGCAGGTCTTTCTGCAAGGCGCCTCATAAAGTACCCATACCAGTCCGTTCCATAAGGAACGTACACTCTCATTTTATATTGTTCTGCTACGAGCTGAACTTGCCTTTCTGATCGAATCCCGTATAGCATCTGAAACTCAAACTGATTCATTGAAATTCCATGCTTTTTAACAAACTCTTTTGTATACTGAATGATTCGTTCATCGTGAGTAGCAACTGCTGTGTAGTGACCGTTTAATAAGTGAAGTCCAATGATGTTTTGAAAGTTTTCGTCCACGTCTTCTTTATCAGGAAACGCCACGTCTGCTGCTTCTTTGTACGCCCCTTTCACTAACCTTAATTTAGGAGCATAAGCATCTAATTCACGGATGTCACTTTCTGTTCGATATAAGTATGCTTGAAGCACCGTCCCTACGTGTTCATACTCATTTTTTAATTGTTTAAATAGCTTAATCGTCTTGCTGCATCGCTTATAGTCCTCCATATCAATCGTCACAAATACGCTATGTTTTTCCGCTTCTTCAAGAATACGCCGCATATGATGAAGCGCCAAATCTTCTGAAATATCTAGTCCCATAGACGTTAATTTTAAAGAAATTTCTGAATCTAATCTTTCTTTGTGTATAAGGTGAATGGCCTTTATGCATTGAGCTGCAGCATGATCCACTTCAACTTCACTTTCCACAAACTCGCCAAGATAATCAATCGTTACTTTTAATCCCTGTTCATTTAGCTTTTTTATCACACTAACAGCTTCATCGATGGTTTCCCCTGCAACAAAACGTGCTGCTCCAAAACGTAAGCCATAGCGCTTAGCCAGCTTTGTTAACTTTTTGCTTTTTGATAACAATAAAAAAAAGTTTCTTATCGTTTGTTCCAAAGCAACCCCCCGCCTTCACTTGTCATACGCCTCACAAAATTTATTTAATTATCATTAATTTTACCATTTTTCAAACTAGATAGGCACCCTTTATTAACGTATGCACACAAAACCAAAAAGCGACCGAGAGCTTTTGGATAAAAAAACATCCATCAGCTTTGTGATGAATGTTTTTATTCTGGTTTTCGCTGTGACGCTCGATGCGCTTCATTCAGCTCTTTTATTTCCTTCACAATCTCGACCATTTCCGCTTTTGCTTCTGGGTATAATTGATTCCAATGCTTGGTTAAAGGCGGCATGGATTTTGAGATATGGTTGTAAAGTGCCCACATTTTTACTTTTTCTTGTAGCTGCTCGTCACTTTGACCAACCATTAGTTCCGTATACTTTTCAATTAAACCGTCGAATTGCTCTTGAAAGGTTTTACTCATGCACAATCACTCCTTTCTTTGGTTTACAAATAACCGGACACGTTCGACAATAAGTCTTTTTATCTCCTGTTTGGTAAGACAAACAGCACGTTTGCCGACCTCTTATCTCCTGCTTTTGCTTCTCTACTTGAAGAGGTGAACTGTACCTAGCAAACGGATTATGATGGTATGAACCAAAGTGATGACCCTCAGCTTCTTCCAACACATATCGTAAATTCTTTTGTACTTGCACATTTTCTATTTCTTTATTTGCTAAAAGCAAATCACAAAGCCAGTGGATATAAACAGCTACGTTTTCCCACAGCGTCAGCTTCGAGATTTTTG
Organism: Priestia sp. YIM B13489; assembly: GCF_042787645.1. Classification (NCBI taxonomy): domain Bacteria; kingdom Bacillati; phylum Bacillota; class Bacilli; order Caryophanales; family Bacillaceae; genus Priestia; species Priestia sp. YIM B13489. The sequence continues at coordinate 2,196,070 of NZ_JBHZOQ010000053.1, forward strand.
TCACTTTACGCAGTGACGACCATATCCGCTCAATGTGATGAGCAAACAATTCATCAAGAAGTTCATCAAGAAGAATTTTCCGATTGTCCTCTGTTACTTCTTTCGTCTCAGTTTCTGAGATGAACACTTTTGGGAGCCACATCGTTTCAGCGTCTTCTGTATGCAACGAAACATTTTTAGTCGATGCATTTATCTTTTTTTGAAACACAATAAATGAATACAAAGCCGCCACCACAACAAAGCTATACCGCTTAGCTAACATGGAGGCAGCTGCTCTCAAGTTATCAGCCTCCATCGTCTGTTGAATCCATAGCAGCTGCATCCGCAGCGTGCTTTCATCCATGCAGCTGGAGGGAGACAACCTATACAGCGAGTTATCTTTAAACGTACAGCGGAATTTTTCTGCTAACTCGCTTTGCTCTTTCTTATTGAGCATGCTGCGTTTCAACGCGCAGCTTATTCACAATACATCGTCCGCGCCCATGAGGAATACAAAGAGGCGTTCCAAATAACGGATCCACCGTCACTTCACAGTTCATATTAAAGACTCGCTGTACTAAATCGCAGTTAATGACTTCTTCTGGTCTTCCCTGTGCATAGATTTTTTTATCTTGAAGCGCCACGATATGATGAGCATAGCGGCAGGCTAAGTTTAAATCATGCAGCACCATTACGATGGTACGATTTTCTTTTTCATTCAGTTCAAACAACAAGTCCAAGATCTCAATTTGATGCGTCATATCTAAATACGTTGTCGGTTCATCAAGTAAAATAATATCCGTATCTTGTGCTAATGTCATAGCAATCCATGCGCGCTGACGCTGTCCTCCAGAAAGCGAATCAACTTGACGATCAGCCAAGTCTGCTAACCCTGTTGCTTCGAGTGCATTTTGTACTTTTTCTTCATCTTCTTGAGACCACTGACGGAACCAATTTTGATACGGATAGCGCCCTTGTTTAACAAGCTGAAGCACTGTCAGCCCTTCAGGTGCAACAGGACCTTGCGGAAGAATTGCTAGCTGCTTTGCAATTTCCTTGGTCGGAAGAGAGGAAATTTTAGAGCCTTCTAGTAAAATAGAGCCTGCATGTGGCTTTAATAGTCTTGCTAGTGAACGCAGCAGCGTAGATTTTCCGCATCCATTACTGCCGATAAAAACCGTAATCTCACCCTTTGGGATGGTAACGTCAAGCTCATCTATAATCATCGCTTCTCCATATGATAATGTTAGCGATTTTGTTTCTAACGAATGCATGCGAATCGCTCCTTCTACAAAGAATGCTATACGTTTCTTTGTTTGTATAGTAAATAAATGAAGTACGGTGCGCCAATTGCAGCTGTAAATACACCTGCTGGCACTTCGATTGGCAAGAAAAATGTTCGGCCAATTAAATCTGCTGCTGTGATTAAAATCGCTCCGATTAGTGCCGATAGCGGTATTAAAGCTCCGAACGAAGAACCTACCAGCTTTCGGGCAATATGTGGAGCAAGCAATCCTACAAAGCTAATCCCGCCGGCAAATGCAACGGCGCTTCCTGTTAAAGCTGTACTCATCAGTAATAGTGCCAATCGATTTTTTTGAACGCGACTTCCAACGTTAGTCGCAATTTCTTCACCTAATTCTTGAACATTTAAATTTCGAATCATTAAAATCGTGATTATAACCAGCCCTATTGTAACAGGAACTAGTACGGAAACACTGGCCCAGTTTGAGCCATACACCGTTCCTGTAATCCAAATATTTGCCTGGCTTGCGCGATAGATAGGACCCATAATCATAAACAGCGTGGTCATAGCTTTCGTTAACGCTGTTAATCCAATTCCTATTAATACTAGTGTAATAGGAGAGACGCCATTTTTCCAGGCAAACACATAAAGTAAAAGCGCCACTGCCAATGCACCTAAAAATGCGCTAACAGGCATCCAATTAATACTTACGGTTAACGAGTTGCTTTTATCACTAAATAGTGTCAAAAATAACACTACACCGACTGACGCTCCCCCTGTTAATCCAATTAAGTCTGGTGAAGCAAGCGGATTTCGCACAAGCCCCTGCAAGATAGCACCTGCAATGGCTAAACAAATACCGGCACAAATGGCAACGATAATGCGCGGAAGTCTAAAGGAGGTAACAACTAACCGTTCAAACTCCAGTCCATGACCCGCTAAAATGTTAATCACACGAAAGGGATTGATAAATAAGTCACCCGTACCTGCACTTAATAAAAAAAGAGCAATAAGTGCAGCTGAAAAACCAGTGATAATCAAAGCTGCTTTTATGTTAATTAAAAATGAAATCCGCTTTAAGCGAAGAGATAAGTATGTTTTCATGACGCCTTGGCCCCTTTCCTTGCCATGTAGATAAAGAAAGGTGTACCAATAACAGCAGTCATGACTCCAACAGGGATTTCTTGAGGCATAATGACATATCTAGCCGCAACATCAGCTAATAAAATTAAAATCCCGCCGGCAACCGCACTATAGGGAAATACCCAGCGATAATCTTGTCCTACAATTGCTCTTACAACATGAGGAACAATGATTCCAACAAAGCTAATCGGACCGGCTACTGCAACGGCTCCACCAGCTAAAATGGCAATAATGATCCCGCTTATAATTTTCACAAGAGCCGTTCTTTGACCTAATCCTTTAGCTACATCTTCACCAATCGTTAAAATATTAATTTTTGAAGCAATAAAAAACGTGACAATAATTGCTAGCACTACATAAGGCAGTATGTCATACAGCATTTCCACCTTGCGCCCTTGAACAGACCCAGCCAGCCAAAAGAGAACTTGATCAAGTGAAGATTCATCGACAGCCAGCAGACCTTGTGTTAAAGAAGAGAAAAAGGCTGCAATAGCCGCTCCTGCGAGCGTCAATTTAATAGGCGTTAATCCTTCTTTTCCGATGGACCCAAGAAAATAGACAACCACTACGGTTAATGCCGCTCCTAAAAATGCAATCCATGTAAAAGCTTGAAGTGAATTGACCGAAAAAATCATCACTGCAACAACAATAAAAAAGCTGGCCCCAGCGTTCACACCAATAATATCTGGTGAAGCAAGTGGGTTTTTCGTTAACGCCTGCATCATTGCTCCTGCAATTCCTAAACAAATACCTACCACAGCACCGATTATAGCGCGCGGCAATCGAATATTTTGAATAACTATGTGCTCATTCGAACCGTTAAACGCTTGAAAAGCTTCAAATGCTGTCTTGATACTTGTATCTGTGTATCCGAGTACGATACTTAATCCAATACAGATTAAAAGCAGCATGATTCCAATGATGAGCCCCATTACTTTCATTTGAACACTGCGTAGCATCATTTTCATTGCTCTCCTCTAAGATGATTCCTATATATATCTAACCTTTAGTTTAGGAAACATTGAAAAAAGTGTCAATGATTTTGAGAATCATTTTCAATTTTTAATTGACACCGCTTAAAAGTTAGAATATTATCTTAATTGTTAATGAAAATCATTATCACTTAAGAGGAGGAAGAGATGTGAATACATATTCTAAAGGCAAGTTGTCATATTTGTTATCTATTCTTACCATTATGACACTGCTTGTGCTGGCAGCCTGCGGTAATTCAAACAGCGCTGACGATAATAAAAAAGAAAAAACTGAGGGTTCTGGCGAAACTTATACAGTAAAACACGCAATGGATAAAACAGAGATTAAAGGAACACCTAAACGAGTGGTCGTTTTAACAAACGAAGGTACTGAAGCTCTTCTTGCAATGGGTGTAAAGCCTGTGGGTGCTGTTCAATCATGGTTAGGAAATCCGTGGTATGACCATATTAAAGGTCAGATGAAAGGCGTTAAAAGTGTAGGTACAGAAAGCGAACCAAGCTTAGAAGCAATCGCAGCTTTAAAACCTGACTTGATTATCGGAAATAAGATGCGCCAAGAAAAAGTATACGATCAGCTGAGTCAAATTGCTCCGACTGTATTTTCTGAAGAGCTGCGCGGAGACTGGAAATCAAACTTTAAGTTATATGCAAAAGCTGTGAATAAAGAAGAAAAAGGTAAAGAAGTATTAGCTGACTATGACAATCGCGTAGCAGATTTAAAGAAACGTCTTGGTGATCAGTTAAAACAAAAAATCTCAGTTGTACGCTTTACAGCTGGAGACGTTCGTATCTATCATAAAGATTCGTTCTCAGGCGTTATTTTAGATCAGCTTGGCTTTGCTCGCCCTGAATCTCAAGACAAAAATGATTTTGCTGAAATGAATGCAACAAAAGAACGCATTCCGGCAATGGACGGCGATCAGCTATTCTACTTCTCTTATGAAACGGGAGACGGCGAAGCAACAAAGCTTGAAAAAGAATGGATAAACGATCCGCTTTTCAAAAAGTTAAAAGTAGCTCAAGAAGACCATGTTCATAAAGTAGATGATGCTACTTGGAATACAGCAGGCGGTGTGTTAGCAGCTAATATCGTACTTGATGATATTGAAAAAATCTTCTTAGATAAAAAACAATAATAATATGAAAGAAAGAGCTTCGACGAACCGAAGCTCTTTTTGCATGTATAATGTATTTCCTTTCATCGCACACTAACCGTGGTCTCACTTTATTAAATAGGAGTGGTGAAAATGAATTCAAAAAAACAGCCTAAAAAGCAGCCTGATACAAATGAAATGGCTGACCGTCAGTTCGAAACAGAAGATTATAACCGACAAGATGCACTCTCACAAGGCCTAGCAGAAACACATGAGCAAGTAAGCGATGCCTATCAAGAAGGATCATTTGAAGATACAGATCGTTAATAAAAAAAGAGCTGACTCTAAGTCAGCTCTTTTTTATTTTGAATGCTGCCATGCCGTTTTAGGCAATGACATGGACATCCACTGCTGGCGCTTTGATTTATCAATCGTTACTTTCTTTGCTTTAATTCCTTGTTGAATCAGCTGTTTCATTAGTTTATCAATTGACTTCATCGCTATTCACCTCAAAAGCGGAAATTTGTTTTGCTTCTACTTTTTTACTTTTTTGCGCTTAAACTTCATAAAAAACTCATAGACAATTGGAACGATAATGAGCGTAAGCAGCGTAGAACTTGTTAGTCCTCCGATTACCGTAACCCCTAGCCCTTTTGAAATAAGGCCTCCACCTTCAAATCCAAACGCTAATGGAAGCAGTGCACCAATCGTTGCAATAGCTGTCATTAAGATCGGGCGAAGACGGGTCATTCCAGCTTCTAGTAACGCTTCACGCGTCGACAGACCCTCTTGCTCTTTATGAATCACGCGGTCAATCAGAACAATTGCATTGGTTACCACAATTCCAATCAGCATAAGAGCTCCAATCATCGAAGAAATGCTGATTGTTTCTCCAGATATTAACAGCGCCACTAGTGCACCAATAAGTGTAAATGGAAGTGAGAATAAGATAGCAAACGGTGCTAGCCCTCCACCAAATGTCAGTACTAGTACGAAGTACACGATACCGATGGCTGCGAGCATAGCAATTCCTAATTGACTAAATGAGTCATTAATTTGCTCTGATGCTCCGCCAAAGTTAATATCCATATCACTTGGCAAATCAATTTTCTTCACTTCTTTTTGAACGTTAGAAGAAACGCCGCCTACATCGTCACTCTTAATATCGGCACTTACCTCTGCATAAATTTTATTATCACGGCGAGTTACCGTATTCGATGTTTTACCTTTTTTAATATCGACAACTTCATTTAATGTAACTTCCTGTCCAGTTTGAGAGGTCACTTTTGTGCTTGAAAGTTCGGTAAAAGTAGAGAAATCCTCTTTTTCTTTTGGACGGTATACGTTAATTTCGTTTCCATCTTTTTGGATAGTCGTTAATACTTCACGCTGGCCAAGGTTCGAAATTTGCATGCCGATTTGACTAGCAGACAAGCCCAGTTTAGCGGCTTTCTTTTGATTCGGTACTAGCGTATATTCATCAAACGTATCTGAAAGCGTAGAATCGACATTTTTCAGTTCTTTATGCTTGTCTAAAACATGCTGAACTTTATCAGCATAAGGTTTGATTTCATCTAAGCTATCTCCGTAAATAAGGACGTTTAATGAATTATTGCTACCGCTAGACGCCGTATTCATTGAGCCCCATTCACCTTGATTCGCTTGTTTATTAAGAGCTTTTAATACTTTATCCTGCTCTTTATCAAAGTTTTGTGTATCCTCGTCATATTGCACAAATGTTAAAACGTTATTTTTGCTTCCCGGATTAAAAGAGTTACCTTCACCGAACGAATACTGAACCGTTTTGACACCATCTCGCTTCATCAAGTACGCTTCTGCGCGATTTGCTGCTTTTTCTACGTCGCTTTGAGACTGTCCGGCTTTCGGTGTATACGTAAGCGTCAGCGTTTTTTCTTGATCGGATGATAAGAAGCTCACGCCAATAGAAGGAACTAAGAATAAACTTCCTACTAACAGTAGTACGGCTAACCCAAAGGAAATAAGCTTATGGTTTAGCGTCCAGTTCAAAATTCGCTTATATCCGTGCGCTAGTTTGCTTGGTTTTTCTTCTTTTACTTTTACATTTGTTTTAAATAACGAATGAGCAAGCATTGGCACGAGTGTTACCGCTACTAGCAGTGATGCTAACAGTGCAAAAACAACGGTTAACGCAAACGGTAAGAATAGCTCTCCTACCGGTCCTTCTACTAGACCTAACGGTAAGAATACGGCCACGGTTACGATTGTAGAAGAGAAAATTGGAACAAACATCTCTTTCGTTGCCGCGACAATTAAATCTTTTCCTTTAAGCTTTTCTTCCTGATAAGCCATGCGGCGGTAAATATTTTCAATAACGACAATGGAATCATCTACAACCCTTCCAATGGCTACAGTCATCGCTCCGAGCGTCATAATATTTAAAGAGATATCCATTGATTTGAGCGCTAAAATGGCGATTAATAACGAAAGCGGAATCGAAATAACGGCAATAATCGTTGAACGAATATCACGTAAAAATAAAAGAATAATAATAACCGCAAAGACCGCACCGATAATAGCTTTATTTAGCATCGTATGAACAGAATCTTCAATCGGTTTACCTTGATCAAAAATATTGTCAACATGAAGGTCTTTGTTTTTCTTTTCTAGGCTATTCATTTTTTCTTTAATATCATTTACAACATTTACTGTGTTCGCATCCTTCGCTTTGACAACTTGTACAGCAATTGAAGGTTTTCCATTCGTGCGAGAAATAGATTCTGCTTTCCCCGTCACTTTAATATCCGCAATTTCTTTTAATTTCACAGTGGGAATAGAAGCTGCGGACGGCGCCTGCTGAACGGCTCCTTGTGTCTGCTGCTGGCTCATTCCTTGTTGCTGATCTCGAGCAGCTCCTTGACTAGGCACAGCTGGAATCTCTAAGTTTTCCAAATCTTTTTCTGTTGTCATCTTTCCGTCTACCACAACAGATTTTTGAGATCCATCCATCGTATACGTACCAGCCGGCACTTTTGCATCAGATGCTTGGATAAGCTTTTTCACCGTATCTTCATTGAGTCCCAGCTGCTTGAGCTTGTCTTGTTTGAATACAAGTTCTGCTTCTTCAACTTGTTCTCCTGACACGCTGACCGAAGAAATCCCCTGCACTTTTTCAACTTGTGGAACAACAGTATTTTTTACATACTTCGTTAATTCTTCTAATGATTTTTTATCATCTGAAACGCTTAATGAAATAATCGGAAAATCACTAATGCTTTGTCTTGAAACATTTGGTTCCTCTACATCATCTGGCAGATCTACGTTTGAAAGAGCTCGTCTAACTTCGTCTTCTGCCTTCTCCATATCTTTACTAAAGCTATATTCAACTTGAATAGTAGCCATATTTTCATAAGAAGATGAGCTAACTGTGTCAACGCCGCTCAGTCCCTGAAGCTTTTGTTCAATCGGCTTACTCACCTTATCTGCCACTTGTTCCGGAGTGGCTCCCGGATAAGTTGCACTGACTGTTACAACAGGCGTTGAAATATCAGGAATGGTCTCTAGCTTCATATTAAACCCTGAATACAGCCCTGCAATAATGACAAAGAGTGTTAACAGCCATACTGCAAATTTATTTTTCAATGAAAATTTAATAAACTTCCCCAATGCATATCCTCCTTCAAATATATGTATACTAATAAAATTGACTGATCGGTCACAACAACTTAAAATATAAATGACTAACCGGTCAGTGTCAACCCTAAGCAGGCTTTCTCCTAACATGTTCATAATAAAGACATATTTACGATAAATCGTTTTTTAAAGGAACTGACTCCCGGTTTTAACTTTGATATATACCTTTATCTTTTTTAGTGTATGATACTATTATCTAACGAAATGAATGGCTAAATTGTTCAATAAAGGAGGTAGAATACATGAAAGAAAAAGAAAAGAGAATAATTGAAGCTTCGATTAAGCTTTTTGCAAAAAAAGGATTTAATGCTACCTCTGTGCAAGAAATTGTAGATGAATGCAACATTTCAAAAGGTGCATTTTACCTGCACTTCAAATCTAAGGATGCACTTTTATTATCAATTCTAAACTTTTACTATGAAAAGCTGTTTAGCTCTGTTTATGCTCTCGACGAGGAAGTAAACGATGCCCGCAGCCGCTATATGAATCAGCTCATCTATTTCTATGAATTTATTACGGAGCACAGAGATTTTATTATCATGCAAATTCGTGAAAAATCTATTCCATTTAACAAAGAAGTGGAGACCTTTGTTCATAAAATGCAGCGAGAAACGTTTTACTTTCATCGCAAAAGCCTCGTTAGCGTATACGGAGAAGACGTAACTCCTTATATCTCGGATTTAACGAAAATGATTGAAGGTATTCATCATTCCTTTTTAGAAATTATTATCTTCAATCAATTCGAACTTACATTTAAAGAAGTAGCACAGTACATAATGGATCGAGTTGATGTATTAGTAGAAGATTTATTAGCTAGAAAACCTCGTCCCCTTATTCCTGCTTCTTTTGGTGAAGATATATATGGAAAGGAAAGAACGACTTTTCTCAGTAAAAATGAGCAGGTAAAACAAGCTCTTGAGGAAATTAAACATCTGCTAGACACCAGCGATCATATTTCTGATGAACACGCAGACAGCTTTCACATTTTACAAACGGAGCTAAAAAAAGATAAGCCTACCGCTGCTATTGTAAAAGGCATGGTTGGAAATTTAACGGAACTTAAACCGTTGGAAGAACCGCTTAATCTTTTAACAGCCTTACTCCAACAAAAATAACAGAAGGCTTCAACAAGCCTTCTGTTATTTTTCTGCTTTTGAACTAGATACTCCCCCAGATAACACGAACTTCATTGCTTCTTCCGGCTTAATATCTAACCATTCAATTTCTTCTTTTGGAATCAAAAAAGTAAAACCAGCTACTTGAAAAGTTTGCGGAACATAGACGGCTACGTGGTCTTTTAACGAGTGAATCACCTCTTCTACTTCTTCAGAGGTCACAAACCCTATGACTTTCATTGACGTGCCGGGCATCATCACTAAAACTACTTTTGAAAAGGACTTTTTTTCTCCAAGAAAAGATTGAAGCGTATCTTTAATGACGATATATAGCGTTTTAACAAGCGGTATTCTTTCTAACAACCGGTCAATTAAGTTAATGATTTTCCCTGCAAAAAAACGAGTTGATAACCATCCTAAGAACGTAATTAAGACAAGAGTCGCTAAGATCCCAACCCCCGGTATATAATCCTGCTTCATGTAGGGCTTCAATACGTTTCCTAAAATGCTGTCTAAAAAATTAAACACTCTTACCAAAATATAAATAACGAGGATAATAGGAACAATCGTTAAGAGCCCATTAATAAAACTTTTTATGATTGCTTTCATGCAAACACCTCATTTTTTCTAACATACTGCTGTTCATTATACAATGGATTTATTTTCGCTGCCCCTCTTTATTCTTATTCACATACGTATAAACTAGCGACGTTTTATCAAAATAATAGATGGGTACATGAACATACATACTTATATATTTATTTTTTCGGAGGGATACAATTGGGACGTTTAGAATCAAAAATTGCTGTTATTACAGGGTCAAGCTCTGGCATAGGAAAAGCAACCGCTGAGCGCTTCGCGAAAGAAGGCGCGGTTGTTATTTGTGCCGATATTAATTTAGACGGTGTGAAAAAAGTAGCACAAGAAATTAAAGATGCTGGCGGTGAAGCCTACGCCTACTATATCGATGTAGCTGAAGAAGAAAAAGTAAAAGAATTGACAGCAGAAATTGAAAAGAAATTTGGTAAAGTGGACATTCTTTTTAATAATGCCGGTACAGACACAGAAGGCGGCAAGCTTCACGAATATCCAGTAGAACTTTGGGATCGCTTAATGTCGGTAGATTTACGCGGAACGTTTCTTGTAAGCAAATACGTTATTCCGCTGATGTTAGAAAATGGCGGATCGATTATTAATAATTCATCTGTGTCCGGACTGGCAGCAGACTTAGATCGTTCTGGCTATAACGCGGCGAAAGGTGCTATTACCAACCTAACAAGAACCATGGCAATTGACTACGCTCGTGAAGGTATTCGCGTTAACTCAATTGCTCCTGGAACAATCGAAACACCTCTTCTTGATGATTTATCAGGCGCTGAAGAAGGAAAAAAATTCAGAAAAGCATATGAATGGGTCGATCCGATGGGGCGTCTAGGAAAACCGGAAGAAGTAGCCGGTGCTGTATTATTTTTAGCATCTGATGACAGCTCATATGTGACAGGTGATTGCATTACTGTAGACGGCGGTCATATGGCGTATACGTGGCCTGGAAAAATGCTTTACGATAAAATGTGAGAATAAAATTAGTTCTATACCAGTAGGTATAGAGCTTTTCCGTTTGAATTTTTTCTTTAAAATAGACGTGACATTATGTCAAGACAGGTGTAAACTTAAAGCAAAATTCTTTGCTTCTAGGAGGAAGACATGAAAACAAAACAATTATCAGAACGTCAGCTTCTTGGCATCGCAGGGCTCGGGTGGCTCTTTGATGCAATGGATGTTGGCATTTTGTCTTTTATCATTGCAGCTCTTCACGCTGAATGGGGACTTTCCCCTACTGAAATGAGTTGGATAGGCAGCGTTAACTCGATCGGAATGGCGGTTGGAGCTTTGGTGTTTGGGTTACTGGCTGATCGAATTGGGCGAAAAACTGTTTTTATTGTAACTCTTGTTCTTTTTTCAGTGGCAAGCGGCCTTTCGGCTCTTACTACTACCCTTGCTGCTTTTTTAGTATTTCGATTTTTAATTGGAATGGGTTTAGGAGGAGAGCTGCCTGTTGCTTCTACACTTGTTTCTGAGACCGTGGCGCCGGAAAAACGCGGTAAAGTGGTCGTGCTGTTAGAAAGTTTTTGGGCGTTCGGTTGGCTACTGGCAGCGCTTATTTCTTATTTTGTAATCCCAGCTTACGGGTGGCAGCTAGCGCTTATCCTAACGGCTATTCCAGCGTTTTATGCCATTTATTTGCGCATTAAACTGCCCGATTCTCCTCAGTTTGTGGAAGCGACAAAAGAAAAGAAACCGTCGATTGCGGACAATGTAAGAAGCGTGTGGTCTAAGCCTTATCGTCAATCTACCATTATGCTCTGGGTTCTGTGGTTTTGCGTTGTATTTTCATATTACGGCATGTTTTTATGGCTACCTAGCGTCATGGTCATTAAAGGTTTTAGCTTGATCAAAAGCTTTGAATACGTATTGATTATGACATTAGCTCAACTGCCTGGCTATTATACGGCTGCTTGGTTTATTGAACGCATGGGCCGAAAATTCGTATTGGTCACATATCTGTTAGGTACGGCTGCCAGCGCATATATCTTCGGAAATGCGGAGTCACTTTGGCTGCTGCTAACAGCAGGTATGCTGTTGTCTTTCTTCAACTTAGGTGCTTGGGGTGCTTTATACGCGTATACACCTGAGCAATATCCGACATCTATCCGAGGCACAGGAGCTGGAATGGCTGCTTCTTTTGGACGAATTGGAGGAATTTTAGGGCCGCTGTTAGTTGGATATATGTCAACGCAAGGTACGTCTTTAACCGTTACGTTCTCAATCTTTTGTGGAGCTATTTTAATCGGTGTTGGTTCGGTTGTTTTTCTAGGAAAAGAAACCAAACAAAAGCAGCTCGTATAAACAAAGACGCTCTTTTAGAGCGTCTTTGTTGTGCTTATTATTTATTTTCTACCAGCTCTTTTTCATCTGCCTCTACTTCCACGTCACGCTGAGCGAATACTTTCTTGGCTACGCTTAAAGCATTTAACACGCGAGGGAAGCCTGTGTATGGGATTAATTGAATAATGCTCTCCACAATCTCCTTCGGCTCTAGTCCAGCTGTTAAACCTGTATTTAAATGCAGCTCAAGCTGAGGCTCTGTACCCTGAGTGACTAATGATGAAATGGTAACTAATGCTCGTTGCTTATTGGTTAGACCCGGCCGTGAATAAATGTCTCCATAGGCAAATTCAATAATATATTTCCCAACGTCAGGAGCTAGGTCTTTTAAGTCTTCTGTAATTTTTAAATGAGTTGAAATATCATCGTTACTCGTTAATGTATATTCCATTAATTTATCTAAACCTTTTTGATAACTATCTTGTGCCATGTAAAATCAACCTCCGTATTTTTTACTGACACCGCGCGGAATCAATGTTTGTTTTCTTGTATGTTTTCTACACTATCTACTTTAACGCACGTTCTCTCTTTCGTAAAATACATATATTCAATACAACATATGCATTTTATCTATATAAAGCAGAATGCTGTTCATTCATATAGTGAAGAAATTGCTTAGAGGCATATGAAATATACTTATCTTTTTTTAAAATCAATCCTAAATCCCATGAAATTGAAGGGTTAGTAATAGGAACTGCTTTTACAATAGAGGAATCTACTTTTGCCGCAATGGACTGTGGAAAGATAGATACTCCTAAGTTTTCGGCAATCATTTCACCAATAAAATCCCATTGAGAGCTCTCGTAAGCTACGTTAGGTTCAAATCCTGCTTGTTGACATGCATGAATAAGCCGGTCGTGAAGCGTAAAATCTTCATTAAATAAAATAAATTTCTCTTGGGCCAATTCATTAATTTCCACATGAGTTTTAGAGGCTAAAGGATGGGAATGGTGAACATATAAAAGCATTTTTTCAGAGATAAAAGGATTAATATCAAAAAGATGTTCATTTACCGGAAGCACCGCTACACCTAAGTCTAACTCTCCTTTTTCTACTGCTTTTTGAACACGATTGGCTCCGTATTCAATAAGTTTAATCGTAATATCTGGATAAAGCTGCTGAAACCCTTTGATAATCTTTGGAAAGAACAGAACTCCAATCAATGGAGGAATTCCAATTTTAATCATTCCTTTCTTCAGATTCATCACATCATATAAATAAGTCGATAGCTCATCAATGGATGTCATGACTTTTTGTCCTTGCGCATACACCACTTCCCCGGCATCCGTTAAATCAATCTGTCTTGCGGACCGATCAATTAATTCTACTTCCAATTCTTCTTCTAAGTTTTTCACCATTTTGCTCAAGGTCGGCTGTGAAATATGGAGACTTTGAGATGCTTTAGTAAAGCTCCTTAATTTAGCGACTTCTAAAAAATAATTAAGCTGACGAATATCCATCTCTGCTCCTCCTATAGATAAGGCGAATATCTTTTATATTTTTTATTCATTTTACCTATTATTTTTTAGGATATACAGTAAAAATATAAAGAAAAGATGGACACATAATAAATCAATTTAATCTAAATAAGGACAAATGGGATAAAGGCGCTGGTATGGACCGCTTGTGACACCGCTGTTGCTTTCCGCGGGCGACCGCTGAGCCTCCTCTTCACTTGCGCTCCTGCGGTGTCTCACCTGTTCCGCTTTTCCGGCAGGAGTCTTCGCCTTGCCCTCCAATCAACATCTAGAAGCTACTACATGCATGAAACCTACGCTTACCATAACATCAAAAAATCCGAACGATTCATCGTTCGGATATACCTTCACCTAAAATACTGTTGTCCCGTCTTCTTTTACGAATATGATTTAAAATGTTTTGGCTGCTTGTGCTGCTTGTTCTAGACCACTTTCAATAATTTCTTGCCCACGATCTGGAAACTGATTATGTCCCTCAATAATAACAGAGTTCACATCCGTGATTCCAAAGAATTGAAGTACGCTGCTGACATATTTAACGGCCATTTCGACCTCAGCTGCTGGACCTTCTGAATACACTCCGCCTCGCGCGTTTAATAACATCACTTTTTTATCGCCTAGTAATCCCACCGGACCTTCGGGCGTATACTTAAACGTTTTGCCTGCTTGATTTAAATAATCAAGGTACGTATGAAGCACGGCTGGCACAGTAAAATTCCAAAGCGGAAAGGCAATAACAATTTTATCTGCTCTCACAAATTGTTCTAAGTAGGAATTAGCAGTTTCTGCTGCTTTGTTTTCCGCTGCCGTCACTTCTAGCCCTCTTGCTAATTTAAACTGACCGTTTATCATGTCGGCACCTAAATAAGGAAGTTCTTCTTTAAACAAATTTAGCTCTATTATTTCTTCATCTTGATGCGATTGTTGATAGCTTTTTAAAAATGCATCATATAATTTCATGCTAACCGCTTCACTTGCCGATCTGTCATTTGCTTTTATAAAAAGAGTATAACTCATACTAAAACCTCCACTGATTGTTCATACTCTTATTTTATTCGCTTTTTTCGTGCGTTTCGAACGACTTTATAATGAAATACCTTCATACTTTAGTCTGAAAAATCCTATATTAGATTTTTATTAAAGAGCAAAAAAACAAATTGACAACGATAATCATTATCATTAAAATTAGAGAGAATTTAATTATTACTATCATTTAAAGTAAGGGGAGCTTTTTATGTGGTCGAGTTTGGCTTTGTCGCTTCGTGAAGGTTTAGAAGCGTCACTTATTATTGGAATTATTTTAGCTCATGTTACAAAAATTGGCCGAAAAGACTTAAAGTATTCCGTCTTCATTGGCGCTGCTGCTGGCCTTATTTTCAGCTTAGTATTTGGCTTTATTGGCTTTAATGAGGCGAGAGAGTTAGAAGAAGAGTCAGAAGAAATTTTTGAAGGAGTCATGATGCTTTTAGCTGCAGGTCTTATCGCTTACTTTATTCTGTGGTTGCATCGGAGCAAAGAAATGACATCTTCGGTTACATCAAAAATTTCCAGAAGCTCTTCCAAATGGGGATTAATCGTTTTAGCCTTTTTATCTGTCTTTCGTGAAGGAACAGAACTAATTATTTTTAATCTGACACAAGTGAATCAACACGCCTCTTCTATTGTATTCGGCAGTATAAGTGGCATTTTGCTGGCCATCGTTATTACATACATTCTGTTCAAAACAGCTATTAAGCTGAACCTGTGGATTATTTTTAAAGCGCTTGGTGTTTTCCTTATTTTTATTGGAGGAGAGTTATGCGGTGAAGGCTTGGTTAAGCTATTTGAAGCTGGTGGAGAACCCCTTGAAATAATTGGATTTAGTGTATTTACAGTTGCATCACTGTATCTATTCTTCCAAACGGAGTTAAAAAAATTAAGAGTAAGAAAACAAAAATCAGCATCATAATCACACAAAAGCCGCCTAACGGCGGCTTTCTCAGTTTGTAGATGAAACGGGAAGGTGAATCACAACTTCCGTCCCTTGTTCTTCTTCACTTTTAATAAAAATCTCGCCTTTATGCTGACGGACAATAGTTTGTGCAATCGACAGTCCAAGCCCCGTTCCTCCCGTAGCTCTGCTTCTGGCTTTATCGACTCGATAGAAACGTTCAAAAATATGTGCAAGATCTTCTTTTGGAATGCCAATTCCATAGTCTTTTACTTTGATAATGACATCTTCCTGCTTTTTTTCAACGGTCACTTCAATTTTATCCGTACTGTATTTAATTGCATTATCAAGCAAAATAATCAATACTTGCTTCATTTTTAGTTCATCCACTTCAATCATAATGGGCGTTTGATCATAATGAAGAACTAATTCTCTTTTGTATACCTGCTGCAGCTGCTTAACGATTTGTTCAAAAATAAGAACAAGATCTGTTTGCTTCAGATCAAGCGTTTGTTCTTTTTCCACACTTGCCAGATCAAGCAGCGTTTCAATCATTTTTTGCATTTTGGTTGCTTCGGCATAGATAGTGTCGATCGCATCGAGCGTAATTTCTTCATTTTTAATCCCTCTTCTTCTTAATAAATTAGAATAACTGCGAATAACGGTTAGAGGGGTTTTTAATTCATGAGAAGCATCGGAAACAAACTGATTTTGCTTTTCAATATTTTCTCGTAAGCGGTCAATCATATGATTAAAGGTAACGGTCATCCCCTGCAGTTCATCTCTCGTTTCGGTTTGAATGAGGACTTTTTTAGGAACACCGCTCTCTTCGATCTCTTTCATCGTTGTGACCATATTTTTAATAGGATGCATAATGACGCGTGATAACCATCTTCCTCCTAAAAGAGACAGTAAAATGGACACAAGCGAACAAAAAATCAAAATTGATAGCAAAATATCTTTACGGGTTTCAAAACCAGTCAGGAGCTCACCAATCTCAAGCGTTTCAACGACTTGATTATTGACTTTGACAGGCATGCGAATAACCAATACTTGCTTTTCTCTGATTTTGCGAAGTTTCACCTTTTTTTTCTTTGAAAATTCGGGCTTAATTTTCACCAGATGAGGGTCATTTGATACCTGGTTAATGACTGTAGAATTTTCTGAGACTGTTCGGATAAATGAATGGTTGGTCAAATAAAATTTTAGTAACTCCGGCGAGAGCTCCACGGAATGATCTTGCTGACCTTTTTGAATAATCTCGCGTGCTTTTTCGAATAAAATGTCCTGTTCCATATTCACGGTAGATTTAGTAAAGGAGAAAAAAACAACGATGTTCATGATTAATAAAATAACCACTAGCCATGCTGTTGTCAGTAAATTAATCTTCGTCGTGATCTTCATGTTTCTCCTCTTTCATCATATATCCTACGCCCCGCACCGTATGAATGAGAGAAGTAGAAAAACCTTCATCTACTTTTTTTCTTAAGTGGCGAATATATACATCAATTACGTTCGTTTCTCCTTCATATTCATAGCCCCAAACGTTTGTGAGAATTCCTTCTCTCGTGACAATTTTATTTTTATTCGTAAGCAAATACACGACTAAATCATACTCTTTCGGTGTCAACGTAATGGATTCATTGTCTCTTAGGACTTCCCTTGTTTCAAGATTAATGGTCAAATCACTTATCGTTAAGAGCTCCGCTTCAGCTTCTTTCGTTCCTGATGCTTCTACGAGCGAACGATAGCGAATACAAGAGCGAACCCGTGCTAACAGTTCTTCAATTTCAAACGGTTTTGTAACATAATCATTAGCCCCTTGGTCTAAGCCCATTACCTTATCCAGCGTCGTATTTCTGGCAGTTAATAAAATAACTGGCGTAAATACTTCCGCTTTCCGAAGTCTTCTTAACACCTCAATACCACTCAGACTTGGAAGCATCACGTCTAGCAAAATGAGGTCATATTGAGCGGATGTTGCCGTCTCTAACCCCGCTTTCCCGTCGTACTCAACATCTACTTCATAATCTTCAAATTCCAATTCAATCTTTAACACTTTCGCAATTTGCGCTTCATCTTCCACAATTAAAATTTTCTCTTTCATGTTATACACCTCTCACCAAATGTCTTAAGTGAAAGAATAGCTTCTTTAGATAAAAAAACAACACCTTTTTCAAAAGATGTTTGTTTTTTTATCTAAACCCTACTTTTTCAACATACTTGTCTTTTAGCTTATCCTTATTGTTTGTAAACATGAATGTTTTACGCATGAAGACCAATCGTTTGCTTTTCGCCTAAAATCCAATTGACTACTGCTAAAAGTTCTTCAGGCGTTTGTGCTTCGATTTCTTTATGGTAAGCAGCAATCGCGTTATATAATGTGCTCATTTTATCAGCATCCTGCAGCACTGCCTGCAGCTGACTTTCTAACGATTGATCTGCCTTTAGTTCTTGAACTAAGTTTCGTTCTGTTAAATAGCGTAAATTCACTTCTTCTTGACCTGGTAAAGCAGAATGAACAAAAATCGGTAAATTCTTGCGAAGAGCTTCACTGACCGTGATACCACCTGGCTTTGTTACAATAGCATCCACTTGTTCATACAGTTCATTCATTTCTGTGCGTGATGAAATGTACGGAATCGGTGTAACGTGCTGTAATTCCCATCCCTTGATTTCTTCATATAGCTTTTGATTTTTGCCGCATAAGACAAAGTAATGAAAATGGCTCGCATCTTTTAAATCATTGTAGAAATCCATAATATTGCCTAAACCGCTGCTGCCTCCAGCAATTAAAATATTTCGATTACCAGGATGCTTAAATGTTCTTGTTTTTGTTATTTCTTCATGTACCGGTATTCCTGTGACCATCATATTTTGAAGTGGAATTTCACTTTGAGCACGAAGTCCTTTTTTTACTTCTTCACTAGGGAGAAAGTGAAAATCAATCTCTTCTTTTCCCCATAAATTATTAATAAAGAAATCCGTGTAGACATTTATAATAGGTACATCGCACTTGCCTTTTGCTTTTAATTGACTGAGCAAATAAGAAGGAAACCCATGTGTGCATATAATTAAATCCGGATTTTCTTCTTTAACTAAGTGCTCCATTTTTTTTGCGAATACGTGATGATACCATTTGAATGAATGAACAGGCGGTTCATAAAAGAGATGTTTGTATGCCATATTGTACGTTTCTGGAGCATAACGAATCCATTTCAAATATGTGCCTGTGACCACTTTTTCTAATAGTTCGTTTGTATAGCTTAATAAATCTATTTTTTTATAACAAATATTTGTTGTTCTTCTTTCCAATATATCCATTAACGCCTCTGCCACTTGATGATGGCCAGAAGGCATTTTTAGAAGAGGTAAAAATAAAACCTTTTTCAACTGTTTCATCTCCTATTCTAAAAGCAGTTTCTTCCTCTCCTTTTTATATCATTAAATACCCTTAAATTTCGGATTTTAATTGATTTTTAATGTGAAATTCATCGTTTTTTTAGAGTGTCAATCTAAACTAAGAGTGAAAAGTACTGCATAAGGAGAAAACAAATGAACCTCAATTACGAAGTATTTCAATGGATTAACTCGTTTGCTGGTGAATCCAGCGCAATGGATTCTGTAATGATTATCATCACGAATAGCGTTCCTTATTTTATAATGGCTTGTTTGCTTTTGCTTTGGTTTAGCGGAAAAACAGAAAGAACAATTTATCACCGTTATACGGCTTTATACATGTTGTTTACAATTGTACTTTCTCTATGTATCAATGAGGTCATTCACCTGGTGTATTACCACCCGCGTCCGTTTGTGACTCATCACGTTCATAAGCTGATTCCGCACCCGGCTAATTCATCTTTTGTGAGTGATCATTCGATTTTAGTCTTTTCTGCTGCTTGGATCATGTGGTTACGAAAAAACAAATGGAGAAGCATCATTTTTATATGGGCTGTCATTTCTGGCCTTTCACGTATTTACGTAGGCGTTCACTATCCAGCAGATGTACTTGGAGGCATGGTGATTGCGGGAGCTATCGGATGCTTTATTATATACGTTTCAGCTAAAACAACTCCTCTTATTCAGCGATTATTCTGGATTCACGATTTGATTATCAAGCGTATTCCGTTTCTATCTTCCTATACGCATGAACAAATTAGCAAAAAAAATCATTCAGCTTAAAGAGGCTGAGGCAAAAATAGTTTAGCTGAAATGAAAAACGAACCACTAATCAAACTGTTTGATTAGTGGTTCGTTTTTTTTGTTATGGTGAACGTAGATTTTATCTGTTTCGTTCCTTCCAGCAGTTGATTGGAGGGCAAGGCGAAGACTCTTGCGGGAACAGTGGAACAGGTGAGAACCCCGCAGGAGCGCAAGCGACGAGGAGGCTCAGCGGCCGCTCGCGGAAAGCGAAGCCTTGCACGGAAATCAACTGCGGTCGAGCAAGCAGGCCAGATTGTTCACCTTTGAATGGGATTCATTTCGTTACGTCTCAGCCTCTTTTTTATTATTTTTAAAAAACAAAGTTCACTTTCTTGACTTTCACTTTTATTTATTTTATATTAGTTGATGTATCAAACATTGATGTATCAAATATTAATTCATCAATAAATATCATAGAAAAAGGGAGCGACTTTCTTGTCACATTCATGTTCTGAAAAAGCAAATGTTCTGTATGCTCTGCAAGAAGTTAATAAACAAATTAATCAAAAGTTTGAGCATTGTACCGGTGTTAGCCAATCACGTCTTGATATTTTACATCAGCTTTATGAAACAGGTGAAATGAGTCAAAAGGCGCTTCAACAGCAAGTAAACATTGACAATGCTGCAATTACAAGGCATTTAAAGCAGCTCGAAGAAAGAGATGTTGTATCACGCCGTAAAAACCCTGATGACAACCGCGTAACATTTGTAAAGCTTACGAAAAGCGGACATGAAAAAATCGGTGCATTTCGAAACGAAAAAGCTCGCTTTATTGATGAAGCATTTAAAGATTTCAGCGAAGAAGAACAGCTCCTGCTTTCCAAAATGCTTGAGCGTTTAAAAGTAAACATTTCGGCCATTGAACGGTCATAACATTTTTAACATAAAGGAGAGTTCATCATGACGCAAACAAAAACACTAAACAATGATTTCCAAGATATTATTACAGGGCGCAGATCTATTCGTTATTACGACCCATCTGTCAAAATCAGCCGTGAAGAAATGAAAGAAATTTTAACCGAAGCGACGCTAGCTCCATCTTCTGTTAATGCACAGCCTTGGCGCTTTCTAGTAATTGATAGCCCTGAAGGAAAGGCAACATTAGCTCCGCTTGCTAAATTTAATCAATCACAAGTAGAAACATCAGCAGCTGTTATTGCGATTTTCGGCGATTTAAAAAGTGAAGAAAATTTAGATGAAATTTACGATAAAGCTGTTGAACTAGGCTATATGCCACAAGAAATTAGAGATATGCAAATTCCTAAAATCAAAGCGCACTACGCAGCTGCTTCTGAAGAATTAAATAAAGAAACAGTATTAATTGACGGCGGTTTAGTATCTATGCAGTTAATGCTTGCTGCACGTGCTCACGGTTATGATACAAACGCTATTGGCGGTTATGAAAAAGATCAAATTGCCGAAGCATTCGGTTTAGACAAAGAGCGCTATGCGCCGGTTATGTTACTTTCAATCGGCAAAGCAGCAAATAGCGGTTACCCGTCTGTACGTTTACCAATCGAAAAAGTAGCTCAATTTAGATAATAAAAAAAGGTGCTGTGTATTCAGCACCTTTTTTTATCCTCCACTAACGGGCGGAATAAATGCGACGGTATCTCCCGTTCCAATGGTTTCTTCATCTGTTACAAACTCTTCGTTGACTGCGGTCATCGTTTGCTTCAGAGAGGACAACTTATACGTTTTTTGCACATATTCCTTTAATTCCTTCACTGTTATATCTTGCTTATCAACTGTTACTTGTTCCACTCCAGCCTCTTCACGTATAGCAGCGAAAAATAAGACGTTAATCATTTTTACATCTCCTTCATTGGCTTTCCTTCAGGATATTCTTTCGTTTCTAACTGATCTCCAATCCATTTTGTTCCGTCTTCCCAAAATTCCTTTTTCCAAATTGGCACAATTTGCTTAATACGTTCAATAGCATACTCGTTTGCTTCATAAGCTGTTTTGCGATGCGGAGAAGAAACGGCAATAACTACTGCGACTTCTGTTATATCAAGCTTCCCGATTCGATGAGTAATAGCTGTCAAAGCATCGGGCCACTTTTCCTGAATTTCGTCACCAATTTGGCTAAGCATTTTCACTGCCATTGGCACATAGGCTTGATATTCAAGAGAGAGCGTCTTCTTGCCTTTTGTAAATTCTCTTACCGTTCCAATAAATGTCGTAATAGCTCCCGCGTCTCTTCTAGAAACTTTTTTAATTATTTCATCTACGGCAATTGGCTGATTTACTACTTCAAATAAGTGCTGGTTCATCTTCTTTCCCCCACTTCTTTCAATAAAAAATTAAGATAAAGTTCGTCTTCTTGTAAGTGAAATATTGGATATGCTCCCTGCACTTCTTTTTTTAGCGGAACGTGACTAATCACGCATATAATATTGGTTAGAGAGGAAAGCAGAACAAGATCTTCTTCACTTCGAATCAAGACTGCTTTTGGATAGGATTCTTTTTTATATCCTTCAACAAAAATGACATCTGGCGAGAAAAATTGATAAAAATCAATCAGCTTTTTTAGGCTCCAGTCTTTACTAACTGCCGTAAGCTGAAGGATTCCACCTCCCTCTACACCTGCCACATCGGCACCTGCTTGCTGGTGGCGATGACTGTCTTTTAGCTCACTGCTGCTATCTGGAGGTCCGCCGTGTCCATGATGCTTAATAGAACCTACACATAGATTGAATTGCTTCGCTCTTTTAATGAGCTTTTCCACTAAAGTAGTTTTTCCGCTGTTTTGAAATCCAACTACTTGTAAAACGGTACAACAAGCTACCAAGGCCATTCACTTCCCCGCACGTCATCTAGCAATAAGACGTCAACCAGCATTCCTTCTTTGTATCCTCTCGTCCCTCCAGGAAATATAATTAATGTATCTGCATGAGCTAAAGAAGAAACAGCACTAGATTTTGTAAAGCTTAATGGAGAAGCAATGAGCTGTCCTTCCCTGTATGAAAGCCTGCCAGATACAAATCGCATAAAAGGATTTGGCTTTAAAAAGTCTTTTCCTAACAAAGCTTTTTCTTTCCGAAGATGAGGGGCGCTCTTACCCGCATATGTACTGATTACCGGACGAGCCAGAAGTTCAAAACCGACATAGCACGCTGTAGGATTTCCCGAGAGGCCAAATAAAAGCTTTTCTTCCATACGAGCAACCGTTGTTACACTGCCTGGCCTCATCGCTATTTTATTAAAAAGAACTTCGGCTTGTAATTGCTTATAAACATCTGGTAGATAATCATAGTCTCCTACTGAAACGCCGCCCGTTGTAATCAGCATGTCCACTTCTGATAGTGCAGATTTTACCGCATTGTAGCACTCACTTAAATCATCGGGCATGATACCAAAATAGTTCACTTCGCCTCCAGCTTTTTCAATTTGCGCACGCAGCATATGAGTATTGCTATTACGAATTTTGCCCCGTTCAACAGGATCACTCACTTCCACTAGTTCACTTCCAGTTGCAAGTAATCCAACTACAGGTTTTTTGAAGACAGCTACGTTACTATAGCCAAATGTGGCTAAAAGAGCAGCTACTCCCGGAGTGATATACGTTCCTTTCGAAGCTAACACAGTTCCTTTTGTTGTTTCTTCTCCTTGAAAAGAAATGTTATCTCCGCTGTTAAACGAACGCTTGATTTGAACGATCGGCTGATTGTCTTTCGTATATTCTTTTGTTACTTCAAGCATGGCAACCGCATCGCAGCCTTTGGGAATAGGAGCTCCTGTCATAATACGCACAGCCTGCATCGCGCTGACTGTATGTTCAAAAATAGAACCCGCTCCTATTTCTCCTCGAACAGCCAGTTCTACTGGATGAAGTGATGATGCCTCTTTCGTATCTTGCGACCGAATGGCAAAACCATCATATGGAGAACGATCAAAAGCAGGAATGTCATGATCTGCTATTAAATCTTCAGCTAAAAATCTGCCGTGAGCTTCTTCAAGCGCAATGATTTCTTGCTTTCCGTTTTTTGCATACTGCATCACTCGTCCAACGCATTCTCCGACAGGGATAGGAGTTCGCTTTTCTCTCATTCTTTTCACTCCTTTACTCATCCTAGTAAACGATAATATAAGCTTCTCGCAAATTGAATATCATTCGTTCCATGAATAAATACACGGCCATCTTGAAAAATTACAAAGCGCTGCTCTGGAAGCTGACATGACAGAAGATATGGATTGCGGTCCACTTTCCCCTGTTTTTTTAACCGTTTTTCCAATTCATCGAAGTTGTACAAATGGCGCTGCGAGGGCCTGATTTGAACCGTCTCTCTGCCGCACAGAACGTCTGTTTTAAGCTGATTTTCATACGCTAAGTACGGATAAGTTTGGGTTGATCCGCAAGAAGAACATTTATCACTTTTCATTTTGCCCGTCTTAAATTCAGCATGCTGATTATTCCAGGCATCAAAGGTTAGAAATGTGTGGCGCAAAGCTTCAACATCTTCGACTAAAATTTTTAATGCTTCGGTTATTTGATAGGCTGCCACAATTTGAACAGCGGGACTAATAATTCCTGCTGTCTCACAGGTTGCTCCTCCGACAGGCACTTTTTTCAATATGCAGTGCAGACAAGGGGTTACATTTGGGATAACAGTATAAGTGGCGCCATAACTCCCTACACATGAGCCGTATATCCAAGGAACTTCATACTTATGTGACAAATCATTTAAAATAAAACGGATGTCGAAGTTGTCTGTCGCATCGATGATCACATCGGCTGTTTGGACGATACTTTCTAAATTAGCAGGCTGAGCATCCATCACCAGCGCTTCAATCTTCACTTCCGTGTTTATTTGACGCAAACGATTTTTTGCTGCTACAGCTTTAGGTAGTTTGTTTTGCGCATCTTGTTCTGTATAAAGCTGCTGACGCTGTAGATTACTCCATTCTACATAATCACGATCTACAAGAGTCAATTTTCCAATTCCAGCACGCACAAGGGCTTCTGCGCTAGCGCTGCCTAGAGCCCCTGCACCTACAACTAAAACATGCTTACTTCTAATTTGCTGCAGCCCTTTGTTTCCAATGGGCTGGAAAAGCTGCTGACGTGAATAACGTTCTGTCACTCTTTTCTCTCCCTTTCTCATTCAATCTCTGACTTCACTATCTATTCCTTCGTCAAAGATATTTCTTTAGAAACATGCTATTATACACATAAAGCTACGCTGCTTTACAGAGACTTTTTTGCATAAATATACAAATATATTTTGATGGAGGTATTTAATAAATGTCCATTGCAGGCATTGTATTAGCAGGAGGAAAATCTTCTCGCTACGGTAAACCAAAAATGTTTGAAACCTATAACAAGAAATCATTTTACGAATATAGTATAGATGCATTAAAAGAAAATCACGTCACACCTATACTTGTGTCTACCAACCAAGATTTACTCCCTTATTTTCAAAGAAAGGATGTTGCATTTGCAGTTGAAAAATGCCCGTATCAAGGTCCTTTGTATGCAATTCATCACGCTTTAACTGCGATCGATTGCTGCGCTGAATGGTTCTTTATTCTTTCTTGCGATATTCCTTTTATTAATGCTGAGTTTGTTCATCACATGATCACACTGACCCAAACGGACTCACCTGACATTGTTCTTCCTGTTCAGCCTGATCACATTCACCCGCTTCTAGCACTCTATCACCGTAGAACGCTTCCTCTTATTGAACAACTCGTTACACAAGGTGAAGGAAGGCTTACGCAATTGTTGAATCAGACAAACGTCCTTCGCGTGCCTTTTTCAGCAGAAGATCCCACTTTTATAAATGTGAATCATCGCAGTGATTGGGAAGTATAAAGCTTCTTTGAATTATCCACCAATATGAGACATTTCCACTTTTTCAGCGCCTTGGACCTGTCTTCCATTAGCTCGTTCGTCTGAGTAACGATCTTTCCGATGATTCCAGATATCAGAAATGGTGTCACAAACAGTATGATCAGAGGCTTCTGACCGTATCAGTGTGCGGAGGTCATATCCTTTTGATGCGAACAAACAGGTATAGAGCTTTCCTTCAGCCGATACTCTTGCGCGTGAACAAGTGGAACAGAATGAATCTGTGACAGATGAAATGATACCAATTTCCTCTTCTGTCCCGACGTATCGATACCTGGTGGCTACTTCTCCCGTATAATGAGGTGTAATTTCTTCAAGAGGCATTTCTTGTCCAACTATATCAAGAATTTGTTTCTTTGTTATAACCTCATCCATTTTCCATCCGTTTGAATTTCCAACATCCATATATTCAATAAAACGCAGCGTATGTTTTTTGTCTTTAAAATAGTGGGCCATCGGAAGAATATCCTGCTCATTCTTGCCTTTTTGGACAACCATGTTTATTTTGACTGAAATCCCCGCAAGAGCTGCTGCTTCTATTCCTTCTAATACTCGTTTTACGCTTCCTCGGTTTCCATTCAACTCTTGAAATCTCACTTCATCAAGCGAGTCTAAGCTAACGGTTACTCTTGATAATCCCGCTTTTGATAAGGCTTCTGCATGCTTCTTTAACAGTGAGCCGTTTGTTGTTATGGCAATATCATCTATACCCTCAATTTGCTTCAGACGATTGATTAGATCTGGCAAGCCTTTTCTTAGCAGCGGCTCTCCTCCCGTTATACGCACTTTTTTTACTCCTAGCGATGCGAATAATCTAGTGAGTCTCTCTAATTCATCAAACGAAAGAATGTTTTCGGCAGGTAAAAATGGATAGTCTGCCCCAAAAATTTCTTCAGGCATACAATATCGACAGCGAAAGTTACAGCGATCTGTTACTGACAAACGCAAGTCTCGTAAAGGACGCTTTAAAGTATCAACTATAGCGTATGACATCTGCCTCATCTCTCCTCTCTCTAGCTGTCAGCTTCTCCACAGCAGATTAACTCTCTCTTAAAATTCTTTCCGGGCATGTATAAATATTCAACGAATCATTTCGAATAAACCCTACCGTTGTAATTCCCAATTCTTCTGCTAGATTTAAAGCAAGTTCAGTCGGGGCGGATTTTGAAAGAACCACTTCACACCCGATCTTCGCTACTTTCAACAAAATTTCTGAAGAAATACGGCCGCTGAAAACGACTACTTTATCTCTAATTGAAATATGGTGTTTTAAGCAATACCCGTATAGTTTATCTAGAGCATTATGCCTACCAATGTCCATTCTGCTAAGCATAAAGCCATTTTTATCACAAATAGCAGCGTTATGAACGCCACCCGTTTCTTGAAACGTAGCAGCAGATTGCTGCAGCTTATTCATCAATTGAAAACAATCCTTAATTGAAAGTTCTACCGATATATCGTTCATTTTTTTAGCAGTCAGTGCATCATTTATAAAGACAAACCCTTGTCTGCTCGCCCCGCAGCAAGACGTGATATATCGTTTATTTTGAAGGTTTTGAAAATACGGGTTTAATTTATCTATTGTAACATGAACATACCCTTCTTTTTCTTGAACCCATATGTTTTTAATGTCTGTGTATGCTCGGATAACCCCTTCAGATGCTAAATAGCCAATTACCATATCTTCAATGTATTGTGGGCTACATACCATCGTGACAAACTCTTCTTCATTAATTTTCACAGTCACAGGAAACTCCGTTACAATTTTATCTTCCACGCTTTCCATTTGACCATTTTTAAATCTAAGAACTGTACGCTTCTTAACGGTCGAGTTCATGTGATGTCTCCTTTTTTAAATAATGTTTTTATCAAAAACGAATACGGAAACCGCTATATTTTCTTTTATTTTCATATCTGAAAATAAATTAACCAACTTTGCTCCTACCAATTCTTCTAACCCTTCCGGCGGATTCGATGCATATACATCTTGGATCATTTTTGTTCGAGCTAGATGAACCATGTCACATCCTTCAGCAGTGCTTGCAATAAATGTTTCTGTCGGAGTTAAATTTCCATACAGTGTTGAGACAGCCATATTTTCAACAAAAACCGTATGTATTCTTTCCGGTCCTTTTCCAAATAAATCTTTTCGAAGCTTCCGAATAATATCATTAAATTCATGAATAGTTTTTGACATAATCAACGCTCTCCCACCGATTAAAATTAAATTGTGCATTTTATTCCTACAGTTTTTTTATCATAAATCAACACTTCAAAAAATAAAAGCCCAAAATCTTTGCAGCAAAACTTTTGAAGAGAGTTGGGTATTTAAAAAAGTTGTGCATTTAAAAACGTAGCGATATAATTATAAATAACCGAGATGGAATAATAATAATGAATTGTTATTACTCTATCACTTTTTCTTAACGATATAAATGGGCCGGATTGGCATATTAGTAAGACCTGCTAGTAAACTATTCCACCATGATTGCACTTCCCTTATTTAATTAGGCGTGTGTATTCATGGTGGTTTTTTGTTTTTATATAAAGGAGGAAAACAAATGAGTCGTGAAATCATCACTGTTCATATAAATGGTAACGAATACAAGGCAGCTTCAGGCTCTACCATACTCGAAATTATTAATCAGCAAAGCATTGAGCACCCTCAGATTTGTTATGTTCCTGAAGTGGATCCTATTCAAACTTGTGACACATGTATCGTTGAAATGAATGGCGAGTTAGTTCGTTCTTGTTCTACAAAAGCTGAAAACGGCATGAAGATTGAATTACAATCAGCACCCGCAAAAGCGGCACAGACGGAAGCAATGGATCGTTTATTAGAAAATCATTTGCTATACTGCACCGTTTGCGACAATAACAACGGAAACTGTAAATTACATAACACAGCCGAAATGATGGAGATTGAACATCAAAAATACCCCTATACGCCAAAGGCCTCAGAGAATGAAGTCGATATGTCTCATCCGTTCTACCGTTATGACCCTAATCAATGCATCGCTTGTGGCCAATGCGTAGAGGTTTGTCAAAATCTTCAAGTTAATGAAACACTCTCTATCGACTGGGAAGCGAAACGCCCCCGCGTTCTCTGGGATGACGGTGTAGCAATCAATGAATCTTCTTGTGTGAGCTGCGGTCAATGTGTAACCGTATGCCCTTGTAATGCCTTGATGGAAAAATCCATGCTTGGAGAAGCTGGATTTATGACTGGGCTTCCAAAAGACGTTTTAAATCCAATGATTGATTTAGTTAAAGAAGTAGAACCTGGATACAGCGGAATTTTTGCTGTTTCAGAAGTGGAAGCCGCTATGCGCGAAACACGCACAAAAAAAACAAAAACTGTCTGTACATTTTGCGGAGTTGGATGTTCATTTGAAGTATGGACAAAAGGCCGTGAAATCCTTAAAGTTCAGCCTAGCTCTGATGCTCCCGCAAATGCCATTTCAACCTGTGTAAAAGGAAAATTCGGCTGGGATTTTGTAAACTCTGAAAAACGTATTACTAAGCCTTTAATCCGAAAAAATGGTGCATTTGTAGAGTCGTCATGGGAAGAAGCCCTCGACTTAGTAGCAAGCAGGTTAAGCTCTATTAATCAGCAGTATGGACATGGATCAGTTGGTTTTATTTCTTCTTCTAAGATTACAAACGAAGAAAACTATGTTATTCAAAAGCTGGCTCGCCAAATGTTTGAAACAAATGACGTAGACAACTGCTCTCGCTACTGTCAGTCTCCTGCAACTGATGGATTATTTCGAACAGTGGGAATGGGAGGCGATGCCGGCACGATAAAAGACATCGCAAAAGCTGGACTGGTTATCATCGTTGGAGCTAACCCTGCTGAAGGTCATCCTGTATTAGCAACTCGCATCAAACGCGCGCACAAGCTTCATGACCAAAAACTAATCGTCGCAGATTTGCGCAAAAACGAAATGGCTGAACGCTCTGACATTTTCATCAGTCCAAAACAAGGTACGGACCAAGTATGGCTAATGGCTGTAACAAAATACATGATTGACCAAGGATGGCACAATGAAAAATTCATCCAAGAAAACGTCAACTATTTTGAAGACTTTCACTCTTTGCTTGAAAAGTACACGCTTGAATATGCTGAACAAATTACGGGTATTCCAGCAGCAACGCTCATTCAAATAGCTGAAATGATTCGAGACGCCGATGGAACCTGTGTGCTGTGGGGCATGGGCGTAACGCAAAATACGGGAGGCTCTGATACATCAGCGGCTATCTCAAACCTGTTGCTTGCTACTGGAAACTATCGACGCCCTGAAGCGGGCGCTTATCCGCTCCGAGGCCACAATAACGTCCAAGGAGCATGTGATATGGGAACTCTTCCTGCTTGGCTTCCAGGCTATCAGCACGTCACAGACTCAGTCGCCCGAGCGAAATTTGAAAAAGCATACGGTGTAAAAATTAAAGATAAGCCAGGGCTTGATAATATTCAAATGCTGCATTCAATTGATGAAGGAAAAATGAAGGCCATGTACCTTGTCGGAGAAGATATGGCTCTTGTTGATTCAAATGCTAACCATGTACACGAAATATTATCAAATTTAGATTTTTTTGTCGTCCAAGACATTTTCCTTTCGAGAACGGCTCAATATGCTGATGTTGTACTTCCTGCTGTTCCTTCTCTTGAAAAAGACGGAACATTTACCAATACGGAGCGACGTGTCCAAAGATTGTATCAAGCATTACCAACGCTCGGTGATTCAAAGCCGGATTGGTGGATTGTTCAAGAGATTGCCAACCGCTTAGGTGCGAACTGGACGTATACACATCCTGGTGATATCTTTGCAGAAATGGCTAGTCTATCACCTTTATTCAGCCAAGCCAGCTACGAAAATCTTGAAGGCTGGAATAGCTTCTTATGGGGGAGCTTAGAGGGAAAAAGCACGCCGTTACTTTACGTCGATGGGTTTAATTTCCCAGATAAAAAAGCGCGCTTTGCTTTATCACATTGGGTACTTCCTGCCGAATTCCCAGAAGAATATGATCTACACATTAATAATGGAAGAATGTTAGAACATTTTCATGAAGGGAATATGACCAATAAATCGAGCGGCATCCAATCAAAAGTACCGGAAGTATTTGTAGAAATTTCACCTCAGCTTGCCAAGGAGCGTGAAATTGAAGAAGGTTCGCTTGTCAGATTAATCTCACCGTTTGGAGCAGTAAAAGTACAGGCATTAATTACAGAGCGAGTAAAAGCAAATGAGCTGTATCTTCCAATGCACTCTGTTCATAAAGATTCGGCTATTAACTTCTTGACCGGACCTGCAGTCGACCAACGAACAAATACGCCGGCTTACAAACAAACAAAAGTACGGATGGAAGTATTAAGTAAAGGTGGAGAAACGCCTTTACCGTCTACAAATCCGCGTAACAAAAAACGTCATCCTCAAAATGGGGTCGAGGTTCAGCGTAAATGGAACCGTCCTGGCTACGTCCATTTAACAAGTAAATAGGAGGAGAAAAGATGGCACAACCTATTACAGAAATTAAGAAACCTCTTCTAAGCGAGGAAGAAGAAAAACAACAAAAATTAGAAGATTTAACTTCTCTGCTGGCAGATAATGAAGAAGCATTGAACCGTATTCTCGGTATTGTTGGCGAACTTAACGACATGGGTGTTCTTGAAGCTGCTGATTCAATGATTCAAGCGAAAGAAAAAATCTCAAAAATTGCGCTTCATCAAATTTCCAGAGAACCGGTAACCAATTTAATTAATACTCTTATGGGTGCAAGCAGCGGTTTGATGAAGGCAGATCCAGAGGTAACTGCTAAACTTGTAAATAGCGCAACAGCTGGTATGAACGAAGCGAATGAATATGTAAAAACCGGAAAAAAAGTAAGTGCATTAGCTCTTATAAAAGCGCTAAACGATCCAGATGTCAATCGTGCAATTGGATTTGGGCTTCACTTTTTAAAAGGAATGGGCAAAGCGTTGGAAGAATAAATGAAGCAGCGACTTGAAAGTTTTCCCCCTTTCAAGTCGCTGTTTTCTTTTTAGGAAGTCAAATTTAAAATGAACGTGATATAGTTATACTAAATTGCTTTACTACAACTAACTGAGGTGACACGATGCAACAATACTTTAAACCCTTATTCGCACTATTATTTTTAATTATGTTTACTGCTGCTTGTTCGAACGAAACAAATACCGATCAATCCGCAGCTCAGCACAAAAACATCAGCTTAACGATATCCGCTGCGGCCAGCTTAAAAGATGCGCTCACTGATATTCAAAAGCAATATGAAAAAAAGCATCCAAATATAGACTTGAAATTTAATTTTGGAGCTTCAGGCTCGCTGCAACAGCAAGTTACAAACGGCGCACCTGTTGATTTATTTTTTTCAGCAGCGGAAGACAAGTTTGATGCACTAGTAAAAGCAGGAGCTATCTCCAAAGAGAATGGTGCTGACTTGGTTGGCAATGACCTTGTGCTTATCGTGCCAAAGAATAATACGTCTGCTATCACAAATTTTGAAGATCTATCAAAGCCGACTGTTCAAAAAATTGCACTTGGAATACCAGAATCCGTTCCTGCCGGACAGTATGCGAAGGAGACTTTTGAACACATGAATCTCTGGAAAAACATTGAGCCAAAAACCGTCTATGCGAAAGACGTACGCCAGGTGCTTTCCTATGTAGAGACAGGAAACGTTGAAGCTGGGGTGGTTTATAAAACCGATGCCTTGATTTCAAAAAAGGTGAAGATTGTCGCTACTGCAGATAATAGCACTCACAAACCAATTGTATATCCTGTAGGCGTTATTAAGGATTCGAAACATCCACAAGAAGCAAAAGCTTTTTATCAATTTTTACAAAGTAAGACGGCTCTTGACACTTTAAAGAAATACGGTTTCACTGCAAATTGAGGCCGCTATGATTCAAGAATTTTTATCTCCTCTTCAGCTATCGCTTAAAATTGCATTAGTAGCAGGATTTGTCGTTATTATTTTAGGCACTGTTATAGGAAAACTGTTATCCAGGAAACACTTTAAGGGAAAAGTGATGATTGAAACGGCGTTAATGCTCCCGTTGGTGCTCCCTCCGTCCGTTGTTGGATTTTTATTGATTGTCATATTCGGGAAACACAGCCTGCTCGGCCGGGCAATTGAATGGGTCTTTCAACAACCCGTTATTTTCACATGGTGGGCAGCTGTTATTGCCTCCGTTGTCGTTGCGTTTCCGCTTATGTATCAATCTGCCAAAACAGGCTTTCAAGGCGTTGATTACGAAATTGAAGACGCAGCTCGAGTAGATGGTGCAAGCGAATGGAAAGTCTTTTTCTTTATTTCTATCCCTTTAGCTTCTAAAGCCATCGTAACAGGAGGAGTGCTAAGTCTGGCAAGAGCACTCGGAGAGTTTGGAGCCACTTTGATGTTTGCCGGCAATATTCCAGGTGAAACTCAAACTGTGCCTACCGCTATCTACGTAGCGATTGACTCTGGAAACATGAATCTCGCTTGGCTATGGGTTATTTCAATCGTCTTTCTTTCCTTTCTTATGCTGCTTTTTGTTCAGCTTAAACAAAAATAAAAGGATGCCTCTTTGTGTAACAGGCATCCTTTTATTTCTTTCCTGCTTTTTTCAATTTTACATAAATTATAAATTAAAAAGGAGCTAATCAAATGAAGAGCATACATTTGATTAACTCCTGTTATAGGTAAGGTAAGCCACCATACAATATGTATTGGTGGAGACGGTGGGAGTCGAACCCACGTCCAGAAATATCGCCACTTAAGCGTCTACGAGTGTAGTTGGCATATTGATCATTCGCGAGCTGTTCTGCCTACCAACAGGCGTCCCAGTCGCTAGTCTGATTATTCTCTTCCTTCGTCCTCAGACGGCGAACTCCGGCGTAGCCCACTTAAAGTGAGTCCCTTACCCTACCACATGGGCGATGGAGGGAGGAACCGCTAAGCTACTATTATGCAGCTAAAGCGAAGTTATTGTTAGATTTGCCAGTTATTATTGGCGTTGATGTTTTAACGAGGCCATCTCCTCGACTCGCAACCTAAGCTCGAACTACCCCTGTCGAATCCGTAACGTCCCCATATAAAAGGGAGTCGGAATGTGTAAGAAAAAATCTTACATCAGATAGCGACTTCAGTGTGCAAAATGAAATCTAACTGATAACAATACTTATTATATCACAAAATGAGCATTTTGCAATTGTAAGATTTTGTAATGTTACATCTTTTGACGATCACGAAATGCTCGTTCGATATCGCGCTTCGCTTCTTTTTGCTTTAAGTCTTCACGCTTGTCATATTTCTTTTTACCCTTACCAAGCCCTAGTAAAACCTTTGCGTATCCATTTTTTAAATACACTTTTAAAGGAACTAATGAATAACCCGTTTCTTTTGAATAGCCAATTAGCTTGCTGATTTCACGCTTATGCAGCAATAGCTTTCGTGTACGCAACGGCTCATGATTGTATCGATTTCCTTGTTCGTAAGGACTAACGTGCATATTGTGTAGAAATACTTCTCCGTTTTGCACACGAGCAAAAGAGTCCTTTAAATTTACACGCCCATTACGAATTGATTTAATTTCCGTTCCTTGTAGAACAATACCCGTCTCATATGTTTCTTCAATAAAAAAGTCGTGGCGGGCTTTTTTGTTTTGTGCAATTAATTTCCCTTCACCTTTTGGCATAAAACGTTCCTTCCCTTCAGCCGTACTTACGTATATGTATGATATTATGTATCATTTTACTGTATGGAAATCTAAACAACAACTAAAACGTTTAATGGAGCTGTTTTGAAGCAGAAGGAATACCCTTCTGCTTCACTGCTGTCGATTTCGATTATTTACGCTTTTTCTTTTTGCGCTTAACATTTGGGGCACCCTCGAAGAATCTCTTTTTCTTTTTCTTCTTTGGCTTTTGAGTAGACCACTCTTCATTTTTGCTTCGGCTGCCCTCGCGACCTTTTCCTTTATCATCTTTGCGTGACTTTTGTTTTGCTTTAATCACTTTAGGACGGTCTTTAGATAAGCGTTTGCGACTTTCTTTCATTCCTACAATAATAAAGTCAACCGAACGCTCGTCTTTATTCACATCGGCGACTTTCACTTCAATTTCGTCTCCAATTCGGAAGACATTGCCCGTTTTTTCTCCAATCATCGCATAGTGACGTTCGTCGTAACGATAATAGTCATCTGTTAAGTCACTGACGTGAACTAAACCTTCAATCGTATTTTCTAGCTCCACGAACATTCCAAAGTTAGTAACAGAGCTAATAATACCATTAAATACTTCCCCAACCTTATCAGCCATAAACTCAGCTTTTTTCATATCGTCCGTTTCCCGCTCAGCGTCAACTGAACGACGTTCCATATTAGAAGAATGCTCAGCAACATCAGGCAGAAGCTCGCGCCATTTTTCTTGCGTTTGCTGATCTGTTTTTCCTTCAATTAAATACGTGCGAATGAGACGATGAACGATTAAATCCGGATAACGACGGATTGGAGACGTAAAATGCGTATAGAACTCAGCTGATAAACCAAAGTGGCCTAAACTTTCTGCTTCATATTTCGCTTGTTTCATCGAACGAAGCATAACAGTTGAAATAACCATCTCTTCAGGCGTGCCTTTTACTTCTTCTAAAATATCCTGTAGCGCACGCGGATGAATATCGTTTCCTGTTCCTTTCACCGTGTAACCAAAGTTTGTAATGAACTCTAAGAAACGAGTAAGCTTCTCTGCATCTGGATCTTCATGAATACGATAAATGAACGGTACGTTCATCCAGTGAAAATGTTCTGCTACTGTTTCATTCGCCGCTAGCATAAATTCTTCGATTAGCTTTTCAGCAACCGAACGTTCACGCAAAATAACATCGTGAGGATGGCCATCATCATCTACTAATACTTTTGCTTCTTTGAAATCAAAATCAATGGCCCCGCGATCCATTCTCTTTTTACGAAGAATAGCTGCCAGATTTTCCATACGCTCAAACATCGGAACGATTGGCTCGTAGCGTTCTAACACTTCTTCATCTTTATCCACTAAGATTTTGTTAACGTCTGAATACGTCATTCGTTCTGTCGTTTTGATGACACTTTCAAAAATCTCATGTTTCACTACTTCACCCTGTGGATCGATTTCCATCTCACAAGAAAGCGTAAAACGGTTAACTTTTGGATTTAATGAGCAAATTCCATTAGATAAACGGTGAGGAATCATCGGAATAACTCGGTCTACTAAATAGACGCTTGTTCCGCGCTCTGCTGCTTCTACATCAATCGGAGAACCTTCTTTAACGTAGTGACTTACATCTGCAATATGGACGCCTAATTTGTAGTTTCCATTTTCAAGCTCTGTAACCGTTACGGCGTCATCCAAATCTTTTGCATCTGCTCCGTCAATGGTTACAATAACTTGATCACGAAGATCGCGGCGGTTGCCAATATCTTTTTCGTCAATCGTTTCAGGTGTATCAATTGCTTGTGTTAAAGCATCAGCAGGAAATTCTTGAGGAAGACCGTGCTTATGGATAACAGAAATGATATCGATCCCCGGATCGTTTTTATGTCCAAGAATTTGAACAACTTTTCCTTCTGCATTCATGCGGCCTTCCGGATAGGTTGTCAGTTCTACTACTACTTTATGGCCTTCAACCGCACCGTTTCTTGCTGCTTTGGGAATAAAAATATCACCTGCAATTTTTTTGTCATCCGCAATCACAAAGCCAAAATTTTTGCTTTGCGTATACGTACCTACAATTTGCTGGGTACCTCGTTCTAAGATTTTTACAATGGTTCCTTCACGACGAGCACCTGATGATTCTGATGACACTCTTGCAAGCACAATATCTCCGTGCATAGCATTGTTTGTTTCAGTAGGGGGAATAAATACATCACCCGCACCTTTTTCTTCAGGAACTACGAACGCAAACCCTTTTGCATGTCCGCTTACTTTCCCTTTGACAAAATTCATTTGTTCCGGCAGCCCGTAGCGATCGTTTCTTGCTCGGATAATTAAACCCTTCTCTTCCATAATAACAAGTGCCTTCACAAACTCTTTGAATGACTCTGCATCCTCAGTATTAAATTCTTTTGCAAGCTCTTGGACAGTCAAAGGTTTGTAATTATCCCTTTTCATAAAATCCAATATTTCATTTATATAGGGCTGATTTTCTTCTTTCACATCATGTCCCTCCTTTTTCTTTATTCGTATTATCTCTATCACCAATCAAGTGATTCCAAAAATGCATATACATCCTCGTGAAGCTGATCACGCTCTTTATCAAAGGTAATGGTATGACCAGATTCTTCGTACCATTTTATATCTTTTGTAGGAGACTCGACGCTATTATAAATAATATTGGCGCTGTCTGTATTAATCATATGATCATGACGACCTTGTACAACAAATGTCGGTGCATAAATCATATCAACTGAATTTCGCACTTCAGCGATTAATTCCTGTAAAGACTTTAATGTGTTCATTGGTGTTTGCTTGAACTCTTCCATTTCTTGTTCAATCTGTTCAGACGATTTACCTTCACGCTTTTTATATTCGCGTGCATACGCTAAAACACCTTCATACATGACTTCTTCACTCTTTATATACATAGGGGCGCACATAGGCACAATACCCTTTATAGGTACAGTGTAACCTAATTTCAGTGAAAATACGCCACCTAGTGAAAGACCTACAGCGGCAATACTTTCATGCCCTTTGCTTTTCAAAAACTCATAGCCGTCCATGACATCTTTCCACCAATCTTTTGGACCAGTATGAACAAGTTCTTCAGGCGCTACGCCATGTCCTTTGTAATGAGGTGCGTGGCATGTGTATCCTTTTTTTTCTAAAAAACGACCTAACATACGAACATCAGCAGAATTTCCGGTAAAACCATGAAGTAATAAAACAGCTTTTTCGCCGCCTTCAAATGTAAATGGCTTTGGTTGTGCAATTTTCATATATCATTTAACTCCTTTTAGTTATAATATCTGCAGTCCTAATAGAAAAAAACATGTATTTATGTGACGGTCATCACATAAAAAGAGATGTAGCCATCAACTTTTACGCTTTTATACTATATTTAGTACTTTTTTCTAAAGCTATATTATATCATTACTTAAAAATGAAATTAAAGTATTCAACACGCCCATTAAAAAACCACCTAATACATAAGTTGGTATACACCAAGTACATATGCATTAGGTGGCAGTCTATCCAGTAACATATTAAAGTTTGAAATAAGATACAGCAAGTGTTAACACAAAGAATAAGATAGATAACACTACTGTCAAACGGTGTAAAACTAAGTCAATTCCACGTGCTTTTTGTTTCCCAAATAACGTTTCAGCTCCACCGGAAATAGCTCCAGATAATCCAGTAGTTTTACTTGATTGTAAAACGACCACAACAATCAAAGCAATTGAAACAATCACTAGCAAAGTAATCAGCAATGTATGCACTAAGACACACCTCCTACACCAAGTAATAGTCAATCAGCGGGGTTTCTTCATCCCTTCTGATTGGCATTACCGGGGATAAAGTACGCGCACTACGCTAACGTTAATTTATCATAAAAAACCCTCTCGTACAAGTAATGGCAGTGAAATACAACGGATTTTAACGTAAAAAAACGGATGACAATCGTCATCCGTTTTTTATACTTTCAACTTATTTTTTTAAGTTGTAGAAAGATTTAGCGCCATCGTATACAGCTAGAACACCTAGCTCGTCTTCGATGCGTAGTAATTGGTTGTATTTCGCAATACGATCTGTACGGCTCATAGAACCAGTTTTGATTTGACCAGCGTTTGTTGCAACAGCGATATCAGCGATTGTTGCATCTTCAGTTTCACCAGAACGGTGAGAAACTACTGCTGTGTAACCAGCACGTTTAGCCATTTCGATAGCTTCGAACGTTTCAGTTAATGTACCGATTTGGTTAACTTTGATAAGGATAGAGTTACCTACGCCTTGTTCGATACCTTGAGCAAGTTTTTTCGTGTTTGTTACGAATAGATCGTCACCAACAAGCTGTACTTTTCCGCCAATGCGCTCAGTTAATAGCTTGTGACCATCCCAGTCATTTTCGTCTAAACCGTCTTCGATTGAAACGATTGGGAATTCGTTAACTAACTGCTCGTAGAAATCTACCATTTCAGCAGAAGTTACGCCTGTACGGCCTTCGCCTGCTAAATCATATTTACCAGTTTCTTTGTTGAAGAACTCAGAAGAAGCTACGTCCATACCTAATTGGATGTCTTTACCAGCTTCGTAACCAGCTTTTGTGATTGCTTCTACGATTACTTCTAATGCTTCACGGTTAGAACCTAAGTTAGGAGCGAAACCACCTTCGTCACCTACAGCTGTGTTTAAGCCTTTAGCAGATAAAACAGATTTTAACGCGTGGAATACTTCAGCACCCATACGGATTGCTTCTTTGAATGTAGGAGCTCCTACAGGTAAGATCATGAATTCTTGGAAGTCAACGTTGTTATCAGCATGAGAACCACCGTTGATGATGTTCATCATTGGAGTTGGTAATTGCTTAGCGTTGAATCCACCAAGGTAACGGTATAATGGAAGACCTACGAAATCAGCTGCTGCGTGAGCTACTGCCATAGATACACCAAGAATAGCATTGGCACCTAATTTACCTTTGTTTTCAGTACCGTCTAACTCGATCATAAGTCGGTCGATACCGATTTGATCAGTTACGTCCATACCTACTAATTCAGGAGCGATAATTTCGTTTACGTTTTCTACTGCTTTTAATACACCTTTACCTAGGTAGCGAGATTTGTCACCATCGCGTAATTCTACTGCTTCGTATTCACCAGTAGAAGCACCACTTGGTACTAAAGCGCGTCCGAAAGCGCCTGATTCAGTATATACTTCAACTTCAACTGTTGGGTTACCGCGAGAATCTAATACTTCGCGTGCATAAATGTCAAGAATTGCTGGCATTTTAAAACTCTCCTTTATAATTAATTATTTAATTAATGTTTTACCTGTCATTTCTTTTGGCTGTGCTACATCTAGAAGAGTAAGCATCGTAGGAGCTAGATCTCCTAGAATACCGTCTTCACGAAGCTCTAAGCCTTGTTTGGTTACGATTACTGGAACAGGATTCGTTGTATGAGCCGTCATTGGATTACCTTCAAGCGTAATCACTTCATCAGCATTACCATGGTCTGCTGTGATGATTGCTGTACCGCCTTTAGCTAAAATTGCATCTACAATTTTGCCTAAGCACTCATCTACTGTTTCAATTGCTTTTACCGTTGGTTCTAACATACCTGAATGGCCTACCATATCAGGATTTGCAAAGTTTAATAAAATAGCGTCTTGCTTATCGCCTTCGATTTCTGCAAGCAACGCGTCCGTCACTTCATAAGCACTCATCTCAGGTTTCAAGTCATATGTTGCTACTTTTGGTGAATCGATTAAGATACGTGTTTCACCAGGAAACTCTGCTTCACGTCCACCGCTCATAAAGAACGTTACGTGAGGATATTTTTCTGTCTCGGCAATACGAAGCTGCTTTAAGTTATTTTGAGATAATACTTCACCAAGCGTGTTATCCAAGTTAATTGGCTTAAAGGCTACATATCCGTCAACTGTTTCGCTGAAGTGAGTTAAACATACAAAATGTAAGTTTTTCGGATGTTTTTCACCACGATCAAATGAACGGAAATCTTCGTTTGCGAACGTATTTGAAATTTGAATTGCGCGATCCGGACGGAAGTTGTAGAA
This sequence comes from Priestia sp. YIM B13489, assembly GCF_042787645.1. Taxonomy (NCBI): domain Bacteria; kingdom Bacillati; phylum Bacillota; class Bacilli; order Caryophanales; family Bacillaceae; genus Priestia; species Priestia sp. YIM B13489. Next base: position 2,236,490 of record NZ_JBHZOQ010000053.1, read on the forward strand.
AATAACTGCATCTTCGTCTTGAATTGTCGCAACTGGCGATCCGTCTTCTTTTGTAATAACAGAAGGTAAAACGAATTCGTCATAGATTCCATTTTCATACGAATCTTTTACGCACTCTTCAGCGCTTGTATATGATGGACCTTCGCCGTACACCATTGCGCGGTATGATTTCTCTACGCGCTCCCAGCGTTTGTCGCGGTCCATTGAGTAGTAACGTCCTGAAATTGTTGCAATTTCACCAACGCCATACTCTTCAATTTTTTCATTAAGTTCTTTTAAATACGTTTCAGCAGATTGAGGTGCTACGTCACGACCATCTAAGAAGCCATGAATGTAGACTTTTTCTAAGCCTTCACTCTTAGCTAGACGCAATAATGCATATAGATGTTCGATATGACTGTGTACACCGCCATCAGATAAAAGCCCGAAAAGATGAAGATTTGTACCCTTTTCTTTTGCGTGCTTTACAGCTGCTAGAAGCGTTTCGTTTTGTTCAAACTCGCCTTCACGAATTGCTACGTTTACACGAGTTAAGCTTTGGTACACAATTCGGCCTGCGCCGATGTTTAAGTGACCTACTTCAGAGTTACCCATTTGGCCTTCTGGTAAGCCTACAGCTTCTCCAGACGCCTCAAGTGTAGCATGAGGATACTCGTTCCAGAAACGGTCGAAGTTTGGTTTTTTTGCATGTGTTACCGCATTACCTTTATCTTCATCGCGTAATGCAAAACCATCTAAGATGATTAATGCTACTGGCTTTTTACTCATTACTTACCAGCCTCCAAAAGCTGTAAGAAAGAATCTGCTTCTAAGCTTGCTCCACCTACTAAAGCTCCGTCAATGTCTGATTGAGACATATATTCTTTAATATTAGCAGGTTTTACGCTACCGCCGTATTGAATACGTACAGCATCTGCAACATCTTGAGAGAATTGTTCTGCAACAACGCTACGGATGTATGCACAAACTTCGTTTGCACCTTCAGCAGTTGAAGATTTACCTGTACCGATTGCCCAGATTGGCTCATATGCGATAACTGTTTGTTTTACTTGCTCATCAGTTAGACCAGCTAATGCTTTTTGTACTTGATTAGCTACAACTGTTTTTGTTTGATCTTGTTCGTACTCTTCATTTGTTTCACCGCAGCACACGATTGGTGTTAAACCGTGTTTGAATGCAGAAATTGTTTTTTGGTTTACTGTTTCGTCCGTTTCAGCAAACATTTCACGACGCTCAGAGTGTCCTAAAATGACATAGTTCACACCTAAGTCTGCTAAAGCAACAGGGCTCACTTCTCCAGTGAACGCACCGTTTTCTTCAAAGTGCATGTTTTGTGCACCAATTTTTAAGTCTGTGCCTTTAGTCGCTTCTACTAAACGATCTAAAAATAGTGCAGGTGCACATACTACTGATTCTACGCTTTCAGGAGATGGTACTGCTCCTTTTACTTCTTCAACAAAGCTAGTTGCTTCAGAAAGTACTTTGTTCATTTTCCAGTTTCCTGCAATAATTGGTTTACGCATGTATAACACCGTCCTTTGTTTATTGTGGGTTTTCCCTTCACGCGTTAGATGTCCAAGAGGGTGCTGTTAAAAGTGATTCGGTCCCTTTTATCTCTTGGTCATCCATCTTCGCTGCTTGATAATTTTTTATATTATCAGTCGTCAGGTCGGTCCTCCGTCTTACTGAAACATAAACTTACTTATCGTTTAATGCAACTACGCCTGGAAGTTCTTTACCTTCCATAAACTCTAGTGACGCACCGCCACCTGTAGAAATATGGCTCATTTTATCAGCTAAGTTGAATTTTTCAACAGCTGCTGCAGAGTCTCCTCCGCCGATTACTGAATATGTGTCAGTTGCTTCTGCTAAAGCTTCTGCTACTGCTTTTGTTCCGTTAGCAAATGCGTCTAATTCAAATACACCCATTGGTCCATTCCAAATAACTAACTTAGAGTTTTTGATTACGTCAGCATAGATTTCGCGCGTTTTCGGTCCTGCGTCTAAGCCTTCCCAATCGCTTGGAATATCTTCAATTGATACAACTTGAATATTAGCATCATTTGAGAAGTCATCTGCTACTACCACGTCCACTGGCATGTAGAAGTTTACTCCGTTTTTCTTAGCTTTTTCCATGAAAGATTTTGCAAGTTCAATCTTGTCTTCTTCAAGAAGTGATTTACCTACTTCATGGCCTAGTGCCTTAATAAATGTGTAAGAAAGTCCTCCACCGATGATTAAGTTATCTACTTTATCAAGCAAGTGGTCAATTACACCGATTTTGTCTTTAACTTTTGCTCCACCAACGATTGCAGTAAATGGACGTTCTGGGTTTGATAATGCTTTTGAAAGCACATCAAGCTCTTTTTCCATTAAGAAACCTGCTACTGCTGGAATATGTTGTGCAATTCCTTCTGTTGAAGCATGCGCACGGTGAGCTGCACCGAATGCATCGTTTACGTACACGTCTGCTAATTCAGCAAATGCTTTTGCTAATTCAGGATCGTTTTTCTCTTCACCTGGGTAAAAACGTACGTTTTCAAGTACTAAAACATCGCCTTCGCTCATGCCGTCGATTGTTTTCTTTACTTCTTCACCAAAAGCTTCGTCAGCTTTTGCAACGTCTTTACCAAGAAGAGCTTGTAAACGTTCTGCAACAGCATTTAGACGTAACTCTTCAACAACTTCGCCTTTTGGACGTCCAAGATGGCTAGCTAAAATTACTTTTGCACCTTGTTCTACTAAATATTGAATAGTAGGAATAGCTGCACGAATACGAGTTTCATCTGTTACTTTTCCGTCTTTCATTGGTACGTTAAAGTCTACGCGACAAAATACTCGCTTTCCTTTTACATCGATGTCTTTCAACGTTTTTTTGTTCATCGTTAAAAGGCCTCCTTAAGTATTTATGGTACTAAGCAAGTAGGCTTCTATGTAATCATCAATCCACAAACCACCGTAGATTTCATTTTATATATTGGCGCCTTTCTATATAAAGTGAAACTCCAGTTAGCTGCTTATGACGCTTTTTCATGTAGAAGCCAATACATAAATCAAGGAAGAGGGGGTATGCCCCTCTCTTCCTTAGCAAGTCTTATTATAGTCGTTCTATTTTCAGATATCCAATAAAAAAGGAAAGTCTAGTCGATTTCTGTCTTATTGAATAAAATAGAAGCGAATTTTAAGTTATTCTTATAGTCCTTTAGCAGCGATGTATTGAGCAAGGTCTACTACACGGTTAGAATATCCGCTCTCGTTATCGTACCAAGAGATAACTTTAACCATGTTACCTTCCATTACCATTGTAGATAATGCATCGATTGTAGAAGAGTTGATGTTACCATTGTAGTCACCAGATACTAGTGGCTCTTCGCTGTAACCAAGGATACCTTTAAGATCGCCTTCAGCAGCTTCTTTAAGAGCGTTGTTTACATCTTCAACAGTTACTTCTTTGTCAAGTTCAGCAACTAAGTCTACTAAAGAAACGTTTGGAGTTGGAACACGCATAGCTCCACCGTTTAATTTACCTTTTAATTCAGGTAATACTAGAGATACAGCTTTAGCAGCACCAGTTGAAGTTGGGATGATGTTTTCAGCAGCTGCACGAGCACGACGGTAATCTTTGTGTGGTAAGTCTAAGATTTGTTGGTCGTTTGTGTAAGAGTGAACTGTTGTCATCATTCCGCGTTTAAGACCGAACTTGTCATTTAACACTTTAGCAAATGGCGCTAAGCAGTTAGTTGTACAAGAAGCGTTTGAAATTACGTTGTGGTTAGCCGCATCGTATTTGTCTTCGTTAACACCCATTACGATTGTGATATCTTCGTCAGATGCTGGAGCAGAGATGATTACTTTTTTAGCTCCTGCTTCTAAGTGTTTTGCAGCGTCAGCGCGTTTTGTGAAGAATCCAGTAGATTCAACAACGATTTCTACGCCTTGTTTGCCCCAAGATAATTGAGCTGGGTCACGTTCAGCAGAGATTTCGATTGTTTTACCGTTTACTACTAAGTTGCTACCATCTACTACTACTTCTGCATCTAATTTTCCGTGTACAGAATCATATTTTAAAAGGTGAGCAAGCATGTTAGCATCTGTTAAGTCGTTGATTGCTACTACTTCAACGTTATCATTTTTTAAAGCTGCGCGGAATACATTACGGCCGATACGACCAAATCCGTTAATACCAATTTTTACTGCCATGGGTATTTCCTCCTTGAATGTAAAAAGTATTTTTTATATGAGGGATTAATTAAAACCCCTTACTAACTCTTTTGCGGCGCCTTCATCTGTAATGAGAATCGAATCATGCGCTTGTTGCATAAACGCTTTAATTGCCTTTGCTTTTGATGAACCTCCTGCAACAGCAATAACACATTTATTGTTCTTTAAATCATCGAGTTGTATGCCAACTGTTTTAACTTTATGAACAACTTCGCCTTGATGATTAAAATAGTATCCAAATGCCTCACCTACAGCATGTCCATTTTTCACTTTTTCTAAGTCTGCTTGTGGTGTTTTACGGCGTTCTGCCATTGTCATAGCGTCTCCTATTCCGTGAACAACCATACCAGCGGACTTAATTAAATGAAGCATGTCTTTAATAGATGGTTCACCGATAATAGATCGGTACGCTTCATCACTAAGCTGATCTGGAACATGAAGCAAGCGATAGTGACTCATGGACTTTTCAGCCATCTTAGCACAAATCGTATTTGCTTGGTTTTGTACATTTTCCCCTAGCCCTCCGCGAGCAGGTACAAAAAGTACATCAGGGTGTTTTAAATCAGGTGTCATCATTTCGGCAACGGCGGCAAGCGTCGTACCACCTGTAACAGCAACGGTATTTTTTTGACCAACAAGGCGCTCCTTGATACACGAAACAGATGCTCGACCCATTTCATTTTTGACCCAAGGAGACTGATCACTATCTCCAGATACAACAACAACTTCTGATAAAGAAAACGCCTCTTTTAATGTTGTTTCCAATAACCGAAGTCCTGAAACTTCCTTCATTACTTCTTCTAATTCAGCCAGAAGGAGCTCTCCCTCATTTGTAAGCGTCATTCCACTAGGATAAATGTCAATCAAATCTTGTTCTTTTAAGAATGTTACTTCGCTTCGTAACACACGCTCTGTTAGCCCAAGGCTTACAGCTAAGTTTCTGCGGCCAATCGGCTGCATTAAACGTATGTATTGCAAGATTTGATAGCGCTTTTGCATAACTGAGAGAAGTTCAGGTAATAATTTTCGTTGTACTTCTATTAAAGAACGCATGTTAAAATCCCCTTAAGGCATAAACTCGCTGGACATTTTTTGTCCCGTATAGACATATTATGTCCCACCTTGCGCAAAAAAAATTCACCCTGCTACAAAATCTATTCTAACAGGAGTGAATCCTTTATTCAACTCATGTGTTGCCTATTTTTAAAAGTAAGCGTTTTCTTAACGGAATACCTGTTATTTTTCCATATTCTACTTCTTCTCCATCCATTTCTACTACAGGAATGGCAAGGTGATACTTTTCCAGCCACTCATCGTTTTTGTAAATATCTCGTTCAATAAGCTGAAAGGGAAACTCCGACTGCAGCTCTGCAAGCAGCTTCTTTGCATCATCGCATAAGTGACAGCCATTTTTAGTATACAGTACGACCTCCACATTCCCACTCCTTTACTGCGTGACAAAAAGTTTTCGTTGACTGGATGGTAGAACGTTTAATTGATCTCGATATTTGGCTACCGTTCTTCTTGAAATAGTAACGTTATAATTGCTTTGCAAAACGTTAGCCAACTGCTGATCTGAAAGCGGACGCTGTTTGTTTTCTTCTGCTACTAGCTTTTTAAGCAGTTCTTTTACGTGAGTTGTAGAAGTCGCTTCGTTGTTGCCCAGTTGAATACTAGTTGAAAAAAAAGATTTCATTGAAAAGGTGCCAAAAGGCGTTTGAATATATTTGTGCCGAGTAGCACGGCTAATCGTTGATTCATGCACAGACGTTTGTTCCGCTACTTCCTTCATTGTTAACGGCTTCAAATACGAAGGACCCTTTTTAAAAAATGCTTCTTGTTCAACGAGTAAGGTATTCATTAATGCGTTTAATGTATCTTTGCGTGTGTGTAAACTTTTCATAATCCATTGGAATTCACGATATTTCTCTTGCAAATAAGAAAACATTTCTTGGTTCTGCCTATTTTTCAGCTGAAGTTTGTATTGTTCATTCACTGAAAGTCGAGGTTCCAAATCCTCATTTGCATAAGCAACGACATTTCCATCTTCAATTTTTACAATAAAATCCGGTACAATGAATCGTTCATTGGACTTCATATAAAACGATCCAGGACGAGGATTTAATTTCTTAATCTGTTCATGTAAGTGTTGAAGAGCTTCAAGTGAGATTTGACATAACTTTGAGATTTTCATCCATTTTTTATACGCGAATTCCTCAAAGTGATGTGTCAAAATTTGCTCTATTTTTTCTGTCCATTGATTATTCCTTTTTAATTGAAGCATTAAGCACTCTTGTAAACTTCTTGCCCCTACTCCTGCCGGGTCCATCTGCTGCACAAGCTGGAGAGCCTTTTCAACCTGCTCCTGATCTTGGCCAAGCTGGTTAGCAAGTATGATTAACTCATCGTGCAAATAGCCAGCATCATCCAGGCTATTAATAACAAACTCAACGGCTGCCTGCTCACATTCATCTAACTTTAATAATGCGGATTGATTCATTAAATGTTCGTACAGCGTTTCTTTAGGAGCTGGTATACTGCTCATATAATCTGTTGAATCAGAAGTTGCATGATTTTTTTGATTGTGAGATGTATAGACGGGCAGCTCTGAAAAATCTATAAGCGGATTTTGAAGCGCCTGCTCATGTAAAAACGCTACAATATCCATCGATGAATATTGTAAAAGAGAAATAGCTTGTGATAATTCTTTTGACATCGTCAGCTTTAACGACTGCTGCTGAAATAATCCAATTTCCATTATTTCTCCCCTCCCCTTCATCTATTTTACTATAAAAACGCTTTCAAAGAGCATGTAACTATTTTTTATATGTAATTTTTTCATCAAAAAATCTTCGTCAACCTTTGTTAACGAAGCGGTTCATCCTATTTTTAATTATTAACCATCAAAAAAGTAATAGAGTTATGCACCTTTATAACTTTTCATTATAATTCGCACCAACCACATGATCCGAGTAATAATCCGACATGACGTTTTCTTCGTCATGTCGAATTTTCTGCATGTGTATAATATATAGAAAAATTGCTTATTGAATGGTTTGTGCCATTTGCATAAACTTGTCCAAGTTTCCTTCTTCATTTTTCGTGAAGATGATTAGCTTCATTGGTTTCTTTCCTTTAACCAACACGGCGTTTACCGTATGGTCCCCAGATGTGGCTTCATACCAAACAGAATCTTTGAAGATTCCATTCTCTTCAAGATTCTTTTTCTCTGCTGCATTTTTATTAACTGCTGTTGCCGTTTGTTTAACAGATTGAGCAGCGTCATCCATCGATACTTCTGATGAAAGCATTTCAATACGCATAAATTGAGAATCATCTGAAGTTAATACTAACGCATCTTTTCCTGGTTCTTCACCCGTTAGTTTATAACCGTCCATTACTTGAATAGAATAATCTTGTTCTGGGCTTTTTGTTAGTTTTGTTTCTGAAGAAGACGTTGACTGTCCATCTTCCGCTGTTTCGCTAGTTGATGATTGACTTCCTGAAGGTTTGGCTGAGACCTCGGAAGAATCCGCATCTTTTTTCGAATCTTCTTTTGCAGCGCCTGATGTTTGATCAGATTTAGAAGCTGTGTCCTGCTGAACATTTTCTGCTTGATCATTAGACTTCGGCTGAGCAGAATCTTCGTTCGTCCCGCATGCAGACAGCAATAATGCTACCGATGCACTGACAATGAAAAGTTTGTTCATATATTTCATATTTATTCCTCCTCCGTGTTTCTTTTCCTTATATACTGTTTTATAGTATTCTGACAAATTCCGCAACCGGTACAATGGAATTAATTTCTTGCTTCCTTGCGCGTATAAAGGATTGGAGGAGAAAAATAAATATTATTTTTTGAGAAGATGAGCCTTTTTACTCAAAATAAAAAACGTTGCGTAATCCGCAACGTTTTAAGACGCCCTCGACAGGATTCGAACCCACCCTAAGAGAACCGGAATCTCTTGTGCTATCCACTACACTACGAGGGCATATTTGTCACAACTTCCATTATAGGAGAGAAAACTTCTCTTTTCAATAGAATACTACGTTTATTTTTTTTAGAAGGGGGGAAAATTTTAATAATGTCAAAGAGGAATACATAGTCTTTTAAGCGAATATGTGTAGTAGAGGTTCTTTTGTTTGACCTTTATTGACCATACGTGTATTATAGGTACATAACAAATTATTCTTGTTAAGGAGGAATTTAATATGAACTTAATTCCTACAGTTATTGAACAAACAAACCGTGGTGAACGTGCTTATGACATTTATTCACGTTTGTTAAAAGACCGCATTATTATTTTAGGTAGTGCTATTGATGATAATGTAGCTAACTCAATCGTTTCTCAGCTTCTATTCTTAGCTGCTGAAGACCCAGAAAAAGATATCTCACTTTATATCAACAGTCCAGGTGGCTCTATTACAGCTGGAATGGCTATCTACGATACGATGCAATTCATTAAGCCAAAAGTTTCTACAATTTGTATCGGTATGGCTGCATCAATGGGTGCTTTCTTACTGGCTGCTGGTGAAAAGGGCAAACGTTTTGCTCTTCCAAACAGCGAAGTAATGATTCATCAACCTCTTGGTGGTGCTCAAGGACAAGCTACTGAAATCGAAATTGCGGCAAAACGTATTCTATTCTTACGCGAAAAACTAAATTCAATTTTAGCTGAGCGTACAGGTCAACCTTTAGAAGTGCTACAACGTGATACAGATCGTGATAATTTCATGACTGCTGAACGCGCTTTAGAATACGGTCTAATTGACAAAGTATTAGAAAGCGACCCTAAATAAAAAAAAGCCTTTCCCGCAGCGGGAAAGGCTTTTTTATGCATCGTTCTCTACGTAAGCTACTAACGCATCCATTGCTTCTTTTTCATCTACCCCTTCAACGATGAGCGTAATAAGAGAACCGTTATTAATCGCTAAGCTCATTAACCCCATGATACTTTTAGCGTTGACCACTTTCTCATCTTTCTTCAAGTACACATCAGATGTAAAACGAGTTGCTTCTTGCACAAATAGTGCGGCAACACGAGCTTGTAATCCCGTTTTTAATTTTACTTCTACTTGTTTTTCCATAATAAAATCCTCCCCCTTGCAATTCCCCTTATGTGACTGGCTGACCGGCGCGAAGCTTGTCTGCTATTTGGTCAATTTTACGCAACCGATGGTTAATGCCCGATTTGCTAATTTGACCTCCCGATACCATCTCACCCAGCTCCTTTAACGTAACGTCTTGGTATTCCACACGTAAACGAGCAATTTCTCTTAGCTTTTCTGGTAAGATATCTAAGCCAGCTGTTTCATCAATATAACGAATGTTTTCCACTTGACGAATAGCCGCTCCGATCGTTTTATTTAAGTTAGCTGTTTCACAATTAACTAAGCGATTAACGGAATTTCGCATATCTCGGACGATTCTTACATCCTCAAACCGTAACAGAGCGTTATGGGCTCCAATGATATTTAGAAACTCCGTAATTTTTTCAGCTTCTTTCAAATAGTTAATATAGCCTTTTTTCCGTTCTAATGTTTTACTATTCAATTGAAACTCGTTCATTAAATTGCATAAAGCTTCGTTGTGCTCTTCATACAATGAAAAGATTTCAAGATGGTACGATGATGTCTCTGGGTTATTAATAGAACCGCCCGCTAAAAATGCGCCTCTTAAGTAGGATCGCTTACAGCATTTTTTTTGTACTAGCTCTGGTGAAATACGATGTGTAAACGTGAATCCTTCTTCTACAATTTTTAAGTCTTCCAAAAGCATTCTCGTTTTCTCTACTAATCGAACAATATACACATTGTTTTTTTTCAACCGCATTTTCTTACGCACAAGCAGTTCTACTGACACATCATAATTTTTCTTAAGCAGGACATAAATGCGCCGAGCAATCGCTGCGTTTTCTGTTTGAACATCAACCGTAAATTTTTTATTCGAAAAAGAAAGTGAACCATTCATTCGAATTAATGCAGAAAGCTCTGCTTTTGCACAGCAATCTTTGACTTCTAAATTCGTTAACTCTTTTTTTGTTTCTGATGCAAATGACATAACTTCACCTCCAATCTACATACGGAAATAGTGTTAAACACCCGTATTCGCTTTACCTTGCAGCGATGTCAGCATAGAATACACAAGCTTTGCTACTTTTTTTGTATCATGCCTAATTACGCTGCCGTCATACTGAATAATTTGATCTTCAATCACTTCTAACCCTAATTTTAGCAATACTTCACGATCATATTCTACAGGCTGAGCCTGCTCTACTTGATATTTCTTTTTCAAAGGCGCTGGAATAGGCGCATTATTGACGATAATCGCATCTAAAAATGCACAAGGCATATGATTGTAAAGCGCTTTAATATGATCACTTGCCTTAAAACCCAATGTCTCACCCGGCTGCGTCATCACGTTGCATACGTACACTTTCTTTGCTTTTGTCGAACAAAGCTCGTTACAAATATCCCGCACCAGTAAATTCGGCAAAATACTTGTATAAAGACTTCCGGGCCCCAACACAATTAAATCAGCGCGTCGAATCGCTTTTATTGTCTCGACAAGCGGCTTCACATCGGCGGGCGATAAAAATACTTTATTAATTTTTTTATTAACTTCTGGAATTTTAGATTCACCTGTTACGATGGATCCATCTTGCATCTCCGCATGCAGCACAACACTTTGATTAGCTGCTGGAAGTACTTTCCCTCTGACGTTTAGTACTTTGCTCATTTCTCGTATAGCATGCACAAAATCGCCAGTAATAGACGTCATAGCTGCAAGCAACAAATTGCCAAGAGAATGGCCTGTAAGCTCATTTCCTGTATCAAATCGATGCTGAAAAAGCTCTTCAACTAGTGGCTCTACATCTGATAAAGCAACTAGCACATTTCGAATATCACCAGGAGCAGGGATTTCAAGTTCATCGCGCAATCGGCCAGAACTTCCCCCGTCGTCTGCTACGGTTACGATGGCTGTAAGATCAAGAGGGTATTCCTTCAACCCTCTTAACAGCACTGGTAAACCCGTTCCTCCCCCAATGACGACAACTTTTGGAAGCTGTTCACTGCTCATCTATGATTTTCCTTTCTCCTCTCAATGTCACGATGAGAAATATGAGTTTTGTATTCATTCTGGAAATGGTGACCTAAATATTCAGCTAATGTGACGGAGCGATGCTGTCCGCCTGTGCATCCTATAGCAATGACCAGCTGGCTTTTACCTTCTCGCTTGTACTGTGGAAGCATAAACGAAAGTAAGTCTACTACTTTTTCAATGAACTTTTGAGTTTCCGTCCATTTTAATACGTAAGAAGAAACCTCTTCTTCAAGCCCTGTTTTAGGGCGCATATGGTCAATGTAGTGAGGGTTTGGCAAAAAGCGCACATCAAAGACTAAATCAGCGTCAATAGGTACACCATATTTAAAACCAAACGACATCACATTAACAGTAAAAACCTGTGAAGCGTGCGACGAAAACTGAGTTAAAATCTTTTCTCTAAGCTCTCTTGGTTTTAACTCTGACGTCTCATAAATAAGCTGAGCTCTTCCCTTTAACTCCTCAAGAAGCTCACGTTCCATACCAATTCCTTCTAAAGGTAAACCCGAAGGAGCTAGCGGATGTGAACGTCTCGTTTCTTTATAGCGCGTCACCAATACAGAATCTTTTGCATCTAAAAATAAAATTTGTGGCGTGACCCACGTTGTTTCACTCATGTTATCTAATGCTTCAAACAGGCTTTCAAAAAACTCTCTGCCTCGCAAGTCCATAACAAGAGCAACTTTATTCATTTTATTCCCTGACTCTTTCATGAGTTCTAAAAATTTCGGTAGCAATGTAGGGGGTAAATTATCTACACAAAAGAACCCTAAATCTTCAAAACTCTGAATTGCTACTGTTTTTCCTGCACCTGACATTCCAGTAATAATCACCAATTGAATATCGCTTACAGACCCAGTACTCATTTTCCATCCCCCTCAATCTATGCATACATGTCTATTTATCATTAACAAGGATCAATTCGATAAGATAATAACTCGAAATCCGTTGTATACGTAAAGTTGCCATAAATAACACCCGACCCTTTTGCTACATAATCGATAATGTGATGATCTCCCGGTGCCATCGGCAATTCACTTACTTCACTCAAATTATGCCAACCGAGTTTGCCTTCTTCTGATTCTAGCACATTTGTCCCATCAAAATCTGTAGCAAAAAAAGTAAACATCATCCATTCAGATGAAATTTGATCGTTTTCTTTCATCGTAAAAGTAAAGATACCTTTTACAGTGGGATTTTTCAAATAAATTCCCGTTTCTTCACGAAATTCTCTTACAACAGAGTCTTTTACAGATTCTCCTTGCTCCATTTTCCCACCCGGGGCCACCCACCAGTTTCTTCGTGGCTTTTGAAGCAACAATACTTTATCATCTTTCATTAATACACAATTTGTGACCCTTTGCATGTTTTCCACCTCATCATATGTATACTGACATTTTCTTTTATTATACTACGAAACAAACTTCTCTCACAACGGAGATGAACTAACTATTACTAAATTTTCTGAAAATAATCCATTGCTGTTATATACGTAAATTCAATCTGTTATAGTCACAAAAAAGAGGCATAGGAACACGTCCTATGCCCGACATACATATATTTTATAAAAGGGGGTCAATTACTATCTATATAGTACCCCATCAATGTTTCACAGGTGTTACAGAACAGTTAAAACCGAATTACGTTTTGTAAAAGATTGATTTCAGCCTTATTGCTGAATAGCTTTTAACTTTTCTTTTAACTCTTCTACATAGTGCTGAGCCGCTTGAGCAGCAATGCTGCCATCGCCTGTAGCTGTTACAATTTGACGAAGAGCCTTTTCACGAACGTCTCCAGCTGCGAACACACCTGGTACTTTTGTTTCCATTTGCTCGTTCGTTTCAATATATCCTTCTTTATTCGTGATGTTTAGGCTTTCGAATGGTTTTGTTAGTGGAACCATTCCAACATAAATGAATACGCCGTCCGCACCAAACTCGCGCTCTTCACCTGTTTTTGTATCTACCAACGTTACGCTTCCTACTTTACCGTCTTTTTCATTTACTTCTTTGACCGTTGTATTCCAAATAAAGTCAACTTTTTCGTTATCAAATGCACGCTGCTGTAGGATTTTCTGCGCGCGAAGCTCATCGCGTCGGTGAATAATTGTTACTTTTGTTGCGAAGCGTGTTAAATATACGCCTTCTTCAACCGCAGAGTCTCCACCGCCTACAACAACTAGCTCTTTACCTTTAAAGAATGCACCGTCACATACAGCACAATAAGATACGCCGCGGCCGCCTAGTTCTTTTTCTCCTGGCGCGCCTAATTTTTTATATTCAGCACCCGTAGCAACGATTACTGAACGTGTTTTATATTCTTTGCTGCCTGCACGAACTGTCTTGTATTCTTCTCCGTCGATGATTTCTTTAATATCACCGTACGCATATTCCGCACCGAATTTTTTTGCATGCTCAAACATTTTGTTAGAAAGGTCAGGACCAAGGATATGATCATAACCTGGATAGTTTTCTACATCTTCCGTATTAGCCATTTGACCGCCTGGAATTCCGCGTTCAATCATTAGTGTTGATAAATCTGCACGAGATGTATATACAGCAGCAGTCATACCTGCTGGACCTGCCCCAATAATAATGACATCATAAATTTTTTCTTCTGTCATTGCTTTACACTCCTTTTAGGAAATTCCTTCGTAGTTGATTCCAAATTTATGGATAATTATTTCGTTACCACTATCCTAATATGTTCTTCCTATTACCGTCTATTTTTTTGCTCAATTTAATAACGTATTCACAATTTTACTGTACTTTCTCACTGTTGCAGCGGAAATGGAATATTGTTTTGCCGCATCGGCTTGAGTAATAGACTGGTTTTGTTCTTTCGCCCATATATATGTGACGGCTGCGGCCCATGCATTTACGTTCACATGCTGAAAATCATAGGATTGTTTATATACCTGTACATATACATAAAACCAAAAGCTTAAAAGATCCTGGGTATCACTTTCATTCTGCGATTCCATCTCCAGTTCAATAACATCTGCCACCTCAAAAATCACATGTTGTTTATCCTGCCATACATACGTATATACTTCATCCAAAAGTGTACTCATATGTATGGACGACTTGATTTCTTCTAAAAGGAGCAGACGCTGCTGTTCAGGAAGCTTCTTCGCCATATACAAGCTGTAAAGCTGATCGTGAACATTTTTTGTTGCACACTTCTTTTTCGCTGTAACATCCACTTTCGATTGAAAAACCTTCGCAGCTTTTTGACTGATGCGCCAAGGCTCCTCTCCTTCTTTATCGGGAACGTCTTCCAATGCCAGCTTCCACATTTCTTTAGCGAACGCTTCACGTCCGGTATAGTAAGAGGCATATGAGAGCCAATAATGAAATGAGTTGTCTCCTTGAAATCCTTGTGTATAAAGCTTTTTTAACCATCTGTATGATAGTTTGTATTGACCAATCAATGCAAATGTTGCTCCAAGCTTATAGCGGTGTTCAAATGACATTGGATAAACGCGGCTAAGCCCGTCTGTAAGCTCCTCAACTTCTTTATGCTTATGGCAATAATAATAGAAAATCAGCTGATTGCATAACGCATGAAGATTTCCAGGGTTTTTCTCCAATACTTCATTCAGCAAATCCATTGCCTCATCAATTTTATTTAAATAAAAATAAGCTAACGCTAAATTATTATATGCAGACCAGAATTCTGGATACTCATCAATTATTTCAGTTAACAAATCCACTGCTTCTTCAAAATTCGTTGCTTCAAGCAGTCGTTTTGCTTGTTCTTGTTTTATAATCAGCATGTCGCCTAGCTGATTTTTAGGTTCTTCATCTTCTTCATCCACATCAATTGATAGTAAATCTAACAGATCTGTAGCCGATCGAAAGAGGTCACCATTTGGAAAATGCTCAATGTAATACATCGCGTATTTTTTTGATTCTTCAAACAGTCCAAGATGCGCATAGCTGTTGGCTATATAGTAGTAACAGCTTCCTAATGTATCGTCCATATGATGAATCACATGGAGAAAAAGCTCGTTGGCATCTTGATAATCTCCCTGCTCCGTTAAAGCTACTCCAACGTTTGTAAGAAGCTGTGGATTACGGGCATTTTCTTTGTTTGCACGCGTTAAATACTTGAGCGCTTTATCCGACTCCTCTTCTTCAAACGCCTGCAGCGCTTTTTCGAAATAGAAGTCACCCGTTTGCGAAAATGGAATTACTTGTGCCATTTTTTGAATTACTTTTGAGTGTTTTTCCATTAAGCCCTCCAAATAAGTTGATAATTTCGACGTTCGTAGTATATCACATTTGCCAAGAAGTTTAATACCTCTATTCAAAAAAGGAGCCTGTAAACAGTCGTTTCTGGACACAAATAAGAGAAGGTTTTGCCTCTTTTATCTAAAATGAGACAACTCCTTCTCTCCTTTCACTATGTAGCTATTAGCTAGAGTGACGCTCTTTTAATACTGATAGGACATCGTCTAAAGGCAGCTTTTGCTCACGAAGTAAAACAAGTACGTGGTACAATAAATCTGCAACTTCCCACTTCAGCTCATCATGGTCACGATTTTTTGCTGCAATAATCACTTCACCAGCTTCTTCTCCTACTTTTTTGAGGATTTTATCTACGCCTTTATCGAATAAGTACGTCGTATAAGCTCCTTCTGGCATTTCAGCTTCACGCTTAGCGATTACTTCTTCTAGCTCATTAATAATAGCAAACCGATTATTATTTTGTTTATTTTCACCAAGAATTGTTTCATTAAAGCAGCTGTAAGCGCCCGTATGACAAGCAGGACCTTGAGGCTCCACTTTTACAACAAGAGAATCAGCATCACAGTCATATGCCATGCTCACAATTTTTTGTGTGTTTCCAGAGGTTGCACCCTTGTGCCACAACTCTTGTCGAGAACGGCTGTAAAACCATGTTTCACGTGTATCAATTGATTTTTGAAGTGATTCTTCGTTCATATAAGCCAATGTTAAAACTTCTTTGCTCACAGCATCTTGTACAATAGCTGGCACAAGTCCATCACTGTTGAATTTAATGTTTTCAATCGTCATCGAATGCTCACTCCTTGTTGTTTTGCATAGCTTTTAATTTCTTTTACAGATGTTTCTTTATAGTGAAAGATCGAAGCCGCCAAAGCCGCGTCAGCTTCCCCTTTTTCAAACGCATCGACAAAATCTTGACCATTTCCTGCGCCGCCAGAAGCAATAACAGGAACGCTCACCGCTTGGCTGACTGCTTTGGTTAATGCTAAATCAAACCCTGATTTTTCACCGTCTTTATCCATACTCGTTAACAAGATCTCACCCGCACCGCGCTTCACTGCTTCTCTGGCCCAGTGGATTACTTCCCAGTCCGTTGCGTTGCGGCCTCCGTGTGTGTAGACTCGCCATGATTGTAAGCTTTCATCGTACTTAGCATCGATGGCTACCACAATACACTGAGCTCCAAAAAAGTCGGACCCTTCTGTAATCAGTGTTGGATTGAGTACGGCCGCTGTATTTAATGACACTTTGTCTGCACCAGCACGAAGCATTCTTTTCATATCTTCTAATGCATTAATTCCTCCGCCCACCGTAAAAGGAATCGCTAGCTGAGATGCTACTTCTTCTACAACATGTACCATCGTTTTGCGTCCTTCATGAGAAGCAGAAATGTCTAAAAAGACTAATTCGTCTGCGCCTTCTTCATCGTAAAATTTCGCCAATTCTACAGGATCTCCTGCATCTCGAAGTTCCACAAACTGAACTCCTTTTACCACACGGCCGTCCTTTACATCTAAACAAGGAATGATTCGTTTTGTAATCATTACGCTTTCACCTCTTGAAGTGCTTCAGCTACTGTAAACTTATTTGTATAAAGTGCTTTCCCTACGATGGCACCAATAACACCGTCAGCTTCATATTTCTTTAGTGCATCTAGATCAGCAAGTTTACTAACTCCCCCTGATGCAATCACACCTTTTCCAGTAGCCTTAGCCATTTCAACAATTCCTTCCACATTAGGACCAGACAGCATACCATCAGTAGAAATATCCGTGAAAATAAATGTTTCCGCACCAGCATTAGCCAATTCTTTTCCTAGTTCTGTCGCTTTGATTGTAGATGTTTCCACCCAGCCTTCCGTCGCAACATAGCCATCACGTGCATCAATACCAATAGCAATACGCGCACCATATTCCTTCAGCATTTTTTTCACAAATTCAGGATTAGAAATAGCTGCACTTCCTAAAATAACACGGTCAATTCCGTTTTCTAAATAGTAAGCAACGTCAGCTTCTGAGCGAATGCCTCCTCCAATTTGCACACGTACATCTAATTTCTTTTTCACGCCTAGCACAAATTCATCATTCACGCGCTTGGCCGCTTTTGCGCCGTCTAAATCAACCATGTGAATCCACTGAGCGCCTTCACTTGCGAATTGTGTGGCCATATCTACCGGAGAATCTCCGTACACCGTTTCTTTTGAGTAATCTCCTTGAAGCAAACGGACGCACTTTCCTCCGCGCATATCAATGGCTGGATATATTTCAAATTTGCTCATACGATGGGCTCCTTTTCTCTACGAAGTTTGCATAATTTTGCAGCATTTGCATTCCGATTGCACTGCTTTTTTCAGGGTGGAATTGAGTGCCAAATACGTGTGCTTTTCCAACAACTGCTGGAACTTCGACATCATAAGGACTTGTTGCTAAAAGCACGTCTTGATCATTTGTTTTTACGTAATAAGAGTGAACAAAGTACACATGACCTTCACTGATTCCATCAAGCAGAGCAGACTGCTGATGAAAATCTAAAGAGTTCCAGCCCATATGGGGAACTTTATATGTCTGTCCTTCGGCAGTAATGCCGGGAATACGCTCGACTCTCCCTTTTAACAGTTCCAGCCCTTTTGTTACGCCGTTCTCATCGCTTTCTTCAAATAAAAGCTGCATACCTAAACAAATTCCAAGCAAAGGCATTCCTTTTGCTACTTCTTCTTTAATAAAGTCCGTCAGCTTTGTTTGATTCAGCTGTTCCATCGCATCTTTGAATGCTCCAACTCCAGGAAGAATCAGCCCTTTTGCCTTTCTTAGTTCTGCAGGATCTGCCGAGATAATATAATCATAGTTTAATCGTTCAAGAGCTTTACTTACGCTGTATAAGTTGCCCATCCCATAGTCGACAATTCCAATCATTTACAACATCCCTTTCGTCGAAGGCACACCTTTGACACGCGGATCAATCGTTGTCGCTTCGTCCAAAGCACGTGCTAAAGCCTTAAACACCGCTTCAATAATGTGGTGCGTATTTTTACCGTAGTGTACAATTACATGTACATTCATGCGAGATTCTAATGCAAATTTCCATAAAAATTCATACACAAGCTCTGTATCAAATGTACCGACGCGCGGCGCGGGAATATCACCTTTAAATTCAAAATGAGGACGATTGCTTAAATCTACTACCACTTGAGCCAACGCGTCATCCATTGGTACGAAAGCATTTCCATAGCGCTTAATTCCTTTTTTATCACCGAGCGCTTCTTTGAACGTTTGACCAAGGCAAATACCGATATCTTCCGTTGTATGGTGATCATCAATCTCCGTGTCTCCATCTGCTTTTACATCAAGGTTAAACTGTCCGTGTTTTGTAAATAAATCGAGCATATGATTTAAAAAAGGAACGCCTGTATCAATGCTCGCTTTTCCTTCTCCATCGATTCCAATCGCTAATGCAATATCCGTTTCGTTTGTTGTACGTTTAATACTTGACTCTCTCATTGTGAAACTCCTTTCAACTGTGCATGTAATAAGTAAAGAAAAGAACATTTCTACTCTTTTCTTTTAATCTCCACCTTATTTTTTAAAGCGTTCTTCAACCGCCCTTGCATGAGCTTCTAGCCCTTCTAAACGAGCAAATGCTGCGATTTTCGAGACATTTTTCTGCAGAGCTTGTTGGCTGTATGAAATGATACTAGACTTTTTCACAAATGAATCAACTGATAAAGGACTTGAGAATTTTGCTGTCCCATTTGTTGGAAGAACATGGTTTGGTCCCGCGAAATAATCGCCAACAGGTTCTGAGCTGTATCTTCCTAGAAAAATAGCACCGGCATGACGAATGGAACCTAAAAGTTCAAGCGGACTTTCAGTCATAATTTCTAAATGCTCAGGAGCTAATTGATTAACAGCTTCAATCGCTTCTTCTAATGACCCGGTCACATAAATAGCGCCATGGTTATCAATAGAAGGTTTTGCAATTTCTTTACGAGGTAAAGATTCCACTTGTCTTTCCACTTCTTCTTTAACAGCTTCGGCTAATTTCATAGAAGGTGTAACTAAAATACTTGAAGCTAATTTGTCATGTTCTGCTTGAGACAATAAATCAGCGGCCACTTCGTTCGGCTTAGCCGTATCGTCTGCTAGTACGACAATTTCACTAGGTCCAGCAATTGAGTCAATGTCTACTAAGCCATATACTTCCCTTTTCGCTAATGCAACAAAGATATTACCTGGCCCTACAATTTTATCGACGGATTGAATTGTTTCTGTTCCATAGGCAAGTGCCCCTACTGCCTGAGCTCCCCCTACTTTATAAATCTCTTTGACCCCAAGCTCACTCGCTGCTACCACTACTCCAGCAGGAAGCGCGCCGTCTTTTCCTGGAGGTGAAACCATCACGATACGTTTTACACCTGCCACTTGAGCAGGAATGACATTCATTAAAACGGAAGAAGGATAAGCCGCAAGGCCTCCCGGTACATAAACACCTACTGCATCTAAAGGCGTTACTTTCTGCCCTAAAATGGTTCCATCTTCTTTTGTTGTCATCCAAGACTGCTCGACCATTCTTTCGTGGTAATCACGAATGTTGTCAGCAGCTTCACGAATGATTGACAGCATATCTGCATCAACCAGCTCATAAGCACGCTTCTTTTCTTGTTCTGTCACAAGCAAAGAAGAAAGCTCAACGCCGTCAAATTGGGCTGTATACCTTTTTAAAGCTTCGTCTTTTTGCTCTTGCACCTGCTTTAAAATATTTACGACAATTTCTCTTTGAGCACTCGTTCCTTGATCAATCGTACGTTTTAAGCTCACTTGTTCTGTTACACGTGTAATTTTCAATGTATGTCACCTCTTTTATACAGGTTGAACCACTTGGGCTAAACGATTCACTAAATCATCAATTCGTTCGTCTTTTAAACGATAGCTCACAGGGTTCACAATCAAACGCGATGTAATATCTTCAATGTGCTCCAATTCAACAAGTCCGTTCTCTTTTAGTGTTTGTCCTGTTGATACAATATCAACGATCCGATCAGCCAGGCCGATTAAAGGCGCTAATTCAATGGAACCATTCAATTTAATAATTTCTACTTGCTCTCCTTGCTCCCTGAAATAAGTAGATGCTACATTTGGATATTTGGTTGCCACTTTTTGAGCAATTTCTGATTTTTTAGCATTAGGCAAACCGGCAACGGCCAGATGACATTTACTAATATTTAAATCCAACAGCTCATAGACATCTCTTTCTTCTTCTAACATTACGTCTTTACCTGCAATACCAAGATCCGCTACCCCGTATTCTACATAAGTAGTAACGTCCATTGGTTTTGCTAAAATAAAGCGCATGTTCTCTTCAGGAATGTCTACAATCAGCTTGCGCGAATCGTCAAATTCTGGCGGCAATTGAAAGTCTGCTTGACGCAAAAGTTCAGCTGCTTCTTCAAAAATACGTCCTTTTGGCATTGCAATTGTTAATAGTTCACTCATTATTGTCCCCCCTTGCCTCGTTTTCCAATTAGAAACGTGACTTCTTCAAACTGTGCAGTAAATACATCAACATCATCAACGCCTGCAATTTCCTGAGTCACTACCCGGTATCCTTGCTTGCGCTGTTCAGCAGCTAAAGCTAATGCCTCATCTAAACGCTCCTGGCTATATAATATGCCGTATACTGCTGAAGGCTCATATACTTCTTCGCCCAGCGCTTCAATTAAGCGGTCGAGCTGAATTCCAAATCCTGTAGCTGGTGTTTTAGACGCAAATTTTTCAAGAAGCTGGTCATAACGTCCTCCATTACCGATATGGAAACCAACGTTTTCAGCAAAGACTTCAAATAAAATACCTGTGTAATAGCTCATATGACTGACTAAGTTAAAATCAATTTTAATTTCATCCGTTACACCGTACGCATCAAGCATATTCCATAGCTTTTTCAAATCACCGGCTGCTTTTTTACCAGCTTCGTTTTCAACTAGTTCAACCGCTTCTTCAATCTTCTTTTCATCTCCGCGCAGGTTAAGCAGCTGAAGGAGACGCTGTTTATCAATAGAAGATAGATTCAAATCTTTTACATGATTACGATAACCCACGTAATTTTTCTCATATAAAAAGCGGCGAAGCACGTTAGCACGTTCTTCATTTCCGACAATTTCTAAAAAAAGCGAATTAACAAACCCGATATGGCCAATTGCCACTTTAAATGATTTAAGTCCCGCTCTTTTTAACGCGCCGATCATGAGAGCAATCACTTCAGCATCGCTGCTCATCGTAGCGTCTCCAATTAGCTCAACGCCTATTTGTTCAAACTCCGCCGGGCGGCCGCCCTCACGCTGCTGAGCTCGGAATACATTTGCTTCATAAGCTAAGCGCAAAGGAGAATTATTTAAAAGTTTTGAAGCGGCCACACGTGCAAATGGCGTTGTTACATCCGGTCGCAGCACAAGCGTATGCCCTTCTTTATCTAAAAGTTTAAACAATTGTTGATCTAAAATAGCTGATGCGCTTCCTACCGTCTCGTAGTATTCCACAGTAGGCGTTGCCATATATTGATAGCCCCAGCTGCTGATTTCATCTGCCAGCTGATTGCGAACTTGTTTTTTTCTTTCAAAAAGAGCTGGCAGGGTATCTCTCATTCCAAGGGGTTTTTCAAACATAAATAACTTTGACATTCCGACACGTCCTTTAAGCTTGATTTTATCTATTATTGATAGGTTGATTTCGCTTTATCACGCTAATGTATTAGCGAAATAACAAATTAAAGTTATTGATAGTTTACACCCGATAAAGTCAGCCGTCAACCGCCAGCTGTTCAAATTTACAAAAAAAACCACAGCTTAGTTCTTGCTAAGTTGTGGCTTTAGGCTCTGCTTCCTTGCGCTTTTCCATTTCTTCTTTTGTATAGATGACACGCATAGGGTTACCTCCAACAAAGAAACCGGGTGCTACATCTTTATGAACCACCGTTCCAGCCGCTACAACCGCTCCGTTGCCGATTGTTACGCCTGGAAGGATGGTGCTATTTGCTCCAATCATCACTTCATCCCCAATGATGACATCTCCAAGACGATATTCCGTTATCAGATATTCATGAGCGAGAATAGTTGTATTGTATCCGATAACCGTATTGCGTCCTACTTGTATTTTTTCAGGAAACATAATATCGAGCATCACCATAAGGGCAAAGGATGTTTGAGGTCCTACTTTCATCCCTAGGCACGCTTTGTACAGCCAGTTTTTCATCAAAAGAAAAGGCGTATAGCGAGCGCATTGAATGATTAGGAAGTTGCGCACTACTTTCCAAAAAGGCACGGTCTTATAGACATGCCAAAGGGAATTAGCTCCTTTAACCGGATAGCGCGTCGTTTTTCTCACTGACGTTCTCCTTTTAATATATCAATTAAATCCGTCATATTCTCTAAAATAATATCAGGATTATAAGAAGCGATATGATCTCTTCCTTTTGCGCTCCAAGCAACTCCAGCTGTTTTCGTATAAGCTCTTTGGCCAGAAACGATGTCATGATGGTTATCTCCCACCATCAGCGTTTCTTCAGGTTTAGCATTAAGCAGCTTCAGTGCTTTTTCTACTGGCTCAGGATGCGGCTTTGCATTTGTTACGTCTTCAATTGCAACAATCGTATCAAAGAACTGGTCTAACTTTGTTAACTTAAGCCCCATCATGACCGTATTTCTTTGCTTTGTTGTGACAATGCCTAATTTATAATTCTGCTCGTGCAGCCATTTAACTGTTTCAAGTACGCCTTCAAATTCTTTAACAAGCAAATCATGATTAGCTAGATTATGCGTGCGATACATCTCAATCATTTCGTTTACTTTCGTTTTATCCATTTCTACAAACGTGTCGTATAAAGGAGGTCCCATAAACTGTAAAATATCTTCACGAGTATATTGTTCAGGATAATAGTGATTAAGCGTATGAGTAAATGAAGCAATAATTAATTCATTTGTATCAATTAACGTACCGTCTAAATCAAACAAAACCGTATTAATCGTCATTATTCATTTCCTTCCCTTGCGTCAAATCAAGTTTGTGTAAATCTTGTAGCTTTTCTTCATTTACGCCTTAGATTGTGCTTCTTCATTCTCTAAGTATTTCTGTTTACTCATGCCCGTCACGCGGCGGACAATAATTAAAATAATGGCTATTACAATCAGTGCGAGTGAAACAACTTGAGCGATTCTGAGTGTATGCGTCAGCATTAAACTATCCGTGCGAAGCCCTTCTACAAAGAAGCGTCCAACTGAGTACCAGATTAAATAAGATAAGAAAATTTCTCCTTTTCGCAGACTGGTGCGGCGAAGTACCATCAACAGGATAAATCCGGCAAAATCCCATAATGATTCGTATAAAAACGTAGGATGATAGTATGTACCGTTAATATACATTTGGTTAATGATAAAATTTGGAAGGTGCAACCCTTCTAAAAAAGCACGGGTAACCGGGCCCCCATGTGCCTCTTGATTCATAAAGTTTCCCCAGCGCCCAATGGCTTGGCCAAGGATTAAACTAGGCGCAGCAATATCAGCCAACTTCCAAAATGAAATTTTTTTTACTTTCGAATACACAATGGCAGTTAATACGCCTCCGATTAAGCCCCCATGAATGGCAATCCCACCTTGCCAAATCTGAGGTATTTCATTTAAATGCTTTGAATAGTATCCCCATTCAAAGGATACATAATAAATTCGTGCACAAATAATAGCTATTGGCACAGCAAATAAGATAAGATCAACAAATGTATCTTTTGATAAGCCTCTTCTTACACTTTCTCTTGTCGCAATATAAAGACCTAATAGAACACCTGCACCGATAATTACGCCGTACCAGTAGACCGTTAGAGGGCCAATTTCAAGGAAAACGCGATCTAACGGCTGAATAGTTGCTTCCACAAGTTAACACCCTTTCTTATAAATCTTCACGATCTCCTTCTTCAATTACATCTGTTAGACGTGCAGAAAATTGTTCTGCTGCGTTAATACCCATACGCTTTAAGCGGAAGTTCATTGCCGCCACTTCAATGATAACAGCTAAGTTTCGTCCCGGACGTACTGGCAATGTAATTTTTGTAACGTCTGTATCAATAATTTTCATTTTATCTTCTTCTAAACCAAGGCGATCATAATGTTTCTGCTGATCCCATGTCTCTAACTGAATAACAAGTGAAATTCGCTTATAGCTTCGTACAGCTCCTGCGCCGAATAGCGTCATCACATTGATGATCCCTAGTCCTCGAATTTCAAGCAAATGCTCGATTAAACCAGGCGCATTTCCTACAAGCGTGTCTTGATCTTCTTGACGGATTTCCACACAGTCATCGGCTACTAGACGATGTCCCCTCTTAACAAGCTCTAGAGCTGTTTCACTTTTACCAACGCCGCTTTTTCCCATGATTAATACACCAATTCCGTATATATCAACTAATACGCCGTGCATGGCAGTAGTAGGTGCTAGCCGGCTTTCAAGAAAATTCGTTAAATGGCTGGAAAGTCGCGTTGTTTTAAAGCTTGAACGCAGCACAGGAACTGATTCACGCTCTGAAGCTTCGATAAGTTCTTTCGGTACATCCATTTCGCGCGAAACAATGATAGCCGGCGTGATATCTGTACACATCTTTTCCATTCGAACTTTTTTTTGTTCATCATCTAATTGTTTAAAAAATGATAGTTCTGTTTTACCTAACAGCTGGATACGTTCTGCTGGGTAATATGTAAAATAACCTGCCATTTCAATACCTGGACGTGAAATATCACTTGTTGAAATAGGGCGGTCGATTCCTTCTTCTCCGCTAATAAGCTCTAATTTAAATTTCTCAATGATGTCTTTTGTACGTACTTTAACCACCGTGCATCCTCCTTTTATGAACAGTCATATACCTGTTCATGTCTACAGTATATCCAACTCTCGCTTTTATGTCGCGTTTGGTTCTAGCCATTTTATTTTATCATTAATACGGAAAGAAAAGAAAAAAAGATGGCATAGGCTGCATCACCTTACCATCTTTTTTAGAAAATTAAATATTGCAAGAAAGTTATCTTCTATTTTGAAGCGGTTCAACAATCACTCGTTGAATAAGCGCATTTAAAAGCGACATAATTACTGAGGCTAAAAGCGCTGTACCAAACCCGTCAATATTAAAAGAATCTCCCATAACACTTTGTGTAATCATCAGCGTAATGGCATTAATGACGAATAAAAACAGCCCAAGCGTAAGAAATGTCACCGGCAGGGTAAGTAAAATTAAAATCGGCTTAACAAACACGTTCAAAATAGATAGAATCAAGCTCGCGATAATAGCTGCACTGACTGATTCCAAGTGGAAAGTGTCGATATAACCTGCAATTACGATTAATACGAGGGCATTGATTAAAATACTAATGATTCCACGCAATAACATTTTTAGAAATCTCCTTCTTCATTTGGAACTAAAAACACAAAAATCATATATAAGATGACCGGAGTACCTACTGTAAAAAATAAACTGATGATAAACAATACGCGGAGTAGTGAAGCATCTATTCCGATATACTGAGAAATACCGCCGATAACACCCGCAAGCTTGCGATTTGTTCGCGAACGATACAACTTTCGCACGTTAATCATCTCCTTTGTTTTTTTACTAAAACAAGCGTTTTCTATTTTATAACAATTGAGCCCGTTTTGGATTCAGCTAACAATTTATAGCCTTTCGGCGAAGCGACATTTGCTTTGAAACGAAGTTGTTTCATCACCGTTTCTTTTTTCTCATCTACTATTTCCATCTCAGGAAGTGTACACGTAAAATTCCCAAAGTTAGATTTCAAATCTCCATCAACGGAGAGATGAGGCGGCGTATAGAGCGTAATGCTTCCTGTAGTCGTTTTGAAAAATGCTTTTTCAATGCGCTCTCCTTTTAAATACGTATCAATATCTCCGTTAAATGTCTGAACATCAATCTTTTTTGTATCTCCATCAAATTTAACCGTTCCATTGATTGTTTCAAGCTCACATTTCGAAGCGAGTATTCGAGAAAGTTCCATGTGCCCGTTTGATGTCTCCATTTCGAGAGAATGGCTGTTCACATCGTAAAAGCGGATGGTACCATTAGCTGTTTTGGCTTTCAGGTCTCGTACGCTTAGTCTTTCCCCATCGATTGAACCATTAAACATACGGAGCTTGACGCGTTCATATTCCATTTCTGGAATATAAATAATCGCTTTCACTTTCATTTGCTTTTGCTGAATTGAAAAGCGCAATTTGCCATTTTCAATGGAAAACGCCGTATGCTGCAAGAAAGTGCGGCGTGCTTCATCCGAATTCTCTACTTTGTAGATAGCAGCTTCACACTCTATTCGTACTTCTGTACTTCCCCAAGGTCGGAGTTGGACGCTTCCATTTGCTAAATCTACGTCAATCTCTTGAATATATGCTTCTGATTGTTGAAAGATGTGCTGAACGTCAATCGAAGGACCAAAGTTAAAATCTAAATCTCCTTCTTTTACTTTTTTTACCGTTTGATCTACAAATGTAAATAATTTTTCCTTTAAAGAGCTTTGAGATGACTTAGAAGCGTACGTTTTTTTCTGTTTTCCTCCTACATAAGGGGATAGCTCAGCTTTATCAGGCGTAGCATAGGAAGAATCATTAGCTGAGTCTTTTTCCAATGAATTCAGCAAAGTTAAAGCCTCATCTACGCTAAGTTTCCCTTCTTCTACCATCTGTAAAATTTGTTTACGCTTTTCACTCATACCTTCCATCTCCTCTTTACGTTTTAGTCATTTAACTTTTATCTGCTTAATATTTGTATCCCTTTTACAATATTCCATACAAACACAACAACATTAACTAAAGAAACAACAACTAAAGCTACAATTAAAAGAATAAATACCGTTCCACTAGAGCCAGTAAGAGCAGGAAGCAAGAAAAATAAGAACAAGATCGCTGTAGCGATAGGTAATAAATGTGACAAAAATGCAGTTTTTGCATGTTTCTTTACTTCTATGTTATGAACAACAAAATAAATAATAATAGGTAATAAAAATGGTGCAAAGAAAACGCTAAAATAATTTAAGGAAGATAGTATGCGATTTCCTTCCATAATAATCAGCTCCTTATATCATGTATTACGGTTTAATGAGTTAAAAAGTTTCATTCTTTATAAAAAAGACACCAATGCTGGTGTCTTTTAACGAGTTAATGCCTCTGCTTTTTCAACTTTTTTCTCCATACGCTTGCGGTCACGTTCTAAAATTGGCTTCAAATAATGACCCGTATAGGATTCTTTTACTTTTGCCACTTCTTCTGGCGTACCCGTAGCCACAATTTGTCCGCCTTTATCTCCACCTTCAGGCCCTAAATCAAGCAGGTAATCAGCTGCTTTGATGACGTCTAAATTATGTTCGATCACTAAAACCGTATCTCCATTTTCAACTAAACGCTGGAGCACTTTTAATAATCGTGCAATATCATCGACATGAAGACCGGTAGTCGGTTCGTCTAAAATGTACAGCGTTCTTCCTGTTGAGCGGCGGTGAAGCTCTGAAGCTAATTTTACACGCTGTGCCTCTCCACCGGATAAAGTAGTAGCCGGCTGTCCAAGGGTGATATAGCCAAGTCCTACATCGTAAATTGTCTGCAGCTTCCGCTTAATCTTTGGAATGTTTTCAAAGAAGTGAAGCGCGTCTTCAACGGTCATATCCAACACATCTGAAATGTTTTGATCTTTGTATTTCACTTCTAAAGTTTCACGGTTATATCGTTTGCCGTGGCAGACTTCACAAGGGACGTATACATCTGGCAAGAAATGCATTTCAATCTTGATAATACCGTCTCCTCGACAAGCTTCACAGCGGCCGCCTTTCACGTTAAAGCTAAAACGGCCTTTTTTATATCCGCGCACTTTTGCTTCGTTTGTTTGGGCAAATACATCTCGGATGTCATCGAATACACCTGTATAAGTTGCAGGGTTCGAACGAGGCGTACGGCCTATGGGAGACTGATCAATATCGATGACTTTATCTAAGTGTTCAATGCCTTTGATTTCTTTATGTTCTCCTGCTTTGCTTTTTGCTTTATGCAGCTTTTGCGCCAATGATTTATGAAGGATATCATTTACCAGCGTACTCTTACCTGATCCAGATACACCTGTAACAGCCGTGAACATACCTAACGGAAGCTTTGCTTTTACATTTTTTAAATTATTTTCTTTTGCTCCTATAATTTCAATCATCCGATCTTTATCTATTGACCGTCTTTCCGCTGGAAGAGGAATAAACTTCTCTCCTGATAGATATTGACCCGTTAAAGAGTTTTCATCCTTCATCACTTCCTGAGGCGCACCTTGAGAAACAACAGCACCTCCGTGTACGCCGGCTCCTGGTCCGATATCAATTAAATAATCAGCTGCCATCATCGTATCTTCGTCATGTTCTACAACAATCAACGTATTTCCAATATCGCGCATATCTTGCATCGTGCGAATTAAGCGATCATTGTCACGCTGATGAAGACCGATAGAAGGTTCATCTAAAATATAAAGAACCCCCGTTAAACGAGAACCAATTTGAGTAGCTAAACGGATCCGCTGTGCTTCTCCTCCCGAGAGAGTTCCAGCAGAGCGGTTTAATGTTAGGTAATCAAGCCCCACGTTAATGAGAAAGCTTAGACGCTCACGAATTTCACGCAGTATCATATCCGCAATCTTCATGTCTTTTTCAGATAGGCTGAGACTTTCAAAAAAATCATATGCTTCTTTTACTGAGAAGCGGGTTGTATCTCCTATATGCTTTTCGTCAATAAGCACCGCTAAGCTTTCGCGTTTCAAGCGATTTCCTTTACATTTTGGACAAGCTTGCTGAGCCATGTACTTTTCCATTTGCTCACGGATATAATCTGAACTTGTTTCATGATAACGGCGCTCTACATTCCGAAGCACGCCTTCAAATTCGATATGATTTTCTCTTACTTGGCCAAAATCATTTTCATAGCGAAAGTAAATTTTTTCTTTACCGCTGCCATATAACACTTTATCAAATAAATGTTCCGGGATATCTCGCACAGGCACGTCCATATCGATGCCGTAATGTGTACATACGGCTTCAAGCAGCTGCGGATAATATTGAGAACTTGTTGGCTCCCAAGGTGCAATTGCGTGCTGGCGAAGCGTTAAGTCATAGTTAGGAATAACTAAATCTTTGTCCACTTCCAATTTCGTTCCTAACCCGTCACACGTTGGACACGCCCCGTACGGACTATTAAATGAAAACATGCGGGGCTCAAGTTCTCCAATGGAGAAACCACATTTTGGACAAGCATGATGCTCACTAAAAAGCAGTTCTTCTTCACCTATCACATCAATAATTACTTTCCCTTCTCCGAGGCGAAGAGCTGATTCCAAAGAGTCCGACAAACGAGCGGCTACACCTTCTTTTACAACAACGCGATCAATTACTACTTCAATGGAGTGCTTTTTGTTTTTTTCCAGTTCAATTTCTTCTGTTATTTCACGCATTTCTCCGTCTACTCGAATGCGAACGTACCCTTCCTTTTTAATATCTTCTAACACTTTTACGTGGGTACCTTTTCGGCCAGATACCACAGGTGCCAGTACTTGAAGCTTTGTACGTTCAGGGTACTCTAAAATTCTATCTACCATTTGCTCAATCGTTTGAGATGTAATTTCAATTCCATGATTAGGACAAATCGGCTTTCCTACACGAGCAAACAAAAGGCGCAAATAGTCATAGATTTCGGTCACAGTTCCGACGGTTGAACGAGGGTTTCGGCTCGTTGTTTTTTGATCGATTGAAATAGCAGGCGACAATCCTTCGATTGAATCTACATCGGGCTTATCCATTTGACCTAAAAACTGTCTTGCATATGCCGAAAGCGACTCGACATAACGTCTTTGTCCTTCTGCATAGATTGTATCGAAAGCTAAAGAAGATTTACCAGAACCTGATAACCCTGTTAATACTACTAATTTGTCTCGCGGGATTTCAATATCGATATTTTTCAAATTGTGGGCTCGTGCACCTTTTACCACGATTTTTTCCATCGCCATGTTTTATCACCCTTCCGCTTTTAATTCTAGAATCAAGTCACGAAGCTCAACTGCGCGTTCAAAGTTAAGCGCTTTGGCTGCTTCTTTCATTTCTTGTTCCATTTCTTCTACGAGCTTTGCTTTTTCTTTTTTGTTGAGCTTATCAAATGCCGGTGCTTCTTCATACGTTTCTGTATCTTCTGCTACTACTGTTGCACGAATTGAGCCTCGAACTTCTTTTTGAATCGTTGTCGGTGTAATACCATGCTCTTCATTGTAAGCTTCTTGAATACTTCTACGACGCTTGGTCTCATTGATAGCAATGTTCATGGAGTTTGTGATGCGATCTGCATACATAATGACATGTCCATTAGCATTTCGTGCAGCACGTCCGATGGTTTGAATAAGCGATCGTTCTGAACGCAAGAATCCTTCTTTATCCGCGTCTAATATGGTTACTAACGAAACTTCCGGAATATCTAAACCTTCACGAAGTAAGTTAATTCCTACAAGCACATCGTACTTTCCAAGCCGCAGCTCTCGGATAATTTCAATACGCTCGAGCGTCTTCACTTCAGAGTGAAGATATTGAACTTTAATGCCGATTTCTTTTAAGTAGTTCGTTAAATCCTCGGACATTTTCTTTGTTAACGTCGTAACGAGTACTCGTTCATTTCGCTTAATGCGGTCGTGAATTTCTCCAATTAAATCATCAATCTGCCCTTCAATTGGTCGAACTTCAATATTTGGATCCAATAATCCCGTTGGACGGATAATTTGTTCAATCACATCAGGTGCCTTCTCAAGTTCATAAGGACCTGGTGTTGCGGAAACATGAACAATTTGGTTAATATGCTGTTCAAATTCATCAAATTTAAGCGGGCGGTTATCTAATGCGGAAGGCAAGCGGAAACCATGGTCCACTAACACTTGTTTACGCGCTTGGTCCCCATTGTACATTCCTCTAACTTGAGGAATCGTAACGTGTGATTCATCCACAACAAGAAGGAAATCTTCAGGGAAGAAGTCCAGCAGTGTATAAGGTGTAGAACCAGCGGGACGAAGCGTTAAATGACGAGAGTAGTTCTCGATTCCCGAACAAAAGCCCATTTCTCTCATCATTTCTAGGTCGTAGCGCGTGCGCTGCTCCAAGCGCTGCGCTTCTAAAAGCTTGCCTGCTTCTTTTAGCTTCTCTAGCTGTTCTTCTAGTTCTTTTTCAATATTTTGAATGGCAACACGCATTTTTTCTTCTCTCGTGACAAAGTGAGATGCCGGGAAGATAGCTACATGTTCACGATCACCAATGATTTCTCCTGTTAGAGCGTCAACTTCTCGGATGCGGTCAATTTCATCGCCGAAAAACTCGACGCGAATACAGTGTTCATCTCGAGACACAGGGAAAATCTCCACAACATCACCGCGAACGCGAAACGTTCCACGCTTAAAGTCAATATCATTTCTTTCGTACTGTACATCTACTAGCGTACGAAGCAGCTGATTACGCTCTTTTTCCATTCCTACTCGAAGAGATACGACCATTTCTTTGTATTCTTCCGGAGACCCTAAGCCATAAATACAGGATACGCTGGCAATAATAATGACATCTTTTCGTTCAAAAAGAGAAGAAGTTGCCGAGTGACGAAGTTTATCAATTTCATCATTAATGCTTGCATCTTTTTCAATAAATGTATCTGTTTGAGGTACATAGGCTTCAGGCTGATAGTAATCGTAGTAACTGACAAAGTATTCGACTGCATTATTAGGAAAAAACTCTTTAAACTCACTGTACAATTGACCAGCAAGCGTTTTGTTATGAGCCATAATTAGTGTCGGCTTATTTATTTCCTTAATAACATTAGACATGGTGAAAGTTTTTCCCGTTCCTGTAGCACCTAACAAAACTTGATGCTGCTTACCTTCTTTAATTCCTTTCACGATCTTTTCAATTGCCTTTGGCTGATCACCCTGCGGTTGATATGGGGATACTAATTCAAACTGATCTTTCAAATGAAGGCCTCCGTTTCTATTTTCTTGTTTTATCTATTTTTATTACGATATGTAAAAACCGAAAACGCGAACTGATATTCGTATTTTATCACTTTATAATCATAAATGAAACTAATGAGTATTAATCTTATATAGTGTTTGTTTGTTTTTATTTTTTACCCTGTTACTTTATTACCCACTAAATTCTTATACTACCCTTTTCGAAGGGAATACAACTCTTTAGATGAAAGCAATAAAAGAAAGTAAGCTTCGTTATTGTTTGAAAAAGATAGGCTTTTGCGCCAATTTCTAAATTATGATACAGTATAAAAAATATGTACTGAGAGGGGTTTAGTATGGCAAGCGTTGATCAAGTTCTTATAAATAACTCCTTTATAACAGTTGAAGAATCAACTTCTTTAGCTAAAGTGACATCTGAACTTTCAAACTATGACTTCGTCGTAGTCACAGCAAGTACCTTTTATGTAATACAAAAAGATGAACGATACCTGTTAACAGGTCATGACGAGGCATCGTCCATAAAAAAAGTAATAGCGGATACAAATTGGCCTTCATCTTCTACTTCTACGTTAGCCAATTTACAAGCCAACACAAACTGGAACAGACCAGTCCTCATTCAAGCAGAAAACCAAGAAACCACAATAGGACTTGTAACACCTTCGCAGTGGATTACACATTTGCATAGCCAAAATGAGATATTAGCTTCCTATTTTGATACATTGGCAGAAACCATTAATGATGCAGTGACAGCGGTCGATAATGAAGGAAATGTAATCTTGTGGAATACTGCTGCGGAACATACGTATAAGATTCAGAGAGATGATATTATTGGTAGAAAAATCGGAGAGCATTTCAAAGATGAATCCATCATTCTACATACGATTCTAAATGAAGGGCGCCCTGTACGCGGAACGTATCATCGTCCTAATGAACAAACTCACGTGCTCATCAATGCATCTCCTATTATAAGAAACAATCGAGTCATAGGTGGAGTCGCAACTGAACATGACATTACCAATATTGTAAGATTAAATGAAGAAATTGATGTGTCTCTTCTCATTCCAAAAGATAATCCATTTTCTTCTTTCGCGGGTATCAGTCCTGAAATTAAGCAAGCCGTTGACATTGCCAAAAAAGTGGCATCTACAGATATGCCTATTTTATTAACAGGAGAACCTGGTTCTGGGAAAGAAATGCTGGCTCAGGCCATCCACTACGGTGGAGCCAAACATAAAGAACCTTTTTTATCTTTAAATTGCGCCACTATTCCATCGGGACTCCTGGAAATTGAGCTCTTTGGTCATCAAAAAGATGTCTTTTCAGAAGATCCAACAACCATTGCGGGAAAACTGGAGCAGGCTCACAACGGGACGTTATTTATTGAAGAAATTGATAAAATGCCTCTTGAAATTCAAGTTAAGTTTCTGCGTTACTTGGAAGAACGATCCTTTTATCACGTTGGAGGCACGGAAGAAATTCAAGTTCAAACCCGAATTGTAGCCTCTACCACGACGCCTTTGGAAGAGTTGCTAAAAGCCGGTGAATTCCATGAAAATCTTTACTATTTGCTGACCGTCATTAACATTATAATTCCGCCGCTTCGAGACCATAAAGAAGACATCGAAGCATTGACACAGCAATTTGTACAGGAATTCAGCAAGAAGTATAAAAAGAAGGCTCCTTTCATTAGCTCTGAAGTTCTCGAAGCCTTTATGCAATACGATTGGCCAGGCAATATTCGCGAGCTGAGAAATACGATTGAACGAATGATTTTTCTAAGTGATCAGTCGTTGATTACCCTTACGCACCTTCCTGACAATCTGAAGGATGCAAGTTCTTTCACAGAAGTTCAAAAAGAAGAAGATTCTCTTCAAGAAGCTAGGCTAATAGAAGAGACTCTTCAAAAAACCTATGGAAACAAAAGTGCAGCAGCAGATTTGCTTGGCATTTCACGCGGCACCCTTTACAACAAAATCAAAGAATACGGACTAAACTAATCAAAAAATTCGACACGAAGCTCAGGGTACTTGTGTCGAATTTTTTATGTTTCTTTGACTGAACTTATTTGGAGAAATTTTTTAATACGAACCATACATTGGCGGGGCGTTCGGCTAGGCGTCTCATGAAATAACCAAACCAATCAATTCCGTAAGGAACATACACCCTTACTTTATATCCTTCTTTTACTAGACGGTCCTGCAGCTCTACGCAAATTCCATAAAGCATTTGGAACTCAAATTGGTCATTTGAAATACCATTTTCTCTTACTAATCGTTTTGTGTACTGAATCATTTCTTCATCATGACTTGCTACAGCTGTATAGTGACCATTTAATAAATGCATTTTAATGATTTTTTTATAGTTTTCATCTACGTCTTTCTTTTCTGGAAATGATACTTCTGGTGATTCTTTATAAGCTCCTTTTACTAGACGTAAATTAGCTTGATATTGATGTAAGTCATTCATATCTTGTTCTGTACGATGAAG
The DNA here is from genome assembly GCF_042787645.1 of Priestia sp. YIM B13489. Taxonomy (NCBI): domain Bacteria; kingdom Bacillati; phylum Bacillota; class Bacilli; order Caryophanales; family Bacillaceae; genus Priestia; species Priestia sp. YIM B13489. Next base: position 2,271,602 of record NZ_JBHZOQ010000053.1, read on the forward strand.
ATACGCTTGAATCACAATTCCAACATTATCAAATTCTTTGCGTAATTCTTTATACATATCAAGGGAGATTTGGCAGTGCAAGTAGTCTTCCATATCAATTCGAACAAAAATATTATTCATTCTGGCCGTGTGTAGAATTCTGCGCATATTTTCCATACAAAGCTCTTTGCTAATATCCAATCCTAAAGAAGTCATCTTTAATGATAAATTTGATTGAACGCCCGATTCTGCAATGGCTTCTAGTGTCTGAATGCACATGGCAGTAGACAACCTGGCTTCCTCTTCTGTAAAAACAAATTCTCCTAAATGATCAAGTGTAACAACTTTTCCACTATTGTTAAGCTCCTTAGATGTGTGAATTGCTGATTCGGTTGAGTCTCCAGCAACAAAACGAGCTGCTCCCATCCTCAATCCATACTTTTTAGCTAATTTGTTTATTGAATGATTTTTGCCAAGCGACTGAAACATCGTTCTCATTAATACTTCCATCAATCCTAAACCTCCTTTTATTTTTTAAAATCAAAAATAAACTAAATTTTCAGATTAATATTTTTATTTTTCTATACCCTTCTCACATTTCTGTACACTTATTTAAATAAATTTATACATAAGTGTTTAAAATATTTTAAATATAAACATATTTGTCTAATTGATTTGATTATACTCGCTCATTAAATGAACCGAAACAATATTGTTATAAGTTCTAACTCACTTTTTTACACACAAAAGCTCTCCACGTTGTGCAGAGAGCTTTTGTGTACAGTTTAATAATAAGCGATTAACTTATCATCAAACCAACAATCTTTATTTTCCAGCTGCTAGCATGCTTTTTGCATATATAAAACCGATGGCTGCTGAAAGTAAATCTATTAAAATAATAAGCGGATAATCTGCGTACCCTTTATATACAGAAACAGCTATCAACAAAAGCGTCAGCGCTGTGGCAACATATAAGTTATATGTTACTCTAGCAAACAGAACAAGCAATATGGCGGGTAGAAAAACTGCGGCAATCGTTTTGACTTCCACAAACATTTCTCCTTTTTATCCGTCTTTTAACCAGCTTGTGAATCACGTTTTGTATAATTGTGTACAAACAAAATACCTAGTTCATGATGTTCGTTGTCATACAATGCTCGCTGAGTAAAGCGAACTTCTCCATTTTCGTCAATAACTTCCAGCTTACAAAAAGCACGGTTATTAACTTGTAATGCTTCATAAAATTTATGGACTTCAGATACAGCGATTCCATTTACCTTAATAATCACTTCTCCTACTTTCAAACCCATTTTCTCTGCCGGAGAATGAGGGATGATTCCTAATACAACCAAACCTTGTGTACGCTTAGTAAACAGTGCGGGCGCTTTTTCATCGCTTCGACGCTGCTGCAAACGAATCCACTCTCTTCCTATGATCGCTAGAATAACAACAGCTACAGCGGCAAGAGGATAAAAAATAGCAGCAATCGTAATGATCGTTAATCCTACGCCTAATGCTAATACACGCTTACCAGTAAATTCAATAGATTTAAACGGCACCATACTTTGAATTCGCTGATAAAAACCGATAGCAAAAGGAACAAAAAACAGGCTAAATGATGTTCCGTCAATAGATAACACAGGCCACCATGGAAACACAGACGTAATGGCGCTGCCTGGAATTAAGACAAAAAGCGGGACAACCCATAATTTTTGAGAGTAATGAGCTCCAATTTCCTGCCCTCTTTTACTTTTCACAATGGCTGGAGACGTACCTTTTGCTCCAAATTTCCAAATTAAATATCCTTCTGCTAATACAAGCAGAGACATTAAAATAGTCAGAGAAGGTAAATCTGCGTTATGAGCTTGCACAGACCACGTTTGAATAAATCCTTCACCGAAACCAGATGCCGGAATAAGCAAGGTTGCAAGCACAGCCAGTCCTACGGTGTAAGAAGGAGAAAGCCATTTAAACGTCCAAGGGCCGCTTATGATAAAAGTTAAAACAGCTACAAGTACAATCATTCCTATAGATACATAGACACCTAGCAACACGGTAACAACGGATAAAATCAACCCAATAATGATACCTGGAAAAAATAAATATTTTGCTTCTAAAATAAAATCAAACACGCGAACATGAAAATTCTGACGCTCTCTCTTGACGCGAGAAAGACCTACAAAAAACGAGACGAGCAGAAATAGATAAGTTAGCGGATGTAAAAACAAACGCCCGATACCTTTTAAGAGCTCTAATGCAAAATCCATTTTTTCACCACCTGTAATTTTTCACATTTTTATTACAACATTTACGATTGATTGTTATGTATCATAGGCTTCTTTATTTTATCAAAATGCATCACTAACCGACAATGTTGTTTTTACTAAAAAAGTTCCGTGCTTTGGAAAAGCACGGAACTTTTTCTACTTCTTATTGACTAGCTAGCTTTAAAGCCGTTTGAAGCTGACGATCTTCATCTTTTGATTTAATTTTTTCTAGAAGTTTTGTTTGTAAAAGCGCTGCTGTATCTTCATCGATTTCACCTGTAGCTTTTTGCTTATTGGCTTTTTGGAATGCAGTTACAGCTGTTTCTGTCTCTTTACTAAAATATCCGTCTGTACGTCCAGGTTCAAAGCCAAGGCCTTTTAGCATCACTTGAGCATTCTTCACTTGGTCACCTGTCATATCACGTGTTAATGGCTTTTTATCAACTTGAATTGGATTTGCATAATAATAATCCGGCTGCTTGACTTCTACTGTTGGTTTTATACCTTTTTCGTTAATCCAGTTTCCATCAGGCGTTAGCCATTTATAGAACGTTAATTTTAAATTACTGCCGTCTTCCATTGGAACAGCTTGTTGAACGGTTCCTTTTCCATAGGATTTTTCACCGACTAGCTTGTATCCTCCTGCTTCTTTTAATGCCCCGGCAAGAATTTCAGAAGCGGATGCACTTCCTCCATCAATCAAGGCCACAATTGGATAATCCTTTTGCTTTTTCATTGAAGAAACCACTTTTTGACGTTCACCGTTACGATCTTCAATTTGGATATATGGCTTTTTATTCGTTACTAATTTATCAAGCATTTTTTCAACGCTCGTTAAATAGCCACCAGGATTTCCCCGAACGTCTAGAACTAAGCCATCGATATTTTTATTTTCAAGTTTTTTCAACTGTTTCGTAAATTCGTCTCCCGTTGATTCAGAGAATGATGTAATTTCCATGTAGCCAATTTTTTTATTGTTTACATTTTTAACAGAAGAATAGACGGTTTCAATTGGAATCTCATCTCTTACAACTTTTACTTTCATCGTTTCTTTCACGCCCGGTCGTTGAACATCTAATGTCACGGTAGAGCCTTTTTTACCGCGAATTTTTAATACTGCTTCATTCAATTCCAGACCCGCGATACTTTTACCATCGATCTTTAAAATCTGATCATTTGGTTTTAATCCTGCTTTTTCCGCAGGAGATTGTTTAAACGGAGCTACGATTGTTACTTTTCCATCTACCATGCTTACTTCAGCGCCAATTCCCTCAAACGATGAATCAAGAGACTGCGTGAATTGCTGTGCCGTTTTCTTATCCATGTAAGATGAGTGAGGGTCTCCTAAGGTTTGTACCATTCCTTGGATTGCGCCATCTAATAATTTTTTGTCATCTACATCTTTGTAATATTTTGAAGAGATCAGTTCATAAGCTTGCTTGATTTTGTCTAGCTCTTCCTTTTCCACTTTACTATCATTTGAAGAAGTTGTAAGGGGGGTACTGACCGTTCCAGCATTTGCATACTGAATGCCAAAATATGTACCTGCTGCTCCAACAACTAAGGAGAGTGCCATTAATAGTGCAACGATTTTCCGATTCAAGTTCTTTCATCCTCCTCAACCTTAAGCCATCTCTTCTTATTATAATAGATACAACCAAAACTATGTAATAAAAAGGATGCATGTGTTATTTGTAGCAAAAGGCACCACACAAATCAAGTGCGATGCCTTTTTGTTAAACTATATGTTGAGCTTGTACCACGTATGCTAGGAACTTAAAATTTAATATAACTTTCAGGGTTTACAGCGGAACTTTTACCTTTCCAATCGCCTTTATGCAATTCAAAATGCAGGTGAGCACCAAACGAACGTCCTGTGTTCCCTATATAACCTAATTGTTGACCTTTATTGATAGATTGACCGCTTGAGACGCTGTAGCTCTCTAAATGAGCATAAACTGTAACCCACGTCTGACCTTCTACATTGTGACGAATAAATACGGCATTACCAAAAGAAGAAGAATGATATGCTCTAATTACCTTTCCGCTTGCCGCGGCTACAACTGGCACACTTTCTCCTCGCTTTCCAATATCAATACCGTAGTGTCCTCTTCCAAACGTTTCTCGATACCCAAAATGAGATGTTACCGGGCCCTTTGCCGGCCTCATAAACGACCCGCTTGTAACAGGGGGTGCCTCCTCTGTTGCCCCGGCTTTTTCAATTTCTTGCTGTTGAGCTTGTGCTGCATTTTTTTGATCAGCTAAAATAGAAGCTTGCTCTTCTAATCCAACGGCTTCTTCATTAAATTCTTTTTCCTGATCTTTGAGCGTTTGCATGAGCTGATTCTTTTCATCCACTTGTTTTTGCAGCTGCGCACGAAGATTTTTAAGTTCTTCAAGCGCTTGACTTACTTCCGTTAGCTTGTTTTGAACTTTTGTTTCTTTCTCTTCTTTTGCCTTTTTATCGGCTTCATGCTGCATTAACAAATCACGGTCAGCCCCTACAATTGTCGAAACCGCACTCACTCTGCTAATAAAGTCTCCGAAGCTTTCAGAGCCTAGCAGTACATCTATGTAATCCACAGACCCGCCATTTTCTTGTAAAGCACGAGCACGTTTTTTTAATAGCTCATTTCGTTTTTCAATTCTTTTTTTTACAACGTCAATCTCGCTTTTCAGCTTCTCGATGTCTTGCTTTGCTTTTTCTACTTCAGATTCATGGCTGCGGATATCTGCATTCGTTTGTCCGACTTCTGAATCCAAGCGCGCGATCTCAGCTTCTTCGTTTTTTTGCTTTTCTTGAACCTCTTTTAATTTCTCTTTATTTTGATTAATATTTTGGTTCACATCATCACTTTTTTTCTCTAAATCACTGAGTTTAGTAGTGCTGGCACTTTGTGCATAAGCAATTTTTTCATCACCTATCCAAACCGCACTTAGTCCAACTAAAACTGCTGCTGTCATTACTAATGTCTTACGTGTCATTTGTTTCTCCCCATCTGCACATATTTCCCCGTATAAACGGGCATTAGCAAGACCCCCATTAGCACTTTTTTCTATTTTTATGTGTAATTACACAACAACCTCACATTTGATAAACATCAAATGTGAGGTTGTTGTAATCTATTATGTTAAAAATCTATTCTTATTTTCGCAAGAACTTACGGATGGATAATGTACTTCCCCACATCCCAATTAGACCGCCGATCACTAGTAATAATAGCGACACTTGAAGCACGAATGGAAAGGCAGGTAAAAGTTCAAAGAATCCATCAAACTTAGGTTGAACTTCATTATATAAAACGCTGTACACACCGATAATAACTGCAATTGGCACAATAGAACCAAGCACTCCTAAAAACAGACCTTCAATAAAGAACGGCCAGCGAATAAAGGAGTTCGTGGCTCCAACTAAGCGCATAATTTCAATCTCTTCACGGCGAGCTACAATCGTAATTTTAATTGTATTTGAAATTAGGAACATTGCTGTAAATAGAAGCCCTAAAATCAGCACTACTCCGATATTACGAGCTACTTTCAGCACTTTAAATAACTTTTCAACTTGATCTTGTCCGTATTGAACTTTTGCTGCATACGGATATTTCTCAATTTGTTTAGCTACTTTTGCGACATCAGTCGGCTCTTTTGTTTTAACAACAAATACATCATTTAATGGGTTTTGCTGTTCAAACGGTTCAAAAGCTTGTCCTTCATCACCCATACTATTAATTAAATCTTTTAACTCTTTATCTTTAGAAGAAAACGTCACCGTATCAACTTGCTTAATTGCATCTAGCTTTTCTTTCATTGCTTTTCGATCCTCTGCTGTAGCTGCAGCATCAACGTGAACGCGAATTTCCACATCATTTTCAATCAATTTGGCAATGTGGTTTAAATTCATCATCAACATAAAAAATACGCCTACAAGCAAGAGCGTCACGGTAACAGCACTTGCAGATGCGAATGTCATCCAGCCGTTTCTTCCTAAACTTTTAGATCCTTCACGTAAGTGGCGACCGAATGTCCTAGCCTTCATATCCGTATTCACCTCTTACTTCATCGCGCACAACATTTCCATTTTCAATCGCAATTACGCGCTTTCGAATTGTATTTACAATTTCACGGTTATGCGTTGCCATTAAAATAGTCGTACCGCGTTTATTAATCTCCTCAAAGATATCCATAATTTCCCACGAAGTCTCCGGATCAAGATTCCCTGTCGGTTCGTCGGCGATGACAACCTTAGGACTATTCACAATTGAACGCGCAATAGACACACGCTGCTGCTCTCCTCCAGATAGTTCATCAGGGAAAGAATCCATTTTACCCTTTAACTTAACAAGCTCTAGCACCTCTAGCACTCGCTTTTTAATTTCTTCGGGACTTTGCTCAATTACTTCTAGTGCAAAAGCAATGTTTTCATAGACCGTTAATTTTGGAAGCAGCTTAAAATCTTGAAAGACTACACCAATATGACGTCTAAAGATAGGAACTTTGCTATCTTTTATTTTTGCTACATTTGCACCGTTTACAATGATATTTCCTGAAGAAGGCTTTTCTTCACGATACATCATTTTAATAAAAGTGGATTTTCCTGCTCCACTTGGTCCTACGATATAAGCAAACTCACCTTGATTAATCTTGATGCTAATGCCATTGATTGCTTTTACACCGTTCGGATACGTTTTATATACATTTTGCATTTCAATCATAAGTAATCACCTAATCAAGTGTGTTATTTTAATACTATGTAAAACTTGTCAAAATACGACAAAACTCTACAATTCAAACCAAAAATTCGACTCTTCTCACGCGCTTTCTCATTATAACATCACTCTTCGTGAAAATAAGCCCCAAAAATATTACATTTTTATTTCAAATATGACATAAGTAGGATATTTTTAGCAAGGTATGAGAATTTATCCTTATTTTTAATTCTGTTGTTTTTTGCTGTGCATTTTTTTACGAATATCGTTAGACAAAGCACATTCATGTCTACTTTTTTCACAAACAAGGTATGATAAATAAGAAAAACGATGAGGAGAGATAACATGATCACCATTTATGGAAGTTCACGAGAAAACGGAAATACGGAGGAATTAGCTAAAGTAGTGTTAAAAGATATCAATACGGAAGAAGTTTACTTGCGCCGGCATACCATTAACCCTATTACTGATATGCGTCACGATGAACTTGGATTTACCAACCAACAAGATGATTATTATGATATAGCGAAAAAGATGGCAGCGCACGACACTATTTTATTTGTTACGCCTCTTTACTGGTACGGTATGAGCGGATTAATGAAGAACTTTATGGATCGTTGGTCTGAAAGTCTTAGAGATTCGACAATCAACTTTAAAGAACAAATGAAAAATAAGCGCGTGTATGTATTAGTAGTGGGGGGCACAGGTGCATCTATAAAAGCTCTTCCTCTTATTATGCAATTTCAATACATTGTCGATTTTATTGGCTCTTCCTTTAGCGGATACATCATTGGAGAAGCAAATGCACCTGGAGACATAACAAAAGATGTCAAAGCTCAAAAGCAAGCCATTGTCTTAAATCAAGAATTAAAGCAGCTTTAACACAAAAATAAGACGGATACCCGTCTTATTTTTTCTTTGCCAGCCAAGCAGCAACTTTTTTTGCATCTTCTTCATTGATTAGTCCTTTTGGCATACCGCCTTGACCATTGTTAATAATGTTTTGAATTTCAGCTTCTGAGTGCTTGCTGCCTACATGCTGCAAGCTTGGCCCATTCGCTCCTCCTAAATCTACTCCGTGACAGCCTGTACAGTTTTTCTTCACAATGTCTTCTGCACTCGCTGAAGATTCACCAGCAGATTCATTTTTAGAGCTTCCTCCGCCGCACGCAGACAAAACAAGCGCTAGACCGATTGTTAACGTCAGTAATACTTTTTTCAAGCCTTCTCCCCCTTGCTGTAGAGTTTTCACTCTATTATAACCTACTCCAGAATGTTTAAAACACTCTGTTTACAAGGACTTTGTTTCAATTTCATGAATTCTCTCATCACACTTATGTATACGATTAAGCAATTGATTCGTTTCCTAAACGTTTTTTGTATACTACGCGTGAAATTGTCACACTGAGCTCATATAAAAGCAGAAGCGGAACAATGACTACAATATCCGAAATAAAATCAGGAGGAGTAATAAGTACGGATATCACAATTAAAGCAAAATATGATAGCTTCCTTGCTCTAGCTAACCTTAATGGATTTAGAACCCCTAGGCGCGTTAAGAATAGAACAACTAAAGGCATTTCAAATAAAAACCCAAACGGTAAACAAAGATTAAGCATAAAACGAAAATAATGCTCAGCCGTAAACATCAGTGAAAACTGATCATTCGACAAGCCCGTTAAAAATGCTAAAACCATTGGAAATAAAATAAAATAACCAAACCCCAGCCCGCTTACAAACAAAAGAAAAAAGAATGGAATGAAGGTAATCAGAACCTTATATTCTTCCTTTTTTAAACCAGGTGAAACAAACCGAAATACTTGATAAGCAGCTACTGGAAGTGTAAAAGCAAGCGCAAAAACAAATGCAATCATCATATAAATCCATACGATTTCACTTGGTCCAAGTACCGCAAGCTTGCCGTCCAAATCTTTTACTAGCCACTGATAAATATCTTGCACAAATACAAAACTGACAATAAGTAAAACTACAAATGCACAAAGTGTTTTAATAATACGAACACGCAATTCTTCAAGGTGCTCCATCAGGCTCATTTCTCCCATTGTCTTTCTCTCCTTTCTCACAAGTAGAAATAGACGAGTTTCCTCGTCTATTTCCTTACTTACGATGTGGATTCATTCCCTTTTTGTTCAGAAACGGTTGCGGTCTGCTTTTCTTTAACACTTTCATCATCTGATACGAGCCCTTTTGCTGCTCCTTTAAATTCAGTTAATGTTCGTCCAAACGCTCGTCCAACTTCCGGCAGCTTAGACGGTCCAAAAATTATTAACGCAATGACTAAAATAATAACCAAACCAGGGATTCCAATATTAGAAAACATACTTGACCTCCTTTTTCTTACTTAGTTTACTGCTGAACTTTTTCTTTCTTTTTCAACTCTTGTTTTTCATGTGCTTTCCCGTGTGCCCGCATACGATCTTCCTCTACTTCCTTAGAAATCTTTAGTCCACGCGGCACGTTATTTACTTCAACTTCCGTCATACCTTTTCCATCTTTTTTATATTGAAAGGAAGCTCGAGTTGAAATTTCTGCACCAGGCTCTGTTACAAAAGGCACAACGCGATAATCGGCTTGCCATATATCAGGAGTTACCGTACACCTTACATATCCTCTATAATCATTAAAAAATGTGAGGTGTGGATTTTGACTTAAAATTTTATCCGTGTCTGCTCGTTTATCTGCTCCGTTCCCTCCGGAAGTGATGGAGGTGCCGATGAACTCTGCACCAATAATTCTTGAATTAAGGTTAGCAAAATCCGCGTATAAGTTAGAAGCCCAGTTAGCGTGTACATCTCCAGTTAGTACAATGACGTTGTCCAACTTTTTCTTTTCAATAAAATCAATGACGCGCTGACGATTCGCCGTATACCCATCCCATGCATCCATGCTGTATGTAGGCTTAGCAGCCGTTCCAAATTTTCTTGGCGCAAAGAAAATTTGTTGAGCCAGTACGTTCCAATGACACGCTGACTTTTCAAGATTAGTAAACAGCCATTTTTCTTGTTCATTCCCCAATAGCGTACGTTTGGGATCAAGAGATTCTGGCGTTTGCGGCTTTGTTCCGTCTCCGTTCGCTTGATCGTCTCTGTATTGACGCGTATCCAACACTTGAAAAGAAGCTAGTTTCCCATATGAAAAGTCACGATATAATCTCATATCCGCTCCGTGAGGCAAGGATGTTTGACGCAAAGGCATGTGTTCGTAATAAGCTTGATAAGCTGCCGCACGGCGTTGAATAAATGCTTCTACTGATTGTCCTTTTTCAGGAATTACATTTGCATAATTGTTTTCTACTTCATGGTCATCCCACGTCACAATCCATGGAAAAACAGCGTGAGCAGACTTCAAATTGGCATCTGACCTGTACTGAGCATGCCTGTTTCGATAATCTTGCAGCGTTTGAATTTCTGCGCTGCTGTGAGTACGAACGTTTCCGCTTGCAGCCACGTACTCGTTTGGTCCATATTCATAGATGTAATCGCCCAAATGAACGACAAAATCTAATTGTTCTTTAACCATATGCTCATAGGCTGTAAAGTACCCATGTTCATATTGCTGACACGAAGCAAATGCAAACGTCATACTGGCTACTTCTGCATTTGCTGAAGGAAGTGTTTTTGTTTTTCCAACCGGGCTTAACTCATGGCCGCTTTTAAATCGATAATAATAAATATGACTCGGCTTCAATCCTTTTACATCAACGTGAACCGAATGAGCAAGTTCAGGTCTAGCCACTTCTGTTCCTCGTTTGACAATTCGATGAAAGTCTTCATCTTCACTAAGCTCCCATTTTACCGGAATAGGTTGATTAGGCATTCCCCCGCCATTCAACGGGTCTGGTGCTAATCTTGTCCAAAGAACAATGCTATCTGCTAAAGGGTCTCCTGATGCGACGCCTAGAGTGAACGGATAACTTGAAAATTTAGGCGCTGCAGCTGAAACTTCTACTGCATTTAAACCAACAGACTGAGCAATTGTTAAGCCAAGTGATACTCCCGCTACTTTTCCAGCTCCTTGTAAAAAACGCCGTCTATCAAACCCTTTACTCGAAGAAAAGCTATTTTGTTTCACTTGCTCTATTAATTCGTTTAACGATTTATTTTCCACTGCACATGCCCCTTCCTCATGATTTAACTCAAATTATAAATACTGTTTGTAAAAGGAATATAAAGGATTGTAAAGAAGCACTTACTGCAAAACAGGTATTTTTAACCATTTTATTTCATTGACAAAATAAGTGAACTGACGACAGCAACCTTTAAATTTCTGCATTTTCTTAATTTTCTTTTTAACAATAGTTCTTTACGCTCGTTTTTCTTCATCCAAATTTTACAAAGTCCAACAACTAAAAAAAGGCAGCATACCTAAGTATGCTGCCTTTTGATTAAATATGAGAACGTAAATACGCATCGATAAATGGATCTAGATCTCCATCCATTACGCTTTGCGTGTTTCCGACTTCCGTATTTGTACGGTGATCTTTTACTAATGAATACGGATGGAATACGTACGAACGAATTTGACTTCCCCACCCAATATCTTTTTGTTCTCCGCGAATTTCAGCTAGCTGTTCTTGCTGCTTTTCAATTTCTAATTGATACAGCTTAGATTTTAACATCTTCATTGCTTGCTCACGGTTTTTAATTTGTGAACGTTCCGTCTGACAAGATACGACTACATTAGTTGGGAGGTGAGTAATACGAACAGCTGAATCTGTTGTATTGATATGCTGACCTCCCGCACCGCTTGCACGATACGTATCAACCTTCAAATCTTCCGTACGAATATCAATTGAAATTTCATCATTAAATTCCGGCATTATGTCGCACGATACGAATGATGTATGACGACGGCCTGATGAATCAAACGGAGAAATACGAACGAGACGATGAACGCCTTTTTCAGCTTTTAAATACCCATACGCATTATGACCTTTAATTAAAAGCGTTACACTTTTAATACCAGCTTCATCTCCAGGTAAGTAATCAAGCGTTTCTACTTTGAAACCTTTTTTCTCCGCCCAGCGCGTATACATACGTAGTAACATTGAACCCCAATCCTGTGATTCTGTTCCACCAGCACCTGGGTGCAGTTCCAAAATGGCATTATTTTTATCATACGGCTCGCTTAAAAGCAGCTGTAATTCAAAGTCATTCATGCCTGATATAAGCTCTTTTAATTCACTAACTAGTTCTTCTGCTAAATCTTCATCGTATTCTTCTTTTACAAGTTCATGAGACACTTGTAAATTTTCATATGTTTCATCCAAGTGGTTAAATTGATTTACTGCATCTTTCAAACCATTGGCTTCATTAATAACAGTCTGAGCTGCCTGCTGGTCATTCCAAAAATTTGGATCAGCCATAGTCTCATCTAATTCATCGATACGAGCTTGTTTTGTATCGAGGTCAAAGAGACCCCCTAAAGTCCGCTAATCGCTTAGCTGTTTTGTCAAGTTCTTGCTTAATTTCTACTAAATCCATGAGTTGAACACCTCTATTTTATTTTTGACGCACAGGAAGGAAATGAGAAGACTCATTTCCTTCCTGTACTAATTCATTCTATACTAATTGACTCTTACTTTATGATTCTTTACCGCAGCAGTTTTTATACTTTTTGCCACTTCCGCAGATACAAGGATCATTTCGGCCAACTTCTATTGCATTTACTTTTGGCTTCTTCTTAGCCGGCGCGTCTCCTTCTTTTGGATGAACAGCCGCCTGACCTTGCGCTACCTCTTGACGCTCAAGGTTGTTGTTAATTTCTGCTTTCATGATATACTTCGTCACTTCTTCTTCAATGCTTGCAATCATATTTTCAAACATCGCAAAACCTTCCATTTGGTATTCGCGAAGAGGATCTGTTTGGCCGTACGCACGAAGGTGGATACCTTGGCGAAGCTGATCCATCGTATCGATATGATCCATCCATTTAGAATCAACTGCTCTAAGAACAACAACTTTTTCAAATTCACGCATTTGTTCTTCAGGGAGCTGCTCTTCTTTTTCATTATAACGAGCTTTTGCATGATCTACCAGCAGTTCTACCATTTCTTCAGGCTCTTTACGACGAAGATCTTCTTCTGTGACTTCACCTTCCTCAAGAACATTAGCATTTACGTAATCAATAATCGCTTGTAAATTCCATTCTTCTTCTAATTCTTCACGCGGTGTGTTTACTTCAACCACACGCTGTAGAGTTGATTCAATCATACGTTCTACAATCGCACGCAGGTTGTCTGAATCAAGTACTTCAAAGCGCTGTTTGTAAATAACTTCACGCTGTTGACGAAGCACGTCATCATATTGAAGCAATTGTTTACGCGCATCGAAGTTATTACCTTCAACGCGTTTTTGAGCGGATTCAACAGCTCTTGTTACAATTTTACTTTGAATTGGCTGTGAGTCATCCATACCAAGGCGATCCATCATTGCCATCATATTATCTGAACCAAATCGGCGCATTAATTCATCTTCCATGGATAGATAGAATTGAGATACCCCTGGATCCCCTTGACGTCCAGCACGTCCGCGAAGCTGATTATCAATACGGCGTGATTCATGACGCTCTGTACCAATTACAGCAAGGCCTCCAGCTTCAACGACACCTTCACCTAGTTTGATATCCGTACCACGACCGGCCATATTTGTTGCGATTGTTACCGCACCTTTGTGACCCGCATTTTCGATAATATCCGCTTCACGCTCATGCTGTTTTGCATTTAAAACGTGATGGGGAATGCCTTTTTTCTTTAATAAAGCTGATAAAATTTCAGATGTTTCAATCGCAACTGTACCAACAAGAACAGGCTGTCCTTTTGCGTGGCGCTCGGCAATATCTTCTACTACCGCATTAAACTTGCCTTCCATTGACTTATAAATTAAATCTGCTTTATCATCACGTGAAATTGGCTTGTTTGTCGGAATAACAACAACGTGCATATTGTAAATATTACGGAATTCTTCTTCTTCCGTTTTAGCTGTACCCGTCATACCTGATAATTTTTCATACATACGGAAGTAGTTTTGGAATGTGATCGTAGCTAACGTCATGCTTTCATTTTGAATCTCAACATTCTCTTTAGCTTCGATAGCTTGATGCAAGCCGTCGCTAAAACGTCTTCCTTTCATTAAACGACCAGTAAATTGGTCAACGATTACGACCTGATCTTCATCAATTACGTAATCCACATCATTTTGCATCGTTACATGTGCTTTAAGCGCTTGGTTGATGTGATGGTTTAGCGCTACGTGTGAAATATCAAATAAGTTTTCAATGCCAAATGCGCGCTCTGCTTTTGACATACCTTCTTCGGTTAGCTGAACGCTTTTTGTTTTGATATCAAAAGTAAAATCGGTTTCTTTATCAAGCGTGCGAACGAATGCATTAGCTTGAATATAAAGAGCAGTCGATTTCTGCGCGCTGCCGGATATAATAAGCGGCGTACGTGCTTCATCAATTAAGATAGAGTCAACTTCATCGATTACGGCAAAATGAAGCGGACGTTGAACCATTTGTTCTTTGTAAAGCACCATGTTATCACGTAAATAGTCAAATCCGAGTTCATTATTTGTACTATACGTAATATCCGCTGCATATGCTTCTTGCTTTTCTTCACGCGTTAAATGGTTTAAATTTAAACCTACTTTCAAGCCTAGGAATTCATATAAACGACCCATTTCACTAGCATCACGGCTCGCTAAGTATTCATTGACTGTTACTACATGTACACCTTTTCCTGTAATGGCGTTTAAGTATACAGGCATAGTAGCTGTCAACGTTTTACCTTCACCCGTTTTCATTTCCGAGATATTCCCTTCATGCAGAGAAATACCCCCCATTAGCTGAACTTTGTACGGATACATGCCTAACACACGTTTCGCTGCTTCACGTACAACCGCAAAAGCTTCATCTAATAGGTTATCGAGCGATTCGCCATTTTGGTAGCGTTGTTGAAATTCAGCCGTTTTTTCACGAAGCTGATCGTCTGTTAAAGACGCTATTTCAGGACCTAACGCATCAATTTGGTCCGCCATTTTTTCTAAACGGCCGATTTGGCGCTGATTGCCGTCAAACACTTTTTTAAATAATCCAAGCATATTAAAACGCTCCTCTATTTATAATCAGTACATTTTATACTATTTTCATTCATATCTGTATCTTTCATTATAAAACATTCTGAGTAAAATTGTAACATTGCAGCTAAACAAGTAGCAACTTGTACCCTTTTTCGTCTGTCTCTTTACTAGTACTACTCTATTAACAAGTTATTTTCTATTGTGATTTCCCCTGCCTCACTCTTACAATAAAAAAGGGGAATGTAGAATGAATGTTCAATCGATTACAAAAGAACAAGCTTGGGAAGTCCGACATACCGTCATGTGGCCTGATAAAGATTTCAGTTATATTCAGCTGAAAGATGATCCATTGGGCATTCACTATGGACTGTTTGAAGAAGGAGAGTTAAAATCAGTTGTTTCCTTATTTATAACAGGTAATGAAGCTCAATTTCGAAAATTTGCTACTCTCAAAGAAGAACAAGGAAAAGGATATGGCAGTCGTCTACTAGAGGAGGTTTTTCTCAAAGCTAAGAACCTTGGGGTACGAAAGATCTGGTGTAACGCACGAGAAAATAAAGTCTCTTTTTATCAGGCATTCAACATGAAAGAAACCACGCGTGTATTCACCAAATCTTCTACGCGCTATGTAGTGATGGAACTATTTTTTTAAGCAGCTAAAAAGCAGCGTGCGGAGGCACGCTGCTTTTACTTTACTGCTCTTGTTTAAGAGAGCCTATAATCTTAGTTTGGTTCAATCAATCCATATCGTCCATCTTTTCTTCGATATACAACGTTTGTAATGTTGGTCTCAGCGTTTGTAAACACAAAGAAACTATGTCCTAACATATTCATTTGCAAAATAGCCTCTTCACTATCCATTGGCTTTAAGTTAAATCGTTTTGTACGAACTAGCTCTAATTCATCTTCTTCAGTTGCAACTGCTACGTTCGCTTCACTTTCTAATGCTGCGAACAGATACTTCTCAGCGCCTTTTTCACGCATTTTTCGATTTACTTTTGTTTTATGTTTACGAATTTGACGCTCTAATTTATCTAGGACAAGATCGACAGCTGCGTATAAATCACTGTGTGTCTCTTCAGCTCTCAATACGAGATCATTCATTGGGATTGTGACTTCTATTTTTTGATCGTTATTGTAGACTTTTAAGTTTACATTTACGTCAGCAGTTGGTGTTTCGTCGAAATAACGCTCTAACTTACCAAGCTTTTTCTCTACGTATTCCCTAATTGCTGGAGTCACCTCAATGTTTTCACCGCGAATGTTATACATCATGTTCGAACTCCTCCTTTAATCCATTGCTATACCTCTACAATTCTACAATACCCGACACAATCCCTTCCTAAACTATTAAAATTTTTTGAAAATTTAGTGAAAATTTATGGAACCTGAGAAAAGTTTATGAAAAAACCAAAAAAATAGACCTTCTTCATAAGAAGAAGGGTTGTATTTTTTTACGCAGGATTAATTTTTTTTATCGTAAAACATTCCATCAAACGTTTTTGTTTCGTAAGGGTTTACATAGCTGTTACTATGCTTTTTTTTCGCTTTTAGCAAACGGAGATCTACCATAATTTGATGCCGAATTAAGATGAGCTTTTGATCAATTTCCTTATTCATTTCGACAATTTTCTTACCAATCGATTCATTATCCCTACTTTTTGGCGGCAGTTTCTCTATGAGGTCACGTCTTTTTAATAGAAGATACTCTAACTTTTGAATGCCTTCTTCTCGATTTTTGTCAGAAAATGTTTGAATAAGCCGATAAATCTCATCAGTTAGCTGATATAGGTCGTTAATCATATTTATGCTTGACCGCCGCTTCCATGGAATTGCTGGCGGTGAAGCTGCACAACTTGCTTCCATGTATCGCGGAATTCTGTTACATATTGTTCCGCTTCATCCAAGCTTGCTGTGTCATTTTTTGTATTTGCTTCAATTAAACACTGGTTAATATAGTCATACATAGCCATCATAGACTTAGCAACTTGCACGCTTGTATCAAGGGTAATCATTAATTCTTGAATAATATTTTGTGCTTTTAACAGATTCGTATTTTTCAGTTCAATATTTTTTTCCTGTATGCCTGTTCGTGCAAGTTTGATAAATTTTAAACACCCGTTATACAGCATAAGCGTTAACTCTCCTGGTGAAGCAGTCTGAACAGCTCCTTGCTGATACGCTTGATATGGATTATTTGCTGCCATAAACGTTCACTCCTTTTTAACTAAAATATTGCGATAACTGCGCGCTTTGAGCATTTGCATTTTGAATGGCTTTTTCCATTGCTGTAAACTGACGATAATACCGGTCCTCTACTTGTGTGAGCCTGCTTTCAAAACTAGTGATTTGGCTATTTACGCTTTTTAAATTCCGCCCAAGCAAAAATTGTTCACTTGTCCATGTTGAACGGCCAGCGCGCTGCTCAACTTTGGATACGGTTTGAGTAATCGTATCTCGTAAACGTCGTACAATCCCTTTTTCACTTGTTGTACTTCCACTTTTCATAAATAAATCCATCACAGACTGCGGATCTTTTTCAATTGCTTCTTTTAATTTAGTTCCGTCCCCTTCTATGACTAGCTTGCCTCGATCGCTATAGTTTGCGCTAGTTGAAATGCCAATGTCGGTTAGCTGCGAAAATCCTCCGCTCACTCCTGATACAGAGGCATACCAGTTAGAACGCATTTGGTTTAGACCGCTTGATAAAATTGAGTCTCCTTTTAACAAACCGCTTTTCGCCTTATCATCCCACTGCTCAGCTTGTTTGTCCGTTAGTTTTTCTCTTTCTTCATCAGTCAAAGGCTGATAGTTCCGGTCTCTTTCTTCCGTAATCTTTCCGTTAATCTTTTCAATCAGTTCATTGTATTTGGTCACGAAATCTTTAATTGTATCAAATACTTTTTGCGTATCATTGCTTACGTTAACGCGTACATCTCCTGTGAAATTGTTTTGAAGGGTATAGGTAACGCCTCCCGTTGTAAATGTATTGGACTTACGAGTTGTTTCTAGACCGTTTAGCGTAAATTTTGCGTCTGTTCCTTTGGCATCACCGGCGAGCTGTAAAAAGCCCGTCAAAAATCCTCCTGAAAAAACCATGTTTGAACCATCCGCACTATCAGCAGAAGATAAATTTCCTGTATCTTTACGAGTCATGACAACTTTATTTGTTCCTTCATCGAAAAAGGCTGAAATGCCTACTTTTGAATTGCTGATTTGTGTGAGAAGGGTGTTTAATGAGGTAGAACCGTCAAATTCAAATGGCGTACTTCCATCTGTATTATCACCCGTTGCTTTACCGTTGCTGTCATAAGTTGTAATAGAAAACTTCAATACATTTTGCTGATACGAAAATGCTTCAATTGTACTGCCGCTTGTTAGTGTGGTACCAAATGTCATTTCACCTGTGTCTTCGTTAATGAAAACTTCATCAGAACTTAATGTTTCCGCCTTTGTTCCTATTGTCACTTTATACTCTTTACTTGTACCATCCGTGGTAACAGATATAGAGTTTAAAGTGCCTGTATTCTGATTTACAGCAGAAATAGCACCTTTAGCTAATTTCACTGTACTAGTATCCGCACTTAATGTTATGGCAGCTTGTTCCACTGTTTTCTCAGTCCACACACTTGAATCCATCGACCCGCGTTGAGACCACAAGCTTTTCGTCGGATCCATACTAGAATCAATACTAGTGCTAATACTCTGCGCAGCAGTCGCCATCGTCACGTTTGAAAGAGTATAAGAGGCATTTGCTGCTGAGGAAGTAGCTGCTGCTTTTACTTTCGTCTCATCCGATGAAGATACCGTTTTGGATGAATAAGAAGACTGCAAGGTCATATTAAAAGCGAGATTATTAAATTCTGATAACAGCAAGTTCATAGAGCGATAATCATCTCGCTGCCACTCTAACGTTTGCTTTTGTTTTTTCATTTTATCAATAGGCATACGTTCAGCCTTCATTAAATCACTGACGATTTGATCAATATCCATTCCGCTTGCTAACCCACTTACTCTTACCACTTACCATCACCACCGTTTTTTTATTCATCTATTCATCAACTGTTAGCCATGAAATATGAGTGTATTTTTTCGAATCTTCTTATTCGTTCATAGGTTCAACACTTCTCTATTTTGTATCGGTAAAACAAACATTTTTTTCATAGGTCAAATGATGCAAGATAGAAAAAGCTCACTTATTTTTCTACAATAAGTGAGCTTTTTATTATTGGCCAAGCAAGTTCAGTTTCTGGGATAAATTTCTTTGAATATCCTTAGGAATAAGGTATGGTGCTAGATTTATAATATCTCGTAACGAATCAATGGTTACAGAGGCAGATAAATTTATATATTCATCCGTTGTATCTGCTTGCTCAAACGAAATGGAGTCTGGCAAATTATTGAGCAGAGTAATTTCATTCATTTCTTTATCGACCGTGACATCAGAATCCTTATCAATATTTAAGCGATCCCATACAAGAGACATCGGAATCGGCATTCTTCCTAAATGTACGCTATTCACCTTTAAAACAAGCTTTCCATTTTCGGCATTTGGTGTTACGTCAACTACAAACTGTGATTCCATAAAAGATACTACATGTTTATTAATATACAATTTTATATGTTTTGGAAGCAACTCGGCTTCTGCTCCGTCAACCGTTTCATCATTTTCGTAAAGGTAGCTGCGCAAATAATCATTAACATCGCTCTCGCTTAATCGGTATCCTAAAATAGGAGCGCCTCCGTTCAGTTCTAGCGACGTCGCATGAGCGGACTTTTCTTGTGCCAGTGAAGATAATGAAGCAGTCTGATCAAGTTTTTCAATATTTCTGACTGGACTAACGAAAAAGTACAACCCAACTAAAAGGATAATAAATAGAAAAATAACAGCTATAAATTTTCTCAAACACACGCACCCTCTCAAACATTCTTCTTGGAATATAATACCGATTTCTCTTTTATCATACAAGATAAATAAGATGTATGTCGAAAATTTGTATAAAATGTACGTATATACCAGACATCCCAAACGGCGAATAAGTCTACAGTGAATAAATCGAGTCTATTCCGACTTAAAAATCGACAATTTTAGTAACTTAAAGTCGATTTTTATAGGAATTTGATAATTGGCACACTTCTTGCTTATTATAAAGGTAAGGGGAGGAATTTCTATTTATATTTTCAGAATTTACTTTATTTTCTAATAGTCTTTCGATAATTTTAAAGGAGTGAATACGATGGGAAACAAAACAGAATCACACGGAAAGTTAAAGCAACGTCACGTTTCCATGATTTCCATTGCAGGTATTATCGGAGCCGGCTTATTTGTAGGAAGCGGATCCGTTATTAATGCAACAGGCCCAGCAGCAGTAGTTTCATATGCAGCAGCCGGACTGCTAGTCGTTCTATTGATGCGTATGCTCGGTGAAATGGCTATGGTAAACCCAGATAAAGGCTCATTCGCAACATATGCTCAGCAAGGAATTGGCGCGTGGGCAGGTTATGCTGTCGGATGGCTTTACTGGTTTTTCTGGCTAATTGTAATTGCGATTGAAGCCACTGCAGGAGGAGCAATTGTTCATGAATGGCTCCCTTCCGTACCAATTTGGCTTTTGAGCTTAATCTTAACCTTTGCATTAACTTTAACAAACTTGTTCTCTGTCAAATCATTTGGAGAATTTGAATATTGGTTTGCTATGATTAAAATTGTGGCAATCGTTGCTTTTATGGGAATCGGTTTAGCTATTATTTTCGGATTAATCCCAGGTACATCTTCACCTGGTCTAGCTAATTTAACGGGCCACGGAGGCTTTATGCCAAAAGGTACGAACTCTATCTTTTTGGGAGTTATTACCGTTATTTTCTCTTATTTCGGGGCTGAAATTGCGGCTATTGCAGCTAGTGAATCAGAAAACCCAGCAAAAGCTATCACAACTGCTATTCGCAGTGTCGTATGGCGAATTTTAATTTTCTATATTGGTTCAGTTGCTATTTTAGTAACTCTTTTACCTTGGAACTCAGCTGATTTACTAAAAAGTCCATATGTAACAATGTTAGAAATGGTCAATATTCCAGCAGCTGCACAAATTATGAATTTAGTCGTATTAGTATCCGTTTTGTCTTGCTTAAACTCTGCTTTGTACACGAACTCACGAATGATTTTGTCATTAGCTCAAAAAGGACAAGCTCCTCGCGCTTTAGCAAAAGTAAGCAAATCAGGCGTGCCGGCAAGAGCTGTATGGATTAGCACAGCTGCTGCATATGTATGTGCTATCTTTAGCTTCGTTTCGCCGGATAAACTCTTTTTATTCTTAGTTAATGCATCAGGAGCCATTGCTCTTATTGTGTACTTAGCTATCGCTATTTCTCATTTACGCCTGCGTAAGAAAATGAATCGAGCAAACCAGCCAATTAAAGGGATGAAAATGTGGTTGTTCCCGTATTTAACATACGTAACAATTGCTATTATTACAGTGATCTTCTTATCAATGGCATTTATTGATTCGATGCGCTCACAGTTTTTCTTAACTCTTGGATTAACCGCTGTGGTTCTTCTTTCATACTCGTTCATCAAAAAAACAAACAACAAGCGACCTGACGATCAATTTTCCGAGTCAGAAAATATTGCAAAATAAAAAAGCCGCAGATGCGGCTTTTTTATTTTGCTTTTGATTATTTCTCAACCGATATGTCACGATGAAGATTTCGAAGCGGCTGAGGAGGGCAAATACGTCGCGTCGCGTAGGAAACGATAAAAATAGTTAACAACCCGCCTATCATCGCAAATGTGCGAAACGGAAACATGACCACTCCGTCTTCAATCATCGGATACGGAAGCAGCGCTTTTAAATGAAGCATCGGTTCTCCTCCACCTATTCGAAGAACAAGAGACACAATAAACCCAGCCAAAGATCCGTACCAGTTAGCTCCTTTAAAGAATAAAGCACAAACCAACTGCGGAAAAAGTATACAATACACGAGGTCCCCTGATAAATACCATAAAGAGTAGACACTCTCAGAGTTCAAAGCAATTAGAGTTGCTCCCGTTCCAATGATAATGATAGAACGTTTAATAACTTTATCTAACTGCGCCTGTGTCGCATTTGGTTTTACAATCGGACGATACACGTTCCAGGCTGCCATCCCCGACGCTGAAAGCAACGAAGCCGCTACTGCAGCCATAACGGCAGCAGCTAGTCCTCCAAGTGCAATCGCTCCTACTAAATCGGGCGTTAGGTATTTAAATACATACGTTAAAATCATGGACGCGCTCTCAGGGCTTGACGCTCCAAATGAAGACCAGTCTGCACTATAACCTATCATTCCTATTAAAGTTGGAGGCAGGGCCGCTAACGCGCAAAAGATGCCGGCTGTAATAGATAGCCACATTGCTGCTTTTTCGTTTTTAGCAGATAACACGCGCTGAAAATAAATCTGCCATGGAATACCACCAAAAATAAGTAAAAATGTGCTATCCCACCATTGCCAATATGTATTTCCCCATTTCGGATCTTCCCAGCCTTTTATTGGAGGAAATAAATGAAGAGAACCAGTCATGCCTTCTGAATAAGTAGAAAAAACGGCTCCCACCCCTCCCGTATTCGAAAATGCAAAGGGAAGCACCAGAAATAGTCCTAAAAACATAATAGAAAGCTGTAAGATATCGGTATGTGCTACTGCCCACAAGCCGCCAATCACGGTGTATGCAATGGCAATAAGTGCGGAAAGAATGATGGAAATTGAAAAACTGAGGCCTAAAATCACACCGAATGTCGTTCCTAAAGCAGTTAAGATAGCTGCGCTCCAAAACAGTTCTCCCAGTATAGCTGGAAAATAAAGAACCGTAGCCATTTTCTTACCAAAACGAGATTCTAGAGGATCGAGCATTGTCATAAACTCAAACCTTCTCATCTTTCTAGCAAAAAAGATACCGCCTAAAATCAAGCTGATTGAATAACACCATGGCGCTTGAGTCCATGTCAGCCCTGAGGAATAAACGGTTTCGGCCGTTCCAGCAATATACCCTCCACCTACCCAAGTGGCGGTCATTGTGAACATTGAAATCCATAGCGGCATAGATCTTCCTGCAACAAGCATATCATCTGATTTTCCTTTTTTACTTGCAGCGGCTCGAGCACCAATAAAATAAATAACACCATACATAATGAACATTAAAATGAGGCCTGGCCAATAGAGATCTGGATTATAGAGAGAATAGATAAATGCGACAACCATAAAGATGGAAAATCCTATAATAGTTGTCCATAAGGGGGTTAGTAGACGGTTGTTCCTGCTTGATTTCCCTGAAAAGTCAGAAGTCTCATTCGACTTTTCAGGCCTGGCTTGTTGTGTGTCTGAACGAAATGGCTTTTTAGCATTTTGCATCGTCTCACATCCTTTAAATTGATAAAGAAATCTAAAGACATAATTGTCCTCTATTCCTTTTTCCTACCAGCATACAATTAAACCTAAAAATAGATTTTTCAGAATAAAATATAAATAGTTGGATTATAAATACCAATGCGAAGGGGAGAAATTACGTTTATATAATTATATTAAAATAATTTAAATTTATTTTTTTTATTATTTTGCTAAGAACTCATAATTATTTTCATCTTCTATCTAAACTCCTTTCTTAATTTCCACATTCAAAATCCTTTGTTTCTCGAGGTTTGTATGCAAGCAGATATAGTACTATGGTTAATATATCTGAATGTTTAGGATATTGTCAAAAAAGTTTGAGTGTTTTCATATAAAAAAAGAATAATATTCTCATAGCTCGTACATAAAAAAACCTTTTGTATCAAGGGACATAGCAATCAGTGATTTTTTATTACTTTTTGTTAAATTTTTTCTTAATATCCGAATGATTAGTCTCTTCCAGAGAAGATAATCTAATAAATTCTGAACATTTGGGGTTTTTGGGTTTGACTAAATTAAATAACCGATGCTATAATTCGAATTGTTAAGAACGTTAAATATAAATTTAACAAATTCTATTATTTGGAGGTCGATGCTATTGGAACAAACACTTACGCTTGAAAAAATGCACATAAACGGCGAATGGGTTGAAGCACGCAGCGGCGAGAAAAGAGAGATTATAAATCCTTTTAACCAAGAGGTTATCGCTGTCGTTACAGAAGGAAATCGTGCTGATACTGTAGAAGCTATTGAAGCAGCTAGAAAAGCTTTTGATGCAGGTGAATGGTCTAAATTTACAGCGGCCCAAAGAGGTTCTTTACTATTTAAAGTAGCGGAAGAAATTCGTAATGATCGTGAAGAACTCGCTAAACTTGAAACCTTGAATACTGGAAAAACCCTCGTTGAAAGCCTGGCAGACATGGATGGAATTGCTGATGTCTTTCAATACTATGCTGGATTAGCAGATAAAGATGGTGGACAGATGATTGAGTCACCTAATCCCGATTCTGTTAGCCGCGTTGTCCGCGAACCTGTAGGTGTATGCAGCCAAATTACTCCTTGGAATTACCCTTTATTGCAAGCCTC
This sequence comes from Priestia sp. YIM B13489, assembly GCF_042787645.1. Lineage (NCBI taxonomy): Bacteria > Bacillati > Bacillota > Bacilli > Caryophanales > Bacillaceae > Priestia > Priestia sp. YIM B13489. The sequence goes on from NZ_JBHZOQ010000053.1 coordinate 2,296,160, forward strand.
TTGGAAATTGGCTCCGGCACTTGCTGCTGGGAATACAATTGTTATTAAACCAAGCGAAATCACCCCTTTAACAACTATTCATATGATGAAAATTTTTGAAAGAGTTGGCTTTCCATCAGGCGTCATTAACATTGTACTCGGCCCGGGTGCGACCGTTGGACAAGAAATGGCAGAAAGTCACTTAGTAGATTTAGTTTCCTTTACAGGCGGCGGTGTATCTGGACGTAAAGTCATGCAGGCTGCCGCAGGCAACTTTAAAAAAATCGCTCTTGAACTCGGTGGGAAAAATCCGAATATCGTCTTTGCTGACGCTGACTTTGACACTGCGGTTGACTATGCATTAAATGCGGTCTTCTTTCATGCCGGTCAAGTTTGTTCAGCTGGTGCGAGATTACTCGTTCAAGATGATATTCACGATAAATTTGTTTCAGCAGTTATTGAACAAGCCAAAAAAATTAAGCTAGGAGACGGCATGGATGAGGCCACTCAAATGGGACCCGTCATCTCAAAAGAACACCTAGCTAAAGTGGAACATTACATTGAACTTGGGAAACAAGAAGGTGCTTCCCTTATTTTAGGAGGCAAACGTCCAACTCAAGAGTCTTTACAAAAAGGTTTATTCATTGAACCAACTATTTTTACAGACTGTCATGGAGATATGAAAGTTGTCCAAGAAGAGTCATTTGGTCCAATTATGACCATTGAGCGCTTCAGTACTGAAGAAGAAGCGGTGGCACTTGCTAACGATACAATCTATGGATTAGCTGGAGCCGTTTGGACAAGTGATATGAATCGAGCTGAACGTGTAGTGAAAGCACTCCGTATGGGAACAACTTGGATTAACGATTATCATCCCTACTTCCCGCAGGCTCCTTGGGGAGGTTATAAGCAATCTGGGATTGGAAGAGAGCTTAGCCACATTGGGCTAGAAGAATATACGGAAATTAAACATATTTATACGAATACAAATCCACAGCCAATGCGCTGGTTTCAATAAAATTCAAGGGGGAATGTAAAGATGTTTATGCGATTTGAAAGAATGGAACGTTTAAAAAGTTTTGAGATGCCAACGGTTGTAAAACATGGAATTGGTGCTGTTAAGCATACTGGAGAAGAAGTAAAAAACCTAGGTGTATCTAAGGTTTTACTAGTAACAGATCCTGGTGTAAAAAAAGTAGGTTTAGCAGATCCTGTAATCGCTAGTTTAAAAGAAGCGGACGTAGACGTTATTCTATTTGATCAAGTAGAAGCCAACCCTTCTATTCACGTGGTAGCAAACGGCACAAAAATGTACAAAGAAAATGGATGCAACGGACTAGTAGCTGTTGGAGGCGGAAGCTCAATGGATACGGCAAAAGCTATTGGTGTAGAAGTAGCTCATAATGCTCCCGTCTTAGATTATGAAGCAGCTGAAGGAAAAAAACCTTTAACAAAACGTATCCCTCCTTTAACAACCATTCCTACAACTGCGGGTACAGGAAGTGAAGTCACACAATGGGCTGTCATTACGGATCCTGTTCGTGAGTTTAAGTTTAATACAGGTGGACCTTTAATTGCTGCCCACTTAACAATTATTGATCCAGAACTTCACGTATCTATGCCTTCACATATTACGGCCGGTACAGGAATTGACGCATTAGCTCATGCAATTGAATGTTATACATGTCATTTTGCACAACCAATGACAGACTCTGTTGCTTTGTTGGCTATTGAGTACGTTGGAAAATACTTACGACGTGCAGTTGCAAATGGACAGGATATCGAAGCACGCTATGGAATGGCGCATGCAGCTATGCTTGCTGGCCTTTCATATGGAAGTGAATCTGCAGGAGCAGCTCACGCGATGGCTCAAACATTAGGAGGCATTTATCCAATTGCCCATGGCCCTTGCGTAGCAGCAATGCTAGGTCCTGTAATGGAATATAACTGGATGGGCGAGCCTGAAAAATTTGCGCGCATAGCTCAAGCTTTAGGAGTTAATACACACGAATTAACGCTTGAAGAAGCAGCTCAAGCAGCTGTTCGTGAAGTATATCAACTAGTTAAAGATGTACAAATCCCTTCTTTAGAAGAACAAGGTGTTCCAAAAGAAGCGGTTTCTCGCTTAGCTCAAGAAGCATTTAATGATCCACAAACAGTTGGTAACCCTCGTGATTTAACTGTAAAAAGTTACGAATGGATTTATAATCGCTGCTTCGAAGCTACACCATTAACTGTATAAAAATGATAAAAAGGCTGTTGATTTTTCAACAGCCTTTTTTATTTACTCTTTCGCTAATTCTTCATTTAAAATATCGATGATTCTTCGGTCGTCAAAAACTTTCACTACTTTTTTCAAGAAATGATAATAATGTTTGGACTCTATAATCTGCGCTAAATTACGCTTTGCTTTTACTGCGATCTCCTCAGGCACATCTTCATCATTTAAGAGAATCTGCAGCTTGTTTTCCGCTTCTTCGATTGCCTCTAAATTAACTGAAATTTCTCTTTGCCACTTCTTACAGAAAAATGAAAAAAAGGACTTAGAAAAATCTTTTTCTGCTTCATATAAGTCTTTTCGAACACCTTTTTTCCACACTTTGTGGACCATATCAATATTTTGCAGTGAACGAATGGATGTACTCATCGTTGGTTTACTCATACCCAATTCTTCACTCATTTGATCTAATGTAACAGGCTCATCCATAAAATAAAGCATACCATACAGCCTTCCTACTGAAGGTGTGACCCCATATAAATCCATCGTATCAGCTAAAGCGCTGACAACTACATCTTCTGCTTCTTTTAATAAATCATGATACTCTTGAACATCACTCATTTACTCTTCTCCTCTTTTGTTAAATTCATTTGAATTATACTTAATAAATTTAATGATACACGATAAAAAGGAAAAAAACAGAAATTCAGTTCAATTTTTTTGATAAAAAAGAAGCCTTTCTCTTAAAGAGAAAGGCTTAAGACATAGTGGGGAATACTATATGTTTATCTTTCCCGATTTAGATATTATTTATACCGTATATTTTTGATTATTTTCAAACCGATCGTTTTATTTCTTTTTCGGTAATTGTTTCAGCATATCAATAGCATGTAATGTAATTTGAGAAGCACTTTTATTTTCGTTACGTATTTCTTCATAAATCTCTTGTCTATGAATATCTACAGATTTTGGAGCTTGAATTCCTAACTTTACTTGATCACCATTAACTGCAAGGACGGTCACTTCAATTTCATCACCTATTTTGATTGTTTCATTTAACTTTCGTGTTAAAACAAGCATGGACTCACTCCTTATCTTATTCCTCTTACTCAAATAACCTGTGCTTCGTTTCGTAAGCTGTATTCATTAAAATCACTTGCTTAGCAAGCTGTTGCTTTGTATTAATAATAACAGGAGCCTGCAAATTAGCCGTTATCTTTTCCATAGAATCTGACATCGTAAGCAATACGTAAACAGCTGCATCTTCCGCTTGTTGTAATTGAAGCTTTTCGATTTCCTGAGGTTCTAGGTGAAAATCATAATCTAAAAAAAACTGAAATGGATCCGTGATAATAAAAGCTAATTCTTTGGTTTGAATAGACTGCAGAACTTGGAAAGCTTCGGCTTCTGGAAGTGGTAAAATAACGAACTCAGTTTCTTCCAAAAAACCTGGAATCCCTTGATTGAATGTCAGTGTTTGCTGATTATCTATTTCTATATCTCCATGATAGCTTGTTGAAATTTTCATCTCATCACACCTTTGCTAATTGATTTTTTCTTGTTATCTTTTTTCATTATAAAAAAGCTCCTTCTGTTTAGAAGGAACTTTTTAACGCAAGAAATCTAGCAGCGTAGGCTGAATAATTTGAGCTCCTACTCCCAAAGCAGCACGATGCACGCTTTCTTGTACGGTTAAATCCGTAATGACTTTTTCAATATCTGCATCTTCATTATTTGAAAGCATCTTAGTAGCCGTAATTTCCTGTGAATCAAGGCGGTTTTCGATCAGCTCAAGCCGATTGCTCCTTGCTCCCAATTCAGATCGCTCCGCTAATAGCGTAGACAGCTGCGTGTCTACCTGTGTAGAGAGATCTTTTAGTGAGTTTACATCGTTTTGTTCAAAAGCTGTTTGAACATTCTTCATTAAGTCGAATGCTCCTTGTCCAAAAATGTTTTCAGGATGAATATTGACTCTCAGCTGGATACCTTTTGATACTTCAACTGAAAAAGGATCCAGGTTAATTTTCGATTCTATCATACCGCTTTCATTCTCACTTATAGGCGGTGCTCCTACATTTACACCGTTAAAGATATAGTTTCCTGCCACCTGCGTATTGCCCACTTGCATATAATCCAGCTTTAACTGTTCGATTTCACGTGCAATCGCTTGGCGGTCATCACTTTCATTCGTACCGTTTAACCCTTGCACGACCAGCTCCTTAGTGCGCTGAAGAATGGAATTGACTTGTTCAAGTCCTGATTCTGAACTATCAAACCAAGACTGTGCTTCTGTTAAATTACGTTTATATTGATTTACTTCAGAAAGATTCGAACGATAAGCCATTCCTTTAGTAGCCACTACCGGGTCATCAGAAGGACGAGTAATTTTCTTTCCAGTCGATAATTGGTTTTGAAGTGTTTCCAGCTTATTATAGCTATTGCTAATCTGTTTTAACGAATTAGCCGCTAACATTCCTTGTGTGACGCGCATCTTTACCTTCCTCCAGTTCCAAGACCGTTTACAATTTTATCAAGCATTTCATCAATCATAGTCACCATACGGGCACTAGCGTTATATGCATGCTGAAACTGAATCATATTGGTCATCTCTTCATCTAATGAAACTGCACTGGTAGACTGGCGCCTTTGCTCTACAGCTCCCTGAAGGGTTTCTGAATTACTTTTTAAGCGGTTGGCTTGTTGGGCATCTACTGACATTTGGCCAATAACAGATTGATAAAAGCCATCTAGGGAAACAGCTTGATTCCCGGAATTAATAAGCACCTTTTGACGAAATTGAGACAATAGCTGAGCATTTTTTCCATCTCCTTTGCGGCCAGTTCCATCATCCCCAGAGGAGGCCGAAGAAGCAGCAGCAATATTGTTTGTGTTTTGTTTAATTTTATCAGCAATAACAATTCCAGTTGCAGCCCCTTCTTTCTGAGAAATCTCATTAAAAAAGGACATACCAGGATCACCATCTAGCGTGACACCTTGTTGGTGCTTATCATTAAACCAATTTACAAATTCATATGCCATTTCATCTAAATCATCAATCATTGAAGCGTAAACACCTGTTTTATTACCACTATTATCTATATATCCAGAAGCCTCAATTAACCCTTTAAGTTTTCCTTGAGGAAATGACTCAGGGTTCCGTATCTCATCCCCTATATGAATTTCCGTCACATAGGAATCTTGATTTGTTTTCAAACTGATGGCATTTACTTGATGAGTTTTCCCATCTAAAAGAGTAATAGCCCCCTGAGACGTTTGAAGCTGAACCGTTACCACTCCTTCTGACGTTGCAGAAGCGTTCCCGCTGCTTTTTGTATACTCTAAAGAAACCGGCATAAATTTAGAAATCTCATCTAGCAGCCGATCTCTTTCATCATACAAATCATTAGGCAAATAGCCATTCGGTTCTACGCTTTGTATTTGTTGGTTCACATTACTTATTTGCTCTAACAAAGAATTCACTTGTGTTACCGCTACGTCACGCTCGTTTTGTAAATCACCTTGAACCGTTTTTAAAGAAGTAGATAAATAAGAGAAAGTATCGCCTACTGCTTCAGCTCGTTCAATCATAACAGACCTGGCTCCTGCTTCTGAAGGGTGTGAAGCTACATCTTGAATGGACTCAAAGAATTGATTAAAAACAGCTGAAAGTCCATCTTCAGTAGGTTCATTCATAATTTCCTCCATTTTTTCAAGAGCGCCAGCGCGCGCATCCCAATACCCCACTTTAATGGTTTCATCTCGATACTGGGTATCTAAAAATGTATCACGTATTCGCTCTACCGTGCTGGCTTCTACTCCCATTCCTATTTGGCCCGCAGTTCCAGTCTGATTCATCCCTGGGGCTGGATAAGCTGGGAACGTTTCTAAACTTACTCGCTGACGCGTATAGCCCGGCGTATTTGCATTAGATACATTATGGCCAATTGTGTAAAGAGCTGCTTGTTGGGCATCCATTCCTCGTTTAGCCACCTGCAAACCATGAAATGTTGAACTCATTCTGCTTTCCTCCGTTCTTTATGCCTTCGAATTAAAAATAGAGTTGGACTGAAACGATCTATTATTTGTTTTTGTGTAATTGAACGAATCCTCTCGTTTCGATGGAACAAGAAGGTCTAGTTCGGTATGAATCAGCTGCAAAGACTGTGTGAGCAGCTGATTGTTTAAGTCATTTGCATACTTTATATCTTGAATTATATCTATTAGCTGTTTTTGAAAGGGTATCAAGATGGAGTACTCAGAGAATGAGGCTGCCATTTCTTCAATGGAGTGAGCAGCATGTCCGCTTTTTTCCATCGCCTCTATACGTTTTGTTTCCAGTGCAGAAATAGCAGCTATATGAGATTGCTCTTTTTGCAAAGAAGCCGTCAATGCCTTTACATCTTGTTTAATAATAAAGTTCGTTTTCTCTTTAACAATAACAGACAAACTTTTGTGAAGCGTTACTTGTTTTTCTAGTATCGTTTGAATTTCTTGCACGTTCAATCAATGTCAGTCCTTTTATTTTTTATAGAAATCTACAATACTTTTAGCAATTTCTTTTCCGTTAATTTCGTATGTTCCGCTGTTAATTTGCTGTTTTAGTTTCTCCAATTTTTCAAGTCTTTCTGGAGATGGTTCATTTCCCTGAAGTTTCTTCGCCTCAGATGAAATATGAATCTGATCTTGTGGATTCTTTTTAGAGACCTGTTCTGTTTTTTCTGATTGTTTTTTGTACGGATTTATTCCAAATAAGTTCGACGGGTTAATCTTCATCTCTCTCACCTCTTTTTATATTTGTATCCGTTATCTCTATTCATTATATCGGAATTTCCGCCTAAACCTTTAGCATCGGCAAGGAAGTTGAGACCATTTTCACAGTCCACCTTAAACATAGGTCTATAGATAGAGAATCTGCAAACACTCCGCACACTTTTACTCTTTTTTCCTTTCGTTAGAACGATAGGTGGGACGCGTCGGCTCTTCATTTGAACGAATTATCTCACGATTATGCTTTTCTAACCCATGTTTAATTTCTTGAGAGCATGAATGACAGAGTTTACCTTCTCGAATCTGAGCGTTGCATTGCATGCATGGATAGCTTATGTTTGGAAAGTTCATTAGCACTAATCGACCTTGTCGAATAAATTGATGAATTAACGAATCTGAAACGCCCGTTTCTTTCATTACTTCGTAAGTCGTTGCTGTACGATTTGCTCTCTTCTTCAAGAATGAAGAAACACGTTGAAACAGAGCTTCTTCTTTGTCAAAACATGATTTACATATGTTTATTGATCCACTTTTTACAAATAAATGACCGCATTCCCTGCAATTATCTAACGTTCCCATATTCGAAACTCCTCATTTGTTTTTTATTTTACTATCGGTCAAAGTTTTAAATTATACATCTTCATGCACGAATTAAAGTGAGCGAACGAACTGAACGTGCCCCAGCTTCCTGCAAACAATTTGCCGCTTGGCGCACGGTTGCTCCTGTTGTATAAATATCATCAATCAAGAGAAATTCTTGATTCGTAACCATTGAGGAATTGACTACTTTAAATTCCAGTCTTTCTGCCAGCCGACTTCGCCTATTTTTCTTTGATTGCTTTGTTCCTGAACAGCGAACAAGAGGCACTTCTATGTTGTCACTGATCAGTTCAGCTAGCGCTAAAGATTGGTTAAACCCTCTCTCATATAATCTCTCGTCCGTTAAAGGTATAGGAACTAGTATAGCTTTTGGATTACATTCTTTTTTATAGAACTTATACCACTGCTCCTTGAATGCTTGGATAATTTTATAATCTCCTTGAAATTTAAAACGTTCTATTATGCTTTGCATAAAATCATTGTACGTATAAAGAGAACGGTTGAAAAAAGAAGCATCATTCCATTTCTGACAGTCCATACATGTGTCTAGCTCATAATGAGAAGAAGCGAGGTCTGCAAGAGAACGGCCGCATCCCCTGCAAATGCTACTGGTGATGATGGGACATTTTTGCAAGCAAACAGTGCAAATTCTGTCCGTTGAAGAAGGTTTTAACAATGACCTCCAATCGAAAGAAGAGACAAGAGGTTCAAAACAAATCAGACATATTGTCATCGATCAACCAGCCCTTCCTTATAAGCTAGAGCATTCATATATTCAATATGCTCTTTTGCTTTTCGCATAGACAGAGACTGCCCATAATGAAAAAAGACCACGTCTCCCGTTGGAAATTGAGCACTCCTCCCCACTCTTCCTGAAATCTGAACAAGAGCACTTTCAGTAAAAATCGTTTCTTCTGCTCCCAATACTGCAACATCTATATTGGGAACCGTTATGCCTCGCTCTAATATTGTTGTCGTTACTAAAATAACGAGCTGCCCTTCTCTAAATTTCATTACTTTTTCTTTTCGCTGAGAATCTTCAGCATGGACACCGTCTACCTTTTCCGTCAGCTTCCTAATCATGTCTGTGATCGGAGCAATCCACTTAATTTGCGGGACGAAAATAAAGCATTGTTTTCCTTCATTTATTCTTTTTTTCAGCCATTTCTCAACATTAGCAGGCAAAGTATCTGTTTTCATTTTTTTCTTCCAATTGCCACACCATTCAAACCGAGGAACAGGAATAAGCATTCGATGATAGCGGGCTGGAATTTTGACTACTTGTTTTTTCCCTTGCTCAACGTCTTTTTTTAATGATTCATTTGGAGTCGCTGTTAAATAAATCTTTGATGCAGCGTGTTTAGCTGCTTTTGCAACAGCATAGTGCAGCATAGGCTCCGTCGAATACGGAAATGCATCTACTTCGTCAATAATCAACACATCGAATGCTTGATAATAATGCAGAAGTTGATGAGTGGTGGAAATAATAAGAGAGGATTCATGAAAACGGTCTTCGCTGCCTCCATACATAGCCAGCACAGACATATCCGGGAATGCCGATTGAATTCTTGGCTTTAACTCAATAACTACATCTGTTCTTGGAGTAGCAATACAGACTTTCTTTCCGCTGTTCAACGCTGCTTCAATACCTTTAAATAAAATTTCCGTTTTTCCTGCTCCGCAAACAGCCCAAATTAACAGCTCTTCATCTTTTTTTATAGCTTGAATGAGTTCATTTGAAGCAAGTTCTTGAGCTTTAGACAGCATCCCTTTCCAATTCATCACGCTGCTTTTTGGCAGAACATTACTTGTTGGTCCTTCCCAGTTTATAAAAGGTGTGCACTCACTTACTTTCCCCATCACAATACATGCTCGGCAATAGTAGCACTCCTGGTGACATCTACTGCATGGAAATGAAGCAAAATAAAAGGGGCTATCACTTCCACACCGGTTGCATTTATATCCATTTTCTTTCTGGGTAAGTGCTTTTTGATAGGAAATATATCCGTTTAGATAATGTTCATGAATGAGAGATAAAGGATAGGGATTCTGAGTTAGTAGAAGCTGCTTTCCGCTTAGAGAGCGCTGAAGATCTAAAGAGTAGGGGTATGAAGGATTTAAAGGCGGAGTTCTCCACGTATCGATTTTTGAGAGAGGAAAAGCAGCTGGGCTAGGTACTTGAACGGGATTTAGCAATTCTTGTTTAACAGTAAAAAGCATATCTTCATTCCTTTCGATGTTTATCGTACACATCTATATACGCAAAAAAAGGTGCTTTTTCCTGCAAAAAAACCAAATCAAATGATTTGGTTTTCGATTACTTTTTATACCACCCTATACCGATGGCACCTTCACCTAAATGCGTGCCAATCACAGCGCCAAAATAAGAAAGACTCCATTCAATATGAGGATATTCTTGTTCTAAGTCTCGTTGAATTTCTTTTGCTTCACTTTCACGATTAGAATGAATAACTACAGCTTTCATAGGTACATTTTCTTTTGCATCCTCATCAAGAAGCTCCGTGATTCGTTTTAACGCTCGCTTACGCGTACGAATTTTTTCAAACGGAACAATTTTTTTAGATTCAAAATGTAGCACTGGCTTTACTTGAAGCAGACTGCCGATAATAGCCTGAGCAGCATTTAGGCGACCTCCACGCTGCAAGTGAGATAAATCATCTACCATAAAATACGCACGCATTGATAGTTTCATCTCTTCAAAACGCGCAATGATTTCGTCAGGATGTTTATTTAATTGAACCATCTCGGCTCCTTCAATCGCATAAAAGCCTTGAACCATACAGCTGATTTCTGAATCAAATACGTGCACGTCAAAGTCTTCTACCATGCTACCTGCCGTCAAAGCACCCTGATACGTTCCGCTAATTCCACTAGATAACGTAATAACGATAGCAGCATCGAATTGATCTCGTTTTAACTGTTCAAACAACTCTACAAATTCTCCGATAGCAGGCTGAGAAGTGGTTGGAAGATTTTTTGCTTCTTTAATTTTTTCAAAATATTGATCTGCAGTCATATCTACTTCTTCACGATATGTTTCTTCACCGAAAATAACGCTTAGCGGCACCATATGTATATGATAGTTTGATCGAATTTCCTCTGATATATAGGCGGTACTATCTGTAATAATTGCTGTTTTCATAAGATAGGGATCCATCCTTTGTTATATAAAATAATTTCACTCTATTCTACAACATTTAGGATTAAAATGCATGTAACGAGAGGTTTACCTATTAGTAAAAGCTCCCTTACGTATACATATTAATTAACAAACCTTGAATTTCTCCAACCCGCTTGAGTAAATTTAAACTGTCTTTTTCTTTTTGAAGGATATCATTTGTCAAGTCAACTAGTTTCGTATCCACTTCTTTCACTAACTTATATACTTTAGTCGTTCCTCTATGATTAAATCCTCTTTCTTCATGAAGTTCAAAGCCATTTTTAACGACTTCGTTCATAAACTGCTTCACAAGCGTCTTATATTTCCGCAAAGAATCAATAGTTTGACTTTTCACTAACTGCTTTCCCTGTTCTTCAACTTTATTTATCACTTGAGTTAAATGTTCATAGGTTAGTTCTTTTTGTTTCTTGGCCATTACTCCTGTAAATGAAACCGAACCACTTACTTCTTTTTCTCTAATGAGATTCATGGAAGAAGAAAGACTGTTAATTCGCTGTACCTCCACTATGTATCTCTCCTTTCTCTGTTAGTATACACTCCATTCAATTTAGACTTTTAGATGTGCTAGCTGAAAGTTTCGAGAGGCATCTGATGCGTGGATATGATGATGATTACCCTTTAGCTAATAGTGATGCTTATGTGCTGTTCATAAGAAGACAGCTTGTTTTTTCGGAGCGAAGAGGTAACTTTAGGCTTCGCTTTTAACACTTCATTCCAAGCGTTAGAAAGCTTCTTCATCATTTGTTGAACTTCATATAAAATAAACGTATCTTTTTTAAAATTAGCCATAATTAATCGCTCAGACATATAGTTGTACAGGGTATCTAACTGCTCTGCAATGATACCTGCTTGATATGTTAAGCCAATTCCTAGCCGATATAAAATATCGTTGCACTGTTTAATTTTTTCATTCGCTGTAAAATAATCGCTGTGTTGAATTGCTATAACAGCTTCATCAATATTTTGAATGAATTTTTCATACATCATAGCTGTTAGCTCTTGCGGAGATTTATGATAGATTAATTCTTCCGTTATAAAATTCAGCTTCATCACCTTCTTGTCTTCTTTAAATCAGTTTTCTATTTATTTCACTAAAAGCTAACTTATAAATTTTTAAAGGACACCAGTTGAGGTTTGAATAAATTCTTCTAAGACCTCATATGTATCTGAATGTATTAAAGACCTTTTTTTACAAGAGCATGCATCAACTTGATGGACATTATTTTGAGGTATGAATGCTTTCGTCGAAGGTTGTAGGATCCTTAAGATTTCCTTTATGCTTAAGCGAAGTTAAAAGACGAGTAAATGTGTAAAGGTATCACCCTTTTCCTTCCTAAAAGATATTTTCTCCCCTTAACTTATCGGTTGTTTTACTCTCTCATTAAACATGACTTTTTACCTACAATTTCAAAAAAATTTATAAAAAGAAAAAAAAAGTCCGATATACCTAGTTGTATATCGGACTTTTGAACTTATCTTACTTCTACCCAACCGTTTTTGATTGCCACAACAACAGCTTGAGTACGATCATTTACATTCATTTTTTGCAAAATATTACTCACATGGTTTTTAACGGTTTTTTCACTAATATATAATGCTTCTCCGATTCCTCGGTTACTTTTACCATCAGCTAACAGTTGTAGCACTTCGCACTCACGACGTGTTAACAAATGTAGTGGACGGCGAATCTCAATTGGTTCGTGCGGATAAGAAGACGATTGTCCTTGAGCTGCTAGTCGACGGTACTCTTTTACTAAACTATGCGTTACTTTCGGGTGTAAATATGAACCACCTTCTGCAACTACTTTCACCGCCTCAATTAACGCATCCGCATCCATTTCTTTTAGCAGATAGCCTCGTGCACCTGTTTGTAAGGCGTGAGTTACATATGTCTCATCATCATGGATAGATAAGATAATAACTTTAGCGTCCGGATTTACTTCTACAAGCTTTTTCGTAGCTTCTACACCATTTACAGCCGGCATGTTAATATCCATGATTACAACATCAGGTTGATGTTCTTCTACAAGGTCAATAACTTCGCTACCGTCGTCACCTTCTGCAACTACTTCAAAATCTTTTTCGAAATCTAAAATTCTTTTTACTCCTTCACGGAATAATTGGTGATCGTCGATTATGATAATTCTTGTCTGCATGTTTGATTCCTCCCCAAATCGAACAACAAATGTTTTACTCTATATTGACCCCTATTTATATACATATCTCTGCCTTTTTAAGCGGCTATAATCGGTACTTTAATCATAACAAGCGTGCCTTGGTTAATTTTCGAATGAACAGAAATAGTCCCATCTAACAAATCAACACGCTCTTTCATTCCTATTAAGCCGAACGAATTCTCTTTTTTCTCTTCTTGATTAAAACCGCAGCCGTCATCTTTGACAAGCAAAATAGCGTGTTCATTGTTGAACTCTATCTTCACTTGGATTTCCGTCGCGTCTGCATGTTTTAATGCGTTCGTTACAGCTTCTTGCACTAGACGAAACAGTGCTACTTCTAATTTTGAAGCAGTTCGCTTCTCTTGTCCAATGGAAATAAACGTAATCCGAGGCTTGCCCTCGTTATAATCTTCGATTGTATCAAGATATTTACGCAGCGTCGGAATTAGACCTAAGTCGTCAAGTGCCATCGGTCTTAAATCATATATAATTCGACGCACTTCGTATAGGGCAGAACGAACCATTTTTCGTAAATCTCGAATTTCCTCCATTGCTTCTTTTGCACTACGTTCCCGGTAAATTCGGTCAATTAATTCCGATCTCATCATAACATTTGCAAGCATTTGAGCTGGGCCGTCATGAATCTCTCTTGACAAACGTTTCCGTTCCTCTTCCTGAGCTTCAATAATCCGAAAGCCAAAATACTCTTTTTGAATGGCATCTTCTACTATTTCCCCTACTTGTTTTAAATCACTTGTTAAATAATTTAACACAACGGAAATTTGACCTACTAGGTGATCTGCACGTTTAATCGTTTCTTCTAATGTAAGCAAGCGTCTTTCTAGTTCATCTCGACGATTACGCAGCTGATATTCGCTTTGCTGATTCATCAGCAGCTTGGTTTGTAATTCGTGTGCTTTTTCATAAGCGTCTTTTACTTCAGGCTCTGAATAAATTTGAAAATGTCGGCTCACATCAGACAAACGCTTTCGAGCCAACCTTGCCTGAGTTTCCAATTTATCGCCTTGCTCTATCGTCTCAAGAACTTTCCCTTTTAACACTTCTAACTCTTCTTTTATTTGCTGATATTCTTGTCTGGCATCTTCAGAAAGACGATAGACTTCATTTTTACTATCTCCCACTGTGCCAATAATCTTCTCAAAAATTTCATCAAGTGCCTTACTTGTTAATTTATGTTTCGACATTTACTCACCCCAAACTATACTCACATTCGGAGAAATGTCTATACGTTCATGCTATATATAGTATTCGTATGACCTATCTGAATTGTGAGGATAAGATCCATATTTTCTCCCTATCTGACTTTTTATATCCAAAAAGTAACGGTTGTTTTTAGTACCCTCAAACTCGACATCAATCGACGCTTGACTCGCGTTATTTGAATAGATTACCATTTACGCTCACTCTTCAACAGTGACTAACTGCCTGTTTAAACCATTTCATTATTTAGCTATACAAGCCTGCACACTCTTTTATTATAACGTATATTCTGTATAGCTTGTTCAAGTGATGTTGAATTTGATTAATTGATGTCTTTTCATAAACATTTTATACTAATAGCAAGTAAACAGTACGTAAATACCCGTTTTTCTTCTATTTATAACGCTAAGGAGGATTTTTTGATTGTTATCACAATATTATACCGTAAAACAAGAAGGTTCACATGAAATCACTATTCAAAAATCTAGATTCATTTGTCATATGAAACGTGTAACAACTGAGGAAGAAGCTCAGCAATTTATTCAAGACATTAAAAAACAGCACTGGAATGCTACTCATAACTGTTCAGCTTACCTAATTGGAGAACGAGATCAATTTCAAAAAGCAAACGATGATGGAGAACCAAGTGGAACAGCAGGCGTACCAATGTTAGAAGTCCTTAAAAAAAGAGGCTTAAAAGATACGGTGGTCGTCGTTACGCGCTATTTCGGAGGCATTAAATTGGGCGCAGGTGGCTTGGTGCGCGCATATGGGAAATCTGTTTCCGAAGCGTTAAATGAACTAGGTACAGTCAAACGAACTCTCATGGCGGTTATGCACACAACCGTCGACTATACATGGCTTGGAAAATTAGAAAATGAGCTTCGCAGTTCCGTTTATCTATTAAAAGAAATCCACTACGCAGATATGGTAGAGATTGAAACATTTGTAGAGGAAGCTCAAACAGAAGCATTTACTGAATGGATGACCGAGCTAACAAACGGCCAAGCAGATATTCGAGCAGGTGAGACGACCTATTTAGAAGAAGATGTAGAATGAATTATTTACTCTTATTAAAAAACATTGTACAATTGATAAATAGCGCAACTATTCTGATGGTTGCGCTACTTGTCAATGAGTAAAAACCTCGTACAGATGCATAGCTTTGACGAGTTTGATTCATACATTCCAATTTATAACACATACTAAGTGTCACAATAAGTGTTCGAATATACGAATAAAAGGAGAAACCGTATGGCTCAATATAGACGTTTTCAAAAAAGAGTAAACAAACGGAAAAGAAAACGAAGGCTTTTTACATTTTTTCTGTTACCTATCCTTATTTTAGGGCTTTCTGCAACCGCTTATGGCTCTTATTTGTTTGTTAAAGCTAAAACAGTAGCTTCTGATTCTTATGAAGGACTCGGAGATCGCGATAACTCTCCTATGCGTGATCGTAAAATCGATCCCAAAAAAGATGATATATCCATTTTATTTATGGGCGTAGATGATAGTGAAACCAGGAAATTCGGAAAATCAGCCCGTACGGATGCTTTAATTTTGGCGACCTTTAACGAAACCAATAAAACCGTAAAGCTTGTAAGCATACCTCGAGATTCGCGGGTTTATATACCTGAAGTGAACAGAAAAGATAAAATTACTCATGCGCATGCTTACGGAGGTCCAAAAGCAACTGTAGAAACGGTAGAACAGCTGTTTAATGTCCCTGTTGATTACTATGTTAAAGTGAATTTTAAAGCTTTCACAGACATTGTAGACTCACTTGGGGGAATCGATTTTGATGTACCTTATGCGATGAGTGAAAAGGACTCAAAAGATCGTCATAATGCTATTGTCTTAAAACCAGGAAATCAACATTTAAATGGCGAAGAAGCGTTAGCTGTTGCTCGAACACGAAAACAAGACAACGATATTGAGCGAGGAAAAAGACAACAGCAGTTGATTGAAGCTATGATTAAAAAAGCTGCTTCCATTGGATCACTAAATAAATATGGAAATCTTATCGAAGCTGTTGGCGATAATATGAAAACGAATTTAATGTTCGGTGAAATGCTTTCGTTTTATGATTATGCTTCGAAAAAAGTAGACATCGAAACCATTAACTTAGACGGCAGCGATGAAAAAATTAACGGCGTGTACTACTTTAAACTAGACAATGATTCAGTGGAAAAAGTAAGTGAAAAGCTCCGCAAGCATTTAGGCATTGAATCAACTTCAGATACAACAGAATAATTAAAAAGACCTCTTGGATATCCAAGAGGTCTTTTTAATTAATTTTTTAAACGAAGTCCACGAACCATGTTGAGAATTGGCCTATATGTCTTATCAACTAGTCCTATCTTTTCAACGATAATTTCAATCGCTACAAGGAGGATAGCTAGTACAAGAAAAGACCCCCACATTGTTTGTACCTTTGAGAAGATAACTGCCGCTAAACCAAATATCGCACTCATTCCATAAATAATTAAAACCGTTTGTCTATGGCTGTACCCTAAGCGCAACAAGCAATGATGCAAATGAGATTTATCAGGAGCCGATAGCGGTTGATTTTTTACGATTCGGCGAATAATAGCAAAGAACGTATCTGAAATTGGTACCCCTAAAATAATAACTGGAACAATGAAGGAAATAACCGCTACATTTTTAAATCCTAACAGAGACAATACAGAAATCATATAACCTAAAAATAGTGCTCCTGTATCACCCATAAAAATCTTAGCGGGGTGAAAGTTGTAAAATAAAAATCCGAGCGTACTTCCCAATACGATGAAACCCATGCTTGTCACAAACACATTGCCCATCATAATAGCCATACCCGAGATGGTAATCAATACAATAGAGGAAACGCCGGCAGCTAATCCATCCAATCCATCAATTAAATTAATAGCATTGGTAATTCCTACAATCCATAATACCGTAATTGGAATACTTAACATTCCGAATTCTAATTTTCCGCCAAACGGCAAGTTAATGAAGTCAATTTGGACTCCACCGTATACAACAACAATTAATGTCGCTACTAGCTGACCGCCTAATTTGATTTTAGCGGATAGCTCAATCATATCATCTAAGACACCGGTAATGATGATAATGATGCTTCCGATTAAAATCGGCAGCGCATATTTACTGTCAGGCTGTAAAACGAGGTATCCAATAAGAAAACTAAAAAATATCGCCAAGCCTCCAAGGCGAGGCATAATTTTTTGATGAACTTTTCGTTGATTTGGTTTATCTGTTGCACCTATTTTAAACGCCAGCTTCTTAACCAGCGGAGTGATCAGAATAGATGTAATAAAACAAATAAACAAGGTCAAATATAGCATGGAGACCCTCCTCAGGTTTATGTTAACCAAAACCATAAAAAATGTATCCAACTTTATATAATTGGATAGTATTTCAAATTGCGTATAACAATAATTACTTACTTATTCCCAAAATGGATTATATCACAATGATTCTACTACTTAAATAGAAATTTATTCTCAAAAATTAGCACATTTACAAACTATCAATAGAAAAGAACTGTATTTTTTGGTGTATAAACAGCTGATTTACTTTATTCTTATGTGGTTATTTTATGTAGAACATTTTCTTTACTATACTTTATTAAAATATAAGCGAACTCCCCCCTTTTCGTCTAATTTATTCTTCATCTCTAACTCTTTTTCCTTTTTATTAAGCATATTTAAACCTTTATTTTTATTTCACATGGCCCCACTCATTATATGAACAAACTTTTGACCTATGCATATCCACTATTTCAAACCACATTCACTGAATCGTTGTCCTTATCTTATATCATTTAAAAGTTAAAATATAGTGAAATGGATAGAGATAAAATTAAACAAAAAAAGGAATTTTATCAAAAAAATGAAACTTTTTTTGATGGGGTTCGTAATACATAGTAGGAACAGCATCAATCATCTTACATAAAGGGGGTGTTGAATGAACTATGTTCGGTCTATCTGTTCAAACAGTGTATTTGTATGGATTAATTATCTGCGGAAGTCTCACCTTCTTATACATTTTATTTAGCGATTTGTTAGATGGATTATCTGAAGCGATACCTTTTTTTAACCCCACTCTTCTTTTTTCTTTTTTAACATTCTTTAGTGCCAGTGGATATTTGTTCGCCTATACGTCATTGCAAAATTATTGGATTATTTCGATTTCCGCTCTTATTGCCCTTCTACTCGTTATTTTGCTCAACGTTTTTGTATTGATTCCTTTATCATCGGCTGAAGAATCTCTTGCTTTTACTGAAGATTCGTTAAAAGGAAGACTTGGTACCATTATTACTTCCGTTCCTGCAGATGGTTATGGAGAAGTATTTATCGAAGGGGTTAGCGGCACTATCTCTAAACCCGCTGCCAGCTTTAAAAACACTGCTATACCTTTAGGCAGCAAAGTGCTTGTTGTAGATATACAAAGGGGCAACGCACTCGTTGTGATTTATGAAGAAGTTATGACCAATCACTCATTATAAATAGTATTAGGGGGAGTTTTATGTTTTCAACACCTATATTAGTTGTCGTTGGAATTGTTGTTTTTTTATTAATTGCGCTGATTGCCGTATTTATTACAAAATACCGTACAGCAGGTCCAGATGAAGCGTTAATTGTAACAGGAAGCTATCTGGGAAATAAAAACGTGCATGTCGATGAATCCGGAAACCGCATTAAAATTGTTCGCGGAGGGGGTACGTTTGTGCTGCCAGTTTTTCAGCAGGCTGAGCCTCTGAGCTTGCTGTCAAGCAAACTGGAAGTATCTACACCTGAAGTATATACAGAACAAGGTGTTCCTGTTATGGCTGATGGGGTATCAATCATCAAAATTGGAGGTTCTATTTCAGAAATTGCAACGGCCGCTGAGCAGTTTTTAGGCAAAGCAAAAGAAGATCGCGAAACCGAAGCTAGAGAAGTCTTAGAAGGTCACCTTCGCTCGATTCTTGGTTCTATGACGGTAGAAGAAATTTATAAAAACCGTGAAAAATTCTCTCAAGAAGTACAGCGCGTAGCTTCACAAGATTTGGCTAAAATGGGATTAATTATTGTATCGTTTACAATTAAAGACGTTCGGGATAAGAACGGCTATCTAGAATCTCTAGGGAAACCTCGTATTGCTCAAGTTAAGCGAGATGCTGACATTGCAACAGCGGAAGCTGAAAAAGAAACAAGAATCAAGCGTGCTGAGGCTCATAAAGATGCCCAAAAAGCGGAGCTTGAGCGAAATACAGAAATCGCGGAAGCTGAAAAAATGAATCAGTTAAAAACCGCTGAATATCGTCGCGAACAAGATATTGCCAAAGCTCGTGCTGACCAAGCATATGATCTAGAAACAGCTCGCGCGAAACAAGATGTAACAGAACAAGAAATGCAAATCCGCATCATTGAACGTCAGAAACAAATTGAGTTAGAAGAAAAAGAAATTCTTCGTCGTGAGCGTCAATACGATTCTGAAGTAAAAAAGAAAGCAGATGCAGATCGTTACTCTGTTGAGCAATCCGCAGAAGCTGAAAAAGCAAAACAGCTTGCTGAAGCAGACGCCAACAAATATCGAATTGAAGCAATGGCTAAAGCTGAAGCTGAACGCGTTCGAATTGATGGTTTAGCAAAGGCTGAAGCTCAGCGTGCCCAAGGTGAATCTGAAGCTGAAATTATCCGCTTAAAAGGTTTAGCTGAAGCTGAAGCTAAACAAAAAGTAGCTGAAGCATTCGAGCAGTTCGGTCAAGCGGCTATTTTAGATATGATTATCAAGATGCTTCCTGAATATGCAAAACAAGTTGCAAGTCCTTTAGCAAATATCGACAAAATTACGGTTGTGGATACAGGAAGCAACTGTGAAAACAGCGGAGCTAATAAAGTGACTGGCTATGCAACAAACTTAATGTCTTCTCTTCAAGAATCGCTGAAAGCATCCTCAGGTATAGATGTGAAGGAATTGATTGAAAACTTTTCTGGAAAAGGAAATGTGCGACAAAGCTTGCACGAACTAACGGATGAAATCAAGCAGCAAAACAAGAAAGAAGATATCTAAAAATAAAAAGCATGCGGATTATATCCGCATGCTTTTTTAACCTCTTAACACTCGAAGAAGAAACCTAGGTAATTCTAACTGACGCTTCCATCTCCATGGTTCTTTTAACAGTCGATAAAGCCACTCTAAACCAAACTTTTGAAAAACAGCAGGTGCTCGGTTCAATCGTCCTGAAATAACATCGAACGAGCCCCCTACGCCTTGATAAACAGAAGGATTAAGTTTCTCTTTATGAGCAATAATCCAATTTTCTTGGGCTGGACTGCCTAAAGCCACAAAAACAATTTCTGCTCCTGAATCATTAATCGTACGTTCAATAACTTCTTCATTTTTTTCATAGCCATTTAATGTTCCAACAATTAAAATCCCTGGAAACATCTCTTCCAACTTAGCTTTGGCTTCATCTGCAATTCCAGGCTTGGCTCCGTATAAAAAAATTCTTTTACCGTTATTCGTTGCTTCTTTACACAGCTTCAGCATCATATCAATACCCGTTACACGCTCACGAATACGTCCCTTTTTGAGCTTTGAAGCTAAAATCACACCGATCCCATCTGGAATTTGATAAGTCGCTTGATTTAATAGTGACTTTAATTCCCTGTCTTCTTGTGCTTTCATAATTTTTTCAGGGTTGATTGCTACAATAAATGATTTTCGGCCTTTATCTATATCCTGAAGTAACTTTACCGCTAGCTCATCGTACGTGTCGCTACAAACGTCTATTCCTAAGATGTTTTCCTTCATTAAATCACCCGTATGTTGATTTTTTAGTTTTTTACAAACGAAAGACAGGCTGTTCAGCCCGTCTTTTTATAAAGTAGAAACTTTTGAATCACCAAGTAACACTACGTCAAAGCCTGCTGCTTTCCATTGATCACGCTGAATGCAGTTTTTCGTATCAAAAATAACTTTTGTACGCATGTGATTTTCAACAGCTGATGGAAGAAGCTCTTTGAACTCATTATGATCTGTTAAAATAAGAATCACATCCGCATGTGCAACAGCTTCATCCAAACTTTGCGTCTGACGTTCGATTTTATTCTCTTTGATATGAGGATCAAATGCTGTGTAATCAACGCCCAGTTTTTCTAAATGATGAAGTACATCCGTTGATGGACTTTCACGCATATCGTCAATATTTCCTTTAAAAGCTAAACCTAAAACAGCTACACGTCCATGTTGAATGCCCTTTTCATCTAGTAGGCTTTTCGTTTTCAATGCTGTATATTCAGGCATTGAATCATTTGTATGACGAGAAAGAGAAATAATTTTTGCTAGTTCTGGCTGAAGCTCCGTTAAGAACCAAGGGTCAACAGCAATACAGTGGCCGCCTACACCAGGACCTGGTAAATGAATGTTTACACGTGGATGATAGTTCGCTAACTTAATCGCTTCCCACGCATTTACACCAATTTTTTCACTGATTTTTGCCAGCTCATTTGCAAACGCAATGTTCACATCACGATATGTGTTTTCGATTACTTTCACCATTTCAGCTGTTGTAGCATCCGTTACGTGAATATTTCCTTTTACAAATGTTTTATAAAGCTCAACAGTCAAACGACTAGACTCTTCGTTAATACCACCGACAATACGGTCATTATTTACTAATTCCTCAAATACTTTTCCTGGAATAACGCGTTCAGGTGAATGAGAAACAAATAACTCACTGCCTAATTCTAAACCCGTTTCTTTTAGCACAGGTAGCATAACGTCTTCTACTGTACGCGGAGGAACTGTGGATTCTAAAATTACTAAATTTCCTTTACGAACGTAAGGAACAATCGATTTTGTCGCTTCTCGAACATAGTTCAAGTTTGCCGTTTTATCTTCATTAATTGGTGATGGTACAGCAATAATAAAAATATCCGCCTCTTCAGCTGTTGTGCCTACCGTGAAGTGGCCGTTGTCAACTGCTGATTCTAAACGTTCTTGTAAGCCGTTTTCTTCTATATGAAGTTGCTTATTTTTAATTAATTCTACTGCTTTTTCATTTACGTCGACACCATGTACATATAAGCCGTGATTGGCAAACATAACAGCTGTCGGTAAACCTATATATCCTAAACCAACTACACACAATTTCTTTGTCATTGCAGAAAATCTCCTTTATATGACATGCTTAATAAATAAAACCTATCTGATATTATATCGAAAAATGTCATTTCATGATAGCATTTATATAAAAACATGAAATAATTTCTTTTACTTATTATTATGTAACATTTTATGAGAATTCATCAATAAACGATATAACCATCTTTTGTACAACGAGCTCTAACCCAAAAGAACTATTGAAAATCTCCTTGATTCCCAATAGTTCCCTTAGTAAATATATTTTACATATGCCCTTCTTTTTCGACAATTTCTCTAAAATAGCTCACTAACTCTTCTCGCAGCGGTTCTCTTTGCAGAGCTAAATCAATTGTTGCTTTAATGAATCCAAATTTATCTCCAACATCATAACGCTTTCCTTCAAAATAGTAAGCAAGAACACGTTGGAATTCATTCAGACGTAAAATAGCATCTGTTAATTGAATTTCTCCTCCTGCGCCAATCTCTTCTCTGCTCAAGATATCAAAAATTTCCGGTGTTAAAATATAGCGCCCCATAATTGCATAGCCTGAAGGGGCCTCTTCTGGATTCGGTTTTTCAACGAGCGTTTCTACGTCTAATAACCCTTTTTCAAGAGGCTCTCCTTTAGGACCTACAATTCCGTACTTTGAAGTTTCTTTTCTAGGCACCTCCTGTACACCAACTACAGCGCATTCATATTTTTCGTATACGTTCATTAACTGTTTCAAACAAGGTGTTTCTGATTGAACTACATCATCGCCTAGCATAACAGCAAAAGGTTCATCTCCGATAAAACTTCTTGCACAGTGAATGGCATGACCTAATCCTTTAGGTTCCTTTTGACGAATGTAGTGAACATTAGCCAAATTCGAAATCCCCTGCACTTCTTCGAGCATGTCCCACTTTTCCTTTGCAGCTAATGTTTCTTCTAACTCATATGATTTATCAAAATGGTCTTCAATTGCTCGTTTTCCGCGACCGCTTACAATTAAAATATCTTCAATACCTGATGCTACTGCTTCTTCCACAATGTATTGAATCGTTGGTTTATCTACAATTGGCAGCATTTCTTTAGGCTGTGCTTTTGTAGCCGGCAAAAAGCGTGTCCCTAATCCAGCTGCTGGAATAATAGCTTTACGAATTTTCACTTACTTTTCCTCCTGTCAATGTCAATCGTGCTTATTGGTTATAGTATAGTAAGTCTGCGATTGAGTATGTACACAAAGTCATGTTGAATCCATTTCTTTTTATAAAGAGTCATGTTGGATTCTGCTTTATCATAACAAAAGATTTTGTATAATTCTATTTTTATCATTTATAATGAAAAGAAAATTAATCACTTATAAATATAATTTTATGCTCCACTTATGTATAGAAAGGAATGGGATTATGAGTTCGTTTTCAGATCACTTACAGCACCAATTTATACAGCATTTCCCGTACAGTGATGCACGCTATCGCACAAATGCCCAAGCAGGGCTAGACCTTTACCGTACCCATTCATTCTTCATTTTGCACAATGATGCACAGATATTAAACGTTAAAATCGATTCGTTTTATGTGGAACTAAACAAGCAGTTGCTCCCTGAAAGTACCTGTTCTTGTCAGCATAACGGATTTTGTGAACACTGCTTTGCAGCGTTTTTTTATATGTACTCATTAATAGAACCGCTTGCGCCTCTATTCAAAGAATGGCGAAACCATGAAAAAGCAGCTTTGACTATGCTATCTGCCAAACAAGTGTTAAAAAAGCCGAAGGCAACTTTTCAAGAGTGGAGACAAACTTTTGAGGAGCAGTATACGCTTTTTATGCAGGGGCGGAACGAAAATGACCGTTCCATTTATCATGAATATTATCAGTACTATTACCGTGCTTTAGTGAAAAAGGCTCCTGAGCACCCATTGCTTTATGCTTTATTTTGTATGTATGGAGCGGTTCATACATTCTATAAACTATCAGCTCAATTACAGGCACATCAGCTTTCTACTAACATCGAGGAATCATTCGTATATAGTCACGTCTACAAAATAACAAATGAAATTTATGCTACCGCTGATTCGTTAAAGCAAATGAAATACGATGGAGATGCATTATCTATTATAGAGGACAGCATTCCATACATCCGAGAATTATTGCATAAAGATATGCCTTTACAATATGAACGTATTGAGATTTATCGCGTTATTTGGCAAAAAATCTTCACGTTAGAAAAGTGGCGAAAAATTGAGGAAAGCAAATTAAAAGCTAAGTACGGTTCTTTTATAAACAATACAGCTCTTTCCTATCTTTTATTCCTTCAAGAAAAAGATGGCGAAGCAAAAGAACGTTTGAGCGATGAAACACTACAAATGATTCCCTATCTTATTCCTTGGTTAAATGATTTATTGCATGAAAAAGAAACTGACCGCTTTGCTCAGTGGGGCTCTTATATAATGACCTATATAGGAGATTACGTACGCACCGTTCCGACTACTTATCAAGGAAGCCGAAACATGGTCTCCATGATTGTAAATTTATTTGAGCACTATAAAGACTTAACGAACGATCAAACTTTGTATACTGAAGCATTGCAAACGTTACTTCCCTATAGTTTTATTGAATACAGTGATTTTCTATATGCTTCTGACCAATTGAAAAAGTGGGTTGAATTACAGGTGCTTCTTCAATATGACAGCATCAAATATGACGAGCAAACGATAGAAGCCTTAAAACAAAAAGATGAAAAGCTGGTTATTCCTCTTTATCATCAAATGATTTCAAAGCTGATTTATGAAAAAAAGAAAAGCAGTTATCAAGAAGCCTATATCTACTTACAAGAATTAAAGAGACTTTATCTACAAATGAATCGCTCTCTACTATGGGAACATTATATGGAAGAATTAGCGATAAAAACAAAGAAACAGCGCTCGTTTCAACAACTATTAGAAAAAGGAGATTTACTGAATGTTTGATTTGTTTCATTTAACACTTGAAGTCGAACCTGTACACGGTGACTTTTTTCTCTACTGTGTATCACCTAGCGGCCAAATTTTGCTCCCTGATACATGGAAAGATGCGCTGTTTCTATGGCATGAACAGACCTATTACGGAAGCGAAGCCACACAGGTTGAGATTAATGGGAAAAAAGGAATTCTTCTTTCTGCATGGCAAATGTTCACTTTCATACAATTACCTATTCAACAGCATGTGTTGAAACCGGCTTTGTCCGCTTCAGCGGAAGCTTATCAGCAAATTGCAGTCGATATGGCAAAGAGGATTATCAAAGGGAAATTTCATTCTCTTCCTTTAAAAAAACAAATGACTGGATCGCTTTCACAAGCTGATGAGCAAGAGTGGCGAGCACAAATTAAAGAGAACTTGTTAAAAAAAGAAGGAAAGGACTTTTTAATAAGCATAGAAGGCGAGAGCTATAATCCTCCCTTTGACCTTTCATTGCGTATTGTAGAGCCAACGACCGATGGAGATGTATGGACGGCTGAAACATTCGTGATTCCCCACGATGAAGCCAAAGAACCTTTTATACTTGGAAGAACGCTTCCTAAAGAGTGGAACCACTACGAATCATATATCGCTTACGAACACGAACGATGGAAAGCATTGGCTCCTACTTTATACCAAAAAGGAGCTTTTATTCAGTCTGTCCTAACAGATGAGGAAGTATGGGAATTTCTAACTCAAGATAGTGCAGCATTGATTAAACAAGGTGTCTCTATCCATTTGCCAAGCTGGTGGGAATCATTAAAAAAAGCCACCATCAAAGTATCTGGCACTATAGAAAATACTTCATCTGCATTATTTGGTAAACAAGCTATCAGCAGCTTCCGCTGGTCATTTTCTATTGGCGATCAAACTTTCTCAGAAGAAGAGTTTCGGAAATTAGTCGAACAAAAACGCCGATTATTATCTATTAACGGACAGTGGATTCAACTGGATTCTAGATTAATTAAACAAGCGCAGAAAATTGTTAAAGAAGCTAGTAAAAAAGGCGTCTCAATTCATGAAATTTTAAAAACGAAGCTAACCTACATGGCAGACAGTAAAACCGATGAAGAAGAGGTAAAAGTTGAGTTCCAACTACCCGCTTCCTTTCAATCATTTATTACATCCTTAACGGATTTAGAACGGCTGCCGGAAGTGCTGCCTCCCTCTGAATTTAAAGGTACATTAAGACCTTATCAGCAGCAAGGTTTGAATTGGCTCATGTTTTTGAGAAAGTTTAACTTAGGAGGATGTCTAGCAGATGACATGGGGCTAGGTAAAACCATTCAATTAATTAGTTATTTAACAAATATTCATCCGTTACATAGCTCTCCTTCTCTTATCGTTTGCCCAACTTCTTTAATTGGAAACTGGGAAAAAGAATTACAGAAATTTGCCCCTTCTCTTCGTGTTCATGTTCATTACGGGCCGAAAAGAACCAGCGGATACGCATTTGAGAAGATATGTGAAAGTACTGACGTTGTGATCACGACTTATCAAGTTGCTCTTTTGGATGTCGAATTGTTGAAAGGGTTTATGTGGAACAGCATTTCCTTAGACGAAGCACAACATGTTAAAAACCCGCAGACTAAACAGGCGAGAGCTATCCGTCAGCTGCAAGGAAGACACAAAATTGCACTTACTGGAACTCCAATTGAAAACCGTCTGCTGGAACTATGGTCATTATTTGAATTCATCAATCCTGGTTACTTAGGAACAATCAATTCATTTAAAAACCGATTTGTAGCAGGCATTGAAAAAGGCGAGAAACCTGAACGAACTGTTGAGCTTAAAGCACTCATTCAGCCTTTCTTATTGAGAAGAACAAAACAAGATAAAAACATCGCCCGCTCACTGCCTGATAAACAAGAACAAAAAGAATATATCCCGCTGACAGCGGAACAAGCTTCACTTTACCAGGAGCTAGTTCAAGGAATGCTTCAAGAAACAAAGGAAAAAACAGGATTTGAACGAAAAGGCATGATTTTGCAAACACTAAATAAGCTAAAATTATTATGCAACCATCCAGCTTTGTACTTAAAGGAAAGTACAGCTAAACAAACGGTACGGCGATCTCATAAAAGTCAAAAAATTATTGAACTCGTAGAGAGCATTCGCACACAGCAAGAAAGCTGTTTAATCTTTACTCAGTATATTGAAACAGGACTCATGCTGCAAAGAACCTTAGAAAAAGAAATCAACGAGCCAGTTTTATTCCTTCACGGGAGTTTGTCAAAAGAACAACGAGATGCAATGGTTGCTCAATTTCAAGCAAGGAAAAAAGCCATCTTTATCCTTTCTCTTCGCGCAGGTGGAACTGGATTGAATTTAACAGCTGCAAATCACGTTATTCATTTTGACCGATGGTGGAACCCAGCCGTTGAAAACCAAGCAACCGATCGCGCCCATCGAATTGGGCAGAATAAATTTGTTCATGTTCATAAGTTTATTACAAGAGGAACGATTGAAGAAAAAATTGATGAAGTAATCAATCAAAAACAACATCTAAACAATGAACTCATCCAAGGAGATCAATGGGTAACAGAACTTTCTAATAAAGAACTACAAGAGCTTCTTGCATACAGAAATGAATAAGAAAAATTATAAAATGTGTTACAACGTTACTAAAAAGAGGACTTTTTTACTTGTCCTCTTTTTTTATTAGATCATTCGACACAAAAAAATAAGTGTAAATCAATCTCCAGCTACTGATAAAGATACAAAAAACGCAATAAATAGCTTTTTTTGAATAAAAAGGTATTTTTATAGCGAAAAAGACCCTTTACTTTCTCTTTAAATTCCAGCATATTTATACATATAATATTTTTGTAATTTAATAGACATATTGGAAAAATAAACACGGAACATTTACATAATTAGGGGGATTTATTAATGAAAAAAAGGCAGCTCGCTTTATCTCTAGGCGCCATTGTTGGCGGGACATTCTTATATCAAGCTTCAGCTGAAGCATCTGCTTCAACTGTTCAAGTAAAAGCTGGAGATACACTTTGGTCATTATCTACCAAATACCATACAACGGTAGAAGCTTTAAAAAGCGTAAATAAGTTATCTTCAAATACAATTCACATAGGACAAACGTTATCGATTCCTTCTGCTTCAACCTCTCAACCATCTAATAAGGAAGAAAAGCCTTCAGCTCCTGCTACTGGTTCGACTTATAAAGTTCAAAGCGGCGATACCCTTTGGAAAGTTGCTACTCGTTTTAATATGAGCGTAGAAGAATTAAAACGTTTGAACGCTCTTTCTTCTAACATTATTTATATTAACCAAACGTTAAAAGTAAATGGAAGCAATAGCGCATCGACTCCAACTACGAGTAAACCAGCAGAAACTCCTTCTAAGGATGCAAACGGAACTTACAAAGTTCAGCGTGGAGATAGCCTATCTAAAATAGCTTCGACATTTCACATGAGCGTGAGTGAGCTAAAACAAATAAACGGATTAACGTCTAATACGATTTATGTAAATCAACAATTAAAGGTATCAAAAAGCAGCCAAACAACTACGCCAACAACAAAACCAAGTACATCCACACCTTCAACTTCTAACGGAACATTAAATGTATCGCAAATGATTTCAGATGCAAAACGTTATATAGGTGTTCCTTACAAATGGGGTGGCACAACTCCTTCTGGTTTTGACTGCAGCGGATTCATTTATTACGTAACGAAACAACAAATTTCTACAACGCGCTATACGACGGCTGGTTATTGGAGTGTATCAACACCCGTCAGTAATCCACAGCCTGGAGACTTAGTGTTTTTTAATACATATTCTAGCGGTCCTACACATATGGGCATTTACCTTGGTAATCGTCAATTTATTCATGCTGGATCTTCTACGGGTGTAACCATTGCAAGCTTAGATAACAGCTACTGGAGCAAGCGCTACTTAGGTGCAAAAAGATTTTCTAAATAATTGATAGAAGCTGAAACAAAAGTATTTTAGTTGAGGGAAGATCCGAACGAGTTTGATTCTTGATGGAGAATCAAACTCGTTCGGATTTTTTCATTGGTAGGGTCGACGTAGGTTTCATATATGTAGGTGCTTCTAGCTGTTGAGCGGAGGGCAAAGCGAAGACTCCTGGGAGAAAAGCAGAATAGATGAAACCGCGCGCAAGTGACGAGGAGGCTCATCAGCCGTCCGCGGAAAGCGAAGCCTTGCACGGAAATCAACAGTGGTGTAACAAATGATCCATACTAGCTCATCCCATTTGTTTGTCTTTAGATTGCATTAATTCAGTTATGTCTCAATCTCTTATATACAGAAAAAAACCGTTAAATGATTTAACGGCTGAAATAGAGGAATAGTTCGGGGATAGTGAATACTTTAATTTTCTCTCTTGAGAACATAGAAAGAGCCTTGCTCTTAAAAAGGATCTATCTTCTATTATGATAGATAAGAGGAATTAAAACCTTAGCTGAACTAATCACCCCCTTTCATACTAGATAACTTTATTCTTCTTGTTGATTTGAATCAAATGAAGAAAAACCGGATGGCTTTCCACTTAAAAACTTAACAGCATCAGCCACAACGTCAGTCATATATACTCGTTGCTGAAGATTATTTTCAAATGTGCGCGTTTGTACACGCCCTACTACACCTACAACCGCTCCTTTATCACAGTAAGCAGCCGTATTTTCTGCATTTTTTCTCCACAGAGTAATGTTGACAAAATCAGCATCATATTCACCTTCAACATTTCGAAACGTTCGATTAATTGCTAAAGTAATAGTAGATACTGCAATCCCTTCATGGGTATATCTAAGCTCAGGTTTTTTTGTCAGTCTTCCTACAAGAACAATATGGTTAATCATAGTCTACCACTCCAACTGATTGAATAATGGGAATCTTTAAGCTCATTCATGTTATAATATGGATAACCTACTATTTACGTAAAGGAGGAAACATCAATGAAAACATTTAAACTTGTGTCATTTCAATTGGTTGATGATCAAGAAAAGCGTCAGTCTGTCTCACTCACTAATGGCCTTATTATTAATAAAGAAGACGGCGAAAATAACTGGATTTTAGAAGCAGTTATCGATAAGAAATGGTACGATGAATTTCATGTTTTGTTGAAAGATAAACAAAAAATGACGGTAGAAGCTAAAATTACGAAAGAAACAAATGATCCGGCTACCTTTATAGCTACCGTGGCTTCCATTACTTCAATTGGTGAAAATCGTATTAGTTTGTTGATGAAAGGTGTTTTAAAAGAACGGAGACTTCATTATGCTGAAATGCTCTTAGAGGATTTAATTAACCAAGGGTTATCAGGTCAAGATTTACTTCAACAGTTCAAACTGCAGCTTCGAAACAGACCGATAAAAAGTACATCTAAAAAATAAGTCAAGTCATCTCAAGGTGTCTGGATTTAAAAGAGAGGATTATTGTTTGCGGTCTTTTTCGTTGGTGCATGAGAAGGGTAAAGAAAAGAGAACTGACTGGAGAGGTACCTTTCTTTTTTTCCTAAAAATAAATGAGCACAATTAGAACGTTTGAAGCGATTATCTCTTATGCGAGCGCCTTGCCTTTTCAAATAAAAATTTGTCATTTTTTCACTCCTTTTTCTTTGTAATTCGTATATTAATGCATTTTTCCCCGTTATTCAACCATTTTTTTCAATATACCGAACAAAAAATAGGATTTTTTTACTATAAAAACCTTTATTTTTGTTCTTTTTTTTATATCCAGGCAGAAAAATGAATCTTTTTAGAGAAAAAAAAGAAATAAAAACAGGTTTTATTCCCTTTATTGCAGAAGTTAAAGTGTATATGTTTCATATTGTGCGAATTTAGCATATTACAAAGAATATGAACTACATTCGAACAATAAGACATATATTTATCTTTACGAAATCAGGTGATGCATATGAAGGATTTTGGAGAAAGAATTAAGCAGTTCAGACTAAAAGGAGGATTTTCACAAGAAGAATTAGCAAATCAGTTGAATGTTTCTCGTACAACTATTTCAAAATGGGAATGTTCAAAACAAACGCCTTCCATTTTTGATTTTTTATCTCTATGTAATTGTTTTCAAATTACGCTGGACCAACTTATTGAGCCTTCCTCTTATAAACAAGATCATTTACATGACTTCCAACTTCTTTACTTAACAAGAAAATGTGAATCGGATTCACACGACGAGACCATTTTAACCCTCATAGATAAACAGCCCTTATTGAAACACGTGCTCTTACAATTTTCATCTCTGTCACCAACACTTCAAAAAGAGTTGCTAACGGATATTATACCTTTATTAAAGAAACTTTTTTCTGCTTTGCAGCGCCAATAAAAAAAGCTGCATCAGCAGCTCTTATGTACTATTCTTTTTTATCGCCTAAAGCAAACATAATATCTGTTTCGCAGACTAACTCTCCATCTACAGTTGCGATACCTTTTCCTTTGCCAATAGATCCACGCGCACGTACAATTTCAACCTCTAAACGCAGTTGATCACCAGGTCTTACTTGCTTTTTAAAGCGGCAGTTGTCAATGCCTGCAAAAAATGCTAAACGTCCTTGATTTTCTTCTTTTTTTAGCATAGCTACTGCTCCTACCTGAGCCAAAGCTTCTACAATTAAAACCCCTGGCATCACAGGATAGTCAGGGAAATGCCCGTTAAAAAATTCTTCATTGGCAGATACGTTTTTTAAACCAACTGCTTTTTTTCCCTCTTCCACTTCTAAAATACGATCGACCAATAAAAATGGATATCGGTGTGGAATAATTTCTTTAATTTGTTCAATATCAAGCATAAATAAGTCTCCTTTCAAACCGCATGTAACATACGATACTATTATCAATATACAGAATGCTCAATTGAGAAGCAACTACTTGCTTAAGCTCTGATTCCATTAACTAAGCCCATCATTTGATCTGCAATTGAAATAGAGCGGGAATTAAATTGATACGCACGTTGAGCAATGGACATATCAGTAAGTTCTTTACTCAAATCTACATTTGACTGTTCCAATTTCCCTTGCTCTACGCCTGCTGTTTCTCGAGCTTTTCCAGTCAAATCTGTAAACATATTCGGTTGGTTCATCCCTGCTGGAAAGGCAAATAGATTTTCTCCTTTAGCTTCGAGCACCTGAGGCTTTTGGACATTTGTTAATCCAAGTGTAAACTGGTCAACACCCTTATTCATAGTAACCGTTATCGTTCCACTTCCATCAATTTGTATATCTTTGAACGCGTTACTGAAAATAATAGCTTGACCATTTTCTCCCAGCACATCCTGACCAGAACCGTTTACTAATTTAACATTGTTCGGGCCTTCAGGGCTAAGATGAAAAGAACCATCTCTCGTATATTGTACAGGCTGTTGGGAATCGTTTACGGCAACTTGAAAATAAACGTTTGGATTTGATGCAGCTACATCTAATAGTTTATCTGTATTCTGAAAAGCACCTTGCGTCATATTCAAGCTCGTTTGATCTAAATAAGCGCCTGTGCCTTGCCAAATTCCAGCTGGCGTAAGCCGCTTTTCTGTTCCCTTATCTTCTTGATTGTTTACTTGTTGATACAGCATATCATTAAATGAAGCATCTCTCGCTTTATATCCTGTCGTATTTGTATTAGATAGATTATGACCAATGACATCAAGCTGCTGCTGCAGCTGTCCCATCGTATTGGCCGCTGTTATCATTGTGCGGTTCATCCTTCTCATCTCC
This sequence comes from Priestia sp. YIM B13489, assembly GCF_042787645.1. Classification (NCBI taxonomy): domain Bacteria; kingdom Bacillati; phylum Bacillota; class Bacilli; order Caryophanales; family Bacillaceae; genus Priestia; species Priestia sp. YIM B13489. Next base: position 2,329,136 of record NZ_JBHZOQ010000053.1, read on the forward strand.
CCTGTTGCTTTTAGCGCACACGCCCAATTTCATTTGCCGCTTTATCCATGCTTCTATCGTAAGCTTGCATTATTTTTTGATTTGCCTCAAAAGCTCTGTAAGCCGTTAGTAAATCAGTCATACTTTGAGCAGCATCTACATTGGAACGTTCAACAAATCCTTGCTTTAACTGATAAGAAATGCCTGGATTATTTCTTGCTGAAGGCAAAGGCTGATTGTTCAGCGTTTCATACAATCCATTCCCTGCCTTTTTAATCGTTTGTAAGTCACTAGCATAAGCAATATCGATTTGTGCGACCTGCTGATTATTTTCCGTTACGTTACCTTGTGAATCAACTGTAAAGTTTTCACTTTTTAGTTGAATTGGTTGATTATTTGTATTTAATACATAAGCTCCGGTAGACGTAGTTAAAAACCCTTCCTGACCTAATGTAAAATTACTGTTTCTTGTATATTGAGGCGTATTATCAGGGCTTTGTACCACAAAAAATAGTCCGCCCTCTTTTGTAGGCATATTTTGCTCCATCAATGCAATATCAGTTGATTGAGACGTTTGCTGAAGATCACCTTGTGTAAAATTTGGAACTGTTTCTTGCATATACACGCCCGTATTAATCGTACCTATTTCTTTTTTGTTCTGAACAGAGATGCTACGGTCAGTAGGTAAATCTTCAGATTCCATTCGCTGCAGCAACATATCAGGAAATGCCTTTAACGTACCTTGATCTGCTTTAAATCCTGGCGTATTAGCATTTGCTATGTTATTCGTTAATAAGTCAGTTTGACGCTGTTGAGACAGCATACCCGCCGCTGCCGTGTAAAACCCTTTAAACATACTTCATCCTCCTTACAAGTAAACGTTGCTCGTTATAGCCAGCTCACAGAGTATAATAGATAAAAGAAGAGACTCCTCTGTATGAAACGAGCCAATAGAGGAGTCTTCATTTATTTAAACAATATTGCGACGAGATAGTTTATCAATATTATCGAGCATAATACCTGTTCCAACAGCTACACAACCCATTGGATTTTCTGCAATTAGCACAGGCACCTTTAATTCTTCCGCTAACAGCTGATCCATACCGTGAAGCAATGCTCCACCGCCAGTTAAAATAACGCCTCTGTCTATAATATCGGCAGAAAGTTCAGGAGGTGTACGCTCTAATACACTTTTCGAAGCTTGTACAATGACGCTGACAGACTCTCTAAGTGCCTCCTCTACTTCTTCAGAATAAACAGTAATCGTACGAGGTAGGCCTGAAACCATATCTCGCCCTCGAATGTCCAGCTCTTCATTACGAGCTTTAGGAAACACCGTACCAATTTTCACTTTAATTTCTTCTGCTGTACGCTCTCCGATTAAGAGCTTATATTTTTGCTTAATGTACTGCAAAATTTCGGCATCAAAACGATCACCAGCCATCTTAATAGAAGCTGCTGTTACGATATCGCCCATTGAAAGGACGGCCACATCGGTTGTACCTCCACCAATATCTACGACCATATTTCCGCTCGGCTGAAAGATATCCATTCCAGCGCCAATTGCCGCGACTTTTGGTTCTTCTTCCAAATAAATGGTTTTTCCACCGCTCTTTTCAGCAGCTTCGCGAATGGCTTTTTGTTCAACAGAGGTAATATTTGTTGGACAACAAATTAAAATGCGAGGCTTGGATAAAAAACCTTTTACATTTAATTTGTTAATAAAGTGTTTGAGCATAGACTCTGTAATTTCGAAGTCAGCGATAACACCATCTTTTAAGGGACGAATGGCAATAATATTACTGGGCGTTCTTCCTACCATACGTCTCGCTTCTTCCCCTACTGCTAGCACTCTATTTGTATTTTTATCAATCGCCACAACAGACGGTTCATTTAACACAATTCCTTTGCCTTTAACGTGAATTAAGACGTTAGCTGTACCTAAATCGATACCAATGTCTTTTGCTAACATACCTTAAATCCTCCTTCTATTTACATATCTTTGCATGATAACCATTCTTTTTTCCTAATTTACTATTTTATCACAATTTGTATATGTATGTTGTTATTAGCAAAAATATTTATTATATACCTATTTTATCCAAAAAATAAAATGCCCTATACTACCTCTATAAAAAAGGCAATATTGGGCATTTTTTCATTTTACAGTTTCTTCTTCCTTTTTGTACTTTAATTTTGTTGCTTCTCCTCCACGCAAATGCCGAATAGATTTATGATAATCAAGAATTTCTTTTACTTCATTTGCTAACTCAGGATTTATTTCTGGTAGACGCTCTGTTAAATCTTTATGGACAGTACTTTTCGAAACGCCAAATTCTTTCGCAATTACACGAACTGTTTTCTTTGTTTCTACAATATACTTTCCAATCTTGATAGTTCTCTCTTTGATGTAATCGTGCACACTACTCGCCCTCCCCAAATTGGATATGAGAAGTATCCAAGGGAATGTATATATTATCCCTTTTCTAACATTCTCTTTATAGGTTTGTAACAGTTTATTAGCTTGTGTGCAGATATATGCTAGAAAAGTCAGTAAGGACAAGTGATTTCTTATATTTTTTTGAAAATTTAGTGTTTTTTATTTACTTTTTTAACATAATGCATCTCATTTTAGAAAAATTCATAAAAAAAGAAGCTCGATTTTATCCAGCTTCTTTTCGTATTTATGGTCTTGCCTTATGCATTTGGTTTAGACGTATCTGTTGAAGGGTGTTTTGAATCTTTATCTTCTTTAGTCTTTTCATCAGATGATTTTTCGCTATCCTTTGATTCTTCAGAAGAAGAGTCGTCTTTTGGTTCTGTTACTTCAGCTGCTTTGACTTCTTTGATAGAACTAACAGATTTTCCAAAATAACTGCTTGGATTAATTGCTACACCATCTTTACGAACTTCAAAATGTACATGTGTTTTTGCTTCTTGATTATATAAGCTTTTTCCAGCTTTTGCGATCGTTTGGCCTTGTTTAACAATATCTCCTACTTCTACATCAGCTTTCTCAAGAGATTGATACTGTGTGACTAAACCATCTTTGTGATCAATTTCTACTACATAACCTAGTAAAGGATCTTTTGTTGCTTTTGTTACTGTACCGCTAGCTGCTGCTACAACATCAAATGATTTATCTCCCTTAACAGCTAAGTCAACACCTGTGTTTGGATGATACGTATTGTTGTAGAAAACTAGTGCTTCTTCTTGCTGTTTTTCAGATGCTTGATCGTCGTAGAAAGGCTTTTTCACGATAGCTGATGCTTCACTAGCAACTGGCATTTTTAAATTTTCAAGCGAAGCATTTACCTCTACAGCGTCGTCTCGATAAGCCGTACCGTCTTGGCTATAGCCGCTTTTGTCTTCTTTGCTAATATCGTTTCCATTAGCTTGAAACCAAAGGACTGCTGTAAGAATAATTGCTGCACTCGCTAAATAGATAGCCGGGAACACCCAACGCTTTCTAACTAATTTTTGAACTTTCGATTTTGGAGAAGTACGTTTCTTTTCTTCCTCTCTCATATATCATCACCTCAGCAATCAGTCTGAACACAATTGAATGAATATATACACAGCGATAAAAAATTTTTTTCGATTATTTTTCAACAGATGAATCTAAAATATACATTTTATTTAAAAAAAGTGAAAAACATAAAAAAAGACCCTGCTATAAGGGTCTTTGAATTAGCGTTTAGCTGTCAATTGTGCAACAAACTGATCGTTAGGGGTAATCGCAACACCTGTATAATAATGAGTAACAATATCTTTATAGGTTTTTCCTTCTAGTGCCATACCATTTGCTCCGTACTGACTCATCCCAATACCATGTCCATATCCTTTTGTGTTGATGATAATTTCATTACCTTTTTTTGTCCAATGAAAGTCGGCTGACGATAAACCCAGTTTTTCCCGAACATCTTTTCCCGACAGTTCTTTACCGTTTATCTTTACGTAATCTACGCGCTGCCCCGGCGTTCTAGAGACGATTTCACCTACTGATCCACTGTTTGTTAATTTCACTCCAAGCCTCTGTTCAAAGCTAGCAACAGACATTACTTTCTGATTTGTAAATTCAGGGGACTTTTTATCCCATGGACTAGCTACACTTTTTAGATAAGGAATGGAATTCTTCCAATACGCTTCTGAGTTTTCAGTGTAACCATTGCTGGTAGAAAAGAACGTAGCATTAATTGGCTTATTTTTATACGTAAGAATTTGACCTTGGGTGTCCTTCACTGCTTCTTGAATTTTTTTGATTTTCCAATCATAGTCTTTGTTCCATCTGCTTCTTAGCTCATCTTTATTTAAATATACTTGGTACTCTACGGTATCAGTCACATCCGCTCCTTGGGGAAGATGACTATTTCCATTCATCATAGTTTGCACAATATAGGTTCTGGCTGCCAAACTTTGAGCCTTAAGTGCTTCAAGCTCAAAAGTAGCAGGCATTTCAGCTGCTACTACCCCTACAAGATAGTCTTCGAGCGGCAGTTTTTCTACTTTTTTCGTTTCCGTACGATAAACACTGACGTCAAGAGGAGACGCTGTCACTTTTTGTAGTTTTTCGGTTTTTGGGGTCTGTTTGACATTTTCATGTAGCTTTCCATCTGTCTTTTCAGTAAAAGGAACAACGAGAAGTGTTGGGATGAGTAACACAACGAAAAAAAAGATGACTCCTAGTACGACGATTGGCTTTGCTTGTTTCATGAACGCCTAGCCTCCATATCTATTATTTTGACAAGGAACACCTATATCCCTATATCCCATATGTATGGAGGTGGACAACCTTTTATGACAGCAAACCGGCCATAAGGGTCGTCCAACGACAAAAAAAGCATCTCGCTATGAGATGCTTTTTTTATGACATATTTACTTGACGTCTGAAGCCTGTTGAGTTTGTTCTACTTGCTTTGTTTCGTCATTTACACGTTCAATATCAGCACCCAAAGCGGCTAATTTATTGTGGAAATTTACATAACCACGATCAAGGTGTTTTAATTCCGTTACACGCGTATAGCCGTCTGCTACAAGTCCTGCTAATGTTAACGCTGCTGCTGCACGAAGATCTGTTGCTGCTACTTCAGCGCCTTGTAGTTGAGTAGGTCCGTTAATAATAACAGAGCGTCCTTCAATTTTAATATCAGCGTTCATGCGGCGAAACTCTTCTACGTGCATAAAGCGGTTTTCAAAAACTGTTTCTGTAATCATACTTGTGCCTTCTGCTGCTAATAATAATGCCATCATTTGAGATTGCATATCTGTAGGGAACCCTGGATGAGGCATTGTTTTAATATCTACTGATTTTAGCTTTTCAGGTCCTACAACACGTAAGCCGTCGCCTTCTTCAGTAATTTCAACACCCATTTCTTCCATTTTAGCAACAAGTGAACTGATGTGCTCTGCTACTGCACCGCGTACAAGTACGTTTCCACCTGTAATAGCTGCTGCTACCATGAATGTTCCAGCTTCGATACGATCTGGAATAATTGCATGTTCTGCACCATATAATTTATTAACACCTTCAATACGGATCGTACCAGTTCCTGCACCGCGAACTTTAGCGCCCATTGCGTTTAAGAAGTTTGCTAAATCGACAATCTCAGGTTCTTTTGCTACGTTTTCCATAATTGTAGTGCCTTCCGCTAATGCTGCTGCCATCATAATATTTTCTGTGGCGCCTACACTTGGGAAGTCTAAATAAATTTTAGCACCTTTTAGTCTTCCTTCAACTTTTGCATCAATAAAACCATTTCCTACTTGAACTTTAGCACCCATTGCTTCAAAGCCTTTAAGATGCTGATCAATCGGTCTTGATCCAATTGCACATCCGCCAGGTAAAGCTACACGAGCCTCACCTGTACGCGCCAATAAAGGACCCATTACAAGTACTGAAGCGCGCATTTTTCTTACATATTCAAAAGGTGCATCTGTTTTTAACTCTCTTGATGCATCTACAACTACACGATTTGTTTCAAAATCTACTTCTGCATTCAGATGTCTTAAAACTTCGCCAATCGTAAATACATCGGAGAGAGCTGGTACATCATTTAGAATTGTTTTTCCTTCACTAGCTAATAAGGTTGCAGTGATAATAGGTAAAACGGCGTTTTTTGCTCCTTCAACTTTAACTGTACCGCTTAATCTATTTCCACCGCGGACGATGATTTTTTCCAAGGTATTCCCCTCCGCGTCCATTTTCTCTATATTAATATTCAGACGTAATGATAGGTGTGCCAACAACTATGGTTGTTTGACCGCCCATTCTTGTCTTGCGTAATGCAATTTGTAAGTTCATTTCCTGCTTTTTCGTTTGAAGAGCTTCTTTCCACAGTCCAGTATATGCTGAAACAGAGGTAAATGACTCTTCCACTAGAGATTCCACTGGTTTAGCATTGAAAGCTCGTAATAGGTCTTGAATTTCAACAGACAAAACACTTTCCATCTTATCATTGATTTCCCCAGTTGCACAAGAGAAAATTATGGGTTCTGATAGGAAAATTTTTTCATAATTTGTCTGAAATACATTTTGAAAATGGGTCATATTTTTTTCTTTCAAACCTTGTCCCGTTACATGATACGATATGTACGCATTGCTGTGTTCATCGATCGCATAAGTTAACAGAATGACTTCGTTCACATCTTCACTTTTGCGTGTACCTATTGCTTTCCATAGGTCTCTTTCCCTCTTCACTTCCCATTTAAAACCTCTAAAATTACTTTTAATACTTTTAGCTTGCGAATAAAAGGTTTTTTGGTCAGTAACAGCTTTTACTTCTTCTCTTGCATACAACGATACTTCAGTTAACGAAACATGCTGCTTATTTAAGGTGTGAACAATCTTCTCAATAGTAGTTTCATTGTTTTGGGCATTGCTCACATAACTTCCATGATATACGAATAAGCCAGTAATGAAAATAGCCAAAAAGACACTAATTTTTTTAAACATTTCGCCACTCCCTCTCCGTACTCATCAGTCTTTCCAGAAGGCGATGATACATACATGAAAAGGGTCGTCATATTTAGACATAGCGACATACATTAGCGTATAAATTCGTATATCTTCAATGAATGAACGCCTATTTTATCATAGACTCATAGCTTGCCAATCATTGAAAAAATGAGGGAATGCGCTGTGACCAAAATAAATAATCCAAAAAGAAATTACTTACTGTTGATGAAATCGTAATGGTCAATAAAATAAGCATTAATTTTGCTTGAAACACATGATTAGGTTTCATCAGCTTTTCAATTTGAAAGCCTTGCAAAGCATACCAAGTAATCACAATAAAAATCAAATGTGAAATCATGGTTAGTAACGTTTGCTGTTCAATTCCTCCAAACAATAAAAGCACTCCTTTTAAACACCATATGAAAAGAAGAGACGATCATCGTCTCTTCTTTTCATATTAAAGCACACTTATGCAAATTCGTAAACGGTAACATGAAAAACATTTATTTTATTCCCTATTTTAAGATCCTTTTCCACTATTGAGCAAAATAAAGAAGATAGATGCGCTTAGTTAAATGGAATATATAATCATAGATCAATCCTATTTGCTCTTCCCTTTTTGTATAATAGAGCAAAAAAGCCCTCTCATTCGTTTGAGAGGGCTTTTTTTAGAACTTACGTTGACTAATATCTAAACGATTGACTGCCCGTTTTAAGGCAATTTCAGCACGCTTAACATCAACGTCATCTTGTTTGCTATCAAGGCGCATTTCAGCGCGCTTTTTCGCTTCTTCTGCACGAGCTATGTCAATCTCTTCAGCTGTTTCAGCAGCCTGTGCAAGAATTGTTACTTTGTCAGGTCTTACTTCAAGAAATCCTCCGCTAACAGCCACAAGTTCTGTACTGCTTGCTTTCTTCAAGCGGACGGCTCCAATTTGTAAAGGAGCAACCATCGGAATATGGCCATGTAAAATACCAAGCTCACCACTCTGTGCTCGGGTACTTACCATTTCCACTTCTGATTCGTAAACTGGGCCATCAGGAGTCACTACACTGACATGGATTGTCTTCATTTAAAAAACCTCCTATGTCCCTTAAATTAAACTTCTACTCCCATACGTTTCGCATTTTCAATAACTTCTTCAATGCGACCAACTAAACGGAACGCATCTTCAGGTAAATGATCGTATTTACCTTCCAAGATCTCTTTAAATCCTTTAACAGTTTCTTTTACAGGAACATAAGAACCTTTTTGACCTGTAAATTGTTCTGCTACGTGGAAGTTTTGAGACAAGAAGAATTGAACGCGACGAGCACGTTGTACAACAAGTTTATCTTCATCAGATAACTCATCCATACCTAGGATTGCAATGATATCTTGTAACTCTTTATAACGCTGTAACGTTTGTTGAACTTGACGCGCAATTGCATAGTGCTCTTCTCCAACAATTTCAGGAGATAAAGCGCGAGATGTAGATGCTAATGGATCTACCGCAGGGTAAATACCCATCTCTGATAATTTACGCTCTAAGTTTGTTGTTGCATCTAAGTGAGCAAATGTTGTCGCTGGAGCTGGATCCGTATAGTCATCGGCTGGTACGTAAATCGCTTGAATCGATGTTACAGAACCTACGCTTGTTGACGTGATACGCTCTTGAAGCTGACCCATTTCTGTCGCTAATGTTGGCTGATAACCTACTGCTGATGGCATACGGCCAAGTAATGCTGATACTTCTGAACCCGCTTGTGTGAAACGGAAGATATTATCAATAAAGAATAATACGTCTTGACCTTGTTCGTCACGGAAGTATTCTGCCATTGTTAATCCTGTTAATGCAACACGTTGACGTGCACCAGGTGGCTCATTCATTTGGCCAAATACCATAGCCGTCTTCTTAATAACACCAGAATCTGTCATTTCATGGTATAAGTCATTACCTTCACGCGTACGCTCACCTACACCAGCGAATACTGAAATACCGCCGTGCTCTTGAGCAATGTTATTGATTAATTCTTGAATCAATACTGTTTTACCTACACCGGCACCACCGAATAGACCGATTTTTCCACCTTTAATGTAAGGAGCTAATAAGTCTACTACTTTAATACCTGTTTCAAGAATTTCAGCTTGTGTAGATAGATTTTCGAACTTTGGTGCTTGACGGTGGATTGGATCACGACGTGCACCTGCATCGATTGGGGCGTCTAAGTCGATTTTTTCACCTAATACGTTAAATACACGACCTAACGTAACGTCACCAACTGGTACTGAGATTGCTGCACCTGTATCTTCTACTTCTAATCCACGAACTAAGCCGTCAGTGGATGACATTGCTACTGTACGAACTGTGTTATCACCTAAGTGAATCGCAACTTCTAATGTTAATTCGATTGCAACTTCACTTGCACTGCTCGGTTTATGTGAAATTTTAAGGGCGTTATAAATTGCCGGAAGGTGTCCGTTGTCAAACTTTACGTCTACAACTGGACCCATGATTTGAGTAACGCGTCCTTTTGTCATCGTGTTCCCTCCTAACTTGCTTTTCCATTAAACTTTCTATTCTAACGCTGCCGCTCCGCCAACAATTTCCGTAATTTCCTGGGTAATTGCCGCTTGACGTGCACGGTTATATGACAATGTAAGATTATTGATAAGATCTTTTGCGTTGTCTGTTGCACTTTTCATCGCTGTCATACGAGCAGCATGCTCACTTGCTTTTCCATCAAGTAGGCCGCCGTAAATTAAACTCTCTGCATACTGAGGAAGTAATACTTCTAAAATCTCTTCTTGTGATGGTTCAAATTCATAACCAACAAGTTTACCAGAAGGTTGAAGATCTGTTAGAGGCAATAGCTTCTTCTCCGTCACTTCTTGTGAAATCGTATTGATAAAGTGATTGTAGTATAAGTAAAGTTCATCAAACGTACCGTCTGCAAACATTTGAACTGTTTGTGAAGCGATTCCTTGAATGTCAGCAAAAGCTGGCTGATCTGCTAAGCCTGTGATTTCAAGCAAAACCGGAATGCCGCGTTTCACGAAGAAATCTCTCCCTACTCGTCCAATTGCAATCACACCGTATTCATCAGGTGATTGATGGCGTTCTTCAATAGCTTGAGATACTTTTCGCAAAATATTACTGTTATATGCTCCTGCTAGACCGCGATCTGAAGTGATTACGATGTAACCAGTCTTCTTCACACTGCGCGCAGTTAGCATTGGATGTGAAGCGCCTCTGCTGCCTAGGGCTACGCTTGAGACTACTTCTTGAATTTTTTCCATGTATGGAACAAACGATTTTGCATTTTGTTCCGCTCTATTCAGCTTTGCAGCTGAAACCATTTCCATTGCTTTCGTAATCTGGCTCGTTTTTTTCGTCGATGTGATTCGAGTTTGTATATCACGTAATGATGCCAAAGGTTTCACCACCTTGTTTTAGAAGATCACGTGGTATGAAAGGTGAACAAATGTTCACCTTCACCTTATTGAAAGATTGTCTTAACATACCATGCTGACAATATATTATTCAGATGCAATAAATGTTTTCTTGAATTCTTCAAGTGCTGATTCGAATACGCCAGCTTCAGGAAGTCCACCAGTTGTACGGATTGATTCAAGTACTTCTTTACGGTTTGACTCTAACCATGTTAAGTACTCGTCTTCAAAGCGCGTAATATCTGATACCGGAACATCATCTAAGAAGCCTTTTGTTAATGCGTAAAGCACAGCTACTTGTTTTTCTACGCGAAGCGGTTTGTGTAAACCTTGTTTTAAGATTTCAACTGTACGCGCTCCTCGATTTAATTTTGCTTGAGTTGCTTGGTCAAGATCAGAACCGAACTGAGCAAACGATTCAAGCTCACGATAAGATGCAAGGTCTAGACGCAGTGTACCTGCTACCTTTTTCATCGCTTTAATTTGTGCAGATCCCCCTACACGTGATACAGAAAGACCAGCATTAATCGCAGGACGCACGCCTGAGAAGAATAGATCTGACTGTAAGAAAATTTGTCCGTCTGTAATCGAAATTACGTTCGTTGGGATATAAGCAGATACGTCTCCTGCTTGCGTTTCAATAAATGGAAGAGCTGTTAATGAACCTCCACCTTTTGCGTCCGATAACTTTGCCGCACGCTCTAATAAACGAGAGTGCAGATAGAATACATCCCCTGGATACGCTTCACGACCTGGAGGACGGCGTAATAGTAATGAAAGTTCACGATAAGCTGATGCTTGTTTTGTTAAGTCATCGTAAATAACAAGTACGTGCTTACCGTTATACATAAACTCTTCACCCATTGTTACCCCAGCATATGGCGCTAAGAATAATAGTGGAGCTGGTTGTGAAGCTGATGCTGTTACAACGATTGTGTAATCTAGAGCACCGTGTTTACGTAATGTCTCTACTACGTTACGAACTGTTGATTCTTTTTGGCCAATCGCTACATAGATACATACCATATCTTGATCTTTTTGGTTTAAGATTGTATCGATTGCTACCGATGTTTTACCCGTTTGACGGTCACCGATAATTAACTCACGCTGTCCACGACCGATCGGCACAAGTGCGTCAATCGCCTTGATACCTGTTTGAAGCGGCTCATGTACTGATTTACGATCCATAACGCCAGGTGCAGCACCTTCAATTGGACGTGTTTTTGTTGTTTCTACTGGGCCTAAGCCGTCTACTGGCTGACCTAATGAGTTAACAACACGACCGATTAACTGCTCCCCTACTGGAACTTCCATGATGCGTCCTGTACGGCGAACTTCGTCACCTTCACGAATTTCCGTATATGGTCCTAAAATAATGATACCTACATTGTTTTCTTCTAAGTTTTGTGCCATTCCCATGACACCATTTGAAAATTCAACCAGTTCTCCAGCCATGACATTGTCGAGGCCATGAGCACGTGCGATACCGTCCCCAACTTGGATAACAGTACCTACATCACTCACTTTAATCTCAGACTGATAGTTTTCAATTTGCTGCTTGATCAGCGCACTAATTTCTTCAGCTTTGATGCTCATGAATTTCACCCCTATCTACGATCTGTGTGCAAGAAGTCCTCGGTGGATCGTTTCTAATTTGCTGCTAATGCTGCCATCATAGATACGATTACCAATGCGAAGCTTCACGCCGCCGATTAGGCTTTTATCTACTATATTTGAAATATTTAACGTATGTTTTCCAACTTTAGAAGCAAATGATTGTGAGATTGCTCTTTTCTCATCTGCACTTAAAGGTTTGACAGAATAAACAGTTGCATCTGCCACGCCACGTACTTCGTTCGCTAGGAAACGATACTCTTTTACCATCTCGCTAACAATTTGAATGCGGTGACGCTCTAATAATAGAAGAACCGTATGTTGAACAGTTGGTGAAAGTTCAGCAAATGCCTCACTTACAAACTGTTTTTTTCGCTCAATTGTAATTTTTGGATGAGTTAATACATCCATTAATTCAGGTGTTTTAGCAAACACCTCTTCAACGATTTGTAGCTGGTCTTGCATTTCATCGATCATCTGTTTTTCTGTTGCTAATTGAAAAAGAGCTAGTGCATAGCGCTTGGCTACAGCTGGTTGACTCATCGTACATCCCCTACTTCTTGGATATATTCATGAATTAACTTTTCTTGATCTTGTTCAGAAAGTTCTTTTTCAATAACTTTCGACGCAATTAAAACAGATAATGAAGCAACTTGCTCACGTAACGCAGCAACTGCTTGATCTTTTTGCTGTTCGATTTCTTGTTTTGCTGCAGCTTTTAGACGCTCAGACTCTTCGCGTGCTGCCGCAATGATTTCTTCTTTTTTATCTTCTGCAGACTTTCTAGCGTTTTCCATCATTACTTGCACTTCTTGACGAGATTGCTTTAAGATTTCACGCTGCTCTTCAACAAGCTTCTTCGCTTCCTCATTTTGCTTTTCTGCTTCATCAATCTCACCGGCAATATGCTCTTCACGTTTTTTCATGATTCCCATTACAGGACCAAACGCGAATTTTTGAAGTAACGCAAGTAGGATAAGGAACATCACTAATTGGAAAAGAATATCTCCACCATTAATGCCTGCTGCTCCTAACACAAACATGTTCGACACGGCCATGTTCACTCCCTTCAGAGACTCCACATATATAATTTACTTATTAAAGACATAAAGTAATGGCGAAGGTTCTTTTGAATGATCTTCGCCACATGTAACACATTATTATTTACCTTGTACCATGAATGCAATAACTACGGCGATAATTGGAAGCGCCTCAACTAAGGCAACCCCAACGAACATCATTGAAGTTAATGTACCACGTGCTTCTGGTTGGCGAGCTGTGCCTTCAATCGTCTTAGAAACGATAAGACCGTTACCAATACCAGCACCTAGTGCCGCTAAACCAATCGCAATTGCAGATGCTATTAAACCCATTTTATAAAGTCCTCCCTTAATATATATGATTTTGTTTAACTAAGTTTTGTTTTGTCCAAATTGGGTATTACTTGAACAAAGCTTTATAAATTAATGGTCGCTACTCACTTTGTGAGATAAATAAACCATCGTTAACATTGTGAAAATGAAGGCCTGAATTGCGCCTACAAAAATACTAAATCCTTGCCATAAAAGCATTGGAATAGCAGCTCCAATTGTACCTAGGAAGCCTGTTGTTGCTAAACCAGCTAGCAAGCTTAACAAAATTTCCCCAGCATAAATATTACCGTAAAGACGAAGGCCAAGCGTTAACGTATTGGCAAACTCCTCGATAATCTTAAGCGGGAATAAAAATGCCATTGGCTTGAAGTAATCTTTCGTGTATGCAGAGAACCCTCGCATTTTAATACCATAGTAATGTGATAGTACAACTACCATAACGGCTAACGTCAGCGTAATTGCTGGATCAGCGGTTGGCGATTTCCACCATAAGTTATGGTCAATCACGATGGCAAATGGAAGACCCAACATATTTGACACAAAAATGTACATAAGTAAAGTTACACCTAGCGTCAAAAAGCGGCCACCTGTTTTCCAATCCATATTGCTATTAACGAGTCCTTTAACAAAATCTAAGACCCATTCAATAAAGTTTTGTGCACCGCTTGGCTTCATAGCAAGAGTACGAGTACATAAAACTGCAATTAAGAATACAATAACAGAAGCTACGGTAACCATAAGCAAGTTACTTTGACTAAAAGTAAGGCCTAGAAACTCTATAGTTGGTGATTCATGACCCAACTGTGTTCACCTCTCTTTCTATCTTCTACGCATATTTTGAACAACTAAATCTATGATAATGACAACGTAATACGTCATTAATCCCACAACTACACTAATAATATGAAAGGTTTTTGGATAAGAGATGGTAATCACAACTGCGAGAGCAGCTGTTGCAAATCTTACAACAGTCCCAATTGAACGGGGCTTTTTCCCCTCATCCAACGCCTGTCCAAACTGCTCAAACTTTCTTACTAAGTTCCACAAATTATACAAACTCAGGGCGGTTCCTAAAATTAAACCTGCAAAAACAGCCTTATAACTTGTAAATCCCCAGCCGAGAACGTATAATGCTAACAAATACAATATGTATGAACGAAGTCTTGGAAAAACGTGCTGCAAATCCTGCATGAATTATTAATCTCCTGAAAAAAAATGGTGGACTGTCCGCAGCATCATAAAAACACCTGCTGCTAGCCCTGAAAGAAGGCCTAAAATCAAAAATAGTGGTTCGGTGTCAAGCCATTGATCAGCCCATCTTCCAGAGAATAAGCCAATTAAGACTGAACCTGCTAACTGTGATAGAATGATTGACACTAATGCCATCGCTTGCAAAGGATGACGGTTGCGATCTTTCATAAGCTCATACCCCTTTTGCAAAATTTTCTTTTTTCCGAATTCTCTATCGTTTTTATAGCTCAATATATGATAGAAAGGCAAAAAAAATTGCTAAAAAAGGTAAAAACAGCTAATAAAATACGCAGAAATATCAACGGTTTTCACAGGTTGAAAACCTTATCATTTATATTCCCTGTAAGCATACAATAGCGTATATTTAATGTCAATGTGTTTAAGCTAAAAACTTCACAATCTCTTCTTATTGTTCACATTTCTGCCACACATAAAACCTCTTCAAATGAAAACATTTAAAGAGGTTCATTCAATCGTTATTGTACTGTTTACAACATGCTCTTGTCTATGCTTTTTCACAAATGCAAATATTTGGTACGCTCCCGGTACAAGCGATTCATCGATCGTTATTTTCCGTTTTCTCATGCCTCTTTCTACATCAACGTCAACATCTAAATACGATATAAACTGTAAAGACTGCTTATCAAAAAGAGCAACGCCTAACTCATCTGCTCCTTCAGGCAAAAACAGTTCATAGCTATACGTATTTTTCTCTTTTTCCGCTGCTACTTGCAATCCCATGACACGGGGATAATCTGGAATGCTAACCATGTACATATAAGGAAGCGAAAATGTTTCACGTGAATCATTTATTTCCAAATATCCGTCATATATACCTTTATTTTTAAAACGGGGCTGCACCGATAAAGTGACAGCTATTTCTTTTGTCTGATGGGGCTGCACCGTGACGGGTAATGGAACATCCCAATTCACTCCTTCATCCCTTTTCGGAACGTTCAAGCGATACGTTTTTGCTTTATCAGACTGGTTATCAATTTTAAATGATAAGACTTTCTTTGATGGGCGCGTAAAAATACCGAAAGATAAAGAAGATGGATAAAATAAAGAGTCTGCTGTGACAGCTTTTGCTATTTGAATTCTCCCGGCTCCTTGTTCATATACGCGATACGTTTGACCATTTAGCTGCTGCATTACTTTACTTGTGTTCATCAATGAAGCTTTGACTTGTTCAGGAGACCAGTTCGGGTGAGCTTGTAAAATAAGAGCGCACGCTCCAGCTACATGGGGCGCAGCCATACTTGTTCCATGCATGCGTTCATATCCCCCAGGAACTGTACTATTAATGAAGTAACCAGGTGCGACGACGTCCGGCTTGATTCCCCAAGTAGTCGTTACAGGTCCTCTTGAACTGAAAGATGTGAGCAAGTCTTGCACCACTTGCTTGCCAGTGCGTAAGTATGGCTGTTGAGACTGAATGTATTGATTAATGGTATCACCGTTTTTTTTACTTACCCATATCACTGGAATATTTACTGATTCTTGTAGTTTACCGATTATGCTTTTTTCAGTCGGACTATATAAAATAACGGCTTTTGCTCCTGCCTGTTCAGCTTGTTTAATCTTTTTTTCAACCACATTTCCTTCTGCTTTTAGCAAAATGACGTTACCCAACGCATGCTTTTGCTCTTCTTTGAAGTATTCTTCATTTATTACACGCAGCGTTTGATTAAACGTCCATGGACGAGACCCTTCTACTGGCGCCATCATAATTTTTTCTTTGTTAAATCCAATTGTTAGAAATTGAACTGTTGTCGGGGAAACAGAAGCGCCAACCGAAATAGCTTTTCCCGCTGTACCTGGAGAGCCCACGGTCCATAAACCTGGACCTGAATTGCCGCTGGATGTAACCGTTACAATTCCTTTTTCAACAGCTCGATCTAACGCTAAGCTTGTTGGTAAATCAGGGCCATTCACATCATTTCCTAATGATAAATTAATAATATCTACATCATCTTGAATTGCTTTTTCGATAGCTAGAATAACACTTTCAGACGTTCCAGCTCCACCAGGTCCAAGAGCTCGGTATGCGTAGATCTCCGCCTGAGGTGCTACACCTTTAATATTTCCATTTGCTGCAATAATACCGGCTACATGAGTGCCATGCAGAGTAGGCTCTCCTTGCTCCCGAGTGGTTTCCATCGGCTCATAATCTTTATCTATTACATCATACCCTCCCCTGTAGGTTTGTTTTAAATCGGGATGAGAATAATCAACACCCGTATCGATGACGCCTACTTTGATCCCTTTTCCTGTTAAGCGCTGATTATGAGTATCAAATAAGCCTCTTACCTGTTCTGAGCCAATGAAGGTTACACTATTTTCTTCTGCAACCTGGTAGTTTTTAATAGAATGTGAACCAATAATAGAAGGATTATGAGATAGTTTTTCCAAATCCGAGATGGAGCCGTTTAATGAAAGTCCTGTAAATACCGTGTGAAACTCGCTCTTAATCTTTATATTAGGATAATTTTTTTGTAGCTGACTTTTAAATTCCGCGAATTTTTCTTTTTCAACCATGACAATTATTGATTTTTCCTGATGATTCATTTCTTGTTTTATAGAAGGAAATGTCGGATTGAGCGACGTTTGCCCTCCCCCGCTCCCTAATATAAAGCTAAGCATTAACCATTTAATCCACATAAAAAAACACCTCTCACACTATCGTGTCTCAAAGAGACACTTTTCATGTGAAAGGTGTTTAGAAATCTTACGAAAGCGGATTAAAAGCTTCCGGTCTTTTTTCCCGGCGGTTGAAATAGTAGCTAATAGCATCACAAATACGTTTAGAAGCTAAGCCATCTCCGTAAGGATTCGATGCTTGTGACATTTGCTTATATACGTCTTCATCTATTAACAGCTCTTTTGCTAGCGTATAAATTGTTTCTTCTTCCGTTCCTGCTAGTTTGAGCGTTCCTGCTTCAATTCCTTCCGGTCGCTCTGTTGTATCACGAAGTACCAATACAGGTACGCCTAATGAAGGAGCTTCTTCTTGAACACCGCCCGAATCTGTCAAAATAATATGAGCGCGCTCAGCGAAGTTATGGAAGTCAATTACATCTAACGGTTCAATTAAATGAATGCGTGGGTCATTTCCTAAGATATCGTTTGCTGTTTCTCTAACTACCGGATTCAAATGAACAGGATACACAACTTGCACATCTTCATGTTCATCCACAATACGTTTAACCGCACGGAACATGTTTTTCATTGGTTCGCCTAAATTTTCGCGGCGATGCGCCGTTAATAAAATAAGACGATCATCTCCCAATTTCGTTAACACTTCATGCTCATATGTCTCTTTTACTGTCGTTTTTAACGCATCGATAGCTGTGTTTCCAGTCACAAAGATTCGCTCTTCTTTTTTATTCTCTGCTTGCAAATTAGCTGCAGACTTATCTGTCGGAGCAAAGTGCAAATCAGCAAGAACGCCTGTAAGCTGACGGTTCATTTCTTCCGGATATGGAGAATATTTATTCCATGTGCGCAAACCTGCTTCAACATGTCCCACCTGAATTTGATTATAAAAAGCTGCTAGTCCGGCAATAAACGTCGTAGTTGTATCGCCGTGTACAAGTACGATGTCCGGCTTTACTTTTTTCATTACGTCGTCCAAACCTTCTAATCCTCTGGTCGTTACGTCCATAAGAGTTTGGCGATCTTTCATAATGTTAAGGTCATAGTCAGGCTGAATGTCAAAAATGCTCAATACTTGGTCTAACATTTCACGGTGCTGAGCCGTTACCGTCACAATCGCTTCGAACTCCTCAGGTCGCTTTTTAAGCTCTAGCACTAGAGGGGCCATTTTAATTGCTTCTGGTCTTGTCCCGAATATCGTCATTACTTTAATTGGCTGCTTCATGTTCATCACCCGAATCTACAAATTATTTTGTACCGAATAAACGATCCCCTGCATCACCTAAACCTGGAACAATATATCCATGGTCATTTAATTTTTCATCTAATGCCGCAATGTAAATATCTACGTCAGGGTGTGCTTCTTTTACGATTTCCACGCCTTCAGGAGCAGCAATTAAACACATAAATTTAATGTTTTTAGCGCCTCTTTTTTTAAGAGAGTTGATTGCTTCTACAGCTGACCCTCCTGTTGCAAGCATAGGATCTACTACAATAAAGTCACGCTCTTCTACATCATTAGGCAGCTTTACATAATATTCAACAGGCTGTAATGTTTCTGGATCACGATATAAGCCAACGTGTCCAACTTTAGCAGCTGGCATTAGTTTTAAAAATCCATCTACCATGCCGATACCAGCACGAAGAATTGGAACGATACCAAGCTTTTTCCCTGCAATAACTTTTGACTTTGTTTTGCAAACCGGTGTTTCAATTTCAACGTCTTCTAGCGGTAAATCACGTGTCGCTTCAAAAGCCATTAAGCTTGCCACTTCATCAACTAATTCACGAAACTCTTTCGTTCCCGTTTTTACATCGCGTATGTAAGTTAATTTGTGTTGAATAAGCGGGTGATCAAATACGTATACTTTGCCCATTGATATCTCTCCTTATATATAAAGATGTACACATTAAAATACCATTCAACGAATTGAATGGTACGTACTAGTAAAAACATATCTCTTGCTAATTAAATTTATACATTGCATTCATTTTACAGAAAAAAGTTTTTGAGTTCAAGCATTATTCAAAAAATGATTGAATTGCTACCACTTTCTCCATAAAAAAACAGGCACAAAGGCCTGTCTCTCTTACAGTGATTTATACATTTCAAACTTGCTCGTTAAAGCTTCAACGCGTGTTTTAGCTTCAGCTAGCTTTTCTTCATCTTCAATATTTTTAAGCGTTAATCCGATGATAGAAGCAATTTCATCCATCTCTTCTAAGCCAAATCCGCGAGTTGTAACCGCAGCTGTACCAATACGGATACCGCTTGTTACAAATGGGCTTTGCTCATCGTAAGGAATTGTATTTTTGTTTGTTGTAATACCTACATCATCAAGTGCTTTTTCAGCTACTTTACCTGTCAAATTCATTGAACTTACGTCGATTAACACAAGGTGATTGTCTGTTCCTTCAGATACAAGAGCAAATCCTTCTTTCTTTAATCCTTCTGCTAAACGATTAGCATTGTCGATGATATTTTGAGCATAGTGCTTAAATTCATCTTGTAATGCTTCACCAAATGCTACTGCTTTTGCAGCGATAACGTGCATCAATGGACCACCTTGAATACCAGGGAAGATTGACTTATCAATCTTTTTCGCAAATTCTTCTTTACATAAAATCATACCGCCGCGTGGTCCGCGCAGTGTTTTATGTGTTGTAGTTGTAACGAAATGAGCATGTGGCACAGGATTTTGATGAAGTCCTGCAGCTACTAGACCAGCAATGTGAGCCATGTCTACCATTAAATAAGCGCCTACTTCATCAGCGATTTCACGGAAACGCTTGAAGTCGATTGCGCGTGGATATGCGCTTGCACCAGCCACAATTAATTTTGGTTTATGTGTACGAGCTTTTTCTAATACATCATCGTAGTTAATGCGATGTGTTTCACGATCTACGCCATATTCGATGAAATTGTACTGAACACCACTAAAGTTAACAGGACTTCCGTGCGTTAAGTGACCGCCGTGCGATAAATTCATACCAAGTACTGTGTCTCCAGCCTCTAAAACTGTGAAATATACAGCCATGTTTGCTTGTGCACCTGAGTGAGGTTGAACATTCACGTGCTCTGCTCCGAAAATTTCTTTTGCACGATCACGAGCTAAGTCTTCTACTACGTCTACGTGTTCACAACCGCCGTAGTAACGTTTAGCTGGATAGCCTTCAGCATATTTATTTGTTAAAACTGAACCTTGTGCTTCCATTACCGCTGTTGTTACAAAGTTTTCTGAAGCAATTAGCTCAATCTTAGTACGTTGTCTTTGTAATTCATCCTTGATCGCATTATAAACTGCTGGATCTTGTTGCATTAGTTGTTTCTCCATCAAAATCCTCTCCTCATTTCGTATTCGCAATGTTCGTTATTTGTTGATTCAACTACATTGTAACATGATTTATTTAGAATAAAAAAGAAAAAATGTGTATTATTTTAATATATTTAATTACGAAAGTTCGTAAAACGCTCTCATTCCACCAATTAGTTTTGGACGCGTCTTTGCTAAAGTAACATGAGCGTGTCCAACTGCGTTTAACTTACAACGAACGGGTACTGCGACATGCTTTAAATGCATACCAATGAATGTATCTCCAATATCAATACCGGCATCAGCTTTAATAAACTCTACCAAAACAGGATCTTTAAGCTGGCCATAGGCCTGTGTAGCCATCGCTCCGCCTGCTTTATGAATAGGCACAACACTAACCATTTCTAAACGCTCTTTGCGAGCTAATTCTCTTTCTACTACCAGTGCTCGATTGAGATGTTCACAGCATTGAAATGCTAAGTGAACACCCGTCTTTTTTCGAAAATCTGATAGCGCATCAAAAATCATTTCTGCGACTTCCATTGCGCCTGCGGTTCCTATTTTTTCACCAATTACCTCGCTTGTACTGCATCCAATGACAAGTGTATGTTCTGAAGACAACTGCACTTGTGCTAAAAAATCAGATAAAACTGTTTCCAACTGCTCTTTCCATTTCGTAAGTTCAGACACGTTTTTCTTCCTTTCTTTCATTGAATACGTTCACATTATACAGTTAATGTTGCATCACTTTGCTGCTCATACTGTTTAATTTTATTCACGCGATTTTCATGTCGGCCGCCTTCAAATTCTGTCATTAACCAAATTTTCGCAATTTCACGTGCAAGTCCCGGCCCAATGACACGTTCACCCATTGCCAAAATGTTGCTATCATTATGTTCTCTTGTCGCTTTTGCACTGAACGTATCATGCACTAGAGCACAGCGAATTCCTTTTACTTTATTAGCTGCTATACTCATACCGATGCCTGTTCCACAAATAAGAATGCCTCGGCTTACTTCTTGGCTCGCCACTTTTTGAGCAACGGGAAGTGCATAATCCGGATAGTCTACGGACGCTGTGCATTCACACCCTAAATCCACATATTCAATATTTAATTCTTCCATTAAAGAGATAATTTCCTGTCGCAAATTTATACCGCCGTGGTCAGATGCAATAGCTACTTTCATCTTTGTTTCCTCCTCATACGTACCTTCGTCTTATATTAAATTTCTGTTCATTTTAAGTCAGCAAAAATTTATGGGACCTTTTATAATTTGTCGACTATTTTGTTAATCATACGCTCTAACTCTTCTAAAGTCTGTTCGTACGTCTGTAATGATCCGCCAAACGGATCAGATACTTCACCTTGCTCGTCGGCAAATTCTTTTAGCGTAAATAATTTATCACTTACGTATGGAGCTTGGTTCAAAATCAGCATTTTATGCTGCTCCGTCATCGTAAAAATATAAGTAGCCCACATCAATTGTTCTTCCGTTAATGCTGCCGAAGCATGAGAACAAGCTATGCCTTTCTGTTGAAGGGCAACTTGTGCATGAACAGAAGCTTCACTTCCATTTGAAGCGAATACGCCTGCAGACTTCACGTTTATTCCATCTATCTCTTTAGCTTTGAGCAACGCTTCTGCCATAGGGCTGCGGCACGTGTTTCCTGTACATACAAATAAGATGTTTTTCAAGATACATCCTCCCTTGCTTTCACTATGTTCGACTATGTTGATATTCCACCCTATTGTATCTCTATTGCCTGCATAAATCCAGTTAGCTTTTTCGGGTATTTTTTATCCATTATCGCTTCATGCACCTCGAAAAAACGACTTCGCTTTCCTTCTTTTATCACTGCAATCCAAAAGAAGCAAAAAAAGACCATAACCTGCATGGTCATGATCCTTTACCTATTTATATATAGTTAAAAAGGTAGTAACAATTTGATTCCAAAAGCTAATAAAATGCTCCCGCCCAGTGCCTCACTATATGAACCAAGCCAACCTTGTACTCTTCTGCCTAACAGCAGTCCTAACCAAGTTAATAGCATACTCACTACGCCAAAAACAATAATGGTCAAAAACGTTCTTGCCCCAAAAATACCTAAGCTAAGTCCAACAGAAAAACTATCTAGACTCACGCTGAGCGCAAAAAATAACAGTCCAAAGCCAACTGGTTTGATAAACGGCGTATCGTCATGCTTAAAGGAGGAATAAATCATCTGCGCCCCAAGAATCAACAATAAAATTCCACCGCCATAGGTAGCAAACATTCCAAGTTTATCAGACAAAAGTCGTCCAATAAACATGCCTAACAGCGGCATCCAAATATGAAATACACCGATAACAACACCAATGTAGAAAATTTGGCGAAAGCGTAAACGAATTAATCCCATTCCCAAACCAACTGAGAAAGCATCCATTCCTAAGGCAAACGCCATAATGACTAACGTGATCATTTCACTAATTAACTGAGATACATTCATCTTTACCCTCCTCGGACGTGCTCCTATTTCAAAATATGCACATTCGAAAAGGTTTAGAAGATGAATTTTATTGCTTAATCACGTGATGTCCTGCAGCTTTCATTAATCGGTTCATAACGGCATGACCGACTCCTTCTTCAGAAAAACTTTCACTAACGATAACATCTACGTCACACTCATTAAATGAACGAAGCGACTCGTATAAGTGGCTAGCAACCGTCTCTAAATTTGAACGAGATCCACATGTGATAACCGCATCCGCTTTATACGCATCTTCATGTTCAGATGTCGTTAATACCCCTACTCGCTTACCCTGATCTTTATAGCGATCGATAATAGATTGGAAAAAATCTGAACTGCCGTCAACAATGACAAGCGGTGCATCAGGTGCGTAATGCGTGTATTTCATACCTGGAGATTTTGGCGCTTCTTTATCACTTAGTAACGCTCGATCTACTTTTACGGGACCAATGACATTTTCCAACTCTTTCTGAGTAATGCCGCCCGGACGTAAAATGATAGGAATCTCTTCGGTACAATCAAGGACAGTCGACTCTACTCCTACCCCTGTTGCTCCTCCGTCTACAACTCCGCTAATACGCCCTTCTAAATCATTCATCACATGATGAGCTAGAGTGGGACTCGGCTTGCCGGAAAGGTTTGCACTAGGAGCTGCGATAGGCAAAGCCACTTTTTTTAATAATGCGAGGGCTACTGGATGTGATGGCATTCTCACTGCAATGCTGCTTAAACCAGCCGTAACCTTATCTGAAACTCGATCTTTTTTGGGTAATATTACTGTAAGAGGACCCGGCCAAAAAGCATCGATCACTTTCTCTGCTTTTGAAGGAATCGACTCTACAAATGTATGAAGCTGCTCTTTATCTCCAATATGAACAATAAGAGGGTTATCACTAGGACGTCCTTTCGCTGCAAAAATTTTATCCACAGCTTTATCCGATGTTGCATCTCCTCCTAATCCATACACCGTCTCTGTAGGAAAAGCAACCACTTCGTGATTGCGCAGCAAATCTGCTGCTTCTTCTATCTGTGGATAAATATCTTTTTCGTTCGTAAAATTATCCACAACCCATAACTTAGTTTCCATCTTCTTCAACTCCTTTTTCTTTCTATATCTAGGTTTTTTTTACTTTAAAAGTACAATATGTATCATAGATAGTAAAATACCTGCATTCATTATATCAACAAACAAGCTTTATCCACAAAATGTGGATAAAGCTCATATTTTTGTGAATAACATTGTGGATACCCCTTTAAAATGATTTATCCACATTTTCTTTTAACTAGCTGCATAAAACATCACATAGACATCCTGAGGGTTTGGTAACTTTTTTAAATAAGAATGTTCTTTTAACAACTCAGGCAGTGCACTGTAAGATGTTTGCTGAAAATTCATCATTTGAAAAAAATGTAGAGAAGATGCCTTATTTGTTAGTAAATATAGTTGCTTCACGCCATGCTTTTGAGCCAGCTGGACGATGCTTTTAAATAGCAGCAGAATATCAGATTGCATTAAAGAAGGAGACACGACAAGGGAGCGGAGAATTCCATCCACACCTTCTTTTTCAAACCCAACTGTTGCTAGCAGCTCGCCTTCTTCATTTTCCATTATGACAAATTGATGAATATGCTCTTCCACACCTGCTGTGCTGATGCCCGCTTTTTGTAAAAACTGCTGAATTCGAATATAATCATTTTCACTGGCAATTTTTAATTGTTCTCTCATTTTAATCACCTCAACTTGTTTTCTAGTAACAAATCTATGAGATGATTAAAAAAAGTAGAACTGAATTTTATTTTTAATGATTCTATTAATTAAATACTGACGATACCCATTCTACTACAAAAAACTTAACTTCTACAGAATCTTCTTTTGATTTAGAATCAGCTTTTTTCTTAGATGAAATAGACTTTTCAGCTTCTTTACTTTCCTTTTTTTCAGCCTTAGCACTTGTTTCTTCCTTTACTGTGCTTGTATCTTTTGCAATTGCTTCTTTAGAAGATACTGTTGGTTGAGAAGATTCCTCAGCTTTCTGCTCAATAGAATCTGATGTAATAGTTGCAGATTGAATTTCTGTTTTCACTGCGGGCTCTTTACTTTCAGCCGATTTGTCATCTGTTTTGTCTGCAGATTTTGATTCAGAAGCTGCTGGTTTCTCTTTTTCTTCCTTTGGCTCTTCTTCAGATGGCTCCGGCGCTTTTACCGCTTCACCGTTTGAGAAATCTAAGAAGCATAAAGGAGGAAATAGTACGCACCACCAGTTTGCTCCCTCTCCTTTGCCAAGAGTAATAAGCACGGCTTCATACTCACCTGCTGGATATAAAAACTGACCGTACAACTTAGTAGGAAACTCTACTTTTCCGAATTTAACATGAACAGATTCATTTACGCCTTCTTCTTTTAGCACTTCTTTCGCAATTGTTTCAAGCGCCGGCAAATTTTCTTTAATTGTTTTTCGAGCTACAGTTACAGATGTTAAATCTTTTACCCATTCTGTGATTTGTTCGTTCACGCGGTCACGAATCAGACGTTTTACGTACTGGTCTTTTTCACCGTCGCTGTTTGCTAAAATGCGCAGTCGAATTGCCTCGTCTGGAATGACTGCAGGCTGATCTGCCTGCACTTGGTTATGTGTATATATAAGTTGAGCATTTGCTCCAATAATTAATAAAATAAAATAAATGATAGCATATTTCTTCATTTCGGCCACCGCCCTTTCATAGGAACAGTATGGCCGAAAGCAAGATATCTTAAACTAGTAATTTAGTAAAAAAATGCATGATTTTCAAAAATCAAAGGGAAAATCATTCCCTCTGATTTTTTTAGTTCTCGCGAAGTTGTGCAAAAACCATTCGATCTTTTCCATTAATATCATATACACATTCTACAAAAGCTGTCGGAAACGTTTTTTGCAGCATCTCAGCTACATCTTTTGTCTGTCCGGCCCCGACTTCAAATCCAATAATACTATTTGACTTCGTCACATATGGCAACTCTTCCATGAAACGCCGATAAAAATCCAGGCCATCTTTTCCACCAAAAAGAGCTCGGTTTGGCTCATGATCTTTTACCACTGTGGACAACTCATCATCTGCTGGAATATAAGGCGGATTAGACACAATTACATCAAATTTCTGATTCGATAATAGAAATGGTTGTAAGAGATCTCCCTGTATAAACGTGACAGCAGCGTCCAGGTTTTGAGCATTTTCTTTGGCTACGCTTAAAGATTCTATAGCTATATCTGTTGCTGTAACTTCCACTCTGTCAACCTCCAAAGCTAAAGTGATAGCAATTGCCCCACTTCCCGTTCCAATATCTACAAGCTCAATAGGCTGGTGTTGAAATTCTTTTTTTATTCGAGAAATCATTCCGTATACCAGCTCTTCCGTTTCGGGTCTTGGAATTAATACATGTTCGTTTACAATAAATGAACGCCCGTAAAATTCTTCTGTCCCGATTAGATATTGTACAGGCATACCTGCTTTATGAGCATGG
Source organism: Priestia sp. YIM B13489 (assembly GCF_042787645.1). Lineage (NCBI taxonomy): Bacteria > Bacillati > Bacillota > Bacilli > Caryophanales > Bacillaceae > Priestia > Priestia sp. YIM B13489. The sequence continues at coordinate 2,355,717 of NZ_JBHZOQ010000053.1, forward strand.
ACATCTTGTTCAAATCTTTTTAGAATTTCTTCTTCTAGTTCTTCCTGCAGAGCACCTAGCAAATGAGTTCTCGTCATCTGCAAGTGATGGCGAAGCAAGAGTTCTCCCGCGTTTTCATCTCGCTTTGCCTCTTTCAAAAAAGAAGAAGCCCACTTAAGGGCTTCAAATACTTTCATTAGTTCGAATCTTCCATTCGGCGCGCTTGGTCTTCCATGACTAATGCATCGATAATTTCATCAAGCTTGCCTTCTAAGATTTGATCTAGCTTTTGAATCGTCAGACCAATACGGTGGTCCGTTACGCGATTTTGCGGGAAGTTATACGTACGGATACGCTCGGAGCGATCTCCGGATCCAACTGCTTGTTTGCGCGTTGCATCGTACTCTGCTTGTGCTTCTCGCTGGAACTTATCGTACACGCGAGCGCGCAATACTTTCATTGCTTTTTCTTTATTTTTAATTTGAGACTTTTCATCTTGACATGATACCACTGTATTTGTTGGTAAATGCGTTAAACGAACGGCTGACATCGTCGTATTAACACTTTGGCCACCAGGTCCACTTGAAGCAAATGTATCTACACGGATGTCTTTTTCATGAATGTCCACTTCGACTTCTTCCGCTTCAGGAAGACATGCTACCGTTGCTGTAGATGTATGAATACGACCGCCTGATTCTGTTTCAGGAACTCGTTGAACACGGTGTGCACCGTTTTCAAATTTCATCTTTGAGTACGCACCTTTACCGTTAATCATAAAGATAATTTCTTTATAACCGCCTACTCCAGTAGTCGTTGCTTCCATTACTTCTGTTTTCCAGCCTTGTGATTCAGCAAAGCGCGAATACATTCGGTACAAATTAGCTGCGAATAATGCTGCTTCATCTCCACCAGCCGCTCCACGAACCTCCATGATTACGTTTTTATCATCGTTTGGATCTTTTGGAATTAATAAAATACGTAGCTTTTCAACTAGCTCTTCTTGCTGCGTTTCTAACTCGGCAATTTCTTCTTTTACCATGTCACGCATATCTGCATCAAGCTTATCTTCAAGCATCGTTTTCGCTTCTGATAACTGCTCTTTTACATCTTTGTATTCCTGATAAGCCGCTACCGTTTGTTGTATATCTGATTGTTCCTTCGAATATTCTCTCAACTTAGAGGGGTTGTTTACGATCTCAGGGTCACTCAGAAGTTCGTTTAACTTCTCATAGCGCGCCTCTACCGCTTCTAAACGATCAAACACGTCATTCACCTCATTCTTTATCCATAACATTGTAATTATAGTATAGCTTTAAAATAGAGTCAAAACCTTGTTAATACACGTATATGAACAAAAAAACAGAACTGCGCGTTCTGTTTTTATCATCATGAAATTCTTGCTTTATTTTTCGACCATTTCGCTTGAGTCCACAGACACAGCTTGTCCTTTAGACTTTTGCACAACGTGGCAATGACGACATCTTGGTTCGTACGATTCAGACGCACCGACTAAAATAATAGGGTCGTCATAAGAAGCAGGCTCACCGTTAATCAAACGCTGTGTACGGCTCGCAGGAGAGCCACATGAAGCGCACACAGCCTGTAGCTTTGTTACCGACTCTGCAATAGCCATTAACTGCGGCATTTGTCCAAAAGGTTCACCTTTGAAGTCTTGATCTAACCCCGCTACAATCACACGAAAGCCTTGATCCGCTAAAGATTGAACAATTTCTAAAATATCTGTGTCAAAAAACTGTACTTCATCTATCGCTACTACGTCTGTCTCTTCATCTACTCGCTTTAAAATATCGCGCGATGCCGAGATTGAATAAGCCATAACAGATGTACCATTATGTGAAACGACCGCTTCTTCGCTATATCGATTATCGATTGCAGGCTTGAACACTTGTGCTTTTTGTTTAGCAAACTGCGTGCGGCGCACACGTCGAATTAACTCTTCTGATTTCCCTGAAAACATACTGCCACAAATTACTTCTATCCAACCGCTTTGTTTCATTACGTACACCACTGCGGGACTCTCCCTTCTTCTCGTTCCGTTTCTGAGCGAACCGCTACTAACTTAATCTACGTCTTCTATGTAGATCTTATTCCTATGATAAAGTACCCACTTTTTTATCAAGCAGACACTGTTTTTCTACTTTTATAAGCAAAAAAACAGGCAAGAAGTTAAGCTACTTGCCTGTTTGTTTCGACAATGTGATTATTTAAGACCGTATTTTTTGTTGAAGCGATCAACACGGCCACCAGCTTCAGCGAATTTTTGACGACCAGTGTAGAATGGGTGACATTCAGAACAAGTCTCAACGCGGATCTCTTCTTTTACAGAACCACTTTCAAATTCGTTTCCGCAAGTACATTTAACCATAACTGTTTTATAGTTTGGATGAATTCCTGTTTTCATTCGTTTCATCTCCTTCCGCCCTGAATCATTCTGAAACAGAGTTTATTGATAAAGATAGTGATGAAATAATAACTATTTCACTGTGTACTTTATCAACACACATGATGAAATTATAACAAGGGTTGTATGCTTTTGCAACCACATGTTTTATAACTTATCGTTTATTTGCTAGAAGTGTTTTTTTCTCTTCCGTTAACATCGAGAAGAACTCTTCATTTGTCTTTGTTTGACGTAAACGTTTTAAGAATTTTTCTGCAAAATCAGGAGCATCTGCCATTGATTTACGAATTGCCCATAGATGGTCTAAATGCTCTTTTGGAATTAACAGCTCTTCTTTACGTGTGCCTGAGCGACGAATGTCAATCGCAGGGAAGATACGTTTTTCAGCTAGTGAACGATCTAGATGCAGTTCCATGTTACCTGTACCTTTAAACTCTTCATAAATAACATCATCCATACGAGAGCCTGTATCAATTAAGGCTGTTGCCAGAATGGTTAAGCTGCCTCCATCTTCAATGTTACGAGCCGCTCCAAAGAATCGTTTTGGACGGTGAAAAGCAGCCGGGTCAATACCCCCTGATAGTGTACGACCGCTCGGTGGAATAACTAAGTTATAAGCACGAGCAAGTCTTGTGATGCTGTCCATCAAAATGACAACATCTTTTTTGTGTTCAACTAATCTCATCGCACGTTCAAGTACAAGTTCCGCTACTTTAATGTGGTTTTCTGGCACTTCGTCAAATGTAGAACTGACAACATCACCGTCAACCGAACGCTCAATGTCCGTCACTTCCTCAGGACGCTCATCAATAAGAAGAACAATCAATTCTGCATCAGGATGATTCGTTGTAATGCTATTGGCAATTTCTTTTAATAGCATCGTTTTACCTGCTTTTGGCGGTGCGACAATTAGTCCCCTTTGCCCAAATCCAATTGGTGAAATCAAGTCAATAATACGCGTAGAGAAACTTCTTGGCTGAGTTTCTAGCAGCATTTGTTCATTTGGATAAATTGGCGTTAGCGCTGGAAAATGTACGCGATCTTTTGACGTTTCCGGATCTTCTCCGTTTACTGCTTCTACATGTAATAATCCGTAGTAGCGCTCATTTTCTTTTGGAGGACGAACTTTCCCCGATACCTTGTCTCCATTACGCAGATCGAAGCGACGAATTTGTGAAGCTGAGATATAAATATCTTCTGAACTCGGTGAATAGTTAATTGGTCGTAAGAAACCGAATCCTTCTGATTGAATAATTTCAAGAACGCCTTCCATAAATAAAAGCCCATCTTGTTCAGCTTGAGCCTTTAAAATAGCAAAGACAAGTTCTTTTTTCGTTAATTTACTATAGTACGAAACTTTATACTCACGAGCATGTTCATACAGCTCTTTTAATTTCATATTTTCTAAACTGGATAATGTTAAGTTCATTAGGACACCACGCTTTATAATGAATAATTTTTAACCGTTCCTCCCATATTAAATTCAAATATAAAATTGAGAGATGATATGGATGGAATAAATCTGTGAAAATGGAGAATATAACCTTTGAAGTATAATAAGTAGAATCAATTGATTAACTATACACTTTTAGAAGAATAATTCCGACATAAAACCATTTATATTATCTTGATAAATTTAACGTAGCAATTTATATTCTAACCTTTTTCTATCTTTTTAATCAATCTTTTTTTACTTTAGAAGATGAATAAAAAAAAGGAAATTTAATAGCTTACGAGAAGCGAGGAAAACCTTTTCATAATTTCACATTAAAGGAAATAAACTGGACGTTAAAATAAGAAGTGAAATTTACCTTTTAGCTTCCCTTTTTATCTATTTACCCTATTCATAAATATATAAGCTACACAGAGATAGAAGAACGCTCCTACGCCTGTGTAGCTTATTAAAAAGCTCATTTCTAAACTTTGCTTTCATGACTGTGGCACCGATTTGCCTTTATGAATTTTGAAATTGCTCAATTTCCTCTTGAGTCATCTCTTCACGCCAAATCATTGCCCCTAAATCCGATAGCTTGTCTACTAAATGACTGTAACCTCGGTCAATGTGCTCTAAACCCGTTACCTCTGTAATCCCTTTGGCCATTAAGCCAGCGGTTACGAGAGCTGCTCCTGCCCGTAAGTCCGACGCTTTCACACGTGCACCTTGTAAGTGAATGGGACCATTAATAATAGCAGAACGCCCTTCTACCTTAACAGATGCATTCATTCGTCTCAGTTCATCAATATGCTTAAACCTTGCACCATAAATTGTATCTGTCACAACGCTTGTACCAGACGCTCTTGTTAGAAGCGTCGTAAATGGCTGCTGTAAATCAGTTGGAAAACCTGGATATACTAGCGTCTTAATATCTACGGGCTTCAATAGCTGACGAGTCGCTACAAGAATCTGATCTGAGCTTGTTTCGATATGAATACCCATCTCACGCATTTTAGCCGTTAATGACTCCAAATGCTGAGGGATAACGTTGTCCACAACAACTTCTTTTCCCATACTCGCTCCCATGATCATATATGTGCCTGCTTCAATTCGGTCTGGAATGATGGAATGACGGCATCCTTTTAATTGATCTACTCCATCAATTCGAATAACATCCGTACCTGCACCTTTAATACGGGCACCCATACTTGTCAGCAACGTAGCTACATCAATAATTTCAGGCTCTTTAGCAGCATTCTCAATAACGGTACGCCCTTTTGCTCTTACAGCAGCGAGCATAATATTGATTGTTGCTCCTACGCTAACAACGTCTAAATAAATTCGAGCACCAATCAGTTCCTCAGCTCGAATGTAAATAGCTCCTTGTTCATTTGTTACTTTAGCGCCAAGAGCTTCAAAGCCTTTAATGTGCTGATCGATTGGTCTAGGACCAAGGTAACAGCCTCCTGGAAGCCCAACTACCGCTTTTTTAAAGCGTCCCAACATCGCCCCCATTAAATAATAAGAAGCGCGTAATTTTTTTACTTTTCCGTTCGGTAAAGGCATTGCAACCATTCCGGATGGATCTACTGTTAATTCGTCGTTATCAATAGTTACTTTCCCACCAATTTCTTCAACTAAATCCCCTAATAACTGCACGTCTGAAATATCGGGCAGACCTTCAATTGTAACAGGTGACTCGGCTAAAATTGTTGCTGGAATAAGCGCAACGGCACTATTTTTAGCACCACTGACGCGGACGGATCCACTTAAGGTAAAGCCACCTTGTATTTTTAACTTTTCCATTTATAGCTCCCTTCTAGTGAAAGAAAGTTTCTCACCTAGTAATTGAGGAAAATTTTGGTACAAAGAATACCTAAAAGAATGGTTATTTTTCCTATTACCTACTAGTGTACACGAAAATGAAAAAATCATGTATAGTTTCGACAAGATAAAAGAAAAATATGGCATTCACCTGTCAGGATGGTAAACACCACACAAATTTATACATGTTTAGACATTTCGTTTTTCCCAATCTGCCAAAAATTGTTCAATTCCTGCGTTTGTTAACGGATGTTTGAACAATTGCATTAAAACTTTGTAAGGAATTGTCGCAATATGTGCTCCATTTTTTGCAGCTTCTGTTACGTGCATCGGATGACGAATAGATGCTGCAATAATTTCTGATGGAATGTCATGAATCGCAAAAATATCTGCGATATCTGAGATTAAATCGAGACCATTAAAACCAATATCGTCTAATCTTCCTAAGAAAGGCGATACGTAAGTAGCACCTGCTCTTGCTGCCATTAACGCTTGGTTAGCTGAGAAAATAAGCGTAACGTTTGTCTTAATACCTAAACTAGTAAATTCTTTTACTGCTTTTAAGCCATCTGGAGTCATCGGTACCTTGATTGTGATATTCGGCGCAATCGCAGCAAGCTCTTTTCCTTCGCGAATCATGCCTGCTGCATCAAGCGCAATCACTTCTGCACTTACAGACCCTTCAACGAACTCTGTAATTTCACGAAGACGATCTTCAAACGTGATGTTCTCTTTAGCTACTAAACTAGGATTTGTTGTAACCCCCGCTAACAAACCCAATGAATGCGCTTCCTTAATTTCGTCTAAATTAGCTGTATCAATAAAAAACTTCATGAATGCCATCCCCCTGTGTTATGTATTCAGAATGATAAGAAAATTATAGTAAAAATAAAACCGCCTTACAATGAAAATAAGACGGTTTTATTTTTCAGACTCAACTAACTGCAAACAGGCAATCCGAAGATTTCAAATTATGCTTTGTTAGAAGAACCGAATTCACGCATTTTACCTTGAACCGTTTCTTTGATTGCTTCGCGAGCAGGTCCTAAGTATTTACGTGGATCATATTGTTCAGGTTGCGCAGCTAATACTTCACGAACAGCTTTAGCTGAAGCAATTTGGTTTTCAGTGTTTACGTTGATTTTAGCAGTACCTAAAGAAACTGATTTTTGGATATCTTTTGTTGGAATACCAGTTCCACCATGTAAAACTAATGGTAAGCCTGTACGATCTCCGATTTCTTTCATTTCAGCAAAACCTAGGTTTGGTTCACCTTTGTATGGTCCGTGAACTGATCCTAATGCTGGAGCTAAGCAATCGATACCTGTACGGTTAACAAGTTCTTCACACTCGTTAGCATCTGCATAGATAACGCCCTCAGCAATAACGTCGTCTTCTTGTCCACCAACAGTTCCTAGTTCTGCTTCTACAGATACTCCGTGGAAGTGAGCTAGTTCAACTACTTTAGAAGTAATTGCAATGTTTTCTTCAAATGGGTGGTGAGAAGCATCGATCATTACAGAAGTGAATCCAGCATGGATTGCTTTTGCACATGATTCAAAGCTTGAACCGTGGTCTAAGTGAATTGCAACTGGTACTTGAACGTCGTAATCTTCGATTAGAGCTTCAACCATTGCTACAACAGTTTTGAAACCGCCCATGTAGCGTGCTGCACCTTCAGATACACCAAGAATAACTGGAGAGTTTTCTTCTTTTGCTGCTTGAAGAATAGCTTGAGTAAACTCTAAGTTATTTAAGTTAAATTGACCTACTGCATAGCCTTGTTCTTTTGCTGTAATAAGCATTTCTTTCATTGATACTAAAGGCATATTGAAATCCTCCTTAAAATCAACCTTAGATTAGATGCTAACCAAAAGGCACACTCAAATAGTATGCTCTTGAATTGAGTGTTTCATGTAGAAACAACGCGCATCTTTACATAATAGATTGTCGAATTATGAATACAGTAATTAGGATACCAACTAACAATGAAAACAGCAACATTTTTAGGCTGATATTCAAAATTTGTTAGGATGAAAACCCTACCAAAACCTTAATTCGACTTTACTGGTATATATTCCCTAACAACTTTTCGGATTTCATCAATATCAAACGGTTTTGCAAAGTGTGTTAATGCTCCTAAATCTTTTGCTTCTTGAATCATATCCAATTCACCATAAGCGGTCATAATAATGACTTTAATCGTTTCATCGTGCTGCTTTAACCTTTTTAAAATTTCAATTCCATCCATTCCTGGAATTTTCATATCTAATAAGACAAGATCCGGTGCTTGCTCTTTTGTAATATCAATCGCCTGGAAGCCGTTCGCCGCTTGAAATGTCGTATAGCCTTCTTTTTGCAGCACTTCCGTTAATAAAATACGTATACCATACTGATCATCAACAATTAAAATTTTCTCTGCCAATATAATCCCACCTTTTATATTCCTCTTCTACAGACAAAACTAACATATGTATTTCGCCTTTAAAACAAAAATCCCTGCTTATTAGAGAAATTGTTACAAAACATAGCTTTTTTTGTCATCCATCCAACTTCATTGCACTTTACTTTCATTGTAGCTCATTTCAAGATAGAATACAGATAGCTTTTTTCGTTATAATGTGTAGATAGACGGCTTTAGCCGCTTAAATCGAAGGGAGATTCTATGCTTAAAATTTTCACAACTCAACTTTCAGGTTTTTTTAAACGAATTGAAGAACAAGAAGAATTCCAATTTGAAGATGCCGCGCGTATTTTAGCACAGGCCTCTGTCGGAGAAGGATTTATCTATATTTATGGTGTAGAAGAAATGCACGCCATTACGCTTGAAGCACTAAGCAGTGCAGAACCTTTAAGTCAGGCAAAAGCTTTGCCTTTACATGAATTAGATCAGCTGACTAGCGTTGATCGCGTACTGCTTATCTCTCGATTTTCAACAGATAATAAAGCAGTGGAAATAGCTGAACGTTTAAAGAAACGGGATATTCCATTTGTTAGCATTGCTGCTGTTCCTAAAGAGATAGCCGAACCTTCTTTAACAGCACTCGCAGATGCTCATATTGATACAAAATTGTTAAAGCCGCTTATTCCTGGAGAAGACGGCTCAAGATTTGGTTTTCCAGCAATGATGGTCGCTTTATACGCGTACTACGGTTTAATTTTCACATTAAAAGAAATCGTAGAAGAATATGAATAAAAAACACGCTGTCTAAAGACAGCGTGTTTTTTATTTCACTTATTTGTTTTGGCCTGACTCCATTGATGCACGAATAAATTCTCTGAACAATGGTTGCGGTCTTGTTGGACGAGAAGTAAACTCTGGGTGGAATTGTGAAGCCAAGAACCATGGGTGGTCTTTTAGCTCTACAATTTCAATTAAACGGCCGTCTGGGCTTGTACCAGAGAAGATAAAGCCTTTCTCTTCCATTTGTTGACGGTATTCGTTATTAAATTCATAACGGTGACGATGACGCTCATATACCACTTCATCTTGATATGCTTCATATGCAAGCGTATCTTCAGACAATTTACAAGGGTATAGTCCTAAACGCAATGTACCGCCTAGGTCCTCTACGTCTTTTTGTTCTGGTAACAAGTCAATAATTGGATAATTTGTTCCAGGTGCAATTTCCGCTGAATGTGCGCCTTCTAAGCCTAATACATTACGCGCAAACTCAACTGATGCCAGCTGCATACCTAAGCAAATACCTAAGAATGGAACCTTTTGCTCACGTGCATATTGTGTTGCTACAATTTTACCTTCAATTCCACGATCACCAAATCCACCTGGAACTAAGATACCATCTACATCACCAAGTAAATCTTGAGCATTTTCTTTTGTTACAAATTCAGAATTTACCCACTTGATGTTTACATCTGCATCGAATGCATATCCAGCATGTTTCATTGCTTCTACGACAGAAATATAAGCATCTTGAAGCTCTACATACTTACCAACCAATGCAATTTTTGTCGTATTTGAAAGTCCTTTTACTTTCTCAACCAGTGCTTTCCACTCAGTCATTTCTGCTTCTTTGCAATCTAATTTCAAGTGATCGCATGTGATTTGATCTAGGTGCTGCTCTTGTAAAGATAGTGGAATTTCATATAATGTTTCAGCGTCTGCACACTCAATAACCGCTTTTGGATCAATGTCGCAGAATAAAGCTAGCTTGTCTTTCATATCTTCAGAAATTGGCATTTCTGTACGAACAACGATAACATTTGGCTGAATGCCTAAGCTACGTAACTCTTTTACACTATGCTGTGTTGGTTTTGTTTTCATTTCACCAGCAGCTTTTAAATATGGCACAAGTGTACAATGGATATACATAACATTGTCACGGCCAATATCACTTTTGATTTGACGAATAGCTTCTAGGAAAGGAAGTGATTCAATATCTCCTACCGTTCCGCCGATTTCAGTAATAACAACATCTGCGTTTGTTTCTTTACCTGCACGGAAAACGCGTTCTTTAATTTCATTTGTGATGTGCGGAATAACCTGAACTGTTCCGCCTAAATAATCACCGCGACGCTCTTTTTTCAATACTGTTGAATATACTTTACCTGTTGTTACGTTGCTGTAGCGATTTAAGTTGATATCGATAAAACGCTCATAGTGACCTAAGTCTAAGTCTGTTTCCGCGCCGTCATCCGTTACGAATACCTCACCGTGTTGGTATGGACTCATTGTTCCTGGGTCTACATTAATGTATGGATCAAACTTTTGAATCGTTACGTTCAACCCACGGTTTTTTAATAAACGGCCTAAAGAAGCTGCTGTAATCCCTTTTCCTAGAGATGATACAACACCGCCTGTTACGAAAATATACTTTGTCATCTATACTTCCCCCTCTAAATAATTTGAACTGTACAATATTAAAAGTTTTCACATAAACAATCACAATTCATTCATTGTGCATGCGAAATTATAAGAAACCTTATGAATGTGAAACGTTCAAGAACCAAAAGAAAGTTTCTATCAAGGATTTATAAGAACATATCGGGGTGTAAAACATGGATAGATAAAATAAAAAAATTGCTCCCAATACCAAAACTGGATTGGGAGCAATAGTCTATTTTAAATAAAAACTTTTTAAATGCTTGTTTAAAGAGCCCAAAAAAGATTCTACCTACTTCGCTTGAAAAAGTCAAGAAGGATTATTTTTCTTTTTCGTCCTCATAATCTTCTTCTTCGTCTTCCTCATCATCGTCTAGATCATCTTCTAAATCGTCAAAATCGTCTTCTGCAAGATCTTCTTCATCTTCTTCTAGCTCGTCAATGTCTTCAAAATCTTCTTCTTCGTCTAGATCATCAACATCTTCATAATCCAAATCTTCTTCTAAATCATCAAAATCTTCAACTTCTTCAACAACAGCTTTTTTCGCTTTTTTCTTTTTAGGTTTTGCAACCGGAATAACTTCTTCTTCAGCTTGGTCAAAAGGATACCATCCACGAAGACCCCAGTGGTTGTCCCCTACTGTTAAAAAGCGACCATCAATATTAATATCTGTATAAAACTGAGCTAATCTCGTTTTTAATTCTTGATCTGACATTTCAGCTGCTGCTTTAATTTCAGCAATAATTTCTTGGAATGACATTGCTTGACGATCTGTTTTTTCTTCTAGAAGTGCATAAGCAATCTCAATCATCGACATTTCTTTTAGATCCGTTTTTGAGTACTGTGCTAAACTCAAATCTGGCACATCCTTTCTATGACTATGTATATTGAAAATCTATTAAATCAATTCATCATATGTGTAAATGATGGAAACGAATAAATACATACCATTCATTATAAACAAATTCAATACATTTATGCTAGCCTCGTTTCTAAAATTCTCGAGAATTTCGCATAAAACAACGAAAAAATAGACATTTTATCACTATAATACATTCTATTTAATACGCCAATAACATCCTTTGATCAAAAGGAATTCACCATCAGTTATTCTGACTCCGCTAGGGTTAGGTCTATAAAAGCCGAGATGACCCACAAACGGTCATCTCGGCTTTTAATATATCACTATATACTAACGATACATTATTACATATTTCGGCGATATTGCCCACCGCATTCATATAAAGCTCGCGTAATTTCCCCTAAGCTAGCTACTTTAACGGTCTCCATTAACTCTTTGAAAATGTTCTCTCCTTCTGTTGCAGCTTTCTTTAACCTTTTCAGCGCATCTTCTCTTTTTTCTTCATGCTGCTGTTGAAACTTCTGAAGCTGATTAATTTGATGATTTTTTTCTTCTTTTGATGCGCGGGCTAACTGCATGTCATCAACTGAGGAATTTTCCTCTTCATTTGGATTAATATACGTATTTACTCCTATAATAGGTAAATCTCCCGTATGTTTTTGCATCTCATATTCCATCGATTCATCTTGAATCTTACCTCGCTGATACTGCATTTCCATCGCACCTAAAACGCCGCCTCGATCATTTAAGCGTTGGAACTCAGCCAATACCGCTTCTTCTACCAAGTCTGTTAGTTCATCAATAATAAAAGAGCCCTGTAGTGGATTTTCATTTTTAGTTAATCCATGCTCTTTTGTAATGATTAATTGAATGGCCATCGCTCTTCGTACAGATTCCTCTGTCGGCGTTGTAATTGCTTCATCATACGCATTGGTATGAAGAGAGTTGCAGTTGTCATGAAGGGCCATTAAGGCTTGCAGCGTCGTACGTATATCATTAAAGTTAATTTCCTGTGCATGAAGCGATCGGCCGGATGTTTGAATATGATACTTAAGCTTTTGACTGCGTTCATTCGCGCCGTATTTATCACGCATCACAATTGCCCAGATTCTTCTCGCTACACGTCCAATAACTGTGTATTCAGGGTCAAGTCCATTACTAAAGAAAAACGATAAATTAGGAGCAAAATCATCAATGTGCATGCCTCGACTCAAGTAATATTCCACGTACGTAAAGCCGTTGGCCAATGTAAAAGCTAGCTGAGAAATCGGGTTAGCCCCTGCTTCAGCTATATGATAGCCTGAAATAGAAACAGAATAATAGTTGCGCACTTTCTCGTCAATAAAGTACTGCTGAATATCTCCCATCATTTTTAATGCAAATTCCGTGGAAAAAATACACGTATTTTGCCCTTGATCTTCTTTTAAAATATCCGCTTGAACGGTTCCTCTCACTTGTTTCAACGTACCCGATTTTACGTCCTCGTATTCCTCTTCTGTTAGAGGACGCTTCAGCTCCTCTTCCTTCTTCTCCACCTGCTGACAGATAGCTGTATTCATAAACATAGCTAGTAATATTGGAGCCGGCCCATTGATCGTCATCGAAACGGAAGTCGACGGATGGCAAAGATCAAATCCCTTATACAAGAGTTTCATATCATCAAGCGTACAGACATTTACGCCGCTTTCGCCAATTTTCCCGAAGATATCCGGCCTTGGATCCGGATTTTCTCCATAAAGCGTTACAGAATCAAACGCTGTACTTAAACGCTTGGCCTCATCATCTTTTGACAAATAGTGAAAGCGGCGATTCGTTCGTTCTGGTGTTCCTTCGCCTGCGAATTGGCGCTTAGGATCTTCTCCTTTTCGTTTAAACGGAAAAACACCTGCTGTATAAGGAAACGCACCTGGCACATTTTCTTTATAAAGAAAACGAAGAACTTCCCCGTATTCTTCGACTTTTGGAAGGGCCACGCGCGGAATACGCAGTCCTGATAGGGTACCAACTTGCAGAGAGGTTTTAATTTCTTTATTTCTTATCTTTGTAATAAGTTCTTCTTGCCCGTACTGACTTTTTAATTTCGGCCAATTTTCCAGCTTTTCAATTGATTCAGCCGTTAGCTGTTTTTGATATTTCTCCTTTAGCTGAGTGAGCTCTTGCTTAGCTGTTTCTGTTTCCACTTCTTCCAGAGCACCCTCTAGCTGATAAAATTTACGCGCTGTTTGCACTTGAACATCCGTATTGCGGTGATAAGAGCGAACGCTGTTTACAATCTCCTGTAAATATTGCTGTTGATCATTAGGAATGATGGTATATTTCTTTTCACTTACGCGCTCTGATGATTTTTCTACGTGCCAAGACGTACGGCATGTTTGATGCAGATGATTTACAAGATCTTCAAATAAAATATTTGTTCCCCCGTCGTTGAACTGACTCGCAATTGTTCCGTAAATTGGCATGGTAGAAAGATTATTTTCAAACAGCTGATGATTACGCTGATATTGACGCTGCACTTGTTTTTTTGCGTCTTCGGAACCTTTTTTTTCAAATTTATTGATTACAATAAAGTCTGCGTAATCAATCATTTCAATCTTTTCTAACTGCGACGGCGCGCCAAATTCGCTTGTCATTACATAAAGAGAGACGTTTGCAATATCTTTGACTTGAGCATCAGCTTGCCCGATGCCGCTTGTTTCGACAATGATAATGTCGAAACCCGCTTTTTTCACGACGGCAATTCCATCTCGAATGGCCGCCGATAGCTCATGTCCAGATGAGCGCGTGGCCAAACTTCTCATATACACACGAGGAGACGCTGCGATGTTCATGCGAATTCGATCCCCAAGAAGCGCTCCTCCGGTTTTTTGTTTAGTTGGATCGACGGATAAAACAGCTACATGAATATCTGGAATATGTTCAATAAACCTTCTTACTAATTCATCCGTAAGCGAACTTTTCCCCGCTCCTCCGGTTCCTGTGATTCCAATAACCGGTATTTTTTGATCCGTCTCGCTTTCAATTACACTTTCTCGGATTTCTTCAAGAGCGGCTGCGTGCTCTTTTGTGTATTCATAGGCTTCATTTTCAGCGCATGTAATAAGCTGGGCAATTAAACGGTCATTAGCCGGCGTTAAGGTTCGATCCTTCGGCAGTGCAGGGGGATTTGTGTAATAACAATCATCGATCATGAATTGAATCATGCCTTCTAACCCCATTTTTCGTCCATCTTCCGGAGAAAAGATTTTAGAAATGCCGTAATCATGAAGCTCTTGAATCTCACTCGGAATAATGACCCCTCCTCCTCCGCCATAAATTTTAATATGAGAAGCCTGTTGTTCTTGGAGTAAATCATACATATACTTAAAATATTCTACGTGGCCGCCTTGATAAGAAGAAATGGCAATCCCCTGAACATCCTCTTGTATGGAAGCGTTAACAATTTCTTCAACAGATCGGTTATGCCCCAGGTGAATGACTTCTACCCCCTTGGCTTGAAGAATTCGTCTCATAATATTAATGGACGCGTCGTGGCCGTCAAACAGGCTAGAAGCGGTTAAAAAACGAAGCGGTCTTTTGCTTGTATTCAAACTGTCTCCCCCTCACACAGTTGTTGAAATGAAAAATTTTTAAGTAAAAAATCTAACTGCATATTTGTATATTCTTCTAATGAATAATGCTTTTGTAGCCACCATCTGCGAAATGCCCACATCTGACCTTGAACAAATAAATGATGAGCAAACAGCGAAATTTCTTTATCCGTAAGTGCAAATTGATTGTTTTCTACGCAGCCTTCGATAATAACCTTAAACATTTCAACCATATCCAGCTCTTTTTTTAATACATATGGAAGCGCATCTTTAGACAGCGATTTCGCTTCTTGGTACATGACTAATACTTCATCTTGAAGCTCATCCACAACTTTAAAATAGTGCTGAATCGCTTGTTGAAGCTCAGAGATTGTATAACGATCCACTACCATCTCTTCTAATCGCTCTCTCACTTCATCATAAATATTGTCACATACAAGATATAAAACATCTTCTTTAGACTGAATATATTCGTAAAGCGTACCAATGCTAAACCCAGCGGCTTTGGCAATCTCCCTTGTTGTTGTTCGGTGAAAACCTTTTTCCTTAAATAGCGTGACGGCCCCTTTAATCATTTGATTACGACGCTCTACAATCAGCTTTTCATCTTTAATGGATGTGAGAACTTCTCTCTTTTTCATTTTTTCACCTCTCCTACAACAAGTTTTTTATTTAGCAAGATACCTAGAAATGACGAGACGCTGAATCTCTTGTGTGCCTTCATAAATTTGCGTGATTTTTGCATCTCTCATAAAACGTTCTACTGGATAATCTTTTGTATAACCGTATCCTCCAAATACTTGAACAGCTTCTGTCGTTACTTTCATTGCTGTATCCCCAGCATATAATTTTGACATGGCTGATTCTTTGCCATATGGCAGCCCTTGGGACTCCAACCAAGCAGCTTGATAGGTTAACAGTCTTGCAGCTTCTATACTCGTGGCCATGTCGGCTAACTTAAACGCAATTCCTTGCTGAGAAATAATTGGCTTACCAAATTGCTGACGTTCCTTGGCATAAGCTACGGCCGCATCTAACGCCCCTTGAGCAATTCCTACAGCCTGCGCTGCAATGCCATTTCGGCCGCCATCTAGTGTCATCATCGCAACTTTAAATCCTTCTCCTTCATTTCCCAGCAAATTTTCTTTTGGAACACGGCAGTCTTCGAAAATAATTTCTGTGGTAGGTGAAGAGCGAATGCCCAGTTTCTTTTCTTTTTTACCAACTGAAAATCCCGGCATATCTTTTTCAATAATAAAAGCGCTCGTGCGTTTTTCATTGGGATCGATGCGAGCAAATACGACGTAAATATCCGCTTCGCCGCCGTTTGTAATAAAGATTTTAGAACCATTTAAAATATAATCTTCTCCGTCTTTTACAGCGAGCGTTCTCATTCCTCCTGCGTCTGATCCAGCACTCGGTTCGGTTAACCCATAAGCACCTATTTTCTCACCCGTTGCCATAGGTTTCAGGTATTTTTGTTTTTGTTCTTCTGTTCCGAATGTATAGATTGGCCAGCCGGCAAGAGAAGTATGAGCCGACAAAGTAACGCCTGTTGATGCACATACTCTAGACAGTTCTTCAACAGCAATGCAATAAGCTAGATAGTCACTGCCAATTCCTCCGTATTGCTCCGGCCATGGAATACCTGTTAATCCTAGATCAGCCATTTGCGTAAAGATTCCTCTGTCAAAACGTTCTTCTTCATCTCGTTGTGCAGCTGTCGGAGCCACTTCGTTTTTGGCAAAGTCCCGCACCATTTTTCGAATCATTTCGTGTTCTTCTGAAAGTTTAAAAAACATGATTATTCCCCCTATAATTGACTGCTAATGACGATGCGCTGAATTTCGCTTGTACCTTCGTAGATTTCGCATACTTTGGCATCGCGAAAATACCTCTCTACTGGATAATCTTTCATATAACCATAGCCTCCCAAAACTTGAATCGCATCGATTGCTACATTCATCGCTGTTTGGGAAGCAAACAATTTCGCCATTGAGGCTTCTTTTTTACAAGGAAGTTTTTGATCATATAAAAAAGCCGCTCTATACATTAAAAGCTTCGCTGATTCAACAGCCGTTTCCATATCAGCCAGCTTAAAGGCAATACCCTGCTGAGATAAAATCGGTTTTCCGAATTGATATCGTTCATTTGCATAGTTTTTAGCTGCCGTTAAGGCACCTTCAGCAATTCCTACCGCCTGAGCAGCAATACCAATTCTTCCGGCATTTAAATTAGCCATCGCAATTCGAAAGCCTTCACCTTCTTCTCCGAGACGATTTTCTACAGGCACCTGCACATTTTCAAAGTGCAGTTGAACCGTTCGAGAACCGTGAAGACCCATCTTATGTTCATCTTTTCCTACTGAAAATCCTTCCATCGTCTTTTCAACGATAAAAGCGCTCATCCCTCTCGACCCGCGTTCGGGGTTCGTTTTAGCAAATACAATATACGTATCCGCCTCGCCGCCGTTTGTAATGAAAAGCTTTGAGCCATTTAAAAGATAGTGGTCTCCTTTTCGTTCTGCCTTTGTTTTTAAGCTTGCAGCATCAGACCCTGCACTAGGTTCTGTTAAACAAAAAGCACCTAAATATTCACCTGTCGCCAGTTTTTTTACATATTTTTGTTTTTGATCTTCCGTCCCAAATACGACAATAGGATTTGTACCTACAGAAGTATGAACAGAGAGAATGACGCCGAGGGCTGGACTTATTTTTGATATTTCGTGGATGGCAATCATGTACGACACAAAGTCCAGTCCGCCCCCTCCGTATACTTGAGGAACGGGAATGCCCATCAGGCCCAGATCAGCCATCTGCTTTAATAAACCTCGAGGAAATTCACCCTTTTCCATGTTTGGCACAGCCGCAGCGACTTCTTTTTCACTAAAATCAGCTACCATCTTTTTAATCATGTGTTGTTCAGACGTAAAAAAGATCATTTCGCCACTCCTTTATGTTTCGTACGTAAAAAATCCTTTTCCTGTTTTTCGACCAAGCCACCCTGCCTTTACATATTTCCTAAGCAATGGACAAGGACGATATTTGTCGTCACCAAATCCTTTATGAAGCGTTTCCATAATAAATAAACATGTATCGAGGCCGATGAAATCTGCTAATGTCAAAGGTCCCATTGGATGGTTCATTCCTAGTTTCATCACTTGATCAATATCCTCTTCGCTTGCTACCCCTTCATAGAGCGCAAACACAGCTTCGTTAATCATTGGCATTAAAATTCGATTTGAAACAAACCCTGGAAAATCATGAACTTCCACCGGGGTTTTATTTAATTTTTTCGTTGTTTCATAGACTGCTTGATACACTTCATCGGTAGTAGCCAGCCCTCTAATAATTTCAACGAGTTTCATCACCGGAACAGGATTCATAAAGTGCATGCCAATTACTTTTTCAGGTCGAGTGGTCACAGCTGCAATTTCAGTAATAGGAAGCGAAGACGTGTTGGTTGCTAAAATAGTATGACTCGGGGCTAACGAATCCAACTCCGCAAAAATGGCTTGTTTGACTTCCATCTTTTCCACAACCGCTTCGACGATTAAATCTGCTTTTTGTGCTGCCGTTATTTCATTTGCCAGCTGAATGCGCTCCATAATCCCTTCATGTTCCTTAGCTGAGAGAGAACCTTTTCCCACCTGCTTTTTCAGACGTTTATCAATACCTTCTATTCCTTTTTGTGTATTTTTTTGATCAACGTCATACAAAGAAACTTGATATCCGCTCGCAGCAAATACTTGCGCAATGCCTGCTCCCATCTGACCTGCTCCAATAACCATAACTGTTTCAATATTCAAGTTGGTATCCCCCTTTTACACTTCTACCATGATGGCATCACCTTGGCCGCCGCCGCTGCAAATAGAAGCAATGCCTAGTCCGCCGCCTCGTCGTCTTAATTCATGAATGAGCGTTACAACAATACGGGCGCCGCTTGCTCCAATCGGATGTCCAAGTGCTACAGCCCCGCCGTTCACATTTACTTTTTCAGCCGGAAGCCCTGCAATTTCCATACTCATCAACGCTACCGCTGAAAAAGCTTCATTGATTTCAAACAGCGCAATATCGTCTACTGTCTTATTTGTTTTTTGCAGTAGCTTGTTAATAGCAAACCCAGGCGTTTTCGGAAATTCCCTTGGCTCCATCGCAAGAGAAGTATGGTTTACAATCGTAGCCAACGGCTCATAGCCATTTGCTTTTGCCACATCTTCATCCATTAGCATGAGCGCAGCTGCTCCGTCATTCACGCTAGGTGCATTTCCTGCTGTAATAGTTCCGCTGTGACCAAATACAGGCCGAAGAGACAAGAGTTTTTCTAACGACGTATCTTTTCTTGGTCCTTCATCTTTTTGAACCGTTATCGTTCCTTTTTTAGACGGAATATCAACTGAAATTCTTTCTGCAGTCCATCTCCCTTTCTCTTCTGACTCTACCGCCAATTGATGACTGCGAAGGGCCCATTCATCCTGCTTTTCTCGGGAAATATTCATTTCAGAAGCGATTTCATTTCCATACGTACCCATTTGAACCCCTGTAAAGCTGCATGTCAAACCGTCATGAACCATCAAATCCGTCACAACGCTATCTCCCATACGGAACCCCCACCTTGCTTTTGGAAGAAGATACGGCGCGTTACTCATCGATTCCATTCCACCTGCAATGATTGTTTTTGCTTCTCCTAATCGAATCAGCTGATCAGCAGTTGTAATGCTGCGCATGCCCGACGCACAAACTTTATTAATGGTTTCTGTCTCTACTTGCCACGGTAAACCTGCATAGTGCATGGCTTGCCTAGAAGGCAGCTGTCCTTGGCCCCCCTGCAGCACGCACCCCATAATAACGGAATCAATTTCTGTACGTCCCTTTGAAGCTGCTTGAATCGCTTTCCCGCCTAGTTCTGCCGCTTTTAGTCCACTTACAATGCCACCTAATTTTCCAAAAGGTGTTCGAACTGCACTCACAATAACTGTTTTCCCCACTATTGTTTCCTCCTTTTTCTTCCTCTTTGTCCTCGCCGATTGAACGCTTGCTCAATTTCCTTTCTGTAAAAAGTAGAGATGAAGACCATCTCTACTTCTCCTTTATGAAACCTGTTCTTGCACGTCGCCATAAATTGACTTTTCAAGCAGTTCTGCTACGTCATACGTATGAACCTTTTCTTCTACTTCTTTTGCTTTTGTTCCGTCACTTAGCATCGTTAAGCAGTATGGGCAACCTGAACTGATAATGCTTGGGTTAACGGCCAAGGCTTGTTCCGTGCGTGCTACATTAATGCGCTGGCCGGTCGTTTCTTCCGTCCACATTAATCCTCCTCCTGCTCCACAGCACATACCATTTTCACGGTTGCGATCCATTTCAATCAAACGAACACCTGGAATCGCTTTCAAAATTTCTCTTGGTGGACTGTATACTTCGTTATATCTTCCTAAATAACAGGAATCATGAAAGGTAATTTTTTCATTAACCGCATGTTTTGGTGACAGCTTACCTTCTTTCACCAACATAGCTAATAATTCTGTGTGATGATACACTTCTCCTTCAAAACCGAAATCTGGATATTCATTTTTGAAGATATTGTAAGCATGTGGATCAATCGTAACAATTTTTTTGATTTCATTTTTTTCAAATTCAGCGATGTTTTTAGAAGCTAACTCTTGGAATAAAAATTCATTACCCAACCTGCGCGGCGTATCACCAGAATTTTTTTCTTTATTTCCTAAAATCGCAAATGAAACACCCGCTTCATTGAGAAGCTTTGCAAACGATAGAGCGATTTTTTGGCTGCGGTTATCATAAGATCCCATCGAACCTACCCAGAACAAATACTCAAACGTTTCACCGGCTTTACTTACTTCTTTAACAGTCTGAATGTGAACATCTTCTCTTACATGTCGCCATTCTTCACGCTCTTTTCGGTTTAATCCCCAAGGGTTTCCCTGACGTTCAATATTCGTCATGGCACGCTGAGCATCCGCGTCCATCTTTCCTTCAGTTAATACTAAAAAACGTCGTAAATCTATGATTTTATCTACATGTTCGTTCATTACGGGACATTGATCTTCACAGTTTCGGCACGTTGTACATGCCCAAATTTCTTCTTCCGTAATGACATCTCCGATTAAAGCGGGATTATATTCCGCTGTTGCTGCAGCCTCTGCTCCCCCTTGGCCGGCCGCCATCATCGCCAGCTGATTTCCTTTTGTTTTGGAGAATGCATACGTAGGAACCCAAGGTGCCTTAGATGTCACAACCGCTCCTTTTTCTGTTAAGTGATCGCGCATCTTTAAAATTAAATCCATTGGAGATAAAATTTTCCCTGTACCCGTTGCCGGACACATATTCGTACATCGACCGCATTCCACACAGGCATATAAATCAATAAGCTGATGCTGCGTGAATTCTTCAATCTTTCCAACCCCAAACGTCTCCTGGGTCTCGTCTTCAAAATCAATCTTTTCAAGCTTACCTGGCTTAGAAACACGGTTAAAAAATACATTAGCCGGTCCAGCCAGTAAATGAGCATGTTTTGATTGAGGAACATATACTAAAAACGTCAATAATACGGCTAAGTGGATCCACCATGAAACATAAAAAATGGAGATAGCGGCAATATCATTGATTCCCTTAAACAAGATCGCAATCGATGACGCAATCGGTTCTGTCCATGACGTTTCATGATTATGCCAGATGATTGACATACCGTTTCCGACAAGCACTGACAGCATAAGTGCTCCAATAAAAATCAGTACTAAACCAGATTTAAACCCTCTTTTTAAACGCACAAGCTTTTCTACGTAGCGACGGTGAAAAGCCCAGACAACTGCTACTAAAATCAAAAACGTCACCATTTCTTGAAAAAATGTAAAACCGGGATATAAAGGTCCAAGCGGCAAATGTTTACCTGGAAGCAAACCTTTTATAATGAAGTCTAACGCGCCGAACTGAACTAAAATAAACCCATAAAAAAACATGACGTGCATAATTCCACTTTTTTTATCTTTTAACAGCTTCTTTTGTCCAAACACGTTCACCCAAATTTTTTGCAGTCTTTCTTTTAACCGCTGATCAAATTCAACTTTTTTCCCTAATTGAATATACTCAATGCGTGTGCGAATTAAATATACAAACAAAGAAACAGCGTAAGCGGTTACAATAATAAAAAAGAGAAAATTCACCCACAGCAACCCTGTCATCTCGTCCCCTCCTTGAATAGTTTGTTACCTTTCTTTCCTCCTGACGACTAAATTTTCTGATAATATATCTGTTTTCATTGTATATAATGAATGAGCATTCAGTCAATATCTTTTCGTTCTTTTGTTCATATTCTATTTAAACAAGGTGACACTAAGAACAACATAAAATGTATTTACATCGGGAAAAGAGGTGACATGATGAGCGGCATGGTTGTAATTTTACTTTTTATTATTTTTATTGCTTGGCTTGCAATTGACCTTGGCGTTGGAAAGAAAGTATTTTCTCAGGCTGAAAATACTTTTCCAAAGCGCCGTGCTTCTCTTTTTTTGTTCGCAGACGGGAATGTCTTGTATAAAGATTTATTTCAAGAAATAGAAAATGCCTCTTCGTTTATCCATTTATCGTTTTACATCGTACAAAATGATGAAATTAGTCAAGATTTTTTAGATTTACTAGTCCAAAAAGCACAGCAAAATATTGAAGTCCGGTTATTGGTAGACCGTGTGGGAAGCTATAAAATCAAGAAAAACAAAATTGCATTCTTAAAGAAACAAGGTGTTCATTTTGCTTACAGTCGAACGCTACGGTGGCCTTATTTGTTTTATACACTCAACGCACGCAATCACCGTAAAATGGCCGTTATTGATGGGAAAGTTGGCTACATTGGCGGCTTTAATATCGGAAGAGAATATTTAGGACTCGACGCCAAGCTTGGGGTGTGGAAAGATTACCACCTGCGTATGGAAGGTGAAGGTATCCAAGATCTTCAAATGCAGCTGTTAAACGACTGGTATGCTGCTACCGGCATAGACCTGCGTAAAGTGGAAAGATACTTTCCACCAACCTCTGAAGGAGACTATGTTATTCAGCTACAGTCAACTGAAGGTTTTTCACTTGAAGAAAGCTTTTTATCGATTATCAACCAAGCCAATAGGGAATTGTACATAGGTACTCCTTATTTTATTCCAAGTGAACCTTTGATGAATGCTTTACTGCAAGCTCGTGCACGGGGAGTACAAGTTCATATTTTGATTCCAATGCGTGCAGATCAACCGCTTGTTCATCATGCTGCATTTGCCTATCTTCCTACATTACTTCAAGCAGGCTGTATGATTTATCAATATTATTACGGTTTTTACCACGCAAAAGTATTAATTGCAGACAATGTTATCTGCGATGTAGGAACGGCTAATTTTGATAAAAGAAGCTTGTTCTTAAACGCTGAAATCAACTGTTTAATCTACGATGCCATATACATTGAAGAGGTAAAGAACAGCTTTAAAGCTTGTATGGGGGAATGCCCCATTTTGTCTTTAGAAGATGTCAAAAACCGAAAATGGAGTGAAAAACTAAAGCAAGGATTTGCAACCTTTATTTCTCCGTTGCTTTAATGAACGAAAAGAGGAAAATTTATAATGAAAATTAGATTTGGCTATGTATCACATGCCCTGTCGCTTTGGGACTGCTCACCTGCGAAAACCCTCACGTTTACCAGATGGGAAAAAATGAAAAAAGATGAGAGGCTGGATAAGCTTCATTACGTCACAAAACAAAATTTAAATCATACTAAGCGCGCTTTACATTTTAATATTGCCCATGAAATTATGCTGTATCGATTATCATCTTCTCTTGTCCCTTTAGCTACTCATCCTGAAGTAGATTGGAATTACATTGATGCGTTCCAAGACGATTGGTCAGAGATAGGAGAATTGATTCGGAATCATCAGCTGCGCGTGAGTTTTCACCCCAATCAGTTCACATTATTTACAAGCGACAAAAAACATATTACAGAAAATGCGGTAAAAGATATGAATTATCACTATAGAATGCTTGAAGCGATGGGAGTGGCCGATCAAGCTCTTATTAATATTCACGTAGGTGGAGCCTATGGCAATAAAGAAAAAGCGATCGGTCGATTTCATGAAAACATTCAAACGCTGCCACCTGTCATTAAAAAGCGCATGACTCTTGAAAATGATGATAAAACATACACAACTGAAGAAACATTAGCTGTATGCGAAAAAGAGAAAGTCCCTCTCCTCTTTGATTATCACCACCACAAAGCAAATGAAGGAGAAGAACCTCTCGCATTATTGCTCCCTCGTATCTTTGACACGTGGAAACATATCGGGTTAAAACCAAAAGTACATATCTCTTCTCCTAAATCTGAAAAAGAATTTAGAAGTCACTCTGATTATGTCTCAACTGATTTTATCGCACCTTTTTTGCAAATGGCTAAAGATATTGGACAAGATTTTGACGTAATGATAGAAGCAAAGTTAAAAGATAAAGCGCTGCTAAAATTAGTGGAAGATTTAGCATCAATGAGAGGAGTAAAGCGTACAGGAGGTGCCACGCTTGTTTTTTAAATAAAAAAGAGCCAAGAGGCTCTTTTTTTTGTTACATTTTTTCAGGTGCTGAAACACCAATTAGTTTTAAGGAGTTTTGAAGCGTTACTTGAACAGCTTTCACTAGTTCAATACGCGCTTTACTTGTTTCTACATTATCGCTGTCTAATACTTTTTCTGCATTATAGAAGCTATGGAACGTAGAAGCAAGATCAAATACATAGTTTGTAATGCGGTGCGGAATACGTTTTGTTGCTGCTTCCGCTACGGCCTGAGGGAACTCTCCGATTTTCTTCAGTAGTTCCATTTCTTTTTCTGCACTAATTAATGAAAGGTCAGCGCCAGATGTTGATTGAATCCCCATCTCTTCACCTTGACGAAGAATACTGCAAATACGGGCATGAGCATATTGCGCGTAGTATACAGGATTTTCATTAGATTGAGAAACAGCTAAATCTAAATCAAAGTCTAAATGTGTATCCGCACTTCTCATCGCAAAGAAGTAGCGAGTTGCATCAAGGCCTACCTCTTCTACTAGATCACGCATTGTTACTGCTTTACCTGTACGTTTGCTCATCTTCATTTTTTCGCCATTTTGATACAGTTGAACCATTTGAATGATTTCTACTTCAAGCGTATCTTTTTCATAACCAAGCGCTTGAATCGCCGCTTTCATACGAGGAATATATCCATGGTGGTCGGCTCCCCAAATGTTAATTAGCTTATCAAATCCACGTTGAATTTTGTCTTGGTGATACGCAATATCTGGTGTTAAGTACGTAAATGAACCATCATTTTTAATTAACACACGGTCTTTATCATCACCAAATGTCGTAGAACGGAACCACGTAGCACCTTCTTCTTCATATACATGGCCTTGTTTTTTCAGCGTTTCAAGTGCAACTGAGATTTTATCATTTTTATAAAGAGACGTTTCAGAATACCATACGTCAAATTTCACACGGAACTGTTCAAGATCACGCTTTAATTTAGCTAACTCGTAATCTAACCCGTATTGACGGAAGAATTCAAAACGCTCTTCTTCAGAGGCATTTACATACTTGTCTCCGTGCTCTTTTGCTAGCTCTTTTCCGATGTTTATAATGTCAGCACCATGATAGCCGTCTGCAGGCATTTCTTTCTCTAAACCAAGAGCCTGCATGTAGCGTGCTTCTACTGAATAAGCCAGGTTATTAATTTGGTTACCAGCATCATTGATATAGTATTCACGTGACACATCGTAACCTGCTTTTTCAAGAACATTACATAATGAGTCTCCAACTGCAGCACCTCGGGCATGTCCTAAATGTAAATCCCCTGTCGGATTAGCTGAAACAAACTCAACCTGTACTTTTTGTCCGTTCCCTACGTTTGTTTGACCATACGCTTCACCAGCTTTTACAATCGTTGGAATAAGCTCTGTTAAATAAGAGTTATTCATATAAAAGTTGATGAATCCAGGGCCTGCAATGTCAATTTTCTCGATAGATGCTTTTGATTTATCGAAGTTTGCTACAAGCTCTTCAGCGATAACACGCGGTGCTTTTTTGGCAATACGAGCTAGCTGCATAGCCATATTGGTAGAATAATCACCATGTGTTTTATCTTTTGGGGTTTCTAATAGAACTTCTGGAAGTTCTGCTTTTTCAGCAAGTCCTGCTTTGACCACAGCATCTTGAATTTCAGCTTTTAATTTTTGCTGCACTTGTTCGACGATGTTCATTTTTTCTCCTCCTTGAATGTAATGGTTAACGCATATTTCCCGGTAGGCTGACCCTGTACTTCTAGATCATACGTTAAAAATAATCGACCCTTTTGAGTCATTTGTTTATATTCAATGTTATGAGCGAATGTTAGTAAATCCATACGTCCATAAGGGCTTATATAAGTTCCTTCGATCTGTACCTTTTTACGAAACGATTGCTTCATTTGAACAGCACCGGTTCGATTAATTGATACTTCATCTTCGCTAATTTTCACCATTGTTCTAATATCTCCGATTTCCTCTTGGCGCTCTGTGTATGTAAGATAAATTTTAGATCCTTTTTCATAATACATACCTTTTGTATTTACCGATGTTGTCTCTTTTCGGTGACCATCGCGGATATCCGTCACAATTTTAACTTCAATGGGTTTCTTGACTTCTGAAGCGTTACTCACAAAAGACACTTCCTTATTAAAATGAATACGTTATAACTTAAATAGTATAAACATTCTAAAGAAAGAATTCAATAATACTTCAAAGGAAATATGATAGATACGCCGAGAATTCACCTTTTTACAGTACGTGACGCATTCACATATTCCAAATAAAAAAGGCAGCCACAGCGGCCGCCTTTTACTTTATTTATTTCTTTTGTACCCAGCCTAAGATCATTTCGCGAATAAGCTTGCTTGCTGTATTAGCGGTTTGTTCAGACGGATCATAAATTGGAGCTACTTCTACTAAATCTCCTCCGACAATGCGAAGATCTGATTTAGCAATTGCGTGAATAGAAGCTAAAAGCTCTTTTGATGTGATACCGCCTGCATCTACTGTTCCTGTACCAGGAGCGTGCGCTGGATCTAATACATCGATATCAATTGTTACATAAACAGGACGACCTGCAAGTGTTGGTAGAATCTCTTTTAACGGCTCTAGAACTTCAAATTTTGAAATGTGCATGCCGTTTTCTTTTGCCCATTGAAATTCTTCTTTCATTCCTGAACGAATACCAAATGAATAAACATTCTCCGGTCCGATTAGTTCTGCAACTTTACGAATCGGAGTGGAATGAGAAAGTGGTTCTCCTTCATACTCTTCACGAAGGTCTGTATGAGCATCCATATGGATAATGGCCAAATCCGGGTATTTTTTATACATAGCTTTCATAACAGGCCAAGAAACCAAATGCTCTCCGCCCATACCTAATGGGAACTTGTCTGCTGCTAAAAGCTGGTCGATATACTCTTCAATCATATTTAAGCTGCGCTGAGGATTCCCAAATGGAAGTGGAATATCTCCTGCATCAAAATATTTTACTTCCTCTAGCTCTCGATCTAAATACGGGCTGTATTCTTCTAATCCAATTGATACTTCACGAATACGAGTTGGGCCAAATCGTGAACCTGGACGATAGCTAACTGTCCAGTCCATTGGCATTCCATAAAGAACCGCTTCACTTTCTTCAAAAACAGGGTGACTGCCGATAAATACATTACCTGAATAAGCTTCATCAAAACGCATATTTTGTTCCTCCTTCATTATTCATAGAAAAGATGCCAGTCTTAAATCTCTGGCACCTCACTTGTATGTGATAACTTATTTAATAAGATCTTGCACAAATTTAGGTAAAGCAAATGCGGCTTTGTGCAATTCTTTTGTGTAATACTTTGTATCAATATCGAAGAAACGATCTTCACTTACTTCTAATGGATCATGTTTCTTTGAACCCATTGTAAATGTCCATAAACCGCTTGGGTACGTCGGAATATTTGCTACGTATAGACGTGTAATCGGGAAGATTTCTCTTACGTCACGCTGAACATTTGAGATAAGTTCTGGCGTAAACCAAGGGTTGTCCGATTGAGCAACAAAGATACCATCTTCTTTAAGTGCTTTTGAGATACCTGCATAGAATCCTTTTGTAAATAAATTCACAGCTGGACCTACTGGCTCTGTTGAATCCACTAAAATGACATCGTATTCGTTCTCGCTTTTAGCGATGTGCATAAATCCGTCATCTACTTGTACATCAACACGAGGATCTTCTAGTTTGCCCGCAATTGAAGGTAAGAATTTTTTTGAGTACTCAATAACTTTTCCATCGATATCAACTAACGTCGCTTTTTTTACGCTTGGGTGTTTTAAGATTTCACGGATTACGCCTCCGTCTCCTCCACCTACAACTAGTACGTTTTCTGGATTTGGATGCGTAAATAACGGTACATGCGCAACCATTTCATGATAAACGAACTCATCTTTTTCCGTTGTCATAACCATACCGTCAAGTAGGAGCATGTTACCAAACTCTTCTGTTTCAACCATGTCTAATTTTTGAAACTCCGTTTGCTCTGTATGTAAAGTACGATTAATTTTAGCTGTAATACCAAAGTTCTTTGTTTGCTTTTCTGTGAACCATAATTCCATTTCAAACTCTTCCCTTCTATTTTGAGAATTAACCTATGCATAGATTACCCTAACATAATTTATACAAACATGAAAAAAGTATAGATGAATTCAGCAAAAAAGCAAGTAAAATTTTTAGCAATGGAGGTTTAAAACCTCCTTTTCTATTTCATACTGATGATAGATACAAGCTTTAGAATCTACTTGCACCGCTCTTTTAATAGAATTTTGTTGTATTGAAAACAACATGCATGGTGCATAGTGACACATATTGGTGGTGAATAGAAATGGAAACGGTATTAACCGAACATTTAAAAAAGGCAAGACGCATCTTCCGAATTCTTCTCGTCCTTGGTATATTAGCGGGGGCTTTATTATTGTTTGCCTACATAAGCATCTTTCTCTACGCCAAAATCGCTGGCCCCCCTCCGCTAAACGTTTCTCAAACAGCTGTTTTCTACTCAGCAAACGGTAAAGTTCTTGATGAAGTTCACAATGGACAAAAGCGCTACTGGGTTTCACTTAATCAAATTTCACCTTACGTAAAAGATGCGACTTTAGCCGTTGAAGATAAGCGCTTCTATGAGCATCACGGCTTTGATATGCATCGAATCGCCGGAGCAGTTGTAGCTGATATAAAAGCTATGGGGAAAGTACAGGGTGCGAGTACCATTACTCAGCAGTATGCACGAAACTTGTTTTTAGAGCACGACAAAACGTGGACTCGAAAGCTTCAAGAAGCTCTGTATACGATTCGTTTAGAAATGAATTATAGTAAAGACCAAATTCTAGAAGGCTACATGAATACGATTTACTACGGCCATGGAGCTTATGGAATTGAAGCAGCAGCTAGGCTGTATTTTGATAAGCATGCCAAAAATTTGACATTAAGTGAAGCGAGCATGTTAGCAGGTATTCCAAAAGGCCCTAGCTACTACTCTCCTCTTATTCATCAAGAAAATGCAAAAAAACGACAAAATATCATTTTATCTCTTATGAAAGAGGATGGAATTATCACAGCCAAGCAAGCAACAAAAGCGCT
Organism: Priestia sp. YIM B13489; assembly: GCF_042787645.1. Taxonomy (NCBI): domain Bacteria; kingdom Bacillati; phylum Bacillota; class Bacilli; order Caryophanales; family Bacillaceae; genus Priestia; species Priestia sp. YIM B13489. Next base: position 2,385,370 of record NZ_JBHZOQ010000053.1, read on the forward strand.
TGTAACACCTCTAGCATTCGCAACGCCTGCCGAAAAAGATCCTCATAAAGAAGATGCCTCTTACTTTATGGATGCAGCGCTAGCAGAATTAAAGCAAGATTTAGGCATTGATGAAACCATGATTTACACAAATGGACTTCGCGTTTATACAACGCTGGATGAAAAGATGCAGCGAACAGCTGAAGAAAAAATGAAGGATGTTATCAGCAGCTCTTCAGACGTACAAAGTGCATTTGTTGCGATGAATCCTAAAAATGGACAAGTGAAAGCTCTTATTGGTGGAAGAGATTATGAAAAGAGCCCGTTTAATCGCGCGACTCAAGCAATAAGACAGCCTGGTTCAACGATGAAGCCATTTTTATACTATGCGGCGTTAAAAGATGGTTTTACTGAATCTACTCCAATGAAAAGTGAAGAAACGACGTTCAAATTGGAAGATGGCGTTTCGACATATACGCCTAGCAACTATCACAATTATTATGCAGATGCTCCTATTACAATGGCCCAAGCCATCGCACTTTCAGATAATATTTATGCCGTAAAAACGCATTTGTTCATTGGGGAAAACCGCTTAATTGAAACTGCTAAAACACTTGGAATATCATCACCTTTAAAGAAAGTTCCATCTTTAGCTCTTGGAACTTCGCCTGTGAAAGTTATTGATATGGTTAATGCGTACGGCATCTTTGCTAATGGCGGAAAAGAAATTCGTCCAACATTTATTAAACGAATTGAAACCCATGACGGAGAAGTTGTTTATCAAGCTCCTTCCGAACAGAAACAAGTCATCGATAAGCGCTATGCTTTTCTTACTACCCATTTAATGACAGGCATGTTTAATCAAAAGCTAAATGGCTATACAACCGTCACAGGAAAGCCTATTTCTAAATATGTATCTCGTCCTTACGCGGGAAAATCCGGCACAACCTCTACGGACAGCTGGATGATTGGCTACTCTCCGCAGCTCGTTTCAGGCGTTTGGGTTGGATATGATCAAGGAAGAACAATGGATGATGTAGCTGAAAAAGGATACGCCAAAAAAATGTGGGCATTATTTATGGAAGAGGCTTTAAAAGGGAAGAAAAAAGAAAAGTTTAAAGCACCAAACGGATTAATGAGCGTAAACATTAATCCTCAAAATGGAAAGTTAGCATCCAAATCATGCCCTGTTCAATATAAAGCTTATTATTTAACTGGAACACAGCCAAAAACATATTGTACTGATCACATCGATCATGCAGCAAAAACGAAGAAAAAAGAGCGTGAAAAAGAAGATAAAAAGTTTCACTGGTTACCCAAATGGTTTGATTAAAAAAAAGCTTAAGGCCAAGGCCTTAAGCTTTTTTTAGCATTACGATGTTTGAAGCGCTTCTTTTAAGTCATCATTAGATAACGTCCAAACTTCTTCATTATGAGACTTCAAAAACTCACGAAGCAAATCCTTAGACTTGTTATCCATTTCTTCTACCATAATGCGTCGTTTTAAGGATTTATCCATTTTGTTCACGTGTTCAGGAAGTGACTTATAGCCGCGGCGAATTTCACGATCAACGGTCATTTCGCATGCTGTCATACCTGCGTAGTAAGGTCCTTCTTGCTTGCGATCAATCGTTACCCACACAAGCCAATATAACTTGCCGTTTGGCACCTCGTCTTTATTCGGTAAGAACTTAATTCCTTTTTCCACTACACTTCTTGCATGCATCGCACCGATATCTACAAATACTTCTTCGTCGCTCGGACAAACAAAAACGGGTGAGATGTTTTCTAAACTTAACGCTCCAACACCGTAACCGCCGTGGCCGTCGGTTGAATCGTCTTTTATGATATTAAATCCTATACTTTTCTTTTTTGGCTGAGTCATAGTAAGCCTCCTCTATTCATTAAATCAGTGGTGCTAATATCTGCTGAAAGATATTCATAACAAACGTTGCTGCTCCGTTTAGAAGCGGCCAGATCACAATTCGATCCAGAGGTGTAATCACAAGAATTAAAAATACAAAAATGCCCCAAGACTCATACTGCGTCATCTTGGCTCGCGTGGACGGCGGAACGAGGTCTTCAATCACGCGGTAGCCGTCTAAAGGCGGAAAAGGCAACAAGTTAAATACACCTAGCGTTAGGTTTATTTGAATAAATAATGTAACAAAACGATAAAGCGCATCGTTGTCCACTGCGGCGTTATTCATCAAATAATAAATAAGCAAGCCGATAAATGCCAACACCAAGTTACTAAACGGTCCCGCTATCGATACTAGAATACCAGCTAAACGAGGCTTTTTAAAGAAATAGCGATTAACAGGAACCGGCTTCGCCCACCCAAAACCTGCGATGATTAACAAAAGCGTTCCAAATGGATCTAAATGAGCCAGCGGAGAAAGCGTTAGCCTTCCTTGCTTTTTAGCCGTGTGGTCTCCAAATAAATAAGCTACATACGCATGTGCAAACTCATGCAGCGTGAATGCAACAATAAGAGTCATTACCACGTAAGGAAGGTCTTGCAATGCAAAAGCTAAAAAATGTTCCACTCTTTATCTCCTTTATTTTAAAATAATTTCTACCTATCACATCTACTAGATGAATCTTTTTTTGCGGTAAAAAGGATACATTTTTTTCTAAATATGCCCTAAAAGTTCTCAAAGACCAGCGATGGGCCTCCTTTAGGCACACTTGTTTTTTTATATCGATGTTATTATAAAAGTATACTACAGATTATGTCCTCCATCACTATCTCATACTGTCATTTTATTCAGAAAACGGGTACACTAATCATATAATGATCAAAAAGGAGTGTACACATTATGCCAGTTGTAACTGTTAAAATGCTTGAGGGCCGTACAGATGATCAAAAAAGAGCTCTTGTTGAAAAAGTAACGGATGCTGTGGTGGAAACAACAGGTGCAGCACCTGAAAAAGTATCTATTATCATCGAAGAAATGTCTAAAAACCATTACGCTGTAGCGGGCAAGCGCATGAGCGATCAGTAACCTCTACATAAAAAAAATGCCATAGGAGTGAACCTATGGCATTTTTTTAATGGACAGACAGCGTTGCCTGAAGTTTTTCAATATATTTGTATGCTTCTGAAATGTCTTCTTCTGTATAGTTTTGCTTACGCTTTAGCGTAAACACTTTTTCTTTTACTTCTTCTTTCGGTAAATTATCGAAATATAAAATCGTAGAGACAAGCTCCAAAAATTTAGAGCTTTGTTCGTTCATATCCTTCATACATTCCTGCAAGTGAGGAAGTTCTAAGTCATAGTGGCTTAAAAACCCTTCCCCCGCTTCTGTTAATACGTAGCGATACTGCATATACCCGCCTTTTTTCTCTTTAATTTCACTTAAAAATCCTAAGTTACATAGCTCTTCAATTCGAAGCGTTAATTCTTCAGAATAAGGTCCAAAAAAGTGAAAATTATACTTTTCATAAAAAGGAAACTTCAGCTTTTTTCCGATAAATATCATCTTTTGTAACTTTTTTCTGCCAACAACTTCTCCCGCCGCGGAAAATACTTTCACAATCTTTGCGTGATCGTTTAACACAGCCCCTTCAACTCCTATACTATTTAACTCTGATCTCCTTTTAGTAAGTTTATAATCTGATCTTTAACTTTTCGCTTAGACGACAATTGATCAATGAGATCTTGTGGAAAATATAATTTATGATCGGTTCTCTTTTTCCCTGAAATTGCTTCAACAATCTCCGACTGACGTGATAATTCACGCACTTCATTATTTGGCATCAACAGATGAATCGGCAAACGTTCTTCCTCTTCACCCGGTCGATAAAAATCGTATGGTAAGTCGCTTGAAGAATCGACGACTAAATAATAATCTGGGTTAATACCCGCTTTTTTAAATAATGTTGTAAGCTCCATCCACATCTTCATTTGTGAATTCGGATTAAACTCAATGTATTTAAAAAGCTGACGATTCATAAATCTTCGGCATAGATCAGATAAAATTTCATCCTCTTCTTCTTCCCACGCTTGAAAATAAAATAAAATAACAGATTCATCTAATTTCAAATACTCTTTTAGCGATATTTCCTCTTCAAAAATCGAATAAAAATGAGTTGGCTCCTGCTTGAACTCATAGTAATGATGATGGAGCTCTTTTGCACGATGTAAAATTTTTGTCAAAATCACTTCAGCACTTCTCGTAACAGGATGAAAATACACTTGCCAGTACATTTGATAGCGGCTCATAATATAATCTTCAACCGCATGCATACCGCTGTGTTTAATCACGGCTTGGTCTTCCCTAGGACGCATCACGCGCAGAATTCGTTCCATATCAAAGTGACCGTAGCTTACTCCTGTGTAATACGCATCACGCTGCAAATAATCCATGCGATCTGCATCAATTTGACTGGAAATCAAACTAACGACAAGCTTATTTTCATATGTTTTCGCAATTACTTCAGCCACTTTTTTAGGAAAATCCTTTCCTACTTTCGTTAACACTCGATTTACCTCTGTGTCACCTACGATAATAGCTTGTGTAAATTCTTCATGGTCTAAGTGGAAAACCTTCTCAAACGAATGGGAAAACGGACCGTGACCTAAATCGTGCAGTAAAGCAGCACAAAGACAAAGAAGACGCTCATCTTCATTCCATTCAGGGCGTCCTTGAAAACCGTCATCAATAATACGGCGCACAATTTCATAAACACCTAAGGAATGACTAAAACGGCTGTGCTCAGCCCCATGAAACGTTAAGTATGTCGTTCCTAGCTGTCTAATGCGACGCAGCCTTTGAAATTCGGCTGTCCCAATTAGCTCCCAAATAACACGATCTCTTACATGGATATAGCGGTGAACAGGATCTTTAAATACTTTTTCTTCACTGAGTTTTTCATTAGGATATGTCATTTACATACCTCTCTATCTTCACTTTGTTGTTGCTATAATTTTTCGACACTCACTTCCTATTTTCCTATTCAGAATAAAAAATCACCTTGTCAAGCAACCAAGGTGATTTACCTAACAAACAAGGCGATTCTGTTTGTAAGAAGCTCGTTCGACAAATAAGTAGCAGAAAAGCAGCTATTTATTGTTTCACTATCTATTTTTTTACTTTTTTCTCAATCTTCTCGATTAATTCATCCTCTGTTGGCGCTGCTACAGGACGGTTGTTTACAAATGCAAATGACTTTTTACGTCCGGGCCCACAGTAAGACTGGCAGCCGATTTGTACTTCAGCTTGTTCATCTATTTTTTTAAGTCGAGGTAACAACGTTTTGACGTTTGTTGCCTGACAATCATCACAAATTCTAAATTCATTTGCCATGTTGACACAATCCTTTCAAAATTGGTTCATCATTTTGTCTAAGGGGTATTTTACCCCTATTTGAAGTCCGATGCAAGTTAAAGAAGGAAGCAAAATCTATCATACTCCTAGAAGAAATGGTATAAAATATGGATTTTTTGTACATGATGATACTACAAAACATGATTACTATGAGTCATGGAAAATAGAGGAGTGAACAAAGTGAAAGATAGACAAGATGCTTGGACAGAAGAAAACGACTTATTATTAGCTGAAACAGTACTGCGCCATGTCCGCGAAGGAAGTACGCAGCTGAATGCGTTTGAAGAAGTGGGAGATGAATTAAATCGCACTTCAGCAGCATGTGGATTCAGATGGAATGCTGTGGTACGCCATCAGTATGAAAAAGCACTTCAGCTAGCCAAAAAACAGCGAAAACAGCGCATGCGTGCACTTGGACAAGAGCAAGGCAAAAAGAAATTATTATATACGCCACCAGCATCTGTAGAGCATGTGGAAAAAATGATGTCTGCACCTACAGCAACATATAGCTTATCTGAAACACAAGTAGAAAAAAGCAGCAGTGAGGAGCTTTCAATGGCTGACGTTATTCGCTTTTTGCAAACAATGCCAAATCAAGCGAGCAATTTACAGGCATTGCAAAGCGAAAACAAACGCTTGATGCAAGAAAATACAGAATTAGCTAAGAAAAACACAGAGTTGGAAAAACAAATCAAACATCTCGAGGCAAATGCTACTACTATTCAAGAAGACTATGAAACATTAATGCAAATCATGAACCGTGCGCGAAAGTTAGCTCTATTCGATGAAGAAGAACGTTCTTCTACTACATTTAAAATGGATCGTAACGGAAATCTTGAGAAAATGGCTGAATAAGCTACATGAACGAAGAAAGAGGGATGTCAAACTTGGCTCTTCTTTCTTCTTTTTCTATTTTACAGCCAATGACACGACGCCTTTATGCTATAATATGTTCGTTTACTGTTTATAAAGGGGTTTGAGATATGCAGCAGAATAGTTTAAAGCTTTTAGCACAGCCCGCTTGGCGTATTATTGATCAATCCAGTCTAGGTCCTCATTTTGATGCCCGTCATTCTTTTGCCATCGATGACACGCTTTGTACAACCGTTGGAAGAGGTGAATCTCCAGCTGTCATGCGCTCTTGGGTGCATCACGATACGATTGTATTAGGCATCCAAGATACAAAGCTACCTCATTTAGCTGAAGGTGCAGCTTATTTACATGAACAGGGATATAAAACAATCGTCCGCAATTCAGGCGGCCTCGCTGTCGTACTTGATCAGGATGTTCTAAACATTTCTTTAATTTTTCCTGATGCAGAAAAAGGAATTGATATTGATCGTGGATATGAAGCCATGTTTGATTTGATTAAGGTCATGTTTGCATCTTACGGGACAGCAATTGAAGCGAAGGAAATCGTAGGCTCTTATTGTCCCGGCAGCTTTGATTTAAGCATTCGCAATCAAAAGTTTGCGGGCATTTCACAGCGACGCGTTCGCGGCGGAGTAGCTGTACAAATTTACTTATGCGTTAAAGGAAGCGGTTCTAAACGTGCTTCTCTTATTCAAGAGTTTTACAAAAAAGGTCTCCAAAACACGGAAACTAAATTTTCATACCCAGATATCGAGCCTCACACAATGGCTTCTCTATCTGAACTATTACAGATTGAGTTAACTGTATCTGATGTCATGCTGCTTTTATTGCAAACACTGAATAGCATGAGCTCTTCTCTTATAAATATGCCTTTAAATGCTACCGAACAAGAGCTGTTTGAGACGCAGCTGCAGCGCATGTATGACCGCAACGAAAAAGCATTAGGTTCATTAGCCGAATAAAAAAAACTCCGCCCAAGGACGGAGTTTTTTTTATTACAGTGCTTGAGCTGCTGTGATTAAAGCAAGCTTGTACACATCTTCTTCGTTACAACCGCGAGATAGATCGTTTACCGGTTTGTTTAGACCTTGTAAGATTGGACCTACTGCTTCGAAGTTTCCTAGGCGCTGTGCAATTTTGTAACCAATGTTACCTGCTTCAAGGCTTGGGAATACAAATACATTTGCATCTCCTTTAATCACTGAACCTGGTGCTTTCTTTTCAGCTACAGAAGGAACAAATGCTGCGTCGAATTGGAATTCGCCGTCTAATGTTACGCTTGGTGCTAATTCTTTTGCAATTTCTACTGCGTTTGCTACCTTTTCTGTTTCCGGAGATTTTGCTGATCCTTTTGTTGAGAAGCTTAGCATAGCAACACGAGGATCGATATCGAACATTTCAGCTGTACGAGCACTTTCGATAGCAATTTCAGCTAAATCTTGGCTGTCAGGTGAGATGTTAATTGCACAGTCAGCAAATACGTATTTTTGATCACCGCGAACCATGATAAATACGCCAGATGTTTTCTTAACACCTTGTCTTGTTTTAATAATTTGTAGAGCCGGACGTACTGTGTCTGCTGTAGAATGAGCAGCTCCGCTTACAAGACCGTCCGCTTTGTTCATATGAACAAGCATTGTGCCAAAATAGTTTTCATCTAATAAAATTTTGCGAGCATCTTCTTCTGTTGCCTTACCTTTACGACGCTCAACAAACGCTGCTACCATTTCATCAAATTCAGAGTAGCTTTGAGGATCTAGAACCTCAACACCGTCTAATTTTACGTTTAGTTCTGCTGCTTTTGATGCTACAGCGTCTTTGTTTCCAACAACGATAGGCTTTAAGATATTGTCGGCAGCTAAACGAGAAACAGCGCCTAATACGCGCTCATCTAATCCCTCTGGGAATACGATTGATACATCGCTAGCTGATACTTTTTGTTTTAAACCTGTAAATAAATCACTCAAAGTAAATCCTCCTCGATATGTAAAAAACTTTTCTCATAATAGGATACTCCACTTTTTTTAAAAATCAAAGGCATGTCCTTCAAGAATCCATGATTACGAAAAAGTCTTTTAATTCTTAATTTTCCACTAACACCTAAAATGAAACCTGTTTTTACTTTGCGACAATTGTTTAAAGTTTAGTCACAAAATCACAGGTTTTTCATTCCAGTTCTTCGGACAAACTATGATATAGTAGAATTGGAATTTATCATAATCGGACAATAGGAGTGAAACGAAATGGCAGAAGCAGCACAAACATTAGACGGTTGGTATGCACTTCATGATTTCCGTTCAATCGATTGGAGCGCTTGGAAGCAGTTATCAAGCGACGATCGCCAAGCGGCTATCCATGAATTTTTAGGGTTGATTGAGAAATGGAAAGGAACTGAAGCTGAGAAGCAAGGCAGTCATGCTTTATATACCATTGTCGGCCAAAAAGCAGACTTTATGCTAATGCTTGTTCGTCCTACTATGGAAGAACTAAATGAAATTGAAACAGAATTTAATAAAACAAAGCTTGCTGAGTTTACCATTCCTACTTATTCATACGTATCAGTAGTTGAATTAAGCAACTACTTACCTGCTGGGGAGGACCCTTATGAAAATCCTCAAATCCAAGCTAGACTATATCCAACTTTACCAAAAGCTAGTCATGTTTGCTTTTATCCAATGGATAAACGTCGTCAAGGAAATGACAATTGGTACATGCTTCCCATGGAAGAGCGACGCAGCTTAATGCGCAGTCATGGAATGATTGGGCGTCAATACGCTGGAAAAGTAAAGCAAATCATTACGGGTTCTGTTGGTTTTGATGATTATGAGTGGGGCGTTACTCTTTTTGCAGATGACGTACTTCAATTTAAAAAATTAGTATACGAAATGCGTTTTGACGAAGTAAGTGCTCGCTACGGGGAATTTGGCAGCTTCTTTGTCGGAAATTTATTAAAAGAAGAAGCTATTGCACGTTTTTTACACGTTTAAACTAAGCCTCAAAAGCGCTCATCTCTTTTGTAACGCTTAGAGCAATAAATATCAATGAGCCTTATCTAAAAAACCTGTTTCCACTTGGAAACAGGTTTTTTATTTTCTAGCCATGGCATATTCGCACTTACAGGGCCATATATATACAACAGTGTCACAAGTAAGCGAGGTGGGATAATGGCAGTCGTTGCACACAACGAAGAAGATGTTAAGCTCCTAGCCAGACTCATTCGAGCTGAAGCTGAAAGTGAAGGAAAACAAGGGATGTTACTGGTAGGAAATGTAGGCGTGAACCGCGCTAAAGCTCCCTGTTTAGATTTTAGAAATATAAGAACCATTCGTCAGATGGTGTTTCAAAACCCAGGCGGATTTGAAGCAACTCAAAAAGGCTACTTTTATCAGCGTGCCCGCCAGTCTGAAATTACACTTGCACGACGTGTATTAAGAGGGGAACGTTTTACCCCCGCGGAAAACTCACTGTGGTTTTTCAAGCCCAGCGGCGACTGTCCTGCTCAATGGTATAACCAAAATAACACAGGACGATTTAAATCTCACTGTTTCTTTGCACCAACTCAAGCTGATTGTCCAGGAGTTTACTAATTTCTTTTTGTTTGAAGGAGGTTCCTATGAAAAAACCAAAGTCTAATCAACCGCAACAGCAATATATGCAAAACCCGTATATGAGTCCAAACTACCCTTATTATATGCCTCAGCCGCAGCAGCCCCAGCCAGGCGGCCAGCAGGTTCAAGGGCAAACCCAAGGAGGTCCGCCCCCTACCTCTTCTGGAGGAAGCGGTGCCCCGCAAGATCCAAATCAACTGCCCATTGAAGAATCATATATTGAAAATATTTTACGTTTAAATCGAGGAAAAATAGCGACTGTATATATGACGTTTGAAAATAATACGCAGTGGAACGCGAAAGTCTTTAGAGGGGAAATTGAAGCAGCCGGACGCGATCATATCATTTTAAGTGATCCACAAACTGGCACTCGCTATTTACTACTTATGGTTTATCTCGATTACATCACTTTTGAGGGTCCAATTAAATATAACTATCCGTTTAGCGGTGGAGGCCAGCAGTTGAGCAATTATTCTCCGCGTTAAAAAAACCCCTTTTCAGGGGTTTTTTTATAGCCATTTTACAGCTGCAACAACAATTAAAATCCAAGCTACAATAAATGCAACTCCACCTAGCGGAGTAATCGCGCCGAGAACTTTAATACCGGACGTACTTAATACATAGAGACTGCCCGAAAACAGCACAATCCCCGCGAACATAATCCAGCCCGAAGCTGTTAACAAAGAAGATTGAGGAAATTTGCTTAATAGAAACGCAATGACAAACAGCCCCATTGCATGGAACATTTGGTACTGCACTCCCGTTTTCCATACCTCTAAATACTTCTCTGAGATTTTCCCTTCTAACCCGTGCGCTCCAAAAGCACCAAGAGCAACCGCTAACATTGCATTGATTGCACCGATTATTAAAAATAGTTTCATGTTTTTCTCCTCACTTTAGAAATCAAACAGACTATCGCCGTTTGCATCATCTGATTTCAATTTCGTTCCTTCAAAATTAGGTTTGGATGACTGAATAATCTGTTGCTGCATAATCTCAGGCGATTGCATCATTTCCGGTGAAGACATTACAACAGGTTTTGAAACCGAGACAGGTTTCGATACTGAAACCTCTCCATTTTGATCTAATGCAAGCTCACATAGTGCTTTTATGGCAACCAATTGATCTCGAACGTTCGCGCTATTCGAATGGTGCTTTGCTTTTTGTACTTCTGCACTAATTTTATCAAGGAGCTGCGTCATTTTTATATCCATGTAGACACCTCATCTTACATTCAATATGACTTTATACAGCTATTTTATCAAAAGATGAAATAGGAGGCTATGTCTGAAGCTAATCTTCATGAAATGCTCACTTTTACACATCGTCAATTTGCCAATCAATAGATTGACGTCCTTGTTGGAGCAAAAACTCATTTGCTCGTTGAAAGTGATTATTGCCAAAAAAGCCTCGATTAGCCGAAAATGGGCTAGGGTGCGGGCTTTCCAAAATTAAATGGTGCGAATGATGAATAAGCTCTTTTTTAGCTTGTGCATGCTTGCCCCACAGCAAAAACACGACTGGCTCCTCTTTTTGTGCCACTAATTCAATAATACGATCCGTCAGCTGTTCCCACCCTTTTCCTTTGTGAGAGTTCGCTTCTCCTCTTCTAACTGTTAAGACAGTGTTAAGCAAAAGAACACCTTGTTCTGCCCATTTGACTAAATAACCGTTATTCGGAATATGATAATCCATTTCATTTTTCAGCTCTTTGTAAATATTCACTAAAGAAGGCGGTGTTTTTACTCCTGGTTGAACAGAGAAGCTCAGTCCATGCGCTTGATTTGGTCCATGATAAGGATCTTGTCCCAATATGACCACTTTTACATTTTTATAATCTGTATAGTGTAAAGCATTAAAAATATCATATTTATCAGGGTAAATGGTGTGGTGATTATATTCATCCACTAAAAATTCTCGAAGCTGTATGTAATAGTCTTTTTGAAATTCTTCTTCTAATAAAGAAGCCCAGTCATTTTTTAAAATACTCATCGCTTATCACCTCATAATAATCTTTTTTGTTATTTTATCGTAAACTCTGCCCCCTGCTCAAACATTGCCTGCTTTAAATATGCTAAGAGCCTGGGCATATTTTAATATTGTCATGTTCAATGAAACTTTGTATACACTTATAAAGAGTGTATTTTTATATTAAAGGAGGGATTCCATATGATCATTAGCAATCCCCACCAAATAGATGTAACCTACAGCCTGGGTGTTACACCCGTTGAACCGATGATACCAAGAAAATACACCGTTTTCCCAGGTCAACACACTTCTGTTCCTTCCATTCAAATCGGCATTGAATTTGCCTACGATCATATGCAAAAAGAGCGGAACGAATATTTAGCATCCTTCGTCTTTGATAAAGGTTTTTATTCCCTTACTGTGTATTATTACATCGGTTCGCATACATCAACAGATGAAACCATTACACGCTACCTTCACTTTTTAGAACAGCTCCCTGTCATTCTATCGTCCATCTATCACGCTGATGCTTCTTTTTTCGAAAAACATCCACTTTTAATGCACTGTCCTATTTTTATCATCGCCGATAGTCCTGACTTGCCATTTTCAACAAAAAAATCTATCGGTTCCCTGTATCAATATAAATAAATGAGAAAAGCTACTGTTAAAATAACGGTAGCTTTTTCTCCGTATTCGAAACAAAATACTTTTAAACTTGTTAAAAACATGGAATAATAACTACAAATTGTTTTAATCTATTTGCGTTAACCCTTTAAAATCGTTACAATTTATTAGTAGTTCTATACATAAAGGAAAAGGTAAACAAGCAATCATTCGTTTGTTTATAAAGGCCGAGTTTAACGGGCAATGAATCCCCAGATTTCATTTAAGTGTTGTCTGTTAAAGCGGAAAAAAATTGAACGTAACTACGACAAAGTGAGGTCCTAGAAGTAATGACAAATGTACAACCAAAATCCATTATCGTAATTTTTGGCGCTACAGGTGATTTAGCAAAACGTAAGTTATTCCCCTCTATTTTCCGCTTATATAAAGCGAACAAACTATCGGAAGATTTCGCTGTTGTTGGTGTCGCAAGAAGACCTTGGACTAATGACGAATTACGCGAAAATGTAAAAAAATCAGTGAGCAGTTTCAAAAACAGTGACGCTGACATTGAAAAGTTTGCTTCACATTTTTATTACCAACCGTTTGACGTAACAGATGTCGCTTCTTATCAAGAATTAAAAAGCCTAACAGAAAGTCTTGATGAGCAATACAACGTGCCTGGAAATCGTATTTTCTATCTAGCAATGGCACCTGAATTTTTCGGAACAATTGCTTCGAATTTAAAAAATGAAGGTTTAACACAAACAGACGGTTGGAGTCGCCTAGTCATTGAAAAGCCGTTTGGTCATGATTATCCTTCCGCTAAAGAACTAAACGAACAAATTCGCCATGCATTTAAGGAAGATCAAATTTATCGTATCGACCACTACCTCGGTAAAGAAATGGTGCAAAATATCGAAGTTATCCGTTTTGCAAATGCTCTATTTGAACCGATGTGGAACAACCAATACATTTCAAACATCCAAATTACGTCTAGCGAGACGCTTGGTGTAGAAGATCGTGGCCGTTACTATGAATCTTCAGGTGCCCTTCGAGATATGGTACAAAATCATATGCTTCAAATGGTGGCATTGCTTGCAATGGAACCGCCAATTAAATTAACACCGGAAGAAATTCGTAGTGAAAAAGTAAAAGTACTGCGTGCTCTTCGCTCTTTATCAGTAGATGAAGTAGATGATTATTTTGTACGAGGCCAATACGGCAAAGGTGTACTTGAAGGAGAAGAAGTGATCGGCTACCGCGAAGGAAACTCGGTTGATCCTGAGTCTAACACCGCTACATTTGTTTCTGGTAAGCTTATGATCGATAACTTCAGATGGGCTGGCGTACCAATTTATATTCGTACAGGTAAACGCATGAAAGAAAAAGCAACGACAATTGTTGTACAGTTCAAAGACTTACCAATGAACCTGTACTTCAATAAAGATAAAGAAATTCATCCAAACTTGCTTGTCATTCATATCCAACCGGAAGAAGGCATTACGCTTCACTTAAACGCGCGTAAAACGCCGGGTGCAACATCGTCCACACCAATTAACTTGAACTATTGCAATAACTGTGGAGATAAAATGAATACACCGGAAGCTTATGAGCGCCTTATTTATGATTGCATGCTTGGAGATGCAACGAACTTTACTCACTGGGATGAAGTAGCCCTTTCTTGGAAGTTTGTTGATACCATTTCAGAAGCATGGGAAAGCACAAAAGCACAAAACTTCCCGAACTACGAATCAGGTTCAATGGGACCAAAAGAATCAGACGCATTGCTTGCTGAAGACGGTTTCCACTGGTGGCCAGTCGGAGAAGACAACTTCTCACCTAAAGAGTAAATAAAAAAAGCAGCTGTAGTATACAGCTGCTTTTCTTGTTTTTTATTTTAACCACTCAGTATGGAATACGCCCTCTTTATCAACACGTTGATATGTGTGAGCTCCGAAGTAGTCACGTTGCGCTTGTAAAAGGTTCGCTGGTAACGTTTCTGTACGGTAGCTGTCATAGTAAGCTAATGCACTTGAGAAACTTGGTACAGGAATACCTTGTTTAACCGCAATTGAAATAACTTCACGAAGAGCCGACTGATAGCCTTCTACGATATCCTTGAAGTATGGGTCTAATAATAAGTTTGTTAGATCTGCATCGCGATCGTAAGCTTCTTTAATTTTTTGTAAGAATTGTGCACGGATGATACAACCACCACGGAAGATCATTGCAATATCACCGTACTGTAAATTCCAGTCATATTCTTCAGAAGCTGCTTTCATTTGAGCAAACCCTTGCGCATATGAACAAATTTTACTCATGTACAATGCTTTACGGATTGCTTCTACTAATTCGGTTTTATCACCTTCAAATGCAGCTGCATTTGGACCGCTCAATACTTTGCTTGCTTTTACACGTTCTTCTTTCATAGCTGAAATAAAGCGCGCAAATACAGATTCCGTAATGATTGGTAGTGGTACACCTAAGTCAAGCGCACTTTGGCTTGTCCATTTACCTGTACCCTTTTGACCTGCAGTGTCTAAAATAACGTCTACAAGTGCTTTACCTGTTTCTTCATCTTTTTTCGTAAAGATATCAGCTGTGATTTCAATTAAGTAGCTATCTAGCTCGCCTTTATTCCATTCAGCAAATACTTCATGTAGTTCATCTGTTTCTAAACCTAATACGTTTTTCATAATGAAGTATGCTTCACAAATTAACTGCATATCGCCATACTCGATGCCGTTATGAACCATTTTCACGTAGTGACCTGCACCATTTGGTCCAATGTATGTGCAGCAATCATCGCCTTCAACTTTCGCTGAAATAGCTGTTAAGATTGGTTTTACAAGTTCATATGCTTCTTTTTGTCCGCCAGGCATGATTGAAGGTCCTTTTAATGCGCCTTCTTCTCCGCCGGATACGCCTGTACCGATGAAATGGATACCTAATTCTTCTAGCTCTTTGTTACGACGAATTGTATCCTGGAAGAATGTATTTCCGCCATCGATTAAAATGTCGCCTTTTTCTAAGTATGGTTTTAACGAATCAATTGTTGCATCTGTAGCAGCACCAGCTTTAACCATTAATAAAATTTTACGCGGTTTTTCAAGAGAATTAATAAACTCTTCCACACTGTATGTACCTGCAAAATTTTTACCTTCTGCTTCTGTTTTTAGGAACTCTTCTGTCTTTTCAGGAGAGCGGTTATAAACTGAAACAGAATAGCCTCTGCTCTCAATGTTTAGCGCCAAGTTTTTCCCCATAACCGCTAAACCGATAACACCGATTTGTTGTTTTGCCATGTTAAATTCTTCCCTTCATGTGTAATATGAATTGGTCAACCTAATCGTAACTGAACATATCATAAAGAAAGTTACAGATTCAAGTTTGATATAACCATAATCATACGTTTTATTATACACATTTGAAAAGAATCATGCTCACCGAACATTGATTATTTTGAAGAAAATTTCGATAAAATAAGCGAAATGAACGCAGTTACTAATCATCCGTACATTCTTAACTACCTTTAGACGCATTTTAACATTTTCTTAAACAATTACTTTTGTTAAAATATTAAGCAGTTAATCATTTCAATGAATTGATGATCAACACGGTTGTTACCGTTTTACTATATTTATTGTAGCTAAAAAGCTGTACTAGTACTTATTTTGTTTTATGAAGAGGGATTTTATATATGACGAAACCAATCAAAGATCCGTTCAAGGAAAATTTTGATACGCTTGAAGAATTCGCTGATCGCATTAGCGAAGTATTGAACTGTCCTATTACCATTGAAGATGCTAATCATCGCTTATTAGCTTATAGCACCCATGACGAAAGAACGGACCAGGCGCGTATTGCCACAATTATTGGAAGAAGAGTTCCGGAAAAAGTCATCAACAACTTATGGAAAGAAGGCATTATTCCTAAACTGCTTGAGACAAATGAACCTGTGCGTGTGAAAAATATAAATGAAATTGGGCTTGGAGATCGCATAGCTATTTCCATCTGGAAAAATGAAGAAGTTCTAGGATTCATCTGGGCTGTTGAAATTGAGAAAGCCTTAGGCGACGAAGAAGTAGAGCTATTAAAAAAAGCTGCGAATGTATTAAAAAATAAATTGCTACAGCTTCAAATTCGAAAGTATAAACGAGAGGAACGTTCACAAGAATTTTTCTGGAAATTATTAACTGGTCACATTAAGTCTCGCCAAGAAATTTCAGAAGCGTTTTATGAAGCTCAAATTACAGCTCCATCAACATTTTCCATTGCTATCTTCCGCTTCCAAGAAGATATTACGCCTGAAGCTGAACGTCAAATCTCGTATATGCTAAAAACGATGCATCGCTTGAAAATCGTTCTTTATACGATTGATTGCAATGACTTAATCTTACTGCTTTCTTTGGATGCGGTTGAAAACCCTCTTGATGAACAGCGAGATTTTGTAGACTATTTTAGAGGCAACATGTATGAACGCTTTGATGTTACTCAAATTAAAGCCAGCTGCAGCAGTATTTATTCATCGCACGATCATATCGAAAAAAGTTATAAAGAAGCCTTGAACGTATTAGATATGAAAAGTAAGTTTCCAGAAGAAACGAAAGAGATTATTAACTATCAGGAATTAGGTATTTATCAATTTCTTGATGTTATTTTAGAAAAGCGCGTGCAAGATCAATTTGAAAACCATTCTTTAAAGAAGCTAACTGATTACGACCTTCGTCATAATAGCAACTTGGTGGAGACTCTCGAAGTATTTTTAAATAATGATAATAACATTAACGAAGCAGCAAAAGAATTAAATGTGCATATGAATACACTTAGCTATCGATTAAAGCGAATTTCAGAGATTGGTGATATTAACTTAAAGGACGTTAATCAAAAAATGACTCTTTATATTGATATTAAGTTAATGAAATATAAAAAATAACAGATAATGTAACTTCTTTTAACATTGAGCTATTCGTTTATTTTCTAATAAACAAATAGCTCTTTTTTTACTTTTTATTTCCTTATGATGTTAGATGACCTTACATAAAAATTAAAAATTCTGATAAGTAAGCGTTTACATTTGTGTGTTTAAACAAAAACCACTTCTTCAATTCTTCTTTCTAGACAAAGAAATTTCATAAAACTTTCTTTATACTAAAGGTACACAAACGACCAAGGGGGAAATTAATCATGATTATTGGCGTACCAAAAGAAATCAAAAACAACGAAAACCGAGTAGCGATTACACCAGCAGGCGTAGCATCATTTGTTGGTACAGGTCATCGTGTATTAATTGA
This sequence comes from Priestia sp. YIM B13489, assembly GCF_042787645.1. Classification (NCBI taxonomy): domain Bacteria; kingdom Bacillati; phylum Bacillota; class Bacilli; order Caryophanales; family Bacillaceae; genus Priestia; species Priestia sp. YIM B13489. The sequence continues at coordinate 2,403,032 of NZ_JBHZOQ010000053.1, forward strand.
AAATGAAGCGGGTATTGGAAGTAACTTCACAAACGAAGATTATGTAAAAGCTGGAGCTGAAATCGTTGAGACAGCAGCTGACGTTTGGGCACAAGCTGAAATGGTTATGAAAGTAAAAGAACCATTAGCAAGTGAATACGGCTATTTTAGACCAGGTCTTATCTTATTCACATACCTTCACTTAGCAGCTGAACCAGCACTAGCAAAAGCATTAAAAGATAGCGGCGTAACAGCCATTGCTTATGAAACAGTAGCAGTAAATCGTACATTGCCTCTATTAACACCTATGAGTGAAGTAGCAGGACGTATGGCTGCTCAAATCGGTGCACAATTCCTTCAAAAATCAAACGGTGGAAAAGGAATTTTATTAGCGGGTGTTCCTGGAGTTAGCCGCGGAAAAGTAACGATTATCGGAGGCGGCGGTGTTGGTACAAATGCTGCAAAAATCGCAATCGGTCTCGGTGCTGATGTAACAATTATTGATTTAAGTCCTGAACGCCTACGTCAATTAGACGATATCTTTGGCAACCAAATCAATACGCTAGTGTCAAACCCTTACAATATTGCAGATGCAGTAGCAGAGTCAGATTTAGTGATTGGCGCAGTATTAATCCCAGGTGCAAAAGCTCCAAAACTAGTAACGGAAGAAATGGTGAAGACAATGAAGCCAGGTTCTGTTATTGTTGACGTAGCAATCGACCAAGGCGGTATTGTTGAAACAATCGACCACATTACAACACACGATCAGCCGACTTATGAAAAGCACGGGGTTGTACACTATGCAGTTGCAAACATGCCGGGAGCAGTTCCTCGCACATCAACAATTGCTTTAACAAACGTAACCGTACCTTACGCACTTCAAATTGCTTCTAAAGGTGTTCACAAAGCAATCGCTCAAAACGAAGCGTTAAAATTAGGAGTGAACGTTGCAAACGGAGCCATTACGTACGAAGCAGTTGCACATGATTTAGGTTATGATTATGTATCAGTAGACGTAGCTCTTGAAAAAGAATTAGCTTCTATCTAATAAATAGTGAAAAACGTCCTTAACCCGCTGTTAAGGGCGTTTTTATTTTACATGAACAACAATTAGCTATAAAAAACACGACTATTTAAAGCTTTGTGTATCTGTTCACTGGTAATCTCCGGTACTATTGGCCAGAATTCAGGAGTAGGAAACATAAGGTTACTAGGCGTTCTATTATGATTTCCATCTAGTTCATGAAAAGGTTCTGGATCATCCGTCTCGTTAAAACGATTCGTAATAAACATAAAATGACCTAATTCATGTGCGAGAAGATACTCCTCTGTACTTGCATTTGTCATAATAATAAGCGGAAAAGAATTATAAGTTACAGCGAGAGTAGATGAATAATCAAAATTAACAGGCCCAAATCTATTTCCATTCATATAAAATACATACACATCAGCATTTTGACAAACTTTTCGGCCAGTTTTAAGCATTGCTTGTACCATTGTAAGATGACTAGCCCCTCCAATTGGAAAATTTTCCGCATTATTAACAATGCCACTGATGTTTTCCAAAAAAACAACTGAACGTGTAATAGTAAATGTAACACCTTGGATTAATCGGTTTTTCTCATATTGTTTCCATATTTTATTAGCAGCGGCTATGTCTCTTTTTACACGATTGGGAACTATAGACTGATTATCTGTGGAGTTTCGATCAACTTTAGCTCCTGGTAATACAATTATACAAACATTTAAAGTGCCTGCCTTAACAGTTCTGAAGTGATCATTTGTTAAATTTGAATTCATATAATAATCTTTGTGGTTTTTTTTGCGAGGTTGTGATTTATTGAAAGCATACGAATCGTCTTTATAACTGTCATGATTAGAATGTTTTTTTATGTGAATCACCCTTTCTTAAGTTTCTCTTTATTTTATTCATGAAAAGAAAGAGTGCTTGTACCATAAGGTAAAAGAGGCTAAGACAAAAGTATACACTTAGGATTCATACAGTTTTTAGAAATTGAATATCTACATTAAAAGCGATAAAATAAAAGAAAAAGTGAAAAGTGAATGGAAGAAATTTATCTAAAACACATTGGGCAGCTAAAAACCGACCGGTGGAAGTTTTACTCTATTTTCTCTATGAACTTAAAATACGGGAGGATTTTTTATGACAATGAATAAAGCATTAACCATTGCGGGTTCTGACAGCAGCGGCGGAGCTGGCATTCAAGCGGATTTAAAAACATTCCAAGAACTGAGTGTTTACGGAATGACAGCTTTAACAACAATTGTAACAATGGATCCCGATAACAGCTGGTCTCATAACGTATTTCCGCAAGAAGTTTCAACTGTTGAACAGCAGTTGAAAACAATTGTAAAAGGCGTAGGCGTACAAGCTCTAAAAACAGGTATGCTTGGCTCAGTGGAAATTATTGAACTAGCCGCAAAAACAATTGAAGAATATGGTTTAAAAAATGTCGTAGTAGATCCTGTGATGGTATGTAAAGGAGAAGACGAAGCGCTTCACCCGGAAACAACTGTCAGCTTGCGTGATGTACTAGTTCCAAAAGCAACAGTCGTAACCCCTAATTTATTTGAAGCTAGTCAATTAAGTGGACTTGGTCCTATCAAAACGGTCGATAAAATGAAAGAAGCAGCCGTCAAGATTTTTGACCTTGGTGCCGAATATGTATTGATTAAAGGCGGAAGTAAATTGGCGCATGAAAAAGCAATTGATTTGCTTTATGATGGAAAAACGTTTGAGATCTTAGAGTCTGAACGTATTGAAACAACATTCACGCACGGTGCTGGATGCACATACTCAGCTGCGATTGCTGCTGAATTGGCAAAAGGCAGTGACGTCAAACAAGCTATTTATACAGCAAAAGAATTTATTACAGAAGCAATTCGTCATTCATTTGCTTTAAATCAATATGTTGGACCGACAAATCACGGTGCATACCGTCGTAACAAGGAGAAAGTAACAAACTAAAAAGCATGCCTAAAGGCATGCTTTTTAGTTTACTTATTGTTTAACTGTTTCAAGCGCATTTAAAATAGCTTGAGCTACGCCGTGCTCGTCATTTGTTCCTGTTACGATATGGGCAAACTCTTTAATTTCTTGAGGGGCATTCCCCATCGCTACAGCACGTCCAACTCGCTGAAACATCGATACGTCGTTATAATTGTCTCCAATGGCCATCGTTTCTTCTAGAGAAATATGGCGTTCTTGAACAAATGATGTAACTGCAATTCCTTTTTGAGCATTTTCATCATTTATTTCAATATTTTCTTTACCAGATGCACTGACTGCAATCGAATCTAACTTCACAAGTTCTATTTTTGCCTGTTCTAACTTTTCTTTGTCAAAAGAGAAAGCAAGCAGCTTATAAATGTCCTTGTTTGGATCTTGAAATAACGCTTCATACTCTTCAATAAGCTTTACTCTGCCGCTATTGAAACGCTCTTTTGCCGCTTCTAACGATTTTTCATAATTATTTTTTAAGCTAGCGCTTAAATAAATATCCATTAATACCGACAAAGCTTTTTCATAGTCATTTGAATACGTGCCTTCACTTGTATAGACTTCAAAGTACAGCTGAAACTTCTTAAAAATATCCTCTACTTCGCGAATAGATTCCATCGTCATGCCTACTGAATATTGTTTTTCTCCTTGTGGATTCCGAAGCTCTGCTCCGTTTGCACAAATTAAATATGTATGAAGTCCTGCTTCTTCTAAAACATAACGGGCCTCTTCATAAGAACGTCCCGTAGCAACAACAACTTCCACCCCTGCCTTTTGAGCTGTCTTAATCGCTTGGGCATTTTCTTTACTTACAACTTGTTCACTATTTACTAAAGTTCCATCCATATCGATCGCAATACATTTAATCATGATGTACCCCTTCCTATGCATCTTTGCTCTCTTATTTTATTCTAGCATATGTTTTTTTGCGCTTTGCTACTTGCATGTAAAAGATTTACTAATTTTTTGTATACGCGCTGTTATAATCTGTTCCTTTTCTTGCTTTTTCGAAAACCTCTTTGATCGTCTTTAAATGCAAATCAGCTGTTGAATATACGTGAAAACTCACATCCTCTTCCTTCAGATGCTTACCAATGCCGATAGAAACCATATCTGTTTGATTAATAGCTTTTATACCGGCCTCTCCATCTTCTATGCCCACACATGCATAGGGTTTTACTTGTAATTGATCGGCAGCTGTCAAAAATATTTCTGGATCTGGTTTTCCCTTCTTTATTTTTCTCACATCCACAATGCAATCAAAAAAAGAACGTATTCCTAGCGAATCTATTACAGTATTTGCATTTGAACTAGAAGAAGCAATTCCCATTTTAATGCCTTGCTTTTTGCAATCCTCTAACAACAATTGTATTCCTGGAAGTAGATGATCCTTTGTCATTTCCCTTATTAATGCTTGGTAATGCTTATTCTTTTCATCAGCAAGCTGTTCTTTTTTTTCCACTGTGAGACGTACGTTGCCTTGTGCAGCAATGAGCTCTACAGTTTTCACTCGGCTGATCCCCTGAAGCTGCTGATTCAGTTCTTCAGAAAATGAAACGTTAAGTTGATCTGCTACTTTTTTATTTGCTCTATAATATAAATGTACCGTATCTGCAATAACACCGTCTAAATCAAAAATAATCGCTTGTAGCCCTTCTTTTTTCATATTATCCTCCTCTGCACTTGTCTTTATGCCATTACTTGAATGCTTTGATTACATTCTATCGTGTTAAAATACCGTTAATACTGTTCACTTTATCATAAAATTTTTTTCATCATTTATGATTCATGAATAAATTTTTCAAAAAAAGAGAAATTACAGTCTTGCATTATGAAAGCCCTTTTATTACAATAAGGTTATGCAAACGGTTGCACTATCTTTGAAATATAGTTTATCAAAAAATAAAATGAAAACCCATACATAGGGGAAGGGGAAAAACTATGAAGAAGTTCTTTTCATTTGATTTTTGGCAGAAATTTGGTAAGGCTTTATTAGTAGTAGTAGCGGTTATGCCCGCAGCTGGTATTATGATTTCACTTGGAAAACTAGTTGCAATGACTGGGGGAGACATCACTGCTGTACAAACAATTGCACGCGTGATGGAAGACATAGGCTGGGGTATCATTACAAATCTTCATATTTTGTTCGCTGTTGCCATCGGGGGCTCTTGGGCAAAAGAACGTGCTGGAGGTGCATTTGCTGCACTCATCGCATTCATTCTTATTAATCGAATTACAGGAGCCATTTTCGGAGTTAAAGCAGAAATGCTCTCAGATTCAAAAGCAACGGTTCAATCACTGTTTGGACAAGAATTAGTTGTAAAAGACTACTTCACATCTATTTTAGGATCTCCTGCTCTTAACATGGGAGTGTTCGTAGGAATTATCGCTGGGTTTTTAGGTGCGAATTTATTCAATAAATATTACAACTATGATAAATTGCCTGAAGCCCTTTCGTTTTTTAACGGCAAGCGCTTCGTACCATTTGTGGTCATCGGTGGTTCAGTTGTAACGGCACTGCTTTTATCCATTGTATGGCCGTTCATCCAAGGTTCATTAAACAGCTTCGGACAGTGGATTGCAACATCTAGAGACACAGCTCCTATTCTAGCACCATTTATTTTCGGAGCATTGGAGCGCCTACTTCTTCCATTTGGTCTTCATCATATGCTGACAGTTCCTATGAACTACACGGAGCTAGGCGGAACGTACAAAATTTTAACAGGTTCTGGAGCAGGTTCCACTGTTGCCGGTCAAGATCCTTTGTGGCTTGCTTGGATTGCAGATTTAAATAATTTCCGCGCTGCAGGAGATATGGACAGCTACAAACAGCTCTTACATGACGTTACACCTGCACGATTTAAAGTAGGACAGATGATTTTATCTTGTGCGTCATTAATTGGAATCGCTTTAGCAATGTATCGTAACGTAGATCCTGACAAACGTTCAAAATATCGTTCAATGTTCTTTTCAGCTGGACTAGCTGTTTTCTTAACAGGCGTAACAGAACCAATCGAATTTATGTTCATGTTCGCAGCACCTCTTTTATATGTCGTATATGCAATTATGACTGGACTGGCTTTTGCCATTGTTGATATTGTTCATGTTCGCGTACACTCCTTTGGCGTAATTGAACTATTAACACGTACACCAATGATTATCAAAGCCGGACTATGGGCTGACTTAATGAACTTTGTCATCGCCTGCCTTGTATTCTTTGGCTTAAATTTTGGAGTGGCAAACTTCTTAATCAAACGTTTTAACTTCCCAACGCCGGGACGTAACGGAAACTATATCGATGAAGAAACAACTGCAACAAGCAGCAAGCAGGTGAAAAATGATTCGCTTGCCCCAGTCATTATTGGACTGCTTGGCGGAGAAAACAATATTGAAGACGTTGATGCTTGTATGACTCGCTTACGTGTAACGGTAAAAGATATACATGCCGTTGCAGGAGAAAGTGAGTGGAAACAAAACGGAGCCCTTGGTTTAATCTTGAAAGATAAAGGGGTACAAGCTATTTATGGACCTAAAGCGGATGTTTTGAAATCCGACATTCAAGATTTGTTAGGAGCTTAACATAATGAAGCTATTAACGTTAAATTGCCACTCTTGGCAAGAGGAAAATCAGCTAGACAAGTTATCTTGTCTAGCTGAAGTAATTAAAAAAGAAAAATATGATGTCATTGCTTTACAGGAAGTAAGCCAAAAAGTAGACGCACCTTATGTATATGACTACATTCGCAGCGATAATTACGCTTGGCTTTTAGCAAAAGAACTGGGTAAGCAAGGTGAAGACTATCAATTGGTATGGGATTTATCTCATATAGGCTATGAAGTGTATGAAGAAGGAATTGCCATTTTAACGAAACACCCGATTATTGAAGAGCATTCATTTTTTGTTTCACAAACGTCAAATATTGACTATTGGAAAACGAGAAGAATTGTTGGAGCCACAATCGAATATGAAAAAGAACTTCTTACGTTTTATTCTTGTCATCTTGGCTGGTGGGATGACGAGGAAGAGCCGTTCAAGCAGCAAGTTGATACACTGCTAGCTCATGTACACAAAGATAACCCATTTTTCCTACTTGGAGACTTTAATAATGACGCTCATAGACGAAATGAAGGTTACGACTACCTGTTGAGCCAAGGCCTCTATGATACGTATACTCTATCGAATAAAAAAGACAGCGGTATTACAGTTAAAGGTAACATTGCTGGATGGGATGATAATGAACGGGCACTGCGCCTTGATCTAATTCTATCGAGTCATGCGCAGGATATTCAGTCATCAACTGTGGTGTTTAACGGCATACATTATCCCGTTGTTTCTGACCATTTTGGGGTAAGCGTTGAAGTGAAATAAGTGACATAAAGCGAACGAATAGCGTTCGCTTTTTTTCGTGTGATTATGATGATGTGAAAATCATCTTCTTTACTGCTTTATCTATCGTTTTGGAAGTGTCCGATAAACTTTCGCATTTTAAAAAGTAGGTGTGCTATAATATTGTGATGTTGGCGATATGCAACCCATTTTTGCATGTTTATCAATGAAATCGCTCAACTTAATAGTAAGATGATACATGTAAGCTCTATTTAAATGAACACCCGTTGTCATTATCATAAACTAATAAAGAAAAATAGGTGTGAAACAATCATGAAAATTTTGTTGATTTCAAATATGTATCCTTCGGAACAATTCCCTAGCTATGGTGTATTTGTTCAAAACACTGAAAAAATTTTAGTTCAACATGGTATTCAAGTTGATAAAATTGTCATGCAAAAAAAGACAAGTAAATTAAGCAAGCTTTTTAGCTATGCTTCTCATTATGCTAATGTCGTCTTGACGGGCTTGACAAAAAACTACGACTACCTTTACGTACATTATGCATCTCATAATGCTCTTCCGCTGCTGATTCTTAAAAAGCTAAAGAAGAATGTGAAGATTGTGACAAACGTGCATGGTTCAGACGTTGTACCTGAAGTACCTTCACAGGAAAAGTATCAGCCTAGAGTAAATGACTTATTGCACCATTCTACTAAAATTATTACTCCTTCTCCTTATTATAAAGGGCTCGTTGAAGAGAAATATAAGGTTCCTAACCCAATCTATATTTTTCCAAGCGGAGGAGTGAATAAAGATCTGTTTCACCCTTATGCAGATAAAAGCAAAGCTTATCAAGAACTAAACTTGGACCCTACTATCCGTTATCTTGGATGTGTAAGCCGCATCGATGTGGGTAAAGGATGGGAATACTATCTGCAAGCAATTGCAAGAGCTGAACAACAAATGCCCACTTCTTACAAATACCTATACGTTGGAAGCGGAAAAGATGAAGCTGCATTTAAAGAAATGATCAAGACTCTGGGCCTAGAGGAAAAAGTCATCCATTTCCCTCTCCTTCCTCAGTCCTCTCTTGCTTACGTATATAATGCAATTGAAGCATTCGTGTTTCCGACCGTAAGAAAAGGAGAAAGTTTGGGCTTAGTCGGCCTCGAAGCTATGGCTTGCGGAGCACCCGTAATTGGGAGTCAGATTGGTGGTCTAAAAGATTACATTATAAACGGAAAGAATGGTCTATTCTTTGAACCTAAAAATGTAGACGAACTAGCTTCACAACTACAGGCTTTTATTAATCTTCCTGAAGATGTGAAACAGCAAATGTCTCAACAGGCGTTACAAACAGCAAACCGCTACACAGTAGATGTAATTGCTGAACAACTCCCAACAATTTTTTTTGATGAGGTGGAAAAATGAAAGTCGCAGTTTTAATTCCTTGTTATAACGAGGAAGTAACAATTGGAAAAGTAATTGACGATTTCAAACGCGAACTGCCTAGTGCAGATATTTATGTGTACGATAACAATTCAAAAGATCGCACAAGTGAAATTGCACTTGAACACGGGGCAATCGTCAAAAAAGAATTCAAGCAAGGAAAAGGAAACGTTGTACGTTCGATGTTTCAAGAAATTGATGCAGATTGTTATGTCATGGTAGATGGGGATGATACGTATCCTGCAGAATTTGTTCATCAATTAATTGAGCCTATTAGAAATCGAGAAGCTAACATGGTCATTGGAGATCGTTTATCAAACGGAACGTATCTCGAAGAAAACAAACGTGCTTTCCATAATTTCGGAAACAACTTAGTACGTTCTTTAATTAACGGCCTGTACAAAAGCAACATTAAAGATATCATGACAGGTTATCGTGCGTACGATAAATTATTTGTAAAATCAATACCTGTGATGAGCCCGGGATTTGAAATTGAAACAGAAATGAGTCTTCACGCGTTAGATAAACGCTTCCGCCTAAAAGAAATCGCGATCGATTATCGCGATCGACCTGAAGGCAGCGAATCGAAACTTAATACGTTCTCTGATGGATTTAAAGTGTTACGAATGATTTTTACGTTATTTAAAGAGTACAAGCCGCTTCAGTTCTTCTCCATTTGGACAGTGTTATTTATTGTCGCAGGATTAGCTGTTGGTGCTCCAGTACTTTATGAATTTTTTGATACAGGCTTTATTACCAAAGTACCTTCATCTATCTTAGCAACTGGATTGATGGTGTTAGGTGTTTTATCTTTCGTCTGTGGATTAATTCTAGATACAATCGCTTCATTAAATCGCAAGCAATATGAATTAGAACTAAATAAAAAAATTGAACAGATTGAACAAGTAGGAGAATAACAATGATGAAGAATAAAAAAAGTATTTTGCTGCTTACAGTAACAGCTTTAATTATTCTTATCGGTTTAAGTATTGGTAATCCAGACGGTGTTCACTATCTTTCCCTTTTTGCTGCACTTGTATTTACCATCATAAGCTCTATTTTTATTTATAAAAATAGAGCTTATGCTTCATTTAAACCGCTAGAATGGCTATTGCTGATTGTTTTTTCGTTTATCGTACAGTTTTCTCTTTTAGATAACTTACATATGACGAGCTCAACTATTTTCTTACTCGTTTTGTATGCCGTCAGCCGTACTTTATTGGCAATGCTGCTAACGGCCGCTGTACTCAGCGCTATCAAACAGATAAACGATTTTCACTATACATTTGCACACCCAAAGCGTTACCTAGGAATTGTTACGATTCTTATTTTAGCTGTTAGTCTATATTACTGGTTCGCCTTTTTCCCAGCGGCCATGACTCCCGATTCATTAGCACAGTGGAGACAGGCACATAACGGAGAATTTAACGATTGGCACCCTATTATGATTACGTGGCTGATTATGCTGCTGACAAAAATATGGGATAACCCAGGAATTGTAGCATTCACGCAAATTGCTGTTGTAGTAAGCATATACGCCTATACGTTCGATTTTTTCATTAAACGCAAAGCACATCCTGTTATGATTGGACTTTTAACAGCTATTATTGTCATTATTCCAAGCTTTTTAATCTTTTCAATTATTATTTGGAAAGATATTTTATACAGTGCTTTTCTGCTGTTTTTTACGGTGAATATCGCAAAAATCTATTTGTCAAAAGGTGCTTGGATTAAAAGTAAAGCAGGCTTTTTCTTACTTTTACTTTCTGCATTTGGAGTAGCTTTCTTTAGACATAATGGTTTTCCTGTATTTGTTTTGACTTTCCTTTTAATGATCGTCTTATTCAGAAAAAATTGGAAACCTCTTGTCACGATTTTCTTAGTTGTCTTTATTTTACAAAAGATTGTTACAGGCCCTGTGTTCACGTGGCTTGATGTACAGCCTTCGGATCCAAATGAAGCTTTGTCTATCCCAACTCAACAAATTGCAAACATCATTTCAAATGATGGGGAGATGTCAAAAGAAGAGCGCGAATATTTTAATAAAGTGCTTCCTATTGAATTGTGGAAAGAAAAGTACAATCCATATAAAAGCGATCCTATTAAATTCACTTGGAAATACTACGACCGCGAGTTTATTTTTAATGATCTAGGTCTTTACTTTAAGAATTATGCTAGCATTGTCATCAAAAATCCTTATCTAGCAACGGAAGGGTTTCTCAAACAAACAGCTTTAGTATGGCAAATCAATCCTTTTAAAGATGGCTACACAGATACGTATGTAACCAACATTTATTACGGCAATGATTTAGGTCTTAAAAATAAAGTAATCGAGCCGTTTATTACGCATACTGCCAATGCTTACTTAGCTATTTTTAAGCACCCTGTTTTTACATTCTTATGGAAACCAGCTTTTTATCACTGTGTCATTTTATTATTTTCATTAATGCTAGTGATTCGAAGAGGAATTACGTCACTTATTATCGTCATTCCTTGGGCTCTTAACACGCTTTCTGTTCTTGCGGCATTGCCGGCTCAAGATTTTCGATATTTATTAGCAAGCGTATTTGTGTCTTTCTTCTTTATTGGTCTTCCTTTTATCCGATTTGATCAGAAAGAAAGGGATGTGACCTCCTGATGGAGAGCAATTACAACAAAAAGCTAGGAATCACACTCATTATTGTGGCTTCCCTGTTTACAGCTGTTGGACAACTTTTTTGGAAGTTGTCCGAAGCTTCATTTAACTTAAATTTAATTATTGGTTTTTTTCTTTATGGATTAGGAGCGGTTTTTATGATTGCCGCTTTTAAATTTGAAAGAGTTTCCTTGCTTCATCCATTTTTAAGCCTAGGATACGTAATCAGCATTGCTCTTGGTTTCTTTCTATTAAATGAAACCATTAGCCCTATGAAGCTGGTCGGTACTCTTATTATTATCGTAGGTGTAATTTTAGTAGGTGGCCAAGATGAATAGTATCCCTCTTTTACTTATTATGACTCTTTTAGGTTCAGTTGGAGCTGTCTTTTTCAAGTATATTTCTACGTATTTAAATAAAAAAAAGATAAAGCTAGCGCTTATTTGCTTTGTGGGTGGCGGCCTTTTTTACGGGGCGGCAGCTCTGCTTAATGTGTATGTTTTAACGCTGTTACCTTATTCTATTGTATTTCCGCTCACGTCTATTACGTATATTTGGACATTAACATTCGGTTACTTTTTAATTAAAGAAAAAGTTACAACAAAACAAGTTATCGGCTGTATTCTTCTAATTGTCGGATGCTTCTTTATTGCTAATAGTTGATGAGATAACTTGAAAAGGTAGGAGTTTCGCATGAAAAACTTAAAATTCGCGAGCATTTTACTGCTCATATCAACATTATTTTTGAAATTTTCTAGTATGATTCGTGATTTAGTTATTGCTAACTATTTCGGTACAAGTTATATTGTCGATTCATACAACGCAGCAATGATCATTCCAAACGCTTTTATTTTATTTATGCTAACGGGGATGAAGGATGCGTTTATTCCTAGTTATTTACGTTATGAAAAAGAAAATAAAGGAAAGGTTCATTTGACTAATATTGTTAAATCAACCTTTCTTATTTGTTTCATTATTTCGGTTCTCGGATCAATTGCTGCTTTCTTTTACTTTCCCGCTTCGTACTCTAATTTTTCCAAAGCAGCAATTGAACTAGGAATTTATACGGGCGTTATGTACTTTTTATCTCTTTCACTAGTTGGAGTGAATGCCGTATACGAAGGTGTATTTGATGCACGAAGTCAATATTCTTTCTCTGTGTTTTCTCAAACGGTTGTTGTACTATTTACGATTTTAAGTACAATCCTATTACATTCAATTATGGGCGGCTATGCAATTGCTCTTGGCTATTTTATAGGAACAATTGCTTCTTTCTTAATTAAAGTTGTCTATTTTAAACCGCAGCATCTGCTGTTATGGAAGCAAAAAATTGACCGTGATGAAGTGGTGGCTTTTTATAAAGTATTCATCCCTGTTGGTGTGACCATTATGGTCGGTCAAATTAATTTAACTGTAAACTTCTTCTTTGCTGGCTCCTTTGGTGAAGGTGTTATTTCATACTTAAATTACGCCTTCAGACTTGTAAGTATTCCCCAGGCAATATTCGGGGTTACGGTCGCAACCATTATTTATCCGCTGATTGCCAGAGCCATTTCTGAAAAAGATGAAGAACGCTTTAAATCTGGAATTGAAAAAGGGATTACGTTTATGCTGATGCTGCTGATTCCGACGATTGTTATTATGATCTTTTACATGAAAGACATTGTAATGATTGCTTATCAGCGCGGTGCATTTGACGCAAATTCAACGTTAAAAACAACCGATGTATCTTATTATTACCTAGGTTCGGTGTTTTTCTATTCGCTGCAAGCTGTTCTTGCAAAAGGATTTTATTCTCTTCAAAAAGGTTATCTTATTATGAGAGCAGGCTTATTATCCATTGTGTTAAACATCATCTTTAACATGATTTTCACTAAATTTATGGGATACCAAGGATTAGCACTTTCCATGTCAGTGGTTGCCTTTTTCTATACGGCCATCGTATTCGTTATGCTGGCAAAACAAATCAATCACTTCCATTACGGATATCTAGTGAAAGAAACAGGAAAAATTCTTTTAGCTTCTGTACCTGTTGCTATCCTCATGTTCTTCTTGAAGGACATCGCATTTTTGAATTCATTACATGTTATCTTACGATTTGGTATTGTCTGTCTTGCAGGTGGTTTAGTATACTTAATGTCGACGCTATTATGCAGAGTAGAAGGTGTTATGCTTTTAGTTAAAAGAAAACGTTAATTCACGTAAAACAGGAGAGTACTATATGAAGAACACATACTGGTTATTTTTTCTGTTCGTTGGTTTTATTTCAATTCAGCCAATTATTGATATGCTAACGACGTACATGGTTTTGAACATGGATAGTGGTCTCTCAATTGGGGTTGTTATTCGCTTTCTATATATGATTTTTGCAGGTGTCCTACTTTTAGTGTTTGCTAAACAATCAAAATGGGCTAGATATTCGATTATCTACCTTATTGTTTTTGCACTCTTTCTTGGACTCAATATCTACTTAAATCATCAATGGAAAGATCCTTATTATATTGGGCAAGAAATTAAATTTTTCAATAAGGTTGTTTATATGAACGTTACATTACTTGGAATGATTGTGATGTTTTCACATTATCGATCGTCTTTGGATGTAAAAAGAATATTGAGCAAAAACTTATTGACTGCTTCACTCATCATCAGTATTGTTTTTATCGGTACAATGCTAACAGGTACAGCACTAGAGAGTTATCAGTATAATAAAATCGGATTCAAAGGCTGGTTTTATGCAGCGAATGAGCTAGGGGCAACCATTGCTATTTTGCTTCCTCTCACACTGCTTTTAGCTTTAGATAAAGTACGTTCGTTTTCAAAAGCTTATTACTGGATTCCTTTTATATTGTTAGCTGTTTCGTCCATCATGCTTGGAACGAAAGTAGGCTTAGGTGCCGTTATTCTTTCTTTAGTTGTAGCAACAGTTGTCTTATTTGCAAAATTATTTACGAATAAACGCAGCTTAATTAAAGCCAACTTAGTAATCTCGATTCTGCTTTTAATTGTAACCGGAGCAACCACTCCGATTTCTCCAGCTTATAAAAACACATATACGCACATCGATATGTTAGAGGCTAAAAAAGAGAAAACAAAGCAAGAAAAGCCGGAAAAGAAAGAAAAAGAAAAGCCGGCTAAAAAGAAAAAGCAAAAGGAATCAAATTTAGATGACAAAGATATTCAAAATCTGATTCTAAGCAGCCGTGAGCAATTTTTAGCTCATCATAAGGAAGAGTATGCAAAAGCACCTATTGCAAGAAAAATGATAGGTATGGGCTTTTCTGGTGACTATACAAAACAGCTTCCGCCAAAGATGATTGAAATGGATTTTTATGATCTGTTTTTCTCTTTAGGTATCATCGGATTTTTACTATGGGTTCTTCCACTTCTAGTAGTTGGTTTAACCGTACTGGTTCGATTATTTAAAAACCCGTCACAGCTTCTTGATGAAAGCTTTATGATGTATAGTACAGCAATTGTATTAGCTCTTGGAATTGCTTTTGTAGCTGGGCATGTCTTCACCGCACCAGCCGTTACTATCTATTTTGCAGCAGCTGCTGCTTATCTGTTCGTCATTCATTTTAAACAAAGACAAGCATAAAAAAACAGGCCACTGAAGGCCTGTTTTTTTATCTTTTTAACGGCTGAAGGCTTAACACCGTATCACCCGCATTAACGTTTATTTCTTGATCATGAGCAAAAAAACTCAATGCCTTTCCTTGCTTGCTCACTGCTAGTAAAAGAGAATCATCGCTTTTCTCCTCAAGATATGTTTCATACGTATATTCATCCGTAATTTTTGTATTGTAAATCGTATGTCCATGCTCCATTTTATGATGTAGAAACTCCCACGTAATTCCTTTCTTAAAGAGCATGCGTCCTCTTACCGTGTGCATAATTTCATCGACATCTTCTCTTGAATCTTCTTGATCACGAATACTCAATTGAAAAACATTGTTCCGTCCCATATCTTGAAGAAAAGCAGTACAAACAAGTGCATTATATGCATCTAACTCAGTTGCAGCAATCACGTATTCATAAGGAGTTAAATCTAGATGATATTCCGTTTGCTCAGCTAGAACTTCTCCGTGATACACATCTACTTCCGCTCTGCGCGCAACTCTTAACCGCTCCCACGAAGAATCAGCAACTAACACTGGATAGCCCAGTTGCTTTAACTTGGAAGCAAAGGCAACCGTAAAATCATTGCTTCCTACAAGCAAAATACCAGGTTCTTCTCCAATTGATAAATCAAGCTTCTTAGCTAGCCAGGAAAGGGAAAAACCGTGTGCACAAACCGTAGCAAATACTAAAGCAAATGTCAGTGTTGTTAGGATGGAAGCATCTTTAGATCCTTCATCGATTAGTACTTTCGCAAAGTAACTTGAGACCGTTAACGCCACAATGCCGCGCGGGGCAATCCAGCCAATCAGTATTTTTTCTTTTATAGATAAATCTGTCCCTACCGTTGATAAAAAGATGGAGACAGGTCTGACAATAAACAGCATAAGTAAAACAAACAAAATAATATTCCAATGAAAAATTTCAGTAATGGTCTTCATCGTCAGTCCAGCCGTTAACATGATAAAAATAGTAGAAGTCAATAGAACCGAAATGTTCTCTTTAAAATGTCGCATATCACTAATAGATGAAATATGCATATTAGCAAGGGTAATCCCCATCGCTGTCACTGCTAGAAGACCTGTTTCATGCTTAATTTCATCAGCTATCGTAAAGCAGGCAATAACAACAATAAATACGACAGGAGATTTTAAATACTCTGGAATATGCCCCTTTTGAAACATCCATCCTATTCCGCGGCCAAGAAGCCATCCTATTAAAACAGCAATAATAGAGGCTGCAAAGAAAAAGAGAATTGTTTTTCCACTGACTTCTCTCAGCACTAAAAATTGAACAATTTCAAACGAAAAAACGGCCAGGAGTGCACCAAATGGATCAACAATAATACCTTCCCATTTTAAAATCGCTGCTGGTTTTGGTTTTAATTTAGCTTGTCGTAAAAGAGGTAAAATCACGGTTGGACCCGTCACAATAAAAAGCCCTCCGATAACAATTGCCACCGCCCATGATAAATCCGCTATATAATGAGCAGCTAAAGAGCCTAAAATCCAAGCTAGCATGGCTCCGAGCGTCACAATGCGAAACACGGGCTTTTCGATTCCCCTTACCTCTCTCATGTCTAAGTTCAAGCTGCCTTCAAATAAAATAACAGCTACAGCAATCGATACAAAAGGATCAAAAAGCTGAGCAAATTGTGCTTTAGGGTCAATTAAACCTAAAATAGGGCCTGTTAGCAGTCCGATAATTGACATCACGACAATTGCTGGTAACTTAAATCTCCAAGCCAGCCACTGAGATAGAACTCCTAGTCCCACTACGAGCGTGATATGTATAAGCATAGGTTCCATTGTATCTTCCTTCTCTCGTTCGCATAATGTGTATATATTTTCCCTAAAATAAACCGATGTTATACAGGAAGAAACAAACACTACCTTGTTTTACCACTTTTTCAAAAATGCTAAACGCATACTCTTTTCTTTGAATCCAAGCTGTTTTCTTTCATTCGACACATATTTTACTCGTGTTTGTCGAATTTCACTTTATGATCAAATAATAAAAAGCCTTTAGCTTCTGCTAAAGGCTTTTTGCCGGATGATCCAATTCATATAGCTTTTGATAGTGACTGTTCGTCGCAAGTAATTCATCATGTGTTCCTCGAATGGCTATCTTACCCTCTTGTAAAAATAAGATTTCATCCATTTTTTCCATCCCAACTAAATTGTGCGTAACCCAAATTAAGGTTTTATCTTGAAGAGTTTCAAAGATAGTGGATAATAGACGCTTTTCAGTCATAGCATCCAACCCTGCAGTTGGCTCATCTAGCATAACAATTGGCGTATGCTGAAGCAGAACGCGTGCTAACGCAATCCGCTGACGTTCTCCTCCCGAGAAGCGCTGACCTGTTTCGAGCATCGGCGTTTGATATCCTTGGTGCAAACCTTCCACAAGGGAGTGCATATTCACTTGCTTCATGACCTCAATTACTTCTTCTTTTGTAGCTTTTTCATTAGCTAGTAATAAATTGTTGGCTACGCTTGTATTAAATAAATAAGGATTTTGATTTAATACAGAGATGAGTTTTGGTACATCTTCACGAACTTCAGCAACAGACTGACCGTTTAGTTGAACTGTGCCTTCTGTAGGTACTAAGGAGCCTTGCAGCAACTTTAATAGAGTCGATTTTCCAGCTCCACTCTTGCCAAGAATCGCAATTTTTTCCCCTTGCTCGACTTGAAATGAAAGATCATGAATGACTGACTCCTCCTCATTACTATAGCGAAAGCTTACATGCTCAACTTTTAATCTAACCGAATTCCATGAACCTTCATAAGGTAGAGAAAGAGTATGTTTTTTCTTTTCGTTCACATCTTCCCAGTTCTTTTCCATTGCCTGTACTCTATTTAATGATTCTTCAAACTGAGGAATCTTTTCTATTGCATTGGATACTGGCAGCAGGGCTTCAGATAAAGGAAATACTACTAAAATAAAAGCAGCAATAAACACACCTGCAAGCTCTTTATCTGCAAAAAGAGAAGCTCCAAACCAAATCATTGTGACAATTAAACCTGCTACAATAAGTTGTCCAAACAATTCTCGGTAATACGTCCATAGTTTAAGCTTACGATCCATGCCGTCTAACTCATTTTCTGTTTTGTCATACGAATGAAAAAATGACTGCTGCTGACCGCTTAACACCCAATCAGCAACTCCTAAAAAGCCATCTGTGACCTTGGCATATAACTGTGCTTTGCTTGATTTATATCGCTGATTGGCTGCCTTCATATGCCAAAGGGAAAAAAGCGGCATTACTACTACTAATAAAAATAAATAGATGGCAATCAAACATGCAAACTTTAGGCTAAAGAATCCTAAAGCTACAATCGAAATAACGTATAAAATAACAGCTGAAATTGTTGGAAGAATGGTACGCAAGAACAAGTCTTGTAAACTTTCAATATCTTCCGCGAGAACTCCTAAAACATCTCCTGTTTGATAGCGAGATGTAGCAATTAACGGTTCAATCAAATGATAAAGACGCGTACGCATTTTAGCTAAAATGCGAAGAATAAAATCGTGACTGACAAGACGCTCCGCATAACGGAAAGCGGCTCGGCTTAAACCAAATGTACGCACAAGTACAATTGGAACATACACCAATAAAATCGTTTCTGGCCGTAAGGAAGAAGCTGAAATCAAATAACCTGACGTGAACATTAGCGCGCAAGCAGAACCAATCGTTAACAAGCTTAGTAATAAGATAGAAAAGATACGATATTTATATGTTTTAAAGTAGGGCCATATCCAACTTTTATATTTCATCATGTCTCCTCCTCTTCATGTAAAAATTGATAGTAAGCTCCTTTTTTTTGAATCAGTTCTTGATGATTACCGATTTCTGCAACCTTTCCGTCCTCTATTACAACAATGAGATCCATGTCTTTCATCCAATGCAGACGGTGCGTAGCTAAAATAAATAACTTGTCTTGGAACATCGTTAAAATATCTTGCTTTATTTCATATTCCGTTTCAATATCGACTTGTGCCGTTGGTTCATCAAGCATAATAATAGGACGGTCGCTTAGAAACGCCCTTGCTAGAGCAATCCTTTGAGCTTGGCCGCCGCTAAGCTGTCGCCCCCCATCCCCTATCATTTCATTTTCCTTCTTAGGCATCTGTTGAACCGTTGATAAAAGTCCTGCTTTCGTTAAAGCATCTTCATAATCATATGAGCCGCCTCTGTCTTGATAAAATTCAATATTTTCTTTTACTGTTCCATTAAAAATAAATGGGTGCTGAGGGATATACGTAATCTGCTTTTGCCAAGCATCTGAGCGTAAATCAATTGGCACGCCGTTTACTTCAGCAGAGCCTTCTGTAGATTGTACAAAGCCGCTTAGTATATCAATAAGCGTCGATTTTCCAGCTCCGCTTTTTCCGATGATTCCAATTTTCTGCATTCCTTTAACATGCAGTGACACATCTTCAAGAGAAGGTGGATGCTCTTCGTCATATTTTACAGTGATATGCCTTAATTGAAGTTTACTATTTTCAGTCCAACTAGGAACATCTTCTTTTTTAGCCGGCGATTTTTCAGCCTGCTTCACAATCTTAAGTAATGCATCTCCGGATTCTTTTCCGTCTAATGTTGCATGGTAATCATTTCCGACTTCTCGTATCGGCAGGAAATATTCAGGCGCCAGCAATAAAATCATAAGTGCAGGCTCTAATGTCATAGACCCGTTTACGAGCCGCAAACCAAGCATAACAGCCACGATGGCTACAGATAACATCGTAAAGAAATCTAAAGCAAACGTAGATAAAAAAGCAATCCGGAGCGTTCCCATTGTCGCTTTTCGATAACGGTCACTGACTCTTTCAATCGTTTCAGCATGCTCCTTACTTTTCCCGAGAAATGTTAAAGTTTCTAACCCTCGAAGCGAATCTACAAAGTGGTTGGACAACACGTGATATGTCTCCCATTGGCTGTCTATTTTTTTTTGTGCAGCCAATCCAAGCAAAATCATAAATAAAATTAAAATTGGCATGGTCACAAGTAAAATAATGCCTGAAAGCCGATCATGGTACCAAACGAAAGCAAGCACCAGCCAAGGTGTTACGCTAATGGCAGCCAGTTTAGGCAAAAACAGCTCGAGATAAGCACGAAGCTTCTGTAGGCCTGTGGTGATGAGCGTCACCAAGTTTCCTGTTCCTTCATCTTTGGTAAAACGCGGTCCTAATGAAAAAATGCTTTGCATGACTATCAAACGAAGTTCCTGAGTCGTTTTGACTCCAAATTGATATGCTGTTTTTTTTACTATAAAACCTACGATTTGACGAATCATAAAGGCAGACAAAAACAATCCGATTGCTTTTGTCTGCGAGGTTAAACTTTCACCATGAAAAAGAGCGGTAATTACTTCAGCGAGCCACTTAGCTTGAAAAATAATGGCTACACTTTGAATAGTAATAAGCCCTATTAACATGGCAAGAACCATTTTTATTCCGTTGTAAACCATTAAATTTCTACCCATTAATACTCCATATGCTCCTTATGATCTACACGTTTTCTGAAAACGTAGTAGCTCCAAATTTGATAACCTAACACAAAAGGCAGTAATGCAATAGCAGCGTAAGACATAATTTTTAAGGAATAATTCCCTGATGCTGCATTATGAATCGTTAAACTATAGCTTTCATTGATTGAACTAACCAAAACGGTTGGAAACAATCCTGCAAATATAGAGGAAATTGATAAAATTAAAATTAAGCCAGACATAGCAAATGCCCATCCGTCTTTTTTACGTGTAAGGAAAAATCCTGCTAGTAAATACACGAAAATACCGATGAAAAATGTATATAGCATCAAGCGGCTATGATTACTGAATAAATCTGTTTCAAAAAACGTCATGCCTGAAAAGATAAGAAGTAATAAAGCATTTATAGGCAAAAGCTTCATAGCGACCTTCCGTGAACGATCTCTAATATCGTCCATCGTACGGATCGTGGCAAAAATAAGTCCGTGCCATAAGCAAAGCATTGTTAACGTAACGCCGCCTGTGATGGTATATAGATTAACAATATCCGAAAAGCCGGCATTCATTTGCATATTGCGCTCAACAGGCAGTCCTTTCATTAGCGCTGAAAATAAGATACCAAAAATGAGAGGTGGAAAAAGACTTCCAAAGAAGATAACCCAATCCCATGCATTTTTCCACGCTTGTTTTTCAACTTTCCCTCGAAATTCAAATGCTACACCGCGGCCAATAAGCGAAAGCAAAAGAAGAACAAAAAGAACATATGACCCGCTTAATAGCGTTGCATACCAGTTTGGAAAAGCGGCAAACATAGCACCGATTGCTGAAATTAGCCAAACTTCATTTGCATCCCAAAAAGGACCGATTGTATTAATAAAAGCTCGTCGCTCTAAGTCGTTTCTTCCTAAAAAACGAGACACCATTCCAATCCCAAAATCAAAGCCTTCTAAAAAGATAAAACCAACAAACAGAATGGATACTAGTAAATACCAGAATTCATTAAGAGAAAACATTGTATCCCTCCTTGGTAAACGGATCAGTTGATACTACTTTTGTATGTGCTTCGTGATCGTGATCTGGACCTTTTTTAATTTCTTTAACGAACAAGAACACCATAATCACAGCTAAAATTAAATAAAAGAATGAAAACGAGATAATAGAAAACAGCAATTCACCTGCTGTTACACCAGGAGACACGGCATCTTCCGTTTTCATATAGCCAAATACAACCCAAGGCTGACGGCCAATCTCTGTCATAATCCAACCTGCTGAGCTTCCAAGGAACGGAAAGGCAATGGCAATCGTCATAATACGCAAAAATAGTTTGCTTTCTTGAAGTTTTTTACGAGAAAGCAAGTACGTGCCCCAAATGCCTAATGCACATAATACGCCACCTAGACCAGCCATAATGCGGAAACTCCAAAATGTTGTCCGAACGGGTGGAATATAATTTCCTGCTCCATATTTCGCCGTATACTGCTCCTGTAGCTCGTTCATCCCAGGAACGGAACCTGAAAATTTCCCGTATGATAAGAAACTTAATAAATAAGGTATTTTGATTTCCCCCGTATTTTTCTTTTCATCTGGGTGAATATTTGCTGTCACCGTCCAAGCGCCTGGACTTCCGCTGTTTTCCCATAATCCTTCACTTGCGGCCATTTTCATCGGCTGTGTCTTAACTAAGTATCCAGCCTGTTCATGACCAGATAACGCAATTCCCACACCTGAAACTAACCCTACAATAATGGCAACTTGAAATGATTTTTTGGCAAAAGCCAAATGTTTTTTCTTCAAGAGCATAATGGCACTGACACCCGTGATAAAAAAGGCGCCTGTTGCAAACGAACCTAAAATGGTATGAGGGAATTCAACCCACAGCTGACCGTTTGTTAACAATTTAAAGAAGTCATTCATTTCTAAACGGCCATTATTCAGCTCCATTCCAACCGGATGCTGCATAAAAGAATTAGCCGTTAAAATGAAGAACGCCGAAAAAATAGTACCTAGACTAACAAGCCAAATACATAGACAGTGCAGCCATTTAGGCAAACGATCCCACCCGAAAATCCACAGTCCAAGGAAAGTGGACTCCATAAAAAACGCGAGCAGTGCTTCAATAGCAAGCGGCGCACCGAATACATCTCCTACAAACCTTGAGTACTCTGACCAGTTCATGCCAAACTGAAATTCTTGTAAAATACCTGTTACGACTCCGACAGCAAAGTTAATCAGGAATAAGTGCCCCCAAAACTTTGCCATCTTTTTATACTGTTCATCTTTTTTTACTACGTACATCGTTTCCATGATCGCTACTAAAAAGACAAGACCGATAGATAGCGGTACAAAGATAAAATGAAACAGCGTCGTTGATGCAAATTGAATACGTGATAGTATAACTGTATCCATCTTCTTTCTCCTTTCATATATAAGAACATTCATCATTTCCATAGATACTTTGCTCATTTCTGAGCATCTTTTACTTATATTGTGAAACATTGAGCATAATAATTCGATAGATATGCTCAATGTTTCACATACATATGTAATATCTCTCTTTCTATTTACATAGTATAGTCTATTTTTTTAGCTGTGCACGGACATTTTTTGAACGTTTTTAGACTAAAGCGTGACTTTCTTGTGACAAAAAAGTGAAGGATCTCTTTATTTTTTCATAAAAAAAGCACGCTCTGATTTGAGCTTGCTTCTCTATGGTCGATATTTTGCTTTGGCATTTAATTTAGACTGACGAATGATTTGGTTGATGACTTCAGAAAACACAATACCAATGGCAATTGAACCTGAAATCATAAAGGCTTTTGCTGCAAGACTAATCGCTTCATTATAGTTATTTTCTACAAAGTTACGCATGGCATCGTATGCTGTTCCTCCCGGAACCAGCGGAATAATACCTGCTACGGTGAAAATAATGATCGGCGTTCGATAAATTTTTGCGTAAATTTGACTAATAATAGCAATAAAGAAGGCCGATGCAACTGTGCTTGGAATTTCATCTACGCCATAGAACGTTAGCAAATAGTAAATGAGCCAGCCAATCATTCCGACAAAGCCACTTTTTAATAATGATTCACGTGGAACATTAAAAATGATCCCAAATGCTGCTGAAGCAATAAAACTTGTAATTATCTGCTCTACGATATGCATATGATGCCTCCCTTCTATAGAAGTGTAAATACAATGGCAATACCTGCACCGATAGCGAATGCCGTCAGAAACGCTTCTGCTCCTTTTGATAATCCAGACAGTAAATGTCCCGCCATTAAATCTCGCACTGCATTGGTAATGGATAAGCCAGGAACGAGTGGCATAACGGATCCAATAATAATTTTATCGATTTGCGTGCCTAGTCCTGAAGCGACTAAAAGAGCTGATAAAAGTCCAATAACTAACGAAGCGGTAAACTCAGCAAAAAAGCGAATCGGAATAAGACGGTGGAAATACACCACGGTTAAAAATCCGAGACCTCCTGAAAACATAGCTGGAATAAAGTCCGTCCATAAACCTTGAAACATGATTAAAAAGCATCCGCTAGAAATGGATGCAGCTGCAAGTTGAACCCATAGTGGAAAAGCTACGTTTGTTGCTTCAATTTCTTGTAGCATTTCATACGCTTCCTCCAAGGAGATGTTTCCTTGACTGATTGTTCTTGAGACGCTATTTACCATGGTTACTTTTTTTAAATCTGTCGTTCGTTCGGAAATACGAATTAACTTCGTTTTCGTCGGTTCTTTCGTTTCAAGTGAAAACATAATCCCTGTTGGCGTCACATAGCTGTGGGATTTTTTTATACCGTAAGACGCTGCAATCCGCATCATTGTGTCTTCTACTCGATACGTTTCTGCTCCGCTTTCTAACATAATTTTACCTGCTAGTAAGCTAACGTCCATAATTTCATATTTATCTAATTTTTGTTGTGTCATCAAATCGCTCCAAACATATTAAAGCTTGGTTTTTTTCCCCTACAGCATACAGTGTATAAGAAAGAGGGAAGTGGACGCAATGGTTAATGCAAAAAAGTGTGGACTTTTTGTCTCACACTTTCAGGAATAGTATATACATTCCTTATCAATTCATACGTTTTGTGGTCTCGCGCTCTACTAATAAAGGTGCCATTTTATACTGTATCTGATCTATTTCTTGCTGATCCTGAATTTGTTGAAGTAAGAGGTTTACTGCTTTTTCAGCCATTTTTTCCATCGGTTGACGGATAGTTGTTAGTGGAGGATGCGCTTCACTAGCTTCTGTAATATCATCAAACCCTATAACAGATAAATCTGCTGGAACGTGAAGCCCGTTTTGCCACGCACAGTGTATCACTTTCAGAGCAATGTAATCCGTAGCACAAATAAGCGCAGTTGGAGGCTCTGGATGATGAGCTAGCTCATTTATAAACTGATATAGTTCATCTGAGTTATTCATATCTTCTTTCACAAACTTTGCGTTTGCTGACGGTACATACTGATAAAAAAGGGACAGACGGTGCTCGACTCCGCTTACAGCTTTTCCAACGAACCCTATATTCTTATGACCAAGGCCCGTTAAGTGAGCAACAGCTAATTGCATTCCCACCGCATCATCTACATGTACAATCGGCCAAAGTGCAGAAGAGGCGTCTCCTGTAAGAGAAACGTAAGGCGTTTGATATTGTTTTAATACATCTACAAACGGATGCTGAGCAGCTACATAGTCTAATAAAATGACCCCATCAAACCAATGGTTCATCATAGCATTTAATTGACGCTCAGCCGTTGTTTCTTCGTAATCCGTGTGTCCAATAAGAACGTCCATCCCTCGACTTTGGACTTGTTGCTGTACCTTTTTTAATAGTTCAATTAGAAACGGATCTTTTAAATCTCTAATTAATATCCCGATAATCCCTGTTTTTTGGGCCCGAAGAGCTGCCGCAAATGGATTCGTCTGATACCCCAAATGAGCTGCTGCTTTTAGCACTTTTTGTTTAGTTGTTTCACTAATTTTAATTTTACCTTCTTTATTATTGAAGATTCTTGATACCGTAGCTAATGAAACACCCGCTTCTTTTGCTACTTCTGTAATCGTGACTTTTTTTCTCCCCATTCGTACCGACTCCCATTTTCTTTTAGTCTATCGACCAAGTAAACATTTTTCTTTATTATACTACTAGAAGCCGGCACCACTGAAAACTACCTTCCCTACTTTTCACTAAACAGCCACTTTAACACATCTTGAATTTTTTGATCCCAATATGCCCAGTCGTGACTTCCTTTTCCTTCTTCATATGTAAAACAAATAGGCTCTTGCTTACAACGCTCGGAAAAACGTTTATTTTCCTGATATAAAAAATCTTCCGTTCCACAGCATTGATAAATACGCGGAGTCACTTCTCCATAGCGCCGGCGATTTTCAAGCAGCCAGAAAAGATCATCCTCAGGTCTAATAACAGGGGGCATGCCAAAAATCAAAGGATAATCTAAGAACTGAACTTCTCCTCGCCCTCCAAGCCCTTCAACGTCCATCACTCCTGATAAACTGGCAGCTGCAGAAAATTGATGTGGTTTGCGAAACGCCCATTTTAAAGCGCCATACCCTCCCATAGAAAGGCCAGCTACAAAATTATCTTCTCTTTTTTCCGATAACGGAAAGAATGATCTAGCCAAGTGAGGAAGTTCTTCTGTTACAAACGTCCAATACTTCTTTCCATAAGCCATATCTCTATAAAAGCTGCGATCTACATTTGGCATTACAACTGCAAGTCCTAATTCTGATGCATAGCGTTCAATCGAAGTTCTTCTCATCCATATCGTATGATCATCAGAAAGACCGTGTAATAAATAGAGCGTAGGGTGTTTCTCACTTCTTGTATTGGTTTGTAAACCAATTTGAGATTTTGTGTGCTGCGGTATCAAAACGTTCATTGAAGTACTTATTTGCAATACTTCTGAAAAAAAATCACATTGCATAAACGCCATATTTCTCTTCCCCCTATTTTTTCTTCCCTATTGGTTGATAACAAAACGTACATAATTCATATAAAAGGTGAAAAATAGTTTGATTATTTACAATTTTTAGTTTAACATAAAAACATCTTTTATGAAAACGTTTTACGTATAACGTTTTTTTAATTGAAATAGTGACGGTGATTCAAAGGAGGAATTTATATGGGGATAGTAAAAGTAACTTCTGACGAGTATAAGGAGCAAAAAGGAAATCTATTTTTCGTGATTTTCATTTCATGTGCAGCTGCTTTTGGAGGGTTGCTTTACGGCTATGACACAGCCGTCATTTCAGGAGCTATTGGGTTGATGAAAGTACATTTTAATCTTGGTCCAACGATGGTAGGTTTTGTTGTATCTAGTCTGCTGCTCGGTGGTGCCATTGGGGTACTTGCTTCAGGAAAACTGAGTGATCGATTCGGTAGAAAAAGCATCTTACTTTTAGCAGCTTCTTTATTTGTCGTATCCGCAATTATGCAAGCGCTATCTTCATCCATCTCTTTTGTGATTATTTCTCGAATTATTGGAGGACTAGGCATTGGTATGGCTTCTGTTCTTTCTATTACCTATATTTCTGAAATAGCCCCTCCGCACATGCGTGGCCGCTTAGGCTCTCTATACCAATTTGCTGTTGCCGTTGGGATTGTTTCTGTCTATTTTGTAAATGACTACATTTTATCTATTGGGGAAGACGCTTGGCAGAATTCCACAGGATGGCGCTACATTATCGGTGCTTCTGGTATTCCAGCTCTTTTATTTCTTCTTATTCTTTCTCCTGTTCCTGAAAGTCCGAGGTGGCTGGTAAAAGCAAACCGCACTTTAGAAGCTATGGACATTTTAATTAAAATCAATGGTACACACATTGCACGCCAAGAGCTGTATCATATTGAGCAATCGTTAAAAGAAAATCAACCAGCTTCTCTTTCGCTTTTTAAAGAGGCCTGTCTTCGAAAAGCGCTGCTTATTGGTATTCTACTTGCAGCCTTTCAACAGCTTGTCGGAATTAATGCCATTATTTATTACGCCCCGCAAGTTTTTAAAGCAGCTGGAGCTAGAGGAGATTTATCGCTCCTTGTTACGTCTATGATTGGTGTGGCTGCCTTTTTAGGCGTTCTTTGTTCCATGTGGCTTATCGACCGGATTGGCCGCAAAGCTTTATTGCTTATTGGCACAGCTGGTATGGCCGTTACGCAGCTTCTCGTTTCCTTTGGGTTTCATTCTCAAGGTACTGAAGGGTTGACTACTAGTTTACTTATTGTTTTTTATTTATTTCTTTTTAATATTTCTATGGGACCGGTTGTATGGGTTGTGATTTCTGAAATTTTTCCTAATCACGCGAGAGGCTATGCAATGTCTATTTCTACGTTTTTCTTGTGGATAGCTAATTGGTTTGTATCTCAGTTTTTCCCTATCCTTTGGAACAAAGCTGGAGGATCTTTTACATTTTTATTCTTTATGTTTATGTGTCTCGCTTCATTTTTGTTTATATGGAAGTGGGTTCCGGAGACAAAAGGAAAGTCACTTGAAGAAATTGAACGTATATGGAAATAAGAGAAGCCTGGGCATATGCCTCAGGCTTCTTTTTTATCGAATTTGTCCATCTCCGTAAATAATATATTTTAGCGTTGTTAATTCCTTTAATCCCATTGGTCCACGCGCATGAAGCTTTTGTGTACTAATTCCGATTTCTGCCCCGAAACCAAACTCTTCTCCGTCCGTGAACCTCGTTGAAGCATTCACATAAACAGCGGCTGAATTAACGCGCTGTAAAAAACGCTGAGCATGAGCATAATTTGTTGTTACAATCGCTTCAGAGTGATGTGAACTATGAACATTAATATGAGAAATCGCTTCATCGATATCATCTACGATTTTAACCGCCATGATGAAATCCAAGTATTCTTTTTTCCAATCCTCATCCCCTGCGGGAACAAGATCTGGAACGATTGTTACCGCACGTTCATCACCGCGTACTTCTACATCTTTCTCTCGTAGCGCTTGAACAATAATCGGCAAAAATTCATGAGCCGCTCGTTTATGGATAATCAGCTTTTCGGCTGAGTTACACACCGCTGGACGAGATGTTTTTGCATTA
The DNA here is from genome assembly GCF_042787645.1 of Priestia sp. YIM B13489. Taxonomy (NCBI): domain Bacteria; kingdom Bacillati; phylum Bacillota; class Bacilli; order Caryophanales; family Bacillaceae; genus Priestia; species Priestia sp. YIM B13489. Next base: position 2,431,645 of record NZ_JBHZOQ010000053.1, read on the forward strand.
ATGACAATATTGGCCGCCATGTCACCGTCATATTCTTCATCGACATAAATGTGGCAGTTCCCAGTTCCTGTCTCAATAACGGGAACCGTTGCATTTTTTACCACTGCTTCAATTAAACCAGCACCGCCTCGAGGAATTAATACATCGATATATTCATTTAATTTCATTAACTCCAGTGCTGTTTCTCTCGACGTATCTTCAATAAGCTGTACGCTATGCTCAGGCAACCCTGCACTTGCCGCAGCTTGAGATAATACAGAAACAATCGCTTGATTCGAATAAAACGCCTCGCTGCCTCCGCGCAAGATAACTGCATTTCCTGCTTTTAAGCATAAGCCTGCTGCATCACACGTAACGTTTGGACGCGCTTCATAAATAATTCCTATGACACCAATAGGTACACGCTGCTGCCCAATTTGTAAGCCATTTGGTCGCTTCGCCATAGACAGCACTTCTCCTACTGGATCCGCAAGCGCAGCTACTTGGCGCAGGCCGTCTGCCATTCCGTGAATCCGCTCTTTATTTAAAGATAGGCGATCCAACATCGCTTTTGATGTGCCTTTTTGAACGGCTTTTTCTATGTCTAATTCATTGGCTTTTAAAATCGCTTCTTGCTGATTCAATAAAGCAGCCGCCATTTTATAAAGTGCCTGCTGTTTTTGTTCGCTCGTTACATTTCCTAAGAAATAAGAGGCATCTTTTGCCTGCTTTCCTTTAAGCTGCAATTCACTCATTTCATTACTCCTTCAGCTTGTTTTAAGAATAACGTTCCAATTTCTTGGCCTTCAATAATATCTCGCAAAATATTTGGCTCTTTACCATTTGCTAAGATTAAGCTTACGCCTGCACTTGTAGCTGTTTTAGCAGCGGTAAGCTTTGTGACCATTCCGCCTGTTCCAACGTCAGTTCCACTATCTCCAGCAAAATTTTCAAGTTCCGGTGTAATGCCATCTATTACTTTCATTAACTTAGAGTTAGGGTTTTTTGTGGGGTCTGAATCAAAGAAACCGTCAATGTCAGATAAAATAACGAGTAAGTCTGCGTGAATCAAAACCGAAACAATGGCAGATAAATTATCGTTATCGCCGAAGCGCACGATGTTTTCAATCTCATCGATGGCAACCGTATCGTTTTCATTCACAATAGGAATCACTTTATCTTCAATTAATTTTTCAAACGTATTCACAACGTTATTGCGCACATGTTCATCTTCGATTACATCCTTCGTTAACAGTACTTGACCAACGATGTGGCTGTACTCACCAAAGAATTTACTATAGATATGCATAAGCTCACATTGCCCGACAGAGGCCGCTGCTTGTTTTTCTCGAATAGAAGTTGGCTTTTCCTTTAACTTTAGTTTTTTTACTCCCACTTGAACGGCACCTGATGTAACAAGCACAACTTCTTTTCCTGCATTCATTAAATCGGATAAAACACGCGCTAGTTTTTCAATGCGTGCTAAGTTAATATCTCCATTATCATAGGTCAACGTAGATGTCCCTACTTTGACTACGATACGCTTGCTATTTTGTAACTCTTGACGATGGTTCACTCTTTTCATCTCCCTAACTAAAACACCTAAATGCGTACTAATTTTTTAAAAAATTATAGCAGAGATTATGCGAAAAGTCTTATAGTTTTTCAAAGGGAATTTGAACTTTCTAATTTTTTAAATAATTAAGGGAAAAACTGGTGATAAAAGCGCTTTCTTCTTTTATAATGAAAGTTGTAAGGGGAACACACAATTACATAACGTTGTGTAGTAGTACAAACATCAGACAACTAAGGGATAGGGGGATTTGTAATGAATGCGGTTACGATTGTTATTGGATCTATCTGTATTTTAATGATTGCGTATCGGCTATACGGAACATTCATGGCTGTTAAGGTCTTGAAACTAAACGATTCGCAAAAAACGCCAGCACATGAGTTTGAAGATGGGAAAGATTATGTGCCAACCAACCGATGGGTAACATTTGGTCATCACTTTGCAGCTATTGCAGCTGCTGGTCCGCTTGTTGGACCTATTTTAGCAGCTCAGTTTGGCTATTTGCCCGGACTGCTCTGGCTTTTAATCGGAGCTGTAATCGGAGGAGCCGTTCACGATGCGGTTGTGTTATTTGCATCTATGCGCCAAAAAGGCCAGTCGCTTTCCGAAGTGGCTAAAAAAGAGCTAGGACCTGTCGCTGGTTTTTGTACAGGTTTAGCTATGCTTTTTATCATTACCATCACAATGGCCGGTTTATCTATGGTCGTGCTACACGCACTTGAGAAAAACCCTTGGGGTACATTCGCTGTTGGAATTACGATTCCGATCGCAATGGGGGTAGGTATTTACCACAAAAAAACCGGTAATTTAAAAGCGGCTTCTACCGTCGGCTTCATTTTAATTTTAATCGCCGTATTTAGCGGTCCTTATATTCAAGGAACAGCTTTAGGAGATTTTTTAACGCTAGATATTAAAACACTTTCAATTATTCTTCCCGTTTATGCATTTTTCGCAGCGGCCTTGCCCGTTTGGCTGCTTTTAGCACCTCGAGATTATTTAAGCAGCTTTATGAAAATTGGTGTCTTTATCGCGCTGATTGTAGGCGTGTTTTTCGTAAATCCAGCAATTCCATTTCCTGCAGTTACTGAATTTATTCACGGAGGCGGCCCTATTTTAGCAGGACCCGTGTGGCCGTTCATTTCCATTACGATCGCCTGCGGTGCTATTTCCGGCTTCCATGCATTTGTTGGTTCAGGGACAACCCCTAAGATGCTCGACCGTTGGAGTGACATTAAAGTTGTAGGCTTCGGGGCGATGTTAGTCGAATGCTTGGTAGGAATTATGGCATTAATTGCCGCAACAGCTTTACATCCTGGAGACTATTTTGCAATCAACTCTACACCTGAAGTGTTCAAAACGCTCGGCATGAACGTGACAGCTCTTCCTCAGCTTAGCCAAGAGATTGGTCTAAACTTAGAAGGCCGTACAGGCGGGGCTGTTACACTGGCCGTAGGAATGACATATATCTTCACAGAAATTCCTTGGTTCAGCCACCTGTCTTCTTACTTTTTCCAATTCGTCATTATGTTTGAAGCAGTGTTTATTTTAACTGCTATCGACGCGGGTACACGCGTTTCCCGCTATTTAATTCAAGACTTTTTCGGTGAATTTTATAAGCCATTGAAGCGAGTAGACTGGCTTCCGGGGTCCATTTTTGCAAGCGCCCTAGCCTGTTTTATGTGGGGGTATTTATTGTTCTCAGGAGATATTGGCTCAGTTTGGGCGCTGTTCGGCGTATCGAATCAGTTAATGGCCTCTATTGGTTTAATTATTGGAGCAACCGTTATTCTTAGAATTGCAGATAAACGCTCCTATATGCTTACTTGCCTTATTCCGCTAGCCTACCTTTACGTAACGGTTAACTACGCAGGTTATTGGATGGTTAAGAATGTCTATTTAAATGAAGCTGCGGCAGGTTACAGCATATTAAATGCAACTCTTTCAATCATCATGCTTATACTCGGTCTCATTATTATGATTGCTGCGATTCAAAAATGGACGCAGCTTTGGCGCACGCCTCAGGCTGAACTGGCAGCGAAAGCAAACTTATCACAAAATATATAAAACGAACACGCTTGCTTATATAAGCAAGCGTGTTTTTGATATGGTAATAGCCGGTCAAAATAATTGCACACCAGGCATTTTTATTATTAAACTAAATATACTATACAGAAAATTTTTAAAATAGTTCGTACATTCCACATGCGTATCCCCCACTGACTACATCTCAAAATTAACAATTTAAATTATAATAATTATAATTTAGTATTGATTTTTTATTTAAAAATGTTATTATTATTTCTAACATAATAAAATTCAAATAAGAGGTGGTTCTAAGATGACAACAAACAAGAATAACCTAACGACTAGTTGGGGAGCTCCGGTTGGAGATAATCAAAATTCAATGACCGCTGGTTCACGCGGACCTACTTTAATTCAAGATGTTCACCTTTTAGAGAAATTAGCCCATTTTAACCGAGAGCGAGTTCCTGAACGCGTCGTACACGCAAAAGGCGCCGGTGCCCACGGCTATTTTGAAGTGACAAATGATGTTTCAGCCTATACAAAAGCAGCTTTCCTTTCTAAAGTAGGAAAACGAACACCTCTATTTGCTCGCTTTTCAACAGTAGCTGGTGAAAACGGCTCAGCAGATACCGTTCGCGACCCTCGCGGATTTGCTGTTAAATTTTATACAGAAGAAGGAAACTACGACTTAGTCGGAAATAATACACCTGTATTTTTCATCCGAGATGCGATTAAATTTCCTGACTTTATTCATACACAAAAACGCGATCCACGCACACATTTAAAAAACCCGACGGCCGTTTGGGATTTCTGGTCTTTATCTCCTGAATCTTTGCATCAAGTTTCTATTTTAATGTCTGACCGCGGTATCCCGGCAACTTTACGCCATATGCATGGATTTGGCAGCCACACATTTAAATGGGTTAATGCCAAAGGAGATGGCGTTTGGGTAAAATATCACTTTAAAACAGAGCAAAGCGTAAAAAATCTGTCTCCAGACGTAGCTGCAAAGCTAGCTGGTGAAAACCCAGATTATCATACTGAAGATTTATTTAATGCCATTGAAAAAGGCGATTTCCCTTCATGGAAGCTGTACGTTCAGATTATGCCATTAGAAGACGCTGATACGTATCGCTTTGATCCGTTTGATGTAACAAAGGTTTGGTCACAAAAAGACTACCCGTTAATTGAAGTAGGTCGCATGGTCTTGGACCGCAATCCAGAAAATTATTTTGCCGAAGTGGAGCAAGCTACATTCTCACCTGGAACGCTTGTACCGGGAATTGACGTATCACCTGATAAAATGCTGCAAGGTCGACTATTTGCATACAGCGATGCACATCGCTACCGCGTGGGTGCTAACCATCAAGCGCTACCGATTAACCGTCCGCGCAATGAAGTAAATAACTATCAGCGTGACGGTCAAATGCGCTTTGACGATAACGGCGGCCGTTCTGTTTATTATGAGCCAAACAGCTTTGGCGGCCCGACAGAATCTCACGAAAACAAACAAGCGGCATACCCTGTTTCAGGCGTTGCTGATAGTGTTGCATATGATCATAACGATCATTACACGCAAGCAGGTGACTTATACCGCCTTCTAAGCAAAGACGAGCGTACGCGACTAGTTGCAAACATCGTTGAAGCTATGAAGCCTGTAGAAAAAGAAGAGATTAAACTGCGTCAAATTCAGCACTTCTACAAAGCGGATCCAGAGTATGGAACACGCATTGCAGATGGTTTAGGATTGTCTGTTCCGCAGCAAGTAAAATAAAGATATCAGTTTTTGTAATGAGAAAATAAAGGTATTTTTCTCATTTCATATTCTCATTTATTCTCAATTAGTTTAACATTTTATCACTAAATAAGTATCCATATTTTATGGATACTTATTTAAATTCTTGTAAAAAGAGGAAGGGGTGAAGAAATGATTGGACAAGAAATAAGATGTAATCAGTGTGATAGAGAAATAAAAGTACTAAAGCACAGTACGCTTTGCGGTTGCGGAATAAAATTACGAACGCTAAAAAAAGAGAAGCAACCAGCATAATGAGGTTGCTTTTCTTTTTTACTAGATATGCTGTTTATATTCACTCACATTAAAGAATAATCGTTACTTTAAATAAATCTCCGTCAATTTTAATATTCAGTTCTCCTCCGTGCAAATCAATAATTGACTTAGCAATAGCTAACCCAAGTCCGGAGCCATCGGTTTGTCTTGAAGTGTCCCCTCTTTTAAATCGTTCAAACAGCTCAGCACCTACAACTAAAATCATATATTCGTTCACTGATTTCTAACACTCCTTTCAAAAGTATATCATGGGTCATTTCGTCTATGGGTTTTACTGTAAACTGCATTTTTTAAGAAAAAAGAAGAAAACATTTTAAGATTTTCTTAAGCTTCAAACATTGAAAAAGGTTTAAGGAATAGGGATAACAGGAACGTTAAAAGAAAAAATATAATCAATTCCTCATTTGATTCTAAAGAACTATCCGTGAGCGATTATATCTTTTTATTTAAAAGGAGGATGATTTAACTTGGAACGGAATCATACAATTATGCAATTTTTCGAATGGCATGTGCCAGCTGATGGCGAGCATTGGCAACGCCTCAAAGAGCTCGCTCCTCAACTAAAAGAACAAGGAATTGATTCCGTGTGGATTCCCCCGGTTACAAAAGGTGTTTCATCAGAGGATAATGGCTACGGCGTTTATGACTTATACGATCTTGGCGAATTTGATCAAAAAGGAACCGTTCGTACAAAGTATGGAACCAAGCAAGAGCTGCATGAAGCGATTGATGCCTGTCATAATCATGGAATTAATGTCTATGTGGATATTGTAATGAACCATAAAGCTGCAGCAGATGAAAAAGAAACGTTCCACGTCATTGAAGTGGACCCCATGAACCGAACAGAAGAAATTTCTGAACCTTTTGAAATTGAAGGTTGGACAAAGTTTACATTTGAAGGGCGCGGCGATCAATATTCTTCTTTCAAATGGAACTTTAATCATTTTAACGGCACTGATTACGATGATAAAAATGGAAAAGAAGGCGTTTTTCGTATTGCCGGAGAAAACAAAAGCTGGAACGAAAATGTGGATCAAGAGTTTGGCAACTACGATTATTTAATGTTTGCGAATATTGATTACGATCATCCTGAAGTTCGAGAAGAAATGATCAAATGGGGAAAATGGTTAGCAGACACTCTGCAGTGCGACGGTTATCGATTAGACGCCATTAAACATATTAACCACGATTTTATTAAAGAGTTTGCCCACGAATTGTCCTCTTCTCAAGAAAAGCCCTTTTATTTTGTGGGAGAGTTTTGGAATCCAGAGTTAACAGCCTGTCAGGAATTCCTAGACGTGATTGATTATCAAATCGATTTGTTTGACGTATCGCTGCACTATAAACTGCATGAAGCCTCTCAGCAAGGAAGAGATTTTGATTTAACCACGATTTTTGATGATACATTAGTCAAGACTCACCCTTTGAATGTTGTCACATTTGTAGATAACCATGACTCTCAGCCAAATGAATCTTTAGAATCTTGGGTAGAAGATTGGTTCAAACAGAGTGCTTACGCTCTAATTTTACTTCGTGAAGACGGTTATCCTTGTGTGTTTTACGGAGACTATTTTGGGATAGGCGGAGAGCACCCAATTGAAGGAAAAGAAAAAGATATTTCCACTCTCTTGCATGTACGCTATGACAAAGCATACGGCCAGCAAGACGATTATTTTGATCACCCGAATACTATTGGATGGGTAAGGCATGGTGTAGAGGAATTTGAGAAGTCTGGATGCGCTGTGGTGATGTCAAACGGTGAAGATGGCGAAAAGAGAATGTTCGTCGGCGAACACCGAAGTGGACAAACGTGGATTGACTTCACAAACAACCGAGAGGACCAAGTTGTGATTGAAGAAGATGGCTACGGACAATTCCCTGTAAATGGCGGCTCTGTATCCGTTTGGGCTGAAGCATAAAAAAAACAGTGGCCTGCGCCACTGTTTTTTTACCATAGACCTAGCAGTTTCCACCACAAGCCGCCAATTCCAATCCAAATGATAATATGAATAATTGAAATTAAAAAGCCGAGCGACCACCATTTTTGCTGCGTTACATATCCACTACCGAAGAACACCGGTGCGGGTCCACTTCCGTAGTGAGTTAAACAGCCAAATAAATTGCTAAAGAACGCTAAAATTAATGCTGACAGTAACGGAGGCGCACCAGCGGCCACGATGACAGATAAAAATGCTGCGTACATAGCGCTGACGTGAGCCGTGTTACTCGCAAAAAAGTAGTGAGAATAAAAATATGCAATAGCTAATACAATCAACGCCGTCATCCAAGACATATGGCTAACAGTGCCTTTCATCAGATCACTGAACCAAGGAATCATGCCTAGATCATTTAAGAAAGTTGCCATCATAACCAAAACAGCAAACCAGACTAATGTATCCCATGCTCCCTGTTCTTTTTTGATGTCCGACCAGCTTAACACTTGCGTTAAAAGCAGCGCACATAGACCAATAAAAGCAGTTGTTGTTGCATTAATATTTAAATTAGCGCCAAAAATCCACAACACAAGAAGAAGTAAAAATACGCCAATCATGTACCATTCTTCTTTCTTTAGCGGACCCATTTCATTTAGTTTTTTTGCTGCAATTTCAGATGCTTCCGGCGTTTCTTTTAATTCTGGCGGATACAGCTTATAAATAACGAGCGGAATAACGATTAAACTAATAATTCCAGGTACGATTGCAGCCGCTGCCCAGCCAACCCATGAAATAGTCTTGCCTGTAATTTGTTCCGTCATTTTAACCGCAAGAGGATTGGCCGCCATTGCTGTTACGAACATAGCGGATGTGATCATATCTCCTTGAAACGATACTTTTGTTAAGAAAGCACCGACTCTGCGCTCCGTACCGTCGCCAGTTCTCGATCCGTATGTTTCGGATAAAGAACGAATGATTGGAAGAATAATTCCTCCAGCTCGTGCTGTATTAGACGGCATTGCAGGTGATAAAAGTAAGTCACTTACGATAAGAGAATACGATAGTCCCAACGTCTTTTTACCGAACAAACGAACGAAGATATAGGCAACCCTTGTTCCTAGACCAGTCTTAATAAAACCTCTAGAAATAAAGAATGCAATAACGATTAACCAAATCGTCGTATTTTGAAAACCGCTGAGCGATTGTTCAAGCGTTAATGTATTAGTTAATACAATAATGGTTAAAGATAAAATAGCTACACTGCCCAATGGCAATGGTTTAATGATAAGCCCTACGATAGTAGCCACAAAAATAGCGAATAAGTGCCAAGCCTTCAAATCAAGTCCGGACGGAGGTGTAATAAACCATAAAATAAGTCCGATTGCCAGACAAATTAATAAAGGAATAAATTTCACTTCGCCGGCAGGCTTTTTTGTTGTTTCAGCCATAATCTTTCTCCTTTCATGTTTTTAAATAATAGTAATAGTATGCTCTTTCCACTTCGTACTCAATACTTATCCCATTTAAAATAAAATAATTGTAAAAATACGTTTCGTAAGGATGATATTGTAAAATTGTGAAGTGTTGAGCATAATTCCTTTATTATTTTATCATATATATTGACAATATTTATCTCTTACCTTCATTTTATTCCCTTCAAAATAGCTTGTAAGCGTTATTTTTTTGAAAATAAATAAACTGCATGAATTCATCATGCAGCCTTGCATTTAGCGATTTACTTTTTGAATAAACACGACTTTTAAATAATTACCTGACTTAAATTCTTTTATTGTTTTAAAATCAGCTGGAAGAGCGAACTGCTCCATCATTTTGTACTGTTCCCCTTTTTCATTAAAAGCTTTTTCAATAAACGAATGGAATTTTTTCATATCAAAATTGCTTGCGTTCGTAGATGCTACAATGACACCATTTGGCTTTGTAAGAGCAATGGCTTCTTTTAATAAATCTTTGTAGTCTTTTGCCGCGCTGAACGTATGCTTTTTCGACTTGGCAAAGCTCGGCGGATCTAGCACCACAAGATCGAAGGTCATGTTCTTCTTGACCGCATATTTAAAATACTTGAAAACATCTTCTACGATAATGTCCTGTGCTTCGTGATCAATTCCATTTACACTAAATTGCTCAATTGTTTTAGCCAAGCTGCGATTGGCTAAATCGACACTTGTTGTTTTCGCAGCTCCTCCAAGAGCGGCCGCCACTGAAAATGCGCCTGTATACGAAAACATATTTAGCACGGTCTTTCCTTTTGCATATTTATCTCGAATCGTTTTACGGACGTCTCGCTGATCTAAAAAGACTCCCACCATCGCTCCGTCATTTAAGTAAACGGCAAAACGAATACCATTTTCTTTTACAATTAAAGGAAATTCACCTTTATCCCCTGCTACAAAATCATCTTCTTCAATATACTGCCCCTTTACGTTAAAACGTTTTTTCTGGTACAGCCCTTTAAAGTTAGGCGCAGACTTTAAGGCTTCAATGACGTATTCTTTAAATTGATAAATTCCTTCACTATACCAACTCATGACGTAATATCCGTCATAATAATCAATAATCAAGCCACCGATTCCGTCACCTTCACTATTAAATACACGAAAAGCAGTTGTGTCTTCAGACGCATAAAAGTCATGACGAGACGAAATAGCTTGCTGAATTTTTCTAGCAAAAAACGCCGCGTCAATTTGCTCATTTTTCTTCTTCGTAAGAATCCATCCGTAGCCTTTGTTTTGTTTTCCATAATAGCCTTTGGCTAAAAATTGATTTTTGGGAGTGACCAAGTTAATAATAACCCCTTCTTCTTGCAGTTTATGACCATCAACAAGCGCATCTTTTTCAATGAGTGGATAACCCTTGTTCACTTTTTTAATAAAAGCTTCTTTGGCTATAACTTGTACTTCTTTTCTCATGTGTACACCCTATCTATTTAATTTATTTCATTCTAGTTCTATCCATTTTACAACAATAATCTACATTTATCTTAACATAGATAAACAGCCCCGTTTCTAGTTATAAATAGAAAAGCAGAGGATGCCTTGAAACACCCTCTGCTTGATATGAATAAAAAATGAAATGTATGTTTTATGTTTTAAGATAAAAAATTATGAGCACTCTTGCCCCGTATAAGCATCGAACTGAGTGACGTTTTTTTCTGCTAAAATACCTTTCAATTTTGCTGTACGAGCCAAAGCGCTTCTTGTCGCCTTTAGCTATGTCTTTATTGTAAGAGCGGCCCATGAATGCACTGTGAAGCCCGGCTGAATGCTATCTGAACAAATTCTGAAAGATAGCTGAATAACTTCTAGTTAAACTTGTCATATAAATGTTCAACGTTCTTAACAACAGCTCAACAAATCCAGCGCTTCTCTTTATATTTCCTCAACAATCAAATGATTTAATAAGTGTATGAATACAATTTGGAGGTTATCAACCATGAAAAAACGAGTATCTCTTGGACTATCTCTCACCCTTTTAGCTTCTAGTGCCGCTTCTGCTTTTGCAGCAGAGCATCACCCAGTTCAACATCCAAAACAAATCAAAAGCGTCGAGTTTCAGCCAATGAAAGCACCTACTACGATTGAAAATATGATTAAAACGTATACAGAGGCATCTGTAAAAGTAACGTATAAAGATGGAAGCGTTGAAGAAACGCCGCTTAACTATAACCAGCTCTTTCTTTCAAAAGATAAAATTGTCGATAATAAAGGGGAATTAATCGCCGCAGGTACACCGATCGATGCAAACGGGGATCCGATTATTGACCGAAGCGTTCCCGATAAGCCATCACCGTACGTATCAGACGCACCGGATTCAAACAGCTTTATCACCATCAACGGTAAGTCTTATATTATTTCACATTATGAATATGAATCTGTTAATAATGCTGGAAAAGAGATTTCCGGTCTTCCCGCTTCAATGACGCTTACACAAGTTGACCGAGATGATAAAACAGGAAAATTAACGGTCAACCATGCTAAAAAAATTGATTTTTCCAATGTAAATGGTTTGTGGACGCCGTGTAATGGCTCTACAACGGATTGGGGTACTCACCTTGGTTCAGAAGAATATGAGCCCGATGCACGTGCTTTTGAAGATCCTTCATCCAGCTCTTATAAAGACGTCACGAACTTCGCTAAGCTTTATTTCGGCGACACGTCAAAAGCAAACCCTTACTACTACGGCTGGATTCCAGAAATTTCAGTGGATGAAAGCGGCCATGCATCCGTCGTAAAACATTACAGCACAGGCCGTTTTTCACACGAAATGATGCAGGTACTTCCAGATAACAAAACCGCTCTTTTTGGAGACGATGGGTCTAATACCATGATGTTTATGTATGTAGCAGATAAGGAAAAAGACTTCTCAGCAGGAACTCTTTATGCGGCAAAGTTTAAACAAACGAGCACAGAAAATGGAGGTAAAGGCGACCTTCAATGGATTAAGCTTGGCCATGCAACAGACAATGAAGTGAAAACAATAATCGACAAAGGCACAAAATTTAGTGATATTTTTGAAACAGCTGACCAGCCTAAAAAAGGATTTAAAGCTGTGAAAACCGCTGCAAGTAAAAAAGTTGAATACCTAAAAGTAAAGCCTGGTATGGAAAAAGCAGCTGCCTTTTTAGAATCACGCCGATACGGTGCAATTTTAGGTGCAACATCTGAATTCAACAAGATGGAAGGACTAACGGTTAACAAAAAAGACAAAAAAGCGTATATGGCTATTTCTTACCAAAATAGTGCCATGCTAAAAGAATCTGGCGCTGTACAAGATGATATCCAGCTTCCAAAATTAGAGTCTGGTGTGACCTACCAGCTGAACTTAGGATCGCATCAAAAAGACCTAGCAAACGGCAAGATTAACAGTCGCTACGTTCCTGCAAGCATGGAAGGGCTACTGATTGGACAAGACCTAGAAAAAGCAGATGCATACGGTAATACAGCGGACCCAAATAAAATTGCCAACCCTGACAACCTTACGTATTCAAATAACTTAAATACACTGTTTATCGGAGAAGACAGCTCACTGCATACAAACAACTTCGTATGGGCTTATAATGTAAAAACTAAAAAACTATCACGCATCCTTTCAGTTCCAGTGGGAGCAGAAGCAACAGGACTTCGTGCAGTAGAAAACATTCAAAACTCTCGCTACGTACTAAGCAACTATCAGCACCCGGGCGAGGACATCAGCGACAAAAGTATTACCGCTGTTGATAAAGAAGAGCTAGCTAATGCAATGAAAGAAAGCATCGGCATTCAAGAAACTGGCGGTGTCGGATACATTTCTGGACTGCCTTCTAAGGACGGCGCTCCTTACAAAAAGCATTAATATGTAATGAAGCCACGTCTGTTGTGCAGTGACAGACGTGGTTTTTTATATAGTCGAAGTTATTTATAAAATCGTTTATCGTAATCATAATTATGGTGAATACTTTATAATATCCTTGGAGAAAGTGCCTACACACAAACCAAATGCTTTAGGATATTTATTCGCGAGTATCCGGTACATGCCTTCAAGCTTGCTTTTAATTGCTTACACCCCACTAATACTAGATATAAAAGTTGTTTCAATAAGTATTTCCAGCAAAACAAAACCACTCGTTCCCTTGCACTTTTCCTCCCATACCATTAAAGTATATATTGGTTGAAGTTTATACTAGCATTCAACCTTATAAAAGAAATTACACTTTTTAATTTTGGGAATATGTTTTCCCTAAAAGAAAGGGTTTAGATATAAGATGAAAGATAATTTTTGGCATGAGTTGCCGCGTCCGTTTTTTATTTTGGCACCGATGGAAGCTGTGACGGATGTCGTTTTTCGCCATGTTGTGACCGAAGCAGCACGACCTGACGTATTTTTTACAGAGTTTACGAATACGGAAAGCTACTGCCATCCGAAAGGGAAAGATAGCGTAAAAGGACGTTTGACGTTTACAGATGATGAACAGCCAATCGTTGCGCACATTTGGGGAGACAAGCCTGAATACTTCCGTCAAATGAGTATTGGCATGGCCGAAATGGGCTTTCGCGGCATTGATATTAATATGGGCTGTCCTGTGCAGAATGTTGCAGGAAACGGAAAAGGTTCTGGTCTGATTCGCCGTCCAGATACTGCGGCTGAGATTATCCAGGCAGCCAAAGCTGGAGGGCTTCCAGTAAGCGTAAAGACTCGTCTTGGCTATACGCAAGTTGATGAGTGGTACGACTGGCTGAAGCACATTTTAGAACAGGATATCGTGAACCTTTCTATTCACCTTCGTACAAAAAAAGAAATGAGCGATGTTGACGCGCACTGGGAGTTAATTCCGGAGATCAAGAAGCTTCGTGACGAAATTGCGCCTCATACGCTACTAACAATTAACGGTGATATTCCTGACCGCCAGAAAGGTCTTGAACTTGCGGAGAAGTACGGCATTGATGGAATCATGATTGGACGCGGAATTTTCCATAATCCGTTTGCGTTTGAAAAAGAAAAGAAAGAGCACACAAGCGAAGAGCTATTAGAACTTCTTCGCCTGCAGCTAGATCTTCATGATAAGTATTCTGAAGAATTAGAGCCGCGCCCTTTCAAACCGCTTCGACGCTTTTTCAAAATTTACGTTCGCGGATTCCGCGGTGCAAGTGAATTAAGAAATCTACTCATGAGCACGGAAACAACTGACGAAGTGCGTGCGTTGCTTGATGAGTTTAAAGACAGAGCTGGAGTGAAAGAAGACGAAGGTTTTTCTGTTTCTTAAATAAGATCTCGTTTGTTTAAACTCAATTGTTCTAACATTTTATCGGAGAGAAGAACCTCTTGTTCTTTTTTATAGACGTATGCTATTTATCCACATATGATAAAAGCTGAGGCAGAAGGTTTTACATTTCCTTCTGCCTCAGCTTTTAATGAAAAAATATCCACACGATCTATTTATGATAAGGTTCATTTCGAATAATACGAAAAGCTCGGTAAATCTGTTCTACTAATACTAGGCGCATAAGCTGATGAGGAAACGTCATCTTTGAAAAAGAAAGGGCTGCGTTTGAGCGTTTCATTACTTCGCTGCTTAAACCAAGCGACCCGCCAATGACAAACGCTACTTTGCTTTTTCCGTAGGTAGCTAATGAATCAATTTCTTTTGCGAGTTCCTCGGAAGACTTTTGTTTTCCGTTAATAGCTAATGCGATCACATAAGTATCGTCTGAGATTTTCGCTAAGATGCGCTCTCCTTCTTTTTGTTTTACCTGTTCCATTTCAGATTCACTTAAGTTTTCTGGCGCTTTTTCATCTGCAAGCTCAATAATTTCCACTTTTGCATAGCTTGATAAACGCTTTAAATATTCTTGAATACCTTGTTTTAAGTATTTTTCTTTTAGCTTTCCAATGGTTATAATAGAGATATTCACAGGCTATTCTCCTCTCCTTTATCTCTTATCCACAGATATTATCCACATATCCACATGTTATATCCACATTTTGTATAAGAATATTAGTTCCCTACTACATATACAGCTTCATTTTCACAATATTCACAGCTTTTTTTGTCAGTGGAATTTTCTATTTTTTCAAAAACCGGCGCTAGCTCAATCTCATCTACCATTACATCCAGCGCTAGTTCTGTATGTTCTAAACAGCAATATATCTTCATGTATTTATCTTCCTTTCTCTATTCTTTTCATTAAAAAACCACAGGAGTTTATCCCCTGTGGATAACTTTATTTTACTTCATTTGACGCGTTAATTTTACTTCTGTGGATTTCTTTTTGCCATCGCGATAGAACGTTACGTTCATTTTATCGCCAATTTCTTTTTCAATGTAGAGGTGTTTGCGAAGTGTCGCAATGTCCCTTACTTTGCTGTGATCTAACTCAACAATCACATCATATTCCTTTAATCCGGCTTTAGCGGCTGGCGAACCTGGCTCAACTTTTAGAACAGCGACTCCGTTTACTACATCATGCGGTAACTTAAGGGTTTCTTTTAAATGATACCCTGATACCTCACTTAATGATAGTGTACTAACTCCAAGATACGGACGTCTGACTTCACCATATCGTTCTAAGTCATTAATAATGGGCCTAGCCATGTTGATTGGAATCGCAAGACCAATGCCTTCTACTGCTTCTTGAGCAATTTTCATGGAATTAATACCGATTAATTCACCATCAATATTAACAAGAGCACCCCCGCTATTACCAGGGTTAATGGCGGCATCTGTTTGAATAACTTCTGATTGCCAATCAGGATTTCCATCGCCATTCAAATCTTGAGGAATGACACGGTTAACCCCTGAGACAACTCCTTGTGTAACGGAGCCAGAAAATTGAAGGCCTAGCGGGTTTCCGATAGCAATCACTGGTTCACCAGCTTTAAGCTTATCAGAATTTCCGAAGGTAGCCACTTTTGTCACGTGGCCTGCGTCAATTTCAAGAACTGCTAAGTCCATTAAATCATCGCTGCCAAGAATTTTAGCCGATACCCTTGTACCGTTACTGAAGCTCACTTCAATTTCGTTAGCGCCTTTAATGACATGATAGTTTGTCACAATATAAGCTTTGTTGCCTTGTTTTTTGTAAATAACACCTGAGCCCGTCCCGGCATCAGTTCGTTCATCATTCCAAAAGCTTTCAGAGTTCTGAATGTTTACAACTCCTACAACTGCTGCATTGACTTCAGAAACAGCTTTTGTGACGGCCGTAGTGACGTCAAGAGATACTGACTTTTGAATGGTAGACCCTGTTTGTTCATCTCTATTTTCATCCGTCATCCACCCATCTGGTAAAATCCCGTTCCTCACCAAGGCTGGCATAAGAAGCAGTACAATAAGTGCACCTATAATTGCTCCAATCAGAGCAGAAGCGAAATATCCTCTGCGGCGTTTAGGCGGCCGACTATTTGGCTCTTGGCCTTCATCATAATGTTCCACACTATCACCGAACCCTTCATTTATCATCGTGAATGTCTGCATTCACGTACTAAATGAAGTTATTTTTCGCTTCCTTTCTAGAGACTATACATAAACAATATCAGTTGGTCTTTTTGGATCAGTATCACATAGGAGAATATTGTCCTCTACATTGATGTCTTTCTGTTGTAACACTTGTGCAACCGACATGCGGGCAATTTCCTTCATGTTATTGTCTTGACTCAAATGCGCTAAGTAAATGCGTTTGGTTTGATCTCCAATCACATCTGCCATTGCAAGAGCCGCGTCTTCATTTGATACATGTCCCACGTCGCTTAGAATTCGTCTTTTAATGCTCCAAGGGTATCGCCCCATTCTCAGCATTTCAACGTCATGATTGCTTTCAAATACGTACATATCGCTATTTTTAATCGTACCTTTCATGCGGTCACTTACATAGCCGGTATCCGTAATAAGGGTTAATTTTTTAGATCCTTCATGAAAGACATAAAACATAGGCTCTGCAGCATCATGCGAAACGCCAAAAGACTCCACTTCCAATTGACCAAACGATTTCGTTTGGCCAATTTCAAAGTGAAACTTCTGTTCTGTATCAATGTTGCCAATCAAGCCATCCATTGCGTTCCACGTTTTTTCATTTGCGAAAATAGGGAGCTTATATTTACGTGCCAGAACACCTAGTCCTTTAATATGGTCACTATGTTCATGAGTCACTAAAATTCCTGATAAATCCGGGATATTGCGATTTACTTGTTGAAATAGAGCTTCCATTTGTTTTCCGCTCAGCCCTGCATCAACTAGTAAGGAATGTTCTCCATCACTTACTAAAATCGCATTTCCTGTGCTCCCACTCGCTAGCACGCTGAAATGCAGGCTCATTTATCTCACTCCAAATACTTATTTATTTCCTTTTTTAATAATCTGCCCTTCAAAGGCATTTACAAAATAACTCGTATCTCCATTTACAACAATGTGCCAAGTTGGTGCTAAAACTTGAGAATTTAGTAGTGGCAGATCAAACGTATAGTACCCAAACTCTACTTTTGTTACAGAATCTTTCTTTTTCAATTCACCCTTCAAAAACAAATTTTCTAATGCTTTTAAAGGCGTTAAAACATCCTGCTCATCATCTAACGTTTTCACAGAACCTAGCATCGTTTGTTCATACGAAATAATTTCACCTTTATCATTTAAATGAGCAATAATCATGCCATTTTCATTATCAAAGATTTTATGCTTCTTATATTGTTGAAAGAATGTAACTGTTTTTTTCTCTTTGTTAACATTCCATAGCTCATAATCCTTACCCGAGAGCACATACCGTTTTAGAAATTGACTTAGCTTTGCTTCGGGACTTTTTTCAGGTACTGAAAAAGGTTTGTCTAGTACACTTCGAATTGTTTTTTCCTCAAGCAGCGCTGCTTTTTGTTCTTTAAGCTTTTTTAAATCTTCATCTTTAAACAGTTTGCTTTTAGCATTTAACGACGAAGCTTCCTTCACATCTACAGGTAAATGTTTATATTCAATGCCTTCACTCGTTAATTGTTCTTCAACGCTCGACTCCACAAATAGAGAGTACTGATCTTCTTGATGAGTTTTAAAAATCTGATAGCCTAAGTAAATATTAAGGATCAAGAAAGTGAAAATAAAGATGGTTTTTGTTCTATTCCAATCCATCGTTATCGCCTCCTTCGGTCGGCGGTGCAATTCGATACCACTTACTATTATAATAATAGAACCAAGAAGGAACGAGTTTGACAGAGTTAGAATTAAACTCAACCGTCTTTTCACCGGTTTTTGGCTGCTGGGAGACTTCTTCTAGCTGATAGCCTATTGAAATATCTTTTAACAGATTCGGGTCAAAGTTTTGGTGTTTTTCAATTAATTGAATCACCTTTTGAGATGACTGCAGCTTTTCTACACTCGAATCCTGTACTCTCACAAAACGATAAAGAGGACGACGGTAATTTAAAATCTCCGCATTTCCCCATCTTTGATATATTTCAGTCATTCCCTGATTGCTGTACACTGGATAGTTATCTTTATAATAACGATAGCTAATTTCTTTTGTAATACGATTCCAGCTGTTGAACCTGTAATTAGATTCCGTCCAGCCGCCGTGGTCATTAACGAAGCTAAAGCTGCGGTTTATTAAATTATAATCTTCCATTACTTCGGTCGTGGAATTTACAAGATTCACATATTCCATCACATCTGTCTTCGTATTAACATTAATCACTTTTGTACCTTCGGTGTAGACATCTCGGTTTGTAGACGTTTCTTTCCGTGCATAGTCTGGGTTGTTAAAAAGCGCTTCCTTATATTTTTCAATATCTAAATGCCTCATGCTCGTATAGTAGACTTCACTATTCATCGTGATATTGTTTTCTGGAAGGAAGATATACCGATTTTTGTTTTCTTTATATACAAAGCTCGGGGCATACGTACGTTTCATCTTATCTTCTAATTCTTTGATATCATCTTTGGCCAAATTCTTGACTGTAACCGAATAAATCTTTTTTTGCTCATAATTCACAAGATACACGCTCACGAAAAATGAAGGTGTACGCTTAATTTTAATGAGTACACGGTCAAATGTTTGATTAGGCAAAGACGTTTGAGAAAATGAAAAAAGCTGTTGAAATGTTTTCAAAGGCAGCGCGTCTGGATACAGCACTTCAATAGAATTACTGCC
This sequence comes from Priestia sp. YIM B13489, assembly GCF_042787645.1. Classification (NCBI taxonomy): domain Bacteria; kingdom Bacillati; phylum Bacillota; class Bacilli; order Caryophanales; family Bacillaceae; genus Priestia; species Priestia sp. YIM B13489. The sequence continues at coordinate 2,450,848 of NZ_JBHZOQ010000053.1, forward strand.
ATGGACATAATTTAAAAATCCATCAGGAGAAATAGCATCCGAAACGTCCGTCACGTTCGAAAATTTCCACTTTTTCATTTCATTTACCCATTTGTTTACATCATCTTCGTCGTGAGACATGTAGTGATTATCGTTTCGATGATAGAGAACTTCTGTTGGAAGAATATGATCTTCTATTTTACTTTTTGAACTCACTTCAACTTCCTGCAAATGTTGATTTTTTGAAATGACCTTATAAGAAGGCTGATACGTCCATATATGATACGTCATAATTAAACTGGAAGCGACGAGAACAACTAAGATGGCCGTTTTGATATGTTCATATCTCATTCCCATTCGTCATCATTCTCACTTTCAATCGGAAGAGTAAAGTAAATCGTTGTTCCTTTTCCTTCCTGACTATCTGCCCAAATACGTCCATCATGTGCTTCAATAATTTCCTTGGCAATAGCAAGCCCTAATCCTGTTCCGCCTAATTTACGCGTTCGTGCTTTATCTACACGATAGAAACGTTCGAAAATTTTAGCTAAATTTGATTTTGGAATTCCCATACCTTGGTCTTTAATGCTCACAACAATTTCATGCGTATGCTGAGCAATTGAAAACGTAATGGTTCCGCCTTCAGGTGAATATTTTATTGCATTGGAAATAATGTTATCTAATACTTGTGTAATTTTATCTTGATCGATAGCGACATAGATTGCTTCATTTGGCAAGTCGCGCACGAACGAAATGCCTTGTTCAATTGTCATTTCAAAGCGATCAATGATGTAATGATAGAACTTCACAAAATTGATTGGGTCACGACTAAATCGGTAGTCTTGGCTATCTAGCTTAGATAATTGAAGCAAGTCGTTAACGAGACGAATCATTCGTTCTGTTTCCGTTTGCGTTACATTTAAAAATGTTGGAGCTAAGTCCTTATCTTGCCATGCTCCTTCTGCAAGCGCATCTAAATAACTGCGCATCGTTGTTAACGGCGTACGCAATTCATGTGAAACATTCGCTACGAATTCTCGGCGATCTTGATCAATTTTCTCCTGCTCTGTAATATCATGCAAGACAATGATAATCCCGTTAATAAAACCGGTCTCTTTTTGAATAGCGGAAATGGTAGCTCTTAAAATAAAGGGATCCGATTTTGTACTAAAGTCCAAAATTAATGACTCTTGATTAGCGAGCAAGCTTTCAAACGTATGCGTTTCTTCAAGATCTAGTAGGGAAACAACTGGATCAGACAAAACCGTTTCACGTGAAACATTTAGCATAGCGGCAGCTGGATCATTAATTAAAATTACTCTTCCCTTTCGATCCGTGGCAATAACGCCGTCCGTCATATGAGCTAATACCGAACTAAGCTTACGGCGCTCCCCTTCTGTAGTTGCCTGTGCTTCTTGAAGCTTTCTTGTTAAGTTGTTGAATGTGAGAGCTAGCTGACCAATTTCATCATACCCGTATACCTTAGCTTTTCTAGTAAAATTTCCTTTGGCCATCTCAAGTGCTTGTTTTCTCATTTCAGACATTGGACGAGTAATCGTCTGAGCTAAAAACACGCCTAAAATAGCTGTAATAAAAAGAGCAATCACCGTACCTGCTTTAAAGATCTGATTGATATTACTCATTTGATCGTAAACAGGCTCCATGGAAGCTGTTAAGTAAATAGCACCTAAGATTTCTTCGCTAGACTGAACTTTTCCATTTTTATTAGTTGAATTTGATTGACTGGCACCTACTTTATCCTGTAAACGAATAGGCTGTATCATAACTCTGATTCGCTGTCCGCTTTGATCAACAAATACATTATCAGAGTTTGTTCCTGCTAACAACGCATTTGTAATCGCTAAATCATTAGTCTTTTTACCTATGATCTGTTGAGGATTTGAGTTCGATGTAGCAATGATTCTTCTATTTTGGTCAATGACTCTTACTTCAGAGATGTCATTCATATCATTTGAAGCTAAATTGGGTCTTGAAGCAAAATCTCGTAAAATAGTCTTTAAGTCTTCCTCAAGAGTGGGTGAATCATCATCACGATTTTTCACCATTTCTTGTCCAATATTATACGTCAGCAAGTCTGTCCGCTCTTGAAGAGACGTTCGAAAGTTGTTAACTAATTCTTTTTCTAATTGTCGTGCAAAATAGACCCCAATAATTTGCATCGCAATTAAAATGAGCAGCACATAAATCAATACAAACTTTAAATGAATAGATTGCAGGAGCCTTACTTTCTTCATCTAAAATTACTCCTGCTCTGGGCTGCGTAAATAATAGCCTACTCCACGTCTTGTTACAATCCACATTGGATGGCTTGGATTATCTTCAATTTTTTCACGTAATCTTCGAACTGTTACATCTACCGTACGCACATCACCAAAATAGTCATAACCCCATACAGTTTGAAGCAAGTGTTCACGCGTCATGACTTGTCCAATGTGCTTCGCTAAATAATGCAGCAGCTCAAATTCACGGTGAGTCAGTTCAATCGTTTCTCCGCGCTTAGACACGATATAAGCATCTGGGTGAATAACAAGTGCTCCAATCGTAATTTCATTCGTTTCGCTTTCTTCCGTTGGAACAGCTACCTGCTGATGTCTACGTAAATTAGCTTTTACACGTGCTAATAATTCACGCGTACTAAACGGCTTAGTTACATAATCATCTGCACCTAATTCTAGACCTAAAACTTTGTCAATTTCAGAGTCTTTTGCTGTTAACATGATAATTGGCATATCATATTTTTTGCGCACTTCTCGGCAAACTTCCATTCCATCTTTCTGAGGAAGCATAATATCTAATAAAATCATTTCAGGCTGTACTTCTTCCACTTTTTCAAGTGCTTCTACGCCATCATAAGCACAAAATACTTCGTAACCTTCTTTTTGCAAATTAAACTTTAAAATATCTGCAATCGGCTTTTCGTCATCTACGACTAAAATACGTTTATCCATGATCATCGTTCTCCTTTATTAGTTGAAGCAAAATATAAAAGATAGTATTCATACTGTTTGAATACCGTAGTTTTATTATACTTGATAACCCTTGAAACGTCACAAGTTCATCCTCTACTATACATGAAGATATATGATTTTCAACCATCTCTAAATACAAAAGTAATATATTACCACAAAAGAGATACAAAGCAAATAACGTTTTCTTTTAAATGTAAATAAAAGAAAAAAGCATGACTTTAAATAAAGTCATGCTTTTTGATGGCTCGGGACGGAATCGAACCGCCGACACAAGGATTTTCAGTCCTTTGCTCTACCAACTGAGCTACCGAGCCAAAATNAATTATAAAAGTTAATTACTAAAAGTAACAAAAAGAGCATAAAAGCTTTACAAGATAAATGTATCGTCATATAATACTTTAAGCAAGTAAAGTTACTTACTTTTAGTAAGCTGATGCATCAATTAAAAAAGATAAATGTAGTGAAGTGCTAAAAAAAACAGTTGTTCATGTGAGAGATTGAGCACAATGTGAAAATAGTAGATAAGTGAAAGACACATAAGAGGAGGAAATGACTGTGATTAACCAAAAAGTTGTTTCAATTTTAAAAGATAAAATTAACGTAGTAAAAAATGAAGACCATTTTATTTATATAGTAGGACCTATTACGCTCCCTGTGAATCTGGATGGCGAGACACAAGTATTTAGTTGGTATTCATGGTTGCGTTCTGATAATGTAAAAGAAGGATCTTTAAGTACGGAAGAGCTTATTGAAAAAATGCAAGGAGCTAATTTAGCTGACATGCAGCAATCTAGTGTTCTTGTGTACGGAGATTTTCAAGAATCGCATGAGGCACTCATTCGTATGCACAGTATCTGCCATACGGGAGATATATTCGGAAGCAAACGCTGCGACTGCGGTTTTCAATTAAAACAATCAATGAAAATGATCGTCGAAAATGGGAGCGGAGCGCTATTTTATTTAGCAAATCATGAAGGACGCGGCATTGGCCTATTCAGCAAAGCAATGGCATACGTTCTTCAAGAAAACGGATTTGATACGGTAGAAGCGAATAAAGGGTTAGGATTTGAAGATGATACTCGCAGCTATAGTGATGCCATCAGCGTGTTAAAAGTGCTGCGCCAAAAACCGGTTACGCTGATTACCAATAATCCAAAAAAGCTAATCGCGCTTGAGAAAAACGGCGCACTTTTATCAGGGCGCGTTCCACTTTGGGGAGATGTATCGCAGTTTAATGAAAAGTATTTGGATACTAAAGTTAAACGTTCAGGACATTTAAAAGAGGAGGTTCTTCTTTGATCAATCACGAATTTTATATGAATATAGCTTTACAAAACGCAAAATCAACAAAAGGACAAACAGAGCCAAATCCGCTTGTAGGATCGGTCATTGTAAACGATAATCGAATCGTTGGAATTGGTACGCATTTAAAAGCTGGCGAACCGCACGCTGAAATTCACGCGCTGCGAATGGCTGGCGAACAAGCAAAAGGAGCGACTGCTTACGTAACGCTAGAGCCTTGTTCACACCACGGGCGTACAGGTCCTTGTGCTGAAGCGCTAGTTGAAGCCGGTGTAAAAAAAGTGGTCATAGCAACTTTAGACCCGAATCCTTTAGTAGCAGGTAATGGAGTCGAAATTTTAGAAAACGCAGGCATTGAAGTTATAACAGGTGTATGTGAAGAAGAGTCACGTCAAATGAATGAGGTCTTCAATAAGTATATTGTAACGAAGAAGCCGTTTGTTTCATTAAAGTCAGCGATTACGTTAGACGGTAAAATAGCAACTGCTTCTTCTCACAGCAAGTGGATTACGTCTGAGGAAGCTCGTTTGGATGTACATCAGCTGCGTCATGAAACAGCGGGTATCTTAGTAGGGGTGAATACGGTCATTAAGGACAACCCTGAGCTGACAACTCGTATTGAAGGCGGCCGCAGTCCAATTCGTATTGTGATGGATTCAAAGCTGCGCATGCCGCTTGAATCTAAGCTAGCAACGGATTCTTTAGCTCCAACGTGGATATTTACAAGTCAGGGCTATTCAAAAGAAAAAAAAGAACAGCTCGAAAAGCAAGGCGTCGAAGTATTTGTTACATGCGGTGAGGACAAAGTAAATCTTGAAGATATGCTTTCTATACTAGGTGAGAAATTTGTGTCGTCTCTTTTAATTGAAGGAGGGGGCGAAGTGAATGCCGCATTCGTGGAAAATCGTTTAATTGATAAATTGGTGCTGTATATGGCTCCAAAGCTTTCAGGAGGAAAAGAAGCTCCTACTTTCCTAGAAGGAAAAGGCATAGAGAAAATGTGGGACGCAGTGGACGTGGAGCGTCTTTCTGTGACGTCAATCGGCAAAGACTTTAAATTTGTTGGATATCCTGTTTATAAATAAAAATGTGAATGAGAATGGAACAAAAATATGTTAGTTGAAGAAGATCCGAACGATTTATCGTTCGGATTTTTTGCTGTTATAGTGAACATAAGTTTCATATATGCAGGTGCTTTTAGCGGTGTAACAAGTGATCTATATTAGCTTATTCATCCTATTTGTTCGTCTGTAGACTGGATTGATTTCGTTATGTCTCAATATTATTTTTTTACAGGATTTTTTAGAGAAGAGAAATCATACACTATTTTACTCTTATAGATTAATTTGCTATTATAGGGAATGGTCAATTTCGAAACATTGTATAAATTTTTAACGTGTTTACAGTTGACTATCTAAATAAAATCACTATATGTTTATAGAGAGAATATATTATGTGAAAGTAAGGGTGAGAAAAGAGATGAGAGAGTATAGAATTGGGAGTGTTATGAGAGACCTTCGCAAAATGGCAGGGTTGACACAACAAGAATTATCAAGAGACATTTGTACACAAGCGCAAATCAGCAAAATTGAAAACGGTGAAGAATATCCATCAAGCATTACCCTCTATAAAATTTCTAAGCGCCTTGGCGTAGATGTTAACTACTTTTTTGATAGTGTCGAATCACCTCGACTTGATTACGTAGATGCGGTTCAATCGTTAATTCGTCAATATATTCGTCAGAGAGATTATGATGCTATTCATAATATCATTGTAAAAGAAAAAGAAAGTCCGCTGTTTCAAAATCCGCTGAACAAGCAATTTTTAATGTGGCACGAAGGTATTTGCGTGTATTACATTCATCATAACAAAGAAGATGCGCTGTCTAAAATGTACCAAGCGATCGAGCTTACTAAGCAATCGGCAACGTTTTATAAAGAAAGAGAAATTGAAATTTTAAATAGCATTGGAATTATTCTTTATGAAGAGAAAGAGTATGAACAGGCTCTAGATACATATCAAACAGCACTCAAAAGCTTAAATGAGCTGCCCCAAACAAAAGACGAAAATATAAAAATTAGAATTTTAAATGCACTTGCCAAAACGCTTGGAGATATGAGTAACTATGATGAATCATTAATATATAGCAACCGAGGAATCGATTTGTGCATTAGTAATGAATCAATGTATTTATTTGGAGAACTTCATTACCAAGCAGGAGAGAGCTTAATCAAATTAGGTAAAATTGAACAAGGTAAAGAATATATGGAAAAGTCTATGACCATTTTCACCCTGCAACGAAATGAGCGATTCGTCAAGCTAGTAGAAAAAGAACTTGAAGCTCTATTTGTTTAAAATATTCCTATCATTATAATTTTTGAGAAATTTCTATCAAAATGGAGGAAATCCATGATTTTAAGGGGATAAATGCTGATAGAAAGGAATTCATCTACTTTTATCCTGTGATACACTAGAGTCAAATCAAAGAAAGAGGAGGAAATAATTATGAAAAAAGTATTAGTCGGTATGGCATTAGCGTTTACATTAGTAGCAGGTGTTGCTTCAGTTGGAACAAGCGTAGCAACAGGAGATTTTTCAACATTAGGTCTTCCAAGCCAACATTAATAAAAAAAGCCGTGCTAAGAAGCACGGCTTTTTTTATTGTGTTTTACTTGACTGATCTTTGTTGCGTTTGTTTCCCTTTGAATTATCCCCGCTTGAAATTTCTTCACCCATTTCAACAAGATGGTGCTGCGTTTTTGGGTTACTTTGATTAGCGCTTCCTTTATTATTCTTTTTTGTCATCTTCATTCTCCTTTAAAATGATGGCAATGCATCGAGATTATTTGTTTTGTCATGGTCAGGAATACTGCGAATATACGTACCGCCGTCTTTCCCTACAAAGGTACTCACATGCTCAACGTCTCCGGCTTCTACTTTCTTTAACGCTTCTTCATAGGTTAAAACAGCTCCTGAAGCCGTTTGAAATTCTAGCAGGTCACCCTCTGCATTTTTACGTACCGCAACGAAACGTTCTTTCATACAAATAAACACCTTCCTTTACATCTATATGGTTGCTGAAAAAGTCGTTTTTATTCATTGCAAAAAGTGATAAGGTAAAGAAAAGAGTACAAAGGGGATAAAAAATGACAACATTTAATTGGCATGACCAAGCTCAAGACGAGTGGAACCAAAAAGTATCATTTTGGAATAGCCGAAGTGAAGAAATGTGGAAAAACGGAAGTCGGAAAACAGTTATTCCATTTATTCAAAAACATCTTAAATCAGGTGGTATAGTGGCAGACGTCGGCTGCGGTGATGGGTTTGGGACGTCTCTTCTAGCCGCTTCTGGATATAAAGCAATCGGTCTTGATTTATCAGAAGAAATGATTCAAAAAGCATCCCAACTGCATAAAAGTGAAAATTTGTCGTTCGCTCAAGCTGATATTATGAAGCTCCCGCTGTCTTCTGAATCAGTAGAAGGGGTTATGGTAATCAACGCCCTGGAATGGACGGAGCACCCGCGATTAGCTCTGAAGGAATTGCACCGAGTTGTAAAAACAGGAGGATATGCATGTATAGGTATTCTTGGACCAACTGCTCAGCCTCGTACTAATAGTTTTCAAAGACTATATGGTGAAGACGTTATTTGCAATACGATGATGCCGTGGGAGTTTGAACAGCTTGCAAAAGAAAATGGATGGGAAGTAATCGATGGCGAAGGTGTATATAAGCGAAATGTTACAGATAAGCTGATTGGACAGCTTCCAAATGAATTAAAGCAAGCCTTAACGTTTCTATGGCTATTTATGCTCAAGAAACAATAAAAACAGCACACCTCTCCTTATATGTAGCTGTACAAAGGGTACACTACAAACTGGAGGTGAGTGACATGAGTAAAATTAAAAAAGACCGCTCAAAATCAGAGCTAGGTTCACCAAATGTAGAAGGACAAGGGACGACCACTTCTGAACAAGGTGTTCAAAGCAGTTCAGCTAACAAAAAGCAGAAGCGTTCATAACAAAAATAAAACGAACTTGCAGGGAGAACAACGAGCTCCCTGCAAGTTCGTTTTATTTATGGGGTCAGTTTTATAAATAAGAAGGTATTGTGTGCAAGATTATAGATAGCTTATAATAAAATCTGAGCCAATAATTGTAATTTTATACAAGCTTGGTTTACAGCTGATGTAAAGTGGAGGTGTAATAAATGGTAAATAAAAGATGTTTACCGGATACTGCAGCGTCTCATGCAAAGCCTGATATTAGAAAGGCGATACTTTGCATGGGGTGGACGGTTTAGTAATAGACATCGCCTAACCGCGCATATCTCATTTCTAATATATACGGCTTTGCCCCTTATTGTATAAGCAAAACCACATAAGGAGCTGGCAGAAATGACGTATGTAAAAGCAACAAATATTTTACCTAAAGAGCTGATTAGTGAAATTCAAAAATACATTCAAGGAGAAACCATTTATATTCCAAAGCCGCAGAAGGCAAAAAGAAAATGGGGAACTTGCTCTGGTGGAAGAAAGTTGATTGACGAGCGAAACGAACGGATTAAGAATTTGTTTGAAAAAGGAACTTCAATTGAGGAACTAGCCCGTGAATACTTTTTATCAACCGAAACCATCAAAAAAATTGTATATAAAAAGCAACGGTAGAAATCAAGCGCTGGCAACTGAATGCCTGCGCTTTTTTAGGTATAGTTTATTTCTGATTTATTTTTTACATTTCATAAAAGGAATCCGTACGGTAAAGTAAAAAGTAGCTAATTAAATGAAGAAGGAGTGAAGAACGTGGAAGCGTTTATAAGAAATGATCAATATAATTTTATCAAAAGCCAAACGCAAATTCTTATCAATGGGCATGGAACAGTAAACAATTCTGATGTGCTGCAGGCTTTAAAAGCTCTTGCAAAAGAAAAAGTATTAAATGTGTTTGATGTTCTTAGCGAGGAACAGGAAGAATTACTGCTGTCAGTTGCTGAGGTTAGAAATAAGGAGCAAGCAGAGGTGTTTTTAGAAACGATAAAGCCTTACGTGATTCCATTTAAATCTTTTACAGAAGCTGGCGTGAAAAAGCTGTTTCCAAAAGTGAAAAAGTTAAAAGTCCCTTCTGCTGATAGCATGGATCTAACGAGCATTTCCTATGTTAGCTGGATCGATAAAGGCTCAAACAGAAAGTTTATCGTAGCGCAGGAGCCGTATACCCAGAAGTTAAAAGGTATTCAAGGAACATTTAAACCTATCAATCAGAAAGGAATATGCACGCTTTGCCACAGCTACGAGGAAGTCGGTATGTTCACTGCTGAAATCAAAGGAACTGTTCAAGGGACATTTACACAACGAGGAAATTATATTTGTCACGATAGCGAAGCATGTAATCAAAATCTGCTTACCTTAGAGCGGCTTCATGATTTTATGTTAAGGCTCAGTAAATAACATGCGGCTAATAAGAAGAATACAAAAAGAGAAGGTTCAGCCTCTATACTTTTGGTGAGACTGAGCCTTCTTTGTCTATCTGCTTTTCTCGATTGGATTGTCACGATAGCTAATCCAATCGCTCCAGCTGCCGGCATATAATTTTACATTTGGAAAACCTGCTGATTTTAAAGCTAAAACGTTCGGACAAGCAGATACACCCGATCCGCAGTATACAATGATTTCAGCGTGAGAATCAATAGCTGAAAACATTTCCTTCCACTCTTTATCTGTTTTCCATAAACCTTCTGAAGTTAACACATCTTGCCAGAAAGAATGAATGGCGCCTGGGATATGTCCTGCTACAAAATCAATGGGTTCTTCTAAGCCGAGATATCTCCTTTTTTCACGAGAGTCGATAAGAACAACATTAGGGTTATGAAGATTCTCTTTTACGTATTCAACTCCTGCAAGTCCCCAATCTTGTTGAACGAAAGGTACAAACGTTTGAGGGGAAGCTTCTGGGACGTTCTTCGTTGTTTCATATCCCGATTGCTTCCAGTTATTAAAACCTCCATTTAAAATTTTTACGTCTTCAATTCCTATATATCGCAGTAGCCACCATGCTCTTGAAGCCATCATTCCGTTTTGTTCATCATAAACGACGACTTTTGAATCAGCATTAATTCCTAAGCTGCCGAGCTTTTGAGCTAGTTTTTGAACGTCAGGCAGCGGGTGTCTGCCTCCGCGAGAAGCAGCTGCAGAAGACAAATCTTTTTCTAAATCCAAGTAATGAGCATGCGGGAGGTGCTCATTTTGATAAGCATTTGCGCCTGCCTCAGAATTTCCAAGGGTAAATCGGCAGTCAAGCAACACAATGGAGTGTTGGGGGTGCTGTAATGCAGTATGTAAGTCAGCTGGTGAAATAATAGTATTCATAACATTCACATCCTTTTACCAAAATTCTAGTTGAAATAACTAAAAATGAAAAGCGTTATATGTAAATTACGGCAAAGCTATTTTGTTTTCCTTCAATTATTCCCCGTAGAATAATTGACCATTTTAACGCTTATCTGATGCAGAGCGAAATGCTCCTGTGCTACAGTTATAATAAGAGTTACATAGTATAAGTCAAATGCTCAGCGTAATGTCGTACCTACTATTGAAGAGAAGGAGAGAGAAAGATGCAAACAAATGAAAAAAAAGAATTTAAACTGATTGCACTAGATATGGATGGAACGCTGCTGAACAATCAGCAAGAAATTTCTAAAGAAAATCGTGAGGCCATTGCTAAAGCTCAAGAACAAGGTGTTCATGTGGTGCTAAGCACAGGGCGATCTCTTTTAACATGCCGTGAATATGCGCAGTCTCTTCAGCTATCTTCTTACCTTATTACAGTAAACGGAAGTGAAATTTGGGATGAATCTGGAGAGCTTGTAGAACGAAAGTTAATTGATGCTGCTTATATCGAGAAGATGTGGAATTTAACGCAAGAGCATAAGCTTAACTTTTGGGCGGTGACTACGGATAAAGTATGGAGAGACGAATTTCCAGAAGATATTGCCTCACAGGAATGGCTGAAGTTTGGCTACGATATTCCAGATGATGTTTTACGAGAAGAAGTGCTGAAACAAATAGCAAGCATTTCAGATTTTGAAATTAGCAACTCTAGTTTAACGAATCTAGAAATTAATGCACTTGGTATTAACAAAGCAAAAGGGATCATGACCGTATGTGAACGTTTGGGCATTTCAATGGATGAAGTCATTGCCATGGGAGACAGCTTAAATGATATGGCTATGATTGAAGCGGCAGGGTGTGGAATCGCCATGGGAAATGCTCAGGAAGCTGTAAAAGAAGCAGCGGACTGGGTGACAGATACAAATGTCAATAACGGAGTAGCGAAGGCTATCAGCCACTGGGTGCTGAAATAACAGCAGCTCTCCATGTTGCACAACTTAACTGCTTCCCGCATAAACTGATACTGGATGCCTCCCTTAGAGTTCGTCTTATACGTATATATAAGGAGAAGCCATCTAGTTAAGGAGTGGGGAGTATGAGTGATTTATCATTAGACAAGCTGTTACAAAAAGCAGAAAATAAGTTGCAAGATGTACATGAAATAGTGCAGGAAAAAGCGTACGAGCTCATTGGGCAAGCATATAAAGAAAGCATATTTGTTAGTATCACTGAAGGATTTAGATCGATAGAGCATCAGCACAAACTATATTCACAAGGCCGAACAACACCAGGAAGTATTGTGACTAATGCCAAAGGCGGGTATTCTTATCATAACTATGGACTAGCTTTTGACATTGCGCTGCTTGATAACGACGGAAAAGTTGACTGGACCATTGATCGAAGATGGAACAAAGCGGGAGAGATAGGAAAAAGGATTGGGTTGGAATGGGGAGGAGATTGGACAAGCTTAAAAGATTACCCTCATTTTCAATATACATTCGGTTTATCTTTGTCGGAGCTTCGAAGTGGAAAAGGACCTAAAAAACAGACGCCAAAGGCTTCAAGCATGTTAATTAAATACGGAGATCGAGGAAATCACGTACAGTTAATTCAGCGTATGCTTATTCACTTAGGTTATTCTCTTTTTGGAGGCGCAGACGGTATATTCGGGTCTTCCACTTTCAAAGCGGTAAAAGCTTTTCAACAAGCACTTTATCTGCAGGTAGATGGAATAGTTGGACCGAAAACACTCGAAAAACTCTACAATAATTTTAATAAAACTATGTTCTAAATAACCATAAAAACCGATAACGAGAAAAGGAAGAAAGGAGATGGATGGAAATCGTCTCCTTTCTTCCTTTTCTGTAGTTATAGTAGAAAAACTGAAATTTATAAAGAAATAAAAAGGATTTTCTAAGCGTAAGAAACGTTCACGTGATCTAACTGGATAACATTGCTCAACAACACGATATCTTTATATATTTCACTTTTTACAGAGGCGTTTGAACAGTTTTGATAGTCTTTCAACAAGCGGCCAAGTTCTTTAATAAATAACAACGTCTCTTGTTCATTAATCATAGTCAAAACTCCTTGTTTAGAAATGAATCCAGGTCATTATATAGGAATTCTATCATATCTATACGCACCTGTTGACAAAAAAAGTTCGTCAATTTTTTTGTGGGAAGAAGAAATTTAGGGATATGTGGAATGCGTTCGACTCTCTCATTTTATATATATGCAGCTTGTCTAAAAATATGAGAGTAGTTATAGTAATATTTACTCCTAATCATGCAACTTAAAACCTATTTTAGAGGTTATCCGTAAATTCCCTCTATTGTAGAGGGATGGAACAAAAAAAGAATGTCTCTTTTTGTATCTTTAGTATGATAATGTTTTGAAGAAATAAGGCATATTTTTGAGTGTTAAGATGGATTTGAATTAGATCTTTTGACACGCTCTTTTTGTAGGAGAGGCATATTTACTTTCTATCAAGGGAAATCGTAAAGCTCCAAAGAGTTTCTAAATCAGAAACTCTTTGGAGCTTAATTTTTTGGATAAGGGATGTGCAAAAGTTCAGGGACGGTCACAAAATGATATCCTTCTTGCTTAAGTCTAGGAATGATGGTATCCAGTGACTTTGCGGTGTTAGAAAGGTCCATGGTCCAATGGCCGCCGTCGTGCATCAAAACAATTGTTCCGGCATGCATGTTCTTAAATACATTATTGGTGATTTCTGTTTCTGGGATTTGCTTCCAGTCTAATGAATCAGAAGACCAGTTAATCGCATAGACATTTTCATTTGGCAGCTCGTTGATCATTTCTTTCGTTAAATTTCCATATGGAGGACGAAACAGCTGTGTTTCAAAACCGGTAATGTTTTTAATAATAGCCTGAGTTTTGGCAATTTCCCAGTGAAACTTTTCAGTAGATTCCTTTAGTAAATTGGGGTGCCAATAGGTATGAATCCCAACAGCATGACCTTCGGCTACCATTCTTTTCACCAGCTCAGGGTGTTCGTGAGCTTTTGCCCCAATAAGAAAAAAGGTTGCTTTAATACCATGCTTTTTCAATTGATCCAATACATGTGGAGTAAAGCGCGGATCCGGTCCATCATCAAATGTTAGGGCGGTTTGCTTTAGTTGGTTATTACCTTGATAAAGCAAACGGTCACGCACAGCTACATTTTTTACTTGTTCCGCTTTACATAGTGCAGGAAGGGCTCCATTAAATAAGAAACACAGTGTAAAAAGCAGTATGCTAATTCTTCGTATCATGTACATGCACGCTCCTTTCTAGGGCAAAGTATAACGTTATGATACCCGATTAAAAATTTTGTATGAAGCTGAATTTCCCTTTTGTGTCAAAGCGTATGATATGCATGAAACAGCGTACTATAATAAACAGTTACTATTAGGTGAAGAAAGGAAAAAGCAGATGAAAAAAATAATGATTGCCGTAGCATTGATTTTTTCGCTAAGTTTATCTCCCTTAGCTGAATATATTTCCTATCATGATGACTATAACGTAAGTGCAAGGTCGTATCGTTCGGGGAAGCGGTCCTTTAATAGACAGCCAAGCGTTAGACAAAATGAGCCGAGGTCTAATTTTTCAAACCGCAGAAATGGAACTGTAAATCGAGGAGTTACCCGTTCAAAACGAGGAGGATTCGCCCGTGGACTGCTTTATGGCGGCCTGGCAGGGATGTTATTTGGGGGTTTGCTTGGTCATATGGGTGCACTGGGCGGGATTTTTGGGTTGTTAATTAACATTTTAGCTATTGTGCTTATAATTAATTTAATTCTGCGTTTATTCCGCCCTTCTCGTCGCGACAATAATTGGAGGTAGACCGTAATTGCTGTCATAAACTAATAAGAAAGCTCCATATAAATAAGAAAACGCTTTCTATAGTTAATCGAAAGGATGAAACGTATGTCAGCAAACAGACAGCGCAGCAAATACCTGGCGTTTTGCACAGAATGCGGTCTCCCAAACAGGTTAACATTGTTTCTTTTAAGACAGTACGTTGCGACAGACGAATATAGCGGATTTTATTGTGGGAATTGCGGAATTCGAAACGAATTTCCAGATTCGGTCATTGAATATATTAAAGAACTTTAAAAAAAGCTGGGACAAGAAAATCCGAACGTGTTTGATTCTCCATCAAGAATCAAACACGTTCGGATTTTTTCATTGGTAGGGTGAACGTAGGCTGTATGTAGGTGCTTCTAAGGTGAAGAGTTCTGGAGGAAAAGCGGAAGAGGTGAGACCCTGCAGGAGCAAAAGTGGCGAGGAAGCTCATCGGCCGTCCGCGGAAAGCGACGTCTTGCGTCGAAATCAATACCGGTGAAACAAGCGATCCATACTAGACCATTTATCCCGTTTGTTTGTCTGTAGATTGATTTCGTTATGTCTCAATCTCTTTATTTATTTGATAAAACTATATTCTAAATGCAAATTGAAAAGAAAAACATAGCTGTGCACAAAGATAACTAAATATTTTTCTTTATTAAGGATAATCAATAATTTCCTCCCTTCAGGCTTGCTGATTAAGGGCAGTGTAAAATGATTTATAAGAAGAATAGATAAAATGAATAGCTGTAAGACCTAACTAACATTTTTTGATTGCAGAAAATCGATTGAACCATACTTTAGAAGGAAGCATATACTACATTAAAATTTTAGAAAACGGAGGAATTGACTAATGCCTGTTTCCGTCATTTTCAACCAAATAAATGTGGTAAGTATGGTTTCCAATTCAGTAATTGCTTCGGGTCAAAATAGCCAGCCAGATTGGAATTCCCAAGGTAAATTTAACTTAGGAAACGGATTTTCTGTAAATTCAGCTATACTGGGCAGTACGAATATCATCAATGATCAAGATGTTTGTGACATTCCAATTACCCAGCCGGAAAATATTAATCCTCAGCCCGTTTCTCAATTCTAGGGAAAAAGAAGATGAAAGAAGTTGAAAAAGTTGATTATAAAATTTACTAATCTTAATGTTACGTATATTTCTACTAATTCTGGTATTTTCACAGGGGAAAATACTCAATCAGATTGGCAAGTAAATTGGAAAAGTAATACGGGGTTTGGTGAAATAATCGGCTATAACAACTTTGCCTCTCAAATTGTAAATATCATTAACGATAATGATGTCGTTGATTCCTATTTTTCCGAAAATATAGATGTCAACAACGCCCCTGTTACACAAAGTTAAATGAGGAAAAACGGGTTCTGCAAATACCCAATTAAGCACTCTATTAATTATTCTGTCAGAGTGGCGAGAATAGATTAGTAATAGAGTTAAGCCATCTTTTATACAGATGGTTTTTTGCTAGCTTATTTTAGGGTGTAATCGCAGCTATTAACATAGACTAAAAGGTAATGACAGGAATACTTTTATCGTAAACGGAGTAAGTATCATAGAAAAGACGTAAAAGCTCAAATGGTTAAAGAGACGTTCAATTTGAGGTGAACAGATAAGAATTTAAACATAAGATAATGTATTTTCAGTTTTATATTGAATGTGATGAAGCAAACTTCTGTCTGTGAGGTGTTGTCCATGGCTAATATTCACTATCATTCGATTAAAGTAAACAAAATTCAAAATAGTTCAGGCCTATTTTACGGCGTTAATATTCAATATAAGTGGAATCATAAAAGTCGAATTTCTGATGGTTTCGGAAAAGTAGTTGGTGATTCTAATAAAATTTTAAATAATACCACCATTGCGAAAATCCCTAAAAAGAATGATTAATAAAAACGTAGAGTCAATCCTCCTTTCTGACCTGTTCAAAAGAATCATTTACATCATCTTCACCAAGAACAAGATGTGTGTTATAGGATAGTTGATTATCATCTCCCAAAATTGTTCCAAAACCTGAATTACTGCTGCTGATTGTAGTTCCCCAATTTTGTTGCACATTCTTACCTATAAAAACTCCTGCGTTGTTTTTAACCGAATTTACGGTGAGATCATCAAAAACGATCTGAGGAGAACGAAGATGTATTTTCATAATTCCTCCCGATACATATGAGACATTAATAGAAGTCATCTAATACACTATTATATGTTGTAGATGGGCTAAAAGTGTTAAATCAAATAAGGGGTCAAACTCTATGGATGAAAAGGTGCTGAATATACTCCAAAACATTGAAAAAAGGCTTACAGATTTAGAAAAAAACATGAATGAACTTTCAAAAAAAACGGTTCATTCTTTTCATTTAGATATAGAGAACGTTCAAACTAAACTTGGACGAACTGTCTTATTATTTAGAGCATATTGATGTAAAGGAACTCAGTGGAACTTTGAATATTGGTAATACTTTTCCTTCGCAAACGAATCAATATCAAGCGCCGGGAAACAAAGGTAAAAAAACAACAAATGAATCTGATGTCAATCGAAAATCGGGTAGTCAGAATATTAAAGAAAAGGGTCCTTCTGAAATATCAGTTAAAATTAATGAAAGAAGTGTCCCTTATACACTAACCCATACGGAAGAAATGAGGGAGCCTGATCAAGCTCTAGAATTAACTTTTAGCATAGGTGACATCCACATTGGCACAATTGAAGATGCTTCAGCTGTAAATTTTGGTAATAACTTTCCCACAAACTTCAGAAGTCATAAAAAAGTGAGTCAAGGATTCGGTAATATTTTAGGCAATCAAAATGACATTCATGACATCTTATCCTCTTTGGAAGAAAAAGATATATCGGAAGTATACAATGAAAGCCAAGACGGCAAGCCGCCCCAGTGGCTGGACACAATGGTAGAAGAACAAAAGAAGGAAATGGATGAAACAAAACTAAATGAAGATGAAAAGGGAGAATGAGCAATAGTATGTGAGTGTTGGATCTCAAAAGCAGTGTTGTTGATGCTGAATTTTTGAAAGAAAGCTTTAATTGCGGAATAAAGAAGAATTAGTAATAGAAAACCTGCTTCTCTAAACGAGCAGCAGGTTTTCTATTTTATTTCTCATTTGCTGCAGTTTTAACACAAAAAGAGCATGCGTAACTTTAATTGAACACTGGGACAGATCGGTTCTTTCATTCCCACAGATATGGAGTCTCTTGGTAAACATAATAGTTCAACCAATTCATAAACAGCAGGTTGGCATGAGAACGCCATGTTTTTAAAGGGTTTTTGTCAGGATCATTGTTTGGGAAATAGTGTTCCGGAAGCTTTGGCTCTAGCCCTCTTTCTGTATCTCGAAGAAATTCTTCCTGTAGCGTTTGAACGTCGTACTCTGGGTGACCTGTAACGAAAACAAACTTTTCGTCTTTAGACATAGCCATATAAACACCAGCTTCTTCAGAGTAGGAAAGAAGCTCAAGGCCAGGATGGTTTTTTACTTCATTCATGTCGACGTCGGTGTGACGAGAATGAGGAGAATAAAAGACATCATCAAATCCTCGCAGCAGCTTAATCGGTTCTTCACTCGATACCACATGCGTAAATACACCCGTGCATTTATCAGAAAGAGGTCGCTTGTCAATGCCAAAGTGATGATAAAGGCCGGCTTGAGCTCCCCAACAGATATGAAGGGTAGAAGTCACATTTGTTTTACACCAATCCATAATTTCTTGAAGCTCTTTCCAGTAGTTTACTTCTTCAAATGGTATATGTTCTACAGGTGCCCCTGTAATAATCATTCCGTCATATTTTCGTTCTTTAATTTGTTCAAACGTTTTATAAAACTGATCTAGGTGATTTTTACTCGTTGTTTTTGCTTTATGGCTTGCCGTATAAAGAAGTGTAATATGCACTTGCAGCGGTGAGTTCCCGAGTAAACGTAATAATTGCGTTTCAGCTTTTTCTTTTTCCGGCATTAAGTTTAGGATAACAATATTAAGCGGGCGAATTTCTTGGTTAACCGCGCGCACGTCGTCCATGATGAAAATTCTCTCTTTTTCTAAAATTTCTTTTGCCGGAAGATCACGTGGAATATTAATAGGCAATAAAATTCCTCCTATTCGATTTCGAAGTAATGACGCGTATAAATGTTCTTTCTCACGTGAAGATGAGGTCCAACATTTATGTACAATATACTATTATAGGAATATACAGAATATTAAGCAATTGAATTTTGAAAAAAAAGAGCATTAATATGCGTAATGGCTAAAATGAAATGGTACAATAAGGTTAAACTGGAGCGTTGCTATGCTTTTTTAGCTTGACTGAAACTCAGTAAAATTTATAGCACAGTCGTTCTTGTATTTATTAAACTTCATATCTCCCCCAGAAAATGGATTTTATCCTTTTTTGATGAAGTGTTTAAAAAGAATTTTCAGCAGAAAAGGGGTTTTTATATGACAACTAAGAAGCAAATAAAAAGTGATTTGCAAATTGCACAAGAGGCAACGATTAAACCGATTAAAGAGATTGCCGAGCACCTGGATATTTTAGAAGCCGAGCTAGAGCCGTACGGACATTATAAAGCCAAGCTTTCTTTGTCCGTTATGGAACGTTTACACACAAAACAAGATGGAAAAGTGATTTTAGTTACAGCTATTAATCCAACTCCAGCAGGAGAAGGGAAGTCGACAGTGACGGTTGGCTTAGCTCAGGCATTACATAGATTAGGTAAAAAAGCGATTGTCGCCATGCGTGAACCATCTCTTGGTCCGGTAATGGGAATTAAAGGAGGTGCCGCTGGCGGCGGTTATGCTCAAGTGCTTCCAATGGAGGATATTAACTTACACTTTACTGGAGACCTGCATGCCATTACAACAGCTAACAACGCGCTGGCAGCTATTTTAGATAACCATATACATCAAGGAAATGAATTGCGTATTGATACACGTAAAATCACGTGGAAACGAGTGGTAGATTTAAATGACCGCGCGCTGCGTCAGGTCGTCATTGGATTAGGTGGTCCGATGCAGGGTGTTCCTCGAGAAGATGGATTTGATATTACGGTGGCATCAGAAATTATGGCTATTTTCTGCTTAGCGTCAGATTTACAAGACTTGAAGCGTCGCTTAGCATCTATTGTGGTAGCTTATAACATGGACAATGAGCCTGTAACGGTTGCAGACTTAGGTGCACAAGGAGCGCTTACTCTTCTTTTAAAAGATGCGATTAAACCAAACCTTGTACAGACGTTGGAACATACTCCAGCCCTCATTCACGGAGGTCCTTTTGCTAATATTGCCCACGGCTGCAATAGCGTCATTGCCACAAAAATGGCTGCAAAACTAGGCGACTATGTAGTAACAGAAGCGGGATTCGGGGCAGATTTAGGCGCAGAAAAATTCCTGAATATTAAAGCTCGTATGGCAGATATTAAACCAGAAACGGTGGTAATCGTTGCAACAATTCGCGCTTTGAAAATGCATGGGGGCGTTCCTAAAGAGGGTTTAAATGAAGAAAACATTGAGGCTTTAGAAGCGGGAATTGAAAATCTGGAAAAGCATATTGAAACGATTCAGGCATTCGGCGTTCCTTACGTTGTAGCCGTGAACCGTTTTGTGACGGACTCAAAAGGTGAAGTAGAAGCACTTATGAATTGGTGTGATTCAAAGAATGTTCCAGTTGCTTTAACAGAAGTATGGGAAAAAGGCGGAGAAGGCGGCGTCATGCTTGCTGAAAAAATTCTTGAAGTCATGAACGAGACAGAAAGTCAGTTTTCTCCTCTTTACGATGTGTCGGCTTCGATTCCAGAAAAAGTAGAAGCTATTGCTAAAACCGTATACGGAGCACAAGGCGTAGATTTTGCTCCAAAAGCGTTAAAGCAAATACAGCAATTTGAAGCAAATGGTTGGGATCATCTGCCGATCTGTATGGCCAAAACGCAGTATTCGTTAAGTGATGATCAGACGAAGCTTGGGCGACCAACTGATTTTAAGATTACGGTAAGGGAATTCCGTCCTTCACTCGGAGCTGGGTTTCTCGTGGCGCTAACAGGTTCAATTATGACAATGCCTGGCCTTCCAAAAAAACCTGCTGCGCTCAATATGGATATTGACGAGAATGGACATGCACTAGGGATTTTTTAAGAGAAGAGGCTAGGGTAAGAGTATTTTATTTGAAGGGAAATCCGAACGATGAAGCAAGATTCTTGATGAAGAATCAAACTCGTTCGGATTTTTTCATAGTTATGGTAAAAAGAAGTTTCATGGGTGTAGTGGCTTCTAGATATAGATTGGGTGGACTTAGTTGGGTCTCAATCTCTTTCTTGCAAGATAAAACAAAATAACAGGTATGTTATGAATTAATTTGGCAAGAAAGAAGAAGAGCTGACTGTTCGTATTTTATAAAAAAGGAAGTAGTTGAAATGTTTGATCCAATTGTATTTGATAATTTAAAAGTTGTCGTAGAAGGAGAGATCTATGATCTTGACTTGTCTGGGCAAGTATCTGTTACGAATCGCGAAGATTTTGTAGACTTAGCTCAGTTTACTCGAACGTACCGCATTTCTTTTCAACAGCATTTTTGCTGTACCGCGTCGCTAACTTTATCAACCGACTTAGACAACATTCATGCCGAATTAACGCCTTCCCGTGTAGAAAAACCAGGGTGTACAGTTTATATTGATTTTCAGCTAAAAAAACAAAAACCGTTTGAAGAAGCTGAATTTCAAAATATACAGGAAATGTGTGAGCGGATCTGGGGAACAACAAGAGTTGTGAAGCAGCGTATTACTCATGAAGTCGGAGGCAGCGAATACGAAAACAATATTGAGGTAACCTTTAACCGATTTATTTACGAAGACCAAGTAGGAGATTTAATCGAGATGATTGATTACATGCTGCAAACGACTGATCAGTTAAAGGTTCTTTATGACAAATCATAAGAGCGTTTCAGTTGTACTTCCGAAATAAAGTGAATTACAATAGGGAAAAGGAGGCGTTTTGATGAGCGTGTATGAATACTCGGCAAAAACAATTAAAGACGAAGACGTATCGCTATCTAACTATCAAGGTGACGTGCTGTTGATTGTGAATACAGCTAGCAAGTGCGGCTTCACCCCTCAATATAAAGATTTGCAGGCGCTGTACGAAGAAGAAAAAGAAAACGGCCTAACGGTTCTAGGTTTTCCTTGCAATCAGTTCGGCGGTCAAGAGCCAGGAAGTTCAAATGATATTGAACAATTTTGTGAGTTAAACTATGGCGTTTCGTTTCCGATGTTTGCAAAAGTAGATGTAAAAGGGGCGCATGCACACCCGTTATTTACATACTTAACAGAACAAGCACCGGGTCTACTAGGTTCCAAAGGGATAAAGTGGAATTTCACAAAGTTTTTAGTGAATCGTCAAGGTGAAGTCGTGAAGCGATACGCACCTCAAACTGCACCAAAAGATATTCAAAAAGATATAAAAGAATTGCTGTAAAAGCAGGTGGATCTCCATCTGTTTTTTATTTTTCAGCGAGGATTTTCAACCGGTGATCCGCTGTCAGTGAGACGAGCGCCTCACTTTGTGCTAAAATAATGGTGGATATAATTGAGGTGAGCAAATGAATAAAATAGTGGAAACGGAAAAGTGGGTTCAAGCAAAGCTTGCGCATGACACAACGGGTCATGACTGGCAGCATATCGATCGCGTGCGTCGAAATGCAGTGCTTTTATATAAAAAAGAAGGCGGCAATCGTGAAGTTATCGAACTAGCCGCGCTTTTACACGATGTTGTAGATGATAAGCTAGTGGAAGATGTTGAAAAGGCGTACGAAGAAGTGTGGGAGTGGCTGAAGAGTCAGCAGGTAGAAGAAGAGAACTGCAAGCATATCGTTCACATTTTACAAACGATGTCATTTAAAGGCGGAAACCGTCCGGCTATGGCTACGCTTGAAGGTCAAATTGTTCAAGATGCAGATCGTTTAGATGCGATCGGTGCAATTGGTATCGCACGTACGTTTATGTATGCAGGTGCTAAAGGCACGCCTTTGTATGATGAAAACATTGCTGTACGAAGTGAGATGACGGAAGAAGAATACAGACACGGGAAATCAACGGCTATTGCACATTTTTATGAAAAGTTATTAAAGCTCACTGCGTTAATGAATACTCAAACAGCACGGTCTCTAGCGCAAGAGCGACATACATATATGAAAGAATTTTTAGTTCAATTTAAGAAAGAGTGGAATTATCATTATGAAAATGCTGACTGTTGAAAACTTAACAAAAACGTATGGAGAAAAAGAGCTGTTTCATCAACTAACATTTACCATTACGGAAAATGAGCGAATCGGCTTAATCGGTGTAAACGGAACAGGGAAATCAACGCTTCTTAAAATTATCGCAGGTTTAGAGCTCGGAGACGAAGGAGATATTGTTCATGCTAAAGACTACAGCGTGACATATTTACCACAGCATCCGGATTTTGATGAAGACTTAACGGTTTTGGAGCAAGTTTTCAGCGGAGATACACCTCTTCTTAACTTATTAAAAAACTATGAGCTAGCTCTGTATGCGTTAGAGCAAGACTCTGCAAACGAAAAAAATCAGCAAACATTGTATGATTTGCAACAGAAAATGGATGCGATGAACGCGTGGGAAGCCAATTCTAACGCACAGTCGATTTTAACGAAGCTTGGAATTTCAAATATGAGTGCAAAAATTGGTGAGCTTTCAGGTGGACAGAAAAAGCGCGTCTCCATTGCGCAAAGTCTAATTCAAACACCTGATTTACTGATCTTAGATGAGCCGACTAACCACTTAGATTATGAGACCGTTAAATGGCTCGAAGAATATTTATCCAAGTATCAAGGAGCCGTGCTGCTTGTTACTCATGATCGCTATTTTTTGGATGCTGTTACAAACCGAATTTTTGAATTAGACGGTGGAAATTTATATAGCTATAAAGGAAACTATGCTGCTTTTCTAGAAGGAAAAGCGATTCGAGAAGATCAGGAAAAAGCAACTCAAGCAAAATTAAGCAACTTATACCGCAATGAGTTGGCTTGGATTCGCAGAGGAGCAAAAGCACGTACGACTAAGCAAAAAGCGCGTATTCAGCGATTTGATGAATTAGAAGGGAAAATCGATTCCTCTGAAAAAGAATCACTGGATTTAAGTTTAGCAGGCAGTCGCCTTGGGAAAAAAGTGTTTGAATTAAAAGATGTGTCTAAGACGTATGAAAATAAAATCATTCTTTCAGACTTTACGCACATCGTGAAAAAACAAGATCGAATTGGAATTGTCGGAAAAAATGGAAGCGGAAAGTCTACCCTGTTGAATATGATTGCAGGACGCATTGAGCCGGACAGCGGTGAAATTGACAGAGGACAAACGGTTAAAGTTGCTTACTATACCCAAGAAAGCGATGATATGGACTTGAATCAACGCATGCTTGATTATATTAAAGAATCGGCAGAGGTTGTGCATACGACGGATGGGAAAATGATCTCTGCCTCGCAAATGCTTGAGAGATTTCTATTTCCTTCACATACGCACGGAACACCCATTCAAAAGTTGTCCGGAGGAGAGCGCCGTCGTTTATACTTGTTGAAATTATTAATGACATCGCCGAATGTTTTGCTTCTAGATGAGCCGACTAATGATTTGGATACTCAAACGCTAACGGTGCTTGAAGACTATCTCGAAGAATTTCCAGGTGTTGTGATCACCGTATCGCATGATCGCTATTTCTTAGATAAAGTAGCAGATTACTTACTAGTTTTTGAAGGAGAAGGAAACATTTCGATTTATTTTGGCGCTTATACAGATCAATTGGAAGAAGCGATGAAGAAGAAGCAGGCAATGGTTCAGCAGGCTAAAGTGAAAGAAGAAAAGCCAAAACAGCCGGAGAAAACGAAAAAGCGTCGCTTAACGTATAAAGAACAAAAAGAATGGGAAGAAATCGAAGATAATATTGCAGCAAAAGAAGAAGAAATTGAACGCTTAACAAGTGAAATTGAACAGGTGGGCAGCGATTATACAAAAGCGCATAACCTATCGTTAGAACAAGAGAAAGCAAACGAAGAATTAAGTTCACTGCTTGATCGCTGGGCAGAGCTTTCAGAGCTGATTGAAGAAATTGAAAACGCGTAAACAAGTCGTTAGACTGAGTATAAGGCACATGCTACAATTTTAATGAGAGGAGTACGATACGATATGAACATTAAATCAATTGAGCCAACGCCAAGTCCGAATACAATGAAAATTAATTTAGACGAAGTGCTATCAGGCGGAAAAAGCAATAACTATACGGAAAAAAATGCTGAAGCAGCTCCTGAAGTTGTTCAAGACATCTTGAAAGTAGAAGGGGTAAAAGGAGTCTACCACGTAGCGGACTTCTTAGCAGTAGAGCGAAATGCCAAATATGACTGGAAGCAAATTTTGCCGCAAGTTCGTGCAGCGTTTGGTGAAGATTTGCAAAGCAGCAGTGAACAGCACAAAATGAATGAGCATTTTGGTGAAGTCAATGTGTCAGTTCAAATGTTCAAAAATGTACCGATGCAAGTCAAGCTAACGGACGGAAATGAAGAAAAGCGCTTTGGTCTGCCCGAGCGATTTGCAAAAGCGGTAGCAGAACTTCAACGTTTTTCAGATAATGTGGTATTAGAACGAAAATGGAAAGAACAAGGCGTTCGTTACGGAGAGTTAGCTGCTATCGGAGACGAAGTTGTAGAAGAGTTAGCAGCAGCATATCCGCAAGAAAGATTAACTCGCCTTGTGGCTAATGCACAAGAAGAAAAAGAAGGCGGAAAAGTTGTACAGCCGCGTAAAACCTATAAAGTTACAGAAGAAATGCTAGAAGACAACGATTGGTCAGTGCGCTATGCCCATTTAGAACAAATGGATCCAACAGAAGCTGATTTAGACGTTTTAAATAAAGCGCTTGATGATGAAAAAGCATCTATTCGCCGCTTAGCTACGGTCTACTTAGGAATGATTGAATCAAAAGCGGTACTGCCTTATTTATACAAAGCATTAAAAGATAAATCAGTCACTGTGCGCCGTACTGCTGGAGACTGCATGTCAGATTTAGGTTTTGAAGAGGGTATTCCGGCAATGTGTGAAGCTCTTGGTGATAAAAACAAGCTTGTTCGCTGGCGTGCAGCTATGTATTTATACGAGGTAGGGGACGAGACGGCTCTTTCTGCATTAAAAGCAGCAGAGAATGATAAAGAATTTGAGGTAGATTTACAAATCAAGCTAGCAATTGAACGTATCGAAGGCGGAGAAGAAGCAAAAGGTTCTGTTTGGAAACAAATGACAGAAAGCAGAAAAGCATAAAAAAAAGATCATTCACTTGAATGATCTTTTTTTACGACTGTTTTGCAGCGGGAGTTGGAAACTGCATAGGCTGCATGGTGTTATCAATTTTAATAGGCTGATAGCCCGACTGCTTTAAGTAAGTCAAAATAGCAGGAAGGGATTGTGCTGTAAAGGATTTATCATGAAATAAAATGACTGGTGTTCTTCCATTGGAGTTAACCCCTTGAATATGAGGTTCAAGCCCCTGAATAATTCTAGGTGCAGAACGAAGTGCCCAGTCTTCGCTGTCTACATTCCAGTCCCATAATTTAAAGTGGCTTAGCAACTCTGTACGGTGGGGCTCTTTTAAATAAGGAACGCTGCCGTAAGGAACGCGGATTAACTTACTGTCAACACCGGTTACTTTCTTAACTGTCGCTTGACACTCCTGCATTTCTTTTAACGCGGCGCCGTCTTCACTATACATGACATCAATATCATGAGAGACGCCGTGACAGCCGATGGCATGTCCTTCCTGTGCTACTTTTTTAGCAATTTCAGGATGAGCGTCAATTTGATGCTTTAACATAAAAAAAGTTGCTTTTACGTTATATTGACGCAAAGCATCTAAAATATGAAGAGTATCAGGTGTTGGGCCATCGTCAAACGTAAGGTAAACAGGCTGTGTAAGAGCTTGATTTTGATCGTTCACCGTATTTACTACATACATATTATGATGAAGTGTATTAAGCAGCTTCTCAGGCTGTGCTGAAGATGCAGTTTCTTTCAGCGGTAACGCAGTAGATGCTAATACTTGCTGAGATGCAGCGGATTCACTTCCTTTGGCTTCTGTAATAAAAAACAAAGAAGCGACGATCACTAACACTAAAGACAAAAATGCATAAAATCGTTTGTTTGGCTTAAATCGTTTGTTCGGTTTAAATCGCTGGTTCAATTTGAAAATCCTTTCTACTAAATTACTATTTACTACTATAGTACAAAAAATGGAATATTAATAGTAAAAATCGACATTTTTATAGGAAAAAATTAGATGATATGACCCGGTTTTAATCTTCTTTTTGTCAAATGGAGAAGAAGAATGGGACAACGATAAGGATTTGAAGAGTGAGTAGCTAGATTTTTCCTGGTTTTTATAGTATGCTTTTAGCGTGAATGATTGTTAGGAGGAATGTTAATATGTCAATGGCATATGAAGAATATATGCGTCAGTTAGTTAAACCAATGCGTCAAGAATTAACTCAAGCTGGTTATGAAGAATTAACAACAGAGGAAGCCGTAGTTGATTTTATGGAAAACGTAGAAGGAACAACTTTTGTTGTCGTTAATTCAGTTTGTGGATGCGCTGCCGGTTTAGCACGTCCTGCAGCAACGCAAGCGTACTTACAGTCTGAGCAAAAACCAGATCAAGTGGTAACTGTTTTTGCCGGCCAAGATAAGGAAGCAACAGCTAAAATGCGTGAATATTTTGGTGACATTGAGCCTTCATCACCGTCTATGGCGCTTTTAAAAGGAAAAGAAGTCGTTCATTTTATTCCTCGACATGAAATTGAAGGTCAGCCTTTAGAAGTTATTTTTGAAAACATTTTAAATGGCTTTAAGCAGCACTGTTCATAAAATGTCCTGCTTTTGTCACATCTAGTATATAGATTTTTAGAGAAAAATCGCATATACTTTATAAGAAAAAGGATGTCTATCGGCATCCTTTTTCTTTATGTAAATAGCCAAACAGTGTAGGGGGAGTTATGAAAGTGATTGTTACGACTGCTGGTCGAACAAATGAACAGATGATTGTAAAAGCCAAACAAGTAGCCGCTGATTTAAGTATACCTTTTGTAGTAAGAGAGAAGAAATCCGTTGCAGATCTTCAGAATCTTCAAGCTGCAGACGTGCTGGTTGTCGGTAAGAATAGAGTAGAATTGCATGTCCAAAATGAAGAGGAACCTATTTTTTTTCATCCAAATTCCGCTATGTTTAGAGTGAAGAGATGGCTGCGAGGAGAACCTGATCCGTTTATTGAAGCTGCTAGTTTGGAAAAAGGAATGAGCGTGCTTGACTGTACACTTGGTCTTGCATCGGATAGTATGATGGCGAGCGCAGCGGTAGGGAAAAGCGGGAAAGTTGTCGGACTAGAAGGCAACCGCTATGTAGCTTATTTAGTCAAACAAGGACTTTTAAATTGGGAAAGTGACGTACAAGAGTTGAACGATGCAATGAAGCGTATAAACGTGGTTCATCAAAATTTCGAATCGTTTTTGGCGTGTTGTGAAGATAATTCTTTTGATGTTGTCTACTTTGATCCTATGTTTCAAGAGCAAATTGATGAATCGAATGGAATTAACGGTATTAAAGCAATAGCACTGTATACTACGCTAACGCCAATGGCTATACAAGAAGCAAAAAGAGTAGCCAAACAAAAGATCGTGCTAAAAGATCATTGGAAAAGCAGTCGTTTTGAAGAACATGGATTTATCGTACAAAAACGAAAAACATCAAAATTTCATTACGGGACAATTGATATACAATAATAAACAAAAAAGTAAAACGAATCCTGATCATTGAAAAGACTTCCAAAACCTTTTAGGAATTAAAAAGTTTTGGAAGTTTTTTTTATGAATTTCATCTAAAGTTCATAAAAGTATGATATATTTTTGAACATAAAAATACTTTTGTGTTTAAGCATCCAGCAAAAAAGGAATATCTTGTATAGGTTTCCGCTCGGTGTGACAACCTCAAACAGAAGAAGGAAGGTGCTAACTAAAAAGTCTTCGAATGCCCGTAGGCAGCATAAATGAATAAGCAAATATAGGTAAAAAATTAATAAGTATGTTACAATACCTAGTGAGTTATAACAATGAATTTTACGATATGAAAAGACCATATGGGAAAAGATGAGAAAGGAAAGATACGAATGCCTAGATGGATAAAAAGAATGCTAGTTGTATTTATTACAGTATTTACATTTGGGCTTGTCACTCCACCAGAATATTTATACGTTGATGATGCAAAAGCGGACAAGCAACATAAAGCAGGGTATGTAAGAGAAACAACTCCTGTCACAGCTGTTATAGAAGATATTCATTTGCCATATGAAGAACCAAAATATGAAGACGTTTCATCATTTGTTACGTATGCAATGGAATCAGCTGAAAAACAGTCAGTGGAAAAATTCGGAACAAAAATTGGACCTGTCATTGAAGATGAATTTCGTCAAGCAGTGTTACCTAAAATTGAAGAAGTGCTGACCGACATTGGCACTGAACGTGAACAGTCAATTCAGAATCTCGAGATAAGCGAGCATCCTGCTGCTGGCTACGGTGAAAAGATTTTCCATGTATATGACCGGGAAACCGGTCAGGACTTAATACGATTTCATGTACGGCGTGAAAATCCTCCAAAAGATGGATACTGGTTTAATTTTCACTATCATGCGGCTGCAGATAATTTTCAGAAGCATTATGATTTAGGGAAAATTTATTGGAACCGAAACATGCCGCCTAAATGGTTTAGCTGATAATAGACACAACATTCTGCGATTTCGAAATGTTAGCTTTTTTAAGCTAGCATTTTTTTACGTCTAAAACCGTTAGGGTCTAAATAAGCTGAAACATTAGCACAACGATAAAAAAATCGTTTATAATGAAGTCAGACTTCTTACCATAGAATAGTGAGAAGGAACGAATAGATGCTGGAGGTAACACAATGAAACAATTTACGGAAGAAAAACAATTTCGCGAACAAATTAAGAACGAAACACTAAGCGTTGGGATTTTTACGACAACGTGGTGTCCTGATTGCAAACGTTTGGATATGTTCATTGATGAAATCGTTGATGAAAACACAGATAAAGCATGGTTTAAAATTGACAAGGATGAGTTTGAAGAACTTTCTGCTGAAAACAATGTAATGGGTATTCCTTCTCTTCTTGTATATAAAAACGGTGAAAAAATTGCACACTTGCACAGTGCAAATGCTAAAACGCCTGAAGCGGTCCGTGAATTTTTAGCAACTCTTTAATCCCTTAAGCTGCGAGAGCATTCTCGCAGCTTTTTTTGTGAGAATGGCTATTTCCATTTTTCCATGAGTGGGGTATACTAGGACAAGTGAATAATCGTAAAGCAATAAGGTCTCAATTTAAAGATTGAGTGAAAAGGGAAGTCTGGTGAAAAACCAGCGCGGTCCCGCCACTGTAAGCGCTTTGTGCGTAAGTCAGGAGACCTGCCTTATTGTTAGCTGTGAAACCTTCGAGGAAGGGTGAAGCAGGGTAATGAACATACATATCAAGTATAGTGAACGGATTCTTTTCCTGCTTATCTTGACGTTACCTGCTTTGCTTTCAATTGAAAGTAAAGCTTTTTTATTTTGAAGCTGCCGGCGAGCAGTATACATAGTCAAAGCGGAAAAACGGGATAGCGCTGCTTTTTGCATGATCATTTGCTTTTTCTTTAACGTGGAGGTTTCGTATTCACAATGAACAATATATAGGGGGAGTATTTAGATGAAAAAATGGCTTTCGTATTCCATTATTGCACTGTTAGTCATCGTACTTGCTGCATGCGGTGCAGGCAGCCAAAGCAACAGTGATAAAAAAACGAAGCAAGATACGGCACAAACGTCACAAGCTGCATTTCCAGTGAAGGTAAAAGACGCGCGTGATAAAGAAATTACGTTGAAAAAACAGCCTAAGAAAATTGTTTCCTTAATGCCAAGTAATACGGAGATTGTATATGCCCTTGGCCTTGAAAAAGAATTAGTCGGTGTTACAAGCAACGATGATTATCCTAAAAGCGTAAAGAAAAAAGCGCAGGTAGGAGATATGAACGTTAATGCGGAAAAAGTTATTGCTTTAAATCCTGATTTAGTGCTGGCACACGCTTCAAGTATGGGCGTTTCGGATGAAGTATTTAAACAAATTGAAAGTGCGGGTATTCCGGTATTTGTTGTAAAAGATTCAACAACGTTTGATACGGTTTATGATTCTATTACGCAAATCGGTAAATTAACAGGTAAAACAAAAGAAGCTAATCAAACAATTAAAGACATGAAAGAAAAAGTAGCTTCAATTGAGAAAAAAGCAAAAACGATTTCAAAAGAAGATCGTAAAAAAGTATGGATAGAGGTATCAGGAGCTCCTGAGATTTATACAACAGGAAAAGGTACGTTCATGAACGAAATGCTTACTATGATCGGTGCTGATAACGTAGCAGCTAGTGAAAAAGGTTGGGTTAAGTTTTCTGAAGAGCAAGTTGTTAAGTTAAACCCTGACGTTATTATCGCAACGTATGATGCAGACAAAAATGAGATTATGAAGCGTCCCGCTTGGAGCAGCATGACTGCTGTAAAAGAGGGTAACATCGAGAAGGTTGATCAAAACAAAATCAATCGCTTAGGACCTCGTATTGTAGATGGCTTAGAGGACTTAGCAAAAGCAGTATACCCTGAGGTGTACAATAAATAAGAAGAGGGACCATATTCCAGTTCGAATTGAAAAGGGGATTGGTCCCTTTTCACATCTTAAAATTGAAGAAAGGCCTGAGCTTTTAATCATGAAAACCGAGACTTCTTATAAAACATACAGCTCAGGGGTTTTAGGAACAGGCATTACGGAAACGGACACCTTTTACAATCGATTTGTTCACAAAGACTATTATTCAGATACTCCTTCTTTGGAGTATGAGCAATATTTGATGAAAGAAAATGTGCGCCATGAGCAAATCGTAGGGTTGATGACAGCCGTGTGGTTAAAAGAAAGAGCGGTTTACTGTTATGAAGGCTACGGAGTAAGAGTAGCTTCCGTGATAACGGCTGGAGTAGGAAACGCAGTAGATATTACAGCTGACGAAGCTGTCCCGTTCTATTCCTCTCCTGGTACAATTAATATGTTTTTTTTCGTGGAAGGTACGCTTACGGATGCAGCGTTTTTACAGCTTTTTATTGCGGCCACAGAAGCTAAAACAAAAACGCTGTCACAGCTGGGTGTCATAGATCCGGCTACAAAGACGATTGCTACGGGAACATCTACGGACAGCATCTCAGTTGCAGCGTCTCAGCAAGGATCATTATATGAATATGCAGGCTCTATGACCGCTTTAGGGCAAGCGGTAGCCAAGCTGGTGAAAATAAGCTTAGAGCAGGGACTTAAGGGAAAGAGGTGAAGAAATGAGTATTACACAAGCGATAATTGCACACATGACGGCCATGACGATTGCTTTACTAATTGACCGAATTATAGGCGATCCCGAAAATTGGCCGCATCCCGTTCGCTGGTTTGGCAAATGGATTTATTGGATAGATTCTAGATTAAATAAAGGTGCAGGAAAACGATTCAAAGGATTGCTTCTTGTGATAAGTATGGCTGTGCTCGCAGGAGTTGTTCCCTTTTTGTTCCTCCATGCTTTGTACGGAGTTCATTTTATAGCAGGTGTTTTAGTAGAGAGCGTAATGATTGCGACTACTATATCCACTCGTTCTTTAAGCGAAGCTGCTTATAAGGTACAAAAGCCGCTTCAGCTAGGAGATATGGAGAAAGCTAGATATGAAGTAAGTATGATTGTGGGACGAGATACAGATCGTTTGTCAGAAGGAGAAATTGCCAGAGCGACGGTAGAGACCGTGGCTGAAAATACAAGTGATGGTATTACAGCTCCGCTTTTTTATGCATTTATAGGAGGAGGAGCCCTAGCCTTTTTTTACCGAGCTATTAACACATGTGATTCGATGGTTGGGTACAAAAATGACCGCTACTTTCTGTTCGGCTACTTTAGTGCAAAAACCGATGACGTATTAAACTATATTCCGAGTCGGTTAACTGCAGTGGTGATGACGGCTGTTAATGTAGCAAAAAGCCAGTATTCTCTTGGGCATGTAACGAGTTTGATTAAGCGTGATGCTAAGAAGCATCCCAGCCCAAATAGCGGATACGGGGAAAGCGCAGTGGCTGCTCTGTTAGGTATTCAACTCGGCGGGCTTAATACATATAAAGGCATAGAATCTAATCGTGCAAAAATGGGTGAACCACTCATTCCTCTGCAAGCCGGTCATATTGAACAAGCTGTTTTCATTATGAAAAGGACGGTCTATGCTACGTGGTTATTATATCTTTTGTTAGGAGGAGTTATTAGTGCTATTACCTACACATGGAGCTAATCCTAATGTCTTTTTAAAAGCAATAGGGGCCGAGAATTTGTCGCATATAAAAGACTTTAGCGTGAATACAAATCCTTTAGGGGCTCCCCTTGTGCTTCACGAAAAGTGGAACGAATTCAAGGGTGCAGCGTTTAGTTATCCTGACCCTCAAGTAACGGAGCTGAAAAATAAACTTGCAGCTCATCATCATGTTTCAGGTGCTCAAGTGCTGCCTACAAATGGCGCCGCTGAAGCGTTTTTCCTTATTGCTTCGTTATTTTCAGGAGAGAAAGCAGGGATTGTACAGCCGACTTTCGTTGAATATGAACAGGCAAGTAAAGCTTATGGATGTGAAGTGACATACGTTCCTTTATCTGAAGAAAATGGCTGGAGCTGGGATATAGAGTTGATTATGAGCATTCTTCCGGACATAAAAGTACTGTGGATTTGTCATCCAAATAATCCAACGGGCGTTATGTATAGTCATGAGGAATGGATGAAAGTAGTAAAAGCTGCTGCTCATCATGGTACATACTTAATGATTGATGAGGCATTTATTGATTTTGTCGAACATCAGCCTTCATTTGATTCTCTTATTCTGGATTATGAGCATATCATTGTTGTGCGTTCCATGACAAAGATGTTTAATATTGCCGGGCTTCGTCTTGGCTATATTTTGGCAAATGAAAAAATCATTAGCAAGATGGCTAAAAAGCAGCCTCCTTGGAGTGTAAATGGCTTGTCGCAGCAAATAGGCATGATATGTGTGGATGAAAAAGATTTTGTAAAAGAAACCGTACATTATATTAAACAAGAACGGGAACGAATCTTGAGTCAACTAAAGGAATGGGGGCTTTTGGTTTCTCCTTCTCAAACAAACTATTATCTTTGCAGCGTTCCGTCTTCTATTAAAACGCGCGAATGGCTTGTCTATTTAGCAAGCCATGGCGTGGTAGCTCGTCATACTGAAAACTTTCCATTTTTAAATGGACGCTATATCCGTTTGGCTGTGAAAACGAAAGAAGAAAATGACTATTTACTTAACGTAATCAAACAAGGACTTGATGAAATATGATCATCTTTATTAGCGGAGGCGTTCGAAGCGGAAAATCAAGTGCAGCGGAGAACATGGTTCAAACTTTTTGTACAAAGCGCGCTGTTTATATTGCCACAAGCAGGCAAACAGATAAGGAAATGCAAAAACGCATCCAGCTTCATCAAAAAGAACGCCAAGCAGCGAACACGCCTTGGGTAACGATCGAGCAGTCTGTAGATTTACAACAAATTCTGCCAAATCTTCAAAGTGATGATGCTATACTTTTGGATTGTGTCACGAACTGGCTTGCCAATGAGCTTTTTTCAACAGAAAAAAGGTGGCAAACAAAAGAAGGGAAACAAGCGGTTTTTCGTCATATGACAGAAACGCTCGATAAGCTGTTTGCGCAGTCTCAGACGGTTGTGCTAGTATCTAATGAACTGTTTGAAGCGGGCGTGTTAGAAGAGCCCACATATAGCTATATGAAGATGTTAGGGGAATTACATCAGTATATTGTAGAAAAAGCAGATGTGGCTATTTGTGTAGAAGCGGGAATCTATCGTTTTAAAAAAGGAAAGGAATGTGTAGATATATGAAAGAATGGATAGCCATACTACGAATTTCTCTCCAGTTTTTTACGATCTTACCACTGGCTAAAACCGTTCAATGGACTGAAAAAAGAACGGCACGCTCACTTTTTGTGCTGCCTTGGATTGGTATGTTACTAGGCTTGATGTTTTATAGCTTTTTACAGCTGCTTCAATCTTCACCTATCACTACGATTGTTGATAGTATTTTAGTTTTGCTTTTACCGCTTATCTTAACGGGTGGCCTTCATTTAGACGGCTGGATGGACGTAAGCGATGCCTATTTTTCTCATCAGTCAAAGGAAAAAAAACTGCAGATTTTAAGTGATCCGCACGTTGGGTCTTTTGCTATTCTTTCTCTTATGGTTCTGCTGCTGCTGCGTTTTAGTGCGATCTATGAATTAGTGTCTCTTTCTTCTTTATCAATTTGGGCATGCTTAATTGTCTTTACCCTTCCAAGAATTGGAGCAGCCTTTTTATTGATGAGAGATAAGCCCGCTAAAGATACGGGTCTGGCTGCTTATTTTCAACAAGGAGTCACCAAACGGTCTATTTACGGA
Source organism: Priestia sp. YIM B13489 (assembly GCF_042787645.1). Classification (NCBI taxonomy): domain Bacteria; kingdom Bacillati; phylum Bacillota; class Bacilli; order Caryophanales; family Bacillaceae; genus Priestia; species Priestia sp. YIM B13489. The sequence continues at coordinate 2,485,972 of NZ_JBHZOQ010000053.1, forward strand.
TTTATCATTATGAGCCTATTCTTAGTTGCTATTTTCATTATTTTTATGGACAATAAATTCATTATTCTTTTCTTTGCCGGTTTTTTATGGCTCTGGATACGATTTTATCGTTCGCAGTTTGGTGGCGTAACAGGAGATGTTATAGGGGCAACCATTGAAGGAGGAGAAACATTTTTATGGATAATTCTTTGGTTATCACATGTATTCGGCACGGCATGACGCTTGAAAATCAACAGAAAAAATATATAGGGTGGAGTGATCCGCCTTTAAGTATAGAAGGGAAAAATGAATTGAAAGAGCTTTTTCTAGAACCTCAGCTCGTTATTTCCAGTGACTTAAAAAGAGCGCTAGAAACAAGTGCAGTTGTTTTTCCAAAATCTCAGGTGGTTAAAAGTAAAAATTGGCGTGAACTGCATTTTGGAGATTGGGAAGAGAAGACGTATGAAGATTTAAAAAACATACGGGCGTATAGAAATTGGATTGATCACTGGACAGAACATACGCCTCCGAATGGTGAAAGCTTCTCAAGCTTTTCAAACCGAGTTTGGGCAGCGTGGGAAGAAGCGGTCGATTTGGCGGCCAGTCAGCAATTGCGTCACATTGCTATTGTTTCGCACGGCGGACCACTGCGTTTACTTGCATCCCATTTTAAACAGACAGCGTCGCTTTGGGATGTTTCTTTTTCTTATGGAGAAGGTTTTTCAGTAGCGTGTACATACAAACAGGCAAAGGAGAGAAGAGCATGCATTTCGTATTCGGCGGTGCATTTACCGGCAAAAGAAAATGGGTGAAGCAGCATTATGCCAGTGAGTCGGTAAAATGGCATTGTTTGTATGAAGACCCTGTTTTACCAGCGCTTGAGTTCGAAGAAAGTTACATAGTGCTAGAAGGATTTGAGCACTATGTTAAGGAATTAATACATAGCGAGCTGGAGTCTCCGCACCTTGTTGTTAAAAAGTTAATACAGAAGTGGAGAGACAGCGGTGTATGGGAAAAGTTAATAGTGATTGGAACTGAAGTCGGCAAAGGGATTGTTCCTTTAGATCCAACAGAACGGCAGTGGAGAGATGAATGCGGGTATGCGTATCAGCATTTAGCGGCACATGCCCGGAAAGTAGATCACATTTGGTACGGAATTGCTAATCGATTGAAGGAGGAAATACAATGAACATTTACACAAAAACAGGGGACAAAGGGCAGACAAGCTTAATTGGAGGACGAGTAAATAAAGATGATATTCGAGTGGAAGCATACGGTACGATTGATGAGCTAAATGGCTTTGTAGGTCAAGCGATTTATCAGCTGGATGAAACAACATTAAAAGATGTAAAAGAAGAGCTAATTACGATTCAACATGAGCTTTTTGACTGTGGAAGTGATTTAGCATTTGCAAAAGATGATCATCCGTACAAAGTAACAAACGACATGATATCAGTACTTGAAAAGCGCATTGATGTCTATATGTCAGAAGCGCCGGCCATTGAGCGTTTTATTTTACCTGGAGGCACACCTGCAGCGACAACGCTTCATATTTGCCGGACGATTACACGCCGCGCAGAACGGCTTGTTGTTGGCGTGCAGCGTGAGTATAAAATTAATGCGGCGGTGCTTCAGTATTTAAATCGTTTATCCGATTATTTCTTTGCTGCGGCTCGAATCGCTAACGCGCGAGAAAATGTACAAGATGTAGAGTATATTCGCAGTGCCAAAGTATTTAAACAGCCTAAAAAATAAGGTATAAAAAACGGTCGAGCTAAAAGCGATCGTTTTTTTATGAGTTATTTCGATAGGTAAAATAAAGCTATAAAAAAGAGGTAAATGCATCTATAATGATAAGAGACAGAGAGATAAAGAAAAGAGGTTGAGAAATGAATCAAGATTCTAAACGAGCAGGTATTGTTTATACAGCCAGCGCTTACGTTATGTGGGGGCTTTTTCCGCTTTACTGGAAGCTTCTTGGCGAGGTGAATGCGAATGAAATACTCGCTCACCGTGTCATATGGTCATTTGTTTTTATGCTTTTACTTTTGCTTGTGACAAAGCAAATGAGTGCTTTAAAAAAGACGCTTGGTTTATTATTTCGTAATACGAAACAAGCGGTCATTTTATTTGTGGCTTCAGTGCTGATCAGCATCAACTGGTTCGTTTACATTTGGGCGGTTAACCATAATCATATTATTGAAACAAGTTTAGGTTACTACATCAACCCGCTCGTTAGTATTTTACTTGGTATAGTCGTTTTAAAAGAGAAGCTTAATTTTTGGCAGGGTGCTTCTGTTGGATTAGCTGCTATAGGTGTTATCGTTATGACAGTTACATACGGGCATATCCCATGGGTATCATTAAGCTTAGCGTTTAGCTTTGGTTTGTACGGACTTGTAAAAAAGACTATTCAATTAGAAGCAAAAGTAGGATTAACGATTGAAACGATGATGGTTGCACCTATTGCAGTTATTTATTTTATTTTTCTTTTAGTGAAAGGATCTTCAAGTTTTTCTCTTCAATCGCTTGATCTGAGTGCTCTTTTAATTGGAGGCGGTGTTGCTACAGCTATGCCACTACTATATTTCGCTAAAGGGGCCCCTCTTATTCCGCTATCGATGGTCGGTTTTTTACAGTACATTGCTCCTACCATGACGCTTTTATTAGGGGTATTCGTGTATCATGAACCGTTTTCTAGCGTAGAGATGATTGCCTTTTTGTTCATTTGGGGCGGATCGGTTATGTTCATTTTATCTAAAACTAAGTTCATGAATTCTCATCAGCCGAAATTTTTTAAAGGGCGCTCAGCTTAACGGACAAAAAAGCGGATATCTTTAGATATGCGCTTTTTTGTCTGCCGTAAAGAAATAAAAACGGAGACGGGAAAGTCACCGTATGTATACTTTATAGCTTCCGCTTGAAATGAGCGTTCAACTGACCTTGAAGCATTTGGTTTTTTACTTCTTTCATTTTTCTCGCTTCATCTTTTTTGGCCAATTCTGTGCGTATTTCACTCGTTTGAACTCCTTCTTCTATGCGATCGGCAATATCCATTAATCGTTCGACGTCTGAAAACGAATATTTCCGGATACCCGTATTGGTTCGGTCCGGAAAGAGCAGGCTTCTTTTCTCGTAGTAGCGAATTTGCCTTTCTGATAAACCGGTTAATTCTTTTACAATCCCAATAGACATGACTTTTTTATCTCGATATGACGCTTCATTCGTAGACAATCTCCCTCACCCCTGAGTACGTAGTAGTATGTTATTATCATAAAGGAAAAAAATACAAAAAATTATAACATGTAATACATTCTAACATATATATGTTATATTTTTGAATTACTATGTGAGAAAAAGTGACATAAATAATGAAATAGGGAAAAGAGTCCTATAAACTAATGATTAACTCGATCCCAAGTGGTTAACCATACAGGATAAAGCCTTGTGGTTAATCACTTGCTTTCAAAATGATGAATAGAAAACAAATGTGAGAATATACATAAATTCTAAAAGGGAAGGGCGTTTTAAATGGCTGTGCAACAATTGAAAAAAGAAGAGATTATTGAGCTGGCAAAAGAAATTATTGAACTTGATTTGAAAAGAGATGAAAAATTTGAAGAGTTGACAGAGTTAGCCGGAAATCGTGCATATGAAATTTTGCGCAGAGTACAAAATGCCTGTTTATAAGTAATAAAAAAATCCCGCTCTAGGCGGGATTTTTAATTGGACTGCTGTTCAAGATTAAATAATTCTTGTTTCATCTTAATGTGGTTGAGGTTTTCCCCTATAAAGACAAGAGTGGTGGGCAGCTTTATCATTTCTTTCATATATAGAGGCATGCCGTATGAATATTGAAACGAATACGTATCATCCGAATGAGTAAAGCGCATATAGCCTTTAATACGATAGATGGTATCTGGCATTTGGCGCAGCCAATTTTCAAATAATTCAAGATCCACTTTTTTTGTAAACTCATATACAAATGTTTTCAAATGAAGATGATCTTCAACATGAGCCTTATGGTGCGGCTGTTTTTGAGACAGCTGAGCTCTTTGAATCAGGTCAAGCTTCACGCGGGAAAATGTTGTTAATAATGTTATTGCACGAGCGTTAATTGATTGAACCTCAAAAAGCAGGGAAGACTTTTCTGCCTCAGACAGCATGTCCGTTTTATTTAATAAAATTACATCTCCATGTTTTACTTGTTCTTGAAGAAGTTTTTGAAGTTGAATGCTTAAGGACCCACGTTCTTTCCACCTTGTTGCATCGAGTGTGGTGATAATACTTTTAATCGTGACTTGATGCGCAAAAAGAGGAGACATACAGGCATCCAACACTTCAATGGGATGTGCAACTCCGGTTGTTTCTATATAGATAGCATCCAATGTGTTCTCCTGTAGAAGTGAATGAAGCTGAGTTTCAAATTGACCTTGAATCGTACAGCACACGCAGCCGTTTAGCAATTCTTTTAACGGCGTGTCTTTTTCTACTTCATTTGAGTCAATCGAAACTTGGCCAAGCTCATTCATCACAACAGCAATGTTGCGATTACGATCTTTTTCTTGCTGAATCAGCTGTTTAAGCAACGTTGTTTTTCCGCTGCCTAAAAATCCAGATAAAATGTAGATTTCTGTTTTCATTTCAGTCTCTCCTATGTAAATAACATTGTTTAAATCGAAACTTTTCCGATTGCGGATTGGTAAATAGTATATCCAAGAGGGGATAAATGTCTAAGCGTAAATTTTTATACTTTTTTTGTATTCATTATAACAACTTTAAAAGCACTATGGCTATCTTTTGTAAAAAACTCAAAATACAATGAAATAAGAATATTATAAAATTTCAAACTAGCTGTGCTACAATAAAAGAAAAAGAAAAAGGGGAGCAAAAGTTATGCGAATATTAGTTTTAGGCGCAGGCGGCGTTGGAGGTTACTTTGGAGGCAGGCTTGTGGAAAAAGGAGAGGATGTGACTTTTCTTGTCAGAGATCGCAGAAAAAAAGAGCTGGAACAAAATGGACTTGTTATCAAGAGCATACACGGTGACTTCACTTCACCTGTACAAGCTATTACAAAATCTGAGATGAAAGAGCCTTATGATGTTATTTTGTTCACAACTAAGGCTTATCATCTTAAACAAGCAATTGAGGATGTGCGTCCTTTTGTAGGGAATCAGACAGTTGTCGTACCTTTGCTAAACGGTATGGCTCACGTGGGTCCTTTACAAGAAGCTTTTGGGGAAGAAAAAGTTATTGGAGGACTGTGCTTTATTGAAACAACTTTAAACAAAGATGGAGATGTCGTCCAGACGAGTCCTGCTCACAGACTTGTATTTGGTGAATTTAAGCAGAAGGAAACAGAAAGATTACAACTGATTGAGCAAGCGTTCAGCGGTACAAAAGCTTCGTTTGTAAAAAGTTCATATATTGAACAGGATATGTGGCATAAGTATTTATTTATTACGGTTATGTCAGGCATGACCACTCTTATGCGCGCACCTGTTGGCCCAGTGCTAGCGGCAAAAGGAGGGCGTCAATTCGTACAAGAGCTTTTTAAAGAAGTTGAAAATATTATGATGGCATACGATGCACCATTAGCTGAAGGGATTATTGAACAGCATATGAATACGATGGACAAAATGACGTATGACATGAAGTCATCGATGCAGCGTGATATGGAAAAAAGTTTTCAAATTGAAGGAGACCACCTTCAAGGATATTTGCTGACATTAGCTGAAAAGTCGTCTATACACGTACCGCTTCTTCAAACTGTGTATACGCATCTAAAAGTGTATGAAGAAATGTTAAAAGGTTATCAAAAATAATGACAGCGAAAATTGATTTAGCAGTCATGCAGGTACTGCAGAAGCTGCTAAGTACAGCAGAAATAGGACAATTGCCTTCCGCTCCCGGCATTTATTTTTTCTTTGATAAACCGGGCAGGCTTTTGTATATCGGAGCAACGACGGGCTCTCTATTAGAAAGAGTAAGAGCTCACGTTGCAGGAAAAGGCGTTAGCAACACAAAAAAATTCCACAAAGAAATTTGTGCTGTTGGATATATTGAAGTGCATGGATTAAAAAAAGAATTAGATATGCTGAGAACGATGCTTGTAAATGGTTATTTTCCAAAATACAATAAACAAGATGTAAAAAGAGAAAATGAATACGACATTTACACCGTTCACGGCAGGGTCCTCAGGGATACAGGAGTTGATAAGAAAAAAGTCTCCAAGCGAAAAACGGTGCTAAAGCCAACGTTAAAAGAGATAGAGATTCGTCAAGAAAACAGCGATATTACATATGCACGAGTCGCAAATATGAATGCTGAAGATCGAGTGAAAAAATTGTGGTCTTGTCAAGAAGCAGGAGCGCAGCTACATCTTCCGGAGTCGAAAGTGTTAGCAATAAGTGACCGGCTCTTAAAAGAGCAGTATACATTTCAGCGGGATATGAAAAAGAATATGATGTTTACGATGCGGGATTTAGTTGTTATTCAAGTGTTGTTAAATTTAAATCCGACCCATGATTTGAAAAAACGAGAAATAAAGGAAGCCATCAGTTTAGTGCGTAAATTTGGCATAGAAGAAGCTCTTCGCATCTCTGAAAAACTACTCAAAACGTAATAAAATCCATGATCATTGTGATCATGGATTTTATCATTTATCATTCACACTTAAGCTAATTCGTCAATAACTTTTGGTAGAGCCATAATGGAAATAACGCAAAGTGAACTGACAACTTGATGCATTTCAAAAATGGCAATGATGAATAACATCAGTGATATATATAATTGAAGGCCTTTTAATCCCCACGGCTTGCGATCGAAAAAAAAGTCGCTAAGTACAAATACAAAGAAAATGAGCGAACTGAACAAAATAATCATGGATGTAGACATGGAACGATCATAAGCAATGATAAATAACAAAGCGAGAAGCGACACAACAGATATAACTTTTAATGTTTTAATCATCGTGTTTTTATTCACTTTTTTCACCTTCATTTGTAGGATTGATCTTTCATCCTCATTTTATAGGATAGTCAAAAGTTCTAAAAGCCAAACGAATAAATCATAACAACAATTTAACATCTTTATACTACATTTACATTGGGAGAAAAAAATGGGCGTGTTTTGAGCTTTGTACGCTTCATTGACGCGTGCAAAGAACAAGTGCTATAGTATGTGTGCTCTAAAAGCTAAAGGAGCAAAGTTTTCAAAGGACGTGACTATGTGAACGAAACACTATTAGTAATTGATGGATTTAATTTATTAAGCCGCTGTTATTTTGCTACTTCTTATGGCAGAGATGAAGCAGCGTTGACAAGAAATAGTAAGGGCCAATTTACGAATGCCCTGAGAGTAACGATTCAAAAAATGCATGCATTGATTCACCAATATGAGCCAAGCCATATTTTCGTCGCTTGGGATGTTAAGCGTGAGGATACAAAACGTAAAGATACATATGAAGATTATATACCCCTTTTTAATGGGATTTTTACAAAAAAATAATAATTTAAAGTGTAATTAGAATATTCCCATATAGCCTTGGGAATATTTATTGGAATAAAAAAATTTATTGGTGTATTTTGTTATTGAATTATTAGAATGAAAAAACAGTCTGAGGATAGCATACTTACGTAAGGTTTGTTCATGAACCATTCACGTTTTCAATAAATAAACTTAAAAAATTAGATTTATCATATATATGCAAAAGCATTTCTCTTTAGTAAAATACTCTTCAAAGAAATTTTTAAGACTAAATATATATTTAGTCCTTCCTCTTTCCTTGTAATTAAAATTAATTCTATTAAGAAATAAGGTATAAAAAAAGAAAACTTGTATATTTTAGACGTTGCGATTTTTTTCTACTTACCACTGAATAAGCTACTTCATTTTGCAAAGTATTGAAATTTTTAATTTAGAGCCAAATTAAATTTTAAGGCAATTTATAACTATGAAAGATTCTACATAACGAAATGTAAAAAGGCAAAGACAGTTGTAAAACATTCTGTCATTGCCTTTTTCATGTTTAGATTATCCTCCTGAATTATGGAATGAAGCTATTTGTTCGTTTCATTCCTTTCTCTAATAAGAGAATTTAGTGTGCTGTAGAACTTTCTTAATTCATTTTCACGAGTAATTCTATTCTTTATTGCATTGATTGAAGTATGTCGACTTTTAAAAGGCTCAGTGTCCAATAAACCTTCAACCTGTTGTTGTATCACCTTATGTGTTTTTAACTTCCTCTGAACCTCCTCCTTTAAATGCACCCGTTCTCTTACATCTAATCTTTTCATGAAATCTCGTACTTTTCTTGTTCCGTATCTTCCTCTATACTTCCAACAATAACGTTGTAATGCGGCATGAGTACGATAAGACGTTCTCCTATAAGACCATGAATAAATATAAGCATGTCCTTTAATTATTTTAACAGAAAAGTTTTTAGGGTTACTTCTCATATAATTCACCTCTTAAATTTTTAAAATTTTAAACTAAATTATTGTTTTGTGTAAAAAAAGATGAATTTTTTGATAAGTTAACTTTAATCTATAAATGACAGTTAACTGTAGACAGTTAACTAAAAATTATTTACGTCGAGAGAATTACTGGTAATAGGGGTTCTTGGAGCATGGGGTAGGTTTCCTTTAAGACTTTTCTGGTGAGAGAAAGTTGTGGAACACATATAAGTTAAGTTATTGTTTTCCTAAAATTGTAAAGGAGATGGGGTTTAATGAGCAAAAATGAAAAGCTTTTAAAGTATACACAAAATGCAGAGTTCCCAAGAGAGGCAGGTGTCTATATTTTAGCCAACCGACAAAATGATAAAGTTTACATAGGATGCAGTAGGGATTTGCGAGCGAGGATAGCTGCTCACAGAAGTTTGTTGTTAAGTGGTAAACATCATAGTATTGAACTTCAATATGCTTTCAATAAAAATTATTTAGTTGTAAAAGTATTAGCTGTTATTCCCCATGCGAATCAAACATTGTTAAGAGAAGCAGAATTACTTCTCATACAAGCTTCTCCACACATTTTTCCGTCAGGAATAATTAACAAAAGGTTGGTACGCTATGCTGCTTACCCTAAATAAATCTGATAATGAGTAGAAAAGTTATATTCAACGGGTTTGAATATAAAAGGAAAATAAAGGCTTGTAAAAGAGCTTGAAAAAGTAGGAAAAGCTCTATTAACAAAAGGAGGAGCTTCATTCATGTATCGAATTATGTTTGTTTTTCGATTAGGTTCTACCTCATTTCTTTGTTGTGTAGGGATGGATTATATTAAAAAGGCTATGTTTACTGTTAACTTATATAGTCCTAATGATGATGTTAAACCTGACCATAATACTTCCCACTATCCAAAAGCGTTAGTTGAGCATTTAAAAAGAGAAAAAGACAATATCGACAAGGGTTTTTACAGTATTACTACTTGGGAAATGAAATTGTATACTAACAGGTTATAAGCTGCTTACTTTAATGGGCGAGTAGTAGTATATGAAGTGTAGAATTTATTTATTTTGTTAAGCGATATTTAATAGAAGCCTCCTGGTTTTCCAAAATCAGGAGGCTTCTTAAGTTGATTTCTATACAAATTTTTCGTATAGATGAATTAAGTTAAAGAATCTATTTATAATGATTTTTTGATGAAGCATCGAACGAATTTTCATAAGTATCTCTATATACAACTGTTACGTACAGGATTCATTGTGAACTTATACCTGCTTAATAGTATTTCGAAAATAAAAGGTTTGAACTTGAAAGATTACTATTGCAAACTAATGTTTTTTTAAAAAGAAAGATTAGTAGGTTGGAGAATATAAAACAATTTACACAGGAAAAATTTATTGTTATTTGGAAAAAATTAAAGGTAAATTAGGAAAAAAATACGTGTTATATGATAGAATAGTGAAAAAAATACCAATTTGATAACCTTTTGGGGGTTGCTTTTAATGGAGAAGAACAAACTTATAATTTTTAAGAAACCTACAGATGCTGTTGGTCCTAACAGGGGATTTATTTATCAATATCTAAAGACCCTCGTCTTATGGATAAACAATTATCGCCACAACAAAAATATGAATATTTATTGTGAAGTAGAAGATGACATAAAAGAGAGTGAAGAAAACTTAAAAAATATTAATTATACTCAATTAAAGTGTTATGGTGCAGTTTTAAGCTTGAAACACGAAGATGTGAAAAAGTCTTTGTATAACTTTTTTATTTTGTTTTTAATGAATGATGATTATGAAGGGGTTTTTGCCTTTGAAACTAATACATCTATATCCCGCAATGACAAACTCTTGTCTAAATGGTCTCTTGAAGCAGGCCGCCTAGATTTACATCCTGACCTCATGGAGGAAAGTATTTCAAAAACTAAGGAAATCCTTTTGGAGGAATTGGAAAAAGCTAAAATAACAAAAGAGTCATCTCTTCGGAAAAATATAAAGGACAATCAAAAGAAAATTCCTCAGGAAAAAAATAGCGCAAAGATAGAGGAATATAGAGGGAAAATTGATAAATGGGAAACGGAACTAGAAGAATACTTTTTATATCTGCAAGAATTAAAAGCAGAAATAATGGACAATGAGAATCTTAAAAACTTTGTCAATCGTGTAGAATGGGAATTTAAACGAATAAAAGCAGAAGACAGCTTAAAGGTACTTGAAGCAGAGGCATTAAGCGTTTTGCGCAATATTTTAAGAGCAGAAAATGACCCTAACATTTACTTCTGCCGATTACTTACAGAGGTTAGTAAAAAGGCAACAAATGAAGAGGAATCAGAAAGGATGCTAAATAATGACTTGTTCGAGCAGATTTTAAAAGAAACTGATGATGAGATAAAAGAACGAATATCAAAGGAATTAATGGAAGAATGGGAAAAGAGCTTGAGAGAGGGTTTTAATGGGGTACATGGTCACTTAGATAAGCTAGAGAAGAAAATTGATGAACTAGGCACTATTAATCCTCAAAGAAGTTATTTGGAGGAATATGCATTTGTAGGGCTCCCTCATAAAGAGGAAGAGGTGATACAAGCTTTTCTTTATAATGAAAAAAATGACCATCAAAGTAAATTGAAAGTAAAAATAGACAATATGGAAAATACTGATTTAGACACGAAAATCTCTTTTTTAGAAATGGGTACAGAATATCGGTGCCGTTACCTTATCTATCTTGAAGAGTTACATTTAAATTCGAGTAATGCGTATTCAGCTATTAAAAAGTTGGAAACAAAAGTTCAATTGCTGTGTACACGACATACTATGGCATTATCTAAAGCATCTTATGTAGATTCTAACGACGTTTACTTGGAACTACAAGATAAATTGGAAGCACTTCTAGAGGAGTTTAATTTTGAGATGGTCAAAAATGGAATTAAAATAGATTCGGATATTGTCACGGGACAGATGTTTCACATGGCAGCAAAATGTTCATTGAAATGGCATAAGGAGGCTCGAATAGGATGATGGAAGAGAATAACTCACTGAAAAAGTTCTTCAACTACTTGCGTAATCATGAGCTGAAAATGGAGACAGTGCCTTTAAAAGAACAAAAAGATTATCAACATCCGGAGGATGATTTTGATTTACATGCTTATCGAATTTTATTACTGATTCTTACTTGTGGTATCTTAAAACCAGGGTACTTTAATAGTTATACTATATATGGCCGAGGTAAGTTTTCATTTTATGATTTTTTGATTAGATACCCTTTTTATTTGGAAAAAGCATTAGTAATAAAGAATAAAAAGGCCTACATAAAGAATTTAGAAATAAAAAGTTATGAAACAGAAGAAGCTTTTTCACCAATGGTTCAATACATAAGAGGGCCATGGGACCATAAATATCCCAATATCCTAAATTATATGGTGAGTAAAGATTTAATTGCTGTTAATTATTCATATTTTAATAAGAGTCAAAAAGCTTTTTGTATTACATTAACCAACCTTGGAATAGAGATAGCTCAAGAAATAAAAAAAGAAGAACCTATTTGGGTAAAAAGAATGGAAGCTATAAACGCACTCTTTAAAAAAAATACACAAAATCAAACAGTAGAGCAGTTTGTAAGAGAGCACTTCCCAAAATTAATCTTAGGTAATGCAGGTGAATAATAATGTTTATAGAAGCAGTTAAGATAAAAATCATAGGAGAAAGTGGTAAAGAGTACGGGAGATATGTAAGTTTTTTAAATAATGGTACTATCCAAGAAATTAGTATGATTTATGGGAAAAATACTTTTGGAAAATCAACTTTGATAAATAGTATCGTTTATGCTTTGAAGGGCGAAGATATATACGGTAAGAAAAAACGTCCAATAAATTATGATACTATCCTAGAAACATTTTTAGGAGACCGTGTTAAAAGTGCTCAAGTTTATATTCAGTTGTATAACCAACAGCAAAGAGTAGTTGTTTTAAGAGATGCAATGGATAGCGAAGAGGCAGCTATTATCTTTTATGATGTTCATTTAGAGGAAAATGACAGTGGGAAATCTTTGTCGGAAAAAGCTCCATTAAAAGAACACTTTAAAATGACTAAAGATAGGAATTTAATTGGTAATAAGACCTATCAAGAATTTTTATTCTCATTTTTAAATATAGACCCTATTAGAAAAATAACAGAAGAGAACAAGGAAGAAGGGTTAATATTTTACATGCAGAATTTAATTCCTCTTTTTATTGTTATACAAGATGCATGGACAGATATACAGGCAAATAATCCAAGGTATACGATTAAAGCCGTAAAAGAAACAGCCTTTGAGGTTATTATGAAACTCTCCTCTTCGCATGTAGCCAAATATGACTCTTTATTAGAACAATACCAAAGTCAGCTTAGGCAAAAAACAAATTCTATTAAGGATTTGAAAGAAGTCGTTAATTTATTGAAATATGATAATACGATAGATATTGAAAACGAAATTATAAAAAATCAAGAGATAATTCAAGAGTTACAAGAAAAGCTCTCCCGATTGGAAGAAGGCAGACAAGTAGTAGATAATGTTTTAAGCTCCATCCGTGCCCAATTTAAACAAGCTAATTTAATTGTTAAAAGATATGAACAATCGCTAAATCTCTTGAATAGGGAAATCGCTGAATATGAATACTATATTAACAAAATTAAATTTGATATTGAGAAAAATGATAAATTAAAAACTGCAAAGAAATTAATTGGTAAGCTTCCTATTACCAAGTGTCCTAGATGCCTAAATAACCTCAATTTAGATGAGGATTTGGAAATCTCAACAGACCATTGTAGTTTATGTGGTAGTGAGATGCAAAGTGTAGATAACACTTCATCAACATTAGAATATCTAAAGGATGAGCTGTCTGATTTTAAAAGGCTCTTAGAATTAAAGAAGGAAGCAATGGAAGAAACCGAAGGAAAGCTCACTGCCGCACGTTTTGAACTTAAAGAAATTAAAAACCAAATGGATGAATACGATGAATTATTAAAGCCAAAGAATTTAGAACAATATGTTTACTATTCAAGAGAAGTAGGTAGAATATCCAATTCTTCTAAAGAATTAGAAAAGGACAGAGAAATAATTTCGAAGTATGAAAAAATAATAAAAGAAAAGAAGGTAGTGCAAACAAAAATAGAAGAGCTAAGAGCCCAAAAAAGAAATGCTCTAAGTAAGCAGGATGATGATAAAAGAAAAATCCGATTTTTTGAAAAAAAATTCAAAAAATCGCTAACAAACATGGATTTTTTAAGGTTTGGTTTTGAAGAGAAGCGAATTAAGGAAATTAAGGAAGACCTCAAGAAAAAGAGTACAAAAGAGCAAGTGCAAGAAACAGTTGCTGAGAAAATATATAGTAATATTAAAATTGATACAAAAGACTACAGTCCAAAAATAGAAGGAATGAATTTATACAATATTACCTCAAGTAGTGGTTTAATTCGTATAATGCTATCGTATTATACTGCATTATTAGAAACAGCTCTAAAGTTTAAGGAAGACACTAATCACCCCCTTTTATTAATTTTGGATGAGCCAAGACAACAAAATTTAGATATTGAGACTTTTAACGCTTTTTTGAGGGAATTGTACAATCTTCAAAAAACTTATCCTCATCAATTCCAAGTGATTTTAGCATCATCAGCAAAAGGTTCGTTTGAGGATAAAAACATTCAACTACATTTAAATAGCGAAAACTATCTAATTAAAGAAATGACAAACAGTTAATTACTTAATAATTAAGTCATTTAAATATTTTTAACAATATTATATAACAGAGGTGTATATAATATTCTGTAATAACATTAGAGTATTTTAATTAAATTAAAGTTTAAGTGCTACCGAAAAACTTTCTAAATTTTTAGAAAGTTTTTTTCTATAAAAGGTAATTCAATTAACTCGTCCAACGATAATATCCGATAGATAATGATTATGAACTAAACTTTTAGTAGGAATGTTGGTTATTAAACTTTAATCAAATTGTGTTATTCGTATCGAGTTTTATTAATTTAATAGTCCTAAAGAACGTATGAGCAGTAGTATTGCTATAAGATAATAGGTTAGTAGTTGGGTAGAAATCTTTAAACTGATTAATAAAATAAAAAAATGTTGAGGTAGTTTAATAAAATATTGAAAGAACCCTAATATAAAAGAATATAGGAAGTTCCAGAAAATATGGCGTTCAAGTTCAATAATTTTCTAAAAGTACTCTAGTGAGTTAATTAACAAGATATATGCATTGAGATATTGAAGTGGAAATTGTATAAAAAATAATTAATATAGGAGGTATATTCTCACATGGAATGTCCTAATTGCAAAAAACAAATGAATTTAGAAGTGGAGGAAAGCTGGGAAAAAAGCTGTCCTCATTGCGCATTTTATTTCTATTTAAGAGGTACTCTTAGAATTGCCTGTATTGCTTATTGGGAAGTTGATAGCAATGAAGATGTTTACTTTAAAAATATACATCAAAGAATATATAATCCTTTTATTCATGACAGAGACGGAAAAACAGACCAAATTGATGGAGCAGTAAGTATGAGGGAATATTTAATTAGCCAATTTAAGTTGTGTATAAAAGGTTACCCTAAAGATGACCTTTTGTTTATGATGTTAGGTTTAAGAGAATTGGCAACTTGGAAAATAATTCTTGAGCCAAATGATTATTGGGCTGCAACTCGGGTTAGGAATATTTCCCATGTATTTTCTAATTTGATTGAGTCTCTGGAACAAGAGATGTTTAGTGAAGATGGGATAGTAGACGAGACTAATTTTATATCTGCATTTGTGATTTCAGAAGAAATCGATAAAATTGAAAGTAATATACTTAATACTCGTATATTTGGATGGGAATCCTCTTTACCAGACATGCTTAAGCTTAGGCTAGAAAATAATTACCTTGCATGGTACCATCAGTACTTTGAAGTAGAAGAACTTCAAAAACCTGAAGAAATAAAATTTGAAAACCCTGCAATTATTAAATTTTTAGAGCAAAGAAAAATCCATATAGATACAGTTAAAAAAACAGTGAATGATGAGCTTGAAAAATTATTTGGATTTTCATTTCAAGACCTACATCAATTTAGGGAATCAATTATTTCTATTGCAGAGAAAGAAAAACAGCTATTCGATATTTTTCCCTTAACAAAAGATAAATTTATGAGAGTAACATTTATTTTCAAGGAACAATTAAATGGTTTATTCAATCAGGAGAAATTATCAAATATAATTAAATACCTATCGTATAAACCTTCTTATAAAGAAAGTGATGTAGATAATCCATCTAATTCTCACATGGACTATAAGTTTCTCTTTGAATATGAAAACATGTTAGCAATTGGAACAGCAGATTCATTAAATAGCATGACAATGTTTGAAAACATTGCATCATCTGACCACTTTATTCAGGATATTTTTGGCCAATCTGCAACTAAGGTATTTAAAAAAGCACAAGAAAATATAGCGTATTTAATTGGAATGAAAATTGCTGAGCATTTTGCCATTAAAGAAGAATATTTTGTTCCTACTCAACAAAAAAATGTACCACTTGTAAATTTTAAAACTGTAATTGGAAAAGGAATAAAGAAAAAAATTGTCAGCAAAAGTAATATGGATTTAGGAGATATCGATGCAGTTTGTGTAGATACTAAAAATAAAATTATAGTGTTGATGGAGATTAAATATTACAAACCAGCTATTAGTAACCTAGATATGTTAAAAAAAGATAAAAAAATTCTTGAAGATATTCCAAAAATAAAAGCTCGTGCGGAATGGTTTAAAGCAAATGTAACAGATGTAATTAATGCTTGGGGATTAGAGCCTGGCTCGTACAAGGTTTCTACATATTTAGTTACCGGTAGACCTAACTTTTATGGGGAACAAATAGAGAAAGAGAATGAAAACATATTTTATTTTACTTACGATAAAATTTTAAGGTCATAAAATTCTACCATTACCATATGGTTGAAGCTTAGTATTGAAGGGGGGAGAATATTTTCTTCCCCCTCGTCTATAGCTAGTAACGTGATTGATTGTTCAGTTATTACTACAGTTGCACTAACTGAAACATTTTTAGGGGTTTTGTAGACTGAATTAAAAATTACGATTTCTTTAGTTCTCGTTTAAATTTAATAATAGTCTTTCTTTGTTCCTCATTATGTTCTTTTAGATATATTAACAGTAAAGAAATTATTTTTTCCCATCTTTTTAAGAATTTATTACTCTGATTTGGATAGAAAGCATCTTGTTTCTTTTCTTGCATGTATTTTTCTTTTACAAAGCTTAAGAAGTCTTTCGAGTGAATTAAATTTCTAATTTCTATTATAACGCTCATTAAATCTTCCGATTCATAAAATTCATAAATATAATCATACGAGGGGTTTAAAATCCACTTTATCCTTTTTTCGTAACTTTTAGTATTTAACCAACTGAATATTCGGATGTTTTCGTACTTTGTATTGTATATCTTTTCAAGAGAATCTGCATTATGTTTCTTTTTGAATTTTTTCACGAAATTTAGAGGCTCTACATAAGGTATGTATTCTTTTTCATTCATTACGTAAACCAAGTACTGTAGGTCCAATAGCATTTCAAATGCGAGCACTTCAATGTTCTCAACTTGCAAAAATAGTCCATGGGCAACCTTGTTTCTTATTAAAGGAAAATGAAACAAGAAATAAGGCTTTTCATCATATTCAGGAACCCGAGTCCCTATTTCATTAACTTTCGTAGTTAAGCTATAACTACTTAACTCATCTGGGATAATTTCAAATTCATCACACATATCAAAAAAGATACCTTCAATCTGAATAGGAGCTATATTCATAAAGCCAAGATAGTCTTTATTTTTAAAAGCATTTACTGCACTTTTTATTACTGAATATCTTTTGTTTAAAACATGATTATCTTTCGTGCCAGTTTCTATATATTTAATCACTTCTGATTCTTTAATATAATTAAACAAAATTTCTTTATAATTATTAATGTTCTCACTTTTTATTTTTTCTAACTTATAACTAGAATATCTATAGTTTTTAAGTAAGGTTTCTGCTTCTTGTTTATTAGTGGCATAAGTTTTTTCGTAAGTATTTATAAAAGAAAAAAGCTCTTTAGTGAATTTTATTGTGATTGAATAATCATATCCAGTTTTGTAATAGTCCTCATTTTCTTGTATATAAGAAAATTGATACTTATACTTTGAGTTAGCTTCTTTTGCTTTGATAAGAGCTAAAGCTGCAATATCCAAATTCCTTATTTTGGATATTTCTTGTTCGACTAACTTATGATAATATCTACATTCTTCAATTTTAGACTTTATGGCTGGAAGTAACTCATGTGTTATTAGTTTCTTTTCTTTAATCAAGAAATTATAATCTTTAAATTTTTTTTTATAATTAGTAATATCTCTATTTATTGATTCAATTCTAGTATAGTAATTGCCTCTTTCTGTGTTTAATTTTTCTTCGAAATCTTGATTGTATATCCTTACGTTATCAATGAGCGTAAGTGTATCTTGTATCACACTTTTCACTTTTGAAAACTCATATTGAGGAGTATTCGACAATCTAATAATATCTTTAAAAAGGTAGGTGTAAAACTCTTCTTTTTCATGAGGGTAATCAATCTTTGTGTATGAAAAAAAGTCTACAAAGAAATTCCTTAATTCAGGAAAGGGTGTTATAGAAGTATTAATATTAAAAATTTCAAGAAAGAAATCGTGTATAATTTTGTCTTTATCGAGTTCTAGTATATTATCTTTTTTCAAAAGAATATTTGAATATGCAAACATATTATTCACAATTTCTTTCTTATTTATGTTGTTTATTTTTCCATTAGTAATCAATAGTGTTAAGCCACCTTTACGCAAACAATTTTGTGAAATTAAATGTTGATTTTTTATTTTTATTTAATGAACTTATTAGAGAACTAAAAGAAGATAAGAGAATCTAATATAGTATTGCAAATACATGATAGAAATAAGTTTTTGTCTATATTTCTAGTCGCTTGAAGGATTTGTTAAAGGACTTTAAAGGTTCTTCCTAAAGCAAACAATGATTTTTATGTATGATTGTTTGCTTTAGAATGTTTTAATAAGAATATAGTCTAAAATATAAAAGGAGTCATAAGTCTATGACAAGATATGAATTAACCTCTTACTGAAAAAGCTAGTAAATAAAAAGAAATTTTTGGAATAGACATTGACCCTGGGATTTTTAGGCAGCATTATTCAAAGTCATATTCATCATCATAAGTTGGCAATTTTCTTGTATCATTTTTTTTTGCTCTGTAAGATTCTATATTAGACACTAGTTCGTCATTTTCTATAAGGGGAGTACTATTTTTGAATTTTAAGTAAAAAGCAGTTGGGTCATCACAAAATGCCTCTTTTAGGGCTTGTTCTACTCTTTTTGTTTTTCCTTTTCCAGTATTTAATTGATTTTCTAAAGGGGTGTCTTTCGATACGCTATATTCGAACATTTTATATAGAGAGTCTTGTAATTTACTGTTTTGGTTAAGAACTTCATTGTTTTTTAATTTTAATTTTTGTATCTCTTGTTGAAGTTTTTCAATCTTATTTTCTAAAATTTCTTCGTTTTTAATACTAGTTTTTAATTGCTCTTCTAAAGGTTTTAGTTGAAGCTTTAATTGAGAAAAGTTGTTTTTGTGCGTTTCTAAGATGAAATCGATATTGGGTATAAAAACCTGCCTTTTCTTTGTTGCGGCAACAGTTTTTGACATCAATTCATTTACCTCATCTATTAACTGTCTTCCTTGATATTGTTTCTTTCTCCAAAAGTCATCACTTAGTTTAATATTTTTATAAATCTTTTCAGATATTTCCCCGGTGGCCTGATTTACTAACTGATAATACATCTTTCTTGTGAAAATTGGGTCATTTTCTTCCCGTAAATTGAATGCATAGTCTCGGACATTGCTATATTCAATTTCTCCTTTAATATCATTTTCTTCAAGGTACCGATGGATAATTTCTTGAATAACTTCTTTTCCGTATAATCTAGACTTGTTGGCCAATCTTTACACCCCCAAACCATTTTTTTCTAGGTTATATAGCGTTGATGCGCGTTTGAAAATTTCGTTATTGATTTTTTTTTGGGTAGACAAAATTTTTGAAGCAATTTCATCATTCAATTCGTCTTGGAAAACGAACCTTTGTAAATCTTTTAGAAAAGCAAAGCAATCGCTTATATTGTCATCACATTGTTTGATATAAAGATAAAGTTCTTCTTTTTTTTCATCAAATTCTTCTTTAGAAATTCGCCAAGAGTTACACTGAAGACAGTGAGACTCACATCGTTGAAGAGGGTCGGTGCAAAAACCTAGCTCCAACTTATTTTCGACTTTAGTCATTGGAGGCCTTATGATAAATTTCTTTTTAAACTCAGCGTCTAAGCGCATAGACAAAGAGAAGCTATCCTTATTTACCATTACTTCGCTATTATTCTCATCTGAAGATATTTTGATGCCTAACCTAAATTTTTGCATCATTTTTCGTGTTTCTTCTTCAATCCAATATTCCTGATGATTTTGATAGCCTTCTTGTGTTTCTAGTAAAAGGTGACCCCCAAATCTTGCAATTTCAGGTTTGCTCCAGCCTTGAGCTAGCATGTTAATAAAGGCTATGTGTCTTGTATCTATAGAACGCACTCTAATTAGTTCAAATTTCTTCTCTTTGACCCTCATTTTAGGCTTTTTACCTACTGGCGGGAGGTTACTATAACTTAATTGATAAACTTCCAAGACAATTCTAGCATAAAATCTTTCTATTAGAGTTGCCAAATCAGGGGTAAGAAAAGAATCATTATCTCTTTTTCTAAAACCTGCTTTATTGGTAAAAGGTAGTGTTTTCTCATAAACTAGACGAGATATTAAAGTCTTTCGCCCTACGTGCTTGTAAGGTTCTATCTTACTTAAATACTCTTGAATAAGATTCTCAATATGCCCTGGAATAGCAATTTTGTCTATTTTCTTCTTTTGCTTTGACTTTTTCTTTCTGGAACCTTTTAAACGAGGTAACTTTAAATAGCATATTCCCTCATGATATTTAAAACAATCTGGAGTTATACCGCAAAATTCAAATGGTCTTAAAGGAATAACGGTAGTTATTTTCCACCAAAGCAACAAGGGGAGATAGTGTATGTATTCATCACTGCCCTTATCGACAGTATCAAAAAAATCTTCCAGTATTTTAGAAAATTTTAAAATGTCCAGTCCTGATGGTATAAGTCTTGTTCTTCGAAGCATTTTTAAATTATTCAGCATCCGATATAATTTAAAAGTGTACTGAGCTTCTAAACTTAATTCATGGTAAAAAGATATAAAGTTTAAAACCGAAACTATTTTTTGTCTCTTAGGGCCATCAGCTAACTTTAACTCATTCAGATATTCATAATATGTTTCAAATGCCTCATCACTAAATACGAGAGACATAATAAGTGCTTCCTTTAAATGGTTAAAATAAGCCTTCACGGTATTTGGGGAAAGTTCATCCTTGGTAAGCCGATGAATAACCCAACATTTTAAAACGTTTTTAAGCTCAGGAATGTCAACGTGCTTAATAAACCCTAGTGATTCATTTACAAAACTAAAGTCAATAACTTCTTCATGTCCACTAATATAGTTTACAAACACCCATGTATCTAATTCAAATTCTAAAACTTTCACAAAATCTGCGTCCGTTTTAAGATTCTCTATAAGAGCTATGGAGTCTTTCACTGTGTTTTGATAATCGAATATTTCTTCTGTTTCAATGTCGAGTTCAATATCTATGTCTATTAGTTGCTTAGCAGCTAGTTTATCAATGTTCACAATTGCTCCTCACTTCTTTTTTAAATTGTTTGGAATTGCCGAATAGGGTTTATAATCTTTAGTTTTTCGTTAATTCCCGTAGCAAACATTGCTATTTCCTGTTTTCCGTACTTTACTTGGGCATGTTTTAGAAGCTGTAAATCAAGGGCTAACCAGTTTGCTAGTCTTACTTTTTCGGCTTTTGGTAGGTCTTTCAATAAGGATTTTTCTATTTGTGCGACTTTATTGAAAATTCGTTCTATAAGAGAAGAGAGAGCATAAAAATGTGGTATTGACAGTGGACAAGTCTCGCAATCTCTACCTGGGAATTTACAATTGTCTTCTGAAACTATACATTGGTAGTGTTTCTTCTTACTAGGCATTTGTCCAGTAATAACTTTATTATATAAATTTTTTGCTTCTGAATGAGGCATTTTCTTTATAATACTCTCTATAATATCTTTGTACTCTTTATTGCTTTTTAAAAATTCTTGGGAAGCATTATTTCTTACTTCTTGAACTGAATTGAGAAATAATGCAGTTTCTTCAATTTTATAAATGTCTCCAAAATTATCCTTTATATTCTTTATGTTCTTAGTTTGCTGAGCTTCAATATTGGTCTTTCCAAATACTATATTGGATAAAACATCTGCTATATGACCGAACATATCTCTATCAAATAATTGTAGAGATATTTCGTCCATTCGCTCTTGAGGTATATCAATATAAATATTTGTAGTTTCAAAATTGATATGACTTCTTAGGATTCTTATATACTCCGAGTCATTATTATCTCCTGTTTCGGATTGTATACGTGCTATCAAGCTAATTAGCGTTCGATTCATGGCCCTATTTTGGAAATCAAAATTCTTTATTTTAAAGTACTTGAAGAACTCTTTTTTTACCTTAGGAGCCATCTGAGCACCGTCATTAACCTTGTATATAATTGTTTCAGATGTATCATTGTAAGCTTGGGTTCTAAGTTCACAAATAGCAATAGCAGTTGCCAAGGCTCTTTCTACTTTCGGTGCGCAGAAAAAATTTCTAGTCTTCCCAGTTTTACTAACAAGCATATCAGCAGCTTTTATTCTAAAGATAATTCTTTTTACATCTTCATCGTTTAAATCATTTTCTACTAGCCAGTGTAAATCTTGAATTTGTGTTCCAGCAAGGCTTATACGAGGGATATGAAGACAATCACTGTGTCTCCATGCATTGTTTAAGTGTAACAATACATAGAGCCATGCAGAGTCATATCTGTTATAGTTCCTAATTTTAAAGCCACTATCAATAAACCTTAAAACATCATCTATAGCTTTGTTTTTATGTTCTTCAAGATTGGTAGCAAAAGAGAATAGAGAAGTATACTCTTCAGTTGTATAGACCTTTTTTTCATGGGCCTTAGAATGAGTAAGGCTCAAAGGATTAACAATCTTATTAAAATTAAAAATATTCTTAGCGAAATTGTTCTTCATTAAAAATACTTTATTTAAGAAAATAAGGTACTGATAAATATACCCCCTAGCTTTTCTAGATACTTCGTTGTTGTTCATAAGATTTAAATTAATTTGATTAGAAGTATATTCAAAAATCTCTTTCTTTAAATACTTTACTAGTAGTTCAGTTGCTCTAGTGAGGGCTTGAATAGTATTCATAATGCTATAATCTTGGTTTCCTTCATTAGATTTTAACACTTCAAATGCGTATTCAAACCAAAGCTTTTCAGTAATTGGAGTACTCTCTGAAAAAGAAACTTTTAATACATTTAAACGCCTACGAAATTCGTCAATAGGTGCATCCATTGTGCCTTCATTATGTAAAGAGTCTCGTCGCTGTTTCTCTTCTAGGTATCTAATGATGTCTTCTTTTTGATATAACCATTTTCCAACTCCACCTGTTGATTTATTTTTATAAAAAGGGGTTAAATAAGAGGGGAGAAGAATCTTTCTTACATAAGTTGCATGATTAATTGAATCTATGTTTACATCAGGAAAAAGCTCTTTCACTTCATCCTTTGAGTAATGAGATTTACTTAATTGTTCATATTCTTTTTTTCTTCTTTGAATAAGACTTAACACTTCTTTTTCTTTAAAATAGTGCACATTTCTTTTATTAAGTTGAGTAGGGGTTAATATGCCTTGAGCAACAATCTCTCTAAAGAATGTTAAAGAAACCTTTAGCTTTTCAATGGCTTGCTTTTGCGTCATATATCCATTAATCTCTATAGGTGGAAAGTTGCTTTTATAGGTTGAGCTTCTCTGGAATTTGTTGATGCCTTCTTCTAATGCATCTCTTCTTATAAAAGACTGATGTCTTAGACTCCCAAAGGAAAAGATTTGGATGGAAGGCCTCCGTTTCAACCATTTAGTAAAACTTGAACCATCATTAATCTTTGCTATTTTGCGTGCTTCCACAAGGGTAATATATTCTGTGCGAAAAATTTCCACATCTCTTTTTCTGAAGTAACTAGTGATACGCGAGCTAGGATTGTTAAAGTATAGAGCAGGTAGCTGAACTATCTTCATAAAATCCTTCTCCTGTTCGAAATGCTTGTTAAGATGCTCATAATTTTTTATGTATTTGTATAAGTTTCCTGGATGCATTAGATTAAATTCTTTTAGGATTTCCTCATAAAATACATGTTGTTCAAGAACTGATTCTTGTTCCAGCAAAAAATCTTCTAAAGAACCTTTTGAGATGTAAGTATTATTTTCTATCTGTTTAATAACAGTCAATTTTCCCGATTTAATTAAATTTTTAGCTCTTTTGTTAGATATACCATAGTCAGCTTTTAATTTATAAAATGATATCATATTTTATTAGCTCCATCTCTCCAATTGGCAATAACATCTTTACTATGTTCATTATCAATTACTGCGTTCGCTAACTGTTCAATAGCTCGCTGCATCTTTTGTTTTCCTGTTAGTTCTTCCATATATTCAACAACCGTTTTATCCCAGTTATCACCACGCGCATTTGCTGTTTCTCGTACATTCATGCCAAGGTCATCCAAACATATGTTAGTGAAAACACCACGTAATGTATGAGTATTTATGGGTTTTGAAGTTAAAAAAGAAAAATCTTCGTAGCGTCTTTGCTCCAACAATCGTTTAAGAAATACTTCAACGACTTTTTTGAAAGTTGTCTCGTAAGTTTTTCCAGACATAGGGTATCCTAATTTATTTACAAACAGAGAATCAGAAACTATGAATTTGACTTTTGATTTATGTAATTTCAACCAGTTATTGTGGGCTTCACGTACTTTATTTATATATGCGCTTGGTAATACATCTTGTAGCCTAGGTTTCTTTACAGCCTCTTTTTTCGTATTTTTTTTATGCTTAAATAAATGATTTTGTCTATCCTTAATATCTACAACTATAGTATTACCAGAATGAAGTATACTACCTGTAGTGAGATTTACAATTTCGCCGCGCCTTAACCCGCCAAATGCTTGCAGTGCCATGCCAAACGCTATCGACTTGCCTTTTTTTAAACTTAGAGCTGTATCAATTAACTCAACAAGCAATTGCTGCCGATTTTCACCAAAATCTCTTAACCCTTTTTTTACAACTTCAGTGTTATAAGCTCCTCTTGTTCTCACGAAGGGGGAGCTGTATTTACGCTTTCCTTTTTCGTCAATATATGAAGGTACCGTTAAATTAGGACTTATTATTCCATTTTCCTGAAAGAAAATATAAAAGTCTATTAATACTTTTTCTTTTCTATCCACTGTATCTTTCTTAACCCTTCGTCCAGCAAGATTTTTTTTATCATCAGCATGTCTTAAAAATCTAGACGCATGTTCAAAATTAAGTCCAAATATACCTTCATACCTTAAACTTTGAAAATCTTTATCATTTAGAACTGTCATTTTCCTAGAAAAATTCAAGAACTGGCAGACTGTACTTGCAACTTGCCTTTCACGCTCAAGAGACATGGATTTACTTCTATAACTTCTTAAGAAATCCGTTATTGGGTGAGGACATTCAACGCCGTTTTTATCTATTACAGCAATAATGTAGTGTCTTTCTTCCCCTTGTTCAGCACCGTAATCATCAAACTCATATAAAAACTTTTCTCTGTAGATGTATTTACCTTTTTCTTGGATTTCTCTCATGTTTATACCTCAAATGTATTGAAATTTAGAATTCAGTATTTTATTCTTATTTCTAATTCATTAAGTTCTTTAAACAAAGTTTCTTTTGAAATGTTTAAAAGTAATTTGGTAAATGGGAATTCGTGTAATTCAGCAATATCACAAACGATTGCTGACAATTCTTTACTAATATAAGCGGAATCTTTCCCTGCAATTAATTTCTTTTTATAACGATTGAATTTTTTGTCTAATTCTTCAATCTGTTCGTAAATTTTCTCTAATGAGCCGTATTGTTGAACTAAAGGTATAGCTGATTTTTCACCAACACCCGGACAGCCTGGGATATTATCACTTGTATCTCCTAAAAGTGCTTTTACATCAATCCATTGCCTTGAAGTAATACCATACTCATCTTCAAAATGTCTTAGGGAATAAACTGTTTCACCATTTTTTTTAGAAGCAATTATTTGAGAGGTATTCTCACTAAGAAGTTGTAATAAATCCTTGTCATTACTATAAATTAAACATTCTCCGTATGAACTTGAACACCACATTTTAGATAGTGTTCCTATCACATCATCTGCCTCATATGAAGGGATAGATACTTGTTGTATTCCAATGTTGCTTAGGATTTCCGTGCAAATTTCGTATTGTTGAATCAAAGGTTCAGGAAGCTCAGAACGTGTTGATTTATAAAAATCGTACTTTAGCTTTCTAGCAGTTTCGTTCCTTTTTACATCCCAGGCTACTGCTAAATGTGTAATGTCGTGTTTAGCGATAAGATTAAATGTTTTTTGGAAGAAGATTCTTAAAGCGTTTGTATACACACCTTTACTACTTCTTATCAATTGTTCTTCACTTTTTCCATAGGCGGTAGCAAAATATCCTCTGCTTAATAAATTAAATCCATCAATTAAAAGTAATTTTTGTATTTTCATGCTTAGCTCCTTATAAAAAATCAATTTTCGCATTGCTGATAATCTTAGAGAAACATAGTTGTTAGCAAAATATTCTCTACAAGGGTCAAGGATTTACTCCTTTTTAGGGGGAATACCTGATGTTAAGGTGGGAAAATAAGTTGTAACTAGCATACACCACACATTCTTAGAGGAGGATTTAGGTGTATAGTAACCCAATTAACAAAAACTTTCTCTAAATAGTTCATTAAGTCTTAGTATTGCATCAAGAATACAATATCCAAAAAATAAATTAACTGCTACTAACTTCCTCTTGAATAGTTTAATGTATTTATCCCGAAAAATCAAATTTAGGGAATATTGTTTTATTTAAAAAAAGTTGTTATAACAGTGTAAAAGAAATCATTTATAATTTATAATTAATTATCCCTATAAATGGGTATATAACGCCCTATATAAGCAAACAAGAGCAGAGCTGCCTGAGCCGCTGATTCAGCAGTATGAAACGTTAAAACAATTTTTTGACACAGTAGGCATTTATCAAATGTCATTGTCTTCTTATGAAGCAGATGATTTAATTGGAGCACTTGTAAGCAAGTGGAGCAAGGAAAAGCAAAGTCCAGGGTACATCTATAGCAATGACCGAGACTTGCTTCAGCTCCTAGATCAACATATTTCGCAAATTATTGCCAAAAAGCAGGTTGGCGATCTTGTTTATGGCTTCAAGCACTTTCAAGAAGAATACAATATTCATCCTCGTCAATGGGTGGACGTAAAAGCATTGCTTGGTGACAAATCGGACAATATTCCGGGTGTTCCTGGTGTAGGAGAAAAAGCCGCACTGCCTCTTATTCAACAATATGGCTCTATCCATGAAATTTATGCACAAATTGAACAATTAGATCCAGCTTTTAATCGTTACAAAAAAAAGCTGGCCGAAGGAAAAGAACTAGGTATGCTTAGTCGTGAACTTGCTGAGATTATTATAGACATTCAAGAAATCAGTATGTTAAATTGGGAATATTTAACATTTATGTATGATTATGAACGATGGAATAAAGAAATTCAAAGTCTAGAACTAAACATTAGGATTCGCTCATGATTTTTAGTACAATACAATTTATGAACATGAGAAAGGAGTAACAAGCGTGCAACCAATTCATAAAGAAACAGTCCAAAAAAAAATACAAACATTTTTAAATAAAGACGTATATGTACACCTTGAAACGACAAACGGTGCATATGCTTCACACGTAAATGAAAAAGTAATGACAGTTGGGGCTTTTATTCGCAATGGTAAAGTCACTATTTCAAACGGAAAGATAACTGGAGAAGGTCCTTATCGTGTAGGTCTTCAAATTGATTTAGGATGGATTTATGCAGAGGGATTAACAGATTGGGAAATTGATGAAGAAGGCCGACTTCTTCTAGCTGGGCATGACTTTGAAGGTCGTTTAGCAGTTGCCCTTCAATTAAGTGAACATCCGTTTTCATAAGAGAAAAGAGAGGAGAATAGAACATGGAAGAAAGATTATTAATTGTATTTCCGCATCCTGACGATGAAGCATATGGAGCAGCAGGAATGATCACGCAAGCTAGACAAAAAGGAACGCCCGTTACATATGCCTGTGTTACGCTAGGTGAAATGGGACGAAATATGGGTAGGCCGCTGTTTGCTAACCGTGAAACTTTACCTCAAATCCGAAAAAAAGAACTTTTAGATTTAGCGAACGTTTTAGATATTCAAGACTTGCGTATGCTAGGACTTCGTGATAAAACGCTGGAATTTCTTGATATTGATGTTTTTGCAGATAAAATTGAAGAAATCATTAACGATGTAAAGCCGACTCACATCTTAACACATTACCCTGGCTTTGCAGTACACCCTGATCATAATGCTACGGGTGCAGCTACGATTCAAGCGGTAAAACGTATGCCAAAAGAAAAGCGTCCGGTTGTTTGGTGTCATGCGTTTTCGAAAGATCGTATTGAACATATTGGAGAACCAGATGTTATTTTTGATGTAACAGCGATGAAAGATAAAAAAATTGAAGCGTTAAAAGCCCATCGTTCTCAAACAGAAGGAATGATGAACGCAATTGACTTCGATCGCTTATCTGACTATCCGCAAATGGAACGTTTATTAACTAGAGAAGAATTCTGGACATATAACTGGG
The DNA here is from genome assembly GCF_042787645.1 of Priestia sp. YIM B13489. Taxonomy (NCBI): domain Bacteria; kingdom Bacillati; phylum Bacillota; class Bacilli; order Caryophanales; family Bacillaceae; genus Priestia; species Priestia sp. YIM B13489. The sequence goes on from NZ_JBHZOQ010000053.1 coordinate 2,514,405, forward strand.
AGTAACAGATGAAAAAACAGCGAATTTTATTTATTGGAGCAGGACGAATGGCTGAAGCTGTAGCTGCTGGTTTGGTTACGAGCAGCGCTGACAGTATTGAGGGAGTGGTGATGTCAAACAACGGAGATATTGAGCGGTTACAGCGTGTTGAAACAACGTACGGCGTACAAACGACGCAAAATTGGCGCCAAGAAGTCGACAATTCGGATGTTATTATTTTAGCGATGCCTCCTGAGGCCCATCCTTTCGTGCTCAAGGAACTTTCAACTCATTTAAATCAACAATTTGTCGTAACGTTAGCGGCAGGGATTGGTCCGAGTTACTTAGAAAGTCATCTTCCGCAGGGTACGCCTGTCGCTTGGATTATGCCAAATACAGCTGCTATGATTGGACAATCGATGTCACTATATACACTTGGAACTTCTGCCACAAAAGAGCATAAAGAAGTGCTTCAAATGATTTTAAAAGGAATTGGTAAAGCGCATGAGTGTTCAGAGAAAGAAGTACATGAGCTAACGGCTGTAACTGGCAGTGCACCGGCGTTTTTATATTATTTTGCAGAATCGTTAATTGATGCAACTACTGCTTACGGTGTGGACGAAAAAACAGCCAAAGATTTAGTTATTCAAATGATGTATGGCTCTGTACAAATGCTGCATGAAACCAAAGATCCTGCGTCTTTAAGAGAGCAAGTAACAACTCCAGGCGGCGCTACTGCCGAAGGGTTAAAAGTGATGAAAGAACAAGACTTTTCCCTAATAATAAAGCAGGCAATTGAAGCAACGAATAAAAAAGCAATGGGTGGAAGCTAAAAAAGCTCATACAACCATATGTTAGCTGGAAAATCCGAACTATAGTTCAGCATTCTTTCATTGGAATGTTGAATCAGTTCGGATTTTTTAATGAATAGACTTCCTTAACATACATATATTCCTCTTTGGAACTGTTTTTTCTCTATGGCCCAAACTTTTTTAGTCATCAACAAACCGCTTTTTCATATCAGAAGTTGGGAGCATGCAGTGCTGCTGTTTGCCAAACCACTTATATCGGTTGCGAGCGATCCAGTTGTATACTATATCTCGAATAGGTGCAGGAATGATAATGAAAGCATATAAAAATTTAACGGGTCCATCTAAGCGCTTGGCGATTTTTAAAGCAGCCGTTGATTTTACATATCTTTGGTTTCCATGAATATATACAATGCTGTCTAATTGCTCAGGAAGTAAGCCGTGAGAGGCTAGCTGCTGCTTTCCGAAATCTGATTGAAGAGAAGCGAAAGAAAACAAAGCTTGTTCATCATGTTTAATAATATATTGAACACTGCTATTACATAAATTACATATACCATCAAAAAGAATTAAATGTTTCATTGGACGATTTCGCTCCTATTCCATAAAAAAAGTATAATTACTTGTCATTTTTGAAAAATAAAGGTACGTTTAAAAGATGTGAAAGTGATCCAAATTCAAAGGTAATTCGATTATATAATAAGGACTCATAAGAGTTAAAGGAGAAGGGTATGAAAGAGCAAAACGACGTTGTCTTATACAATAGAATAAAAGAACGAGACAAAAAAGCCCTTGAACTGCTGTATGACAAGTATGAGCGAATTCTTTATTCGTTTATATACCGGTTAACAAATAGCTCTGATATTGCTGAAGAAGCTGTTCAAGAAGTGTTTATTAAGCTGTGGAGAGGAAAAGGAGTTTACAGCGATGAAAAAGGGAAGTTTTCATCATGGCTGTTTACGATTACAAGAAACACCGCGATTGATATTGTAAGAAAAAGAAAAAACGATCCTATTTTCTCAGAAGAAATTTTTGATTTTATTGAAGATGATCATCCTCAGATTGACGAGCAGCTTCAGTGGAAAGAAGAACAGCAGAGAGTGCGGCACGCTGTATCAAAATTGTCTGAAGACCAAAAAAAGATTATTCAATCCGTTTATTTTAAGGGATTAACGCAGCAAAAAGTAGCAGAAGAGCAGCAAATCCCATTAGGAACAGTAAAGGGTAGGGTGCGATTAGCGTTGCGGAAATTAAAAACATATTTAGGTACTGATGCAGAAGGGAGAGCTGATTCATGAGTATGTGCAATAAACTAATTGATTACTATAATGATCAGTTGACTTCCCATGAGAGAAAAGAGTTTGAAATGCACTTGAAAAACTGTCAAAGCTGTCAAGAAGAACTAAGAGAGCTGGAGGAAGTTCTTGGAGATCTAACGTATTTGACACCAGAACAATCTCCTCCGCCAGAAATGAAACAGCGAATACTTGCGAATGTATTCGAAGAAGAACAAGGTGAGACAAAGAGAGAACCAATCGCTTTAAAAAATGAAAAACAACATGCTGCGTCTAAGAAATCAAATAAAAAGTCCATCATTATTGGATTAGCTGCGGCACTTCTTTTATCCCTTGCAGGAAACAGCTACTTTCTGTTGAAAGATGGAGACAAAGGCAAACAAGAGCCAAATGTTTCGGTTGCTCCTCAAAACGAACCTCTTACATCTGAAAAAACAATGAAGCTGCAGGCAGAGCCGAACGTTTCTGGCGAAGCAACAGCATCTCTTACGAAAAAAGGTGGAAATCTAAATGTGGTTATTCAAGCGAATAACTTGAAAAACGTAAAGGGGAATGAAGTCTATCAGGTGTGGCTCATAAAAGGTGATAAGCCTCATCCGGCAGGTGCTTTTGTAACAGATAAAAATGGAAACGGGACAGTGGTCTATACGATGAGCCAAAAAGAACAGACTGAAAAGTGGGATGTTATGGCGATTACTTTAGAACCGAATGCGAATAATAAGACGCCAAAAGGAAACATTGTGTTAAGTTCAGCGCTCTAACAAAAACCCTTCTGCTAACAGAAGGGTTTTTGTTACGTGCAGTTAATCATCTTCAAATTGTATGGCAATGGTTTGATCATTTTCTATCTTATTCAGTCGAATTTCCAATAATCCATTTTTGTACTTAGCGCGAACTGGTTCGTCTGTGTAGTGAAAAGGAAGTTTGACCGTGCGAGAAAATACGCCTGTATGGCGTTCGTTGAGCTTTAACTTTTGTTTAGATGCTTCATAAGCATAAGGAACGTTTCCTTCAACTGTTAATATATTTGCGTCCAACTTGATTTGAATGTCGTTAGTTGAATGCAGTCCAGGAACCTCAACGACGATAATGCCTTCTTTATCGGTTTCATATAAGTCGACGTTTGGAAATCGCTTGGGCAAGATGTGATTTAAATCGCTCCAAAAGTGATTTCCAAGCATATCTTCTACCTTATGCTGAATCGAACCCCAATCAATCTCTTCATATTTTTTACTCAAAGGAAACCCTCCTTATATTCACGTAAATTCCTTCTATATATATGAAAAAAAGAAAATTCAATGCCTGCTTACAAAAAATGAGAAAAACACGTAAATAAGTGAAAAAATGTGAGAAAAAAAAGAGATTTTGAGTGAAAAAGAAGGATTATGTAGAATAAAAAAAGTATAATTACGTATAGAGCTTTCTATTATCCTGAATGAAAGCAAGTATGTGAAGGAGGAAGTTGAGATGAGAGAAAAGCGTACATCCAGTGGTTTTCTATTAAAACAACGTGCTTTCTTAAAATTATATATGATTACGATGACAGAACAAGAGCGTCTGTATGGCCTTCGGTTATTAGATGTGTTAAGAGATGAATTTCGACCTTTTGGATTCAAACCTAATCATTCTGAAGTATACAAAGCCCTTCATGACTTGATTGAAGACGGTGTCCTCAAACAGGTGAAGCGTAAAAAAGAAGGAATGAAGCTTCAAGAAGTGGTTTATTATACATTTACAAATGAGGGAGAAGAGAAAGCTAAATTATATAAAAAACAATTAAAAGTAGAGCTGGAGCGGTGTGAAGCTATGATTCAAAAAGCTATTCGTGACAACTTCGGGTCCAAATGAACGTGTCTTTAGGTAGAAAAGACACGTTTTTTCTATAGCTGATTTTGTCGTCTTATGTCGGAATAAAAGTTATAAAATGGGTACAAAGTAGTGTAAAAGATGGATATATAGTTATATTATGGATAAAATACACACTTTTAACATATATGGATGAATTCGATTTTAAAGATTATGCACTATTCATAAATAGTGTACGAATTGATATGATACAAAGTGTATATAAATCTATTTAATGCGTTATTTGCCATATTTTAAGAACTTATAAACCGTTATCAGACCATCATTCAAGCATTTTGGTTTTAGCAACTCTGACGAATTTGACTAGATTTGTATCGAGAAGATATTATTTGTTTACTATGAAAGGAATGGATTTTATGAAGTCTACAGGAATTGTAAGAAAAGTAGATGAATTGGGTCGCGTAGTAATTCCTATTGAATTGCGCCGCATTTTAAATATCAACACAGGTGATCCAGTAGAAATATATGTTGATGAAGATATTATTATTTTACAAAAGTATAGCCCGTATGGTGCTTGCTTAGTAACTGGGGAAATTACGCGTGAAAACTTAACCTTTGGGAATGGAAACGTTGTGTTAAGTAAAAAAGGTGCGGAACAGCTTTTACAAGAGTTAGAGCGTACCTTGAATAAATAAGAAGTTTTAGGCCTTAGTATAAGGAAGAGTATCAATCCATCTTTAAACAAAAAAAGAACGTTCTTTTGAGAACGTTCTTTTTTTGTTTAAGCCGTTCGAGAAGATTTATTCTCCTCTAGCAGCTGTTTTTTTTGTATTTTTATCAAACGATACGCAAGTCCTGTTGCGCCTGCAGCAAGCCCCGCAATTAGTCCAATCCAATAGCCAAACGCCTGTAAATCGGTGTATTTTGCTAAAACAATGCCTAAAGGTAGACCAATTACCCAATAAGATACCAAGGACATTAAAAAGGTAACATTTACATCTTTATATCCTCGCAGAGCGCCTTGAATAGGAGCTTGAAGAGCATCAGAAAGCTGAAAGAAAATTGCATAAATCAAAAAATGAGAAGTTAATGCGAGTACCTCTGCATCTTTTGTATACAAAGAAGCTACTGATTCTCGAAGAGTAAATAAAAGACCTGCGCAAACAAAAGCCATGCCAACAGCGATAGTTACACCGATCCTGCTATAGCTTCGTGCATCTTGATGACGCTTAGCACCCGCTTCAAATCCTACAACAATCGTTAAAGCCATAGAAATACTCAGCGGAATCATATAGAGAAATGAGGCAAAATTAATAGCTGCTTGGTGAGAAGCGATCGTAATGGTATTATACGAGCTCATAAACAGCGTGACGGCTGAAAAAATACTTGTTTCGAAAAAGACCGAAAAACCGATAGGTAAACCAATTTTTAATATTTCTTTCCAAGTAGAAAAAGAGATACGATGAAATTTTTTAAATAAATCGAAGTTAGAAAAAGGTTCTTTTTTATGAATAATTACAATGGATACAATGAGTATGCACCAATACGTAACGGCAGTTGCATAACCAGAGCCTACTCCACCCAAGTGGGGGAAGCCCAGCTTACCGAAGATTAATACATAGTTTAAAGCTACATTAACGGGAAGCCCTAAAATGGTGATAAGCATAGACGTACGAGTTTGCCCTAAAGCATCAATGAAGTTTCGTAAAACAGTATAAATAAAAAGCGGAATAATACCAAAAGATAAAGCAATTAAATACTGTTTGGCAATGCGCATTACGTTTGCTTCTAAATTCATCCCTTTTAAAATAGGATCAACAACAAAAAAGCCGATTAAAATAATAACAACGGCCATTAAAATGGAGACATAAAGCCCTTGAATGACGGAGAACGGAACTTTTTTCTTTTGATTAGCTCCGACAAGCTGTGCAACAATTGGCGTAATAGACATTAAAATTCCGCTTAGCCCTGTAAAAACAGGTACCCATAAGCTTGAACCAATTGCTACCCCTGCCAAGTCATCTGCACTTACCCTTCCTGACATCATCGTATCAAAAAAAGTCATTGAAAACATTCCAAACTGGGTGACCAATATCGGAAATAAAATAAAAACGAACCGCTTAACTTTTTGAGACGTTGAAAACGTTTGTTGCATTAAAAAACCCCCAATTTGAAAACATTTACACCAAAAAGCATTATATCACGCCGTGGCTTGTTTTTGCTAAGAGTTCTGACAATAAATTCAAAGAATGTATCCATAAAACGCGGTGATTTAAAAGGAGTAAAAAGGTAAAACAGTATATGATTTTAATTTTGACATGCAGTGAGCTATGATAGAAAGTATAGTAATTATCATTTAATGTGGAGGGATACGTGTGGATTTACAGTTGCAAAGTAAAAATGTACTTATTACCGGCGGGTCAAAAGGAATTGGGAAGGCTATTGCTGCTTTGTTTATTCAAGAAGGAGCAAACGTTGGAATTGCGGCAAGAGGAGAGGAAGCGTTACAGGATGCACAGTCAGAATTAGAAAACGTGCGTACATATACAGCAGACCTAACAAACGAATCAGACAGAGTTGCATTAATTGAGAAGTTCATTAACGACTTCGGAAGCATTGATATTTTAATTAATAACGCTGGAGGAAGTAATGGAAGCACCGCGATGGAAACAGATTTATCCCTTTTCAAAGAAGCAATGGAGCTTAACTACTTTTCAGCTGTCCACTTGAGCAAGCTAGCAGCGACGCGTATGACAAAAGATGCGGCAATCGTTAATGTTACGTCTATTTTCGGAAGGGAAAGTGGAGGGAAAGTCACGTACAATAACGCAAAATCAGCACTTATCAGCTTTACAAAGTCGTTTGCAGATGAAATGATTTCTAAAGGAATTCGTGTAAATGGAGTAGCGCCGGGAAGCATTTTGCATGAAACGGGTAATTGGAAAAAAAGAATGGATGAAAATCCGGAAAAGATTAAGCAATTTGTTGAAAACGAAATACCAGCAGGGCGCTTTGGAGAGCCGGAAGAAGTGGCAAACGCCGTTGCCTTTTTAGCATCTTCTAAAGCTTCATGGATAGTTGGTGCGACGTTAAACGTAGACGGTGGACAGTCAAAAATGAACTTTTAAAAAAAGTGCAGGAATTTCCTGCACTTTTTCATTATCCAATATCTTTTTGCATAGGAGGAATCTGAAAATCTTCATTAATTGCGTCCGCTGTAAGCTGACCAGATAATGTCACCATTGGCACGCCGCCTCCAGGGTGTGTAGATCCGCCTACAAAATAAAGGTTAGAAAGAAGCTGACTTCTTGCCGGAATTTTAAAACCTCCATTTTTCTTACGGTCAGTTGCTACGCCATAAATGGACCCGCCGTTAGCACCGTAAAGCTCCTGGATATCGTTAGGAGTAAACGTATATTCAAACTCAATGCTTGAACGTAAGTCTTCTAATCCCATTGCCTCAAGCTTTTTCAATACGACATCACGGTAGCCGTCTTTTAATGCAGCCCAGTCGTCGCCTTCTTTTAAAGGAGGTACATGAGTAAGAACGAACAGGTTTTCTTTTCCTTCAGGAGCTTGCGTAGGGTCTGATTTAGACGATACGCCAATGTAAATTGTCGGATCCATGGCTACTTGACCTTTGTTAAAGATTGTATCAAACTCTTCTTTCTGATCCTTTGAGAAGAAGAAATTATGATGTTGAAGCTGCTTGTACTGTTTGTTAACCCCTAATAAAAGAACAAGGCCAGAAACAGTAGGTTCAAATTTTGCAAGCTGTTGAGTTTGCTTAGCTGCTTGCGCATGATTTTTTAATAAATAGCGGTAAGTTGGAATCGCTTCTAGATTAGATACCACAATATCTGCTGATAGATTCTCGCCATTTTCTAGTGTAATTCCAGTTGCCTTTGCTCCGTTTGTTGTAATTTCTTTTACCGGCGTATTTAGATGCACAGTGACGCCAAGTTCTTGAAGGAGCTTATCCATCGCTTCAGCAATTTTGTACATTCCGCCTTTTACGTAATAAATACCTAATCCTAGCTGAACGTGAGCAAGCTGTGTTAATACAGCCGGTGCATGATAAGGAGAAGAACCGATGTACATAATTAAAAAATTAAACAATTGACGCAAATGTTTGTTTGAAAAATATTTGCGTGTAGTAGCATCCATAGATCTCATTGGATCCATTTGAAGCAGTTCTTTTACCGTGTGCATCGTTCGTAAATCGTGAAGTCCAGATAAACTTTTTTTATAAAAACTTTTTAAGTTTGATTCATACATTTTATTTGCATAAGATAAATAGTCAAAAAAACCTTCAATGTCTTCTGGAGCAAGTTCTTGAAGCTGCTGAAGCATGCGAGGAAGGTCACTGGTCAAATCAATTTGTGTTCCATCTTGGAAAAAAGTTCTCCACTGAGGCTCAATTCGTTCTATTGTTAAGTAGTCGTGGATATTGCGGCCTGCACTGTCAAACAGCTGCTCTAGCACCCACGGCATTGTTAAAATAGAAGGTCCCGTATCGAAAGAAAATCCTTTGCCGCTGCGAATATTTAACTTACCGCCAATTCGCTCGCTTTTTTCAACGATTGTTACATCATATCCATCAGCTGACAGACGAATAGCAGCTGACAGACCACCTAAACCTGCGCCTACAACAATTACTTTCTTTTTCATCTTTTTCCTCCTTATAAAACAAAAGCGAGTTGTCAACAATGTGTATAAAATGACTTCACGCAAAATAAAAATAGGTCTACAACTTTTTATTTTGTCCAGTTTGCTAATTTTCATACGTGAAGGAAAGGAGAAAAGGATGTCTTTTTTACTGGTTGCTCTTGTCTTGACAGCTACGCTTGTCATCACTATCCCTACATTTAAACGTGTAAAAATAGTAAGAAACAATATGTCATGTTTGTCCATTATTATTCCAGCTAGAAATGAAGAAAGAAACCTTACCTTTTTATTGCAGTCACTCCAGTTACGGAACGCTGACTTTGAAGTGATTGTTGTAGATGACAACTCAACAGATAATACTGAGAGGGTAGCCAAAGCATTTGGCGTAAAAGTAGTGCAACCGGGCGCACTTCCAGCTGGGTGGCTAGGAAAGTCATGGGCATGCTGGAATGGAGCACGAGAAGCAAAAGGCTCGGTGCTTTTGTTTTTAGATGCTGATATTACAGTAGAGAAAGACGGAATTGAAAAAGTATTTTTCTATTATCAACAGCAAGGGGGGGTGCTGTCGGTTCATCCTTATCACCTTGTTAAGAGGCCTTATGAAATGCTTTCTGCTTTATTTCACTATGTTACGTTTGCATCGATTGGCGCGTTTCACCCCTTTAAAAATTGGAAAAGTCCTTCTGTCGGTTTCGGGCAGTGCTTGCTTTGCAGCGCAGCCTCCTACTTTCAAAGCGGAGGCCACGAAGGGATAAAAAAAGAAGTGGTTGAAAATATGGCGCTGGTTGAGAAAATGAACAAACAAGGTGAATTTATTACGTGTATGAGTGGACAGGGAGCTTTTTCCATGCGCATGTATCCAAATGGTATGAAAAGCCTTATAAGAGGGTGGAGTAAAAGTTTTGCTTCAGGTGCGGGGAAAACGGAAGCCATTTATTTATTTCTAGTAAGCTTGTGGCTTACTAGTATGATTAATTATATCCTTTTTTTACCTACTCTATGGAATCAACATGCAGGCTTGGCAATTAGCAGCTATATTTGCTATGTAAGCCTCTTATTTAATAGCTTAAGGAAAATAGGTTCGTTTACTTTTTTTTCTTTGTGCTTATTTCCTATTCATGTACTGTTTTTTCTGGGTCTATTCGTATGGTCTTTCGTCCAAACGGCGGTGAGAAAGCAAGTTAAATGGAAAGAACGCAGCATATCTATAGAAGAAGAAAAAAAGAAGAAAGTGATAAAATGACAGGTGCTCAGCTCTTAATTAATATCATGGCATGGTTTGTGATTCACATGTTGATCGCCTACAGATGCACAAAAATTTCTGCCTTTTATTTAAAGAAGGACCTTGCGCTGTTTAAGGTTCAAAGCTGGGAAACAGTTGGGATATATAAAAAATTCGGGGTGCACCGATGGAAAACGTGGCTTCCTGATGCAGGAAAGCTATTTAAACGAGGATTTTATAAAAAGAAATGGGAGAGTAGAACGAAGGAATATGCACAGCTTTTTTTAATTGAAACAAATCGAGCAGAGTTAACTCACTGGATCAGCATACTTCCTTCTATTCTTTTTTTTATATGGAACTCTCCTTCTATAGGTGTTTGGATGGTTATTTATGCGATTGTCGCAAACGTACCGTTTATTTTGGTTCAACGATATAATCGAATACGAATTCATCAAGTCGTTTTGAAACTCAAATGAAATTAATTCACGTGCCTTTGGCTCCGAGTAGGGGCCTCGGTTTTTATTTTTTTCTCCTTATTCGAAGACAACAACCTCTTGGATAAAAGAAAAAAAGAAGCAAAGGCGATATAAATACTAAAAAAGACTAAAAATCCCCATAAACCTGCTATGGCATCATCAAATTCCATATTGCCTCGGGTGGTAATTCCTTGCTGAATTTCAATGGCAAAAACTAAGACAAGCATAACGGTAAGGGTATAGATAAAAGAAATAGCTGTAATACTAAATTTCCACTTTGACAATAATTTAAAGATCATATAAACGCTTAAAAACGTGAGCAGTCCAATAATACCAATAATCCAGAAGTGAAGTTCTTTATCTGAAAGAGAAAATCCTAGTAAATAAAAAATATAAATTAATCCGTCGTGCAATACATTAATAATATTTGTAATGAAAACAATACATTCTTTCATTTTTTCTCCTTTATAAAAATGTAAGACGTTTAAACTTCTAGGTATACAAGCATGCATAGCCCATACTCATTCCAATTTTATATAAAAAATGCACTTTCTAGATCAGACGTTAAAGAGATCTGAAATTTCAAATAATATTTATAATTTATATTATAAACAAAAAGGTAAAAAAATAAAAATTTTCGATGCAAACTGACACATTTTTTTCAAATTTAAGGAAAGAAATAACTCAAAATATGTGGTTTACTGTAGAAAGAAAAGAAAATAAGAGGTATTAGTATAACAAATATTCACAAGCGCTTTTATGCATTCTCTTGTAAAGGAGAAGGAAAACTAAGGCAAGTGTTAAATTTATATGTATAGTGGACAAAATAAAAAATAAATATAAAATAGTGAAACTTAAAGAGAAGCTGTCCGTATTAAATAGTGAGAAGAAAAAAAGCATAGGAAACATTTGTGTTTGAAAGCCGATATAGCTGGGAATAAGAAAGTAGTTATTTTCTCACGTTTGGTGAAAATTATACGTAGCGGTGTTGACAATTTTTTTTAAAGAGTTAAAATGTGAAAGAACAGATTAGCTCTCTTACATTTTTTGTAAGGGAGATTTCTTTTTACATTTACTATAAAAATAAAAGTGAGCTTAAATTTCAATAGAGACAGAGGTGGGAATATGAAACAGCTCATGACAAACGGTAAAAATATTTTTTCGAAACAGCTGCCGTTATTTCTAATTGCAGTTTTGTTGTTTTGGATTAAAACGTATACCGTTTATCGTATCGAATTTAACTTAGGGCTAGATAATTTTATGCAAAAGTTTTTACTTTTCATAAACCCAATTGGTTCGGCAATTTTCTTTTTTGCCATTGCACTACTATTTAAAGGGCGGGGAAAAGTACGAGCACTGCTTGGAATGAATTTTTTACTTTCATTCATCCTGTACGCAAATGTAGTATACTATCGCTTCTTTAATGATTTTATTACTGTTCCTGTATTGACTCAGTCAAACAACTTTGGTCAATTAGGCGGCAGTGCCATGGCTTTAATTAGCCCAACTGATATTTTATACTTCACAGATTTCTTTATTCTTTTAGTTTTAGTACTATGGAAAAAAGTTGACTTACCAGCAACAATTAGTCGACGTACTGTGACAGGTGTATTTTTATCAGGGATTTTATTCTTAAGTGCCAACATCGCACTAGCGGAAATGGATCGTCCTCAACTATTAACAAGAACATTTGACCGCAACTATTTAGTAAAATATTTAGGAACGTATAACTATACGATCTATGACATCATCCAGAGCTCGAAATCTTCAGCACAGCGCGCGCTAGCAGATAGCAGTGATGTGGCTGAGGTAGAGAACTATGCAAAAGCAACATATGCTGAGCCGAACAAAGAATATTTCGGTCAAGCAAAAGGCAAAAACGTCATCTATATTTCATTAGAGTCACTTCAGTCATTTATGATTGGTTATAAGTTAAATGGTGAAGAAGTAACGCCGTTCTTAAATTCACTACTAAAAGATCAGAACACAATGTATTTCGATAACTTCTTCCATCAAACAGGGCAAGGTAAAACGTCAGATGCTGAATTCATGATGGAGAACTCATTATTCGGCTTACCTCAAGGTTCTGTATTTACAACAAAAGCAAATAACACCTATCAGTCGCTATCTGGTATTCTAGATCAGCAAGGCTATACAACATCTGTGTTCCACGGAAATGGAAAATCGTTCTGGAACCGTGATGAAATGTATAAATCAATGGGTGTAGAAAAATTCTTTGATTCAGCTTATTACAATATGTCAGACGAAGATACGCTGAACTATGGTTTAAAAGATAAACCATTCTTTAAAGAATCAATGCCGTACCTAAAAGGCTTAAAGCAGCCATTTAGCGCGAAGTTCATTACGTTATCAAACCACTTCCCTTATCCGCTAGATAAGGAAGACCAAACGATTGGACCTCACAATACGGGAGATAAGTCAGTTGACCAATACTTCCAAACGGCTCGTTATTTAGATGAATCAATTAAGCAATTCTTTGAGGATTTACAGGCCTCTGGCTTAGCAGACAATACGATGGTCGTGATGTACGGTGACCACTACGGTATTTCTGAAAACCATAAGCGTGCAATGGGCAAAGTAATGGGTAAAAACATCAATGATTTTGAACAAGCTCAACTGCAGCGCGTACCATTATTTATTACTTCACCAGGCCTTAAAGGCGGCGTAAATCATACGTATGGCGGAGACGTAGATGTTCGTCCAACAGTGATGCATTTATTAGGTCTTGATACAAAAGACTATATTGACTTTGGTACAGACTTATTATCAAAAGAACATCAGCAAGTTGTACCTTTCCGTAACGGTGACTTTGTTACACCTAAGGTAACAAAAGTTGATCAGAAAGTGTATGACAACGCAACGGGCAAGCAGCTTTCAGATAAGGAAGCGAAACAGTATGATAAGTATGATGAACTAGTTAAGAAAAAGCTAGAACTATCAGATAAACTTGTTTACGGAGATTTACTCCGCTTTCATACACCAGAAGGGTTCAAACCAATTGAACGCTCGAAGTATGATTACAACAAGCGCGAAGATCAATAAAAAACAGGCAGCTTTTAATAGCTGCCTGTTTTTTTGTTTTGTGAAACCTTTAAAGGTTTTATCCGTATATAAATTATAACAGTAATCGTTTTAAGAGACGGGAAGACAATGGTATAATATGTATACGTTTAAAAGTTCGGTCACATTTGAGATAGGAGTGAAAGCGATGAAAGTCGTTCGAATCATAAAAAAGATTCTTGCCATTTGGGCAACAGGAGCAGTAGCCGTTCCGGTCAGCTATTTTGGATTTAGTACCACGATGACTCAATCCTTTGGCATTAGTATAGGAGTAATGGTCGTGATGAGCCTGTTTTTTATTATGAGCAGTGCTCGACGTCATTATCAAAATCCGTATAGAGAAGAAATTGCATACGTTCGTCATCAAGTAAAAGAGGCAAGAAAGCAATTAAGAACCATTGGAAGCTATCGTTTTAAAATTCGGTCTGTTCATATGTGGACAGAACTTTCTAAACTACACAAAGTAGGTAAAAGCATCATTGAAATGGTAGAAAAAGAGCCCGCACGATATAAAGATGTTCAGCCTTTTTTTACGAACTACTTACAATCAACGGTTACCGTCATTGAAAGGTATATGTTTTTATTATCAAAACCAACGAAAAGCATAGAAGTAAAAGAAAGTCTTCATGAAGCGGAAGACATGCTGCGCGGGTTATCAGGGAAGTATGAGCATTTATTAACAAATGCTCTTTCACAAGATAAGCTGACGTTAGATGTAGAGCTTAAAGTGCTAAAACAAGCATTTGAAGAAGAGCAGCCGTATATACCGACAGCTACTAATCGCACGAAGTAACGTAAATGCAAAGGATGGGATTTTATGATGAAAGAATATAATCAAAATCAATCGTTAGATGCGCTGCTTGATGATCCTTTTGCGTCGCCTACCCCGCAGGTACAATCGGACTCTCGCGCTGCAAAAAGAAACACATACGATGATTTGACACCGGAATATCAGGAAAAAGCACAGAAAATCGCAAATCAAATTGATTATAAAAATCAGCAGGCTATCTTACAGTATGGGGTAGCAGCTCAGTCAGAACTATCTCAGTTTTCTCAATCTGTACTACAGCATGTGCAAACGAAAGATACGGGACCAGTAGGAGATGTTATAGGAGATTTAATGAGTAAGATTCGCCAAGTGAATCCCGATGATTTTTCTGCAAAGAAAAAAGGAGTCATCGGTCGATTATTTTCAGGAGTCTCTAGGCCTATTCAAAATTTATTAACAAAATATCAAAGCATTAATGTTGAAATTGATAAAATTGCAGATAAGTTAGAGCGCTCAAAACAAATGCTGTATCGAGACATTACGATGCTAGATAGCTTATATGATAAAAATAAACAGTTTTACGAGGCGCTTAACGTCTACATTGCAGCGGCCGAATACAAGTTAGTGGCGCTGCAGAATGAAACGCTGCCCCAGCTTCAGCAAACAGCATCTCAAAAAAATGACTATTTGATGGCTCAGGAGGTCAATGATTTAAATCAATTTATCAATAGGCTAGAAAAACGAGTGCATGATTTAAAACTGAGCCGTCAAATTGCCATTCAAAGTGCACCGCAGATTCGATTAATTCAAGAAGTCAATCAGACCCTTGTGGAAAAAATTCAAAGCTCTATTTTAACAGCTATTCCACTTTGGAAAAATCAAGTAGTAATCGCAACCACTTTATTACGCCAAAAGAAAGCAATGGAAGCCCAAAAGCAAGTATCTAAGACAACAAACGACTTGCTTACTAAAAATTCAGAGCTGCTCAAGCAGAACACGATTGAAGTAGCTCGTGAAAACGAGGCGGGGATTGTCGATATCGAAACATTGAAAAAAACGCAGTCCGATTTGATTACCACGTTAGAAGAAGTGCTAAAGATACAAGAAGAAGGACGTACGAAGCGTACCGAGGCAGAATCAGAGCTGTATCAAATGGAAAAAGATTTAAAAACTAAACTATTAGATATGAAATAAAAAAAAGTCGGTTTACACACTTTGTAAACCGACTTTTTCTCTGTTTTATGCATTTTGAAGCGTTCTCGCCATTTCTAAAAATGGAGTTAAATCTCTTTCAGATTTAGGAGCAAAGATCGTTAATCGGAAAGTAGGGTGTTGATTTTGCTTTCGAACGAGAAAACCGTATGCGTTACTTTTATCATCTGATGCTTTGTACGCAGCTGCTATCTCTAAGTTATGGTGAATGAGGTGCGTATCAAGGGAAGCCACTTCTGAAAAGCCAGCTCTTAAAATTTTTTTTGTTTCTTTATTGAGCTCATCTACACTTTTATTTGGTGGAAACACTTCAATCCGCATCCACAAAGCATCATTTTTTTTGTTGTAAATGACATCTTTTCGTGGCTCTTCTTCTGTAAACTTGTATCCTTCTAGTACGTAAAGCGTATAGTTTTGATTGGTGCTTTTTTTAAGATAACCTACCTCTGTTCTGCTGCTTCCTTTGTAAGGATAGGTGAACTTTTGCTGTGGCAAGCGTTCTTTTGGAATTTCTTCTTGTGTGTTAATAAGCTCTTCACGAAAAGCAGTTGAGCAGCCACTCATCAAACATATAAAGCAAACAAGAAATATCTTTTTTTTCATAGCTGGCTTCCTTATCTATTTTCATTCATGCGTTTTTACTGAGTTAACAATTGAAATTAACTTTTTTTCATCATCAGAATTTTTAGCTGTAATCATCGTGATTTTTAAAGCAGGGTGCCCCTTTGTTTCTCTTAGTACATATAGCTTTGCCGTTTCTTTTTTACTCCCGGATGTAGATGCAAACACAACAGGCTGAATAAATAGGGATGTAGAAGAAATTTTTAACGATTTTCCAAACTGGTCATCAAATAATTCTTTTGAGCGATCTAGATATGATTTGCTTGTACTTTCTTTCCTGGAAAGGACTTCAATTCGCATCCACGTATAGGGAGTCTTGGTTGAAAAAAGAATATCTTTTCCATCCTCTTCTTTTTGAAGCGTATATTCATTGGGCAATGAAAGAGAATATCCTTGTTCGCTTACGGTCAGCTGCTGATGTTTCGTATTGCTTTCACTGACTGCTTTAACAGAAGGCAGTATAACCATGGTTGTGCTTATCATTAACAGAAAAGCTAAATAAAATTTTCGCATGTATATATCTCCTATTCAAAACGCTAGACAGCGTGTAGTTACTATAAAAAAATGTTTTCGCCATATTAGAACCCGTAGGTTTATTTTTGACTTTTTGGTAAAGCTAAAAACACAATCAATTAGTAATGGAGAGAAGACTATGAAAAACCGTAAATCAACTTCTGCAGCTAATCGCCGTCAACAGCGCGTGTGTTTAGGTGATGAACGATTATTTGCAGTTGGTATTAAAGCGTTTATTGACAATACGCATGAAGCACACCTAGACAAAAAAGGAGGTCATTGAGTGAAATGGTACTTGTCAATTATCATTATTGTTTCCATTAATTTCTATGGTATTCAGGCGGATGCTGCAAAGAAGAGCAGATTTTATTATGAAAAAAAAGGAGATATCGTGTGGGAAGTTCCCATGAAAGACGAGAAGTTAATTGCGCTTACATTTGATGATGGACCAGATCCTAAATATACGCCGACCATTTTGAATTTATTGCAAGAGTACGGTGCCAAAGCAACTTTTTTTGTAGTCGGAGATCGAGTAACGTCGTTTCCCAAGCTTGCTCAAAGAGAAGTTCGTGAAGGGCATGAACTTGCTAATCATACATATAGCCATTTGAAAGTAAGGGGTCAGGAAGTAGAGAGAATTGAACAAGAAATTGAAAAAGCGGATGAACGTATACAAGCTATTACAGGAATAAAACCTTACCTGTTTCGTCCACCTACTGGCTATTATGACGATCGTGTAGTAAAAGCTGCTAAAAATCAGCAGTATACCATTATTCTTTGGTCTTGGCATCAAGATACATTTGATTGGAGAAATCCAGGCGTAGGTAAAATTGTAAGTCAAGTGCTTAACCATGCCAGGTCAGGAGATATTGTATTGTTTCATGATACGGGAGGAGATCGAACCCAAACCATTGAAGCATTAAAACAAATTTTACCGAAGTTAAAGGAAGAGGGGTATAAATTTGTAACGGTCTCAGAACTTTTAAAACATCACCCCAATTATAAATCTCTTTATTTGATGCAACAGCAAAAACAGCACTCCGTTCAATAATCGGGTGCTGTTTTTCTCGTAAAGACTTTAACCAATTTTTTAACTAGTTTTTCCTTCTCTTTCGTCCCCATCAGACGTATTTTTTTGGAAAAATGCTTTTACTTTATCCCGTTTTTTCTTCGAAATAAGAATATATAATGTATCACCTGCAAAAATTTGTGTATTTCCTCTAGGGGTAAGTAGTTTATCATCTCGAATAACAGCAGTCACTAAAATGTCTTCAGGGAGGTGAAGTTCTTCAAGCGATTTTCCTGATATATCTGCATGTTCCACGAGCTTCAACTCAATCATTTCATTTTTGGTTTTGCCCATCGAAACAAGCTCGAGACTGTGAGGAACCGTCTCTTTTTCACCTTGAGAAAGGTTTAGAAATTTGGCTAAAGGAGCGATTGTTGCTCCTTGAAGAAGAGCGGAAGTTAAGACAACAAAGAAAACGACGTTAAAAATGAGCGTGCTGTTCTCCAAACCTGCCATCATAGGATAAGTAGCCAATACAATTGGAACAGCTCCTTTTAAACCGGCCCAAGAAATAAACAGTTTTTCTTTGGAAGAATATTTAGCAAACATCATCGAAAGAAATACGCCGAGTGGACGAGCGACAAACATAAGTAAAAGAGATAACAGTATACCTTGCCAAATGATATCTAGCAGTTGATTAGGAAAGACAAGAAGGCCGAGTAAAATAAACATTAAAATTTGCATCATCCATGCAAAACCTTCGTTAAAGCGGACAATTGTGTGACGATAAGTTAGATCTGCATTTCCTACTACCACTGCCATTACATATACAGCAAGTAGACCGCTTGCTTCTACAAATGTGGAAATTCCATAGGTTAAGGCGGCCAATGACAATGTAAGCACAGGGTAAAGACCTGAAGAATCCAAATTAATTCGATTAATAATCCAAACGGATGCTTTTCCGAGTACTAAACCAAGTACCAGCCCGATTCCCATTTGCCAAAAGAAATTAAGGATTAATGAGAGGATAGGAGAGTCCGGATGTTGAATTAATTCAATAATAGAAACGGTTAAGAAGATGGCCATCGGATCATTGGAACCAGATTCTGCTTCTAGCGTGGAGTTTAATTTTTGGCGGATATTCTGTGTCCCTAGTACAGAGAACACGGCTGCAGCATCTGTAGAGCCAACGATTGCCCCAAATAAAAAGCCTTCAAGCCAAGTAACACCTAAAATATATTTGGCAAGTACACCCGTTAAAACTGTCGTAATGAGGACTCCGAAAGTAGCTAATGAAACGGAAGGGCGAACAACGCGTTTAACATCTTTCCATTTGGTCTGCACGCCTCCATCAAAAAGAATAATGATAAGCGCTAATATTCCGAATCCTTGTGTTAAAAGAGCATTGTCAAAGTAGATGTAGTGGCTAACAACCATTCCTACAATAATAAAGAGTACAAGCGAAGGGACTCCAAGGCGAGTAGAGAACTTTGCAGTAAGTACCCCTATGACAAGGAGAATAGATAGCAAAAGAATTGAATGGTCTACCGTAAAATCCAAAAAATACACCTCTTTTGTTCAAAATTTTTATGTAAGCAATAAATGAGGTTCCTCTATAATAATTGTAGCATAATGGATTTAAAACCTTGAGAAATCTGCTTATCAAAAAAAGAGATGCATAAACATCTCTTTTTTTGATCATGTATGAATAACAGGGACAGATTCTTATTTAACATCTTGCTCGTGATAAAGATGAGGAGCTTTAAATGTTGCTTTCTTTTTAACTGAAGAACCTTGTTGATCGGGACGGGAACGATCGTAAATAGCTGTTCCAACAATCTCAGCCACATCTTGAAGTTTTTCTTTGCTTATTTTATCAAGGGTATCTTCAGGCGTATGATACCAAGGTTCAGACGGACTGTGAATAAATAGAGCAGCCGGTATTCCTGCCTCTGCAAAAGGAACGTGATCACTGCGGCCGCCAGCTTGGAATGGCGTAGGTGATCCATTTAATCTTGTACTTGAAGCTTGAGCTAATTCTGTGACAAGATTTGGTGTTCCATCAGCTGTATTCATCACCAAATCTCCCGCATCTCGACTTCCCACCATGTCTAAATTAAACATTCCAACAATACGATTTTTCTCATCTTCAGATAGCTCACTAACATAATGCTCGGATCCTAGTAAACCTACTTCTTCAGCTCCGAATGTAACAAATCGCAGTTCTGTATCAGTAGGAAGAGTTTTAAATACGCGAGCTAATTCAAGCACCATTGCTGTTCCAGAAGCATCGTCATTTGCCCCAGGCGCTCCGGCCACAGAATCATGATGAGCACCTACTACAATAATATCATTTGTTCCTTTTTTCTTAAAAGTAGAAGGTTTAGTAGCGGTTACATTATAAGATGTTCGCTCACTTACGACAGCTCCTTCAATTTTTACTGTACCTGAAGGCTTTTCGCCTTTTTGAATAGAAGTAAGAATCTTTTCACCTTCTTCTTTGGTAACAGCAAGAGACGGAATGTAGTTATCATTAGCGCCGCCAAGCGTTCCGCTTAGCTCACCGTCTGTATTATTAAAAATAATGACGGCTGCAGCCCCTTTTTCAGCAGCATTTAATACTTTTTCACCAAAAGTAATAGTGCCTCGCTGAACTAATACAATTTTACCTGTTACATCTTTGTTTGCTAAATTATCTTTTGTACCCAGCCCTCCATCTACAATTTCAGCAGTGACATTTCCATTGGTGCTATAAGTAAAAGTTGTTGGAGAGTAGCTGGTACCGTTTACGCTTAGTGAAAAACTAGCTGCTGGTGTGTAACCGGTAAAGGTAAAAGGCTCTACTGCGCTCTCATAGCCTAGTTTAGACAAACGCTTTTGAACAAATGTAGCAGCTTCGCGTTCAGCTTCAGTTCCTGCCACACGAGGTTTTTTTGAGAGATACGCAATGTCTTGATAAATTTTCTCAGCATTGATTTTTTTTAATGCTTTTTGTTCAGAACTTTGATGGTGAGAAGCATTTGCAGAAGTAGAAGCTTGTACACTTGTAAAAGATAAAGTCAAACTTGTTGCTACAGCCAAAGAAATCACGGTTTTTTTTATTAAAATCCCCCTAAATTTATCGATGTAGTTGGTACTACTCGAATTTACAATATTAAGAAAATACAAAAAAGAGTATTATTACCTAAATGTTCCAGTATATTCCGTATCTAAATTCCTATTTTGATAGAGAAAATAATTCAAATAAAATGAAAATGCGGAAACAACTAAAGAGGATAAAAGAAACTGTGTCAAAAGTAATAAAAAAAGGTATTAGATAAGAATAAAAAAATAAGGTAAACTAGTTTAAAAGTAAGAAGAATATTCAGAACTTAATTGATGAGACATAGAGAGTATTCACTTAAAAAACAAAGGCTGGTGGGAAATATTGATAAAAAATAGGGAGGGTGTACGAAAAGCAGCGGCGGTAGCGGGTCTTCTGCTTGTAGGGGTGTACATCGTCTTTCAAACAATGGCATTTTTTAAAGGAGCATATGCTCTTAGCAGTTTGATAAAAGATAGTTTACTAGTGGGCGTAACGGCTGGAACGTTTTATTTACTTCATAAGCGTTCGGTTCATACCCAGGTGTCTGATGAACAGTATCAGCTTGCTACATTAATAAATTCAATGCCAGATTTTATTTGTTTCAAAGATGGGGCTGGCAAATGGGTGGCGGTGAATGATTTTGGAAGAGAACTTTATCATTTAAAGGGTATTGATTACAGGGGTAAAACCGATGCAGAACTTGGGGAGCTTGTCCCTTTCTTTCAAGCTGCTTTCTTACACTGTATTTCATCGGATGAAGAAGCTTGGAGGAAAAAGGAAAAGGTACGTACGGAAGAAGCGTTTGAAATACCAAACGGCGAGGTCAAAACATTTGATGTTATTAAAGTACCTGTGTTTTTTGATGATGGCTCAAGAAAAGCTCTTATCACAATTGGACGAGATATCACTCAGCAAAAGCTTGCAGAAGCGCTTCTGATAAAAAAGGAAAAGCTGTCTGTAGTAGGCGAATTAGCTGCTGGAATTGCTCATGAAATTAGAAATCCGCTTACGAGTATTAAAGGGTTTGTTCAGCTCATGAAAGAAACAGACCGATCCGCAATAGGGTATGCTAACATCATGCTTGATGAGCTGGAACGAATTAATGGTATTGTCAGTGAAATGCTCCTTTTGTCAAAACCTGAAAGTGAACATTTTCGCGTGTTTTCTCTTACAGAAGCGGTTAAGTATGTAATGAGTTTAACTTCCCATGAAGCTTTATTGAAAAACATTGACTTCTTATACGATGAACAAACAAATAACGCTAGTGTGTATGGAAATAAAAATCACCTTATTCAAGTATTACTTAATGTTTTTAAAAACGCAATTGAAGCCATGGATAGGCCTGGAAATATTTACATTACAATCAAAACAGCGCAGGATAACCATATTTTTATAGAAGTTAGAGATGAAGGAGTAGGAATTTCTAAAGATCGTCTAGAACATATAGGAGAACCGTTTTTTACTTTAAAAGAAAAAGGAATGGGGCTTGGATTAACAATCAGCTCCAAAATTATTCATGATCATCACGGTACCCTGCAGATTGAGAGTGAACAGAACAAAGGGACGATTGTTAAAATCCGACTGCCTCTGTATGTCGAAGATACGGCGGTTTTTGCAAGCAAATGAAATGTTGTAAACGAAAAGTAATGAAAACGTCATCCATTTCTTATTGCTAAACGCAGCCGTACATGATGTAATAAAAGAAACGAACATGTCAGGAAGGTAGCAAAATGAGACGTGCAGATCAAAAAATTATATTACCGTATACACCGGAAAATTTAAGAATGCTATTGCTTCAAGTATGTGACGGAGAAAATCCGTTTTCCCATCAGGACCTTACGTATTGGTGTGATAAATATACTCTCCATTATTATGAGTATGAAGCGGATGAAACGCAGTGGATGAATGATATGCAGCAGACAGATAATAGACAAGATCTAGCTAAATCCTATGCCATTGCTAAAGATATTGGCTGGCAGTGGTACTTTTATATGGCTAGAGGGACGACGCTATCTGATATTCAATATGTCGAGCTTCACGAACTAGAATTACCCAGACATTTGTTTGTAAAATGGCTAAATGAATTATATGAAATGTAATCCTATATATGAATTGTAGTACATCCGGTGTAATGAAAGAAAGACCATCTCTGGTAACGGGGCAAAAGACCACTGAAGTACATACAAGCGTAAAATAGAAAGCTAAGGAAAATCCTTAGCTTTTTTGTTTTGTCAAAATTATTCAAAAAAACTATCTTCAGGAAAAAACATAAAACCTAGTTGACTTATTGGTATTGTTATATTATAAGTAATAGAGACATGATTTATGGAAAAAATTACAGGGGGAACATCTATGAATAACTTATTAGTCATCCTAAACATCCTCATTATGCTCGCATTGCTTGCGGGGCTGTTTATGATGCAGAAAAAGCATGTATCATTTTCAAAGCGTGTGTTTACAGCGCTTGGACTAGGGATTATTTTTGGCTTTGCTCTTCAGTGGGTGTATGGTCCGACTCATGAAGTAACGATGACGACCGCCGATTGGTTTAGCATTGTAGGAAGCGGATATGTTAAGTTTCTGCAAATGATTGTTATGCCGCTTGTATTTGTATCGATTGTAGCGGCATTCACTCGCTTAAAATTGACGAGCAATATTGGAAAGATTAGTAGTTTAATTATTGGGATTTTGCTTGTCACAACAGCGATAGCAGCTGCAATTGGTATTTTTACAACAACGAGCTTTAATTTAGAATCTGTCCAAATTACAAAAGGGGAAGCGGAACTTCAGCGCGGAGAGGACTTAGAAAATAATTTATCTAGTTTAGAAGCAAAAACAATCCCGCAGCAAGTAGTAGAATTATTACCTGCTAACCCATTTCTTGATTTAACAGGCGCACGTTCAACTTCCACGATTGGAGTTGTCATCTTTGCGGCATTTGTTGGAATTGCGTATTTAGGCGTGAAGCGTAAAAAGGCTGAGGAAGCGGCGTTATTTTCAAAAATTATTGATACGCTTTATGCAATTGTAATGCGTGTAGTGACGCTAATTCTTCGGTTAACTCCTTATGGAGTACTCGCAATTATGACCAAAACAGTAGCAACGAGTGATATTGATGCAATTGTTAAACTTGGAAAATTTGTTGTAGCATCCTATGTCGCATTGGCAGCTATGTTTATTGTTCATTTAGTTATTCTAACAATCATCGGTGTAAATCCGATCACATATGTTAAGAAAGTATTTCCTGTATTGGCTTTTGCTTTTACTTCCCGTACAAGTGCTGGAGCATTACCTTTGAATGTTAATACACAAACAAGACAGTTAGGGGTTCCAGAAGGAATTGCGAATTTCGCAGGTTCATTTGGTCTTACAATTGGTCAAAACGGATGCGCTGGAATATATCCAGCTATGTTAGCCGTTATGATTGCACCAACGGTAGGTATTGATCCCTTAACGCCTTCATTTATTTTCACGTTGATTGCCATTGTAGCAATTAGTTCGTTTGGCGTAGCAGGCGTTGGCGGAGGAGCGACATTTGCGGCTTTACTTGTATTATCTTCTATGAATTTGCCCGTAGCGCTAGCAGGCTTATTAATTTCAGTAGAGCCATTGATTGATATGGGGCGTACGGCGCTTAATGTAAGTGGAAGCATGACAGCCGGAGTCGTCACTAGTAAATTAACAAAAGAGCTAGATACAAACGTATATAACGATCAAACTATCTCACCTGAAACAGCAGAAGTGTAAAAGAGATACGTCATCCATAGTTAACATTGTTAACTATGGATTTTTTTTCTTTATCGACATAAAATAGGAAAAAATACTTATGATAACGCTTTCAAAAAAAGGTTATAGTGAAAAATGTGTACGTACTTTATTTTACGGGAGGGTTTTCATTGAAATGTAGTTGGACTAAATATGCAATGGTACTGATGGCTTTACTCTTACTAGTAAGCTCTTTTTTTAGCCCATTTATGCAATCGTTTGCATCTGCAGCAGACTCAACTAAAATCACGATTCACTATCAGCCTGCTCCAAATGATACAAAGGAATGGGGATTATGGGTTTTTCCTGAAGGAGGAGAAGGGAAGCCTTACGTATTTACAGAGGAAGATCAATTTGGAAAAGTAGCGGAAGTTGAATTACCCGGTATTTATGACAAAGTAGGTTTTATTGTTCGAACAGAGTCGTGGGAAAAAGATGGAGGAGACCGCTTCGTTTCGGTGGAGAACGGTGAAGGAGAAGTATGGGTGAAAAGTGGAGATGAACATACATATACGTCTCCTCCTGACGGTGAATACCGAGATTTACCGAAGTTTGATAAAGTAAACGTTACCTTAAATTATCATCGGTACGACGGAGATTACAGCGGGTGGAACATTTGGACATGGCCAGGTGATGAAAAAGAAGGGAAGCAAATCGAATTTACGGAAGACACGAATTTTGGGAAGAGGGCGACCTACGCCATTAACAGTGGAAGTGGTAATTTATTTGACAAAATTGGTTTTATTGTACGCCATTCTACTAGTGACAGCGATTGGGAAAATAAAGACGGAGGAGAGCGCTTTATTACCAAGGTTGGTAAAGATGGGAATGTAGAAGTATGGATTGTTCAAGGACAAAATCGAATTTATTATGATAGAGCTGGAGTAGATATCACTCGGAAAATCACGAAAGCGACTATGGATACATTTAATCAAATCACCTTAGAAACAAACGTGCCGTTTGACTCTTCTAAGAGTTTAGGAGACATTGAAATTGACGGAGCTCAAATTGAGAAAGTGATACCTTATAAAGAGGGAGAAGACGCTGCTACTACTAAAGTTAAAATCATAACAAAACAGCCTTTGGACGTTACAAAAACGTATAAAGTGAAGCAAAAAGGCTACGGCTCAGCTGATGTAGTCAATGGAAATGTCGTTCGCACGAAAGAATTTGACGAAAAGTATGCATATAGCGGAAACGATTTAGGAAACACGTATTCTAAGAAACAAACAAATTTTCGCGTATGGGCTCCAACCGCAAGCGAAGCCAAGCTAGTGACTTATTCATCATGGAACTCCAAAGCTGTAAAAGAAATTTCTATGATCAAAAGTGAAAAAGGAACGTGGAAAGCGGAGTTAAAAGGAAATCATGATGAACTAATTTATACGTACAAAGTGAAAATTGGGAACAGCTGGAGCGAAGCGGTTGATCCATATGTACGAGCAACAACGGTGAATGGAGATCGCGGAGTTGTCGTAGATTTGGCTAAGACAAATCCGAGAAAGTGGAGTGCAAATAAGCCGAAATTTAAAAATCCAGAAGATGCGATTATCTATGAACTGCACGTACGAGATTTATCGTCTCAAAAAGAGAGTGGTATCAAAAATAAAGGAAAATATTTAGGCGTAGCGGAGTGGAATACGAAAGGACCAAATGGAGTAAAAACAGGACTCAGTCATATTAAAGATTTAGGTGTGACGCACGTTCAGTTCCTGCCTATTTACGATTATCGTACGGTGGATGAAACGAAATTAAACGAGCCGCAGTTTAACTGGGGATATGATCCGAAAAATTACAACGTCCCAGAAGGTTCCTATTCAACAAACCCATATAATCCTAAGACGAGAATCATTGAGCTTAAACAAATGATTCAAACGCTTCATGATAAGCAGCTTCGTATGGTAATGGACGTGGTTTATAATCATGTGTATGCAGTGAGTGAGCATAGCTTTGATAAATTAGTTCCAGGCTACTACTTCCGTTATAAGGAAGATGGAACTTTATCCAACGGAACAGGTGTTGGAAACGACACGGCGTCTGAACGGAAGATGGTTCGGAAGTTTATTGTAGATTCTATTGCGTATTGGGCAAAAGAGTACCACATTGATGGGTTTCGATTTGATTTAATGGGGATTCACGATACAAAGACAATGAATGAAGTGAGAAAGAAGTTAGATGAAATTGACCCTTCCATTATCGTCTTAGGAGAGGGCTGGGATCTAGGAACCGAGCTTGATGCTAAGCTAAAAGCTAATCAGAAAAACGCTCAGGATATGAAGCGCATCGCTCATTTTAATGACGGTATGCGAGATGGTCTTAAAGGCAGCGTATTTTTTGATCATGACAACGGATTTGTTAATGGAAAACAGGGGCAAGAAAAGCTCATACAGCAAAGTATAGCAGCTGGAATAGATTATGATCATTCCACTGCCACGTATGAAGACCCGGATCAAGTTGTGACGTATGTAGAAGCTCACGATAACCATACGTTATGGGATAAGCTTCAGCTGACGAACCCTGCTGACACCGAGCAAACGAAAAAGCAAATGCATAAGCTTGCTTCTTCTATTATTTTAACATCTCAAGGAATGAACTTTATACATGCAGGTCAAGAGTTTATGAGAACAAAAGGCGGAGATCATAATAGCTATCAGTCACCCGATTCTGTCAATCAGCTAGATTGGAAGCGCCGAGCAGCTTTCAGCCAAGAAGTAGATTATATGAAGGGACTTATTGCGCTTCGAAAGCAATATTCCTCATTTAGAATGACGAGTGCACAGGCTATTCATCAAAATTTACGCTTTGTTGATGCACCAGCAAACGTAGTAGGTTATACGTTAAATGCTAAAGCCAATAAAGATAAAGCAAACGAAATAATGGTGATTCATAATGCAAATAAACAAGCTCAAACGGTTCATCTGCCTTCTAACAGAACGTGGAGATTACTTGTTGACGGCGAGCAGGCAGGAACAAAAACGCTCCGTACGGTGAAAGGAAATACAGTAAATGTTTCGCCTCTTTCGACATTTGTGCTAGTAAGATAAATTTTAGATAACTAGAATACATGTAGAAAAATTCAGAATATTGTATGCGAAATTGTTGATTTTACTAGATAACATGGTAAAATATTCATTGTTAGCGTTTTCGAAATTCGTGGGGAGGTATGTATTTGATGCAAAATCTTGGAGCGAAAAAAGTTGAAATGAGTCCGAAAGTAGTGGAGTTTTTAAAAGGAGTTAAACAGCTATACATTAACGGCGAATGGGTAGACTCTGTTTCGGGAAAAACGTTTGAAACAGTAAACCCAGCAACGGGTGAAAAGTTGGCAGATGTAGCTGAAGCAAATCCAGAGGATATTGATCGTGCCGTCAGAGCGGCTAGAGAAGCCTTTGATCATGGACCTTGGACAAAGATGTCAGCAGCTGAAAGAAGTCGACTTATTTATAAATTAGCTGATTTAATGGAAACACATCAATTGGAGCTTGCGCAGCTTGAAACGCTTGATAACGGAAAACCAATTCGTGAAACATCAAATGCAGACATTCCATTAGCAATTGAACATTTCCGCTACTTTGCTGGATGGTCAACTAAAATGGTTGGACAAACTATTCCTGTGCAAGGAGCGTATTTTAACTATACAAGATATGAACCAGTAGGAGTTGTTGGCCAAATTATTCCGTGGAACTTCCCGCTTTTAATGGCCGCTTGGAAGCTCGGAGCTGCTTTGGCAACTGGATGTACAATTGTGCTCAAACCAGCAGAGCAAACGCCGCTTTCTGCACTTTACTTGGCCCGACTAGCCGATGAAGCAGGGTTCCCAAAAGGCGTGCTAAACATTGTGCCAGGCTACGGGAAAACAGCAGGTGAATCGCTCGTTCATCATGATCTTGTCGATAAAATTGCTTTTACAGGATCTACTGCTGTCGGAAAAGCAATTATGAAGCAAGCTAGCGACTCCTTAAAGCGTGTGACGTTAGAGCTTGGAGGTAAATCACCAAACATTATCCTCCCGGATGCAGACTTAACAAAAGCAGTTCCTGGTGCGCTTTCAGGTATTATGTTTAATCAAGGACAAGTATGTTGTGCTGGAAGTCGTCTGTATGTCCAAAAAAGCTTATATGATAATGTCGTAGCTGATTTAGTTTCTCAAACGAAATCTATTAAACAAGGAAATGGATTAGCAGATGAGACGACAATGGGTCCGCTTGTATCTGCGCAGCAGCAAAAACGAGTGAAAACCTATATTGATAAAGGAATTGAAGAAGGAGCGGAAGTACTCGCAGGAGGAAACATTCCATTTGATCAAGGCTATTTCGTAGAACCGACTATCTTTGCAGATGTCGATCATTCAATGACGATTGCTCGTGAAGAAATCTTTGGTCCGGTTGTAGCTGCTATGCCGTTTGATGATCTCGATGATTTAATTGCCAAAGCAAATGATACAGCATATGGTCTAGCAGCGGGCGTCTGGACACAGGATTTAAAGAAAGCACACTATATTGCTCATGGTATTAAAGCAGGTACAGTTTGGGTGAACTGTTACAACGTATTTGATGCAGCAAGCCCGTTTGGAGGCTATAAACAGTCGGGAATTGGTCGTGAAATGGGAAGCTATGCGCTTGATAACTACACTGAAGTGAAAAGCGTATGGATCAATATGGAATAATAAGTAAGAATTTTTGTGGAAATCAATAGCATATCTTTGTGTGAAAAAGAGTAGTCTTTAGTGGACTACTCTTTTATTTGTTTAAGTCCCGCATTTTTAGAAAAGGAGTGATAACATTGCCGGTTATACAGGGCCCCTCGTCGTATAAGCTTACCGGTCACCTGCAAAAGTTTAGAGAGAACCCACTGGGTTTTTTGGAAAACTTGACTCAGTATGGAGAAATTGCAACATTTAGAGTTGCGCACAAACGCTTTTATGTAACGAGAGACCCTCAACTTATTAAAGATGTAGTCATTACAAACAGCAAGGCGTTTCAAAAAATTAAACTAACGCATATGTTTAAAACGCTGCTAGGCGAAGAAATGTTATGGACAGATGAAGCATTATATATGAGCCCCATTCAACCCTCACAACTAAAACAACATCTAACTTATAACAAGGAAGCAATCGCAAAAATAATTGAAAAGCATACGGAAACGTGGGAAGAAGGGCAGCTTCGAACGATAGTAAAAGACATAAGACAGATAGTCGTAGCTGTACTCCTTCAACTTGTATTTGGCATTTCGATTGAGGAGAAAGATAAAATTCACTATGTTCAAGCGCTTATGAGAAAAAAAGAAAAGTTAGGCAAAATTTATATTCGTCTACCTTTGCACCAGCTTGACTCAGATGAGCAGCTAGAACAACTCCTTTTTGAACGCGTTCAAATGCGTGTTCAAAACAAAACCGAAGGAAATGATTTACTGCAGTATATATTGAATTCTTACGGAGAAGACAGCGATGAAAGAGAAATATATGAACAGCTAAATTCTATATTCCTTTCGATGTATGAAATGATTACGCACGTATGCAGCTGGTCTATTCATTTACTGTCTCAAAATACTAGGGAGCACCTTCAGCTGCATAAAGAAATTCAAGCCTATGCTAGCGGCGAATCACTTTCAACCAAAAATCTGACCTATATGCGCAAAATAATTGCTGAAAGCATGAGGTTGTATCCGCCTCTTTGGCTATTTGGGCGTCAAGCACGTGAAGATATACAAATAGATGGCTACAGTATCAAAAAAGGGGAGATTATGTTAATCAGCCCTTATATGATGCATCGCCATGAAGATTATTTTTTAGAGCCAAGTGAATTTTTACCTGACCGTTTTGAAAAAGGAGGGTCCATTGATGTCCCAAGCTATATGTATATGCCGCTTGGGATTGAGCATCAAGCGGAAAGGGGCATGGACTATATCACTGAAATAGTAACCATTTTTCTGTCAGAAATGACAAAGCGCTTTTTATTTCAGCTGACTGAGCCTGAATCTATTGCTCCGATGGCGGGCGTAATGCTGAATATGAAAGAAGAACTGAAGGTGAATGTTCACAAAGTTCACGCGCAGTCTTGAATGAACGGGAATACTTTCCCTCTTTATATCAGGCTGTCAATTTATTGACACATCCTGCATTGAGATTTATCATAGGGTAATATTTGATAGAGATTACTGAAGGATTTTTAGAGGGGACTATGGATAAAACAATTAAACAGTTAGTGTCGCTAGTTGAAACATCATTACTAACGCAAGTTACGATTCAAAGTGAAAGTGACTATGATCCAGTTGAAGTTACGAACAAAACAAAAGAGTGGGTACTTATTGGTAAAGGAAACTATGCGGGTGTGTTTACGCACGAAAATTATCCTGAATTTGTCGTGAAAGTATACGGAAGAGAAATTTATGGTGTAAAGAAAGAAGCGCAAGTGTATAGAAAGCTGGGCGTTCACCCAGCTTATTCTCAACTTTTTCATGAGGGAAAGACGTACTTGATTTTAAAAAGACTTACAGGCGTTACCTTGTATGATGCCATCCAGCGGGGAATAAAGATTCCAGAACAAGTCATAAAAGATGTGAACGCAGCTTTGGACTATGCAAGAAGCCAAGGTTTAAACCCGTATGATGTGCATGGTAAAAATGTCATGATGAAAGATGGAAGAGGGTATGTGGTGGATATCTCTGACTTTTATAAAGAAGGTATTGATAAAAAATGGACAGACCTTGTAAAAGCTTATTACACCTTTTATCCGACTATTGATAAGTACCATATCCGCTTGCCGTACCCGCTTTTAAACGTTATCAGAAAAGCATATCGTCTATATCGTAGAATCAAATCAAAAAGGAGTTTCCGCTAAAGGGAACTCCTTTTTAAGATGAAATACAGCGCAATACATGCTGCTGCTCAAAAGTTGGTTTTAATTTGAATAGAATGGTTTGTAGTATTTCAGATTGATAGACAAATTTTAGCGTATGTTTAAGGGAAAGAGGATGTAAGAAAGAACGTATTCTTTTTTCAGCATAACGTATCACCTGTTCTTCATAAAATAAAGTACGTGCGGAGATTTTAGCGTGAATGTCTTTTGTTAGTTCGATTGTAAACTGGATAATCAATAAATCAGTGTCTTTACAGTATTTTTCTAGTAGCATGATATCACCTCCATTTTGTCAACTCATTTACATAATCTTAATATAAAATTTACAAATGTCAATAAGACACGGAAAAATAAATGGTAAGACTGTTCTTTTTATATGTTGAATAAACAAGAACGTGACAGAGGTGAATAAACTTGAACATTAACGTCGGATTTGCCATTTTAGCTGATATTGATAATAAGATGACGGCTGCTATTTATGTGGAAAATCAAATTGTAGCGATTATAGCTGGACCTTCAGATATTCTGTATGAAAAGTTGAAAAAAGTGTTTTTATAATAGAGAAAAGCTGTAATTATAAATATGATTCATAAAAGGCTTAAAAATTCTATGAAATAGTCGAAATAAAAGATGAGGATAAAATACACAAAAAGAAAGAACAGGAAGTTAAGGATAGGAGAATTACATATGGATAAAACATCTTTTATTGGACTGATTTTAGGAATAGCCTCTCTTATTGTAGGTATGTTTTTCAAAGGGGTTAATCCATCTGTGTTAGGAAATCCCGCTGCTATTTTAATTATTATTGTCGGAACCGTCGGAGCAGTAGTGATTGCATTTCCTTCAAATGAAATCAAAAGAGTCCCAAAACTGTTTGGTGTCCTGTTTAAAGAACAAAAAATGCTGCAGCCCGTTGATTTAGTATACATGTTTTCTGAATGGGGACAAGTTGTTCGAAAAGAAGGGTTACTATCACTTGAAGCCCAAATTATTGATGTAGATGACCCTTTCTTAAAAAATGGTTTGAATTTAGCTATTGATGGTCAAAGTGCGGATTATATACGAGACGTGTTGTCTGAAGAAATTGATGCTATGGAAGAAAGACATCAAACGGGTGCAAGTATTTTCGCTTTAGCAGGTACATATGCTCCAACTCTGGGTGTACTTGGAGCTGTTATAGGGTTAATTGCTGCGCTTGGGAACATGGAAGATACAGATACGCTAGGACATGCAATCAGCGCGGCGTTTGTTGCTACGCTTCTTGGTATTTTTACTGGGTATGTACTATGGCATCCGTTTGCAAATAAACTAAAGCGTAAATCGAAACATGAAGTAAAGGTAAAGTATATGATGATCGAAGGAGTGCTTTCACTTTTAGAAGGAGAAACGCCAAAAGTAATTGAGCAAAAGCTGGCTTCTTATTTGCCAACAGCGGAACGTAAAAAGCTTCTTCAAGAAAGTGAAGTGGGCATAAATGAGTAGACGCAGAAAACGAAAGCATGAAGAGGACCATGTTGACGAAAGCTGGCTGCTTCCTTACTCAGATTTGCTTACACTTTTACTTGCTTTATTCATTGTATTGTTTGCAATGAGCTCAGTGGATGCGCAGAAATTTAAGAACCTTTCTCGCGCATTTAATGAAGCGTTCGTTGGAGGAACGGGCGTGATGGAATTTCAATCTCTGCAGGAATCTGAAGAAGCGGTTCAGCCTTCAAATACCCCTGCAGCTAAAAGTACGGAAAAAACAAATGAAGTGGAGACAGCCCCCAATCAGTCTCCTGCTTCTTCACAATCGTTAACGAGCGAACAAAAAGAGCAAACCATTCGAGAAGCTGATCAAGAAGAGCTTCAGCAAATTCAATCTAAAATTAATGCGTATATTCAAAAGAAAAACCTAACAAATCAATTACAGACTTCGCTAACTGATGAAGGTCTCTTAATTTCCATTCGAGACAATGTATTGTTTGATTCGGGAAGAGCGCAGGTTCGAAGTGAAGATACAAAAATCGCCAATGATATTTCAGAGCTTTTGGTGATTGACCCTCCTCGTAATATCATTATTAGCGGTCACACTGATAACGTACCTATTCGCAACGCTGGTTTTGAATCCAACTGGGAGTTAAGCGTGATGAGAGCAGTTAACTTTATGAAAGTTATCTTGAAAAACGATAAGCTTAATCCAAGCATGTTCAGTGCAAAAGGATTTGGAGAGTTCAAACCGGTGACATCTAATAATACAGCAGAGGGACAAGCGAAAAATAGGAGGGTTGAAATATTGATTACTCCTCGTACAATTAAACAGCCGTAAAAGCAGGACTGCTTTTACGGCTGTTTTTCTATGTGTTATAAAGCTAAGAGTCTTCTCTTTTCAAAGTTTCCTCGTACTAACTTGAGATCCATTCCATCTAAAATCAAGTCAATGAGAGCTCCTTTAAAGACATCCGCTGTTTTTTTCTTATCATTGGACTGCAAATATTGCACGCGATACCACTTGTCTTCAACTTGAAAGTACATAAAACGTCCATGCGTAAAGTCAATCCAAAACTTTGTAGGTTGTCCATTGAGATTTTTATAAACATATCCCCAGCTTCGACCTTGGTGAGAGTCCTTCATTTTAGGGCGAGCTGTATTAAATACTTCGTAATATACTTTGTGCTTAATATCATAGAGCATCATATGACAGTCCTCCTATCTATAGACGTGCTAGTAGGTAAAGATATATTTGCATACAACAAGTATACTCAGCTGAAAGGAATCGTAGACTACTTTTTTGAGACAAGCAGAAATGCAGTTAAATGAAAAAGACAGTTTAAATTAGCTCAATCATTCCGCTTTTTTTATACTGTAAGTAAATGCGTTAAATAAGGAGGAAAAAATGAGACGAGTAGGAATAGTAGGTGCTGGAATGGCGGGCCTTACAGCAGCGGCTGAATTACAAAAAGAAGGAATAGAGGTCTTTCTTCTTGATAAGGGTAAAAGTGTAGGGGGACGAATGGCTACCCGAAGAGTAGGAGAGGGAAAAGCAGATCACGGAGCTCAATTTTTTACAGTGAGATCCGATGAATTTCAACAAGACGTAAATAAATGGATAGCTGATAGAAAGGTTAAGAAGTGGTTTGGTGACCATCATCCTCGGTATCAAAGTATGAATGGGATGAATGCGCTAGCTAAATATTTAGCTGAAGATTTACGCGTATACGTGAATCGAAAAGTTCAAGCTATTGATTTTCGAAACGGAAGGTATCAGCTGTATACAGAAGAAAATGAGATTTTTGAAGCGACTGATATCATTTTTACACCTCCGTCTCCTCAGGTTATTGAGGTGCTTAATAACAGTAGGTTACAGGCGGGGCGATCTATCCTTAACACACTGAAATTTAGTCCTTGCTTGGTTGCTATCGTAGAGCTTTACACAGAGATGCTGTATGGTGATCATGGTCAAATCACGAATCCTTATGGCACAATCCAAAGAATCGTTAATCATGAGCAAAAAGGAATATCAAAGACGCCCGTTCTTAGCATATATATGAATAAAGACTGGTCAGAAAAACATTTTGATGAACATGAACATGAGCTACTGCGGGCGATAAAAAATGAAATAAAAGAATGGATAGGTGCAAATCATATTAAAAGCATTCAGTTAAAGAAATGGCGCTATGCAGAGGCTGAACAAGTTCTTCATCAGCCCTTTGCTAAAATTATGCCGTCGCTACTGGTGGCAGGAGATGCTTTTTTAAGAAGGGAAGACGAAACAAATCACTCACGGTTAGAGAGCGCATATTTGTCAGGGAAATCGGCAGCCGCTGAATTAATGGGAAAGAACATCTAGAAAAAGGAGGGACCAAGAAGTGAAAAATAATTGGATAATGAAACAAACGTGGAAAGATTTACTGTTTATTCATTGGCCTGTAGATCCGGCATTTTTGGCTTCTTTATTGCCTAGTCAGTTAGAGCCTGACACCTATGATGGTCAAGGATGGATTGCACTTGTGCCTTTTACGATGACAGACATTCGATTTAAAGGAACGCCCGCAGTTCCTATCTTTTCACGGCTATATGAGCTGAATGTGCGTACATATGTTACATATAAAGGGGAAAAAGGCGTTTATTTTTTTAGTTTAGACGCAAGCAATCCACTAGGGGTATGGATTGCTCGTCAGTTTTTTCATTTGCCTTATTACCACGCTGCTATGACATTCAACAAAACTCAGAACCATATTTCTTTTCAGTCAGTTCGAACGCACAGAGACTCACAAAAAGAGCGAGTAAAGCTTACATATAGAGGTATTTCTCCGTCCTATCGCAGTAGAGAAGGAGAATTAGCTCATTGGCTTACAGAGCGCTACTGCTTATTTACCACTCATCAAGGAAATGTCTACAGAGGAGATCTTTATCATGACCCTTGGGAACTGCAAAAAGGAGAGTGTGAAATAAGAGATGATTCTATCACTCAGCCTTTTTTGCGTCCGGCGGACCATCATGATTTAACTGTACACTACGCAAAGAAAGTAACCGCTTATTTTTACCCTTTTAAAAAAGTATAGGTATCAAAACAAAATTAAAAAATCTTCATAGCCTTCTTCTTTAAGCTTCTCTTTTGGAATAAAGCGCAGAGCCGCGGAATTCACTTGATAGTATTCGCTGTTTTCTTCTGTTAAAAGTAAACCCAGATAGTTATCTCCTTCTTTGCTTTTTAGCGCTGTTGAATGCTGCGCCGGCACTCTTTTTATGTTTCCGTATAAGATAGGGCGCTTAAAAATGGGCCAGCCTGTATGAGAAGGAAGCTGATCTGACGTTTTGAACAGTGCTTCTCCAGTTAGAAGGTCAACGTAAATTCCTTGTTTTTTGTTATTCCAATATAAATTTGTAAAAGGAGGTTCGGTACCGTTTTCCTGTGTAACAAAATATTGCATAGGCGTTAGGATCTTTTTGAGGTAAGAGCGGTCCTTGGGCCAATGCTGCGTCAGAAAATCAGTGCGCCCCGAGCCTTCTTTGTATAATTTATAGTGAAATGCATTTTTTCGATAATAATCCTGATGCTGCTCTTCGGCTTCGTAAAAAGAAGAAAAAGGTAAAATAGGTGTGACGATAGGATTGTTAAAACGTCCGCTTTGGGCAAGCTTTCTTTTAGAATCGAGAGCCGCTTCTTTTTGCTTTTCGTTATGATAAAAGATGATGGCTCGATACGATGGTCCGCGGTCTGAAAACTGTCCGGCGGAATCCGTAGGGTCAATTTGCTGCCAATACAGGTTAAGCAGATCTTCAAACGTAATTTGAGAAGGATCCCATACAATTTGCACGGCCTCTACGTATTCGTTTTCCTTTTCTACAAGAGCAGAAGCTTTAGAAGTGATTTGTTTATCTCTAGCGTAGCCCGAGCGGATACTGCTGATTCCTGTAAGCTGATCAAAAGGAGCGACCATGCACCAAAAGCATCCTCCTGCAAACGTTGCATATTCTTTCATATTACTTTCCTCTTTTCGTTGAATAAAATAAATGAAAATATATTTATATATTAAAATGTATAAACAAACAGAAAGCGCTTTATAATGAGTCTTGTAAGAAAGCACATTCTTATGGTATTATGACCACTGGATAAAAGAAAATGGCTTATTGTTTACGCGAGTATCCTTATTTTATGTTCTTAAAAAGATGCAGTTTATTGTTTAAGTACTCATAGAAATACATATGTTGGAGCAGTAAGAGGAACAATTAAAAAATAAGGACGTTTTGCTCTTAAACGATACCACATTCCAGAATCTACATACCAGTTTAGGAGGAGCTAGTTTGAACACAACCCGTTTACCATCTATGTGGGAAATAATGATTGTGCTTGCTTTATTTTTAGCAGTTGTTATTTCATTTGCAACTGTTTTGGATTTACCTATTCAGCTCGCTTTATTTATTTCATGGTTTATTGTTATGGCGCTAGGAGTACGACTTGGGTATACGTATAATCAGCTGCAAGGAGCCATTACAAGAGGAATATCAAACGGCTTAGAAGCTATTTTAATTTTATTAGCCGTCGGTACGTTAATTGGAACATGGATTGCCGGAGGAGTTGTTCCTTCTCTTATTTATTTTGGACTAGAGTTTATTAATCCAACATTCTTTTTACTTGCTACACTTATCATTTGCTCTATTACCTCGATTTCAACAGGAACATCTTGGGGAACGGTTGGTACAGCCGGAATCGCGATGATGGGAATCGGACAAGGCTTAGGCATGCCGCTTCCTTTAGTAGCTGGAGCTGTGATTTCAGGAGCTTATTTTGGAGACAAGCTTTCTCCTCTTTCTGACAGTACCATTTTATCTGCGTCAATGGCTCGAGTGAACGTTATTGATCATGTAAAAGCAATGTTAGTGTTGGATATTCCTGCTTACGTCATTACGGCAGTATTATTTACGGTAACAGGATTTATGTATGGAGGAAAAGATTTTGATGCCGGACGGGTAGACGGATTAAAATCTTCGCTGTTGGATACATTCCATATCAGCGGGTGGATGCTGATTCCGGCTTTGGCTGTTATTGTCCTTTTAGCATTAAAGAAACCTTCTCTTCCATCAATTGCGATTGGCTCGTTATTAGGAATTATATGGGCAGTTGTCTTTCAACATATGGATGTGGCGAGCGCATTTAATACGGCTTATGAAGGATTTAAAATTAATACCGACAACACATTTTTAAGTGAGCTGTTAAATCGTGGCGGAATTTTAAGCATGGTCGGTTCCATTATTGTCATTATTTTTGGACTAGGATTTGGCGGGTTATTAGATGAGCTCGGTGTCTTAGAAGTCCTGCTATCTAAATTCGAAAAAATTCTTGTCAATTCAGGAAACGTTACGGCTTCTACTATTTTCGTTGGATTATTAGGGAATATATTTGGTTGTGCAATGTATGTTTCATTAATTTTAACACCGAAAATTATGGAGAAAAGTTATGACAAGTTAAGAATACAGCGTCTAGTGCTTGCCCGTAACTCAGAAGTAGGGGGAACCTTAACTTCAGGGATGGTTCCGTGGACGGACAACGGTGTATTTTTAGCTACAACGCTTGGGATTTCTACATTCGCTTATCTGCCGTTTATGTGGCTCAGCTTTGTCTCTATTATTTTGGCGATTATTTACGGATATACTGGGAAATTCATTTGGTACGTAAAAGAGGAAAAACAGCGTTCTGCTATAGCAAAATAAAAGAGGCTGCGACAACAGTATGTTAGTTAAAAGAAGATCCGAACGATGAATTAAGATTCTTGATGGAGAATCAACTTCGTTCGGATTTTTTTATTGGTATGATAAACGTAGGTTTCATGTATTTTGTTGCTTCTAGCTGTTGACTGGATTGATTTAGTTATGCCTTAACCTCTTTTTGATCAAATCATTTCTGGATATTCGATTTTCCAGTGGACATTTTGAAGGTAAAGCTGAACATCCGCCTTTTTTTTCTGCTTCAGAAGTTTTAGAATATGGCGGTGATGTTCATTCATCACATGTAAAATGGCGTATAGCTCTTTATTGTCATCGCTAAAGTACGTTTGTCTGATGAATCCGTCTTGTAAAGATATAAGCTGTTCTTTTAAGGTCACATTACCGCATCGGTTCAAATATACTCGATGAAAATACGTTTGGTATTTTTGATAATCCTGATAATTTTCTAATTCAATCGAAACATCAATTTTTTTAATAAGCTCATCCATCTTCGTAAAATCGTCTTCCGTTAAGTGATCAATCGACAGGGAAGCTGCAAGACCATCTAAAGCACCGACGATTTCAAATACTTCTAGTTTTTTTGGTGTATCAATTTCCTTTACGGTAAATCCTCTGCGCGGTCTGTATTCTAATAGGTTGTCTGATGCCAGTTTAATAAGCGCTTCTCTCACAGGCGTTCGGCTGACATTCAGCTGAGAACAAATGCTGGCTTCATTTATTTTGTCGTTAGGCAGCAGTGTACCGTCTTGAATTTGACTTGCTATGTAGTTATATACATGATC
Source organism: Priestia sp. YIM B13489 (assembly GCF_042787645.1). Classification (NCBI taxonomy): domain Bacteria; kingdom Bacillati; phylum Bacillota; class Bacilli; order Caryophanales; family Bacillaceae; genus Priestia; species Priestia sp. YIM B13489. The sequence continues at coordinate 2,553,563 of NZ_JBHZOQ010000053.1, forward strand.
TTTTAATGAATGATAAATCATAGGCCCCTTGTTCATTGTTTCCCCCTAAAATAAATATCGCATCAGCCGTTCTTTCTCATCATGTCATGGTGATGAGAGAGTATAAAAATAGCGTGAAAGAACGTACATGTGTAAAAATAATCATATCATATCACTTCGTCTAATCTTAGTTAGAATATAAAAAATAGAATTATTGAAATATTTTTTACTATTGATTGTTGTAAAAAATCTGAAAAATGATATAATCGAAAAAAGATTTAAGAAGTGTATATTGTATACAATATACAAAATTTGTACATATCGAAGAAATAGAGCCTACTTTTTCAGAGAAGAGACTATAGAGAATATGTAAATAAACCAAGTTTTTAGATGGGTTTACTATAAAAAGGAGGTACATAATGGGAGAGAATACAACATCTATGAATCAGTTACAAAGAAAAATGAAAAGCCGTCATTTATTTATGATTTCTCTTGGCGGTGTTATCGGTACGGGGCTGTTTCTTAATTCAGGCTACACAATTAATGCAGCAGGTCCTGGGGGAACACTCCTTGCTTATTTAATCGGTGGATTAATTATGTATTTAGTCATGATATGTCTAGGAGAACTAAGCGTAGCAATGCCTGTGTCAGGATCATTTCAAGTATACGCTACGAAGTTTATCGGGCCGGGAACTGGTTTTGCGGTTGGCTGGCTTTACTGGCTGACTTGGGTGGTGTCTGTCGGTTCGGAGTTTACAGCGTCTGGATTGCTTATGCAAAGATGGTTTCCTGACGTTTCGGTTTGGATATGGAGCGCGCTGTTTGCCCTTTTATTATTTGGTTTAAATGCAACATCTGTACGTTTTTTCGGTGAAACAGAATTTTGGTTTTCAAGTATTAAAGTATTAACCATTATTGTATTTATTATTTTAGGCGCAGCAGCGATGTTTGGATTCATTCCCCTTAGCGGTCATGAAAAAGCGCCGATGCTTTCTCACTTTACAGGAGAGGGCGGTTTATTTCCAAATGGACTTATGCCTGTATTAATTACGATGGTTTCTGTTAGCTTTGCTTTTTCGGGAACAGAATTAATTGGTATTACGGCTGGGGAAACAGAGGATCCGGAAAAGAACATACCTCGCGCAATTAAAAATATCATTTGGCGTACGTTCTTCTTTTTTATTGGCGCCATGTTTGTACTATCTGGATTGATTTCATGGAAACAAGCAGGAGTGTTAGAAAGTCCTTTTGTAACGGTATTCGATCAAATAGGTATTCCTTACGCAGCAGATATCATGAACTTGGTTATTTTAACAGCTTTATTATCAAACGCTAATGCAGGATTATATGCATGTTCGAGAATGCTATGGTCATTATCTGATCAAAAAATGGTCAGCACTTGGTTAGGAAAAGTAACGTCTAAAGGAGTTCCATTTAATTCGTTGCTTATCAGCATGGGAGTGGCATGTCTGTCCTTGCTGTCAAGCGTAGTTGCACCAACAACTGTTTACTTAGTATTAGTTTCTATTTCTGGATTTGCGGTTGTAGCTGTATGGATGGCTATTGCGGCTTCTCACTTTATGTTCAGAAGACGCTATATTAAAGAAGGGAATGATGTATCGAAGCTTGTTTACAAAGCTCCTTTATATCCTATTGTACCTATTTTAGCGTTTGTTTTATGCTTTGCTGCTTGTGTAGGACTGGCTTTTGATGAGAGTCAGCGTATCGCATTATACTGCGGTATCCCCTTTGTCCTTTTTTGTTACTTGTTTTATTATTTGAAAAATAAAAAAGGAAACAGAAAAAACGAAAGTCAGCCTATAGCAAAATAAAAAGCAGAAGACCTAGGTCTTCTGCTTTTTTTGCATACAAAAACACCCTATCCATCCGTACTGGTTAAGTGTCCCGCAACAAGCGAAATTGAATTGGATAGGGTGCGTATCTATATAGTAGAGAAAGAGGCGCCGTTTGTCAAACTTATTTAGCCGCGCCTTATTTAAAAATAGAACTAAGCAAGGTTTTCACTGTTTTTTCATTTTCACTATGTATAGTAAGGAATGTAAAGAAAAGATATTCGCAGCAGCACGTCGTACAAATTCGTAGAAGGCGAAAGAAAGGAGGAGATCAAATGGCTAAGCGGGATGCGTATTTTGATAACGTAAAATTTATCTTAATTGTATTAGTAGTATTTGGCCATTTGTTAACTCCCTTCATTAATGATGAACAGTGGCTACGGACGCTCTACATATTTATTTACACCTTTCATATGCCAGCGTTCATTTTAATAAGCGGCTATTTTGCAAAGGGATATCGAAAAAAAGGATATATGTGGAAGATGGCGAAGAAAGTATTACTTCCTTATATTATTTTTCAACTTATCTATGCGGTATACGACTATAAACTGTATGATGAATCCACATTCAAAGTTTCAGTGTTTCAGCCAGCTTGGTCGCTATGGTTTTTATTGAGTTTATTTTGTTGGAACGCCATGTTGTTCATTTTTACAAAAATCAAATATCCTTTAGCCGTTGCGGCAGTTTTAGGGATTATGATTGGCTTATACGAACCGCTGGAAACAACGTTAAGCCTTTCTAGAACCTTTGTGTTCTTTCCCTTCTTCTTAGCAGGATTTTATATGAAAAAAGAACATTTTAAAAAGTTGACGTCGGTTTCTTGCAAAAAAGTAGCTGGAGGCACTTTGCTGATTATTGCTCTATGGATCCAGTATATAGCACCGGACTTTGAGAAAGAGTGGTTATTTGGTTCAAAATCTTATGCCTCTTTAGGTGTAAATCAATTAGAGGGAATGACCATTCGTATGCTATTTTATAGCATCAGCTTAGCAATGACGATTTCCTTTCTAGCTTTGATCCCTACACAAACAATGTCCTTTACATCTCGAGGTGCTCAAACCTTTTATGTATATGTGCTACATGGGTTTCTGATTAAATATATACGCCTATCTTCTTTTGGAGACTGGATAGAAAGTGTACAAGGATACAGTATTCTTCTAATTGGAGCTTGTGGAGTGGCGTGGTTGTTGTCGAGTAAATACGTATCTACTATTGCAAGACCTTTAATTGAGCTTAAACCGTTACCAACGCGCAAAAGTTTAAGTTTAGGTAAGTAATGAGAAATGGAAAAGGAGTTTAACGATGTCTAAAAACAAAATAATTATGATTATTGCAGCCGTTGTGGTTATTGCTGCAGTAGCTATCGGTGCCGTAGCAATGAATAAATCAAAGGTGGTTGCTACCGTTGGTGATGAAAAAATCACAAAAGATCAGCTGTACGATGCTCTTCTTGCTCAAGGAGGATCAAGTGTCCTTGACTCACTGATTGAACAAAAAGTCATTTCAAAAGAAGCAGCTAAACAAAATATTAAAGTAACCGATAAAGAAATTAATGCTGAATTAGAAAAGCTTAAAAGTCAGTACGGGGGAGAAGATGCATTAAATCAAGCATTAGCATCTAGCGGTGTAAAATTGTCAGAGCTGAAAAAAGATTTAAAGACGAATATTGAGGCGAAAAAAATGGTCGAGTCGACTATTAATATTAAAGATAGTGAAATGAAATCGTACTTTGATCAAAATAAAGATTCACTAGCTACAGAAGCACAGGTGAAAGCTAGCCACATCTTAGTAGCAGACGAAAAGACAGCGAAAGAAGTAAAGGCAAAGCTTGATAAAGGAGAAGATTTTGCGAAGCTAGCAAAAGAATATTCAACAGATACAGCTTCTAAATCAGATGGCGGAAACCTTGGATACTTCAAAAAAGGTGATATGGTCGAAGCTTTTGCCAACAAAGCATTTTCAATGAAGGTAAATGAAGTAAGTGATCCTGTTAAAACAGAATACGGTTATCACATTATTAAAGTAACAGGCAAAAAAGAAGCGCAAAAAGCAACATATGAAAATAGCAAAGCAAAAATCAAGCAAACGCTGCTTGATCAAAAATACCAAACAGAGTATCCAACATGGTTACAAAAGCTAAAGAAAAAGTATGATATTACAAACAAACTTGATTCATAAATAATACCTTAACGAAATGAGGGGATGGATATGAAACAAACAGCGTCTTATAGTAAGTTAGAAAAAATCGTCGAGCAATTGAAGCACAGAGGTGTACGAGCTGAGATATGCCGGCGTGTTGTAAAGGTCACAGAAACTGTTAATGGATCAAATCCTTCATATTCAAATCAAATCGTTAGGCATTCATAAAGAGTACAAAAGACGCAAACTGCTGGACAGCGGTTTGCGCCCGTGCTGAGTATAGCTAAGGGAATTTAAAATGAAAAGAGATCAGTAGAGGCAGCTTGTTTCTGCTGATTCTTTTTGTATAATAAAGTAAACAAAAGGATGCAGCGACATGTATCGAAGGAAGGAGTTACGCGGAATGAATGTACTGCTAGCAGAAGATGATTTGCAGCTAGGTGAATTAGTTAGTTATATGCTAAAGAAAAAAGGAGGCTATAACGTCGAATGGGTGACGGAAGGGAATGATGCATATGATTATGCATCTGAAGCGCATTATGATGTGTTAATTCTTGACTGGATGATGCCCAATGGAGACGGAATCGATGTATGTAAACGTCTAAGAAAAGAAGGATACGCCGGAGCTATTCTTATGTTAACAGCAAAAGATGCGGTTCAAGATCGTATACAAGGTTTAGATGCGGGAGCGGATGATTACGTTATTAAGCCATTTGAAATTGACGAGCTGCTTGCAAGGCTTCGTGCTTTGTCTCGTCGTAATTATGCACCGATTTTAGAAGAAGAAGTAGAGATTGCCAGCATGATATTAAAAAGAGCAAGTCAAACCGTACAGTTTGACGAGGAGTTTATTCAATTAAGTCCTCGTGAATTTCAACTCCTAGATTTTTTAGTGAAAAACAAAGGACAAGTTCTTTCTCGAGATATTATTTTAGACCGGGTATGGGGATATGAATCAGATGTTTCCATTAAAACGATTGATGCGACGGTTAAACTTTTGCGGAAAAAACTAGAGAAATTTAACAAACAGGATCTTATTCAAAGCATTCGCGGAGTAGGCTACAAAATTGAAAGCTAAACTCCTTACAAGAGCTAAACAGAAAGTAAAACAAAAAGTAAAGCAAGATTTATTCAGCCAGACGCAAAATCGTTTAACATTCCGATATAGCGCATTACTAATGCTGTTTTTGCTATTATTCGTGTTTATTGTTTATGCATTGGTATATGTGGTTGTATCCAACAGTCAGCAGCAAAACTTAAATAGCATGCTAAAGCAAGAGTCCCGAATTGTCCAAAGCATCTTAATTAAACAAGCGATAAACAGCTCGAATCAACAGTCAAAAGAAGAGTACAAAAACATTGTCGTAGCCGGTGAAGATCAATTTTTTTATTACGTAATCAGTCCTGAAGGGGACCTTATTATGGGAAACGAAGCGAGCGAGCGGCTTCGCTCTAACTTATTAAATTTAATTGATGGCTGGATCCCTATTGAAAATGAAGTGAGGAAAGAACGAATAAAAGCCCCGCGCCCTAGTTTCGAACATATTGAAGGAGTAAAAGGGCAAAACGGGGAAGGCAAAATAGATATTGATTTGATGATGGCGGGTGAACCTATTTTTTATAAAGGTCAATTTTTAGGGATGCTTTATATTGGAAAAGACGTTTCATTTCTTTATCAGCTGTTAAAGTGGCTCCTTATTATTATGCTGAGCCTTACCGTACTGTTTGTAGGAGTAGCCATTTATATCAGCCGCTTAATGTCAAAACGGGCCATGGTCCCAATCGAAACAGCTTTTCAAAAGCAAAAAGAGTTTGTGGCGGATGCATCCCATGAGTTAAGAACGCCGCTTAGCGTTATGCTTTCTTCTATCAATGCTTTAGAAATGCAGGAGGAAGTAACAGAAGATCCTTTTTCTAAAAAATTAATCAATAATATGAAAGCTGAAGTGAAGCGCATGACGAGTCTCGTCAGTGATTTGCTTACGCTTGCACGTTCAGACTCTAATAAAGTAGAAAAAGCGATGATGCCCTTTGATATTACAGATGCGGTGCAAAAGGTAATGGAATCCGTTGAAACTCTAGCGGTTTCTAAACATATTGATTTGCAGCTGGATACACCGGAAAAATTAGTGGTAACTGGAGATCAAGAGCGTCTAACTCAGCTGATTTACATTTTGTTAGATAATGCGATTAAATATACGACTCCTCATGGAAATGTCAACATTCAAGTAGTTCAGCATGGAAGTGAATGTATATTAAAAGTACGTGATACGGGCGTTGGGATTCATCCAGATGAAAAGGATCGAATCTTTGACCGCTTTTATCGTGCTGACAAATCGCGATCTCGTCAAATGGGAGGTCATGGGCTAGGCTTAGCAATCGCTAAATGGATCGTAGAAACACACAAAGGGAAAATTGACGTAGAAAGTGAACAAGAAAAAGGAAGTACATTTACAGTAAGGTTGCCAATGTCACAAAAAGTGAAAAAGAGTTAAAAGAGGCTGTGACAAAATTAGTTGAAGGAAGATCCGAACGAGTTTGATTCTTGATGAGGAATCAAACTTGTTCGGTTTTTTTATGTTTAGGGTGAACGTAGATTTCATGTATATAGTTGCTTCTAGCTGTTGATTGGTAGGCAAGGCGAAGACTCCTGCGGGAAAAGCGAAATAGGAGGTGAGAGCCCGCAGAAACGAAAGGCTTGCACGGAAATCAACAGCAGTGTCACAAGCGATCTATACTTGTCCCTTTATCCAATTTGTTCGTCCATTCATTTATTTATGTCTCAATCTCTTTTTAGTTAGTGAAAGTGACCAAATAAAAAAGAAAAGTTTAGACAAAATAGCGAGTGTAAAAATCAGATGATTCAGTTATATTTACTAGCGTAATAACCAGTCTATGTGTCAGGTTTCTTTACAAGGAGAAAGACTTTTTGAAGGAAACAATGCATGATAGAACAATAGCAGACTGCTTCGTTTAATAAGAAAATGGAGTAGTTAAATAAAGGGGAGTTTGATAACATGTACGATTTAATTATTCGGGATGGTTCGGTCGTATTAGAAGACGAAATAGTAAAAGCGGATATAGGGATTAAAAAAGGAAAGATTGCAGAAATAGCGCAAGATGTTAGCATACCAGCAAAAAAATACGTAGATGCTAAAGGCAAATATGTTCTGCCTGGAATGATTGATATTCACGTGCATTTTGATGAACCGAGCCGAGACCATTGGGAAGGGTTTGACTACGGTTCAGCATCTATGGCCGCAGGAGGCTGCACTACATATTTTGATATGCCTTTAAACGGCGTTCCTCCTACCGTAACAGAAGCAGCGCTGTGGGAAAAGAAAAAGCTGGCTGATCAAAAGTCAGTAGTAGATTATGGTCTATGGGGAGGGTTGGTTCCTGGTAATAAAGGAGAATTAGCCAAAATGGCTCATTCGGGTGTAATAGGTTTTAAAGCATTTATGTCAGAAGCCGGTTCTGAATTTGATTTCTCAGATGACCTCACATTATATGAAGGAATGAAAGAGATTGCAAAACTAAATAAAGTGCTTGCCCTGCATGCTGAAAGAAATGACTTAATACAAAAGCTTGAACAGGCTAAACAGAAGCAAAAGCAAACTGCTATTAAAGATTATTTAGAAACGCGACCGGTTGTAGCAGAAGTAAACGCAGTAAAGCAAGCGCTTGAGTACGGTGAAGAAACGGGATGTCCGCTTCACTTTGTACACATTAGCAGCTCTGAAGCAGTGCAGCTTATTACGGAAGCAAAGAAGAATGGAATGAACGTTACGCTTGAAACTTGTCCGCATTATTTACTTTTTACAGAGGAAGACTTTGAAGAAATTGGCGTAACGGCTAAGTGTGCACCTCCTCTTCGCAGCAGGAGTCAAAAAGAAAAATTATGGGCTTGTATTCAATCAGAGGAAGTAGATATGATTTCTTCGGATCATTCTCCTTGTCCGATTGAGTTAAAAACAGCTCATCAGAATGATTTATTTAAAGTTTGGGGCGGAATATCAGGCGGTCAGTACTCTTTGCAAGCAATGATTAGTGAGGGAGCCATCACTAGAGGGATTTCTCTTCCTCACATTTCAAAGCTTGTATCAACGAATCCAGCTAAACGATTCGGTTTATACCCTAAAAAAGGAAGCATCTTGCTGGGATCCGATGCGGATTTGGTTATCGTTGATCTGGATCAAACTGAAAAAGTGACAAAAGAAGGAATGGTTTTCAAACATAAGCACAGTATATATGAAGGAACGGTATTTAATAGCGTTATTTTAACTACCATTAATAGAGGAACGATTGTATACAATAAAGAAGAAGGTGTGTTTCCTCTTCACAAAGGACAAATGGTAAACGGTGAATACGTAAAATTGTAGGTACAGTGAAAAAAGAGATAAAAAATAAACCTTTTATCTCTTTTTTTACATAAAAAAATAAGGATGGCTTATATTAAAGGTAATACATAGGGGGAAAATGAGTATCTACTATAACAAAACAGATATTTTTAAAGAGGTTTTTATTATTCTGAAAAAGTATATTTTCGATTGAGGGAAGCATAATGAAAAAATAATAAAGTTTCTTTTTTAATATAGAGAAAAAATTCCCAAAAAGAAAAATATTATCTGGTTGTATGAAAAGTAGATAATCAGATGCTTTGTAATCAAGGGTTTTGTATAAAAAAATTTTCGAAAAGGTATTTCAAGAAAAGAAATCTTGATTTAAAGCTTTTTATAGGTACAATTTTATAATGGAAAACCGTATTTTATGCACTCATTGTAAAATTCTGATATTGACAGAATCATTTTATAAGAATAAAATTTTCTTGTTTCTATTTTTTTATATCATCATAATTTTTTGACAGTTTTGTCTATGGTGGTTTACGGTTGAAAGAGAGGTTAAGGAATATGTCGGTAGAGAGAGAAAAAGTGTATGAAACAGTTCCTCAAAAAGGATTCTTCGGACATCCTAAAGGGTTATTTACCTTGTTCTTTACAGAATTCTGGGAGCGTTTTTCATACTATGGAATGCGTGCGCTACTTGTATTGTACATGTACGATACAATTGCAAACGGTGGATTAGGAATGGAACAAGGAACCGCTTTAGCGATCTTTTCTATTTATGGTTCCCTTGTTTATATGTCTGGAATTATTGGCGGTTGGATTGCAGACCGCATTTTAGGTACGTCTAATACGGTGTTTTACGGTGGTATATTTATTATGCTCGGCCATCTAGTGCTTGCGTTGCCAGCAGGTGTAACCGCGCTGTTTATTTCAATGTTCTTAATTATTATCGGAACAGGTTTATTAAAACCAAACGTTTCAAGCGTTGTGGGCGATATGTATAGCCCTACTGATAACCGTCGAGATGCTGGATTTAGTATCTTCTATATGGGTGTAAATGCTGGAGCATTTATCGCGCCGCTAGTTGTTTCAACAGTAGGTGAAAAGTATAACTACCACTTAGGTTTTGGAATCGCGGCAGTAGGAATGCTTTTAGGTCTAATCGTATTTATGGCTACACGAGGCAAAAACCTAGGTCGTGCAGGCAGACAAGTTCCAAACCCTTTAAAACCAGAAGAACGTAAAAAAGTTTTTGGTACCATTGCACTTGCTGTAGTTGTACTGGCAATCTTTATTGTACTGACTTCTTTAGCGGGCATTTTAACTGTTGAAGGCGTTATTTTATTTGTAAGTATTTTAGCGATTGTTATTCCTATTATTTACTTTGTTGTTATGTATAAGAGCCCCAAGACAACAGCTGATGAGCGTTCACGCGTATTAGCGTACATTCCTCTTTTTATCTCTGGAGTAATGTTCTGGGCGATTCAAGAGCAGGGATCAACAATTTTAGCAACATATGCAAAAGATCATACGCAGCTAACGTATGGTGGTTTTAAAATTCCAGTTGGCTGGTTCCAATCGTTAAATCCGCTATTCATTATTATATTTGCGCCAGTTTTTGCAGCGGTTTGGGTAAAATTAGGAAACAGACAGCCTTCTACACCAAAGAAGTTTTCGTTAGGACTTTTATTTGCAGGGCTTTCTTTCCTTGTCATGGTTATCCCGGCTAGCATTCATGGAAATGAAACGTTAGCGAGCCCGCTATGGCTAGTGCTAAGCTTCTTCTTAGTTGTAGTTGGAGAGCTTTGTTTATCACCAGTAGGGCTATCAACTACAACAAAACTAGCACCTGCAGCGTTTTCTGCTCAGACGATGAGTTTATGGTTCCTAACAAGCGCAGCGGCGCAGGCAATCAATGCTCAGCTTGTTCAATACTATGAAAACATTTCGCAAGTTGTTTATTTTGCTGCATTGGGCGGAGTGTCGGTCATTTTAGGTGTAATTGTGCTAATGATTTCGCCAAAAATTCAGCGTTTAATGAAAGGTGTTCAATAAGAAAAACCGTCCTTAAGGACGGTTTTTTTATGATTTATTTGAAAAAATATTCATGAAGGAGGCGTAGGTCTGATCGTCCTCACCCTCATAGAACGCAAGATTTAAAAGTCTGTTAAGTTCGTTTGTTGATTTTTCAGTTTCTGCAATAATTTGATGCATATGAGCAATTTTAGACATAGATCCGTTGCCATGAGCATTTTTGATTTGATTTAATGTTAAATGAAGCGATAAGACCTCTCGGCGAAGAGCTTGTCTTAATTCAGAGGAAGCAGGGATAAAAAAGCGTTTATAAAAATAACTCGCTTCTTCAAACACCAATTCTCCATTTTCTAGCTCTTTAGCCGCAATTTCTTTAATCTCTTGATCGTCTAATCGACTGGCCGCTTCTTCGATAAGAAATCCAAAAATAATAGCCGTATCTGGTTTTAACATACAATAACCTCCATTATTATAAAAAAGAACTATGTAGTTAATATGTATAGATAGAAAGGAAGAAATATTCATAGTAATTCATTAATCAGCATAGACAAAAAAATAAAAAATATTCTTTATAGGTAAACTAAAATTATTTCAAAATAAATTTTTTATAATTAAACATTTTTTCCATATTAAAGGATTATTTTGACTTTTAAGAAGAGATGAATAGAATAAAGAGGGTTCTTAGTACCTATATAAAAAGAAAATTGATAAAAGATATTAAATTCAGAAATTTCTACCGCTTTATAACTAAAAAATTGCTCTACTAAAATAGTTGACAGCAGAAATAGATAGGCATAAAATATACTATTGTCAAATGAATTAGCAAGCTATTCATAAAAAGTTAACGGACATTTGAATAATATGAGTAATATTCATATAAGGTATTTACTTAAATCTAACCAACTTGTATGCTTGTCATACAAGTCTACAGAAAGGAAGATAGTCGTATGCGCAACGTATTTTTTGCAGATAATGAAACAATTGAAACGACTTTACGTGGGAAAGAAATTTTAGGAGCTCCAATGCTAAACAAAGGAGTAGCTTTTACAAAAGAAGAGCGTAAAACGTTAGGATTAGAAGGTTTACTTCCTCCAATGACTTTAACTTTAGATGAGCAGGCAAAACGTGCATATGAGCAATTTTTAGCTCAGGCAGATAATCTTGGTAAGAATGTGTATTTAAACGATTTACAGAACCGTAATGCTGTATTATTCTATCGTTTATTGCAAGATCACTTAAAAGAAATGCTTCCAGTTGTTTATACACCAACAGTTGGACAAGCAATCCAAGAATACAGCCACGAATATCGCCGTCCGGGTGGCGTATACTTGTCAATCGATAATGTAGAAGGCATTGAAGAAGCTCTTAAAAATATCGATGCAAATAGTAAAGACATTGATTTAATGGTTATTACAGATTCAGAAAGTATTTTAGGAATTGGTGACTGGGGCGTTGGCGGTATTAATATTGCTATCGGTAAATTAGCCGTATACACAGCTGCAGCAGGAATCGATCCAAGCAGAGTACTTCCAGTTGTTCTTGATGTAGGAACAAACAACGAAAAATTATTAAATGATCCTTTATATATCGGAAACCGTCATGAACGTATCCGCGGTGAGCGCTATGATCATTTCGTAGATCAATTCATTTCAAAATCTCTTGAAATATTCCCTAATGCACTGTTACACTGGGAAGATTTCGGTAATGTAAATGCTCGTAACATTATTAACAAGTACGGAAAAGAAATTCTAACGTTTAATGATGATATCCAAGGAACAGGTGCTGTAACGCTTGCCGCTATTTTCTCAGCAGTTCAAGTGTCTAAAATGCCACTTCGTGACCACCGCGTTTTAATCTTTGGACCGGGTACAGCAGGTATCGGTATTGCAGATCAAGTTCGTGACGCAATGGTATTAGACGGTATTACAGAAGAAGAAGCATACAAAAACTTCTGGGCAGTTGATTTCCGAGGCCTTTTAACAGATGACATGGACGACTTATTAGGTTTCCAAACGCCTTATGCACGAAAAGCAGAAGAAGTGAAGGACTGGAACCGTGAAGAAGACAAAATTTCTCTTCTAGAAGTTGTCAGACAAGTGAAGCCAACAATCTTAATTGGTACGTCTGGTGTAGCAGGCGCGTTCTCAGAAGAAATCGTAAAAGAAATGGCGAAGCATGTAGAACGCCCAGCTATTTTACCAATGTCAAATCCAACTCCGCTTGCGGAAGCTACTCCTGAAAACCTATTAAATTGGACAGAAGGAAAAGCGCTTGTAGCGACTGGAAGTCCGTTTGAACCAGTTAACTACGATGGTGTGGAATATGAAATTGGTCAATCTAATAATGCTTTTGTTTTCCCTGGTCTTGGTCTTGGATCAATCGTGGTAAAAGCAGAAGTTATTACAGACAGCATGTTTGCAGCATGTGCACACGCTGTAGCTCAAATGGTAGACAGCAGCAAGCCGGGTGCTTCATTACTACCACGCGTAGAAGAATTACGTGAAGTATCCTATAACGTTGCTTTAGCGGTTGCTAACGCAGCAATTAAAGATGGCGTTGCAAAAGAAGTTCCAACAGATGTTAAAGCGGCAGTAAAAGCAGCAATGTGGGAACCAACATACAAAGAAATTAAAGCTTTAGAAACAGTAAATGCTTAATTTTTAGATAGAAAAAGCACAGCTTCTGAAAAAAGAAGCTGTGCTTTTTTTAGTTACAAAAAGAATTCTTAAGTTACATAACGTATATAGTTTTTTGGAATTTGTGTATGATTCTCTATATTAGAACCACAGGGGGTTATGAGATGAATACAGCACGTAAATTGGAAACGTTTACTCAAGATTCACAGCCTGAAAATAAGGGTTTTTGGAACCGAATCAACAATATTAAAGTAGGAGTTATTCCTCTGCCGCTATACGTTTTACTTGCATTAATTGTATATGGCGCGGCCGTTTACAACGAGCTTCCTCCAGATATGATTGGCGGATTTGCGATTATTATGGTAATGGGAATGCTGCTTGGTGATTTAGGATTAAAAATTCCGATTTTAAAAGATATTGGCGGACCAGCTATTTTATCACTGCTTGTACCTTCCGTATTAGTTTTTTATAATGTTTTAAATCCCGCATCTATGGAAGCGGTAACAACTTTGATGAAAACATCAAACTTTTTATACCTTTATATTTCTTGTTTAGTAGCCGGAAGTATTCTTGGTATGAACCGTAAAGTTTTAATTCAAGGCTTTACACGTATGTTCGTACCGCTTGTATTAGGTACGTTAGCCGCTGTAGCTGCAGGCGTAGCTGTTGGGATGTTATTTGGTTACGGAGCAAAACATACATTTTTCTATATTGTTGTACCAATTATTGGAGGAGGGATTGGTGAAGGTATTTTACCACTTTCACTTGCTTATTCTCAAATTTTAGGTAGTTCAGCAGAATCTTTTGTGTCGCAAATGATTCCAGCTGCTGTTATCGGAAACATCGTTGCTATCGTATGTGCTGGCTTAATGAAGCGTCTAGGAGAGAAAAAGCCAGAATTAACAGGTAATGGAGTTCTTGTGAAGACAAAAGGCGGAGATGGCATCTCAGAAGATACAAATATCAAGAAACCAGTAGATTTTTCGTTAATGGGCGCAGGTCTTTTAATTGCATGTAGTTTCTTTATTTTCGGGGGCTTAGCACATAAGTTTTTAGGAATTCCAGGTCCAGTTTTAATGATCGTAGCGGCAACGCTAGTCAAATGTTTACAAGTAATGCCTGCTAAGATGGAGCAAGGTGCTTACCATATGTACAAATTCATTTCTACGAGCTTAACATGGCCGTTAATGGTGGGGCTAGGGATTTTGTATATTCCTCTTGAAGATGTAGTGAAAATTGTTACACCAGGTTATGTGGTCGTATGTGCAGCAGTTGTTATTGCTATGGTAGCAACGGGTTATTTTGTAGGTAAAATGATGAAAATGCATCCAGTGGATGCTGCAATTGTAACAGGTTGTCACAGTGGTTTAGGAGGTACGGGAGACGTAGCGATTTTATCAGCTTCCAACCGTATGTCACTTATGCCATTTGCTCAAGTAGCAACAAGACTTGGAGGCGCTTCCACTGTTATTTTAGCTACGCTTCTTATGAAACTTTTAGGAGTATAAAATCAAAACAAAAAAGCAGCTCGGTTCGTATGAGCTGCTTTTTTGTCTTATGAAACGCTAACAGGTTTTAAGATAAATTCTTCCACAACTTTTGCCACACCGTCGTTCATGTTTGTATCTGTTACATGGTTGGCTTTTTCTTTAATATCTTCAGGAGCATTTCCCATTGCTACGCCAAGTCCTGCAAATTCAATCATGGCAAGATCATTATAACTGTCGCCAATGGCAATCACTTCATCGCGTGTAATGCCAAGCTGTTGAATTAATAAGTGGAGACTTGTCCCTTTTGTGACGCCTTCTTCTGTAAATTCAAGGAAGTATGGTTTAGAGCGCATTACGCTTAGCTCTCCTTGAAGCTGCTTTTGAAGTTTCTTTTCAACGTGAACCAGCATTTCCGGTTCTGCAAGCATGAGTACTTTTACAACAGGTTCTGTAACGGCATCAGTAAAAGATGAAACAACACGGATCGGCAGACCTGTAATGTCACTTTCAATATCCGTAAATTTATTTTCTACTTCGGTTATAATTTCATCTCCCACGTATGTATGAATTAAAACGCCTTCTTCGCGGCTAATATCGTCGAGACGTGCAACAGTTCTCGGAGACAATGTACTGCTAAATAGCTCTTCATTTGTTAGGCAATTAATGATTTTTGCCCCATTAAACGATAAAATAAAGCTTCCGTACTTTTCTAATTCGAGCTCTTTCGCAATGTGAACCATTCCGTAAGTTGGTCGTCCAGAAGCAAGTACAACTTTCACTCCCGATTCTTGCGCCTTCATTAATGCTTCTTTTGTGCGCGGAGAAATAGTGTGATCATCGCATAATAGTGTATCATCCAAATCTAAAACAATCATTTTGTAAGGCATATTTTTAAATTCCCTTCTTCTACTAGACTCATATCTTCATATGGTACTATAAAAAAACGTTTGATTCAATTTAATGATTTTTTGAAAAAATGAGAGGTATGCGTATACTTTGTTTGAACTCCTCGGAAGTAGATAAAACAATGAAAAACACGAACTAATAATCGATATTTTTGATTATTGGTTCGTGTTTTATTTCTGCTAAAATACTTTTATCTCAGCTTCTGGATTAGTAAGCAGCTAGAGTTTGATTAATTTTCTGCACATCTCCTTCATTGAATGCTTCTTTTAAGAGCGTATAAGATTGCTTTTTTTGTTCGAAATTCTGAATAGCGGTAAGTATGATAAATTCATCAATAGAAAATTCCTGTTTCAAAGCTTGAAGCTTTTGACGAATGGTTTCTTTTGTACCGTATATAACGTTTGCTTCTTTTTCTTCAATTCGATAGCTTTCTTTGGACTGCTGACCAAATTCTTCAGCTTTTTCTTTGGACCCTAATGTAGCGGACTTCCCATTTTGTAAGTATACTTTAAATATTTTTGTGCTGGATGCTAATGCTTTTGCTTCTTCTAAGGTATCCGCTACGATGACGGAAAGGGCAACGACAAGCGAGCGTGCGCGAGATGAAACGTGCTGATTATAGACAGAAATCGCTTCTTCCAGCACTTTTTGATCGCCATTAATAAATTGAGCAAATACATAAGGAAGGTTTAATGAACCCGCAAGCTCTGCGCTTGAAGTACTTGCTCCCAGTAAAAATATATCTGCCGATTTTTCGGGCCTTGGATAGGCTTTTAAACCGTAAAGAGGGTGATCTTCCGGCAGCGTATCGTTTAGGTATTGTTTAAGTTCTATCAGTTTGTCTGTTAAGGACTTAGTGGGCTGAGAGTTTTGTTGCAAGGCTTGAGTAGAATGAGGTAGTCCTCCTGGTGCTCTACCGATTCCAAGATCGATGCGATTTGGAGATAATGAGGCTAAAACATTAAAATTTTCTGCTACTTTATAAGGGCTGTAGTGCTGAAGCATAACACCACCTGAGCCGATACGGATATGATGCGTTTTAGCGAGCAGGTGAGAAATTAACACTTCAGGTGATGATCCTACAACATGTGCAGAGTCATGATGCTCCGCTACCCAAAAGCGGTGGTAGCCAAGTTCTTCTGCTAGCTGAGCTAATTGTATAGTATACTGAAATGCATCTTCAGCACGCTCACCTTCACAACGTGGGCTTTGATCTAAAATACTTAATTTCACTGAAAACACTCCTTAAAGTTGATAAAAAAGGTAAGAATAATTGGGATTAATTTTAGCAAAGGATTTTCCAGATGAAAAGAGTTTTTTTAAAGAAAAATATTTTTTGAAAAATAAGTTGACTTTGCCATTTTGAGGCTATATAGTTGAATCATCAAACAGAAAAGCCGATAAAACAACTTGGATAAATAAGAATTAAGTGAGTATGTTTCAAAGACACTTCACTTCATTCTCCGGTTTTATCAAAGAAACAACAATTAAAGCTGATTGGTCTACCAAAGGCTCCTGAGGAAACTCCAGGAGCCTTTTTGCTATAAAAAGGAGGGGAAGAAAGTGAGCGATGTATGTATTTTATATAACGGAAGCTCTCATAATTATCAACAAATAGCCTTAGTGAAAGATGAGCTAGAAGCTTGCTTAACCTCAAAAGGAGTGCATGCAGAAACTATTTTGTATCATGATGTACACGCTTTGAAGCAGGAAGCGCAGAAGGAAGTAAAGGGATTTATTTCAAAATTGAACCAAGCTAAAAGTATTATCGTTCTGTTATCTGGAGTAAATGAAATATACGTACAGTCTTTTGACCGGCTAACAAAAATATTGCCAAAAGATTTATTGCATGAAAAAATACTTCTGCCAATTCTTATTGGTGAAAATGTGAATTCTTTACTAAAAGCTAAGTATGATTTAAAAATTTTAGCGTCTTTTTTAGGTAGGCCTTATTGGCTCAGCACTCTTTTTCTGCTGCATGAATACGTCTCTTTTACAGGCATCAACAATGCGAATGCCAAAAGTCGTTTAAAGGAAGCTGTGGATGAGCTGATTTATAAAGCCGATCTATCTCTTCAAACATTTATAAAATGAGGTGAAGAAAATGAGTGAATTATTTCGATTAGCAACCGTAGAAGATGCTGAAGAACTGTTGAATTTAACACTTCGAGCATACGAGCCGATTCGAGAGCTAGGAATTAAGTTTCCAGCCGCAACGGCAACGATTGAACTTGTAAAAGAAAACATTCAAAACAGCCGTTGCTACGTGCTGGAAAGTGATAAAAAAATCGTAGCTACGATTACAGCAAGAACGTATAAAGAAATAACGAACTGGCCTTTCTTATGGTGGTTTGCCGTAGATCCTTTGGTTAAAAAGAAAGGAGTAGGTTCTAAACTCTTAACATGGGTTGAAGAAACAATTATTCGGGATCAATTGGGGGAACCTGCCGTTACATTGGCTACTTCTGATCGACATCCGTGGTTGATTCCTATGTATGAAAGGAAAGGGTATGAACGTTTTTTTGAAGTCGATCAAGGAGAAGAAGGAAAAGGTGTATTCTTAAGAAAAATCTTACATCCTGAAAGATACGAGTTAGAAAAGCACAAGGAGTTACAAAAAGCTAATTAATCATTTAAAAGAAAAGAGGAAAAACCATGTCAGCAAAGATTTTATTATGGAATCGAAAAGGTTGTCATCATTGCGAGGAACTAAAAGCATATTTTCATGAGAAAGGATATCAATATGAAAGTATCGATGTAGAAGGAAAAGATTATTTGCGGGATTTACTTGAAATTAAATACGGTATTCGCCATGTACCGGTCGTTGAAATTGGAGACGAGGGGCAGTTTAAAGGAGTAATTGAAAAAGATTATGAACAAATAGAAAAATTGATTGAAGACTATTCACCAATTGTTAAATAGCTGGAACATCTATTTTATTCATTCATTAAAACAATAAATTATTTTGAGACATAGTGAGGGACAAAACACATGAAAAAACTACAGCTGACAGCTATCTTTTTATCACTTCTTTTATTACTAGCCGCTTGCGGAACACCAAATAAAGAAACAGCGGCTAACGCAAGCAAAGACAAAGTACAAAAAATTATTGTAGGAACAGGTACGCAATTTCCGAACATTTGCTTTCTTGACGATAAAGGAAATCTAACAGGGTATGACGTAGAACTTGTTAAAGAAATAGACAAACGTCTTCCAAACTATAAGTTCGAATTTAAGACAATGGATTTTTCTAATTTACTTTTGAGCTTAGAATCGAACAAAATTGATTTAGTAGCCCATCAGATGGAAGTAAATGAAGAGAGAAAACAAAAGTTCCTTTTTAACAAAGAACCTTATAATATCTTTCCGCTACATGTAGTTGTAAACGAAAAAAATACGTCTATTAAATCAATTAAAGGTTTGAGCGGTAAAAAGGTAATTGTAGGAGCAACGAGTAATTCTGCTAACTTAATCGATAAGTATAACAAAGAACATGGAAATAAAATTAATATCGTCTATTCGGGCCAAGGATCTGATGATACAAAAACGCAGCTGAAAACAGGGCGTGCGGATGCCACGATTAGTACGCCGTTTGCAGTTGACTTTGTCAATAAACAAGCGGACGCAGAGCAAAAAGTTGTAGGGCCTGCTATTTCAAATTCAAAAGTATATTTTATGCTTCGCAAAGATGAAACAGGTTTACAAAAAGATGTGGATAAAGCGCTAAAAGAAATAAAAGAAGACGGAACATTGACAAAATTAAGTAAAAAATGGTTGGGAGAAGATTATACAAAAGCAGCTGGAAATAACTAAAGCACTTACTGTGACCCAAGCCTTGAACTTGGGTCCTTTCGCTACCTGTAGAGGGAAACAAAGGAGAGAAAAAGATGGGAAAAGCATTTGATATAGAGCTGATTTTCACCTCTATTCCTCAAGTATTATCTTATTTGCATATTACAATTTGGATTTTGATTGCATCACTTGTGATTGGCAGTACCTTGGGATTGTTTATTGCCCTGCCTCGTATTTATAAAGTACCGGTGTTAAGCCAAATAGCAGCAGTTTATATTTCTTTTATGAGGGGAACCCCTATTTTAATTCAATTATTTTTAGTTTTTTACGGGATACCTGCCCTTTTACAATTGATTCATATTGACGTTTCAAGAATGGCTCCGCTTGTATTTGTTATTATCACGTATTCACTGAGCACGGCGGCGTCTTTTTCTGAAATGATGCGCGGTGCCATTAATAGTGTAGATAAAGGGCAAACCGAAGCAGCTTATAGTATAGGAATGAGCGGAAAACAAACGTTCACTCGAATTGTGCTGCCGCAAGCTCTCGTTGTAGCCTTTCCTAACTTTGGAAATCTTGTGATTGGGTCCTTAAAAGATACATCTTTAGCCTTTACCATTGGTGTGATGGATATGATGGGAAGAGGAGATACCATTATCGCTGCAACGGCTCATGCAGTGGAGGTATATATCGCACTTGCCATTATTTATTATTTGGTGGCGATTATATTAGAGAAATTTTTTGTGAAATCAGAACAGAAGCTGCAAAAACATGATCAGCCTGTTCATGTATAAAACGAGCTTACTAAAAGAGGTGTAAACATGATTATTGATGTACCGTTTATATGGACAGCATTTGTAGAAATTTTAAAGGCATTACCTTTAACGCTCCTTATTACCACCGGTCCGTTACTAGGCGGGGTGATTATTGGTATTGCTGTTGCGGCTGTGAGAATCAATTCAGTAAAAATAATAACGCCAATTGCCAACGTATACGTATCATTTTTCCGAGGAACGCCTGCTATTCTTCATATTATGGTTATTTACCTAGGGTTCCCGTTATTTATTAATAAAGTATCGAGTTACTGTGGATGGGGCTTCAATGCAAACAGCATTCCTATTGTCGTATTTGTATTAATCGCTTTGTCTTTTACAGCGGGAGCTTATATGTCAGAGATTATTCGCTCTGGTTTGTTAGCTGTAGAAAAAGGACAAATTGAGGCCGCGTATGCCATTGGGATGAATCGTTTTCAATCAATGAAACGAATTGTTTTTCCACAGGCGTTTGCTTTGTCTTTACCGAATTTATGTAATATTTTCATCGGCTTTTTGCATACGTCTTCTATCGCATTCATCGTCTCGCAAAAAGAGCTAAACGGTGCTGCTAATATCGTAGCTTCCAATAATCTCAAGTTTTTAGAAGCCTATATTGCTGCTGCTCTTATTTATTGGATGCTGACGATGTTAATAGAGGGGATAACAGCGCTGCTTGAACGAAAATTAACGGTTTATAATCGAGGAGGAGTTGTATGATTGCATTAACAAATATAAAAAAAACATTTGGTGATAATACAGTATTGGACGGTATTGATTTAATTGTTAAAAAAGGCGACGTTGTGACCATTTTAGGACCGAGTGGTTCTGGAAAGACTACGTTTTTACGCTGCATTAATTTCTTAGAAAAAGCAGATGAAGGAGAAGTTTCGATTGATCAATTTACGGTTCAGTGCCAAAAGCCAAACCGCAAAGACATTTTAACTCTTCGACAAAAAACAACGATGGTTTTTCAGCAATACAATTTGTTCAAACATAAAACCGTTATTGAAAATATTATGGAGGGGCTAGTTATTGTTCAAAAGCTGCCAAAGGAAGAAGCGAAACAACGCAGTTTAGACGTCCTTGAAAAAGTGGGGCTTGCTGAAAAAGCAAATGCTTATCCAAGTCAGTTATCAGGAGGTCAACAGCAGCGAGTGGGCATTGCTAGAGCGCTTGCTTTAAATCCTGAAGTCATTTTATTTGATGAGCCGACGTCTGCTTTGGACCCTGAACTGGTGGGTGAAGTACTGTCTGTTATTCGTAAAATTGCTGAAGAAGGAATTACAATGATCATTGTTACGCACGAAATGAGTTTTGCCCGTGAAGTTTCTAATCACGTGGTATTTATGGACGGAGGAAAGATTGTCGAACAAGGTCATCCTGAAGACATATTTTTAAATCCAAAAGAAGATCGAACAAAGCAATTTTTCAAGCGTATTAACCCAACGCATTCTCCTTACTCTTATATTTATGAAAAAACAATCTAATATTTTAATCGAAAACCAACTTGACTCATAGGAATAATAAGTATATGATGAAATCATCAAATTAAACAAACCGACTAGATCACTAGAGGTTCTTTGCACAATGTGTGACATTGTGCAAAGAACCTTTTATTTTTTACTAGACTTAAGGGAAGAAGGGTGAACGTAGTGAATAGAGGAGCATTAAAAGCTAAAACAAGTAAAAAACTTATTATAAAAGGGCAGGTTGTACCTGGAAGGCAGCAAGGAAGACACTTAGGGTTTCCAACAGCTAATATAGATACTCAGCATGAGGAATTAAAAAATGGCGTGTATGGTGTCCTCGTTCATCTGCGGGGACTTGAACATATAGGAGTTATGAATGTAGGGGTTAAGCCGACATTTGGATCGGAACTATCTAAAACATTTGAGGTTCATATTCTGGATTTTAACGACGTTATTTATGGAGAGACAGTTCAATGCGACGTGATCTTTCGGGTGAGAGGAGAGAAAAAATTCCCTTCTATTGAATTTTTAAAGCATCAAATTAAAGCTGATACGCTACAAGCAAAGGAAAGATTTCAACATATGGGCTATGTATCTAGTGAAGCTACAGCTTCCAAGCTAGGGCAAGCGAGATATTTAAATCTGCCTGATCTCCAGTTTTTTAATTGGTGCCACAGTCAATTCAGAGTCAATAAAGGGATTTACAATACAATTGATCAATGGTTTTATGACGAAGGAATTGAAAATATTCATCCTAGAAGAGTTCACGTTATCGCTTTTTTGCAATTTGCACAAGAAGGAAATGGAAGAAAGACAGAAAAAGAAGGAGTCCTTCGCTTTGGAGCAGGCGGTTTAACCAATCAATTACGAGAATTTATGAATGGGTATGAAAAAGGAGAATGGTAATATGACACATCAAAGACAATTAAAGCTAGGGGCTATTATTCATGGAGTCGGAGGTAATATGGGGGCGTGGAGACATTCTGAAATTTTGTCAGATGCCAGCGTTAATTTCGGTTTTTACAAGCAGCAGGCTCAAAAAGCGGAAGAAGGAAAATTTGATTTAGTGTTCATTGCCGATGGGTTATATATCAATGAAAAATCGCTTCCGCATTTTTTGAATCGTTTTGAACCTCTTACTATTCTATCAGCACTTGCTTCTGTCACTTCTCATATTGGTTTAGTCGGCACTCTATCGACTTCGTATAGCGAGCCGTTTACGGTGGCTAGACAATTCGCTTCACTTGATCATATTAGCAGCGGCCGAGCGGGATGGAATGTTGTAACATCTCCATTAGAAGGATCTGCGCTTAACTATGGAAAAGAGCACCCCACTCATGACAAACGCTATAGAATAGCTGAAGAGTTTCTAGAAGTAACAAAGGGATTATGGGATTCTTGGGAAGATGATGCATTTATTCGAAATAAAGAAACCGGACAATTTTTTGAGGAGAAAAAGCTGCACCGATTGCATCATAAAGGCGAATTTTTCTCTGTAGAAGGTCCGTTAAACATTGGGCGCTCAGCTCAGGGGCAGCCCGTAGTGTTTCAAGCAGGATCTTCTGAAAGCGGAAAAGATTTAGCAGCAAAAACGGCTGACGCAGTGTTTACGGGACAAGACAATTTAGAAGAAGCAAAAGCTTTTTACCAAGATGTAAAATTGAGAGCTGCAGCGCAAGGACGCAATGAAAACGAACTTTTAATTTTTCCGGGAATTGGTCCTATAATTGGTAGTACAAACGAAGAAGCCGAAAGAAAATATGAAGAACTTTCTCAATTGGTGACAATTGAACATGCGCTAAACTACTTAGGACGCTTTTTCGATCATTTTGATTTTTCACAGTTTCCATTAGATGATGCATTTCCTGACTTGGGGGATATAGGGAATAATAGTTTCCGCAGTACAACCGACAAAATTAAAGAAAACGCCAAAAAATATAAGTGGACACTGCGAGAAGCAGCGCTGCGAATTGCTACACCTAAAACACAATTTATTGGGACGCCAGAGCATATCGCTAATTTGATGGAACAGTGGTTCGAAGAAAAAGGAGCTGACGGCTTTATTATTCATTCAAGCGTTCCGCATGGCTTAGATGACTTTGTTGAACATGTTGTACCGATATTGCAAGAAAGAGGCCTGTATCGTACAGAATACGAAGGGAGTACGTTAAGAAGTAACTTGCAGTTGAATGTTCCTAAAAATCGCTACACACAGGTAAAAGTTAACTGAAGTGGATTCAAAGAGACTCGAAGGAGTCTCTTTTTTAATATTTTTAATATTAAAAATATGGTAAAATTCTTTTTGTAGGTTATTCGTTTCAGTTCATAAGGCCTAAAGGGTTTTGAATACCCGGAAAGGAGTCAAATGGAAAAAAGACATAAAAGTAAGAAGAAGCGTATGATCATTTCGGTATCTTTATCCGTTTTTTTAGTCGGGGGAGGAGCGACAGGATGGATATTGTACCAAAACGGAAAAATTCCTTTTTTATCACAGCAAAGTATAAAGGCAAGTGCCATTAAAGTGGATCAACAAAAAGTTGATAAGCTGGAAAGCAGCGATCAGCAGGCAAAAGACTTTATTGCTGAACATCATGACGTACTAAATGATTTGACGGGGTGGAGTGCCATTGAGCATCCAGACTGGCCTGCCGTACAAGAAGAAGCCACAGCCATTAATAATACAATTGGCACGATTGAAGTAAAAGATTCTGTTTTAAAGAAAGACTTTCAGCATATGGAGAAGCTCGCTGGACAGCTAGAGCAGACGAAAGATCAAGCACTGTTAAAAAAGCTTCATCGTTATTTTCATGACTTAGATGTTGTGATCAATGAAGACGATGGATCAAATACATATTTTGATGTTACCAGCTATGGTAAATCAGTTGTAAAGACTTCTAAATGAGTCATAGTAAAAAGCTTTATACATAAAAGTAGTTTTATATAACAAACGTCTTCGCTTATTCATGCATATGCTACGGATAAGGAGGAGACAGGTTAGATGAAAAAAATTTATTTAGATGCAGGTCACGGAGGGGCAGATCTAGGGGCTGTCGCCAGCGGGTTATATGAAAAAGACTTAGTGTTAGCTGTTCAACAGTACATCATCTCTTTTCTTTCTACTCACTATGAAGGATTTTCTCTTTGTACAACGCGTACAACCGATGTGTTTTTGTCATTAAATGAACGGGTCAACAAAGCCAATGCGTGGGGTGCTGATGTATACTTATCTATTCATATAAATTTAGGCGGCGAAACGGGATATGAAGATTTTATTTATAGCAAAAATATAAATAACCAAACCATTGTGTTACGAAACGATATTCACGATCATGTGAAATTTGTTCTCACTAAATACAATCACTTTAACCGAGGCAGGAAATTGGCTAATCATAGTGTGTTAAGACGTTCCTATATGCCGTCTGTACTAACTGAAATCGGGTTTATTGATACAGAACACGATGCAAAGCTCTTAAAAAATCCTCAATTTCTAAAAGATATGGGGGTGGCATATGCACAAGGGATTGCGCAGTTTTTAAACTTGGAGTCTAAATCTACAAATTCTGTGGGAGATTCTGACGAGGAAGGTTTTCTAAAGCCTACTTTTTTATATAAACCTTTATGGATAAAAACAACCGAGGATACGGAGACGTATAAGGATGCAAATATGTCAGAGAGAACAGGTTATTTAAAAAAGAATACCTTCTTTCAAGTTTATGGTGAAACACGTGCAGCCTGGGTGATGGATGGACAACATTTTATTGAAAAAAAAGATACAATCATTGAAGGAGAAACCATCACAACTGCGGAATTAACAAAAGAGAATATGGAAACATTAAAAGTGTTTGTGACAAAAGAGAAATTAGAAACAGCCGTAACCTTTTCCAAAGAAGGAGCCGCGGCAGCCATCATTACCCTTCGCGATAAAAAAATACTGAATGTAAAAGCATTTTTAGATAGAGAAAATTGGTGGTACAAAGCTGAACGGATAAAAAAATAGTGAAAAAACCTGCTTGTTTTTTGAAGCTTTCACCCTAGTAATTTTACTTATTTTTGATAGAATATAAAGAGCTGAATCGTAAAGATGCATAAAGGTGTGATGGAAATGGAAGAGCAACAAGAAGCGATTGATTTAACAAAAATATATGTATATGAGGAGTTTCCGGATAAAGTTGCAGGCAGATGCGATAACTGTGGACATGTGAAATTTAAAAGCTTAGTAAAAGACTTTATTTTTATCCGTACATGCGCAAAGTGCGGCATGAAAAAAAGCATTTAAATCCCTACTTCTTTATAAAAAACGCTCTTTTCTGAAATGAAAAGAGCGTTTTTTCTCTATTTAACGTATAAATGATCGCTAAGCTGCTCTGAAATAGTCTCTACATCTTCTTGTACATGTTTTTGTTTTTTCATCATTTCTAGTAGGATTTCTTCAAGATTCTGTGAATGGTTTTGCTTATCTTTTGGTTTATGTAAGTACTTTGCAATTTGATGCATATTATTGCTTAGCCGGCTTAGTTCAGACTCAATCTTTCGCAGGTTAACCAATAGTTCCACACCTGCTTCTTTGCCGATTAAAGGAGGCTTAACTTTTCCATCCATAATAAATTTTCGAATGAGAGACGTTCGTTTTAAATTATAGTGTTCAATAAGTTCCTCTAATTTTTCTTTTTCTTCTTCATTCAACTTAATTGCTGGAATGCTGTGTCCTCTCATAAGGTATCTCCTTTCAAGAGCAGTTCTTGCTGCGTTCAATCATATGTAAACATTCTCTTGTCTTTAATAATAGCAACCTTTTCCATGGTTAACTATGGTGAAAAGTTACTAAAATGTCGAACGTACAGTCTGTTAAAAAACTGGTAAATTAAGAAATTTGGTTTAGTAATAGTTGAATTATAGAAGGAATGTCATTATCTACAATATTGCTGCTTTATTAAAAAGGCAGCAAAAGGGATGAATGGACCGCTGTTGTACTCAACCATTTTTGAGAGCGCAGCTTTAAAGAAGAGGGATGATTTTTATGATTTTTTCCTCATACCACATCTTTCCTCCTAGTAACTCTGTCGAATCTTCTAGACTATTGTCTCAAGGGAATAGAAAGAAAGAAGACGAAATGGTTGAGAACGAGGTAAAGTCATATTATGTCTTTATTGACCTCATTTACATACTTTACGGGGGAGGAATACGTTTGAAACTAAAAAAAAGATTAAAACTAAATAAGATAGGGGTAGCCATGCTTACGGCTGGTGTCATATGTACAGCTTATATGCCCCTTCATACGCTGCAAAAGCCTGTAGTCGCTTTGGCGGCAGAGAATCAGTCAGCTTTAGAGCGAGCATTTGCACAAGCATCTAAAGAATTTGGTGTGCCAGCTTCGCTTTTAAAAGCAATTTCCTACAACAAGTCGCGCTGGGAAAGTCATAATGGAAAACCTAGTGCAGCCGGGGGATACGGTCTTATGCATTTAACAGACATCCCTTCTTTAGAAGATGGAAAAGGAAACGGAGCTGTGCCTTCAAAACCAGCATATGATAAACAGCAAACTCTCTCCTTAGCTGCTAAGCTGCTTAACTCAGATAAAGAAAGATTAAAAAAAGATCCTGTGCAAAATATTCGCGGTGGCGCTGCTGTGCTGGCTTTTATCGCAAAAGACAAAAATGGAAACATACCGTCCACTGATCAAAAATGGTACGATGCAGTCGCCGCTTACAGTGCTTCTCAGGATAAGGAAAACGCTCAAGTATTTGCCGATGATGTATATGAAACGTTGGAAAAAGGAGCAGAGCATACAACATCAGACGGACAGCATCTTAAAATTTCCCCTCAAAATATAGATATGTCGATTCCTCGTGCTGAAAATTCCAATACGAATAAAGCGGATTGTCCGGCATCTTTAAAATGTGAATACATCCCTGCATTTTA
Source organism: Priestia sp. YIM B13489 (assembly GCF_042787645.1). Lineage (NCBI taxonomy): Bacteria > Bacillati > Bacillota > Bacilli > Caryophanales > Bacillaceae > Priestia > Priestia sp. YIM B13489. Next base: position 2,580,941 of record NZ_JBHZOQ010000053.1, read on the forward strand.
CGGGAAATTCAGCGAAAGTGCTTCAGATTACGGAAACTATGATATTGCAAACCGTCAAAAATCAGATGTTCGCTATATTGTTATTCATGATACAGAAGTAAGTTATGATGGAACGATTGATTTGTTTGCTAACCCTAATAGAGCCGCTGCAAACTATGTAATCCGTTCAAGTGATGGTCACATCGCACAGATGATCCATAACAAAGACGTAGCATGGCATGCAGGAAACTGGTATTTTAATACACACAGTATTGGAATTGAACATGAAGGATTCGCCCTTGAAGGATCTACTTGGTTTACGGAAGAAATGTATCGTTCTTCGGCAAGACTCGTACGCCACCTTGCCAAAGAATATAATATTCCATTAGACCGAGCTCATATTATTGGTCATGATGAGGTGCCGGGTTTGTCTCCTAAGGCTCAATCAGGTATGCATTCAGATCCCGGGCCGTTTTGGGATTGGGGGCACTACATGGATTTAGTAGGAAGCCCAGTCGAGCGCCAGCATACAAACAAACTAGCCGTTACGATTAATCCAGTCTTTCAAAACAATCAGCCGGAAGTATCAGATGCACCAAAGCAGCCGGCCAACTTTGTGTATTTGCATCAAGCTCCCAGCAATGATTCACCGCTGCTGAATGAGCCTGCAGCTTCAGGGCCTGGAACGAAACAAACGTTAGACTGGGGAAGCAAAGCAGTAACTGGACAAACGTATGCAGTAGCTGAGACAAAAGGAGAATGGACAGCGATTTGGTACGGAGGACAAAAAGCCTGGTTTTATAATCCACATAATAAAAATACAAGTGAAGGTACAGGGATATTATTAACGCCAAAACCAGGGAAAGAAAGCATTCAAGTGTACGGAGGAGCTTTCCCGGAGGCTTCAGCCTATCCTTCTGATATACCAGTTAAAGCTATGGTGCCACTTCAGTATAAAATTTCTCCAGAGCAGGTGTACGTGGGGGTAGAGAAAGTAAGGAGTAACTATTACTATGCCCCAACTTTTACAACAAACCCAAACGATCACAAAATGATTGTTGGAAAAGACGAATATTATCAAATTTATTTTAATCACCGCTATGCGTTTGTGAAAGCGTCAGATGTAGAGGTTAAAAGACAATAGAATAGAGTGTTAAAAGAAAAGAAAGAGACAGGGTGTTTAAATGGTATGTCTCTTTCTTTTTTTAAAAACCACAAAAATTCAGAAGGTTATTGATGATGTTTTCTTATAATGATTTTCTAGCTTATTATCTTTTTACAAAAGGAAGGAATGTCCCGTGATTATAATTAAGCCTCTAAGCCAGTGTTCTTTTTCTGATGCATTACAAGCATTCAATAAGGGTTTTGAAGATTATTATCTTCCGATTGAGCTGTCACTAGATCAATTCACTTGTAGGTTTGGTTTTGATCAGCTATCTGTCGACCATTCTTTTATGGCTTTTTATAATAATACACCAGCTGGAATTATGTTAAATGGAATAAAAAAGGTCAAGGGAAAAAAACATGCTTGGAATGGAGGTACAAGCGTAGCCTTACCTTACCGGAAAATAGGAATTGGAGAAGCCTTACTAAAAGCTACACTTGAGAGATACCAGCAGCAAGGAGTAATGGAAGCCAGTCTGGAAGCATTTAAAGTGAATGAAAAAGCCATTCACCTTTATCAGAAATATGGATATGAGATTGTAGATACCCTTTTATTTCTAAAGCATAGAGGTAGTTTTCACGCTTCTTTACTTAAAAAGAAGAATCAGCTTACGTATTCGTTAAAGCGAAGGCTTGCAAAAGATATTCAGAACCTACCCTTTTATACATACGATGTTCCGTGGAAAAATCAATTTGACTGTATTCGTGATGGAGAATCGTTTATTGCGTTGAATGAAAGAAACGAAGAAGTTGGCTATCTGTTATTTCAAAGGAATTTTTCTTCCATAGGCATCGTGAATTCGGTTACTTTTTATCAAGGAAGCGTTAAGGAACATATCTCAAATTCAGAGGACGTTCTGGGCTTTTTATTAGCAACTATTTTTAATATGTATGGACCAATTGCTTACAATACATATAATGTACCTGAAAAAAGAAATAGCTTACTCGTGAAAATGTTAAAATCATTTGGTTTTCAAGATTTATATACAGATGAAGGAATCAAACTTGAGCAGGTGTTTATGAAAAAACAGCTTTAAAAAGCGGCCATGGGCCGCTTTTACTGCATTTCTGTAATTGGATGTGCATCATAAAATTCCTCGATTTTTTCTTGCTGTCCTTCGAATTTTTCTTTCCATACTTGTTTCACGTCATTATAATTCCGAAGATCTATTCCGTAGAAGTCCTTTAACTCTTTTCGAGTAATGGTGATTGTCTGAGGAACAGTCGTATTAATAGTAAAGTGAACGCTGTCAGCATTTTGTACGGCAGAAAGTAAGATGGTTGCGTTATGTAAAAGTATGCGTTTGGTTTTAACAGACGTCCAGCTTTTTTCAAACGTATGCTGATTATTATTTATTGCAGCGTAATTAATTGTTAAGTAATAAGGTTTTTGCATATCTTGGAAGGCTATACCTTTTAAATAAACGTGTCCTGGAAGCTTATTTGTAATTTCCTCTATTGAAGCCTCATGTTTTGAAGAAGAAGTATGTTGAATAGAAGAAGCAGAGACTCTTTCGGCAGACAGATTATTATGAGGTGCATAAGCACACCCTGATAGGCAAGTGAGTACTGTGCAAAGTGTAAGAGAAGCATATATTTTTTTCATAATGGTAACTCCTTTTATTTATATCTACTTGTAAAGACGAAAGACCTATATATTTTGTTTCATACAAAATATAAGTTTATTCATTAAAAAGACATATAATCCAAAATAATAGAAGTTAATAACCCTAATGAAGCAATAAAACCAATAACAGGACCACCTTCTTCAAAAGCTTCTGGCAACATCGTCGAAGCAACCATTGCCACAATTCCACCACCGGCGAATGAGGCAATAAAACCCATCATGTTTGGGGTAGCATTTTGAAGAAATAGATATCCAATCCAAGAACAAAGAGCCGATATAAAGAAGACAGAAAGCCATAATGAAAAAATTTTCTTTTGCTTATATTGGCTTTTTAGTAGTCCGCTTGTCCCGGAGATTCCTTCGGGTATATTGCTGATAAAAATAGAAACAACAAGCAGCCAGCTAACGTGGTGCTGTTCAATCAAACTTGCGCCAATCATCAGTGACTCAGGTATAGCATCCATAATGGTACCAATAAAAATGGCTAGTCCCGAGCTAGCGGGGACAAGGTGGTCCGAACGTTTTCTTTTGTGAGCGCCTTTTTTAGCTAAGGAGATGTCAAGAAGAGTAAAAAGTGCTGCGCCTGTTAAAAAGCCTAAAGAAGAAGAAATGATTCCTGCTTCTTTTACCGAATCTTGAATGAGCTCGTAAGCAGCAGCTCCTAACAAAACGCCCGTGCCAAAAGCCATAATATAAGCAGTCAACGGTTTTTTTAAAGGTACAAAAATAGCTATAATAGCTCCAATTAATACAGCTGAGCCTGAGACACCACCCCACATAAGGGCATCTATCACATGAGATCCCTACTTTCTTACGTACTTACTTGTAGTGTAACCATCTCTATGATTATTATGAAACAAGATAAATGAACTAAAAAAATGGAAAAAAATCACTGATTTAGACCTTAAATAAAATAAGTCTTCTGTATAATTGACAAAATTTTCTGATTATGTCCGTTGAAAGTGAAAAAACCTTGTGATAGTCTGATCAAAAGATACAAAGATGGAAAAAAATTCTTTGATCTGTAGAAGGATAAAAAACTTAACGAGGTCACTTTTAAACGAAAGAAGGAATACGAGATGAATTCAAAAGCAGTAAAAAGAGAAAATCGCTATGCTAACTTGATTCCTATGCAAGAAATCAAATCAGTTGAACAGCAGCTTTACCCATTTGATATTTATAACAGTCTGCGTCAAGAGGCACCTATTCGTTACGATGAAAGCCGAAACTGCTGGGATGTATTTGATTATGAAACAGTAAAGTATATTTTAAAAAACCCGTCGCTTTTTTCATCCAAACGAGCAATGGAAGAACGCCAAGAAAGTATTTTAATGATGGACCCTCCAAAACATACAAAGTTACGAAACTTAGTAAACAAAGCTTTTACGCCAAGAGCTATTCAGCACTTAGAGAGTCATATTGAAGAGATTGCAGATTATTTATTAGATGAAGTAAGCAGGAAAAAAAAGTTTGATATAGTAGAAGACTTTGCTGGACCACTGCCGATTATTGTAATAGCAGAATTGCTAGGAGTACCAATCCAAGACCGAGAACTGTTTAAAAAATACTCCGATGACTTAGTGAGCGGTGCTGAAAATAATTCAGACGAAGCTTTTGCGAAAATGATGCAAAAGCGTAATGAAGGCGTGATTTTTTTACAAGGGTATTTTAAAGAAATTATCGCGGAGCGTCAGCAAAATAAACAAGAAGATCTCATTTCGCTTCTTTTAGAAGCAGAAATCGACGGCGAGCATTTAACAGAAGAGGAAGTGCTGGGATTTTGTATTTTATTGCTAGTAGCAGGTAATGAGACAACGACAAACTTAATTACGAACGGAGTTCGGTATATGACAGAAGACGTAGACGTGCAGAATGAAGTTCGTCAAGACATATTGCTGGTTCCGAACCTGGTAGAAGAAACGCTTCGCTATTATCCTCCTATTCAAGCGATTGGACGCATAGCTGCTGAAGATGTAGAACTTGGAGAGTGTAAGATTAAAAGAGGACAGCAGGTAATTAGCTGGGCAGCAAGTGCAAATAGAGATTCAGCTAAGTTTGAACGGCCTGACACTTTTGTCGTGCATCGTAAAACAAACCCTCACGTGAGCTTTGGATTCGGCATCCATTTTTGCTTAGGAGCACCGCTAGCAAGAATGGAAGGGAAAATTGCTTTTACTAAGTTACTAGAAAAAGGAGAATTCTCGAAAGTTCAAAATCAGTCTTTAAAGCCAATAGACAGCCCTTTTGTTTTTGGCGTAAAAAAATATGAGATTACTTTTAATAAAGCTTAAAAAGCGAGCGCAAATTATGCGCTTGCTTTTTAGCGTTCAGTGTTCCATTTTTGGTCCTCTGAAGGAGACGTGTACGTGTCCATTGAAGAGATAAGCTGTTCAGGAGTATCAGAAATATTGATGAGACGAATAGCAGAATCTGTAGAAAACCCTTCATCTACGGCATGCTGAACCATTTGCATAAGCGGGTTGTAGTAGCCGTTCACATTTAATAACCCTACTGGTTTTTTATGTATACCAATTTGAGCCCAGCAAAGAGCCTCAAACAACTCTTCAAATGTCCCGAAACCTCCAGGAAGCGCAATGTAACCATCAGCTAACTCGTGCATAGTTGCCTTTCGCTCATGCATGCTCTCTACTTCGATGAGTTCTGTCAGCGCGGTATGAACAATTTCACCGCTAAACAAACCGCGGGGCATAATGCCGATGACTTCGCCTCCATGCTGAAGCATTTCATTTGCGACTTCTCCCATCAGGCCCATTCGTGAGCCTCCGTAAATCAGCCGGTAGTTTTTTTTGGCCATGTAGCGTCCTAGCGAGACGGCTGTCTCTTTATATTCTGTTTTTATTCCAGCGCTTGATCCTGCAAATACACAAATTGATTTCAACTGCTTCACTCCTTTGTTTCTTTTCTATATAAGTCTTTTCTGTTTATGAAGAACAAATTCCTTCTTAATAATTTATGAATTTTCACAATGTCATCGCTTGATTATTCTAAAAACTTTGCTTATAATCAAAGCGAAACGTCTGTTTGAAAGCGTTATCTATTGCTCTTCTTTTAATGGAAAAGACAGTACGTATGGATCTACTTGTAAGATAAGTAGGTAACATGAACTTATAGGAAATTTGACCGTTTTAAACGCTTCATTTAGTAAGTATACGCACTTGCAGGATTAAGACAAGGGGGGATATGGGGATATGATGAACAATTTAATACGCACATTAATGGTACAAACACCGACCGTACCAGGAAACTTAGGAAGAGTAGCAACAGCTATCGGAAATGTTGGAGGAGACATTGGCGAGGTTGAAACCGTTAAAGTAGGACATAACTACACCATGAGAAGCATTACGGTTCAAGTAGAAAGTGAAGACCAGCTTGAGGAATTGCTTGAAGCGGTTCGCAGTTTAGAAGGCATTACTTTACATACAGTATCAGATGAAGTTCTTCATGCCCATGAAGGCGGCAAAATTCAAATGAAAAGCAAAATGAAAATTGAGTCGATCGCTGACTTAAGAAGAGTATATACCCCTGGTGTAGCAAACGTTTGCCGTGTTATTCAAGAACAGCCGGACAAAGCGAAGATTTATACGAGCATTGGAAACACGGTTGCGATTGTAACAGATGGTACCGCTATACTAGGATTAGGAAATATTGGTCCAGTTGCAGGAATGCCTGTTATGGAAGGGAAAGCTGCGTTATTTGATCAACTTGCCAATGTAAACGCTATCCCTATTTTGTTGAATGTAAATGAGCCGGAAGAAATCATTCAAACGGTTAAAAATATTTCACCGGGATTTGGCGGCATTTTACTAGAAGATATAGGGTCGCCTCACTGCTTTGAAATTGAAGAACGTTTAAAAGAAGAGCTCGATATTCCAGTTATGCATGATGATCAGCACGGAACAGCAGTTGTGACGCTAGCAGCAGCTATCTCGGCTTGTCGCAGCACAGGTGTGAATTTGAAAGAAGCAAAAGTAGGACAAATCGGCTTAGGAGCTGCCGGCATCGCTACTTGCAGAATGTTCATGGCTTACGGTGTCAAACAGGTGATAGGAGCTGATAAGTCTCCTGAAGCGAATGAGCGCTTAGTCAGCTACGGTGGAAAAGTAGCGGATTCATTAGAAGAGCTTATGGAGAACTGTGACATTGTTATTGCGACAACAGGTGTACCTGGATTAATACAAAAAGAATGGATCCGAAAAGGGCAAATCATTCTAGCACTTTCTAATCCAAAGCCAGAAATTGAACCTGAAGATGCTCTTGAAGCAGGAGCTATTTACGCTACGGATGGAAGGTCAGTGAATAATGTACTTGGCTTCCCAGGTATTTTCAGAGGAGTGTTAAATGCGGGGGTGCGTGATATTACGCATACGATGCTTGTAGCTGCAGCTGAAGCCATTGCAAATTCAACGCGTCCAGGCGATTTAGTTCCTCATCCTCTTAATCTAGCTGTACATGAAGCAGTATCTGAAGCAGTTGAAAGAGCGGCTGTTGTACACGGAGAGAAAGACGGCGTTTATCGATAACAAACAAGGCTGCCTCGAAATAGGCAGTCTTGTTTGTTTTTTATCAAAAAATAATAAGAAAATAGCAAACTGTGAAACTTTTTTCCTTTTTTAACGTAATATAGTAATAGAAATAGTAAAAAAGGTAGAGAAAGGAGTTTTTATGGAGTTTGAACATTTAAAGGGCAAATTGCCCCTCGAGGCTAAAAAAGCGATGCGCTGGCAATCCATTTTTACGCATAGCCTGTGGCTTCTTGCAACAGCGGGTTATTTTCTACTCGTTCATTTTTTTGATTGGTGGTCAATTATTGGATGGATATCAGCTGGACTATTAGTCGTGAGCTTTATCATATATACAATTATAGCTCCAAATGTATATATGAATGTATATTCATATGAAGTCACAGATACTCAAATTGATGTACAAAGAGGGCTATTCATCTGGTATCATACGAAAATTCCGCTTGTGAAAGTGCAGCACGTTGAAACATTGACAGGGCCGATTTTTCGAAAATTTGACTTGGCATCTGTTAAAATCATTACAGCAGCTGGAAGCGTCGAAATTCCTGCACTTGTACAAAGAGATGCTGAAGTACTGCGAGAGTATATTGCTAGACTAGCAGAGGTAGATGATGAAGATGAGTAAGCGGCTGCATCCGCTATATATTGCAATAGCATTTATTGAACATATAAAAAATAATATCCTGCCTTTTGTGTTTGTATTTATTGTCAATCGGCACCTATTGTTTACATATTGGTGGGCAACGCTGTTAGCGGGAGGCGTAGTCGCTTTATTTGCTTTTTTTACTTGGAAGGAATTTCGTTACGAGGTAACAGAAACGGAAGTGCGTCTGTATAAAGGGATTTTTAAAAAAGAAAAACGATTTATTCAACGCAATCGCATTCAATCGATTCAGTTAGATCAGCCGTTTGTTTTTAGAATTCTTCGCTTAGCCCGGCTTCGTATTGACACGGCCAGCAGCGGTACGGATGCTGAAATTGATTTATCTGGTATTTCACTAAAAGAAGCGCACCATCTTAAAGATACGTTAAAGCTGTCGGGGAGTCAGCCGGAAATAAAGGAAAAAAGTCCTGAACGTACGATGAAAGTGTCGGTGAAACAGCTGGCGTTAGCTGCTGCGTTTTCCGGGAATTTTGGCTATATATTTGCTGCTCTTGGTTTTCTCTATCAGTATATTGATACGTATATCAACCGCTGGGTGAAGACAGCTTACGAAGAAGTGATTCATCAATCGATGCTTGGTTTATTTGTATTAGTGGCTGTAATTGTGGTGCTTGCTTATTTGCTGTCTATTGTTTTATATGTAATACGATTTGGCGGTTTTACAGTAGAGCGCTACGATCATTATCTACATATTAAATACGGATTGTTAAATAAGAAATCCCTTACGATTCCTTTTCATAAAATACAGGCTGTTACGATAGAGGAAGGGTTGGTCCGGCGCTTATTTGGATGGTCTTCCGTTTCGTTAAACGTCGTAACCTCTGATTTAAAAGAAAAGGTCTATTTACACCCGTTTATCCAGCAAAAAGAGATTTCAGCATTAATGAACGTATATGTGCCGCACTATGAATATATAAAGTGTCCAAGAAATACAGCGATTCAATATGCGTGGTATCCATTACTATTACCGGTCTTGTTATTTGCGGCAGCAGGGATTGGCATTAGCTTTTGGAAATCAATGTTTGTGTGGATTATTGCTGTGCTATGCCTTATATACGTACTTATTCACTTGTTGGGCTATCGTCAAGGCGGCTTGATGATGAACGATGTATTTGTCAGTATTCGATCGCAGTTTTTAACACGAAAAACAACGATTATTAGAAGGAAGAAAATAGAAGAAATTGAGGTGTTTGCAGGCACTTTTTTATGGAAAAAAGGATACAGGAAAATAAAAATTGCAACTATGGGTACAAGCGGCAGCTATAAGTCCGGATATTTTCCATTTGAGATTTGGCATCCGGTCTTTCTGCAAGCTACTTCGGCTAAAAAGGCATGAAGAACATCATTGTTCTCCATGCCTTTTGACGTTATCTATTCATTAAATTTTTTCCTTGCTCGTAATAGCTGTTCATCACTTCAATTGGCACCATACTGCCTCCAGTTGACCATACAAGGTGAGTAGCTTTTGACATATCGTTTTCTAGTCCTTGCGCTTGTATATAGGAAGACCCGCTTTCCATCAGGTGGAGAGGTCCTTGTAAACCAGCCGCTGCTGAAGGTTCTATATACATATTTTCACGATTGGCTAGCTCATAAATAAATCGGAAAAGCTGATCATCTTCTACGGTATAAATTCCGCTAATAAGCGATTTTATCGTTTCACCTACAAAGCTAGATGGCCTTCCTACAGCTAGTCCATCGGCAGCTGTTACATTGTCAAGTCCAATATCCGTAACGGAAATGCCGTCATGCAGCTTGGTCATTAATCCAAGCAGCATGCAAGGAGAGTGAGTAGGTTCAGCAAAAAAGCAGTGAACGTGATCACCGTATATTGCTTTTAGTCCAAACGTAATACCGCCAGGACCTCCGCCTACTCCGCAAGGTAAATAGACAAATAAAGGGTGTTCGGCGTCTACTTGAATCCGCTGCTCGGCTAGCTGCTTTTTCAAACGTAAAGCCGCAACGGAATAACCGAGAAATAAATCTCTAGACTGCTCATCGTCAATAAAATGACATGCGGGGTCTGCTTCGGCTTGCTTTCGTCCTTCCTCCACGGCTTTTCCGTAGTCAGACTGATATTCAATAACGGTTACACCTTTAGAACGAAGCAGATCTTTTTTCCACTTTTTAGCGTCCGCTGACATATGGACGGTGACGTTAAAGCCGAGAGCAGCGCTCATAATACCAATGCTTAAACCTAAATTACCGGTAGATCCTACTGCAATAGAATAAGAAGAAAATAACTTTTTACATCGTTCTTCAGCTAGAAGAGCGTAGCTGTCTTCCTCGGTAAGCAGTCCTTCTTTGATAGCAAGACTTTCAGCAAATTTTAATACTTCATAAATGCCGCCTCTTGCTTTAATAGAACCTGATATGGGAAGATCATGATCGCATTTCATCAGTAATTTTCCTTGCAGCATGTTATTCATTTGTTGATTTAAATAGTCTTTCATGTATGCAACTTCTTGAAGAGGTGATTCAATGATTCCTTTTGATGCTTTCAGCTCCGGAAAAGCGATTTGAAGAAAAGAAGAAAAGCGAGAAAGTCGTTCTTTTGCATCTTTTATATCTTTGGTATGTAAAGAAAGAGAAGAAAGTGCTTTTTGAGCAGGTTTTATATAAGGATTTATCCAAAGTATTTCCTGTTTATTGATTAAAGGTGTTAATAAAGGATATTCATGCATCCATGTAGCAAGGGGTTTTTGGTGAAATAAATGAGTTGTCATAAAAGCTCCTTTCGCAATATGTTATTTCCTTTATATGTATAGTACCAAGAATAGAAGAAGTTGAAAACGAAAATATCAAAAAGCAGAACGCACATTTTAGCCACCTCTTGTATACTAATCTTGTATACTAATAAAGATAATCTATACAACTGCATAGAAAAAAAGGAGAGGAATTCATGCCATTTTCAGGCGATGATAGCAGATGTCCTATCTGCGGAGAAAAAAATAACTGTGCTTCTGTACAAGGCAGAGAAATAGAAAAGTGTTGGTGCATGCAGAAAGTTTTTACTCCTGATCTGTTTAAACAAATTCCTTTAGAAAGCAGAGGAAAAGCGTGTGTATGTGTCAAATGCGTTGGGAGACAGAAGAAAGAAGGTGAGGATTAACTTGAAAAAAGGAATTATTTCATACGGTGAGGCATTTATTGATTATATTGCTAAAAATGAATTTAACACTAGCTTTGACCCTTTTTTAGGAGGCACAACCGTTAATGTAGCAGTCGGTGTTCAGAAGTTAGGAGCAAAAGCATATTATATCTGCAAGTTGGGCAGTGATGAAACAAGTGATTTTGTAAGAAAGAACCTTTTAATTGAAGGAGTGAATCAAAGCGGCTGTGTAATATCGGAGACTAAAAAAATTTGTGAAGTGTATGTACATAAAAGTAAAGAAGGAGATCGGTACTTCCATTCCTACATAGATTCTACACCTCATGAGCAAGTGTACAAACATGAGCTGCAGGAAGCTTTATTTGAGCAGGCAGCGATTTTTTATTTTGGATCAGGTACGTTGTTTCATCCGATTTCCCAGGAAACTACAAAAGAAGCTGTGAAGCTCGCAAAAAAACATCGTATGCTTGTAGCGTTTGATCCAAATATTCGAATGAAAAGATGGGAAAGTGAAGCAGCATGTAGAAATATCGTGACACCGTTTTTGTCCGAAACAGACATTTTGAAAATCTCTCAAGATGAGCTCCTATTTTTGATGAATTCAGCAGACCTGACAGAAAGCCTAGAAAAACTGAGAGCGTATCATATTCCGTACGTATGGGTCACTCAGGGAGAAAATGGCGCAGCAGCCGTTACTGCAAATCAAACGCTTCATGTGAGTGCAAAAAAAGTGCAGGTGATAGACACGACGGGAGCGGGTGATGCATTTATGGCAGGAATTTTATGGTGTGTTCACGAAAAAGGATTACCTGAAAGTGAGGAGGCACAGAAGCAGTACACAATGTTTGCTAACGCGTTAGGTGGAGCAGTTTCGGCAAGGTACGGAGGAATGATTTCGCTTAAAGCAAAAGATGTATCTAGTATAAAAGCAGGTAGCTGATAGCTACCTGCTTTTGAACGTTTATTATTTAAAAAATGACAGTATAATCATAAGGGCAAAAATAATCGTAAGATGGTTCAATGAGAACACAAACATTAAAGTAGCCCATTTTGTATCTTCTAATTTTTTAAATCCAACAATCCCAAGAAGCATCCACACTAGTGTTAAACCAAACATTGTAAATGCGATAATTTTACTAAACGATAAAAATAAGAAAGATGCCGCTAGCAAAATAACTAGGTATACAAGCGTTTGGACTTTGGAACGACGGATCCCTTTTACTACAGGAAGCATTGGTACACCTGCGGCTTTATATTCCTCAAGTCTTCTAATGGCAATAGCGTAGAAGTGAGGAGGCTGCCATAAAAACATAAATACAAACAATCCAATGGCTACCGGATGAAATAAGTCTGGTGAAATAGCGGCCCAGCCAATGATTGGAGGCATAGCTCCAGAAATACTTCCAACTTCGGTATTATAGATAGTTGTACGTTTTGTGAGCATAGTGTAAGGCACTACATAAAAGAAAAATCCTAAAATACCCATAATGGCGGCCATGTTAGAAACTAAAAATAAAATGCCTACACCGATAACAAATAAAGCCAGTCCTAACCATAGAGCAAATTTAGGGTTGACCGCTCCTGTTACCGTGGGTCTGTCTTTCGTACGTTTCATGATCGCATCAATATCACGGTCATAGAAGTTATTAACTGCCCCAGCTCCTCCTACGACAAAGGATGTCCCAATTAAAGCCAAAATAATGATAGGAATTTGTGTCACAAAGCTTAAGTCATTAACAGCAATTGCGAGACAAAGCCCAGCAACCATTCCTAGTGAGTTCGATTTAATAATCCCAGTTTTTATAATAGCACTGATTACTTCCCGGGAAAAATACTGATTGATAGGAAGTGATTCCTTTGTGATAACTTCGGTATTTTTCACAGCAATTCTCCTTTTTGAGCTTATTCCTACATGAATAAACCTAATCTTTATTAATCAACTAAACTATTTTAACAAAAAAATATCGTAATTACATCAAGGTTGCTCGTAAAATTTGTTAACATTCCTTGAACTTTTTAAAAAAACAAAGAATAATGTTGAATTACCAATTAAAAATAAGTACATCCTTTATTATAAGATAAAAATGGAATGCTTAAAAATGAAAATTTTGACTATCTGGTGAACTTTTAACGAGCAAGAAACTCGAACTTAATCGTACCATATTTATTGGTAATTGCAATCACATAGTATGTGATGAAAGAAAAGATGTGGTACATTAAAGAAAGAACTAATAAGTTTGTTTACTATGTCTTATTCACAAGGAGGATATATGATGCCAGATAAATATGCTAGCTTCTCTGAACTTGCCTCTCATGAAGTATACAATCAAGACTACAAAATTCAATTCGAAATCAGACCTTCTAACATTATTATGCTTGCGATACACGGCGGAGGTATCGAAACTGGAACATCCGAACTTGCTGTTGGGCTAGCAGGAAACGAATACTCGTACTATATATTTGAAGGGTTAAAGAAAGCAGGAAATGCCGATCTTCATATCACATCCACTCATTTTGATGAACCTCATGCGCTAACTATTATATCGAAAGAAGACTATGCCGTATCTTTTCATGGATACAATGATAAAAGTGAAAAACACACTAAAATCGGCGGTGCTGACAAGGCATTAAGATCCAAAGTGTATGAAGCGCTTGTTTCCAAAGGTTTTAGTACAGAAATTTTATCAGATCAAGACCCTTTTTCCGGTACAAGCCCTAGAAATATAACCAATAAAACAGCTAGGCGGATGGGTGTGCAAATTGAGATAAGTAAAGCGCAAAGAGAAGCTTTTTTTGCAACTAACACGAGAAATGAACGTAAAAATTCGAAAACCCAAGAATTTTTTGAGTATATATCAGCTATTAGAAGTGCATTTCCTCTTAGATAAATCAGATACGTTTAGTATTTATTAAACAGGTTAGATTTATTACGGACATGTTTGTGGTATACATATAGTAACTACATATACTGGAGGAGATAATCATGAAAACATTTGACCAAGAAGATACCTTAGAACGTCTTAAAGCCTCTTATCGATATTTAAAAAGCGTAGACGTACGGGGAATCAGCACACTAGATGATCAAAAGCGAGCGGAAGCTGTGCAGTTAATCGAAGAGATTGGTCTTAAAATATCAGAAATGCGTGTGAAAGTAGAGTGAGAAAGAAGGGCATCTGTCCTTCTTTCTCTTTTTCAACAACTATAAACAGGAGATTGGCCATGAACGAGCAATATTATGACGCTTTATTAAATATAAAAACAACGGGAGAACAAAAGGGATTTAATGATTCATTTCATTACCATCGTTATGAACCCACGCCTTATAGTGCATTAGAAACACTTTTCACTCAGTATGAGCTAACAAGCAGCGATAGAATTGTCGACTTCGGATGTGGAAAAGGAAGGCTGAATTTTTATGTGAACTACCTGTGCAATGCCACCGCCGTGGGGATAGAAATGAATGAACACTTTTATGAGCAGGCCATAGATAACCAGAGGCGCTATTTGAAAAAAGCCAAGGGCCGCAAACATCCTATTCATTTTCAGTGTTGTTTAGCCCAGGAATATAAGATTCATCCATTAGACAACTGCTTTTATTTTTTTAATCCTTTTTCAGTTCAAATCTTTATCCAAGTAGTGAACAATATTTTGCTTTCGTGGGAAGAGAATAAACGCGAGATTGATTTGATTTTATATTATAGTTCGGAGGATTATCTTCATCACCTCGAAAAACATCCTTCTTTCATTTTAAAAGAAGAGGTAATGCTGCCAGAGTTGGATCGTAAAAACCCATATGAACGGTTTTTGATTTATAAAGTAGCTTATTAAGACGATCTATTTACTGTTTGATAATGCTGGATCTTGCCGGTTCTATTTAACAAATCAGCAGGAGGTGGAAAAAGACCTGCTGATTGTATTTATAACTTTTTAGAAATTAAAGCATAACACTTTATTATGTAAGCGCTTTCTGTTATAATGAAGTTAGGTTGGATAGCATGCGTGGCTATCGGTGTACTCAGCGCAGGCGGGGCTAGTACAGAAAGAGAAGGCTACATACAAGTTAATAAACATTTAGTGGATAGAAATAAGAACTCTCAAAAACAAATTTATTAATTTGTATGCTAAATCGTAAATTAACAAAAACGGCACTTATGATAAGGTTTTAGAGAAAAGAATCCAGCATATACTGTATAAGCAATTTTTTTACTCTAAAAAAGGGTAAAGAAATTGCTTATTTATTTTTAAATAAGTGCACAGCTGTTCAGATTTGTTTTGAGATATCTAGCGTTAGTGTATAATAGTAACAAGTATGAAAAGTTGACATTGTGAATTGATTAAAGGGGATTTAAAAATGAGTGAACTAAAAATAGATGATGTAGCGAAGCAAAGCGGTTTAACAAAACGTACGATTCGTTATTATGAACAAATTGGACTGATGCCAGCACCTCCAAGAAGTGAAGGTGGATTTCGTCTGTACACTGAAGAACATGTAGAATTTTTAAAGAAAATTACGAATGCCAAAGAAGTCATGGGTTTTTCACTTCAAGAATTACAGGAATTTCTTGCTTTAAGTGATACTCTTGAAATACAAAAGATGGATTATAGGCAAGTGAAAGGAACAAGTCAACAAAAAGAAAAGTTAGAGCAAGTGTTACATACGGTAGAAGAGCAGCTCAAACTGATTGAACAGAAAAAGAAAAATATCTTAAAAGTAGAGTCTGACCTTCTGTCATTGAGAGATCGTGCTAAGACTGCAATTGTAAAATTTGAGCAGGAAGAATCATAAAAAGCAGGCGCATTCACCAGAAGAGTGCGTCTGCTTTTACGGTTTTTATAGGGCATTCATTTATGATTGTGAAGTGTTTTCTTCTAGCTGTACCCCTAAAAGAAGTAAAATAGCCTGTATTCCATCGGCTTTTCCATTGTGAAAGCTTCTTGTTTCAGCATCCAAAGCTTCATTTACAGATTCCATCATATTTGATTCGTACAAGTCTAAAATTAATTGTTTTCCTTCCGGACTCAAATGCAGCTGCCCGCGTTCCTTCATTTTAAACTTCAACTTCTTCAACTCCCTTTCCCATAATACTATCAGTATACAAAAATAATAACATTTACGTAAACGTTAATTTTTGTATATGGACAGAAGAACGTATTGAGTATAGGTACTAAGTGAGGTGAGAGATACTGATTATCCTTTGCTTGTTTTAATGTTTGTCAGCTTATAGCCGCAAGCTGAGCATGTATAGATAACGTTTTGATTGGACTGAGCAGTTAAAACGGTAGCAAGCTCTTTTTGAGAATGACAGTTAGGACAAATAACAACAGGGGATTTCATGTGATTTTCTCCTTTTCTTTTTCATAGTCAAATTTTATTTTATGTAAAGTTTAATCAAATATCCTGTGTGCTATCAAAAATGACAGAAGACATGTAAAAAAGCATTCTCGCTCAAAAGAAACGGGAATGCTTAAGGTTAGTTTAAAATCCGTCCTGGCTTGCTGTAAATGGAATGTTAAGTCTTCTTTCTACATTGCGTAAGCGCTGATTTAATCTGTTTATACGATCAGTATGTCGCTCCACAACGCGATTTAAACGAGTAATTTCTCTGACTTGCTCCTCATTTTGTCTCTCAAGGGCACGAATTCTTCGTTCAAATCCTCCAAGATTTTGAAGCTGCTGTCTTTCATCGTATTCTTCATGCTGTGGTACGTAAGGGGGATAGTATTGTTGAACTGAGTAATCAACTTGCTGAGGACTGTATCCAGGGTTGAAATAATAAGGGTTCATTAGGGCACCGCTCCTTTTAAATAGTAATTTCAAATCAAACACGATATAACGTATGCGAAGATAAGAAAAATGCTATAGGCACATACCTAAAGACATTCTGTATTTAAAAAAGGAAAGTATTTTTAAAAGTCAAAAGGAGATAGCCGGTCCTTTCTTGAATATGCAAAATAGAAAAGCTTCTTTTTTAGACACTTTATTTAAGAAAGAGGGAAAGTGACCGATGGCTCAAGGAAAACAAAAACCAGCACCTAAAATAGAAGAATCAAAAGCTCCGCCTGCAAAGAAACAAAAGTCGAAGAGCCGAAGCACTAAAAAAGCGGAGCCTCCTACATCGCCCTGGGTAAAAGCTGCTTCCATTTTATCTAACATTGATTTCATTCGTTTGTTTCGAGTGCTGTTTCTTGCTTTAGTGGTTGCTTTTATTGTGTATCAATATATTTTACTTACAAAGGGAATCTTCATCAAAACATATGCGGCCCTTTGGCATCATCACAAAATGCTCTTGCTGGCTGCAGCTGCATTCATGACCTATACTTCTTTCGTTTTTTACCTTGGCTACCGCACCGCTAAAAAACGGTAGAACTGCTCTAGGGGGCGAATAGCATCTATTCTTTGAGCAAACCTTATATGTATATCAGCATAGAGGGGGGAAGAAACGTGGACAAGCAGCGAGCAAAACAAATTGCTGATTCACCCGTTATGGCTAACGTTACGTATAACGATACGGCCGTTTATATTCAACATGTAAGCGAAGAAAATGATATGGTAAGAATTTATCCGCTAGGTCAGCCGGAAAATGAACAAAATGTTTCCGTGAGCCAATTAGTAGAGAATTAAGGTGGATAAATAGAGCTGGTTTTTCAGTTAAATAAAAGCTAGAGAGCTACATAGCTCTCTAGCTTTTATTTATTCTTCCCATTTCTTACTGCTGATTTTTTCAATAATCCCGTGCAAATCACCTGGCTTATGAAACTCAATCGGAGACGCGCCTTTTTCAAACAGAATCGATTCTGCTTCAATTACCGCCACGTAGCGTCCGTTCACTTTCGCTAAGTGAATATTTTCCCCGAAATCAGCTAACAGTCCTTTAATCTCTGTTTCGCCAAGCTTCATTTTAAGCTCGGCATCAGGCGTATGCTCGACGATATGAGCAGCAGCTTCCATGACTTGATGCGTATCTAAACGTTCTTGAAGCTCACGCTTTTCACTTGTTGCCCACAGTTCCATGTCGGACTCAAATTGTTCAAGCTCTACGCTTTCTGCTTCAAACGTTTCGCTGACGTGTTCACGCACCATATCCATCACTTGTGTTTTCATAATCTCAGGCATCGGTTCGTTGTAGTCAATAAATTTCAAGAAGTCTTCAAAGTACCGGGCATGAGACGCTTGGTGTATAACGAGTTCACTTTCTTCGACCATGCCTTCTTCAGGCATGTAGGGGTATTGAATAGATTTCATGTTTTTAGTAGTAATCGCCATTTCTACGTGACGAATAAGGGTTGATTCATCTGAAATTGAAGCCACTTTTGGTTCGAAGTCACATTTTAAAATAAACACAAAAGCATGATCAAAATATTTTCTTGGAACAGCAGATACAACTAAAAATGCTCCTCCTCGAACGGCTGCAGTATCAAGGTATGCATTGATAAACTGTTCGCTATTTTCTTCAAATTCTTCTTTGGTTGTGGCAAAACGAGTGCGGTGAAATAAATTATAATTAGGGTTTGAGTCGAGAGCGTGCCCTGGTTCAACTATAAAATACCCGAGCTTTGTAGGCACTTGTTCTGCTTTGGGGTGTCGCTCTACTTTGCGTTTTACAATTTTTTTAAATTCACCGTCTAAAAAATCTTTAATGGAACTTTCGTCATATTCTTCTGTATCAAGCGTTTGAAAATGCTTATATTGTTTAGAAGCCTGTTCTTCTTTTCCTTCTACTTGTATTACGTAAAATGATAAAAAATTAATTTTAAAATCCATAGCAGTCACCTTGTTTCTTTTTAGTCAGTTACTTCAGTATAAGAAAGAGTCCGGTAAGCGTCAATGCCTGTTAGATTTAGGGGAAGAAGAGCTATTTATACAATTGATCAGCTGAGGAATAGTGTATAAAGCAAAGAATAAGAGAGGCAGGGGGCCTCTCTTATTTATACTGCTCCAGCCGTTCAAAAAAGGTTTTGACAAACTTATAAAAAATTTTATCAGAAGGTGCTAAATCACGATTTCGAGGAATAATCATCCCGACTGTACGCTGAAGCTGCGGCGTATGAATAGGGAGTTTAGTCGTAAAACGAGGAGTCGTTTCAGACACTGTGCTTTCAGGAAGAAGCGTGACGCCGATTCCTGCGGATACAAGACCTTTAATCGCATCTAAATCTTCTCCTTCAGATGAAATATTGGGCATGAATCCTGCTTGTTTGCAAGCGTCGAAGGCCATTTTATGTAAAATGAATCCTTTTGGAAATAGCACAAAATCTTCATTTCTTAAATCCCGTAGCCGAATGTTATCCCGTTCAGCGAGCGGATGATGAGAAGGAACAAGGGCTAAAAGATTTTCAGTGAATAGAATATGGCCTTCTATACTCTGGTCCTCTACAGGTACAGGACCTAAAAAAGCAATATTAATATCTCTTTTTTTAACCGATTCAATTAAAAATTTATACGAACCTTGTCTAAGATGAAAAGCAACATTTGGGTGTTCTTCTTTAAAGGCTGATATAATAGTAGGAAGAAGGTGACTAGCAAGGCTTGTGGGAAATCCGATTTTAATCGTTCCTCTTTCGGGATCCAGGTATTCATCAATTTGTTCTTTTGCATAGTCAATAGCTTTCATAGCCGTTTCCGTATGCTCAAGAAAGACTTTTCCTATTGCTGTTAACTTGACATTTCTTCCTTCGCGTTTGAATAAACTAACACCTAGCTCAGACTCCAGGTTCGCGATTTGACGGCTGATCGCTGATTGAGCTACATGCAGATATTCTGCCGCCTCAGATACGTGTTCTCTTTTTGCAACTTCCATAAAATAGCGTAATTGACGCAGTTCCATAGGCATCCTCCATCTATATATATCAAAATTAGATTAGTTTTATCTAAATTATATATTGTTTATATTGATTTGAAAACTTACAATGTAAACAGGTGATCTTAAAAAGATAAAGAAAACGAACGGGGGAGAAGAAGATGACATACAATCAAATGCCAAAAGCTCAAGGTCTCTACCGTCCTGAATTTGAGCACGATGCATGTGGAATCGGACTATACGCTCAATTGAAAGGCGTAGCGTCACATGATATCGTTAAAAAAGGACTAAATATGCTTTGCCAGCTTGACCATCGCGGCGGACAGGGAAGTGATCCGCTAACAGGAGATGGAGCTGGATTAATGGTACAAATTCCACACGCGTTCTTTAAAAAGACATGCGTTGAATTGAACTTGCCAGAAAAAGGTCGTTATGGAGTTGGAATGATCTTTTTCTCAAATAACGAAGACGAGCGTCGAGAAATCGAAGCTTATATTAATAAATTAATTGAAGAAGAGGGACAAACGTTACTAGGTTGGAGAACTGTACCTGTAAATGTCGGAAAAATCGGAAAAGTTGCAAAAGAAAGCTGTCCGTACGTACGACAAGTATTTATTGGGGCAAATGACAGTATTCAAGATGACTTAGCGTTTGAACGCAAGCTATATGTTATTCGTAAGCAAGCGGAAAATTGGGCGCAAGCGCGTCAAAACCGTTTTTATTTTACGAGTCTTTCAAGTAGAACAATTGTGTACAAAGGGTTATTAACGCCTGAGCAAGTTGATGCTTTTTATCTTGACCTACAAGATGAAGATTTTACTTCAGCGTTCGCTTTAGTGCATTCTCGCTTTAGCACAAACACGTTCCCAAGCTGGGAAAGAGCACATCCAAACCGTTATTTAATTCATAACGGTGAAATCAATACGCTTCGCGGTAATCAAAACTGGATGAGAGCACGTGAACAACAGTTTGTTTCGGACGCATTTGGTAAGGATTTACCGAAGGTTCTTCCGATTTTAGATGCTGAAGGAAGCGACTCATCCATGTTAGATAATGCGCTAGAGTTCTTTGTATTGGCCGGCCGTAAGCCAGCGCATGCAGCGATGATGCTTATTCCAGAGCCTTGGTCTGAGAATCCGCACATGTCAAAAGAAAAACGTGCTTTCTATGAGTATCATAGCGCATTAATGGAGCCATGGGATGGTCCGACTGCTATTTCGTTTACGGATGGAAAGCAAATCGGTGCTATTTTAGACCGTAACGGTCTACGTCCAGCTCGCTACTATGTTACAAAAGATGATTACATCATACTTTCATCAGAAGTAGGCGTCATTGATGTTGAAGATGAAAATGTATTATATAAAGATCGTTTAAGCCCAGGTAAAATGCTTCTAATCGATTTAGAGGAGGGCCGAATTATTTCAGACGAAGAAATTAAATCTGAAATGGCACAGGCTGAGCCTTATCAAGAGTGGTTAGATGAACAGCTGGTAACGTTGCCAGAAGTGCAGGAAGAAAAATCTGAATACTTCGATGATTTGGTCATTCGCCAGAAGTCATTTGGCTACACGTATGAAGATATTCATAAATATTTAGTTCCAGTTATTACAGAAGGAAAAGATCCGCTTGGTTCAATGGGTAACGATACTCCATTAGCCGTGTTGTCTGATCTTCCTCAATCGCTGTTCAATTACTTTAAGCAGCTATTTGCTCAAGTAACGAATCCACCGATTGATGCTATTCGTGAACAGTTGGTTACATCGACAATGACATTGCTCGGTGCAGAAGGGAATTTACTGCATCCAACCAAAGAAAACATTCATCGAATTCAGCTTGAGACGCCGGTTTTAACAAACGATCAAACTGATCAGCTGAAGTCTGCCATTCATCCGGATTTCAAAAGTGCCGTTATATCTGCTGTATTTACAAATGATTTAAAAGCAGATCTTGATCGCGTATTTGCTGAAGCTGAAGCGGCAATTAACGCAGGTGCTAGCATCCTTGTTCTGACAGACCGTGAAGCGGGAGCTCAATCCGTAGCTATTCCAGCTTTATTAGCTGTCAGCGGGCTGCACCAGCACCTAGTGCGAAAAGGAAACCGTACAAAGGCGAGCATTGTAGTGGAAACGGGAGAAGCGCGTGAAGTGCACCATTTTGCAGCGCTGATTGGTTACGGCGCAGACGCAATTAATCCATATCTTACTTTTGCAACATATCAAAATGAAATTAACGCAGGTACGTTGAACGTATCGTATGATTATGCTGTTGAGAAATATGTAAAAGCCGTTACTGAAGGTGTCGTAAAAGTAATGTCTAAAATGGGTATTTCAACGGTGCAAAGTTATCGGGGCGCACAAATTTTTGAAGCGGTTGGAATCAGTGCAGAGGTTATCGAGCAATATTTTACAGGTACTGCCTCGCAGCTTGGCGGTATCGGTTTAGATGTTATTGCAAAAGAAGCAAAAACGCGTCATGACAATGCTTATGTTGAAACAATTGAGCAAACGTTAGAATCAGGAAGTGACTTCCAGTGGAGACACACGGGCGAGCATCATGCGTTTAATCCAAAAACAATTCACACGCTGCAGTGGGCTTGCCGTAAGGGAGATTACAGCTTATTTAAAAAATTCTCTGAATCGGCTAATGAAGAACGCATCGGTTTCTTGCGCAATCTGTTCTCGTTTAATGGATCGCGTTCATCTATCTCCATTGATGAAGTGGAATCAGTTGATTCGATTGTAAAACGTTTTAAATCAGGTGCTATGTCGTTTGGATCTTTAAGTCAAGAAGCTCATGAAACATTAGCGATTGCGATGAACCGTTTAGGAGCACGCAGCAACAGTGGAGAAGGCGGCGAGCATCCTAGCCGCTACACTCTGGATGAGAATGGAGATAATCGCCGCAGTGCGATTAAACAAATCGCTTCTGGGCGTTTTGGGGTGAAAAGTCACTACCTTGTGAATGCAGATGAGCTTCAAATTAAAATGGCACAAGGTGCAAAACCTGGAGAAGGCGGTCAGCTTCCAGGAAACAAAGTATATCCATGGGTGGCAGATGTGCGTGGATCAACGCCAGGAGTAGGCTTAATTTCACCTCCTCCACACCACGATATTTATTCGATTGAAGATTTAGCGCAGCTTATTCATGACTTGAAAAATATAAACCGTGATGCACGAATCAGCGTCAAGCTCGTTTCAAAAGCAGGTGTAGGAACGATTGCTGCCGGAGTAGCAAAAGGAGTAGCGGATGTTATTGTCATTAGCGGTTACGACGGAGGTACGGGAGCATCTCCAAAAACAAGTATTAAACATACTGGACTACCGTGGGAACTTGGCTTAGCAGAAGCCCATCAAACACTTATGTTAAACGGTCTTCGTGAAAAAGTAGTGCTTGAAACAGACGGGAAATTAATGACGGGTAAAGATGTAGTCATGGCAGCACTTCTAGGAGCAGAAGAGTTTGGTTTTGCTACGGCGCCTTTAATTGTTTTAGGCTGTATCATGATGCGTGCGTGTCACTTAGATACATGCCCAGTTGGAGTGGCGACGCAAAATCCAGAGCTTCGTAAAAAGTTCCTGGGAGAAGCGGACCACATCGTTAACTATATGAAATTTGTTGCACAAGAAGTGCGCGAAATTATGGCTGAACTTGGATTTAAAACAGTGGATGAAATGGTTGGACGTACAGACGTATTAAGCGTTAGCGAACGTGCAAAAAATCACTGGAAGGCTCAGCACTTAGACTTAACAACTCTTTTATATCAAGCTGAAGGTGTACGTACCTTTAAAACACCTCAAAATCATAAAATTGACGAATCTCTTGATATGCAAAAGATTTTGCCTGCGGTACAGCAAGCAATCGAGCATAAGTATCAAGTCGAGTTAGAACTTCCAATTTCTAATATTAACCGTGTAGCTGGAACAATTGTGGGAAGTGAAGTTACAAAACGTTACGGTGAGAAAGGTCTGCCAGAAGATACGATTACTCTTCGATTCACTGGCTCAGCAGGACAAAGTTTTGGTGCGTTTGTTCCAAAAGGAATGTCTATGTATCTAACTGGAGATGCAAATGATTATATCGGAAAAGGTTTATCAGGAGGTAAAATCATTGTTGCTCCACCTAAGGAAACAACAGCTGTGTCAGGCGAGAATGTTATCGTTGGGAACGTTGCATTTTACGGTGCAACAAGCGGTGAAGCTTATGTTAGCGGGCTAGCAGGGGAACGTTTTGCAGTTCGTAACAGCGGTGTGAACGTAGTGGTTGAAGGAATTGGCGATCATGGCTGTGAATATATGACTGGCGGACGCGTTGTCGTATTAGGCGATGTAGGTAAAAACTTTGGTGCAGGAATGTCAGGCGGTATTGCTTACGTATTTGCCGATGATCAAGAAGCATTCAAAAACCTTTGCAATAAAGACATGATTGGGTTTGAGGGCTTAAAAGGCGAAGAAGCAGAAGAAGTAAAAGAGATGGTTTCAAATCATCTGAAATATACGAACAGTCATAAAGCAGCATTTGTCTTGGAAAATTGGGAACAATCACTTTCAAAATTTGTAAAAGTGATTCCGAATGATTATAAACGCATGATGAATCGCATTGAAGAGCAAAAAGCAGCTGGACTAACGGAAGAAGAAGCAGCTATGAGTGCGTTTGAGGAAAATGCAAAACAAGAAAAGAAAGCATCGGCAAAACAACAAGAAGCGGTAGCTCAGTAAGAAAGGGGAGAGTACGATGGGAAAACCAACAGGATTTATGGAAATCAAACGTGAAAAAGGGAAGGAACGTGACCCGTTAAAACGTTTAGGTGATTGGAAAGAGTATGCTGCTCCTTTATCTGATGAAGCGCTAAGCCGTCAAGGGGCACGATGTATGGATTGTGGCACACCTTTTTGCCACATGGGAATGGATATTAATGCTTTTACTTCTGGATGTCCAATCTATAACTTAATTCCAGAGTGGAATGATTTAGTTTATAAAGGACGCTGGAAAGAAGCTTTAGAGCGTTTAATGAAAACGAACAACTTCCCGGAGTTTACAGGACGAGTTTGTCCTGCTCCGTGTGAAGGTTCCTGTACGCTTGCTATTTCAGATCCAGCCGTTTCGATTAAGAATATCGAACGCGCTATTATTGATAAAGGCTTTGAGAATGGGTGGATTACTCCGCGTATTCCGGAGAAGAGAACAGGCAAAAAAATTGCTGTTATTGGCTCTGGACCAGCAGGCTTAGCAAGCGCAGATCAGCTGAACCAAGCGGGTCATTCAGTAACGGTATATGAAAGAGCAGATCGTGCTGGCGGTTTATTAACATATGGAATCCCGAATATGAAGCTAGATAAAGAAGTAGTGGAAAGACGTGTTCGCTTATTGACGCAAGAAGGTATTGATTTTGTAACGAATACGGAAGTTGGAAAAGACATTACTGCTGAAGAGTTAAAAGAACAATATGATGCTGTAATTTTGTGTACAGGGGCTCAGAAGCAAAGAGATCTAGTATTAGAAGGTCGTGAAGCAAAAGGAGTTCACTTTGCAATGGACTACTTAACAACTTCAACAAAAAGCCTTTTAGACTCTAACTTCAAAGATGGTCAATTTATTGATGCTGAAGGAAAAGACGTTATTGTTATTGGAGGCGGAGACACTGGAGCTGACTGTGTAGCTACTGCTCTTCGTCAAAAATGCCGCAGCGTTGTTCAGTTTGGTAAACATCCTCAACTTCCTGCTGAGCGTACGGCAGATAATATGTGGCCTGAATATCCGCATGTATTTAATCTTGAATATGCTTATGAAGAAGCACAGGCGAAGTTTGGGGACGATCCACGTGAATATTCAATTCAAACGAAAAAAATCGTGGCAGATGAGCAAGGCAATCTAAAGGAACTTCATACGGTTCAAATGGAAAAAGTAAAAGGTGGAAATGGACAGTACATCTTTACCGAAATTCCAGGAACAGAAAAAGTATGGCCAGCTCAGCTTGTCTTTATCGCGATTGGGTTTGAAGGTCCAGAGCATCCGGTTCTATCAGCGTTTGGTGTTGAAACGAAAAATCGTCGCGTAGATGCAGCGTATGGAAATTACAAAACAAATGTTGAAGGTGTTTTTGCTGCTGGTGACGCTCGTCGTGGGCAAAGTTTAATCGTATGGGCTATTCATGAAGGTCGTGAAGTAGCTAAACAAGTTGATAGCCATCTAATGGGAGCAACTGTATTACCATAACAAAAAACCGTCACAATTGTGGCGGTTTTTTGTTTATCTAGGATTTGGCACTTCATTTCCTCTACGTAAATTCTCAAATGAAACGGTTAAAATCGTGTTGGTAATTCGAACTTGTGAAGCGGGGGAAACGCTGTATAAGTTAAAAAGTTCAAATATCCAGGGGTCACGTTTTTTTAACTGTCGCGCGGCTTTTTCAACGCGTTCGTTAATAGATCCGCTGTAATTGTTATAGTTATCATCAACAAATCTTACAATGGAACGAAATAAGTATTCTGTTAGTTTGCTATCCATCCCGCCTCTTTGAGCATCTCTGTAGATGGACTGATACTGTCGTTTTAAAATTTTCATCACTCTGTCTACATCGCGTGTAGATCTAACTTCCTCTTCTTCATGCAGGATATAAGAAAATAAGTCTTCATTGTATCTATAAGGTTCTAAATAATTTTCATTCGTAGTAGGAACCACTGGATGGTAATAGCGCGGCATATAGGGGTAAACCCATTGACTGTACATGAAACATTCACACCTTCCTCGTTCATTTCCCATTAGTTTATGCACGAGCGTGCTAGCTGCTGCATGTTTGTTTTAAATAAAATTTAGGAGTTTGATAATAGGACCACCCTCTAAATTCTTGATAAGTCGATATAAAATAAATGTAAATTGGTGTATTTAGCAAGTCGGGATAATGTTGAAAAAACGCTTGGTCTCCGTAAAACATTGCTTCTAAAGCAAGGGGGAGTTCACGGCGGAAAATCTGATAACGAAGCTGCGCTTGCTCGCGGCTGAACTCGCCTCCGCTAACAAAAACTTCGCCTTGAATAACTGCTTGTCGGTCTGTTACGTGAAGCGCAGCTATTACTTCATCACGCGTATTTTTATCTATCGCCTTGTTGTTATATGAGCATCCGATGCTTAAAAAAAGCTGACCGGTTGTATCAGAATGAGTAAGAGTATATTTTCTTCCGGAAACCGGATAGGAGGAAGTAGCAGGGGGAATAAGAGTCGTAGAAAGTTTTGAAGGATTAAACGAACTCATAGTCATTGACACTCCTTTTTTTGAATAAATTTCAATATTATACGGCGCTATAGGCTCAATTGTGATAAATGTCTACTTTCTTTCTGTAAGAAAGGCGTTTTGATGTACTTTTTGAGAAAAGGATGGTAATATTTAGCTGGAATTATGCGTGTACAGTCCCCAAGAGTGTCTTCAAAAGCAAATGTGAATGGAGGTTATCACTTGAATATCACAACGTTTGACGGTAAGTATGGAAACTGGCTAACGACTAAAAATCCTCTTCAATTTCAAGCAGCGACTGCCTATGGGAACATTGGGCTGGCTCCTATCTATTGGGGAACAAAAGAAGAAAAAAATGGATGGTATTACATGTATCAGCCTGAAGAAATAACGGGCGTTCAAGTAGAAGGTGAAGTTGATGGTGGTAAATTTCTCATTCGAATTCCTGATGATTGGAATGGAAAGTTAGTTATGTCAGGAGTCCCAGCTACCCGAGATGAGAAATCAACGGATTTACTATTCAGTGACTATGTGTTGGCAAAAGGGTTTGCGTTTGCTGCTTCTGATAAAGGAACTCAGGGAGAAGAAGTGAGAGATGATCCATTTGCTAAAGCAAAGAACGCTCTAGTCAAAGAAGAAGACTCCATTAGAAAATGGCATATTCAATACCGAGAAGTAACAAAACTAGCTCAGAGATTTTTGTTTGAAAATTATCGTCACAAACTTCAAAAAGAAGTGACGGAATATTTTGATATAAAAACGTATGCGTTAGGTATTTCTAATGGGGGTTATGTTGTTCGCTATGCTTTAGAAAACGATGGGAAAAATGGGGAGCCTCAGCTTTTTAATGGAGGCGTTGAATGGGAAGGGGTTATGTGGCGAGCTGATCACGATAACTTGATTACTTCCTTAACCCCTGTTGTAAATCATGCCGAAGAAGCACTGTACACCGTAGGTGAATCGCAAAAAGAAGCTTTGCACCGTTTGTATCAAGCAGGGTTGCCAAAAGGATCTGAGTTTTTATGGCCATATCATGATCAGTATTATTGGTTTTTAACGCTTAATATATATAGAGATGAGTTTGACAGTCAAGCACCTCGAAGCATTCCATGGCAAAAATACTTGACTCTTTTTGAAAACGGAGTTAGAGATCGTTCATTAGATTCTATTTTTGAAAAGTATGATTATCAAGAAAGACCGCAAGATGTAAAACAAAGAGTTCGTGAAATTGAAAATACAGGTGATATTTCCGTTCCGTTGATAAGCATTACAGGGTCGTTAGATGCTCTTATTTTTCCGGATATTCATGCTTTTCCTTATGAACAACTGGTAAAAGATTCTGGTAAGCAGCACCTTCATCGTCACTATGTAATTGAAAATGGCAACCACATTGATAGCTTAGTATGGAATCATCAAATTGACCCAGATCGAAAGCTTCAGCCTCTCCTGCCTTATGTGTATCAAGGATTTGAACTGCTATGTGATTGGGTGGAGAATTTTGAAGAACCTCCGAAAAATAAGAAAATAAGTGCGCCTCTCAAGGAAATGCATGTAAAGGATCTAAAAACAGAGGAAGACGTGCTGCCGTTGACTACAAAGAAAAGCATATCAACAGAAAAATAAATCGTTCAAAACCGTGCCAAAGGTGCGGTTTTTAATTTGGAAAAGCAATGTTTGAATAAAAACACCTTTGGTGAATACAAAATATTATAGTACGATAAGAACGGAATATACGTTATTTGTTATTTATTTTCATCTATTTAAAATAAAAATAATAAAAACATTGAACAAAACCGAACTTTTGTGTTAGATTAATAACTATAATTCGTACATTTATTAAATGGCTACAGTTGAAAGGAGCAAAAAACATCATGACAGCGAAAGTAATTAAAGGAAAAGAAGTAGCGCAAGAACTGCGCGCCGCATTAAAAGAAGAGGTAGCTCAATTAAAAACAAAAGGTATCGTTCCTGGTTTAACCGTGATTTTAGTAGGAGAAAATCCTGCTTCTCAATCATATGTAAAAGCAAAAGCAAAGGCTTGTGAAGAAATCGGTGTTGCATCTGAAATTATCAAACGTGACGTATCGATTACTGAAGAAGAGCTTTTAAACGAAATCCATCACTTGAATGGAAATCCATCTGTTCATGGTATTCTTATTCAACTTCCATTACCAAAACATATTGATGAAAAAGCAGTATTAAATGCTGTATCTCCTAAAAAAGATGTAGATGGCTTCCACCCGGTAAGCGTAGGGAATATGGTTATTGGCGATGAGTGCTATTTACCATGTACACCACACGGTATCGTTGAGTTAATTAAACGTTCAGGTGAAGAAATTTCAGGTAAGCATGCGGTAGTAATTGGACGAAGCAATATTGTTGGTAAACCAGTATCCATGCTGTTACTTCAAGAAAGTGCAACGGTAACAATTGCTCACTCTCGCACAAAAGATTTATCTGCTTTAACAAAACAAGCTGATATTCTTGTGTCAGCTGTAGGACAACCTAGACTTATCAAAGCAGATGATATTAAGCCGGGTGCCATTGTAATTGATGTAGGTAACACAATGGAAAATGGTAAACTCGTTGGTGATGTTGATTACGAAGCGGCTTTAGAAGTTGCAGGTTATAT
This sequence comes from Priestia sp. YIM B13489, assembly GCF_042787645.1. Taxonomy (NCBI): domain Bacteria; kingdom Bacillati; phylum Bacillota; class Bacilli; order Caryophanales; family Bacillaceae; genus Priestia; species Priestia sp. YIM B13489. Next base: position 2,610,686 of record NZ_JBHZOQ010000053.1, read on the forward strand.
CACACCAGTACCAGGCGGAGTTGGTCCGATGACCATCACAATGTTATTGAAAAATACGGTAGACGCTGCTAAAACAATTAACAACGTAAAATAATAAGAAGTAAAAAAGAGGCTGAGACAAAGGTATTTTCGTTGAATGAAGATCCGAACGAGTTTGATTCTTGATTGAGAATCAAACTCGTTCGGATTTTTTCATTGATAAAGTCAACACAGGTTTCATGTATGGAGGTGCTTCTAGCTGGTGATTGGAGGGCAAGGCGAAGACTTCCGCAGAAAGCGAAATCTTGCGCGGAAATCAATAGCGGTGTTACAAGTGACAATAATGGATAATTTATCTATTTTATTCGTCTTTAGGTTGGATTGATTTCGTTATGTCTGAATCTTTTTTTGCTTCAGTAATGGAATGGAGGCTAATAGAATAGAATGTAACAACCTGTATACAAAGAGGAGGAAGCGATGGTTACGTTGCCTGCAACCGTATATTCTCAACAAATGGTGAAGAAAAAGTTAAACGTTTACTATCCAGTTGTGCATTTGACTAATCAAGCTGTTCAGCACAGCATGAACAGTAAAATTTTGCAGCGCACGAATGAATTAATTCGTCAGCAGGGATATGGAGAAAATCCGGATACAGAAGAAACGGGTTATTATGAGTTGAAAACAAACGAGCGAAATGTGCTCAGCTTAACACTTGTCAATTTTGCTTATTCCGGGGGAGCGCATGGATTGACCATTGTCGTTCCATTAACGTTTAATGTGCTGACTGGAAAAACGTATCAACTCAAAGATCTATTTAAAAAAGACAGTAATTACGTGAGCATTCTTTCTAAAATAGTAGGAGGGCAAATAAAAGAGCGTGATATTATGGTTCTTGGAGAATATAAAGGAATTAAACCAGATCAAGATTTTTATATCGCCGATAAGTCACTTGTGCTCTTTTATCAGCTGTATGACCTGGCTCCTTACGCATATGGAATTCCTTACTTTCCAATTTCTATCTACGCTATTCAAGATATTATTGAAGATGAAAGTCCACTTGGACAAATGTTTGGATAAAGTTATAAAAAATTGCGATGCGGCCGTACGTATCTTTTTAATTCGGCCGCTAACTGCTGACGAAGCGAACGAACGCCAATCGCTTCAGCAATATCTTTTGCTACAGGAAATACCCCCACTTTAGTGATATGAACACGAAGATAACCCTCATACAAGCATCCTCGGTCTGCATGCTTGATTTTGGTGCGTACAACAGCTTCTATTTTATCGTTTTCATTTTGCAAAGGGTAAGAATCTGTAATATGAAAACGAAAAGAATATTCCTCCATCACCATCATCCTTTTTCTATGATATGTACTAGCATACTACACAAATAGTGAATCAGAAAAAATAAATGTGTCAAAAAGGCAAAGCGCAAAGCAATCAAGGAAGCAGTTTCTTGTATGTAATGATCATTATTTGTGAACGATAACAGAAAAAGACAAAAAGCTGGAGTTGCGATGATAAAAATAGCATTCAAAGGATTACTTATTATTTTATCTCTATATATTCTGTACGTGGTTATAGCGGCGGTGGTTCTCTTTTATGTACCTTTAAAAACAGGAGAGGAAACGGCCTCAATTAAACCGGCTAGCTTTTTTGGTCACAGGGAGTCTACGGACCGAGTGAGACTTCTTGAAGATGGTTATGAGGCAGGAAGAGTTCGTATTCAAATGATTCAAGAAGCTGAGAAATCGATTGATATTGCATATTACTCAATAGGAAAAGGAGAGTCAACTGATTTAATTATGGCCGCTCTTTTTAAAGCAGCTGATCGAGGCGTCCATACTCGCGTTCTTTTAGACGGGATAGCTAACGGCTTGCGGGGAAACCGAAGAGGCGTGCTCTACGCATTAGCCTCACATCCTAATATTGAAGTGAAGTATTATGAACCGTTTCAATTGTTTAAACCATGGGCGTGGCAAAATCGTATGCATGAGAAAATAATGATTGTAGACGGAGAGCTAGGCATAATAGGGGGACGGAATATAGGGGACAAGTATTTGGCTAAAAAGCCTCCTCCAGATTTCGTCTATGATCGTGATGTCTTTATTACAAACAGCAAACATAAACAAGATAGCGTCATCACTCAAATGCAAAATTATATAAATGAATTATGGGCTCATCCTTACACTAAAAAAGCTTTTCATCATCTCACGCAGTACCAGGTCGATCAGGGAAAAAGGATGAAAGCTTTGCTGCTGCAGCAATATGATAAAGCTAAGCAAGTAGGAGAAACGTTTGCGACGCCTAAGATTGATTGGAATGCTTCCACCGTTCCTACAAAGCGTGTTTCTTTTATTCATAATCCAATTGAACGCTTTAATAAAAGGCCTTTTATGTGGAAAACGTTTATTAACCTGGCAGAAGAAGCTAACCGCTCTGTTCTTATTCAAAGTCCTTATGTGGTGCCAACCAATGCGATGAGAAAGTATATAGCAATGAAAAAGAATCCAGCTGTTCAATGGACGCTACTCACAAATTCAGTTACATCTACGCCCAATGTGTTGGCTTTTTCCGGGTATATAAGTATGCGTGATACGATTGTGAAGACGGGTGTAAAGCTTTACGAATACCAAGGACCTTATTCCATCCATGCAAAGTCTGTGATTTATGATCAAAGACTGAGCGCCGTAGGCTCTTTTAATTTAGATTCCCGTTCTACATTTTTGAATAATGAATCAATGGTCATTATCGATAGTCAAGAATTTGCAAAAAAGCTGACGATGGCGATGGAAAACAAAATGGATAAAAGTATCCTTATTGCCAACCATAAGCGATGGATTAAATCTCCTGACATCCAAAAGAAAGAAGAACCTGTTATGAAGCGAACCTTCCTATACGCCTTTGCAAAAGTGACGAGGTTTTTTAAGGAATTTATTTAAACAATCGGCAGTAGAACAAAAAGCACTCAATGGTATATCCATTGAGTGCTTTTTGTTACATATCTTATAAATAAGTGAATAAATAAACTTATCACATAACGTAAATTATCCTCTTTTATTTATTGGAAAAACTAGGTAGTATAAACATAATAAACAAAAAGGAGGAAGGCACGTGGAGACCGCCGTTTTAATGAAACCAGATGCAGCTTATAAAGAGGCTTATATGAGCTTTTATCATGAATGGAAAGCAAGCGGAGAAAAAATGATTCCGTGGGTAATTGCTAAAGATCCTGCTTACTTTGAAAAAATGGTTCAAGAGTTGTTAGATGCAGAAAAAGGGATCGGATTAAAAAAAGGATATGTACCCGATTCCACCTACTGGCTAATGCATCACAAAAAAGTAATAGGCGTAGTTAATATCCGCCATGAGCTAAGTGAAATACTGCGAAACAGCGGAGGACATATAGGTTATGGTATTCGGCCAAGCGAAAGACAAAAAGGATATGCGAAGCTGCTACTGAAGTTATCTCTTCAAGAAATTAAAAAGCTGGGAGTTCAACGGGCATTAGTTGTGTGTGATGATTGGAACACTGCTTCTCATCGAACTATTCTGGCAAACGGTGGTATACAAGACGAGGATTATATAGAAGAGGACGGAGCTGTCGTTCAACGCTTTTGGATTCATACGGATAAAATGGCATAAGAAAGAGGTGAATTCTTCAATTCTCCTCTTTTATGCTTAGTCATATTGTTTTAAAGCTAACTTCAGCCGCATATAGGTATACATGGCGTATGCCTGTCTTCCTTTTAAACTGTACGGATTTGCTTTGGAGCAAAGACAGTTAAGAAATTGCTCATCACATGAGCGGCATGATCCATAATCTTCATAGCATAAATCATGGTATTTACAGCAGCAGTCTACATCATTTACAGGACATCCGGGACCACTGCATCCGGGACCACACCATTTATAGCCAGGGAAGAGGCAGGGCGTTGCTTTCCGTTTGTTCGGAACAGACATAATCATACATCCTTTTCAATAGTCTCTTTACATTAAATGTAAAAAAGAGAAAAGAGACAGGGACAAACACCTTGCAGCAGCAGCCTAATTTTCATGAATTTCTATCTAATCGATAAATGCGTCATTCATCCGCATTAGTAGTTTGCCAAACAGCTCCTTTTCTTCATTTGACCATTTTTTTAACATACTATGATAGCGTTCAAGGCGCATTTGCTTATCAGTTTGCAGCATTTGTTTTCCACGTGGTGTGATGTCAAATAAGCTGACGCGTCCATCCGAAGGATCAGAAGAGCGGGAAATAAACTTTTTATTTTCTAAAGCAGCAGCTTGTCTAGACAAAGTTGAAATGTCGAGTTTAAATGCTTCTGCTAGCTCTTTTACACGAGCTGGTCCAAATTCATCTAATTGCCGCAATAATAAATAAGCTGATCTTTCTAGATTTCCTATTTTATTTTCAGAATTATCAAGATAGACGGCTCGTCTAATAAAGGTAGTAAGTTGATATTCAATCAATTCAATTGAATTTTTTTCTTGCATTATAATCTCTCCTTACAAAATCATTCATTGACAAAGAAATATATACTTGTATAATACAAATGTATATATAGTTGTATAGTACAAGTAAAAGTAGGTAAAGTAAAGGATGTTTATATAGTTAAATGTTAGACAACATGACAAAATAAAGAGAGGAGGACAGCTGTTCTTTATCTATAGGACAGCGACCTATAATGAAAGTGATACGAATCATTTTACAAATCGCGATTCTTTATGCCTTTTCTATGATTGGCGAAGCTGTTCACCACATGCTTCACCTGCCTATTCCAGGCAGTATTATAGGCTTAATTTTAATGCTCATTTGCTTAACGTGCAAAGTTGTTCCCATCAAGGTGATTGAAGACGGAGCAAGTTTCTTGTTATCTTTTTTACCTTTATTATTTATACCAGCTATGGCGGGAGTGATGAATTATCCTTCGCTTCTTTCAAGTAGCGGAGCGATTTTGTTTTTAATTATTGTGCTTAGTACAATCATTACGATGGCTGCCGCGGGGGCTGCCAGTCAACTTTTAGAAAAGAAAGCGAACAAACGAAAGGAGAAACAACAGTGCAAGAACTCTTTATCGCGCTCTTTATAATTATAGCTACAGTTGCTCTGTATCTAGTCATGGCGAAAGTATACGTACGGTTCTCCTACCCAATTCTTATTCCAGTGTTAACTACAACCGTATTCGTTATTCTTCTTTTGCTTGCTTTTCATATTTCTTATGACGAGTATATGATTGGAGGCAAATGGATTAATTCACTTCTGGGGCCAGCGGTTGTTGCATTAGCGTATCCACTGTATAAACAGCGTGAGATGCTAGTGAAATACAGCATTCCTATTATTGGAGGAGTGTTTGTAGGATTATTTGCAGGCATGATTAGCGGACTTGTGTTCGCTGAAGTATTCGGCATTGACCGAAGCCTGATTTTATCTATTGTTCCTAAGTCTATTACCACTCCCGTTGCAATTCAAATTGCCACGGGACTAGGAGGGGTGCCATCCATGACTGTGGTATTTGTTATGATTGCAGGCTTTTCGGGAGTAATTCTTGGACCTTTACTTTTAAAGTGGATTCGTATTAAAAGTTCTTTAGGAAAAGGAATTGCCCTAGGCAGCGCTTCTCATGCGCTAGGAACTTCTAAAGCATTTGAATACGGTGAACTAACGGTATCGATGAGCTCGGTATCAATGACGTTAAGCGCTGTACTGGGCTCGGTTTTTGGGCCGATTGTTGTCTGGCTATTCCAAGTGTAAAGTGAGATAAGTAAATACGGAAAACAATCCTGTTTGAGTTCAAAGAGGATTGTTTTCTATGTCAAATGACGAATTTTATTCGCAGCAAACTTTCAGTTGTGCGGCTCTTACTCTGGTACTATAATAAAAAGAAAGAAAATTCATAAAATAACCGCTTTTTTGTTATTTTTAGGAAGGCTAGTCAATTGTCGATTGAGTAAGTAGGCTTAGTCAAGGTTATATACGCAGTAAAAATAGCAGAAAAGAGGAGCTGAACATATTTTATGAAAGAGGAGCTCGTGTATATAGGAAAAAAGATTCTTGAACATAAATATAGCTTGTCAGAAAAATTAGCCGAACGTTTAGATTCTACGCATACGCTAAGTATAGAGGAATTAAAAGAAAAGAAAATTTTGAAATGGCGAGTGTCAATTATGGAGTACTTTGGAAGAGCGCTATTTGAAGAACAAGAGGATGTACTTAAACTTGTTAAAGAATGGGCACTTGACACGGGAAAATATGCAGTGGAAAAAAATATTCCTTTAGAAAAAGCACTCGGTATCCTCCCAATCTATCGCAGCGTTATTTGGGATGTATTTACAAGAGAACTAGAGGAGCATCAGTTTGCAGCAATTACCATGCTGCATGTCAGTGAGCGAATTGATCCGCTTTTAGATACGGTAACATGTGTTTTTGGTCAAATTTATGATGAGCATAATCGATACATGATGAATTTAGCTTACACGTCACTAGAAGAACTGTCAGTTCCGCTCGTACCTGTCACAAAAGGTATCGCTATTATGCCGATTATTGGAGAAATTGATACTCATCGCTCGCAAGTTATTATGGAAACTTGCTTAAAAAAAGGGACAAGCCTTCAATTATCCTATCTTATTTTGGATATTTCAGGTGTCGTGATTATTGATACAATGGTAGCAGACAATCTGTTCAAAATTCATCGATCTCTCAAATTAGTAGGAGTGGAAGCTATTATAACAGGGATACGACCGGAAATTGCCCAAACGGTAGTGAAACTGGGAATTGATTTTAATCAAATTAAAACAGAAGCAAATTTAGAAGCAGCGCTTTTAAAAATTGGGTTTAGACGTCCTGAAGAACATAGCCGCGCGGATGTGTCATCACGGCGCATAAAATGACCGGTTATGAACATGCAATGGAGATATTCCTTCTTCTAAACGTCGGTATGAAATATGGATTTCAGCAGATAGAAAGTAAGCGCATAGTAAAAAAGCGGATGTTAATCAACATCCGCTTTTTTACTTAATAAATGCCATATGCCATGGTAGCACAAAAGCATAAACGAGGAAGTATACCACTATTGAATAGATAAAAAACCAGCCGTTTAAATGCATATAGCCACTTTTAATCATTCCGTATTCTATGAGTAGTGAACCAGCGCAAAAGAGAAGTGATAAAACCCATTTATTTTTAGCTGTTAAGTAAGTCAAAAATAAAATGGAAAGGGAAGGTGGAATAAATGTATAGCTTAGAATATCTCCAAGTCCTGTAACTTTTGGATCTCCCAAATCAATCATGTTAAAAACACGCGTAATGATAACATCACAAAGCCATCCGACAAACCCAACTACGCAAAACGTGATATAAAAATCTCGCCAAGTTAGCTGTCGTTTAAATAAAACAAGGGCAAGAATAAATAAACATAAACTAACGGTAATCGGAAACCACAAACCATGTGCAGATAAGTCTAAATGCTGAATTGCTTGCTCCAACATTGTTCACCTCAAAAGAAAGAGTTAGTGTTGAAGTTAGCCTATGTTATGGAAGGTATTTTATACATTTTCTACGCGTTGCGTGTATATTCTTCTCGCAAGATTGAATATAACTTTAAGTCTTGATGAGCTCCTTTAATAAACATGGCTTTTCGAATCGTTCCTTCATAAGACATACCGATTTTTTTCATTACTTTCTCAGATGCAGCATTTTCAACAAAGCACCTCGCCTGAATGCGCACTAAATCCATTTCTTCAAATCCAAACGCAATTACTTTTTCAGCTGCTTCCGTAACAAATCCCTTATTCCAATATGTCTCAGAAATCGCATAGCCAATTTCCGCAATGCGATGTGTAGGGTTCCAAGTGACAAAGTCAATGGTGCCAATACATTTTTTTAAGGCTTTGATTTCCATAGCCCAAGGAGAAATGGATTGGTTGCTGTACTGCTTTAGAACGAAGGAAACAAACTCTTTTGTATCTTGAAGCTTTCGGTGCTTTTCCCAATTTACATATCTGCTCACCTTTTCATTTGAGGCATATTCAAACATGTCACGCACATCTTTTTTTGTAACTTTCCGCAAGCGGAGTCTTTCGGTTTCTAGTGTGGGTAAATTTCCGTATATATCTTTTACTTGAATCATAAAGTTGTCTCCTTTCTCAGCAAGAAGTGGATGAAATGTTGATAATAATGTTTCAGAGAAGCTGCAGCATTCCAAAAATACGCTTTCTATTTCATGTGCTTGATTCTTTAATTGTAAAATATTTCATTGGTGAGCGTAAGAGGTCAAATGGGTTTTTGAAAAATAAAAAATTATTTTTTCTGTTCATAATCAGTTCACATATGCTTGTTAGACTAAAGTCAGAAATTAAGAAGGAGTGAAATGAAACACATGAACAGTGAAGTGAAAGAAGAACGAACTTCAAATAAAAACAGAATAGACTTATTTTTAGTTCCCATTGTTTTAATTGCAGCGTTTTTGAACTTATTTAAAATTTGGACAGATGAATACGCCAACGCTTATTACACGGCAGCTGTCAAAAGTATGCTTCAAAGTTTTCATAATTTCTTTTATGCATCTTTTGATCCAGGAGGCTATGTAACGATTGATAAGCCGCCGGTTGTATTTTGGATTCAGACAATTAGTGCCAAAATATTTGGATTTCACGGATGGAGCGTCATTCTACCGCAAGCATTAGCAGGCATCGGTTCAGTCCTTTTACTATACGTACTCGTAAAACGTACGTTTGGCGTATGGGCTGGGAGATTTGCAGCTCTTGCCATGGCTCTGACGCCAATTGTACCTGCGGTAAGCCGAACAAATAATATCGATAGTATGCTTGTATTTACATTATTAGTAGCAACGTGGATGTTATTTCGTGCTGTGCGTACGGCTAAATTTGGCTGGGTGTTAGCAGCTTTTGCGATGATTGGTGTTGCATTTAATATGAAAATGCTTCAAGCATACATGGTTTTACCAGCATTTTATGTTTTCTATGTAGTGGCAACCAAAATCACTTGGAAAAAGAAAATTGCTTTTTTGACAACAGCGACTGCACTAATGCTCGCGGTTTCTGTCTCATGGGCAGTTGTGGTAGATTCTACTTCTGCTGATAAGCGCCCTTATATGGGAAGCAGTCAAACAAATTCAGTTCTAGAGCTTGCTTTCGGATATAACGGTATTAATCGTTTAACTGGAAATACAAGCGTGACGGGAAGCGGTCATAAACAGCCTGCTCAAACTGAGCAGCAAACAGCAAGCAGTGAAACAAAACAAACTAGTAATTCAAGTGCTGATTCTTCACAAAGCTCAAATCAAAGAAAGAGCAGCTCTTCTCAAAAGATGCAGGCTCCAGGTGGAGGGAATCAAAACGGAATGTTCAACACGGGGAATCCTGGTCCATTCCGACTATTTCAAAAAGGGTTATCAGATCAAATCAGCTGGTTATTACCATTTGTAATCTTTTCAATCGTGGGTCTATTTGCCGGAGTAAAATTTAAAGGGCCTTACACGACAAAACAAAAAGAAAGTTTATTTTGGTTAGCGTGGCTGCTACCAGTAGCTGTTTTCTTTAGTATCGCAGGATTTTTCCATCAGTATTATTTAATTATGCTGGCACCTCCAATCGCTGCATTTGCCGGAGCGGGAGCAGTAGCTTTATGGAGCATGTACAAACAGCATAATGGCTGGAAATCATGGCTGCTGCCAGGTGGTATTTTAACAACAGCAGCACTTCAAGTATATATTATGTCTCCTTATGTCAGCTCAATCGGCGTAGCGCCAATTGCAGGTGTAGGAGCACTGGGCGTCATTTTAGCTCTTGTTTTAGCTGTTCGTAAACAGCGTAAAAATTCGTTGACGAACTACCTAGGAGCCGCAGCAATGGTTGTCTTACTTGCGATGCCGGCGTACTGGGCGATGACACCAATTATTTATGGTGGAAATAGCATGCTTCCATCAGCAGGTCCTGATTCTTCAAGCGGTATGGGAGGACCTCCAAGCACAGCTACAAACAGCAAACAATCTGGTTTTAACGGCATGCAGCCTCCAGGAAGCTCTAGCGGCAATTCATCATCGAACGGCGGTCAAATGCCGGGCGGTTCGTCCAATAATGGTCAAATGCAGCCGCCAAGCAGTTCTTCAAACAGTGGTCAAATGCAAATGCCAGGCGGTTCGTCCAATAATAGTCAAATGCCAAATAGCTTTTCAAGCAAATCATCCTCTTCAAAACGAAAAAGTGGAGGGATGAACGCAGAAGTAAACCAAAAGCTACTAAACTATTTAACAAAAAATAATACAGGCGAAAAATATTTATTTGCCACAACGGACTCAACTTCAGCTGCACCTTACATTATCAAAACGGGCAAGCCAGTAATGGCAATGGGTGGGTTTAGCGGTTCAGATCCAATTTTAACGGTAAGTAAATTAAAAGCCATGATTAAAAAAGGTGAAGTGAAATATTTCTACTTGTCTGGAATGGGCAAGGGAGGTCAATCTGACGTTATCACTTGGATTAAAGACAATAGTAAGGAGATTCCTTCTTCCAAATGGCAGTCTACGTCATCAAGTGCTCAGCAAGGGCCATCTGGAAACGGAACACTATACGAAATAACGCTTAAATAAGGAGGGCATGAACATGAGTTCCATTGTTAAATATTCTATTGTTATTCCTGTCTACAACGAACAAGAAGTGATTCATGAAACCTACCGCCGTCTCACAGAAGTGATGCGTTCAACGAAAGAAGCTTACGAGCTTCTTTTCGTGAACGACGGCAGTAGAGATCGAACAGCAGAAATCATTAAAGAGTACAGTGAGCAAGACCCAGCGGTTGTTTTATTAGATTTTGCCCGTAACTTTGGTCATCAAATTGCTATTACAGCGGGTATGGATTATGCAAGAGGAGAGGCGGTCGTTGTGATTGATGCTGATTTGCAAGATCCGCCCGAATTGATTTTAGAGATGATTGAAAAATGGAAGCAAGGGTTTGACGTTGTATACGCTAAGCGTACAAAGCGAAAAGGAGAAACATACTTTAAAAAACAAACGGCTGCTATGTTTTATCGCTTCTTACGTGCGATGACCGATATTGATATTCCACTTGATACAGGGGATTTCCGTTTGCTAGATCGCAAAGTGTGCAATCAAATGAATAGCATTCAAGAAAAAAATCGCTTTGTTCGCGGATTAGTAAGCTGGGTTGGCTTTAAGCAAACAGCAGTAGAATATGAGCGAGACGAGCGTTTGGCCGGGGAGTCAAAATACCCTTTGAAAAAGATGCTGAAGCTTTCAATGGATGGTATTACATCTTTTTCATATAAGCCATTAAAGCTAGCTAGCTATGCTGGTGTAACTCTATCTGGTATCGGCTTTATTTATCTTTTAGTAGTGCTGTATTTGAAGTTATTTACAGACAGCACCATCACCGGGTGGTCGTCATTAATTGTCATTCAGCTATTCTTTAGCGGCATCATTTTAATTATTCTTGGTATGATTGGAGAATATATTGGCCGCATCTACGATGAAACAAAAAATCGTCCACTCTATATCGTCCGTGAAAAGTATCAGCTTGAAACACGCAAGGAAGTATCACTTCGTGACTAACAAATGGATATCTTTTATTAAATTTGCGTTAGTAGGAGTTGTAAATACACTGATTGATTTTGTAGTATACGCACTTTTAACAACAATCGGTGTTAACTACATACTAGCGCAGTGGATTTCATACAGTGCGGGCATCTTAAACAGTTATGTCATGAATCGCAAATGGACGTTTGAGAGAAAAGAAAAAAGCAGTAAGCGTGAGGTGATTTCATTCGTGATCGTAAATTTGATCACTTTATCCCTAACATCATTTCTGTTGACTGTTCTATATAATAAATGGGGTATATCGCTGCTAATCAGTAAACTTTTAATTACAATCGCAAGTGTCGGTATCAACTTTATTGGTACTAAATTATTTGTATTTACTACTAAAAAAGAAAGAGGGATTCATATATGACGATAAAAAAAGCAGTTATTCCAGTAGGCGGTTTAGGAACTCGATTTTTGCCAGCGACAAAAGCGCAGCCGAAAGAAATGCTGCCAATTGTCGATAAGCCTGCTGTACAATATATTGTAGAAGAAGCTGTGAAATCAGGCATTGAAAGTATTATTTTTATTACAGGGCGAAACAAAAAATCAATTGAAGACCATTTTGATAAATCAATTGAGTTAGAGCAAATGCTTGAAGAAAAACACAAGTTTGACATGTTAAAAGAAGTACAAACGATCTCATCAATGGCCAGCATTCACTATATTCGTCAAAAAGAGCCGTTAGGACTCGGTCATGCTATTCTTTGTGCCGAACAGTTTATTGGAGATGAGCCGTTTGCTGTTCTTCTTGGAGACGATATTATGACTTCTGAAGAACCTACGCTCAAACAGATGATCCAAGCGTATGAAACGACTAATCAATCAGTTATCGGAGTTCAAAAAGTGGATGTTGAAGAGGTATCAAAATACGGAATCATTCAGCCGAAAAATAAATCTGGCAGCCTTCATGAAGTGAATGACTTGATTGAAAAACCATCGATAGAACAAGCTCCGTCAACTATTGCCGTTATGGGCCGCTACATTTTAAATCCTTCTATTTTTTCTTATCTAAAAACGATTGAAAGAGGGGTAGGAAATGAATTACAATTAACAGATGCACTGCGTGTGGTATGTAAAAAAGAGCGATTGTTTGCTCTTGAACTGGAAGGGCAGCGCTTTGATATTGGAGATAAGGTAGGCTATATGAAAGCGATGGTAGAAGTTGCGTTAAAGCGCAGAGATTTACGTCACACGTTTTTATCGTATTTGGAGGGAATTGTAGAAAAAGAACGAGCAAACAACTTCAGCTAATAAGAGTTAATCCGTTTGTTCATATTCAGTTCATATTTGAAGTATAAAATCATTGTATGATCTTATGCGGCTCTCTGTTTACTATAAACAGAGAGCTTACTGTGCGTAAAAGCTGGACAAACTTAGGAATAGGGAGAGACATGTATGATTCAAATATTAGTTGCAGATGATGATCAACATATTCGAGAGCTGATATCATTATATTTAGAAAATCAAGGATTCAAAATTATAAAAGCAGCAGATGGTGAAGAAGCGTGGGCAAAAATGGAAGAGTTTCGAATTGATCTAGCGGTCGTTGATATCATGATGCCATTTAAAGACGGATGGGAACTAACAAAGGAGATTAAGGAGTATTTTGATATACCGGTTTTAATGGTAACAGCTAGAGGCGAATCGCATGATAAGCTAAAAGGATTTGATATCGGAACAGACGACTATGTCGTGAAGCCTTTTGATCCTCAGGAAATGGTTGCTCGTGTAAAGGCTCTTTTACGCAGATACCGAGTAGAAGCTAACAATGTAATCTATATGGGGAATATAAAACTAGACCGTACCAAATTAGAGATGAGTGCAGGAGAAACAAGCGAACAGCTGCCGTTAAAAGAGTTTGAATTACTGTTCACGTTAGTTAGTTCTCCAGGAAAAATTTTTACTCGTGATCAGCTTATTCAATTAATTTGGGGATATGATTATGAAGGCGATGAGCGCACGGTAGACGTTCACATAAAACGTCTGCGAGAGAGGCTTAATCATATGAAAAACGTCGGTATGGAAATCAAAACAATTCGCGGACTAGGCTATAGAGCAGAAGGGTGTTAACGTGAAATCAATTTATGTAAAGCTGGTTCTGTCGTTCATCATTACAATTTTATTGAGCGTTGTGATTACCGTTGTCGTCACGACATTTCTTAGCAAGCAGAAGCTCGAAATGCGATTAGGTCAGGATATGGTGAAGATGGGAGAAGATTTTATCGATTTGTACGGAGCAGAAGACTCGGACAAAGCTGCAAGGTTTTTATCTAATTCATCATTCATTCATTTTTCGTTTATTATTATTGATGATCAGCATGAAGAAAAAGTATTAGGACAGCCAGGACCGCCTATTCCAATTACACCGAAAGAAGTAGATCAAGTATTAGACGGGAAGCGTTATTCTAATTTAAACGAGGAAAAAGATGATCGTCCACAGCCAAACGTAGTGGGTCTTCCTTTTAAAGAAAATGGACGGTCGTATGCTCTATTTATTCAGTCTCATCCACAGCGGCAATTTTCAGTTATTCAAGATGTTCAAAATATCCAGCTTATTACGATTTTATTAGTGGGTATTGTATTATTTGCATATGTTTCAATGATTATTATTAAACCGATTAAGCGTCTCAGTACAGCGATGAAAGTTGTCGGACAAGGCGAATACAATGTGCAAGTCGAGCACGCAGCGAATGATGAAATCGGTCTGTTAACTAAAAATTTTAATCAAATGACTAAAGAATTAAACAAAATAGAAACGATGAGGCAAGAGTTCATTGCTAGCGTTTCGCATGAGATTCAATCACCGCTGACCTCTATTCGCGGTTTTTCAGCGGCACTTAAAGATGATATCGTCAGTGAAGATAAAAAGATACAATATTTAACGATTATTGAAAAAGAAAGTACAAGACTTTCTCAGCTTAGTTCCAATTTGCTAAAGCTTGCTTCTCTAGACTCTGAACATCAAACGCTAATGCTGCAGCAATACCGTTTAGATGAACAAATCAGGCATGTGGTCATGGCTTTAGAACCTCAGTGGACAAAAAAGAACATAGAAATTGACCTTGATTTATCCAATGTTCAAATGGAAGCAGATAAAGATTTGTTAGAGCAAGTTTGGCTGAATTTAGTAACAAATGCTATTAAATATACGCCTGAAAATGGATTTGTGAAAATATCCATTTCTCTAAAAAACGAAGAAATAGACGTGAAAATAAAGGATAATGGAATTGGTATTGCCGAAGAAGATCAAAAATATATTTTTGAAAGCTTTTATAAAGTAGATAAATCGAGAACGTTAAAAGGAAGCGGCCTCGGTCTAGCCATTACAAAAAAAATTGTTCGGTTACATGAGGGCACAATACGTGTTGAAAGCAAAAAAGAACAAGGAAGCATTTTTACGGTAACCTTGCCTATCCAAAAAATTAGGGCTAAAAAAGACTCGTCTGTGTAAGTTCATGCAGATGAGTCTTTTTTATTAGGTCAAAGATATAAAAAAAATTAATAATATCTATTTATTTTTTTAATCCCTACTTGACATATAGGTAAAGTGTAAATAATATAGATAGTATAAATCTTTTGAAAAAATTGGGATGCTAAAGAAGCTGATCGGTCAACCGAAGGCTCATACTTGTTCGCTACTAGTGTGGGCCTTTTCTGTACATTGGTTGTGGTCATTAAAATCTCAATCTTCAACTGAACATATGGGGAGGATTACCATGTATTTATCTTCTGCACATTATACAAGTACTTATAGATGTTGTTCGCTTTGTTTATTCAACTGCAACTAAAATATAAATCTATCTATGAATAGGAGAATGATAAAATGGCTTCAATTACACAAGAAAAATTAGATTATATTGTTAAATTACTAACTGAAATCAACTATGGATCTGTACTAATTACCCTTCACGACGGACAAATTACTCAAGTGGACAGCACGGAAAAAAACCGCTTTTTAGCTAAAAGCAAAGTAGCAAGCCACAAATAAGCCTATTTAAATACGTATTTAGAGAAACTGAAGGGCCAGCCTAGCTAGCGAATGCTTGGCGGCGGGGCAAGCAAGTACCGTACTAAATATAGAAAACGTGCGTATTCGAAGAAAAATTGACTTTCTTTCCGGTTAAAGATTTAGAATTTTTTGAATTAAAATTGAGTTATAGGTTGTATGAGTATGACGATGAGAAGTCTAAAGCTGCTAAAGCAGCAGCTTTGTACTTTTTAAAATTATGAAAATCTGACAGTTTCATTCCTGTGCTGACCGGATTACCGAAGGCTTCTGACCTGTGTTAGGAGTCTTTTTTTTATTCTTAAATTAATATAATAGGAGGAGAAAAGATGGAAAATTTATTACGAGCAGCGGTGCGGCAAAGAAAACAATACCTCATTGAAAAGTTACTGAAAAAAGGGATTTACAAAAAAGAAAACCATCATCTTTTTGAACTTACACTCTCTGACTTAGAAAAAGAGTATCAGGCACGCAGTAGGTAAGGGATAGAAAAATTTATATCCAATAAAAAAGCGTAAAGGGTATGCCTTTGCGCTTTTTATCTAACAATAAATTAGTACCAGATATTAAAAGTAGGTGTTATAATTAAGTATCAACTGATTTGAGGTGGAAAAATGATGCAATCAAAAGCTAGAATCACAGGAATGGGGATATATACACCAAAGCAAAAATTAACGAACGACCATTTAAAAGAAATGGTTGATACAAGTGACGAATGGATTGTACAGCGTACCGGAATGAAAGAACGACGAATTGCTGGTGAAGGCGAATACACGTCTACGCTTGCCATTCGAGCCGTTGAAAATTTGCTTAACCGATATGCTGTAGAAATAGAAGATGTAGATGCAATTATTGTTTCGACAACAACGCCAGATCACTTTTTTCCTAGCGTAGCATGTCAGATTCAAGATTACTTTCATATTGATCAAGCTGCTGCATTTGATCTAAGTGCCGCATGCGCCGGTTTTACATATGGCCTTCATGTGGCGAACGGCTTAGTGACGTCGGGATTGCATAAAAAGATTTTAGTTATTGGTGCTGAAGTCATGTCGAAAATTACAGATTATACGGACCGGGCCACATGCGTGCTGTTTGGTGACGGAGCGGGAGCTATGCTTGTAGAGTACGATGAGCATAATCCGAGTTTCTTAGGATGTCACTACGGAACGGACGGAAGCGGAGGGGTGAATTTATATCGTTCTAACTTATCTAATACTCTTTCAGGAAAAGAAATTAATTCGAGCGGGAATTTAGTTCAAAACGGGCGTGAAGTATACCGCTTTGCTGTCCGAACGATTCCAAAAGGAGTAGAAGCATTATTAAAGAATACTTCCATTTCTCTTTCTGATGTAAATTGGTTTATTCCGCACAGTGCAAACCTTCGAATGATTGAAGCTATTTGTGCTAAAACAGGTGTTACAATGGATAAAACGTTAACGAGTGTGCAATACTGCGGAAATACATCTTCAGCTTCTATTCCGCTTGCTTTAAACGAAGGAATAATGACAGGAAAAGTACAGGGTAATGACCTCCTTATTCTTTATGGGTTTGGAGGAGGATTAACGCACTGCGGCTTGTTAATTAAATGGACGTGTAAAGAAAAAAGCTAAAAAGCTAAAAGGCGTCGCCTTTTAGCTTTTTTCTTTTTCATTACAGAGCTTTTTATTGTCGTTCCAAGAAAGTTTATTCTTTTTATAACAGCAGGTTTGCAGTATTTTCAGCGCAAACATATATAATAGAAAAAACCCGCTTTTTTACAGCGGGTTTTCAACTGGCCTTTGGAATGGTAAAACCTAATCCAAAGACGTCGCGTACATCGTGTACGACCACAAAAGCTTGTTCGTCGACTTTATGAATAATGCGCTTTAATTCTAGCAGTTCTTGTTTGTTCACAACTACGTACAATACGTCTTTTGCTTCTTTTGTATAGCTTCCATGAGCAGAAAAGACAGTGACGCCGCGCTGCATCTTTTTATTGACTTGTTCGGCTACTTCAACTGAACGGTGTGAAATAATAGTGATTGCTTTGCGAGGGTTGAGTCCTTCAATAATATAATCAAGCACCTTCGTTCCGATGTAAAGAGAAATAACCGTATACATTGTCTTTTCTCCACCGATGACAAAATAAGCGCTTGCTACAACTAATAAATCAATTGCCAGCATCGTTTTGCTAATATTCCAGTCTAGATATTGATTAGCTAAGCGGGCAATAACTGCAGAGCCTCCGGAAGTTCCGCCGCCTCTAAACACAAGTCCGAGTCCTACACCAGCTAAAATACCAGCAAAAATAGCCCCCAGTAGCGTATCGTCAAGAGGATTTCCCAGTCCTTCAGTTATATGTAGGAATAGAGAAGTGAAAATAATACATATAATTGTGTAAACAATCACACGTTTATGAAGCAATTTGTATCCGATCAGTACCAGCAAACCGTTTAATATAAAGTTTGTGATACCCGGAGACCAGCCTAATACATAATAGGTAATCATTGTTACACCGGTTACGCCGCCTTCTGCTAATTCATTTGGAATAGCAAAGTAATTAATGGCCAGTGCGAAAATGAGGCTCCCTAGAATAATGAGGATAATTTCTTTTATTTTATTAATCATGAACGTTACCTCCAATCATCAAAAGCTCCGAAAACACAGTCATGACAATGTATTATACCAACTCTAGAGACTGAATTAAAGATGGGATATTATTATTTTTTTTAAAATCATTTTCTGCTATTAACATAAAATCTTTTGACAGTTTTTATGGAGTATGAAAAAATGAATTGTTTGCTTTTATTTTGATTAAAAAGTTTTGCAATGAGAATGTTCGTTCGGTAAAATAGAAGCAAGAGTCAAGGGGGAGAATGAACGTGTATCAAGATGAATTAAAACAGTATGCGAAGTTAGTAATGCCCGAGCATTTAGAGAAAATGAAGAAAATGTACAGTCCCGATGCGCATAAGCAGCCTTTAGGGTTAAAAAAAGAAAAGATTGAGCATATTGAAAATGTCATTATGAACAGTTACTCGGAGCATTATCCAGTAACGCTTCACGTCTATGAAGCAGGACATATTCAAAGGTATGAACGAGTGACGATTGATAAAGTCTCGCTGCAGTCGAATACGCTGATGGTTACAGGCCCTTGCTATACATATTCGATTCGAGCAGATGCAGTAATTGAAGCAGATGTATGGAAAGATGAAAGCTACTCTAGCTAAGAGTAGCTTTTTTGTTCGTTTTGTATCTTTTTTTTAACGCATGCATACAATACATAAAAGCATATTCTGCGAGTAGCAACTTCTAGCTACTAGGAAATTTTAATTAAAGAAGGGATTATTGTATGCAAAATGAAAAAACTCAAGTAAGAGAAATCGAATTAACGCAGTTCATTAAAAAAAGACTCGTTCGTTTTATCTCAAGTTTAGCTATTTCTTCTGCCCTTGCTTCCATATTATATATGCTTCTGTTTTTATTTAAATGATGGGTCACTTTGAGTTGTCCAAAAAGGTGGACAACTTTTTTGGTGTGTAGGCTTTTATGAAATCAGGACAAGCTATGGCTGATTCAGTCAGAAAAATTCAATCGGTCAAGAAATAGTCAAAAACAGTCATAACTAATTAAGTGGAAGAAAACCTTTACATATAATGAGAAAAGTAGACAAATTCTTGAATTACCAGCATATTTCCTTTTGTATGAACTATTATTAAACCAAATGCAAATCTAATTGTTCATTCAAAAAACTTTATTTTGTAATTAAAAAAATGAATGTTTTTGATTTTTTATGATTGATTTTGAATGTAAACCGTGATAAAGTAAGTACATGAAATAAATGAAAACGCTTTTTTGAAAAAGGAGCTAGAACATGTTAACGCCGGAAAGACATCAACTAATCTTAAAACTTTTAAAAGAGAAAGAACTTGTAAAAGTGCAAGAGTTTATCGAAGTTACAGGCGCTTCGGAATCAACCATTAGAAGAGACTTAAGTCAACTAGAAGAAGAGCAAATGCTCAAACGTGTTCATGGTGGCGCTTCGCTTATTCGCAGTAAACGAATCGAACTGAGCGTTATCGAAAAATCTGCTAAAAATGTTCAAGATAAACGAAACATTGCAGAGTATGCGGCTTCCATTATAAATGAAGGTGACTGTATTTTTTTAGATGCAGGAACTACAACGTATGAAATGATTCCTTTTTTAAAGCAAAAAGATGTAGTTGTCGTGACAAATGGTTTAATGCATTTAAACCCGATGCTAGAACAAGGTATCACCCTCTATTTAATTGGAGGATCTGTTAAACATAAAACGGGCGCTTTAATTGGCAATGGAGCTCTTTTAAGTCTTGAGCAATATCGTTTTGACAAGTGCTTTATGGGAGCGAATGGGATTCATCATCAATATGGATATACAACTCCTGATCCAGAAGAAGCATTGATCAAGCAAACGGCAATGAAGCTGTCTAGAGAATCTTATATTTTATCAGATTCCACTAAGTTTTTTGAAACAAGCTTTGCGAAAATAGCCGATTTACATGAAGCAAAAATTATAACAAATGACGTACCTAGCGATGTACTTATACAGTATGCAAACAAAACAGACATAAAGGTTGTGAAATCATGATTTATACATGTACGTTGAACCCATCCGTTGATTACGTAGTACATGTTTCAGCATTCGAAGAAGGCGGGCTTAATCGCACAACGAATGAAGCCAAGTTTCCAGGAGGAAAAGGCATTAACGTCTCTCGCGTTTTAAAACGATTAGGTGTTGATAATAAAGCCCTCGGTTTTGTAGCCGGCTTTACAGGAACCTATATCGAAGACTACTTAAAAGCGGAGAATATCGAAACAGCTTTTACAAGAGTTGAGGGAGATACCCGTATTAACGTAAAGTTAAAAACAGAAAAAGAAACAGAAATTAACGGTCAAGGACCTGCTATTACAGACGAAGCGCTTCAGTCTTTATTGACTCAAGTAAAGCAAATGACTGAAGGCGATATCTTCGTATTAGCAGGGAGTATACCGAAAACGCTTCCAAGTTCTGTGTATGAAACGTTAACTGAACTAGCAGCAGCGAACGGAGTAAAAGTTGTAGTAGATGCAAGTGGAAAAACTTTGCTAGACGTCGTGTCCCACAAGCCGTTTTTTATCAAACCGAATCATCATGAACTTGCAGAATTGTTTGATGTAGAAGTAAACAGTGCAGAAGATGCGCTAGTATACGGTAAGAAGCTCGTGGAACAAGGAGCGCAAAACGTCGTTGTGTCTATGGCAGGTGATGGAGCACTGCTTATTAACGAAAGCGGTGTCTACAGTGCCACAGTCCCTAAAGGAACGGTAAAAAATTCTGTTGGAGCTGGCGATTCACTTGTAGCTGGATTTATTGCTTCTTATGTAAAACAAGGGGATTTATTAGAAGCTTTTCAAACAGGAGTAGCTTCAGGAAGTGCCACAGCATTCTCACTTGAATTATGTACAGCAGAAGATGTAAAGACGCTTCGTGAACAAGTGTCAATCACAAAGGTAGAGTAGGGGGAAACGAGAATGAGAATTACTGAATTATTAAAAAAAGATACAATCATTCTTGATTTAAAAAGCACGTCAAAAGCTGATGTTATTGATGAATTAGTTGGAAAATTAGACGAAGCTGGTCGCTTAAGCGACCGAGCTGGCTATAAAGAAGCAATTTTAAATCGTGAATCTCAAAGTACAACGGGAATTGGAGAAGGCATTGCCATTCCGCATGCGAAAACAAGCTCGGTAAAAACACCGGCCATTGCATTTGGACGCTCAACAGAAGGTATCGATTATGAATCATTAGACGGACAGCCTGCACACTTATTCTTTATGATTGCAGCGAGTGAAGGAGCGAATAATGCTCACTTAGAAACATTATCTCGTTTGTCTACGTTGTTAATGGACGAATCGTTCCGAAAAACGTTGCTAACAGCATCATCAATTGATGAAGTCATTAAAGCAATTGATGATAAGGAAACTGAAAATGAAGCGCCGGAAGAGGAAGTAGATACAGCTTCAGATCAATTAGTGCTTGCTGTAACTGCTTGTCCAACGGGAATTGCCCACACATATATGGCAGCGGACAGCTTAAAAGCAAAAGCGAAAGACATGAATGTCACGCTAAAAGTTGAAACAAACGGTTCCAGCGGGGTTAAAAACGCGTTGACGAAGGAAGAAATTGAAAACGCTACCGCTATTATCGTTGCAGCGGACAAGCAAGTAGAAATGGAACGTTTTGCAGGTAAAAAAGTTATTCAAGTTCCAGTAGCTGAAGGAATTCGCAAGCCTGAAGAATTAATTAACCGCGCGTTAAAAGGAGACGCTCCTGTATACAGCGGCGGCGGTGGCAGCAAAGAAGGCGGAGAAAGTAAAGGATCAGAGCGTACAGGGTTTTACAAGCACCTAATGAGCGGTGTATCAGCAATGCTTCCGTTTGTTGTAGGGGGCGGGATCTTAATTGCTATTTCATTTATGTTTGGCATTCACTCAGCAGAACCGAAAGATCCGACGTACAATGCATTTGCAGCAGCATTAAAAACAATTGGCGGAGATAATGCATTCTTCTTACTAGTACCAGTACTAGCAGGGTTTATTGCAATGAGTATTGCTGATCGTCCTGGTTTAGCTCCCGGTATGGTTGCAGGTCTTTTAGCAGCTTCTGGCGGAGGCGGTTTCTTAGGTGGTTTAATCGCTGGTTTCTTAGCAGGTTATGTAGTAGTGGGGTTAAAGAAATTATTCAGCGGTTTACCGCAAGCGCTTGATGGAATTAAGCCAGTTCTTCTTTATCCGCTATTTGGGATCTTTATCTCAGGATTGATTATGCTTTATGTTGTAAATGAGCCAGTTAGTGCGATTAACAAAGGATTAACGCACTGGTTAAGTGGATTTGGTACAGGTAACTTAGTATTATTAGGTATTATCTTAGGCGGTATGATGGCGATTGATATGGGTGGTCCTATTAATAAAGCAGCCTTTACATTTGGTATTGCAATGATTGATGCTGGAAACTATGCACCACACGCAGCGATTATGGCAGGCGGTATGGTTCCACCATTAGGTATGGCCATTGCGACAACTTTGTTCAAAAATAAATTTACTCGCCAAGAGCGTGAAACAGGTAAAACGTGTTATGTAATGGGTCTTTCATTTATCACAGAAGGTGCGATTCCATTCGCAGCAGCTGACCCAGGCCGTGTGATTCCCGCATCGGTTATCGGTGCTGCAGTAGCAGGTGCTTTAACAATGATGTTCCACATCGGTTTACCAGCACCACACGGCGGCGTATTCGTTATCGGAATTGTACAAGGAAATCCTCTTTTATATGCACTAGCAATTTTAATTGGTGCAATTGTAACAGCGGTCCTTGTAGGTGTATTAAAAAAGCCAAAAGCAGAATAACAAATAAAGACTGATTTTACATGATGTAAAATCAGTCTTTTTGTGTTTTTCTGGTAGACATTTGTTCTTTATGAGAGTACAATTACGGTAGTATTCCTTTAATTTTTAGAAAAGTTAGATAGATAAGCTTTTCTACTTGATAAAATATGGTACAATAATCGAATATTAAAAACAAAGTAAGGAAGTGTCTCAAACATGAAGGTTGCGAAGTTTGGCGGGAGTTCAGTTGCAAGCGCAGAGAAATTTAAACAGGTTGCGCATATTGTAACGTCTGATAAAGAGAGAAAGCTGGTGGTTGTATCAGCTCCGGGCAAGCGATACGGAGAAGATACAAAAATGACAGATTTGCTAATCGCACTTTCTGCCAAAATACAGCTTGGAGAAGATTACGTCGATGAGTTTGGGCAAGTAATTGATCGCTATCGTGAAATCGTTGTGGACTTGTCTATGCCAGAAACGATTATTACTGACATTATTACGAATTTACAATCACTTATTGATTTACATAAAAACGATCCATTTCGCTTATTAGACTGCCTAAAAGCAAGTGGAGAAGATAATAACGCAAAGGTAATGGCTGCTTATTTAAACCATTTAGGTTTTGAAGCTCATTATGTAAATCCAAAAGAAGCAGGTATTTTTGTTTCTGATGAACCCGGAAGAGCAAGAGTGCTTCCACTGTCTTATGAAAAATTACCGCAGCTAAGAGAGCGTTCGGGCATTTTGGTGATTCCAGGATTCTTTGGCTACTCTGAAGAAGGAAACATGGTTACGTTCTCGCGCGGTGGGTCAGATATCACAGGCTCAATTGTAGCAGCGGGAGTAAAAGCTGATTTGTATGAGAACTTTACCGACGTAGATGCTATTTATAGCGTAGATCCAAGACTTGTGGAAAAGCCTCATGAAATGAAAGAAGTAACATACAGAGAAATGCGTGAACTATCCTATGCAGGTTTTTCTGTCTTCCATGATGAAGCGCTAGAGCCGGTTTATAAACTAGGCATTCCTGTATGTGTAAAGAATACAAATAATCCTGAAGCAAAGGGTACATTCATTGTAGCTGAGCGTCCTCACGGCGATACGCCGGTAGTTGGAATCGCTGGGGATAAAGGTTTTTGCAACATCCACGTGAGCAAATACTTATTAAACCGTGAAATTGGTTTTGGCAGAAGATTGCTTGAAATTTTAGAGGATGAAGGTATTTCATACGAGCATACCCCTTCAGGAATTGATAATATCTCTGTCATCATGCGCGAGCATCAGCTTACGCCAGATGTGGAAAAGCGTGTATTTACTCGAATTGAAAAAGAACTTGAAGTGGATGAAATCTTTATTGAACGTGATCTTGCTATGGTTATGGTAGTAGGAGAAGGAATGAATAGCACAGTAGGAATTGCTGCAAAAGCTACAGAAGCTTTTGCTCGTGCTGAAGTGAATCTTGAAATGATCAACCAAGGTTCTTCTGAGGTGAGCATGATGTTTGGTGTGAAAGCAGATGCTTTAGACCGTGCTGTTCAAGCTCTTTACAATACGTATTTTAACAGCATGTACAGTATTTCTTATTCGAATGTAAAATAAACAAGACGAAAAACCCCGCTTTCTTTTTAGAGAGCGGGGTTTTCTAGTGAAGGCGTATAAAAATCAGATTTGTGGACATAAAGGGAAGGAAGAGTGAAGTCAAAGGAGGAAATACAGTGAAGAAACGACCCTTTTTCATATTCTTTTCCCTTATAGGTATTAGCGTACTTTCAGCATGCCACAATGATGATGCAGCACCGGCAAAAGAAGCTCAAAATAAACAAGGCGTGACGAATGGCGGAACGCCGATGAGCTATGATAATCAAAGCGAAAACACATCTTTTAACTTTTCAAAATTTGATTTAGAAGTAGACTATAAGGGGCTCAACAATGATTATGAAGCCGACTACGAAAATGAAAATGATGAGATAGAAGCCAAAGTGGATGATAATATTAACGATGAGCACTTGAACGGAGACAAAGCTTTTAATAAATTATCTTCAAAATTTAAAAAGTTAAATTTTGATCAGCGCACGCCCGATGAAGATGTAAAAAAGGAAGTAATCGATGCGTTTGGTCTAAAAAAAGATTTTCAGTCGTTTGAATTAGAAGTTCGTTTTTCAAACGGAACGGAAAAAGAATACAACTTTAAACAGAAGTAAGACGTTAAAACAAAGTATTTTAGTTGAAGGAAAATCCGAACGATGAATTGAGGTTCTTCATTAAGAATCCAACTCGTTCGGATTTTTTCATTGGTAAGGTGAACGTATGTCTCAATCTTATTTTTGATGTCTAAAAAAAGGAAAATAGTGAAAGGATGGTGATAAATAAGAAAAAGGAGGAATCACGGATGCAAAAGTTGATAATGAACGGATGCGTAGTCTTTGTTCTGTTATTGTTAGGAGCATGCAGCATGGTAAAAGAGCAAAATAACGCTCATGAAAACCACCTGAAAACAGAGGAAGCGAAAGAAACAAGCGAAGTATCGGTAGAACCTGTTAAAGTGGATTTAACAAATACATCGGGCAAAAAAGTAGGAGAGGCTACCCTGTCAGAAGCAAAGAACGGCGTGCACATTAAATTAACTGCTCAAGGTCTTTCACCGGGAAGACATGGATTTCATATTCATGAAATAGGAAAATGTGAGGTGCCGGATTTTAAAACAGCGGGTGCCCATTTTAATCCTTTTAAACGTGAACACGGCTTTAAAAATACAAAAGGCCCGCATGCAGGTGATTTGCCCAATCTAGAAGTTGCTCCAAATGGCAAAGTAGATACAGAAATTTTTGCTTCTCTTGTCACGCTGCAAGAAGGAAAGCCGAATTCTCTTTTGGATATGGATGGATCGGCATTAGTGATACATGATAAAGTCGACGATTACACAACGGATCCTTCAGGAAACTCAGGAGATCGGATTGTTTGTGGAGTGATTACAAAATAAGCCAAAAAGCTGTGAGATCATTCACGGCTTTTTTATTTCAGTAACGAGCCGCTTCTAAATTGCGGTAAGCTTCTTTTTTTTGCACAATAAAAGAAAGAACGAAAGAAGGTGAAAACATGCATAAGCAAGTTGTTGTAATAGGCGGAGGAATAGGTGGGTTAACAGCGGGAGCGCTTTTAGCTAAACATGATTATGAAGTGACGGTTTTAGAAGCTTCTCGAGAATGGGGAGGCTGTGCAGGGAAATTTCAGCGCCATTTGTATACGTTTCCTGTTGGGGCGACGCTTGGAATGGGATTTGAGCACGGAGGGATACATGAGCGAATCGGCACGTACCTTAGCCTAGAAGTTGAAAAGGTTTCTCTTGAAAAAATCATGAAAGTCCATCTTCCTCATCGTACACTGATTTATTATCAAGACCGGCATCAGCATATTTCCTATCTTCAAAAACAATTTCCTCATAAAGCAAAAAATATTAGGAGCTTTTATGAAAATGTTTTTAGAATTGCAAAAGAAATTCGCAAGCTCATGCAGCCTCTGCCGGTTCTTCCTCCTCTGACAGTCGGTGAGTGGAGCAGGCTAGTAAGTTCGTTGAATGTTGGTTCTGTGAAGCTGTTGCCTTATTTTCATCAATCGTTTAGTTATTTACTAAAAAAACACAGCTTGCTAGACGAAGCGGACTTTCTTCATTTTGTTGATGGTCAATTAATAGACAGCATGCAGACAACGAGCGAGAACTGTTCAATGCTTATTGGGTGTTTGGCGTTAGATATTTATCACGAAGGAGCTTTTTATGTGAATGGCGGCTTATACAAAGTCGCAGAAGCGCTGCAAAAATCGATTAAAGCCAGCGGAGGAAAAACGACTCTAGGAAGGAAAGTAGTAAAGATAGAGCGTGATAATGACGGGTGGATCGTGCATGATCATAGAGGTAACCGTTACCGTGCATCAGACGTTGTATGCAACGCGCCGGTTCAAAGCTTAAAGTCTTTACTGCATGATGAAGATTACCAACATATTCATAAGCGGGCAAAAGAAAAAAGCGAGCTTCCGCAGTGGGGAACGTTTTCGATGTATTTTGCGATTGATGAAAGAGATCTGCCGCAAAATGTAGAGTTGTTTCAGCAAGTACTTCAATCCGAACAAGGGGAAATGACAGAAGGAAATCATTTATTTATCTCAGTCTCTCATCCTGATGATCGTTTTCGAGCCCCTGAAGGCAAGCGTACAATTACAGTGTCTACTCACATTGATCTTAGCAAGTGGAGCAACAAAGAAGCCTATGACCTTCAAAAACAAGTTCTTGAGAAAAAAATGGTAGCAGGCATTAAAACCATTATCCCTGGCATTGGAAAAGCAGAGCATCAAATTTCGGGAGCTCCTAAAGCATGGGAAAGGTTCACTTCTCGCCCAAACGGGGGAGTGGGAGGCTTTCCGCAAACGTTAGATCATGCCTTGTTCAAGAGCATTTCGCATCGATCTGGCTTACAAGGACTATGGTTATGCGGAGATACAGTGTTTCCGGGAGCGGGAACTATAGGCGTATCGGTAAGCGGCTATCATGTGTTTCAAAGTATAACGTCTCATCGCCATACGTTACCTTAACATTTTTTACATACAAACTACTATTGTTCATACCATTAAAAAACACCGGCCCTATTACCATAGGGCCGGTGTTTTCAGGAGAGGAACAGCTTCCACCACTTCCGTTTTCGCTTCATATCAGCAGCGGCGGTTTGTCTAAAGGTTTGGACAAAATCACTAAACATCTCTTCGCGTTCAGCTACGCTCTGACGATGAAGCTTACGTTCTTTCTCCATTTCTTTTAAATAATAGACTCGTTCCTCATTCATTGAATCAATTAAATCACGAAGCTCTTCTGTCGTATTAGTTGAAGAATTGTTTAATTTTTCAACCATAAATTTTACTTGATTCATCGCAACGGTGGAATTACTGGAGAATCGGTCTAATAAATACTGCATTTCTTTAGAGGATTCATCCGCATTCTCCATGACATCTTTCATGAACAGGCGCATATCCTCGGTTTTCTCTTCAGCAATTGTTGAATAATCTTCAATCAAAGAAGTGACTTCATCAAACGATTTTTCGTTAGAACGGATAATTTTTTTAGACATATTTTCTACATCTCTTGCACTGCGTTCTGAAGACTCAGAGATGTATGCCCCGACCGACTCCACCATTTCTACAGTTTGGGTAGCACTTTTTTCAAGCTCTCTTTTTACTTCTCCGACAATTTCTTCGCGAACTTCATTTCGCATACCTTCTCGCATTTCTTTTAACAAATCAGCTTTAAATGTATCAAGTACCTCAAACACATC
Organism: Priestia sp. YIM B13489; assembly: GCF_042787645.1. Classification (NCBI taxonomy): domain Bacteria; kingdom Bacillati; phylum Bacillota; class Bacilli; order Caryophanales; family Bacillaceae; genus Priestia; species Priestia sp. YIM B13489. Next base: position 2,638,991 of record NZ_JBHZOQ010000053.1, read on the forward strand.
TTCATAGCGGCGAACAGCTTCTACTAATTCCCCTTGAAGCAGTTCTTTTTCATTCACAACAAGGTCGTTTGGTTTTGGCTCTTCAATAGAAGCAGAAATAGCCTGCTTTTCTTCTTTAGTAGCTAATCGTGCTTCAGGTATAGGAGGGGTCTTCTCCTGCTTATTTTCTGAAATGCTTTCCTGCTTTTCAGCAGCTTTTTTCTTTTCTTGCTTCATTTGTTTATTGGAATGTTCTTGAAAATCAATGACGTTTTCTTTTTTAGCAGTTTTCAACTGTGCCGGTTCTTCTTCTTTTGAAACCGCTGCCTCTGATTCCATCACTAAATGCTCCTGTGCTTCTTGTTCTTTTATCAGCAGCTGAACGTATTCTTTGACTTCATCTAACGTACATTGTTCATCAAACAGCTGTTTAATATCATTAAATAATTCAATTTGTTCCTCTGTATAGACACGGGCTCCATCTACTCGTTCAATTGTTAAATAGCTGCCCAATAATTTTTCCCATTGTTTTAGCGTTTTCTTTTCTACCTCTAATTGATCACTTACTTTTTTAATTGTATATGACTCCATCATTTTTCATTTCCTCCCTTATCTATTTTCATCCAACTATGTAATGGATTATTTGTTGTATGTTGTATTCACCATATCTTCACTTGTTTTCCTGCTAGGTGACAAAGGTTGTCAAAACTAGACGACATTAGCCTTCTATGTAAAGAAAACGCATATTTTGTAAAAAAATGTACAGAAATGCGTAAATGGAAAAAATGGAAAACACAAAAGAAAAGAAGAGTATAGAAAACAGTTGACGGGAAAAAATGAGTCCTATAAGATAAGTTTAAATGTTTAAGTTCTTGAACATATAAACATAAGGAGTGAACACTATGTCACAGCATTATGCGCTCATCACCGGTGCGTCGGGAGGAATAGGTAAAGAATTAGCTTATCAATTCGCAAAGGATGGGCATCCTGTAATTTTAGTTGCCAGAAGCGCTGATAAACTAGCCGCTATTGGAGAGAATTTAAAATCTACTTATAATATTGAAGTCATAACGGTTGTTAAGGATTTATCAAGAGAAGAAGAGATACAGTCATTATATGAAGAACTTAAAAATAAAAAAATGCACGTTGACTATTTAGTGAACAATGCTGGTTTTGGACTATACGGCAAATTTATTGAAACAGCTTTAGATGAAGAGTTAAACATGATTGATTTAAATATTCGAGCATTAACTCATTTAACAAAATTATTTTTACCGGATATGGTCAAAAGAAATCGCGGGAAAATTTTAAACATTGCATCTGTTGCTGCATTTATGCCAGGTCCACTTATGACGGTATATTACGCAACGAAAGCGTACGTATTATCTTTCACAGAGGCCCTTGAAAATGAATTAAAAGGTACCAATGTAACGGTAAGTGCTCTATGCCCGGGTCCAACTAAAACGGGTTTTAGCGACCGAGCCCAGCTAAGTAACTCCAAGCTTTTTCAAAGCGGTGCAATGGATGTAGAAACAGTAACGAAAGTTGGCTATAAAAAATTTATGAAAGGGCAGACGGTTATCGTACCAGGAGTACAGTTTCGTCTCGCTACGTTCATCCCGCGCTTCGTGCCAAGAAAGTGGCTTACATCCGTTGTCCGCAGAACACAAGAAATTAAATAAAGGAGAATCTATATGAGTCAAAAAGCAGTCGAGTTATTTCGTGCCAGCATTCCTATTTTTCAGGCGCTAAGTGATTCAGCAAGACAAGATATTATTTTGCTGCTCGCGGAAAAAGAGCCTTTAACCGTAAATGAAATTGCAAATGAGTCTACGCTATCACGACCGGCAATTTCTCATCATTTAAAAATTCTACGCGATCAAAAGCTTGTGCAAATTGAGCAAAAAGGAACGCAGAGATATTATTCATTAGCTTTAAATGAGGCAGTCGAGCTATTAAAAAACTTGCTTGCTACAGTTGAAAGCGAATGTTTATAGGGAGATGAAAGAGATGAACCACGAGCGATTTTATATCACAGATGAAACGGTCATTGAACATATTGTTTCTACACAAAAGCAGTATTTCTATGCGCAAAAGACAAAGAGTATCAGCAGCCGTATTCAAGCGCTGAATAAGCTAAGAGACGCAGTCAAACAAAACGAGCAGAGAATTATGGATGCTTTAAAACAAGATTTAAATAAATCTGAAGTAGAGGCGTACACGTCGGAAATTGGGATTTTACTAGAGGAGATTCGGTTTACGCTTAAGCATTTAGCAAAATGGATGAAGCCTAAAAAAGTAAAAACCGCTTTAACACATGTGGGCTCTAAAGGGAAAATTGTTCCTGAACCGTATGGAGTCGCGTTAATTATTGCTCCGTGGAACTATCCGTTTCAATTAGCATTGTCTCCTTTAGTAGGAGCGATTGCCGCTGGAAACACGGCGATTATAAAACCTTCTGAATTAACGCCTAGCGTATCTCGCGTTATACAAGAATTACTGGCTGAAGCTTTTGACCCAGCATTTGTGACGGTGATTGAAGGCGCTGTAGACACGACGAGCCTCCTTTTAAAACAGCCGCTTGATTATATTTTCTTTACGGGAAGTGTAAATGTAGGGAAAATTATTATGCAAGAAGCAGGGAAGCAGCTTATTCCAGTCACGCTTGAGCTAGGCGGAAAAAGTCCGTGCATTGTACATGAAGACGCAAACCTAGATCTTGCAGCGAAGCGAATTATGTTTGGTAAAGGGATGAATGCAGGCCAAACGTGCGTTGCTCCTGATTATTTGCTCGTGCATCAAAAAGTGAAAGCGCAGCTTGTAGAGAAACTTCGCGAAGCAATTTCTCAATTTTACGGTAGTAATCCACTTGAAAGCGACCGCTACGGCCGTATTGTCAGTGAGCGTCATTTTACTCGGCTAGTTGAGTTTTTAAAAGACGGAAATGCTATAGTTGGAGGCGGGTACAATAAAAACACGCTAACAATAGAACCTACGGTGTTAAGTGAAGTAAGCTGGACATCAGATGTTATGCAAGAAGAAATCTTTGGGCCTATTCTTCCTATGCTTGAATATGAAACACTAGACGAAGTCATTCATAAAGTTCAAGAAAAAGCTAAGCCGTTAGCTCTTTACTTATTTACAGAAAGTGAAGATGTGCAAAACGTGATAACGGAGCGCCTTTCATTTGGAGGAGGCTGTATAAACGATACGCTTATGCATATCGCTACGCCATATTTGCCGTTTGGCGGAGTGGGAGAAAGCGGCACGGGTCAATATCATGGAAAAGACAGCTTTCAGACATTCACTCATTTTAAAAGCATGCTGTCTCAAACAACCAAGTTTGATTTGTCATTCCGCTATCCTTCGGAAAAACAAAGCTTGAAAATGATCAAAAAACTATTGAAATAAAAGAGCCTCCTGATAGGAGGCTTTTTCGTTATTTTGAAAGTGAAAGCTGAGAAAGCGGCCATTTTTCTTGGGTATATGCCATTTCCCAAAATAAATACTCCAGTTCACAGCTTTTGATGAAGTGATCTTTCATACGGTTACGTTCTTCTTCAGTAGCTTGTTCGGCGAGTTCATCAAGCTTGTTACAAAACCATTGTGTTGTGCCATTCATTTCTTCATTATTATAAAACTGAATCCATTCATAAAAAGGATGAGAAGGAGATGGATTTACTTGTTCTGTAATGCGCTGGCCAATTTCAACGTACGTCCATGGACATGGAAGAAGCACTGCAATGATTTCTGCTAAGCTGCCTGTATGCGCAACACTTGTCATATGGTTAATGTAGTGGCTGGCCGTCGGTGAAAGCGTCTCAGTGTGAAGGTCTTCATAACGTACGCCTGCTACTTCACAAAAATTATTGTGAGGGTGTACTTCACTATGTAATACCGTAGAAATGCCGGCATTAAAGGCTTCCATTTCGGTACGCGTGCGGCATTTTGTTAAAGCAGCGCCGTAAATGCGAACAAATGCTGTTAAGTATTCGTAATCTTGAGAAACGTAGTGAATAAGCGCTTCTTTTGGCACGTTTCCTTCAGCAATTCCTTTAATAAAAGGATGGTTAAAAATGGCTTCGTAAATATAGTTTGCTTCTTGTCTTAATTGAGATGAAAATGACATCAAAATCCTCCTTTAATATGAGGAAGTCACAAACAAGCACATAAAGGAAATAAAAAACACTCCGTTTATAAACGGAGTGGCAAAGGACAGTAAAAAACTGAACATTGCCACTTTCCTACGCTGGTATGAGCCAGATCAGGTTCAAAGGGATCAAGAAAACTTGTCTCAGCCGGTGGCACCCCTAGTGGACTTCCTATTAATCTAAGTTTAACTTACCATATATTCTGAAAAATAGAAAGCGTTATGGGAAATTGTGTGCTAACCGCTTTTCTTTCTTAAAGAGGAAATTTCTTAAAGCTATTTTTAATCATTTTTGTTTAAAAATGCATATTTTTAGGGAAGAAGAGGTATTAATGAAGGGAAGAGCCGTTTTCGTCTCCGAAACACTCCCATATAAATAGAAGAAAGGAGAGAACAAAATGGCGAAATTTCGTTTGTATGCTGTATTAAATACAGTAGGCTTGGCTATTACACTGCTTGTGAATTATTTAGCAAATGCCATTCCAATAGGAGGCAAAACAACGGGAGAAGCTTCTGCGCAAGTTCCTACGTTGTTTACACCAGCGGGTTATGCTTTTGCTATCTGGGGCGTTATTTATTTATTATTAACCATTTGGGTTATACGCCAATTTTTTGCAAGAGAAGATCAAAAGGAAATATATGCACGTATCGGCATTTGGTTTTTTCTAAACTGTTTGTTAAATAGTGCGTGGATCTTTATTTTCCAAAACGATTACTATAAGTTATCTCTTTTAGTTATGCTCTTTATTCTAGGCACATTAATGATTGTGTATTCCATTATTCAGCATTCTCGAATGACGACATGGTTTATGCGTCTGCCGATTTCGCTTTATCTTGGATGGATTTCTGTTGCGACTATTGTCAATGTGTTTGTCGTATTTCAAGCAAATGGAATACAGCACTTGCTTGGCTTAAACGAGTTAGCATGGACGATTATTATGCTGCTGGTAGGAGCTGTGCTGGGCATCATGTTTACATTAAAAAACCGAGACGCTGTTTATCCGCTTGTTTTTATTTGGGCTTATATTGCCATTGCAGTGAAGCAAAGTGGAAATCAGCCAATTGTCATTACTGTCATCATTTCAGTTGTTTTATTAGCAATTGCCATTATTGTGGGATTGATTAAACGCTATAGACGTTTTTAAAAAGAAGCTCTAGCTTTTGTAAGCTAGAGCTTTTTATGATGCTCTTTTGATTGTAAAAAAGCAGCTGTAAAAGCAATTAAGCTAATTAAAATACCAAAAGGAACAACAATTGGTACGAATGATAAAATAAATGTCATAAGTGTAACCTCCATGTTGCATCGGTGCATAATGAAAAATTCAACTTTTTTAAATTGAAGTTCCGCTATTATAGTATGCTAGGCTTTATGTTTGGAGCCTATATGTTTAGAAATAAACGAAAAAGGCAACATACGTTACATACAGGTTATATTAGGAGGAGTTAAAATGGAAACATATTTAGTCGCTTACACGGATAAAGATGATATGGAATATAAACAAGTGACGTGCGAGAGTTATGAAGATGCAGAGCGTACGGTCCTTCGTTTAGAGAGAGAAGGGCATATGCATATTGAAGAAATTTCAAATCAAGAAGCCTACCGTGGAGATGAATCCTCGTACAGAGAATAAATTTTGAATAGAAACACCAACCTTAAAATGAAGAAGCAGCTGCTTCTTCATTTTTTCTATTCTATATAGATATCGTTTTATAGAAAAAAGTAAAACGGGAATGATTTTCTTCTGCATTTATGGTACAGTACTAATCAGGTGAGTTTTGAGTTTAGAAGAGGAGAGAGTAACATTATATGAGTAAAGGAAATCAGTGGTCTTCACGCCTCGGTTTTATTTTAGCATCTGCTGGGGCAGCAATTGGTCTAGGAGCGATATGGAAGTTTCCATACGTAACGGGAACCAGTGGCGGTGGAGCGTTTTTTGCGTTGTTTATTTTATTTACGATTTTTATTGGATTGCCGCTTCTGTTGGCAGAATTTATCATTGGAAGACATACGGGGAAAGAAGCGATTAGTGCTTATAAGGCAATTGCTCCAAAATCCGCTTGGGTATGGATTGGCAGGCTGGGAGTACTAAGCTGTGTCGTTTTGCTTTCCTTTTACAGCGTCGTTGGCGGCTGGGTGATTTTATATACGATTATGAGCGTAACCGGTATGCTAAGCGGAAAAGAGTACGGTCCGTTGTTCAATGCCGTCATTAGCCAACCTTATGTAGTATTAGGTGCACAGGCGCTGTTTTTATTAATTACAGTGTTTGTTATTTCAAAAGGCGTACAAAAAGGAATAGAGCGTGCTAATAAATACATGATGCCGCTGTTATTTATTTGTTTTATCATTATCGTGGTGCGTTCTTTAACATTAGACGGAGCAATGGACGGAGTAAAGTTCTTTTTGAAACCGGATTTTTCAGCCATTACAGGGTCATCTGTTCTCTATGCGCTCGGTCAGTCGTTTTTCTCGCTTTGCGTGGGATTATCTTGCATGGTGACATATAGCTCTTATTTAGGGAAAAAAGTAAGCTTGACGCGTTCAGCTGGGACTATTGCTATTTTGAACTTGTTTGTTTCGCTGCTGGCGGGTTTGGCTATTTTCCCAGCCGTTTTTTCATTTGGATTAAAGCCAACTGAAGGACCTGGACTTTTGTTTGTGGTCTTGCCAACAGTATTTGAGAAAATGCCGTTTGGTACCGTCTTTTTAGCACTGTTTTTAATTTTATTTCTATTTGCTACGCTTACGTCTGCTTTCTCACTGCTGGAAATTATCGTAGCTGCTTTAACCAAAGACGATCAGACAAAACGAACTCGCTACGCTTCTTTATCAGGGATTCTTGTGTTTGTGGTAGGTATCCCATCAGCGCTTTCGTTTGGTGTACTAAAACATGTCTCACTTTTTGGCAGAAGTATATTTGATGTAGCTGACTTTTTTGTGAGCAACTTAATGCTGCCTCTGGGAAGTTTAGCCATTGCGATTTTTGTGGCATTTAAAATGAAAAAAGAAGCCGTGTACGAAGAGTTTATTTCAGGAAGTACAAAAGGCGCTAAATTATTCAACGCATGGTTCTTTCTAGTTAAATACGTATTGCCTATTATTATTATAGCTGTTTTATTAAGCTTACTTGTTGCATATTAAAAAAAGCACTCATCTGAGTGCTTTTTTTGTTTATTTTGCAAACACGTGATTTCCGATTGTGATCGTAACCTGTTTTTGACGAAGCCATTGGTCGCTTGTTTTATCTGGATTAAAGAAGAATAATGAACCTTTTCCTTGACCTCTAAAAGCTAGTGCTTCATTTACAGCTTTTTTTGCTTCAGCATCAGCTGCTTTATTAATTTCACCGTTTTGTACAGGTGTAAACTGTGTACCTTGATAAATGACATCATGAATAGAGTTTGGGAAAGAATCGCTATCCACGCGATTTAAGACGACTGTTGCTACAGCCACTTTGCCAGCGTAAGGTTCGCCTTTTGCTTCAGCTTGTACAAGGCGAGCTAACAATTCTTTATCACTTTCGCTAATAGAGTTAGGGATTGTTAGTGTTTCATTTGCATTAATAGAGTCCGTAGATTTGTGATTCGCTTCTTTTAACTGTTTAACCGTAACGCCGTATTCAGTGCCAATCTTGTAAAGAGTCTCTCCGGCTTTTACGCGATGAGTTGTTTCAGCGGCATTTGCCCCGTGACTCATGCCGAACATAGGAACTGCCAGTGCTCCAATAATTGCTAGTTTCTTAAACATAAAGTAAGTACCTCCTGAAATCCTTTTGAACGCCCCTTTTATCACGGATCGGTGCGTGCTGTGCACCGAACTTTATATGTACGTTTCAAAGATTAACAGGTGTCAATACATCTTGTCACTGCTTAAAACATACCAATCTAGGAAGATATTATAATAGTTAACAGATAATTTGAAAAATACGTTGACTGATAATAAAGGAGTGAATTATAATGAACGAGTAAATAGTTAACCGTTTAACTGGAGAGATTTTATGGGAGAAAAGATAACGATTCGTGATGTAGCGAAGCATGCAGGGGTATCTGCAGCTTCAGTATCTTACGTCTTAAACGGAATTAACAAAGTATCCGATGAAACAAAAGAGCGAATTTTAACAGCGGTAAAAGAATTAAACTACGAACCAAATTTAACCGCCGTTAGTCTTTCGAAACAAAAATCAAATATGATTGGCGTTATGTTCCCGCTTACAGATGATTCACTTTCTACTATATTTAAAGATAACCATTATTACAGTGAAATGATTAGTGGAATTGAATATGTAATCCGTAAGCATGGTTATGATCTAGTCATATCTGGAGCGAGTAGCCCAGCTGATTGTCTAAAATGGATTCGAACGAGAAATATTGATGGTCTTCTGTTTTTAGGAGCCTTCCCGCATCGATTGTATGAGAAAATGAAAGCGTTATCGAATCCGATTGTGCTAGTAGATACATATGAAAGGTACGAACGTGATTATCATCATATTTCTGTAGACGATGAGTATGGAGGATATCTAGCTACAACACATTTAGTGAATTTGGGGCACAAAGAAATTGCCTTTGTTGCTCATCACCTCGTCAATAGTCCAGTGGATAAAAAGAGGTATATAGGCTACGAGAAAGCATTAAAAGAAGCGGGCATTACGCCATCAAAGACGTTTGTTTTTGAAGTGAACGAAAGTTCGTTTGATAACGGTTACAATTTAGGGAACAAGCTGCTGAAAGATCATAAGGATATTCGGGCGGTTTTTGCTTCCTCTGATACGCTGGCGCTTGGAATTATGAAAGCACTGCAAGAAAAGGGGAAAAAAATTCCGCAGGACTACTCAATCGTAGGGTTTGATGACATAACGTTTAGTAGCTATGCATCTCCCAGTCTAACAACCATTCGTCAAGATGTATTTAACAAAGGAGTCGTAGCTGCGACGTCGGTTATTCAAGCAATTGAACACCGTTTCAGCACGCTGCAGCATGTGAAATTATCGGTTGAACTTATTATTCGAGATTCGACTGCTAAGCGCGGGTGAACCGCAGTAAGTTAACCGGTTAACCAAAGTTTAGCATTTATGAAAAAAGGGGATATAAGTTAGCATTCACAAAAAAAGGGGATATGAAAATGATTAATGTTACAGTATGGAATGAAAATCGTCATGAACAGAAAAATCCGGTTGTAAGAGAAATTTACTCTGAAGGCATTCACGGTGCCATCGCTTCTTTTTTAGAAGAAGGAGGGTTTCGTACACACACTGCAACATTAGACGAAGTAGAACACGGGTTGACTGAAGAAGTATTAAATCAAACGGATGTTTTAGTATGGTGGGGTCATTTAGCACATGACGAAGTGAAAGATGACATCGTTGAGAAAGTAAAGCAGCGCGTGCTAGACGGTATGGGGCTTATTGTCTTGCACTCAGGTCACTTTTCTAAAATTTTTAAAACGTTAATGGGCACAAGCTGCGACTTAAAATGGCGTGAAGCAGATGAAAAAGAGCGCTTGTGGGTAGTAGAACCGAGCCATCCGATTGTGGAAGGTATTGGTGAATTTATCGAGCTTGAGCGCGAAGAAATGTATGGAGAGCACTTTGATATTCCAGCACCTGATGAACTGATTTTCACGAGCTGGTTTGAAGGCGGAGAAATTTTCAGAAGCGGCTGCACGTACAAACGCGGAAACGGAAAAGTATTTTATTTCAGACCTGGACATGAAACATATCCAACATACCATAACAAAGACATTCAGCGTGTCATTATGAATGCTATTAAATGGGCGAAGCCAGCAGAGAGAAAACGTCCTGTTTACGGCAATGCGCAACCGCTTGAATCAATCGCTGTTAAAAACTAATTAATAATGCTTAAGCAAAGGGGATAGGAAAGATGGCAAAAGTAAAAATTGGCGTTATTGGGTGCGGAAGCATTGCGCAACACCGTCACTTACCAGAATATAAGATGAATGAACAAGTAGAATTAGTAGCCGTTTGCGATATAAACACAGAACGTGCAAACAGCGTAGCGCAGCAGTACGGTGTAAAAGCTTACACAAACTACGAAGAACTTTTAGCAAGCGGTACAGTGGAAGCAGTGAGCGTATGTACGCCCAACTATCTTCATGCGCCTATTTCGGTTGCAGCGTTAAACAGCGGAGTTCATGTCCTGTGTGAAAAGCCGATGGCAACATCAGAAGAAGAAGCGAAAGCAATGATTGAAGCAGCAAAAACAAACGGTAAAAAACTAATGATCGGACATAATCAGCGCTTTGTAGCTTCTCATCAAAAAGCTCGTGAACTTATTGAAAAAGGGGAAATCGGTAAAATTTACAGTTTCCGCACGGCATTTGGCCACGGCGGTCCTGAAGGTTGGAGCGTGGACGGAAAAGACAGCTGGTTCTTCAAAAAAGACGAAGCGTTTATTGGGGCTATGGGGGATTTAGGCGTTCACAAAACCGATATGCTCCGCTACATATTGAATGAAGAAATTGTAGAAGTCGGTGCATTTGTAGAAAGCAATGCAAAAGACTTTGCAAATGTAGACGACAATGCTGTATGCGTATTAAAAACGCAAAGCGGGATTATCGGGACGCTTGCGGCAAGCTGGGCTTACAATGGAAAAGAAGATAACTCCACGATTGTTTACGGAGAGAAAGGGATTCTTCGTTTAGAGGACGATCCGACGTATTCATTAGTTGCACAATATGCAACGGGTGAAGTGGTGAACTATGAATTAGGAAAAATCCAGTCGAACGATGAAGGCGGACAAAGTAATTCTCACGTCATTGAACAATTTGTAGATGCAGTTGCAGAAGATAAAGAATCTCCTGTTCCTGGTGAAGAAGGATTAAAATCACTTGCTGTTATTTTAGCAGCTTTAAAATCAAGTCAAACGAAACAAATTACGCGCGTGTAAGAGGTGAAAAACGTGAGAATTGGCATAATCGGAGCAGGAGGGATTGCTGTAAGCAGGCATATCCCAGCATTCAAACAACTGGGTGATGAATGTGTGATTTGGGGGCTTAGCGATATTAATAGTGAAAGAGCCACAGAGGTAGCCAATGAGCATAATATTCCTCACGTATTTGTTGATTACAAAGATATGTTTAAAGAAGTGGATGCTGTATGTATTTGTACACCGAATAAATTTCACGCCGAGTTTGCAGTAGAAGCGCTAAAAGCAGGCGTTCACGTCATATGTGAAAAGCCAATGGCGATGTCTAAAGAGCAAGGTGAAGAAATGCTTGCTGCTGCTAGAGAATCAGGTAAGCAGTTAGCGATTGCGTATCATTACCGATTCATGAAAGAAGCGCAGGCAGCGAAAAAAATGATGACAGAGGTAGGGCGCCCATTAGTTGCACGTGTCAGAGCAATGCGTCGCCGAAAGGTTCCCGGTTGGGGGGTATTTACGAACAAAGATCTTCAAGGAGGAGGCAGCTTAATTGATTACGGCTGCCATTTGCTTGATTTAACGCTTTGGCTGATGGGAAACCCAAAGCATACTGAAGTGCTGGGAAGTACATATAATGACCTGAGTAAAACGCCTAACCAATTAAATCAATGGGGAGCATTTGATCATGAAACATTCAGCGTGGATGATCATGTAACGGCCTATATTAAATTTGAAAATGGAGCGTCGCTTCTTTTAGAAACTTCTTGGGCTGCTAATATCGCAGATGATGAAGAGCACGTAAGCATATCAGGGGTAGATGGCGGTTTAAGCGTGTTTCCGTTTGAACTATACACGTCTAAAAACGGTATGCTCATGAACAGTACGTCACCTTGGATAGATGGAGAAGATGATTACAGCCTGAGTCAGGCTAAAAATTTCGTTGAAGCGTGTAAAGGAAATGCTGAATTAGTGGTAAAGCCACAAGAAGCGCTTCAAGTCTCAGCTATTATTGACGAAATATATCGCACAGGGGGAAATTAAAATGAAACTTGGAGTATTTACGGTCTTATTTGCGGATCTTTCTTTTGAAGAGATGCTAGATAAAGTAAAAGCAGCAGGTCTTCATGCTGTTGAAATCGGAACGGGCGGCTATCCGGGAAACAGCCATTGTCCGCTAGATGAGCTGCTTGAAGATGAAGAAAAAAGAGAAGTCTATATGAAGCAGATAAAAGACCGCGGACTTACAATCAGCGCATTTAGCTGCCACGGCAATCCTATTTCACCTGAGGCAAGTTTTGCAAAAGAATCTGACGAAACGCTTCGCAAGACCATCCAACTAGCATCACTAGTAGGTGTTCCAGTGGTTAACTGCTTCTCTGGAACAGCAGGAGATCACGAAGAAGCGAAGTACCCAAACTGGCCTGTTACTCCCTGGCCTAACGAGTATGGAGACGTATTGAATTGGCAGTGGGAAAATAAGCTTGTTCCTTATTGGAAAGAAATTGGAGAACTAGCGGAGGAGCATAACGTGAAAATTGGTTTAGAACTTCACGGCGGATTTTTAGTTCATACTCCGCATACGCTCCTAAAGCTTCGCGAAAAAACAAGTCCAGCGATTGGCGCTAACCTTGATCCAAGTCATTTATGGTGGCAAGGAATTGATCCGGTAGGAGCTATTAAAATTTTAGCAAAAGAAAATGCGATTCATCATTTCCATGCAAAGGATACGTACTTGGACCAGGATAATATTAATATGTATGGCCTGACGGATATGCAGCCATACGGAGAAGTCCAAACGCGTGCATGGACGTTTAGATCCGTAGGGTGCGGACATGATGTAAAAGAGTGGTCTGATATGATGAGTGCACTTCGCACATACGGATACGATTATGTAGTCAGCATTGAGCATGAAGATCCAATCATGTCGATCGAAGAAGGATTTAAACGCGCGGTTACAAACTTACAAAGTGTATTAATTGAAGAAACTCCCTCACAAATGTGGTGGGCGTAAGCAAAAAGAAGCACCTCTAAAAAGAGGTGCTTCTTTTATTTTTGTTAATAAATCAATTCGCCTTTTGTTCACCTGAATTTCGATACAAACGGGTGATTGGCAACCCAAAAGCGCCAAGGGTAATCCTTCGCTTCACCAGAATTATCAATGCCAACGCGAGGTCCGGCGGAAATCTCTGAAGGAGTGAAGCCACGAGCAATATAAAGAGGAGGGCTGGTTAAATCATGACCGTACAAATCCATTGAAACCCCTAGTGCTTTTGTTAGTTTCCCAGGACCGTTTGTCCAATTTGTTTCGTTTTCCATCCCTCGACGTCTATTTTTCATCAAATTTTTTCCGCTAAATGGCTCAATAGCTCGAATGAGGACGCCTTCTGGACAATTGATGTCGCTGCTTACAACATTGAGTAAACAATGTGTATGCATTGTATGCGTATAGGCATGACCAGGAGGACCGAACATTACCTCCGTTCTTTTTGTGCGCCGGTTATTAAAGCTATGAGCTGCTCGGTCGAAAGGCCCTTTATAAGCCTCAGTTTCTACAATAAAACCAGATGCAGTTCCTTCTGCCGTTTCGTGAACAAGAAGACATCCTAACAGCGACTGAGCTAATTCAAGTGTAGGCTGTTGATAAAATAAAAGAGGAAGTGGTTCAATCGCTAAAAGAGAACGCGTCATTTGCTGTAGTCCATCCTTTCAAAACAGAGTCATTCACGCTGTTATGCGCATGTTTTATTATGATGTTTTCTTTGTTATTTTGCAAAGAAAGGCACTGATTAATACAGTAATCTTTCTTACTCCACGTTCAAGTATTTATCATGATTCAACTTACTCTATGAAATTATTTTATTTTAAAGAATGGTTTCGTTTTGCACGTATAGGGGGAATATTTTACTACAATACTTCGCATTTGCTGCTGGTATGATATACACAGTTCATCCATATTTTACATGCTTTTAGTTTTAAAAATTAGTGATCCGTCTTTTCTTTATTTTCGTTCTACACATGAAAGCAAAATAAAAAGATTGAATTGTAGAAAGTTCTTTATAAATGGAAATAAGGAAAAAATATCCTTCAAAGAGTATTTAAGGGATTTTAGAACATATTAAAAATAAAATTTATACACTGTGAGGAATAGCTATGAACATCCACTTTGATACATTAATGAACTTATCAATTAAACATATTTTTGGGCCTGCATCTCAAACGATCAACCATCTGACATATCATTCAAAGCAGGTTCACGACGGATCAGTATTTTTTAGTATAAAAGGTGAAAATGAAGATGGACATCAATATATTAAAGAAGCTATAGCTAGAGGAGCCGTAGCAGTCTTTGGGACAAGCATTGAGGAGCTGCGTCTTTTAAGCACTCAGTATTCTCACTGTACGTTTTTAGCTGTTGACGACGTTCGCAAAGTAATGGCGTCTTTTTCTAAAATGTATTTTGATTATACGGATGAAAAGATTGAGACAATTGGCGTTACAGGTACAAATGGTAAAACAACCGTAGCAGCTTACGTAAGGTCGCTTTTAACTCTTTTAAAATTGCCGACAGGATCGATTGGCACGACCGGCATTTGGTCATCAAAGAAGAAGTTAGTTTATAAAAAAAGTACGCCTACAACACCTGAATCGATAGACTTGCATAAAATTTTTTATGATTTGTATACAAGAGGCGATGAAGCGGCAGTGATGGAAGTATCTTCAATTGCGATTGATCAGCAGCGAGTAGAAAATATTTATTTTGATGTAGCCATTCACACAAATCTTTCAGAAGAGCATTTAGAGTATCATAAAACGTTTGAACACTATAAAAAGTGCAAGATGAAATTATTTCAGCAGGCAAAACATGCCGTTATTAATATAGATGATCAGGACATGGGTAAAGACTTAAGCAGGCTATTTAAAGGACCTAAAGTCACGTATAGCTTATTAAATAATGCGGAGGCCACTCTGCAAGCAAAAAATATTACTGTCAAAGAAGGGGGCTCTTTCTTTGATTTGCTGTATAAAGGACAGTCATACAAAGTAGCAGTGCCTGTATATGGCGATTACAACATTGCTAACGTGCTAGCAGCCATTGGTACAGCTCTTCACTTTGAATACCACATTGAGGATATTATTAGCGTGCTTCCTCAATTGGAAAGTCCAGAAGGGCGCTTTCAAGTGATAGAAGGTCCTAATAACCAAAAAGTGATTTTAGACTATGCCCATACGCCTGTTGCCCTTACGCGTCTAATAGAAGAAGTAAAAAAGATGGAGTATAACCAGCTAATTGTCATGATTGCAGGCATTGGCATTCGAGATTTTAATAAAATGCCTAAAATGGCGCGTGTCATTGAAGGAAAAGCTGATGAAATTGTCGTAACTGTTGATCATCCAGGTCATCATGATCCGAACGTAATTGTAGATCAAGTAATGACAGGCTTTTCAAATCCAAGCGCAAGTAATATTCACCGTGCCCCTACTCGAACAGAAGGAGTATTAAAGTCGCTTTCTTTAGGAAAGCCGAATGACATTATTTTACTTACAAGCGGCTGTATTAACGGCGCTCAGCTTGTAAAAGGCAACGAAATTCCGCATTCAGATGAAGAGATTATTGCCTCTTATTATGCATCGTTAAGCAATATTTCTTAATACTCTTCTTCATTTATCGCACGAACGTGGAGAAATTGAAACAGCATACGAAAGAAGGTCTCTTACTATTTTTAGAGACCTTCTTTTTGCATCAAAACTATAGGCTGTTTTCTCGCTGTGTTTTTGGTTCTTCAATTTTTACATCATGTTCTTTAGCCAGCTTTTTAATAGCTGCATTGTAATCGCGTATGCCTTTTCGTGCCTCATCAAGCATAGCATTTGCCTCAGCAATAAGGTTGCGGTCCTGCTTTTCTAAAGCGCTGACAATTTTAATGAAAGCGTTATACTGGGTATTGGCAGCCTTTATATAGCCTTCATGAACCTTTCGAAGATCGTCGGTTTCTACATCGATGTTTTCCAGTTCGTCAACAAATTTACGATAAGTAGGAATGACTTCACTCGTCATCGTATCATACATCACTGCGTCACTTGTGTAGTTAGCGCCTGTAACAGAATCGTATGCGTCAATCGCTTCTTTTTCAAGCTGAGCGGCTTTTTTTAAATCTTGGTTGTTATAGTCGATTAAATCATCTTGAACAGGATCACTAAAGCAGGCGGATAATAAAAACAAAAGAGGGACAAGACAAAATAAAACCTTCTTCAACGAATTTCACCTCCGTTTAACAATGTATGAAATATCTGCTTGGCAAAGTCGGTTTTAATAACTGGAGAAAAAGAAGGGAGTGTATAAAAGGATTTTTAAAGGTCGGCAGTGAATTTATTCATAAGTCGGTTTGTAGTTGACCACCCCTTAGTAGCAGGAAGGAAGAGAAAATGATTAAAATAAAAAGAGACCACTTAACGAACAATGAAGTTATTGAACTAGTAAGTTCTCACCTTCAAGGAATGAACTTACATTCACCCCCTGAAAGTATTCATGCTCTAAATGTTGAAAGCTTAAAACACCGTGATATTACGTTTTGGAGCGTGTGGGAAGACAGCCAGCTAGCAGGATGCGGGGCTATAAAAGAGTTAGATGAGCACCACGGAGAAATTAAATCGATGCGAACAGCCGCAGCTCATTTGCGAAAAGGAATTGCTAGAGAGCTGCTGCAGTACATAATAAATGAAGCGCAAAAACGAGGGTACCGACGCTTAAGCTTAGAAACAGGATCCGCGTCTGCTTTTGAACCGGCTAGAAAGCTGTACGCCAGTTTTGGATTTTACGAGTGCGAACCGTTTTCTACCTACAAAGAAGATCCATACAGTGTATTTATGACAAAGAAATTGAATGATTGATTAAAAGAGGCTGTAACAAAAGTATTTTAGTCAAAGAAGATCCGAACGATGAATCAAGATTCTTGATGAAGAATCCAACTCGTTCGGATTTTTTATGGTGATGGTGAACGTAGGTTTCATATATGTAGTGGCTTCTAGCGGTTGATTTAGTTATGTCTCAACCTCTTTGTTTTTTGTTTTGTCATAATTCATATAAAAAGGTATAAACTAGGTTTTTTCACTAGACAAAAAGGATTTTCCTATGTAGTATAGGTGTCAGATAATACAAAACGAATGTTCAGTATAAATAATAAATGTGCGGGGCGGTGGAAATAGCTTGAATAAAAAAAAGCTTCAAAGTGAACAAACCAAAAGAAAAGTGGCAGATGCCGCTAAAGCATTGTTTTCTCAAAAAGGCTATAAAGCTACATCTGTTGAGGAAATTGTAGAAGCTACGGGAAGCAGTAAAGGGAATATTTATTATCACTTTAAAAGTAAAGAAGGGCTTTTTCTCTATTTAATAGACGAATGGGATCTCGAGTGGGAACGAAACTGGAAAGAAAGAGAGTCTCTTTACAAAACAACAAGAGATAAGCTTTTTGGAATTGCGGAGCAAATCATTTTAGATGATTTAAATCATCCTCTTACGAAAGCTGCCGATGAGTTTTTTAACAACGAGGAAAAGGGCAGCGACATCGAAGAGCGAATTGATGAGATGGTGAAACGACACGTGGAGTTTAACCGGGAGCTTTTGCAAAAAGGCATTGATGAAGGAGAGTTTTCTCCTAAAAATGCAGAACAGCTTGCAGTGATTTTAGAAGGGCTGTTTGTTGGAATGAGCCGCATGTCTCGAAAAACGAACATGGAAAATGCCCTGCAGCTATACCATTCAGCAATCGATGTATTTTTAAATGGAATTATAGCAAGGTCTTCTTAAATAATCGGGGATGCTTATTGCGGTAATGAGTAATCCCTCATTATTTTGTATTTTTATAGACCGAACGTTCAGTATTTTTGTAATCAGGAGGTTTATATGTCATTATTGTTAAGAAATCGAGCGGCGATTTTGCTGCTCATGCTAAACATTTTTATTATTTTTACAGGAATCGGTCTCGTTATTCCAATTATGCCAACATATATGACGGAGCTTCATATCAACGGCAGCGTGATGGGCCTCTTAGTAGCGGTGTTTTCACTGACTCAATTTTTGTTTTCACCTTTAGCGGGTCGGTTATCAGATTCGTTAGGGAGAAAGAAAATTATTGTAGCGGGAATGATTGTTTTTGCCTTGTCTGAATGGTTCTTTGGTTCAGTGAGTACACCTCTTTTATTATTTGTATCGAGAATGTTAGGCGGTGTCGGGGCCGCGCTCATTATGCCTGCTGTTATGGCCTATACAGCGGACGTGACGTCTGCTAAAGAACGTGCTAAAGGAATGGGCTATGTGACGGCGGCGATTACAACAGGATTTATTATTGGACCTGGTATCGGCGGCTTTTTAGCTGAATACGGCATGCGTGTACCATTTTATATGGCCGCAGTAGCAGGAGGCTTGGCTGCAGTGATTACGCTTTTTGTTTTGCCAGAGTCTCGTCCTGTACAAAATCATGCTGTTTCAAACAATGAGAATCCAAAAGAAGATCGGCTGCTACTCCAGCTTATGAATTCCTATAAAGAACCTTATTTTCTAAGTTTAATTATTGTTTTTGTGACATCGTTTGGATTATCCAATTATGAAACGATTTTTTCGCTATTTGTTGATCATAAATTTAGCTTTACGCCCAAAGATATTGCGTTTGTTATTACGTTTGGCTCTATTGCGGGGGCCGTAGTGCAGGTTACGATTTTTGGCTGGATTTTAAATAAGTTTGGTGAAAAAAGAGTGATTTCGTTTTGCTTGATGATGACGGGACTTTTTATTTTACTTACGCTGTTTGTGCACACGTACTGGCTTATTATTGTTGTGACATTCATCGTCTTTTTAGCAACAGATATTTTACGTCCGGCAATCAGCACGCAAATGTCGATGATGGCACAAGACGACCAAGGGTATGTAGCCGGACTAAATTCTGCTTATACAAGTCTTGGGAATATTATTGGACCCGTTGTAGCAGGCTTTCTTTTTGATATAAACATTAATTATCCGTACGTATCAGCTGCACTTGTACTGCTGCTTTGTTTTCTTTTATCTTTAAGAGCAGGGAAGGACAGAAAAACAGCTGTGAGAAATCAAGCGGTTCAAGAGAAATAACCATAAGGAAAAAATGATAGAATTCTTAGGGAATTGAAGACCTCGAGTAGCTTACTGGAGGTCTATTGATTATTCTTTTAGGAATGGTGTAAGGTTTAAAGCGCCACTCACCCTATAGAGAAGCTTTATTTTATCGGCAAAACAGTGAAATGGTTGCAAATAAAAAAGGTTAATAGTAAACTTTAAACGTAACAAGAATAGTATGGGAGCTTGCGCGGGGCAGGCTGAGAGTACAGGGACGCCTGTTGACCATTTGAACCTGTTGGATAATGCCAGCGCAGGGAATGTGAGTACATACCAAAGCACTTTGCGCATGCAAGGTGCTTTTTTGTCTTTTTTTTGCAGTGTTAAAACTAAATGAAAAGAGTGAAAAAAACATGGATATTAGTAAAATTTCAGCTCAATTAGAAAAAGTAAGAGATACAAGTCCGCTTGTTCATAATATTACGAATGTTGTGGTAACCAACTTTACAGCAAATGGACTGCTTGCACTAGGAGCTTCACCTGTTATGGCTTATGCGAAGGAAGAAGTGGCTGACATGGCACGAATCGCCGGAGCGCTTGTCTTAAATATGGGTACACTGACGGCTCAAGAAGTAGAAGCGATGAGAATAGCAGGAAAATCAGCAAATGAAAATGGCGTGCCGGTTATTTTCGATCCTGTAGGAGCCGGAGCGACACCGTTTCGTACAGAAGTAGCACGTCAGCTTGTAGAAGAATTAAATATGGCAGTTATTCGTGGTAACGCTGCTGAAGTTGCGAATGTCGTAGGCGAGTCATGGCTCATTAAAGGCGTTGATTCATTAGAAGGGCAAGGAGACGTCATTGAACTTGCTGAAAAAGCAGCGAACAAATTAGATACGGTGATTGTTATCACGGGTAAACAAGATGTAATCACAGATGGAAACAAAACGTATACAGTAGACAACGGTCACCCGTTATTTACGAAAGTGACGGGGACTGGGTGTCTGCTAACATCAATTATAGGAGCTTTCGCTGCTGTAGAAAAAGAATATGTCGAGGCAAGCGTTGCTGCTTTAAGTTTTTACGGAGTGGCAGGTGAAATCGCCGCAGCGAAAAAAGGTGAAGAAGGGCCGGGAAGCTTTCAAATTGAGCTGTTAAATCAGCTTCATCTTTTATCTGGGCAGGATATTGAATCATATGCAAGAGTACATCAACGTTAAAAGGAGCCGGAAAATGACAAATGAAGAAATCAAAAAGCTGCTGCAAGTTTATTTTATAATGGGCAGCAATAACTGTAAAAAAGATCCGAAAGAAGTGTTGAAAGAAGCAATTGAAGGCGGCGTTACCGTGTTTCAATTCCGTGAAAAAGGCGAGGGTGCCTTAACAGGAGAAGCGAAATATCAGCTGGCGAAGGAACTTCAGCAAATTTGTCAGCAGCACAGCGTTCCTTTTGTGGTGAATGATGATCTAAACTTAGCGATCCGCTTACAAGCAGATGGCGTTCATATTGGACAAGAAGATGAAAAAGCTCATATTGTTCGAGAGAAAATAGGAAAAGGAATTGTGGGCGTCTCTGTTCATAATGTACAAGAGCTGCAGCAAGCGATAAGAGACGGGGCGGATTATGTAGGAATGGGACCTGTTTTTCCTACTTCTACAAAAAAAGACGCAAAAGCAGTGCAAGGTACAAAGTTAATTGAAGAAGTGCGAAACCAGAATATTGACTTTCCAATTGTAGGAATCGGCGGGATCACGCCTGAAAATGCCAAACAAGTAGTAGAAGCAGGTGCAGATGGCGTTTCTATTATTACCGCGATTAGCTTAGCAGCGTCTCCAAAAGAAAAAGCAGCTCAATTGAAAGAAGCGGTAAGAAAATAAAAAAAGCGCACAGTGTGCGCTTTTTTATTATAGCTGAACAGTTTGAGGAGTTTCTTCGCCTTCATTCATAAAGCGAATTTCGTTCGGCGTAATTTCAAGAACAACATACTCAGGGTCATTTGGACCGTCAAACCATTCTTTCATGTGATCGTTCCATATACGCCCTTTTAATTGATCACCAGTACGAAGAACAGCTGTACCAGATAATTCTAAGTATTGATCGCCATATCCTTCGCCGCTGTAGCCCAATAGTACGTGCACGTTCGGATTGGCTTCGATTTCCTCTGCCTTATGTGTATTGATATTTGTTGGTGTGTAAAGAGCGATACCATCTTCATCGCTAAAGAATGTCATATAGCGAGAGTGGGGTTTGTTGTTTACAACTGTGGCTAATGTTCCTACACGATTTCCTTCTAATACTTCGTTTACTTTTTTAGCAATTTTTTGTTCATTCATTTTATCCATCTCCTTTATTACTTTTTATGTTCCTCAATCGAAGATAAATAAAACATACATGTCTAAAAAAAATATAAGTTAACAATAAAATAATTATGTAAACTAGTAAAATGAAAAATAAAAAAAGCTAGCTACAGCTAACTAAAAAATAAGCCCGCACTGCCGTAACCCTAAGTGTCTTAAATACCCAGATCTACTAGGTGGGTGCCCTCATAGCCGGGTTTAGCGTCCCAAGAAGGGCGTGCTATCTGCAGCTAAATTTTGAGCTCCCTTTTAACACTCAAAGGTTTAAGACAACATGAGTATACGCACAGCGCAGGTATGTATAACAAATGTAAATAAAATGCCGATATATAAATGTTTTCTAATTAATCAACTTTCATCGTACAAGAAATGATTATAACGGAATAATGAATGGAACGCAAGACTTTTATTTAAAGTTTTTCTTCTCTAACATCTTGGCGGGGAAACAGCAACAAAATAAGAAAAGGGCCCGCAACTGGAATGAAACATAAAAGAAGGTAAGGCCGGGATGCTATCCTTTCTTTTGTCATAACGGAGTAAGAAAGCCACGTTAAAACAAAAAAATCAGCGGTCATCACGCTAACAAGCTGTGACTGCATAAAAGCATCTCCATAAGCTTTTATTGAACCTAAGGATAGTCCGTATGCGTAACCTGCAATCGTGAGCGCTAAGCATAATCCAATCCATAGACGAGAAGAAATGATAGCAATGAAACGTGAAGGAATACGCGAACGTGTTCGAACTTTTTGTCCTTTCCAATGATAATAGAACAAAAGAGAAAAAGCTCCAAGCGCAAATGATAGAAGAGAAAATGGCCATCCAAGCAGTTTGTATGTATCTTTTTTACAGATCATTACCATAAACAATACTGGGAAAAGTCCTAAAAAAGAGAATACTATAACCACGAGCGGATCTACCTGTTGAAAATTTCCTGTGATAAGATTTTTAAACAGCAAATCATTACCGGCGCTTGCTCCTGGAGCTAGCAGCAAGGCGTATAGTACAAGCATAGCCCATACAATGATATACATATTCTCAACTCCTTTTAATTGTTTTAGTGTACAAAAACCATTTCAGTATATTTCCCCGTCTTGTGACGAAGGGAAACGCTTGAAACTCTTCTTTAATTAGGTGTAATATTACACTAAAGAAATGTACGTGTATAGAAAGAAAGGGCTGTGAAAATGAATAAACAAGAAGTAATTAAATCAGTATCGGATAAAATACGATTAATTCGTTTAGAAAGAAACTATTCACAAGACAGAATGGCTGAAGTCATTGGTATTTCTAAAAAAACATTGGTTCAAATTGAAAAAGGGCGCACAGAAGCAGGGTGGACGACCACTGTTGCAGTATGCGGTTTGTTTGGTGACAGTGAAATCCTTCAATCGGTTTTGGGAGACGTTCCTTTAGAAGTAGTAGAAATCATTGCTCATAACGGCGTATCTTCTCCAAAAGATAAAACGCTCGGAGGAAGAGTATGGTGGAAAGAAATTCAAAAAGAAGACTTTTTTCGTCTGCAGCAAAATATGATTAGTCAGCACTATCGCATTTTAGATGACCAAGACTATCGATGGTTTAGTTCATTTGATAAAAGCGAAGCGGTAAAAAGGTTTGAACAATTAACGAATGAATAAAAAGAGGCCGGGACATAACAAAATCACTGCATATATGAAACCTACGTTCACTCTATCCATAAAAAAATCCGAACGAATTTGATTCTCCATTAAGAGTCTTGATTTATCGTTCGGATTTTTCTTCCACTGCTATACTTTTGTCTCAGCCACTACTGATTCATTAACGTACCTGATGAGGGACGACTGAACCAATTCCATAGCTCTACATCTCCAAGTGACGCATATGTGATCGACGGATCATTCTTTAATTTCAGAAGCTTTTTTGTAGGCCCTGTAATCACAACGCCGTACACACCGACGCCGTGTTTTTTTACATAAGAATATCGCTGCTTTAGCAACAGATCGGAATGGTCCAGCTGACGAACTTTTTGGACCGTTTCTTCATTATCGGCTAATAATTTCATCATATTTAAAACATTCGACTTGCTAGTAGAGTGGGTTTGATTTCCTTTGTGATCGTAAGGTAAGTCTAAAAACTCTGGAAAGCCAAATGTTGATGTTAAGTCAATTAATGGCTCATCTTTTGTGCTTGTTTTTTGTTCGTGCCCTGTATTAAGCGCGTACCAAGAGGTAGAAAAATCACGGCTGTCGATGGCGTTCATTTTTTGCTGAACTTCTTTTAGCGAATACGTATCATCAAAAGAAATAGCCACTTCGCTTACCGTTCCTTTTGGTAGATTTTCTAACGCTTTCCATGTTTCGTTTGTCCATTCCTTATACTCTTTTGCATGCAGCTTTAGTTTTTTGGGATCAGGATAGACAAAAGAAAGGTTAAGGTCGTATTTGCCGCCGGAAAATTCTTTTTCTACACCGCTTGTTTTATCAAACAGCTGATGAAATGTAAACGTCCCAATGGCCTGCTCTTCACGTCCAATTTGCTTATAAGCTTCCATTTGCGACTGCATGCGGAAAAAGGACTGTGTATCAGAAGTGGTTTCACGTATATGAACGTTCGGAAAAGCAGATTCGATAGCCGCTTGATTCACGCTGTTTATGTATTCGGTTTTTGATTGATGATAATATACAATAGATAAAAAGCTGCCGATTATCCATAGCAGAACGACAGAGCCAATGACAGTTGTCACATTTGAAAGGCGCTGCTTCCATTTGGCGATATAAATGGACTTTTTAACTTTTTTATTATCCAACATCGTATCGTCACTTAGTGAAGTAGCTGATGAAGTTGGCGATAACAGTTCATCTTCAGTTAGCAAGTGCTCCAAATGAGCCGAGCATGCTTCACAATTTTCCGTATGTTCTTCAAGTGCTTCTGCTTCTTTGTCTGTCAAAGTGCCGTTTTTATATTTTTCCCATTGATGCTTCATATCTTGACAGCTCATCCGTCCTCTTCCTTTCTTTTTTTCAATTGTTGACGACCACGATACAAGTCCATTTTCACTTTTGACAGAGTATAGCCAGTCATTTCTGCAATCTCTTCATATGTGAAGCCGTGATAATCTCGTAACAGTACAATATTCTGCTTAGCCGGAGGCAAAGCAGATACATCAGAAAGCCAGCCGTCGATTTCACTTTGAATCATCACTTGTTCTTCAGCACTTGGCTGAGGAGTAAAGTGCCATTCTTCTATTTCGACAGTAGGGCGTTTTTTTTCTTTTCGATACCAGTCAATAAAGGCGTGATAAGCAATTTTGAACAGCCAAGGCTTCACTTCTTCGCCTTTATATGTTTCTAAGTGTAAAAGTGCCCGGTAAAAGGTCTCCTGCATTAAATCTTCCGCTGATTCTTTTCTGCGAGTAAGAGAGAGAAGATAGCGCAGCAAATCATGCATGTGCTGTTTATAAATGTGTTCAAAGTTATGCTGTTGTGCCATTTTCTCCCCCTTTCATTTAATCAACGCAATTTGTGGATAAAAGTTTCGGTTTTTTTATCAAAAATCGTATGTAATAGATAAAAGATGCTTAAAATACGATATATAGCTTATCATACTAAAAAGAAAACCATATGAAATTCGACATAATTCCATGTAATTTGTCATTTTTTTAAAAAACTAAAGGGTAATTGGTGTTCGAAGGAAACAGAAAATGTTATGATAGAACAAGGATGTGCTCTTACAAAAAACAGCTACATACATAATAAAAAATACAGCGTTTGTTTGCAAAATAAAAATGGACAAACACATGGTGTTTAACCATGGATGTTTGTGGGAAAATAAACTAAGTATTTTCAACAAAAAGTAAATTAAATTGTGTTTTCACTTATAAAAAACACGGTAAATTGGAAAAGGTGGGGTCATGATGGACGTAGAAAATACACAAGGTACAGAAGAACAAGCACCTAAAGTCAAAGCAGCTAAAGTTGGCGATACCATTCAGCCAAAAAAAGGCGACTATAAAGGATTTAAAGGAATTGTTATGGTAGTGCGAGACAATTCGGTTATCGTAGATTTTGGGAAAGATGCTGAAACGGGCGAATCCATGAAAACAGTCGTTAATCATAAAAACTATAAAATCGTAAAAAAGTAGGTGAATAACCTACTTTTTTTTACTGAATATATGTTTAAAGACTGCGGTTTTTCTATCGGAAACCTTAGAGAAAAGCGTAGGTAAAGCAATTCTTTGAGAAGAAGAATGTTTTTTAGTAAACTATAGAAAGTATGCAGAAAGAAAGGATTTTTGTTATGTCAATTCAACTATCACAATTATCATTACCACAAGAGGTTCTTTCGCTTTTAGCGAATCGTAAATATGAAAACTTGTCCGATGCTGATCAGCTATTAATTGGAAAAGGCGGCTATACAGCAGAAGAAGCAGATATTTTAGAAGATGCTATTATTGCCTTGTCACTAGGGAAAAACGTACTTTTAAAAGGACCAACAGGTTCAGGTAAAACAAAGCTTGCTGAAACGCTGTCGCATTTATTTTCTCAGCCGATGCATAGCGTTAACTGCTCGGTTGACTTAGATGCAGAAGCGCTGCTTGGTTTTAAAACAATTGCTGAACAAGAAGGGAAAACAGGTATTGAGTTTGTGGAAGGACCTGTTATTCAGGCAATGAAAAAAGGGCATTTATTATATATTGATGAAATTAACATGGCTAAACCTGAAACACTTCCTATTTTAAATGGGGTTCTTGATTACCGAAAAATGATTACGAACCCATTCACTGGAGATGTAGTACGCGGTCAGCAAACGTTCGGCGTAGTAGCGGCTATTAATGAGGGGTATGTTGGTACCGTTCCATTAAACGAAGCGTTAAAAAATCGTTTTGTTGTTATTGAAGTGCCGTATATTCAAGGAGGCAGCTTAAAGCAAGTTCTGATGTCTCAGTCTCAGTTAAAAGACGAAAAATTAATTGATAAATTTGTCACGCTCTCTGCGGATTTAATTACTCAAGTTCAAAGCGGCCATGTATCAGAAGAAGCTGCGTCTATTCGTGCGCTTATCGATACGTGTGATTTAGCTCTTTATATGCCGCCTCTTCGCGCGATTAGACGCGGTATTATTGAAAAGCTAGAAGATGAAAGGGAAAAAGCCGCCATTCAAAATATTGCTGAAACATTATTTGAGTAAGGAGTGGCGCTATGCGATTTATTAAATTTAACGACAAAAATGTAGATTCCTTTCTCTATATGGAGCTGGCAGATTTAACGAAAACATTAACAAAAAATGATGAAATTGAAGTAGAGTATCGCGTTTCTTCTTATTATGATCCTGTACACGGCATTATTTACCTCAGTCACTTTTGGGATAACCGTCCAGAAGAAGACAAAGTGTACGGCTTAAAAAGTGATGTATTTTTAAGAAGTATTGGAAGCTATAAGCATTCAAACTTCAAAGAAATTAATGCATATTTAAAGAAAATAAATAAAACCTCGGTACCTGGCTTAGCTAAGCAGCTGTTTATGCTGTTTGAAGATATTCGTTTAGAAGAAGTATGCAAACGCGAACGCCCTGGAACGAAAAAAGCCTTCGCCGTCAGAAGACAGCTCTACAGAAAATATTTTGCTACACAAATGAGCGCAAATCTAACAAAAAGCGTGTATACGGATGCACTTTTTAACGGCATCTACTTGCTATTGACGGCTGAAAATCCATTTGAAGAAATTCCTTCAATGAGTGAATCGATTAATTTAGCGATGCCTTTTATCCGCAGACAGCTAACAAATGTATATGAAGCTAAAACAACAAAAGATGTATCGCGCATCTGTCTTGAACTTGTAGATGTCTTTGATGATATTGTTGAAAAAGATATGCTTAATACTTATTTCTTCTTGGCTGAACTTCAGTATGATCAGTTAGAAGAAGGGTTAACATTTGAAGATCTAAAACGCAAAGATTCATTAGTGAACGATGATATTTTAGAGCATGAAAAAGACGGAGATGAAGACATTCACGAAGAGAAAATGGAAATGTGGCATCGAGAGACAAGCGAAGCGACGCAAAGTTTTCTACAGTTTGATATGGATCAAGGCTCAAAAACAGACATGCTAGGCGATGGTGTTCGTGAAGGCGACGATGGAGATCAAGCAATGGGCATGGTGCAAGGGTCTTCTCAAAAAACATCGCGGAACGATTATTCTCAAATCGAAGCCATGGAGCAAACGCATCCGGAAAAAGACGGGGAAGCGGATTATGAGTATGGGAAAGAAAATAAGCATGCCTATGCTGTTTTTATAGATTCTAAACTTCCGAACGACGATCATGTTGTTCAGTATGATGAGAATAAAAAAATTATTGCATCGTATCAAAAAAAATTAAAGCAAATGATTGAAAAAACGCTTGAACATAAAAAAACGCTTCCTAGAAGCGAGCTGCACTTTGGCCGATTAAATAAAAAGCTTCTAAAACTATGGACAGACGACAATCCTCGTTTATTTTATAAAAAAGATGAAGATTCTGCGCAAATTGATGCCGTCTTTTCTCTTTTAGTTGACTGTTCCGCATCAATGTACGACAAAATGGATGAAACGAAGCTTGGGATTACGCTATTTCATGAAGCGTTAAAGTCTGTTATGGTGCCTCATCAAATTGTAGGGTTTTGGGAAGATACAAATGATGCCACCGAAACGAGCCAGCCTAACTACCTGCAGACAGTTATGGACTTTCAAGCATCTTTAAAGCGTAAAAGCGGTCCTGAAATTATGCAGCTTGAGCCTGAAGAAGACAACCGTGATGGATTTGCCATTCGCCATATGACACGCCGCTTGCTTCAGCGTTCTGAACAGCAGAAGTTTTTACTTGTGTTTTCAGACGGTGAACCAGCCGCTATGGGATATGAACAAAATGGTATTGTAGATACGCACGAAGCGGTATTAGAAGCACGCAAGCACGGAATTGAAGTCATCAACGTCTTTTTATCCAACGGGGAAATTGATGAAGGACAAAAGAAAACCATTCAAAATATGTACGGGAAATATAGTATTCTAGTACCAAACATCGAAGAACTTCCCGATGTGCTATTTCCTTTACTCAAGAAATTACTTCATAAAAGCATTTAAAAAAGTCGAAGCATATTGCTTCGACTTTTTTTGCTATTGACCGTTAAAGAAGAGCGAGGTAAGTTAAATATATATGAAAAAGAGAGAAGGAATGGCAAGTGGAAGGAGTTCAAACGTCATCTAGAAGAGCATGGGGGCTGCTGCTTGTAATCATTGGCGCCACAATGTGGGGAGTATCTGGCACGGTGGCTCAATATTTATTTCAGCATAAAAGTTTTAACGCAGAGTGGCTGGTTGTCGTTCGTATGTTAGTATCCGGATTGCTGCTTTTGGCAATAGCCTCTAAGCAGCGCAATATTTTTGCAATTTGGAAAACAAAAGAAGAGAGGACTTCGCTGCTTTTGTTTGGTGTAATCGGTATGCTCGGCGTGCAGTATACATATTTTGCAGCTATTGAAGCAGGAAACGCTGCTACAGCTACAGTGCTTCAATATACGTCGCCAATATTTATTATTGGCTATTTAGCTGTGCAAGCAAGAAAGTGGCCGGTGAAAGTAGAAATGATTTCTGTTGTGCTCGTCATAATGGGGACCTTTTTTCTTGCAACAAGCGGGAATTTTAACGAGCTGTCTATTACAGGATGGGCGTTGTTTTGGGGAATTGGGGCAGCTGTGACGTCTGCTTTTTATACGCTTCAGCCTAAGCGTCTTCTTACGAAATGGAGCTCAATTGAAGTAGTAGGCTGGGGAATGGTGATAGGCGGCGTAAGTTTTTCATTTATTCACCCGCCGTGGCATATAGCAGGTGAATGGTCGCTATTGTCGCTGTGTGCGGTGTTATTTGTAATCATATTCGGAACGCTCATTGCATTTTATTGCTATTTGGAAAGCTTGAAGCATATTAGCGCTTCTGAAGCCATTGTTCTTGCGTCAGCAGAGCCTTTATCAGCAGCGGCGCTCTCTGTTCTATGGCTTCATGTGACCTTTGGATGGACGGAGTGGTTAGGTACGATTCTTATTATCGCTACGGTATTTTTACTTTCTCAGCGAAAGCCAGAGGTGACGTCATAAGTAAAAAGGACTTTCAAATGAAAGTCCTTCTTGTTTTTATAGAGGTTTTAGCGTAAACGTGTTTGTATACGAGCGGTTAGCATATAGTGTGTAATCAGGATGTGTTTTAGCTTGCCAGCTATCGTCTCCGCCAACGCCCATTTGCTTGTAGTTAACCCGCACGGTTACTGAATCGCTTGCCGGCAATTTGTAAAAATGATCGTAAGCCTCCAGTTCAAAAGGTGAGTAAGGTAAAGCATTCAGCTCGACTGTTGGCAAACCTTTTATCAAAAAGCCGCGTCCTTGATCGTTTGTAATAGTGGCCCATCGAACGTCCGTTTTATTTCCGCATTCTTGAGGGCGTAAATACGGTGTGACTTGCTCTTTTACACTGCCTTTATGAAGGGCCAGCTTAGCGCCAGTTTTACGATCCCAATAATTTTCATGAGGTCCTTTTCCGTACCATGTTAAAGAATCAAAAGTCGCATTCATCGTAAACAGCATGCCGATTTCTGGAATTTCAGGCATTGTCTCAGAAGGTGCTAAAGATTGTTCAATTTTCATTTCACCATCGTTATATAGCGTATACGTTACATAGCAAGAAGCAAGAGAGTTGTCTAAAGCTAGTTCAACCGAAATGATAACAAAGTCAATTTGCGGCTGAACACTTATTTTTTGCACATGCTGCTCTAAGCTTGCTTGACGCCACGTTTGACATCTTTCATGCAGTTTATTCCCGAGGTCATTATCGGTTACTGCACGCCAAAAATTTGGACGGAAACCCGACGCAAGCAGCTCGGTGTGCTCGTAGTTGTAAGAAATAAACTGTCCTTTTCGCTTATCAAAAATGGCCGTGAAGTTAGTTCCTGTAACCGTAAGCGTTTGTTCATTTTGGTTAACGGTTAAAGCAGGATGAGCAGCTTTTACTGAAGGCACAGCGGTTTTGGCAGGCAGTACAAACTGTTCGTACGCCACTTCATATCCAGCTGAAGCCCAGGCTGTATCTTTAGACAATCTGAGAGAAAGAGTTAAAACAAATTCGTCAGCTTCATTTTCTTGCTCACAAAGAGGATAAGAAAGCGTCAGTTCGTCTGTACCATCAGGAGCTACATTTAAAAGAGACGCATGCTTTTCAACGAGTTCACCGTTTTTTTCAACAGTCCAAACAAAATCATAGGCGTTCAAGTTTGTAAACAAGTGTTTGTTTTGAACGGCAAACTTTCCTTTTGCAGTGTCGACTGCTGTCCACTTTACGGGCTGATAGCATTTTTTCACTTCTGCAATTTTGGGGCTAGCTGTCCCATCAGCAAAGATTAAGCCGTTTCCACAGAAGTTGCCATCGTTAGGAGTATCACCAAAATCTCCCCCGTAAGCTAAGTAAGAAGTACCGTCTTCTGCTGTTGCTTGAAGGGCTTGATCTTTCCAGTCCCATATAAAACCGCCTTGTAAGATCGGATATTGATCGAACAGCTCCCAGTATTTGTACAGATTCCCGCATGAATTACCCATTGCATGACTGTATTCACATAAGATGTAAGGTTTTTTCGGATTCATTAATGCATAGCGCTCTACATCTGCTGGCTTAACGTACATCGTGCTTTCTATATCTGAAGCATCATAGTCGCGATGATGGAAGATTCCTTCATAATGAACAAGTCTCGTGGAATCTTTTTCTTTAAAAAAGGTATACATATGCTGAAAGTTTTCTCCGCCAAATGATTCGTTTCCAAGCGACCAAATAATGATAGAAGGGTGGTTTTTGTCACGTTCGTACATGGAACGACATCGATCCAATACGTTTTCTTTCCATTCTGGCTTGCTTCCTGGAACGGCTTTTTGCTCACCTTCTTGTAAATAAGTCCACGTTCCGTGCGTTTCTAAATTGGTTTCATCAATAACGTACAGCCCGTATTCATCACATAGTTCATACCATACTGAATCGTTAGGATAATGGGATGTACGCACCGCGTTAATATTATGCTGTTTCATCAGCGAAATGTCGTGAAGCATGTCTTCGCGCGTGATGCCTGCCCGGCCTTTTACTGAATCAAATTCGTGGCGATTCACTCCTCGAAGTACAATACGTTTGCCGTTGATTGTCATAAGACCGTTCTTTAGTTCAAACGTACGGAAGCCGACTTTACAGCTTTCTGTTTCGATAATAGAACCAGCAGAATTCTTTAAGCTGAGTACAAGCGTATACAAATTAGGACTTTCTGCGCTCCATTTTGCAGGGCTTTTAATGTGTGTACGCAAGGAGACTGTACGTTGATCGCTCACACTTAAATTTGTTTGTAGCGGAGCTTGTAGTACTTCTTGGCCATTGGCGTCATACAGCATGGCTTCAAATGTTAGACCTTGAGTATCGTGCTCAAAGTAATTTAAAATATCAGCTGAAACGATAAGTTCACCATCTTCGTAGTTGTTATCAAGCGACGAACGAACGCTAAAGTCATAGATGTGAACCGGTGGAGTAGAATAGAGATACACATCTCGGAAGATGCCGCTCATTCGCCAAAAATCTTGGTCTTCAAGCCAGCTTGCATCACTCCAGCGATATACTTCTACTGCTATCGTATTTTCACCTTCTTGAAGGTAAGAAGTTATATCAAATTCAGCTGGAGTAAAGCTGTCTTCGCTGTAACCAACAAACTCACCGTTAATCCATACGTAAAAAGCAGATTCGACGCCTTGGAAGCTGACGTACACCAGCTGATCTTTCCATTCTGATTTAGGTGTAAAAGTACGGATGTACTGACCGACAGGGTTATATTTAGTCGGTGCAAAAGGAGGTTCGAGCTCTTCATTTTCAACCCAAGGGTATGTCACGTTTGTATATTGAGGATAGTCATATCCTTGCAGCTGCCAGTGTGAAGGAACTGAAATAGAGTCCCATTTCTCATATGAAAACTCAGGTGCGAAAAAGTTTTTGACGCGGCCATCTGCATTTTCAGCAAAATGAAAATACCAGCTGCCATTTAAGCTTTGATAGTAAACAGAAGATTTTCTATCATTTTTCAAGGCCTCTTCGACCGTTTGATAAGGCATAAGTAAAGCGTGTGCTTTTGAACGGTTCAATTGAAAAATTTCAGGGTTGTTATTCCATTCAGGGTATCCGTTTGCAGGTGCTGTATAATGAAATTTCTTGCCGGTTTTTAACACGTCGATCCCTCATTTCTAAAGTACTAGGTTATTAGTTTATATGAAAATGATAACGTTTTCTGAAAACCTTATCAATCTAATTATTTTCATGATAATATAACTATATTCACATAAAAAGGGGGAAGTAATGTGGACCGTATGTACTTTCCGGCTCTTTCAGATGAAGATATGAAACTGCCATTCTATGTTACAAGCGCTGGAAGCTGGAGACACCAAACGCATATTAAGCGTCAGGGAGAGTTTCCTGATTATCAATGGATTCAATGCCTAAAAGGAAGAGGCGAGCTTCGTGTAAACGACGAGGTTTATATTATAAAAGAAAATGAAGGGATGTTTCTGACGCCGCACGTTCCGCACGAATACTATCCCGTTACGAGCGAATGGCAAGTATGCTGGGTTTCTTTTAACGGAAGTGTGATTGATGATATCATGCTTTCTCTTCAATTTATTAATTCGGGAAAAATCGTCCTTACAAATCCTGAAAGTCTTTACAGGATGCTTCAAGAACTAATGGATCGGTTAGAAGAAAATCATACCTCTAGCACCATGCAGTGCTCTGAACTACTATACAGCGTCATTTTAAAACTTCGCCAAGACAGCGTATATATAGAAAGTAAAAGTCGTCTGCAGCAAATTACTCAGCTAAACCCAGTCCTTCGTTATATCGAGGAATATTATCATCAGCCGTTAACGCTAGAAGTACTGGCGCAGCAGCTCAACGTAACGGAGCAGTATACGTGTTTGCTTTTTCAACAATCTCTTGGCATCCGGCCATTTGAATACGTAACGCGCGTGCGGATTCAAAAAGCAAAGAAACTGTTGCTTAAAAACAACCAAATCTCTGTACAAGATATAGCAAGACAAGTAGGGTATGAACATCCAAGCTACTTTATCAAGCGTTTCAAAGAACAGGAAAACGTTACGCCAACTATTTTTCGAAAAATGTATTTTTCATAAGATACATATATTGGGTTTTGTCTAGGTCATAAGACATGATGTGTATGCTGGTTATTTCGTATGAGTTTTAAAAAAGAAATTAAATGTAGTTTTAAGTGAAAACGGGGAGGAAAAGTAGAGAGAAGAAACAAAAAGGAGGGATAAACGTGTTTGGGTTAAATGATCTTCCAAAATTTGTGTGGTCATTCTGTCTTGTATTGCCACTTGTATCATTTGTTCATCAGCTGGGGCATTCCGTCATGGCAATTATTTTCGGAGGGAAGGTCGATTTTACTATTGGGCGAGGGAAAACGATTCTTAAAATGGGGAAGTTTAAAATTAAGTCAGTCTACTTTTTAGACTCGTTTTGTAAATATGAAAATCTTAAGAATGACAGTCGCATTTCTCATGCAGTGGTGTATGCTGGTGGTGTACTGTTTAATTTGCTTACTATTTTTATAATAAATGGATTAATTATGGCTAATATTCTGCCTGAAGATATATTTTGCTATCAATTTGTTTATTTTTCAGTCTATTATGTTATTTTCTCACTGCTGCCAATTCAATATACAGAGACAACTGCAAGTGATGGACGTGCTATATATAACGTATTACGGTACGGGAAAACGTGTGATCCAGATTAAAGGGCTGTGTGTAGCAGCCTTTTTTGGTGCGTTTTTTCTCGTTCATTTAAATAAAAAAAGGAAAACTTTACGAAAAGAAAATAGTAGCGGATAATAAAGATAGAAGATATTGGAATGTAAGAAAGGAGAGGATTCATACGATTATTGAGACAGAACGAATGACGCTGCGAGCCATGGCCGAAAGCGATGCAGGAAATTTACTGAAAATCTTTGAGGATGCTGAAGCAATGAAGTATTATTCTTCTACTAAAAGCGAACAAGACACACGCCGCTGGATTCAATGGATGAAGCAGCATTATCAAACGTACGGCATTAGCATGTGGATCGCTGAGGATAAACAGAAAGGAGAGTTTCTAGGGCAGTGTGGCATGGTTCTTCAAAAAGTAGACGGAAAGGTAGATCCAGAACTTGGTTATTTATTTTTACGCAGCCGCTGGGGGGAAGGCTATGCGAGTGAAGCAGCAAAAGCTTGCTTAGATTATGGACTTCATACGCTGAAATTTCAGAAGATTATATCATTAATAGATCCTGACAATTTCCCATCGATTAAAGTGGCTGAAAGAATTGGCATGAAAAAAGAAAAGCAAGTTAACAAATGGGATAAATCGTTATTCTTTTATAGTATATATAATGAAAAATGAGAGTATAGGAGTGGTAGCATGATCAAAATTAAGAACGTTTCGGTAAAACGAGCAGAAAAAGAAATTTTAAAAAACGTGTCGTGGTTAGTGGAAAAAGGGGAACATTGGTGTTTGCTTGGGTTAAATGGTTCCGGAAAAACGACGCTTTTAAATATAATCAACGGATATATCTGGCCTACAAAAGGTCAAGTAGAAGTTCTTTCAAGGAAATTTGGAGAAACAAATCTGTCTGAGCTCAGAAAAGAAATCGGGTGGGTAAGTTCTTCGCTTCAGCAGCGGTTTCGAGATGACGATACGGTTTTAGAATTGATTTTAAGCGGCAAATTTGCATCTATTGGTTTATATGAACAAGTGGAGCAAAAAGATATGAACCAAGCCATAGAATTAATGCAGCTGCTAAATTGCGCAGATTTACAAAATCAGGCGTACGGAACACTTTCTCAAGGAGAGCGCCAGCGGGTGCTAATTGCCCGAGCTCTTATGGCTTCACCAAAGCTTTTAATACTTGATGAGCCATGTACAGGTCTAGATATAATGGCCCGAGAACAGCTTCTTCAGCTGATTGCAAAAATGGCAGAGCAGCCAAAAGCGCCTACGCTTATTTATGTTACTCACCATGTAGAAGAAATTTTGCCTTGCTTTACCCATACGCTTTGTATGCGCCAAGGAGAAGTGTTTTCTTCTGGAAAAACGAAAGACCAGCTCACTGAGCCGCATCTTTCTAAATTTTTTAATCACTCCGTAGAGATTAAGCAGCAGAAGGAACGCACTTGGCTGTTATTAAAAGAACCGGTACCGGTAAAAAGCTGATCTAACGTCGAGAAACCTTCTTACATACAATGGGAAAAAGAGCGCTGCTTGCAATGGAAACAAGCTCATTGTGAAGATAATGTTTACATGCTACATAAATAGTGGTGCCGCAAATAATATCAATTAGTAAAAAAGCAGCAATGTCATGTTTATCAATGGTTACAAATACAAAAGAAGAGGAATCATAAGCTGTCATCGTTGGCTCCTTTGATTATATCGTTATGTTACTTTATTCACAAAAGGCTTGGGCTATACGAACTTTTAAAGAAGTAAGATGATGACAGCTGGTTCTCTTTTCTACAGCTGATAATATTCTTGTTCGAGTATACTCATGATAAGATCTGTCTGAAATGCTTCTTCAATAAAAGCACCTTCACGCTCTATTCCTTCTTTTACAAAACCGCATTTTTCATAACAAGCAATGGCTCTATGGTTGTATTCGAGCACTCGTAAATCGACTCTGTGCAAGTGAAGGTGTTCAAATGCATACGCAAGTACCAATTTTGTAACTTCAGTGCCTAGCCCTTGATTCCAAACGGAGGAATCAAATAAACCAATTGCATACCGTGCGCGCCGGTCGTACTCGTTAACGGTCAGCCGGGCCTCTCCAACAAAACGCTGCTGATATTCAATGCACCAATTCAGCTTTTGAGACTTTATGTACTCGACGTGCCGCTTGGCATCTTGTAATGTAAGAGGTTTTAAGTTTCGGGTATCGCCTCCGTACATGCGAATAAGTTCTTTTGTTTGTTTGCATGCTAGGTAGTCATTTACATCGCTGTCCTTTGGTTTTCTTAGTATCACGTTTTTTCCTTTTAAAAATGGTGAAACATTATTCATTTGATGCATCCTTTCTTTTCTAACATTTAAAAAGGTATTCCACTTGTTTCTTAAAAAACCTGCTTTTACGTATAAAAAGAAATTGAGACACAACTATGTCCATCGAATCTCAAGACAAACAAATGGGATCAATGTGCTAGTATGGAGTGCTTGTTACACCGCGGTTGATTTCCGTGCAAGACTTGGCTTCCCATTAACTGCTCTACATATATGAAGCAAGCCTACGTTCATCCTACAAATAAAAAAATCCGAACGAGTTGGATTCTCAAGCAAGAATCTCGATTCATCGTTCGGATCTTCCTTTAGCTAAACTCCTTTTGTCCCACCCTTTTTACGAAGAATGTTTTTTTACGAAGAATGTTTTTTTGCGTAGTGGGCAAGTGCAAGAAGAGGAAAAATATCATTGTAGCTGTGGTACTGAATATAAAATTGTCCAGGAAGACCAATTCCCGTGGGGTAATGAGTTTGCTGCTCTGTAAGATTTGGATTCAGTAAAAATTTAATTCCTTTTTCAACGGATCGATCTTTTAACGGACATATTGTCATTAAAGCATCGAGAGCCCAAGCCGTTTGAGAAGGGGTGCTAAACGATAGTGGCACATATTTTTTTAAAGAAGCGCTATAGCATGATTCTCCGAATCCACCGTCTTCTTGTTGAATGCTTTTGAGCCAGTTGATAGCTTTGATGATACGCGGATCAGAAGCAGAAATCCCTACAGCACGGAGTCCTGTAATAGCGGCCCACGTTCCGTAAATATAGCAAACTCCCCACCGGCCGTACCAGCTCCCGTTATCCAATTGATGATCAAACAGCCATTTTACTGCAGCTTTAATCGAAGGGTGGGATTTATTCATGCCAGCAAAGTTTCCGAGACACTCAAGCACTCGACCGGTTAAATCGGCAGTAGCCGGATCCGTCGCTGCATCTTTTGCATTTTCAAGCGGTAGATAAGTAAATAAAATAGAGTCGGTATTTTTTTCAAATGCAGGAAAACCCCCGTCTTTGTTTTGCATGGATAGCAGCCAGTTAATGCCTCTTTGCCAAGACTCCAAATAATCTGTGTCGGTTTGCGCTCTTCTAGAAAGAGCTCTGATAGCAGCAGACGTATCGTCTAAGTCAGGGTTATTCGTATTAATATCGGAAAACCCCCAGCCTCCAGGCGCTGTATTTGGGTTATGAAACTGCCAATCTCCAAGCTTTGTATGCTGTCTTTTCTTTAAATAGCGAGTTGTGCCTTTAATCATGGGATCTTGCTGCGGTACACCTGCTTCCTGTAGAGCGTAAGAGAGCAGCGCGGTATCCCAAACGGTTGACGTGGAGTTTTCTACGTGCACGTGGCCGCTGCATGTACTAAGTAGTGAACAAATCCCGTCAATTGCTTTTTGGATCACAAATGAATCTTTTTTATAGCCAAGAGCCAAAAGACCGTAAATCATAAAAAAAGTAGAGGTGGCGTAGCTGTAGAGTGTTCCATCTTTTTCAATTCTTTCTAGCATGTAACGCTCGGCTGCTTGATAACCAAGCTTGTGGATGTAAGAAGGTAAAGAAGCCAGCTGTTTTAAATGGTCGACTAAAAAAATAGAAGCGCGTGATTCTTGAGCATTTTCCTTCGATTCCTGTTTCTGTTCTCTTACATCTAAATGAGAAAGAGAAGGTGTATGTCTAGAAGTAAGTGAGAATTTTTTGTTTCCTGCTATCATCATCGGAACGAAGTGAATTCTGGCATAAGTGCTTAATTCATAAAAGTTAAGCGGTACATAGGTAGGCACGAGCAAAAGAGAAAGCGGGAGGTAAAATAGCTTTGGCCACTCGTATAAACCGTTAACAGAAAGCATCCATCTTGTGAGAAAATGAGCGCGCGAAATGCCTCCCGAATCTATAATATATCTTTCTGCTTTTCGCAAAATCCGGTCGTTTTTTTGGTAATACCCTGAATATAAAAGAGCTGTATAAGCTTGAATAGTGGCGGATAAGTTATGTTCTTCATCATCAAACAACGTCCAAAGACCATCTTCATTTTGAAGGGAAACGATCCGTTCGGTTAATTGTTTAATCAACACTTCTTTATCTAAATCAAAGGTGCGAAGAAGCATAATTAAAAACGCATCAGGCATAACGCCTGTTTCAAAACAGTAGCGAAATGACCCGTCATTTTTTTGTGTTGGGCGCAGATAGGCGATTCTTCGCTGAATCTCTAGCTGAACTTCCTTTAGCAATATGATCACCTCTTATGATAATGCTTTTCAATCTTTCGACCTGTTTCTTTATAACTGTATTCAAAGGAAGAGAGTTCTATGAGAGGAGAAAGTTGCAAAGAATAGAGCGCTTGCTGCACAATAAAGGTAATGGAAAATTGGAGTGATAGAAGTGAAAGAAATACAGGTAGAAGTCATTCAAGGACGAGGCTCTTACCGAGAGCTTGGTAAAATGCAAGGGAAATTACATAAAGGAACAAAGCTGTTTGAAAATCATCAAAAAAGAAGAAAACGTTCATTACGAAGCTATCAAACGATAGCAAAAGAAGCTCGTCATTATTACGACTTATTTGCTCGTGGACTGTGGGATGAGCTAGTGGGCTTAGCAGAAGGCTTAGATTGGCCTCTTGAAGACGTTATTCATGAATACAGCGGGTATCAGCAAGAGTGGAAAAAAACGGGATGTTCTGCTCTTATGCAGCACGGCGTGTATGTACGAAACTACGATTATCATCCTAAAACGTACGAAGGTCGATTTTTGCTTTTTCAGCCAAATGAAGGATATGCAAGCGTCGGATTTGGAACGAGAATGATTGGGCGAATGGATGGAATGAATGAAAAAGGACTGGCAATTGGCTATCATTTTGTTAATCGCCGCCGTCAAACAAACGGATTTATTTGCTGTACGCTCGCTCGGTTTATTTTAGAAACATGTGAAACGACAGAAGAGGCTATTGCTATTTTAGAAAGAGCACCGCATCGTCATGCGTTTAATTATTCCATTTATGACCGCAGCGGACAGGGAGCAGTAGTCGAAGCATCTGGAAGAGGCGTTCATGTACAAAGAGGGACGATGATGGGATGTACGAACCATTTTAATCAGCTGGTCGAAGAAAATCGTCATCATTTGGTAGAGTCAAAGGAAAGGCTCGATCATATTCGAGATCATATTGAAAAAAAGCTATCGCCTCTTGAAGCTTTCTCTTTATTTAATGAAGATGAATACGGTATTTTTAAAGAAGATTACCGGAATTCTGCTGGAACGCTTCATACAGTAGCATATGTACCGAAGACGCTGCAAGTCATTGTGGGGATTGGACGAAAAGCAAAGCCTCTCATTTTCTCGTTTGAAGATTGGGTGAAAGGAGAACAATTAACTATAACGAAAATAAAAGGAACGGTAAATACAGATGAACCATTTCCGTTTCAGTAAGGAGCAGCATAATGAGAATTGTAACGAATCAAGAGATGTATCAAGTGGATGATTATATGATGAATACAATTGGGATGAGTGAAGAGTCCCTTATGGAAAATGCCGGGCAGGCTGCTGCCAACGCGCTGAGTGAGCGAATCAAAAAACATGAAAACATAGGGCTGCTTATAGGAACGGGAAACAATGGAGGAGACGGCTTTGTTATTGCCCGTGCTTTGAAGTCAAAAGGCTATGAAGTTGACGTCTGG
Organism: Priestia sp. YIM B13489; assembly: GCF_042787645.1. NCBI lineage: Bacteria > Bacillati > Bacillota > Bacilli > Caryophanales > Bacillaceae > Priestia > Priestia sp. YIM B13489. Next base: position 2,679,213 of record NZ_JBHZOQ010000053.1, read on the forward strand.
GTAGTTCCTGCACGGGAAAAAATAAAAGACGCGGCTAAAAAAGCCATGATCATCTATGAAAATGCTGGGTTCACGTGGCAATCGGCTGGAGACAACTTCTCTGTGAAAAAGTATACGGTTCTTATTGATTGTTTATTAGGTATAGGCGTAAAAGGCAGTATCAAATCTCCTTACGATGACATTATAAAAAAAATAAACGATTCTAATGCTTACATATACAGCATCGATGTCCCAAGTGGAGTAATGGAACAGAAGCAAGAGCTTACGGTACGTGCAGATGCTACGATTACGCTTCAGCAGCCGAAAGTCACGGCATTTACATACCCGAGTAAAGAAAGTTACGGTGAATTGATTGTAGTAGATATCGGTATTCCGCCGCTAGCAATTGAAAAAAGTTCATCTCTTAAGGAAGTATGGTCAACTCAGCATATTAAACAATCTTTTCCCATTCGAAACGCTTCGTCTAATAAAGGTACACATGGAAAAGGAATCGTAATAGGAGGTTCGCTTCAAACACCCGGAGCGCCGATGCTAACGTCAAAAGCAGCGCTCACAAGCGGAGCGGGACTTTTAACACTTGCGCTTCCGAGCGATATTCATGCGATTGCAGCTGCTCACATGCTGGAAGTGATGTATAAACCATGTCCAAGCAAAGAAGGATTTTTTGCAGGCGAGATTCCTTTAGAAGAAGGGAAGTATGATGCAATTGCAGTCGGACCAGGGCTTGGGAGAACCAAAGAAACGAAGAAAGTCGTCGAACAAGTGCTTCACCAGCCGGTTTCTGTTGTGGTGGACGCCGATGCTCTTTTTCATCTTCCCCATTTAGAAAAAGAAGTAAAAGAAAGAGAACATGCAACGATTTTAACGCCTCATCCGGGAGAAATGGCAAGGCTCGTGGACACAACAATCGCCGAAGTAGAAGCAAATCGATTTTCAATAGCTAGGCAATACGCAGTAGAACATGGTGTGTACCTTGTATTAAAAGGTCCAAACACGATTGTTACAACACCTGACGGAAAACAATACGTAAATACCACTGGAAACGCGGGACTTGCAAAAGGCGGAACGGGTGACACGTTAACAGGGATCATCCTCGCTTTTATTATGCAGCATGATTCTCTTCAAGAAGCAATCAGTAATGCGGTATATGTTCACGGAAAAGCAGCGGATGTGCTGCTCGATCAGGGGCATACAATGATGGATATGTTAGCAAGCGACGTTATTTCTGCACTGCCGGCAGTCTTAGGGCAGCTGAGTAAAAAGTAATTTCTTCTAGATTATTAAAATTTGTTGACAAATTCCTTCAAAAAGTTGTCAAAACTCTTTGTAAATGATAACGTTATTTTACGTAAGATTTTACATAGAAAGAAAGTGATGTTGTGTACTACTCAATGAGACCAAGAGGTATTCATTTAGCTGTGCCTACACTTTTCTTCCTTATCACAGTCGTGTTATTTGCGATGATGCAGTTTGGTTTTTATTTGGATTCCAGCATTCTTCGTAAAATTTGGGTCATCGTTATGGCTTTATTGCCCATTGCTGGACTAATCACGGCTATTAAAGGTAGAAGAGGAAGCGCAAAGCCGTGGTTAATTATAGGGAATGTGATTCTTATTTTAACCGTTACAATAATGAGCGTACAGGCTATTATTTACTAAACAAAAAACGTGTTCGCCAAATAGGCGGACACGTTTTTATTAGGAAAGAGAAACGATTTGCTTGGTTACATAGGCAGCTTCTCCTGCGATTACCACACCATACGTATTCTCTGTTTTTGTAATTTCTACATGAACGAAGCCATCTTTATCTATTTCCTGTCCTTGCTCAATGACAAATTGCCAGCGGCCGTTATCTTGCTGGTCCACATATCTCGCATAATAGGCGCCCATTACGCCTGATGCTGTTCCAGTTACGGCGTCTTCTACCGTACCTGAAAATGGTGAAGAGAAATGTCTTCCGTGCATATGAGCTTCTGAGTGAATCGTTTCAAAACAAAAGGGATGAATAGATGCTTTTGGCATATCTGTTAAAATATGAGGAAAATCTTCTTGATTAGGCTTCATCTTTTTACAGGCATCTAAATTTTTTAAAGGTACAATAAGCGTCCAGTTCCCTGTACTTCCATATACAATAGGCAGTCTTTGATCAAGGTCATCAATATGAAGATTAAGAGCTTTTGCCAGTTTTTCTTTTGAACCTGAAAACGGATGAAACTGCGGAGAAGCTTGACTCATGGTGATAACAGGTTGTCCGTTTCTATTCTGTACAGTCATCGGCAAAATTCCAGCATTTGTTTCCACTGTAAATGTAGTTTTTGGAAGTTTGTTTTTACTGTGTAAAGCATAAAGAGAAGCGACGGTCGCATGACCGCACAAATCTGCTTCTTGTCCGGGTGTAAAATATCGAATTCGTAAATCAGCGCGGGAAGACTTCATGATAAAAGCCGTTTCGTTAAACTGTACTTGATAAGCAATCATCTGCATTTCTTCAGCTGAAAAATCATCTCCATTAAACACAATTCCTGCAGGGTTTCCTTTATTAGGGCGCGTACTGAACGCATCGTATTGATAAACAATCGCTTCTTTCATAGAAATTACCTCCATTTTTATATCATTGTATGAAAGCTTTAACCAGTGTTATTAAATGATCGGCTATTAAAATAGTGAAATACCTGAACGTTAGAATAAAAAAACAGCAGTTTTTACCTGCTGCTTTTCACTTCCCAAAACTATTTTTGCATCGCGGCATTTATTCCTTCTTTTCTAACTTCTAGCATATGAGTAGCTTTTTTATCAATATCTTTAGCTGTATCGGAAGAAATGACGCCTACGCTGCTTAAGTCATAGGCAAGACTTGTAATAAGCAGTTGCTCTCTTTGTGCTAGTGTGCCGTATGTAAGTGCAGCGGTTTTAGCTTGAATGCCACTCATATTTAATTCATCAGTAGAAGAAGCTGCATCGTTTTTTGCGGCTATTGCTTCTTGATAAAGAGAATCATATCCTCCAAACCCCACTTGGGCAATTAGAAAATTATAAATGTCATCGGCTGATTTTTTAGAAGCCTGGGAAAAAGCTCTTTGAAATTTATTGCGCGGTAAAAAGTTTAGTGCCGCCTGTCTTCCGTCTTCATAAATTTTTTCTTGTATTTCTTTCGTCGCTTTTTCGTCGTTTTTTTTCTGCGCTGCATCTAGCTGTTTGCGATATTTTTGAATAATGACTCCGTCCTGCTGATTGTTTCCCTCTTTGAAAGTAGCCGCGGCTTGTGGAACATCTGACGTTGCTAGAGTCTCAGCAGCGTTCTCTGAAGAAGAAAAGAACGTATTTTTGACAAAAATAAGTGCAAAGATCAGCAAAATAAACCATAAAAACCTGAATTTCTTAAACAAAATGTTCACCTCTGTATAATATTTCAAAATTATGTAAAACAACATGGACCAGTATACAACAATTTTAGTGTTTTTTTACACATTTACCCAAAAATAAGAAAATAGTAAGAGGCGTTTTTATTCATCTAATAGATATATAGGTTCATTGTTATGGTTCTAAAGAAACCATTGATCTATTTGTACTGATTCACATAATCGAATATGTTTTTGCTAATAAGGCTTAAAGTGACAAGGATAAAAAGCGTTCGGACGTACGTCACGCCTTTTGATAGAGCGACATTTGACCCGACAAAAGAACCCGCGATCATCGCAAACCCCATAATTAATCCGTAAGAAAATACAACAGAATCGAAATATAAAAACACAAGCAAAGCACCTAAGTTACTGCCGAAATTTAAAAATTTTGCGCTGCCTGCTGACTGCAGGAAATCAAATCCCATAAATAAAAAAGCAAATAAAATAAATGAACCTGTGCCTGCTCCTAAAAATCCATCGTAAAAGCCAATAATAAAAATAAGTGCGGTAAAGAAAATAAGTTTCTTAATAGACAGCGGCTTATACGTAGACGTGGTGCCCCAGTTTTTTTTGAAGATTGTATAAATAGCAACTAAAACAAGGAGAATCAAAATAACAGGTTTCAAAAAAGCGGAGGATAGAAAATGAACGGTGATTGAACCTCCTAAAGAACCAATAAATACAAAAGGAAACCATTTACCTACGACGCGAAAATCGACTTTTCCGGATTTGACAAATCGAATGGTACTCGTTAACACGCCCATCGTTCCGGCTAACTTATTTGTAGCTAAGGCAGCAGCAGGAGGCAGGCCTAAAAATAAAAGGGCAGGCGTTGAAATTAAACCGCCTCCGCCAACTACAGAGTCAATGAATGCGGCTAAAAAACCAAATAGTAAAAGCAAAAGAACAATCTGTAAACTTAATTCTTCCATAAAGCACCTTCCTCATGTCATAATATATAGTGACTACTTAAATAGTAACTATATAAAAAGCAGTTGTAAATATGTAAATGATGAAAATTTCAAATAACTTAAAAAACAGGGAGGTTTCCTTTATGGAAAATATTATTCAGCAGCTGCAGTCGCTTGGATTTAATCAGTATGAATCAAAAGTATACGTGACGCTTGTCAAAAAAGGATCTTCCACTGCTTATAGCATTAGTAAACATTCAGGTGTGCCAAGAGCGCGTGTATACGATATTTTACAAACACTAGAGGAAAAAGGCATGGTGTTAAAAGAAGAGAGTAATGATGGCACCCAGTACACATCGCTGCCCGTCGATGCTTTTTTGCATTCGCTGCAAAAAAAATGGCACGAAACGTATGAAGACGTTAGCGAAACGCTTAAACGTCTTGAAGCTGCAGAGTCTATAGAAGAAAGCCGGGTTATGACGATGAAAGGAGAAACAGCCATTCTTGCTTTTTGTGAGTCGCTATTGTTAAAAGCAAAAAATAAAATTGTCATCTCGCTTTGGCCCGATATTTATAATGAGTTGAAGCCTCTTTTATTACAGCTAAGGGAGAGCGTCACACTAAAAGGAATTGTGTTTGAACAAGATGAAGCGATGGAGGAATTTGACCGGCACCGCCATACAAGCTATACCGAAAACATTGGGAATCAAAACTGGTTTATTATATCTGTTGACAGCAGTGAAATGATTTATGGTCATAAAGAAATGGCGTACTATACGAATAACGCAGTCAACATTAATTTACTTGAAAATTATATTTGGCATGATATTCTCGTTAACAGACTTGTAGAAAAAAGTGATAGAGAAATGGACAGGTGGATCGAAAAGGAAAGAGAAAGTTTTTTTACGTAGAAAAGAGACTTAGACATAACGAAATCACTTCCATCGAAAGACGAACAAACGGGATAAATGATCTAGTATGAATGGCTTGTTACATCGCAGTTAATTTCCGTGCAAGGCTTCGCTTTCCGCGGGCGGCCGATGAGCCTCCTCGTCGCTTATGCGCCTGTGGGGTCTCATCTGTTCCGCTTTCCCCGAAGGAGTCTTCGCATTGCCCTCCAATTAACTGCTGGAAGCAGCCACCATGCATGAAAGCTACGTTCATCTTACCAACAGAAAAATCCGAACAAAGTTGATGCTCCATTAAGAGTCTCGAGTCCTCGTTCGGATCTTCCTTCAATTAAAATATTTTTGTTACAGCCTCTTTATATTAAAAAGTTTGGGCAAGTTTTTTTGCTTCTGCTATTCCTTTTTCTTTAATTTCTTGGGCTTTATCTGGCATTGCGTTATGCCCTTCCACAAAAATGCCGTCTAACGAAGGTACTCCGAAGAAATTCATCATAATCCCAATATAGCGATGCCCCATTTCCATATCAGCTGCAGGGCCTTCAGAATAAATGCCTCCGCGCGCTTGAATATGAAGCGCTTTTTTATCCGTTAATAGTCCAACCGGACCCTCTGCCGTGTATTTAAATGACTTACCCGCTACGGCTACAGAGTCTAAATAGGCTTTCATAACCGGTGGAAACGAAAAGTTCCACATAGGCGTTACAAAAATATATTTGTCCGCTGATACAAACTGTTCGCTCAATTCTGCAAGGCGATTGACCTTCTCCTGTTCATGAGAAGAAAGTTCAGAGCCAGACTGAAGTTTGCCCCAGCCGCTAAATACATCCGCATCAATATGAGGGATATTTTCTTTATAAAGGTCAATATGTACAACTTCGTCACTTGAATTGTGCTCTTTGTAAGCATCGATAAATGCTTTTCCAGTTGCCATACTGAATGATTGAGACTCATCGTGAGGATGAGCTGTAATATAAAGTACTTTTGCCACGTCTTATCATCTCTTTCTTGTTTGAAATAATGTACTGTCTTATCGTTATCACTCCCATAAAAAACTATACGCGCTTTGTCAGGCAAGCTAAAAAAGAACGCAAGAAAGGGATGCCTATATAGAAAATAATGGTATAATAAATGTTTGAATATTTACATAACAAGTATTTCTAACAGAAGTAAATAAGAGGTGTCGAGATGAAAGAAAAATGGATAATCGTTACGGGTGCAGGTTCTGGAATTGGCAAAGAAATTGTAAAAGAGTGTGTGTCGAAGGGCTATTCAGTTATTGCTTGTGATATTAACGATGGAGCTTTGAAACAGCTAGCTGAAGATACAAAGGGCCATATTGAAACACACGTAGTAGATGTTAAAAAAGGAAACGATGTAAAAGATCTTTTTTACCAAATAAAAGATAAAAATTTGTATGGGTTAGTCAATAATGCGGGCGTATATTTAGGAAAAAATTTATTGGACTATGAAGAAAACGAAATAGATTTTGTGATGGACATTAATATTAAAGGATATGTTTATTTTTCCAAGTACTTTGGCGAATTATTAATGAAAAAAGAAACGGAAGGAGCGATTATTAATATATCCTCCGTGTCAGGAATGGAAGGAAGCTCCGATGCTATATATGGAATGTCTAAAGCAGCAATACTAGGATTAACCAAGAGCTGTGCGATGAATTTTTCTCCTTATATCCGGGTGAATGCCGTAGCACCTACAATGGTAAATACCGATATGATGAAAAATATTCCAGAATGGCGCAAAAATGAATACATTGCTCATCAGCTGATTCCAAGCTTTGTTACGCCTCAAGACGTGGCAGATACGGTTCTTTTTTTACTGAGCCCTCAAGCAAAACATTATACAGGAGCCACTTTCGATTTAAATAGCGGATGTTATTTGCGCTGAATACTCTTTCAAAAGGAATGGAGACATTAACTACATCAATCCAAAGGCGCACAAATGGGATAAATAATTTAGTATGGCGCTTGTTACACGGCTGTCGCTTTCCGTGCAAGGCTTCGCTTTCCGCGGGCGGCCGATGAGCCTCCTCGTCGCTTGCGCTCCTGTGGGGTCTCATCTGTTACGCTTTTCCCGCAGGAGTCTTCGCCTTGCCCTCCAATCAACAGCTAGAAGCACCTACATACATGAAACCTACGTTCACTATCACCATGAAAAATTCAAATGCACTTAATTCTCAATAAAGGATTTTAATTCATAGTTCGGATCTTCCTTCAACTAAAATACGTTTGTCCCATCCTCCTTTTTGTTTTCTTAAGAATTCTTAAGAAATTTACTTAACGTTTCTTTAGATTTTTTTTCTATTCTAGAAAGAAAGAGTAGAAAGAAGGAATAGAAAATGAATTTAGCTTTTATGTATCAATATTTTCACCAGCCGCGAACGGTAGGCGCACTTTTGCCGAGCTCTACGAACTTAGCGAAAAAAATGGTAAAAGGGATTGATTTTGAACATGCAGACTGTATAGTAGAGTACGGGCCAGGAACCGGAGTTTTTACCCGTGAATTAATAAGAAGACGAAGCGCTTGTACAACTTTGCTTCTTATCGAATACAATCGGCATTTTTACGAAAAAGTAAAGGAACAAGTAAGAGATGAAAAAAATGTGTATGTGATACACGGATCCGCTGAAAATGTTCAAAAGTACTTGATACAGTATGATATTCCAAAAGTGGATTACGTACTATCAGGTCTTCCTTTTGCTTCTTTAACGTCTGAAGTGTCGGACTGTATTTTGCAAAACACGCGCAGCGTATTAGCGAAGGAAGGGAAATTTATTACGTTTCAGTATACGAATTTAAAAAAACAGCTGATCCGCTCGTTTTTCCCTCAGATTAAAGTGGAAAAAGAGTGGAGAAATGTTCCTCCTGCATATATTTTTACATGCGAAAAAAATCAGATATAAGGAGTTTGTAAATGAAAGACAGAATTTTAATTATAGATGACGATGAGCAAATTCGTAATTTAATTGCTATTTACTTAGAAAATGAAGGATTTGAAGCGCTGAAAGTTTCTAATGCTGTATCTGGATTAGCGCTTTTAGAGGAACAAGAAGTAGATTTAATTATATTAGATATTATGATGCCGCAGATGAATGGAATCGATGCTGCTTTTAAAATACGTGAAGAAAAAAACATGCCCATTATTATGCTGTCGGCTAAGTCAGAAGATATGGACAAGATTTCTGGGTTAACAGCAGGCGCAGATGATTACTTAACAAAACCATTTAATCCTCTCGAGCTCATCGCACGAGTAAAATCACAAATTAGACGCTATAAAAAATACAATGAACGTGCTGAGCGCGATATTATTCAAATTGGCGATTTGGAAATTAACCGCAGCACCCGGCTTGTCTTTGTGCGCGGCCAAGAGATTCGTTTAACACCAAAAGAGTTTGATATTTTAGAGCTGCTGGTACGCCACAAAGGAACGGTGATGAGTATGGGGAAAATATATGAAGCCGTATGGCAAGAAGATGCGTTTAAATCGGATAATACCGTAATGGTTCATATTACAAAGATTCGCGAAAAAATTGAGGATAATCCGAAAAAGCCAATTTATATTAAAACCATATGGGGCGTAGGATACAGAATATGAGAAGAATAAGTGTAAAGCTTCTTTTTGCTATCATTATAAGTTTTTTGGCTACCAATTTAATTTTTATTTTAATTGCTAGGCTTGTTTTGAGCAGGTATATACAAGAAGAGAAAATGAATGTCCCTGCATATAATGTATTAGCGTTTGGACTTTTCTTTATCGCCGTTGTGGTCTTTGTTTTTGTTTTTTTAGCACTTATTCGTTCTCATATTCGTTATCTGAAAGAAATCTCTAAACAAGTTCAAAAAATTTCAAATGGAGATTTAGGCGCAACCATCCATGTACGAGGAAAAGATGAACTGGCTGAATTAAGTCAAAACATTAACAAAATGTCTGCGCAGCTTCGTACAAAATTTGATCGTGAACGAGAGCTGGAGCAAGCAAAAAATCAGCTAATATCCAGTGTATCTCACGATTTGCGTACGCCGTTAACATCCATCGTTGGGTACCTAGATTTAATCAAAAAAAGAGAAAGTATGGATGATGAAACATTATATAGCTACTTATATATTGTTGATTCAAAAGCAAAATACTTAACTGATTTAATAGAAGAATTGTTCGACTATACAAAATTAACGAGTCCTGATCTTCAGCTTCAACGAAATGAGGTCGATATGAAACGTTTGCTTCAACAGGTAATAGGAGAGTACGAGCCAATTTTAACAAGAGAAGGCATTGATGTTCATACTACCTTTGCTTGTGAATGGAATGCATTTATTGATGTGGAAAAAATGGTAAGAGTATTTCAAAACTTGCTCGAAAATGTCAAGAAATACAGCAAAAAGCCTTCCGTATTAGAGGTGAATCAGGAGATTGACGAGGGTTACATAGTTATTTCTTTTAGGAACAGCATTAACATCAGTGAAAAAATTGAGGTAGAAAAGTTGTTTGATCGATTTTATCGAGGTGATGAATCAAGAACGGACGCGAATGGTTCAGGTTTAGGACTGGCTATTGCAAAACAAATTATTCAGCTGCATCAAGGAGAGATACGAGCGGAACGTCAGCATAATAAGCTCACTTTTTTTATAAAGCTGCCGTTAACACAAGAAAGCCTTAAGAATCACTTGTAAAGATTCTTAAGGCTTTTTGCGACTATTTTGATGCCGTATTCAAATTCTGCAAGCGTCGCATAAGAAAAGGATATTCTGATATGCTGTGAAGCCTCATGGTCATACAATGCGCCTGGATTTAAAAGAACTCCTTCGTCGAGACAGTGCTTAAATAACTTCCGCATCGAAACAGGCTTATGCAGCGTAAGCCAAAAATAAAAACCACCGCTCGGAGCATTCCACACAGCGAGATTCTTCAAATACTTCTCTAGAATAGCCAGTGTTTGCTGAGATTTTTCTTTTAATTTATAGCGTACGCTGGCCACATGCTTGTCATAGAGTCCGGTTTTGAGAGCTTCAGCAGCAGCCCATTGAGATAAGGAACTGGCTCCGTAGTCAACTTGCATTTTAAGGTCAGCTAATCGCTCAATTACATGTTCAGGCCCTATAATCCATCCAATTCGAAATCCTGGACTGAATGTTTTAGAGAACGTTCCTAAATAAAGAACCATTCCATTTTTATCTTGAGCTTTTAACGAAAGTGGAGGCGGTGAATGGAACCAAAGCTCTCCGTAAGCATCATCTTCAATAATAGGCAAATGCATTCTTTCACACTGGCGAAGCAGCTCTTGGCGCCTTTTTTCACTCATCGTTACATTGGTGGGGTTATGAAAGTTCGGTATTGTATATAAAGCTGTGCCTTTTTCTTTTTCGTGCTGGTCTTTTAATGAAGCTAAATGCATTCCTTCTTCGTCTAACGAAACGCCCGTTATTTTCATTTGTGCGGACTGAAATAACGGCAGAGAATAAAGATAAGAAGGCTTTTCAGCTAATATATTGGCACCTGGAGGCAGCAGGCCGATTGAAATTAACTGAAGGGCTTGAAGTGAACCGGATACAATTAAAATAGATGAAGGAGAAGTTTCAATGCCTCGTTTTTTTACATGCTTGACTAACTCTTGTCGGAGTTCATCATTTCCTCTTGGGTGCTCGTAGCCCAAGTGTACGCTTCTATGATTAATTCCGCTAAATAGTTCCGAAAGCTGCTGGGAAGGAAGCAGGTCAGGTGCTAACTCTCCAGTTCCTAAACGAATAATGCCCGGTTGAAATTCAGCTTCGTTAATATGACGGATAGTCGGAGAATTTGGTTGGTATATTCCTGCTTCTACATACGAATTCCAGTTCATGTGAGAACCTGATGCTAGTAAGCTCCACGTATTGTTAATGACCTTGGTGCCACCGCCTTTGTTTCCGCTGAGCAGTCCTTCAGCAATTAAGTTTTCGGTTGCTGTCACCACCGTGCTTCTATTTACAGAAAAGCTAGCAGCTAAATGGCGCTGCGAAGGAATTTTAGTTCCAATAGGCCACTCTCCATTTATGATTTTCTCTTTCATATACTCTTGAATTTGTTTGTGCATTGGCTTTTTATCAGCCGGATCTGGAGTCCAGTTCATGTGAGACCACCTTTTTATAATTTGGTTGGTATTATAAATCAAAACTTGGGTGGAGACAACAGGGGATGTCAATTGTAGTATAAAAGAGAAAGGAGAGAACAACATGTTTACAGTGGTTATACATGCTTTATTGTTAGCATTCGGTTTGATTTTACCTTTAGGGGTACAAAATGTGTTTGTTTTTAATCAAGGAGCCAATCAACGAACGTTCAAACAGGCGCTTCCCGTAGTTTTCACGGCTTCTGTTTGTGATACGATTTTAATTCTAGTAGCAGTGCTGGGAGTTTCAGCAGCAGCCGCTGCTTTTTCATTTTTTCAAACGCTTATTTTTGGAATAGGTCTTCTTTTTTTAGCGTATATGGGCTTTGTGACGTGGAAGAGCGAACCGTCAAAAACGTCAGTAAAGGAAGAAATGACGGTGAAAGCACAAATTTTATTTGCTGCTTCTGTATCTCTGCTAAATCCTCACGCGCTGATGGATATTATGGGCGTGATTGGAACAAATTCTCTACTGTACAGCGGAAAGGAAAAATGGGTTTTTACGCTGGTGACAATATCCGTTTCATGGATATGGTTTTTGTCCTTAGCTTTTGCAGGAAAAGCAGTAGGAAAAATGGATTCAAATGGGAAAATAATGATTTGGGTGAATAAGGCTTCTGCATGTATGATTTGGGGAGTAGCTCTTTACATGGCAAAAAGTATGTTTTTTCAGTAAAATAGATGCTAAAAGGAAAGTTATGTAATAGAAAGAAGTACTTTTTTCTAGAAAGCGAGGGGTAAAGATGATTCAAGGAATTAATCATATGTGCTTTTCTGTGTCAAATTTAGAACAATCCATCATATTTTATCAGAAAGTGCTAGGAGCGGAACTTTTAGTGAAAGGAAAATCCACCGCTTACTTTAGTCTGAATGGACTGTGGCTGGCGTTAAACGAAGAAAAAAATATTCCTAGATCAGACATTCAGTATTCGTATACTCATTTAGCGTTTTCTATTTCTATTGAAAACTTTGACGAAGCAAGAGAACTGTTAAAACAGCATAATGTAACCATCTTACCGGGAAGAAACCGCGACGAAAGAGACAGAAAATCTATTTATTTTACGGATCCGGACGGTCATAAATTTGAATTTCACACTGGTACGCTCCAAGACCGTTTAGCGTATTATCAAGAAGAAAAGCCTCATATGACATTTTATTCGCCAGAAGAGTAGTATTAAAATAGTTATATAAGGTTACAGTTTTATTACATTCGCATTCCTCGCTCAGTTATCATTAAATAAACGATACTGTTGTGATATAATGGAAAAAAAGTGAGGAGGAGGAAGAATGTATACCGCAAAACAGGTGAAGTTTGGTTCGCATATTGTGATAGGCGTACTTTTCGGCATCCTAGCTGCGATGTTAATCGGCACTTTTTATCAAAATGTACCAGGTGTATTACCATACGGGATGATTAGCGGACTTGCAGTAGGACTCATAGCAGATACATATTATACAATTAAAACAAAAATAAAGGTTATCTAATATAGTGTAGTACTATCTTCAGGAGAAATAAAAGATTCCTCTTGAAAATAGTACTATTTTTATGAGGAAAATGGTTAATTTCCACTTTAGAAAAACAAGTCAGTGAGCTACAAAAATTGTAAATTTATTATTTTGAATCACAAATAGGGGGTTGAAATATCACATTAACTCTAAGTATAGAATTATATGTTAAGGTAAATAACCGTTTTCTAAACAGTGAAACGGTTTTTACTTTTTTTCTAATTAGTTTTATTGCGCATCAGATAAAAGGTCTAATAATTAAGTAATTGTTAGTAAAACTGCGGATAAGAGGTTTTTAAAGCTGCTACTAACAGATAAAATACTGTTGCTTTTAATGGTTCATCTATAGAAAACTTGATAATTTTACTAAAATCGTTCTTTTGGAGTACATAATATATGCTATCATTGTTGGGTGAAAAAACTACATACCAAAAAAAGGAGAAACAAATGAAAAAATTAAGAAGAATCGGCCTAGGACTTGTAGCATCTTTGCTATCTATTAGTTTAGTAGCTTGTGGGTCAACAAAAGAAGAACAAAAACAAGGATCTGCTAAGCAAGAGCAGAAACAAATGGGGAAAGAGCAGAAGAAACTCGAACAAAAACTCTCTAAATTAGAGAGTAAGTATGAAGAATATACAAAAGAAAAAGGATATATGGAATCTGATGATTATCTTGTTTTTGAAGCAGACTTTAACATACTTGCAAAGTCAATTGAAAGCAAGAATATTCTTCAAGGCGATGATGGTGAACTAGACAAACACTTAAAAGACTTAAAAACTGAGATAGACAATTTAAGTAATGATCAAGCAATAAAAGCTCAAAAGCGTTACGGTTCGGCAGTAGATGTGTACGAGGCTGCAATAGGTACTCATATGCATATTGTATTAACGAAAGCCGATATTACTCAGCACTTTAATGCAGTAAACACGATTGAGTTAGACAAAGATTTTAATGCAGATAGCTACGATTATGAAAAAATTGATGCAGACGCAACTGAGGCTATTAAGTCTATACAAGGAATGCCTATGAAAAGAATAAAGCTTATTAAGGAAGAGTTGGAGAAATATAAAGATAGCTTTAGTACTGAAGAATATAATCAATTGAATTCCGCAGTCACTAGCGTAACTTCGTCATTAAATAAACAAGTTGAAATGCTAGAAGTTCTACAAAAAGAAAGTGGTAAGGATAAATCAACTTTAGAAGAAAACACAAAAGCTGCTGAAACACAATTTTTAGATGCTAAAGAAAAAGTGTCTACATTTGAATCTAAATATGATATCCAAATGTAAGATATATGCTTTAAATACAATTGTTTATTAAAATAAAAAGCCGTTTCTTAACCAAAGAAACGGCTTTTTACTATTTCTCTCTATTGATCTTTGGTGTACGCAAGAAGAAAGAGAGTAAAAGTGCAACCAGACCTAATAATGTAGCAAATAAGAATACATCGTTCCTACCATCTATAGTCGGAGTTGTTATTGCTTTAGCGTATAGCGATATAATACCGCTATTACCTAACTGACTAAGTTGACTACTAAAGAAATCATTGTTAGTTGTTAGTGTATTAGTGTAGTTTGAAAGATGTTCAGTAGTTTGCTGTGTCATAATTGTAACAAGTATAGCCGTACCAATCGAACCTGGAACTTGACGAATTGTATTACTTAAAGCTGTACCGTGAGAAATTAAATGGTGAGGTAATTGGTTCATACCTGCAGTCATAATAGGCACCATAATTAATGCATCTGGCAATAATAGTAGATCTGATTGAAGCGGCGTAAAGCCTCAAATGCTTTGTAGATAGATTGGCAGCAGTTTTGAAATTATTTAGGATGAAACATAAAAAATTATAATCAGATTTGTTGAAAATCAATCCAAAAATTATTAATGTAATTTTCTGAAACTTTTCTTCGTGCTAAAACGTATAGTAAGTATAGGGAATGTTAATTTAAATTCCGTTTTGCGGAAAAACATTTAATATACAGTCGGAGGATATATGCTGTATTACGCGACGCTAGGTGAACTAAAGAAAAAAAGGGACCTGAAGCGATTTAACTTATGAAATTAATCCTTTTATTGGGTCAGCAAAAGGAGGGGTTAGTAAAACTAATCAAATTTTTAAGAGGTAATCAAATGTAATATTGAAATTAAAAAAGGGGGTAGTAAAATGACAATGTGGCTGTGGGCAGGCGGATGTATAGTGTTTTTGTTAGCAATGGGTTACATTGCAGATCGTGTAGCCGTAAGGAGAAGCATTGAATTTAGTCCGGAGGATGGAATTGAAAATGCTACAGATGCAGAACAAATATATGTGGAGAGCTATTTAAATGAAACAAAAAATACGAATAATAATATACTGCTTTAATAGAAATTATAAATAAAAGGCTTATCCGCTGCTACTTGCATTAGGGATAAGCCTTTTTGTTTTATACTTAGTTCCAAACTTCGTCTAAAGTATCTCTAAACAATTGATCTAATTCATATGTAGGGTCATCTAATTCTACGGATAAAGTTCTCACGTATTTGTCTAAACGGTCAATTTCTAAGTTCAAAAATTCATTAATAACATTGATGCGTGGTTCTAAATCTAACTCATCACCACTAATTTTACGCTTTAACAGCTTGCTAACCTCTTCTTTTAATTCTCCTTCTGGTAACAGTTTCTCTAAGAGAATAGGAAATTCTAGTGGAGGAAATTCGTTATATTGCTCAATCCACTTAGCAGCTAGCACAGGTCTTAAAACATAAAAATATTTTTTGATTTTTACTTCGTCACCTTGTAAATACTCTCGAAAGTTATTTCTAGCCATATTTAAATAGTGGTATATACAAGAAGTAGGAGTAAAGATGTTAGAATGTAGTTCTTTCATTTTATCAAATGTTGAATACGCCTTGTAATATACAATGTTTGATTGTATCCATTCTAGTAAGGGTGGGTTTGATTTTCTAAAAAGTTTTAATGTCTTGGTTACGTCCCAGCCGCTAACATCTAATAGGTCATTAATAGGTAGCTCTATTACATCTCGCTTTTTACCTACACCCATTGGATCAATGCTTAAATATTTATTCCTCTTATGAATATAAATAAATCTAACATCATAATCGCTATCTTTAGATGGAAAGTCCCACGCTCTACTTCCAGATTCACAAGCGTATAATACTTTTACGTCGTAATCTTCTTCAATTTTCTTTAAAGCTGCAACGATTGTTTCTCTCATAACCCAACCTCATTTTCTTTTAATGCTTTCTATATACAAAAGCTATTACTATTTCTCCTATTATATTTCATAATGGATGGAAAATGGTAAATAAATAAAAGAAGCTTCCTTTAGGACTCTAAAAATCTACGAAAATATAGAGAGTAAAGAATTATATCACTCAAAAAGCACTACATCCAATCCGTTTCTGCGGTAACAGGTTAGAAGCGTATACAGTTCTGCACGGTGATGGTATAAATGAGACTGAATTTCAAGCAGCCACTCAAAACGTGTATACGTGCATCCCCAATAGGATGTCTGCAGTGAAAATAGCTTTTGTTCGTCAAAAGAAGAGTAAACTGCTTTTAGCTGATTGAAGCCCTCTACTAAAGCTACTTTGAGTTCAAGCTTTGTATAAGCTGGATGCTGCAGATAAAAGTCATTCATTTTATCTGCAGAGTAGCCTAAGGAAATATAATAGTCTGCACTGCAAATGAGACATAAATGCTGAAGCAGCTCTTGAATAGACCGCTTGTGAGGGAGGGGACGATAAGCAAGCTCTTCTTCTGTAACGTCATTAATAATTGCGGTTAGGGAATGGATGTTAACGTTTATTTGATTAAATACCGTCTCACAATACGAATTCATATATTCACATCCTTTTTATTCAACTAAATACCGCATTTTTTGATCGAGCCAGTACTCTGATTTTTCATTGTTATCGAGCTTAATATAGCAATCGACAATTTCATCATAAATGAATTCCTTTTCTTCTACTAAATCAATAAATTTAATGAGTAAAAATACGGCTTTTGAAACTTTTCCATTCTCACAAAGCCATTCTTTCATCCAGATTAATAAGTCAAGAAGAATAATCTCTATTTTTACTCGGATATCAAGGAACCAATCGTCATAAATCGTTGTTAAATAATGAGGAACTAATTGGTGCAGTCGCTGTTCAGCTTCCTTAAATTTCAACGCCGGATCAGACTGTTCGGTAATCCACTGAAGGTCAGTTAGTAAGTCTAATCCATCGCTTGACACATCGGCGTTTAAAGAAATGAGCTGCCTGTTAACAAGTAAAACTGGCTCTTCCTTTTCTGCGTTCAATAACTTTTTTAAATGAGACAAGTAGACGCGTAAATTCTTTCTGGCATTGCTTAAAGGTACATCAGGCCACAGCGCTTCGCATAGCTGTTCTCTGCTGATAGAATGATGAAAAATAAGATATAGTAAAATTTCTTGAGCAAAGCGCTTATTCCAGCCTTCTGTAATAAGCTGGCCATTTACATATACGGAAAAAGAGTACAAAAAATCTACTTTAAGAGAGGGTGTATGTGCATGAAAATCTTTTTGTATATCTATAGCTGTGTCACTTTCCCAGTTCTTAAGTATTTTCATAGGATCATTCTTTAAAGAAGGTAATTGTTGTGTATTACTCTTAATAAAATCTATAACAATTTCTTTGAGTAAAGCTGTTTTTTCTTTTACTAGAAATGAAGAATGAGCGTTAGGTATGGTCATATGACTGTAGTTTTTTAAAAACATCGTTTTTGAAATCAGATACTGTGATGAAAGCAGCAAATCATGTTGGCCAGATAAAGTGAGTACAGGAAGTGAAATACTAGTCAACTCTTGAAATAGATTGTCTGTAATAGATAGTTTAAGAAAGCGGAAATATACCCCGGGATCCATTTTTTTTAGTCTTTCAATTACCTGTTGTATGTTTGTAGGTTCCAGACTCTCTAGTTTGCCTAATTCGAAAATTTTTTCTACCGGTATTTGGTTTTTACTTTCTTCGTTGTAACATCTCTTAATCTTTTGAAGGGTGCTATCGGAATAAAAAGGAAGAGACAATAGTATCAGTCCTTCAATAAGAAATTCATAGCGAGCAGCAAATTTAACAGCGATTTGTCCTCCAAATCCCACTCCAACTAAGTAACATTTTTTTATATGTAACGTATGTAATAAGTGGAAAAGATCTTCAATATGAGCCTCGAACGATATCTCCCCTGTAGCGGAGGCGCTGTTTCCTGTCTCTCTCAAATCGTATTGAATAACAGAATAATGTTGGGTTAATTCTGCAGTAATAGAATCAAAAAGCGTATGATCAGTGATAACAGAATGAATCATCACAATGGTGTCTGTCTGGTCAGTGAACGCGGGCGAATGAACTTCATAGTAAATTTTTTCTGTCGCCGTATGCAGAAAAGGCATAAAAACAATCCTCCTAGTGTCTAACTGTAGCGTTTGTGTAACGGTAAAATTATTATGATAAGAATAGACAAAAATTTCAAAAAAATAGGTGCTTTTTAGTAATTAAAAAATGTCTAATGTTCTAGTAATATCCATTATACTGTAAAACCATAGTGAGAAATAAGAGAGAATGCCCAAAAATAGAAAAAAGAAAACGTTATCAATTTCGAAAAAAGAAGAAAGGAGGAGAATTATGAATTTTAAAGACGAAAATACGTTAGACTTAGAATGGGTTATGCTCATAATGGAAGCAAAACAAACAGGTATAAGCATCGAGGAAGTTAGACAATTTTTACAAAGCATTAGTTCAAATGCTTAGCCGATACAATGATAAGGGAATAAATCGTTCCCAAGTATAGATAACCTTTATAACCAGTCTCAAGCTATCTTCACTAGATGCATAATCACCCTTTTTTAGATGTATAATCACCCCTTTATGGTAAGAACGTTTATTTATAATGCACGGTAAAGTGAAATTATGGTATTATTATCGATAAGTAAGCATTAGTAAGGGTGATTAAAATGACAATTGGCCAACGTATTCGAGATCTCAGAACGAAACAAGGAATATCGCTAACAGAACTTGCAAACCGAGCGGGTGTTGCTAAATCCTACATATCTTCAGTAGAAAGAGGAATTCAGCTCAACCCATCTATTCAATTTCTAAACAAAATTTCTACCTCATTGAACGTGAGTATTGATAGATTAATTCATGAGCCTATGGATAAATCTGAATCGTTGGATATTGATGATGAGTGGCTTGAGTTAGCAAAAGAAGCAGCGGAGTCAGGAATAAGCAAAGAGCAGTTTAAACAATTTCTTGAATTTCAAAAATGGCAGCGGGCAAAGCAAGATTAACTTCGCGGAATATACATAAAAGAGAACTTACATAGAATAACTGCTAAAAAATCATGATTACAAAAAAGAGATTCCATTTATCTATGGAATCTCTTTTTTAGGCTTAAGAAGAAATAAAATGGGACGAGAATTCTTTTTCTCGCTGAAACTGAATACGTTCAAGAGTTATTAATTTAGGCTTTCTTTTCTGTTCAAACTGTCTCAATGTTTCTGAAATCTCTTTGTTTTGATAAAAAACTTGATGCAGTAAGTCAGACAGTAAGTCAGCGTCTTTTAATGACTCGTTTAATCCAAAAGCGCCAGTGGGGGTCATCGTATGAGCAGCATCCCCTAATAATAACAGGTGATGCTTTGACCATACTTCGCTTATGCTGCTTTGCACAGAAAGAAGCGTAAAGTCTGACCACGACGTAATAAACCTTTCTATTGAAAGGTTTAAGCTAGGGAAAGCGTCTATTAAACGCTGAATAAACGGTCTAAACGATTGTTTCCGAAGAGCAGGATAGCTGCCTTTTTCAATATTCCATCCGATTTGAACAAAGCCTTTTGCTTGAGAAAAAAGCGCCACCTGCTGCTGCTTCACAAGTGCAAATTTAATAGAAGGCTCCCAATTGGCTGGTGCAGGAATTTTCGCCCAAAGCAAATCGTATCCATGATTGTGGATATTGGTTTTTATGTGCGCAAGTTTGCGAACAGTTGAATATCGACCATCTGCTCCAATAATGATTTTACTTTCAACTATTATTTCACCTTGGCCTTTTTGCTGAGCTTTTATTCCAGTATATTGGCCTTTTTCATTCTGCATTAGTTCCGTTATTTTTGTGCCCAGCATAAGTTTGTAGGAGGGATGGATGCTTGCTTGGTTATTTATAGACTGAAGGAGATGCTGCTGTGGCACATGAATTCCTGCATGTCCAAGTTCAGATTCTATCGTTTTGAATATATGTCCATCCTTCCAGTATTCGACCCTAGACATTCGAAGGAGGCCTAAGCTTTCAATTTCTTCAAATATATGATGTTTCTTAAGAATCATTTCTCCATTTTCATTTAAATGTTCGCCTCGAAATTCTTTTCCAAGCGTATCAGATCTCTCTATCAGTATAGTTGATATATTTTGTTTAGCCAGTAGATAGGCCAGTAGAGCACCGCCTGGTCCGGCTCCTATTATACACACTTCTGTTCGATAGTTCATTTTCTTCACCTTGTTTGTTATATGCAATTAAGTTACTTTTAGTAAGTATATTAACTTTTATAAATGTTAATGTCAACTTTTTTATAGCTTTTCTTCTATGAAATTCGCTCTTTGGACAAAACACAAATAAGGTTCTATATAATCAAAGTCAAAGATTAAGTTTTATGGTAAACTAAAATACACAAATTATTTTGAATAATTTGTATAAAAAGGTTAAATTTCAAAATTGTTGAGAAAAAGCACGGTTGGAAAGCTGCAGGATTTTTAGCAAGAAGAGTAGAGATCGTTTCTGAAAATTCTAGCAAACTCCAATTTCGACTGGAGGATGATTATGACAAAAGTAGAACATTATATTCAAACATTGGGTAACAGTGCAGATTTGCTAACAAAAAGGCAGACAAGCATTTACTTCGAAAAACTTTCAAACACCTTTCCTTTTTTAACAATCATGCAAATTAATTGGAGAAAAGTATTAATTAAAAAGTCCACCCGGCATATTGAAGAAATCAAAAAATGGCTTCAAGAGATGAATATAAAAGAACATCAGGTTGTTTTATTCTGGAAACGAGCAACTAAAGCTGTAAGCGTCGATTTAGCTCAGGCTTTACTGTTTTTTCAACAAACAGCTGATCTGACAGAAGAAGCATTTATTTACTGTCCGTCTGTTGACTATGTAATTGAGTATTTTAAAGACGGTAAAATGATGATTGGTTTAGCAGCACGTTAATTAAAAGGAAAAAAAGCTGAGAGAGGAGGCGAATTAGAACTTCTTCACTCAGCTTTTTATGCATATAAAATCTAAAAAATACGAAACATAACGTTATTTACAACATAAATTACCTTCTCTTTATAATTAGTGGGAAAAGTATTGACATTTTCCATAAAACAAATATAATTAACATTAATCATATTGTTAATTGTAAAAAGAGCGATCAGGAGAAATGATGAATGTCGAACAATAAAGCAATGACGAATCAAACGAAAAAAGAATACCCTAAACCCTATGGCTATACGTCAGATATTGCTGTATTTACGATTGTGACGGAAGAAAAAGAACCATACAAACCACCTAAAATGAGTTTGAAATTAATGCTTATCCAACGAGCAATGGTGAATGCAGAGGGAGAAAAGAACAGCGAAGCAGGAAAGTGGGCGCTTCCCGGCGGATTTGTCCATCCTGATGAATCAGCTTTTGAAGCGGCCAAAAGAGAGCTCGAAGAAGAAACTGGCGTAAAGGATATTCATTTAAAACACTATGGTGTCTATGATGAGCCTGGCAGAGACGATAGAGGATGGGTCATTACAAACGCACATTATGCAATCGTCCCAGAAGATAGTCTAATAAAGCGAAAAGCGAATGATGATGCCGCTCGAGTTGAATTGTTTAAAATAGATGAAATCTTTTCATTGCCTTTAGCTTTTGATCATGAAATCATCATTCGAGATGCAATCAAGGAAATTAAGAAAGATTTATTGCAAACGACCATTGCCCAGAAATTTCTGCCTTCTCAGTTTACATACTCTGAGCTGCAGGCTGTGCTGCTTACCGTAACGGATGATGCAGCGA
The DNA here is from genome assembly GCF_042787645.1 of Priestia sp. YIM B13489. Taxonomy (NCBI): domain Bacteria; kingdom Bacillati; phylum Bacillota; class Bacilli; order Caryophanales; family Bacillaceae; genus Priestia; species Priestia sp. YIM B13489. The sequence goes on from NZ_JBHZOQ010000053.1 coordinate 2,701,163, forward strand.
TTAAAAGTGATCAGGCCTTTGCACGAAAAATAAGAATGCTGCCATTTATTGAAGAAGTAGACGGAAAAACAACGACGAGAACGTCTAAAAAACCAACAAAGCTCTACCAGTTTGTTGAAATGAATGTGATGAAGCCAATCTATACAGCACGCTATTAAAAGAAAAACTTTCAATTTAAATAATTAACAATATGTTAACTGTTAATTTTTACGTATGAGGGGGAAACATAATGAAAAAAGCACTGATTAACATCGATTATACAAATGATTTTGTAGCTGAAAACGGAGCTTTGACATGCGGAGAACCAGGGAGACAAATAGAAACATTCATAAGCGATATTACGCGTCAATTTATTGAGCAAAACGAGTATGTGGTGTTCGCCATTGATTTTCATAAAGAAAATGATTCCTTACATCCAGAATCAGCGCTGTTTCCGCCTCATAATGTTGAAGGTTCTGCAGGAAGAGAGCTATACGGAAAGTTAAATGATTTATATAATGTGTATCGATCACAGGCAAATGTAGAATGGATGAATAAAACGAGATACAGCGCATTTGCTGGAACAGATCTGGAGATTAAACTTCGAGAAAGACAAATTACCGATGTCTACTTAGCAGGTGTATGTACGGATATTTGTGTACTTCATACAGCAGTAGATGCCTATAATAAAGGATTTGCTATTTATATTTATGAAAAAGCCGTAGCAAGCTTTAATCAAAAAGGCCATGAGTGGGCGCTTGAACATTTTAAATCTTGCCTCGGGGCAGAAATTATTTAAGGACATAAAAGTGGAGGAAATCAATGAATATGTTTACAGATGACAGCGTAATGCTACACACCGATTTATATCAAATTAATATGGGAGAAACGTACTGGGAAGATAATATTCATCAAAAGAAGGCTGTTTTTGAAGTTTTCTTCCGCAAACTTCCTTTTGGAAATGGCTATGCTGTTTTTGCTGGATTAGAAAGAATTATTGAATATATTAAAGCATTTAAATTTAGCGAATCAGATTTAACCTACTTGCATGAAGAATTAGGTTTTAAAGAAGATTATTTAGCTTACTTAAAAGATCTTACGTTTACTGGAACGATTCGATGTATGCGTGAAGGTGAGCTTGTATTTCATAATGAACCAATTTTACGTGTAGAAGCACCATTAATTGAAGCTCAGCTCGTAGAAACAGCTATTTTGAATATTGTGAATTACCAAACGCTGATTGCGACGAAAGCAGCTCGAATCAAACATGTAGTAGGAGATCAAGTGGCAATGGAATTTGGAACACGCCGCGCTCAAGAAATGGACGCTGCCATTTGGGGAACAAGAGCAGCCTATATTGGCGGATTTGGTGCTACTTCTAACGTGCGAGCAGGAAAGAAATTTGGAATTCCAGTTGCAGGAACGCATGCTCATGCCATGGTGCAGGCTTATAAAGACGAATATATTGCATTTCATAAATATGCTCGTCGCCATAAAAACTGCGTGTTTCTAGTTGATACGTACGATACGTTAAAATCAGGAGTTCCCAACGCCATTAAAGTAGCAAAAGAATTAGGCGATAAAATTAATTTTACAGCGATTCGCTTAGACAGCGGCGATTTAACATATTTGTCTAAAAAAGCTCGTCAAATGTTAGATGAAGCAGGGTTTACAGAGACAAAAATTGTTGCTTCCAACGATTTAGATGAAGATACGATTATGCATTTAAAGTCGCAAGGGGCACAAATAGACATGTGGGGGATTGGTACTAAGCTCATTACTGCATATGATCAGCCCGCGCTTGGTGCAGTGTATAAACTCGTTTCTATTGAAGGAGAAAATGGCGAGATGATGGATACGATTAAAATTAGCGCAAATCCTGAAAAAGTGAGTACACCAGGATTAAAGCGCGTATATCGTATTATTAATAATTTGAATGGGAAATCTGAAGGGGATTATATCACGATGGAAGACGAAGATCCTCAAAGCGAAGAACGTTTAAAAATGTTCCATCCTGTTCATACGTTTATCAGTAAATTCGTCACAAATTTTGAAGCAAAAGAACTCCAGCATGATATCTTTGTAAACGGAGAGCTTGTGTATGAAACAGAAGAACTTCAGGAAATTCAGCAGTACGTAAAAGATAATTTAGAGCTGCTTTGGGATGAATATAAGCGCACGCGCAATCCTGAAGAATATCCAGTAGATTTAAGCGAAAAATGTTGGGAAAATAAAACGCGTCAAATTGCGTACGTAAAACAAAAAGTAGCAGAAGCCCTAAATAAAAAATAGTAGGGAGCTGGAGACATGTCAGATACGCTTGCTTATTTTCAACAGCTAAACCCTGATAAAAAAATAGATAAGCTTTTAGAAAAAGGAGCGAAAATTGGTATTTATGGTTCTTCTTTTGATCCGGTTACCAATGTTCATCTTTGGACGGCATCAACGGTTGCGCATCGAAAGAAGCTAGATGCTATTATCTTTTTGCCTTCATCGCACAAACGAACAGATAAAAAGCTCCAGACGTTGGATGAGCACCGTGTAAATATGGTTAGCTTAGCGATTAAAGATAACCCCAAATTTTTGCTCGATACGTATGAGCTAGACGTATTGCCGGGCTATCATTACACATATTACACTATGGAGCACTTTAAAAAATTGCTTCCACACGCTGATTTATTTTTTATTATGGGAGCCGACTTACTGCAAGATATTGGTGAAGGCAAGTGGAAGAAAGCAGATGAACTTATTAGTAAAAACCAGTTTATCATCATGGCAAGAGAGGGAATAGACATGTTGAAAGCTATTAGTCATTCTCCTTTGCTTCGAAATTATGACGACGGCCGGTTTCAGCTTCTTGATAAAGGGCTGGCGATGGAAATCAGCTCTACTTATATTCGTCAAGAATTTGCCCGGGGCGGAGAACCAAGATATTTAATGCCTGATCTCTGTTATTTTTATAGTAAAAAACATGGACTGTATCAGTAAGAAATCTACATATAATGGAAGGAGAGCATGTATCATGTCAGACATGCAAGAAAAAATAAGAAAAGAGCTACATGTGAAATCTGAAATTGATCCAGCACAAGAAATTCGTGCCCGCGTTGATTTTCTGAAAAGCTACCTAAAGTCAGCAAATGCAAAAGGCTTTGTATTAGGTATAAGCGGTGGGCAGGACTCTAGCTTAGCTGGACGATTAGCACAGATTGCTGTAGACGAATTGCGAAAAGAAGAATATGAAGCAAAATTTGTAGCCGTTCGCTTGCCCCATGGCACGCAGCATGATGAAGCGGATGCGAAGGCGTCACTAGAATTTATTAAACCTAATGAAACATATACGTTTAATATTAAAAACACGGTGGAAGCATTTGAAAGTTCGTTTACAGGTGCGACAGATATAGCGCTGTCTGATTTTCATAAAGGAAATGTCAAAGCACGTACGCGTATGATTGTACAGTATGCAATCGGAGGAGAAAACGGCCTTTTAGTTATCGGAACCGATCATGCAGCAGAAGCAGTAACAGGCTTTTTTACGAAATACGGAGATGGCGGAGCAGACGTGCTGCCTCTAACGGGACTAACAAAACGTCAAGGAAAAGCATTGCTAAAAGAATTAGGTGCAGATAAACGATTGTATGAAAAAGTACCAACAGCTGACTTGTTAGATAATAGTCCTGGTCAATCTGATGAAACGGAATTAGGAATTTCTTATGATGAACTAGACGATTATTTGGAAGGAAAAGAAGTATCACAAGAAGCCGCTGAAAAAATTGAACAGCGCTATCGTATTACGGAACATAAACGTCAGTTACCGGCTAGCATGTTTGATGAATGGTGGAAATGAGAGAAATGCCCATATTAGGTATATCTAATATGGGCATTATTTTGACTTATTTCTTTCATAAAACAAAAAAGAGGCGGAAAAAGTGTAATTTAACAAATTGTTTTCTCATACACACTTTGTTATTCTTACGCACTTTGGTATAATGAAGTGCTTTTAATATTATTGAGGAGGAACATTTTTTATGGCAGTTGAAGTAGGTAGCAAGGTACAAGGTAAAGTAACAGGTATTACTAATTTTGGAGCATTTGTAGAATTACCTGGAGGTCAAACTGGGCTTGTACATATTAGTGAGGTAGCTGACAGCTATGTAAAAGACATTAATGACCATCTTAAAGTTGGTCAAGAGATTGAAGTGAAAGTCGTTAATGAGAAAGACGGAAAAATTGGATTATCGATTAAAAAAGCAATAGATAAACCTGAAAGACCCTCATCTTCTTATTCACAACGCCCGCCACGTCAGGCAAGAAATAATGATAATCGTTCTAAAAGCAACTTCCAACCAAAGGAAAACTTCGAACAAAAAATGGCGCGTTTCTTAAAAGATAGTGAAGATAATTTATCTACACTAAAACGCAGCACTGAATCAAAACGAGGTGGCAGAGGCGGAAGACGCGGATAAATCCCTTCCACTTTAACTACTTTATTATATAGCTGAAGCAAGCCAATAAAAATTGGCTTGCTTCTTTTTTGTAATAGCTTAAGTACATGCGCTAGAAGAGTAAAGAGAAGGTTAGGTACTACTTGGTTGTAAAGTAGATGCCAATAGTGACAAGTGATGAGAGAAGATCAAGGATGAGTAGGATGAAATTTAAATCTATCATAATCATGCCTCCCTTTGTGCGAGCGTTGACGTTAGTATCTGCAAGATCTCATTTTATTATTCGTAATTTTTTAAAATTTCATTTAATTAAGTGCGATATTTTATATTAAATTAAACTATGTTCTAAATAATAAGTGATAAAATAAAAAACGCTCATAAGAACAATTTTCTTAAAATAATAAAAAAACCTTATAAGTAAGCAAAGGAAAAGTAGGAATGAGTCCCTGATAAAAATAGCTAAATTAACAGAAATTCGTCAGTATTCTTGTATATTCATCTAATCTCTTCATAATTTTAGGAATAAAAAAGTTACATAAAGAAGAGAAACAGACAAAATTCTTTATTTTTTGAGCATTAGTGCTTAATTTGCACGAATATATAAAATGATTCCATAGACTCAAGGATTTTATAGTAATATATAGAACTTCCATACTATTCTAGTTTTTAACTCACTAGCTAAGCGAAAGATGCGTATGTTCTGGGGATGAAGGCATACATAGTAGCACGAAGTATAGAGAGAAATGGAGAGGGAAAACAAAATGAAAAAAGTATCAATTCGGTCTGTATTAAGTACAGTAGCATTTTCGGTTGCTTTATCTTCTTTTGCAATGGGAGCATCCGCCAACGGAAATTCAAAACCAGCGCTTGAACCGTCTTTAGTTAAAATTCAAGGAGACTATAACTTAAAGTCGGCTAAAAAAGTAAAAGTTATTGTGGAGTTAAATGAAGAGTCTGTAGCGGAAGCAAAGAAAAAAGGAGTAGCGCAAAGTAAAGGAAAGATTAAAAAAGCGCGTGACGAAGTGAAAAAAGAGCTTTCAAAAGCCTCTAAAACTTCAAAAGTAAAGCGTGAATATGACCAAGTGTTTTCCGGGTTTTCAGCGGAACTTCCGGCTAATGACCTTGAAAAAGTAGCAAGTTTGCCCGGAGTAAAAGCTATTTACCCAAGCGTTGAATATCATACAACAGAAGTGAAATCGAAAGAAGTGAGCGCGGAAGAATACGGTTCTGAAATGGATAAAAGCATTTACTATGTGGGAGCAGATCAAGCGTGGAAATCAGGGTATACAGGTAAAAATATGACCGTAGCCGTTATCGATACAGGCGTTGATTACGACCACCCGGATTTAAAGTCAGCGTTTGAGAAATATAAAGGATGGGATTTTGTAGATGATGACAAAGATCCTCAAGAAACGCCTGCTGGAGATCCAAAAGGCGAAGCAACAACGCACGGAACGCACGTAGCAGGAACAATTGCAGCGGACGGGAAAATTAAAGGGGTAGCTCCTGATGCTCATTTACTTGCTTATCGTGTACTAGGGCCAGGAGGAACAGGTACAACAGAAGACGTGATCGCCGGTATTGACCGTGCGGTAGAAGACGGAGCGGATGTAATGAACCTGTCGCTTGGAGATACGATTAATAATCCGGACTTGGCAACGAGTATTGCATTAGATTGGGCAATGGAAGAAGGAGTAGTTGCCGTTACGTCAAATGGAAACAGTGGACCAGCTAACTGGACAGTAGGGTCTCCGGGAACATCTCGTGAAGCTATTTCAGTTGGTGCAACTCAGCTTCCTTACAATTTGTATAAAACGACATTAACTGTGGATAACGCAAGCTATGCTTCAGCTGAAGTAATGGGCTTTCCAAATGACAAGGCATTACTAGATGCAAGTGGTAAAAAGTATGAATTTGTACCTGTCGGACTCGGAAAACCAGAAGACTTTGAAGGAAAGGATGTAAAAGGAAAAGTAGCGGTTATTTCTCGCGGCGACATTGCGTTTGTAGACAAAGTTGACAATGCGAAAAAAGCCGGTGCTGTGGCAACGGTGATTTACAACAACGTAGAAGGGACAATCCCTGATATTCCAGGCACATCTCTGCCAAGTATTCGCCTATCAAAAGCTGATGGACAAGCTTTGGCAGCTTCTTTAGCAAAAGGATCCGTTACGGGCTCTTTTACTGCAACATTTGATCAGACAGTTGATGAAACAATGGCTGACTTTTCATCTCGCGGACCGGTTGTTGATACATGGATGATTAAGCCGGACATTTCGGCACCTGGAGTCGATATCATCAGCACAGTGCCAACCAATGATCCAAGCAACCCTCATGGATATGGATCAAAGCAAGGAACAAGTATGGCAGCACCCCACGTAGCAGGAGCAGCAGCGTTAATTTTACAGGCGCATCCAAATTATAAAGTAGAAGATGTAAAAGCATCTTTAATGAATACAACGGAACTGCTTCGTGACCGCAACGGGCTGGTTTATCCTCATAATACGCAAGGTGCAGGAAGCATGCGCGTAGTAGATGCAATTAAAGCAAAAACGCTTATTACACCAGGAAGTCACTCGTACGGTGTCTTTTATAAAGATAAAGGGAAACAAGTAGAAAAACAAAGCTTTAAGATTAAAAATCTATCAAATCACAGTCAAAAATACTCGGTCAAAGTAAAATTTAAGAAAAGCCATCAGGCAATTGACGTTAAATCAACAAACGATTTAGTTGTTAATGCAGGAAAAACGCAAAAAGTAAACCTGAATGTAAAAGTAGATGCAGGGAAATTATCTCCTGGCTATTACGAAGGGACAATTACCGTAAGTAACAATAAAGAAACGTACGATGTTCCAACCATCTTATTTGTAAAAGAGCCGGATTATCCTCGCGTTACTTCTGCGTATGTAGATGTACTTGGAAATGGATCATTTGAATACGGCAGTTATTTACCAGGCGGAGCAGAGAAGCTTAGCTATTACATTTACGATGCAACGTTAGAAAAAGGGGAATTGTTAAGTTCGTATACGAATGTAGGAAAAGGATTCTCTAGCGCAACGTGGGACGGAAAGATTAATGGTGAAGCTCTTCCAGCGGGAACGTATTATTTATACGCAGAAGCAGTAAAAGCAGGTCAGACGACCGGTTCTTTAGGAGAATTCGAAATTAAATAAATAAAAAAAAAGAGTGCCAGTCTAACTGACACTCTTTTTTTATTGAGCCGTATATCCACCATCGATTACAGCAGCTTGGCCGGTTACGCCTTTTGCTAAATCACTTGCTAAAAACATGGCATAATCTGCAATTTCATCGACAGCAAGCAAGCGCTTTTGAGGAACAAGAGGATAAATGACTTCTTCTAGTACTTTTTCAAGCGCTACATTTCGCGTACGTGCCAAATCTTTTAATTGATTTTGAACAAGCGGCGTATCAACATAACCAGGGCAAATCGCATTTACCGTAATGCCGTGCTCTGCACCTTCAAGAGCAGCCACTTTCGTTAAGCCAATTACGCCGTGCTTAGCGCTATTGTACGCTGCTTTTCCTGAGAAACCAATCAAACCGTTAATGGAAGACATGTTCAAAATGCGGCCGAATTTTTGCTTTTTCATAATAGGAAACGCATGCTTAGTCGCAACAAAAGGTGCAACAAGCATAATTTTCGTTAAAAGTTCAAATTTTTCAGTAGGAAATTCTTCGAGAGGGGAAACAAATTGCATGCCAGCATTGTTAATTAATACATCAAGGCGGCCATATGTTTCAACCGTTTGAGCAATCATTTGTTCAATATCACTTTCCTTTGTCACATCTGCTTTAATGCCTAATGCTTCGTAGCCTTTTGTCTTCAATTTATCTGCTGCTTTCTTAACGCCATCTTCATTTAAGTCAGTTAAGACAACAGTCGCTCCGTCTTCAGCAAAGCGCTCACCAATTTGATAACCAATACCCTGAGCTGCACCTGTAATTAACACAATTTTGTTTTCAACCATCGTTTTTTCCCCCTTATATGTAGAAAATATAAAATCGCTTACTTTTCCATTTTATCAAAAATTATCTTAATTTAGCGAGTTTTTTAACTATACTTCACGCGAAAAGAATGGGTGTGGGAAGGGGTGTTTACTATCTTTACTTCCACATTGCTAACAGAAGCGAACGGTGAGGGACCTTTTTTTATTTCTTCAATAAATTTTTGGATGTTGCTTTCTTCACCTTCAGCATCAATTTCGACTTTTTGATCGTCTCGATTTCGTACCCATCCGTTAATGGAGCATTCCATTGCTTTTAGCTGCGTGTAGTGACGGAACCCAACTCCTTGAACGCGTCCGTCCACAATCATATGCACATGTTTTTTCACTGTTTTCACCTCACAGGCAATTTTCCCTTTTTTATAAAAAAGAAAACAACTACAATCTTACTTTTCACTGTATAATAGAAAAAGACATTGTAAGACTTTAACAGTTTTGATGTAGATTAAATAAGAAAGAAGGGTTATGAATGCAAGCAGCAGCACGAACGCAGCAAGCGCAGCCGGCGACGATTTATCGTATTTTATTTGCTATTAGTTTAGGCCATTTCCTAAATGATTGTATGCAGTCCGTTATACCGGCACTTTTTCCTGTCCTTGAAAAATCGATGAATTTAAACTACACGCAAATCGGCTGGATTGCCTTTGCTTTAAACATGACGTCATCGATTATGCAGCCGGTGTTCGGCGTATTTGCCGATAAGCGTCCCTCGCCATTTTTATTGCCAATTGCAATGTGTTTAAGCATGATTGGTATGGTTGGGCTCGCTTTAGCGCCAAATTTTTATTTTGTGATTATATCTGTCTTATTTGTAGGATTTGGCTCAGCTATTTTTCACCCCGAAGGTTCTCGCGTAGCGTATATGGCAGCAGGGGGAAAACGGGGGCTGGCGCAGTCTATTTATCAAGTTGGCGGAAATACAGGACAGTCGATGGCTCCGCTATTTACGGCATTTATCTTTATCGGACTTGGTCAGTTTGGAACGATTTGGTTTACGTTAATTGCAGGTATCGGCGTAGTGGTTTTGTATAGCGTCTCTAAATGGTATAAATCGGAGTTAGCTACTCGTCAACGCTTAAAGAAAAAGCAGTCAGATGCTTCATTTACGATGAACAAGCAAATTATTTTTGCAGTTGGACTTTTAATTTTTCTAGTTTTTGCACGTTCATGGTACGGAGCAGGCATCCTTAATTTCTTTCAGTTTTATATCATTGAAAAATTTAATTTGCCTATCAAAAGCGCTCAGCTTTACGTTTTTTTATTTATGATTGCAGGGGTGTTTGGAACATTCTTTGGAGGTCCGCTTGCCGATCGTTTCGGAAAACGAAATATTCTATTGTTTTCTATGTTAGGTTCAGTACCGTTTACTTTATTACTGCCTCATGTTTCTCTAGGAGTGGCAGCACCTCTTTTAGTACTAATCGGCTTTATTCTTCAGTCAAGTTTCAGCGTCACGGTCGTCTATGCTCAGGAGCTGATGCCAGGAAAAATCGGCTTGGTTTCCGGCTTAATTGTAGGTCTTGCTTTTGGAATGGGAGCTTTAGGAGCTGTTGTATTCGGTAAATTAGCCGACGTCTTCAGCCTTCAGTTTATTATGCTGTTTTGCAGCTATCTTCCAATTCTAGGGCTGCTAACATGGCTGTTACCGAGCGATAAGCGTGTGAAAGAAATGCACGAAGCAAAATAAGAAAAAGAAAAAGCAAACGCGCCTTAGCGTTTGCTTTTTCTATGAGCGTGAAGCAAATTTCAAGACGGATTCATATTTTTCTCCTACAATAGAGACAATAGAAATTGAAAATCGAAAGGAAGAATCACCTATGATTAAGCTAAGCGTATTGGATCAGTCTCCTGTTTCAAGCGGATCAACACCAAAGGAAGCGTTGAAACGCACGGTAGAGCTGGCTAAATTAACGGAAGAGTTGGGCTACCATCGCTTTTGGGTAGCGGAACATCATAATACGAATGGTCTTGCGGGTTCATCTCCGACACTATTAATGACGCACTTAGCTTCTCAAACGAGCCGAATCCGCATTGGATCTGGAGGAGTCCTTCTTCCTCAATACAGTCCGTATAAAGTAGCAGAAGATGCTCAGCTGCTTGAAAATCTGTTTCCGAATCGAATTGACTTAGGTCTTGGACGGTCACCTGGAGGTGATGCGCTTACCCGGCTAGCGCTGACAGATGGAGTTCGTAAAAGCCTCAATGAATTCCCTCGGCAAATTCAAGCGTTAAAAGGACATCTTGAGCATAATTTGCCGTCGGATCATCCGTATTACGGCGTGACGGCTTATCCGCTGAGCGAAACAAAGCCAGAACTGTGGCATCTTGGTATTAATAAAAGAGGAGCGAGATCAGCTGCTGAATTGGGCATCTCTTTTACGTTTGGACACTTTATTTATTCAGTTGGAGGACAAGAAGCCATTCGTCATTATAAACAAGAATTTATCCCTTCTTCGTATCAATCAACGCCTAAAACCAACGTATGCGTATTTGTAGTATGTGCAGAAACAACAGAAGAAGCTGAGGAACACGCTAAAACGTTAGATGATTGGCTGTTGAAAGTAGCTAAAGGCGGAGATACAACGGTTTCATCGATAGAGGAAGTGCGCAATCGTTCTTATTCAGAAGAAGAGCTCAAAAAAATAAGCACCAATCGTCCTCGTATGATCGTAGGAAATCCAGCTGAAGTAAAACAAGGATTAACTCAGCTGCAGCAAAAATATGATAACGACGAATTTTTAATTATTACAAATATCCATGATTATGAAGCAAAAAAGAAGTCTTATGAACTGCTTGCAGAGCTATTTCCTCAACCCTCATTTTTTTAAGAAAAAGATGGGGTTTTTTTACGGGATTAAATGTTAGAATATTTAAAAAGGAGGAGTGACATGCACGTAGATCAAAAAAGTGTAAGCAACCAAACTAATAAGATTACCTATACACATATTAAAACAGGAGGGCCTCGCATTTGTTTTATGTTTTCAGGTCTAGGCTATACGTACGAAAAGCCGCTGTTGTATTATGTGACAATGCTGATGCTAAAACACGGAATTGACGTTGTTCATATTCACTATACATATTCAAAAGAGCTCATGACAAAGTCTACAGATGAGATTGCAGACGTTATGATGAAAGACATTGACCTTGTGCTGCAAGACGTTTTATCTCACAATAACTATAAAAATATCATATTTGCAGGAAAATCACTTGGGACGATTCCACTGATTCAGCGAGTTATGAAAGATGAAGTCTACAAAGATGCAGTGATGCTTTTACTGACGCCGCTTTTAACCAGGTCGGAACTGTTTGAAAGTTTACTAGAAAACACTCATAAAGGTCTTCTTGTAATAGGAAGTCGTGATTACTATTATGCCGAAGAAGTTTACCGATTAAAAACAAACAAGATGAATATTGAAGTGATTGAAAACGCTGATCATTCATTGGACGTTTTGTATTCTCCTGTGGAATCGTTAAAGGCGCTAGAAACCGTTTTGAATGGCATAGAAAAGGTTCTTTGAGATAGGAAGTAAGGAAAGGAGGAAAAAATGGATACGCTACGTGAAATTATTTGCGAAAAAAGAGCCTACAGCTATTCACCTCATACTCATAATCATAACTACAGTCAGCTTTTGTTTCCGCTAGCAGGTGCTCTTGATATTCAAGCAAGTGAGCAGCACTTAACGCTACAAGAAGGATGCTTTTACATTCCGCCTCGTCAGCTTCATACGTATCAAGCTAAAAATACAAATGAATGTTTAGTTGTTGATATTCCGTTGAAATTTACAGAAAGTGCGCATCTTTCTCAACAAGCCGCTTTTATTCAATGGGATTCAACATGGAAAGCAATTCGCTACCTTTTACTTGATGGGCTTCAAAAAAGCGCTGACAGAGGGGCGCTTGAAGATTTAGTCCGTTACATTCAGCATTATTTGCCAAAGAAACAAACGTTTAAATCCATTGATTATCTTCATGCTAACTTTAATCAAGAGCTAAACATAGAAAGTCTTGCCAAGATGGAAAATTACCATCCTGCCTATTTTTCTGCTTGGTTTAAACAAAAAACGGGCTATTCGCCTCAAAGCTATGTAGCGCGTATACGTTTAAAGAAAGCAAAAGAATTGTTAAAAGAGAGCAGCTATTCGATAACGTATATTGCGCACGAAGTCGGCTATTACAGCTTGTCTTCATTCACCAAATGGTTTGCAAAACAAGAAGGAGTCTCACCCACGCAATATCGAAGTATCTTAAAAACAGACAAATAATATCATAAAAGCGGAAAAACTTTTTTCTTTCTTTTAGCTATGATAAAAGAAAGGAGATGGAAATATGAATACTTCATTATCAAAAATACTTATTTTATGTGCAGCTGTACTATGGGGAACAACAGGGACTGCCCAAGCTTTAGCATCTGCTGAAGTACATTCCGTGGCAATTGGAGCGGTGCGTTTAGCTGTAGGGGGACTGTCGCTTCTTGCAGCTTGTCTTATTCCAAAAAAGAAAGTGGACGTAAGAAACCTTCCTATTCTGCCCCTTGCGGTTGCTGCAGCAAGTATGGCCGCTTATCAGCCGCTGTTTTTTTCAGCCGTTATCAAAACGGGTGTTGCAGTAGGGACAATGGTAGCAATTGGGAGTGCGCCGCTTTTGTCAGGAATGTTAGATTACATAGTGTACCGCAAGAAACCTACAAAAAAGTGGTTGCTTGCTACGTTTACGGGTATTATAGGGTGCTGCAGCTTGTTGTTAAAAAAAGATAGTCAAATCGACGTGATAGGTTTAGGTATGGCGATAGGAGCAGGGGCGTCTTTTGCTTGCTATACGACTGTTAATAAAAAAATTGTTCAGCATGTTGATCCGCAAGTAGGCGCTTCTCTTGTGTTCACAACAGCTGCTGTTCTACTAATCCCATGCTGGTTTATATATGATATGAGCTGGCTAGTTTCTTTAAATGGAATGGGCATTGCTCTTCACTTAGGAATACTTACGACGGCTCTTGCTTATGTATTATTTTCTACAGCGCTTAAGTCGGTGCATGCGTCTACCGCCGTGACGTTATCATTAGCAGAGCCCGTTACCGCTTTTTTATTGGGCGTCTTTTTCTTAGGAGAATCTCTAACTTTGGTGAACATATGTGGAGCAGCACTAGTATTTGCTAGCTTAGCGTTTTTAACGTATTCTCCGAAATCATCGCTAAATCAAGAGGTGCGTATATAAAAAAAACCCCTTTCTCTAGAGAAAGGGGATTTCTTATTAAGCGTACATGCTAGCTACTTGTTTTTGCAGGTTGCTGTCTTCTAAATACTCATCGTACGTCATTTGCTTGTCAATTACTCCGTTTGGCGTAATTTCAATTACACGATTTGCAATCGTTTCAACGAACTGATGGTCATGAGATGTGAAAATCATTGAACCTTTGTAGCTGATAAGTCCATTGTTTAGTGCTGTGATTGATTCTAAGTCAAGGTGATTCGTAGGATCGTCTAGTAAAAGAACGTTTGAACCGCTTAGCATCATTTTAGAAAGCATACAGCGAACTTTTTCTCCTCCGGAAAGAACGTTGGCTTTTTTCAACACTTCTTCACCAGAGAATAGCATTCTGCCTAAGAAACCGCGTAAGAAGCTTTCGCTTTGGTCATTAGGTGAATACTGACGCAGCCAGTCTACTAAATTTAAATCTCCGTTTTCAAAGTACTCGGAGTTGTCTTTTGGGAAAAAGGCTTGAGACGTTGTCACACCCCATTTGTACGTACCGCTGTCTGCTTCCATTTCACCCATTAAAATCTTCATTAATGTTGAATTTGCAAGTTCGTTGCGGCCTACAAGAGCGATTTTGTCATCTTTATTCATAATAAAGCTTACGTTATCAAGCACTTTTACGCCGTCAATTGTTTTTGTTAGACCTTCAACGCGAAGTACGTCATTTCCAATCTCACGTTCCGGCGTGAAGTTCACATACGGATAGCGACGAGAAGAAGGGCGGATGTCATCTAATGAAATTTTATCAAGCAATTTTTTACGAGACGTTGCTTGTTTTGATTTCGATGCATTTGCGCTAAAGCGAGCGATAAAGGCTTGAAGCTCTTTAATTTTTTCTTCTTTTTTCTTGTTCGCATCTGACGCCATTTTTTGTGCTAATTGACTTGATTCATACCAGAAATCATAGTTACCAACGTAGACTTGGATTTTACTGAAGTCAAGGTCAGCAATGTGCGTACATACTTTGTTTAAGAAGTGACGGTCATGAGATACAACAATGACTGTGTTTTCAAAGTTAATTAAGAACTCTTCTAACCATTGAATTGCTTGAATATCCAAGTTATTCGTAGGCTCATCTAAAAGTAATACATCAGGTTTTCCGAATAAAGCTTGTGCAAGAAGCACTTTTACTTTTTCACTACCCGTTAGTTCAGCCATTTTTTTTGCGTGAAGATCTTCAGAAATACCTAATCCTTTTAAAAGAATAGCTGCTTCTGATTCTGCTTCCCAACCGTTTAATTCAGCAAATTCACCTTCAAGCTCAGCTGCTTTCATTCCGTCTTCATCTGTGAAGTCTGCTTTCATATAAATAGCATCTTTTTCTTGCATTACTTCATAAAGGCGAGCGTGCCCCATAATAACGGTTTTCATAACTTCTTGATCTTCATATTCGAAGTGGTTCTGTTTTAAGACAGCAAGGCGTTCGCCAGGGCCCATATGTACATCACCAGTTTGAGATTCAATTTCACCAGATAAAATTTTTAAAAACGTTGATTTTCCAGCACCGTTTGCGCCGATTAATCCATAACAGTTACCAGGCGTGAATTTAATATTCACATCTTCAAATAACTTTCGGTCGCCAAATCGTAAACTTACATTACTAACTGTAATCATGTATGAGCAGTCCTCCAAATTCAATATCTATAAAATTATACCATTCTTTTGAGATAAGAGCGATATGAATACAATATTTCAAACATAAAGTGTAACCGACACTTTAAGCACTCGTCAACTATTTAAGGGGATTTTTGAGAGGTAAAACTTTAATTATTCTAGCATTCACCAAAACATTGAGCAGCAAACCAGCATGTATAATCCTTCAGTAATCAGCTCTTTTTCATTTTTAAGATGGATGTTGTATTCTTTTGTATAAGAAACAAAAAGAAGAATAATACTACCTGGTAAATAAAAGAATTTTTATGAAGTAAACACTGATATTTTATGGGTGTTTATTTCTAAAATTGGTTTGACATAGACATAAATAGGGTGATTATCATGTGGAAATTAGTTGTTTCCTATCTTCCAGAAGGGCCAGTTTTTATACAAGCAGTTCTGGTTTTTTTCATCCCGTATATAATCTACAAATTATTAAGCGGGATTCGTAATTCAGAGGAAGAGTGATGGAAGTGAAAAAATGGAAATCGGCAGTAAAAAAAATAGGTAACCATGCGAACGAGAAGGAAAAGAAACAGGAATCTATACATCAAGATTCATCTAATCATGTTACGGATCATTTAGCTTTAACGCTAGAAGTAATTAAAAATGAAATTGGTCATAATTCCGACGTTCATTTTCGTGAGTTTATTATAGGACGCACCAGCATTCAGGCAGCTATTATTTTTGTAGAGGGGCTCTCAGATAAAGATCTTATTGAAAAACATATTTTGTCATCATTGATGGCTGATTTTTCAAAAGAATATCAACAGGATCAGCTTTACGTAAAGGGAAGCCTTTCAAAACAGTTTATTAAAAGCCAAGTATTATCAATTAGTGATGTAGAAGAGGTCCATTCTATTAAAGAAGTAATATCAAAAGTCTTAACAGGATCTACGGCTCTTTTAATTGACGGAATATCACCTGCTTTAATTCTTGGTACAAGCAAAGTAAAAACAAGGACAATTGAAGAGCCCGTATCAGAAGCATTGGTGAGAGGGCCAAGAGTAGGCTTCACTGAATCGTTAAGTGATAATACTTCTTTATTAAGAGGAAGCGGAGATATTGAAAATTTGTCGCTGGTGAAATTTCAAGTAGGAAAGCGTTCCAAAAAAGACTTGGTTGTTGCTTACATAAAGGAGATTGTTGATCCAGAGCTAGTTGAAGAAGTAGAAAAACGAATTAAAAAAATTGATCTTGATAATGTGCCGGAGTCAGGATATGTTGAACAACTCATTGAAGATAATTACCTTAGTCCCTTTCCCCAGGTGCAGAATACGGAGCGTCCCGATCGTGTAATTGCTGCTTTGATGGAAGGGAGAGTAGCCATTTTATTAGACGGGACGCCTTTTGCTTTGATCGCCCCTGTTACGTTTAGCATGATGTTACAGTCGCCGGAAGATTATTATGAAAGGTGGATTCCTGGTACATTCATTCGTTTTCTTCGTTATATCGCAGTGGTTCTTTCCCTTTTTACACCGGCTTTGTATATTGCGTTTATTTCATTTCACCCAGGGATGATTCCGACTAAATTGGCTATTTCCATTATAGGAACAAAGTCTGGAGTGCCATTTCCAGCCCTTATAGAAGCCTTATTTATGGAAATAGCTATCGAAATCTTGAGAGAAGCTGGACTCAGGCTACCAAAACCAATTGGTCCAGCAATGGGGATTGTCGGTGGATTAATTATTGGAGAAGCTGCTGTGCAGGCAGGGATTGTTAGCCCTATTTTAGTTATTATTGTAGCGTTAACTGCCATTTCATCGTTTGCTATTCCGCAATATAGCGTCGGGATTTCATTGCGTATTCTTCGCTTTATAGCTATGCTATGTGCTGCCATACTTGGATTATATGGAGTCGTTTTATTTTTCCTTTTTATGACCAGTCATTTGGTGAAACTAAAAAGTTTTGGCGTATCTTATATGAGTCCAGCGGTACCCTATCGTTTAAGTGAATGGAAAGATTTGATGGTCCGTATGCCTCTTATGATGATGAAAAGACGTCCAAAGATGATGCATACCAAAGATTCTCTACGAAAAGGATAGCAGCTTATGATAAAAGGAAGTGAACTAGTGGTAATGATAAATTCAAACGATCGTATTACGACGCCACAAACAGCTATTATTGTCATCAATTTTATACTTGGAACCGGTATTCTGACGTTGCCTCGAACAGCTGCGGAACAAGTGAAAACACCAGATGTGTGGTTAACTGTTATTCTAGGAGGAATAGTCACCATGATAGCAGCGATAATCATGGTGAGATTAAGCCGAAAATTCCCTGGGAAGACGTTTTATCAATACAGTAAAGAAATTACAGGGAAATGGTTGAGTAAGTTAATTAGCTTACTAATGATAGGTTATTTTTTACTGCTTGGTGGTTTTCACGCCCGTTCATTAGCAGAAGTAACTGGATATCTCTTGCTGGAAGGAACGCCGACGTGGGCTATTATTATGCCATTTATGTGGATAAGCCTCTATTTAATTAGAGGGGGCATTAATCCAATCGCTCGACTGTTTGAAATTATATTCCCCATTACCGTTATTCTTTTTTTACTGGTAGCTTTTATGAGTATGAAAATATTTGAAATAGATAATCTGCGCCCAGTACTTGGATCAGGAGTCCTTCCTGTACTAAAAGGGGTAAAAACAACTGCTCTTGCCTTCACGGGTCCTGAAATCATATTAATCATTTTAGCTTTTATGAAAGAACCACACAAAGCAGGAAAAGCTGTGCTGGTTGGAATTACTATTCCTATATTTATTTATGTGATTACTGTTGTAATGGTTATCGGAGCATTATCGATTGATGGAGTAGTAATAAGAACATGGCCAACGCTCGATTTAATAAGGAGTTTTGAGCTGACAGGCTTGATTTTTGAACGATTTGATTCCTTGCTGCTAGTTGTATGGATCATGCAGATGTTTGCTTCTTTTACTATTAATCATTACGCCGCTTCATTAGGACTGTCTCAGCTTTTCCAAAAAAACATTCATCCATTTATGTATGGTTTGCTTCCGGTTATATATCTTATTTCCATGATTCCTAAAAATATTAATGATGTATTTAAATTGGGAGATGTGATTGGCAATATCGCCTTAGTTTTATTTGGCTTTTTGCCGCTGCTTCTTCTCATTATTTCAAAAGTAAAGGGAGTAAAGTATGAAACCGACCTTTGACCATTTCCAGTTCCTATTGATTTTGTTTTCTGTTTTTTTGCTCTTTCCTCTGGCAGGCTGCTGGAGCAGTCATGAAATTGAAGAGCAAAGTTTTGGAGTGGGTGTGGCCTATGATAAAGTTAAGGAGTCCATAGCTGAAAAAGAATTTGATGAACAAGGAGAAGGATATACTAAAAAGAACCTGATTACGTCAACTTATCAACTTATCACTCCTCAAGTCGCAAGTTCAACTACTAAACAAGGAGGACCGCAGCAGAAATCTTACGTAAATATCTCGGAAACAGGAGATTCTCCTTTTCAAATGCTTCGTGAATTATCTTTAAGAAGTGACACTCCTTTAACTAGTCCCCATATGAAAGTAATGGTTATCAGTGAGGCCCTTGCACGAGCGTATAGTTTAGAGCAATTAGTGGACCAAACTCTTCGGGACAATGATTTTAGACCTAGTTGCCTTGTGTTTATTAGTAAAGGAAGAGCTAGCGACACGTTAGAATCAAAAACACCAGGAGAGATCCCAGCTTTCCACTTGTATGGAATGATAGACAATACTTATCGAACAATGCGAATTTTACCACCCATGCAGCTTATTAAATTAGCAAGCAAAATTCAAACAGGATCTAGTTTTCTGTTGCAAAATGTATTATCGGCAAATGGGGAAATCAAATTTGCTGGTGCTGCTATAATTAAAGGGAAAACAAACAAAATGATTGGGTTTTTGAATGAAGAAGAACTAGATGGTCTGACTTGGATCACAGGCAAAGGGAAAGGCGGACTAGTGAAAAGCTTTGATAAAAAGACCGGTCAGCTGATTGTATACGAAATAGAATCTATGAAAAGTCATATTGAACCTCATGTTAAAGGAAATAATATCTCTTTTGATGTACACATTGAATCAGTGGGAAGGCTATCTGAAAGCTGGATGACCTCAGGGAGCTCTTTTAACAATCAATTTTTACAAAACGCGCAAAAAACTTCAGAAAAAAAAGTAAAGAACCTGGTAAGACACGTACTAGAAAAAATGCAAACAAAATATAAAGTTGATGTGGCGGGATTTGGAAATCAATTGAGAATTAAGCAGCCCAGAGCATGGATGAGGGTCAAAGAAAATTGGGATCAAACATTTAGTGAAGTGCCAATTGACTATGATGTAAAGTTAACGATTAAAGATTATGGAGCATCCGGCTCAAAAAAGTAAGCAACCGACTGTAACTTTGCTTATTTTTATGTCAGAAATGAAAAAAGCCCCCAAGAATAATGAGCTCAGAACTTCCCACGAAATACTCATCACATGCTTAGTACGGAGACCTCAACAAATAACAAATAAGAGCTGCCGGTTTTCGACAGCTCTTATTTGTTATTCAAAAATATAAGCTAATGCTTGAAGAGCCTGTTCTGGCGTTTCGACTACAACCTGGGCTTTGTTTGACAGTTCTTTAAGCGGATGGTGCAGTTTTTCAGGGCGAACCAAAATTAGCGGTTTATCTAATGCAATGGCTGTCGCCGCATCCATTGCGCTGTTCCACTGCTTGTATTTTTCGCCAAATAAAGCAATAACCACATCAGATTTTTTAAGGAGCACCTGCGTACGTAAATTATTAATTTGAGAAGCAGCTTCATCTTTTAAGACAGCGTTAGGCTGTTTTCCTAAAATTTCTTCTCCAATGTTGTCGGAGCGGTCATGGTCTGTCATGGGACCGACAAAGGTAAGGGGAAGGTTTAATTGTTCTGCTTGGTTTTTAATTTCGTCTCTCCAGTTATCGTGAATTTGCCCGGCAAGGTATACGGTTAAGTTCATTATGTAGAAGTCCTCCTCTAACTAAAGTTTGTTTTATTTTATCAAATGTAAGCCGATAATACGAATGATTTGAATGGGCTACTTTTCCAAAAATAAGGTTATAGTAGACAAATAGTTAAAAAAGAGAAACAATAGAAAGCGTATTGCTAATTAAAGAAAGGATGTACATGATGACAGAAACAGTGCTACAAGTAGATCATGTCAGTAAAGTAATTGGGAAGAAAACCATTTTGCATGATGTATCCTTATCGGTTGAGCGCGGTGAGATTTTCGGATTGCTTGGTCCGAACGGCTCTGGAAAAACAACGTTAATTCGTACCGTCGTAGGACTCATCAAAGAAACAGAGGGAACAATTATCGTCAATGGATTTCCTTTAAAAGAACAGTTTACATCAGCTATGAAATCAATTGGAGCGATTATTGAAAACCCTGAGTTTTATGATTATCTGACGGGCTATCAAAATTTAAAACACTTTGCGAATATGCATGAAGGGATCACATCAGAACGCTTGGATGAAGTGATTGCTTTAGTAAAGCTTGAAAACAGCATTCATGCAAAAGTGAAGACGTATTCTCTTGGGATGAGACAGCGTTTAGGAGTAGCTCAAGCTATTTTACATAAGCCTGCATTGCTTTTACTAGACGAACCAACAAACGGTCTAGACCCAGCGGGAATGAGAGAATTTCGTACATATTTACAAACCCTCTGCAGGGAAGAAGGAATTTCGATCTTAATCGCGAGCCACTTATTAAAAGAAGTAGAAGCACTATGTGACCGCGTTGGCATTATTCAAGACGGTGAGTTAAAAGCCATTCAAGATCTATCTCCAAATCGTCAAGATCAAGGAACGTACGTAGAATTTGAAGTGTCTGATGCGCAAAAAGCAGCGGATCTTTTATCACAAGAATTTGAAGTAACGATGAGATCACATAGTATCGACGTGACGATTGTAAAAGAACAAATTCCAGCTGTGAATAAAAAATTAGTGGACAGCGATATTTTAGTCTACCGAATCACTCCTGTGTATGAGACGCTTGAAGATTCGTTTATGTCCGTTACGGAAGGAGAGCACCATGCTTAAGCTAATTCAAAATGAACATATGAAATGGTTTCATAAAAGAAGTACAAAAGTCACGTTTATTACAATCGGTATTTTAACTCTTTGTATGGCTCTTTTAATGAAGAAAGTAGCAAACAGTGCAGGAACAGAAGACAACATTTTGAACTTCCTGTCATTTAGTTCAGGTATGCTGATTCTCGTTCAATTTTTCGCGCTTGCTGTTGGAGGGTCAATGGTTGCAAAAGAGTTTGAAGCAGGTACCATTAAGCTTCTTTTAATTCGCCCTGCTAGACGTTCAACGATTTTAGCATCCAAGTACATAACCCTCATTTTAATTAGCTTGTATTATTTACTGAGCTATTTGCTTTTTTCGTTTGTATGGGGAGCATTGTTCTTTGGCTTTACCAGTCTAGAAGGAGATGCGCAGCTGCTTAAAAACATTACGCTTACGTATGACAGCGCGTATATGGAAACGTTTATGATGATGACATTTGCATTCATGCTGTCGTCTTTATTTAGAAACAGCGCGCTTGCTTCCAGTCTGGCTATTGTCGTAAGTATCGGGGCGAAAGCTGTAGCAGGACTGGTATCAGAATTAGGCTTATGGTGGGGGAAATTTTTATTATTTGCCAACACGAACTTTGTGCAGTATATGGACGGAATGAAGCCGCTGTTTGACGGCATGACGATTCCATTTTCAATCTTTATTTTAGTCGCTCATTTTGTCTTCTTTATGGGCGTAGCTTGGGCAGCGTTTTTAAAACGAGACGTAGCTAATTAATGTGAGAATTTTCGCACTATATATTTTTCTAAAATAGCATTTGACAATTAAATAAAAAGAGATTACAGTAGTGAAAGACTATTTTTAAAACAACTATAAACTTCTTATCAAGAGAGACGGAGGGACTGGCCCTATGATGTCTCGGCAACTGGCTGTACGCAGTGCGGTGCCAAATCCAGCAGACGATGTTTCGTTTGGAAGATGAGAAGGGTAATCTTATGATACAAATAAGAGACCTCTTCTTATCAATAAGAAGAGGTCTTTTTTTATTACGTAAACAAGAGGTGTTAAGAATGGAACAACAAAAAGGAAACGGCTGGGCGCTGTTACCGCTGGGCGTCTTTTTAGTCCTGTTTGTCGGATCAGGAATTATAACGGGAGATTTTTATAAGCTGCCTGTATTAGTAGCCATTATCATTGCAGCCATCGTGGCGCTGGCTATGAACCGCAAAGATTCACTTAATGTAAAAGTGGAGCGTTTTGCTAAAGGAGCAGGGCATCCTGATATCATTATTATGGTGCTTATTTTTATTTTAGCAGGTGCTTTTTCTCAAGTTGCTAAAGGCATGGGAGCTGTTGATTCAACGGTAAACTTAGCGCTTTCTGTGCTTCCGCAAAGCTTAGTGGTAGTCGGAATCTTTGTTATTGGCGCATTCATTTCCATTTCGATGGGAACATCAATGGGAACAATCGCTGCGCTAGGGCCTATTGCTGTAGGAATCAGTGAGCAAGCGCATGTATCCATTACATTGGCCATTGCTGCCGTTATTGGTGGTGCAATGTTTGGAGATAATTTATCGATAATTTCTGATACAACCATTGCAGCAGTTCGTACGCAAAAAACAAATATGTCAGATAAATTAAAAGTAAACTTTTTTATTGTCCTTCCTGCAGCGATTGTTACGGTAATTTTATTGCTTGTAATGACGCTAGGCAATACATCATCAGTAGAAATTAAAGATTTTAGCTGGTTTAAAATCTTGCCTTATGTCGGCGTACTCGTTGCTGCCATATTTGGTGCAAACGTATTAAGCATTTTAACCGGAGGAATTGTGCTAGCCGGCGTGATTGGATTAGCTGACGGAAGCTACACGCTTTCTTCTCTTGCTAAAACTGTGACAGAAGGTATTGGCGGAATGTCAGAGTTAATTATTTTATCTCTGCTAATCGGCGGAATGGTTGAGCTTATTCGCTATAATGGCGGTATTCAGTTCTTATTGAATTTATTAACACGACGCATTCAAACAAAAAAAGGCGGAGAATTCAGCATCGCTGGACTGGTAAGTTTAACAAATTTAGCAACGGCTAATAACACGATTTCAATTATTACGGCAGGTCCGTTAGCAAAAGAAATCTCTGATAAGTATTCAATTGATAATCGTAAATCAGCCAGTCTGCTTGACTTGTTTTCATGCAGCGTTCAAGGGCTTATCCCTTACGGCGCGCAAATGCTTCTCGCAGCAGGATTTGCTAAAGTTTCACCGATTGAGATTATTCCATTTACATTCTACCCAATGTTAACAGCGGTTTGCGGGATCATTGCAATTGTAATTGGATTTCCTCGTTTAAATAAAAAGTCAAAGTCATCTAAAGAAGCTGCGTAATATCAAACCCTTAAAAAGAATGTTCTTTTTAAGGGTTTTTTACTGTTTAAAAAAATCAGTCGGCTTTTCATCATCTAACTCCTTCCAAAGCGTCTCGTTCTGTTTAAGTGCATAAGCCGCTCCTCCAATTTCAATTCCGCATAATAAAATGAATAATAAAATACCCATGAAATGACCTCCTTACGTAAATGAGTAAAAACACGATGGTAACGGGTTTAGCTTCTTGCTGTTTCACTTTATAATGAGAATAAAGTATGAAACGCGTTTCAGCGCAAGAGAAAAAGGTGAAAACATGACAAATATCCGAGATATCGCAAAAAAAGCTGGTGTATCTGTTTCGACTGTATCCCGGGTGCTAAATCATCATCCGTATGTAAAAGAAGAAAAACGCCGGCTGGTAGAGCAGGTTATTCACGAACTTAATTATGAACAAAACATTAATGCCGTTCACTTATCAAAAGGGAAAACAAATATGATTGCCGTCGTCTTGCCTTTTATTAATCATCCGTATTTTAGTCTGCTTTTAGAAGGAGTGGCATCTCAGGCGTTAGAAAAGCAGTATCAGCTTGTTATTTGTCAGACGAACTATGATGTAAAAAAAGAAGAAGAAGCGCTTCATATGCTAAAAACAAAGCAAGTTGATGGAGTGATTATTTGTTCTAGAGCAAGCAGCTGGAGCACGATTGAATATTATCAGCAGTACGGGCCGATAGCCGTGTGCGAAAACGT
Organism: Priestia sp. YIM B13489; assembly: GCF_042787645.1. NCBI lineage: Bacteria > Bacillati > Bacillota > Bacilli > Caryophanales > Bacillaceae > Priestia > Priestia sp. YIM B13489. The sequence continues at coordinate 2,725,664 of NZ_JBHZOQ010000053.1, forward strand.
ACAGAATCGTTCTATTCGCTCCGTTTACGTTGATCATTATGCAGCTTTTAAGCAGGCGCTTATGTATTTAAAAGAAAAAGGATATACGGATATTGGCTACTGTATTGGAAGGATGACGGGTACGAATAGTCAACAGCGGCAACAAGCATACAAAGAATATGTAGAAAGAATAAATCAGCCTTATCATCCGGAATGGGTTTTTCAAGGCTGTTTGAACGTGACAGATGGTGAAAAAGTGGTGGAAAAACTAGTGCAGATGAAAAATCGGCCTCAGGCGCTTTTAGTAACAAACGATCAAGTAGCTATCGGAATAAAAGCTCAGTGCGAACAAGCGGGTATTTCAGTTCCTGGTGAATTAGCTATCATTGGTTTTGATAATCATCCGCTTTCTTCTTATTTACAAATAACAACGATCGAACTTCCTCTTAAGGAAATGGGAGAAACGCTTTTTACATTAGTGGGAAGCAAGGTTCTTCAGAAAATTGAGCTCCCTTTTCGGTTTATTGAGCGTAAAAGCGTATGAATTCTTGATGATGCCATGAGGTGTTTTTACCGGATAAAATGAGCAAAAGCGGACATCATACGAGTAAAGAAAGAAGAAAAGGATGATGATCGTGGAGAAAAAAGAATATCAAGTGGGAGATCAAGTATTTGTTATTTACCGAAATCCTCATACGGCAAACGTTGCGAATATTAATCAGGCTGAAATTGTTGAACATCCCGAAAACAAAGGTGAAAAGGCGCTGTTTTTACATGAGTCTTACCATTTGTTAGCTGAAGATGATGCCGTATATTCAACGTATGAAGAAGCTGAAAAAATGTATAATAAGATATTTGATTATGAACAATATGACTGATGCAAGGCTCTCTTAACGGAGAGTCTTTTTTGTTTGAAAAATAATTACCAAGGATAGAGTCTTTTTATTTTTCAAACGCTATTAGTACTAGAAAAAAGGAAGTGTACATGATGATAAAACCTTTTGTACCTCAATTAGTATATATTGAGCCAGGGGCAATGGAGTACCCGCTTGGTGTTCAATTAAAAGAAAAATTTGAGAAGATGGGAATTGAGATTCGTCAAACAACTTCTCATAATCAAGTGCGTAATATACCGGGAAAAAATGATTTGCAAAAATACCGCAATGCCAAGTCGACTTTAGTAGTTGGCGTGCGTAAAACATTGAAATTTGATACATCTAAACCGTCAGCTGAATATGCAATACCATTTGCAACAGGGTGTATGGGGCATTGTCACTATTGCTATTTGCAGACAACAATGGGAAGCAAACCATATATTCGCACGTACGTGAATGTTGAAGAAATATTAGGTCAAGCAGAGCAATATATGCAGGAGAGAGCCCCTCAAATAACGCGATTTGAAGCGGCTTGTACATCTGATATCGTAGGAATTGACCATTTAACACATTCATTAAAGCGGGCGATTGAGTATTTTGGGGAAAGTGAACTAGGTCAACTGCGCTTTGTGACTAAATTTCATCACGTGGATCATTTATTGGATGCTAAACATAATGGTCGCACGCGCTTCCGCTTTAGCATAAATGCAGATTATGTTATAAAAAACTTTGAACCTGGTACATCTCCTCTTGATTACCGGATTGAAGCTGCTAATAAAGTTGCAAAAGCCGGATATCCACTTGGCTTTATTGTGGCGCCTATTTACATTCATGAAGGTTGGCAAGAGGGATACCGTCAGTTGTTTGAAAAGCTGGACGCCTCTATACCTGAGGAGTCCAGAGATGATATTACGTTTGAAATGATTCAGCATCGCTTTACCAAGCCGGCCAAGCGGGTAATCGAGAAAAATTATCCGAAAACAAAGCTTGAGATGAATGAAGAGGAGCGCCGCTACAAGTGGGGGCGTTACGGAATTGGAAAATATGTATACGCAAAAGATGAAGAACAAGAATTAAGAGAAACATTAGAATATTACATTGATCAGTATTTTCCGAATGCAAAAATCGAATACTTTACGTAATTATTCTACAGTAATTGAAAAGTTATTCTGACGCCTTAGTCAAAATAACTTTTCAATTTTTAATGTAAAAAAATAAATTACTTGCTAATAAGTTGAAAAAAAGAGGTTATTTTTATCGCTTGTCGTATTACATACAAAAGGGAGGTGACTGAGATGTTAAAAAATGAAGAGTTTGCGCTAACAAAAGAATTAACAAACGAACAGCAAGAAGCTGCACGGAATTTTATTCAAGTGTTGTTCCAAGAGAATTTATCTGAATTTTGGAACATATTATGTGATATCGACAAGTCTCGGATTTACGGCTTGTATGAAGCAAACCATTATTATGATTCTGATATTGAACTACATGGGTTTGTACAAGAAATAAGAGATAATGTAAGAGCTGTTTATGCGCCTCTTCAAGGGCAAGGGGGTATTTCGACGAAAGTTCGATATACAAGCGAAGGAAAGATGTATGTATACATATTAGGCAGTGGCGAAAACCCTAAGGTATATCCTGTTGGATTAATGCCTGAAACATATATCGAACAAGAACGTTTTTCTCAGCGGCTTCAAATTAGCATTTATAACGACGAGTTTCGAAACGTTGCCCTATAAACCATATATTATATATGGAAAAATAAAGAATAATAAAATTAATTTGTTAAAATAGCAATATTTGGGGTATGTAATAGGTATAACATTAAAAAGGGGTGAAAGAAATGCATTATTATCGTATTTCAGAGGGAGACCATGAAGAGTATTGTGAAACGATTCTGCTTCATGAAAAGAAGTTTTGCAAAGAAACATTTCAATCTATGGTGCGAGAAGCAATGAATAATAAGCCCGGTAAAATTGACCGTGTGGATATTGTTAAATATTTAATTGGTCACCATAGCTTTCAAGTAGCCCACATCGAAGCGGGATTTCATAGTACATACAGCGAGAAAGTGACATAAAAAATGCAGCACATCCTATACAACGAACTTTTCTTTTGAAAAGGGCGCTGTATTTTTTTTTGCTAAAAATAGAATGTTTCTAAGTAATATTCCTTTTAATGGTATAATAGTTAAGTTCTGTAAGATATACATATAAAAACCACAAATACTTTAAAGAGAAAGGGTGAGGAAACATGGAAAAAGAAAGAATAGAAGAACTTGAACGAAAAATAAGCAGTTTAGAAGAAGACGTAGCCAGGCTAAAGTCGCTCGTATATAAAACAAATTCTCCAAAGCCAAAAACAGTTCATCTTCCTCCCAAGCAGCGCGAGGAGACCACTAAACGTCCTGCTCAAACAACAGCTAAAAGTTCACAGGCAATAGAAGAACCTGTTGATTGGGAAAAAGTCCTTTTTCAAACATGGCTGCCGAGAATTTTTATTTTTGTATTTATTATTGGCGTGCTATGGGGATTTAAAGCAGCTTCTGACTATGGGTTAATGAATGAAAAAGCAAAAGTTGTTCTCGGTTTCGTTGTTTCAATAGGTTTTGCTGTGACAGGTCATTTCCAAATTAAAAAGGGCAGGTTGGTGCTCGGGCAAGTACTTGCAGGAGGAGCTATTCCTATTCTCATGTTAACGACGTTTGCGATGCATAGCCTGTATCATTTAGCGGGACCAACGCTTGCTTTTATACTAAATGCGAGCTGGATTATCCTAGGGATTATCGCGACAGTCTTTTATCGTTCACAGGCATTAGGTATTATTAGCGCAGTTGGAGGCGTACTCGTTCCTTTTCTTATTGAAAGTAATTCGCCTAATGCGCTCGTTTTCATTGGCTATGAAACGCTTCTGTATATTGCCTTTTTATATGTGGCAATCAAACAAAAATATTCAATTTTATATGTTCTTTCCGCGGTACTATTAAATCTTACGCTACTCATTTATTACTCGTTTGTTGGTGATAATGGTGTAAAAGAGTTATTAGGTATGGCGATTCTTATTCAGCATTTATGCTTAATTTCAAGTTTTTTTCTATCACAATCCGTACTCCAAGTATATGCGTTTACCCTTCTATCGAGTTTAGCAGTTACGTACGGCTGGCTGCTCGCCGTTTTTGACGATGGCACGACCACAATGGTGCTGCTTGCGCTAGTTATTATTTACGCATTAGGTGTTTACGCCGTAAGAAGTTCTAAAGAGAAATTTGAATTTTTTATTACCTATTTAATTGTTGCAGTAGCGTTTTTTATTCATCAGCTCGTCGATTTAAGAGAAGGAGTCATTTTATATGTGATTCAAGGACTGGCTGTTTACTATATCGCCATGACGTATAAAAATCTACTTCATCAACTATTTTCTTATACGATTTATATACTGAGCGCAACGTATATCTTAGTTACACCAATCGAACAAGTACTGTCTCTTCCGACATTAAATTGGCTTGTTGTGTTAGCTTCTATTCTAGTATTTATTTGGATCAGCATTCAAAAAACAGAAAAAGATGAGCACGATACGTTCAAAATTGGAGGAGGTATTGTTTTTTCTATTCTTTCTTTAATTTTTGCTACGGAAGTTGCGGCCGCTGGCACCAATCATCTTTCCGCTAATCCGCAAACGCTTATTATGACGGCCGTTTGGTTAGGACTGTCCATTGCAGCATTTATAATAGGATCACTTAAAACGTTTAAAACAGCAACGTATATCGGCGTGGGCATTTTGTTCTTAACACTTTTTAAACTCGTTTTATACGATTTACCTTTTATCCCAATGGCTATACGGGCCTTGTTATTTATTGTCTTAGGAGCTATCGGTTTAATTATCTCGCGACTATTTTATAAAAAGAAGTAGCTAGAAGCTGAAGAGAAATTCTTCAGCTTTATTTATTATAATATTATTATGTAAACTTAATCTTGAAGTCGTACAAAAAGTATACAATCATGTATAATGGAACAAGTGAATTGGAGGTATACATAAAATGAAATCACTTGTATTAGCAGAAAAGCCAAGTGTAGCACGTGATCTTGCGCGCGTACTTGGCAGCACCCAAACAAAAAAAGGGTATATTGAAGGACCAAAGTATGTCGTAACATGGGCACTCGGTCATTTAGTTGAATTACAAACACCAGAGGATTATGATAACCAATATAAAACGTGGCGATTAGAAGATCTGCCAATCATGCCTGAGAAAATGAAATTAAAAGTAATTCGTAAAGTGAGTTCTCAGTTTCGCACAGTATCCGATCTAGCAAAAAGAAAGGATATTGGAGAGTTAATTATTGCGACTGATGCAGGGCGTGAAGGAGAACTTGTAGCACGCTGGATTATGGAAAAGGTACGCTGGAACAAGCCGTTTAAACGCCTTTGGATTTCGTCTCAAACGGATAAAGCAATTCGTGACGGGTTTAAACAGTTAAAACCAGGAAAAGAGTTTAATCGCTTGTATGATTCAGCCGTTTGCCGTTCAGAAGCCGATTGGCTTATCGGTTTAAACGTAACGAGAGCGTTAACGACTAAATATGAAGAACCATTGTCGGCAGGAAGGGTACAAACACCGACGCTGGCGATGATAATTGAGCGTGAACAAGTAATTAATACATTCAAACCTAGTGAATATTGGACGCTTACAGCTCAGTTTTCATCTTTTGAAGCGGCTTGGCAAAAGGGCAATGAAAAGCGCATCTTTGATGAAAAACGCGCAAAAGAGCTGCACTCAAAATTATCAGGTGAGGCAGTTGTAAAAACAATTAAGCGCAAAATGCATAAAGAAGCGCAGCCGCTTCCTTATGACTTAAACGAACTGCAGCGAGATGCTAACAAACGCTTTAACTTCTCTGCTAAGAAGACATTGAATGTACTTCAAAAGTTATATGAACAGCATAAGTTAGTCACGTATCCGCGTACAGATTCCCGTTATTTAACAACAGATATGGTTTCTACTATGAAAGAGCGCTTGGAAAGCATCTCTGCTGTATATAAAGAAGAGGTTCGTCCAATTTTAAGAAATGCACAGTTGCCAAAGCGAGTGGTTAATAACGAAAAAGTAAATGATCACCATGCTATTATCGTAACGGATCAGCCTGTATTTCTACAGGACTTATCAGCTGATGAACGAAAGCTGTATGACTTAATTGCAAAGCGATTTATTTCATTATTTTATCCTGCATATGAGTATGAAGTGGTTAAAGCAGAGCTTGAAGTAAATGGGGAACAGTTAGTAGCAAGCGGAAAGCAAGTCGTGAATGCAGGCTTCAAAAAAGTTTCTGGCGGAGACTCAGAAGCAACGGTGAAGCTGCCTGATATGGAAGAAGGCAGCAAGCTGCTCATTCAAGATGTAACGATGAAGAGTGCATTTACAGAGCCGCCGCAGCGCTATACAGAAGCGGATCTTCTTGGACAAATGGAAAAACATAATTTAGGTACCCCGGCAACACGTGCAGATATTATTGAAAAACTTCTGCAGAATGAATCCATTGATCGCCAAAACAATCGTCTGCACGCAACTAAAAAAGGGAAGCAGCTGATTGACCTAGTAGCAGATGAGTTAAAGTCGCCTGAGCTTACGGCTAAGTGGGAACGTGACTTAGAAGCAATTGCTAAAGGAAAAGGAAATGCAAAAGAGTTCTTAACAAATATTCGCGAACAAACAGAAAAGCTAGTTAAGCAAGTAAAAACGAGTAATCAAACGTACAAACCTCATAATTTAACGGGCTCTAAGTGTCCGGAATGCGGTTCTTTCTTGAAAGAAAAGAAAACAAAGCAAGGAAGAGTGCTCGTTTGTTCAAGCCTGGAGTGCAGCTATAGACGCGCAAAAGACCCTAAACTATCAAATCGACGCTGTCCGCAGTGTCATAAGCGAATGGAAATTCACTCAGGAAAAGCGGGCACGTACTTCCAATGCCGTTCATGTCAAGTAGTGGAAAAAGCTGAGGACAAAAAGAAAAAGATTTCAAAACGAGAAGAACGAAAGCTTCTCAACAAATACAACGATGATGGAGCATTTGGTTCAAGCTTGGGTGATGCTTTAAAACAAGCCCTTCAAGATAAAAAAGATAAATAATGTGGAAAAGTGCGATACCACGGTATCGCACTTTTTTCGTATAATATGGATTAAGTGATGAGTAAGTAAGGTGGAGTGGAATAATGAAAAGAAAAAGCAGGGGAATGGATCATTTAATCGCGTTCTTTATAGTAGGAGCGATGGTACTAATCATTTTAGCGATACTAATGGGAAGCTACTTTTTTGGTTTTATAGGCTTCCTTAGAGTAATGGGAGTGGAATATGAGTCCTACTGGGCCATATGTTTATTTCTATTTTTAATTTTTGTATTTGGCTCTATCACAGAGCTTTTTTTCAAAGGCACTCATTTTTTAAATGAAGAATGCCAGACTGAATAGAGTACTATGTGTAACATCCGCAGCTTTTGTAGATATATTTTTTACTTTTCTATCAGTTTATATAGCAGACTCGCTTGTGAGCGGCATCACTGTATCTATTTTAGCGGTGACTCTTTTATCCGTCTTATTTTTTTTGATGGAGAGTGCATTGAATAGTGAATTTCTACGTAAAAAAACAAGCTGATGAAGTTTCTCATCAGCAGCGCATCAGCAAGAAAAGCTCATCATATCAAGCTTCAACGCTATTTAAAGAACCCTGTAACATATTTTTTTAAAAAAGTATGTGATTTTTTTCACATATCTCTTGAAAAAGGACAAACATGTTTGTATAATAAGAATTGTAAAAGATATGTGAAACATTTCACAATATATGTGAAAAACTTGACAATATCATATTTTCTATAATCCTAAGGGGGATATCATCTATGAAAATTGCAGTAGTAGGGTGTACACATGCAGGAACGGCAGCAGTAAAAAATATGGCAGAACTTTATCCAGAAGCTAAAATTACAGTTTATGAGCGAAATGATAATGTTTCATTTTTGTCTTGTGGAATTGCGCTCTATGTAGGCGGGGTCGTAAAAGATGCAAATGGCTTATTTTACTCTTCACCGTCTGAATTGCAAGAGATGGGTGTAAATATGAAAATGAAGCATGAAGTTACGAATATTGATACAGATGGTAAAAAAATAGCTGTACGAAATTTAGAAACCAACGAAGAATTTGAAGATACATTTGATAAACTAGTGATGACAACTGGATCATGGCCGATTATTCCAAACCTTGAAGGCATCGATTTAAATAATGTTGTGCTTTGTAAAAACTATCAGCATGCTAATCACATTATTGAAAAAGCGAAGCAAGCGAAGAAAATAGCCGTAATTGGTGCGGGCTATATTGGTGCAGAATTAGTAGAAGCATTCGAAGTGTATGGAAAAGAAGTGACGTTTATTGATAGTGCTGATCGTATTTTAAATAAATATCTTGATCCAGAATTTACGAATTTAATGGAAACGGAGTTTGAAAATCGAGGAGTTAAATTAGCATTAAACCAAGCGGTTACTAAATTTGTAGGCAGTGAGGGATCTGTTGAAAAAGTAGTGACAACTGATGGCGAATACGAAGCGGATCTTGTTATTCTGTGTGTTGGCTTCCGTCCAAATACAGACTTAGTAAAAGGACAAGTAGATATGCTTCCAAACGGGGCAATTGTGGTTGATGAATATATGCAAACAAGCAAAAAAGATATATTTGCTGCCGGAGATAGCTGTGCCATTTACTACAATCCGATTAAGAAACATGCTTATATTCCGCTTGCTACCAATGCGGTTAGAATGGGAACATTAGTAGCTCAAAACCTTGTTAAGCCGACAATTAAGTATATGGGAACACAAGGAACGTCAGGCTTGCATATTTATGATTACAATGTTGCATCTACCGGCATAACAGAAACAGCAGCTTCTCTTTTTGATATGAATGTGAAAAGTATCACAATATCAGAGAATAACCGACCTGAATTCATGCCAACGTACGAAAATATTACGTTAAAAGTAGTATATGAAGAAGAAACAAGACGAATTGTAGGTGCACAGGTTATTTCTAAAATTGATGCTACTCAAGCAATCAATACATTGTCTGTATGTGTACAGCAGGAAATGACGATCGATGAGCTTGGCTTTATGGACTTTTTCTTTCAGCCGCATTTTAATAAGCCTTGGCATTTCTTAAACCAAGCAGGACTTCAAGCGCTTCAAGCATAAAAAAGCAGGTGACTACCTGCTTTTTTTATGTGGGTTTTATTATCTTTTTTATTTTAGCAGGTCTAAAGCGGATCCAGCCTATAGTAAGGAGAATAAAAGGATAAAAAGCTCCTACGAAAAAACTATAGGGAATCCACGTTTCGGCTAACCATGTTTTTTGATAGATAATAGTTGGATAAACGATAATAGAAAAAGTTGTAACGATTAACCCCATCGGTAACGTTAGAAATCGAGTTTCGTTAACGTTAAAAATGTGGCAAAGCCCAGCGATAGAAGCATGAAAATAAAGAGAAACTTTAAAGAAAAGAGTAAGAAACCATATAATAGCAATAATTACTTCAATTCCTTGCAAAAAATTCCCCAGTTCAATTCGCTTAGCCATTTCGTATACAGGAAACATGGTAGTTGAAGAATGATAAGAGCCAATAACCATTATACAAAAGAGAATAATCGCTACCATAATAAATCCACCTAACAGACTTCCGCTCATTAAAGCTTTAGCACCTTTTTCAGGTTTTCTTAAATGAAGAGGAAATACCATCATTAAAGGAGCAAAAGTAAAATAAGTGATGCTAAGAAAGGTGAAAACCGAATGAGTCAGCGGCTTTAAGTGAATATCTAATAAAGGCGTAAGGTTTTCGACTTTCATTTGAGGAGTCAGTGAGAAGATGAAAATTCCGAGAAGGCCAATAAGCCAAGGGAAAAATATTTCACAGCAGCGTGCGATGGTTTCTAGTCCAAGTCTTGCTCCAAACACAACCACAAGCATAAAAATAATGTGAATAGCAATCAGCGGAGTTTCCATCATAATATGTGTATTTAAAAAACTCCCCACGTAGTATACAATGCGGCTGCATGTTATGACAGTAGACGTGACAAATAAACAAGATACACCTTTTCCTAAATATTTTCCAAACACTGCTTCATTGATTTCTATCAGATTTTTATCTTTAAATAAAAGTCCGAGAGCTATATATACTTTCACTAATACAAATCCGCATACTACTCCAAGGATAGCTGGAATCCAAGCGGTTTGTTTAGAATCTACAGTCATAGCTGCTGGAGCAATAACAATTGTGCTTCCAATTGTATAAAGCATAACGAGCATGCGAAATTGAATCGTTGAAATTTTAACTACAGGTTTCACTGTATTCACTTCCTCGTCTTAACGTCTTAAGATAGTAAATGAAGTAAAAATATGCTGACTGGCTTGAAGATAGCAGCTGATAAATCAGAAGGATTTGGAACATTTAAACCAAGTGCTTTACAGATGCTTACGACCATTCCAATTGCAAGAACTGTATAGAATAGCCACAGTTCTTTCTTTGCTTTTTTTTGCCGTAGTTTAGGTACTTCAAACCAAATGACGAGCGTGCCAACAATAAGTAACCCCAATACCCCTAGCATACACTAGCTCCTATACATGAATAATTAGTGTTATATTTTTCTGAAAAATAATTACTTATACTGAAGGTGCATTCTTTATTAAAGGTTTTTGAGTTTCTATCCATTGCTAGAACGCCGCTTTTTGTTTTGAATAACCCCTGCTATTAAAAGGAAAAATGGATATAAGATGCCTACAAGTAAGCTGTAGGGAATCCACGTTTTTGTATCCCAATCCTTTTGATAAGAAACGCTTGGATACACAATAAGGGAAAGGGTAATCATAATGAGCGCGACTGGAAAAGAAAATAGCTTGTAGTCCTTTATATGAAATACATTGGCAAACCCCAAAAGAGTAGCGTAAAAATAAATGCAAAGTTTAAAAAAGAGAGTAATAAACCACAAAATAGCAATGACTACTTCAATTCCTTGGAGAAAGTTTCCTACATCAATTCTTCTTCCTAATTCATAACTTGGAAACATGGTGATTTGGGAGTAATAAGGGCCAAGCACTAAAATTCCGAGTAAGATTAACGTCACCATCACTAGTCCACCTGCTATATTACCTATATAAAAAGATTGAGTTGCCTTTTTTGTGTCTGGTGTATGGGAAGGAAAAATCATAAGCAGGATAGTATAAGTCAAAGAACTCATGCTTAAAAAGGTTAAAACAGCACGAATAAAAGCTTTTGGATGGATTTCGAACACAGGCTGAATATGCTCTATTTTAATTTGAGGAATCATAGACAAAATGAGAAGTCCGAATAATCCGACAAACCAAGGGAATAAAATTTCGGCACTTCGTGCAATAACTTCTATTCCTAGGCGTACTCCTACGATGACCACGCCCATAAATGCAATATGGATGGCTGTAAGCGGCGTGTAGGGAAGAATTTGTGTAGTGAGAAAATTTCCTACATAGTAAAGAACTTGACTGCTGATGAATAAATTGGATAACACAAAAACAACTGATACAATCTTTCCGGCTATTTTGCCTAAAATTTTTTCGTTCATTTCCATAAGCGTAAGCGTTGGAAACATGTTTCCTAGTGAGGTGAAAAGCAAAACTAAGCCAATTCCTGATGCTACACCGAAAAGTGCGGCAATCCAAGCATCTTGATGAGCATCAGCTGTAATAGCAGCAGGTACAACAATAATGGTGCTGCCAATACTATATAACGTTACTAGCTTGCGAAACTGCGCAGCTGAAATATTGATTTCATTAAGCAAAATGAGCACATCCTTTTGCCATATACACTAATTAAGTGATCCAACGGAATAATAAGTGACTTAAAGGTTGAAACATTACTTCTACCCAATCAGAAGGATTCGGTAGAGGCAGACGAAAGATTTTTGCAAGAGCGATTATGATACTGATTGTCATAAACACAATAAAAATGTTCCGTTCCTTTTTATGGGAGTGTTGAGGTAATCTTTTTATTTCCATCCATATAATCCCTGCACAAATGATCAAAAAGGAAAGAAACAAGTGCATGCAGTCAACCCCAATACATTTTTTCGTTCAGATAAGCTATTCGTATGATGTCCGCTAAAGAAAGTGATTATACATTTTTGTAAAATATAGAAAGTATTTCAGGAGATAGAAGATATTTTGTAGGGCTCTTAAATGATTGAAGGATTTGTTATGAGGAATATTCATTTAGCTTTAACCTATTGAAGCGTCGTATGAATAAGTAGAAAAATGCCACACTAAAGAGTGAACAAATGGAAAGGAGCACTATGATGAAAAAATACCCATACAATAAAGATAAACAACAATCGTTTCAAGCAGCACAGCAGGGGCATAAAGAAGCAGTAGATGCATATGAACAGGCAAATGAAGCTAAAAATGATGCATCGTACGGCCATGAAGCGAAGCAAGCGATAGGTGAAGTGAATGAAGCCTCTCAGCAAATTGAAAATGCGCTTGAAAATGCTTCTGAAACACAGCGTCAGCGTTTAACAGAGTTTCAGCAAGATATAAAAGATATGGAGAACGACCTTAATCAATAAAAGAGCCGCTGTTTTACTTAGGCAGGTTCACAATAGAGAGTATAAATTGTAAAAGCAGAAGGTAATGAACTTCTGCTTTTTTTATTGGTAGTGTAAACGTAGGTTTCGTGTATATAATTGCTTCTAGCTGTTGTTTGGAGGGAAAGGCGAAGACTGGCACGGAAATCAACAGTGGTGTAACAAATAATCCATCATTCCATTCTTATTTTAAAAGGTATAGAAGTTAAAAAAGTAAGAATCCTAATAAAAACAGAACGATAAGAATGGAAAGGGATTGTGACAGGAAATATGCTAATAAACATACTAATAATGATTGTCGTATTGTACTTCATATATGTATTCGTAACTGCAGTGGTACTGTTTTATGTCCCTTTACACAAGGGAAAAGACTTAAAAGTAATGAATACTGAGAATTTTTACGGGAAGAAAGAATCCACAGATCGAGTTATGCTTTTAGAAAATGGTTATTTTTCAGGGCTTGTTCGGATGCAGATGATTCAAGAAGCGAGGCATACAATTGATATTGCATACTTTTCCATCGGTAAAGGCCGTTCTTCGGATTTACTTATGGGCGCTTTATTCGAAGCTGCGGATCGAGGTATACGTATTCGCGTGTTGTTAGATGGGATCGCTCATGGGTTAAAAGGCAAGAGGAAAAATGTTCTTTATGCTCTAGCTTTCCACAATAATATTGAATTAAAGTACTATGAGCCCTTTACTATTTTTAAACCTTGGACATGGCATAACCGTCTTCACGATAAAATAATAGTAGTCGATGGCCAATTAGGTATTAGTGGAGGACGAAATATTGGAGATAAATACTTGGCTAGTCAACCAAATAAAAATTTTGTCTATGACCGTGATGTACTGATTTATAACACAAAGCAAGAAAGTCATAGTGTCATTCTCTCAATGGAGAAGTATATAGAAAAATTATGGAATCATCCGTATACACGAAAAGCTTTTCCAAAGCCCAAGAAAACTAAACAATTTCGCGGTCTTTCAGGAAAAAAATTATTGATAGATCAATACGAAGAGGCCAAAAAAGTAAACGAACCTTTTGTCCATCCTTATATTGTATGGAGAGAAGCAACGATGCCTACAAGAAAGATTTCTTTTATTACAAATCCTATTCAACGAATAAATAAAAGCCCTTTTATATGGAAAACATTTATTAAGCTTTCCCAGCAAGCTGAAAAATCCATTGTTGTTCAAAGCCCTTATATCGTACCAACAAAAGAAATGGAACAGTATATAGATAAGCAAGTAAAACCAAAAGTGCAAAGAATTATTTTAACTAATTCTATTACATCCACTCCAAATGCTATGGCTTTTTCTGCATACTTGGGAGTGAAGAATCGCGTTATAAAAGCTGGTTCGAAGCTTTATGAATATCAAAAGCCCTATTCAATTCACGGGAAATCTGTTGTTTATGATCAGCGTTTAAGTGCAGTTGGTTCTTTTAACTTAGATTCACGCTCTGCATTTTTAAATACTGAATCCATGGTTATGATAGATAGTGAAGAATTTGCAGCCGAGTTAACAGGAGCTATTGAAACTAAAATTTCTCACAGTACGCTTGTGGGGAATGAGGGAGAACCTGTGGATGTTAATACGGATTCTCAAAAAAACGTGCCTCCCGTAAAATCTGCACTCCTACATATTCTTTCGGTCTTTACACGATTTTGGAGACATTTTGTATAGTACTGTGTTACAGCAGAGTCTTTAAAAACAAATAGCGGAGATTAAAGAGGACTGCAGCTGGTGAAGGGAATGTGTAAAAAACTGTGATATGCCTCACAGTTTTTTTGAAACCCCTAGTACTAGTTATGATTCATCAAAAGACCTATTGACGAAATTCCATATATGTTTTATTATGATATAGCGTCGTTGATAAACGAGGTTCTTTTGAAGAAATCATTTCTAGGGGCATAGTTTAAAGGTAGAACTACGGTCTCCAAAACCGTCAGTGTGGGTTCGATTCCTACTGCCCCTGCCATTTTNACCGCCGTGACCTCCGCCATGACTGCCCCCGTGACCTCCGCCATGACTGCCCCCGTGATCTCCGCCATGGTTGCTACCATGATGGCATTTTTTATGTCCAGAACGATGATCATCATCATGTTTAGGACAATGATCGTTATGCTTATAATCGTTATGACAGCATTTTCCTTCATGGCTACTTCTTGGATCATAGCCAGAAGTTTTGTAATAATACTGATTAGAACACCAGCAACACTTCTTATTATTGTTGTAACTCACATAAACCATCCTTATCTATAAATAAGATTTATATAGGCAATTTTATACCTATATATAAATAGATTATGTAAACTAGTACAAGGAAGTGCATTGCTGTGGGCCATGACCTAAGCCTGTTTTTAGGAGGATGTACGGGGGAGATAAGACAAGAAAAAAAGCCATCTCTAGATGGCTTTTTTTATATTTGATTTTTCACTTTACTTGCACTTTCTGCATAAAACTCTAGAATTTCTCTTCTTCTCACAATTCCAATAAATACACCTTGATCATCCGTTACAGGAACAAAATTTTGGTCAATTGCCTTTGAAAGGATGTTTTGAACTTCATCATATATAGCAACTGGGTTATAATCTTGATAGCGGTCAATCTCTGTTAATTTAATATTTTCCGTATCTTGAAAGCGATAGTCTCCTAGGCTTTTTAACTTCCAAAGAAGATCTCCTTCAGTAAGAACGCCCACATATTTACCATCATCGTCAACTAGCGGAACTGTAGAATAGCGATGATACTCCATTTTTTCAAGAGCCTGTCTTAATGTGGATTGAATATTTAGTGTTACAACATCACTTTTTGGTACTAAGAAAAATGCAATATTCATTTTTTAATCTCCTTTTCCTTACCCGCTCATCTTACAATTTCTATTTATTTTTTCAGTTTTCGGCTTATTTTAATGTTTTAATCATACAAAATGCAGCTCGCAGTTATCTTACATTTACAACTATAAGCTGTCAATCCTAAGCTATGTAATTTTGACTTCTTATTTTCTTTATTACAGTACCCGTTTTCTAAATAATCAAATCCTAATTTTTAGAAAAACACGTCTAGTTAAAATAATGGTTCCTGCAGCTGCTTCTTTATACTAATAAGGGCCGGAAGAGCTACTTTCAGCTCTTCTTCTCTGCGATAAGAACGCAACTGAACCTCATTATATGCTCTGTTTATACTTTTTGACTCATGAAAAAGTCCCACATGATTCGACTAGCATTGGGGCCTTTAGGGTCTGTATAGCTGCCCGCTGAATTCCCTCCTGACCATGCATGCCCCATTCCATTGATAATATATTTATCAATAGCCAATTCTCCCTTACTGCTTTCGTAGCGATATGTTGTATAATCCCGTCCAAAGAGAATTTTTTCTTCTCTCGTTTTAACCGGGCTATCTTGAATCCATCCATCTATTCTTCCGTTATAAGCAAGATTATTCGTTGTAATCCACTGGTGAACCACTTGATCTGCATTGGCTACATTTACCGTAGAATCAGCGTTACCATGAAATACAATGAGCGGCAGTGGCTTTGCCCGTTTTCCCATTTGCTGATAAGCAATTCTTCCTTGTTTAACGGGGGAAGGACCTTTACTGGCCATGACAGAATACGCATTAAATACGTTAAGAGCCGCCTGATATTCGATACCTGCTGACACACCTATTCCAGCAAACAGTTCTGGATACGTTACCCCCATAACGATGCTCATTGCTCCTCCTGCTGACAGACCGGCAATAAACACTTTATTTTTCTGAATAAAGTGCATGTTTTGGACTTTTTTTACAATCCCTGCAATAATAGCTGGCTCGCCAAACCCTCTAATTTGATGAAGAGGTTCAAACCAGTTCCAGCATTTATTCATATTTGAGTTAGAAGACTGCTGTGGGTATACGACAATAAATTCTTTTTCGTCGGCGAGCTCATTCATTTGCGTGCCTATTGCAAAATCATCTGCATTTTGTGTACATCCATGCAGCATAACCATTAGTGGGTAAGATTTTAAAATATGATAGGATTTAGGTAAATAGACCTTGAATTTTTTTCCTTTATGAGTATATGTTTTAAATGATTCAGATGACGCTTCTTGTTGTTCACTTGAAGACACAAGCGTTGACGTATTTATAACATTAGGTAGTGAACCCAACATGGTACCCCTCCTCTTTTTGTCAACGTTTTCATTTTTCTTCCCAATTACGTCCTGTATTACAATACTACATATTATTTCGTTTTTTTGCACGTTCTACATACTCTAAGAGTACCACTTGTTTTGGTTTTAAGGCGTTTTTTATCTTCTTGAAATTTGGGATTTTTTTGCTATATATATACTTTATTACTATATATGAAAATTGTCACTATAATCATGAAAAAAGGACAAACATGCCGTTTGCCCTTTTATTTGGACCTTGATGTTTAAATACCTTTTGCCGAATTAAGCCTCTATACTTTTATTATATGATGCTCCCTATCATTTATATGAATTTATTGCTCTTCATGTTTAAATCTGTAACCTTTACTATTTTATATTTTGCTTTTTATTCACCAATTCTTTCGCAGCAAATGGCAAGGTGCAGGTGCGGAAGCCACGTTGAAAAAGAAGAACCTTAAAGAGCAAATGTTTTTGGTTTAACCTCTTCTTCGTTCGCAACAATCATACAAAGGCTGGTTGCAATCACTCTTTTCCCTTCCTTTTGCTTAAATAGGTACAGCAAAGAGATGCTATTGGGGTAGATTCCTTTATTTTGTATACATTTTTTAGAAAACTATGGTAAAAATAAGACTTATCATATGGAGGTGAATAAATTGGCAAATATCCCAAAGGATACTGAGCCCTACTGGCGCGATCATTTAAAGTTTCCAACATACCCATCTCTTTCAGAAAATCGAAAAGTTGATGTTGTAGTAGTAGGAGGCGGTATTAGCGGTATTACAACAGCTTATTTATTACAAAAAGAAGGACTGAACGTGGCGTTAATTGAAGCTGATAATATTTTAAATGGTACAACCGGTCACACAACAGCAAAGATTACAGCTCAGCATGACGTTATCTACGATGAGCTGCTTTCACACATTGGCGAAGAAAAAACGCTGCTGTATTATAAAGCAAACGAACAAGCACTGCAGTTTATGAAAAACTTAATTCAAACGGAAAACATTGACTGTGATTTTTCGATACAAGATGCTTACTTGTACGGAGAAACGCTGGAGTTTGATCATCGAGTTCGTAAAGAATTTCGAGCCTATCAGCGATTACATATTCCATGTGAATTTGCAACAGAGATTCCTTTTAGTTTTGATATTAGGGCAGCAGCTATTATGAAAGATCAAGCTCAGTTTCACCCGTTAAAATACCTGCTTCATTTAGTAAAAAAATTCACAGAAAACGGCGGATTGATTTTTGAAAACACCGTAGCAACGGATGTAGAAGAAAGCACGTCGCCCACCGTTGTCACAAGAGACGGACATCGAATTTCTTGCAAATATGTAGTGGCGTGTTCACACTTTCCATTTTATGATGGAGCGGGCTTTTACTATACGCGTATGTATGCCAAACGTTCGTATGTGTTAGCAGCAAAAGTTGAACAAACTTACCCTGGAGGCATGTATTTAAGTGCTGATCAGCCTACTCATTCTCTGCGTTCAACAAAAGTTGACGGAGAAGAACTCATTTTAATTGGTGGAGAAGGCCACAAAGCTGGACAAGGAATTAATACTATGTTCCACTATGAGTCCCTTCAGAGGTTTGCCGAAGAAAATTTTACTGTTCAACATTTTCGTTATAAATGGTCTGCACAAGATTTATTTACGCTTGATAAAATTCCATATATCGGTCCCATTAAAGAAAGCAAGCCAAATATCTTTATTGCCACCGGATTTAAAAAATGGGGGATGACTCATAGCACCATTGCAGCACATATTATTCGAGATGCAATAACCGGAAAAGACAACCCATATGCAGATTTGTATAATCCATCTCGTTTTTATGCGGACCCTAGCCTTAAACATTTCTTTCGTCAAAATCTTGATGTGGCTGAACACTTTATTACCGGTAAGTTTTCAATGCCTGAAAAAGGACTGGATCAGCTCCAAAATGATGAAGGGTCGGTCGTATATGTAAACAGCAAACGTACGGGGGCTTATAAAGATCCTCAGGGTAACCTTCACTGCGTCGATACTACATGCACGCACTTAGGATGTGAAGTAAATTGGAACGCTGGTGACCGCACGTGGGACTGCCCTTGTCACGGCTCTCGTTTCTCTTACGACGGATCTGTGGTAGAAGGCCCTGCTAAAAAGCCGCTTACACCAGTGGATGTCAATTCAAGCGATAAAAAAAGCACGCCGTAGGGCATGCTTTTTTTATCATTATCAATGGATTCACATTTGAGTTTACTCTTTACATTCTTCTTTTCTAAAGTATCGATTATACACCAAAACCATTGCATAAATGACTAAAAAAGAAAATGTAAAGATAATTAACCTTCCAGATTCAGGGACATGATCAAGATAGTCTGTTTCAAAAAACATAACAAACATCAAAAATGGCAATAGGAATAAAAACCAAATAAAATCTCGATCCATAAACATTTTTATAAAAAATAAAATGGCCCCGATGTAGACAATCATCAAAAACATAATCATTCACCAAATTCTATTTAATACTAGAGGTGTTGTAATGATTATATCGGATTTCTCAGGCGAAATATAGAGTCATTGGTTTTAATTTTATAAATTCCTTATAACTTTCAAACTGCTATTTTAACATAATAAGGGAATTTACTGCTGTAAAGACTCTAAGTGAGCAAAAAACTGCGGGTAAGAGACGGATACCGCGTCACGATTTTCAATAATTGTTTCCCCTTCTGCAATACAAGAGGCAACAGCAAGCATCATACCGATACGGTGATCTCCGTGGCTGTTTACATTTGCTCCGTGAAGTTTTGCACCTCCGTGAATAATCATTCCATCTTCCGTTGCTTCAATGTTAGCGCCCATTTTGGTTAACTCATTCACTACCGTATCAATACGGTTTGTTTCTTTGACTTTTAACTCTGCAGCATCTTTAATAACTGTAATCCCTTCTGCCTGCGTGGCAGCTAGTGCAATAATTGGGATTTCGTCAATTAGGCGTGGAATTAAGTGTCCGCCTACTTCCGTACCTTTTAAGTGAGAAGCTTCTACAACTAAATCTGCATAGGGTTCCGCTGTTTCTTTTGTTTCTTTGACTGTTTCGATTGAAGCGCCCATATCTGAAAGCACATCTAAAATACCCGTTCGAGTCGGATTCATTCCAACTTTTTGGATTTCAATGCGGCTGTTTGCAATAATAGCCCCCGCTACTAAAAAGAATGCAGCTGACGAAATATCACCAGGGACTTCTACATGCGTTCCTCTTAACGTTTGACCGCCTTCAATTGAAACGGTTAAGCCTTCTTCTTCGACTTTAACACCAAATGCCTCTAGCATACGTTCTGTATGATCACGTGATTTCGCCGGTTCCGTTACAGAAGTTATTCCTTCCGCCTGCAGTCCAGCAAGTAAAATAGCTGATTTTACTTGTGCGCTTGCAACGGGCGATGTATAGTGTATACCTTTTGCTTTCCCACCTCGAATAACAAGCGGTGTAAAATTAGCATCTTTTCGACCGTCTAAATGAATATTCATATCACGAAGCGGACCGGTCACACGCTTCATAGGGCGTTTGGCAATAGATTCGTCTCCAATCAATGTTGAATGAAAGGGTGTATTTGCTAAAATCCCCATCATGAGGCGAATCGTGGTGCCCGAATTGCCAACATCTAAAATATCAGATGGCTCTTTTAGAGCTTGTATCCCTTTTCCTTTCACTACCACGCTTTGTTCATCAATCATTTGAATATCTACACCTAGTTTTTGAAAGCAGGAAATAGTGCTAAGACAATCGTCACCTGGCAAAAACCCGTTAATCGTTGTTGTTCCTTCTGCAATCGAACCAAACATAACGGAACGGTGAGAAATAGATTTATCTCCTGGAATTTGAATCGTTCCTCGTAAAGCTTTTACTGTCACAATATGTCTCTCCTTTTATGCGTGAAGCGAATCACGAAATTCTTTGGCATCTGAAAAGTAATCAAATAATTCGTGACCGTCACCTTTTTCTACTAATAGTTTTACTTGTTCCATTTCTTTCATCCAGTCATCAAGCAATGTTAAAAGCATAGAACGGTTTTGTTTTAGTATATCTCTCCACATATGAGGATTGCTTGAAGCAATTCTCGTAATATCTCGAAAACCGCCTGCTGCCATTTCCGTGACAAGATGATTCTGTGCTGAATATCCTTTTACTTGTCTTACAAGACTGGTCGCAATCACATGAGGTAAATGACTGACAACTCCAGTGATTTGGTCATGAGTAGCTGCATCAAGCGGTACAAATTGTGCACCTGTAGGCTCTAGCAAATGCATAAGCGCATCTATTTTTTCTTTTTGCTCATTTTCAAACGGCGTTAAAATATAGCGCGCCGAACAAAATAAATCCGCTCGTGCATTGACTGCACCGCTCGTATGAGAACCAGCCATCGGATGTCCGCCAATAAATGAAATACGTTTCTTATTCAGCGCTTCGGCTGCTTTCATAATTTCACCTTTGGTACTTCCGACATCCGTTACGATAACCGTTTCTTTAAGCTTCCAAGTAGAAAGGTCGTGTATCCATGCTGTCGTGTACTCTACTGGAGTAGCAAGCACGATATAATCTGCTTGGGCTGCTTCTGTTTTTATATCTTCAGCTACATAATCAACGATACCTAGCTGGTTGGCTACTTGTACTTCATTTGTATTGATATCAGCTCCAACGACTGTGACGTGACGATGCTTCTTCATAGCTAGCGCTAATGATCCTCCAATAAGGCCGACGCCAATAAGTAATACACGTGTTTTCACCTTTCATTCTCCTCTATTCATTAAAATTGCTTTGCGTATTCTTCATGTTTTTTTACGTTTTCTTGAATTAACTGAATTCGATCTGCCCCAAATTGATCGATAATAGCAGATGCTAGTTCCCAAGCAATCACTGATTCTGCTACAACCGCTGCCGCCGGTACTGCACAGCTGTCTGAGCGTTCAATACTTGCAGCAAATGGCTCTTTTGTATCAATATCTACACTTTGCAGCGGCTTGTATAAGGTAGGAATAGGTTTCATGACGCCTCGCACAACAATCGGCATCCCTGTTGTCATGCCTCCTTCTAGACCTCCAGCATTGTTCGTTTTACGCGTATAGCCGTTTTGTTCATCCCATAGAATTTCATCATGGACTTCACTTCCCGGTCTGCGAGCTGCTTCAAAGCCTACGCCGATTTCAACGCCTTTAAACGCGTTAATGCTCATAATAGCAGCAGCTAGCTTTGAGTCTAACTTACGATCATAGTGCACGTAACTTCCCACTGCAGTAGGCATTCCTTCTACTACTACTTCCACTACGCCACCAATGCTGTCTCCATTTTCTTTTGCATCATCGATTGCTTTCATCATTTTCTGTCCCGCTTCTTCATCTAAGCAGCGAACAGGTGACGCTTCTGTTTTTTCCTGAAGTTCTGTCAGTGACTCATATGCCGTTTTTTCAGCTTTCACACCGCCGATTTCAAGCACGTGACATGCAATATTTACGCCTACAGCTTTTAGTACTTGTTTGGCAACTGCGCCTGTGGCTACTCGTACCGTCGTTTCACGAGCAGATGAACGTTCCAATACGTTTCGCATATCTCTGTGACCGTATTTAATCGCTCCATTTAAATCAGCATGACCTGGACGAGGTTTTGTAATTTGTCGCTTTACTTCTTCATCATGATCGACTGGATCAGCACCCATAATATTTCTCCAGTGAGTAAAATCTTTGTTTTCAACGACTAAAGCAATAGGTGAACCAAGCGTCTCACCGTGGCGAACCCCGCCTTTAATCTGAACTTGATCTTTTTCAATCTGCATGCGGCGTCCGCGCCCATGTCCCTTTTGTCTTCTTGCTAAATCTTCATTAATATGTTCGGCTGTCAATTCAAGCCCTGCCGGTACTCCTTCAATAATCGCTGTTAATTGAGGTCCGTGCGATTCTCCTGCTGTTAAATATCTCATATTATCGATTCCTTTCTGTTATAAAAATAAAAAAACTCGCCCCTACGCCATAGGGACGAGTTTTTCTCGCGATACCACCCTAGTTGCAAACATTGCTTGCCACCTCGAATTGTTAACGATCCGCTGACCGCTCTGTAAAAGAGTACTCAAAGAGTGTAATTCGCTCACATTTGTGTACTGACTTCCACCAACCGTCAGCTCTCTGAGACAGGGAAATGTTTGCTACTAGTTTCTTATCGCTGTATCACTATGAAATTAAGATAATTTTACTGCTGCACCTTTTAATTCTTCCATGAATTTGTGGAATTCAGGAATGTTCATTTGCTGTGCTGAATCTGATAGTGCTACTGCTGGGTCTGGATGAACTTCTGCCATTACAGCATCTGCGCCGATAGCAATCGCTGCTTTTGCACATGGTAATAATAAGTCTTTGCGTCCTGTTGAATGCGTTACGTCTACTACAACTGGTAAATGCGTTTCTTTTTTCAAGATTGGAACAGCTGAGATATCTAATGTGTTGCGTGTTGCACGCTCGTATGTGCGGATACCGCGTTCACAAAGAATAATGTTTCCATTTCCGCGAGACATAATGTATTCAGCAGCGTTAATGAATTCTTCAATTGTTGCTGCCAATCCACGTTTTAAAAGAATCGGTTTGTCTACAGAACCTGCAGCTTTTAATAGCTCGAAGTTTTGCATATTACGTGCACCAATTTGAATCACATCTACGTAGTCGAGAGCCGTTTCAATATCTTGAGGAGAAACAATTTCACTGATAATTGATAGGCCTAGTTCATCGCCTACTTGACGTAAGATTTTTAAGCCTTCCACTCCAAGACCTTGGAAATCGTAAGGTGATGTACGTGGTTTGAACGCTCCGCCGCGCATTAACGTAATACCTTGTTCTTTAAGCGCTAAGCCCACTTCTTTTACTTGTTCGTAGCTTTCTACTGCACATGGTCCCATTACAAATTCTAAGTTTCCAGGTCCTACTTTTGTACCGTTGATGTCAACGATTGTATCTTCAGATTTCTTTTTACGAGATACAAGAAGTGCTTTGCGGTGATCGTCTTCTTGAAGCTCTAAGCTTGCTTTGAAAATTTCTTTGAAAATATGCTGAATTGTTGAAGCTTCGAATGGTCCATTATGGTTAGCTAAGATTTGATCTAACGATTTACGTTCACGAACTGGATCAAAGCGATTCACACCTTGTGTACCTTTTACTTTTCCGATTTCTTGTGCGATTTCACCGCGTTTATTTAATAATTCTAAAATTTCTAAATTTATTTCGTCGATTTGTCCTCGTAATTGTTCTAGTGATTTTGTCATTTTAAAAATCCTCCTTTGATTTTATAACCTTGAACGGATCTTCTCGTTTAGTTTGTATTGAAAAATCCGTTTTACACCTACACAGCCGCTTATGCGGATATACAAAAAGTCCCTACTGATTGTATCAGTAGGGACGAATTGATCGCGGTACCACCCTAATTGCAAGCATTGCTTGCCTCTTCATTAAGATAACGGCTATTGCCGCTTTTGACTATTGCCAAAAGAAAGCTCCAAGAATGTAATTCGCAATCTCTTTTGTACTGATTCGCACCAACCATCAGCTCTCTGAATACAGGGAAGATTTTGCTACTATGCTCTTTTCATCGCTTGTAATGGATATAAAATTATAATGGGCCGAAATACAAAAAGTCCCTACTCACCCTTAAGATTTTTCTTAAGAGTCAGTAGGGACGAAAATTCGCGGTACCACCCTAGTTGCAAGCATTTTGCTTGCCTCTTCATTAAAATAACGGCTAGGCCGTCTTTTCCTACTCGGAAAAGATGCTCAAGGAATGTACTTCGAAAAAATTTGTGTTCTGACTCGCAGCAACCGTCAGCTCTCTGTTACAGGGAAATTTTTTCTACTAGTGCTCCTATCAACGCTCAGTATTGACTATGTATGTGTACTTGGATAATCAGTTCCGATCGTTTGAAACTGTTTGTCGCTTCCAAGTTGTGTGTAATGTTGTGTGATGTTGATTTGTATTATGAATGGTTTTTTTATCTTCGTCAACACTTTTTATTAATTTTTTTTATTTTTCAAAAACCATAGCTCCTTCAAACCCATATCTATCAAGAGTTTTGCTGCTCTAATTTTTTTCAAACTTATATTCCATTTCAGATTCATATTCAATAAATCCATGTTTTTGATACAAGCTTTTTCCAGCGGAAGAAGTATTTAACCATATTCGATTTACACCATTTTTTTGGCAGTACTGCATCAAATGCTTTAAAATAGCTGAAGAACAGCCGTGCTTTCGGTGATTAAAAGCTGTATACATGTTCATAATATATGCTTCTTTTCCTTGGAGGTTACTCGGTGAAGGCGGACGTATAAAAAAGACGATGCTTCCTGCTGATACAATTTCTCCATCCGCTTTTAAAATAGCCGTATAGCTATGTGGATTATTTATATTTGCAGTAAAATATTCTTCTGTAGCTTTTCGAAACAGCTCCTCATTCCCGTTTAATTCTCCCAATTCTTTCATGAGCAACATTCGCAGTTTAACCAAATCCTGAACGTTTTCTAGCGCTGCTTTTTCAACCATGACTTCCCCTCTTTTCGTCTCTTTTACACAAAAAAACTCTCATCCTTCGAGAGCCTCATTTAAGCAAGAAAAACAGCTCCGTATACGAGTGCTCCGACAATAACGAACGCTGGATGCACGCGCAATTTTTCCAATAATAGAAAACTGGCTGCTACTAAAAATAAAGTTTGCCATATACCTGAATCACCGTATGAATTCATAAAAAATTCATATGCCATCAAGCCAAGTAAAATGGCGATAACGGGACGAATGTAGTTCGTCATTTTCTTAACATTTGGCGAATCTTTATACTTAAATAATATTCGAAGTAAAATAACTAAAAGTAAAACCGATGGAGCAATCGTTGCAAAAAGAGCAACCACCGAGCCTAAAATCCCTGCCTGCTGATATCCGATAAACCCCGCCATTTTTGTTGCAATCGGACCAGGCAGCGCATTTCCAATTGCCAGCATTTCACTAAACTCTTTGACCGTAAGCCAATGATAGTGATCCACGACTTCTTTTTGAATAAGCGGAATCGACGCAGGTCCGCCTCCATAGCCTAAAATATTTGAAACAAAAAACGCCATAAATAGCTGAATATAAATCATACCGATTCCCTCTTTTGCTTGTGTTCAGCACTTTCACCTTTTTTTCCTTTTCGTTTTAGCGGAATCCAAGCTGCTGCCATAAGAACAATAATAATGACCGCTGGATGGATATGGGCAAATTCCATTAGCCCTAAACTAATAA
This sequence comes from Priestia sp. YIM B13489, assembly GCF_042787645.1. Taxonomy (NCBI): domain Bacteria; kingdom Bacillati; phylum Bacillota; class Bacilli; order Caryophanales; family Bacillaceae; genus Priestia; species Priestia sp. YIM B13489. The sequence goes on from NZ_JBHZOQ010000053.1 coordinate 2,751,590, forward strand.
TCAGTAAGATAATAGCTGGCGTCCACCCTAGACCAGACGTTGATTTTTTAAAAAAGTCCCACGTCATAACCGCGAGCATAACTCCTACTACAGGAACAACTGCTTTGGTCATGCCCATAACCCACGGCTGATCTTTAAATTGCGTTAAAGTTGTTAACAGCAATACCATTAAAAAAACGGTTGGAATAACGGCTGCAAATAAAGCTGTCCCGAGACCCAAAATACCGCCGACTCGATAGCCGATGTATCCAGCCAGCTTTGTAGCAATAGGCCCAGGCAGCGTATTGGCGATTGCTAATAAATCGCCAAATTCATCGTCATCCATCCATTTGTACGTATCGACCACTTCTTTTTTTACAAGTGGAATAGCTGAAGGTCCGCCTCCGTAGCCGAGCATACCTGAGCGAAAAAACGCTATAAAAATATCCAATTGTCGCATTTCTCGCACTCCTTTCTCTGTGATCTAATAAGCAACGACAGCTCCGTCTGTTCGCGCTTCTGTGCCGCCGTATAATACACCGGTTTGTTCGTCTCTTAAAATGATCTGCCCTCTTCCAAACGTATGTCTGCTCGTAGCCACATGAATATCATGCCCTTTGCGTTCTAATGCTTCTACAATATGTGAAGGCATTTCTTTTTCCACAAGAACCTTTTTATGTTCAATCCACTGCATCTTGGTGCATCTAAAGCTGCCTGAGGATTTAGATGGAAATCGATCATATTCATGACGACTTGCACATGTCCTTGAGGCTGCATGAATTTGCCCATTACACCGAATGGACCTACAGCACTTTTATTCTTTGTTAAAAATCCAGGAATAATGGTATGATAGGTTCGTTTTCCTGGTTCTAATCGGTTATGGTGCTGTGGATCTAACGAAAAATTATGCCCGCGGTTTTGCAGGCATATGCCCGTATTAGGTACGACAAGTCCTGAGCCAAAATCCATGTAATTACTTTGAATGAATGATACCATGTTTCCTTCTCCATCAGCTGTCGCTAAATAGATCGTGCCGCTATGAGACGGCTGTCCGGCTTCAGGAATAAGCGCTTTTTCACCAATCAGCCCTCTGCGCTTGTTTGCATAAGAATCATTCAACAAATCTTCAACTGCTACTGTCATTTTATCAGCATCCGTAATGAATTTTTGTCCATCTGCAAACGCTAGCTTCATGGCTTCAATTTGCTTGTGATATGTATCGACAGAATCTTTGGCATCGAAAGAGAAGCCTTTTAGCGTATTTAAAGCTAAAAGTGCAATAAGGCCTTGGCCGTTAGGCGGAATTTCCCACACATCATATCCTCGGTAAGAAGTTGAAATTGGCTTCACCCACTCTGCTTTAAAAGCTGCTAAATCTTCTTTTGCTAAAAATCCGCCGTATTTTTTCGAAAAAGCTGCTATTTTATCAGCTAAATCCCCTCTGTAAAAAGATTCTCCATTCGTTTCGGCAATTTCAAGCAGCGTAGCAGCATGGTCCGGTGATCGCCACACTTCCCCTACTTTAGGAGCTGATCCATTGTTGGTAAACGTCTCAAACCAGTGCTTATATTCGTCACCTTTTAATGCGTGTGTAAATCGTTCAAACGCTCGTTCCCAATTGTACCCTAAAATCGGGGAGATTGGGAACCCTTCTTGTGCATACGAAATAGCAGGCTGCAGCACTTCTTTTAACGATAACCGGCCAAAGCGTTTTGACAGCTCCACCCACGCGCTGGGGGCACCTGGGACCGTAACAGGAACAAAACCGCGAGCCGGCATCTCTTTTATCCCCATGGCACGCAGAGCCTCAATAGAGATAGAAGCAGGAGCAGGACCGCTCGCGTTGAGTCCATATAGCTCTTCATTTATCCACACGAGAGCAAATGCGTCTCCGCCAATTCCATTTGACGTGGGCTCTACAACCGTTAAACAAGCTGCCGAGGCAATAGCAGCATCTACCGCATTGCCTCCTTTTTTCAACATTTCAAGACCCGCCTGAGCGGCAAGAGGCTGACTAGTTGCTACCATTCCGTTTTTTCCAAACGTACACGTACGCTGCGATGCATAGGGGTGTGTAAAAAAGTATTCGCTCATAGAAAATCTTCTCTTTTCTTTATATGATGAATAAAACGAATCTTTACAGACTAGACAGCGCTACTTCTTCCTCGTAAACTTCTAATGCTGCTTGTAAAGCAGAACCTGCATTCACGCTTGCCCCGTTTCGAATAAGCACTGCTTCAAGACCAGCCAATGTAAAGAGAACGTTGTCTTTTCGACAGCTGTATCCCATTGTACCGATACGCCATATTTTTCCGTGCATTGGCCCAAAAGAACTTGCAATTTCAATCCCAAATTGTTCAAGAAGCGTAGAACGAACTTCCTCTCCGTCAATACCTAGGGGAATTAAAACACAAGTAACGGTTGGAACTTTTGAATCCTCATCTCCGAATAAAGATAATCCCATTGCTTTAATACCGGCTACAAGTGCTTTTTCATGGAGGCGATGCCTTGCAAATCTTTCCTCTAATCCTTCTTCTAAAATAACGCGCAGCCCTTCTCTTAAAGCATAGAGCATGGACGTTGCTTCCGTGTGATGATTTAATCTACGCTCACTCCAATAGTCTTGAAGCTGACTCAAATCAAAATAGTTGCTGATAATATTCGGACGCAGACGAACAGTTTGAGCATCTGCTTTTGTCGCAATTCCTTTTTCAACTTTTTTACGTTCCATGATAATTTTTTCAATACGATCATTGTACGTAATAGGTGCCATGCCGGACGGAACAGATAAACACTTTTGTGTGCCTGCAATCAATGCGTCAATGTTCCACTCATCTACTTTTACATCCGTACCGCCAATAGTGGCTACTGCGTCGACGATAAATAAAACATCTTGGTTGCGGCATGCAGCACCAATTTCTTTAAGCCGCTGCATTCTTCCTGTAGACGTTTCACCATGAACCATTGCAACAATTTTCGGATTTACTTTTTTTATTTCACGAATAACTGTTTCAGGGTCAAACACTTCTCCCCATTCGCATTCAATGTTGTGTACATCAGCTCCGTAGCGCTCGGCAATTTCCGTTAATAAATAGCCGAAGCGGCCGAAAATAGGGACGAACACTTTATCGCCAGGCTCAATTGCACTTGCAAGAACGGCTTCAATCCCAGCTCTAGACGTTCCATCAACGGGAAAAGCCCATTTGTTTTTGGTTTGAAATAGTTCACGAAGCATTTCCATCGTCTCGTTCATAATGTGCGTAAATGCGGGGTCAAACTGACCTAAAATAGGTGTTCCTAATGCTCTTAATACGCGGGGATCTGCTTCTACGGGTCCGGGTGTCATAATCGTACGCGGCGGTGTATGAAGCTGTTTTGTTATAGTCATGTCAAATTCCTCCTAGTAGGCAAGTTTATATAATAGTTCTATTAAGACCTTTACTCCTTTTTCTAACTGTTCTCCTTTGGTGAATTCCTTTGGGGAATGGCTGATTCCATCTTGGCTCGGTACGAATAACAAACATGTGGGAACTCTTCGTCCGAATACCTGCGAGTCGTGTCCTGCACCGCTTACTAATTCTCGGGAGGAGATATTCTTTTCCGAGGAAATAATTTTGGAAAGTTCAGATAATTCTTCACTCATGGCGACAGGTTTTTCATCCATCCAGCAGTCGATATTGACATCTAAATCCCCTGATGTTCGCTTTATAATTTCCTTCATTTCTCGTTCTGTCTCTTGTAAAACCTCATATTCATGATGTCTTATATCAACCGTGAATTCTACATATCCTGGTATTACATTCGGTGCATTTGGAGAAAGTGTAATTTTGCCAACCGTTACGTATAAAGCGTTATGATATTTTTCGCTCAATTCAATAAATGCTTTAGCAAGTTTGCAGCTCGCATAAAATGCATCTTTTCTGATGTTCATCGGGGTTGTGCCCGCATGGTTACTTTCACCTTTAACAGATACTGTAAATCGTTTCTGCCCGACGATACTAGAAACAATTCCGATATCGCAACGAGACATTTCAAGCTGCTTTCCTTGTTCGATATGCAGTTCAATAAAAGAAGCGATGTCCGTGCGGTATGGCTCGCTGTGGAGGCCTTTTCCGAAATTGAGCTGTTTCATTGCGTCATCCAGCTTAACCCCTTCTTTATTTATAACATGTTTTGCATCACTTTTGCTGTGTAATCCATTCATATTGCCTGATCCCCAATACGTAAGAGGAAATCTGCTGCCTTCTTCTTCACAAAGTGATACGACCTCTAAGGTTTTTGTAGGGGAGCCGTAATGTGCATATAGGTACTGTAGAGCAATGATACCTGCCACAACACCAAACGCCCCGTCATACTTTCCTCCGTTTATCACGGTATCGATATGGGATCCTGTTAAAATAACTTGTTGTTCTGAACCCGTTCCTTGCAACCGTCCAAATAAATTTCCTACATCATCGTAATATGTTTTGAGGTGAAGTCCCTTCATTTTTTCTTCCAATGCCTTTTGAGCTGCATTCCACTGTTCCGTATATAAAAGCCTCGTGACCCCTTCTTTTTCATCTAACCCAAACTGTGACAACCAGCTAACGTTTTCTTCGATTTGCTGACAAAGCTTAGATTTTCCCGTCATATCTGCAACCATTGCTATCCCTCCTGCTATCTTCATTTTAAGAAAATGACTGATTGTTTTCATTAACACTTTCTACAATGATTTAGTGTTTTTTTAGCTATTATCACTAAATATACAAAGTCTTATATGCGTCACTTTTTCTAACATTATATGTTATTTACTTTATCTTACAGGATTGAATATACTTCTTCATTAACAATTTATACATTTTTTTCTGAAAATTTTATTTATTTTAACTAAACTTTCTTATAAAATAAAAGATAGATAAAAATACGCGCAGGGAAATGTGAGAATTTTTAACAAAAGGAGTAATAAATAATGGAACTACAAACTCTTTTACGCATTCCAATTTATGAAAAAGCATCTGTAGTAGCCGGGCAAAAAGGAGTCACCCGCAAAGTACATAACGTCAATATGATGGATGCACCCGATATTTTATCTTTTTTAAAAGAAGGAGAGTTTTTAATTACAACGGGTTATCACTTCAAAGAACATGAAGAAAGCTTAGCAAAACTTGTAGAAGGAATGGCTAAAAAGAAATGTGCAGGATTGGCCATAAAAACGAAGCGCTTTTTCGAACACGTGCCTGCTTCTATTTGTCAGCTAGCTGATGAACTTCACTTTCCGATCATTGATTTCCAAACGGACGAAACGTTAGGCGCAGTTATTAACGAATCTCTCAGCTTTATTTTAGATAAAAAAACAGCCGAGCTTCAGCAAGCGATGGTCACACATCAGCTATTTTCCTCGTACATCTTACAAGGAAAAGGCATTGAGAAAATTATGCAATCTATTCAAACGTTATGCAATGCTCACGTTGCCCTTTTTGATACCCATGGCCATGAACTCTTTTATACAAACAAACGCGAACCCTTTTCACTCCCGATGGAAGAAGCGATAGCGGGCGCTAAGCAGCTGTTTTTACGAACGGTAAAATATACAACCTTTTCCTTTTTACACACCAAAAAAACCGTTACGCTTTTTCCGATTGCTACTCATACAAGAAAATACAGTTATTTACTTATTGAACACCAAGTTTCTTTATCCGATTCAGCGCTCCTAACGATTGAACAAGCGACAAACGTTTTATCCTTCGAAATGATGAGACAGCAGGCTTTGTATGAAGCTGAACGGCGACGAAAAAACGATTTTTTCAATCAGCTTGTTAACAATTATTATAAAACGCTTGAAGATGCTTCCTTTCAAGCACAGATGATGGGCTTATCAGCAGGAAACAGCTATATTTGCGCCGTCGGGAAAATCCACTCTACATTCACGCCTTACAGCGATGATGATATGATCTATGAGCTCCTTCAATATGAGTTATCAACAGGTCATACAGAGGCCGTTTTGTTTTTCTATGACAATCTTTATATTCTTTTGTTTACACCTCATTCTCAACCTATGATTATAGAATGCTTGCATCGCTTGCAGGAAGCTGTTTACCGTCACTACGACAAGCGAATGTCATTTGGAGTTGGAAACCAAAGCCAATCCCTACTTACAATCGCTGACTCATATAAAGAAGCTGTTGAAGCTCTTGAAACCATCCATTTTAAAGATCAGTCGAAGCTTATTCAATTTTATCAGCCAAAACAGTTTAAAGAACTGCTGAGGTTGCTTCCAGCAAACGATTTACAGGATTACTATTCTCAAACATTAGAAGGTTTGCTGCAGTACGATAAGAAAGATCGCTCCATCTTACTTGACACGCTTGAAACATATCTAAATTCCAATTGCCAAATCTCAGAGACTGCTAAGCAGTTATTCGTTCATCGGAACACGGTGATCTATCGAATTGAAAAATGCGAAGAGTTATTAAAAAGACCTATTCACACGTCAGAGGAAACCCTTCGGCTGCGCGTAGCTTTTCAAATTTTTTCTCTTGTGCATGCTAATTAAGTATAAATACAATAAAAAACGCCTGAGTGGATACTCAAGCGTTTTTTATTGTATTGCATATTCTTTATTTCGCTTTTAATTTAGACTGGACGGATTGTAATTTCCCAGCCATCGTATGATTTTCTTTATCACGGCGATCATCAATTCGTAAATTTGTACATACGCGCTGAATACCATTTTCAAAAGGCACTTCATGCATCTCTTGAACAATGTTTAGCAGCGTGCTTAATTCCCCTTCAATCAATGTATTCATAGGGGTTAATTGATATGTAATTTCATCTTCATGCTTGGCCAACACTTTTTGAATATCAGCTACGTACTGACTCACGCTTGGCGTTTCCGTACCTACCGGAATAATGGTTACATCTACAATAGCCATGTTATACACTCCTTTTATTTGTTCCCTAGTTATCATACCAAATCGCGCAAAAATTTCCTACTTTTACGTTTATAGTGTATAGAAAAAAGGAATAGTTCTACAACTACTCCTTTTTGTTACACTCTTATAGGTAACGCTTTGCTCCTAAGTAACGTTTTGACCAGTAAGAGTTGCTTAGTGATGTGATTGTCACGCCTGTTGAAGAACCTGCATGCATGAATTGACCGTTTCCGATATAAATGCCAGCATGACTAGCTCCTGGTTGGTACGTTTCAAAGAAAACGATATCGCCAGGCTGAGGTGAACTTACACGCGTACCAGTTTGATAGATGCTAGCAACTGTACGAGGAAGACTTACACCTACTGCATTGCGATATACATAGTTAAGGTAACCACTGCAATCAAATCCTCCAGGCGCAGCTCCACCCCAAACATAAGGTGTTCCCATAAAACGTTTACCGTATGAAATAACTTTTGAAGCTGAGCTTGAGCTTGTGCTGCTTCCTGTTGATGTTGAAGGTTTTGAGCTGCTAGAGCTGCTTGAATTTAATTTATTCAGCGTATCTGGACCCGCTTCTCCGTCTACTAATAAACCATTTGCACGTTGAAATGATTTTACTGCACTTGTTGTAATTGAGCCAAAGTAGCCTGTTACACCAGCTGAGAAGTAACCTTTATTTTTTAGTTTTTGCTGAAGGCTGCTTACTGCTGAACCTTTCATACCTTGACGTAAAATAGTTGAGCTGCTAGAGCTAGAACCACCAGTTGAAGCGCTAGAACCGCCATTTTTTAACTTGCTTAACGTAGCCGGACCCGCAATTCCGTCCACAGACAGTCCGTTTGCACGTTGAAATGCCATTACTGCATTTTTTGTAATTGAACCGAAGTATTGAGTCGTAGTTCCTTTAAAATAGCCTTTATTCTTTAGCTGCTGCTGTAAAGATTGTACATTTGGTCCAGTTGAACCAACGCGCAGCAATGAACTTGAGCTAATTGATGAACTTGATGAGCTTCCTAGCAGCTTATTAAATGTAGATGGACCTGCAATGCCATCTGCAGATAAACCATTTGCACGCTGAAACGACTTTACTGCGCTAGTCGTGATTGAACCGTAATAGTTTGTTGTTGTACCGTATGTAAAATAACCTTTGTTTTTTAATTTTTGCTGTAATTCTTTCACATCTGAATTACTTGTTCCTGGGTGCAGCGTAGCATCTCCTAAAGCAGCTTCACTAATTGTAGGTACTACTGTTAAAGATCCACATAACGCTAACGAATATATCAACTTTTTCATAAAAAAAGGTTCCTCCAATGCCATAATCTACTAATCTATAAGACGTTTACATTGTAACAACACATTATTACAAAATAACATCACTAATATTACATTTATGTTACAGGAAACGACAGTAGCGCAGCTGTATGGTGTATATTGTCGTAGTTTATTGTCGTTTAACACTTAATAAGTTCGACAAAAAAGCTAATATATTCCAATATTATTCCTTTTCCTACACTAATAATAGGTAAAAAATCACCCGTAACATTATCTTTATATTTCAAAAAAAACAATTTATTTTTTTTTGAAATGTGAAACTTTTTTAAAATTTATTCGTTTAGCGAATTTGTTTCCCTCTCTAGTAAAACAGCTTTTCTTCTAAAAATTTATATTATTTCCATATTAATGAATAAAAAAGCAAGGGCTGAAAAAAATAGTCTTGTTATGTTGGAAACAAGGAGGATTATTTTATGAGCCATAAAGGCATTCATGGTACAAATGTTAGCGGATCAGGTGACTCGGAAGACAAACGCTATGCAGCCGGAGAAAACGAGCAGACGCTTACGACGCGTCAAGGTCACCCCATTCGTGATAACCAAAATTCTCGAACGGTAGGCAACAGAGGCCCTGCTACTCTTGAAAATTACCAGCTGATTGAAAAACTTTCGCATTTTGATCGTGAACGTATACCGGAACGTGTTGTTCATGCCCGGGGAACGGGAGCTCACGGGTATTTTGAAACGTACGGAAAGCTTGGTGACGAGCCCGTTGAAAAATACACCCGCGCAAAAGTTTTTTCAGGAGCAGGCAAACAGACGCCCGTTTTTGTCAGATTTTCTACCGTAACTCATGGAAAGGACTCTCCAGAAACAATGCGAGACCCAAGGGGATTTGCTGTAAAGTTCTACACAGAAGACGGAAACTGGGACTTAGTAGGAAATAACCTTAAAATATTTTTTATCCGCGATGCTATTAAATTCCCTGATTTGATTCATGCTTTTAAGCCCGATCCTGTGACAAACCGTCAAGATACCGAGCGTATTTTTGATTTTATTTCTCACACCCCTGAGGCTATGCATATGATTACTTTTTTATTTTCACCTTGGGGCATACCTGCTAACTATCGGCAAATGCAAGGTTCCGGTGTTAATACATATAAGTGGGTAAACAAAGATGGCGATGCGTTTCTTGTGAAATACCATTGGGAACCAAAACAAGGAATTAAAAATTTGACCCAAAAGCAAGCAGAAGAAATTCAAGCTAAAAATATTAGTCACGCCACTCAAGACTTGTATGAAGCGATTGAGAGCGGTAACTACCCCGAGTGGGAACTTTGTATACAAATCATGGAAGATGGAGAGCATCCCGAACTGGATTTTGATCCGCTTGATGACACGAAAATTTGGCCGGAAGACCAATTTCCATTTCTCCCAGTAGGTAAAATGGTCCTAGATAAAAATCCAAGCAACGTATTTGCTGAAACGGAGCAAGTCGCATTTGGTACGGGTGTACTTGTAGACGGGCTAGATTTTTCTGATGATAAAATGCTGCAAGGAAGAACGTTTTCTTATTCCGACACGCAGCGTCACCGGGTGGGAACAAACTACTTGCAGCTGCCTATTAACGCGCCGAAAAAACATGTAGCAACAAATCAACGCGATGGTCAAATGGCCTATCATGTAGATGCTGCTCCAGGTCAGAATCCGCATGTGAATTATGAGCCTTCTTCTCTTGGAGGTCTTCAAGAAGCGCATGACCATCCAAAACCTCATCAGCCTTATGTTGAAGGAAATATAAAAAAAGAAAAAATTGATCGTACAAATGACTTTAAGCAAGCTGGTGAACGCTATCATTTACTAGAGGACTGGGAACGTGATGAGCTTATTCAAAATTTAGTAGACGGCTTAAAATGTTGTCACCATACCGTTCAAACAAAGATGATTGAGCTTTTAACTCAATGTGATTTTGACTACGGCAATCGCGTAGCAAATGGCATTGGTCTTCTGATGCATGATGATGGTTCTCTAGAAATTGAAATGGGAGCAGAAATGACTCCTACATACGGGAAATTGCCAAAAGAAGGCGGTTCACCGTTAGGAAGTAACAAAGCTGCTGATGCGGTAGAAGAAGCTAATGAAAAAGGACACGATGCTCATCCTTATTAACAAAAAAACATCCTGCAGCGACAGCAGGATGTTTTTTGGGTTAAACGCTTATGACCAAGTAACGGCAAACACGTGGTAGTCATTTTTTAACTGTGGCGCATCAATGGGTGTCCCGTGCTGATATCCTTGTTTCACTCTTTTAGGATGTAAGGGTTGAACCCATTCTTTCACTTGCTGTTTTGTACCATTTGCTAAAATATATACACAATCAGAAAATGCCCCGTCATTGTTTGGACTATCAACTTTTAGTACTTCCACTAACACATCTTGGACACACGTTTTTCTCTGAATACACATAAGCGTATGGTAGATAATATCAGCGGACACATCGTTATTTAAACGAAAGCCCACCTTTTTTTGTTCAAAAAAAGACGAGAATGAGACGATTGGTAATGTCTTTTTTTGTTCATACGCTTGAGATAAAATCTTGACAAGAACTTCTCCGCTCAAGATGATCCCTCTTTCTAAAAAACGCTTCATCACAACATATGTGAGCATTGATTATGCTCATAGGATAATATATTATCATAGTTTAATTCTGTGGTGTTAGTCTTTTTTGGGGTTTTTACACTGGGAATTATACCCGCCTATTTCTTGCGTTTCCCTGACGTTCTCGCTACTAGCAACAGAATTATTAATAAAATGAATACCCCTGCCCCTACAAACATATCATACAAGAAATCAAGCATCATACTCCTCCTCTTCCTTCAAAAAAACGCTGTTAAAACCAAGCGTTTTAACAGCGTTTTTTTGTTAGATAAAGCCTAGCATATTAATAAATACAATGATAATTAAAACAGGTGCGATATATCGAATGGCAAGAAGCCATAAAGAGAACCAGCGCTTCACATTCGTTGAACCGTGCTTAAATTCTTCAATTAGCACATCTTTTTTCATTTTCCAAGGAACAAAGATGGCAATTAAAAGAGCTCCGAGTGGCATAAGGATATTACTTACAAGAAAATCGAAAGCGTCAAAGATACTTTTTCCAAAGATCGATACGTCACTTAATAAACCATATGATAGCGCTGAAGGTATTCCTACCACGAAGATTAGCAAGCCCGAAATCCAAGATAGCTTTATACGCTTATGCTGCTCTCCTTTGGCTAAAGAAGCAACAATAATTTCTAACATCGAAAACGCAGATGTCAAAGTGGCAAATAAAAACAGCGCCAAAAAGAAAGTTTGAAACACAATTCCGAACGGAAGCTGTTCAAAAATAGAAGGCAATACAATGAATAAAAGACCTGGTCCTTCCGTCGGTTTTACACCCATTGAAAAGACCGCAGGGAAAATTGCCAGTCCTGCTAGTAAAGAAATCAAAATATTTAACGCTGAAATTGAAATAGCCGATTTTGGCAAGTTTTGCTGCTTAGATAGATACGAACTGTACGTAACCATAACTGAAACGCCTACGCTAAGGGAAAAGAATGCTTGTCCCATCGCAAACAAAATGGTTTGGGATGTAAGCTTTGAAAAATCTGGATACAAAAAGAAAGATACGCCTTCCATTGCCCCTTCTAATGTTAAAGAACGAATAATGATAATAATAAATAAAATAAAGAGAGCAGGCATTAAAATTTTGTTTGCTTTTTCAATACCATTTTGAATGCCTCTTGCGACTACAACAATTGTTAAAAGAAGAAAAACAAATTGAGAGATAACAGCACGTGTTGGATTAGCAATGGTCGAGTTAAATAAACTCCCGTAGTTACTTACTCCATTCAGCTGACCCGTGACGCTTGCAAAAATATATTGCAAAATCCAGCCTCCTACTACACTATAGAAGGATAATAAAATAAAGCATGTAATCACGCCTAAATACCCGATTGCTTTCCATAGGGAACCGGGAGCAACTGCATCATATGCACGAATTGCTTCTTTTTGTGTATGTCTACCTAGTACAAATTCAGCAAGTAAAAGCGGCAAACCAATAATTGCTGTAAACAAGATAAACAGTAAAAAGAAGGCCCCTCCTCCGCTTGTTCCGGCTACATAAGGCAGTTTCCAAATGGCTCCGATTCCAATTGCAGAACCGGCAGATGCCAAGATAAAGCCGAGTTTTGATGTCCATTGTTCGTTTTGACTCATTTTTTCTCACCATTTTTCTTTATTTATTCTGATTTGTCATACTATAGCACACAACCCTTCTGTCGAAAAGGGTTTTTGTTGTTTTAACCCTCATCATGTGTTATGAATAGTATGTAGGTTTCATGATTTATTTTCGTAACTAAAAAAAGTTTGACAGTTAGAGGTACAAAAAATGACAAATCAGCAAGTAATACAGCAACAATTTTTAGATAAGTTCCTTGACTTTATCTTAGTAAAATGTCCAAACTGCGAACTATGTGCGCGAGTTGTAAAACTGGATAAAAAATTGAGCGGGTCAACGCACTCATGCACGTGTCCTCACTGCGGTTATCTAGACGTAACCAACGCTGATAGCCAAGGACCGTTAGAACTTTCTGAAGCAGTAGATCCTTTTTTTCAGCTTCCGCTTTACTTAGAAACGATATGCCCTGAACGTCGACTTTGGGCTTATAACTTAGATCACCTTCAGTATATAGAATCTTATATTGAAGTTAAAACATGCGGGGCTTGTTTCGACGAGCTGTCGGTTGAACATTCATTGCCAGATTGGGTAATTCATAAGCAAGAAGAAGCATTAAGCGAAATTCAACGTTTAAAAGATACCGTCTTTTGCACATTCAAATGAAGATAGAAAAGAAACGTTGCCGAAGAGGCAACGTTTCTTTTTTTACGAAGAACTTTCTTCGGTAAGTTTTCTTCGATAGTCTCCGGCCTTATCGAACTCTTTTGCGGTGCCGACGAAAAAGTAGGTTACCGTATGATTTTTGTTACCTTGAGTCGTTCCATGAATCATCTTCCCCTGCTTCAATTGCTTTCGCTCTCCATTCTTATTTACATAGAAATATTTATTTCTTGCCCAGCCGCCGCCGCTTAAAAGCGTTTTGGTTTTCCCGACTCCCTGGTCATTTACTTTAAATACAGTGTAGTCTCCTTCTGTCTTGCTGGGGTTTCCGTTATCTTTATCATATTCGACCATAACCCATCCTTTGTACCCTTCTGGTATAAGGAAAATGCTCGGTTGAGACGTTTCATCTGGGCGTCCACATCCAGCTGCGATTACAATCAATAAGCACAAAATAAGCCACCTTTTCACTTTTTCCAACTCCTTTCTTAATAAAAGACGTGCCTCTATACTGCTTTTAGTTTTTGTTGAAGGTGAGATTATATTCTTTTTGCATCCCTCAATTTTTTCCAGTTCACCCAGTCAAATATGCTATATTTACGTATTGTTTGTCACACACTATTAGCAGGCGTTTACAATTTACATGGGAGGATAACAAAAATGAGCTATGTTTTTTTATTTATTTTGCTCTTTGTCATTCCGCTTTACACACAGCAAAAAATTGTTCGTGCCGACCGTGAAAATACACGTACATTATTACTAAGTGAACACGAGCAATCTGGACATAAAAAAAGCGATTCCCCGTAAAACAGGAATCGCCTTCTTTTAATATGTTAAGCTTCCGGCTACAATAAGGCCGACGGCAACCGACGCTGCAAAAAGAGTTACTCCAACCGCTATATTTCCTTCTTCTACTTTTTTGGCTAGGCTCGTTTTAGGCGTCATGATAAATTCAATAATCCAATATGCTACTACTTGAGTAATGATACCTACTACTCCCCAAAGAGTTGCATCTACTAAATTTAAGCTGTTGCTCCATACAGTAAAAATGACAATAGCAAGCCCAATTCCTTTTCCCCATAACTTCAAAGCGACCGCCACATTGCCTTTTTTTATGAGTTCACGGTCATTAAATTTTGTTGTTAATTCAAATACCATAACTCCGATAAATAATAACCCTAACCCTACCGCTACGTGAGATAAAAAACTCCCTATACTAGCCCAATCAATCCATTGTGTCATTTTTATTCCCCTTTTCATTTTAATCCAATCGGCAAATAATACGATTCGTTATCCGTAATTTGATTTCCAGCTCGTATTCCTACTGCGCTTGCTTTTCCATTTAATAAAAAGCACCCGTACATGATATGAGCCTCTATTGTTTGCGTTTGAGTCTTCATCGTTGCAGTTGGCAAAGGAATAAACTGTTGATACACAGCCGTGTATTCTTGATATGTCTTATGCTGATCTTCGTCTATTTTGATACCGTCTTCATTATAAATTTCAACGGTATCTCCCTCACGACCAAAGGATGGTTTCTTCACAAACGCTTGTTTTCTTCCAATAAATGTATCTTCTTCTAAATACGTTGGTAAAAAGTATGTTTCAATGATGTGATGCTCTTCTTTAGTGAAGAAAGGATGATGTTGTTCATGCAAAGCCCAAATGAGTGCTTGCACGGCTTTGGACTGTAGCAAAAATGCAGAAGGCGGATTGATTATGGCTACTTGTTTTTGCTGTGCTAATGTTAAAAGCATGTGTCCGACTTTTTCATGCGTACTCGGATCTTCATCTTCAATTAAATGTTCAAGCGGATAAGTTTGGCGATAGAGTACGTCTATTTTTTGTCCATATTGATCATACACGCCCGCTTCTATATGTTCACCTTCTTCCACTGTAGAGGAAGGGACAATTCGAAGCTGCGATAATGGAACGTATGTAGCATCTACATCGGCTAGCTTCATTAAATAAAGAGTCGTTAACTTATCTTCTTCATGCGTATCGTGTGAAGAAAAAACGACGTTTGGATAGTTCGTTCTATCGAGCTCGTTATAAGCTTCAAAAATGGCGTGTTTTAATGCTAAAGCAAGCTTTTTTTCTTCAAGCTTATTAGGGTTTTGTACTTGAAAATGCCGACAGACTAATTCATTTACATGAAATAATTCTTTAATGAACGTAGGCGTATCCGCATTTAGTTCTAAAAGCTTGATTTGATCAGTCGTAACAGCAAAATCAAGGCGCGAAATCACACTTTCTGTTTCCATCGTTTTCAGTCGTAGGTACGGGAGGGTGTCTTTTGGAAATCCTAAAGAAAAAAGCGTCTGATCATCTAACGAACGAAGTAAAGGTGCAGTTTTAAAAAATAATTCACCAATTTGATTTGCAGCTTCTTTAATAGAATCAATGATATGAGAAGACTCTGTATGTACGTCATAAAGAGCATACTCTGTTCCGTATAAATCGTGCCAAAAATCTTCAATTTCTTTATAAAACATTTCTCGCTTTTCTTTATGCATTACCCGCCAAAACCGCCTTTAGAGCCGCTCCCAATTCCAGATTTATACGAGCTGCTTGATTTAAATGATTTATAGGCCGATGATGAGGTCAACTGTTTTTTAGAGCCGTAGTAGCGGCCTCCGTGATAATATGAGCCGCTGTGCGAAGAAGAAGAATCTGAACAGTAGTACGTTTGGGTATCTTCATCCCACTTCCACTTGTCACACGATTTATCTTTCGGTTTAGCTGGTCTTGCCTGATCAGTTGAACCACAGGCAACGAGCGATGTCATTAAAGCTGTGGTCAAAACCCCGGCCATCATTTTTTTTGTTTTTGACATTACGCCTTCTCCCCCTCATACGTTACGCCTGTTTTTGTTACATATAAACTGTACACGCTGCGATCTTCATCAATTTCCGCAGAGTCTCTTTCCCATTCCCATCCATTGTAGTATGTATAAACTGTTCCGATATAGCTCAATACGTCCAAATGCGTATAAAATGAAGAGACGAATAAAATCGGATGTCCTCGAAGAGAATTCAGTTCGCGTACTTCTAACGTAATCTCTCTGTTATCGTCTTCTGCTTGCTCTTTCGGCCCATGTTCATGTTCTTTTACATAAATAATATGTATATCATCTTCGACTGCAGATGAAGTTTGTTTATACGTTACTCCTTCTTTAACAAAAAATTCGCATTCTCTTCTTGCTAAAATTTGTTCAAGTTCAATAGATTGATAGTGATAAATAGATACAAACGTATCATCAGGCTTTAGCAGTCGGTATTCTAACTTCCCCATTGTGCAACTCCTTTTGTGACTTTTTTGTGAACGTTCTTTAATAAATACGCACAGATTTTCAAAAAGTTTCAATTTTTCTCATATTAAAAGGCTTAGCTTTAAATAAGCTAAACCTTTATTTTTTTATCACATCTGTCACAACTTCATAACCGCCTGTGTATGGGTCGAATACATATTCAAGCATGCCGTTTCCACGATTGACTTTAAATAGATAACGGTATTTTTTAGGGCTGTCTTTTGCTGGATATACGTATTTTCCTTTTTGGAACTGACTTAGTAAGAGCTGTTCTCTTTGCGCAAGCATTTTTTTTGCTTCATTATAACCATACAGCGGGAGATTTTTGGCATAGAGAACCGGTACGAATACAAGCACAACGACTGAAATCGTAATAAGCCCTTGTTTGAACCACCGCATAAATCTCTTTGGATTTCGCGAAAGTAACATCGTGATGACAATTACTATTAACAAAGGAACAATATATACTTGAACATACGGAATGTTTGCAAATACAGGTCGATTAATCAATAAGACAATTACTTCGATAGCTGCTACTAATACTAAAATAAAATAGACCACTTACTCTTCACACCTCGACGATTCAATGAATTTTATATGTGTTAGAAAGTATTCCCACTCATGAATGAACTCGTCTATTGTATCATAAGACGCAAAAAAAATATCTACGCTTCTCTATTTTACGGAATTCAGATAATAAAAGAGATTGAGACATTAGGAAATCACCCCACTCTAAAGACGAACAAATGGGATAATGCGCTAATAGGGATCCCTTGTGACACCGCTGTTGATTTCCGTACAAGACTTCGCTTTTCGAGGGCGGTCGCTCCTGCCAGATCTCATCTGTTCCGCTTTTCACGCAGGAGTCCTCGCCTTGCCCTCCAGCCAACAGCTAGAGGCCACTACATACATGAAACTACCTTCACCCTAACCATAAAAAAATCTGAACGCATTTGATTCTCCATCAAGAATCAAACACGTTCAGATCTCCCTTTAACTAAGCTACTTTTATTCCATCCTCTTTATTACGAAACTTCTACGTTTCGATTTTGATTATATTTTTTCCCTTGTAACAGTGAGTAAATGATGGCTGCTGCCCACACAATAAGTATGAATACATATACAGCTATCTGAGTTGAGCTGCTGGATACCCATGTGTTTAAGAGTGTTCGAGCATTTGTTAAAATGATAAACCCACCAACAAGTGAACCAAGCAAGTGAGCCGGGATAATACGAACAAACCATGCAGCAATCGGAGCCGCGATAATTCCGCCAATCATAAGGGCGCCTACCCAGAACCAGTTTACCTGCTCCCAGCCAAGAGAAATTAAAAAGCCAAGTGTAGCCGAGACAGCAATAGCAAATTCACTTGTATCCACGGTTCCAACGACTTTCCGTGCTGTTGTGCCTTTTTTAGCTAGCAATACAGGCGTTGCTATCGGCCCCCAGCCGCCTCCTCCTGTAGCATCAGCAAATCCAGCAATTAATCCCAACGGAATGGACTGCTTCGTCGATAAAGGTTTGGTGCTCTTTTCTTCGTTTGTTTTAAACGTAAATAAAAAACGAAATAACACATAAACTCCTAGGAGCAATAAGAATGTTGAAACGTAAGGTCTTACTGCATCTCCGGGTAAATTACTTAGAAAGCAGGCTCCTACAAAAGCTCCGATGGAACCTGGAATAATTAGTTTTAACACCATCGATTTATCTACATTTCCAAATTTAATATGCGAAACACCCGAAGCTGCCGTTGTTACAACTTCTGCTAAGTGAACAGATGCGGAAGCCACAGCTGGTGCAATTCCAAACGTTAAAAGCAGCGTAGTTGATGTCACTCCGTATGCCATTCCGAGTGATCCATCAATTAACTGAGCTAAAAAGCCAATAAGTGCAAACGTAATTAACTTTTTCATGTTGTCCCTCCACTTTCATCTTCTGTTAGAAAGCACAAAAAGGCCTCCAACAGTTGTTTGCTAGAAGCCTTCGGTATGTCCGATCAGCTGTCCGTTTTATGAATAAGTTGTTTATATTGTAATCCTAACTATTCCTAGAAGTCAACTGTGTTTTTGGTTTTTCTTTTAGTCTATGTACGCTGCTTGGTTATAGTATCAGTAAAATAAAATTCTTCTTGTTAAGTCAACAACATAAAAACGACCGCTCACTTAATAAGGGCGGTCGTTTTTATGCGTATCTTGCCAGTGAGCTAGCACTTCAGGTGGCAAACTCACATCTTTATCTAATGACGTCACATCCATAGAAGCGGGCTCATCGCTATTTATCACTTTTTTTACCCAATCTGGCTGTACGACTAATGCTTGTTCAATCGTAATTAAAGCCAGACCTTGCTCAAAAGCTTCTGCTACTTCTGTTGCCGTAAGTCCTCCTGTACCCACAAGAGGGACCCGGTGATTGACGTGCTTAATAATCGAAGAAAGAAGTGAACGATTTTCTTCACTATTTAAGGTAGGTTCATGCAAAGCACTGATATGCAAATAATCAATTTCTGTATAAACAAGACGATCAATCCACTCAAATGTATCTTCCACTTTATTTCCTAAATAGCCTTTTTCTTTGGGCGCTAATGTATATCCCACAATAAATGGTTTGCCCGCATGTGCTGCTCGACGCGTCACTTCACGAATAACTTCAAGTGCAAAAGTGAAGCGATTTTCTGCACCTCCACCATAAGAATCAATTCGTTCATTGGCTTGCCTTGACATAAACTGCTGCAGTAGACATTCATTTCCTCCGTCAATTTCTACTCCATCAAACCCTGCTTCCATAGCTCTGGTGGTAGCTTCGCCAAACGCTTGAACAATATAAGTTATATCGCGCTCGGTCATTTGAACAGGCTTTTTCCCTTTACGTTTATGAGGCTTTTCACTTGGGCTAATGGCTTGCCGTTTATTTTTCATTTCTACGCACTTTCTTCCCCCGTGCGATAGTTGAAGAATCGCTTTAGCTCCTCTCCTATGAATCATTTGAGTTAGTTGATGAAGCTTTCGTATGACCTGATCACGATGAATGCCGATTTGACCATGTGCTACTTGGCCATTTTCTGTGATAAACGCAGGGCCGACAATTACCGTACTGACGCCCCCTACTCGTTTTTCGTAAAAAGTCAGATCGATATCAGATATTTCTCCGTTTTCCCGTGAAGCGTATGTGAGGATAGGTCCCATTGCTAATCGGTTTTTCATCTCAAGAGCATCAACAAATTTAAAATGCTTAAATAATTTTTCATAGGCTGTCTTCAATTCATTCACACCTTTTTTCCTTAGCTTGCCCATCTAGAAGCCGAGTAGACATAGGCACAAAAAAAGAAATACCTTCGCCGGCATTTCTTTTTACGTTGTTTTTCTTATTTTTTTAATGGGGTAAAATACAAATTCGCTTTTTCCGACAATCCGTTTTTCATCAATGAGACCTAGACCGTTGCGGCTATCCATACTGTACAGACGGTTATCACCCATTACAAATACTTCGTTTTTAGGTATTTGAACGGGTTCAAAATCTCCCGTAAGCTCCATATCCATGTTATTGGCAATTTGACGATTCGTTTTTAAATAAGGTTCACTTACTTTTTTATCATCAATATAGAGCTGATCTTTTTTCATTTCGATTTTTTCACCTGGCAGACCGATTACTCTTTTTACATAATGCTTATTCTTAGCCTCATCTTTAATAATCACAATATCTCCGCGGCGAATATCATGGAGCGAATACGACAGTTTATTCACAAACAAACGCTCTCCGTTATGCAGCGTTGGGTTCATTGAAGCGCCTTCTACAATATACGGAGAAAATAAAAATGCGCGAATCATAAATACTAGAGCGATAGCGAAGATAATAGTTTTGAATATGCTGCGTAATTGATCGCTTTTTGTTTTTTCCGTAGTCAATATACTTTGTCTCCTTTGTACAGCTCACTTTTCTTATGTAAAAAAGCAAGAAACCTCTTACTTTAACACTTATTCTAACTTAACCATAGAAAGAACTGAAATCAAATGTTTTATGTTATGTAAAAAAAGAACCTCTAACAAATGTTAGAGGCTTACATTACGCAAGTTTCGTCTTTACATCTCTTATTATAACATTAATTATATAAAAAGAGACTACCTTTTATGTAAAAATTATGTTTTTTACGTAAACTTAACTAAATCTTCACATTTAAAGGCGCTTCTCCACGTATAAAAAGTTGGGAGATGCAATACTCTATAATCTCTCTTCGCCGCACAAGTCCAACAAAAATGTTTTGGTCATCTACAACTGGTACAAAATTTTGTTCCGCCGCGCGTGACAAAATACTTTCCATTTTATCATGAATTATTTTACGGTATGTTTCCTCCGCCTCTTTTAGAAAAAAGCGTTCTTATCGAGGAGATAAGAACGCTTTTTTTAGCTCATTTTCTCAATTTCATTTACAAGAATTGAAATGGCATCCGTTTTTGTTGCTTCACGCATTGTACGCTTCATCGTACTTGCCTGCTGCTGAAGTTCATTTACTTCACGCAAAAACACTTCTTTTGTTAACTGTTCTTCTTCCACAACCATACAGTAGCCTTTTTTCTTAAAGGACTGTGCATTTAAAATTTGATCTCCCCGGCTTTGTGCTTTTGACAAAGGAATAATCATCATCGGTTTATGAAGGGCTAAAAACTCAAAGATAGCATTTGATCCGCCGCGTGTAATCACATAATCAGTGGCCGCTAGAACATCTGGAAGCTGTTCATTTACATATTCTAACTGACGGTAGCCTGACTCTTTTTCAAGGCTTGTATCAACATTACCTTTCCCGCACAGGTGTACAATTTGAAATTTCTTTTGCAGTTCAGGCAAGGACTCTCGAACAATTTCATTGATGCGACGTGCTCCTAAACTTCCGCCCATAATGGTTAAAATTGGGCGCTTATCATAAAAGCGAAGCCAGCTTTCCCCGTTCGCTGCGCTTCCGCTAAATAATTCTTTTCGAATAGGTGAACCAACAACCTGCACTTTTTCTTTTGGAAAATAGTTTGCCGCTTCATCAAAAGAAGTAAAAATTTTAGTTGCAAATTTCTGCGCAATTTTATTTGCCAGTCCCGGTGTTAAATCACTTTCATGAATGAACACGGGAATGTTTAGCGATTTAGCAGCCATTACAACAGGAACTGTGACAAAACCGCCTTTTGAAAACACAAGAGAAGGCTTTAACTTTTTCAGCACGCGACGTGCATCGCCAACTCCTTTTGCTACTCGAAATACATCTTTTACATTTTCCATATCTACGTATCGACGCAGCTTCCCGCTTGAAATCGCATGATATGGAACGTTTAATTTTGTAATTAATTCTTTCTCAATACCATTATGAGAACCGACATAATGGATATCCCATTTTTCACTGTCTAATTCTTTCATAATGGCAATGTTTGGTGTTACGTGTCCAGCTGTTCCGCCTCCGGTAAAAACGATAACTTGCTTACTCATTTTTTCTTCCTCTCTTTACTTCACTTAATCGATCTGTTTTGACATCAATTTTTATCTGATCTTTTTAGCATGCAATCTGACATGTAAAACGATGGTTTTATTATAGCATTTTTCTTTTTACATATGTATGATAAGGCGTATAAAAGCATGCTATACTTTTCATAGGGAGTGATGATAATGAACAAATCTGCACCTATAGTAAAAGGTGATACGGTGGATTCCGAAACGCGCTGTACACACTATCATACGGATAAAGATATTATTGCAATAAAATTTTATTGCTGTAATACATATTATCCATGCTATCAATGTCATAACGGATATGCTGATCATGATATTAAAAAGTGGCCAAAAGCTATGTTTAATGAAAAAGCTATTCTTTGCGGAGTATGTAAACATGAGCTATCAATTCATGAATATTTAACCTGTAACTCGACTTGCCCTCACTGTCGTTCTTCTTTTAATCCTGGATGCAGCCTGCATGGACACATTTATTTTGAACAAAAAAGCTGAACAAAACATTGTTCAGCTTTTAAAATAACTGCTCATCTATATTTATAATGGAAGGAAGCAGACCTGGGAACAATTCCTCAAGTTCTTCTAAACGCAAGGAATAATAGTGCTGCGTACCTTCTATACGTAGTTTGATAATTCCAGCTTCGCGAAGTACTTTAATATGATGTGATAGCGTTGATTTTGATACATTTAATTTTTGATAATACGAACAGGTCTGCTCCTTTCTTGTCGCTAAACACTGTACAATTCGCAGCCGGTTAGGATCACTCAACGCGTGTAAAATAGGCGTTAATTTAATTTCAGATTTCGGTGGTTGATAAGGTTTTCTCATGCTTAAAATATAACACAGCTTCTTTTGTGTATCAATGTTCGATAACTTTCGAACTAAATTCCTTGCACTGTTATTTAATCGATGTTATAGTTTCATTGTTCGATGATATTCGAACTTATCTTCATTTTAATCATAAATTGAATGAAAGATTAAAAACAAAACAAATAATATAAAGCACCATCATTATTAAAGGAGGAATCACCCATGATTCATTTACAAGCTTCAATGAAAGTTAACCCAGCAAAAAGAGAAGAATTTTTAGAAAACGTACAAGAACTAATTAAGCATTCTTTACAAGAAGAAGGAAACAGCAACTATCAACTATTTGAAGATGCTTTTACACCTAACACATTTATGATGATTGAAGAGTGGAAAAGCGAAGAAGCAATTCAAGCACACAATAAATCAGCTCACTTCCAAAGTTTTGTAGCATTTGCTCAAACTGGCGTACTTGTAGCACCTTTAGATGTAAAAACATTACAAGGTTAATCATAACTTCTTTGAAAGGATGACGCATCATGAATGAAGCAATTCGTACAATTCAAGATCATCGTTCTATCCGTCAGTATACAGACGAAGCAGTAAGTGACGAGCATTTAGATACGATTATTCAATCTGCTCAGTCAGCCGCTTCTTCTATTAATGGACAGCAAGTGACTATTATTAGCGTCCAAGATAAAGAAAAGAAGAAAAAACTTTCAGAGCTTGCCGGCAACCAAGCGTGGATTGACCAAGCTCCTCTATTTTTAATCTTTTGTGCAGATTTTAATCGTGCTAAGATTGCAGCTGAACTTAACGATGCCCCTCTTGGCGTAACCGATGGGCTTGAGTCAATTTTAGTCGGGGCAACTGATGCTGGAATTTCTTTAGAAGCCGCAACAGTTGCAGCAGAATCACTCGGTTTAGGTACAGTTCCAATCGGAGGAATTCGCAGAAAGCCGCTAGAAGTCATTGAACTGCTAGATTTACCGGAATACGTATTCCCAGTAAGCGGTCTTGTGGTTGGACATCCGGCAGATCATTCTGCGAAAAAACCTCGATTGCCACAAGCTGCTGTGCACCATCGTGAAAGCTATAATCACGACTTAAAGTCATTGATTCAAGACTATGATGCTGAAATGGCAGAGTATATGAAAAAGAGAACAAACGGTGCTGATGACCGCAACTGGTCACAAACTGTATCAGCTATTTATAAAACCATTTATTACCCAGAAGTGCGAGCGATGCTTGAAAAACAAGGATTTAAATTCGAATAACCAAAAGCTGCGATGAACATCGCAGCTTTTTTATCTACTTTAACAGCGTGCTGAATAGACTAAAAGTAATACTCGATAAATGAGGTGTTGATATGGAGTTTATTTTAATTTGTAATTTTCTTTTAAGCGCAACCGCAGCGTTTTTATTGGTGCCGGCTTTTACAAAAAAGCACACTCTTCACGTGACTTTACTTTCTCTCCTTTTCCTCCTTTCAATTGTTCCGACTTTTCTTCTTGCTAATCCACATATCGGCGTTTTACCTTGGGCTATTCGAGACGGTCTTCTATTGTTCGCTGCTTTCCTTTTCTTTTGTTTAACCTTCACTTCAAACAAATGGAAAACGCTTTTGTTTTTTCTTCTATTTTTACTGTCGATTGCTCCTCTTTCCTACGTCGTATATGATGACTTCACGCATACGTATATAGATGCCAATATTGGGCTTGGCCTAGGCTTTTTACTGACATGGCTCTTAACAGCTCTGTACAATATTTTGGCTATTCTTCGATTTTTTCGTCAGAAATCTCAGTAAACACATCAAAAGTTAACAAACAAACGAATAGTTGATTTTATTTAGTATACGCTAACAACTGCACAGTCCTTCTCTTTACATAAAGCTGTGTATACTAAAAAAGGAGTGATACTTGATGAAACGACTATTCGTAATGGCAGCAGTGATTGCCTTCTTGGCACTTAGCCGCATGTTAGTATTTGCCGCTGAAACACCTCCTGCTGCAGATGAGCGAACAGCTCAAAATGCAGAAGTTCGCATCGTTCATGCTTCACCGGATGCTCCGGCTGTAGACATTTTTGTGGATGACAAAGCTTTAGTAGAAGGAGCAAAGTTTAAAGATGTCGCCAACTCTTTGCCTTTGGCAGCCGGTTCTCATAAAGTAGAAGTATACGAAGCGAAGACAAAAGGGACAAAAGATTCCATCATCGAAGCTACCCTTGTTGTAGACGGCGGAAAATCGTATACAGTGGCCGCTGTAAATAAAGCAGAAAACCTTGAACTACAAGCTTTCACGAATAATAAGCAAGGAATGGATGGAAAAGCAAGCTTACGTGTTGCTCATTTATCTCCTGATGCTCCTGCGGTAAACGTAGGTCCTAAAGGTGCTGCTCCTTTATTTAAAGATCTGTCTTTTAAAAGCATTTCAGGTTATCAAGTAGTAAATCCGGGTTCGTATGATCTATCTGTTTCCACGGCAGATGGAAAAGAAATACTAAGTCTTCCTGGAACAAATCTTCAAAGCGGTAAAAACTATACGGTTCTCGCAGTAAATACTGCTGACAAGCTTGAGACCATTGTTTTACAAGATAATTAATTAAAAAAAACGTCATTTCAATTGAAATGACGTTTTTTATAGACTGCGCTGAATGAATTCCTCTTTTTTGTACTCATAGGTAGAAATATCGTTCCACAGTCGTTTTGAAAGCTCGTATTTCATACCTTCATATTTTTTTCTAGCACGTTCGTTCGAGCGTAACTGCTCCCTGAAATTAATTCGTTCGTTCCAGTAAGGTGATTCACTGACCGTTACGTACACATGACTTCTTCTCGCATCATGTGGAATGAGTTTACGGGCATTTTTAGCTGTCATAATTGGAGGGTAGTGTGCAGCTGGAACGCCTTCTTTTAATAAGACAAACATCTCTTTTTCCGCTACATATACGTGAGATTTATTTTTTAATATAGCGCGCACTTCATTTATATCTTCTTCGCGTTTGACTCCGATTAAAATATCAACGATTGGTGAACCAGCTAATCCTGGAACGGACGTGCTTCCAATATGTTCGATGTCTACTGAAAAATCTTTTAGTGTATTAAGCAACGCTTCTTTTTCCATTTGATACAAAAGCGACCACTTTGTTTCATACTGAACAATCTTTCGCATATCAGTTTCCACCCTTTCACTTTTTTATACTGTACCATGTTTCAAAGTAAAAAGAAAGAATTTTCTAACTATTTACTTTTAGTTTATGCTACGAGCTTTATACTCCTCCAGACAGGCTTTGTATTATTTTATATATTTTTGTTATTTTTATTCTACATGTTTCATAATTGTGGATGTTTCCCCCTCCAAAAGATAGATACGCTTTTATTTTCTATCTCTCCTCTATCATATTCACACTCAGCTGTTTTATACTATTTTACGTTCTTACTAGTAGAAGACATATCCTCAAAATGTAGATGAACAAAGGATTAAAGGTCTTTAATATCGCTAAATTCCACCTTTAATATAATTATATTTTACATTAATGTAAAATTTTATCGTTAAGGATGGCAGATAGTTCAAATTCATTATACAATTGAATTTCGACATATAGTATGATGGATAATATCGGTATTATGAGATAATAGTAGATTTAACTCAAAATTTTGGACTATTTGCCGATATATGCTTTGTATACCAATAACCTTATGTTGAAATTTGTAATTTGCAAGGAGGAAAAAATGAATAAAAAACATGTCATGTACACAGCCGTTTCTTCTGTTCTTTTAAGCTCTTCATTGCTTTTGCATTCAATTGATGCAGATGCAGCTGAATCGGCCAAAGTAACTGCTACATCGTTAAATGTACGTGCAACGCCTAGTACAAGCGGTGCTATCGTTGGAAAAATAACGAAGGGAAACACCGTTGATATAGTAGATGAAAGCAAAGGATGGGCTAAAATTACCTATAACGGTAAAGAAGCTTGGATTTCATCTCAATACATAAATAAAACGCAAATAAACAGTACGTCTACCGCAAATTCGACATCGAAGTCAGCGGTCGTTAATGCCAGCTCATTAAACGTTCGCTCTTCTGCAAGCACAAGCGCATCCATCGTGACAAACTTACCGCGAAATGCAAAAGTAACGGTGGTAAAAGAAAGCGGGTCTTGGTCACAGATTAAAACGGCAAGCGGTCAAACGGGCTGGGTGGCAAGTCAGTACTTAAAAGCAGACTCCGGTTCTTCTGCGCCAGCTAAAGATTCTGGGTCTACGGCAACCAAGCCAGCGGTCGTTAACGCCAGTTCATTAAACGTTCGTTCTTCTGCGAGCACAAGCGCGTCCATCGTGACGAACTTACCGCGAAATGCAAAAGTAACCGTGTTAAAAGAAAGCGGATCCTGGTCCCAGATTAAAACAGCAAGCGGCAAAACAGGCTGGGTGGCAAGTCAATACTTACAAACAGGTTCTGGACAGTCTTCACAAACAGCCCAGTCGATTCAAATTACAAAAGCTTCAAATTTACGCACTCAGCCGAGTTTAAGTGCTGGAATTATCCGTGTAGCAAAAGCAGGTGAAAGATTCAAAAAAGTAAACGAAACGAATGACTGGGTGCAAATTCAATACTCTGCCAGTCAAACAGCATGGGTATCAAAAGGGTTAACAGCTGCGGCTGATTCTACAACTTCAGCTAGCTTGCCTTCCTCATCTGCTGCTTTAAAAGATAAAATTATTGTAGTAGACGCTGGGCACGGCGGATATGATCCTGGCACTTCAGGCAAGTCATCGATTGAGAAAAATTTAGCGTTAACAACAGCAAAACTTGTGGCAAGCCGCTTAGCTAATGCTGGAGCAAATGTATTTATGACGCGTTCAAACGATACTTTTATTTCACTGAGCGGACGGGTGAATGTTAGTGAAGCAAAGCATGCAGATGCATTTATCAGCATTCACTATAACGCGTCTACTTCATCTTCTGCAAACGGCATCGCATCATTTTATTACAGTGAATCTAAAGATAAAGAATTAGCAAAATACATTCAAGAAAGCATGGCTGAAAACGCGCCTTCTATGAAGGATATGGGGGTTCGTTTTGGAGATTATTATGTTACTCGAGAAAACAACCAGCGGGCTGTACTTCTTGAATTAGGCTTTTTATCAAATGCTCACGATGAGCAAGTTGTTTCTTCTAACGCGTATCAGCAGCAAATATCTACAGGTATTTACCAAGGGATTGCTCGATATTTTGCAGCTAATAAATAATAAAAGCCCTCATAATGAGGGCTTTTATACTACCAGCTTGCTTTTTTAACCCCTGGAATTTGTCCTTTGTAGGCCAATTCCCTAAACGCGATGCGTGACATTTCAAATTTTCTAAGATAGCCTCGCGGACGACCGGTAACGCGACAGCGATTATTTAAACGCGTTGGTGAAGAATCTCTAGGCAATTTTTTTAACGCTTCGTAATCTCCTTTTTCCTTCAGCTCCTGGCGTAATTGCGCATACTCCGCTACCATCTCTTGACGTTTTTGTTCTTTTACCACTTTTGATTTTTTAGCCAAACTCTTTGTCATCCTTTCGTTTTAATAATTTTTATTTGAAATACGTAATCATTACGATTTAATTATTTTGAGCAAGTTACTTTTTAAATTTAATCATATTTGCTTCATTTTTTCAACTTGTTTGCTTTCACGCTTAGATGTACTCTACCCCCACGCTGCTGTATAAACATAAAAAAAATTGTATGTCAAATGTAATTAATTCCTGCATCTCCTATATCATACAAAGAGCCCTACATATTCCATATTGTAGGAGGATTTGTATTTACAGATAATATTTCAATAATATTACAGTTCATTTACATATTAATAACTTCGACAAATTTAGCGGTTATCTAGTATATAATCATCTTAGAAATTCCAAAAATAATATTTTGCGTACTCAATAAAATATAAAAGTAAAGGTGATTAAAAAATGAAATCGACTGGTATTGTAAGAAAAGTAGATGATTTAGGTCGTATCGTAATTCCTAAAGAGTTAAGACGTGTTCTTGAAATAGATGTAAAAGATCCTGTTGAAATTTTTGTCGAAACAGATCGAATTATTTTAAAGAAATATGAGCCGAACGGTGCTTGTGCGATTACTGGCGAAGTATCTTCTGACAACGTAACAATCGCAGATGGCAAATTAACTTTAAGCCGCGAAGGTATGGAGTTATTGCTTGAAGAATTAAAACAACGTAATTTCTAATAAAAAGAAAAGCAGCTGCTCACATGCAGCTGTTTTTCTTTTTGTTAAAGTTTTTTCTTCGCTTTCTGATTTCCAGATGCTATACTCAGAAGCGAATACATAATAAAGGAGCCTTTTATCATGACAGTTGAACAAATGACTCATCACTTTTTAGCACATCGAAACGTAACTAATGAATTAATCAACAAAATTGAAGCAGATCACTACGAATACAAGCCTGCCCCGACATCTATGTCCGCTTTTGACTTATCTACGCATATTTTAACATCCTTTTATGCATTTGCATCAGTGGTAAAATCCGGTGATTTATCGCCACTTGGTCAAAAAGCTGATTTTAGCGGTAAGTCATTATCGGACCTTGCAGCTGAATATACCCAAAAAACAGTAGACGTATTACGTTCACTTAGCGAAGATGATTTAAACAAAACAATTGACGCCACTGCAGCGTTTGGAAGAAAGCTTCCTGGAAGTCAACTTTTACAAATGGCCATTGACCATGAAATTCATCATAAAGGAAATTTATACGTCTACGTACGTGAGATGGATCATACGGATCTTCCCCTATTTGTTCAGTTTGGTTAAGTTAATGGTTATAAAATAGTTCGTGCTTGTAAGCGCCCAAGCTAGAAGTTTGGTGCGCTTTTTCTTTGCAGTTTTCGGCATAATAAGTAAGATATATGGTATAATTCTATCAATAACTTCATATCTACTATTCAAAGCTTGTTTCTTCTTATAAAACGATAGTCATCATCTTTTACAAAGGAGGAATCACTTCATGAGTCAAACTGTTAACCAACAAAAAATTGCTCAAGTGTATCATCTTCCGTTTGTTTCTTCATTTGGAGGAAGTGCTATGAACCTTCTTTCTCCTCAAGCTGGCGAACATATTTTAGATATTGGCTGCGGCACTGGCGAATTTATTTCGCAGCTCCATAAGCTTCATGTCCGTGCAACGGGCATCGATTGCTCTGAAAATATGATTGAACAAGCTCGTCATCAGTACCCGACTCTATCCTTTGAACAGTTAAATGCCCTTAACCTTCCTTATTACGAACAATTTGACGCAGTTTTTTCAAATGCAACTTTACACGACATCCATCCCCCTCACCTTGTCATTAAAAACATTTACAATGCTTTAAAACCAAACGGCCGATTTGTAGCAGAATTTTGGGGAAAAGGAAACATGGACGAAATTTTCACAGAAATCATTCGTCAATTTAAAACGTTTGATATCCCTTATAACGATGTAGATTTCCCATGGTACTTTCCTTCTGTAGCTGAATATTCTTCTCTTTTGGAATCACAGAATTTTCAAGTCACCACGGCTATTCACTACAGCCGTCCCTTCTTGTTAAAAGGGGAAAACGGCTTGCGTAATTGGCTGGAAACAAATGCAGCCCCTCTTTTTGCTCACGTGACGACAGAAACTAAAAATGTTCTCATTACGCGCTTAGAAAATCGAATGCAAGACAAACTATTTCAAAATGGATCTTGGCTAGCAGAAGCTAAACATATACGTGTACATGCTGTAAAACGAGATTAAAAAATGGACGTGATTCTATTCACGTCCATTTTCGTTAAAGTGCAGCCAATACCCTTTTCCTCGAATCACTTCGATTTCTAAATATGTTCCTATTTTTTTGCGAACCCGGTAAATCAGCGCATTCAGCTCTTCTGCTGCTACTAGAATTTCTCCATTTGACTCTACTCGTTCAGGCCAAACGCTTTTTTTTAATGCTTCTTTTGAAACAAATTGATTGTTGTATTCTAGAAGATAAGCTAAGCACGAGTATTCTTTATCTGACAGAATATACGTTTCCTCTTTTACTTTTACTTTCTGCAAAATTGGATCTAATGTGTAAAATGGCTTATTTATTTGTTTTAGCAAAGGTCCTAAATCGAGGGTTGCATCCATATCATCATTTCTAAATACTAAAGCTGCCTCCTCATTTGCTAAGGTAATGACATCCTGCTCTTTCAATAAACGAGGGGTTCCAGGCTGTAACTCTTCTCCGTTTACTTTTGTCCCGTGTTTACTAAACAAGTCTGTAATGAAAAAGGCATTGCTTTCGTACGTTACTTCAAAATGCTTGCGTGAAATGTAAGCACTTTGGAAGGCCAGATAAGGCTCCCATTCTTCACTGCTTCGTCCGATAATACAGGCTTTATCTTTTGGAATAGGCACGGAAGCTCCTTCATAAAAAGGAGCACCGTTCCGAATAATCAACATACCGTTCATTGTTTGCTCACACTCTTTTTTGAAATTTTCTGACTCTTATCATGTAATTATAACACTCACATTTATTGAGATTTCTTCCAACTTTGGATAACATCATAGTATAGTCAGTTATATGATAAAGGTTGTTGCCATGTAAGTAAACCTTTAGAGCAGTCCTTTTCTAACTGAAAAAATACGTATTCTTTGCCCTACTGTAACGGGGATACAATTTTTTTGTAAAATAATTTGATTTTTAGTAACTTTGACATATGTTCTCTCTTTTTAAAGCGAAGTAAAATAGGAAAATACGTGAAATATTTACATAATGGAGGAAGACCAATGGGACGTTTGCCAAAAGATAGAGAAATTCAAGCGATTAAACGACGCGTTGCACTGGTATTGTTAATTATTGGATCATTTATTTTAACAGGTGCTAGCTTTAGCATTTATTGGTTTATGATGTTAAAAATATAAGATTTTTTTATAAAATAAAGAAAAAAGACATGGTTTTGTTCCCATGTCTTTTTTAGGTTTATTCTTTCTCAGACACTCCCGCAGATTGAAATGTGGCCATATTGGCAATCATCAGTGAAGCTGAGTGCAGCAGTGGAAATGTAACAGCAGCTCCACTTCCCTCACCTAAACGAAGATTGAGGTTGAGGAGCGGTTTCTTGTCAAGAAGCTTCATTGCACACGCATGACCTTGTTCAACAGATTCGTGACTAGCAAACATATAGTCTCTTGCTTGTGTATTGATTTCTGTCGCTAGAAGGGCTGCAACTGTACATATAAAACCATCTACTAAAATAGGAATACGGTGAGCAGCTGCCGCCAGCATAGCACCTGTCATCCCGGCAATTTCAAGCCCCCCTATTTTACTAATAATATCAATCGGATCCTGAGGGTTAATGTGCCTGTTTTGCAGCGCTTCTTCAATCACATTCACTTTGTGGCGCAGTTGTTCGTCAGAAATCCCTGTGCCCATTCCTGCAAGCTTAGAGACTTTTTCTCCTGTCAATACAGCTAAAATAGCCGTGCTTGATGTAGTATTTCCGATGCCCATTTCTCCTACAATCAAACATTTAATTCCTTGGGCAATAAGCTCTTCAGCTTCTTCATATCCGACTTGAACAGCCAGTTCTGCCTCACTGCGCGTCATCGCATCTTCTTTATAAAAACTTGCTGTGCCCAGCTTCACTTTGCGTTGTACAAGGTCCGTATGGGAAAGGTCAGAAGCAATTCCGATGTCAATCAGTTTGAACTGGGCATCTATTTGCTGACTAAACACGTTAATAGCTGCTCCTCCCTGCAAAAAATTCAGCGCCATTTGTGCCGTTACGTCTTGCGGATAAGCTGAAACTCCTTCTTTTACAATTCCATGATCGCCTGCAAAAACGAGGACTCCTGGCGGCGTGACTGTCGGAAAAACTTCCCCGGTCATGGCCGCTAATTCCACTGCTATTTCTTCGAGTCTTCCAAGGCTTCCTATCGGTTTGGTTAATGTATCAATATAGCGTGCCGCTTTTTCGCCAGCGCTTGTTTCAAGCGCTGGAATATAAACGTTTATCATATGTACAGCTCCTTTATTTCAGCAAATGTCTACCGTTTAATTTAACAGGATTTTGTTTATTCTGGCTAGTCTTTTTTAAAGTAGATAATTGGATAGAGTTCCCAAGACTTAGTTATACTAGTAAGAGTTGCGTATAGGCAGTATTTTGAAAGGAAAGATTTTATGACAACGAAACAGCACAAAAAGGAAAAGGCAGGTCGGCTCATTTATCGCTACATTATGATGTTAATTGGGGCTTCCTTGGCTGCCGTTTCTATCGAATTATTTTTAGTCCCAAATTCTGTAATTGATGGCGGTATTATCGGTATTTCTCTAATTTTAGTTTACTTAACGAAATTGCCGTTCAGTCTTCTTATCATCATCTTTAATCTCCCTTTTTTATATAGTGGATACAAACAAATTGGTCGTAACTTCTGCTTTTCATCTATGTTTGCAGTTGTTGCTTTATCCATTGTAGAATCTCAGTTGCACCATGTTCCAGCTGTAACATCTGAACCGCTTCTTGCTACTGTATTTGGCGGGCTGCTGTTAGGAGCAGGTGTAGGAACGGTCATCCGTCACGGCGGAGCGTTAGACGGAACTGAGATTTTAGGTATTTTATTAACAAAAAAAATCCCGTTTTCTGTGGGCGAATTTGTGATGTTTTTAAATATCTTCATTTTTGCTTGGGCAGGTTTTGTGCTAGGTTGGGAACAGGCCATGTACTCGATCCTTACGTACTATATTGCTTCTAAAACAATCGATGCGATTATTCAAGGACTTGATGAAACAAAAGCAGCCTTTATTGTTTCAAATCACTATGAAGAGCTATCAGATGCTATTACGCATCGTCTAGGCCGTGGTGTGACGAAACTGTATGGTAAAGGCGGATTTGAAGGTACGGAAAAAGAAGTCATATACGTAGTGGTGACGCGTTTAGAAATTACCAAGCTTAAAACCATTATTTCCGAAATAGATCCGCATGCCTTTACAACCATTATGGATACCCAAGAAGCGCATGGCGGCAAATTCAAATCAGCCATCCACTAACTTATACATAAGCGTGGATTTCTCTGAGCATGCTAATAGCTGACTACCGGTAAAGGAGATCACCACTATGAAAGAACAAATGTCCAACTTATTTCACCAATTAAAACAGTCGGTTTCCGATGTATCTGATAAGTTATATGACAAAGTACATACGCTGCAATCATCACCAGGAGTGAGTGTGTTTGAACTGTATGAATGGATTAAAGAAAATCCAAGCACAAGCGTACAAAAGCAAACGCTGCTCGGGATTTCGTACTCTTTTTATACACTGCGCGCAGACGGGGTTTTTTTCTATATGGAAACGAAATATGATTATTTACTTTACATGACTATTTATAGTCCAACACGTCATTATTTCACCTATCATTCTTACAGAGGTTCTTTATCAACAGTGACTCCCTTGAAGTTTCCTATTACTAAATAATAAAAAGCTCCTCAATCGAGGAGCTTTCTTTATATGGTTATCTTCCTTTTCGGACTTTAAAGATAAACAGCGCAAGTAAAAAACCGCCCGTCGCAGTTACTATTTTCCACGCGTTTAAGATTGGATTTTTTTTCAAGGTCCTGCTCCTTCCTTGCGGCTATACTAAAAATAGGATGGCCGCCTTTCAAACAGCTAGTCCAACTTCCCCCTACTATTGATACGATCATCTAACATATAGCCCACCGACATTTTCATCAATTTCACTTTTCATACTATAACATATTTTTGCCATTTAGTAGAAGTCTTAAAAGTAAAAGCTGCACTTCTCTTAAAAAAAACGATATTGAACCCCTGCATTTTCTTTACCGTTCATTTTTTGATAAAGGTTTTGAGCCACTTTATTTTCACTGCTGCACTCAGCGGTCATCCCTGCAAACTCATACTTTTGAGAATAGGCCAGGCAGATCTTAAACAAACGTTCACCAATTTTATTTCCTCTGTTTAAAGGAGATACGTACAAGTCTTTTAAGACGGCTGTTTCTTTAAAATAATAGGTGTTCCACGATAGGTACACCGTCGCAAAACCTACTAGTTTCCCTTCCAATTCAGCAACAAACTGGATACCATAGGAAGGATTATTCAATAAGCGCTTAATATGTAAAGTTAAAACTTTCCTGGAAGGGGCAGGCTGCTCACAGAATTTCACTATATATTCTTGCATTAACGTAGCCAGTCGCTCTCGATCAGTTTCAACCGCCTGTCGAATGACAACCATTTAATCACTCCTTTTAGCTCAACGCTCTTAACATAATTCGATAGCCATACTCTTTTTCCTTTCGTTTTCGTGAAAAGCTCTCTACTTTTACACAAGGGGTATTTAAAGCAAACAACCTTATACGGCTTATGGTCGATGAGAGAAAATACGATGTTTAAAAAAAGGTTGCAAATAGCAACCTTTTTTAGTTAGCAAGCGCATAATTTCGCAAGAATAAACCTACACAGCCGCTGATTACAATCAGTCCTCCTGCTGTTAGAAACGCCGCCGTTACATTTAGCGAAGCAACAGCTCCAAGCAGCAGCACCGAAAGCCCAAACGTCACATATGAAACGCTAAGCGTAGCGGAAAGTACCTTCGAAAGCTTTTCTAAAGGAACGGCCGTTTGTGTAAGCGTGTAAGAACATGTAGCGCTTATTTGAAGGGCAATGCCAATAGCAAAACTAAGTAAAAGTGAAAGAAAAGGAGCAGGCATCACTCCGAACAATAATGTAAAGAAACCTGATAAAAGACTGCCTAGTGTTACGATATGATAAAGACTTTTCTCTTGTTCAACTGAAATCTTTAACAAAACGAAACCTCCAAGAACCGTTCCAACAAAAAAACTGCTGTTGATATATCCCCACCAAGCTTCATTTTTATTTAATATCTCTTTCACAAACACGTAGACAATTGCTGATGCCCAAACGCCGGCAGCCATTCCTTCTAAAATCTCCATGACTAATAAAACCCGCAGGCGCGGATAATGCCAAATTAGCTTCCATCCCTCTTTTAACCCTTGTTTTTGCTTCATTTTAGAAGAATGAGCGTTAATGCGAATAGCCTGCATAAATACGATTGACAAACTGAATAACGAAAATGACAGCCATAAAAGGCCAGTAGCATCCCAGCTAATGATCAGAAAGCTTCCAAGCGGATAGGCTGCAATTTGAATCGTTTGATCAGTGACGTTAAACATACTGTTCCATTTCAACAGCTTCTCTTTATCTACTAAATGAGGAAGCATAGAGCTTTGAACCGGAGCTGCCCACCCATCGAAAAAAGCAATAAGCGCCACGCAGCACAGCATGCTGATAAGCGACATATGCCACAAGAAAAACATAGATAAAACACTGGTTTTTAACAGCTGAGACACAACAAGAATACGCTTAGCCCTGTAGCGATCTATAAGAAAAGGCACAATAAAACTGCTCAAAAACTTAGCAGTCGTAATGGTAAATGGAATGCATGAAAGCAGCACAGGAGAACTATTTTGAGCATAAAGAATACTGATTAACGCAACAATATATAATACATCTGCTAAATTGGCTTGACTTTGACCAAACCATAAAAAAAGTACGGAACGATTTTTCACGACAATCCCTCTTTCTTTTTAGTATGACTGAAAAGAAAGAGAATCCTACACGTAATCAACCCCTTTTATATAGCGGCTTGCTTTTATCGAATTATTACAATCGTATGCTTTTTGCAGAACGAACCTTTTTTATATAGTAAAAATACAAACAGTTAAACAGTATCGTAAAAAATCAAGAAATTGTCGTGAAAACGAAGTTAGATTAACTATAGAATATCAGAGTTATAGAATCAATACTTTTTACATAATTTTCTTTTTCTTCTTCTTCACTTCTAAATAACCTAAGCTCGCCATATACATAGAGGGACGAGTACTCCTATTAAAATTTAACGTATAGGGTGAGGAATATTTTTTCGAGGGTGGTTTCGATTTGCTGTGGCAGCTTATTAATTGGACTAGGGCTAAACGGATTTATTGCTCCGTATCACTTACTAGACGGT
Source organism: Priestia sp. YIM B13489 (assembly GCF_042787645.1). NCBI lineage: Bacteria > Bacillati > Bacillota > Bacilli > Caryophanales > Bacillaceae > Priestia > Priestia sp. YIM B13489. The sequence goes on from NZ_JBHZOQ010000053.1 coordinate 2,788,287, forward strand.
GGACTTATAGGATTTGGACTTATCGTATATTATGTGTTTGGAACTCCTATCGGACTGTCCATTTTCTTTTTGAACGTACCTGTCTATTTATATGCTTTTTTTCGTCATCGTCAAAACTTTTTTTACGGAAGTATAGGTTTATTTGTTTCTTTTTTTATGACAGAATGGCTGTCTATTCTCGAAGGCACGCTAGAGCTTCCTTTGCTCTTTAGCTCATTGCTTGGAGGCGCACTCGTAGGAATGGGAATAGGACTGATGCTTCGCTACGGCATCAGTTCGGATGGGCTTGATTTAATTGCCATTATTGTATCGAAAAAATGGAAAATCAATATAGGAATAACCATTTTTATCTTAGACAGTACGATTATGATAGTGGGCTTACATATTATCGGATTTACTGCTTTTTGCTACTCCATGCTTGTTATTACGATGAGCAGCATAATGATTATGCTCTTTACTTCTCCGCGATGGCTGTCTTCATAAAAAAAACGCTGGAACTTCCAGCGTTTTTTTATCTGTTTCCGACTATCATATTGATGTGATTGTGGAGAACCGTAACCGTTGAAGGTGTCGTCGTTTCTTTTTCTCCATCACAATCTACCGTTTTTTCAGGAGTAGTTTCAATATGAACTTCTTTTGCACGAAAATGCATAAGGTTGCTTTCAGGGTTAAGCTGTTCCTCATCAGGGCTTGTTTGTAACCATGCCATAACCGGCTCGATTCCCATTTCTTTAATAACGAATACATCTAATAATCCGTCTTGAAATGAGCTGTTTCCTAGCATAGCGCGAGTTCCTCCTAAAAAAGGGCCGTTTCCAATTAACACCATAACAGCTTCTCCTTCATAGGAAGCTTTTTCGCTCGTAATTTTTAATTGAAAAGGCTCTGCTTGATTTAAAGTTCTGCCTACGCTCATGTAGTAAGAGAGCTTACCAAATTTCTCTTTATTTTCTTCCAAAATATTTTCAGATACATCAGCTACGAGGCCGATTCCCCAAAAGTTTAAAAAATAATCTTCGCCATGTTTTCCAACATCCACTGCCTCCGTCTGCTTTTCTATAATTTGCTCCACTGCCTTTAAAGGATTTTGATTCATTCCAATTGCACGCGAAAAGTCGTTGCACGTTCCACCAGGTAAAATAGCAAATACAGGACGTTGCTGCAGCGGAGCAAGAGCATTGATGAGCTCATAAATTGTCCCGTCTCCTCCTGCTCCAATAATGACATCCGCTTTGCCTTCCAATTTCCTTACCAGATCGGCGCCATCTCCAGGTTGCTCTGTTTTATATAAAGTAACCGTCTCAAATGCAGTGTTTAACCGATCACATATAAAGTCAATTTCATTTACTAATTTTTTGTTTCCTGCGTTTGGATTCAAAATCACTGCTGCCTTCATCTTTCTCTCTCCTCTATTCATATCTTCCGTTTCACTTTTTTTCCCTTTCTTTTAAAAAAACAAACCTTTTCAAATATGAACGTTTTATGAAACCATTCCAATAGTACTTTTTTTACTTTCAAAACCTGCTATAATAATTTTCGGACTTGTATTAACAAAAGATGGTTATTGAGAGGAGCTTTCTATACGTGTCAATAAAATGCATGACGCAGCTATTTGCAAGTTGTTTTGTTTTTTTACTTTCCTCAGTCGCTACTTGGTATAACGGCTCTTCGATGCTTGAAGGACCTTTATCAGCTAGTTTGACCGGAGGGCTAACAAAGTCCTCGGCGGTTCATCACTATTCTCACATCGATTATTTGTTATATACAATTAAATTCCACCCTCAGTTTCCAATTATGATGATGGTGAGCGGAATTTATTTGATTGTATTACTATCTATTATTGGCTTCAAAAAGCGGTATGGATTGATTAGCTCCTGCTGTTTATGTATCACAGCTCTCTTATGCTACAGCAGCTATAAACTTTCACATACCCCTACCGAAGGTGAGCACGCCATGATTACCTCTAGCTTAGCTGCAGCAAGTTTATGCTTAGCAGTCGGATTATTCTATTTATTAAAGCAATTTTATTCTCAAAAAGAATATATTTAACCATATGAAAAAAACGTCGGATCTACCGACGTTTTTTATGTGAAAGCGAGTTTATTTATTGATTTTGTTCAACTGGCGTATAACCTATATACGCAGACTGAGGTCGGTAAATACGATTATTTTCTGACTGCTCTACGACATGAGCTGTCCAGCCAACTACACGGCTTGCTGTGAAGGTTGGTGTGAATAGTTCAGACGGAAGCTCAACCGCTTTCATAACCGCTGCAGCGAAATATTCTACATTGGTATAAATGCCTCGACCCGGCTTGTATTCATTGAGTAATTCAATGGTTTTATCTTCAATTTTAACAATTAAATCAAATAGCCCGTTGTCTCCTGAGATTTGTTTCGATACTTCTTTTAATGCTTCTGCTCTTGGATCATGTGTACGATAAACGCGATGACCAAATCCCATGATTTTCTCTTTATTATCTAATTTTTTACGAACCCAAGGCTCAATATTCTCTTCACTTCCAATTTCATCAAACATGGTAATAACACCAGAAGGAGCTCCTCCGTGAAGCGGACCTTTCATCGCGCCAATTGCTCCGCAAATAGCTGAAACCATGTCAGATTCGGTAGATGAAATAACGCGTGATGAGAAGGTTGAGGCGTTCATCCCATGCTCAATTGTCAAAACAAAATATGCGTTCAGTGCAGTAACCAAACTTTGATCTGGAATTTCTCCGTTAATCATATATAAATAGTTTGCTACATGATCCAAATGCTCGTTAGGCTCTACTACTTCTAAATCATTCATTTTACGATACCAATAGGCAATAATGGTAGGTGTGACGGCTGTAATCGCAAGTGCCTGCTCTTTTGTCGGAGGCCAGCTGTATGAAGGGTCTCCTAAAGCTGAGATACATGTGCGAAGCGCGCTCATCACTTCTGTATCTTTTGGCAAACAGTCCATTAATGCAACAATATTAGCCGGAAGCGTACGATGAGTCACCATTTTTTGTTTAAATACTTTTAACTCATCATGATTTGGCAGCGTGCCGTTCCAAATTAAATAAGAAACTTCTTCAAAAGAATAATTGATCGCCAAATCTTTTGCCCAATATCCGCGATAAATCAGCTGACCTTTCTCTCCATCAACATGCCCTACTTTTGTTTCAGCTGCAACGATTCCTTCTAATCCTTTAACGTATGTCATCTCAACCACTCCCCCAATTATTTTTAACAAACAGGCCCTTTTTTCTATGTACGGCTCGTTTGCAGAATGAATAGACTCACCTTAGTGGTGCACTATACCATTTTATTCCTCTTTCTTAATTGTCAGAACAGTATACAAAATGAACATTTCAACACGCGTTATTTCTGCGCTCGCGGCTTTGTTTTACGGGAGAAAAAAATATTTTTCTAGGATTTTCTTCGAGGGTGCTTTTTTGTTAACGCTTACAAACATGCGGGTTTCTAACGTATTTAGAGGAATTTGATGTACTATTTTTAGATGAATCACTATTCACTTCCTTATGTAAGAGTTTACATTTATTTGAATCATAAGTAAAATAGATAAATAGAATAAATAGTATGAAAACTAAGAATACTAGTGAGGAGAATTTATGGATATTCGAGAACTGCAACATTTCATGGAAGTAGTTAATCAAAAAAGTTTCACAAAAGCAGCAGCCGCAATTCACTTGTCTCAGCCAGCATTAAGTAAAATTGTAAAAAAACTAGAAGAAGAACTCGGCGTAGATCTTTTTGATCGCTCTACTCGAAAGCTGACGTTAACCGATGCAGGACAGATTGTGTATGGGCAAAGCCAAAAGCTGGTATCCACTCTTCACGAGCTGCATGCTCTGTTAGATGATTTACGAAATCTCCCTACAGGAGATATTAAAGTAGGAATTCCTCCTTTAGTAGGGACTGTTGTTTTCCCGATGATTGCAAAAAACTTTACATCAAAACATCCTCAGGTGAAATTAGAGCTTGTGGAGCTTGGCGCAAAGCGAATTGTCGAACTTGTAGAAAACGAACAAGTAGACCTTGGCATTATCGTGTTGCCTATTCAAAACCCTCTTTTTCACGTCTATCCGTTTATTGAAGAAGAGTTTAATTTATACATTCATCACGAGCATCCGCTGGCAGCTAAATCAATCGTTGCTTTGAGCGAGCTTAGAGAAGAACCGTTTGTCCTATTCAGCAAAGATTTCTCTCTTCATGATCGCATTATTCATGAGTGCATTCAAGCGGGTTTTCATCCGAAAATAGCGTACGAAAGTTCTCAATGGGACCTAATTATTGAACTAGTCGCTTCTGAATTAGGTATTGCAATTTTACCAAAGTCCGTGTTTCCAAAGATCAATAACCCTTTTATTAAAAGTATTCCAATTGCCGCACCTACTCCAATGTGGGAGCTCGGCATCATTTTGAAAAAAGATCGCTATATGTCATATGCTACACGGGAACTTTTATCCTTTCTCGTCGACCAAGATATCATTTTACCGTCTCATACGATGTCAGCAAACTCTTAACAAAAAAGCCTCTTCTTTCATTAGGAAGAGGCTTTTAGTCATCTTTTATATCTTTCTTCAATCTTTTTTGTCTTGCGATCAACTAAAAACAAGTCAGCAAATGGCGACTTGTTTTACAGCTGCTTTTTGAATAGCACACCTTTTTTTAAATGTACTCCCAAAGCTTCACGATTGGCCATAAACACTCCTATTAAAATAAGAAGGCCTCCGCCAATAATAGAAGGCGTAATAGCTTCATTTAAGACTACATAGCCGATTAACACCGCGATTAAAGGAGATACATACAACCAAGTAGATGGAAAAACCGGATTTGTTTGGGCGATGAGCCAATAATATAAGCCGTGTCCAGCAATTGAACCAACAAAAATTAAATATACAATAGACCATACTGCGTTTCGAGGGATAATAGTTGAAACATGGATCTGCTCTGTACATAAAGATAGCACCAGCAGAAATATTCCCCCGTAAAACATTTGAATACCGTTAATTAAAAATGGTGACACTTCTTTTAGTTCATTTAACAAGGCTTTCGAATAATTGCTGCCTATGCCGTAAAATACCTCTCCTACTATGATAATGATACACCCTAACGTCCACGAATAAGACATAGTGGCTGTCACATTTGGAAGTGAAATGCAAATAACACCGGTAAAAGCCAGGAGCAAAGCCAATAACTGCTCTTTTTTTAATTCCATTTTTCTTTGCATCACTTGAATAAGCAATATTATCATTGGGCCAGTAGCAGATAAAACAGCTGCAAGACCCGATGTCACATGTTGTTCTGCCCAATAGAGCGTTGAAAATGTCATAAAGGTCAAACAAAACCCTACCATCATCACTTTTTTTGAAAATAATAACGAGCGTCGAACGTCTTTTTTATATGCAAAGTACGAGATTACTAAGATTCCTGCTAAAAGAAAGCGAGTTCCGGCTGAGAAAAGTGGAGGCATTCCTGCTTCAATCCCTAATTTAATAGTTAAAAATGTCGTGCCGAAAATAAAACAGATAAGTACGTAATTAATAATAATCATATATCTTCCTCCTTTAAATATGCCACGAGTATAAAAGAAAGGAAGTATAACAGTAAAACCTTGACTATAACAGTTGCTGTTTTTCCAGTTGCGCCCATGCTTATTTTGAGGTTAACTAAAGAAAAAGAATAGTTAGGTGACACAATGAGATTTAATGTACATAAAAAATCTTCTACCCCCATTTATCAGCAAATCTATGAGCAGATTCGTTATCGCATCCAAACGAGCATGATAAAACCTGGTGATCAGCTCCCTTCTTTACGCAAGCTATCACAAGAGTTAGAAATAAGCTTATTAACGGTACGAAAAGCGTATCAGCTCTTACAAAAATCAGGATTAATCGTAATACAGTCAGGAAAAGGAGCTTTTGTTAAAGGGGTTACTAAAGGTTCTTCCAAGGTATTAAATAATTTTTCATGGCAAGATGAATTAAACGTAAATATCACGCGCTCTCAGTATAGCTTAAATCGTGATCGTAAATATTATGATTTCTCTCAGGCTATTCTTTTCCCTCGTCTCCTTCCTAATCAGTTTTTAGCGCAAGAAATGCAAAGTCTGTTACGTGCCGATGAGCTTGTTTTAGCGACATACGGTCCAATTCAGGGAGATCGTGAGCTTCGCATAGAGCTTTCTTCTTATTTACAGAGAGAGCAAGGAATAAAAGCTGATCCTCATGAAATTATGATTACAAGTGGCGCTCAGCAAGGTATTGATTTAATTGCTCAAACGCTTTTAAAGCCAGGGGATACGGTTATAGTAGAGAGTCCATGCTACGGAGCTGCAATTGATGTCTTCACCAATAAAGGTGTTAATGTCATTTCAATTGAACTAGATGAAGAAGGAATACAATCTGATTTAGTAGAAGAAGTCTGCCAAAAAATAAAGCCTTCGCTTTTGTACGTGAACCCTTCTTTTCAAAACCCTACAGGTATACTAATGAGCAGACAGCGTCGCAAAGAACTAGTTGATTTGGCCGAATTGTATCACTTTTTTATTGTTGAAGATGATTCGTTTGGAGAGATTTATTTCGATGATATATCGGTGCCTCCACCGATCAAAACGTTTGATAAAAATGGGCATGTTTTGTTCTTGAAGGGGTTTAGTAAAACCTTGGCTCCAGGACTTCGAATAGGATTACTTTATGCACAGGGTTCTGTATTTGATTGGCTATATGCGGTTAAAGCACTGATGGATATTGGTAGTCCCTTACTAACTCAAAAAGCCGTGCTAGCTTTTTTACGCACTGAGCGAATGAAACATCACATGGAAAAACTGAGGACCGCTTTGCAACTGAGAAGAGATCATGCAAGCGATCTGCTTTCGTCTCTTTCCGAATCCGTTCAATTCCAAGTTCCTAAAGGAGGATTCAACTTATGGTTAAAACTGCCTCAAAAAGTAAACACATTTGAGTTATTAAAAAAAGCCCAGGAGCACAATATCTGCTTTTTACCTGGTGAAGCTTGTTTTGTTCATAGACCGCTTCATGCTTACATTCGAATAAGCTATTCCCTCCTTAGTGATACTGATTTGAACACAGGACTTCAACGTCTTAACGCCATTCTTTCAGCTGAAATATAAAAAGATTCTTTAATAGATGTTTAATTATAAGAAGAGAAGTGTATACAGAAAGAGGAGAAGAATAACTTTCTTCTCCTCCACTCTTTTAACTCACATTTTTATTCACAGCAATAATTTCACTCAGGTTATTCATATAAATAATTTGATCACCAAACGTTCTATTTTTCAAAGCAGCCGTATGGTGCGGCTTCATGCCAATAATATAGCATGTGATACCCATGAGATAGAAGGACTGCATAAAGCCTGCAAAAGCTTGAATTCCTTCGGTCGTTAATATATCTAGTCCTCCAAAGTCAAATAGAAGCGTGGTGTAATTTCCTTCATGCGCAAAGTTTTGCAAAATGGACGTATTTTCAGCTACAAGATCTGTATCTAAGTCTCCAAAAAGAGGTATAAGTCCTACTTTAGAGGATAACTTAATAAAAGAAGCGGACAATTGCTTGATTTTCTGTAATGATTTTTCAAGACGTTCTTTTTGTTCAAGCAGTTCAAAATCTGTATCTGCTAATCGTTTCCGATGGTCTTGAACAAGACTCGTTAACTCTTGTATACGTTCATCTTGGCGAATACAAACTAAATGACCTATATCGCTATCCCATTGAATTAAGCATTCAAACAGTGAATAAGGCGAATCATTGGTTTGCATCACGAGCTCTACTTTCTGAATAGCCTGGCCTCGGCTTTGGACAAGCGTTTGCTCATCATGGGGTTCGTCTACAGACAATTCTCGAGAATCTTTTTGGCGCAAGCTTAAAAACTTTCTTGCCTTTTCTTGACTAAATACGTCTACAAGATCTAAAAAATTAGCTGAAGGCTTAAATGAATGACCTGATTGTTGCGACCATTCCAAAATATTAAATTCAGTATCCACTAAAAAGTAAGGAATTGGAACATATTCAAGCATCGACATTAACTTCCACTCCTTTGTGATAACTGAGTAACCAGTTATTTAGTTGGTAAAGATCCGGAATTAGGCGTGTATGCTCAGAACAGTAAGAACGGAAATCAATTTGAGAAACTAAGCGCCCTCCTACCATTACCGTTGGTCTTGGTTCTAATTTGTCCAAAGTTTTGGTGTATTCAGCAAGCCTCTCAATATGATAAGGGATGCTGACAGATAATCCTACCATGTGCGGCTTCCATTCTATAGCCATTTTCTCAGCGTATTCCAGAGGGAGATTGGCCCCTAAAAAGCGAGTATTCCAACCATGTTCCTCAAACAATAAAGCCACCATCTTTAAACCAATGAAGTGCTGTTCTTGTTCCAAGCATAGAAGCAGTGCCCTTGGAGCGGTGTCTGAAGCGTGTCCCTGAATTTTTTTATAAAAGCGATAGCGAGTTAGCACATAATCACATGTCGTAGTTGCAACATGCTCATCAGCTACAGAAATGATATTTTCTTCCCACATATCTCCAGTTACTCGCATTGCGGTTGTAATTAAATTTTCATAAATATCTAGGCTGTTCTTTCCCTGTTGGATTTCTTCCAGCACAATTTCCCAAGCGCTGTCTTGATCACCAGCTAATAAATAGCCTACAAATTTTTGTACTTGAGATTTCATTGTTTCACCTCAGTAAACGTAAAGCTTTTAAGAAACTTGAATAAAAGCTTCTCGTCTCTCTTTTTCAAGATCGCCTAAAATGTATACCACTTTTAGACTAACACATGTTGCCAATAGCAACAACCTAAAAATAGAATAATAACTTTTTATTTTACTACACTCAGTAAAATATGACTAGTATTTCTCTAAATATTCTCCTTTTCCTTTTATTTATGAAAAACACCTCGGCATTTTGTACCGAGGTGTTTTTCAAGTTGTTATCATTTCGTCGGCTAAAAGAATGTAAGTGCGTCTCTTTTTCTTTTATGCATCTTTCCTTTTTTCCACTTTCAATAGACTTTCAAACATATGTATTTATGACTCTTCTGCTCCGACCATAATACTGATAAGATAGAGCGCTGTCATAACTGAGCCGATTGTATTGCATATCAAATGAATATATTGGCTGGTCGCCATAAACAAGTATAAGCTTAGCGACAGCAGCACCGTTCCGAACAAAAAAGACCATTTAAATAATGACAGTGGCCGGTTAAACTTTAGACGCAAACAAAAAATAAGAATAAAGCCTACTAGCGCCATCACAAAGAAACTAACATTAAATAAATTGATGGTTATCACGTTTGTTCACACTCCCTTTGCCCCTGAAACTATTATAACATATTTTTCCTTATCTTCATTCTTTCTCTAGGAGCAAACGCGTCGAAAATTGTTTTTTTAATGTGTTTATGTCACAATATTTTTATAAAAATTCCAAGGAATGAGGGAATGCATTGACTACACCTGAAGCTCAAGATTCAAAATGGTCCATTTTAAATAAAGCCCTTCATAGCTCACAATCTGGCGTTATCGTGACAGACCCTTCTTTGCCTGATAACCCAATTATTTACCTCAATCAAGGGTTTTCCCTTATGACCGGCTATAAGGAAGAAGAAGTATTAGGAGAAAATTGCCGTTTTCTGCAAGGGCCTCTAACAAACCCGCACCACATTGATGAAATTCGCAGCGCTATTAGCCGCAATCAATCAGTCTCTGTTACGCTCGTTAATTATCGAAAAGACGGCTCTTTCTTTCATAATCAGCTAACGATTGACCCGACATATATAGAAGAAGAAGATAAATACTACTTTATTGGCGTTCAAAAAGATGTAACAATAGAGATTACAGCCCAGGAACAGCTACAGCAAGCTTTGGAAGAAGTTGAAAGGCTATCCACCCCTATCGTGCCAATAGAGGAAGGAATCTCTGTTCTTCCATTAATCGGAACGTTAAACGAACGGCGTATAGAAATGCTATTTAATAGCTTCACCTCGCGTAACACAAGCAGCAAAGACCGTTATTTAATCCTAGACGTCTCAGGGTTAGCGCGATTTAATGATTCATTCGGCCGTGATATTCTTAATATTTACAATTGGCTGAAGCTCATGGGAACTCAGCTTGTTTTAACAGGAATTTCTCCTGACATGGCCATACATATGAGCACTATGGAAGATGATATGTCCTTTATTTTAGTCTATCAAAGCATTAAAGATGCCTTACCCAAGCTAAAGCTATAAGCACAAGAAGTGGTTCTTTATGAAAAATAGGTAAAATGCATGAATATGGTAGTCAAAAAATGTTTATTTTTTAATAAATTGGGTTTGAGAGTATACAGTTAGGGAAAACAAGGCGTATAGGAAAATAAATGCGCTTCATAATGGATTTATTTATAAGCATCCTCACTCTAGATCAGGGGATGCTTTTATGCCTTTATTTATTAAATCAATTAGACTATACATATATAAGGAGAGTCTTCATGCATAAAAATCAGGACTTATATCATTTTTTCAAAGAACATTCTCTTCAATTAACCGAAGACTGGTACAATCAGCTCGACGATGAAAATGAGTTCTCTGTCTATTCGAGTAAAAATCCAGCAATTGTGAAAGAACTGAAGCAGCAAAATCAAGATTATTTTCAGCATTTATTTGACGTATTTATAAGAGATGAGGAGTATTTTTTTTCAGATTTTCAGCAGTGGTCGATAGAACTAGCGCGTGATCCAAAGCATTTAAGTACGCCTCTTCACTTTATTATTCGAGAATATTTTAATTCCCAAAAAATTGCCGTTAATTACTTAAAGAAGTTTATCTCTTTGCATTCGAATGAGGTAAGCGTAGATAAGATATTTATGTGGTATGACATTATTGTTAAAGCTTTTGATCTATCTATTTATATCTTTATTCAAGAATATCATAAAAATACGCAAGAGCAGCTGAACGCTCAGAAAGAGTTAATTAATGAATTAAGTTCTCCTGTTATCATGCTTCAAAACAAAGTTGCACTTCTGCCTCTTGTGGGGGATATTGGAACGGTCAAAAGTCAGTTTATTTTAGAAAACACGCTTCAGCAATGCTCGGAAAAAGGCGTTGAACATTTATGTATTGACCTGCTCGGGGTAGCTACGATTGATACGATGATGGCACAAGAGATTTTTAATTTGGTAAAAGCTCTTCGTTTAATTGGTGTGCAAACAATTTTATCTGGAATTCGACCGGAAATTTCTCAAACTGCCATTCGTTTAGGGCTTTCATTTGAACATGTTAAAACTACTTCTTCTCTTGCACAAGCACTTAATTCTATTGGTTAAGCATATGGCTCTCTATTACAGCATAGAGAGCCATATCTATGGTGTTTCAAATTTTACGGGGGTGTAGTAGACACGCCCAATTAACTTTTTCCCTTTGCTATCTTTCCAATCTGCTACGAGTATATACCGATCACTGTCACTGTGAGAGGCAGAATCTACTGTAATAGCAGATGTTTTTTTTATGTCCTTTTTTTCTACTATGTTTTCATAAATAGACTGATTACGAATTTGTTTGTAATAAAGGGCATTAGGTTTTTTACCATCTATTTTAATGGACACTTGACCACCTTCAGAGACGGGAATACTATTTTTCATAACAATTTGTCGAAAATTTCTTCGTTCGCCAAAATCAGCTTCACATTCGGTCCAGCAAAAGAATAAGGGCTTGATGATGGCTTCTTTGCCTTCCGCTATTATTTTTATAGCGGGTGGATAAGAATCTTCAAGCGTTTCAGCTGTAGGAACCTGACATGCGGCTAATGAAAACAAACTAAATAGGATAATCACCACTTTCTTCATACTATGTCCTCCCTTTTTTGTAAACGTGGTGCACGTAAGCGAGTGGGTGCATAATATACTCTTTCGCCTGCAACCAAAAGATTCCTTTTATAATCAACAAAAAAACAGCTGCCTATTTGTTTAGACAGCTGTTTTGTTCTATTTACTTAGCATGCTTATTTCTTTTTTCATATCTTTTTCTACATATTCCATTAAATCAGATACGTAGGTTTGAAGCGGTTTTGTTGCGTCTTTGTGATCATTCATCGTTAATTCATAGATGCTATCGATATTATCAATCATCAGTTCCATATCATCGATGACGCCCGTATGCTTATACATCGTTTTCATCGTAGGATCAAGGGAAGCTAATTCATTATATTCATAGTTTATAGTATTTGAAATATCATCGAGTTCATTGATAAATTGCTTTTTGGTTTTTTTTTCGGCCATAAGCTGATTATACTCTTTAAAAGCAGTTTGAAGGTTTTTCTGAGAGGCAGTCAATACTTTCAGCTGTTCTCGTCCTAAATAATAATCATAAATACTAGTAACAGTAAAATATCCCCCAAATGTGAGCGCGATTCCGACAACCAAACCTATCCAAAACGTGCTCGTTTTAAAAAAATGTTTCATAATGACTCCTTTTATCTGTGTTCTATGTACAACACTAGCTCATGCTGCTGCTTTTTCCTAGGATACACCAAAAACGAAGTGGAAGCTACACTTTTTTTAAAAATTTGTCGAAATTTGTCTTTTTTCTCACAAACTGCAGCACATTACGTTCCATCTCTATTTCTCCACCTGTATACATCAAATTCGTTAACCGCTGTAAAACCAATTTTTTCATAGGTTGGCTTTCCTGCACTTGTAGCATGCAAAATACACGTATCCGCATGTTTTTTTGCTTCAGTAAGAACTTCCTTCAAATATGCGGTGGCCAGGCCTTTTCTCCTCATATGTCTAGCTGTAGTGATACAATACAAGCCAGCTGTACCGTCATAAAAAAAGAGAGACCCAGCTACAGCTGGCTGGTTGTGATAAAGGCCCAGATATAACTGATATTGGTCAGCGTGTTGCATAAGCTCTCTAAACCTTTTAAGAAAGTCAGCTTGATATTCTTTTGGTTTTTGATAGCCGTCTATGTATACCGTTATCCATTCTTTCAATTCAGCTTCTGTGTGCACTCGCTTACATTGAAACCCTTCTACTCCTGTATGTATGTATTCTTTTTCTTGAATGTGCTGAATCATTCCGATCCATTTTTCATAAGGAACAAATCCATTTTTATGAAGAACTGGCCCGAGGTTATCATATGAAGATGGACCGACAATCCATAGAGGTTCCTCCCCTTCCGAAGAGCATATCCCTAACGCAGGCTCAATGTGACGGGTTCCTGCATATATGCCGCGATTGTAAGGAGATGCAGAAATCCATTTAATTTCTGATGTATCCACCTTCACAGATTTCTTCGTATGCTGAAAATACATCCAGTGCTGAATCAAGTGCTGTTCTACTATATCGCTTTGATTTTTTATTTTCACTTCATGTCTCCTTTCTCTTCTAAACTATGTTCCGTTTTCTATTATATACTAATTAGTCTATTTTCTATGACTCTATCGCAGTTCTTAAATCCTTTTACAAGTTTTTTTTATTTTTTTTGCTATTCTATGAATAGTTTTCTTTTAAGTGGGGTACTAACCTATATAAGCAATACATCATTAAAAAGGAGGATGATATTTATGTCATTTTTATGGGCACTTATTGTAGGTGGTATTATTGGGTGGCTTGCCGGATTAATTACGGGAAGAGACGTTCCAGGAGGTATTATTGGTAACATTATTGCCGGTTTTATCGGTTCTTGGTTAGGTTCAGCTATCTTTGGAAGCTTCGGACCAGTTGTAGGTGGATTTGCTATTATTCCTGCTATTATCGGATCAATCATCTTAGTGTTAATCGTAAGTTTCATTATGAGAAAAATGCGTGACAGTCATAAACATGCCTAATAAATTATTATATTAGAAAAAGAACCTCCGTTGAAAAAGAGGTTCTTTTTTTATATGAAAAATTCTTAAAATTTACTATTTTTAATTTCATAATATTGAAAAATAAACCTATTAATGTTAATTTAACCATAATCACTATAGAAAAAAGAGGAATTAACATGCTGCTTTCAACCCACTCAAAAGACAAATCCATGTACCAAATACTAATAGAAGAAATCGAACAGACACGAACGTTAATGATTCAAACGGCTGTCCGTGAAGGAATGACAAGTCCTAACACACTTCAAGTTAGTCAATCATTAGATGCTTTATTAAATAAGCTTCAAATTTTCTTCTACCAATAAAAGCCCATGATATGGTTACATACTCATGGGCTTTTATGTTGTATTAGTCCGCTTGATTAACGTGTTCCACTGCTTGGTGAAGGCTACTGAAAGTCGTAATGTCAGCCAAATCTAACCCTAAGTTTACCATCGTCTGAGCAATTTCAGCCCGAATCCCGCTTAAAACCACTTGAATTCCTAATAATCTTAAAGCACCGATTACTTTAAAAATTTGGTCCGCTACCATCGTATCAATAATTGGAACCGCGTATAAATCAATAATCAACCAATTTAGCTTGTAGTCGCTGCCGTGTTGAAGTGCATTTTCCATTAGAATTTGAGCGCGATTTGTATCTAAATCGCCAACAAGAGGAATCACGCCAATTTCTTTCGTAATGCGTACCACAGGAATTGAAAGTTCATCAATTGCATAGCGAGCCGATTGGATTTTGTTTGCAAAGTCGGTCATATATGATTTACTAACCCAGTGTACGGCCTTATCTACTACTACGTTAAAACGAGAAATAACTTGATAGAAGGCATCAAACGTAAACGTTTCAGTTTTTGCTTCTTCTTTAATAATTTCCCCGATAAGATTTCGGTAATAGCTGATTTCTTCTAATGCTACATCCAAAGGAAGCTGAAGGACAACGAGTAAATTCGCTACTTCTCTTCCCCACTCCTCAAGCACTTCAAAGTTTTTTGTATCATTTGTTGAGACAGAATCAGCATATATTTGAATTAAATGAACGCGCCACGGTTCTAACTGTTGTTGAATATCTTTTTCTTCATATCTTTTTTGTTTTGAGAACTCTTCTTTTTTTTCTAGAATTAAATTCGTAATGTGTTTAAGCTTTTTATCTAATAATAATGACTCCATATTGTTCTCCCGTTAAGAATTTGTTTACTTAAAATGATATCACAAATACCTTTAAAAAAAGTAAAACTAAGGGAAAAAGCTTTAAAAAATGAACCGGATGTCCCTTTTTGCGAATAGAATGAGCTAAATTGAATCTAAAACGTACATAAGCTGAACTTCTCTCCTTCCTTTTATCGTTACTTTCACAGTGAATTCTCATACATAACTCTTCAGTTTAATGTTGCGCTATCTTGGCATATATGGTAAATGGATGAAAAAATGTAAAAGGGTTTGCAGCAAGCATGTCGCATGACAGGATGTGTTTTAGGAAAGAATGAAAAGGAATTCCCTATAAAAAGGAGGTTAGGTATATGTCATTTATTTGGATGCTTATTGTTGGAGGACTTATCGGCTGGCTTGCTGGTGTGTTAACGGGACGAGATGTTCCAGGTGGAATTATCGGAAACATCATCGCTGGTTTCATTGGAGCATGGTTAGGCTCTCTAATTTTTGGAGATTTCGGTCCAGAGATCGGCGGATTCGCAATTGTTCCTGCTATTATTGGTGCTGTTATTTTAGTCTTAATTGTGAGTTTTGTTTTACGCAAAATGCGCGGAAATAATAATCATCGACATGCCTGAATAAAAAAGAGAAATCAGCGTCTTGATTTCTCTTTTTTCCTTACTTCTTGTAGCAAAATGTTTTAACAATGACGTACCTGTAAGTGTAATTCTTTATTGCTACATTTAATAATTGCCGCTTGTCACCTCTCACATTTAATACTTCTACACCCTCATATCAAGCGCGTTAGTAATGAGCAGCTCTGGACCTTCGAGATCATCAAGCATATCGGTGAAGATAGCTTCGATATGAACAAGTGAAGTTTTAGCTTTCATTGGACATTGTTGTATAGCTGCTTTCTATTTCGGCTCTACTAATTCAATAAATGATCTTGCTTGTTTGCCCTTTAACTGTGCGTAGTGTGTATCTGTAGCTAATTCAACGGTTTCGTTTTCTAAGTTGACCCACATGCGATAAGATTGTACCTTTATATCCTTTTTTGTTTCCACCGGTTCAAAGTGAAGAATGTAGTTAGGTTTTCGAATCATTTCAGCTTTTTCTTCTCTCCATGATACATCTTTTAACCACTGCTGCACTTTCTGCACTTGATTTTGGTCTTTCATTTTAACCGCATGGCCATATTGATTATCGGCTATGTATTTTTCGATTACGAGCTTTTGTTCAACAGTACCGCTTGAAGCACTGCTTTGCTGACATCCTGTTATCACCCAACAAATAGCAATGAGAACAACTAATCCAGACCATACTTTTTTCATTTACATCTACCTTTCTTTGTGTAATTGAAATGAGATGTTCTTGCTGAATGATGCTACCAGCTGCTCGTTTTTAAATCTCTTTTTGCATTCTCCTTTCTTCATCTAAATCCCTGCTTCATTTGCTCAAAAAAACTGAATCCCCGAAAGGATCCAGTTTTTCGTTACGATTCGACATCTTCTATGACATGAACAGCGCGAATAGCAGCGTTTACTTTTGTATGTTGAATGCGCTCTTTTGCTTCTTGTATAGTCATTGCCTCTACTTCTTGATAAAAAATCACGTTCGCCCATTCATATTCTACTGAATAACGATTTATTTTTTCCACACGGCATCCTCCTTATTGATGAACTAAAATTTGATCAATCATGCCATATTCTTTTACTTCATCCGCTGTAAAGAATGTATCTCGATCAGTGTCTTTTTTAATTGTTGAAAGCGACTGTCCTGTTCGTTCAGACAGCAGTTCATTTAAGTGGTCTTTTAACCGCAAAATACGCTTTGCTCGAATCTCAATTTCAGCTGCTTGTCCTTTTGCTCCTCCTAGCGGCTGATGAATCATCACTTCGCTATTAGGAAGAGCAAAACGTTTCCCTTTTTGACCGCCTGCTAGTAAAAATGAACCCATAGATGCCGCTAGCCCTATACACAATGTGCTTACGTCTGCACGTATAAGCTGCATCGTATCAAAAATAGCCATGCCCGCTGTAATAGATCCTCCCGGTGAATTAATATAAATGCTGATATCTTTTTCTGGGTTTTCGGCATCTAAAAATAGAAGCTGAGCGATAATACTAGTAGCCACCTCGTCCGTAACTTCACCTGTAAGCATAATCACGCGGTCGAGCAACAGCCTTGAATAAATATCATAGGCACGCTCTCCTTTGCTTGTTTGTTCCACTACATATGGAGTTAAGTTCATGTGACCGCCTCTTTCCCCTGAATTAGTATGAGCAAATTTTTTCACTTTTGCACTGATTTCATGATTTAAAAATGAATCCCCTATCAAATCTTCATCCGTAAATTTAATCATTAGAGAATGCCTTTTTTGCTGTATATGCAAGCTTTCATCGCGGTAAGTCACAGCAACTGCAATTTCTGCCTGTGGATATAAAACGGCCTCTTCCGTGTAGAGCTCTATTAATAGAGGTTCATCGTCGATATGTTTTACTTCGATTTGCCCCTGTTCGTTTTCCCGGTATCCATTTAAGTTTGTCGTTTTAAACAGGCCTTCGGGCAGCTGAATATCAATCGTGATGTTTGTTACTTTTACTTGCGAACGTTCAAATGTAATACAAAGGTGGTTCATTCCTTCTTCTTTTTCCATCACTGATTTTGCCACAGCTAATTTAATCATGCGATGAATGATCCTTTAAAATTTGAGTAACAGACTCAATTACTTTTTGCCGTACGTCCGCTGATAAATTTCGGTTCATAGCGACAAACACATCTTCGTTCACTTGATGCATTTCTTGATTCTGAATTTGTTTGCTTTGGTAAAGAGGGAACTGCGCACCGATATTTTTTACTTCTTCATCACTCATTGAACGCAGCATTTCTTGAATCGAAGCTAGTGACTCCCCTGCTTTTGATAATGTTAAAACGGCTCGAAAGTAGTGAACATGCTGATCTATATACACGCGTTTGTTCCCTGCTAGCACTAGCGGAGGAACGATTTCTATTTGCGTGTAATACCGTACCGTACGCAGGTTCAAGTCCGCACCTTCATTATTTAATAACTCCGTAATTTGCTTTCCTGTATACGTATTCAAACAATCCCCCCCTTATTAGTTACAGTTAACTGTTACACTATCATTATACTGTAAAGGTTTTGTTTTTACAATTAAAACCATGGTAAATTTTAGATAAATATATGAAGAGAACGAAACAAAGAGCCTAGGTCATATATCCGGGCTCTCTTTACTAAGCGAAAAAACACCTGTGTATATTTCAAACTATTTCTCCTGATACTTCTCGTGCTACACTTTAGTTATCTTAAAAAAGGAGAGAAAATATGATGGGGAATCCACGTATAGATTGCTTAGGGTGTCGATTAGCAAATAACCAAGAGAAATCACATATAATATTTGAAGATTCCTTTGTGACGTGCCTATTAGATCACAAGCCGTTTAACGAAGGACACGTCTTAATTCTTCCTAAAACACATATAGTGGAAATTGACGAATTTGATACTGAACACATACTGGCCGTAATGAATGCAGCGAAGCTAATGACAAAAACAGTAAAGACGCTCTTTTTTCCAGACGGAGTTACTCTCTCTCAAAACGGGGGAATGTTTAACGAGTTAACTCATTTTCACATGCACGTCGTTCCGAGATATAAAGAGGAGTGTTTCGGAGATTTTTATACGCAAATTCCCCAGTTTGCTGAAAAAAATGACGCTTTGGCTGCAACAGCTCAGAAAATGCGCCGCGTCATTCAGCAAATGTCTTTATAAAAAAAACGGCTTCCTTATGGAAGCCGTTCTTTTTACTGACGATCAAACAATGAACTTCCTGCAATACCAGGGTTCGTCATTTCAAATGGATTTAAAATAAGATCTAATTCTTCTTCTGTTAACACATCGTATTGAAGGCAAAGCTCACGAATTGGTTTTCCTGTTAAAATCGCTTCACGCGCAATACGCGATACGACTTCATAGCCTAAGTGAGGGTTAACAGCTGTAATAATCCCTACGCTTTTTTCTACATATTCTTTCATGCGCGTTTCGTTTGCTTCAATTCCTGCTAAACAGTGATCTGTAAAGCTTCTGAAACCGTTGTTCATGATGCTGATTGATTGAAGCAAGTTAAATACAAGCACAGGTTCCATGACGTTAAGCTCCATCTGACCTGCTTCTGAAGCAAGAGAGATTGTTTGGTCATTTCCCATTACTTGAAACGCAATTTGATTGATTAATTCAGCCATAACCGGGTTTACTTTTCCTGGCATGATTGAAGAACCAGGCTGACGAGCAGGAAGGCTGATTTCTCCTAGACCTGCACGAGGTCCAGAGGCCATTAAACGCAGGTCATTTGCAATTTTAGACATATTCGTCATACAGATTTTAAGCGCTGCAGATACTTCTGTATAAGCATCTGTATTTTGAGTAGCATCTACTAAATGCTCTGCATGCACAAGCGGCAGACCACTGATATCCGCTAAGTGTTTGACTACATTTTCAATATAGCGAGGATCTGCATTTAAGCCTGTTCCAACAGCTGTCGCCCCCATATTTACTTCATGCAAGTGGTCACGCGTTGCGCTGATACGCTTAATGTCGCGCGCTAACACGCGGCTGTATGCTTCAAACTCTTGACCAAGACGAACGGGTACAGCATCTTGAAGGTGCGTACGGCCCATTTTAATTACATGATCAAATTCTTGCGCTTTTCGTTTAAACACATCATGCATGTCATTCATTGTAACAAGAAGTTTATTTAATAAGTTCAGCGTTGAAATATGGATAGCCGTTGGAAATACATCATTTGTTGACTGAGACATATTCACATGGCTGTTAGGACTTAATTTACCATATTCCCCTTTGTTATTTCCCATAATTTCAAGAGCACGGTTCGCAATAACTTCATTGGCATTCATATTCATTGACGTTCCTGCTCCGCCTTGAATAGGATCAACAATAAAGTATTCATGCCACTGACCTGCTAAAATCTCATCAGCTGCTTGAACAATTGCATTTCCAATACCTTCATATAAGCGCTTTGTATCCATATTTGCAAGCGCTGCCGCTTTTTTTACAATAGCAAGCGCTTTAATCATTTCTTCATGTACTTTATAACCCGTAATCGGAAAATTTTCTACGGCACGTGCGGTTTGTACACCGTAGTATACGTCTGCTGGGATTTGTTTTTCTCCTAGAAAATCAGCTTCTGTACGATATCCTGCTGTTTCTTGTTTCATAGCTGTACCTGCTTTCTTTTTTAATTAATATCTTCTGCAATCGATGTTTCCATTATCTTTTTAACTTGGTGAGGATCTTTGGTTTGTCCGAGCACCCACATTAATTTAGGAACAATGGCTTCTGTGTTCATGTTTTTTGAGCGAACGACGCTGTCATGATTAATCATTCGGCCTACTTCATAAATGCCCATGTCTTCTCCTTCTTCAAGACACTGAGTCGTAATGACAACGGATACACCGTGGTTTGTTAACTCAACAAGCTTGGCTAAAATGTTACGAACTTGAAATGGAATGCCTCCACTTCCATAGCTTTCAACAACAACGCCTTGATATACATCCTTTAATCCATCGAAAAATTCGGGTTTAATGCCGGGAAACAGTTTAACAACCGCTACATCCGTACAAAGAGATGTATTAACCACCAACTCTTCTTTACTAGAGCGAACGGATTTTGTATATTCCACCGTATTATCATGGATAGACGCCACGTATGGATAATTAATGCTTTCAAATGCATCATAGCTTTTTGTACGAAGCTTAATTGCTCTTGTACCTTGAATCACACGACCGTCAAAGACTACATAAACTCCGCCTGTTTCTTCACATGCAAAGCGAATCGCATCTGCAATGTTGCGCTTCGCGTCCGTTTTACTAAATGAAATAGGAATTTGAGATCCGGTAATCGCAATTGGTTTTTTAGAATGCTGAAGCATGTAAGAAAGAGCTGCCGATGTGTAGGCCATTGTATCAGTTCCATGGGTAATAACAAAACCATCGTATTCATTATAATGCTCTTCAATCGCTTTTGCCATCTCTATCCAACATTCTGGCTGCATATTTGTACTGTCAAGATTCATAAGAGATTTGCTGTCAATTTGACAGTGTTCATTTAAATCAGGTATGTAGCTTAGTAATTGATCTGGCTCCATTCCAGGAACAAGTCCATTTTCACCTTCAAGTGAAGCGACCGTTCCACCAGTTGATAACAATAATAGTTTTTTCAAAACCGACATCCCCTTTGCTTAATTTTTGTAAAAAAACCTGACAATCTATCAAATAAATTATATTCATTTCGCGTACTTCACCTGTAATTATAGTAACCAAAAATCAATAAATCAAGAGAAAAATTATTCGTTTCGCGTACACTTTTCTCTGCAGCAATGATATAATGAATAAAAATGTAAATTAGCTCACGGTTTGATTACAAAGATCTGCGCGCGAGCTGAATGCCTCGGTTTTTTACATACTACACCTACAAAGGAGCGTCATGAATGTTAAGCAGATTAGCTCAACTCAGGAAAGAAAAAAAATGGTCTCTTCAATATACAGCTGACCAGCTTGAAATTGCTAAAAGCACCTACGCAGGATACGAATCTGGCTATCGTCGTCCTTCTCTTGAAGCACTCGTTACAATCGCAGAACTATTTGATACATCAACAGACTACTTGCTAGGTAAGGAAAAAGAACCTCACTCTCTTTCAGATGCACCCATCGAATTAACATCGCCTCAAACTCATACGATTACGGTCGACGGTGCGGAACTATCTCAAGAAGAAATTCAGCAGCTGACGGCTTTTATTCGTGCTAAAAGACAAATTGAAAAAGAAACTGCACCTTCTTCAATTTAAAGAAGATTAGAAGCAGGGTGCTTCTAATCTTCTAGCTGCATTTCTAAATACCCTACTACTTCTTTTGTTATTTCCTCTTCTGTTTCTTCCAGCAGCTCGCCGGTTATCTTGCTGCCTGGGAGCTTCCTGGAAGAACGGATGCCCCAAAACGTGCGTACACAGTGCCAGATAGGAATAAAAAGACTGTCTAAAAACTCATCTTTTTCCAAAATACCCACTTGAATAGTGGTGTGGTAACCGGGCTGAAAAGCATTTTCCCCTTCACGGATCACACCTACAGAAATCTCCATCCCTTTTTTTTCAAAAGCTTCTTTATATTGTGCATATATTGATTTGAGAAGTTCTTGCATAGATCTTTCAACTGTATGTATATGTTGTTCTAACTGCGGCGTAAATTGTTTTGCGGTGTATTCCATCTATCTCCCTCTTCTTTCGGTTCCCTATCCCTTATTTTAGCGACTTTCATTTTATTGTATCATAAGAAAAGCTTTTATCTGTCTAGCAGAAAACCCCGCTTTTTTATAGAAAAGCGGGGTTCATACGTACCTTTACGAGCAATAGCTTACATTGCTTTGTCTTGTTTAGAAGATGATTTTAATTTTTTATTTTTAGTTGGATCTGGCTCATTAGAAGACATGATGATGTTTCCTTCGCCGTTGCACACTTTGCACTTTATAAATCCAAATTTCTTACCGGCTCCTTGGCATTGTGGACAAACATATCGAATTGGCATAAACTGTACCTTCCTTCTTTCTAATTTATACCTGCGCCTTGAAAGCGCCTGTGGCTAGTTTATAATTTTATTATAAGTTGTACAATCAACCCTATCAAGACGTGCCAAATTGCACATCTTTAATGGCAAGAAATCCTTCCTTTCTAAAATTCACCTGAAAAATGAGTCGATAGACAGGAAAATTTCTTTTCTTGTCAAAAGGCAATACGTCAGAGGAAGTTTCTTATTGGATATAATTAGCGATTGTTTGCGCTGAAAATTTTGCGTTTTTTCGCGAAGTTATAGGTTAAACAACCGTTTTATCTCGGATTTCTTTTGAAATGGTTACGTCTTTCCAAAGCTGTTCGTATTTATAACCCGTTAAACTTTCACAAACCGCTTTCGCTTCAGGAGTAACGTCTTTCGCTCGGCCTCCCTTTTTTCTTCTTTGAATTTCAGTTAATAAGATTTTGTGATTTTCCGGACTTATTTTAAACCATATAGTTGCGATAATTCCAGCGAGAATCAAAATAGCAGGTACAATCATGAACAGCTTTTGCAAGCCGGCTAGCGTAGACGCTGACTGCTCGGCGTTTGGTACATAGCCAATATTCTTTAAGGCAACACCAACCAGAAAAATCGCAAGCGCCTGAGAAGATTTTCGAATAAACGACATCAGCCCTGCATACACGCCTTCTCTTCTTTTTGTCGTAATCATTTCATCTACATCTGATACGAACGGCAGTACATTCCATGGAATCATAATCGCTCCAGAATGACCGCTTCCTAAGAAAAATGCTGCTAAGTAAATAAGAACTAAAGAGCTGTCTGTTGTTAGGAAACTGAATAAAACAATGCCCGTTCCCCAGATGATCATGCTGAAGTTATAGGTTAATTTATTTCCTAACTTAATGGCTATGTATGTAACAAGAGGAATAAATAGCACCTGTGTAATTTGCACAAAGCTTAGGGTGTCTGCATAAATAGCTTCGCGCAGCATGTAATAGGCAATAAAATAAAAGAAAAGAGCATTAAATACATCCATTGCAATGTAAGATGCTAAGTACATGGCAAGGTACACGTTAAACGACTTATTTTTAAATGCACTTCCAAAACTGATAAAAAGCTGCTTAAATTCTAACCAAAATCTGTTTTTCTTTTTTCGTTCCACTACTTCTCCGCTATCCCAAGTTCCTTTATAGACAAAAATCCATGGAAGAGCAAAAAGAAGACCAAAGATAATGCCCATGATTAAATATCCTTGTCCACCTGGAAACGCATCAATGATTCGTTTTGGAAAGAAAGCGCCTAAAAATGAAGCGCCTTGCGAAAAGACCATGCGTATTCCCGTCATTTTCGAACGAATGCTATAATCTGTCGTCATCTCTGCTGCTAGCGTATTGTAAGGAACCATGACCATACCAAACGCCGTGTTAAATAAAAGGTAGGCTAAGATAAAATAGGTGTATTTGAACATATGCGAGCCTTCAATAGGAATCCATAGCATAGTGAACGTGATGGCAACTGGAATGATTCCAAAAAGAAAAAAGACTCTTCTTCGTCCTTTTTTTGTCTGAAGATGATCAGATATGTACCCAATGGTTGGATCTAACAAAGCATCCCACACTTTTCCAAGAGCTACAATCGTTCCTGCTTCTACAGGAGAAAGCCCGACTACATCCGTTAAAAAAACCATAAATAATGTGCCGATAATAAAAAAGGATCCTCCGCCAAACAAATCCCCAAATCCATACGCTACCATATTACGAAAGCGCACTTGTTTTGTTTTCCCTTGCATATGCAGCCCTCCCCCTGAGTAAATAGACTAGCTTCCTTTGTTATTCACTTTTTTCTATTTTACTAAACTACCCCTTGAAAAATAAGGAATATGTCACCTTTTCTACTCAAAAGAATAAGATACTTCTTGGTCATATAAATAGAAAAAGGGCTGGGTAAACCGTTCTTTTTTATCCTCTATTATAAGTTGACTTTTTTTTCACAGCTGTTATAATTCAACCCATCGCTTGTTATTCAACTATAAAATGCAAACTTGAACATTTGACATCTGAGCTGTGACGAATAAAATAATAAGTATGAAACCTATTGATATCTTTAAAGCATTGTCTAATGAAACTCGATTAAATATATTGGAGTGGTTAAAAGAACCTGAAAAGCATTTTAAAGACAAACAAGCACATTTGCCTAAGGAGGTCAGCAGCAGAGGCGGTGTTTGCGTGGGAGATATTCAGGAAAAAGCTCAGCTGTCTCAGTCCACAGTGTCCAGTTATCTTTCCATGATGCAAAAAGCAGGTTTGTTAGAGTCAATTCGGCACGGTCAATGGACATACTATCGCCGAAACGAAGAAACGCTTCAAGAGCTTTCTTCATTCTTACGAAAAAAACTTTAACGAGTTTTTTTCACTTATTATATCTATTTTTCTAGATATATAAATATAAAGAAATATTGGAGTGATAAACGTGAAGTTGTTGGTTTATTTGATTGCGGTTCTAGGCGGCGCTGCTTTAAGTATGGAAGGCGCTATTGCCGGAGAACTTGGAAAAATAGTGGGGAAACTTGAAAGCAGTTATTATATTTTTATCATGGGAACACTCATTTTAGGTCTGACCACTTTATTTGCTGGAAAAGGAGATTTACCTTACGTCTTAAAAGCACCTAAGTGGAATTTAACCGGCGGTTTATTAGGTACGGTGTATTTAACAATTCTAGTGATTAGTATCCCCTTTATCGGAATTGGCGTTTCAATGGTTGCTGTTATTGTGGGCCAAATGATTACAAGTATGATTATTGAGCATTTTGGTTGGCTTGGCAGCAGCAAAATTAAAATTAACAAAGAACGCGTAATGGCTATTGTATGTATGGGAATTGCGCTTGTACTTATTTTCTAGGAGGGTTTTACGATGAGTTTATTGATGGTGATACTTACCTTAATAGGAGGATTAACGCTAAGCGCTCAGTCTTCTATTAACGGCACACTAAGTAAAAAAACAGGTACGTTTGAAACAGCTTTTTTAACCTTTGCAACAGGTGCCATGATTTTAACAATTGTCGTCGTATTCTTTGGGCAAGGAAACATTCTCTCGGTTTTCGATGTCCCTAAATGGCAGCTTACCTGCGCTTTATTCGGAGCATCTTATTTATTTCTAACGGTTTTAGCTGTACCTAAAATTGGTGTAACAGCAGCTAATATCTCAACTGTTATCGGTCAGTTATTTGCAAGTATGATTATCGACCATTTTGGCTGGTTTGGAAGCAAGGAAGTACCCTTTGATCTATCTCGCTGGATTGGTGTAGCATTTATGTTATTAGCTCTTTATTTTATTTTTAAAGGCAATAAGAAAACAGCAGCATAAAATGTTCATGAAAATAGTCAAGTGCCCCTATGTAAAGGCGCACTTGGCTATTTTTTGTACGTAAACCGCATTTGAATTTTCAATCAATTATTTAGAACATATTTTATTTAAACTAAATTGATTTTAAATAAGGTAAATTCCACAAAAAAATTTGTGCATACCTTCCTGCCTTTGTTCAAAAGATAAAGAGGCAGATCTAGAAAATCAGCTACATAAACGAACAGGTAAGGTGGGTTTTTTCGTGGGAAAATTTTTATTTTTAGCAGCATTTGTCTTTTTTTGTTTTACGCTTTCCATTTCCGCAGAAGAAAATATACCAGAAGAAAATATAGAATCACACGTAAGTCAGCCTGTTGTAAAAGATTTTATTTATCAATCTCTTGAACCTTGGGTACATCAAGATATTACTTCTCATTATGAGAAGGTTTACGGTAAACAGCATAAAAAAGTAAAAGTTCGCCCTATTAAAAAAGATGATATCGGGATACAAATGGGTGAAATACAGCCCGGTAAAGGCGGTAAGTTCACTCATATTGTGCGGGTGAAAATCTTAAACTTAAAAGTAAAACCTGAAGGAGAAGATGAATTTTTTGCAACGGATACGCTTATTTATAAAGTGAATATCAACGAACTTTCTGCTGAAAATGATGTAGAAAACGTCGTAAAACTACTCGAGTATAAACATCAAGAAAGATAAAATTCCAACTCTCCCCCCTTTTGAAGGTATTTATTCCTCTATTCAAAAGGGGCTTTATTATGAAGTGTGTTTTCTCTTCACATATTTAGGGAATATAATTATCACTTATCCCCTAATTTTTTCATATTGCTAGTGCATAAGGTATGAACTTGATAACTTTTTGTCGGTTTTTATCTATTTCTGTAGGGTTTCCTGTAGGATGAAAAAGAAAGTAAAGCGCTTTAATTATCGTGACAGAAAGGTTGAGGATAGCTGTCCTGCGTAACTGGAAATCAATAGGTATTAAGAACTGCATGCAACGACAAAAGTTGACAACCAAAGATTTCAGAATAATAATAATAAAGCAACAATGTTTACAACAGTGTTTAAATGAAAGACTTATTTTACATGAAAGGTGTTAGTCAGATGAACAATTTACATCGAAGAATGGGAACATTCGCGTTAACCATGACGGGACTTGGATCAATTATTGGTTCCGGCTGGTTATTTGGAGCGTGGCGAGCAGCTCAAATTGCAGGGCCGGCTGCTATTTTATCATGGGTCATTGGAATGGTCGTTATTTTATTTATTGCACTTTCTTACAGTGAATTAGGATCCATGTTTCCCGAAGCCGGCGGGATGGTCAAGTATACGCAGTACTCACACGGTTCGTTTATTGGTTTTATCGCTGCTTGGGCAAACTGGATTGCGATTGTATCCGTTATTCCAGTCGAAGCAGTAGCTTCTGTACAGTATATGAGTTCGTGGCCTTGGAAGTGGGCACAGTGGACAAGCCACCTCGTAGAAAAAGGAACGTTAACTGGCGAAGGATTAGCTATCGCTACTGTGCTATTGATTATTTACTTTTTACTGAATTATTGGACAGTTGGACTATTTTCCAAGGCCAACTCGTTAATCACTATTTTTAAAATTGTTATACCGGGACTTACAATTGGAGCACTTTTATTTGTCGGCTTTCACGGCGAGAACTTCACTTCTGGAAGCAGCATCGCACCAAACGGCTGGGCTAGTGTGCTAACAGCTGTTGCTACGTCTGGAATTGTATTCGCTTTTAACGGCTTTCAAAGCCCGATTAATATGGCTGGAGAAGCAAAGAATCCTGGGAGATCTATTCCAATTGCGGTTGTAGGCTCAATTTTAGTGGCTACTGTCATTTATTTGCTTCTTCAAATTGCTTTTATCGGGGCGGTAAATCCTTCTGATATTGCGAAGGGATGGAGTCATTTAAATTTCAACTCTCCATTTGCAGATTTAGCCATTGCCCTTAACATTAACTGGCTTGTCATTGTCCTGTATGCAGATGCGTTTGTTTCACCATCTGGAACAGGTATTACGTATACAGCTACTACTGCTCGAATGATTTATGGTATGGAACAAAATAAATATTTGCCAAGTGTTCTAGGACGCCTTCATCCTATTTATGGTGTTCCGCGTCAAGCC
This sequence comes from Priestia sp. YIM B13489, assembly GCF_042787645.1. Classification (NCBI taxonomy): domain Bacteria; kingdom Bacillati; phylum Bacillota; class Bacilli; order Caryophanales; family Bacillaceae; genus Priestia; species Priestia sp. YIM B13489. The sequence continues at coordinate 2,816,407 of NZ_JBHZOQ010000053.1, forward strand.
ATGTTTTTTAACTTAGCTGTTGCTCTTGTCTTTTTGTTTTTATTTCGAGGCTGGGGCGTGCTTGCTGAAATTATTTCAGTCGCTACGCTTATTTCTTACATTACAGGTCCTGTTACGGTTATGACGCTAAGACGAACTGGAAGCGATTTATATCGTCCCCTTCGTTTAAAAGGATTAAGCATTATTGCGCCGCTCGGCTTTATTTTTGCTTCATTAACGCTATATTGGGCGCGCTGGCCGCTAACTGGACAAGTTTTGTTTATTATTTTAATCGGCCTGCCTATTTATTTTTATTATCAAGCAAAGGCTAAATGGAAGGGATTCCGCCAGAACTTCAAAGGTGGCGTATGGATGGTTGTATACTTACTTTGTATGATGACTATTTCATGGCTTGGAAGCGAAAAGTTTGGGGGCCTTAACGTCATTAAATATGGATGGGATATGGGAATTATTGTTGTTGTTTCTCTTCTCTTCTACACATGGGCTTTAAAAAGCGGCTTTAAAACGGAGTATTTAGAGAATGGAAGAAAAGTAAATGACGACTTAAAAGCAGCAGCGGCTGAAACAGCCGCTTCCAAAGAGTCATAACAAAAGCACCTTGCTCATGCAAGGTGCTTTTTAGTGAGCAGTTCTAACTTTTTTCAGCACGTCTTCGATCGTAATTTGATCTAAATGCCTGATTACGCTTTGCTCACTCTCTGTAAAAATGTCGTCCATCACTGTTTGAATGTTTGATTTGACAATACAGTCAGCGTCAGGGTCGCCGCTGCACCAGTGAGGCTTCAGCGTTCCTGTCGATATAACCCGGTAAATCAATCCAAGACTTATTTCAGCAGGGCTGCAGCCTAAAGTATAACCGCCGCCTAGCCCTTCTTTTGTCCGAACCAAGTTGTTTTTTCTGAGTGTACTCATTATTTTCCGAACCCGTGCAGGATTGGTACAGATGTTATAAGCAATCGATTCACTGCTTGCTCGGTGATCTGGTAAATTTGCTAGGAACACTAAGCTGTGCACGGCAATGGTAAATTCACTGTTCATCTTCCATAAACCACCTTTTTTCTTTCTCTACTGTAACGTTAAGTGACACAGTTGGAAAAGTCAAGAGAGCAAGGAGGGAAAGAAGAACTGTAGCTTTATTTATTCACGGTCTTCTTTTTCTATACTTTCTACTTCATTAGCTGAGTTGATTTCAAGGTATACCGTCTTTTCTTTTAAACTGCCCTTTTCTTCTTTTTCAAAGTCTGTGCTTTTTTGATACGTTTTTTTGCCGTTTGGAACTTTTACCTTTATATGTTTGTTACTTTCTTCTATAAAAACACCTACAATTTTACGCTCGTCTCCATCTTGTTCATAAACGCCATTTTTATCTACTTTTGCTTTTGGAGTTAATTCAATACTAGTTGCTTCTTGTTTAGCTGCGTCAATTTCAGCTTCTACTTCTTTATTAATCATATCTTTTAGCTGTGAGCCTTCCACTTCCATCCCAGAGCTTTTTGGTACTTTAACGAGTTGATCATCGATATTCAGCGTTATTTCTTTTTCAGCGTCTTTTTTTAACGTACCGATCAAGTCAAAATCTTCATCTTTCCCTTTTTTAATGTCCGGGTCACTCGAATACTGCTGTAGCTTTGTCAATTCTTGACGGTCTTCAATTGGTTTTTCCTCTGCTTTATGATTATCAGATTTTGTTTTATTAGCTGGTTCACCTGAACAAGCTGCCGCACTTCCAATCATACATATAGCGATTAAAGACAGGGTTCCTTTTGTTAGCTGTTTTTGCATATGTATTCTCCTTTTTCTTTTTTATTTCCACCTTTATACATATGTAAAACAAAAAAAGTGAGACATAACTACATACAGGAAACCTACGTTCATTCTACTCGTGAAAAAATCCGAACAGATTAAATTCTCTTTCAAGAATCAAACCCGTTCGGATTTTCTTTTAACTAAAACACTTTTGTCCTAGCCTCTTTTTTAAAGCTGCTGTTGCTTCAGTATATGATTTGCTTCTTCTAAGTAAGTCACATACGCCTGTACTTGTTTATCACCGTAATTATCTAATTCAAACAGCGCTTCTTGTATAAAATTAAAATTATCAATAATATGCTGTGTTTTCATGCCTCGGCTTGTGAGTAAATTGTTTAACCATAAGGCGTAGTCCGTAAAAATTTGCAGGTTGTCTAACTTATATGTTGTCTCAAGATACTTCATATGATAATGATTATCTTCATGGCATCTTTCTTTGCCGCGCTCTCCGAATTTTTCGAGCAAAGAAGGTTCTAACTCGTAGATTTTATCCGTTACTCTTTCGACGATCTTATTAACGGGAAGTGAACTCATCGTGCCACCACTTTGTACTGGGAAACTTTTGGGATGACGGCTGCCAGTTCTTGATCAGGGTATTTTTTCTCTAAATCATGAATACGCTTGAAATCTTCGCTTCGTACCCAGCTTAAATAATTCTCTTTCGTATCAAATGTAAGCTGAACGGTGAGCTCCCCTGCTCGCTTATCGTTTTGAAGAAGTAGAAAGTCTACAAATCCTGGAGCCTCGTCGACGGATTTTGAACGACTTTTATAAATTCCAATCACTTCTTCAGCTTTTTCATCCGGTACATTAAATGTTGAAAATACGGTGTACATCTTTGTTCCTCCCTTTATGATACAAAACCTGGGTTCTTTTCTCTTTATTGTACATCATATGGGAGATGAAATGGTGTTACGTTTAGATTTCACAGCGGTTACAGCAGATTTTTAAAACAAAAAGCCCTTTGAAACAGCGTTTCAAAGGGCTTTTTTACCGTTATTAGTTTTCGATTTTTGTTAATTGTTCTGTATGTGTTTTTACACGTGCTGGATCAATTGTAATACGGGCAACGCCTGAATCCATTGCCGCTTTTGCTACAGATTCTGCTACAGCTGGCGCTACGCGAGGATCAAATGGTCCAGGGATAACGTAATCTGCGTTTAGCTCTTCTTCTGTAATAAGGGCTGCAATTGCTTCAACAGCAGCTTTTTTCATTTCTTCATTGATATGAGTAGCGCGAACGTCTAACGCACCGCGGAAAATTCCAGGGAATGCAAGAACGTTATTTACTTGGTTAGGGAAGTCTGAACGACCTGTTCCAATAACAGCCGCTCCTGCTTCTTTTGCCGCGCCTGGCTTGATTTCTGGATTAGGATTTGCCATCGCAAAGATAATTGCATCTTCATTCATTGATTTAACCATCTCTTGAGATAATGCATCTGCTGCAGATACGCCGATAAATACATCTGCGCCTTTAATTACATCGCTTAGCGTACCGCTTTCTTTGTTTACATTTGTATAAGAAGCCACTTCCGCTTTTACTTTGTTCATACCTTGAGGGCGTCCTTCATAAATAGCACCTCTTGTATCACACATAATCATGTCACGTACGCCGTAAGAATAAAGAAGTTTTGTAATGGCAATGCCGGCAGCTCCTGCTCCGTTTAAGACGATTTTTAAGTCTTCCATTGATTTGTTTACAATTTTTAATGCATTTACAAGTCCTGCTACCGTTACGATTGCTGTACCATGCTGATCATCATGGAATACAGGAATATCTACTTCTTTTTTCAAGCGCTCTTCAATTTCAAAGCACTGTGGAGCTGCGATATCTTCTAAGTTAATGCCTCCGAATGTGTGAGCCATTAATTTTACAGTTTCAACAATTTTATCTGTATCTGTTGTATCAAGTGCAATTGGGAATGCGTCTACGCCTGCAAAGCTTTTAAATAAAATTGCCTTTCCTTCCATAACAGGAAGTGAAGCTGCAGGTCCGATGTTTCCAAGGCCAAGAACAGCCGTACCATTTGTCACAACGCCGACCATGTTTCCTTTCATTGTGTAATCATACACCGTTTCTGGATGTTCATGAATTTCTTTACAAGGTTCGGCTACTCCTGGAGAGTAAGCTAAGCTTAAATCTTGAGCGTTTTGAACTTCAACTTTTGATTTAACTTCTAACTTACCTTGTTTTTCTTGATGCATATGTAGTGCTTGATCACGTAGTGACATAATTGTATTCTCTCCTTTTTTTCTATACATTTAAATTTTTTGATGAATTTATTTAACACTTGCTTTTTATCTCCATAATTGTAAGACAACCTGACCGAATAAATTCACTGACAAGTGCCATTATGAAACAAGGAATATAAAAAGTAAACTATCTTGCTTAAACCACTTCTGCGCTTTGTTATTATAAAGTCTAGACGCAGCGGCAACTCATGTTTGTCTCACTTTAAGTTGTCTGATATACAGACAACTTAGAAAGCATACAACCGCTCACTATAGCGCTTTCAAATACGTTTCAGCAAAATCGACGGCTTTAGGCATTGAAAAGAAGTATGCACGTGCTGAACCGATTTTTTCAGCTTTTATTCCTTTTGCTTCAATAAACGCTTCACCTATCTTTTCAAACAGCTCTTCTCTAAACTCTAATTCTTTATACGTCTTCCATACTCGCTTTCCTCCATCCATAACTGGAGATCCTTTTTGAATCACGTTTCGATATGGAATACGATATTCTGCTAGATGAAAAGAAGTATTGTTCCCAAACCCGACACCTAATAATAAAACAAAGGCATGTTTTTTGTAAAGCCTTTCAAGAGGAGAATTTTCGCCTAAACTGAATTCAAGGGGATGATCTCTTAAGATGTCTTCGCTGCCCTTTCCCCAAGCGGCGAATGAATACATTGGATGGCTGCTTCTTCTTACGCCAGGGTATGTTCGAAAAGTTTCCACGATTTGTCCCATACCGCTTGTTGGTGTATGAGCTGGATCATATGCGGGCATCGTTTCCCGAATAGTTTCCCACCACTCTTTTGGCACAGCCGGATTGCCCCATTCTGATGGATCCGAAAGATCGACCGACTGTGACGGCATCACGATCGTTCCTTCCTCTGTCACTGTCTCCATTAAAGCTTGAACAACGGCTACTGAACCTCCGTTTACCCACCCTAATGAAGATAGCGAAGAATGAACCATGATAGTCATCCCTTTTGTTATGCCTAACCTGCGTAAATCTTCTTTTAATGTATCTTTCGTTCTAGGATGATCTGTTGCTTGGACAATGTGCTTCATCGTAAGCTCCTTACTTATGGTGCTGCTAGAATGTGTTGCCAGACTCTAGCAATATATGTAAAACTTATGTTTCCATAATAGTAAGAATAACACCAATTGTCAAATTATTTAAAGTAATAGAAAAACTTAGTTTTATTCATATCAGTTATCATACAACTGACTTGTTGGTAAGGTTTATTTCTTTCAATTATCTTACTATAATAACCGCTACTGAAGCTTTTCAATAAATTAAAAAGAAGAATATTCCTATAAATAAAAGAAATACTAATGAAGCTATACTATTTACCTATCACTATTTTCAGGAGGAATGTGTACAATGAGCACATCAAAACTTCCGCCGCTCACGTCCTCAGAGCTTGCTAACTTATGGATGACTTATCAGGAAAAAACGATGATTTTGAGGTTTTTAGAATATTGTCTTGAAGGTAAAGAAGATCATAAAGAGCTTTTTGAGCTGTATTATAGCTACTCATTAAATATTACCGAGCAAATCAAAGAAATTTTAGAGCACGAAGGTGCAGTTATTCCTTTAGGCTTTACTAAACATGATGTAAATCTAGGAGTGCCGAAACTGTTCGACCCTATGTTTGAAGTCATGTACGTACGCTTAATGGCTCAAATTGAGACTGGACTGTTCGCTTTGCATTCAACGATGTCCTACCGGGAAGATATCAGAAGTTTTTTCGTAAACGCAACAGCAGAAGCGCAGCAAATATACAATCAGTCTACTCAGATATTATTAGAAACCGGCGTCATTGCAAAGCCTCCTTACGTTTCAATGCCAAAAGAAGTTCGGTTTGTCCACGAACAAAATTATATCGGAGGGTTAAGCTGGCTTAGTGAAAAAAGATCACTTAATACAATTGAAGTGTCTCTTATCCAACATGCGGTTGATACAAATCTTGTAGGAATGCAGCTGATGATTGGCTTTGCTCAAGCAGCTAGCAACAAAGAGGCACAGCAGCATTTTGTCAACGGAATGAAGCTTTCAAAAAAAATTGAAACAGAACTAGGAGATATTTTACGTCATAGCTATATAGAGCCTCCTGCTACGCATGCAGGAAAAGCGACAAGCTCAACGATCTCCCCTTTTTCAGATAAATTAATGATGTACAACACGAGTCTTCTGAGCACCTTTGGTCTAGGAAGCAATGCTTTAGGAGGCGCTTTTAGTTTACGAAGTGATTTGCCACTGAAGATGCTGCAGCTGGCTAAAGATATTTATTTCTTTGCGAAAGAAGGCGGTAAAGTCATGATTCAAAACGGATGGCTTGAAGAGCCTCCTCAAATTGAAGATCGCAATCAGTTAACTAAAAAATAGGTTCTTTCCTATAGGAAAGCTAGCTGCTCTACGTGCAGCTAGCTCTATTTGTTTTTTTAGTATACTGTTTTTAGGGCTAGTACGTAACAACTGTTTGCGTTATTTAGAAGTTTTCCCGTCTTTTTCTCAGTCGTTTAGCTCGTACTTCCACTTAATTTATAACAAAAAAATAAAATAAAAGGTATTTTCTCTGAGCTGACGAAATCTTTCTATATAAAATAGAAAGGAGAAAAGTATGTTTCCTATTCTTCTTACACCTCGCACTACACTGCGTGAAATAACAGAAGTCGATGCAGATACTATCTTTGACTGCTTCTCTCAGAAAGAAGTTATTAGATATTACGGGCAAGAAAAATTCACAACAATTCAAGAGGCTCTGGTTCTGATTGATATTTTTGCTGAAAATTACAGAAAGCAAAAAGGCATGCGCTGGGGAATTGAACGGCTCGATACGGGGGAATTAATCGGGACAGTTGGATTTAATCAGTGGAACCAAAAGCATAAGCGCGCGGAAATTGGCTATGACCTACTCCCTCAGCACTGGGGTCACGGCTATGCTTCAGAAGCTGCTTCGGCTGTTATGGCTTATGGCTTTGATACCCTTCAGCTAGTGAGGATTGGAGCTGTTGTGTTTCTTGAAAACAAAGCATCACAGCATGTGCTTGAAAAGCTCGGGTTTCAAAAAGAAGGAGTGTTAAAAAACTATATGTATCAAAACGGAAAAGCTCATGATACGTTTGTTTATAGTTCCCTGCCTGCTACATAATAAAAAAGGATTCTTTTCTTAAGAAGAATCCTTTTTCCTTTTATTTAAATGCCGCATACCCATCATCAGCCATGATGACGCTGCCGTTTACAGCTCCCGCTTCTTCTAAGGAAAGCAAATAAACCATATCTGCAATTTGTTTTGGTGTAGTAAGCTTTCTGCTCATCGTTTTCGCTTTCATTCCTTCAATCATACCGTTGTCTTTATAGCCTTGAATAATGGGCGTATCAACAAATCCTGGCGCAATGGCGACGACGCGAATACCGTATTTAGCGAGATCTAGCGCAGCTGATTTCGTCATCATCACAACAGCTCCTTTCGTTGCGTGATAGGCATAGGTACCGGGTGAGGCTAAGAAGCTAAAAATAGATGCCGTATTGATAATGACGCCTTTAATACCTAACTCTCTCATTTTCCTGCCCGCTGCCATAATCCCGTATGTAACGCCGTGCTGATTCACATTAATAATGCGGTGATATTCTTCTAAGTCTTGATCCAAAATAGACGTAGGGCGTCCAATACCTGCATTGTTAAACATCACATCAATTCGCCCAAAGCGGTTCACGGTTTCTTCAATCAGTGCTTCCACTTCTTCAAACTTTGTGACGTCCGTTTGCACAAATAAAGCGCTCCCTCCAGCTTCTTCAATTTTTTGAAGGGTATCTTTTCCTTTCCCTTTATCATAATCAGCAATGACCACCGCGTCTCCTTTTTGCGCAAACTTTAAGGCAGTTTCTTTGCCAATTCCGCTTGCTCCCCCTGTAATAACCGCTACTCGTTTTTGCTGCATGTTTCTCCCTCCTTGGTGAAAATTCCTTTCTTTTACATTATAGCATTCTTTTTTTCTATCAGCTGTTTCTATTGATTACTTCATTGCCGTGAAATTAGTTAACTGGGACATAGTTGAACGCCTTTTTTAATAAAAATCAGCGTGTGTACAAGCAGTCTGTTATTTTTTGCATTTACTATAGTGTAAGGAGGTGATGGTTATGCATGAACACACAGATAATGTATCTATTCCCCGTCCTCCGGATGTGGTGACAATTCTGTGGGAGCGAAATCCTTTGGATAGACAAGCTCCTCGTACTGTCGTAGAAGCAACAGTAATCGGCAGCGCAAATCCTTGCGGACGTTTGTTAGCTCAAGGTCAGCGCTACCGCACTGCAGCTCATTGTTTGCTTGACAACGGCTTTGAACAAATTACTGCTGAAAGATTAGGAGTATTTGGAGTAGCTGTATTTGTTAGAGAATATTAAAATAGAAAAAAGGGACCTTTCTGTAAGTTTAGAAAGGTCCCTTGATACGTATTATGCGTGGAAATTCGTGCCGTCTGTTACAGCTTCGATTACACCAGCGCGAATGACAAAGTCACCAAAGTGCTCGCCTTCTTCTCTCTCTTTTGCATAGCGAGGAAGCAGGACGCGCAGTTCGTTTAAAATTTCTTCTTCACTGATATTTTCACGGTACATTTTACTTAAGCGGCTGCCATCAAATGCTGCTCCAAGATACATATTGTATTTACCCGGCGCTTTACCGATAAAAGCAATTTCACCTAAAGCAGGACGTGCACAGCCGTTAGGACAGCCCGTCATACGAATGGTAATTTCTTTATCGCGAAGGCCGTTTTCATCTACAATTGCTTCAATTTTCTCAAGAAGAACTGGGAGATAACGCTCAGCTTCTGCCATCGCAAGCCCGCATGTTGGAAGCGATACACAAGCTAATGAGCTGCGGCGAAGAGCCGAATAATGCTTGCCGTCAGTTAATCCATATTGTTCGATGAGATCACTAATTTGTTTTTTCTTTTCAGTTGATACGTTCGCGATAATTAAATTTTGATTGGCCGTTAAACGGAAATCACCGCTATGAACTTTTGCAATTTCACGAAGACCCGTCATAAGCTTATAGTCTTCAAAGTCAGCAATACGTCCGCCTTGAACAAAAAGAGTAAAGTGCCATTTTCCTTTTACACCTTTTTCCCAGCCGTAGCGGTCGCCGTTATGATCAAAGTGATAAGATTTTGCTTCGTCTAAGCTCCAGCCCAGACGATTTTCAAGCTCTTCTTTTACCGTTTCTAATCCAAGACGATCAACCGTGTATTTAAAACGCGCGTTTTTACGTACAGAGCGGTTTCCGTAATCACGTTGAATCGTAATGATTTTTTCAGCTACTTCTAGAATTTGATCAGGTCGACAGAACCCAATCACTTTTGCAAGCTGAGGGTAAGTTGCTTTATCTCCATGCGTCATACCCATACCGCCGCCGATTGCTACGTTAAAACCAACAAGTTTCTCGTCTTCTAAAATGGCAATAAAGCCAAGGTCTTGTGAATACACGTCAATATCGTTAGACGGTGGAACAGCTACGCCAATTTTGAACTTTCTTGGCAAATAGAGCGGACCATACATTGGTTCCACTTCTTCTTCCACTTCCGGTGTGCTGATCACTTTCTCTTCATCTAGCCAAAGTTCGTGGTACGCTCTTGTACGAGGCAATAAATAATCACTTAATTTTTTTGACCATTCGAATACTTCAGCGTGTACTTCTGACTGATAGGGATTCGGATTGCACATTACGTTACGGTTTACATCTCCGCAAGCTGCAATTGTATCTAATAACGAAGCATGAATTTCTTGAATCGTTTTCTTCATGTTCCACTTTAAAATTCCGTGCATTTGGAATGCCTGACGAGTCGTCAGCTTTAACGTTCCATTTCCGTATTTTTGTGCTAAATCATCCATCACTAGCCACTGTTCTGGTGTTGAAACACCGCCTGGCGTACGGACGCGAAGCATGAATTGGTAAGCTGGCTCTAGCTTTTGTTTTTGGCGTTCGTTACGAAGATCTCGGTCATCTTGCAAGTAGCTTCCGTGGAACTTCATCAAACGATTATCGTCTTCAGAAATACCTGAGCTGATGCGGTCGAGCATTGTTTCTCCTAATGTACCGCGCAAATAATTACTTTCATCTTTTATGCGCTCAACGTCACTTGGAGGACCTTCGGGCGCTTTTAAAATTTTGTTTACCATGTTGAAAATCTCCTTTCAATCCTCAGTATACATCACGCTGATAACGTTTTTGTTTCTTCATTTCAGCAAGGTAACCTTCCGCCTGTTCACGGCTCATCTTGCCTTCTGTTTCGATAATTTCAACTAGCGTGTTGTGCACGTCGCGTGCCATATTTGTTTTATCTCCGCACACATAAAAAGATGCGCCTTCTTCTAACCATTGGAATAATTCTTTACTATGTTCGAGCATACGGTTTTGTACGTATACTTTTTCTTCTGTATCGCGTGAAAACGCCACGTCCATTTTTGTCAGTACGCCATCTTTTAACCACTTTTGCCATTCTGTTTGGTAAAGGAAGTCTGTTACGAAGTGCTGATCTCCAAAGAACATCCATGACTTGCCTTTTGCCCCTGTTTCTTCACGCTCTTGCATAAATGAGCGGAACGGAGCCACACCTGTACCAGGTCCTACCATAATAATTGGCGTTTCTTGATCTTGAGGAAGCTTAAAGTTTTTATTGCTTTGAAGGTATACAGGAATCGTATCGCCTGGTTGCAAACGTTCTGAACAAAGGACTGAACAAACACCTTTGCGCTCGCGTCCATGCGCTTCGTAGCGTACCGCTCCGATTGTTAGATGAACTTCATCAGGGTTTGCTGATAAGCTGCTTGCAATCGAGTAAAGACGCGCTGGCATTTTACGTAGAATGGCTACAAACTCTTGTGCCGATACGTTCCATGGACCGAAGTCACGAACTAAGTCAATTACATCACGGCCTTGTGTGTATGCTTTTAATTCCTCGCGATTTTCTACAAGCGCTTTTAACTTATCGTTTCCCGTAAGCTCAGCTGCTTGCTTTAAAAGAGGCTTTGTTAAAACGGTAATTTCAAAATTAGAGATTAGCGCTTCTCTAAGAGGACGCGTTTCTCCTTCTTTATTAACCGTTACACTTTCACTTGCATCCCACTTGAATTCGTTAAGAAGAAGATCAACAAGCTCCGGGTCATTTTCAGGATAAATACCTAAACTGTCTCCTGGTTCATACGTCAAACCAGAACCTTCTAGAGATAGTTCTAAGTGTCGCGTTTCTTTATTTGATCCGCGGCCGTTTAAGTTTAAGTTCTCAAGCACTTCTGCTTTAAAAGGATTTGTTCTTGAATATGGTGAAGTTCCTGCAGGAGCTTCCGCTGGAACAGCTGCCGAAGCGCTGTGTCCTTTCGCTTCGCTTAATCCGTCAATAACACCTTTAAGCCATTTATTTGCGGGCTCTTCAAAATCTAAATCACAGTCAACGCGCGGATACAGTCTTTCACCGCCAAGTTCTGCTAAGCGCACATCAAATTCTTTTCCTGTTTGACAGAAAAATTCGTATGAGCTGTCTCCAAGCGATAAAACAGAGAAACGGAAGTTCTCAAGTTTTGGCGCTCGACGGCCGTGAAGAAATTCATGGAAAGATAGCGCATTATCAGGCGGCTCTCCTTCTCCATGTGTACTTACGACAATTAATAAATTTTCAAGTTTCTTTAAATTATTTGGTTTGAAATCATTCATAGAAGATACAGTTACATTAAAGCCTTTTGCTTCAAGCGTTTTGCCTGTATTTTCAGCAAGTCCTTGAGCATTTCCTGTTTGTGATCCGTAAAGAATCGTTACGTCTTTTGAAACTGTCTGCTTCGTTTGAGCAGGCGCTGCTGTAGAAACGTCTGGCGTTCCTTCGGCAGACGTAGATTGAGATGCTGTTAAATAACCGCTCAACCACATTTTTTGTGCTTCTGTTAATGTCGGCAGAAGGCGATTAAGCAAATCTGCTTGTTCTTGATTAAAAGGGCTGTTTACTACCTTAAGTTGCAACACTGTCCACCTCACAAAAATATATAATTTAAATATGTATGCTTTTACGAATCATCTTCAACAACATTTAATACCTGTGTCTAATTAATCAATGATGTTTCCCTTCATACATTATTATTCCTATAGATTATATCAAATTTAATTATATAAATCATTAGAAAATTCTTATCAAATTCGTCTACCTGCATTTTATCGGAGAAGAATAAATTAGTAAAATACATATAATTGATAACTAGTATTAAGATCATTAATAATTAAAGCGGTCGTTACGTTTTTTATAAACGCAGTTACTTCTATATTTGTTTATTCTACATCCTTCACATGAATATGAATATTTTGTAATTTTTAGAGAAGTTTTGTAGAAACGGTTTTCTTTCTCATCAGAATGTTACATAATAAATGTAACATTAATCCTTTTAAAAAACACTATACGAAAAAGACAGTATATTCTGAAATTTAGGACAGTTTATAGGTGAGCTAGCAACCTTTTATTCCATCTATTCATACACGTTGAAGAATATAAAGGGAAGCTTGCAGTACATACAATTCCCTTTTGCTCATCTCAAATGAAAGGACTGGCTTTTAAATCAGGTAATCTTTTTTAAGGAGGCTTCTTGAATGTTTTTACGAGAATTAACGAAAAGTGGGACGATAACTGTTTCTTACTATAAAGATGGGACGTTGCAAACGTGCAAAGGCCGCGTGCACAACTTAAATCTCCATCAGCAAATTCTATCCGTAAAAGACGAAAATGAAGCCGTTGTTTCCCTTTTGCTTTCTGATATTAAATCCATTCATTAGTATGTAAAATTAAGGAGGAATTACCATGTGGAAAGATGATAAGCAAGCGCTTACAGATTTTGTGTCGGAAGATCGATTTGAACTGAACTTATATTTAACGTATTTGCTTGATCAAATTTCGTATGACACGTCTAAACAATCTCCTTTTCTTCGTAAGCCTAATGAAACAACTAGTTAATATAGAAAAAAGCGCACAAATTTGTGCGCTTTTTTTAATGTGATGGCTCTACTTCAGCAATGCCTTCTTCTGGTTTTTCTTCGGCTTTTTTATTTGAAAGCTTGATCTGCCTTAAGAACAATGTGCATACCGCTCCTAAAATAATAAAAGCTAAGCCCATGAAAAAGACGCTGTGCAATGCGCTCATTAGCGAGGTCTTCAAAATTGGCACAATGCTGTCTGAAAGCGCAGCTGGAATACTCTTTAGCGCCTCAGGGCTAAACAGCATCTGCAGCACACTTTCAGGATTCGTATCAATCGCTTTTTTAAACCCGTCTGCAAAAGCACTTGCTTGAGCAGGCAATGTGTTTAAATATGGAACGAGTTTGTCACTAAGAAGCGTACCTGATTTTGCATTCATTACCGCTCCTAAGATCGTAATACCGAACGTTCCTCCAATTGAACGGAAAAATTGACTTGATGATGTAACCACACCGAGCTCTTCTTTTGAAAAGCTCTCTTGAAGAGCAAGTGTTAAAATTGGCATTACAAGACCCATTCCTAAACCGATTATGGCCATATAAGAAGTGGCAACAAGTTTGCTAGTATGAAGGTCTAATGTTGTTAACAAGAAGAACCCTCCTGCCATAATGAGCATACCCGTAACAATTTGAGGCTTGATTCCAACTTTATAAACAAGCTGCCCTCCAATAATACTTGTTACAATCATTGAAATCATCATCGGTGTCATAATGGTACCGGATTCCGAGGCGCTGACTCCAACGATTCCTTGCATAAAGAACGGAACAAACGTAATGGCCCCGAACATGCCGATGCTCATAAAAAAGCCAATGATATTTAAAAGCGTAAACGTTCGGTTCTTAAATAAATACATCGGAAGAATCGGCTCTTTCGCTTTCTTTTCCACAATAATAAAGCTTATCATCCCCACAACAGCAAGTGTAAATAGACTAATAATTTGCCAAGAGTTCCAGTCGTAGTCTTTTCCTCCAAAGCTCAGGGCAAGAAGCAAGCTCACTACTCCAATAACCATTGTGAACATACCGGCTACATCGAATTTCACAGGTCCCGTATGTTTCTTTCCTTGAAGTCCCAGGGCAATAAAAACGGTAGCGAGTATCCCTACCGGCAAGTTGATGTAAAATACCCATTTCCAGTTCAGTGAATCAACAATCCACCCGCCAATTTGTGGACCGATGACAGAAGCAAGACCGTAAATTCCTCCGAATACTCCTTGAAATTTTGCTCGTGCTTTTCCTGTAAATAAATCACCGATTACAATCATTGCCATCGGCATCATAACCCCGCCGCCAATTCCTTGTAATGCACGGAATAAAATAAGCTCTGTCATGTTATTTGCCATTCCACATAGAGCAGAAGCAACCATAAAAATAATAAGTCCTGTAACATAAATTACTCTGCGTCCTACTAAATCAGCGAGCTTTCCTGCAATCGGAACAACTGTTGTCGACGTTAATAAATAGGCTGTTGTCAGCCATGTCATCATGCTCAATCCACCAAGATCTCCTACGATTCTTGGCATAGCTGTTCCGACAATGGTTCCATCAAGTGCAGAAAAGAACATCGCAATAATTAACCCAATTAATAAGAGCGTGCGCTTTGAATTTTTTTGATTTTCCATCGTGTGTCTCTCCTCTTTTTTGTTACTGCTGCTTATCTTTATAAGAAGCAGCTGACGTTGCAAGCTTTTTCGTAATAGAAGCCATCATAGAAAGCTCTTCTTCTGTTAAATGCAAAAGATAGCGGTCCATAATGGCTTTTCGACCATTCAGCACATCTTCAAGCTTGTGATACCCAAATTCCGTTAAGGTAATATCAACGACTCGTCTGTCCTCTTTATTATGTTCTCTTACAACAAAATTGTGCTGTTCGAGACGATCCACTAAAAGAGTCACGGCGCTCGGTTTGACATCCATGAGTTCTGCAATTTGAGAAACCTTACTGCTCCCTACTTTCTTTAAATAAGAAAGAACAAATAATTGCGTAGGAGTCATCTCATGCTCATTTAGGCTCTCCATCATTTCGGGCTGCATTTTTTCAAATAGCACTTGAAGCGATGAACGAATCTCTCCAAGATACTGATTGCTTTTTGTCACATCTATTCCTCCAGGCTTGCTTATTTATTTCATGTCATAAATAGTTAATGCTAATTAAATATAAATGCATATAAACTAAAAGTCAATTATTTCTTTTTTAGTATTGACCCTTACGCTGCGTTATATTTTATAGTAGATTTCAGAAGGGAGATGAAAGAATGAACAGAAAAATAAAAGAAGTTGCTGACTTAGTAGGAATCAGCGTCCGCACGCTGCATCACTATGACGAAATCGGGCTATTAAAACCTGATGCCGTTAGTGAATCCGGCTATCGGCTTTATTCAGCGGCTAATCTCGATATGCTTCAACAAATATTATTTTTTAAAGAACTTGGCTTCCCTTTAAAACAAATTCACGAGATTATAACAGACCCGACGTTTAATCGCACAGAAGCATTGATACTGCAAAAAAACATGCTGATTGAAAAACGCAGTCGGCTCGATCAAATGATTGTAACCATTAATAAAACGATTCAATATGAAGAAGGAGCGATTGAAATGAACGAAAAAGAGCGGTTTAAAGGACTGGATTTTTCGCATAACCCATACGAAGAAGAAGCACGGAAGCGCTGGGGAAACCAGCGGGTAGATGAAGCGAATGAAAAAGTACAAAGCTTCTCACAAGAAGAACAGCAGCACATGTCAAACGAATGGGAAAGTATCTACACTCACCTAGCTTCGCTTCGTGATCTGTCACCATCCTCTACAGAAGCTCAAAAAGCTATTGGGAAATGGTATAAATTTTTAAATGAGAACTTTGGAACGTATTCATTAGAAGCCTTTAAAGGTCTCGGAGAAATGTATGTGCAAGATGAGCGATTTACAACTACCATTGACCGCTACGGAAAAGGATTAGCCAAATTTATGAACGAGGCGATGAGTGTATTTGCAGACGCTAAAAACAATAAACAAAAAGACAATGAGATATAACTAAATCAATTCAATCTAAAGACGAACAACTGGCATATATAATCTGACCTGCTTGTTCCGCCGCTGTTGATTTCCGTCCAAGGCTTCGCGTTCCGCGGGCGCCGCTGAGCCTTCAAAACCGCTAGAAGCACCTGCCTATATGAAACTTATGTTCATCACCACAATGAAAAAATCCGAACGATTCATCGTTCGGATTTTCATTCACTTAATATACTTTTGTCCCAGCCTCTTTTTATAAGTGAAGACCCATAAGCATTGTATTATAGTACACGCCATTTATATAGGTGTCTTTTTCTTTTAATCCTTCTGGTTGAAACCCTAGCTTCCTGTATAAAGAAATAGCTCTTTGGTTATCTTCTCGCGTCACAAGTTCGATTTTTTTTGTTTGTTTATGCGTACGTGCCCATTCAATCAGCTCAATCATTAGCTGTCTGCCTAACCCTAGCCCGCTATAAGATTTCTCTACTACAATACCGAGGGTTCCCACATGCTTATTACGCGGGTTTTGAGACGAGGTGATGGATGCGATACTAATGATTTTCTCTTCTTTTTCAGCCACAACTATAAGAGCATTTTGCTCTTGTTTTACAGAAGCTAAAAACAGTTCGTACTCTGAAAGGGGTGTAAGAAACTCACCTTCTCCAAATGAAAGAAAATCACTTTCTCCTCCTACCCGGTTGTAAAAAGCAATCATTTTCTCTGCGTCTTTTGGTGCTGCTTCTCGAATGCTGACGCCTATACCGTTCTTTAATGTACGTAAACTCATATACCTATCTTCCTTTTGGTTATTCTTGTTTGCTTAGCCGAGTTTTATCGCTGTTTTTCTCTCCACTGATCTAACCACATGCGATTTCCTAAAGCTGTAAAATCATTTTCATCGGCGTAGCGTTCAATGACGGAAAGCGCATTGTCCTCAAGCATTGGTGAATAGCTCATGATTTCTAAAATATGATGTGCAGCCCATAAATCAATTCGATAAGTAGGATTCGTCAGCAGTGTTGCAAATTCAAACAGCATGCCTGGATAGTATAAATGAATGAGCTGCGCAATTTTTTTCATATCTTCTGCAGCTCGATTGCCTTTTTTTACAGATTTTTTATCTCGATAATCGATTTCATAATGAATTTTGGCGCTTTTTTGATAAAGATCAACTAGCGTTTCATACGTACGGTGTTTCCGCATTTCTCATCTTCCTTTGCTTCTAGATTTCCTCGTTTGAAGATGCTATAGTTCATTTTTAGGTTTCATATATTCAAATAAATGCAGCAAAAATATGATACTTCCGCCAATACACATCACAAAACTTAACGTAGCAGGATACTGAATAAAGAAACCGACAACACCAAAAATCAGCATAGCAAGCGCTCCTATCATCATAAACAGATGATAAGCCGGTGTATTTTCTTCATTATTCATACATAACTCCTTTTCACTATTTTTTAAGTTATTAAAAAGATATGACACTTCTTTTGGACTATGATCTTTTATTTTGCTGACGCTTTATTTCTTTAGTTTAGCACGAAGTAACGTGAGAAGGCCTCCTCCAAACATGACGCCACCCACAATTTGATACAGGTGTATGTAGCTTTTTATCGTTTCAAGATACAGATCCGTGTCTGCGTTCCCTTGACTTTCTAGCCATTTTTGACCCATGGCCTGCCCTGTTGCAACACTTTTTAACAAAACGACCAGGCCTCCAAGCATGACAACAGCGGCGATAATAAGCTGCACCTTTTCTTTGTCATCTAGCATTTTTTTGAGCTCATCTGCCATATATCTCTCTCCCATCCTTCCCTTGTTATGTATCTACTTGTTTGTAATCATGATGTTTTTTCTATTATAACGCTCAACTTGGTCATTATAACACGGTTTTGCCCTGCCTTTAGTCTTACTTTTCATAAATGAAACCTTTTTGGATCATACTATCTTTGAAACACAGGCGTCTTTAACATCCCTTCATCATTTTTAAAGGGTTACTAATTGAGGTTGATACATGCTTATATTTTTAGGGATTTTTTTACTTTGTGCAGCTGTTTGTTTAGTAGAAATACCTTATTTAAAAAAAGTGAACAGTAAAAAAGAAAAGCGAATGTTTTGGAGTTTGTTCACAGTAAGTATTTTGATTGTTAGTTTAAAATACGGCGGTGTTGAAATCCCCAACCCCGGGGACGGCATTGCTTTTTTATTAAAACCTTTTAGTGATTTTTTGTTCAGTCTGTTGAAGTAAAAGGAAGTGAACAACTTGCATCGTCAGATGAAATTATCCGCAGCACAGTTTCGAATACTCGTCATTTTTTATAGTTTAGGCGATACTATTTTAGTCGTGCCTGGAAGCTTAACCGCTGATTCTAAACAAGAGGCATGGATTCCAGCTATTTTAGGCGTAGGTGTAGGCGTTTTACTGGTATGGATGTATATCAAACTCTCTAGCCTTTATCCGAATAAAACCCTGATAGAACTAAACGAAGCCATTTTAGGAAAGTGGCTAGGAAAGTTTGTCTCTCTTTTATTTGTCGCTTCTACTCTTCTTTTTTGCAGTCAAGTTTTGTTTTACGTGGGCTCGTTTCTAACAACTCGCATTATTATTCAAACACCTATGCTTGCTGTTCATATTTTGTTTATGGGAATTGTGATTGTCGGCGTTCGGCTTGGCATTGAAACGATTGCCCGCTGTGCTGAAATTCTCTTTCCATGGTTTGTTATTCCGTTCTTAATCTTAGTTTTTTCGATCTTCCCTCAAATTCATTATGAGAATTTGCAGCCTTTGTTAGAGGTAGGCGTTAAGCCTATTATCAGATCTATTCTGGTATTTACAAGCATTACGTCTCTCACTTTTATTGTATTGCTAACCGTTTTCCCTGCTCACGTAGCGGAACCAGACCAGCGGAACCGGGCTTTTTTTACGGGAAGCTTAATCGGCGGAGGCATTATGATTATTATTTTATTGCTTGGCATTCTTGTACTTGGAAATACGTATACACGTATTGCTTTATATCCAAGCTATGAGCTTGCAAGACGGATTGAAGTTGCGGATTTTCTAAAAAACATTGAAGTAATTATGGCTATTATGTGGTTTTTATCTCTTTATTTTAAAACATCTCTCTACTATTATGCGACCGTTTCTGGACTCGCTCAAATTCTTGAATTAAAAAACTACCGAGTTTTAACTCTTCCGCTAGGCATTATTGCCGTTACATTTTCACTTATCGTGTATCCAAGCATTCCATATGAACAAACGTGGGACAGAGATACGTGGATTCCGTACAGTCTGCTATTTGGACTATTTTACCCTCTTGGATTATTAATAGTTGGGAAAATTCGCGTAAAGCATTCTGCGTCTTTATCCAAATAAAAAAGCCGCTTAAGCGGCTTTTAAAAGAACACGGTTATGCTCACTAATCCATTCCACAGCATATGTAAAATCATAGATGGGAAAATAGATTTTGTTCGATAATAAATAATGGCAAAGACAAGTCCCATGACGGTAGCTGTAATCGGAAAGCCAATATGTAAAAGGCCGAATACAAGAGCGGAAACGAAAACGCCCACAAGCACGTGATGGCGTTTGGTTAAGAAACCACATAAAACACCTCTGTAAAGCAGTTCTTCTTTAATAGGCGTGATAACTGCTACACTTATAAAAAATATCCAGCTCGAAAGCAGCGTTTGATTAAAACTGCCTTGATTTAAATCCTTTTGCTGCTGATCTGCGCTTTCTACGTTTAAAAATGAAAGCATCACGTACTGCACCGCGGCTACAATTAAAAAGCCTACTACAATATATACATACGTTTTTCTTTCTTTTAATACTGAGAAGTTCCACATAGGCTTTAAAAATCTGCGCACAGGCCTGTACAGCACGGCAACACCTAGAAAAAACGCCGCGTCTACCAGCAGAGCATATGGTCCTTCTAATAAAATCCCCGTCATATTTGACCCCGTAACTTCATCGTAAATAGCTACTCCAATTCCAGCTATAATCTGCAGACCAAAGCCCAACACGATAAATAGAAGCAGCGTGAAGTAAGTAAACTCTTTTTTCTTTTTAGGCTTTAAAACCGGTTCTGAATTTGTTGATAACGTACTCAAAATAGTAACCTCCAAAAATGATTCTTTCTCTCTAGTGCTCTCAAAATTCTACCATAATCTCCGCTTAATGATGTTATTTTTTAGGAAAAAAGTTATATTTTTTCACATTTTACACACAAAGATAGGATTTGAAAAGATAAATGAGCTAGCCAAATTAGTTGTCAACTTCCTTATATTTGATTACGCTTGAAGAAATCTTACCGAAAGTGAAGTGAAAAAATGGCAAACATTTTAATGATCAATTTTCCCGCTGAAGGTCACGTAAACCCAACGCTTGGAATGGTAAAAGCTTTTTCAGACCGAGGTGATACCGTTCATTACATTACGACCGAGCGTTTTAAAGAGCGTCTTGAAAACGCCGGAGCTATCGTACACACTCACCGGGACTTCTTAAGCGGTGTATCCATCAAGCCTGAAACTCCTCAAGGAATCAACGCTTTTTTAAATATCCACATCCAAACGTCTTTAGATACGCTTAAGCTTGTTCATACGTTATCAAAAAAAATTGACTTTGACTTTGTGTTTTACGACAAGTTTGGAGCAGGCGAATTAGTCCGTGATTATTTGCGGATTCCCGGGATTGTATCATCCGCTTCTTTTTTAATGCCAAAAGAACGCTTAGCAATGATGCCTCTGCATCCCGATTCAGACGTTCCATTTAAACCTGACGAAAAAGCTCAGTACGGGCTCAGCTTGCTAAAAAATCAGTTTGGGGTAGAACCTAAAAATCTGCTTCAATTTATGAACAATGAAGGCGAATTAACGGTCGTATATACAAGCCGCTTTTTTCAGCCGCTTCATGAACATTTTGATGACTCTTGTTTATTTATTGGGCCAAGCTTTCCAAAGCGTCACGGCTCTCACGATTTTCCGCTAGAAAAGCTAAAGAACGAAAAAGTTCTTTATATTTCAATGGGAACGGTGCTTCATGATGTAGAAGGCTTTTTCAACCTTTGCATCGACGCATTTAGCGACTTTGAAGGAAAAGTTGTGATTGCAGCAGGAGACCGAGCTGATTTTAAAAAAATAAAAAAAGCACCAGAGCATTTTCTTATTTCGCCCTATGTTCCCCAGCTTGACGTGTTAAAAGAAGCTGATGTTTTTATCACGCACGGAGGTATGAACAGCGTAAATGAAAGTATTCATTTTAACGTACCGTTAGTCGTTTTACCTCATGGGAAAGATCAGCCTCTCGTCGCTCAAAGGCTCGTGGAACTAAACGCCGGGTATCGCTTAGCAAAAGAAACGGTAAATGCTTCTCTTTTAAGGAGTGCAGTTGAAGAAGTTGTCCGCGACGATCGCTATAAAAAAGGAATTAAAGAAATCAACGCAAGTTTCCAGCAGGCATCTGGACCGGCTGCAGCAGCTAAAAAAATTGTCAATTACTTAATAAAACAGCATTCATAAAGAAAAGGTGCACAGATGTGCACCTTTTCTTTATAAAAACAGCCATGTACAAACTGTATATATGCCAATGATTAGCAAACTGACGACTGTAAGGAAAATCAATGCACATCCAGCTACAATAAGCTTATCAGCCCATTTGGATACGTAATGAGCAAAGCTTGCAGGCGGTCTCTCACTTTCCCCAAGTTTTCTTCTTTGATATCTCGTTGAATATTTTGCCTTGTTTTTTTGATACTACGTAGCTCATAAGCCTCTCCTTTTTAGGTGTTTATACTCATCTTAACAAGGGTACAATGAACTATAATTGATTTTCGAAGGGGCTCGGTTATGAACAATGATCTTTTACTCATTCAAGAGATAAAAATCCGAAAGAAAGAAGCACTTCATCAGCTTTACAATCGATATGAATCGCTTTTGTATCGTCTTGTCTATTCAGCAGTAAAAGATCCACATGCTTGCGAAAGCATCTTAACAGAGCTATTCAAAGAAATTTGGCATTCCCCTGATCTTTTGGTCAAAGAACGTACTCTTTCTCTTTCTTTGTGCAAGCAATGTGTAAAAAATATAAAAAAGCACAGCCAGAACTCAGAGAGGATTTCGTCGTAAATCATTTTTTGCTATACATACTATGAATACAAATCCATATGACTGAAATAATCGAAAATATGATTTAAATCTGTAATCTTTATGCTATGAGTGCTGTAAGCAACGATTATTTCAGCCAGCATAAGAACGAATAAAATGGCCAATAGCACCTTAACAAGCGGAAATTGTCGGAACTGAGGAGAAAAAAGCAGCTTACTGACTGTATACAAAAACAGCAGGATAAAGTAGATCATCATGGCATTTGTCGCCTGAAGGGGCACATTCCAGACAAATATGTACACGCTGAATGTCAAAATTAAAATAAACGACATTTCTTTCCCGCTAAAAAAATCACTCATTGCGTAACACCTTTTCTTGTTCATGAATGAATAAGAAATTATAAACTCACGAAACATTAACATTATTTTTACAACAGTATACACGATTTTCCTATTAATTTCTATATACCGGTGTATATATGGAGCGGCTTTTAGCGGATTGGCGTCATGTTTTTGAGTGCAATGGGTTATAGTAACAGGGAAAGCTCATAAAGGAGGTTTAGATAATATGGAAAACACAAATGAATTTGTTCAAAAGCTGAACGATAATCAAGAAAAGCAGCGCAAAAATAAGCAGGGTCAAGCTACTGGGCATCCTGAGAAAAAACTTCCTAACAAACAGCATTAATGTTGTAAAAGTTGGCTGTAAAGACAGCCGGCTTTTTTTTTGAAATTTTTTCGGAAGTCGAAATGTTTGAAGATAAAACAAATCCCCTGTTACAATAAACTGAACCCGCTGCAAAACGTTCGCAGCTATACTTTCCTCTTAAGGAGCTGAATATAAAATGAGTAAATTTGAAAAACTATTCCAACCAACAAACATTGAAGCATTTGATTTACACACTCGTACAGCAATGGCACCGATGACAAGATGCTTTGCTGATCCAGAGACAGGCGTAGTCGGTCAAGACGTTGTAGACTATTACCGCCGCCGCGCAAAGGATGGTATTGGCTTAATTATTAGTGAAGGAATTGTTATCAGCGAACGCGCAAAAGGAAATCCTGGCGTTCCGGGTATCTATACCCAAGAACAAATTGATTCATGGAAGCCTGTAACAGAAGCTGTTCATGAAGAAGGCGGCACGATTATTGCTCAAATTTGGCACGTTGGCCGCTTGAGTCATTCCGGGTTAATCAATGGGCATAAGCCTCAGGCCCCTTCCGCTATTGCAGCACAAGGCCAAGTGCCTCGTTTCCGCAAGCCCTATGAAGAGCCTGAAGAAATGTCGAAAGAAGATATTAAAGAAGTTGTGGGACAGTATGCCCAAGCCGCTAAAAATGCCATTGAAGCAGGATTTGACGGCGTTGAAATTCACGGTGCTCACGGCTATTTGATCGATCAGTTTAATTCAGACTGGTCTAATAAACGCACTGATGAATACGGAGGTGACCTTGCACAGCGATTAACGTTTATGAAAGAAGTGATTTCCGCTGTTATCGACGCCATTGGAAAAGAGCGCGTTGTGATTCGCTTCTCTCCTCATAAGCTTGATAAACCAGACTACCGCTGGGATGATACTGAAAAAGCTATTCAAACGTATACAGAAGCATTTAAAGAAACAGGAATTGAGATCATCCATCCGTCTATGCTGGATTTTTATGAAGATGTTCAAAACGGTCAAAATCTTTATGAAATTACGCGTAAGTACTGGGATGGACCGATTATCGGTGTAGGTGACTTAACGCCTGAATCAGCTGAAAAAGCGCTTCAAGCCGGCTGGATCGACGTAGCTGCTATTGGCCGCCCGCTGATTTCAAATCCTGATTATTTACAGCGCATTAAAAACGGCGAGTCTCTTGTCGAATACGATGCTAAAAAACATTTACCAGAGCTTATCTAAAAAAAGCGCTCCTTCCGGAGCGCTTTTTTATTGGTTTACGTATGCCTGAACCTCTTGTTTCCAAATAGCATAGCCTTGGCCTTTTAAATGAAGACCATCAACCGTGAAATTACTTTTTAACTGATTATGTGTAGATACTTTCGAATACAGATCAATGTAAGAATCGTTGTGTTTCTTAGCTAGACGCTCTAAATAGTTATTTAATGCGATAACATCTTTATTGTCCACTGCGTCGCCGCATTTTTTATTGTTCACGGGCAGTACACTTTGAATGTAGACTTTTGTATTCGGTGATTCTTTATGAATACGTTCAAGAATTTCAGTATAATTGGCTTTGGTTTTTTTTACAGATTTTTGCTCGTTTAAATCGTTAATGCCAATCATTAAGAAAATCTTTTTTGGCTTAGCATCTGTAATACTTTTTAGACGATGCAATACCCCTTCTGTTGTATCATCGGCTACGCCTCGATTGACAATCTGCTTATTATGAAAAAGTTCGCTCCATTCAGAGCGCTGGGTAATGCTATCACCGAGAAATACGATCGACTCTTTAGGAATACTTAATTGCTTAAACAAAGTGGTCCGTTCAATGTAATAAGGATTATCTCTATAGCTTTGCTTAGATGAATCCTTAGATGACAGCGGATTTTTCATTGCGCTGCTGCTTGTAGCATAAAAAGCAAAAACACCTAGGAAAAGGACATTTAAAATAATGGAACTGATAAATACAACTTTCTTTGTTGAACTCACGAAAACGACACTCCTGTACTTTGTATGTTTTTTAGATAACTCTACGATGATATAGTAAAGCTTCCTGTTAACACTCTTTCCCTCCATACAAGACATTTAATCATTTTTTGTAAATAATGATTTTACATAAAAAAGAAGCGGCGCTCGAAAGCGCCGCTTCTTTTTCTATAATATAAGGGGTTAAAACGTACTTTTATTATAACATATAGTCTATGGTCATATTTTCCTCTATTAGAAAATAGTTCTTATGTCGTTTCTTTTTCCAGCTGTTTTTCTCTTTTCACTTGCTTTGCGAAGAAGAGTTCGTATACCACTGGAATAATAATTAAGGTAAGAAGGGTAGATGACGCAAGCCCTCCGATTACCGTGATAGCTAAGCCTTTTGAAATCAGCGTTCCGCTTGATGTAGTAAGCGCCAGCGGAATTAATGCAGCAATGGTAGCAAATGCCGTCATTAAAATTGGACGCAAGCGCGTTTTCCCAGCTTCAATAAGGGATTCGCGGATCGTCATGCCTTTTTGTTCACGATTTTGGGTAATTCGATCTACAAGCACAATCGCGTTTGTTGTAACAATTCCAATCAGCATTAAGAATCCAATCATGACGCTGACAGACAGCGGTTCTTTTGCAAGGACTAGACCAACTAACGAACCGATTGGCACAAAAATGAGTGACGATAAAATGATAAATGGAATACGCGCTTTTCCAAACGTAACGAGCATCGTTAAATACACAAGGCCGATTGCTGTTAAAATAGCTAGACCTAGAGATTGGAAGACTTCCACTGTCTCGTCGCTTCCGCCTCCACCGTCCAAGCTCACATCTTTTGGCAAGTCTAACTTTTTCACTCCATCTACAACATCTTTGGTCACAGCTTGAACATCATCGCCTTTAATGTCTGCTTCCACTCGCGCAAATACTTTGCCGTCAAGCTTTTGAATAGAAGTGAACGTATCAATTGTACGAACGTCAGCAATATCTTTTACTAACACAGGTCCTCGTTCTGTAAATACTTGAAGATCTTTAATTTCTTTTACTGAACTAAGGGCTTTATCGTATGAAAGCTGAACCGCTCGTTTTGTATTATCTAATTTTAAGTCTCCAACAGATACTGGTTTGGTTTGGTCGGAGATTGTACCAAGCAGCTGAAATCCAGATACTCCATACTCTGCAGCTTTATCAGGATCTACTTCTACTACAAGCTGCTTTTGCTTATCTGAGAAGTTATTTGTTACATATTTAAGACGTTTGTCTTTGTTTAAGTGGTTTTCCACTTGCTTAGCTGCCTTTTGCAAGTCATCTAAATTAGAAGAATATAAATCAACCGTTACGTTATTATTTGTAGGAGGCCCTCCTGTTGATGCTTCTTGTACATTAACTGTTGCTTTCGGTGATTCTTCTTTCGTGATGCTTTCCATTTTCTTTTGAACTTTATCAATAAACGTATCAACATTCACGCCTTCTTTTACGTTCAAGAAATAGCCAACTTGGTTCGGGCGTTTTACACCTGTTGAAAAGTCGCGTGATCCAACTTCCGTAGTCACATCGGAAATTTCATTTTGATCCGCAAACATCTTTTCAATTTTTAAAGATACATCGTTTGTTTTTTCAAGTGATGTAGATGCTGGTAATTGAACGTTGGCCTGAAGCATCTTTTGTTCTTCATTTGGAATAAACGTAAAGCCAAGTGAAGGAACAAGCGCAAATGAGCCAAACAGTAAAATAAAGGATAAAATTAAAATTTTGATTTTATGATTAAGCGACCATGCAATCGCTTTTGCATATCCGCGCTGCAGCCTTCCTTCTTTTTCTTCAGGCGGTACTTTTTTAAACGCAAACTTTGCTAAAATCGGCACGATTGTAATCGCTACAAGAAGAGATGCTAACAGTGAAAAAACAACTGTTAAGGCGAACGGCAAGAAGAACTCTCCTGTAATTCCTCCTACAAAGCCGATTGGCAAGAATACGACAACCGTTGTAATGGTAGACGAGGTAATGGCTTTTAAAATCTCTTTTGTGGACGATTCGACAAGCTCGTTGCTCATGCCTTCTTCTGAACGGCGAACGCGTCTAAAAATATTTTCAATCACAACAATACTGTCATCCACTACGCGCCCAACGGCTACAGCCATTCCGCCTAGTGTCATAATGTTAAGTGAAATATCAAGCTGGTTTAAGAAAATAGCTGATACTAACAGCGATAATGGAATCGATATAATCGCAATGATCGTAGCGCGGAAGTTACGCAAGAAAATCAGCACGGCAAGTGATGCAAATAATGCTCCGAGCAATCCTTCGCGTACTAATGTTTCAACAGACTTTTCAATGCCGTCAGCTGAATCAAAGCCGATTGCGTAGTCTAACTGATCGTCATATTTTTTCAAAATTTTCATCGTTTCGCTCGCCACTTCAACCGTATTAGCATCTTGTTTTTTTGTGATGGCCATCGACAGTGCATCTTTGCCGTCATAACGCGTATATTCGCCTTGGTCTGTTACGGCTTCGACTTTGGCAATATCGCCAAGCTTCACAGGCTTTGCTTCAGGATTCATCGTAGATTTCAGCTGGATTTTCTTTAATGCATCGATCGTCGCAACTTTTTCTTCTACTCGCACTGGAATTTGAAGCTCTTTTCCGTTTAATGTTCCTGCTGGGAATGAAACAGCTTTTTGA
Organism: Priestia sp. YIM B13489; assembly: GCF_042787645.1. Classification (NCBI taxonomy): domain Bacteria; kingdom Bacillati; phylum Bacillota; class Bacilli; order Caryophanales; family Bacillaceae; genus Priestia; species Priestia sp. YIM B13489. The sequence goes on from NZ_JBHZOQ010000053.1 coordinate 2,843,886, forward strand.
TTAATTTGTTCTTTCATCCCATCAAGCGTTAAGCCAGCTTGAGCTGCTTTTTCTTTATCGACCGTAATTTGTAAAAGGTCCTCTTTCACGCCGCCAACTGAGACGGAGTTAATACCTTGAATTTTATTCAATTCAGGAATCACTTCATCGTTTAACACTTTTTCAAGATTTGCATCATCTTTCGCAAACAGTGAAATGTTGAAAATCGGGAATGAACCAAATGAAAAACGGTTTACGTCTACATTTGATGACTCTGGTAAATCTAATTCTTTTATCGACGAGTTAATTTGCTGTTCAACTTTATCTAAATCCGTATTAAACGGGAATTCTAAATTAATAATGCCAACGTTTTCATACGATACGCTTTGTACGCTTTTAATTCCTTCAATTCCTTTCACTTGGTCTTCGATTTTCGACGTGACGTTTTCATTTACGTCATCAGGAGAAGCCCCGGGATACGTTGCTTCAATGGACAGCTGCGGAAATTCGATATTCGGCAGTAAATCAATTTTTAGTTTTGAAAATGAATATAGCCCCGCTAAAATAAGTAAAAATGAAACGATAAACACAGCTACCGCATTTTTCAAACTAAATCTCGTCAAAAAATTCATCTTTTTCCTCCGTTACGTAACTAAGTTATTTGAGAAGCCTTCATCCTTTAATAGCTGCAGACCCGTCTTAATTTTTCAACAATTTTAGAGTACCCACGGGTCAGTTTTTCACAAAAAAAAACTCACCTCCTTTCATGTGCTGATGAACTGTCTATACAAACTGAAATTTGATGGTCACACGCTCCCCCTGGAAGCGAGATAAAGGAAAAGCCATCTTGACCATATAAATCCCAACCTTCAAAAAACGAGCTGTCGTGAAACATATCTAGCGCATACCCATTAGAAAATGTAATTCGAAGTATACCGATATCTTCATACCACTGTATAGAAATAATGTGCTGGCCAAGCAGCAGCGCTTCGACTTGCTGACGCTGCTCGGCAGAATGTAGCGATTTCCAGTCCGCTTGACCAAGCAAGATGCTGCGTTTGTTTTTTAGTCTCCATGGACATTCTGCCACAAGTCCACCTTTACTAAATCCAAGAGAAAACGGCAGGGTATTGTCTGTGTTAACCTTGGTAACGATTTGTTCTTGAAAATATGAAAAATTAATCACTGTGCTGCTGGTATCCATCATATCCCTCCATTATCAACCAGTACCGACGAGTCATTTTTAGGTCTCAAAGTAGCAGCCTTCAATGTATAAGTTCACAATGAACTCCGCATAGTTCATGATATCTTCTTCTGTTATATCATCATCGGAAACGATATCCATCCTATACCCATTTAACATGCTGCAAAACGCTTTTGAGTGTAAAAAAGCATTTTTTATTTTCTGCTCTTCAATCAATTTAGCAACAAGCCCGTGATAATCCTCAAAAAATTGATGAAGACGACCCATCATTTCTGGCATTTGGTGTGGGGCTTGCCAAAAAGAGTCGGGATATTTTTTAGTTTCGTAAAAAAAGAGCAGATGATGCTTCGCAATTGAATACAGCTTTTCATGAAACGTTTGGCATTCATCCGTTCTTCGCTTTGCATGATACAAAAACTCATCAAACGAACGATTGTTCACAGCGATATAAAGCGACTCTTTAGACGAAAAGTACAAGTAAAGCGTTCCTTTAGATACACCCGCTAGTTTAGCAATATCAATCATTTTTGCTTCATAGTAGCCTTTGGATCCGAACACTTCAAAAGCAGCATCTAAAATTTTCTCTCTCTGCTGTTTTCGGTTTGTCATGGTAAAAAATCCTCTCATACGTTTTCGATACTATACATATAAAATAATTAAAATAACTTGTCAACACGTAGTGTGCTCTTTTATCCCTTGCATCACAAGAGTATGTCAGTTTTTTAAACAAAACACTTCTATAGAGCAAATTAAAGCGTTTTCGACTTTTTTGTGACAGATACAAATGATGCTTGTATATGAAGAGCTCGCTATGGTACATTTTTGTCATTGATACAGAAATTTATTCCGTCGTTACGGGAGGAGAAAACATGGTTCTTACATCACCAATCGGTCGCCTGCGTTTAGTAGGAATTTTAGAAGGAATTTCATTTTTACTGCTGCTTGGCATTGCTATGCCGCTAAAATATGCAGCAGGCATACCAGAAGCTGTATCAGTTGTAGGCGCAGCACACGGTGCACTTTTTGTGCTGTACGCTCTTGCAGTCGTTCATGTAAAATTCGCGCATAAATGGTCAATCGGCCGCTCTTTATTTGCGTTTCTTATGTCGGTTATTCCGTTCGGCCCTTTTATTTTAGAGAGACAGCTGAAAAAAGAACAGTAAAAGAAAAGAACGTCACGGACATCATGTTTCCATGACGTTCTTTTTCCTTACTGTTCACCACTGTTTTCGCTAAAATGGTCAATCGTTTTCCACCACTTCAGTGAGTGAGGTTTTAATAGCATTCCAATTTCTTCTGGGCTAATTTGCTGATCTATAATCATTTCATGCATTGCTTGAAAGAGTCCCGTTGTAACAGCTTCTTTCACATCAGCTTCACCTTCTATATACAGCTGTTCAATCGCTTCAAATACGTCCGGTTCACGCTGGAGCTGGCCGTTATATTCAAGAGAGATTAAATGACCCGCAACACGGCTTAATTCATGCTGCAGCTCGTCTTTATCGTTGAGGTCCACTTCTTCGCTTGGCTCAAAAGATGGGCAAGCTTCTTTTAGTAATGGAATAACATTTTGTTTTGTAATCATATCTAAATTCCCTGCCTTTGCATGTGTGACAAATTCTCTATTCTTTACCCTTTTCTCTTTTTCTATAAACTTCTTTTACAAAACTTTTCCGTTTTCTACAACTACTTCTCCTTTTTTCACTACGCAGTCAATATGATTTAAGCCATACTGATATTGAAGGGTTCGATAACTAGAGACATTAAAAATCGCTAAGTCAGCCTGTTTTCCGGCTTCAATACTCCCAATCTTATCTCCTTGATTAATAGCATGAGCTGCGTTAATAGTTGTGGCTACAAGCACTTCTTCAGGACTCATGTTCATATTCATACATGCCAGGTTCATCACAAATTGCTGTGAAGTCGTTGGAGATGAACCTGGATTGCAGTCTGTAGAAAGAGTAACCGGAACGCCTAAATCGATCATTTTTCTAGCATCTGGCCATTTCATTCCAACAAATAAGGAATTCCCCGGTAAAAGTGTCGCTACGATCCGTTTTTCAGCCAGTTTCTTTAATCCTTCATCAGAAGCATACAAAAGATAATCTGCTGATATCGCTCCTACCTCTGCTGCGAGCTCCGCTCCTCTGCAGTATTCAAAGGGGTCGGCATGTATTTTAGGAAGCATGCCATGGCTTTTCCCGGCTTCTAGTATTTCTTGACATTGTTTGAATGAAAAAGCATTTGGAAGACATACAGCATCATTAAATGCTGCAAGCTTATAAGAAGAAATTTGAGGAATCATTTCGTGAATAAGTAAATTGACGTATTTCTGCGTATCTTTTTTATATACAAGAGGTACGACGTGTGCGCCTAAAAAGGTACTTACTACATCAACTGCGTGCGTATCATTCAGCATTTTAGCGATTTGCAGCTGCTTTAGTTCTGTTTCTAGTTCTAAGCCATACCCGCTTTTCACTTCTATAGTTGTGACTCCGTGAGCTAGAAAAGACGTAAGACGCTCATAGCTCTGCTGATAAATCCGGTACGCATACTCTTCCTGTGTTTGAACAACAGTGGAGTGAATACCTCCACCTTCTTCTAATAAATCCAAGTAAGAAGTTGGCCTTTCAAACCGCCTATAAAATTCTTCTTCACGCGAGCCAGCGTACACAGCGTGTGTATGGGGATCAATCAGACCCGGAGTCACAATTTTATGAGAAGCATCAATAATCGTTGCGTCATTTCTTTCCCTTTCATATTTTTGTTCTAGCTCTTTTGTTGTACCTACGGTCACAATTTGATCTCCTTCTATCCAGACTGAGCCATTTTCAATCACCGTTAAGTTTCTCATTTCTTTTCCAGCTAAAGGACCTTTATTTTCTTTGGCCGTTACAACTTGCGAAGCATTTTTAATCCATAGCGCTTTTTTTGACATCGTTGAATTTCCCCCTTTTCTAGCGTGTACCACGTTTTGGGGCCTCATGTTTACCGTAAACTCATTTAGATTCACCTACACATTTCGCGCCTCTGCCTTCTTTCTTGTAGGTAGAAATTTGAAAAAGCATATCCATGGTCTGAAAAGCGTGTTTTTAAGTCTTTAAAGCTAGATAACTTATAATTTTTTCAATTATATACGCTTTTAGACCCTTTTTTTCTCCGTTTTCTTACTTATTAATTCTCGTTTTATCCAAATATATCTCTATATACTAAATCTTTTATCACATGTATTTTATAAACATCACGGCGATTTCCCCTCAACAGGATAAATAATAGATTTCTAGGAATAGAACGTTTATAATATTCTTTGAAGTTTTACTTTTAGAAAGATTCACTAATGGAGGAAGAAATATGATTGTCAACTATAAAAACCAAGCAACCGGTCATCGCATGAATAACGGCTGGAATCTTTTCTATGCGTCAAACTTAACGATGTGGCGCAAAGATGAAAAGTATTTGCTTTTAGATGAAAACCAAGATGTAGTGATGATCTTTGGCTTTAAAAAAGACGAAATCATTCTAGATAAATTGCAAACGTGGGGCTATACATTTGGTGTCCATCCAGAGAAAAAACAAATTTCCTGCTTGCAGCGTCAAGAAGAAATTGGTGAATAAAAAGAGGGCTGAATTTCTTCAGTCCTCTTTCTTATTAATGAGTTTGTTGAAACATAGCGCTCAGCTGTTTTTTTTCAGATGGTTTGACAACATAATACCATGTACCATCTACCATTTGTCCTTCTCCTTTTACGGTTACCGTTTCGAAATCAGGCCGGCCCTTCTTAATAACGTTATACATCGTAAATGCATCGCTGACATCAATATTCGTTCGAATATGCTTCTTTACAAGCGTGAGGAGACTTGGAATGTTTTTCACCGTTGACATGTTCATTCCTTTATCTAATAGAGCTTCCACTACTTGGCGCTGGCGATTATTTCTACCTAAATCTCCTTTTGGATCTTCGTGTCTCATCCGCACATAGGCAAGAGCTTTTTCGCCGTTCAACGCATTTTCTCCTTCAGGAAAGATAAATGAATCAAACACAAAAGGAAACGGGTTCTTAACGTATACTCCCCCAAGTTCATCTACTACATCTTTAAAGCCTTCCATATTTACTTTCACATAATAATCGACATCGACATCTAAGAAGTTCTCAACCGTGCGCACGGTTAAAGGAATGCCTCCGTATCGATAAGCATGATTAATTTTCTCATCCGTTCCTTTTCCATCAATGTGCACGCGCGTATCTCTAGGGATCGGCATAACTTTTGCTTTATTGTGGCTCGTATCTAAGTTGACCACCATTAATACATCTGAGCGGCCTGTATCTCCTGGCCTTTCATCTACGCCCATAACTAGTACATTAAACGAGTGAGGCTGCTCTTTAGCAGATGTTTGCTGTTGATAGGCAATTCCAAATCCAGCGGTTCCTAAAAGCAAAATACATGCCGCTAAGATCCCTATTTTGTATTTTTTCATTCATATGGTCTCCTTTACACGTCACTTACTCTCTATATGCCTTAATGAATGAAAATTTATACCTTTTTAGAGAAATTTAAGCATACGTCAAAAAAGCCTGCTTGTTGAGAAGCTGGCTTTTCACTAGTAGATTTTAGCTTGATTTTTGATGCACATCACGCTGTGCCCATTCACTTTCTAACATACTCATTTCAATTAAGCTCCAGTACTGTCCATCTACAAGCCGGACATCTCGAAGAAGGCCTTCGCGTGTAAAGCCAATTCGTTCATAGGACTGAATCGCCCGCTCGTTAAAATCAAAGACGCCGAGCGAAATTCGGTGAAGACCCAGTTCTTCAAAACCGAAAGCTAACACTTTTTCAAACATGTGCGAGCAAAGCCCTTTTCCTCTATACTTTTCACCAAGCAGCACTCGGCCAATTCTTCCTGTTTTATGATAATAATCAATATGAGCAAGAGAAATATGCCCAATAAGCTGTTCATTTTCATCTATGACGGAAAAAGCATAGGTAGAAGCACCATCTTCATTAGCATATCGAATGTAGTGTTTTAACTGTCTAGGAGTCAGCGGAAAAGAAAAGCTAGAGCCGCTCCATTGCACCATAAATGACTCGGAGGGAATCCAATCCATTAGCTGTTTAAAGTCTTTTTTGGAGAACGGTCGTAGAGCTATCACATAATTCTCCCCCTTATTATTTCTGACTTTTCTAAATATATTACATTTATCATAATAAACTGTCAACTGTCTATGTAAAAAAAAGCCATCATTTCGATGACTTATAGCTGTAATGCTTTTCTGAGAAGAGTTAAATCATGAGTGAATTCAAAAAAATAGGTTCTATTTTCATTGTCAAATACCATCATGATTGGCTTTTGATTCGGCTCAAGAACAAAAATAACTTCACTTGCCAGCGTGTTGACCGCACTATTTTCAATTTTTACGGCTGGATCAAGAGGTACTTTAACAAGATAGCCTTTTTTAGGAAGCGGACTTGCCTTTTTATATAAACCAGTAATGGACGCAATACTTTTTTCAGCTTCTTTTTGAACATTTGGAGGTTTGAGCGTTGAACGAACGACTCTGCCCGTTTCAATTTGAAATATCTCTACTTTTGGCTGTTCAGCACTTACTGCCTGCGGAAAAATAAAAGCAGCGAATACGACGCATACAGCCACCCATTTTCGTATCATTTTTAGCACCTCTTTCCATTCATTGTGGATGAGATGGAGATAAGAATGGTCGTCTCTTCTTATACTATGACCTATTTTTATGTATTTATTTCACTAAATGAATGCCTATACTTCCATGTTTTTGTCATGTTCTCAGAACTTCCTCTATACACTACTAATAAGGACACGCTGTATGAGGTGATAAGATGTCGTGGTTTGAAGCATTTATTTTGGGAATCATTCAAGGGCTTACAGAGTTTTTACCGATAAGCAGCACGGGACATTTGTATTTAGGGCGCCACTTATTTGGCTTAGACGATGCAGGATTGTATCTAGATACGATGCTGCATATGGGCACTCTGCTTGCTGTATTTGTCTTTTATAAGCGTGAGCTATGGCATATTATTCGTCATCCTTTTAGCAAGCTTACAGGGCTTTTAGTGATAGGAACGATCCCTGCAGTTGCGATTGGTCTTTTGTTCAAAGACTATTTTGACAGTATTTCTAAATCTGGCTTAACGATCGGCTGGGAATTTCTTGCGACAGGACTGCTGTTATGGTTTGGTGATTCCGTAAAAAATGGCTATAAAAAAATGGATCATATTTCATACGGAGATGCCTTTTTTATCGGCTCGTTTCAAGCAGCTGCGATATTCCCTGCTGTATCTCGATCTGGTTTAACCATGGTAGCTGCGTTAATGCGAAAATTAGACCGTGAAACAGCCGCTTACTTTTCATTTTTATTGTCGACTCCCGCCATTTGCGGAGCGGTGTTACTTCAGTTAAAAGATGTAGTCACAGGTGAAGTCGAGCAGCTTTCCGTTTTCTTTTTATTCGTCGCCACCCTTTCATCTGCTTTATTTGGTTATGTAGCGGTAAAATGGATGATCAATTATTTAAAGCATCATTCATTAAAAACGTTTGCAATTTACGTTTGGATATTAGGTGCAGTCGTGCTGGTTTGTCAGTTTACGGGGGTGTTTTAAGATGAAGATGAAAGTCCGGACGCTTTTTTTAGTATTGTTTTTTGCCGGCATTTTAGTCGTGACAAGCTATGTTGATAACAATTCCCAGCAGTCGTTTAACAGCTTATCTCACCTTTCACTTGATGGAGGAGCTGTTGAAACCTCTGCAGATGAAGACGAGGCGGAACAATTAAACATGTCGGTCAAAGAAGTTCATGTTAAAACAGAAAAAAGAGGCGGATACCGAATTGAAGTGTACGAACAAGTAAATGTTTATAAAGATGATAAAGGAAAAGTAGTAAAAAAAGTTCCCACAGGAGAATATCAAACGTTGAAATATAAACTGAATGAAAAAAAATAAACCACTTACCGAAGTAAGTGGTTTTATTTTTAATGGTTAAAGTGAGCTGCAAGAATCCACAGTGTACCAACAACGATACAAAGTGCAATAAAGAAACTGTAAAGAATATTTGCAACCTGTACTTTACCATTTTCACTTTCAGTCATGTGCATGAACATTACTAGCTGCATTGCTGCTTGTAATAACGCTAGGATCATGATAAGAGTCATCGTAATGCTTCTTGATAGATCAGCTAGCACTACTAAACCAAGCGCTGCGAATGTTAAGGCTAGTGAAAGGATAAGCCCAAATACATGACTAAGCGGAAAACCTGCTTTTTGGCCTTGTTTATTTTCCATGTCTTATCCCACCAATCCGTTCAAGTATACAAGCGTGAAGATGAAGATCCATACAACATCAAGGAAATGCCAGTATAAACCGATAATAAATACTTTACGAGCAGTAACTGGTGTTAATCCTCGTCTTACTAATTGAATAATAATACTGATTGCCCAGAATACACCGACTGTTACGTGAAGACCGTGCGTTCCAAGTAGTGTAAAGAACCCTGATAAGAAGGCACTTGTTTGCATTGTTGCACCTTCGTGAACTGCGTACATGTAAAACTCACGAATTTCGTAGAAAAGGAATCCTCCACCAAGGACAAGCGTAATCACGAACCAAACTAAAAGTCCTTTTAAATCATTATTACGCATTTTAAAGATGGCAATTCCCATCGTGAAACTACTGAATAGTAGTAACAGCGTTTCAATCATAAAATCTTTAACAACGAACAGTTCTTCTGCAGTAGGGCCACCCGCTGTACGCGTATGGTACGTTAAGTACGTTACGAACAGCGTAGAGAACAACGCGATCTCGGCACCTAAGAAAATCCAGAATCCAAGGATATTCAGGCGACTTTGTTCTTCTTGGTATTCTAACGGCAATGATTTATCTAAATGTCCTGCCATTATTTGTCACCCCCTGTAATTCCTTCAACCTTCTTGATTTCATCTACTTTTACATAGAAGCCTGGATCATAATCAAATGAACGAGCAAGCATACAAGCAAAAATACCTGCTAATCCAACGATTGCCATTGGAATCCATTCAAATACTAAGCCAAATCCACCGATAAACCAGAAAATACCTGAGATAAACGGCACACCAGAGTTGCTTGGTAAGTGAATTGGTTTTAAGTCTTCTGCTTTAATTTCTGTTTCATTACGTTTTTTCATGTGCCAGAATGCATCCATCTCTTTCACATGAGGAATTACTGCAAAGTTGTAAGCTTGAACTGGTGATTTAGTCCACCACTCAAGTGTACGACCATCCCAAGGATCGTTTGCAGTGTCGCGTTTGTTTTTCCATGCACTGTATAATAAGTTAACTACTAATACGAAGAAGCCAAGACCCATTAAGAATGCACCGATTGTTGAAACTAAGTTTAATCCGTTCCAGCCAAGGTTGTCTGCATAAGTTTGCATACGACGAGTCATACCGTCTAAACCTAGGAAGAATTGTGGGAAGAAACATACGTTAAATCCAACAACAAAAATCCAGAATGAAATTTTTCCTAATTTTTCGTTCAACGTGTGACCGAAAATCTTTGGATACCAGAAGTATAAACCTGCGAAACAGCCAAACACTGTACCAGAGATTAATACATAGTGGAAGTGAGCGATTAGGAAGTAACTGTTATGATATTGATAATCGGCTGATGCCATCGCAAGCATAACCCCTGTTACCCCACCGATTACGAAGTTTGGAATAAACGCTAATGACCAAAGCATCGCAGTCGTAAATTTGATACGGCCTTTATACATTGTAAAGAGCCAGTTAAAGATTTTAACTCCGGTTGGTACGGCGATTAACATCGTTGTGATTGAGAAGAACGAGTTAACTGACGGTGAGTTACCCATTGTAAAGAAGTGATGCACCCATACAAGGTAACTTAAGAATGCGATACCGACCATTGATACAACCATTGCTTTATAACCGAATAAGTTCTTACGAGAATGTGTACTGATAACTTCTGAGAAGACACCGAATACCGGTAAAATAACGATATATACTTCAGGGTGACCCCAAATCCAGAATAAGTTAGCCCACATCATTGGAAGACCGCCGTTAGCCATTGTAAAGAAGGCTGTTCCGAATACACGGTCAAGTGTCATAAGTGCAAGCGCTACTGTTAATACAGGGAACGCGAAAATAATAATAATTGATGTGATGAAGATTGACCAAGTAAACATTGGCATTTTCATCATTGTCATGCCAGGGGCACGCATTTTTAAGATTGTTACAAAGAAGTTGATACCAGTCATTAATGTACCAGCACCAGCAATCTGTAGTGAAACGGCATAGAAGTTATTTCCGATACCTTCACTGAATTCTTTACCTGCAAGCGGGAAGTAACTTGTCCAACCTGCATCAGGAGCTCCTCCGATTACGAAAGAAAGGTTAAATAGCATTGCTCCCATAAAGAATGTCCAGAAACTAATTGCGTTTAAGAACGGATATGCTACGTCACGCGCACCAATTTGTAATGGAACGATTACGTTCATTAGTCCGATAATAAATGGCATTGCCATGAATAAGATCATGATAACACCGTGAGCCGTGAAGACTCCGTTGTAGTGATGTTCATCTAAAATGTTCATACCCGGGAATGCAAGCTGCATACGCATCATGATTCCATCGATTCCGCCGCGGAAAAGCATTAATACAGCTGAAAGGATGTACATGACACCGAGTCTTTTATGGTCAACTGTTGTTAACCATTCTGTCCATAACCATTTCCATTTCTTGAAATATGTTAAGACAAAAACGATACCGATGACCGTCATAGCGATTGCTGCATCAGCAGCGTAAATCATAGGTTCGCCAGTGACGAAAAATTCATCTAGCTTCATTATGTCTTCCCCCAATCATTACGTTATTTAGTGTAATAAATGAATGTTATTCATGATTTGAGTGATCCATGTTTTCCATTTCTTCATTACTCGTTTTTTCGTCTTCTTTCATCTTGCTGTGATCATGTCCTGTACCACGTTCTAGCTCTTTGCCAGGAATGTATACATCTTTTGCATGGTCAATCCATTTTAAATGTGTACCGTTGTAAGTTTGACGACCAACAACGCCTGGGCTTAGGATTTGATCATATTTCTTTTCAGTCAATTTACCAGCTGTACCTTTTACGTCACTAACCCACTCTTTAAAGTCTTTGTCCGTTTGAGCTTGAACTTCGAACTGCATTTGAGTGAAATGTTCACCAGAGAAGTTAGCACTACGTCCCATATAAGAACCAGGCTTATCAGCTTCTAAGTATAATGGCATTGACATGTTGTTCATCGAATATTTTTGTCCGCCAAGTTCTGGTACCCAGAATGAGTTCATAGGCCCTTGAGCTGTTAACTCAAATTTCACTGGCGTATCCGCTGGAATGTTTACGTAGTTAACCGTCTCGATATTTTGTTCCGGATAACTGAAAATCCATTTCCAGTTTGCAGATGTAACGTGAATCACGATTGGATCTTTATCCTTTGATTCTGCCGGTACTTCTTCTGCAGAATAGATCGCTTTAACAGTTGGCACTGCTAATAGAATTAAGATGATGATTGGGAATGCTGTCCAAATAACCTCCATCTTTAAGTTACCTTCTTGCTCAGGTGGCTCATAGTCCATGTTTTCAGGTTTTTCACGATATTTGACAAGAACAAATATAAAAATAGCAAATACGACAACAACCACGATCAACATCATCCACATAGACCAAATGATTAAATCAGATTGCGTTTTTGCAACAGGACCTTGCGGGTTCAATACAGCAAGCTTTGAACAACCGCTCAAAAATACTAGTGAAAGCGCAGATAGTAAACCTACTAGCTTCCAAAATCCTTTTTTTGGTTTCACTTAAAACTCTCCTTTCTAACAACACATGATGCGAAGCCTATATTGATGAACATTCAAAATGCGCTATCTTTCGCTAGATAACGACATTTTTATACAGACTCTCTTCCCCCTTATTTGTAGGCCACTACTATTGTAATACAAAATGACATTTTTTTCGTCCCTTTTGCTTTATTTTTTTATATTAAAAATATTCTAATATAGTGACTGTACCAATGGGGTTAGAGTGCTTCAACCTTGCGATATTCTATCACATAATTTGGTATGAATAAATGTAAATAAAAGGATTCAGCTCCCATTTCTTAACTATTTCTTTAGGAATAACTGCAAAATTAGCTTTGTATGTTTGCTTCAACATTGATATATCAATACACATCGACATAATTGAATATTTTGTGACAAATTTTCAAAGAAAATGTGACGCCCTGTATGAAACTTATTTTGCCCGTTAATTCCCCTTTACTTTATAGCAAATATTTGTTTTTTTTGCTTAAAATTCTTTCTTTCGAAAATATGAACAAAACGTGAATTTTTTTAAAAAGCTTTTTTTTATAGAAAAAAGCTGCGTGTTATTCACGCAGCTCTTGATCCATAAATTCTTTAACCGTGATATCATCCCCTGCTTTATCCAGCAGCGTTGTCGTTGCTGGAAACGGATGTTTAATATGACTCGGTATTTTTTCATACAGCACAAAATAATCACTTTTTGGGACCGCAGCATCAATTGTATATGTATCGTGCACCAAAGCCGCCTTTACTCGCTCAATTTGTTTACTTCTATTTGTTCCTGTAAACAGCGCATATGTCCCTTTATTTGTATGGATATCATCATAATCCACTAAATTGCTCATTTTAGTACTGACTTCAATACGCAGGCGTTTGTTCCATCCTTGCTTCAATACGGCCATTCCTTCTTTATCACCAGGTATGGAGAATAAGGCTATGTATGTATTAGAGTGATCAACCCGTTTAAAATCTTGCAGCGTAATCTTTGCAGAACCATCAATACTTTCTTTATGCTCCCAATTTCGCAAATGCTGCTGCACACTTGCAGCATTGTTTTCAATTGGATATCGAATCATCTCATACGCAACAATTACAACCGCTATACAAATGAACAGAAATAGCAACCGCTTTATCTTTCGCACATCTATTCACCTTCCTTAGCTTACTCCCCTTTTATGTAATTGCCTAAATTATAACTTCCTATTAAACCTCTGTCTATGCACTAGGAGAACTACGTTTTTTTTTACCACAAAAGGGATTTTTCAAACCTTTTGTCATAAAAATACGCTAAAAGACTCAGTAGCTGTTGAACCAAAAGAAACCGATCTCTGCCCCCCTTCTCATCTTCATAACAAAAAAAGATACCCGTTTTAACACAGGTATCTTTCAGCTTATATATCACAGCTTTCCAAAAGGAAACCCTATAAAGGGTCATTTGCTGTTCTTTTTATTACACACATCTTTCCGCACACATGTATCCCTTGACCTGATACCCATGTTTTTTGAGCTGCCGAATGCTTAAATTTCGGGAAATGCTGTCAGGAACAATTACGACCACTTCTTTATATGGAATTTCCTCATGCTGTCTCTCTAAATAAGGAAGCGGAATATGGATTGCTTTTTGACAGGGGTTTTGTTTCATTTCATGAAAATGACGAACATCTACATACGAAATTGTTGTAGAAGCACAGTCGACGGTCGTCACTTTCTTTATTCCCTGCACCGGCACATAGCGTTTATAAAAACTGTAACAAATTAATAAAAGTAAAATACCTATGCTCATATATAGTATCGCCATGTTTTCCTCCCAATTAATTTCTATACCCCTGTATGTATACTATATTCAAAAGAAAGAATCAACACAGAAGCACTCTATCTCATTTCTCTCTGTAAGAAAAATGGTCTTTTTACACTTTATTATGAAACCACAATAAAGTGACGAAATCAATCATTATTTATTTTGATTTTTCGAAAGATTTAAATACTAGTAAACAGATCGTTTTTTCTTATTATAATGAAGAAACGCAGAATTTTTATTTTCACTTCCCCTTTTCTTTCCAGTTAAAACTGAGGTTCGCTTATGAGTAATACATTAGAACCAATGTTGCACAAACGTCAGAAAAATGATTCTAAAAATGAAGGATGCGAGATAGGATAGTATGAACACGTGAAGGGAGAGATATGATGTTTGATTTGTACTATGTTGTATTATTTACAGATCAAGGTGAGGTAGCAGGCACATGCCCCATCTATATAAGTCCCGAAGAAGACGTTGAAAAAGAACTGTTAAAAAATATCACTTTGCATAAACAAAGGCTGCAGTCAAAAAAAGAAAAAGTGTTTTATTTTGACCAGGATAAAGAGGATATGACAGATTTATCAGATCACTATACACACATCCTTACATTTACTAACAGCGACAGCCAGATTGCAAAATGGCTGGAAGAAGCACATGAAAAGCTGTGCAAAACCGGTGAACTTTTTGTGGAGAACGGTTATTTCCAAAGCGTTTTTATGCAATATATTAATCAAAAAAACAATGTTTTAGAAAATTACTCGTATGACGTTTATGAGAAATCCGTAAAATTCATATATCGAAGGAGAGACTATATTATGATTGGCTCAGAAAAATACGAGTTAACTTAAAAATGCGATATATACCAAAAAGGAAAGCTTCGGAAACGAAAGCTTTCCTTTTTTAGATTAATCTCCGTTAAGGTTTGCCCGACAATTATTATGAGACAAAGAGGTACTTTGTGCTTCATGCTGTTTTTTCTCACCCTGCATTGTCATATCATCTTTTTCCGTTCTTCCTTTAGCGATGTGTTTAGTTTTATTTCCTTGGTTTAATGTCATGTTCATTCCCCTTTCTGGTGGATATAGTGTATGAAAATAACTCACACGCCATAAGAGGAAATGATATGAAAAAGCCCCTCTTAAATTGAGTGAGCTTTCTGCCTAAAACTGCTTTTCCTTTTATTGCTGAATCCGCATGAAAGGATATTCTCTATTTTAAACGTTCGCTTCTCGTTCCTTAGTAAGCACCAAGCTTTTACGCTCTGAGGATAAATTTTATACACAATAATAAATCGCTGTGTCAAACACCCTTTATCGTCCATATAAATAATTTCAACAGGTCGTCTTGAAGAGTAGCTTTCTTGAAGTAGCTGTCGCATAGAATTCGCTCCTTTAATTTTTAGTTTATCGAACGTATGTTCTTTTTTCAAGTGTTTTAAACTGAATAATTCTTTAGCTTTTACAGCTTAAAACGGGGAAAAGCATGGGGAAAATAATAAAAATCATACAAATATTAGGTAATTGTGATATGGTAAAAGGGATTACTTAAGTTGGGAGAGGTGCATGATGGAAAGTAACATACTTAAATGGATCCCCGTTCCTTACTTTCAATTAAATCAAGAAGGTGAAATCCTTCATTTTTCTAGTCAAGCACATTCTTATTTTTCTTCAGTCTCCAGTCTGTGGAGCATTATTCATAAAGACGATCGGAAACAAGCAATGTGGATGCTGTCACAGCACTCCTCATCTAACCCCATCATCAGGCATTTGCGTTTGAGAACGACCGATGATACATTTGTGAATTTTAAATGCACGATTCATTGGAAAAATGGTGTAGGACATTTAGTATGTACCGAAAAGAAGAATGTCAAGGATCCGTTAGATGTTGTATTATCTGCTCAATCCTATTTAGAAAACTCGGACAAACGATTAAAAGAGTCGGACAAGGTGTTAAATAATGCAGCAGATTTATTATTTAACCGATTAAAACGCTAATTAAGTAAACAAAGTCTAAGCTATATTTCATTATTTCTATCATTTTTAAAATCATTAAAAGGCTACCTACAGGGGTGGCTTTTTGTTTTGTTCTGCATGTAAAGTCATTCTCTTTTCGCCCGCACCATTTAGTACAGAGTACATACACTAATAGGCATACTTTCCATATTTATTCTTCCTATATTTATGTTTTGCTCAGAAAAAAATTCCGAATACTCAATAAATGTTTGAACATTTTTAAAAATTGACATATATTATAAACAAACAATCATTTGAATGTTTGAATGAAGGAGGAAATCATGCCAAAAGACCGCTGTGATATTTATTGTTTTAATGAAGAAAAAGTAAATCGTATTAAGCCTGCCATCGATGCCGAAGCTGTTCAAGGGGTTTCTGCCCTGTTCAAAGCGTTAGGAGATGAAACGAGGCTTAAAATTGTCTTGGCTCTGTATAAAGGCGAGGAATTATGTGTATGTGACGTAGCCAATATTGTAGGCTCTACAGTTGCGACTGCTTCTCATCACTTAAGACTGCTGCGTAATATAGGAATTGCCAATTATCGCAAAGAAGGAAAGTTAGCTTTTTATTCTTTAAGGGATGCACATATTAAACAAGTAATTGATATCATGTTTGCTAAAAAAGAAGACGTAACCATTTAAGTTTTTTTTACCGTATAGGGAGTGGGACATAATGAAACACGAAGATAAAAAAAATCATCAGCATACCGGAAGCTGCTGCAGCGAATCTTCTTCAACAGAAATTGAAAGCAAGACCTGCTGTTCCTCTTCTTCAGAAGCCGCTTCTACTGAAGAGCCTTCTTCCTGTGGCACAAAGAGTCATGAACACAGTCACAGCTGCTGTTCAGATACGATTGTGTTAACGACCGATAAAGGCCAGCATTCTTGCTGCAGTGATCACGATATAGTACCAGGCGACAGTGACATAGAAGAAACGGCTGAATACCGCGTATATGGAATGGATTGCCCTTCCTGCGCCGCGACGATTGAAAAAAGTTTAAAAACATTAAACGATATTCAACACGTAACCCTAAACTATAATACAGGAAAGCTCCAGGTAGCGGCGGCAAGTGAGTCAGCTCTGTCACTCATTCCAAGCTCAGTAGAAAAACTAGGGTTTAACATTGAGGCTATCCAATCAAATAAAAAAATGAAAACGTATTTGATTGAAGGAATGGACTGCGCGGCTTGTGCGAACACGATTGTGAATCATTTAAAAACAGTTCCTGCTGTCAAAGATGTACGCGTTAACTTTTCAACGGGAAAAGCACAAATTGAGCACGATAACGAAGCCGATGACATTATTAAAGAAGTATCTAAAGCTGGGTATACAGCTACTTTAATAACCAGCAGCAGGCAGTCTGCTGAGTCGCGGCACCATAAAGGGCAAAATGGACCGATTGTTTTTTCGGGTATTTTCATCGCATTAGGTTTTATCGGTTCTCATACAGGAATTGCTTCTTATATGACAACTGTACTCTACGCTATTGCCATGATTGTCAGCGGATATAAGCCGGCTAAAAGTGCTTATTACGGAATTAAAAGCCGTTCTTTAGACATGAATGTTTTAATGACCGTTGCAGCACTTGGAGCAGCTGTTATTGGGGAATGGCTTGAAGGTGCTACGGTCGTTTGGCTATTTGCTTTAGGTGTTGCTCTGCAAACAAGGTCGATTGAACAAACAAGAAACTCGATACGAGGTTTGATGGACTTAGCTCCTTCTGAAGCATGGGTGAAAGAAAACGGCCAGCTGATTAAAAAAGCAGCGGAAGATATTTCAATCGGCACTACGATTGTCGTAAAGCCAGGAGACCGAATTCCGCTAGATGGTGAAATTATAAACGGCGAATCCAGTATCAACCAAGCTCCTATTACAGGTGAATCTATTCCAGTTGATAAAGTAATCGGTGATACGGTTTATGCAGGCACCATTAACGAAAGCGCATCGTTAGAAATTAAGGTAACAAAGCTAGTGGAAGATACGACGATTTCTAAAATTATTCATTTAGTGGAAGAAGCACAGGAGAAAAAAGCGCCTACTCAAGCATTTGTTGATAAATTTGCAACCATTTACACGCCTATCGTCTTTATTTTAGCTTTATTCATTATGGTCATCCCTCCCCTGTTTGATGGTGCATGGAGTGAGTGGTTTTACAAGGGGCTTGAATTATTAGTCGTGGCTTGTCCATGTGCGCTAGTCATTTCTACTCCCGTCGCCATTGTATCTGCGATTGGAAACGCGGCGAAAAATGGCGTGCTCATTAAAGGCGGGACGTTTTTAGAAAAAGCTGGTGCAATCAATGCGATTGCTTTTGATAAAACAGGAACGCTAACAGAAGGCAAACCAGCCGTTTCAGAGGTTGTTTCCCTTTCTGCTGAAGAAAATCAGCTTTTAGCGATAACAAAAACGCTTGAAGACTATTCGAATCACCCCATTGCCCGTGCTATCGTGGATTATGCAGAGGAGAAAAAAGTCGGTTCTTTACAAGGATCAAATTTTAAAATCCTTACAGGAAAAGGCGTGCAGGCAACAATTCAAGAAACGGTTTATTACGCAGGTAATGCAAAATTATTCTCAGATTTAGAAACACCTCTATCCCACTGCTGGTCTCATATTGAAAAGCTTCAAAACGAAGGTAAAACGATTATTATTGTCGGAACAGCTAAAAGTGTTCTAGGTATTATTAGCGTAGCTGATACCATCAGACATACAACCGTATCTGCTTTAGAAAGCCTCAAACAAAACGGTATGCAGCAAATTGTGATGTTGACTGGTGATAACGAAGGAACAGCTAAAATGATTGCTTCTCAGTCTCGGATAGACCGCTATTTCGCCGATTTGATGCCTGAAGATAAAGTGAAAGCCATACAGCAGCTTCAAGATGAAGGCTATCAAACGGCTATGGTTGGAGATGGGATTAATGATGCCCCTGCTCTAGCTACTGCTGATCTTGGAATTGCAATGGGCGGTGCTGGTACTGATACGGCTATGGAAACAGCTGATATTGTTCTCATGGCAGACAATTTAGAAAAGCTTCCTCATACGATGAAGCTAAGCCGCAAAGCGTTAGCTGTCATCAAACAAAACATTTGGTTTTCTATTATTGTTAAAGTCATTGCCTTAGCTTTTATCTTTCCAGGATGGCTTACTCTGTGGATTGCCGTCTTAAGCGATACAGGAGCAGCGCTACTTGTTATTTTAAACAGTCTTCGCTTACTCAAAATGAAAAATTAAATGTAATCCGTAAGCTTTTCAGCAGGCGTTGGAAAGCTTATTTTCTAGGAGGGTTTACGTGAATAACCGCTGGAATCAATTTATTTATAAGTGTTGGGCTCCTTTTTACGATGTGTTTTTTAATAACGGGATGTTTTATCGAGCCAGAAAAAAAGTCTTTCAAGACGTCCACTTTTCATCTGAACAGCGCATTTTATTTGTAGGTGTTGGAACGGGTGCAGATTTAGCTTTTATTCCTCATGAAGTAAATGTAACAGCCATAGACTATTCCAGTGAAATGCTTCAAAAAGCAAAAAATAAATACAAAAATCCATCTATAACCTTTCACCAAATGGACGCTCAGCAGCTAACATTCGACTCTTTTTCGTTTGATGTAGTTGTAGCAAGCTTAATTCTTAGCGTAGTACCTGATGCGGAGCAAGCTTTAAAAGAAATGACAAGAGTAGCAAAGCCTAAGGGAACTATCCTGATTTTTGATAAATTTGAAACTAAAAAGAAATCAGCGGCTTTTCCTAAAAAAATATTCCGCCCCTTCGTAAAATTACTAGGAACGGATATTGGACTCTCTTTTGAACATGTGTTTGAAGCAAGCCGGGATCAGCTTATCTTGAAGGAGAATTCAAGCGTCATGTTGAAAGGTATGTATCGGAAAATTAGTTTGCAGAAAGTTGATGAATGACTTCAAAGACGAATGATGCCTTTTTCACATGATGGATGTACATACTATTGTCTAGCTTTAATTGAAGAAAGGATGAACATTTTGATGATAAAATCAAAGGTCATAACAGTTGTCCTTGCAGCAAGCATGGTCTCCGGCTGCGGAAACGAAAGTAAAGAAAGTTCAGGCAGCAAACGTACAGAAGCAACACAACATGAAGAACATCAGCAGCACACATTAGGTGATAAACGAGAAGAAACAAAAAATAGGGAAACTCTTCCCTCTTTTCTAAGTGACAAGTCCGAAGACATGCAGCTTATTTATGCAGCCGCTGCTAAGCATCAAACCTTACTAGAAAATATTCCTTGCTACTGCGGATGTGGAGAAGAAGCTAATCATCAAAACAACTACGACTGTTTTATCTTCGAAAACAAAGAAAACGGCGCAGTGACGTGGGATGATCACGGAACAAAATGCAGCGTCTGTTTAGAAATAGCGGCTCAAGCTGTAGTAGACTACAGCAAAGGCAAAAGCATCGAAGACATTCGCCAAGAAATCGATGATAAATATAAGGAAGGCTATGCCCCGCCTACTCCTACGCCCCAGGTATGATGCTTCAGTATAAAATAAAAATTAGTAAAAGACTTTGATTTCTTTATTCAAAGTCTTTTACTAATTTTATTATTGGTTGATAAAATCTCGGTTGACCTCACCTTTTTAAGTCCTTGTAAAACGCCATAATGTAAAAATAACACATTTGGACGTTTATTTACTGAATCCTCAGGGAATATGCTTTCTAACACCCAAATATAACCATGAGAGGAGAAAAAAACTATGAGTAATTCTGTAGAAACAAATCATTCAGCAAAAGTTGAAGGAGCAATTAATTCTATGAGCGAGGAGAAAAAAGAGGATATTCTCTCTAGCTTCGAAGGATTCAAAAGTTATCTAGGGGACAAGGTCTCAAAAGGCGAAAAGTTAGGGATGAATGAAGAACAGCTTGCTAAAACAGCTCAAAAAGTAGCTGATTACCTTGCCAAACATGAAGAGCCGCGCAATCGAGAGGAAAACCTGCTTCACGAACTGTGGAAGGTTGGAGACAAAGAACAGCAGCATCACCTTGCCCATATGCTTGTAAGATTAGTTCAATAAATAAAAAAGATGACACGGCAGCGTGTCATCTTTTTTATTTGCAGATATTAAACAGCTGGAATGATAATTTGCTGGCCAATTTGTAATTTTGCAGGATCCACACCAGGATTTGCATCCTGCAGCTGCTGAACGGTCATGCTATATTTTTTCGCAATGCTATAAAACGTATCTCCCGCTTGTACAGTATACGTAGCGACAGGAAGAACAATTTGCTGACCAATTTGCAATTTTGCAGGATCTACGCCAGGGTTTGCATCCTGCAGCTGCTGAACGGTGATATTATACTTCTTTGCAATGCTATAAAATGTATCTCCAGATTGAATGCTATAGAATGTAACTCCATTAGAAGATAAGTTTAAATACTTAGCAATTCCACGCGCGTGCGCTTCTCCCACTTCCCGAAGAAACGTAGCGTTTTTTAATTTTTCAGCGTCGGCTGTCGTATCGATAAACAAGTTTTCTGTTAAAACAGCTGGCATATTTGTTTCACGCAGTACAGCGTAATTAGCCGTTTTTAAACCGCGATCTGCAACCGTTCCAAATTTCTGCATGGTTGTTAAAATTTCCGTGTGCAGTTCTTTTTGTAAAAGATAAGATTGACTTCCCTCTTGTGATGGATACCGATACGTTTCAAATCCAGTACCGCTGCCAGCATTGATATGCATAGAAACAAAAATATCTGCTCCCCATGCATTAGCCCGGTTCGCTCGATCTGATAATGAAACAAACACATCGGTTGAACGAGTTACCTGAACATCTACGGAATAGTTATGTTCTAAATACGCCCGCGCGTGTAGTACAAGCTGCAGCGTAATATCTTTTTCACGCAAATTATTTCCTAAAGCTCCTGAATCTGTACCGCCGTGTCCTGCATCTAGCCATACTTTTTTCATGTGAACCTTTCCTTTCAATCATAATATGAAAGAACTTGTGATTAACACCGGCTTTGCCTGATGATTTATCTCTCATTCTATATATATATGTAATTGGACAAGAAGGGTTCGTCCCCTTAAAACATTCAAAAAAATTCACACAAGAAAGCAGGATTTCGCTAGGTATTCTCCGCTGTTTTAAAGCACAAAATAAAGATGAACAAATGGGATACATGAGCTGGACTGCTTGTTACACCGCTGTTGATTTCCGTGCAAGGCTTCGTTTTTCCCTCCAATCACCAGCTAGAAGCAACTGCATACATGAAACCTACTTTTACCATAGACATAAAAAATCCGAGCGAATTGAATTTATCGCTCGGATCTTCCTTTAACTAACGTCCACGCCTTTTAGTGCAGATAAAAAGCAGGTTCGCCATCTTATCTCCTGCTATTTCTCACTAAAAGCAATTTTTAAGCCAATAAGCGTAAAGATAGAGCCTTGCACGAGATTAAGCCGCTTAGACAGAGCTGGAGATTTTCGCAAAAACTCCCCTACTTTCCCTGCAAATAGACTAATTAACGTAAAAATAATCAGCGCTTGAACTAAAAATACGGCGCCATAAACGAGCATTTGCTGTGTGGCATGTCCGGTTGAATGATTAACAAACTGAGGTAAAAGAGCAAGAAAAAAAAGCGAAACTTTTGGATTTAGCAGATTCATAATCACTCCTTTTTTATATAGCACCTTGTACTCAACGGCTTCTTTGTTTTCAACAGCGAGAGCGGAATCTTTTGCTGTAAACGTCTTATAAGCCAGATATAATAAATAAGCTGCTCCAGCGTATTTTACAATAGCAAACGCTAAAGCCGATTGATAGATAACAGCCGATAGACCCAATGTTGCTGCAGCTATATGACCAAGCAAGCCCGTACAAAGCCCTAATGAAGTCGAGATTCCTGCATATCTACCGTTTGATATGCTTTGTGCTAAAACAAATAAGTTATCAGGTCCAGGCATAACCGTAAGCAAAGCGGCTACGCCTAAAAAAGAAGTGATTGATACGATATCCATAAGTCGTTCTCCCCCTGCATGATTTTGCCCACCATTATAGCATTTTTTACTATCTAGTATTCAAAAAAATAAAATTCATCCACAAAAGAAGAGGCTGGGACATAACTAAATCAATCTAATCTAAAGACAAACAAATGGGATACATAAGCTGGACTGCTTGTTACACCGCTGTTGATTTCCGTGCAAGGCTTCGCTTTCCGCGGGCGGCCGGTGAGCCTCCTCGTCGCTTGCGCTTCTGCGGGGTCTCACCTATGCCGCTTTTCCCGCAGGAGTCTTCGCCTTGCCCTCCAATCAACTGCTAGAACCAACTATACACATAAAATCTATATTCAACATAACAACAAAAAAACACGAACTACCAATCAAAAAATAATTAATAGTTCGCATTTGACTTCAACTGAAATACTTTTTTCCCAGCCTCATTTTTACTACTTATTTAATTTGTTTTTCTATGATCTGTTCTTTAGCTGAGGCAGTCTGTGCTTCCGCTGCTTTCATTTCATTATTAACATCGATTGCTTCTTTTAAATACTCAGTTTTGTATCCGCTTTTAAGTGCCCAAGCATAAAAGAAAAGTGCAACAATTGCAATAAGACCCATATCCCAGCCGTATTTAATAATATTGAGTCCCCCGAACTTTTCACTTCCTATCCAAGAGATTGTCATCATACATAATAAGTAGACAATCATCCAAACGCCAGCTCGGAAGTTTTGACCAAAGCCTTTCCATTTTGATTTTGCTTGGTAATAAAAATAAATTGGCAAACCAATTAAAATAATAAATAATACCTGTCCAGTTAACGGCCATCTTGCCCAGTAAAGAGTAAGTGAAGCAAAAATAAATCCAAGAGGCGCTATTACGCTTAACCCTTTTATACGTAAAGGTCTATAAAGATCGGTCCCCGTTTTTCTTAACGTCATAGCGGTAATAGGACCGGTAAGATATGAAATTAATGTAGCTACAGAAATAATTTCGGCTAATATCCCCCAGCCTCTAAATAAAAATAAAAAGATGAATGAGACAAATAAATTAAAGAACATGGCTTGACGGGGAACTCCGTAAAGCGGATGAACTCTTCCCAGTATATTCGGCAAGTATTTATTTTTTTCCATACCATAAATCATGCGTGACGTGGTAGCTGTATACGTAATACCTGTTCCTGATGGTGATACAAAAGCATCGGCATATAAAACAATAACAAGCCAGTTAATATTTAACGCAATCGCTAAATCGGCAAACGGCGAATTAAAGTTAAGATGACTCCATCCTTTTACGATTTCTGAAGGATTTACCGCTCCAATAAATGCAATTTGAAGCAATACGTAGATCACGGTCGCAATTAAAATGGATCCTACTACCGCAATCGGAATAGAGCGACCCGGATTTTTCGCTTCTCCCGCCATATTAATAGGGCTTTGAAAACCGTTAAAAGCAAACACAATCCCAGACGTAGCAACAGCTGTCAAAACGCTTGCCCATCCATTTGGAGCAACGCCTCCTGCAGAGGAGAAGTTTCCTCCGTGAAACCCTGCGAATAAAAGAGCACCAATTGTAAGCCCTGGAATTATAATCTTAAAAACAGTAATAAGTGAATTAGCTTTCGAAAATAAGCCTACGGTCCAATAATTTAAAAGAAAATAAATGATTAATAGTCCTGTAGCAATAGCCAAGCCTTTTCCCGTAAGAATCCCGTTTTCTACTAAACTGCCTGTCCATTTCGCCCACTCCCACGGCCATGAACTCATATACTGAACAGAAGCAACGGCTTCAACAGGAATAACCGATACGATTGCAATCCAGTTTGCCCAAGCCGCAATAAAGCCAAGAAATGAGCCGTGCGAGTATTGCGTATATTTAACCATACCTCCTGCTTCTGGAAACATCGATCCTAGTTCACTGTAAGAAAGAGCTATAAATAAAATAACAACCATTCCAATAATCCAAGAAGCAATTGCTGCGGGGCCTGCAATTTGAGCAGCTCTCCATGCTCCAAACAGCCATCCTGATCCAATAATAGATCCAAGGCCAACCATCATGAGAGAAAACGTTCCCATTTTTCTATGTAAGTTATTCATGTATCTAACACCTTTCTTCTATATTTTCTGAGAAGTGAGTTATTAAGCGCTTTCATTAAATTTAAAAAATAAAATTCATTTTGAACTTTAAAAATGCTGCTTAAAAATACTAACCAAAAGCTTTTCCATTCATTTACGCGCCCCCTTTCTTCATTTATTATTTGTTATTATATCATCATCAAGTTAAAAAGTACGCGTTGTGAATAAAAAATATTTTTATTTTTAGAATTTTGTGCGTTTTTTTAATTAAAAGTACGCGTTTTGAACACTAACATTCATAAGAGCTGCCTTTCCCTTGAAGTGATATACAAACGATCTTGTTGCAATAACCAGAAAAAAAGCAAGATAAAATGAATGCTTCATTTTATCTTGCTTTCTTTTAAGTTATTTCACAACAGCTAATACCGTTTCTTTAAAGCTGTTATAAACATACGACCAAAGAGCCGGTTCTTCTTTATATCTTGTTCGTAACGAAGAAAAGACTTCTTTTTGCTTTTCTTCAAACGAAGGATCTTCTTTTGAAGGAAGCGTGGCACGAAGCTCATCGACGATTTGCTGAACTTCGGGAGCACGGGGGCCCCACTTCCCAAGTAACGTCCCTTCATTATTAAAAATTAAAATAATCGGAATGGCACGCCCTCCGTTTGTTAAGTGGCGGTCAATTAATTCGGTGTCTGCATCTCGCAGTGCAACGCGCACATCGATACCGGCAGCTTCAGCTACTTTACGAATGATTGGGTTAATCATCATCGCATCTCCGCACCAATCTTCAGTAATCGCTAAGAAATGAAGCTTGTGAGCCTTTAATTTGTCAGCCAATCCATCTTTAGGAAGCTGAAATTGTTCATAAACAGCTAAACTTTCCTCTTTTAATGTACTCATGTCGTTCATATATGTTTGGATTGATTTTCCTTCTTCAAAATACTGCTGTTCTGTTTTCATCAAAATCCCTCTTTCTTTTTTGTATACGAATAGATGAGATGTAAAAATTCGGTTTACTCTTTTCTATACGCACTACTAGTATAGCTTTTAAGCACAGTGAATCAAAATATAAAAGTCAGCGCTTTTTTTAGCCTGCGACAGGATTTACAAAACTTCAATTTAAAAACAGCACATTGAGATGTTATAAAAAAAGAGAATGGGGTACATGTACACTATCAATGTAACAAATTTTAAATCTTTGTGAATATTTGAGAATGTTTATTGTGTAACCGTCATCTTTTGATTATGATAATGATATGTTAGCTACTTGACTAAATATGGAGGATGAGGCAAATATGAATCAATCCCCGCATGAAAAGCGAAAAAAACGCAAACAGTTTGTAGAACGTTTAAGGCTAAAAGGAATCAAAATAGAGCTGACAAAACCGCGCTCTCACTTTTCTTCACTATCCTTACTAAAATCATAACTCGTAACCACCTTTTTCTAAAGCGGAACGGTATCGAATTTCAACTATCTATGCTAAGGCTTACATATCATTTCAAAAAGAACAGCTTCTAAGTGCTGTTCTTTTTTGATACTTTTTTATATTTCTGCCTCTGTTAAAAAAAATTATAAACCTTTTTCTTTATTTCCTCCTTTTTCTATCTAGGGCTTTCCACTCCCTTTCGTACGGTGTTCTCAAAATATATAGTTCTATCAATCCCTTAAATTACCACTATATTCAAGGTATATATAATATAAGTATATATTGTAAATTTATAACTCTTCCTATATAATCTTGTAGAAAACGTAAAAAAAGGAGAAAATTGATGAAAAAACTGGGGGCAATACTATTATCATTTCTGCTGTTTGTTGGCGTATTTCCAACGTCTTCATTCGCAGCAGCGTCAACATTTGACGCAGATTTCAACAAGTATTTAAAATCGGTAAGCCAAACGCGAGGCTTTGAAGTAACCAAAGACGACGTTGAATATTCACTTTCACTGTATGACGATAGTCTTGAAAACTACGATACAATCGCAGATTTAGAAGATTTTTTAGGTGAACCAATTGCAGCTGACTTACATAACGTGCAAGATGTGTATGCAGATTTTGACTTAGACAAAACAAGCTTAAATGCGTTGTTAAAAGAAAACGGTCAAAGCTTAGACGACTATGTGTACCTAGATGATTTATACGAGGATGTTGGCTTCTATCTAGAGGGCGACGACTGGTATGAAGATGATGAGTCATATGATGAAGAAGACGCTTCTTACGATGATGAATTATTAAGCGAAGAAGATTTAAGCGGCTTACTATCGTTTATGCAGTCTGAATTAGGCTTAACTTCAGAAGAATTAAATCGAATTGAAGCACATTTTACATCGTTAGAAGATGAGCTTTCAAATGAAGCAACGCTTAACCGCTTAGATCAATTAGGCGAGCGCTTAGCGGCATTCGAAGATTTTGATACAGCAACAGAATTATCTGCTGATCAAATCGCTGAATTAATGTCTATTTATAAAGAAATGCTATCAATCTTCCATTTAGACGCTAAGTTCGCACTTGTACAAGGCGGAAATGAAAGACCGCTTTCTCTTACTGATTTAATCAACTTAGAAGAATTAAAAAATGCAAGTCTAAAAATTTCTCTTTATACAACAGACGGTAAATTTTTAGCAGACATGGTGATCACAGGCGATATGTTTAATTCTGATATCATCACAGACACAGGAAAAGAAGTAGAAAAATCTGCTGAAGCTGTAGCAAAACCAGCTCAAGCGCAAAAACCAGCAGTAGAAAAGAAACAAGAACCGGTGAAGAAACAAACGAATGGTGCTGTACAAAAAACCGTTAAAGGCGGAAAACTTCCTGAAACGGCTTCTAATTATGCAACAAATACATTAATTGGATTAGTACTTGTAGCGGCTGGCTTTGTTCTTTTCCGCAAAGTGAGACGTGCATAAAATGGAACCAAGAAAAACAAGAAGAACAATCAATCGCAAAAAGCGGTTGATTGTTCTTTCCCTTTTAGCCGCCGTCATTTGCTTTGGTCTTTGGTTTACGACCACAAACGCCTATAAATTTGCAAGAGGCTATTTGGCATTTAAAACAATGGATACAGAAGAACCAGCCGCAGCTTCAGTTTCTAAAAGCAAGGACGCTTCAACAGCGGACTCTTCTGCTGAAGCTTCTGCTGTTGAAGCTAAAAAAACGGTACACTCTCGTACTGCTAGCCCGGAAAAAAAGCCGAAAGTGTCAAATGTGTCTTACCCAAAGCAGCCAAAAATCGGTGATTTAATGGGAGAATTATATATTCCTAAATTAAACGCTAAGCTGCCGATCTATCACGGTACGAACGAAGATGAATTAGAAAAAGGCGTGGGTCATTTTGCGGGAAGCGTGCTGCCTGGTCAAAACGACAATTCTGTTCTATCAGGACATCGCGATACGGTCTTTCGTAAGCTTGGCGACGTGGGTGAAGGCGATTCGCTCGTGGTGGACACGGCAGCAGGCACCTTCACATACAAAGTGAACAAAGTACGAATCGTTGATGCGGATGACCGGACTGTTATTGTACCAAAGCCTAGAGCCACTTTAACCGTCAGCACCTGTTATCCGTTTAATTACGTTGGTTCAGCACCTGAACGCTATATTTTAGTCGCTCACCTTGTGTCATCAACACCAAAATAAAAAAGCTGTCCTTAAAAAGGCAGCTTTTTTTAATGAATAGATTTCATTAGTAAATCAAACCATATTTTCAGCGAAGTCGCCGTAATAACGATCGCTAAGATAACTTGCAGCGACGCTACCTTCGTCTTTTGCCCAACAAAAGCGCCGATTGGAGCTGCTAGTAAGCTTGCTCCAATAATCATAAGCGCCGGAAGCAAAAGGACTTGATGCGTCATTACTTTACCGAATG
Source organism: Priestia sp. YIM B13489 (assembly GCF_042787645.1). Taxonomy (NCBI): domain Bacteria; kingdom Bacillati; phylum Bacillota; class Bacilli; order Caryophanales; family Bacillaceae; genus Priestia; species Priestia sp. YIM B13489. The sequence goes on from NZ_JBHZOQ010000053.1 coordinate 2,872,657, forward strand.
TTGTTCCCATAGACGAAATAAACGTCACGGCTAATGAGCTTGCAATCGTTACGCGCACAGGAATTTTTAACACGGTAATCATAATAGGAACAAGTAAAAATGCGCCTCCTGCTCCGACAATCCCCCCGCAAATTCCAACTAAAAACGCCAGAGCTGCTGCCAAAGGTTTTGAAAACGTCACTTCGAATGAATCGGCCGCTGGATTATTTTTTTTGGGCATAAACATTAATCCTGCAGCAATTGTTGCCATCACGCCGTAAATGAAATTGATCATTCCTTCTGAAAACGAGTTTGATAGCGTTGAACCAATGAGACTGCCAACTAAGACGCTGATACCCATATATAAAATTAACGGTTTATTCAAATAGCCGCCCTTTTTGTAAGCAAGAGCTCCTGAAACAGACGCAAACAGCGACTGTACGGCTCCTATACCAGCTACTTCGTGCGCGCTGAACATTCCCACTCCTACAAGAGGCGGAACAAATAGCAGCAGCGGGTACAAAACAACTGATCCTCCAATTCCAAGCATACCTGCTAAAAATGACCCGAAAAACCCGAGTGCAAATACCGTTATTAATAGTTGTACATCCATGTTTTTACCACCTGCTTTTATCAATCCAATATCATGTTTGTTATAAAGTATGTATACTTACAACGCCTTATCGCTTCTTCCATTGTATCACTGTATATGCTTCTTTTCTGTAAAAATATTGATAAAAGTGCTTTCAATTATTAATTTTTTTAATCATTAAAATCCTATCGACTTTATGCGTTATTTACTTTTAGCCTAAACTTCCTCGCTCTCCTCTTTGTTACTTGTGGTAGAATAAAGAAAAACTAGATGTTAGAACTGCCTACACGCTACGCTTATCTCAGCAGGCCCATCATCACAGGAGGCTTTCGTATGTTTGAATACAAAATTGATGACGAAGTTAGTTTGCATTTGATTGAATCAACTGACGCTTTCCCCTTGCTTTCTCTTATTAACGAGTCAAGACCTTACCTAAAAGAATGGCTCCCATGGGTAGATAGCATGCAAAGTATTGCTGACTACGATGAACTCATCCCTGAATGGAGAGCTCAATATTATAATAACCAAGGATTCCAGGCCATCATTCGGTACTACGGAGAAATCGCCGGGATGATTGGTTTTCACGGAATTAATTGGGGAAACAAAAGTACAAGTCTTGGCTATTGGATTGGACATGATTTTCAAGGAAAAGGTATTATGACAAGAGCCGTACACGGATGCCTGAATTATGCATTTAATACGTTAAACCTTCATCGAGTCGAAATACGCTGCGGCGTTAATAACGAAAAAAGTAAAGCCATCCCTGCGCGTCTAGGTTTTACAGAAGAAGGCATTTGCAGAGAAGGTGAATACCTATATGATCACTACCATGACCTTGTGATTTATGGCATGTTAAAACACGAGTGGAAGCAAGTTCCTTATGCTCCTTGGCTTCTTTCTTAAAAAGCAGGATCATTTGGACAAGCTATCGTTTGAACTGACTATATTGGAAAAATTAAAAAGAGGTTGAAGACATAACGAAATGAATCCAGCCTAAAGACGAACAAATGAGATACATGAACTGAACCGCTTATGACACCGCAGTTGATTTCCGTGCAAGGCTTCGCTTTCCGCGGGCGGCCGCTGAGCCTCCTCGTCGCTTGCGCTTCTGCGGGGTCTCACCTGTTCCGCTTTTCCCGCAGGAGTCTTCACCTTGCCCTCCAATCACCTGCTAGAAGGAACAAACAAGACAGATGAAACTATATTCACCATAACAAAAAAAACGAACAATTGATCACGTGCTGATCAATTGTTCGTTTTTCACTTGGGTTAAAAACCTTTTTTCCCAGCCTCTCTTTTTTAGTTGAAATACTGAAGCTGTTCGCGGCGAAGCTTATCTTTTTGTTTGTCCGAAATTGAGTAGTCGTAGTTATAAATAGCTCCTTCCCAATCTCCATACATTGGATTTGGAAATACGATTAGCTTTTGGCCAAACGTTTCTTTTTGCTCTTCTACAAGCTTATTTCGATCAGTAATGGACTTTTTATCAAAGCCGCTAAAATCAGATAAGTTATCACCAAACAGCAGGACTACATTATGATTCGTCGCTACTTTTTGACGGCGCGTTTCTTTTCCTTCATCTTTTGGACCCGTTAATAGCACATGGTCTTTGGTTGCTTGAGGAATATGTAAATTCTTTAGGTTTTTAATTGTTGCCTCAAGCTGAGAAGTTGTACGGCCCGAAATATAGTAAATATCTACGCCTTTTTGATCCGCATACGTCAAGAAATCAACAGCACCTGGTACTGCTTTCGCTTTTGCTGCTTGCACCCACTCATCCCATTTATAAGGAAATCCTTTTCCGGTTTTGATTGCTGAAGCTTGAAATGGGCTATTATCAAGCACGGTTTCATCTAAATCCAAAATAATGGCAGGCTTTTTATCGGTACTTTTTGCAAGCCCCTCATCTAAACGAAGCTTTCCAGTATTATAGCCTTGGTAATACAAAGCTTTCATTTCGCCGGATGTTTGGTACCAAGCATCGGCCATGATTTGCTGATCAGCTAGGTGTTGAGCGGGTTCTTTTTTCTCAGCAGACACTTCTTTTTCCTGCTGAGGAGCACATGCCGTCAGTGAAAAAGCAAGTACAGCCACCCCTGTCAACGCTGATAATTTCTTATTCATTTCGCATCCACTTCCATCTCTACATATTTTTATGCTAATAATGTTATATATTACCTCAATCAAACAAAAAATCAATAAAAATCCGAATTATATTTTAATTTCAGTTAAAAAATGTTCGTTTTAACTAATGTTTTCTCCCTTTTTTTAACCATTATCCAAATATTTGTTTATACATTTTCCAAAATCCGTTTTTCTCATTCTTTCTTTGTAATCTTTTTTTAGAAACATATTGATTTATCGCTCATTCGCTTCAAAAAAACTTAATAAATCTGAATTATCTAACTTTTAATCTTGTGTTAGATTCTCTCACAAAAGTGCTTTTTTTTGAAAAGATATATAGTAAAATAGATTTTGTGAATTAAAAGACGGTGTTTTCTATCGAAAGTATTGTATAAATATACAAAAGGGGATGGAGATATGAATCACGTAAAACAATGGGGATGGATTACCTTTGGCTGTTTGTGCGTTGCCATCGGAATTCAATTTTTAACCGCTTCTAACCTCGTTATTGGCGGAACAGCAGGACTTGGAATCGTCCTGCAGCATTTAACCGGTATTTCATTTGGGGTATTGTTCTTTATCATCAATTTACCATTTTATTTTATGGCTCTTACGCAAATTGGGCTGCAATTTACGATAAAAAGCTTCATCAGCGTTAGCCTGATGTCAGTGATGTCTGATTTATTAGCTGCCAACTTTTCGTTTGCGCTTCCGCATCCGCTTGTAGCTGCGATTGTGGGCGGCATTATTGTCGGCATTGGACTGATCTTTTTGTTTCGCCACGGCTCTTCTCTTGGCGGAATCAACATGCTATGCGTGTTTCTTGATAAACGCTTTGGCATTAATCCAGGTAAAACAATGCTTTTGACAGATGTATTGATTGTAGGCTCTGCAACTGTGGTATTCGGCGTAGTTCAAGTTCTTTATTCGTTAATCGGTATCTTCATCATGACAGGACTGCTTGGACGCTATCACAAACGCTCGCCAATCGAACGAACTGGTGAACATATGGAAGAAGAAGCAAAACAACAAACGGCTTCAACTATGTAAAAAACCGTGCGGGAATAATCCCACACGGTTTTTTACGCTTATTCTGCTACTTTTACAAGCTGTTTTCCTAAGTTTGCTCCTTCAAATAAACCAAGGAACGCTTCAGGTACATTTTCAAAACCTTCTACAACGTTTTCACTGTACTTGATTTTTCCTTGCTGCACCCATTCCCCTAACTGCTTAATGCCTTCAGGGAATTTGTCTGCATAGTCGGCTACGATAAAGCCTTTCATTAACGCACTGTTAATTAATAGAGGTGTTTGAACACGCGGTCCAACATCTTGTTTTTCTAAGTTATACAGTGAAATTTGGCCGCAAAGCGGAATGCGCGCAAATTTATTTAATAAGCTAACAACTGCATCTGAAATCTCTCCACCGACGTTTTCAAAGTAAACATCAACGCCATTAGGACACGCTTCTTTCAACGCTTCTTTTACATTTCCTTTTTTATAATTAATCACTTCATCAAATCCGAGCTTATCTTTTAAATAAGCAATTTTATCTTCAGAACCTGCGATGCCGACAACACGTGCGCCTTTAATTTTAGCGATTTGACCAACAACAGATCCAACAGCACCTGCTGCACCGGAAACGACTACTGTTTCGCCTTCTTTTGGCTGACCGATTTCAAGCAGTCCAAAGTAAGCTGTGAGACCAGGCATACCAAGAACGCCGATAGCCGTTGTAATTGGCGCTAGCTCTGGATCAACTTTCTGTAAGTTTTTTGCTTCTGCAGCTGAATAGCGTTTCCAAGGAAGCATACCCGTCACGATATCGCCTTCTTTAAAACGATCTGATTTTGATTCCGTTACGCGTGCTACAATGCCGCCTGCAAGCGGTGCGTTTAGCTCAAATGGAGGAACATATGATTTTGTATCGTTCATGCGTCCTCTCATATACGGATCAACAGAAAGGTACAGTGTTTGAACAAGTACCTCGCCTTCTTTCGCTGTAGGCATTTCAATTTTTTCGTATTTAAACGTATCTTTTGTTGGCATTCCCTTTGGGCGTTCTGCTAATAAAATTTGTTCATTCATCGATATCGCTCCTTTTTATTTCTCTGTTTTTTGTAAAATGTGCTAAACTTACCTTTGTTATTTTAAATTATATATTGTGCACAACGCAAAAAATATGATTGTGCAATAACACCGAAGGAGAAAAAGACATGGAGCTAATTCGCTGTAAAGAAGATGTTGTTAAAAAACTAAACGAGTTTGTTGAAGTAACTCCCCCCGTTATTTTGTTTAAAAAAGGCAATATGTATCCGATTAAAATGGATATCAACTACAACTGGATTGCCACAGACGAACAAGGTCATGAGCATATTGTCGCTTCAAACACAAAGAATGTGCAGGACGACTACTGGTTTAGCTACCATTTTGACTTATATTAAGGAGTTTCCCGGATTTACTCTTCGTAAACGTTATATAAATAAAGTGTTGCATTAATAAAAACAGCGTGCGAATTCCGGCGCTGTTTTTATGTAATAATTAGAGTATCTCAAGCACGTGTTTGAAGCTTTGATCATGTTCCATTTTCTGCATCGATATCTACTTAAGATTATGTTACAATCACGGTAAAGTAATTTATGATTGATAGAATAAAAGCTAGAGCTTGAAAAATTCGAGGTGGATTATGCAAGGTAAAGTTGTATATAAAGAAGGATTTTCAGTGATAGGCATAGCAAAAAACGGAGAGTATCAAAAAGAGAATCTTTTGAAGCAAATACTTAAAGAAAAAGAAATGATTAGCTCTTCAAAAGAACCTCATATGGTTACAGGCATTTGCATGGCTCCGAAAAAAGAAAATTATTTTTATATTGCAGGGACAGAAGTGGCTGATACGGCTTTTATTCCAAACGGTATGAGCGTTCATACGTTTCCTTCGTTTACATACCTGCAGTTTAAACACAGAGGTCCCATTACATCGCTCGGGTCGACGTACAACAGCATCTGGAATGAATGGCTGCCGAACTCTCCTTACAGCATGATTGAAGGTCCTGCTCTTGAAATTGTAAATACAGCTATACACAGCAATTTATATAGTGATACATATGAAATGGATATTTATATTCCCATAAAGCTGGGACAATAAAAAAGGTGAACTTACGTTCACCTTTTTCCTATTTTTGCAGCTGTTTATATAAATGATAAAGAGTAAAAACGCACTCTGGATGACGCTCTTTATGGTTAAAAAATCCGTGAGGAAACATGAGTGAAAGATTCCCTTTTTCAATTCCGGTCACATACTTGTTTTCCATAAGCGGATATTCTTTCACAACCCAGTGCGCTTCATCAATAGTAGACGTAACCACTTCACCAAAGTATACGCCCATACACTCTTCGAATTCTTCTTTTGTCATCGAAAAATAGTCAAAGCAGTTGCTGTCTTCTAGATCATAGTAAAGAAGCTCTAATATTTTCAAACTTTCATCTGTAAAATTAACGATGAATTCATCTACCGCTTTGCTTATTTCATGAATGTGATTCATGCACTGTTCGCGCACTTGATGATAGTAATAGCTAGCTTCAAACTGATGTTCACACGTCACTAACGATTCTCCGTATGATGCTGTTAGATCATGATGCTTGCTCATGCTGACACCTCCACGCTATGCTTATGGAGCAAGTATAACATTAACCAAGCAGCTATTGATCATCTTCCATTAACAACCTATCCGTGGCAATATTAGGTTCACTTTTTGTTCATTATGCTACCGTACACAAATCCTCCGCTAACAAGAAGAATACCGCTAATTAATACGCTGCTTAAAAAGATTTGCGAATGCATCAAGTGATTATACATCATCCACACGCTCATTTCGTCATCTCCTTTTGGCTTTTTTAACTAGTATCCCCGGTTTTCTTACCGCACATGCCGGCATTTTCACTGTTTTTTCATCAATTTTCTATATAGTTAAAGCCGTAAAGCCAACTATCTTTTTTCATCGTTTTACTCCTTAAAAAGCCTGCTTATGACTCTGAAGCAGGCTTTTTTTGCATGGTGAAACAAGTGATTAAGCCGTCTATCCCCACTAATTGTGCATAGTAAGGTATAATTAAAGATAGTTTCACTTTTCTAAAGTGAGAAATACATAGGAGACATCAAAGGAGACATGCAAATGACAGAACTCGAAAAAGCGAAAATTCAGCACCGAAAGCTGTCCAAGGGACAGGTATTTGGTAGGGCCATCGCCATTGCGATCGGTGCCCTGCTCATGGCCACAGGACTTGAAATTTTTCTCGTTCCGAACCACGTTGTCGACGGAGGAATTACCGGTATTTCCATCATGCTTTCGCACCTTACTGGCGTAAATCTAGGAATCTTTCTTTTTGTACTAAATCTTCCGTTTGTATTTATCGGGTACAAGCAAATGGGGAAAACATTTGCCCTTTCCACTATTTTTGGCATACTGGTTGTATCCATCTTAACTTCTATGTTTCATGATGTCCCCGCATTTACCGCAGACGTTCTTCTTGCTACCGTTTTTGGAGGGATTATTCTCGGAATTGGAATTGGACTCGTAATTCGCTACGGCGGAGCGCTTGACGGTACGGAGATACTTGCCATTTTAATCAGTAAAAAAATTCCGTTTTCCGTGGGAGAAATTGTGATGTTTTTCAACTTCTTCATTTTAGGAGCAGCGGGATTTGTGTTCACGTGGGACCGCGCCATGTATTCCATCCTTGCGTACATCATTGCAGCTAAAGCCATTGATACGGTTGTAGAAGGATTGGAAGAATCAAAATCCGCTTGGATTATTAGCGAATATTCCGACGAAATTGGCGATGCGATTAATGCGCGTCTAGGTCGAGGCGTTACCTATTTGCACGGTGAAGGTGCTTATACGGGCGATGATAAAAAAGTGATTTTCTGCATCATCACGCGCCTTGAAGAATCAAAGCTAAAAACCATTGTTGAAGATTTTGATCCTACTGCCTTTTTAGCCGTTGCAGATATTACCGAAGTCCGCGGCGGACGCTTTAAAAAACGAAACATTCACTAAAAAAACGCGCAGAAAGCACCATGCTTTCTGCGCGTTTTTTATGTAAGAGATACTTTTTGAACCTGCTTAAACCATTCATAACAAAGAAGCACAATTAAACATAAGTCGATTAAATCGCCTCCGTAATACATCAGCATAGCCCCTTGCTGCGCCCCTTCCGCCGATACGTGCATAGGCGGGTGAGCGTACACACATTTTGATAAAATACCGTGAGCAGCAAGAGCAAGAACCAATACGGATGCCCGGTGCGTAAAAGTTTTTTGATGCGGCGAAGGATCGATTGAAATCATCGATACGGTGAATAAATAGCCGGCTAAAAACACGTGAATATGTACAGCGACATGCACGAAAAAAGAGTGATGCATCATGCCATACAGACTTGTTGTATAAAGAATCCAAAGTCCTCCTACGTTAAGAACAGAAGCTGTCACCGGACTGCTGATGAACCGAACAAACCGTCCTTTTAAAAGTTTTGACACTTTTCTGGCTGCATGAACCGGAAGCGTGCGAAGCAGCAGCGTAAGAGGTGCTCCTAACGCCATTAAAAGCGGAGCTAGCATACCTAAAAGCAAATGCCCCGTCATATGCGCAGTAAAGTCCATATGAGCACGGGCTGCGAGCGGTCCGGCTACAGAAGATATGGCGCATAAAATACCAAGTGTCCAGCTGGACGTCCTATATAATGACCATTTTCTATACGTTGCATTCGAAGAAGCTACAGCCCACATGTATAAAAAAAAGGCAGCGACAAAAGGCAGGGCTAATAAAAGCTGAGACAATACTTCATATTTAATCATGATGTGCACCTTGTTTACGTGTAAACCATGTTAAAATGATGCCAATAAGCAGCATCAAACATGCAAGTACATTCCACGTAATGTCGTAAGGTGCAATCTTCACTCCGTACCGGATTTGATGAAGTCCCATAAGCTTATGCTGCACGGTCCCGTCATAAAGCTGAAACGCCCCGGCTCCAAGCAATACTCCTCCTATCCACCTTTTCACCCACCAGCCGCCTCGGCGCCTTAGATCTGCCACCATAAAAAGTGATGCAATTGTAGCGAACCAGCTGAATGCATGAAACAAACCGTCCGACACTAAACCAGCGGCCGTTGTGGATTTATCATAAAAATGATGCCAATGAAGCAGCTGATGAAACACTGCTTCATCAATAAAAGCAACTAACCCTACGCCAAACAAAAAGCCTGACCAGCTATTTCGAGTGCGATGAACCACGCGCTGATTTGCAGTTGCTTCGTGTTTCTTTTCCATATATATACCTCCCTGGCAGCTCTTTAAGTTTATATCGATTCTAATGAACGTATACCCTATTAAAGAGAAATGAATCTATAATATGGAAAAATAGGAGCTATATCCTAATATCGTTTTCACTATCTTTTCACCATAAAGGTATAGGATAGTACTTGCGAAGCCAATTAGCATATTTTTTTCATAGTTTTACTCCTTTTGAAGANCAATCCTACACCGAACAAAAATAATTAACCTAAGCGTAACACACAGAACCGAAGATAGCAAATACAGAAAAATAGATAAAATTTTAAAATGGAAATATAGGTATCATAATAAGAACTAATTTAAGGTTTACTAGCAGTACATAAATTTAATGGACTTTCACCATTTTTGCACCTCTATAGATTACTTACAAAATAATAAGCGCATTAAGAAACCTGCTGTTTTTGTGTATATGAAATTTTTCATAAAATTGATATCTTGGGCATAATACAGGATAGACACTTGGTAGAGGGGGGATTGTGTGAGACTGAAGGATGGAAACTTTTATACAGATAGTAGAACCAATAAGGTATATAGATTAAATGAAGATAACAAAGGAAGTTGGTACCTGAGTACTCATGATGATGAAGATAATAATCAAATGTCAAGAACTTCAGGACGTAACATGATGAAAATGTTAAAGAGTTTTTATAACAAAGTGAACGACAGTTGAAAATTTACGGCTCTGGAAAACAGCATAAAAAATATAAAGCTAGCTTAACATAGCTAGCTTTATTTCTAATTTATAGAGCTAGTTATCACAATGTTTTTTAGGGATTAAGCAACGATACTAACAAAAAATTTTTAGCCTTGCCATTGGAAATCACCCATTATTTAATTTCGATTGCAGAAGCCTTGTTGTCCCAATTGGATGCCATAATACCATTTCTATATTGTTTTTTGAAAAATCATCTATAATTGATATTGTTTTAATCTCATATTGAGATATATAATAAAAGCAAGAAAAAGAAAACGCTTTCTATATTTAAATACATTGTTACTTCTCAAACTATAAGGAGGATTTAAAATGAGCCAAGTGGAAAGAAATTCTAAAGTGCAGAAATTAGTTGAGTATCAAAAATTCAATGAAGAAGAAGTTTCGAAGATGACAGATCCGCAGGTTGAATATTATCACTGGCTCTATTTTGATGATTCCGCTTATGATTATATGTAACTCAATTATAAAATAAGAAAAAAGCACAAAAACGTTTGGTTCCAACGGGTTTGTGCTTTTTTCGTTTCTTTAATTATAGGATTACTCGTTTTTAACACCATTTCCTGTGACAACAAAGTGAGGGGTGTCTTCCTTCCGGTTGAAAAGTCTCCAGAACTCACTGTATTCATCGTCTTCTGACGTATCTGGAAATACCTCCAATAAATAACCTTGAGATAAAAAGATCTTTAGCCCTCCTACTTCGTCCGAGTCAACTCTTTCTACAATCGTGTGTTCGTTTATATCTTTTATAATCGATTCAATTCGTTCTCTGATTTTTCCCTTCTCTTACTTCGCTGATTGTCTTTATAAATTCACCCTCAGTTACTCCTAGATAGGAGTCGGAGCGACGAACGTACACAATCCTGAGGTTTCTGTAAGGTTCAGGTATTGAAAAGAGTTGTACTAACCCTTCCCGCTCATATCTTTCCGCTAATGACCGGGCTATAAGTGTCACACCAAGACCAGAAACTACTGTCCCCATAATCGTCTCAAGTGTAGCAAATTCCATGATTTTTGGTGATACTATTTGTTCGTCTTTTAACCACTGCTGCAGTCTTTCTCTATATTGGCAGCCTTCATTAAATAAAATGAATGGTAAGTGTAGTAACTCTTTGGCAGACTGAATCTGCTTCTTCCCTTTTTCATTTACACTGCATACAAGTACAATTTCTTCATCAAAAGCTGGAATTTGATCAAGCGTTGACACATTTACTGGTTCTGCTACAAATGCCCCGTCTAACTGAAACTTAAGAACTTTCTCTATTAATTGTGTACTTACTCCTGATACTAGAGAAATATCCACATTTTTGTGCTTATTATGATAGGAAGAAATGATTTCAGGAAACCCTACTACCGTTTCAACTAATCCAATACATAATGATCCAACAAGGTTACGCTCATCTTGAAATGCTTTCTGTATTTCATCCATCAGCCGCATCATTTGTTCTCCATATGTTAAAAGTTTTCGACCTTCTACATTTAATGTCATTCCTCGTCTGTGACGATGAAACAATGGGTGTCCAATTTTTCGTTCAAGAGACCGAATACGTGCTGTTACATTTGGTTGAACATAGCCTAGCTTATCAGCGGCAAGGCTTACACTGCCGTATTCTGCTACAGCCATAAATATGCGTATATCTTCTACTTCCATAAACATCCTCCTTTCCACTTACATTCATTTAGGTATTAATAATAGTGATATCTATAATCATTTATCATTATTTTACAAGATATCAAGCTCTAGATAAAATAATGACATCCGAGTGCTACTGCAACTATTTAGTAGCAATTACGTAAAGTTCTTAAAATGAGGCGACTGAAAGGAGGAGATCTAATTGTTTTATTTACTATTGTTTCTTGCCATCATCTTGGAGGTAATCGCAGTATTTTTTCTTAATCTTACAAATGGATTCACAAACTTTGTTCCTACTGTTCTCGCCATACTATTTTATTGTTCTTCAATTGCTGCTTATATGCTACTTAACGCCAAAGGTGAAGTAGGAGTAGCAAGTGCTTTGTATGCGGGAGGAGCAACCGTACTTGTTGTTGTCACAGGTATTATCTTTTTTGATGAAACTATTTCTTTATCTAAAATTTTAGGAGTTTCTCTTATTATAATCGGTGCAGTTTCTCTTAACATTAAAGGGAGCTCTAAAGAAAGAAGGACGGCGTAATGGGATACGTATTTTTAACGATGGGCTTAGTTTTAGGCATTGCAGGCCAAATGTGTGTAAAACTATCTAAAGGCTTTAGACAAACTGTTCCCACGATAGGCGCATTTCTACTCTTCATTGCTTGTATTTATTTTATTTCTCTAACGACGCACTATTTTGAAATGGGAATTGTTTTTGCTATATGGGCAGGGCTGACGATTGTTAGTACAACGCTGTTAGGTATTTATATATTTAAGGAATCAAAAAACAAAAGAAAGATTATCTCGGTTACTCTTATTATTACAGGTGTTATTATACTGAAAGCTTTCTAATAAAAATAAGATAAATAAGGCCCTTACTTAACTTACAAGTAAGGGCACCATAGAAGGAGTTAAAAACAAGGAGGTATTGGTCATCGACCGTCCATTGCTATAGTTGGTTATTGGTAAATAGTAACAGTGTAATGGGTCATTGGATTATTGGTTTTATCACTTGCCATCACAATAGTACTTTGAGTACACTAAACATTCTCCTTCTATGCCTTGAAGGGAGTCTCACCTCTTCAAGGGTTAAAAATATTTATCTCCATCAAACTCTAACTCTATTTGATAGTTTTTAGCGTTAATTAAATTTGATAATCTATTTGCTTTCTTTTCAACCTCTAGCCCTCTTAGACGATATTCTTCAGGATCAAATGTAGCCACTTTAATAATGGATACCCCTTCTCCGTAGTAAGGATATTCTTCTTTAGATGATGAACCAAACTCCTTATATTTTCTTGCTTTAGCACGTAATTGAGTGGCATATTCAATCGCTTCTACAATTGTTAGTTTGTGTTCATTATAAGTAATATTATTTTGAATATTGGCTTGATACATTAATTTATCAAGTAGACGCAAATCCTTTCGAATGTCCTCTAAATCCTGTTCAACATCAGATAGTGATCGAGCCTGAGGAGGAATCTTCTCCCCTTTTTCGATCTCTATAAATGCAACTCGGTCCATCTCTTCTTCTAATTCATGTATTCGTTTTGATAATACACTTTTCAATTTCACAGCCTCTGCTAGAGAAATCTTAGACATAGATCAAAGCTCCTTTATTCATAAACTTAATTTTTACTATTTTATTGTTCTAATACCTTTTCATAATAAGGAGGTGTTGTGCCACTTCCGCCATCCCCTGAGACACTGCTGCGATCTACTTTATAAGACATTACATAGCGTCCTTTTTGTTTACCTTTAGTCCAGTTTTCTTCAAACGTCACTAGATAAAACTCTTTATTTAATTTTTTAGCACGAGTTTTTCTTTCGATTTGATACCCTCCAAAAGTTCCTTTCCATGTTCCAACTTTAGCAGGAAATAAATCAATATCTGTTCCTTCACCACTTGTCGCAAACTCTATGGCATCTTCTTTCGTAAATGGCGGAAGGCTAGGTGATAGCGCTTCTAATATACTCCAACTGAGAAGTAAAAGAATAAGAGGTATAATTAGCAATACTTTTGTACTTTTTTCCCTGTCAATTCTTCTTTCTACCCACCAATCTATACATGCATATAACATAGCGGCTGCCATCCCGTAATAAGCCAAATATGTATCTTGAAAAAACAAACCGTTAATTAAGCCTAATATGCCGTGGAAGAAGACAAATAGCCACCTCATGTTGGGAAGCCATTTCTTTCGAATAGCGTCCAGTATAACTGAGACAAAATTTCCGTATACAGCAATAACGGCCCCTACATAAAAAAGATATACAAGGAACCATCCTGCCATGTCATTTCCAGTATGATACGATAGTTCTTCTCCGTCAGTTAGTTGTTGAATCAGACCTGTTATTGTCAAAAGGTAAGCTAAAATAAAGCTTGTAGAAAGAGTTGTTATCGTCTTTCTCAAAATCACATAATCTTTTTCACTTTCCATAAAGGGTACCTTTTTCTACTTATTTCTATATATTTTATATTAAACCATATTTCTTCATATAAAGGTGACTTACAAACAAAAAATTGTGATTGATACTAATTGTTTTAGTGGCTTTGTTATAGTAAGTCGTTAATCACAGAAGTACATATATTAAACTGATTTGTGTTAGACTGTTACAAGCTTAATACTTTGAAAAAGAAAGGCTGAAAAAAACATGACACAAACGAATACAGCATTTCGTGATGCGCTTATCAAATCACTGCGAGGTGAAAGAGGCCATCTTCCGACGATTAACGCAATAACTGATATTAATATAGAGCTTGCTTCACATAAACAAGAGGAATTACCTTATTCTATTTATCAATTAGTGAAGCATATGAGCTATTGGCAAGACTTTTTACTTGCCCTTGCTAAAGGAGAAAACCCTGAAAGACCGAAAAGTGTAAGTGAAAGCTGGCCTGAACACCCTGCTCCGGTTGATGAGGAAGAATGGAAAAAGACAATCCAGCATTTTTGTAATGGAATTGACGAAGCATGTCACTTAGCTGATACATTAGCAATCGAAGAACCTCTGGATGCTTGGCCAAGTGAAACCCCAGGGGGATTACTGCGTAATATTGCTTCTCACAACAGCTATCATCTAGGTGAAATTGTCATTATGAGAAGGTTAAACGGAGCATGGCCACCGCCAACAGGAGGCTTTCCTGCTTAATAAAAACCGATTGAGCCCCAATGATTGGCAGAAACAAAGCCCTAACAATCGTCAATTAGACACTTTTAGGGCTTTATTTTAGTTATGTGCTATTGCCTTTTGTTTTATCTATAAATCAATTGATTACTGAATTCGATTTTCAGTACTCCAAAAATATTTGTCTTCGTGCAATTAGTTACCTATAAGAATAATGTGTCGAACGAAACAAGTCTTCTTCTGCATTTCTGACAATTGAAAAGTGTCCAACATTGCAATGACCATGTAGACTTTCACCACAATGATGCTTTATAATTTGTTCCGTACTTAAACCTGTTGCGGTTCGCTGTTGAATGCCCCCCCATTGACCATAGCTGTTTTGACTGCACTATTTATAGAATGTTGTGTCTAAATTTACGATAAGCTCAGTGAGCAACTTAACGAATGTTCTTTACCCCTTGGTCTTTTAACTAGTTCTCCTCCACAGTTAGGACAAATATACATCTCGCTTTCACTACATTTATCACAAAATGTACATTCATGTGTACAGATATAAGCAACAGAGCTATTATGGAGTTTCTTATTGCACTTTTCGCATGTATTTCTCATTTCTAAAGCCATTAAATCCCTCCTTTTGATATAATCAAATTGTATTCTATAAATTTCTATTTTTACATATGTTTCTTATTGTATTACTAAGTAATAACTTTAATATTGACGGAAAACCTATTATTTTAATTTATAATTTAAAGCGGGGTATGTTTTATGGATGAAATTGATAAAAA
Organism: Priestia sp. YIM B13489; assembly: GCF_042787645.1. NCBI lineage: Bacteria > Bacillati > Bacillota > Bacilli > Caryophanales > Bacillaceae > Priestia > Priestia sp. YIM B13489. The sequence continues at coordinate 2,887,960 of NZ_JBHZOQ010000053.1, forward strand.
TATATTACTACATCTACAAGAGAATGCTCGTTTGTCCGTTACACAGTTGGGAAAGTTGGTTGGTTTATCTACCCCTGCTGTTAATGAAAGAGTAAAAAAACTTGAAGAAAAAAATATAATAGATGGATATAGAGCAATAATTAATCCTGAAAATTTTAACAAACCTGTAACTGCTTTTATTTTATACAGCAATACAAACTGCAGACAATTTGTAGAATATTGCAAAGAACACCCTGAAGTTATCGAATGTCATCGTCTGGCAGGTCAATACAACTACTTAGTAAAAGTTTTAACTAATTCCGTTCAATCTCTTGAAACATTCATTGATGAATCTATGGCTTTTGGGCAGCCATCTACATTGATTAAACTTTCCTCACCAGTTGTTTATAAAGCAATAAAGTAGGTTAATAATCTACTCTTTTTTATTACTGAATCTATTCAAGGTAATTCTATTATAAGAAGAACATGTTCTGCTAGCTGGTCACCTTTTTAACTGACCAGCTAGCAGAATTAGAAGTGCATAGAATTTACAATTGCAGTTACCATCCTGTCTGTTCTCGGCAGGTATTTTTCTATACGTTCATATGTTACAATAGAGAAAGAACATAAATTAAAATTATATGGTCTCTTTGTACCCTGGGTTTCCTTATAATGGAAAGAGGTACTTTTATGAATATACTTGAAATAAAAAAAACGCTTTATACTCTTATTCAATATGAGGATAGTGCTATTACTCATACCATTCCTCAAGTACTGGAACTGTCGTATTGTAAAACATCTAAGATTTTTCAAATCACTACACTTACGGATCAAAAAACCTTAAATTATAACGATTATGATATAGATAACGCTTCTGAAGCTTTATACAAGATCTTAAACTGAAGAAAGCGATTCAATGATTCTTCTATCTTTTATTTAACAAACGTGGGATTGCACAATATGTTATTTTAAACAAAAGAAACTCCTGATATATGTTCAGGAGTTTCTTTTGTTTTTCTAATGTATACAAGATACAAATCTCATTTTAAAAAACCATGTAAAAATATTTAAAACAGCACGAAATCGTAAAGACGATGCCACTATTTCTTTAATCAGAAACTTCCTCTGACAGTAGTACCATCTAAAGATTCATATCATATGTATCTTTAAAAACGTACAAGTTACTTTAGTTATTTTCATTTTAAAGATTATTTACTAGAAGTAATTCCTAAAAAATGAAGTGCGTTTTTTACAGTAGCCATTGTCCGGGTAGAATCTAAATTAATACCTAGCTGAACAGCAGAGCGAGATAATTCGGGCCTTAATCCTGTTAAGATACATTGCACTCCAAGTAGTGACATAACGCTATTAATTTTAAAAAGATGCTCCGTTACAATTGAATTCAATGTATAAATACCGGAAAAATCTATAATTAAACAATTTATATTTTGTGTCTGCACTTTTACTGGAACAGCCATTAAAAGTTGGTTTGCTCTTTCCTCATCTATGGATCCTACTAAGGGAAGTACAGCGATTCCCTCTAAAAGAGGAACGAGGGTTGTAGACAGTTCATTTATTTGCTTTATTATTTCTTTTTGTCTTGTTTCACTCTCTTTTTTTACCGTAATATCTCTCACATAGGTTTGGATTACTTTTTTATCTCCCAGCAGCAAGGGATGACAATATAATTCAACATTAACAGTTGTCCCGTCCAATCTAAATATGGTTTCCTCAATAAGCTCTGCTGGACGTTCATAAGCAGATTGGATTCTTTTCCTTATTGCTGCTTTAGATGTTTCTTGAAATATATCTAAAGGACTGGCACCTATGATATCTTCCCTTTTGCCTCTAAAAAAATGTTCAGCTGCGTGGTTAACATATATAATCTTATGATTTGAATGAATAATGAGTGGATCTAACGCATATTCAATGACTTCCTGATAATCAATACCCGAAATGTTTTCATTCATAATTTTCACTCCTTAATATGAAGGTTAGACTACTATTTCAAATTTATCAAGGGTTCAATTGCTTGTTTAAGATCTTAAAAAATGATAATAAAGTTTCTTTTGAAGTTATAAATAAGAAATAGTAAGGAAATAGAAGATTAAAAGGTCGTCTGTCCTTTACAGAACAAAAATAAAAACAGCCCTTAGAAATGAATTCAAGGGCCCTCTCTGCATTTATTTAAATCATACTTTCTCAGGAGTTAAATCATGGTGTAAGGCTGTATCAGGAACTGTAGGATTAGGATGATTTTTTTTTCATTTCAAACGAGAATTCTTTTTGATGACGAAATATATTAATTCTTCTTTTAGATCATTTACAGAGTTTTATCTTTTCCTCTTTTGCCCTTTACCCTATTCTCATTTGAATGAATCGTTTGATCTCTATTTCTTTTTCTTCTACTAAGAAAATAGATAACAAAACCTACTAAAACTAATAAAGTAATTAGAAGGATACTTGTAGGAAAGTATAACGTCCCTATGTGGATACCAAAAAATTGAATCATTACCCTTTCACCTCCATATGAGAGTAGTAAACGACTCAAGTAATATACTTTTCGTTCAGTATCTTTCCGATTTATAAAACATTCGTACAGAAAAATAAATATTATATATAAAGCAACATGCTAGTATGATTTACTAATACTTCTCGATCACTTAGTTTCCTCAAAAGCTATTGCAAAGGAGAACCATTACACATCTTTTTTTGCAATAATGATTATACGTTCTTGTTTCATTTCACCGACACACTGTTTAGCTTCTTCTTGGGTTAAACCTAACGAGGCCATTTTAGAATGAAGTTCATCTTCACGAGAAAATAACTTATTAACTGCAGATTCAAAAACTCCTTGTTCAGAAGCTCGATATTCTTTTGTATTTGTTGTATTTGTTAAATATTCCGAGCGCTCTTTATTATAGGTCAATAAATAAATTTCGTTTTTACGAAACCCGTTAGCAAAAAACTCTTCAATAAACTTATTTGCCTGACCACTATTTTCTGCTACTTTAATTTCCTTCACTATTTTCTCCTCCTCTATCCCTATAGAATATGTCGTTCTACTAATAGGTGTATCCTTCAGCAGCCAATTAAAACCAATTTATTCGGATATGGGATAAAAGACTATAAAATATCATCTAAATATTGTATAAAATGGGGTAAACTATCTACTTCTAAGAGAATAAAATATAGACTTCTTTTCCTTTGTAGAAATATCAAAAGAGAACTTTTTATGTAACCTTAAAAAAATTCCCCCTCTATTGTCAGAGGGAGAATTTTAGTTAACCTTTCGCTAAATCTAACGCTTTATCTGCCTTTTTTAAATCGTGATTTACTTGTTCTTCTACATCATAGGCGTGATACATTTCATTATCAATCATATATTGAGCAATCTTTTCATGAAGCTCGATGGCTTTATCTAATTGCTTTTTTAATACCTTTCGAACTTCGGGCGTCGCCGTTTCTGTAAGCGCTACCGCATATGTTCGTACACCATTCTTAGCTGATAATAATAAATCAGTCGCAATAGCAAGATCATCTAACGTTTTAGTAAGAGTACTCTTAGTGGCCATTTTTCTACCCCTCCTATTTATTGAGCTTTCTTTAAGATTTTTTTCAATTCTTTAATCGCTTCAGTAGATGTTTGAACATCTTCTTCAAGAATCTTTTTTAATTCCTCATCCTCTACCAATTCCAACATCGCTGTTCCTTTTGTTACACATGATGTTTTAAGCGTTAAGATTTCATGAACTTCTAGCGTTTCGTGCATAGCTAGTCCCTTTGCCATGTTTGCATCCTCCTTGTCATTTTTTTGACTTGTGAATTATATTCCCAAATCATTTCCATTTAAACAAGTATTCGTTATTTTTTAAAAATTCCAGAAAAAGAAACAGTAATACTAAAACTAACAAAAATAATCACCTGTTTTTGCAATTGACCTTCTATTGTATTGCAGAATAAATCCCTTTAGGTGTAATATGTAACCCTTAAATAAATCTTAAATTGTAAGTCTTTCTTTCTAGAACTTTTTAATCGTTTAAAATCGGGTACTATATTTTGTGAAAAGGTGTGATTTTATTAATTTTTTACATATTACCATCAAGGCTGTTGTTCTCTCTTTCGTTGGTGTTATATTCAGGGTAATTTACGGTCAAATAATTGGAGAAAAAGATGTTCAAATAGAAAGTCTTATCGGTCTTTTTATTGGTTTTTTTATTGGGAGTTTCTTAATTTCCTGCTTTACTGATTATCAAAAGGCACAAAAATCATAAATAAAATAACCACGTTCATTTGCGCAGCCATTTCAATTAAAAAGTGCGTTAACCCAGCTTGGATTAACGCACTTGATGGTTACACTTGAATCAACATAACTCACTTTTCTATAAAATCTAAACATGCTTTTAAATATTAAAGCGAGGATCCGTTTGGAAGGAAAGAGTACGGTTAATTGATGAATTCAGGGTGATTATCACACTCGATTACCTTCTAGGCCGATGATTTTTCTGATGATTTATTGCCCGGTGCAAACCAACCTAATAGAGCAATACCAACTAATACTCCATAGAAAATTAGAGTCCAGATGGTGCTATGAGGAAAATGGGGATCTAAGACACCAATATCTTTATGTGCAAAAGTAATAACAGCAAGTTTCACCCCTACCCAGGCAACAATGGCGTATGCTGTCGTTTCTAGGGCAGGTCGCTTTTCAAGGAGTTTTACAAACCAGGTCGCTGCAAACTTGATTAAAATAAGACCTGCAATCCCTCCAAGAACTACAACTGCAAACTGCCCTCCGTCCATACCACCGATTTCTCCAAACTGTGAATCCGGAAGTCCAAGTGCTATAGCAACCGCAGCTAAAATAGAATCAATGGCAAAAGCTAGGTCGGCTAACGCAATTTTGCCCACCGTCGGCCAGAACCCTTTGCCAGCAGACTCCTTTTCATCATCATTATGAATATTCTCATTGTCTTTCCCAAACCGTGCCTTAATGACATGCTTTAAACCTAAATACAGAAGATAAGCTGCTCCTATCGCCTGTATCCACCAAACGTTGGCGATAAATGAAATGGCAAAAAGAGCTCCAAATCGAAAAATAAACGCCATAAGAATTCCGTAATTAATCGCTCTTTTCTTCTGATCCTCGGGTAAATGTTTAGCTATAACTGCTAGTACAAGAGCATTATCAGCTGATAATAATCCTTCTAACCCGATTAGAATCAATAATGCCCATACATATTCGAGCCAAATAGATTCCATCCGCTTCTCCCCTTTCCAAAATATAAGCTGTTATGCTAAAGGTTTTGTTTACAATAGAATAACCATATATACTGCAGTAAACTCTAAAAGATAAAATTTTCATTTTTTTAACACTAATCAACAATTGAACATCTCTTAAGATAAACATAAATACAAATTCCAGTATGTCAGTAAATAGTTTATGTCAACATACTTACATAGGTTAGAAAGTCACCCTATTATTGTTATGCCCTTCCCCTTTTCTCAAGAAGTACCTGTGAACAATAAAAAAACCGGCTGTAATATATTAACCAATATGTTACAGCCGGTTTTTTTAGTGGAATAAGAAAATTAATTAGGACTAATCCCTACCCAAAAAAGATCTACTAGAGCCTGAGCCGTTTTTTCAGGGCCTCCTAATTCTGCAATTAATTCTTTCTTGTTCCGAATCATTGTTACCGTGGAAAATGTATGCGCAAGCAATCTGGGACTTGCTACGACGATTTCTCCGCTGTTTGCAGCTTGCTTGAATACGTTCTCTAATGCCTCATGTATCGCTTTCTCTGCTTCACGAATTTCATGAATATGACCTTCTGTAAGCGAAGAAGTCGCTTCTTGCAATAATGTTTCAAAATCAATATGCGGTCTTTTTAAATGATCCAAGGTTACCTCATATAATCTGTGTTTCAGTCCTTTGGAGTTTTGTAATAATTTCTCTGTCTGTTTTGTGATACGTTGGAACATACTTGATACCGAAACGGTAAACAAAGTTGCCTTATTTTTAAAATAGTAGTAAACGCTGGCCTTGGTCACATCGCTTGCTTCAGCCACTTGCTCCATTGAAACTTTTTCGTATCCATATGCCATAAAGAGATGGGCAGCTGTTTTTAAAATTTGCTCTCTTGTTATATTATTTTCAGTTGTTATTTTAGGTCTGCCAGGCTTTTTTTTCGGTGTCTGGTTCGTATTCATAAGGGCCCTCCTTCTAGTTCAAGAAATTGGCACATTTAAACTAGTTGATTAATTAACCTTCTGGTATATATAATTATTGAAGGTTCTATATATATTGTAATAGAAACAAACAGATTTGGAAATGAGGGAGAATTAATGAAAGAATCACCTTTAGCAACATTCAGTCGATTGATGACTGGAAAAGTGAGTCGTTGGGTTGTTATTGCCGTATGGATTTTGGCAACTGCAGTTCTAACAATTGCTTGGCCTGCCGTTAATAAAACGGAAGTGAACAATGCACCAAACTTAAGTGAGAATTCACCTTCCGTAGAGGCTGAAAATCTTATAAAGAAAGAATTCCCTAACTCTTCAGGGGTTCCTGCCTTACTTACATGGCATAAAGAATCCGGTTTGAATACCGATGACTTAAAATCTATTCAGCAAGTGGCGGCAGATTTAGAAAAGAAACCATTAGAAAAACAAACGTCTACTCCGCCTTTGCACAAATTACCGTTAGCAGCTTTACAAAAAATGATTTCAAAGGACGGTACAACGCTTGTACAGCCCATTTTCTTTAAAGAAAACGTTGAAACAGATGTACTAGAAAAAAATCTAGACACGATTAAAAAACAAGTAAAAGAACAGGTTTCATATGATTCTTTTGCTACAGATATCGATGCAAAAGATAAGCTAAGCACGCGCGTTACCGGACCTGTAGGAATTCAAGTAGATGCAACCAGCTTATTTGAAGGAGCAGACGTTTCCTTACTAATCGCGACAGTTTTATTAGTCTTAATTTTACTTCTTGTCATTTATCGTTCCCCAATTTTAGCGATTATTCCTTTAATCGGTGTGGGTTTTGCCTATGGGGTTCTGAGTCCGATTCTCGGTATTTTGGCAGATAAAGAATGGATTACGGTTGACTCGCAGTCCATATCCATTATGACGGTCTTGTTATTTGGAGCAGGAACAGACTATTGTTTATTTTTAATTTCTCATTATCGTGATGAGCTTCGTAAAGTAAAAGAGAAGAGACAAGCCCTTATCAATGCCTTTAAAGGTGCTTCAGGTGCTATAGCTATGAGTGGATTTACAGTTGTCATCTCTCTTCTGGCCTTGATTGTAGCAAAATACGGTGCTTACCACCGTTTTGCAATCCCTTTTAGCTTATCTATTCTAATTATGGGATTAGCAAGTTTAACACTTATTCCCGCCCTGCTTTCGGTTATGGGAAGAGGTTCTTTTTATCCTTTCGTCCCTCGTACTCCTGAAATGGAAGAAGAATTGGCGAAAAAGAAAGGAAAACCGGTGCGTGACCGAAAAGCGAAAAACCGTTTCGGGAATTGGATTGGTAATGTGGTTACGACGAAACCATGGACAATCATTGTAGCTTGTCTAGTCTTTTTTGGAGCTTTATCCATTTACTCTAGTCAAATCAAGTACACATATGATTTATTGTCTTCTTTCCCTGAAGATATGCCTTCTCGTGAAGGATTTACGATTATTTCTGATGCTTACTCTCCTGGTGAACTAGCACCAGCACAAGTAGTCATTGATACGGAAGGGAAATCGGTTGACCTTGAAAAAGCATTAAAGAAAAATGACCTTATTAGTACTGTTTCTGCACCTCAAAGTGGTACAAATAATGAGGATCTAAAAGTATATGACGTTACGTTTAATGTGAATCCATATAGTATAGAAGCAATGAAAGCTATTCCAGACTTGAGAGATGCAGCTGAAAAGGCGCTGTCACAGTCCGGAGTTTCTGCAGTCAAATCCAAAGTATGGATCGGCGGTCAAACAGCAACACAGTATGACACAATGACCACGAGTGATAAAGACGACAGTATCATTGTCCCATTAATTATTATTTTTATATCGCTCCTGCTATTAGCTTACTTGCGTTCCATTGTAGCCATGCTTTACTTGGTTGGAACGGTTATCTTATCCTACAGTGCAGCCTTAGGATTAGGCTGGCTCATTATTCACAATATCATGGGGGCAGATGCTATCCAAGGAGCGATCCCTTTATACGCATTTGTATTTTTAGTGGCGCTTGGTGAGGATTATAATATCTTTATGATCTCAAGCATCTGGCAGAAAAAGAAGCATATGCCATTAAAGCAAGCAATTAAAGAAGGCGTAAGCGAAACAAGCGGTGTTATTACATCAGCTGGAATCATCTTAGCTGCTACCTTCGCGGTCCTAGCAACACTGCCTATTCAAGTTCTGGTTCAGTTTGGAATTATCACGGCTTTAGGTGTTCTGTTAGATACATTTATTGTGCGGCCGTTCCTTGTACCTGCGATTACTACAGTTTTAGGAAGATTTGCTTTTTGGCCAGGTAAAGTTGAAATGGTACCAGAAAAAGAGCAGTAAATATTAAAACCAAGAAAAAAGCAAAGAGAATATTCTCTTTGCTTTTTCAGCAAACCCAGGTCATAACATAGGGTGATACTTCTTACTATTATTAGTGAGAAATACAAAGGTAAGAAGAACAATTCCTCAGCAGAAACATGTGGCTTTCTACACTTCTTTTAATACCAAGTTCATTTAAATTGTTACCTTTACTTGCAATTCATAAAAGCAGCTATTCAGGATAAAGTATTACTTCAGACACGTATACTACTGGAGGTCGTAATTTGTTAATCAGTGAGATTGTTCAAAAACTAAATAATGGTGCTACTTATGAAGATATTGCTTCTTCCATTAAAATTAGTGAAGATATATTGAGAAATGATTTAAAAAACTTCGGATTTCACTATGATAATAAAGAAAAAAAGGTGTTATTTACAGGCTATGAATCTGAATATGAGAATACCCTTCGTATTTGTTACACTGATATCAAGAAGCTTTCCACTTAACATTTTTGCGTTAAAATAATGAAGCTTTTGTTATGTAGGATCTCCCCCATCTTAAAAGCGTGGACTGCATTCAGTCCACGCTTTAACTATCTTCATTTCAGTTCTCTTTTTAATACTTTACCGAGCTGATTTTTAGGAAGTTGATCAATAAAATAAACTTCGGGAATTTTGTAGCTTGCTAGACGATCTCTACAATATTTTAAGATATCTTCTTTTGTTAAAGAAGAATGAGGATCTTTTACCACATACGCTCTAGGTTTTTCTCCATAAACTGGGTCTTCTACTCCTACTACAGCAGCTTCTATAACCGTATCTATTTGCTCAATTATTTCTTCTACCTGATCAGGATAGATATTATCACCGCCATATACGATAACATCTTTAAAGCGTCCCATAATATATAAAAAGCCGTCTTGATCTACCTTTCCAGCGTCCCCCATATAGAACCAGCCATCTCTAAGGACTTTGTCAGTCGCCTCTTGATTATGCCAATAGCCTTTAAAACAATAGGGGCTTTTTATGATAATTTCTCCAACTTCTCCTGTTTTCACTTCTTGTCCTGACTCGGGATCAATAATTTTCACTTCTACACCAGAAAGAGGCTTACCTGCTGATTCAATTTTTTCATTTCCCATATTTGGTGTCCATACACTGACTGTCCATGCTTCTGTACTTCCATAACCTTGTATCATGCTGATGTCTAATTTTTCATATTCCTTAATAAGATAAGCAGGAACTTTTGCCCCTCCAGCAATAGCAACCTTTAGTGAAGATTTCTTTGCCCCTTCATTTTTCACCGCTTCGAGCATTTGCATGTACATAGAGGGAAACGCTAACATCATAGTGATCTTATGAGTTTCAATCGTTTCCCAAATGATTTCCGGTGTAGGATCTGACAACAAAAATAATCCCATCCCGTTGGAAACAGATTTCAAAATATTATTAATAGAACTCATATGATAAAAAGGATGCGAGGCAAGAAAACGACCATCCTTTTCATAATCGATTCGTTGACTAGATGGTTGTATATAAGAATACACATGACCATGCTCAATCATACAGCCTTTTGCGTTGCCAGTTGTTCCGGAAGTAAAAAGAAGCATAGCTATGTCATCTTGAGAGACCTGTATATTGGGATTTAGTATAGAATACGCAGAAAAAATTTCATTATATTCTTCAACTGTCTGCACACTATTTTTTCTTCCTACTTGTAAAGTAATCACGTCATTTAATATTTCAGAATCAAAAGGAATAACCTCATGAAATTTTTGGTCGTAGAAAATAATTTTAGGTTGCGCACTATCTAAAATATCGATAATTTCATACTTCGTAAGCTGCCAGCTAATAGGAACCGCTACGGCTCCGATTCTTAATGCGGCTAGCAGAATCGTAGGAAACGGATGATTGTTTTGACAGAGAATTGCAATTCGATCCCCTTTTTTAATGTTATGGCTTAACAGGTAATGAGCGAGTTGATTGACACGGTCATTATATTCTTTAAATGTATGGTAAGATGTACTCCAAATTAAAGCCTCCTTTTCAGCAGATTGTGTAGCCCTTTGCTCTAATAGTTCTCCAAGTGTATACATAATAGCTCTCTCCTTTAATGATAATGACCAGTTTGAATCATATTTAAATGGTGCTTCATTCTAATTATTTTTAAATCTATAAACTACATTACCCATAATTAACGTTAACGCAAACGTTAATTATGGGCGTTTGAAAAATCCATATCTTTTTAGCATGTAAAAGATACATATTGGTTATTCAGAGCAGACTATTCAATATACTTTGAAGCTTATCTTGAGGAGTTCATAGCGCCTTATCTTGTACGATTCTTTTCTTTTTTAACTTTACACCAGCTATTATTAAGTATGTTCTCTTTCTATGCGTCGAGTTGATTGCTAGTTGCACTCTCCATGTGAATAACAAAAGTCTTAAGAGTTATATTAATAAAAACGCTAAGATAATATAGAGCTTCTCTTCTTGCTATAGGATCTATAAATGACCATGGAGGAAAATATGAATAAAGTCTTTTTCATTTTTATGATTATTGGTGTACCTCTTTCAATTATTGGCAGCATTTTTAATTGGAATTATATTTTAATGTTCTTTATTTATTGTGTGACATTAATTAGTTTGGCTAATTACATCAGACGTTCTACTGAAAGCCTTAGCGTTGTAGTAGGTCCAACAGCAGGGGGATTACTTAATGCTACGTTTGGCAACGCTGCAGAAATTATTATTTCGTTTTTTGCATTAAGTAAAGGACTAAATACAATCGTCATTTCCTCTATTACTGGAGCAGTTCTCGTTAATCTACTTTTTGCGAGCGGAATATCAATGATTGTTGGAGGAATTCGATTTAAAAAGCAAAAATTTAGTGTGTTTAAAACACGACATAATACCTCTCTCTTAATGTTTGCTATTATCGTAACTTTTGTATTGCCATTTATCTTTGCAAAACGCTTGGATGATAAAGATATGCAGGTTCTATCAACTTCTTTTGCTATTGTGATGCTGACCATTTACCTGCTTGCTCTTCTTTTTAAACTTGTCACGCATAAGGGGATTTTTACTGGGAACGCAGAAGAAAATGGAGAGGAACCAGAATGGGAAAAAAAGAAAGCAATCGTTGTACTTGGACTGGCCACAATTGTACTAGCTTATATTAGTGAAAAACTTGTTGGCACCATTGAGCCAGTAGGTGCTGCCTTAGGATGGAGTCACGTTTTTATTGGAATTATTGTTGTGGCCATAGTCGGAAGTGCTGCAGAGTACGTGTCAGCAATTGCAATGGCCTATAATAACAGAATGGACGTAATGGTGGAGATTTCCATTGGTTCAACCGTCCAAACGGCCATGTTTGTTGCTCCTATACTCGTTCTGTTTTCATACTTGTATGATTTCTTGCCTCTTGTATTTAATACAGCGGAAATGATTGCGATGATCCTTGCCGCTCTCATGACGGTGACCGTTGTGAACGACGGTGATTCCAACTGGTTCGAAGGTGTTTTACTTGTTGGTACCTACATTGCGATAGGCTTTAGTTTTTACCTTTTATAGAATCACTCTCGCAACAAAGCAGAAATTTTTAAACATAATCAAAGTCTTTCTACACCAATGATGCATAAACGAGCCCTTCATAAACAAGAGCTCGTTTTTCAAGTATGTTTTATCTATATATAAGTATTTAAAATATACTAAACTCTTCTATTTATTAAATTGTTTTTAACTTTTTCGTCCAAGATCCTTCCGTATTAATATTCTTTTACCTAGAAAATTCTCTATCTTTTCCTCTTCCCTTCCGTTTGCGGCTTTATTTTTATTTATAAAGCCTCCGCTACTTTTCGTTTTACACTTCTCTTGACCTGCTAATCACGAGCAAACAAAAGACACAACTAAACCTAAACAGCACCTACATATTTTGAAGCAAATGACATATTAATAGCTCAAGAGACAGTGTTTAATAATAAAAGTTAGAGGAGATGAGAGTGGGAATGAATAATTTTAATTCACAATCATTCACTAGTCATTCAAACCCGCAAGTATGGAATTTTGTTTCAGCTCCTAATTTACATCCCATGAAGGTTAGCGTTAATGTTGATAAGCCTGGAACAGCTCCCGGCCTATTATTTGTTGCGCCCTATACGGTATATGAAGCAGCGATGATTGGGCAAACTGGGGCACTAATTATGGATCAGACGGGTAATCCAGTGTGGTTTAGACCGCTTGCTAGTAGGTATATCCAAAACACAGACTTTCGAGTACAAATGTACCATGAAAACCCTGTTCTTACGATGTGGCAAGGAACAATTTCAGGAACTCAAACTGCAAACCCTAACCTTCCAGTGGGTGAACCTGAGCCTGGTGCTCATTTTCAAATTATCAATCAGCATTATGAGGTCATTAAAAAGTTATTTGCTAAAAAAGGGTTTACCTCTGATTTGCACGAGTTTACAATCACCAAACGGAATACGGCTTTGTTCACAGGGGTAAAACAAGTACCTGCAGATTTATCTAAGTATGGAGGGCCATTACACGGGTATTTTAGTAATTACTCTATTCAAGAAATAGACATTGAGACGGGAGAGCTTCTCTTCTTCTGGGATGTACTTAAACATATTAATCCAGCTGATTCGATGGTACCTGCTTCATCCGCCACAAGTTCTAATAATATATGGGATTGTTACCACGTAAATTCAGTCGAAGAAGGTCCAAACAACACACTTTTAGTGAGCATGCGTAGTATGTGGGCTATTTATAACATTGACAAAGATACGGGAAAGGTAATTTGGCAACTTGGTGGAAAGCAAAGTGATTTTAAGCTTGGGCCGAACGCTACATTTTCTTGGCAGCATGATGCACGATACAGGTCCGAAAACAGGATAAGCTTGTTTGACAATGCCTGCTGTGCTTCTCCTGATTCTCCACCTCAAGAGCAAGCGCGTGGTTTAATTCTTCACTTAGATTATAAACACAAGATCGCCAGTATAGATCGAACGTATTATCATGACCCACCTTTATATGTTCCAAGTCAAGGAAATGCGCAAAAGCTTTCTAATGGAAATCAACTCATTGGGTGGGGGCAAGAACCGTACCTTTCGGAATTTAGGAACGCTGGCAATACAAGGAGAAACCATTCATTTAACTTGTTATATGATATGCAGTATCCAAATCAGAATCTTTCGTATCGAGCGTTTAAAAATAAGTGGGTAGGTCTACCACTTTATCCGCCTAGCATAACTGTAGACTTATTGCATGACGGTGAAGCTACAGTTTACGCATCATGGAATGGTTCAACAGAAACGGTCGCTTGGCAGGTACTGGCAGGCCCAACACCTTTTAAATTAGCAGTAGTGGTATTTAGTACCCCTTGTACTGGATTCGAAACAGATATTCATGCTCAGGCAGTTGGCCCCTATTTTCAAGTAAAAGCATTAGACTCCTGCGGGAACGTCATTGGTACATCATCGACTACTTACGTAAAAATAAGACGAAATAGACGAAAGTGAGCATTAATAATCCTCTATTAGATTTTTAAAAATATTCTTATAGTGCCCCCCTACTCAGAAGACATGAGGGGGCATTCACCTTTTAAGGAATCAACTAGAAATTATGTGAGCTAAGGACTTTTTCAAAAAACCGCTACTATATTAATCTAAACTGCAAAAATAAAATTCCTGATATATAATATTATATTTTAACAAATAGTAAGGATAAAGAACTGGGGGAATATTTGATATATATGAGTATAAGGTGCTTTTTCTCCCTAATTACTTAACTTTTAAAATCATATCTTCTGACTTTTCATTCCATTTAACCGTTAAAATCATATATTCAGGTTTAATTACATCTTTACTAGCATCAATCTTTACTTTTTCTTTGAAATTCCCTTCTTTATTTAACCTTGCGTCTCTTACTGCAATTCCATTTTGATTATTTGAAGTGTCTAAATTAATCCCAAAATCTCCTACGGATTCTACCTTACCACCTAGATAATTTAAGTTCATTTGAGCTGTTTCTTTACTATTTTCAACGGGATATAACGTAATAGTAGCTGACCAGCTTTGAGTTTCACCTGAAAACTCTAAAGGATCCTCAGCTTTACTTTGACATCCAACTACTAATGAAATAAAAAAGAAAAGACTAAATAAAGCAATATAAAACTTTCTCATGCTCTTCCTCCATGTAAACACCATAATGTCATTTTTACTACTTTATATTTTATTAAAATATATATCTTTAGTTAACATGGCGTAGAATATTATCTAGTAAAGAACATATGTAAGATCTTTTTTAATAGCTGTTCATAGGTTTTGAAAGCCGCACTAAATGTGGAACGTTCCTTTTCATTTCTCATCATAATTTTATCCCCTTTTATTTTAAGCGGGTATATTATATACAAGTTTATACAAAATGAATTGTCGTTAGTTTAAATAATGAAAGGTCTCCCAGAAATAATTCTGAGAGATTAGTAAAAAAATCAACCTGTAAAAAAGCTTACAACACCTATAAGCACAAAAAATATGAGAATTGCAGATAAAATGAGTACAATTGTAAAGATAGGTTTATACTTTGCTCTACTTTCTTGATTACTTATCTTATTATGTAAATCATCTAATTTTCTTTCAATTTCATCCAGACGTTTTTCCGTGTTAATATCCATCACCTCCTACCTTTTATACGAATTACTTCTATAAAAGTTTCCTAATTACTGTATTTTAAAGAATATATATGTAAAAGCCGTTTTGAATTGTATTTATAGTTAGTTACCGAAATCCCCTTTTCACATAGTAAACTTTCATTTTTTTAAAACCTTCATCTAAATCAAAAGTGAAGTGGACTTACTTGTTTGATAATAAACGAAATGATAAACGAAACAGAAATTGTTGCTGCTAGCTGCTTTGGATTTCTGTAAAAGACTCTGCATAAAACAGCATACATAATGAACTCTTCAATATAATTTACATGTATATAAAATACTCCAACCGCTAAAGAAAGACTTAGCAATAACCCCATAGGCAACGCTGGTAATATCCAAGCTAGACGTAAATTATTTTTAGCCATCCATACAATAGCTGCTAGAAACGGAGACGCTAGTGCGATACTTCCCCACAGTAAAAAATAACTAGTTGGAAAAAATCCAAATAGAAAAGCGGAATATATATAATAGCCTGTTAGCATTCCTATAAAGAACATGAATGTATTAAGAGCCCCACTAATTTTGGTTTTACTATACGCGGCTATAAGAGTAGCAATCAGGACCCAAATACCGGCCCTAGAACACAAATCCCCAAAGTACGGCAGAATATTCATCCACCAGCTTCCATCAACACCTGCAATAGTATCTAAATATTTGGCTACTATCCCCAAAGCTGTACCGAAGACTAAATAGACAATAGAAAATGCAAGTTTATTTGTAGACTTAACTACTCCAATAGTAAGCTCCCCCTAACCAAAGCAAATCTATTAAATTGTTTTAACTCTTTCGTCCAAAAGCTTTTGTATCAATATTTTTGTCATCTAGAAAATTCTCTATCTTTTTCTGTTCCCTTCCATTTACACCTTCATTTTTATTCATAAGTGAATCAATTTCTGTTTCAGAAAAATCTCCTTCGCTCATATGCTCAACCATGTCATCGATGACTTGATCCAGTTCATCCAAGATTTGATTGGAACCCATAATAAAGCGGCTAATTCTCTCTGACTCTTTTTTATATCCTTCTGGTAGAGTATTGTGCGAGATATATGTAGAAAAGTTACGATCATTTTCTTTGACCAGATCGTTTATTTGTTCAAGTTTTTTCGCTTCAGCTTTAGTTAGCTGTTGATCAGAATCCATCATTTCTTCAAATTGATCACTGATATTGGATAAATCCTCGTTAGTATTTGAGTAAGTTTTTATACTTTCTTTCATTTCCTTTTCATTAATTACAGCATTATTTTTCGATGAACTAAATATAGAAGTTGGTAATACAATTTCTTCACTAACTTCTTTTGTACTTTCCCAATAAGAACAAGCACCTAATAAAAAAATAATCATTAAGCTAAAATAAAGTTTCTTCAATTCAAACGCTCCCTTTACCAATGTATTAATCCCATTAATTTACATAGAAAATTTTAGCATTAAAATTCCCTTAGGAGTATACATCTAGAGGCGTATATTGCAAAACTATCCTCATCTAATTGAATATAGCAAAAAATGTTAAGAACAACGATTTGTTTGCTGTTATAGTGAACGTAAGGTAGGTGAATGTAAATGAATTATGTAACTTGTATACAAAGAACGCTAAATTACATTGAGGAGAATTTGGAGACACAAATTACTTTAGAAAAGTTAGCAGAAATTGCTTGCTTTTCTCCTTTTCATTATCACCGTGTCTTCCAAGCCATGGTTGGAGAATCGGTGATGGATTATGTGAGGAAACGAAGACTTACACGCGCAGCAGAACGCTTATTTTTTACAGATGAAAAAGTCATTGATATCGCACTTGATGTTGGTTTCCAATATCAAGAATCATTTAACAGAGCGTTCAAAAACTTTTATGATGTTTCACCGAAGCAATACCGTAACGCAAGGAGAATATCTGGACCGCTGCGGGGAAAAGCCTACCTAACTACCACACTTTTGTCAGGAGGAAATAAGATGGAACCAAAACTAGTCACTAAATCTGCTTTTTATGTCATTGGATATGAGCTAAAAACGAAGAACGAGGGTGGCCAGAATAACAAAGACATTCCTGAATTTTGGCAACAGTACATGCAAAATGGATTAGGCTCTAAAATCCCCAATCCCTTAAAAGAAAACACGGAGCTTGGTATTTGCACTGATTTTAATCCTGAAACGGGTGAGTTTGTTTATGTAATTGGCATGGAAGTAAAGGAAGGCACTTCAGCGCCTGAAGGAACAGTTTACAGAAGTTTCCCTGAACTAGACTATGCCGTATTTACTACACCAAAATCAAATGAAGAATCTTTTACTTCTTCCATTCAGTCCACATGGAATTATGTTTTTACAGAATGGTTCCCTGAATCGGGTTATGAGCACTACGGATCAATGGAATTTGAACTGTATGATAAAAGATGTTATGGTTCAGAAAATAAAGAGATTGATATCTACATTCCTGTAAAAAAACAGACTGTTAAAGCATAAAAGAGAACTCCCATTTGTTTAAGAGAAAAGTAGCGTAGAAATTCATTTATAATACTGAAGATATTCGTATACAAAAGCCCAATCTCTAAGCAATTAAACTTAAGAGAGGGCTTTTTATTCTTTTGCATTGGAAATTTTGGAATCAATCAATGTGAATATTCACTTCATTTTTAATTATCATAATGTACGATATCGGCCATAAAAACATCAGATATCCAGAGAAGTGTGAGGTGCTTTTCTCTCCAATTCCTTAACTCTTAAAACAATACCTTCTGATCTGTCACTGGATATAAAGTAATACTAGCTAACCCGCTTTGATTTTCATCTAAAAACTCTAAAGAATCCTCAGTTTTACTTTGACGTTCAACTAATGCGGCAAAACAGAAAACAAAGTTAGATGCATTTCCTATCATTTTATTTTATGTATTTTCCTCACGTACATATTTTTTACATTTTATAGGAATGATAACGTTACTCGTTGTATAACAAATATTCACTCATATAAAAGGTGGTAAAACGTGCGACAAAGATATCTTTTGAAAAGCTCTAATTCTAATAAGGAAAAGACAACAGATTGTTCAGCAACTCCCTTATATGATGATGTAAATAAAAATATAGAGAGACTATTAAACGAATTAGGAAATAGTTCTGATGTATCGTTTCGAATGATTGAGTCTCCCTATCAAAAAACGTTAAAAGCAGCCGTTATTCACCTTGACGGATTAGCAGATGAAAACATTATAAATGAGAATATCATGACGCCTCTTATTCAGTGGCTTAAAGAAAGTAATCAAGTAGTAACCGTCAAAGAGATAGAAGAACAAATACCCCAGATATTAACTGTATCTCAATTGACTATAAAAGAGAATTGGCATGAATTTATGTCAGCCGTTTTAACCGGTGATACGGTCATCCTACTGAATGGGAGTTCTAAAATTTTCATTGGCAATACAAAAAAACTTCAGTCCCGCGCAGTAACAGAACCAACCAGTCAAACTGTTGTTAGAGGACCCAAAGATAGTTTCACAGAGAATTTAAGGACTAATACCTCCTTGATACGAGCTAGAATTCAGGATTCTAATTTACGCTTAGAAAGCATGAAAATTGGAAGCGTAACCCAAACAGATATAGGAATCATGTATATTCAAGGGAATGCAGATAAACGTATTGTAGAGGAAATCAAAGAACGTTTAAAAGAGATTAAGGTAGATGGGGTCCTTGAGTCGAACTATATTGAGGAATTTATCCGGGATGATAGTACCACTATTTTCCCACTTTTATTAAATACGGAACGACCTGATGCCGTCGTAGGAAATTTATTAGAAGGTCGAATTGCTATTATTGTACAAGGAACACCCTTTGTATTAATTGCGCCTGCTATTTTTTCTCAATTTTTTCAGTCTCCCGAAGATTATTATCAAAATTATTATATTGCTTCCTTTTTAAGGATACTAAGATTTGGTTCTTTTTTTCTTTCTATGTATGCATCTGCTATCTATTTAGCATTGATTACGCATCATCAGGGACTTATTCCGAACACATTAATGGTCAGCTTAATGGCGCAAAGAGAAAGAGTTCCTTTTCCAGCAATTGTAGAAATGGTAGTGATGGAACTAGCTTTTGAGATGTTGCGAGAAGCCGGAATCCGAATGCCTAGAGCAATCGGACCAGCAGTCTCCATTGTAGGAGCACTGATTTTAGGACAAGCAGCTGTAGAAGCAGGTTTTGTATCAGCGGCTGTTGTAATTATTGTTGCTATTTCTGCCATCAGCAATTTTACACTGCCATCTACTAGCATTGTCAATGCGGCCCGTGGTTTTCGGTTTATCTTGATTCTAATTTCAGCATTTATTGGCTTATATGGAATTTTGCTTATGACCTTATGTATATGGCTTCATATAAGTAGTCTAAGATCTTTTGGTATTCCCTACTTTTCACCTTTTGCTCCCTTTGATTTTAAAGAGCAAAAGGATACTTTAGTTCGATTCTCTTTACCATCTCTGTTGAAAAAACATCACAATAAATAGACGTCGTATAAAGATGAATGAGGATAGAAAATGAAAACTTATCTTTCGCTTTTATGGATCGCTGCCATTTGTTTATGCGTTTCAGGATGTTCGAATTACCGAGAATTAAACCAAATAGGAGTTATTATAGGATTGGGAATTGATGAGAACGAAAACTTGGAACAACCTTATAAAGTAACCTATCAGATCATTAATCCAAGTGGTTTATCACAGGGCAGTTCGACAGGAGGACAGGGTCTTCCTGTCATTAACTACACAGTAACTGCCAAAACACTAGTAGAGGCATTAAAAAAAGCCTCCATCGTCATTCCAAGAGAACATATTACTTCACATCTTTCGCTTATCATTATAGGTGAAAAATTAGCAAGAAATGACCTTAGCTTATTATTTGATGCTTTGGATCGAGGCAAACAAGCTCGTACAAGTATTCCAGTTTTTATTGCACGTGATGGGACTGCTGAGAAATTGCTCGGTGTGATTGAACCTTTTGAGGTTACTCCAGTCAAAAGTATCCTAAGTACCAGCCAGAACAATCAAAAAATGTACGGAATAGTTAGTAATGTACAAGCATATGAAGTTATTTCTATGCTTTTAAGTGAGGGAAAAGATCTATCTCTTCCTGGAATCAGCATTAACAAGCCCTCTCAGAAGGCAGAAGAAGCAGGCAATTTAGAGAATACCAGCCCAAGTGCTATGCAGGTAAAAGGATTAGCCATGTTTAGAAAAGGAAAATTAGTTCGATGGCTAGATGGCGATGAGGCTCGATCTGTCCAGCTTGTTACTTCTGAAGTAAAGAGTACAGCCCTCGTTTTCCCTTGCAGTATAAATGAGAATATCACAGTTACAGCGACCGGAATAAAAAGCCAAATGAAAACAGCAATCCGCCATAGGCAACCTTTCATTCATACAGATTTGAACGTCATGGGAGAAATTACGGAAACAACATGCCAAAAAGATTTAAGCAACCCTAAGGTATTAAAAGAATTGGAAAAAGAAGTACAAAAGGAATTGCAAAAGGAAATCACAAAAACTATTCGCATCGCACAAAAAGAAAAGACAGATATATTTGGCTTTGGTGATAGCTTGTCTCGAACCAACCCTAGTTATTGGCGTCAGCATAAACAGAATTGGGAGAATCTATTTTCAAGCGCTAAAATATCGATGAATGTGAACGTCAGTATTGTAAATACCGGAATGCGGACAAATCCTTATGAGGTAAATTAGATGAGGAGCTGAAAAAGCATTGACTAAAATAAAAATCGATGGGTTTCAATTATTTTGTATGATGTTTATTTTTATATTAGGCAGTACGTTGCTTTTAGATATCGGAAAGGCTGCTAGGCAAGATGCATGGATAGTCCCCCTGCTGGCTACTTTTTTTGGATGTGTACTGTATTTAATCTATATCTCCTTATATAAGAGATACCCTAATATGCCTTTGACTGGCTACCTCATTAAAATCTGGGGTAAATACGTAGGCGGTGCTATCAGCTTTTGTTATATTATATATTTTGTTTATATTGCTTCCAGAGTATTGCGTGATTTTGAAGAATTACTAATTAGCTCTTCTTACTATGTTACATCGATTATTACGCTGGGCATATGCATGACCTTTGTGTTAATTTATAGTGTTCACTTAGGAATAGAAGCATTCGCACGAGTTACATGCTTATGTTTTGTTGTTATTTTACTGACTCTTTTTATATTAAATGTTTTGTATGTAGTAGGAGGCTACATCAAGGTGGAGAATCTTCAACCCGTATTAGCGAATGGATGGGGAAACATAGGAAAAGAGTTAGTCCCCCTTGGCATTACTGTACCTTTCGGGGAATTGATTACCTTTACTATGATTCTTCCTTATTTAAATAAAAAAAGTCAGGCCGCAACAATTGGGTTATCCGCCATCATAATAGGAGGAATGGTCTTAACCATTAATTCAATTATTCTTTTGTGTGTACTCGGACCAGAGACTGTTTTAAGATCCTCTTTCCCGGCTCTTACAGCTGTGAGTTACATTAACATAGCTAGTTTTATTCAAAGACTGGATACCTTTATTCTCATTCTCATGGTCATTTTAGGTTTTGTTAAAATAACCATTTATTTCTTTTGTGCAGTGATTGGCGCGGCTGATTTGTTTCGAATGAAACCTTCTGTTACAAACATTTATTTAATTGGCGGTGTTATTTTTTTCTCCTCACTGATGATTGCTCCTAGTTATCAAGCTCATATAAATGAAGGACTCAAAATTGTTCCTTATTTATTGCACCTCCCTTTTCATATAGCAATTCCCATCCTATTGCTGATTACAGCATATATAAAACAAAAAATAAAGCCTACCCTTTTATGACAAGGGAGGCTATTGTTTTTTTAAAACAGGAAAAATGCTAACAGCAAGGAATAGTAAAGCAAATAAAATAACCAAAAAATAATCTTCCCCACGAGCAATTACAAAATATTGTTTTAGGTTATAAAACGATTGAAACATATAGCTTCCCTGAAAAACGTCGATGAATACAATAAGAACATAAGCCCCGAGCAAAATGCATAAGGATGGAATTATTTTAGCCATTATATCAGCCTCGCCTTTTTCTTTTAAAGTGCGGTAAATAATATAAAAATATACAAGGCGTCCATGAGATTTAATAATATTTATTAAATGATGAAAAATAATTGATTTTCTGCAAAGCAATCTGTTATAAAAATTTAACGCCACAAGAATTGCGGACATTGATCTCCAAAGAGCTTTTTTCATTCTAATGCACGGTTCTATTTTTATAGACTCTTAAGAAATAGTACAAGCCAAGCAGAAGTAATCCTACATTTGTATAAAAATAAAAGATAAATCCATACAAAAAGTTCTTTTGAGCCAATGAATCAAAAACATAATGCAAAGAGTGGTATAGCGCTACATAGATTAAACAAAGATTCCAGAAAATATTTTCTTCTCTAGAGTAAACCTCTCTTAGCAATAAAAGGATAATCCACCAAAGCACAAGTATGGATAATGTACTGAGTAAGTTAATTGGATAAGTCTTATAGTAAAAGAAATACGCGCTGCTATAAAATAAAAGCATCGATAGTAACAACATGAATAGTGGCTTTCTGGAGTATTTATTGGTGATAAAAAAGTACAAGCCAACTAAAATGGCAATAAAAAAATAAATGTAATTCAACAAATTTCCCATCTCAAACCTCAAAATTTTTATAATTTAATACTATGATATTTAAGTTTCTAATAAAATCTTTTATGTATTGGGTGAAAAACACTGCACCTTATGCTACCTTGCCTTTTTTATGTATATAATACTCAAAGATAGCAATCCCAAAGGAAACTCCAAAAGCGGTTGAAAATGCTGTTAAAAGATCAAAATTAGAAGTAAACAGAATATTAATCATTAAGTTTCCTCCAAAGAAGATTAAAAAATATACAAAGAATTTCAAAATAACTTTTTTCAAGAACTACCCTACTTTCATAGATTTCGTTTAAATTGACTGTTGATTCAACACAGATTTTAAAAATCAAGAAATTATAAATATAACCAATATATGATTATATTACCATATATTTTTACTGACCATAAAAAAGAACCTCTTTAAAATAGAGGTTCTTTTTTTATAACAGACAAGATATTTAGTTACGGTAATAAATAACAAGAATTAAAATTTCATTCGCAAGTTTTAATAAAGACAATCCTCTAATCCTCTTACTATCTATAGCTTCTCTACCAATTCATCAACACGGACACAAGTGAATCCTTTTGTTTGCACTGTTTTTAATACATCTTTTAACGCATTAATTGTGTTTCTTGGAGCGTCGGATTCAGCCCCGAGCGTATCTCCGCAGTCGTGCAGCAAAATGACGTCCCCGCCTTTTATGTTTGCCAGGCGTTTTTTGATCTTTTCACTTCCGCCAGCGGTGCGCCAATCTTCCGCCATGATTGACCATAGAATAATCTTATATTTACCTCTTCTCATAAAATCGAAAAGGTTGAGCATTCCCCAAGGCGGGCGATAATAAATAGGTGTGACTCCAGCGATAGATTTAATCACCTTGGCTGTATTCTTAAGTCCATTTCTAACTTTCCAAGGCGACATAAACCAGTTGGAGTGATGTACGTAGTTATGAATTCCGATTAAGTGGCCTTCATTATGCATGCGCTGAATCAGTTCAGGGTACTTTTCTGCTTTAGTACCGACCACAAAAAAGGTTGCCTTCACCTCATTTTTCTTCAATAAATCAAGAAGTATCGGCGTATAAACAGGGTTCGGACCATCATCAAACGTAAAAGCAATTTTAGATAAATCCCTTCCTCTTTTAACTACGTTCACTCCTAGACCACGTGATAAGAAATACGGAATAACGGTGTATAATAAAATAAAAAAAATAATAGCAGAAATCATGAACTCCATATTATATACTCACCTCTATCTCCTTTTGCTTTTGTATCGTTCTACTATCTGTTACGTTACGTAATGGACCGCGTCTTGCTGCTTCGATAATGACATAGAGAGCGTCTATGGATGATGTTTTGGTTTGATATTTTTTCATTCTTTGTTTCATCCATCTTAAAGGTGCTGAATCGTGGACAAGATTTTCAATTTGCGCAATTAACTCTTTTTCTGACTGTGCAGACAGTGCGAATCCCGAACGGCATAAATACTCTGCATTGTCTTCTTCTTGTCCTAGTAACGAATGATAAAGCAGTATTGGTAGATCCATCGCCATTGCCTCAGAGGTTGTTACTCCCCCCGGCTTGCTGATCATTAAATCTGCAATAGCCATTAATTCTTCAACCTTTTCACAGTATCCAAAAATTCTCACGTCATGCTTCGAGTCTTTTAATTCCCACTCTAATTGTGTTTTTAATTTCTTATTTTTACCACATACTATAAAAAGTTGAATCGGTGTGGAAATGGATTCTAATGCCTTAAAGGTTGAAATCCCTTTTCCAAAAAATCCGTCTCCCCCTCCCATGATGAGCAGGGTGAACATATTTGGATTAATCATATATTTATCTAGGAGAAGGTCTTTTGGAAGAACATCCATAAATCTTTTCCGTACAGGTATTCCAGTGTTTTTAATTTTGTCTGCCTCTACCCCTAACGCAATTAATTGATCACGCAATCGAGCAGACCCTACCACATATTGGTCTGTAGAGGGATGAATCCAATAAGAATGATCCGTATAATCTGTGATGATGGTTACCGCTGGAATATCAATTAACCCTTGCTCTTTTAATCTTGATATAATCCCGGCGGCAAATGGATAGGTACTAACCACTACCTTCGGTTTTATTTCCTGTATGATTTTAAGCACGGTTTGCATGCCCGACAAAAAGATCGAATTTAGCTTAATGGAAAATGAATTTTTTACACGAGTTTTTTTATACAAAAAGCTATACACTTGAGGAAACTTCTTAATGCTTTTTTTATAAATATAGTGGCTGATTGGATAGAGGGTGGGATGAATCCACTCCATGATATCCATAGTAATGGGCTCAGCATCAGCAGCGATCTCATTTACTGCCTCGCTTATCGCATTAGCCACTTGTTTATGTCCCTCTCCAAATGTAGCGGAAAGAATGAGGTATTTATCCTTCTCACGATTATTCATGACTTTCCCTCCTTATAGTTTTTATTCTTTCGTCATATGATGGAACCTGAAATATTCACCACATCTTTTTGTTCTTTTGTTTATGCAAGTAAAGATTTACTCTACTGATAAAAGAGTAAACATGATAAAAAAATTAATACCGGGTATTTAGCCTTTTTCATCAATTTGTGTGGTGTATCTTTTCTTCTTTTTCGTTACATAGATTGTTTAGGAATTTCTTACACTATTTATTAGAAACACATACAGTCTTAGGTTGAGCTTTCAAATAGCACATTTTCAGTCTACGGTTTGTAGTTAAAAATAGGCTAAAAATAACATTAAAAATCAATGAAAAAGAAAGTTTTTTTTATAAATAGTGCTACATTAAAAGAAAAGCAAAGGTGAAATTAACCTTTTCCCTTAGCTTATTTTCAATCAAATTCAAGCATATTTGAGTTATTCACTGTGCTTTAGGCAAATACATATTATGAAAGAAGGGCAAACCATGGATTTTATCACATCTTATATAAATCAATACGGATATATCGTGCTGTTTCTAGCATTGATGCTGGAACTGCTCGCTCTTCCTCTTCCAGGGGAGCTGCTCATGGGCTACGCTGGGGTTCTTGCCTTTCAAGGACATTTGAGCTGGATGGGAAGTATCTTGGTGGCTGATATGGGGAGTATGGTTGGAATGACCATAGCCTACGGAGTTGGTTATAAGTTAGGGACTCCTTTTTTTGATAAATACGGAAAAACCCTTCATATGGGGCCAGAGCGAATTGAAAGAATGTCAAAATGGTTTAGTGTGCATGGAAACAAACTGTTGATTATTGCTTATTTCCTCCCTGTTATTAGACATATTACAGGATATTTTTCAGGAATTACTCGGCTTCCTTTTCGTACGTATGCACTGTACGCCTATAGCGGATCATTTCTTTGGGTCACCACATTTATTACTCTAGGAAAGTTATTAGGACCTCAGTGGGAACAGTTTCATAATTCTATCAAGAAGTACTTTATCATTGGGATGATTGTAGCTGTAAGTTTGTTCGTTGCTCTTTACATTTATAAAAAGTTCAAAGTAACGATTAAAAAGATAGCAATTAATTGTCTCAAGTGGATAGTAAATGTGTTTCATACGCGGAAACGGGCAGGGCTTGTTTTTATATTTACAGCATTAGTAACATTAGGGTTTATTCTGCTTATGATTGGAATGACGCAAGACTTTATCGCAAACGAGTTTGGAGATTTTAACAAAATAACGAGTCTATTAATAACAGCCCTTTTTAATAAAGATTGGAATGTACCAATGCGGATATTTTTCATGCTGGGATCCAGGCAAGTTCTGGTGGCATTAATTTCCTTTACACTTGTGTGGATTTTATGGAAAGGCAGAGATAAAAAAATCGAATTATTATCTCTGGTAGCTGTTGCAGGCGGCGGAGAGCTATACGAAGAAAGCCTAAGACGAATTTTCCACCATTTCTCCCCTATTAGAAAATCGTTGATAGAACAGCTTTCATACACCTTTCCAAGCGAGCAGTCTTTGATGGCTTTTGTTATTTATGGGTTTGCTGTATTTATGCTGGTTCGACACTCTAAAAGATTATGGACTCCTACATTAGCACCAATAGCAGCCATTCTTATTTTATTGCTTATTGCGATTAGTCGTTTGTACCTCAGCATACAATATCCCAGCGATATTGCAGCAGGATATGTATTTGGAGGAGTATGGCTAGGGTTAAACGTTTTGCTTCTTGAAACCTTCCGCCTTATGAAAGGTATTAGTCTATAGCGGTTCACTAAAAAGAAAGTCAAACTAAACAGGAACTTATCTTGTCCAAATGGCATTTATTATATTTTGAACGACGGGAAAGGAGAAGCTGCATGCAAAACCGTATTTTAATCGTTGAAGATGAAGAAATGATTGCACGAGCTCTTCAAATTGAGCTTGAACATGAAGGATACAAAGTATTCGTAGAGCATGAAGGAAAAAGCAGCCTTGAAGCTGCTTTACATAATAGCATTGATCTAGTTTTATTAGACGTTATGCTTCCAGAACTTAGCGGTATCGAAGTCCTTCGAAGAATTAGAAAAAAGAACGCCTGCCTCCCTGTTATTCTTTTGACAGCCCGTGACACTACGCTAGATAAAGTGATGGGACTAGATCATGGAGCAAATGATTACATCACCAAGCCCTTCGAAATAGAAGAAGTATTAGCTAGAGTGCGCAATAGTCTTCGCCATGGAGCTATCATTCAAGAAGTTACTGAAAAAAAAGATGTTCATTTATCAATAGAAGATTTATCTGTGAATTTAGAGACCAGAGAAGTGATAAGAAAAAACAAAACGATTATACTAACCCCGAAAGAATATGATTTGCTTGTTTATTTACTAAAAAATCAAAATATCGTACTGAGCAGAGAAAATATCCTCTTGACCGTTTGGGGCTACGATTATGAAGGAGAAACAAACGTAGTAGATGTGTATATTGGACATTTGAGAAAGAAAATAGAAGAAGAGATTAACTCTCCCTTGATTCGCACCGTCAGAGGAGTAGGATATGTGATAAGAAAGGAACCATATGAAAATTACTACCAAGGTTAACTTGTTTATTACAGTTTCTCTGTTAGTCAGCTTGCTCATTGTAAATACGATTGTATTTTTCTTATTTATGAAAACGACCGTTAATATGGAAGCACACTTAGTCTTTAAAAATGCGAGTGAAATGTTGAAAAAATACCACATTTCCAAATCCTTAACACTAGACAAAAACCTTTTAAACTCTTACATGGCTAGTCACTCTTTTATTCGAATCGTTGGGCCGAACTCTACAACTATTAATCAAGTTACTAACGACAAAGTCCTTGTTCAAAAAATCCCCCCTACTTTTTCAACAGAAAAGAACTTTGAACTTAGACCTTTTCAAGAACATCAAAATTTAGTAGTTCACGTACCGATTCATCAGAATCACAAAGTAATCGGCACGTTAGAAATAAGTGAGCGGTTATCAGGACTAGAAAGCCGCAAAGATATTATTTTATCCATAATGGGGACTGTTACCCTGGTTTCTGTTCTTCTCTCTTTTCTAGCTGGCAGATGGCTATCAGCTATCATTATGAAGCCTATTGTATCAATGATCTCTACAATGGAAGATATTGAACAAAGTGGAACGCTGAAAAAGATTGGTATACAAACTGAAACAAAAGATGAAGTGTACAAAATGGCAGCTACATTTAACCGTATGATTAGTAAACTGAAGGAAAACTCAGATAAACAAAGGCAATTTATTTCCGATGCCTCTCATGAGTTAAAAACACCTGTGACTGTTATTAGCAGTTTTATTACGATTCTTAGAAGGCATGGAACACAAGACGAAACAATAGCAAAAGAAGCAATTGAGGCTATTTATTCAGAAACAAATAGAATGAAAAATTTGACTAAAACACTATTAAGTTTAGCTGAATTAGAGGACTCCGAACCTGTTGATATAAAATCAGTTGACCTTGTCTCTCTCAGCACAGCCCTTGTAACTCAGTTCATGCAAGTTTATGACCGACCTATTATTCTGCATAAAAATTCCCACTCCATTTCCATCAAGGGAGATGAATTGAAGCTGAAACAAGTGATCATTATCTTTTTAGATAATGCTATAAAGTATAGTACCGATGTAATTGAGGTCTTTTTGGAAAGTGATCAGCATAAAGCGATTCTCCGAATAAAAGATTATGGCATTGGCATACCAGAAGACGAACAATCTCATGTTTTTGAAAGGTTTTATCGAGTAGACAAAGCCCGCAAACGGGATTCAGGAGGAAGTGGACTCGGATTAGCTATTGCTAAAAATATTGTAAACCTCCATAAAGGAGAAATTGATATACAAAGCAAAGAACATGCTGGAACAGAGATTAAAGTTACTTTTCCCCTTACAAACTGAGTAAGTCGCTTTTATATAAATTAGCTCATGTACCACTAGTGAGGAAGCAACTATCAATATTTAATTTCTAAAAATGCTACCTAATGGATACATTCAAAACAGAATCACCAGTTTTTTCATCAGAAAAAACACCTCCAAGTGATTGCTCGGTACTCCATACCCGGTTATCAGCTTGAAGGTGTTTTTTATTTATATAAAATCAGAGCCTGTCCAAATTATTAGCAACTACGTTTTCTTAATCTGCGAACGCTGATACTTTCTAAACTAGTCGTATTTCTATTACCTGAATTATCTTCCCATACTAAAAATCCGCCTTCTGCTCGAATAAACGTACCATTTCCATCAAGCTGTCTTCCTGCAGAAAAAACTTGAATTTTATCTCCTCTTCGAAAATTATCTACTATAGAACGAGATTGAGATTGAGATGTACGGCGACCTCCACTACGACGTCCTGGCATAACTTCACCTCCCTATACATTTATAGTACATACTATAAAAAAAACAAAAATTGGCATAAGCAAAACGCGTAAAAGCAAAAAAAATATTTTACAAATTGAAGATTTGGCCATCCCTGTCCATAGTATTTCTGCAATACTTCTTACATTACCCCCTAGTCAACATGATGCTCTTTCGAGGGCACATATAAAAAGCTAGCTCTTAGTGCATAACGATTGTTTTTGTTGCTGCAACTTACAAACACACTGAATCTCTTTCATCTTATATTGCTGTTGTTGCATTGATTTATTGAGTATAAAATACATATATGTTAAAGAGTTTGATATATATAATTAAAAAAGTTATACCTCTTAGACGCAAAAAAAAGAACCCTCCATAAAAAGAGGATTCAAACAGGGTAAGTAAGAAAAAGAAATATACATGCATGTTCCTGGGGGGCACTACGCTTGTATAATCAATTTATACCCGCTATTCACTGATTGAAACAGTAAAAAACATTTTAAATAAAAATTAATAGTTAATCTATTAAATACAATCTCTGAATATATTCAATAGCTTTATCTTTGTACTATACCTGTTCTCTAATATTAATAATTCGCATAACAAGTGCTCCTCTACCAGTAATAACAGCCATCATTTACATAAAGGATGTTATAGACATGCTTTTTAATAAAAGTGTGTTGCTTCTTCAATCAAAACTTATCCTTAAACCCATTCTTTCCTATGTTCACGAATAAATTTAATATCATTTTGATAATGTTCAAGATGCCCTTGGTGTATCATTTTCTGAAACGCACTGTCGCCTTCGCTGGCTTTTCTTGTAATTGTTTTACATAACCCCTCTAATCTCAGCAATACCAATTCCAAATAACCTTCTTGTACTTCTTCGCCGTAAGATTCAAAAAATAAATTCACTCTTTGGTTTATATGTTGAGCGTGCTGCAATGAATTATAATAAATCCTCTCACCTGTGTCAGAAAGATAAAATCTACTTAAGGGGACGCACGTATAAAGAGTATAAGCAATGTCCCAAATTCTTGGACCAGGCCCAGCAACATCAAAATCAATGACGCCTACTGGTCTTTTGTGCTTGAAAATGATGTTGTATATGGCAAAATCATTATGACATAGTACCTCAAATGGTTTAGGAGTGTTATCTATTGATTTCCAGCTGTCATCAAATGAAAAATCACTCACTGAATCATGATAAAGACGGAGCATTTTCCCTATTTCTATTAAAACATCGTCAGACCACATATATTTCTTCAAGGGATAATTCCCAGCTTCACCTTCAATAAATGACAAGACCTCTCTCCCTTTTTCATCAATGCCTAAAAATTTTGGTGCATAACTAAAACCTTTGTTCTCTAAATGCTTTAATAGTTTATGAAATTTATGACTATCTGATTTTAATTCTCGTCGTACAGTATCTCCCAAGCGATAAACGTTAGAGACATTCCCTCCTGTTAGCACTTCTTCGTCCTCAAAGCTTGACATATAAACATTCCCCCTAAATATATCCTATTTGTCGTCAATAAGTGAAAATGATAAAGCATTCGTCATAAATGAAATATCTCATTTTACTACTGATTTAGAAAAGCCCGTACTTTTTCTTTTGTAGCCCATCAACAATCCTTTGGGACTGACTAATAAAGTGGAGAAAATCGGTTATCGTCATATTACGTTACATTATAAAAAAGAATCTTCATTCGAAGATCCTTTTAACTGCTTGTTTCATACAAAAATCCGCTAAAAAGTGGAAGACCGCTACTATGTTAAATCACCAAAAGCCTCCATCTGAGTGAATAATTTGTCCAGTAATCCATTCTGATTCTTCACTTGCTAAAAAGATAACTAATTTTGCGGCATCGCGGGGCTCACCAAGTCGACCCATTGGGAACTTTGGCAGTAGCTCTTCCTTTAACTCACTGCTCATCCAGCCAGTGTTAGTTGGTCCAGGATCTACAGCATTAACAGTAATTTTAAGAGGTGCTAATTCAATGGCAACTGATTTAGTAAACGTAGAAACAGCCCCTTTTGTTGCAACATAAGCCAAATTCCCAGGCTCAGGTGACTTATCTTGACCTGAAACCATATTAATAATTCGACCGCCATGCTTACCTTCGATTAGACGTGCAAACTCAACACTCAAAAGACACGTTCCTCTAACATTCACGTTATAATGAGCATCAAGCATATCAGCATCTATAGAACGAAAATCTACGTCCACGGAATGTGTTGCATTATTTACAAGGATTGATGGAGAACCTAGTTTGTTTTGAACTTCACCAAGCAGCTTTCTTGGTGCATCAGGTTGCGATAAATCCAATTCCATTGATTCACATCGTACTCCCAGACTGCGAATCTCTTCCATAAGATGTTTCGACCATTTAAAATCATCCTCATTGCAATAATCCATTAAACGATCATACTTTGACCAATGAGTGAAAAAAATATCTGCGCCTTCTCTAGCTAATTCCCTGCATATTTCAGTACCAATACCTTTTGCCCGACTAGCACCAGTAACAATCGCAATTTTATTTATTAACCGCTTCATAAAGCATCTCCTCATCAGAACGTTGAATTCATATGCTCACCAATAGCACACGAACTCAGCAATCCTGTATATGTATATTAATCTATCAAGTTGTAATAAATGAAAAAATGTAATTAAAGTTTAAAAGGTATTTTCTCCATAGTAATCATTCATTTTTATTTCACCTCACATAAGTATTTTTCCATATATGCATTCAACTTTCCTGCCTTATCAACATGTTTCAAACAGCAAAAGCTGAATCCCCCTAGTCTCCAACAAGTTTAGGCTCTTTCCTTAGTTACATTTTCAAGAACGTTATATTTTACTTTTTAGTAAAAAGGTAAAGAGATAGGTAGAATAATGGATTTCCTAAATAAAATTCTAAAAGGAAATATCCCTATGTTAGAGAACTGAATAAAGGACTGCTTTTCATTTCTCTAACACTTAAAAGGAGGTACACGAATGAATGAAGAGATAATAAAAATTGATAACGTTGAGATTTGTACAGAAAGTTTTGGAAACCCCAAGAATCCTGCTGTACTTTTAATAATGGGAGCAATGTCTTCATTAGATTGGTGGGATGAAGACTTCTGTCTTCGCCTCGCTGAACATGAGAGATTTGTTATTCGTTACGACCATCGTGATTTAGGGCGATCTACCACTTATCCACCCGGTACGTTTAACTATACAATAACGGATATGGCTGACGATGCAATTGGTGTTTTAGATGCTTACTCTATAGACAAAGCTCATATTGTGGGAATGTCTTTGGGCGGGATGATAGGACAAATCCTTGCTCTTAGATATCCGGATCGCATAGACTCCCTTACTTTAATTGCATCAAGCGTATTTGGAACGGAGGCGGAAAAATTGCCCCCAATGGATCAGCGGATACTTGATTACCACACGAAGAGCGCTTCCATAGACTGGTCAAATCAAAAGGAGACTGTTCCCTACCTTGCAGGTGGATGGAAAATTTTAAGTGGAACAAAACCTTATGAAGAGAAAAGAATGTATAAGCTAGCAGAAAGAGAAGCTGCCCGCGCCAAACAGCTGCCGAGTAGATTTAACCATGCTTTGCTTCAAGGAGGAGGCCAATATTATGATAGATTGAGTGAAATTACTATACCTACACTGATTATTCATGGAACAGAAGATCCGGCACTCCCATACGAACATGGACTTGCTCTTGCAAAAGCTATTGCTCATGCTAATTTAATAGCTCTTGATCGTACGGGACATGAAGTCCATAGTGAAGACTGGGAACAAATCATCAAATCAATTGTAAGGATTAGCTCCTAAAATCAAAACATGAGATATGAAGACTTCAAAGCGTTTTTTTAAGAAAGCTTTGGGGTCTTTTCATGTTTCAAAGTTCCTTCCTTCTACTTACAGTAGACAAAACGTTTCCTATAGCAAAGGGTGTTTTGTACAAAAGTACCTACAACTTTTCAAAACATCACATTTACGATACACTGATAATTCGTGAAATATCCACATAAGGGTATTAAAGTAAGAAAATGGAGGTTATTATGAAATATTTTAAGGTACTTTTTGGTTTAATCTTATTAATCCTTGTAGGTATAACCGGCTGTTCTTCAAAAGAAGAAGTCACAAGCATTAACACTGTTGATGTAAAAGATCTTAAAGACCACAGTGGAACTTATGTTGGAGATAATTCTAACGTAGTAGCTATCGTAAGAGCATTGCCTGGAGGGGAAACATTTAAAGAAATTGATTTACATAATAAAACACCAAAAATAATGTATGGTACTAAAGAGGGCTCTTTATCAAAAGATGAAATGTTAAAATATTGGTTTGACGGTAAGAATACATTAGAGAAAAATTTTCTTTACAATGCTATTTATTTAGCGATACTAATACCTAATGCTGAAGGGTACAGTTTTAAAATAGATGATCAGAAATTCTCAGTATCTAGACAAGAAATGAAACAATTCATTTCCAAAAACATTCAAACTTTACCAAGTAGCAATGAGTTATTTGATAAAGAAAACGCACAGCAATTTATAGATAATAATAAAGAGAAGATTAATAAAGCAGTTAAATCGGCAACTATTCGAGAACAATTTTTTAAGAATGTTCCTATCGTAGAAGAATAAGAACAAATAAAGAGCCTTAAATAAGGCTCTTTATTTGTTTTCTATTTGCCTTTGTGCTTGGCTTTTGCCTTTTGTTTCTTTATGGAATACTTTTGTTCCTTTAGCTCTTCACGATATCGTTTAGCTTTCTTTTTTCTACTTTTTTTCTTTTCTTCGTAAGCTTGCTTCATGGCTTCTTGAGCTTTAGTCGAAATACCAACTTTATTTCTTTCTTTTGCTACTTGGCGTTGTAAACGTTTTGGATTTACCTTTTTATTAGATTTTATTTTTACATCAATACCTGCATGAGCTGATTGATTAATCATCTCTAGCAATCTGTCATAAATAAAGTCTAATATTTCTGTATCTTTTGGTTCTGTTCCAAATACATAACGAAATGCTTTTAACTTACCGCCTTCTACAACTTCAATAATTCCTACCCAAAACTGACCATCATGGTAAATCGTTAGTGACATAACGATTCCCTCCTCTAAACATACTATGAAATGATGGACATCCCGAGGAGGGGAAGGTTACTGACATTAATACATATCAATGCATCCGGACTACCAACCGAATTGTGTTTTTACATCTCACATACAAATTTTAACATAAAAATATTTATGATAACTACCTTCTTTTATTTTTCACCAAAATTCATTGCAAAAAATAAAAAGCTCGCCATAATAAATATTGGGATTACTGCAAAAGAGATTAAACTAAAATATTTCATCAGCCCTTTTTCTTGTTTTCCAAAAGCTTTTATTCCACATGAGAATCCTATCAAGTAAACAGTGACACATACATACAAAATGTTAGGGCTATGTATGGGTGTAAAATATTGCCCAACGCCAACAACCATCCCAAGCAACGATAACCACAGTGAATATTGACTAAAACGTTTTTTCAATTTGGTCCTCCGCAAACTAGATATATGCTTATATGGAACCATTTAACTAGCAGCTACCATAAAGTACTTAATCACCAGTAGAAAAAAGCTTGGGTGAATCACTCCAAACTCTTTTTTCTATAAAGAAAGAATCCAATTCCTGCTCCCAGTACAGCTATAACTACACTAAAACGAATTAGATGAATAATTAAATCAATAAGGTTTAAATAGGTTGTTTCTGTTACACCATCACCGACTGATTCAACTTCTTTATATGGAATCACAAAGAAACCTAATGATCCTCCTAAAATAAGGCCATAGAAAAAACCCTTTTCTATAAATTTCAACAAGAAACTCTCCCCCTTTCAAACATACTCATTTAATGAGCTATAGCATTCCCTATTACTATTAAAAGGCGTTTATTTATCTTCCATAAAAATTATTTTAATATGAATTTTATTACATATAATCTATATATTAACATATCTGCAGGTTAAAAGGGAGACTAACGTATAGTCTCCCTTTCTATAAAAATTTAATAACTTTTACCATATTATTTACTTAACCAAACTTTAGAATTAAATAAAAGCTCCAGAAAGTCACGAATCAAGGAAGCTTTTCACAGCAGTTAAAAAAGCGGATAAGTTTCCTGCATGCACCTCATGTCCAGTCCCTTCTATCGTTACTAATTTACAATTTGGAATGCGCTTAGAAACTTCTTGCAGTTTATCTTGAGGAATATGGCTGGACCCTCCTCCTATGATGAGAGTAGGTGCAATTATCTCTGTAAGACTTTTCCACCATTTAGGATTGGGGTTGTTTAACTGTTGAAGAATTGAAGGTACAACCTCCCAGTCAAACGGTAAAGGACCAGGCGGTTTGGCAGGGATTTCGAACTTTTCTCCTGTAAAAGGTGGAGGAGTGTCTTCAACAATCAATTGATCTACCCTTTCTGGAAATGTTTCAGAAAAAAGATAGGACACCGTCCCCCCCATAGAATGCCCAATCAACGTAAAGCGCTCCAAATTCATCACATTTACGAACTGAAGTAAGTCATCACACATAAGTTCAAACGTATAGGTACCGGTTCTTTCACTTCCACCGTGTCCTCGCTGATCTAAAGCTAAAAATCGATATTCCTCTCCTAATACAGCTGCTACTTCATCCCAAGACTCTGCACTCATTCCCAAAGCGTGAAGTGCAATAATAGCGGGTGCCGAAGCTTCGCCTGCCTCTCGATATTGAAATGTTAAACCATTTAGTTCAATTTGATTTACTCGCATTTTCAAATTAGATCAACTCCTAACTCAGATTTCACCAATTAAAATCTAGTTTATTAAGGTTCATCTATATATTAGCGAAGGAATGAAGATTTCCTTCACCTCTTATCTTATTAGGAAAGATATTAGATTATTTTATGTATCCAGTGTAATTCTTTAGTCAGCATATTACACCTAGAGTTTTTTACTTTCGATACCTATATAATTTAAACCAAAAGTACTGTAAGCCAATTGAATAAAAGATTGTAAAGGAAGAGACATAAATTTATCTTTATGCCAAAACATTTGTGTATAAAGAGGCGTATCAATTTTAGTACAAGCCAATTCTTTTAACACGCCTTTCTCAAGCTCTCCTTTTACTACTACTTCGGGCAATATCGCAATACCTAAATCTAGCATGACGCATTGCTTAATAGCTTCCACGCTTGCAAATTCAAATTTAGTTGATGTACAAATACCCGCCTCGCGAAACAAATTTTCCGATACTACCCGGTATGAACACCCCGACTCAGTATACAAAAGAGTCTCATTTTCAAGCTCTTCTAAGTAGATATCCGTTTTATCAGCTAAAGGATGCTGAGGAGCAGCAATAATTTTCAAGTCTTCTGCAACAAGACATTGTGTATGTAGATTTGCATCATGATGCTGGATAGGCTCCATCGTAAAGGCGATATCAAGAGTGCCGTCTAGTAGCTGCGCTCTTGTTTGTGCTTGAGAGTAAGTGGGCTTAAAGATCATTTTAACCTTTGGAAATTGATCTTTGAACTCTTTTAATATTGGAGGCAATCTATACGTGCACTGGCTTTCAGAAGATCCAATAATAAGTGTACCCGCAGGCTCTTCCACTCCACTTACAGCGTTTTTTGCTTCCTTAGTCAATTGAATCATTTTATCGGCGTACCTTTTAAATTCTCGACCTGCCTCTGTTAAAACCAAGCGCTTTCCGAGACGTTCAAATAAAGGAGTTTCAAGTTCATTTTCAAGAGCTTTTATTTGAGCGGTAACGCTTGATTGAGCAAAGTTCAAAATTTTAGCTGTATATGTAAAATTTAAATTTTCTGCAGCTGTTTTAAACGTAATCAGTTGTTTTATTTCGATTTTCCTCACCTCTTTATAATCGGATATTTCGATTGATTCAATCGTAATGTTCATCTGTAACGATTGCTAATTTCATTATAAAATATGGTAAATCAAACCACAACATACTAAATATAAAGAGATAAGGGGAAATCATAATGTCTATAAAAAAAGAGAATACAAAGGAACAAACCGTTCTAATGCAAAAAAATACAAGTGACAAAAACTTTAAATACTATTGGAATGAAATTATTCGAGCGCTTATCGTAACCAAATAAGTAAGGCTAATCAATTTTATTTTTTGAAAAAGTAAATCCACATACAAGCGTATAAATATAAAAACAATAGCTCGCTAACGCTGACGATATACAGAATTAGCGAGCTATTAATCTATTATTTAAACTTGTAATCATGTTTATTGGCTTGAATCTAACCTAAACTTTGCAATATCCTTGTCATCTTGGGAGATAATGAGTGTACCCTTTAACGCATTAGCTTGTAGCTTTTTTAGTTTTTCTTCAGTTGGCAAAAGAGGTAATTCATTATTTTTTTCCTTTGCTCCTAAGGTATAACTAAGAGTAAATTTACTTGTTCCTTTAGATGGAATTTCTCCTATACTCATACCAATACCTAACTTGTTGTTATCCATATTATAAATATTTGAACCAATTGCTTCTTTTACAGCTGATACTAACTCCTTATCTGGTTCTATGCGAATGTTTGTTTTAGCAAAATCAGAGAGAGCCATAATATTGTTAGACGTATTTTCCATCGTAAATGTATAGCGTAACTCCGTTGGAACGATATGTTTACTTTTATTCTTTTTATCAGGAACTATCATTTCCCCAACGATTTTTTTATCATTTGTTAATAGTACCTCTGCTTTTTGTAATTTTAAGTACTCAACATTGTTTACATATTCGGTTTTTGAACAAGCGGAAATGATAAACATCAAACACATAATAAACAAACCAAGATAGAACTTTTTCATATTTCTCCTCCTTAGACTTTTCCCTGCACCTGATCCTTTATCATAAGTCCAAATATAGCGAAGAAGTTTAATACAACCAGCAATCCATAATAAAAGCCAATCCCTTCAAAAAACAAAGAGAGAATGGGGAATATTATAGATCCAAAGCCAAATAACATAATAATAAGGCCAATTCCTTTAGCGAGCTGCTTTTTATTCTTAGGTGTAAATATCTTTCCATACCCAGCAATGAAATTAGTATTACCTTTTTTCCATACACGTTTCCCAATATAAATAATGAAGCAGCTTACTAAACATATAAATAATACGTTCAACATCAGATATTATCCCTTCTTCACACACTCTAATTTAACATATATAGTATATTTCACCATAAAAATTTACAAATATTATGTATTAAAGGTGGACTCATAAAATATAACACTATAAAATATATACATACTAATTATGGATATCTTAATTAAACAAGAACTCACTGAAGAATATAATAAAACTGAAGAAGTTGTGAAAAGCGCTTTTTTAAATGAAGAATACAGCGATAAGAAAGAACATTTTGACTTTCCTGAAGAATTCTTTATGACCTTAGAGTTAACAGAGGGATTATTAAAAAATATGCAAGGTGTTGTGCGTTACTCAAAAGCTTTTTCAGAGTAAGTACTAACTGATTATTTAGGTTTTACCTAAAGGCTGCCTAGAAAAAAATTTTATAGTATTTTCTATGGGCAGCCTCTTTTTTATTTACCTGATATTATTAAAGCGGTGGGTTTTCCACACCTAAATGAACCCAATCTTCTTTTGGAGGCCCATAAACTCCAGGCGGTTTTAGTCCTGCTTGACGCATAAGAACTGTGATTTGCCCCCGGTGATGAACAATATGCTTGATTAGTCCCATTAAGATTGCTGCATTTGATTGCTTTCTCCCAAACGCTTCTTGAGTGTGTTCTAGGGATTCATCTGTCCATTGCTGTTCAATGATTTTAGCAGCGTGAGAACTTACATTTTTAAAGGTTATAGCGATTTCCTGGGCAGAAGATGGAACGCTTGCTGTACTTTCTATTCTGTCTATGCTCAGTCCAAATTCAGTTAGATAATCTGGAATATTGGTTGTAAAATGCCAAGCAATTCTTCCTAACGTACGTCCTTCAGGGTAAACTTGTTGTTTCAATGAATCATCTGTTAAGCTATCCAAAACTTTTTGAGTTAGCATAGCTTCGTTGTTCCATTCTTTGATAAAATCTGAAATGGTATTATACATGTAAAAGACCTCCCAATATAAATCTAATCTAAATTAACACTTAAATAATATCATAGAAAAAACCAGTTGGCTTATTTACTAAAGAAAGGAGATTCTATGTTATTTAAAGCTACTGCTCAAAAAACTATTATTTTCACTCTATTACCTTTAAATGCTTTATTATGCATTCAAGCGGTTCAATATAAAGCATTTGATTTTTTACTTCTTTTTGCTATCCTTTGTTCGTTTCTTTCCCTGTGCCTCAGATATGAATTTCAAATAGACAAAGATACTTTAACCTATAGAACATATATATTATGGTTTAAAGTATATGCAAAAACCGTTAAACCAATGGACATTAAAAGAATTGTATTTAAACGGTTAAGTTGGAAAACAAAATTGGCAGTAGTAAAAGTAGAAAACGGGTGGAATATGCGAATAGCATTATTTAATCCACCGAATGTTTTTAAGAAGTTAGAAATATTTGCACATGAATATGATGTAGATATTCAAAAAACATCAGATTATAAAATTCTAGAGAAAATGTCTTGAATGTCACCGCGTTTGGAATACATTAACTTTACGTATGGGGGTGCATAATCAGCCGTTATTCATTTCTAATTAAGCAGCTTTTGGACCTCTTTACCGCTACAAAACATTAGTAAAGAGGTCTTTTCCTAAGCACCTTCAAGTTTAAACACTTTGTCCTCCTTCCTCGCATCAACCTCAAGCCTTACTTAAAAATAGGCTTCAAGACCATTCTGTTTAACATTATTTGGATATACAATTCGTATATAACACTTTTTAAGAGGTGATGATTCTGTATATATCGAAAAAGCTTGGCATTTTAAGCTGGTTTGCTACTTGCTTGTATTTTTTAGTTGAACCTTTTTTTATTTTGACTTCAACTCCTCCCTACAGTTTTTTACATCACGCAATGAGTGATCTTGGCGTAACTTCTTGTGGAACCTATACCTATTCAATTGCACCTCATGAAATTTGCTCTCCTCACCATTTCTGGATGAACGTATTGTTTATTATAAACGGATTAACACTTTCAATTGGTGTTCTGTACATTTCACAAAACCTAAAGAAAACAAAAATAACCCAACTAGCAACAGCTTTTATTCTTATATTAGCTTTGGGTAACATTGTTTCAGGCTTTATACCGGCTGATATAAATTTATTTTGGCATTCAATATTCGCTCAACTTGGCATGATCACTGTTTTAGCTGGTCTTTGGATGTATGCGTCATCTTTAACCAGCGGCAAGTATTGGACTTATGGCTGTTTAGTCTCCTTACTAGTCATCCTCATACTCATTATGTTTGTATTTTTTGTTCCTATGCCTACCGGTCTGCTGCAAAGATTATTCTATTTAGTAATCTTTATATGGGGCACCGTGCTTTCCTTTATGTTAAACAAGTAATCCATTATCATTCCGTTTCATATGAGCTTACAAGATTACGTTCAACTACTCGTAATTTTAAATAGCAAAAAGTCCATAGAGACATCCCCTATGGACTTTTTATACGATTTTGTTAGATAAATTCTCTTAATAATTCTTTAGATTTCTTTCCGCTAAAACCAAAATAATTGCCAATAAGCTTGACGTATTCTGTGTAGGTAACTTTTCTATTTAAAGCAGTTTCCCACCATCTCTGTGGATTATAATAGCGACTTCCACTAGAACAATAGGTTAATTGTATTTGGGTATCCTTAAATTCTTTATTAAAGTTTTTTTCTACCCTTTTCATATGATAGTTGGAAGAAACAACGATAGCGGATTGAAAATGATAGTTCATCATTAGCCTTTTTGTGAATTTAGCGTTTTCCGTAGTACTTGTAGCGTGATTTTCTAATATAATTGAATTCTCAGGTATCCCTGATTCCTTGGCTTGATGATAAAAATTATTCTCTTGACCATTCGAAAGGATTAAATGAGCCGCATAGCCTTTTTTATATAATTCAATTCCTTTCTCCAGTCGATCATTATCACCACTTAACACAATAATCACGTCAGATTTTACCGGCTTTTCGTTTACCACAAGCTCTTTCCCGGCAAACAGAAAAAAAACAATCCCTAATCCCAGCATAAATATACTGATTTTTATTCTTTTACCTTTAATTTTTTGCATATAGACCCTCATTTAAAAAGTTCACTTCATATCGTATCATAAAGCTCAATATTCATAAAAATAAAAAGGTGCTTTCAAAAAAACTTTGCATTCTGTAAGCAATCACAGCTTTTATATAAAAGTTAACATTAAAAATTTCAACGAACATTCTTTCTCAATATTTTTGTGAATACCATGAATTTTATACAAACTTAAATATTTTTTCACTTATTTGTATTAATATTGGTTTTTTTACTTATTTTTCATTTTTCAATGATAAAATTACAAACGATATGAGAAGTGAGCAAAATAACTTATTTATTAACCTTAAAAAACTGACCATAATGGTCAGTTTTTTAGTGTAAAGAGAGTTAGTTACATCATTAGTTTTCTATACTGATTTAACGAAAGTAATTCGGTTTTTAGTTAAATTTTAAGGTTTTTATTAGACAAATATTTTTCCTCAATGTTAAACTGTTTCCCTAAGGAAAAATGAATTAGCATTTAAATATATGAATTGTTAATACCTATAGGCATTTCAGTCTGTTCTAAGTCAAAATTTTATTTCCAAAGGGTTTCTTATGCCCAAAAAGTTTCCTATAGGCAAATTTATAGTATTTAATAAAAAAAATAAGCTGAAGTCAAGAAAATATCTTTTTCACTAAATTAGGGCTAATACACGTTTTGATTATACAGGCTATCGTATGGTAGACCTTTTATATAAAACATCACGGGTAAAACAGATTGGAGGTTTGTGATAGATCATGAGAAGAAATCTATTTTATTGATATTTTTCTAGCATATATTAGAGAAACTTATATTCAGTAATTGGAATGGAAATTTAATAAAGAAAAGGTGTTTTAAAGATGGAACGCAAGAAGTCAGAAAGCTTTAATTATGGTCTTGCTTTTACAATGCTGCTGTTTTTTATTATTAGCTGTATAACTATTTATAACGCGCAAAAAACAGGACAGTATTCTACAAACTTCGTAATTAAACAAGTTGAATGGTACGCAGTAGGTATTGGGATTATCTTCATCACCATGAGGCCCGATGAGGAACAATGGGACCGATTCACATGGTTCTTTTATGGGCTAAATATTTTTATCCTTATTTTACTCATCGTTTCTCCCCAAAGTATTGCTCCTGTCAAAAATGGTGCAAAAAGCTGGTTCGTCCTTCCTGGTATTGGATCGATACAGCCGTCAGAGTTCACAAAAATCTCTTTAATCTTAGCATTTAGTAAAGTGATACGAAATCATAACGAAAAATTTCGCGTAAGAGATATAAGAAGCGACGTTTTACTCGTTGGAAAGCTAGGAGCTACGTTAGCGGTCCCTATTCTTCTTATTATGCAGCAGCCCGATTTAGGAACGGCACTTGTGATGATCTTTTTATTCTTTGTCATGATATTCGTTTCAGGAGTAAGTTTTAAGCTCATTCTTCCTACCTTTACTTCAATTATAGGAATTGCTTCAGGTATTTTATATATGGTTTTGAACCACCCAAAAATATTGGAAAAATATTTGCACGTTCAATCCTATCAGTTTGATCGTATCTATGCGTGGTTTGATCCAGAATCTTATGCAGGCAGCTTGTCTTACAACTATATGCAAGTGTTAAAAGCAATAGGTGCCGGATCCATTTCAGGAAGAGATACATCAAAATTTTCAGTATATGTGCCCGAAAAACATTCAGACTTTATTTTTAGTGCAATTGGAGAAAGTTACGGCTTCTTAGGAACTAGCCTTATTCTTTTCTTATTTATGGTGCTGATTTACCAAATTATTACTGTCGCATTTCATACGAAAGATCAATTCTCTACATACATTTGTACCGGCGTTATTTCAATTGTTTTCTTTCATGTTTTAGAAAATGTGGGCATGTGTATAGGACTTCTTCCGATAACGGGAATACCACTGCCGTTTATAAGCTACGGGGGAAGTGCGTTAATGAGTACGATGTTTTTGATGGGACTAGTATTAAATATAAGCTTTCGATCAAAAGCTTATATGTTTGATCAGGATGTGAGGTAATACAATGACTAATAAAAAAATGGCTAAAGAGATAAATTTAGACCTAAAGATTCGTATAAAAGTATTGAAATATATGTGTATTTTTTTATTTTCTCTCTTGTATATAGCCGTTATTAGGTCGTTTTTTTAGGAGGAGTTTTTTATGTTCAAAAAAATTCTAAAGTGTTACGATTACAAATTTATTGCTGCGTTAATTGTTCTAAGCCTGATCGGTTTAATTATGGTTTATAGTGCCAGCATGGTAACAGCAATTAGCCGTTATGGTGTATCTGGGGATTATTTTTATAAAAAACAAAAGCTTGCTCTTATAGCAGGCTTTACCCTTTTCACATTAGCAGCTATCGTACCATATAAAATTTATCAAGAAAAAGCAGTATTAAAATTTTTATTAGGTGTCACTATTTCACTCCTTATTTTAGTTTTAGCTTTTGGACATACAGCAGGTAATGCACAAAGTTGGTTTAAAATAGGGCCTATTGCTATTCAGCCGTTAGAAATAACAAAATTAACGCTTATTATCTATTTAGCCGCTGTTTTTGCAAACAAACAAGAGTATATCAATGATTTAAAAAGGTCGATTCTTCCACCTATGGTGGTTGTGCTTTTTATTTGTTTCTTAATTATCTTGCAGCCTGACTATGGCGGAGCCTTGCTTATTTTAGGAACAGTTGCAGCTATTGTGTTATGTTCAGGGATTTCAAAGAAATCTATTTTAAAAATTAGTTTATTAGGCCTAATTGGAACACTTGTTATGTTAACCGTTTTATTAGTAACCGGAAACATGGATCTTTTGTTTTCTCCGGGGCGTTTAGCTCGTTTTACCGGATTCTTGCATCCTTTTGAAAATCAACAAGGCGATGGAT
The DNA here is from genome assembly GCF_042787645.1 of Priestia sp. YIM B13489. Classification (NCBI taxonomy): domain Bacteria; kingdom Bacillati; phylum Bacillota; class Bacilli; order Caryophanales; family Bacillaceae; genus Priestia; species Priestia sp. YIM B13489. The sequence continues at coordinate 2,932,789 of NZ_JBHZOQ010000053.1, forward strand.
ATCAACTTGTTAATTCTTATGTGGCTATAGGAAACGGAGGAATATTAGGTATGGGATTAGGACAAGGCGTTCAAAAAACGGGCTACTTGCCTGAATCACATACGGATTTTATTATGGCCATTATTGCAGAAGAGCTGGGATTTTGGGGTGTACTTCTTGTATTGGGGCTACTGTTTTTTATTATTTTTAAAGGATTAAAAACAGCTATTAAGTGTCGTGATCCTTTTGGAGCACTGTTAGCTATCGGTATTTCCGTTATGATTGCTGTTCAAGTATTTGTAAACCTTGGGGCTGTCACGGGCCTTCTTCCTATTACTGGTGTCACCCTTCCTTTTATAAGCTTTGGAGGTTCTTCGCTTACATTGTTAATGCTTGCTGCAGGAATACTTACCAATGTTTCGATGTTTAACACGTACACTCAAACATTCAGAAGCCATTCAATGGAACAAGCTTATATAAGGAGTGTTTAGTCTGAATGGCTAAATGGTGTATGTTAGCTAGCGTTATTGTTATTAACAAGCTGCTACAGGAGACATACATCTCATTCTTTCAAGGAAGCTCACCCTTTATATTAAGACCATTGTTCGCTGCTATAACAAAAAGTCCTGACTATATATCAGGACTTTTCACTTTATTTACACAAATAATAAAGTTGCTTAGTTTCAATTGCTATATTTTTTTACTAGTAATCTATTAGAGAATAGATTTACTTCCTAAATAACGAGGGGCCCAGTAAGAATTGCTTAACGATGCAATAGTTACACCAGTTGAACTGCCAGCATGAATAAACTGCCCGTTTCCAATATAAATTCCAGCATGTGAAGGACCTCCAGTAGTATCAAAGAACACAATATCTCCTACATTTGGAGTAGATGTACTTTTTCCTGACTGATACAAGGTAGCTACTGTTCGCGGTACAGTTACTCCACCTCCATTTTTAAATACATAATAAATGAAACCGCTGCAATCGAAACCACTCGGAGACGTTCCTCCCCACACATATGGTACGCCTATGAATTTTTTGGAATAAGCAACAATATCACTAGCTGTCGCTTGCGTTGAACTATTGACAGTTGAAGAACCAGTGGAGCCGTTAGATGCGTTATTTAAGGCATTTAAAGTAGCCGGACCTACTATTCCATCCACGGCTAAGCCATGATCCCGTTGAAAATTCATAACAGCAGTTTGAGTAACTGTACCAAAATATCCTGTTGGTGTGGCATTAAAGTAACCTTTTCCCTTTAACAATTGCTGTACTTTTTCAACTTCATTGCTAGTCATTCCATATTTTAAAAGTGTACCGTTTGTAACCGTACTTGTTGAATTACCTATTAACGCTTGATATGTATTAGATCCTACAATTCCATCAGCGGTTAAACTATGAGAACGCTGAAAGCTTAAAACTGAATCTTTTGTAATTGAACCAAAATAGCCAGTCGAAGTAGCTGAAAATATCCCCTTCTGTCTTAAAACATCCTGTAATTCTTTTACGTCTGGATCTGTCATACCTTCTTTTAATAGCTTGTCTCCTAAAGCTGCCTGGCTTATTGTTGGTAACACAATCAATGACGAGCATAGAGCTAATGAAGAAATTATCTTTTTCACTAAGTATATCCCCCGATGTTATATTTTTCTTGTTCTTGACTATAAAATTTTAGCAGGGAGAAAGAGAAAAGAAACAACCTATTTGTGAATTTTTTGTGACATTTTCAAAAATCACTTGATTTATTAGGAGGTAACTATTTATTTTGTCATATAAAGTATAAATATACTTATAATGGTTAAATCTGTTGTTCTTGAACCTCATTTTTCTTTTTACTTATGTGACGCTAAATCTTGAATACAATAAAAAACCTTTCTGTAATGGTGGACACCAAAAGGAAAGATAGGATGCCAGCGCGAAGAGATAGGAGGAATAATGTGAGCAAATTAGTGTTTTTGAAGCGCCGGTTTAAATACTTACTTATTAAACTATTAAGATTAAAAGATCATTCACATAAAGTTGCGCTAGGTTTTAGTCTAGGTTCTGTTGTGAACTTTGTTCCTACCTTTGGATTGGGCCTTATAATATCCGTAGGTTTAGCTAAATTATGTAAAGGAAATAGCATAGCAGGCCTTATTGGTGGAATGTTTTTTATGTGGGCCTTTCCGTTGATGTTTTACTTGAATACAGTAGTGGGAGGATATATATTTCCAATCGACCTTAATCAAACTTTGCTTCAGAATGCAGATGAAGATTTAGATAATCGACTAGAACTAGGAGCGAAAGTAGGAAAGAATTTTTTAATAGGAATGGTTCTTAATAGCTTTTTGTTTGGAAGTATACTTTATATTGTTAGTTACTATATTATAAATCAGTACAGAGGCTTCCTCTTACACTACATCTATAAGAAATGGACAGTAAAAAAACACACTAAAAAAACGGATAATTAGCTTAATTTCAACATTTATCTTTAATTGTAAAGCGATATAGCTGAACATTTTTTTAAAAGGCATAGAGATAAATTAGCCCATAATTGATAACCATAGGTATCAATTATGGGCTTACGATCTTTGTTTCTGTTTTAAGATAAATATGGAGGAAATAAAGGACTGCTCTCATTCCTTTGTTGAAGATAATACAGTTTGTTTCACCCATTTTTTTCGATTTCTTTGGTCAATGATCCATTGATATAAACTTTGTATGCCTAGTATCAGAGAAATTATAACACCGCTCGCTGCCAGGATTAATGCAAAATATTCTACAGGATTGTACGCAAGTATATTTCTCCATTTGATTCTTCCAATAAAATCATTTACTACAAGCCCCATTCCAAGCATTTGACCTACTACGGAATAAAGAGTCAAAATCAGTAATAACAGGCTGTCTTTTTTCGCATTAACGTTTTCCTGGTATCTAAATAAACTCTCTAGAGATTGTTTAGCTTCCTTATATAACAACTCAATATTGAAATTTTTCCTAAGAAGATAGAAAATATCACGGCTCCGGGACTGAGATACTATTTCAAGCGAAAAATAATTGGCGGTAAAGGAATTAATGGAATAAATTAATTTTTCCATTTCTTTTACGTCTTTTTCAATATTTAGCTCTGTATAGGTATTAGCTAATTTTAATAAAACGATCTTGTGAAACAGATTTAATACAAGCCCGTAGTAAAATTCTCCATAAAACTGATTAGCTAAATCAGGAGTTGTACGTTCATCTTGAATCGTTATACAAGTAAAAATATGTTCTTCTATCAGAAAATAAGTGCTAGGAGCCCAGCGCTGATAAGCATGTTTTTGTAAATAATCTTGAATGTAAGGAAGGTTATTAGCATGAACATATGGCTTCCCCTCTACAGTTAAGCCGCAAAGACTTCCCATTCGATAAACATCAACTACATCGATTTTTTCATTTTTCTCTAATGCCACTAAAGATTGGACATACATTCTTTCATCTTCAAAAAAAGAAAAGGTTTCAAAATAAGAATTCTCCTTTGAATCACCTTCAAAAAAGCGGGAAAGCCCCTCAAAGAGGTTGTTAAATACAAATTCCCCTGCTCCCTTGTATATCTTGCCATCGCATTCAATTTTTGTACTGCTATCCTTTCGTGTTCGTGGTTCTAATACGCGAAAGCGATCTGCGAATTCTAAAGAATGAGACAATGACACAGACGTAAAGGGGTTCAACTCAGTTCGAATGGTTAAAAACCCAAGTTCATAAGGACATGTCGTTAAATCAACAGAGTGTATTTGAAAAAGAATGCATTCTGTATCTGTAATTAACTTACCTCTTATATTTAAAGGTTTTGAATATCTATGAAGGCCTTTTTCTTTTTCTGAGTGTGGAAAGAGTATCTTATTAGTGAAAGACAAATAATACGCCTCCATATCACGATGTGAGACTTTAAAATCGCCGTAATATGCACATTCGTCTTCTAGTTGATTTAATTGAAATAGCTTAAACCCGCTCTTATTTAAAAAAAGGGAGATACTAGATTCAGTTCCTTGCTTTAAGGAAAAAGGGAAAACAAATTGAAAGAGAGCTCTGTCTATCTTTTTTTCTTGGATATCAATTTGCTGCATTTGTTCTAATGTACTCCTTTCAATTATATATATCGTTTACCATTTTGCATCATAACGATCGATAGTAAACCTACTATATTTTTTCTTAATAAGAGTTCATTCAATTTAATAATTTAAAAACAGTAAAACAGCTCCACATAAAAATAAGTAGCCATACTACGATAATAATTGAACCCGCAACCCAATTTTTAGGTCGTTCATTTCCAATGAGCTCTTCTGCTTTGATTGTGCAGTCCTCTATAACACTTGCAGGTAGCATTTTCAAAGCAAGCATAATTCCTAAAGGAACAATGATTATATCGTCAATATAGCCTAAAACCGGTATAAAATCAGGAATTAAATCGATTGGACTGAAGGCATATGCAACAACACAAGCAGTAAATAATTTGATATACCAAGATACTCGTTCATCTTTATAAGCTAAATATAAGATAAATAGCTGCTTTTTTAACTTTTTAGCCCACAGCTTTAATTGATTAAGCATGTTTCCTAGTCTCCTTTGCTATATATCTGGACGGTTTGATGTAATATAAAATTACTTTTATTCTTTTTGATACCTACATATTTCTCTTATTAATAAATTTAGAACTATAAAAATAACTGATTAATGCAATCATCTTGATTTACAGCTAGTTTGGGAATAGCTTGAATAGGAGCCCAATAGTATGAAAAGATTAATCCTGCATCTTCCCCTTTAGAATTAACCTTATATTCCCACCGTTCTGCAGTTTTTTCTTTAATTTCCAAATGAAAAACATGTCGTTCATGATACTGGCTTTTACCTTCATGATGATAAATATATGTTTTCAATTTTGTTACTGATAAAAACTCCATTAATCCAGATTCTTCTTTGACCTCCCTATATAAAGCTTCTTCAATTGTTTCTCCCTGTTCTACAGTACCTGCTGGAACTTGAACTCCTGCTTCTGGATAATCTTTGTGTTTGTAAACTAATAACTCTGTATGATGACCATTAAACCTAGTTATGTAAGCCATAACTTTTGTTATCAACGTTTTACCCTGCATATTCGCTTCCTCCTATATATAGATACTAACCGTACAGATTTTTTCATCAGCAAACAAACTTCTTTAACTCCTAAGCATAAATCAGACATATTTTATTACATCTATTTTAATTGCAAAAATAATTAGTCTCATTGTTGTCATAATAAGCTGCTTTTACGGAAGGTTAACTGGTATGGGAATTGGAATGGTTAGTTTTGCTATTCTGATAGGATCTATAATCATCATATCAGTAAGTGAAATAATAGGAAAAGGCAAGAATCAAATTGATTCTTGCCTTTTTATCTTTATTTTCTTTCAAGAGAAGGTTGTGATACATTTTCGTATTCTGTAATTTTACAGATACGATTTTCATGACGGCCTCCAATAAATGGGGTTGTTAACCAAGTCTTCACAATTTCGCGGGCTAAACCTGGCCCAATTACTCGTTCCCCCATGGCTAAAATGTTCGTATCGTTGTGTTCACGCGTCATTTTAGCTGAAAAAACGTCATGAACAAGTGCGCAACGAATTCCTTTTACTTTGTTAGCGGCAATACTCATGCCAATTCCCGTACCGCAGATTAAAATTCCAAAATCCGCTTCTTCATTTGCTACTCGTTGGGCAACTGGAATCGCATAGTCCGGATAATCGACTGAACTGCTGCATTCACAGCCTAGATCTTCATATATTATGGACATTTCATCTAATAGATTTATAATCTCTTTACGAATATTTATCCCACCATGATCTGAAGCAATTATAACTTTCATAAGATTACTCTCCTTGTTCAGCTATAGTCTTAATTAAAATTCTAATGATTTTGGGAGTCTCTTTTTACCAATACGTTATTTCCTAGAACAATCTTCAGAACACTTCCCGTACCATGTTTTAACCCCTTCAGAGTTGTCTACATTCTCAATAACTTTCCCACATACTTGACAAACGATAGTTCCCTGTTTTACATTAACCTGCTTATTCATTTCTATTTCCTCCTTTTTATTAGAAAAATTCGTTTGTATTCAAATACATTTTTTTAGAGATCAATCATTGTATGTTAGAAAAGATATCCTTAAGCTAGAATGGTATCCAGTAAGCTGTATTTATCATCGTTACTAGATAACTTCGAATGAACTTTTTCAATATCTACATTAATTAAGTCATTTTCTTTGATTCCTACAGCTCTACCAGAATACCCTTTGAGTAATAATTCTACTGCTGTGACCCCCATTTTACTTGCTAATATACGATCAAATGCGGACGGCTGTCCTCCTCTTTGAATAAAACCCAATATACTTGTCCTGACGCTAATATCTAATCGATCCTCGACATATTTTTGCAGGTCTTGAATATCGTACATTTTTTCAGTAATCAGGATTAGGTTATCTTTTTTGCCGCTTTTCATTTTCTCGTTCAGTTTGGAACATATCTCTTCAAAACTTAATTTTCTCTCAGGTGTGGAGATAATTTCCCCTGCGCCTGCTAAAGCAGAGTACAGGGCTAAATCTCCGCAATATCTTCCCATAACTTCTACAATGGTAGTCTTTTCATGAGATAAATCTGTATCCTTAATTTTACCGAGGCATTCTAATATCGTATTTAATGTAGTATCAAATCCAATTGAATAATCTGTGTAAGATAAATCATTATCAATCGTTGCCGGTATACCAATGACATTTACACCTAATTGATGTAATTTTTGTGTTCCTTTAAAAGAGCCTTCACCGCCGATTACCACTAAATGATTAATTCCATAATCCTTTAATACACTTAAGGCTTTCATTCTGCCCGACTCTTTCATAAATTCTGCGCAGCGGGAGGTTTTTAAAAATGTCCCGCCTTTATCCGCAATGTAGTCTACATCCGTAGAGGTTAATCTATGAAGTTTACCTTCTATTAAACCTTGGTAACCACCCTCAATTCCCATTACCTCTATGTTATGATAGTTAGCTGTTTTTACTACTGCTCTAATAGCAGCATTCATTCCTGGAGCGTCTCCACCACTTGTTAAAACTCCTAGCTTCATCATTGCCATACACCCCTGTTATTCTTATCCATGTAAGAAAGTTGGCCGACAGTCTCTAGAAACTAATTGTCCGCCCCTCCTAGTAGTACAAATTTCTTTCAAACAAGAATCAACTAGTTTTTTCTAATCGATCAACTGTATTTTTTTTAATAGCTCTTCCTGATTGTTTTAATAAAAAAGCTACGATAAAGGACGCTACGAACATGCTGACACCTAGAAATGTCATACTAGCATTAAAAGATCCGGTCATATCTTTAATATATCCCACGATGTAAGGTCCGAAGAAACCACCTAGATTACCAATACTATTAATAAGGGCAATGGCACCTGCAGCAGCAGCTTCCGTTAAGAAAGACGGTGGAATTGCCCAAAACGGAGAATATGCTCCGAACGCTCCGCAAAGACTGATCGTTAAGAATATAAATGATAAAACAATGTTCATATTTGCAACGTAGCTACTGATAATCAATGCCACGCCACTTGTTACTAAGCAAGCAACTACGTGAAAGCGTCTTTCATTTTTCTTATCAGAGTGGTTACTAACCAACATCATGGTTACCATTGCACAAACATACATTAATCCTAAAATCCACCCCATAGCATGCGTGCTAAGAGAAGTCGTTTTAGATAAACCTTCTGAAATTGTCGGTAAAAACATGACGATGCCGTAGTAGCCAACCATCCAGAAAAAGTATCCTAAAGATAAGGTTAATACGTCACGGTCTTTTAAGGCCTGAGCGAATGTATAGTGTTTGGCTTCCTGCTTTTCTAACTTCTCTTTTGTTGTAACGTCGATTAACCATTTCTTCTCCTCGTTAGTCAGCCATTTTACATCCTCAAGCTTATCGTCAAGATAGAAGAAACATATCACACCTAAGATTAAAGCTGGAATCGCTTCCAAAATGAAAAGCCATTGCCATCCATCCATGTTTAACCAGTCAATACCTAATAAATAAGTAGAAAGAGGAGATCCTATTGCATTAGCACCAGGGATCGCAATCATAAATCCAGCAATTGCTTTTGCATGATGTTTTGTTTGATAAAAACCACTTAGATAAAAGACCATACAAGGATAAAAGCTAGCTTCAGCAATTCCTAAAAGAAATCTTGCTGTATAAAACTGCCATGGTGTTTGGATAAAAGCCATTAAAATAGCAATTACTGCCCATGTAATCATGATTCTACTAATCCATCTTCTAGCCCCGACCTTTGTCATCATAGCACTGCCAGGTACTTCTAAAAGGAAATAGCCAAGAAAGAAAATTCCTGCCCCTAATCCAAAAACAGCATTAGAAAAACCTAAATCTTCATTCATTTGTAATGCAGCAAACCCAATATTTACTCGATCAAGTATCGATATGGTAAAACATAAAAATAGAAATGGAATGAGCCTTAACGTTACTTTTTTAGTAGTTGAACGTTCTAAGTTAATTGGATCCAAAATAATTCCTCCCTGGGTTACCATCCTTCTATTCTTCATACTCTTCAGTCTTTGACCTGAGTGTTTGCTCTAGGCTAATTGACAGAAAGAATTAAAAGTTTACATAAAAGATGATTGATCTATTTCTAAGTCTGAGTAAATCTAGTCCCTACTTCTGTAATCCCTTTCATATGGGAATATAAAAAATGAAAAAGCGAAGTATCCCCCTGTATTATTTATCATTTAAAAAAGTAAGAACTACTAGAAAATATCATACACCAAAACCTTACTAGCGATATGAAAACACTATAAATCTACTTTCTACTTTCTATCCTAATAATCCAAAACATTTGTAATGCACGATAACGATAAAAAACGCTTACATTTTTGAATCCTTCTGCTAATCTCTTCAAAAAATATCGAGCTGTAAAGAATAATGAATTTTAAGATTTACATTACCTCCGTTTTATAGATTTAGCTACTTGTATACTAAGTTACCTTATATAAACAGTGTACTTACATACCTATCAATTGTCAATATAATTATTATATTAAATATTTTCTGAACCTTATTAAAAATGAAAAGAAATACACAGTTAGTTTGGAAAGAAAACACTGAATCTTACTCATTTTATGCTGTCTTTTCAACAGCAAAAAGACAGCTACACTTTAGCTGCCTTTTACCTCTATATTTGGTATTATTCTAATAAAAAATTAGTTGGAATTAAGCTTTCCAATAACGATCATATAAATTTTGCATGTGAAAACTCATAATTCTCACAGCTTCTTCTTCATTATGCTGTTCAATAGCATTAATAAGTAATTTATGCTCATTAAAATTAACTTCTCGGTAGTCAGGTCTCGTGACGGTTCGATCTCTTATAAACTTCCACATTTCCTGCTGTTTCATCGCATTGCTAATAGCTGCCATAATACTAATAAATAAATCATTATGAGAAGCCTTTGCTATACCATTATGTAGGGCTTCATCTGTTTCTGGTACATACACGCCTGCGTTCGTTTCTTCCTCCATCTTATCAATTGTTGCACGCAGATCCTTAATGTCTTCTTCTGTAGCTCTCAAAGCTGCAAAACGTACAATAAGAGGCTCTATGTTCATTCTTGCTTCCACAATGTCTTCAGGGGAGGTAGATTCCGTTAAAAGTGTGGATTGAGAATTTTCAGCTTCTGTTTGAAACTCTTTAACATATACACCTTCTCCTTGGCGAGAATAAATAAAACCGTTCAATTCTAGGGCGCTAAGGGCTTGTCTAACAGGTACTCGACTTACACCAAATTGTTCACACAGCTCCCTTTCAGCAGGGAGTTTGTCTCCTACTTGGAACGCTCCAGATTGAATTTCAGAAAGAATTTGATTATAAATTTGAATATATAATTTATTATTGGAAACTGGATTAAAACTAATGGAAATCACTTCTCTCTATAATTATTAGCTCATTTTATTCATAATTAAGTAGACATAATTATTATATACTGTTCTATTTTTAGGGGCAACAAGCCTAGCACCTTCTAGCAAAAAAATCCTTATTTATGTAGTCAGTTTCTCATTTCACTAATAATTTTATCAATAAACAGCTATACAGGCATACCATAATGGCATGCCTGTATAACAAACTTGAATATCAATCCATATGTGAGCCACCGTTTATATCAATTTCTTCTCCTGTAATATAAGAAGCTTCTTTTGAAGCTAAAAAGGCAATTGTAGCTGCGATTTCTTTTACTTCACCTGGTCTCCCCATAGGAATACTATCAATCACAGACTTTGCATCTTCTTCAGGAAGGGATTTCCAAATTTCTGTATTAACGAGTCCAGGAGCTACACAGTTAACCGTAATACCATCTAAGGCTACCTCGCGCGCTAAGTTCTTTGAAAAACCTAGTACTGCGGCCTTAGATGCCGAGTAGTGCGGTCCTCCAAAAACTCCTCCACCTCTTTTAGCCGAAACAGAAGACAGGCTTATAATTCGACCATACTTTTGATCTTTCATTGTCTCTAATACTGCTTGCGTACATAGAAACAATCCAAACATATTGACGTTAAACACTTTTGTAATGTCTTCAAGCGTCATATCTTGAACGGTAACCTTTTGAGAAATCCCTGCATTATTAATTAAAATATCAATTCTGCCGAATTCTTCAAGTGTTTGTTTAACCATCGCATCGCAAGAATCTTTACTTGTTACATTTAACTCTATTCCTAGGGCTTTGCCGCCAGCTTCTTTTATTTCATTTACGGTATCCTGCACGCCATCAAAATTGATATCTGCTATAACAACAGCTGCTCCTTGCTCTGCAAGTGTCAGGGCGATTGTACGTCCAATTCCTTTTTTGGAACCGCTACCAGTAATAATTGCTACTCTCTCTTTTAAATCAAACATATTATATTTCCCCCATCTTGTTAGCTTTATCTATTTAATATAGTTAGTCTTAAATCAATTCTTTAGCTGTTTTGATAATATTTTCTACAGTAATTCCATTTAACTCTAATAGTTTTTCATAAGGTGCAGATTGTCCAAATTGATCCTGTACACCAATTCTTCGAACTGTACCTTTTCCCTCTTCCGCAACTACTTCACATACGGCACTGCCAAGGCCGTTTAGAATATTGTGGTCTTCAACCGTAATGATTTTTCCGATATTTAAGCAATCAACCACTGCTTCTCGATCTAAAGGCTTAATCGTATGCATGTCTAGTAATTTCACAGATATGCCTTGTTTCTCTAATTCTTTCGTTGCCTCTAAAGCGAGTCGTACTGTATCGCCGTTGGCAATAATAGCGATGTCGCTTCCATCTTTAATTTTCTTCGCTTTTCCAATTGTAAACTCTTCATTTTCATCGTAAATCATTGGAACCGTATCGCGAGTAAAACGAAGATATACAGGTCCGTACACTTTAGCAGCTTGTTCTACTAGCTTTCTAGTAGAATAATAGTCAGCTCCCATAATGACGGTCATATTTGGAACCGATCTTAATACACCCATATCTTCTATAGCTTGATGACTTCCGCCATCATTAGCTGGCGTTAACCCCCCGTGTGAACAAGCAATCTTTACATTTAAGTTAGGATAGCAGACTTCTTGTCTAATTTGTTCAAGCATTCTTAACGAACCAAAAACCGCGTAAGTGCTTACAAAAGGAATTTTACCAGTCGTAGCAAGTCCAGCTGCTAACCCAGCCGCATTTTGCTCTGCAATTCCTACATTAATATGCTGGTCAGGTAATTGCTTGATAAAGTTTACTGTTTTACACGACTTTGCAATATCTACATCAATGACATAAATATTCTTATTTTCTTTCCCTAATTTTACGATTTCATCTCCAAAGGCCTCTCTCGTAGCTTTTTTTACAGTAAGATCTTTTTCTAGTATGCTCATTATCTTAAACCTCCTGCTACTTCTTCCATTGCTTGATGATATTGTTCTTCATTAGGAGCAACTCCGTGCCAATCAGCCACATCCTCCATGAACGAAACGCCTTTACCTTTTACCGTGTCACAAATGATACATTTTGGTCTTCCATTCTTCGCTACTCTTACTTCATCCAATGTTGCTACAATCTCTTCCATGGAGTGTCCATTAATTCGCTTTGTTTCAAAACCAAATGCATCAAATTTTTTCTCTAAATCTTGCAATGGCATAATTTCATCACAAAATCCATCGATTTGAAGTCTGTTATTATCTACAAACACAACTAAATTATCTAATTGGTACTTAACTGCTGTTTGAGCAGCTTCCCAAATTTGTCCTTCTTGACATTCTCCGTCTCCTACTAAAGAAAAAACTCTATAGTCTTTAAAATCTCGTTTACCTGCGATTGCCATACCTACGCCACACGAAAGTCCTTGTCCTAGTGAGCCTGTTGAAATATCAATACCTTTGCACTTTTTCATATCTGGATGCCCTTGAAACGGAGAACCGTATTCTCTTAACGTGTATATCGTTTCATAGGGAACGAATCCTCGTAAAGCTAAAGCGGAATACTGAATGGGACAAACGTGACCTTTAGAAAGTACAAATCTATCGCGATCTTCCCAGTTAGGGTTGTGCGAATCAACATTCATTTCTTTAAAATAAAGCGCTGCCATAATATCAGCCGCAGAAAGTGAACCTCCTGGATGGCCAGACTGTGCTCCATAAATCATTGTAAGAGCTGTTTTTCTTAATTGAATGGCTTTTTCTTTTAATTCTTCAATACTAATTTCTTTCATTTTAGTCACCTCATTAATTTATGACTTGCTGTTTTCTAAATGATATATTCATTAACATATAATTTAGTATACTTAGGTAACTTGTATACTAATTAGCTTTGTGACTTAAGTGTACATCTGAAATGCGAATTCGTCAATAACAAGATTGAATTATTAGAATTTTTTTATTTAAAACAAGTCATTTTTGAAGGACAGATGAATTCATCTGCCATTTTCTCCAAGATTTTTAAGCAAAAAAATAAGTACTGCTCCTATCTTAGAAGCAGTACTTATTTTTTATTGATTAATTAGTAAATTGTGTATATAAACAAAAGCTTTATCAAAAACAACTATGCTTTCGCGCTAGAATTATTGCTGCTTATTACATCTTGGCTACTAGATTTAATGCTTCTAGCTACTAGTATACCTACTATCCCCGATATCCCTAAAATAATGAAGATGTAGTTATAACTTGTAACAAGAGCAATAAGCGTGGACGAAATAATACTTCCGAAATAACGAAACGTTGAATAAATACCAGAGGCTGTACCAGACTGTTCTTTGCTTACGGAGTCCAACGAGGCAACCTGCATGCTTGTTAAACCTATTCCGGTCGAAAAACCTCCAATAATTAAAGCCGCTATAAGAAAAAGAATAGATCCAACGTTCTCTAAAGATAGAAAAAGAATATTAGAGACAATAATCATAGCAAAAGAAAACCCAATCACTTTTTTAGAACTAAACTTATTGTTTAATAATCCACCTATCCAGCCGCTTAAAGACATTGAAATCGAAAAAACTGATAAAACAAGCCCTGTTTGCGCTGTAGATAAATGAAATTGAGACTTCATTAACAGAGGCATAATTAATAAAATCACATACATAACAAAGTTGCTAAGCATAATAGATAAATTAGCGCTTGTAAAGGTGGAATTTTTAAATAAAGAAAAATCGATAATCGGGTTTTCTGCCGTATTTTCTCTTTTGATAAACAAGATTGTAGATAAAATAAATAGTATTCCCATTATTAAAGCCTTGGTAAATTCCATACCGTGTGTCAATAAGATCAATAAAGAAATGCTAATTGCTAAATAAATGGAACCTTGAATATCTAAAGTACTTGTTTGCTTTTTAACATTAAATTTAGGAATCATAACTATTCCGCCGATTAAAGCTAAGAAAAGAAAAGGAACGTTGACCCAGAATATAGCTTCCAAATTGAAGTTTTCAAGCAGGACAGACCCTAATAAAGGTCCAATTGCAGCACCCAAACCCATCCCCATTCCAAATATACCCAGAACTTTAGGAAGCCGTTCTTTTGGCACCACATATCTAATGATTGCTATAGTGTTTGGAGTAAGTAAAGCTCCTCCTACTGCCTGCAGTGATCGAAAGATAATAAGAGAAATGAGATTAGTTGAAAATATACAGCCTAAAGATGCTATCAGAAAGAACACCACGCCCCATAAATAGATATTTCTGTTTCCATATAGATCTCCTAGCTTTCCAGCGATAGGCTGAGTGACAGCCATTACAATTAAATAAATAGTTACTACCCAAGAAATACTTGCAAGTGGTTCATTAAAATGAGCCGATATGGTTGATAGAGCAACGGCAATCATTGTCGAATTTATTGGTACAAGAAATGTCCCAATTAGTAATGAAATAATCAAGATAAGCTCTTTATGTTTACCCAAACATTATTGCCTCCTTTTAGTGGAGAGAAATTCCTTTTATAAACGTGTTTATGCTGTTTTTTATCATATCTTGATAATCGGCATGTAAGGCTTTGTCTCCAAAATTTAGTTTATACATAAAATATCCCCAATACGTACTTAGGAAAATCTCCGCTTGTGTACAGCAATCTAATTCTTTGATATATCCTTTCCTTTGCATTTCTTCAAAGTATTCTTTTAGTATTTCTTTCGTATCATTAATTTTTTTCAAAATTTCTTCGTGCGCTTGTGAGAAAATTAAAGGATCTTTTAAAGCAATTGAAATCATGTCTCGGTTATTATCAAAGTCTTTTAGTAACAGGTAACCGAAATTCGTCAAATCTTTTTCAAGCTCCCATTCAATTGATTTATCAAAAATTTCAAGCGAAAAGCTTGTTGTTTTGACAATAGCTTGAATAATGCCTTCTTTATTGCCAAAGTGGCGAAAAACAGTTAATTCATTAACGCCAGCTTGTTCTGCAATTTCTCTAGTGGTAGTACCTTTGTAGCCTTTTTCTTTAAGCAGTTCTATTGTAGCTTTTGTTATCTTCTTTTTTGTTTCATCTTTTTTCATGTTAATCATCCTTTATGCTTCCTGAATGTAAGTATTTACTTTCCATTAGGCAGTATATAAAGGAAAAAGAGCTGTTGTCAAATGGAAGCGAAGAGAACTATTTATTCATTTAAAAGCGTGACAATTCCATTCGTACCATCCACCATAACTATATCGCCATCTTTTAGCTTATTTGTACTTATTTTCGTACCAACCACTGCAGGAATTTCATATTCACGTGCAATTATTGCCGAATGAGAAAGAATGCCTCCAGCGTCAGTAATAACAGCCCCCGCAGTCTGAAATAAAGTAGTCCAAAGTGGAGTAGTGGTTTTACATACTAAAACATCACCTTTTTCCAGCTTATAAAATTCCTTCGTATTTGAAATGACTTTTACTTTTCCGGTATAGGTTCCTGAAGAAGAGGCTAATCCTTTAATAGAATGTTCGCTGTTATCGTCATTTTCTTCAATAGCTCCCATATATTTCTCAGCTTCTTTTAGGTGAGCTGGCTCAGGGACGCCGAAGTATCTAGGCAAATTAGGCATTTGTTCATGTTCTGCGTGTTCTTTTTTACGTTTCTCAACTAATTCTGTCACGTCTACCGGATTTTCTAAAAGAGACTTTACCTCATCAAGATATAAGAAGAAAATATCTTCTTTCATTAGAAAAACATGATGATGTACTAATAAATCACCTAGCTTGATTAGGAATAAACGAGCTTTTGCATCCAACATTGCATCGATATAAAAATGGTGGTCATCTCTTATAACAGATGCATCTAATGCCCACTGATAATATTTTTTAAACTCTTCTTTGTGTGTGCTATCCGCTATCTGTTCCAGAAATTCATTATAGTTCTGTTCACGTTTTTTGACCGTCTGTTTGAAATTCTCATCAAAGTTGTAACCGTCATTAACATACCCTTGAATAATCAATAACGCGTGAAGAGGATTCTCTAGCCAAGTTTCCCCTACAAAATCGTGACTTACGACGCTTCGATATCCATACTGTTTTAGAAAAGTATCTACTTCAGCCATAAAGCTTTTTGCTGCTTTATTTTCCTCTAATTTCTTTAATAAAGTTTCTGTACATTCTTCTTCAAAGATCTTAGTAAGTTCCGCATCGTCTTTAACTGTTAAAGCAAGTCTAGAAAGCTGTTGATCCGTTTCCAACGATTTGTTCATTTTCCCGGTCAATAGCTCATAAACATCATGTCCGGATTTTTTATTTGTAAGGTTTTTATAGTATTCTTCAGCCTTAGTATTTAAAGACATTTGAGGCATAACAATGTCAAAATGCAAGTCATATGCCGTTTTATAAAAATCAGTCAAACTTTGAAGAATCTCTTTTCCTCTCTGAAGATTGAGATTTCCTCCGGTAAAGCTATCTAACTTGTTATAGTAAGGCAAGAATTGTTCCGTAATTATTTGATTCATTCGTTTTGTTAGGATTGGATAAATACTTTCCATCAATTCTTTATTTTCTTGGAATCTTTTCTTGGAATCTCCTTTAAAAGGCTCCATTTTTGTATAGATATGACCTTTATAAAGTTTTAAATTAAGTCTATTAAACATAAACTTTAACTTTTTAAAACTAGCAGCTGTTCCTTCAGAAAATGCCGGAATAATAAATGAAGCGTACAAAGGACTAACAGCATGAGAAAAACTTGTGTCATTTAAAATCCAAAACTCTTCCATATCCTCGAAACTTAAAGATATATCTTTTTGGAAAGGAGTTAATTCTTTTGATTCTGTTAATGTGGTAATCGCTCTTGCCTGTAATAGATATACTTGATTGTCTTGAATACCAAACTCTATGTCTACGGGATGTTGGTAAAGAGCTTCTACTTCTTTTGTTATTTCGCCCAATTCAATGATTTTCTCGTCTGTTAAACAAAACCTTTGCTGTTCATCTTCCGTTGTTTCGATTTCTTCAACGCCTTCAGCAAGTGGAATTATTTTCACTTCCTTTAGCCCTTTCTCTTTCTCTATCTCAAAGGTTTGTTTATTAACCAGGTAAACATCAGGTGTTACTATGCCCGATACGATTGCTTCTCCTAGTCCATAGCTGGCATTAATCATCATTTCTTTTGTATTATGAGTAACAGGGTTTTGGCTGAATATGACTCCCGATACTTCGGACTCAATTAATCCTTGAACAACAACTGCCATTGAAATTTCATCAAAATCAGCATACATAT
Organism: Priestia sp. YIM B13489; assembly: GCF_042787645.1. Classification (NCBI taxonomy): domain Bacteria; kingdom Bacillati; phylum Bacillota; class Bacilli; order Caryophanales; family Bacillaceae; genus Priestia; species Priestia sp. YIM B13489. The sequence goes on from NZ_JBHZOQ010000053.1 coordinate 2,949,987, forward strand.
TTTGAGTATATTGTTCGACTCTTTCAGTAAAAAATGAGGCCCAGCACGCTTTTACTTTACTTAAAAAATCCTCAGGGCTTTTCACATTAAGATAGGTTTCATACTGGCCAGCAAACGATGCACCTTCTAAATCTTCAGCACTGGATGATGATCGAACAGCTACTGATGTATAAGAGCTTTTTAGATTTCTAAATGCCTCTATGAGATCCGATTCAATTTCAATAGGAATTTCCCCTTGCAAAATTCTCTCGTGGATATTATCCGTTTGACGATTAATCCCATTCCATTCGATATATCGCTTTAAAGCTTCTGTTTGAATAACAAAGCCATCCGGAATCGGTAAATTTTCTTTTTTCATTTTTATAAGGTTTAAAGCTTTTGCTCCAACTTTTTCATTCGCCTCGTCCACCTTTTGAAAACTTAAACTATACATTAAAAATATTCATCCTCCTACAAATTAGTTTTAAAATGTAAGTAACTACTTACTTTATATTTATTTTAATTCTTTTAAATTTTTATGGTCAATAAAAAGTGGTAAAACATTTAAAAAATGCATATTTAGTTGTGCTTTATTTTAATTTCACTTAAATAATATTCCTCTTTTTTATTACATTTTTTAACTTTTATTAGTCTTTTTTATTATAAAGTCTAAATAGTTAACCAATTAAATAGTTAACCAATTAAAAAGTTAATAAAAGAAATGCAAAAAACCCCACCTAAATTATGGTGGAGGTTTCCTTTTTTATAGTTGGGTTAACCATTCATTATCTCTGAGTGCTTACAAGCTTCCACTGGCTGAGTGTCAATTTTATCTTATATCCTCTAATATATAACTGAGCGCTATCAGATTTACGAATCATATGCGAAGTCATAATCAAAAATCTCCTTTCTCATAGAATTATTTTTAATATAAAACTATTTTGGAAATCTTAACCTAAGCATAGCTCAGGATTGTAAACGATTTATTAATGACAAGAAAAGATTATGTAAACATTGGAGAGTTGTAGGGGAACCACTCATTAGTTATGTTTCAACTTCAATAGATTGAGATTTCTATATGTATGAATTCATTGACGAAGCAGAAACTGCAGTGAAGATTCAAAATCAAGTGGATGCCAATGCTGTAAGGTAAATCAAAAGGATAGGCCTTTAAAGACCTATCCTTTTACATAGCATATAAAAAATTTATTCTCTTAATAAAATTGAGACATTAACCATCTATAACGGTTACGTACAAAGATCAGTCTATTAGATTGACAAGCTACTATTTATGTTAGATACAATCCTTTTTAACTCCTTCAAATCATCTATTACCACATCAGCCTGCACAAGCTCAGCTTCTTGAGCAAAATCAAAATTACACCCCACTGCCATTAAACCATTATCTCTTGCAGCATTTATATCAGATAGGCGGTCTCCTACTACTGCAGCATGTTTGATATCATATTTCTTTATAATTGTTTTGACTAACTCTCCTTTATCGAGGGTTTGGATTTGTTGAATACTAAATGTCTCTGTCACCCAATTATTCAAATCGTAATGGTCTACAATTGCTTCTAAATATTCTTTTAAACCGTTACTTGCTATGTAAATGGAAAAATTATTTTCTTTTAAATAGCTAAAGACCTCTTTTACATTGGGATATAAAGCACCTTTCCCTTTTTTTATATTCTCCACTAAGCTTTTTAAAAAATAGTCATCTGTATATTTTCTTATTTCATCTGATTGATTAGGTAATAAAGCTTCCCATACTTTTGGTAAAGGTACACCCATAATCTCACGATACTTATCAATAGGAGTGCCAGTATCCCATTGATTGAGTGCACGTAAATGGTTAAAGGTATCGTCAAGCGATAATTCTAAAATTTTATCTGTTTGAAACAGCGTTCCATCCATATCAAAAATCAGTGATTGCAACATTAAGTATCTCCCTCTTTCAACAGTACTGAATACGTATCTATATATAATACCATAAAAAGGAAAATTAGCAGTTATTAAAAACCATAATGAATATTTTTAGCACAAAAAAGCACCTAATCATTTATAGGTGCTCTTTTTAACTTTACATACTTTGTTTGAAATAATAAATGAAAAAGTCGCTGCTATAATAGAACTTAAAAATGGATAATTAAAAGAAAAAATACTGAGCGTTGAGCTACTCAAATGCTGTGAAGTCTCAGGTACATATGTAAGTGTAAGAAATAGCCCAGAAACAATTTGAAAAGCAAACAGTAACACTATAAAACTACCAATAAACACTGCATAATTTTTCAAAATGACTCCTCCAGTACTCTTAATTTATAAACCTCATATTATTTTAAAAATAGGGACACAACGATAAAGCCTATAATCAGTACAGTAATAAGTATACCTAGCCCCTTCCATCCTAAGCTGCCTGCTAAACCAGATAGGTTTCCAGCTTCATTTCTGTTAAATGCATCGTTCATATTCCCTGTGGGGTTTCTCTTTACCTCTTCGTGTTTTAATCTCTCTCTTCTTCTTTCAGGTGTTTCTGTATCTTCGCTCATCGTCACACCACCATTTCCGGAATACCATAACATATTATGGTTAAAATATAAATTAATGGTTTTTGTTAGATCCCTTTTCTTACACTAAACTGTACACATTTCTTTTTTTAATAAGTATGGAACACTGCTTTGTAATGAAGAAGTATACAGGGCTAGTTAATATAATTACTATTACAAACACCTACACCAAAGAGATCCTCTTTATTTAAGGGGATCTCTTTAATAACCTTATACTAGATACACATTCTTCAAGTTTTTTTGTGTAAGCTTATTTATGTAAAACATCTTCTTTTGTGATTGCTTTTTCATAAATTAATGGTTTAGTTCCTGCTTCTGGCAAAAGATAAATAAAGACAGTAAACGTAAGTTGGAGGGTTGAAACTACAGCCAAAAATAGAAAAAGACGTTCCCTGTCCTTAAACCATATTACTAAACATAAAACTAGAGATATTAAGGACAAAAATAAAAAAAGAAAAAAGCTATATGAATAAGGAACACCATAATGATAAGAAATATCTAAAAAGAAAAATACTATATAGAGAAGTATAAAAGCTGACGGTACTACTTTAGTAAACGTACTCAATAGGAAAAAAACCTTTCTGATTATTTGTTTTAGATTTATAGCTCAAACATACTCAATTTACATAAATAAGTACATATTAAAAGCTGCAGCAAAAATGATTATTACTCATCTTAATTATTTATTTTTTGAACCAAAATGCCTCCAACTTTATCCTTGTCATCTAAAGAAAACTCAATATTGAGTTTATGATTTTTATCAAAATACCCTATTATTGTTGCTCCGGTATCTTCTCTTTCGTAATAATTTTCTCCATACGCCCTAATAACATCTTTTTTGCTGTCACCAGTATGTATTCCCTTTTCTGTACTATACTTGCTACTAATCAAGTCATACCTGCTGACTTTATTATCTACTATTTTAAATTCAACATCATACTTTTCTGTACTTTTTCCATAAATGTAGGTAGTATACGGAGGCTGCTCAGTAACCTCTATAAATTTTGGTTTCTTCCTCAAACAACTTGCTATGTCATATTTAGAACTTCCTATTGATACTGACTTAACGTTTTCTAATTCAAGATTTGTTGTTTTGGTGCTTGAATAGTACTTTTCTTTAGGTGTAGAAGATGGATCGCAGCTTGCTAATAATAGTAAAATGAGTGGGAAAATAAACAAAAAATAGCTCTTAATGCGCACTGTTGGACTCCTTTATATCGTTTGTTTTTACTCTGACTCTCAGCATTTTCTAATCTATTAACTATTTTTCTTTTGCATATACAAGTCAATCGAATAGAAAATACTAGCTGCAAAGTAATACATGGCAAGTATAGCTAACGTCTCATAGACAGATTCCGCAGCGCTATTTTTCACAAAAGAAAAAACAGTACGCACTACAAAGAAAACGATAGGATAGACTATAAATAGAGAATTAAATTTACGATTCATAACAACATAATGTTCCTTTATTTGGATATTTATGATTATTATAACATATAATTTTCTTTTTTATTTCTTTACTACATATTCTTTAGGTTTTCATTTACATAATTATCAAAGGTACAACATCAAAAGAAATTCTTATTAGTAGGTCTTCTTTTGATTATCCTTTGTTTTCGATTTCTTATCTAAGATGAATTTTAAATGGCTACTAAAGATGAATAAACCGCAGATGACCATCAACCAGCGCGTAACCCCTTGATGTATAGGATCAAAAAGGTTTAATAAAACGATTCCTAATCCTGATAACATAGCTAGATAACGAAAAATCAAGCCCAATCCCCCATTCCAGAAATGAAGAGGATCTCCCCTTCATACTTAAGTTAAAGCTTCTTACCACACCATGGGCAAAATGAAATTCCAATGATGGATGAACCACCATCATGGATAATTAAACCGTATTCCTTATTTGTTTTATCAAATAAGATAAGATTATCTGGACAATCAAACGGATCACTGTGAATATCACACGTAAAGTTCGCATGATAATTCATATAATCACAGCAATGCTTTTTCATTCGTTTTCTCCTTAACTATATGGTCACTATTACTTTTCTCGGTAAACTGAACAGTGTTCATCGGAAATACGATAATTTTCCTTACCGATTGGGGCCGCTACCTCAACTAATTTATGTCCTAGCCGGTCCCATACCGCTACTGTATGCAAAGATACCCATTTCAGATCTCCTCTAGCAAGACGAAAAGAATAGTACCAGTTTTCAGTCCTTACTAATAAACTTCTATAAGAAAGTTCCTTTTTCTTTAAATTTTTGATTTCTAGAATAAAATCTAACATATTTTCTTCCTTAGGCACTTGAATAATTCGCGCTATAAATGTTCCATTAGGATTTTTTTTCGTTTTATAAACTTTTTCCCTTTCTATTTCTAACTCTGGCCGCCCCCTCATATTCCTTCCCCCTGTGTATTAACAAATAATCTCAGTGCTAAGTAGAAATCTATAATTGGTTCAGTAATTCTTCTAACTTTTCTTCAATATCAGCTTCTAAATGATTTTTTGACAAATCATACAAAGTGCCTGTCCCTTTAAAATACCCACTAAAGGAATACCATAATTGGATGTAATGAACGTATGCATCTTCTTCATCTGTAAACCCTTCAAAGTTTATTGCAACCTGGGAACGATATTCTTTTTCTAAACACTGCTCCGAACTTAGATTTGGCAGTTGGTCGCCATCAATATCCCGACACACCCATATTTTTAAGTTCTGCTTATCCTCACGTTCAAATTTATTTCTATATTTGTGCTGAAGACTTTTGCAGTATGCCTCTCCTACTTCTTCCAACTTCACTATATCTCTTTTTAAATTCTCATTTATTTCACTCTCAGGGACTAAAATATATTTGTCATCTGTTTCCTGATCCTGTTTATCCATAAATAGCTTTTTTAATTTATCAAACAAGCTTTTCCCACCTATCTAAAAAAATAATACAAGCATGTTAAATTCGACTAAAGAAACCTCATTTCCTTCTCTGAGCTCTAGTTGTCATAACTAATAGGATATCAGCTACTTCCTTACAAGTAGATTCTTTTACTGGAGTGCTGATTTTCTGACATACTTGTAATTCAATATTTTTTACAGCGAACACATGTGTTAAAGTGTAAAGTAGTGAAGCGAAAGGAGTAAAAACAACATGGCTCAACGAATCGTCAATATGTTTTTATCTGTCTTAGCTGCTTATGGAACGTTGATTTTAACCAAAAACATGAGCATTGCAGATAATATCTTTGTGACACAGATTGTTCGTCTGATCATTTGTGTTGTGGCTGTTATCATTGTGACAGGAATTACTACATATATTTTCAGAAACAAACCTTCTAACAAATAAAAGGGCTGCTATTTAGATAGCTGCCCTTTTTATTTTCCTTAATTCCTATTTTATTTCACCCTAAAGAAAATAGGGATGTCTCAAACAATCATGAGACATCCCTATTAAGGTCATACATACTTTTACGCGTTTAAAGCACGCACAAATTCTTTTGCGAGACTGATTGTAGACTGTGGATTTTGTCCTGTTAAAAGCTTTCCGTCTACTTCGATATGATCGCTCCAATTATCTTTTGCAATAAACTCAGCGCCTAGCTCACGAAGCTTTGTTTCAAGAAGAAACGGCATGTATTTATCTAACGTTGTATCTTTCTCTTCTGAATCAGTAAACGCTGTAATACGTTTACCCTTTACAATCGGCTCACCGTTTTTAAGCTTTCCGCCTACAAGAGCTGCCGGTCCATGGCATACTGCTGCAATCAGCTTGTCGTCTTCAGCAAACTCTGTTAACAAACGGTGTAAGTGCGTATCGTCTGGAAAGTCAAACATTGTTCCGTGCCCTCCAGGTACAAACATGCCTGCAAAGTCTTGTGAACTTACTTCAGCTAATGATTTTGTATTCTCTAAAAGTTTTCCTGCTTCTTTGTCTTCGTCCGTCACATCATCTGTTAAGCTGTTAGGGTCCACAGGTGATTTTCCGCTTTTTGGACTTGCTACGACTACTTCGTATCCTTCTTTCTTAAATGCTAAATATGCTTCAGAGAATTCTGTAAGCCAAATGCCAGCAAGTTCTCCGTTTTCCATTGTATGTCCATTTGTAACAACCATTAAAATTTTTGAATTTCCTGTCATGATTTACTCATTCCTTTTTCATTTATTATTTATTATTTACATACATGTATCTTTAATAATTCATTTATCTCTTTGAACATGTTCCCCGGTATTATTTGATGAAAACATGGTAACTTTTTCTTAATAATAAAAAGAACAGGTAAAAACAATGGTTAAATTATACGAAGAAATAGACGCTTTTTTTATAGTTTGAAGACTATACAGGGCAGATTTTTTTATACGCAGTGTGAAAAGTGATCACTTTAAATATTTTTACTTTTTTGACATATACATCTAATTCGATTATTATCTAATTAGATGTATATCGAATTAGGGAAAGAAGGTAGTACGCTATGCAATTAGATAAGTTGGTGAATTATCATAAAGCCATTGGTGACCCTACCAGGATTAGAATTATTTCACTATTAAAAAAAGGGCCTCTTCATGGGCAAGCCATTGCTTATAAGCTGGGGTTACAGCCTTCAACTATTACTCATCACATTTCAAAGCTAAGAGATGTAGGAATTATTTATCAAAGAAGACAAGGGAACATTATTTATTTTTATCTAGACCTTAAAAGACTCGAATATAACTCGAAGGCTATTTTGAATATTGGAGAGGATTCGATGGAAAATCAAGAAAACCATTTACAGGATAAAGACAAATTATCGATTGTTAAAAACTTTATAAATAGTGATGGAACTTTAAAGATCATTCCAAGTCAAAGAAAGAAAAAGAACGTGATATTAGCTTATTTAATACGTGATTTACAGCATGGAAAAATGTATCAAGAAAAAGAACTGAATGAACATATAAAAAAATATCATGAAGATTATGCAACGATTCGCAGAGAGTTAATTATGCAGCATTTTATGTATAGGCAAAATGGAGAATACGAGTTAAATCCGAAAGAGATGTGGCCCGTTATCTTTTAAAATGGACGTAAAAACGTTCATTTTTTAAGCTTTCTAATTCGATATATATCTAATTAGTCTATGTTATTTCAAATAGAATTAAAGTAAATTGGTAAGCATGTGATATTAATTTCATTCTCCTATGTGCTGGCACAGCAGCCATATTAGTTTGCTTACTGCTTACTCTAAAAGCATCTGCTTTGAAAAAAATCATAAAACCTCTGTATGCAATAAGGATTATCCTCTACCAACTAAATTAGTCAATAATCCTTATCGTACTTTATTTATCTTTTAAAAAACTATAAAAGTGTTTTAACCATAATAAAGTCTATTTGTTCTTCGTCTCCCATGTAAAACGAGTGAGATCCGGTTTGAACAAATCCCTGTTTCTTATAAAAAGCAATCGCATTTTTATTTTTTTCCCATACACCTAACCAAATTTTCTTTTTATTAAGTGTCGTTGCTATCTCTACTGCTTTATTAAATAAATGTTTACCAAGCCCTTGTTTTTGAAAGCTGTTACCTATATAAATTCTTTCAATTTCAAGCGCTTCTTCCCCCATCTCTTCAGATTGAGCATCACCCGTATTAACCTTTAAATAACCTGCAATTTCATGATTAACATACATAAAAAAGAATTGCGAGGACGTATTTGATAGTTCTTTTTGTAGCTGTTCTACTGTAAATGCTTTTTCTAAATAAGCTTTCATGTTTTCAGGTGAATTTTGATCTTTAAATGTTTCATTAAATGTTTTGTAACTAATATCTTGAAGGTGATTTACATCTTCAAGAGTACACTTTTTTATATCCATCATCACTGACATACGCCTCTCCTTTATATCCTCAATAATTTCTCTTGTTTCCTTTTTTGACAAACTCCCAGTCTGCTTCTATATTTTTTCTTACTCTTTGAACCAACTTAAGAATGGTATCTGTTTCTTCCTGGGTAAAACCTTCTAATGCCATTTTATCGGAATAATCATTTTCTCTTTTTATAACTGGATATACGCTCTTCCCTTTTTCAGTTGGAAAAAGGTTTTTATTTTTTTTATTGTGGGGATCGTCTTTCTTCTCAATAAAACCATTCATTTCAAGCTTTTTTATAGCCCGAGCCGCTGTTGTTCGATCTACTTTTATCAACTCAGCTAACTTTTCTTGAATGATTCCCGGATTTTCACATATTCGCACTAAATACAAATACTGCCCCTTAGTCAGGTCATACTCTTTAAATTCTATATTACTAATCGAATCCAATGCTCTTGCTATCATTCCAATTTCACGCAGAATTTCACTCATAAATATCTCCTTTGCACATATTTTTGTTGCAAATACAATAAAAATAATATACGTTTAATGTACCTTAAAATAGTTGCATTTGCAACAAAAAATAATAAGTAAAGGAGCTGATTACAGTGAAATATGTTGTTTATGTAGGAGGAATTTTACTATTAACTCTGGGAATTTCTTTAACGATCCAATCCAACCTAGGAGCTTCACCTTTTGATGCACTTTTAGTTGGACTGTCCCTAAACGTAGGCCTTAGCGTTGGAAGCTGGGAAATTATACTTGCATGTGTATTAATTTGTGGTAATGCCCTTTTAAGCAAACAAAAGCCGGAAGTACTGGGACTGTTAACAGCATTCATAACGGGTCTTGGTATTGATGTATGGCTTTTTCTATTAGAGAGTTGGGCTCCCTTTGAAATGTGGTACAGCAAATTATGTTGTTTTGGAATTGGTTTAATCATTATAGGTGTAGGAACCTCAGCCTACTTACATACAAATTTTGCACCCATTCCAATTGACCGCTTAACATTAATCATACAAAAACTAGCTAACACAAATTTATTTCTCGCAAGAACATTGATTTACTTCACATTTTTACTATCTGCGATGCTTTTAAACGGACCAATTGGTGTCGGAACGCTATTAACCGTGTTTTTAGGCGGCGTGCTGCTTAATTTTTTTATGCCCATTACAAAAAAAGCAGTAGACTGCATATTACCAAAATCTCATACCTCACAAAGTCATATTCAAGACAACAAGCGTTCCATATAGATACATTTTTATTACTCAACTATCGTAATAGATTTGCACCATAGTACTAGAGATAATAAGAGCAATGAGGAGGAAACATTTAATGAAGGAAAGGGGTTATTATTAATCAATGATTGTATTGTATGAAGATAAGTATAAAGAAGCAGTTATTCAACTAATATTGCATGTACAAAATGTAGAAGTTGGTGTAGGTATTAGTGTTGAAGAACAGCCGGATATTTTAGACATTAAGTCAAACTATCCCCATACCGGCGGTAACTTTTGGATAGCTTTGAATGATAAGCAAGAAGTAGTAGGATGTATTGGGTTGCAAAAGAAAACCAGTGAAATAGGCATATTAAAGAAATTTTTTGTCTACAAGCACTATAGAGGAAAAGAGTTTGGAATAGGAAAAAATCTTTATGCTTCTTTACTTCTTTTTGTGCAGAAGCACGGGTTTTCTAAAATTATTTTAGATACTCCATCTCAAGCTACTCGATCACATAATTTCTATAAAAAAGCTGGGTTTAAACAAGTGACCAAAAAGGATCTGACAGTTCAATATGATTATCCAGATCGAAATTCTCTTCTTTTTGAGCTAGATTTATCTAGCAAACAATTACAGAATTAAACCAGAGAAAGCAGGTCTCCAGTTAGAGATCGGCTTTCTCTGGTTGATTACCTATTTATTTACCTCAGCTTTAATAATAAAACGATGTTGTTCTACGTCGAAAAAACCTTCAGACTCTATAATTTGATGTATGTTATACAATCCGCCGATATGTGTTTCGATATCAAAATTAGAAACTTGCCAAGGAATTGCCTTTAAATAAAAGACGAGCGCTCCGATATCATAAAATCTCTGTACAGGAAACTCTTCTTTGCAAGAAATGATGTTAAAAGAACTTTGGTTAAGCTCTTCTATTGCTTTCTTTAAGTTCCAATTACAAAACTCTTTATTTATTGGAACCCCTATACATTCATTGATTCGTGAACAGTCTAACCCCCCCACTTGTTGCGTGAAAAACGTGCCTTCCTTTGACAAAATCCTGCTTACTTCTGAAGCACAAAAAGATTCGTGCTGGTTCAAAATCAAATCAAATGTATCATCTTTAAACGGTAAATTTGCGTCTTCAGTTCGTTCAACAACTGTGACACCAAGCGGTTCTAAACGTTTTTTAGCGATTGGAACGTTAGGTTTGTATCCTTCTGTAGCGTACATAACGTGAGGAAAAGGCTGTAACAAAGATAAAAATTCTCCTCCTCCTGTTCCCATATCTAAAGCGGCATTAGAGTTTTGAATAAGACGAAAAGCTTCACTTCCGTACGACCACGAAAGCATGTCGCTATCCATACGACCAGTACGAGTAATAATAGAAAAATCCCATCCAGTAAAATCAACATTTGTATCGTCTACAGCGTTTAAAAAATGTTTGTCCGTTATCATATTAAACTCCTCCTTTTTATAGCTAGCATTAATCATCTATCTTAAACTAGTAAAAGGCGGACCACGGACATATAGACAGCGTTGTTATGTTTCATGTGCTAACGTATTCACACTAACCGCTCCTTTATTAAAATTACGTATGCTTCATTTGTTTGTCCATTCATATGTAATATCGGGTAGTTTCTCTTCGTTTTCACATCCTCTTTTTATAATACTGAAGCCGTGTTTCTCGTAAAACCTCTGGGCATTTTTATTTCGTTCAAATGTACGTAATATTAATTTTCCATTTGATTCTGTCTTGGCTCTTTCGAGTAAAAGCTGTCCGATTCCTCCTCCTTGATAATCTACATGAACGTACAGTTGGCTAATTTCGTCAGCATGATAAGCAATCATTCCTACTATTTGTTCATCCATTAACGCTAATTCAATTTTATAGTGTGCTGACAATATATGATTTAAAAAATAGACATGACGGTCAAAACTGTGCATTTCCTTTTGTTCAATCGCTTTTTCTTTACTATCTCTCCACATTTTTACCGTTTGTTCAGCAAATTGAGGATGATAGTGAACAATATCAACATTAAAATGGGCCATACATTTTCCCCTTATCTGTCATTATGCTATTCGTATTCTTAATAACGATGTCTAGATATTCCCTTCATGTGGTTGAAGCCTGTCAAAATCTTGTTTTAATAAAGAATACATATATAAATCATCAAATTTTCCACACGTAAATTCATAGCTTCTTAATAAGCCTTCTTTTATAAAGCTATGCTTTTTTATTAATTTTTGTGAAGCAGTATTAGCAGGCTCTATTAATGCTTCAATTCTCCGCAAATTAAAATGTGTAAAACCATATTTTATAACAGCGCCCAATGCCTCATTAGCAATCCCATTCCCCCAGTAATCTTTGCTTAGCTCATATCCAATTTCTGCACGGTAATGGTTATGAACTCTATTAAGAAACCCGCAGCTGCCAATAATGTCGTCTTGTTCTTTAAGAGTAATACCCCATCTTATTCCAGATTTTTCGTTTAAGATCGATTTATACCACGCAATCTCATTTGAAGCATCTTCAACCGTTGTAAAAGGCTCTAGACCGTAGTGTTTCATTACTTCTTTATCGGATAGGTATTTTAAAATACTGCCTGCGTCTTCTGCTACAATCTCCCTTAGGGTAAGCCTTTTTGTTTTAATTATGGGAAAATAATTTGACACCTGTACCTTCCCTCCTCTTATCCATTCACTAAACGGAGCTTTTCTCACAGCTTTATCTAATTTAAATAAGCGTTAGTAAGAAATTTCTTTTATTATTACTGAATTCCTTTTTAATTCTAAATATTTGTCGAGAAATGAGCAAAAAAAGCACGCATAACTTCATTTTTAAATCAGCACTGTCATTTCTTTTATATTTGTTAGTTCTAAAAATTAAAGGAATGAAAGCTAGTAATGAAGAATTCTTTTCTAACTAGTCTAAATGAGAAAATAAGGAGAAAAAGATGAAGCTGTATGGCGATTTTGAAAAAGAAGATTGGCTAAACGTATTAAAGCTACCAGAAAAAGAGCTGCCTAATGCATTTATTATTCATGGTGAGTGGGAATTTCAAGATAATATAAATTTATGGAAGGAGATCTTATCCACTGATGTTCATATGCCTAAATGGAACACGGTAATAGGTAAGTTAAATAACAGAAACATAGGATTTGCGAATGTGTACGGCAGTCCGATGGCGTCAAACATCGTACATCAATTTGCCGGCAGCGGAACCGACTTATTTATTCAAACGGGATATTTTGGAGGCTTATCTTCTATTATACAATATGGAGATATCTTAATCGTATCTGCAGCAAAAATGCAAGATGGCGTATCACACTGGTATTTACCAGAAAAAACGCTTGTAGAAGCTGACCAAGAGTTAGTGGAAGCCGCCTGTAGATATTGTGAACAAAAAGGCTACAGCTATATAAAAGGACACGTGGTCAGTATGGGTGCCATGCTGATCGAGACACTTGACATGGTAAAGGAATGGTCGCTTGCAGGTTTTCTCGGTGTGGATATGGAGACAGCTACCACTTTGGTCATTGCTCATAAATTCAACAAGCGGGCTGTCGGCTTATTAAATTTATCAGACCACCTTCTTCACGGCGATACTCTTTATTCGTATACAAAGGACAGAGAGTTAATAGAAAGTGCAACTGATAAAGCAATTCGCGATGTAGCTCTTTATTTAAGCAGTACATACTAGAATAGAACAAACAAAACAAGATAACTGTGCAGTTATCTTGTTTTGTTTGTTTCGCAGTTTTTAACACCTGTATAGTTTGGGTATGAACAGGATTCTCTGTTATCAGCATTTAAATTTTTATTTGTTTATTGTTTAAACCAGCTTCCAACGTATCGTACAGCGCAAGTTTATAATTAATTCGTTCTAGATGCAGGTAGGTTTGCGACATGTCTGCTTCCACTTTCTTTTTATGCTGAAGCATCATCTTTCTACGTTCGCTGATGGTACTTTCTCCTTTTTTATATGATTCTACATACTGTTTAATCTCGACAAGCGGCATCCCTGTTGCACGTAAGGCTAAAATAAACTTGACCCACTCGATATTCTGGTCATTGTATAGACGGTGATCATGTTCATTTCGTTCCACAAATGGTAAAATGCCTTCCTTTTCGTAGTATCGCAGAGTGGGCGCAGACAGCCCCGTTTTTTCTTGCATGTCTCTCATTGTATAAGACATTAAGAAGCATTCAGCACCTTTTGCTCCTTTTTTCCTTTTTCTTTAATTAGTAAGACACCTAACAACCCCATCATTGAAAACAAAATGGGAATCATAAAAGCATAATGATAACCAACATGCAGCGAACGCTCGGGGAATAAATCCAGGACATTTCCGAAAATACTAGGTAATAATACTGCGCTTAAAAAGCCTCCCATATTGGCAAAACCTGATACAACTCCTACTTCTTTTACTGAGAAGGATTGACGTACTACGGCAAATGTCAAAGCGCTTGCGCCGTTTCCAAAGCCGATGATAAAAAGCAAAATAACGACTAGCATGAATGAAGGTTTCACGCCGGAAAGTAATAACCCAGTCCAGCTAAGCACCACAATAAGATGAATAAGTGAATAAATTTTTTTAATGGAATTTAACCTGCTTGATATCCAGCTGATTAAAGGTCCGCCAATCATAGCGCCAAACAGACCATACATAATAAGCTGACTTGCATCAGCGCGAGATAAATGGAACACATTCATTCCATAAGGAACTCCCCAAGAACCAATAAAACCGATATATGTACCAACTACACCAAAATGACAAAGAAATGTTGCCCAGGCTTGGCGAGTCGTCATCACTCTCCTTAGGATCGCCCATACACTTTCCGGAGTCTTAACAGAGGATTTATTTGCTTTAGCATCATCTTGAAATAATCGTTTAGGTTTCACCACCAAAACGACATAAAGCAGGTAGGATACCGCCATTAAAACTAGACCTATGCTAAGAAAGGGAACCCTCCAGCCTGAAAATGAAATCCACATAGACAAAGGCACGGTAGCTGATAATGAACCTACACTTCCTACCAGCCCAATTAAACCTAATAGCTTTACAAACTCATTTCCCTTAAACCACTGACTTAAAATTAACACTAAATTGACAAAAATCATGGAGTCTCCCGTACCGACTAGTAAACGAGAGAAAATTAACACATATTCGTTAGGAGACGTGCTGTAGATAAGACTTCCTATTCCTGTTAAAAGCGACCCTATAATCAAAAATCGATTGGGACCGTATCGGTCAGAAAGTAAACCAATAGGAATCTGAAGACCTGCATATGCTAAAAATTGTATACTAGTCATTAATCCTATAACAGACGCTGAAACGTGAAAATCTTTCATTAACTGTTCTGTAATAAGTCCAGGGGCTGTTCGTTGACTGACAATCAAATAATACGCTAATAAAGCGGTTCCAAAAACAACCCATCTGTAGCTACTTTCCTGTTTGTTCATTTTGACAGATCCTCTCATGTATAATTTTTCTGCGTAGAAATGCTGGTGGAAAATGTTTAAGAGATGAAGATATTGATAGAATGAAGGTCTGTTTGATAAATAAGTCGCTATTGCGGACAGCTCTTCTTTTTATCCTTGTTTTTCCTTTCTATTATAATTTTAAGTTTTTAAAGGTGATTTTTCAATGAGGGATGTAATCTTGTAATATACCTTTTGCAATTTCTTTTCACTATTAGATATCCAAGTTAGAGTTGTTCTCGCCATTTTTCGGGTGTAAAAAACCTTAATAATGACCCATAAATAACCTGTATTACACATAGAGCTTTTAAAAAAAGCCTTCTTTCACTATTTTGCCGGTGTTCAATAAGTTGGTATAAAACTTGCATGTTCATTTATGAACACTTATTAAAGGAGGAGAACTTTATGAAAAAAGCTGAACGTAAGAAAAGTATTAAAAAGCAGGTCATTACTTGTGCTGTTCTCGCGGCATCTCTTTTACTTCCAATCTCCACTTCCGCTGCTTCTGTACCTTATACGCTTTATCAAGTCGGAAGTACTGCAGACAAAGCTACTAGTACAAGCTTCGGGCAAGTCTATATGGGCGGAAGCATCGATGTAGATGAAGCATTCAAATGGATGATTCAAAAGGCAAACGGCGGAGATTTCTTGGTTATAAGAGCGACGGGTACTGACGCCTATAATTCATATATCTATGACCTCGCCAAAAGCATAGGTAAGCCCCTTAACTCTGTTAGCACAATTGTTGTTGATGATTTAATAAGAGCAGGTTCAGACTCTTCTTTAATTGACAAAATTAACAAAGCAGAAGGTATCTTTTTTGCTGGAGGCAATCAAGCTGATTACGTAGATTTCTTAGAAGGATCCCCAGCTCTTACAGCCTTAAATAATCGTATTAATCAAGGCATTCCTTTTGGAGGAACAAGTGCCGGCACCATGATTCAAGGTGATCACGTTTATGACTCTATCTCAGCAGGCTCTACAACTTTAGATTCGAAAACAGCGCTAAACAATCCCTATAGTTCTCTTATTTCTTTTACAGATTATTTGATTCAAACCCCGCATAATAATAACATTCAAACAGACACTCATTTTGAACAACGAGATAGAATGGGACGTTTTTTAACATTTCTTGCACGTAATATCCAAGACGGAGAAGAAACTGGAACAAGCGCCAAGGGAATTGCTGTTAATGAACAGTCAGCGCTTCTGGTAGAAAAAGATGGTTCAGCTAAAGTAGTAACACAGCCAGGCTCTACAAATGCAGCTGTTTATCTAGCTAAAACGAATAAGGCGCCTGCTACTTGTATAAGTGGTCAGCCGCTGACGTTTAATAATATTTCTATCTATAAACTATTTAATGGCAGCACTTTTAATCTTTCCACTTGGACGGGTTCTGGAGGGTTAGCTTATACTTTAAACGTAAACGGCGGTGTTATTACTTCCTCTACAGGAAAAGTATACGGAGGAAATCAGCCGTAAACGCCCAGTCTATGACGACACTATTTTATAGAAAAGGGAAACTTGATTAGTGAAGTTTCCCTTTCTTCCGTATATTAAGGATTGATTAAGTGCTGTTTTGTTTTTAAATGATATAGATAATGCAGTCCTTTTTCTGTTATTTTCGTTCCTGCTCTGCCTCTGCGTTTTATAATATACTCTCTTTCTTCTAGTACATCCAAACGATTTCTCACCTGCTGTTCTGTAAGAGTAAAGCCTTTTAAATGCTGTGTAATCCACTTTCTGCTTGCTGCTTTTCCTGTATCATTACACTGCTTTATCGTTTCTAACAGAGCGTGATTTTCTTGAAGTTCGATCAAGTCAACCGATTCATTTTCAATTTCATGTAAAGTATGCTCCTCCTTTTGACTACTAAGCCTATACTCTACGTCTTTTGCTTTCACTTCGTTTTCATCGCAGACAGTAAGCAAATACTCGATGACTCCTTTTAATTCTCTTATGTTTCCTAGCCATTCATATTCGATAAGCAGCTTCATCGCTTCTGGATGGATATGCGTCCACGTTTTTGATTTAGAAATAAAATGATGAATCAGTAAAGGAATATCGGTTCTTCTATATCTTAAAGGAGGAATCGTTAAAGATAATACGTGTAAACGATAGTACAAATCTTCTCGAAACAACCCTTCTTTCATTTTATGTAGTAAATTGTTGTGAGTAGCTGCTATTATTCTTACATTGATCGGAATAACTCTTGTCCCTCCTACCCGTCTAATTTCTTTTTCTTGAAGCACTCTTAAAAGCTGAGTTTGTAAACGCGGACTGATATCACCAATTTCATCCAGGAAGATCGTACCTTTATCAGCGCTCTCAAACAGCCCTTTTTTGCCGCCTTTTTGGGCTCCTGTAAAACTGGCTTCTTCATACCCAAACAGCTCACTTTCTAGCAATGTATCGGTCATGGCACTGCAATTCACGGCAAGAAACGGTCCGTTTTTACGTGTAGAATGATTATGGATAGCCTGAGCAAACAGCTCTTTTCCTGTACCGGTTTCTCCTTGAATTAAAATAGGGTACTCAGTAACCGCCATTTTCCGGGAAATTTCAATCGTTTTAAGCAAAGCTGGGTGTTCTCCGATAATATCTTGATAATTATACTTAGCAGAAAAGCCGTTTTTTCTAAGTTCTGACTGCGCTTTTCCTTCTATTTCAACAGCTTGATTCACACTTTTAAACGTTGCTACCGTAGTATTGCTTTCCTGAATCATAGACTTATAGATAACCATTTCGTATCCGTTTACGTTAAAGTACTGACTTTTCTCGTCGGACGATGTAATAAACTCCACAAGGCCTTCGTTAGAAATGACATGTTGAATTTCACGATTTACAACATCAGAAGAAGATAGCTGAAACAATGATTCTAACCTTTTATTAAATAACGTAATTCTTTTATTGAAATCCACGGCCAGGATCCCATCTTCTACTACATTTACAACACTCTTTACATGGAGGTGAAGTTCTTTCATTTGCCCTTCTGCTTCTATTAGCTTTTTTTGCAGCTCAATAATATTTCGTAAATAGCGATCCCAAATAATTGAATGATTAGACTGATTAAAACCAAATGATTTTATAAGTTCAAAAATGGTCGCCATATCAAAAAGCCTAACGCCTATATCAATTACATGTTTTACATATGGCGGACATAAGTGAATCTCACCTGGAGAAACAGCAACTTCCACACCTTCGTAATAGGTCTTTTGCTTTTTAAAAGGAATAAACTGAACATGATTAATACCTACTTGATAGAGAGATTCTATTAATTTAAGGGTTTCTTTATCGTCATCGTTTACAATTAATACTTTTGTATGGGCGGGGATTTGCAGCAATTCATTTATATGTTTATGGTGAATCGTTCTATTTCCTACAATTTCATGTGCATGCTGAACGTCTAATCTGTCCTTCAGTTCGTGCTTTATACTCTCTGATGAGTAGAGTACAACATCGCCATCAATTTCACCCGGTAATTCTTCGTCAATCGCAAAGCATTCAATAAAAATGTAATCGTCTAGCAGCTCTTTTAATTGATTGTGCAAAATGATTCTAGTTTGCTTGCTTCCTGTTATTAAAACTAATTTCTTTTTCATCGTATGAACACCTTTCTACAGGCCTTTAAATTTGCTTGCCTTCAGAGATTAGTCTTGGAATACTGTACCTATCATTTTATACGTTGCCCTGCATTTCATCTAGCGGACGTTTGTCCCTATTGCAAATAAAAATAAGTAGAAAAAAGTGCCTCCGCTTTAATAGGTGGAGGCACAATATGCTAAAGTGCTAGATGTATTGAATTACTGTCTGTTCTCTTTTTATTTAATAGCTACTTTTATTGGTTTGATATCTAACGCAACTTTCACAATGGAATAATCGTCTTTTTGACCGTCTGTATAAGCCCAATAACCATTGCTTTCAGCACTTTTTCGGAAGGTAAGCTCAAAACCTTTGTTTTGGTTAAATGCATAGCTCTTTATTTCTTTACTCTGAGCGTTATCAACAAGATCGTAAGCTAAGAACTTGCTTAGTACACCGTGCGGAGAGAAAAGACCTGTATTTGGTCCAACTTTTTCACTGTAGTATTCATTTTTTCTAGTAGATGTTTTAGCTGGGTTTATGACGATTTCTTTTGTTGTGAGATTTACTTTGTCGCCTGGAGTGATACAAGAGATAAGAATATTTTTGTAATCACTCGGAAATTTGTCATTTGCCTGTACCTTCGCTAAGTCAACTAGCGTAATACCGCCTCTTCCCACAACTTCTATTTGTTTTGCTTTATTATTTACCACCATAGCAGTATCTTCATCAATTCCGTATGAAAGCTGATTTTTATTTCCTTTTTCATATGCTGTTGCAATAAGACGTCCGAGTCTTGCTTTGTTGTCAAAATGCTGATCAACAAGACCGTATTGGAAAAAGCCAAGACCTTTTTCCAAATAAGCAGGCCCGCCTTCTTGCTGAGTCATATCATTATATGTGTTTGTAAATCCGTAAGAAAGAGCTCCGTAGCTATCTCCGCCTGCGAGCATAGTATTACTCATAATTGCAGCGCCGGCGCTCGTACCGCCAAGTACTGCCCCGTTTTTATACGTATGCCATATAGCTTGTAAAACTTTTGAGTCCGAACCATTTTCATTACGCAAGGAGCCCGTAATCAAGGTTTGATCTCCTCCTACAAACCAAATGCCCGTTAGCCCTTTGACTTTTTGCGCTAGTTTATCACTGTTCATATTTGTTTTCCAAGTCGACTCATTTTCAGAAGTCCCTTTAAAGTCATGGTTCGAAATAGGTAAAATCTCTATATTTTCCGCTTTCACTCCGTATTTAATTAAATCACTTTTAAACTGATTAGAAGAGTCGAACTTAGTACTCGCTGCAGGCACAATTCCTATTTTGGCTTGTTTTCCTCCTGCAAGATTAATAAACTTGTTATACACGCTTGAATTGCTGCTGCCAAGCGCTCCTCCTGCAATTAAGAGATTACCTTTAATCGAATCGTATGCAGGACTTTCAGATGAAGAAAAAGTAGGTTTTTTATACGTTAAACTAGTTTTTCTATCCGATTGGAATTTGAAGGTTTTGGGCGTAATATCCATTCTGACATTTACAATGGAATAGTCGTCTTTTTGTCCGTCAGTATATCTCCAGTAGCCGTTTGTATCATTGTCCTTTTGAAAAGCAATTTCATATCCCGACCCTTTACTGTCATAAACATAGCTTTTCGCAGATTTCATCGATTCATTGTCAACAAGAGAATAGGATAAATAAGCCTTTAATCTGCCATATGGCGTAAAAACACCCGTAGCAGGCAGTGCGTTAAACGAGTAATATTCAAATCCCTTCGTTTCTACTTTCTCTTTTGGAAATTCAAATGACTTTAAATGATAGTTAATTTTATCTCCAGAAGATAAGTAACTAACCTTCATATTCTCTAATCCCGAACGAGCTTTCTGCTTAGATACAAGCTTAGCTTTGCTCATATCCAAGACGGCTACTCCGCTTCGTCCAACAACTTCAATCTTTTGATCTTTATTGTTAACGACCATAGCCGTATCTTCGTCCACACCGTATGCAAAGTTTTTTTCTTTGTCACGTTCAGAAATATATGCAGCTACTGCAAGTCGCCCAAGTCGTGCTCGTTCATCCATGTGCTGATCAATTATGCCGTGTTGGAAAAACCCCAGCCCTTTTTGAATTGATAGAGGCTCGTACTCTTTTTGACTGCGTTTGTTTTTGCTTACATGTTTATTTTCCTTGTTTTCTAAACTGTCTTTTAACGCTCCTAGACTGTCTCCTCCTGTAATCATGACGTCACTCATAATTGCAGCTCCTGCACTTGTGCCTCCGATTACTGCTCCTTTACGATATATATCCCAAATAGCTTTTAACGCTTCAGAATCACTTCCATTATTTTGACGAAGAGAATCCACAATTTTGGTTTGATCTCCTCCAACAAACCAAACTGCCGTTAGTCCTTTAATCGTACGGGATAACTTCTTATCATTTACTTGATTCTTCCAGGTTGATTCGTCCTTTTGTGTATCAGAAAAATCGTGATTTGAAACGGGAAGAATTTTAATAGAATCTGAGTTTGCTCCGTATTTTACGAGGTCTTCCTTAAACTTTTTAGAAGACTGCAGCGTTGTGCTAGCAGCTGGAATAATCCCTACTTTTGCTTTTTCTTTTCCTCCAGCAAGCGAGAGAAACTTTTCATAGATTTCGTGATTAGATGTCCCTATACCTCCGCCTGCAATAACAAGGCTGCCTTTAATGTCTTCAGTATTTTCTTGTGCTTTTGCAAGCAGCGGTGTACTCAAAGAAGAAAGTAATGTAAAGCTGATAAGACATGAAACAAGTTTCTTTTTCATTTGAAAGATCCTTTCCACGCAAATTTTAATACCTTTCTCTGACTAGCTCGTATCCTTCCTCGATACTTTCGTTAAATGATGTTTAAAACCTGTTATTCAAACGTTCCTTTCACAACAGGGACACCGTCTTTTACCATTACTTTACCTTGAGCAAAAACTGTTTTAATTGTTAGTGTCTCTTTGTCTAAAAGGACTAAATCTGCATCTTTTCCAGGTTGAATATGCCCTTTATTGGCCAGTTTTAATACTTTGGCAGGATTAGAAGTAATGACTTGAAGAGCTGTTTCTAACGGCACTGATTCTTCTAATACTGCATCTCGTACTTCTTGAAATAAAGAAGACACTTTTCCAACTTGAAGCCCTTTATAGTCTCCGTTATCATCAAAAAACGGCAGGCTCGCTTGTCCATCGGATGAGAACGTAATGCTCGAGATTGGAACTTCTTCTTCAAGCATGATACGTAACCCTTTGCTGCACTTAACTTCGCCTTCTTCTAAAAAATATGGAATGGTGCTAGTTGTAAAATCTACATAGCCACCTCGTTTTGCAAATTGAATTCCTTCTTTAAACAGTTCTTCATTTCGATTAATATGTGTAGGATGAAACTGACGAATTGGCAGATCTGTTTCATCTGCGATTTGATTTAATAAAGATAATTTCCGTTTTCCATCCCCTACATGAACTTCTAATATTCCGGCTTTCCCTGATAAAATCCCTCCATTGCGGGCAGCAGAAGCCGCCTTTACCAGTTCTTCAAATGTCGGTTCAGAGGAACGGTGGTCAGAAATGGCAATTTCACCTACTCCGATAATTTTATCAATTAAAATAAGATCTTCTTCGATGCTGGTAGTTAACGTTTTTACTGGTATTTGATAAGAACCTGTGTGAATAAAGCAGCTAATTCCTTCTTCTTCTAATCCTCTTGCTTTAGCAAGAAGACTTTCCATTCTTCTTGTTGTACCGTCTGTTCCAAGTACACCTACAATAGTTGTAACACCGGCAGTCGTTGCATCGGTTAACATTAGTTCAGGCGTGCGTGTTTTATATCCGCCTTCTCCTCCTCCGCCAATAATATGAACATGTGAGTCAATAAAGCCTGGAGCTATAATATCATTAGCAGCGTCTACAACATGAATAGGAATGGACGTATTTACATGATCAATACAATCCTCTATAAGGATGATTTTGCTGTCTGCAAGCAATACGTCTTTTTTTCCTAAATACTCTGGTGCATATACTTCTGCGTTTTTGATTAAGGTTAACAACTTCTATTCCTCCTACTAGTAAGCTCAACTTACGAATAACATTTTTCTATATAATTTTGATGCTTAAAATGGTCCGTAATTGATAAAATAAGCAATCACAACGGCAATTAAACCAATCACATATTGAATAAGGACTAACGGCAACACCCATTTGGCCCACTTTGTCCATGAAATTCCCGCAATCGCTAAACCAGCCATTAATGTTCCAGCTGTCGGGAAGATAATATTTCCAATGCCATCTGCAAAAGAAAAAGATAATACTGCTGTTTGCCTTGTAATATCAAGTAAATCTGCAAGAGGCGTCATGATTGGCATCGTCAGCATCGCATGACCTGTTCCAGATGCTAAAATAAGATGAATCAGCGCTTGGAAGTTATAGATTCCGATGACGCTTAAATATCCCGGAATATGCTGAATAGCTCCAGATACTTGATGAAGCATAGGGTCTACAATATGTCCTTCATTTAAAACAACAAGAACAGCACGAGAAACTCCGATAACAAGCGCTCCTCCAACTAGTGCTGCTGCCCCGTTTGTAAATGACTTAACTGTATTTTCAACAGAGAGCCTTCCAATAATCCCAATCACAACAGTCAAAATGACAAATAAAGAGGCAATTTCAGTAATGTACCACTTATACTTAATAACGCCAAAAGCAAGAATTACGTAGTTAACAAGAAATGCTGCCATAATCCATTTATGCTTTCTAGTTAACTTGGCATCCGAGTTTAAAAGTTTATTTGCGCTGGTTATGCTGTATTTTCCGTACGTCCCAATAGAAGGACTTTTTTTCACTTTCATCGCATATCGGTAGACAAACCAAACTGAAACAGCGTAAACAACTACAAACAAGATGAGTCGAAAGCCCATTCCAGAAAACATAGGAAGCTCTGCTACTCCTTGCGCAACACCAACTGTAAATGGATTCATAACTGCCGTAGTAAAACCAGCCGATGCGCCAATTAACACAATAGCAGTCCCTGTTAATGCATCGAATCCAAGAGCAAGTGCCAAGGGAATTAAAAGAGGAATATAGGCTAGCGTTTCTTCCGCCATCCCCATTAAAGAACCGCCTACTGCAAAAAATAACATCATAACAGGAATTAATAATTTTTCTCGGGTAGCAAGTTTTTTAGCCATCGTTGTAATTAATACATCTACTGTCCCCGTAGCGCTTAGTACACCAAAGAAACCGCCGATAATTAATACAAAAAAGATAATGTCGGCTCCTTCTACCATTCCTGTATGTATTGCTTTGACCATTTCAAAGAATCCAACAGGTGTAGAATCAATCCATTTAAACGATTGAGGATCTACTGTTGTTCTCCCGTCTACTTCTACACGCGCATATTCTCCAGCTGGCAAGATATACGTTAAAATGGTAGCAATCACAAGAAAGCCTAACAATAAAGCAAAAACGTTTATTTTCCTCTCTTTTTTCCGTACCTGATTTAATGAACTCATTTCCTTTTGCAGTTCACTCATTCCTCTTCTCCCCTTCATTGTGAAATAATAGCTTTAGACAAACATCTCTTTCTTTAAAAGCAGCTTCCTTATCTGCGACTACATATTGCTCCTTTCTTTTATATTCCTCATATACAGTACAAGCAATTTTCGTGCCAACGTAGAACCGTTTAATTTTCTGAATTATGATATAATTAAATCGTGTTTTAGGTGTTAATTGGGTGTTTTTAAAAAATTAACACCGCCAATTAAGATGTTGGTTGATAGAAAATCTGGAGCACGAAGCATTAGCTAGTTCTTTTTTTAAAAAGCTGCAAAAAGAAAGATAAAAGAATTTAATCTATAAACATAAAAAAATACTATTTTATTATTGTCTTTTCTTTAAGTAGATTAATACTATAAACCTTCAATCTATTTATAAAAGCATTGCGCATAATGAAAGGGTGTTCAAAACAATGACTGTTTATCGTATCGGGGTATTGGGGGGCGATAGCATCGGGCCGGAGATTGTCGATGCCGCAGTTAAGGTAGTTAAAAATGCTTCTTGCAAAGCAGGAGTAAAAATGGAATGGATTTATCTGCCTATGGGATGGGAAGGAATTAAACAATATAACGATCCTCTTCCAGAAGTAACGATAGATGCTTTAAAACATACGCATGGATGGATACTTGGCCCGCATGATTCTGCGGCTTACCCTCTTGAACACAAAGAAAAGCGTAATCCTAGCGGAGAGCTTCGTCACAGTTTAGATCTTTACGCAAATATTCGCCCTGCTAAAACAATGCCAGGTATTAAAAGCGTCGTGAAAGAAGCTGATTTAGTGATCGTCCGAGAAAATACAGAAGGATTTTATGCCGATCGTAATATGTATTCTGGACATGGGGAATGGCAGATTACAAAAGACGTTGTGGTGACATCGGGCGTATTTACGCGAAAAGCCGTAGAAAGAATTGCGCGTGAAGCTTTTGCATTGGCTATGCAGCGTCGTAAAAAAGTAACAATCGTACATAAAGCAAATGTTTTAAGATTAAGTACCGGACTATTTCTAAACGTTTGTCGAGAAATAGCTGAGCAATATCCTGAAGTAAAAGTGGACGACTACCATATCGATGCCATGGCTGCTCATCTCGTACGTCGTGCAGCCGATTTTGATGTCATTGTGACAGAAAACATGTACGGTGATATTCTTTCAGACTTAGCCGGCGAGCTTGTAGGAAGCTTAGGATTAGCCCCTTCTCTTAATGCAAATGAACATATCGCTATGGCACAAGCAGCTCATGGTTCTGCGCCAGATATCGCAGGTTTGAACATAGCAAACCCAACCGGTATTATTTCTTCAGCAGCCATGCTACTGAAATGGTTGGCTGAAAAACATGCGGATCACAAACTTACAGAAGTAGCTGCTACAATAGAACACGCACTT
Organism: Priestia sp. YIM B13489; assembly: GCF_042787645.1. NCBI lineage: Bacteria > Bacillati > Bacillota > Bacilli > Caryophanales > Bacillaceae > Priestia > Priestia sp. YIM B13489. The sequence goes on from NZ_JBHZOQ010000053.1 coordinate 2,975,603, forward strand.
TATCAAACGCTCCTAGCTGAAGTGAAAACGAAAGATTTAGGCGGACATGCCTCTACGTCGGAGTTTACAGAAGCTATTTTAGAAAAAATAAAATCCATGTAAAATTAACAGCAATTTATCCATTCTATAGAGGTGATCATAATGAAAAAAAGAAAGATTATTATGGACTGTGATCCAGGTCATGATGATGCTATTGCTATTATTTTGGCTGCCGCACGACCGGAATTAGATATTTTAGCGATTACAACTGTTTCAGGAAACGCAGAAATTGAAAAAACGACGATGAATGCTTTGAAAGTGTGTGATTTAGTATCGTTACATAACGTGATTGTTTCAAAAGGAGCAAGCGAACCAATGATGCGCAGACGTGAAAACGCGCCTAGTATACACGGGGATTCAGGATTAGACGGCCCTGAGTTCCCGGCTCTCTCTCGCAGCTGGAGCGAAGAACACGGAGTAGATACTATTATACGAATGGTCAAAGAGTCAGAAGATCCCGTTACGCTTTTGCCTACCGGTCCTTTAACGAACATTGCTTTAGCTTTAATAAAAGCTCCAGAAATTAAAGAAAACATTGAAGAGATTATCCTTATGGGCGGTGGAACCTTCGGGAACTGGACGCCAACGGCTGAGTTTAACATTTGGGCAGATCCAGAAGCGGCTAAAAAAGTGTTTGATAGCGGTATTCCACTAGTAGTAATGGGGTTAGATATTACGCATCAAGCCGTTGCAACAGATAACGTTATTAACCAAGTGATGAACATTGATAATAACGTAGCAAAAAAGGTGGGTGAATTATTAGCGTTTTTTAAATCTGCCTATAAAGAAACGTTTGGCTTTGATGGTCCGCCTGTTCACGATGTATTAACCGTTGCTTATTGCATAGCTCCAGAACTATTTACGCTCAAAGAAGTTAATATTGTAGTAGAAACACGCGGAGAATACACGGCTGGAACGACTTCAGTTGATTTGCTTGGAGTTACAGGAAGGAAAGCAAATGCGAAGTTTGGTTTAACCCTTGATGTAGATGGTTTTTGGGATTTAATGATTGAGGCTCTTAACACATATTCGGCTTCGTAATGTTCATCTAGAAGATAGGTTTTATAAGATCAGCACCAGAACGTCGAGTTCGCAACTTGCTGGTGCTGACTTACTTTTATTCATACTATCTAGCTGTTTTTTTCGCTTTTTGATTGAGCATTACAGTAATGATTGAAGCAACAATAACACCTGTAATTAAACAGTTTGATATATCTTTATAAATTACTCCCATTACTGTCCCGCCTATAACGCCTACACTAATAAGTGAAATTCGCTCTCTTTGATTCATGATTTATCCCTCCATCTTTTTTAATAAAACATTTAATTTATGAAGAGCGAAGTGCAGGTCTAATTGTTCTTCTTCATTTAACTTCGCAAGATTTGCATGAAAGTTACTATAAATCCCTCTCCATTTTTCCTCTTGAATACTTTTTCCTTTAGACGTTAATGAGACTAAAACCGCACGCTTATCTCGCGGATCAGGCATTTTGATTAAATATCCTTCATTTTCTAATTCACTGATACCATTCGTTAACTGTTGTTTGGCAATATTTAACCCTTGGCTAATTTCCTTAATATTCAAATCTTTTTTTTGCATATACATAAATTCAACTACGTGATTTTGTAAATGTGTTAATTTCACTTCATTTTTATTTAAGTTCTTGAAATTTTCAAATAAAACCGGTATTAAAGCGATATATTCCTTAGCCAGCTTTTCCTTCATGAGATATCCACCTTCTTTAGTAAATATATTATTACTAAATTTGAATAAAAACAATAAAAATCGTTTATTTTAGTAAAAATATATTTACTAAAATCCATACATACTTCTAAAGTTATTTTATCCCAATCTCAACAATCGTTTCTTAATCTTATAAAAAGAGCCATAAAAAAAGTAAGGAAGCACACTTCCTTACTTTCTGTTTGCAACGCCCGTTAAAAAATTCAAAAACACGTGTACGCCTGCTTTCACGGTAATTTCTCCTACATCACGCAGCGGATCTAGACATACAATGTCCATTGCTTGAACAAGCGGATGACTCCCGGCGGTGTATACTGCTTCAAACAACTCATCTGTCCTCATTCCGCCTGTCGTTCCTGCTGGAACTCCCGGTGCGTAAGCGATATCTAACACGTCCATATCAACTGTTAAATAGATCATGTCTACCTCTTTGCTCAGCTGTTTTAATGCTTCTTTCACCGTATGAGTTATTCCTGCTTTTCTTGCTTGCAGTAACGTTACATAATGGACGCCTTTGCTATCTGCATATTCCTTTAACGATTTTGAATTATAAAACCCGTGAAGTCCGATATTCCATACATGAGCTGCATCAATCGTGTTGCTTTCGATTAAATTACGTATAGGGGTTCCGTTAGAAGGACCGTTATCTTCTAAGCTGCGTAAATCAAAGTGCGTATCAAACTGTAAAATCCCTATTTTCTGTTCGGGATATGACTCTTTCCACCCTTTTACTAACATAGCTGTAATAGAATGATCTCCTCCAAGCATAATAGGAAGCGCATGCGGATGGCATTTCCGCATAGACATCATCGCTTCTTTTATATACTGATGAGACTTCCCTATATCCGTGACGTGCTGCTTGACGTCTCCTAAATCCAGCACTGACAAGGAAGTCAAATCCGTATCATACTCGATATGATACGGGTTAAAGGATTTCCAGAGCTTCCTCATGGCCATTGGCGTCTCACTGGCTCCAGAAGCGCTAATGGAAGATCTTGAAAGAGGTACGCCTAAGACCGTAATATCTATCGATGTAAAGTCGACGTTGCTCCCATCTTCAACTGTCTGAATCCAATCACTTACTTTGGGGTCAGAAGTACTTTGACGCTGCCAGCAAAAAGGCGGTCGATCAAGCTGTGGGTACGGATAGTTCATGTAAAACACCGCCTTCAACCACAACTTTTCCATCTTTTAATACCGTGTCTACAAGATTTACGGCATAGTTATACTGCAGCGTTTGGTAATTGGGAGCGTCAAATAGCACTAAATCGGCTTTTTTACCTACTTCAATACTTCCGATTTGATCCCCTTTGCAAATGGCATGAGCCGCGTTAATCGTACAGGCGGTTAAAACTTCTGCTGGCGTCATCTTCATCGTTAAACAAGCTAAATTCATAATAAACGGCAGCGATTCCGTAGGAGAAGATCCTGGGTTTCGATCTGTAGACAAAGCAACAGGCACTCCTGCTTCGATCATTTTTCTAGCACGCGCCGGCTCTTCCATTAAAAAGAATGCAGTACCCGGCAATAGGACGGCTATAACTCCGCTTTCAGCCATTTGCTTAATTCCTTGATCCGATGCCTTTAACAAATGATCCGCTGACACAGCTCCCACTTTAGCCGCTAATTCTGCCCCTCCAAAAGACACAATTTCATCGGCGTGGATTTTAGGTTTTAGTCCGTATGCTTTTCCAGCTTGTAAAATACGATCTGACTGTTCAACTGTAAACACGCCTTCTTCACAAAATACATCACAAAACTCCGCTAGCTCTTCTTTTGCAACGATTGGTATCATTTCTTCGATAACGAAACGAACAAACTCATCTTCATTTCCTTTGTACTCAACTGGCACCGCATGAGCTCCCATAAAGGTTGAAACAACATCTACCGGATGCTGTTCATTCAGTTTCTTCGCTACTTTTAATTGTTTGATTTCATCTTTAAGATTTAAACCGTACCCGCTTTTGGCTTCGACAGTTGTAACTCCGTACTGCAGAAATTTATTTAAACGTTTTGTAGATTGCTTGATTAGCTCCTCTTCTGTTGCTTGTCGTGTACTAACGGTTGTTTGTAAAATTCCTCCTCCCGCTTTTAAAATATCAATATACTTTGCCCCGTTTAAGCGCATTTCTAATTCTTTTTCACGACTGCCGCCAAACACAAGGTGAGTGTGTGGATCAATTAACCCAGGCGTTACGATTTTTCCTTCGGCATCAATTATATTAATAGGTTCATGAATATGCTCAAGGTATTCCTGCGCTTTGACGTCAGGCCCAACAAATACAATTCTTCCATTTTTCACGAGTACGCTGCCGTTTTCAATGATTCCTAGATCTGACATTTCCTCCGATCGTCTAGGCTGACTTCCTCCCTTAACCGTAATGACTTGTGCAGCGCATTTGATATACGTAATAGTCATACGTATCCCTCCTTTTTTATTCATTTAACCCCGGAATTTGTATTCCTTTTTCTTTTGCAGTTTGAATGGCCTTATCATAGCCGGCATCTACATGACGAACTACACCCATGCCTGGGTCTGTTGTTAAAACACGTTCTAGACGTTTGGCGGCTTCTTCCGTCCCGTCTGCTACTACAACCATTCCAGCGTGAAGAGAATACCCCATGCCTACTCCTCCTCCGTGGTGAACAGATACCCAGCTTGCGCCTGCTGCCGTATTAACTAATGCATTTAAAATCGGCCAGTCTGCTACTGCATCACTGCCGTCTTTCATTGCTTCAGTTTCACGATTTGGCGACGCCACAGAACCGGCATCTAGATGATCTCTGCCAATAACGATAGGTGCTGACAGTTCTCCGTTTGCTACCATATCATTAATAATTTTTCCAAAGCGCGCTCTTTCTCCGTATCCTAGCCAGCAAATGCGAGCCGGCAATCCTTGAAACTCAATTTTTTCTCTCGCCATTTTAATCCAGTTGCAAAGATGCGTATTATCCGAAAACTCACGTAAAATGACTTCATCTGTTTTATAAATATCCTCTGGGTTTCCTGACAAAGCGACCCATCGAAACGGTCCTTTTCCTTCACAGAACTGCGGACGGATATACGCTGGGACAAATCCTGGGAAATCAAATGCATTCTTGATGCCTTCATCAAGCGCCACTTGGCGAATATTATTGCCATAGTCAAAAGCAACCGTGCCTTTTCTTTGCATCTCTAACATGGCTTGAACGTGGATAGCCATACTGGCTTTTGATTGTTTTATATATTCATTTGGATTTGTATTCCGCAATCTTTCTCCTTCTGCTAAGCTGACTCCAATCGGCAAATATCCGTTAAGTGGATCATGTGCCGATGTTTGATCCGTCACAATATCTGGGATAAATCCTCGCTCTATCATTTCAGGAAGAATCTCGGCTGCATTTCCAACTAACCCAATGGAAAGCGCTTTGCCCAATCTTTTTGCATCTTCAGCTAACGTGATTGCATCAGCTACACTTTCGACTACCGTATCGCAATATTTTGTTTCGATACGTTTTTCAATACGCGTGCGATCAACATCAATTCCAATTACAACGCCGCCTGCCATCGTAACGGCTAGCGGCTGTGCACCACCCATTCCTCCTAATCCGGCTGTTACCGTAATCGTTCCTTTCAAAGTTCCGTTAAAATGCTGGTTGGCACACTCAGCAAATGTTTCATACGTTCCTTGAACAATGCCTTGGCTTCCGATATAAATCCAGCTTCCTGCAGTCATTTGTCCGTACATCATTAACCCTTTTTTATCAAGCTCATGGAACGTCTCCCAATTTGCAAAAGCAGGAACAAGATTCGAATTCGCTAATAAAACACGCGGTGCATCACTGTGGGTTTTAAAAACCGCAACAGGCTTACCGGACTGTATGAGAAGCGTTTCATCTTCTTCTAACTCTTTTAACGCTGCGACAATACGATCGAACGCCTCCCAGTTACGGGCTGCTTTTCCGATTCCTCCGTATACGACTAACTTTTCCGGATGCTCCGCTACTTCAGAATCTAAATTGTTTAGAAGCATGCGAAGAGCAGCTTCTTGTACCCAGCCTTTTGTCGTTAGTTCCGTCCCACGAGGTGCTTTCATTCCACTTTGTTTTGTCTCCATTTTGTTTTCCTCCTCTATAAAAATGAAAAACTGTTAAACGAACATTTTTATTACAGCGCTAGTTCATAATTAGTATCTTGCACAAAGGTTTTGAAATCAGCTGCTAACGCTTCAATATCACGTGAGAAAATTCGATCTTTAGTAATGGTTGGTACGGTTTTTCTAATTCTTGAATAAATTTTTCTTGTTTCCGAAGCAAGTTTATCGACTCCTTGAATATCGGCTGCTTGAGCCGCACAAATTGCTTCAATCGATAGAACTCTTCGTGTATTTTGGATAATTTGATAAGCATGACGTGCAGCAGTCGTTCCCATGCTGACATGATCTTCTTGATTCGCTGAAGATGGGATAGAATCGACACTTGATGGATGCGCCAATACTTTATTTTCGGAAACTAATGAAGCAGCAGCGTATTGAGTAATCATGAGCCCAGACTCTAAACCAGGATCCGCACTTAAAAATGCCGGAAGCCCGCTAAGCTGAGGGTTGACTATTCGTTCAATGCGCCGTTCAGAAATATTCCCAAGCTCCGCCAGTGCAATTCCTAGAAAATCCATAGCAAACGCAATGGGCTGCCCGTGAAAGTTCCCTCCAGAAATTACTTTGCCGCTGTCGGCAAAGATGAGCGGGTTATCGGTTGCTGAATTAATTTCAATTAACAGCTTTTCTTTTACATAATTTAAAACTTGATAAATAGCACCATGAACTTGAGGAATGCAGCGCAGTGAATAAGCATCTTGCACTCTTATTTGCCCTTGAGAAGTAGTTAATTGACTGCCTTGTAAATAAGAAAGAATTCGGGCAGCTACCTGCTGTTGTTCCGGATAAGGTCTTAACGCATGAGACTCGGGCATAAATGCATCTAAAATGCCTTGCAGACCTTCTAACGTCAGTGCTGCAATCCCGTCAGCAAGATCAGCTAGCTTTTGAGCTTCAAGGTACGAAACTACTCCTACAGCTGTCATTGCCTGAGTGCCGTTGATTAAAGCTAGCCCTTCTTTTGCTTGTAATTGGATAGGTTCAAGCCCCGCTAGCTTTAAAGCTTCTTCTCCCTGCATTCGCTGACCATTATATACAGCTTCCCCTTCTCCAACTAACAGCAGCGCTAGATGTGATAATGGAGCTAAGTCACCGCTAGCTCCAAGTGAACCTTGACTTGGGATAACCGGCACTACATTTTGGTTTAAGCAATCGATAAGCAGCTGCAAGGTTTCCAGTCGTATGCCTGAATACCCTTTAGATAATGCATTCGCTCGTAACAGCAGCATCACTCTGCTTGCCTCTAAAGAGAATGGTTCTCCTAGCCCGCAGGCATGACTGCGAATCAAGTTAATCTGCAGATCAGCTAAGTCCGTTTTTGAAATAACCGTATCGCTAAACTTTCCGAATCCAGTATTTACTCCGTAAATTACGTTGTTGTTCGTAATACTCTCTTCAACTAACGTTCTGCTTTTTTGTATATGTTCAACTGCGTGATCGCTAATTTTCACGGAGTATCCTTGGTAAATAACTTTGTAGATTTGGTCGAACGTCAGTGAATTTCCGTCGATTTGAATAAACATCATATCCGCTCCCTTGTTAAACTGTAGACTACCTTTTTTGAACACAAAAAGGGGCTATATCAAAGAGGAAACAAGCTCCTTTTGATATAGCCCCCTATAAACTAACCTACTTACACTATGGGCTTTTATTAATAATCGGCATTTCAACTTATACATACAAACAATCACTAAATGACTAAACCACTATACACTTTAAGCTGTACAACTTAAAGCAACTAGAGTACCTACACTAAGTATTACGCTGAATTAATCATTTGTCAATTATTATTTAAGAAAATTTTAAATAATCTGAAATAAACTCATTATTTCTTATAGCAGCGATGGTTCACAGCTGCACATTCTTATTTCTTTAAACGTTATCGGACGTTCATGTCACTTGGGTGCGGACCTTTGCGGCGGTTGCTGTTTAACCCATTAATCTCTGCCATGTCATCGGCAGTGAGTTCAAAATCAAACACGTTAAAGTTTTCTTCTATTCTAGACGGTGTAACTGATTTAGGGATGACAATTGTGTTGTTTTGTAAGTGCCAGCGCAATACAACTTGAGCCGGAGTTTTGCTATGTACTTCAGCAATTTTTTGAATGACCTCGTCTTGTAACACTTCTCCTCCTTGATCAAGAGGGCTCCATGCTTCCACAAAAATATTATGTTTGGCGCAAAACTCTTTTAATTCGTTTTGAGCAAGATACGGATGGCACTCAATTTGGTTTAAAACCGGTGTTACATCACATTCGTTTAACAAGCGCTCTAAATGCTCAATCTCAAAGTTGCAGACGCCAATTGCTTTTACTTTTCCATCGTGATAAAGCTTTTCTAATGCTTTATACGTCTCCACATACTCATCATATTGAGGTGTAGGCCAGTGAATTAAATATAAATCGACATAATCAAGTCCTAATCGTTCTAAGCTTTCATCAAATGCACGTAATGCATTTTCATAGCCTTGGTCGCTGTTCCAAACTTTTGTTGTAATAAACAGCTGTTCTCGAGAAACAGAAGATTCTTTAATCGCCTGACCTACTCCTTCTTCATTTTTATAAATCATGGCTGTGTCAATAGAGGTATACCCAACCTCAATTGCTTTTGACACTGCAGCTGCTGCTTGGTTATCTTCTACTTGCCATACGCCAAATCCAAGCTGAGGCATTTTTAAACCGTTGTTTAATGTAACAATATTCATTTTACACGTCTCCTTTTTTGTTAAAAAGTTCAAAGTTTTAATGATGGTGCCAGCCGATCAGCATAGCAACCTGTCCCATTATAATGCCGACTGGGATTCCTATAATCATGGCTCCAAATCGAAATTTAAAAGACCATGCGCGCGGCACAAGGGAAAACAAATAAATCATACTCATCGTTGCCATACATGTACTGCTAAAAAAACTGACGACAGTGTGTAAATTTGGCATTACTTCTCCTCATTTCACTAGAACGTTTGCGCCTTTTCAATTTCATCATTTATCTTTCGTTCTAATGCCTATGTTTTCGCAGCCGACATAGTTACATTCGTCAAAGGGTTCCGTAATCCTGCTTTAATCAGTTAAAAATACTTTACCTACGTAACTTTTTTAATTAAAACGAATATGTGCTTTTAACTTCAAAGTTTTGTATGATTTCTGTATATTAAAATAATAAGATTTTTTCACTGTAAAGAACAACTGCACATTCTCTGTAAGGCAATCATACATATTTGCAAGAGTTAACGAAAGGAATGGATATAAAAAATGGCGATTGAAAAAGTAAAAGCATATTTTAAACAATACGGTATGGAGAATCGAATTATCGAAATGGATGAGTCCAGTGCTACTGTAGAACTAGCAGCGCAAGCTTTAAAATGCGAGCCGAAACGGATCGCAAAAAGTCTTTCTTTTAACGCCGAAGGAACTGTTCTATTGATTGTGGCAGCAGGAGATGCGAAAATTGATAACCGAAAATATAAAGAAGAGTTCGGAACCAAAGCAAAAATGCTTGGAGCAAGTGAAGTAGAAACGCTGATTGGTCATGCTGTAGGCGGAGTATGCCCGTTTGCCGTTAATGAAGGTGTTCACGTGTATCTAGATGAATCTCTGAAACGTTTTGTCACCGTTTTCCCTGCCTGTGGAAGTGGAAATAGTGCAATCGAATTAACAATACCCGAACTAGAAGAATTTTCGAAATGCTTAAAGTGGGTTGATGTATGCAAAGGGTGGAATGAATAATTTAGGTGAATTACAGTACAGCTATACATAAAATAAATCAATCAGCACGCCAACAAGCTGAAACAGTTTTTGTTTCAGCTTGTTGGTGTATCTAAACGAATTTATGAAACAGCTTAACCCAACCTAGGTAAGAAACCCCTAAGAGAAATACAAAAAGAAATAGTAAAGGAATGTTCCTAGGGATAAAAAGCCAGCCGTCTAACGTATTCCACAGAAATTCACTTTTATTTGCTTTTCTCATCATTTTCACCTCAAGCAGATTTACTATTTTGTCTTCAAAAATTCTTTTACATAGTTATATACAGTATCTTCAACTTATGACCTTTTTTCAAGAAAAACGTGCACGGAAAATTGATTGAATGTGAATCTTTTGAATTCATACCCGCTATGTACTCCTTCGTCATCTTAGTTTCATCTGTAAAAAAGAAGAAGCCTACATTTTTAGATGCAGGCTTCTTCTCGTTGATTCAGTCTTTCCTTTGTTTGCCTATTCAGGCCCTTTCGTTACGTATATCGGTTCATAACCAAAGTGCCTTGTGTCAGATACGAATATCTGCTTTCAATTTGCGGTAATACATTTGCTGAAGTCGCTGTTAAGCCTTTCAAAACTAATCAGTCCCTTCATACGCTAAGTATTTAACCTTTGACAACAACCATTTGCATGATAGCTGCTGTACTATATGTGTACCCCGTATTTATATAGTAAAACCTAAAAAAACAATTTTTTATTATATAATTTTCTAGATTTTAAAGCAAAGAAAATTTAGATAGTATAGATGAAAGACACCCGTCACCTATTAGCGCTTCTACTGCTCGTACTCAAGCGTTCAAAGAAAAGTATCCGCAGTGAAATTCATCAAATTTATTTAATGTATGATTTCATCAATTTTTTGAAATGCATCTTCAAGTGAAGCATGTCCATTTGTTTCTCCTTCGTTACCTTGAACGGTCCATTCTTGCTTTTCTACTGCTAGTTTCCCGTCTTTATCTTTTAGATAAGGTCTGTTAAGCATAAACACCTGATCATTCTTTTTTACTGTGTAGCCAAGATAATAGTGATTACCTTCTCCTTCTTCTTCATATACGGAGACGCCTTGAAGGTTATATTTGTTTAAAATGTCATCCATATGATGCGTCAGTTCACTTATAGCCGTTTCTCTTTTTACATATTCCACATTTTATACCCCTTTTCATTTTGATTTATGTTTAGCATTCCCTTGAGCATATTCAATTACACTATCTTTCAAACGTTATCTGAACAAAGCAAATCAATATGATCATCAGTGATTGCATAATAAATCAAAAAAGCCACCTCACTATAACACAATAAAAAAACATTGCTAAGTGAAGTAGCTTTTTATTAATTAATGGAATCTATAAAAATAAGAAGACGTGCGAAACTTGATTATAGTTCCGTTAAAATAATTGGTTCACCGTTTGTTACAACAATTGTATGCTCACATTGTGCTACAAGACTATTATCAGGTGTAACAAACGTCCAGCCGTCGTCTCCGCGTTCAATGATATGATCAGCTTTCATAGAGATAAACGGCTCTACAGCAATAACAAGGCCTTTTTTCAAAAGGGCTTTATCCATTGGATCATAATAGTTTAAAATATGGTTAGGAGCGTCATGCAAGCTGCGGCCCACACCGTGACCCGTCAAGTTTTCAATAACAGCATATCCGTTTTGATGTGCAAAGTTAGAGACAGCACGACCAATTTGGTTTTGTTTTGAACCAGCTTTTACTTTTTTCATGGCTGCCCAAAATGCATCTACTGCAGCTTGGCACAGCTTTTCTTTTTCTTCGTCTTGCCCAATAACAAATGAAATACCGGTATCTGAATAATAGCCGTCAAGTACGGCAGATACATCCACATTTACTAAATCGCCATCTTTTAATACTCGATCTCCCGGGATACCGTGAGCCACTTCTTCGTTTACACTAATGCACGTTACACCTGGGAAATTATATTCTTTTTCAGGTGCAGAAATAGCACCGTGTTCATCCAATATTTTTTTACCGATCATATCAAGCTCTTTTGTTGTCATGCCTGCTTTTGCTTGGTTTTTCATCTCTTCGCGCGCAAGTGCAACGATGCGTCCAATTTTGCGTAAACTTTCTAAATCTTGTTCGTTACCAATAATCATAAAAAACACTTTCCTTCCTCGAAATATATATCCTATCCGATTTTATCATATTTCTATGAGGATTTTTCAAAAGACCTTTTAAGAACTAAAATGTACGATTAATTAGACTAGTAAGATATTTATCATATGTCAAAATCCTCTTCATTAACCTATGAAATTCAAAAAAGCATGCTACTTTACCGCAGCATGCTTTTTTATGTTATATAAAAGCTCCCTCAAACAAGCAGAAGCTTTCACAATCCCTTAATCCACTGTTTCAAACTTCACTTCATTAAACAAACTAGTAGAATTCCATACATTCAACCCCGCATAGCCTTCTGAAAAGGTATGGTCCACTGCATCAATCACAAGCTTATCATCGAGATAAACTTGAATGTGTTCTCCTTCAGCCGTTACTTTCAAGCGATAATCCGTATTTGTCTTTAAATCCAGCTTTCCCCCATCATCGTAAATAATGAGATCTTTGCCTATTCCGTCTCTAAACGCAATGAGTTTTACTTGATTATTAAGCACATCTACATTCGCAGCGTAAGCGTTATTTGCCTGTTCATCCGAACGGAATACTAGAGCTCCTGCTCCTGTAGAATTTGAAACAGGATCGTCTAACACCTTTATCTTTGCCTCATATATAAAATTCTTTGCTTTTTCTGATGATAAAGCAAAGGCATCTTCTTTGCTTCGTCCTTGTTTTCCATTAATCGTATCGGCCCATAGTCCGCTAATGCTTTTCCACACTGATAAATTTGTCTCAACAGGACTTTTATTCCAAATAGATTTTAATGGATACATCTTCAGGGAATTCAATTTCACAGCTCCTCCTTTGCTATAAAGCCTTATTTTATTGCTTGAAAGCGTTGGAAAGAGCTGATCTGTTATTACTTCCGTGCCGTCATTACCAAATACTTCTACAGATGACTGGTCTACAAACATATGAAGCTTAACCTTTCCGTCTTTCGGAAACATGGAAGCAGAGTGTTTGCCTTTCACATTTTCACCAAAATCAAAATTTCCAGAGTTTGTTCGGTCAACAAATAATCGCTGCTTGTTTACGTTATAGCTGACTTTTGTATTTTCACTGCCTTCTTTTTGAATTTGAAAACCAAATTCTTGTGCATCTGTATTAGAAACATCGAATTCTGCCATAATTTCATATTTGTTTTCCTGTATGCCCGAAAGAAGATTTTTATTTTCAACGACCATCAGATTCTTCAACACCTTTTTTTCTTGCTTATTGCGAATTGAATCAATTGAAACAGGTATTTGTTTTAAACGAAGTCCTTTTGCTGTGTTGGTGAGTTCTATTTTTCTTGGAATCGACATAGAGCTTCTCCAAGTAGTAGTTGGGGTATTGTTTGCATATTGCCAGTTGCTCATCCAGCCTAGCCAATACTTTTCTCCGTTATCTCCTTCAACTCCGCTCCAATCTACAGCAGCATAAAAGTCAGCACCATAATCTGTCCAAAGCACTTCCTCTGGCGGGTTTTCATTTTTAAATGTTTTTCCGTCAAAATCACCAACAAAGTACTGCATACCTGAACCTCCAGCTGCCGCTCCATCATTGATGCTTACCTGCAGCACCCATTTTTTCTTTGTGCTGTCTCCATCAACCGGCAGTTCGAGTAAAGTAGGACACTCCCAAATCCCTCCGTTGCTTCCATGAGTTGATTTCACCCATTCTCCTGACACAGTATTCCAATCTGAAAGCTCTCCGCTTTCCCTTTGTTTAACTTCCTCCGGTTCTTTTGCTACACTGTCTACTTTATCCGGCATTTTTTCTGTATTAAATACATTAACATCATCTAGATTAATATGCCCCCATCCGCCTACAGCTTGATCAACGGCTTTAATATACAATACTTCTCCTATATACTTAGAAGCATCCCATACGTAGCGCTGATACTTTTCATCTGCAAACTTTGTATTCGCTTGACGAATCAATTCTTTATCGTCAGAGGCCCTGACTAAGGAGACATAGCGGTTTGTGGGGTCGTTTCCGCCTCCCATTAACAAATTGATTTCACCTGAGCCGCTCAATTTAAAATAAGATGAATGTAATTCTCCAGTGGCATTATCGCCATCTTGCTTATCGGAAAACCCCCATAAATGATACTTTCCTTTTTGTTCAAAGAGACCGCTCCAATTTGCGGTTGCATCCGTTACATGATCGTTTGTGAATGCATTTCCTTTTATCGTTTTCCAGCCGGTGAGATCGCCTGTTTCAAAACTTTTATTTTTAATTTCCTTTTCATCTGTATCAATAAACTTGGTCATGTTAACATCTTGAAACTGGACTGAAGATTGATGAACATGTAATCCAAACAATCCTTTTGAAAAAGTTTCATCTTTTGCAGTAAGGGTGAAATTATCGTCTATATACAAATCAAGTTTATTTCCCGATGCAGTTACTTTTACTTGATGTGATTTGCTCGTATCAATTTTTTCGTTTGTGTCGGCAAGGACAGTTGAAATGCCATTTTGAAGCTTTACTAGTTTGATTGTATCTTTAGAAGCGTCCACGCTAGCTATATATCCGTTTTTGGCTTCCGCGTCTGCCCGAAAGAGTAGTGCACCTGAACCAGGATTTTCATCTAAAAATGTCATATTTGACTTAAAAATGAACTGATCTCCCTGTTCTTCACTCATAATATATCCATCGCTGTCAGATTTACCGATTTTTCCATCAGCAGTATCATTCCACGTTCCCGTAACAGGTTTCCAGTTAGATAGATTGGTTATAAAATTAGATTGATTCGTAAATTTAACATGACGAAAGACAGCTGTGGAATTCCATGCTGTTAATCCAAACTGACCATTTTCAAAAGATGCATCACTGCCTTCTAGAACTTGTTTTCCATTTAACAGTACCTTAAAGTAGTGACTGTTTGCTTCTACTTTTACATGATATGCTTGTGATGTATCAAGCCTCACCGACTTTGAAACAACGGTCGTTACGTTTCCTTTCTCTACTTTGTTAAGTGTTAAGAGGTTCTTTTCTGCATCTAAATTGACGGTATATGCGTTTGTTGCGTCTTTATTAGAACGAAAAACAAGACCGCCTGCGCCTGCGCGTCCATTCTTTTCTACAAGCGTAATTTCTCCCTCCAGAGTAAAGGATTGACCTTTTTGTTCGGATAAAGTATATGTGTAGGCACCACTTTGACCGTTTGCTTGGATGCCTCCATCAGGTCCAAACTCACTTGTGTATTTCCAATTTTTTAAGTCAGGTGATGTATAAAACATAATTTTATCTTTAGCGGCTAAAGACATCACCCACTGCTTGGTTTGGTCATGCCAAAACACTTTTGGGTCGCGCCAGTCAGGAACTGGGGGATTCGGCATAACAGGATTTCCTTCATACTTGGTCCACGTTCTTCCGCTGTCCTTGCTGTATGCTAGACTTTGCACTTGTCCTTTTCTGCCCGAGTGTGTAAAGATAGCTACCATTGCTTCTTTTCCAAACCCTGCGGTATTATTCCAATCGATAACGGCACTTCCGGAAAAAATCTCTCCGTTCTCATCTGGAGAAAGAGCAATCGGCAGGTGTTTCCATTTCACTAAATCTGTACTAACTGCATGCCCCCAGTGCATGGGTCCCCAAGTGGTACCGTAAGGGTAATACTGATAAAAAAGGTGATACTCTCCGTTATAATAGACCATTCCATTTGGATCGTTCATCCAGTTCGCTTCTGGAGAAAAATGAAATTGATTCCGGTATTTTTCTTGATAATACCCTGTATTATCAGCTAATACAGGGCATGCAGAAAACAAGCTTATGGAACAAGCGACTCCAATCATCAATAACTTTTTAACGGTTCTTTTCATCTTCCTTTCCTCCTTTATTTGCATACTGGTTATGTAAAACATTTTCACCAGCAGATGCTAAAAGAATAGATGACTCCTCTTATTTATCATCCTAAAAAGCCTATCCAATAACCCCCTATACCAATTAAGAAAATACCGAAAATAATAAGCAGCGGATTTGTACCTTTTCGAAGCATCCATGCTACTAATAAAGTTAGCGCTAAAGGAAGCAGCCCCGGTAGAATACTATCAAGTACATCTTGCACAGTTTTTACCACAACTTTACCAGAATCATCTTTGATCCTAGAAACAACCACTGGTATATTAATAGTAGTCCATTTCGAAACCAACGCTCCCATTACGAAGAGTCCTAAAATGGATGCACCTTCCGTCAGTTTTTGAATTCGATTCCCTACTAAATCTTTTAAAATTTCTGTTCCTTTTAAGTAGCCATATTTTAATCCATAATATTTTGTGCTTAATCGAATTGCATTAATTAAGATGAAAAACAGCAGTGGTCCGGCAATGTTACCGCCTAACGCAAGCGAGGCGCCTAGGGCTGCGAGAACTGGTCGAAGCGTTCCCCAGAAAATAGGGTCTCCTACACCAGCAAGTGGGCCCATTAATCCAATTTTCATTCCGCTGATAGCTTTTTCATCAAAATCTTTTTTGTTTGCCATTTCTTCTTCCATTGCTGCCGTGACGCCGAATATAGGTGCGGAAATCCATGGGTGTGTATTGAACCATTCTAAATGACGCTTTAATGCTGCATTTCGCTGAGCTCCTGGTCCATATAAGCGTTTGATTGCTGGAATCATAACATAACAGTAGCCCATTGCTTGAACACGCTCAAAGTTAAATGAACCGAGTAAAAAATTCGAACGAATGAACATGCTAAAGATATCTTTTTTCGTTAATCTTTTTTCATTCTCCATCTCTATCCCTCCCTTAAGTTCGCCGTTTAGGCATCTAAATCATCGTCATCGTCATCATCATATACTTGTTCGCTCCCTGTAGCTGCGGGAACGCCTGCCGGCTGCATTTGATTTCGCTGCTGCATTACTTGCTGATAAAGAAGTGCTAAACAAAGACCCAGCGCTCCAAATCCTACCAGGTTAAACCCTGTAAATGCCGCCAATAAGAACCCGATATAGAAAAAGGGCTTTAAATGAGGAATGTTCATCATATTGATAACCATGGCATATCCTACGACCACGATAATGCCTCCTCCAATTTGCAGGCCTTTTGTAATAACTTCCGGAATATTTCCGAGGAAAGTTTGCACGGCGCTTACGCTGATTAATGTAACAATTAAAGTTGGAATCATAACGCGTAGAGCCTGAAAACCCATAGCAGTAATATGCATAATTTCAATTCCTTTAAAGTTTCCTTCTTCCGCGTACTTATCAGCTCGATGAATTAAAAATACTGTGATGGTACGAACAAAAATGGTGAGTACTTGCCCTGCAGCTGCTAAAGCTATGGCTACCGCAATGCCTTCACCAATCCCCTGACCAGCTGTGATAACTAAAATAGTTGAAATAACAGAAGCAATAGCCGTATCAGGTGCCATCGCCAATCCAACATTCATCCATCCAAGAGCCATTAATTCCAGTGTTCCACCTAAAATAATGCCGGTTTTTAAATCTCCAAGCACCAAGCCTACTAACGTGCAGGCAATGAGAGGACGATGGGATTGCCCTTCGTCCAACACGCTGGCGATGCCAGTTATTGCTGCAATGACTAATAATAAAATAATTTGTATGGAAGACATAAACTCATCTCCTTATTTGATTTTTGTTTCGTTTCTCAGTAGTTGAATAAAATTTTCACTAGAATCTGAAGGTAATTGGCGCAGCTCAAGCTTTACGCCTAGTTCCTGCAGTTTCTCAAAAGCATCGATATCTTTTTCGGTAACGCTTACAGATTTAGTGATTTGTTTTCGGTCATTAGCAAAACGCATGCCCCCTACGTTTACTGTCTCAATAGGTACGCCCGCTTGAACAAGAGCGACAATGTCTGCGGGGTTTTCAAACAGCAGCATGGCTGTTGTATCCTGATAGCGAGGGCTGTGAAATGCTTTTGTCATTTTAGAAATCGAGACAGCGCTCGCTTTTACATTCGAAGGAGCCACAGAAAGAATAAGCGTTTTTCGCATTTCATCCGCTGCCACCTCATCTGAAACAATGATAATTCGATCTGCTGCATTTGTTTTGATCCATCTTGTTAATACCTGCCCGTGAATAAAGCGGTCATCAATTCTTGCTAAAACGATTTTCATAATAATCCATCCTCTCCGATTTGGTTTGCTTGCTGGATTTTCTCCAAATGTTCACTGCACACTTGAAAACTTTCTTCATTCACCTGCTTTAATCTTCCTAGCATCTCTTTTAATGTAACGTGTTCCCTCATGGCTAACACTTCTAATAACATAGGCAAGTTAACTCCGGATACCATATCCGCTGTTTTATTTTTAAGGATATAGGGAGTAGCCGCATTGTAGGGTGTACCTCCGAAAATATCTACTAAAAAAAGCACTTCATTTTCTAAGGGCATCTCCTCTAGTGCCTGCTTATATTTTTCTTCAAGGGTTTGGATACCCTCGCCTTTTAGAAAAGGTACGGCTACTACGTGATTCTCTTCACCAAATATCATTTTGGAAGACCCCTCTAACGCTGGCGCGAAATCACCATGTCCACTAATAATGACTGAAATCATGTACACTTGCTCCTCTCTTTTACGTTCTACACTTATTTATTGCAAGTATCGTGCCAACAAAGAGTATTAAGCGCTTTCATTTATTTTTCAATACCTTTTTCTGCGTTGTCGATACAGGTTCCTTAAAATAAACAAACCTGTATCAAAACGTCATGCGTTTTAATACAGGTTTTTCTGTTATTTAAAAAATGGGATAAAAAAAGAAACTAGTGGCATATAAATCAAACTAGTTTCTCAGAATTATAATATGATTTTTACATTTCATCCGCAAAAATGGTGGCAATAAATAATTTTTCATCTCTTGTTAAGGTAAGTTTCAGCTTTTTTTCGACGGCTTGTAATGTTTTTTCCGTTTTTTGATAAATGTTTTCTAACTGGTGAGTGATTTCTTCATCCTCGGGAAAAGTAAGAGGTTCATTTTTTATCATTCTTTCTAAAGCAAAGGCTGTATGCATCACAATTCGAATCATAACAGTGTTGCTTAATTCCATTTCTAACTCATCTTGTACATGACTTAACCATTCTAACAGAATTTCACTTATGAGGTACGGATTAATAAATAGAAGGTACTTTCGCAAGTTTTCTTCGCAAAGTTCACGCACCACAATATTCGCTTCGGTTTTCTCATCATCATAGTTTATCGTTTCTTTTGTAATTGCCTGTTGAAGTATTCGCTCTCCCTGCCCTTCAATGAGGACTTCTAATGATACATGAGGCGCATCAATCCTTGGATTTTTAGTACCTGCCGTTGCAACAATTTCATATTCTTTTTGAATTTCTCGAATGTTTGCTGCTAATTTAATAGAAGAAACGGTTAGAATTTTAATAGGTTCTTGAGATACTTTGCGTGAAATAATCGTTAAGATTTTTTCTAATTGTTTTGCTGTACCGCTTCCTGTTGTACAAATAGAAACAAGTGCTTTCTTTTTTCCAAACACGTGCTGCTGCTTATCTATAAATTCCATAAAGTCTTTTTGCACTGAATCAAATATGGCATATAAATTTAAATCTAAATAATTTACTTTTCTAACGGTGTCTAATACCATAGACGTCGTCACATTGCTGATGGTTTTAATTTTAGTCCCTGTTTTTTGTTCCAACTTGCTTTCTAACATGGCAAGCGAACCCATGTCCACGAGCATTAATACGCCTTCTCCTTCATCTACTTTCTTAATTCCTTGGATTAACCTGTCTACAATTTCAACCGGAGATACCGTCAAAGGCACATCAATAGCTATAATAGGAGTGCTTCCTAAAAGCTCCGTAGCAACTTCAACCATAGAAGTTGCCGTGCTGTTTCCATGGGCAGCAACTACAATCCCTACTCGTTTATTTTCTTCTAACGTTCGAATTGATTGAATAACCATTGTGAGATAAATGACTTCTATTTCTGGCACGCTAATGTTAAACCACTTTTCAATTCGATTTTTAAAAAGCAGTGCTACCGCATATTCTTTTGGATATGTTTCACGAATTTCATCTATCTCCTTTATATTTAATACGTCTACTTGTTTTTTTCGTTTTAAAAAGGATTCCATATGCATACTTAAAAAATGGATAAATCTGCGATCAAATTTACAGTTCAATTCTTTTTCAGCCAACTGTTTTAATTCTTTTGTAAGCTGAATCACATCGTCTTCTACGAATTTCATTAAATTAGAGCTCTGGCCATTTTTTTGATTAAAAAAGCTTCGAACATTCAAATGAATGTCGGTAAGAATATACTGATTGATGTCTTCTTGAGATAAACCTTCTTTTGTTAAAACATCTACTTTTTCTTCTATTAACTGATATAAATTAAATGATACGTCTTCCTCCATTTTTATTTCTTGGCTCTCCATAGCCGGGGAGATAATCGTTTTAAGGTTTACATATTCAGAAATTTTTTTGCTACGCTCCATATT
This sequence comes from Priestia sp. YIM B13489, assembly GCF_042787645.1. Taxonomy (NCBI): domain Bacteria; kingdom Bacillati; phylum Bacillota; class Bacilli; order Caryophanales; family Bacillaceae; genus Priestia; species Priestia sp. YIM B13489. The sequence goes on from NZ_JBHZOQ010000053.1 coordinate 2,995,819, forward strand.
TTTACTATTTGAAATCCAATCTCGTTTAATATCGTCAGGCAGATCTCGCACTGTAAGTTCCACCATATGTTTACTATCAAGGTTATTTAAAAATCCGTGTGCGCAAACGAGCTGCACATTCGACTTTAACTGCCCTACATTTCCGAATTTTTCAGTGTGGATTAAAGCATTTAATACATCAATGTGAACACTTAGCTTTTTATTAATTCGTTTAGCCTCTTGTTCTAAAAGAAACGTGGTGAGGCGAATTTTTTCTTTTAAAGACCTCTCTTCTAATGAGGGAATATGGATAGTCATCGGAATTCTTCTTAAGAAAGTTTGCAGTAAGGCTGAACCGGGATTTTCAGTTGTAGCACAAATAATTAATACCTTAGACGTTCGCTTATGATCTGTTTCCCCTAGGCGATTGTACGTACCTTGATCAATGAGGTAAAAAAGCATTTCTTGGCCTTCGGGAGGAAGCCGGTGTACTTCATCCATAAAGAGAATCCCTTCATTTGCTTGTTCTACTAAACCTACTTTACTCTCAGTTGCTCCGGTGAAACTCCCTTGCTTATGACCAAATAACTGAGAAAGAAGTAGTTGAGGATTATGGTAATAATCAGCGCAGTTAAAGGTAATGAACGGGGCATCTGTTTTTAGCCTCTCTGAATATAAGGCAAATTGATAGATTCGTTTTGCAAAAAGAGATTTTCCCGATCCCGTGGGACCTAATAGCAGCATATGTAATCCATTAGGCGGGTAAAGAACAGCAGCTTTTGCTTGAGAAATCGATTTTTTCAAACTTCCGGTAGCTCCAATCATTAATTCAAAAGGATTAGCAGGAAGAGCTTCTTCTTTTCCTCCATTAGATAGCTGCTCTAGTTTTTCTACTTCCATCTTATTCGTATCCCACTTTTGATGGCAAATGGTTTCAACAACCTCTAGCGGAACGTAGCGAACGGGGAACATTTTAATTTTGATTACTTTTTGCATGCGGACAAGTTTGTTAAGTTCAAGACTTACATTAGATCTCTCTAAATCTAACTGTTCAGCAATTTCAATCGCTGAGCTTCCTTGTTTATGTAAAAGTTCCACTTCTGTAAACTCTTGAAAATTACTCAACAGCTGATTGTATACCTTATCAATTCGTTTCATTAGAAGCACCTTCTTTATTTTCAGTTCACGATTGGAATTTTCTCTTTCAAAGAAATGATCATTCCCTACTACTACAAGCTATTTCATCTACAAGTACCCTCATGTCATACTAATCTATGAAAACGTTTCAAACCATTATATGTAAATATATTAAGTTAGTCAAACCTGCATGTCAACCGGTTTCATTCTTAAAGTTATATTCTGTCTGAATATTTCATTTTTTTAAATAACTATCAATGTATATACTGCTTTTTTATTTTAATCAGCACTGCGTTTACAGCACATTTTTGATTAAATAATAAAACGAAAGAAAACAGCAGCAGTTACCGCCATCTTCTTTCGTTTTTAAAAATTATTTATCGGTACTTAATTGCCCTTGTGGTAAAATACTGTTTTTCACAACAGCTGTTTTTGATCCTTTAATATTTAACAAGAAGCTAGGAGCAAAAGTAGAATGTTCCTCTGAATAAAAGCCTCTGTTTGTCATGTAACTTGTGATTACGACATTGTCTCCTTTCACTTGTGGAACTGCAAAATGTGAATACGTAAACGTTTTGTCATTAGGATCGAGGTCCATATGTAAAACAAGTCCTGTATCATTTAGCGGCTTGTATTTTCCTGTCAGCGTATTTGATACGTACCCTAGCATATATACGTCATCTTGGCCGATACCATCAATAGTCATTTTAGATCCGCGAGAATCTGTGAATAAGTACCATTTCCCATCTTTTTTAAATACATTTGCGCGTTCAATTTCATCTGTCACCGTGTTTGAAGTAATCAGTGGATCCATTACTTTTTTCAAGGTATAATCGTTATTTAGTTCAACAATGCCTAATGCACCGTTTGCTAAAGAGGCTTTCTTTTTATTAGAGCTCTGAAGTAATTTCTCTTTTTCTGATTGGAAAAATGGATTATTTCCACCGTAGTAAGCTCGATTGTAAAGGGAATCTTCACCTTGATAACCATCTTCAGTTCCTGTGTTTGCTTCAAACACAAGGTATTTATGCCCTTTATCCTCTACATAGTGAGGATCTCTCAATGTATGATTATCTCCTGAACCATATGCGCCTTCATCAATAAACTGCTGAATATTTTGATACTTTTTACCATCACCATCAAAAATGGATTTATGATCTTCAACACCTTCAATTTTTAACGTATCTCCACTTGGCTGGGATACATTTACTTGAGCTGTTGTTAAGGTTTGTTTTCCATAGTTTGTACCTGAAAAGTTAGTATAGAATAAGCGTATTTTTCCGTCTGATGTTAAAGTAGCAGATCCTGACCATTCTTGTGTTTGCTTTTTCAAATGAGGATCATTCGGTACAAATTTGTCACTGTCTTTGAACACTCTTCCTGCATTTTTCCAACTGTCAATCGAATCTTCACCGATTTTTTGATAAAACACATAAATAGATGTATCATCAGCATCTTTCGGATCACCTGCTAGTGCAAATACAACTTGGTAACCATGATAGTTGGCTACTGTTCCGTCAGCATTTTGCAGAGGCCAGCTGTCCCATACATCTAAATCAATTAAATTGCCCGATTTATCATACCCTTTTGCAGAGGCAATATTTTTGATTGTTGATTTATCAAAAGCTGGAACTTTAAACTGTTCGCTTTTTTGCTGCTGAGGAATTTTCAGCATGTTATCACGCGTAATATGGGAAACTCTATAATTATTGTTGGTATCTTTATGATTGCTTTCAGCAGCCCATGTTTGAGATCCAGCACCTACTAACAGAGCTGTAGCAAAAGATAAAGCTGTAGTTTGCTTTGCTATTTTCTTAATATTCATCTGTTTTTCTCCCTTTTGTACAATACCTTTTCTTGTGTCACTCACAAGCAATTCATTTTCTATGTATCGAGAAGTAATATCAATCTGGCGAAATAACAGAACCGGTTCCATTACCTTTCCAAGATTACTTGCATAATATTGAAAAGTCAAATAGGTAAAATGGAGTAATCCTCTCATTTTTTCTCCCCTTATATTTTTCATTTGGTTATAAAGTCTTACACCTTCAACTTTTTGATTAAATGGGCAAATTCATCATCATATTTAACCTGATATTTTTTATAAGCTCTTCTACAGCTGTTTAAGTAAGCCATTTTCAAAAAAATATCGTTAATGTATTTTTTGTGAAATAGTGGAATAATTTATTATATAATAGTTCCTATTGGAAATAATAAGAGACAAAAGAATTAGATAATTAATTTTTGAATTGATTCTTTCATCCTATTAAATTTTATGTAGCTTTTCACGAGAAATCGTTATCATTTTAATGAATCAATAATACATTTTTCAGGAAATCAAAAAGAGCTCTTTATAAAGAGCTCTTTTTGACGTCATTTATGCTGTTTTTAAATAGCAGTTCTTATTTAAGAATCAAGTTCCGCAGTACGTTTGATAAGGCTGATTAGACGGAGCAGACGGTGTACAATACTCTGGCTGAATCGGAGATTCATATGGGCTAGAAAGCACTTCAAGAAGGGTTTCCATGACGCTGTAGTCTTCTTTTTGTGCTGCGTCTAACGCTTCTTCCACTCGGTGATTTCGAGGAATGACAGCCGGATTATTATTTTTCATAAGCTCTTGTGACTCCGCTTTAGATTGTTTTTGTCTACCTAATCTTTTCTGCCATAGCTCATGCCACTGTGCAAATTCTTTGCTTTCAAACAAGTCACTATTTTCTAGCTTATCGAAAGTTAATGCACGAAACGTATTTGTATAGTCAGCTTTATAGGTTTTCATTATTGTAAGAAGGTCTTGGAATAATGCTTCATCTTCTTTTTCTTCGTTAAAAAGCCCAAGTTTAGCCTGCATACCTGCCAGCCAGTTTTCCCGATAGAATTTTGGAAATTCGGTCACAGCGCTTTGCGCTATTTCAACTGCTTTTTCTATATCTTGATCCAATAGCGGTAATAAAGCCTCAGCAAACCTCGCAAGATTCCACCCTGTAATGCCTGGTTGATTTTGATAAGCGTAGCGCCCTTGTACATCAATTGAACTAAATACAGTTTCTGGATCATAGGTATCCATAAATGCACATGGTCCGTAATCAATTGTTTCTCCACTAATTGTCATATTATCCGTATTCATGACGCCGTGAATAAAACCAATAAGCTGCCATTTAGCAACTAGGGTAGCGTGACGCTTAATCACTTCTTGAAGCAATGATAAATATTTTTTTTCGTTCTTTTCTATGTGGGGAAAGTGACGTTCTAATGCATAGTCAGCTAAAGCTTGAAGGTTTTCGACCGTTCCCCATTTTGCAGCGAACTGAAATGTGCCAAAACGAAGGTGACTGGAAGCTACACGCGTCAAAATCGCCCCCGGCAGTTCTTTTTCACGAACAATGGATTCACCTGTTGTTACGACTGCTAGGCTCCGAGTAGTCGGAATACCAAGAGCATGCATGGCTTCACTAATAATATACTCACGCAGCATAGGTCCTAGAGCTGCCCGGCCGTCTCCTCCTCGGGAATACGGTGTTCGGCCTGAGCCTTTAAGCTGAAGGTCTACTTTCTCACCCGAAGGCGTAACTTGCTCTCCTATTAACATAGCCCGGCCGTCTCCTAGCATGTTAAAGTGGCCAAATTGATGCCCCCCATAAGCTTGTGCAAGCGGGAAAGCACCTTTTGGAAAACTGTTTCCAGCCAAAATGCTAACTCCTTCTGGGCTTTGCAGCTGTTCTTTTTGTAATCCTAGAGACGCGGCTAAAGAGTCATTAAATTTAACTATTTTAGGTGAACTCACTGGATTAGGATCAAGAGGGGTAAAAAAGATGTTTGGTAACTCCGCATAGCTATTACGTAAATTCCATCCTGTTTCTTTTTGATTAGTCATCGTATCTCCTTTTCTTTTTGTGTCTTAAAAAATAATTCTTTCTTTACTGATCGTTGTTTTATAAGCGCAGTAAGCCTTGCTCTACCCTGCTTTCTTTTGGGGGTCTTAGAGCAGGACAGTTTCTCTTTCATTTATTTTCTCTTTTACTATTATATCGTATTTGCTCGTACTTTTAATCTAAAGTGCCTTATCCATTTATATACCTCCGCTTTGTTGACGAGCTATTAAATGCTCAAAAAAGAAGAAGTATTAATATACTTCTTCCTCTGTATTTTACCCCCAAATATCTTTTAAATTCCAATACGTTAACTCTTTTACGATTACGTTTCCTCCTTCAGTAAATAATTCAATTCCGAGCCTGCTTTCTTTTGGATAAATACGGCTCGTCATGGTCGCTTGGCCTTCGTTTGCAAATACTTCAACGGAAGAACGGTCCACAAATATTCGTAAAGCTAGTGTCTCACCTGCTTGTAGCGCTACTTTCCTCACTCCATCTTCTTTTCCCGAGTGAGTACAGTCAAGCAATAGCTTTTGCTCATTAAGGTTGTAACACATAAGCGTTTCTTCGTTGTTTATTCCACGAATTTTTATTCCTACCGATGAAGCTTGGCAGTCCGCTAAATCAAATACAGCTTGTATCTCTAGCAAGTCTTCATTTACTTCTACTACATAACTGTTAGAAAGAGATTTATTGGTTAGCATATTATACTGAGTTTTCCGAAGTGATGTAAGCTCTTGGACGGGGTTCATTAACACTTTATCCCCTCTTAAAGTTAGTTCTCTCGGAAGCGTTAGCGCACCGCACCATCCATCCTCTTTCGTTGGCATATTAGCTTCCCACATGTCCATCCAGCCAATTGCAATTCGCCGCCCTTTATCATCTAAAAGCGTTTGAACAGCATAAAAATCGTGGCCGTAATCTAATTCAGTAAATGACCCATGATGAAATGTATTGGTTTCATAATTATATTCTCCAACTAAATATCCCGTTTGGAAAAGGTTGTGATAGGAATCACCTTTTGCTTCTATCCCTTGAGGAGAAATCATTAACACATGCTTTCCGTCTAACTCAAAGAAGTCTGGACACTCCCACATGTACCCTAGATCTCCATCGCTTTTAGCAAGGACACCAACATATTCCCATTTTCGTAAATTTGAAGATCGGTATAAGATAACACGGCCCTCTTGTTTCTTTGTTGAGTTTCCTAGAATCATATACCAGAAATCTTCGTGCTTCCATACTTTAGGATCCCGAAAATGATGAGAGCTATCTGCTGGCGGCTCAGCAATAACTGGGTTGGCCTCTGCTTTTTCAAAGGTAATGCCGTCTTTACTAACAGCTATATTTTGGTTTTGAAAAAAAGTATCCAGCTCTTTGTCTATATAATTATGTCCTGTATAAATTAGCGTAAGCTCTCCTTCGTTATCCACGGCACTTCCAGAAAAACATCCATCTTTATCAAATGGATCTCCAGGAGCTAAAGCAATCGGCAAGTGCTGCCAATGAACAAGATCTTTGCTTTTCACATGTCCCCAATGCATCGGTCCCCAGTTCTCGTCATAAGGATGATGTTGATAAAAAACATGATATTCTCCTTTATACTGAACCAACCCATTGGGATCATTAATCCAGTTCGCTGGCGCCATAATATGATACCCTAACCGATATTGATGATTCACCTTTTTCTCTGCTTCATTTAATGAATGTTGAGCTTGCTCGATTTTATTTACCGTTAACATCATCATATCCCCCTATATAATCTGCGTGTTTTCTTGTACATCTTTTCTTATAAATCTATGTTTTTTAGAGTTTAGTAGTGTAAACATTGAAATAACGTTAAATACCAAAACCATACCTCCCATAATTAAATAGGTACGGGAAAAACCTACGCTATCATATAATCCTCCCGCTATGGGTGAAAGAACTGAAGCACCTATTTGTGAAGCGAATTGGAATCCAACCAAATAAAGGATAGAAGATAGGCGCGTGTCAAAGTTAGCTGCCAAATATTTGAAGATGGCAATGAGCATAATAGGAAGTTCTAATGCATGAATAAGCTTCATCGAAGATATTCCAATTGGACCAACAACAAGCCCTGACCCAATAATACGAAATCCCATTAGAAACCCTGCTAAAATTAAACTATTTTTTGCACCGATCTTATTTACAATAAACGGTGCTGCGAACATCATTCCAGCTTCTAAAAATACTTGAAACGAATTTAAGTAGCCAAATACTTGGTTACCTATCGATTCAGTAGGAAACAAAGATGCATAATAGATAGGAAATTGCTGATCATATACCCCATATACGCATGTAACACCAACAACATAAATCATAAAAAACCAAAATTCCTTCAATAAAAATAAACTCCCTACATCTCTTAGCGTGACGGATTCAGCTTTTTCCATTTCATAACTGCTCATTTCTACTTTTACAGAAAAAATAATAGCCACTAGGATAACTGCTGAAACAGATGCCACCCAAAAATTAATGTGAGGATTAATATTAAACAATTGTCCTGCAAAAAACGTAGCTGCAGCCCAGCCTAATGACCCCCACATTCTAGATTTTCCGTACTCAAATTTATATTTTCGGCTGACTTTCTCTATGTATGTTTCAATCGCTCCGATGCCCGCCAAAAACGCTACTCCTAAATATAGGCCTCCAATAATAGCCCCTATCAACACATTGTATTGAAGCAAAGGTCCATAAACAAAAATATAAAATGGTCCTACAAACACTAAAAGACAGCTAATAAAAAATAAAACGTGTTTCTTTAAACCTATCCTGTCAGATATATATCCGTACAAAGGCTGCATACACAAAGCAAAGATAGCGTTTACAGAAAAGATTAAGCCTGTTGCTGATCCGTTCAACTTAATCTCTTGCCCTAACCAGATAGAAAATAAAGAGTAGCTTGACGACCACGTAAAAAAGAAGAAGAAAAAATATGCACTCAGCTTCCAATATAAACTTTTTGAACTTTTCATTTTAGTTACCCCTTTAGCTTAAGATATAAAATCTTTTATCTAACAAAATGAAAGCACTTTCAATTTGATTTTATGTCAACCGGTTTCATATGTCAACCGGTTTCACATTTTATATTTAAAAAAAGATTGTATTAGGTGTAAAAGTGGGCTTTGTGGTATGTTTAAATTGTTTAATAAACCGTTTACAATCCTTACATAGATTTTTATCACTCAAAAGAAAACGTAACGACTGAAAGCTATTTGCTTGATTGCAATTTATTTTAAGGCTTTTACATGTCTGATATATACTATAAAAGCAATGTTTTGGAGAAATTAGGAGGAAACTAGATGAAAGCCAAGATTAGTGATGTAGCAAAAATTGCAGGTGTTTCACCGACTACCGTTTCTCGTGTATTAAATAACCGTGGTTACATAAGCAAAGAAACGCGAGAAAATGTTTATAAAGCAATGAAAGAAATTAATTATTTCCCAAATGATATTGCACGTTCATTATTTAATAAGCGAACAAATTTAATCGGTATGATTGTCCCGCAAACGAGCAACCCTTTTTTCGGAGAGTTAGCCTTTCACATTGAAAGTATATGTGCTTCTCTTAACTACAAAGTACTTCTTTGCAACAGTCTTAATCGAATTGATAAAGAAAAAAAATATGTAGAGATGCTTATCAGAAATCAGGTAGATGGTGTGATTGCCGTCACTTATAATAGAGGTATTTTTGATTCAGAAAGTCAAAGTCTTCCTGTGGTAGCAGTGGATCATTATTTATCAACAGATATTCCTACCGTATCTTCTGATAACTATGCTGGAGGAAAACAAGCCACGGAATTGCTCATTTCAAAAGGTTGTAAGCATATTATTCATATTAACGGCCCCCTTAAACTCGAAACTCCAGCTAACTTAAGAAGGAAAGCTTATGAAAACGTGATGAAAAAATACGAAAAACAGCCTATCACGTATGAAATTTCAAATACCTTCGACCGCAACATCCAGAGAGAAACTATTTCTAAGGTTTTTGAAGAAAATCCGGAAGTAGATGGTATTTTTGCAAGTGATGACTTACTTGCAGCTTTAGTAGTTGCAGAAGCACAAAAAAGAGGAAAAAACATCCCAAGAGATTTAAAAATCGTGGGCTATGACGGAACGGAGGCCAGTCAGACTTTGTTACCTGGTCTAACTACAGTTCAACAGCCCATTGAATCGATTGCTCAAACAGCCATTGATATTTTACTAAAAGAAATTGAAGGAGAATTCAGCAATATACCTCGTGAAATCTGCCTTCCCGTTAAGCTTCTAGAAGGACAAACAACGTAAAAATACATTTTTTATAAAATAAATATCAGTTTGTTGCATATTCTTCTTCCTTTATTCACACCTTAACGTTACAGAAAGGAGTTGAATACAATGGCAAACAACAAAAGCAGCAATAATAATGAATTATTAGTATACGGAGCTGAACAAGCAATCGATCAAATGAAATATGAAATCGCTAGCGAGTTCGGAGTAAATTTAGGAGCTGACACTACTGCACGTGCAAACGGATCAGTAGGCGGCGAAATCACAAAACGTCTTGTACAATTAGCTGAGCAACAACTTGGCGGCGGACGTTTCTAAGACAATTTCATACACACCATGACTTAAGGAAGAATGGATATCCATTCTTCCTTTTCATATATTTACTTTCCATTTTTATATAAAAATTATTATTCTTCCTCCTCTTTACTGACTGATTTTGTTTTTCCTTTCTTTAGTGCAGCGCTGATTCCTAAACAACAGACGGCTGCTATCCATCCGGAGATGAGAAAATAAACGGAAGTATTTGCAAAGAGTGTGCCTATTAAAATAAACAGGCCTCCAAGAATAATAAAAAAGACGTGACCCTCACCATTTCTTTTCACCTTCATCACCTCTCCTTACCTATACAAACGAATGTTCAGATACAAAAGAAACTTCTTGATAAACAAGAAGTTTTCTTCGTGCGTTCCTTTTTTAATAAAAATTAAAGGTGTTTTCTTTTTATTTATTCAACGAAACCCCTCAATATTCTTCTCAATTACATGCTATTCAATAATTTCTGCGGTTTTATACTCTTTCATAAATACATCAATAACATCTCCTGCTTCTTCGTTCTCCTCCTCCATTTGAACGAGTATTTGGTTTTGTGCATTTACCGAAAGGATTCTGACATCCGACATTCGGTTTATATCCAGCTGCAGTTCCAAATCTCTAGCAACTTCATCAGCTTTTAGTGAATCTTTGATAATATATCTGTGGCTTCTCATAACATTCGCTCCTTTACGTTATATGAACGAATATAGTTTATCCAAACTATCAGCGCACAATAACATTTTTCTTGTATCTTTCATTTAAACAAAACAAAAAAACGGCTTTTCTCAGCCGTTTTTTTGTTTTGCTTTTCATTTATGAAAAAGCATAGTTATTTCTTTAGTTGATCGTTCTCTGTATCAGGTATCATGCGCTTATTTATTCCGAATGCGTAAAAACTGATGACAACAAGAGCCAGGAAAATAACCCCTACAATAAGTGAAATACGCGTTTCATCATTAAACCACATGCCTACAAGCACCATAAGTAAAAAAGCAATAGTTATATAGTTTGTTACAGGCGCAAAAGGCATTTTGAAAGGATGACTGTCCATTTCAGCCCCTTTAGCTTTACGGAAACGAATTTGGCTGATAAGAATAATGAACCAAGGAATCATTCCTGGAAGCACGCTAGCGCTGTATACATAAACAAATACATTCGGTGGAGCGATATAGTTTAAAATAACTCCAATTACTAACCCAATCATAACAGCGAGTGTGCTGTAAATCGGAACACCGTTACGAGAAATTTTTGTGAAGAATTTAGGTGCTTGACCGTTTACACCAAGCGTATAAAGCATGCGTCCTGCACTAAAAATTCCGCTGTTACAGCCTGACATCGCTGCTGTAATAACTACAAAGTTAATGATACCTGCAGCTGCTGTAACGCCAACTTTAGCAAATGTAGATACGAACGGACTTCCCAAGGAATCCAACTCATTCCACGGATATACCGTCACGATGACAAAAATTGCTCCAATATAAAAAATTAAAATTCGCCAGATGATGCTTTGAATTGCGCTTGTTAACGTTTTTTTAGGATCCTTTGCTTCACCAGCTGTAATACCAATTAGCTCGACTCCTTGATAAGCTGCAATAACAAGAGATAGAGCAAAGAAAAAGCCTGACCATCCGCCTGCAAAGAAACCGCCGTGTGCCCAAAGGTTTGATAACCCAATTGCGTCTCCGCCATTTCCAAATCCAAAGAAAATCAACCCAAGTCCTGCGATAATCATTAAAATAATTGTTACAATCTTAATCATCGCAAACCAAAATTCAAACTCTCCAAATGATTTTACTGAAATTAAGTTTGCTGTACCTAAAATCAACATGGCGATAATACCAGGCACCCAAGCTGGTAAATGTGGGAACCAATAATGCATATATGCTCCCACCGCTATAATTTCAGACATCCCTACGATTACAAATTGAAACCAGTTGCTCCACGCAGCCATATAACCTGCCAATGGATGAATATATTTGTGGCCAAATGTAGCGAATGAACCTGTGCTTGGTTCCATGTACAGCATTTCGCCCATGGCACGCATAATAAAGAAAATAAACATTCCGCAGATTGCGTAAGCAAGCAATACCGATGGACCTGTCCATTGGATGGTGCTTGCTGATCCCATAAATAATCCAACGCCAATTGTTCCGCCTAGCGCGATCATTTGAATGTGACGGGATTCTAAGCCTCTTTTTAGCTCTTTGTCTGCCATTCCATTTCCTCCTCCTAAACTTGTTATAGCTCTGTTAGGAAAGATACTTTTTGTGTCTGATGGAACAGCTATCGTTTTTAAAACCTTCCATTTTTACCTAGTACCTTTACAACTAAACTACTTTTTCTATTTTTAGCTATCCGACTGTATAATTACTTATTTTATAATAATAAATTTCCCTCAGAAATACAATTGTTTTTTTCAGAAAAACACTCAATTAAACCTTTAACCTTTATTAAATCAATCATTTGAGTGAAATAGTTTTTTATTTCAGTATAATTTAAATTTTATGAACATTCAAAATAAATATAGGCGCAGGGTACGGGAACACTCTATTTCTTAAGGCTAACGAAATGAAACCACTACTTAATCGAAAAAATTCCTTTCTTCTCCTTTTACGTTTCTTCTTTCTCTTCTTAGGGAAAGTATCCATAGAAAATAGAGATGAGGAGGGATTTTTCATGTGGCAAGCTGCGATGTGGGGCGGAATTTCAGGATCAGCTGTCCTTCTTGGTGCTTTGGCAGCAGTTTTTTTGCCTATCGGCAAAAAGATAATTGGTTATATTATGGCTTTTGGGACAGGTGTATTAATCGGAGCATCTACCTATGAGCTGCTTGGAGACTCGGTTCATAACGGCGGGTTAAAAGCTACTTCTCTTGGTTTTCTTGCCGGGGCTGTCGTTTTTACTTTTTTAGACTATCTAATTTCACGTCAAGGAGCGAATAAAAGAAAGAGGTCTACCAAACAAATGGCTGCGAGTAGTTCTGGAATTGCTATATTTATAGGAACCGTAATGGATGCCATCCCAGAGTCCATTATGATTGGGGCTAGCTTAATTGAAAATGCAACCGTTAGCTGGCTTCTTGTTATCGCTATTTTTATAAGTAATATTCCTGAAGGACTGTCCAGTACGACCGGTCTAGTAAAAAGCGGATTCTCTAAAAAGAAAATTTTTTTCCTATGGGCAGCTGTTTTGTTCATTTCAGCTTTTAGCTCATGGACAGGTTTTGTTTTTTTAGACCATGCATCTGAGACACTTATGGCTGCTATTGCTGCTTTTGCCGGCGGTGGTATCATTGCTATGGTAGGTTCTACAATGATGCCAGAGGCCTATGAAGAAGGAGGTTCTATTACGGGATTAATTGCTGCACTTGGATTACTTGCTTCGCTGATATTAGATCATTTTTCTTAATTGTCTTCATACTATTTCTATCGTTTCCAAGTAGAAAGCACAAAGCCTTCTACTTGGAGACGTGTTTCCTTATCACATTATTATGAATGTGTCTTCTTAATAAGTAAAATCGTAGTTTTCTTTTATTTCCCGAGTAAAAGCTTTCCAATCCGTAGCTTCAAATTCTGCATTGCGTGCTTTTAACTCTTTTTCCATTCCTTGAATCTCTTGAACAGCTTCTATAGTTCTTTCACTTCCTGGTCCTACTCTCCAAATTAAGTTTTTGTATTCTTTAATCTTATCCATTAGATAACCCGTCTCTAATTCTTTATATTTAGACATATTAGCTGACTCCTTTTACTTCATTCTTTCTTCTAAGATATCATATTTCTCCTTTATGGATAAGCCTCTCGTCTGACGCTTCTTTAACGCTCAAAGATAGAGAATACAACAATAAAAAAGCAAGCACAAGTGCTTGCTTCCGCCTTATTAAGGCAATGGTTCAACCGCTACGTTCCCTACCGTCACAGCTTCTGTATATGCATTCGTACCGCTTTGGCGTAAGCGAAGATTGGCACTCCCCGCTGCGCTTGGATTTAATTGGACATTCAAAACCTTTTCTCCATTTCCAGCTGCGTCCGTTGTAATTGAAAAATTGCTGCTGTATCCATACGATGACGGCCAGCTTCCATCTGCGTTTTGAACTTTAGCAATTTGAGTTCCTGATCCGTTATATGCACCTAGATTAAACGTGCTGTACGTAGTGTTAGCTGAAAGTCCGCTTACTTTTACGCGTATTTGGAATATGCCGCTCGTTGGTAAAATGGCTTGATGTTCCAACACGTAAGCACTAGCAGCTGGGGGCTGTGTGGTTCCACCTTTATAACCATATGAACCAGATGCAAAAGTTGACGTATCGTACCATTTATAGCCTGCTGTAGGTGCTGACCATGGCTCTGGCTGAGGCTCAGTGGACTGACTTGGCGTTTCCGACGAAAGTAATGCTGTAGCCTGATCTAATTGAAGTCCTGAGACTTGATTTAAAGAGGTATAGCTTTCTTGCTTCGCTAACCAATTGACCATATTTACAAGCAGTGTAGAATCGTCTTGTTCCTTAAATCCGTCATATGTGGTTTTAGAAGATCCTGTATCTTCTCGTTTATATTTTGGTGTAGCATCTTCAACCGGTGAAGAATCCCCAATAAAAGCAGCTTTACCTGTCCCTACTTTTGAAACAGCAGCAAAAGGTCCCTCGGCTCTTCCTCCTCCATTGTACACTCCTTGATCTACAGCATTTGACCATTTTGTCGTTGTCTTAGGAAGATACACAATTCCTTTTGCTTTGTTTGGGTCCGTAATAGCAATCGTAGAACCTGCATGCATAGCAACGGTGGAAACACCTAGCGTAATACCGAATGCCTGAGAAGGAGCTACAATATCATTGGCTGTCACATCACCAATGGCATTATAGCGAAAGCGAACACCAAAGTTACTCGCTAACCAATCAGAGCTTGTTACGTTTTGCATTGCATCGGAGGTTACTTCTTCCGTTGTCATGCCTTTTGCGGGATTTGTCCATGCTCCGCGACGGTATCCGTTAAAAACTTCTGAAGAGTCCCACCGGTTTTTGTTTCGGTCTGCATTGTAATGATCAGCAATAAAAAAGACGCTTCCCCCGTTCTGAACATATTGTAAAAGGGCGGCTTGTTCAGAAGATTTATACGGAATATTCGCTTCTGGCACAACAAACACGCTATAGCCACTGAGGTCATTGTATGTAATCGGCGTAGATTTTCGCAGCTCTTTTACATCAAACCCACTACCTGCCAGTCCTTTCCCAAAATCAGAAAAACCTCCGTCAATAACCCAATCTGCTGTACCCGCAGTTTGACCATGCGTATTATCAAACAAGATTTTTTTACCGTTATTTTCATTTACGACAGAGGCTTTAATTTCTGGTGCAGGGTCAGCAGCGCTTTCTGCTGATGCTGAATGAGTAGTAAAAGGCAGTGAGATAGATAAAGCTGTACACATTGTTAAAACGGCATAACCTACGCGATTATATTTTTTTCGCATATAAAATGCTCCTCTCAAATTTTTGCAAGGCTTGTCTTTTCAAGAGGATTATAGCAGGTTCATTTATGATTTTTTTAAATTTATTGTAAATAATATATATTTTTTCAAAAAAGGTTCTTTATACCTTATATTTGTCGATAGGAGCCCTTTGAAATATGCCCATGATTATATGTAAAATTTGTTAACGATAACGACTTGAATATTCAAGAATACTGCGCAGCATTTGACGTGTACTTTTTGATTCGTTCGCGCGTTCTTTATATTCAAGAGGACGACTAGGAGTTGACATATTTTCTTCTTTATATTGAGAACTTTTGTTTTCTGACACGTTTTTTCACTTCCCTATCTCTATTTTATCAAGAGCAGCTCAAAGCTGCTCTTTTGGTTGTCATTCTTTTATTTGCTAGGACGGCTTACTTTTGCTTTTTGAAGCTCATCTGTATGAATATCGTTTGATAAAATACTTTTATTCACATTATCGACAGCAGCTTCACTGCTGCTGAATCCTTGGTTTTTGCTTTTATTTTGTTTACTCATTCCATCCACCTCCACGTGTAACATCTATATTTTATGGAGTTATAAAAAGAAAATAAGAGGTAGTATTAGGAAAATGACCTTCTTTTCTTTTTGCTTGTATTCCTCCTATTTAAATAAAAATAAAATCTCCATATTTAACAGAATGCACCAGAAATAAATGTTCATACTAAGAGTAGAAATTCTGCATATTCATTTTGAAAATATAGGAGGAAATAAGCGTGAGTACAAATAGCAATACACTATCCATTTTTGCTTTAGGCGGCATTAATGAAATAGGAAAAAATATGTATGCCGTTCAATATGACGATGACATCATTGTGATTGACTGCGGGTCTAAATTTCCTGATGAAAGTTTATTAGGAATTGATTTGATCATACCTGATATTACATACTTACAAGAGAATCGAGAAAAAGTTCGCGCACTGGTTGTGACTCATGGTCATGAAGACCATATTGGAGGTATTCCTTATCTTTTAAAACAGTTAAATCTCCCTATTTATGCAACAAGCCTTACCCTTGGATTAATTGATATTAAACTTCAAGAGCATCAATTATCTGCTGAGACGGAGCTTATTGAAATCAACGAAGAGTCCGAAATTATATTAGGCAATATTCCGCTTTCGTTTTTTAAAACGAATCACAGCATTCCAGATTGTCTCGGCATTGTCTTTCATACCCCTGAAGGAGCTGTTGTGCATACGGGAGATTTTAAGTTTGATTTAACTCCTGTTAACGACCAATATCCAGATCTTCATAAAATGGCGAAAATCGGCAGTGAAGGTGTACTGGCTTTAATATCCGAAAGCACAAATGCTGAACGCCCTGGATTTACGCCTTCAGAAAAGCTAGTTGGCAAACATGTAGAAGAAGCTTTTCGTAAAGCAAAGCGAAAAGTGATTATTTCTACTTTCGCCTCCAACGTTAACCGCGTACAGCAAATTGTAGATGCAGCGATTAAAACGAATAGAAAGCTTGCGCTTCTTGGAAGAAGCATGGTTAACGTTGTATCAGTTGCGTTAGAGAAAGGGTATTTAACTATTCCTGAAGGGATGCTAATTGAACCTTATGAAGTACATTCACTTGCGCCTGAACAAGTCGCTATTCTCTGCACTGGAAGCCAAGGCGAGCCGATGGCCGCTCTATCTAGATTAGCCAGTGGAAATCACCGACAAGTAGAAATTCTTCCTGAAGACACGGTTATTTTATCAGCAGGGCCTATTCCTGGCAATGAACGTAATATCTCTCGTATTGTCGACAGTCTTTTCACACTCGGGGCTCATGTGATTTACGGTTCAGGAAGCGCAACAGGTATGCACGTATCAGGACATGGCTATCAAGAAGAGCTAAAATTAATGGCTACATTGATGAAGCCAAAGTATTTTATCCCCATTCACGGCGAGTTTCGAATGCTTCATCACCACAGCTTATTAGCAGAATCCGTCGGGGTGGAAAAAGAGAACATTTTCATTATAAATAACGGTGATATTGTTGATATCAAGGGCGGAACAGCTGTTCAAACAAGAAAAATCCCTGCAGGCAATGTATATGTAGATGGGTTTGGCATTGGGGATGTTGGAAACGCGGTTTTACGTGACCGCAAACAGCTTTCAGAAGATGGTATGCTGGTTATTGTTATTACTCTGAATAAGGCGGAAGGGAAAATTGTGTCTGGTCCAGATACCATTTCACGAGGATTTGTTTATACAAGAGACTCAGAGCAGTTATTAAAAGATGTTAACCGACAAGTGACTAAAATTGTAAACCAATTACAAAAAGCTCATGTTCACCAATGGAGCATTATGAAAAAAGAAATCAAGACAACGCTTGGCCAATTTTTATATAACCAAACCAAAAGAAGACCTATGATCCTTCCTGTCATTATTGAAGTTTGATTACTCCACTAAAAAACTGCCTTAGTCCCCACTAAGGCAGTTTTTGCTTTATAAATCCGAAGCTTAACCTAAAGTTAGAAGTGGCCTTCTGTAGTTTATGAATAGGCACTGCTTTTATATGTATGGTTAAAAGTGTTAGGTGTATTTCTTCTTTTTTACCCCATTCTATAAGAGAGATATTTCACCGCAAATATCTTGTGAAAGTATCCTATCCTTGAGGTGATTATGATGAATGATAAAAATCATGTAGATCAGCATTCAGAACTATTCCGCCACAACTGGACGAGACCGAAGCGTTCAAAGTCCCAAGTAAATGGACATACAGAGATGTCTCAAACGAACATCATCCTGCGAAGTAATGCAAAAGCTCATCGTTGGTAAGGATACACTTCAACAAAAAAAGACGCGAACGCGTCTTTTTTTGTTATTGGCCGTCTGCCCCGCTTTGAGTTATCTTGCGAATATGACCATCTTCATAATTATTTTCTCGTAGCGCTTTTGCTTTGTCATCTACTACTTGTTTTTGATCTACTTGTGAAGAAGGAGTCTGCTTGTTTTTTGGCATGATCATAACCACCTTTTATTTTTGTAATTGTACAACGTGCATAGTGTCCCTCATAAAGATTAAATATATGTTAGCTAGCGGCTTCTTCTTCTTTCCACTTATGGCGCAATTTCAAAATAACAAGACTTATAACAATTAAAAAGCCTAAGCTTGCAAAGAAACCTGGCCTGCTTGCAGATTCTAACAGCGTACCGCTTACCGCTAGCAGTATTAATAAGAGGCCAACAGCTTGTTTTACTTTATCCCAAACTGTTTGTTTGATTAAGCGATGAAAAGAAATTAAAATAAAGAACCAGTTATAAATCAGCATCAGTCCAGCTGCTGTTGTAATATACTCATAAATTTTCCCGGGCAATAGCAAGGAAAGAACAATAGAAACAACTAATCCCGCTGTTGTTAAAAGTAAAGCCGGTATAGGAAATTGCAGCTTTTTCTTTTTTTGCTTTGAAAACAATGCAGGAGCATCTCCATCTTCTGAAAGAGTGACAATCATCGTTGTTACAGAAAAGAAAGAAGCCGACATTGTTGAAAATCCAGCGATAATCATTGCTCCATTAAAAACATGAGGGAAAAATGGAAGATGGTATGTTTCTAAAGCCGTTATAAATGGACTTTGATTTCCATGAAAATCATGAAATGGCACAATTAAAATAGCTAAACTCAGTGAAGCGATATAAATAATTCCAAGGAGAATAAGCATACTTCTACCTGCTTTCGGTGCGTCTTCTTTTTTTTCCAAACGAACCGTCATGATCCCCATGACTTCGATTCCGCCGAAAGCATAAAAGGCATAAAGCAAAGCGCCCCATAAACCTAAAAACCCGTGGGGAAATACTTCACTTATCGTTCGCGGCATCCCTTGTTTGGCACCTTCGTCTAAAAATCCAAATAAAGCGAGACTAGCTAATACAATAAACATTAAAATGGCAGCCACTTTTGTGACAGCAAATACATTTTCCATTCGTTCAAAGCCTTTTGTTCCTATTAATACAACAGCAATGCCTAAAACAGCGTAAATAGAGGCAAAGACCCACAGTGGAATACCATCAAACCAAAAACGTGTAAAAAGAGATAAAGCAGTGAGCTGACTCCCCATGATCAACATCTCTGAACTCCAGTATACCCATCCGCTGCTAAAGCCTGCCCATCTTCCATAAGCCTTTTTAGCATACGAGCGAAACGAACCTTTTTGAGGATCTTGAGCACTCATTTTAGCAAGAGCGTCAAATACAATAAATGTACATACTGCTGCTAGTAAAAAAGCAATTAATACAGAGGGACCCGTGGCTTTTATTGCAATACTTGATCCTAAAAAATAGCCTGTACCGATGATGCACCCTACTCCGATTAAAGACAGCTGCCACCATTTTAATTTCCCTTCAACCTGACTTCCGCAGCCTATTTTCTTTTTCATACTATCACTCCTTACACCTCGATGTAGTGTGTGATAGTTTGAAAAATTTATGCGCAAAAAGAGGCAGCTTTCTATTATTTTTCAGCAGATAGAAAACGCTTTAAATTCAATTCTGCTTTCTCTCCTTTTAAATAATGAATTGCTGTACAGCTTGCCAGCCGAAATATATACCAAATCCTATTAGAGAAAGGCCGGATATAACGGAAACTGCAGTCAAAAACGTCGCTGCTAAATACCTGCGAAAAGTGCTTGCTAAAGCTGCCATAGCAATATCCCAGCATAAAATCCCTGTAAAAATAGCACAGCTGTATAAAATAAGCTGTTCTGTTTCGTATGTATTAGCTGTTTTGGCTAAAACAGAGCCATAAATACCGAGCCAAAAAAGAATAGTAAGCGGGTTTGTTAATGAAATTAAAAAACCTGAAAAAAAACACTTTACGACCGAATCTCCTTTTGCGTTCCGATGCTGTGTAATTTCCCCTGCGCTCATTAACCCTTCAATACCGGTATAAATTAATACGAAGCATCCAAACGAAAAAAGAAACGTTTTCATAAAATCGCTGCTTAAAAAATGAACGGACCCAAAATAAACTACAAGCATATAAAGAGCGTCAACCGATGTTGCTCCTATCCCTAAGAACCAAGCATGTAAAAAGCCATTTTTGATTCCTTTATCAAGCTGAGCGGCGTTGATAGGACCAATTGGTGCGGCTAACGATAGCCCTAATAACATATAGCTAAAAAAAGCTCCCACATGCATCCCTCCCTGCTTCTGAGGTTTTATAAATTGAACTATGATAAATGTATGCAGCCTGCTTAGCTTGTACTACGTAATTTTTATTTTTTTCTAAATCCGTTTGTATACCTGCGAAAAACCAGCGCATGTTAACTGTAAATACTATACAGAAGGATGAGAGGCATGAATTCATACACTCATATTAAAGAAGCACTACAATTAGCTGAACAAGCTGTTTATCAAGGACAGATGAATTTGAATGGAGCTAATTTTCAAAATGCTCAAATGCATTTGAACATCGTTCAGCAGCAAATTAATGAACAAAAAGAAGCAACGTCTGGCGATAAAGAATTAAGACGAATAGAAGAGCATTTAAGACATTTACGCGAAGCCCAGCAGGCTATTCAGCAAAATTTTTAATGAAAGTAAAAATAGCTCTTTTCTTACTTTTATAAGAAAAAACTAAAAAAGCTCTACGAACTCAGTGAGTTCGTAGAGCTTTTGATCTTCATCTGCAACTTTTAAGACCTGAGTAAAGATTAGAGTTATTTCTTTATTCTTATACATACTTTCCGTAATCCGGACGGGCAATTTTATCAAAGTTTTTAACAAGCTTCAATAAATTAGTTGAAAGCCATTCTCCGGAAACCGGTTTTCCATGTCCGGTCACCGCCACAGACGGATGAAGTGACTGAAGCACTTCAACTGATCTTTTAGCAGATGCCCAGTCCGTAGTTAAATAACGAGGAGGACCGCTAATCTCCAATTCTTGCTCTAGTACATCCAGTAAATATTCTTGCTTAGTGGTAACAAAAGCATCTCCTGCGATAAGTGCAAGATCCTGCTTTCTAAAAAGAGAAATATGTCCTGGAGAATGGCCAGGGGTGTGAATCCATTCCCATTCCGGCATATGAGGTACAGAGCCGTCGGCTGGTAAAGCTTGCACATGAGAGCCTAAATCAATGGCTTCCGTTGGAAATAGTGGAGAAAGCTTTGCCACGAGCCCGCCTTCCACTGTACCATCCGGTGCAGGATAATTTTTTTCACCCGTCACATATGGAAGTTCAAGTGGATGTGCATATACCGGTATGTTCCACTTCTCCACTAGTTCAATAATAGATCCAATATGATCAAAATGTGCATGTGTAAGAATAATTGCTTTTGGTTTTTTTCCTTTTCCAAACCTTTCTTCTGCCTCTTTGATAATCATAGAAGCCGAATTAGCCATTCCCGCATCCACAAGTACAAAACTATTATCTTTATCTGGATTTCCTATAAAACATATGTTAACAATCTGCGTAGTGTAGCTGTAGATATCCGGTGCCACTTCGACTCCTTTTCCACTGGCTATAGAGCTCATGGGAATAAAGCTTTCCGTTGATGAACTTCCGTGCATCTCTCTATCCAATTATAATTCCCTCCTTTAACGTGTCACTTCATATGCGCCATACACGTTTATGCTATCCACCTTTGCTTTCGTTATTCTTTTTTTAACTAGCTCTCTTTTATGTATCCATAAAAAAAGAAAGGAGAAAAACTCCTTTCTTTTTTTTACACCAATTATACTTTTGCCGGAACTTTAACACCCATGATCGCTTTTGGCTCTAAATATTCTTCGATACCAAATGCTCCCCACTCGCGTCCAATACCAGATTGCTTAAATCCACCGAATGGTGCAGCTCTGTCTTGCTCGGCATCGTTAACAATGATTTGACCAGCTCTAATATTTTTAGCAACATAGTCAAGTGTTTCTTGATCTTTTCCGACCGCATAGCCTGCAAGTCCATAAATTGTATCATTCGCAATTTCAAGAGCTTGCTCTAGATCCTTATACGTAATAATAGTTGTTACAGGTCCAAAGATTTCTTCTTGTGCAATAACCATATCATTTGAAACGTCGGTAAAGACTGTCGGTTTAACAAAATATCCTGTCTCTAAGCCGTCTGGTTTACCCGTTCCGCCAGTAAGAAGTGTTGCACCTTCGTCCATTCCTTTTTTAATATAATCCTGTACGCGATCCCACTGTTTTTCTGCTACGAGCGGTCCAGTTACGTTGTCTTTATTTAATGGATCACCAACTGGGAATGATGGTAGAACCTTCTTCACTGCTTCTTCAAATTTTTCTTTCATAGAGGCAGGAATGATAATGCGCGTTGCTGCCGTACATACTTGCCCTGTATTCATTGCAATGTGTGAAACTGCTATTTTAGCCGCTTCTTCTACATCCGCATCCTCTAATACAACTAGCGGTGATTTCCCGCCTAGCTCAAGCGCTACTTTTTTGATTGTTTTAGCCGCGTTTTGCATAATTTTCTCGCCTACAGCACCTGATCCTGTAAATGATACAAAATCAATGTCCGGGTGAGAACTAATACCGTCACCGATTGTGCTTCCTGTTCCGTTTACAAGGTTAAAGGCACCTTTTGGTACACCAGCTTCATCAATGATCTCTGCTAATATCATCGCTGCATACGGTGTAAGTTCTGATGGTTTTAATACCATTGGACTTCCTGCTGCGATAGCTCCTGCAATTTTAGTAGAGGTCTGATTTGTTGGGAAGTTCCATGGTGTAATAAGTCCGCTTACTCCAATAGACTCTTTCACGACCTTGTAGCTTCCATGATCTTTTTCAAATGTGTACTCTTCAAGTGCATTAGCTGCTTCTTTAAAGTGGCTAAGTCCCATTTCATAGTGAACTTCTTCTGAAATCTTTAAAGGAGCGCCAAGCTCTTCAGTCATAACTTCAATAAGCTCCTGTTTACGCTTTTCATATCCTTTTGCAATATTGCGAAGCATTTTAATTCGCTCTTCTTTTGTTGTTCTTGAAAATGTGGGAAGAGCTGCTTTAGCTGCTGCCACGGCTTTATCTAGATCTTCTTTTGTGCCTAAGCTAATTTTGCCAATTGATTTTTCAGTAGCAGGATTGATCACATCTGACGTTTCGTTTCCTGTTGATTCAATCCATTCTCCGTTAATAAAGTGTTTTAAATTTGTACGCATTGATTTGATCTCTCCTTTTAGTTTGTTAATTGTTGAACTATGTCATCTAGTTTTTATCTACCCGCCTGTCTGCTTCTCAAACACCGCTTCTATTATTTTTTGTTTCTTTCACTGTCTTACCACTTTTCCAATCGGCGTTTCGCAGCTGACATTATTTTTCCTCATCGCTTACGCTTCTGCGTGATCTCACTAAATGAAACCTACGTTCACCATAACCACAAAAAAATCCGAACGAGTTTGATTCTCCATCAAGAATCTCGGTTCCTCGTTCGGATCTTCCTTCAACTAAAACACTTTTGTTCCCCTTCTTTTTGTATTAACGTACTTCTTGTAAACGATGTACCGCTCTGCTTTCAATTAACGGTTCTGTTTGCTGTCTGTATTGTTGATAGTGAGGTGTTTCAATGTGAGCTTCAACATCTTCTTGGCTTTTCCATTTCTCATAAAAAACAAATGTGCCTGCTTTGTCTGTATCCTGGTGGAGAGTGTATTGAATACATCCTTTTTCTTCTCTTGATGGTTTAATAACTTTTACTAACTCTGATCGAAGCTCTTCTTCTTTTCCTGGCTTGGCTTGCAAAATGGCGTTAATAATAATTTCTGACATCGTTTTTCCTCATTTCTTTAAAAATATTCTCCATAAAAAGCTTCCCTCTTTTTGAATTTATTACACTGACCATCATATTTTTTGTATGATGATTGATTTCTCTAGTTCAAGACGGCACAACATACATGTTATCCACATCGGTCTTTCTTGATGCTGTTCATAAAAAAGCCTGTAGGCTATAAGCCTACAGGCTTTTTTACATCTTATTTCAATAAGTGTTTCACGACTGCTTTAGCTACACTGATTGTTGACTGAGGATTTTGACCTGTTATTAGGTTGCCATCTGCTTGTACATTATCTGCCCAGTTTGGAGCAGTTACTACATTTGCCCCAAGTTCACGCAGACGTGTTTCCAAAAGAAACGGCATGAAGCGGTCCAATGTTGTTTCACGTTCTTCATCATCTGTAAACGCAGCGACATCCTTTCCTTCGACCAACGGCTTTTCATCTGATAATGTAACACCTACTAAGCCTGCGGGTCCGTGGCATACAGCGGCTACTACTTTGTCTCCTTCGTATAGTTCACGAATTAAAGCGTGGAGCGTTTGATTATCTGGCAGATCAAACATTGTGCCGTGACCGCCTGGTAAGAAAACAGCATCGAATTTAGCACTGTCTGTAATGGTATCAAGTTTTAGGGTATTCTCTAGATGCTTAGCTGTATTTAAGATTTCTTGAGAAGTCTCCCCTTCAAGGCTGCGAGCATCCACCGGCGCTTTTCCTCCTACAGGACTTGCTACAGTAATCGTAAATCCAGCTTTTTCGAACTCTACGTACGCTTCACCAAATTCTGAAAGCCAAAGGCCTGTTGGATGATTTTCTTTCATTTTGTCAGCCGTTGTTACGACCATTAATATATGTTTAGACATAGTAACGTCCTCCTGTAAATAAAGATAGTATTTTCTGTTTCTGCCTTACACACCCTATTGTAAGAGAGGAATTACTATAATACAAATTAGAAAATATCTGCTTATCCATAAATATTTTTATAGATAATGTGTCTTTGTTAATAAAGCACCTGCGAAAAAACAACCGTATATCTGAATTTATTTTTTATACACTCAAAAAAACCGCCCTTTTGAATAAGCGCGGTTTTTTCCAGAAAAGCATAGAATCTATCTTTTATTTTAAAGAGCAGATTGAGCGTTCATTTGTTTCACTTTCTTTTCTCCCGTTCTTTTAAGACTTACCATAAAAATAAACGAAATACAGTACAGCCCCGCCAAGTACGTCATCGCTACTGTCATATCATAGCTTTGCAAAAGATAGCCGACAAGAATGGGTGATAACCCTCCGAGCGCTCGCCCAAAGTTAAAAATGGTGTTCGTTGCAGTGCTGCGAACTTCTACTGAATAGTGGCTGCTGATCAATGCTCCGTATCCCGCGAACATTCCGTTTGAGAAAAATCCGACCACAGCTCCTCCTATAAGCAGCCCTGCACCTCCTTCGGCATACGAGTATAAAAATACCGCACAAGCTGAAGCAAGAAGAAAGATTCCAAAAGTACGTTTCGATCCAAAACGGTCCATAAATTGACCAAATGTTAGCATGCCTATAATCATTCCAACGGCTGTACTGATTGTCCAAAGAGCTGAACTTGAAACAGAGAGGCCTTGTGATTGCTGAAGCATAGACGGAAGCCATATCATAAGTCCGTTATAGCCTGCAATTTGGACTGTAGCCATCACTGCCAGCGAAATAGTCGTCATCGCCGTCCTAGGCGTAGCGAATAATTGACGAAGCTTACCATTATTTTTAACAACCGCTGTTTTCTCTTTTTGAGCTTGTAGCCACTCAGGAGATTCGTTTAAATTTTTTCGTACGATAAAAGCAAAAATGACGGGGATGATTCCCACAAAAAACAGCGCTCTCCATCCGAAAATCGGCAGAATCAGAGAACTTAAAAGCGCCGCAAGGATCACTCCAAATTGTGCGCCAATACTAACATAGGATGAAGCTCGTCCTTGCTTATGTTTCGGCCACGCTTCTGCTACAAGAGCCATACCGATCCCGTACTCTCCTCCAGCCCCAATTCCGGCAATAAATCGCGAAGCATACACTTGTTCAACATTTGCTGCAAAACCTGTTAATGCCGTTCCGACTGCAAATAGAAGAACCGTGTAGGTAAAAACCCGCACCCTTCCAAATTTATCTGCTAAAATTCCGAAGATGACTCCACCTATCAGCATTCCTATATTCGTAATAGAAGAAATAAGTCCACCTGTTGCTAAATCAATGTGAAATTCAGCAATAATCATTGACATAGCAAACGAGATAAACATAATGTCCATCCCTTCTAACGTCAAACCTGCTACTGATGCTACAACTGTCTTGTTACGATAATTCATATTGTTCCACCCTCCAGTGTATTCTTTCCGTATCAACGCTCTTTCTTTTTTGAAGGAATGGATAAATAACATATCTCCATTCTCTTTTGAAGCCTCTCTGGACTTCGTTTAAAAGAGGTAAGTAACACATAAAAGCCCTTTTGTCGCAGAGGGCAAAAGGGCACAGATAGGCATAGAAGCAGTAAATGAGTGATCCGTCCTTTTCGGCCTCTCTGGACCGTCTTAAAGGCAGTTATTATATTAATCATTATGTTAACACGCCGCACAGAACCTTTCAATAAGAAAAATATCTTCTTTAAAGCAGCTATGTACATCTTTCACTTTTTACATACATACTATTTCGTTCATTATTTTTTCAAATATGGTTAAAACCAAAGCCTAATGTATCATGTTCAAAGCCTTTTTTAGGCGCACCTATCGTTCCATACACACAAACGCTAATCCATTCGTCGCTTGATCCTGAAAACTCAATTTTTCCGCGCACGATTGAAAATGTGAGTCCGACCGTCCGTAAAATATCACCCAGCTGCAGCGTTCCTCGACTAACTCCTTGAATGGCTTCAAGTATAGCATGATAAAGAGCGTGAACTTCCCGGTACGACTGGGCATTAATAATTTTGTTTGTCTTGGCGCTCGTTTCAATTGCCGCCACGACTTTAGACAGCTCCATCGCTCCGACTTTTCCTACTGTGTAGCTGTATCCTCTCTCATTAATTTCCTTTTCAATACCTTCAGCTAGTTCCGTATTATGTAAAAGAACGAGTAAAGATGTTAATCTTCCCATTGAAAAATCATTAACTTGTTGAAATTTATTGCTCAACTGTAATTCCCTCCCTTCTATCCCCTTATTATTTTAACAGACGGTACCTAAAAAGGTGCTGATTATTCAACGAACGAGCGCTCACTTAAAGGATTAGGAGATCTATGTGTATTGTCCAACACTGTTACGAAGTAGAACTTGCATAAACAAGGAACCCACCTTTTAGTAAGCGCTTACTTTATTTTCAAAGAAGAAATCATTTTTCTCTACTTACGTTAAGACAAGCTGTGATTCAACTTTTAACTTTCCCAGCATCTCTCTCGTCATTTTTTCTAGGTTATATTCTGTTTTAAATCCCCACTCTTCTATCGCACAGCTGGAATCTATATGGTTAGGCCAGCTTTCAGCAATTGCTTGTCGAACAGGATCTACTTGATAATTCAGCACAAATTCCGGAATCGTTTTTCTGATTTCAGTCGCCATTTGTTCTGGATCAAAGCTCATGGCAGAAACGTTAAATGAATTTCGGTGCTTAAGCTTAGAACCGTCTGCTTCCATTAGTTGGATAACAGCATTTAATGCATCAGGCATATACATCATATCCATATATGTTCCTTTTTCAATATAGGACGTATATCGCTTATGCTTAACGGCTTCATAATAAATTTCAACAGCGTAGTCCGTTGTTCCTCCACCTGGAGGCGTTACGTATGAAATTAAACCTGGAAAACGCAGCCCTCGTGTATCTACTCCGAATTTATGGTGGTAGTAATCGCAAAGTAATTCACCCGCTACTTTATTAACACCATACATCGTGGTAGGACGTTGAATTGTATCCTGCGGCGTCCAGTCTTTTGGAGTCGTTGGACCAAATGCACCAATTGAACTTGGAGTGAAAAATTGACACTGCAGCTCGCGTGCTACTTCGAGCGCGTTTACTAATCCGCCCATATTTAGATTCCAAGCTAGAAGCGGTTTTTGCTCGGCTGTCGCTGATAACAGCGCAGCCAAGTGAATAATCGTATCAACTTTATGCTTTTTAGCGATCGTAAATAACGCAGTCTGATCCGTTACATCTAAAATCTCAAATGGACCTGAAGTCACGACATCGCTCGTCGTTTTGCGAATATCGGTGGCAATAATATTTTCTGAACCATATATCTCTCTCATTTTCGTCGTTAACTCAGAACCGATTTGCCCTAAAGAACCCGTTATTAATACTTTTTTCATGTCAATATCCTCCTCGTGTACTGCCTAGATTAAACGTTTAGATTAATTTCATTTCCTTGCCTACTTTTTTGTAGATACGAAGTGCTTCATCTAACATTTCTTTCGTATGAGCAGCCGTCGGCATATTGCGAACGCGTCCTGTCCCTCTTGGAACGGTTGGGAAAACAATTGATTTAGCGTATACCCCTTCTTCTATTAATCTCTCACTAAAAATCTGCGTTTGGTTTTCATCTCCTATGATGCACGGAGTGATAGGTGTTTCACTTTCTCCAATGTTAAAGCCTAGTTCTTTTAGTCCTTGCTTTAAATACCGACTGTTTTCCCACATTTGCTGCTGCAGCTCTGTACTTGTGCTTAGGATTTCAATTGCTTTTATACAGGCAGCAGCCGTGCCTGGTGTAATAGCAGTCGAAAACAAAAACGGACGGCTTCTTACTTTTAACCAGTCGATTAAGTCTTTTTTTCCGGCTACGTACCCACCTACAGCTCCAATCGCTTTTGATAATGTTCCAATCTGGAAGTCTACTTTTTCAGATAAGCCAAAATGTTTGACTGTGCCCATGCCGTTCCCTAATACGCCCGACCCGTGAGCATCATCTACGTATGTGATTAAGTCAAATTCCTCTGCGATTTCTACAATTTCCGGAAGCTTAGCAATGTCTCCATCCATTGAGAATACACCATCGGTAATTACCATTATTTTATTATATAAACCGGATTTTTGTGCTTCGCCCGCTTTTGCACGAAGATCTTCCATATCTGAATGCTTAAAAGGAATAATTTTTGCTTTTGATAGCCGGCATCCGTCAATAATTGAAGCGTGATTCAGCTCATCTGATAAAATCGCATCATGTTTATCCATAACCGCGGAGATGGCTGCCATATTACAGTTAAAGCCAGACTGATAAGCTATAGCTGCTTCTGTATGCTTAAACTCGGCTAGCTTTTCCTCTAGCTTAATGTGAATATCTAGAGTTCCATTAATCGTTCGGACAGCTCCAGCCCCCACTCCGTATTTTTCAGTGGCTTCGTTGCACGCGTTAATAAGCCTCTCGTCTGTAGCAAGACCCAAATAATTGTTGGATGATAAATTAATTAATTGCTTTCCCTCAATTTGAATCACAGGTCCGTTTGGCCCCTCTACCGGATTAATGACATTGTATAATCCTTTATCTTTTAAATCTTCTAAATTATTATTCAAGAATTCTTTTAAACGTCTGCTTGTCATCTTCCATCCCCCTCATTGTTGTTCAACGCCTCTTATAAACTTCTCTTTTCCCCATTAAAAGATTAATCTAAGCACTTACAGTATATGAGTTAAAAATCAAGTGTATTCCTGAGAAAGACAAATGTTTCTTTTGAAAGCGCTTAAAATTCAATACTTATAGAATTCATAATAATAAACAACTAGGTAAATGTCCATACTAAAAAAACAAAAAATAAAAAATTTTCTGCATTGATAAGAATCCTTCTTATTATGAATGAGTTTACGGGAACGTTATCAGACAATATCTTTTTTATTTTCTTTCTTTGATAATTCTTCCAAGGAAGAGACTGATATATAACGAAATCAATCCACTCAACAGCTAGATATGTGAAAGCTACATTCACCATACCTATAAAAAATCCGAACGAATTTGATTCCTAATCAAACTCGTTCGGATTATCCTTCAACTAAACTGGTTTTGTAACAGCCTCTTTCGTTACTTTTGCATAGATATAGTCTTTATTTTTTTATGTTCGTTTTTTACTAATAAGCATGAAACAGCAAAGCTTAGTAATGCAGCTAAAAACGTTCCACTGTAAATAATGTGCACACCTGATGCAAGAATTTCATGCAGCTTTGACAGTTCTTCTGCTGGTACTCCGCCTGTCTCAAACGAAGCATTTAAATTTTCTTGCCCTAATTTCTTTGCTTGTGAAAGTGTCACTAAATTAAAGATTGTACCAAACACCGCAGAACCTAGCGTTTGACTAAATGTATTTGTAAACGTATTAAGAGCCACCGCTACTCCTCTTTTGCTAGCCGGGACCGATGATTGAATAACTAGCATAAAAATAGGCGTAATAATACCCATTCCTAACCCAAGGACCCCAACGGCTACATAAATTAAAAATACGGGTGAGTGAGTGGAAACTAAAAACAGCATAAAACAAGCCGTACTTACAATTGCCGTGCCCAGCGTAAGGATGGAGTGCGTTTTAAGACGCCCTACTAAATTCCCTGAAAGCAGTGAACCAATCGTCCAGCATACTGGCATAGGCATTAATACAAAACCAGCAGCGGTTGCACTTTTCCCCAGCACTCCTTGACTCCAAATTGGAAGGTAGACCGTAATACTAATAACTACTGATCCCACAAGAAGTGTTAATAAGTTTATAACAGATACACTTCGAATGGAAAACAGTTCAAGCGGGATAAGAGGTTCGGGAGATTTCTTTTCTATATAAATAAAGCCAATGAATGTTAGAACAGCTAGAACAAATAACCCTATAATGGTCGGATCTCCCCAGTTTTGATGCTGACTTCCGGTTAAAAGCGCGTATAAAAACGCAATTGTTCCCACTGAAAACGTCACCGCTCCAATATAATCGATATAACGTTTTTCTTTTACCACTTCTTCTTTATAGTTTACTAAAAGAACAAAAAAAGCCATTAGTCCAAACGGTATATTTAAAAAGAAAATATAGCGCCAAGACAGCGTATCCACTAAGAATCCTCCAAGAAGAGGCCCGAGAACTCCCGCAACTCCCCAAACTGCGCTAATCCACCCTTGCGCTTTGGCTCTTTCTTTTGCTTCTTCATACAAGTCGCCAATAATAATCATTGTAAGCGGCATAACGACCCCGGCGCCCAGCCCTTGGATCGCTCTATAGACAATTAATTGCTGCATCGAAAAGCTAAGTCCGCAAAGTATCGATCCGATTAAGAAAATAATGATTCCAACAAGCATAACTTTTTTGCGGCCGAATAGATCCGCTAACTTTCCGTATATAGGTGTAGATACAGCAGTTGTCAGCATATAAATGGCATATACCCAGCTAACTAGCTCAATGCCCGACAAATCACTTGTAATTCTTGGAACAGCCGTACTGACAATGGTTCCTTCCATTGCAGCTAAAACAGTGACAAGCAGCAGCGCTGTCATGATTCGTTTCCTCATCTTTCTCTCTCCTTGCAACTGCGGGCATACCATGTTTTTTCTTATAGAAGATAAAAGCGGTTTCAATATACGGATACCCTTTTAGCCTTTATATGTATGTGATGCCCCGCATATAGTTGCTGCCATATGCAGCCAAATAATTATTTTACTATAAATTTTTCCAAAGCGATAGATAATTTCAAAAATATGACTTTCCTCTCATTGATAGAAACATGCGTACATGATGTTTTATTTCCTTTTTAAATTGCAAAAAAGCACCCCGTAACACCTGGTACGGGATGCTTTTATATATTTTGTATGATCAACTTAAGCGGGGATCTTTTAATAAACGTTCCATTTCTTCCATATGATTTGTTTCATCTGCAATCATATCTTCAAGCTTTACAACAAGCTCTGTTAACCCTAACTCTTCCGCTTGTTTTTTACGCTCTTCGTAGCGCTGGATAGTTTCTTTTTCAGCCTTGCTCGCTTCTTTAAGCATTTCCGTTACGTTTGAGACGTGCTTCACCTCAGCTGGCTTTGTTGTTGGCTCACCGCCAAGGTTTTTGATTTTTTCTGATAAATAAAGGGCATGTCCTTGCTCATCAGGAATTTCTCCTTCAAAGAAAGGTTTTAAAATTTGATATTCTAGGCCGGTTACTGTAGACGCATAGTAAGTGTACTGAATAACCGCCGAATATTCACCCGCTAAATCGGTATTAAGTCCCTCTATTAGTTGTCTCATTTTCTCTTCCATTTGAATAAACACCCTTTCATTTGCTGTTAGTAGACATGTACCCTTTCTATCTAGTCCTAAACCACAATAAGGCGATATTCTGCTCCTTCTTTTTAAAAGTAGGGAAATTACTGAAGAGAGCGAAGATGTTTGATTTCTATATTTTTAAAGAGAGACGTTCCTCCTTGAGAGAAAAGCGTAATTCCTTGGTCGTTGTGACGCGGAAACACTTCGCTAGAATGCACGGTTTTTCCATCATCAACAAAGACTTCAATGCTTGTTTTATCTACCAATATCTTCAAATGAACATTTTTCTTGCCTGCATCAAAGTAATCACGGCTTTCCACATACTTTTTGCTTTGATCAGGCTGATTGCTATAGCTTCTGTTCACATATGAGACGTTATCTTTTGCAAAAATGCCCACATCAATGTGCCGCTTTTGATCTGCGGACTCTCGAAGTCGTAAGCCTACATTTTCTGCATCTGACCATGAAATATCTGTATCAAGCTGATAAGCTTCACCTTTTACCTTTAACTTTTTCTCTCCGTTTACTTCTACTTGTTCAACAGAGTTTGTTGAATCAGTTAGCTGATTTAATTCTTCGACAGGCTTTGATAACAGGCTGTACTGATCGTCTTCTTGTTTTGAAAGCGTAATTTCCCGGGTTACTGAATCGAAGCCGTTAAACCCTTCTTTCATCGTTGGCGTCTTATCCGGATAATCCCAGTTGTTCATCCATGCAAAAGCGTAGCGCTTTTCTAAGGAACCTTTATTTTTACCGTCTTCAAACGTTACTGCTCCGTACCAATCGAAACCATGATCGAGCCATTGCGGCTCGTCCATATCGGGAGTGAATGTTGTTCCATCGTAATTTCCTGTCCAATAAGCATAGGTGTTTGGCTTTCCGCTTTCTTTTCCATTTGCACTTGTCCCGAGAACCCACTTAACTGTCCCGTCATCTGCCTTCATTTGAAAAAGATCTGGACATTCGGTAATGCCAATGTCTTTAGTTACAAATCCTCCCGTATACGTCCAATCCTTTAGGTTAGAAGATTCATAAAATCCGATTTTTTCACCTTCTGACATGACGAGAACCCACTTGTCATGTTCATTATCCCATATGACTTTGGGATCTCTAAAATCTTTGGTGCCTGGATTAGGCATGATAGGATTTTTGCTATATGATTTAAAGGTTTTTCCTCTATCGGTACTATACCATAGATACTGTTCTTGCTTTTGTCCATCGGCAGAAGGCTGGGTCATAATGGCTACAATTGCGTCTTTACCAAAGCCTGCTGTGTTATCTTTATCCTCTACAACGGATCCGGACCATATATCGCCATTTTTATTTGTATACTTTGGAATAGCTACTCCTTCATCTTTCCAATGAACCAAATCTTTAGACGTTGCATGTCGCCATTCCGTCCCGTTCCCTTTAGGATAATCATGATTGTATAAGTAATAGTAATGATATTTCCCGTCAAAATAAATGGGCTTTTGAGGATCATTTTTCCATTTATCAGGCGTACTAAAGTGATACACCGGGCGATAAGTGGATTCACTTTTATTCTCTTTTTCTTTTCCTTGGTCTTTTGTATCCTCTTTTTTGGATACGGCTGTTATAATAAGTCCGGCTATTATAACTAAAAGAACGGCAAGCGTTATCCATTTATAAGCACCTTTTTTCTTCAAACAAACCCCAACCTTTCTCTTTTTTGTCTACATCGAATAAAACAAAAGGAAATGGTGATTACAATCACCATTTCCTTTTATTGCTATTGCAAAGCGCTCAGTCTTCATCTACTGTTAACTGACCTTGCTCAAGAACACGATCTTTTACAACAGATGTTTTTGAACCGTCAATGTTCACTAAGAAGCTTGGTGCAAATGTAGAGTGGTTGTCTTCATAAAAGCCTCTATTTGTCATGTAGCTTGTAATAACGACATTATCGCCTTTTGTTTGAGGTACAGCAAAGTGAGAATACGTAAATGTTTTATCATTAGGATCTAAATCCATATGAAGAACTAATCCTGTATCATTTAAAGGCTTATATTTTCCTGTTAATGTATTTGAAACATAGCCTAGCATATACACATCATCTTGCCCGATTCCATCAATCGTCATTTTAGATCCGCGAGAATCGGTGAACAAGTACCATTTTCCATCTTTTTTGAAAATGTTTGCACGTTCAATTTCGTCTGTAACTGTGTTTGATGTAATAAGCGGCTTCATTACTTTTTTGAGCGTATAGTCATTATTTAACTCAATAATGCCCAAAGCCCCGTTTGCTAAAGAAGCTTTTTCTTTATTAGATCCTTCAAGAAGCTTTTTCTTTTCAGATTGGAAGAAAGGATTGTTTCCTCCGTAGTATGCTCTGTTATATAGAGAGTCTTCGCCTTGATAGCCATCTTCTGTTCCTGTGTTAGCTTCGAAAACAAGATACTTATGTCCGTTGTCCTCTATGTAATGAGGATCTCTTAGCGTATGGTTATCCCCTGTGTCATAACCGCCTTCATCAATAAACTGCTGAACCGTTTGATAAATCTTTCCGTCACCGTCAAAGATTGACTTGTAATCTTCTACTCCATCAACTTTTAACGTATTATCGTTTGGCTGAGACATGTTCACTTGAGCTGTCGTTAACGTTTGTTTTCCGTATTGTTTACCTGAATAATCCGTGTAGAACAAACGAACTTTACCATCTTTTGTTAACGTGGCAGAACCAGACCATTCTTGTGTTTGATTTTTAAGATGCGGGTCATTTGGAACAAATTTATCGCTGTCTTTAAACACTCTTCCAGCGTTTTTCCAGCTATCAATTGATTTGTCTCCAGCTTTTTTATAGAAAAGATAAACAGACGTGTCATTCGAATCTTTTGGATCACCTGCTAGGGCAAACACAATTTGATATCCATGATAAGTCGCTACTGTTCCATCAGCATTTTGTAATGGCCAGCTGTCCCATACATCTAAGTCAATTGTATTTCCGGATGCATTTTTTCCTTTAGCAGAAGCAATGTTTTTAATAGTTGATTCATCAAAAGCAGGAACTTTAAACTGATCACTGTTTTGCTGCTGTGGAATTTTCACCATATTATCGCGAGTAATATGCGAAATTCCGTAGCTATTATTAAAGTCTTTGCTGTCGTTTCCTTTAGCAAATGTTTGATATCCCCCGCCTACTAGTAGGGCTGCAGCCAATGTAGCAGCAGTTGTATGCTTAGCAACTCGTTTCATTTTCATATGTTTTCTCCTTTTGTGTTAGTAAAGAATATAAATTTATTAATTCAATTAGCTATCAAAAATCCGAAAACAGAACCGGTTCCGTTCAACCAAAAGATTACTTGGATAAATGGCGAAAGTCAAACATGCCAAATGTAGCTATTTCTCATTTTTATCTTTTTCCTTGAGCTGTAACTAGGACCAAAGTTTACGTGTAAGGGCCTTTTTTATGTAACCGTTTTTCCAACAAAAGTGTAAGGCTTTTTTTATATTTCAAACCACGATTTCCAGCCGTTGCGTTTTATACTTTCTACATGATTAAACACTTTATCTTTCCAGCATTGAAAGCGCTATTCTGTTTTTTATACTTTCCGACCATTCTATTTTCATCAATCTCTTGAAAAAATCAGTACTTTTTTTTATTAGCCGGATATGAAAACGTTCTATTCTTTTTCCTTTCTAAAGATTAGGATGATAATAATAAAGGTCTAAAGTATGTTTTTAGAAAAAAATATTCCTTCTTTTTACCTACTCATTTTTATCTTTTTTAATGCATTATACGCTCTCCCTTTTGTAAAAAGAGAGAGCGTATAATGCATTTTTTGAATATTAAGAGTCTAAGCCAGTTGCTTTTCCTTCACGGCTGGAATCAGCTGCTCCAAATAAACGGCCGGTTTCTTTATCAATTTGAATACCTTGAACATTTCCGATTGGGAATGGCTCATCTCCAAAATTAAATCCCATGGCTTCTAGCTCTCCCTTGGCATTCATATCCACTCCGGCTTCCCAACCGATAAGTGATCCTGTACTATTAAAAATTCTTGGTTCTTCAATCGCTTCTTTTATATCCATTCCATAGTCTAAGACATTCATAAGCGTTTGAAACACAGACCCTACAATCGTTGGTCCGCCTGGAGACCCTAAAGTAAGTACAGGTTCGCTGTCTTTAAAAACGATGGTTGGACTTTTACAGCTAACCGGACGCTTTCCTGCATCCGCTTGATTTAATCCTCCAGGAATAGCATCAAAATCAGTAAGCTCGTTGTTGAGTAAAAACCCATGGTCTTTAACCATAATTCCTGTACCAAAAGGATGTTCCACAGTTGATGTACAAGCGACAATATTGCCCCAGCGGTCAACTACCGTGAAGTGAGTTGTTTCACTAAGCTCACGTTCAGGTTCATAAGGCTGACGCACAACGTTCACTTTTTGGCCTTTCTCATAATCCCACGGGTTGCCAAAATCAACTTTCTCATTTTTATGCTTCCAATTAATCAATTTTTGACGTTCCTTTATATATTCATCATTTAAAAGCCCTTTTAGTGGAATATCACTGTAGGCTGGATCTCCAGAGAATGCAATTTTATCTGAAAATGCAATACGCATAGCTTCTGCAAACAAATAATACTTTTCCCAAGATTTCACGTCGTACTGAGACACATCAAAGTCCTCTAATATCTTTAAGATTTGCAGCACGGTGGTTCCTCCTGCACTAGGCATGTTGGAAGAAGCAATTCGGTATCCTTTATAATCTCCCCACACGGGCTCATCAATCTTAATCTGGTATTCTTTCAAATCCGACAGTTCCATAAAACCGCCGTGCTCTTTGATCGTTGAAATAATGGCTTCTGCAATTTCACCTTCATAAAAAGCCTCAATACCTTTTTCTTGAAGAATGCGGAAGGTTTTAGCAAGATCTTTTTTATTAATCATATCTCCTTCTTGCATAGGCTTGCCGTTTGGAGAATATAGCTGCTTAGCATGTTCTCCTAGTCGATAGGCATATGTTTTTAAAATATCTCCAAGAACCCAGTTTGTTTCCACACCTGCTTCTGCTGCTTTGGCCGCCGGTTCAATCAATTCAGCAAGGGGTTTTGTTCCATACTCTTTACGAGCTGCTTCCATCGCCTTTAAAATCCCTGGAATTCCAATTGCCGTTGCATGAGTAGAACGCTTTCTAAACGGAATAACTTCTTTATTTTCATCAAGAAACATTTCAGGATAGGCTGCTTTAGGAGCCTGAGAATGCCCGTCAAAAATTTTAGTTGTTTTGCTTTCATTGTGGTATACCATAAAAAAGCCGCTGCCTCCAATACCCGTCATCATCGGCTCTCCAACGTTGAGCCCAAACTGAACGGCAATTGCTGCATCAATTGCATTGCCTCCGGCTCTTAGCACTTGTTCTCCGGCATCTGTTGCAATTGGATGAGCACTGGCTACCATTCCTGTTTTTCCAACCGCTGTTTCTCTTCTATATGAACTCTTTCCTGAACGAGATAAACTTTTGCCATTAATCATCTTTTACGACCTCCTAGTTACTTACTTTATCTGGGATATTGGTAAAATACCCTATTGCTTTTGAGATAAAACTGTTTAAATTTGTATTGATTACTTTAACAATCCTATTTATAGACCAATATCCCTAGCGTATTTTAAGCCTTTGAAAGCCGTAAAATAGAAAAAGTGCCCACCCTTTTTGTTCTAAAAAAGGTTAGCACTTTTTGCGTTTTCTAACGTTTATACACTTTTACACTTGTACCGGAGCTACTTCATTATTTACGTTCAGCAGGTCATAAAGCTCTAGAAGTCTTCCTATTTCATAGGTTGAATTCCAATTTGTATCATTCTTTTTTTTCTGAGGATTAAGCCAGCACGTGTCAATACCCGCCAGCTGCCCGCCTTGAATGTCTGCACTCAAAGAATCTCCAATAATTAATGTTTCATGTACGGACAACTCTGTTATACGTGAAAAAACATAATCAAAATATTCCTTCATAGGCTTTTGAAAGCCCGTATCTTCTGAAACAAATACTTCTTTAAAATAAGGATATAGACCTGAGTCCTGAAGGCGTTTATATTGCGTAGCCGATACGCCATTTGTAACAACATATAACTCATAGTGACAGCTCAGGTTTTTAATTACCTCAAACGCTCCGTCAATGAGCTGATGGCCATTGTTCAAATATGTTCGGTACTCTGTTTCAAGTAGCTTTCCGTCTTTTTCTATTCCATATTCTTTACATAGAGTAGAAAAGCGGGTATTTACAACTTGCTCACGGCTTATTTTATTTTCTTCAAAAGCTGTCCATAACCCCTGGTTGATCAAACTATAACGTTTTTTGCTTTCCTCAGTCAGCGGAATATCGTGGTTAGCAAAAAGAAGCTGTAAAGCCTGCTCTTCGGCTGCGTTAAAATCCAAAAGTGTATTATCAATGTCAAATAGCAGCGTTCGGTATGTTTTCATTCTTCTCTCTCCCCTTCAACTAATCTATTGCTTTTTCTATTCGTATATATTGTCGTTTGCTAGACAGCTCAGTTTTTCCTTATCTTTGAGAATAATGGAGCCTTTCTTTTTTTCAATAACTCCTTGCGCTACAAATTTCTGAAGAACACGATTTAAATGCCGGTAAGTCGTTCCGATTAAATTAGCTATATCTTTTAAGCTTTCTGTTTTTTGATTCATAACCAAATGCGATTCTTCACAAAAAATAGAGAGTAAGTAACTAGCCAGCCGCACTTCAACTGGGTACATTAAATTAAAGCTTAGCGAGTTCGATTTTGCGCAAAACTTTTTTGTGAGCATTTCCAATAAAAACGTCAGCAGCTGTGGATCCTTGCTCGCATACTGTTTTAATCGTTTGTATGGTATACCAATAACAACTAAAGGTGAAACGGCTTCAACCGTATTCATAATATCAACATCTTGTACGTACTCAATATCACCTATTACTTCCAGGGGCTGTTTAAAAGAAAGAACAAGCGTCTTGCCTTCGGGCGATATGGTATAAACTTTAACCTTGCCTTTCATCAATATGTACAAACAGTGGGACGCATCTCCTTGAGAACAAAGACGTTCCCCTGCGTCGACATCATACAGTGACAAATGCGGTAGTAACTCTTTTTTGAAAACCGACTCTAATTTATAAGTATTTATATACTCCATCAGCTGTTTCTCACTTGTAATTTCCCTCATGTTTTCCTCTCCATCATAACGGTTTCTTTTATTAAACAATAACATTTCCTAAAATAAAAAGGACATATGTCTCAAATAAATTTTTAATTTTTACGTTATGTTCATAGCTCACTTTCAAGATAAATATATACACAAAAAAGACTCCAGCTTGTTCGCTTAGAGTCTTTTTTTGCTAAACGCTCTTTTTATTTCTACCGTATCCAACGTAAATAAAGACGCCAATCAGCATCCAGCCGATTGAATACATCCACGTTTTCATTGATAAGTTGAACATGAGAAAGATACAGCAAAGAATAGCAATAATCGGAATAAATGGTACAAAAGGTACTTTGAAACCGCGCTTTAGGTTAGGCTGAGTTTTTCGCAGAACCAAAATCGAAAATGAAACGGCAGCAAACGTGACAATCGCTAGCATATTCGCTAAATCTGCCAGCTGTTTTAAATCAACAAAACCAGCTACAACAGCGCCTAACGCGCCCACAAGCCATGTGGATATGACAGGTTCGCTGTTTTTTCGGTTTACTTTCGCAAAAAGAGACGGCAATAATCCATCATGGCTCATTGACATCAGTATGCGAGGCACGACAAACAAATAAGCAAATACGACGGCCATAATACCAATAACCGCTCCTATAGATACAATGAGCGCTGCCCATTCTTGTCCTACGCTATTGAGCGCATATGACAACGCATCACCTACGTTTAGCTCTTTATAAGAAACCATTCCTGTTAATACTAATGCAATTACTACGTAAATGACTGCACAAACACTTAGTGCAATCAAAATGCCTAGCGGCAAGTTTCTTTGCGGATTTTTCACTTCTTCTGCCGAAGTAGAAATGGCATCAAATCCGTTATAAGCAAAAAAGACGGAAGCTGCGCCTGCAAAGATTCCTTTCACACCAAAAGGAGTAAATGGGTGCCAGTTATTTGTATGAATAAAAAAGACGCCGACGGCTACAAATAAAAGAACAATACCTATCTTGATTAAAACCATTAAGTTATTTATTTTTTTACTTTCTTTTACCCCTCTTGTTAATAAAAACGACATGCACAGCACAATAAATACCGCAGGAAGATTAATAATACCTCCACCGCTTGGTATGGCCGTGAACGATTCAGGAAGTCTAATACCAAATTCAGTAAGCACATTATTCACATAAGATGACCATCCGCCCGCTACGGAAGCTAAAGATACCGTATAGCATCCCACGATGGACCATCCTATCAAATGCGCTACAAATTTTCCTAGTGAAACATATATGTATGTATATGCGCCTCCTGAACTTGGAATAGCTGAACCAAATTCTGCATAACACAGCGCAACAAGAATACAGGCTACTGCAGAAATAACAAAGGAAATGGAGACCGAGGGCCCTGCATCCCTCGCGGCAACTAACCCTGCTATAACCAGAACTCCTGTCCCAATAGTTGCTCCTACTCCCATCAAAATCACATCAAATAACCCTAGTGTCTTAGTTGATTCTTTTGCCGCATTTTCCTCTAACAGCTTGTTAACATCTTTTTTTGCAAACAGATTACTCATGATGACTAACCTCTCTTCATCTCATTACGAATGACTACTTTTTAGTGGTAGATCTTTCTATATATGTAACAGTGAATTATTTTACTACATTTAATTTTCTGTGTAAAATAATTTAGTTTTTGAACTTTTTAATGATTAAAATAAATTTGCTAGTGATGTTTTTTATAACATCATTATGATGTACCCGAACAGACTAAAAATATGTGTTAACAACTTTCTCAAAATTGGCTTCATTCACGATTGCTTTTGTACTATACTAAAGAAAAACTTCTTAGGAGCTACTTAAAAGATGAACTTATTTTATTTTCTAAAGGGGTTAGTGATCGGCTTTTCCGTTGCTGCACCCGTCGGTCCCATTGGTATTTTATGTATTAATCGCACGTTATCTAAAGGGCGATTACACGGATTTGTATCTGGTCTGGGAGCAGCTACAGCAGATGCTCTTTATGGATGCATCGCTGCGTTTGGCCTAACGTTCATTACAACCTTTTTACTAACCCAAAAGATTTGGCTTCAGCTGATTGGGGGATTATTTTTATGTTATTTAGGTGTACAAACTTTTCGTTCTCGACCTGCAGAGCACGCTGCCGCTGCTAAAGGAGAAGGTTTACTTCGTTCTTATACATCCGTTCTTTTTTTAACGGTTACGAATCCAATGACGATCTTATTTTTTATTGGCGTATTTTCTGGTGTAGGCATTAGTAAATCAGCATTTGATGCTGCTTCTGCTTTGACAATGGTTGCAGGCGTATTTTTAGGATCGGCCTGCTGGTGGCTTTCGCTCAGTTTTGCTATTAGTCTTGCCCGTTCGAAGTTTACGAATAACAGCTTAATCTGGGTAAATCGTATTTCGGGAGCGGTTGTACTGACTTTCGGGATATTTGCGTTATACAAATTGCTATAAAAAGTCATTTGTCTCCTTTTCTGGGGACGAATGACTTTTTTAATAGAAAAGAATAATCTTAAAAAATACCCTAAACGCTGTCTTTTCTGTATAATAGATAAATAGAAAAACAGAAAAAGTATAAAAATGCTTGAAAACTACATATTCAATCATTAGTCTTCAAACATAATAAGGGGAAATAAAGCATGACCATTCTTCTAGTAGATGACAATCAAGTCAATCTATTTGTGATTGAAAAAATTTTAAAAGGCGCTGGCTACGATAACTGTGTGTCTCTTACGTCTGCCCATGCCCTTTTCGACTATCTTAACCTGGACGATGAGAACTCAAAAACGAATTCGGTCGATTTGATTTTACTTGATATTATGATGCCCGAAATTGATGGAATCGAAGCCTGCAGGCGAATTCAACAGGTAGAACGCTTAAAACATATTCCAATTATCTTTGTCACAGCTCTAGAGGACAGCAGCAAATTAGTAGAAGCTCTAGACGCCGGTGGAACAGATTACGTCACAAAGCCGATCAATAAAGTGGAACTGCTGGCTCGTATGCGGGTAGCTTTACGCCTTAAGGAAGAAATTGACTGGCACACGGAACATGAAAAGAAAATTCAAACTGAGTTAGATTTAGCTACGCACGTACAGCAAAACTTACTCAGTCCCCCTCTACGAGAGAAAGATATTCAAATGGAAGTTTCATATTATCCTTCTTTTAAATTAGCGGGTGATATGTACTATTGGCACAAAATTGACGAGCACCGGTACGGAATTATCCTTTTTGATATGATGGGGCACGGCATCTCTGCCTCGCTT
This sequence comes from Priestia sp. YIM B13489, assembly GCF_042787645.1. Lineage (NCBI taxonomy): Bacteria > Bacillati > Bacillota > Bacilli > Caryophanales > Bacillaceae > Priestia > Priestia sp. YIM B13489. Next base: position 3,038,299 of record NZ_JBHZOQ010000053.1, read on the forward strand.
GTTTGTATGTTTATTTCGTCTGTGCTCAGAGAAGCTATCAAGTCTCTCGTAGACCCTGAGCAGGTTATTACAGAGTTGAATCGCTACATGGAATTATTGCACAGCGAAAAAGATGAAATCCCTTACTATTTCACTGCTATTTATTTAGTGATTGATACGGAAGCTAAGACAGTAGAATATGTGAATGCCGGGCATCCAGAAGGTTATATGTTAGTGGATGAACATACGCTTGTTCCTCTTCAACGAGGAAGCTGCCCTGTAGGGTTTTTTGAAGAAATGGACGTTCAGAAATCTGTTGTCAGCTTTGAGAACGATGTGCAAATTTTGCTATTTACAGACGGAGCTCTTGAATCAATGGGCCCTTGCGAAAATGAATCTGCCCTTCGTCTTCAAAAGCTTACTGAACAAAAATGGACAAATCCGCAGACATTTATGAATGAAATTTTTTCAGAAGAACAAAAGTTAAATCAGCCTGATGATATGTGCGTGCTTATGATTCAAGCACAAGCACAATAAAAAAAGACCTCATAAATGAGGTCTTTTTTTATTGCTTTTGATAAATGCGCTCGTTCCCTGCAAACTCGATATAAGAAGCTGCTCCTTCAGCAAAGCGAAGCGTTTCTTTATCACCAAGCCCAAGAAATCCTTTTGCACAAAGGCTTTCTGAAAATAAATTATACACTTGATTTTGCAGCTGAGCTGTAAAATAAATAAGGACGTTTCGGCAAATGATGACGTGAAATTCATTAAATGACTGATCCGTGACTAAATTATGCTGAGCAAAGATAATATTTTTTAACAGCGACGGATGAAAATATGCATAGTGATGATCCGTCTGATAATATTCTGAGAAGGCGTTCTTTCCACCGGCTTGAATATAATTTTTTGTATATGACTTCATTTTACGTAAAGAAAAGGCACCTTGTTTTGCTTTTTCTAATACATCTTCGTTCATATCGGTTGCGTAAATGACCGTTTTATCCATTAACCCTTCTTCTTCTAAAAGAATCGCCATAGAAAATACCTCTTCGCCCGTTGCACAGCCAGCGTGCCAAATGCGAATTTCCGGATAATCCTTTAATACCGGAATCACTTTTGTGCGAAATGCTTTAAAAAAGCTCGGATCGCGAAACATTTCTGTCACATTTATCGAAAAATCATTTAAAAGCTGATTCATAAATTCTTCTTCGTGAATCGCTTTTTCTAGCAATCGAGACACAGTTGGAATACGTTCAATTTTCATTCGATTATAGACCCGGCGACAGATAGAAGATTTAGCGTACTGTCTGAAATCGAATCCTGTTAATCGATAAATAGCCGTCAGCAGTAAATCAATCTCCAAATCTGTTTTTTTATTCATAACTAAGTCTTCACTTAAGTCTAGGTGCTTCATATCCATTTATGTTTCATACCCCGCTTAATTTACTAGCCATACACGCATAACGGAGAACAGCTGATTTAAATCTAAAGGTTTGCTGATATAATCTGATGCTCCAGCTTCCAAGCATTTTTCACGATCATTTTTCATCGCTTTAGCGGTTAGTGCAATAATAGGCAAATCAACAAGCTTTAGCTCTCCTCTAATTTTCTGCATCGCTTCATATCCGTCCATTTGCGGCATCATAATATCCATTAAAATGAGATCAAATGGTTCACTATTCTTCATCATTTCAAGACACTCTATTCCGTTATGAGCTGTCATAATGGTCATACCTTGTTTAGCTAGCGCAGTTTTTAAGGCAAAGATGTTGCGCTGGTCATCATCTACGATGAGCACTCGCTTATCCTGAAATACATTTTCATCATCTTGTAATGAAGGTTCAACTGGTTGTACAGGATGATCAATTTCAGTTATTTCTGCTTCAGGTTCAGCTTCTTCTACAGATACTGCTACTTCTTCATATGCAAAATTTACTTTTTCATAGTCAACAAGACCGTTAGAGAGACTAGGAAGATAGAGTGTAAACGTACTTCCTTTTCCTACTTCACTGCTTAGGGAAATCCAGCCGCCCAATAATTTTGCAAACTCACTGCAAATAGATAAGCCAAGTCCCGTTCCTCCGTACTTGCGAACCGTAGCTCCATCGGCCTGCTGAAACGCTTCAAAGATAAGCTGATGCTTTTCTTTTGGTATACCAATCCCTGTATCAGCTACAGCTATTTCTAGCCAGCAATCCGTATCCACTGTACGCATAGCTGTTGTAAGACGATGGTCAGCTACTCGTTGAATAGATACTGTGACAGATCCCGATTCCGTAAATTTAAATGCATTTGATAAAAGATTTTTCACAATTTGCTGGAATCTCTTTTCATCTGTGTGAATGATGTCAGGTACATCTTGTGCTTTATTAATTTTTAATTGTACTTTTTTCTGTTCAGCAACGTGGCTGAAATTACGTTCAATTTGATCTGGAAGCTCACTCATATTCATCTCAGCAAGCAAGACATCTAGTTTTCCAGACTCTACTTTTGATAAATCCAAGATGTCGTTGATTAATGCCAACAAGTCTTTTCCTGAAGAATGGATAATACGAGCATATTCTTCTTCATCTTCAGATAGCGTTTTAGCCGCGTTTTCCTCAAGCATTTCAGACAAAATAAGAATGCTGTTAAGCGGTGTTCGAAGCTCGTGCGACATATTAGCAAGGAATTCAGATTTGTATTGAGAATTCAATTCCAGCTGATGCGCTTTTTCTTCTAAATCTTCTTTTGCAGCCTCTAATTCAAACGATTTTTCTTCTGCATCTTTCGTTCTTTCTTCTAGCTGTTCATTAATCATACGCAGCTCTTCAGACTGCATTTGCAGTTCTTCTGACTGTGTTTGAAGTTCTTCAGACTGAGCCTGGAGCTCTTCTGTCATCGCCTGAGATTCTTTTAATAGACGGGCAATTTCCATTCGTCTGATTACACCATTGATAGTGAGACCAAACGTTTCAATCACTTGACTAATAAGTTCTTGCTCTAAAACTGTAAATTCGTGCAGCGATGCCAGCTCGATAACTGCAATTACTTCATCTTCAAATAAGACGGGCACAATAAAAATACTCTTAGGTTTTACGTCTCCTAATCCTGAAGCAATGAGCTGGTACGTGTCAGGTACATCGTTTATGACAAGGGTTCTTTTTTCTAAAGCAGCTTGTCCAATGAGCCCTTGGCCTATCAAAAAGCTCTCTCTTCCCGCGTCGCCTTTTCTATCTGCAAAAGCAGCTTGTTTGACGAATAGATCTCCTTTATCATTTTCCTCTCGAACATAAAATGCTCCGAAAGAAGCTCCTGTCATTTCTGAAACCGTAAAGAGAAATTTTTCCGCAAGCTTGTCTACAGATGCTATGCCTTGGTACATCGTTACAGCATGAGCAATGTTCGTTTGCAGCCAGTTTCGCTCTTCAATATTTTCTAACAACGCGTTCGTGGCTATCCCTAAATCTTTAATTTCATCATTAGATCGAACTTTAATTCTTCCTTTTAACTCGCCTTTTGAAGCCGTAATTCGTTTGATCGTTTGCGTAACTTCTTTAATCGTATTCACAATGGAATTGGATAAAACAATAGCGATAGCAAGTGAAATAAGCGTAACAAATAACAGCAAACCGTAAAGTCCAATTTTAATTTTTTGATTTTTCTCGTCTAACTCTGTTGCTCTTGTTTCAGTCGATTTTTTCTCTACATTTCTAAAAGAAGTAAACTGGCTGCGTATATCATCCATATACTGGCGCCCAGGATCTTTCTCAAAAAACTGCTGAAGCTCTTTTGTATTATTTTCTTTTTTTAATGCAATGGTCGGTTCACCAGCGGCTTCAATCCAGTCTTGAATGCTTCCTTTAATCTTCTCCAGTTTCTCCTGCTGATTTGGATTATTATTTAGAAGCTGATACAGTGCATTATAATCTTTTTCCCAACTTGATGCTGCGCTGTTATAAGGTTCTAAGTAACTCGCTTCTCCTGTAATAATATAGCCTCTTTGTCCGGTTTCCATATCGAGCAGGTGTTTTTCAATTCGATTGGTCAGATCATGCACTTCAATATCATGATCAATGATAAAATTTCGTTCTTTTTGCAAAGATGAAATTTGACTGTTTAAAACAATAAATGCAATAAATAAACAGACAATAACAATTAAATATCCAATAATAATTTTGGATTTAATGCCAAACCTCATTTTCTTTTCCATAATGTTCCTACTTTCATTCTAGATATTCTTCTAGAAGCATCCGAAAAACATGTTTATTTTTGCCGCTGGACAATTTTACTTTCAGTACACACTCTCCACTCCATCTTCCTTTGCTTGATAGGGCTTCTCTCTTTTTCCTATCAATTCAACATTCCTATTATACACTCTATTTTTGTACAGAAGAATATTTATTGTACAAGAGGGAAAGATTAATTTTCCAGTTTGGAAATATCTATTTTCAAGCTGTCTATAAAAATAGGCCCATGCTGTTAAAAGCATGAGCCTATCTTACACTATTTTTGTACACAATAAGGTAATGAAAAGTAATTTATGCTTTGGGGAATCACATAAATTATGACAACATAGGTATAAATAAATACTTACATGCGAAACGTAAAGCATTCATTATTTAAATTGTACTTGGATAGTAGAAAGCAATGCCACTTTTTTTAATTTAAATATATTTTTTTAATTTACATATCAGGTTAAAAAACTTTCATTTATTGAGCTTTTACCGACCTTACTCCGTTAGAAAAGCTGCAGATAAAAAGTTCTCCCACAAAAAAACCGTCTCTAAGTTAATAGCTTCACTTATGAGACAGCCTTTTCTTTTCCTTCTATTATTTTGCCCAGCTTTCCGTCACTTTTTTATTTTTAGAAATCCAGTTTTTTACACCTTTTGTTTCGTCTTTTGCACTGTTAATTTCTGATTCTAAAGATGCTAGTTGATCGGCACTAATAGAAAAATCTTTCAGCCACTTTGCTGCTTCTGGATAATCTTCTTTAAATGCCTTTTTGCTAATCGACTGTATTTTTTCAGGTCCAGTTGGATTCATCGTATTTTTGGGATCTTTTAAGTATCTGAGATTATACTTTTCAAAAGCCCAGTGCGGGCGCCATAACGTAACAACAATGGGTTCTTTATTAGCAATGGCTTTATCTAATTCCGATAACATGGCGGCTGTGCTGCTTTCTACTAAATTCCAGTCTTTTAACCCATAGCTTGGCATCGCATGATCTTTAGTAAGACCATTTATTCCAGATCCTGGTTCAATACTAATAATCTTTCCGTTAAACTCATCTTTCTTATTTTTTAAATCAGCTAGTGACTGCGCGTCTACGTAGTCGGGAACGGCCAATCCGCTATCTGCTTGATCATACCAAGTACCGAGCACGTCAACTTGTTTTCCAAATCTTTTCATATAAGAACTATGGGTGGTCGGCATCCATACATCCAAAAATAAATCAATGTTTCCTTGAGCAACTCCTGAGAAAAGCGGAGCTACGTCGCTTTGAACTGCTTTAACTTTATAACCTTTTTCCTCTAATAATTCCTTCCATAGAAACGTAACAGCTACGGCTTCGTCCCATGGTATGTATCCAATTGTAATTTCTTTTTTAGTCGTCGTGCTGCTTGCCGTATTGCTATTGCCACATGCGGAGACAAGCAGCATAATGACGATTGTTAGCATAATAAAAGAAAATTTTTTTGATTGTTTCATATACTCCCACCTTTATTCATTTTATTTACTTGATTGAATACCTTTTCTTTTTTGAGTAGAAAGGTGCGTCAGACGATCTAAAATAACGGCAATAATGACAACTGCAATCCCGCCGATAAATCCTAAGCCTACATCCAACATACTGATGCTTCTTAATACCTCGGCACCCAAGCCCCCTGCACCGACCATTGAAGAAATAACAACCATCGAAAGAGATAGCATAATAACCTGGTTTACACCCGACATAATCATAGGCAAAGCGAGCGGCAGCTGGACTTTAATTAATTTTTGCCATTCCGTCGCTCCAAAAGCTTCTGCTGCTTCTAAAGTGGTCTGGGGAACTTGCTGAAGTCCAAGCAGCGTCAGACGAACGGCAGGCGGCATTGCGAAAATAAAAGTAGCAATAAGAGCTGTAACATTCCCTAATCCAAATAAAAGTACGGACGGAATTAAGTAAACAAAAGCAGGCATTGTTTGCATAATATCAAGAATGGGCTTTATCACTGCTCCAACTTTGTTAAAGCGGTGTGATAATATGCCTAAAGGAACGCCAAATAGAAGTGAGATAATAGTAGAAGCTAAAACGAGAGATAAGGTCAGCATCGATGCTTCCCATAAATTCAAGCTAATAATAAGAAGTAAACCAAAACACGTAAATACAGCTATCTTCCAATCTGTTAACCATAGCGCTAATAGAACAAAAACAATGACCGTTACTAGCGGAGGAGAAGCGGTCAATACCCATTCGAGACTGCTTATTAAGCTGGTCATTATTTGGTTGATTCCAGTAAATACACCTGAAAAACTATCAATCATGTAATCAACAAATGAGTTTGCCCATTTATCTAAAGGAATACGAGGAATCGTCGCGGAATTTACCATCATATTTATCGGACCTCCATTTGATATGACTTAACTTCTTGTTGCTCCGTCACTGCAGTACGTTCAGTGAGATTTGCAATAAGGGTGCTTGGGGAAATCATACCTTGTAGGCGATGATGATTATCAACAATGACTACAGGCGAATGACTGTCTGTAAATAAAGGAATCATTTCTTGTAAAGACATATCGGGATTAACACAATGCGGCTGTGTCATTTCTTTTCCTTTTAAATCATGCTTATGAGCTTCTATCAGCTCCATCACCGTATAAATGCTCATTAAGCCCAATAAGCGGTCAGCACTATCAAGAACAAAAATAGTAGATAAATGATTGGTTCTCATTCTTCTTAATACGACTTGCGGTGATTCATACTCATAGGCAGCCGTTTCTACCGGAACCACCGCGTCTTTAGCAAGGCGAATTTTACCGTAATTAACGTCTTGAACAAGCAGCTTTACATAACCGGTTGCCGGTTGACTTAAAATATCTTCAGCGGTTCCAAGCTGTACAATTTCCCCGTCTTTCATCACGGCAGCCCGGTGGCCTAAAGTTAATGCTTCATCTAAATCATGCGTCACAAAAATAACTGTTTTTTGTACTTCTCCCTGAATATCAAGAAATAGCTTTTGCATATCTCTTCGAATAAGAGGATCTAAAGCTGAAAAAGGCTCATCCATCAGCAAAATCTCCTGTTCAGAAGCAAGAGCTCTCGCTAGTCCAACCCGCTGCTGCATACCTCCTGATAGTTCATAAATTCTTTTATAAGCTTGTCCATTTAAGCCCACCATTTCAAGGGCCTTTTTCCCTCGCTTTTCTCTTTCGTTTGCTGATACACCTTGTATCTCTAGACCGAATGTAATGTTGTCAATCACGGTGCGGTTTGGAAGGAGGCCCACATTTTGAAAGACCATCCCAATTTTATTTCTCCGGACTTCCTGAAGTTGTCTTTTTGGCATATGAGAAATATCTTTGTTTTCTAGATATACCGTCCCTTCTGTCGGTTCTACAAGTCCGTTCAAGCATCGAAGTAAAGTAGATTTCCCGCTTCCTGATAATCCAATTAACACAAAGGTTTCTCCCTTTTTCACTTCGAAATGAGCATTGTAAATAGCAACGGTTGTCTTAGTAGCTTGTTCGACTTCATATTTACTTTCTCCAGCTTCTCGTAGCTTAAGAGCCTGTTCTTTTTGGCGACCAAATACTTTTGAAACATCGGTAACGCGGATAATGGGTTCTGTTAGTTTAGAGCTTGTACTCAATTTATTTCCCCCTTATTTTAAAGTAGATTGTTAGAGGTGGTCTGACACCTCAAGGTAACGTGTCAGACCACCTCCACTTACTATTCGACCTTCATACCGATTGCTTCCAATACATAATTGTAAAAATGAGAAACGTGCTGTTCGATAGGTACTAAAATACCTCCTTCTTTATAAGATTTTGAGCTCATATTTTCTTGACACCACTCACACGCTTCAAAGTCTTGTAAATTAACGCGGTGAAATAATTCCACGGCATCTTTTGGGTCAAAATCAGACTTAGCCATTTCTTCCGGGTCGAATAACCATTCACAAATCACTTTAGACTTTTCCGCACTAATTGGAATAATACGATGAATAATAACGTGATCCGGTGTTAAATTGATAAATACAAGCGGCAGAACGGTAATGCCAAAATACGTGCGGTCATCTTCCGGAAGCAATCCTTTTAGCATAGGACGGCTTCCTTTCCCGCTGATTGAAAAAGCTTCTAATTCATTTCCAAACTTAGCTCCGCCTCCCACGGAATTTTGAGTGCCCACTCCCAAACGAAATTCAGGCAGCGTGGCCGTAAGTTCAGGATGAATAGAGGAACAGTGATAGCACTCTTGAAAGTTTTCTACAATAAGCTTCCAGTTTGCCTCGACTTCATATTCTTCACGATGAGCGGATTTCAAGTTTTGAATTTCATATCTAGCAAACGTATAAAGTTCTCCAAAACGATCAAAAATTTGTGCGTCTAGCTGATATTCAACAGACATAGGATTGTCAGATAAATTAACCCAAACCATACCGTGCCACACTTCAATGTGAACGGATGTTAGTCCGTAATTTTCATTATGCACGAGTTCTTCTCGACAGTGGCTTGTGTTAGGAACACCCACTAAATCACCATCTAAGCTATAACTCCACGAATGATATGGACAGCGAATAACACCTGCTTTACCGGATGCTTGGCTGCACAGCTTAGCTCCTCGATGCCGACATACGTTCAAGAATCCACGCAGCACGTGATCTTTTCCCCTAGTAATTAAAATATTTTCGCCTTCAACTCTCGTCGTAATATATTGTCCCGGCTCTGCTATTTCGTATTCAAATGCAACTAAACTCCATGATTTAGAAAATATATGATCTTTTTCTAACTTAAAAATGTCCGAAGATGTATACAGCTCTCCTTTCAACGTGGGCTCAAGTCTCCCATTATCATTCACTAAACCATGTTCCATAACCATCTACTATTCCTCCTTCGCTTCTTTAGAAACATTTAAATAGAACCATTCGCAAGAGCTGACGACGATTTATACTATTTTATTCGCCGCAAATCGCTGCGGAGTAAACAAATCAATTGGGTGATTAGTTTTTCCCTCTATCACTAAATCTGCTAAAATCTCTCCTACTACGCTTGCAAACTTAAAACCATGTCCAGAAAATCCAGCTGCAATCGCTACTTGAGGATATTCAGGATGCAGTGAAATGACAAAATGCTCATCTGGTGTATTGGTATACATGCACGTTTTCCCTTGTAAAAATCGACCGTTAAGCTGTGGAATACCTTGAGATAGATAGTGCCGCATCATGTTCACTTCGTCTTCATATATATTTCGATCAATCGTTTCCGGCGTACACGCTGTTCCTTTTCGAAAAAACGCCACTTTTGCTCCTTCAGCCTTTAATCCAAAAGAAGGGAAACCATACAACTGTACATAATCATCTGCTTCCCAAATATAAATCGGCTGTTTTCCCACTGAAAAAACATCTATTCCTTGTGTTGGTTCAAAAAACATTTGCATATGACGCTCTACTTGTAAGCTAACACCTAAATCCCGTAATAAATCGGGTGCCCAAGCGCCTGCAGAAATAATGATTTTTCCAGCTTCATATATTCCATTAGCTGTTACAACGCGCACGCCTTCACCAGAAGGATGAGCTTCCCACGACACGACTTCCTCAAAAAAATGAAGCTCAGCTCCGTACTTTTCTGCTTGAAGAAGGTGAGTATATACGCTCGCTTCCGGCCTAACGAATCCAGCTTTTTCTTCATATAGAGCAACCGTAGCAGGTGAAGGTGTAAACGCCGGAAACCGTTTGTAAATATCCTTTGCTTCTAGAATCTCATACGCAAGATTCCACTGTTTAGAGCTTTCGATGCTTCCAGAAACCGTCAAGCTATCAGGAGGTCCCATCATAAGTCCACCGGTAACCGTAAGAATTTCTTGACCGCTTTCTCTTTCAATTTCATTCCATAATTCGTAGGCGCGAAGCAATAATGGAACGTAAGCAGGGTCTTCAAAATACGACTGTCGAATGATTCTAGAACCGCCGTGACTCGATCCTAGGTCATGAGCGGGACCGTATTGTTCTAGCCCCAATACCCGCTGACCTTTTTTGGCGAGCTGATAAGCAGCCGTACTCCCCATAGCTCCTAATCCGATAATAATGACATCATAATGTGTTGACATCTGCATTCCTCCTGTCTTTCGATTGATCAATTAAACTACCGCTGGGGAGTGTGTCATCATTGTTGCTTTATAACGCTGACCAAAGTATTCGACTTCTAAAACCATTTCTTCATCTACAGCTCGAGATAATAAAGTGTGTACAATTCCTTTTCCTAAGCTGTATGAATAGCCGGCACTTGTCACAAATCCGAGGGCTGTTTCTCCATAAAAGACCGGTTCATATCCCATTACTATCGCTGAAGGATCATCTAATATGAGCGTCGCTAATACTGTTTCAGAATCTTTTCGCTGACGATCAAGCAATGCCTCTTTTCCAATAAAAAATGGTTTTGTTAAATCAACCATTTTATGAAGGTTAACTTCATATGGATGATGCTCACTCCAAAAGTCTTTCCCGCTTTTTAACGAAAAAGATTCAATTCGAAGATTTTCAAGAGCCCGGTCTCCCGCGGCAATCAGCTGATAAGGCTGTCCTTGTTCAATTAATAAATCCCATAAATTCAGGCCTTGATCAGAAGTCGTAATCAACTCCCAGCTCTCCATTCCCCCGTAGGAATCACGCAGAGCAAGAACTGAACTATTTTCAATAAACAGGGTTTTCGCTTGCCCTTGAATCCAAGCGCTGCTAAGGTCTGATCGTTGAGCCACGGACTTCATTACTCCTTTAGCTCTAGGACCAATTAATGCTATACTGCATGTCCCTGACGTTACATCTTGAAAAACAACTTGACCGTCCTGAGGCACGTGTTTTTGAATCCAGCTTGCTTCTACAGCTCCCGTACAAACAATCAAGAAAGTGGATATATTTTTGCGAATAACCGTTATTTGATCTTTTATGCCGCCTCGCTCATGCAACATACACGTACGTATGCTTTGACCTACTGTAATGTCTATATTTCCCGTCGTTAGCTTCTGTAAAAACTGGAGAGCTCCTTCCCCTTTAATTTCCAACCTTTTCTTTGCTGCCGTTGTATCGTAAATCGCTGCGTACTGACGAGTATGCAACTGTTCAGCCTCGATAATCGGTGACCAATATTCAGCGGACCACCCCTTTCTTATTACCATCTTCTTTTCATATGTGGATATAAGCGGATAGTTAGCTTCATACCACTGCGGCTGCTCCCACCCTGCTTTTTCGTTAAAATACGCTTTTAGTTCTTGCTGACGCATATAAAATGGACTTACGCGCATGTTTCGCGATACTTTTCGCTGCATAAATGGATGATGAATGCTATAAACCTCTTCATACTCTTCAATAGACCGCTGTTTGTAATAAACAGGGCTGCATGCATACGTATCGAAACGATTGATATCGCATAGCTCCAAATCCACAGTCGGGGCACCATTCATCATCCATTCAGCCATTTGTCTAGCGACACCTGCAGAGTGCGTTACCCATATGGCTTCGGCTACCCAAAATCCCTCTACTGCTTGTGATTTGCCAAGCAGCGGCATCCCATCAGGTGTGAAGGAAAAAATGCCGTTGATTCCTTTTTTTATTCCTGCTCGTTTTAATGCCGGAATTAATTCCATTGCATCTTCCCACGGTTTTTCAAAATCTTTTGGTGTAAAAGGATTAACAGAAGGCATTTCTTTTGTTTCTCCGTATTTTGTAATGTCACTGAGTTCGACTGGAAACGGCTCATGCTGATATGATCCAATCCCAAGCCCTTTCTCTACCTGACGAAAATAAATTGCATTATCCTGATCTCGAATAAGAGGAGTCGCGGCTTCTTCCGTTTCTCCGTTTAATTCAAGTAAATCATTTGTAAACACATATTGATGAGCCATCGGCTGAAGAGGAATCGTTACACCAACCATTTCTCCGATGCGAGGTCCCCAAAATCCGGCACAGCACACGATTACATCTGCTTCAAATTTTCCAGCGCTCGTGTACACTGCCTTTACTTGACCATTTGTCACTTCGATATTCTTCACTTCTGTATGACCGTAAAATTCTACTCCACACTCTTTAGAAAAACGAGTCATTTTATCAACGGCATGCAAAGGTTTGGCAATACCGTCTGACGGAACATAGAGACCTCCGCAAATACGCTCAGGACAAATCAGCGAATTTTTTTGCGCGCATTCCTGCGGTGAAAGAAGAAAAGCTTCGATTCCCCATGAGCTGGCAACACCAGCCTTTCTCTTTAGGTCTTCTAATCGCTCTGGTGTACGGGCAACTTCTAAACTGCCGACAGGATAAAACGAGCGCTGTTCATCTGTACTCAACTCTTTAAAGGTCTCGACTGTTTGAGAAGCTAGTGTTGTCAGGATTTTTGAAAAGCTAAGCTGAAATACAAGCCCCGGAGCGTGAGAAGTAGATCCTCCCGTTTCAAACAAAGGGCCTTGCTCAATCACTGTTATGTTTCTTTGCCCCATTTTGCTTAAATAGTAGGCAATGCTGCACCCGACAATTCCAGCTCCTATCACTACTATCCTCTTATGTTCCATCACTTCATATCTCCCTCCTTTTTTGGTTTGAAGATGTTAAATATTGTCGATAGTTAATTATATTTTTAATATTAATAATTTTCAAAGTATTTTGTTAAAAAGTGTGACATAGATTTTTTCAGACTTTCTTCCGCTAATGTTCGGATAACGCTTTCTTAACTTTAAAATACCAGAAAAACTGCCGTCTTTTTCTTTCGAATAACGAATTTTAAAGAAACTATCTATCTGTCAAAATGACACTTATCAATGAATGGTTATACCAAAAAATGACGGAAAGAAGATAGCTAAAATAACTTAGCTATCTTCTTTTTCAACCATTTACCGATTAATTAATTTTGAAGGTCTAAATACTTTTGCTTATTTTTAGACCAAAGTTGCTTGTTTGACTACTTTTTTCATTTCTTCTGCAACGTTTCTTTTGTCTTTTTCACTTGTAATCCCCCCGCCTACAATCACAAGATCCGGCTGTGACTGCACGATTTCAGGAAGTGTATTCAGTTTAATACCTCCTGCGACCGCTGTTTTTGCATTTTTCACAACTCGTTTAATCGTTTGAAGGTGATCGAACGGGGTTTCTCCTTCAGCTTGAAGATCATACCCTGTGTGTACACAAATATAGTCAACACCGAGTGCATCGACTTCTTTTGCACGTTGTTCAAGGTTTTTTACATTAATCATATCAACAAGAATTTGTGTTCCTTGTTTTTTGGCCTCTTCTACAGCGCCTTTTATAGTCGAATCATCAGTAGCGCCAAGAATGGTAATAATACTAGCCCCCGCTTCAGAAGCTTTCATTACTTCATAAGCACCTGCATCCATAATTTTCAAATCAGCTAATACCTTTAAAGACGGAAAGGCTTCCTTGATTTCTTTGACTGCTTTTAGCCCTTCGTTAATCACAACTGGAGTTCCAATTTCTACAATATCGATATACTCTTGAACCTCCTGCACTACTTCTTTTGCCTCTGAAATATTTACAAGATCCAATGCTAATTGAAGTTCCATACTTACTTCACTCCTTCATTAAATGGGGTTGTCTAGCATGAATTCATTGTAAAACCGTTACTTTCAAAAAAAAAGTAGGCACTTTTAAAACATATAGTCACTAAAAATATACTATGGACGCTTCAATGCAGCGTATCATTCGTGTTTATTTTAGAAAATTCTGAATAATAAGGGTAGTTTTATTCTTTTTCAACAAAAGGTTTTAACCCATATGGCTGGAATTATTCATTTCAGGATCTATAACGGTTTCCATATAATTTTTTCCCCACTCATCCATGCTCTCAAGGATGGGCATCAAGCTTCTCCCGTGTTCAGTCAAGGAATATTCAACTTTTGGAGGGACAACCGGATAGACTTTTCGGTGAACGATTTGATCTTCTTCTAATTCTCGCAGCTGACTTACTAACATTCGCTGAGTAATTCCCGGCATCATGGACTTTAACTCCCCAAATCGTTTCGTCCCTTCTTTTCCTAGGTGCCACATAATCAACATTTTCCACTTGCCTCCAATAATCGTTAACGTTAATTCCTTTTCACAGTTAAACGTTTTGCTAAAAAGTCTGCTCAATCCTTTTTCCTCCCTTTTTATGCGTAATAGTATAGTTTTAGACACTATATGAAAATAAAGTGCCTACTTATAAAGGAAAATTGTACCTGCTATACTGTAATCTGTAAAGACGGTAAAAGACTATATTCACTGTAATAGACCGTTAAAATAAAGGAGGAGATCAATTGGGCAGTGTAGCTCGTTCACGTGATAATTGTCTCAAGTCTCATTCACCACAAGCGTTAGAAGTGGATTCCATGACCTTTATCTTATTTGGAGCAACAGGAGATTTAGCTAAAAGAAAAATTTTTCCTGCGTTATATAATTTATTTTTAGATAAAAAACTGCCTTCTTCCTTTTCTATTGTTGGTACGGGTAGAAGCAACTGGTCTAATGATGCCTTTCAAATATATGTAGAAGAATCAGTAAAGACTTTTTCAAGGCGCTTTAGCCAAGGTGAATCCAAGATAAAAGAATTTCTTAAGACAGTTGGCTATCATAAAATGGATGTTACCAATAGTGATGGATATGACCAGTTGCTGCAGGCTATTCAAGAAGGCGAAGCAGAATTAAATATTCCTGAAAATCGTCTTTTCTATTTATCAGTGGCTCCTGAATTTGTAGACGTTATTGCTTCAAATATAAATAGCGGCAGATTGGGATCTACAAAAGGCTGGAAACGTCTTATTATCGAAAAGCCTTTCGGACACGATTTACAATCTGCTCAAGTGTTAAATCAAAAGCTTACTGAAACGTTCAATGAAGAAGAGATTTATCGTATCGACCACTATCTGGGAAAACCAATGATTCAAAATTTGGAGGCTCTAGCATCTGCAAACCCTATTTTACAAGCACTATGGAATCATCACTACGTTGCAAATGTCCAAATTACAGCTAGTGAAACAGTTGGTGTAGAAGAAAGAGCGCCTTACTATGATCAGTCCGGTGCAATTAGGGATATGTTCCAAAACCATATGCTTCAAATGCTGATGATGACTGCCATGCAGCTGCCAAAGACACTTAACATCGCAAAAACTCGCCAACAAAAGATAAAAATTATGAAAAGCCTTCGCCCTCTACAAAAAGAGTTTATCCATTCGAACGTCATAAGAGGTCAATACGAAGGAGGAAAAATCCAAAATCGTTCCGTTATAGGATATAAAGATGAGCCCGGCATCAATGCAACTTCCGTTAATGACACATTTATAGCAGTCCGGGTATGGATTGATCATGAGCTTTGGAAAGGAGTACCCTTCTATCTTCGCACAGGAAAACGAATGAGTAAAAAATGCACGCGTATCGTCATTGAATTTAAACATCCTTTAAAAGATGTTTATAAAGATGAAGAAGTTATTCCTAACCTTTTGGTTGTCGAAATCAGCCCAAATGAAGGTATCTCACTGCAATTAAACAGCAAAAATCCTTTGAATGACAATAAAATCGAACCTATTTTCATCAATTTCTCAACAAATCAAAAAGAAGTACCCGAAGCTTATGAACTGCTGTTATCTGATGCTTTACAGGGAGACTCCACATTTTTTGCTCATTGGGAAGAGGTTGAATTATCTTGGAAATGGGTGCAACCTATTTTAGAAGTTTTTAATAATGAACGCTTTCCTCTTCATTTTTATCCTGCGGGTACGATGGGCCCAGCAGCTTCAAATCATTTGTTAGAAGACGACGGGTTTAAGTGGTGGTGATTACTTTTAATCTCGTTAAAAAGAGGCTGGGGTAAAAGCATTTTATTTGAAGAAAGATCCGAACGATGAAGCGAGATTCTTGATGGAGAATCCAACTCGTTCGGATGTTTTCATTGTGGTTGTAAACGCAGGTTTAATGTATGTAGTTGCTTCTAATTGTTGATAGGGCAAGACGAAGACTCCTGCCGCCTGCGGAAAGCGAAGTCTTGTAGGGAAATCAGCTGCCGTATCACAAGCTGTTCAGCTCATGTATATTAGTTGTTCGTATCTTCTTTATTTAATATCAGCCATTTGATTTTTCGATCTCGCTCTTTTTTTTCGTGTTCATCAACCAAATCATATTTCTTCAGCAAGTGAAACATCTCGTTTAATGTTGTTTGCGAAGGATTTCGTACGAGAAACTCATGAAATAACGAGCGAATATCTTCTGGCAGCCATTGTGACTGCGAGTTAAACTTCTGCTGTACATCTTCTACCGAGTGGTCTAAATTACATTTACCCATACCTTTTCCTCCCTTTTTATGTAACTGTTTTGCATTTTTTAGTCTTCTTTTCGTTTAAACGTACTTGGCATAACAACTGCCACAACTTCTCCGGTCGCAACAATGATGTCACTCGCGTATACTTCTGTTTTAACTCTCCATTTCTTCGGGTGAATTTCTTCAACCGTTCCTATTGCTTTTAGTACTTCACCCTGCGGCGTTGGTTTTTTAAAATCCACGTGGAGAGAACCGGTAACAAACCGCGGCGGCTCTGCTGAATCTCCTATTTCGTAGCCATTTTTACGGTATAGAGCAAGAGATGCAGAGCCTGTTCCATGGCAATCAATCAGTGAGGCAAGAAGTCCGCCATAAACAAATCCTGGTATGGCTGTATGTTCAGGCTTAGGTGTATAAAGGGTAATGGTTTTTTCTCCTAGCCATCCTGTCCGAAAATGATAGCCGTCCTGATTTAATCGGCCGCAGCCGTAACACCATGCAAAATCATCCGGATATTCGTCTTGAATCGCTTTTACTACTTTTCCCATGCTTCACCACTCCTTTTTTCAGAATATTTTAACACATTTTCTCCTACAATCGTTAGAACTAAACGGACTATTTTCAAGCTTAAATAACTAAAAATCATCATAGAAGAAAAGCCTCACTTGAAAAATAATCGATTAACTAGGTTTTTATTTATAAATGATGGTGACGAGAAAGCATCTTTCTAATTGAAAGGTGCTTTTTTGTTTCTTATAAAAATATAAAAAAGAGGAGAGTTTTTATGAAGAACATTTTTATGAAATCAATGACCGTTCTTACCTTATTAATGGTCGCATTATGTGGAGTAAATCAGGTGAAAACAGAAGCAGCAAGTAAACCAGCGAATCAAGATCTAATCATCATTAACAAGTACTATAACAAGCTTGCCTATTTTCATAATGGTTATATTGAAATCGTTGATCCAGTAGCAACGGGAAAAACATCTGTTGGCTTCTTTAAGGTGGTAAACAAAATTAAAAACCGCCCTTACTATACAGGACATATTCCTGGGGGCGATCCTCGCAACCCATTAGGAAAAAGGTGGTTAGGATTAAATGCAAACGGTATTCACGGCAATAACAATGCTTGTTGTTTCATAATTATTTACTTCTATTACTGAGCGATAGAATGGAAATATCTTTCCATCCATATGCTTCATCTTCTACTATGCACTCTCCAAATTGGCTCTCTCGGTGAGTATAATACTTACCTCCCAAACGTTTATAAAATCCACGTCCAGATTTGTTATTTTTCATCACCCATACCATCATAGAAGAAATACCTTCATTCATAAAATGTTCAGCAACAGTTGAAATTAGACTTCTTCCAGTACCTAGTCCTTGAGCAGCAGGTAACAGGTAAAGTGCGTATAATTCTCCTTTAAATTCCTTGTCATTATTAATTTGAGCTGCTGCAAATCCAATAATTTCTTCAGAGTCATTACTAGCAATGTAAATAAATGATTTATGTAGTGAATCACTAAAAAATTTCATCCATTTATTTTTAGCTTCTTCATACGATAGTTCGTTTAGAAAGTTGTCTGGAACTAAACCATTATAAGTTGTCTTCCACGTATCAACATAAATCTTTGATATCACCCTTATATCGTTTATGTTTGCTTTTCTAATTTTCACCTTAAGCACCCCTTCTACATTCTAAACATAATTAACTTTATGTACTTACTATATATAAAAAAAGTTTTATTATCTAATATTGAAAGTATGTGATATACAGAGGTAGTTACCATAATGTAAATTCCCGGAAATTATAGTTCTTCCAGCGTCTTCTCTAAATTTCAGCTTGATACTTAAGGGTGGGAATTCTATAATATAAATTATTAAAATAACTAAAAGCTGTAAAAGTCTGTTTACAGCAGGTGGATTTTTCGTTTGAATTTATTATTTTACTTTTCGCCACCCATCTCATATTTGAGATGGGTGGCTTTATTGTGTTGTATGGAGGATTTAATAATGAAAATTTTAAACTATGCTTTACTTGTTTTTCTGGGTGGTTGTTCTTATGGAGTGGTATCAACGTTTGTCAAATTAGGGTATGGTGAGGGATTTAGACTAAGTGAAGTAACAGGAAGTCAATATTTTTTTGGTGCTATCATGTTGTGGGCTATTGCAATCTTTGTTCCAAAAGACCGTTTGAAATGTAAACAGTGGGTTACTTTGGCCATAGGAGGCATACCGATGGGGCTAACAGGTATTTTTTATAATCAAGCGCTTGGTTATATTAATGCCTCATTTGCCATCATCCTTCTACTGCAATTCACATGGATAAGTATGGTTTTGCAATATGTATTTACTAAAGAAGCACCCAGTCGAAAAAGCTTCATCTCAACGATAATTATTCTTCTCGGTTCTGTCCTTGCTTCTGGATTTTTGCAAACTGGCATCATTTTTTCTTTTGCTGGAATCAGTTGGGGTATACTTGCTGCTTGCTCCTTTGCTTTCTTTATTTTTATAAGTGGGAACACAAATATATCTGTGCATCCTATTTATAAAAGCGCTATTATGACAACCGGAGCGTCATTGCTTATATTTATTTCATTACCACCAGTATTTCTTATAAACAGTGCGCTTACAGATGGACTATTCATGTATGGTCTTCTTACTGGATTCTTCGGTTCACTTGTTCCACCTATTTTTTTTAATATTGGCATGCCTAAAGTAGGTGGAAGCTTAGGGACCATTCTAAGTGCATCAGAGTTACCAACGGCCGTAATTATGTCTACACTTGTTCTCCACGAAACCGTCACCTTCCTTCAATGGATCGGTGTGATCATCATTCTAGGTGGAATTGCGTATCCAAACGTTCAGAGTCATAAGACCACTCGTTTAATAAAGAAAAACGTATAACATTTGCACTCACTATTTCTATAATTGAAAAGTTACCCTGCCAAACAATCTATTTTGGCAAAGGGTAGTTTTTTTACTTAATGATATATAATATTCCATTCTAACTGATATTGGGTAAGAGCTTTATTTTCTTAACGATTATATACACCGCATAATAATGGTTGAATATGCACAAATTAAACAATAAAACTAATTTAAAGGTGAATATAATGTCTTCTTCATTAAATAAATCTTCTCAAAATATTTCAAAGAGAATTGAAAGACAATTTCAAATCACAAGCGATTTTGAGAAAAGGACTATTTTAAAAGATAAAATTACAATATTTTATTTAAATACAATTGTAGATAAAGACCAGATACAAAAATATATTATTGAACCTTTACAGCAAACATGGGAAACGGTTAATGAAGATAATCCATCTATCCAGCAAATAAAGACTATTGTTAATTCTGCTTCTCTGAAAGAAACTCAGTCAGTTGAAGAGATCCAAGATGCTTTGGTTAAAGGAAATACCTTTCTTCTTATAGAGGGAGAAACAAGTGGATTGCTTATACCTACAACTAAATGGATAGAGCGAGGGTTAGAAGAAACATTAGGAGAACGAGCGATAAGAGGACCAGCAGTAGGTTTCACAGAAACTCTAACGACCAATATAAATATAATACGACGTATTATTCAGACACCCCAATTAATCATTGATACAAAACCATGTGGCACACATTTAAAAACAGATATATCTATCATTTACATGAAACACTTGGTGAATCGATCCATTTTACAAGAAGTACAGCATCGAATCTCTAAGATAGATGTAGACTACATACTAGCTTCAAGAATAGTCGAAGATGCTATTGAAGGAAAACCTAAAACTTTTGTTAACCTAGTTATGACAAAAGAGCGTGTGGACACAACGACTTCAGCTCTCTTAGAAGGTAAAGTAATTGTATTCGTAGATGGATCCCCTTATTCGATTATAGCCCCGAGTTTATTTGTCGATTTCTTTCAATCCGCAGATGACTTTCATTTAAAAACTGGACGTTTGATCAATCGGTCTATTCGATATTTTGGCTTTATTACTTCGATTCTTATTCCTGGCATTTATGTTGGTCTAGAAAAATTCCATAGTGATACATACAGTAAAAAAATCCAAAAAGATCTATTTAACCATGGAGAATTATTACCTACGTTTTGGGAAATAGCCCTTTTACTTATTTTATTTCGTATATTAATTGATATAGGCACACGTGCTCCCAAAGGAACGGTTATCATCATCACATTGTTAGCAACTATTGTTATTGGTGAAATGTCTGTTTCAGCTAAACTTATCCATCCCGCAAGCTTAGTAGTAACAGGATTAAGTGTTTATCTATCTACTTTAGTTATTTATCGAGGACAAAGTGGAATAGGTTCATTAAGATTTTTATATTTCTTTACTTGCTATTACTTTGGTTTGCCAAGCATTATGCTTGTTTCAACTATTGTTATTCTATATCTTGTACAGTTAAAATCAGTAGGTGTACCGTATTTATCACCTCTTATTCCATTTAGGTGTGATGAATTTCAAGATATATTCGTCCGTGGGAATTTGCGTAAACTTCAAAGAAAGTCTCATGAATTTCCAAATGTTGAATAGGTAAAACATAAACTTTTAACGTTTTGAATAAATTATCCAAGATGTTCTGAAACGTCAGCTAAGCATTGATTATCATTCATGAAATAGAAAAAACAACTGATTGGCCCCAGTTGTTTTTTCTGCTTTTAAGCTGTATATCGTATACAAAGTTAGTTACCATAATGTTACTTATAGGCAAAAGGATACAAAAACACTAATTTATACTTACTGACTAAAACATTCGGGTTGAAGTGTGCTAGCATCGTCTTTCCCACCTACAAAAAAGGTAAAATAGTTCCCGTTGTAGTCATCTTCAGCCGTCATTTCCCAATTAATGTCTTTTTCCCAATTTAATTTTTTTACTTTTTTCCCCTGCTCATTCACATAATAATATTCTGAGTTATGCCAACCTGAATCTACCATTGAATACCAACCAAAAGATTCTGGGGAAGACGTTTCCAACCTTCCATCTTTAGAAATTTTATGAATGATTTTCTCATTTTGGACCTTTAAAGGTGCCTTGCCTTTCACATCATAAAAGATACCCACACAACCCGTATAACCATTCGGGATTAAATATACCGTGTCTGTTCCCTTTCGTTCATGAAAAAACAAAAAATAGATTGTACCAACTAACAACAATAATCCCATAAATATGTATCCGATTTTTTTCATTCTTTACTCCTTCGATTTCAGCACAAATCTTTAATAAATTTATAAAAAATACAAGGTTAGTTCATATGACAAACGTTATCGCTAATAAAAAGGACTCCTCTTAAGGAGCCTGCGGTCATATTAAGTCCTTTTCCATATCTTTATTTTATTTACTAAGGTAAAATTCCTTATCAAAAGTAGATAGATTAACTTCTCTAGAACCTTTTTTATAAACTTGATCTGCCCCCATTGTTTCTCCCTTTCTCCATCCATATAACCAAATACTTACTTGGTACCAAGGAGGAATACTTCCTGCTTCAGAGGCAATAAACCATTTATATTTTTCAGTGACATAGTCCTCACCTACAGTTGTTTTTACTAAGTGGGCTTCGCGAGGTATAGGAAATTCTTCAACATCATGAGATGGAGTATAAGCCAGCTTGAAATAACCGATTAATAACAGTGCAATGATAACAACAGCAAACATCTTTTTTCTTTTCTTTATCATAAAATGTATAAATTTTCCTTTTTAATATTAATATAGCACTACAAATAAAGGAAATATATGAAAAGTAATAGATATAAACAGATCAAAAGAATTCTATTTAGAAATTCTTGAATTTCAGCTTATATATGAACGCGCAGAAGAAAAGTTTGCATTTATTTCACTCAACGGTGCTCAAATAATGATCGAAGAATGTAATGTACACTGGCAAACTGGAGAACTTGAATATCCATATGGTCGAGGAATCAACTTTCAAATTGAAGTAGAAAACATAGAAAGTATCTTACAAAACTTAAAGAGGCACAGAATCAAACTTTTTAGAGAGAGTATGCTAAATAATTATAGTGGATTTATTTAAAAAGAGTTTATAGTTCAAGATCCAGATGGTTATTTGTTACGATTTTCTCAACCATGTTAAGTACCATGACAAAACCACTTTAGTCTATGAAACCCATATAGAAAAATAAGTTAACTTAATGTTAATTTTAGGATCTTGCTATTTAGGCAAGTTCCTACGTTTTTTTTAAACTTTATATATAGAGTCTGAACTTGAAGATAATGACTGTACCATGGCAAACTGGTATAACTCTTTCAATGTATCCTTTTCTGCATAAACTTTCATCCACTCAATGCCATTAGAAACTGAAAAACAAAGACCCACTTTTTTTCTTTCCGGATTACATCTTTACAGAACCTAATGGCTGCAATACTTTCTCCTGTATTCGGATTCTCCAAGATACCAAGATCATAGCTGGAAGCAAAAATACTTAGCTCCTTGAACTTCTCTATCCCTAGAAAGATTAAAATAAAACCCCTCTGCCATCCTGTTGCATTCCAAAGCTGTTCATATCCTTTGATAACTTCTTTTTTAAATCTAGTTGATACTTGTTACGAGTAAGAGAAAGTATATCCGTGCACTGATGAAATAACTCTGTGTCTTTGTTAAGGCCATAAACATAGCATTCCTGAGCATATGTAAGCAGTGGATGAAGAATTACATCATGCGCTGGTAGCGTTTCACTCTCTTCATAATCGTAAAATCCATTGGGAATTACCCCAACAAAAAAATGATCCAAAAAAACGCCACCTTTCAACCCAAAAGCTTCTTTATTTATATCATACCAATCGTTATAAGAAGTGTGTATCATATACATATCTAGTTAACATAATCAAAATTCCAAGAAGTAAAAAGAGGAGCTCTAGCTCCTCTTTATATCTGAAAGTCTTGATTAAAAGTCTCAGCAATAAACATAAATTCTACATCGTCTTTATGGATAAAAAATGTAGTACATCCATCAATATCTGTAATCCTGTTTGATTGAGAACATATAACGTCTACCTCAACTAATTTAAAATTAATAGCATCAGTATTTTCAGTATCCAAACCAGTTGTTAAATAGTGAACACTATCTCCAAAAGACTTGAAAACAAGCCTTTTTCCTTTTA
The DNA here is from genome assembly GCF_042787645.1 of Priestia sp. YIM B13489. NCBI lineage: Bacteria > Bacillati > Bacillota > Bacilli > Caryophanales > Bacillaceae > Priestia > Priestia sp. YIM B13489. The sequence continues at coordinate 3,061,878 of NZ_JBHZOQ010000053.1, forward strand.
GTTCCTTATCGTTAACCTCAAAATAATCGTTATTCAGTATGCCTTTAAAGGGTATCATTTTTGGAAAGCATTCAATATGATGGATACCTTCATAACATCTTAAGCTAAACATATAAGCGCGTGTTTCATTTGGCTCAATCTCAATACCGTATTTATAAGTAAACGTCTTATAAACCATTTCATAAAACAATGGAATGACAATATCGTCCCAAGCATCATAAGCATGAGCATGTATGGGAATTAGATGAGGGTATAAGCTCGTAATTGCTTGTTGGAAATTCAACAAAATGTCTGTGTCAGTAAGTTCACTCAAAGAATCATCCACTTCATGATTCTTAATCTTAGATAATCTATTATCGATCATTCAGCCATCCCTCCTTAGAAGAAAAGTGTTACTCTTTAATTATACCTTTATCGGGATTAACAACTGTATACCATATACAAAATCAGTTTACATAATACCTCCCAGAACACATCGCTAAAAAGAATCCTCTTGGGAGAAGGGGTCTAGATAAGGTCCTGTTTCTTTTTATACATCCTTGATAGAACGCGTTTTTCTCTGCAGATAATTGAAGATAAGATGTATAAAATGTGCACCCCATATCTATATGCTCTTTCTAATTCTTCTTCAAATTATTAAGATAAAATGTGCCCGCCTTCCACGTGAAGAACGGTTCCAGTCACAAAACTATTTTGGAGCAAGTATAATACGCTTTGTGCAACATCTTCAGCTCTTCCTATTCGTTTCACAGGAAGTTTGTTTCCCATCGTAGCATAGAAATGGTTACGGATTTCTTCTGGCATTTTGTTGCGGGAAGGTGTATCAATGATACCGGGTGAAATGATGTTCACTCGGATCGGAGCAAGTTCTAATGCCAAGGTCTGAGCTAAATTTGAAACGGCGGCATTGACTGCACCTAGCATTGACGAACCAACCATCGATTTGTAGGCTACCACTCCAGAGAATAAAATGATCGAACCGTGTGGTAAAACTTTTGGAGCTCCGTATTTAGCTGCGTAGTATTGGCCCCAAAATTTGTTTTCAAACAATTGCCGAGCTTGGATTGTATTGGTGTCTAGGAATGACCCACTGGATGTTTCTGCGGCGCTCACCACAAGATGGTCGAATTGGCCAACTTTTTCAAAGAAAGACTGAACTTGCTGTTCTTGAGTTGTATCTAGCGTAAAAGCCGTGGCCCTAGCCCCTAGTTGCTCTTTTGCATTCTGTAATTTATTTTTGGAACGGCTAGCAATAATTACTTCTGCTCCTTGAGCTATTACTTGTTTAGCTGACTCAAAACCAATCCCTGAGCTTCCACCAATAATCACAATTTTTTTACCTTTTAACATGCTTTTACCTCCCCATGATTTTACTTAATAGATTAAAGATCCAATACTTCTTTCAGATGTATATCAAGTTCGAATATAAATTTTTCAATATTGGGATTTTTAATTACATCATAACAAGTGAAACTCTTTAAAGGTTTCATTCCGAGGAATTTATGTACACGATGTAAATGGCTTAATGTATCTTCTAAGCTGTTCCCTTCAAAAAATTGAGTTGGATTGTTAAATGCTTGTTCGGGAGCATTCCAGGTAGTCGAAAACATATATTTCTTTTCGGTCAATAACCCACCTCTTCCATATTGATCAGCACCCTTAAAAAATAAACCATAAGCATAAACTTCATCCATATACGTCTTCAATAAGCCTGGGACACTGAACCAATAGATAGGTGTTTGGTAAATTATAATATCAGCCCATAAAAACTTTTGGTGTTCTTCTTCGACTTTATATCCATTTTGAATATTTGTTGTTTTAATATTGTTCTTTTCACTTAACAAACTGATCATTTTGTTCATCAATGTTTGGTTCAAAGTCCCTTTCGCTGAACCATATTTCTGATGGCCGTTAATAACAAGTATATTTTTCAATTTTTTTCCGTCCCCTTTAATTCTGTAATCTTTAAAAAATCCGTTGATCTTTAATTTTCAGACACTACTCCGAGCTGTTGCATTAATGTAAGATTATCCTCTAAGTGCCAATCCTCAACGATTTTCCCATTCCTGATATGCAAAATATCAATGGCAAAGAAATGAACCGGCTTCCCTGTTGGCGTTCTCCCCATAAACTCACCCTTGTATGTCCCGGTGAATGAGAGACGGGCTGTAGCCTTGTTATCAGATACCACTAAATCCTCAATAGTACAGCGTAAATCAGGAACAGCTTTACGAAAGTTGCGAGAAGCGAAGGCCAATCCCTCCGGACCTTGAGGTCTTCCCTTCGGCAATGTGTTATCAAAGAAGTTAGAGGCAACGGCTTGTGAAATAAGATCCTCATTTCCAGTATTCCAGAACCCATAAAAACGCTGGGCGGTTTGAACCATGGCCGTAGCTTCTTTTGGTTTCAATGACAGATCGACTGTCATCGATTTTGGTTGAGGTAAATCCTTTAATAGTTGAATGTCTGCATGAGCTGTTTTAGCAGGTTTATAGTCAGTATTGGTCTTGGCACATGCGGCGCTCATGAGTGTTACCCCAAGAGCCATGGTAATACTAACTATCGATCGAATCGTTCTTTTTTGTAACCTCATCATGTTTTCTCCTCAAATGTTTTGATATAGGTTGCGAATCTTTCTCCCTAAGTGTGGACTTACAATGAAAGCCCCAAGGGAATGAGATATTGTGCTTTTTTCTAAAGTGCCTCTCCATCAATAAACGTTTATACATAATTTGCAGTTACGCAGATTTATTCAAGCTCAGCTAATGTAGGATACGTTTCCTCTCCTCGATTCAGGGACCAGCTGAACGACGTAACCAATAACCTTGCTGCGCTAAGGTAACATTCAAACCTTCTGCTACATTTGGAAGAATATCAATGATGACAAAATATGTAGTACCAATAGCAAAAGTACTGATTAAGAGAGTAATGAGCAATAAGGGCAGTGTGATTGGTTGATTGCTCGCACTAACTTTGATCACCTCCTCAATGTAGGGTTAGAATAATAGGCTCATCGATATTATATGTATAGTAAGTTTCTTTAGGGAAGTAGTGATATTTATTTCATAAAGTTTCTGAAAGTATACTATTGTGATATGATAAGGAAAATTAGCCAAAAAAATTTTTAGGAAGGATGTGTCAGATGAGTGCTATTGAGCCGGTTGTACTAACCAAAGGAACATCAGGGGAGCCTTGTCCCATTGCTAAAACGCTTGACGTGATCGGTACTAAATGGACCTTTTTAATTATTCGGGATCTGCTTATCGAAGGAACGATGCGATTCCGTGATTTGTTGAAATCAATGGATGGAATTAGTCCAAAAACACTTTCATTACGCCTTAAGGAACTGGAGAATCATGGGATAGTGGAAAGAAAGGTGTTTCCAGAGGTCCCTCCTCGTGTGGAATATACGTTAACGGAAAAAGGGAAACGATTGGAAAGTATCTTCATTGAATTAAAGAGATTTGGATTAAATTTATAGGAGATTAAATATAGATCATTCTTTAAATTTGAGTGCGTCAATTATGAACGATATTAGATATGATTTGATTTATGGAGAACAACCGAACCAGCTATGCGTAGTTAATAACATAAAACCCTTATCGCAGTAGGTAAGGGGTAGGTAATTATGTAAAAAGTAATGGGTTTTTACATGGTGGGGCTTGGCCTATTAGCTTATCTTTTTTATAAAAAGAGCAAAAGATGTCCTAACGACTAGAGTTGAATGTAATACAAAAACATTCAGGCTATTGCCCTTGGCATAGAACATTTAGGCAAAGTTAATTGTTAAAAAACGCTGAATGGGCAGGTTAGTCTAAAAAGGATAAACAATCCTGGAATGGGAACTATAACTAAAAGATTATTATAAAATTAAAAGGAAGGGAAGATCCTCCATATTGTTCAGTCCTTCAGAAAATATAAAAACACAAATTGACGAAAAATATAGAATGTTAGATGATGCTCATAATAAATTAACGGAAATTTGGACAGATAATATCGTCTTTTCTTTTGGTTGGTGGACATCATTATTTCTTACTGTTATCCCATGGATAGTATGGTTTATCTTTAGAAATAAAGAGAGTAAAACTATTTTATTATTGGGAGGACTTTGGGCTATGTTTATTTCTACATGGTTAGATTATGTTGGGGTGACAATGGGCTTATGGAGATACTATAATAAATTAATACCATTAATGCCAGATTATATACCCTGGGATTTTGCTCTGATGCCAGTTACAGTAATGTTTTTCTTACAGATTAAACCAAAGGCAAATCCGTTTATTAAAGCTTTAATTTTTGCAAGTATAACAGCGTTCTTAGCAGAACCTTTGTTTCTTTGGTTAGGTTATTATCATTATCCAGGATGGAATTCAATTTTGTCTTTTCCGTTTTTTATAGTCATATATCTAATTGCTCATTATTTGGTTAACAGTAAGGCCACTAAACCACTTAAGTGATTGTTAACAGGTGTAAATACCCTTTATAATGTTAAAGATTCTGAATCACTGAGAATAAAGGATAATGAAACCATTTAGAACGTTCCTAGGGGACAGAGTCATATATACCTCAATATGGACGAGGTCCAAAGAGGTTCCGACGACTAAAGGAGAATAAGTGGGAGCTTGGTGAATCAAATCATACGAAAACAATAAAAAAGAACCGACAATTGATTGCCAGTTCCTTTTTATTGTATAAATGTAGTCATTCTTCATTTTTATAAATAAATAAGCCATTTACGAATGTTTCGAAATCAGGAGCTAATTCCAAAATAAGTGTGTCTTCTCCCCATTCTAGATCCATATAAATTATAGGAGGAGTATCTTTTGTATTCCGATAATCAAATGCAACCCACCAATGGCCCTCTCCACATAGCAGAACAATATCTTTAGGTAAGTCCCATTCTTCTATATAATAATCACTGGATAAAATGCCTTCTTTTCCTATTCCATAAATTTCAGGAACGTTTACATGATCGTTTGCCCAATTTGTTGGAACAGAGGTAGGATAGTCACAATACTTTAAATTGCCCCCATTCTGTATTTTACATAACTCAATATAGGATTTTGGTAACTTCACACCCAACTTCTTTTCTGCTTGGTTGACCATTTCTTCTGTTAATTTTTTTGATTGACTGTATCCATCATCCCAAATATCTCTCATTTCCCCATCCCTTTCAACCCTTACCAACTAAATGCTTTTCTTCATGCCACATTCCCTGCATTCACGTAAGAAAACGCCACCTTTTACGGAACTTTTGAAGTAAGCTGAGTTGCAGTGATCGCATCTTCTACTAACTTTATCCGGAAATTCATCGTATTCATACACTTTATCAAGATCTGTTTCTTGCTCTTTTGTTTCTTCCAGGTTAATCACTCTTTTCTATTTGGCTTTTATTAGACTAACACACTTATGTCTATATAAAAGGGGCATGTTAAAATTACTCAGGTTTCTCCACTAGCTGCATCTGAAAAATTTGCGTTTCTTGAATACCTGCTCTTTGGAGTTCCTGTTGAAATGATTCTCCTTCTTTTAGTTTAATGATTCTCTTCGAACCGTCACGTAAGGTGTATACTCTAAAATTGCACATGAATATACCTCCACCAAAATAAATGATTCCTGTACGCGATTTCTTCAGGAGCTAGGCCAAGGGAACATCGACGAGCTCGCTTAACCTCATTTTATTCTTTAACTCAAATACGTCATCGATGAAAATAAATAAATCCCCTAGAGAATCAACAAACTGAGTGAATCCTATCTCTGTTATGCATTGGCCTCTCTTATAATAGGTAAGGTACACTTGTTTATTTGTATGTAAGGCTTCAATTAAGGTGAAATTCATCTGTTCCATTTCTTATATGCTCTCTATTTAAATATTAAATTTCCTGTTAAATTTAAAAATCTCATTTACAGCCTGACGGTATCCCCCTGATTTTTGAAAAGATTTTCTTATATCTGTAAGGGCTTTCTGGAAAGAGGAATGTTCCAACACATGATTCACAGTTTCACATAGTTGATTTACAGTTAAGTTTTGCATTTGCAACTTCATTCCAGCTTCAAGATGCTCAACTTGTTGAGCAATCACTGGCTGATCTGCACTCTGTGGGATTACAATAAGTGGCACCCCATAATAGAGACCTTCACTGGTGCTATTCATTCCACCATGTGTGATAAATAATTTCGTGTACTTTAGCACGTCAGTTTGTGGAACGTAATTTTTCACAATGAAGTTTTTAGGGATTTTCCCTAAATCAGATAGTTGAGTTTTTTCACCAATAGACATAACGACGGTATAGTCAGTGTTCTCAAAAGCTTTAAAGCAAAGTTTATAGAAATCAATCTCTTGATTAAAGACAGTACCTAATGAAATGTAAATAACGTCTTTTCCTTTTAATACAGAAAAATCAAAGCTTCCTTGTGGTTCCATTGTAGCAATAGATGGCCCTACGAATTTGTATGTTTGATCAAACATTTCTCCAGAAGGCTGAAATTCCCTCGTTGTATATACAATAGTAAGTGGTGCAGGATTACAAAAAACTTCGTAAGGAGAAGTGATTTCAACCCCATATTTCTCTTTAATCTTTCTTGTTAAGCTTTGAAACTCACCATTTATTCTGTTAGCATGTTCTAATGGAATATTTTGAGATAGATATTCGAACATTTTTTTAAACGATGTTTCAGTTTGAGCAAAAGATGTACATGAGTTAATGGCCGGGAGATTTAGAATTTGAGAAAGTAAACGCCCGCACCCAAACATAGAATCGTGAATGATGTAATCAAAATGTTCTCCCTGTATCTGTTCAAGAACGCTAGGTATAACGATATCTGCTGTATGTAAAAGACCGTTAATTCTTTCAATCAAATAATTTCTTCCACCTGAGATGAAAGCTTTTAAAAATTTTTGGCCGTCAAATGTTCTCACATCAGCTCCCGTCTTTTCAATACGTTCTTGAAACTCTTCTATTGAAAAGTATACGACCTCTTCTCCACGCGAAATAAGCTCCTGTACAACTCCAATGGTTGGATTGACATGTCCTTCTGATCCACCATTAATAAATAAAACACGTGCCAATATAACTCCTCCTCAAGTTAAATATTATTTGGATTCCACTGAAAACTCTTACTTAACTTAAAATAATGAAACTAAATTTAATTTTAAACGAATCGAACATCAATTAGTTCACTTAACCTCATTTTGTTCTTTAATTCAAACACTTCATCGATAAAAACAAACAAATTCCCCAGGGAATCACCAAATTGGATGAATCCCTTTTCTGTAATACATTGTCCCTTTTTGTAGTATGTAAGATAAACTTGTTTATTTGTATGTAAGGCTTTAATCAAGGTGAAATTAATATGTTCCATTTGTTCTTCTGTTAAAAGAGGTTGAGGTACCTCTGCTTGCTTGTTTATAACTTCCTGCAATCCTAGGTATTGTTCGGGCATACTCGCAAACGGGCGCCATTTTTTCATTCCTCTATGGTTATTCATGATATCATCCTCCTTTAAGCTTTATGGCCGCCAATAAGACCATTTCGATAACGAGCTGTTGAATGATCTAGATAGCTTGAAGCCCGCAGAACACTATTCTTCCCATAACGCAGCCTAATTTCATCTATCGTTTTGGCAAGAGCATAGGCTCTTTCACGCTGATCGATATCCTCAAATAAGCTCATTTGCTCCTCTTCTTCAATGCTCGTATCCGATAGTGAAATCCCAATAGAACGGATGGGCATGCCACTATCAAACGTATGTAAAATGGTTAAGCAGTACGGAAAGATATCGTGGCTTAAGTTCGAAGCTCGCCCCATTTTCTTTTGTCTTGAGAAGCCTCCACCTGTTTGTTTGCTATAGCCAATGGATAAATGGATCGTTTGAGCTACCACTTGATGCATGCGTAAACGAAAACAAACATCGTCCAATAGCTCCAATAGTAATAATTCCACTTCTTTTCGGCTTGTATTATCTCGAAAGAGAATCTGACTTTTCCCAAAGGAACGGGAACTAGGGATGTACACATCGGAAATACGACTAAAATCAATTCCATTCGCATGTTGGTGTAATTCTTCGCCCATAATGCCAAATTCTTTTTGTAACATCTCCTTCGAAGAAAGAGCGAGTTCTTTTATGGTATGGATACCTAAACGATTTAAGCGTCTTTCTGTAGCTGACGAGATCCCCCAGAAATCCTTCATTGGATGAATGCACCATAACTTAAAGGGAATATCCTCATATCGCCAATAAGCAACCCCTGTTGGGCTGTGCTTTGCTTCATGATCTAAGCTGACTTTAGCTAGTAAGAGATTAGGACCGATTCCTGCGGTAGCTGTCAGTCTTGTTTTACGATAGATCTCATTACGTATTCGATGAGCTAGCTCCTCTGGTGTTCGGGCAAATAAATGCATTGATTTAATTATGGTAAGGATAATTACTAAGGGGGATGTTCTGCATGACACGAAAATGCTTTAATTCCGAAGGTGCTGTGGCCGTTGGTCCATATTCTCATGCTGTTGAAGCAGGAGATTTAATATTTTTATCTGGTCAAACTCCTATAGATTCACAGACACAAAAACTTTTGAAAGGTGATATCGCAGACCAAACAGAGCAATGTTTTAAGAATCTATTTAATGTATTAGAAGCTTCAGGTTTAACTCCTGAGGATGTAAAAAAAGTGAATGTATTTTTAACAAATATGGATGATTTTGCGAAAATGAATGAAGTTTATGCTTCGCGGTTTTCTGCACCATATCCAGCTCGTACAACTATAGGCGTGGCCTCTTTACCTATGGGTGCACGAATTGAAATAGAGATGATCGCTAAGAGATAACAAATATAGGAAATTATCTTGTGGATAGAGCACTTTTCTACTCTAGTGGATACTTGAGTGAAAGAATGTTTTATATAACTAAAAATACAAGATAAAGCCATTTGACAAGAATTATAAATTGGCACAGTATTACTTAGTGAGCCAATTTATAATAATGAGGAAAAAACAAATGATTTATCTTACTATAGCAACTCGTAAATTCTTGATGCCTAGAAAGTTTACACCTATAGTCTATATTCCATAATTACAATTATTTTTGTAATGAGAACGTATATGTTTTACAGTCTAGAAACAAGGAAAACTACTGTTCAAATTTCTACACAGTAATCTTTTCTATACATAGCTTGGTTTTATGAAGGGTAAGTTTGATAACTAGATAATTCTTTTAGCCTTTATAATGTTGAGGAATACAATGTCTGAATTACAAATTTAGGCTTAAGTTTATTAAGAATAGTCTCCAAAAATTAATACTCGGAACAGTCCGTAAAGTTATACTTTTACGGACTGTGTGTTTGCTTTCATTTCAAACGTTAAAGGAATGAAGTCAAAAATTTTCTTTATGTAATTCTTTATGTAATTTATTATATTCTTCTATTAATTTTCTTAGTTCACCTACCCTCATAATCTTCGCTTTCTTTATTTCTGGCATTTTATCAATAAGATAATATTGAAGGTATGAATCATATAAATAATTATTTGCATTTAAAAAGACATATTCCATATCAGATAGCAGGAGATTTGATTTAGTCAATATAGATTTTTGACTTACCAGATGCTCTAAACTTTTTACAAAACCTTCATGATTTTTAAGTTTGTAAAAGTAGTCTATGTCCTCTGTTACTATATCATTCACGAGTAATTTCAAGGTTCTCATACTATCCGTACGTAAGATCAAATTTAATCTAAATACATTATAATTATCCATTATTCTCTTTCTCTTTCTTTATAGTTTTTAAATTAAGGACAAAATTGACGCTTTATATTTCTAAAAAGTATTTTTACACCAGAACCAAAACTTCTCATCATCACATAGTTAAAGCGATGATGAGAATAATTTACTCTCCGATGTTGATATGTCTGGCACCATAATAAATGGGGTTCCAATAAGAGCTCACTTTATAATTAACAATTTGAACTCCGTCGTTTCTCGAAACCACTGCAATTTGCCCATTTCCAACATAGATGGCAGGGATGATGCTAGTGGATTCAAAGAATACGAGGTCTCCTGGTTGTAAATCCTCCTCTTTCACTTCTGTTCCATTTTGAAGCATGTCTTTCCCATAACGAGGTAAGTTGATACCTACTTGTTTATAAACATATTGAACAAACCCACCAGTATCAAACCCTTGGGGTGATGTCCCCCCTGATTGATAGGGAACATTTAGAAGATCTGTAGCTTCTTTAACAACTGGGATATTCTTAGGAATGATTAGATTTCTCACACGTCTAATACCAGCGAATTTTTCTGTATAGAAATTATAGGACAAGTAATTGATTCTTACCTGTGCCGTATCAGTTCTTGACGCTTGTATCATTTGATTGTTTCCTGCATATATTCCCACGTGGGATATACCTGGTCGATGCGTATCTTGAAAGAACACTAGATCGCCTACTTGAATATCCTTCTTTTCAACAGGTGTACCTACCTCCCATTGTTGTTCAGGTGCACCTGGCAAGTAAATTCCCATCGCTTTTTCATACACATATTTTGTGAATCCAGAACAATCGAATCCATTTGGTGTTTTTCCACCTTCGAGATAAGGTACCCCTATATACTTCAAAGCCTCGGTGATTAAGGGATCTCCACGATCAATATCTGCAACTTCTTCTATTCGTTTAGCTCCATAAAAACGATCATTCCAATAAGAAGAATCCTCAAAATTAGCTAAGGTAATGCCTTTTGAAGGTGAACTATAAATCATTTGCCCATTTCCTAGATAAAAAGACGTTGTTGTAATATAGTCTGTATCTAGATTTTTAAAGAAAAGAACGTCACCAGGCTGAAGATTTTCCTTTGATATGTTTTGTCCTAAACTCCACTGTTCACTTGAATTATCTGGGATTTTAAGATTTAAGGCTTGTTCAAACACATACTGAACAAATCCTGCAGAATTAAAGCCCTCATCAGGTGTCTTTCCACTGTCTGAATAGTCTACACCTATATATTTCATTGCTTCTTTTAAAAGAGGAGATTCGACCTGATAGATATTATCAGTATCTAGGCGTTTTGCACCAATATACTTATCATTGTAGTAGCCTCCCTCTGTTAGTTCAGTCTTTATGACGCCCTTTGAAACAGAACTAATAATCATTTCATTATTGCCATTGTAAATGCCAACACTTGTGACATTATCCGTATTTGCCCCTTTAAAAAAGACGAGATCACCAGGCTGTAGATCCCCCTTGTCCACATCTATACCAAGCTTGAATTGTTCTCTTGGATACAAAGGTAACTCTACACCTTTAGCTTCTTTAAAGACATATTGAACTAGTCCACCTGTACTGAATCCCTCACTGGGTTCTTGACCGTCTGTAAGGTAAGAAGCACCCAAGTATTTTTGAGCTGTTTCCGAAATACTTAGTTCTTCATCTGCCAGCGCTGGATTAGTAAGAAAAACAGATAGAAAAAAAACGCCTAGGAATATATATATATGCGACCATTTTGGCAAATCTCTCACCCTTTCTTTTTACTTCACTATTATTTTGGTAACTAGATAGTGGATAAAACATCTAAAAAAACTGTTTTTTGTCTAGTTACCCAATATCTACTAGATAAAACAGAATTTTATTTTATCACAGAGATACGCTTTTTATATAGTTGTATTTGTTTTGTTGCAGTTAAACCTCTAGTTATGCATTTTTACTAATTTAGTTCTTTCTAATAAAAATGAAAAAAGAGCTTATACATGCAAATATAGCGAATGATACATCAAGATGGCGAACAAGAACTTGGAAGGTAAACTTATAAAACTCATCGCATTAAATAATGAATATGTGATCAAATCAGTTTACAAACTGATAGGCATTAAGAAAAAGGCTTTTCTCTTAATAGAGAAAAGCCTTTTTTATCAATTCTAGCATCATTATAAACTTCATTATGGTAACTAAAAATGTGTACTTTTACACTATGCATTAAGTATAAAAACTTAACTGTTCAAACCCTAAAATCCGCATTCTACGCTCTTAATTACATTTTACAAGAACAATTATTGTTATACGGTAGAAGTCCAGTTGTTGTTAAATAAAGATTTAACAACTTAGAGGGATAGGTGACTACATAATTGCAGAGATATAGATATGACGGTACTTTAAGAAAGGCTTTACTTGTAGATATAGAGGCAGCAAGAGAACTTATGATTAAAGTAGGGTTAGAAGAAGGGTTTACTAGTCATAATACCATTCTAATCAGTCAATTAGTTGATCAATTGTTAAACCACTTAGAAAAGATCACTTCAACTGATTAGTTTTGGTTTTTTATGAAAAGAGTAAAAACAACCTCATTCTCTAATGGCATTGGAGTGAGGTTGCTTTTTAAGGTAACTCTATAACTTTAGATAAATAGTAACATATTCTTTCCATAAAGACTATATTTTACCGTACAAGCATATGGATAAAAGGTGCACTTTTTATACATCACTTTTGCTAATACCCTTGCTAGAGAACGTTGCTACATCAAGGATGTATAAAAAGCTGCATACTCCGGAAAAAGAACCCTCGGCGGAACCGTTCTGCGACAAGGCTTCTTTTTTGGGTTGTGTATCGGAAAGAGGAATTATGTAAACTGATGTTGTATATAGTATTCATAGCGAAAAGTCGATACATACATTTTAAAGTGTTACAAATCAAGCTGGGATTAGAAGGTTGTGAAAAGTAAATGTTATGGAATGTTATTAGTTTATTTTTAGCTAGGATTAGCCATTTATTAGAATTAATTAATACGATTGCTTTAATATGGATCGTTGTTTTATTAAGAAGTAAAAAGAAACAACAATAATATTAAATTAAAGTAATGATTGATATGAAATAAAAGCCTCCTAGCTATATAGGAGGCTTTTATTTATTCACTTATTGGTTTGATAATTTCAGGTTCTTCTTTTTTTGGAAAAGGTCTTATTCCAAAGTAGTAGCTAAAAACAAAAAAGATAACAACAATTACAGCAAAAATGAGCAACTTCTTAGGATAATGCTTGGACTCACTCTTATTCTCAAGCTCTTCCTTATATTTTTGTTGAATCTGTTTTTTCTTATCATCTGTTTTCATATTTACCCCTAAGTTTAGTTTTCTCAATTTTATCATATTTATCTAAAATGTGTTTTACTTCTACCGATAATTGGTATTATGGTGCGACAAGAAGTCGCTTTCTTACAGTGTAGCTAACGCTACTCATCTAGACGCGAAGATGATCTCCATCCNTCCACCCATGCCGCCCATGTCAGGCATTGCAGGTGCACCGCCTTCTTCTGGCTTGTCAGCAACAACTGCTTCAGTTGTTAAGAACATAGCCGCTACAGAAGAAGCATTTTGAAGAGCTGAACGCGTTACTTTTGTTGGGTCAACGATACCAGTGTCTAGCATATTTACCCACTCGCCAGTTGCAGCGTTGAATCCAGTTCCAACTGCTTCGCCTTTTAAACGCTCAACGATTACTGATCCTTCTAAACCAGCGTTGTGAGCGATTTGACGTACAGGCTCTTCAATCGCACGTAATACGATGTTGATACCTGTAGCAGTGTCACCGTCAGCTTCGATGCTCGCTACTTTATTATAGATATTTACTAATGCAGTACCACCACCAGCTACGATACCTTCTTCAACCGCAGCACGCGTAGAGTTTAATGCATCTTCAATACGTAATTTACGTTCTTTTAACTCAGTTTCAGTTGCCGCACCAACTTTAATTACAGCTACGCCACCAGCAAGTTTCGCTAAGCGCTCTTGTAATTTTTCACGGTCAAACTCTGAAGTTGTTTCTTCAAGCTGAGCTTTGATTTGGTTTACACGTGCTAGGATATCTTCTGCGTTTCCTGCACCGTTTACAACTGTTGTATTTTCTTTTGTTACGACAATTTTAGAAGCGCGACCTAATTGATCGATGCTTGCTGTTTTTAAGTCAAGACCAAGCTCTTCAGTGATTACTTCTCCGCCTGTTAAGATCGCAACGTCTTGTAGCATTGCTTTACGACGATCACCGAAACCAGGAGCTTTAACAGCTACAGCTGTGAATGTACCACGAAGTTTGTTCACAACTAATGTTGCTAAAGCTTCGCCTTCTACGTCTTCAGCGATGATTAATAGAGGCTTGCCTTGTTGAACAACTTGCTCTAATACCGGTAAGATTTCTTGAATGTTACCGATTTTTTTGTCTGTGATTAAGATGTATGGATCATCTAATACAGCTTCCATTTTATCTGAATCAGTTACCATGTAAGGAGATGCATACCCACGGTCAAACTGCATACCTTCTACCACTTCTAATTCAGTTGTGAAACCTTTTGATTCTTCAAGTGTGATAACGCCGTCGTTACCAACGCGCTCCATTGCTTCAGCAATTAATTGACCTACTTCTTCGTCAGCTGCTGAGATAGCCGCTACTTGAGCAATTGAATCTTTACCTTGAATTGGTTTAGAGATTGCTTTTAGTTCTTCAACCGCTACAGCTACTGCTTTTTCCATACCTTTACGGATACCCATTGGGTTAGCACCAGCCGTTACGTTTTTAAGACCTTCTCTGATCATTGCTTGCGCTAAAACTGTTGCAGTAGTTGTACCGTCACCAGCAACGTCGTTTGTTTTGCTAGCAACTTCGGCTACTAATTTAGCACCCATATTTTCAAATGCGTCTTCTAATTCGATTTCTTTTGCAATTGTTACACCGTCATTTGTAATAAGCGGTGAACCGAATTTCTTTTCTAATACAACGTTACGACCTTTTGGTCCAAGCGTTACTTTTACAGCATTTGCTAATGTATCTACACCACGTAGCATTGCGCGACGTGCTTCTTCGCTAAATTTAATGTCTTTTGCCATGTTCTTTGACCTCCTCAAGATGTTCTTAATAATCTATTTTTTACGTATGATAAGTTTGTGGTTAACATTAGCCGATTACAGCTAAAATATCGCTTTCGCGTAAAATTAAGTATTCAGTACCTTCGTATTTCACTTCAGTACCCGCATATTTTGAGAAGATGATACGATCGCCCGCAGCTACTTCTAAAGCTACACGCTCACCGCTTTCTAATACTCGGCCTGTACCAACAGCAACAATTTTACCCTCTTGTGGCTTTTCTTTTGCACTGTCCGGTAACACGATACCGCTTGCTGTTTTTTCCTCAGATTTTACAAGTTCAATCACTACGCGATCACCTAATGGCTTTAACAAGTGAAACAACCTCCTCAAATAATATGTTTGCATTTTTATTAGCACTCAACCTCAACGAGTGCTAACACAATTATTATATTAAAACAAAGTGGGTTTTTTTTGCAAGTATTAAACAAAAAAAATTTAAAATTTACGAAAACTACATATAATAGTTTTAGATTTCGACGATTTTGAGAAATAAAGCATTCTTTTCTCTGTTCAATAATATGTATGTTACAATACGAGCAAGAAGAAATTACTAACTTTACAGTACTTCTTCGACATATATACATAAAAACCTTTTAAAGGAGTATAGAAGATTGGAAAAACGTTATTGGTATGTTATCCTCACCTACATCCTTATGCAGTTTTCAGGAGTTGTTGGTATACCGCTGTTAAAATTAACAGGAATGTTTGATCAATATCCAGTTCGAACAGCGAATGTCATGCTTTTGACTTATTGGACCATCATTAGCTTTATCCTTGGTTTACTTATTGTCTTACTGCTGCTGCGCCGTGACATGTCCATGCGTATAGAACATGCGGGAACAACGGTAACTGTGGTCTGGTCAGTCCTTGGGGTGTTCCTGGCTATGGCTGGTCAAGCTGTAGCAGGTATGATTGAGCACGCTCTTGGCATTACCCAAGTATCTGAAAACACACAAAATATTGTTAATCTTGTTAAAGCAACGCCGTTCCTAATTGTCGTTACGTCTGTTATTGGACCAATTCTAGAAGAGATTATTTTTCGAAAGATTATTTTCGGCTCTCTTCACAAACGATATAATTTCTTTGTCTCTGCATTTATTAGTTCCCTTATTTTTGCTGCCGTACACTGGGATTTTAAACATTTGCTCGTGTATACAGCCATGGGATTTGTATTTGCATTCCTTTATGCAAGAACAAAACTAATTATTGTACCCATTATTGCTCACGTGTTGATGAATACAGTCGTTATTTTATCTCAAACTATTTTTGCAGATAAAATTATAGAAATGCAAAAGCAAGCAGAACAAATGCAGTTTATTTTTGGAGGCATGTTTTTATGAAGAATATCCCTTTAACACGAGGGTTTATTTATATTATTATGGGGGTTTTATTCACCTACCTGGCTATTCAAAATGCTCAGGAAACCGTGTGGAATTTCCCCACGATCTTATTTGCACTCGTAGCCGCGTTCGATTTCAGATTTGCGGTGCGCATTTTTATCTTGCACTATAAAATTAAAAAGTTGCAGCAGCAATATAAAAATCAAGATGATTCATCTAAATAAAAAAACCACTGTTTCAGTGGTTTTTTTACATACTAACATCTTCTCTTTCTTGCTCTGCCCTTGCCTTTAACACTTTGCGATACGAAATGCGGGAAATAATGATGCTGATTTCATACAAAATTAAGAGCGGCACTGTCACCATCATGTGCGAGAGCAATTCTGGTGGTGTAATAAGTGCGGCAATAACTAGCAGTACGAAATAGGCATACTTTCGAATTTGAGATAAAAACATAGGCGTGATAATTCCTAATCGCGTCAAAAACATGACGACAACAGGAAGCTGAAACAACAGGCCAAAAGGCAGTGTGAGCTGCATTAAAAAAGAAAAGTATTCATTAATGCCAATCACTTGGTTTACATTCAGCTCATCAGAAACGCGCGTCATAAAATCGACGACAAATGGAAACAACACGAAATAAGAAAAAGAGACACCGCCGATAAAGAGAAAAATGGAAACAGGAATATATCCAAGCGTTACCTTACGCTCTTTTTCATATAAACCAGGACTAATAAATGCCCAAAGTTGATACAGTGCAACAGGAGCTGCAAGTACACAGCCGATAATAACAGCAAACTGCATATAAATCTTAACTGGATCTGTTAGCCTAAATGCATTCATCGTTAAATTTTTTGCCTCATCAGCATGCTGTAAATAGACAATAACCTTATCCGCTATAAAAAAGCCGCCAATTGTGGCAATGACAAAGAAAAATAAAACAATTAAAATGCGCTTTCGCAGCTCTCCTATATGATCATATATTGACATTTCTTGTTCGGTCATACTATGATCACCCTTTTACTCTTTGTCATCTACTTGACGCTGTTTATCTTTTTCACGATCTTCTGAGGCACCGCTAGCGGCATGCTTAAACTCTCTAAGCGTTTGCCCGACTGATCTTCCTAGCTCCGGTAACCGTTTCGGTCCAAAAATAAGCAGTGCTACAATCGCAATAATAATCCAACTGCCTGCTCCAATCCCCATATTCCCACTCTCCTTATTAATTTAGACTTAAGGAAATCGTAACACAGTCCATCTTATTCAACAGGATAATTTTTCAAAAAGTAGACAAGCGACTGTAATTCTACAGCCAGATCAATATGATGCAGTCGAATCTCATCCGGTACGTTTAAGCGTGCAGGAGTGAAGTTTAGAATCCCTTTAATTCCGCAATTCACTAAACGATCGGTAATTTGCTGAGCCACAGTGGCAGGAACGGTTAAAATCGCCACTGAGATATCATCACTCATATAATCTTCCAATTGGTCAAGGTGATAAACCGGCACGTCGCCTACTTTTGTACCGACTTTATCTTCTATCACATCAAAAGCGCACTCAATTTTGGTGTTATTATTTTTAATAAAATTATAATTTAAAAAGGCCGTTCCCAGATTCCCTACGCCAATCAGTGCTACTTTCGTTACTTCATCTTGGTCTAACGTTTTACGGAAAAATGTAAGTAAATAATTCACATTGTAGCCGTATCCCTTTTTCCCTAATGCTCCAAAGTAAGAAAAATCCCGGCGAATAGTAGCAGAATCAACTTTCACTGCCTCACTTAACTCCGCTGACGAAACACGCTGTTTACCAGAAGCATGCAAGTTTTTTAAAAAACGATAATAAAGCGGCAATCGTTTAGCCGTTGCTTGTGGTATTTTTAATTGTTCAGTGTTCACGTTGTACCCCCTCAGTTCATGTATGTCATTACTAACATTTTCAAGTCATATTGCATTACCTTTCACAAAGCCTCAACCGCCTTGAGGTAGCGCTTCCAATTCTCTCTCTTTTCTCTTGTTTTATATATACTCCGCTTCACACCCCGACGCCTTTTGTCTATCCAGGAATACTTAAAGTCGGTAGCTAGAACGAAGCAATTAGCCCTTCAAAGGATCCGTTTGTTAGTCATGACGGATTTTCTACATCCATCATATATAAGTTCAGAGATGCACTTATCTCTTATTTTAACATAGTATCCTGTATAAAATGTGCAGGTAAAATCATTTTATTTCATGAATCAAAACATTCGCTTCATCATTTGTTCTTGTCCCTCTACAAATTACAAACGCTTGTAGGAAGAACTTGTAGTTGAAAATATGTTAAAATACACTATGGATATACTACTAGAGGTGAAAAAATGATTATTCTACAATTGAACGGTATTACAAAATACTATGGGGCAGAACCCATTTTATCGAATATAAAGTTAGAAGTACAATCAAAAGACCGCATTGCCCTAGTGGGACGAAACGGTGCTGGTAAATCAACTTTATTAAAAATTATTGCTGAGCAGCTTTCTTATGACAGCGGAGAAATTATTAAACCTAAAGGTGTTTCCATTGATTATATGGGACAAGATACAGTTCTTGAGTCAACACTCTCCATATGGGAAGAAATGATGACAGTCTTTGCTCCGTTAAAGAAGATGGAAAAAGAATTACGTACGCTTGAAACGAAGATGGGCGATCCAGACATTTTTAATGATTCAGTTCAATACGAAAAACTAACCAAAGAGTACGATCAGCTTCAAGTAACGTTCAAAGATTTAGGCGGCTATCAATATGAAGCGGATACACGATCTATTCTTCACGGTTTCCGTTTCTCAAACTTTGACTATAGCACCCCTATTTCCTCCTTGAGCGGTGGACAAAAAACGCGCTTGGCTCTTGCAAAACTGCTTTTAACAAAGCCAGACTTGCTTATTCTGGATGAGCCTACCAACCACTTAGATATTGAAACTTTAGCATGGCTGGAACAGTTTCTGCAAGGGTATGAAGGAGCTATTTTAATTGTTTCACACGATCGTTACTTCCTTGATAAGGTCGTAAATCAAGTGTATGAAGTCACACAAAAAACAACGGTCAAGTACACGGGCAACTACTCTAAATACCTTGTACAAAAAGCAGAGCGATATGAAAAAGAGTTGCGTCAGTACGAAAAGCAGCAAGATGAAGTCGCAAAACTGAATGATTTTATTCAGCGAAACATCGCCCGCGCATCGACTACAAAACGTGCGCAAAGCAGACGTAAGCAGCTCGATCGAATGGAGTTAATAAATCGACCTAACGAAGGCGAAAAATCAGCTAGTTTTTCGTTTGAAATTGAGCGTCAAAGCGGAAATGAAGTCTTAAATCTCGAAAACGTGTCCATCGGATATGATGAAAACAAATATGTCGTCCAAGACGCAAACCTTCGGATTAAAAAAGGTGAAAGCCTTGCGTTGGTTGGCCCTAATGGAGTTGGGAAATCTACGTTATTAAAAGGTATTGTGGATAAACTAAGCTTCAAGACTGGAACCATTTCTTTTGGCTCAAACGTAATGGTTGGTTATTACGACCAAGAGCAAGCTAATTTAATATCTAATAAAACTGTTTTAAATGAGCTTTGGGATGACTACCCATCCAAACCTGAAAAAGAAATTCGTACAGCGCTTGGAAATTTTCTGTTTTCAGGTGATGATGTACTGAAAATCGTTTCGACGCTTAGCGGTGGTGAAAAAGCACGTTTGGCTCTTGCGAAGCTTATGCTTCAAAAAGCTAATTTCTTAATTTTGGATGAACCTACTAACCATCTTGATTTAGATAGCAAACAAGTACTCGAGAATGCGTTAATTGATTACCCAGGGACTCTATTATTTGTTTCACATGACCGTTATTTTATTAATCGTATTGCAAACAAAATAGCAGAGCTATCTCCTGAAGGAGTAGAAGAATTTCTTGGAGATTATGACTATTATGTAGAAAAGAAAGCAGAAATAGAGGAAATCAAAGAATTAGAAAATATAAAAGCCAACGAAGAACGTACGGTAAAAGTAGATAAACAGTCTTATAAACAAGATAAAGAACAAAAGAAATTGATGAGGCAGCGAACGCGCCGAATTGAAGAAATTGAAACTGAAGTAAACAAATTAGAAGCCGCACAAGCGGAGAATGAAGAACTTCTTTGTAATCCTGAAATTTATCAAAACCACGAAGAAGTATCAAGATTAAACGGTGAAAATGAAAAAATTTCTTCACAGTTATCCACATTAATGGAAGAGTGGGAAGAATTACAGCTGCTTCTAGAAGAATAGCCTATATTTTTTCGTATTTATTCACCCTATTTACTTGTTCGTGCGCTTTAGGACAAGCTTTATCCACTCTGTGAATAAATAGTGGATATCTGTCTGATTTTCATAATTAAAACTTGTTGATAACATGTCCGTGTACTGAGTGCACGGACTTTTCCACATAATTATCCACAGTCAATTCTAAATTTATTGAATATTGTTGATAAATCATTTTTATCCACAAAAAAGACGAATGAGAAATAAATCTCATTCGTCTCTTACTCTTCCAAGTCTAAACCGGGGTTTGCGTTTAATGACATATCTGAGCGTTTTCCTTGAGCAAATCGTACACTTGCCGCTGCTCCAATCATTGCGGCATTATCCGTGCATAGAGATAGCGGCGGGATAATAAGCTCAATGTTTGATAATGGTGCAAATGCTTCTTCTAGCGCTGCTCTAAGTCCTTTATTAGCAGCAACTCCTCCTGCTACTAACACTTGCTTAACCTTATATTCCTTTGCAGCTTTAACCGTTTTAGTTACTAACACATCAATAACACTCGCTTGAAAGCTAGCAGCAAGTGTTTGTGGAAGAATTTCTTCACCTTTTTGCTTCGCGTTGTGGACAGTGTTAATAACTGCTGATTTTAACCCACTGAAACTAAAATCATAGGATCCTTCTTCTAGCCAAGCACGCGGCAAATCAATTAATGGCTCTCCTTCATGTGCAAGGCGGTCAATATGAGGTCCGCCTGGATATGGAAGGTTTAACGTGCGGGCTACTTTATCGTAGGCTTCTCCTGCCGCATCATCTCTCGTTTCACCAATCACTTTAAACTGACCGTGACTTTCCATGTATACAAGCTCTGTATGCCCTCCAGATACAACTAGCGATAAAAGCGGGAATTCTAATTTTTTGATTAGCTGATTTGCATAAATATGTCCTGCAATATGATGAACACCAATTAATGGCTTTTGGTGTGCAAATGCTAGCGCTTTGGCTGCATTTACGCCAATAAGAAGTGCTCCCACAAGCCCAGGTCCTTCCGTTACAGCTATTGCATCAATATCTGCAAACGTCAAGTTCGCTTGCTTTAAAGTTTCTTCAACTACTACCGTAATTTGTTCCACATGATGACGAGATGCAATCTCCGGTACGACACCGCCAAATCGTTTATGGCTTTCTATTTGTGATGCCACCACATTGGCTACAATTTCATGACCGTTTCGAATCACGGCCGCTGCTGTCTCATCACAGCTTGTTTCTAATGCTAAAATTAATTGATTTTCACTCATAAATTCACCCACATAACTAATGCATCCTCATTGTTATCAGAATAATAATTCTTACGAATACCTCCAGGTTTAAAACCTAGCTTTTGATACAATGATTGTGCAATATGATTAGATACCCTAACTTCTAATGTCATTGACACAGCACCTAGTTTTCGAAGAACGTCCATCACGTTGCGCAGCAGCAATTCACCGAGTCCCTTACCTCGGTAGTCTGGCAATAGGGCAATGTTGGTTACATGTGCTTCGTCAATAACAATCCACGTTCCGCAATACCCAATAATATTTTCTCCTTCTTCCATCACAATGTAAGTTGAAAATTGATTATTGGTTAACTCATTTTGAAACGCTTCTGAACTCCAAGGTGTCGTAAAAGACTTCTCTTCGATTTTCACTACTTGATCAATATCTTTAACTTCCATTAAACGAAACTTAATTGTTAGTTTCATGTTTATACCTTCTTTTATCCTTTTTGCTGTGAAGCAAGCCAGTTAGCTTCGGCTTCAGCTAAACGAATGTAGTTCGGAACAAAAGTATGCACAGACTGCGGCTCTTTCTTCATTCCTAAAAAAGCCAATTCACTTGGTCTTGGATTAAACTGCTGAACATGGGCAAATACAGCTTGTTTACCCAGCACTTCTTTTAACGCCTCTTCATGCATGGGAAGATCATTGCCTATGAATAAAATGGGTTTGTTGTATGACTTTAAATGTTCCGCCCAGTCCTTATTAATAACAAGTCGATCACTTTCAACTTCTAGAAGACCTCGTTCATTATTCCATTCATATAGTCCTGTATAAAGCTGTTGACGGCGCGCATCAAATAACGGAGCAATATACCCATCAAAATAGCGACCGTTTGCTGCTAGTGCTTCAAGGCTAGATACACCTATTAAAGGAATATTTAAAGTCCAAGCAAGTGTCTTGGCAATGGTAACGCCAATTCGTACACCTGTATAAGATCCGGGACCATGTGCCACTACAATACGGTCTAGCTCGCTTGGCGCAATATCACAATCCTTTAACAAAGATTCCACAGCGTTCATCACACGAACGGAGTGATTCTTTTTTAGATTCGTAATAATTTCTCCAATTACTTTGTTTTCTTCAACGACAGCAACACCCATGACAAAATTGGATGTATCAATGGCTAACATTTTCATCTTTTAAAAAGCTCCTTACATATTTCAACGTACCGACTGCCTATCGCTTTTACAAGGATTTTACGAGTCGTTTCGTTTTCATGGTAAATATTGATTTGAATATATTCATTAGGAAGCTGCTCTTCAATCAGATGAGCCCACTCCACGACCGTCACGCCATCTCCTTCAAAATACTCATCGAACCCTAGGTCTTCAAATTCATCCCCTAGACGGTACACATCCATATGATAAAGAGGAAGGCGACCGCTTTTGTATTCTTTAATGATCGTAAATGTCGGGCTATTCACATTGCGTTCAATTCCTAATCCTTTAGCTAAACTTTTTGTGAATGTTGTCTTTCCAGCTCCCAAATCGCCTTCAAGCAGCAGCACGTCACCAGCTTCTAATAAAGTTGCTAGACGAGCAGCCAGCTGATTAGTTTCATCAGGAGACGTAGACATAAACGTAAATTCGTTAATCTCTGTCATTCATTCAGAACCTCATTTCAATCTGTATATATATATTGTAAACGTTGTGGACTATACATATCCAGTAAGAAATCCAACAATCTTTAACATCGCAATTCTATAAGGAAATTTCTTTGTATATAAAAAATTCCTTAGGATTGCTCCTAAGGACGGTAAAGTTTTATATAAAAATGGTTCAAACAATAAAAAAGACGAAACAATGTGTTTCGTTTCTAAAACATGGCGGTCCCGACGGGAATCGAACCCGCGATCTCCTGCGTGACAGGCAGGCATGTTAACCGCTACACCACGGGACCGAAATAGAAAATGGCGGAGGAAGAGGGATTCGAACCCCCGCGGGCTTTAACACCCCTGTCGGTTTTCAAGACCGATCCCTTCAGCCGGACTTGGGTATTCCTCCGTATACTGTATGGTGGAGCCTAGCGGGATCGAACCGCTGACCTCCTGCGTGCAAGGCAGGCGCTCTCCCAGCTGAGCTAAGGCCCCATTCGTTTAAATATATATGGTGGGCCTAAGTGGACTCGAACCACCGACCTCACGCTTATCAGGCGTGCGCTCTAACCAGCTGAGCTATAGGCCCCTAATTAATACTCATATGTATCTAAATTGGCAGGGGCAGTAGGAATTGAACCCACACTGACGGTTTTGGAGACCGTAGTTCTACCTTTAAACTATGCCCCTATAAAAAGTGGCAGTCATGACGGGATTTGAATCCGCAATGATGATAAAAATAAATGGAGGAGGAAGAGGGATTCGAACCCCCGCGGGCTTTGACACCCCTGTCGGTTTTCAAGACCGATCCCTTCAGCCAGACTTGGGTATTCCTCCATATTTCAGGTTCAATGGTGGACCTTGTAGGACTCGAACCTACGACCGGACGGTTATGAGCCGTCTGCTCTAACCTGCTGAGCTAAAGGTCCTTTCTAAGTTCTCTATTAGAATGTGGAGACGGCAATCGGATTTGAACCGGTGATAAAGGTATTGCAGACCTTGACTATGCCACCAATAAGTATGAAAATTATTTATAGTCAGTCACATTTATCCGTATGCTACCCCTTCATATGAAACATGCACTAGTAAGTTAATAATTAATATTTGTTTCGCTACCAACAAATATTATTTTACCTTATAGTTTCGCAGAAGTCAACATCTATGTAAATTGTGTTTTGATACTTAATTTTGCAATTATTAAGTAGGAACATACACCTAAATAAAAAAACTCTGTAACAAGAATCATGATTCTTGTTACAGAGCTTATTTTTATAAAAAGGTTTGCTTAATCGCATTTTCTAAATCTCTTGTAGAAGATTTTAGGTATCGTTTTGTAACATTCACATCAGAATGGCCTGCTAATTCGGCAACTGTTGCAATATCTATCCCTTTCTTAACTAACTCATGACAGAAAGTATGACGTAATTTATGAGGATTTACATTATATTTTTTTAACATGTACTGAACCGTACGTGCAGACATTCTTCTATCAAAATTAGAGACAAATAAAGCTTCATGATTAGAATCAAGTGAATCAATATATCTCTTTAAACTATTTCTTGCTTCTGTAGAAAGAGGAACAAGTCGCTTTTTAGACCCTTTAGCATTACGGATAATTAAAAAACCGTCAGATTTGTTAATCTTTACGTCTTTATGATTCAAAGCACAAATCTCTGATACTCGAATCCCTGTATGTAATAAAGTATATACAATAGCAATATCACGAAGGTTTCCCTGTTGATTTACTTCAGATAAAAGGCGCTCACGCTCACTTGCTTCTAATGACTCTGGTACAACCTCGTTATTTTTCTCTTTTGGTTTACGTTCAATATTTTGAACAATTTCTGATTTTTCAAGAAAGCGTGCAAAAACGCTAATTGTGACAAAAGCTTTTTCTATAGTCGACGCACTTTTATTATTAGATTCAAGGTTAATCATATAAGTTTGGACATTATTTCTTGTTACTTGCTCTAAATGTCTACCTTCACTTAGAAGCCATTCATGAAATTGGTTTAGCACTGCTCGATAGGTTTTAATCGTATTATCAGATTTGCCTGATTCTATTAACCATCGGCTAAAGTCATCAATCAACGGAATAACTTCTAGGCTATTTTTTTTCACTCTAAATCCTCCTACATGTACTAATAAATTACATAAAACATAACATTTAATTTCGTAGAAATCAATTTAAACGAAATTAATATACAAAAAAACAGCCCATCATTGATATGATGGGCTGTTTTTTTGCCTGACAACGTCCTACTCTCACAAGGACAAAGTCCCCACTACCGTTGGCGCTAGAGAACTTAACTTCCGTGTTCGATATGGGAACGGGTGTGACCTCTCTGCTATCGCCACCAGACCTATTAAAGATAGTTTTCTTAACACTAAATAAAAATTGCTAAGTAAAAACACCGTGCACCCGTCATTGACATGATCAAATAAGCGTTACTTGTACAGTTAGCTCGACCGGGCTGTGCTGCAACACACAGAAGAATCTACTTATGGCTGCTTCCTTCCGGACCTGACCATGTTCATAGGTTTCTGTTGTACAGGACCTAGTTGTCAACACCACTTGTCCAAGTCAGACCTTACCTGACTCATACCTCTGTTAGGAATTAAACCCTGCTAAGGCGGATTGCAGGTTACAGGGCACCGCCATCTCCCCGTCTAGCACGGTATGTATAGTTAATGGATTCCCACCTATGTCGTCCTCCCAATCTGTTTTGTGAACCCGCGATCTCGCAGGTGGGTTTCCGCATATTAACGTTTCAGCGATCCTGTGTCAAAGACAGGCATGGCATCAGTCAACAAATGTAGGAATCCCAAATAAACAGTACGGTTCAAAACAAATAGGGCATAACGTACATCGTAGGATAAGTATTTAATGTGTTTATTGATGATATAGATTATCCTACAATAAAATTTCGTAGAAGTCAACATAAACGAAAAAATAACTCCTAACTCTCAATGTTTTCTTATTTGCTTGATTTTCTGTTGTTGGGAAGGGATTCCTTTGAAAGGTGGAAGTTATAAGGAGTCGTGTTTCATTATATTGAGTCCTCCACTTAAAAGTGAAGTTCATTACGATTAGATTTTTATACATCCTTGATCTGACAACACTTTTCTGATGCGGTTATTTTTCTTCTTATCCTATGGGAGAAAAATAAAAAAGCCTACATAAAACGGCTTTTTTATTCTAAGAGTAAATTATTGTTCTGTTAGTTCAGTTATAGAAACACTTTGCTTACTATTTGGTTCATCCAGGTTATGAATTGTAGCTACCCCATTTTGTTGGTCTACATGCTCAATGTAAATGCTTTTCCCGTTATGTATGACATTGGCCATGTCCACTGAATCGGCAATTTCTTGTGCTCTTTGTGCATCCATCTTTATCTAGCCTCCTTTTTATTTATGACAGTGAAAGTATTTGTTTTTAATTAATTTTTATGCATTTAATTCCTCTATATAAAACCAATTTTAATTTTTCAACTGAGACATTAAGCAGTAAAAAAGCTATCTCATTCATAATTTGAGATAGCTTTTCATTTTATTATTCAGTTTAATCTTCTTCTGGAATCTTAATTAAAATGGCTATAGCTATTGTTGCCAAAAATATAACCCCTAAAGTTAGCAATAGACTCGTACTCATATGCCTCATCTACCCTTCTCTTTTCATCCCTATGATTCCATTTTAGCAGAGGAAATCAGGTAATAAAACTGGAAATGATAGCGTTTTACTAAAATTTTATACATGTTAAAATAATGTAGTTGTTTTAACTCAACCAATGTATTCAATCTTTTACTTCAGTAGAGCAAGCTACCTCTTTTCTATTTTTGGGTAGCCTTTTTTTTATTGTAATAAAATAAAATGTTGTTTTGGATCTATTCCTTCCTGCCCTCGGTTTACATTCGTTATTTACGCATCTGTTCAATCTCTTCTTCTGTAAGCTCCGTTAATTCAGATATTGTTTGATTATCCATACCTTTTTGCAGCATTCTTAATGCTATTCTCTTAATAGCTCTTTTTTCCCCTTGCTTTTCAGCTTTTTTTAATGTCAATGTTTCATCTACTTGGAATTCCTGGTTTACTTCATAAGTCATTAACATTTGTGGATCCTCAGTTACACGTGCCCATTCATTCATCGCATTTTTCAACGTTTGATCTTTCTCCATTACAACTTCCTCCAAAAATGAGTAAAATCTTCATCTCTTGACACATTAAACAACAGTAATTGTTTTACTAATTATGTGTCCTTTTTACGATACTATTCTCACCTATTCCAAAATCAAATTAATCCCATAAAGCTTGTCCGTCCACCCTAAAACTAAAAAAGAGTAATTACTGCATTAGGTGAGGTGTAGGTAGTAATGTAAGATGTGCTCGGTTGTTTATATGCCGGAGTTAGCTTGGTGATAAATAGGGTTTTGATTCAGAAGCAACTAACAAATTATTTATTTAATTTATATGTTTTTTCTTATAGTTGCACATATTAAAAACAATACTAAATGAAAGCGAGATGAGATAAGTAATGTCAAAACAAGGGATACAGAAAAAGAATCAAACAAGAGAGCAAGTAGAGAAGCAAGATAAAAGAAATGATGTTGAATTAGGTAATGAATTTCAAACTGGCAACACAAGTTCCCAGAGCCAGAAAAAAAGTGGACGCCAAGTAAATAAAAAATAAATTTAACCTTTCGAGGATAATAAAAAACCTCCGTTCAAATTTATGACTTGAACGGAGGTTTCTTCAAATTAAATAATACTTTTCCATAGAGTAAATGGAAAAGCTCACTAAACGTTCAACGTTTAGTGAGCTTTATTATATTTATACTATTATCTATACCCGTGAGAGAGTATATGGGAAAACGGTCTTTTTTTTGCAGAGAATGTTGAGTGTTAACGGAATATTATATACTTGTTTCAAACAAATTCAATTTACGCACCAAAATTATAAATAGAGCCCTTTAATGTAAATAGATGCGATATTCTTAGCAATTTGTTCTACAGGATGCTCATATTCATTACGAACAATTTCCCAAAGGTACATTTCATTGGTGAAAAACCATCCTCTTGCTACTAGCTCGTTATGTACATCTTTACGGGCTAATCCATTGCGCTGCGCATAGGCAATGTCTTCTGAAATTCGTTGAATAAACTTTTCCCGAATGTTCTTCCATTTCTCTGAAACGAGAGGAGAAATACCAATAGCCTGCTCAAACACTTGCAGCATTTTTTGTTCATCTTCAGCCATTTTTAAAAACTCGTTCGTTTGTTTATGAATCATTTCTTCTGCTTCATTTACAGAGGCGGGTAAAAATGCAGCCTCGGCAATTTCATAAAATTTCTCCATAACATTCTCCATTAATACAACTAAAAAGTCTTCTTTTCCTTCGAAATGAACGTATGCAGTGCCATACCCAACCCTTGCCTTTTTTATTATTTGAGTGATAGTTGCTTTGTGAAAACCTTCTTGTATAAATACTTCTCTTGCAGCTTCTAATAATTTCTGTCGAGTCTTTATTGAACGTAAATGCCGTTTATCTTCAATGTTATTTTCATTCATTAAGGCTCCTTCCTCCCTATCCGTTTTACTCTCTAGGATATAGAAGTTTTCACAAAACGAAAAGAAATAAAGAGAATTTATTACAAAAATTATTTTTTAAATTTTCAAAATTATATTATTGACACTGTGTCATATTCTTTGTTACGATTCTTCTAGGATACATATTAAGTAATGCAGAGGAGGAAAATTATGCAATTAAATACCTTTAAACCCACATTAGAGTATGCCAAACAGTTGGATCAAGAAGACTCCCTTTCAAGTTTTCGTGACGAATTTTATTTAAAGCCTGATTCCATATATATGGATGGAAACTCATTGGGGCTTCTTTCTAAAAGAGCTGAACGCAGACTTATAGAAGTATTAAATGATTGGAAAGAACAAGGAATTGATGGATGGACTCAAGGGAAACACCCATGGTTCTCCTTGTCCGAAAAATTAGGTGAAATGAGTGCGCCGTTAGTTGGGGCTTCTAGCGAAGAAGTCATTGTAACTGGTTCGACAACAGTTAACCTTCATCAGCTTGTAGCTACTTTCTACAATCCAAAAGGAACGCGCACAAAGATTTTAGCTGATGAACTGACCTTCCCATCTGATATTTATGCGCTTCAAAGTCAGCTGCGAACCCATGGATACAATCCAGATACTCACCTTATATGTGTAAAAAGCCGCGATGGCCGTTTTTTAGAAGAAGATGACATTATTGAGGCTATGACCGATGAAATTGCTTTAATTATCTTACCGACTGTACTCTATCGCAGCGGCCAAATATTAGATATGGAACGATTGACGGCTGAAGCACACAAGCGTGGAATTTTGATTGGATTTGATGGCTGCCACTCTATTGGTGCAATTCCTCACTCCTTTAGTAAATGGGATGTTGACTTTGCATATTGGTGTAACTATAAGCACTTAAACGGTGGACCTGGCTGTGTAGGCGGTTTATATGTAAATAAAAAACATTTTGGAACAGCACCTGGTTTAGCAGGCTGGTTTAGTTCAAAAAAAGAAAAGCAGTTTGATATGGAGCACACATTAACACCTGCTGATTCAGCCGGTGCTTATCAAATTGGAACACCCCATGTTTTAAGTCTTGCTCCTTTAATTGGATCGCTAGAAATTTTCACTGAGGCTGGTATAGATAATATTCGAGCTAAATCTCTTAAAATCAATCATTATTTAATGTATTTATTAGAAAAAGAGCTTAGTGACTTCAATTTTACCCTTGGAAGCCCTAGAGAAGATAAAAAGCGCGGAGGGCACGTAAGTCTTGAACATAAGGAAGCAGCGCGCATTTGTAAAGCATTAAAAGAGAATGGTATCATTCCAGATTTCCGCGCTCCGAATATTATTCGCCTTGCTCCTGTTGCTCTTTACACTTCTTATACAGAAGTCTGGGAAGTAGTACAAACTTTGAAGAAAATTATGAACGATAAAGAATATGAAAAATTTAAAAATGAACGTGAAGTAGTGGCGTAAAAGCTAAACTACTTGTTTTTTAACAAGAAAAGTAAGCGCTTTCTAAATCTTAAGGGAGCTATTTTACGTAGATATGCAGCCAAACCATTATTTTGAAACTATGAGGGAGATGAAATATGAAAACCCACAATACTCAATTGCCAAACAAAGATGACGCAGAAAAGGGATTAAAACGAAATCTAAAAACAAGTCAATTGACAATGATTTCGATGGGCTGTGCAATTGGAACTGGACTGTTCTTAGGCAGTGGACTTGCGATTCAAACAGCTGGACCTAGTGTATTGGTTAGTTATGCTTTAGGAGCTTTTGTTGTATTACTTTTAATGGGGTGTTTGGCAGAAATGACGGTGGCCCACCCTACTTCCGGATCGTTTGGAACAATTTCCGAAAAATATGTACATCCCCTGGCAGGCTTTTTGGTTCGCTATTCATATTGGATAGCCAACGTCCTCGCCGTTGGAGTAGAAGTAAGTGCAATAGCCGTGTATATGAAGTACTGGTTTCCAAGCGTTCCGGGTATTGTCTGGATTTTAGTGTTTGCTACTATACTAATCTATGTAAACGCAACTAGTGTTAATACGTTTGCTACTTTTGAGTATTGGTTTTCTATGATAAAAATTAGTGCAATTGTGGGCTTTATTCTTTTAGGGTCCTATGTTCTGTTTGGAACAGATACACGTCCTAATATGGGTACAGGTAATTTTGTAAATGACGGTGGATTCCTTCCTTTCGGGTGGTGGGGAATGTGGGTAGCTGTCTTTATTTCCCTCTTTAGTTTCTTAGGAACCGAAATGATTGCAGTTACAGCTGGAGAAGCAAAAGAGCCTGATATAGCCGTTCCGAAGGCTTTAAAAGCAACTGTGTTTCGTTTAACTACTTTTTACGTTTTGACTATAGGCATCATGTTAATGATTGTTCCATGGAAGTCAGCTCAAGTTGATAAAAGTCCATTTGTGAAAGTAATGGAAATTCTGAATATCCCGGCTGCCTCTGGAATTATGAATTTTATTATTTTAACGGCTGCTTTATCAGCTATGAACAGTCAGTTATATGCTTCCACACGTATGATGTTCTCCCTCTCTCAAAGTAAACATGCACCAGCTTTTTTAGGGAGACTAAGCAAAAAAGGTGTACCGCTATGGGCCCTTGCTGTATCAACCCTGGGCATTTTTCTTGCGGCAGCAGTTAATGGACTGCTCCCAAGCTCTTCATATGCCTTTATGATGGGTATTTCAATGTTCGGAGCTATGTTCACATGGCTTATGATATTTGTTTCTCACCTCTACTTCCGGAAAAAATGGGAGAAATCTGGCGGAAGAAAATTACCGGTAAGAATGCTTGGCTTCCCCTATTTTACGATTTTAGGAGCCATCTTATTACTAGGTTTAATGATTACCACTTGGTTTACAGATTTTAAAATTATGCTTCAGTTTGGAATTCCTTGGTTAGCATTCTTATCCATTGCTTATTTTATCTCTAAGAAAAGAAAAGGTAACCATCACTTTGCAGAAGATATGGCTAATAGCAGCTTAAAAGAAGAATTAGAGGAATTACGTTAACGTTCAAGTTATTTTACATAAAAACAAGGGGGATACAAAATGAAAACGACAAATAACAAAGCACCCAATGCAGTTGAACTAGAGAAAGAACTTCAAACCGACTTTCAGAAAGCTATGTCATATGGAGACTACCTGCACCTTGATAAAATATTATCTAGTCAGCATAGACTTTCTAATCACCATGATGAAATGCTGTTTATTGTCATCCATCAAGCTAGTGAACTATGGATGAAACTAATTCTACATGAGGTAACAGCTGCTATTCAGTGCATCCGTGCTAATAACCTGGAACCTTCATTTAAAATGCTATCACGCGTTTCAAGAATTCAGCAGCAGCTAATTCAATCTTGGAGTGTTCTCTCTACGCTAACACCGGCAGAATACATGGAATTTAGAGATAAATTAGGTCAATCTTCTGGATTTCAATCTTATCAAAATCGCCTGATAGAATTTGCTTTAGGAAATAAAAATGTCCATACACTCTCTGTTTACCAGCATGACGCGGATTTATATCAAAAAATGCAAACGGCTCTTCATGAGCCTAGTATCTATGATGCTGCTATTCATGCCCTTATGAAACGCGGATTGCCGGTAGATCAAGAAGTTTTACAAAGAGATTGTTCACAGCCTTACGAACCGAATGCCAGCGTAGAGGATGCATGGCTT
Source organism: Priestia sp. YIM B13489 (assembly GCF_042787645.1). Taxonomy (NCBI): domain Bacteria; kingdom Bacillati; phylum Bacillota; class Bacilli; order Caryophanales; family Bacillaceae; genus Priestia; species Priestia sp. YIM B13489. Next base: position 3,094,557 of record NZ_JBHZOQ010000053.1, read on the forward strand.
ACCGTATACCGTAACGTTGATCAGTATTGGGACTTATACGAGTTAGCAGAAAAATTAGTTGATATCGGAAATCAACAGCAAATGTGGCGATTTAGTCATATGAGTACAGTAGAAAGAATTATTGGAAACAAACAAGGTACAGGCGGATCTTCTGGAGTGAATTACTTAAAGAGAGCTCTGGATCAGCACTTCTTCCCAGAACTATGGAGCCTGCGAACGAAGCTATAAATATTTTATAAAAGATAGAGAGGTAGTAAGAATGAGCAAATGGATTGATATTTCACAGCCTCTAGACGAAAAAACAGCAGGATGGCCTGGTGATACTCCCTTTTCTTATGAAGTGAATTGGAGTAAAGAAGAGACCGGTTCTGTAAATGTTGGAAAAATAACAATGAGTATCCATACCGGCACTCATATCGATGCACCTTTTCATTTCGATGATAACGGAAAAAAGGTTATAGATTTGGACTTAGATTTATATATTGGACGTACAAAAGTTGTCCATATCCCAGCTAATAAAAGCTTTGGAATAAATGAATTGTCAAATGTTAATTTAAAAGGTGTTACACGCTTATTGATTCGAACAGATGCGTGGCAAGACCGAAGTGTTTTCCCGAAAACCATTCCTTACATTGAACCAAGCTTAGCTTCTTACTTAGCTAAGCTTGGCATTCGCCTGCTAGGCATTGATCTGCCTTCAGTAGATCCACTCGATAGTAAAGAACTAGCGGCTCACCATGAACTTGCATACCATAAAATTCACATTTTAGAAGGTGTTTTACTAGATAAAATCCCTTCAGGAGACTATGAACTAATCGCAGCTCCTCTTCCTTTAGTTGAAGCTGATGGAAGTCCTGTGCGCGCGCTGCTGAAAAAAATCGACTAACTTAAAGCGACTATTAAAAGAGCGATTCTTTTTCCTTAGATAATTTCCGATGTATACAAAAAAGAGCGGTATATTTATATACCGCTCTTTTATTATAGCTAATCAAATTTTTTCAACTTATTTCTTCTTATTCATATCTATTTCTTTCCTTGATACTCCTGCAATTCCCCAGTGCGAAGATGGAACCTCGTTGACAATGATCCTTACTCTCTCCTTTTCAACGTCAAGGCTGTTAGAAATTGCTTCGGTTACTTCTACTAACATGTTTTTAATGTCTTTTTCTTCTCTTCCTTCCAAAAGGTGAACTTGTACAATCGGCATACTATCGACTTCCCTTAAAGTTTTCTATACAACAAAGTGTCTTTATGTTCAGATGAAATAATTATTAAAAAATTCTAGTTAGCTGCAGCTGAATGATACGCTGCCTAAATCAGCGAACTGTGCCTGGATACTATCACCTGATCTAAAAGAAATTGCTTCAGATACCGCTCCAGTTAATACGATATCCCCTTTTTTCAACCCTTCTTTATGTTCACCTAGTTTATTAACCGCCCAGGCGACAGCTTTAGCAGGGTGTCCTAATACGGCAGCACCCGCCCCTACCGTAGCAACCTCTCCGTTTTTAGACATTACCATTCCGATATTAGCTAGATTCACTTGGTCCGGCTTTATCCAATTGCTCCCTACAATAAAACGTGAAGACGAACAGTTATCAGCTACTACATCAGGAAGAGTAAATTTAAAATCCAAGTAACGGCTGTCGATAATTTCAAGAGCTGGTGCAACATATTTTACTGCTTTTAAAACATCTTCTTCAGTTAAGTTGGTTCCACAGAGGTCTTCCCCCATTAAAAAAGCAATTTCTGGCTCAGCTTTTGGGTGGATCAGCTGATTAAATGCTATAGGTTCCCATTCAAATCCCAGCATGTCGCTTGTTAAGTATCCATAAATCGCTTCATGTACCCCCATCATTTCCTGCTTAGCTTTACTTGTTAAACCAAGCTTTACACCTACTCGTTTTACACCATCTTGTACTTTTCGTTGGATCAATTGTCTTTGCAAGCTGTAAGCGTCATCGATTGTCAAATCAGGGTAGCGTTCCGTCACTCTTGTTACTTCATACCCTTCTCTTTCTGCAGATAAAAGATAGTCAACGATTTCTAAATTTCCGCTTTTCGTTAAAGACATCATCACATTTCCACCTTTCTTTGAGCTAACTCAGCAGCCACGTCTAGAATCATATCTTCTTGACCGCCGACTGCTTTTCTTTTACCAAGTTCAAGTAAAATATCACGTGAATCCAAATTAAAACGCTTTGCAGCACGCTCTGCATGAAGTAAGAAACTGGAATACACGCCTGCATAACCCATTGCGAGGCTGCCTTTTCGAATCTCTTGAGAGCCTGGCAGGATAGGTCCTACTACTTCTTCAGCCAGATCCATTATTTTATACAAATCAATACCTACATCTATTCCTAAACGGTTTAATACGGCTATCAATGCTTCAGTTTGAGTGTTACCTGCTCCGGCTCCTAAACAGCGAACGCTTCCGTCTATTCTAGTAGCGCCTTCTTCAATAGCAGCAAGCGTATTTGCAACAGCTAACGAAAGATTATTATGAGCGTGAAAACCTACTTCAACTTGAAGGGATTGACGAAGTGCTCTAACACGTTCACGAACTTCATGAGGCAAAAGAGCTCCTGCAGAATCAGTTATGTAAACTCCTTGTGCTCCATAGCTTTCCATTAGCTTTGCTTGCTCCACAAGCTTTTCTACTGGTGCTGAATGGGCCATCATTAGAAAACCGAAGGTTTCCATCCCTAGTTTCCGAGCATATTCAATGTGCTGAGCAGAAACATCTGCTTCCGTCACATGTGTAGCTACTCGGACTAAGCCTGCCCCAAGGCTATTTGCTTGCTTCAGCTCATGTACCGTTCCAATTCCCGGAATTAAAAGAACCGCAACGGTGGCTTGTTTCGCTTCTTCTACCGCAGCCTCAATTAATTTCATTTCGTCAACGAGAGACTTTCCGTATTGCAGAGTCGAGCCTCCTAACCCGTCTCCATGACTAACCTCTATATAGTGCATCCCTGCATCGTCCAGCGCTCTCGTGACACTTTTTACTTGGGCTTCTGTGAATTGGTGTTTGACTACGTGACTTCCATCTCTGAGGCTGACCTCTGTAATCTTAATAGGCTTATCACTGTTACGTTTCATTCGTCATAGCCCTCTCTTTCTTTATTCCTCCATATAAGCTCTCTTCGAGTTTATAGCGGGCATAATCTTCCGCAACCTTCGCTGCAGCAGCCGTCATAATATCTAAGTTACCGGCATAAGAAGGAAAATAATCTCCGGCTCCAGTTACTTCTAAAAAGACTGTTACTTGATTACTATCAAATAATGGTTCTTGCTTTAAATTATAGCCTGGTACATATTCTTGTACTTTTTTGACCATATCTTTGATAGCCTTTTGAATAGCTTCCTTATTCATATTTTTTACTTTACAATAAATTGTATCGCGCATTAAAATAGGTGGATCAGCCGGATTTAAGAGAATAATAGCTTTTCCGCAGTCTGCACCCCCTACTTTTTCAATAGCTTTTCTTGTGGTAACAGTAAACTCATCAATATTTGCTCGTGTTCCTGGTCCAGCGCTTAGGCTAGAAATAGTCGCTACAATTTCTCCATATGTTACATCTGCAACTTGGTTGATTGCATAAATGATAGGAATCGTCGCTTGGCCGCCGCACGTAATCATGTTTACATTTTCTGATTCAAGATTTTCTCCAAGATTAACTGGAGGACACACAAAAGGTCCTTTGGCAGCGGGAGTTAAGTCGATGACCATTTTTCCTAAGTCTTTTAAAATCTTTGCATGTCTAACGTGAGCCTTAGCCGATGTAGCATCAAACACAATTTCCGCCAGGTCTGGATTTTCAGCAAGGGCTTTTATTCCATTGCTGTATGTTTGATACCCTGCTTCTCTCGCTCTTTTTAGACCATCTGAATCCGGATCAATTCCAAGAACAGCTGTTAACTCGATAAATTCGCTGCGCTGAAGCTTATACATCAAATCGGTCCCAATATTTCCTGAGCCAATAATTGCGGCTTTCACTTTTTCCACTACTCTTCACCTTCTTTCCGGTATTATTCAAAACGTACGGATACTGAACCAAGAGAACCGAATTCTGCTTTTACTGCATCCCCGCTCGCAACTGGTACTGCTGCAGATAGAGCCCCTGGTAAGATTAATTCGCCGGCTTTTAAACAAATATCGAAATCAGATAGCTTATTTGCCAGCCATGCAACCGCATGTGCCGGATGCCCAAGGGCAGCTGCCCCAGCTCCTGTTGCGACAAGCTCCTTGTTTTTATAGAGAATCATACTAGTCGTACGTAAATCGGCTTGCTCAATTGTGGAATATTTATTCCCTACCACTACTTTGGCAGAAGAGCCATTGTCTGCAACCGTATCGACTAATTTGATTTTCCAACCGGCAATGCGACTATCAATGACTTCGATGGTCGGCACCACGTATTTCGTTGCCATTAAGACATCCAAATAGGTAACGTTAGGCCCTTTTAAATCTTCTTCTAGAATAAACCCAATTTCCGCTTCAATTTTTGGAGCCACCATTGAATGAATGTTGATTATTTCATTATCCGTTACTTTCATATCATCAAATAAGTGTCCATAATCAGGCTCACTAACGCCTAACATATCTTGCATGGCTTTACTGGTTAGACCAACTTTTTTACCAACAATCTTTTTTCCTTCTTCCAGCTTTCTTTTTACAATCTCTAATTGAATATGGTAAGAATCAGCTACTGATAAAGCAGCATGTCGTTCTGTAATAGGAGAAATTGGCTGATTCGTCTTTTCTGCTTCTAAAAGTTCTTCTGCAAGCTCACTAATAAGTGTACGCATCCGTTAATCACCTCTTTTATAGAGTTAAAGTTTCATTGTAATTGTTTTGGCTTCTGTATAAAATTCAAAGCTGTGCCGGCCGCCTTCACGACCAATTCCACTTGCTTTTGCTCCGCCAAACGGCGTTCTTAAATCACGAATATACCAGCAGTTGATCCAAAGCAATCCAGCAGTAATTCCAGAAGCAACACGTTGTGCTCTTCGTAAATCATTTGTCCAGACAACCCCTGCTAATCCATAAATAGAATCATTGGCAATTTGAATTGCTTCCTCTTCTGTTTTAAATGGAATAACAACAAGTACAGGTCCAAAAATTTCTTCTTGAGCTACACGCATTTTGTTATCTACGTCGTAAAGAACAGTCGGCTCATAAAAATTCCCTGTTTCTAAACCTTCTACTCTTTTTCCTCCGCATGCCAGCTTAGCTCCTTCCGCCAAACCAATTCGGACATATTCATCGACCGTTTCTAAGTGACTTTGTGATACAAGTGCTCCCATGTTTGTCTCTTCACTCAGAGGATCGCCTACTTTAATATTTCTTACCGCTACTGTGAACTTTTCAAGAAACTGCTTATAAATGCTTTCTTGTACAAGTAAACGAGAACCTGCTAAGCATATCTCTCCTTGATTTCGATAGATTGCTTCGATAGATCCTTTTACTGCTTCATCCAAATCCGCATCTTCAAATACAATATTGGCTGATTTGCCTCCAAGCTCTAGCGAAACAGGAATCAGGTTTTCTGCTGCATTTCGCATGACCGTTTTTCCTGTATTACTTTCCCCTACAAATGAAATACGGCGAACGGACGGGTGAGTAGACATAGTAGTCCCTACCGTATTCCCTGGACCTGTAATAATATTCAATACACCAGGAGGCAATCCAGCTTCATTAGCAATTTCTCCAAGCATTATTGCACTTAACGGTGTATAAGAAGCGGGCTTAATAACCACTGTATTGCCAGATGCCAAAGCAGCTGAAGCTTTCCATGTCATCTGCATAAATGGTAGATTCCAAGGGATAATGAGGCTTGTAACTCCCGCTGGTGAATACTTGGCATAGGACATGACATTATGCTTTTCGTAATGCTCATGCACCATATATTTAGCCATTTCAGCAAAGAAACGGAAGTTTTGAGCTGCTCGTGGAATATCAAACTCTCGACTTTCTTTAATAGGTTTTCCTACATCTAGCGTTTCTAAATAAGCTAGTTCATCTACTTTTTCCATAATTAAGTCAGCCATTTTACAAAGGATGGCAGAGCGCTCTTCAACAGGCATCTTGCTCCAAATACCGCTTTCAAATGCACGCTGAGCTGCGTCAATAGCGCGCTTTGCATCTTCTTTGCCGCCATTAGCTACAGAAGCTAATTTCTCATTCGTTGCTGGATTAAAGGTATCAAAGGTTTGACCGGATAGAGCGTCTACGTATTCTCCATTAATAAAAAGCTTTGCATCTTTTACCGTCATTTTTTCAATAACTGCCTCTTTACTCATCGGATATCCTCCTCATCCTCAATCTCTAAAACCATTTCAATTTCTACAGCTGTGTTATTAGGGAGCTGAGCCATTCCTACAGCTGAACGGCCGTGTTTCCCTTTATCCCCAAATACTTTTACGAGCAAGTCTGAAGCGCCATCCATTACTTTAGGCTGGTCCGTAAAGTCCTCTGTACTATTTACAAAACCAAGAATTTTAACGACACGCTTCACTTTGCTTAACCCGTCTAACTCGTAACTTACCGCACTCAATACATTCAGCACGGATTGCTGAGCCGCCTTATATCCCTCTTCAATTGTTAAATCCTTGCCTAACTTGCCGTGATATTGATCTACCCCTTGGCCAGCAGTAAACAATAAATTACCTGTTCGTACACAGCTGACGTATTTTCCTACTGAAGGACGAACCTTTGACAGCGTTAAGCCAAGTTCTTGTAATCTATTCTCTGGTGTTTGTACTGTTGGCATAAATGTCACTCCTTTTCTCTTGCCCGATGTTTAAAAACTTCGCAGCATTTCCACCTAACATATCTAATCTTTGTTGTTCAGTTAAATCCAGCGTTTCATCCAGAACTTTTCCCGGAACAACTTCACGCAGTAAAAATGGATAATCCGATCCCATAAAGATTTTTTCATGTCCAAACCGTTCAATCATGTACTTTATATTCAGTGGATCGTAGTTTAACGAATCAAAATAAAATTGCTTTGCATAGTAACTAGGAGGATGTGTTGTCAGTCTAAGGTGCGGCCACACTTCCCACCCTTTATCTAATCTAGGAAGAATATAAGGGAAAGATCCTCCTCCATGTGCAAAACAGACTTTTAATTTAGGGAATTTCTCCATAATGCCGCTCCATAGAAGCGTTGCAGCCGCTAGTGCTGTTTCACTTGGCATTCCTACGGTATACATAAAGTTATGGTTTGGCATTCGATCACGGCCTAACGTTTCCCACGGGTGAATGAAAATGGGCACTTCCCACCTTTCAGCCATTTGAAAAAACTCAATGAAAGACGGATGGTCTAAATTTTGACCATTGACGTTTGTCCCAATTTCAATTCCATGCAGTTTTAATTCATTCATGCACCGTTCCATTTCTTTAACAGCCGTAGGTCCGTCTTGCATAGGAACCGTCCCTAACCCAACAAAGCGATCAGGGTACTTAGCAACTGTTTCTGCAATAAAATCATTTTGGATTTTAGCCATTTCTAATGCATGTTCGGGCTGAGCCCAATAAGAGAACGTAACAGGGATAGGAGATAACACTTGAATATCTACTCCTTCTTTATCCATGTCAGCTATACGTTTTTCAGGGCTCCATACTTGGTCCGTTACGTCTCTGAAGTTTTTCCCTCCGACCATAATCGATGCTCCGCATGTACATGTACGTTCTAGCACGGGCCAGCGCTCACCGCCATATTTTTGAGCAAAATCAGGGAAACTTTCCGGAATGATATGTGTGTGAAAATCTATTCGCATTTCCATTCACTCGCTTCCGGTGCCATAACATGATTACACTTTTTACATGTGCGTAATTCTAAGCTGCTGTTGAACTCCTGAATGGCTTCTTTTACTTGAACTTCAATATTGGTTAGCTGAACTTTCACGCGATGCATCTCGGCATCACATTCATCACAGAACCATACAAAGTCTTCTAACTCCCCTTCACTTCTGTTTCGCTCGATAACAATACCGATTGTATCCGCTACACGATGTGGAGAATGCGGAACGTTTGGAGGAAGTAAATACACTTCTCCTTCTTTCACCGTTACAACTTCGCGCTTGCCTTCTTCATTAATGATTTCAACATAGCAATCACCTTTTAATTGATAAAAGATCTCTTCGGAAGGATCTACGTGGAAATCACGGCGTTTATTGGGTCCCCCCAAGACCATAAACATCAATTCTGAATCTTTCCATATCACTTTATTGTTTACAGGTGGTTTTAACTGATCTTTATGATCTTCGATAAACTTCCAAAGATTTAATGGTTTAGATGATTGAATAGTATTTGTCATTGAGATAATCTCCTTTTAATAAATTTTAATTTTCAAAAAATAAAAGTTAGTTTGATTACACTTGAAAATATTAAAATCTTAAAATGTGATTAAGTAAGGATTTCCAGCTCGCTTACTTTTAGTTTTTTCTGCATGTAGACGACTTCATTTGCTAAATTCTTAATGCGACCTAACACTTCCGGATCGGCTACCTCATTCTTTTGGTTAAAGTGAGTCGTATGAGCGTATACATAACTCGGTGCCACAAAAGCACGAAAGTAACCCGCAATAGGCTTTAACTGATTTTCAATGACTAAATAATGCTGATAAGTACCGCCTGTGGCGATGAACCCCATTACTTTATTTCGGAAAACCCGAGGATGTATTAAATCAAATACATTCTTAAGAGCACCCGTGATTGATCCTTGGAAGATAGGTGAACCAATTACATAAAAATCAGCGCTAGAAATAATTTCAATGACTTTTTTAGTATCTTCTGAATAAGCAGAGGGATCGCGGCCATCACAAAATTGGACAGTATAATCTCGTAAATCTAAAAATTCAATTTCGATATCTGGATGCTGCAATTTAGCTTCTTCTAATACTTGTTGAACAACAGCGCCTGTTTTAGAACCTATAATCGTGCCTGATATGCCTAGTAATTTCACTTTCACTTTCCTCCTTTTAAAAAAGTTCCATACTTATCTTCAAACACTCATTTTTTTATACATATTCCTTTTGCAAAGACCAGCCTAATAAATCATTTGATTGGTCAATTGCGCCTTGCTGGATTAGCTGGCGAATTCTAGTAGAAGAAATTCTTGTTCCTTCTGCACAACAGACAGGCGGGATGATATCTACTAGAAAGTGCTTTGCCAGCAGCTTAATATCTCCTTCTCTATTTCGGCCGAAACGAAAATCGTTGCCTACGATGATCTCCGATGGATTAAGCTTTTTTAAGTTACTGATAAAATCAATTGATGGCCGCTTAGCGTATAATTCATCAAAATGGATAATAACTGCGTAGTCTACTCCTAACTCTGCTATTAGATGTACCTTTTGATCAATAGGCGTTAACACTTGATCTTGTTGAAAATGAAAGCGAGGAGGAGGATCAAATGTATAAACAACGCTAGGTACCTTTAAAGCTTTGCTTCGAGTTACAGCTTGCTTAATCACTGCTTGATGTCCTTGATGCACGCCATCAAATGCACCTATAGCTATTACTGATGCTGGTAAAGTTAGTATTCCATCCTCATACCGCTGCATCTTTACACCTCCCTTATTAAGAACGTCATGAACCTAGACTCTGTATCTATTAACAAAGTTCATTTTTAGATAAAAGGAGTATGGGTATCAGCTGTTTGTTACTTCTTTCTTTTTAACTTCTGTATTTAAAGCAGCATCTACCATGGCAAATGAATGGCTGCGCTTGTAGCTATTGTAGAAAATAGCTCTTTTACGGATTGGATCTCCTGTATAGTATCGCTCGTATTGAAGTAACCTTTGGCCAAATGCTTCTCCACATAAATCCCATGCTAATTTAAATAAGTGAACACGGTCTACAGCAGGCACTCCTTCTCGGCCTCCATAATAACGATTTAAATCCTCTCTTAATTCAAGATTTTCAAAATCCGCTCCTGTAGGAGACATAAGCAAGCCGCCTGCACCAATTGTTTGCATGACTTCAATAGCACGAGGGTACATTTTAGGAAGCAATCCACGAATTGTTTCTAAAGCCGTTTCGTTTGGAAGAGCTTCTCCTTTTTCATTAATCGTATACTCATACTCTGATGTTCGAAGCAAAGCCCTAATGGATTCTACTGACTGTATCAACTCCCCTAAGCTCTCTTGAACGTTTAGATATCCGTCTACACCAATTGCATCCGCTACTTTACAAGCTACTTCCGTTGCAAATTGAAGTTTAACTAATCCTCTTACGCCAGATTGATGTGCCGGTTGCTGAGCGATTCCTGTTTTAGGATAAAGAAGATTGGCAGCTTCAATATTGTTATATAAAAACACTCGGTCCCAAGGAATCAGCACATCGTTAAAAATCAAGACTGCATCCATCTCTTCAAATCGAGAGGCTAGCGGATGATCAAACACTGATCTTGTTCCGTCTTGCATAGCTTCTCGGCAAAGAATTCGAAGTCCCGGTGTATCAATCGGCAGCGCAAAAGCAAGTGCATAACGTTCATCGCCAGGTTTAAACCCTGGGAACGAATAAACAATCACTTCATCGGTAATAGGTGAAAGTGTAGCTAGCATTTTAGCTCCTTTTACAACAAGTCCATCCGGCGTTTCTTTGACAGCACCTAAATGAGTAAAGAGGTCTTGCTGTTCATGGGAAGCTTTGCTTCGGTCGTTCTGCGGGTTGATAATAGCATGAGTTAAAAACAAGTCATTATCACGAATATAACGGTAATAATCTCTTATATTTTTGCCCCATTGTTCATTGTAATGATCTAGGAAACTAGCATTATGAAATAAAGAAGTGACTACCACATTTAAGAAATCCGGTGTTCTTCCCATCAGTCCAAAGGTAGCTTTTGCAAATGCTTCAAACACCTCTCGGCGAGCTACTAAGTCTTCGTAACTTTTAGGAATTAAGAAGGCATTTGATATTCTCTCACCTGTTTCTTCGCAAATATGAGTAATTTTCTCTTGGTAAGCCGGGTCATGCTGCATATCGTACAACTTCGCAATTTCTAAAATAGGCTGTTGAAACACCTTTTCTTCAAATACATTTGTAATTTTTCTGCCCCCTAACCAAATTTCTGGCTGGCGTGATTTTAATGCATCAATATATTGAGCACCTGTACGAATCCCCATATTTGTTCATCCCCTTAAGGTTTAATAGTAATTAATTGAATTATAGTATTTGATTTTTTTCAGGGGTGTAGTCGCGTTAACATTTTTTTGGAGTTTTTTATTTTTGGAATAGACGGAGCAGCTCAAATAAGAAATTTATATTATTGCATTTACGCATTTTTCGCTTTAAGATATTGTAGAGAGCGTAACGTTTTTATAAAAATATTGGCTTATTAAAAAAGAGAGCAAATAAAGCGCACATTATTGTAAGCGCTTACTTATTTTGTTTTTTATAGCAACGTAAATAAAATGCCCTACCCTATAGTGTGTTACTTGATCTTACAATTGTCTTTTCAATTTCTTAGGCGTATCTTATATTTTGGTTAAGGAGTGAGTATCATGGCTATTCTCTTCAATCATGAAAATAATTTCAAAAACTACTTAATGTACGGAAAAAGGCAATATATGAAACAAAAAAATGTGGTATATGAACAAGGAGACATAGGAGAAGGATTTTATTACTTGGACAGTGGATTAATTAAAGTCCATACCTCTACCCCATTAGGGAAAGAACGCGTGTTAAACATTGTATTGCCAGGTCAATTGTTGGGAGTCCAAGCAATGGACCAACAAGCTCATTTCACTACTGCAACTACGGTAAAAGATTCCGTACTATATTATTTTAGTTATGACGATTTTAAAAAGCTTATAACTATTCACCCGCCTATACTAAACCTTATTACAAAGAGTATTATTCAAAAAATGCATATCTTAGCTGAACAAATTAATTTACATACGTTAACTACTGAGCAGCAAATCGCCGCTGTGCTTTTAAACATCTATCATGACTTTAAAAACTATGAAATTCCTTTAACACAAAAGGACTTAGCAACGTGTACCGGTTTAACAAGGATTACGGTTTATAAAACGTTAAAAAAATGGAAAGAGAAAAAACTAATAGATAGTAAAAATAAAAGATTTCTAATTAAGAACCCGGATCTGTTAAAAAACTATCTCTTTCAGTGATAAACGCTTTGGTCACGTTATCAAAGTAAGGAATAATGCTCGATGCAGTAAATGTTTCTGTACGTTTAAAATACACGTTTATAGAAAGGTGATTAAATGGTAAACCTTCGATACATATGGCGTCCCTTTTTAAAGTATGGACAGATGATAAAATTAGAAGAAAACACCACAATCTATTATCAAGGAGAAGTTGGTAAAGGATTTTATTATTTAGATAAAGGCAGCGTAAAGATTACTCTCTTAACTGAGAAGGGAGCAGAACGTACGGTTAACTATGTTCCTGAAGGGATGTTATTAGGGGAAAACGGTATTAATAAAGAGCCTTATTTAACAACGGCCGTAACCACAGCTCCATCCGTTTTATATTATTTTACTAATGAAACAACGTTAAAAATATACGAGGAGGAACCGAAAGCAGTCATTCTCTTTACAAATTCTCTTCTCTATAAGTTTAGATTACTAGCAGAAATTATTACGTTTCTTAATCTCCCCGTTGAGCAACAGATGGCTCATTATTTATTAAAGCTCGTAAAAGAAAATGAGGAATTTCCCTTTAACCAAACATCCTTTGCCCGCTACGTTGGGACTTCCCGCATTACGGTGAATAAAACCATTCAAAAATGGAGTAAAGAAAAATTGATTGAGCTGTCTAATCAAAATATCTATATTAAAAACATCAGTAAACTTAAAGAAATAAGAGATCAAAACAGCAAAAATATAGGCGATTTAGATATGCTAATGCTGCCCTTAATGTGATTATAAATATACTTATGATACTGTTTCGCACATAGAAGGTATGGAGAAAAATACAGCGTAAGTGAAAATATAATTAAATAAAAAAAGAAGTTACCTTGCGGTAGCTTCTTTCACTAAAAGAGGAGTCTATTTATTCTAAGGTTAACCTTATATCACAAATCATGTTTTTCAGGGTACTACTACGATTTATTGTATTTTATCCTAATCAAGACGTACCTCTGTTTAAAAGTTCAATTAAAATCGCCTTGCCATATATCCATATGCCTTTATTTCAAAGTTACGGTTAATTCTCTTTCTGTAAAAACTTGTTTAGCAATAAAAATGGCATTTAACACTCTAGGAAAGCCAGTGTATGGAATACAGTGAGTAATGGCTTCTACTATTTCATGGGGTGTGAGACCTACATTAAGCGCAGCATTAATATGAACATTTAATTGTGATTCACACCCTCCTTGTGTCGTGAGCGAGCTTATTGTAACTAGTTGTTTTTGCTGTAGGTTAAGTCCTTCTCTCGTATAAATATCTCCAAAGGCAAATTCAATGACATATTTCCCAATGTCAGGAGCAATGTCTTTTAATGATTCAATTACTCGTTTCCCACCCTCTCCATCTACTTCCATTAACGTTTTCCAACCATTTTCGTAACGTTCATTCATCAACTGAATCTCTCCTTACAACTGAGTTATTTTATTTACAAGTTAGATATTACGCTTTAGAGCGCGCTCTAAAGCAAGCATTTTATTTGTCATGTTATAATAATTAATATGGAAAATTTATTCAGTATTCAACAAGTAGCAAGTATGACCGGTCTTTCAACACATACTTTGCGTTATTACGAAAAAATTGGATTAATAAAAAATGTGCAAAGAGACCAAACCGGATATCGGCAATATACAGACTTTGATCTAGCTTGGATTCAGTTTTTAATTCGTTTACGTGTTACAGGAATGCCTATGCTTAAAATGAAGCAGTTTTCTGATTTGCGACAGCAAGGAGATTCTACTATTACGGCAAGAAAGGAATTGTTAGAGGAACATTATAAAGATGTCTTAGGCAAGATAGAGGAACTAGAGTTAAATTCGGAGAGAATTGAAGAAAAAATTGCGCACTATAAAAAATTAGAGACAGTGGAAAACCAACAATTTTAACAACTATAAAAAAGACCTTGAAACACACCTGTCAAGGTCTTTTTTATAGTACCTAATATAACATTAAACAAAAAACGCTGAATTTATATATGTAGCAGATTTGAAATATTCCCACCTAAAACTCTGTCTGCAACTTCTCCGCTAGTTGCATCTGAAAAATTTGCGTGTCTTGAATACCAGCTTTTTGGAGTTCCTGTTTAAAGGATTCTCCTTTTTTTAGTTTTAATAATTAACAAATCTATACTAACTCCACTCATTCATAATTGCCAAAAGTTCATATCCATATGAACCGGGTTTTCTTTTAACAAACCTAAGATTAAAAGTGGAATCAATTGATCTCTCCTCATAAAATGGGATTAATTTTGCTTTACTTACTTTCATTAATAGTAGAGATATTAATAGAAAACTCCTCAAAACTTACTTGTCCCAAGGCAAACTTCATACTTTCAACAAATATACGCTCATTTTTAGTTAGTTCACGCTTTGCTTCCTTTTCAATCCATTCATGCTCAACGTCTAAAACATCTAAAACATGCTTGTGTTTTGAAAAAGCCTCATAGTATCTTAATCCAAATTTTCTTTGAGAGACGGCATCAATATGAATGCCATCTGGATTTGCTGTTAAGCCTTTTGATGTTACAAAATAACAATTTTTTTCAGTGTGGGCAACTTTAGATAATATCTGGTTTATTTGTTTATATTCTACAGCGCTTTTTCCAAATCCGACGTCTCCAAGATAATGCCCCAACTCACCTATAATAATCGGGATATCTGGTGCATTCAATTCTTCTCTCAAATGTTTAAATAATGAAAGCAATTTATCTTCATACGTCTTATAACGTTCTCCGTAACTGTCGCTTTCTCCTTGATGCCACAGAGTTCCCACTAACTCACTTGTTTCCATTGCGAATTTCGCTTCAGAAATCGCGTGTCTTGTTAATAGTCCGTCAATTGTCCACTCATCAATTGAGCTTCCTCCCTCGGCACATGGTATTAATCCAATGGACTCGCCAGGATGATCTTCTGTCCAAGCTTGAGCAAAAGAGGCTGCCGGTCCAACACCAGATATGTGACGATCAAAATTAAGTGGTTCTGCCATCGTTTGCCATCTACCGTTTCTCAACATATGTATATGCTCATTATAAATCGGCGGTACATCCTCAATAAATCCTCTGCCTGCCATATTTGATTGTCCAATTAACAATATGGATTTCATAGAAACGCCTTCTTTCTTTGTTTACAATAGTCTAATTAGACTAAGTAAGTTTATCAATATAATTTAATTAGCTTTTTTATGATTTAGGTCTTGATAAGATTTTATCTCGAGATTCAGCGTATTCATACACTTTAGTAAGATTTATTTCTTACGGTTCTTTCTCTTCCATGTTGATCACTTTTTTCTAATTTGCTCGTGGTCATACTTATAGAATTAGTTACACTTTGATATATAGCTTAATTGATCGCTTCAAGGGCTTGTTTCAAATAATCCATTTCAGAGGTTATATCATCTATCTTTTGGTTTAACTGATTTACTTTATCAAGAGTATTCTGTGCATCTAATAAATTAATTTCTAACATCAACCGGCTTGCTTCACTCTCAAGTTTTAGTCTCTTTGCAAATAATACCTCATGCTTTTTTATAATTTCAGATTTTAAATTCTTACTATTGGTTTCTTTCATACTTCTACCTCACTAACTTGTAATAACAGTATTTTATTGAGATGTAAATTTCCCTATATAATTTAATAATTATCTACAGGGAAGTTTATGACATAGTTAAAATTGCCTTTTTTACTTACAGGAAAACTACATTTATTTCGCATTTACATAAGATAAATAATAGAAACCAATTAAAATAAATTCCATTATTCACTTTCCTTGGATGGCGTTCATAAGTTCTTGGTATTGGCATTCAGATACATACTGAGTGTTCAAAAGCTTCCCTAACTGTTAAAAATAAATGTAACATTCCATAATAAGGGAAATTTTAAATCGTTTAGTTTTTTTTGCAGGAAAAGAAAGCGCAGTATATAAAAATAACAGTATGCATTAAAAAGTGTTAAGAACATTTTATTATCATTTTCTATCAGCACGAGAGCAATATTGAGAAAAGAGCTTATATAAGTCCGTGTCTTAAGTATGCCTATTATATAGAATGGGTTACTTAGTAACTAAGGGAAGGTGATTTATATGTTAGGGGAAGAAGATTTAAAAGTAAATTGTATATCAGCTGCTATAGGTTTACTCATCCAACATAATATTATCACTCACCAGGAACTGGACAAACTAACTAAAACAAATTATCACGTTTTTTATCATTTTCTCATGGATAAGCTAATTGAAGAAGAGTTTAGTAAGGATAGAGATAGAGTGGTACAAACATAAGTGCTTCAACAAAGAAAGAAGCGCAAGATCTAAAGCAAAGATCTCATATTTCAAATCTATTTCTAATAAGGTTCCTTACATATTAGACATATATAATATGTAAGGACTCTCTTATTCAACAAACGCCCCCTATAGTTTAAATGTACTTCTTCACACTCTATCATTTAAAAAAGTCATTTTATCGCAGGAAGCCTGCCAGTATTGTTACAAAAAAAGTCCTCTCCTCGTTTCAGAAAACGAACTTATATTCAGTGAATTTTATAAGCTACTTCCAAGTCTGATCCAGTTTATCTGAATAAAAATGTAAGGCTTTTTTATAACTTAGTATTTCATTGTCATTTGTGGTATTTAGTAAGCACTTCAATAACAGTTCCATCGCTTGACTATGTTCTTTTAAATTGTACAAGGTCATGGAATAAAACACTTTAATTACATGATTATCTGGGAATAATTCCATTCCTTTTAAAAATATATCTTTTGACTTTTTATATTCCCCCAAGGCTCTATATGTGCTGCCCAATCCCAATATTGCACCTTCCATATCCTTAGAAGGTAACCCTATCTTTATGGCATTTTCGTAAAAGGGCACTGCCTTTTCTTCTTCCCCTAATATGTCGAAGCTCCAAGCACATTGATAGTTATATAAAGCATCGTCTGGAAATTCCTTAACTAATTCACTTAGCAACTCGTTAGATTCTTTGTGATTTCCATCCTTTCGTAACGCTAATGCTTTATCTAGTTTGTGATTCAACTTAAATCTCCAACCCTTCTTTTTCCCACTACTTTTTTATCTCTTAACCTCCTTCCATATCCAGAAATTCAGCGTATTCGTACACTTTATCCAGATCTATTTCTTGTTTTAACTACCCTTAATATTTAATTTTCAAAGGCTAACCCATTGGCCTGCAAAGCTGTTCTAAGTTTAGGTAAAGAAGCCGGCCCCATACCATGAAATTGTAATATCTCTTTTTCGCTAAATGTTGATAGCTGCTGCAAAGAAGTTATCCCGTTGTTTTCCAATGCTCGTCTTGCTGGTGCTGATAGCATGGAAAGAAATCCATCTTCAGGTTTGCGTTCTTGCTCACAAGTTGGGCAGGTCGGACAGTTACTGCTTTTATAATATTTGTGTCCTTTATGACAGATTCTTAGATTTCCCTTTTGGTTTTTCATTTTTAACCTCTCCTTTTCTCAAGAACTTTTTTAGCTTTTATCCCCCTGCCACTTCTTCAATGGATGGTTTATGAAGGAACAAAACATCCTACGTATAGTAAACTAATTATTATTAAATGCTTGTTAGTTTCGTTTCAGGTAGTGCAGCTCCATTACAAATTATGCTAACACCTTACATGTTTGCGTTTGAACCCAAGCCGTCCTCTATCTATATCCTTTTGAATGTTTTCAGAAGCAAGAAGAATACTACTTTTTTTCTTATCCTTCTTAACTTCGACTGGACCTACCGCCTTTGCCGTTTCAAGCGCCTTCTCATGAAGCGGCAAATATGAAATACCGACTGTATAGATAAAATTATTCATAGCCGATTTCGTTCGATCTGGAGAATCGTGAATCGTATTTTCCACTTGATTAAGCATATCGGCAATCTTGCTTGTGCTAAATTCATCGTCAGGACGATTACCCAAAAGCCAGCAGTAACAACTCCAACCTGCCGACATTTTAAGTTCTTCATCGCTTGCCACCCATCTATCAGCAACACCTTGCGCAAAATCTGTTTCTGACAAAGTTACTGCAACTACATAATCAGACAGCATGTAAAAATACGCTTTATCAATCCAACGCTCAAAATCCTCCGCAGTCATCTCTTTTGGGTCTGCAATGATACCGGCAAAATACATAGCGTCGTAATTGCCAGACGCATAAAGCTGCTCGGCTAAAGCCTGATTTTTCTTGATTTTCTTTGCAATCGGCTTCATTTTTCCTGTTGCCACTCCAAAAAGCGGATCGTGTGCACCGTTGTTTATGTAAGTCTTTTTAATTCGTTCCGTACCAAGCGCTTCAAGTTCTTTCATAACCATTTCAAAATCCACCGTTCTGTACCCTCCTTCTTCTCCGCTCATAATCTGCTTTTTATTTCCGCCAAAAAGTTGAACAGTCTTTCTTATCTAACATATTAAACTCGATTATTTTTTTAAGTAATTCATAGTTTACTGGCTCAGTCCATAGAATTCGAAATAGGCCTTTGGTAGCGCTGTATCCAGCCTGGGCGATGTCATGATTAAAGTGCGCAATCCCTATTTCTTCAGGTGAAACGCTCAAATGATGTTTCGCTGAGGCAAAGCCGATGATGAATGTTCCATGATCAGTAAACATCGGCGTATTCCATTTGATTTGTGGTTCCAGATTCGGGAACGTATTAGCAATCCAAGCCAAAACCTCCTCTGTTCGGTCACGGTGGTCAGGGCTATCTATACGCGCTAAATATTCTGCAAAAACTTCCATAGCATTTTCTCCTCAAATAAATTTTTTAAATCTACTCTACTTTTACACAAATCGAACATCAATCAGTTCACTTAGCCCTATTTCATTTTTAACTCAAATACATTAACTATATTAGCCATGTTTTAAATAAAGTGTACTAATCATTTAATCCTTTTCCATTAAGAATGTTTGGAATGCATTTTTCAACCCTTGATTCTCGAGTCTTAGATTGTTTGGCCGCAGAAAAATAAAGAATATATGCTCTTTGCCGTCCTGGAGTCAATGTAGTAAAAGCATCTTTTAGAGCAGGTATTTCATCAAATTTATGCTGTAGCTCATCAGGAATAATGAGTTCTTCAGGCTTTTTAGCTTTGACTTTTAATCCGGCTTTTTCCACCTCGATGGCCTCATCAATATAAGCTTTCAAGATGGCTTCCTTTTCAGCTATTTCTTGCACATTGGTAAACCGAATTTGTCGCGCGCCTTGTACATTCTCCGTTTGTTGAATTAGAATACCATGAGAATCTTGTAACAGAGAACCTTTAGGGAACAGCAGCGCACAGTATTCTTTAAATCCATGTATTAAAACAATGTTTTTCTTCTCAAACGTGTAACAAGGGTTCATCCACTTAAAATCTTCGGTCAACTCACAGTCAAGAACAATCTTTCTCAACGTCTCATATTCTTCTTTCCACTTTTTAGCTTTAGTTAAAAATTCATCAACCTTAGGATTCATTTTACTGTTTGTCATCAAGGAACACCCCTATTCAATTTTTCAATCTGTCGCTCTAGCAGCCATACAGGCAACCTTTAATTCATTTAATGGTGTTACTATTCTTCAAATATAGGAAATGCCCTTCTACAATTGACTTGATAGTTATTAAAATTATAAACATTTTAACTTTATAAGAAAGAGGCTTTCGTTTATTTATCAAGCGTTACCCTTTCACCAGTGTCCGCAGATGTCCGAACCGCATCCAATAGCTGATGAAGTTTAACAGCATCATGGAAGTTTGGGATTTGACTTTTGTGTTCAAATATATCGTTTGCTAACACCTGATAAGCCTTTTTAACGTAATCTTTTGGATGATTATCTTTTGCTGAGGATACGTTTATCTCTTCAACATACACACTTTCAGTACTTAATAAATAAGTAGGATACTTAACCTTCTCTACTTTGAGATTACCAAATTGTACGTGACCGGATGAAGAATTCTGGGTTAAGCAAAAAACACCTTTTTCTCCTCTAATCTCTAATTGAAAAGCAGGATAAACTCCGCCTTGAATATGAACAGACGCTGAAATATCGCCGTTGAGTGTTCCCTGTATTAAGATTTGGTCCGCTGTATCCTTTGGCACCGTAACTTCTGTTCCTTGTATGAGAGCTTCTGTATAATGCGTATTCATTATCGACGATAACTCTTTAAAATCACCTAAGATGTAGCACAGAACATCAAGCGAGTGGCCACCGTTGATTGTAAGAAGGTTCGCTCCATTTTCTTTTTTTAAGATATAGCTGTTTGCTTCATCTGTTACTCCCCCTTTTCCTTGTGTCGCTACCTGCATGGTGCAGGAGATAGTCCTTCCAATTTCCCCTTGGTTAATAGCCTGCTTTACATAATTCACCTCGGGAGATTGTCTTGCTTGTAACCCAATCGCATGATGAATGTTCGCCTCATCCGCTAACTTTGCCAGTTTAATTGCTTGCTTAGTATCTACACCTAAAGGCCACTCGCAATAAATGTGTTTCTTTTCCTCTATTGCTGCAATTGAAGCTTCGTAATGAAACGGAACTTTTATACTAACTACTACTAAATCAACATCTTTAGATTGCGCTAATCCCTTATAGTCTGTAAAGCTATGGGAAGCATCAAGTACCCTCGCGCTTTCCTTGGCGGTTTCCGCTTTTGATGTTCCAATTGCGGTTATTCGATAAAAAGGGCTTTCCTTAAGCACTGGAATATGTGTTTTACTCGCCCATTGATTATTTAAAGCCCCCCCTATAATTCCTACTTTTATTAATTTCTCCTTCATTAGAACATTCCTCCAATATTTTGTAGAAAATATTACCTTTTAATCAAGTATAATTAAAATGAATCATCATTTTAAATGTTAAAATATGATTGCTATATCACTTTTTTTGATGGAGGGTGAATATGAATGGATATTGAAAATATGAAAGCTTTTGTTTCAGTGGCGGAATTAAGAAGTATATCTGCTGCTGCAATAAAATTAAACCATCTTCAATCCAATATGACCGCAAAAATAAAGAAAATAGAAAGCTATTATAATCAAGAACTGTTTATTAGAAACTCTAAAGGCGTTAAATTAACCACGCAAGGAGAAAAATTGTATCACCAATTTAAAAAAATATTGTTTCTTTGGGAAGAAACTGAAAATAAAATGAAGAAACAAGATGAAAAGCTCCGTATTGGCACCATGATATCAGTTGGGGGCACTCAATTCTCAAGCGCTTTAAACAAACTTTACAACACCTATCCAGATCTAGCAGTAACACTAAAAACGGGTTCAACCGAATATATCGAAAATCAAATTCTACTTGGACAAATCGATGTAGCTTATACAATTGGATCATTAAACAACCAAAAGATAAAATATAAAAAAGTAGGCGTAGAAGAAATGGTTGTCATTGGTCGCGATATTGATCAGCACACGACATTTAATGACTATGTAAGGCAAAAAAATATACTGGTACTTTCAGATAAGTGCTTGTACATGACAATATTAGATACTATTTACGCCAGCTTACATATTGAACAAGGTGACATGATCGAAGTTAGCGATCCAGAAACATTAGTACAATTTGCGTTAATGGGCATGGGAATTTCCTTAATATCTAAGCGTATCGCAAACCGTTATAATATCCATAATTTTTTAGAAGTTCCAACACCTTATCGGTACACTGACTTTTATCTCATTTCCCGGCTAAACTATGAATTTACCCCTATCGAAAAACAGTTTATTGAATTGAATAACTTCCTTGGGGACACTTTTAGAAGAGTAGAAGTTTAATATTGAGGTTACAGTTTTTCCTGTAACCTTTTTTGTAATTTCTTGGATATCACTGTTTTTTATATATGTAAAGTGAAGGATTTTTTCACTTTACATAAAGCGTATTCTTAGCAGCTATTTATAAAAAAGAGCAAATCAATATTTGATTCGCTCTTTATAATCTTCCCTCATATCCAACGTGTAAAATTCTACAACGTTATCTTCAGTATCTTTAAAATATAAGCGCTTCCCTTTTTTCATATTGATATTAACCTCTTCTATAACCTTATGGTCGATACTAGCATCGTTTAATACTTTAATGGCACAATCAAAGTTCTCTGTTTTTATATGTAAAGCAAAATGGACGTGAATACCACCTTGATCGTAAAGCCCCTTCCAGTTAGAAATCGGTTTTTCTTTTTCCATTCTGTCTAATGGTGAAAGATCTCTAGGAAGCCAAAGACCTAGTCTAGTATGTCCTCCTATATATAACCAAGTTGCCCAAATATCTTCCTTATTGTTTTCATGAAAATGACCGTTTTCATATCCCCACTGCTCCACAATTGGAAAACCCAATTTATTCGACCACAAATCTATTGCTCTATCCATTGATTTCACTTGCAATGCCAGCTCTGAAATTCCTTCAATAGTAAACTTCATATCCATCCCCCATTGCTTATATGCTAATTACATACTAACAAAAATAGAAGCTTTTAAATCAGGCCTAATGATGAATAAGGTTCATACTTTAGCCTAAAGCATGAACCTTATAGTACCTAAGATAACATCAAACAAAAACGCTGAATTTATATATTTAGCAGATTCGAGATATTCCCACCTAACACTCTGTCTGCAACTTCTCCACTAGATGTATGCCGCTTAATAGCCTGTAAATTTAAATATGGATCTCCATATGGAAAATCTGAACTAAATAACGTTCTTTCAGGTATTTCTTTTATAGCCAAAGACAAGGCGTATGTTGTATAAAATGCAGATATATCTAAGTAAGCATTTTTAGTATCTTTTATCATTTCTATCGTTTGTAGCCAATGAATTCCGCCCATATGCCCGTATATAACCGGCACATTTTCATATTTTTGAGTGAGAAGAAATAACTCCTGAATATCCTTTAAGTTCAAAGGATGAAAAGTATGTACCCAGATAGGTAAAGACATATAGTCACTCGCTGCTTTAAATATAGGTTCTAACAATGAAATTTGATCTGGGCCAAGAGTAAATTCTCCAAGACCTTTCATCTTTTGCTCTTTGACAAGCTTCTCTACCCAGTCGTTTAGATTGACATCACCAGGAGAATAGGAAAGCGGAACCGAACCAAATCCGACAAACCTATTCGGGTATTCCTTAATCGCAACGTTTACTTCTTCTAGCGCATTTAAGCGTGCTTGTACAGGATTCACCTCGTTATTTAGAATTTGATTTAATTTGTTCATTTCCGTGGTGAATTCTTTAACGTTGCTGCTTTTTTCTGGATGAACAAGAGTAGAAAACAATACAGTTTTATCTATTCCACTTTCATCCATCATTTTAATATGTTTCTCTATAGGCAAAACCACATGTGCATGACTATCAATAATCATTTTGTTTCTCCTTTTCATTTCTTTCTGTTCTTTCGGAAAATACTTCCCTGGCTACTGTTAAAATGGTATTTAAAGCTGCAGGGAATCCAGCATAAATGACCATCTGTAACATTGCTTCTAAAATTTCTTCCTGTGTCCACCCAACGTTCAAAGCCCCGTTTAGATAAAATTTCAGCTGTTCCGTATTACCTAATGCAGTTAGGCCAGCCACTGCAGCAAGAAGGCGTTACTTTAAGTCTAAGCCTGGTCTCGAGAAAATTTGTCCGTAATTAATCTCTACAGCTAACGTTCCTAAATCAGGGAGAGCTGACTGTTCAAAGCCTGCCATTATGTCCTTGTAGTTCTCTGGATCAATCTTAGCTAATATATCTAATCCTCGTTGAAAGTTATTTGTATGTGTTCTCATTACATATTACTTCCTTTCTTATTTTTAAAATTCCCTATCGTTTCTTTAGGAATGTTTAGTGGGATTACAGAACAACAACTAATGGCTATCATCAGTATGGCTATAGCACATACTCCATGCCACTCCCATTTACTCCATGCAAGTAAACCCACATAAGATCCTAGTGACCCTCCTAAAAATGTGGAAACCATATATAACCCATTTAATCGACTTCTTTTCTCTTCTCCTAATTGGAAAACAGTAAACTGACAGGCAACTTGGTTCGCTTGAGTTCCTATCGTTATAAAAAGAGCTCCTATTATTAATCCAGGCAACCAGTACCCTCCTCTTATAAGAGCTACAAAGGCAAGTAAAGATACGGACATACACAAAAGACTTGCAAACTTTGCCCCTTTCGTATCGATTAAACGTCCGATAATGGGCGTAGCAAACGCTCCTGCTATCCCGACTAACCCTATTACCCCTACCATGTCACTTCCATACGAATAGGGATGTGTATGTAATAAAAAGACAAGCGTGGTCCAAAATGCGCTAAAAGAAGCAAACATCATCCCCTGACTTACACATGCTTTTTGCAGGGCTCTTTCTTTTATAAACAGCGGACGTAACGACATGAGCAAGTGTTTATAACTGGTTGCATTTCCTCCTTTACTTCTTGGAAAATAGACGTAAACTAACAAAATCATAAAAAGTGTAGCCACAGCAGACGTCCAATACACCATTCGCCATCCAAAATGAACATCAATAAATCCACTAGCAAGCCGAGCGCCTAAAATACCACAAACTAATCCAATGGCGACATTTCCTAAAACTTTTCCTCTATTATGATCTGAAGCTATATTCGCAGCCAGCGGAACAATAATTTGAGGAACAACCGTTACGATTCCTAAAGCTAAGCTTGTAATCATCACCCACGTCTTGTTGACAGATAAAGCGTTTAAAGTTAGGACAATACATATAGCGAATAATAAAAACAAAATCAATTTTTTTCGTTCGAAGATGTCTCCTAACGGTACTATCAAAAGATTTCCTAGTGCATATCCAACTTGGGCTAAGGTAGCTATAATGCCTATGCTGGCTGCTGAAACGTGAAAACTGGCGGACATGCTTACTAAAAGAGTTTGGTTCAAGTAAACGTTAGCCACTGTAAACCCGCACACTGTAGCCATTAAAAGAACTAAGCCTCTTGATATATGAGACGTCTTTTCGCTATCTTTTACTATCATCTGTTTCACCTCCCTTACCTAGATCATAAAATAAGGATTATAATGGTAATAGGAGTCTAGTTATACTAGTAGTAAAAGTACTACCTACGCAAAGGAGTAAAAACATGGTAAGCGATAAAGAAAGAAGAAAAGAATTAGGGGATTTTCTAAAGATAAGACGAGAACGATTGTCTCCAAAAGATTTTAATTTGCCTATTGGACCGAGGAGAAGAGCTAAAGGATTACGCAGAGAAGAAGTGTCTCAACTAGCAGGAGTCGGTATAACTTGGTATACGTGGCTGGAACAAGGACGAGATATACAAGTATCTTCTGAAGTATTAGAAGCCATATCACGTATTTTTAAATTAAATAAAGAGGAAATGGAGCATTTATTTTTACTAGGCAATCAGCCACTTCCATCTGCAACAATGCAGAATGAAAGAGAAAATATAGATCGTGTTGTCAAAAATCTATTAAACCAATTAGATCACTGCCCTGCCTATGTAACAGACGAAAAACTTAATATTGTAGACTGGAATAAAGCTGCTGTGATGGTATTTGGAGACTTTAAAGAGATGGACGAGCGAAACCGCAATGCAGTGTGGCGTTGCTTCACTTCCCAAGAATATCAAAACCTTTTTCAAAATTGGGAAGATCATGCTCAACGACTAATTGCCCAATTCCGCCTAGCCTATACGCGTTTCGTCGGGGATGAGTGGTTTAAAACCATGATTAGTGAACTTAGCGAGAAAAGCCCTCAGTTTTACAAGTGGTGGTCTAATCATGAAGTTTTAGGCACACCTTGTGGGAAAAAGACCATTATCCACCCTGTGGCAGGAAAAATGATTATGGATCATATTACGCTCCAAGTGTATGATGCACCCCAATTAAAAGTGACTGTTTATCAGCCTCGTGAGGAAAATGAGACAAAAGAGAAGATGAAGCAGTTATTGAGGGAATGGTAGTAGTGTATATATTAATGGTCTTAATTATTAAAAGCCTATGTACTCCTGACAAGTACATAGGCTTTTTCTTGAGTTTACATAAGTTTGATTATAGGTATCTACAAAAATAAAAAAGAAAATTATTGTAATCGACCTTGTATATAATTAGGAATCTATATTGAACTCATTAACTGAAAAAAATATTCGGACTTCTGAGTTTTATTTAAGCTATACCATGAATCTAATGTATTTGATGCAAATACATCTAATTTTTTTAATACGTCCCTCGCGAATTCTAGAGGTGCTACTCCTGAAGCAGTAATCATGTTATTATCGGATACTACAGGTCCAATCTCATACAACTTCTCTCCTTTATAATTAGGACAGACCATTTTTGTATATTCTAAGTTATTAAGCGTATGCTTTCTAGAATCTAAGTACCCACTATTTGCAAGGGCATCAGTAGCACCACAAATTGCAGCTACAATAGTACCAAGCTCTAAAACTTCCCCAACTTTTTTCAATATAGGTTGATGAACCTCCTCACTCCATGTATTCCCTCCCGGTAGAATTAAAAGATCTTTATCCAGAAGAGTGCACTCATCAAGAGAAATATCCGGCTGTATACTCAGCCCCCCCATTGTTTTAATAATTTCTTTATTAACTCCTACCGTCATTACTTTTAAAGGGGCTAAACCTTGCCTGAAATATCTTCCTGAATTTAGTTCAGCAATTAAATATCCATACTCCCAATCTGACATTGTATTAAATACATAAATATAAACTTTTTTTGTTTGCATATTAAGCCTCCCGAACTGACGTTCTCTATATTATACCATTTTAAAGGCATATATCTATAAAAGTGTTAAAATATTCAGAAAAAGTTAAGGAGATTGAGAATCATTTGAAAGAAAACAAAATAGAAAAAGTCGTAATAGTAGGATTAACAACTCCACATTGTGTATCAACTGTTACTCGAATGAGTAATAATTTAGGATTTGAAACGTATCTCATATCAGATGCCACAGCTGCATTTGCAATAAAAGGAGCAGATAATGCATATTATCCAGCTAAACAAATACATACCGTGTCATTAGCAACTTTAGATAATGAGTTTGCCAAAGTTTTAACAACTGAAGAATTGATCAAAAAGTTAAATTTGACTGAAGCAATACAATCATAAGATCTTTATTTTAACTGTATATCTTCTACAAGTGGAGTTACCATAATCAACATTCTAAGAACCAAAAAACCTTCTAGATCTCTTTCTAGAAGGTTTTATCATTAATTCTTTTTTAGCTTCTTCATAAAATTAAAAATAAAAACTCCAACCCCAAATAAAACTACCAAATTAAAAATTTGCCAAACAATATCTCCCCAATTGATGCTTGTTATATTCATAATAGACCTCCTATATCCTTATGTTTATATCTCTTAGTTTTTAACAGGAAGTAGGCCTGTCTCCGTTGTAATAATCAAAACGAAACCAACAACTTGATATTTAATAGCAACAGATAAATTAGGTACTAAAGTAAAATAATCTACTTTATTGGTTAATGCCAAAAATCCCGTTAAAAATAGCAATGCCCCTAAAACATATGTAACCTTACCTAAAAGATTATATTTTTTCATACTATCGCCTCCTATAATATATGCTAATATGTTACATAAAAGTTACATTTTTACATGATTTAAGCAGATACACTTTAGGAAATCTGTTGCATATGATATACAAATTCAGTTTACATAATACCTCTTTTAGGAACACATACAAAAAAGGAGCCCTTATCTACCAAGGGCTCTAAGATTGTCATGTGAATGACAATCTGCAGATTTTTATACATTGCTGATTTATCCAAAGTCCTCTTATATGAAAAAGTAAGAGAACTGTATAAAACTACAACCTTACAGTTTTTAACGAAAAATGTGGTTTGAAACTAATTTCCACTTCGGTGTTACCGTCATTCCTCAAAATGGTTAAACGATTATTTTCACCTTTAATTTGGTTAACATCTTCTAATTCAAAATCAAAGATTAATCCTTTAAAGTGTTCATATCCTAAGCTTACACTACATTTGTTTTCGTGTATCCAAGTAGTCAATATTAATTGAAACCCATAGTCATCATTCTTGCTATACATAAACATACCAGTTTGTTCATCGACCATTACTACAGGTTTACCTTCAAATAACTCAAGCAGTTCGTATTCATTGTACTCCATTAATGTTCAAAGTCTCCTATCTTGGTATTACTGTAATAACATCACGATTATTATTTACGGCGACCTTAATTTTTTCAGCTATGTGATCAAAAGTTCCATTACTACTCCCCGGTTTCACCGGTGTATTTTTAATTGTGTCTTCAATTTCACCTATTTCTTATTTAATCAATGATTAGATCCATGTTCATATAGTGAATATTATCTTTTATATACACCTCTGGGACTGGGTTAAAACCAAATGACCTATAGAGATATTCTTCTGTTACAAAGGCTTGTTGAAGTGCTTGGTTCCTATGGGAGGTATTATGTTAACTGGTGTTGTATATAGTATTCATAGGAGAAAGGCGATATATGAATGTTAAAATGTTAGAAATCAAGCTTGAGTTAGAAGGTTGTGAAAAGTAAATGTTATTAGTTTATTTTTGGCGAGGATTAGCCATCTATTGGAATTAATCAATACGATTGTTTTAATATGGATCATTGTTTTGTTAGGTAAGAAAAAAAAGGTGAGACGGTATTTTGTTAAATTCAAAATACCGTCTCACCTTTTTTTGATGCCTAGAATTCACATTCATATGAGTAGATGTTTGAACTTTAGATAATAAACGTCATTACCAAATTAATGACTAAAATAGTTATTAAGAGGCCTAATATAGCTTTTTGAAGTGTGAAGTTTATTTTACTATTTTGAAACCCTTTAAATACTAGAACAAGGGTTATTAAATTTAAAAATAAAATTATGATTGCTGTAGGGCTAACGATAATATTCACTCCTATTGTTTTATGTCACTTTTATCTCTGATAAGTTTATATTCTTTTATATAACATATATAGATATTTTTGGATACACATTTTATTTCCTATAACGATGACTATGTGAACTGACTTTGTATGAAATATACATATATTCTTGTGAGGCTTTTGATATATACTTGAATTAAAAATGTATGTAGAAGCTCTGAAGGTCTTATGTTAAAGAATTTATTTAAGGAAAAAATTACTGAAAAAGAATTCTGGTCTTGGTTTGAAAAAAATAGCGACGATTATTTTCAATTAGATGAAAATAACTATGATCTTTTATTTAACAAATTGAGCTTACAATTATCAAAGTACCATAAAAATTTAACTTTTGAATTCAGTGTAGAGATGAACCAAGGAAAAAGAGAATTTATTATCAGTGCGGAAGGAATAGTTTCAGCGTTTCCTGCTGTTATAAAGCTGGTAGAGGAAGCTCCCACCCTAGAGAAATTTAATATTGTAGCGTTTAGACAAAGACAAAATAGTGAACAGGAAATTTATTTTGAAAATATTGTTTTACATACAAAAGATATCTTCTTTACGTATAGAAAAGATAAACAAATGGATTGTTTAGATATTGTTATTTACATTAAAGGATATAGTGAAGAAAATGATCAGTTTATTGCTGCAGTGTTTATTATGCTCGATAATTTAATTGGTTAATATGATGTAGGTGTAAAACTTGGTGAAATAAATTTTGAGCCATATCAAGAAAAGAAAGACGCACAGCCTATTCTAAATTTAGTTTCTCTAGTTGATAGATTGTGAGTAAAAAGAGCGTAAGTTTTTGATAAACTTAACGCTCTTTTATTTCCGATAACGTGTTTTTTGTTAAATAGAACGAATAGCTAAACATATCCTCTAACACCAGTTTATATAGACCTATCTATATTTAATGAAGGAAGGATGGTTTATGAAGTAGCTCCATCCTTCTTTGATGGTATCCTTAATCCACTCAATACACATATGAATAGCTCATTCATTCAAACGTGTACGTATTTTCCTACGGCTTTGAAATAAAGTCACGATGTTTATAAAAAAGATGCGAAGTTTTACATAAAGATTGTCCGTGTAGTAGGTGAGGTTCATAGTAGTTTGGCTGCCTTAGCGTTTTTAAACCAGAACTGAGTATAATTATACTTTCTTTGAGTATCACCTTATTAACAGTTTTGAATATTTTTTTAAGTGTATGGTGATTACTTTTCTCTATTCTTATCTACTACTTCAGGGTTTCCGGTCTTTTCTATATGCACTTTTTCTTTTTTTAAGGTATCTGTAACAGCCTTAGTTTCTTGGAATTGACGTTTATAAATTGCAACATCTTCTAGAACTGTTGGATGTTTGATGACTTCAATACGCTCTTCACTAATAGGTATCCGAATAATTTCTGTATGTTCAGCCGTTGGATCTGTATTTTCTGCATCTAAAACTTTTTTCTCAATTATCAGTTCCTCATGGATCACAGGTATGGTAATGGTTTTTTCTTCCGTAAAAATCTCTTTATGTATGGTTACCTCTCCTGTTTTTATCCATTCTTTAGAGATGTCTAACTTCTCTTCATGAAGTTGGAGCTTTGCACTATTGTCAGTATCATAAATAACTTGTTCTGAAACTTTGCGATCATTCGTATTGGAGTCATATTTGGCAATTTTGTCCTTTGACATATTTTAGCCTCCATAGTTACTGTAATAAAGATAAGTTAGTTTTTTTCTATTTAAGACAATGTAAAAAGAGGGTGTAAAGTCATCCTTTAAAATACTCCCCTAAAAATACCTCCCAAATCGTTCTTACGATTTGGGAAGTGTTTTTGGGTTTAATTTATATCTTTTTTAATCGATAGAAGACGCTGTATCGTCGGAAGCTATATTAACGTGCCCAGTTGTATCAACATGAGCTTCTTCCCTTTTTAAGGTTTCTTCTACATGTTGCGTTTCTTCTACATTGCGCTTGTAAGCTGAAACTTCACCTGTTGTTACAGTGTGTTTGCTTACTTGAACCTGTTCCTCACTGACTGGAATGTGAATGGTTTCTTCATCACTAATAGATGAATTGCTGAGTTCGTTGTCAATAGCTCTTCTTTCAATAACAACTTCCTCATGAGTAACAGGAACGTCAACCGTTTGTTGCTCTTCTATAACTTCTTTTTGCAAGGTTACCTCTCCTGCAGCTATTTTATTTTTAGTGATATCTAATTCCTCTTTATGAAGACGAAGCTTTTCATTTTCATGATTATTTTGTGCTTTCTCATTCTCATTCTCATCTGCAAAGAGTCCAAAAAAATTGTTCATACATTTCCCTCCATTTTTATTTGTTTTATCAATTATTGGATCTACTCATCATTGTTTGTACAGTTGCCGGTGTCATCTTATTTCCATGTCTTCTTGTCATTGGATAAGTCGTAACAGCCCCAACTCCTAAACTCCATGATGAAAACAGCATGCCTCTATTATTACGTCCAAAATTAAATGAGGACGTTAATCAATGTAAGTTATTCATTATGTGAATACCCCATTGATAGTTATTCGGAAGAAAATAATCTCCCAACGTCTTTATTCTGTGACAATCTTACTTATCTATACCGAGAAAATGATACTACTTTATTTTCTGATTCATCCTCTTTAAAAACATACATCTTTGTCAACGGTAATGCTCGTTAAGTTACCAGTGAAAGCACTTCGAACAATATCAGAAGGAGAATGATGTCCTACTCAAATCCTTAAGAAAGTGCTCAGCTTGGAAGAAAAATAGCAGCATGAAATCGATTTTTATAAAGTATACGACTATGCTCAATTGCCGGATAAAATTAGTGGAAGATATGATCACTGCAACTCAGCTTACTTCAAAAGTTCAGTAAAAGGTGGCGTTTTCTTGTGTGAATGTCGGGAATGCGGAATGAAGAAGTGCATATGAGCAAGTTGATGCTGTTCTTTCTCGTTTCCAACTTTCCATAACCCCTGCAGCAAGTATTGCTCTTCATTTTGTTGCTCCTCATGTGTTGCGAGATAATCAGCTATTTTTTTAGCTACCAGAGCTAATTGGCTATCATTCAATCCTAATTTCTCACCTTAAATCAAGTATGTATAAAAAACTGCATACTCCGGAGAAAGAACCGTGGGAGTTCCCCCTTATAGTGAGACAAGGGTTCTTTTTTGTTTGTATTTTGGAAAGAGTAATTATGTTAACTAAATATGTATATCTTATACACCCTAAAAACAGAAAAAAACCTATCTCTTTTCAATCCAAAAAGGTAGGTTTTTTCTGCTCTATTGCTGTAAGGATTTTGGCTGATGCCTCACGGCGTCTCATGTAGTTTGCTCTGTTTATGATGTTTTATCCTTATAGTTCAACTAACTATTTAAATAAGTAGGATGGTCTACTTATTTTTATGATAGTATTCATTCATAAGGGAGGGAGAGAAATGTTAGATAAACCACAAACCTACTGCGATAACGATCTCCGTTCCATAAGCCCAACATACCCAGCTAGCTGTATCAGCTGAAATAAACTGAGAAAAAATACTCAAAAAGAAAAGAGCAGCTTTTGGATTTAATACATTACATATAAACCGATATAAGCAAGCTATGACTTTGTTATGATTTCTGACAAAAACAATCTAATATTATTTTTCATTTTATTATATTTAGATTGCCTACATTGAATAATATCTACTATAACGAGCAAACTAAACAAGACGCCGTGAGGCATCTATCCAATACTTTAAAATCCTTGTTGTTTTAAATAGAAAAACCTACTGGTGCCGGATAAACCAATAGGTTTTTCTGTTTTATAACAAAGTGCACGACAGTTGAAACTTCATAGCTCTGAAAAGCTACCTCCAATCCTAGACATTATAGTAGAAGTAGTTACTTGTTCGCATTATATTTTAAAATAGTGGCACAAAACCTGTTAGAAAGGTACACACTGATGAGTGCTTTTAAATAGCTAGGACTGAAATAATGCTAATGCTTTAATGAAACTGAATTTTTTCATACCCTTTTCCTTTTATTAAGAAAATACATTCACACATGTATGACAATTGTCATACTAACTACTTGACGTTTATATCTTTTATTACCAGCTACTATGTTCTACTATAAATATAAAGAAGAGTTGAATACTAATCAATGTAAAGAAAGATGTAAGGAGGAACACATGAGCAAACAAAAAACGACTGAATTAAGAAAAAATGTAGCACCTTTTGAAAAATCCANCAAGGTTGTATATCATGTACATCTTAAAATAATTCAAAGTGAAAAATGAACGATGTTTTAAAACGATTTTCAGGTGTGAATATTACCTATAGACCTCCAAGATTCGTATAGGATTGGATAAATTTAGGTATATTAATTGAAGTGTTCAGTCCTGATACATATTACAAACTTCTTAAAAGGTGGATGATGTAACATGCTTGATTCCAAGACAATTGAGATCGTTCAATCAACAGTGCCAGTTTTGAAAGAACATAGTAAACAAATAGGGAAAAGATTTTATGAGTTATTATTTGAAAAGGCACCAGATTTGTATAATATGTTTAATCAAACGAATCAAAAAAGAGAGATTCAACAGGAAGCTTTAGGTTATGCGGTTTATGCTGCAGGAGAACATATAACCAATCTAGAAGCCATTAAACCTGTCATTGAAAGGATTTCACAAAAACATCGTGCAATCGGAGTAAAAGCAGAACAATATCCGGTTGTTGGTGAAACCTTACTTCAAGCAGTAAAGGATGTTTTGGGAGATGCAGCTTCAGACGATATTATTGAAGCGTGGGGGAAAGCGTACGGATACATTGCCAATGCTTTTATTGAGCTAGAAGAAGATCTCTACAAAGAGACAGAGAGCCAACCGGGAGGTTGGGAAGGATATCGAAGCTTTTATATCGATAAAAAGGTAGAAGAAAGCGATAATGTGACGTCTTTTTATTTAAAAGCGAAGGATAATAACGCCATTGCTTCTTATAAAGCCGGACAATACCTTACACTAGCAGCAGCCGTTCCCGGAGAGAAATATACGCATATTCGTCATTATAGTCTTTCTGAATCCCCAGGAAAGGATTATTATCGAATCAGTGTAAAACGGGAAGATGCCCATGATGGTGCTCCAGCAGGGATTGTCTCAAACTATTTACATAACCAAGTTGAAACAGGAGGTACGCTTAAGTTTTCAGCTCCAGCTGGAGATTTCGTGCTTGATGATAGCAAGCAACCTGTTGTCCTCATTAGTGGAGGAATAGGGATTACACCTTTGCTTAGTATGCTGAATACCATCGTAGAAAAACAGCCAACACGTCAGGTCACCTTTATTCATGCAGCCATCAATGGGAAAACACACGCTTTTAAAGAACATGTGGCTCAATTAGATAAGAATAACGAAAATGTTACCTCCTTCACCTGCTATAGTTCGCCTAGTGAAGAGGATCGACTGGTTGATAATTTTGATAAAGAAGGTTACGTTGATTTAGAATTATTGCAATCGATTATTCCTTCAAAAGAAGCCGGTTTTTACTTCTGTGGATCGATTCCTTTTATGGAAGCCATTCTGAAAGCCTTGCATAGATGGGATGTACCAAACGAACAGATTCATTATGAAGTATTTAGCCCTGTAGCCATTTTAGGAGAAAAGTAAATAAAGTGACCTCCAATCCATTTAATTATCTACAGGTCAAGCCCCTGAAACCTTTGTGAATTTCAGGGGCTTTTGATATTTTCAATACTCTTTCTTATATAGACTAGATATGTGTAGGTATACATGATTTATTTCTAAATAGGGGTAATGTTTTTAGTTCTTAATCGCTTTTGTAATTAAATGGACAGTTCTCATTGATAATGTAACTTAATCAATAATGATGATTTAAAATACTAAACAGGATGTTTCTATGAAGCTTCCTTCACTATAGAACAGATTTAAGTATGTCTATAAGCGTCTTTATAATCTTTTACATATAATATTATAAGGAAAATAATATTTTTGATATGTTTGAAAATTTGTTAAGCTAATCGAGTAGTTTTCTGATTTATGAAGATAGAAGGGTCTCAAATCAAAAAACTTTTCATCTTAACTTATATTATTGATGCTAATTATATCCATAGTATTGTTCTATTCATTTTCAATAGATTTCTTATCTGAGAGTTTTAATTTTTATAATTTCCCTTTACTTTTTAGGGTTGCAATTAATATATGGGATATTCATTGTCATGATTTTTATATAGGAGGAATTTAAATGGATAAAGAGATGGTTAAATTTATAAGAAAAAGTTACAACATGAATCAACGTAATTTCGCTCAAGTAGTTAACTGTAGTTTTTCATTAATTGCTTTAGTGGAGGTTGGTAAAAGAAGAATAACGGAAAACCTATACAATAAAATTACAGATGCCTTTAATTTAGATGAAAAGCAATTGAAAGAAATTCATTCTCATTTAATAGAAAGTAATCAAAACAAATATTAAGGAAAATGAATTTACAAATATAGGATAAGTTAATTTAATTTACAAAAGGAGCGAGTAATAGTGGATGTAAAAGAAAGCGAAAAAACTATTCGATTAAAAGTAATGCTTCAAGAAGCTTTAGAACCGATGACGGAAAAATTAGAAAAGCTAAATGAAGAAGTTGAAACAATTCGGAAAAACCAACAGAAATTACAGAAGATGTTAGAAGAAATAATAAAATAATAGGAAAAAATCTTTCCTTAGTGGCCTAATAATACGGCTAAATACTCTAGTCTAGTTACGGAAAACTTGTGATTTTTATTCCTATTTTAGCCTTCGATAAAATAGGAATAAAAGAGTTAGCAATAAATTGTCATTTAATGGGTGGGTTTTCATCAGGTAGAGAACATAACAACATATTATGATATACTTTTTTTAGTATAGATACTCATTTTCTTGTAAAGAGGTGTCTTTCTAATGGATTATCATTTAATTGGTTTATCATTTGTATTTTTTATTTCATTCTATTTTATTGGAATAAAAAAGCATATTAGAGGGCTATCAAGATGGAAACAATTTCGGGTCAAAGACCAGGAAAGGTTTGCTCAGTTAGTAGGAACATACTTATTAGTGGTAGGTATCTCCTTGTTAATAAGTGGCTTTGTAAATTACCCTTATGAAAACGCTACCGTTTATATATTTACATTAGGTTATGGCGATTTACTTACCGTGTATATAAGTAACCATATTATTGAATAATCATTTTTAGAAAGAGCTCCCTAGAAGCTCTTTTTTGGTTAGAAAAAATGTTTGCTTTAAAATTCACTTTTCTAGTTAGACTAGTACTTATTCAACTGTAAAGTGATTTAAAAAATATCTTGCAGCCTTGGTAAGACTATTTTTTTTAAGTGATACAATAGCCGGTTCAATGTAGAGCTGGAAATTTTCTATTTCAAGAACTTCGATATCATGTTTAAAACTCGCCTGAATTCCTGATTTTGGAACAATTGAGATACCTACTCCGGAAGCAACTAAAGAAAGTAACGTAGAAATATCTTTACACTCCATTACAATATTAGGAGAAAATTGATGTTTATGAAAATTACTCAACATATTTTCGTATACGGAGTATCCTTTCATATGACCTAGCATAAGGAAGGGATAATCTATAATATCTTTCAAGTTTACAGTGTTTTTTGAAAAACGCTCTTTCCAAATTAGAGGTACTACTAACACAAAGGGTTCTTCTGGTAAACATGTCACGTGGTAATTTTCTAATCTTTGGGGAAGAAGCATCAATGAAAATTCAATTTTTTGTTCAATTAGCAATTCTTCTAAATGAGAAGAGTCACCTTGCCAGACTTTAATAAATATATTTGGATAAACTTCCCTGAAAGCATTTAGATGTTTAATTAGGTAAGAAACGCAGGTATAAGCTATACCAATAGACAAAGTTCCCCTGAGTCCTTCTTCCATTTCTTGAATTTCCTGTTTAATAATCTTGCTTTCTTGCAACATCTGAACAGCATGACTATACAATACCTTTCCAGTTTCAGTTAACTCCCATTGCTGGGTATAACGTTTAATTAAAGTTGTTCCAAGTTCTTTTTCTAAACGCTGAAGTTGTTGACTAAGTGGGGGTTGTGCCATATGTAACACTTGGGCAGCCTTCGAAATCCCTCCTTCATCTACAATGGTTTTAAAATATTTTAGTTGTTTAATATCCATGTCAATCACCCAATCATATGCAATATATATAACATTATAACAATAAATATATTTTTCATATAACATAAATATCGATAAGATACTTTTAGGATTCTTAATAACAGAACAAAGTATAGTAAAGGTCGGTAAATTGTATATGTAAAGCTACATCTATTCTTTAAAATTCCCATCATAGCAAATAATAGGCTTATTTTTCAGGTTACATAAAAAATATGGAAGTTTATAGGGTGAATAACTTTTATTCTTTTAATAACGAAGGTAAGATAACCTATCTTTAGTTCAGGAGTGGTTATCTAGTAACCTACTTAACCTTCGATATTACTACATGATGAAGTAGATCTATAACTGTTCAAGTAGAACATTAAATCCTACTTTATTTATAAGATAAATACGTTATGGGTAATTATACTAAGTTAGATGAGAGCCAAGAAAATGGTTAACGATATACTAGCAAAAGGAGAAGATAAATTATGTGGATTCGCTTTTTTATTATGGGTTTCTTTTCTTTAACAGCAATATCTCTCATAGGTTATCAAGTTATAGAGATTTTCCATGCATATGGTGATTTTTTTTATAAGAGTCCTAAATAAGGACAATTAAATTTAAAATACTTAACAATAAAAAGAATGATAATAAAAGGGAACGATATAAAGTATTAAAAAGAGAGAAACCTATTATATGAAGGAACATATTGACTCTTTGTGTTTTTATAAAGCTTTGAAAATAACCATTTCTTATAAAGAGGTGTTTTTATACATGAATTATCGTTTAATTTGTTTAGCATTTTTGTTCTTTTTTCTTTATTACCTTATTGGTGTAAAGAAATATATTAGATGGTTATCTGGATGGAAGCAATTTCATATTAAAGATAAGAAGAGATTCACGAAATTAATAAGCACTTATTTATTAGTGGTAGGGTTCACAGTTTTAATAAGTGGATTCATTGATTATCCGTTTGAAGCTACTATACTATATTGTTTTACATTAGGTTATGGTGATTTACTTATGGTTTATATAAGTAATCATATAATTGAGTAATAAATTGGATAGATGGCTTCCTGAAATGGAAACCTTCAAGCATGTAAGGAAGAATTAAAAGACTTGAAGAGCATATTATCGAATTATCAATTAT
Source organism: Priestia sp. YIM B13489 (assembly GCF_042787645.1). Taxonomy (NCBI): domain Bacteria; kingdom Bacillati; phylum Bacillota; class Bacilli; order Caryophanales; family Bacillaceae; genus Priestia; species Priestia sp. YIM B13489. The sequence continues at coordinate 3,132,893 of NZ_JBHZOQ010000053.1, forward strand.
CCTTAGTTTATGGAAACACCTCTGAAGAAGATGTAAAGGATATTCGTTTTGGTAAACAAGGATATATTGACGATGAAGCAGATTACTATATTTGTGGTCCAGTTTCATTCCTTCATTGTATTGTAACAAGTTTGAAAGAGTTAGGTGTTAATTCGGAACATATTCACTTTGAATTTTTGGATCTGCGGTAAATCTATAGGATGATTAATTAAGTATAGAAAACAATGCTTTTTTAATAAGGTAGGGATGATAATAGATACCTAGTTTCAAGCCTGATGAGACTGAAACTAGGCTTTTTAATAAATTTATTTAACTGATAATAGCCCTAGTCTGGCCTAACTATAGGATAGACTTACTTCTTATCCTAAAATAGCTACATACTTCGTAATGAATCTTTTCTTTTGGTACTTCCCATTTATTTAAAGTTTTATTCTTTGCTTCACTCGCTTTTGTACACTTTACAAGATAAATTCGAACCATTAAATAAACTCAATTTAATTTTTAGATCTAAAAAAGAAAATTTAGATATCTATTTAAATAATCAGAGTTTTTCTATAAAATAACTTTATTTGTTAGAAGTTTTGAAAAATTACTTGCCAAACTAGCTAGAAAGGATAATAGGATATTATAATGGAGAAAAAACTTGAAAAGAATTGGAGTCATCACTCAAGCATAGGATTAGCTGCATATCTAAAAAAAATGAAAGGGACGATTAGACAAGAAGCTAAAGTTGATTATATTGATTCTATTATTTCAGCTGTAGGTGCACTTATTGCTGTTATTACGGTTAGTTTTATGGCTATTCATCTAGGCTATCCTATGGCATTAGCTCCCCTTGGAGCGAGTTGTATCTTAGTATTTGGTGCTCATAAGGGTGCTCTTTCTCAACCAAGACATGTAGTCGGAGGGCATTTGCTTGCCACTACCTTTGCTATTATTATTTGGTGTTTATTAGGTAACAGTTTATTCACTCTTGGGCTCGTATTAGCTCTTGTATTAATTCTAATGGCCCTTACACAAACGATGCATCCTCCAGCAGCAGCTAGTGCACTCGTTGCTGTTAACAATCAAGTAGGTTGGGGGTTTCTTATTCCTGTTCTATTGGGTGCCCTACTGATAGTAGTTATCTCGATTATTTATAATAATTTATTTCAATCAAGGCAATATCCAAATCATTGGTTATAAAGGTGAATATGGTAAAACAAGAGTAGCATCTTAAAAAGGTGATTTAAAAAATGGAAGAGTTTATGGGAAGTTGTACTATATGTAGAAAAGAAATATACTGCATAAATGGCTCTTTAAATGGCCTTATTCACTCAGATAGGGCGTTACGATGCTTCTCTTGTGATAAAGAGGGGTTTCTGAAAAATGGATATTAATAAGGGTTTTGATTCAAAAATCCCAAGATAATTGTAAGTAATCTGAAGTTTTTGAATCAGAACCAATCTTACTAATTTGATTATAAATAGTTAAACTATTTCAATTACAAATACTCTAACTATTACCTATTCCGTAGAAAAATGTAAATAATTTTACCAAAAAGTCGGCTTACCAACCATAAACTAAAGCATAGTCATTAATAGAATGATGTAAATCCAAATAGATCGCTTTAGTTTAGTTGCCAGTTCTTTTTTATTTTGCCCTTCCTCCTTGTACTTTCGAAGTGTTGGTGAAAACGCACGGGCCAGAAAGAACAATGAGCAAAAGAGGAAAAGCAGTGTCATTATAATCCACGGAGTAGTCCACGTCCATGGACCACACATAACAAGGAGTATCCCTGTTATAACAAGAACATGGCCTGTATGTTTTGCGAGCCTAACGACAGATTGAAATGTGCTCAAATAGGCATTCGTTTCTTCTTCCCTTGAACTATGTAGTTTTTTAACGTGTGGTAAGAGAATAAAGAAAGGACCAATAGATAAAATGACACTAGAAACATGAATATATACTAATATACGGTACAACAAATCCNAAAATCATATACAGTTTAAAATTAGAAAAAACTCCCTCCAATAAATAGGGAGTTTTTCTACAGGTTAATGAGATTTAGATCGAAGATAATTCTCAGCACCTTGAGTAGTTTGTTCATAATAAAAAGAGATATTCGTGGTTTAGGCTACTTGTGCCTAAATCATGAATATGTTGACCAAATTATATATTTAAAATAAATTTTTAACCAATAAGAATCTTTTCTTCTGCATACCTAATTTTAGATTGTTTGTTTGAACGAATCGCAAGTACAAAGCCAATGGTAAGAGGTCCCACTCTGCCAATAAACATCATAATTGTAATCAGAATTCGGCCTATAGGACTTAAATCTCCTGTAAAGTTAGCACTTAATCCAACTGTTCCAGAAGCAGAGAACGTTTCAAACAAAAGGGTAGACATGTCTATACCTTTTTCTGTGATTGTGAGTAGAAAGAAAATAATAGAAACAAAAATAATGCCAGAAGTAGCAATAGAAAAAGCTCTATACACAAGCGATTTAGGAATTCGGCGTCGAAAAACATTAATCTCTTCTTTATTTGTCAATACTGACCATAAAGCAAACAATATTAAGACAAACGTAGTTATTTTAATTCCACCGCCTGTTGAACCTGGAGCCGCTCCAATAAACATAAGACCCATCATATACACTTTTGAAGGCAATGTGAGCGCCCCGATATCCAAGGTATTAAAACCAGCAGTACGAGGAACTACACCCTGAAAGTAAGCTGCCCACCATTTATCCCCCATGCTTAATTGACCTAAAGTATGAGAGTTATGATATTCTAGAGTAAAAATAATGAGTGTACTCACGGTATTTAGTAGGATAGTTGAAACTAATACAATTTTAGTGTGAAGAGAAAACTTTCTTATGTTTCGTTTCTGAAAAATGTCTGCTATGACAAAAAATCCAGTCCCTCCTATTATGAAAAGTAACGTAATCATAATATTTACGGTTGGATCTCCTACCCATTTGCTTAAATTATCTGGTTCCAAACCAAATCCTGCATTATTAAAAGCAGAGATAGAATGGAATATGCCATAATAAATAGCCTTTCCCCAGCTCATTTCTTGGGACCAACGAATAGCTAGGATAAGCGCTCCTATACCTTCCACAGCCAATGTAATTAGCACAACACGTTGGACTAATGCAATAACGCCTTGTAGCGAAAAAGCATTTAGAGATTCCTTAAGTATTAATCTTTGTTGTAATCCTATTTTTTTACCTAGTACAATAAACATGAGTATACCAATAGTCATGAATCCCCAGCCACCAACTTGAATGAGTACAAGCAAAATGAGCTGTCCAAATAAAGTAAATGTTGTCCCCGTATCTACCACGGCTAGGCCTGTTACACATACAGCAGAAGTGGCTTCAAAAAGAGCATCAATAAAGCTTAGATGATGTCTATCGCTTGTAGCAGCAGGAATCATTAATAAGCCGGTGCCGAGCAATATTAATCCTAAAAACCCCACGAACAAGATACTTGCAGGTTCCAGATGCTTCACTTTATGTTTTTTACGTGACTTAGAAATTATCATATTACATTTCCCTTCAAAATGTTTTGATTAAAGATTTATTATATATCATACCCATTTATTTCAAAAGATGGTCATTACTTTTATTACCTTCCTATCTTCTCAGAAAGTACGTTACATTAAGTAAATAATAAAGTATCTAATGTTAATATACTTTAAATAAGATAAAATTTATTAAAAATAAAAAGATCACATCTTCTATGTAAAGGAGTAAAATAACAAACTAATTTATAAAAATAATAGTTTTATAAGGCTCTGTTAAACTTTATTGTTGATTTTTTGAATAAAGAAAAACACTATATTGAATAAAACATAGTGTCCTTGTTTCTTATGGTTGATTATCAGCTTGGCGATTCTAACAATTCATCTATTATCTTTAATTGCCTTACCCTTTCCTTTGTTGAGGAATCTAAGGAGTTATGTGTTAGAAGATTTGTTACCTTTATTTATTGCGTAGTCACTGCTAACCATTGCCTGTCTTCTCATATGTCCTGTTGCTATGGCTTGGGCAAATGAACGTGCAGAATATTTACTAACGTCAGATTTGGAGTCTTTAGCCAATTCATTTACAATAAATCCAACTTTTCGTAAATCAAAAGCTCTAATACTTTCTTCTATTCGTTTTTGCAAAGTTTCTATTCTCAAATTTATACATAGTTCATCTTTTAAATGGTCATCGAGAAAATCTAATCCTTTTTATTGTCCTAAATCATCCATGCTATCAGGTAAATAAAGTCACGCTATAACAAACCTAACCTTTTTAATGTAGCAACCAACGGGGGGTATTTTCTATTTGTAGAAAATACCTTTTATTTTTATAATCCTGTTGATACACGTGCATATCCAATAAACACCTATTATCACTCTTTCTTATTTTTCTCTTATTCGATTGTAATATAAAATAGAATAAGAAAGGTTATTGAACACAGAATACTGTACAGAGTTTTATTACAAAAAACACTAAAAATCGACTTTTCCCACTCAGAATGTAGCGTGTGCAGAAACGGATAAAAACCAATTATTTTTCATAAAGCTCTAACAAGCGTTTGTGTATCCAAATAGCTGCCTGTAAACCTTCTCCCATCGCTACCGTCACTTGTTCAGAATGAGCTACAATGTCTCCTGCTGCCCACACGTTTGAAACATTTGTTTCTTTTGTACGCGGATTTACGATAATGTGCTGATTTTCTAGAAGTTCTGCTCCGAGCTCATGCGCTAATTCTGTTCGAACTTTATTTCCTCCGAACGCTAAAAAACCTCTTTCTCCATAGATAAATTCATTGTTTTCGAGGATAACTCCTTTTAACATGTCTGCTTCAGCTATGACTTTTTTTATTGCCGCTTCTTTATAGGTAATGCCCTTTTGCATCAAGGTATCTGCTAAAGGTCCAATTTCTTTTTTGTCATGATTAATGTACGTAATGTCATTTGTCCAATATGTTAACGTAAGAGATAAACTGGCTCCTGCTTTTCCTGACCCTAGTACTAATACCCTTCTATTATTTACTTCATACCCATCGCAGTCGGGACATACATATACGGTTGTTCCCATGCACGGATATAGCTCTTGCTGAAGTTCAGGCGGAATCCGATCTACTACTCCCGTCGCAAACAGTAAAGTAGCTGCTTCGTAGTTCGCAAAGTTTGTAATGACGTTAAACCCTTCTATTTCTTTTTCACACTGAAGGACACGCTCTTCTGCAAATTGAATGCCGTAGCTTTTTGCTTGCTGCCTTCCCGTTTCTCTTAGAGTTTGCCCGCTTATTCCCTCAGGCCATCCCAATATATTTTGATAATTTTTGCAAAGATTGGAACGGCCATCGTTTGAATCAATAACCAATACACTGCGCTTATATCTTCCAAGCTGAATAGCGGCTTGAAGTCCTGCAATTCCTCCACCTATAATGACACAGTCATACTTGTCTACCACAGCACATCACCCCAACTTTTACTATTTTCTAAACAAAAGCTTCAGTTTTTCATTATCTGTTTTTCCATTATTTTTATACGCTTTATTGCCTTTATTTTTTGAAGTCATTCTACATACAAAAAAACCGCCTCGGCAGCTGCCCTGCCTAGAGACGGTTTTTTATAAAATGAAGAAAGACAATATTACTCATTTTTTGCTTCTTTTTCATTAATTTTAGTAATCAGCTCTTCTTTATATACTTCACTATCTTTCCCGTAGCGTAGACGACTATAACAGTTGGGACATAGTGCCGCAGCGTCCTTTGGCTTAGCGAATCCGCTCTCTGAAAGCTTTGAAAGATAGTACATTTGCAAAAAGGAGCTTCCATCTTTTGCGATAAACGGCGCGCTTTCTCCGCAGGCTTCACAAATACCTGCTGCGCGTTTGTGAACATATTGTTTAAGAGCGGCCGTTTGTTCGTAAATACTTGTCTTTTTTTCTTCTCCTAATGCTATATGGCGAAGCTGTTCAGTTGAATAAGGTGAAACATCCAGCTTTGCTGCTTTTTCCTCAATCACAGGATTTCGTTCAAGTTCAAAAATAATAGCTTCACGAAGCTCTCCGTCTGAGTCCCACATGATTTCTAATTGATGATTAATATACGTCACTTCATCAATGAACTCTACTACTCCAGGCTCCACGTAGTGAAACAAGTAAACGGCTTTTCCTGATAAGAAATGTTCACGAAGCGCTTTATTGCCTTTAATGAGCTGCATCGATCCTCTTTGGCCTTCTCCTGTATAGAAAAAAGCGGTTTTATCTCTGTTCCACCCGTGTCCTGTTCCGTATTCACTTCCGCTTTCTTTTGTGAAAATAAAAATATATGGATGCGCTTTCGGCGTTGATATTTCGCTTTGTTCCTGTCCTTTATAAAGCTTATGAATTTGTTTTCTGCGATAACGATGTCCTTTTTGAAAGAAATCTCCGCGCTGTAAATCCGTAATCAATGAATTGCCTCCTACTGCGGTCCTGCTTTTATAGTACTTATAGCTCTACTATACACTAATTTTTGTTTTCTTTGCAGATCGTTTCTTCTATCTATTGGATTTATATCATACAAAAAAAAGCAGCTGTATGGGCAGCTGCTTTTTTGCGATAGTCAATTTTGCACCGTATAGTCTTCTCCTAGCCATTTTGTGCTGAGTTTTTTTAATGTACCGTCTTTTTTCAGCTTTTTAATCGCCTGATCGACTTCCGACTTTAACTTTTCGTCTTTTTTGTTAAACATAAAATATACTTTTGAATTAATCACGATATCTCCAACCGTTTTTTGCTGAAATTTCAGCGCTTGATTGCTAAAGTCGATGGAAAATGGTGTCGCAAGCGTAGCATCTGCCCGGCCTGTTTTTAATTGAGTTGTGGCATCATCCGCACCTTGACCGGCGTAAACTACATCGATTTTATTGCCGTGTTTTTGATTGTATTTGTCTAGATAGACAGCCGCATTGCTTGTAGCTCCTACAATCATTTTTTTACCTTCTAAATCTTTTAATGAATGAATATCATTTCGATTTTTAGGAACTGTTACATAAAGCGGAGAATAATTATATGTTTCATCATTAAATAAAAACTTTTTCTTTCGCTCAGCGTTCTGAGCCATGTTATGAGCAATCATATCAATTTTATTACTTTCTAAGCTGAGAAGCAGATTTGAAAATTCCATCGTTTTAAATTCAAATTTATAATCCTTTAGCTCTTTGTCGATTGCTCTTACTACTTCTACATCATAGCCGGTCAGTTTGCCTTTATCATCGATAAAGCAAATATTAGGAAACTGAGTGCCTGTTCCAACCACAATCGTTTGAACATCTTTTTCTTTCTTTTCTCCTGCACTTGAAGATGCGTTTGTTCCGCATCCTGCCACGCTCACAGCTACTACAATTGAAAGTAAAAACAGCCAATATTTTTTCATACGTTCCTCCCCTAAATCCCTATATTATGTAATAAAAAGAGGCTCTTGATGAAGCAGCTGCTTCATCAAGAGCCTCTGGTTAACCAGTGGGCTTACTTCGTGTAAGATTATTCACATCATAATACTAGTTAACCGATAAATCAAGTAGGTTTTTAGAAAAAGATTATCTTGACAGCCCGGTGTCTACCGCTTAAGATACAACTAATAAAACATTGAACCTACATATCTACCAGTCAACTGGAGGCAAATGGACACGATAATGCGTGTACGTTTGCTTTTTTTATTGTCGTCTACCATTTTATCTTTTGGAGGTAAAACGTATGAAATTTGCTTTATTTAGTCTTATTCAAAACATCCCGAACCCGGTTACTGGAGAAATATTCACTGCTCAAGAAAAGTTTCAGCATGTGTTAAATCAAGCAGTGCTGGCAGAAAAGTTAGGTTTTGATGCTTACGGAGTCGGCGAAAGACACGGAACTCCTTTTTTGTCTTCTTCTCCTCCTGTTGTTTTAAGTGCAATTGCGGCTAAAACGTCACACATCCGTCTCCTTACGACCGTTACCGTTCTAAGCATTTTAGACCCTGTACGAGTAGCTGAAGATTATGCAACGCTTGATCACCTATCGAGTGGACGCCTTGAACTGATTATCGGAAAAGGCAATGACCCGCGTCATTATCCGCTTTTTGGTATTACAGAAGAAGAACAATGGGAATCTCTTGCTGAAAGATACGCTCTTTTAAAACAGCTTTGGACAGAAGAAAATGTCACGTGGAGTGGCCGTTATCGTTCGCCTTTGACAAACGTTACGACTCAGCCTCGTCCGTTTCAAACTTCTATTCCCGTGTGGCATGGAAGCGCGTCAAGCCCGCTGTCTACAGAACTGGCGGCTAAATACGGAGAGCCGCTATTTTCATCTAATTCCTTCCATCCTCAGGCTAAATATAAAGCGCTGATTGACCACTACCGCGAACGTTTGGCTTATTATGGCCATGACCCACGCAAGGCCATCGTCGGTTCGGGGGCGAGTAGCCTCTATATTTCTAATACAGCGGAAGAAGCGATTCGCCGCTATCGCCCGTATTATAACGCCTTTAGCAATACAGAAGCAGCCAAACATAATCAATCGCCGTTCACGTCACTAGAAGATATCGTTCAACATGGTCCTGCTTTAGTAGGAAGCCCTGAGCAAATCATTGAAAAAATAATAGACTATCACCATGCTTATGGAAACGAAGTGCTGAGCATCAGCGTAGACGGTCTAAGCGAAGCAGAACAGCGCGAACAGCTAGAGCGCTTTGCAGATGATATTGCACCTGTTCTTCGAAAAGAACTTCCCAGCAGCGTGTGGGAAAATAAAAAAAAGAAAACTCCTTTTTAACAGGAGTTTTCTTTAGCTAAAAATAATTTGTCTATTAGTTTATTAACTTTTAAACTAATAAACTACTCTGGTTAAGATGCCTGCGTGTCTGTATCGTAAATATTGGCTGTTACTTCGCTTCTTTGACAAAGTAAGATGAGCAGCCAAATGCCTCCGATAACTGGAACAAAGTTAATTAAATACCACCAGCCGCTTCTTCCTGTATCATGCAGCCGGCGAACAGTAACAGCAAGTGAAGGCAGAATCATTGCTACTCCATAGAGCAATATTAAAATAGATACAAGTAGAGCAATTGAATCAATAAAAACCAAGGCGTATAGAACAAGCGTAAAGATATAAGCAAATAATGTAAACATCCAATACTCCGTACGCGTTGCTCTTCCTCGAAACGTCGCGTAATTTTTTAACGCTTTTATATACCAGTACATGACAAACCCTCTCTTTATTTATTAAATTAAACTACCTAATCATTTAAGTCCTACGCAACTTTATTAGGTACATCAAAACGATTTAGCTGCGACTCACTTCTTAGACAAAGAAGAATTAATAGACAAATAACTCCTGCAATCGGAATAATACTAATGAGCTGCCACCAGCCGCTTCTTCCTATGTCATGCAGTCGGCGTGCCGTCACAGCAAGAGATGGAATGAGGACTGCAACAAGATAAACTATACGCAAAAACGGAGGCATATCTGTTATAAGTTCAATAGCTGAAAGCACACACCATATAATAAAATTAAATAAGATAAACATCCAATACTCTTTACGCGTTGCTCTCCCTTGAAACGTTGCATAATTTTTTAGTACATGTAAATACCATTTCATACAAAAACCTCCTTTTTTAAAACAATTTTTGTAAGACAAGCTTACTAGCAGTAATTACCTTAGCATACAAAAATTTAATTTTATATCCTATTTTTTGAAAAAATCCCAAATGGTAATATAAATATAGGAGAGAGATGGATAATAATTAGTAATAAATACTCAAAGTTTTTAGATTAAAAACCATTTTATACCTGTAATTACTTTTAATTAATAAAATGTTTTTTTTATAGAAAAAACTGCCGTGTTAATAAACACGGCAGGCCATATCTTCACTTATGTTCGGTAAAAGTAAGGCCCACATGAGCTTTCATGCGTAATCACATAAGTCCATGTAAAGTCTTTATCTACGACATATAAATCTTCTAAATACATGTTTGTATTTTCACTTAAATCAGCGCTTGTTAGATGCTTACATTTAGATAGCTGCAGCACTCGTTCATCATGCTCAAACAGCAAATAACAGTCGTTCTTTATTTGCTGTTCGAACGCTTGAACCGCTTGTTCTCCTTGCAAGCAAGGGAGCTTTTCATAGCTAAACGCATGCCACAAAAATTGGTCCATATAAATTTTCTTTTTTTGCGATGCGCTTAAAGCACTTGCAAATTCATTTTCCCATCGCTTTCGAAAGAATTCACCTTGATTCGGTAATTTTTTAACAAACATTCCTTTTTTCTTTAACGCATCTTTCATTTTCACTGTGCTTTTCCATCCTTTATCCTGTATTCATTTCTTTTTATCGGCTTCTTAGCTTATTTGTCCACTAGTACCCGTGCGTTAGATTCTTTGCTTTTTGACCAAATTCACTTTATAAAACGTCGGCTTTAACGTGCACAAAAACAATACAATTGTACTTAAAAACATAACCAGGCTTCCACCAATTACAGCTTCCTGAATCGAAAAGATGTGCGCAGCCATGCCGCATAAAAAAGTCATGATAATGATCAGGAGTGACTCAAGCAGTCCATATATACTTCCTACTCGACCCATCATGTCAACGGGAATACTGTTTTGATAAAAGGTTTGAAAACCAGCACTTGCAAAAGCTAACGCAAAAGATAAGCTAAAAAATCCTGCTCCGATAGTTTGAAAAGAAGAGGAACACGCATACAGCAAATAACCAAGCGACACCCCTACACTGCCGGCGCCTATGAGAAAGTTCGTCGACAGCTTCTTAGCAAACAGTGTATTCACAACTGCTCCAATCATAATGCCAGCTCCTGCTATGCTTAATAAAAATCCGTATTCGCTTTCGGACAAAGGAATGACTTTTGTTGCAAATGAAACTTCAAGAGAATCAATTGCCGTGGCCATGACCATTAAGAAACTGAATAATACATAAATGGTGATAATGTATCTGTTGGCTCTACTGAAACGAAACACCGCTTTCCAATCTTCTCGAATGGTGTTTACAGACAGCTTATTTTCTTTAACTTCTGTTTTTGTATCCAGGTTCGGCATAAACAAAGTAACCACTCCTGACGATACCAGCGCTGCAGCAGTAGCATAAATGGCAAACGCTGGCGTTCCAATCATAAATAGCGCACCTGCTGCGGCTGGCCCAATAAGAAAACCGCCTGAATCAATCAAACTGCGCAGCGAATTAAATCTTTTTCGTTTTTTACGTGGAATAAGCTTTGTGATATAAACCATCGATGCTGGCCGAAACATTGAACTTGCCATACTCATGATAAATACCAGCACATAAATGATCAGTATGGATGAGAAAAACGGAAAGCAAGCAATAATCCCCGCGCGCGTCCAATCTAAAAACAGCATAAGCTTCCGTTTGTTCATGCGGTCAATTAAGCTTCCAGACCATATATTTGTACATAGCGCAGCAAGCGGCTTTATCATGTATAGCCCTGAAACCGCAAGCGGCGAATTCGTCATATCAAGCATCATGACATTTAAAGCAATTAAATAAATCCAGTCCCCGATATTGCTAATGCCAATTCCAAACAGTAATAAACACGGGTATTTCCAAGACAACAGCTTATTTTTCATAAAAGAAAGGCCTCCGCTTCACTATTGATTTCGATCAATAAAAAAATCCCACCCCCAAGACATTTGTCTTAGGGGCGAGATTATGAATCGCGGTGCCACCCTAGTTTGTTCATATGTCGCCATATAAACCTTATCGAGTACGGCTTTCGCTTATACTCTAGCTTTGTAACGGAAGCAGCCGTCGCACTATCACGTTAGATCCAATGCGCTGCTCAGAGGCTTGTTTCAACAGCGTTTTTCTTGCTCCTTTTCAGCTTCCGGAGCTCTCTGCTAAGAATACGCGCTGTCTACTTTTCTCTTCACGGCATTTAATTTCTAACATCTTACCATTATTATCTATTTTTTGTAAATACTTTATTTCAAAATCATTTTTTGCGGCTGAGAAAAGAATAGTCGATACCCTAGATATACGAAATAAATGATAGACGCCACCAGCACGATTCCCCACATATTGTACATATCCTTATTTCCCCATACGCCTGTTAGTGAAAACAGCGCTGGAATCGTCAACGTCACCCACGACTGGACAATCGCCACTTTCCCCACATATGCAGATACATCTTTTTTGCTCGTATTAAGCACATAAAATAAAAACCATAAAAACGACCAAAGAATCCATGTAATGGCATTAACTACGTCATGATAGTGAACAAGAGAAACCGTAACGTACACTAAAGCGATAATCGATACCCAAAGCGAGTAATAGCCAAGTCCTGTTCCCTGCATTCCCTTTAATACAGTCACCCCTACATACAAATACGTAAGGCCAAATAAAAAGATTGCCGTTCTTTCATACAAAATCCAGTTGCTTTGATCTGACGTAATAATTAAATAAAACGGAACAATAACTTGAAAAGCTCCAACAAATAAGTTAAATACGCCTACGTTTTTTTCATCTGCTTTTCCAAGCAGCATCAGTCCGTTTAAAAATAAAGCTGCACCTGACAGCAACAGTCCAATTTGATCCATTTTTCAGTAAGAAAAGCCCCCAGCTTTTCTTGTCCTCCTCTGCGTCGATGTTTTTCTTTAGGATGTGCGGAGTTGTAGTTTACATGTAAAAAAGAAAAAGCAATTCCTTTTGAAAAGGAAACTGCTTTTCTTTCTGTTTCTATTACACTTATAAAATGAAGCTGACAACAATTGCTGACAGTACGCTTACAAGCGTAGCTCCGTATAGTAAACGAAGACCAAAGCGCGCTACTGTATTTCCTTGCTTTTCGCTTAAGCCTTTAACAGCTCCTGACACGATTCCAATTGATGAGAAGTTAGCAAATGATACTAAGAATACAGATACAATTCCAAGCGTTTTAGCACTGAATGTTGAAGCCATATCCGACAGGCTCATCATTGCCACAAATTCATTTGTTACAAGTTTTGTTGCCATAATTCCACCCGCTGCCACAACTTCTGAAGCAGGAACACCCATGATGAATGCAAACGGTGCAAACACATAGCCAAGAAGATGCTGGAACGATAGACCAAATAACATTTCAAACACGTTATCAATCGCAGCCATCAGCGCAACGAAACCAATTAGCATCGCACCTACGATAATTGCTACTTTAAATCCATCCATAATGTATTCGCCAAGCATTTCGAAGAACGTTTGCTTATGACCTGTTTGTACCTCTAAAATATCTTCTTGATCCGTTACTGTGTAAGGGTTAATAATAGAAGAAATAATAAATCCGCCAAATAAGTTAATAACGATTGCTGTTACTACGTATTTTGGTTCAATCATTGTCATATAAGCACCGACAATTGACATTGAAACAGTCGACATAGCTGATGCACAAAGCGTATATAAACGATTTGGCGGCAGTTTGTCTAGTTGCTTTTTAACAGTAATGAATACTTCTGACTGACCTACAATCGCGGAAGCTACTGCGTTATAAGACTCTAATTTTCCCATTCCGTTAATCTTGCTGAGAACTAAGCCAATCCATTTCATAATGAACGGAAGGATTTTAAAGTGCTGTAAAATCCCAATCAAGACAGAGATAAAAACAATCGGAAGTAGCACGTTTAAGAAAAACGGCATTGATCCTTTATTCGCAATGCCTCCAAATACGAACTCTACTCCTTGGTTTGCGTATGAAAGCAGCTTTCCAAAAACGCTGGCAATCGCATTGATAATAATCAAACCAAACTTTGTGTTAAGAAGTAAAGCTGATAAAAGAACTTGAATCACAACCATAATAACGATTGGTTTATATTTGATTTCTTTACGGTTATTACTTGCAAGATACGCTAATCCAAAGACAACGAGTAACCCTAAGATGCCAATTAAATATTTCATAGTATCCTCCACTGCTTACTTATTTTTGTAAGTCTTTTGATGAAAAATAGCCCGGTAAGATTTCGTTGATGTTGGTAATCACAAAATCTCCTTTTAGGTTTGCTAAGATAATTTGTGTGTGATCATCACAGAACTCAGCTAATACTTGTCTGCATGCGCCGCAAGGAGAAATTGGTCCGTCCGTATCTCCTACAACTGCAATAGCTGAAAACTGTTTGTCCCCTTCTGAAACAGCTTTAAAGATTGCCGTTCGCTCAGCACAGTTCGTCAATCCATAGGAAGCGTTTTCAATATTGCATCCACGATAAATCTTCCCATCGGTTGTTAAAAGAGCTGCACCAACATGGAAGTGAGAATATGGTACATGTGCCTGTTTGCTTGCTGCGATTGCTTCATCTATTAATTGTTTTGGCTCCACAGTCATCATCCTTTGCTTAGTTTACAGCAGGTTAGTTAGTACTAACCTGCTGTCATTTATTAATAATCAGAATTGCTTAATTGACCTTTTGCAATTGATACGCCAGAGCTTGCACCAATACGTGTTGCACCAGCTTCAATCATTGCTTTTGCATCTTCTAAGCCTCGAACGCCTCCAGAAGCTTTTACACCTACATCTGGTCCAACCGTTCTTCTCATAAGTGCTACGTCTTCTACCGTTGCGCCTCCTGTAGAAAAGCCCGTTGACGTTTTAACAAAATCAGCTCCAGCTTTTACAGCTAGCTCAGAAACTTTTGCTTTTTCTTCGTCTGTTAAAAGAGCTGTTTCAATAATTACTTTTACTAGCGCTTTGCCTTTTGCAGCATCTACTACTGCTTGAATGTCGCTTTGCACTAAGTCATAGTTTTTATCTTTTAACGCGCCGATGTTGATTACCATATCTACTTCATCTGCACCGTTTTCGATTGCATTTGTTGTTTCGAATGCTTTTACTGCTGAAGTAGTAGCTCCAAGAGGGAAACCGATTACCGTACATACCTTCACTTCTGGAGCATCTTTTAATAACTCAGCTGCTTTTTTTACCCACGTTGGATTTACACAAACCGAAGCGAATGAATATTCTTTTGCTTCTTGTGCTAAAACCGTAATTTGCTCTTCTGTCGCATCTGCTTTTAATAATGTATGATCAATAATACCCGTAATGTTTTGACTCATTTTGTACTTCCTCTCTGTCTCTTAATGAATTTCTTTATAAATTAACGTTGGAGCTTCCACTTTTTCAGCGACCGTGCTGTAAGAATCATAGACGATATCCATTACTTCCTGTACACTTTCGCTGTTGCTGTGAATTGTAACAAGAGAGTCACCTTTTTTCACTTGGTCGCCAACTTTTTTATTAAGCATGATACCAACTGCTAAGTCGATTTCAGATTCTTTTGTTGCACGTCCTGCACCTAGCTTCATTGCTGCTACGCCGATTTTTTCTGCAACGATTTCTGAAATGTAGCCATCTTCTTTTGCTGGCACTTCAATTTTGTGCGCTGCATCCGGTAATTTAGACGGATCGTCTGCAACAGAAGCGTCTCCGCCTTGTGCGCTTAAGAACGTTTTGAACGATTCTAATGCTTTTCCGTTTTTAATTACTTCTTGAAGCATTGCACGCGCTTCATCTAAGCTGCTTGCTTTTTCAGCAAGTACAACCATGTGACTTCCTAATGTTAAGCAAAGCTCTGTTAAATCTTCAGGGCCTTCGCCTTTTAACGTGTCGATCGCTTCTTTCACTTCAAGCGCATTACCAACCGCAAAACCTAGAGGCTGGCTCATATCTGAGATGATTGCTTTGGTGTTTCGACCTACGCCTTTTCCGATTTCAACCATTGCTTTTGCTAATTCTTCAGCATCTTCAAGCTTTTTCATAAACGCGCCGTTCCCAGTTTTTACATCCAGGCAAATGGCATCTGCTCCAGCTGCAATTTTCTTACTCATAATTGAGCTTGCAATTAACGGAATCGAATCAACCGTTGCTGTTACATCACGAAGTGCATAAAGTTTTTTATCCGCCGGCGTTAAGTCTCCGCTTTGACCGATAACGGCAATTTTATTCGTATTTACTAAACGAATGAATTCTTCATTTGTAATTTCAACGTGGAAGCCAGGCACTGCTTCAAGTTTGTCAATCGTACCGCCAGTGTGTCCTAAGCCGCGGCCAGACATTTTGGCAACCGGTACATCAACCGCAGCTACTAAAGGTCCTAATACAAGTGTTGTTGTATCACCTACGCCGCCTGTGCTGTGTTTGTCTACTTTAATACCTTCAATTTTTGATAAGTCGATTTGATCGCCTGATTCAACCATTGCTTGCGTTAAATTCACGCGTTCTTCCTGCGTCATTCCTTGAAAGTAAATCGCCATCGCAAATGCCGATAGCTGATAATCAGGTAAATCCCCTTTTGTATAACCTTCGATAATAAAATCGATTTCAGCTTTATTTAATTCATGTCCATTACGTTTTTTTTCAATTAAGTCAACCATTCTCATGACGTTTTCCCCCTAAAAGTATCTGCATATTGTGCATCCACTAAAACGTTTTCAACAACTTACACCCTTACTATATAATAGCTTTGAACAATTGTAAACATATATATTTACATTTGTTCAAAAATATTTATAGCTGCTGTTTTAGTGAATAAAAAAAGACTTCCGCACTCGGAAGTCTTCCCTTATTTTTCAGCTTTTATCACAAATGACAACATGATTCGGTACTTATTCTTTACCTTTTTATAAGGAATTAATACGTATGGCTGATCAGGCGGCGTAAACCGTTCAATTCCTTTTTGATTAGCATAAGGGGAGAAGTACATTTTTCCCCACCGTTTAATGATATAGCCCGTGGTTCCTTTGGCAATCACTCCGTCTTTTGAGATGTCTGTTTGAAAAGGATACCGGTTTCGCTGCGCCTGCAGAGATGACGCCGAATAAGATACAATATCTTCTACTATTTCAATCCGATGAAGCTTTTGCTCTTGAAAAAACAGCGTTTTCATCTCCCTTACTCTTGTTTATCTAACAAAAAGCGCGCCGTGAACTGATCTGTAACGAGCACATTTGCAAAATTCCCTTGCAGTGCTCCGTAAATGCTGTCAATTTTCTGATCCCCGCCCGCTACTAAAATGGCGTACTCTTTCTTCTTTAGTTCTTCCAGATCAAGTCCAAGCGTCCGTTCATCCAGGCTTTCATTGCAAATTTGTCCATCTTTATCAAAAAAACGTGAACAAATGTCTCCTACTGCTCGCGAGGAAATCATCTCTACATCTTGTTCGGAAAAGTAGCCAAGCTGAAAAAGCAGCGAATCGGTTTTAATGGGTCCCGTAGTAAAGACGGCAATATTGGCTTGTTTGCCTAGATCTAAAATGCGCTTAATATGACGATCCGTTTCCATTGCTTTTTTGACTACCACGTGATCGACAATTACAGGCAAAGGAAGATGCATAGGAGGCGTATTGTATGCCTTTCCAAATAAGTACATAATTTCAGAAGCATACGTGCTCGTTTCCGAATGGCTTACTCCGCCTTTTAACTGCACAACCTGCACGTCATTCACATACTTTTGTTTTAAATCGATGGCCACTTGATAAAGAGTTGTTCCCCACGTCACCCCAATAATATCTCCGTCTTTTACGATGTCATAGAGATAGTCAGCTGCTGCCACGCCTAGATGACTTTTAATAATGTGATTTTCATATTGAGGCACCGGTGTGACTATTGCTTTTTTTAAATTGAATTTTTGTTCAAGTTGAGAAGACAATTTTTCACTATTGATAGATGAATCCACAATTTTAATTTGAACAATGCCTTCTTCTTTTGCTGTCTGCAGCAATCGAGAAACCGTAGGCCTTGATACACCAAGCTTTTTTGCAATTTCACTTTGATTATAATCAAGAATATAATACATCCTTGCCGCTTCAATCACCTTATTAAATTTCTCTTGATCCATCTCCATCGACTTGTTCTCCCCTACCTCATGAATTTCTTATCCCAATTTTACCAAACTTATGTCTTTAGTTTACTTGTTTGGTGAACAAAATTTCAAGAGGGGATTTTGTAACTGGGTTGAAAAGAGAAATACTAAGGAAGGACGGTGACCAATTTAAGATAACAAAACACGGGTCTACACTTCTTCTGTTTCCACTAAATAAATCCGATCATCAAACTTCCCGCGCTCCCTGGCCTTCTCCTCACGCACTTTCTCAAGTTGTTCTGGCGTGGCCCCGTGCACAGCTGCTAGCGCCTGCATAACTTCCAGTAAATCCGCGAGCTCTTCAATTGCCTCCTGATGCGTTTGGGCTTCTACGTACTCTTGAAGTTCTTCTTTTGCCTTTTTCGTCAGCTCATGTTGATATTCCTCTCGCTGGAGCACGCGTGATTTGAAGGTTTTTCCGCTTTGTTCAATAATCGTGGGAATTTTATCTCGCACTAGCTTGTTATAAGTAGGCATTATTTTTTCCTCCATCTCTTACCTTTCTAGTAAACTAGTATTTTTCAAATTCTGCTTGATTTCCGTTAAACACATTTACATCAATAAACGTTTCTTTACCTTTATAGCCGCTTAACCGCCCTTTGTCCGTATACTGCCAAAACGCCCATTTCTTCTGTTCTTCAAGAGTAGGCTTTTTCACAACATCGCGAATCCAAATATCACACTCAGGATATCTGTTTTTAATATACAAGTTATACGCTTTAGGCGTCGTATAAAGAATGACGCGCTTGTCATAATGAGATTCAAGATGTTTAATCATGCTAGAAAGCTCCTTGTATACATGTTTCTGAGACGGCAGGCTTTGTTTTTTATCTCCGTAAAATTCTACATCAATCACTGGAGGCAAATCGTTATTTTTAAGAGAGACCGTTTTGATAAAATTAGCCGCTTGTGTGGAACCTTTGCTATCGTAGCTAAAAAAGTGATAAGCTCCGATCCGCATGTTTTTCCGATTTGCTTGTTCCCAGTTTTGTTTAAATAAAGGATCTTGAAATGAACTTCCTTCCGTTGCTTTGATAAAAGCAAACTGAATATCTTGTTTACTCAGCACACTCCAATCAATCTGCCCTTGATAAGAAGATACGTCTACGCCTTTTACATCATAGCGGTTGGCACTTATCGCATTAGGAATTACCCATCCTTTACTCCATAGTAAAAATATAAAGCTTACAAGAGCGACTAATATGAGTCCTGCTGTAAACAGTCTTTTGTTTTTTTGATTGGCTTTGTCTATTATGTTTACCCCCTTTTTCCGGAAAATACTTCTAATATTCTAACATAAAAAGGATTTTCTAAAACAATAGAGCCTTCAAGTCTTTGCTAAAAAATACAAAAAACCACCTAAAAATCAGGCGGCTTTTCTTTTATGCTGCGTCTTCAGATGGCTCGTTATCTTTGGCTGCTTCTATCAGTAAGAAAATAGCCGTTAAAATATGCATAATCATGCCGACAATTGGAATCCACGCAATAGCAGAACAGACAATTCCCATGATATGCCCTGTCCGAACTTTGTTTGTTTTAATCGCAAATACTAAACCTACGATGTGCAATGCGAGCATTAGAATAAGCGGCGTGTAGGCTAGGCTTATAACCAAGGTGCCGCCCAGGAGGGGAATCCCCCAAAGAGCCTCTAATCCCCCGCTGACCCATTTCAATATACGACTTGTTTTTCCCAATGTATCCTCCCCCTTTGTCTTCAATGTATGCACAGAGGTTTTATTTCTGAACGGTTGTATATGAAAAAAGTGGCAAAAATACGTGTACTAAAAATAAATCGATAGTCCCTTATAAAGATACGTTTTTGTACGGGACTAGTGTAATAGTGGAAAATGAATGAGAGGAAAAGGCGCGGTTTTATATATAATAACGAGGAGCTCTTCGTAAAGAAAACGAATTACACATAAACAAAAAAGCCGAACTCAAAATGTAAGCTCGGCTTTTTCTTATATAACAAATAGAAGTATTATAAAATGTTTTTCGTATTAGTGTTCTCGACTCTTCTCAAATTTTTCAACAGCTTCAAAATCAAGCTCGGCTGATATCCAATCGCCTTTTTCCGGGAATTCTAGATTGCGCACGACTATTTTATTCGGCACCTTTTTTTCTAAAATTTTCGCCTGGCAGTTTTTGTACATAACTACTTCTCGTTCTTTGATATCTGTCCACAACAAGTGCAGGACCCCTTTCAACTTTAAGAAGTTAATATTTCGAAACACCGTTTTACATTTTATTATATTTCTTTTGATTTGTTAATTTCTTTGTCTTATTTTTTATAAAAAAATATTAAAACACATTTCTTTTAATACAATATACCCAAAATATCTTTTAATCCTTAAACATTTATGTTATATTTTAAAAATTGTATTACAAGTTTTTATTTTTGTAGAAAAAATCAGAACGGCTGATGCGCAAAAAACTTTGCTGTTATTGTAGCAAGTTTTTTTATTTTTGCCTTTCCGCCTATCCTCTTTGCTTTTTTTACATATTTATAATGGACATATGGATTCGTCCTAATACGTAGGAAGGCTTGAAAATCCAAAAATATCTTAACATAAAGTCATGAAGCTATTCCGCTAAGAATACAGTTGAATTTACAAATACTCTACCGAAACTGCCAGCACCCTCTATCCATATAAAAGCTACCTTCCACTATTTAAGAAACCACAATTTACTCGCTGGGAAGTAATACATACTAATAGAAGTGTTCAGAAACAAAATAAACTTTACTCTTGATATCTTGCTATAAAATAAATAATAACAACACAATTTGAGGTGCCAACAATGAACGTATTAACAAACGCTATAATTATCTTATTAGCTTATTTAATTGGGTCCATTCCTTTTGCTTTAGTGATTGGAAAGGGCTTTTACAAAACCGATGTTCGCAAGCACGGAAGCGGTAACTTAGGAGCCACTAATACCTTTCGTACTTTAGGAAAGAAAGCAGGTATTATAGTGTTGATCGGCGATATAGCAAAAGGCTCGCTAGCTGTCTGTTTACCGCTTATGATGAATAGTCACTTGCATATGCTTGTCCCTGGATTTATTGCTATTCTTGGACATAGCTATCCGATTTTTGCAAAGTTTAAAGGAGGAAAATCTGTAGCGACTGCCGCTGGTGTATTCCTTGCATTTTCACCATTAGCTTTCATTCTAGGGATTCTAGCTTTTTTAATTTCTCTCAAAATTTCTAAATACGTATCCTTGTCTTCACCTATTGGGGCATTGGTTGCCTTTTTGGTATCACTCTATATAGGTGATGTAGTATTGATGGTATTCGCAGCCGTTATTTTTGTTTTTATTACATGGAAGCATATTAAAAACTTCAAACGCATTAAATTAGGTACAGAACCTAAGGTTAATTTTTAAACGTACTAAAGTTAGTAATTTTTAAATGGTGTTACCAAAAAGGTGTTCATGCGTTGAACACCTTTTTAATTATTTTAGTATGTCTTGTCCCAAGATAGACGTAAATTATGAAATTTCTTTAAAAATGCTCTTGATTATAGACTAAACAATACATTTCGCTGCTTCCTATATCTCATTTTGTAATTTGATATTTACTATTTAACCACCTTAAAACGATGAGTGTTACGGCACCAGCAGCTAAATATAAGAAACCTCCAACTTCTATTACATACCCAAAAGGTGGAATAAGCTTTGGTAAAAAAAACATCCCGGCAAGAGAAATAAAAATTAAGACAAAGAGTAGAAAAAAGTCCTTAATCTTATTCGAAATTTTGTAAACAGATTTTTGTATCCATTTTAAAAGCAGAAAAACATCAAGAGAAATAATAGCTGCAACAATAACAAAAGTGACGATTGCTGTTCCGATATAAACAGTCTGGCTGCTATCCTTAACATAATGTACAACGATATTTCCTATCCCGCTTACTATAGCCATCAAGCTTGCTAGCTGTAACAATAAAAAGCTTATAAAAAAAGCAGTGCTTTTTAAGGGTTCTTTAGGTAACTGTTTAATCATTTCATCACAGTACGTCTTAAGGTTTTCTCCAAACACCTCTTCAGCACGCTTCCCTTCCGCTTGTGCGTCAATAAGGTGATCTAAAAGCTCCATCAATAATTCTTCAGCCTGCTGTTCAGAAACTGACACACTCGTTCGAATGTAAACAAGCATATTATCATAGTACTCTTCATTTTCCTTGGTCAGCTCTTTTCGCTTCTTATTATTTAATTTAATTAATTCCTTAGCGTTCATCGTAAAAACTCCTATTCAACAATTTATCTACAGGGTTTTGAATGTTGATCCATTCCTCTTGGATTTCACATAATGCGCTCTCACCAGATGCCGTAAGATGATAGTACTTTCGTTTAGGACCCGAAGGCGATGCTTTCATTTCTCCCTTTATTAATCCCTCCTTTTGAAGACGTAGTAAAATTGGGTAAATCGAACCTTCACTCACATCATTTAATCCATATTGTTGAAGCTTCTGGGATAGCTCATAGCCATAAACCGTTTCTTTTTGAATGATTGATAAGATACACCCTTCTAAAATTCCTTTTAACAATTGACTTCTCAAAGACATATCGATTTCTTCCTTTTCACTATCTTGTTATACAAGATACATTTTTAAAGTAAAGCTACCTTGCAAGACAAGATAGCTTTATATCACTCATAATAACCTATTTATAGTAAATATTCAACCATTTATTTACTTTTTTTATTAAACCACTTAACATAGTAATCTTTTTAGTAAATTTGAATAAATAAATGAAACCTTTCCTCTCTACTAACCGTATACCTATCATGCACGTATTAGTTAAAGGAGGAAGACTTGTGCTAAAACGAATTTCACTGTTTATTTTCGTTAATATTTTAGTATTAATCACAATCACAACGATTACATCTTTATTAGGTGTTCAAAGCTATATGGGAAGCAGCGGTTACGGCGGCCTGCTGGCATTTAGCGTAATTGCCGGCTTCAGCGGCGCGATTATTTCTCTTATGATGTCACGCGTGATGGCAAAGTGGATGATGGGTGTTCAAGTTATTGATGAACGTTCTCCTCAAGGTGAATATGAACGATTTGTTTTAGAAGAAACGCACCGACTTGCATCTGTTGCAGGATTAAGAAAAATGCCTCAGGTCGGAATTTATCATTCAGCGGAAGTTAACGCTTTTGCAACTGGGCCAAGTAAAAGACGCTCGCTTGTTGCCGTTTCAAGCGGAATGCTTGAACGAATGGACCGCGATGCGATCAGCGGCGTTATCGCTCACGAAATAGCACATATTAAAAGCGGGGATATGGTCACAACTACGCTTCTGCAAGGAGTATTAAATACATTCGTTATTTTCTTCTCTCGTTTAGTAGCCAAAGCGGTGTCAAACTTTGTGCGAGAAGAGTTTGCGATGGTTGTTTATTTCCTTACATCGATTGTATTTGAGATTCTCTTTAGTATCTTAAGCAGCCCAATTATCTTCTGGCATTCAAGAAGACGTGAATTCAAAGCCGATGCGCTTGCAGCTAAACTCGGTGGTAAAGAAAAAATGATTTATGCGTTAGAATCGCTTCGTCATACTACTTCATTAGTAGATGACCGTCAAAAATCAATTGCTGCTTTTAAAATTAGCGGCAAAGAAAAGTTCTCACGCTTATTCTCTACTCACCCGCCGCTTGAAAAACGCATTGAGCGCTTGCATTCACTATAAGCATAAAAACCAGCTTCTTTATAGAAGCTGGTTTTTTATGTTATGACTGAGGAGCAAGCACGCGTGTAGTTTCCCACAGCAAGACGCCATCTTGATTTTTTGTTAATTCAACGTATCCTTCTTTCTCTAAATACGTAAGCTGGCCGTACACTTCTGAGAAAATAAAGTCCGGTGCTTTTTGATACATATCCGGGAAAAAAGCTGCGCTGACTTCAAGCGTTGTTTTTTTTCCTTCACCCATTACTTGTAACACGCGCAGGGCCCATTTATGCTGCTTTTGAATACGTTCCATAATTAAAGAATGAATGTCACCAAGCGGTTCACCATGTCCGCTGTAGATCAAATCAATGTCGTAGTTTAACGTTTTTTCAAGAGACGCCAAGTAGTCCAATAGCGGCGTTGGCTTAGGATTTTGAATGGTTGGCTCTAAATATGGATTTGACGGTACTTTTGGCAAAATATGATCTCCGCCAAACGCGACTTTTTCTTTTCGGTTGTAAAACATCAGCTGACTCAAGGAATGTCCCGGCGTTTCAATCACTTCCCAATCACTGGCATACGGAAGTGTATCTCCTTCTTTCAAATACCCGGCTAGCTTCTGTCCTTTAGGTGAATATACTTGAATTGCAGCCGTTGCTTTACGAAGCCATGTATCCATTACATCATCACTGACTCCAAACTCCATAAGGAAATTACGGTATAGCTCATTATGCTGCTGAACAAACTCTTCATCTTGGTAAATCCAAGGCTCCACAAGCTTATGACCGTAAACCGGTATATCACTCGGCAGCCATTCTAAAAATCCAGTGTGATCCGGATGCTGATGAGTAAGAATCACTTGTTCAATGTCTGTTACTTTATATCCTTCTTTACGAAGCGCCTCTTCAAAAACATTCCACGCTTCTTTGGTTTTCATACCTGCATCAATTAACGTTAACTTGTCTGCTTTTAATAAAAACACATTCACTGGTCCAATTGGAAATGGCGTAGGCAGCTCAATGCGTATTACCTTATGATCTAAACTCATTTTACCAAACCCCTATATCTGCATTCTTTTTACTGCTTTATACTGTTAAACGTTTTATTCTTTTAAATAGTCAATTTCCTGCTAACTTCTACCTTTTGTAAAAGTGTGCTGAGCCTCAATAATTGGATGACTCTTTGTACTCGTACAAACATTTTACATAAACTCATACTATTAATAGTTTAGCAGGTTTGAAGACAAATTGATAAAGGAATGCTTTCCAGTGTACTTATTTAAAGCAAACGAATGATTCATCAAACTAAGAAAGTAAGATAGAATAAAGAGATGGAATGATGATATAAGGAGTATAGTTTATGATTAAAGCAATTTTTCTTTTTAGTTTAGCAGGTCTTGCTGAAATTGGCGGAGGCTATCTGATTTGGCAGTGGCTGCGCGAAGGAGCATCAAGCTGGTTAGGGCTTCTGGGCGGTATTGCTTTGGTGCTGTACGGCGTCATTGCTACGTGGCAGTCGTTCCCGGACTTTGGACGTGTATATGCAGCTTACGGCGGTATTTTTATTGTTTTAAGCCTGTTTTGGGCGTGGTGGGTTGATAAAAAAATGCCCGATACATATGATTGGATTGGCGGACTTGTGTGTCTGATTGGCGTAGCCGTTATGCTTTGGCCAAGAAGTTAAATGATAACGCAGAAAGCGGCAGAATACATGAATTCTGCCGCCTTTTATTTTTTTAGATAAATACAGCTATATTGCCAGTTTATGCACTTACAAAAAAGACAACCCCAAGGTTGTCTTTTTCATTACTTCAACTCAGCCCATCTTTTATCTAATGATTTTAACAGCTCATCTTCAGATGTTTGGCCGCCGATGTATTCTTGTACATCCGCTCCAAATTTTTGCGTTACGCCTTCAGGGAATTTTGTCCATTCCCAAGGAATCGTTTTTTGATCCTTAGAATATTTAAGAAGTTCTTCGCCTAAAGGACCGATGTCTTTTGCTTCGATTGACTTAAAGGCTGGAATGTACTTAAAGTCTTCTACTAACGCTTTTTGACCTTCTTTAGATGTAACCATCCAGTTTAAGAAATCTTTGGCTGCTTTTTTATCTGCCGCTGGCGCTTGCTTGTGAACAACCCAATTGCTTGGAACGTCGATTGCAAGCTTGTCAGATACAGCTGCATCATCGCTTAACGGCATAGGCAAAATGCCTACATCCATGTTCGGCGTAATTTTATCAAGCATTGGCTGAATCCAGTTTCCTTGCTGAATCATCGCTGCTTCACCGTTCGCAAACTTCGTTACTTGCGTGTTGTAGTCCGTCGTTAACGGATTTTTATTTCCGTATTTTACCGTTAAATCAAGCAGCTTTACATACTGTTTGAACTGCTCGTTTCCTGCGATTTTCGTACTGCCGTCATTTAGCCCTTTAATAAATGCATCCGGATCTTTTTGACTAGCAAATGGAATATTTAAGCCGTGGTTTCCAAGCACCCACCACTCGCCGTAGCCGATAGAAAATGGCGTAATACCGGCAGCTTTCAGCTTTTTAGCCGCTGCTTCTAATTCTGAATATGTTTTTGGAAGTTCTTTGATGCCTGCTTTTTTGAACAGTTTTTTGTTATATGTAAATCCATAGCCTTCAAGACTGATCGGCTGCCCATATACTTTACCGTCCATCGTCATTGGTGTAAGTGTGTTTTCGTAAGCGTCATCAATCCAAGGCTGATCGGATAAATCTTCTAATTTATTTTTCCACGTTTTTGCCTCTTGATATCCCCCGTTTGTGAAAAGGTCAGGTGCATTCCCCGACGCAAACTGCGCTTTTAAAGCAGCTGCACCGTCAGCTCCTCCACCAACCGTTTGGATATTAAACTTTACGTTTGGATGTTCTTTTGTGTATTGATCAGTTAGAGCTTTTAGCTGATCAGCGATTTCTACTTTTCCTTGGAATACATCTACTACTACTTGATCTCCGCCGCTTTTTTTATTACCCGATGCGCTTTCGTTTGAACACGCGGTTGAAAATAAAAGCGTAGCCGATAAAACACCTGCCGCTAAAGGCCATTTTTTCATTTTAAATGCCATTTTCCGTTCCTCCCTATGTGCTGCTGATTTTGACGCCTCAGCATCAAAATCAGCCCTGTTGCCGTTTCTATTATTTAATTGAACCGCTTGTAATTCCTTTAACAATGTGTTTTTGCATTGCAAAGAAGAAGATTAATAGCGGGATAATACTGATCACAAGTGCTGCTAGTGCTAAATCCCACTGCTTTGTATACTGACCAAAGAAGAAGAATGTCGCAAGCGGAATCGTTCTTAGCTCAGGATCTTGCAGAACAAGAGACGGAAGTAAGAAGTCATTCCAAATCCATAGGCTGTTTAAGATAACTACGGTTACTGTAATTGGTTTTAATAACGGGAACACAATTCTCCAGAATACGCCTAGACGTGAGCATCCGTCGATGATTGCGGCTTCTTCTAGCTCAACTGGAATTCCTTTAATAAATCCGTGGTATAAGAAAATCGTCATACCAGAACCAAAGCCTAAATACATGATCACAATACCCCAGATGCTGTTTAACAGATTTAAGTTTCCTGCTACTTTTACAAGTGGAATCATGATGGATTGAAACGGAATAACCATTGCCGCTACGAATGCCATAAAGATAATGCTGCTGATTTTTTTCTTTGTTCGAACCAGCATGTAAGCTGCCATTGAACAGAAGATGACTAGAACTGCGTTACTAATGACTGTAATGATCAGCGAGTTGCTAAGCACTTTTAAGTAATTCATTTGGTTGAATGCATTAACAAAGTTTTGAAACTGAATTGTTGTCGGCAGTGCCGATGTGTTTGACAAAATTTCTGCAAATGACTTCAGTGAGTTTGAAAGCACGTAATAAAATGGTACCAAGAACACTAGTCCAAGCAGGACTGCTAAAATTTCAACAATAAAGGTTTTGCTCGTATATTTGTTTCCCATCACGATTCAACCTCCTTCTTCTTGGTGTATGTTACTTGAATAATTGTAATTGCTGCTACGACGATGAAGAAAATTAAGGCTTTTGCTTCACCTAGACCGTATCTGTTATTAACAAATGCTTCTGTATAAATGTTAAGCGCTAACATTTCTGTTGATTTAAATGGACCACCGTTTGTTAATGATAAGTTGACATCAAATACTTTGAATGACCATGAAATCGTTAAGAATAAACAAACCGTTACTGCCGGTGCTACCATTGGAATTGTAATGTGACGAAGAATTTGCCATCTGCTTGCTCCGTCAATTTTTGCTGCTTCAATCAGCTCTTGCGGTACGTTTTGCAGTGCTGCTGTGTAAATAAGCATGATATAACCCGCTCCTTGCCATACACTTACAATCACGATGCCCCAAAATGCTGTTTTTGCGTCTCCCAACCAAGGAAGTTCAAAAAGCGAAATTCCCGTGATTTGTCCGATAGATGCAAATCCTTTTACAAAAATGAACTGCCATACAAATCCTAGTAAAAGTCCGCCAATTAAATTCGGCATAAAGAAAACCGTACGTAAAATGTTTCGTGTTTTTAACATTTGAGTAACAAGGATTGCTAACACGAACCCCACCACATTCGTTAAGATAATCGCAACGACCGTATATTTTGTTGTGATCCAAAACGACTGCTGAAACTGCTTATCTTCGGTGAACAAGTACTTAAAGTTATCAAGGCCCACCCAGTTAATCGTGCCGTTTACTCCGTTCCAGTCTGTAAATGAGTAATAAATCCCTGTAAAAAATGGTATAAGTACAATCACACAAAACGCTAAAAGTGCGGGCCCTACAAATAGAGCAAACAAACCTACATTTTTCAAATTTTTACGTTTTTTCGTATTAATAGATGGTTCTCTTTTAAGTTCTTGCTCTAAAGGAACATATTCTGTCTCCTGTAATTTACTTTGGCTATTCATCTTACTAGCACCTCCCTATGTCTTATTTTAGCGAAATCAGTTATTTATGAAACCGCTTTAATTGACGAGTAGGGTGTAAAATATTGACCTTTGTGCAACATTTTCTCCCTTGTGCACATTTTACGCATTTTTTTAAAGTATGCATGAAAGAAAAGCTAGAAGTGGACGACGTATCTTCTTATCTTATACACTA
Source organism: Priestia sp. YIM B13489 (assembly GCF_042787645.1). NCBI lineage: Bacteria > Bacillati > Bacillota > Bacilli > Caryophanales > Bacillaceae > Priestia > Priestia sp. YIM B13489. The sequence goes on from NZ_JBHZOQ010000053.1 coordinate 3,161,572, forward strand.
GAAAAAAGATGTAGTTGGGAGGAACATACGCATGACAGCCAAACGAGCGTTAATTACGGGTGCCAATTCTGGAATGGGGCTGGCCACAACGATTGAACTAGCTAAAAAAGGATTCGAAGTCATTATGGTATGCCGAAATGAAGAAAGAGGAAATACGGCTTTAGAAGAAGCGAAGCGTCAAAGCGGATCGGATTCCATATCTCTTATGACCTGTGACCTAGGTTCTCTTGACAGTATCCGGGCTTTCAGTGAAGACTTTACGTCTCGCTACAGTGTACTTGACGTGCTGATTAATAACGCGGGCGTGGTGACAATCAAGCGTGAAACAACCCAAGACAGCTTTGAAATGATGCTTGGTGTCAATCATTTGGGTCACTTTTTGTTAACTAATTTACTTTTAGATCTGCTGAAAAAATCTCAGCAAGGACGCATTATAAACGTTGGGTCCGGTGCTCATAAAGCTGGAAAAATAGACTTCAGCAACCCTCACTTAACAACAGGATTCGGAATATGGCGAGGATACTCTCAGTCTAAATTAGCGAATAATTTATTTACGGTCCATTTAAGTAAAAAGCTAAAAGATACTTCTGTAACCGTAAATTGCCTACACCCCGGTGCAGTCTCTACCGCTATCGGCGTTAATCGTCAAACGGGTTTTGGAAAAAGCGTTCACGCCGTGCTTCGCCCTTTCTTTTTAACACCTCTTCAAGGTGCCGAAACAGCTATTTATTTAGCAGTCAGCCCTGAAGTGACGCATATTAGCGGCGCTTATTTTTATAAAAAACGCGTTACACCCCCTTCTTCAAGAGCAAAAAATGAACGACTCGCAGAAGAATTCTGGAACTGGAGTGCACGCGAAGTTGGCTTATAATGTAGAATAAAAAAAGGTCAGCTTTTCAGCTGACCTTTTCGTATTAGAAAAACGTTAGTCCTATAGCAAAAATAAAGCCTGATACAATTAAGGTCGTCACGCAGTAGCCCATTATATCTCGCGCTCCGAGCCCTGCGATAGCTAGTGCGGGCAGTGCCCAAAACGGCTGCGCCATATTCATCCATGCTTCTCCGTAGGCAATGGCCATCGCAGCGACTCCCGGATCTACGCCGAGCTGTTCAGCTGCCGGCATAATAAAAGGTCCTTGTACAACCCAGTGTCCTCCTCCAGACGGAACAAAAAAGTTCACAACACCAGAACTTAAAAACGCAAGAAACGGAAATGTCGTTTCATTTGAAATCGAGATAAATGCGTTCGTTAGCTTCCCGCCTAAGCCTGATAGCTCCATCATGCCTTGAATACCTGCGTAGAATGGAAACTGAATCACAATCCCAGCGGTTCCTTTCGCAGCATTAGAAACAGCATTCATATAGGATAAAGGCGTGCGGTGAAGTAAAATACCCGTTGTAAAAAACAATAAGTTCACTGTGTTAATATCCATTTTAAAACCGTTTGTAGCAAAATAATAAATTAAATATGAATACCCAAGAAGTGTAATCGTCAGACTTAAAAACCTGCTGTTCTCCATGCGTACAGCAAATGTTGGCTTAGAAGAAGTTGTCTCAACAACTGTAGCCGGTGCCATTTCATCTTCCGCCAACAGTCTTGGATCAATTTCTACCACTTCTTTTCCCGTCGGCATCATCAGTCTTGTCATAATAGGAAGGACAATTAATAACCCGAGGGTAATAAATAAGTTGTACCCTGTAAAAATCGTGTCTGACAGCGGAATAAGTCCAGCCGTTTTTTCCATTGGGTTTCCAGGTGTAGCAGCAACAAGAGGAATCGAACCCGACAAGCCTCCGTGCCATGTTAAAAACCCTATGTAAGCACAGGCAATTAAAAACCGGTAATCAGATCCCGGCACGCGTTTCGCTACTTCTTTCGCAAACAGCGCACCTACAATTAAGCCAAACCCCCAATTGATCATACAGGCCATAGCTGCGCCGAGCGTGACAAGAATTACCCCTTGCGCCGGAGTTTTGGCTAACAGTGCTATGTTCACAAGCCACTTCTTTACAAGCGGCGAGCTGGCAAGCGCATGTCCCGTGACAAGCACTAAGCTCATTTGCATCGCAAATGCCAAAAGGTTCCAAAAGCCACTTCCCCAAAACTGAACCATTTCAATCGGCCCGTGAGGAGTAAAAACAATACCTGATACAAATAAAATCAGCGTCAGGATTAAAGCAAATACAAACGGATCAGGTAAAAAACGCTGCACAAGCGCCGTAAAGAAATTAGATAACGCTTTCATTTTACTCCTCCTTTACAGGAATACTCCTGTGAATAAATGTCGACAAGCATCTTTAATTATACATAATTTGTTGAAAATTGTTAATATTTAGTTTAAATAAAAAACCCTTCTGTTTTTCAGAAGGGTTTTACACACTAAATGTTTGAATAAGAGTTGGTTCTCCGTCAAGTTCAATTTTCTTTTCTTGAAAGGAAATATGTAAGCTTTTATAAATATGTTTCCAAAATGAAATAGCCCGCTTATTGCCTGCAAGCTCAATAATCATATATGTTCCTTTTCGATGAGAGAAAATGTCTTTTACCGTTTTGGAAGCGATGCCCTGCCCTCGGTATTTGTTTAAGATAAAAAAATCATTGATGCAGTAATCTGCTTCTTGCTGAAGTGCGGGCTGTTCAAGAAGTAAAAAAAAGCCCATCAGCTTATCATCTACTTTAATAAAGTATGGCGAGAGGCCTTCTACTTTCCAAAACAGCGGCAGCTCTTCAAAATGGAAAGCTCCATCTTCGCAAATATCTAAAGAAGGTGTATAAGCAGATAAATCGTGGAGATAAAGAGAATACAAATTTTGCAAAACGCCCGCTTGGTCTTTAGGTACTTTTTCAATCGTAAGCATTCTTAGTTCATCCCCTTCTTTTCCTATCATAAGGGTTTTTTGTGAAAGTTTACAGTAAAAATATTTGAGCAAAGTGAAGATGGATAGTCAAAAAGCTCTTTTTTCATTTTGTAGATGTATGAAACGCAATAAAAAAACGATCATCTCCGGTACTGTACGCTCCGTCTGATAATCGTTTTTTATGTTTTGTGTGCTGATGCTGAAGTTTTTCCTTCTTTGTTTTGGTTTTCCGCGTTTCCATGTCTGCAAATACAAACAGACTGCGGTTTAATTCTGGGTTTCGCTTGCCTTCACGCGTCATTTTATCACGCATTTTTTTTGCTTTTGACTTTGCCATGTAACTTCCTCCCTATATAAATGATGTATACATATCTTACTGCTTTTTTATAAAATGTCAAGTGCAGAAGTACTGATGTATTGACAGTGCTTCTGTATAGTCAAGACTCTTTATTTTTCAGCATATCATCTAACTTTTGCTCCATACGCTGAAGCCTTTTTTCATTTGCCCCCTGCTTTTGAATCAACCTTTTTAAGCCTATAATAAATGCAATTATTACTCCTGCTATTCCTATCAGGATAAGCAGCATAAGAATTTGAAAAATTATATCACCTATATTAACCATAGTTCCACCTTTAATCTATTTTTTTACATTATATCATTTTTTTGGTTACTTTTGTTTTATTTTATAAAAAAAAGCTCTCAATGCTGAGAGCTTCATTTACTATCTTCATCGTAAACTGTCCACTTTTCCTGTTTGATTTGATTGGAAACATCAATCAGTTTATTTTTCACTCGGTCCTTTTCCGGGCCTGTTAAAGGCGTAGGTCGGTAGTCGTTTCGTGCTGTTGTGGAAGAAATACGGAATGGAATGACGTTGATGTCTTTATTCGTCGTTAGCTTTCCATCTTTAATCGTAAATGTCTGCTGAAATACAAATGTATCTTTATCACTTGGATTTTTGTTTCCGCCAAACATAAAGTTTCCTAAGCTATAGACAATAAATTTATTTTTGTACTCTTCAATTCCTTGAACAACATGAGGATGATGACCTAAAATTAAATCTGCTCCGTTATCAATTGTATATTTCGCCAATGCTTGCTGCGCTGTATCAGGAACATAGTGTCGTTCAGACCCCCAGTGGAAATGTACAATGATAATTTTAGCTCCTTTTTCTTTTAAAGACTTAATTCCGTCTTTAATCTGGCTTCTTATTTCTTTGGTGTCATCCCAGCCAGGATATCCAAGCAATCCTACTTTGACTCCTTTTACCGTTGTGATGTATGTATCTTCATAGCCAAAATAGCCTATTCCGCTTTTCTTTAAGTTCTCTCTTGTATCATCATATCCTTGCTGTAAATAATCACGTGTATGATTATTAGCTAAGTTAACGGTTTCAATACTTCCTTGTTTTAAAATATTCACAAAAGAAGGATCACCTTTAAAACGAAATGTTTTACTTGCTTTTTCGGTCGCCTTTGTCAGCGTCGTTTCTAAATTAACCGTTGTTAAATCATCTTGTTCAAAAATCGACTTTACATTTTGCGTAAAATATGGAAGGCCATTTCTTGCCGCTACGTCATTAAAAGTAGAATCATAGCTGAAGCTTTCATCATTTCCTAAAGTAAAATCTCCCGCTGCGCTAATTTTAATGGTTGTATTAATGCCCTCTTTTTTTTCTTTTTTTGTCGCTTCTTCTTTAGATTTTACAGCTTCTTCTTTTTTCTGCGGTTCAGAAGATGTTTGTTCTCCTGCTCCTCCGCACGCTCCTAGTAAAAAACACAAACTTCCATAAATAACAGCTTTTTTTAAATACTTATTCATGTAACGTTAAAACCCCTTTTTACGTTTTAATAACTGTGTTTGGACATGGTGTTTAATGTACATTTCGCCAAATACATACAATCTTCCTGTTATATCGGCAAAATAAGTGAAATTTTTATAAAAAAAGGAAATTCCTATCTTCTTTTTGAGTTAAAACAAGAGGTTTTTTAATACAAGCGCTATGAAGAAAGCTGATGATCTTTGATAAACGTCAAGGAATTTACAAAAATATAGAGGTTTTCAAACATCACCTAAAATAAAAAACCTCCTTTGCTCATGCAAAGAAGGTTTTATCTAAACTTAACAAATCGAATCATTAGATTTAGGGTTTTTGAGTCCAAATATCGGTCGGATAAATAGTGCTAAGCCTGTGCCAAGCATCGCCATAACCATCCATACCCATCCATGAAGACTAAATGAAGCAATGCCGCCAAAGTAAGCGCCGATGTTACAGCCAAAAGCAAGACGCGCACCATACCCCATTAAAAGGCCGCCAACAACAGCTGCTCCCGCAACTCCGGGCTTAATCTTTCCTGGTTTGAACGTCCCTTGCGCCGTCGCTGAAATGAAGGCCCCTAGTATAATCCCAAAGTTTAACACGCTGGTAGAGTCTGCTAGCACACTTTGCGTTAGCGCTTCTCCATTTGCACCTTGGAAAAATCCCCAGCTCGATACATCTATCCCGGCTGCCATCATGGCTTTTCCGCCCCATAATGCAAAAGCAGAAGTGATTCCCCAAGGGTTTCCTCTTACAGCAAGCGTCAATGCATTTAATACGGCCAGCACAATCGCTGCTGTGAATAGAGGCCAAGAGCCTCGAATAATCTTTTTCCACCCTTTTGTAGTAGGAAGCTGTTTCATCATAGGCGGATTTTTCTTTTTAGCAATTTGAATCGTAATCCAGTAAATCGCTGCGAACGCGATAAGCTGTATAATCCAAGCTCCAAAATAACCAAGACCTGTCGATTCAGCTAATGAGATAGGGGGAAGCGAAGGTTGCTTTTGCCAAAATGGCAAATGATACGCCCCAAACATAGAACCTACAATAAAGGCTAAAAGTGTTAAAATCATAGAAGAAGAACCTCCGCCTAACGAATACAGCGTCCCTGAGGCACATCCATTTCCTAACTGCATGCCAATTCCAAACATAAACGAACCAACTATCACGCTTACTCCTACAGGTGAGACATATCCTTTTGGCGTTACCCCTGTAAAGCTAAAGCCTGTACTTAAAATAATAGCAAACAATGTTGACGCAATTGCAAGCATAAGCATATGCGCTTGCAAGCCTTGAACATTGCCGACAGATACAAGGCGGCGAAATGCTGATGTAAAGCCAAAACGTGCGTATAGAAGCGTCAGCCCTAACGCTAGGCCGATAATAAATAAAACACCTTGCGTCCAATTAGTCGTGAGCACAATCGCAAGAAATAAAATAACTGCTGCTATAACCCCTCCTGCAAATAATGGCTTTTGCATAGGACTTAATTCTGTTACAACAGTAGTAGGCTTTGATTTATATGATGAGTGCAACGTTTGCGACACATCATCCACTCCTTTTCTGATAGAAATACTAAGAATTAATATTTATCATCTTATAGCACTTCCCTTCTCCTGTAAACTGTTTAGCAAAATGAAAGTGAATTGTTTATTTTTTAAATATTCTTACCTTTAGTCATACAAAAAGCAGAAGTTTCTATTCTTCTGCTTTTCGCTGCTAAGCGTAAATAGAATGAATCTCTTTTATCGGAGTAGGATGAGGCTTTGCAAAATAATACCCTTGAAACAAATCATATCCCATCTCTATCAGGCATTTTAAATCTTCTTCTGTCTCTACTCCTTCCGCAAGAGCCTTCGCCCCCATTTTATGGGTGATAGCTAACATCTCTTGGGCCACTTTTTTCTGTTTCTCATTTTTACTGACTCCATTTGTGAATTCAAATGCTAACTTCACCACGTCAGGCTCCACTTCTAAAAGCCTCTTCAGCGTGTTATAACCAACCCCTACGTCATCTAAAGCATATTTAAATCCGTGGGAACGATAATAATTCAAAATGTTTTTTAAATGCTCAATATCTTGAACATCCTCGGTTTCAATTACTTCAAACACTATTTGTTCGGGTTTTATATTCAATTCTTGAATTAACGCAAATGTAGATGCCAAGCAATGCTCAGGATTATATATTGCTGTAGGAATAAAGTTAATAAAAATCAGCTGACGATCAATAATACTAGCATTTTTTACAGCTTCTAAGCGGCAGGCTCGGTCAAGAGCGAAGGTTTTATTTCTTATTTGAGCAGCTTCAAACATTTTAAAAGGCGGTATAATACTTCCGTCTTCTTCTAATCCTCTTGATAAAATTTCGTGGCCAACGATATGCACGCGTTCGTGATCAATCGATACAATGGGCTGATAATATGAGCAAATTCGCTTGTCTTCAATCAGCTCATCAATCCACAAGGCATCTTTCATTTTTTGAAAAACGGTGATTGGCTCCATACCCCGCAGGTTTTCAAACGGGCTCCGCTGCTTGGCTTCTACAGCCCACACATGCCGAGGGTCTAGATGCTGATGAACATAATCCATAAAACTCCAAAAAATATCTTCCCTCATCCAGACCATATCTTCTCCAAGAGTCTTCCATTGGCTTTGAGAAATATCTTTAAAGTATTTTTCCAATTTCTTCACATCGCTTGATTTCTGAAAAGAAACCGTATATCCTGTCCTAATTGGCAGACACGCGTCGCACCCCATAGCTCATCTTCTCCCTCATTTATCATCAGTTTTTTGTATGTATACATGGATAGTTCTTAGGAACTATACCACTTTTAAGAAACTTACAAACCCTATTTTCCCGTTAAAATAGAATGTACCAAAAAGTTTTGGTAAAATGATAGACGTATTTTATTGTCTACATCATAAGACGCACTTGATAAAAGGAAGTGAACGATACATGAGCAAAAACCGGTTTACGAAGTGGTTTTTATTTTCTTTAATACTCTTTGCCTTAAGTACCGGAGCAATGTATTATATGCTGTATCTATCGTACTGGGCGTATTCTATTAAACTGTTTTTAATCGCGGTGCCGCTCTTCACCTTATTATCGGTTGCTTTTGGTTCGTTGGTAATCGTACATGAACGCAAAAGAAAACGGGTATTTCATCTGCAAAACGATGGAGGCAGTCCTAAAAGTACGTTTATTCAAGGTTTTTCCGAAATAACGGTAGGAGCAGGATGCATTGTGCTGTGCTTTTTTCTTTTTCTTTATTTTCTAATGGATTATTGAGTACATATAAAAAAGACGAGCAGGCAGCTCGTCTTTTTTTATTTGGATCTTTCTAGAATATCTCGAACGCTTGCATAGTCAAGCTCTTTATAAGTGCCAACACCTGGTTTTACAAAGGTCTTTTCAACAATCGCATCAAATTCACGATCATCAATATCATAGTCACGCAAGCAGTTCGGGGCTCCTAAGTCATTCCAGAAAGTGCGAAGCGCTTTTGCTCCTTCCATTGCTGTTTCTTCATCGCTTTTTCCTGCTGGATCAATGCCAAATACGTTTACAGCCAATTGTTTTACACGGGAAGGGTCTTCTTTTAAGACGTGCTCCAGCCAGTTAGGGAACAAGATAGCAAGACCGCCTCCGTGGGGAATATCATATACGGCCGACAGAGCATGTTCGATACGGTGAGTAGCCCAGTCTCCCCCGTCCGTTCCGTTTGCTAAGCTTCCGTTAAACGCCGTCGTGCTGATATACATCATCGTTTCACGATACTTATAAGAAGTCAGATCTTTAAGAAGCTTAGGACCTTCTTGTATAGCCGTTCTTAGTAAAGATTCAATAAAGCCGTCGATCATCGGCGTATTTTCCGTGCGATGAAAATAGTGTTCAAGCGCATGCGACATACTGTCAACAATTCCATAGACGGTTTGATCGCGCGGCACTGAAAATGTGTACGCCGGATCTAAAATAGAAAAGACGGGAAATACGTGAGAAGACGTCCATCCGAGCTTTTCTTTTGTTTCCCAATTTGTTATAACAGAAGTTGAATTCATTTCAGACCCAGTTGCTGCAAGTGTTAATACCGTTCCAAAAGGAAGCGCATCTGTAATCTCTTTTTTACGTGTAATTAAATCCCATGTATTTCCTTCATACACGGCTCCAGCTGCAATAGCTTTTGTACAATCGATTACACTTCCTCCCCCAACGGCTAAAAGAAAATCAATGTTTTCTTTTTTACAGATGTCCACGCCTTTAGCTACCGTAGTCAAACGAGGATTAGGTTCTACACCAGACAGCTCGTGAACAACCGCGTTAATAGACTGAAGTTCAGCTTTCACTTCGTCGTATACGCCATTTCGTTTGATACTTCCTCCTCCGTATACTAACAGAACGTTTACTTGTTTATGATAAGAAGCAAGCTCTTGCGATAGCTTCGTAATTTGATTTTTTCCAAAGTATAATTTTGTAGGATTGTGCTGCAAAAATATATTCATGTTCTACACCTCTAGTTTCATGTTTTATAAAAAGTGTAGCACGAAAACTACTTCATCATTATTGAAGATTCTCTATATCTATTATCAATATTTTTGATAACCTTCTTTAACAAGTGAAATAAATTGTTGAATAGGTGCCGTCAGCCATTTTTTCTTTTTGAAGATAAGCTGTGAATAAAGATAAAATTCTTCGTGGTCAAACGGGACTTTAATCAGTTTTCCACTTTCCATCTCTTGTTTTACCGCTATTTCCGGTACAAGAGCAATACCTAAATTATCCGCTACGCACTGTTTAATCGCTTCAAGACTGCTAAACGAGATGACCGATTGCATATGAATACCGCTGCTGCGCATCATCTCTTCTAAAAGCGTGCGATAAGGGCAGCCGCTCTCAGTTAAAATAATGGTCTCTCCCTCAAACTCTTCCATTAGAACGCTGTTTCTTTTACTAAAAGAATGAGAAGACGAAGCAATCATAACCATGCTTTCTTTTCGAATAGGAATCACTTCTAAACTTGAAGATGTTTGAAGGCGATCAAGCAAAACGGCTACATCATACTTTCCGTCAATAATTCCTTGTGTTAAATTTGGACATAAACCCGCTTCTAGCATAATCTTTAGAGAAGGGTGCTGTTTTTTTAATTCACGAATATACGGTGTAATAAAATAGGCGGCCAGCGACTCCACGGTTCCTATTGAAACGGTTCCTCTAGCATCTTCGTTCGTAGTAAGACGCTCTTTTGCTTCATTTAATAACTCGGTTACTTGATTCACATAATAAAGCAATTCTTCACCAGGCTGAGTCAGCTTCATTTTTTGTCCTGTTCGTTCAAATAGTTTTTGACCGTAATGATCCTCTAATTTTTTTATATGAGTGGTAACGCTTGACTGAGCATACCCTAACTCCTCGCCCGTTCGTGTATAGCTCCCCCACTTCGCTACTTCTTTAAATGTATATAAATAATTAATATCCATGTGCTGCTCCTTATGTACTGCTGTTTGGTTTCGTTGTCCATATGTTAAAGCTGTTCTAGTAATTAGAACTTATACGTAAATAGAATCACAGTACAGTATAAGCGAACTCGTTTTGCCAAGCAATTTTATCAACCTTAAAAATTCTTTTTATATTAGGCAATTACGCCGTTTTTTGTTCATAGAATGAAAAACAAACCTATGAAAAGAAAGGGTGTATCTCATGACAGCCTACAAAGAAGTGTTATATAAAGGAAAACGCTTTGTACTGATTCACGTATATGATTCAGGATACTGTGAAATCCGACCGATTGATCATGCTTTTAAAGTCGAACTTGTGCGATTAGATGAGATAGAACAATGTGGATAACAATCATGAACGCAGCTAATGCAGCTGCTTTTTTATTTGTATTAAAAACAAGTGGATGAGATAAAAATAGCTGAATTGGCTGGCCTTTTACATAATTTCTTCCTGTATACTTTGTAACTAAGGATATTCGCACTTATTTAGTTTCTATACTTACTCGAGGTGATTACATGAAAAAAGGCTGGCTGGAATGGATATTATTATCCGTGGCGTTAATTTGGGGAGCCAATTATGCAATCGGAAAATTTGGAGTTGCTCATATGTCTTCCATTCAATTTAGCGCACTGCGTTTTATAATGGTTGCTCCTATTCTTTTACTTATTACAGGAATAATAGAGCGAGGCATTCGGATCGAAAAAAAAGACTGGGGACGCTTAATAGCGGTCAGTATAGTAGGCGTTACGCTCTATCAAACGCTGTTTATGGTATCTGTTAAGTATACGACAGCTACAAATGCTTCTTTACTTATTTCGATGTCTCCTATTTTCACAGGAATCCTAGCTATATTATATAAGCATGAAGCTTTTTCGTTAAAAACACAGCTAGGCTCTGTGCTTGCTTTTTTTGGGGCTGCGTTTGTACTGCTGTTTGGTCACTCTAGTCATGCGCTGTCGCAGCTTGCATGGTTCGGAAACATCATGGGGATTGTGGCAGCCATTGCTTGGGGCTGGTACCCGATTTTAGCAAAACCTTTAGTCGTAAAATATTCTGCTTTGCGCGTGACTGCGTGGTCCGCTTTAATCGGCGCTATTCCGCTTACTGTCTACTGTCTTTTCACCTATCAAACACTTGTATGGCCAACAGATATAGGTAGCTGGAGCTCTCTGGCATACTCTGTTTTGTTCGTGACAGTGTACGGGCTGGTGATGTGGTATGTAGGAATTGGAAAAATTGGTTCTACAAAAGTAATGGTTTACATGTATGTTATTCCTTTGTTCGCCGTTGTTTTTGCTGCTGTAACTATTGGAGAGACCATCAATGCTATGCAACTGCTTGGAGGACTTATTATTTTTAGCGGTTTGTATATTGTCAAAAAAAGCCCTGCTCCTAAAACAGCTCTTAAACTTAAAAAAGCAAACTAACAAGAGTAACGAGTTCGGTTAATTCATGCTAATAACGCTCAGATTTTTTCTGGGCGTTATTCGTATATTATTTTAATGTCCTAATTGAATTAAACACCCGTTAGTTTGATTAATGAACATTTTTTAGTTTATATTCATGAGTGATTTTATGCTGATTGTATACGCGTTTAAAACCGTTTCGTTCATAAAATAGTTTCGTTTTGTCCGGATCCGTATAGAATCCGAGGCTGTCGTAATAATTCTCTGCACAGTGAATGACTTCTTTTAAAAGTCGCTTGCCTATACCCTTTCTGCACAATTGAGCTGAAACATAAAACCTCCTTACTCTTCCAGCGTTAGCATACTGGCTGTGAGGATTTTCATTAAGGCCAGCTACGCCAATTAATTTGTTGTGTTGACTGTAAATGCTCCACAAGATACATTAGCCTAATGATTCTCATATACCTTCTCTACGTTCAGCAGATGTCTTGTCTATTTCGATAGAATGCTTGTTATACATTAATCCTGCCATGCCTATTAGAGCCGTTAAAAGTAGCATGAAGCTTGAAAATAGATATACAAACCTTACCCCAAACAGATCGGCTACTGTCCCTACAAATGCGATGGAAAGTATAAACACAGCCTGTACAAGAGTTGATTTTGCCGCTATTACTTTAGGAAGCATCCCGTTGCTGCAGGTATTTTGATAAATGGTTTCCTGAGCTACATCTCGAAGCTGATAGGCAGGACCCATCATTATCAAAAGTACTAAAGCTAGATACGGGTTCGTTACTAGACCGTAAAAACCGGTTAAAACAGCATAACCAATTGAGCCTAAGAACATAAAAAGCAAAAGCCTTCCTTTTACCATAGAAGACATGCGGTACACAATAATTCCTCCAACTATGCTTCCAAAATAATACGCACCGTTTATATATCCCCACCACGCTTCTCCTTTTTCAAGCACTTCTTTCACAAAAGAAAGAGTAATAGCTCCAATCCAAATGGTTCCAAAAAGCGACTCGATGATGTCCATTATAACGAGGGCTCTGATGCGTTTATGTATCCATAAAAAGCGCCATCCTTCCATTAGTTTTGCCGCTCTTCGCTTTTGTGTTTGTTTATATGTGTGGGCTTCTTTTATAAACAGTAAGCAAACAAATGAGATCGATAGAAGGCCTGCCGTTATAAATAGAGACTGAGTGGATCCCGTTAAGGACAAAACGAAACCACCAAGCGACCACCCTGCAAACAGAAAAGTTTGATCAATTGTTGAAAGCAAGCTATTCGCCTGCATTCTTTGACTATCATTTACTAAGCTGCGTACAACTGACGTTTTAAAAATGGAAAAAAAGCCGTTAAAAAAAGAAATGATTCCAACAATGATAAAACCCATCGTTAGTACTGTGACTGTAAATTCTTGTGTAAGCAGCACATACAATCCAACAAGCATCCCTATCTGCATCACTTGAACAAACCGCATAATGTGAATGGATTTATACGTATCGGCTAGTAAAGGTACGATAAGGCCGCTAAGGAGCCGTGCAAGTAAGCTCGTCATCGTAATCATCGACGCAAGAGCTGTTGAACCGGTGTTTTCCTTTATATAGGAAGTGACAGCCATTGTATAAAGAACAAAACCTACATTTGCGGTTACTTGACTTGCTGCTAAAAGATAAAAACGCTGAGTCAATTCTTTTCTCCTTTCTGTTAGACGTAACATGCAAAAAGATAATTCGTTTTTTGTTAATTTTTCCCTTTTAAACTATAACACTATTTGACGAAATCCAAAACTATCTATAATTTAGTAGATGGAGGTTTTTATGTTTAAATATAGTTTTCTTATTGTTCTTATCGCTTTTTTACTTATTAACTTTAACGGTCAGGAAAATCAAATTATAGGAGGCAAAATAAAAAAGGAACGAAGTGAAGTTTTCTTTGGCGAATACGACAGCTTTACGGGCCGCTACTCCCGGAGCATTAAACTCAAAAAAGGCGTAACCTACGCTTTTACGCTATCTAAAAACACCAAAAGCGGAGACCTGTCCCTGTACGTAGAAGATCCAAAACAGACACGATTTTTTGAAATGACTAATAACTCTCTTTATTTAACACCTGAAAAAACGAGGAGATATCGTATTAATTTTGTAGGCTCTGAGCATAAAGGCTCTTTTCAGCTTTACTGGAAAAGCAGTACTCAAAAAGAGAGCGAAAAATTTGTGTAATACCATTTTAGACAACGCTTAAACGAGGAGGAATGGTTTATGATCATTAATCAAGCTGTCCTGTACACCCACTTATTGGACACAATGAAGGATTTTTATGTAAATTCTCTCGATTTTCCATTAACCGCCGCTTCACCGCGTTCTTTTTCCATCAAGGTTGGTGAAAGTGAGCTAACCTTTAAAGAAAGTTCTCTACATACAAAGCCCTTTTACCATTTTGCTTTTAATGTTCCAGCAAACCGGTTTATGGAAGCAAAGCAATGGGCTACTCAGAGGGTCTTCCTCAATACAGAAGAGAAGGAAGATGAGATTTATTTTGAAGCATTTGATGCTCATTCGTTTTATTTTGAAGACCCTGCTCGTAATATTGTTGAATACATTTCAAGACATTCGGACTGCCCACCATCCAAGGACCCCTTTTCTTCTAAGTCGCTTTTAAGCATAGGAGAAATCAACTTGACAACTCCTTATGTCCACTCTGTAGGGACACAGCTTATTAACTCCGGTATCACCGTACGTAACAACAGGCTATTAAACGAGACCTTTAATTTTTTAGGAAGTGGCAGTGCGTTTTTTCTTGTAGGGACGCCTAAAAGACGGTGGTTTTTTTCGAACCGAGACTCTGAAATTCATCCGTTAATGGCAAAGGTCAATCATTCTCTAACAGTTGCGCTCGACGAAAAAGGGATGTTGAAGATTACGCGAGAATGATTGTTTTTTTAATAAAGCCACTTAACAAGCGAACTTGTTACGTGGCTATTTTTGTTCAAAATTCAGCTCGTACCCCCCTATAGGTTTTGTATATAGTTCTCGATGTCCTTTCTGTTCATCAGTATAAACACCTTGCAATCCTCATCATTTTTAAGCTTTTCAAACCGGTTTCTCATCTTTTTTTGCCGTTCTCGATACGTAGTAAGAATAAACGTAAAAAATGACCAATCTACTTTTTCAGGGCATCCTTTTGCCATATCTTCACGCGTTTTTCTTGCATATACGATTCTCCGCTTTATTACTCGGTACACACAAAGGATTAGCGGCAGCTCTAAATAAATAACGGTATCTGCACGCTTCACTCGCAGGTCATACGAATTGCTGTAGTTCCCGTCGATAATCCAGCTGTCTTTTTTTACAATGTGCTCCTGCAATTCTCTAAAGCTATCAGTGTCTCTTTCCGTCCAGCCAGGCTGCCAATACAGGCTGTCTAAATGATATACTTCTAGATCAAGCTTTTCCCCTAATTTCTTGGCAAATGTAGACTTTCCTACTCCTGGAGAAACGCCCATTACCAGTACTCTTTTCATCTTATCACCTTACCTTTTTAAGAAATAAAGCTGATTGAAGAGAAGGCAGCTGTTTATAGCTGACTCGGCGCATTCAGTGTACTCGGAGCGAGCTTCTTTATAAAACGACTTCATGTTAGGATTTTTATTTCCATGATTTTCAGGCAACCTATAAATATTCATTATAAATCCCTATATTCCTTCTTGCTTTGTAGTAAATAGGTTGCTTTTATGAATCGTTTCCTTTACCTTAAATGTGAGTATATAAAAGTAAGGTGAAAAAAATGAATGCATCTATGCTAAAGAGATTTTTACGAAACCTCGGTATTTTTGTTTATATTGTCATTGCAGCTATTAATATTTACTTAACAAGAAATGATTTGGGCGATATGCTTACCCGCCTTGTGCTGCTGACTATTTTACTTCCTTTGTTTTTTAGTTTTGTGTATGCGTTAGGAAAATCACATTTTAAAAGACAAGAAGAACTCGCTGAACAAGAGAAGAAGAAAGAGTAAAAAAAGCCTTTTATCGAGGGGGATTCCCCTTTCTAAAAGGCTTTTTACTTTTTTTCATATAGCTGAACATTAACTACATCAGGATGAACGTGATACTGTTTGGCAACTTGATTTACCATTTGCTGAATTTCCCTTTTCTTATGAGAAGAAAGGTGTTCGCGAGGCAGAAGAACTAGAATTTGAGCTTCCGCATAGTTATTCAGCACCCTAACTTCTTGAAAGCCATGCTGCGTCAAAAAAGCTTTTAACGCTTTTTCAAAGTCTGTGCTTTCTTTTTGAACAACTATAGAAGGCTGATCGTAAGAAAATAGCGAAACCTCTTTCTCTTCAGGCTTTGTATACACCGCCCAAGCAGTTATGAGCACTGTGACAGAAATACCCATATTTAACATCCACCTTTTCATACCACGAACGCTCCTTTTAATTAAGTTTGTTCATGATATGAAAAAATTCGTTCATTCATGCGTTATCTTCCTAGCCAGCCTCCGTCTACAGCAAGTAAGTGCCCATGAATATAGGCAGATGCATCAGATGCTAAAAAGACAACCGCTCCTTTAAAATCATCTGCTTCCCCCCATCTGCCTGCGGGAATACGTTCAATGATTTGTCTGCTGCGCGTTTCATCGTTAATAAGTGCTTCATTCATATCAGTAGCAATATACCCTGGTACAATTCCATTAACATTTACGCCTTTTGCTGCCCATTCATTAGATAAAGCCTTTGTAAGTTGAGCAACTCCGCCTTTTGCTGCAGCATAAGCCGGAACGGTAATACCTCCTTGGTAAGAAAGCAAAGATGCCATATTAATAATTTTTCCGCTTCCTTGTTTAAGCATTTGGCGGCCCGCCTGCTGACATAACAACCATACGGTTTTTAAATTAACATTCATAACAGCATCCCAATCTTCTTCTGCAAAGTCTACAGCGGGTGAACGTCTTTGAATGCCAGCGTTGTTCACTAAAATATCGAGATTGCCAAAATAAGCAACAACCGATGAGATCGCTTCGCTTACTTCAGAAGCATTTTCTAGATCACAATTAACAATAAAGCATTTTCTTCCGAGACGTTCAATTTCTTCTTTTACTCCAAGAAATTCCTTTGATCGCTGCAGAAGAGCGATATCCGAACCTGCTTCTGCCAAAGCAATCGCCATTGCTCTTCCAATTCCTCTCGTTGCTCCCGTAATCGCTGCTACTTTACCATCTAAAGAAAATAAATCTACTGTCATTGTTCATTCTCCTCTCCGTTTGGTGCAAATAAAACCTTAAGTGATTCATCAGGCCGCTGCATAAACTCAAACCCCGCTTGAAGATCTTCAAGCGGCAGTTTATGAGAAATTAAAGAATCTGCTGCTATTTCACCGTTTGTCAGTAAATCAATAGCCGTCTGAAAATCTTCCCTTGTATAACATCTCGTTGTAGTTAATGAAATTTCTTTAAAGTGCATTGCTGCTAAATCTACTTCTGGAGCGTTTTTGTATACGCTCACCACCACAATCTCTCCTTGAATACGGCTTGTTTCAACCATTTGTTTTGCTGTCATTTGATTTCCAGCTACTTCAAATACAACGTCTGCACCGACGTCATTCGTAAGCAAGCGCACTTCTTTTACGACGTCTTTTTTCGTTGCATCAATTGGTATAAAGCCAAGTTCTTTCGCTTTAGTTAAGCGATAAGAACTAATATCTGAGATCATTACTTTTTTTGCTCCTGCTCGTCTCGCAATCATCCCGATCAGCAGTCCAATAGGTCCTGCCCCTAAAATGACAGCTTGGTCTCCTACTTTCAACCGCGAGCGTCGTACTGTATGTACGGCAACCGCTACAGGTTCTGCAAGAGCTGCATGCGCGCTAGACAGTTTCTCTGGTAAGAGGTGAAGGCGGTTCACTGGAACAGCCACGTACTGCGCGAACCCTCCATCTTGATCAATGCCGATTAGTTTTAACTTCTTACAAACGTGAAACTGTCCTCTTACACAGGCTTCACACGTTCTGCAGCTAATCGTAGGTTCAACTGCTATGCGGTCACCTAAAGAAAATTTCGTTTCCCCTCGGATCTCTTCTATAACTCCGCTGAATTCATGCCCCATAATAAGTGGCGCTTGTGATCTAGGATGTTTTCCAAAATAAATCATCATATCCGTTCCGCAAATTCCAGCATGAGATACCTTTACAAGCGCTTCTCCTTCTTTTATAACCGGTTTCGCTTTTTGCTGCATAACGGCTTTTGTTTCTGAAACGTAGACACCTGCTTTCATTTTCCCATCCCCTTTGTATACTTGTCGACAAGTTAAAGATAAAAAGGTCCAAAAACATTTTGAATCTTTTATCCTTTTTTATGCTTCATTCAAAAGTGAAGCTGTTATCGTATTTCGCGTGTCTTCAAAGTGACGCTTCACTTCATCTTGAATACGTTCTGTATTTTGAGACTTTAATGCTTTAATCATTTCATGATGCTGCTTTATCAGTGGGAACACAGCTGCTTTATCATCTCGAAATCTTTTTTCAGTGGTAATTAAAAGAGCAGCTAAAATAATTTCACGGATGCTTTCCCACAATTTTAATATCCGTTTGTGGCCTGCTTCGATAATCACGAGCTCATGAAACCGCAAATCTTGATAAGCAAACTCTACATAGTCATCGTATTTAGCTGCCATGTTCATTTGATCAATACTTTGCTCAAGCTTTTTAATAAGCGAATCATGGTTGACTTCAGATAGACGTTCTAAGACAAAATGTTCTAAAAGCAGACGAACATCGTACAGCTCGTTTAAATCCCTAGCTGTTAAACCAATAACAACTGCTCCCATTCGCTGTAAATCAATGAGTCCTTCGTTTGAAAGGGTCCGCAGCGCTTCTCTTATAGGAGATCGACTCGTTCCAAACTCTGCCGAGAGCTGATTTTCCGATAGTATGGTTCCTTTCTTCAGCTCGCCGCTCATAATTTGAATTCTTAATTTGCTTACAACTTGCTCTCCCAGCGAGGCTCCGCGAAGCCATTTTTCCGGGTAGGTTACCTTTTTAATGTGTCATCACTTCCTTAGCCAACTTGTATACAAGTATTCAAGATTTAGTATATAGAGAAGTAATCTGATTGTAAACGTTTTCTTTATAGAATGTATATTTTTACAACTCTTTCTTACACTAAGAACTACTGATAAATAAAAGGTGGGAAGATGAATGAATCAAATTATATTATGGGGGATTCTTGTTATTCCATGGTTTTTACTGCTGCTGCTTGATAAACAGCGTGTTAAACGATTTTTTACTGTAGGGTTATTTGCTGCATTAATGATGACAATCGCCTATCAAGTAGCGGAAAAAATGCACTGGTGGACGGTTCAAGAAAACGTATTTTTTCTTACTAGCATGGGAGCAACGATTTATTGCCTTCATATTGTGATTACGATCTTTGTCTTTTACCTGACGTATCCGGGGTTTATCTTGTACATAATTGTTAACATTATTTTGGATTTGATTCATGGTTATGTTATTGTTCCTTTTCTTGCTAAAATCGGGCTTTATAATCTGTATGATATCAGTCATTTTGGGCTTTTCCTTGTCATGACTACCGTAGCTATTATCCTTTACTTGTTTCAACGGCTGCTTGACTTTATATTTGAGGAAAGCCCTGCATAAAAAGCCACAGCAAACGCTATGGCTTTTTAATCAGTAAAAAAATGGAATAACCGTATCTCCGCGAATCGGTTCAATGGCCGCATGAAACCGAATTCGCAAACTTTTTGACGTTTCGATGTCAGAGGCATCCATGACGTGAAAATGAATGTGGGGTTCGGATGAATTCCCGGAATTTCCACACCTTCCGAGCAGCGTTCCTTTACGAACCACGTCTCCTTTTTTCACAGAAACCGATCCTTTCTTCAAATGCGCAAGCACACTGTATTCTTTTCCTTCATGCTCAATGATGACGTAATTTCCTAAAGGATTTTTTTTATTCGTATGTCCAATTTCATTATCTTCTTGACCATCAACTGCTGTGATAACGACTCCTTCAAGCGGCGCTACAACTTTTTTTCCATAGGCATAGTAATCTTCGTTTTTCATTCCATCATTTTTATAGCTTTGCTTTCCTTTTCGCACGACTAAATCATACGCATACCTTTGTTTTTCGACTGGATGGTGATAGTTCAACACCTCATGCTTTCCTCCCCAATAGACAAACCATTCACTTTGAATCGGCATCGTATATTTGTTTGTACTCCATCGATCTCTCTCTGAAAATGATTCTATAGGAGCAATCACAAGTGCTTGTATAATGTTATGTTCATCAAACATAACGCTGATGAATTTCGTCTGTGTAGAATTTAACCAAATAAACTGCTCAATTTGAGGAGTTAAATAGAGATTTGTTTCTAGTCTGTAGAACTGTTCTCCTTGATTAAACAATTTGCTCTGCTCCAAAAATTGCTGAAGCGAAACTTGACGTTTAAATTCTTCGCTTACACAATCATAAAGTTTCTTAAAATCCCCTTGTGCAAATAAAATTCCAAACTCTTCTCTGATGTTCACTTTTCTCTCTGTATCCATCATTGTAATCCACCCTTTTATATGTATTTCAATTTGTTTGAATTATCTATAAGTAATACGTTTTATGTTATAAAAAGGTTTCATTTTCCAGTTATTCTATCTCAAAATCTTCTTTTATTCCGTATTTACAATTTTCTTAATCCATTTTATACTTATTTTACAAATATTTGAAAGGAGGTGCAGCATGATGAAAATAACGTTAAATAAGAAAATCAAGCTGCGCCGAATAAGTGTTTTTGGCGCTTAGATTTTAAGGAGATTTCACAATGAAAGTAGCATTAGTACGTCATTACAAAGTAAACAAAGGTCTTCCAGAAAACCACCGCTTATCCACTGACGAACTAGTGGCTTGGTTTCAGGAATATGATGAATCAGATATTACGTATGGAGAGACTGATTTGAATAATATCCAATGGAAACGCTGTTTTTCAAGCGATATGCCGCGAGCACACAAAACGGCAAAGCATATTTATAAACAAGAGATCACGCTTCTTCCGGAACTTAGAGAAATACCTATGCCTATTATTCCAGTAAAATTTAAACTTCCTTTTATCCTCTGGGTATTACTGTTTCGCATGTCCGGACTCATCAACAAACAAGCTCGTAAAGATATGGCTGAGACTAAGAGAAAAGTAGCAGCAGTGCTAGATCGCGCCATTTCCGAGTCAGAAGACGATTTGCTGATTGTCAGCCACGGAGGCATTATGAAGTTTATGCGTAAAGAACTTATAAAACGCGGCTTTAAAGGGCCTCGGTTTGATATTGCTGTTAACGGAAAGCTTTATCTTTTTGAAAAGCAATAGAATGAAACTTACTAGAAAAAGTCGCAGAGACTACTCTCTGCGACTTTTTAATAACCATTTTCTTCAATTGTTAATGCTTCACGCAAAGCGATATCTTTTCGGATATTATGAGCGATTTCACGCGTGATT
This sequence comes from Priestia sp. YIM B13489, assembly GCF_042787645.1. Lineage (NCBI taxonomy): Bacteria > Bacillati > Bacillota > Bacilli > Caryophanales > Bacillaceae > Priestia > Priestia sp. YIM B13489. Next base: position 3,182,649 of record NZ_JBHZOQ010000053.1, read on the forward strand.
TCTCCTTTTTCATAAAGTTCTTGCACCGTTTCCCGCTCGGTATGAAACGCTTTATAACATAAATCTCTCGTTGCTTTTTTACGTTTGCGTGAATTATACTCCGTACTCTCTTTTCTAAGTCTTGCCATGGATCTATGGTATTCGCTAATAATAGCAAGTGAAATCATTCGATTTTCTTCGTTCATATTTTCTTTAATGACCTTTATCGCTTCTTCAATCATTTGAATACGTACTTTATTCACTTTGCTTCTTCTTCGCAAGCTTTGTTTTCTTAACGCCTGCTTATTAGGTGAAAAAATTCGGACTAGTAATAATAAAACTTTTTTAAACCTCATCCAGCTCACCAATAATTTGTACCTTACACGATTGGTTACAGCCATTTCAAGCTTGTGCGTATGTTCCAAACAAATATACGCTGTCTCACGGTCTATTTTTTCCTCTTTTAATAGCTTTTCCACCAATTTCCCCTTGGCCTGAAGAGCCAGCAATCGAATTTTTTCCTCGTACTGTTTGTTTTCAGAGGCTTCTAAAGGATGAGTTTTAACGATGATGTTATTAATCGTTGTATTATACGTTGAAATTAACGAAAGGGCTGCTCCACGATTTTCCTCGGTCATTTCTCTTTTTAACCGCTGAATAGCAGCTTTGTGCACTTTAATGCGTGCTTTAACCTCTTTTGTATTGCGCTCAGGCTTCTTCGGCGCCTTTTCTGTTTTCGCAATGAGAGGTAAAAGAATACTTGCCGTAACTAAGGTTAACAATATAACGCCTGCTGCTAGAAAAATAATCAGAGAGCGTTCCGGAAAATCACTGCCGTTATCAAGCGTATATGGGATCGAAAACGCTCCGGCTAACGTAACCGCTCCTCGTACACCTGAAACCGTGATAATGCCAATAGACCGAGGCTCAGGTTTTAGATGCTTGTTATTTTTGTAATACCAGCCTACTGACCATGACACCATCACCCAAATAAATCGTAGTACAAGCAAAAAGACAGTAATAATCAAAATATAAAGAAGCACTTGTCCATTATTAAAGTTTGGATCTTGAATAATTGCTTTCGCCACTTTAGGTATTTGCAGACCAAGCAGTACAAACACCAAGCCATTTAACAAATATAAAATAACCGTCCAAGTACTTTTTGATACTACTTTAAGCTGCTGATTAGGTGATTCCTCTCGGTCACGCTCAATCGCATGTACAATGCCGCCTGCTACAACTGCCAAGATTCCTGATAAATGAAAATGTTCAGCAATGTAGAAGACAACAAATGGAGTTAGAATTTGTATTAACATATGAATCGTAATATCTTCCATTCCTAAACGTCGAACAAGTACACGCAATCTGATAATCAAAAAAGCGATAAATGCTCCTACAAACAAACCGCCCAGCGCTACCCAAAGGAACTGAAATGTAGCATCTACTATCGAAAAGACGCCCGTTACGGTAGCAGCTACTGCTACTTGAAACGCTACCAGACCAGAGGCATCATTCATCAGCCCTTCGCCTTCCAGCAAATGCATAATTCGCTTAGGGAGCTTTACTCGGCTCGCCATAGCTCCAACAGCCACTACATCTGTCGGGGACAAAATAGCAGCTAGTGCAAATGCCGCCGGTAACGGAATGGAAGGAATGAGCCAATTGATTAGATATCCCCCTACTGCCACCGTTACAAAAACCAGTCCCAGCGCTAGTAATAAAATAGGTGTACGAAGCTTCCAAAGAGCAGCTCTTGACACGTTTTTTCCATCATTAAATAATAGCGGGGCAATAAATAAAATAAAAAATAACTCAGGCTCTAAATGTACATCTCCGCCAAATGGCAAGATAGCAAGCCCTGCTCCCAAAGCTATTTGAACTAATGGAACAGGAATAAATGGTACAAAATGATTAATGATATTAGATAGACCAATCAAAGCCAATAAGACTAATATCGTCAGAAAAAATTCCATAAAAACAATCGACTCCTACTTCTATTTACATCCTTTTAAAGGTATCACGTTATCTCTTTTCATTCATTTTATAGTGTTTAGTTTACGCTTTTTGTGCCAAAAAATGTTGTGGGTTATTAAAAAGTGCTCTTTCTTTTCGGTAAGTTTATTTCTGCGGACATTAAGGGAACAGTATACATGATATTCTTTATTTACCATATAAATCAGCTCATCAAACTTTTATAAGGGAGGTGTTCCCTTATCCGTTTCAACGGGGTAAGGAGATAAATTTGGAAACAGTAAATGTCATTTTATTCATCGTATTAATCATATTAACAGCCTTTTTTGTTGCAACGGAATTTGCCGTCATTAGGGTACGGTCGACTAGAATCGACCAGTTAATTGAAGAAGGAAACCGGAACGCTTTAGCAGCAAAAAAAGTAGTATCAAATTTAGATGGTTATCTTTCAGCCACACAGCTAGGCATTACGGTTACCGCACTGGGTCTAGGCTGGATAGGTGAACCTACGGTAGGTCATTTATTAGAGCCGCTTATTGACATGCTTCCTTTTGCTGCATCACTTTCGCATGTCATATCTTTTGTTCTTGCTTTTTCGGTTGTCACATTTTTAAATGTGGTAGCTGGGGAACTTGCGCCCAAAACAGTGGCGATTCAAAAAGCCGAACAAGTGACGCTGTTATTTTCCCGTCCTCTTATTCTTTTTTCTAAGTTACTTTATCCGTTTATTTGGCTTTTAAACCACTCAGCAAGAGGCGTTGTCGGATTATTCGGCCTGAAGCCAGCTTCTGAAAATGAAGTAGCTCATAGTGAAGAAGAACTTAGAATTATTTTATCTGAAAGCTATGAGAGCGGTGAAATTAATCAATCGGAATTTAAGTTCATGAATAATATTTTTGAATTTGATAATCGTACGGCTAAAGAAATCATGGTGCCTCGTACAGAAATTGTTAGCGTATCAGCAGATGAAACGATAGAAGAATTCTTAAAAATGGCTAGAGTAGAGCAATATACTCGCTATCCAGTAGTTGTAGATGGAAACAAAGATCAAGTGGTGGGATTAGTTAATATTAAAGAAATATTAGCGGATTACATAAAAGAAGATGATATTAAACCACGTACCGTGCAAACGTATATGAAACCCATCATTCAAGTCATTGATTCCATCGCTATTTACGACTTATTGCTTAAAATTCAAAAAGACAGAATTCACATGGCCATCTTAATAGACGAGTACGGAGGAACAACAGGGCTTGTAACGGTAGAAGACATTTTAGAAGAAATTGTTGGTGAAATTCGTGATGAATTTGATGATGATGAAATACCGGACGTACACAAAATTAATGAAAATCACTATGTACTCGATGCGAAGGTGTTGATTGAAGAAGTAAATGACTTACTCGGAACAAATATTGAGCAAGAAGACGTTGATACCATTGGCGGCTGGATGCTGACCGAAAAGTTTGATCTTGCTAAAGGTGACAGCATCACAAACGAAAGTTTTTCATTTAAAGTCATTGATATTGAACATCACCATATTAAACGAATCGAAATAACAAAGGAAAAAAGTACGGATAACAGCTGATTATCCGTACTTTTTTTGATGCTCTTTTTTAAATGTCAAGTACTCTTTATTCTCTCGTACCTCCTTCCATTTTTTCATAAAAATAGCCGCCGATTTTGCTTTTTGTTCATCAATTTGCCGTTCGTTACGCTCTCCGTCTTTGCTGTATTTCTTTCCGCCTTTGTAGTTCGCGTAGCGCCTGGATCGCGTATATCCCATTTGGAGAAATTTCCGGGCCATGTCCATTCCAACAAAATCGCTTTTTTCTTTGTAGGTTAAAAAAAGCTGATAAATGGCGTCCGCCGATTCCTCAGCAATTTCAGGTGTTCGAAAACGCCAATGAGGAAGAATTTCACTTTTATACGGCTCCACAAGGAGAACTCCTTGTTCTCCTTTTCCTACTCTATACTTTTCAGGATGTTTTCTAAAATCGATATGCTCAAAGTCAAGTGAATAATCAAATGCCACGGCTCTCCCCTCCTTTTTGATCTCTACCCCTTACAAATGAATGATAAAACTTTTCTTAAAGAAGTTTTTCACATGCAGATGCGGGTAATAATAGGTGGATAAGTATGACTAACTTTTTTCTCCATGCTAAAAGAAGGCCGAACTTATTAAATCATGATACGGGAGATTTCGTTATGTCAATAAAGCTACAGCAAAACCGAATCAAAGCTAATTTTTGGATTACTCCTTCTTTATATGGAATTGTTGCTTTTGTTTTAGCCACTATTAGTACATTTTTAGATCGATATTTAACAGCTCATAAACAATGGTTAAAATTAGTTCCTTCTGTATTTCTAACGGATAAAGAGCTTGCTCATACTATTTTGAGTTCAGTATCAAATTCCTTATTAACGATGACGACGATTACGTTTTCTTCTGTTTTAGTGGTACTGACTACGTTTGTAGGCCAGTTTTCTCCTAGAACGATTCAAAATTTTAATACAGATGCCAAAACTCAGCGCGTGCTTGGCACTTTTATCGGTGGGTATGTGTACGTGCTTGTACTGCTTATTCAAGTTCGAAGCAATCAAGTCAGCAACACTTTTATTGTTCCTTCACTAGCCATTTTGGTAGCTTTCATTTGTCTAGGTATGTTTGTATTTTTAATTCATCATGTTATTAACTGGATTAAAGTCGGCAACTTAATTTCAAACATTGCCAAAAAAACAATGCTAACCATTGAAGAACGGCAGCTAGAACAGCAAAAATCACCTCAATCAAAAAATGAAGAACAGCTTAATTTTGATAGTGAAAATACGCTGCAAATTAAAAGTAACAAACAAGGATATATTCACTATATTGAACTCAAGCATTTAACTACACTAGCATCTAAATATAATGTTATTGTGAAACTTGAAAAAGCACCCGGTGAGTATGTCGAAGAAGACACACCTCTGCTAAGGGTGATCCATCACGATCAATCATTAGAACACGAAAAATTTCTTCATTGTTTGTTTATTACAAATGATCAAGAATCGATTCAAGATGTGAAGTTAGGGATTCAAAAGCTGAGTGAAATTGCATTAAGAGCTATTTCACCCGCTATTAATGATCCTGAAACAGCCATTAACTGCATTGAACAGCTCACGCAAGTGTTTATCAAACTTGGAAAAAGCTATTCTTCTTCTCCTTATTATTACGATGAAAAAGGATGCATTCGCGTCATGCTAGAAAAACCTTCTTTTATGGATTATTTGTACAAAGCGTTCTATCAAATTCGTCATTATGGGAAAGAAGATGTTTCCGTGATGTCTGCTGTCATCAAGGCATTAACCGTAATCGCTGAAACAAATCACTCTGCCATCAAAAACGACGCGTGGGTTTTCTCTTCCTATATCGTAGAAGGGCTGCAAAAAGAAGAGTGGCTTAAAATGGACAAAGAGTTTCTTAATCAGCTGCTCAAAAACCTTGCAAAAGCTTGTGAAAAAAAAGGCGCTTCTATGTTGATAGAATAAAAGCCAAAAACGCCGCTCATCAACTGAGCGGCATTTTCTTACGATATAAAGTGCTCTATCTCTTCTCTCTTTTTCACTATTATAAGTTTATCGTTATATGACGTACGAAGGATATGCAAAATTTCAGGTTTACTGTGCTTTTCGAAATACGCATTCCACTGAAACATTTTAATGAAAATAGAAAGCGTCGATGCATAATTTGCTTTTTCTATTTTAGCTTTTTGCAGAACATACCTTTTTATAATAAACCATATTCTTTTTAGATAATGGGTGTCGAGAAAAATAATAAGGTCAGCTCTATTAAGACTTTCATTCACCCACGTATAGTGTACGCCTTCTATAATCCATTCTTTTGAAGCTGAAATATGATGTAAACACTTTTTTCTATCCGCTTCACTTCTTCTTTTATCTCCTTCATATGTTCGTTCCCACATAATATTATCAAGTTCGTAGTGAGGAACTTTTAATTCATGGAATAATAAACGGGCAAGAGCTGTTTTTCCACTTCCAACAGATCCAACGATATGTATTTTTTTACATGAAGCGCTTTGAATACTTCATCTCCTCCTACTTCAAACCTGTTTTTTTACACATATTGTATAATTCACGTTCTTTTTCTCTAATGCAAACGAGAACGTTTTATGCTAGTATTTTATGGTACTTGACTGACAAAAGGAGTGAAATCGCAGTGCCTAAAACCCTTTTTGGAAAACTTACGCTGTTTTGGATTGGACTATTTTTATTGATTACAGGTCTATTTTTTTATTATAAATATACAAACCAAGCGTTTACCGCTGCAGATTTATTCTTTCGCGTCTCTCCTCCTTTAGCTGCTATTGGCGTCCTTTTAAGCGCAGCCGGACTATATGAAGAACGAGGAAAAAACAAGCTAATTCCTCTCCTTGTACTCGGCATTAGTTTTGTCATGCTTTGCCAAGCAGGCTATCACCTTATACATATGCATACTCCACCGCCGCGTCCCTGACTTTGTCTCATTCTCATTTATAAAAAAGCTCTTCGTTTAGTATATTAAACGAAGAGCTTTACTCTCTATTCAAATAAACGCACAAGCTTTTTTGTATAGGGATGCCTGTTTTTATCAAATAGCTTTGCACGTTCAAACTGATCAATAACCTCACCTTGCTGCATAACTATCATGCGGGTACTCATAAAATTTACCGCTGCTAAATCATGCGAAATAAACAAATAAGATAGCTGAAACGTCTCCTGCAAATCTTTTAATAAATTTAAAATTTTTGCCTGTACCGTAACATCAAGACTCGCTGTTGGTTCGTCTAATAGCACGAGAGACGGACCTACGCTAATGGCACGCGCAATCGCTACACGCTGAAGCTGTCCACCGCTGAGTTCATGAGGATAATTCAACGCATATTCTGCGCTAATCCCGACTGTTTCTAACAAATAAAAAGCGAGTTCTTTTTCGTTTCTGCTCACATGAGATAAAAATGAAGGAACGGTTCGCTGCTGCCGCAAAGGCTCGAGCAAAGAATCGATGATTTTTACTTTTGGATTAAAAGAAGCCGCGGGGTTTTGAAATACAACTTGCATGCCTAGACGAGCTTGCTGCAGTTTTTTTCCTTTTAACCAGTGAAGAGGTTTCTCTGCAAACCATACTTCTCCCTGCTGAATCTCTATTAACCTTAGCACACTTTTTACAAGCGTACTTTTTCCGCTTCCACTTTCTCCAACAATCCCTACACATTCCCCTCTATCGATATGCAGGGAAACATTATTTAGCGCTTTAACGTCTTTATACTGTTTCACCAGCTGCGTGACGCGTAATATACTTTTTTCTTTCATATCTCACTCCTATATCAACACTTTTTTCTGCGTATCTAACAATCGATCAGGCGTTTTCTGTAAAGAAGGAATGGCGTTAAACAGTTTTTTTGTATAAAAGTGATCCGGAGCGTGAAACAGAGATTCGATACTGTTTTCTTCCACGATCTCTCCCGCTAACATAATGGCTGCTCGGTCTGCATATTTCCGCACATGACGCAAATCATGGGTAATAAACAAAATGGCACAGCCTGCTTCTTCTTTCAGCTTATGCAGCAGCTGAAGAACTTCAGCTGCTGACAAGCTATCTAAAGCCGTGGTTGGTTCATCTGCAATAATCAAGGCAGGCTTCATCACCAGTGCTAAAGCAATCGCTGCTCGCTGAAGCTGTCCACCGCTCAGCTGAGAAGCATAGCTTTTATACACGCGTTCATTAGGTAAATTCACAGCTTTTAGAGCCTGAAAAATAGCAGCAGTCCTGTCTTTTTTAGCAAGCTTACTATGTGTACGAATCGTTTCATCAAACTGCTTTCCGATTGTTAAAAAAGGCGTAAAAGCGCTTCGATAATCTTGAAAGATATACGAAATATCTTTTCCAAGGATAGGCGCCTCTCCTTTCTGCTTAAAGATAATAGATCCTCCTTTAAGCGTTACACCTGAAGGCAACAGTCCTCCTATCGAAGCAGCAGTGATACTTTTACCGCTTCCGCTTTCTCCAACGAGCGCCATCCACTGTCCTTGCTCGATTGTAAAAGAAACGTCTTTTACAATTTGTTTTGTTTTATTATGAATGGCTAGATGCTTTATTTCTAAAACGATGACGATCACCTCTTTTACTGATTAACTTGATATTTCCCTCGAATATATTCACCTAAAGCTGTAAACGCCAGCACAAATAAAATAATGGCCACGCCTGGTATCAACATTAACTGCGGAGCATTGTAAAAGTAGGCTCTGCCTTCATTTAGCATCGTTCCCCATTCCGGAGTAGGCGGCTGAGTCCCTAGTCCAATATAGGATAGTGAAGCCATCATTAAAATAATTTTCCCTATATCCAGCGTAGCAAGAACAAGAATATGTCCTCCCACATGAGGAAGAAAGTGGCGCAGGATTAGAGGCAGTGTTCCCACTCCGTTTAATTTAGCGACCAGCACATATTCTTTTGACTTTTCTTGAAGCACAATACTGCGCACTACCCTTGCATAACCAACCCACTTTACAATAACCATCGCAGCAATTAAGTTAAATAATCCAGGCCCTAACAGTCCGCTTAAGACGATAGCTGCAATATAGTCAGGAAAAGCTAAAAAAGCGTCTACAATTCTCATTAAAAAGCGGTCTATTTTCCCTCCAATATACGCTGAAACTAAGCCAACAGGTACTCCAATCAAAAGAGAAAGAGCTAAGACAAGAAAGCTAGTTCCAATTGTGGTCTGAGCTCCAGCTACGATTCGTGAAAAGAGATCTCTGCCTAAGTGATCAGTTCCTAACCAGTGATCACCGGTGGATTTTTGAAGCCGGTCTTGCATATTAACTTGTGTGGGATCCATCGGTGTTAGCTGACTTCCAAACAGACAAAATAAAATAAGCGCAATACCACACACGCTTATCACTACAAAAGGAAGCTGCGGCTTTTTCACGTTTTATCCCCTCCCTTTACGTAGAGCTGGGGATTTACATATTTGTAGCTCAAATCCACAAATGAATTAATTAAAACAACAAACAGGCCCATCCACAAAATATACCCTTGAATCACAGGATAATCACGATTCATAATCGCATCAATAACTAATTTTCCGATGCCAGGATAAGCAAATAGGACTTCAATGATGACCGTTCCTCCAAGCAAACTGCCTAAGCTCGTCCCTAAAATGGTAAGAAGCGGCGTTAAGCTATACCGGAACGCGTGGAAAATAAAAATGCGGCTTTCACTGATTCCTCTTGCTCGAGCGGATCGTATAAAATCTTGTTTCAGTCCTTCTAGCAGACTAGCTCTAATCATTCGCATATACACAGCGGACATGGCAAAACCAAGCGTTAAAGAAGGCAGCACAAGATGAGCTGCTGTGCCTGTACCCATTGAAGGAAGCCATTGAAGACGTACAGAGAACAGCTGTATAAACAAAAGGCCGAGCCAAAAGCTTGGAATAGACGCTCCAATTAAGGAAATACTTCTGCTGAGATAATCAATCCACTTGTTCGGATACAGTGCTGACAGCGTGCCGAGTGGCACAGCTATTAACAGCATCAAAACCAAAGATGCAGCCGTCAAGCGCAGCGTAGCCGGAAACTTTTCGGCTAATTCATCGATCACAGGCTCTTTTGTCATATACGAAGACCCTAAATCAAACTGAAAAAAGCGCTTCAGCCACTTTACATATTGAATATATACAGGTTCATTAAACCCTAGCTCTGTTCGCAAACTATTTATTTGTTCCTCAGAAACTGCCACGTCATCTGCGCGGAGCATTTGCTTAACTGGGTCTCCTGGAGCCAGCTTCATCAAAACAAAGCTGAGAAACGATAGGATAACTAAAAAAATGAGTAATTCTATTATTCTTTTACCAATTAATTTCATATCTATTTCACATCTAAATCCTTTGTTATCACATAGTATTCACTTTTAGTTGTGACCCAATTTTTCACATTGTCTCTATAGGCCACAAAATTATTCGGATGAACAATCGAAGAGTGGAGCGTTTCTTTTTCTGCTATTTCTCCGGCTTGTCTTGCTAACTCATTGCGCTGTTTTTGATCAACGGTTTGATTGAGTTTATTAATAACGGAAGTTAATGCTGGTTCATGAAAATGACCTACATTAAATGCTCCTCCCTCCATGTAAAGAGCATTAAAGAAATATCCTGCATCTCCTCGCGGCGCGGTTACTAGACTATATGTAACGATTCCCCAATCATTTTTTGTTGTCATATACTCGTCCATATTTTCCACTTGTTGAATGTCTATTTTTACACCAATCTTTTTTGCTTCTGACTGAAGCATTTGTGACATTAAAGGCAATTCTGGACGATAAGGGTATGTAACAAGCTTAAAGGAAAGCTGTTTTCCATTTTTTATTGCTTTTCCATCCTTGAGTATATAACCGGCTTTTTCTAAATATGTTTGAGCTTCACTTGGTCCATAGGTTTTCGTTTTTTGATCGTTCGAAAAATCTAAACTCTTTAAAAATGGACCATTTGCCGGGGATCCTTGACCTGCAAGCGCTGTATCGACAACATCTTTTGGATTTAATAATACATCAAACGCTTTTCTCACATTTTTATCTTTAAACGCTTCTTGCCTTGAATTATAGAAAAGCATTTGATTTCTCAGGCTCGGCTGTACATCTACTACAATAGAAGAATCTTTTTTTAACGTGTTTAAGCTTTCAATAGCCGGCCGGTACACAATATCAGCTTCACCTGATTGCAAAGCGGACGTTCGTGCATTTTCATCATCATTAAATGTTAACACAACTTCATCCAATTTTGGTTCCCCACCCCAGTATTCTTTATATTTTTTTACTTTCATTTCATTATCCGGTTTAAACGAAGCTACTTTAAATGGCCCTGTTCCCACGGGTTTACTTTTTGTATCTGGAGCATCTATATCAATAATTGCCGTGTTTGGATGAACAAGTTCAGAAGGCAGCGTGGCAAGCGGCTCTGTTGTTGTAATGGTTAAGATTTGGCCACTGGCTTTCATTTCTTTAATTTTAAGTGCACTTTTCATTGCTTCGCTTTCTTTTATCGTTCTTTCTAACGAATGTTTCACGGCTTCAGCATTTAGATCCTTGCCATTTTGAAACGTAATCCCGTCTCTAATCTCAAATACCCAGGTCGTCCCATCATCTTCTGTTTTCCACTTTTTTGAAAGCCACGGTTCAATCTGTAATTGCTCATTAACTTTTACTAACGTTTCGGCAATACCGGCTCGTACAGTTGTATAATTTAACTGTGGATCGAGCGTGTCACTTGGAAAATTCGATACAAAAGTAAGTGATTTCTTTTTACACTTTTCTTCGGTACTCCCAGAGTTACTCGAACATGCCGCTAGCAGACCTATCGCAGCAAGCGTTAAGCATAGCAAACTTATCCTTTTTCTCATATAAACCCCTCCTTTATTCAAAACTATCTTTCTTTTATGTACCGTCTCTAACTATAACTTCCTCCTTTAAATCGTAACGATTATTATTATCATAAAAAGTTTAATTTGTTTACCTTACTTTGTCAACAAAGGTTTTTAAAGGATATGGGTGCTCTAACACTTGTTTTCACCCGTTATGATGATTAAATTTATTGATAACGCATACAAATGAGCATAAAAAAACAAAGCCTTCTCGAGGCTTTGTTTATGCAGCGTGTTTTTTTCTTTTATATTTCCACATCATATATCGATAACGAATCGTGCAGCCTATACAATATCCCATCAGCGCTACACCAGCAGCAAGAATCACCATTGCACTAAATACATAGCCGACAAGCGTATAACCAAGTAAAAAGGATATGAAAGCAATTCCGATACATACAGTTGCAATCCATTGGTTAAAAAGCTGCTGATCCCGGTCTTCCATTTGATAAGAAGAAGCAGGCTTTTTGAGAAGCGTTTTCCCTGCTATAATTACGGGATTACGCTTTGTTGCAAGTGTGACTACTCCAATGAGAAAAGGCAAAAGTAAAAGCCACTTTGCCGCAAGTAAAGCGATCAAAACCGTTATAACGATAAAGAATTGATTAAGCTGAACTAATGGTTTGGGAATGCTCATGGAACTCCTCCTTCTCAAAACCCATTATACAAATTGGTTTACTAATTTAAAAGAAAAAGCACTCCAAATGAGCGATAAGACTCATACAAAAAAGTTACATAATTTCACTAACGTACTTTAAGATCAGTATCGTAAATAAAATCAAGACAACGTATCGTAAAGAACGAATTCGACGTTGAAGAAGACGTTTTACATGCCTTTTATTACGCATATGGGTTCTTCCTTTCGTATATTGAATTGTCTCTAGACACACTTATATCATACTTTTTTGGAAAGTACCAACGTCAGAAAAAATTGCCAAGAACCACAGCTTTATGCGCTTAAAAAGCCTTTTCCAATTACATCTCGTACATCGTGCACAATCACAAATGCTTCATCATCAATTTTTTTAATCAGCTTTTTAAGTTTAATAAGCTCTTGTTTATTAATGACCACATACAAGATTTCTTTTGATTCTTTTGTATAGTTCCCTCGACCGTTTAGAATCGTTACTCCGCGATCAAGCTGCTCATTGATTTGATCCGCTACTTCATTTTTGTTGCTTGAAATAACGGTAACGGCCTTTTTGGCATCAAATCCTTCAATAACGAAGTCAATTACTTTTGTTGTAATATAAAGCATGACGATCGTAAATAGTAGCTTTTCGATTCCAATAATAAAATAAGAAGCCAATACCACTAGTAAATCAACTATTAAAAGTGCATGACTGACTTTCCAGTTTAAAAACTTATTTAGAATTCGAGCAATAATGGCTGAACCTGCTGTTGTTCCACCAACTCGTAAAATCATCCCAATTCCAACGCCTAGCAGTACACCGGCAAAAACCATGCCAATGAGTTCTTCATGAAGATGAAGACCCCAGCCTTCAGTTACGTGAAGAAAAATAGATGTAGCGATAATCGTAATCATCGTATAGACGATGGTTTTTTTCTCTAAAAATTTATACCCTACGATAAGCAAGATACCGTTTAAAATAAAGTTAGTGATGCCCGTTGAAAGATGCGTTGTATAATATAAAATAATTGATATACCCGTAACGCCGCCTTCACCTAATCCTATTGGAATGACAAACATGTTAACTGCAAGTGAAAATACAAACGAACCTATTAATAAAAAGATGACATCTTTTATTGTTTTACTCATCGATTAAACCCTCCTCGACATAAAAATTCACATAAAAAAGCCCCTTCTCCAAAAGAGAAGAGACGCTTATGTTTAGTTTTTATATTACGTATTCTTAAATTGCCATGTATGACTATAATATGTTCACATACGTTTGTCAAACGGAAAGTTTATGCATTATGTGTAACCAAGGCGATGAATCATTTATCTTTTATGTATACTAGGAATGTTTTAATTTATTTAAACAAAGACGAATGCAGGAATTAGTTGACTCAATTAATTCTTTATCGCCTTTTTTCAATCGAATTTCTAACGCACGTTGAAAATAATGATGTGCTCTGGAAACAATCCGCTGATCAAGTAAACATTTTCCATAATGCTGATAGACAAAGTCTTCATATATGTGAAGGTCTTCATCTGCTTTTAATTGTTCAATGAGTAGCTGAAACGTTTCATTCGCTTTATCCCACTGTTCTTGCCAGTGATATGTATGTCCAAGCCGGATCGTATTCAAAAATTCACCTATTGTATCAGCATGCCGGTCATATAGATAAATGGCCAGCAGCAGATGTCTTTCACTGCTCGTTAATTCTCCAAGTATGCGCTCATATACACCAATATGTCCATATGTTTTAGCAGCGGCACACTCATCCTCTTCTTCAAGAGCTCGTTTCTTTAAATAGATAATTCCCTGCTTCATTTGGTGTGGGTTAACCGGAACTTCTCGAAGCTGTTCATTAAATCGATAACTCATATTAAACGGAAGATCTCTGATGTTCATGCACGCTCCTTTCATGTGGCACATCAGCAAACATACTTTCATGACCGCTTGCTTTTGGTCCATTGGATGTAGGATTCTTTCCATTTTGATACGTTTACGCGATTTACAGGAAAGCTCAGCAAAAGTGCTGAGCTGTTGGTTCTTATTATTTTACTTATATATCCATTTTATCACAAAAAATACTACCGTAAAGATGCTCAGGCAGTCTTCATATAAAAAAATGGTTTTTTATCAATAAAAATGGTTTTATGCTCTTGAAAGCCTATACGCTGATACAATTTTTTGGCTTCTACGTTATTATATTCAACGTTTAACGATAAAAACATCTTACGCTTTTTGGCTTCTTGCTTGGCTACATTTAAAAGAGCCGTTCCTATCCCTTTTCCACGATAAGCTTCATCTACACATAGAGAGTCAATATAATAATCTCCATGTTCAGTTTCTATATCAATTTCCCACGCTGGATTATTAAGTTTAGCACGTACAAAACGCTTAACTGGTTCATAAAGCGTTTGTAACATACTTCCTTCGTAGCAAAGCATAAGTCCAACTACCTTCTCCTCGACTTCTGCGACTGTAATATGATGATAGCTATAGCGATTCTTCTCAGACAGAATAAACGCTTTAAGTCTTAAAAGCGCTTCTTCGTTCGTTGTAGCCGCTGTGTGAGAGCGCGCAATACTGCCAAGCATGTCATAAAGTAATTCCGTTACAGCAGAAGCATCTTCTTTTCTTGCTTTCCTTATTTTCACGATTTTCAAACTCCCTTTATTCTCTTCGCTTGCGTTATTTGTAGCAAACCTTCTTACCTATCTACTTTAACACGAAAAAGAAAAGAAAGAAAAAATTAACTCCTAATCTTCCTTTCATTGTATAATTAATGTATATTTTCAAATGAATGGATGATGACTATGAAAAAACGCCGTCAGCAGAAAGATACTACGGTAAATGGATGGGAAGTTTTAGCAGAAATTCTTTTACAAGTGCCTCAGCTGCTCATATGGCCACTGCGTCTTCTTATACGGATTGGTCGCTCTTTGTTGGATGGTATTTAGCCACTCCTATACAAATACTTACTTAACTCAAAAAAAAAAGAAATTCAGCAGTTACTGAATTCCTTTATTAGTTTTTTGCTTTTGTGTATCCTGCTTCTTGCGCATCTTTTTCGGTACAAAACCAAATGACGTTGTTCATGGTTTGATTGTAGTGCGTCCCAGTTGGCACGTGATAAATTTTAGAGTTTTGATTTCCTTTTATTTTACCTTCGCAGCTTTCGGCAGATTGAGTATCTTTTTGATTAGAAGAGGACTGATTTTTTACAGCATCCGTATTATACCCTTTTTCCTGAGCATAGTTTTCAATGCTCCAGATTCCTTTTTCGCTTTTTCGAGCCTGCTCCTGGATTTTCTTAAATTCATCTACGTACTTTGTGTTAGGAGGAAATACTGCTACGCGGGCTAGCCCTTTTGCTAGCAGCTCTTCATTATACAGCTCATTGTCTATCCATACATACGCAAGTAACCGGCCATATTGATCACGCTCTTGCACATCAAATTCAAGGGTGATTTCCTGTCCTTCTAGCCTTTTTTTTGTGTAAGCAGATGCTTCTGGACCAAAGGGCTGTACGCCTAGTTTGGGATGCTTTGTTTCGGGGGTATCAACAAGAAGTAATCGCACGCGATCTCTCTTTCCGTTCAGCATTTTCACTTTAAGCGTATCACCGTCCACTACTCTTTCTACCGTAGCCGCCTCACCTACTACATCTTCACGATTTGCTTTAGAAGGACTATGATCTTCTTCTTGATCTGATGAATCTTCTACTTGAACTGCTTGTTTTGTATCGGCAGAAGATGTGCTTGAATGACTTGCCTGCTCATCGCTGCATCCAGTAAGAAGCAGCATAAACATCGCAAGCATCGTGCAAATAATTGCTTTTATTTCTTTCAAAACCCGGGCCCTCCTTTAACACGTTCCCTATCTACTATATAAAAGTAAAATGATTTTATAAATAGTGTAAATCACCTAAAAACAAAAACTCGTGAAAATACCTTTCACGAGTTTTTTCGTGCAACTGTTATAAAAATTGGTTACCTGTTTTAAAGTTATTCTTTTAAATAGCATCTATTTTATTTTTATCTCATGAACACATTTTTCGTTTTAGTGTATCCAGATTTTTAATCATGAGGATATTTTACACTACAAATACATTTATCGTCTACCACCTTATAAGAATAAGGAATAGCCGCACAAATAGAATAAGTGTGAATATTTCAATATAATAACTGGCTAACATGATTACTATTTTTTTGTAACATAAATAAGAGCCCTCATTAACAATAGCTAATAGGGCTCTTCAAACCTTTGTTTTTACGATCGAATTTTTTGTTTGCGCATCCACTGGGTAGCGACCCACTTTTCTCCTTTTATAACAGGAGCTCCCCCGTGGAGAGTACGGTCATTAAGTTCAGCGTCACTATAAAAATATTCAAAGTACACGGCCATTCCTTTTGTCGGAGATACGGAAAGACCCAGCTTAGGAAAATAAGTTTCTCCTCCTTCTTCGACATCGTTTAAGTACATAACCAATGTACTAATACGGTTGTTTTTAGATGCTTTACTTGCAGAAGTGAAATAATCGTGATGTGCTTTGTATTCTTGGTCAGGCAAGTATTTTAAAACTTGAAGACCTTCAGCATATTCAATAGATGGTCCCATGATTTTAGAAAGTCGTCTTTCGATTTGATGTACAAGCTCGTTTTCGCTTTCTTCAAAAAACATGCCGCTGCTCGTTCGAATACTGTTTACTTCACGTGCAGCACCAATTTTTGATCGCTGCATTTTATCTTTGGATAGCTGTATAAGTTCGTCACATTCTTCGTTACTTAGGACATTTCCTAAAACTAGAACAAGGGGCTCTTCAAATCGAGCAACAATATCAATCTCTCTGTCTTCTAATTTAATTTTATTCCCTGTATGGTTAAAAATCGTTTGTTCTTTCGTTAGTAAAGATGTATTAGTTAGAATCATCTTTTATCGGCTCCTCGAAATAGCTATTTTCCAATTTTCCACTCCATTATATGTAAACGCTTACTAATAAGAATTATATCATGAATACGAAGTAAATTCTGCTAGTAAAGGAAATAAATAAAAAGAAGCCCGTTATATAACGAACTTCCCTCATTTTTTCTTATAGATTTCACATGTCGTTTAAATGCTTTAACTATCTAAAAAACTCTTTTAATATAGAGTATACGTATCAAAGGCTGCCTAAAATCATCGGTACACAAGTTCTTTTTTACTTAAATCAAGCGTTTGTGCTGTAGAAGCATGAATTTCGTTAAAAAGCGCTGGATTTTCTACCAGTGACAAGCCGTAAGAAGGAATCATTTCTTTTATTTTTGATTCCCATTTCTTCATATGCTGCGGGAAACACTTTTCCAGCACTTCAAGCATGACATGAACGGCAGTCGAAGCACCTGGCGAAGCCCCGAGCAATGCAGCAACGGAACCATCAGTTGAACTCACAACTTCGGTACCGAATTGAAGAGTTCCTTTACCTCCGGCTTCCGTATCTTTGATTACTTGTACACGCTGACCCGCTACGACGATATCCCAGTCTTCGCTTTTTGCGTTTGGAATAAACTCACGAAGTTCTTCCATACGCTTTTCATTGGACAACAGCACCTGCTGAATCAAGTATTTCGTTAAGCCCATCTCTTTGACGCCTGCTGCTAACATCGTTAAGATATTATTCGGTTTTACAGAATTGATTAAATCCAAATTTGAACCCGTTTTTAAGAACTTTGGTGAAAATCCGGCAAAAGGTCCAAACAGCAGTGTTTTTTTGCGGTCGATATAGCGTGTATCAAGGTGCGGAACCGACATCGGCGGAGCACCAACCTTTGCTTTTCCGTACACTTTCCCGTGATGCTGCGCTACAACTTCGGGGTTATTGCATACCATAAATAATCCGCTTACCGGGAACCCTCCAATATGTTTGGACTCAGGAATACCCGTTTTTTGGAGTAAAGACAGACTTCCGCCTCCTCCTCCGATAAAAACAAAGTTCGCCGTGTGATATTCCTGTTTGCCGGTATGAATATCATGTACTTTTACTTTCCACGAGCCGTCTGCGGTACGTGTCAGATTTTCAACGCTGTGGTTATAGTTTATTTCTACCCTTTTACTTTTTAAATGTGTGAACAACATACGAGTTAAAGCTCCAAAGTTCACGTCCGTCCCTGAGTCGATTTTGGTTGCCGCAATTGCTTCAGTCGATGTACGGCCTTTCATAACAAGCGGCATCCATTCTTTTAGCTTTTCAGGACGATCTGAATATTCCATCCCTTGAAACAATGGATTATTTGATAGCGCTTCAAAACGTTTTTTCAAAAAGGATACGTTCTTTTCTCCTTGTACGAAACTCATATGAGGGATTGGCATAATAAACTCTTGCGGATGATGAATTAAATTACTGCTTACAAGATACGACCAAAACTGTCTTGAAAGCTGAAACTGTTCATTAATCTGCACTGCTTTCGTAATATCTATAGATCCGTCAGCTTGTTCAGATGTATAGTTCAACTCGCACAGTGCAGCATGGCCAGTCCCTGCGTTATTCCATTCATTCGAGCTTTCTTCTCCTGCATCTGCGAGTTTCTCAAATACTTTGATTTCCCATTCCGGCGCTAACTCTTTTAGTAAAGATCCCAACGTTGCGCTCATCACTCCGGCCCCAATTAAGATAACGTCTGTTTTTTTATATACATTGCTCATCACAATCTTCCTTATCTTTTATATTTTAAAAAAGCACCTTTTAGCAACACGCCTGTTCTACCTGACTCTCTACAGATTAAGTATGTCTGACAAGTTATCTGTCTTACATAATGGGTGTTTTTATACATACCCTTTCGTCTTGTCCTTTTTTAACATGCTCAATATCACTTCAGCGGTTTCTTCAACTGCTTTACCTGAGACATTAACAATAGGACAGCCAATGCGCTTCATAATTTTCTCAGCATAGTCCAGCTCTTCAAGGATTCGATCTACATTGGCATAATTGGCTTGAGACGCTAAACCTAAATTTTTTAATCGTTCTTTTCGGATTTCATTGAGCTTATCCGGTGTAATAACTAAACCAATACATTTATTTTTCGGAATAGTAAAAAGTTCATCAGGAGGCGTCACTTCTGGAACTAAAGGTATATTCGCTACTTTAAGACTTTTATGAGCTAAATACATAGAAAGTGGCGTCTTAGATGTTCTCGAAACACCAATCAACACTAGATCAGCTCGCTTGATACCTCTGAAGTCTTGTCCATCATCATATTTAACAGCGAATTCAACTGCTTCTACTCTTCGAAAATAGTTATCGTCTAATTTTCTCGTTAATCTCGGTTGAAGATTAGGTTCCTTATTAAAGGTTTGGCTAAAGGCACTCATAAGAGGGGTCATTAAATCAATGGCTACAATTCCTTCTTCATGTGCCTTTTGGTCAAGATACTGTTTTAAAGGTGGGATGACGATAGTATACGCAATGATGGCCTCGTTACATCTTGCTTCAGCAATGATATTATCAATATTTCCCTCATCTTCTACGTAAGAAGTATTTTGAATTTCAATATCTTCTTCACTAAATTGAGTTAAAACTGCTTTTACCATCAGCTCAGCCGTTTCACCTACTGAGTCGGAAACTATATAGACAATTTTTCTTTTATTCACATTAAATCTTCCTATTCTTTGATTTTAATAGTTTAATAACGCTAGTATTTTTTGTTCAACTATCATTTAGCAGCTTGCAAGATACATATTTTATGGGTAATGAATGGGCTAATATCCTGGATACTGTGATTATAAACACTTAAAAAAACGAGCGAATCCAGGATTTATGTCATACTAATTATAAAATAAAACTAAATATGTTATACTATTTTCATTAAATGTTATATTAGCATTAAATATACGGAGATACAATCCCTTTTCTCCGCATTTTATAAAAAGTTTGAAGAAAGAAAAAGTTTAGATGTTAAAATATTTTTTGCTTTGGCATGGTGGCACTCATCAGGGCTGAGAGGCGTTTTGCAGCGATAGGTACGAGGATAGTTATATAGTTATGTTGTTTATAGCATGATTTTTAAATTATAGAAGATTTATTCTTATCTATTCTTTTTAGCTAAGAGTGCTATAACTAAAAATAATGAACGGTTTACTTTCCACCTTATGTATACTAAAAACACCGCCTAAAAGACGATGTTTTGAATAGTTGGTTATAATGCATTGTCATGAAATAGATTAATTTTTATAAAACGGGATTACTTCTAGTAGATTTTTGTAATAAAAATTTAGAAAGATAATGAGATACGCCGTTTTCGTCACAGTTAAATTCCGTTACGTCATCGACAATTTCTTTAATATGATCCGGCGCATTTTTCATCGCTACGGCATAGCTGGCAAACTGAAACATTGGTAAATCATTGTTGCTGTCGCCAATTGCTAGAATGTCTTGCTCGGGCAAATTAAAATGTTTTAGCATTTGCTGAATTCCCGTTGCTTTATTTACGTTTGCCACCATCACTTCAACATTGTGTTTAGATGAAGTAGAAGTTGTAAAGTCGATTTCTTTTTTAAGTTCTTCAAGTTCCTCTTTCCATTTATCGATATGCTCGTGCGTTCTTGCAAAGAAATAGAACTTTGAAAATTCACTTCCCTCTACAGAATCTTTCCAGTCAATTTCTTCTTTGATCGCTTGTTTACGAGAAAGCCACTCGTTAATTTCCACACTGTCTGGCTTTGGATCTCTAATTTCATTTTCTACATAGGATTGATCTTGTTTTAACGTCACGCGAGGTGTGCCGTACGGGAAAAGCTCGTAGTACACCTTATTCGCTCTTGCTTTTTCAATAATAGTTTCCACCAATTGAAGCGAAAGCGAGTGCTGAAAGACTGATTCTTTTCCTACATAGCCCGCCATACCATTTGATGTGATAAATCCATCTACTTGAAAGCCTTCAGGAACTAACTCTTCTATTTCATCAAATGCTCTTCCCGTAGCAATAAAAACAAAAATTCCCTGTTTTCGTAATTCGTAAATGATTTCTTTTGTTTGAATACTTACTTTGTTAGAGCGATTTAATATCGTACCGTCCATATCTAAAAAAATTGCTTTAGGTTTTAACAACATATTTATTCCCCCTATTTGTAAAAAGAGTGTACTTGGCAAGTATAAACTTTTCCATTTTTAAACTCAATGAATGTACTTTGCTTTTTTCTTTTATAAAACTACTATAATACTCTCCTTACATTTAAAGTATATACTGATATTGTACAAGCTCTATAAAGAAAGAATTTTATATTTTATACTAATAGCCGGCTAGGCTAATTCGATATAAAACAGCATTCACAAAAACGAATTTTCCTTTTAGCCTTTAGAGTATCGTTCAAAAAAGATATAATAAGACTGTTACAGATTAAATACATACAGAGGAGGTCAACATGAACGAACCATCCAATTTTTCTCCTTACCTTATTAAACAAATCAGCGATGCGATCGATGACAATATCAAAGCAAAGTGCATAGACTTTTTATATGATTCTCATTCGTTTTTTTCGAATGAAAAAGATTTTATAGAAGACTACATTTTAAATATATTGCAAGATACGTTTGTTTTAGAGAATAAATTAATAAATCCTAAGGAAATACGAAACCCGGCCTACAAAAGAAGACAATCGAATAAGAAAAACTGGCTGCAAACCTTAAAAAAAGATATTAAAGCAGAAAAGCCTAATCCTATTTTTGAAGACATTGAATTGGCCAAAAAAGTGATGGATAAAAAAGTGGATACCGAACACTTAAAAAAACTGTTTGGCGTGGAAAAACCTGAAGATATTTTAAAGATAAAGTTAAAAGAAGTAGAGGCATGGGCTAAAAGTAAAAAAACAAACATTACCGATTTTCCTTATTTAGATTCAAAAATGAATTATCAAATAGAGAAAGCATTTCACACGGACTTTACTTTTTTAATTGCTGAAATCATATTAGAAAAATACAATGGAAATTTGAGTAACTGGATTGATAAACGATTAAATTCGTGGGTAGAGGCCCCTATCTTCTCAAACGAAAGTCATTCTCTTAAAACCAATATGGAAGTTAAAACAAACTCCCAAGAAGTCGTTTTATATAATGACTATAAAGTTGATGAAGAATATTTCATTCGCACCATTATCCCTGTGAATGATAATCAAACGGTTCTTTCCAAACGAAATATGGTTTTAGACCCAAAAGATTCCCAAATTATCCAGTTTGCTCTTTCACAGCGCGACGAGATGTTTTATAAAGAAAAAACGGTGACTCTTGATTTAGCGGATATCGTGAAAGAAATTTATAATTCAAAAGGTGTAAAAAACTATGAAGCAGTTGAAGCCCGCATTATGAAAATTGCCAGGTACCACGTAGAAGGTGTAGCGAAGAAGAAAAATTCCAGAGATACAAAATTTGCGATAAACTTCTTCCAAAAAGCTGTTATTGAAACCGATGAAGTAACGGGCAGACGATATGCAACCATCGTATTTAGCGACGATACGCATCAAGGCTTTTTAAATCAGCAGTTTGTACAAATTTACAGTGACGTTATTAAAAAGTTTAAAGATAACTCGCTGTCTTCTTTGCTGCTGTATGCATTTCAAAAAGAGCGATTAGATTGTTATTTACAAGAGAAGTCTTACACCCATTTTTACCCGTATCAATATTTTGCTTCAAAAGTTCGTTTTCGTTCAAAGAAAATTGATGTCAATCTAAAATTAATTAATGAATCTCTAGCAGAGTTTGTTAGCAATCAAGTACTTATCCAAAGTTATCAGCAAAAACTTCAAGGATTTGAAATCTCTTTTATTCCTCTTCAAAATTATGAAATTCAAGACTATTTTGGAGGAGAACATAGAGAAACATTGGAAGGGTAAATTGTTCCCTTCCTTTTTTATTTGATATTTTGCCACTTTCAGCTTATAAATACAAAATATCCCTCTACTTTTATTTCATAGTTTGGAAGTTTTGTCATTTTTAACGTACTAACCAGAAGCTTTTGCCGTTTTTGACGTACCTGTTCGCTTCTTTTGCCGTTTTTAGCGTACTAATTACTACCTTTTGCTGTTTTTGACGTACCACTCTGATTCTTTTGCCATTTTTGACGTACTACATTCATTTTATTTACTCATAATCACTTATTAATTGTTAATTATTCTCTTTTTCCCGTAAAACAATCCTACCTTTTGCCGTTTTTTACGTACTCCTTCACTACTTTTGCCGTTTTCTGCGTACTAAACGTTGCTTTTCCCTTTGTTATTGCCTTTTCAAACCCCATTTTTTATTTTTTTCGCAGCACCTATAAAGCTTTTGCCATTTTTGACGTACCAAACGAAAACTTTTGCTGTTTTTGTCGTACTACTACGTCGTTTTTGACGTTTTTCACGTACTAAAAATAGCTTTTGCCATTTTTGACGTACTAACAAAATTCATTGTGCTATTTACAACGATCAGAGAAGTGATTTTTTTACCTTTTTTTAGGTGAATCGAGATCACTTTTGCTGTTTTTAGCGTACTATTCTTCACTTTTGCTATTTTTGGCGTACTATACTGAGCCTTTTGCCGTTTTTTACGTACTAAAACGCATAAAGTTTTTTTTGATTTTTACTGATCGTAACAAACACTGTTCTGCCGGCGCTTGCTTGCTTTTGCCGTTTTTGTCGTACTAAAAAACCTATACGCTGCACCCCTTGATATGACAGCATTCTTTGAACCTTTTGCCGTTTTTAGCGTACTACTCGTTCGTTTGCGATTCTGTTTCTTATTGATATAATTTTCACAAGGTATTCTTTGTTATTTTACCCTAATAAATTATTGTTGATATGAAATAGATTGGAGGGATTCTCATGATAAAAAAAGAATTTGCGAAAATTGGAAAACAAATTATTCGCCAATTGTCTAGCACCGTAGAAAAATATAAAGATATTGAAGATCACATGGACCTAGACGCTCATGGGAACCCCACAATCAAAACAGTGGCAGAGCATCACCGTTTATCTAAATCTCAAATTTCACAATTAATTTTTTATCACTTCCTTCACGTTGATGAAAGAGGTATTATTTGTGATGTTTCTGAAAAAGAGATTGCAGCCGCTTTGAACTGTACCGTTCGAACAGTTCGCAACAACAATATAGTATTAGCAGAAACAGAATTAATTTCCTATTCTCGCAGCGGCAAAGGAATCAATATTTGTATTGTTCCCTATCCTCAATATTTTGAAGAACACGGCTTTGGGTTTATGGAATTAGAATATACTCGCTTTGAAGAACTTATTCTAATTGAAAACGTAAATGCCCTTCGCTTAGAGCTGCGCAAAGAATTGGTTTATGACAACGATACGATTAAGCGTCAGTTTAATCCTGGAGAAAACACTTCAAAAATTAGCTTTAATGATTATAAAATTTTCACGCCGAAATATACTCACTACAAAGGTATGATGCAAAAAATAGCTGAAACACAGACGAGCGCATTTAAAACCGTTGTCCAAGGATCTACTATTTTCTTTGTTTTAAAAGACGGAGCTAAAAATGGCAAGATGTCAAAACAAGAAAAGAAAGATCAATACGATGCGGCGATTCGACGTACTATTGAAGAGACTTTTGTAAAATTATCTGGACACAGCACAGATTCTACCGGAATTGTTATGTCTTCATTCCAAAACGAAGACATCGCTGATTTGGTTCAGCTTTCTTTTGAATATGGTATTGAACGAGTGAAGTCTGCCCTTTATTCGCTGATTGAACAGGCCTTCTTCAGCCATGATGCTCAAGTCGTTGAAAATTACGGTGGAAAAATCCGTACGCTCATTCGAAAAGAGCTTTCAAAAAATCTTCAAGATCAAGTCCCTGCCGAACTTACAGCTTCATAAGGGGCTTCTTTGGCATGCCTTTTTTTCATTTTCTCTCCTTTCTCTTCTCTTTTTGATACAAATAATGCAAACAAACACCCCTTTTTGCAGCTATCCAATCCCATTATCCTATCTATATAAACGTAATGAGTTCAAATAAATGATATTTCTTGTGTATAACTACGGAATATGGCTAAAAAAATACCTTCATACTTATCCACAAAAGAAAGAAAACATATTCAATTAATGTTATATCATCCTTTTTGTTAATAAAAACATCCCTTTTATTTTTTTATTAACGATAATTTCCAGGTTATTTACTCTTTAACACGACTATTTTTATCCACAGTGGAAATAATTCATACTTTTAACAGAAATCTTCATACTATGAGTTTTAAAATTCGTCTATTGCAGAAGAAAAAACATAGTGAATAAAATAGTTTCTATATCTGTTGTTATAAAAAACGTCCTTTAGCTAAAGGATGCTGTTCACAAAAAAGGGCTCTTTTCCACACAGTTATTTATTGAAAAGCATTCTCCTCGCTACCCCTTGATATCATTGGGTTTTTAAAGGATTTTTCTTTCTTTAATATCTGTATATAATGTTTGTTAATAAGATCTATCTTAATCTCTGCTATAAGGTTTTATTTAATATTTGTATAAAGAAATGTTTTAAAGATATCTATACTTGAGGATTTTTTCTTTTTCTAAATTAAGGAGTTTTCATTTCATATACCAACTACAAATAAATTAAAATAAAATAATAGTTTAAACGCCTCTTCATAAATTCTAGTAGTATATTTTTAAAAATAAATTATACTATTCAGTAGAGAAAATTTTATAAAGCAAGAAAGGGACTTAGTCATGAAAGACATACAGTGGGTACAGCAAACTTTATTTAATACCGGTAAGTGGATTTACATTAGTGAAGTAATTATAAAGATTATCTTGATTTTCATTATTGCTCAAATCGTTATCAGGTTTGCTCGCAGTGTAATTAATAAAATCTTTGATTTCAGATTTAAAACTAAACTGCTGAGGTACAACGAACGTAAAGAAATAACGCTGAAAAAGCTTTGTCTGAGTATTGTCATGTACGTCGTGTATTTTATTGTACTTATCACATCTTTAGAAGCAATCGGAATTAATATGAAAGCACTCTTAGCTGGTATTAGTGTAGCAGGATTTATTACAGGCTTAGGTGCACAAAATTTGATTAAAGATATTTTAAACGGTTTTTTTATTCTATTTGAAGATCAATTCTCAGTAGGAGATCACGTATCCATAAATGATACGAAAGGAACTGTTGAAGAAATTGGATTGCGCACGACAAAAATTCGCGGAGTTGACGGAGAGTTTTACTTTTTTGCTAATAGTAACATTACAAAAGTAGCGAACTATACGCTCGGTGAAATTCCCGAAGTACATAAGCCTGAACAAATAAAAACTCGTGAAGAATAGCTTCACGAGTTTTTATTTACTACTGTTGTAAAGAATTGATCGTATGATGTAAGGTGATAATCTGCTTCAATGTCGTCATTTTGAAATGCACATGTTTTGATTCCCAGTTCACGGGCAGGTTTTAAATCAAGCTCGCGGTCTCCAATCACTAAATCGAGCTGATACTTATCGTGAAGATAGGCATAAGCGCCGCTATCAGGCTTTCGTTTGTAGCCATCATCTTTTGTAATAATCTCCGTAAAATAGTGCTCCATATTAAAAAATGCCAGAATATCAAGAGTAGACTGTCTAGATTTATGCGTAACAATTACATTTGTATCCGCAAAGCTCAGTACGTCTTCTACGTGAGGAAAAGCAGGCTTATCTTTAGGATTGATTTTCTGTTCAAGCACATGGAAGTGTTTATCAAACAAAGACTTTTCAATATCGAAGTGCTTAATTGCTACGTCAGAAGATATCTTCATTTGTTTTAAAATATCGTCTTCTGAAATCGTTTGATCTGTTAGTAATTCTTTGAATGCTTTTACAATCGTTGGATAGGTATCAAAGATGGTTCCATCAAAGTCCCATAAAATATTCATTTTCACTGTCTCTCCTTTTTTAAAAACGTAACGATTATACCAAATTTTTCATTGCTTGTCAGTGAACCATTTTGTCGTCGTTGCATTTAAAGTAAAAAAAACTCGTTTTATACGAGTTTTTTTACTTTATCAGCTGCTGCTGCACCCACTCCCGCAGCTGGAGCTTGAACAGCTAGAGCTGCTGCAGTTTGAACTCGAACAGCTGCTGCCGCTGTCATGATGGTGATGCCCTCCATCGTGTTGGTGATGGTGGCGATTGTCTTCCCCTGGACTTGAACAGCTATAGCCGCTGTAAGAGGCTGTATCTCCCGCATATATCGTTTTTTTATATAGCAGCAGCTCATTCATATGGCTTGAAAAGTTGGTGGCTTTGTAGAGAGAATAAAAAACAAAGCCTTGAAGAAGAAGTTCGTTTGATACATTTCCTTTTTTAGCCGTTTTTTTAAAATAAGTTGATCCGCCTGCTTTTTTTCTCTTTCGAGCAGCATCGATTTCTTCTTTTAACGTTTGAATCAGGGCTCTCTGCTGTTCTTCCCATTTGCCGTTTCTCAAAAAATAGCGATCTAGCAATTCATCTTCTGATAATCTTTGAAAATCTTGAAGCGTACTTTTACCAAGCGGATGCTGAAAAAATTTTCCCCAAAGCAGTCGGCTGTTGCCCGTTATGTCAAACAAATGAGCATACATCCAATCGAAGAATGCTCGCTTATCCGGCTGGGGGGATGGAGCTGTATCTACATTTGGCTGGTGATGCAAAAAACGGCTGAAAAAGTGTTCTGTAAAACGCTTATAATCCACTGTAAACATAATCATTTCGTGCCACACTTCATCTACTTTTGCACTAAACATCGGTACGTCTTTGATGACTGCATTTAATAAAAAGTAGCGCTTCATCTCAAAAAACGTCCATTCTACTTCATCGTCTTTTGTATTTCCCCTTTGTATACGCTGTTTTACCTGTTGAACATAGGCTTTCGGTAAAGAATCTTCTAGTGAATGAACAATATCTTCAAAACCATTACCTTCATGTATTCCGAGCTCATCTGGAAGCTCCTCTTTATACAAGCGAAATCCCCTTGGCTTTCCAATCCCTTTAATAATCAAAGCTAAAAGAATTACCGCTCCTACTATAATTGCTGCTATCATCTTCTTCCCCCTATACCGCGTCTATATATTCAATATTTTACCACATTCGTAAAATACAAAAAAAGAGCTCAATTAACTTGAGCTCTCGTCATCATCAGGCATCTCGTCTACCTTTTCTACTTTGACTAGACCTTTGGTGCTATATTCAAGATCAAAGTATGCTTTAACAATATCCCCTTTTTTCAAATTGCTTGGAATCGGTTCATTTAAATTTTTATCGGAAAATTTAATGCCCGTTCCTTCTTTTGTTGTTCCGCTGTATGTACCATTTTCGATTTTTTCAATAGTAATATAATACACTCGATATTTGTGCGCTTCCTCGTCGCCCTTTGCTTTTTCTTTAACGGTTTCTTGTTCAGGGAGCTTACTCAGTGTTTCTTGGGCCTGTTCGGAAGTCGGCTCTGCTGATCGATTTATGAATTGCATCACAACTAACACTAAACATATAACTACTAAAACTAATAATAATATCTTTTTTGCTGATAAAGACAATGAACTGTGCCTCCTTACACCTTTATGTATATCATGCTGCACACAAGAGATTATACACGATAAAGGATTAGAAATTGGAATAAATTCTATAAAAATAGTAAAAATATGAGAAAGTACCTAGAATTTTTTACGCTTTTCTGCACTTTTTTGAGATAAAAAAGAAATTTGGTACCTTATCCTTAAATTGTAACTGATTCACTTCATTTTCGAAAAGAGTTTTGCCCATTTTGTCGTAAAAAAGTCATAATAAGAAGGAATATCACACCATATTGTCGAACGTATGTATATACTTATAATGAACTGCCGAACTGCTTTTCTCTACCCTCATTGTTGAGGCAATATGGCAACTGAAACAGCTTGCTGTTAAATTCAGATTACACATCTATACTCAGGAGGTGGAATGCAAAATGATGTTTGCACTTATTGTTGTGGTTGGTATCGTAGCACTTGGCGTAGCTAGCTTCTACGTCATTAAGCGGCCTCAAGGCGCTGTTGATCCTGAGGATCGCAAACCGCTTGTTTCTGTAAACGGGCATGTTAAATTTGCAGAAGGAATTAATCAAATTTCCATATCTAAAATTGACATGTACGATCAGCGTCTTGTTATCAATCAAGTAGCTATTATTCCATTTAACCGTATTCAACGAGCAGAATTTTCAAAGGTTGTCAAAAATGAAAAAGGCCTTCACGGAGCTCCTGTTCAACGCTATTTCGGTGAATTAACCATTCATTTCACAGACAAGAACGGGCAAGAAACATACATTCGCTGTGAAACACCGAAAAAAAATCAATTTCACCTCATCTACCAGTACGATTTAATGAAAAGACAATTAAATAAGCGTCTGGGTCTTGAAGATCTGCAGCCTTACCTTACTCTTCAAGAACCATACGAACTATAAGAGAAAACCTCCCTTTTTCACATATTATTTCACTTCCCTGTACATACTAGAAGCGAAACTGAAAATGGGAGGTCATTCCAATGGATTTCGTCCGTTTTTTGCAATATTTTTGTTCAATCGCCGGCGCTCTATGCTTGGGGTTTACCTACTATCACATGTTCAAGCGTGACGCTCCGGTTAAAAAAGAAGAATCACAGCAAGGTGGAACTGACTAACGTTCACCTTGTTTTTTTATGTGCAGGCATGTGTACTTCGCATTTTGTGGTTGAAAGTTAGATTACTTTAATCATTTGTAAAATCACGGGTGATTTTTCTAAAGGAATATCCTCCGTGTTAATGATAAGAAGTCCTCTTTGGACGCTGTAATTGGAGGAAGGCTGTAACACACCGTTTATGAATAGATTACTGTATGAGTAGCTCTCAGGATCCAATATATGCTGAGTGCCGTATTCTTTTAACGCATCTTGATCTGTAAAGATGCGCTTGCTGCCTCCGGCTACCGTATAGTATTCAAAGATGCGAACTTTTTTCGGAAATATATATCTAAATTCCTGCTGAGGCAACACGGGAAGCTTAATAAAAGGTGTTGAACAAGAGGTTGTATAGTGATTGCAGCCGTAAGATTTTTTCTTCAAGAAAAACTCTCCTTCACAGATGTACTTAGTTTAGTTATAGTCTTTCAGAATTAAATTTATGCCATTAAACCTATTCCTTAGAAGGAACAAATGCATATATTGAAGGATAGAACATGAAAGGAGGTAACACGTTTATGCCTCTTCAAATTATGAAACTCGCTATAGCCGCTACTACCACTGTAACCGCCAGTCCGACCGTCTCACGTTTCTTTTATACAGCAACTGCTACAACTACAGGTGCAGCCACTTTAACAATAGATGCCGCTGACTTTTTTGGTGATACAGGTGGCGCGGCTACTGCACTTCCAGCTTTAGCTACGGATAACAGCTATTACAATGTATATATAAACGGCGTTTTACAAATGGCTGGCCTTTCCACATATACGCCAGGAGCTACAGGTGTCGGTTCTTTAGCTATTACTGTTCCTGCAGGATCCAGCGTTTTAACAGGTTCTCCTATAGTTTTAGAAGTTATTAACTTTGCTCCTGATTCTACAACTGATGTACAAACTTAAAAATAACTTGCTATCGTTTTATTTTAAAACGTAATCGCGTGTAAGATATATGAAGTTTCAGTTTTACAGAAATTTAGTGATCATAATAAAAGCTTCTGCGGATGTAGCGCAGAAGCTTTTATTATTGTTATTTATTTAATTCAAAACGCCCAGTTCCCTTTTCTAAACACCGGCTCGCTTGTACCGTCAGCTTTAATGCCGTCGATGTCCATTTCGGCTGAGCCAATCATGAAGTCAACGTGGGTGATGCTGTCGTTTGCTCCGTTTTGTGACAGCTCTTCTTTAGACATCGTTTTTCCGCCTTCTAAACAGAAGGAATACGAGCTTCCGATCGCTAAGTGGTTGGATGCATTTTCGTCAAACAGTGTGTTGTAGAAGATAATGTTTGACTGAGAAATTGGCGATTGATGCGGTACTAAGGCTACTTCTCCTAAGTATTTGGCACCTTCATCTGTTTCAATTAGGTGCTTTAACGTTTCTTCGCCTTCTTCTGCTTTTACATCAACAATTTTTCCATTTTCAAATGTTAGCGTGAAGTTTTCAATTAAGTTTCCTGCGTAGCTAAGCGGTTTTGTGCTTGTTACTTGTCCGTTTACGCCGTCTTTTTTTGGAAGTGTGAATACTTCTTCTGTTGGCATATTGGCCATAAACGAGTTGCCGTCTTCATTAACACTGCCTGCGCCAACCCAAATATGTTTGTCAGGAAGCTCAATTGTTAAATCTGTTCCTGGCGCTTTATAGTGAAGCTTAGCAAATCTCTTTTCATTTAAAATGTCTACTTTTGTATGTAATGAAGCATTATGCTCTTCCCATGCCGCCACTGGATCTTCTTGGTCTACGCGCACGGATTTAAAAATAGCTTCCCACAGTTTTTCTTGCTGCTGTTCTTCTGGAACGTCAGGAAATACTTTTGCTGCCCAGTCTTTTGAAGGAACAGCTACAATGGACCAGCTGATTTTATCGGATTGGATCGCTTCACGGAATTTTTTCATGGCTTTTCCGCTTACTTTTTGGAACGCAGCAATACGTTTGCCGTCTACTCCTTTTAGTAAGTCAGGACCGCTTGAAATTACAGATAAAACAGCGCCTCCGTTTTTCACAAGCTCTTCTCTTGCTTGAGCTTTCCAAGCAGGAAATTCATTAAATACAGATTCATCTGCTTTTTCATATTTCAAACGAACTAAATGATCGTCATGCCAGTCTACATCCACAGACTTTGCTCCGGCTTCGTACGCTTTTTTCGCAATTTCACGAACAAAATCAGCGGAAGAAATATCGGCATTAATGTTTAATACTTGCCCTTTTTGAATGTTTACACCGACTTTTACAGCCAGCTCGGCGTACTTTTCAATATTGCGCTCAAATTGTTCCATAATTTATCTCCTTTACGTATATATTCTAACGACTTTATTGTATCATGAATAAAACATCAATTAAAAATCCTAGCCTGTAGTTTACATAATATAATTACGTTATTTTACAGATTATTATATAGCAAAAGTTTGTTCTCGAAGAATCAGAACAAACTTTTGTCTTTCACAGATTCAGTTTTGTAGCCGAGCCGCTCTGAAATGTTCTTGCCTATATCAACCATGCGTTCTTGAAGATACGTTAATCGCTCATTTGTCATACGCATCGTAGCACCGGAAATGCTGACTGCAGCAACGACTTGACCAAGGTGGTCAAAAATAGGCGCTGCGATGCAGGTAATTCCATATTCATTTTCTTCTAAATCCAGCGCATATCCTTTTTGTTTTACTTCCGAAAGTTCTCGAAGAAAGCTTTCTTCATCTGTAATGGTGTGATCGGTATGAGCTGGTAAGCCTTTTCTTTCAAGAATGCTTGTTACCGTGTTAAGCGGTAAAAAAGCTAGGATAGCTTTACCGACAGACGTGCAGTGCATAGGGGCTCTTTTCCCGACTTTTGAATGCATGCGCAGCGTCTGATTGCCTTCTAATTTTTCAATATACACTACTTCACCTTGATCGTAGACAACAAGATGAATAACTTCATTTGTTTCACTTTCAAGTTCTTGCAAAAACGGCTTTGCTTCCGTTCGTAAATCAATAGAATCTAAAAGCTTTGAACTTACTTCTAAAAACTTATACCCAAGCTTGTACCGCCCGGTTTCTTGATCTTGTTCAATATAGCCGTACTGAGCAAGAGTAGTTAGAATACGGTATACGGAGCTTTTGTTGATGTCCATTTGCCTTGCAATTTCTGTGACGCCTACCCCTTCTCTTTCCATGCTGACAATTGTGACGATATCCAACGCCCGGCTTACAGACTTCACCATATTTTCTCTCTCCATTTTTTTCTCTCCTTTATGTGTCGTGTTACTGCCGGGCATTTTTTATCACTCTTATACGTTTACACGTTCTTTCTCTGCAGCAAACGGATTTTGGAGGGTTCCAATTTCTCGGATGGTGCATTCAATGACATCGTTTGCGCTTACCAGCTCCGCGCCGACCGGACTTCCTGTTAAAACCACATCTCCCGGCTTAAGGGTCATAACAGTAGAAAGGTAAGCGATCATTTGCTCAACGGAAATAATCATTAAATCTGTCGAGCTATTTTGTTTTTCAACGCCATTTAAAAACGCTTTTACATGAATGGATTTAAAATCAAGCTCCGTTTCGATTACGGGGCCAAGAGGCGTAAATGAATCAAAGGATTTTCCAATGGTCCAGTGCCCGTCTTCATGAAAATAATCCGGAGCCGTTACATCGTTTCCAAGTGTATACCCAAATATATAGTCCAGCACGTCTTCTTTTGCGATGTTCTTCGCTTCTTTTCCAATAACAACCGCAAGCTCGGATTCAAACTTGACGTGCTTAATCGCGGTTGGAATGACAATGGCCTCGTTTGGACCGATCACAGAGGATGTGGGCTTAAAAAAGAAGACAGGAATAGAAGGCATTTCTCTTGGCAGCTCCGACTTTGCAGCTGCATAATTTGCGCCTATTCCAATAATTTGATTCGGCTCTAAAGGAGCCAAAAGCCTTACTTCGCTCGGTGAAAAAGTCTGCCCTGTATAGTCCCATTTCTCAAATATATTTCCTTTAATGACGCTGATCGTATCCTCTTTTAGTACACCTGTATGACGGCTATCTTGTACAGCGAACCTTACAAATTTCATAACGTAGCTCCTTTTCCCATTTGCTTAATTTTAATAAGAATAGTAGATAGTCAGATTCTGAAGGTGTAAGTACAGCCTGCCATCCCTATGCTGACAGGCCGTTTGTTTTACTGTTTTATAGCTGCTTTTGCCTTTGCTTCGATACGGCGGCGGTGTAAAATGGGCTCCGTATAGCCGTTTGGCTGATCATAGCCTTGAAATACTAAATCGCAGGCTGCCTGAAAAGCAATGGATGTGCTGTAGTTCGATGCCATTGGCTGATACAGAGGATCATTTTCATTTTGTTGATCCACTACTTTTGCCATTCGCTTGAGCGTCTCCGTTACTTGTTCTTTTGTACAAATTCCATGATGAAGCCAGTTAGCCACGTGCTGGCTGGAAATACGAAGCGTTGCCCGGTCTTCCATTAGCCCTACATTATTAATATCAGGTACTTTTGAGCACCCTACTCCTTGGTCGACCCATCTCACTACATACCCAAGTATTCCTTGAGCGTTGTTGTCGAGCTCCTGCTGAATTTCATCTTTGCTCCAATTTGGTTTTTCTGCCACAGGAATTTGCAAAATGTCATCTTGTAAATCAGTAGACTGAGTAAGCAATTCGTTTTGAACATCTCTTACCTCAATTTGATGGTAGTGAAGAGCATGAAGCGTTGCTGCGGTTGGTGAAGGCACCCATGCCGTATTCGCTCCTGCTTTTAAATGCCCCACTTTTTGTTTAAGCATTTCCGCCATCATATCCGGCATTGCCCACATTCCTTTTCCGATTTGAGCGCGGCCTTGGAATCCGCTTGCTAAGCCTACATTTACATTAGACTGCTCGTAGCCTTGAAGCCATTTAGACGTTTTCATATCATTTTTACGAATAACAGCGCCTGCTTCCATTGAGGTATGAATTTCGTCACCTGTTCGATCCAAGAATCCAGTATTAATAAAAGCCACTCGGTCTTTTACTTCTTTGATACACGCTTTTAAATTAAGCGTCGTGCGGCGCTCTTCGTCCATTACGCCAATTTTAATTGTATGACGCTCAAGCCCTAGCATATCTTCAATTGAATTAAATAACGTATTGGCAAAAGCGACTTCTTCGGAGCCGTGCATTTTCGGTTTAACGATATAGATAGAGCTCTTTTTAGAATTTTGATACGTGCCGTTTTTAAGTAAGGTGTGTTTGGCAATTAAACTAGTAATCACGCTGTCTAAAATACCTTCATAGATTTCGTTGCCATTTCGATCTAAAACAGCGCTGTTTGTCATTAAATGCCCAACGTTTCGAATAAACATAAGCGAACGGCCAGACAGTGAAATCTTTTTCTTGTCCGGAGAAATATAGGTACGGTCTGGATTTAAACGCCTTGTCATGTTTTGACTTCCTTTTTTAAAAGTAGACGTCAAATCACCTTTCATTAATCCCAGCCAGTTGCGGTAAACATCTACTTTATCCTCTGCGTCTACTGCCGCTACTGAATCTTCACAGTCCATAATCGTCGTAAGAGCTGCTTCCATTAAAATATCTTTTACACCCGCATCGTCTGTTTTACCAATCGAATCCGTACGATCAATTTGAACTTCAAAATGCAGGCCGTTGTTTTTGAATAAAAGAGCATCAGGGCTTTCTTCTTCTCCTTGATACCCTACAAATTTCTCTTCTTCCTGTAATTCGGTTAAACTGCCATCGTTTAATTGAGCGACAAGCTTTCCATTTTCAAGGCTGTACTGAACCACTTCCGCATGAGAAGACTGAACGAGCGGAACAACTGCATCAAGAAAATTCTTCGCAAACGCAATAACTTTTTCTCCTCGAATTGGATTATAAGAACTCGTGCGCGAAGCTCCATTTTCTTCACTGATTGCATCAGTGCCGTAAAGAGCATCATAGAGACTTCCCCAACGTGCATTAGCAGCGTTAATAGCGTACCGGGCGTTATTTACTGGTACAACAAGCTGCGGTCCTGCCTGATAGGCAATTTCGCTGTCTACTCCTTCTGTACCAATAAGAAAATCTTCTGTCTTGTCTTCTAAATAGCCAATTCTCGTTAAAAACGATTTGTATTCGCTAAAGTCACGGTCAGGGTTTTCTTGATGCCACGCATTAATTCGAGCTTGCAGCTGATCACGCTTTTCTAACAAACGTTTATTTACGGGTGTTAACTCGGTTACTAACGCTTCAAAATCAGACCAAAAATTTTCTGTACTTAGGCCGCTGCCCGGAAGAGCTTCCTCATTGATAAATTGATAGAGAACTGGAGCTACTTTCAGATTTCCAACTTGTTTGTAGTTTGTCACCGTCTGTTTCCTCCTCTTACTCTTTTACATTTTTAAATTTGGACACGCTTTCACTTCTTTTTGCCAAAATGGTTAAGACGAACATATGCGGTACTGTTTCTTATTACGAAACAGTGTTTTGTTTTTGTTAAAAAAATCATATCATCGAGCGAATATATTTTCAAGAATTT
This sequence comes from Priestia sp. YIM B13489, assembly GCF_042787645.1. Classification (NCBI taxonomy): domain Bacteria; kingdom Bacillati; phylum Bacillota; class Bacilli; order Caryophanales; family Bacillaceae; genus Priestia; species Priestia sp. YIM B13489. The sequence goes on from NZ_JBHZOQ010000053.1 coordinate 3,218,838, forward strand.
TCTAAAAATATTCTACTTTTTTCATTTCTTTTTTGACTTCAGCGCAGCGGCTCGGACTTGGAAACAGCTTTCCTGCATTTAATAGATTTTTAGGATTAAATACTTCTCGTATATTCGTTTGTGCTTGAATTTCATCTTCATTGAAAACAAATCGCATTTCTTCTTTTTTTTCAATGCCCACGCCATGTTCGCCGGTAATCGTTCCTCCTGCTTCTGCACATACTTGTAAACATACGCTTCCGGCGTCGAGTGCTTTTTCAGTTTCCCCCGGCTTTCTAGCATCAAATAATACAAGCGGATGCAAGTTTCCGTCTCCGGCGTGAAAAATATTGGCAATGCGAAGGCCAGATTCTTCGCTAATTTTGTTAATTCGCTTCAGCACTTGAGGCAGTTTACTTCTTGGAATAACGCCGTCTTGTACGAGATAGTCAGGGGATATAGCTCCCATCGCTCCAAATCCTGTTTTACGATTTGCCCACCACCTCGCGCGTTCTTCTTCACTTTCAGCTACTTTCACTTCCCGTACTTTTTGTTTTTTACATACGTCTAAAATACGAAGGATTTGCTCTTCGATACCGGCTGAAATGCCATCTACTTCAATTAATAAAAGAGCTTCAATATCTCTAGGGTGTCCGACTGGAAACGCAGCAGCTTCCACTCCTTCAATGGCGGTTTTATCCATCATTTCAAGCGCGGCAGGCACAATGCCGGCTGATATAATGTCTGATACCGCTTGGCTGCCGTCTTCTACGCGGTCGAAATAAGCAAGAACCGTTTGTTTTGCTTCAGGGTTTTTCAAAATGCGTACCGTAATTTTTGTAACGATTCCTAACGTCCCTTCTGATCCTGTTAAAAGCCCTAATAAATCATATCCCGGTTCATCTGGAATACCTTGCTTGCCAAGCTCAATCACATCTCCATTTGGAAGCACCACCTCTAGCCCTAAAATATGGTTGGTGGTTACTCCATATTTAAGACAGTGTGCCCCTCCTGCGTTTTCCGCTACATTTCCACCAATGGTGCAGCAATATTGACTCGAAGGATCCGGTGCATAATAATATCCTTTTTCAGAGATTGAATTGGTTAATTTAAGATTAATAAATCCCGGCTCTACAACGGCACGCCTGTTTTCATAGTCGACGCTAAGAAGGCGCTTCATTTTCACTAAACTAATAATCACTTCGTTATTAAGAGGAATTGCTCCCCCGCTCAGTCCTGTGCCTGCTCCTCTTGCAAGAAAAGGCAAATCATGTTCATTGCAGTATTTAACAATGCTAGAAACTTCTTTCGTATTTTGAGGAAATAACACCGCTTTAGGCAAATGTCTATGAATGGTAAACCCATCGCAGTCGTACGCAAGCAAATCTTCTTTATGATGCAAAATAGAATGTGCATCTACTAGTTGAGAAAGATTTTTTACGTGAAGATCTTTTATTCTATTTTTCTTCAACACGATGTGCTTCCTCCTCTTCTTTTTGATAGGCCCACTCCAAAAGCTGTACCGTGTGAACAATCTGCTGACTTCGTCCATATTTTTTCACTCCTACTGCCATCTGCAGCATGCATCCCGGATTTCCCATTGAAATCATTTCTACGTCATGAGGTACATGTTCCATTTTACTTTGAAGCACAGCTCCCGCCATATCAGGATTTGTTAAATTATAAATTCCTGCACTTCCACAGCATCGGTCCGCATTAGCCATATGAACCATTTCCACTCCCGGAATAGAAAGTAAAATATCTCTTGGTTCTTCTCTAACTCCTTGACCATGAGCTAAATGGCAAGCGTCGTGATACGTAATACGCTTATGCAGCTTTGTCTGCGGGGGGCGATATCCCGTATCGTGAAGGTATTTTGAAATATCCTGGACTTTTTCAGCAAAGACTTCAGCTTTTTCAAGCCACTCTTGCTCTTCTTCTCTAAATAGTTCAGGATACTCTTTTAACATGCAGCCGCATCCCGCAGCGTTTACAATAATGGTATCGGCATGCTGAAACGCCTCTATATTTTTTTTTGCAAGCTGTCTTCCCATGTCTCGGTCTCCTGCATGAACGTGCAAAGCACCACAGCACGTTTGAGATGGAGGAATAACGACGTCGTTTCCATTTCTTCGTAATACATTAAGAGTCGCTTCATTAATATCACTGAACATGACGTCCATGATGCAGCCGGTTAAAAAAGCAACTTCTGCTTTTCTTTCGGCTTTTGCTTTTAGAACGCGTTTCTTTTTATATTTTTTTCGAACAGAACGGGTAATTTTAGGCATTACATGTTCCATGTCCGCTAGATGTGTCGGCATCATATTTAACAAGCCTGTTGTGCGCATCATTTTTTGCATTCCGCTTTTTTGATACAGCTTCAATAAGCTTCCTGCAGCTTCTAAGCTATGAGAGTGAGGAAAAAGTTCTTTTAGAAAAAACTTGCTGATCATGCCTTTCCATCCCGTCAAAGGCATTGCCTGGCGAATTTGGCCGCGAGCTTCTTCAATGAGTCCGCCAACATCTACATTTGCAGGGCAAGCAGTTGTACAGGCCCGGCAATCCAAACAGGCAAACACAGGGTCTGTAAACTGCTCATTCACGCTTATTTTTCCTTCTGCTACCGATTTGATAAGGTGCACGCGTCCTCTTGGTGAATGCTGTTCTTGCCCCGTTATTTCATAAGTAGGACAAGACTCCAAGCACATTCCGCAGTGTACACAATCCGCCCATTTTTTTTCGTCTGGCGCGTCTTTCCACAAATAATTGCTAACGCTTTGACATGGAGCATCTTTGATATCGGCTTTCGCTGAATTCACTTAGATTCCTCCTATAAATCGTTTATAGTTAAGCACATTTTTAGCGTCCATCTTTGCTTTAATTCCTGCTAGTAACGGAAAATGAGAAGGTTCTTCTCCCCATACATTTACTTTTTGGCGCAGTATAAAAGGCAAATGGTTAACGACCACATATCCTCCGTACGTTTTGGCAGTTTCAGTAAATGAAGTAATAACGGAAAGAATGGCATCTTCTGAGCCTTTTATGTAGATCGAACAAAGACCATGTCCAACTCCTCCATGTGCTTTTATCAGTATTGGACGGGACGTTTTTAATGCAGTACTTTTGTTTATTACATCGAGTACATTCATATTTGGTACGCCAATTTTTAGCGCGGCTTCTGTTTCCTCTTCGGAAGAACAGCATGCACCATTTGGACTAATGTTACTAAAAAATCCCCAAAATACTTCGGCTTCTTTTTCATGCAGCACTTTTAAAATCGTATCAGACGGCTGAATACTTTTGATGTAATTCTCTTGATAATGAACGGAACTTTCCACATCTTCAAAGCTGATTACAAGCGTAAACAGATGCTGCCCTATTACATCTTCAGCCAGAGAAGGATTTAATAACTCCAAAGCAACAGGCTCTATCATGGAATCTAAGACTTTGCTAACAAACGCATGAATTTCTTCGATATTGCCTGTTGAAAAAGAAATAAAGACAATGCTTTGATACTTGGGCAGCGGACGCAGCTTTAACGTTATTTCGGATATAACGCCGAGCGTTCCCATTGAACCAATAAACAGCTTATTCATATCATAGCCAGCCACGTTCTTGACGACTTTTCCCCCTGAACGAACAATGGTTCCATCTGAATATACGACTCTCATACCGATTACTGCATCTCGAGCCGATCCATAAGATAAGCGCTTTGGACCACTTTCATTCGCTGCAATAACTCCGCCGATTGTAGCGTAGTCTCCTAGAGCTGGATCAAGTGAAACTTGCTGATTGTGCGTTTTTAAATACGTTTGCAGCTCTCCAAACGGCGTACCAGCTTTTACAGTAACCGTCATATCACCTACTGTATGTTCAACAATTCCGCTGTATTCAGTCAGCGAAAGCAAAAGGTCTGCTGTATCTATAAGTCCCCCAAACCCTTTTTTTGTACCGTTCCCTTCAATGACGACTTTTTTTCCGTGTTCCGTCGCATACTTTAAAACGGCTGCTATTTCTTGTTCTGAAGTTGGCTTAATATGCAGGGACCCGTTATTTCCAAGGAAGTGATTCATATGCTGTTCTTCAAGTGTGGAAGGGTGAGATAAAATGGATTTTAAATGACCTGGAAGCTTCAACGTACTCAATAAATTGACTCCTCTCGTTTTGTAATAGCAAACAACGTTTCACTAATAACATAAAGAAGTGCCATATATAATACGACTAAAAGTAGTAGATTAATAAGAAGAATAATTAGTAGAATAGATGAAAAGATATATTTCAAGCGCTTACAATCATTAAATCACCTATTCTTGGGATTTTCAACCAGTATTTTCTTCTTATCACCAAAAAAATGTCCGTTCTTTTGAAAAAAAGTTTCTTTTAGTACTTGCCTATCCTAAAAGGATTAGAATATAATGTAAGCGAATTCATTTTTACATAAGTCATCAGATGACCTTATCATCGTAGTTTTAATGGTTTCATTTTACTAAATTTATAGTTCACTAATTTGAAAATGAGGTGTTAGTTATGACATGGACACAGCAGTTCACTCCTGTAGGAAACAGCGTCATTTGGTCTTCATTAATCGCTTTGATTCCTATTCTTTACTTCTTTTGGGCTCTGGCTATTAAACGAATGAAAGGTTATATGGCTGGAGTTACAACTTTACTGGTCGCACTTGCCGTTGCAATACTTGCTTATAAAATGCCGGCTAGCATGGCTTTTATGTCAGCCAGTCAAGGAGCCGTATACGGTATACTGCCGATTGGATGGATTATCATTACGTCCGTTTTTCTTTACAAACTAACCGTAAAAACCGGTCAGTTTGATATTATTCGTACCTCTGTCGTATCTATTACAGAAGATCGAAGACTTCAAGCTTTGTTGGTGGCTTTTTCGTTTGGGGCTTTTCTTGAAGGGGCCGCTGGTTTCGGAGCACCTGTTGCTATTTCAGCAGCTCTGCTGGTAGGTTTAGGATTTAATCCGCTGTATGCCGCTGGCTTATGTTTATTAGCAAACACAGCACCCGTTGCTTTTGGTGCAATCGGTATTCCTATCACGGCTATGGAAGGTCCTACTGGAGTAGCGGCAATGGAAATCTCTAAAATGGTAGGCCGCCAGCTTCCTTTTATTTCTGTATTTATTCCCCTGTATTTGGTTTTTGTAATGGCAGGATTTAAGAAAACAGTAGAAGTACTCCCTGCTATTTTAGTATCCGGCATCTCTTTTGCCCTTACCCAGTTTGTCAGCTCTAACTTTTTAGGACCGGAACTTCCCGATATTTTATCGGCACTCGTTTCACTTTTTGCGCTCGCTATTTTCTTAAAATTCTGGAAACCGAAAACAACGTTTCGCTTTCAATCTGAAAAAGCAGCACACGAAGTAGCTTCCGCTTCGGCTGAGCCAAGAGAAACTCAAGATCAACCCGCATTCACGGGGGCTCAAATTGCAAAGGCGTGGTCACCTTTTTTAATTTTAACGATCTTTATTTCTATATGGGGAATTCCTCAAATCAAAACCGCTTTGACAGGACATTATGAAGGAGCTAACGCTTTTTTGAGCGCTATCAATTCCATCGGACATTATTTAACGTTTATGCCAGAAGTACCTTGGTTAAATAATTTAATTTTAAATGGAAATGGAGAACCGATTGCGGCAGTGTATAAGTTAGAATTACTAGGCGCTGCCGGCACAGCTATCCTGTTGTCTGCTGTTGTCACAAAATTTATCGTCAACATCTCTTGGAAAGACTGGTTCATTACGTTTAACGAGACGTGCAAAGAATTAGCGTTGCCGCTGCTTACCATTATGTCCGTTGTGGCATTTGCTTACGTGACAAATGCGTCTGGAATGAGTACAACCTTAGGACTGCTGTTAGCTAAAACAGGCGCGTTATTTCCCTTTTTCTCTCCTGTACTCGGCTGGCTCGGTGTTTTTATTACAGGATCAGATACTTCAGCCAACTTATTGTTTGGCAACTTGCAAAAAATCACGGCTACATCTATTGGAATGGATCCGCTTCTTGCGCTTGCAGCAAACTCTTCTGGTGGAGTAACCGGTAAAATGATTTCACCGCAGTCCATCGCCGTTGCCTGTGCTGCGGTCGGGTTGGCTGGAAAAGAGTCCGATTTGCTTCGTTTCACGGTGAAGCACAGCTTATTTTTACTGCTGATTGTCTGCGTATTAACATTTTTACAATCTAATGTATTATCGTGGATGATTCCTTAATCAAAAAAAGCTTCCGTATGTAGAGGTACCCCTCTGAACGGAAGCTTTTTTTCTTTTAGTTAAGATTGATTAATAGCATATACAACAAATAAAACTATATCTAGCAAGATCATTACAACACCGACAAGCAGCCAGATGTTTCCTTGAGTCTTTTTCTCACCTTCTTGCATTTCAAACGCTCGAATAGCAAATACAATTCCAAGAGTAAACACAAGAAAAAACAGCTGACGGTAATCGAAGAACGACAGTACAACAAAAATTAAAGTGAAAAACACCATAATCATTTCTAAAATCCGATAAGGCTGCTTTTGACATGCTAATAATAGTTTCATTTCTTGACCTACTTTCATCCCGTTTTTAATAGCGTTATTTTACTATTAATTTTAAATGAGATGTTAGTATTTCGAGCACTGTTCACTGTTTTGTAACAAAAAAGCGTACGTTAGTTAAACGCACGCTTCTTTTTTATTCATTTACATTTGGATTCATTGGATTATCCATCCCTGTTTTATCTTGAATTTTTTTATAGATAAAATACGTGTAGATAGCAATTAAAATGGAGAATGCCCACGTAACGGCCTGACGGAATACAATCATGTTCCCGTACCCTTCTACTCCGTACTTTTGAATCAATACGTATTTTACAATCGCTAAAAATACATAGCGACCTGCGAACAGTACTGTAAGCCAGTTCATCATTTTGAATAAATCAGGCTGGTGGAAGAGTTTTAGAGAGTCTTCTCGCTTATAGCCCATTAAGTAAGCCGTATCTACAAAAAAGTACAAACCAATTGGCTTTTTTATCACAATGGTAAAAAGGACAACTACAGCCAGTCCAATCATAAAGTATACTTGATTGTTTAACATCGTTGCTGCGTTCCCTGAAATTAAATCAATAATGGTACGTGCCAGCAGCGTAATGACAATAAACAATCCTGTTACGTTAAACTGGCGATCTTTAATAAATGTATAAATGGTATACACAAACGCTGGTGCTGTTGAAAGCAAAATGGCATAGTAATCACCAATAATGTCTTTTCCTTGGTTCCATATTAGGTAAGGAATAGCGATATAAAAAAGTAAATCAAACCATACTCGTTTTGTATTGTTCATATATAACTCCTTTAAAAACGTTGTTCCTGCTATTATATGGGATACTACGCAAGAAAAAAAGGCTTTTACCTGGAATGTTATGAAATTTTAATTATTTGATGTTTAGATCCAGAGCGACAGGGAAAACGATTTCTAGAAAGACTTCAAGAATCATAAACATCCAAACACTTGAGCAGCAATACATGTGCCACAAGTGAAAAATGCTGAAAGGATTGATTCATTATCGCACTTCACCTAACGTACACGTCAGAAATGGAAAAGGCCATGCAGCTTTCTCACGGCGTGGGGTATGCTGAATATAGCCGTAAACTAGACAAACGTCTACAGGTGGAAAAAGAACGAGAAAAAGATTATCAGGCTAGCAAAGATATACTGCGTGATATTAACCAGCATCGATAATAAAAAGCCGCTCGCTACTTTTGGTAGCAAGCGGCTTTTTATTTACAAATGAACCAAAATTATACATAATAAGGAAGTGCGTGTGCCAAAGAAAGGAACTTGCTTATTATGATGGAAAAATTACTGATTATTTGTGTGTTTGTAGGCATTATCCATATGATTGAAACACTAGCCTACTCTGTGAGACTTGCGGGCTTAAAAACTGGAAAACTAGTCGTGGCTTTATCTCTTTTTAATATTATTGTCATTGTGTCAAGAACAGCTAATATGGTGCAAGCTCCGCTGACCGGCAAATTAGGAGATGCGGTCCAGTCTAAAGAAGATTTGCCCGTTCTGCTTCATCAGCTTCAAACTATCTTGCTCGCCGCTTCTATTGGTACAATCGTAGGTGCTCTTTTAATTCCTAGCTTTGTATCAATTTTCTCCCGAATGATTTTACATTTAGAAGTAGCGGGTTCTGTACCCAAAATGATGAAAAACATTACTTCCATACATACGCTGGAAAAAGCAAAAAAACACGTGAAGCGTCCTAGGTGGATTATGCTGTCTCAGCTGCGAATAGGCGGAGTGCCCAAGCGATTGCTTCTTTTGAATTTAATGGCCACGACCATTTATACAGTAGGTGTTCTTTCCACTCTTTATGCTTCTACACTCGAGCCTACTCTTTCTAAATCAATTCTGATGTCTTCTGGTCTTATTAACGGACTAGCGATGATTACCCTTGCTGTATTTGTAGATCCGCAAGTAGCCATTTTAACTGAAAAGGTAATGAAAGGTGAATCCACTAAGCAATCTATGAATAAAATGGTTGGTACACTCGTCATCTCTCGTTTGTGCGGGACAGTATGTGCCCAAATTCTCTTAGTACCTGCTGCTCTTTATATTGCATGGATTTGCAAATTAATCCCTTAGAAAAAAGACTTCGTTAAAGAAGTCTTTTTATACGTATTCCACTTTTTTGTATCTATGAACAGCAGCGATTAAAAGAAAAAAACTGCTCATTAACGTAACAACTACGGTATAGGTGACACTTTGTGACCAGTGCAATTGTTCAAGCAGGCGAGCGGCGTATTGTGACAGCGCTGCAGGACTCCACTTTAATTGATTCGTAAACAAAGTACTCAAAAATGAAAGTAACGCAATGATCAAAATGCTTACTCCAGCAATTCCTCCGCTTTGTAAAAGGAATGTTCCAGCTGCCACTAAAACGGACAAGATAAAAATTAGCCACAGGCTGTATAAAAGAAAGCTAACTAGCATATGAGTCCAATCCACATATGAAAATAAAAGATTTGTATAATACCATGCTGCTATATAGCTTATAAACGTCGAGCCAATGACCAGTACGATTTGTGCAGCCCATTTACTCATAATGTATTGAATGACGCTCACCGGTCTCATCATAACAAGTACAGCAGCATGATTTTGTCGTTCATTTGAAATTATATTCATGCTTGCTAGTACAATCAGTAAAGTTCCTATTGTGCTATATTGCGAAAGGACACCTTGCATTACTTCTTGACCGGTGGGCGTAGGAAGTTGAATAATTGCTCCTTTTGGTAAATTCCCTGCCATGTTAATGATTTGTGGCATATAATAATTCGTTAAAGGCTGTGTGATGCCTAGTAAAATTAGAGAGATTGGCAGCCAAATTCCTTTGCCGTTCGCAAATAATTCATGCAGTTCCTTTTTAAATAAGACTCCAAATGTGTTCATTTGTTCATCACCTCTAGATACACATCTTCGAGAGAATGCTGTTTTCGTTCAAATAAAACAAGGTTTGCTTGTTGATCAACAAGCAGTTGAAGCAGTTGCTGCTGCTGAGATGTATCTTTTACACTTACAGTGGCTTTATAAGGAGAATGAAACAGCACCTGTTCACTTGGCAGACTGCTAAGTGATCCAGGGAGCCTTTCTTCTGTTTCAATCGTAAAAGCAGGAGCCGTAAACTCTTGGCGCAGCGAACTCTTTGTTCCATTCCATTTCATACGTCCGTTTTTAATCATAATAATGTTATCGCATATTTGTTCTGCATCATGCAAAATGTGAGTTGAAAAAAGGATGGTCGTATCTTTTTTTAATGTTTCGATAATCAGTAGGACATCTTTTCTGCCTTCAGGATCCAAAGCCGAAACCGGTTCATCTAGAATTAGCAGTTCAGGTTTATGTAACAAGGCTTGCGCCAAGCCCAAACGTTGTTTCATTCCTCCAGAAAAGCCAGCAATTTTCTGCTTTTCCTTTCCTTTTAAACCTACAGTTTCAAGTACTTCATCTATTCGGTGGGAAAGCACATTTTTTGAAATGTTAGATAAAAGACCTAAAAAAGTTAAATACTGCTGAGGTGTCATCCAATTAAAAAACGTAGGATGCTGTGGCAGAAAGCCAATAAATGATCGTACGTCTTGGTGTTGTTTATCTTCAAAAGAAATTTTCCCTTTATTAGGTGCAGTAAGACCTGCAATCATATGCAAGGTAGTCGTTTTACCTGCACCGTTAGGGCCTAACAACGCTGCACATTTTCCTTTGTCGAGATTAAATGAAAGGTTATTCACAACGGTTATATTACGATACGCTTTTGTCAGTCTTTCTACTTGCATAAACATCTTCGCTCCACCTCACTGTTTTTTACGTCCTAAAACAAAATATAAAACGGGGCCAACTGTACTTACACATAAAATAATGAGTCCCCATAGCCATTTTGGTCCGTTTGTCTCTTCTTGCTTTATGCAGCTTATTAACGCTGGAATCATTAAAAGCAATTGTAAGAATAGAATTGGAGCAATTAACAACCAGTTAATGTCCTTCATTTACATCCCCCTTTTTCTTCGTGCTGGAAGCCAAATAATAAAAAACCAATAAAACAGCGTTGGCATTGGAATTTGAATCAGTCCCCATATTCCCCAAAACCATGGATGAGCGCCGCGTTTTTTTGCATTGATAAAAAGTAGAAAGCTTTGAAGAAGGAGAAATGGTGAAATAAACAGCACAAGAATCCATTTTTCATTCATTATAAAAACATCTCCTTTTTTCGTTTATAGTGAAAAACGATAAAAGAAATAGGAGCAACAATGATCCCAATTACTTCAATAGCGATAAATAAGGCGGGTATTTGTAAAATAGCAGTTGCCATTACCGTTAAAATAACAAGTGCTGTTAATGTAAATAGACATAACTCTTTCCGGAAAGCTTTTTTCTGCTTTTGTTTTTGAATGAGGAGCTGTTCTTGAATTGCATGAAGAGAAATACGTTCATGACTTGCTAAACTCTCTAGCTGCTCCCAATCTTTTTTTAAAGAATGTAAGGACTGATTGTTATTTTCTTCTCTCATTCTTTCCACTCCTTTCTCAGTATGTTTACTCCTTTATTTACTCTTGATTTGACCGTTCCTGCTCGCATATTCAGCATATGGGCAATCTCATCGTATGTATATCCGTAATAATGTCGAAGCAAGACAGGAATTCGAAAGCGCGAATCGAGTTCATTAAAATCGGAAAACATCTCACTCCATTCCACTCCTTTGTATTTAGCTTTCCACTGAAGCTGGTGCGATAAAGACTGCTTTATTCGCTGGAGACTGCTTTTTTCCCGTTTTTGCTTACGCAAATAATCCATGTACAGTCTTGAAGCAATGGATATCATCCAAGTCGAAAACTTTGCTTCATTTTTGTATGAAGAAAGATTCATGTAACACTTCATCATTGCTTCCTGACACAATTCACTGCATAAGTCCTCATCTAATGTCAGCTTTAAAAGGTATTTATATAAAAATGAATGATAGCGCTGAAATAATAATGAAAAGGCATCATCATCACCTTGTAATGCTTTTTGGACAAGGATGAAATCATCTTGTTCCAAAGCGGTCACCCCTCCTTTTTGTTTCATCACCTATATGACGCTTTAGCGATTGAAATCGTTCATTTTTTATATAAAAAAAACGCCCCGCAGGACGTTTTTATTTAGTACGAAGTATTTTTAATCCTTCTTCATCTTCTTCTAAGGGATAGACTTCGTCGTTTTTAGCGAATAAAACACCGTGGAAGATTTGAAGGTCATCATCACAGGCTTCACAAAATTCCTTTTCACCTTCGTTCCAAAAGCTAAAAAGCGCTAGTTCATCGCTACGCACGCTTGCATATTTTTGATGAAATTCATAAATCATCATCGCATAGTAGCGAAGCGCTTCTTCTTTTTTTTCAAATTCAATAGTTTCAATAATATCCTTTTCCCAGCCTTCTAAAAATAGCCAAGGTTCACAATCACTTTTTATTTTATGAACTCTCCATTTATCTGTCATGATAGAACATCTCCTTACTTACAGCTTACTTCTAAAATTTCTCTTTTCCTTATTATTCAGCAAAAATAACTTTGAATCAAGTAAAACGGAAAAAAACGCCTATTTTCAGGAAATAGACGCTAACAATGTGGCTTAATCTGAACTTCTTTTTTATATTAATAATAGCTCCTTAAACTATAAGGAACTAAACTGCCCGTATAATACTGAGTAATGGGAGGAAAAACGCCTGCTGAAGGCGTGATTTTCCCTCACCAAGATGTTTTTTTGCCCCACCAGTTGTCCATCGCTCCATCAGGTGAAACGACAAATCCAATTGGACGTGCAAAAGAAGGCATAAAATACGGATAGAACGAATACTGAAAAGGCGTATAGAAAGAAGAGTAAAACATCTCTTCCCTTATCCGTTTCCGAAGCCGTTTTGATCAGAACCATCGGGATCGAGCGTATTTGTATTAGAAAGTCCTGAATTTGTATTTACACAAATTCCTGTATTTGAAGACCCTGAACCTTGTGCAGTTTTACTGTTACTTTTTGGAGAAACATAGTACGTATCGCCAAACGTAACGACTCCTCCTGTAACGTTTGGAATCACTACATGATTAATAACAATCGGCATTATCCTCACCCTTTTTATTTTCATCGTGATGTAATATATGAACGATTTATCAAAAGGGTTATACATTAATGGATATAAATAAAAAATCCCCCTGCAGAGTGGGGTATTTTTACGCTTTTACCTCTTTTTTAGAATGACTTAATTCATCTCGCAGAATATCAAAATCTCGTTCTGCTACTTCTTCAATTTTAGTATACAATTCATTCTCCGTTAGAAGTCCTTTTTCTTCAAGTATTTCGACAAGAGCCTTAAACTTTATTCTAGATAAAAGCATTTCGTTTACCGTGCTCTCTGTTGGCTGTTCATTTTTTACTTGTTCTTTTGCTTTAACAGGTTCTTGCTGCAGCTTCACCCTGAAAACAATATTCGTATGATCTGTAATTTCAGGTGACTGATAAAATGTGCTATGCGAAATGTTTTTTAGTGTTAGCGTTTCTTTTGTCTCCATATTTGTTACTTCAAAATACGGATCCTCAAAAAATGCATCATATTTATCATAAGCTGCTTTGCCTACAACCGAAAAAGAAAAGTTTAGCCTTTTCAACTCTTCACCTGTATTCGCATCAGTAATCATTTTTTCTTCAAACATATCAACGTGAAAATTTACGTTATTAATCATTAGTTGTGTCAATTCAATCGCCTCCTTCTTTATTAATACGACACGGAGTGACAAGTTCCCTGTTTTTTTATATAAAAAAACATCTCCCAAAAATGGGGATGTTTTTCAAGGAGCTAGAAAAATGCTCTTTTTTTAGCTCTACAATTCTTCTTCTGCTTTGTCATATTTGCGTTCGTGTGCCGTATCTTCTTCGTTATCACGAATGGTTTTTTGGAGCACAAAAGCAGACATTGTTAAGTATAAAGTTCCAACGGCATAATAACCTTTTACCGGTAATGATGCATCTAAGGTATAAATTCCTATAAACATAGCTAATAGTGCTGTAATAAAAGCTGTCCATGCTAAAAATGTAAAAGCTGCTGTATTACGCTTTTTCATCGTATGACCTCCTCTTTTCCTTTTTCTGCTAAGCGTCGCTTTCATTTTACATTGTAAAATAATTGTTGTCATGGGTATTTATAGTCAGTTACCCTTTTAATCAGAACAAGAAACGGAAGATTTTAGGTCTTACATCCTATTTTTATCATAAAGCTTTTTTTCGAAATGATTAGATATATGGAATTTCTCTTTAAAAGTATGTTCATTCGTTTTCATTAAGAAAAGCTCCAAGTAATTATTGCAATAAAAAAATCATCGCCGAGACGATGATTTTTTGTTTAGCCTTCAAAGTATTCTTTATAAAAGCCGCCGACTTGGCCAGTGTTATCAACAACAAAATAAAACTCTTCTGTTTCATTTTTCACATCATATGTTTTTCCTGCTGTTAAGACATTTTCAACCACGAATTTTTTTGCATCTGTATGTATGCATTTTACTTGTTTAATGGTTGGACGATCGTTCCATTCTAAATGAATCATGTATGTACACTCCTTTGTTTTCATTCAAGATTCATTTTATCTTACTTGAAGTAAAAAAGAAACGGAGCGAATTTAAAAATTAAAAAATTCGCTCATGCACTTTTTTTTTGGCAACTGTTGCTTGTACAAACTGTGCCGTTTGTGCAACAATTGTGTCTTTATCAAAATCCATCGACGCAACATGGTAAGAGTTTCGAAGCATGTGCTGTCTTTTTTCTGCTGATTGAATATGGTTTAAGATATAAGCTGAATTCTCAGGCGGTACTACGTTATCAACTGTTGATGTTAGTACTAAAGCCGGGCACGTTACATAAGATAAGCGTTCTTTTGTTTCATCCATTAAAGAAAGCAGCTCACGCATAGAGCGCACGGGTACTTTATCGTACGTAATTTCATGTACGTTTGGATCTTTAATATCAGGATGCTCTTCTTTTAAATAACGAGGCGTATGACGAGAGCGATAAGGCTCCATTGAAGGAATGGACGTCATAGCCGGATTAATTGCAATAACTCCGTCAAGGTCTAATCCTTGGCTTGCTGTATGAAAGGTAAGAGTGCCTCCCATGGACTGACCCAAGATAAATACATGACGGCATTCTTGCTTCAAACGCTGATACCCAGTTAAAAAGTCTTGCTTCCATTCCTGATACGTTGTTTGTTCAATATCATAGTAGTGAGTACCATGTCCCGTTAGTCGCAAACCGTACACAGTAAAACCTTTTTCAGCTAATTCTTTTCCGATATATTCCATACTTTGAGGAGTCCCCATAAATCCATGAGAAACAAGTATACCAATGTCGTTGCCTTTATAATAAAAAGATTCTGCGCCTTGAATTACGTCATAACGTTCCATTTTCTTCACCCTTTACCACAAATTTTCTGACTAAATGAACTATCTTTATAGTACACCTATAATTCCTATAAGTCAACTGGGGTATTTATTTTTTTACGATTTAAAAAAACGAAGCAAGAATTATCTCTTGCTTCGTTCTTTTTGAATATGTGGAAATACTAGCTCAGCAAACGTATATGCTTCTTCTAGATGCGGGTAGCCTGATAAAATAAACGTATCAATTCCTAGCTCTTTGTACTCTTTTAACCGATCCGCTACAATTTCAGGACTGCCAACAAGAGCAGTTCCAGCACCTTCTCGTGCTAAGCCAATTCCCGCCCATAGATTCTGAGCAATCTCCAGTGCACCTCTATCTTTTGTGCCGCTGTGCAAACTTGACTGTGTTTTTTGGGCAGTGGAGTCAAATGAGGCAAACTTATCTTGAAACGCTTTGATTGTATCATCATTAACATGTTTAATTAATTTATCTGCAGATTCCCACGCTTCGTCTTCCGATTCTCTTACAATAACGTGCAGGCGAATACCAAAGCGAATGTCCCTGCCTTCGTTTGCAACTTTTTCTTTCATCTCATCAATTTTTGTTTTAATCACCGCAGGCGGTTCTCCCCATAACAAATATACATCTGCATGCTTTGCTCCTACTTCTTTTCCTGCTGGAGAAGACCCTCCAAAGTACAGCGGAGGATACGGTTTTTGGACAGGAGGCGATGGAATATACGCTCCTGTTACATCAACATGCTCTCCTTTATAATCCACTTTTTTTCCTTCCATTACATCTCGCCAAATCGTTAAAAATTCATCTGTTAACTCATAGCGTTTATCGTGGCTTAAATAGTTGCCGTATGTTGCTTGTTCCACGGGATCTCCTCCCGTCACAATATTTAACATAAGTCGGCCGTTTGATATTTGATCAAATGTCGAAGCCATCCGTGCTGAAAGTGTTGGAGACATTACACCCGGGCGAAGTGCAATTAAAAACTTCAGCCGATTTGTAACGGAAGCAAGTGCCGATGCAATCACCCATGAATCTTCACAATTTGAACCAGTAGGCAACAAAGCGCCGTCATATCCTAGATAATCCAGTCCATGTGCGATTTGCTTTAAGTAGTGAATGTCGCTTGTTCTACTTCCTTCGGTTGTGCCTAGATAATGTCCGTCGCCTGCTGTAGGGAAAAACCATAAGATGTTCATTTCTATTTCCTCCTAAATATTCTCGTATTCTATATAAAACGTTTTCATATTGTTTGTTTAATTCTTGTCCGCTAATTATAGAGATGCATTTTTATATTAGCGTATGTAATACGACTCTTTTTATTTATTAAATTAGTAAAATCATAATACCTCTTTAACCTATATGTCAAGTATGAATTGAAATAAAAAAAACAAGAATTAAAAGTAATTCTTGTTTTCTTTATTTCCTCATACGTGAAGCCATCGCGTTAGCAAGGGTTGATTTTGTTGATATATTTTCAAACGATAAACCTAAATGAGAAGCGGTAATCGCGATTTCAGGACGTACCCCAGAGATAGTTGATTCTACACCTATTAATTTTAATGCATCAATCAGCTGGAAAATCTGATGAGCAACCATCGTATCAACAATAACTACTCCTGAAATGTCAATATAAAGGTGATTCACTTGCTGTTCAGCGCAGCGAGTTAACGTATTTTCTAAAATTCGGCGCGCTCTTGCTGTGTCGATATCCCCAACAAGCGGAAGAATCGCGATATGATCGCTTAATGGAATAACTGGCGAGCTCAGCTCATTGATCAGCTCTTTGTGTGCTTCAAGCAACCGCTTTGAATGCTGATGGTGCTCTTCTACAAATTTATAAACGGTGATATCAAATACGCGTACAATCAGTTCGTTCCATTCGTCTAGTTCTTCTTGCGTAATATCTTGCTCGTACTCTTCTACAAATTGATTTAAATACGTTAAATACTGTTTTCTAACTCGGAAAAATTCTCGAATAATATAATGAATAGGCGTTCTTACATGCTCTCCGTCTTCCGCAATCTTTAAAATCCACGTTTCAAATGAATCAAAAAATTCTTTTTCACTTTTTATAAATACATCGGCTATGTATAAATGGAATTCATTATTTTGATCTTTTAATACTGAAATGACTTCCGGATGAGTAGATGCATAAACCGATTCTGGGTCATTGTCTTCAATGCTTTCATACCATTCTTCCGTCAGTTGATCTGCATGTTTAAAAAAAAACATTCGAAGTGCTTCATTTTTATTCAAAACGATTCCCCTTTCCATACCAGCTACTACTATCATTATAATTCAACTTTTTCACCCTTACTAGTTTTATGAAAAGAGAAGAAAGAAAATTATTCTTTTAAATACGTGTAGTTTATGATTTTATGCTACATTGAAAATAGCTATAAAAACACAAAGGAGTTTTCAAATGATACGAACGTTAGCTCTTACGAACGATGACAAACTTGTGAAACATATACAATTAGATCAGATTCACGATCCCTCTATTCAGTACTATTGGATTGACTTTAACTGCCCTTCTGAAGAAGAAGCGCTGCTGCTTCAATCATCTTTTCACTTTCATCCGTTAGCGATTGAAGATTGCTTTCATTTTCTGCAGCGCCCAAAACTCGATTATTATGAAGGATACAGTTTTTTTGTCCTTCATTCGTTAAATCGTCAAACGTTAGAAGCTGAAGAAGTTGACCTTTTTATCGGCGAAAATTATATGGTTACTTTTCATTTTCACCCGTCAGCTGCAATTGATAAAGTATGGGAAAAGTTGCTTCATACACCTTTGATTCAAGAAAAAGGAATAAGCTATCTTGCGTATTCTGTGATGGATAAAGTGGTAGATGAATATTTCCCCACTGTATATCAGATTGAAGATGAGCTGAATGATATAGAAAACATAGATGCAAAAAAATCCATTTCTGTTTTAATGGAAGATGTATTCAAACTTCGAAGTGATTTGCTAAAAATCAGAAGAACCATTTTGCCTATGCGCGACTTATTGTACCGTGTTATAAATTCTGAACGCCTAGATGTTCATCCTGAACAAAAAAGGTATTTTAAAGATGTCTATGACCACTTATTAAAATTAGCCGATATGATTGAATCAAATCGGGAAATGACATCTGATATGCGCGATAATTATCTTTCTCTTAATTCAAACCGGATGAATTCAATCATGATGACACTGACTGTTATTTCATCTATCTTTATTCCCCTTACCTTTATCGTTGGCGTATACGGAATGAATTTTGAAAATATGCCTGAGCTAAAGTGGCACTATGGCTATTTCTTTGTGCTTGGCTTCATGGGACTGATAACGCTGGGGTTAATTTTATGGTTCAAGCGTAAAGGCTGGTTTAATACTGATAAAGAGTAGAAAGGTTGAGACATAACGAAATCAATCCAATGTAAAGACGAACAAATTGGATAAGTAAGCTAGTGCTGTCAATTTCCGCACAAGACTTCGCTTTCCGGGGGCGGCCAATGAGCCTCCTCTTCGCTTAGCCTCCTGCGGGGTCTCACCTGTTCCGCTTTTCCCGCAGGAGTCTTTGCCTTGCCCTACAATTAACAGCTATTACATACGGTAAATCTACGTTCACCATCACAATGAAAAAATCCGAACGAGTTGAATTCTCCGTTAAGAATCTCGATTGATTGTTCGGATCTTCCTTCAACGAAAATACGTCTGTCCCAGCTTCTTTTCTATGGGAAGATAACTTGTTATTTCCCGAAAATATTCATAAAATAACGTGCTTACGTTTCCTTTTTTGAAAAAGTTTCATAAGATAGTGAAAATAATGCTCAAAAAGGAGGCTGAAGTAGTGGATATTAAAGGCAAACACTTGCTAATGGATGCGTTCGAATGCGATGAAGTGATATTAAACGACCCTTCACTCTTAAGGAGAATTCTTGTTGAAGCTGCACTAGATGCAGAGATGGAAGTTTTGCACTGTTATTTTCACCAGTTTACGCCCCAAGGCATTACAGGCATTCTCGTATTAGCTACCTCTCACTTGTCTATTCATACGTGGCCGGAGGAAAACTACGCTTCATTAGATTTTTATACGTGCGGAGACAAAAAAATAATTGAAATTGGTTATGCGTTGCTGAAGAAATTAGCTTCAAAAAAAGCTGTTGTGTATTCGATTTCTCGCGGAATTCAATACGCCGAAACTCCAACAAAAAATCGTCAGCATGCTGAAAACACTCGTCTTCTCAATCGTGGAGATGACTCAGATCACATTAGTCTAAAGCAACTCTTATCAGGCCAGCATGACATTTTGTTTCATCAAAAAAACCGTATTCAAGATATTCAGCTGATTAAAGCATCGGATATTCGAATGTATTTGGATGAACAGCTGCAATTTAGTTCATTGGATGAACATGCGTACCATGAAGCTCTTGTACACCCTATCTTTGCAGCTTCCTTACGTCCTCACCGCATTCTTATTCTAGGCGGTGGAGATGGTTTAGCTTTACGAGAAGTCCTTAAATATAAAGAAGTTAAAGAAATAGACCTTGTGGAAATAGATGCTGACGTTGTAAATGCTGCGATGAATGTAGAAGAATTAAAGAAGTTAAATCAACGCTCATTTGAAGATTCTCGTGTCACCGTTCATATTCAAGATGCTGTTGACTACCTCTCTTTGAATTCAGCGTGTTATGACATCATCATTATTGACTTTCCTGATCCTACTAACGAAAAAATAAGTGCTCTTTATACAAAAGAATTTTACGCACTTCTCCACCGTTCACTATCGCGCAGTGGCTTGGTCGTATGTCAGTCAAATTCTCCTAGAGACACACCTATCGTTTTTTGGAGCATTAATAAGACGATGAAAGCTTCTCAGTTTTATACGTTGAGCTACCACACCATTATTCCTTCTTTTGGAGATTGGGGGTTTCACATCGGCTCGAAAACACCTTTGTCTGCCCATATACTCTCTACTGATGTTTCATCTACTACGCTGCCGTCAGACTTTACTAAATTAATGCGTTTTTCTCCCCATTCTCTTTCCAAAAAACAGTTTGCAGTTGTGAACTCTGCTGAGCACTTGGTTCTGCATAAAATATTTAAAAAAGAAGGCTTATATTTGTAAAAAAGAAAGCTTGGCTTATACATTCCTTTTCTTTTGACATACTAAAACAGTCTCGTCACCACTGTGCAACAGAAAGGATTGTTATGAGAAAAATTTCGGTTTTTGTTATCTTAGTGCTAACTGTTATTTTCCCTTCCCCCGCTTTTAGCCAAGTGAAAGTGCCTGTATTGATTTACCATTCTATTGATACCTACACAGGCCACGGGGAAAAAGAACTGTATGTGACGCCTGAAAATTTTGAGAAACAACTTCTTTATCTTAAAAAGCAAGGATATACGCCGCTAACATTTGAAAAATGGCAGGAACTAACGCATGTGAAAAAACCTATATTTATTACATTTGACGATGGATATAAAAATAATCTTACTATCTTGCCCATTTTTCAAAGAGCAGCCAGCACTCAATTTCATCCAGCGGCTACAATTTTTGTGATTTCAGATTTTATCGGCCGTCCCAACCGTTTGTCGCCAGCGGATTTAAAAAAATTTGTTGATTCAGGATTTTTTTCTATTCAGTCTCATACTGCTACTCATCCGGATTTAACTAAGACGAAAAATTTATCCTATGAGCTAGGTAATTCAAAACGAAAAATTGAAGCCATTACGAGCCAGCCCGTTATTGCTCTTGCTTACCCTTACGGAAAGGTCAATAGCCGCGTAGTGGAAGAAACAAAAAAGAATTATACATTTGGTCTTTCAACAATTCCAAAATTTTTCACTGAGAGCGGACAAAAGGATGAAAACTATCTTATTCCCCGTCTGTACGTCACGTATTCTACAACGATTGAAGATTTTGCTAAGCTATTAAAAGAAAGCTAAAAACCCTTTCCTTTTAAGGAAAGGGTTTTTAGAATTTTGTTATCTCTAGTCCTCGCTCTTGCTGCCATTCAGCATAAAAAACTTCGCTGTATTTTTTAATTTTCTTGATTGCAAGCTGTTTTTTTAACCATTTTTCGTCTACGTTTGCTTCTTTCAAATTACCAGGCACTACTTTTCCATCCATGATTAAAGCAATCGGTAAATTGGTTTGAGAATAAGGGATGTTTAAATCATTTTTCGTCGGAGGGCCGAATTCATGTTTAGGAGCGACGCTCACCTCTCCATTTGTTTCTAAAATGACGTATTCTGCTTCATACAGTGAAAAATACCCTTGCTGTCTCATTAAATGCTGAAGCTGATTCAAGTCCAAGTTGTTTTTCTTAAGCTCTTTATAAAGGATTTTCCCTTTATAAATAATCATTGAAGGCTTTCCTTCAAGAATCCCTCTAAATCCTGTAAAGGTTTGAGATAGCTTTGTCACTGCGTAGATCAGAAGCCCCCAAATCAAAACGCTGTAAAGAATTTCAGTTAGCTCTACTCCTTTTTCAAGAGCTGCGTCCCCCACAATATTTCCCAGGACAAGCGTGGTAATAAAGTCAAACGGAGTGATTTGAGCAAACTGCGTCTTACCTAAAAGCTTCAGCATAATAAATAGCGCTAAAAATCCACATATCAGTTCAATCGCAATATCTTTATACATCGATACCCTTCCTCTATAGCAAGCATGTTATAGTATCAGTTTGTATCATATGTGAGAGTGATAAACCTAACTTTTTATTTTTCTTTCCTTCTTTCTCCAGTTATAGAACTTTTGATTAAGCTTTTTTCTTACTTGCATAGGTTTCTAACGTTGCATATTGATTAAAAATGGATGCGGCTGCTTTTTTCCCTACATACCTAAGGTGCCATGGTTCGTATTTATAGCCGGTAACCTGTTCTTCACCTTCAGGGTATCGAATAATGAATCCGTAGTGATACGCATTTTTTGAAAGCCAATGAGCCTCTGATGTAGCACCGAAGCAGTCTGCGGCAGCACACATTCCACTTCCTCCCGTGACATCGATTGCTAGTCCCGTTTCGTGTTCACTTGTTCCAGGGTAGGCGCTATAGGTGCGTGCTTGTTCTTCTCCGTCTCGCTTTGCGTAAAATGCAAAAAGCTCTTTTTGACGCTCGTGAGATCGATAACCGGATACACCAAGTAAGCTGATTCCCTCTTTTTCAGCATCTCGGAAAAGTTCTTCAAGCGCTTGTGCTGCAGGCTTTCTAAGCATTCGTTTTTCTATTTTTTCGTTGAAGATAAACGGAACGTCGGCATAGACTAAATCGGAAGGCTGATAGGATTCAGGAAGCTGATGTTTTTTATTAACTAAAGCCGTAACCGATCCTGGATTGGCTATTACCACTGTTTCGTCTACATTAGGCTTCGTTAAAGTTGGAGAAGCTGATGAGCTTTCTAGTTTTTGAGCCTGTCCATTTTTTGTGAATTCTCTGGCAGGCTTTGATGAAGAATTGCTTGTTCCGCACCCTGCTATCATCAGCGTAAAAGCTAAAGAACAAATAAATAAAAAGTATTTCATGATGTCTTACTCCTTTCAAACGGCTTTTGATGCGCTACAAAAGCCTATACAGAAAGGATAAAATATAAATGTTTCTGTCTGTTATTCAGTTGTTTCAAACTTGTAAACAATTCAAGGTGTGAAAAAATAGAAATAGACTGCCTAAGCAGTCTATTTCAAAAAGATAATATACGTATGAACTTGATTTTGCGTAAAGCTCGATGCAACTAGTTTATTTCCTGATTGACTCCAAGCAAGCTGATCAGCGGCATAGTCTAAATTTACGTTTAAGTGTGTAACATCTCCTGTTAATCCATCTGCTATGAATATCCCTTTATCTCCCTCTTTTTCAGAAATAAAGTTATAGGCTAATTTCGAACCGTCGGGAGACCAGCTTACGCCAAAAATTTGAGTGGACAGAGCAAGCTGAAAGGCCTCTGATCCTTTTAAATCTGTGATAGACAGCGTTCTCGTTTGGGCATCTTTTTGCTGAACGAGCGCTAATTGTTTTCCGTTTGGAGACGGGATAATCGAAATCACATTATCTCGGATTTTTTCAGGGTCCGTCTGTTCGTTATGAAGAAAAAAAAGCTGGTTGTTTACACCAATATAATAAATACCACCTATTCCTTTAACTGCATCTAAGATTCGATCGTCTCTGTGCAACAGAGGTTCTGCTTCTCCTTTTACATTTGCTTTAGAAAGCTTTCCTTCCATTGTAATAAACATTACTTCTGAATTATTAAGCCACTCTCCGCTTGATGGATAGAGAAGAACATTCTTTATTTTAACCGTTTTTTTTGTTTGAAGGTTCATTATATAACCAAATGTATCTTCGCCTTTTGCTACTTTATAAAAAAGATATTCACCATTTGGAGAAAGCTTGGCCGCATGTTGAATTTCATTGCTTGGATGCAACACAAAAGTAGACTTGTTTTTTAGATTATAAGTAGCTAAATTCTGTGCATATACCTCTTTGGGACCGAAATTGTGCGAACGAAATTGTTTATTTTCTTTACTAACAATCATTGTGTTTTCGTTTAAAAATTGAAACGCCCTTACGCCGTTAATATCCTGAACGTCTTTCACTTCTATTTTTCCATCTTTATCTACTTGGTCCAATACAGTAATTTTCTTGTCGGGTTTTTCAACGGTTTCTCTATGGCTTTCTTTTTGTCCGCATGATGTTAAAATAAGAAAAGTGCTTGTTATATATATCATTAATCTATACCGTTTCAATAACGGTTCACTCCTTTTAGCTAACTCATTTCTCTGTTTTCAAAGGAAACGACACTTTGAAAATCGTCCATTTAGAATCAGAATGATGCAGCTTGATAACACCTTTTTGTTTTTCAGTTAAATCTTTGGCTAATGCTAAGCCAAGGCCTGTACCTCCGGATAAACGCGACCGATCTTTATTTACGGTGAAAAATGGTT
Organism: Priestia sp. YIM B13489; assembly: GCF_042787645.1. NCBI lineage: Bacteria > Bacillati > Bacillota > Bacilli > Caryophanales > Bacillaceae > Priestia > Priestia sp. YIM B13489. Next base: position 3,242,710 of record NZ_JBHZOQ010000053.1, read on the forward strand.
GAAATAATTTCTCTTCTGCTTCGGATGGAATCCCTATTCCGGTGTTAGCTACATCCACAATAATAGAATTCTCTAAAGTGTAAGACGTTACTTCCACTTTTCCGCCTGGTTCATTATATTTAATAGCATTGTCAATTAAATTGATAAAAATGTGTATTAAGCTTTCACGATCAGCCCAAACAACTGCTTCTTTGATATTTGTATGAAGAGTCAAATCAAATTTAGCTGCTTTTCCTTTCATACGATCGCATATGTCTTCTAGAAGCCGCTTCAATTCAACTTGCTCTGGGCGCTGCTCGAAATCATATTTTTCAAGCGCTGAAAGCTTTAAGATTTTATCTACCATTTCATGAAGGCGATTCGTTTCTTTACGAATATTCTGCACGCCGTCTTCCATAAGCTGAGGATCATCTCGATACATATCAAGTAAGTCAACATAAGCTTTGATCGATGTTAAAGGCGTCTTAAATTCGTGGCTGATGTTACCGATAAACTGCTTTTGCTGTTGTTCAAGAGACTGCAGTTTCGAAATAGCGAACTCAAGCTTTCTTTTTTCTTCATTCATTTGATCGATATTTTTTTCAATCGACGTACTCATAAAAAACAAGCCTTGACTAAGCTCTCCAAGTTCATCGCGTCGTTTGAACGGCACATCAGTCAAATAATGGCCTTTTCGAATCTGCTGTGAAGTTTTTTGAAGGGTAGCGATGAGCGAAGCAATGCGATAAAAATAAGCGTAGCCAATTAAAAAAGCTGCTGCTGCTGCAATCGTTCCTCCCATACGAAATAAGTGCCTAATATCAGCTATAAACTGCTGATTATTTTTTAGGGAATGGTCAAAACGAATGGCTCCAATAAATTGATTATCGATTGACACAGGTGCGAAGTAAATAAGGGAAGCACCCGAGATTTGATAGGCTATTTTTCCTTTCAAAGCATAGCAAAGCGTATCAGAAACATCCACATCTTTTTGGCCGATGGGAATAGAGCTTCCTGATTCCTGTCCTTTTTGATTATATAGGACTGTTTGCATTCCGCTTTGTGATGCAATCGAAGATGCAAGGCGCTGTCCTTTTTGCTGAAGAAAAGAATCTGTATTCAGAGACGGGTCACCGGTTACATAACTTTGATGAATCGTCTGCTCCGCTGCTTTGCTTTTTTGAATAAGTTCACTTTCTAGCTGATCACGCTGATTTGTCTCAATTCCTTTTAACACAAGTACGCTCAGTACGGTTACTGTTAAAATAATTAAAAAAGCAAGAACGAGTCCCATCTTAGCTTTTAGGCTGATTTTCATTCATTGATCCCTGCTGTCGCTTTATATCCAACCCCGTATACCGTTTGAAGCAAATAAGGTTCTGCTTCTCCTACTTTTTTTCGAAGGCGCTGCATGTGAATGTCTACCGTACGTGTACCGCCTGCATAATCCATTCCCCAGACAAGATCTAGTAAATCTTCTCGTGTGTACACTCTCTCTAAATTGGCAAGTAATAAAGCAATAAGATCAAACTCCTTTGGTGTAAGCTTAACTAACTCATTGGCAACATGTAACGTGCGCTGAATTAAGTTCACCTTCACTTTTCCCACCGTGATTTCTCCGACAGCTTCAGGAGCTTCATTTTTTTCCATTCGCCGCACAAGTGCTTTAGCTCTAGCTACAAGTTCTCTTACGTCAAAAGGCTTGGTCATGTAATCATCTGCGCCTAACTCTAAGCCTAGAACTTTATCGACGATATCATTTTTAACCGTTAACAAGATAATCCCCATTCCTCTTCGATTCTCAAGTTTTCGGCATACTTCATAGCCGGTTAATTTCGGCATCATCACATCCAATATCATCACGTCAGGTTGAAAGCTTTTTACTTTTTCAAGTGCTTCTTCACCGTCAGATGCGGTGTCTACAATATATCCTTCGCGCTTGAAAGCATAGGATACCGCTGTAGCAATACTTTTTTCATCATCAACTACTAAAATCTTTTTATTCAATGTATCACGTACTTTCATTTGATATTTCTATTCGTCTATCTTATCAAACAGCTTTCCCAAAAACATCTCCAAGTTGTTTCGAAATTGTAAACAAAAATAAAAACACCATATAAGATGGCGTTTTTTTAGATCTAATATTCATTTGTAAAAGGAAGGATTTTATGCGTATTCAAATATTGATGAAGCAGATCTATACGCTGCTCGCTGCTAATAAAACCAATGTATCCGTCCGGTCTAATAACGTACAGAGCATCTTTTTGAAGCCCTGCTTTCTTCAAGTAAGGGTTCCAAGAAAACTCGTGCAAGGAGAAGTCTTTTTCTTGCATGCTCTTTTTTAGCTTCTCTGCTGCTGTTCCATAGACATGTATTTGCCAGTTTAAAGACTGTAAAGATTCAAAATTCCCTTCTACATAGGGTAATCGATCACCACTTTGCACATTTGTCCCTTGCCCGCTGCTTAGGTCACTATTTCGATACTTAATGCGGATTTGAGATAAAATCGTAAATGCTTTGTGACGGGGATAAGGGAAACGAAATAAAAAGGATAGTACAGGCGGAAAGATATGCTTCCTAAAAAATTGACTCGTTTTATCTCGTGCCACCATTCGCTTAAAAGCGCGATCAGTTGTATTTACAAGCAGCTCTGCAAAAGGCAACCTTTCTTCTTCGTATGTATCTAATATGGAAAGTGCCGCTTTGTGTTGAAGGACAGCTGCTAATTTCCATGAAAGGTTGACTGCATCTCCAATTCCTGCGTTCATTCCTTGTCCCCCTGCAGGACTATGAATATGGGCTGCATCTCCACTTAGAAAAATACGCCCCTGTCGGAAACGACTTGCTACTCTGTGATGGATATGATATGTCGAGAACCAATTTATACCCTCAACCTGAGCACCAAATGTTCGTTGAATAAAAGCGTGAATGTTTTCAGCTTTTACATCGTTTTGCCCCCCCAAAGTTGAAGGAATAATGCCGATCATTCGATACGTTCCTTTACTTCTAACAGGCATACAAATCAAAAATTCTTCATTGCTAAATGAAATACTGATTTTTTGATCCTTCATCACTTCACCAGAGCCGTGAACATCCATCACATAAAAATGCTGTTTATATTTTTCTCCTTTAAACTCTATCTTCATTTGCTTGCGAACGGTACTGTGTGCTCCGTCACATCCACAAATATACTTAAAATAAGCGGTTTTCTCTTGTTGTGCTTTTAATAAAGTTTTTACCTCTTCTCCGTGTTCAGCTAGAGATAGTAACTCCGTCTTCCATTCTACTTCGATCCCAAAATTTTTTAATTTTTCAAGCAGAAACCGCTCGTGGTCGTCCTGTGGAAATGTAAGAACAAAAGGAAAAGGACTTAATCCTTCTCCTAAAGATCCTAGATGAACTTTTGCTTTTATTTTATTCTTCACTCGGACGTATACATCTTCCATCTTAATCCCGCTGTCTATGACTTCATCTGCAAAACCGAACTGCTGATAAAATTCAAGTGTTCGCGGTAAAATAGCCATAGCCCGGGAGGCTTGCCCAGGTCCGTCGCTTCTATCAATAATTCGAAAAGGAATGTTATGTCTGGCTAGATTGTAGGCCATAACGAGGCCAGTAGGGCCGGCACCAACGATTAGGATTTGTGGATTCATCATCATCTCTCCTTTTCATTCAGTTACAGTATCGTTTATATTGAGCGAGACTCCTCTTTTTTTACAGAAGATGCAGGTAAAGCAGAAGCAAACAGAGCACACAAACTTATTAAAGAGATAAGAGCTAGAGCAGATATAGAAGGATTCCATGTCAGATGTTCTCCAAAGAAAAATAGTTCTCTTACGCCATCTACCATAAATCTCATCGGCAGCCATGGATAAATCCACTCTCTATAAAAATCAGGCATAATTTCTGGGGCCATTGAAAGCAAAGGTGCGCCAAAAAATAGAACAATAACGAAAATCGGAAGTCCCTTTAGTCCTAGCCATGAAAGTACGGCTGATATCAAGGTGAAAAAACTGAAGTAAGCAATAGCTAAGAATAGTGCTGTATCCAAAAATGAAGGAACGCTTATTCCAACTACTTCAGCCAGCCACACAAGCCCGAAACCAGCAGCTAAAGCAAGTATAACCCCGATGATTACGATTCCTACTTGGTTAACGATTTTCTCTTTACGAGAAGAAAACGTGATTTTTTGAAGGCTGAGGAAGACCATTGCAGCACCGGCTATACTTGCCATCCACAGCGGCTGAAATAATGAAACGGGGGCATTTCCGTTGACACTATGAGTCCCTGTTTCGTTTACGTTTATCACTGTCTTTTGAATCGGTGCAGCGAGTGCTAATGCTTGGTTTGCACTTAGTTGCGTTCCGTTTTGTTCAAATCTTTTCACTAGCTGCAAGCGCATATTTTCATTCATCTTATCAACTGCCCCGTTTAGCACCTGACTTGCTAGGGTTGAAGCAGCTGTATTCATTCCTTGATTCACTAATAATTTAATAGCAGGTGCATCAGGCTTAGCCGTCTGAAGAGTCGACTGTTTTTTGGTGAAATCTTTTGGAATAATAAGCGCCCCGTAGTATTGTTGATTATTTAATCCTTTTTCAACTTCTTTAGTATTTGAGACAAAGATCCATTTAACCGAAGACTGTTCGGTACTTGCCCCTTTCGTATTTTGTTCGATTTGATTTCCTATATTTACATTACCCTTTGCTGGAACTGTCATTCCTTCGTCAGCATTTACGAATGCGATTGGCAAATTCTTAGGTGCTGAGCTTGCCGAAGGAATTAAGGTTAGAATAAAGATAAAAATAACAGCTACTACTATAATTGGTGAAAAATATATAAGCTTTTGATTACCTAATTTCATGTAGATCTCTCCTTTTTGTTTTAAGGATATACACGTTAACGAAAAGATAATGTACATGATGTTGATTAGTGATCACTATGTAAATTATAATAAATTTACCTGTATTCTCAATATGCAATAATAGCAGGAATGTCGATTACTTAACACAAAGCATATAACTGTTCATTATTAAAGAAAAAAGTAGGTGTTTAAAAGCTGTGGGGAATTCAAAAACAGATCGCAGAATTATTCGAACGAAAAGATTTATCCGAGATGCTTTGACAGAATTAATGGAAGAGAAAGGGTTTGAAGGTGTAACGGTCAGGGATTTGACGAAAAAAGCGGATATTAATCGCGGAACTTTTTATTTACACTACCAAGATAAATACGATTTGCTTGAAAAAAGCGAAAATGAAGTTATTCAAGAGATAAAAGAATTTATCAAAAAAGCAAATCCCAATGAGATTGTGTCTGCTAATTTAAAAGAACAGCCTTTGCCGTTTATTATTACACTTTTTGAATATATTCAAGAAAATGCATATTTTATGCAGGTTATGCTTGGTCCAAAAGGAAATCCTGGCTTTCATCTTAAAATTAAAGAAGTTATGAAAACCAATATGCTCGAAAAATTAGAGCTTATGGATAATAAAACGCCTCCGCTTGTTCCACTTGAACATTTAATGTCTTACGTAACGTCAGCGCATCTTGGAGTTATTCAGCACTGGTTAGAACAAGGTATGAAGCAGTCACCGCGAGAAATGGCCCTGACACTCGCTAGCATGACTTTTTTGGGTCCTGCTTATGTTGCAGGCATTAAACGAACATAAAAGAACCTGCTATTCTCTAAGAAAATAGCAGGTTCTTTTTATTAACCTTCTAGTAATAAAGATTCTGGATCTTCTAATAGTTCTTTAACAGTAGCTAGGAAGCTTACGGCTTCTTTGCCGTCAACGATACGGTGATCGTAAGAAAGTGCAATGTACATCATCGGACGATTTTCGATACGCTCTTCATCAATTGCTACCGGACGAAGCTGAACTTTATGCATTCCTAAAATACCAACTTGAGGCCCATTTAAAATTGGTGTAGACATTAATGAACCGAATACGCCGCCGTTTGTAATTGTGAACGTTCCACCTTGTAAATCTTTTAATGCTAATTTGTTGTCGCGCGCTTTTTTCGCTAAATCAACGATAGATCCTTCGATACCAGCGAATGTTTTGCGGTCAGCATCACGTACAACTGGAACAACAAGACCGTCTGGAGCTGACACAGCAATACCGATATCATAGAATTTTTTAATTAATAACTCGTTTCCTTGAATTTCAGCATTTAATAATGGATACTTTTTAAGTGCTGCTACTACTGCTTTTGTAAAGAATGACATAAAGCCAAGTCTTACGTCGTGCTGTTCAAAGAATTTGTCTTTGCGTCGTTTGCGAAGAGCCATAACAGCAGTCATGTCTACTTCGTTAAACGTTGTTAGCATAGCCGCTGTTTGCTGAACTTCAACGAGACGTTTGGCAATTGTTTGACGACGACGTGACATACGTTCGCGTTCAACAGGTTTATCGCTATTTTCACTTGCCGCTGGAGACGGAGATACCGGGTTAGCTGGCTTACTTGCTTGTGCCTGCTGCTTTTGCTCATTTGATTTTTGGTCTGCATACGAATCAATATCATGTTTGCGCACACGGCCAAGAGGATCAGTAGTTGGCACTTGATCTAGCTTAATCCCGCGTTCTCTTGCTGCTTTGCGAGCTGCAGGAGAAGCAATTAGCCATTGTTTTTGATTTCCTTGCTGAGGCGCTTCAGCTGCTGGCGCTACTTCTTCAACAGTTTTTTGCTGAGCTGGAGCCGCTTCTTGCTTTGGTGCTTCCTCTGCTGGTTTTTCTTCAGCTTTTGGTGCTGCTGGTGCTGAAGCTCCTTCTTTCGCTTCAAGACGTGCAATTGTTTCACCAACTTGCACTGTGTCGCCTTCGCCAGCAAGAAGTTCCGTTAACACACCAGAGTCTTCAGCTGTAATTTCAACGTTAACTTTATCTGTTTCAAGTTCAACGATATAATCGCCTTTTTCAACGAAATCTCCTACTTGTTTTAGCCACTGTGCAACTGTTCCTTCAGAAATTGATTCTGCTAATTCCGGTACTTTAATCTCTCCCATGGTTCATTCCCCTTCCTTATCGTGTAACAACGTCGTTAGCAATTTCATTTTTAGTTAATGCATCTTGTAAAATACGTTCTTGTTCTTGTCTGTGAACTGTTGGATCTCCTTCAGCTGGACTTGAGCGTCTTGTGCGTCCGATGTAGTCAACCGTAGCTCCTTCTGGTGCTACTTCACGCAGTCGATCTTCTACATAGTTCCATGCGCCCATGTTTTCCGGCTCTTCTTGTAACCAGACAATCTCTTTTAAATTTTTATAGCGAGCAAAGATTTCAGCAATTACGCGTCTTGGGAACGGATAAATTTGTTCTAGACGAAGGACGTGTAGCCAATCTTTATCATCTTCTGCTTTGTTTAAGCGTTCCGTTAATTCACTGCTGATTTTTCCGCTGCACAGAACGATTCGTTCAACTGTATCTTCTTTTTTGCCTAATCCAGGCTGTTCTACTACTAAGCGGAAAGAGCCTTTTGTAAACTCTTCAAGGTTTGACACACTAAAAGCATTACGAAGCAAACTTTTTGGTGTCATAACTACTAGCGGTCTTACTTCTTCGCGCTGTAAAATGGCAGCTTGTCGTCGAAGTAAGTGGAAGTATTGTGCAGCGCTTGTTACGTTTGCAATTGTCCAGTTGTTTTCACCAGCTAGCTGTAAATAACGTTCTAGACGAGCGCTTGAGTGTTCTGGTCCTTGACCTTCATGGCCGTGTGGCAGCAATAAGACCATTCCAGATTTTTGTCCCCACTTAGCACGGCCTGCTGCAATAAACTGGTCAATAATAACTTGACCTGCATTGGCAAAATCACCGAACTGTGCTTCCCAAAGAACAAGCGTTTCCGGAGCAAATACATTATAGCCGTATTCAAATCCAAGAACGGATCCTTCTGATAATGGACTGTTACGAATATCAAAGGAAGCGCTTACGTTCTTCATTGCGTGTAGTGGTGAGTAAACATCCCCTGTCTTATGATCATGAAGAACAAGATGTCTATGTGCAAACGTACCACGTTCAGAATCCTGGCCTGTAATACGAATTGGCGTGCCGTCTCTTAAAATCGTAGCAAATGCAAATGCCTCACCCAATGACCAATCTACGCTTTCATTTTCTTCAAACGCTTTGGCACGTTTAGATAAGATGCGATCAAGTTTTGGAAATACGTTAAATCCTTCAGGGTATTTCACTAGCTCTTGATTCACTTCAAACAGCTCTTCTTTTGTAACCGATGTATCAATATCTGAAATTCCTTTGAAGACTGCTTGTGGCATTTCCATAATTCTATGTTGTTTTTCAGCTTTTGGCGGCACTTTCTCATAAGCTGCTTTTAACTTCGCTTGTAACTCTTCATTAATTTGATCTGCTTGGCCGCTTTGAATCACGTTTTGTTCTTCAAGCTGCTTTGCATACATAGCACGAACCGTTGGACGTTTTGTCACAATTTCATACATCTTCGGCTGCGTTACAGACGGTTCATCCATTTCATTGTGGCCAAATCGACGGTATCCAATTAAATCAATCAAGAAATCTTTGTTAAAACGTCTGCGATACTCATAAGCAAAGTAAGCAGCAGCTAGACAGGCTTCCGGATCATCCGCATTTACGTGAACAATTGGAATTTCAAATCCTTTTGCTAAGTCACTTGCATATTTCGTTGAACGAGAATCGACGCTTTCTGTTGTAAATCCAATCATGTTGTTAGCAATAATGTGGATTGTTCCACCTGTTTGATAACCAGTCAATTGATTTAAGTTCAGCGTTTCTTGTACTATACCTTCACCAGGGAACGCAGCATCTCCGTGAATTAAAATCGCGAACGATTTTTTTACATCTTGTTTTGGGTATCCATTCACATCACGCTCATCTTGAGCTGCTCTTGTAAACCCTTCCACAACCGGATTAACAAACTCCAAGTGACTAGGGTTGCTAGCCAATGTCAAACGAGCTCGAACTGTGTTCTCTGCTTTAATTTGTTTGTCGGCACCCAGGTGATATTTTACGTCTCCCGTCCAGCCGTAGTTGATACCGATTGAACCTTCTGAAGGAACTAATTCCTTGTTAGGTGCATGCTGGAATTCTGCAAAAATCATTTCATACGGCTTGCCTAATACGTGTGCTAATACATTTAAGCGTCCACGGTGAGCCATCCCGATATTAACCGTTTTTGGGCTTGTTTCCACTGAGCGTGCAATCAGTTCATCTACAAGTGGAATTAACATATCTACGCCTTCAATAGAAAAGCGTTTTTGTCCGACAAATGTACGGTGCAAAAATTGTTCAAAGCCTTCTACTTCTGTTAAACGCTTTAATACAGAAGTTCTTTTCTCATTTGAAAGAGGTTGGAAAATAGCACCTGACTCGACCATATCAGTCAGCCACTTATTCTCTTCCATGTTATGTACGTGATGGAATTCAAACGCAATGGTTTTTGTGTAGACATCTGTTAAATAGTTAATTGCGTCTAAACCATTTTTGACGTGTGATGGCGCATTCGTACATAAAATATCAACCGGAATTGATTTCAAATCTTCTTGCGTTAAATTGTAATCTTCCAAGTGAAGCAAGACAGGATCTTTCTTCTCGCTTTCAAGAGGTTTAATTGATGCGTATAGATGACCATAAGCACGGATGTTTTCCGCTAGCTTAATAGCCGATGCAATTTTAGATGTGTTAGCTGAAGGTGCAGCCTGTGCGTATTCAGCTTGCTGAACCTGCTCGCTTTCGTTTAATGGAGGAGCACCCCAATAATCAAATAATTCTTTTAACTCTGGATCTACTAGATCTGACTGCTCTTCATATAACTCATACTGTTCTAATACATAGCCATAGTTCGGACCCAAAAATCCTTGCCAAGGCTCCCCTCTATTCGACGTTTCGTTACCCATGATAAAACCCCCAACGAGTTATAATAATTGTCGTACTCAACAATCTTTCCATTTTGAATGTCGATTACCTTATCGTCTGACATCTTTACAACGAGTGATAAACCTCACTGCGTGTGTATCTGATATCTGCTTATATTTTACCACTCTTTTACTCGTCAATCAAAATGAAATCGCTATATTTCTTTAATTTTTTTTACTTTTTTAATAGTCTTACTACTTTTTGAAAGCGTTTTATAAGTAAAGCTAATTAAAGGTCGAATCAGGTGTTAATTAATTGTTATTGACCTAGCTTTTGGCAAAATTAAATTGCTTGAAATATGTTTTATGACTATTAAAAAAAAGAAGCAGCGTTTTGCTTCTTTTTTAAAACTCATCTACGATTTTTTCAACGTCTTCAAAATAACCATCATCTACTTCTGTAAGCTTGTTGCTTTTCGCCGCTTCGAGTAAATGAGTGAACCAAGTTAGTTCTACTTTCAAATGCATAATCGTGCGCATAATGATCGACAGATTTGCAATGGAATGATCCACCTTTTTAACTTGGTACAAATTTTGCATTTTTTCTAAATAAGCTGCCGTTTCCTCAATCTTTTTTTCTAAAGCAGAAGCCACTTTTTCTTGATCGACGTAAGAAGTAAATGAAAGCGCAGCATAAACTGGTCTATGCATATGCTCTTTTTTTAATAGCTGTTCAAAATAAAGGCGCTCAAATTCTTCTCTTCCTGCATCCGTAATAGAATAAACGGTCTTTTCAGGTCTGTTCGTCTCTCGAATCACATCGACTACTTTCACCAGCTGATTTTTTTCAAGCGTATCAAAAGCATAATATAAAGAGCCGCTTGCCAGTTTAATATAGTGCTTCATTTGTCTTTCATTAATGGTTTGCTGAATTTCATAAGGGTGCTTGTTTCCTTCCATTAATAAACCCAATATGACTAATTTAACACTCATAACACCTTTCACCTCTTGACATGCATCTTATTTAGTAGAAAAAGCACGAACATCTTCGTGCTTTTTCTATTTTTGAGCTGCAGGTTCCTTAGCTTCTACCCGCTTTTTAGGGGGAACTTCTACTCGTTCATTTCCCATTAAAAAGACAGTAATGATAGCTACTGCAATTGGAATAAGAGCAAGCATAAATGCATACGTGATCGATGTAGACATAGCATCAACAATCTTATCTAATATTTGAGGCGGAATGCTGTTTCTTGCACTTGATTGAAAAACTGCACTCGGATCTCCTATTTGAGAAAATGCTCCTTGTGATCCATTTCCCATACCTTGAAAATTGCGCTGCAGCTCATTTGTAAATGTATTGCTTTGAATCGTTCCAAAAATCGTAACTCCCAGCGTCATTCCTAAAGAACGTGCAAATGAGTTCGTTGAGTTGGCAGAACCTCTAAACTGTGGATCCAGCTTATGCGTTGACGAAGTTGGTAAAAGAGAAAAGCTAAATCCTACGCCAAACCCAGTCAAAATCATGAATACCGTTAGCATCCAACGAGGTGTATCAGGTTCCATTGTTCCTAATAAAAACATTCCTACTGCAAATGAAAAAACGGACATAATCATTAAGTTTCGAAAGCTTGTTTTTGTGAGAAAAATCCCGCCGATAGCACTTCCTGCTACCGAGCCTAACATCATAGGAGTTAAAATTAAACCTGCATTTGTAGCAGAACCTCCATAAACAGCTTGAACGAAAATAGGAATAAATACCGTTAAAATAATAAACGTTGCTCCGTATAAGAAAGCGAGAATTTGTGATGTTGCAAATAAACGGCGCTTGAACATCCAAAATGAAATAATCGGCTCTTGCGCGCGTTTTTCCACAAAAAAGAAGAGTGATAGCGCCACAGCAAAGATAGCAAAAAGAGATAAAATTTGCGGAGAAGACCAATCGTACTCTTTCCCTCCAAGTTCAAGAGCAAACATTAAACTAACTACTGAAATTACAAGAGTGGCTGCACCAGCCCAGTCAATTTTTTGTTTTTTATGACTTTTTGATTCTTTATAAAAGCGCACAATAAAAAATAACGATAAAAGTCCAATCGGCACGTTCACATAAAACACCCAGTGCCAGCTGATGTATTCCGTAATGTATGCACCAAGAAGCGGACCAAATACGCTTGCTGAGCCAAAAACGGCACCTAATAATCCCGTCATTTTCCCGCGTTTTTCAGGAGGGAAAATATCAAATACAATAGTAAAAGCAATCGGAAGAAGCGCTCCTCCTCCAATTCCTTGAATCGCCCGGTAAATACTTAGCTGTACAATGCTTTGCGCTAGGCCACACAATGCAGATCCAAGTAAAAATACCGTCAATCCAAAAATAAAAAACCGTTTACGGCCGTACATATCAGACAGTTTACCAAATATCGGCATACCTGCCATCACGGCAACCATATAGGCGGACGTAACCCAAACAAACTTATCTAACCCACCTAGATCAGAAATGATTTTCCCCATAGCCGTCGCTACGATGGTATTATCCATGGCTGACATAAAAATACCGAGCAGCAATCCTGCTACGATAAAACGAATATTTTTTTCTGATGAAACCATTTCAGTTCCTCCTTTCACGTCATCTTTTTGATGAACAGAAATGATAGCTACTTAAATTATTATATTCAAATTTGAGTATTTTACAATCTTAAATGTGCTTTTTTTAGAAATAAACATAAGAAAAGCGTAATGGGTCCATTACGCTTTTACTGTGAGCTGAGGCTCTAATTCAATCTCAACATTTCCTTGAATGGCTCTTGAAATCATACAGGATGTTTCTGCTTTTTTTATAAGTCGATTGATTTTTTCTTCTTGAGCCGCAAATTCAGATGTGATGATAACATGAGGTTTATGAATAATTTTTTCGTATGTGAATACACCATTCGTCACGTCCACAATAGCTTCTGATTCCATCGTTAAAGCCTCCTGACGGATTCCGCTTCTTTCGAATATCGCTGCAAGCGTGATGATATAGCACGTGGCTGCTGCCCCTAGCAGCATTTCATCCGGATTTGTTCCCACTCCTGGCCCGTCCATTTCTGGTGGAATGGAAATTTTTGTTTTTAATTGTCCTGATTCAATTGTACCTACTTCATTTCGGCCTCCTGGCCAATTTGCTTGCAAATGAAAGTGATGTTTTGCCATAGTTTATCCTTCTTCCTTCTATATAATGATGTGTACCTAGCGTACCCTTTTTATGTATAAAATAAAAATGTTCTGCTTGTCACAGCAAAAAGACTGCTAAACGGTGCAGTCTTTGTTTTTTCTTAACTTAAAGGTACTTTCTTTTCGCTTTCAACGAAAGCTTTGATTAATGAAGGCAGCCAGTCCTGCAGGTTTGTAAATGAATATCCCCAAAAGCTAGCCTTTTCATTACTCATCGTCCAAGAATGATCTACTCCGTAAGGAGAACTATTTTCATCTGTTAAACGAGAGGTTGTTTTTGCTGTTTTATTCGCTGCTTGTTCAATATATGAAAATAAATTTTTGAGTGAAATAGTACCATTTGAACAAGCGTTAATCGGCCCTTTTAGCTTCTGTTCTGCACACCAGACTAAAAATTCACCGGCTTCTTCCTGTGAAATGAAGTTCATTTCTGCTTCAATAGCCGGTACACCAATTTCTTCTTCATGCATAATTTTTTCTACGTGAAAACGTAAGCGATCCGTATAATCATCTTTTCCCATTACAATTGGAAAACGGACAGACGTTACCGAAAACGGTGCTTTTTGAAAAAATACCGCTTCAGCTTGGCGTTTTCCTTCTTGGTAGGAAATATTTTCACGGCGTGTATAGGAAATAGGATACTTGTATGGATCAAAATCTTCTTCATAACACGTTTTTTCTAAAGAACCGTATACTGAAAGAGTCGAGGTGAGTACATAATGACTCGTACTATGACGAAAAGCTTCAACAGCCACAGCTGCGCCGTGTGAAGAATAGCATATTTGATCGAAGATAACATCCCATTTTCTTCCTCGTGTTGTTTCGATTACAGAATCTTTTTCTACACGATCAAGAAAAATCCGTTCAACTCGGTCGCCGAAATCATCTGGGGTTTTACCTCGCGTTGCTAACGTAACCTTAACTCCTTTAGAGAGCAATGTCTGGACTAAATTTTTTCCAAAAAAACGAGTTCCACCTAACACAAGTGCTGTTTTCATCTTTTTCTCCACCTTTCGTATTTGATATGGATAACCATACCATTATTATCCAACTTTTTTGTTCATAAAGCTATGAATCTTTCCGCTTATTTTTTTATATTCCCACCTATTTTTTCGCCACTGTCGTGTTAAGATGTACATATCTAACAAAAAGGAGCGACAGTGATGAATCCTTCTCCACTTCCCCTTAACGAACGCCTTGTTGTTCTTGATATTATTCGGGGTATTGCTTTGCTAGGCATTTTCTTAGTAAATATCCCTGCTTTTGCTTATCCGATATTTATTTTTCAAATGTACGATATTCCTTATGAATATAAAGGAATCGATGCTTATATTGATTTATTCCTGCTGCTGTTTGTTCAAGGAAAGTTTTTTACGATTTTTTCTTTTTTATTTGGACTTGGATGCGGAATCTTTTTGCGTAGAGCTGAAGAAAAGCATTACTTTGCCGCTGCTTTATGGTCAAGAAGAATGGCTTCTTTGCTATTAATCGGGCTTTTTCATCTTGTCTTTTTCTGGTATGGAGACATTTTGCATGTGTATGCTATTGGCGGTTTTTTATTGTTGTTTTTTTATAATCAAAAAACCAAGACGATTTTGCTGTGGGCAATAGGCCTGCTATGCTTTTTTTATCTTTTGGCTTGCATGCAGTTTTTTATTCCAGCCCACGTCTTGCAGGAGGCTCAGTTGGAGTATAAGATTTTACATGAACATGCCTTAGTCCAATATTTATCCACCTACAGGCAAGCAGACTATTTATCTTGGCTGTTTTATCGTTTGAATGTTGAAGTGGTACCTATGCTATTAAATCTACCGTTTTCTATCTTTCCCGTATTTTCTATGTTTTTATTTGGCTTATATACTGCTAAAAAAGAATTAGTACATAGTATCGAACAAAATCGTTCTTTTTTTAAGAAAATTCAGTTAATAACAGGTGCAGCAGGTTTTACTTTAACTATCATTCTCGCTATTTTAAAACTAGAAATTTTAAAATATGGACTCTATCAGCAGGCGGCCATTCACCTTTTTACAAGTTTGAGCGGCATTTTTCTATGTTTTTTTTATCTTACCACCTTACTGTTATTCCTGCAATTTTCTCCTTACGCTTCAGTGCTGGGTCTTTTTAAGTATAGTGGAACAATGGCATTAACAACTTACCTTAGCCAAACTTTAATTTGCCTGTGGATGGTTAGAGTCCTTGGTTTATACGGAACTCTTACCTTAACAGAAAGCACGATTATTTGTCTCATTATATATACACTCCAGCTTTTTTTTAATAAGTGGTGGCTTTATTATTTCTATTACGGTCCGTGTGAATGGTTATGGCGGAGCTTTACATACCGATCTTTCCCGCCTCTCAGACGGAATAGAAAAGCTTCAGCTTAACAGCAAATCGGCCTTCAAATTTGAAAGCCGATTTGTCTCCTTTACTGCAAAGGAGGTATGGTTATTCGTTTAATTCCATTTGTCTCAAACTCTCGTATATACTCCATTTCTCGATGAAAAATTCGCATAAAAACTTCATTTTTTATTTCTTTAATGGGTCCTATTTGTTCTATCACATCTCGTTTAGCCATGCGATAGGCTAGCGCTTCCCAAAACACTTCGTTATCGTATTCTCCAATAATATCTTGAAGAGAATCTTCATGTTCTTCTGTAAACATAACCTCACTGTTTAGCGTGTGAAAAGGTCCTTTTTCAAGGAAAGGCTCTGCATGAGAAAACATTTGTTTTTCTACATCCGTATATTCTTGTGCATGCTCATCTTCTACTCCAGAACATGCTGTGACCATCCAGTTACCTAAATAAATTAAATCAAGCAGTTGAAAAAAGTGCGTTTCAGATAGTTGAAGTTCAATTTCGTTTTTTACAGGGGCTTTTGACATAAGCGTGGATCTCTCCTTTAATTTTGAGGGTAGTTGCTACTAAATAAAATAGCTAAAAGGGTTAGTATGCAGGCTAGCAGGAAAACTGAAGAAATGACTTCACCTCTTTTCTGTAGTGTAAAAATAGAGGTACTGACATCCAAAGAAGTGAATACGAAGGGTGTAAACTTATCATAATCGAAATAAAGACAAGATACAAGACTTTTTTACTAAATTTTCTGACTATTTTCGTCATAAATACCTATTTTTGTTTTGTTTATACTAGAAAGGCCCGAAAATTGCGTGCGGAGCTGCTCAAAATAAAAAAGCGCTGAACCAGGCGCTTTAACGGTGTAAAAAAATAGATAAACCAATAAAAAAAGCAGCTAAAATAAAATCAAAAATCCATTGCCACTTCTCACGTTTTAACAATACGTGCTCTACCCCTGATAACAGCGAACTTATACTAACCAAAACAAAAATAAAGCTTAATTGGTTAAACGAAAATTTAGTGACAAAATTTGATACAAGTATGACTGCTACGGTGATGAACAGTGCCATTTGACTTATAAGTACCCATTTAATTCTCTGTTTATATCCGTCTTTTAAAGCTTGTAATAAATCGTTGCTGATCACTCTCGCTAAACCCCTTTTTATTCCTATCGTTAAAAGTAAGAACGCAGCAAAAACGTTTCTCTGCATCTTAACTACTTAGCAAAACTAGCTATTAAATTGAAACATAAATATCAACTTGACTGTACTCAGGATCAATACAGCGTTCATCATATAATTCAAAATCTATTTTATAGGCACGATGATTTTTTTTAGCCCACTCCCGAATATAAGCCCAAGCCTCTACGACTACCTGTCTAGCTGGCCCAACAGCTGTTGTAAACACCATGTATTCACCTTCTGGAATGATGAACTCTCTCATATCATCTTTCAGTTCGCCGCCGGGTAAAACTTCATATCCGAGAGCAAATGTAAAATCCATTTTTTGATCATATTCAAATTCTGTATAAAGAGCAAATGTATTACCATTTACTTTATTGGCAATTTTATTAGCTAACTGTTGTTTATAAAAAGTCTGCCAGTGCTCGGGAATAAGACCTGTGCCCGTTTCTTCCACAGGTTCATCTGTTCGAATAGGCACTCCTACAACAGTAAATTCATTTACCTTGACTACTTTTTGACTTACAACTAAGTCAGTCAACATATTGAGCCCCCTTAATTCTTCTTTTTCTGTAGTTACAATGAGGGAAATACTTCTTAATATGCATTTTATTTGTATTCAAAGAAAACGTCAACCTTTTATACAAATCCCTTAACGAAGGGGCTGAAGATCATTCTTCTAAACTATAAAAAAACGATTCTATTTTCTTTGTACACATCATACGTATAAGATACCCCTAATTTACAATAGAGTGAGGTAAAAAAATGAAGATCATTGAACTTGCCGAATTCATTAAAACAAGTAAAAAAACAACTAAACTTGCTCTTTCCTCTTCTACAGTACAGTATACATTAGAAACAGATGATTTGAAAATTGAATTAAAAACAGGCGGCACGAATAAGCGAATCGTGTTTTTTCGCATCTTCTTAAAAGGAACATACGAGGATTGGATTTGTTATCACCGGAACGAACATCATATTTACGAATTGTATCAAAATATTTCTTTATCCCCTCAACGGCAAAGGCAGCTTTTGTACGCTATTGCATCATAAAAAGAGCTGGCTTAGTTAGCCAGCTCTTTTTATTTATGCTGTAGCTTTGTAAATGAATGTTTGTGCGGCTTTACATGTAATTTTCCCTTTGTCCATTGAATTCCTCTATATAAATAGTACGAGCACCAAAAAACTGCTGGAACGATGAGTACGTAGGCAACGACACTATTCGTAAAGAAAGAAGAATCTATAGAACGAAGCAATCGATAGGTCTCATTTAATATACATATATGCACTACATAAATGCCAACTGAATTTTTCCCAACCTTTGAAAAAAATGAGTTTTTGCCAAGACTTGGACTGCTCAATACGAATAAAAACAATGATGCCGATAAAAAAATCGTAGAAATAAAGTAGTCTCCGGGCTTGCTGTGCTGGATATTAACCAACCAGTAACGCTCGACGATCTCTAACGCTGAAAACACAAAAAAGCTGGCTAAATAAATTGTTGGCCTTGCGTTTAATACTGACAGAATTTTCTTACCATAAAGGGCAAACATAGCTCCTAATACTGTATAGAACAAACCAAAGAACAGGGCATCTCTCGTTTGAAAAGAAAGTGGAAAAAATAAAGAATAAGACTGCCCAAATAACCCAGTTACATATAATACGGTGCTGATAAACATTAATAAGCCAATCTTTTTCCATCGTTGAAATAAGAAAACGATGACCACAGCCCAAATTAATGCAATCAAGTACCAAAGCTGAAATCCGCTTGTGTCACTTCCATAATAAAAAATATCTTTGAATGTGATGGATGATGTTAAATAATCAGCTACTGCACCTTTTCGTTCTGCTAATGTTCCGTGGTTCTGAAATAAGCGCAGAACTACACCAAACAATAAATAAAAGATGAACCAACATGCATAAAGCTTTGAAATATTCCACGTGTATTTTTTTAAGTATGCAGAAGGCTTTGGATGCTTTTGGATTTTATTCATAAACAAATAACCTGATACAATAAAGAAAAAAGGAACCGCGAATCGTGCAAATGTGTCAACAATGACATCTAGCACATTTTCCTGGTTCCCTAAAAAGAAATCGTCATGTGATGGATTAACATGAATACAAACCACAAACACTGTAGCAAAAAACTTAATAAAATCAATTGAATAATTACGTTCCATCTTGTTGTCAGCTCCTTAAAATAAACTCGAGCTCTATTTTAGCATAATTATCCAAACAGGAAAGATATTTTGGTAAAATTAACCTTATAGTCATGGGAAAAATTTCTTAACTTCCAATATTCTAGTCTTGTTTACTTGTATGATGTCTTTCAATATTCCAAATAAATGATTCTAAAGAACTACAAAATAAAAAAACAGATTACGCGTAACCTGTTTTTTAAATTAACATCTTCCATGCAAACTTATTATCTTGTTTAATATCGACTTCTTTTTCATGCAAAGCCTGCACATGCTGTTTAATCTGTTTTAGAAACAGCATTACTTCCCCGCTTGACACGGCAGCTGAGTTGAGAGATAACGAATGTTTTTTAGCAATTTTTAATTCCTCGGTTTCCACTGAGATACTCACGTGGCGAAATAAGTGCCAAGGGTAGTAAACTGTTTTAAAAGATTTTGAGAAATAAATTCCTTTAGAACAAACGGTAATCCCCTCGGTTTTTTGAAGAGGATATGTATTTAAATGAGCTACAATTTTTTCTTTAGCAGGTAAGTAGAGCCTGTTTCGCATCTCTTTTTCAACTTCTTCACATAGCTGTCCTTCTACCGACAACACATCTTTTGGATCAGGGGTTTGATGAATTTGAAAAGACGAACAAATAGAAGTTAATTCTTTTGAGGATACACACGGATATATATAGTCTTGACACATATATTCATGGGAATGAGTGCGAATAAATTTCTTGATTTTTTTTAATAGAGATACTAGCTTTCTAGCTGAGTAATCGTTTTGATTGACTTGAAATTTCTCCACGTCATTAAAACAAATCATTTCTTCTTTTCGAATGGTAATGGATTGAATGTTAGCGAACTCTTCCCATAACATTTTTCCTTTTTTCATCCCTCTGCTTTTCCAGTAAATCCCCTTATTTGTAAAGCAAATTCCCCTTTTATCTAGGCCTGCTATAAAAGAGCTGTGTAAATACGCGATAATTTTTTCTTGAGGCTGAAACTGAAAGTATTTGCTAGCCATTTTTTTGTAGAAACTAGGTATTTGCAGTACATAAAATTGACTTTCTCTATAGATTAAGCATAAGTCAGTCAAATAATTAGTTTTCAGCGTCGCCACGCTCTCACTTCCTTTTTGAGTGTAAATAACCGTACCCATTTTTTTCTATTACTTTATAAACGTTTTTTAATGAAAAAAGTTTCAACTTTTTTTGTTTTTTATAAAAAAGCTTTAAATTGAATCATTTCTTTCATCTAGGGGGTTGCCTAATTACTCACTTATTCAATAATCTTATTTTAAACGTTCCCTACTTAATTAAGAAACTAAACCAGATAATAGCAATGCTTACCTGCTTTATCCAAATCATCCCTTGTGAACAAAAACAAACCGCAGCGTTAAAACGCGATGCGGTTTGTTTTTTTAAGCTAAATAAGCTTCTTTTATTTTTTCATTATGAATTAATTCCGATCCTTTCCCTTGCAGAATAATTTCTCCCGTTTGAATCACATAGCCTCGGTGTGCGATTTGCAGTGCTTGATAAGCGTTTTGTTCAACGAGTAAAATGGTCATTCCGCTTTTATTTAATTCCATAATGATTTCAAATATTTGTTCTACAATGATAGGAGCAAGCCCCATAGAAGGTTCATCTAGCATAAGCATAGAAGGGTTCATCATAAGCGTTCGCCCAATGGCTAGTACATGGAACAAAAAGCATGTCACCCTACGAAAACATGCTTTGCACCTATTTAACCTAAAAAAGAGGCTGGGACATAACGAAATGAATCCAATCTAAAGGCTAACAAATGAGATACATGAGCTGAACTGCTTGTGACACCGCCATTGATTTCTGCGCAAGACTTCGCTTTCCGCGGGCAGTCGCTGATCCTCCTCGTCGCTTGCGCTCCTGTGGGGTCTCGTCTGTTCCGCTTTTCCTACAGGAGTCTTCGCCTTTCTTTCCAATCAGCTGCTAGAAGGAACGAAACAGATGTATGTTTAACATAACAAAGAAAACGAACCGTTAATCAAACATGTTGACTAACGGTTCGTTTTTCACTTTGGCTAACATACTTTTGTCCAAGCCTCTTTTATGTGACCCTTTGTTTTCTACTTCTCCCCGACTTTAACTATTATTTCGTAATGCCTGTGATCCCTCTTCCCCTGTTCGGATCTTAATCGCATTTTTTAATTCATAGATAAATATTTTCCCATCTCCAGGCTGACCTGTATTTAGTACTTTTCTTGCTTTATCAACAACGTCAGATACCGGAACTTCGCACACCACAATTTCTACTTTAATTCGTGCGTGCATGTTGTCTTGTTTTTTAACGCCTCTATAAAGCTCTGTAATACCTTTTTGCAACCCGCACCCCAGTGCATCCGTAACTGTAATACCGCTAACGCCGATTTTCGCCAGTTCTTGCTTAAGCTCTTCAAACTTTGAAGGGCGTGTAATAATTTCAATTTTCGTTAAAACATCACTCACTGTGCCCACCCCTTTTACATATTCGATTCGTGATACGCTCTTTCACCGTGCAGCGTAATATCAAGCCCAAGTGTTTCTTCTTCTTGTGTCGCACGCAGAGATACGATTAATCCAACCACTTTAACGATAATGAAGGTAGCAATACCGACAAATAGGTATGTTGCTACGATAGCAACCAGCTGTTTCCAAAGTAGACTTGGATCTCCGTAGAATAAACCATTCGCACCGGCGTCATTTACAGAAGTTGTGGCAAATAAACCTGTTGCAATACCTCCCCATGTTCCCCCAATACCGTGAAGACCAAATGCATCTAGCGCATCGTCGTAACCGATTTTCTTTTTAAGTGAGAAGATACCCCAGAAACAAACTGCACCGCCGATAAAACCAATTATAATAGAGGCAAACGGTGTAACGAATCCACAAGCTGGTGTAATAGCTACAAGTCCAGCAATCGCTCCCGAAACGGCTCCAAGCAGCGTAGGTTTTTTATTGATAATCCACTCTACTACAAGCCAGCCGATAATTCCTGTTGCTGCCGCTGTATTCGTGTTAATAAAAGCCGTCATTGCAACGCTGTTAATAGTTAAAGAACTTCCAACGTTAAAACCAAACCACCCGAACCAAATCAGCATTCCGCCTAAAAGAGTTAACGGTAAATTGTGAGGTGCTGCGGCATCGGCATTTTTTCGTTTTCCAACAACAAGAGCTAGAATTAATCCTGCTACACCTGACGAAATGTGAACGACGTTTCCTCCGGCAAAGTCAATAGCTCCTAGTTCACGAAGCCATCCGCCAACTCCCCAAACCCAGTGTGCAACTGGTGCATATACAAATAATGACCATAGGATAGCAAATAAGATAAATGCTGAAAACTTCATGCGCTCTGCAAAAGCCCCAGAGATAATAGCTACTGTTAGTACAGCAAATGTCAGCTGAAACATCATAAACATATTATGCGGGATCGTAGCACTGTAGTCCCCGTTTGGAGTGAACCCGACTCCTTTTAATCCCACCCAGTCCAAGTTACCAATAAAAGCATTGCCACCGGTCGAAAAAGCTAACGAATAGCCTGCTACTATCCAAAGAACGGATATAACAGCTAAGGAACCTACGCTATACATCGCGGTACTTAACATGTTTTTACTTCGAACCATGCCCCCGTAAAACAATGCAATAGCTGGTGTCATAATCCAAACCAATAATGCTGAAAAAAACATAAATACTGAATCGCCCATTTGCATGATGATTTCCCCCTTAAGTACGAATAAATAACCCCTGAATTTAATGTTAGATTATATAACATCTTTTGTTATGTTTACTATCATATTTGATTTATATGTATTTAGCAACTACTTTTTGCAAATTTATTCAGAAAACTTTTGTTTTTTATACTGTTTTCTTTTTCTTATGTATTCTTCCACGTACACATAAGCTGAACTATTTTTTATTTGTGTTAGAGTTTCTGACATAAAAAATCCTCTTCTTGAAATAGAAGAGGATTTTTCTTTACAAATACATATATACACCAGGCCCCAGAGGAATACCGAATACAGCAAAAATAATCAACATAACAATCCAAATCCCTAAAAAAGCTAGAGTATAAGGAAGCATAAGTGAAATAATTGTGCCAAGTCCTGCCTTAGGCTCGTATTCTTTCATAAAAGCTAAAATAACAATCATATATGGATTTAAAGGAGTGATTACATTCGTGGAAGAATCCGCTATTCGGTATGCCGCTTGAATAAATCCAGGGTTGTAGCCTAACAGCATGAACAATGGAATAAAAATAGGTGCTTCTAGTGCCCATTGAGCGGAGCCGCTAAAAATAAGAAGGCTTAGAACAACAGTTAAAAATACAAAACCAACCACAACTGGAAGTCCAGTTAGATTTAGTGCTTTTAATGCATCCGCTCCTTCTACTGCAATCCACGTTCCAATATTAGTCCAATTAAAGTAAGCGATAAATTGAGCAGCTGCAAAAATAAGGACAATATAGCTAGCCATATCTTTCATCGACTCAGTCATATAAGCAGGTACATCTCTAGAACTTTTGATTTTTCCTACTGTTATTCCGTAAACAGAGCCAACTACCACAAAAAACAGCAGCGTGATCGGAATGATACCATCTAAAAAAGGAGATGGAACAATTCCACCGTCTTCATTTCGTAGAGGAGAGTTGGGCCAAAATAAGAAAACAGCTAGTACAGCGACATAAATACATGTAGCAACGATACTGTTTTTTAACCCTTTTGCTTCTGCCTCACTAATTTCACCAAAATCATTGCGTTTTTTTCCTTTATAATTGCCCAGCCTAGGTTCTACAATCTTTTCGGTGACGATCGCCCCTATAACGGTCAAAACAAATACAGAAGCCGCCATGAAATACCAGTTTGCTGCAGGACTGACAGCAGCGCTTGGGTCAATTGTTTTAGCAGCTTCAGTAGAAATGCCTGATAACAATCCGTCGGTTCCGGATATAATAAGATTCGCTGTAAAGCCTGATCCCACCCCAGCAAATCCTGCTGCTAATCCAGCAAGCGGGTGCCTTCCTACTGTATAAAAAATCATTGCGGCAAGCGGAGGCACGATGACAAAAGCAGCATCTGCCGCTAAGTTGGCCATAATTCCTGTAAAAATGATGGCGTATGTAATAAGAGCTTTTGGAGCATTTAAAATCGTTTTCTTTATGGCCACTTCAAGCAGACCTACTTTTTCTGCAAGTCCGACTCCAAGCATCATAGCAAGTACAAGTCCTAGGGGCTTAAATTCAGTGAAATTGGTCAGCATCGATGTTAAGATATACTGAATGCCTTCGTGCGACAACAAACTTTTAATTGGAAGAGTCTTATTAGTACCGGGATGGACCACCGTTACTCCCATACTATGAATAGCAACAGATGCTACTACGATAATAAGCGCTAGACATACAAACAAAATAAAAGGATCAGGTAGTTTGTTTCCGATTGCTTCTACCCTTCCTAATAGTTTGTCTAGAAAGGTTGTTGGGTGTGATTTTTGCTCCGTCTGCAAATTAGGTTGTGCCATACTTTCGCTCCTTTTTCGTTTAGATTCTTTTTAGATTTTTCCTTTTAATTACCAAAAAGACTATTAGTACATAATAATCTGAATATTTATATTATTCAAGTATTATTTTCGAGGAATTTTTATTTATCTATTAAAACTAATAGCATTTAGATAAATAGAAAGGCAGAAGATATCTTTTTAATCGACAATCAAAAATAACAAAAAGCTCTCCGTTTGAAGAGAGCTTTTTGTTATTTCGCTATACTAGACGGAGCGGACTCTTTTCCTGACTCATTAACAGCTGTTACATAGTAACGAGCTTGAGATGCGTCGGAGTCAGCAAAGCTTTTTCGCTCAAATTCCGAAACGCTGCCAATATGGACAAATGTTCCGCCTGGATTCTTTTTATAAATGCGGTAGCCGATAATATTACCTTCTCGTACCGCGTACCACGTAAGCAAATTACCGCTCATCTTTACATGTGTAGGAGGTTGTGGTGCATTTGCTTCACGCTCCAATTCTTTTGCTTGGTCAGCTTTTAGTTCTGTATAGACAACTAACCTCTCTTGATGGGTTCCTTCCGCACGGTCAAACGTGCCTGTGCACGTAATTAAATTTAAATTACGTTTGTTGCTGTACCCAAAAATTTCGTTTAGAGGTGCCTTATCTCGCGGATAGCTTTTTATACGTTTAACAACAAAAGTAAGCGTGGTCCCCTGTGCATCTCTGACGGTAATTTCATCGTCTTTTTTTAAGTTTTTTAGGTTGTAAAAGACGGCAGGTCCGGTTTTACTGTCTACGTGTCCTGCTAATACAGCATTTCCTTTTACGCCAGGTTTAGCTCCTGGTTCAAACCAAGCAACTCCATTTTCTGTAGATGGAGCTGCCATTTCACCGCTGTCTAATACTCCTACTTGTTCAATTGAAGCCTCCACATGAACAGCAGGAATGGACACTTTTTCAGGGATGATTCCTTTAAATTCTTTGTTTAACTGTTTGGCTTCTGTTTTATGCTTTTTTAGTACAGCAAATTCTTCTTCAAGCGTTACCCGGCTTTTTAGATCCTTTGATTGTGCTTCTTTTTCTTTTTGTTTAGCTACAGCCTGTTGCTTTGTTTCTTTTGCTTCTACCATTTGTTCTTTAAAATATAGTCCCCCGCTAACAAGGATGACTAAACTTAATATACAGTAGGCGAGAACAATCGCTTTTTTCACATCGTCACCTCATTTCACAGCTGTTTATAAAAAAGAAGAGAGAACAACCTCTCTTCTTTTTTTCAGGACTCTTGACTTGTAAATCATAAGGAAAAGGAGAAGAATATTATTTGCTTACTGGTTTCTTGCGTAAAATCACTCCAGCTGTTAACACAGCTAACGAACCTAGTGCAATATAGATCGCTGTTAGTGGGTTCATCGTTGATTCAGATGCCCCGCCCATACCTGTTTTCGGCATATCTGTTGGCATAGCTGTTTCAGCAAACTTATCGGGGTTTTGTTTTACGATTGCTTCACCTAAAGCTTGGCCAACACCAAACATTAATTTATACCCTTCGCGATACGTATCATAACTTCCAGCGTAGTCACCGGATGCATATTGTTCAAATGTTTTAATAACCGTATCCTCGTGTGCTTTTATAGCTGCCTGTGCGTCTGCAGTTGGAAGGTTTCCATCTGTTGCTGTTCCTAAGAATGTACCAAATTCTTGCGCGAATTTATGGAGCTTATCTTTTGCAGCTTTTTCTCCTGCTTCATCGCCTTTTACTTGTGCACTTACTAATTCAGCTTGGGCATTGATGTGATCTCCTTGCCAAATTTTTTCGAATTGTGCAGCTCCTTCATCGCCATATACTGAGCCGATTGCAGCTTTAAAATCTGCTGTGTTGGCATTTTCTAACCAGCTAACATAGTCGTAATCTTTTGAACCGTTAAACCCTTTTTCCATTCCCATTGTTGCTAGAGCAAAATGTTCTGCTGCTAAGCTGTTTAATGAAGAACGTAAATCTGCTGCTGGTGTATCCACTTTTGTATTGTCGAATTTATCGGGCATCTGCGTTACAATTGCATTTGATAACGCTTTACTAATTGCGAACATTTGCTGATATCCTTCGCGGTATGTCTTCGCGGCTGCCTCATAGTCACCTTCTACATAATCTTCAAACGTTTCTTTTACTTGATCTTCGTGAACGCGAAGCGCTTCTTTTGCTGCATCTTCAGGTAGTTTACCTTCCGTAGCAGTGCTTAGAAATTTAGCAAATTCATTCACGAATTGATCTACTTCTTTATCTACTTCCGCCATGGCTTCTTTGTCGTTTTCTTTTGTTGCTTTTACAAAATCATCTGTGTAATTGTTGTGTTCTCTGAAAATTCGTTCAAACTCAGCCGCTCCTTTATCACCATAGATAGAAGCAATAGCTGGCTCCATGTCGACGGCATTTTGATCCAATGCTTTGAACGCAGCGTCAGCATCTTTAGAACCGTCATAGGCTGTTGTCATAGCGGCAACGGCAAGCGTAAAGTGTTCAGATAATAGGTAGTCTAAGTTCGCTCGTAGATCTGAAGCTTTTGTTACTGCCGTTGGTTTTGCTTCCTCTGCATTTGCAATAGTCGGCATCAATAGTGAAGCTCCTAGTACAGGGATCATTAATTTTTTACTTAATTTCATCATTTTCCACTCTCCTCATTTTTAGTTGATGTACGCCACTTTTTTCATTCTTACTACATCTTAAACCATTAAATAGATTGAACATTTTGAATATTATATATATTAAACTTTCATGTTCCCTCACATTTAATGATCCTTTTTAGGAAGTATTCTCTTTCTATTTACTAAACGATCGCTGAGTGACGTTGGATCACTCTTTTAAAAATTTTTTAAAAATGTCATTTTCGTGAAGAATGCCTTCCCTTTCTACTTACCTAACGAACGCCTTCTTCAGCTAGATCACTTTTTTTAAAAAATTTTTAACCGCCTTTTCTTAAGAAGTACTTCCTTTTCTACTTACCTAACGAACACCTTATTCATTTGGATCACTTTTTGAATAAATATTTTAAATTTAACAGAAAAAGAAATTGAGACATAACAAGATAAATTCAATTTAAAGACGAACAAATGGGATAAATGAGTTAGTATGAATCACTTTTAACACCGCTGTTGATTTCCGTTCAAGACTTCGCTTTCTGCAGGCAGCCGCTGAGCCTTCTCGTCGTTTGCGCCCCGCGGGGTTTTCCTGCAGGAGTCTTCGCCTTTCCCTCCAATCAACAGCTAGAAACCACTATATATATGAAACCTGCGCAATAAAAAAATCCGAACGAGTTGGATTCTTTATCAAGAATCTCAATTCATCGTTCGGATTTTCTTTCACCTAAACTACTTTTGGCTGAGCCTCTTTTTATCTTTACTTATTTAAAAAATTCCACATCACGTCGTTTACTTCGTGAGGCTTTTCATGCTGAGGGGCATGAGATGCTTCAGCTAATCGGTGAACAGATATGTTTGGTACATATTCTTCAATACCATCTAAGTTTTCAGGCATAAAAGTAGGATCTTGATTTCCCCAAATAATTTGTACCGGGATGTGTAACACTTCTTCTTCTAACGGAAACAAAGATTTTCTTTGAAGGTCTTCTTCTGTGAAAATCTTTAAGTTGCGGTAATAACTTAGCATGGACAGCACAGAGCCATTTTCCCAAGAGTTCATGTATGCTTGAACATCATCAGCTGTTAGATATCCTTTTTTTACACCTGGGTCAATCACAAGCTTACGCAAACCTGAGAAATTATCTCGTTCCATATAGTCCTGTGCTTCTTGTTTTTGAAACCATTTCATATATTCACTTGCTTTTTGCTGATTTTTATTTGTTCTAAGCTCACGCATAAATGTATAAGGGTGCGGACCGTTAAAAGCAATTAATTTTTGTACATATTCAGGGTAGCGATAAGCAAATGTCCAGCCGATCCCTGCTCCCCAGTCGTGTACAACTAGCGTGCAGGAGCTATATCCTAAACCTTCAATCACTTGGCGAATATCTTCTACTAATACATCAATTTCGTATGATTCTAGTCCGCTTGGCTTTTCAGATAGATTATATCCTCTTAAATCCAAAGCAACTGTATGAAAATCATTAGAAAATTCATCTATCTGGTGTCGCCAAATATGCGAAAAGTCAGGAAACCCATGAAGAAATAGCATAAGATCTCCTTGTCCCTTGCTTATGTAGTGCAAATTAACGCCATTTACGTTTATATACTGTTTACTCATTGTTCATTTCCTCCTTTATAAGTAGTTGTAGAGCAGTATAACGCTGCAAAAAATGAACGTCAATTCATTTGCCTCGTTTACTTCTTTTTAGTTCCTTTTATGAATATAGTTAATTATTTAGAGTGGATCTTTTTGAAGGAGTGATTAACAATGGCTCATATCTATTCAAAGGGCTGGTTTGTTCAGCAGTTAAAAGC
The DNA here is from genome assembly GCF_042787645.1 of Priestia sp. YIM B13489. Taxonomy (NCBI): domain Bacteria; kingdom Bacillati; phylum Bacillota; class Bacilli; order Caryophanales; family Bacillaceae; genus Priestia; species Priestia sp. YIM B13489. The sequence goes on from NZ_JBHZOQ010000053.1 coordinate 3,271,425, forward strand.
GGCCAATATCTCTAAAATCGATGGAAGAAAGCTAGAAAGTTATAAAACCTACATTCTTCGTAATTTATATGCTGAGCTTATAGAACAAGGTAAAATCAACGGCTAAAAGAGGTTGAGACATAACGAAATGAATCCCATCTAAAGATGAACAAATGGGATATATGAGCTGAACTGCTTGAGACGCCGCAGTTGATTTCCGTGCAAGGCTTCGCTTTCCGCAGGAGTCTTCGTCAACAGCTAGAAAGATTTACACACATGAAATCTACGTTTGTCCTAACAAAAAAACGAACCACTAATCAAAAGTCTTGATCAATGGTTCGTTTTACATTTCGTCTAAAATATTTTTGTCCCAGCCTCTTTTTTTTTTACAGCGATTGCTCAATAAAAGATAATACGCGCTTTACATATTCTTTTTTGTATACATGATAATTTTGCACGTGTTCTGCTTTATCGGTTTTCCAGAAGTGAAAAGCATCTGGGTGCGTTTTAGCCATTTTTTCACTTTCAGTGTAAGGAATTTTTGTATCTCCTGTGCTGTGTATAAATAAAATTGGTCGAGGGTAAATATGCTCGACTGCTTTAATAGGACTAGCTTCAGCAGGATTTGCATCTGCAATAACAGGAAGAATAGCAATTGTTAGCGGTGTAAACGGAAAGTTTGGTAAATGAGACCATACAGATAGATTTTCTTTTAAATAAGAGGTTAAATCACTAAAAGGACTATCGGCTACCACCGCTTTTACGTCGTCCTCTTGAGAAGCTGCTAATAAAGAAGTAGCTGCTCCCATTGAAATGCCGTAGAGCACAATTGGCTCTTTTGTTGTTTCTTTCATTTTCTGAATAACGCCTAATAAATCGAGCTGTTCTTTTACACCAATCGTCGTTTGATCTCCTTCTGAGTCTCCTGAATCTCTAAAGTCAAACATGACTACTCGATATCCCGCTTTTACAAATTCCTTACTCAGCGGCAGAAAGCCAGCTCCTTGTGCTTCACGGTTATTTCCGTATCCATGTGACATAATAATGGTCGCTTTTGGCTGTTCCGTTGGTTCGATCATCCATCCTTTTAAATGGGTTATTCCGTCTTTGCTCAAAAATACTTGATTGCTATAGTGCATGCCGTAATCACCAGGATTTTTCACAGCAGGATTTTTATCTAGTTTTGTCAGGCTTATGCCTACATAAAGAGAAATTGCCGTACAAAGTACAAAACAAAGAATAACAAAGGATATCAGGCTGATCCATATTGTTTTTTTCTTTTTTCCTGTATTTGGCTGTCGATTTAGAACTGGAGTCAAGCTCGTTCCTCCTTTTTATCTAAGATCATCTTTCCTATTCTTATTGCTGCTGCCCTTTCTCCATTTTAAAGCTAGCACGTCTATTTTATGAATAAAATTCGTTTTATTTTCCACATATTTTTCTGGTTCAAAGCGATAGCGATGCGCTAGTTCTATTTTCAACGTTTCGTATTCTTTTGCTGTATCAGGGTGAGTTCGCAGATAATCTCGAAACCATATATGCCGATTAATTTCTGGATGACCTTTTTCATAAATATGAACATGGTGCGTTCTTTCATTTCCGCCTTTTTGGAAGTATCGTCTTCCTTTTATGCCGTTTTCACCTTTCGCTTCGTAACCAAGCTGTTCCATCCTCTGATTATATGTATCTACTTTCTTTATATCTTTCACTTCAATAAGTAAATCAATAATCGGTTTTGCGCTTAGGCCAGGAACAGCAGTGCTTCCGATATGATGAACCTCTAAAACTTGAGCTGACATTATAGTTGTTAAGGTGGCAGCTTCTTTTGAAAATTCCTTTTCCCACGCGATATTATAGGGTGTCAGCTGAATTTCTCTTACGGACTTCATCTTCAATTCCTCCTCTTGCAACGAAAAAACTGCTTATTATAGAATAGCCTATAATAAGCAGTTTTTCATCATTTAACATGTTATTAAGTTTTATCTAGCAAACGCCTGCTTCGCTAAATTAATAATCGTCATATCATCCATTGGAGGGTTGTGAAGCCCAGCACGTACGTCTCTATAATAGCGCTGCAGCGGATTACTGCGCTGCAAGCTTCTCGCCCCCACTATGCGCATTGCTTTGTCGACAACCGTACAGGCACTATTGGTCACTACGTGTTTGACAGCTGCTAACTCTCCCGCTAATGCTGATCGGTCGCCGGTTTCATCCCATTTACTTGCCACGCTGTACATAAAGTGACGCGCCTGCATAAGTTCAAGTTCCATCTCTCCTACTAAACGCTGCACATTTGGCAGCTCGCTAATCGTTCCTTCAATACTATTAGGCGAATATTCTGCAGCAAATGCGACAGCATAATCTCTTGCTGCGATGGCTGTACCCATGTAGCAAGCTGGTATATGAAGCAGCCAGCCGCTTGGCTCATTCTTTTTAAAACCACTGAGGCGTTCAACAAGAAAGTCGTGTTTAATATCGACGTTTTCTAGCACAAGATCATGACTTCCTGTCCCGCGCATTGCAATCATATCCCATGTTTCTTCTATTGAAAGTCCGCTTGTTTCACGAGGAATTAAAAACAAGCCGATCTCTTCTTGACCTTCAATGCTTGCTTTTACCAAAAAGTAATTTAACACTGGAGACATCGTGGTGAATGTTTTTCGGCCATTGATTCGCCAGCCTTCTTTTGTTTTCACGGCTGTCGTTTCCGGTTTTCCTCCTCGAGTAGGACTTCCCGTCTTCGGTTCAGTAGCAGCGGTGTTAATAAGTGCACCTTTTTCTATTTCTTTAAAAATAAAATCGAGAATTTGCTGATTCCAAGGCTTTTTTTCACGTAAGTCCATTGTAATCCCCATATGCCATCCAATACTAAGAGCCGTAGAAGCATCTCCTTGAGCAATTAATTCTTGAAATAATAAAAAATCATAAAGGCGTAATTCATCTCCGCCATATTTGCTTTCGAGAGAAAGACGTGTATAGCCCGCTTCTTTTAACTCTTGAATATTTTCAAAGGGAAACGTACCTTCTTCATCTATTTTAAAAGCTCGTTTCTTAAATTTTTCGACTAGAGGCTGCAATTTTTCATACGTAGACTCTTGATTTTTATTTACAAATGAAACACTCATTTGCTTCATCTCCTTTTTATATGACAGAGTGTCCCTATCGGATTAATATATAGTTCTTATCATAGCATACCTCGCCTTTTCTGTGCATGTTTGGTGTGTTTATCTTTCTTGTTGAATCTATTATTTTTCCAATTTAATGGTCTGTTTTACCTGCGCATTCCATACATTTAATGGAATAAAAAGAAAGGAATGGTGTGAATGAATCAATGTCCAAAATGCGGGGCCAGTGCAAGCACAGACCAATTATTTTGCAATAACTGCGGCTTTTCTTTCATCGTGTCCCCAGCTGCAGCTAAGCATAAAAAGAGCTGGTATATTGGCGGGGGTATTGCGCTTATCCTTCTTTTAACTTTTGTATTTTATTTCTTTTTCGCTGGCTCAGAAGAAAAGACGGCTGACCGCTTTATTGAGGCATTAGAATCGAAAGATACAGCTGTGTTAAGAGAGTTATTAGACTCTTCGCAGTCTACTATAGTTATTAATGACACATCTATTCAAGCTCTGTTAGACGCAACTTCCGATGGTTCTATTTTACGAGACGTTGAAAATGATTTAAAAAATAAATCGAGTATCTACTTTACAATAAAAGAACAGAAACATTCACTACTCTTCAAAAAACAGTACGTGGTTGTGCCGTCGTCATATTATATCTCCCTCACCACGCCAGAGGATACAACGGTTACAGTCAATGATACAAAACAATCGATATCCAAGAATCAAACGCAAAAAATAGGGCCTTTTATGATTGGAAATTACCCGCTTACGGCTTCTTATGAAAGCTCTTATGGAAAACTTACAGACCAAACCACTGTAAATTTTCACCGGCAAAAAGAAGAAAATATATCTGTGGTATTTAAAGGGGCTTACGTTACAATCTCATCGAATAGAGATGACGCTATTTTATTCGTAAATGGAAAAAGCACGGGACTGCAGGTGAATAGCTCATCACAAATAGGGCCTGTTGCCACGGATGGAAGCGTCACTGTTCATGCAGAAGTGCAAAAAGACGGCACAACGTTCAAAAGCAGTCCCTACACTATTCAAAGTGAAGAAAGTATTATGTTAAATATACAAACGCCGCCCGTCGAAAAGGAAAAAACCGTCATAAAAGAACGAGAAGTGATCGTGCCTGGGCCGCGCTCTTATGCTACTTCAAGCTCTTATATTCTTGCTGGTTCGGATTCTTACAAATTACGCTATAGTGATATTAGCAGTTTGAGCTCGAGTGAACTAAGGCTAGCTCGAAATGAAATCTATGCGCGGCATGGGTATGTATTTAAATCGAAAGATCTTCAAGCCTATTTTTATGAAAAGTCATGGTATACGCCTGATTCATCATTTAGAGATTCCTACTTATCAAGCGTTGAAAAATACAACGTTGATTTTATTAAATCATATGAGTAAGGTGCACTCCCCTTTTGCACAGGGGAGTTTTTTAATTGAAGCGAGTGCTTACTCCAACGTTTTTTTACATACCATAATCCCTATACACGTTAATAAATTTCTTATAGCCTTCTTTATTCTTTTCACTGTAAAATATAAAGTAGATGTACATAAACTTAATACACACATAAGGAGAGATGGAGAATGAATGGAATTGGACGACTTCCACAAAAGCTTAATGGCCATTTGATTTTAGAAAATATTCAAGAAACCATGATCATTGCAGATAAAGACTATCGTGTGCAGTGGATGAATGCAAGAGCAATTGAAACACTCCAGCCAGTACTCCCAATCTACCAGTTATCTCATATCGAAGAGTTAATTGGAAAGCATATGGACTTCTTTCATTCCAATTCTGAAGAAGCGGAAAAATTACTCACCTCTCTTCATACAACCTACCGAACGCGTATAACGATTGGCAGTCAATACGTAGCAGAAGCTGTGATTCACCCTATTGATACAAAAGACGGCGAGCGTTATGGCTACTTGCTTATGCTATTAGACTTTACAGATCAAGCCGAAGCAGAGCTTGAAAAAGAACGGTTAATTGAGGATTTGTCCACACCTTTATTAAAAATATGGGACGAGGTTTTAGCTGTGCCCATTACCGGTAAGATGGATATAGAACGTGGCAAGAAGCTAACTGAAACGGTATTGGAGGCAGTTGTAAAAGAACAGGCGCGCTATTTGCTTATTGATTTATCTTCCCTTCATTCGTTAGATGAAGAACACGGTTATTATATTAACACGCTTCACGATGCTTTGCGTTTGATTGGTACCACTTGCCTTATTGTTGGTCTTTCTTCAAAAATGGCTCTTTCGCTTGTAGATTCTCAGTTTAATTGGCGAACATTTTCCACTGTCCAACAAAGCATCTCTTACATTTTAGAAAAAAAGAATTATCGTATTGCACCCATTTCATAAGCCCATCATATCATTAAGTAATCCTCTCTCAATCGCTTTTTCCTTCAATCGGAAAAGGCGATTTTAGTTATGAGGAATTGTGAACGTTTAGGCACTTATCATCATAGGATACATTAATCAACCATAGAAAAGGGTGAGAGCGTATGCCAAGTGTTATTAACATTTATAATTTAAAGATCAACAGTATCTCAAGCAACGGTTCTGTCAACATTGGCGAAGCACTCCATAACAGTCACACGGCTCATTCAAAATCCACTGGTACGAACTCTTCTTATGGCGATGTCTCACCTGCTTCCTCGAAAATGCGAAACATTTATATCGATCCTGATACAAATGACCAAACAGATATTGCAAACGTTGATCATGTCAATGGTTATCAGCAGTGATATAGGGCAATGCTTGTCAACAGCATGACGACAAACGGTGAATACATTCTCTCTGAACGCAATAGACCGTTGGAGTAGAATGAATAAAAACAGTAAGGAGTCTCTTTATGCCTCTTCAAATTAACGTTTTTAATATCGTAACAAACGGTGTCACGTAAAACGCAAATATTGATTTTGGTTCCACCGTTCAAAACAGTCACACGGCGAACTCCAAGTTTAACGGCGCGAATTTCTCTTTAGGTAACTTCTCTCCTACTTGCTCTCAAATGAATACGGGCGTGTTAGATCCTGATGTAAGTGATCAAGATCAAATTGCAAACCCTTCAGCTCCAATTGGAAATCAAATTTAGCTTTAACAATTTTGTCGTTTTACTTGGCACATTACAAGGAGGTGTGTAAATATGTTTCCATTTGGAAAGTCTCCTTTTAAAGGAATGATGGAAAATATCCCAAAAGGAATGGCATCTAAAGACATGAATAAGTATATTCAGCAAATGATTTCTTCTACCATGTCCCATTCTTTTCCGGATTTTATGCAAGGAAATGAATTCTTTAAGCAAGCCCAAGACATGATGAAAGAACAGCAGGATATGGGAACTGAAGGTCATGGACAAAAGCCAAGAAGATTTGATTCAAACGTCATCAATACATTAGATGAATGCATTGTGCAGCTAAAAATCCCTAACCGCGATATTGTATCAAGCATTAAAGTCTATCATACGCCATATGTGTGTACGATTGAAGGAATAGATGGAGAAGAATCCTTCAAAGAAGAAATTCAGCTTCCTTGTTCGGTTCGTAAAAAAGGCACACGCGCCATCTATCGTTCCGGAGTGTTGGAAATCCGGATGCCTAAACATGTTAATATTCCTATGTCTCAAATAGACGTCCACGATTTAGATTAAAGTGGACGTTTTTTTCTGTTTTCATGCATACATATAAAATAGAAAGCTGCAAAAGGACTTGTTTTATTTTTTTAAAGAAGGTGACAAATATGAATCACGGAAAATTTAAAAAGTGGGCAGAAACGTTACAAGAAGAAAACCATACGAAATTTTGGGAAAAGATTTTTGATGATGATCATGAAGAAAAGAATGATACGGAAGCAGATGCTTCTCCTCAAATTGTAAATGAGTACCGAGATTATCCTTTAATTGATGTATATGAATGGGCAAATCAGCTGTTAGTTGTAATTGAAATACCCGGTGCTAAACGAACAGACGTCGAATTGACCATGCATGAAAATACTTTACACATATCCGGTTCATCTCTTTTAACCGTGAAGGATGCAAATGTTCTTCACAAAGAAAGACGTGAAGGAACGTTTCAACGATCAATCATCCTTCCGCCTGGTGTAGGGGAAGCGCCGTGTCACGCATCATTTAAAGATGGTCTTTTGCATGTGAAATTTGATTTGTAATTTATTGTGCAGAACTATACGTAGCATGAAAGGCAGGGAATTTCATGTTTTCTAAGTGGTTTAAACAATCGCCTAAAATTGAAACAGTCCGTAAAATAAACCCGTCTTCCCTTCCAACTCAAAAAAAAGCAGGTCCCATAGACCAACGTTCTAATCAAAAGCGGAAAGAATTACCGGAAAAGATGAAAGCTAAAAAACAGTCTAATCTAAAAAAACCCCCTCAACAGCCAAAGAAGTTGCCTAGCCAAATGGAGCCTAAGACCTCTGCTGAAGCTGAATTCACAAAGCCTGCTCTTTCGACAGATTCAGCGCTGAACCTGCAGGGAATTATTGATCAAGTGACGCGTTTAACCGACGCGATCCCTAAAATAGAAGAGCTTCATCAGCAATTAAATGAATCAGCTCACCTTATTCAATCACTGTCTCAACTGCACGAGCAAACAGCTCATTTACTCTCGGCTATGCAGTCAGCTCCTAATTTCGAAGCTATTCAAAAACAGCTCTCTGCGTTAAAGGAAGAATCGTCTAATACAGCCTTATATGAGATGGTGAAAACTCTTGACAAAAAGATTGATGAAATAACTCAGCCAAAGCAGTCCATTGTTGTTGAAAAAATCATGGTCGAAAAAGTATTGTTAGACAAAATTGATCTTAGTAATAATTTCGGCCAGCTAGGCATTAAAGATTTGACCGGTCACTTAAACATCGGCACCACTTACAGCGCTGACTCTGATCAAGTAGATGAAGAAGTCAAAGACTTGTTTTCTGTTAAGCTAAAAGAAAAAAAGATTGATGAACATACAACTGAAACAACGATGAGTTCAGGAGGTGAAACAGAAAAATCTGATGATCACTCCGAAGAATAAAAAATGACCGCTACTGCTTATTTAAAGCAATTATCGGTCATTTTTGTTTCCATAAATAGTTGTAATTCTTTTTGGAGGCGTTCCATCAAGAACTCTGAAATTTCTTCTTGATTTTCTTCTTTATGATGAGATGATGCTACAACAATACGTCCTGTTTTTCCTAAGAAAGCCCGGTACTCAATTACCTTCATCGCAGCATGAAGTAAGTTTCCGTCCGAAAACGGCGCATTTGTTAGTAGAACAATATTTACTTCGTTTTCTTTTTGTCTATATGTCAGCACAGCCAGCCACGAGTAACCTTTATCGTCTTTTAAGCGAACTTCATAACTAGATAAAGACGCAGATTTCCACGCCGCGTTAGCACTGCTTTGCTGTTGAATAATTTCTTGACACCAGTCTAGACCTGTTTCATTGGAACCCAGCGAAAGAGTTCTCAAAGGACGAACAAAAGATAAACATAGCTTGCCCGGTTCCTTTTGCAACTGATACAACTCATGGAAGTCCGTCTCTGGATATTGATACGGCGGCACAAAAGCAATTTGTCGCTTATTCACAGCAGGATGGTGAAATACATGCAAATCAACGCCATATACTCTTTTTAACGTAGCTGCATCCTGAAAAATGGCATCCATCCCCGTTTCTTCTACTCTTCCATCTTTCAGTAACACGGCATTATCTGCAAACAGCGAGGCAATGTTGAGATCATGCAAAATGGCTAGGACCGTCAAGCTCATTTCCTGCTGTAAAGTTTTTAACAGCTGAAGCAGTTCCATTGTATGTTTTACATCTAAGTGATTCGTTGGTTCATCAAGAAGTAAGTAGTCAGGTTCTTGCGCTAGTGCTTTAGCCAGTAAAACCCGCTGTTTTTCTCCACCGCTTAGCGATTGAAAAGTATGATTTCTATAGTGCCAGACGTTTGTTAATTTCATCACGCTTTCCACCACTTCTTCATCCTGTGCTGATACAGTGCTAAACAATCCTTTTGCCTGATAAGGGTAACGTCCAAGTGAAACAATTTCTTGAACCGTAAATTCTAGCCCAATTTGATTTTCTTGCGTCATGACTGCAACTTTTTGCGCCAGTTGTTTTGGTGAATAAGCCTTCACTGACTTTCCTTCCACCTTCACTTCTCCTGATTGAATGGTTAATACATTCATAATTAAGCGAATAAGCGTTGTTTTCCCGCTTCCATTTGGTCCTAGTAAAGCGACAAAAGAACCTTTGTCTACGGTGAACGTGATGTCACGAACGGTCGGCTGCTGCTTATCGTATCCTCCTGTCACATTATATAGTTCAATCATGATATTCCTCTTTTCCGCATACGTTCTTTTACAAGGAGCAGGGTAAAAATCGGCGAACCAATTAAGGCAGTTACGACTCCAATCGGCAGTTCACGAGGTTCTAATATCGTTCGTGCCAATAAATCTGCTAAAACCAAATAACTTCCTCCAATTAAAATAGAAAGCGGCAGTACATGCTTATGATTAGCTCCCGCTACGAGACGAACTACGTGGGGGATAACTAAGCCAACAAATCCAATTGCCCCAGATACTGATACCGCAGCCCCTGTTAATACGGATGCACCTATTAAAATCATTCTTTTTTTCTTCTTTACGTCTATTCCCATAAACTGAGCGGATTGATCGCCAAATGCTAAGCCGTTCAGCTCTTTTACATGTAACAACAGCATAATTGTACCAATCAAAAAGAACGGCCCTAAAATTTGAATATGAGACCATCCTCTCATTGATACGCTTCCCATTAGCCAATATAAAACCTGCCTTACATCTTCTTCGGGAGAAAGAGCCACAATTAATGAAATAAGCGCGCTCATAAAGGATGATAAAATAATCCCCGCTAAGATGATGGTTTCATTGGCCAAATTGCCGCTTGCGAGTTTTGTAATACCAAAAACTAAAAGAAGAGTAATAAAACCAGATACAATGCCGACTACAGGCAGCGTGAAGATAGACAAACCAAAAATACTCCAATGAAAATAAATTGCCATGACAGAGCCAAGGGTTGCACCTGAGGAAACCCCAATCGTATAAGGATCGGCAAGCGAGTTTCTTAATAGCCCTTGAAAGGCAGCCCCTGCTATTGAAAGCGAAGCTCCTACTAAAAATGCCACCAGTACTCTTGGAAAACGAATTTGCCAAATGATTAAATCCATGTTTTCCGGACCGTGATATAAGGATAGCCCGGTAAGGTGGCCAATAATAATTTTGATTGTATCTCCTACGGTTAACGAAACTGTACCAATAAATACGCCCATAATTATCGAAGTACATACAATAAATAAACTGACTATGTATAAAATAGATGCTTTGTTAAAAAAAATACGTTTAAAAATCAATACGTTCAGCTCCTCTAGGAAACGAGGCGTGATGTTTTATATTACATTAACCATTCATTTTCCTGTCCATAAACCATGCTTCCACCATGCATTAAGTTGGAAACAATCATCTTTTATTTGTTACGAGTGCTAGACTGTTGAACTGTGCAACGTAGAATAGCGTACTAAAGTTCTTGGTAAAAAAACAAGCGAAAGCCTCTACAAGCTATACTTTTTGTGTTTGCTCCGGACTTTTATAGTTGTCTATTAACTGATACAGCTTTTCCATATCTACGGCTTCTCTCACATATGCTGCTGCTTTTGAAAAAGACTCCTCTTTTTGCAGGCGACTGTTGAATGTGTCCGTAATAGGCGGCAATTTTTTATGTTTACGAATTTGATTAAGCAAAGCTCTGCGCAAAGAATCGTTATGAAACACATCATGAACATACGTGCCAATGACATTGTCTTTAACCGTTCCTTCTTTTTCATGCTCTACCACTGCAAAAGCTTTCGTGGTGCTCTTAGAAACCGTCTTTCCCATATGAATTTCGTAGCCTTCAATCGAAACTCTTTCATTTTCTAACTGGACATACCCAGAAACTCTTTCTGTTTTTTTGCTGGTTGTCATAACCGTTTCCACTGGAAGCAAGCCCAGCCCTTTAATGGACTCAATCCGAGATTCTACTGCATCAGGGTCTGTAATTGTCTCCCCTAGCATTTGATATCCTCCGCAGATGCCAATGACGTGAACGTTCGTTGTGTTCAAGACTTGATTAATGGCTAGATCCAGGCCGCTTTCTTGTAAAAACTGAGCATCTTCAATCGTATTTTTGCTTCCTGGCAAAACAATTAAATCAGGCGTACCTAATTGCGACGGCTTGGTTACAAGCCTCACGTGACAGTCTTCTTCTAAGCTTAAAGGATCGATGTCTGTAAAATTTGAGATGCGCGGGTACGAGATGACCGCAATATCAATTTCTTTTAAGGGATTCACAAGCGTTGAGTAATTTCTAAGTGATAACGAATCTTCCGCATCAATTTCCACGTTGTTCATATAAGGAATAACTCCTAGAACCGGAACACCCGTGTATTCTTCAAACCACTTCAACCCTGGTTTTAAAAGTTCTAAATCTCCTCGGAATTTATTAATTAACACTCCGATAACTCTAGACTTGTGTTCATCTGGAAGCAATTGAAGAGTACCCACTAGGCTCGCGAAAACGCCACCTTTATCAATATCTCCTACTAACACAACAGGCGCTTCTGCTATTTTTGCAACGCGCATATTTACGAGTTCTCGATCGTTCAAATTGACTTCGGCAGGACTTCCAGCGCCTTCAATCACAATTCGATCATAATGATTGGCCAGCTCTTTATAAGCTTCCGTGATAACGTTCAAACCTTCATTAAAAAATTCTTGCCGATACTGAAAAGCAAACATATTACGTAGCGGTTTTCCGTGAACAACTATTTGAGATTCATGATCACGAGTAGGTTTAATTAAAATAGGGTTCATATTGGTTGTTGCTTCTACTCCAGCCGCTTCTGCTTGAATTCCTTGCGCTCTGCCAATTTCTTTTCCATCCATTGTAATGTATGAATTAAGCGCCATATTTTGCGATTTAAACGGTGCAGTTTGATAGCCGTCTTCTTTAAAAATACGGCAAAATGCTGTAGCAATCATGCTTTTTCCAGCGTCTGAGTGCGTTCCTTGAATCATAAGCGGTTTTCCTTTTTTCACTTTTTCCACTCCCTACCACATAAAAAAACCTTAACTGTAAAAGTCAAGGTTTGGTCATGCGCTCATTAACACATTGTCTTGACTTATTTCTCCCACCGAAAAATAAGGGGTTTTTAAAAGCAGGTCTCCTGGCTTATGCTTCATTTTACTTCTGCACCCTTCCTAGTTTGACTAGTGGGTCTTTGCAGGTTCATCCACATTTACAGTAGCGGGGGCTGCACCGGATTTACACCGATTTCCCTATTATCCTCCTTAGAGGCACTTTTAAAATCATTTATTCTTTATTGTAACGAATTTTATAACCATTCACAATAACGATTTTCTTCTATTATTATATATTACTGTGTTTATACTTATTTGGGTCTCGTATGCTATAATAACAATTATTTTCCAAACATCTTATGGAATAGCTAGGAAGGTGCTCACAGTTGAAGAAAAAAATCATTTATGTCTTTATCAGCGTGTTTGTTCTTTATATAGCAATCACATCTTTTTGTATGTATCAAACTGCTCACAAGCCTGTTCCACAAAACGCAGATTATGTGCTCATTTTAGGTTCTAAAGTAGATGGTGACCAAATGTCTCCTAGTTTAAAAGAACGAGTAAAGACGGCCTTATCTTATTTACAAGCAAATCAACAAACAAAAGTTATCGTAACGGGCGGAAAAGGATCCGATGAAGAAATTTCTGAAGCAGAGGCAGCCTATCGTTTTCTGCGGAAAGAAGGAATTAAGAAGAATCGAATTATAAAAGAAGATCAGTCAACTTCTACTTTTGAGAATTTTACTTTTACTAAACAGAAAGTTGATATTCAACACAAAAAAGTCGTACTTGTTAGCAGTGATTTTCATTTATTTCGCGCCTCTATTATTGCCAAACGTCAAGGCTTTGACGTTTATCCTTTAGGTGCAAAAACACCAAATTCAATTAAACTTCAAGCCTACTTTCGTGAGTATGCTGCTATTTTAAAAACATGGCTGTTTGATAAATAAATAAATAAATAGAGTAAGTAGCTCTACAAATAAAAAACACGGCATGAATTCATGCCGTGTTTTTTATTAATCATCTGTATCGATAACTGCTTTTGGTAAACCTGTGTATTTCGCCCAGTAGAAAATACCAAGTGAAACAAGGGCAATTAAAATTAAGTCAAGCGGGTTGCTTAGCACACCTTGTCCTCCACCAAATGAACCTAGATAAGAGATAACAAGCATAATAATATAATAAGCAACTAGCCACCAAGCAGATTTAAGCTGCTGTGCAAATTTTACAACGTCAGTTGGTACGTATTTCTTAAACGCTACGTAGATAACAACCATTAGAAGCTGTGATCCTAGCAGCCAAGAAATTGTCGTCCACCCTGACCAATATACGATGTATGAACAGAAAATAAATGAAACAGGAGCAATAACGCTCATGCCTTTTAATTTAAAAGGTTTTTTAAGGTCTTTTGCATTTACTCTGAATGCAGCAGCTGAAATTGGCGCAATCGCATAAGACAGAATAAGTGCCACTGAACATACGTTTACTAGCGCTTCCCAAGAAGGAAATGGCAGTGTCCAGAATACGGACATTCCAAATGATAGCCATAGTGACGCACGTGGAATTCCTGTTTTCTTATCTACTTTTGAGAAACGTTTAAATAATGTTCCATTACGAGACCAAGCATAAACTAAACGAGAAGTTGTATTCATGAAGATGTTCCCGTTACCGCCTGGTGATAAAATAGCATCAAAAATAACAAGCGTTACTAACCAGCCAAGGCCTAAAATAAGTGCAATATCTTTAAATGGTAAAGAGAATTGCTCTTGAATTGTTCCCCATCCTCCTGATAGCATATCAGCCGGGATGTTACCAATGAACAATACTTGCAGTGCTGTGTAAATAATCGCTGAAAGTACAATACAGATAATGAGCGCGATTGGAATATTACGCTGCGGGTTTTTAACTTCACTGGCTACAGAAACAATAGGGTGAAGTCCTAGGTAAGCAAACATAACGCCACCTGTTGAAATGGCTGCTTGGATACCATTAAAACCAAACGGAGCAAAATCGCCAGTTGTAAAGTTAGCTGATTTAAAGTGATAAGCCAACACGACGATAATTGTAAGAGGAACCGCATATTTGAACACAGATATAATGACATTTGACTTAGCAAATGCTTTTACACTTACGTAGTTAATGATAAAAAATAGCGTTAATAACGCGAACTGAAATAACCAGCCGATTGTAGTAGGCGATTCAGAACCATGTTTAGTTAGACCAGGAAGCCAAAACGCAACATACTGACGTACAGCCGTTACCTCGATGGCAATCAAACTTGTGTAAGCAATAATGGTAATGAATGAAATTAAGTAACCCACTAAATGACCATGTGAGTAAACCGGATAACGGATAATTCCACCGGTACGCGGCAGCGCTGCTCCAAGTTCAGCATACACTAAACCGATAAGTAAAATAATGACTCCGCCAATCAGCCACGAAAAACTTCCGGCTGGACCAGCCTTTGACGCTACGTTACTAACCGCAAATAACCAGGCGGAACCAAAAATAGCTCCCATCCCAATTAACGTTAGGTCAAGTAACGATATTGATTTTTTAAATTTTCCTTGATTTCCTTGATCAGACATAAAATCCTCCTTTAAAATTCCCACTCCACATATCTACGCCCTTGCGTCCGATATGGGATTCTTTACATCATCCTCCTCTTACTAAGACCTCACAAGTGGATATGTTAACAAATATTCTCTAAAAAACCAAGTTAAAAACTTTATTTTTTTGTAAAACATCGTTGAATTGCTTATGTATAGCGCATAAATTCCACAGAAGATTTGAGGACTCATCCTCCTATTTAACCGCATTTTTCTTAGGTTAAACATAAAAGAATATTCAAACTATTTGCTGAAAAAAAAGAGGCTGAGACATAACGAAATCAACCGCTAGAAGCAGCTACATACGCAACACCTACGCTTGCCGTACCAATGAAAAAATCCGAACGATTTATCGTTCGGATTTTGCTTCAACTAAAATAATTTTGTCCGTACCTCTTATTTTGCTTATTTAAATACTTTTACACGTTCAGTTAGCGGTTGAAATTCTTTTTCTCCCGCAGGTGACACAGGATTACCAAATGGCATTTGGGCAATTAATTTCCATGAGCTTGGAATATTCCAAGCTGCTTTTACTTCATCGTCAATCAATGGATTGTAATGCTGTAATGTTGCTCCTAGACCTTCGAGCTCAAGCGCTGTCCAAATCACATGCTGCAGCATGCCTGATGATTGGTTAGACCAAACCGGGAAATTTTCGCTGTAAGATGCAAACTGCTTTTGGAGCCCTTCCACTACTTCTTGATCTTCAAAGAAAAGAACTGTTCCATAGCCGCTTCCGAATAAGTTCATTTTTTGATCCGTATCTGAAAAATTTTCAGCTGGAACAATTTTACGAAGCGTTTCTCTCGTAATATTCCATACTTTATCATGCTGTTCGCCAAATAAAACGACTACGCGTGCGCTTTGGGAATTAAATGCTGAAGGAGTATGTTTCACTGAAAAGTTGATAATTTCTTCAATTTTTTCTTCTGATATTTTTACATTTTTATCAATTGCATAAATAGAACGTCGGTTTTTAATTGCTTCATAAAAATCTTTTCCAACCTGTTGTTGATCACTTGATTTATCAAATAATTTATCTAAAAAACCCATTTTCCACACTCCTAATTGTTTGTTTTTTTAAGCTTAAATTGCATGTTTATACCCTTCCCCCTGATAAAAGGAGATAAACAAGATATAATGAATTCTTATATCTCTAATTCGAGATATTAAACTAAAAAAATATTAATTGAAATTTAATTACTTTATGTAACTTACTTTACAATGATTATTTTGTTCTGTCAAGAAAAAATTATTATCGTTTTCTTTTGATGATTATATGAAAAAAGACTGCTAAATACGGCAGTCTTTTTTCGTAGATGCTTAATGTTCATAAATCATCTTTCGCGTCATTCCCCCGTCTACTACGAGGTTAGCTCCTGTTACAAAATCATTTTCAACGTTTGTTAAATACATACACGCTCTTGAGATATCCGCTGGCGTTCCCACCCGATTAGACGGATGCTGCGTATGATCGATTTCACGAAGGCCATCGTAGTCAGATGTCTCAATCCATCCTGGAGAAATAGCATTTACTGTGATGTTGTCATCACCAAGTGAAATGGAAAGTGCATGAGTTAAAGCAACGATTCCTCCTTTTGTAGCCGCATAGGCTTCTGTGTGAGGTTCAGACATTGTAGCTCTCGTAGACGCTAAGTTTACAATGGAGCCTCCGCTTTCGTTTTTTCTCATCACCTTAGCTGCTTCGCGAGAGCATAGAAACACGCTGCGCAGGTTCGTATTGATAATGTCATCCCATTCATCAATGGTTAGCTCATACGGTGATTTCCAGCGGGAAACGCCTGCATTATTAATCAAAATATGTATCGTTTCATACGTACTGACCGTTTTTTCAACGAGATTTAAAATGTCGCCTTCTTTTCGGACGTCTGTTTTCACAAAAATGGCTTCTCCGCCTTGTCTTTGAATAGCTTCTGCGTGACGTTCTCCTTCGGTTTCGTCCACATCTGCCAATACCACTTTTGCACCTTGTTTCGCGTATGCGCGGGATACATCTTTACCTATTCCGTTCGCAGCTCCGGTAACAACAACAACTAAATCTTTAAACGACATATCATCTCCTCCTTATACGCTTTATTCACTTTTTTCTTCGTCTTTAAACAAGTGATCCGTGACGAAAAGAGCAAACGTTTCAGCCGTTAACTTGCATCCAGAAGCTTTTGGGTGACCTCCTCCTCCAAGGTGCCCAACAATTTCTGCTAAGTTGATTTCGTCTTTTACTGCACGGAACCCAATCTTTTGGCGTCCCATGTCCACCATAACGGAAAAGTCGATATCTTCGTTTTCTAGACACAGTGCATTTCCTAGCTCAGACTGATATGTATCCGCGAATACAATCCCTGCGTTGTACGCTGTGTTAGCAATTTCAACCCTTTCTTTTATGATTTGTTTTTGTTTATCATAAATGTATTTTTCAATCTTTTTTTCTTCTGCTTCTAGTAAAATTTCGTGTTTGTCCGTAAACGTAAATTCTTGCTTTTCAGTATGGTACGATTCACGAAGCGTTTCTAGAATGGTTTCTTTAAATTCTTCATGCGGGATTAGATAATATAGGTGATTAAGGCGCTTTGCTTTCAAGTTATTTTCATGGAACCAGTCCCACGTATCGAATAAGCGCACAAGTTCTACGTACTCATCAAGCAACGCCGTTTTTTGGAGCATGTTGTTGCGCACTAAGTAGTCGTAGAAAAGAGATGTAGCTGCCGTCTTTTTACCGTTTTCGTCTTCTGCAATAACATGAACCCAATCGTATTTCTGAGCTAGTGGAAGAGCAGAGATATGATGGTCAATAAGAGTGATTTTCTGGCCTTTTTTTACCAGTTCATTTAATTTTTCCGCTACTTCCTCATTTACGCTAATATCCGTTATGTATAAAGCTGTGTCTCCATCGTTTTCTTCTTCAATAAAATGTGTCACTGTGTCATTGATGCGGCCAATGCTTACCGTGCTGTAATCAAAGTTATCATCACCAAACGCTAACCGACCCAATAGTGCTGGACTTACCCCGTCTAAATCGTTATGTGAAATTAATTTTATTTTTGTCATTAATCAAAACTCCTTTATTTTCAGTCGCCTTAGTATATGTACCGGCTTGTATATTATAGCAATTTCAGCATAAAAATGCTGTTATTTACTTTGAAGTGAAGTCAACGTTCAGATTTAGACTTACCTGTATCAAAAGAGAGTGAGACATAACTACATCGATTCAATCAACAGCTAGAAGCAACTACACACATGAAACCTACGCTCATCAATACCAATGAAAAAATCCGAACGAATGTGATTCTTTATCAAGAATCTCGATTCATCGTTCGGATTTTCTTTTAAATAACCTACTTTTGTTCTAGCCTCTTTCCTCTTATTCTAAATTACTGTGCTGCTTAAATGCCTGTTCATGATCCGTGTGATTCAAATTCCCGTATTCTAAACAAATGGTATCAAATACAACGTGAGCACATTGATCAAATAACGAGCCAAGTGGCTGAATGGAAGCTGCTTCATTTTCGCTTCGGTATTTGGTTGCAGCGGGAATGTGCAGCAGCTCATCAGTATGAGCAGTTAACGGTGATTCTGTACTAGCTGAAATGCCGATAACTGAACATCCTACTTCTTTGGCTTTTTTAGCTACACTCACCACTTGCTGTGTTTTTCCTGAACCAGATACAGCCACCAACACGTCACCTGCTGCAATCGAAGGAGTAATGGTCTCCCCTACAACATATACTGTCGCACCTAAATGCATCAGTCTCATCGCAAACGATTTGCCCATTAACCCAGAGCGGCCTTCGCCTATAACAAAAATCCGTTTTGCTTGGTAAAGTGAAAACGCTACTTCTTCTATTTGCGGTTCTTTTATGTGATTCATTACGGCCGTAATTTCGTCTAAAATCGTTTGTGTTTTTGTCATTATACGTTCCCCCTGCTCATAAATAAGTTTTGAAATTCAGCAGATGCTTCTGCCACATCCGCACTTTTTGTAATCGCTGATCCAATAATCGCGACGTCCGCCTTCATTTGAAGTAATGATGCTGCTGAGGTTGGATTAATTCCTCCTGCTACTGCTATTTGGGCATCTGAATGAAAATATTGCCGCAAATTTATTTGACTCAGCGATTTTCCTTCTTTTTCTTGCTCGTCTTTGCTGATATGATGGCAAAAAATAGCGTTTCTATAAATACCCACTTGCTTTTGCGAGCTGCTTGACGTGTTTAATAAATCAACCATCATTTTTTTATTCCATTTTTCGCTGACATTTGCGCAAGTATCTATCGTAGGTAAAGGTGATACACCCATGACTGTTGCTATATCTGCACCTGCTTGATAGCACATTGTAAACTCATACTCTGCGTTATCAATCGTTTTGATATCTGCTACAATCGTCTTGTGCGGAAATGCCTGTTTGATTTTATAAATGCTTTCAATTCCATACTCTTTTATAAGAGATGTACCTACTTCAATCCAATCAACAGAGGGTTCTGCCAGCTTGGCAAGGATAATAGCTTCTTCAATTGTGACACGATCTAATGCTAATTGTATCTTCATATTTTTTCTCCTCACTTTTTACTAAACCGGTTTAGTAACTGCGTAAAAAAAACCAATATTTTGATGAGCTAAAAAGAGCACGCCATAGGCGCTCTTTTTAGTTTAATGCGACAAAGTTGTTTCTCGAATAATTAATTCACACTCATACTGGTACTCTTCATAAGCTATCTTTTCTTTTAAAATTTGTTTAATAAGTAAATCTGCTGCTTTTGTTCCCATATCAAAAGCTGGCTGCGAAATCGTCGTAACAGCAGGCGTTGCTACATCTGCGTAAGGAATATTATCATAAACAATTAAAGATAAATCATTTGGGATATTAAATCCGTGTTGTTTAATAAATTTCTGCACTTCAATGAATACTAAATCGTTTCCAGCAAGCAGCGCTGTCGGCGAATTATCGGCTGCAAATAGCTTCTCAAGCGCTTTTTGCATGTCCGCTTTTTTGCAGTTGATAATCATGAATTCATTTACAGGCATATTGGCTGATGTTAACGCTTCTTTGTACCCTTCTACACGTTCAATCCGGGGTGTAATAGTTAATGGTTCTGTAATAATCGCTATATGCTTATGTCCAAGCTCGAGGAGATGCAAAATAGCCTGTTTTGTGGCTTCTTGGTTGTTCGCCACTACGGATGGAATTTTTCCTTTTACATCATGAATTTTGCGATCCATAATAACAACCGGATATTCTTCTTTGATCATCTGCTCATAAAGAGAAGTATTGGCTCCCGTTGGAAATAAAATAAGGCCATCTACTTGCTTTGCTTTTAACATATTAATATATTTCTTTTCTTTATCAGGGTCATCATCTGCGTTACAGATGATGGCATGTATATCTTGTGAATGGCAATAGTCTTCAATTGCACGAATGACTTCAGTAGAAAATCTGTGCATAATATTCGCGACAATAATCCCAATCATTGACGTTCGCTTTTGTTTTAAGCTCCTTGCTAGATAATTGGGCTGATAGCCGAGTGTATCAATCGCTTCTTTAATTTTCTTTCGTGTTTCTTCGCCCATATATTCATACCGTTTGTTAATGTATTGTGATACGGTGCTTTTGGAGACATTTGCTGCTTTTGCAACGTCCAGCATAGTAACTTTTTGCATCATAATCCGTCCTTTTCATTCAATCCCTAAAATTATGCTACTCCTAGTGTAAACGAAAAAAACGAAAAAGGAAAAGCCTTCTTGCTAGCAGAAGGCTTTATTTATTAAGCGTACGCAAGCCTAGCTTCTTGAATTTCATTAGTAAAACGCTTCGCTTCCTTGGTTACTTGAAGTAAGTATTCAGGAGTTGGAAGCTGCTTTCCATCCACTAATGTGCTTCCTGCCCCAATAGCAGCTGCTCCAGCTTTAATATAAGCGCCGGCATTTTCAGCCGTAACGCCGCCCGTTGGCATTAATGGAATATGAGGAAGCGGCCCTGCTATATTTTTAAAATAAGCTGGGCCTACTACGCTTGCCGGGAAGACTTTAATCATATCTGCCCCGTATTCATAGGCTGTTAGTATTTCAGTGGGTGTAAAAGCGCCCGGCACGCTAATGACTCCGTACCTTTTAGCCGTTTTAATTGTTCGTTCATTAACCGTAGGAGAAAAAATAAATGACGCTCCTGCCATAATGGCAATTCGTGCTGTTTCTTCGTCTAGAACAGTTCCGGCTCCAATAAACATCGAGTCGTCAAATTCATTTTTTAGTTCTTTAATAACCTCTACGGCAGCAGGGTTCTCCATTGTAATTTCTAGGTTTGTTACTCCGCCTTCTTTTAATGCGTAGGCAAGCGGAATAATTCGCTCAGCACTTGCTCCTCGAATGACCGCTACAATACCGCTACTTGTAATTTTCTCAATATGCATCTCAATTCTCCTTTTTTATCGTTACATTAAGCCGTTGTTTCGACTGGCTTTACACTTTGAACTTCTCTTGGCTTTTTCGTTGCGACAATGGTTAAAACTGCCGCAAGGAATAATGATCCAGCCATAAAGATATAGGAAGCGCCAAATCCTCCTGTTGATCCATTTAAAAATCCTACAATATAAGAACCGGCAAATGAACCAAGTGCGCCCATGCTATTAATTAAAGCCATTGCTCCTCCGGCAACATTACGCGGTAAAATTTCAGGAATAATCGCAAAGAACGGTCCGTACGGAGCGTACATCGTTCCTCCGGCGATAACGAGTAAAGCAAAGGAAAGCCAGAAGTTGCTTGTGCCAACTAAATAAGATCCGTAAAAAGCAAGCGCTCCTACTAATAAGAACGGCCATACAAATGCGCTTCGTTTTAAAAACTTATCTGATAGATATGAAACCGTTAACATTAATACAACTGCTAATACGTAAGGAACGGACGCTAACCACCCTGTCTTCACTATACTCATGTTAGGCGCTGCTTTAATAATAGACGGCAGCCACATAACAAATCCGTAGACGCCAATACTCCATAAAGCATATTGAATGCTTAATAAAATGACAGTACGATTTTTGAAAGCTTCTTTATAGCCTTTAACAGGTTTGATTCCTTCTTGTTCTTTTTGCAGCGCATCGTGTAAATCTGCTTTTTCTTTTTTCGACAGCCAGCCTGCATCTTTTGGCTCGTCGTTTACTAGTTTCCACCATAAAAATGCCCAAATAACAGCTGGAAAACCTTCTAAAATAAACATCCATCTCCAGCCAAACGATTCTAGCAAATACCCAGAAACAATAGACATCCAAAGAACAGTTGCCGGATTTCCTAAAATTAAAAACGTGTTGGCTCTAGAACGTTCTGCTTTTGTAAACCAGTGGCTTAAAAACACTAGCATAGCAGGCATAACGGCACTTTCGACCACTCCTAAAGCAAACCGAATAACAAACAAAAATCCGACGTGGCTTACCATACCCGTAGCTGTAGCAAGTGCTCCCCATAAAATCAGAGACCAAAAAATCAGCTTTTTGGCGCTTTTATTTTCAGCATAGTGAGCGCCTGGAATTTGGAAAAAGAAATAACCTAAGAAAAAGAGCGACCCTAATAAAGACGAAATACCTGGCGTAATATGAAGATCTTCTGCCAGTCCTGCCGCTGCTCCAAACCCATAGTTTGCACGGTCTAAATATGCAAGGCTATACGTAATAAATACGATAGGAATTAACCGAAGCCATCTTTTTTTTGCTAGCTGCTGTTTCATTATCACTTCACTCCTTGTTTTTGGGATTCCATATATCTTTGCAACTGCTGTTCAGTTGGATATCCATCGTTATCTCCAGGGCTTTGTACAGCTAATGACCCAATAGCATTTGCTCTCCTTACAGACTGAGTAAGAGAATCATTTTGAAGAAGTCCGCTTAACAGTCCTACTGCAAAACCGTCTCCTGCTCCGACTGTATCCACTATTTGTTTCACTTTTATTCCTTCAACCATTCCTTGCTCTTTAGCCGTCTTAAAAAAGGCTCCTTGTTCACCTAGTTTAATAACGACAAGCTCTACGCCTGCATCTAAATAGTAAGAAGCAATGTCTTCTGGGTTTTCGTAGCCGGTTAAGATTTTTCCTTCTTCAATACCCGGCAGAACGTAGTTTGCTTGTTTAGCAGCTTCATTGATTGTAACAACCATTTCTTCTTTCGATGCCCAAAGAGTGGGTCTAAGGTTTGGATCAAAGGAAACCGTTCTTCCAGCTGCTTTCATCGATGTAAGTGCATGTAGAGCAAAATCGCGCATACTTGCTGACACAGCAAGCGGTATGCCTGTCATATGCATATGTTTTGCCGCTAAAAAATAGTTTTGATTAAAATCGCTGGAGTGCAAGTGACTGGCTGCTGAATTTTTTCGGAAGTAACAAACTTCCGGGTCTCCCACTTCCACTTTTGATTTAATTTGAAAGCCTGTTGCATACTCGCTATCTACTAATACACAATCGGTGTTGACATATTCTTCTTGTAGCCGTTTCATAATAAACGTACCGAAAGGATCGTTGCCGACTTTGCTCACCCAGCCTGCGCGCAGACCGAGACGAGCGATACCAATTGCTACATTTGTTTCTGCTCCGGCCAGTTCTTTCGTATAATGCTTAATCTCATGCAGCGGTCCCGACTGCTCTGCCATGAACATCGCCATTGCTTCTCCGAAGGTAATAACGTCTAATGAATTCATTGAACTTCCTCCTGTTCTGCTGCTTGCACCAATGAAATGAAGCCGGGGATTTGTTCCGGTTCATCGATTGGAAACTCTAAAGCTTTAAAAATCGAATGAGAAAACCCTTTCAAAATATCTTTCCACATTTCATTTGAATCGTTCGATATAGCGGTTGTCACTAGCTTTCCGCTGCTTTTTATGACGTGTTTAATATGAATATAGCCCACAAATGACCTTAGCATTTTGATTGCTTCCTGGGGTTGTTCATCTACGTAGAGCCAGTTACCAATATCAAACGTCATGGAAACAGGAACTTCGTAAGCGTTATCAAAAAATGCGTGCAGAGATGCTATGTTGCCTCCGTGACTGGTTTGATCGTTTTCTACAAATAGACGTAAAGCTGGAAATGCCTCTAATAGCTGCTGTAAATCTGTCATAGGCGATTGGGGCTGATAAAAACCAAGAGAGACTTTTACCCACTGAGCGCCAAGTGATACGGCTTCTTCAAGAATAACTTTTAATTCTTGTGTGTTTAACTCTCCATTTTCTCTCCACAGTTCAATTGGAGCCGAATATACTGTAAAAAGTGGATATGTTTTTAATTCTTCAGCAATAAGCGCAATCTCTTGATCTACTTTTTTCATTAACTCTCTTCGAATTTCCACTCCATGTACTTGCTGCTCATGTATTTTTCCAATCATGGCGTGCTGAAAGCCTGTTGTTTCAAATGCATTTAACGGGATAATGATACTGTTCATAAATCGACCTACCTTTCTTATTATAATAACTAACCACTTACTAAACCGGTTTAGTAAATCGATTTATCTAAATTATAAGACTATTGAAAGCGCTTTTCAAGCTTTTTTTATAAATTATAAAAAAAAGAAACAACACAGCTTTATGCCGTGTTGTTTCTTAGTGATCATCTGTGCTTTTTACTAGATTGCGATCTTGCTGGTAAATATCATAAATCAAAAAGCTAAAGCCATAGTACAAGATTATAATGACAACTGACTTCGTCATGATAAATAAAGCGCCTAGCCCGATACCAACTAACAGCGTCTGGACACTTAAACGGTCACGCTGGAAAGCTAGCTGTGATAGGAAATAACCAATACCAATTAAAACGGCCAATACCCATGTGTTTTCAATGGCTAATATATAGTGACTATATAAATAAAAGCTAGGAAAATAAACGGTGCTTTCTACAAAGCTGGAAATACCGCTGTATGCTAGCCACCACTTTTGCTCTCTTTCCGTTTTAGGAACGGTTGCCTCAATTGACGTGGGCATTTCCTGTTCCACAAAAACCGTTTCTCCATGATCTTTCATCCATTGAAGCATAATGGAAAGAATGATAAAGCCAGCAAAGATTAAAAGCAGCAAATATTCAATCCACGCTGGATACGGAGCCGTGCGATGAATCGTATCGAGATATACTCCCTGTAATCCTAACATAGAAATTGGAACCCTATGGTATACCATCACCGCAATATAAAATAGTAAAATTAGCACATAAAAAAAGAACTGTTCTTTGTAGTAGCGAATTTTTTTGCCTTCTGAAGCAATTCGCTTAACAGTCACGCTTTCCAAGTACGGACGGATAATACTTATGATAATAATAAGACACGTAAATACAATCATATAGTTATGTAATCACCTTTTCAACTTCGTTATGTAACATGTTTTTTCATTTTTTCCATCCGTAAGAACAGCAGGTTAACAGCCTCTGCACTTTCTTATAGTACCAAAAAACTAAACTTTTTGACAATCCTGATTTATCAATTAGGAAGATGAAATAAGCATAGCTACATTGATGCCGCTAATCGTGACCATAGGAGACCCTCCGCCAGGGTGAGTCGTTCCTCCTACAAAATATAAGTTTTTAACATCTTTTGAGACGTTGCTTGGCCGAAGAAAACTATCCATTTTCCGGTTTGAACTCACGCCGTACAAAGCACCTTTAAATGCACCGAACGTTTGTTCAATTTCATATGGAGTAACAATTCGCTCATGTACAAGCGAAGACTCGATATCTAAACCAAACTGAGAAAGCTTGCGATAGACAACTTCTCTGTAAGCGTTCATTTCTTCTTGATTCTCTTCTTTCACAGCAGGAGCATTCACTAAAATAAATAAATTATCACCCGGAGCTACCGTGTTATCGGTATATGAAGAATTACAAATATAGATGGTGGGATCGGTTGGAAGCGTTTTTTGCTGAAATAGCTCATAGAATTCCTGTTTATAATCTTGAGAAAAATACACTTGATGATGAATCAGCTGAGAAAAGCGCTTCTTAACAGCTGCCATGATCACATAAGCTGATATAGAAGGCTCAAATTCAGCTGCTTTTTTGTTTTTAAAATGAGGTCTATCCTGTTCTTTTACGAGTGCCGGATAGGCCTTTAGCAAGTCGCCGTTCACAATAACAATATCCGCGTCTATCTTTTCTTCTCCATTTACTTCTACTCCGACAGCCCGTTTATTTTTTACGATTATTTCAGTAACGCTGCAGTTTGTATACAGCTTCCCTCCAGCTTTTTGGAACACATGTCCCAGCCCTTTTGCAATTCTAGGGTTTCCTCCTTTTACATAGTACACCCCATCATTCATTTCTAAATGTCCAATCAATGAAAACGTAGCGGGTGATGTATAAGGTGAAGATCCGATATAGGTTGCATATCGATTAAATGCATTTCGAATGTTTTCGTTTCGAAAAAAACGCTGATGAAACGTATCTACTGTTTCAAACGGCCTTACTTGCAGCAATGCTTTTAATAAAGAAGGGTTTGTGTAATCTTTCCACGATGAAAATGTCCGGTAGAAAAATTGGCTTTTTGCAATGTCGTATATTCTTTTTACTTCTTTCAAATAGGCAGGGTATTGCTCCGCAGCAAAGGGATCGAGACGTTCAAGCTGCTGAATCATTTTTCTTTCATCTATAGACATGGAAAATTGGGAGCCGTCGGTGAAGAAGTTATTCGTATGATGCGTTAGTTTGACAAGAGGCATATAGTCTTCTGGACGTTCACCCGCTTGCTCAAATAACCACTGAAAAACTTCGGGCATTGTAATGGTATTAGGCCCAAAATCAAAAGAATATTCTCCTAGCTGCACAGGCATCATTTTTCCGCCTACATGCTCGTTTTTTTCCACAATTGTGACATCGAACCCCTTTGTTTGAAGAAGAACTCCTGCAGCTAATCCGCCTAATCCTGCCCCAACTATTAGTACTTTTTTCATTGATAATGCCTTCCTTTCCATTCATATCCCTGCTTTTTTCGTTCACGCTTCATGGAATGATTCATCAGCAGCATCAGCACAATTGCCGACGCGGGCATCGTACAAAATAAAAGCCCTTTTTGCTGAGCCGACCGGTCAATTAAAAACCGCTGAAAAAGCATAATGCAAAAAGGCAGAATCCAAAGCATGTTGCCTGTGAATATTCCTGCTATAAAAAAAGGAAGCGGCAGCACGTAGTAACAGGCAAAAAAAACGCTTAGTATCCAAACTGCTTTAGCGGAGCGGCCCAGACCTACAAAGATGTTTTTAGCAAAACCGTTCCATACTTCTTCTGTTGTTTCATACATATAACAGCTAACATGAGAGGTAATATTCGCTAAAATGACCCGGTGTTTCTTTTGCTTAAAAAGCTGGGCTAGGTGGACATCTTCTACTAGTGAAGATTTGACGGCTTCATGTCCTCCTACGGCCTCGTAAGCTTCTTTTTTTATAAACATAAAAGCACCGTGAGCTGCGGAAGCTTTGCTCATCTTGTTACGATTAGCTACGACAACCGGTAAATAACTAAAAACAACCACATGCTGAAGCGGAACAACCAATGCTTCTAACCACGTTTTTACGGGAAACCGAGGGAAACCTGTTAAAAGAGCGGCTTTTGTCGCTTGTGCTGTGGCTAAAGTATGTTCTAGTGTACGTTCTTTTAGTTCTACATCTGCGTCTACAAACAATAAATAGTCTCCATTTGCAGCTTGCGACAGCTGGTGACAAGCATGAACTTTTCCGACCCAGCCCTCTCTCAGCTCTTTTCCTTCTATGATGGTAAACCTCGGATCGCCGTGAATTTCTTTCAACAGCTGTGGTCGTGTTTGATCTGTGGACTGATCGTCTAGTATGACACATTCTAGATTGCTGTACGTTAATCCTTTAATAGAGGAAATGATTCGCTTTACATTTCGTTCTTCATTTCGCATTGGAATCAAAATAGAAATGAGAGGCTGAGGTGTTTTGGAATCCGGCTCGTATCTTTTTAATTTAGGCATTGCTTGAATATTTACAATGGTTAAAAGCAGCATAAAAATAAATAAAAGCATATAGTAAATCATTCTTTCACCTTCGCTTTCCACCACGTTAACCATTCACTAAGTGTCTTTTTTCCTTTTAATAAAACCGTAAAGTCCTCATCGTTTTCTTGAATTATTTTCTGTTTCTGATGATCGAGCTGAGCAGTGACTGCACCGCCTAGCGTGTTGGTTATCTCTTCTCTGGGCTTAGCTGAGTCGTAAAAAACAGCTTGCCCTATCCAGATAAAAAGCTCCGGTCGCTGATCATGGCGAAACGTATAATAATACGTAATGGGGATAACTTCAACGTCAGAATGCTTCTTTAGAAGAAAAGCAGGTCCTTCAGAAAAAGTTAACGGTCTTTTTTCAAGATGCTCTTCTTTTCCTTGGGGGAAAATAAGCACCGCTTTTTTCTCTTCTAACAGCTTACTGGCAAACCTTAATGATTCCACCGTATGCTTCGGGGACGCTGCATTTACTGAAAAAGCTCCGATTCGTTGAAAAAAAGGAAAATCCTTCATTCCTTGTTCGGACATCATAGCGTATAGATCTGTTTTTAATACCGCGTTATTTAAATAAAATGTCACTAAACCGTCCCACCAGCTGGAATGATTAGCAATTAATAAAATTTTTTTATCTTTTGGGAGCCCTTCTATATGTAAATGAATACGATAAAATTGCTTTTTAAGCTGATATGTGACAAACAGTTGAAAAAATCGCTCAAATATTGAGTTTTTCTTCGGGTAAATCATAAGCGAGTCTCCTTTTTATACACAATATAAAGAATAAGAAAAGGAATCATCGTCAGACATACGACAAGCCATAGGCCATTTACTAACGCTACAATCACAAACATCATGACAACTGCACTATACAAAAATACCATTCTTTTTTCCCACACCGGATTTTCCTCTTTAGGAGACTTAGCTAAAAAGAAATATACGACCAGCTGAATGAAGAAAGACAATAAAAACCAGCCGGAGAAATTTGATAAAGGAATATTATAATAAAAGCTGTCCCCTTCCCACACCCAATATTGTTTAACAACATAGGCAACAGGATCGATAGCCAAATCCATAATAACAGCAAAAAGCGAACTAATGACTGCATAGGCAATTCCATGGACAATAAACGGCAGCTCCATACGTTTCATAATTCCTAAAGCTAGTATTCTGCTTGTAATCACAACCATAAACCAAGCCGAACCAATGGTCAGAGGAACACCTAAAATTTTGGCGCCAAAATCTTTTTCATAATCGTAGGATCCAAATAAAAATCCATACTTAACACCTAGACTTTCGATATAAATAGATGCGCCTGTCACAAATATCGCAACGAGCAGTGCCCGCCTTACTCCATAAGCTTTAGTTAGATAAATAAGAGCAAGAAGACTGCTCAAGTGTAAAAAGACCGCGTTTGCCCATTCTAACCATGAAGGCAGCAAATCGAAGGAAAGCAAGACGACTCCGCATACGTACCAGATAAGAAAAAAACGATAAATACCATTTGTGATCATCCTCTATCCACCTTCTCTCCAGCTTCTTTTTGTCAAAGTGCTATTATATAAGCTCGTACCCATTCTCTCCATTTTCAATGTGCTCTTTTTTATGAGTAGTCCGCCCTCTCTTAAAATTATGTAAAAACAGCCACTGTTAGTACGTTCCCTAAATAAGAGACTTTATTACTTATTTATAAACAAAAATAAAATAAACGTCCATTAAAATCTACGGATGTATAGATTGTAATGACGTTTATTTTTTCTTATGTATATACACTTCTAATAGCTTTTTGACAATGAGTCCGACAACAAGTCCAGGTATAACAGACAGCATAGGAAGCCAAATTGGTCCTATAAAAACACCGTTGATGGTTGTTACTGAAGAATACATAATGCCTACTGTAACAAAATAAGCACAGGAGACAAAAGGAATAAATGTAAATCTCGATGCGCCGTTTTCTGCTTCTTTAACAGCATCCCAAATTGCAAAAAAATACAAACATGGATAAAACATTAACCACTGCATGTTCATTACTTCTAGGGACTGCCTTGTTTCTCCTAAAAAGCTTAAGCGAATGCCTTCATTAAAATTTGCGCCCATATTAATGAGAAATTCAAGTACAATAAACAAAATTCCTTTTATATGTTTTTTGTTTAGTAATTGTCCAAAGCCCGGCAACGCAATGCTCCATAAAAGAGCTTCTAGTCTAGTCACGTTCTGTCCTAACATTTTGACGTATAAAAGAACTCCACAGCATGATATCAGTAGAAATTTTGTCCATAGTTATCAACCTCACAATAATTTACTCATAGTTTTTGTAAATGTAAAATTTTTATACTACATCTCCTTTAATATTTGTAACTTATTGTAAATTGATAAATGATTTAGCTA
The DNA here is from genome assembly GCF_042787645.1 of Priestia sp. YIM B13489. Taxonomy (NCBI): domain Bacteria; kingdom Bacillati; phylum Bacillota; class Bacilli; order Caryophanales; family Bacillaceae; genus Priestia; species Priestia sp. YIM B13489. The sequence goes on from NZ_JBHZOQ010000053.1 coordinate 3,301,668, forward strand.
TTCGACCAGACATTTTTGTTTAGAATTTTCTGTTTATTAAAACAAAATCGTACGATATACTAGTTTTATACGTACGAAAGGATGAGAAAGCTGACATGGAAACAAGTTTTTTTTCAATTTTAATACTAGGGTTTCTTTTAGGAATCAAGCATGCTCTAGAACCAGATCATATTATCGCTGTATCAACCATTGCTTCAAAAAGTAAAAAACTGTGGCGCTCTTCGCTTGCAGGAGTATACTGGGGGATTGGCCATACGCTTACGCTGTTTATTTTTGGTATGATTTTAATGGTGTTAAAAAGCAGTATTTCTGAACGTATGAGCATGTCACTTGAATTTTTAGTGGGAATTATGCTCGTTTACCTCGGTTTCACATCGTTTCTGTCTTACAAAAAACAAGTACATACGCATCACGAAAAAACGTCTTACTTAAAGTCATTGGGCATTGGCTTTGTTCATGGACTGGCGGGAAGCGCAGCGATGGTTGTATTAACGATGAGCACCGTTACTCACGTATGGCAAGGTGCTCTGTACATTATCATTTTTGGAATCGGCACTTGTCTTGGCATGCTGTTATTTACAACGGTTATTGGGATTCCATTCGTTACAACTAAAAAACAAGTGACGTTAAACCGCTGTTTGATGCAGGTAACAGGCGCTGTCAGCATTATATTTGGCCTTTACTATATGTATAATTTAGGTGTAAGCGACGGATTATTTAGCCTGTGGTTCTAAAAGCGAATGAGACATAACGAAAACAATTCAATCTAAAGATGAACAAGTAGGATAAATGATCAGGACTGCCTGTTCCACAGCTGTTGATTTCTGTGCAAGACGTCGCTTTGCCCTTTAATCAACGGCTAGAAGGAGCTACATACAGGAAACCTACGTTCACCCTACCAATAAAAAAATCCGAACGAATTTGATTCTCCATTAAGAATCCAGCTCGTTCGGATCTTCTTTCAACTAACATATTTTTGTCCCAGCCTCTTTAATACTTACGCAAAAGTGATACTTCAGCTTTTAGTAAATGCTGTCGGAACAATCCGTATACTTTAGCGATTATGTCTTCAACTTCTTGTGTACTAGCAGCTAATATTCGAATAGCACATCCGGGGATCGGAAGTGCGGAAGCTCCTACTTTACAGCCAGCCTCTTCGCACAGCTGATGTACTTTCGCTATAAATGCGTCGTCGGCATTTGGATGAACAATGATAATCGATCCAAAATGAGTATACCCTTCCATTTTCATCATGCCGCGCAAATGGCTTTCTGGCTTCAAGTATAAGTGATCGTATACCTTCAGCTGCTCGTTTACATACAGTTTAAGCTTGGAACGCATAGAGGTATATTGAAACAGCTGCCCATCCGGCGACCACCCCGGGGTGATGCTGTCACACATAAACAAAGCAGCGTTTTGTGCCATACGAACCGTTATTTCTTGGAAAAATGCAGCATTTTCATACAAAATAAGCGGGTCTGGTATATATTCCATGATGGCTTGTTCTTCAAGGGTTATACACGTTTCTTGTAAAACAGCTTCGTTCGGTGTTTTGTACACCTTTGTCGCAGATTGAGTAGTAGCCGTCAGCTGGGCATTTTTCTCTACCGTTATCATCGTTTTATATTTGTCTCCGCTTACGTATCCTCCACCTACGTGAAGCATATAAACAAAAGGGGATTCAGGAGTCATGTAAATAGGTCTGGCAACTTTAAAAGCACCGTAATGGTACGTATCTTTAATAACGGTTCGCTCGCTGTTTCTTTCTGCTCGAAGCTCTAAATAACCCGTGTAGCTCATGATTCAAGGCCAATTAAAAAGGCCTCTTTTTTAATCCACTCTATTACTTGGTCGAGCCCTTTATCTTCTTTTAAATTGGTGAAAACAAAAGGCTTGTGCCCTCTTGCTTGGATTGTATCTTTTTTCATTACTTCTAAACTGGCTCCTACATACGGGGCTAAATCTGTTTTGTTGATGATGAATAAATCAGATTTAATCATTCCTTGACCGCCTTTACGCGGGATTTTTTCCCCTTGTGCTACGTCGATGATATAAATCGAAAAATCAACGAGCTCTGGGCTAAACGTTGCGGCTAAATTATCTCCTCCGCTTTCTACAAAAATAAGTTCAACATCGGGGTGACGTTCCACTAACTCATCGATCGCAGCAAAGTTCATAGATGCATCTTCTCGAATGGCCGTATGAGGACATCCTCCTGTTTCTACTCCTACGATACGATTTTCTGGCAAAACACTGTTTTTTACTAGAAATTGCGCGTCTTCTTTTGTATAAATATCGTTTGTAATGACTGCCATGCTTAGCTGTCCTTCTAGTGCACGCGTTAATCGTTCTACTAACATTGTTTTCCCTGCACCAACAGGTCCACCAATTCCAATTTTAATTGCATTCATTTTTACGCCTTCATTGTTAGAAGGCTTTCCCTCCTTTTTTATGACATGAACAATCGGACATGCAATTGTTCATGTTGCATTTGAGCGATTTCTAACCCTGGTGTCACCGCACCAAATTCCTCTTGATCCGCTTGTAAAATATGCTGAAGTGCGTGCTGCAGCAGCGGCTGAAAAAGAACGAGCGTTTTTTGTCCATCCGTTTGACCGATCGGTATGCCACGAACAGCATTTTGAATTAACGAAGAAATGCTAGCGTACAAGTGACTTAAAATTGCGTCTTCTTTTGTGATATTTAACTGCAGGCTGGCTAACGCAAATACAACAGCAGGATGTCCATACGCCTTCTTTGCTTTTACCTCACTCATATACTTTTCTAAATAAGAGCCTTGAAATAATTCTAAGCAAAGTTTTAACATGCGCTGGCCCACGCGTCTTGTCCCTTCTCTTGTTTCTTTTGACAAAGCAAGAGCGTATAATTCATGATCCACTCTCATAATTTCGGTAAACTGGTCATGATTCGCATACTCATAAGCCAGTCTGCATGCTAAGCCGTCCGTATACGTCAGCTGAACATCAAGGTATGTACGAAGCGCTTCTTGAAAGGTTTCTGTGTTGTAAATTTGATCTCGCTGAATATACGTTTCAAAGCCAAACGAATGTGAAAATGCACCGGATGGAAAATTTGAATCACATAGTTGAATCAGCGAAAGCAATGAATTAGTCATGACTGTGTCCGATATGCTTAAAAGCTTGTTTTACTTTTCTTTTTTCGCGCTTATAGGGAATATCAAGCTGCTGAAGTAATTCTTCGACTAAATAATCGTACTGTACGAGCATGTCTCCACCTTCAAACTGTGCTGGCAAATGTCGGTTGCCAAGCTGATGAGCAATTTCTCCCATTTGCTGAATATTAATCGGCTGAATGGTTAAAATATCGTCTGCCACCACCTGAACAACAATCATATTGCTTTCATCCATAAACAGCACGTCGCCATCAGTGAGCTCGCGATTTTCTTTTAGACGAATTCCTAGTTCCTTACCGTGATCTGTTACAACGCGTTGAACGCGTTTTACTAAGTGATCACTTTCGATATATACCTTTTCTATATGCGGAGCCCGTTTTTCTAATGTTGCCATATTTCCGATAATTTTTTCGATTACCATTTCTTTCACCTCAAAATAAAAAGTATCGCTGCGCCATAGGCACAACTTCTGCTGCTTCACATGTAATCATTTGTCCATCTACTTTTACTTCGTACGTTTGGGGATCAACTTCAATTTTAGGCATTTCCCCGTTTAACTTCATATCTGTTTTTTTTAATTGACGAATATTTTTGACCGGTTTAAGCAGCTTTTGCAACCCCAGTTTCTCGCCCACTTTGTTCTCGTACGCTGCTTTTGACACAAACGTAAGAGATGTTTTAGCTCTTGCTTTTCCATAAGAAGCAAACATCGGACGGTATAAAACCGGCTGTGGAGTTGGAATTGAAGCATTAGGATCTCCCATTAAGCTGTGTGCAATCAAACCGCCTTTTACAATCAAGTCAGGCTTTATTCCAAAAAAAGCTGGCTCCCATAGGACTAAGTCAGCCATTTTCCCTGTTTCTATTGATCCTACATATTCGGAAATTCCATGAGCAATAGCTGGATTAATCGTATATTTAGCTACATAGCGTTTGACACGTGCGTTATCGCCAACTTCGCTGTCACCATCAAGTTTCCCTCGTTGCTTTTTCATTTTGTCAGCTGTTTGCCACGTTCTTGTAATTACTTCGCCTACACGTCCCATTGCTTGAGAATCTGAAGAAATCATACTGAATACACCTAAATCGTGTAAAATATCTTCAGCTGCAATCGTTTCTTTGCGAATGCGAGAATCAGCAAAAGCGATGTCTTCTGGTACAGAGGGATCAAGATGATGACATACCATAAGCATATCTAAATGTTCTTCAAGCGTGTTGACAGTATAGGGCCTTGTTGGATTAGTTGATGATGGAAGCACGTTTGGAAAGCTTGCCATTTCCATAATATCAGGTGCATGTCCGCCTCCAGCTCCTTCAGTATGATAGGTATGAATGACTCGATCGCCAATCGCTGCAATCGTATCTTCGACAAAGCCGCCTTCATTTAAAGTATCTGTATGAATCGCAATTTGAACATCGTACTCGTCTGCTACCTGTAAGCTTGTGTCAATGGCAGATGCTGTGGTTCCCCAGTCTTCATGAAGCTTTAGTCCAATCGCTCCAGCTTCAATTTGCTCAATTAAAGGCTCTTTGGCACTTGCATTCCCTTTTCCTAAAAAGCCAATATTCATTGGGAATGCTTCAGCAGCTTCAAGCATTCGTTCAATATGCCAAGCTCCGGGTGTACAAGTTGTCGCTTTTGTTCCTGTAGCCGGTCCCGTTCCTCCTCCAATCATTGTTGTCACGCCGGAGGCAAGAGCAGTTTCAATTTGCTGCGGACAAATGAAATGAATATGTGCATCAATACCGCCGGCGGTTACAATTTTCCCTTCTGCTGCAATCACTTCTGTACTCGCACCAATGATGATGTCTACTTCATCCATCAGCAGGGGATTGCCCGCTTTTCCGATAGTTTGAATGAGTCCATCTTTTATTCCAATATCTGCTTTATATATGCCTGTATAATCAAGAATAATTGCATTTGTCAACACTAAGTCCGCTGCTTCGTTTCGTGTTGCAAGAGGATGCTGCCCCATTCCGTCACGAATGACTTTTCCTCCGCCGAACTTTACTTCATCTCCGTACGTGGTGAAATCTTTTTCAATTTCAATAAATAGCTCTGTGTCTGCTAAACGAACAGCATCTCCAACGGTTGGTCCGAACATATCTGCATACTGACGTCGCGACATTTGAAAACTCATCTTATACATCTTCCTTTCTATCAGAAAGCGATCTGTTTGTTTTATTGTTAAGACCGTAGATTTCTCTTGTTCCGGAGAAAGCAACGAGATCCACTTCTTTTGCATCACCTGGTTCAAAACGAACGGCTGTGCCGGCCGGAATATTTAAATGATAGCCAAGCGAAGCTTCGCGGGGGAACTCGAGCGCAGCATTCACTTCAAAAAAATGAAAGTGTGACCCTACTTGAACAGGTCGATCGCCTCTGTTGATTACAGTCACGCTAATTGATTTTTTTCCGTTATTACATGTGATTGGATCTTTTTTTAAGAAATATTCCCCTGGAATCATATCTTTCCCTCCTCTTAACGAATTGGATCGTGCACAGTGACGAGCTTGGTTCCGTCTGGAAAGGTAGCTTCCACTTGAATATCATGAATCATTTCCGGAATACCTTCCATCACATCTTCTCGTTTTAAAATCTTGGTCCCTTCTCGCATTAGCTGCGCTACCGTCTTGCCATCACGAGCTCCTTCCATAATTTCATATGTAATAATAGCTACTGCTTCGGGATAGTTAAGTTTTAATCCTCTTGTTTGACGGCGTCTTGCTAAGTCTGCAGCTACGACAATCATTAATTTTTCTTGTTCTCTCGACGTAAGTTTCAATGAAAGCTTCCTTTCTGCTAATCTATTTTCTAATTAACATCAAATGTGATATTTTCTAACACAAATGCATAACTAATTATAGTAAATTTTCTGACAAAAAACAAAGGATTTATCTCTTCCGATAAAAAAAGATGAGCATGTTTGCTCACCTTTTACTCTTCTGAAATCGCTTGTGTTTTCCACTTCTGCAGGTGTTTCCAGCCCAAACCTTCAGCTAGCTGGCGTTTTGCATAGTCTACTCCTTTTTCAATAGAAGCTTCATAGCCAAATAGATAATAGCGCAAGCCAGCGTTTAATACTACTTGATTATAGACGTAAGTCAGTTCGGAAGAAGATTCACCCTCCAGAATGCGCGTCACATATTCCGCTTGTTTTTCAACACTTATTTTCTTTTCAAAGTGCTCTTCTTCCACGAACAGTCCGTATTCTTTTGGATTGACAATAAACGACTCCATCTCTCCTTCTGAGATCGTAAAAACAAAGCTGCTTCTATGTACAGGTACATCTTCTGATCCTTCTATCCCTTGTACCACGTATACGTGTTTGAAAGGCAGAGAAGCAAAAATAGGCACAATCTTATTAATGGCCGTACGGTGAAAAGCGCCCATCATTAAAGAAGAAGCATTCGATAAGTTTAGTAGTTTTTCAACCGTATTAATAAGTGTCCTTACACCAATTTCATGACGAACTTGTTTGATGCGGCTAAGAGGATAAGAGATTGTTTCGGCATTTACAAAGCCAATTTTTAACGTTTCAAACGCATGACCGATGTCTTCAATCGTTTGAGCTTGAGGGATCTGTAATGAATGAAGTACGTCTTCAATCGTTGTTCCAAACTTTGGAGGAAGCGCTTCTGTACAGTGTAAAAAAGCTGGCACACCTCTTTCAGCTAATAAAATTGATACAGGAATGGTCGCAAAAAATGAATTCCTCCCTGCATAAGGGCTTGCAAAATCAATTGATTTATCTTTTAACGGCTGAGACAGCGGTATTTCTTTTGTTTTTTCACGAAAAGCATGAACGAATCCCAATAGTTCATCTGCATTTTCAGTTTTAATACGTTCCGCGATAAAAAAAGCAGCGATCTGAGCATCCGTAGCTTGTCCAGAAGCGATTAAGCGAGCTGCTTCTGTTGCTTGTTCATACGTTAAGTCAGTTGATCCCCTTTTTCCGCGCGCTATTTCTTTGATAAATTGCTGCATATCGTACACTTCCTTTTTAACTGAATATTTGTACATTGTATCACATATTTTCTTTGTTCCTTAGATTATCTTCTATCAGGTACGCAAACTGCTAAAAAATATGAAATTAAAGGAAAAGTACTAGTTCTTTTATAACCTAATATAGTATAATCTATCTGCTATACTATTATTTGGATATTTGGGGGACTTTACAAATGAAAAAAGAGAAACTACTTGTACCATTTATAGCAGCATCCGTTTTAGTAGGAACATCGGTGACAACGCCTGTTTTTAGTCACTCTGCTTATGCTGCTTCTTCTGTCAGCGTTTATCAAAAAGACGTTAATTCGCTAGCAGATTATTACGCACCATTTTATAAAACCGTAGAAAAAAAGCTAAAAGAAATTGAAGGAATAAAAGATGACGAAAAAGCGTTAGCTGCATATGATCAGCTTGCAGATCAAATTGACCAGTTTCTAACAAAGACTGATAAAAATTACGCGATGAATCATCTTAATTCGGAAGCTGATCAGCTTCAAGGGTATTTATACGACAGCTTAATTGCTCTTTATAATTACATTGTGGATCTTGAAGACTATGCGTACGGAGATGTAAGTGACGCGGAATTTAATAAGATCTCTGCAAATTTCGAAAAAGAAATCAACGCATACAATACGCAATTTCAGCAAAAAGCGAAGAGCTATAAAACGAAGCGAAAAGTAACGTTTAACGCAAATATGAGTTATTTGCTTGATGAAGATATTCAACCTTCACCAACAGCTCCATCTACACCGGCTGATAGCAATGGCACCTACACGGTGAAAAAAGGAGACACGCTGACAGCAGTTGCTAAAAAGTACGGCATGACGGTAGCTGAATTAAAAAAATTAAACAATTTAAAAACAGATGCGTTAAAAGTTGGACAAGTGCTGAAAGTGAAAAGTGCAAGCGCACCTTCGCCGGCTCCAGCACCTCAAACTTCTGTTAGTGCAAAACAGCAGCAAATTGTATCGTATGCTAAAACGCTAATTGGAAAGCCATATAAATATGGGGGTACGACACCAAAAGGTTTTGATGTATCAGGGTACACACAGTATGTATATAAAAACGCGGGTTCAAATATTTCTATCCCCCGTACAGTAGCAGATCAGTATAAAAGCGGCACGGACGTAAAGCAAAACAGCCTCCAGGCTGGAGATTTAGTTTTCTTTAAAAACGGCAAATCCGTTTCAGTCGTAGGAATTTACCTAGACAAACAAGAATTCATTTACGTCAGCAGCAAAGGCGTTAAAACGCAATCACTTTCAACAGCGTACTGGAAAAACAGCTATGCGGGCGCAAAGCGTATTATAAAGTAAAAAGAGGTGCCATAAGGCACCTCTTTTGCTTTACTAGCTATGTATTTCTATACTAGACTAGCAATTTTATAAAGAACTTCTTAGTTCATAACCGTAATTTTAACAGATTTTCTTCCGAACTGTTGAGCATCACCTTCAGCAGGAACGAATACATCAATTCGATTGCCTTTAATTGCTCCACCTGTATCGGCAGCTACAGCTTCACCATAGCCTTCTACATAAACTTTCGAACCTAATGGAATAACACTAGGGTCAACAGCAATTACTTTTTGATTTGGATTTGCTTTTAAATCCACTCCTGTAGCAGTTGTACCGCTACATCCAGCACAATTAGCCGTATAGGCAGTTGCTTCAACTGTCATTGATTTGCCGCTGGCTTGTTGTGACGATTCAGCAGGTTGTTGTTGTTGTTGAGCTTGAGCTTGCTGCTGCTCTTTTTGAGCCTGTTCAGCTTGAGCTTGCTGCTGTTCTTTTTGAGCCTGTTCAGCTTGAGCCTGCTGCTGCTCTTTTTGAGCCTGTTCAGCTTGAGCTTGCTGCTGCTCTTTTTGAGCTTGTTCAGCTTGAGCCTGCTGCTGCTCTTTTTGGGCTTGTTCAGCTTGAGCCTGCTGCTGTTCTTCTTGAGTTTGTTCAGCTGGCGCTTGAGCTTGCTGAGCTTCTGGAGCAGCTTGGGCTACTGAAGGACTTGATTGCTGAGCTTGGCCGTTTGGAGACTGAATTTTTAATTGTTCGCCAGGATAAATTAAATCTGACTTCAGTCCGTTCCATTCTTTAATTTGATCTACCGTCACGCCGTATTGCTGACTGATGGACCATAATGTGTTTCCTTGCTGAACTTTGTGCGTCATTTCTTTTATAGTAGCTACGTTTAATTCTTGATTTGGATAAATAATATTAGATGTTAAGTTATTTGCATCTTTTAGCTCGTCTACGCTCACGCTGTGCTTTTGAGCGACTTTCCATAACGTATCACCTTTTTCTACGTGATACGTTCCGCTTGTAGAAGCAGAAGCTGCACCTACAAATCCTGCTGAAAGGATTGCTGTTGTTCCTAGAGTAAATATAAATTTTTTCATTACGAATACCTCCTTATTTACTCAATGATTGAATGATATCATCCTCACATTTCACAGCCGTTACAGAGCCATGCTACTTTTATTACAAAACTTAACAAAAAAGAACATTCAATCGTAATATTTCTGATAATTTGGCTATATGATGAAACGTTTCTACTTTTTACTGCTTTTTATTGTTGTTTTTACTAAAATAGTTAAATTTCTCTACCATTGCTGGCTATGCCTCTTCTTTTTTATTGATCATTTAACGGGTATATTCAGTTTTTTTATAACAAAAAAAAGCGAACCGCTAATCAAAAATTTTGATTAGCGGTTCGCTTTTCAATTCGGCTAAAATACTTTTGTCCCAGCTTTTTTTATTTCTTGTTAAATCCTTGCTTTTCAACAAATTCTTTCATATACATACGCTTAGGATTGGAAAGCATGTCGGCCATTTGACCAGTCCATGTGTCTTGGCGTTTGCCATTTGTTCTTTCGTTGTAATAAGCAGAAATTTCTTCGTTATACGATGTTAATTCTTTTTTCGTCTGCTCATCGTTCGGCTCATAGGTTTCTTCATGATACACATGTTTAAATGGTAAGCGCGGCTTTTTATCCGTAATACCCGCTGGATGTCCAACCGTTAGACCAAATAACGGAATTACATGATGAGGCAGTTTTAACAATTTGCTTACTTCTTCTAATTCGTTACGCAAACCGCCGATGTAACAAGCTCCAAGTCCCATTGATTCAGCAGCAAGCGTTGCATTTTGCGCAGCAAGGGCAACGTCAATAATAGCTACCATAAACTGCTCTGTGCTTTCGAGCGCTGTCGATAAATCTTTTTTCTCCATTTCCGCAATGACATCATGACGATGAAAGTCAGCGCAAAATACAAAGAAGTGTCCATTTGTTTCTACGTAAGGCTGATTTCCTGCTAATTGAGCAAGCTTTCGCTTCGTTTCTTTATCTTTTACTCCAATAATGGAATACGCTTGAATATAGCTTGATGTGGAAGCTGCCTGTGCGCTTTCTACAATCGTCTGAATTTGCTCTTCTGACAATGGTTTGTCTTCATATTTGCGAATAGAACGATGATTTAAAATCGTTTCAATAACTGAGTTCATATTATAATCTCCTTTTACTTCATCTAACCTTCTACAGTTGTTATCTCTACAGTTAGTTTATCGAATGTAAAAAGAAATAACCAATGTTCTGCTTAAAATTGATTTTGACTTGTCTCATATCGATATAGCTTAAAGTGATCTGCAAGCACGCGATCTACTTTTACTTCTAAGCTGTCTACATATTCGTCCATCCGTTTTATCAACCGGTTTCGTTTCACATCATTTTCTAAAATGTTCTTAAGCTGCTGTTCAAAGGCTTCAGCCTCATTAAGCGGTATCAGCAGCTCTTTTCCTTTTAGATATTCAATGTTAATTTGTTCTTGACCGGGAAGAGATGAGTGAATAAAAATAGGTAGTCTTTTGTGAAGGGCTTCGCTAATTGTCACTCCCCCCGCTTTTGTGACAATGGCATCTGCTCCCTCATATAAATCATTCATTTTCTCTCTCGATTTTACATACGAGACCGCTTTAATTCTCGGGTGGTTTAATTTTATTAGTTCTTGATACAACTTTTTGTTTTTTCCGCACAGCACATAATACATATACGTACAGTTTTGCGGAAGCTGCTGAAGCATTTTGCGTACATTTCCAAGGCCGGAATTCCCTCCGGCAATCAGTATATGTTTCTGTGGCATAAGATGGTCAATCCTTCTTTTTAAAAACGCTTTATGAACAGGAATTCCCGTTACATAAATAGAAGACTCTTTTACACCGTGAACGTTTTGTAAAAACGCTTTTGTATCCTGATCAGGCACGCAGTGAAGCTCAATTCCATTTTTACCCCATACGTCGCTTACTAAGAAGTCTGTGTATACGTTTATAATAGGAAGATCAATGATTCCTTTTTCTTTTAACCCGCTTAATACACAGGAAGGAAAGCTGTGTGTACAAACAATGACATCCGGCTGCTCTGCATCAATTAATTTCTTCATATGGTATTCGATAATCGGCCACTTTTTCACAACAAAATCGTCCATCGTATGGTCGTTTTTTTTGTATACATGACCGTAATAAAATTTTTCAAACTGCTTTGGGAAAACAGAAATCCATTTCATGTATATCGATGAAATCATTTGTTCAAGCGGTTTGCTCCAATAGCTTAAACAATCAATTTTTTGACAAATAACGTGCGAAAAACGCTCCATAATGGCATCCATAACGGCGTCTGCTACTTGGTGATGACCAGATGGCATCTGAAAAAGCGGTAAGAATAAAACCTTCCTCATTGACCATCCCTCCTCTCAAGACGTTTTCGGTTTCTTGTTCTTTTTATAAGTAAATAAATGACAAAAAAAGCTACAGCGCCCATGATAATATACGAAATATGAATTCGATCTCCTACGTAGTAACCTAGAATCAGAAAAGAAAGGACCCATACTAGACTTCCTACTACCGATAACAATAAATAAAGCAAAAACGGATAGCGACTTATTCCCGCCATATATGGGCTAATTTGACGCAAGCCTGGAATATATAAACCAAATAAAATGGTCCATATCCCATATTTATGGTAGCTGCCGCTTGCCGCTTCAATTTTCTCTTTGGTTAACCCTACGTATTTTCCGTATTTATCAAAAAATGGGGTTCCCGCATACCTTCCTAGCCCGTAAGCAGTAAGCATTCCAGTAATAACACCTAGAAAAGCAAAAAGAGATGATTCGTATAAGTTCAGCTGATGCTTGGCAATAAACATGCCTAATAATATTAAAAATGATTCTTCAGGCGCTGGAATTCCAACAATCCCACAAAAAAGTACAAGTAAAATAACAATATAACCATAGGAATGTATATACTGAGAAATAATTGTTAAGTCCACTGCTCGCTCCTCTATTTACGATTGATTCATCAATTGCTGCATGGTTATACTTTCATACCCTTGCTGTTTTAAGTAAGGTAAAAATTCTTCTAACGCCGCAATCGTCATTTCAGGTGCTTTTTCATCTGCTCCCGGGGTATCTCCATTATCGTGTAACACAAAAATGGCTCCATCTTCTACTTTACGCATTAGTTTTTGAACTAATGCCGTTTTCGTTGTTTTTAGTGTCCAATCCTGAAAGATTCCTGTCCAGATCACAAGGTGATATGGCTTAGCCATTGATAAACTGCTCATATTTAAATGTCCCCACGGCGGACGATAAAAAAGCGGCTTTTGATTGGTTACTTTCTCTATAACTTGTGCACATTGATGAATTTGTCTTTTTAATTGCCAAGGTGTTTGCGTCCATGCACTCACATGACGATGATGATGTATAGCTACTTCATGTCCTTCATCGATCATTCTGTTTAAAATAGACGGGTGTTTCTCCCCTAGTTCTCCCACAATAAAAAAAGTAGCTTTCATTTCATACAGTTTGAACAAGTCCAAAATTTTTGGTGTATAAACAGGATGAGGACCGTCGTCAAATGTTATAGCTATTTTATGCTTTTTTTTCCCTTTTATTATGACTGATGAATGATAGCGACGATAAAGGGTTTGCGAAATAATGGTATATACACATATAACCATTAGAACGAAAAGTAAAACAATAAAAAAACGAGTCATATGCTTTTAACCATCCTTTTGAATTTAAATCCTGCATTTATTATAACGGTTTACTCAGACTTTGGTTTCATTTTTTTGTGATAGAAGCCAGGAATTTTAAAATAATTTGATACTTTACCTAAAAATAGCTGTTCTGCAAGGATATACCGGAAATAAAATGATATCATAAAATTTCCCTTCATTCAGTAAAAAAAGTACTTTTTACCAGTTATATCTATCTTTTGTACGATAAATGTCATTACTTTTTAAAAATAAAAAACTTCCCGCACGAGTGCGGAAAGTTTTTAAATTAAAATTTTGCTCGATACCATTTTTCAGCTGCTTCAATTTCTGTTCGTGTTAACTGATGGCCAAATGATTCCCAATGCACCTGTACGTCCGCTCCAGCTTTTTCTAAAAGCGCAGAAAGTTCTTCCGTTTCTGATGCTGGGCAAATAGGGTCGTTTGTGCCTGCCCCAATAAAGATAGAAGCGTCGGTCTTAGGCACTTCAATTCCTCTTCTTGGAACCATCGGATGAAGAAGAGCCGCCCCTTTTAAAGAATTCTCATAATGAAATAGCAAACTTCCTGCAATATTGGCACCATTTGAGTAGCCTACAGCTACGATGTTGTGTCGATCGAATGAGTATGTTTCAGCCGCTTCATCTAAAAATTGATGAAGTTCTTTTGTGCGTTCAATTAAATCTTCTATATCAAATATTCCTTCTTGTAAACGTCTAAAGAAACGGGGCATTCCGTTTTCTAGTACATTTCCTCTTACAGATAATATGGAGCAAGAGGAATCAATCATATCCGCAACAGGGAGCAGATCTTGTTCTGTACCTCCTGTACCATGCAACAGCAATAAAGTCGGTTTCGTCTCGTCCGTTCCTTTTTTAAAAATATGTTTCACGTATATCCACTCCTTTTAAATATCTCGAATTAAAGATAATTTTATTATAAGAACTTTCGAAGCATTTGTAAAGGAACTACTGTCAAAGAAATACCTGTATGTTTTGCTGGCAGTATCACATAATACTGAATAACTTCATATGGCCATTGCTCATATGCAGCTAGGTATTTAATTCGTTTGACTTACAGGGTGGAAAGAAATATTCCACTTTTAGCTAAGTGCTCCCGTCAAAAGGTGGATAATGATTAAAACTCACCCGTCTTCCGTCATATAAAAAGTGCCCTAGTCTGATAAATTAGTTAATTTTTTCTTTATTTCGTTACTTTCAACAGATATCAGCATTTATACCCGAACGTACTGAATCTTATTTCGTATACGTGTTATAACAACTTTTTTCTATGAGAAACAGAACGTAAAATACCAGCTTGTTTTTTCATAAAGGGGAACAAAGCCCCGAATGGTGCTTTATACGACTTTATTTGACAAACACAAATTTATGGGTAAACTAAGTTCAGATGATTGTATTTCACTTCGTTTCAGTTTGATAAAAAAACGAAGCATCTGCGAGTAAGCAAAAAATAACTGCGTAAAGAGCTATTTATGTCAATCATCTTATACCCTAAAAACTTACCTGCACTTGAATAATAGCCTTTATTAAACTTAGCACGTCAGCTTGTGAACGTTAATACTTTATCACCCATCTCTCTGTTAAAAGATTGAATGGGCCAACAAACTTCAGCATTCTTTACATAACGACCTTGTAAAGACGAAGAATGTAGCTATGTGTGAACATGGAATTATTACTTAGTGGAGTGAACCAACATGAGGAAATTTATTTTAGCCTTTTTAGTCGTTGTTTTAATTGTAATGCTGGGAGTTACCTATGTATTAAAGCAATTTCAGCAAACGGCTGATTTATCTTACTCGAAACTGCAGTCGGTTCAAAGTACGGTAGTCTATGACAAAAATGACCGTAAGATTGACGAATTGTATAAAACCGTTCCCCGTCAAAATGTTTCGAGCAATGAAATTCCCGATTATGTAAAAATGGCGTTTGTTGCAACGGAAGACCGTCGCTTTTACAAGCATTTTGGGATTGATTTACAAGGTATTGGCCGCGCCCTTTTTAAGAACATTGTAACAATGAGTAAAGCTGAAGGCGCAAGTACCATTACACAGCAGTTAGCAAGAAACCTTTACTTATCTAGTGATAAGACCATTAAACGTAAAGTAGATGAAATGTTTCTATCACTAGGCTTAGAAAGACAATTTACAAAAGATCAAATTTTGGAATTATATTTAAATCAAATTTATTTCGGAAGCGGTGTATATGGTATTGGTGCAGCTTCTCAGCTTTATTTTAATAAGCCTGTATCAGATTTAACCGTAGGCGAAGCTGCGCTTTTAGCGGGACTGCCAAAAGCGCCGAGTACGTATTCACCAAGCAATAGTACAGAAAAAGCTACAGCCCGACGAAACGTTGTATTGAAACTGATGCATGACCAAAACGTTATTAGCGATACTCAGTATCAGCAAGCGTTAAACGAACGTGTAGTCAAGCCTAGTGTTCCTGTTAAAAAACCGAACTCCAATCAAGCATTTATTGATTATGTAATTAAAGAAGCTGCTCAACAGTATGGCGTATCTGCTGATGACCTTTATAAGGGTGGTTATGCCATTTATACAGATTTAGATCCTAATTTACAGGAATCGATTAATAACTCTGTAGCAAATCATACGTTCCGAGATGATGGCATCAACAGCAAAGTAGAGGTTGGGATTTCAGCTGTTAACCCTAAAACAGGTGGAATCTCAGCGATGTATGGAGGACGCAGCTATGAGCGAAACGGCTTAAACCGTGCTACAAGCGGATATCAGCTTGGTTCAGCTATTAAGCCGTTAGCCGTATACGGTCCAGCCTTAGAAACTGGAGATTATACGCCAACTTCACTCTTAAGTGACGAACGACAAGACTTTGGCGGTGGATATAGCCCTAAAAACGCAGAAGGTGAATATCAAAAGCATGTGACAATGCGTGAAGCACTTACCCGTTCACTTAACGTTCCAGCTGTTTGGCTTTTAAAACAAATTGGTATTGATACAAGCGCAAAATTCATGGAAAAAGCTGGACTTCCGCTTGAAGATGACGATAAGTCAAAATTAGGGCTTGCTCTTGGAGGAACGACCACAACGTTCTCTCCCCTTCAGTTAGCACAAGGATATACTACTTTTGCTAACAAAGGCGTCATGACTAAGCCGTACGCAATTCGAAAAATTGAGATGCGCGACGGTGAAGTGAAAAAGCCAGACATTCAAACAGAGCAAGTAATGAGTGAAGAAAATGCAGATACAATGACATCCATGTTGCAAGATGTGATTGAAAAAAGCTATGGAACAGGTGTTAACGCTCGTTCTTCACGAGATGCTGCAGGTAAAACCGGTACAACCAACGATGTCAAAGATGCTTGGTTTGTCGGGTATACCGATGATGCAGTCGTTTCTATCCACGCTGGCTTTGATAATGCTAATTCTACGCAAACAACGAAATACTTATCAGGCGGCGGCGGACAAGACCCTGCTACACTGTTTAGCTCTATTATGAATAACTGGTAACCAAAAAACCTCCAACTTCACTGTTGGAGGTTTTTTTAAGATAAATGCGTTTTATGTTTAAGTGAAAAAAAGGAAACGTTAATGACTTTGCAAATCGTTACATAATGCAGAACGGTCAGGACAACCACGCCACAGTTCATCCCGATAATAATTCCCTGCATGCCAATATTTGTTTGTGATCCTAAGAAAAACATCAGGGAAAAAGATACAATATGAGACCAAATCGTATGATAAAAAGCATCTTTTACATAGCCAAGGCCAATTAAATAAGCTTGAAGCGGGACGGCAAAGAAGTGAAAAAGAAAATACGGCCATAAAGCCTTTAGGTAGTACACGGCTTCTGTAGAATGAAAAAACAAGTTAGTAAGCGGCTCAGCAAAGAAATACATCGCCACTATAGACGGAATCCCATATAAAAATGTCATTTGCATACTTTGAGTCAAAAGTCTTTGAAGCTGTTCTTCCTGATTTTTCGCATGAGCTTCAGATACAGCAGGTATTAGTGCTACTAAAAGAGAATGAGCAAAGAAAGCCGGAAAAAAGCCAATCGACATCGCTACCCCTGTTAGCATACCAAAATGCTGCGTTGCCCCGGTTAAAGTCATACCCGATAAAACGAGCGCGTGTTTGATTAAAAACGGCTGAATAGCATTACATACCGCATTAAATAAACGCAGTCCCGTGGTCGGAAGTGAGACACCTAACAGCTTTTTCCGAATCTCACTTGGAGAAAGCAGAGGTCTGTGCCCTCTTGATAAAACACTTAACTGGGTAACATACGTGATAAAAAAATAAAGCAAAATAACAGCTTCGGTCCCAATTAGCGTACAAATCGCAATAAACAGCGACATTTTAACATCTGTGAAAGCAAACATTTGAAAAACAATAAATAAAATCGTTAGCTGAAAGGCTTTGCGGATAAAATTAGACACAGCGATAGTCGTCATGTTATTTTTACCCGTAAAATATCCACGAAGCACCGCTGAAAACGAAACAACCGGAATGAAACATAGTACAACCCATTTTAAATAAGGATGATAGTGACTAAAAAATGGAAAGGCTGCTAATACGGCCAGTGTAATAAAAAAGATTCCCAAGCTCACAGCAGTCGCAAAAATGGTGGCATGCTTCATCATATGCTGATGTTCTTTGCGATGATGTTCAGCCAAAAATTTAGAAATAGAAATAGGCAGTTCTAAGTTGGCTACGGTAGCAATAAGAAAAATGATAGGAAGAACCGTCATGTACATACCCATGCCTTCCCTTCCTAATTCTCTAGCAAGTACCATATTTACAAGAAATTCAATTAACTCTCCTGCAAAGGCAGCACCTGCTAGAATAAACGTTCCTTTCAAAAAAGTGTTCATCTCGTTATCTCCTCTATCTCCCGTCCTTTTTCATCACTACCTCTTCTCTCTATGTATATGACAAGCCCAATACGAATTATTTGTCTAATTGTATTTTTTCGGTGTACAAGTTCTTGTATAATGTTCAACCTATGTGAAAAAAAACCGTTATATACCTTTTTCATATAGGAAATTCATTCATTTCTTATACTTTGACTCTTGAGACTTACATAGGAAAACAGGAGACTGAATGAACCTGGCGATTGCTAACGGGAATAGAGCATGTGGTTTTAATATAACAAATTCACATATCAGTTAAGCTTCTTTATTCACTATTTTCTGTGGATGCACTTCTTTTTTTGACACCGAAGCGTTTTTGCCTAGTACAACCGAAAAGACAACAATTATTGCTGTAGCAAGAGTAAAAAGTGTAATTGTTTCACCTAGAAATAGAGCTGCAAACAAAATCATTAAAAATGGCTGTAAATATTGAACCTGGCTAACTCTGGCTATTCCACCCATAGCCATCCCGCTGTACCAAGCAACGTATGCTAAAAATTGACTCACTACTGAGAGATAAATCAAACTAACCCACGCTTGTAAAGGCGCATGGAGCATTTCAGCTGTAATGCTTAGTCCTACTGGAACCATAAAAAATGGTGCACCGATGATAATGGCCCAAGCAATTACTTGCCAGCTGCCTAATCCTCTTGCTAACACCCCTCCTTCTGCATAGCTCAGTCCAAGTATCAGCACCGCTGCTAGTAAAGCTGCATCAGCAAACTGCAGTTGACCGAATCCAAGGTGAAGAGCATACACGATAACAGCTGCCGAACCGATTATACTTGAGACCCAGAATTTTAAAGAAGGGCGTTCACCCCCTCTAAACATCGCAAAACCGGCTGTGGCTAATGGTAAAAGAGCGAGTTCAACCGCTCCGTGAGAAACAGGCAATGATTTCATTGCCCAGGAAGTGAGCAGAGGAAACCCTAAAACTGCGCCTAAAGCGACGATCAGCAGACTTTTAAATTGGCGGAGAGAAGGGAATTTTTCTTTTCGTACAATCAATATCACAGCTACTAAAACAGCAGCTATAGCTGTTCTTCCTAAACCGGCGACTGTCGTTCCGAAATACTTGACTGCAATGCTTGTAGAAGGAAGGGTTAAGCTAAAACAGATAACGCCTATTAACCCCAACAATAAGCCCATTTTCTCTCTACTTTCTTTTTGCATCTTACCCTACCCCTGTCTTTTTATTTTTCAGAACTATACCATTTTTCTAAAAAAAGTTCTGATATAATTAAAAGGATAGCGCAGGACAACTAGTAAAATAAATCATTCTTTTACCTATCTGTACGGGTACAAATTAAAGGAGTATGACCTATGAGTTTGAAATATCTGAAAATCATGGAAGAAATTAAGCTTGGCCTAGCAAATGGATCGCTTATTGCAGGTGGTAAACTCCCTTCTGTTCGCCGACTCTCTCAACATTTTTCGTGCAGCAAGAATACCGTTATCAAAGCGTACAGTGAACTAGAAAAAGAGCATTTAATTTATTCTGTTCCTAAAAGCGGCTACTACGTTGTGGCAGAATTTCAACATAGGACGAATGAAAATGAAGTGATTGATTTCTTGTCTGCTGGTCCAGATAAAAACGTTATGCCTTATCTTGAATTTCAGCATTGTATAAACCAAGCGATTGAACACTACAAAGAAGAGCTTTTTACATACTCTGATCAACAAGGCTCTTACTCATTGCGGGTACAGTTAGTGAAACACTTGCAGAACCTACAGGTGTTCACTCAAGCTGAAAGGTTAGTTATTGTATCCGGGTCTCAGCAAGCTCTTCATTTACTAGTTTCTATGCCCTTTCCAAATGGAAAAAATAATATCCTAATTGAACAGCCCACTTATTTCGGTTTTATCGAGTCTCTTACGCTGCACCAAGCTACTACTTTTGGGATCGAGCTATCGATGAAAGGTATTGATCTTGATCGTTTGGAGTACATTTTTCGAAATAATGATATAAAATTTTTCTACATTATTCCAAGATTTCACAACCCTCTTGGGCATTGTTATACAAATTTCGAGAAGAAAAAAATCGTGGAGCTAGCCGAAAAATACGATGTATATATAGTGGAAGATGACTTTTTGGGCGATCTTGATCCCGATGCAAAATCAGATCCTTTATTTTCTTTTAATCCTTGTGGACGAGTTATTTACATTAAAAGCTTTTCGAAAATCTTTCTTCCTGGGTTACGTATTGCTGCTGTCGTGCTTCCTTCGTTAATGAATAGCGACTTTTTACGATATAAATTCAGTTCAGATTTTAATAGTTCAGCGCTTTCCCAAGGTGCTCTTGAAATTTATTTAAAAAGCGGCATGTTTACAAGTCATCTTAAAAAGATAAAAGAGGTATACCATACCAAAATGCAAACTCTTGTAGAAGCATGTGATTTACTGCTACCCCCTCATACACATTTTTCTAAACCAACTTCAGGATTCTATTTATCCATTAGTTTGCCTGAGCATGTGACAGCAAAGCAGATCGTTCACATGCTAAACGAGCAGCACATATATGTTGATGATGCTTCTAGATTTTTTTTACCAGAATACAAACGAGACACTCTTCTCCGATTAAGCATCTCACAAGTAAATACGAATACGATCAAACGAGGAATTGAACAGCTGGCTCAGTGCATTACTTTAATTGATGATAGAAAACATCATCCTCTTCCAAATAACCTTTTCCCCTTGTAGAATGGGAATTCAATGGACATACTAAACGAAAAGAAGCCAAGGAATTAGCATCCTTGACTTTTTTTATTTAACCGTAACGGTTATAAGAGGCATGTTATGCGTCCCTTTTGCAGAAACATGTGATTGCACGGTATATGTACCAGGCTCAGAGAAAGATGTTTGTATTTCATATACACCTTCTCCTATTTGTTTAGGCTTTAACATCTTCCCTTTCCCTTCGCCATCTTTTTTCTCTATTTCAAATTCAATCATTTCAACATCATCATTTTTTACTTTTTCGTCTCCATACGTAACTTCGACTTTGTAGATACCGCTTTCATTTTTCCGTAACGCCTCTGGGCCTTGAAGATTTACGTCCAACGGTTTTGGCTGCTCAGCATTTGTGCTTTGAGCAGGTTCCTGACCACAGGCCGTTAAAAGTAAACAAAGACTGATTATAAATATACTTATTCTTTTTTTCATGTATTCATCTCCTTTTTAAACCCTTTGTTTAACTATAACGCGTATTGCAAAGAAAAAAATGAATTTTTCTAAAAAAGAAGGATTTTTAAAGAATTTTTAAGAAAAAAAGTTCATACTGATACTAACTAGTTTTTTCCAAGGAGGAAGAAAATGAATTCAGCTAAATCTCCAGCTAAAAAATCATGGCTACAGACATTAATCAAAAATAAAAATGAGCGCAAAAAAGTGATCTTTATCTTTACTATCTCTTTTTTACTAGTTGTAGCAGGGCTTATTTACATCCCTATTTATAAACATTCCCTTCCAATCGATTCTAAAATATATGAAGGGAATTTTAAAGAGCTTGGTTCAATCGCACGAATTGGTTTTTTTGCAGCTTTAGCCATTTATCCAATTTTTTTATTATTAAAATGGAAACCGTTATCGGACATAAAAAAAGGGAATTTTGAGTTAAAACCGCTTATCCAATTTTTAGCCAAGTATGTTCGTCAGTGGCACGTTCCCATTGCTCTTATATCAACGGCCTTGATTATTTTACATGGTTATATGGCTTTAATAAAAGGATTTCAAGCAAATTTTACGTACTTTTCAGGAATTATTACAATGGCTGTTCTAGCTTGTTTACTCGTGATGGGCGTGAAGCGCTATAAGCGTACAGATAAAAAGTGGCATCTTAAATTTGCTATCTCTTTTTTGGTTTTGTTTATGATTCACGCTACCTTTTCATAACTTGCCATTGTTTAAAGTTTTTTTATATAGGGTACAGTTCACAATGAATACATGACATGTATCACTATACGTTTTACATCATTTAGGAGGTATAAACATGGCAAGAGTGTTAGCTGTATTATCAAGCGGATACGAAGAGAAAGATTATCACACAGGTTGGTGGGCAGAAGAATTATTTGCTCCGCTGCAAAAGCTTGAGGACGCAGGGCACACCGTTGATTTAGCCTCACCTTTTGGAGGTAAGCCGGAAGTAGACGTTCGAAGTATTTCAGAAGACTTTGATCCAGACGGAACGTATAAAAAATTATATGAATCAGGAAGAGCGGATCAGACAATGAAACTTGAAGAAGTAGATGCTGAGAACTATGACGTTATCTTAGTAGTAGGCGGCCACGGCGCTATGTTTGACTTAGCAAAAAATGTGGACTTGCATGCACTTATGAACAAAGTGTACGACAATGGAGGTATTTTAGCAGCTGAGTGTCACGGACCTTCTGTTTTTGCTTTCTTGAAAGGATCCGATGATGAACTGTTAATTAAAGGACTAGACGTAACCGGTTATCCTGATGAAATTGAACCGGAAGAAGTACTTCCCTTTTTACCATACAGTTTAGAACAAGAACTTCGTGAAGTGGCTAACTACATCCCTGAGATGGATAAAAAAGCATATGCTGTTTGGGCAAATGATCAAATTGTCACAAGCCGAGATCCTTTTTCTTCTGAGTTAATGGGTGATGAATTAGTTAAAAAGCTAAATAAATAAACTAAAAAAAGACTGCTTAAAAGCGGTCTTTTTTGTTTGTTCTATAGGGATGTTTGAAACTGCTGCTCTACCAAACGCCGGTAAAAAGAATGAGAGGCTAACAACTCTTTATGCGTTCCGCTTCCTGTAACCTGCCCTTCTTCTATTACAACAATTTGGTCCGCATTGATGACCGTAGATAGACGATGTGCAATGACGAGTGATGTGCGTTCTTTCATTACCGTTTCCAATGACTCTTGTACAAGCTTTTCTGATTCGGAGTCTAAGCTAGCTGTCGCTTCGTCCAGTAGTAAAAACTGGGGATTGCGTAACAGCGCTCGGGCAATTGCAATACGCTGTCGCTGTCCTCCTGAGAGATTAATACCTCTTTCTCCAATCATTGTTTCATATTGACCTTCAAAGGACTGAATGAAATGATGAGCATTCGCTAACTTCGCTGCTGCTTCTATTTCTTCATCCGTCACATGGCGCTCTAATCCGTAAATGAGATTTTCTCGAATTGTTCCTGCTAAAATCGGAGAATCCTGCTGAACATAGCTAAACAGGTGACGCCATGAACGTAAGTTGACGTTTTGACTGTCTGTTCCATCCAAGAATATGCGCCCCGATGAAGGCTCATAAAAGCGTTCGATAAGCGAAAAAACAGTAGACTTTCCAGCTCCGCTAGGTCCAACAAAAGCGGTAACTTCTCCTTTTTTAGCAGAAAATGAAACTTCCTGCAATACTGGTTTATCTTCATATTGAAAAGCAACTTTATCGAACCTTAAACTCCCTACCTGTTCAAGCACTTCTCCATTTTCATAGTTCTCTTCTTTCTCAGCTAATATATCAAAGATTCTTTCTGAAGCTCCTTTAGTTTGCTGAAAGCTAGTAACAAATCGGGTAAGTGAACCAACCGGAACCATAATTTGAAAAAGGTAAAGAACAAAAGCTACCAGCTCTCCTGCAGTGATAAATCCCTCACTCACACGGTATGCACCAAACCCGACGATGGCAATCATAACAGCGGTCATCACCGTGCTAATAATCGGGGTAATGATGGCTTCAATTTTAGCTCTCTTTACACCGAAGAGGTAGAGTGACTGAAACGATTGTAAGCCGGAATCAACTTCTTTTTTCTCTGAACCGGATACTTTAATCAAGCGGATTTCACTCAGCATTTGAGCTAAAAAAGCTGTAAGCTTGGACATTTTATCCTGCTGCTCACGTGAAATTTTATGTATTTTTCGCGCTAGGGGCATAACCAGTACAAACATAACGGGAATGACCGCTAATAAAATGAGCGTCATGGGTACATCAAGTGTAAATAAAATAACAATGGCAACGATAATAGATAAAATATTTTTAACAAAGTCAATCATTTCTGTTGACAATAAATTCATCACAATGGTTGTATCATTTGTAATGCGGCTTACCATTTCACCGGAACGGTTTTGGTCGTAAAATGAAACCGGAAGCTTTATGAGCTTGTTCCACACTTTATGTCTGAGTTCTTTTACAACACCTTGTCCTACTTGAGCAAGGAGATAAAGAGATACTGCGCTTGTTACCATTTGAGCAGCAAATAAACCAAGGAGTCCTGCTATAAGCTGCAGGGAGACGCCTACTGCAATTTTCTCCATCACTTCTTTAATGACAAGAGGGATAGAAAGCGACGCTCCGGTATTAATTAAGGCCAGTATGAACGAAATGAGTAGCTTTCCTGTCGGAGGGTTCGTTAGCAACCATAATTTTTTAAATGAAAAATGAATTCCTTTTTGCGTATTCATCTTAGTTCCTTTCTAATTCTTTTAATAGGTGGTATACACACTTTAGGCAGACACCACACACTTTACCTTCAAAGTTCTATCTTATTTTACACCATTTCCTTTCTCAACCTGAACTTCTAAGCTTTTACCTATTTTTCAAACTCGTCTATACGAAAATGACAAGCTGGTCATATACTATGGTACACTGAATTCTTTTACTAGATGAGAGGTTGAATAAGGATGTCTGTTTATATTAAATCTATTTCTATTGGAACAATTTCTGGCGGGATCGTTATTTTTGGAAACGTAGGAAATATATCGCCTCCAAGCGGCTCTACGTCCGGCTCTGGTTCTAGCTCTAGCTCTGGTTCTAATTCCCAAATGCCGATGCCTCCTTCTCCGGGAAAAGGCCCGAGAGATAATACAGCTTTTAATGGCTAATAAAAAAACAGTGAGATATTTCTCACTGTTTTTAGACTTGAATACTTGTCATCATCGCAATATAAAAAGCAAAAACAAACAAACCCGCACTTAATACGCTAAGCCATACTGTCTTTTTGTAAAAACAAATAAGTAAATACACAAAAAACAGCAGTGCGACAAATAAGAATAGGATTCCTACAATTGTTACGTGAAACGTTAGAGGAAGCGTCACTTGTTTCCCATAGATAAACGGAAGAATCGATGAATCCATTGCCATATGACTTATATTAGTTGGCGGCGATTGCGTTACCATGATAGCTGTAAATAAAAAAATGATAAGCAAAATAATGCTTTCTGCTCGAATCCACATCACGGGCTTATATTCTGGATGTTTTATCGTTTTTCTCATAAGAAAGCCATTGATGACGGCAAATGCAAGCAGCGGAATAATCGTAATATGCTTTAGCAAAAGAGACTGCCCGTAATCTGTAGCCCATGAATTTACATAGTTGGACAGACCCATGATAATGACCATCGAAATGAACCCACTTAATGAAAGAAGCACAAAACAAGCGATTGCAAAAGGAGTAAACCAGCTCAAGAAACTTTTCCAATTGGAGGTTTCTTTTGAAAAAGCGGCAACAATCAGAACCACCCCTCCCCACAGTCCAACTGCTAAAATATGAAGAGAATGAGAAAGCATGCCGCTAAGCGCAGAAGCGGATGCTGCGTGACTTGCGTAGGCGATTCCTCCCACCAAGGCTACAGTCAGTAATGTATACATATGAGGGTGGCTCTCTATTGAAACAGCAACCATACATAAAATAGCAATTAGCACAACAAAGATCCAGGCGTGTCCCGTTCTTGTTTCCAATAATACAAGACGAACTGTTTCACCTAACCCTCTTATTTTTGAAAAAGATAAAATAATCTCAAGCGAATTTCCAACCGAAAAAATAGCGACAGCCGCTGCACTTGCAAGTAGCCATCGCTTTGATAATAAAATTGTTGGCTTTTTTGTAAGCGGTACATATTGCAGTACGGCAAATCCTAATAATAAGGAAAGACCTACGTATGTGAACCACTCAAAAACAGGCAACAAAATACTCATCTTTTTAAGCCTTTTTCTTTCTGAAGATTAAGAGTAATGCTCCAACCACCACTACAATAGCAATAATCATGATAACAAAAAACGATGAAGAATCATTGTTCTCTGTTTTTTCATCATTTGCTACTGCACTTTTTTGGTGCTGTTCGGATTGCGTGGCGTCTTGCTTTTTTTCACTATCTTTTCCGGCTGCTTGAGTATTCTCTTCTTTCGCTTCATCTTTCACATCTACTTTAAAAGCAATCGAATCTTTCATTACATGACCATCTTCCCCTACAATTTCCCAGTCCACTGTGTAAGATCCGTTTTCAAGAGGCTGATCGAGAGAAGCTATTAAATCATGACCCTCTACTTTTTGCGATGCAAGTGAAATTTTTTGTCCATCTTTTGTAACAGTTACAGTACTGATTTTCTCGATGTGTGTTTC
The DNA here is from genome assembly GCF_042787645.1 of Priestia sp. YIM B13489. Lineage (NCBI taxonomy): Bacteria > Bacillati > Bacillota > Bacilli > Caryophanales > Bacillaceae > Priestia > Priestia sp. YIM B13489. The sequence continues at coordinate 3,328,139 of NZ_JBHZOQ010000053.1, forward strand.
AAAGGTTAATTTAATTTCTTTTAGAGGAGCTGTAACAATTGCACCATTTTCCGGCACGGTTGTTTGCACATGTGTATGAGCAAAACTAACTGTCGGAACAGCTAGAAAGCATGCTAAAAGTAAACCTATTATTTTTTTCATATTTATGACTCCCTATCTCTTTTTTCTTTTTTCATCATATCCAAAAATGTTTTTATGTAGACGTTTCCGAACACGATCTATTTTCCTAGTAAGTGTACTCCTTTTTTACTCAGTCTCACAATAACTATTACCAATTCGTTATAAAATGTTCACAAATCCTAGGGAAGATGCGATGTGATTTTTTGAATATTCTTTCAGACTATCCTTGAATATAGTAAAATAGTTAAATAAGATGACTGACTTTTTTCTAGCTTAAAATCCCATACAGAAAGGATAGAAACAATGAAAAAGTATACATGCCCTTGCTGTGGTTATCAATCTTTAGACAGTGATGGTGACTATGATATTTGTGAGATATGTTTTTGGGAAGACGATCCGTACCAAAAGCTGAATGCCAACGAATTAGGAGCCAACTCTATTTCTTTAATAGAAGCTCAGGAAAATTTTATAGTTTATGGAGCGTGTAATAAAGAAAGCTTACAGCACGTGAGAAAGCCTTCTGTTCAAGATGTAAAAGATTTTAACTGGAAACCTATTATAAGTCACGAGTAGCAAAACTAGTTTATAAAAAAAGAATGCTTTCGCAAGCATTCTTTTTTTAATTCAGTAAGAAGTAGAAGCGAATGTAGAAAGCACATTTGTAAACCTATAAAAAGTTTGAGTTTTAGACGAAGCTCTTCCTTTTGCAGTGGATGAATGAAACATAGCACTTCGCAGCGGTTGGCTAATCTCTAATTGAATACTTTTTCCGGTACGATTTTTATTTGCAATATTTCCAGAGTTAATGCCTGCAATCTCATCGTGCCCTTTTGTAATCAGTTCGGCCGGAAATCCATTTTGATTTAATAACTGCGTTAATTTTTTTGCGCGCTCCCGATCAGTACCGCCCACAAAAATATGTTTTTCGTTCCCAGAATACCCGTGAAGAGATAAAACATTATCATACTTGCTTACCATCTTACGCGCTGTGGGCTCATCAAAATGAGTGCTTGTGAGGTGCAGGTCTCGTGACCCTTTCGACTTTAACGATTCGAATAGATAAAGAGCATTTTGTTTGCCAAGCTCTTGGGCAATTTCGCTTGTCCCCCCTTCAATTCCTCCACCGTGTGGAGCAAAGATAAGGACAGAGCTTTTCGTTTCTTTGGTCGTCACTTTATAGCTAGCTGAAGACTCATTCTGTGAGAGCTGCTTGAAATTTTGATATTTATCAGTTGACGCACTAGATGTATCTTGAAAAGGTGAAATGAATAAAACGAGTAGACAGATACATAAGGTAGAGAAACTTACTAAATGATAGCTTTTCAATTTGTACTCCTGCTTTCTTTTGTGTAATAAGACCTAAAACATTAGGAACCTAAAAAATCCAAAAATAATATTTAAAGTAGTCTTATTTACTTATCGTTACAAATTGTAATTTATTTAATAGTTCTTAATACCTATTTATGCTGTTTAAAAAAACTTCAGCGCATATTCACTGAAGTTTTTTTCCTTTTTTTGTTTTTATTTATTTAAAGCAAGCGCCAAACTAATTTTATCCAGCCAAAGAAGGCGATCCATAAAGGTATGCTCAAAGATGTTCCCCACGCTAAACCAATTAAGAAGTTTCCTCTTTCAATCATACAAACCACTCCTTATGAACATTGTAGGTGAACAAGTACCATTCTATACCTTCACTATAACAGAAAGCGCTTTCATTTGATAGTCACTTACACGTTTTTAGTGCTATATTCATACAGAAAACCGGATTCCAAGTAGATAAAGGGCGATATATAAGAAAATGAATAATTGCAAGGTGTAAAAGTATAATAATCTACTAAAAAAAAGAAACCTTCTTTGAAGGCTTCTTTTCTAGGTGTTTTTTATTGTTCGCCGCTGCGCTGCAAGCGATTCTCAATAAATAGGCGCTCAACAAATTTATTTAGCTGTGCTTGATACAAACGGCGCTCATCTAGCGATTTTGCGTCTTGTATTTGCTGCTTAAATCGTTTGATTTGCTGTCTTTGTTCAACCGTTACATGATGAGAAAGAAGCATAGGTCCCCCTCCATTTCACTAACGTTTAAATTAAGTAAACCAAGGTTTACCAAAACAAACAACAAACCTGTTAGCTTCTCTTACATACATTTTTTATTCAGCCTCTTTAGCCCCAACTAATGCTAAACCTGGACCGTACGGCGTTGTATGAACATCTAACATTAATTCATTTGTATAAGGCACAATAGAAGCTTCCATTGCTACCTGTACTCCATCGACTTCATACATTTCATCATTTTCAAAAGGCTCTTCAAAAGCTAACCCAATATTAGGGATTTCACAGCTAATTCCTTTGAAATACAAACGAATTCCTGTTATCTCCTGTTCTTCAAGTATATTGTTAATTAATTGTTTTGCTTCTGGTGTAATATGCATGACTAACCCTTCTTCCTTTCAATACTCTTGCTCTATCCTATCATATCTTTAGAGTTTTTAAAGAGAATAACTATGATTTAAAAGCATTCTTATTATTATTTAATAATTATTATAAATAAGTATTGATTTTAATTTGATATTTGATATAATATAAACATAAGATAACAACAACTCATTAGGAGGCTATTAACTATGAATTTAGAAAACGTACTGAACCAACAAATTGCCGATTTTAACGTATTGTATACGAAGCTACATCGCTTTCACTGGTATGTAAAAGGGCCTCAATTTTTTACGCTTCATGAAAAATTTGAAGAATTCTATAATGAGACGGCGGACTATATAGATGAATATGCAGAACGATTACTAGCCATTGGAGGAAGCCCAATTGCTACAATGAAGCAATTTTTGCAAGCAGCTACTCTTTCTGAAGATGGAAACGAGCAAACGAGTGAAGAAATGGTAGAAACCTTAATTAATGACTATACGCTACTTGTTAAAAACCTAAAAAATGCAGTTGAAAACGCTGAAGCAGCACACGATCACGTAACAGCTGACTTATTCATTGGAACAATCGGCAACATTGAAAAACATATTTGGATGCTAAAAGCTGCTTTACCTGTAAAAACATCCGTAAACGCATAAAAAGAGCCTAAGCGGCTCTTTTTTACGTTTGTTGATTTACTTTTTTTTGTCTTTGCAGCCACATAAAAAAAGACATATCATCGTGAATGTCATCTTCTAGCACAGCCTTATAGACATGATCACTCGTATAATAGCGATTATATCCGCTTTGCTGCTTGAAAAATAAAATGCATTCTCGCTTCTTTTCAGTGAAAAGTGATTTTAATAACTCTTGTTTCTCAACTTTGCCTTTCACGATATTTTCTGGAAGCACGGAAATATCAAGCTTCCACTCTTCTCCCTTCTGAATCATATACAGACTCCACTGATACTTATCTTTTTCATTAGTAAATATCATCTTATAAGGGCTAAAACGCTTTGTAAGCTGATACCCCATGTGAAAAATAGATTCTTCATCCATTTCATCATTTCCTACGTAAAAATTAATGATGCGATTTGTCATGACATTTAACTCAAAACTCTCCCCTGAGAGAAGACAACCATATTCTCTTAACAGATCCAATAAATGACTGGATACCACCAGTTGATTTGCTTCGTGTTTTAATTCACTTGAGTATGACAGCAGCTCATTCATGTTTTTTGATTCCCCTATCTATAGATCGTGAATTGTTATTGATATTCGCTTTTTTTTCATAAAACCCTTTCACTTTTACCCTTTAATTAAATAACTAGTTGTAAATTAAGTTATGTAGAGCAACATTTTATGAATAAATCAAGTTTGAGTATAAAACCTGAAGAAGTTTAAAGACTATAGTCGATACCGATTTTAAGGAGGACTTAGTATGAATAATCACGAACTTCCTACAAACATGCAAACTGGAGCTGTACCCCCTCAATTGAACCATGGAGGGCATGAACTATTTGACGTTCATGAAACACTTGCCGGCTCGATTAATGTAATGGATCAGTTTATGATGTTTAGGCAATATGTAAAAGAACAAGAGCTGCTTGATATCATTGATCGGCAATATCAGTTTATTTTAAATGAATATAATTTAATCGTAGAAGCTTTTTCTACTGGTCAAAAGCCGGCCGATTCTACACATGTATATAACATGAAGCAGTCTCATACCTTTGTTTATGGCTTAAAGCCTTCACAGCCTAAAAAGCCGAATCAGTCCGTTGAGGAAATCAATGAAAAAGGCATATCAGGTCATATGCTAGGTCTAGTTAAGTCTCAAGCATCTCTTTTAACCATGACCGCTTTAGAAATAACAAATCCTGTTGTTCGCCGAATATTCGGCGACAGTGTTCCTAATTGGATTGAAATGGCTTATGAAATTTCTCTTTATCAAAATAAACACCATTATTATCAAGTGCCGCAGCTTGCAAAAGAAGATATGCAGCAAATGATCACAAGTTTTGCAAAAGCTACTGCCTCTCCTCAGATGCCTAATAACCATAAACTGCATTAATTAAAAAGAGGCTGGGGCAAACGTATTTTAGTTGAAGGAAGATCCGAACGTTTCACCGTTCGGATCTTTTCATTAGTACGGTGAATATAGGTTATGTTTAGAGTTGCTTCTAGCTGTTGATTGGAAGGAAAGGCGAAGACTCCCGCGAGAAAAGCGGAATAGATGAGACCCCACAGGAGCGCAAGCGACGAGGAGGCTCATCGGCCGCCTGCGGAAAGCGTAGCCTTGCACGGAAATCACCAGCAGTGTAACCAAACGACTCATACTAGATCATTTACTCAGTTTACTCGTCTTTAGATTGTATTGTATTGATTTTGTTATATCTCAATCTCGCTTTGTGCGTATATTTCAGAAAATGACAAAAAACTATGCATTTTGAATTATTTTCTGAATATTTGTAGTATTTTGATTAATTATGTATTATAATACAATTAACTAATAGAAAGGAGTGAGAGATGCATCATATATACTCGGATTACAGTTAAAGGAGGTGTCATAACACACTCGCAATACGTTTGCTAAAAGTCAGTTGAACTGTAGAACCGATATGTGATAGACCATGATGGTAAAGTTAAGATTAATTCCCCTAAATGAACATGTAACATAATAAACTGCTTCTTTTTCTTTTTAAAGATAGAAGCAGTTTTTTTATGTGCGTTTTTCTTTTCTTGATTTAATACATGTTTTCTCCACTTTGGCTAACACTTAAGATATACATTTACATACAAGGTGGTGACTTTGATGATCGCCGTAAAATTACTATTAGTCGCAGTTTTAATTGCATTAACTGCTTTTTTTGTAGCGACAGAATTCGCTATTGTAAAAGTAAGAAGTTCAAAAATCAATCAGCTTCTAGAAGAAGGACATAAAAAAGCTGTATCTGCCAAACACGTTATTACGCATCTAGATGAATATCTATCCGCTTGTCAGCTTGGTATCACCATCACAGCTCTCGGGCTTGGTTGGCTTGGTGAACCGACGCTAGATCGGTTGCTTCACCCTCTTTTTACTACCTTCCATACCAATGAGCCGCTTGCTGGTATTTTATCTTTTGTCATTGCATTTGTTGTTATTACTTTTTTACATGTTGTCTTGGGGGAATTAGCTCCTAAAACATTTGCTATTCAAATGGCTGAACAAATTACGCTGAACTTTGCAAAACCGATTATCGTGTTTTACAAACTTATGTATCCGTTCATTAAAATATTAAATGGATCAGCTCGTATGTTGACTAAGATTTTTGGTATAACGATGATTTCAGAAAATGAAGCTGCTCATAGTGAAGAAGAGCTGCGTATTTTGTTATCTGAGAGCTTCGAAGGCGGTGAAATCAATCAATCCGAATATCGATATATGAGCAAAATCTTTGATTTTGACGATCGTTTAGCGAAAGAAGTAATGGTCCCCCGTACGGAAATTGTGAGTGCTTCCAAAGACGACGTCGTAGAGGTTTTTTTGCAAATCGCAAATGTCGAAAAATATACGCGCTATCCAATTGTTGAAGATGGGGATAAAGATAAAGTAATCGGTCTCGTTAATATCAAAGAAATTTATAATGATATTGTATTCAACGAAAAAGACGGCACCAATACGTTACAGTCATACGTCAAGCCTATTTTTAAAGTAATTGAAACCGTACCCATTCATGACTTGCTTGTAAAGATGCAAAAAGAACGTATTCAAATGGCTATTCTTTTTGATGAGTATGGCGGAACCGCTGGGCTTGTTACAGTAGAAGATATTATTGAAGAAATTGTGGGAGAAATTCGAGATGAGTTTGATACGGACGAAATTCCTTATGTACAAAAAATTAAAGACGATCATTATATTCTTGACGGAAAAATGCTCATTAGCCAAGTAAATGATTTACTCGGTACGGATATTAGCGACGAAGAAGTAGATACCATTGCCGGGTGGGTGTTAACCGAAAAGTTTGATGTGACCAAAAATGATATCATTCAGCATGAGCAATTTTACTTTAAAGTTCTGATTATAGAGGATTTTCACATTAAGTATATAGAAGTGAAAAAAAGAAAGAAGAAAGAAAAAAAGGATGATCATCATTAATCATCCTTTTTATTTATTCAAAATCCCTTTTACCAATCGTCTCCTCCATCAAAAAAATCTCCATCCAGCAGATCCTCCCCGGCTTCTTCAATATCTTCTCCAATTTCACCAAGCGCCGAGTCTTCAAACATATCATCCATCAAATTCTCAATGAGCAGTCCGCCTAACATACCGGCTGCAAAACCTCCCATTGCTCCTCCTAACCCGCTCATACGTGGGTGGTGTGAATGCTGATCATAGTGAGGAGACTTATAATATTCATAGTCTCGAGGATTCTCCATCATCTCTTCCATCGCTTCTTCCAGCAAACGAGCGATAGTAGATGGCTGGCTTAGTTCATCATTTGTAAAAAAGAGTTCATTTTTTATTTCCCTCTCTCGGCCGAAAGAAGGCAAATCTAGCTCCAACAGCACGCGGATCCCTTCTCGTTCAATGGCTACCTCAAACTCAACCTCATTTACATATCCCTTTAAGAAGTCTGTAGGAAAAAATGAAAATTCTTGTTTGTATCCGTTAAATTTTCCTGAATGATGTTTTTCTCTAAATCCAAGTGCTTCAAAGCCCTCTACTAGCTGATATAAGCTTTTTGGAGCTTTAATGCGCACAGGGTCCCGGTCTGTTGAGTCTACTCCCCCTTCAATATCTAAGTGTGTCTTAAAGAAATAGCTAACGTTGCTCGCAGAGATTGGAAGGTCCAAAGGTAAATGATATGTAAATGGAATTTCTTTTTTCTCGCCTTCATTAATTGTAAATGAAGAAGCTGCGCGCAGGCTTTCCACACGATGTGTATGCATTTGACCGCTTTTCAATTGAACTTCAAGCCAAAATTCAACATCAATTAAATTAATATGTTGCTGAACGTTTCCACCTTGGATGACAATAGCTCCTTCAATTACATGACCGAGCGTATAGGCCGTTTCATTTAATCGTAAATCCACTTTGGCAGCTCCAACTCCAATTTTAGCAAACATTTTTTTAAACATTTTTTTCCTCCTCCAAAATGCTCTTACTATATATACGAAGTATACCGTTTATAAGTTTCAACTTACAAAAAAAGAACTCAATTTCTTGAGTTCTTTCTGCTAAATCAACGCTTCATTTTAATTCAATTATTTATTAAATTAAAACACCCAGCCCCAACAGCAGCGACGTCTTTTACAACCGCCGTGGTTACCGCCGTGACCTCCGCCATGACAACCTCCGTGNAATATTTTGAATAAACAAAAGGCACCTTTAGAAAATTTGAAAATTATAAGAGATGAATTAAAAAAACGAAATTGGGCTGTAGACGTTTTTCTATTTCAGTACAAAAAGCAAGAATATATTGTTCTAGTGAAAGTTTATTCAGAACGCGAAAAGAAAGACAGTAAGTATGCAATTGTAAAGCTTGAGTTTATTAAAAAGAGGGGGAGGAACGAAAATTTTTGTACCTATGCAGATTTGTATAAGATACATATCTCTGATATGAAATCATTTAGAAAATTTTTTGGGATTGAATATAAAGAAAACTTGGGAGATGTTATTCAACAATTTACACAGCAGTTCTCCACTTTTATTCCAAACCAATTAATAGTTGATAAAGAGATAGATTTAAAGAGTTCTATAACAGAGTACTTGAATAAAACGGACACGGATTCTTCTAAGGGCATTTATTGTATTGGTGTAAAGAGAAATGGAACCAAAAAAGATGGTACATCAGGACAACGGAGTCCTGAGAATAATCAAAAAGCAGCAATATTCAGACCAGAATTATTTGAGAAACTAAAGGATGATACTACAATAAGTTTTTGTTTTTCTGAGGATCCTTCAAGACAAAAAACAGATGAGGATATTCTTTTGCGCTGGAAAGAAAAGAAAAATAATTCATAAATAAAAATTTTTACTTTTTATATTAGCTTTCCCTTAGTTATAAAAGGTGTCTTATAATTTATATTGTAAACGTCGCGATGTTTATGAAAGTAATGTATTAGAAAGCAAAGATGTGTGATATGTACTTGTACAAGACCATGTTTTCTGTGCCGTCTCAGCCGCAGCCATATTTATTACACAGCGAAGAAGCAGCGGAACTTCTGAATGGAAAGATAAGAACGGGATAACGGCGCGTAATAAACTCGAACAAATGTTAAGTGTAGAAACAAAATAACCTAGATCTAAACCTTTTGATCTCAATAAGGATTTCAAAACATTGACATTCCCTTCCAAACCGCATACAATAGCTACTAATAAAAGCACACAAATTCGTTGAAGAGAATCAGTACGCTGCAAGTTTGTTCCACAGAGAGCTGGTGATAGCTGAAAGCCGGTGTTCAAGCTGCAGGGGAATATCCTCTCTGAGAAGTCAAACTGAACGATAAGTAAGTTTGAACGGTAGTCTACCGTTAAAAAGAACGCGTATGATTGTACGTTGCTGAGTGCTATTGATGAACGGATCAATAGAAGCCAGGGTGGTACCGCGGTTAAAACCCGTCCCTAGTCATAGGGACGGGTTTCTTTGTGTGCTTTTAACTTTAAAAGGAGTGGTATCACATGAAAGAAGTGAATGTAAGGGAGTCTTCGCAAGAGCGCGAACAGCGTATCCAGCAGCAGTGGCAAAAAGGAAATGTGTTTCAGCAGTCGGTTCAAAACCGAGAAGGGCAGCCGTCGTTTGTATTTTATGAAGGACCTCCCACAGCAAACGGTTTGCCTCACGTGGGGCACGCGCTAGGCCGGACGATTAAAGACGTTGTGGCCCGTTATAAAACGATGACGGGGTATCAAGTAATTCGAAAAGCAGGCTGGGATACGCACGGACTTCCGGTTGAGCTCGGTGTTGAAAAGCAGCTCGGAATATCTGGGAAGCATGACATTGAAAAATACGGCGTAGAAGCTTTTATCAATAAGTGTAAGGAAAGTGTGTTTGTGTATGAAAAGCAGTGGCGCACGTTCACGGAGCAGCTTGGCTATTGGGTTGATATGGAAGACCCTTACATCACCTTGGAGAATTCATACATTGAAAGTGTATGGAACGTGCTTGGCACGATTCATGATAAAGGACTTCTTTATAAAGGCCACCGCGTATCACCTTACTGCCCGAGCTGTCAAACATCATTAAGTTCGCATGAAGTGGCGCAAGGGTATAAAGATGTAAAAGATTTAACGGTAACGGTGAAATTTAAAGTGAAAAACCGCGATAATGAGTATTTTTTAGGCTGGACGACAACGCCTTGGACGCTTCCGTCAAACGTGGCGCTCGCGGTGCATGAAGAGATGAGTTATGTCCGCGCTGAGCAAGGCGACAGCGTGTATATAGTGGCAGAAGCGCTCGCAGACAAAGTGTTAAAAGGAGGGTATACGGTTTTATCTCACCATAAAGGAAATGAGTTAAAAGGGATGTCGTATGACCCGCCGTTTCATTTTGTGAAAGTGGAAAAAGGGCATGAAGTCGTAACGGCTGATTACGTAACGGATCAAAGCGGAACAGGAGTTGTTCATTTAGCACCTGCATACGGCGAAGATGATTACAGAGTTGTAAAAGAAAACGGCTTTTCATTTGTGAACGTAGTGGATGAAAAAGGACAGTACACGTCTGAAGTGCCGCTTTTTCAAGGACGTTTCGTGAAAGACTGCGACGTTGATATCGTTCGTTATTTAGCCAATCAAGATGTGCTGTATCATAAAGAAAAGCACGAGCACAGCTATCCGTTTTGCTGGCGATGCGACTCGCCGCTTCTTTATTACGCAAATGAAAGCTGGTTTATCCAAACGACGGCGTTGAAGGAACAGTTTTTGAAAAACAATGAAAGCGTGACGTGGTACCCGGATTATATCAAGCACGGTCGCTTTGGCAATTTTTTAGAAAATATGGTGGACTGGAACATCAGCAGAAAGCGCTACTGGGGAACGCCCCTGAACGTGTGGGAATGCGGAGCATGCCAGCATCAAGTAGCGCCAAAAAGCATCAAAGAGCTTCAGGAACATGCGTCTCATTCCGTGGTTGACAGCATTGAACTTCATAAGCCGTATGTAGATGACGTGCAGCTGACGTGTCCGGTCTGCAGCGGAGAAATGAAGCGAACGCCGGAAGTGATTGACGTTTGGTTTGACAGCGGGTCGATGCCGTTTGCACAGTATCACTATCCGTTTGAAAATAATGAACTGTTCCAAAAACAGTTTCCAGCAGACGTTATCGCAGAAGGAATTGATCAAACGCGCGGCTGGTTTTACAGCTTGATGGCAGTTTCAACGCTGTTTACAGGCAAAGCACCGTATAAGCGCGTTTTGTCTCTTGGTCACGTCTTAGATGAAAACGGTCAAAAGATGTCTAAAAGTAAAGGAAATGCGCTGGACCCTGTTGATCTTATTCATGCATTTGGTGCCGATGCGCTTAGATGGGCGCTTTTAGCAGACAGTGCGCCTTGGAATCCGAAGAAATTTTCAGAGCGCGTCGTGCAAGAAGCGAAGTCAAAAGTGATTGATACACTCGTGAACGTGTACGGCTTTTACGTGTTGTACGCTAAGCTTGACGGCTATGACCCGAAGCAAACGTATGAATTGAAAAAAACAAAATTGGATGAGTGGATTCTTTCGCGTTTGCACAGCACGGTCAAGCGCGCAACAGTACATCTTGAAGATTACGGATTTACAATCGCGGCTCGTGAAATCGCGGCATTTATTGAAGAGCTAAGCAACTGGTATGTGCGACGTTCCCGCGATCGTTTTTGGTCAGAAGGAATGGACGGAGAAAAAGCAGCGGCTTACGATACGCTTCATAAAGTGTTAGTGACGTTAAGTCAGCTGTTAGCACCGTTTACGCCGTTTGTTGCGGATGATATTCATGAAAATCTAACAGGGAAAAGCGTTCATTTAGCAGACTATCCTGTTTGTGATCAAACGAAAGTGAACGAAAATCTGGAAAAAGAAATGACAGCGGTGCTTCAAGTAGTGGAACTAGGTCGAAGCATCCGAAATACGCATTCGTTAAAAGTAAAGCAGCCTTTGCAAAGTCTTTCGCTTGTGGTAACGGAAGAAGATGTAGAGTGGAAAGCATATCGTGATGTCATCAAAGATGAGCTTAATGTAAAGAACTTTAACGTGGAGCAAGACGACGACAAACTTGTTTCATACGTATTAAAACTCGATTTTAAACAGGCTGGACCAAAGTTCGGAAAACAAGTGAATGAGGTCAACCAAGCGCTGAAAAACCTTTCAGAAGAGCAAGGAAAAGAGTTTGTTGAACAAGGCAAGTTAAGTGTTACGCTTGCTTCAGGAGAAAGCTCAACGCTTGAAACGGCTGACGTACTTGTTGAAAAAGTGCCAAAAGAAGGTTTTGCGGTTGCATCAAACGGCACGTATACTGCGGTGTTGGATACGGCGTTAACCGAAGAACTCGTGCAGGAAGGAGTCGCTCGTGAAGTAATTCGAGCGGTTCAAGATTATCGCAAAAAGCTGGATTTACCCGTGAATTTACGTATTGATTTAGAGCTTAGCGGAGACAAAGAAGTGCAGAAAGCCGTGGCGAAGTTTGAAACGCTGCTTCAAGAAAATCTTCTGCTGCACAGTCTTCATGTGACAGAAACTATCGAAAACGGAGAGACGGTAAAGGTCGGAACAAAGCAAGTTACGCTTCGTGTTTTAAATCAGAGCTGATAAAGAGAGGCAAGGATAAGTTGAATTAATGTACGAACGGTTTATCTATTAACCGTTCGTTTTTTCTGTTTTTATAGTGAACGTAGCACCTTCTAGCTGTGGATTGGAGGGCAAGACGAAGACTCCTGCGGGGAAAGCGGAACAGGTGAGACCCCGCAGGAGCGAAAGCGACGAGGAGGCTCACCGGCCGCCCGCGGAAAGCGAAGTCTTGCACGGAAATCAACAGCGGGGTAACAAGCGCTTCATAATAGCTCATTTACCCCATTTGTTTATCTCTAGATTGAATTGATTTCGTTATGTCTCAACTTTTTGTGTAGGGAAAGAGCAATTAAAAGAGAATGTAGGAAGAAAGGAGAGTGAGACAGTTGCATCCTATTATAGTAGAAGAAATTCCCCATTCGATAAAAAAGTATGTAAAGTAAATCGAAAAAGTGACGTTTCCAAAGCAAGGGTGTACATCGTGTACATCGGATGTTGGGATCCTTCATACGGCTAAAGGGAGATAGGTTTTAAAGAGAGCAAAAGGGGGGGGGAGTACAGAAAATGGTTATATAGGTAATATTATGTATTAAAAAATATACGGGCACTGGCGGACTTTCAAAGCCCTAGTGCTTACAAATTCGTTCAAACAGCTGTTATTGACTGGAGCGGAGGAACCTGCGGAGACGCTCGTTATGATATGGCGCTTGCTGTGCGCTTTGAAGACGGAATTTTTACAGATAAAGAGCGCGCGTCTTTTTTAAGGGATATGGCAAGCAGATTTCACAGCACGAATTTTGTTATTTTGCAGAAGGATTGTACGAGTTTTTCTAAGTAATAATGACATCATTTTCTTCATTTGTTGAACGTCCACTTTCTTTGACGAATTCATACTAGTTTTGTCACGCATGAAGGGATTTAAAAATTTCTCTCGAAATGGCTAGTAAATGAAAAAAATGGAGGGATGGAACATGACGATGAAAACGGTAGATGTGGCAAAAGCGCTGGGAATACATCCAAGTACGGTATTAAAGTGGGTCAAAATGGCGGATATCGAGCTAGAGAGAAATGAATCGGGACACTGTGAGTTTACAGAAGAAAATGTTGAAGCACTTAGAAACTTTCAAAAAAACCGCAATCGTCAAGCCGTCGTCAAAGTGGTAGAAAAAGTAGTGGAAAAAGAGGAAGTCGTTATATCTGATGAACGTGCACAAGACATGCAAAAGCAGCTTGATCAGCTTTTTTTAAGGCTAATTGAAAATGAAAAGCGTACAGAAGAAAAAGCGGGAGAAGTAGTGACTTTTCAAATTTTAGAGCATCGTTCAGAAATCGATCGATTAAATAAAGTTATTACGAAATTAGAAAATCGAGTAGTGGAACTTGAAAGTCAGTTAAAAAGTGAAGACAGCTTAAAAGGTAAAAAGCCTGTTCCGAGATGGAGAAGCTTTTTAACCGGTATTTTTAGCTATTAGCAGCGATTTACCATAACGGTAAATCGCTTTTTTTATGGAATTTTATGAAAAATACATCAATTCGTACAGACTTGTGGAAAAAAATCTCAATAATAGTTGACGAAACGCTTAGTAATTTGATAAAACTAATTAAGTTAAGAAAGTGAAATACTTTCGTAAATACATATTCGTTATCATGTGATAGCGTTAAGGAGAGTGACAAGTGAAAAAAAGAGAAGAGCTCGTTCAAGAAATGGAGACGCTGTTTCGCTTTGTGTTCAGACAGCTTCGCCAAGAAATTAATGAAGTATACAATTCAGAGCTATCAACAAATGAATTTATGGTGCTTCGTATGCTGGTTGATTCCGGCAGGCAGCGATCAACTGATTTATCAAAGTATCTTCAAGTGTCAGCAAGCCACATTACGGCGGTAACCGACTTGCTTTTATCAAAAGGCTACATTGCACGCAAACGGTCTGAAAACGATCGGCGTATTATTGATATTGAACTGACCAAGGAAGGACAGGATATTTTTAATGCTATTCAAGAGAAGAAACGAGCCTATTTCCTTGAGCGTTTTGAGCACTTTACAGATAAAGAAATTGAAACGGTGAATAAACTGTTTCACAAAATTAAAGGCGATCAAAAATAAAGCGCTTTAAGTGCGGAAGAATAATCAGTGAACATGGCTTTCACTGATTATTTTTTTGTCTTAAAACGCAAAGAGTATGAAAGGCAAGTTAGTTGGTGAGAACATAAAATCAGCGTATAATAATAGAAAGAACACATGAAGGAGGTCATCTTTTTGACAGAACAATATGAAGTAGCAACTTTTGCGGGCGGCTGTTTTTGGTGTATGGTGAAGCCCTTTGATGAACAGCCAGGCATTATAAAAGTTGTATCTGGCTATACAGGCGGTCACAAAGAGAACCCGACGTACAAAGAAGTATGCTCAGAAACCACGGGCCACTATGAAGCGGTCCAAATTACATTTGATCCAGAGATTTTTCCATATGAAAAGCTTTTAGAACTATACTGGCCTCAAATTGATCCAACGGATGCAGGGGGACAATTTGCGGATCGAGGCGACTCGTATCGAACAGCTATTTTTTATCACAATGAACATCAAAAGGCACTAGCTGAAGAATCGAAGCAGCAATTAGAAGCAAGCGGTCGTTTTTCTGAGCCGATTGCTACACAAATTCTACCGGCAAAACCGTTTTATGAAGCGGAAGAATACCATCAAGGTTACTATAAGAAAAATAAATTCCGCTATGCTATGTATCGACGCGGGTCTGGACGTGATCGTTTTATTAAAGAAAACTGGAAAGACTTTGGACGCGACGACCAGCTGAAAACGACATTAACGCCTATTCAGTATGAAGTTACTCAAAACGATGCAACGGAACCTCCATTTCGCAATGAATTTTGGGATCATACAGAAGATGGTATTTATGTAGATATCGTATCAGGAGAGCCGTTGTTTAGTTCAACTGATAAGTATGATGCCGGATGCGGATGGCCGTCTTTCACAAAAGCGATTAATAAAGATGAAGTAAAAGAAAACATGGACGTTAGTCATAATATGGTTCGTACAGAAGTACGAAGCAAAACGGCTAATTCTCATTTAGGTCATTTATTTGATGATGGTCCGCAAGATGCAGGCGGCTTGCGCTACTGTATCAACTCAGCAGCTCTTCGTTTTGTTCCGAAGGAAGATTTAGAAAAAGAAGGATACGGAGAATACGCTGTTTTATTTAACAAATAAAATAATATGAGAAAAAGAGCGTGATTCAACTTAAAGTTGGCTCACGCTCTTCTTTTTGTGCTTTCTTTTGTTTTATTTTGGCTCGAATGAGGCTATAGAGAAAAAGAAAAGGAATGTAGCCATAAATAAAGTAAAAGCCCGTCATGGATAATCGTGTATTAAGCTGATCAATGGTTTCCCGATCATCAAAGAAAATAGAAAAACCAAGAAGGGCAATAAGAACTAATATAAGAAAAATCGTAGGCGGCTTATTAAATGTTTTACTAAATCCACGAATTGTACACCATACGCTGACAGCAATAGTAGGAAGAACAACTAAAAGCCACAGAGAAATTAAAATATATTCAAAACGCTGTAAAAATGGGATTTCAATAATTTTAGCCATCGTTAAAGTTGGCCAGATGGTATGGCCTAACTGTCCTTGGCTAAAGTAAGCAAATGACACTAATGCTGTGCAAAAATATAAAAAAGTGCTGAACAAAACGCCATATTGCCCCCACTTTTGGCTAGTAGCGCCATTTTTTATAAATGGATAGAAAAAAAGCACGGATTCAAATCCTAAATTCTCAAAGGTCATCAGTTTAGTTGAAATTAAAAATTCCCATATCGTATGGTCAAACAAAGGAAATAAGTTGTTAAGGTGCCCATATTTTAATGTATAAACCAAGGCAAACACGAGCGGCAAAGGAAGCATTACCCCAAAAAAGGCAATTCCAGTAATCACACGAAACCCACCGGAAACTGTGTAGTAAATAATAGGCAGGTATACAAGTGATACGATCCATGTTTCCAGCTGTGGAAACATCCATATTTGTAAAATCTCTACGTACGTTCGGTAAATCGTTAATGCAAAGATAAAATAATAAATCGAAGCGGCAAGGGTTAAAGCCCCTCCAAGGTATTTTCCAAAATATAGCCGGTGAATATCAATAATATCGCTGTTTTCACGGGTTAAGATATTAAAAATCATCGCTAATAAAACACAGACGCTGATCGCAGCAAGGAAGATAGATATCCACGCTTCATATCCAGCACCTTTAATAATATAACGCTGAAATCCTAGTATTCCAACGCCAATCTGAGTAGAGTGAACTAAGAAAAAAAGAAAAGAAGGGGAAACTTGATTTTCTTCTTTAATTGTATTGTGCATCTTTTCTTCCTCCTAGTTGCTAATACCGGTTTGAATAAGATGAACATGAGCTTTTACTTCAATATTCATATCCGGATATTGCGCTTTGAATTCTTCACTGTTAAACCCTCGTGTTTTACTTCGCACATAATCTGTAAAACAAATGGGGTCGATTTTGTGTTGCTGAAGCTTTTTAATAAAAGTATTTCCATCTTTTTCAATGTCTTTTTGAAGCGTTCTTTCAACCATTTTAATATGATCGGGGTCTGTTAAATCTATCCATCCGGGAAACTCTTTTACAAGGCCGTCGACAGTTAAGTGCGCAATAATACTTGGATGCTGATGATTTCCTTTAATTTCATACTTTGTTTTAGTGCGCAAGTTTTGCAGTATAATTTCGCCTTTACGGTCACTTTTTTTAATTTTTACTGAGTAGCGGCCGTGCTTTGTTCCGCTTGTTAGCAGCTTAAATAAAAACGTTTCTTTCATTCCGATGGTTGTAACGACTTTTTGCTGCTTGAAAAGCGCCAGTCCTTTTAATTTAATAGCATCTTTTTCTTGGGCTAAAACAGGAAGATACGGGTCACGGTCGTCGCTAAAAAAACTGAATAAAAAAATTTGTAAATTGGTGTTAGGCAAATTTTCTGTGCGGATATTTTGTTCGATTAAATTCGAAATAAACTGATAGTCTTTAATTTTCTTTTTTGTAACGGAGCTCAATAATTCGTGTGCGTTGCCATCTACAATGCTTAATTTAATATTACGTCCAAGGTCTGGATTTCTAGCAATTGTATTTACTAATTCATCTACTCCATGTGTTGCAAATTTTTTTCCAATAACGATGCTCCTCAGCTGCCCGAAAGCAACGGGAAGAGATGATTTATTGTTTAAACGAAGTGGAATATCAAATGATGAATTAGCAGTAGCCGCAATAATACTTGGTTCTTCCGTTGGTCCATATTTATAGATAGGATATAAAATGGTTCCTCTGACTTTATTGCTTTGAGGAATATAATCATATCCTATGGAGTTGACTACTTGAATTTCGTCAATCGTTTCACGGTCTGCACAGCTCGTTAAAAAAGTAAGGCAAGTGCATAAAATAAGTATTCTCTTCATGACGTTTCCCCGCTTTACTCATTATCTAAATTACTTTTTCTTTTACCTTTATTCGCTTTATTGGGGTTATAGCGGAATCGCTCTAAAGGACGCAAGTAGCTTGGCCGCTTGGCTGTATGACTATAGGGCAATCGCAGAAAGGTATCCCTATACTCTGTGGGCCGAAACGGAAAAAGCGGAACAAGATAAGGCATGCCCAAAGATTTTAAACGAAGCAAATGAACCAGCAAGAAACAAAAACCAAAGGTGATGCCGACTAAACCAAACGCAGTGGCAAACAAAATAAACGGAAAACGTAGCAGCCGGATCGTGTTAGACATTTTAAAAATAGGCGTCGTAAAAGAAGCTAAAGCTGTCAGTGAAACAATAATAAGCAAAATATTGCTTGTTAACGCAGCTTCTACTGTTGCTTGCCCAATAACAATCCCGCCTACGATTCCCAGTGTTTGACCTACTTTTGTTGGAAGTCTGGCTCCGGCCTCACGAAGCAGTTCAATGGTAATTTCTAAAAAAAGTACTTCGATGACCGGTGGAAAAGGAACGTTTGTCCTTGAAAAGATAATAGGCCCCAGCAGATCTTTTGGAAGCATTTCATAATGATACGTAACAATCGCTACATAAAGAGGCGTAGCAAAAATAGAGAAAAAGACGCCAAAAATACGAATAACTCGGAAAAATGATCCTAGAACCCACGGTAAATAGTAGTCTTCAGGTGAAATAAAAAAGTCAAGCAGCGTTGACGGACCTGTAACTGCGTAGGGTGAACCGCTCGAAAAGAAGGCAGCTTGCCCGTTTAACAGACTAAACAGGACTCGGTCGATTCGCTCTGTTGTTAAAAAGAGTGGAAACGCCGTAGACGAATTATCTGAGATCATCTGATCAAGCATCGTACTATCAAAAATGACGTCGAAATCTATATCTTCCAGGCGCTGCGTCATAGTGTCTACGTGCTGAGGGTTCGTTACGCCTTCTAAATAAACAAGAACGACGCGCGTTTTGGATTTATTTCCTACGGTGAGTTCTTTAAAAATAAGATTTTCGGAAATGACCGTTTTTCTCATTAAGTAGAGGTTGACATCTAAATCCTCTACAAAACCAATTTTAGGACCAACGACGCTGAACTCATTTTCCGTTTCATTTTCTTTTCGAAACCCTGTATCAAAGCTTTGAACTTTAATAAGAGCTACTAGCTTATCGTCTTTATGAAATTGAAACATCACATAGCCGCGCAGCAGCTTTTCTAAAATTTCTTTTGTATCTTTTGTAACGGAAATATCTTCAATCGGCAGAACATTTTCGACTTCATATACACTGCTTAACGTGAAGTCTAATTTTTGAAAAGGCTCAAGTATTTTATCTTCAACACTTTGCATGTTTACGAGCTGCTTAAAATAAGTAATAATGTATTTTCTATGCTGCGAACCAATGGCTAATGTTGTGAAATCACTTGATTTTTTTAATTGTTTAATCAGTTCATCCAATGTTTTTTTGGGCTGATCCTCTGCATTCTTTTTTTTAAATAAATGTTTAAACATAACCGTGCCCCTCGCATGACTTTCTATTACTGGTAGTTTGTTCATGTACTTCCTTTTTATTCGACTATTTTTTCTCACGAAGAAAGGAAGGATATAAAGACAAACTTTACACTCTTTTACAGTGGATAAACAGTGGGTTTACGTTTGAATGGTAACTTTAGACATGTCGAAGACAATTAAATAAAGGAGCGGGTACATTTATATGAAGAAAAAATTAGCAGGTATTACACTGGCAGGAGCAGTAGCATTGGCATCGTTTGGTGTAGGAAACTCACTTATTCAAACGGAAGCAAAAGTGGAGCACAAGTCAGCTAAGAAACCTCAAAATGTCATTATGATGGTAATGGACGGGACGAGTTCAAATGCTACTACACTCGCAAGATGGTACAAGGGAAAACCGTTACATATGGATCAGCTGATGGCCGGCGGAGTACGTGCGTATTCGGCAGAATCTGCTATTACAGATTCCGCTCCGGCAGCTACTGCTTTAGCAACAGGAAATAAATCAAATTCAGGTTATGTAGGTGTGCTTCCTTCAGTAGTGAATACACCCGGGGTTAAATCCGTAGAAAAAGAAGATCAATTTCGTCCCGTAGCAAACGTTCTAGAAGGAGCAAAGCTTTCAGGGCGCGCGACAGGAATTGTGGCTACCTCTGAAATCCAGCACGCCACACCAGCTGGTTTTTCAGCCCACAACTATAGCCGTGATGATTTTCAAACGCTAGCAGAGCAGCAAGTGTATCAAAACATCGATGTAGTGCTTGGAGGAGGTAAGCAATCTCTTCTTCCAGGAAAAGAAGAAAAAAGCCGGAAAGACGGTGAAAACTTAGTCAATGTATTGAATAAAAGAGGATATGACTTTGTAGAAAATAAAAAGGAATTAGAGCAGTCACACGCCAAAAAAATCTGGGGGAGCTTCGCCGACCGAGACTTAGCATATGATATGGACCGACCGCAGACAAAAGCAGAACAGCCAAAGTTGTCCCAGATGACAAATAAAGCAATAACAACACTATCCAAAGATAAAGACGGTTTTTTCTTATTTGTTGAAGGAAGCAAAACGGATTGGGCAGCTCATGCGAATGATCCAGTAGGAATGATTAGCGATGTACTAGCGTTTGATGAAGCAGTGGGCAAAGCAGTAGAGTTCGCTAAAAAAGATGGAAATACGATGGTTATTGCGATTGCCGATCACGGAAACAGCGGTCTTTCAATCGGTAATGCAAATACAACAAAAGGATACGATACCACACCTGTTTCTGCTTATATTGATCCATTAAAAAAAGCAAAAATGACGTTAGAAGGTGCTACGTCTAAATTAAAAGAAGATTTATCAAATAAAGAAGAAGTAGCTGCTTTGTATGGTTTATCAAATCTAACTTCAGAGGAAAAAGCGCAGCTGACTAAAGCAAGAGATAAAAAAGAAATCAGTGCTACACTATCGAAGTTATTAGCCAACCGAGCAAACCTTGGATTCACAACAGGCGGTCATACGGGTGAGGATGTATTTCTGTATTCATACGGCGTAAATCGACCAACGGGGCACTTTGATAATACGGATATTGCCAAACATATGGCTAAATCAATGAATATTAACTTAAACCAGTTAACAAATGAATTATTTATTGAAGCAAATAAAGCTTTTAAAGGCTCAAAGGTAGCGGTTGACTCAAAAGACAAAAACAACCCTGTACTGGTTGTTACAAACAATAAGCGAACGGTGCGTTTTCCAGTAAATAAAAATATTGCTATTGTAAATGGAAGAGAAATTCAAATGGACAGCGTAGTGATACAGGATAAAAAGAATCGCTTCTTTGTATCAAAACAAGCACAGCAAATTGTAAAAAATGAAAAATAAGAAATGAATGCAAAACAGGCCGGGTTATAACTTTAGGCCTGTTTTTTTACAAATAATAGATGGTTAATTAAGTTATGTAGCCTTTATAGAGGAATGAAGCTATTTATTTTACAAATAAATAGCCTTGAACACTTAAAGAAATGGAAAGTCTTCACGTTTAACTATATGTGATTTATACTATGAAATGGTATAATAATCATAGTTTTAAAAGGAACTAGTTCGGAATACATATGTAAGTTCATACCTTTGTATGCTAGAATTTTTATAATAAAATGAATAAAAAATACATAAATTCTTTTGGATTAAATCATAAAATCAGGGTTGTTAAGGACAATATGTAAGTAATTACCTTTAATGAAAAGTAAAAAAATTAACAAAAGTACGGGTGAAAGAGCGTAGAACATGTTTTAATAGTAAGAGAAAACAAAATGATTGAAAAGAGCGTGTCGCCTTTATCGAAAATGTTAAATAAAGATTTTGACATGCTGATTTACAGATTATAAAAAGGGTATTAAATCATTGTTAGGAAAATAAATGATAATAGATAAACGGTTTTTATGTCTTCTTCTAGAAAACCTACAATTATTGCAATATTCCCCATGAACAATCGTTGTGTGTTCATTAACGATTAGCGTCCGTGTAGATCATTCATCTCAACATAAAAACACTATAACGATGTGTAGACATGCATAAAACAGAATGGGCAATAGTTCGTACTATACTTTAACATTGTATCCTAGGGGGAGTCAGGATGAACAAAATTAACTTAATTATTGCCGATGATAACGAAGATTCGGTTGAAATTTTAGATTATTTTATAGAACAGCTTCCGGAATTTGAAGTGATTAGCATCTGCAAAGACGGAGAGCAGCTTGTACAGGAAGTGATGGCTAAGAGTCCAGACCTTTTGCTCGTAGACATTAATATGCCTACGATTAACGGTGTAGATGCCATAAAAAAGTGCCTGCGCATTAAGCCGAATTTAAACTTCATTTTTATCACCGGTTACGATGAATTTGCTGTGAAGGCATTTGAGCTGTCAGCACTGGATTATATTGTAAAACCGATTGAAAAAACCAGGCTTTATATGGCGTTAGAGCGGGCAAAAAACTCCATTGGAATTGATAAAAATCAGTCAAAAAAGCCAGGTCAGCAATTAAAAAGACTGCCTGTAAAATTTAATGGATCTACTTATTACATTCCAATTGATCAAATTATTTTTATTGAAAAATCCGGAAAAAAATGTTTGATCTATACTCAATCACGTATCTATGAGACATATGAAAATATTAGTGATATCTATATGTATTTGAACCCTTCTGTATTTAGTCAAACACACCGGTCTTATATCGTGAATTTACAGAAAGTTTCGCACATCACACCAAAAAACGAAACATATCTTGTTTATTTCTTAGAAATTGATGAATATGCTCATATCTCAAAATTAAAAATCCAAGACGTTCAAAAACAGCTGCATCAGTTAATGACCAATTAAGAGATGCTGCTGCTTCTAAAATAGCTATGTTGATGAAAGGACGAAGCTTATGCAAGTTTCGTCTATTTCATGTGTCTGCTTTCGGAGCAAATGATCGTAATATAGTTCTTATAAGAAGAGTTAGATAGAAGAAGTAACGTTAAATTGAAAGGAAAGCAAATGATTTCAATTACTGGTCACTATAATGAATTTACCGTATTTCTTGCTGTCATTGTAGGGATTCTTGCCTCTTATACAGCACTTGATATTATGAGCAAAATGATAAAAAAACAGCGGAACAATTATTTGTGGCTTACGCTGTCAGCAATTTCAATGGGGCTTGGAGTGGGAGCGATGCATTATATTGCTATGCTTGCTTATTATGTTCCTGTTAGCTTTCATTTTGATGCTGTACTTTCTGTCCTTGCTTTAATAATAGCGATTAGCGGATCATTAGTTGCGTTTTGGACCTTCTGGAAATGGCGCACGTCGGTATGGTCAGGGCTTATTTTAGGAAGCAGTATTCTGGGTACGCATTACATTGCTATGGCAGCAATCGAAACAGAAGCACGCATTCATTATGCCCTGCTATCTGTTTTGCTTTCCATCATCATCGCCCTGGTCGTTGCATTTTATGCGATGCACTTGTTTTTTCGCTCGAAAAGCGTGAAAGCTAATCCCTTTCTTAAACTTGTTAGCTCTATTTTACTGGGCATTGGAATTTCAGTTATGCATTTCATCAGTATGTATGGAATGAAGCTGCATATTGCACACTCAGTTGCTAGAAAATGGGGGCAGTGGCTGCCTTATCAAGCGCCATTTTCCAATATTATTGCAAGTATTACAATTACGCTACTCATTGTCTTCCTGCTCGTTGCTGCTTTTAAGCGTCAGGAAGAAGTGAGGGAGAGTCAATTAAAAGAAGAGTATTATCAATCTCTTTTTAACTACAATCCCAATATTGTGTGTGCGGTTGATTTGTACGGCAATATTCAAACGATTAATCCAAAAGGAATCGAGCTAACGGGATACACGTTGCATCAAATGGAGAAAATTCCGTTTCCTTATATGTTTAGAGAAGCTGAACAAGCTGAAGAATATATGTGGAAATCTCTGAACGGAGACTCTGTTTATTATGAGGCAACGCTCATTCGCAAAGATAATCAGCCTGTATATGTTGAAGTAACGCAAATGCCTATTATTGTTCATGATCAAATTAAAGGCAGTTACGTCATCGCCAAAGATGTGACAGACCGAAAAAAGGCTCAACAGCAGCTGTTGGATTTACAAGAAGATTTAAAACGCACGCTTTCACAACAAGATGGCGCTATTTTTAAATTTGTGAAAAACGATAAAGGGTATATTCATACCATGTGCGAAGGAAAAATGGTTCGTGAAATGGGATATGAGGAAATAGATGTTGTTGGTAAAACACTTGAAGAATTTTTGCCTGAATCCTACGCGAAAGAAAATAAGAGATACTATGAGAAAGCATGGGCGGGAGAGAAAGTGTCTTATGAAGTACTTTTGAACGACTTTGCTTACTATACGAAGTTAATACCTCATATCTACAAAGGAGAAGTACAAGAAGTTATTGGTTCTATAGTAGATATTACTGATCTTCACGAAGCAAGAGAAAAGCTGGCTAAAAGTGAAAGCATGTATCGCTCCGTTCTCTCTACAATGTCAGAAGGTGTAGTGTTTCATGACCTTGAAGGAAATCTAATTGCTGCCAATGCCTACGCTGCTAAAATTCTAAACGTGCCTTACGACCAAATGTTATCGGTTAACCCCTTTGGTTTAGACTGGGAAATTATTCATCCTGATGGAACAGCTTTTGCACTGGAAGACATTCCATCTGTTCGATGTCTTCATACAAAAGAACCCGTACGAAACACGGTTATGGGCATTTATTTAAATGAGAAAAAGTTGACTTGGATTTCGGTGAATGCTGAACCTCTTCAAGAAAGCAAATATTATAAGGGCGTAGTTGTCACATTTTATGATATTACAAAACAGCAGGAACAAGAACAAGATTTGCTTCATTCCAATCAGCAAATGATTATAGCAAAAGAAGAAGCCGAAAAAGCAAATCAAGCCAAGTCTGAATTTTTATCAAAAGTAAGCCATGAGCTTCGTACGCCTTTAAACAGTATTTTAGGTTATGCACAGATATTGGAAGAGCAAGGGGAAAAAGATTTAACAGAAAAACAATTGAATCGTATACGAAAAATTTTAAAAGCTGGTAATCATCTTCTTTATTTGATAAATGAAACGCTTGATTTATCGAAAATTGAATCAGGTCACTTAGCGATTAATCTTGAACCGGTGTCGGTAAAAGAGGCAATTGAAGACGCGCTTAAAATTATGAAACCACTAGCAAAAAATAAGCATAGTATACTTTATACTCGCTTTCACGCATACCAAGAAGTCTTTGTTGAAGTAGATGAACTTCGGTTTCAGCAGATCTTATTAAATCTGCTTACAAACGCCATTAAATACTCGCCCGCTTATCGCGATATCACTATCTATACTGACATCACTCAGCATCACGTAACTATATCGATTGAAGATAAGGGCTTTGGAATTCCAGCTTCAGAATTAAATCGGATTTTTGAGCCTTTCTACCGTGTAAATAGACTAGAAAAAGACGGAACAGGAATTGGGTTGGCGCTTGTAAAACAGCTTGTTGTATTAATGAATGGAACGTGCGGAGTCCGAAGTGAAGAAGGCAAAGGCAGTACATTTTGGGTGCGTTTTCCCATAGTCCATCCACCTGTTCCTAAACGATTATCCGATCAAGGAGAAGCCGAGCCGTTTTTAGGTTTTTCCATGCCAATTTCAATTGTGTATATTGAGGATAACGATACAAATATCGAGCTTATGCAATCGATTCTTTCTCCATATAAAAACGTTAAGCTTTTAATTGCTAAAACAGGAGAAAATGGCATCGGGCTAATCAGGTCTATTTCACCGGATATAATCTTAATTGATATTGATCTGCCTGATATGAATGGTTTTGAGGTATGCACACAGCTTCAGCTGGAAAAAGAGTTGAAGCATATTCCGCGAGTCGCCCTGAGTGCAAGCGCGATGCAAAGCGATATCGATCAAGCTTTTTTAGTCGGTTTTAGTGAATACGTAACAAAGCCTATTCATATTGCAACGTTTTTGAATGTATTAAAACGCTTAACAAAAGCTTAACAAAAGTTTAGAGGGCTTTTAATTGACTTATTAGTGGACTCTTTGTAAAATAAAAACAACTTAATACATTTACTTCTTAAGGAGTAAAGGGGAGTAGCGTCAGGGAAACCTGAAACAAAGTCGTCATTACATGGAGTATTCCATCGGCTTTGTTGGCATAATGATTATGCTTAGCAAGACCTTTGCCATATTTGGCAAAGGTCTTTTTGTGTTTTATTCCGGTAATGAGGATAAATAAACTTATACAAAGAAACGAGAGGGGATTTTTATGGATGCATCACTTTTATTAGAGTATGGATGGGTATTGCTAGTGCTGGTTGCATTAGAAGGAATTTTGGCGGCGGATAATGCTCTTGTGATGGCCATTATGGTCAAACATTTACCGGAAGAAAAACGCAAGAAGGCATTATTTTACGGATTAGCCGGTGCCTTTATTTTTAGATTTGGTTCATTGTTCTTGATTTCATTTTTAGTCGACGTATGGCAGCTTCAAGCTATAGGAGCCATTTACTTATTGTTCATTTCCATTAATCATATTGTGAAGCGATATGTGAAAAAAGACGATCGTGAAAAAGTGAAAGAAGCAGATGAGAAAAAGGGATCAAGTTTCTGGATGACGGTTTTAAAAGTAGAAATAGCGGACATTGCTTTTGCCGTTGATTCAATTTTGGCCGCTGTGGCTCTCGCCGTTACATTGCCAACAACAAATCTTCCTCAAATTGGCGGACTAGACGGAGGACAGTTCTTGGTGATCTTCGCCGGAGGAATTATGGGATTAATTATTATGCGTTTTGCTGCAACTTGGTTCGTCAAGCTATTAAATACGCGCCCAGGCCTAGAAACGGCGGCTTTTGCTATTGTAGGCTGGGTAGGAGTTAAGTTAGCGGTTTATACCCTTGCTCATCCGGAGTTGGGTATTATTAATGAACATTTCCCTGAATCAAAAGTGTGGAAAATTACGTTTTGGATTGTGTTACTTGGCATAGCAGCTTCAGGCTGGTTTCTATCTAAAAATAAAGAACAAACTGATCTCGAAGGCTCAGAGAAAGAAAAAGAATCGTTAAAAAAAATTGAAAATCAATAACAAAAAAACGCGCTTTCAATGCTAGTTGAAGGCACGTTTTTTTTATATCAAGACAAAATACCTAGTTTGGATTGTTTAGATAAAGGGTAAAAGAACTAACTAATGTTTAATTATTTTATATCCGAATGTTTTGCTTTTTCGTTCATATTCTGTAGAGAACAGAAGCAACCGTGAGTAATTCAGTTCAATGAAGTTTATTTCAGTTTATAAACATATATTTCAAATGTATGTTAATTGGTAAAATTGAGCTATTATGGGTTATAATAAAGGGAAATTAAAAGGAGCAGAGCGCTTCTCAACCCTGTTCGTCATCAAAAGAATGGATATTAACATGGTATAAAGCAACTGAGTATAGTAAAAGAGGTGAAGCCAATGCTCACAAAAGTTCAAACGCCTCCATCGCTTGAAACGCTTGTACTGACGATTCAGCAAGGGGATAAACAATTACATAACGAAATGATTCAACAATATAAACCGTTTATTGCTAAAGTTGTTTCAGCTGTATGTAAACGTTATATAAGTGAAGCTGACGATGAATTTAGCATTGGTCTGATTGCATTTAATGAAGCCATTGAGAATTACACAATCCAAAAAGGACGATCTCTTCTTGCATTTGCGGAACTTATTATTAAAAGAAGAGTAATTGACTATATTCGAAAAGAAAAGAGAAATCAAACGCTGCTCTATAGCCGAATTGAAAATGAAGGTTTTATTCAAGGCAAGGTAGAAAGGGATATATCGCTTTCTAACTATAAAAGGCAAAGTGAAACTTCATATATTCAAGAGGAAATGACTTATTTTTGTCAGGCGCTAAAATTGTTTAAATTAACTCTTGAAGACATTATCGAGACGTCTCCTAAACATAAGGATGCAAGGGGAAATGCAGTCGAAGTTGCATCATTTATCGTCAATGAAAAAGAATTAAAAGATAAGCTGTTTTTAAAGCGGCAGCTTCCTATTCGCTTGATTGAAAAACATGTCAAAGTGAGCCGGAAAACAATTGAAAGAAACCGTAAATATATTATCGCGATGGTTATTATATTAGCGGGGGACTACGTGTATTTAAAAGACTATATTATGTAAGAAAAAGGCACACGCAGGTGCCTTTTTTTAGCCATGTT
Organism: Priestia sp. YIM B13489; assembly: GCF_042787645.1. NCBI lineage: Bacteria > Bacillati > Bacillota > Bacilli > Caryophanales > Bacillaceae > Priestia > Priestia sp. YIM B13489. The sequence goes on from NZ_JBHZOQ010000053.1 coordinate 3,356,162, forward strand.
ATGAAGTTATGTTTTATTTTTGTGTGCTGCCGCTTAAGTGAGCTTGAGCTTGTTGCACCAAGCGTTTTGTGATTTCTCCGCCTACTGAACCGTTGCTGCGTGCAGCAGTGTCAGAACCTAGAGTTACCCCAAATTCTTGAGCGATTTCATATTTATATTGATCTAAAAATTGTTCTACACCTGGTGTTAATAGTTTATTTGTTCTAGCCATGATTAGTCATCTCCTTTTTTAGTGGTACAGCAGTTCACTGCTGTACCTGTATTATTTGTTGTTTCCTATTTTGCATACTGGTAATGGTTTGCAAGAAAGTATAAAAAAGCCCAGCTTTCAAAGAAGCTGGGCTTTTTTATATATTATTTTACAACTGCATATTGCTCAAGAGACTGAGCAAATGACTTTTGAAGAGATTTTACTTGTTCTACGTATGCATCAGATACGTGTTGGAATTCTTGGCGCGTTTTCTTTTGCTCTTCTACTAATTGTGTTACTACTTGATGATATTGTTCTTGAGCTTGCTTTACTAAAGAATAGCTTGATTTGCTTTGGTTAAGAGAAAGCTCTTGTAATTTATTTAATGCTTCATGCGTGCGGTTTGTCCATTCTTCATAAGAATCGGCAACAGCGTTTCCAGCTGTTTTACGTAAGTTTTCAACTGTTTTTTGTTGAAGATCTTCTAATTCAGCTTTCCATTGTTTGTCTGTTGCTTGAAGTTGTTCAACTGCTTTTGTTACAAATTCTTGCTGTTGCTCAAGTGCTTTTAACGTCCATTGCTCAATTTGTTTGTTTCCGTCTGCAATGTTTTGTAACCCCTTTGTCCATTGTTCCCACATTGCATCAATTACTGTATCATACTTTACTGTTGACATAATCAAATTCCTCCTTGAATAATTTGGTCTGGCGAACAGTTATCGTAATGAACAAAACGTTAAAGAAGAAATTCGTAGTTGTGTGATAAACCTAACATTCCGCGCTCGCTGGTTGACCGTGAAATTTAACATTATATTAGGAAACGCAGATGTACTGCGTGAATCCCTTTAATCGTTTTCTTCCTCTTTTGATTCTTTTGACTTTTTAGAAGAAGAAGAGCTAAAAGGGAACAACATGTCGGTATACATGTGAAAAAATGAATCTAACATGTTTTGATACTGTTCAAGTGAATTAGCCCACATGCTTAAATATTGTTCGCCGGCATCTGTTAATGAATAAATCCGGCGTGCAGGTCCTTCAGCTGACGTATCCCATTGCGATGTAATCAAGTTGTCTTTTTCAAGCTGTCTCAGCGTGCGGTAGACATTTCCCTGATCAACTGATGTGAATCCAAAGCTCATTAGTTGCTGAATGAGCTTGTAACCATGTAGATTCCAACCTCTTAAACTTAAAAGAAGAAAAGGAACCATCAAGTTTTTTGGTGCACCGCTAATCGATTTTTCTAAGTTGTTTGAATTAGAGGTGTTATCTTTTTCACTTGATCCCAAGGTAATCACCCCTTCGAAAAAAGAGAATTTGTTTTCCATATGTGTAATTTACACCTAGATGAAAAAATTGTCAACACTTTAAAACAGGTCTTTCAAATACAGGAAAAAAGAACGATTTTTTGGATTTCGACAAAAAGCGTCAAAAAAATTCAAAAATAAACAAAGATTTAGAATTGTTTATTTTGGAAAACGTATTTATAATAGTACATGTAGGTAATTTTTATAACATTTATAATTTGTTGGTAAGTGAATTGTGAAAAGATTTACATTATCCAATAAATAAACGCAAAATTGGTTGCGTTTACTTAGAGCTTCTAATATGTCGCTTGTCACATTAAGTGTCTATATTGAAAGCCATCACTTTTAACGTACACAAGAAAGGAGATGGAGTTTTGGAACAGCAAAAAGTATTTGATCCGTTTCAAGCATGGAAAGATGTATATGACAAAACCGAATCTTACTGGGGTAAAGTTATTGGGGACAATATGAATCGTGAAGAATTTTCCCAGCTCATGGGAAATGTGCTAAATATGAACCTTCAATATCAACAAGCAGTAAATGAAGTAACGGGGCGCTATCTGCACCAAGTAAATGTACCAACAAAAGAAGATGTAGCAAACGTTGCGTCATTAGTCATCAATGTGGAAGAAAAAGTAGAATTATTAGAAGAGCAATTTGACGATCGTTTTGATGAATTAGAAGCACAGCAAGAAAGTGCATCTGCTTTGAAAAAAGATGTAACTAAGCTGAAATCTGATGTCAAATCGTTAGACAAAAAACTCGACAAAGTTTTATCTCTTCTTGAAGGGCAGCAAAAAACACAAGACGAGTTAAAAGAAACTATTCAAAAACAAATTAAAACTCAAGGTGAGCAGCTTCAGGCTCAGCTGTTAGAAAAACAAGAAAAATTAGCTGAAAAGCCAAAGGCAGAAGCTAAATCTGAAGCAAAACCATCAAACGCTCAAAAAACTGAGCAGCCAGCTCGCAAGTAAGGTATAGGGGATTTTATAACAACATTAACTGCTGTATTTACAGTAAAAATCATAGCTGAAGAAGCAAGGGGGAAATTTTTCATGACAACATTACAAGGTAAAGTAGCAATCGTAACAGGCGGATCTAAAGGTATCGGGGCAGCAATTACACGTGAGCTTGCTTCTAATGGAGTAAAAGTAGCAGTAAACTATAACAGCAGTAAAGAATCTGCAGAAGCAATCGTAAAAGAAATTAAAGACAACGGCGGAGAAGCTATTGCGGTTCAAGCTGACGTGTCTTATGTAGATCAAGCAAAACACCTAATCGAAGAAACAAAAGCTGCGTTTGGTCAATTAGACATTCTAGTAAACAATGCTGGAATTACGCGCGACCGTTCATTCAAGAAGTTAGGTGAAGAAGATTGGAAAAAAGTAATTGATGTAAACTTACATAGCGTATACAACACAACATCAGCTGCGCTAACGCACCTTTTAGAATCTGAAGGTGGTCGTGTTATCAATATTTCATCAATTATTGGTCAAGCGGGCGGATTTGGTCAAACAAACTACTCAGCTGCTAAAGCAGGTATGCTAGGATTCACTAAATCATTAGCTCTTGAGCTAGCTAAGTCAGGCGTAACAGTTAATGCAATTTGCCCAGGATTTATTGAAACGGAAATGGTAATGGCAATGCCGGAAGAAGTTCGTGCAAAAGTTGTAGCAAAAATCCCAACTCGTCGCTTAGGCCACGCTGAAGAAATTGCACGTGGAGTTGTTTACTTAGCAAAAGACGGCGCGTACATTACAGGACAACAGTTAAACATCAACGGCGGCTTATACATGTAATAAATGCTGGCCCTGACTTTTGTCGGGGCTGTGCTTGTTAACTAACTACTAATGGAATGAAAGGGTGTGTATATTCGTGGCAATTCCTTACGTGCAAGAGTGGGAAAAATTAATCAAATCAATGCCAAGTGAATATAAAAGTTCTGCAAGACGTTTTAAGCGTGCATATGAAATTATGACAACAGAAGCGGAACCGGAAGTTGGATTAACACCAAAAGAGGTTATTTGGAAAAAGAACAAAGCGAAATTATACCGCTATACGCCAGTAAAAGATAACCTGCATAAAACACCAATCTTACTCGTATATGCATTGATCAATAAACCGTATATTTTGGATTTAACACCTGGAAACAGCCTTGTTGAATACTTATTGAACCGCGGTTTTGACGTGTATTTGCTTGACTGGGGAACTCCTGGGCTTGAAGACAGCAATATGAAGCTAGATGATTATATTGTAGATTATATTCCAAAAGCAGCGAAAAAGGTGCTGCGCACTTCTAAATCTCCTGATTTGTCTGTTCTTGGTTACTGCATGGGCGGAACTATGACATCTATTTTTGCTGCATTAAATGAAGACTTGCCGATTAAAAACTTAATTTTTATGACAAGTCCATTTGATTTTTCGGATACAGGTTTATACGGAGCATTCCTAGACGATCGCTACTTTAATTTAGATAAAGCAGTAGATACATTCGGAAACATTCCTCCAGAGATGATTGACTTTGGAAACAAGATGTTAAAGCCAATCACGAATTTCTATGGCCCATATGTAACGTTGGTGGACCGTTCGGAAAATCAGCGGTTTGTTGAAAGCTGGAAGCTAATGCAAAAGTGGGTTGCTGACGGAATCCCATTTGCTGGTGAAGCTTATCGTCAGTGGATTCGTGACTTCTATCAACAAAATAAATTAATCAATGGTGAACTTGAAGTTCGCGGACGCAAAGTAGATTTGAAAAATATTAAAGCTAATATTTTAAACATTGCTGCTAGCCGTGATCATATTGCGATGCCGCATCAAGTGGCAGCTTTAATGGACGCTGTTTCAAGTGAAGATAAAGAGTACAAATTGTTGCAAACAGGTCACGTATCTGTTGTATTTGGGCCAAAAGCAGTGAAGGAAACATATCCTTCAATCGGCGATTGGCTAGAAAAACGCTCTAAATAAAATAAAGACGCGGCTGGGACAAAAGTATTTTAGCCGAAGTGAAAAACGAACCACTGATATTAGTGGTTCGTTTTTTTTGTTATGGTAAACGTAGGTTTCAAATATATAGTTGCTTCTAGTTGTTGATTGGAGGGCAAGGCGAAGACTCCTGCGGGAAAAGCAGAACAGGTGAGACCTCGCAGGAGTGTCAGCGACGAGGAGGCTCACGGGCCGCCCGCGGAAAGCGAAGTCTTGCACGGAAATCAACAGCGGTGTCACAAGCGGTTCAGCTCATGGATCCCATTTGTTCGTCTTTAGATTGGATTCATTTAATTATGTCTCAACCTCTTTTTTTTGTAAACAGATAATATTGATTGACGGTTCTTTATGCGGGCTGCTGGAATATATGATATCTAATGACAAGTGAGGTGACTTCTTTTATACTAATGTAGTCACCTTCTTGAACATGGGATTTTTTACATGGATATTGCAATCCGTGTAACAATGAGTATGCTTTGAGAAGAAAGAAGAAAACTATTAGTATTATAACAAAAAGGAATGTCAGATTATGCCGCAACCATGGAAACGACGAGTAAGGCAGATGTCTTCAGCTCAAATTATTGTTACATTTTACATAGTGGCTGTTACGCTTGGATTTCTATTACTTAGTATTCCAGAAGCTTTAAAGCCGGGAGTGAAGTTAGCATTTATTGATCGCTTATTTATTGCCGTTAGTGCGGTAAGTGTAACAGGGCTGACACCTGTCTCTACTCCGGATACATTTAGTACGACGGGCTATTTTTTGCTCGCTTTTATTTTTCAAATCGGTGGTATTGGTGTAATGACACTCAGTACATTTATTTGGATGATTTTGGGTAAAAAAATCGGTTTAAAGGAACGTCAGCTCATTATGACAGACCATAACCAATCCCGCTTATCAGGATTAGTTGACTTGATGAGAAATATTTTATTTATTATTTTTGCCATTGAACTAGTTGGCGCCATTGTTTTAGGATTACATTTTCTCCGTTATTATTCGAGCTGGACAGATGCGTTTTTGCATGGTTTCTTTGCTTCTGTCAGCGCTACAACAAATGCTGGCTTCGATATTACAGGATCTTCATTTATTCCGTATGCCCATGATTATTTTGTCCAAGTGGTAACCGTTATTTTAATTACGCTTGGAGCGATTGGATTCCCTGTATTAATTGAAATTAAGCACTATTTTTTAACATTTAAAGATAAGCGTAAATTTCAATTTTCGCTATTTACGAAGCTAACGACCATTATGTTTTTTCTGCTGTTAGCAGGGGGAACAATCTTGATTCTTGTGCTAGAGCATTCAGGATTTCTAGCAGATAAGTCTTGGGATGAATCGTTTTTTTATGCGTTTTTCCAATCCGCTGCCACAAGGAGCGGAGGAGTGGCGACCATGAATATTAATGAGTTTTCACTTCCTACGTTAATTATGATGAGTGCGATGATGTTTATCGGTGCTTCACCGAGCTCAGTAGGGGGAGGAATTCGTACGACGACGTTTGCATTAAATATTCTTTTCCTGTTTTATTACGTCAGAGGAAATAAGACGATTAAAATCTTTCGCCGCGAAATTCATGAAGACGACATTATTAAATCAGTAGCTGTATCGATGTTAGCCGTAATCATTTGCTCGAGTTCTCTTCTTATTTTAAGTATTACAGAACATTTTTCTCTCATTGAGCTTATTTTTGAAGTGTGTTCAGCTTTCGGGACAACAGGTTTATCAATGGGAATTACAGGAGGGCTTTCTGATATCGGTAAATGCGTTATTATGATTTTAATGTTCATCGGCCGAATCGGCATGTTTTCATTTATTTTAATGCTTCGCCGTCCAACGTCTGGACCGGATTATCACTATCCGAAAGAACGTATTATTATTGGATAAAAGAGGCTGAGGTAAAAATATGTTAGTTGAAGAAGGATCCAAACGAGCTTAATTCTTAATCAAGCTCGTTCGGATTTTTTTATGATGGTAAACATAGGTCTCATATTTTTACCTGCTTCCAGCTGTTGATTGGAGGGCATGGCGAAGACTCCTGCGGGAAAAGCGGAACAGGTGAGACCCCGCAGGAGCATAAGCGACGAGGAGGCTCACCGACCGCCCGCGGAAAGCGAAGCCTTGCACGGAAATCAACAGTGGTGTCACAAGCGGTTCAGATGAACTCATTTATCCCATTTGTTTGTCTTTAGATTAAAGTAATTTCGTTATGTTTCAACCGCTTTTTTACAGCTTTTTCTGCTTATATTACGCATCAGAAAGTGCATTCTAAGAAAAGGAAGTTCAATGGACTTCCAAGCATAGGAGGGATAGATGATGGCAAAGCGTAAAGTAGGGTACAAATCAGCACTGACTAACAATAATACACCAAAAGAGAGCCTTTCAGATGCAGAATTTGCTGCTGAATATGCTGGCGGCGAGGAGCCGGCTAAAGGCGCGAATCGTAATTCCAAAAAAGGAAAGCAAGGTAAGTAACAATGAGCAAACATAAACAACAAAATAAGCATATCGCAAGCACTGAAGCGAAGCAAAAACAATTACTGCAAGAAGAGTTTGGAGCGGAAATGGGCGATCCCAACGCAGCTAAAATATATGAATCCCTAGGAAAGACAAAGTCTGATAAAGAGCATGAAAAGAAAAAAGAATGTTAAAGAAAAAAACCTCGGGTATCCGAGGTTTTAGCTTACAACTGGAAGGCCAAATGCCTCTACAGGTGCCGAATAAAGTTTTGTATCGTTTGCTTTTTGATCATAATAAGCAAGAAGAACAGATGGTTGTTCATTTATTTTTCCCGTTTGTTTATAATACATATAGTCAAATGGCAGAATCTCTAAAACAGTGTGCTTGTATAATTCTTTTTCAGCAAGCTGTTCAGCTTCAAAAGCCTGTCCCATAATAGAAGGATTAGCAAGCATTTGCTGATAGTAATGAGAGCGGACTTGTTTTTCTACTTTATCGTCCCACCAAGGTTTACGAGGCTTATGCTTTTGGTTTTGTAAATAATCAATTTTCATAAACCCTTCAATCATTTCTTCATTTGAAAAATTCTCTGTTTCAATGTACTGTCTAAGGCGTCTGAATAAATCTTCAAGCTGATGGCCGATTCGAACCCAGCCCATTTCATCCCAATACGTCCCGAAGTTTTGGAAGAAATCAAAAGGTGTATCATAGCAGTGCTCAACTAAAAACTCTATTGTCTCATCCATTCGATGGTCATTCCAAAACTTTTCTAAAATATCTTCTACATGTTTAATACGTACGACATCTGAAAATGGCAAGACGTTATTGCTTAAAATCTCATAAGGCGACTGATCCATGTATTGATAATTATAGCGAGGCCCACTTAAGCGTAAGCCAGTGCCGCGAAGCATTTTTAAAAAGCCTAGCTGAAGCTCTTCAGGGCGAAGTGCAAATACATCATTAAACGTATTCTTAAATGAGTTATAATCTTCGTCTGGCAGTCCCGCGATTAAATCTAAATGCTGATCGATCTTTCCGCCTTCTTTCACCATTGTTACGGTACGCGTTAACTTTTTAAAGTTTTGTTTGCGTTTGACTAGTTCATTAACAGCATCATTTGTAGATTGAACGCCAATTTCAAAGCGGAATAATCCTTTTGGCGCATGATCGTTTAAGAACTGAATAACTTCTGGGCGCATAATATCGGCAGTAATTTCAAATTGAAATACGGTGCCTTCACGATGTTCATCAATTAAAAATTGGAACATTTCCATGGCGTAGCTGCGGCTGATGTTGAACGTGCGGTCTACGAACTTAATCGTGCGCGCTCCGTTATCCATCAAATAGCGAATATCTTCTTTTACCTTTTCTCTATCGAAATAACGAACGCCTACTTCAATAGAAGAGAGACAGAACTGACAGCTAAACGGACAGCCGCGGCTTGTTTCAATATATACAACGCGTTTTGAAAGTTCTTGGCGGTCTTCTTCAAAACGGAAAGGAGAAGGCATTTCGCGCAGATCAATTTTATTGCGCTGCGGGTTTACAACTGGTTTTCCTTCTTTTCGGAAAGCCACGCCGCTTACGTTTTCAAACTGGCGCTCTCCATGAAGTTCGTCCAACAGCTGCTTGAATGTTTCTTCTCCTTCACCAATAGCGATAAAGTCAGCTTCAGGAATACGCTCTAGCCAGTGAGTTACATCATAGGTTACTTCTGGTCCACCGAATATAATGATGAGCTCGGGATTGATCTTTTTTAGCATTTGGGCGACTTTAATCGTTTCTTCAATATTCCAAATGTAACAGCTGAAACCAATAATATCTGGGTTGCGTTTATATAAATCCGTGACAATGTTCATAGCAGGATCTTTAATCGTATATTCGGCCATATCCACTTTATAGTCAGGCTCTGCATAGGCTTTTAAACATCGAAGGGCTAAAGAAGTATGGATATACTTCGCATTCAATGTACTGACAACAATGTTCATTCAAAAAGCTCCTTTTAACTCGTAATATGAAATCAATTTACTATTTTAGCACATTTGAGAAATAAAGTATAAATACCTTGCCACTTTTGTTGTGGAGGGGAAAGGATTTCGGTAAAATGTAACAGAAACGTAAAAGAAGAAAGAGTCTCGGTTAATGTAAACCTTGGTGAACGAAAAAAATGAGGTGGAAAACGTGGAATATAAGCGAATTAAGCCAAAAAAAATATATGAAGAAGTAGCCGAAACGCTTCTTGAGAATATAAAAGAAGGCAGCTTAAAGCCTGGTGACCGTTTGGATTCAGTGCAGCAGCTCGCAGAAAACTTTCAGGTAGGGCGCTCAGCTATTCGTGAAGCTCTTAGCGCTTTGCGGGCGATGGGGCTGCTGGAGATGAAGCAAGGAGAAGGCACATTTGTACGCGAATTTAACTCTGATATGCTGTCTTTGCCTGTAACTAGCGCTGTATTAATGAATAAAAATGATATTGAACATTTGCTTGAAGTGAGAAAAGTATTAGAAATTGGGGCTGTTCGAGCGGCAGCTCAAAAGCGAACGGATGCGGATCTTAACCAGCTGTCCGATAGCCTGGAACAAATGAAAGGAGCGTTTGGCAATGAAGAGCTGGGGGAGAAAGCAGATTTTGCTTTTCATTTAGCCATTGCCAAAGCATCGCAAAACCCTCTTTTAGTGAAGCTTATGAATAACGTATCAGAAATGATGATTGAAACGATGAAAGAGACAAGACGCATCTGGCTTTATGCAGAAGAAAAAACGGCTGAACGGATTTATAAAGAGCATCAGCAAATTTATGAAGCTATTCTTTCTCAGCATGCAGAAGATGCTCAGCATTTTATGATGAGTCATCTTGATAATGTTGAACACGTGTTAATGAAATACATACCAGAAGAAAAATAATGCCATTTCAGGTAGAAAAGTGTGCACCAAATAACAGAAAAACTAAAATTCAAGCACCTTCCGATAATTTATGCTTGCTCTATTGTGAAAAGATTTACATAATAGAAACTAGGATTGTCAAATGGAGGGTTACAAAGTATGAAAAAGCAATATAGAGATGATAGTTTAGCTTTGCATACAGATTTATATGAACTGAATATGGCACATACGTATTTTAAAGACCATATTCATAAACGCCGTTCTGTATTCGAAGCTTACTTTCGTCGGATGCCGTTTGAAAGCGGTTATGCTGTGTTTGCCGGGCTAGAAAGAGTAATTGATTTTATTGCTAATTTTAGGTTTAGCGAAACGGACTTAGATTATTTATATGAAGAATTGCATTATGAAGCGGAGTTTATCGACTATTTAAAGCAAGTTCGCTTTAGCGGTAATGTTCGTTCGGTTGTAGAAGGCGAAATGATTTTTGCTAACGAACCTATGCTGCAAATTGACGCTCCTTTAGCGGAAGCGCAGCTTATTGAAACGCCGCTTTTAAATATTTTAAATTTCCACCCGCTGATTGCGACAAAAGCATCGCGTATTCGCCTAGCCGCGGGAGAAGATAATTTATATGAGCATACGGGTACGAATCAGCTTATGGAATTTGGCTCAAGAAGAGCACACGAGATGGATGCTGCATTTTACGGAGCGAGAGCTGCTTATATTGGAGGCTTTGATGCAACCAGTAATGTCAGAGCGGGGAAAGTATTTGGAATTCCTGTGTCCGGTACTCACGCTCATGCGCTTGTTCAAGTCTATCGTGATGAGTACAGCGCGTTTAAAAAGTATGCGGAATCACACCGTAACTGTATCTTTTTAGTAGATACATATAATACGTTAAAATCAGGTATTCCCAATGCTATTAAAGTAGCAAAAGAAATGGGAGATCGCATTAATTTTATCGGTATTCGATTAGATAGCGGAAGACTTCCATATCTTTCTCAAGAAGCAAGAAAAATGCTTGATGAAGCTGGCTATCATGATGTGAAAATTTTTGCTTCGAATGATCTCGATGAGTACAGCATTCTAGATTTGAAAGCGCAAGGTGCCAAAATTGATGGATGGGGAGTTGGAACAAAACTCATGACATCTTTTGATCAGCCTGCGCTAGGAGCGGTGTACAAACTGGTTTCGATTGAAGATGATCATGGAAACATGGTGGATACGATTAAGCTGTCAGAAAATCCAGAGAAAATTTCCACTCCTGGTTTAAAAGAGGTATACCGAATTGTAAATCAAGTGAACCACAAATGGGAAGGTGATTATATTACGATGCAAGACGAAGTGCCGAATGAAGAGCAGCATTTAAAAATGTTTCATCCGATTCATACGCACGTCAGCAAGTTTGTCACGAACTTTAACGCACGTAAAATTCACCAGCCAATCTTTGCGCAGGGAAAGCTTGTGTACGAGCAGCCTACCATTGAAGAAATGAGAGCCTACTGCTTACAAAACTTAAAGCATCTATGGGATGACTACAAAGTCATTACAAAATCGAACGAAGATGTATTTCGTCCTACAGAGTATCCGGTAGACTTGAGTACAAACTGCTGGGATAACAAAATGCAAAATATTGAAGAGACTAGAAGCAAGTTACTATCTGATACCGTACTTGTGTAGATTCCGTCAGCTAGTAATGAGAGGAGAGTTTTTTTATGAAAGAGCTACAAAAGCAAATTATTGAAGAAATGCACGTCCAAAAAGAAATTAATCCCGTAGAAGAAATTCGCCGCAGCGTTGATTTTCTGAAATCCTACATGAACAAATATCCTTTTTTACGTTCGTTTGTACTAGGTATTTCCGGCGGCCAAGATTCTACGTTAACTGGAAAGCTGGCGCAGCTAGCAGTTAATGAGTTGAACGAAGAGGCCGGAGAAGAGCGCTATCAGTTTATTGCTGTTCGTCTTCCATACGGTGTGCAAGCAGATGAAGCAGACTGTCAAGATGCACTTGCTTTTATTCAACCAACAAAATCTATTTCTATTAACGTAAAACCAGCAGTAGATGCGATGCTTTCTGCTGTTGAAGAAGCGGCAGATGATAAAGTTTCCGACTTCAACAAAGGAAATGTAAAAGCACGTGAACGAATGATTGCGCAATATACGGTAGCGGGCATGTACAGCGGAGTCGTACTCGGAACGGATCACTCTGCTGAAGCTGTTACAGGGTTTTATACAAAATTCGGTGATGGAGGAGCTGACTTAGTACCTATCTTCCGTCTGAACAAGCGACAAGGAAAACAAATGCTAAAAGAATTAGGCTGTCCTGAGCATCTATATATGAAAAAACCAACGGCTGATTTGGAAGAAGATCGTCCACAGCTTCCGGATGAAGAAGCGCTCGGCGTAACGTATGAGCAAATCGACGATTATTTAGAAGGCAAAGATGTAGGTGAACATGCAAGTAACGTCATTGAAGGTCACTTCTTAAAGACGCAGCATAAACGCCAATTGCCAATCACAGTATTTGATGATTTTTGGAAATAAATAAGTAAGAAGCTAAGACAAAAGTAGTTTAGTTAAAGGAAGATCTGACCGGTGAAGATTCTTGATAGAGAATCTTCACCGGTCAGATTTTTTTAATGTTATGGCAAACGTAGGTTTCACGTATCTCAATTTCCTATTTTTTATGAAAAAAGATAGCAAACAAAGAAAGGTATTTTTGAAAAACTAGTGAAATTAGAAAAACATAGGAGTATAATAGCATTAAGTCATCTGATGACCTGTTAACTAAAAGAAGTAAAATGATCAGCTTGGAGGGAGCAAATGATGAAAGTATCTTTATTTGCGACATGTTTGATTGATATGTTTCAAACAAATGTAGGAAAAGCGACGGTAGAATTGTTAGAACGATTAGGATGCGAAGTGGATTTTCCAAAGAGCCAAGTTTGCTGCGGGCAGCCTGCGTATAACAGCGGTTACGTAAAAGAATCAAAAGAAGCGATGAAAAACATGATAAAAGCGTTTGAGCATGCAGAATACGTTGTATCTCCGTCTGGATCGTGCGTGACAATGTTCAAAGAGTATCCTCATCTTTTTGAAGGTGATGCTGCATGGCATGAACCTGCCGTGAAGCTTGCTGATAAAACGTATGAGCTAACGGATTTTATTGTAAACGTTTTAAAAGTTGAAGACGTGGGAGCCAGTTTAAATGGTAAAGCCACTTATCATTCTTCCTGTCATATGACGCGTTTGCTAAACGTAAAAAAAGAACCTTTTACACTATTAAACAATGTAAAGGGTCTTGAAATGGAAAACCTTGAAAACAGTCATAACTGCTGCGGATTCGGCGGGACGTTTTCGGTTAAAATGGGGCAAATCTCCGAACAAATGGTCGATGAAAAAGTGGGCTGTATAGCTAAGACAAACGCAGAGTACTTAATTGGAGCCGACTGCGGCTGTCTTATGAATATTGGAGGAAGAATTGAACGAAAAGGACAGCCCGTAAAAGTGATGCATATCGCTGAAGTGTTAAATAGCAGAATGTAAAGAAAGGAGAATACCAAATGTCTATGAAAATAGGAAACGATCAGTTTAAAAAACGTGTTGATGATGGAGTCAATAATGCGTTTATGCGCTTTGCGGTTTCAGGTGCTCAAGAGCGCTTAAGAAGCCGTAGATTAGATGCGGCAGAAGAGTTAGGAAACTGGGAAGAATGGCGAGCGCTTGGGGAAGAAATTCGTCAGCATACGCTTGAAAATTTAGATTACTATTTAGAACAGCTCACTGATAATGTAGCTAAACGCGGAGGCCACGTTTTTTTCGCTCAAACAGCTGAAGAAGCGAATGAGTACATAAAAAATGTAGCGAGGAAAAAACAGGCAAAGAAAGTGGTTAAATCCAAGTCAATGGTTACAGAAGAAATTCATATGAACGCTGCTTTAGAAGAACTAGGCTGTGAAGTTATTGAAACGGACTTAGGGGAATATATTCTGCAAGTAGATGATCACGATCCGCCTTCTCATATCGTAGCTCCTGCACTTCATAAAAATAAAGAACAAATTAGAGATGTATTTCAGGAAAAGCTTTCTTATAAAAAAACAGAAAAACCTGAAGAACTAGCCCTTCATGCCCGGGAAATGCTGAGAAAAGAATTTTTATCAGCGGATATTGGCATCACGGGATGTAATTTTGCGATTGCAGAATCTGGATCTATTTCACTTGTTACCAATGAAGGAAATGCAAGGCTAACGACCGCCCTCCCTAAAACGCAGATTACGGTGATGGGAATGGAACGAATTGTGCCAACATTTGAAGAATTTGAAGTGTTGGTAAGCCTTTTAACTAGAAGTGCAGTAGGTCAGCGGCTTACAAGTTACGTAACGGCACTTACGGGACCTAGACTTCCAGGGGAAGTAGACGGACCGGAAGAATTTCACCTAGTGATTGTAGATAACGGACGATCTGCGATTTTAGGAACTGAGTTTCAATCTGTTTTACAGTGTATTCGCTGTGCGGCATGTGTGAATGTATGTCCCGTGTATCGCCATATTGGAGGACATTCATATGGATCTATTTATTCAGGTCCGATTGGAGCTGTATTATCTCCTTTGCTTGGAGGCTATGAAGATTACAAAGAGCTTCCATATGCCTCAACGCTATGCGCAGCCTGTACAGATGCCTGTCCGGTCAAAATTCCGCTGCATGAGCTATTGCACAAGCACCGTCAGCGAATTGTCGAAAAAGAAGGAAAAGCACCTATTTCGGAAAAGCTGGCGATGAAAGCATTTGGCTTGGGAGCAGCTTCTTCTTCTCTATATAGAGTGGGCGCTAAAGTAGCACCGGCAGCTCTTACTCCTTTTATGTCAGGAAGCAGTATTTCCAAAGGGCCTGGTCCATTAAAAGCGTGGACGGAAAGCAGAGAGTTTCCAGCGCCTACAAAAGAGCGCTTACGAGATTGGTTTGATAAAAGGAGTGATAATGATGAACGGAAGCATTCAAAATAGAGACAGTTTTTTAGACAATATTGCTGCTAATCTTAAGAGAAGCAGGCGAACAAACGGCGTAGTAAGGCCACAATGGAAGCACGCTCCTCAGCATGAGGTTTACCGCAGCTATTCGCCGGATCAATTAAAGAAAGAGCTTGAAAACCATTGCGAACGTATTCATACTCGCTATGTAGAAACATCATCACAACACTTGCCAGCTGTCCTTGAGGAAGTCGTAGCGAACTATGGAAATGGTCTTGTGAGCACGTGGGATGATCCTAGGTTTTCCGAATATGGATTGAATCTGCTGATGGAGAAATGGGAAACAAGCAGTAGCCTTCATGTATGGAATTCTGCAAAAGGCGATGAGAATATTAAACTAGCTGAACAAGCAAATGTTGGCATTACCTTCAGTGATTTGACGCTAGCGGAATCCGGCACAGTTGTTTTGTTCAGCAGCGCTGAAAAAGGACGATCGGTCAGTTTGCTGCCCGCCACTTATATTGCAATCATTCCTCAAAGCTCAATTGTTCCTCGCATGACACAAGCCGCTGAAATGATTCATGAAAAAGTAGAGCGAGGAGAAACGATTGCTTCTTGCATTAACTTTATTACGGGACCGAGCAATTCAGCCGATATTGAAATGAATTTAGTCGTTGGCGTGCATGGACCTATTCAAGCCACTTATATTGTAGTGAATGATCGATGAGACTGGGACAAACGTATTTTAGCCGAAGTGAAAAACGAACCGTGAATCAACATGTTTGATTCACGGTTCGTTTTCTTTGTTATGTTGAGCATAGGTTTTAGCTGTTTCATTCCTTCTAGCAGTTGATTGGAGGGCAAGGCGAAGACTCCGGCGGGAAAAGCGGAACAGATGAGACCCCGCAGGAGCAGAAGCGACGAGGAGGCTCACCGTCCGCCCGCGGAAAGCGAAGTCTTGCACGGAAATCAACTGCGGTGTCACAAGCGGTTCAGCTAGCTCATGCATCTCATTTGTTCGTCTTTAGATTGGATTCATTTTGTTATGTCTCAGCCTCTTTTATTCATG
Organism: Priestia sp. YIM B13489; assembly: GCF_042787645.1. NCBI lineage: Bacteria > Bacillati > Bacillota > Bacilli > Caryophanales > Bacillaceae > Priestia > Priestia sp. YIM B13489. The sequence goes on from NZ_JBHZOQ010000053.1 coordinate 3,372,014, forward strand.
CTCCATTTCTAAATAGCGGGATAATGTGAAGAAATGTCGCATTTTGAATAAACGTGGCTAATTTTAAAAAGGTAAAAAGCAAATCTTGTAGAATACTAAGTCTATAGATAAAAGGTGGGGAAATGGGAAGTGCAAAAGAAAGGAGCAATGAGCATGTCACCACACAGAGAATTAACATCTGAAGCTGAGCAAAAGCAGCAAGGTGAATTACAGCAGCTACGAGCTATTTTTAATGACGTATTAGATGCCATTGTCGTATTTGATGAGTATTTTCAAGTTATAAATGCAAATGAATCAGCCTGCGGGCTGTTTGAAAAAACAAAGGATGAGCTATTAACGTATCAAATGAAAGATTTTCTGATGTATTTTCCGTATGACATGATTGAAGCGTATTATCCAGCACTCTTAGAAGAAAGCTATTTTAAATATGAAGGCGCGATGACGCTTCGAAGCGGCATGATGAAACATGTTGAATTTACTTCACACAAACATAGTCACATGTCGGGCATTATTGTGTGTACATTTCGGGATATTACGCAGCACAAAATTATGGAAAATGAACGGTTTATTAGTCATCATATGTTTATGGATGTATTTAATGAAGCGGTAGACGGAATTGTCATTTTTGATCGAACGGGTCAGCTTATCGACGCGAACCCTTCATTTTGCGAACGATTAAATTACACAAGAGCACAGCTTCTAACCAAAACATTAGAAGAGCTTGTAGAACCTACTTATCATTATAAGGTGAAAAAATTATGGAGAACTCTGCATCAAGAAGGAAAGACAAGCGGTGAGCTACCGATCAGGCTCGAAAATGGAGACGTTACTTTTTTTGAATTTACCACAACGGCTAATATATACAGTCAATACTATATGTCCATTATGAGAGACGTGACGGAAAAACGGCTGATGGAGCAGCAGCTGTTGAGAAGCGAAAAAAATTTCAGGGCTATTTTTGAAAATGCGATTGAAGCGATCTTGATTTGGAGAGATGATGGTGAAATCTTGAACGCTAATCTTGCTTCTTCGCGTACATTTGAGCTGCCGTTAAACAAATTAATTGGAAGCAATTTGTATACGTTTATCGATACAAAAAGCTTTAGTGCGTTAAAGGTGCTCCAAACGTTTCAAACAAAAGGAGAAATTCGTAATCAGCTTCCTTTTTACATGCCAAATGGAGAAATCAAACAGTTGGAATTCACAGGGAAAAAAGGCATTATAGAAGGAGACCATTTAACGATTTTTCGAAACATCAGTGAACGTACAAAAATCGAACAGGAGCTTCGGAATAACGAAGAGAAATTCAGACAGATTTTTAATGGTTCGATCGATGGGTTAGTTTTATGGGACGGCAAGCGAAATATTGTTGATGTAAATTCTTCTCTTTGTGATATTCTAGAACTCAGCAAAGAGGAGATTTGTGCGCACTCCATGGAGGATTTTATTTCTTCAGCGAATTTAGATGCGGTCATTGAGCATAAAGAAACGATTGAGCAAAAAGGGGAAGCAGAAGGAGAGATTACGTACGTTACGGGGAACGAAAAAGTTAAAAATATCGAATTTTCCACGAAAAAAGATATCTTGCCAGGTCTATATATGACGCTTTTAAGAGACGTAACGGAACGAAATCAAATGCAAGAGCAGATTCGAAAATCGGATACGCTTCAAGTAGTCGGCCAGTTAGCAGCTGGGATTGCGCATGAAATCCGCAACCCGATGACAGCTTTAAAAGGGTTTGTGCAGCTGTTAGAAAGCAGCATTCAAGAAGATCACTCTCTTTATTTTGATATTATTAAATCCGAATTAAAAAGAATTGAAACCATTATTACAGAGTTTCTCGTACTCGCTAAGCCACAGGCCGTAAAGTTTGAAAAGAAAAATCTAGCTGGGGTTGTTAAAGAAACGATTGATTTATTAAATGCTCAAGCGCTTTTAGAAAATATTCAGTTTGAACTAAGTGTGTCTCCTCACCTGCCAATGGTATACTGCGAGCCGAACCAAATTAAGCAAGTACTAATAAATGTCATTAAAAATGCAATTGAAGTCACGTCAAACGGAGGAAGAATTATTGTTGAAGTTTACTCTACAGAGCCGCACTACGTGACGGTCTCCATTCGAGATCAAGGAGACGGAATGCCCGAAGAGCGCATCAAGCGCTTAGGAGAACCATTTTATACGACAAAAGAAAAAGGAACGGGACTCGGTTTGATGGTCTCATATAAAATTATCGAAGAACATAAAGGGCGAATTGAAGTGGAAAGCAAAATAGGAGAAGGCACAGCTTTTCATGTTATTCTTCCAGCTTAATTAGAAAGGATAAAAAATATGTACTACGGAGAAATGAATTTATTTTCTGATTTGAAAATTTATATTGTAGCCTCGGAAAAAGGGGTTCAACATATTTGGTTTGATAGCGATGATCATAACGAGCAGCTTAAAAAACTTGTCCATGACGAAAATTATCATCATGTGAAAGAAGCAAAGCGACAGCTGCAGGATTATGCTGGAGGGCGCACGTTAACATTTGATTTGCCTTTGGATATAAAAGGAACAGACTTCCAAAAAGAAGTATGGTTAACGCTTAAAGGTATACCTTATGGACAAACGTGGTCTTATAGTGATGTAGCGGAGTCTGTTAATCGCTCTAAAGCCGTAAGGGCTGTGGGACAAGCGAATCGTCGAAATCCACTGCCTATTATTTTACCTTGTCACCGTGTGATTGGAAAAAATGGAGCTTTAACAGGTTATGCAGGTTCCCAAACTCATATAAAAGAGAAACTATTAATGCTTGAAAGAAATGTAGCAAAAGGCGCTCTGGAGTTAAAATAACTATTCACCGTCCAATTTCCAGCCTTCTCCCTGCACAAAAACACCGTCAATTTGCTGAGGAGAAGGAAGGGAATTTAGTTCTTCATCTTTGGATAAATCGAATAGCTGATAGTGCTGCTTACGATTCAGCGCTTTGTTTTTATCCGTTTTTTGCTCTGAACTCATATTTACTCCCCCTTATTCAAAAAGAATCCCCTATAATATATGTAGAAAAAGAAGAGAGTACTGTTACAATTGTGTTACAAATGCAGGTGAAAACCAGTGCTCAACAAAAAAAAGCCGCATAGCAGCGGCTTTTTTTATTGAGCAGATTGCAATAAAACTTTTTGAATGGATTCCAAAGACGGGGAATGGATAATTCCATGCTCTGTAATAATGGCCGTAATCAGTTCGCTTGGCGTCACATCAAAAGCTGGATTGTACACAGAGATTCCGTCTGGAGCAATTTGTGTATCTCCAATGTGCGTTACTTCTTTAGGTGAACGTTCTTCAATAGGGATGCTGCTGCCGTCTTGAATAGATAAATCAAATGTGGACTGCGGCGCTGCTACGTAAAATGGAATACCGAATGCTTTCGCTAAAAGAGCAAGTCCATATGTTCCAATTTTGTTAGCCGTATCGCCATTTGCTGCAATGCGGTCAGCACCTACAATAATCCCATTAATTCCTTTTGTTTTAATGGTATGAGCGGCCATATTATCCGTAATCAGCGTCACGTCCACTCCCGACTGCTGAAGTTCCCAGGCTGTTAAGCGAGAACCTTGAAGAACGGGTCTTGTTTCACAGGCAAATACTTCAAGCGGAATATCGCGCTGCTTAGACAAGTGAAAAGGTGCTAAGGCTGTTCCGTAATAAGCTGTAGCAATTGAACCAGCATTACATATTGTCATGATTTTATCTTTCTTTTTAAATAAAGAAAGAGCATGATCTCCAATTCGGTAGCACGTTTCTTCATCTTCTACTTGAATTTGAATAGCTTCATGAACAACTTTTGTTTTAGCTTCATTAACGGACGAAGCGGATTCAGCGCTTTTCGCTACGCGCTCCAATGCCCAAAATAAATTGACGGCAGTAGGGCGTGAACTAGCTAAATACTGTTGATCAAGAGCTAGTTTTTTGTTAAATTCCTTGACTGAATCTGTGTCATAGCTAAGCGCAGAAAGAGCAAGACCAAAAGCCGCCGTAATGCCAATTGCAGGAGCTCCGCGTACTTTCAAGGTAGTGATAGCATCCCATACGTCTTTAATGGTTTGCAGCTTAATATATTCAACTTTGCCAGGAAGCTGCTGCTGATCTAATAAAGTAATATATGATTCATTCCATTCCACTGAGCGCGGAAGTGATAGTGTATTTGTCATGCTGATACCGATCCTTTCATTGTGTACATTATTCGTTATCGAAGTAAATGTTCAAATTCATTTGGTGAAACATCTTGTTGGTGCAGAAGCAAATAGCGTCCAATTTTTAACGCAGTACGTTTAGCGTTAATTTTTCTTTCCTCTGAAGAAATTTCGTCTAAGTCCGCCACGTGAGCTAAGCCAATCGTACGTCGAATGATTTCACATCCTGCATATCCAACAGCATCTTGCCACGTTTGCGTTAAAATTTCATGTAATAAGCGCTCATCTTTAGCGAAAGGTTCAGTGTTTTCAGAATGCCAAAGCGCAGTAAAGGTATCTTTGAATACGTTCCATGTGTTCGTAATGTGTGCAAATAACGGTTCGCGATTTGTTTCTCGAGAAAGAGCATTTAAAAATAAATTCGCAACAAATTGCCCTAAATCGAATCCAAACGGACCGTAAAAAGCAAATTCTGGATCAATCACTTTCGTTTCTTGACTGCTAGAAAAGATGCTGCCTGTATGTAAATCACCGTGGATTAGCGTTTGCGCATTTGTTAAAAATTTATATTTTAATTTTGCTGCTTGTAGCTTTACATCACCATCATTCCACAATTCTTCTACATCAGGACGCAGCGCTTTTTCAAATTCATTTGTATCAATATCAAAAAAAGGATCTGTAAAAACTAAATCTTCCGTAATATTGCATAAGTCGGGGTTGCTGTACTTAACAACTTCTTCTTTTTTATCCTGAGGTTTTAAGGCGAAATCAGACGTTTTGAACGCAATATGTCCTAAAAAAGAACCGATATGCTGTGAGAGCAGAGGATAACTTTCACCTTGAATAAGTCCGGCGCGAGAAATCGTTAAATGAGACAGGTCTTCCATGACCGTAACAGCAAGCGTTTCATCGTGGTAATAAACAGCGGGCACAAGTTCTGGCGTAAATGCACCGAATTGCTTGAGCGCATTGCTTTCAATTGTGGCACGGTTCAAGGATAGAGGCCAGCTTTCGCCTACAACTTTTGCATAGGGAAGCGCTTGTTTGACGATAATGGATTTATTTGTTTGATCATTTATGATGTGAAAGACGAGATTTAAGTTGCCGTCACCAATTTCACGGGCAGTCAGTGCTTCTGTGGCATCAAAAAGACCTAGCTTTTTCACAAGTTTGATTGCTGAAATTTCTGTTAAAGGGTGATATTTCTCTGTTTTTGTTGTTGACATCGGAATCCCTCCATAGTTTATTAAACTGATTTGTTTACTAAGTTAATAGGTTTAAGAATATATGGAGGCTTTTATAATTTTAGAAAATATAAAAGCCTCTTTCGTTGGAAAGAGGCTTGATTGTAGTGTTCAAACCTCTTATCTGCCAGAAAAAATTACTTTCTGTTGGAATTAGCACCGTGCCTTTGTAAAACATGTTTTACGGGTGTGATCCATCTTAGGATGGAATGACGGTCGGTTGCTGGGCTTCACAGGGCCAAATCCCTCAGCCAACTCTTGATAAGAGTACGATTACTTATTCAATTTTGATTTGTTTGAATATTTTATGATATCTGGTGAAAATCGTATCATGCAAAAAAACGGCTGTCAATACATAATTAATAAAATTCTGTACGGCGATCTGTAAAGACGGGAATTTGTTTACGAATTTCTTTTACAAGTTCCAGGTTAACCTCAGCACTCAAAAGTTCTTCGCTATCGCCAGCTTCAGCGATTATTTCTCCCCACGGATCGATGACTAAGGAATGTCCGGCAAATGTGTTATTAGGATCTTGGCCTACACGATTACATGCGATTACATAGCATTGATTTTCGATTGCACGGCTAATGAGCAGGGCTTTCCAGTGGGCAAGTCTTGGAGCCGGCCACTGAGCGACAACAAACAAGACTTCTGCTCCGCTGCTAGTGTGAACCCGAATCCATTCTGGAAAACGAATATCGTAACAAATAACTCCTGCGCACAGTGACTGTTCAAGTGTAAAAAGATTTTTTGCTGTTCCTGCTTCTAAATACAGGTGTTCATCCATTAATTTAAATAAGTGCAGTTTACTGTATTGTGATACTTCACGACCTTTTCGGTCAAAAATATACATCGTATTCGTGATGCCTTGCTCTGTTTTTTTCGCGATCGAACCTGCCACAATATTTACTTCGTTCGTTTTAGCAAACTGAGAGATTAATTGCTTGGCTTGCTGTCCTTCATCATCTGCAATTTCGTCTAGCCGCGTCAAATCATAAGCTGTATCCCATAGCTCAGGAAGCACAAGGATATCAGGGTTTTCTTTCAGGGCTTCCGTCATTTTTTGTTCGATATATTTTCGGTTTTTAGTTGGGTTTCCAAACGCAATATCAAGCTGCAAACACGTAATTTTTACACTCACTTTATCATCCGTCCTTTTTTTAGTAGTTGAAAAAAATGACTTTACAAGTTGAGTATTACAATATATTATTTGTGACTAGAATTTCAAGAATTTTTTGAGAAGGTGTGCGATGATGAAACAATTTGAGCAATCGGAACTATTAAAAAGTTTACCAAAACAATTTTTTGCATCACTTGTGGGCAAGGTAGGAAAAGTAATGGCCCAAGGGCACGACGTTATTAACTTAGGACAGGGAAATCCTGATCAGCCTACTCCTTCACATATTGTAGGAACACTGCAAAAAGCAAGTGCTAATCCTATGCATCATAAGTATTCTCCATTTCGGGGGCACCAGTTTTTAAAAGAGGCCGTTGCGACTTTTTATAAACGAGAATATGGCGTTGATGTAGATCCTGAAAAAGAAGTAGCTATTTTATTTGGCGGAAAGGGTGGACTTGTTGAAATCCCGCAGTGCTTGTTAAATCCTGGAGATACGGTGCTGGTTCCGGATCCTGGGTATCCTGATTACTGGTCTGGAGTAGAGCTTGCAAAAGCCAAGATGGAAGTGATGCCTCTCACGGCTGAAAATCATTTTCTACCCGTATACGAAGAGATAAGTGAACGTGCTAAAGAACAGGCAAAGCTCATGTTTTTAAACTATCCGAATAATCCTACTGGTGCAGTGGCAACGGCAGAATTTTTTGAAGACACCGTGGCGTTTGCTGCCAAGCACGATATTTGTGTGGTACACGACTTTGCTTACGGAGCAATTGGGTTTGATGGTAAAAAGCCAATCAGTTTTTTACAGACTCCTGGTGCAAAAGAGACGGGAATTGAAATTTATACTCTTTCTAAAACGTATAACATGGCGGGATGGCGAGTTGGATTTGCTGTAGGAAATGAAAGTGTAGTAGAAGCTATTAATCTTCTTCAAGATCATATGTATGTCAGTCTCTTTGGGGCGGTTCAAGAGGCAGCAGCCGCAGCTCTGTTGGAATCTCAACAATGTGTGAATGATTTAGTTAAGCGCTATGAATCTAGACGCAATACCTTTATTCAAGGGCTTCGAGAAATTGGTTGGGATGTTACATCTCCAGCAGGCTCCTTTTTTGCATGGCTAAAAGTTCCTGAAGGATATACTTCCGAACAGTTTTCAGATTTACTCCTTGAAAAAGCCCACGTTGTAGTTGCTCCTGGTGTAGGCTTTGGAACATATGGTGAAGGCTATGTGCGCGTAGGACTGCTGACGGATGAAGAACGAATGAGAGAAGCTGTATCTCGAATAAAAAAATTAAATTTATTTTAAAAACGCATTGACAATCCTTTTTGAGTTGGCTTAATATGTAAGAAGTTAACGAGATTAATAACCGATAAATCCTAGCGGTATTTTTTATTTAGTATATAATCTACGAATTCAATTTAAATAAATAGCAACTTTCTTATTAGGAGTAGGTGGAGGGACTAGCCCGATGAAGCCCGGCAACCGACTTAACGCATGTTAAGCACGGTGCTAATTCTTGCAGCAGCAGCTGAGAGATAAGAAGAGCAACGAAAGCCTCTTCTTAATCACAGAAGAGGCTTTTTTTATTAACGATATTAAACAGCAAGGGAGTTTTTAGCATAATGAGCGAAATCGTTGCAAGCTACTTACTACATGATAATAAAGGAAATTTTCATAAAAAAGCGGAAGGAATTGCTTTAGGACTAACCGTCGGCTCATGGACAGATCTGCCGCTTTTAGATCAGCAACAGCTTCAAAAGCATAAAGGGCGCGTCGTGTCCGTAACTGAGCTTCAAGATTGCGAACGTGTAAACGGATATTTAGGCGGAGAAATTAAGCAGGCTATTGTCAAAATTGCTTATCCAACTGCCAACTTTTCAAGAGATTTACCGGCTATTTTAGTTACGGTTTTCGGAAAACTATCACTTGATGGAAAAGTGAAATTATTAGACTTGGATTTTCCTGATGAATTATTAGCTCAATTCCCAGGACCGCGCTTTGGAATAGAAGGTATCCGAGAGAAACTAGGCGTTTATGACCGTCCGCTTGTGATGAGTATTTTTAAAGGCGTGATTGGAAGAGATATGACGTATTTAACAACTCAGCTGCGTGATCAAGCGCTTGGCGGAGTGGATTTGGTTAAAGACGACGAGATTTTGTTTGATAGTGAACGAACACCTTTTGAAGCTCGCGTTACAGAAGGGAAAAAAGTACTGAATGAAGTATACGAAAAAACGGGACACCGCACGCTGTATGCTGTTAATTTAACGGGACGAACGTTTGAGTTAAAAGAAAAAGCGAGAAAAGCAGCTGAGCTAGGAGCCGATGCTCTTTTATTCAACGTATTTGCTTACGGGTTAGACGTACTGCAGGCACTTCGAGAAGACGATGAAATTAACTTGCCGATTATGGCACACCCAGCTGTTAGCGGAGCGCTTACGCCATCAGAGTTTTACGGTTTTTCAAATTCATTGCTGCTTGGAAAGCTATTGCGTTTAGCCGGAGCAGATTTCTCACTGTTTCCATCACCATACGGAAGCGTAGCGCTTTCTCTTGAAGATACGACAGGCATTGCCTACGAATTAACGCGTCCTGTATACAAATATAAGCAGTCTTTCCCGGTTCCTTCAGCAGGAATTCATCCTGGAATGGTACCGCAGCTTGTGAAGGACTTTGGAATCGACAGCATTATTAATGCAGGAGGCGGAGTTCACGGTCATCCAGACGGAGCTATCGGAGGAGGAAAAGCCTTCCGTGCGGCGATAGATGCAGTACTCTCTCATCAAACACTAGCCGAAAAAGCTGAAGAATCAAAAGAGTTGCAAAAAGCTTTGCAACTATGGGGAACAGTAGAGGTGAAAGCATGACATCGTTAAAAATCTTTTGTGACTTTGATGGAACAATTACAAATAGCGATAACATTATTGCTATTATGAAACAATTTGCTCCTCCGGAGTGGGAAAGTATTAAAGACGACGTGTTGGCACAGCGCGTCTCCATTCAAGAAGGAGTTGGGCAAATGTTCGCCTTGCTCCCAGTGGAATTAAAAGAAGATATTATTTCTTATATTTTAGAGACGTCTGCTATTCGAGATGGATTTGATGATTTTATTGCCTATACAAAAGAGCACCATATTCCGCTTTATATTGTAAGCGGAGGAATTGACTTTTTTGTAAAACCACTTTTGGGAAATCGAGTTGCAGAGGAAATGCTCTACTGCAACGGATCTGATTTTTCCGGTGAGCATATTTCCATTACGTGGCCTCATACATGTGATAAACAGTGTACAAATGACTGCGGCTGCTGTAAGCCAACGATTATTCGCCATCTTGCAGATGAAAGAGATCATACGGTTGTTATTGGCGATTCCATTACGGATTTGCAGGCTGCCAAATTAGCTGATACGGTCATTGCACGTGACTTTTTAATTGAAAAATGTGAAGAGCTATCTCTACCGTATCGTCCTTTTTCTACTTTTTATGATGTCATTCACCATTTACAAGAATTAACAGAAGAGGTGAAAGCATGAGTATTATGGCTCAGCAACGATTACACGAGCTTGCGGATATAAAAGATGAGCTGGCAGAGCGCGATTGGTTCTTCGGTACGAGCGGAAACTTAGCGATTAAAGTGGATCAAAACCCGACAACTTTCTTTGTATCAGCAAGTGGAAAAGATAAACGAAAACGCACAAATGAAGATTTTTTATTAGTTGATCAATATGGAAAGCCTGCAGAAGACACGCATTTAAAGCCTTCTGCTGAAACGCTTTTACACGTTAAGATTTACGATTTAACGAATGCTGGGTGCAGTCTTCATGTACATACAATCGACAACAACGTGATCTCTGAACTGTACGGAGATGAAGGCGTTATTTCATTCAAAGGTCAAGAAATTATTAAGGCACTAGGTATTTGGGAAGAAGATGCGGAAATTACTGTTCCGATTATTCCGAATTACGCAGATATTCCGACACTAGCAGAAGAGTTTTCTCACCATATAAAAGGCGATCAAGGCGCGATTTTGATTCGTAATCACGGGATTACGGTATGGGGGAAAAATGCATTTGAAACAAAAAAAGCGCTAGAAGCCTATGAATTTCTATTTAGCTACCACGTCAAATTACTGTCACTTAAAGGCATTAAGCCAAAGGTGCATTTATAAAAGGAGGAAACAACAATGGCGCACATTCGCTTACATGTAAACAATAAAAGAATTGAAACTCAAGAGGAAGTATCAGCTTTTCTGGCAAACAATGAAGTTATTTATGAAAACTGGGACATTACAAAACTTCCAGAAAATCTTCGTGAAAAATATGATTTAACTGATGAAGAAAAAACAGAAATTTTAAACGCTTTTGGTGAGGATATTAAAGATATTTCTGAACGCCGCGGCTATAAAGCTCAAGATGTTATCTCGTTATCGGAATCTACACCAAATATTGATGAATTGTTAAAAAACTTTCAGCGCAAGCATATTCACACAGATGACGAAGTTCGCTTTATTGTAAGCGGTCATGGAATCTTTGTTATCCAAGGAAAAGACGGCGAATTTTTTGATGTTGAATTAGAGCCGGGTGATTTAATTTCAGTACCAGAAAATATTCTTCATTACTTTACACTAATGGAAGATCGTAAAGTAGTCGCTGTCCGAATTTTCGTGACAACTGAAGGATGGGTACCTATTTACGCATAACAATTACTTGTAAAGCATAGGTCATCATCACCCCGCTTTTACATCTAAAAGCGGGGTATTCTTTGGATTATTATAAAACTAACTATTTTTATATGAATAATAAGTTTAATGGGAGGAACACCATGGAAAAGAGTAAAAAAATGCTGTGGCCACTTACTTTGCTCGTGCTTCTAGTCTTTGCACTGGCTGCCTGCACGAAAGAACAGCCAAGTCTAAACGAGAAAGCACAGGTAGCTCCAGCGCAGCAAGCGGCTTCTGCTAAGCCTGTACAGCAAGAAGGAAAAAAGGTTACGAAAGATACAAAAATTGCGCTTATTTCTGAATTTACGTCAGGCACTCACGCTGCTCAGTACATAACAGGTGTGACAAAAGCGGCTAAAAAAGCAGGGGTACAGCTATCCGTTTCTGATTCAAACAATGATCAATCCAAAATGGCTGCTTATTTAGACACGGCTATTAACCAAAATGTTGACGGTATTATGATTGACCACGGCCGGGCTGAAACCCTTGAACCTGGCGTGAAGCGCGCGATTGCAAAAGGAATTCCCGTTATTGCAACAGACGTAGAATTAAAAGTAGAAGGCGTTACAACAATTGACCAAGACGATTATATGCTTGCGCTGCAGGGTCTGAAACAAATGATGCAGGACATTAATGGAAAAGGAAACATTGTATATGCATTTGTTGGAGGGTTTGCGCCGATGGAAAAGCGCGACAGCATTTATAAAATTATGATGAATCGCTATCCAGATGTAAAACAAATTGCTACGTTTGGAAGCGCAACGGACAACACCTCATTAGACACACAAAATAAAATGGCAGCTGTGTTGAAGCAGTATCCAAATAAAGGAGACATCGCGGCCGTTTGGGCACCTTGGGACGAATTTGCAAAAGGAGTAACAAGAGCGATTAAAGAAGCAGGACGAGACGAGATTAAAGTGTACGGAGTAGACTTATCTGATGAAGATCTACAAATGATGCAGGCAAAAAACAGTCCGTGGAAAGCGTCAGCTGCCGTAAATCCAGCTTCAGTAGGAGAAAAGCAAGTTGATCTGCTTCTTAAAAAGATTTCCGGTCAAGAGATCCCTCGTTATTATTCCTTTGATCCGGTTTTAGTCAAACAAACAGACTTGCCTAATCAAACGATTAATATGGATCAGCTTAGTCAGTATGTAGAAGAATGGGGTAAAAAAGAATAGAAGTGGAGGGACAGATATGACGAACGAGCTTTCAATGAAGAACATAACAAAAAACTTTGGTTCTTTTCAAGCGCTGAACAAAGTTGATTTTACTGTTCGAAAAGGGGAAATCCATGCTTTATTGGGAGCCAATGGTGCCGGTAAAAGTACGCTGATGAAAATATTGTGCGGAGCTTACGACGAGTACGAAGGGAAAATCTGCAAAGACGGAGAAGAAATCTCCATTTCTTCTCCTAAAGAAGCTAAGCGCCAGGGCATCGGCATTGTGCATCAAGAAGTAGATGTAGCGCTGATTCCTTCGCTGTCAGTGGCTGAAAACATTGTGTTAGACGTGCAGGCTTCTAATAAAAGTAAGACATTTGTAAACTGGAAATCTATTTATAAGAAAGCGGAAGAAGCTCTTTCTTTACTTGGCTCTTCTCTATCCGTAAAAAAAAATGTCGTTGACCTAACTCTATCAGAAAAACAGCAGGTGCTTATTGCACGTGCAATTGTACAGAATGTTGATTATTTAATTTTGGATGAACCAACCGCACCTCTTAGTGTGGAAGAGACGAAACAATTGTTTTCTGTGATGAGAGAGTTAAAGAAAAGCGGAGTAGGCATTATTTACATTTCACATCGCCTTCAAGAAGTGGTTGATATTTGCGACCGCTTAACGGTTTTAAAGGACGGACGCTATGTAGCTACAAAAGAAACTGCACATACATCAATTGAAGACGTGATTACGCTCATGTTAGGAACGTCTTCTGTAAAACAGTGGGTCAAAAAATCAGTAGAATTTGGAAACGAACTTTTACATGTAGAAGCATTATCTCTTCCAGGGCGCCTTTCTAATATCTCTTTTCATGTGAAAGAAGGAGAAGTAGTCGGTATTGCAGGGCTTGTCGGAGCGGGGAAAACGGAGCTTTGCCGAAGTCTATTTGGTTTAGAGCAATATGTGAGCGGCAGCGTGCGGTTAAAAGACAAGAAACTAAAGTTGAATAAACAGCCTTATTATTATATTGCACAAGGTCTTTCTCTTGTTCCTGAAGAACGAAGAAAAGAAGGGATTTTTGTTCATGAATCGATTGCCGATAACTTAGTTTTGCCAAGTCTGTCCCGCTTTACAAAGTATTCGTTTTTAAAGCGAGGAAAGATCAAAGAAAAAGCGCAGAAAACGACTGGGCAAGTTGGCGTAAAGTCTCATTCTATCGAGCAGTCAGTTGGAACGTTAAGTGGTGGAAATCAGCAGAAAGTAGCAATCGGAAAATGGCTTGTTACGGACTCTGACGTGCTGTTGTTTGATGAACCAACTAAAGGGGTTGATGTAGGCTCCAAACGAGAAATATTTGATTTAATTACAAATCTTGTGTCGCAGCAAAAAGGGGTTGTTTATGCAACCTGTGAATTTGAGGAGCTGCTAGGGGTAGCGGATCGAATTTATGTTATGTACAACGGAAAAATCGTGAAAGAATTATCCAAAGAAGAAGCAACTAGTGAAAAATTATTTTATTATACAGCAGGAGGAGTAAAAGGATGAGTGTGGAGTATGTAACAGAACCTGTAGCGAAACCAAAGAGAAAAATAAGTGTTTTCGACTTTTTTTATAAATATGGGACAGTCTTAATGATTTTTGTTATTATGATTATCTTCTCCATTGCCACACCTAACTTTTTAACAGGAGAAAACATTAGTGATATCCTGCGCTCTATTTCCATTGTTACTTTAATAGCGCTTGGTGTAACGATATCGTTAACCGTCAACGGACTCGATTTATCTGTAGGGTCTACGGCGGGGTTAGCCGCTATTTTATCAGCCTCTATGCTTGTTTTGCACAGACAAGAAATTGCAGTCGCTATCATTGTTCCGATTATTGCATCGCTTCTTATCGGGTTAATAAATGCTTTTTTAGTAGTGAAAGTAAAGATTCCTGATATTTTAGCAACTCTTTCCATGATGTTCATCGTACAGGGGATTTTATTAACGTATACAAAAGGCTCAGCTATTTATACCAATATGCCTTTACCAAGCGGAGACAGAGCTCCGGGAATTTTTATTCCATCTTTCCTTGCACTGGGGCAAGGTCATTTACTAGGTATTCCTGTCCCGGTTATCATTATGCTGCTGACTGTGCTGCTTGTTCATATCGTTTTTTCCTATACGAAGTTTGGGCGTTTTTTCTACGTAACAGGAGGGAACATAGAAGCAGCAAGACTTTCGGGCGTACCGGTTAATCGTTACCGTATGTATGCCTATATGTTTTCAGGTTTGCTTGCTGGAATTGGAGGAGTCGTTTTAGCTGCCCGTATTGGAGTAGGAGAAGTAAACGCGGGTTCACCATTTTTAATGGATGCCGTAGCTGCTACATACATTGGCTTTTCCGTATTTGGAGCAGGGAAACCGAATGTATTCGGGACACTGATTGGCTCTATTTTAATTGGTGTGCTGTTAAATGGGTTAACGATGCTAAATGTTCCGTATTATATGCAAGACATTATTAAAGGAGCTGTATTAGCAGGAGCCTTGGCTTTAACATATTACCGCTCGAAACAAACATCTACGGCTGTGTAAACAGCCGTTTTTTTTCGTTTGAAATCGGGAAGAATAAGGAAAAACAATAGTATAGCTTATTATTTATGTAGAAAGAGGGAGTATAGATGAAACGTGTCGTCATTATAGGAGGAGTAGCCGCCGGAATGAGCGCAGCTTCACAGCTTCGCCGGATGAAAGAAAAAGAAGAAGTGGAAATTCTTGTGTTTGAAAAAGGTGGAGATATCTCTTACAGCGCATGTGGCATGCCTTACTATCTGTCAGGAGTTGTAAAAGAAAAAGACGATTTGATTGCTCGGACGAAACAAGAATTTGAAGAGCGAAACATCTCCGTCCATCTTTTCCACGAAGTTAAAGAAGTAAATCATACAAAAAAATACATAGTAGTGCAAAATGTAAAGACGTCAACGGAAAAAGAGATAACATATGATGAACTCATCATTGCAACTGGAACAAGGGCTGTTAAACCCAATTTTATGAGTGATCACATGCCGAATGTATGCACATTAAAGTCATTAGAAGACAGCGAAAGAATCTATACATATCTACAGGCTCACTCCGTAGAGAAAGTCACCATTATCGGCGGAGGATATGTCGGAATGGAAGTAGCTGAAGCAATGAAGGCTTTGGGAAAAGAAGTACGGGTTATTGAACAGGGAAAGCAGATTCTATCTATTTTAGATCAAGAAATGGCAGAGCATTTACAAAAGCAGCTAGATGACGATATTTTATTTCATTTCGAAGAAGAAGTGGAAGCATTGCTGCATTCAGATGGTTCCGTCACTCACGTTCAAACAAACCGTCAAACGTATCAAACAGATTTAGTGATTGTAAATGTAGGAGTTCGTCCGAATACGCAATTCTTAGAAAGAAACGGACTAAGGATGCTTGAAAATGGAGCTATTTTAGTAAACGAGAAGTTGGAAACCAACGTGCCACATATCTACGCAGCAGGAGATTGTGCAACGAGCTATCACCGCGTATTAAAAAAAGATGTTCATATTGCTCTTGGAACCATTGCCAATAAGCAGGGAAGGGTTCTTGGTTACCGATTAGGGGGAGAAAGTCGAGAATTTCCGGGTGTTATAGGTACAAGTATTGTCAAAGTGATGGACTATGAAATCGGAAAAACCGGCATTTCAGAAAGAGAAGCAAGGGAAAATTCTCTTTTATATAAAGCCGTCACAGCCGAAGCTCCGAGTCATGCTTCTTACTATCCAGGAGCTGAAAAGATTGTGATAAAACTTGTTTATCATCCTGAAACAAAAGAGATTTTGGGGGTTCAAATGATTGGGAAAGAAGGAGTAGCAAAACGAATCGATGTATTTGCGACAGCTATTACTTGCCGCCTCACAACAGATGAAATAACCATGCTAGATCTTTCGTATGCTCCTCCTTTTGCTACGGTATGGGATGCTGTACAAATTGCTGCTCAGAAAGCTGAATAGAAAAAGATACGGTGACAAAAGTATGAAGATCCGAACGAAGTAATTCTTGATTAAGAATCAACTTCATTCGGATTTTTTTATGCTGATGGTGAACGCAGGTTTTATATATTTAGATGCTTCTAGCTGTTGACTCAAGGGCAAGGCGAAAATTCCTGCGAGACAAGCGGTTCGGCTCATTTGTTCGTTTTTAGATTGTATTGATTTCGTTATGTTTCAATCTTTTTTCGATTCGACAAGCAGCATCTTTTGTCGAAAAACAAGTTGTAAAAAAAAGATAAATGGTATTCCTATAGTAATGTAAGCGTTTGTAAATTCCGACAAAATAATTTTTTTGCAAAAAAAATGTCTATTATTGCGACTCTATTTACATATTTAGTAGAATTTGTAATAATGCGTTATAAGCTAATTTCTTTGTCATAGGAGAGGATTTTGTGTTTGGAGTGAGAAATAGAACGAAATCAGAGAGATTATTAGTAGAAATCGTCCAAAAAAGACAAAAGATGGTGCAGCTCGGAGAAGAAAAAGGTTTGACTAATGAAGAAACCGTTACCTGTAGTCAAGAGCTTGATCAGCTCTTACTCGTTTATCAAAAGAAGCGTTTAAAAGAAGAGGAAGAAAAGACATCGTTTGCCACACTGATTAGCCGCTTTTTATCTTTTTCAAAGCTGTAATACAGGACAAGCATTCGGGATCGGGCAGTAAAACAATCATGCTGCCCGTGGCCTCTCTTCACCTTTAAAAAATGTTAATTAAAAAGATCATAAACAAAATACCAAAAATAAACGAATAAGTAGCAAATCTTTCGTTTCCATCGCCGTGGCTTTCTGGAATCAACTCTTTATAAATAATAAAAAGCATGGCTCCAGCAGCAAAAGCTAATCCATATGAAACGAGAGAATCAACAAAATTAGTTAAATAAAACCCGAGTAAAGACGTTACAATCTCAACGGAGCCTGTAAGGGTAGCAATTAAAAATGCTTTTATTTTACTGATATTTTGCTGAGCTAAAAATAGCGCGACCAACAGTCCTTCAGGTGCATTTTGAAGACCGATTGCAAGGGCGATTAAGTTCCCTGTATTTTCAACATTTGAAGCGTAGCTAACACCAACAGACAGTCCTTCAGGAAGGTTATGCAAAGTAATAGCGGAAACAATTAAAAGTGCTTTTTCATCAAACTGAATGCCGGTTTTAGAATGCTCAAGATCAATGTGAGGAATATTCTGCTCCAAGAGTGTTAATGTTACAACTCCAAGCAGTAAGCCAATGGCTAAGGAAAAAAAACCGCCGCTTTGAAGAGATTCTGGAATCAAGCTCATAGTAGAAGCTGCTGTCATAATACCTGCAGTGAGCGCAAGAAGTATATCTTTCCAGCGATGAGTGAGTTCTTGATTCAAAAACAGAATAGGCAAAGCGCCTACTCCAGTCGATAGCGCAGAAAGAATGCTTCCAATTAGTACCTCAGTCATAAACCGTCTCCTTTTACGTATTCTTCTTTTTATCCTCAATTCACATCGTTCTTTTAGTGTATGTTTTTTTGGTTTCTATGAGCATGACTATTTTAAAAGTGAATAGCTTTATGCAATAACCTTACAAAAAAGTTGAACCAGTGAAGGTTCAACTTTTTAGGTAAAGTACAGCTCCTGAACTTGGTTAGCAATGTGCTCAAGCTTATTGGAAACTTGAGGAATGCCATATCCTACATACAAAGGAGATGTGGCAAAGCGAGGAATGATTTTCGCCGCAATTTTGCCGTTTTTAAGATTATAAAAAAATAAGTTGTAGCTCGTGCAGCTACGATGAAAATGATTTAATAAATAGTGAGCAGCCGTTTGAAGATAATCTGCAAATGCATGCATCTCTTTGTCAAGCTGATCCGTTATCACGTTAAATTCAAAAAAGCCCATTCTAGGTTTTGCAGATAAATTAAATGTGACGTGTTCATTTTGGGCAATTGTGACTCCTTCAAACTGCTCTAGCTTCACATTTTCATTTACATCCATCTCATTTAAACCAATAATTTGCATATGAGGATGTCGTAATGATCCTCCGGACATGGGGCCGTGGTTTTTAAAGAAAAGAACAGAAGCATATTCTCCGCTGTTTATCATAGATATCCATCGTTCAGTAGCGAAGCTCAGCAAGGTGTACAGATGTTCCTTTGGATAAATAGATAGTTCCGAAGAACATTCATCGGTCTCAATAATAACCGTCTGATAAGCATCTTGCAGAACGGGAAACTTATTTTTCAGCCAAATGATAGGTCCTTGTTTTTCAATAATGCCTGTAAGAGATTCTACGTCGCAAAAGGGACAGGGATTTTGCCGGTTAACGATTGTTTCAGGCTTTTGTGAACCAATCGCGGAATTAAATAATAAATGGGTTGGTTTCATAATCATTCACCTTTTTATGTAATGGTCATATGTTTATTGTATTAAAAGCATATGTATAAATCCACTTATATACATTTTTTATCAAAAAAATTGTACAAGCGGAGAGAATAACCGCTGAAATAAGCCTGCTTTGATTGACTTTGAAGGGAAATTTTAGTATTATCTTGATATCAAGATAATATTAAAGGAACTGATTAAAATGACGAATGATGTAACTAGAGAAGAGTTAGACCAATCTCTTAAATTATTTATTGTACTATCTCGTGCCAATCGTTCAATTAATGATCATGTGCATAAATTTATTCAACAGCATGGAATGAATCCAACCGAATTTGCTGTCCTAGAGTTATTGTACCACAAAGGCCAGCAGCCTCTGCAGCAAATTGGCGGAAAAATTCTACTCGCAAGCGGCAGTATTACGTATGTAGTAGACAAGCTTGAGAAAAAAGGCTTCTTAGAGCGCGTTGCTTGTCCGAACGATCGTCGCGTAACCTATGCAGCTATCACCAAGCAAGGTAAGGAAATGATTGAAAGCATGTTTCCGAGTCACGAAAAAAGAATTCATGATATTTTATCCGTCCTGTCTAGCGAAGAAAAGGAAGTTGCTATTTCGATGCTTAAGAAATTAGGACACTATGCAGATGAATTTTTGCCGGAATCGACTGATTAATTAAGGAAAGCTCGTTTGTTTCTGTTGAACAAACGAGTTTTTTTCTATGACTTCTTTCATAACCAATCGACATAAAAAATAAAAAGTGACAAAAAATTGAAATTAACAGGAATACAGCTGGATAAAAACGAATTAGGTTACATACAGACAATAGAGAAAGGGGTCCAAATGATGAAATTTGAGAATTATACATATACGCGACCTGATATGAATGAAATTGAAAAGCAGTTTGAAAAGGCCATTACACACTTTACGGAAGCAGCGTCAGTCAGTCAGCAAAACGAGGCAATTCGTTTAGCAAATGATGCGTATTCCCAGTACAGCACAATGGGGAACATCTGCTATATTCGTCATTCTATCGACACAGCGAATGAATTTTATAAGGAAGAGCAAGACTATTTTGATGAAACACAGCCGCTTTTAGAAGGATATGTAGAGAAATTTTACAAAGCGTTAATCTCTTCGCCTTTTAAACAGCAACTAGAAGAAAAGTGGGGCAAGCAGTTGTTCTCTCTTGCTGAAATGCAGTTAAAAACGTTCTCTCCGGAAATAGTAAAAGAGCTTCAGGAAGAAAATAAGCTATCGTCTCAATATACGAAACTAGTGGCGTCAGCTAAAATTGTATTTGAAGGAGAAGAAAGAACGTTAGCTCAGCTCGATCCGTTTATGGAGTCATCTGATCGAGAAATGAGAAAAAAAGCAGCAGAAGCGAAATTTCAATTTTTTACCGATCATGAAGAGGAATTTGATGATATTTATGACAAACTTGTAAAAGTGCGGACCAAGCTTGCTGAAAAATTAGGCTATAAAAATTTCGTAGAAGTGGGCTATGCTCGTATGTCTAGAATAGGCTACGATGCTGAAATGGTTGCCGCTTTTCGCAAACAAGTAAAAGAGTATATTGTTCCCCTTACTGAAAAACTAAAAAAGCGTCAGCAGGAAAGAATTCAAGTAGAGAGCTTAACTTATTATGATGAACCGTTTCAGTTTGAAACAGGAAACGCAGTGCCAAAAGGTGATGAAAAGTGGATTATTGAAAATGGACGGGTTATGTATAAAGAGCTTTCTAAAGAGACGGACGAATTTTTTTCATTTATGCTTGAAAATAATTTGATGGATTTAGTCGCTAAAAAGGGCAAAGCAGGCGGAGGCTACTGTACGTTTATTGAAGAATACAAAGCACCGTTTATTTTTTCGAATTTTAATGGAACATCAGGGGATATTGATGTGTTAACGCATGAAGCAGGGCATGCTTTTCAAGTGTATTCCAGCCGAGATATGGAAACCAATGAGTATCACTGGCCTACGCATGAAGGAGCTGAAATCCATTCGATGAGCATGGAGTATTTTACATGGCCTTGGATGGAGTTGTTCTTTAAAGAAGACAAAGATAAATACCAGTTTTCTCATTTAAGCTCAGGCTTAACTTTCTTGCCTTACGGGGTAGCGGTAGATGAATTTCAGCATGCTGTATACGAACGCCCTGAGATGACGCCTTCGGAACGAAAACAAACGTGGCGAGAAATTGAAAAGAAATATATGCCTTCTAAAAACTATGACGGCCATCACTATCTAGAAAGCGGGGGCTTCTGGCAGCGCCAGCTTCATATTTACACGTCTCCGTTTTATTATATTGATTACACGCTCGCTCAAATTTGTGCATTTCAATTTTGGAAAAAAGATCGAGAAAACCATGAACAAGCATGGCAAGATTACGTTCATTTGTGTAAGCTTGGCGGAAGTAAGCCGTTTTTAGAATTAGTAGAGGCAGCGAATTTGATCTCTCCATTCGAAGAGGGCTGCGTGCAGTCTGTAGTAGATGAAATTGAAAACTATTTAAATAGTATTGATGATAAAAAGCTATAAAAAAGAGATTGAGACACAACAAAATTAATCCAATGTAAAGACGAACAAATGGGATAAACAATCTAGTATGAATCGCTTGTTACACCGCCGTTGATTTCCGTGCAAGGCTTTGCTTTCCGCGGGCGGCCGGTGAGCCTCCTCGGCGCTGATACTCCTGCGGGGTCTTACCTATTCCGCTTTTCCCGCAGGAGTCTTCGCCTTGCCCTCCAATCAACAGCTAGAAGCACCTAAATTAAATCTACGTTCACCCTCATAATAAAAAAATTCGAATGAGTTTGATTCTTAATCAAGAAACAAAC
The DNA here is from genome assembly GCF_042787645.1 of Priestia sp. YIM B13489. Lineage (NCBI taxonomy): Bacteria > Bacillati > Bacillota > Bacilli > Caryophanales > Bacillaceae > Priestia > Priestia sp. YIM B13489. The sequence continues at coordinate 3,393,652 of NZ_JBHZOQ010000053.1, forward strand.
TCGTTCGAATCTTTCTTCAACTAACATACTTTTGTTCCAGCCTCTTTTTTTAATGATTAATTTCTTGTTCCCATAAAGGAATCGTAAGGGAAACGCTGGTTCCTTCGCCAACAGTGCTTTTAATCTCAAATGTTCCTTTATGCTGATACAAAATGTTTTTAATCACAACAAGTCCAAGACCGGTACCTGAGGGCTTCGTGGTAAAAAAGGGCTTTTGAATGTGCGTAAGCAAATGTGAAGGAATGCCGACTCCTGTATCTTTAATGAAAATAGTAAGATCTTTAGTATGCTGAGTAACGTTTAAATGAATTTCTCCTCCACTAGGCATAGCTTCGAGCGCATTTTTCAACAAATTAATGAGTACTTGCTTAATTTGGTTTGCATCACAGCAGATGTATGTATGCGGGGCTTCCACCTGCGTTTTAACTACGACATTTTTTAATACACATTCTGATTCATACAAAAGAATAACGTCATTTAAAATAGTAGAGAATGCGTGCTTTTTCATAACCGTGTCATGAGGTTTAGCGAGCAATAAAAATTCTCCAACGATTGAGTTAATACGATTCAGTTCGCTCAGCATGATGGTTGTATAAGAATGATAGCGGCTGCTGTCTTCATGAATAAGCTGAATAAATCCATTTAGAGAAGTAAGTGGATTTCGAATTTCATGAGCGATTCCCGCTGCCATTTCGCCCGCTAAAGATAACTTATCGGTTTGGCGAAGAAATTTTTCTGTTTCCTTTTCTTCTGTAAGATCGCGTGAAATACCAAAAAGCGCAACGACTTGCTGATCACGATTAAAAATAGGTGAAACAGTGATTTCTACATCAATTATTTTTCCGTCTTTTCGCTTATCTTGGGTTTCAAAGGCTACCAGCTTTTCTCCTTTTTTAACCCTTTCTAATCGGCTTTCAGCGTCGCCTTTTAAGCCAGTAGGAATGAATGGAATGGATTTTTCGACAATTTCTTCCGCTTTCCATCCGTATATTTGCTCAAAAGCATCGTTTACTTTAATCACTTTGCCGTCTAGACTGAACACGGAAATGGCGTCGCGATTGTATGTAAAAAAAGATTGCAAATACTCTTGAGCTGAGTACAGTTCATCTTCGGTTTTGTTCATTTTGACCCTCGTAATAGCAATCAGTTTTTTAGAGAAATGAGCACAATACAACAAAATAATCATTGTGATCAGCGTAAACAAAATGAAATAAACGATATCTAATTTCACGAAAGTCACAGATGTAAAAAGAGTGTTGCTTACATAAAAGTACAAAATAATTATTATGGACATTAATGTAGAAATTACAATAGCGACATAGCTATAATAAATAAAGCTAACAATGATTCCAAGAAACAAAAATAAATAATTAATAACAGCAGGTTCAATAGATGCCATGTACGCAATATAGGCATAATAGCATATAAAAAAAGAATACATAATGATGGCAGGATGAAAACGAAAGTAGTACATCGCCGTCACTACCAATAATAAAATTCCTCCGCTTATAAAAACAATCATATGAGGATCAGCTGCAATAAAGTGGTATAACACAATGTGGACAAAATATAGCAGCCAAAAAATAAGTAAAAGAATAAAATTTCGTTTTTTTATGAGGTTGTGTGATTCCATAAAAAATCCCTTTCTTAAATGGTGAATAATTTCATAGGAGAATAACTTTATAGTCAGCTAGTCGCACGATGTAGTGATATATCACTCATATTAGCATAGTTACAACTGTGTGAATAGCTGAATTGAGCACTTAGACCAAGGAAGATAGATCTAGAATACAGCTAGTCATAAACTATTAAGGAAATATGAGGGGAACATGAACGAAATGAAGGGGATGTAAAGCTTTTGTGATAACCTTGTAAAAGTGAACTTTTTTCTAATTGGATAGGCTATACTGCCAGTAGAGCCATATGAATGGTGACTACATAGAGGCTCAGATGATTCGAAAGGAGACGGTAAAATGAACAAAAGTTTATTAGTCAAGTTATTTGGATCACTTCTAGCAATTATGTTAATCACAGCATGCAACTCACAAACGGATGAAAAAGATGCCACAGAACAGCAAACAGAACAGTCGGATGATACTCAAGCGGAGGACACAACTACAGATGATTCACAGGAAACAATGAAGCAAGACGAAGCAGATGATTCATCTGGGGATGAAGCATCTGATGATCAAGAAGAATCAACGGATAGTACTGACGAAAAAACAGATGAAAGTAAATAAACGTAAGTATTTCTATAAAAAAAAGCGACTCAAGTAGAGTCGCTTTTTCTATTAGTTTTGTACGGTGATTTCGCTTGCTTCATTTAACGTTACGTTCACTGTTGATACGTCTGCGTCATCTAAAAGTAAGTCTGTAATTCGATCTTCAAGCTGTTCTTGAATTGCTCGGCGGAGCGGTCTAGCACCGAATGCAGGGTGATAGCCAAGTTCAGCTAGTTTTTCTTTTACCTCATCTGCTACGCTCAGCGTGATATTTTGTTCTTGTAATGTTTCTTTTAATTCAGCAAGCATAAGGTCCACAATTTTAATCAAGTTGTCTTTTTCAAGATGATTAAATTCAATGATTGTATCAAATCGGTTTAAAAACTCTGGTTTGAAATAAGATGAAAGTGAATCTAAAACGGATGCCTGTTTAAGTGCGTCATTTTCTGCGTCAAACCCAACCGTAATTTTCTTTTCACCTACACCAGCGTTACTTGTCATAATGATAACTGTGTCTTTAAAGCTTACTGTGCGACCTTGACTATCTGTTAGACGTCCGTCTTCTAGAATTTGTAGAAACATATGCTGAACGTCTGGATGAGCTTTTTCAATTTCATCTAGTAAGATGATGGAATAAGGATTACGGCGTACTTTCTCTGTTAATTGTCCTGCCTCTTCGTGACCTACGTAGCCAGGAGGTGAACCGATTAATTTAGACACCGCATGTTTTTCCATATATTCACTCATATCTAGACGAACCATAGCATCTTTTGAGCCGAATAGTTCTTCAGCTAATGTTTTGGTTAACTCTGTTTTACCGACACCTGTTGGGCCGACAAATAAGAATGAACCAATTGGGCGATGCTTCGCTTTTAATCCAGCGCGAGAACGTCGAATCGCTTTTGCTACTTTTTCTACAGCTTCCTGCTGTCCAATTACTTTTTGAGCTAAGTGCTCTGCTAAATGCTTCATTTTTGCTGCTTCATTTTCTTGAAGTTTACCAACAGGGATACCCGTTTTCTTTTCAATAATTGCTTGAATGTCAGCAATATCCACATTCATTTTTTGCTGTTCTTCGTTTAGTTGCTTTTCAAGAGCAGCTTCTTCATCGCGCAGTTTTGCCGCTACTTCATATTTTTCATCCTTTAGCGCCTGCTCTTTTTCTTTTGTAAGTTCTTTTAAGCGAGCGGCCGCATCGTCTTTATTTGTAATGCCTGCCTGTAAGTTCATTTTTGAACCTGCTTCATCTAGCAAGTCAATTGCTTTATCAGGCAAGAAGCGATCTTGAATGTAGCGGTGTGATAAATTTACACAAGCGCGGATCGCTTCATCTGTATAGCTAACGCCGTGATAATCTTCATATTTACTTTGGATTCCTTTTAGAATTTCAACGGCTTCTTCTACAGACGGTTCGTGAACCATAACCGGCTGGAAGCGTCGTTCAAGAGCCGCATCTTTTTCGATGGAACGGTACTCTTTTAAAGTTGTAGCTCCAACTACTTGAAGTTCGCCTCGTGCAAGAGCAGGTTTTAAAATATTGCTTGCGTCCATTGAACCTTCCGCTGAACCAGCTCCCACAAGAAGGTGAATTTCATCGATAAATAAAATCACGTTTTTTCGCTGTTGAAGCTCAGAAATTAACTGCTTCATGCGCTCTTCAAATTGACCGCGCACGCCGGTATTAGCTACGAGAGATGCTACATCTAAAAGATATACATCTTTATTTAACAGCTTAGCAGGAACTTTTCCTTCCGCGATTTTTAAAGCTAACCCTTCAACAACAGCTGTTTTACCAACACCGGGTTCTCCGATTAGTACCGGGTTGTTTTTGTTTCTTCTATTTAAAATTTCAATGACACGCTCTACTTCTTCTTCTCGGCCAATAACAGGGTCAATTAATCCCGTTTTCGCAATTTGAGTTAAGTTTCGACCGAACTGGTCTAAAAAGCCTCCGCCGCCATTTCCTTGCTGTGGCTGTTCCGGTGCAGCTTGTTCGTGCGCCATTTGCTTGAATAAATCATCGATGTTCATAAAGCCGCCACCTCCAAAACCTGATGGGATTTTATGTTCTTTCATTAGTGCTTGATAACATGTATGACATAAACGATATTGAGATTTTTGGTTATTTGTTTGTACATTTAATTGAATAGATGCTTCACGTTTATTACAGTTTTGACAAATCATTTAATTAGCCTCCCTAAATGATTTTAATCGAAGATCAGCAGGTGTTTGACCTTTTTTGACCTTTCGTAATTTCATTATACTTTGACCTTTTTTGACTTTCAAGTCTTTTGCTTAAAAAATTTTTGAAGGAAGTTCCTCGCTTATGTACAAAAGGTAGTACATTAAAAAAAGATGTGTTTTATGTGTACCCGTTCTATACATGTAAAAACATAAGAGGCATTTTGTACAATGATCTGCTTGGAGAGGGAATTAATATTAATAAGAAGAAAAGTGGAAAAATGAGCGCAGAGCCTACCGTTGGATAAAATAAGTTATTGACAGCAAGAAGGATAAAAATTATACTCAAGAAGGTTTGCACTTAACTGCGTAAAAGCATAAAAGCGTTTAAGTGAAAAAGAAAGATAGAAAGGGAATACCTCATGAAAAAAGAAATTTCATTTATACAATCAATAGCGGTGGTTTTGGTGCTATTAGCTATTATTTTTGTTTCATTATTTACGTTAAAGCTGCCGCCTCATATTCCACTGATATTTGGTGTAGCATTTATTAGTGTGATTGGCTTTTTGTTGAAATATAAGTGGACAGAAATGGAGAAAGGGATTTTAGACGGTGTCAGACTGGGCATTAAGCCTATCCTTATTTTAATGCTGATCGGGATGCTTATTGCGATTTGGATGGTAGGAGGAACGATACCGACGATTTTATCCTACGGCTTCCACTGGATTTCACCGCAGTACTTTTTAATTAGTGCTCTGGTTATTCCCGTATTAGTTTCAACATTCACGGGAAGTTCATTAACAACCGTCAGTACGGTAGGGGTCGCTTTATTTGGCGTAGGAACTGCTATTGGTGTACATCCAGGGCTAGCAGCGGGGATGATTGTTTCAGGAGCTGTGTTTGGAGATAAGATGTCTCCCTTGTCTGATACAACAAATTTTGCTTCTGGTATCGTTGAAGTCCCGCTTCCTAAACATATTCAGCACATTACGTGGACGACGGTTCCAAGTATTGTTATTACAGCAATCATTGCACTGGTAATCGGAATCAACGGAAATCAGGAAAGCGTCAATTACGGGGAAATTCAAGGAATTCAAGACGCATTAAAACATACGTTTAATTTACATGTGTTAACGTTGCTTTCTCCACTTTTAGTTCTTATTTTTTCGATGAGAAGAGTCGATGTACTGCCAACGTTAGTTTTAGGTATTGTAACGGCCATCATTACAGGAATGATTACACAGCATGAATTTACGCTGAGTCAATTGCTAGGCGTTCTTCAAAGCGGGCCGGCAGTAGAGTCAGGAAATAAAGTAGTGGATGCGATTGTGAATAAAGGCGGACTGCAGTCCATGATGTTTTCTATTTCCCTTATCATGATTGCCTTGTCGCTAGGTGGCTTGATGAGAGCTGTTGGAATTATTGATGCTTTGTTAGAAGGATTAGCAAAACAAATTCGCCGCAGCGGAGACGTTATTTTTGCTACGCTTCTATCTTCAATTGGAGTGAACGTTATTACAGGCGAACAGTATTTATCGATTCTCTTGCCTGGACAGACGTTTAAGCCGCTGTATGAAAAATGGAATTTAGATCCAAAAAACTTATCACGAACGCTTGAAGACGGCGGAACGGTTATTAATGCTATTATTCCGTGGGGTGTCAGCGGTGCTTTTATTTCAACTGCATTAAATATTCCCGCAGCTGACTATATTCCATTTACATTCTTTAGTATTTTATGTCCTATTTTTTCAATTATTTTAGCATATACAGGCATTGGCATTGCCAAGAAAAAAGCTCAGTCTTAACTGGGCTTTTTTTTTGGGAAAAAGGACAGGTAAAAAACGACAAAAAAAGTATCATTCCACTTTTCAAATCTATAATTTAATAATACAATTTACTATACGTCTTTCTTGTTAATGTATTTGGATGAATTCTTATTTCTTTATTGATGAAGAAATTTGAGTTTTGCGGTATGATAAATAAGCTGTATTGGCGATGGGATGAATGCCCTTTTTAGCAAACATTTAAGAAGGGTAAAGCCAAATGAAAACACTCATTATAAAAGAGAAAAGATATTTATTGAGGAGAGGGTTTCTGTTGAAAAAATGGGGCATCATTGCATTAATCACTGTAGCTGTGCTCGGTGTGACAGCGGTTTTCAACCGAGCTGAAAGTGATGATGTAAATAAAGAAAAATTGAATTTATTATCGCCTTATTCAAATAAAGTAGATGTATATAGCATTACGTATCCTAGTGATAATTTAAAGATAAAAGGGTTTTTAGTACAGCCTAAAGACATTGCAGACAAACATTATCCGCTTTTAGTATATAATCGCGGAGGAAATCGCGAACATGGCATGATTCGCGCAAAAACACTGCAGTACTTATCATATTGGGCAAGTAAAGGCTACGTCGTGGTTGCGACTCAATACAGGGGAAATGGCGGAAGTGAAGGTACAGAGACGTACGGAGGTAAAGATATTGACGACGTGTTAAATCTTATTAAGTGGGGAGAACAGCTTCCTTATGTAAATCACCAGCAAAAGGTAGCGCTAGGATATTCACGCGGCGGCATGATGACGTATTTAACGATGAAAAACGGCGTTAAATTTGATGCAGTTGTCGTACAATCAGGTATTACAGACATGTTTCAATTCTATGATCAAAGAGGGCCTGAAATGAAACAAGTGCTGCGGACGATTGTAGGAGATCCGGCGCAGTATCCGGAGAGGTATAGAAGTCGTTCTGTTGTCTATTGGAGCGATAAAGTAAATTCACCTCTTTTGATTTTACAGGGTGATCATGATCGTAAAGTTCACCATACGCAGGCTGAAAAGCTTGTGAAACAATTAGATGAGCAGGGAAAAGAATACAAATATGTACTGTACAAAAACGGAGACCATCCGCTAACTGCTTATTATGATCAATATAACGCGGAAATTGATAAGTGGTTTAAAATACATTTAGCTAAGCAGTAAAGAAATTGGAAGCAGTTTTGATGAATGGAAAAGAGCAGCTTGTTTTATCCTACTACATGTAAGCATATAAAAAGGGGATGAAGCAAAATGACTCAGTCTAAAAGTCAAAAAGAGCGTCAGTGGAATGTGCGAAAACAATCACAAAACCCATCGCATGGAAAAGTGAAATCTTTTGAAGAACTATCAGAAGAAATCACGCCTAAACGTAAATAAGGTAACCACCATATAAAGGAAGACACAAAAAAGGAGAGCTGAAGCTCTCCTTTTTCTATGTTTGTTTATGGATTTGTGGACCACATGCCCGCAGATTTGATAAAAATACGAGGATGCAATTTTAATTGTGCGACCATAATTTCTGCTAGGTCTTCAGGCTGCATCACTTTATCAGGATTGCCATCCGTTAAGTTTTCTTTATACGCTAATTCCGTTGCTACTGTACTTGGTGTTAGAGCTGTTACACGAATATTGTGTTTGCGTACTTCTAACGCTAGAGATTCAGTTAAGCCGAGCACGCCAAATTTTGAAGCGCTGTAAGCACTTGTAACGGGAGCGCCTTTTTGACCAGCAGTGGATGAAATATTGATAATGTCTCCACCATTTTTTTCGATTAATTGAGGTAGAACGGCGCGCGTTACGTAGTAAACGCCCATTAAATTCACATCAATGATTTGTTTCCACTCATCTGGGTCTAGCTCTAAAAAGCTTCCGAATTTACCGATTCCTGCGTTGTTGATTAAGATATCTGTTGCCCCTAATTTTGTATGTAGATGCTCAACTGCTGCATTTACTTCTTCCATAGAAGAAACATCTGCTGTTGCATAAGCAACTTGTACATCAAATGCTTCTAGTTCAGAAGCAACAGCCTTTAAATCTGCCTCTGTACGAGCAATTAAACCGATATTTACGCCTTCCTTTGCTAATTCAATCGCAGTTGAACGACCGATGCCTTTTCCTGCTCCTGTAATAAGAGCTACTTTGCCTTTAAGTGATTGTGCCATGTATAGACTCCTTTCAATGTTCCGCATAAACATTCTTCATAATAACAAAGAATTATCCATTACTATCCTATAGAAATGCACAAATGATGTCAAAAATAAAGATTATTAAAATGGCTTCAAGTATAAATTTCCTTTTCATACAAAAACTATAGAGACTAAAAAGAAGAAATTCCGTTTCTTTTCGTTCAATGTAGTGGAGGATGAACAATGCGTATAAAAAAACTATCTGAGTTAACGAATAAATCCAAACAGCGGAAAGAAAAAGCTGATGAATCGAAGGACTCTAAGGACACTAGTGCTTCTTCTACACAGGAAGAGCAGAAATTATCTGAGAGGGTGGGAGATAATTTATCCCGCATGAAAAAAGCATTGGGACAGAGCACGGATTTAGTTGTGCGAGAGTTTCGAATTTCGATTGAAGAAAAATTTACTTTAGGTGTTGCTTACATCGACGGATTAGTAAATAAAGACGAAGTTGAACACTATGCGCTGGACTCCATTATGCACTATCACGATGAACATTTAACACATGATGATGGCATCGTTAATATGTACGAATTGATTAAAAGCTATAGTTTGGCAGCCGGTGAAATCATGGAAGCAAAGACATTGGATGATGCTCTTCTTCATGTTTTATCAGGAGATACCGTACTGTTTTTAGAAGGGTATCAAACGTGTATTGTGGCAAGTACCAGAGGATGGAGAGACAGGGCTGTTTCTGAACCACAATCTCAGACCGTTGTAAGAGGGCCTCGAGACAGTTTCACAGAAACACTGCGAACGAATACCGCATTGATTCGGCGCCGAATAAAATCTCCAAAACTTTGGATTGAATCTCAGCAAATAGGAGAGTTTACAAAAACGGATATTGCGCTCGTTTATATAGACGGCATTGCGGATGAACAGGTCATTCAAGAGGTAAAGGAGCGTCTTTCCAAAATTGATATAGACGGTATTTTGGAGAGCGGATATATCGAAGAGTTGATTCAAGATGAAGATTATACACCTTTTCCTACTATGCATAACACGGAGCGTCCAGACTCGGTGGCAGCAGGTCTTTTAGAGGGGCGGATAGCCATTTTAGTAGACGGTACACCTTTTGTATTAATGGTTCCTGCCTTATTTATTCAATTTTTTCAAGCGGCCGAAGATTATTACCAGCGCGCAGATATTAGTACATTGATTCGCTTAATGCGCTACATGGCATTTTTCTTAGCTCTTTTAACACCTTCTGCTTATATTGCTTTAACTACTTTTCATCAAGAAATGCTTCCTTTTGCTTTGTTAATTAGTATTGCAGCTCAAAGGGAAGGTGTTCCTTTTCCTGCTATTATTGAAGCGTTTATTATGGAAATCACGTTTGAAATTTTGCGAGAAGCGGGAGTCCGATTGCCTCGAGCAGTAGGTTCAGCTATTTCGATTGTGGGAGCACTCGTTTTAGGAGAAGCCGCCGTACAAGCGGGATTAGTTTCACCTGCAATGGTTATCGTTGTATCCATCACCGCTATTAGTAACTTTGTGTCACCTGTGTATGATATGGCTATTGCAGTAAGGATGCTACGCTTTGTTTTAATGGTTTTAGCAGCTACTTTTGGCCTGTTCGGTATTATCCTGGGGCTAATTTTAATGATTTTACATTTATGCAGCTTAAGGTCATTTGGAGTCCCTTATATGACACCTATGGCTCCATTTGTGAAGCGTGATCAAAAGGATGTGCTGATTAGACGTTCGATCAAAAAAATGAAAACAAGGCCAAAGCTTATTAATGAGAAGAATATTTCACGTCAAAAGACGCAAAAAAACTAAACTGTGTAAAGGTGGCCGTTTACTATGAAAGCATTTCTAATGTTATGTATCTGTTCAGTGCTATTAAGCGGCTGCTGGAGCAGTCGAGAGTTGAACGAGCTAGCCATTACGGTTGCTGTCGGAATTGATAAAGTAGAAGATGGCATTATTGTGACAGTTCAGCTAATTAATCCGGGTGATATTCAGGCGAAAACGCCTACAAACGGGCCTTCTGTTACCACATTTTCTATTAAGGCTTCGTCTGTAATGGAAGGATTAAGAAAAATAACGACAAAATCTCCGCGTAAAATTTATCTTTCTCATTTACGAATGCTAGTTATTAGCGAAAGCATGGCGGAAGACGGTATTGCTGAAGTGCTTGATTTCTTTGCTCGGGATCATGAAGTGCGTACCGATTATTTTGTTGTTGTGGCTAAAAACACGAAAGCATCGAGCGTTTTGAATGTATTAACAACCATCGAAAAAATACCTGCTAACCATATGTTTGCTTCATTAGACGTGTCACAGCGTATTTGGGCACCTACTAGAGGAGTGAAGTTAAATGAACTGATCAGTAACTTAACCAGTGAAGGAAAGCAGGCGGTGTTATCAGGAGTGTTAGTGAAAGGCGACGTGAAAAAGGCAGGAGACATGTCTAGTATTTCTCGCACCAATCTTTCCACCCTGCTCAATTTCAAAGGATTAGGTGTCTTTCAAAATGATAAGCTTCTCGGCTGGTTCAATGAAGACGAAAGTAAAGGATATAACTATATTACCGGACATGTAAAAAGTACGTTAATTGTTATTCCATGCGAAAAAAAAGAAAAACAGCATGATATCATCGGAGTCGAAATGCTTCGAACGAATGTCAAGGTGACAGCTACTATGAAAAATCATAAACCTCATATTCACGTTGATTTAAAAGGAGAAGCAAACGTAGCTGATGTAGAGTGTCAAGTGAATTTACAGGACCCAGCTGTAATCAATATGCTCGAACGAAAAACAGCAGCCGACGTAAAAGAAAAGATGAATGATGCAGTAGAAAAAGCTCAAAAAACCTATAAAAGCGATATCTTTGGTTTTGGCGAAGCGTTTTACAGACAAGATGTAAAGAGATGGTACAAAATGAAAAGAGACTGGAACAGAATTTACGCAGAGGATTTAACCGTCGATTTAGATGCAAAAGTTCAAATCCGTCGCTTAGGCACGTTAAATAACTCATATATGAAGCAAATGAAGCATTAAGGAGAAAGAAAATGGAGGGATTTATCGCCTTACTTGTACTGCTTGCTTATTTGACTAAAAAAATAATGATCAACTTCCGAAAGGAAAAGTATTATCGTGAGATAATCGTCTACCTTTGTCTTATAGGTTTGGGTCTATTCTTTTGGGGAGCGATTACACTCCGTAAAGAAGTTCCTACGCCTCTGTACTTTTTAGAGGCACTCGTTAAGCCTCTTACTAGAACCGTTCATCATTTGTTATTCACGTGAGCACGCATGTAGGAGAGAAGGTGTGTATGATGCAAATAAAAGAATTTATTAGTCCAAAACAATTTCTTTTTCTCATTTATGTTTTTTGTATCGGAAGCGCCATCTTGGCAGTTCCGGCTACATTATTAGAGACAAATAGACAAAATGCGTGGTTTTGCGGTGTGCTTGCTATTGGCTTTGCACTTTTAATCGTTGCGGTGCTTTTATGGCTGATTCAGCGTTACCCTCAGCAAACATTCATTCAAATAGCTAAAAAGGCGCTAGGTCCTTATGCAGGAACGTGTATTTCTCTTATTTACATTTTCTTTATGTTCATTCAGTCTACGTTTTCGCTTCGAGATATCAGTACATTCATGACGACTCAAATTGTCCCTGAAACGCTGCCTACATGGATTCATGCTCTTGTTCTTTTAGCTGTTATATACGGAGGGTATCTAGGTATTGAAGTGGTAGCAAGAACCGCGGAAATCTTTTTGCCTTGGATTGTGGTCCCCTTTTTATTGTTAATTGTTTTAAATATTCCTCAGATGAAAATTGATCGTCTTTATCCTTTTTTTGAATTCAGCATGGGTGATTTAGTATTAGGGACCACTTATTTTTTAGGAAACCCGTTTATGGAATTGGTTTTTATTCTGATGATTACGCCTCATATAAAAGATGGAAAAAAGGTAAAAAGAATGTTTGTTATCGGCACTGTCGCATCGGGCTTGACGATTACGATTGCAGTTGCGGCTTGTATATTAGCTCTTGGCGCGAATATTGCATCGATGCACAGCTACCCAGTTTATTTATTAGGAAAAATGATTTCGTTAGGTGCAACGATTCAGCATGTTGAAGTATTAGTAGCTATTATTTGGATGTTATCTATCTTTTTTAAAGTTGTCATTGTGTTCTATGCTATTCAGTTAAGTATCGTCCAATTGTGTAATTTACGGGTGCGCAATTTTTTAAGCTTTCCTTTAGGTCTAATTATTACAGGCGTGGCATATTACATTATTCCCAACACAGCGTACTTCAATTATTTTGAAAAATATTACTGGCCGTTTTATTTATTTGTATTAAGCGTCTGTTTTCCGTTGTTATTTATTGCGCTTTCTTATATAAAGAAAAATAAGGCAGCTAAAGGCGATAGAAGTCAACAAACATAGCATTATCTATACGCATGTGGTATAATACGATGACAATTCAAGAAGAAACGCCGTACACGTTTGGATACGTACGGGAGAGGTTCGAAAACTCCCTCTATAAAAAACTAAGATCATCGTTGATGACAAAAGACACGGTTTTAACGTGTCTTCTTTCACGTGCTTTTCTATCAACGCGTCTTTTTGACGTGTATGCTGGCGAGGACGTGTATCTTAGTTGCTTTTTAGGGAGATTGCTGGAAAAGAGCAGTCTCTTTTTTGTGTTATAAAATTAGTCACAAAGGGAACGAACGGTTCAATAAAGTTTCTTCTTCTTTTGATTTCAATCAAAAAGGAGACGAACAATAATGATGAAAAATGAAAAAGCTATTGTTGTATTTAGCGGAGGTCAAGATAGTACAACATGTCTATTTTGGGCTTTGAAAAACTTTAAAGAAGTAGAAACGGTTACTTTTCAATACGGTCAGCGCCATAGTCAAGAGATAGAGGTAGCAAAGGCTATCGCAGCTGATTTAGGTGTGAAGCACACCGTACTAGATATGTCACTTTTAAATCAATTAGCACCAAATGCCTTAACGCGAGATGATATTGAGATCGAGCAAAAAGAAGGAGAGTTGCCTACAACGTTTGTTGACGGCCGCAATCTGTTATTTTTATCATTTGCAGCCGTACTGGCTAAAAACAGCGGAGGCCGTCATATCGTAACAGGCGTTTGTGAAACTGATTTTTCAGGATATCCAGACTGTCGAGACGTATTTGTGAAATCGTTAAACGTCACGCTTAATTTATCAATGGACTTCGAGTTTGTGATTCATACGCCGCTTATGTGGATTGATAAAGCAGAAACGTGGGCGTTAGCGGATGAGCTAGGAGCGCTTGAATATGTGCGTGAAAAAACATTAACGTGCTACAACGGTATTGTTGCTGACGGGTGCGGCGAATGCCCCGCATGTCAATTGCGAAAACGCGGGTTAGATCAATACATGCAAACGAAAGAAGGAGGAGAGAAATAATGTTGCAACAAATGTATCCTCAAGTATTTCATGACTATGAATACGAACTGAACAAAGATATGCAGTTTGCTGCGGCACATTTTGTTCCTCACACAGAAGCAGGAAAATGCCGTCAAGTCCATGGACATACGTATTTCGTAAATCTAACTGTTGCCGGAGATACATTAGACGAAGCGGGCTTTTTAGTAAACTTTGCGCTATTGAAAAAAATTGTTTCTGGTCAATTTGATCATACATTATTGAACGATCATTCTATCTTTAACGAAGAAAATCCAAATGATTTTCCTACAACTGAAGTTGTTGCCCGTAAAATTTATGAGTTGGTTCAAGAATATCTAGACACACTACCAAATAAGCCTTCTTGCGTACAAGTATTCGTGCGGGAAACGCCGACAAGTTACGTAGTTTACCGCCCAAAGAAGGTGAAAAAACGTGGCTAATACAATTCCAGTACTTGAAATATTCGGACCAACGATTCAAGGGGAAGGAATGGTTGTAGGACGTAAGACGATGTTTGTTCGTACCGCGGGCTGTGATTATTCCTGCAGCTGGTGTGATTCAGCTTTTACATGGGATGGATCGGCTAAAAACGATATTCGTCAGCTAACAGCAGAACAAATTTGGACGGAGCTAAAAGAAATTGGAGGAGAGTGCTTTGATCACGTCACCATTTCTGGAGGAAACCCTGCGCTTATCAAGGCGATTGGTTCACTTGTAGAGCTTTTGCACAGTCAAGGGGTAAAAGCAGCTCTTGAAACACAGGGGAGCCGTTATCAGGATTGGTTCCTAAAGATCGATGATTTAACGATTTCTCCTAAGCCTCCAAGTTCATTAATGAAAACAAATTTCCCCGTATTAGACGATATTATAGAGACATTAATAAAGGAAAAACGCCTGGCGCACATAAGCATAAAAGTCGTTGTATTTAATGATGAGGACTTTGAGTATGCAGCGTCTGTTCATGAACGTTATCCTGAGGTTCCATTTTTTGTTCAAGTAGGAAACGAGGACTTAACGACAATCGATAATGCGTCGTTAACACAAGAATTGCTTAAAAAGTATGAGTGGTTAATCGATAAGGCAGTGGCAGCAAAAAACATGAACGATGTAAGAGTTCTGCCGCAGGTTCACGCCCTTGTTTGGGGAAATAAACGAGGCGTGTAAGCGCATAGCAAAAAATTTACAAAGAAAAATAAAAACAGATATATACAAAATAAAAAAACGCTGTTAGAATGACAATCGTAGAAAGAGAGGAAATGCAAATGAGCGGTC
The DNA here is from genome assembly GCF_042787645.1 of Priestia sp. YIM B13489. Classification (NCBI taxonomy): domain Bacteria; kingdom Bacillati; phylum Bacillota; class Bacilli; order Caryophanales; family Bacillaceae; genus Priestia; species Priestia sp. YIM B13489. The sequence goes on from NZ_JBHZOQ010000053.1 coordinate 3,408,740, forward strand.
GAAAAGATGAAGAATTAGAAGGTGTATCACTCCTTGGAAATCAAGGAACAAACTATTTGTTTGAATATGCACCAGAGATTCTAGAAGCATTTGATAACAAACACCCAAATCGTGATTATTTTGTGAAATTCAACTGTCCGGAATTTACGAGCTTATGTCCAAAAACAGGTCAGCCGGATTTCGCAACCATTTATATTAGTTACATTCCAGATGAAAAAATGGTAGAAAGCAAGTCGTTAAAGCTTTATTTATTCAGCTTCCGTAACCATGGAGATTTCCATGAAGACTGTATGAACATTATTATGAATGACTTAATTAAACTGATGAATCCAAGATATATTGAAGTATGGGGAAAATTCACACCACGCGGCGGAATCTCAATTGATCCATATACAAACTATGGCCGTCCCGGTACGAAGTATGAAGAAATGGCTAATTATCGCCTGATGAATCATGATTTATACCCAGAAACAATTGATAATCGTTAATTCGAACAAACAGGTTGTGTATGCAACCTGTTTTCCATTGCAAAAACAACAGGTGAGAAGGTGAAAGAATGTCACAGAGATCAGCATTAGTATTAGGTGCAAGCGGACTTGTTGGTCAAGAACTTTTAAAAATGTTATTAAGCAACAGCTTATATAACCATGTGACAGTGTTTGTTCGAAAAAAGCTACCAATCGAACACACAAAGCTACGTCAGCTTGAAATTGATTTTTCAGAGCTTGATAAGCACGAAGAATGCTTTGCAGTTGATGATGTATATTGCTGTTTAGGCACGACAATGAAAAAAGCAAAAACAAAAGCGAAATTCATTAAAGTGGACTACGAATTTCCTTTAAAAGCGGCTAAATGTGCAGAAAAATATCGCTGCAAAAACTTTTTAACGATTACAGCAATTGGTGCTGATCTTCGTTCGCCATTCTTTTACAGTAAAGTAAAGGGGCAAGTAGAAGAAGATATCGCAAGTTTGTATATCCGTTCTACTCACTTTTTCCGCCCATCGTTATTATTAGGCAAGCGCCAAGAGTTTCGCCTATTTGAAAAGATTGGGGGATACACGTTAAAGTCGTGTTCATTTTGCCTTGTAGGAAAGTGGAGAAAGTATCGTCCAATTAAAGCGTATAACGTAGCCAAATCGATGATGAAAGCTGCTCTTGAAGATAAATGTGGGGTTCATGTACATGAAAGCCAAGACATTTATACAGGTGAATGCTATTATTCGTTTACCAACGGCAAGCGAGTATTATCAAAATAAAGAAAAGCCTCTTCTTAAGAAGAGGCTTTTTTTCTATTTTCCGTCACCATCCGCATCTCCATCTCCATCTCCATCGCCATCATGATCGTGGTTAGAAGCAGTTTCACTCCAGCTTGTGTAGGAGTTAGAATCTTCTTCGGCATAATTCATGGGTTCAACGGATGTTTTTTTATTTGAAGTTTGTTTGCGTTTAAAAACGAACTGCACGATGAAAAAAAGAATGACAATAAGAGCAACGATAAACAATACAGTATCAAACATGCTAGTAATTCCTTTCGGTAAGAAGATAGTAGTAGCTTGTTCTTATTGTCACACGAAAATAAGCCCCTTTCAAGAAAAAATGGGGCCTGTTTTTGTTTCTTTAAGGAAACTTTTTTTATCTCAGCCATATATTATTGTATAAAGAAACATTTTAGAAAAGAGGGAGTACAGTGAAAAAAAGTTCGAAGGATGTTAAGGTGCAACAGTATATTTACCTCATGTATAAGCTAGGGATTATTACAGAAGAACAAAAGAATCAATTCTTTCAAAATCAATAAAAAAGCAACCGCTTTTGCTGTGCGGCTGCTTTTTTCCTTTACATAGCTGGATTAATGATGATGTAGTTTTTGTGGTTGACAACAGTTCGCTGCTCTAAGTCTAAATCGCGGTAGTTTGTCATGTAAGTCAAATCTACAATCACGGAGTTTTCATTTACTTTTTCGACAATGCCCTGTAAGCCATTTTTAAATTCTATCAAGTTTCCTACCTCTGCTATTTTCATGATTCATCGCTCCTTTGTTTTAAATTAGTTCATTATAAATTTTTAAATAATTTCAATTTTAAAAATAATAAAACTAGTTAGCGCTTTCTTTTTTTACAATTTTGCCTTAAAACTGGGAATTAGTAAAGGGTTTTTTGAAAAAATATAAAATAAAATTGAAAAAATAAGTAAAATGTGCTGAGAAATAAAAGGAATTGGTAGCTTTAACGAAAGAGAGAAGCAGGACAGTTCCATCTTTGTTCATCTTTCGTTATAATAAACGAGGTATAATCTTGTCATAAATTATAAGAATTAGAAGGTGTAGAAATTGAAAGATACTGGACTCGTGCTCGAAGGAGGCGGTATGAGAGGCCTTTATACAACTGGAGTTTTAGATTACTTTATGGAAAGAAATCTGTACCTTCCGTATGTAATTGGCGTTTCAGCCGGCGCTTGTCATGCCACTTCTTATTTATCTAGACAAATAGGAAGAAGTCGCAAAGCTAATTTAGATTTTTTAGAGGATCCTCGCTACTTGTCGTGGAAAAACTATTTTAAAACAAAAGAGATATTTGGAATGGATTTCGTTTTTGATGAAATTCCTAATCAGCTTCTTCCATTTGACTTTGAGGCATTTGCTGAGCGTACAGAGAAGCTTGTAGTAGGAGCAACGGACTGCTTGACGGGAGAACCCGTTTATTTTGATGAATATGACCGGGACATTTTGACAGCGGTTCGCGCTTCTAGTTCCCTTCCATTTTTAGCACCTGTCGTTACATATAAAGGAAAAGAGCTGTTAGATGGAGGAATCAGTGATCCGATTCCAATCAAAAAAGCAGTGCAGGATGGATATAGAAAAAATATTGTTGTGCTAACGCGAAACGAAGGATATCGAAAAAAGAAATCAAATATGCTTTGGTTATTGAAGCGCAAATATCGTCATTATGATGGGCTGACTCGTGCGCTTGAGAACCGCTATAAATTGTATAATGAAACATTGTCATATATTGAAGAACAGGAAAGACAGGGGAATATCTTTGTGATTCGTCCGCAAACCCCTCTTGTAGTAGGGCGAATTGAGAAGAATCGTGAGCGTCTCGACGCTCTTTACAACCAAGGATATAAAGAAGCAAAAGCTCAATTTGCATCTCTGCAAAATTGGCTGAACAGTTAAAAGCGAGGTGAAACTGAATGGATGAACAAACAGCAATAAACATGTTGAATGAGTTAAGTGAAGGAAAAGTAACCGAAATTAAAGTTAAAAAAGAAGACTTTCTTGCTTTTCGCCCTTTTTTAGTAAATCGCCCTGATTTCAAACATTTTCGTGGAATAGCTGGACGCGGTGGAGATTTCACCTATACGTATCTAGAAATTCCTAGGAGCTAAACGAAATGATGGCATTATTTGATTATGCCTTATATAATGGATGTATGAGCCTGTACAGTAGAGAATATACTGTTACAAGTGCTTGTGCGTTTATTTAGTAACGTACGGTAAGAGCGAATAAACGTGTTTAGTTATAGGAGGGATATTATGGATGAGTTTCGAAAAAGTACAGCACCTTTTTATTTTGCAGATCATATATGGAAAGATAAAAATGGAATGACGACTTATGGGATGCTGTTAACGAACCGGCCCGAAGATGACGGGGACTATGACCTCCATTCGTTATTAGAAGAAGCATATGTAGATCATAAAAAAATTCTAATTACTACTGTTTACGACAACAGTGAACAGCAGTTGACCGGATACGTGATACATTTATCAGATGATCAAGACGTCTTTACGTTTATGGATGATACGGGTGCTAAGCTAGTGATTGATTTCTATGATGTTGTAGAAATTGAGATCGAAGATTAAAAAGAGCTGAATGTTGATTACAACATTCAGCTTTTTTGTGTAAAATTAGATGAATTTAAATGTTTATCATAAGAATTATAAGGGAAAAATGAATGAAGAAATTTCTGATTAAACTGAAATAAACCGGGAAAATATACCTGTATTTTAGAAAAATTACCGTTATTATGACAAAAAACAAGGTACAATGTCATAATTGTGTTCCGAACGTAATTTTGTTCATCAAACTTAAAGAAATGTAATTGAATCGTTCGGTGAAACCCCTATATTGCTATGATAGAGTAATACCATACGAAATTTCAGGAGGTATTACCTATGAAACATAGTTATATGAAATCAATGGTAGTAGCTTGTTTAGCTACTCTTTCATTTATAGGTTTTAATGCAACAGCTACGGCTGCAACTAATTATAAAGTAGTCAAAGGCGATAGTCTTTGGAAGTTAGGTAAAAGATATAGTGTAACAATTGACGACATTAAAAAATTAAACAATCGTCAAGGAGATATGATTTATATTGGTGAAACATTAGCGATTCCGAGTAAGACAAAAGTGCTGGCTGCTGAAACAACGGAACCTTCAACGGCAGCCCCAGCTAAGCCAGAAGCAAAACCAGAAGCAAAACCCGCAGAGCAGGAAACACCTGCAGTTTCGATTTCAGCAAGTGAAAAAGATTTATTAGCTCGCTTAGTAGAAGCTGAAGCAAAAGGCGAATCATATGAAGGAAAAGTAGGGGTAGCAACAGTGGTGTTAAACCGTGTAGATTCTCCGAAGTTTCCAGATACGGTAACAGGAGTTATTAAACAAGTTGTCGGAAAAGCATACGCTTTTTCACCGGTCCAAAACGGATCAATTAACAAACCTGCTTCAGAAGATTCGAAAAAAGCAGTAGAGCAAGCATTGACTAGAAAAGATCGTTTAGACGATTCCATTTACTTTTATAATCCAAAAACAGCTACCGATAACTGGATTCGTTCACGTGCTGTAATTAAAACAATTGATCATCATGTATTTGCCAAATAAAAAAGAGCCGTTCTGGCTCTTTTTTTTAGTCTAAAAAAATATCTCGTTCCAAACTGCCTTCAGAACCTGTTAAAACCAGACCAATATCGGTATCAGCTTCTAAGTTCTGAACGATAGTAAAAGGCACTTTATGTTGGTTAGCCGCTTGAATATAGGGGGAGAGGTATGAGTAAGACAAGGAGCCATTTAAAAACAAATGACCGTCTTTCACTTTTTTTAAAAGAGGCTTTATTTTTGCTGCATCCTTTTTCATGACTTGCCCTTTTTTTAGCGCAAGTTCAATATTCTCACGTAGAGCAGTTAAGAAATATCTTCTTTCGTCTCTTTTTGTTTCCTTTGCTCCGTACATTCCTCGTTCTAAGTATTCTTCTAGTTGATCAGACATTGCGTCACTTCCTTTCGTTATAAACTATAAACGATTATGGCTATAAGTAAAAGGGACAGGAAAAAAGGAAAATCACTGTGCTATATCACCTGTTTTTTTGCTGAGTACAAAGAAAAACAAAAAATGTGTTGAAATTTAGCCTGAAATATTGTTTAATGTAAATAGATAGAAAATCATATCGGTTTTTTATTAAAGGTTTGTAAGCGATTACAGATATACATACATAGCAGCGTTTGGGGAGACGCTCCTATGATTTTATGTTCAAAGCGCATTGTATAAAAAGGGGATTATATAGCTTTAGGGCATATACGGTCAAGCAAAGGGTCAGATAAATTAATAAAAAATCGTTATGTATTTTCATAAGAAGAACGGTCAACATTTTTGTTGAGCGTTCTTTTTATGCGTTCATATTATGTTTATTCCTCATTGCAGCAGGTGCTGAAAATCGTAAAGGTCCATTCCTCGTTTCATCTCTCTTATTTTACATAAGTTACATGTAGTATGTTTCAAAGCCTTAAAAAATATATGTCTCTACGCTTGTTTAATCCTAACGAGGTGGTGGAAAAGGAATATTTTTTAAGAAATCACAAAAAAAGAGGCGATCGCCTATGCAAGAAGTAGGTGAATAACATATGTAATAAAGAGAATGAAATATAATTTGAGGAGGCATGTATCATGCAAGAATTTGATATTAATGACATAAGAAGACCATTCGGTGGTTTTGGAGGCTTTGGTCGTCCAGGATTCGGTTTCGGAGGCTTTGGTCGTCCAGGATTCGGTTTCGGTCGCCCAGGTTTTGGTTTCGGTCGTCCTGGTTTTGGCTTTGGCTTTGGTCGCCCTTGGGGTTGGGGCTTTGGAGCTCCATTTCTTGGAGGATTAGTTCTTGGAAGTGCATTAGGAGGTCCAGGTTATTACGGTTATCCAGCACCATATTATCCGCCGTACCCACCATATTATCCTTATTATTATTAAAACAATGAGCGCTGATAAAGCGCTCTTTTATTATGTCCAGTCCAAGATATATATAGAATGAATGCAAGACGTTACGTTTAGAAAATGATAACAGTTTTAAATAAGGAATGAACGCTTAAGCTAAAGGAGACAAGTTTTCCTTGCAACAATTGTTGATTTTGCTATAATAACTTCGGTGGCATTTTTGGTCACTGGGTGGGCGAGGGATAGATGAAAAGAAGGAAATTAGATTGAACGCATTATTTGAAAAGTTGTTTCGTTTAAACGACCACCAAACAACTGTTGGAAAAGAAAGTTTAGCTGGGGTCATTTCATTTCTTTCCATCGTGTATATTATTGCTGTTAATTCAACCATTTTGTCTGATGCTGGTATTCCGCTTGAAGCAGGAATATTCGCAACAGTAGCTTCGGCTTTTGTAGGCTGTGTTATTATGGCTTTTTGGGCAAACGCGCCTCTTATTTTGGTGCCAGGTATGGGGATTAATGCATTGTTTACGTATACGATGGTTCAATCAATGGGGTTATCTTGGCAAGAAGGGTTATTAGCAGTAGTGATATCCGGCTTTCTTTTTATAGCATTAGCTTTCTCACGACTGTCTGCCAAAATTGTCTCTTCGATTCCGCATTCGCTAAAAGAAGCGATAACAGTCGGTGTTGGCTTATTTTTAACATTTATTGGTTTGCAAAAAGGGAAGCTTGTAGTTCCAAGCGAAAACACTTTTGTAGCACTTGGAGACTTGTCAGATCCGTTTGTGATCAGTACGCTGTTGACGTTAATTATCACAATCGTACTGTTTATCCGAAATGTGAAAGGTAACTTTTTGTTAAGCATGATTGCTGGATCAGTCCTTGCCTTCTTACTTGGTGTAAGAAGCGGTGCAGAAAAAGGACAGTCCGCTGGGAGCGTAAACGACTTTTTTAGCAGCTTTGGCACATTGTCTTTTGGAGCTATTGGAGACGTTGCGTTTTGGGCAGCTGTCTTTTCATTAACAATGGTATTGATTTTTGAAAATATCGGTTTGCTGCATGGTCAGCTAGGTATGATGAATCAAGATAGCAAATTTCCGCGGGCCTTTCAAGCAACAGCCGCCTCAGCTTTGCTAAGCGGCGTGTTTGGAACAAGTCCAACGGTGTCTTCTGTAGAAGGAGCATCTGGTATTGCAGCTGGAGGGCGAACGGGTTTAACATCACTGATTACAGGAGTTTTATTTTTAAGTTCACTTCTGTTTATTCCATTTATCAAGCTGGTTCCAGATAGTGCTATTGCACCTATTCTTATTGTTATTGGAGCATTGATGATTCAAAATATCAAAAACATCAATTTACAGGACTTAACAGAAGGTTTCCCTGCATTTTTAATTATTGCGCTTATTCCTCTTACGTACAGCATTGCTGATGGAATTGCATTTGGGTTCATTGCGTATCCACTGCTTAAATTATTCCTTGGTAAAATGCGTGAAGTATCGATGTTTATGTATGTAAGCGCGCTGTTGTTTTTCTTGAATTTTGTGCTGCATTATATTGCTTAAAATAGACAGCTGAGTACTTTTGCTCAGCTGTTTTTTGTGTTTGCGGTAAAGAATCCTCTTTTTAGATATCATACTCCGTATTTCGTGTCCTTTGGCTAACTTCCGCTTCTAAAATGACGTTTCCTGCGTAAAGTAGTACAGAAGTCGGAGGGGGATATAAGGGGGAGAAAATGATGGGAATTAAATTAATTAAAATATCAGCCGTTTATTTTGGACTTGGCATCATATTGGGGTATTATATGTCAATTGTTCACAGCTACGCTTTGACCCCTGTTCACGTGCACATCAATTTATTAGGATGGACGTCGCTTACGTTAGCGGGACTTATTTATTATTTGTTTCCTGCGTTTAGCGAAAGTAAATTAGCCAAACTGCACGTATGGTTGCATAATATAGGATTACCGGTCATGATGATTGGTTTATTTTTCATGATCGTACTAGAAAACCAAGCTTTTACACCCGTAGTGGCAGCAGGCGCAACACTTACGGCTATTGGCGTTTTAATTTTCGTATATCACATCCTTAAAAATTTGAAATCTGAACGATAAACGAAGAAGGTCGTTGACGATGACTCCTAATTTCAAAAGGAAAAAGAACCAGCTATAGCGAATATACATGTAAACAAGGTGAAAGTGTGATTTACATAAAGGTGTGCTAGGCATCTTTATAAGGAGGGGTAAGCTGCAGGGATTTCTAGCTCTTATAAAAGCCAATAAAAGGGCTGATTATAAGTTTCTTGCGGCGGAGATACTATGGGAGAACATCAACAATTAGTGCGTGTTAGGGAGCTAGCAAATGAAATTATTCGACTTCGTCTTCAAGACCGTACGACTTATGACGAATTAGAGTTGCAAAATAATGTAGAGTTGTTGTCTCGTTCTGTGGTTGACTTAGTAAACATTATGTTAGCCGAAGATGTGGATTCGTCTACGTCTTTAAAAGCTACAGCTTCTAAAATGAAAATGGTGTATAATAACATGCATCAAGCTGAGAAAAAAGATTATTTGCATTTCTAATTGCTAGGCTCCTTTTCGCCACAAACGAAATGGAGGTGTACGAGGCAGATGCTATCGTCACTAACGACTTCTGAAGCTATTGTAGCATCCGTTCTTGCACTGGTTGTCATTGCCGTTTCCATTATCTTTTTTGCCACTCTTATTATGGTTGTTGTTCGACGAGAAAGAATCAGCAGCTTGGTTAATCACGGAGAGCATGCAGATGGAAAGCAAAAAAGCTTAGGTGAATTTTTTCGTTCTTTACGGAAAAAATAACTACCGTTTTCTTATTAAATAGATAAAAGCGGTCAATTTAAACGTTGACCGCTTTTTTTAGATGGTTTGCTTATTTTTTTCTAAAACAATACCCGCTGCTTCACTAACAGATGACACAACAGCAGAGGCGTGGCGCTGCACAGCTTCAGGAGCTGTAGCCATAGCGAAACTGTTCGGCGTTAATTGAAACATAGGAATATCATTAAATGAATCCCCCACACATGCAATTTCCTCTGGTTTTAGCTGAAGATGATTTAATAAAATTTCAATGGCATTTCCTTTGCTGATATGTTTAGGCATAATATCCAAACACTGCTTGGCAGAAATATATGTATCAATATAATCACCAAACTCTTCGTTCACTTCTTTTTGCAGAGCTACCATTTCATCATGATCTCCAAGAACCGTGATTTTAGATGGAGAAAGAGCGTGACCAAATGAATCCGTCATTTCAATTTGTTCTTCGATAGGGAAAAACATGTGAGTTTCAATCGCTTCAATAATTTCATTTCGCTGCTCTACGTAATTCGTGTCGTTTGAACAGACAAGCGTAATACGGTTAGGATCTATCGTTTTTTTATAAAGTTGAACCGCTAAATCATCTTCAAACACTTTTCCATGAAGTTCTTGATTTTCTTTGGTCCACACAAATCCTCCGTTTTGGCTAATGCGATGAAATGTATTATTAATATCAGTAGAAATCTTTAAAATTTCCGTATCCATTCGTCCAGACGCAAGACAAACCTCTACTCCTTGGCGCTGAAGTTCACTAAGTGCGTCTGCATTATGCTGTTCTACGTATTTTTCTTCGTGTAAAAGAGTGCCATCTAAGTCGCTTACAAATAATTTAATCATTGCTTGAAAATTCCTTTCCCTGAAAAATTTGCTGTGACAAGAGCGTTACAAATTTATTACATTCCTTATTCTATCAGTGTTTCCCAAGAAACTCATAAAAAAAGCTCAGACCGGCGGTGAATTCAAAGAGATTAAGACATAACTGCATCAATTTTTTTCGCAGGAGTCTTCGCCTTGCCCTTCAGTCAACAGCTAGAAACAGCTACATGAAATCCAGTTCACGATCACAATGAAAAAAATCCGAACGCAGTTGATTCTCAATTAAGAATCTGGATTTACGGTTCGGATCTTTCTTCAGCTAAAACCCATTTGTCGCAGCCTTTTTTTCAGGTTTGTTCACTGTAAAAAAACAGCCGCGGTCTAAAAGACCGCGGCCATATTTTACAATACGTTAAAATATTTCGCTTCAGGATGTGCAAAAACAAGGGCTGTAACAGAAGCTTCTGGTTCCATCATGAAACCGTCTGTTAACTGAATGCCGATGTCTTCAGGTTTAAGTAATTTAAACAGTTTTGCTTGGTCCTCAAGGTCTGGACATGCAGGATATCCGAATGAAAAACGCTGACCTTGGTATTTGGCTGAAAAACGCTCCGCCATTGTAAAGTCAGGCGAATCGGGGAATCCCCAGCGGTCACGAATTTGCTGATGAACACGTTCTGCTAATCCTTCAGCTAGTTCAAGCGCAAGAGCTTGGAACACGTGACTCTTTAAAAACTCGCCGTTTTCTTTGAATTTCGCCGCGCGTTCGCGAATGCCTGTTCCTGCTGTTACAGAGAAGAAACATACATAGTCCATCTCTTTTTCTTTAGGCTTTGCAAAATCAGATAAGCACAAGAACTGTCCTTTTGCTTGTCGAGGGAAGGTAAAGCGTTCAATTTCTGTTTTTTCATCAGCAGGATCATAAATAATTAAATCATTTCCGTCTGCTTGAGCAGGGAAGAACTGATAAATAACCGCTGGCTTAATTAAGTTTTCTTTTAGTGCCAGTTCGAGCAGGTCATCAACGGTTTCTTTTAATTGAACAGCACGCTCATCTTTTTCAGCAAGCAGCTTATTCACTTTTCCTTTTAGTCCTAAGTGATGGCCTAAAAGCATCTGCCAGTTAATATACGGAAGAACCTGTGCCAAATCGTAGTGTTTAACAACGTGGCGCTTTAAATCAGCAGGTACAAAAACAGGAGAGTCCGTTGAAATGGCGGATCTTTCTAAAACAGCCGTAGCTGCTTGAGCGGTTTGAGGCTGGCGTTCTCGAACCGTTACTTTCTTTTCTTGCCGCGTTTTTAAATCTGCTAAAAGCTGAATAACTTCTTCTTTGTTCTGCAGCTTATTTGCTAACGCTAATCCGTCCATCGCATCTTTGGCGTAGAGGACCGCACCTTCATATTCCGGGGCAATTTTAAAGTCAGTAAATTTACGGGAAAGGGCAGCGCCTCCTACCATAATTGGAACATCAATGCTTGATTGTGTTAAATCTTGGGCAGTCAAAACCATTTGCTGAGCTGACTTTACTAGAAGACCTGACAGGCCAATGATGTCTGGCTTTTCTTCTTTTACTGCTTCAATCAGCTGCTGGGGCGTTACTTTAATTCCTAAATCTATTACTTTAAAACCATTGTTGCTTAAAATGATGTCTACTAAGTTTTTACCGATATCATGCACGTCGCCTTTAACCGTTGCAAGAATAACTTTGCCTTTTCCAGAATCATTTTCAGTTGCTTCCATATGAGGTTCTAAAAAGGCAACGGATGCTTTCATCACTTCCGCACTTTGAAGCACTTCTGCTACAATCAGCTGGTTGTCATTAAACAAACGTCCAACTTCCGCCATCCCCTTCATAAGCGGTCCGTTAATAATATCTAACGGATCATCATATTGAGCTAAAGCCTGTTCTAAATCAGGAAGCAATCCTTCTTTTGTACCTTCGACAATATACATTGCCAATCGTTCTTCGAGTGTTAACGTAGAAATTTCTACTTTTGCTTCTTTCTTTTTATCACGATAAAAGTCGGTAAACGTGCTTAACGTTTCATCAGTTGTGTTAAATAATAACGCATTAGCAAGCTCAATTTCAGCTTCTGGAATAGAAGCATAGCGCTCTAACTTTTCGGTATTAACAATGGCATAATCGAGTCCAGCCTGCGTACAGTGATAAAGGTAAACCGCATTTAGTACTTCACGTCCGACTGGAGGAAGACCGAATGACACGTTACTTACGCCGAGAATGGTCAGGCAATCAGGCAGGGCTTCTTTAATCATTTTAATCCCCTTAACTGTTTCTTCAGCAGAACCAATGTATTGTTCATCACCAGTCCCTACAGGAAACACAAGAGGGTCAAAAATAATATCTTTTGGATTAAAGCCATGTTTTTCAACAAGCAAATCATGTGAGCGTTTAGCAATCTCTACTTTTCGTTCTGCAGTAACGGCCATGCCTGTTTCATCGATTGTACCGACAACCAGAGCTGCACCGAATTTTTTTGCTAGCGGTAAGATTGCATCAAAACGCTCTTCACCATCTTCTAAGTTAATGGAGTTAATAATGACCTTACCTTGCGAGTACGTTAAAGCTTTTTCAATAACTTTCTCGTCCGTTGAATCGATTACAAGAGGAACCTTCACTTTTTTTACAACTTCTTGAATAAATTCCTCCATGTCTTCCATTTCTTCACGGTCCGGATCTGCCAAGCAAATATCAATAACGTGAGCACCATTTTTAACTTGAGCACGCGCAATTTCAGATGCTTCTTCAATTTTTCCTTCCGCAATCAGACGCTTGAACTTGCGAGAACCGATTACATTCGTACGTTCTCCCACAAAAAGAGGGCGCATAGAATCGTCATATACAAGCGGTTCAATACCGGTTACAGCATGGTTATGCTCGGAGCGATCAAGCGAACGGGGCGCAACCTCTTTTACCGCTTCCGCCAGTGCTTTAATATGAGCAGGCGTTGTACCGCAGCATCCGCCTACAAAGTTCAGCCAGCCTTTATCAGCAAACCCTTTAATTTTTTGAGCAAGCAGCTCAGGGGATTCATGATAATTGCCTTCTTCATCCGGAAGTCCAGCGTTTGGATAACAGCTAACTGCTGAAGTGGCTAGGTCTGAAAGAGAGCGAATATGATCCGTCATAAATTCAGGGCCTGTCGCGCAGTTAAGTCCGACTGAAAGAGGCTTCATGTGTTCCAGTGATAAGTAAAAAGATTCGATATCTTGACCAGCGAGAGTTGTTCCCATCGGCTCAATTGTTCCTGAAATCATAATAGGAACTTCGGTTTTTAGTTTTTCAAACGCCGCTGTAATACCTAAAAATGCGGCTTTTACGTTCAGCATATCTTGACAGGTTTCGACTAAAAGCAAGTCAACGCCGCCGTCTAACAAACCTCGAGCTTGCTCTTCATACGATTCTACTAACTCAGGGAATGTAATACCTCCGGTAACAGAGAGAGTTTTAGTGGTAGGACCGATAGCTCCAGCTACGAACCTAGGCCATTCGGGAGTTGAATATTTATCGCGGGCTGCACAAGCAAGCTTCACAGCTTCGATATTCAATTCATACGCCAAGTGACCTAAATCGTATTCATCAAGTACGGTAGATGTTGAGCCAAACGTATTGGTTTCAATGATGTCAGCACCTGCTGCAAAGTACTCTTCATGAATGCGCTGAATCACATGAGGCGCTGTTCGAGTCAAATATTCGTTGCAGCCTTCATATTCTTCGCCGCCAAAATCTTCAGCGGTTAAATCAGCATCTTGAATCATCGTTCCCATTGCTCCATCGATGATGAGTATTCGCTTCTTTAGTTGTTGTTCGATAAGTGAGCTCATTTATATCTTCCTTTCTGATGTAACAAGTTGCTTGTCATGAATATAGCGTGTTAGAATTTCGGTCATTTCATAGCGCATAAACGGCGTAATTAAGTAAATACCGTCAAATAACTCATATGCTGTATCAATTAAGCTTTTTGCAATCGCAAGACCTTCGACTTCACCGCGGATTCGGTCATTTCCCGTTGCATCCATGCGTTCTAGAATATCTTCTGATAATTTAATTCCAGGTACTTCATGGTGAATAAATCGAGCATTTCTTGCGCTTGTTAACGGCATGATACCGATATATACCGGTGTTGTTAAATGTTTGGTTGCTTCATATACCTCTTCAATTTGCTTAGTTGAATAGAGAGGCTGAGTAATGAAATAGTGAGCCCCGCAGTCGATTTTCTTTTCCAAACGCTGAACGGCTCGGTCTAAGTGACGCACGTTTGGGTTAAAGGCAGCTGCAATGGAAAAATTGGTTTTTTGACCAAGTGGTTTGCCGGAATAAGATAGTCCTTCATTAAACTGAGCGATTAAACTAATCAAGTCAAATGAAGATAAATCGTAGACCGAAGTGGCGCCAGGGAAATCGCCAACTTTTGACGGATCACCCGTAATTGCAAGTACTTGATTCATTCCTAGCGTATGAAGTCCCATTAAATGAGATTGAAGTCCAATTAAATTTCGGTCGCGACAGGTAATATGAATAAGCGGTCGTGCTTTTGTTTCTTGCTGCATCAGTGTTGCCATTGCCAAGTTGCTGATGCGAGGTGAGGCAAGAGAATTATCAGCTAATGTAATAGCATCTACGCCGACTTTATCAAGTGCTTTTGCGCCTTCTAAAAATTTCGTCGGACCAAGCTGTTTAGGCGGATCTAGCTCGACGATAACCGAGCGGCGCTTCTTCACAATTTCATGCATATGAGGTTTATCCTGCTGCTCACGCTCTTGAACCGTAACGGCAGGTCTCATTTTAACAACTTTGCTTGTAATCGGAGGCAGCTCTTTTAAGGCAGATGACATTGCGCGTACGTGAGCTGGTGTTGTACCGCAGCATCCTCCAATTAAGCGAACCCCTTGTTCGCGGAATAAACGCGCGCTTTCTACAAAGTAGTCTTCATTTGTTTCATATTCCAGCTTTCCTTCCACATACGCCGGAAGGCTGGCATTAGGGTAAGCAGATAAGAAAGCACGATCAGGAAGCGGTACTTCTTCAAGAGACTGAATCATATGATAAGGACCTAAACGGCAGTTTAGCCCGACAACATCTGCTCCCAGCGCCTCTAATTCTTTTAATGCATCTGCTAAAGGGCGGCCATCTTGCAGTACGCCAATATCATGCAGGGAAACGTGAGTAATAATAGGCTTATCCGTTTCTTTTCTTGCCAGTGTAAGAACGGTTTTTAATTCTTCGAAATCATAGTATGTTTCAAACAAAAGGCCATCCACGCCTTCATTTAAAAGCCAAAACATCTGTTCACGAATGCTTCGCTTAACCTCTTCTAAACTAATAGCGTTTTTTTGGAAAGAACGAATTCCGCCGAGTGTACCAACCACGTAAGCCTGATCTTTTGCAGCTTGTTTCGCTAATTTTACACCAGCAACATTGATGTCTTTGACTGAATCTTCTAATCCATAACGGGCAAGTTTTTGATAATTAGCAGCGTACGTATTTGTTTGAATAACGTTTGCACCAGCTTCTACATAGGCTCTGTGAATACGAGCAACCTCTTCTGGTTTGGTGATGTTTAGTTCTTCAAAACAGCTGTCAATACCGTGTGAGTAAAGGAGGGTACCAGTGGCACCATCCCCAATTAAAATTTTAGACTTTAAATCTTCAAGTAACCCCATGTCAAAACCTCCTTAAATTGTTCCGCTTCTATTTCACGAGTGATTCGTTTTATGCAATATGCCGATAAAATAGAAAAAGTCTTCTTAAGAAGAAGACTTTTTTCGCCTTCTTATCTTCCAAGCAATAAATTGCTTGCTGGATTTAGCACCATGTCTCTAACGACTGGTTGCTGAGGTTTCAAAGGGCCAGTCCCTCCACCTCTCATGATAAGAATCAATTGTATATAATTGAAACATATTTTTTTAAATAGAAAGAATACTTATTTAATAATTTATCTGATTTTTAGAAATTATACAACAGTAAATTGTGAATTTCCAGCAAATATTGAGGAAAATTTAAAAGCTAAAGGGAAAATATCCGTATATTTTGTTTGAAAATGACTGTTATGTTAGGGGTTAAAGAGTTTTTTGTGAGAAATACAAAAAGAAAATGAAAAAAATAAACCAAAAGGCACAAGCACTGGGATGTGCGTAGATTTACACGTGAAAAGGCTCGTCTTTTTTTTATCGTTTCTACATATAGTGAACTATGAAGGATAGAAGGGTGATGGGCATGAAAAGGTGGAAACTCACGCTGCAGGTTGCTGCTACGTATGTAGGCACCGTTGTAGGAGCCGGTTTTGCAACAGGCAAGGAAATCGTTCAATTTTTTACACAGTACGGGGAACTTGGAATGGTCGGAATTTTGGTCAGCGGCTTGTTTTTTATTTGGCTAGGTTCAAAAATGATGCTGCTTTCGCACGCAATTGGGGCTTCTTCTTATCAGCAGCTTAATACATATTTATTTGGTGATGTGCTTGGAAAAGTGGTAAACGGTGTAATGATTGTCATTTTATTTGGAGTAACTTCAGTCATGCTAGCGAGTACGGGAGCAATAGGAAAAGAACAGTTTGGGCTGTGGCCTCCTGTTGGGATGATTTTTACAATTGTTTTAACTTATATATTTATCGCAAAAGGAATTAACGGTATTTTAATGGTTAATTCTCTTGTTGTGCCGATGATGCTTTCATTTGCTTTTATCATATTTATGCCGAATATCAGCTATTTCTCACTGATTCAAACGAAGCCGGATTTAACGCTCGTCACGCAGTGGAAGTGGGCGGTTAGTCCCTTTTTATATATTTCCCTGAATCTAGCTTTGGCTCAGGCCGTTTTGGTCCCATTAGGAAGCTCGGTGAAAGATAGGAGCGTGATTACAAAAGGGGCCTTAATAGGAGGTTGTGTACTTACGTTTATGCTTGTTTCTACTCATCTTGCCCTTTCCAATTTGCCTTATTCATTTCAACTTGATATTCCGATGAGTGCCGTTGTTAAAAATATCTCAGCGTGGGTGAATGTTTTATTTACGGTAGTTGTGTTGGGCGAGATTTTTACTACATTGATTGGAAATGTATTTGGCATCGCTAAGCAGCTTCAGTCATTTCTTCCCCTCAATGACAAACAAGCTTTTGCGTTTATTATCTTGGCTTGCTTTATTATTGGGCAATTCGGATATGCCCAGCTTCTTGAGTTTTTGTATCCGATATTTGGCTATATTGGACTAGCTTTTGTATGGATGCTATGTATTAAAAAAGAAAAAATAAGCTAAAAGCTGGATTTTAAAAAATAGATGTGAAAAAACGAAGTTAAATGATGTGACAAGTCGATTTTACTTTGCTATAATGTAAAACAAATAAGACTATAGCAGTCGAATATATTATCCTTCGGGGTCGGGTGTAAGTCCCAACCGGCGGTGATAAAGCGTATGCTTTTAAGCCCGTGACCCGTTTTCATACGATGTATGTTAGCGGTGGATCTAGTTAAAATCTAGAGCCGACAGTAAAAGTCTGGATGGGAGAAGGATCAGGAAGCACAGTTGTTTTTTTTGTGTTGAATTAATAAGGGGCACGCTTGCCTTTTTTAAAGCTACCCTTGTTTTTGTACACAAAATATAACTGTTTATTTCGTATACAATTAGCGGAATTTTGCATAGATAAAACTGATTCAGCTCAGCCGACCCCTTGGACATTTGTTCAAGGGGCTTTTTTATTTTCAGTGGTTGGGGGAAAGATAAATATGAAAAAAAAGCAGCTGCTATTTCAAAACGGTATAAGAAGTTGGAATAGCGCCAAAGCAGGTGAAGAAAATGTTCACAGGTATTATTGAAGAAATTGGAAAAATAAAACGTATTCAAAAGGCTACAGAAGCAATTGTTCTTACGATTGATGCGAAGACCGTGTTAGAAGATGTGAACTTAGGAGACAGTATTTCAGTTAACGGCGTTTGTTTAACCGTAACGGCTTACTCTCAAAATGAATTTACGGTCGACGTCATGCCGGAGACGATTAAAGCAAGTACCCTTCAGCTTCTAACCGTTGGATCACGTGTTAACTTAGAGCGGGCGATGGCTGCAAATGGCCGGTTTGGAGGGCATTTCGTTAGCGGACACGTTGATGGAATTGGAACTATTGTAAGCAAAACACGTAAAGGAAATGCTTTTTATTATGAAATTCAAGTCGATCCTGAACTTCGTGAATTTATGATGTTAAAAGGATCTGTTTCCGTAGACGGAACAAGTCTTACTATTTTTGATGTCAGCAACCAATCATTTACTATTTCTCTTATTCCTCATACGGTGCTTCACACAGTCGTTGGAGACAAACAGCGAGGAGACAAGGTGAATATTGAATGCGATATGTTAGCTAAATATATGCATCAGATGATGACAAATAAGTCAACTCCTGGCGCCTCGAATCGTTCAGGTAACATGAAGGATTTATTGCAGCAGCATGGTTTTACAAATTAACAGTGAGGTGAAAGAGATGTTTCATAAAGTAGAAGAAGCCATTGAAGAGTTAAAAAAGGGAAAAGTGGTTATTGTATGCGATGATGAAGATCGAGAAAACGAAGGAGATTTTATTGCATTAGCCGAAAAAACGACGCCTGAGGTTATTAACTTTATGGCTACTCATGGAAGAGGATTAATTTGTACACCTGTTAATGAAGAAATTGCGCATAAATTGAATCTTCACCCGATGGTAGCGAACAATACGGATGTACATGGCACAGCATTTACAGTAAGTATTGATCATATTTCAAGTACAACAGGTATCAGTGCATATGAACGTTCTGCTACCGTTATGGCTCTTGTAAATGAAGCGACGGTAGCAAGTGATTTTCAACGCCCAGGACATATTTTCCCATTGATTGCAAAAGACGGGGGCGTTCTGCAGCGTGCAGGTCATACAGAGGCTGCTGTTGATTTAGCAGTATTAGCAGGAGGAAAGCCTGCGGGTGTTATTTGTGAAATTATGAATGAAGATGGAACAATGGCACGTGTACCGGATTTAACAAAAATTGCAGAGCAATTTGATTTAAAAATGATTACAATAAAAGATTTGATTGCCTACCGCCGCAAACATGACCAGCTTATTAGCCGTGAAGTAGAAGTGAGCTTACCTACGGCATTTGGTGAGTTTAAAGCTGTAGGATATACAAATAAACTTGATAATAAAGAACATGTGGCTCTTATCAAAGGTGATATTGATCATAATAGCCCCGTTCTTGTTCGTGTTCACTCTGAGTGTTTGACTGGAGATGTGTTTGGTTCTGAACGCTGCGACTGCGGTCCTCAGCTTCACGCAGCTCTTATGCAAATTGAAGAAGAAGGACGCGGCATTCTGCTGTATATGCGTCAAGAGGGCAGAGGTATTGGCTTACTAAATAAGCTAAGAGCATATAAGCTGCAGGAAGAAGGATACGATACCGTAGAAGCGAATGAAAAACTCGGGTTTGCTGCAGATTTACGAGAGTATGGAATCGGTGCTCAAATCTTAAAAGACCTTGGAGTCAAACAAATGAAGCTTTTAACGAATAACCCTCGTAAAATTACTGGGCTAAAAGGCTACGACCTTGAAGTGATCGAGCGAGTGCCTCTTCAAATGCCGGCAGTGGATGCCAATAAAAAATACTTAGATACAAAAGCTAAAAAATTAGGTCATTTATTACATTTATAATTTTACACTTTTTTTCGTTATAACAAATGAAGCTAATTCATGAAAAGAAATGTAAATAACTATATATTAATACTAGCAGGAGGAACAAAAGATGAATCATTTATATGAAGGAAATTTAGTAGGCACAGGATTAAAAATCGGAATCGTGGTAGGGCGTTTTAATGAATTTATTACAGGCCGTTTACTTAGTGGAGCAGAAGATGCGCTCAAACGTCACGGCGTAGCTGATGAAGACGTAGACGTGGCTTGGGTGCCGGGCGCTTATGAAATCCCATTAATCGCCAAAAAATTAGCTGAATCTAAAAAATATGATGCAGTGATTACGCTAGGAACCGTTATTCGAGGAGCTACTCCACACTTTGATTTTGTATGTAATGAAGTAGCAAAAGGCGTTGCATCTCAAAGCTTGCAAACAGGCGTGCCAATTATCTTTGGTGTATTAACAACTGAAACAATTGAGCAAGCAATTGAACGTGCAGGAACAAAAGCAGGAAATAAAGGATGGGAAGCTGCAGCATCAGCTATCGAAATGGCTAACCTTTCAAAAATGATTGAAGGATAATAGATACCATTCCGTTTTTTGTAAGCTGAAGAGTTAAAAGAGGCTGAAACAAAAGTATGTTAGTTGAAGGAAGATCCGAACGATGAGTCGTTCGGATTTTTTCATTGGTAGGGTGAACGCAGGTTTCAGGTATGTAGTGGCTTCTAGATGTAGATTAAAAGGTCAGGCGAAGACTTCTGCGGGAAAGCGGAAGAAGTGTGCCCCCGCAGAAGCGTAGGCAACGAGGAGGCTCAGCGGCCGCCCGCGGAAAGCAAAGTCTTGCACGGAAATCAACAGCAGTGTAGAAAGCGATCTATACTGTCTCATGTATCCCGTTTGTTCGCCTTTAGATTGGATTGATGTAGTTTTGTCTCAAGCTCTTTTGAATAGAAGCTAGCTATGTATAATTTGGCTAAAACGTCTTACTCTAAGTAATAATTAGGTCGTAAAAGGGAGACGTCTATGCCTCATTATACTGCTTTTTTTGCATTGATTATTATCAGCACAGCCGTTTTGCTTACAGTATTCATACGTAAAAAAGATAAAAAGCTAGTCGTTTTGCTTTTTTTTATCATTGGAATGGCTTATGTACTAGAATATATTGTATTTGTGTTATTTGAAAGTTACGATTACGATCCTGATTTTATGACCAATGAATATTTTGATAATTTGTTTGGGTCCTTAACTTCTCAAGCGTTTGCTTTTCCCATCATGGCTATGGTGGTAGCTGCTTATCAATTAAAATTTCGCTATATTTTATTCATTTCAGCTATGTTTATGGGGATTGAAGAATTATTTTTACACTGGGATATTTATACACATCACTGGTGGAAAACAGTTTATACAGGCGTTTTAATGACTATAGGCTTTAGCATTTCAAAGATTTGGTATGTATGGCTAACAGAACGGTATATGACATTTGTGCATTACGCTACATTTTTTCTCGGAACGCTCGCCATTACTTCTACTATTATGTTTATGCTGTTAGCATATTTTCATAATAATTGGTTTTATACGGGATGGTTTGCGTCCGCTACTCATGATTCCGTAAATGCAACGATGATTTACGTTTGTATTGTTACAATTCTCCTTGTTTGGAGTGTAGCCAAAGAATTTTTTGTTGGAGCTGGAATGATTATAGCGGGGCTGCGTATAGTAGATATTTTGCTGATTCACTATGGGGTGTTGCTGGTATCTATTACCACTTCACTTGTTCTTTTTACGCTTTTACAAGCGGGTGTATTCATTCTGAGCGTTATGCTTCAAAACTTTATTATGAAAAATTGTTATGGGACGAGCAAAAAAGACGTTGCGTTTCCAGTAAAGAACTACTAAGATAATACGTAACTCAAATAGTTTAGTTCAATAATATTTGAAACAAAGAAAAATGAATTGACGGTTATGCGTATTATTTGTAAGATAGGAAAGCAAATAATAGAAAGCCGAAACAGGGGAGTGAAGGATTCGTGAAAGAGTCCTTTTTTGTAGAAAAGGTACTTAATAATAATGTATTAATTGCTAAACACCTTACCTATGATGAAGTTGTGCTAATTGGGAAAGGAATAGGGTTCAATAAGAAAAAAGGCGATGAAATCGATGCAAAAGCCGTGGAGAAAATGTTTTTGTTAAAGAGTGAAGAAGAACAAGAACAGTACAAGCAGCTTTTAGCGCAAGTGGATGAAGACGTGATTGAAATGATGAATGATATTGTAACGCACATTCAAAAGCGTGTTAACATTCCTTTGAATGAGCATATACACATTTCATTGACGGACCATATCGCGTTTGCGATAAAACGTTTTCAGCAGGGAATGGGGCTTAAAAATCCATTTTTACTTGAAACCAAAGCTTTATATCCAGAGGAATATACGATCGCATCTGAAGTGGTAGAAATTATTAGTCGCAAAATAGGCGTGCAGCTTCCAGTAGGAGAAATTGGTTTTATTGCACTTCATATCCACAGTGCGCTGACTGAAAAAAACCTGCTGGAAGTGAATCAAGACTCGCAGCTTATTCAAACGATTATTAATGTGATTGAAGAATCGCTTCATCTGCAGGTAGACAAAGAATCTGTGCACTATATGAGATTGATTCGTCATTTGCATTTTGCGATTGATCGAGTAAAAACAGGAGAAAAAATAGAAGAGCCAAAAAAAATTGCTTTGCTATTGAAAGAAGAATATCCCCTGTGTTACAATGTGTCTTGGAAAGTGATAAAAGTAATGCAGCAAGCGTTACATTTACCTGTGTATGAAGCAGAAGCAGTTTACTTAACGATGCATCTGCAGCGACTTATAACAAAAACGGATTTATAAAATCATTTCAATACGTGTTACTGATACGATCAGGCATGAGTGAGAAATGAAGCGATGTGTAATTGGATGAGTGTATCCATTTATCGTTTCTTTTTCCTCATGCCTTTTTTTGTTATAAGAAAGCGCAATCATTTAAAGCTTAGGCTTCAGGACACCAGGAGATGTAAGGAGTTTTCTAGTTAAAGAAAGCGTTTTATGAAAGCGCGTTAATGATTCACGTATCAAATAAATAGCTTGTTGCACACTAAATATATAAAAGGAGGTAAGCGCCATGTTTAAAAAACTTTTTGGAGTATTACAAAAAGTCGGAAAAGCGCTTATGTTACCGGTTGCGATTTTACCGGCAGCAGGGATTTTACTTGGAGTAGGGACAGCGCTTCAAAACCCTACATTGTTGGATGCAGTACCGGCACTTGGTGCAGACTGGGTTCAATTGGTTTCAAATGTTTTGTCGCAAGCGGGTCAAATTGTATTTGACAACTTATCGCTATTGTTTGCCGTTGGTGTTGCCGTTGGTTTAGCTGGTGGTGACGGTGTAGCAGGTATTGCTGCAATCGTAGGCTACTTAATTATGAACAAAACGATGAGCACAATCTTAGTTGCTACAGGACAACTAGATCCTGACAAAATGGGTGCCAATCCAGCTTACACTAGCATCTTAGGAATTCCTACGTTAGCTACAGGTGTATTCGGGGGTATCATAGTAGGTATTTTAGCTTCATCCATGTATAATCGTTATTTCAATATTGAATTACCATCTTATTTAGGGTTCTTTGCGGGAAAACGATTTGTACCAATCATTACTGGGGTATTTTCAATTGTTTTAGGTGTTATTATGATTTTCATTTGGCCGCCAATTCAAAGCGGATTAAATGCTTTCTCTACTAACATGATTGATGCAAACCCAACTTTATCAGCTTTTGTATTTGGATTGATTGAACGTTCATTAATTCCATTTGGACTTCATCACATATTCTACTCTCCGTTCTGGTTTGAGTTTGGTGATTACGTTAATAAAGCAGGTCAACATATTCACGGTGACCAAAAGATTTTCTTTGCTCAATTAGCAGATGGCGTGCCTTTAACAGCAGGAACATTCCAAGTTGGTAAATTCCCGTTCATGATGTTCGGATTGCCAGCAGCAGCTCTTGCGATTTATCATGAAGCTCGTCCTGAAAACAAAAAATATGTAGCTGGTATCATGGGTTCAGCTGCTTTAACATCTTTCTTAACGGGTATTACAGAGCCGCTTGAGTTCTCATTCTTATTCGTAGCACCAGTACTATTTGCAATTCACGCAGTATTTGCTGGTTTATCATTTATGGTTATGCAATTATTAAATGTTAAAATCGGTATGACATTCTCAGGTGGGGTTATCGATTACGTTCTATTTGGAGTCATGCAAAACCGTACAGCATGGTGGCTAGTTATTCCAGTAGGTTTAGTTCTAGCAGTTATTTACTACTTCGGTTTCCGCTTTGCAATCCGTAAATTTAACTTAAAAACACCGGGTCGTGAAGATAAAGAAGAAGGAGAAGAAGATGTAAAAGTAGAAGCAGCAGAGCTTCCAACAAATGTTTTAGCAGCACTTGGCGGTAAAGAAAACATTACACATTTAGATGCTTGTATTACGCGTTTGCGTGTATCAGTAGATGATGTGGGTAATGTTGATAAAAACCGCTTGAAAAAACTTGGAGCAGCTGGTGTTCTTGAAGTTGGTAACAATATTCAAGCTATTTTCGGTCCGAAATCTGACACGTTAAAAGGTCAAATTCAAGACATTATGAATGGCAAAACACCGGTTGTCACAAAAGAAGAGACAAAAACAATTGAAAAACCTGTTGCAACATCTGAAGTAGGAAGCGATAATGGTAATGATATTGTTTCACCGATTGAGGGAGAATTGGTACCTTTATCGGAAGTACCAGATCAGGTATTTTCACAAAAATTAATGGGTGACGGTTTTGCGATTATTCCGAAAACAGGCACAGTAGTTGCACCAGTGGACGGAAAAATAGTAAACTTATTCCCGACGAAACATGCTTTAGGTATTGAATCAACGACTGGACGTGAAATTTTAATTCACGTTGGTATTGATACAGTTAATTTAAAAGGCGAAGGTTTTGAAGCTTTAGTTGCCCAAGGCGATGAAGTGAAAAAAGGACAGCCTCTATTGAAAATTGATTTAGACTTTGTAAAAGAAAATGCGCCATCGACGATTACGCCGATCATTTTCACGAATTTACAAGCTGATGAAAAAATTGATATCTTAAAGCAGGGCCAAGTTTCTCAACAAGAAGCAAATATTATTAACATTTCAAAGTAAAAAGGAGATTGATTTAACATGGCACAAAAAACATTTACAGTAACAGCAGACTCAGGAATTCACGCACGTCCAGCAACAACTTTAGTACAAGCAGCAAGCAAATTTGATTCTGATATCAACTTAGAATTCAACGGTAAAACTGTAAACTTAAAATCAATCATGGGCGTTATGTCTTTAGGTATTCAAAAAGGCGCTACAATCACTATCTCTGCAGAAGGTTCTGACGAAGCAGATGCACTTGCTGCTCTTGAAGATACAATGAGCAAAGAAGGATTAGGCGAATAATGACAAAGGAAATTCAAGGCATTGCCGCTTCTAGCGGCATTGCTATTGCTAAAGCATTTCGTCTAGAAAATCCAGAATTAACCGTTGAAAAAAAATCAGTAACTGAAGTTGAAGCAGAAGTAGCACGTCTAGAAGCTGCGCTAGAAAAGTCAAAATCAGAACTTGAAATTATTAGAGAGCATGCTCGTAAAGAACTTGGAGATGACAAAGCAGAAATCTTTGAAGCTCACTTATTAGTTCTAAGCGATCCTGAACTTATTAATCCAATTAAAGATAAAATTACAAATGAAAATGTAAACGCTGAACATGCACTTGATGAAGTAGCGGCAATGTTCATTAATATGTTTGAGTCAATGGACAACGAATATATGAAAGAACGTGCTGCTGATATCCGTGATGTAACAAAACGTGTATTAGCTCATCTTTTAGGTGTAAACGTTTCAAATCCAAGCTTAATCTCAGAAGAAGTTGTCATTATCGCAGAAGATTTAACGCCGTCTGATACAGCACAGTTAAATCGTAAGTTCGTAAAAGGATTTACAACAGATATTGGCGGACGTACTTCTCACTCAGCAATTATGGCGCGTTCCATGGAGATCCCAGCTGTTGTAGGTACAAAAACAGTTATGGAAGACATTCAAAACGGCGTATTAGTAATTGTTGATGGTTTAGATGGCGAAGTTATCGTTGATCCAAGCGAAGAAACGGTAAAAGCTTACGAGAAAAAAGCCGCTGAGTATGCAGAACAAAAAGCTGAGTGGGCTAAGCTTGTAAATGAAAAAACGGTTTCAGCTGATGATCATCACGTTGAACTTGCAGCTAACATTGGTACACCAGAAGATGTAAAAGGCGTATTAGAAAACGGCGGCGAAGGCGTTGGCCTTTATCGTACAGAATTCTTATATATGGGCCGCGAAGATCTTCCGACGGAAGAAGAGCAGTTTACTTCTTATAAAACAGTTCTTGAACGTATGGAAGGCAAACCAGTGGTTGTTCGTACTCTTGATATTGGTGGAGACAAAGAGCTTCCTTATTTAAATCTACCAAAAGAAATGAACCCATTCTTAGGATTCCGTGCCATTCGCTTATGTCTAGAGATGCAAGACATGTTCCGTACACAGCTTCGTGCGCTTCTACGTGCAAGCGTATACGGTAATCTGAAAATTATGTTTCCTATGATTGCTACTGTTGATGAGTTCCGTCAAGCAAAAGCTATTCTTTTAGAAGAAAAAGCTAAACTTCAACAAGAAGGCGTACAAGTTTCGGAAGACATCGAAGTAGGGATGATGGTAGAGATTCCTTCCTCAGCGGTAATCGCAGATTTATTTGCTAAAGAAGTAGATTTCTTCTCTATCGGAACAAATGATTTAATTCAATACACGCTTGCTGCTGACCGCATGAATGAGCGCGTGTCTTATTTATATCAACCGTATAACCCAGCGATTCTTCGCTTGGTGAATATGGTAATCAAAGCGGCTCACAAAGAAGGTAAGTGGGTAGGCATGTGTGGAGAGATGGCAGGAGATGAGATTGCAATTCCAATTCTTTTAGGTTTAGGCTTAGATGAATTCTCAATGAGTGCAACATCTATTCTGAAAGCTCGTTCTCAAATCCGTCAATTATCAAAAGCTGATATCGAACCTCATTTAGATACAATTCTATCAATGTCTTCTACGGAAGAAGTTATTGAGTTCGTAAAATCAACTTTTCATATTGGATAATAAAAAGGTGTGATCATATATGATCACACCTTTTTTATCTTTTAAGCGAAAATAGTAGGCAGAAGCATATTCGCAAATAGCATTGTAAGAAGTGCTGCTACGATCATGCCAAGGCTAGAAAAAGTACCTTCAATTTTTCCAAATTCAAAAGCTCTTGCTGTACCTGTCCCATGAGAAGCTACTCCTAAAAGAAGACCTCTTGCTAGAGAAGAGTGCAGTGCGAGGAGCTTAATCAGTTTTGGAGCGACCATACATCCTACTACACCGGTTATAATCACAAACATAATGGTAATATTCGGATCTCCTCCTAGCGTCTGAGATACATTAACAGCAATAGGAATCGTAACCGATCTTGGAATCAAGCTATGAACCAGCGTTGATTGTAAATGAAACACTAATGCTAACAGCATGGAAGATATCATGGCAGCAAACGTGCCGAGCCCTACGCTTAAGCTGATTTCAACACGGTGTTTTTTGAGTAAATCAAAATACTTAAACATAGGAACAGCAAAAGCAACGGTTGCTGGTCCAAGCATAAAGCTAATAGCACTGGCACCTTGCTTATAATGATCATAAGAGCCATTCGTCACTAATAAGATGCCAATTAAAAGAATGGGGGCTAGTAAAATAGGGGAAACTAGCATAGACTTATATTTTTTATAGAGCACTTTTGTACCGACATAAACGAGCAGTGTAAGCGGAAGAGCAATCCATGTGAGTAATGTCATTTTAGCGAACCTTCCTTTCTTCTTGAAATATGTTCTGCAATGATTCCCGTTATAGACATCACAATAATCGTACTGATTGTGATAATAATCACAATCTGGATTCCAAAATGCATCAATACATCTCCATAATTGATGAGTCCAACGACGGCTGGTATGAAAAATAGTAATAGTTCTCCCACTAACAGTGTTCCACCTTGTTCAACCCAGCTTAATTTAATTACTTTAAAGTACAGTAAGAAAAACAGTAAGAAAAATCCGATGATACTACCTGGCACTGGGAGGTCAAACCATTGTGAAATACTTTCTCCTATTAAAAACAGAGCCGTTAGTAATAAAATCTGTAAAATCACCATAATCAGTTTCATGATTAGCCTCCTTTATTTATGTTTTTATTCATTCATTCCTAGTTTGTTGAGACAATAATGGAGTCGTCTATGCTGAAAAGACGACTCCATCATGGGAAAAGAGAAACTATTTGGATTTTGCAAATGGGGATACAACTTCAGTAAATGAATGCTACACACTTATCTTACAAAAAATCGACTATAATATGAAATATATAATAACTATGATAACTATTCTTTTTAGTTATAGTTGAAAGAAATCTCTTTACAAATGCGTTGGTAACCTTTTCAAAAAAGAGTTTGTGAAATATAAGGTCTAATTATTTAATAAAAGAGATGGAGACATGCCTAAATCAATTCAATTTAAAGACGAACCAATGGGATAAATGATTTAGTATGAATGACATGTTACACCGCCATGAAAAAAATCCGAACGAGTTGGATTTTCTATCAAGAATCAAACTCGTTCGGATTTTTAATTAAACTACTTTTGGTCTCCGCTTTGTTAAACTGTACTTTTAATATAATCAATAAAAGCCTGTGTAGCATAAGAGATATAGCGATCTTTTTTTACGATTAAAGCAATTTCCCACGGAATAGCATTCTCGAGATTAATTACTTTCACATGCTCCAAATCAAGCTTTTCACATAATGAATAAGGGAAAAGAGCAATGCCGAGATTAGCAGCTACCAGCTCTCCAATGAAGTCCCACTGAGAGCTTTTAAAAGCAATATTAGGTGTAAATCCATTTTTTAAACATTCGTTATAGACCATTTCATGCATGGTGAAGTCTTCATGAAAGGAAATAAGCGTTTCGTCTTTTAACTCTTTTAATGAAATCGTAGAATGCTGAGCCAACGGATGAGATTTATGAACAACAAGCTGTAGTGTTTCTCGGGCTAAAGGAGTCGTAAAAAACATGTTTTCATCAACTGGAAGTAAAACTACGCCCACATCCACTTCTCCTTGTTCCACGAATTTTTGCATTCTTTTAGCGCCATATTCCACTAATTGAATATGAATCTCAGGGTATTGCTCTCGAAATGCTTTAATAATAGTAGGAAAAAACAATGTACCAACAATAGGGGGAATGCCTATTTTGATGGTTCCTCTTTTTAAATGCATTAAATCATAGAGGGAATCCGATAAATCTCGGAGAGAAGATAAAATACTTTCTGCTTGCTCGTACACAATTATTCCTGCATCGGTAAGCTGAACTTGTTTGCCAGCACGATCAAACAAAGGTGTGCCGAGCTCTTCTTCTAATGATTTAACCATTTTACTGAGAGAAGGTTGCGAAATATGCAGCGCTTCAGAAGCTCTTGTGAAATTTTTATGTTTAGCCACTTCTGTTAAGTAATGCAAATGGCGAACATCCATTTTGTATACCTCCGTGTTCATACATGCTAATTAATAAGATACACACATTCTACCACATTCACAATCAGCTCTATACCTTTCTTTCCTATCAAATAAAATGATCAGTAGAAGAGGCAGTGAATACAAAAGAAATTGCCAACAATATATATTTACACATTGTTTATTTTAGAAGTATAATATATAAATCAGTAGAACGGTTACATATCGATCACAGAATCAATCAATAAGGTGGTTAGAACGGTTGAGTAAAGCAGATGAAATAAGAGATATCGTTTATATTAATGGCCATGTAAATAAAAAATGCTTTATTACATATGGAATTGAATTTAAAGAGTTTTATCATTCCCTTCCTACGCCGCTTGCAAATATATTATTGTTAAAGCACGGTTTTGAAGACAGTGATTACCATTACCAAACCCATATGGACTACGTAGAAGAAGAACAAATTCATCTTTTAGCAGAAGATGACGTTTATAATTATGGTGATTTTTGTTGGATTGATTTTGAGGATGTATCTTCGTTAGATTTGTTAGAACCTCAAGATATTGCAGCGCTGCTGTATTTAGGTCATTTAAAAAAACCGCTCAATTCGCCATTTAATAATAAACTCGGTAATCAATTTGTTTATTTAGCTCATGATGATGGATTTTATAACAAAATCTATTTTCGAGACGTATATGATATGAAGCATATTTTAAGCCGAATCATTCCGTTGAAAATGTCAGAAATTAAGCAAAAAAGATTTGTATTTAGAAGGAAGAAGTTAGAATATCCAATATTGCCGCTCGTGTTAGCAAATACGCTTCTTACTTTAACGAATGACGGTTTGTTTATTGATTTTGAACACATGGTGCAATCGCGTAGAGATATTAAAATTCCTTTGTATACAATCGGTGACTTTGACGACATGAATGAAATGTATAATGATCGGTTTGAGCACAAAGAGATGAGTAAATTGCAGGCGCATCTTGTTCTCACTCATAAAGAGCTAGAGTGGAGCATTGAAGAAGTTCAATAATCTAAAAAGAGGTTGAGACATAACTAAATGAATTCAACCTAAAGACGAACACATAAGATAGATGAGCTGGACTGCTAAAAGGAACGAAACAGATAAAACTATATTCACCATCACAAAAAAACGAACCACTAATCAAACGTGTTGATTAATGGTTCGTTTTTCACTTGGGCTAAAATATTTTTGTCCCAGCCTCTTTTTGAATAGCCGTATAAAATGGATTTTTCCATTCCATTAGTACAGCGTAGTTGTGTGAATCTTCATCTTCAATATAGTTTGCTGCGAGACCAATAGGCGATCTGCCACAGCGCATTAAAAAGGTCATAACCGGGTCGTAGAGAGTTCCGGCTGATACAAGGTTCATGTATTCAACGGGCGTGTACAAGGAAGACACTGATACGTATCCAGGGATGCGGCACCCGCCAAGCAGCCTTTCTAACTTGTAATGAATCACAACTTCATATAAAGACTGCAAAAGCAGCTTCCCAAGCCCCATCGATCGATGCGAAGGAGTGACGCATACGTCCACTACATAAAGCGTATTACCAGAAGGGTCGTGCGTATGAATATATCCGCTTCCTGTTACTTCATCCCATGTGTGAGCCTCATTTCCTTCCACTGAAACAATCGCGCTTGTGATAGATCCGCATATTGTCCCGTCTATCTCCACGCATAGCGCTCCATCCGGAAAAAGGGACACATGGTTATTTAACTGATCTTTGCTCCATAATAATTCAGAAGGGAAAGGAGGGGGAAAGCTTTCTTCTTGAATCCGAATCAATTCATCGAAGTCATTTGATGTATAGGATCGTACCGTACATGTTACAGGCTTATTTTGATGAAAGACAAAGCATTGCTTTTTATACACTGCTTTTTTGCCTCCTTTAAGTAATAATTTTCAGATAATTAAGTATACCATATGGAAAAAAGAAATTATTTCATATTTATTGAAGAATTTGACGAGAACGTGATAAAGTTAAAAAGATTCGAACTATTAGACGAGGTGAAAGAAATGGATGTTGAATTAAAAGGAAAAACAGCGCTTGTATTTGCGGCGAGCCAAGGGCTTGGCAAAGCGATTGCTGCCAGGCTCGCAGAAGAAGGCGCAAACGTTATGATTGCAAGTCGTTCAGAAGAGAAACTAATCCAAGTAGCGGAAGAGATTTCATACCTTGGAAGCGGACAAGTGTTACATAAAACGGCAGATGTCACGAAAACTCAAGATATTCAAGATGTTATTCAATATACAGTAGATACGTTTGGAACCATTGATATTTTAATTAATAATACAGGAGGTCCTAAAGCAGGGAACTTCCTTTCGTTAACAGATGATGATTGGAAGCATGCATTTGAGTTAAATCTCCTCAGTTATATTCGTATCATTCGTGAGGTAGTGCCCGTTATGAAAAAGAGCGGAGGACGTATTGTCAATATTGCTTCTTCTTCCATTAAAGAGCCAATTGCTGGACTTATTCTGTCAAATACCTTCCGTACAGGAATCGTGGGGCTTACCAAAACACTTGCTTCAGAACTAGCAGAGGACGGTATCTTAATTAACACGGTTGCGCCAGGAAGAATTGCAACAGACCGAGTGAAAGAGCTAGATACTACTCGTGCTGAAAAACTGGGAGTAGACGTTTCAGAAATTGAAGAAGAGATGAGAAACCAAATTCCTCTTAAACGCTACGGTCAGCCTGAAGAGTTTGCAAAAGCCGTTGCTTTCTTTGTCTCGGGAGCGAATTCATATATGACAGGCCAGTCGTTTCTAATCGACGGAGGCATGGTGAAATCCATTTAGTTACATAGAAAAACCCTGCAGCCGCAGGGTTTTTTGTTAAATCCAAGTTGTAACTTGATCCAATGGTAAACGGTCGCTAGCGTGTGCTTCTTTAGCCGCTTTTCCAACTGAGATAAGCATAACCGGAATGTATCGATCCTCAATTTTAAATTCTTCTACAAATTTTTGAGCGTTAAATCCGCCCATTGAGCAAGTGTCTAATCCTTTTGCTTTTGCTGCAAGCATGAATGTCATAGATGCAAGAGAAGCATTCGTAAACGCTGCATCGCGGGCGACAGCACCGTTTTTATAAGCGCCGTTAATTTGTCCTGACAAAATATTTTTTACGTCTTCTGTCATGTGACCTGCTTCGACTAGTGGGTTGTACACGTCATCTACATTTTTATTGGCTTCTAAATCACCTAAGACAGCTACTACAGCGCCTGCTTCTGTAATTTGTTTTTGGTTGTAAGCAATTGGAAGTAGACGTTCTTTCGCATCTTGGTCTGTAATAACAACGAAATGCCAGTGCTGTAAGTTCCAAGCTGATGGTGACTTCACTGTTGCTTCTAAAAGTTCCGTTAATTCTTCTTTGCTTAATTTAGCTGAAGAGTCATATTCTCGAATCGATGTACGTTCATTTACCACATCAAAAAAATCTTTTGTCATAATAAAAACCTCCGTTAAAAGTATGTATTTCTTTAGTGAATCGATGCACATTTTATAATGATACACTATTGAAGTCAATTTATATGCTTCTAGTATACCCGCTCTTATGTGCTGTCACTCACAAAAAAATGCATACACTTCTTACCATCGGCTTAGCGTGATTGACGAGATGTAAGATAAGCTTCAATTCGATCACAGGCTTCACGCAGCGTGTTCATGGAATACGCATACGACAGGCGTACATATCCTTCACCGTGGGAAGAAAAAGCGCTGCCGGGTACTAGTGCAACACCTGCTTCTTTTACTAACTCCAGGGCAAAATCAAATGAATTGCTGTGGAAGTTCTGAATAGAAGGGAAGATATAAAAAGCACCCGTCGGCTTTTCTACGTCAAATCCCATGTTTACTAATCGGTCATACACATAATTCAGCCTTTGTTCGTATTCTTTTTTCATATCCACCGCATCGTTTTTACCTGCTGTCAGTGCCTCGAGTGCAGCTGCTTGAGAGACAGAAGAAGCACAGCTCACGTTGTATTGATGAACTTTTAAAATATGTTTGGCTAAATAAGAAGGAGCAAATAAAAGGCCAATTCGCCAGCCTGTCATAGAATGAGACTTTGATACTCCGTTAATAACAATTGTTTTCTCTCTCATAGAGGAAATGGAGGCAATGGACTGATGTTTTTTATCAAAAACGAGCTCGCTGTATATTTCATCAGATAGTACAAAAATATTTTTATCGCTTAAAAGAGCGGCAATTTCTTCTAATTCTTGCTGTGACAACGTCACGCCTGTAGGGTTAGACGGATAAGGTAAGATGACGCATCTTGTTTTAGACGTCAGATGTTGTTGGATTAAATCCGCTGTTAGTCGAAATCCTGTTGCGGTTGTATCAATATGTACAGGTTTAGCGCCGTTTAACCGGATAAGCGGTTCGTATCCTGGGTAAACAGGTCCAGGTAAAATAACTTCAGAATCTTCTTCTAAAATGGTGCGAAGAGCAATGTCAATTGCTTGACTAGCTCCAATGGTCACAATCACTTCATCCGCTGGGTTATAGTGCAAGTCATATTTTTCTTTGACAAATTGAGCTGCTGCCTCGCGCAGTTCTATTGTTCCAGCATTGTGGGTATAAGAAGTTTGGTTACCATCAATTGCAGATTTTGCCGCTTCTTTTACATGCTGTGGTGTTAAGAAGTCAGGTTGTCCAATTGTGAGGGATAAAACATCTTGGTATTGTGAGACCATATTATAAAATGTACGTATTCCTGATAGTTCAATTTCTTTGACACGTTTATTGATTAAGTGCTCCATGGTTTCAAATCCTTCCGCGTATTTTCAACTCATTTTATCACAATGAAAATAGGTAAAAAACCACTATTTGCGCATTTTGCAAATAGTGGTTTTAAGTTAGGCGTTATATAGCTTATTATAAGCAGTTGTTAGTTCATAAAATTGTTCTTCGTCTCTGTTATCTAACGCATCGTCGATAAGAGATTTCAAATGCTGTTTATTAAAGTTTGTACTCATAGTCGTTAAAATACGATCAGCTTCTTTCGCGTAATAGTGTTGGTAAGGTGTGTACTGAGATGAGTGAGGATAGTGATTCATATTTTTTCGATAAGAACTCATAACATAAACCTCCTTTTTTAAAATAAAACGCAGCTTCTATTACTTGAAATGTACCCTTTCTATATAGTTGTTAACCCTGTTTTTAGCTGCGAATGTGCTGAGGTATGTGTTAGGAAATCAGAGATTCCTCGCTTCACGTTCAATTCTAGATTCAAAATAATAAGCGCATAAAAAGACCTGCATATATATGCAGGTCTTGTATATTAGTCAGTGTGTATTTGGCCTTCACGCCAATAAACGGGGGAAACGTAGCCAAAATCAACTTCATGATCGTCCAATGTTACAACGCAGTGATCAGAGCCTTCTTGTTCTTTAATATCTTGATATACAGCTTCTTCTACGTTTTCAATAATGGTCATTTCATTATCGTCATTAAAAAGAATGACGGAGCCTTTCATATTACGAACACCTTCTTTTAAGATTATTCATTCACTTTGTGTAGTATAAACCGTTTTGGCTGTAGAGTCCACAGCTATCTTCGATTTCTTGTTAAAAATTTGTGAACAGGCTTTTAGGAATGAATAAGAAACCCTCTAAATAGAAGAGTAACCGACTTGTCTATTCTTTCTTGAAGGGTAGCAGAGTCGGGTTGGTTGGTACACCAGTAAAGAAGTGTGCCAAAAAAATTAAGTATAGCAATAGAAGCCATTTCTTCGGCAGGGATATCGACTATAAGTTCACCTCGGTCTTGTCCTGTTTGAAAAACTTTTGTAAAATGGGCACGCATTTTTTCAATTTGAAGAATTTCGGATTGTTGAAAGGAACTGTTGGTAATAGCAATATGAAACCAAGAACGGATTAGGTGAGGGTTCGCTTCTTCGTTTGATTGTGCTAGTAATAAAAACAGTTGTTTAACAATGGCAGCAGTTGGTTCTTCTGTTTGAAGGAGCTGTTCTAATTTGTAGGAGATACGGTTTGTAAAATTAATTCCAAGGTAGTGAAGAACTTCTTCTTTTGTTTTGAAGTAATTAAAAAATGTTCCCTTTGCTACACCCGCTTCATGGGTAATTTGAGACACAGTCGTTTTTTGATATCCCTGCTGTTGGAATAAAGAGATAGCGGCTTTTTGGATGCGTTTTTTTGTTTCTTCTTTTTGTAATCCTCTGTTCATAAATTACACCTCGTTCGAATAGGAGTAGTCGTTTGACTCAAGTTCATAAGCTAGTATAGAGAAGTAAAGTAGAGCAATTAAAAAACTGAGCAGAGGATGAGACGAAAGGGATCGACGCTCATGTTTTTATATAGTATATAATATTCTGTTAATTCGTAAAACAATATTTTATGTATATGTTTTAGGGAAAAAGGATAACAAAATAAGAAAATTTTTCTTTACGGATATAAGAGGCGGTCACTATAATGGGAAATATGGACTATTAGATAAGCAGGTGAGATGAGAGGAGTAAGTATATGAATCCAGATAAAGGAATACTGTTGGAAAGTGGTACAAACGAACTGGAAATTGTCGAATTTGAGATAGGAAATGTTTGGTTTGGCATTAATGTAGTAAAAGTTAGAGAGATTATTAATCCCGTATCTATTACACCTGTTCCCAATGCGCATTCTTACATAGAAGGTATTATAGAGCTAAGAGGGGAAGTACTTCCTGTTGTTGACATAGCAAAAGCGTTAAAAATGGAACCTTCAAATACGCCTGAAAAAGATAAGTTAATTGTTACAGAGTTCAATCAGCAAAAAATTGTCTTTCATACCCATGCAGTGACGCAAATTCACCGTATTTCTTGGAAAGAAATTGAGAAGCCTTCAGATTTGTATCAAGGTTTGGAAACGCAGATTACTGGAGTGGTAAAATTAAACGGTCAAATAATTCTGCTGTTAGACTTTGAAAAGCTGATTTCTGACGTGAACCCTGATGCGGGTATTAATCAGTCGAAAATCAAAAAGCTAGGGGCTAGGGAACGCTCTAATAAAAAGATTGTCGTGGCTGAAGACTCTCCGCTGCTGCGCCGAATGATTGAAGATACTCTTGCACAAGCAGGTTATGAGAACACGGAATTTTTTGAGAACGGTGAGGAAGCGTGGAACTATCTAAGCTCAGTGATCGATGAAGGTGTGGAAATCAGTGATCAAGTCCAGCTGCTTATTACAGATATAGAAATGCCGCAAATGGATGGGCATCATTTAACTAAAAAAGTGAAAGAAAATCCTCAGCTTTCTATACTTCCAGTCATTATCTTCTCTTCTCTTATCACAGAAGATTTACGTCACAAGGGAAAGATGGTAGGAGCGGAAGGACAAGTAAGTAAGCCGGAAATCGGAGAGCTTGTTGAGTTGATCGATCTCTATATTTTGTAGGATCACAAAAAAGTGCCTGAAAGCAGATTGCTCCACTTCAGGCACTTTTTTAAAAATAACTTTTACCCAGCGGTTTAAACACAGGTGCTTGCCGTTTTCTTGGAGTCGAAACAGGGCTTTTAGCCGGCTGTACGAGATGACCCGTATATTTAGATAATAAGCGCTTCGCATAAGATAATGACATAGTCGTTTTGGGATTTCGATACTGATGGTTTAAATGGCCGAGGTGTGATAACTCTTTGAAGTCTTCTTTCTTTGGAGGCATATGGAAAAAGTAGTCTCCAACTGATACAAGTACATCTGATTTTTGTTGACTTTTACCAGGGTTTGGCGAAAAGTGAAGTCCTTCTTTTTTGGCTTTTCCTTCTAAAATTAGTTGATCTAATGCAATTTTCTTTAACGTATATAACTGCTTAGGATCAGGAGCAGCTTTTGCGTGACGATTTACAGTGAAAATAGCTTGTGCAATCTCAGATACAGACGGGGTCAAAGAGCCTTGTCCATTTGCTTGAGACATACGTTCACTCCCTTTCTATCATATCAGCTGTTCAACCTATAAGGTGAAAGCTGATACGTTCATTATAGCGTGTCTTGTCCCATTTGAAAATAATTACACGAAGAAGTATTTTGGTAATTAATGAAATTTCCTATGTATAGGGTTTGTTTTGTTACGCTTCCTTATACAAGTAAAGTGGAACAGCACGCCATACTTTTTATTTTTAAAAAAATGCTGCTCCCACAGTTAAACCATCATTGATTAGTAAATCCCGAACTATTGAGCCATTCGTCGAGAAGGTCGAATATAAACACCAGTCCCATTTGGCACAATTTGAGCTAGCTCATTTACTTGGGCATTATACATGCGAATGCATCCTTTGGATACGGCTTTTCCAATAGAACTTGGATCATTTGTTCCGTGAATGCCATATGACTTTTTAGACAAGCTTAGCCACATTGTGCCAAAAGGCCCCCCGGGGTTTGGCTCCCGGTTAACGATAACAAAGTCTCCAGTAGGGGTTGCACTCAGCATTTTTCCTGCTGCAATGGGATAGACTTTTTGTATGATATTATTTCTTCGTAATTCAAGCTGCTTTTCAGCAATAAACACGTGGATCGTGTAAGGAATGAGCTCTTTATCAGGGAGGTTTGGAATGATGATTACTTGCCCAGGCTTCAGCGTACTATGGCTTACAAAAGGATTAGCCATCCACAGATCTTCAACCGGAGTCCGGTAGTCACCTGAAACGCTTTGCCAGGTTTCACCGCGCTTTACTATATATCTCATTAACTTCGCTCCTTTGATATATGACTATGTTGTAACAGTATACGGTTGAAAAAAGTAAAAGTGACTTTTGTGAGCATAAAGTTATTTTGAAAAAGGTGTTGAAATTACATTGACTTATAAACATGGACTGATTGATATAGGTTCAAATACGATACGCCTTGTTATTTATGAATACAAAAAAGGCAGAGGATTTAAGCAAATTGAAAACGTGAAAGTAGCTGCACGGCTTCGAAATTATTTAAGTAAAGAAGGAGTGTTAACGGCTAAAGGAATATATACGTTGCTTGATACGCTTAAAACGTTTGGAGTTATTATCAAGCATCAGCAGCTACCGAACGTTACCTGTGTGGCCACAGCTACCATCCGTCAAGCGGCTAATGCAAAAGAAGTTCTAGAGCATGTAAAAAAAGAAACGGGCTTTTCTATTCAACTATTGTCTGAATATGAAGAAGCGTATTACGGCTTTGTTGCCGTTATTCATTCCACTTCGATCGAAGAAGCCATTACAATTGACATTGGCGGGGGAAGTACGGAAGTTACGTATTTTCGCAATCGGGAGTTAGTGCAGTACCACAGCTTTCCGTTCGGTGCCTTATCTCTGCGTCTGCAGTTCGTCAAAGGCAATATTCCCACTGCAGAAGAAAAAGTAAAAATCCGCGATTTCGTGATCCGGTATTTCCATACTGTCCCGTGGCTTTTAAATCGCCAAGTTCCGATTGTAGCAATTGGAGGAAGTGCAAGAAGTATGGTGCAAGTGCATCAAGGTTTTATCCACTATCCTCTCGCCGGGCTGCATCAATATGAAATGAACTTAGCTGATATATTGCATGTGAAATCTGCTATAGGCTCATTGTCTTATCACAATCTTCAAAAGCTAGACCGCTTGTCAAAAGATCGTGCGGATACAATTTTGCCAGCGATTGAAGTATTTCAATCATTATATGAAACAGTCAACGCGACTCGCTTCATCTTAAGCCGCAAAGGCTTAAGAGAAGGGGTGTTATTTAAGGAAGCATCTGATGCTAATATCCAGCCAATGTACCCCGATGTCATACAGCAAAGTTTTCAAGAAATAATGGAAGAGTTTGAAGTAAATAAAGATTATGTCAAACAGCTTACCCGCACAGCTATTATGATGTTTCAGCATTTTAAGGAGCAGGGACCGGTTGATTTAAAAGAGGATGACTTAGCGCTTCTTATAAAAGCTGCGCAAGTGTATGATATAGGAGAGTATATTGATGCCGAATCAAGCAGCCAGCATACGTTTTATGTGCTTGCTAATCGTACAATCGATGGAATTTTACATAGAGAACGTTTAAAGCTGGCACTTGTTTCTTCATATAAAGGGAAGTCTTCTTTTAGGCAATATGTTGCTCCTTTTAAAAAGTGGTTAACAAAAGAAGAACAAAAAAAAGTCCAGCTGCTCGGTGCGGTTTTAAAAATAGCTGACGGTTTACATGCAACAAAGCGAAATGTTATTCAACATATTGACATGAAAAGCGATGAAAACACAGTTACGATTAAACTAT
This sequence comes from Priestia sp. YIM B13489, assembly GCF_042787645.1. Taxonomy (NCBI): domain Bacteria; kingdom Bacillati; phylum Bacillota; class Bacilli; order Caryophanales; family Bacillaceae; genus Priestia; species Priestia sp. YIM B13489. The sequence continues at coordinate 3,448,151 of NZ_JBHZOQ010000053.1, forward strand.
TATGTACAAAAAACTTTCGTCCTGAACAATATCAGGCTGAAACACAGAAAAAGCATCTAGAAAAAGTAGTGAAAAAAAATATTGTTCTTGAATTTGCTAAGCTTTAGAATAACGCTGAATCGGTTAGAATATTCAGTATAGCTAACTAGATTAAATCCATTATCCTGGAAGGTGAGGCTAATGTTAGAAAGTAATCGCACTTATAGGCAAACCATACAAGTGGCTGATTCAGCTTATTACAATAATCGTGAATTGAGCTGGCTGGCTTTTAACAAGCGGGTGCTGGAAGAAGCAGTAGATACGAAAAACCCTTTGCTTGAGCGGTTTAAATTTCTAGGAATTTTCAGTTCAAATTTAGATGAGTTTTTTATGATTCGGGTAGCCGGATTAAAAGATCAAGTGAAAGCTGGATTTAGCAAACCTGAAAACAAAGCAGGCTTAACTCCTAAACAGCAGCTATTTTCTATCTCTAAACAAAACCACGATCTAGTCGAGCAGCAGTATGATACGTATATTCATACACTTCTTCCCGAATTACAGAAATACGGCGTGGAAATCATTGCGGTTGAAAAGTTGGAAAAATCAAATCTAGATACGCTTGAACAGTATTTTGACGAGCAAATCTTTCCCGTATTAACTCCTATGGCTATTGATACCTACCGGCCGTTTCCTATGTTGATGAATAAAAGCTTGAACTTAGCAGTCGTCCTTTCAGAAAATTTAAATGATGAGCAGCAAATTGCTGAAATAAAAGGAAGGCTAGCTATCGTTCAAGTACCTTCGATGCTAACGCGCTACATTGAAATAGCCACATCAGATTCTACCCGTCTATTTGTATTGCTAGAGGATGTGATTGCCTATTTTATTAAGAAGTTGTTTAAGGGATATCGCGTTTCTTCCGTTTCTCAATTTCGAATTACCCGCAACGCAGATATGACTATTCACGAAGAAGACGCTCAAGATTTACTAAAAGAAATTGAAGAAGAGTTACAGAAGCGAAAATGGGGAGCGGCTGTTCGTCTTGAGATTAAGAGTCCATATGATCAGGGTGTACTAGCGTATTTAGAGTCAGTACTTGAAATTGATGATGAAGATGTGTATGAGATCGAAGGACAGCTGGATTTAACCAGTTTATTTTCGTTTTATAGATTACTTAAATCTACGCATGAAGAGTTGGCTGAAAAAGCCTTTATTCCTAAGCTTACAATAGAGTTACACCCGGATCAAAATATTTTCGATCAAATGATTCAAAGAGATATTTTGCTTCACCATCCTTATGAATCGTTTAAGCCGGTACTCGATTTTGTTAACGGTGCAGCAGACGATGAAAATGTGCTTGCTATTAAGCAAACGTTATACAGGGTAAGCGGAGATTCTCCCGTTATTAAAGCATTAAAACGAGCGGCTGCAAAAGGTAAACAAGTGACGGTACTAGTTGAACTAAAAGCGAGGTTTGATGAAGAGAATAATGTGCAATGGGCTAAAGAGCTAGAGCGGGCAGGGTGTCACGTGATATATGGAATGACGCATTTAAAAACGCATGGTAAAATTACGCTCGTGGTGAGAAGAGAAGGAGAGCATATTAAACGGTTTGTTCATCTTGGTACTGGGAATTACAACGATGCCACAGCAAAGATCTATACGGATATAAGTCTTTTTACTGTCAACCGAAACATCGGGATAGATGCGGCCAATTTTTTTAATTACTTAAGTGGCTATACGCAAAAACCAGTATATCATCATTTATCCGTTGCACCATTTGATATAAGAAATGATTTTTTGCATCTCATTGATCAGGAAATCCATTATCATAGACGGTATGGCAATGGAAGAATCATTGGGAAAATGAACTCATTGACGGATAAAATTTTAATTATGAAGCTATATGAAGCTTCTATAGCTGGTGTGACAATCGAACTCATTGTTAGAGGAGCGTGCTGCTTGCGCCCTCAAATTCAAGGCGTTAGCGAGAATATAAGAGTAAGAAGCATTGTCGGACGATTTTTAGAGCATAGCCGAATCTATTATTTTCATCATAATAAACAGGAAAAGTTTTTCTTTTCATCTGCAGATATGATGACAAGAAATATGGTGAAACGAGTAGAAATTTTATTTCCTATCCTGGATACATATTTGAAAAAAAAAGTGTGGAAGTGGCTTGAAGTTATGCTTGCTGATAATGTAAAAGCACGAGAACAAGACCAAGAAGGGAATTATCATTACGTCATAAAAAAAGACCATGAGCTCTCTATTAATAGTCAAGAGATTTTTTGTCAATATGCTCTTTGCGACAATCAAGAATAACATAAAAAAAGCCGAGTGCTCGGCTTTTTAGTCATGTTATTATCTAGGAATGGGACCAACAGGACCGTATCCAGGTCCGTAGTATGTGTTATAAACAGGAGCACCGCCTCCATAGCCGGCACCAGGGAAGCCTCCTCCAGGAAATCCACCGCCGTAAAACGGAACTGGATAAGGATAAGGTGGTGGACAGCACCCAGGTCTGCCTCCAAAACCGCCAACAGCTAGTCCGCCAAGCAGCCCACCAGCTAAGCCAGCAACAAAAGGAAATCCAAAAAAGCGCTCGTCACCATTTGGAATATTACGATATCCTGTATAGGGATATTGATAGTACATAATTTAACCTCCTTGTCAGTTGTCTTTGTAGTGTATGGCTGAACGGAAGTTTTTGAGCCTGGTTTATTTCTTTAAGACTAGAATTAGGCGGTCATAATCAGCTAAAAAAAGACAATCAACATAAAAACGCCCTGTAAGGGCGTTTTTATGTTGATTGCAGGGTGAAAAGCGTAATTTCAGGCGTAGCTAAAAAACGAAAAGGAATGCGAGTGGTTCCTAAGCCTCTATTCACATAAAGCTTCATTTTGGAATCTCCAACTTCGTACATTCCTTCAGGGTAAACCGTCCCAAAGGGCGGTGTAATCAAAGGACCGTAAAAAGGAATTTGAATTTGGCCTCCATGACTATGGCCGGAGAGCTGAAGATCTACTGGAAAAGGAGCTGCTTTGACAGCAACGTCCGGTTCATGAATCATAGCAATAGAAAAAATATCCGGCTGTAATTGCCCTAGCGTTCCTTCATATTGTGGATTCCCAAGCATAATATCATCGAGTCCACAAATATGAATGTAGCTTTTATCAGGCATGGATACCGTGTCAACTTCATTTACTAAAAGTCTAAATCCTGCGTCTTCAATGGCTTGTTTATAGATATTTGTTCCATATCCTCCGTGATCATGGTTACCATATATAGCATATTTTCCAAGAGGAGCCTGAAGCCTCTGTAAAATCGGGGGAATTCTTTCTGGATGCGGGTATTCATTAGGTACATCCATTAAATCTCCGGTAAATAATATAATAGTAGGCTTCAAATTATTTATGGTCACCATAAGCTGTTCTAGTTGTAATAAATCATAAGAGAGTCCAAGATGAACATCACTAAATTGTAAAATTTTTATTCCGTTAAAGCTTTTCGGAATATTTTTAGAAGTAATTGTATGACGAACAATTTGCAGACGTCTAGGCTCAATATATTTGGCATATGTATACCCAAAAGACGTGGTGAGCAAAGACCCTAACGAAATAGACGCTAGTCCTTTCAAAAAAGATCGTCTTGTATACGTCTTTTTCATGCAAAATCAACCTATTCCTTATAGTTTTCAAGTTTTCATTATAGCATTGTTTTTTTTATCATCACAACGAGAAGCCTGCTTTTAAGTTAAATGGATAAAAATTTCACTTTATTCAGAAAAAATAGTAAAATGATAGTTGTAAAACACTTATGTTTTGGGGAGGAAGATACATTGAAGAACAAGGTCGTAATTGTTACTGGCGGTTCAAGTGGAATGGGAAAACATATGGCAAAGCGATTTGCAGAACAAGGTGCTCATGTGGTAATCACAGGTAGATCAGCTGATCGATTACAAGAGACAGAAAATGAAATTAAAACGTTTGATGGACAGGTACTTTCAGTGGTGATGGATGTACGCAATCCAGAAGATGTGGAACGAATGGTTCAAGAAACGGACAAGGCATTTGGCCAAATTGATTTTTTAGTTAATAATGCTGCAGGCAATTTTATATGTGCAGCTGAAGACTTATCCATTAACGGATGGAACAGCGTAATTAATATCGTATTAAATGGTACATTTTATTGCAGTTCCGCAGTAGGGAAATATTGGATCAATAAAGGCACAAAAGGGGCCATTACAAACATTGTGGCTACATATGCCTGGAATGCAGGAGCAGGTGTTATTCATTCAGCTTGTGCCAAGTCAGGAGTTTTAACCATGACGCGCACGCTCGCGGTAGAGTGGGGAAAGAAATATGGTATACGGGTAAATGCGATTGCACCGGGGCCGATCGAGCGAACAGGAGGAGCCGATAAATTATTTGAGTCAGAAAAAATGAAAGCGCGTACATTGAATTCTGTACCACTAGGACGCCTTGGAACTCCTGAGGAAATAGCAGGATTAGCCAGTTTCTTATTCTCCGATGAAGCATCTTATATCAATGGGGAATGCATCACAATGGACGGGGGACAGTGGCTAAATCAGCATCCTTTTTAAGGTTGGATACGCACTAAAAAGTACAAAGCAAACCGAGAAGGGCTAGCAAAATTATGCTATTCGTATTATACTAACGTAAAGTGAACAAGGAGAGGGGAGAGTTGAGTGGACCCGTTAGATGTATTAACAAACATAGAGAAAACTCTTCCGTATTATCAAGCAATTTTTAGTGCAGATGGACATAGAGTAATTGGCTATGAAGTGTTGGCGAGGTTTCAAAATGAAGGGGAAATTGAAAGTCTCGGCCCATTCTTTCATGATGATGCGATTCCGGATGAATATCGCATAGAAGTTGATTATGCTGTTTTAACACAAGCGCTCGAGCATATGTTGACCCAGGAAGAACAATTTTTAATTTTTATTAATCAGAACCCTAATTTATTAATGAACGATCATGGAGAATCCTTGCTAGAATTATTGCAACTTTTCGAAAATAAAGGATTATCGCTTGATCGAATTGTTCTCGAAATTACAGAACACAATTTTAGTGGAGATTTGGAATCACTTCAACACTTACTAAAGTATTATCAAACATATGGTATTAAGATTGCAATTGATAATATAGGAAAAGAAAGTAGTAATCTAGACAGGATTGGGTTGCTTTCACCAGATATCTTAAAAGTAGATTTACATATTCTGAGACAAACGGACATGGCGCAGTCGTATCAAGACGTATTGTATTCTTTATCTCTGTTAGCAAGAAAAATGGGTGCTACGCTTCTATACGAAGATATAGAAGCCTCCTATCAGCTGCAATATGCATGGAGAAACGGAGGCAGGTATTTTCAAGGTTATTATTTACATAAGCCGGCTGCTGAACTTGTCGATCCGAACATCTTAAAGGATAAACTAAAGGAACGTTTTGAAATGTATATCGCTCACGAAAAGAAAAAGCTGCTTGCTGTTTACCAGCTGACAGAACGCTTTCAAGATAAAATGCAGCAGGTAATGACAAAGTGCAGAAAGCTAGAAACGTATGACGATATGCTGCCTGTTATTGCAGAAGAACTATCCAACGTGTGTTTTCGCCTTTACATCTGCGATGAAAACGGATTTCAAAAGTCTTCTAACTATGTAAAGAAAAACGAGGATTGGATTCTTGAACCTGAATATGTAAAGAAAAATTGGAGCTGGCGCCCATATTTTCTTGAGAATATTATTCGAATGAGCTATGAAAAAAAAGGCATATTATCAGATTTGTATAATGATATTGAAACAGGTGAGAATATCCGGACTTTTTCGTATCCGATTGATAATATGCACTATATATTCCTTGATATTTCATATTCTTTTTTATACGAAAGAGACGTTTTGTAGAGAATAAATAAGTTAAAGTTAAACCGGCAACCAGCAAAAGTGGTTGCCGGTTTTTTATGTTTTTTTAGAGGAGAACGACAGTCGGTTGTAGGGATATGCATAGGCAGGGGAATTTTCGGAATTCTAATAAAAAAGAAGTTAAGGAGCTGATTTAATTTGAATAAAATATGCTTACTTGTCTTTTTGCTGATTGTCTTGTACTCAGGAAAATCTGTTCATGCAGAAGTATCAGGAGAGACTAGGCATGAAATCTTTATAAATTTGCAGGACGCTTATCAGGCTCAGCTAAGAGCTGCGTCTGCTCATACTAATCAAGACGCTGTTCGTGAGCTGAAATTGTTTTTAGATGATGAGTATGCATCTGTGTTTTTTAATGAGGCTCTCTTACAAAAAGCTCAAGGGTATGTCGGAGAGGGACCTGAATATTTAACACACTACATCCCTTTCTTTTCTTTTGATGAACAAACGAAGGTAGCTCTTCATTCCGACCAAAACAAAGCTTATGTCTATCAATTTTTTCCGGCTGTGCATAATGAACGGGTAAAATACCAAGATCATTACGAAATGATCACGTTAGTAAAAAAACAAGGGAAATGGAAAGTGCAAAAGTTTATATATAGTAAGTAACACTCAAAATAGCCGAGGAAAGCTTATTTTGAGTGTTTCTGTTACCCGATGTTAAGAAGCTTCTCAAGTGCTTGAAGGTCAAATCCTCTGATAATTTCCTGGTCAATACGAATGGTCGGAGTGGAATAAGACTCTAACTCAGTAGTCATTCGTTTTCGAGCAGAAGCATCTTTAGATACGTCAAATTCTTTATAAGAAACGTGATGATGCTGTAAAAACTGTTTAACAATTTCGCAAGGTGGGCAAGCTGGTTGTGTGTACAACTCTATAGATCTCAATGAAAGCACCTCCCTATATTAAAATGAATGGTGTTAAAGTAGAATGAAGTTTTGTATGATACATAGTATATCGCTATGTTATTATAATAAAAAACGACATATATCGCTATAATAAGGCATTTTCTTATGAAAAATCACGTAAAGTACTTGTGTTTTTTTAGTATGTGGCATATAGTGAAATGGTGTCTTTTAAGTATTAGTTTAGATAACGTATTTATTTGAATTGATATTGTAGAAAAGTCGAATGCGTAATGATGTAATAGGTGAAAGGAGAGATTATATGTCACAATTACAAGGTATTTTAACTCGTCTTGTGAATCTCCGTGAGCAAGCAAGTGGAAGTGAAGCGCCACAACGCTTCTTCGAAGTAGAGGGAAAAAGAATTTGCAGCGTGAAATATCATGCAAAAACTGAAACATACGAACTTGAAGTATATCAAGATGGTGAAAAGCCAGCCGTTTATCAATTTGATAACGTTGATATGATTGCAATTGAAATTTTTGAACTTATTCATTAAGGGATAAAGCAAAACGAATGCCGCAAAGGATTTTATACTTTGCGGTATTTTTTTGTTACTGCGTATGGAGTTTTTGCGGTGGCTTCCGCCCTATTTTCCCGAGAAATATCGACAAAGTGATAGCGGATTTTCTGATAAATAGAAGGAACGGGTCGAATGCTGTAAAAAAATCAAAATAAAAAATTCAGATAATTATGAACTTTCGTTGACACTTGTTTTAAAAAAATCTAGACTTAACATATAAGGGAGAACATCGAGTGTGTCTGCTTCTATTCCCTCTTAAAGGTTCGCATTTACGTAGCAAGCTATTTTCATTTTGTAGCTTGTTCTTTTTCTCTTTACACACGTGGAAGTTATGAGAAATGGAAGGAGAATGTATAAATGATTGATATTGATCACAATCAGTTAAATCAAATTGAACTTCGAGATTTGCTTGTCACTTCTGATAAAGTTGCTCATGTCCAAGTGGGAAATAATTTAGAACATGCTTTGCTTGTGTTAACAAAGACTGGCTATACGTCCATTCCCGTATTAAATCCAAGGTTCCAGCTGCAGGGGTTCGTGAGTATGACGCTTATTTTAGATTCGATTTTAGGATTAAAGCGCATTGAATTTGAACGATTAGAAACCATGAAAGTAGAAGAAGTTATGAATCAAAATGTTCCTCGTGTCTCCATGAAAAAATCCGTATTAAAAGTCATAAATGCCATGATTAACCATCCTTTTTTGTGCGTAGAGAATGAAGATGGCATTTTTGAAGGGATTTTAACACGAAGAAATTTGTTAAAGTCATTAAGAAGGCAGTCCATCATTCTCCCGAAAGAGTCATTTCAATAATTTTTTTAAGAAATCGTGTTTCAGCCTATCTTTCTCCGTTTTTTTCTTATATGATAAAGGTAAAATGAAAGTAAAAAGAGGCTTGAAAGGAATAACTGAATGCAATTAATAGAATGTCGAATGCTCGTTGTATTAGCTCAAGAATTAAATATGAGAAAAGCTGCAGAGAGATTATTTGTATCGCAACCAGCTTTATCACAGAGGCTGCAAACCATTGAAAAAGCATGGGATACACAAATCTTCATTCGTTCGCAAAAAGGACTGTCATTAACGCCTGCTGGAGAAAAGATTGTTCAATTTGCAAAAGAAGTGGTAGAAAAAGAAGATCGGGTTCGTGAGGACTTGCATCATTTAGATAATGAGGTATATGGTACACTCAAATTAGCGGTGGCTTCGATTATTGGACAGCACTGGCTGCCGGCGGTGTTAAAACGCTATATGGATCGTTACCCACATGCTAAAATCTCTCTTGTAACCGGCTGGAGCAGTGAAATGCTTCGCTATCTGTACGAAGATGAGGTACATATTGGAATCATACGCGGAAATCCGGATTGGAAAGGTGTCAAAGAACATTTGTTTACAGATCCTCTTTACCTAGTCGATTCAGAAATTGAAAGGGCAGCGGAAGTAGTAAATACTCATCGACCATTTATTCAATTTAAAAGTGACTCAACGTATTATCAAGAAATTTTAGAATGGTGGCATCGAGAGTTTCATACTACACCGAAGCGTACGATTGTAGTGGATCAGATTGAGACGTGTAAGCAAATGGCTTTAAATGGTCTTGGCTTCGCTATTTTACCATCGATTGCTATTAAAGAAGCTGGAAGCCATATTCACCGGACGCCGCTTCTGAAAGCAAATGGAGAGCCAATTACCCGAGACACTTCTTTAGTTGGATACGAATCAGCGTTTAAACTGAAGCAAGTTCGAGCATTTGTTGATATTGTACGTGAATATGTAAGAGAAACGGTCTAAAGCGAGTCTAGATGCTCGCTTTTTTTATTTGCAATCGTTATCTTTTTATTAAAACGATAATGATGCTTGTCATTGTGAAAGCATTTTGTTACATTAAATGAGACATTGCTTACTTAGGAGGAATACATAATGAAAATGATGGATGCTAATGAGATTATCTCATTTATTCAAAACAGCACAAAATCAACACCGGTAAAAGTTTACGTAAAAGGTGAAGTAGAAGGAATTGACTTTGGTTCATCTTCTAAAACATTCGTAACGGGCAACACAGGTGTAGTATTTGGTGAATGGAAAGAAATCAAAGCTGCTATTGAAGCAAACGAAGGAAAAATTGAAGACTACGTAATTGAAAATGATCGCCGTAACTCTGCGATTCCTTTATTAGATATGAAAGGAATTAAAGCTCGTATTGAGCCAGGCGCTATTATTCGCGATCAAGTTGAAATCGGCGACAACGCTGTTATTATGATGGGTGCATCTATTAACATCGGCTCTGTGATCGGTGAAGGAACAATGATCGACATGAACGTAGTACTTGGTGGTCGTGCAACAGTAGGTAAAAACTGTCACATCGGCGCAGGTTCTGTATTAGCTGGTGTTATTGAGCCACCTTCTGCAAAACCAGTTGTAGTAGAAGATGATGTAGTAATCGGTGCTAATGCTGTTGTTCTTGAAGGTGTAACAGTAGGTAAAGGTGCCGTAGTTGCTGCAGGTGCAATTGTGGTAGAAGATGTAGCTCCTTACACAGTAGTAGCAGGTACGCCGGCTCGCGTTATTAAAGAAATTGACGAAAAAACAAAGTCTAAAACAGAAATCAAGCAAGAATTGCGTCAATTAAACGAAGAATAAGAAAAACGATCAGTTTGCGCTTTTTCTTTGTTGAATTAATAGGTTTTAGCGATTGGGATACTGAATCCTTGAACGTATCATATGGACAAGTTGGAAGCGTGGGCAACCACGCTTTCTTCTTTATTTCGTGAGGAGGACATACACATGGCTGAAAATGAATTTGTGAAAATAAGAAGAGAGCTACATAAAATTCCTGAATTAGGGTTTCAAGAGGTGAAAACACAGCGTTTTTTGCTTGATTATATTAACACTCTTCCGCAAGAGCGTTTAGAAGTAAAGACGTGGAAAACAGGACTCTTTGTTAAAGTACATGGTACAAATCCAACTAAAATAATAGGTTACCGAGCAGATATTGACGGGCTTCCTATCACGGAAGAAACGAATTATTCTTTTCAATCACAGCATGAAGGACTCATGCATGCCTGCGGACATGATATGCATATGGCCATTGGGCTAGGCGTACTCACTTACTTTGCTCAGCATGAAATTAAAGATAATGTACTGTTTATCTTTCAACCTGCAGAAGAAGGTCCAGGAGGAGCACAGCCAATGCTCCAAAGCGACATCATGAAAGAATGGCTTCCAGATTTCATCTTCGCCCTTCACGTAGCGCCTGAATATCCGGTTGGGTCGATTGCGCTGAAGGAAGGGTTGCTATTTGCTAACACGTCTGAGCTATTTATTGATTTAAAAGGAAAAGGCGGCCATGCTGCTTATCCACACACAACAAATGATATGGTAGTTGCTGCATGTCAGCTCGTTTCACAACTTCAAACTATTGTTGCTCGCAACGTTGATCCGCTAGACAGCGCTGTAATTACAGTAGGAAAAATTCAAGGCGGGACGGTTCAAAATATTATTGCGGAGCGAGCTCGCATAGAAGGAACCATTCGCACGCTATCTCCTGAATCAATGATGCGTGTTAAAGAACGAATTGAAGCGATTGTTAAAGGAGTAGAAGTAGGGTACCAGTGTGAAACAGCCATTGATTATGGTTGTATGTATCATCAAGTATATAATCACCATGAAGTCACGCGAGAGTTCATGGAATTTGCCAAAGAACAAACAGACGTGGATGTCATTGAGTGCAAAGAAGCAATGACAGGAGAAGATTTTGGCTATATGCTAAAAGATATTCCTGGATTTATGTTTTGGCTTGGCGTTCAGTCTGAATATGGGCTTCATCATGCAAAGCTGCAGCCTCATGAAGGCGCAATAGATATTGCGATTTCACTTATTACAAAATATTTTGAACATAAAGGCAATCAATAAATCGTATAATCATTTTTCCTTATGGCTAAATTAATACCATGAGGAGGTGGGCAACGATGGCACGAATTGGTGTAGAATACGGTTTAACAGATGTACAGGCTGCACTTCAGCAGCTCGGACATGAAGTGGTACAATTACGCAACGAAAGTGATGCACAAGGGTGCGATTGCTGTGTTGTAACAGGACAGGATTCAAACGTAATGGGGATTTCTGATGCAGTAACGCAAGGCTCAGTTATTACAGCTAGCGGATTAACGGCAGAAGAAATTTGTCAGCAAGTAGGCAACAAGGTACAAGGATAAAAGAAAGCCGAAGGAATAAATCCTTCGGCTATTTTTTATGCATGCTGAGGCTGCTTGGCATCTTCAGGCTGCTTTTTATCAATATTTACTTGATGAGGGAACGGAATATCAATACCGTTTGCGTCAAACGCTTCTTTAAATTCTTTGCGAAGCTGACGTTCAATCCCCCACTGTTCACCGTTTTTAGCTTTGCCAACTACACGAAGCACAACGTCTGATGCGCCTAGACCTTGAACTCCTATCACGTTTGGTCCTTCTACAATGTTTTCATTTGTTGCAGCAACACGCTCGCATACTTTTTCTAGTACGGAAATAGCTTTGTCAATATCATCATCATACGAAATGCCAATATCGATCAACGCGCGCATATTGCCTCGGGAATGATTGCTTAAGCTTGTAATTTCCCGGTTAGGCACATAGTGCAGGGTCCCATCAAATCCGCGAATTTGAGTAGTACGAAGACCTACTGATTCGACAATTCCTGAAAAAGTTCCGGTTGTTACATAGTCGTCAACATCAAGCTGTTTTTCAAGAAGTAAAAAGAAACCCGTTACAACGTCGCTAACCAGTCCTTGAGCACCGAACCCGATTGCTAGACCCACAACTCCGGCACCAGCTAATAAAGCTGTGGCGTGGATATTTACTGCTTCAAGCAGCATAACGACAAAAATAAAAATAAGTACATATGAAAACACATTAACGGTTAAACTTTTGAGTGTGAGCATACGTCCGCGCGTAGCATTTTCGCGCTCACTCATTTTTTCAAAGGAACGTTCAATAACTTTTTTACCAATTGCTCGTACAAGTAAAAATACAATGGTGATGGCAATAAGTTTTAACACAATAACTCCAGCATTGGTAAGAAGCTGTTCCCAGTTGATATCTTGCATCTTAAACATTCGTTGTTCATCCTTCCTATGTTCTGTTTCAATATTAATAAGTGGGAATGTATTCTGTGGAAAAGATTTTGTAAGAGTATGAGCACATTTGTTTATTCCCGATATTAGACATGCTAAACTGAGAAGGTAAATAAATGCAACCCTTTTATAGCATTTTTTTGCTGAAGTCAGGGTTTAATTTGCCCTAAAGGCGGGCATAACAACTATGTTACCATTATAAGATGTTGTTTAAATTCATTCTTAATTAATATTGACTAAAAAAACAATATCCATTATAATGAAAACCGTTATAACAGTACATAAGTGAGAATGTTTTATACATTTTCTCATTTAATAATTATTTGGAGGGATCATGTATGCCAGAACGTATGGTAGGTAAACAAGCTCCACGCTTTGAAATGGAAGCTGTATTATCAAACAAAGAATTCGGTAAAGTTAGCTTAGAAGAAAATATTAAAAATGACAAATGGACAGTATTATTCTTCTATCCAATGGACTTTACATTTGTATGTCCAACAGAAATCACTGCACTTTCTGACCGTTATGATGAGTTTGAAGATCTTGACGCAGAAGTAATCGGTGTTTCTACAGACACAATCCATACACACTTAGCTTGGATCAACACTGATCGTAAAGATAATGGTTTAGGTGATCTTAAATATCCATTAGCAGCTGATACAAATCACGTTGTTTCTCGTGAGTACGGCGTTTTAATTGAAGAAGAAGGTGTAGCACTTCGCGGTTTATTCATCATCAGCCCAGAAGGCGAATTACAATATTCAGTTGTAAACCACAACAATATTGGCCGTGACGTTGATGAAACTTTACGTGTTCTTCAAGCGTTACAAACTGGCGGACTTTGCCCAGCTAACTGGAAACCAGGTCAAGCTACTTTAAACGCGTAAGCACAACGTTTAAAAGGTCTAACGTCCACGTTAGGCCTTTTTTTCATCGGATAATAAAGAACATATAGTCAATAATAGTGAAAATAAGGGAGGCTTTTATTCATGAAATTACGTCAGCCAATGCCTGAGTTAACGGGCGCTACAGAATGGTTAAACGGAGAGGTTACAAAAGAGCAGCTAATCGGCGAAAAGCCAACGCTTATTCATTTTTGGTCAGTAAGCTGTCATTTATGTAAAGAAGCAATGCCTCAAGTAAATGAATTTCGCGACCAATACAAAGATCAATTAAACGTAGTAGCAGTTCATATGCCGCGCTCTGAAGATGATTTAGACTTATCAAAAATTAAAGAAGTAGCAGCAGAACATGATATTACGCAGCCAATTTTTGTAGACAGTGAGCATAAATTAACGGATGCATTTGAAAATCAATATGTACCGGCATATTATGTATTTGACAAAACAGGTCAGCTACGCCACTTCCAAGCTGGTGGAAGCGGTATGAAAATGCTTGAAAAGCGCGTGAATCGTGTATTAGGCGAGAACGAATAAATACAGGCAGTTGTAACAGGTGAAAAGCATTCGATGCTTAGTAGAACTTGCATCGAATGTTTTTCTTTTTTGTGTGTAGGAAGTAACTGATAAAGGAAATATAAAAATGTGGATTTTTTCTTGTGAGTTTACACCATACTAACACTAACAACATGATACGAAACTTACTATTGGAGGTAATTTACATATGAAATTAGGTATGATTGGCTTAGGGAAAATGGGAGCAAACTTAGTATTGAATTTACTAGATCATAACCATTCTGTAGTAGCATTCGATGTGAACAACGAAGCCGTACAGAAAGTATCAGAAAAGGGAGCAGAAGGCGCTTCTTCCATTAAAGAATTAGTGAGCAAATTAGAAAAACCACGCATTGCTTGGGTCATGGTTCCGGCTGGAGAGCTCACAGAAAAAGTAATTTCTGAGCTCCAAGAACTGCTTGAAGAAGGAGATATGATTATTGAAGGCGGTAATTCCAAGTATAAAGATTCTGTACGACGTGCTGCAGCTTCTGCTGAAAAAGGAATTCACTACTTTGATGTTGGAACAAGCGGCGGAATGGAAGGTGCCCGAAACGGTGCTTGTATGATGATTGGGGGAGATAAAGAAGCATTTGCTACAATCGAACCTATTTTCCGCGACATCAACGTAGAAAACGGCTATCTCTATTCAGGTGTAGCAGGAAGCGGCCACTTCTTGAAAATGGTTCATAACGGAATTGAGTACGGCATGATGCAAGCAATTGCTGAAGGTTTTGATGTGTTAGAGAAAAGTGAATTTGACTATGACTATGAAGCTGTAGCCCGCGTATGGAATAATGGCTCTGTTATTCGCTCATGGTTAATCGAATTAATGGAACGTGCATTTTCAAAAGATGCAAAACTTGACAGTATTAAAGGAGTTATGCATTCTTCCGGTGAAGGAAAATGGACGGTTGAATCCGCTCTAGATTTACAAGTGCCAACGCCAGTTATTGCTCTATCGTTAATGATGCGCTATCGCTCACTTGAAGACGATACGTTTACAGGTAAAGTAGTTGCCGCTCTTCGCAATGAGTTCGGCGGACATGCAGTAGAAAAACAATAAAAAAAGAGGCTGGAACAAACGTATTTTAGACGAATCGAAAAATGAACCATTGATCAACATGTTTGATTAGTGGTTCATTTTTTTGTTATGGTGAATAATTTCGTCAGTGTAGATCTTTCTAGCAGTTCAACTCATGTATTCCATTTGTTCGTCTTTAGATTGAATTCATTTAGTTATATCCCACCCTCTTTTTTATGACTATTTACCTTTTTTTGAAAAAATATCTAAAAATTATGGTAAATTATTTCGGGAACCGATATATTTAAATATGTGTGCCGCATTTTAGCTAAAGGAAGGACGGGGTATATGGAAACGTTTAAAAAACTAAAAGATTTTTATTTACCGTACCGAATGTACTTTTTTTATTCTGCTATTTGCTTGTTGTTTGTAACCTCCATCACTGTGATTTACCCTATTGTGCTGCAATATACGATTGATCATATTGTGTTAGGAAAACAATATCAGCTAGTCGATAATGTAGCATTTATTTTTATTGGGCTAATGATTGTCAAAGGAATCTTTACATATATTCAGCAATATTACGGCGACTTATTTGGAATTAAGTCCGTGTATACTCTTCGCAATAAACTTTACCGCAAACTTCAGTATTTACCGTTTTCTTACTATGACAATGCTAAAACAGGGGACTTGATGTCCAGGTTGACAGCTGATGTAGAAGGATTTCGTTTTTTTCTATCTTTTGGCTTCTCAGAATTAATTCGCTTCGTTATTTTACTTACTGCCAGCTTTTCCGTTATGTTCTATTACTCTATTTCACTAACTCTTGTCACAATCTGTCTGCTGCCTTTTTTAGGGGTAGCTGTTTATCGTTTTGATAAACGCGTTCATCCAGCGTTTCGCTTAATTCGCCAATCGTTTGGGGAGCTCAATACAAATGTCCAAGAAAATATAAGCGGTATACAAACGGTCAAGTCATTATCAAGAGAAAAATTTCAAACATCTAAATTTAACGACTCCAACGGAGTTTATAAAAATCGAAACATTGAAACCGCGAATGTGTGGGCAACTTATTTCCCCTTAATGGAGTTTATAGGAAACTTATCTATTGTTGGTCTCCTTGCGTACGGAGGAGCGCTTGTTATGAACGGAAGTGTACGTCCGGGAGAGCTTGTTGCTTTCTTTAGCTTAACCTCTTATTTAATGTGGCCTATTATGAATTTAGGGTTTGTTATCAATATGTTTTCACAGTCTAAAGCTTCAGGTGAAAGGCTGCTGGAAATTTTAGAAGAAGAAGAAAAAGTCCATGAGCATGCCGGAAGTTTCTCTATTAATGGAACGGTCGAGTTTCAACATGTTAGCTTATCCTATCCAAACGAAGAAAAAAAGTCGCTTGAGAACATATCTTTTTCTGCTTCTAAAGGAAAAGTAGTAGGTTTAATCGGAGCAACTGGAGCCGGAAAAACAAGCTTAACCCAGCTGCTCACGAGGTTTTACGAACCGACTTCAGGACAAATCTTAGTTAACCATTGTCCGATTAAAGAGTATCCGCTCTCCGTTCTTCGGAAAGAAATTGGTTTTGTACTTCAAGAAACCTTTTTGTTCTCAAGCAGTATAGGAACCAACATTTCCTATGGTGTGCCGGGTATTTCTAGAGAAGACATTATTGATGCTGCAAAACGAGCGCAGGCGCATGACTTTATTATGGAGCTTCCGGATGGGTATGACACGATGCTGGGAGAGAGAGGACTGGGGTTATCAGGCGGACAAAAGCAGCGCATCGCGATTGCACGAGCGCTTATCTTAAACCCTAGCATCTTAGTATTAGATGATGCCACGAGTGCTGTTGATATGAAAACAGAAAGAGAAATTCAATTGGCTTTAAAAGAAGTGATGAAAAATCGTACTACGTTTATTATCGCACACCGCCTTTCTTCTTTGCGACATGCCGATGAAATCTTAGTCTTGCATGAAGGTCAAATAAAAGAGAGAGGAAGCCATAAAACGCTCATTCAAAAGGAAGGGATTTATAAAAATATTTATGACATTCAATATGAAAGCAATACGTCAGTGATGAACGTATAACAAGGGAGGAATAGAATGGAAGCCGAAAAAAATAAAGTTGTGCGAGAGCGCTTTTATTATCAAACAGATCAAATCATTGATAAGATGTTTAACTGGAAGCAAATGGCCCGCTTGTTTCGTTATCTTCATCCATATCGAAAAAACTTGCTTCCTTTCTCGTTTCTTATGGTCATTATCACAACGGTCATTAGACTCGCTATTCCTATTTTGATAGGTGTATATACGCTTGATCATGCTGTAAAAGATAAAAATAGCACGCTGCTCATGCAGTTAGTTTTCATAATCTTTAGCTTGTATGTACTATCTTATATTTCGAATATCTTTCGAATTAAATGGATGAACCAACTCGGGCAGCACGTTATATATGATTTAAGAAAACATTTATTTACGCATATTCAAGGGCTGTCGCACCGGTTTTTTGATACGCGTTCAGGAGGCTCTATTCTTGTAAGGATCATGAATGATATTAACTCTCTTCAAGATTTATTTACCAACGGGGTAGTTAACCTGTTTATGGATCTCTTATTGTTAGTGGGGATTGTAGTTATATTATTTTCTCTCAGTCCTGCTTTGACATGTGCTGTTTTAATCATTTTACCGGTTATGTTTTTGATTTCCACAAAGCTGAGAAGAAGAATTCGTCGGTCGTGGCAAGTTGTTCGTATGAAGCAGTCAGTATTAAATTCACATTTAAATGAGAGTATTCAAGGCATTCGCGTCACTCAATCATTTGCTCAAGAACAAGAAAATATGCTGTTTTTTGAGCGCATAAACAGTGAAAATTACGAGAGCTGGAGGCAAGCTACTCGAAAAAATGCCATGTTTCGACCGTTTGTAGAACTCACAAATGCTGTCGGAACGGCTATTTTAATTTGGTTCGGTGCTGTACTTATTCAAGATGAACGGCTAACAATTGGTATTTTTGTATCATTTGCTTTTTATCTTGGAATGTTTTGGGAACCGATTTCTCGTTTAGGGCAAGTGTATAATCAATTATTAATGGGAATGGCTTCATCCGAGCGTATTTTTGAATTTCTAGATGAAAAACCTATCGTCGCAGATTTGGAAACCGCTACGTCTTTAGAGGATATGAAAGGAAAAGTTGAGTTCAAGCACGTCTCATTTTCCTATGATGGGAAGCGGAAAGCTTTAAACAACGTATCAATTGACATAAAAGAAGGCCAGACGGTTGCTTTAGTGGGGCATACTGGATCCGGAAAAACGTCCATTGCTAATTTAATCACACGTTTTTATGATGTGAACGAAGGGCAGATTTTAATTGATAATATGCCTATTCAAGATATTACGTTAGCGAGTTTACGAGCGCAAATTAGTATTGTGCTGCAAGAAACCTTTATTTTTTCAGGAACTATTATGGAAAACATTCGGTTTGGAAAACCGGATGCTACTGATGATGAAGTGATTAAGGCCGCGGAAGCGGTAGGGGCTGCAGATTTTATAAAGCGTCTGAAAAAAGGCTATGATACGGAAGTAGAAGAGCGAGGAAACGTCTTATCCGTGGGAGAGCGTCAATTGATTTCATTTGCTCGAACGCTGTTGGCTAATCCTCGTATTATCATTTTAGATGAAGCGACAGCAAGCATCGATACAGAAACAGAAGTGAAGATTCAACAGGCGCTTAAAACGCTGTTAAAAAACAGAACTGCCATCATGATTGCTCATCGGTTATCTACTATACGAGAGGCAGATAACATCATTGTATTAGATCACGGAAGCATTATTGAAACAGGGAATCATGGGGAACTAATGCAGCAAAAAGGCGTATATTATGACCTTGTTCAAACCCATGCTACAGCTTAAAAAAACAGAGGGAGCTCATCCTTCTGTTTTTCTATGAGTGTGAGAAATAGTAAAGAGATATAAGTGTTAACGGGAAAATGAGGTTGATACAAAAGAATTGTGGTAAAATAACGGTAGTTCAGATTTTTTCCTGTACATAATGGAGGAATTCAAATGAAAAAAGAATTTGCAGTCATCGGATTAGGTAGATTCGGAGGAAGTATTTGTAAAACATTAAGCGATCAAGGAATGGAAGTTCTGGCGATTGATATTGATGAAGAAAAGGTAAATGAGTATGCTAACGTTGCTTCGCATGCAGTAGTAGGCGATTCAATGGATGAAGGGGTTCTAAAAAGTTTAGGAATTCGTAATTTTGATCATGTTATCGTAGCTATTGGTGACAATATTCAGGCAAGTATTTTGACGACCCTTATTTTAAAAGAGCTGGGCGTTGAAAAAATAACGGTAAAAGCGCAAAATGATTATCATGCCAAAGTATTATCAAAAATTGGCGCTAATTTTATCGTGCATCCCGAACGAGATATGGGCCGAAGAATTGCCAATAACATGATTTCAAACAGCGTGCTAGATTATTTAGAGCTATCTGAAGAACACAGCATTGTCGAATTAGTAGCGAGCAAAAGAATGGCTGGCAATACGCTGATTGAGTTAGACATTCGTGCAAAATATGGCATTAACATTGTAGCCATTAAGCGTGATCGAGATATCATCGTTTCTCCTCAGGCGTCCGAAACGATTCAAGAAGGGGACGTGTTGATTGTTATTGGAGCAGATGCAGATATCAACCGCTTCGAAAATAAATTTGCCAGTGCTTAATAAAAAAAGAGCAGATGCAATTGCATCTGCTCTTTTTCTTTTATTAAACCTCCATAATGATTGGTAAAATCATTGGACGGCGCTTTGTTTTTTCGTAAAGGAATGGAGCCAATGTGTCTGTGATTTCATTTTTAATCTCAGACCATTGTGACGTACGACGTTCCATCACTTTGTTCAAGTGTTTTGTAATGAGGGACTGTGCATCATTAATTAAGTCGCCAGATTCGCGCATATAAACAAAACCACGAGAGATAATGTCTGGACCAGCAGCGATCTTGAAGTCTTTCATATTGATGCTTACAACAACAATAACAAGACCTTCTTCAGATAAAATGCGGCGGTCACGAAGTACGATATTTCCAATGTCACCAATTCCGCTTCCGTCAATATATACAGAGCCTGAAGGGATTTTGCCAGCTACTGAAGCTTCGCTGTCGCTTAAAGCTAGCACTTCTCCATTATCCATAATGAAGCAGTTTTCTTCAGGAACTCCACAGTCTGTTGCAAGTTTGATGTGCATCTTCTGCATGCGATACTCACCGTGAATTGGCATAAAGTATTTTGGTTTCATCAAACGAAGCATTAATTTTTGCTCTTCCTGTCCGCCGTGTCCAGAAGTATGGATATCGTTTAGAGCACCGTGAATAACCTCTGCTCCTGCACGGAATAGCATATCAATTGTTTTGCTAACACTTACTGTATTTCCTGGAATAGGTGAAGATGAGAATACAACCGTATCTCCAGGGATAATTTGAATTTGGCGGTGAGTACCGTTTGCAATTCTAGATAGCGCTGCCATCGGTTCACCTTGGCTGCCTGTACATAAAATAGTCACGCGGTTAGCTGGAATTCGGTTAATTTGAGAAGGCTCAATGAACGTATCTTTTGGACATGAAATATATCCAAGCTGTTGGCCAATCTCAATAGCTGCTTCCATACTGCGTCCGAATACAGCAACTTTACGGTTATGCAATACGGCTGCTTCCACTACTTGCTGTAAGCGGTGAATATTTGAAGCAAACGTTGCAAAAATAATACGGCCGTCTACTTTACGGAAAATGTCATGAATGCTGTCACCTACGCGGCGCTCAGACATCGTAAAGTTAGGAATTTCACTGTTTGTACTGTCTGAAAGCAAGCATAGAACGCCTTCTTTGCCGATTTCAGCCATTTTTGTTAAGTTAGCCGGTTCGCCCACTGGTGTAAAATCAAACTTGAAATCTCCTGTATGTACGATTTGTCCGTTTGGTGTTTTTACCACAATTCCGTAAGAATCAGGAATACTGTGAGTTGTGCGGAAGAACGTTACCGATGTTTTACGGAATTTAATTACGTCATCTTCAGTAATTTCATGAAGCTGAGCTGTACGAAGCAACCCATGCTCGTCTAATTTGTTGCGAAGAAGTCCAAGGGCTAATTTCCCTGCATAAATAGGAATGTTTAATTCTCTTAATAAGTAAGGAATTCCGCCGATGTGATCTTCATGACCATGTGTAACGAAAAGGCCACGGATTTTATCTGCATTTTTTACTAAATAACTGTAGTCAGGAATAACGTAGTCAATTCCTAAAAGCTCATCTTCAGGGAATTTAATTCCTGCATCAATAAGAATAATTTCATCTTGAAACTGTACGGCATACGTATTTTTACCGATTTCGCCTAGTCCACCCAGGGCGAAAACTGCCGTTTGATTATTTTTTACAAATTTCATTTTCATCATATCTCCAATACTTTAAAATCTTCATGCTGTTGTTCATATTCTAGATAGTCTCCAGTCACTGCTTGAACAAACTCAATATTAATTGAACGCGCTTTTAACTTTTTACGAACGTCACGCTCAGAATCTGCGTTCACATACACTGTTTTTGTATTTTCACGTACAGCTACTTCACTCATTTTTTCTTGAAAATAAACTTTAAAAATCATAACAAAAATCTCTCCTTAATTCCGAAATTCAAATAACTTATTTTATTATATTATAAAATGTGTATGTATTTCATGTATTTTCTAAAGAAACTTGCTTTCACTACATTTTAGTCATCTAAATATAACAAGTCAATTAATTATAGAATAATATTAATAGGAAACGGATACAAGACTATATTTTCCGGGCGTATAAAAAATAAGGGCTATTCCATTGTACGATGCAGACACACACTCTGCAAATTTTACAACAGAAAGCCCTAAAAAAATCGATTATGCCATCGTTTTTTTACGCAATAATTCATTCCAGCGTTTTAGCAGCCTTTTTCGAAAATCTTTTAACATGATTTTTCAGCTCCTTTGTTTTTTGCAATACCTGCCTGTCTCTCTCTGTACTTCTATTATATGATGAAAAGGGAGAGGTTTCTCGTGGTTAAATATGGAAAAAATGTAAATAGGACCGCCCATTTATAGAGAAACTAGCGCTTGTTTGATATAATTGGAAAGGCTTAACAAAGAGATAAAAAATTATAAAAAATAAGGTGATAAACGTGGAACAAAAGATTATTTTTTTTGATATTGATGGAACGTTATTGGATCATGATAAAAAACTGCCTGCTTCTACAAAAAAAGCTGTCCAGCTGTTAAAAGAGCAGGGGCATGAAGTGGCAATTGCAACTGGAAGGGCTCCTTTCATGTTTAAAGATCTGCGTGAAGAGTTGGATATTCAAACATATATTAGCTTTAATGGTCAGTATATTGTTTTAAATGGAGAAGTTCTTTACAAAAACCCGTTAAATAAAGAAGAGCTTCAAGATTTAACAGCTTTTGCTGTTGAGCATGATCACCCTGTCGTATACATGGATCATGAAGATATGAAATCAAACATTGAGTTTCATGACTATATCGAATCCAGCATCAGCACGCTGAAAATTGGATTTACCCACCCTCACCACGATCCTACTTATTTCGAAGGGCGTGAAATTTATCAATCCCTCTTATTCTGTACAGCGGGAGAAGAAGCTCCTTATGAAGAAAAATTTAAGAAATTTGACTTTATTCGCTGGCATGAATTTTCAACTGATGTTTTGCCAAAAGGTGGATCAAAAGCGCGAGGAATTGAGACCATGATTGAAAAGCTTGGCTTTGACAAAAAAGATGTATATGCATTCGGAGACGGCTTAAACGATATCGAAATGCTGGAATTTGTCGGAAATGGCGTAGCGATGGGAAATGCGGAAGAAGTCGTGAAAGAAGTTGCTAATCTTGTTACAAAAGATGTAGGAGAAGATGGTATTCTCCACGGATTAGAGCTAGTAGGATTATTAAAGTAAGAAAAACGCGAGCTCTAGCTCGCGTTTTTCAGCGTTCATATGGAAAAGCATTTTCAGGTTCTTGAAATGGATTTTCTTTATTAATGTAATCATAAAACATAATTCCGTCTAAATGATCAATTTCGTGCTGAAAGACAACAGCAGGAAGACCTTTCAAACGAATTTTCACTTCTTCGCCTTCAAGCGTTGTGCCTTTTACTGTGATACGTGCATATCGAGGAACAAATCCTGGGATATCTTGATCGACAGACAAGCAGCCTTCACCGCCTGTAAGGTAGGTCTTTTCAACTGAGTGGCTAATGATCTTAGGGTTAAATAATGCATAGCTGTATAGCTTGCCTTTTTCATCCGTAACGTGTACCCCAATCATTCGTTTTGATACATTAATTTGAGGAGCGGCAAGCCCGATACCAGATCGCAGTCCATATTTAGCAGCAATTTCAGGATCTTGGCTGTTTTTTACATATTCTAATAAGCTATGTAAAATCTTTTTGTCTTCTTCAGAAGCAGGTAACGGTACTTCTTTTGCTACTTCTCGCAGCGTTGGGTGTCCGTCTTGAATAATATCGTTCATTGTAATCAACTTTCACATCTCCCTAGGCTATTTTATAGGTATAAAGTGTACCAAATCCGTATAAAAAAGTCATTACCTCGACCTTGATCACATAAATGTTTCTACTAATTATATGTATCAAACATATGGAAAAACATGCATAAGAAAAAATAAAAGCGACCGTTGGCCGCTTTTATTGTATAATTACCAGCCGCCACAGCTGCAGCCGATAATAACTAATAAAATGAACAGTACGATTAATAACACAAAACCTTTATTAGAACCGCCACAGCCATATCCACCATAACCCAACATAATGTAACCTCCCGTAGTTATCAATCCCAAGGTAAAAAGTAATAAACTCCCTTTTTTTCACGATTGGGTTAGTATAATATATTAAAAGGTGGAAAAAGGGTGTAGATAAATTGCTAATTTCCTACAAAAATTGTATAATGACCCATGAATAAGGGAGGATTTACCAGATATGAAGTGCGTCGGAAGATATATAGTTATCGGCATTGCTGCTATGTCACTAGCAGGATGTGCAGAGGGCTCATCGCCTGAGCTTGAGGTATATAATGGATTAGAAAAAGTGGTAGCACAAGAAAAGCAATTTGCTGATCAGCAAAAACCGTTAGCTGATTTAGAACAGCAAGAAAATGCGATATACGACCAAATTATTGAGCTAGGGATTAAAGATAAAAAGAAAATAAAAAATAAAGCACAAAAAGCGCAGCAGTTATTAGATGAGCGTGAAAGTAAATTACAAAAAGAAGAAAAAAGCATCAGCGCTTCGCAAAAACAATTTGAAGCGACAGAGCCGAAGATCCAAAAACTAGAGGATGGCAAAGCAAAAGAAGAGGCGCTTGAACTATCTTCGTTAATGAAGAAGCGTTATAAGGCGTACCAGTCCTTACATGATGCCTATCTTCATTCCATTGAATTAGATCGTCAGCTATATACGCTCTTTGAAAAAGACAATGTGAAATTAGAGAATCTTGAAACACAAATCGCTTCAATCAATGCTACTTATAAAGAAGTTGAAAAGAAAAAAGAAGCGTTTAACATATTAACAGCTGACTATAACAAAGCCAAAGAGGATTTTTATAACAAAACGAAGTTAAAGGTGAAAAATAGCGAGGGTAAATAAGAAGGCCTGTGAAGTTTACAGGTCTTTTTTTTTGGCTGAAAAGGAAGGTTTTCTGAAATAAAGAAAGAGTTTCGACATGATTCAAGTAAAAATTACAAAAGGTTATTGTTTTAAAAAATCGTTTATTTGTGGCAAGATAGGAGATGTGCAGACGTAAAAAAAGAAAAGGTTATTATAAAACATATAATACAGTTTGCATCTGTGTAATAGTACAGCATGTCTTTTTTATGTGTTTTATTTCACAAACTAAAAAAGCGTAATTTCTTGATGTAAATGCATTGACGAACTGTTTTAGTGTATTGTAAACTAGGTAGCGTAGTAAGTGTTGTATTAATCATTTTTGCAAAATAATTAATACAGTTTAACGAAACGCTCGTTTCGCTTAAACTTTCCTTTTACGTAAATGTTTGCACAGAATTCGCTGGGGAATACATAGAAATGTTAAGGATTAGCGAATTCAAAAAGCTACTCGACAAAATATGACTTTTACTTGTCCATTTGGGACATTCTAAAAGCGTGTATGTTTGTTTGATTAGTAAAATGAATTTATACGGCTTAAATGAAAGGAAGAGGTGACTTAGATGGCTGCTAAAACTAAAAAGGCTATTATTGATGTATCAAAGCAACTTGATAAAATCGCTGAGCAGTACCAAACGTTCCAAATTCTTAATGAAGAGGGCGAAGTAGTAAATAAATCAGCGTTGCCAGATTTATCTGACGAAAAATTAAAAGAGTTAATGACTCGCATGGTATACACTCGTATTCTTGATCAACGTTCAATTTCATTGAACCGTCAAGGTCGTTTAGGTTTCTATGCACCAACTGCTGGGCAAGAAGCTTCTCAAATCGCTTCACATTTCGCATTAGAAAAAGAAGACTTCATTTTACCTGGGTACCGTGATGTGCCTCAGTTAATTTGGCATGGTCTTCCACTATATCAAGCGTTCTTATTCTCTCGTGGTCATTTCCACGGTAACCAAGCGCCAGAAGGTGTAGATATACTTTCTCCACAAATCATCATCGGTGCACAAATCGTGCAAACTGCTGGTGTGGCACTAGGTCTTAAAAAGCGCGGTAAAAAAGCAGTAGCGATCACTTATACAGGTGACGGCGGAGCTTCACAAGGTGACTTCTACGAAGGTATGAACTTCGCAGGTGCATTCAAAGCTCCGGCAATCTTTGTTGTACAAAACAACCGCTTTGCAATTTCAACACCAGTTGAAAAGCAATCTGCAGCACGTACAATCGCTCAAAAAGCAGCGGCTGTTGGTATCCCAGGCGTTCAAGTAGACGGTATGGATGCACTAGCAGTATACGTTGCAGTAAGCGAAGCTCGTGAGCGTGCAGTAAACGGTGAAGGTCCAACTTTAATTGAAACATTAACTTACCGTTATGGTCCACATACAATGGCTGGTGACGATCCAACTCGTTATCGTACAGCTGAGCTTGACACTGAGTGGGAAAAGAAAGATCCACTTGTTCGCTTCCGTAAATTCTTAGAAGCTAAAGGCATCTGGAATGAAGAAGAAGAAAACAAAGTAATCGAGCAAGCTAAAGAAGATATCAAGCAAGCTATTAAGAAGGCTGACGATTATCCAAAACAAAAAGTTACAGATTTAATGGAAATCATGTACGAAACTATGCCTTCAAACTTACAAGAGCAATATGAAATCTACAAAGAGAAGGAGTCGAAGTAAGCCATGGCGCAAATGACAATGATTCAAGCGATTACTGATGCGTTACGCACAGAAATGAAAAACGACGAAAACGTATTAGTTTTTGGTGAAGACGTTGGCGTAAACGGTGGAGTATTCCGTGCGACTGAAGGTCTTCAACAAGAATTCGGCGAAGATCGCGTATTCGATACGCCATTAGCTGAATCTGGTATCGGTGGTCTTGCTGTGGGTCTATCGACTCAAGGTTTCCGTCCGGTTCCTGAAATTCAATTCTTTGGTTTCGTATACGAAGTACTTGATTCTGTATCAGGTCAAGCTGCACGTATGCGCTACCGTTCTGGCGGTCGCTGGAATGCACCAATCACATTCCGTTCACCATTCGGTGGAGGCGTTCATACACCAGAACTTCACGCTGATAGCTTAGAAGGTATCGTAGCATCTCAACCTGGTTTAAAAGTTGTAATTCCTTCAACTCCATACGATGCAAAAGGTCTTTTAATTTCATCAATTCGTGATAACGATCCGGTTGTATACTTAGAGCACATGAAGCTTTACCGTTCATTCCGTCAAGAAGTGCCTGAAGAATCATACACAATTGATTTAGGTACAGCTGATGTGAAACGTGAAGGTACAGACGTAACGCTTATCGCTTACGGTGCAATGGTACACTCATCATTAAAAGCAGCTGAAGAACTAGAAAAAGAAGGTATCTCTGCTGAAGTAGTGGACTTACGTACAGTTCAACCTTTAGATATCGATACAATTCTTGCATCAGTTGAAAAAACTGGTCGCGTAGTAGTAGTTCAAGAAGCTCAAAAACAAGCTGGTATCGCAGCTAACGTTGTAGCTGAAATTAACGATCGTGCAATCTTAAGCTTAGAAGCACCAGTATTACGTGTAACAGCACCGGATACTGTGTTCCCATTCTCTCAAGCTGAGGGCGTATGGTTACCAGACCACAAAGATATCGTTGAAACAGCTAAGAAAGTACTTGAATTTTAATTAGCATTTTACTGTGATAGAAATCAGCTTTGTGCTGATTTCTGTCTTAGATAAAATAAACACTAACAAATTGAACGCAACTAACTAGGAGGGTGAAGACACGTGGCATTTGAATTTAAACTGCCGGATATCGGTGAAGGTATCCACGAAGGTGAAATTGTAAAATGGTTCGTAAAAGCTGGAGATGAAATTGATGAGGATGATGTACTAGCAGAAGTACAAAATGACAAAGCTGTTGTTGAAATCCCATCTCCTGTAAAAGGTAAAGTATTAGAAGTAAAAGTTGACGAAGGTACAGTAGCTACTGTAGGACAAGTTATCGTTACTTTTGATGCTCCTGGATACGAAGACTTAAAATTCAAAGGTGACGATCATGATGATGCACCAGCAGAAGAAGCTAAAGAAGAAGCTTCAACTGAAGAAGTGACTGAAGAAGCAACAGCTCCTGCAGCACAAGCTGATGTTGATCCTAACCGTAAAGTAATTGCTATGCCTTCAGTGCGCAAATATGCTCGTGAAAAAGGTGTAGACATTAAAGCTGTTCCTGGTTCAGGTAAAAACGGACGTATTGTTAAAGATGACATCGATGGCTTCCTATCTGGTGGTTCTACAGCTACAGCAACTGCTGAAGCTCCAGCTAAAGAGGAAACTGCTTCAGCTGAACCAAAAGCAGCAGCAGCACAAGCTATTCCTGAAGGCGACCTACCAGAAACTCGCGAGAAAATGAGCGGTATCCGTCGTGCAATCGCAAAAGCTATGGTTAACTCTAAACACACTGCTCCACACGTAACCTTAATGGATGAAATCGATGTAACAGCTCTTGTTGCTCATCGTAAAAAATTCAAAACAGTTGCAGCAGATCAAGGTATTAAATTAACATTCTTACCTTACGTGGTAAAAGCGTTAACTTCAGCACTTAAGAAGTTCCCAGCTCTTAACACTTCAATCGATGACTCTACTGATGAAGTAATTCAAAAACATTACTACAACATCGGTATCGCTGCTGACACTGAAAAAGGTCTTTTAGTACCAGTTGTGAAAAATGCTGATCGTAAATCTGTGTTCGAAATTTCTGATCAAATTAACGACCTTGCTGGAAAAGCACGTGATGGTAAATTAGCTCCTGCTGAAATGAAAGGCGCTTCTTGTACAATCACAAATATCGGTTCTGCTGGTGGACAATGGTTTACTCCTGTTATCAACCACCCAGAAGTTGCAATTCTAGGTATCGGACGTATCGCTGAAAAACCAGTTGTACGCGACGGTGAAATTGTAATTGCTCCAGTATTAGCATTATCACTAAGCTTTGACCACCGTATTATCGATGGCGCAACAGCTCAAAACGCTCTTAACCAAATCAAGCGTTTATTAAATGATCCAGAATTATTATTAATGGAGGCGTAATAAATGGTAGTAGGAGATTTCCCAATCGAAACTGATACTCTTGTCATTGGTGCTGGCCCTGGTGGCTACGTTGCAGCAATTCGTGCAGCTCAATTAGGTCAAAAAGTTACAATCGTAGAAAAAGGTAACCTTGGAGGCGTATGCTTAAACGTTGGTTGTATTCCTTCAAAAGCATTAATCGCTGCAGGTCACCGTTTTGAACACGCTAAACATTCTGAAGACATGGGGATTATCGCTGAGAACGTAACAGTTGATTTCTCTAAAGTTCAAGAATTCAAAAACGGCGTTGTAAACAAACTTACTGGCGGTGTTGAAGGCCTTCTTAAAGGTAACAAAGTTGACATCGTAAAAGGTGAAGCTTACTTCGTTGACAGCGAAACTGTACGTGTAATGGATGAAAATTCTGCACAAACGTACAAATTCAAAAATGCTATCCTTGCAACTGGTTCTCGCCCAATCGAGATCCCTGGATTCAAATTCTCTGAGCGCGTAATCAACTCTACAGGTGCATTAGCGCTTAAAGAAGTTCCTAAAAAATTAGTTGTAATCGGTGGAGGTTACATCGGTACTGAGCTTGGTACTGCTTTTGCTAACTTCGGTACAGAAGTTACATTTGTAGAAGCTGCTGATGAAATCTTAGCTGGTTTTGAAAAACAAATGAGTTCACTTGTTAAACGTAACCTTAAGAAAAAAGGAAACGTTGAAATCTATACAAAAGCAATGGCTAAAGGTGTTGAAGAAACTGCTGACGGCGTACAAGTTACGTTTGAAGTAGGCGGAGAGTCAAAAGTAATCGATGCTGACTACGTATTAGTTACTGTAGGTCGTCGTCCTAATACTGATGAGCTTGGTCTTGAGCAAGTTGGCGTTAAAATGACTGACCGTGGCCTTATCGAAATCGATAACCAAACTCGTACATCTGTAAGCAATATCTTTGCAATTGGTGATATCGTAACTGGACCACCACTTGCACACAAAGCTTCTTACGAAGGTAAAATCGCAGCTGAAGTAATCGCTGGCGAACCTGCTGAAATTGACTACTTAGGAATTCCAGCAGTTGTATTCTCTGAGCCTGAGCTTGCATCTGTAGGTTATACTGAAGCACAAGCGAAAGAAGAAGGATTAGCTGTTAAAGCTTCTAAATTCCCATTTGCTGCTAACGGACGTGCGCTTGCACTTAACGCTGCAGAAGGCTTCTTAAAGCTTATCACTCGTAAAGAAGACGGAGTAGTTGTTGGTGCTCAAATCGCTGGACCTAGCGCATCTGATATGATCGCTGAGCTTGGTCTTGCTATCGAAGCTGGCGTAACAGCTGAAGATATCGCATTAACAATTCACGCTCACCCAACATTAGGTGAAATCACAATGGAAGCTGCTGAAGTAGCTATTGGAAGCCCAATTCACATTGTAAAATAATGTTTTTAAAAAGCTGATGCGTATGCATCAGCTTTTTTTTTGAAGAAAACGGTTTTCATAAAGTATCAGATGCTTGTCAGACAGTTTTTGTGGATGATGAGTATCTCCTTTAGAGGAAACGTGTAAAAAGCGCTGAGGCAGTCTTAAATGAGCTCTAGATGCATACATATGAAGTGGGACGTGCTTTCCTTATAGGTAGATAAAAGAATTGCTCTTTTGGATAACGAATGAAAAGGCGGCGAAGGAGCTATGAAGACGTATTTCGTTTGGAGCTTACACATTGTTATTTGGGTGGGTTATTCACTGGTTGAATTGCTATCAAAACGTGATCAGTTGACATCTAAAATTATTTTATTTTTAGTATTTGCTTATTTAGCTTACGGCATAGCAGAAATGAACGTCAAATCTAAAAGACTGGCGCTTATGATGACGGGTACGACTTCAGCTGTCTGCTTGACATGTTATCAACTAATTTTATTTTGCACAGCGTAAGATTGCATAAAAAAAGCGTTAGCTTATATAAGCTAACGCTTTTTTTGTCTTACACAGATTTCTTTTCTCTTTTCAATGCGCCTTCTTCTTTAAATGCTTTCATTAATGAGAAGACGGTTAGCACCAGCACAATTGAGAATGGAAGTGCTGCTATAATCGCAGCTGTTTGGAGCGCGTCCAAACCACCTGTCCAAAGCAGAATGATTGCTGTTAACGATTGAATTAATCCCCACGTAAGTTTAATAGAGCCTGAAGGATTTAGATCACCATTTGTTGTCTGCATTCCTAAAACAAATGTAGCTGAGTCAGCTGATGTAATAAAGAACGTAGCAATTAAGCAAATAGCGACAATGGACATGAACGTACCAAATGGAAACTGTTCAAGTACATAGAATAAAGCAACTTCTGTTCCTTTATTGTTGATAACATCCATAACAGGAAGATCCTTAAAAAAGTCTAAGTAGACCCCAGAACCTCCGAATACAGCAAACCATAATCCACCAAATACGGTCGGAACAGCTAGTACACCAATTAAAAATTCTCGAATGGTTCTGCCTCGTGAAATACGAGCAATGAACGTACCAACGAACGGTGCCCAAGCGATCCACCATGCCCAGTAGAAAATTGTCCAATCTTGAACCCAGGTGCTGTTATCAAACGGGCTCAATCGAAAACTCATTGACGGCAAGTTTTGAATGTAGCTGCCAATGGTTGTAACGAATAAGTCCATAATAAAGTTGGTTGGACCTGCAAATAACAAGAATAGCATTAGCAGAATAGCTAAAACAATATTAATGTTACTCAAATACTTAATACCTTTGTTCAGCCCCGTCTGTGCTGACAGCATGAACAAGAACGTCACGATAATAATAACAATTAATTGAGTCGTGAAATTATTGTCAATACTTGGCGACAAGTAAGAGGCTCCACCGGTAATTTGAATAGCGCCCAGTCCTAGAGACGTTGCCACCCCAAAAATAGTTGCAAATACGGCGATGACGTTTATGATCGTTCCAAGAGGTCCATCAACACGTTTTCCTAATAGTGGACGTAAAATATTGCTGATGATGAATGGATAACCTTTTCTAAATTGAAAATATGCAAGGGCCAGTGCAAGAACGGAATAAATAGCCCAAGGATGTAAACCCCAGTGGAAAAACGAATAACGTAGAGCTGCACGAGCTGATTCTGCTGTACCGCCTTCACCAGAAGGTGGAGTATGAAAATGATTGATTGGTTCTGAAACACCCCAGAATACAAGTCCAATCCCCATACCAGCACTAAATAACATGGCAAACCACGAGACATAACCATACTGAGGCTTTTCGTCAGGTTTACCTAATTTAATGTTTCCGTACTTTGAAAAAATTAAGTACAGCGTAAAAACCAAGAATAATGTAGCCGCTAATAAATAATACCAGCCAAATTTCTCGATGATAAAACTATGTATTGCCGATGTAACAGGTGTGAGCGCTGCGCTTCCTAGCGTAGATTCCGGAATAACACCCCATACGATAAATACTGCAGCAATAATAACCGAAATGATAAAAACGGGAGTCAGTTTTTTCATCGATTAACACTCCTTTCCTATTCTATTTTACATAACATAGTGTTTCATATAGCCTTTTCAGCTATACATGAAACCACATGGTTATACATTTTAGTGAAGTTTGTATGAAATGTCTACCCTATTAGTAAGAAAAAGCGGAAAGAGAACAAATTCTTATTTTTCTTAATTATTTTAAAGTGCTGAAATAGATGTGAAATTAGACATTGTTTTTCATATAAATAGAGATGATGCTAAGCGTTCAGCTTTTTGAAAACAAATATAACATTTATGTGAAAAATATTTTTAATGTGACATACTAATTAGTTGTTGACATATTTAATGTGACATAATAATATAATATCAAGAGTTGTAAAACGCTTACAAAAAAGACGGTTAAAGGGGAGTTTACAAAATGGGAACAATCGTATGTCAAACATGTAACTGCACAATTGATCATTTCGAAGATGAGAAAGTGACGCGATTATACTCAACATGTAAAAGCGGAGAATGTCAAAAGGCAGATGAAGATTTAGATTAATTCAATAAAAAAAGGTGCGGATTTCCGCACCTTTTTTATTGAATTGCTTTATGTTCTTTAATGACACGAAATGTTTTTAATTCAAAATCTTCCGGACCCTGCACAGGTAAACCTGCCTCTAAGTTTGTTTCAATGTAGGTTAAATTTTCCTCAGTGATGATTTCCCCAGGAATAAAAATAGGAATACCAGGAGGGTAGACCATCACAAATTCCGCAATAATACGGCCTGCCGATTCATGAAAAGGTACCACTTCGGTTTCAGCGTAAAAAGCATCGCGAGGTGTTAAAGCCAATACAGGAATATCAGGCAATAAAATAGCCGGTTTTGCCGTTGTCTCAGAAAGATTATGGAATTTTGCAGATAACTCACGCAGAGCCATGATCAGACGTGAAAGGTCTTCCTCTGTATCTCCAGGCGTGATAATACATAGAATATTATAAAGGTCAGACATTTCAACTTCGATATTATGAGCTTCACGCATCCATTTTTCTACGTCATAGCCCGTAATTCCTAAATCTGAAACAGAAATAATTAATTTAGTAGGGTCTAAATCATACGTAGCTTTTGTCCCTAAAATTTCTCTGCCTATACATCGGATATGCTCAATGGTATTAATTTCTCTTCGTGCTTTTTCAGCAAGAGAAATTGCACGTTCAGCCAGCTCTTTTCCTTCTGTAGCTAATCGTTTTCGTGCAACATCTAAAGAAGCCAGCAGCAGATAAGATGTTGATGTTGTTGTCAGCATGCTTAAAATAGACTGTACACGTTTTGGAGAAATTAAGCCTTCGCGTATGTTTAGAATTGAACTTTGCGTCATAGAGCCGCCTAATTTATGCACGCTTGTTGCTGCCATATCTGCGCCGGCCTGCATAGCAGACAAAGGCAAATCATCATGGAAGTGAATATGAACGCCGTGAGCTTCATCAACAAGTACAGGAACTTGATACGAGTGGGCAATTTCTACGATTTTACGAAGGTCTCCGGAAATTCCAAAATAAGTTGGATTGATAACAAGCACTGCTTTTGCTTCAGGGTGCTGCTTTAAGGCTTTTTCTACAGAGTCCGATGTAATACCGTGAGAAATGCCAAGATTTTCGTCAATTTCAGGGTGAATAAAAATAGGCGTAGCTCCTGAAAAAACAATCGCACTCATAACAGATTTATGCACGTTTCTAGGAACGATAATTTTATCTCCAGGCCCACATGTCGCCATGACCATTGCCATAATTGCTCCGCTCGTTCCTTGAACAGAGAAAAAAGTATGGTCAGCACCGAATGCTTCTGCAGCTAAATCTTGCGCTTGTTTGATAATGCCTTTTGGCTGGTGAAGGTCATCAAGAGGACCGATATTAATTAAATCAATGGATAAAGCATCATCGCCAATAAATGAGCGGAATTCAGGATCCATTCCATTTCCTTTTTTATGTCCAGGGATATGGAATTGTGTTGGGTTTTTCTTAGCGTGATTAACCAATCCAGTAAATAATGGAGTTGAAAATTGAGAAGACAACTTTGCTATACACCTCTTTTATCATAAATTGTCAGTCCCTCTAAGCAAAGCTTAGAGGGACTTTGATTGTTTTTTTATCAAATTACAGCATTCAATTTTATATACCAAAAACTAGTGGCTGTTGAATTCTACATATTAAAATATCACATCTTTTTTCTATAAAAGAAATTCAACAGAAATGCTATTCGGCAGTTTTCTTGATTTTAACCATTATATAAATGAATGAAACGTGTATGTTTACTACTGTTTGATAATATAAATACAATTTTTAGTTAAAAAAATACAAGTAATTGTAAACTGCTTATTACTAATGATTTTATAGTTCTTTATGTTTTGAAAATCCCCATAAAACAAAAGAATTATAGCACTTATTAACCCATTTGCAAAGATATTTTAAAGAGAAAATAAAAAGAAAAAAAAGGAGAAATTCTTTTGTGTGAAAAGAGAATAAATTTTGTGTACATTATAGATTGTGATAGAGTTAAGAATATAGATATACATAGATTGAAGAAATAAATGGAGTGATGAGAAGTGGAATATCAATACCCTATCTCCCTTGATTGGAGTACAGAAGAAATTATTGATGTAGTGAAGTTTTTTGAAAGCATTGAACGAGCTTATGAAAAAGGTATTGAGCGTGATCACCTAATGGCAGTCTATCGCCGATTTAAAGAAATTGTGCCAAGTAAAGCAGAAGAAAAAACAATCTGTAACGATTTTGAAGATCAAAGCAAATACTCTTCTTATCGAACGATTCAAAAAGCAAAGGCTGCTTCTTCTGGAGACATCATAAAAATGTAAAAAATGGAGCCAAGCTTGGCTCCATTTTTTTTATATCAATTCGTTAAAATTATGCATATGCTTTTTTAGTTAGTTCATATAATGGAGTTACCGTATGAAATGTTTGTTCAATACGAGCTATCCATTCTTCGCCGTTCATTGCAATCGCTTCTTCTTTTGGAATTGTAATACCGCATAGGATCTCAGCTTTTTTAACCGTCTCTAGACGTTCAAACAAACTCTCTAAGTCTTCAGAAGATAAGTCGCCCATTTTGTCACTATCAGGTTTTGTATGATCTTTTGACCAAACAAACGAGGCTGGGATATTTTGACGAATCTCCTCAATGTTTTGTTTTAGCAGCTTTCCAAATTGTTCTTTAATAGGTGATTCGTAAATGACGGCGAACCACACAAAGACATGTGTTTCCCAAAGGCCAATTTGAAAATGAGGGAGCTTTTTATACCCGCGTTTACTGTTAGCAAAGGCTACCCACGTATCTGCTGGCGGGTTAACTGTTCTTCGTGCATGTTTGGCAATGTGTACGAACATTTCATCTCCACACAGTGAAGAAAGAGTAGGAGCAAAATGATTGCTCAATTGTTCGAATTTTGGGCGTATCGTTGTCTTGATGGCTTCCATACGTGCATCAAGTCCCTCGATACGGAATACGTTAAAGTCATCTTGTGAAAATCCTGAGAATGCCATGTGAAACCTCCGTTTTTTAGTGAATATGTATAGCTGCTGTGCATCTATGCAAGTAAGTATGATTTACGCGAAGATTCTACCACATGAAAAGCATAAACACCAATTAATTCGCATATGCTTGTCAAAACGTGTCTATCATTTTTTTATAGGTAATCACACAATTTAGTTACATGAGATTAGGTTTCGACATAGACTATATCAATCAAAATATCTGAAAATTTAGTTTTCTATAAGCGGGTTCAATAATTTGAGAGGGGTGTTTGAAACATGAAACAAGTGGTGAATATGTATAAGAAGAATGATGGACAAAAAAGATTAGGTGTAATTCGTTTGGAGTTAGATTACGAGTTAGCGACGTTATATGAAGCCATGATGGAGAATAATGAGGAACAAAAACAAAAATGTAAGCGAAAGCTCGAGAAACTTCGTGAAGAAATGATATCTCTTCAGTAGCAGATACGGGAATAAAATAGAACAAATAAGGGTAAACTGTAAAAAAGGATTAAACTGAATGAGCAGATTCATAAGTGGTAACAGAGCACGTGGGAGAAGAAGCGGCAGTTCTTCTCCCACGTGCTCTGTTAATTGACATCTTGCAGAGGTTTTTTTAAGCTTAAATAAGAGACGTATTTTTGAGGGGGAATTGAGATGACGCAACGCTGGAAAGAAATCGATACATACGTTAAAGAGTGGCTAAAAGAAGCTGGACAAAAAATTCAACAGTCGTTTAGTAAAGAACTTCTCATTCAAACGAAATCGAATCCAAATGATTTAGTAACAAATATGGATAAAGAAATCGAACAGTTTTTTATCTCAAAAATCAATGAAACCTTTCCGGAACATCATATTCTCGGAGAAGAAGGATATGGAGAAGAGCTTGAATCAGAAGAAGGAACGATTTGGATTATCGATCCAATCGACGGGACGATGAACTTTGTTCATCAGCAGCGGAATTTTGCTATTTCTATCGGTATATTTGAAAATGGTGTAGGACAAGCAGGTTATATTTATGATGTTATTCATAATGAGCTGTATCATGCTTTAAAAGGACAGGGCGCGTTTATGAATGACATCCAATTGCCGAAACTTGAACCTGTACCAGTTGAACAAGCTATTATTAGCCTAAATGCAACATGGGTAACTGAGAACCGCCGTATTGATCCTTCCGTATTAAGTCCGCTTGTGCGTAAAGTAAGAGGGACCCGTTCATATGGATCCGCAGCTATTGAGCTTGCTTACGTAGCGGCTGGACGCTTGGATGGATACATTACTCTACGTTTGGCTCCATGGGACTTTGCTGCCGGTAAAGTATTGATTGAAGAAGTTGGAGGAGTTATGACGGATTTAGAAGGAAAGCCGTTAGAAATTCTTGAAAAAAGCAGTGTATTTGTAAGCAAACCAACATTACATGACGAAATCTTTCGTACGTACCTTGAAGGAAAGTGGAATAAATAAAATAGAAGTGAAGACTTACGTGTAGTCAAAGAATTTTGTGATGAAAAAACGTCATGAACCATTTTGATGTTGCAAATGGCCATGACGCTTTCAATCATCGCAAAAAAATTACAGCTGCCCTTTTTCTCGCATTTTTTTCTTAGTCGTAAAGCCAAGGCCCATTACAACAATTAAAGCTGCGATAGCTAAAATGACCCCGAGAGCGCTTCCTTCTCCGATAAATATGCCGATTGACATAATTGCCGCAGTTGCGATAAATGCATATAAAACAAATACCCACTTAATGTTTCTCATGTTGATTCCTCCCATTTATAACGGATATTTATAGTGTACAACAAAATCATTCTGCAATTCTAGAGTTAGTGTGATATAATAGCTTAGTTATTACAAGCATAGGAGTGAAATGCGTGAACATTCGTAAAGATTTACGTAATATTGCCATTATTGCCCATGTAGACCATGGGAAAACAACGTTAGTAGATAAATTATTACATCAGTCCGGAACATTCCGTACTAATGAGCATGTTGAAGAACGTGCGATGGATTCAAATGACCTTGAGCGTGAGCGTGGAATTACAATTTTAGCGAAAAACACAGCTATTAATTATAAAGATACGCGTATCAACATTATGGATACGCCGGGACATGCTGACTTCG
Organism: Priestia sp. YIM B13489; assembly: GCF_042787645.1. Lineage (NCBI taxonomy): Bacteria > Bacillati > Bacillota > Bacilli > Caryophanales > Bacillaceae > Priestia > Priestia sp. YIM B13489. The sequence goes on from NZ_JBHZOQ010000053.1 coordinate 3,485,976, forward strand.
GTGGAGAAGTTGAGCGTATTATGAAAATGGTAGACGGTGTTCTACTTGTAGTAGACGCATATGAAGGATGTATGCCTCAAACTCGCTTTGTATTGAAAAAAGCATTAGAGCAAAACTTAACGCCGATTGTTGTTGTTAACAAAATTGACCGTGACTTTGCTCGTCCAACTGAAGTAGTGGATGAAGTAATTGACTTATTTATTGAACTAGGTGCAAGCGAGGAACAAATTGAGTTCCCTGTTGTTTATGCTTCAGCAATCAACGGAACGGCTAGCACGAATCCTGAAAAGCAAGATGAGAACATGTCATCTCTATTTGACTCAATCATCGAGCACATTCCAGCACCGGTAGACAACAGCGACGAACCACTTCAATTCCAAGTGGCAATGCTTGACTACAATGACTATCTTGGTCGTATCGGTGTAGGTCGCGTATTCCGCGGAACAATGAAAGTAGGCCAGCAAGTTGCATTAATGAAGCTTGACGGTACGGTAAAACAATTCCGTGTAACAAAATTATTCGGTTTCCTAGGCTTAAAGCGTGTTGAAATCGAAGAAGCAAAAGCAGGAGACCTGATCGCTGTATCAGGAATGGAAGACATCAACGTAGGTGAAACCGTATGTCCGTTTGACCACCAAGATGCACTGCCAATTTTACGTATTGATGAACCTACTTTACAAATGACGTTCTTAGTAAACAATTCACCGTTTGCTGGTCGTGAAGGTAAATTTGTTACATCTCGTAAAATTGAAGAGCGCTTAATGTCTGAACTTGAGACGGATGTAAGTTTACGCGTGGAAAATACTGATTCACCGGATGTATGGGTTGTTTCAGGACGTGGAGAACTTCATTTATCTATTTTAATTGAAAATATGCGTCGTGAAGGATATGAGATTCAGGTATCAAAACCTGAAGTAATCGTTCGTGAAATTGATGGCGTTCGCTGTGAGCCAGTTGAACGTGTGCAAATCGACGTACCTGAAGAACATACGGGTTCTATTATGGAATCAATGGGTGCTCGTAAAGGTGAAATGGTTGATATGATTAACAACGGCAGCGGTCAAGTTCGTCTGATCTTTATGGTTCCTGCACGTGGTTTAATCGGTTATACAACTGAGTTCTTATCGTTAACTCGTGGATTCGGTATCATTAACCATTCATTTGATAGCTACCAACCAATGCAGCAAGGTCAAGTTGGAGGTCGCCGTCAAGGTGTGCTTGTTTCTATGGAAAGCGGTAAATCATCTACTTATGGAATCCAAGGCGTAGAAGACCGCGGTACAATTTTCGTTGAGCCAGGTACAGAAGTATACGAAGGTATGATCGTAGGAGAACACACTCGTGAAAATGATATCGTTGTTAACATCTGTAAAATGAAGCAAATGACGAATATGCGTTCTGCGAATAAAGATCAAACAACAGGTATGAAAAAACCTCGTATTATGTCTCTAGAGCAATCACTTGAATATTTAAACGAAGATGAATATTGTGAAATCACACCAGAATCTATTCGTCTACGTAAAAAAGTTCTTGATAAAAATGAACGTGAAAAAGCAGCGAAAAAGAAAAAATACGCTGACACGAAATAATAAAAAAAGTAAGTCGTTAGCTCTATCTGCTAGCGGCTTGTTTTTTATCTATTATATCAGAATTTTCTATTTTTTGAAAGCGTTTTATAAAAGAGGGATTTGGAAAGGAAAAAGGTGGCTTATATCGAATAATGTAAAGTAAGGAATAGGGGGAAGAAATATGGATGTAAAAGAACACCTTTCATTTTTTGCAGCTCTGTATCAAGTAGATGAACATGCAAAAATAGGAATGTGGCTGTTATACTTTACCATTTTAGGGCTATCTGTTCTCGTGTACAAACTCGGGTTTGCAAAGAAGCTACCGCTTTTAAAATCTATGGTTATTTATCTATTTTTAGCTTTTGGATGTACGATCTTAACGTTTTTAGGCATTTTTTTACCTGTAGCTGAAGGGCTTGTGGTTGCAGCGCTTGTATTAATTATTTATAAAATACGGCTGTATCAGGCTAAGAAGCAAAACTCCACGTTGGGTTCATAAAAGACTACATGAAAAGACGCTTGTAGCTACAAGCGTCTTTTTAGTATGATATAGCCGAAGACAAGAGCGGCTGCGAAAATTAAATGGCCAGCTGTCCAATAAAAAATCGCTACTGCATCATCCACCGCAGGCGTAGGCTTGAGCGCAAGCAGCGTCAATGGAAAATACAAAGAAATGGTTGGAAGTGTTAATAAAAAGGAACACAATACGATTTTTCGAATAGACATATTATTTAATTTACCTACTATGTAAACAAAAACGATCCCAATTGCAGCGGCAATGAATAAATGAAAAACAAACTCTACCCATTCAGGCCATTGAATAGGGCCAATGATAGGAATAAAATCAACATTTAATAAAAGGGTATAAACTTGTTTGCCGGTTAGCCATTCTATCCATTTTAAACATAACCCAAGGATAATCCCGCTTAACATGCCAATACTTATTCCTAATCGGAGCACCTTACCAATCCTCCTCTGTCTTTTTCGACTCATATAGTTTAAAGTTTCCAGTAGCTATGCGTTCTTTTGTTCGTTTTTCAATCCGTTCAGAACATTCATTGCACATATATGTATGGATAGGACGGTTGCGCAGTCGTTTTGCCACGAGCGTTTCATCCTCAATTGTTTCAATTTTATCGCACATGACACATTGTACTCTCATTTCTATCACCTCAACTTCTCTATACATCATTCTAGCCGAAAATTCTTGTTTTATAAAGTTTTTTTGCGGTGCTATCTCTCAGTAGAAAAGGAACGATAGGAAAACATTCCTAAAGAAGCAGGTAATTTTGCTTGTTAGCTCGAAGATAGTAACTAGTAAGTACATAAACAGTAGGAGGGATGAAAATGGCCAACGAAGTCGAGACTCAACTAGTAGATGCATTATACGATGAGCTACAGACAGAGAGATTTGCAACCATTTCAACTATTGATTTTGAAACAAACGGTCCAAATGTTAGTGCCATTTCGTGGTTAGTAGCTCCGACTAAACAAAAAATTCGATTTGCCGTAGATGTCAAATCGAGGATTGTAGAAAACATTAAACATACGAATAAAGCAGTGGTAAATATTCTTGCTAATGAATCATGTTACTCAATCAGCGGAATAGCTGAGGTAGTGCAAGAAAAATTAGAAGGAGTAGCTTTAAAGCTGACGCTAATTGAACTAGATATTAATGAAGTAAGAGATGTCATGTTCTATGGTTCTAAGATTTCAGTAAACCCTTCATATGAAAAGACCTATGATCCAGTAGCAGCTGCTAAACTCGATAAGCAAGTAATTGAAGCGATAAAAAAAGCTTAGCAGCAGCCTGCCGCTAAGCGACTTTCTTATTCATTTTTTTGAAGGTGATTATTAGATTGTTTTTCCTGCTCATTCTTTAAATTTTGCTCTTGTTTATTATTTAATTTTTGATTGTTTGTATCTGTTGAGCTAGGATTTCGGCGAATTTCTTCTGCAAATTCGGGCATCACTCGGTTTACAATGGCTGCTAATTCATCTAAAAATCCTGTAACCGGCCGACCTTTGCGAATTTCATTTCCAATTTGTTTTAGCCGAGCGACCGTATCAGGATCTGCAATAACAACAGAATTAGCACCGTACGGATCAGCTTTCAGACCTTCGGCAACTGTATATTTGATTGAACTTACTTCTGAACGATCAATATCTTTGCCGACGTCAATGCCTACGATTGCATACTTACCGAGCACAATGGCAGTAGCATCATTTACATTCGGAACGCTTGAAGCCAGTTCAACTAAATGAGCTGATATTTCATTAGCAGTACGCTTGTGAGAGCGTTCAGGAGATGAATTTTTGACCTGTACAATTCGATCTGTTTTTTGCCCTTCTTCAACGTCTGCTTGGTTATTGTTGCAGCCGGTTAGTGTAATAAAACATAAGCTAATGGATAGAAAAAATTTGTTCATGTGGGAGACTCCTCCTTATGAATGACTCATTTTTTGTAGTAATTTGTATTTAGTTTCTAATAGTTCTTCTATCTTTATACACGTGTTCATATATTTAAAGAAAATGGTCCGTCCATTTAAGGTCACTTCACACATGTGCGTTACATAGTATATAAATGGATGGGTGCCTTGTTTCACTCCTTACAGGAAAAACAATCGGAGTAGGAGGCTGAATTATTGGGAAAAATTTATGTATTAGATACGAATGTTTTATTACAAGATCCGCATTCAATTTTTTCATTTGATGATAACGAAGTAGTGATTCCGGCCGTTGTGCTAGAAGAAGTTGATTCGAAAAAAAGAAATATGGATGAAGTCGGACGAAATGCAAGGCAGGTATCCAAACTCATTGATAACTTGAGACAACATGGAAAGTTATATGAGAAAATCCCTTTAGAAAATGGGGGCCATTTGCGAATTGAACTCAATCATCGCTCTTTTCAACAGCTTCAAGAAATCTTTGTGGAAAAAACAAATGATAATCGAATTTTAGCTGTTGCTAAAAATCTATCTCTTGAAGAGGAAACAAAAGAAGATGGACGTGAAGTGATACTAGTGAGTAAAGATGTGTTGGTACGTGTGAAGGCTGACGCAATCGGCTTAAGAGCAGAAGATTTTTTAAGTGATCGAGTAGTGGAATTCAATAGTATTTATACTGGCTTTTCGGAAGTCTATATTGCAAAAGAACTGCTGAGTCAATTTTACGAAAAAGGAGAGCTGCTAACGTCTCAAATTGCGAACCACTCCTTTTTTGCAAATCAATTCTTAGTGATGAAAGATGCATTTGGGGGATCCGGATCAGCCATCGGCATTGTCGATCAAACAACAACGAAAGTAAAAAAGCTTTTATTTGAATATGATCATATCTGGGGAATCAAACCTCGAAATGTTCAGCAAATTATGGCTTTAGAACTTCTTCTTAGAGACGACGTTCAACTGGTCACGTTAATTGGAAAGGCAGGTACGGGTAAAACGCTGCTTGCTTTAGCTTCAGGACTTATGCAGACGGAAGATCTAGGATGTTTTAAAAAGCTACTTGTAGCTCGTCCAATTGTTCCTTTAGGGAAAGATATTGGATTCTTGCCAGGAGAAAAGCAGGAGAAGCTTCGTCCATGGATGCAACCAATTTATGATAACCTAGAGTACTTATTCAACACTAAAAAACCTGGAGAACTGGATGCGATTCTAGCGGGGCTCAGTTCAATAGAAGTGGAAGCCTTGACGTATATAAGAGGCCGAAGCATTCCGGAGCAGTTCATTATTATTGATGAAGCGCAAAATTTAACGAAGCATGAAATTAAAACAATTTTAACAAGGGTAGGGGAAAAGAGTAAAATTGTCCTTATGGGAGATCCGGCTCAAATTGATCATCCTTATTTAGATGAGTATAACAACGGATTAACGTACGTAGTTGAAAAGTTTAAAGAGCAAAAAGTATCGGGCCACGTCCGGTTAATCAAAGGAGAGCGCTCCGGGCTAGCACAATTAGCAGCTGATATTCTTTAAAAGAAGCGGGGTTCCTTTTGGAACCCCGCTTCTTTTGTTATGTAACGATGATTTCTTCCACATATTTAATAGGGTTATTTCGGTTGGATCCGTCAGGTAAATAGACATAGATAGGCCCATCTTCTCTAAGAGGCTTTCCATCTTGGCTGAAACCAAAGATTAGTTTTTGTGCTTCTTCTAATGAAAAAGAAATCAGTGCGTCTTTTGTTTTAAATGAAACGTTGGTAGCTTCTTCAGTAGGTGAAGCGTTAGCTAGAAAAGGTGCAAATAAAATGCCGAATGTTCCATTTACTAGCTCCTGTTTTTTGAATTTCTTTTCGGTTTTTAACGTAGGAGGAAAGACGGCTCCCTCTTGAATTTCACGGTCCCAATGCTTCGAAACAGCCTTTGTGTACGCTTCTGTTTCGTCTTTTTGCTCCGGTGGATGTTCAAAGAAAACCTCCATATCGAGCTTGCGGTCATCGAAAATCCACACGCTTGGGTCGAGTGTCAGCGTATATTTTACTTTTCCTTTTAACATAATAATTGAATTCATCATAAATGCCCCCTTGCTAAAAGTATAAGCGCTTTCTACTTATTTGTCACTTTGATGAAAAAATTTAGTTGAGAGTGATTCTCGTATGATATAATGTAAAGGTCAACGAAAGTGCGAAATTTCCTACATCTATGGTAACGGTTTTGAGAAAGTAACAGTATAAAAAAGACGGCCAGCCTCACGGACATGTTTATCCTTGCTTTTTTGGAGCATAGCCTTTAAAATTGAGAGATAGATTAGGTAATCGCTCGCGAACGGAGGGATTGAGTTTGACGCCTGAGACAATGATAGATCATCGTGAAAAAGCGTATGCGTTGTTAAAAGCTGATGCAGATAAGATTTTGCAATTAATTCAAGTTCAAATGGATAACTTAACAATGCCACAATGTCCTCTTTATGAAGAGGTTTTAGATACACAAATGTTTGGTTTATCAAGAGAAATTGATTTTGCAGTTCGTCTTGGTTTAATTGATGAACGTGTTGGAAAAACATTGCTAGACCGCCTCGAGCGTGAACTTTCTGCACTGCATGAAGCGTTTACAAAAAAATAAAAATCACGCGATCGAAACTCAAACTATATACAAACGTAGTTTGAGTTTTTTATTACAGGTGGTTGAAATTTCCTAATTTACTCAAATTTGTACATAAAAAATGAAACGAAACAGAAACACGTCATTTTTAAAGGAAGAGGGTTATGGTAAAAAAAATATTTAGGCATTTTGACTATTCAATTGTAATTCCAGTGCTGCTTCTTTGTGCGGTTGGACTAGTTATGGTTTACAGTTCAAGTATGATTGTAAGTATTACAAGATATCATACGTCAAGCGATTTCTTTTACAACAGACAAAAAATGTGGCTTGCTTTTACGCTTGTATTGTTCATTTTAACAATGCTAACACCTTACAAGCTGTATCCTAAAATACTGCCTTATGCGATTCTAGGCATTTTTGTACTGCTTTTGCTTGTGTTTGTAATGGGACATACGAGTAACAATGCGCAAAGTTGGCTGCAGCTTGGCGGGGCAAACATGCAGCCGGCTGAGTATGCCAAGCTCGTTGTCATTTTATACTTATCGTATGTTTTGTCTAAAAGGCAAGAGTATATTGATAACATCAAAAAAGCTTTTTTTGGACCTATGGGTCTTGTATTTCTAATATTAGGCTTTGTAGCTATTCAGCCTGACCTTGGAACGGGATCAATTATTTTTGCTATTGCTGTTACCATTATGCTATGTTCGGGAATCTCTAAAAAAACCTTTTTCCGCATGCTAGCACTAGGTATCATTTTGCTTACGGTAATTATTACGATTGGTTTTTTTACAGGTCAGTTTACTGCCAATCGAATTGGCCGTTTTACCGGTGCATCAGATCCGTTTACCAATGCTCAAGGAACCGGTTATCAGCTGGTTAATTCATATTTAGCAATAGGTACAGGAGGCTTAAAAGGCCTTGGTTTAGGAGAGAGTGTACAAAAGTATGGTTATCTTCCGGAGCCCCATACCGATTTCATTATGGCTATTATTGCAGAAGAATTAGGGTTCTTTGGAGTTATGCTCGTGCTGGGCCTTTTAGGCTTCTTAATTTTCAGGATTTTAATGCTGGCTAAAAAATCTCATGATCCGTTTGCTAGCATGATTTGTATTGGAGTAGCCAGTATGATAGGTATTCAAACAGGCATTAACCTTGGAGGACTTACGGGACTCATTCCGATTACCGGCGTCACGCTTCCGTTTATCAGTTATGGAGGGTCTTCCCTGCTAACGCTGATGGTATCTATGGGAATTATTGTAAATATTTCTTTTTTCGTAAATTATCAAAATAAAAAACAGAAAAATACGGAAAGTATTGTGCTACATCCGAACAATACATCGACAACAAGCGATTGATTTTCGTAAAAAAATTGTGTAAAAAAAGCAAAAATTTATTGGAATTTTATCAGTTTCCATTGATTTTTGCTTTTCTTTTATCCAATTTTGCTATATATTGAAGTTTATACGAAATTGAGAGGAGATTAGCAACATGAGTTTTGTAACTAAAAAAATCAAAAAAGTATTAGTAGCAAACCGAGGAGAAATTGCGATTCGTGTATTTCGAGCATGTACTGAACTGAATATTCGGACTGTTGCAATTTATTCTAAGGAAGACGCAGGTTCTTATCACCGTTACAAAGCGGATGAAGCCTACTTAGTAGGAGCGGAGAAAAAACCGATTGATGCTTATTTAGATATAGAAGGCATCATCGACATTGCTAAGTCTCATGATGTAGATGCTATTCACCCTGGCTATGGTTTTTTGTCAGAAAATATCCAATTTGCGAAACGTTGCGAAGAAGAAGGCATTATTTTTATTGGTCCAAAATCCAAGCATCTTGATATGTTTGGGGATAAAGTAAAAGCACGTCATCAGGCTATTCAAGCAGATATTCCCGTTATTCCTGGTACGGATGGTCCTATTGATTCAATTGACGAAGCAAAAGAATTTGCTAATCAGCATGGATATCCTCTAATGATCAAAGCTGCTTTGGGCGGAGGCGGTCGAGGCATGCGTATCGTTCGCGATGCAGACAGCCTGAACGAATCTTATGACCGTGCTAAATCAGAAGCAAAAGCTGCTTTTGGTAATGATGAAGTGTATGTCGAGAAACTAGTTGAAAATCCAAAACATATTGAAGTGCAAATTTTAGGTGATGAACAAGGAAATGTTGTGCATCTTTATGAACGCGACTGTTCTGTGCAGCGCCGTCACCAAAAAGTAGTAGAAGTAGCACCAAGTGTTTCTATAGATGAAGACTTACGTCTCCGCATTTGTGAAGCAGCTGTGCAGCTGATGGAAAAAGTGCAGTACATAAATGCTGGTACAGTAGAATTTTTAGTATCAGGAAACGATTTTTATTTTATTGAAGTAAATCCACGTGTTCAAGTAGAGCACACAATTACTGAAATGATTACAGGTATTGATATCGTTCAATCGCAAATTTTAATTGCAGACGGCTACGCGCTTCACAGCAAGGAAGTATCCATTCCTGCACAAGATCAAATTCACGTACATGGATATGCGATTCAATCTCGTGTAACGACAGAAGATCCGTTAAACAATTTTATGCCGGATACGGGTAAGATTATGGCTTATCGTTCTGGTGGCGGTTTTGGCGTACGTTTAGATACGGGAAACAGTTTCCAAGGTGCTGTAATTACGCCTTATTATGATTCACTGTTAGTAAAAGTAACAACATGGGCATTAACATTCGATCAAGCCGCATCAAAAATGGTACGGAACTTAAAAGAATTTCGTATTCGTGGAATTAAAACCAATATTCCGTTCCTTGAAAATGTAGTGAAGCATGATAAGTTCTTAACAGGTGCTTATGATACATCATTTATTGATACAACGCCTGAACTTTTTGTTTTCCCGAAGCGAAAAGACCGCGGAACTAAAATGCTTACATACATTGGGAATGTTACGGTAAACGGATTCCCAGGTGTATCGGAAAAGAAAAAGCCAATCTTTACAAAACCGCGCGTTCCTAGTGTGGATATAAGCAAACCAATTCAAAACGGAACAAAGCAGATTTTAGATGAAAAAGGCGCTGAAGGGCTAGTAAATTGGGTGAAAGAACGCAAGGAAGTGCTATTAACGGATACAACCTTCCGTGATGGCCATCAGTCTCTTTTAGCAACGCGTATTCGTACAAATGACTTAAAACAAGTAGCTAACCCAACTGCACGCTTGCTTCCAGATTTATTTTCTATGGAAATGTGGGGGGGAGCAACGTTTGATGTCGCTTATCGATTCTTAAAAGAAGATCCGTGGGATCGCTTGCTTACTTTACGTCAACAAGCGCCAAACGTTCTTTTCCAAATGCTTCTTCGCGCGTCAAATGCGGTTGGATATAAAAACTATCCTGATAATGTAATTAAAGAATTTGTTGAAAAATCAGCTTATGCAGGTATTGATGTTTTCCGTATCTTTGACAGCTTAAACTGGGTGCAAGGAATGACTCTTGCAATTGACTCCGTTCGTCAAACAGGAAAGATTGCAGAAGCAGCAATGTGTTATACAGGTGATATTTTAGATCCGACGCGCCGTAAGTATGATTTGGATTACTACAAGAACTTAGCAAAAGAGCTTGAGCAATCTGGAGCACATATCCTGGGCATTAAAGATATGGCGGGCCTTTTAAAACCACAGGCAGCTTATGATTTAGTATCGGCTCTAAAAGAAACGGTTAATATTCCAATCCACCTTCATACGCATGATACAAGCGGAAACGGTGTATACACGTATGCAAAAGCAATTGAAGCAGGTGTAGACATTGTAGACGTAGCCGTAAGCTCAATGGCAGGCTTAACGTCTCAGCCAAGTGCTAACTCTCTTTATTACGCATTAGAAGGTGCGGACCGCAGACCAAATCTAGATATTAAAAATCTAGAAGAGCTTTCTTACTATTGGGAAGACGTGCGAAAATATTACCAAGACTTCGAAAGCGGCATGAACGCTCCTCATACAGAAGTATATGTGCATGAAATGCCAGGCGGTCAATATAGCAACTTACAGCAACAAGCAAAAGCAGTTGGTTTAGGAAACCGCTGGGATGAAGTAAAAGATATGTATTCACGCGTGAATTTGTTATTTGGTGATATTGTAAAAGTTACGCCATCATCAAAAGTAGTTGGAGATATGGCATTGTTTATGGTTCAAAACAACTTGACAGAAGAAACGCTGTTTGAGCGCGGTGAAACGCTTGACTTCCCGGATTCAGTTATTGAATTGTTTGAAGGGTATTTAGGACAGCCTCACGGGGGATTCCCTAAAGAGCTTCAGCGCATCATTCTAAAAGGCAGAAAACCTATTACAGTTCGTCCTGGAGAACTGTTAGAAGATGTGGACTTTGATGCAGTGAAAGAAAAGCTGTTTAAAGACTTAAATCGTCAAGTAACGAGTTTTGATGCCATTGCTTATGCGCTGTATCCAAAAGTATTTATGGATTATCACAAAGCAGTCGAACAATACGGGGACATTTCTGTTCTTGATACCCCGACTTTCCTATACGGCATGCGTTTAGGAGAAGAGGTTGAAATTGAGATTGAAAAAGGAAAAACCTTAATTGTTCGCCTTGTATCCATTGGAGAACCGCAGGCAGACGGTACGCGAGCAGTATACTTTGAATTGAACGGTCAGCCTCGTGAAGTCGTGATTAAAGACGAAAGTGTTAAAACAACCGTTACGGCAAAACAAAAAGCCGATCAAGCAAATCCGGCCCACATCGGCGCTTCAATGCCTGGAACCGTTATTCGAGTAGTAGTAGAAAAAGGCGATAAAGTCTCAAAAGGTGATCACTTAATGATCACAGAAGCAATGAAAATGGAAACAACCGTGCAAGCACCATTTGACGGCGTGATTAAACAAGTACACGTGTCGAGTGGAGATGGCATTCAGCCGGGAGATTTATTAATTGAATTAGAAAGCTGATCAAAAAAGGTGCGAGCTCTGAGCTCGTACCTTTTTTGATCAATTATGTGTATGGCGCGTTGCAAGTAAGGTTAAGTAGCTTAATACACCGAATAGGAAAGAGATAATTAAAGAATGAGCAAGCGCGAGCTCTAGCTGCAAACGTGTGACAACAACAAGCATACCGGAAACCGCCTGAAAAGTAACTAGAATGAGAGCAGCTAACCATCCGTAAAAAATATTTTTTTGATGGCGATAATATTTAACTGCATGGATAAAGGCGGCTAAAATCCATACAAACGTTAAAACAGCAGCGAATCGATGTCCCATTTGAATCCACTGATTCAAATCAACAGGCAGCCAACCGTTTCCGTTTGAACAAAATGGAACGTCTGGACAAGCTAAGCTAGCTTCTTTATGGCGAACAAGCGCGCCCGTGTACACAACGGCATATGTGTACAAGATAACCCCGTAAATATGTTTTTTCATTTTAGAGCCTAGCTGCATATTAGTTGCGTCGAGCTTTTGATCCACTTCAAAGATAATAAGTGTTAACAGCAGCACAGAAGCAAACGAAATAAGAGAAATACCAAAATGAAGAGCAAGCACTGCATCTGATTGTCCCCACATAACGGCAGCGGCCCCAATTAATGCTTGCAGTACTAGGAAGAAAAAAGAGATAAACGCTAAAGGTCTAACTTCTTTTATATGCCCTAGTGAAATCCATGCCCATACGCATAAAGCGAGCACAAGAAAGCCTGACACGCCAGAAACTAAGCGGTGGCTTAATTCAACAACGGTTTCAAATGTTAAAGGGTCAGGAATGAGCTGTCCATTACACAGAGGCCAAGAATCTCCGCACCCGTCTGCTGAACCAGTTTTCGTGACAAGGGCACCGCCAAGCAGAATAAGTAACATGGCCATGCTCGTCACAACGGATAAAAATTTTAATCCAAGTCGCACAATAATCACCATCCTAAAAGCAAAGTAAGTAATATAACGAGCTAAACAATTTATCCTAATCTTTTTGTATATTAAACATAAATTTCATTTATTCTCCATAAACTTGATTGAATTTGTTATAATGGTAGAAAGTGTAAGGTTTATTCATGAGTTTGACTCTGCAGATATGTAAAAGGTACCGTACAGAAAACTATTTTACTTGCACAAATATCTTTTAACAAGTGACAGGGACATGCATTTAGCTCATGACAAAAAAAATCCATATTTTTTTCATGAATTCTTCACAAAGTAACGGCAAAATATGGTTTAATAAACATGAGAAATAGATATTTCTCTACTATTTTACCGTTTACATGTGAAGCTTTTAAGTAGCTTTGGTGAGAGGAATATGACTTCTTTTTGAACAAAGAGGAGATTTTTGTAAAAATATGTTGAAAACGCCTTCATTTGTAGACTCTTTATTTACTAGATAGATAAAAGTCTGTGGATGAGTAAAGGAGGAAGCGCCATGGAAGATTCAAAAATGGTGGAAGATTCAACGCTTTCTGCATCGCCTAACACAGCTCATGTAAGCGAAAATAGTTCCGTTTGGTCAGATTTTTTAGCTACGATTAAAATTGGAATAGTCAACTCGAATTTCATCACCACCTTTACTGGTTTTTGGCTAGCTCTTTTCTTCAACGAACAACACTTCTTAGAAAACCTGGATAAAGCATTTTTTACTTTAATAGGTTCTTCACTTATCATCGCCGGTTCATGCAGTTTGAACAATTACATAGATCGTGACATTGACCCTCTAATGGAACGAACAAAGGGACGACCTACAGTGACAGGGAGTTTTACACCTTTGACGGTCCTTGGGATTGGAATCGGTTTTACGTTAACCGGCTTGCTTATGCTACTAGTTGTTTCTTCAGTAGCCGCTCTCATTGGATTAGCAGGAATACTTACATATGTAGTTCTTTACACCATGTGGTCCAAAAGACTATACACAATTAATACAGTAATCGGAAGTATATCAGGAGCTGTCCCGCCTTTAATTGGATGGGCCGCTATCGATCCCAATTTACATGTAGTGGCTTGGGTATTATTTTTAATCATGTTTATTTGGCAGCCCCCTCATTTTCTAGCTCTTGCTATGCGAAGATGTGAAGAATACCGGGCAGCGGGAATCCCTATGTTGCCTGTTGTACACGGGTTTGAGCTGACAAAACGACAGATTCTCATTTGGATTGCTTGTTTGTTGCCATTACCTCTTTATTTATACCAATTAGGCACTCCATTTCTAATTTTGGCCACTGTTTTAAACATAGGATGGCTATTTTTAGGATTTGCTCAATACAATAAACAAGAAGACACAAAGTGGGCTAGCATGATGTTTGTCTACTCACTAAACTATTTAACTATTTTATTTGTCTCAATGATTGTCGCAACGCTTTTTGCCTAGATAAAATCTTTCACTGAATGCGACACTGCACAAGGGGGATTTCTTCTACATGTAGAATTCATTATAGAAGGAATAAGTTTTATGCTCAAGAGGGCATAGATGAAATCACGTCAATGAAAGAGAGGTTGGGGAATGGTATGAAAAAATGGCGATTGAACTTTCGTGTTTTGTCGTTATTTACGTTGCTTGCATTCGTGTTATCGGCCTGTGGAAAACCGTTTTTGTCGACACTTAAGCCTGCAGGTGAGGTAGCTGAAGAACAATATTCGCTTATGCTGCTTAGTACAGCCATCATGGTTTTAGTTATTATTGTTGTCACCATTATCTTTATATTTGTTATTCTGCGCTTTCGTCGTCGTAAAGGCGAAGAAAATGTGATTCCAAAGCAAGTAGAGGGAAGCAGAAAGTTAGAAATTATATGGACAGTGATTCCTATCTTGCTGCTGATTATTTTGACTGTTCCAACGGTTATCTCAACATTTAAGCTAGCGGATGTAAAAGGAATGAAGGACAAAGATGCTGTCGTAGTAAATGTGCGCGCTAACTTGTACTGGTGGGAATTTGAGTATCCTAATCAAAAAATTATTACATCGCAAGATCTAGTTGTTCCAACGGATAAAAAAGTCTACTTTAACATTAAAGCTTCTGACGTCAAGCACTCATTCTGGATTCCTTCAGTTGGAGGAAAGCTCGATGCTAACACAGAAAATGATAATAAATTCTGGCTAGTGTTTGATTCTAAGAAATCGAAGGAAGCTAACGGGGTTTTCTACGGAAAATGTGCTGAGCTTTGCGGTCCATCTCATTCTCTTATGGACTTTAAAGTACGGGCTGTATCAAGCGATGAATTTGATACGTGGGCAAAAGATTTGAAAAAGGCAAAGCCTGATGTAGAAACAGCATCCGCAAAAGCTGGTCAAGAGGTCTTTAATGAAAGCTGTATCGGATGTCATGCTGTTGACGTCAAAGACAATCGTCCAGAGCAAGCTCGTCAAGCACCAAACTTAGCCGGTTTTTCTGAACGTGAGCGTGTAGCTGGGGTGCTTCCTCACAACAAGGAAAATATCAAAAAATGGTTAAAAGACCCTGAAAAAGTTAAGCCGGGTAATAAGATGAGTGGTACATATCCTGACTTAACAGATGAACAAGTGAATGAGCTAGCAGACTATTTAATGAGTTTAAAAGAAAAATAAACGTCCAGTCGTTTTTAAAAGGGGAGGTTTAGCGATGAGTACACTCAGTCAAAAGAAGGGTGTAGGTGGAACAATTTGGGATTTTATGACAACCGTTGACCATAAGAAAATCGCCATTCTTTATTTAATCGCCGGCGGTATCTTTTTTCTAGTCGGAGGAGTGGAAGCGCTATTTATACGTATTCAGCTGGCTATACCAAGCAATGACTTTGTTAGTGCAGGAACGTATAATGAAATTTTAACAATGCATGGAACAACAATGATTTTCTTAGCCGCAATGCCGCTTCTTTTTGCCATGATGAATGCAGTTGTTCCGCTGCAAATTGGAGCTCGAGATGTAGCATTTCCATTTTTAAATTTGTTAGGTTTTTGGTTGTTTGCCTTTGGGGGACTCTTTTTAAATCTAAGCTGGTTTTTAGGAGGAGCACCTGATGCAGGGTGGACATCATATGCTTCGCTGTCTATTGCATCACCTGGTCACGGAATTGATTTTTATGCGATAGGTTTGCAGATTTCCGGAGCCGGGACATTGATTTCAGGTATCAACTTTCTCGTGACAATCATTAACATGAGGGCGCCAGGTATGACTTATATGCGTATGCCGCTGTTTACGTGGACGACGTTTGTTGCATCAGCTCTTATTTTGTTTGCGTTTCCAGCGCTAACGGTTGGATTGTTCTTAATGATTTTTGACCGCTTATTCGGGGGAAACTTTTTTGACGCCACAATGGGTGGGAACACCATTATCTGGGAACATCTTTTCTGGATATTCGGTCATCCGGAAGTATATATTTTAATTCTTCCAGCGTTTGGTGTTTTCTCTGAAATTTTACCTACTTTTTCAAGAAAGAGATTATTCGGGTACTCGTCGATGGTTTTTGCTACCGTATTAATCGGATTTTTAGGGTTCATGGTGTGGGCTCACCACATGTTTACAACCGGACTTGGTCCAATTGCAAATGCCATTTTTGCTGTCGCTACGATGGCTATCGCCGTTCCAACTGGAATTAAAATTTTTAACTGGCTGTTTACGCTTTGGGGAGGAAGTATTGAGTTTACGTCTCCAATGCTGTATGCTGTCGCCTTTATTCCATCGTTTGTTATCGGGGGAGTAACAGGAGTTATGGCAGCTGTAGCACCTGCAGATTATCAATTTCAAGATTCTTATTTTATCGTTGCCCACTTCCATTACGTTATCGTAGGCGGTGTCGTATACGCTATATTAGCAGGTGTCACATACTGGTGGCCAAAAATGTTTGGGAAGATGTTAGATGAAAAGTTAAGCAAAGCAACGTTCTGGCTCTTTTTGATTGGTTTCCACTTAACGTTCTTTATTCAGCATTTCTTAGGCCTAATGGGGATGCCTCGCCGCGTATGGACGTTCTTGCCTAATCAAGGTCTCGACCTTGGGAATGCAATCAGTTCATCAGGAGCTGCTTTCATGGCGGTTGCTACGCTCATTTTACTGGTTAATATTATAAAAACAACTGCCAAAGGACAAAGGGTAGGAGGAGACCCTTGGGGAGACGGACGTACATTAGAATGGGCTATTTCATCTCCGCCTCCAGAGTATAACTTTAAACAAACGCCGCTTGTACGCGGGTTAGATGCATATTGGATTGAAAAAATGGCAGGAAATAAAGAAATGACGCCAGCCGAACCTCTTGGTGATATTCATATGCCAAACTCGTCGTTTATTCCATTTATGATATCGCTTGGAATGTTTATTGCAGGGATGGGCTTTTTGTATCGAAATGATCATGCGTGGGGAGATATTGTAGGGATTATCGGAATGATCGTCATGTTTTTATCAATGTTCTTCCGTTCATGGATTGATGATCACGGCTTCCATATTCACAAAGAAGACTTAGTTGATGATGACAAGGAGGCGAAGATGTAATGGAGACTGAACAAAAGCTAACTGCTGAAACTTTCCCTGCTTCGCCTGAAAAAGCAACGCTTGAAGGGAAAAATAAATTTACTGGCTTTTGGCTCTTTTTAGGCGGAGAGACGGTTTTGTTTGCTTCACTTTTTGCTACTTATTTAGCTTTACGTAATTCAACGATGTCAGGACCTAAGCCAGAAGAATTGTTTGATATTAAGCTTGTTTTTGCAGCCACCATGATTTTATTAACAAGTTCACTAACAAGCGTATATGCTATGTATCATATGAAAAATTTTGAATTTAAAAAGATGCAGCTATGGTTAGGCGTTACGTGGCTTTTAGGTTTAGCGTTTTTAGGGCTAGAAATTTATGAGTTCAGGCATTATGTTCATGAAGGGCATACGTTTACAAGCAGCGCATTCGGTTCTTCTTTCTATGCGCTGGTTGGGACCCACGGAGCTCACGTAACGTTCGGATTGCTTTGGATTGGTTCTTTGATGATTCGAAATGCAAAGCGGGGGTTAAACTTATATAACGCTCCTAAATATTATGTCGCAAGTTTATACTGGCACTTTATCGATGTTGTGTGGGTCTTTATTTTCACGGTTGTATATTTAATGGGAATGGTGGGATAAGCTGATGACGACAAATCAATCAAACTCAGATAACCCAAGGCTCAATTTAGATTATCGTAAAAAAAGAAACGCAGAAGATATGAAAATGCAAGTTATCTCTTTTGGGATGATGTTGTTTCTAACGCTAATTGCTTTTTTTGCGGTTTATCAAGAGTTTAGCGGATGGTACATTATGCCGGTGATTGTGCTCTTGGCCGTTGTTCAAGTCATCTTTCAACTTTATTATTTCATGCATATGAACCACAAAGGACATACCATACCAGCATTTTTCTTGTATTCAGGCGTATTGGTAGCTCTTTTAACCATTTTAGCTTTTGTAACCATTATTTGGTGGTAAAGAAAAGGGCTGGCATGCGCCAGTCCTTTTCATCATCTGTAGAAGGAGGAATAGATGTTGATTAACAATTTGCAGATGTTTGGTTTTGAAGCACTTTGGAGTCCTTACTATTTTTTAACCATTTGTCTGGTGACCGTCTTATATTTTTTCATCGTTGGTAGATGGAGAGGGAATTTTATAGGAGCGGTGGCCGTAAACAGAAAAACAAAAGCGTATTTTGTTATCAGCATGGTTCTTTTATATATATGTAAAGGAGGACCTGTAGATTTACTAGGGCATTTTATGTTTAGTGCTCATATGACGCAAATGGCAATCGTTTACTTGGTGATTCCTCCGCTTTTTATTTTAGGAATTCCGGCGTGGTTAGCTCGTTCTGTTGTTTATGTAAGAGGGGTTAAACCTATTTTTAAATTCTTTACACAGCCCTTAATTGCGCTACTGTTATTCAATGGGTTATTCTCTTTGTATCATATTCCGCTGCTTTTTGATTTTATTAAAACGGATATGATGCTCCACGGAATCGTGAGTGTTGTATTATTTATCGCTGCATTTTGCATGTGGTGGCCACTCGTTAATCAGCTAGAAGAAGAACAGACGCTAAGTTCTTTAAAAAAGCTTGGATACATTTTTGCAGATGGCGTACTCCTTACTCCAGCGTGCGCGCTGATTATTTTTGCAAATCATTCTTTATATGCGACGTATACAGACTCAAGCGCTTGGGTACAAGCTCTTTCCCTTTGTGTACCGCCTTCTATGATTGCAAGTTTAGGGCAGCTTGCTCCCGAGATGTTTAATACGCTGCCGCCCGTGGAAGATCAGCAGCTAGGCGGCGTTATTATGAAGATCATTCAAGAAATTGTGTATGGAACGGTTTTAGGCTTTATTTTTTTTCAGTGGGCTCGAAAAGAACGAGAGAAAGATACGTACATGCCCGATTTTACTGAGCCTCAAGATATAAAACCAAAGGAATTTCCGTCTACTCCTCCTTTGAATTAAAAAAAGCGCAGTGTGATTCCTGCGCTTTTTCTAATTCTATAGCTGAACGGTTTCAAGCTGTGATTTGATTTGTGTTAATATCTTTTCACACTGTTCTACAAGGGATGGCGGAAAGTATTCGCCGTCACCATATTCTACACCGTGAGGATAATAATGTTTTCCTAGTAGAGGTGTCATAAGATGAATAACAGCATGCCTGCCCCCTACGTCGCCTGAAATAGCATGTCCTTGGACTCGCAAATAGAAGGTATCTCGCTGAAACTCGAATTTTCGATCGTACGTGACGCGTTCATAATCCCATTGTCCGGCGCGGACCAGACCAAATTGATGCATAATCTCATCTAATAAATCTAAATCAACCTTTAATGAATCAAATTTTGCATATTCAAATTTCATATGAACTCCCTCCCAAAACAGATATACCCCAACTAAATCATAAGCCGAATGGATAAAACTTGCAATATCTAATAAGGAAAAATGTAAACGTTATCTATTTTTATTTAAACGTTTTAAATACGAAAGTTTACTAAAAAGTTGGTCACACTATAAAACGAACACACGATGTAAAGGAGGATAAAACAATGAAAACTGTACAAGAGGTAATGACAGCTGATACAGAAACATGCACCACGCTTGATAACGTATATGAAGTAGCAGTGAAAATGAAGGAATGGAATGTAGGAGCAATTCCAATTGTCGATAGAGATCAGCTAGTAGGAATGATTACAGATCGAGACTTAGTTATCAAAGGCATTGCAGAAAAGAAGCCAAATTCAAGTAAAGTAACGGATGTTATGAGTGAAGAGCTTATAACTATTACAGCGGAAGCCTCTGTAGAAGAAGCTTCTAAGCTTATGGCTCAACATCAAATCCGTCGTCTTCCCGTTGTGGAAAATCAAAAGCTAGTAGGGATTGTATCGCTAGGTGATTTATCAACGTTTCGCTATGCAAATGAACGTGCAGGAGAAGCGCTCTCAGACATTTCACAACAAACGCATTAAAAAGCGAAAGCCAACTGTTTGCAGTATATTCGTAAATAGTTGGCTTTTTCTTTTGTTTCCTTCATACCGATAGCTATTTTTTTTTGAATGCATGTATAATAGAGATAAAAATAAGTTAAACAGGTAAAGAAAACAGGTGTAAGGAGAGGAAGAAAAGCTGAAAAAAGTTATTTTTATTCTCGTATTAATAGTGGCATTTGTATACGCGGAGGATTATTTACCTCAGCTAGAAAAATATCTAACGGGTCAAAATATTGAGCAAAACCAAACGGATTCCAAAAGTCAGCCCACACAAGAAGTGGCTTCTTATGAAAAACAAAGTGAAAATATGATGAGGCTCATTGGAGATCATTCAGAACAGTTAATTGGAATGCTTGGAGAGCCGGATCGTATTGATTCTTCTGCATATGGCTATGACTGGTGGATTTACAAAAAGAATCGTCAAACGTATGCGCAGGTAGGAGTAGAAAATAATCAAGTCGTATCTGTATACGTCATTGGCTCAAAAACAAATACAGATCCTTTTGAGATTGGTGAGAAGCGAGAGGAAGTAGAAAAAAGAGTTTCACTTTCATCCGAACTCACGCTTCAAAAAGACGGAAATGAATACCGATTTCGCCTGAGTGAAGAGGATATGAAAATGCGTCCCATTATTAAATATGGAGATGTATACGTCCAACTATATTTTGATCAGTTCCTTAATACAATCTCAAGTATTCGAATTATGGACATGGAGACGCTATTAAAACAGCGTCCGTACGAAATTGTTTATCGCGGCGAACTTCCCACAGCTCCGTCATTGACATCGGAGGAGTGGAAAAGTGTCCAAGAAGGAGAAGAGCAGCAAATTATCGATATTACAAATGTAATTCGAGACCGGTTTCAGCTGTCACCTTTAGCTTGGGACGAAGCCACTGCCGGAGTAGCTTATTTACACAGCAAAGAAATGAGCGACTTAAACTATTTCTCTCACGTTTCACCAGCACAAGGTGATTTAGGCAACCGTCTGCAAAAAGGTGATGTAGTATACCGTATTGCGGGCGAAAATATTGCCTCGAATTATCAGGATGGAATCGCTGCGGTTGAAGGGTGGCTTAATAGTGAGGGACATCGTAAGGCTTTACTCAATAAAGAGTTTACGCGTCTTGGTGTAGGTGTATATGAGAAATATTACACGCAAAACTTTATCACTCCGATGAATGAATAGTAAGATTAAAACTTCCTTTTGAAAATAGGTCTACTCTTGTCCTCTTTCTCATAAGTTTTAGTAGAGGTTAGAGGAGGGACGAGAATGAAAGGAAGAATAGTAGGAATATTGCTCGTACTTTTCTTTGCATATACGACTACTGTACATGCAGCTGAAGGGCAGTGGGAAAAGCTTGATAACTTATCTGATCAAACGCTATCGCTTGTAGAGCAAAAGGAGTATAAAGCAGCCCAACATTTGTTCAGAAACTTTTCGAATGAATTTACCAGTCTCAATACAGCTTCTTTGGGCGTATCGGCCGAAGATATACGTATTTTAACTCTTTGTTATGAACAGGTAGAAAGGTCTCTTTTATCTTCTGATTCCAGTGATGAAGAACGTCTTCAAAAAGCTACTCAATTTCGATTGTTAGTCGATGCGCTGCACAGCAAGCATCAGCCTATGTGGACTGAGCTCGAAGGCAGTATGCTAGCAACATTTAAAGAGATGCGAAATGAAGCGGTAAAAGGAGAACAATCGGCTTATGAAGCGCAGCTTAAGCAATTTTTGAAGGAATATGATATGATCTTACCGAGCGCGCAGGTAGACGTGTCGTCTCCCTACGTACAGCGTGTGAGCGCGGACGTTCACTTTTTACAAACTGAAGGAACGCTAAGTGAGATTAACGATGAGCAGTTTAACCAAATGGAACAAAACTTAAAAGATTTTTTTGAACAAGTAAAAGAAAATCGTACAGACCCGTCTTTTATTTGGGTTACAATTACCACCGGAAGTATTATTATTGCTACACTTTTTTATGTAGGAGCGCGAAAATATTTTGCTGACCAGAAAAGAAAGTCAGCTAGAGGGCGTAATGATTGACGTAAAAGCGCAGAATTGTCTAAAATAAAAGAGTAGTCAAACACATAATGAAAGGTGTGGGTAAATGAGCTTTTTGATTTATTTTCTCATTATTATCCTTGTGCCAATTTGGGCACAGTTTAAGGTGAGAAGTGCTTACAAAAAATATTCACAAGTAAGCAACTCATCAGGAATGACAGGCGCAGAAGTGGCAAGAAAAATTTTGGATGAAAACGGGTTGTACAACGTTCACGTAGAGCCTGTAGGCGGATTTTTATCGGATCACTACGATCCTCGTTCAAAAGTAATTCGTTTATCAGAAGACAACTATTACGGAACGTCTGTCGCGGGCGCTGCCGTTGCGGCTCACGAAGTGGGCCACGCGATTCAAGACAAAGAAAACTATTCGTTTTTACGTCTTCGCCACTCGCTTGTGCCGGTGGCAAGCCTTGGATCAAACGCTTCTTGGATTTTAATTATGATTGGAATTATTGCGTCGATTAAGCCGTTGCTATTGTTAGGTATTATTTTTATGGCAGCAGCGGTCGTATTCCAAGTTGTAACACTGCCTGTTGAATTTAATGCTTCAAGCCGAGCGATGACGCAAATCGTCTCAGTCGGAGCGATTCGAAATGACGAAGAGCGCGAGACGCGTAAAGTGCTTAACGCAGCGGCTTTAACATACGTAGCAGCTGCAGCAGTAGCAGTTCTTGAGTTGGTTCGTTTAATCATGATTTATACAGGAATGAATAACGACGACTAAAAAAAATACCGCATTAGCGGTATTTTTTTTATCTTTCAAGCGGTTTTTTATTTTCATCAAGGGTAAATCCTTCGCCTAAGACATCATGAACATCCGTAACTGCAACGAATGCGTGTGGATCTACAGAAGTAATAACTTGCTTTAAACGGAAAATTTCATTTTTACTAACCACGCAGTATAGCACGTTGGTATCTTGCTTAGAAAAAGAACCTTGTCCTTTTAAAATCGTCACGCCTCGATCCATTTCTTTCATAATTTTATCCGATATGGCTTCGTTATGATTTGAAATGATCGTTGCTCCTTTTGCGGCATACGCGCCGTCTTGCATAAAGTCAATAACCCGTGCAGCGACAAAGACTGCAACAAGTGTGTACATAGCTTCTCTGTAAGATAAATAAATGAGAGACGCACTAATCACAATAAAGTCAAAAAGAAACATCGTTTTCCCCATATTCCACCCGATATATTTTTGAACAACACGTGCGATGATATCGACTCCTCCTGTTGTTCCTCCAAACCTGAAAATAATGCCAAGACCCACTCCAATAAAAACACCGGCAAAAAGAGCTGCTAGAGTCATATCATGACGCAGGGGCATATTCACTGGGAAGCGCTGGAATATCCATAAAAATAGCGATAAGCTAACGACTCCGAGCATGGTATAAATAAATGCTGTTCTCCCTAATAGTTTCCACCCTACAAAAAACAAAGGAATATTTAACACTAAGTTAGAATAAGAGGGATCAATGTTAAATAAGAAAAATAAAAGCAGGGTAATGCCTGTGAATCCACCTTCAGCTAAATTGTTTTGCATGTTAAAATTAACAAGTCCAAACGCAAATATGGCAGCACCAAGCAGTATAAAAATAATATTTTTTAATCTGAGACCTTTCATACTTACAAACCTCCTATGACCGTTTTTGCACTACCTTATCATAAAGGAATATATTTCATTTCGTAAATAACTATCGAAAAGATTTTTGAAAATAGTAAAAAGTGATGATGTTTCTTCTAGTGCTATGTATTAGTAGTATCCTCAATTCGTAAAATATAGACAGATTTTTGAGAATTAAGGGAAACGTGAGGAATATTGTGAAAGAGCATCTGATAAAGGCTTGGTAAGAAGAAGTAATTACACTAAATAATTTGAAGTAAAGATGTTATAATAGTAAGCTGAGTGTACTTCTAAAAGAGGTGAAATAAAAAGATGTCAAAAAAAACGATGGAGCAAATGCAGCAAGAAGTTGATGCATATATTAGCCAATTTAAAGAAGGATATTTTAGTCCTCTTGCTATGCTTGCGCGCATGTCGGAAGAAGTGGGCGAATTATCGCGCGAAATTAACCACTATTATGGTGAAAAGCCGAAGAAAACGACTGAAGCAGAACGTACGGTCGAAGAAGAAATGGGCGACATTTTATTTGTATTAATTTGCTTTGCAAATTCATTAAATATCGATTTACAAGAAGCGCATGATCGCGTTATGAATAAATTTAATACGCGTGACAAAGATCGCTGGACGAAAAAAGAAGACTAAGGAGAGAAAAAGAATGGACAAAATTCGAATTGTACTTGCAGGACCAAGAGGTCGTATGGGAAAAGAAGCTGCATTATTAATAGAAGAAACAGAGCATTTTGAATTAGTAGCAGCGGTAGATCGTATCAATGAAGGAAAATACATAAGTGATATTGAAGGAATGCCAAATGTACAAGCACCAATCTACACGGATATTGAGAAATGTTTTCAAGACGTTAAGGCAGATGTTTTAGTTGACTTGACAACACCTGAAATTGGACGCGTTCATACTAAAACAGCCCTAACATATGGAGTAAGACCTGTTGTAGGAACAACTGGCTTTTCAGAAGAAGATTTAAAAGAATTAAAGCAGCTTGCTGAAGAGAAGGAACTTGGCTGTATCATTGCACCTAATTTTGCGATTGGCGCTATTTTAATGATGAAGTTTTCACAAATGGCAGCTAAATACTTTGATGATGTTGAAATTATTGAAATGCATCACGATCAAAAGTTAGATGCACCATCAGGAACAGGCTTAAAAACAGCGGAGCTTATCAGTGAAGTTCGTGAAGCAAAAAAACAGGGTCATCCTGAGGAAAAAGAATTGCTAGAAGGGGCGCGCGGTGCAGATTATGAAGGAATCCGCCTACATAGCGTACGCCTGCCAGGGCTGATTGCTCACCAAGAAGTGATGTTCGGAGGATTTGGACAAACATTAAAAATCCGTCATGATTCATACAACCGTGCTTCTTTTATGTCAGGTGTGAAGCTAGCTGTTGATACAGTTATGAACGTAGACACCCTTGTATATGGATTAGAAAATATTATTGACTAAGGAGCGAGAAAAATGAAAATCGCCTTAATTGCACATGATAAAAAGAAAAATGATATGGTCCAATTCACAACAGCCTATCAAGCGATTTTACAGGAACATTCGCTGTTCGCAACAGGAACAACAGGAACGCGTATTTCAGAAGCAACAGGTTTGAAGGTTCACCGCTTTCAATCAGGACCGCTTGGAGGAGATCAGGAGATAGGAGCTTTAATTGCTCAAAATGAAATGGATATGGTTATTTTTTTCCGCGATCCGTTAACAGCTCAGCCTCATGAACCTGATATTTCAGCTCTGATGCGCCTATGTGACGTCTATGCGGTTCCTCTTGCAACGAATATGGGAACAGCAGAGATTTTAATTCATGGACTTGAACGAGGCGATTTGCATTGGCGTTCAATTATAAAAAAATAGGGTGAAGATAATGAAAGAAACAATAGATATCCTTGCCTTTGGTGCTCATGCCGATGATGTAGAAATCGGCATGGGTGGAACCATTGCAAGAATGAGTGAACAAGGTTTGAAGGTAGTTATTTGCGATTTGACGCAAGCTGAACTTTCTTCAAATGGAACGGTTGAAATTCGAAAACAAGAAGCGTCCAAAGCTGCTGATGTCTTAGGTGTTCATGAGCGAATTCATCTGCATTTGCCAGACAGAGGTTTGGTTTTAAAGGCAGAGTATATAGCTGAAATAGCATCAGTCATTCGCACGTATCAACCAAGGATTATATTTGCTCCTTACTTTGAAGATCGTCATCCTGATCATGGAAATTGTGCAAAGCTTGTAGAAGAGGCCATGTTTTCCGCTGGCGTTAAAAATTATATCGATTATAAAAAGCAAAAAGCTCATCGTGCTGAGTCTCTTTATTTCTATATGATAAATGGATTTCATAAGCCAGATTTTATCGTAGATGTATCAAGCACGTTTCAAAAGAAAGTAGCTAGTCTAGAGGCTTATGAAAGTCAATTTATAAAAACAGCAGATACGTTTGATACGCCGCTGGTAAACGGATATATTGAAACGGTAGAGAGCAGAGAGCGATTATTTGGCAAAGAAGTCGGGGTAGCATACGGTGAAGGTTTTTTATCTAAAAAACCGATTTTGATGTACGACGATTTAGTAGGTGGAAAATAAATGAAGTTAAAAATTGGTATTACATGTTATGCTTCCGTTGGAGGTTCAGGAGTGGTAGCAACGGAGCTAGGGAAGCTGCTGGCTGAAAAAGGGCACGAAATTCATTTTATTTCCTCTAGCATGCCTTTTAGATTGACGAAAGTATATCCAAATATTTATTTTCACGAAGTAGATGTAAATCAGTACTCCGTCTTTAAATACCCTCCGTATGATTTGGCTTTATCCAGTAAAATGGCTGAAGTGGCTAAAAGAGAAAAGCTTGACATTATTCATACGCACTATGCAATCCCCCATGCCGTTTGCGGGATTTTAGCTAAACAAATGGTGGAGCACGAAGTGAAAATTGTGACGACTCTTCATGGGACAGACATTACGGTTCTAGGAGAGGATCCATCGTTAAAAGATTTAATTAAATTTGGAATTGAGAAATCAGATGCAGTGACGGCTGTATCTCAGTCACTTGTTGATCAAACTCACCATTTGATTAGTCCAGATAAAGAAATTGAAACGATGTATAATTTTATTGATGAACGAGTTTATCATAAAAAAGAAGTGCAGTATTTAAAAGCGGAGTATGGCATATTAGAAAATGAAAAAGTCGTTATTCATATTTCAAACTTTCGTCAAGTCAAAAGAGTTACAGATATAGTCAAAACATTTGCTATTATTAATAAAAAGCTTCAGTCTAAGCTGCTCCTTGTAGGAGACGGCCCTGAAATGACGGTAGTGTCTCAATTAGTAAGAGAGCTAAATCTTCAAGATTCTGTGTTATTTCTTGGGAAACAAGAAAATGTAGCAGAACTATATTCGATTAGCGATTTAAAACTGTTATTATCTGAAAAAGAAAGCTTTGGGCTTGTGCTTTTAGAAGCTATGGCCTGTGGTGTTCCATGCATCGGAACAAATACAGGCGGAATTCCCGAAGTAATTGAACACGAAAAAACAGGATATATTTGCGAAGTGGGAGACGTCGAAGAGGCAGCGAGCAAAGCAATTCAGCTACTTCAAAATGAACAGCTGCATCACCAAATGAGGGAAGCGTCTCTAAGCGCAGTTAATCATAAATTTCATTCAACAGAGATTGTGAGTCAATATGAAAAACTTTATTATAAATTGGTACAGGGTTGAAGAATGGAGGAAGTTATGAAAGAACCGTTCATTCATCCGCTTTATATTATTGAAAAACTGGAGACAGCCGGTTACGAAGCGTATTTTGTTGGAGGAGCGGTCAGGGATCTCATTTTAAATCGCACGATTGGAGATATTGATATCGCTACGTCGGCTAGGCCTGAACAAGTGATGGAACTCTTTCCTAAGACGATTCATGTAGGAATCGAGCATGGTACGGTTGTCGTTGTCCATGAGAACGAGACCTATGAGGTAACCACTTTTCGCTCTGAGGGAGAATATGATGATTTTCGTCGTCCCTCTTCCGTTACGTTTATTTCATCTCTGATAGAAGATTTGCAGCGTCGCGATTTTACAATCAATGCAATGGCTATGAATGCAAAAGGAGAAATCATTGATCCATTTAATGGAAGAGAAGATTTGCGAAATCAGCTGATTCGCACTGTCGGAAATGCTAAAGAACGCTTTCATGAAGATGCTCTTCGTATGATGAGAGCCGTTCGCTTTGTCAGTCAGCTGGCGTTTTCGCTGTCTGATCAAACTAAAAGAGCCATTCAGCAATACGGTGAACTGCTGAGGCATGTTTCTATTGAACGCATTACAGTTGAATTCGAAAAAATGCTGAGCGGAAAGCGTCCGTCTTTAGCATTAGCACTTGTAGCAGATACGGAGCTGTATCGCTACTTGCCCCAATTGAATGTAGATCCGCAAAAATTCCGGTCTGTTTGTGCACACGATTGGATGATGCTTCAGCGAGTATCGGAGTCATGGACACTTCTGGTACATCTACTCGATATTCAAGACAAGCAGGCATTTTTTAAAAGCTGGAAATTATCTAATAAGCAAATTAAAGATATTCAGCTTCAGTCTATTGGCCTTCGAGACGTTTTGGAAAATGGATGGTCAAAACGCATCATGTATACAATTGGAGAGCAGGCCAGCGTAAGCGTGAATCGTATTTTACAACTTCTTCGAAGCAATGAGCATATGAATGAACATGAGCTTCTTTACATCTATAGCGAGCTGCCTATTCATTCTTTAAAAGATTTAGATATAAATGGTCAAGATCTTTTAGTGTGGACAGGTAAAAAGGGTGGTCCATGGGTGTCTCAACTGTTAAAAGAAATTGAGGAGAAAGTTCTATACAATGAGTTAATGAACACGAAATCTTCAATAAGAAAGTGGGTGCAGTCTTGCAGTCAGATATAAGAAGAACGCTGCTTGAAATGTTTACGAACGCAGATGGGGACTATGTCTCCGGCCAAAAGATCAGCGATTTATTAGGCTGTTCAAGAACAGCTGTATGGAAGCATATCGAAGAGCTGCGAAAAGACGGCTATGAACTTGAAGCTGTTCGTAAAAAAGGCTATCGCATTGTAGGGAAGCCGAACAAAGTAAGCAGCAACGAGCTTTTATTAGGGCTCCAAACAACAAAAATCGGTCAGTATATTCATTATGAGGAAAGCGTGCATTCTACTCAGAAAATTGCTCATCGAATTGCTCAAGAAGGAGCAAAAGAAGGAACGGTCGTAGTTGCTGAAGAGCAAACGGCAGGGAGAGGAAGACTTGATAGAGCTTGGTATTCCCCAAAATATACTGGTGCCTGGATGAGTATTATACTGCGTCCTTCTATCCCTCCGCAGCAGGCTCCTCAGCTGACTCTACTATCAGCAGTGGCTGTTGTACAGGCCATTCAAGAAGTGACGAACCTTTCTCCAGACATTAAATGGCCTAATGACGTTTTATTAAATGGGAAGAAGCTAGTTGGGATTTTAACAGAAATGCAGGCTGATTTTGACCGGATTCACTCAGTCATCATTGGAATCGGCATCAATGTGAATCAGCAGGAAACGGATTTTAATGAACAAATCAAACACATTGCCACATCTTTACGTATTGAAAAAGGTGAAGAAATTAATCGTGCGGCTTTGATGCAAGCGTTTTTCTTAAAGTTAGAAACCCTTTACGAAGAATACTTAAAAAATGGCTTTGGTTTAATTAAAGTTCTTTGGGAAACGTATGCGATCAGTATTGGCAAGCGAATTATAGCACGCACGATGACAGCCAACATTGAAGGCTTTGCAAAAGGTATAACAGATGAAGGCGTTCTATTAATTGAAGATGATGAAGGAGTTATACACCGAATTCATTCTGCAGATATTGAGCTCTCTGCTAAAAAATAGTAGAAAAATAAAGAAATTTTTATTATAATACGAGTATCAAGGTAGTATCGCAAGAACTTCACTTGATACTCGTTTTTTTATTTTAAATACGATAATAAATCTGCCTTGATCCATTAAGGACTAGGACAGAGGGATGACGCGTAGGTAAGCACATTAGGTAAAGTGTGCTTTTTATAGATGAAGTCTGTCAAAGTCCTTCTTCCTTTTATAGGTAGAAGGACTTTTTGTGTGCAGACGTGCGCTCATCTCCTCTGAGAAGGAGGAGAAAGTTAGTGAAAACAAAATTAGATTTTTTACGTATGAAACAGCACAATGAACCAATTGTGATGCTGACTGCCTACGATTATCCGTCAGCTAAGTACGCTGAGGAAGCAGGCGTAGACATGATTTTAGTAGGCGATTCTCTAGGAATGGTCGTTTTAGGATATGACTCTACGATTCCTGTAACGGTAGATGATATGATTCATCATACAAAAGCGGTTAAAAGAGGAGCTGCTGATACATTTATCGTCACCGACATGCCATTTATGTCCTATCACGTGTCGAAAGAAGACACGATGAAAAATGCTGCTCGCATTATGCAGGAAAGCGGGGCTCATGCTTTAAAAGTAGAAGGTGCAAAGGATGTTCTTTATACAATTTCAGAATTGACGCAAGCTGGTATTCCGGTTGTGGCACATCTCGGGTTAACTCCTCAGTCTGTCGGTGTCCTGGGCGGTTATAAAGTGCAGGGAAAAGAAGCAAAAGAAGCTAAACAGCTAATCCAAGACGCGATCAAGTGTGAGCAGGCGGGAGCTATTGCTGTTGTATTAGAATGTGTTCCTAAACAAGTAGCAAAACAAGTAGCTGAACGCTTGAGCATTCCAACAATCGGAATTGGAGCAGGAGCTGATACGGATGGTCAAGTACTTGTATACCACGATGTATTAACGTACGGAGTAGAGCGTGTGCCAAAATTCGTTCAGTCATTTGCGAAAATAAATGAGCCTATTTTACAGGGGCTTTCTCAATATGTAAGTGAAGTGAAAAAAAGAGAGTTTCCGAAAGAAGCACATACTTTTTCAATGAAAGAAGAGCAGTTAACGGCACTGTACGGAGGAAAATAAGATGAAAGTCATTACAACAATTAAAGACATGCAGCAGGAGATGAAAAAAGAAAAGCAGCTTGGACGTTCAATTGGATTTGTCCCGACGATGGGCTATTTGCATGAAGGCCATGCTACTTTACTTGGAGCAGCCCGCACAGAAAATGAAGTAGTGGCGCTAAGTATTTTTGTGAACCCGACTCAATTTGGGCCGAATGAAGATTTTGATACGTATCCAAGAGATTTTGAGCGCGATGAGCGCGTGGCAAAAGAAGCTAACGTCGACTATTTATTTTATCCTTCAGTAGAGGAAATGTATAAGTCAAGCCATTCAGTTGCTATAACCGTGACAGATCGTGTAGACGTATTGTGTGGACAGAAGCGTCCCGGCCATTTTGACGGAGTAGCCACGGTACTAACAAAGCTTTTTCACATTGTAACACCAGATCGTGCATACTTTGGTAAAAAAGATGCACAGCAAGTTGCTGTAGTAGATAGCTTAATTGAAGACTTTAATTTCCCAGTGGAGCTTAGAGCAGTAGATACGGTGAGAGAAGCAGATGGCTTAGCTAAAAGTTCTCGTAACGTATATTTAACAGATAAAGAAAGAGAAGAGGCACCTGTTTTATTTAAGAGTTTACAAAGCGCTCTGCAGCTGCTTGAAAGCGGAGAGAAGCACGTAGAAATTATTAAACAGACCATTCGAAAAGAAATTGAGCAATATACGAGCGGTAAAGTGGATTATATCGAGGTTTATACGTATCCAAAGCTAAAACCGATTAAACAAGCCGCTGGCAAAATCATTATTGCTTTAGCTGTTCAATTCTCTAAAGCACGTTTGATTGATAATGTAATTGTAGACGTACAGGGGGATAACTAAATGTTTCGCACGATGATGAACGCTAAAATACACAGAGCTCATGTAACTGAAGCCAACTTAAATTATGTTGGCAGTATCACCATTGATGAAGATATCATCGACGCAGTAGGAATAGCAGCAAACGAAAAAGTCCAAATTGTAAACAATAATAACGGAGCTCGCTTGGAAACTTACGTGATTCCCGGCGAACGCGGGAGCGGCGTAGTTTGTTTAAATGGAGCTGCTGCAAGACTTGTGCAGCCTGGAGATATTATCATTATTATCTCTTATGCGCTCGTGGCAAATGAAGAAGTAGCCCACCATCATCCAACCGTAGCGATTATGAATGAGCAGAATAAAATCCAACAATTGCTTAAACAAGAACCAGCTGGTACAATTCTATAAGAACAGTCCCCCTTTATGAGGGGGATTTTTATTTGAATACATACGCTAGTAAGTGAACGGTATAAACCTCTATACACACTAAAGTAAAACTCTATGTATGAAAGCCTCTCTGTTTTTACGAGAAGGAGTTGCGCTTTTAAAGCATATAGAGCAGGCTTTCACTTTATACTATAAAAAGACAGACTTGCGAGGTGTTGACCGTGAATAAACGCTTTGTTGTGGTAGATCTTGAAACGACGGGACATTCTCCAAAACAAGGAGATAAAATGATTCAATTTGCTGCTGTCATAGTAGAAGACGGCAATATTGTTGAACGTTTTTCTAGTTTTTTAAATCCTGGTATGGATATTCCGCCTTTTATTACACAACTAACTAACATTCAAAATGATATGGTGAAAGATGCGCCTTTATTTGAAGAAATTTCACCTAAAATTATAGAATTGCTAGATGATGCTTATTTTGTTGCGCATAATGTGGCATTTGATTTAACTTTTTTACAAGAAGAACTCTATCAGTGCGGAGAGGAGACGCTTTATAATTCAACCGTAGATACCGTCGAACTGGCCCGGATTTTGCTGCCTACAGTTGATGGGTACAAACTTAGCCAATTAGCTGAGTATTTACATATTGAACATGAAAACCCTCATCAAGCAGATAGTGATGCAGAAGTAACGGCACGCATTTTACTGTTACTAATTGAAAAATTAAAGAAGCTACCTCTAACAACCTTAAAGCAGCTGTATGCGCTAAGCTTGCACTTTAAAAGTGAAATTGGAGAACTGATTCAACAAGTTATAGATGATAAAAGCTATGCCGAGGATGATTCTTATGAATTTATACATGGCATTGCGCTAAACAAATATCAGCCGCATTCAGCTAATGAAAAGCAGCACTCTCATACTTACGAAATATTTGAAACTGAAAAGCAAAAGCTGTTCCATCAGGCTCTGCCATTGTTTGAAGAACGAAAAGGGCAGTGGGAGATGATGAACTTTGTACAAGAGTGCTTTGCAGGTAATGAGCATGCTTTAATTGAAGCCGGGACCGGTATTGGTAAAACCTACGCTTATTTAGTTCCTGCCGTGTTTTATGCTTCTGTTCATCACCGCCCAGTTATTATCTCAACTAACACGGTAACGCTTCAGCAGCAAATCATCGAAAAAGATGTGCCCATTCTAGAAAAGATTGTTCCGTTTCCTGTTACGGCAGCTGTTTTAAAAGGAAGAGAACACTACATTAGTATAAGAAAATTTATTCAGCTCTTAAAAGAGCGCAATAATAATTACGATGCAATTCTTACAAAAGCGAAGCTGCTTATTTGGCTGACGGAAACGGAAACGGGCGATAGCGATGAAATCAACCTGCCTTCTGGCGGCAAACTTTTTTGGGAACAGCTAAATGAAAGCAATCCGTCTCCGAGTGACTTTAAGCATCCTTGGAAACTTTATTCTTTTTATGAACGAGCGCAGAACAGAGCGCAAAATGCCCATATAGTAGTGACAAATCATCGCTTGCTGTTGATGGATGTGATGAGTAATCATGAGCTGCTGCCTGAGTATGAACAGATTATTATTGACGAGGCTCATCACTTAGAAGACATTGCTGGAGAAGAGCTGGGGGAGCGCTTAGATTATTTTGCGGTTCATGCGCTATTAAACCGAATCGGAACCATTCAAGACAAAGGGCTGTTAAAAAAAATTCATCATACGTTTGTAAAGTATAGCATCGAGCTTAACACTGAATTTCTTCAAAACCTGTTTGTGCAGCTCCATTCTGAGTGCGATGACTTATTTCGTTTGATTCATTCTTTTGTCCAAAAAAGAATCGGCAATCAGCAGGGCGAGATTGGAAGAAGCAGCTATCGATATAAAGTGGAAAAAGAGCATGGGCATTACTGGACGGCTATTCAAGAAGCAGCGT
The DNA here is from genome assembly GCF_042787645.1 of Priestia sp. YIM B13489. NCBI lineage: Bacteria > Bacillati > Bacillota > Bacilli > Caryophanales > Bacillaceae > Priestia > Priestia sp. YIM B13489. The sequence goes on from NZ_JBHZOQ010000053.1 coordinate 3,519,830, forward strand.
CGCGCATTCGTTTTTTAATTCACGATCTTTTTACATGGAATGATGGGGCAAGACATTCCTTTGACGAACTATATGACAAAGTCACAAAAAATGAACAGTCGTCTCTTCATGAATTTCAAACGGCTGTTAAAGGATTTGAACACATATCTCAGCAAATAGAAAAGCTTTTGTTCAAACAGCAGAGTCATCACGTAACGTGGTTTGAGATTGAACCAAAAGGAGCAGCGAATGCTACGTATATCTATAGTCAGCCTACTTCCATTGCCGATACGCTGGCTGATGAATTTTTCGCCAAGAAACAAAGCGTTATTTTAACATCGGCTACATTGACGGTGAATGGAACATTTGATTATTTAATTCAAGAGCTAGGGTTATATGACTTTCAGCCTGCTCAACTCATTCTCCCTTCTGAGTTTGATTATGAGAAGCAAGCTAGAGTCTATATTCCTCAAGATATGCCTGCTGTTAACGAAGTATCATTATATGAGTATAGCGCTATGATGGCAGAAAGTATTCTTGACGTAGCTAAAGTAACAAATGGTCGTATGCTGGTGCTTTTTACTTCATATGACATGCTGAAAGCTACGTATGGTTATTTAAAAGAGTTAAACGATCTTGAAGAGTTTGTACTGCTCGGTCAAGGAGTCACAACTAGAAATCGTAATAGACTGCTAAAGGACTTCAGCCAGTTTGAGCATTCCATTCTATTAGGTACAAACAGCCTTTGGGAAGGAATTGATCTGCCAGGAGATTTATTATCATGTCTCGTAATTGTCAGACTTCCTTTTTCATCTCCAAATCAACCTTTGCTGACAGCTAAATTTGAGCAGATGAAAAAAGAAGGAAAAAGTCCTTTTATGAATTATTCACTTCCTCAGGCCGTTATCCGTTTTAAACAAGGATTTGGACGGTTGATTCGTTCGAAAAGTGACCGAGGAGCTATATTTATTTTTGATAATCGTATTACGCGAACAGCATATGGGTACCATTTCCTTCACTCACTTCCAAAAGTCCAGGTTGTTCAAAAAACGTTTTCGAATATCTTACTGGACTACAAAGAATGGTGGAATGAAAAGACTTGAGCATACGCTTAAGTCTTTTTTTATGCATACTGTTTCTTCACTTGAGAGACGATAGTAATATACTATGATAAGCAAATGAGGACATTGTATGATTAAAATATTAATAAGCGCCGTACTGTTTTTTAGTTTTATGAACTGCTCGGTTTCAGCAGCCGTCATTAAAAACGTAGATTTTGGTTTACAAGCTGATGAAGTAGTGATCACCTTTTTACCTCTTTCAGCTGGAGAAGCGAGTCTGATTCAAGACGGAAGCGGTGAGACTATTTTGATAAATACCGGGAATGCATCTTCCTATCCCGAGCTGAAGAAGTGGTTGAAGCGATATAAAGTGAAAAAAATCAACCAATTAGTGATTACGAAACAGCAAAAGTACTATGATTCAAATGTTCAGCGAGCTGTGAATGATTATCATATAGAGCGTATTATTGTCCCCGCTCAGTACCAGGCGGAATTTCAAACAGAGAAGTGGAAAGAAAATGATTTATTTCAGTTAACAAATAATATACACGTTGATATCTTGCATGCATCGAAGCAAAAAATAGCGGCTATGGATCTATTATTTACGATCGGAGAACATCGGATCCTATATGCAATGAGCAGCTCAGATGAAGTAGAAGAAAAGTTTTTACGCATTCCTCTTACCCATGTAGATGTATTGAAAATTCCTGATTTTGGAGAGGGAACGTTTTTTTCGAATGCATTTTTGAAGCAATTAGATACACAGCTTGCCGTTTCTTTTACGAAACCAGGCCGTTCCTATTCCCCTCGACTGCTTTCAAATTTAACAGCTGAATGGATTGAATTGTATGACGTAAGAGAGGGGAGCGCTTACTCTATTAAAATGTCGCTAAAATCCTATGATGTGATGAAATTTTCTGCAAAATAAACAAATTTCCTTTTGCAAAAAGAGGTAAATTCCTTATAATATTATATATGTTTACTTATTTATTCGGTTTTTACGCAAAACGTACAGACGGGATTGATGAGTGAAAAAGATGACGATGGTTTTTGATACCTGTTATAATACGAATATCGTCATTTTTGCGTCGTGATAGACGAGCTAGGAGGTTTACAATGGAAAGTAGGATTGAAGTATTATCAACTGTCCGCGTGGAAAATTCCTCGGATTTATATAAAATTGTTGATAGTTTGAATCGCACGTTGAAAAAGCAAGATTTGATGTTCGGATTAGCGTTAGATGAAGAAGATCAAAGCAAAGCTGTATTTACAATTTATCGTACATAAGTAGGGATTTTATGAAAAAGTTAATTATTGTAGCGGTAGCTGCTGTGCTTTTAATTATCGGAGGCATTTCTTTTAGCATTTATCACTCGTCCGTGAAGGATGTTCAGTCTGCTGAGGAAAAAGCAGCATCCCAAGCAAAAAAAGAATTTAATTTGAAATCTGTCACAAGCACCCAGCCATATTTCGGCAATCATGCATTTTATGTAGTAGAAGGTACAAACCGAAGCAATCAAAAGGTAATTGCTTGGATGCCTAAAAGCAAAAAGCAAACAGCTGTTTTAAAGAAAGCAAGCAGCGGGATCACAAAAGAGAAAGCCATTTCCATTGTGAAAAATGATAAAAACCCGCAGGAAATTAAGTCGGTGCGCCTAGGCATTGAAAATAAAAAGCCGCTGTGGGAAGTAACATATGTGGATAAAGATAAAAAACATTTAACATACTATTATCTTGATTTCTCTAGCGGTGAATTTATAAAACGATACAGCTTATCTCAATCATAAATCGTTTATACCATATGAAATACCATATGTGTCATAATATAAGGTTTCAGCGCTTTATGAAAATGAAGCCAATTTTTTATCTATAATCAGCTCGCGGGCTGATTATAGCTTTAGTTCATAGGGGGAGATTTTAGTGAAGTTAGCAAAACGTGTATCAGCATTAACGCCATCATCAACATTAGCGATTACAGCAAAAGCGAAAGAATTGAAAGCGGCTGGTCATGATGTGATTGGACTTGGAGCAGGGGAACCTGATTTTAATACGCCGCAGCACATTTTAGAAGCGGCTGTTACAGCAATGAATGATGGTCAGACAAAATATACGCCAGCAGGCGGCCTTGCACCATTAAAAGAAGCGGTAATTGAAAAATTCAAACGCGACCAAGGCCTGACGTATTCACCTTCTGAAATTATTGTTTGTACAGGTGCTAAGCACGCACTGTATACGTTATTTCAAGTTCTGTTAGACGAAGGTGACGAAGTGATTATCCCAACTCCTTACTGGGTGAGTTATCCTGAGCAAGTAAAGTTAGCAGAAGGTACACCAGTATTCGTTGAAGGTTCTGAAAATAACGAATTTAAAATCACACCTGAACAATTAGAAGCGGCTATTACTGCTAAAACCAAAGCTGTTATTATCAATTCACCAAGCAACCCAACAGGTATGATTTACACAAGAGAAGAGCTTCAAGCTTTAGGAGAAGTTTGCTTGAAGCACGATATTTTTATCGTATCAGATGAAATTTATGAAAAGCTTGTATATGGTCAAAATGAACATGTATCGATTGCACAGCTTTCACCAGCGTTAAAAGAAAAAACAATTATCATTAACGGTGTTTCTAAGTCACATTCCATGACGGGCTGGCGCATTGGATATGCAGCTGGTGATGCTACAGTTATTAAAGCGATGACAAACCTAGCGAGTCACAGCACGTCAAATCCAACATCTATTGCTCAATATGCAACAATTGCTGCTTATAACGGCACTCAGGAGCCGGTGGAAATGATGCGACAAGCTTTTGAAGAGCGTCTAAACGTAATTCATGAAAAGCTGATTAATATTCCAGGATTCTCATGCTTAAAACCACAGGGTGCTTTCTACTTATTCCCTAATGCAATTGAAGCTGCAAAGTTAACTGGTTTTGATACAGTTGATGCATGGGTAGAAGCTATTTTAGAAGAAGAGAAGGTAGCGCTAGTGCCTGGATCAGGATTCGGTTCACCAGAAAACGTACGTCTTTCTTATGCTACATCACTAGATTTGCTAGAAAAGGCATTGGAACGAATTCAATCATTCATGACTCGTCGCATGAAATAAAAAAGTAACAATAGGTAGAAACAAAAGAGCCTTTTAGCACAAATCACACGTGTTAGAAGGCTCTTTTGGTTTGTTACTTGTTATTATGTTTGTCGAAATGTATAATAGGATGGCATACATAATTACGAAATGTAAGTTTTTTGGAGGGATATTAATCGTGAAAATTACGATTTCAGAAGCAAGCAAGCATGTAGGAAAAGAAGTAACAATTGGTGCTTGGTTAGCGAATAAACGTTCAAGTGGTAAAATTGCCTTTTTACAGCTGCGCGATGGATCAGGATTTATGCAAGGGGTAGTTGTAAAAGCTGAAGTAGAAGAAGAAACTTTTAAATTAGCTAAATCTATGACGCAAGAATCATCACTATATGTAACAGGTGTAGTACGTGAAGATGAGCGCTCACCGTTTGGCTATGAATTAACAGTTACAAGCCTTGAAGTTATTCATGAAGCTGTTGATTATCCAATTACGCCAAAAGAACATGGAACAGAGTTCTTAATGGATAACCGTCATTTATGGCTGCGTTCTAAACGTCAACATGCTGTTATGAAGGTTCGTAACGAAATTATTCGTACAACGTATGAATTCTTTAACGAAAACGGGTTTACAAAAGTAGATCCGCCAATCCTAACAGGAAGTGCTCCTGAAGGAACAACAGAATTATTCCACACGAAATATTTTGACGAAGATGCATATCTTTCTCAAAGTGGACAGCTTTATATGGAAGCAGCGGCAATGGCGCTTGGAAAAGTATTTTCATTCGGTCCAACGTTCCGTGCTGAAAAATCTAAAACACGCCGTCATTTAATTGAGTTTTGGATGATTGAACCAGAGATGGCTTTCTACCAATTCGAAGATAACTTGAAAGTACAGGAAGAGTATGTGTCTCATGTCGTACAGTCTGTTTTAACAAACTGTAAGTTAGAGTTAAATGTACTAGGCCGTGATACATCTAAGTTAGAACAAATTAAAGCGCCATTCCCTCGTATTTCGTACGATGACGCTCTTAAATTCTTACATGAAAAAGGATTTACAGACATTCAGTGGGGAGATGACTTTGGAGCACCGCATGAAACGGCTATCGCAGAAAGCTATGACAAGCCGGTATTCATTACACACTATCCAACGTCATTAAAACCATTTTATATGCAGCCAGATCCAACAAATGAAGACGTAGTATTATGCGCAGATTTAATCGCACCAGAAGGCTACGGGGAAATCATTGGAGGCTCTGAACGTATTCATGATCAAGAGCTTTTAGCTCAGCGTGTAGAAGAGCACAAATTAGATACTGAAACGTATAAGTGGTATTTAGAGCTTCGTAAGTATGGCTCAGTTCCACATTCAGGATTTGGTTTAGGCCTTGAGCGTACGGTAGCATGGATTAGCGGCGTAGAACACGTTCGTGAAACGATTCCATTCCCACGCTTATTAAACCGTCTATACCCGTAAGGAAGTGAAAAAAGTATTCTGACTCTTGTAGTCAGGATACTTTTTTAGCTTTTTTTATGAATTATAAAAAGAAAAGAAAAACGTGGATTTTACTTATATCATAAGGAAACAAAGGCAAACATAGAAAAGAGCCTAACTTAAAAGGGAGTTGCAATTCTCGAAAAAATAAGTTAGTGTAATATTCTTGGAAGGAAGTCATCGTTCGTATATATTTTATATGTGCAGAGCAATGGTACGGTTTCAGCGGAAAGTTTTACATAGAAGCTTTTTTAGCTTCGAATAATTATTACTTTGACTATAAACTTCATGATATACTAACTACTGAGGTGTTCGGATATGAAAAAAGAAACGTTAATTGAATGGTTTGAACAAGGCACAGTTTCAATTCCGAAGCTGCTGTTTAATCACTATAGCGATTTGGGAATGAACGAAACGGAATTCATGACGTTAATGCATATTTATGTTTCCATTGAAGGCGGTGAAGGTTTCCCGACACCTAACGAATTGGCGGCAAAAATGAGTATTTCAAGTGCTGTCTGTATGGATACGCTGCGAGCATTAATTCAGCGCGGCTTTTTATCTATTGAGCAAGATCAACAGCAAAACGCCCTTATTTGTGAACGTTATTCATTAAAACCGCTTTGGGAAAAGCTTATTCATCATATGATGCAAGAAACAAGGGAAGTAGAAAAAAGTGAAGAAGAACAAGAAGAGCTTAATTTATATACAATGTTTGAAAAAGAGTTCGGCAGAGCATTGTCTCCGTTTGAATGCGAAACGCTAGCGATGTGGATTGATCAAGATCATCATGATCCCATTATTATTAAAGCGGCACTAAGAGAGTCGGTGATGTCTGGAAAATTAAACTTCCGGTATATTGATCGGATTTTATTTGAATGGAAGAAAAATGGTATTCAGACCATTGATCAAGCCCGCAAGCATAGCCAAAAATTTCGTCAAAATCAACAGCCCAAAAAACTATCTTCTGTTAACCCTTCTCAGTCTACATCAGCCATTCCTTTTTTTAACTGGCTAGAGCAATGACAGGATAAAAAGCTGCTTCAAGATCCAAGTAATTGAATCTTGAAGCAGCTTTTTTAAAAGAATATGGACAAAAGTAGCATTTGACAGGAACCCTATTGTAAAATAGGAGGGAACTACCTGTAAGGAGAAGGAGAACTAGTATGTTAACGTTAAAACAAATCAGACAGTGCCTAGATGCTATGGCGGAAATGTTTCCTGACGCCCACTGTGAGTTAAATCATCGGAATCCCTTTGATTTAGTCATTGCTGTGGCGCTATCTGCTCAGTGCACAGATGCTCTAGTCAACCGCGTAACAGCGGATTTATTCAAAAAATATCAAACGCCTGAAGACTATTTAGCCGTTTCGTTAGAAGAGCTGCAGCAAGATATTAGATCAATCGGCTTATATAGAAACAAAGCTAAAAATATTCAAAAGCTCTGCCGTATGCTCATTGATGAGTATGGAGGAGAAGTTCCAACAGATCGTGATGAGCTGACCAATCTTCCAGGAGTAGGGCGTAAGACGGCTAATGTTGTTGTATCCGTAGCTTTTGGAGTACCGTCAATAGCAGTAGATACGCATGTAGAACGTGTAAGTAAACGCCTTGGGATTTGCAGGTGGAAAGATTCTGTTTTGGAAGTAGAAAAAACGCTAATGAGAAAAGTTCCGAAAGATGAATGGTCAGTCACGCATCATCGACTTATCTTTTTTGGACGCTATCACTGTAAAGCACAGTCTCCTCAATGTCATGTCTGCCCGCTCCTTGATCTTTGCCGAGAAGGAAAGAAACGAATGAAAGGAAGAGAGAAGAAGACAGATGTTACCGATTGAAGTGCCGTCACATTTCATATGCGAACCATTCTATTCAAAAGAAGACCGGATTCTTGAAGTGGGTGGAAAAAATTATTTTGCTTATGATATTTTATACGATGTACATAAAGAAACGAAAACACCTTGGAGGGATGTTCAAAAGAACATACGGCCATTTTTTGAAAAGTGGGAAACTCAAAGGGAAGAACTGTATACGCTTTTTTCTCTGCGAAAAGCAAAAGAAGCAGCCCCTTGTATGAAACAAGCTGCTGCTATGTATATTAGTTTACTGTTTTGGATTAACGGACAGCCCGTTCGGCGTTTAAATCGGCTGCAAGAAGATATAGCGGACCTAACCTATAAGCCTATTAACTGTGCTGAGAGACTTATGTTTTTGCTGCAGCGAGTTTCTTCTTATCAAGCGTATATTCAGCTGACAGAGTTATTTAATGAGCTACGTAAGCAGTATGCAAAAATGCTTATTCTTCACAAGAAATAAAGCCCCTACACGTGTAGGGGCTTTTTACTGCTACGTTAATTTTCAGTTGTTGGCTCTTGCTGCGGTGTAGCAGGTGTTGACGGCGTCGATGGTGTAGCAGGGGTTGTTGGTGGTGTCTGACTTCCTGAGTCACTTCCACCGTTGTCTGCTGGAGGAGTTGTTGTGCCTCCGTTATTACTGTTGTTGCCGCTATCATTATTGTTATTATTGTTATTATCGGTATTGCCGCTATTGTTACCGCCGTTATTGCTGCCATTATTGTTGTTTTGGTTATCATCCGGCTGAGTAGATGAATCGTCCCCTTGATCAGAGCCGTTGTTTTGATCAGTGTTGCTATTGTCTTCATTTTGATTATCGTTCGTTGTTCCGTCATCTTCAGGCTTAGTAGAATCATCTTCGGTAGCTTGATCTGATGAATCAGGGACTTTTACAGAAGAACTAGCGCTTTCGCCCGTATTTGTTGTTACGGTGAAACTATACGTTGCGCCTGGTGCTGGGTTGGAAATTGTTTTTCCACCGGCTCCTGCGCCAGATGCGAGTTGTTCAGAACCGTTAGGAGATGACATTGTGACTGTAAAGGTCGTATCACTGGCTGCGTTTGACGCTGACCAGTTAACTGAAATTGCTCCTCCGCTATACGAAGCAGTAATTTTTGGCTTCACATCTTTATTGTCTTTTTTCTCTTTTTTGTCCTCTTTTTTATCTTCTTTCTTTTCTTCTTTTTCTTTCTTCACAAACGTTTGAGATACTTTTGTCGGTGCAGTACCGCGTACAAAGTATTCTTTAGTAATTAAGCTCGAAGGAGTAGAGCCGCTTGGGCGTTTTAAGTCTTTGCCCGTTGGTTTTTCCACGGAACGTTCAACTACGCTGTCCGGCTGCTTGAAACTTCCTTTAGGTTTGCCTTCAGAAATATGAGTAATAACATGCTTAAAGATATTTTTTGCCATGCCTGTTTCATTAGGACTTAAAATATAGCCGTCTTTAGCAGTTTCATAGCCTGTCCATACGGAAATCGTATAGTTTGGCGTAAACCCATTAAACCAAACGTCTTTTTCACCAGCGTCTGGAATGTTGTATCGTTTTTTCTCGTCAGCACTAAAGTTTGAAGTTCCGGTTTTACCCGCAATTTCTAATCCAGGTGTACGAACAGCACGAGCTGTACCATATGATTCGTTTACAACAGATTTCATCATGTCCGTCATCATAAATGCCGTGTAATCTTGCATTGCGCGTTTTGATTTTGGTGTTAAATCAATTTCTGTTCCATCTGGGAATTTTACCTTTGTCACTGTATGAGGTGCATTGTACATACCTTCATTTGCAAAAGCGCTATAGGCTCCAGCCATTTGTAGCGGTGTAACACCTGTACGGAAGCCTCCGATAGAATAAGATTCAGAATAAGCTTCGCCGTCTTCTTCGTCTAATTTTAGCCCAAGGCCCGTAGCAAACTCTTTTGCTTTGTCTGCCCCGGTTGCTTGAAACGCTTTTAAAGCAGGGATGTTCAGTGAGCGTCCTAAAGCTTCACGCGCTGAAACCCACCCTTTATAATTGCGTCCGAAATTTCGGATTGGCGTGCCGTTTGAATAATGATATTCTTCATCTTTTATCGGTTGTCCAGTGGACCACTTTAAGTTCTCAATCGCTGGGCCGTAATCTAAGATCGGTTTAATGGTTGAGCCGGGCTGGCGTCTCATATTTGTTGCAAAGTTTAAGCCGCCTGACACACGATTACGTCCGCCTCCAATTGCTTGAATACCGCCTGTTTCATTATCTACAACGACAAGACCTGCTTGGAATTTATCATTCGGGAAGTTGACTACTTTGTTATTCATCACATCATCCACATAGTCCTGAGCATTAGTGTCAAGCGTTGTATAAATTTCTAAGCCCGCAGAAAATGGATCTGCGTCTGTTTTCTTTTTTACTTCTTCGATTACTTGATCAATAAATACATCGTACTTAGATGTTGATTCAGTTTGTTTAGCTAAGTGAGCTTGTACATCTACTTGTTTTGCTTTGTCTGCCTCGGCTTGTGTAATAAAGCCGTTCTTAGCCATTAAGTTTAATACTGTGTTACGGCGTTTAGTAGCATTCTCTGGGTTTGTAACTGGGTTATAAGTAGTTGGCGCTTTTGGTAAGCCTGCCAACATAGCAGCTTCATCAAGAGTTAAATCTTTTACGCTTTTAACTCCGTAAAATTTCTCAGCTGCTCGTTCAATACCGTATACTTCACCTGATGCGAAATATATTTTGTTTAAATACATTTCAAGAATTTGTTGCTTGGAATATTTACGCTCAAGCTGGTAAGCTAACCACATTTCTTGTACTTTACGTTTAACCGTCTTCTTTGGTGATAAGAACGAATTCTTTACCACTTGCTGAGTAATCGTACTACCGCCCTCAGCACCGAAGCCGTTTTTAAAGTTCGCCATTAATGCTCCGCCAATTCGGTAAAAGTCGACGCCATGATGTTTATAAAAACGAACGTCTTCCGTAGCGATAAATGCGTTTTTGACGACTTGAGGGATTTCATCGTATTGCACATATGTACGTTTTTGAGCTCCAATTTCTTTTACAACTGTCTTTCCATCGTTTGCATATACTTTAGATGAAAAAGAGTTTTTTAATACCGAGTCATCAACTTTTGGAGCATCGCTTATCATAGCAAAAAAAGTTCCGACTCCGGCAATGAGCCCGATGATTCCTATCAGTAAAACTGCGGCAACAATTTTACGAAATAGGCCTCCTTTTTTCTTCTTTTTCGGTTTTCCTTGAGATTTACCTTCTGGTTTGTTGTCATTCAAAGCTCTTCGTCGTTCTTCACGAGAGCGATAATTATCTGACATAAAAACTCCTACCTTTCAACGCATTGTAAGAGAATGATTTCCGTAAACATATATATCATACTCTTAAAAGTATAATTTATCTATAGTTTTTATGTAATCGATTCTCGGATGGTAACCAAGTTCGATGAAATGTCCTTTTTTTTCAATATCTGCCTTAGGGATTGATTTTCGTCCATCTTTTTTCATGGCATCCCAATAAGGAAAAAGGAACTGTGCTTCGAACAAGTATATTTCTTGTAAAGTAGAGAACATTAATATAACGAAACAAATCCCGTTTTGTTTCACAATTTGCTTCATATGTTCAATTTGATGTTCATGAAAATTACGCAGCGGAAATGAGGTTTTATTTCTCGTTTCTTTTGCTTCAAAGTCAAGGTGTTTTCCTTTATAGACTCCATTATAGTCTGTAGTAGAAGCCTGTTTAAAATAAGCTTCTTTAATAACAGCGGCACTTCTCTTCGGATAGTCTACTTTTACAATTTGAACAGGGGTTGGTTTTTTGTGAACAATGGCTATTCCTTTTGAAACATAGTATTCGTTTGTTTCGTTTAAATCGTCCTCCAGCGTCATACCACGATTGCTATAGCTAGCTTCTAGCTTTTTAGGGGAAGGACTGCTGGTATTCAATGGCTTATAGGCCTTTCCGTTAGGATAGCGAATCATAACCATCACTCCTTTAGTGTAAATCTATTAAACAAACAAATTCTATTATACCAAATCCTACAAATAAAAATAGATGAAAGAAGATGAAGAGATGTCACTCAATAGTTCGGAACAAGCGCTGTTGACGGCGATTAAAAAAACCACAGACAAGCTGAATATTGATAATATATCAAGAACCCAGGCTTATGCAACTTTTTATCATAGATATCCTGAAGTAAAGTGGGCATTTCTCGCAAGTATGGTGTCACGAAACGCAGGATGGAATATGTGTGATTTGCAAGGGGAAAACATGAAAAAAGCGTTATCAAAGCAAACGCGCGATTTATTATTTTTGACGTATGAAAGAGCAAATTGGCTTATTTTTAAAGATGTCTTCCCGCAATTACTATTGTATGCTGTTTCACGTAAAAAACATGTCACTTACGTTCATTTACTTCCCTATTTAAATGTTTCATCTTTTATCGAAGAGAAGTGGAGACAATTTATGCACAGACCTTGTGAACTGCAGCTTATTCATGCGTTAATTGTGAATGAGCAGCATGTTATTCAACAGCCCGTTATTGAACAGCCTTTTTATCAAGATAGAGTGTTTAAAAGTACGCTGTTTTTTTTTCAAGATATATTCCACTTTAGTTCCGTCCTTTTTCCTACTACAAAAGGGGAATTATACGGTTGTTCTGTTCATGATTTTACAAAAGTAAATAATCGGATTGATTTGGGGAAGAAATTAGCGGCTTTATTATTTCATGAAAAGTATTATCCCTTGTTTTATGAATTTTCTTTGAAAACAAAGCATACGGGTTCGAGATACGATTATGAGCAGTATTTTGTGAATAAAGCCAGCTGCCGTACACCTGCTCTTCGAAAGGTGTATCCGGCTATTAGACATCATGAAAAGAAGAGAGAAGAGTGGTTTTTAACGAAAAAAGAGGAACAAAAGCTCATGAAAAAGCCGTCTTTTCCAAAGAAAGTTCATTTTACAAAGTGGTATCTTCAAAAGCAAAAGCAGCTGTATATATTAATGAAAGTAGCGCAAGTATTTAATGTAAATAAAAACGGTCACAAGTGACCGTTTTGTTCTTAAGTAGAAGGCTGGTTAGGACCGTTTAACTTTTTAGGATCACCGTAGGTTTTTGTTTCAGGCTTATTTTTAGGCTGTGATTTTTGCTGTTTGTTGGCCATATCTAGGCACCTCCTATCATGTTGTAATAAACGTTCAGCAGCGGAATGTATCTGCTTAGCTGAAATGTCTATACTAGTGTTTTCAATATGTTCACTTTCGATTCACCATAAATGAAAATGTCGAAAACATCTTTCTTTGACGAATAGAAACTAGTTTTGTCATGTGTGAAGGGACAATGAAGAAAAGAGAGAATACGTTATGCAAAGGAAAATTTGGAGGGATGGCGATGAAACAAAGTATGGTTAAAACAAGCGAAATGATGACTTTATTAGATAGCTTACTAGAGCAAGTAGATTTAGTGGATAAAACGATGTCTACATCTATAAATGAAGCATTTACACATTGTGAAGAAACATATATGGAACAAGTTCATCGCATTGACCAATCACTGCAAGAAATTGAAGTAGCTGTGTATGAAAGCATGCCTTCCGAAACAGAATGGAATAGAAGCCGAAGAGAAATGGTTCTTCATACAGTATAAAGACTGTTTATGTTACAATAGTCATCGTAGAGGTGACGAATAACGATGAATGAAGATGTGAAAAAAAGTACGGAGATCATGTTTCAATATAATGAAGTAGCTGTAGAACGATTAGCGTCTATTCAACAGGAAGAAAATTATGAAGTGAAATTTTTTGAAGAAGTAAAGCCTTATGGAGATATTTTCTTCAAAGAACTTGATGAATGGGCTAGTCTCGTAACGGAATGGCTGAAGAAAGAGCGACCAAAATATATTCATGTTAATCAAGTAGAGACGTTAAAAGAAAATTTACAAAACGTTGTACTACAGTCGTTTTATCCCGAGACGCGAGAAAAGCGATTTAAAAAGATGTATCACTCAAATAAGTATGTGCTCGAGTCGATATTGAATAATTAATCCCGGCCTTCCGTTGAGACTTATAAGGTGGGGATTTTCTATGTATGAGATTGTGACAAAAGTATTTTACACGAAATGAAAAACGAACTATCGATCAAAATTTTTGATTCGTAGTTCGTTTTTTTTTTGATGAGAAGCATAGGTTTCATTTGTTTTGTTCCTTCTAGCAGTTGATTGGAGAGCAAGGCGAAGGCTCCTACTCCTGCGGGAAAAGCGGAACAGATGAGACCCCGCAGGAGCGCAAGCGACGAGGAGGCTCATCGGCCGCCCGCGGAAAGCGAAGCCTTGCACGGAGATCAACTGCGGTGTCATAAGCGGTTCAGCTCATGTATCCCATTTGTTCGTCTCAAGATTGGATTCATTTTGTTATGTCCCAGCCTCTTTTTATCATATCAATCAAAAAAGTTAATCAAAATCTTTTTGAGATTGGATAGAAACAGCTGGGTGATCTTGTGAAGCGACTGTATCGATATGATAATCAACTTTTTCAGTATGTTTAGAAGCAACGGCGTTATTTGTTTTAGTTACTGCACTTTGGCCTTGCTTTTTATGATCAAAATGTTTTCCACGACTCATGAGATAGACCTCCTTTATTGAATACTACGTTAAAGCTTTTATAGTATAAACAAGTCAAAAAAGAAGTATGTGTCCACTTTATAGGAAACAAAGAAACCACCGATTTCTCGGTGGTAGTAAAAAAAATTAATCATCTTGTGCACTAAAATCGGGCTTAGTAGCTCCAATTTGTTCGAGTTCACGTACAGCGGCTTTGTAATTCATAGGAGTTAAAAAACCTTTTAAATACTGCTGCTGAGCAAAATCGAGTAATTCATTACTTGACTGCGGCTCATACTGTTTCACCGCAATAAAAGCTTCTTGAAGTTCGTTCACATACATGTAAATTCCCTCCTAATCCCCATTTGTGCCACTACGTATCGTAGTATCACTTGTTCTTATCGTACCATATATTTAAATAATCTCGTTTTTTTGAAAAATTTAAACTTTCGACAGAAACCTACATATTTTTGAATGTGTTTTCCAAAAGTACAAGTAGACGAACGTCACCTCTTATTTCTGCATACATACTATATATTATGTAATATTAAAAAGGAGGTATTGATTTTGCATGTATACAAGTAAGCATTATCCGTATTATGAGCAACATCAACCAGAACGTTTTGATTTAAGTCAGGTACATCCATTTCCGCAGTATCATCAGCAGCCATGGACGGAAGCTTATATGCCGCAACATCCGTACGCTCAGCAACAAATGCCTTTTGGTCCTCAGCAAATTCCCTACATGAACGGAATGTACCAGCAGCCCATGTACAATAATGCAGGTGCGCCTTTTAATCCATACCCTAAAGCTCAGCAACAAAAGCCTCAGCCTTCTCAATTTCAGTCATTAATGTCTCAGTTTAAATCGAGTGATGGCAATTACGATATGAACAAGATGATGAATACTGCGGGGCAGATGATGGGAGCCATGAACCAATTAACATCCCTAGTTAAAGGGTTTTCCGGGATTTTCAAAGTATAGGGACTAGAAGGTGTTTTCTAGTCCCTGCTTATTATTTTTTCTTTTGATTTTTCAAATAGGTTTCTCCAAGAAGTGTAAATACTTCATTGTAAGTTAATCCAGACTGAGCATTTAAACGTTTGACTTCTTCGACATCTGTTGTTGATGAAGTTGAAATTTGATGCTTGCTTTTTTTCATAAAACCTCTCCTTCTCTATGTAAAATGAATAACATCCCATCTTAGTATATTTCCAAATGTGCCCTACTATAAGTGGAAAAAAACGCCGAAGACACTCATGGTTCTTCGGCTTTTTTTTGCAATAAAGATGAGTGTTTAGAGAAATTAAGAGCGGCGTGAACGGCGAGCACGACGTGAACGACGAGAAGAACGACGAGAAGAACGACGTGAACGACGAGTAGAACGACGAGAGCGGCGAGTAGAACGGCGTGAACGACGAGAAGAACGACGAGAGCGGCGAGAAGAACGACGTGAACGACGTGAACGACGAGAGCGGCGAGTAGAACGGCGAGTAGAACGGCGAGTAGAACGGCGAGTAGAACGACGAGTAGAACGACGAGAGCGGCCAGTGCTACGAGAAGAGCGACGCGGCTTTGTTAGTGGACCGGCAGTTGGCTCTTGAAACATAAAAGATTTCAGTTCTGTACATTCCAGGGCTTCAGCAGCCTCTTTAATTTTTTCAGGTGTAATATGCAATACAAAAACCTCCTTGTCAATTGGACTAGGTCTTGCATTAATAGAATACGCACTGATGCTTGTCCTTGATATGAGTCAAAAGTGGAGTTTGCGCAAATAGTTGATGAGGTGGGGTATCATGGAGAATTTACCCTTCATATACTTTAATAATTGAAGAAAGGTGGTCGAATAATGAAGCAAAAAGAAATCCCTCAATACGCTCTGTTTGTGAATGTAAAAGATTTAAAGGAAATGCAAAGAGATATTTGGTCAGAAGAAGCGGTTCAGGCAACGATGAAGTTTAACAAAAAACGCTACGATATTGATTTGCTGCTAAGAGGCTCCCACATTCGGAAGATGAAAAAAAAGTCATATTATATTGA
Organism: Priestia sp. YIM B13489; assembly: GCF_042787645.1. Taxonomy (NCBI): domain Bacteria; kingdom Bacillati; phylum Bacillota; class Bacilli; order Caryophanales; family Bacillaceae; genus Priestia; species Priestia sp. YIM B13489. Next base: position 3,535,924 of record NZ_JBHZOQ010000053.1, read on the forward strand.
ATTTTATTCTCCAAAAATATTTCAGCGAGCCAAAGAAATACACCTAAACGCTGAATACAAAGATCCATCGCTTATGCGCAACAAATTGTCCCTCGATTTTTTCTCTTCTTTAGACGTTTTATCTCCTCATTCTCAGTTTGTCACTCTTAAGATTAATGGGAAAAATGAAGGAATATATCTTCAACTCGAATCGGTAGATGAACTATTTTTGAAAAAAAGAAATTTAGCGGATGGATCCATATTTTATGCAGTGGACGGAGATGCTAATTTTTCTTTGATGAGCGATTTGGATAAAAGGCCGAAAACAACTTTGTTATCTGGATATGAAGATAAAGCAGTGAAAGAAGGGGATGAGGAAAAATTAGAAAAGTTTATATTTAATCTTAATACGTGGACAAATACGGAATTCGAACAGAATATTGAGAAGTACCTGAACGTCGACCGCTACTTATCTTGGTTAGTCGGTATTATTTGTATGCAGAATTACGACGGTTTTGTCCATAACTATGCCCTCTATCTAAATCATGAAAGCGGGCGCTTTGAACTGATTCCATGGGATTATGATGCAACTTGGGGAAGAGATGTAAATGGAAAAGTAATGGAAGGAGACTATGTCCGCGCACAAGGATTTAATACGCTTACAGCTCGCTTACTGGCCGTGAACAGCATTAAAAAGCGATATATTCAAAAAATGAACAATGTTCTAAATAATCAATTTACAATAGAATACATGAAACCAATCATTTATCAACTGCATGAGTATATTGCTCCTTATGTATTAAAAGATCCTTACGTAAAAGATAACTTGGAACAATTTCACAAAGAACCGGAATTTATGCTGTCTTTTATAAAAGAACGAACAGCATATATTGAAAATAACCTTTTGACTCTTTAAAAAGAGGTAGATTTATAGGCAATTTATAGGCAACAGTGGATTTTGTTAATAATAGGCAAATGCAGGAAATCAATAGCTGTACATGATACGTATATATACAGTATGAATGACCAATAAGGATAACTAATAAGGAGGAAAAACAATGAGTAACTATTACTATGGCCAAGAACAAGGGCAAAATCAAAATCCACGCCAAAAATCAAGCCAAAAACGCAGCCGAAATATACAAATGCCTGATAAAGGCTATTCTTCTCACTTCAAACCCCTAAAAGGAAGAGTGGTGACCGTTTATCGTGGAGGACCTGAATCTAAAACAGGTTATTTGGTTGACGTGCAATCAGATTATTTAATCTTAGCAGTGGAAAGCAACAATAACAATAATAACAATAATGGTGAAAATAACAACCAAAACAACCAAAATAATAATCAACAAGAATATACACTTGTATATTATCACTTAGCGCATGTAAAAAGTATCACTGAAGATACTATGTCAAATTCGGCACAAACGTTTACTGGAATTAGCGCAGAATTAGAATTATATCGAGGAAAAACTTTTGCTACAACTTTATCATTGATGAAAACTAAATATGTGCAGGTTAACCAAGGTGGACCTGAGAAAAAAGCAGGTCAGCTTCTTGATGTCTTAGGTTCATTTGAATCTGCTTATATAGTATTACTCACAGAGGACGACGGTGTCGTCTATATTAATACTGAACACGTTAAGAGTGTGAGTGAATATCAAAACAACAACGGAGATCAAACTAGTCAATCTGCAAATGAACTCTTAGTGAGCCAAGAACCAGAATATATGAAATCCAAAAGCTTTAACGATCTTTTTGCCCACCTTTCTCATAAATGGGTATCAATCAATAATGGAGGACCTGAAGCTGTAGAGGGCGTGTTAGTACAAAGCCGAAATGGTACATTTACACTTGTGCAGAATAATCAAGTATTACGCTTACAGCCAAGACACGTTAAAACCATTTGTGTGGGAGCAAAAGGGGCTTTTAAGCAAAACGATAACAATCAAAATAATGAAGAAACAGAAGAAAATGGAGAGGCTGAAGCTGCGAAGTCTACAGAAGAACGTACAGGAAGCCGTACGGGAGAACGTACAGGACGCCGCACGGGTGGACGCACAGACGATCGCTCGGGAGGACGCCGCACGGGTGGACGCACAGACGATCGCTCGGGAGGACGCCGTACGGGTGGACGCACAGACGATCGCTCTCGAGGACGCCGTACGGGTTCACGCTCTTCAGCACCGGCCGAGAAAGTTATTAAAACGAAAAATTATCGTTGGAAAGCATGATGAAATGGAACATAAAAGGTGCTTATAAAGCACCTTTTCTAACATATAGGAAAAAGGAGGAGAATGAGTATGAGTATGAATCATTATATCAATAAAATTGTGGAGTTGGATATTTCAGGTAAAACGAGATTTGTTGGCAGACTTATTGATCTTGGATTAGATATTATGGTTTTGTATAATGGACATGATTATTTGTATATTCCTCTTTTACACATGCATCGTTTGCGGGAAGTATCCGAAGAAGACTATACGGTTTTACGTGAAATAGAAGAGAATTTGATAGAAGAAAGTCAGCGGATTTCTTATCGTAATATTTTACAGCAGGCAAAAGGGAAATTTATTGAAATTTATGTAACGGGAGGGAAATCATTGCATGGCTATATCACAAGCGTGCTGAATGATTATCTTGTGTTTTATTCTCCAGTGTATAAAAATGTCTTTGTTTCTCTGCATCATTTGAAATGGCTTACCCCTTACAGTAATGAGTTAACCCCTTATTCTTTAAGTGACAAAGAGCTCCCCGTAAGGCCCGCCTCTGCACCTTTTGTCAGAAACTTTGAAGAGCAGCTTAAAAAATATGAAAATCAGCTGGTCGTATTAGATTTAGGGGATCAATCAGAAAAGATTGGCGTACTTAAAGAAGTTTCTAATAATATTGTTGAACTAATTACGGCAAATGGAGAAAGTATGTATTGGAAGTTAGCTCACGTAAAATCTGTACACTTGCCTTAAAAAAAGAGACCTCGCTTTCGTCTCTTTTTTTATGTGTTTATCAGGACAAGTATATTGAATAAACAAATGAGACGATTTAAATTTTTTAGAAAATTATGTTGACAATATAGAAAATCTTTATTAAAGTTATTAACAACAAACGTTAACCACCAACAATTATATAGAACTCTTATCCAGAGTGGCGGAGGGACTGGCCCTGCGATGCCCGGCAACCATCAAATGAAACATTCATTTGAACGGTGCTAATTCCTGTGGAACATCAGTATTGTTCTAACAGATGAGAGAAATCGTGTATAAACGAACACTCTTCCATCTGTGAAGAGTGTTTTTTATTTTGAGTTAAGGAGAGAAATAGATGAAAATTGAAACTTTATTAGTTCGTTCAGGAGTAGGTCGTGACCCTTCAACAGGTTCTATTACAACCCCCATTTACCAAGCATCAACATTTGCTCATCCTGCTTTAGGGCAAAGTACAGGATTTGACTATGCACGTACGGCAAATCCTACTCGTACAGCATTGGAAGAAGCAATTGCTGCTTTGGAAAAAGGAGAAGTAGGAGTAGCATTCGCTTCAGGAATGGCGGGTGTAATGGCAGTTTTAGCACTATTTAAAAACGGAGATCATTTAATTGTATCAGAGGATTTATACGGAGGAACGTACCGAGTACTAAATGAAATTTTTTCAGAGCAAGGAATTACTGTTTCGTACGTCAACACAGCCCATCTCGAACAAGTAAAAGATGCGCTTCGTCCCAATACGAAAGCTTTATTTATTGAAACACCTACGAATCCAATGATGCACGTGACTGATTTGCCAGAAGCAATTGCGTTAGCTAAACAGCATGATTTGCTTACCATCGTTGACAATACCTTCATGTCCCCTTATTATCAGCGTCCTTTAGAGCTTGGAGCAGATATTGTGATACATAGTGCAAGCAAATACATTGGGGGTCATAATGATGTAGTTGCTGGTCTTGTAGTCGCTCGATGTAGTAGCTTAGGAGAGAAAATTCGTTTTTATCAAAATGCAGCTGGGGCAATCTTAGGTCCACAGGATAGCTGGCTGTTATTACGCGGTGTTAAAACGCTAGCGCTTCGTATGGAAAAGCATAATGAAAATGCACTGAAAATTGCAAATTGGCTTACTGCTCATGATCTCGTGGAAAAAGTGTATTACCCTGGTCTTGAAACACATCCAGGCTATGAAATCATGAAGAAACAAGCAACTGGATTTGGAGGCATGATTTCTTTTGCTGTCTCACACCCTGACATCGTGTCAGTACTTTTAGAAAATGTCAAAGTTATTACATTTGCAGAAAGCTTAGGAGGCGTGGAAAGTTTAATGACATTCCCAGCTCGTCAAACACATGCTGATATTCCGGAAGAAATTCGAAATCGTGTCGGAGTAACAAACTGTTTACTGCGGTTATCAGTTGGAATTGAGCACGCAGATGATTTAATTAAAGATTTGAAGGAGGCATTTGATGCATACCAACAATAATAAACATAGATTTGGTACGAACTTAATTCATGCAAATACAGGAATTGACGGTCATTTTGGAGCGGTTAACGTACCTATTTATCAGGTATCTACATTTAACCAAGAAGATGAGACGAACAACGGCCGCTATGACTATTCTCGTTCAGGAAATCCAACTCGTGAGGCTTTAGAAAACACCATTGCTCAGCTAGAAAATGGATACGCTGGTTTTGCTTTTTCATCAGGTATGGCTGCTATCTCATCGGTGTTATCTATTTTTGAATCAGGGGATGAAATTTTAGTTTCACATGATACGTACGGCGGGACATATCGTGTATTAACACGATTATTTTCAAAGTTTGGTATCAAAACAACTTTTGTTGATACAACGAAGGTTGAGAAAGTAGAAGAAGCTATCACAAAAGATACGAAGGCTATTTATATCGAAAGCCCTTCAAATCCATTTTTACAGGTAACGGATATTAAAGCAGTAGCAAGTTTGGCGAAGGAGCGCAACCTCCTTACAATTGTGGATAACACGTTTTTAACACCTTATCTACAGCAGCCGATTGACCTTGGTGTAAATATTGTGATTCATAGTGCTACAAAATATCTCAGCGGTCACAGTGACGTCATTGGCGGTCTAGTTGTGGTAAGCGATGAAAAGCTAGCAGAAGAAGTAAAGTTTGTACAAAATGCTTTTGGTGCTATCTTAGGACCGCAGGATTGTTTTTTACTGCTTCGAGGAATTAAGACATTAAAAGTTCGTTTAGATCAGCAGTTAAAAACAGCGCTGCAGTTTGCAAAGTGGCTTGAAGAACAATCTCTAGTGAGCCGTGTATACTACCCGGGCTTAAAAAGTCACCCGGACCACAAACTGATTTCAGAACAAGCAAATGGATACGGAGCTATGATTTCTTTCCAAGTACAGGATGAAAAAGTAGCGCGACATATTTTACAAGGAGTCAAATTGGCTTCAATTGGCGTTAGTCTAGGTGCAGTTGAATCCATTCTAACGCATCCTGCAACAATGTCTCATGCGAGTATCCCAAAAGAAGTGCGTGAAGAAAAAGGAATTACTGATTCACTTCTTCGCCTTTCAGTAGGGTTAGAGGAATTTGAGGATTTGAAGCAAGACTTTAACGCTGTTTTTCAAAGCTTAGAAGAAAAGGCGTTAATTAAATAAAGAAAAGAGACTGGGGCAGAAGTATTCTAGTTAAAGTTAAACAAGAACTATTAATCAAAATTACTGATTAATAGTTCTTGTTTTTTGTTGTCACGGTGAACGTAGGTTTCATCTATTTCGTTGCTTCTAGCGGTTCAGCTCCTTTATCCCATTTGTTCGTCTTTACACTGGATTGATATCCGTTATATACAGCTATCTAAAAGGTTTGTGTATAGGGACGTAAGCGCAACTTTTTCATCAGAGGAAAGACTGCTGTTTAGAATTCTTTTTATGCCAAGGTGATATTTTACATACGGTGTTTGTCGGACGCGTGGATGAGTCATTTCATCTTTTAAATCCTTCATAATGGCTTCGTGAAGCTGATCTTCACTTGTCATGGCTTGTTTAGAAGCGAACGAACGGTTCAACCATAGGGTTTGATAAGCTGCTAGTAAATGTTCAGAAGTCATTGTGCAAAGAGCTCCTTTAGATTAGTTTCTTCATTATAATAATCTATAGTTTACCATAAGTATTAATACGTGTACGTAACTTTTACAGAAGCAGATACAGTCAAGGACTGAGCTTGAATAGGGGGAGAGGCTGCTAATAACTTAGGCGAGGAGCCAGATGACTGATAGACGGGGCCTTCTTCGATTAAAATGGGGATTTGGTTAATAGGGAGCTGCAGCGTGTTGGCAATGGTAAAGGCCTTTTCTTTAGCGTTAAGCAAAGCTTTACTTATCGCTTCTTGTTCATATTTATCATCATTTGTAACGTGGAATTGAAGAGCTTGCGCTACGTTGGCTCCGCTTGAAAAAGTAGCGTTATAGACATCGCCAGCTTGTTTTACATCTTGTACTCTTACTCTAAATAAGTGCTGTACTTCGTATCCAGTAAGAGTCGATTTTCCATCACTGTAATCATATTTAGGATTTATGGTGAACGAAGCTGTTTCAATTTGCTGGTCATTGATTCCAAGTTTTTTTATTTCTTGCAGCAAAGTATTTGAAACAGCTGAATTTTCTTTTAAGGCTTCTTGAACGTCTCGGTTTTCCGTACGGGTTCCAATCGTCATGGAAATTTCATTTGGAACTGCTGAAACACTTCCTTCACCAATTACTTTAATTTCTCTATTTTGTGTATCTACGCGCAGTTGCTGTGTAGGTTCGTAAGGGAAATAAGAATGTTGCATGTAAAAACCCTCCTTAATCTGTCTTTAGTACATATATATGACAACATGGCTTGCATTAAAAGCAAAAAGTACACAAGTTACGACTTGTGTACTTTTTTTACTATTTTGTATGCTGTTCTAATACGCTTTCCATGTTTCTAAATTGATCTTCTACAGCTTTTGAAGGCTTTTTTGTTAACAGACTTACTACAATAACAGCCAGCAAGCTTAAGAAAAATCCAGGAATCATTTCGTAAAGGGCATCCTTCAATGGAGTATTTACCCAAATTAATACTGTAGCAGCACCTACAATCATCCCTGCAAGTGCTCCCCATCGAGTCATACGTTTCCAGTAAAGACTTAGTAAAATAGCAGGACCAAAAGCTGAACCAAATCCAGCCCAAGCATATCCAACCAGTCCTAAAATCGTATCACTAGGTTTTAAAGAAAGCAAAATGCCAATAATTGCAACACCTAAAACCGCAGCTCTTCCAACCGTTACAAGCTCTTTGTCAGAGGCCTTGCGTCGGAAAAATGTTTTATAAAAGTCTTCTGTAACAGAGCTTGCCGTTACAAGCAGCTGAGAAGAAATGGTACTCATAATTGCCGCTAGTAAAGCTGCATATAAGAATCCAGTAATTAACGGATTGAAGAGTATATCCGCAAATTTAATAAAAATAGTTTCAGGATCTGCTAATTTCATACCTGTTTTTTCTACATATGCAATCCCAACAAGTCCTGTCAGCATAGCACCAATAATAGAAATAATCATCCAGCTCATTCCAATACGACGTGCGGGTTTTAACTCCTTAACAGAAGAGATAGCCATAAAGCGAACGATAATATGAGGCTGTCCGAAATAGCCAAGTCCCCAGGCTAAGAAAGATATAATACCTAAAACGGTCGTACCTTTAAAAATGTCAAGGTATGCTGGATTAATGTCCTGTACAATATCTATTGTTGTGTTAACGCCTCCAACATTGGTGAAAGCTACAATAGGTACTAAAACTAAGGCAAGAAACATAATAACACCTTGAACAAAATCTGTTAAACTAACGGCTAAAAATCCACCGAAAAGGGTGTAGGCAATAACAACAGATGCTGTTACAAATAAGCCAATTTGATAATTCACACCAAATGCCGATTCGAATAATCGTCCGCCTGATACCATACCAGCTGAAGTGTAAAGAGTGAAGAAAATAAAGATAACAATCGCTGATACGGTTCGAAGAATCTTGGCATGGTCGCCAAAGCGATTTTCAAAAAAGTCTGGAATTGTAATGGAGTCATTCGCTACTTCCGTATAAGTGCGAAGACGCGGAGCGAGGATTAAATAATTTAAATAAGCACCAATAGATAAACCTACTGCAAGCCATAAACTTGAAAGACCTGTCACATACATGGATCCTGGAAGCCCCATTAACATCCATCCACTCATATCTGAAGCGCCAGCTGAAAGCGCAGTAACGGCCGGACCTAGTCCACGTCCGCCTAGCATGTAACCCGATACGTCCTGAGTTGTTTTTGTGTAGGCATACCATCCTATTCCAAGCATTCCTACAAAATAAATGCCCAGTGAAATATAAACACCAATATCCACCAAATCTCCCCTTTATGCATTTTTTATGCATGAAACGAGCGGTGCTCGCCATGCAAACATCTTATGGTTTCTAAAACTAACAAACTTTCCCCTTACTATCAACCCACAAAACCGTAAATTACCTAAGTCTAAAATCCCCTAAACCTTTATATTATAGAAATGAAATCGTTTTCAAAATAAAGTAAAATAAAAATATTCAGAAATTTATAAGCGCATTTTTTATGCAATATTTTATGCAAAAAATAAAATAAAAAGAGCATTTCGTAAAATGCTCTTTTGACATTCATGTATATTAGCGTGAGTTCGGGAATACGCGGCGAACAACTTCTGAAAACTCATCAAACAGTCCAGAGACTGGTTTGCCGGTTTGAAGCTTGTCTACATATCCGTTCATACGGTTTACAAAGTCAGGGTTTGTTGATACAAACACTCGATGAACACTGCCGTCAGCTTTTCTCACTTCATGTGCGATCTTATGCTCCATATCTTTTGTGAGATTACCTTCTTTGTTATCGTCTAATACAGCTGCTACGTAAGCTGTATGATCGGTTACGATTACGTTAGCATCTTTAACGTTTTTTAATGCTACGATACGATCAGCCGCCACATCGGCTACTCTCATTCCGCCCGACTGGTTATATTGTTCTTTTTCGTTACGCTGTACATCTTGCGTATCGTTCACGTCATTCATTTTCGTTTTATTGTTTCCATTTTCATATGTGACGTTGCGGACTGTATCATCATCAATGACGCCATCTTTACCTTGATCTGCTGTGCTGCAGCCGAATAAAGAAAGGGTCGTCATGCAGCCTACAACAAACAAAAACGATTTCTTCATAGTATCACTCCTTATAAGTTTTAACCTTTCTTATAATTTGTTAAAAACGTGTGAAGCATACATGAAAAATATAAAAAAGCCTATACTATCGAAAAAGGAGGAATATGTATGAGTGGAATTCAACAAAGCATATTTGTGCTTCATACAAAAGAAGAAAACCATGAAGAAACAACAACGTTTGCACTAACTTCAGAAGAAGCTAAGTTATTATTTGAGACCCTGCAAAATAAACGAAAAGAAATTATCGACGCCCATATTGATAACATGTTGACGTAAGGAAGATCAATATTTTGCAAAACGGCTGAGCCATATACTAAGAATGGCCAAATATTTGCATTTTAAATATAGGTATAGTATAATGTAAACGCAACCAAATTTAATAAATGTAATGAATACTACGTTTGACCATACACTCGAATTAGATTTAGTGAAAATTCACTTGTTATAAAGGAGATCTACTTCGCGTAGGTCTCTTTTATAATATGTGAATTTTTTATTTGCGGTATAAATGTAAATATAGAGTAACATATTAAAATTTTTACATTTTTTGGAGGTTTTTTACATGGCTACTACAGGTACAGTAAAATGGTTTAACAGTGAAAAGGGCTTCGGTTTTATCGAAGTACCAGGCGAAAATGACGTATTCGTTCATTTTTCAGCTATCCAATCTGAAGGCTTCAAAACATTAGAAGAAGGCCAAAAAGTTGAATTTGAAATCGTTGAAGGTCAACGTGGACCTCAAGCGGAGAATGTTGTAAAATTATAATTCAACGCTACATATGAAAGCTGCCGACAGGCAGCTTTTTTTATACAAATTTGTTTTATTTGTATGATTAAGAAAATAGATTAAAGTAGGGAAGAAGGGAAGGCATGAGTTCATTTCATTGCTGTGCCACATGTCAACATTTTCAAAGTATTAAATTGGATAAGGGAATGAAATATCGATGCAAAAGACTGGGCTATGAAACCCGTCCTTCTTATCAGTTTACATGCTGGGAGCCAAAAGAAGTAGTTAAAAAGCTAATGGAAAAACGAAATCAAAAATGAGGATTGGACATAACGCAATCAATTTAATCTACAGACGAACAAATGAGATAAATGAGCTAGTAGGGATCGTTTTTTACACAACAGCTAGAAGCAGTTACATACATAAAACCTATGTTCACTCTACCAATGAAAAAATCCGAACGAGTTTGATTCTCCACCAAGAATCTCGATTCATCGTTCGGATTTTCCTTCAACTAAAATACGTTTGTCCCAGTCTCTTTTAATTATTCCTCGTTATTTGTACCTTCCTCTGAAGGTAAGTGCTTCCCGCAAAACTCTTTTACAGCTTCTTCTTCCTCTTCTTCAAGGTCGAAGTCTAATACTTTATTTGTTGAAACTTCGTAAAAATGAGTTTGGGCAATAGAAGTGTTATCTTTGCCTTTAATATATACTAAGCGTAGTGCTAGGTCGTTGCCCGTATATAATTCATCATCTTCTTCTACCTCAATGTATAAATGAAATTCATAGCGTTCACCTAGAAGGAGACCAAATGGATCCTGCAATTGTTCAGCTGTATATTCTTTAATTGTAAACATATGTACGTCCTTTCCATATATCAGTAAAATGCTTGCATCATCTATTATAGTTTTTCTTTGCAAAGAAAGAAAGTGCATGCTTAATCCATGCACGGATTTATTCCTTGATCATTCTATTTAGCGAATCGATGGCGCAAGAACTTCGATGATTTACTTAAAGGCGGAAGAAACGCGCGTATGTTTTTGCTTATACATGGCAGCATCTGCTTTTTGAATTAATGTATCTAGGTTGGTGTTGTCTGAAGGCGCACATATAATAAATCCGTAACTCGCAGACAGTGCATATGGCTTATTAAATTCTTTCTTTTTATCTTCTAGCTGTTCATTAATATTTTGCCACAGCTCTTGTACGTATTCTTCCGTTTGTTCAGGAGCAATTAATAAAAACTCATCGCCTCCGTAGCGAAAGAGCGTATCATCTTTGCTAATATAACCACTAATTGATTCTGCTATTGTTTTAATAAGCCAGTCGCCTTCTCTATGACCGTATTGATCATTTACTAGTTTTAAAGAATTAATATCGATAAAACATAATAGAAAAGATGTATGATTGGTTTTAGCTCTCAGCAGTTCCAGCTGCAGTTTTTCCATTCCGCTTCTTCGATTTAAAATTCCGGTTAGCATATCAGTTGAAGCGTGCAAGCTCAATTCATGCTCAACCGCTTTTAAATCGGTTATATCGGTAATACCTGCGAGTATGCAGCTTTCGCTTTGATACTCTAGTAATTCATAATTGATCATAACCCACTTAGAATCTCCATGTTCACGTGCTTCTAGGATGTGGTTTTTTACATATTTCTTTTGTTGAAGACGTTTTAAAATCTCCTCTCGATCTTCATCAGTAGGATAGATTATAAATCCGTCTATTTGATCAAGATCTTGAGAAGCAAGATTGTAAAAATGAATAGCTTTATTGTTAATGAGCAGCACTTTGTGGTCGGATAATCTCGTTAATAGTAAAGGATAGGGATTAATTTTGAACAGCGTAAAAAAATTACGTTCGCTTTCTTTTAGCTGTAAATGATTCATATATTCTTTGTGACGGTATGTATAAAGAATGTACGAAATAAGTAAAGCGATAGCAACTGCTGCAGTTGTATTGATCTGCTTTGAAATAAGAGAAAAAGAATCTGGTACATATCGTGATAAGCCGTATAGTAAAAAAAGATGGTTAGGAATAAAAATGATGCACAGATGTTTTAATTTCATAGGACATAAAACAGCTGTGGAAATCAAGAGCATCATATACACGTCTACGCGACCTGTGAAAAGCTGACTGTTAATAGTAGAAAGTGCTGCAGCAAATACGTAATAAAATATATAGCCATATACAATGGTGCTTAAGTAGTTAGCAAACCGTTCTTTTCTCTTACTAACATAATAGAAAAATAAATAAAGAGAGGAGAGAGCAAAACTAGTGAAATGAATACCAATTAGTGTATGTCTAAACTGAGGTGTCCCCGCATGTTGAAGTAAAGAAAACCCTATATAAATATAAATAGGATAGGAAACTACAAGAGCAAGTGAAACTAGCTTGACTCTCTGTTGAAGCATCTCTACATTCGTTTTATCGAACATTTTATCTTCATTAACTTCTCTTGCTGAAGGAAAATGACATTTCTTCAGAAAGGAGAAAGGTAAAAGCGAAAGAAGAAATGACATGACCATCATCTCCATATCTTTTTTTAGGTATTTTAGCATGTTTGTATAAGAAAAGACATGAATTTTTTAGATGAGAATGTCTGCTTTTTGATCAAGAAAAAGCATAAAGATTTACATGATTAAAGGTGAGGCCAAAGAGCCTCACCTTTTTTATTGAAGTTTATTGGTTTCAGCATGCCGTACAAACATGGTCTCATCTTCTACTAAGCCGCAAGCTCCGCACTGAATACGTTTTTGCGGTCCGTTATAAGCAGCGTGAAAGGCATCGAGCGTATCGTTTGTGTATTCTTCTACGACGTCTCCGCTTCTTGGGTCCATTTTTACAGGTTTTGCATTTTGTTCAATAATATTAAAGCGCGTTCGATTTGTTTTGCAGCTAGGGCAAAGATAAGGGCTTCCCATTTTTAACATCTCCTTGAAAAATTTACTGTATTAATACCATGTCCGAATCCCCCAAAAACATACAAAAACTTATGGTTTTCTATCGAACGTTCATTCGTTAAAATAGAAGCAGGTGATGAAAATGAGAATACGAAAAAACTTACAAGAAGTAATGGATATCTTGCAAACGAATCCGTCATATCAAAAAAATATTGTTCATTGGCATACAATCGAAGAGAAAGAAGCTAAAACTGCGCCATTTCCGGCTTCTTTGCATACGAAACTGCGGCAAGCACTTGAGAACCGAGGAGTTGGTTCGCTTTATACGCATCAAAAAACAGCGTTTGATTTGGCGACAGCTAAGAAGAATGTTGTGGCTGTGACGCCGACAGCATCGGGGAAAACATTGTGCTACAACTTGCCAGTACTCCAAAGTATTATGGAGAATGATCAGGCTAGAGCTCTTTATTTGTTTCCAACAAAAGCCCTTGCCCAAGATCAAAAAAGTGAATTAAATGAAATCATTGAAGAAATGGAAGTACCAATCAATAGCTACACGTATGATGGAGATACTCCGGCAAATATCCGTCAAAAGGTAAGAAAAGCAGGTCATATTGTTATTACGAATCCAGATATGCTTCATTCAGCTATTTTACCTCATCATACTAAATGGGTATCACTGTTTGAAAACCTGAAGTACATTGTGATTGATGAACTTCATACGTACCGCGGTGTTTTTGGAAGCCACGTAGCCAACGTTATACGCCGGTTAAAGCGAATTTGCCGCTACTATGGAAGCAATCCTATCTTTATTTGTACATCAGCCACCATCGCTAACCCAAAAGAACTCGCTGAACATTTAACGGGAGCTCATGTTATGTTAGTAGATAACAACGGAGCGCCTAGCGGCCGCAAGCATTTTATTTTTTATAACCCGCCTATTGTTAATAAACCGTTAAACATTAGAAGAAGTGCTACGCTTGAAGTGCGAAATATTGCAGGAGAGTTTTTGAAAAATAAAATTCAAACGATTGTATTTGCACGAAGCCGAGTACGAGTAGAAATTATTTTAACGTATCTGCAGGAGCTCGTAAAAAACCAGCTTCAAAATAAGTCTATTCAAGGTTACCGCGGAGGATATTTGCCGAAGCAGCGACGGGAAATAGAAAGAGGACTTCGAGAGGGGAGTATTTACGGGGTAGTCAGTACGAATGCTTTAGAGCTAGGAGTGGATATCGGGCAGCTGCAGGTGTGCGTGATGACAGGTTATCCAGGCACGGTTGCAAGTGCTTGGCAGCAAGCAGGACGAGCAGGGAGACGTCACGGAGAAGCCGTCATTGTGATGGTCGCAAGTTCAAGTCCGCTTGATCAGTATATGATTCAGCATCCGGACTACTTTTTTAGCAGAAACCCAGAAACAGCTCGAATTAATCCTGATAATCTTGTTATTTTAGTCGATCATTTAAAATGTGCGTCCTATGAGCTGCCGTTTAAGCAGGGAGAAACATTTGATGGGGTAGAAATTGAAGATGTGCTGGAGTTTTTGCAAGAAGAGCGAGTGATTCATTTTAGCGGAGACAAATGGTACTGGATGAATGATTCGTTCCCAGCTCATAATATCAGTCTGCGTTCTGCATCCCAAGAAAATGTTGTCATCATTGATCAATCGGACGTTGCAAATGTGAAAGTAATTGGAGAAATGGATCGCTTTAGTGCCATGACGCTTCTTCATGATGAGGCGATTTACTTGCATCAAGGCATTCAGTATCAGGTAGAATACTTGGACTGGGATGAGAAAAAAGCGTATGTTCGTGAAGTCGATGTAGACTATTTCACCGATGCAAACTTAGCGGTTAACTTAAAGGTGCTAGAAGCTGATAAAGAACGGATGGAGAGAACATATTCAATTGGTTATGGCGATGTAATGGTCAGCGCTATGGCTACGATATTTAAAAAAATAAAGTTTGAGACGCATGAAAACATAGGGTCAGGTCCCATTTCACTTCCAGAAGAAGAGCTTCATACAAATGCCGTGTGGCTAAGCTTTGAAAAAGAACAGTTTTACGAATCTGAAGAACGATTGGAACAAGCGCTCATTTCCGTGGCAAATGCCCTTCAGTCAATTGCACCGCTTATGGTGATGTGCGATCCGTCTGATTTACATGTAGTGCCTCAGGTAAAAGCGGTGCACAACGAACAGCCGACTATCTTCTTATATGATCGATACCCGGGAGGCATTGGGCTAAGTGACAAAGTGTACGAACAAATGAATGATGTGCTAAGTCAAACCAATCAATTAATTGTAAATTGTTCTTGCGAAAGCGGCTGTCCGTCTTGTATCGGTATGGAAGCACAGGGAGAACGCGCAAAAAGCGATGCGCTCGTGCTGCTACAACAACTGCAAAGTAGGTGAACTCTTGTCTTTTAAAAATAAATTAAACCGTATGAAAAAGCATCTTCATGTTACAGAAGCAAAGCCGCCGGTTGAAAGTAACCCGCAGCGACCTAAGAGCGCATCTATTCCCTATGAGCAGGAATGGAAGGGGAATTATGCTGTGCCTTACTTTGCGGAAGACAGCTACTGTATGATTAGAGAAGTGGTTTACCCGCTCGACTACAAACATGGACATTATGAATTTAATGAGCTGAAAAAAGTAGTGGAAGTATGGAATCGGTCTACAGTTGCTCATCCGCTTTCATCGAAAGGCCACACATATTCAGATTTATTTTTCTTTGATACGGAAACGACGGGGCTTAGTACAGGTACGGGAACGACTATCTTTTTGCTAGGATATGCAAGGGTGCTAAAAGATTCCGTCGTTTTTCGTCAGCATATATTAACGGAGCCAAGTGGAGAAGTAGCATTTTACGAAAGTTTTTTAAAAGAAGTAGACTATACGACGCTTGTGACTTATAATGGGAAATCTTTCGATTGGCCTCACGTGAAGACTCGCCATACGCTATTGAGAGATCATTTGCCCAAGCTGCCTAAGTTCGGTCACTTTGATTTGCTGCATGCGTCAAGAAGGCTGTGGAAACACAAAATGAGTTCGGTGAAGCTTGCGAATGTCGAAAAAGAAATACTTGGAATTGAACGAGTTGATGATATTCCAGGTTTTTTAGCTCCCATGATTTATTTTGATTTTATTGAAACGAAGAATCCAAGAGGCTTATTCGATATTATGAAACATAATGAACATGATATTTTATCGCTTATTACCTTATACATTCATTTATCAAAGCATCTCCTTACTAGTGAGGAGTTTACAGAAAAAGAAACGTACGAAGTAGCAAGGTGGTACGAGCAGTTAGGGGAGAACAAGCACGCTTTCTCTCTTTATCAGGGCGTAGCAGAAAAAGAAAAAGAAGAGCATGAAAAAGCTCAGCTAGCGATGGCTTATCATTATAAAAAAGAGAAGAGTTGGAAAGAGGCAGTGGACATGTTTGAACCCTTGGTTCAAACATGTGAAGGTGACGTCGCTATAGAAGCATTGGTTGAGCTAGCTAAAATTTATGAGCATCGTCTCAAAGATGTTCATCAAGCACTTCTATATACTGAGCTAGCCTTGGAGAAGTGGAATCAACTCAGAGGAATGACTAAAAAAACGTCGAAGGAAGCGCTTGAAAAAAGACTTCTTAGACTAAAAAATAAATCAGCTAAAGCATAGACTTCAGCTGATTTATTTTAAAAAATTCAGAATTATTATTCTTTTGTTTTTGTAGATGTTTTATATTGTTCTATTTTTCAGTCATTGATAAAATTAGTCAATGTAAGACTTATTCTTACAGCTTAAAAATAGAACTTTGGTGAGATGGAGAGAGGCCCCATGAAAAATGTGATTTTAGTATCATTTTTCGCATTAATTTGTTTAACAGTAATTGTCTTAAGCAGTTTAAAAAATTCGTATAACTCCTTTATGTAGGTCAAAAATAGGTGTTTGTCTTAGTACATGTACATTGCCCTTCACATATTGTAATAGTGTAATAACTAAACAGTGAAAGGGGAAAAAGGATATGTATCCAAGACCAACAAAATGTATGCCACCAATTGTGCATCCAACAAAATGCTGCACGCAGTTTACTTCTCAGGAGGTAGTAGTACCTCACATTCATCCAAGTCATAATACATTGGTGAATCATACAAATGTGAAGCACGTACATTACTTCCCGCAAACGCAATCTGTTGTAAATGAAACTTCAAACCAACAGTTTTTTGGCGGCGCGCAGCAATATCCAACTCAAGTAGGAGGAGCAGGCTATCCAGGTCAAATGGGAGGCTATCCAAGTCAAGTAGCAGGTGCTGGTTATCCAGGTCAAATGGGAGGCTATCCAGGCCAAGTAGCAGGTGCTGGTTATCCAGGTCAAATGGGAGGCTATCCAGGTCAAGTGGCAGGAGCAGGCTACCCAGGTCAAGTAGCAGGTGCTAGTTATCCGGGACACAAAGGCTGTGGCCAAGGAAGCTGTCATACAAAAGGCGCGCATCAAGGACCAAATTCAGGGTATTTTAGATAATGTACGCTAATAGGAGCTGATTACATCAGTTCCTATTCTATTTTGTTACAAAGGAGTTATATAATGAAGGTGCTAACAGTTACCGGTTATAAGCCATTCGAACTTGGCATTTTTAATGAAAAACATCAAGGTATTACATATATAAAAAAAGCGCTCTATAAAAAATTACAGGAATTAGTAGAAGATGGATTAGAATGGGTATTGATTAGCGGCCAGCTAGGAGTAGAAATTTGGGCAGCAGAAGTGGTATTTGATCTTCAGCTCGATTATCCCGAGCTTCAGTTAGCTGTTTTAACACCGTTTTTGGAGCAAGAAGAAAAATGGAATGACGTCAATAAAGAATTGTATGAATTCGTCTTAAGTCAAGCAGATTATGTAGATAGCATCACAAAAAAGAAATATGAAAGTCCAGCACAGTTTCGGTTGAAAAATCAATTTTTAGTAGAAAAAAGTGAAGGTATTTGTTTAGTTTACGACGAAGAGCACGAAGGAAGTCCTCAGTATATGTTAGAAACGGCTAAAAAACGTGCTGAACGAGAAGAATACCCTATTATAATGGTGACGTCTCACGACTTACAGGATATCGTGGATGAAGAAAAATTTTCGTCTTTTTAACGCCACTTGGCGAAACATTTTAAAAGATAAATTGACATTTGAAGCTATTTTTGAAAAAATGAATTATAATAAAGATAAGGTTTATCGTATTCGAGGTGATAGAGATGTTAGCTGATAAAATCCGTTTAACGGCCAAAGAAATTTTAGAAAAAGAATTTAAAACAGGCATGAGAGGCTATAATCAAGAAGAAGTAGATAAGTATCTAGATTCTGTTATTAAAGATTATGAAGCATTTCATGAAGAAATTGAAGCATTACAAACCGAAAATTTACGCTTAAAAAAGCAAGTAGAAGAGTTATCTAAAAAGCCGCAACAACCTTCGTTTACCCCGCCGCCGGCTCAACAGCAGCAGCAAGCGGGTACGACAAACTTTGATATTTTAAAACGTTTGTCGAACTTAGAAAAACATGTGTTTGGAAGTAAATTATACGAATAACCTAAAAATAGGAGTTGCATTCAACTCCTATTTTTATTATACTAAGGAAAGTCGTTATCAATAACGTTCGGGTAATTGCTGCATCACATATGAGGATGTAGAGGAAAGTCCATGCTCGCACAGACTGCGATGTCTGTAGTGTTCGTGCCTAGCGAAGTCATAAGCTAGGGTAGCTGTTAAAAGCTAACGGCGGGGAAAAAGCCTAAGTCTTTTTTAAGATATGGCTTGACTACTCTGAAAGTGCCACAGTGACGAAGTCTTATCAGAAATGGTAAGAGTGGAACGAGGTAAACCCCTCGAGCGAGAAACCCAAATAATGGTAGGGGAACTTTCTGGAAGGAACTGAACGGAAGGAAGGACAAAATGGTTACATTTTGTAGATAGATAATTGCCACCGGAGTACGAGGTAGCTAGCCGCTTGCAGTACAATGGTACAAAACATGGCTTACAGAACGTTATTGAAAAGCAATCGACACTTGTTGTTATACACTATATTTTAATCCAACCCAGCTCTTCGTATAATGGAAGAGCTTTTTTTATGTCAAAATGACAGCTTATCATAAGCTGTCATTTTTTTGTACAGTCAGACTGAGCTTGTTGTCAGCCTCAGGTCTTAGGAGAAAATAAAGCTTTAGCTCGTTTTGAAAAAACGTCATAATCCTTAAACTAAGTATATAGATAAGCGAAAGGAGGAGACAAAATGAAAAAAGTTGGTTTGTTTTTGATTGGAGCGGTAGCTGCTATCGTTCTTCTTGCAAATGCCGGTCCGATGGTAGGGCTTGCACTTGGCTTGGTTATTTTGTACGTAGCATTTAAAGGGTTTGTTAAAGCAGAGACCCCCTTTAAAAAATGGCTCTGGGGGTTTATTGGTGTTGTCGTACTCTTAACAACTGTTTCAAACCTCCCGGCCCTTGCTGGTATCATCGCAGCAGTCGTACTTTACATTGTATATAAAAAGTGGAACAGCAGCAGCCCTATAAAAACGGAAAAAGAAGATCCGTTTAAGCATTTTGAACGTCAGTGGGCTGACTTAAATCAAAAATAATAAAAGTTTACTTTATTATCTAAGGAGATGAACAAAATGAGAAACTTATTTACTCGAATGAAAGAAACGATTTCTGCAGACCTTCATCAATTGCTTGATCACAAAGAACAAAAAAATCCAATTGCTGCACTAAACCACTATTTGCGTCAATGCGAGCAGGAGACCGAAAAGGTAAGGCAGCTTGTTGAGCGACAGCACACGTTAAAAGAACAGTTTAATCGCGAATATCATCTGGCCCTTGACATGATGAAAAAGCGCCATGAACAAGCACAAGTAGCACAAGCAGCTGAAGAAGCGGAATTACATGAATTTATTTTAAAAGAACATGCTCACTACGAAGAGAGAGCAAAGCGCGTAAAAGAATCTTATGAAGATGCATCCAAGCAGTTAGAAGAGCTCGAACAAAAGTATGAAGAAATGAAGCATAAGGTAAAAGATATGCATATTCGCCGTATGGAACTAATGGGGCGCGAAAATATTGCTCGTGCGCATCATCGTATGAATTCAGTAATGAAAACAGAAGCATCTTATACGTCTTACAGCCAGTTTGACGAAATGGAAACCTATATTGACCAGCTTGAAAATCAAATTAATACAAATTACTATAGACAAACGGTAGACAGCAAGATTGCTGAATTAGAAAAAAGAGTAAAATCATCGTAAAAAATCAGTGTTTCTGCATAAAACATGGTATTCTAAAAAAGGCGTAGGTTTCTGCGTCTTTTTAAGGTGAGAGAATAGATACCTGCGGCATCCAAAGAACGCTATGTCATCTACGAGGAGAAGGGAGAGAGAGCTGTGCAAAGCGTAAACAAAACAGAATCTCTTATGTTCATTTTTATTTGCAGTTTATTTGTCCTGTTTATTGAAATTATGTTTTTTCACAGCGGCTTGATCTTTTCTGTATTAATTGCCGGTGCGTTCATGTATATTGGGCGAAAAAAAATGAGAAGAAAACTAGGGCGCATTTTATTTTGGATTGGCGTTATTGGGCTTGTGTTGAATATATTTAATACGGTTGCCTTTAAGTTTTTAGTTATTGCTCTTTTTCTGTATTTTTTACTTAGATTTATTCAATCAAGAAAGCATCCGGTTGAATTCAGACCAACTGACGAATTTACCCAGCAGCCAAACCAAAGTTTGGTGCAGGTCCGGCCGGTTTTGACGAATAAACTTCTTGGTAGTCAAAGAACCGAAGACTCCGTATACGAATGGGATGATATTAATATTCAAAGCGTATGGGGCGACATTGTGGTTGATTTAAGCAATACCGTTCTGCCAAAAGGCGATGCGGTTATTTTTATTCGTCAAGTGTTTGGAAATATTAAAGTGCTTATTCCTTACGAAACGGAAGTATCTGTGAATCATTCTAAACTAGCAGGAAACGTAACGGTTTTTGGACATCAGCGCGGCTTTTCGTTCAATGAAAATTTGTCTATCAAAACAGAGGAATTTGATCAATCTACTCATAGGGTGAAGATTGTTACAACTGTTGTGATTGGAGATTTAGAGGTGCAAAGGATATGAGTATTCTTCAACGGCAGTTATTATGGGGGATTTTCCTAAGTTTTTTTGTATTTGTATCCGTGCTCCTTACCGTGTTTTTTGCATATCCTGTTTTTCAACTTAGCGACTTATGGAAAACAAGCGTATTTGGCATGCCTTTTGTGCTGTTTTCCTTCAGTTTGAGCCTTACGATTGGAAGCGTGATTGGAGGAATCATGGGGTTTATGTGGAGACAGCAGTGGACATATGTTGAAAACCGATTATATGAAATAGAAAATGGCCACCGGCATATGTCGGCAAATGAACAGCTTATTCAAGAAACGTCTCGAATTATAAGCCGTTTAAATAAAGTAGATCATAAAATGATTCTTCAAGCACAGCAATCTCAAAAGATGGCAACGGAAAAAGTGGAAAATCAGCAAAAGCAAGTGCAAGAAATTGTTTCTCAGGAACGAAATCGGCTTGCTAGAGAACTGCATGACTCCGTTAGTCAGCAGCTATTTGCCGCTTCGATGCTTATGTCTGCTATTACGGAGTCCAATCTTAGGCTGCAAGACTCTGAAGCTAAGCAATTAAAGATGGTTGAAAAAATGATTAACCAATCACAGCTTGAAATGAGGGCTTTGCTTCTTCATCTTCGTCCTGCAGCATTAAAAGGAAAATCGCTACAGGCTGGAATGAAAGAACTGATGAATGAGCTTGCTCAAAAAGTACCGCTTGAATTAAATTGGAAAATAGAAGGATTTGAACTTGATAAAGGCATTGAAGACCACTTGTTTAGAATTTTGCAAGAATCCGTATCAAATACGCTGCGTCATGCCAATGCAACAGCTTTAGATGTGTTGCTGATTAAACGTGACTTTTCCATTATTTTACGTATTGTTGATAATGGAGTTGGTTTTGATGTAGAAAAGGAAAAAGTCGGATCGTACGGTCTGCAAAATATGTACGAACGCGCAGTTGAAATTGGGGGCCTATTAAAAATTATTAGCTTGCCCGACAAAGGAACAAAGCTAGAAGTAAAAGTACCGTTAGTAGAAAGAGAGGAGAAGCAAAATGATTAATGTACTGTTAGTGGATGACCATGAAATGGTTCGTATTGGCGTAGGAGCGTATTTATCGGCTCAAGCAGACATCCATGTAATAGCTGAAGCAGCAAACGGCCAACAGGCCGTTGAATTAGGGCTTCAGCTGCGCCCGGATATTATTTTAATGGATTTAGTCATGGAAGAAATGGACGGGATTGAAGCAACAAAACAACTGATTAAGCAGTGGCCAGAAGCGAAAGTGATCATTGTCACTAGCTTTCTAGATGATGAAAAAGTATATCCCGCTCTAGAGGCAGGGGCAACAAGCTACTTATTAAAAACGTCTAAAGCAGGAGAAATTGCAGCTGCTATTCGCCGTACATATGAGGGGCAATCTGTATTAGAGCCCGAAGTAACCGGTAAAATGATGTCTAAAATGAGAAAACCGTCTTTACCTCATGAAGAACTGACGGCTCGTGAAATGGAAATTTTACTGCTAATGACACAAGGCAAAACAAATCAAGAGATTGCAGACGAATTATTTATTGCGCTAAAGACGGTAAAAACACATGTGAGCAATTTGTTAAGTAAGCTGGATGTACAGGACCGGACTCAAGCCGTCATCTACGCCTTTAAACACAAATTAGCGCAGTGAGAATCGTTATTCAAAAGAGAATAACGATTTTTTTTGTGAAAAACCTATTTTTTTGCATGTATTCATTATAAAATAGCGATATGCGTAAAGGCAAACGCTTACGTAAAAGCACTATTTTGAGGGGTTGAGCACATGGAAAAGAAATGGTGGAAAGAAGCTGTTGCGTATCAAATCTACCCGCGAAGCTTCATGGATTCAAACGGCGACGGAATTGGTGACATTCAAGGGGTTATTTCAAAATTAGACTATTTATCTGATCTTGGAATTGATGTCATTTGGATTTGCCCAATTTATCAGTCTCCTAACGACGATAATGGCTACGATATCAGTGATTATAAAGATATTATGAAAGATTTCGGAACAATGGAAGACTTTGATGAGCTGCTAGATGAAGTTCACCATCGCGGAATGAAGCTGATTATGGATTTAGTTATTAATCATACTTCAGATGAACACCCTTGGTTTTTAGAGTCCAGGTCTTCTAAAGAGAATCCATATCGTGATTATTATATTTGGCACGAAGGTAAAGATGGCAAAGAGCCAAACAACTGGGAATCTATTTTTAGCGGATCAGCTTGGGAGTTAGACGAAAAGACAAAAGAATATTACATGCACGTATTTTCTAAAAAACAGCCCGATTTAAACTGGGAAAATGAAAAAGTACGTCATGAGCTTTATGAAATGGTTAACTGGTGGTTAGATAAAGGAATTGACGGTTTTCGTGTAGATGCTATTTCGCATATTAAGAAAGTGGCCGGCTTCCCAGACCTACCGAACCCTGAAAAACTAGATTATGTGCCATCGTTTGAAGGGCATATGAATCGACCGGGAATTCAAGAACATTTAAAAGAGCTAAAAGAAAATACGTTTGCCAAATATGATATTATGACGGTTGGAGAGGCAAATGGTGTAACATCGGACAGCGCAGATGAGTGGGTAGCTGAAGATGGCGGAAACTTCAATATGATTTTTCAGTTCGAGCATATGGGACTATGGGATAAAGGAGAAGAAAAACCGCTTGATTTAATCGAGTTAAAAACGATTTTAACTAATTGGCAAAATGGTTTAGAAAAAATCAACGGCTGGAACGCTTTATATTTAGAAAATCATGACCAAATTCGTTCTGTAAATAAATTCGGCAGCGTAGCTTACCGAGTAGAAAGTGCAAAGTGCTTAGCTGCACTATACTTTTTAATGAAAGGAACACCGTTTATTTATCAAGGACAAGAACTTGGAATGACCAATGTTAAGTTTGATTCTATTGACGATTATGATGATGTTGGTATGATTAACTACTACCGTATCCAGCGTGAAAAAGGCGATACACATGACGAGATTATGAAAGTGATTTGGGAAACAGGCCGCGATAATTCAAGAACGCCAATGCAGTGGAATATAGAAAGAAATGCAGGGTTTTCTACTGGTACCCCTTGGATGAAGGTGAATCCAAATTACGTAGATATTAACGTAGAAGAGCAGAAAATTGATGAGAATTCGGTGCTGAATTTTTACAAACAGCTCATTAAAATTAGAAAACAGCATGATGTGTTAGTATATGGAACTTATAAGCTATTGGCAGAAGAAGATTCCGCTATTTACGCGTATACGCGAACATTAGAAGGTAAAACCGCTGTTGTTATTTGTAATATGTCACCGAAAAATCAAACGTTCGAGTTTCTTTCAGAGAGCTCGTTTTCAAACAGAGAAGTGCTGATTCATAATTATCCGTTGGATAAAAATGAAACGCTTGAAAAATGTACGCTGCACCCATATGAAACACGTGTATACTTACTTTCATAAACAAGTTGAGCAACCGATTGCGCAATCTTAAAGTGAAAAGCTTTTAAAAACACATTTATAGGCGACATAGGTGAAGAAACTGCTGGCTCTATCCAAAGCCAGCAGTTTTTGCATTTTAATAAAAAGACGGAGAAAGCTTTGACTACGGCGCATGTATATGGTACTTTTACACTTAGTGTAGATAATTAGAAACAAAATGAGGTTGAAAAATGGTGAAATATAAAATTATTGCAACAGCAGCAATGGGTATTGAAGCACTGGTCGCTAAAGAAGTGCGTGCTTTAGGATATGACTGTGAAGTAGATAATGGCAAGGTTATTTTTGAAGGGGACGAGCTCGCAATTGCTCGCTGCAATTTATGGCTTCGTACAGCAGATCGAATTAAAGTGCAGGTTGGACAGTTCAAAGCTCGTACGTTTGATGAGCTTTTTGAACAAACAAAAGCATTAAATTGGGGAGATTATTTGCCCGTAGATGCACAGTTTCCTGTATCGGGAAAATCAGTTAAATCTAAATTGTTCAGCGTATCAGATTGTCAAAGCATTGTGAAAAAAGCAATTGTTGACAGCATGAAAAAACATTATAACAAAACAACAGGCTGGCTCGAAGAAACAGGGTCAACGTTTAAAATTGAAGTAGCGCTATTAAAAGATGTTGCTACATTAACAATTGACGCAAGCGGTGCAGGACTTCATAAGCGCGGTTACCGCGTTGGGCAAGGGGAAGCTCCTTTAAAAGAAACGCTGGCAGCGGCTCTAATTATGCTAACGCCGTGGAATGCGGATCGTCCGTTTGTCGATGTTTTTTGCGGTTCAGGTACAATTGCTATCGAAGCAGCGCTTATCGGTCAAAATATTGCACCAGGATTTAACCGTGACTTCTTATCAGAAGAATGGCCATGGATGTCAGCAAGTATTTGGGACAAAGCGCGCGAAGAAGCAGAAGACTTAGCGAACTACGACCAAGTGCTAGATATTGCTGGTCATGATATTGACCATCGTATGGTAAAAGTAGCGGAGCAAAATGCATTTGAAGCTGGACTTGGAGATTTAATTCAATTTAAGCAAATGCAAGTGCGCGATTTTACGACGCCGAAAGAATATGGAATTATTATTGGTAACCCTCCGTACGGCGAACGTTTAAGCGATCGTCCTTCTGTTGAAAAAATGTACGCTGAAATGGGCGAAGCGTTTTCTAAGCTTGATACGTGGTCGATTTATATGCTTACATCTCATGAACAATTTGAACAATACTACGGTAAAAAAGCAACGAAAAAACGCAAATTGTTTAACGGGTTTATTAAAACAGACTACTATCAATATTGGGGACCTCGTCCTCCACGCAACGATCAATAAATACAAAAGCCAAGCGGTGTAAAAACCAGCTTGGCTTTTGTACGTTATTTCTTTTTCAAACCTCGATAAGCTAGCATTCCAAACATGCCTATACCGAGCACGACAATTAATAAAATAAACCAAAATGTAGCATTAAGCAGGTATTTATATAGTCCGTCATAATAATCATGCATATACTCACCCCATTATGTTTTTTATAGTATGAGCGAGTAGCAGGGCAATATATGTATTCATTTCTTTTCAATAGCAGGCCTAAAACGAGAAATGATTAGCTTATTTCTAACATACTTACGAAAGGGAAATCTCATACTAAAACCTAAGAGGTGATAAAATGAGAAAAAATCGATCAGCACGGATTTTTGGGAGGCTGATGCTTCTTTCATGGTTAACCATCCCTTTTATAGGACGACAGCATATTAAGCGCTATTTATCATCTACTATGTTTATTTCCTTTTTAATTATGGTTGAAAGCTATATTGCTGAAAAAAAGAAGTGGTGGATATTCCCTAATCCTCCTCATCCATATCTAACAGGTGAAGCTGCTTTACTTTTAGGTCCATTTTTAGCAGGTTCTTTATGGATTAAAAAGTTCACATATGGCCATTTTGGAAGGTATATGTTATTAAATGCAATCGTAGATACATTTTTTGTTTATCCTTTTCAACGAGCTATGAGCCGTGCAAAGCTTTTTAGGGTAGGCACATTTAAAGAGTACCATTTGCTAGGTATCTTTCTGTTGAAAGCTGCTTTAATGTAAGTTTACCAACATCTAGTAGTAGAGAAACCGAAACCTCAGCGTGCTTTTTAAAAAAATCCTATCGAATAAAGGGGCAGGCAGGGAAACGTGATTTTCTTGCCTGCTATTTTAATGCCCCAGATGTCATTCCTGAAATGAAATGCTTTTGCAAAAACACGTACGCAATCAATAATGGGATAGAAGAAAGAACGACTGCTGAAAACAGCATAGGGTAATTAGTCAGAAATTCCCCTTGAAAGTCCAATAGTGCAATAGGCAGCGTTTTTACTTCTTTAGATTTTAACAACAGCAAAGGGAATAACAGATCATTCCACACAATCACAAACGAAAAAATTCCTACTGTAGCCATTGATGGTATTGAGAGTCGAAGAGCGATTTTTGAATATATTTTCCACTCTGACGCTCCGTCCATGCGAGCAGCTTCGAATAGTTCCCTTGGCAAAGTTTTCATAAAGCCCGTGATAATAAACACACCGATGGGAAGCAAAAAACTTATGGAGACGATAATGACGCCTGTTAGCGTATTGACGAGTCCAAGCTTATTCATCAGCAAAAAGACAGGAATCATATTGACTTGAGTAGGGACAATCATTCCGCAAACAAAAAAGCCGTATACAATCCATCCAAGCTTTTGAGGTAGCTGAATAATAGCATAAGCAATCATGCTTGAAAACCATAGAATAAAAAACGTGCTAAAGACGGTAACAATCACGCTGTTTTTAATATAGCCAAAGATGGGTTCATTGACGAGCAGCTGTTTATAATTTTCAATATTCCAGCCTGCTGGTAATCCGATTGGGTTGCTGTAAAGTTCAGGCGTTGTTTTAAAGGTTGTTAATAAAACCAAGCTTAAGGGCAACAGAATGATCAAACCGTATATCCCTAAAATCAGTTGTCTGAATGGGTTTTGTTTCATAAAAGAATCTCCTTTTACATTTTGGTCAAGCGAAGTACGCGAAATTGAAGAAACGTTAAAAGAGCAATTACAATCATAAATACAACTGAAATGGCAGAGGCATAGCCGAAACGAAAATTAATAAAAGCTTCGTGATAAAGAAGTGTCGAAAGAATTTCAGTTGAGTTGGAGGGACCTCCATTTGTCATTGCAATGATTAAATCAAATGCTTTAAAACTTTGTATGGTCGTATAAGCTACAACCATTGTCGTAGCTGGAGCTAACAGAGGCCACGTAATGCGCTTGAATTTTTGCCATCGTGTTGCTCCATCAATACTAGCAGCTTCATATAACTCACTGGGAATAGCTTGAATTCCAGCTACAAAAATAATAAGCATTTGACCAGTATGTGCCCAAAATTGTACAAAAGCCAAGCTGTAAATTGCGATATGTCCATTTCCAATCCAAGACTGGGTCCAATGCTCAAGGCCTATTTTACTTAAAAATAGGTTAACTCCTCCAATGTTGGGGTCATACATAAAGTTCCACGTGAAGGCAATCGACACGGACGAAATAATCGTCGGTACAAAAAAGAGTGAGCGATAAAATGTATTCCATGCAGAATTTTTATAAAGTAAAAGTGCAAATCCCAAGCTCAATAACGTTTGAAAGATCAGCACGCCAATTGTGAACTTTAAGTTGTTTGTAAGAGACTGTGTAAAAATAGCATCGTTTGTTAAAATTTCTTTGAAGTTTTGAAGCCCTACAAATGAGAACTGAGAAGACAATCCATTCCAATCAGTTATGCTTAAAAATAAAGCAGAAAGCGTTGGCAAGGCAAAGAAAACAGTATATATGATAAAGCCGGGAAGTAAAAACAACCATAGATGTCGGCTTTTAGAGATACTTTTAAATGAAAAGAGAGGAAAAGAGAACGAAGGGGTTCTCTTTTCTTCTTCTTGAATAGACGTATTAGTTTTTAGCGACACGTTCTACCTCTCCTTGTGCTTTTTCAGCAGCTTTTTTCGCTGACATACCGGATAGTACGTCCTGTACAGATGTTTCAACAGCTTTTGATACGCGCTCATTTAAAATTGTAAATCGAGGTTGGAAGACCGTTTTTTTGTCTTTCCATTTTGCGCTTTCTTTGAGTTCAGGTGAATCATATTTCACGTCTTTGACCGTTAATAACTGGCCAGTAGCATTCGCATACTCAGAAGAAATCTTTGGATCTGCAAGGAAAGTTAAAAATTTCTCAGCAGCTTCTTTGTGTTTTGATTTTTCAGCAACACCTAATAAGAATGTCGTGGTATGAACACCTTCGTATTTTGCTTTATCTTGATTCACTGTAATCGGTGCAAGCAAACCTTGATTAATCTTCGGATTTTGCTGTTTGACTGTAGCCATCATATAAGAACCTTGAGCAAGCATTGCTCCTTTTTCCTGAGCAAAAAGTGCTGCAGCACTTTCTTTTTTCGTACCAAGAGCATCTTTTTGGAAGTAACCTTTGTCATTTAATTCTTTAATTTGAGATAGGGTTTTGGTAAACCATTCATCAGTTAGCTTGCGCTTGCCCGTTTCTACTTCATGAAGGGCGTTGTTTGTAGGTTCGTTATTCATAATCATGGGATTAATAAATTGAGAAGGACTTACGTCTCCTGAAAATAAGATCGGCGTGTATCCATTTTTCTTTAATGTTTCAGCTGTTTTTAAAAAGCTATTCCAATCTTTAGGAACATCTAAATTTAATTTTTCAAAAATGCCTTTGTTATAGACAGGGATGTTATAGACTAGCTGATAAGGAAGAGCATATTGCGTATTATCCGCTTTACCCGCTTGGATTAGCTTTTCGTCAAATTTGCTGAGTAAGTTTTGGTCGTCCAGCTTTGCAAAACCGTTTGCTTTGCGAATCGTTTCAAATTGACTTCCTGGAAAACTAGCAAATACATCGATACCTTCTCCAGATAGTAGAGATCCTTGAATTTGTGATTGATAGGAATCAGAAGGAAAGACGGTCATTTCTACATGAATGTTTGGATTTTTCTTTTCAAATTGCTCAATGATAGAATCAAAAGCTTTCGAATCTTCTCCTCGCCAATGCGTAAAGTTAATGGTTACTTTTTTAGAAGAGTCGCTGCTGTCACCGCTTGTTGAACTGTTTTTGCCGCAGCCCGCGATGATCACGGTGAGCATTGCTAACAGAATTAATAATTTTTTCATTTTAGTTCCCCCACTTATAGAATTCATTTTAGATAGTTATTGGTCAATTTTAATACGGTTGGTAGATGCTTGATCAAAGAAATGAGCATGATTCGTTTGAAAATGAAATGGAAAGTGCTGATGAACTTGAATATGTTCATCCCCAGGGATTTTAGCCACAAAGAGCTGGTCTCCTAAACTACTGTATAGTATGTACTCTGCTCCTAATAACTCAGACACATCTACCGGTAATGAAATATGAGGAGCATCAGAAGAGGCCCGCGTAATATGCTCAGGTCGAATTCCGATAGTAACGAACTGATTGTTGTAGCCTTTTTCATGTAACGAATGCATTTGATTTTCTGTCAGTTGAAACTCATGTTCACTGATGTGCAGTTTACTGTTCACTACTTTTCCTGTGAAAAAGTTCATTCCCGGTGATCCTATAAAACTAGCTACAAACGTATTCTCTGGAGCATTATATACTTGCATAGGTGAACCTATTTGCTGAATTTTTCCGTCTTTCATAACTACAATTCTGCTTGCCATCGTCATCGCTTCTGTTTGATCGTGGGTTACATAAATAATGGTCGTCTGCAGCTTCTGATGAAGCTTACTAATTTCAGCTCGCATTTGTACGCGAAGCTTCGCATCAAGGTTAGATAAAGGCTCATCCATTAAAAAAATTTGGGCATTCCGTACAATGGCTCTTCCTAAAGCCACCCGCTGACGCTGCCCTCCTGATAACGCTTTTGGCTTGCGTTTTAAATAGGGTTCTAAGTCCAAAATACGAGCCGCTTCACGAACGCGCTCATCAATTTCTTGTTTTGGGACTTTGCGGAGCTGCAAGCCAAATGCCATGTTGTCGTAAACTGTTAAATGAGGGTAAAGCGCGTAGTTTTGAAACACCATTGCAATATCTCGGTCCTTAGAAGGTAAATCGTTTGCACGATCTCCATTAATAAGCAATTCTCCTTCTGTTATCGATTCAAGACCAGCGATCATTCGAAGGGTAGTGGATTTGCCGCACCCTGAAGGTCCTACAAATACAATAAATTCTTTGTCTTGAATATGAAGATTGAAATTATCAACTGCAAGACTATCTTTTCCGTATTTTTTATACACATGCTGTAACTGCAGTTCTGCCATTTTTTCTCCTTTCAGCAGGCTTTTAAAAAAATAAAAGCCTCTAATTGCACAGACGGATGGTACGTGTATCTGGCAATTAGAGGCTATCGGTTGACCGGTAAGCCTGTATTATGTAGTTTTGAGTGATTGAATCTGTAAGTAATTTTAAAATATATTATTCCTATATGTCAAGTGAGAATTAAAATATTTTAATAAGTTCGATTATTTTCTTAAATGAAAGAAGCCACTTATTAAGCTAGAGATGCTGGTTTTGAGAATAAAATAAACAGCTGGTGTATAGAATGATAGTATTCACTTTTATAGTAAGCACTACAGAGAGAGGATGTTTATAAATGGATAGAAACACGGAGTTCACTATGATTCGTCAAGCGTTGGAAAACAGCTATTATTTAATGCAGCAGGGAATAGAAGTAAGCGGAGAGACGCTTACTCAGCTGGAACAAGCAAAAGCCGAGTATGAAGCGGCCTTTTTATTGTCTCAGTCCACGGACTCAAAATTCCGCTGTAATTAATTTTTAATAGCACTTATTCCGTTTGCGTTCTATACACTCAGCTTTTATACAAAAAGGTTCTGTCCTTACAGGCAGAACTTTTTTATGTTCAGCTCTTTTTATTGACATTTTAGATAAAGTAGTCAATAATTAAGTTTTGCTTACATGAGAAATTTACTAGATAAAAAGAAGTGAAGCTAATTTTTATTGATAGATATTTACATAAATAAAGGAGTCAGTATCGATGATGAGAGAGCGGTTGCCTTTTACAATTGAGCGGGATGAAAACTTTTTTGACAAATTAAATGAATGGATAGGTGATGTTTTTTATGATCATCTTCCAGACGCTGGGTTAGAACTTCGGGATGAACAAATTTTTATGGCTTTTCAAATCGAACGAGCTTTTAAAGAAAAAAATGTAATCTTTGCAGAAGCAGGTGTAGGAACAGGGAAAACTATTGTGTATTTACTGTACGCTATTTGTTATGCAAGGTATATTGGCAAGCCAGCTATTATTGCCTGTGCGGATGAAACATTAATTGAACAGTTAGTAAAAGCCGAAGGAGACATTGCAAAGCTCTCTGGTATTTTAGATATTAACATGGATGTTCGCCTAGCAAAATCTCAAGATCAGTATCTGTGTTTAAAGAAATTAGATGCTGTGACAGCACGAACAGATAATGAAAACATTGAAGAAATTTACGATACGCTTCCTGATTTTGTTCATGATCATAGCGGTATGCAGTCGTTCTATCACTACGGAGACCGTAAAGAATATCCTCATTTAACGGATGAGGAATGGAATCAAATTAACTGGGATACGTTTCAAGACTGCTCTTCCTGTGAGCAGCGTCATAGATGCGGCTTAACGCTTTCACGTGAGCACTATAGAAAAGCACATGACTTAATTATTTGCTCTCACGATTTTTACATGGAGCACATTTGGACATATGAAGCCCGCAAGCGTGAAGGACAGCTTCCCCTTCTTCCTGAAAGCAGCTGTGTTGTATTTGATGAAGGTCACCTGCTGGAATTTGCTGCACAAAAGGCTTTAACATATCGCATTCAAGAAGATACGTTAGAAAACTTGTTAACGCGTCTATTAGAAAATGACGTGCGAGAAGAATTTGCTGTGAAGATCGAGCATGCTATCGATGTATATGCAATGTTCTTTGACCGTTTAAGTGAAGCAAGTACAGAAATCGTTGGTTCTAGCCGTAAAGAAGTAGCCCGTACAAACGGATTACAAAGTGTAGGAAAAGAACTTTTATCGCTGCTTGAGCATATCGGAAACGAGCTTGTGTTTGAGAGTGAGACCTATACAGTAGACGAATATACGCTGCGAATTGTAGATGAGTACCTGGATCAAATTGATTATTCGCTGCGCTTATTTATGGACAACGAAAATGCCATCTACTGGGTAGAAGAAAATAACTGGCAGCTGACGTTGGTTATTATGCCGCAAGCAGTAAAAGACGTCTTAAAAGAACGAGTATTTGCGAAGAAAATACCATATATTTTCACTTCTGCCACTCTTTCAGATAACCAATCGTTCGATTATTTAGCATATAGCTTAGGAATTGCAAAGCCGCTTTCTTTTTCTGTTGAATCGCCATTTGATTATGATGAGCAAATGAAAATTGCGGTAAAAAATGTTTCGGATGATCAAGAAGAAGCATTTGCTGAAAAATTCGCCTTTGCTGTTGCACAGCTCGAAAAAACGAACGGACGGGCACTTTTACTGTTTAACAGCAAAGAAGAACTAGAGATGTTCAAAGAAGTTTCCAAAGAGTTAAATCAGTACACATTTTTATTTGAAGGCGATCAAGAAATCAGTAAATTAGTATCTCAGTTCCAAAGGGAAGAAGAAACAATTTTATGCGCTGTTCATTTGTGGGAAGGATTGGATATTCCTGGACCTTCGCTATCTAATGTAATTATTTGGTCTCTGCCGTATCCACCAAATGATCCGGTCTTTGAAGCAAAGCGCAATCAAGTAGTCGATCCATTCTGGGATGCAGATATGCCTTATATGCTTCTTCGCTTAAAGCAAGGAGTTGGAAGACTGATTCGCTCTCATAACGATAAGGGTCTAATCACGATCTTTATGCCAAAAAGCACAGATTCAAAAGTGCGTTCAATCATTGAACAAAATGTCCCAACGAAAATAGAAAACATATAAAAAAGCGCGGTTGTAGCCGCGCTTTTTTATATGCATAATAGATTGAATATTCAGTTATATACACGCCGTTACTATTATGATAAAATAATTTATGGTGAAATAAGGAAAGTAAGGAGGAAAAACAATGAGAGAAGACATACAGAAAATTGAGAAACAGTTTTATGAATACATGAATAAAATCAAAAGTTATCACGAGGCAATCGGAGTGATGTACTGGGATTTGAGGACGGGTGCTCCAAAAAAAGGGGCGGATCAGCGTTCTGAAGTTATTGGCATGATGTCATCAGAAGCGTTCAATCTTTCTGTTTCTGATGACATGGCAGGTTTTATTGAGAAATTAACGAACCCTGAGTCACAGCCTTACATAAACGATATTACGAAAAAAGCAGTGGAAGAATGTAAAAAAGAATATGACTTAAATAAAAAGATTCCTCCGCATGAATATAAAGAATACGTTACGTTAACTTCAAAAGCGGAGTCGGTTTGGGAAGACGCAAAAGAAAAAGCAGATTTTGCTTTATTTCAACCGTACCTCGAAAAAATTGTAGCGTTCAATCAGAAGTTTGTGGAGTATTGGGGTTATGAAGGAAACAAATATAACCGTTTATTGGACCTTTTTGAACCGGGGATGACGGTTGAAATCTTAGACGAGGTATTTGGAAAGCTACGGGAGCATATTGTGCCTCTGGTTCAGCGAATCGCCGGGTCGAATACAAAGCCAAATACGGAATTTTTATTCCGTACTTTCCCAAAAGAAGCGCAAAAGCAATTTAGTCTAGACGTGTTAAAAACGCTTGGCTATGATTTTGAAGCGGGGCGACTTGATGAAACAGTCCATCCTTTTGCTACTGGCCTAAACCCGGGAGATGTGCGCATCACGACTAAATATGCCGAAAACGATTTTCGAACGGCTATTTTTGGAACAATTCACGAATGCGGCCATGCTTTATATGAACAGAATATTTCAAAGAATCTTGTCGGTACGGTTCTATGTGAAGGTACTTCAATGGGAATTCATGAATCACAGTCGCTGTTTTTTGAGCAGTTTGTCGGGAAAAATAAAGCATTTTGGCAGCATCATTACGACGTACTAAAAAAGCATGCGCCGGGACAATTTGACGATGTAGTTTTAGAAGATTTTTACCGAGGAGTAAATGAGGCGAAACCGTCGCTTATTCGTATTGAAGCAGATGAGTTAACGTATCCTCTTCATATTATGATTCGCTATGAGATTGAAAAAGGATTAATAAACGGAGAATATAAAGTTGCAGATTTACCGGAAATTTGGAATGAGAAATACGAAGAATATTTAGGAGTTCGTCCAAGTCACGATGGAGAAGGCGTGCTTCAGGACGTACACTGGGCTGGAGGAAGCTTTGGGTATTTCCCTTCCTACGCTCTTGGCTATATGTACGCAGCGCAGTTTAAGCATACCATGTTAAAAGACTTGCCTAATTATGATGAACTTCTCGAAAAAGGAGAAATTTCGCCGATTACAAATTGGCTAACAGAACATATTCATCAGTACGGAAAAATGAAAAAGCCTCTTGAAATTTTAAACGATGTAACGGGAGAAGGCTTAAATGTAGATTATTTAATTCAGTATCTAGAAAAGAAATATGGAGAAATTTATCACGTATAAAAAGCGCTATAACCGAATATTATGTTTTGTGTCGCAAGTAAATGTTCGAAAATATCTGTTTTAGATATTTTCAAATAAAAGATTTGCTGATATAATACAATTAACTCAATAACGCACTCATATAATGACGAGAATAAGGCTCGTAAGTATCTACCAAACTACCGTAAATAGTTTGACTATGGGTGAGCGATGAAGTTTGTTTTTCACTTTTGTGCGTAACAGCTCAAAGACATTGCTCTACTCATATACGAGTGCAGCTATGTTTTTGAGCTTTTTTAATACAAACGTTGGAGGAACGAACTATGAAAGCTTTGCAAAACAAAATTTTAACAGATGGTATCGTATTATCGGACACGGTTTTAAAAGTAGACACATTTTTAAACCACCAAATGGATCCTGTATTAATGAAAGAAATTGGAGAAGAATTTGCTTCGCGTTTTGAAAATGCAGGAATTACGAAGATTTTAACGATTGAATCATCAGGAATTGCTCCAGCGATTATGACCGCATTGAAGCTAAACGTTGAGATGGTGTTTGCTAGAAAAAGAAAATCTTTAACACTTCAAGACGGACTCATTACATCAAAAGTATATTCATTTACAAAAAAAGAAGAAAATGAAATTTCAGTTGCTGATAAATTTATTCGAGAAGATGACGTGATTTTAATTATTGATGACTTTTTAGCAAACGGCCAAGCTGCATTCGGCTTGATGGATATCGTGCAAAAAGCAGGTGCTAAAGTAGGCGGCATTGGTATTGTTATTGAAAAAGCGTTCCAAGATGGAGGAAAACAAATTCGTAAATCAGGCGTTAAAGTAGAATCATTAGCACGCATTCAGTCTTTATCAAATGGTAAAGTGACATTTGCTGAAGATAAACCAACAGTGGAGGTTTAATATGAATAAAGGAAAAGTCTTTTCACTTGGTTTACAGCATGTTTTAGCTATGTACGGAGGTGCGATTGTTGTTCCGCTTATTGTTGGAGGAGCCATTGGCTTGACTCAGCAGCAGCTTACGTATTTAGTGGCGATTGACTTATTTATGTGCGGGGTGGCAACGTTACTGCAAGTATGGAAAAATCGTTTTTTTGGAATTGGTCTTCCAGTTGTATTAGGGTGTACGTTTACTGCCGTAGGACCTATGATTTCAATTGGAGGTTCTTACGGCGTTTCCTCCATATATGGTTCTATTATCGTGGCTGGTTTACTCATCGTCCTTCTTTCTGCTTTTTTAGGTAAATTGGTTAAGTTTTTTCCTCCTTTAGTTACAGGTTCGGTTGTAACGATTATTGGAATTACGTTAATTCCCGTAGCGATAAAAGATTTAGCCGGAGGAGAAGGAAGTAAAGATTTTGGCAGCTTGAGCAATTTAGGTTTAGGTTTTGGCGTTTTGCTATTAATTATTGTTCTGTACCGATTTACAAAAGGGTTTATGCGATCCGTCTCTGTGTTATTAGGATTAGTTGTTGGAACAATTGCAGCGTCTTTTATGGGAAAAGTCGATTTTTCCGGCGTAAAAGAAGAAGCGTGGGTTCATATGCCACATGTGCTGTACTTTGGGATGCCAACTTTTAATATTATGGCCATTCTGACAATGTTTCTTGTTTTACTTGTTGGCATTGTCGAGTCAACAGGCGTTTATTTTGCTGTTAGTGATATTTGTAAAAAAGAAGTGGATGAAAAAGATTTGTCTAAAGGCTATCGTGCAGAAGGATTGGCGATTTTATTAGGCGGATTTTTTAACGCATTTCCTTATACAGCGTACTCTCAAAATGTAGGACTTTTACAGTTGTCAGGTGTTCGCACAAGAAATGTTGTATTTGCAGCGAGTGGAATTTTAATCGTTTTGGGTTTTCTACCTAAAATCGCAGCCGTGACGACAGTTATCCCGAGCTCTGTACTTGGAGGAGCAATGGTAGCTATGTTTGGAATGGTAATTTCTTCAGGTATTAAAATCCTTAGTCAAGTTGATTTAGCCAAACAAGAAAATCTTCTTGTGATTGCATGTTCGGTTGGCATGGGTCTAGGGGTGACGGTTGTGCCTGAACTCTTCAAAAACTTACCAGAGAGTCTTCAAGTGCTTACTGGAAGCGGTATTGTAATGGGGAGTTTTACAGCAATCTTTTTAAATATTGTCTTTAATATGATGAAATCACCACGTACGCAAGTTGCAGAAACAAAGTTAACAAACGAAGTAGTATCGAAATAAAAAGAGGCTAGAACAAAAGTATTTTAGTTAAAAAGATCCGAACGATTAATCGTTCGGATCTTTTCATTGTCATGGGGCGACAAGCGATCCATAGTAAATCATTCATCCAATTTGTTCGTCTTTCCTATTAAGACCGTGTTTTGAAAAACAGTGTATAAAGCATTTTCCCCACGTCAGGGTTTTTTGCCACTAATGAAATTTCTCTTTTGAATTTGAAGTCTGTAATGGGTAACGCTTTAATGTTTGAGCTTTGTAAATGGCGCATAAAAATTTCAGGGAGAATTGAAATACCTAAATTAGCTGAAATAAACCCCATAATACTTTGCGCAAATTCAATTTCATTGGCAATGGAAATTTTTAAGTTATGACGCTTGTACGCTTTTTCTACTAGTGTCCGAACATCGCACCCTGGGGGGAGGACTACAATGGGTTCTTCTTTGAAATCTTCAAATGATACGCTTTCTTTTTCGGCTAACGGGTGCTGATCATTCACAAATAAATAAAAGTCTTCTTTGAACAATAGTTTTGACCAATAAGTATGTTGAACCTCTCGATCATCAAATAAAGCCCCGTCAATTTGATTGCTTTCTAACTGCTCCAATAAATCATAATAGTGATGCGAGATTTTTATATCAATATGGCGATTGTGGTCTTTAGCAGAAGCCAGTTGATAAGGTAAGTAAAAAGCAGCCATACTTTGCCACGTTCCAATAGTTAAATCACAGGCTTCTTGCGTAGACACTAATTTTTTTTGAAGAGCATGAACGCTTGATAGTATGGATTCACCTTCTTGTAAAAGGATTTTACCTGCTGAGGTTAATTCTACTCCTGTAGCGGAGCGAATAAATAATGTTACTCCTAAATTTTCTTCTAGTTTTCTCATTTGCTTACTGAGCGCGGGCTGCGTCATATGCAGCTGTTCGCTTGCTTTGCTTAAGCTTTTTGTTTTGGCTGTTTCAATAAAAGACTCAAGCCATTCTGTTTTCATATTTATCACCTATAACCTTTTGTTATACCCATAGTATAGAAGGGAAGTTCTCATAAATCAATGAAGATGCTAGTGTATATAGTGTAGTTAACACAGCACAAAGAAATTCACACAACTAGGAGGATGAATGATGTATCCAAACAAACTATATATTAACGGTGAATGGACAACAACAGAAGAGAAAATTGATGTGATTAATCCAGCAACAAAAGAAGTAATAGGACAAATTCCAAAGGCAGGCGCAAAGGAAGCAGCACTTGCCGCTGATGCAGCGGCTGCAGCTTTTAAAACATGGTCGAAAAGAACCGCTCAAGAGCGCAGTGCTATTTTAATGAGATGGCATCAACTAATTGAAAATCATAAAGATGAACTAGCAGAAATTATGACAACGGAACAAGGCAAACCATTTGCAGAAGCAAAAGGTGAAGTGCAGTATGGTAATGATTATATTGCTTGGTTTGCTGAAGAAGGAAAGCGTGTATACGGTGAAACGATTCCAGCTCATCATACGCATAAACGTATTACGGTTAAAAAACAGCCTGTCGGCGTTGTAGCAGCTATTACACCATGGAACTTCCCTGCAGCAATGATTACGCGTAAAGTGGCCCCAGCTCTTGCAGCAGGATGTACAATTGTTCTAAAACCATCTGAAGAAACACCATTTACAGCATATCGTTTAGTAGAGCTCGCAGAAGAAGCGGGAGTTCCAAAAGGTGTGATCAATGTTGTTACTGGAGATGCAGCAGCTATTGGTGACACATGGCAAAAAGACGGACGCATTCGCAAATTAACATTTACTGGTTCAACAGCGGTTGGTAAACATTTAATGCGCGGTGCTGCGGATACTGTGAAAAAATTATCGCTGGAATTAGGCGGTCACGCACCGTTTATCGTAACAGAAAATGCAGATTTAGACGCTGCTGTAAACGGCGTAATTGCTTCTAAGTTTGTCAACGCAGGTCAAACGTGCATCTGCACAAACCGCGTATATGTACAAGAATCCATTGCAGATGCTTTTGTTGAAAAATTTGCAGCAAAAGCGGCGGAATTAACAGTAGGAAATGGATTAGAAGAAGGTACACAAGTTGGACCGTTAATTAACGACAAAGCGGTTGAGAAAGTAAAAGCACAAATTGCGGATGCAAAAAGTAAAGGAGCTAAAGTTGTGGTTGGCGGACAAGCTATAACAACTAAAAAAGGCTTCTTTATGGAGCCAACAATTATTACAAATGTAACTGATGACATGAATTGCATGTTTGAAGAAACGTTTGGACCATTGGCACCTGTAGCAACATTCAAAACAGTAGAAGAAGCCGTAGAACGAGCAAACAATAGCCCTTATGGTTTAGCCGCTTACGTATTTACAGAAAACATTAAAGAAGCAACGTTTGTATCTGAAGAGCTAGAATACGGCATTGTAGGAGTAAATGATGGCTCTCCATCTGCAGCTCAAGCTCCATTCGGCGGCTTTAAAGAAAGTGGTCTTGGACGCGAAGGAAGTCATTACGGCATTGAAGATTATTTAGAAGTAAAATATATCTCAATGGGACTTTAATAAAAAGTAGAGACTGGGACGAAAATATTTTATTCAAAGTGAAATACGAACTAGCAACTAATAATCAAAATTATTGGTTGTTAGTTCGTATTTTTTTGTTGTGGAGATGGACGTAGCTTTCATGTGTTTCGTTGTGTCCCAGCCTCTTTTTTATGCACTTTTGTAAAGAAAATTTGGAATAATAGTTCTTTAACGCAATTAATTGCATTTCTAGAATGTCTGTGCAAGAATAAGTATTTCAAAAATGGTTTAGCTTTGTTTAAAGCGTGGGTAATACAACAAATGCACATGATTGCTTGTTAGATGAAATAAAAAGCAGAACTTTACCACTGATAAATCACCCAAGCTAGAACCAAAATAGTAGTACTGAATGGTGAAAAATATAGGAGTTGATATAGATGATTACAGCAGAGAAAAACATAGTGAAATTTAAAGCAAAAGACGGACGTGAAGTCACTATTCGCCCTGCACAGGCCAGCGATGCAGAGCATATTACAACAGCGGTAAGAGAAATTATTGAGGCTGGGGAATTTATTCAAAAAGATGAGCCGCGTACAGTCGAAGAAGAGCAAGATTTTATTGCATCAGTAGAAAAGAACAATCACATGTACGTTGTAGCTGAAGTCGAAGGTAAAGTGCTTGGAATTGCACGTGTTCTTAGAGGCGAAATTAAAATGAAGCGCCACACGGGGCTCTTCCGTACATGGCTTATTTCAAAAGCACAGGGAATGGGAATAGGAAAACAGTTTATGAATTATACGCTAAACTGGTGCAAAGAAAATCATCTTCATAAACTTTCTTTAACTGTGTTTGCTTCGAATAAAGTGGCATACGAATTGTATAAAAAGGTAGGATTTGAACAAGAAGGCGTTATGAAAGAACAAGCTTATTTCAACAATGAATATGTAGATGAAATCTATATGTCCATTTTCTTTTCATAAAAAATAAGCACTTATTTTCGTCAATCCATAAATTGTATCTGTACATTCAGATTATTTGCGCTATAATAAAAGTGCACAACAAACATACACTTCTTCAAAACGTAGACTTTCCTGAGTTACAGGAAAGTTTTTTTTATGTTTCGCCTCCATTCCACTAAAAAAGAATTGAATAAATCCCCAGCTATTACAAATGTTAAATGTAACGCAATCAAAGAGGTGAAGTGTATGCCAAAGATTATCTCGGTTGGATTTGGAGTTCCCCCTTACGAATTAACTCAGCAAGACACGCTGCTATTTGCAAAAGAACTTTTTTCCGAATCATTTAAAGATATTAATCGTCTGCTAACCGTTTTTCAAAATGGTCAAATTGAGAAACGTAATTTTGCTAAAGACTTATCTTGGTTTCAAGAAGACCATACATTCGAAGAAAAAAATGATGCTTTTATAGAATCTGCTGTTGAATTAGGTACAAAAGCAATTGAAGACTGCTTAACAAATAAGAACCATGTAAGTACCCCTTTGCCGTGTGGAGAAATTGAGGCTGTTTTTTATGTTTCAACAAGCGGTTTAGCTACGCCTAGCATTGAAGCGCGAATTATGAATAAGCTTGCGTTCTCAGACCATACAAAAAGAATTCCTATTTGGGGATTAGGGTGTGCTGGAGGAGCGTCTGGGCTTTCAAGAGCTTATGAGTATTGCAAAGCCTTTCCGCGTGCCAAAGTCCTTGTTTTATCCATTGAGCTTTGCAGTTTAACTTTTCAGCGAAATGATCGTTCAAAAAGTAACTTAATTGGTACGTCTTTATTTGCAGATGGAGTAGCGGCTGCTTTAGTCGCAGGTGACGAAGCTGATACCACTTTTGCTCTTGCAAAAAGCTATCCTAACATTTTACATACACAATCGACGCTCATGCCCAATTCAGAAGATGTAATGGGGTGGGAGATTAAAAATGATGGACTATTTGTTGTCTTTTCAAAAGACATTCCCACGATTATCGATTCGTGGTTAGGCGGAGAAGTTGAGTCATTTTTACAAACTCAGCATTTGACCAGTCGCGATTTGAAGCATTTTGTTGCTCATCCTGGAGGGAAAAAAGTGCTTGAAGCATATGTATCAACGCTGTCGTTAAACGAAAATATGATTGCTGATTCCCTAGATGTACTTAAAAACCATGGAAACATGTCTTCGGCAACCGTTTTGTATGTATTAGACCGCTTTATGAAGAAAGAAATTCCGAGTAAAGAATATGGTTTATTAACAGCTCTTGGCCCTGGATTTAGTTCTGAAATGCTTCTATTAGAGTGGAGGTAAAGCGATTGTTTTTTTATAGCTTTTTTGTATTTATTATCTTACAGCGTCTATGTGAATTGGTTATTGCCAAAAGAAATGAAGCTTGGATGAAGAAGCAGGGAGCATACGAAGCTGGTCAAAGTCACTACAAATGGATGGTAAGCATGCATGCCGCTTTTTTTGCTGCTCTTTTTACGGAAGTGTATGTGTTAAACGATGGAATGTATCACTTTTCTTTTTTGTTGTTTAGCTTTTTTGTGCTTGTGCAACTTGCAAGAATATGGGCTATTTCTTCGTTAGGAAAGTATTGGAATACAAAAATTATCGTTTTGCCTAATGCGAAGGTTGTGCTAAGAGGTCCTTATCGTTTTATGAAGCACCCTAACTATACAGTAGTAGCGGCAGAATTGGTGTTAGTTCCGCTTATGTTTCAGGCATACTGGACGTTAGCTATTTTTTCTGTTTTCAATTTGTGTATATTAGCCGTCAGAATTCCCTTAGAAGAGCAAGCGTTAACGAATGAAACAAATTACGGCGAAGTGATGCAAAACAGGGGACGTTTCTTTCCTGTAAAAAAATCTTAAAACTAATTGAAAATGATTATCTTTCATGATAAGATGAAACAAATGATAAAGATTATCAATTTCATCAAGTAGAAACGGTGGTGGACGTAATGGTTAGTCTTTTTGTGATCGGAGCACTTGCTACATATGTTGGCGTCACAACGTATGTAATGAAAAATATTGAAAAAGCCCAAAAGGCGTAACATACATGCGATGAATAAAAAAAGCTGTCAAATTATTGACAGCTTTTTTTAATGTTTTTGTAACTAAAAATTCAGTTTTTTATGGGAAAACGCATGCGAATCAAGTAAAATAGAGAAAGAATAAGCAGAAATGAAGATGGATAGAGCACATTTAAATACAGTCTTGAATGAGGCAAAAGGGGTAGAGTAATAATGGGTAAAGTGAGTGTGAAACATCAAGAAAATCTCCGATTGGAAGCATCTCTTTTTCATTTACATAAGCAATTTCAAGCAGCTGGAGATGAACAGCAGGCAGTAAAAGCAATACAGCTGTTAAAAAAGTGGGTGAACGGCGAATTTGTTGTAGCATTTTGCGGACATTTTTCGGCTGGGAAATCGAGCATGATTAACGAATTAATGGGGCAAGCAATTTTGCCTGCAAGTCCTATTCCAACAAGCGCAAACTTAGTATCAGTAAAAGCAGGGGATGAGCATGCAACCGTTTATTATCGCAAACAGCCGCCGGTGCGTTATGAAGCACCTTATGAGTATGAGCAAATTAAGCAGTTTGCTGTGGATGGAGATGAAGTAGAGTCCATTCATTTATCGATAGATACAGATGCTATTCCTAAAAATGTTGTGGTGATGGACACACCAGGAATTGATTCAACAGATGATGCACATCGTGTATCGACCGAGTCAGCTCTTCACTTAGCGGACGTTATTTTCTACGTAATGGATTATAATCATGTGCAGGCAGAATTAAATCTTCAATTTGCAAAACAGCTGCAAGAAGCTAATAAAACGCTTTATTTAATTGTAAATCAAATCGATAAACACCAAGAAGATCAGCTAACATTCCAAGCATTTAAAGAATCTGTAGAAACGTCATTTTTAAAGTGGAATGTGAGACCAGAAGGAATCTTCTATACGTCGTTAAAAGAGCCAACCAACCGTCATAATGACCTTTCGTACGTAAAATCTCTATTACTTGCTATGATGACGGAAAAAGAAAACCGACATCAGCATATTCAACATGCGATGCAAATGTTAATTGACGATCACCTTGCCTTTATTGAAGACCAAGAAGAAGAAAAGTTAACGATTCATGACGAGCTGCGCCATAAGCTGACGCTTGAGAATCATGAAATGAATAAGCAGCATAAAGAGCAGCTTCTCGAAAAAGAAGCGGAAATAAGGCGTGCTGAAAAGCAGCTAGCAGAAACGTATCAACAAGAAACAGGTAAGATACTAAGCAACGCCAATTTAACACCATATGAAATGAGAGAAAAAGCTAGGCTGTTTTTAGAAACGACAAAGCCTGATTTTAAAGTAGGTCTTTTATTTGCTAAGAAAAAGACCGAGCAAGTAAAAAAAGAGCGGCTGATGTTATTTTTTGATGATATGAAAGAACGAGCAGCTTCTCAGCTGCAGTGGCACTTGCAGCAATATGTGCAAGAGCTGGTGAAAAATCAAAATCTTACCGATCCGGATCTTATACGCCAGGTTCAGCAGTTTGAAATTCCGTTAGAGCCGCATGATTTAATTGAAACCGTAAAGGCAGGAGCTACGATTAATGGTGATTATGTTTTAACGTACGCAAAAGATGTAGCCGATCATATTAAGAAAAAAGCGACGCGATTATTATACGAGCTTTATGCGCAAATTGAACAGAGCAAAATCGAGCAAGATGAAGTAAAGCGTAAAAAAATTTATCAACACTTGCAGGAATGTGA
Organism: Priestia sp. YIM B13489; assembly: GCF_042787645.1. NCBI lineage: Bacteria > Bacillati > Bacillota > Bacilli > Caryophanales > Bacillaceae > Priestia > Priestia sp. YIM B13489. The sequence continues at coordinate 3,580,477 of NZ_JBHZOQ010000053.1, forward strand.
AGTATTTGAAGAAGCATATACATCTCTTCAGGAAATGAAATCAAAATTGGCACGTACAAAAGCTTTGCTTCAATCTTTACAGCAAACTGATGACGACCTAACGGCAGAAGATACAAACGAGTTGTCATATATGTTACAAGAAGAATATGAAACAGGCATCATGAAAGCTGAAGAAAAGCAAGAAGCTGTGAGTGAGCAGCAGTTAGTTTCACAGCCTGAGGAAGCTGTGCATGAAACAGGAACGGAAAAGGTTCTTCAAGATGTATCAGCTGTTCTCGAACAGCTCCGTTCATTTGGAAAGTTAGACCGCTTTATTACCAGGCTTCAAGAAAAGCGTAAAAAGCTATCAAATCAAACGTTTACTGTAGCTTTATTCGGAGCATTCAGTGCCGGTAAGTCATCTTTTGCTAATGCGTTGATTGGAGAAAGATTACTTCCAGTATCTCCGAACCCAACAACAGCAACCATCAATAAAATTATGCCTCCAACAGAAAAACGGCCGCATAAAACAGCTGTTGTGCAAATGAAAACAAACGAGCAGATGATCCAAGATTTAAATGGTGCACTTAAGCTGTTTCACCATGAAGTAGAATCAATTGACGAAGCGTTAACAATTATTCCAACTCTGCAGGCAACAGAAGAGCTGCAGCTGCATTTGTCGTTCTTACAGGCAGTAGAAAAAGGCTACGGCGAAGTCAAGCAGCATATCGGTTCAGAAGTAGTGGTGGATACAGAAGGATTTCATGATTATGTAGCCAAAGAAGAAAAAGCGTGTTTTGTTCAATTTATTAACCTGTATTATGACTGTGAATTTACTCGCTTAGGCATTACGCTCGTTGATACACCCGGAGCTGATTCAATCAATGCGAGACACACTGGAGTAGCTTTTGAGTATATCAAAAATGCAGATGCCATTTTATTTGTAACATATTATAATCATGCGTTTTCAAAAGCTGACCGCGAATTTCTTATTCAGCTTGGCCGTGTAAAAGATGTATTTGCGCTTGATAAAATGTTTTTCTTAGTAAATGCAGCGGACCTAGCCAGCTCGGATACAGAGCTGCAGTTAGTTCAGACCTATGTAAAAGAACAGCTTGAACAGTATGGTATACGTTTTCCGCGCTTATACCCGGTATCAAGCTTGCAGGCTTTGCAAAACCACGAGGATAAAATGTTTCTGCCGTTCAAAAATGCGTTTTACCGCTTCATAAATTATGAATTACCAGAGCTTGCTATCCAAAGTGTCTATGCAGATTTCGAACAAATTTTAGCAGTTTCCAATGAAATGAAACAGGTGCAAACAAAATCAGAAGTGGATAAAAAGCGATATATTCAATCTCTTCACATAAAAAATGAGCAGGTGGCAGCAAAACTGCATGAAATTCATTTTGAATATGAACAACAGCAGTTTGACCGAGAATTAGAAGAGCTCTTATTTTATGTAAAAAAACGTCTGTTTGTGAGGTACGATGACTTCTTTAAAGAAGCCTTCAGTCCGGCGAACTTAAGGGATGATCGAGGTGAAAAGCAAAAGCAGCTGCGCCTTTGTTTGCAGGAGTTGTTAACGTCTATTTCCTTCGATGCAACGCAAGAAGTGCGTGCGACCACTTTGCGAATCGAAAAATACATCGTAAAATTAATCGAAGACTGGCATCGAATGATCATTACAAAGCTACATCGCTATGAACCGACGTTTACTCCAACACTGAACTCGTTAGAGCCTCCAAATGGCAGTGAAGTTGTGACAAGTCATCAATTTGATGAGAATGAATCGTACCAAAAAGAGCTTTCACTGTATAAAAACAATAAAAGCTTTTTTGAAAAAAATGAGAAAGTAAAGCTTCACGCTGCTTTACTAGAACGTATTAAGCCGGATGTTAATCACTACATTGCGAAAGAAGAAGCCGCTCTTCATTCACACTATACCCATTTAGTGAATCAGTACGTTCTAGCGCATAAACAGTCTGTATCTGAAGAATGGTATGATTATTACAAACAGCTGCAAGCGGCCGTGTCTGAAGAATTTCCAATTCAAGAATTGGTAAGTACAATGACGGTGCTAGAACATGTATTGGAGGAAAGAAAGGATCATTAATTTTTATGTCTACACACATAAATAAACGGTTACAGGAAATTGAAAAAGAATATAATGTGGAAATTTTGTTTGCATGTGAATCAGGCAGCCGTGCTTACGGACTCGACACGTTAGCGAGTGATTTTGACGTCCGCTTTATATACAAGTATAAAGCATCACGCTATCTTCATCTCAATAGACCTCAAGAGGTCATTAATGTAGCAGAAGGCAATTATGATATGCAAGGGTGGGATTTGTACAAAACCATTTATTTGTTTACAAAATCAAACCCTTCGCTTTATGAGTGGCTATGGTCGCCTTTTGTTTATTATCAGAAGCCATCGTTTGCTGAGCCACTGCGGCAAATGATGGCTCAATCATATTCCTTAAAAGCATTGGGGTATCATTATTTTAAAATTTTAACGATAAATAGTAAAAGAAATCTGACATCTTCTGTTACAATAGAGGATATAAAAGTGATGCTTCAACTGATTCGTGCATTTTTATCACTGAAAGTAGTAGTAAAGCAGCGCAGTTTCCCTGTCATTTTATTTGCCGATTTATGTAAGCAGGCAAATCTCGACGATAGGCAGCAATCCATCATTGAGCAATTTGTACAGTGCAAGATAAGTGGGAAAGTTGCTTTTAATGAAAAGATGAAAAACTTTTTGGACAGCATTAAGAAAGAAGCTGCAGCGATAGAAAAAAGCTTAAAAGAATTACCGGAAAAGCAAATCAGTTATGAGGACATTAACTTATTTTTACTAACTCAGCATAATATAATGGAGGAACGAACATGAGTGTACATAAAGAAATTTCAGCCCATTCTAAAAAACAACACGAATTAGTACGTGCTTTTGCAAGCTTAGAAGCTCGACGCGAGCAAGCTATTGAAGCAGCTGTGCTTCTTTGCAAAGAAGGGAAACCCTTTTCTGTAGACGGTATTAATGCTGTAACAGCAGAAATTAATGAGCTGTCTCAAAAATATACCATCATTCCAGGCCGTAAAGTAGTGACAGAAGAAATGGTTAAAGAGTATGTAGCAAGAATATAAACGTGCTAAGCTCTGGTGTTTTTACCTTAATTTGAATAGGATATGACGTGCCGCTTGATCCATACTAATAGTGTACCAACGAGGTACAAATAGGAGGAGATAGCGATGGGTCGTCAAAAATTAGGTAATAAAAATGCGCAAGCGAATAACAATGCAAAGCATAATTATAACCAAGAGTTCTCTTCTGAGTTTAAAGCAAATCAGGCTCAAAAAGCAAAGCGTGCAAAAAGTGCAAATGACACTTATGCTGGGGAGTTTGCTTCTGAGTTCAACGTGCAACAAAACCAAAACAATTCTGTTAACAAGAAGTTAGAAGCTAATAAAAGTGCAAATAATCAATATGGCCAAGAATTCGGCTCTTATGCTGAAGTTGAATCTGCCAAAATGAATAATGCTGCACAAAAAAAGCGTAAAAAATAACAGAACTGTTTCCAAAAGCGCCGGGATTAGTCTGCTCTGTCAGCAGATTAGCCCGGCGTTTTTTGTTGGGCAATATTTGCTTGGGTACGAGATGTCAATCCATCGCAAACTATAGATGAGGTGAAGCAATATGAATAAAGGAATTGTCATTGCTCTTTCATCAATCGGTTTAGCCCAAGCCTTAAAAATCCCCATTAAAAAGTATCAAACAGGAAAATGGGATATGCGGATGATTGCTGCGTCGGGTGGAATGCCAAGCTCTCATTCAGCCGGCGTATCTTCTTTAGCGACCTATGTAGCGTTAAAAAGAGGTGTTTCTACGATTGATTTTGCGTTAGCATCTGTTTTTGGAATTATTGTGATGTACGATGCACAAGGAATTCGAAGGCAGACTGGCGAAATTACTATTAAAGTGAATACGTTAGATGAAGAAATTGAAAAGCTTGCGGGTCTTCCAGACGGAGGCTTTCACGATTTGACGGAACAGCGCTTGAAAGAAATGCTTGGGCATCAGCCCGAAGAAGTGATTGGCGGAGCCATTTTAGGAGTAGCACTTGGAGCGATTGGCTATTTTTTAGAAGGGAAATCATAGTCAAATAGCCAAAAGTAAGCTAAGATAAAGAAGAACCTTTGCAAAAGGATGGGACGAAAAAGTGACAAAAACAGCTCAAACCGTTGAAGAGTATCTTCTTTATCTTGAAGAAAAAGGCTTTCATTTAGCAGAAGATGCACGTGGATTTATTTCATTTGGTCAGCAGTATACGCGTGCAGCTGACGAGATGGTCATATTTACAATTGAATGGACACTAAAAGTACAAAAAGAATTTGACGGCAGTTTTTTTGTATCGCTCCTCGAGAATTTGACATCAAATCGTATTAGCAATCAAAAACAAGCCATTCAATATTTAAAGTCATCAGGTATGATTTAAGCAGGATTACATTCCTGCTTCTTTTTGATTAATGGCTTGTCTGGCCAGCTGATCAGCACCTGCGTTTTGAGAGCTAGGGATCCACTTTATAAAAAATAACTCAAATTGACTGGACAATTTGAGGGCTTCTTCCAGTAAAGGAGCAAACGCTTTATTTTTAACGTATTCTTGGTTCATTGCGCGGTCTACTAGCTGAGAGTCCGTTCGAAAAGATACGCTCGTATACTTTTTTTCTAGACAAATTTTTAATGCATGAAGAAGTGCATGGTACTCTGCTTCATGATTCGTCATTGTCCCAAGAGCAATAGCGTAACGATGATGTTCACCATTTCCTTTAATTAAAATACCAGCTCCAGAAGGACCAGGGTTACCAGCAGTGGCTCCGTCTATATAAACTTCAATCATCATACAGCCTCCTTGTTAAAACAATATAAGCTTAAACCATGTTTTTTCATCAATAGTATTGTATCATAAGTACTTCAGCTATTTTATATTAGCACGTATAAACGCTAAAATCCGCTTATTAGGTAAGAAAACTGTCATGAAAAGACATAATAGAAGATAAAATACAAAAAAGCAGAAAAAGTGTTGAATTCAAAATTGCTGATGAAAGGAATGCTCGTTATGAATTTCCAAATTGAATGGCATTATAAATCCTCGAAACATAAACAGTTAATTTTCACATCCGATTTCACAGATGCGAATGAGGCGCTAATGATTGTGGGTGATTTAGAAAAAACAGGTCGAACGAAGGAAATTTTTCTACTTGATGAGCAGCAGCAAAAATGGACTGTAAAAGAAGCGAAAAAGCTCTTACAGGAAGTACAGACAGAGCCTCACGATATTGTGGCATATTTTGACGGAGGCTATGAGCATGATACGCTCTTAGCGGGGCTTGGGGTTGTGATTTATTTTAAACAGAACAACAACTCTTACCGAATACGACGCAACTCAAGGCTGCAAGAGATTGAATCAAATAATGAGGCAGAGTATGCTGCTTTTTATTATTTAATACAAGAGCTTGAGGAACTTGGTGTTCATCATATACCGGTAACGTTTAGAGGTGACTCTCAGGTTGTATTAAATCAGCTGGCTGGGGAGTGGCCCTGTTTCGAAGAAGAGTTTAATCGGTACTTAGATCGAATAGAAGATAAAATGCAGGAGCTTGGTATCCGGCCGGTATATGAGCCTATTTCAAGGAAGGAAAATGAAGAGGCTGATCAGCTTGCTACTCAAGCTCTTCAAGGGATACCAATTGCTAGCAGGAAGCAAGTGTAACACACAGAACGAAATGGAGATGAACGAGAGTGGAACGTAAACAATTATTAGAAGAAGTAACGGAGTTATTGGATTACTACTGTAGTGATTGTTTTGTAAAAAAAACGTTTAATAAAGAAAAGGGCAAAACATACGCTCAGACGTTTTGTATTAAAGAGTGTACCGTAGGAGAAAAAATTAAGCAGTATGGAGATTTGCTGACTAAAAAGTAAGCGTGTATAATTTGCCGGCAGCAGCTTCATTCTATCCATATGGAGGTGTTCTTTCAATGGATAAGTTTTCAAATGAAGAAGTAACAACAGGATATAATGATTTAAAGCAAGTAGAAGTTTCTATTCAATCTGCTCAAAAGATGATCGGGACAGCTACGATGAGTATGAGTCCTCAGCAGCTTGAAGAGGCAACGAATGCGCTTAATGATGCAAAAGCACAGCTTCAATCTGCCAAAGCTCATGGCACAGGAGTAGACGAGCAATTTCTTCAGCAGTGCATGCAGTCTATTCAAACATGTGAACAGCAGCTTACTGAGGCCAAACGCTAGGTATAACAAAAAAGAGACTCGGAAAAGAGTCTCTTTTACTATAAAATAAAAAGATCTATTTATGATAGCTTAGTGACATTAGCGGCTTGCGGGCCTCTATTGCCTTCTACAATTTCAAAAGATACCTCTTGTCCTTCTTCCAAGGATTTATAACCTTCGCTTTGGATGGCAGAAAAATGTACAAATACGTCGCTGCCGCCTTCAACTTCAATAAAGCCATAGCCTTTTTCATTGTTGAACCATTTTACTTTACCATTTTGCATAACTTGAATCCCCCTAGTACTGTGCAGCCTCATGCTGCTGAAACTCGAATTATCATTTCCAATAGAGGTAAATGATTNTAGCTAAAAGAAAAGCCCACCTCTGACAAATCAGGTGGGTTTTTCTTTTTTAGATGTATATGGTATACATCCTTAGTTAACATAAAACGAATTAAAGGAACCATGAGAAGATTATATAATAATGGATTTTCTAAGCATCAAAATGATTCTAATTTCATAAATTCATTTCTGTGTGTAGAGTAAACTTCCTTATTCCTCCTACATTTGGTGGAGTTCTAAATATTCTTTTAATGTTTGCTGTAACGTCCCTTTTGTTTCTGCTTTTTCTTCAAAGGAGATTCCTGAGTGAATCATTGTCCGCACCAGGTCCGCACGTAAACCTGTAAGAACAGCCTTACATCCCATCATTGAAATTCCAGTTAATATTTTTTGGAAATGATCAATGACATACATCTCCATGTTAGCAATTCCAGACAGGTCTATAATTAATGTTTGAATCTTTAAATCTGAGATGCCCATCAGTACTTTCTCCTCAATCGTTTGGATACGATTAATGTCAATCATTCCGATCAACGGTAGTACAGCTACAGATTGGCTAAGTGGTATAATGGGTACCGATAAATTTTCAACCAAGTCCCTTTGGGAGGCAATTAATTCATCTTTATACTTGGAGTAACTAATAACAAAAGTGTTAAGAAATTGATCAATTCTATCATTAATTCGCTTTTCTAAGGCATAGAATTCTTCAAGGTCATTAAAATGGTTATTTATTCGATCATATTGATAGAGAAAATGCCATAATGTTCGCCTAATGGCCTGTACCCATTCTAGTTTGAAGGCAAGAGTTAAGGCGTGCTCCGCCCATGCTACGCCTTCTTGCTGAGCGAAAGCAATGAGTTGGTCTTCTTTTTGTTCTACGACATATAGAGATAACTTTTGAGCATTTTTTAAAAGATCAATATTTCCTGTTTCTAAAATATCATTAATATTAGAGGCTACGTTAACCGCCTCTGATAAGAGTTTGTCCTGGAAATTTTGTTTGTTATCTTTAATAAAATCCGTCATTTTCTCCCTCGGATTATAAATAATCTCCATTTTGAATACACCCCTTATTGTTTATTGATTATTATTATCCTTAATTAATAAATATCGCCAAATGAATTATTATTTATTTTTATGCCCTATACTACCCATACTAAATATGTTTTTAAATAATATCCTTTATTTCCCACATTTAAATATATATTTCAAGTACATCTTTTATATCATATATATCCGTGGTTCCCAACCATGATACATTTGTTATATAGTTTCTAACCTTAAGGTGAAATTACACTTTTTTACAAATTTATTTCATTTTTAAAATATTTATTTCAATTATTTGGAGCTAATAACTTATATATATACCCTATGGTAAAATAGATTAAACTTTAAATTGCGAGAAATGGGTTGATGATAAATGACAATAATTAAAATTAAAGAAATGTTAGAAACTTTATTACAGTATGAAGACAGTGAAATTACTCATACCATTTGTAGTAAAAATAATACCTTTTCTCTCAGTTATTCTAAGGAACTAAAGAATTTTCAAGTAAAGAATATTGAAACGGGTCATATTGAATATTTTCCAGATGTGGAGGCTACCTCTTTAGCTTTGTATAGAATAATAAGTACTGTGGAAAAAGAAGTCACTGAGTAATAAATCATTTTTAAAGTTTACATAATCAGATTATAAGAAGCAAAAAGAGCCTGAATTATTTAGAAAGAACTTCCTTTTGGTTTGAATATATAAATTCTTTTACTTCCACAAAAGAGAGGCCTAATTGATAAGCTTCCTTCATAAGACTTATCCACTCCTGATCAAGCCCACCATCTTCTTCTTTTAACACCCACAATTCCTCCAACCTTCCTAATCGGAATTAATTAAATTCTAACATTCAACAACAATATATTAGAAATCGATACTATTTATTCACCATATTTCTTTTAATGTCCTGCAACATAAGTCTTTTTATATAATTAATTAAGATTTAATGTAGAAAAAAGCAAATTTTTTCCTCACATGAATTCTTTCTATTTTAAAGATTTATTTCATATAAATCTTTAGTTGTGATCCTGTTCATTATAAGCACCAAAACATTTTTTATAAAATATGTTTTGATTTCTATGATAAGGGTAAAGTATTAAGCTGGATTGAATTTTCAAGAAACATTCTTTTTTAAGTTTGTTTCTTTTTTTTGGTAATTATAGAATAAATAATAAACAGTAAATTGAGCAAACTACACAAGATGTCGCCAAACATTGACGTATACAACTAAATTCTGCAACAGAAAAAACCTACCTCTTTTGACTGGGAAGAGATAGGTTTTTTTGTTTCTTGAATGCGTTTTCAAATAAAGATATTTAATGTCTGGAGATTAACTCACTCATTAATCTGTTTAAAGCAAGGTATACGATCTTATGCTCTGTATTCGTCAGTAAGAGCAGGTATTAACACTTATATTTTTTATGAAATAATTTACTATTTACTTAAATAACGAGGGATATAATATGGAACAATTTAACGTTTTACTTTAAAGCGTTAAATTGTTAATCTGTTATTAGACAATCTTTCTTTTAGTGTTATTCCTTAGCCCAAAGTACAAACCATATATAGTGGTCTGTGCTTTTTTTTAAAAAGATTTATTTTAATATCGAGTGAATAGATCTATTGCTTAAAAAAAGTACAGGATACAGCCATTAAGTGGTCAATTTATTTTTTCGCAATCGGTTTAACCTTCGTTGAACCCCATACCTTGATCGTCCTATAAGTTGACCGATTTCTTGTTGAGTACGACCTTCCTCGTAGAACATATACCATAGACGGGCATCTTCTTCTTCAGTCCACTGTTTCTTTTCATATTTTGGACGATTATAATAATCATATTTCCGTTGTTTCCTTACCCAATCCGGCTCTGGCAAAAGAGTATTTGTAGGTATTTTAGAAAAATTAAGGAGCTTTTTATTTTGCTCAGCCCATTTCCAAAAGGCTGATACTTCAATTCCTACAAATTTTCGTGTTTTTGCCCTCGTGATTTTATGAGGCAATTTCTTTTTTTGAATCCATTTATAGATAGTATGAACATCAATTTGAAGAAAACTTGCTAGTTCATATACTGTAATACTTCCTGTATAAGCTCTTACTCCATATACGCCTAAGCGATTTAATCTAGACTCTAATGCTGGTATACTTCGCTGCAGTCGTTTAGATATGTGTTTAAGAGATTTGGATCCATAATACTTTAATAGGTATTCATCCTCTTGATTCGTCCATCTCCGCAGTGTTTCTCGTCGTGTTAGTTTTAATATTTTAATACGAGTAGCAATAGAAGAAGGTGTCTTACCTAAATGATTTCCTATTTCCCGGTTATTCATGATATTAATGTTTTCTTTTAAGAAAGTATCTTGTTCCGTTGTCCATTTTTTATGTAAGCAATTCTCTTCATTTCGAAGGTTTAATCGTACAATCCGTTTATTAACAGATTCTTTGCTACGATTTAAGTGTTCACCCATTCTTTGGAACGTCATCTGTCCATATTGTTTTTTAAGGAATAAATCTTCCTCCGTTGTCCATAGCTTTTGATTTTTACTCAATGTTATCTCCCTCCAGTGCGTGTAGAAATCTTAAAGTGAAGAAGACAGTAAAAAGGACGTTAGTGGTCTGTACTAACGCCTTTGATGATATTTATATTTATGGATTAGTAATGCTTTTATTTATGATTACCTAAATTAGTTATAGTATGGCGTATTATCGGTATGTATATAATATATCATATTTTCACATGGAGAAATAAATATAAATTTCTCTTTATAAAGCTATAAAGTACTTAGGTATTACTTTTCTAAACTACAGAAAGTCCATTATAATTTAGCCTATACTTCGACGTACATTTGTCTAAAAGGATGTTCCTTTTTGGACGCTATTAGTTATTAATTGACTTGTAGAATCGATTTACGCTAACATTGAACAAACTTAATACTCCAAAGGGGAGTAGCTGTACAACAAAAGTCGTCACTACGAAACATTTTGTTTCCGGCTTTGTTGGCAATCTTAATTGTTAGCAAGACCTTTGCCTACATTTTTAGTTAGGTAAAGTCTGTGTTTATACATCAAGCGCTTTTATCTACTAAAAAGATAAAAGCGCTTTTTGTTTTTTATAGATTTAAACTAATTATGAGGAGTGGTTAAATCATGTTCAAGAAACTGTTTGATTCACTAATGAATAATAAACATAAGCATTACAGTAGTAGTGATTACAAGAGAGGAAAATCAAAACCTTTTAAGAGTTATAGCAGTAGTGACGATTATAGAAAAGGCCGTGATCATCATGGAAGTTATGGACATTATCATTATAAGAGAAAAAGAAAGAGTGGAAGTTTCTTTAGTAGTTAAATAAAAAAAACACCCTTATTCTAAAAGCATTTGAAATGGTAACTTTTTAAAGGAGTCTATAAATGGAGTTAAATAATAACATATATTTTTTCTTCATAAAGACTATTTTCTGAGACAAGCATATGTATAAAAAGCTGCATANATCTGTCACTTTAAGGTGAAAAAATAACTTATGTGATTGTACAGTCCTTACCTCATATATAAGTTACATATTTGTTACTTTTAGACGAAAATAACCTATGTGTTGTACAAAGGTTATTATATACATAAGTTACACATTTGTCACTTTCTTTTTATAATGCCGTCTAAAATTAACTTTTTCGTATAGATGAGTACTTGTTCAGCGTCCATTCCAGAATGATTAGGAATAGAAATACTTTGAAATATAAACCCTAACAACATTTCATTTGGCATATCCATTTCAATGAAGCCCTCTTCTTTTCCTTGCTGCACTATATGTATAAGGGGCTTATATAGCTCATGGTGCATATGAGAAAGCTTTTCTTTCTTAGCTTCTAACAAAGGAATATTTTTTGTAGGTATTCCAATACCAAGAATTAAATGTAAATCCTTGTACATGAATATTTTTCCTAAGAGCAAGTCTATCTTTTCTAAGAAAGGTAATTCCTTTGGAATAGAGGAAAAGCTTGTTAATGTATTTGTTATTTCATCTAACATAAAGTCTAATAGCAATTCATCTTTATTTTGATAATATTTATAAATTGCTGCTCGTGTAACATTTAATTCTTTCGCTAATTGACCAATTGTAAACCCTTCATATCCAGTTTGGATAATAAGCTTTTTGGTAGAACGGAATAAGTCAATTGTATCAAATTTCCGACCTCTAGCCATGTTATAACCTCTTTTCAATTCATTCCCGCGTGATTTCTACAATCGTTCTTTAACCACTTTTTAAACTTTCCTTCTTTTCTGCTTGTTCAGTCCCGTAACGTTAACCCATAAAGTCCCGTGTAAACACTATCTATTAATGTAATTCAGAGCTGGCTATATGGATGATCTTCTACTAAATGGAGCCAAGAGTAGTGCTTGCTACTTTCGTAAAAAAGTGTAATGTTTTGTGTTGATACTTATACTAATTCTAGACCAGGTCGTTGTTTTGTTTCTACACTCATTTTATCGTAAAAAACTTTTGCACACCCGTGGTTCATTAGTGCTTCTGTTTAAAATTCCAATTTTCTCAATAAAGTTGATACACATTTATATCCGATAAACGGCAGTTATCACTCTTTCTCATTTAGGTATCAATTTATTGTAACATAAAGTAAAAACAAACAGGTTATTGAACAGAGTATACCAAACAAGGTTTTTTCATGTTTGTGGTAACCAAAAGCAAATCTTTTTAATAATACGTTTTAAGAAAATAATTAAGGTACAATATCCCTCTAATGAACGCGTTTCTTTAAGAAGTATCCACTCAAAGTATGGTTTCTCTTCTTCTGTTAAAGGGAATTAAACCCTAAAAGTGACCCTTAAAAGGAGACACCATGGTTACAATTGAATCAATCATAATAGGTATTGTTTTTATCCTCATTCAACTATACGCATTAACGATCGTCGAACGTTCTCCAATCGGGGAGCAAAAGCTGCTCTCATTATCAGGCGGTGTAGCTATTGCCTATGTATTTATTTATATCTTACCGACGCTTCACAAGAAACAAGAAGAGTTTGGAGGGTCGCTAGCCCTTGATACTGAATTATATTTTCTTGGTCTTCTCGGCTTACTCGTCTATTTTTCTGTGTATTCATTTGCTCAGACAAAAGCAGCCACACACCTAACGGAACTAACCGTGTATATGGTACAGGCTAGTTTTTTTATGCTTTATTCTTTTATCATTTCTTACGTCGTATTTTCAACCGATGTTAAGCGAGTTGAATCAGTATTCTACGGACTGGCTATCAGCCTTCATTTTATCGGGTGGTCTTACCATCTAGGAAAAAAACATGCGCATTTGCCTACCTTTATCTACGCGGCTACAATGATTTCGTTAAAAGCTTTTTTCAATTAGTAGTTGCGTGTGCGTGTTTTTACAAAAAAGAGCAGCCTTAAAGGCTGCTCTTTTAAAGTATGGTTTTTATTACTAGATAAACTGCAGCAATCGATGCAAGAACGATAAGTACATTCAAAATGCGATGTTGAGTAGCTAAGTGGCCTCGCTTCATTTCTGCACGAGTCAATGGTTTCTTTTCATCGTGATTTCCACTCACTCTGTTACATCTCCTATCCTGTTTAGTTATTGGTTCTGCCAATTTAAGCAATAAGCTGTTCTTTGTCAGCTGCTTCTTCCTTTTTTATCTTCCCTCTACATAGGATATAGAAAACACTAAACATAACAATCGACCAAATAAGATTCGCTCCTGGCTCAGTGTTAGCTATCTTAAACAAACTCGGTATAGATCCGAAAACAGAATCGTCCGTTGTAAGGAACAGAGCGAGAAACATGTTGTTGGCTGCGTGTGCGCCAATGGTAATTTCTAAGCTTTTTGTTTTAATCGCGATATATGTAAGAGCAAAACCAGCTACAATGTAATCCAGTCCGACTAATATAATGGATTTATTCATTTCAGGATTAGCAAAATGTCCTATTGAAAACATTAATCCAACAATAATAGCAAGTAAAATAGGACGCTTCACTTTCTTGCTCACCCATTGAAGAAGAAGCCCTCTAAAAAACAGCTCCTCTGTTGTTGTTTGAATAGGTACTAATAAAAGCGTGATCAGTACTAACAGGGCATACTCTTTTAAACTTACATGATTCCATGAATAATCCGAGTGGTTAAACACGACATCAATTAATTGTGAAACGATTAGTAACAGGCTAAAAGCTCCAAAAGACCATATTACTTTCTTCCAATTCACACATTTGTTAGCAGTGATTAATGATTTCATTTTTCGTTTGTGAATAAAACGAATCCCGATCCATAAACCAAAAATCCAGCATATGTACATAATATGAGACAACAAAAATCAAGGTTAGCATTGATTCCTACAGCTACTCCGCTATCAAAATCAAAATATGATTTTCCACTTTCATCAGCTGCAACCATTATCATTTCAGCAATAATATAAATAACTGATCCTAACAGCATAAACACAGAAGCAAGGATTGTTGTACTTACATAACGCTTCCAGCTATTTTTTCCTTCTTCCACATTTAAATAGTTTTTCATTTTCTTCTTACTCCCTCAGCCTTCTCTTCTCAATTACATCGTTCTTCTCTACTTTGTTGTTGTCTAGGCAATGTAAAAATCTATCAGGATCCGAAGTCCTGCAATCATTTTAACTACCGCCTGCTTTTTACCTTTGAAGATAAGGAAAGAGACTGACAATATTAAGAAATCACAACTCTACCCATTACCTCTTTATATAAAATTTAGCGTCTTAAAAGCCGTTAAAAAACAGCTTTTTCTAAAAGAAGACTCGACACCAAGTCATCGTTAACCTTTATATCTTGCTCATACGTGCCCGCATACACATAATTTTGAAGAAAGTACTTGCTACTCAAGAATATATATCCTAAAACAACTAAAATAAATATTTTTTTCAACATTTCCCTCACCTTTTTATTCAAACTTTTACCCTCATGGCTGTTACCACAACACTTAAGAGTTTATCCATAAACAACTTTTTCAGTTTTTAAATTAACAATCAACTCATATAACAACATACAAACGTATATAAGTTACAATAATATTACATTATTATTACAAATGTAACAACAATATTATAACCAAGAAAAATAGGATAATCAATATGAAGTGTCTAGTAAAACAGATAAAATTGCTAGATTCGTATCATACGTGTAAATAAATCGAAAACTTTCGGAAAAAGGGTGTTAGTTCCCCTGCAGAAATATTTATAGAAACCAAAAAGCAAACTCCCTATCATTAGGAGTTTGCTTCTTTTATTTAAATCTCGGATAGAGTTTTTATAACCATTTTCATCTCATTTAGTATAGAGATAATACGTTTTAAGAAAATAATTAAGGTACAATATCCCCTTAATGAGTGCGCCTCTTTAAGAAGTATCTATCCAAAGTATGGTTTCTCTTTTTCTTTTAAAGAGAACTAAACCGTAAAATTCAACCTTAAAAGGAAACAATCATGGTTACAATTGAATCAATTATAATAGGCATTGTATTTATCCTCATTCAACTATACGCATTAACGATTGTCGAACGTTCTCCAATCGGGGAGCAAAAGCTGCTCTCATTATCAGGCGGTGTAGCTATTGCTTATGTGTTTATTTATATCTTACCGACGCTTCATAAGAAACAAGAAGAATTTGGAGGATCGCTGGCCCTTGATACTGAACTATATTTTCTTGGTCTTCTCGGCTTACTCGTCTATTTTTCTGTGTATTCATTCGCTCAAACGAAGGCAGCCACACACTTGACGGAACTGACCGTTTATATGGTACAGGCGAGTTTCTTTATGGTTTATTCTTTTATCATTTCTTATGTTGTGTTCTCAACCGATGTCAAGCGAGTTGAATCACTATTCTATGGATTGGCTATCAGCCTTCACTTTATCGGGTGGTCCTACCATCTAGGAAAAAACATCATCGCTTGCACAAAAACAGAGGTCGCTATATGCTTGCTGGGGCAATTTTTCTTGGATCAATGATGGGTGTCTTCGAGCCCTCATCCGGCCTGCTTATTGAGTCGATGATTGCATTTAGTTCAGGTGCAATGTTATTTAACGTTATCAGTAAAGAACTCCCTTTTGAAAAACACGCGCACTTGCCAACCTTTTTAATCTCATCTCTTGTCTACGCCGCTACAATGATTGCGTTAAAAGCTTTTTTTGATTGGTAATTAAGTGGAGTAGAGCAATAGATTTTCCGCCTAATACATGAGGTTTTCCAACAGATGTGATATAAAAATGACCAATTTACTGAAATCAAGAAAGAAGGCCTTTGAACACCTTAGTTGTATCTATGGGGACATACTGGACTGGGTCCCTGGCTCCCTAGAAATTTTTCTTTGTTAGAAGAAATAAAACAAATTGATAACACTGACTTATGAAACTTACTTTTCTTTCTCCGAATTCCTCACTTAAACTGTACAGCCAAAAAGTTGTATGAACTCTATCACTTCGTAAATTATCTACGTAAACAATAAGTAAAGATCTAAACAGTTTAAAATAAATAAGCCATTAATTAGAGATTTCTCCTCTAATTAGTGGCTTTTTCTTTCTTCGTAAGGAGTGGAAAGCTATTTTATAATGCCCTCACGGCGCTTTTGGTAGTTTGCTCAAGAGATAAGCCTTTATTCATTTACAAAAAAAAATTCATAACAGGTAATAAAAACATATAAATATAGTAAGAGATAAATTGACTAAAAAGGTGATTATTATTTTCCGAAAAATACCGGTTGTTTTTGTGGGAAGCTTATTATTAAGCATAGGAATTAACGGTTTTTTAGTTCCTCATTATTTATTAGATGGAGGAACAATTGGAATTGCTCTCATCCTTCACTATTATTTTGAATTCCCCACAGGTGTAACGATGATTATTTTAGGTCTCCCACTATGTTGGTTTGCTTGGATTTATGAACGGCATTATTTTTATAATAGTTTTTATGGGCTAATTATTTCTTCTTTATTGATTGACTGGCTAGAACCTATTAAAAATCAGTTTCAATTTTCTATTTTTTCTAGTGTAATCCTTGGAGGGATATTTATTGGGACAGGGGTTGGTCTTATGCTTCGATATGAGACAAGCACTGGAGGAACAGATTTACTAGCTCAACTAATATCAAAAGCTTTTTCTTTGAACATAGGGATGGTTATTTTGATTATAGACGGTTTGATTATAACAGCAGGTCTTCCTTTACTAGGACCTAAAACGTTTCTTTTTTCATGTTCAACAATTTTTATAGGGGGATTGACGACTTGGTTAATTACTAAAAAAGAGTAATTTGAATTATAAAATTAGTATCTTCTATCTCCTGTTTTTGCCTCTTCCTGTTTTTTATAAATTAAAAAGACCATCTCTTTTCAACTATAAGAGATAGTCTTTTTCTATGAGTTGCATTAACAATAATCATTAGCGGATGCTCTATTGCATCTTGAGTAGCTTGCTCTAATTATTGAACATTAGCCTTAACATTTCCACCTATAGTTTTTCAAACTTTCTTCTAGAAGCTATGTAGGATGCAGCTAAGTAAATAACAAGTAGAATAGGAAAGGAATACATGTACCTCCAGTGCAGCGGTTTATAAATGCCAATCCAATTAAGCAGTGGAAGGCCAATAAAAGCACCTACTGCTGAATAAATCAGTGCTTTGATTACGGGGTTAATTTTAGGCTTTACTTGTATAAAAAATATCATGGAGATGGGTAATAAAAATAAGTCCCACGGCAAGTAGTTAGAAGTTAAAGGAAATACTTCATACCGGTAATCCCACAGGCCTAAAAAGTCTCCAATCATATCAAGAAATGAAGAAAAGATAGCTATAAAAAGACCGGTGTATAATAAACGATCTGTACTTTCTTTTTTTCTGAACTTTATCAAAATTCCAATCATAACCAGTATAAGTAATACTCCTAACCACCATCTCCAACTAAATACTGTATAGTCTAACCAAATATGAAGTTTTTCATCATTCAGCTCTTTTTGCTTTTCAAAATAGGTATCATAAATGGATTCTTTATTTTTCATTCATTTTTCCTTTCAACGTTAATACCTTAGATATTTGCAACGCGCTTAGATAATATGTATTTTAACGTGTTAATTCTGATAAAATTCATTATGGAAAATAGCTTTCGATATAATGGTATACATCAAAAAGACAAAAACAGCTGCTGAACAGAGCTAGCAGCTGTTCTTGATGAATGCTGTCAACTTGAAACAATGAGGATTTCCAAATGGACGCTTTATGGCGTCTTATATAGTTTAAAAGGAGTAAGAAATAGTCATCTGCATAAAAAATGAAGTGTATGAAATACTATGATATCAAGAATACGGAGAATTACGAAAACCCCCATGACCTTTGGTTTCATGGAGGTTGACTATATTAAAAGAGCAAAATGTAGAGGAAATTCCTTTAATTAAAAATTTCCAAATGCTCGCTTTCTAAGATCACAATTGAATTTGATTTTGTTGGTCATGTGAATGTTGATTTTGTTGGTTTTGTTGGTTTTGGCTTCCGGATGCTTGAAACCCTTGTGATCCAAATGGCTGTTGAGCTTGTTGGACAGCTTGATTCATCTTCTGCATAGTTTGATTTGCTTGGATACCTTGAAGAGCCTGATTCATAGATTGAATCGCTTGTTGAATATTTTGTTGAATTTGTTGGTCTGTTTGCTGCATCTGCTGCTGAGCCTGAGAACTAAATGATTGCATTTGATGCATTAAAGAGTTAGAGCCTTGGCTGCTTTGAGAATTCTGTTGTGATCCTTGCTGAGACATTTGCTGAATGTTTTGCAGTTGAGACAAGTTTTGGCTTAATTGGGAAATTTCTTGGCGAATGCTCCCCAATTCTTGGCCTAGCTCAACATCTGTAATTTTAGTTCCAAGTAACTGAGCCTCTTTTTGTTTTTGTTGCTGATCTTGTTGTTGATTATTTTGAGTCATATAAAATCCTCCTTAAAATAGATAACACGTACTTCTTTATACTTTTCCAATTCTTCTCGAAACATACATAGTAATTAACAAAGAAATTTAATTCATTTTTCTCTACTATTAGCTATGAAAGCAAGAGCGTATAAAAACAAGCTCTATGGACAACTTAAAATTACAGAATTGTTTCAATTCTAACTCTTTAATAGATACTAACGTTCATCTTTCAAGAGAAGAAAGACTTCAATTATAATGAGGTCTTTTTTTATTTACTTTCCAGCATGATTACAATTAAAACCTACAGGCCAAATACTCAATTTCTGTAAAGATAGGGGTTCTAATTAAAACGTAAATTAAAACCCCTATTTTATAAAAATTGCTATATCTCTACCTGCAAATTTGCAGGTAATTCATTATTGAATTTGTTGATTTTGGTTCGACGATTGGCGTTGATTTTGTTGCTGTTGACCTTGCTGAATAGCCTGATACATTTGCTGCATAACTTGATTAGCCTGAATGCCTTGAAGAGCTTGGTTCATAGATTGAATCGCTTGTTGAATATTTTGTTGAACTTGTTGGTCTGTTTGCTGCATTTGCTGTTGAGCCTGAGAGCTAAACATTTGCATCTGCTGCATTAATGGATTTGATGCTTGGCTTGTTTGAGCACCTTGTTGAGAATTTTGTAACTGAGAAAAGTTTTGACTTAGCTGGGAAATTGCTTGATGAATGCTTCCCAGTTCTTGTCCTAATTCAGTATCAGTAATATTCCCTCCAAGCAGGTGAGCATCTTTTTGCTTATAGCGTTGATTGTTTTTAGTCATTCTTAAAAACCTCCTTAAAGTAGATAGAACGTACTTGTTTATAATTGTCTGTTCCTGTAAGAAAAATGTTTGGAAAAAATGAACAATTTTTTGTTCGCAAGCTATTTCTTATAACTGGTAGAAAAATGTTTATTTTGTATGGTTTTCTGCTGATTGTGAGGAATAAAAACATATATTCAGTGTGAATTAAAATGGAAAAAAGTATGTGATATTTATGATAGAAGAAGTCAAATTAATTATAGGAGGTTTACATAAAAGAAATTGTAGTTCATCATTATCATACCTTTAGTAAAACAGTAAAAAAAGAACCCTGCAGTCAGAGATTTCAAATCCAACTGAGGGTTCATGATCTAGCTTGCCGTTTTAAATAATTTTCATAAAGAAAGAATGTCTTTAATACCCAGAATCCTCTGATGTAAGGTTATCGATCATGGTGTAATCATATTTCTGCAGAGGCTTTTCTGCTGGACCTTCTATAACTTCTCCTGTATAAGAAAATCTAGATCCATGGCAAGGGCAATCCCAAGAACGATCTCCACTGTTCCATTCGACTTCGCAGCCAATGTGAGTACAGGTTGTATCTACAATGTGGATTTTTCCTTCTTGATCTTTGTAGGCTCCCTTTCGATGGCCTCGAACCGTAATTACCGCCCCTTCATCATTAGATAGATCTTCAGCTCTTACATCAGAGATTTCAAGCTTACCTTTGATGAGATGGCTTACGACATCAGCATTTTCTACTAAGAAATTTTTCAAGCTGGGGTTTGCGTAAAAACGCGACGGCGAATATAAATGTTGATAGGCGTTCTCTTTGCCTAGAATTATATCTCTGAATAAGAGTGCTGCTGCTGTTCCATTTGTCATTCCCCATTTCCTATAACCAGTAGCGACGAGTATATTAGGTTGACTCGAGGTGATTTCTCCAATATAAGGAAGTTTATCAAGCGTGACTAAGTCTTGTGCTGACCAGCGATATACAATATTTTCTATGTCGAAAACTTGTTCACCAAAATTCTTTAACGCTTTATAATGTTCCATTGTATCTTTTCCTTGGCCTGTTTGATGGCTTTCTCCCGCTACAAGAACCATTTCCTCACCGTTAATAACTGTAGAACGCAGGGAACGTGTTGGTTGATCAGCGCTAATATACATTCCACCTGGATAAGCTTCTTTGGCTTTAACAGCAAGGATATATGAGCGGTCAGCGTGCATTCTAGCAGAGTAAAGGCCCAGCCCTTCATAGAAAGGAAAATGCGAGCAAGAAAGAACGTAGCTTCCTGTAACACGCATCCCTTCTCGTGTAAGAACTGTTTGCTTATCCCCAGATTCAATATTCACTGCCGTTGTATGTTCAAAGATAAGTCCGCCTTTTTGCTTAATAGCTTGAACGAGGTGAACGAGGTATTTAATCGGATGAAACTGTGCCTGGTCTTTCATCACAAGGGCTTTTTTAATTTTTACGTTAAAAGGAATATGGTCTGCCAATTCACCATCAATGTTAAGTTCCTTATAAGCTTCTGCCTCTTTTTCAAGTTTTAGAGCATACTCATCAGTAGTAGCATATATGTAAGCATCTTGCATGATGAAATCACAATCAATTTGATGTTCTTCAACTGTTTTCTTAATAAAATTCAAGGCATCCGCATTAGCTTCATAGTATAATCTTGCCTTACTTCTTCCAAAATTCTGAATAAACTCATCGTAGATCAAATCGTGCTGGGCAGTAACTTTTGCTGTCGTATGTCCCGTTGTGCCATTCAATAGTCTTCCTGCTTCTAAAACGGCTACCTTTAGACCTTCATTGACTAAGAGGTACGCAGAAGTAAGACCTGTAATCCCTCCGCCTACAACTACAACATCTACATCCATGTCATTATCTAAAGCGGGAAACTCCGGCAAATCAATAAAATCTCTCCAGTATGGTTCAGGCGTCTGCGGAAGCTGTTCTCCCTTGTGTTCATTATGAGTCACATTACGACCTCCATTCAATATTTTGATAGTAGTGTTATCAGGATTTCCATTTATTTAAAGTTCATACTTATATGAGGAATACAGCCTTCGATATGTGGACTTGTATGATTTTATAATCTTAATTCAAAAAGTCTTTAATATAGATAAAAAAAGAGAGAGTCTATTTGAATTAGACTTTCTCTTTTTTATAGAAAATATATATCTACGAATATTGATTTTAACCTTTTGCTAACTCTAACGCTTTATCTGCTTTTTTTAAATCGTGATTTACTTGCTCTTCAACATCATAGGCATGATACATTTCATTATCAATCATATATTGAGCAATCTTTTCATGAAGTTCGATGGCTTCATCCAATTGTTTTTTTAATACTTTCCGAACTTCTGGAGTTGCTGTTTCCGTGAGAGCTACGGCATATGTTCGTACACCGTTTTTCGCTGATAACAACAAATCAGTTGCAATAGCAAGATCATCTAATGTTTTGTTAAGCGTACTTTTAGCAGCCATTCCTAAATCCCTCCTGTTTATTGAGCTTTCTTTAAGATTTTTTTCAATTCATTAATTGCTTCAGTAGACGTTTGGACGTCTTCTTCCAAAATCTTTTTTAATTTTTCGTCCTCTACCAATTCCAGCATTGCTGTGCCTTTTGTTACACACGACGTTTTAAGCGTTAAGATTTCATGAACTTCTAGCGTCTCGTGCATAGCTAATTTTTTTGACATGTCTCAATTCCTCCTTAGAATTTTCTGACTTGTGAACTATATTCCCAGCTTGTTTCCATTTAAACAGTAATTATCTAATTTTTTTAATGTTTCAGAAAAATGCGCCCGGGTATTACAACTAGCATAAATGAGTCCATTTATATAAACCATTTTCTATATCAAAAGGAGGAAGAAGGAGATATTAAAAATTAAGAGAGTCCTCTGACATTAAATAATAACGAAACGTTAAATAAATAGTTACCAATTACATATTCAAGATGCTTCATAAACAAGTAGAAGTTTTTCATACAAGTAAACCGGGAAACGGAACGTTAGATAACAATAAAGGAGAACATGTTATGCAGGAAATAACAGAAAAGCTACATGACTTTTTACTAGAACATATTGATGAAATGTCTCAAGAATGGCTAGACTCACGGGAAGTGGAAAAGGATTCAATCTACACAGCTGATGCCTCTTCCCAAACAACCGAATATCTTCGAGTACAAAATCAATATTTCACTTGTAAAATTGTAAAAGTTCTTATAGGAGAGTCATTAGATACTCTTAGTGACTGGGCACAGGAAGTTGCCTCAAAAAGGGCTCAAAGAGGCGATTCTCTTTATCATAGTATTCATCATTTTAAAAAGTTTCGTTTAATCTTTTTTAAACAGATTGAATCATTTTTTCACCTTCATTCATCTAGCATTACATACGAAGAGCTTTTTTTATGGAATAAAGTAGTGAATGAAGCGTTTGATCGGATGATAGAACTTTTTACGCTTTATTACGGACAAGTTTCAGAAGCGCAGTCTCAAGCTCAAAAAATGTTGATTTCTGAGCTTAGCACGCCTGTCATCAGTATTTCCGATACAGTGGGTGTGCTGCCTCTAATTGGTCAGGTTGATGATTATAAGAATAGTGATTTTGCAAAGAAAGTTATGCTGCAAGCAAAAGAGCTCAATCTGTCTTGCTTAATTATTGACTTATCAGGTGCACCTTCGATTGATACTATGATGACCAATGAATTATTTCAGGTTATAAAGATGTTGGACCTACTTGGCATTGATACAACCATCACAGGTATCCGTCCGGAAATAGCCTTAACTGCTGTTCAATTAGGAATAGATATGAGCAAATTGAAAACTTATGGAAAGTTAAAAGATGCAGTAAATAAGCTTTTGCATAAGTGATATTGAATTAAAGTACTAAGTATTTTTTTATGTCGGTTATATCATAAATAGACGTACCCTTCCCATTAGGAGGAAACTTCAGGTACAAAGAGAACAAATAATTTATTTGTTCTTCCACTGCTAACATACTAATATGAAGAAAAAGAACTGTATATTTTTGAGTTCTCTTCTACTGTGAGTTAGCTTTTAGGCCTCCTAATATTGACAGATAGAAATAAAAAAAGCAGTATTGGGTGCATTTCTTTTAAGCTAGTCATATTCATCATAATTCTCGTCAAAAAGAAGCCTTTGCTATGATTAGCCAAGGCTTCTTTTTGACGAGCTTCTTCTATAAGTTATGTAAATGATGAAATCAATCTTAACATATTTAAATGGTTTGCACACTTTTCATTAAGGGTTTCCCGTTCTTATAATCCGTTTGATAGTAAAGTAGCTTATAAAAATAATTCATTTATCTATTTATTCTTCGTATGGACAAATGATTGGATATTTTAAAATTAAATCATCAATAATACCATTACATGTATTTTCAACAAAAGGAGCTAAATAAAGATGAAACTGAAAAAAATAATAGGCATCACCTTTTTATCAAGCGTTATCTTATTTTCGGGACCTTTATCATTGGTCAATGCATCGGTAAATGATTCTAAAATGACTGTAAAACATTCAGTGAAAGAAGAGCAGCCTAATATAAAGATTTTGGCCACTGGAGGTACGATTGCAGGCTCTTCTGAAAGCAGCACAGACACAACTGGATATGAATCAGGAGCTCTTAACATTAAAGCAATTATCAAAGCTGTTCCTCAGTTGAAAAAAATAGCGAATGTAAGCGGAGAACAGGTCGTAAATATCGGAAGTCAAAATATAGATAACAGTATTTTGTTAAAGTTAGCGAAGCGGATTAATACACTATTAGCTTCTAAGGATGTTGATGGAATTGTCGTGACACACGGATCTGATACGATGGAGGAAACGGCTTATTTTCTAAATTTAGTAGTAAAGAGTGACAAACCTGTGGTTGTGGTTGGTTCAATGAGACCAGCTACCGCTATAAGTGCAGATGGACCGCTAAACTTGTATAATGCAGTGAAAATTGCTTCTACAAAAGACGCACGAAATACCGGCGTTTTAGTAGCGCTTAACGATCGAATTGGTGCAGCTCGTTATATAACAAAAACACATACAACGGCAGTAGATACGTTTAAATCCCCTGAACAAGGATATGTAGGAGAAATAGCTGGAGATAAGATAATATTTTATAACAAACCAACTCGCAAGCATACAACACAATCAATATTCGATGTATCAAAATTAGATAAGCTTCCTCAAGTAGATATCATATATGGGTATCAAAACGATTCTAGGGACTTTTATGACACAGCCGTAAAAACTGGAGCAAAAGGAATAGTCGTTGCAGGAGCAGGAAATGGACTGCTATCCGATGCTGCTCTAACAGGTGCTAGAGATGCGGTAAAAAAAGGCGTAGTTATGGTTAGATCTAGCCGGGTAGGAAGCGGAGTTGTGACACATGAAGAATCAGATGATAAAGATACGTTTGTTACATCCGATTCATTAAATCCACAAAAAGCCCGTATTCTTTTAATGCTTGCTTTAACGAAAACAAAGGACCCTCAAAAGATTCAAACCTACTTTAATGAGTATTAAATCAAAAATATCTTTCATCCTCTGTTTTAGCTAAATTTTCCAATAACAATTGGCAATGGCAGCTTATAAGAAGGACATAAAGAGGTTGAGACATCACTAACATACTTTTTCTCACCCTCTTTTAATTAGGAAAGAAACCATCCGCAGGTCCCTTATTCATTTCCCCAGTTCTTGCTTTCTATAATTAAATGATTTGATGTGTTGTCTAGTACACGCCATACCAAGGTCTTGCCTTCTATATCTTTTAACTCAATAATGCCCTCTAGCTTATTGGTATTCACATGGACACGCCCCTCATCTATTCTTTGCGCACTTTTTAATCTTGTTCCAAATGTTGCAGGACTTTCTTCCGTTAGCTTTACAATGACATCTATCATACGTTCGTCAGAAACATAGTTTTTGCTGTTCTCATAGTTCTTAGCAGCAGGCTTAATAGCATGTTCTAAACCAGTTTCGTATTGGCGCCAATCAACAATTAAAAAAAGCGCAAATACTAAAGACACTGTGAGCAACAAGCCGTATGCAACATATCGTTTCATTTTTTTTTTGCTCCTTTCGCAGGAATAGGTTGTATCAGAAAATAGTATCGTTTTATTTAAAGAAATATTCCTTTTTCAGCATAAAAGAAGGTATATTTTTTAAAGTTTTCTGCTTACGGAGAGTACAATAGGACTTATCACGAGCTTAATGTAAGTCCCTTGCGAACAATTCGTTCAGGAGGAAAGACAAGAGAAAAATCCTGTTAGAAAACTAAAGAATTCCCCTTCTCTATCACAAGCTTCTCATTGCATTGTAAGAGCCCGTAAACATACGTTTACGGGCTCTTGTCTCTCATTCATAAGATATAAATAGAATGAGTTTAGTATGCATATTTTATTTAACCTACGTTATTTTTCAATATGTTCTCCAGTTATTCGAATAAACCCTTCATTTCTATCTAATGGAACAGGAGGACGCTCGCCTAAAGGAACCTTCCAGTGCCACCATTTGAAGATTCTAGCGATGACGAAACATAGGATAGATATTCCTGCAAAAATCCCAACAAACGTCCAGTGCTGTCCGCTTAGTAGCATAACAGGCCCTGCTGACCACGCAAATAATTCTAACGGTGTATTAAGCGGTCCAACTACTGCTGTATCTGTAAGTGTTTTTGATTTATTATTAGGGTCAATAATTCTTAATAATGTAAGTCCAATAGCAAATACACCTGTTGAATAGCCATACACAAATATGGAACGTTCAAACCAGCTTTCATAGTTCATAGCCGGTCCAATTACGACTAGCATCACCACTACTATTGCTATACCTGAAAGCATTAATAAACCAAGTGGAAGTGCATATTCCACAACAATAGGTAATTTGATTGAAGCTACCCCAAAAAATACAAGAAAATCGGTTGCTGCACTGCCTAAACGATCGACTACCTTACTATCAACGTATTTATAAACCCCTTTTTCTCCTTTGCCTAGCAATATGTACATAAGCAGCGCTATCAAAAATGCTATTGTAAACGTTGGGAATTCTAGTCCCCAAGCAGTCGCAATATAATTATTTAATAAGTATCCCAAACCTGATGGCACCACTAATAATGCTAAATGAAAGGCTAATGGATCCATCGCAATTGGTGAAATAGTATCATCCCCCATTGCCGTTCTATTTTTAGGCTGAACTAATCCTGTTTTTAAATCCTCCGAAATTTCCGAGAAGTCTTTTACGTAATGAGTGTATCCCTTTCGAGTTGCCCATTTTATAAAAATAAGTCCACCAAAAATACCTGCTAAAATACCGCCAGTAGCAGCGGTCATTCCTAAGTCCGTTGCATTTTCCCAGCCTAAGTTTTCAAAGGTTGTACCTACCGCTGCCGCTGTTCCATGACCTCCATAAAATCCGGCTGCTAAAAGTAAACCAAATCCGTTATTAATTTCTGGAGCAAACTTTGAAATCACTAAAATAGAAAAGACAATTGGAATAGACATTTGAAGGCCTATACAAAGAATTTTATAAGTGGCATATGCGCCCATTCGATTGATATCTTTTTTCATATTGCCGGGTGAAAAAGAAAACCCGTTTATTCCAACTGCCGCAAATACAAAAATGGTAATAATCCCTGCATAGGAGCTAATATCTTCAGAAAAAGGTAGGATGTTTAAAAAGCTAGGTCCTAATGCTAAACCTAAAAAACCTGCCAATAAGCTTGCTGGAATAAAACTTCTTTGGATAAATTTAAATTTTGCACGAAGCAGCATACCTATTAAAATCAGAACACTGGCACAAGCAAAATCTACTAGTATCGTATATACAGTCATTTGTACCCTCCTTTTGCAACGTTAAATACTTAACAAATTAGCTGATCTTGTTGATGTAGCGGGTGGTGCTGGGTCTAGCTTTTCCCCTTGTATATGTAATACGTCCTCTGGTCTGACCCAAGGTCTATTTTGTATAGCACTTGTTTCTTCATGTGTGAGGTATCCTTTATAAGCGGTTAAGCTGCGTCTTAAAAATCCATCTTTGATACAGGCTGATTTTACACCTGAATTTAGGATGGACTGAATATGTGGCAGCACGGACGCTGCATAAGCTACAGAAGTAGAGTTAGCAATCGCTCCAGGAATATTGCTGACACAGTAATGAACGACACCATTTTCAATATATGTAGGATGTTCATGAGTTGTTTCACGGAAAGATTCAATTGCACCGTCAGTGTCATTGCTAATATCTACAATAACTGATCCTTTTTCCATTAAATTGAGCATATCGCACTCTATTAAATAATCTTTGCGTTCCTTTGGCCATTTCACACAGTTAATTACCATATCAGTTTCAGGAAGCAGTTTTTTAATATTTTGCTTAGTTGATAGCTGAGTATTCACTTTTTCATTATACGTTTTGCCGATATCTCTTAATGTTCCGTAATTTATATCCATAACCGTACACCACGCACCTAATGAATGTAAAACTTGCAGAGCGGACCTCCCTACTAGTCCTCCTCCAAGGATCAGTACCTTCATACCGGGAGCTCCAGCTAAGCCACTAACAAATTTTCCTTTTCCTCCGTTAATCGTCAGCATGGCTTGAAGCCCCATTAGTGCGCCTTGTTTTCCTGCTGCTTCACAGTTTACTGAACCAAATCGATGTGAATCTTCCGCAGTGAACGCGATACATTTGCTATCGAGGATAGCTTGTACCTGCTCTTTATGTGCAGCTGGATGTATACACGTATAGATAATTTGATTTTCCTTGAGCAACTTATACTCATTTTCTTCAATCTCTTTAACTTTTGCTATAAAGTCACACCTTTCATACATCTCTTCTGTTGTTTCTACTATTTCGGCCCCTTCTTTTTCATACTGTTCATTCGTAAATCCCGCTAATGCGCCCGCATCTTTTTGAACAAGGACCGTATGGCCATCGTCTTTAATAGCAGCAACCTCTAAAGGTGTCATAATGACTCGATACTCTCCCACTTTATTGTCTTTTAATACACCAAATATCATGTTGATCCCCCTAAATTCATTTTTGTAAATGCCTCTCCTTCATGCGTGATCTTAAGATTAAAAAAACATTAGAAATATTCAGATTAAAGCGAATGTACCTTATCTTGCTACACACAAACTTTGGAGAGATTGTTCTAATAGAACCTTATTCTGCATTTACTTACCAAAGTATAAATTAAAATGAATAAAAATTCAAAAGGATCTGAAATTAATACTGTTTATGTATGTCATGACAAGCTGTTACCTTATTAATCTTGCATAGAAAAAAGGTTCCACTCATCAACGTTCAATGAGTGAAACCTTTTTTTGATTATCTGCAGCTAGCTGTGCCTCTGCTTTTTTGCAGATGAGCTTTGTGCCGTAGAGCTAACAGGCTACTTTGTTACGGAAATACTGCCGTTATGAGTGGCTAGTTTAATAATATTCTTTCCTTTTCCAATAACAGCGTCCCTATCATATTTATTTAGAATATCGACTTTTCCATTGTCCACGGAAACATTAAATTGAACGTTACTTGGTTCTTTTTCCGTCGTAATTTTAATCTTTCCATTGTTCGTTTTAAGGTCAATATCTCGATCAAGTTCTTTTGTTTCTAAGGCGATACTTCCGTTATGGGTTTCCCCTTTTAAACTACCTTCCACGTTACTGAGCGTTATTTTCCCATTATTCCCTTTTGCTTTAACCGTTTTTGCTGCAGCATTTTTTATGCTTGTAAGTCCATTGTGTACGCTGGTGTTCAAGTTTTGTGAATCAATGTTCTCTAATTCTACACGCCCATTGTTTGCACGAATGGAAATATCTTCTGCGCGTAATTTTTTAACAGACACATACCCATTGTTGCTGGAAATCCCCAATGAATTATACTGTTTTTCAGGCAGATAAACGTTGATGGATAGCGGTTTTAATACACTAACAATGTCAAAATTGACCCAGCTGCGCTGTTGTTCATTATAGGAGATGAAAAGCGTTGAATTTTTAACGGCAGTAGTGAAGTCTCTTTTTATATTAGGAGATGTTTCTCCTTTTAATGTTACTTTGATATTATCGCCTTTGATAGGGTACACATGAACACGAGTATTATCCGTATCAATGTTTACCTTGAATACTTGATTGCTTTTAATAACTTTTTCTTTTGAAATAGGTTCAGGATCAATAGCACGATACGTAAGGAGGCCTCCTATAATCCCAACAAGGATGAGAATACCTGCAAGAATGGAGAGTTTCTTTTTATTCAGCACGTTTTAAACCGCCTTTCACGAGTGATACATTGTATTTTAGATAACGTACAAAGCCTTTTATAGCTAGCTTCGTTACAACTAACATACCTAACATAATAAAATATCCAATTCCGCAAAATGCTAAAGACATAAATAAATTAAAGAGAAAAAAGCCGCTCCAATGTACAATAGCCTCACCGAGAACTAGAATGGGAGATAGCAAGAAACATAGACCTATGGCCCAAGCTGACAAAATGAAGCCAGCTAATGCCACGGCGGGCCCAAGAACAATTACTACATTGAAAAAAGCTAAACCAATTACGGCCCACGTGGCTCTTAAAATATTTTGAGTTGTTGCCTTAGCTGTTGCTTGCTCAACGTGATAATCTGCGAGCAATTCTTTAGCTATTTGATTCGGAGAACCTAGCGACGTTACAATTTCTTCCTCTGTTTTTCCTTCTTCTAAGCCAATGGAAAAATGCTCTTCATAATCTTGTAAAATATCTGCCCGTTCTTTCGAAGACAATGGTTTTAAGGATTCATTTAATTGCTGTAAAAATTTACTCTTCGACATTGTTCACACCTTCTTTAATTAATTGATTAACACCTCTTGAAAACTCGTTCCATTCATCGACAAGTTTGTATAAATAATCTCTTCCTTTATCGGTAAGCTGATAATATTTCCTTGAGGGACCTTCTGTAGATTCTTTTAGGTACGTTGTGAAGTATTCTTCTTTTGTTAATCGGCGCAGAAGAGGATATACCGACCCTTCTGATATTTCAATTTGATCGGAGATTTTTTGAACTAATTCATATCCATAGCGGTCTTTTTTATCAAGCAACACAAGGACACAAAGCTCTAAAACTCCTTTTTTAAATTGTACGTTCACTGTTCTTCACCCTTTTCTTTTCACAGTTCACTACTGTTCATTGTATAGTACTGTTTTATAACCATTTCCTAATAATTACAATATATCACCAGCTATTGTTTATTGCAAGGTACTGTTTAATATTTTTTTAAAATTTCAATACAGTCGTAAGGTATTTTTTATAAAGCAAGGTTCAAGCTTCTTTTTCTAATTAGCTCATAGATGGAATTATTTTAAACGAGGCCAAAAGAAAAAGCAGCCTATAACTATAGACTACACAGCAGCGATCATCCC
Source organism: Priestia sp. YIM B13489 (assembly GCF_042787645.1). Lineage (NCBI taxonomy): Bacteria > Bacillati > Bacillota > Bacilli > Caryophanales > Bacillaceae > Priestia > Priestia sp. YIM B13489. The sequence goes on from NZ_JBHZOQ010000053.1 coordinate 3,611,294, forward strand.
AGGCTATTTTTCTTTTGCTTGTTGGATAAATAAAAAGAAAACCGTTATTTTACATTTTTAAATCATAAAAAACAGTCAATTTTATGACTGTTTTAAAGTAGAATGCTACAAAACATTTAAATCTCTAGGTGGTGCATTACCTGTATAAACGATATTTTTTTATACATTAGTTTTTCATTCCCCTACTGAGAAAACGTTGATAAATCAATGCAGGCTTTCAAAATGTTATCGCCTCAAAACAGTGAACATTCACAAACTGAAGGTTCACAGCGTCTTTTATAGCCTGTTTCGAAAATAAAATGAATATGTACCGAACTATATTTTTGCTGATTTTAAAACCGTCGCCTGTTAATATCAGTATTTTAGATGATCCACCCTCTCACCCACTTAATTATGAATCCAGTCACTTGCAGCCCTAGACTATAGGTTTGTTTCAGCGTTGATATATAATTGTATTTATTTTTTACTTTGAGTAGATCTTCTTTGTTCAAACTTCTTCTCCTGATAGCGTTGATAGAACCAAATAGCAATAGCTAGCCAGCAACCACTAGCAAAATATCCTCCAATAACGTCGCTAGGATAATGTACACCTAAGTAAATACGACTAATACCTATTGCTAGAATCATTGTAATGCTAATAACCATTAAAAGTGTCCGTCCCCAGCGAGCCGGAATATGACGCCAGATCAAGAATGAAAGGACGCCGTAAACAGCAAAGGCACTCATGGCATGTCCACTTGGAAAACTATAACCATTGATTTCGATTAATCGATGGAAATCAGGACGTGCACGATGAAAAATTAGTTTTAGCAGCTTATTGAGGATTGGAGATCCTACAATAATCGCGATAAATAAAATAAGCTCCGTTCGATGTTTTAATACTTTATAAAGAAAAAATAAACTAAAGAGAGAGATAACTGCAACGGATGGTGTAGAGCCAATGAAAGTAAAGCACTTCATAATAGTCGTTAAGCCAGGAGATTCGAATCCTTGAATAAACATTATAATAGAATGATCAAATGCCGCAATTTTTGATCCATTAATTAAAATAGCCATCCCACTAAAACAAACCAGAGACAACACGCTTAACATAAAAGCAAGTGTAAATTGAAATTTCAACTTCATACTAGATACCTCTAATTTCTGTCCTTTATCAAGCTACCTTTGATGAAATGTGATAAGGTCTTTTTACTTTTAGATTTTGATGCTTCTTTGCTTTTAAACTTAGGAGCATTAAAAATAAAGAGCTTGTTTTATACGCACATTTACAAAGAGTTATCAAACAGAGGGAGTACAATTGTTACATTTGTTCCTTCGCCTTCTTTACTTTCGATGTTAATGGTGCCGTGGTACTTTTCAACCCATCGTTTGGCTATAGCCAGTCCTAAGCCAAGTCCCCCTTGCTTTCTGCTCCTTGCCTTATCTACTCGGTAAAATCTATTTAAAATATAGGGTATATCTTCTTTTGGAATTCCAATTCCTTTATCCATTACTTTAAGAGATACCTTTTCATTGATTAGAGAACAGTCTATAACTACCTCTTTCTCTTCCTTCTTAGAATATTTGACTGCATTATCTAACAAAATAATTAATATTTGTTCTAGATGACGAGAAGAAATATTCACGTACAGATTTTCATGTGAATGTTTTATTTTGAACCCATAATTGCTATACAGCACTTCAAAATTCCTTACAACATGTTGAACAGTGGCCAATACGTTAATAGGTTCAACATCTACAGGATTTATTAGACTATTTTCAGCGCGAGATAGCTCTAATAATTCTTGCACAAGATTCGTTAAACGCTCTACTTCCTTCAGACTGGATTTCAAAGATTTATCTAATACTGCTGCATCATTTTTCCCCCAGCGATTTAACAATGTCAAATGTCCTTGGATAATGGCTAACGGAGTCCTTAATTCATGTGAAGCATCCTCTACAAACTGTTTTTGCTGTAAAAAGGAGTCTTCTAGGCTATCCATTAACTCATTAAATAAACTGCCTAATTGAGCAAACTCATCGTTTTTTTCATTAACTGGAACCCGTTCCTCAAGCCCATTTGTTTTTATTTTTTTCATCGTTAATGTTAACGCTTGAATGTTGGATAGTATTTTTTTTGCTAGAATGGTTCCACCTAGAATACTAAAGATTAGTGAGCCTACTCCTGCAACAAGCATTAATAAAAAAACCTTGTCCATAAAAGCATCCGACATCTCCATATTTCTAACAATTTCAACAGTTCCAGTGAAGTTGTCGGTGACAATTGGAGAACGAAGAACGAGTAGACGTTCATCGTGGTTTCGAATCACTTTATACTCTTGGTGCTTCACTGTTTTCGGTTGCTGCCAGTTTGGTGAAACATTATTTGAAGTACTGGTTATGATGTTCCCTTTCCTATCAAGAATACGAATCAACTGATTCTTTTCATTAATTTTTGATAAATATCCTTCACTATTTTCAATTTGTTTTAAAGATAAAGGCTCATCATCAGATTGAATAAAAGCGAGAACTTCTTTTAATTGATGAATACCATTTTGCTTCTCATAATTTAAAATACCGTTATCAATCACAATATATTGAAAGAGGTTATAAGAGAGAAAAAGAAAAAATAAAAACATGGAAGACCATAAAGTTATCTTCCACCTTATAGGTAAATCTTTGATATATTTTATCCATTTTCTCATTTAAACATCACGCATCACGTACCCAACCCCTCTGATAGTTTGAATATATAACTCTTTGTCCTCTGCACTTAATTTATTTCTTAAATATCTGACATATACATCTACAACATTCGTTTCAACAACTGAATCGTACCCCCACACTTTCTCTAGGAGTATATCTCTTGTCAATACTTTATTAATGTTACGCATAAAAATGGCTAGAAGTTCAAATTCCTTATTCGTGAGTTCAATCAGATTTTTTTCTTTTATCACTATTCTTGATTCCATATCAAGCTCAATCTCTTTAAATGCTAATATTCGTTTTTGATCCAGTATCTTGTTGTTCTCTTGGCGTCTAAAAATGACTCGCATCCTTGCAAATAACTCTTCGATCGCAAATGGCTTAGACAAATAATCATCAGCGCCATTATCAAGACCCATTACTCTGTCCATAACACTATCCTTGGCCGTTAACATAATAACAGGGGTATTCTTAGTTGTTCTTAGCCTTCTACATACTTCGATTCCATTTAGTCCGGGCATCATTAAATCAAGTAATATAATGTCATAATCCTGCTTGGTTGCTTTATCTAAACCAGTACGACCATCGTAAGCTACGTCAACTAAATATCCTTCATATTTTAGTTCTAATTCTAAAAATTCTACTAATCCTTCTTCATCCTCTACAATTAGTACCTTTTGCATATAAAGTACTCTCCTTTGTTTAAAAATTAAAAACGTAAAAACTTCTTCTACAAATGAATATGAATACTAATACTATATCCCTCAATTTCGAAAGATAATAAGAACAAATATGAAATAAGTTTTCTATGACTTTCTTCTTTATAGGCTTTTCTTCAATTTATCAAATAAAAATTAGATTTGAATAAAAAAGAGATTAAGAATAAATGAATTTATTTCTTAATCTTCTTTAATGAATCATATAAAGTTGCTTTCCTTGTTCCTTTAACTTTCTTTAATACTGTATCCTATACCTCGAACAGTCTCAATAAGTGAGGGACTAAATCCTTCTTCAATCTTCTTTCTCAAATAACTTATATAAACATCAAGTATATTTGTATCTCCTTCGTATTCATATCCCCATACACTTAGTAAGATTCCTTCACGAGTAACCGTCTTATTTTTATGGATGACTAAGTAAATTAATAAATCATACTCTTTAGGGGTTAAGCTGATTTTTTGCCCAGCTCTAGTTACTTCTCTTGATTCAGTATTTATAACCATATCTTTAATTAATAATAACGAGTCTTTTTCTACCTTATTTCTAATAACAAGGTGCTTATAACGTAGTAAAGAACGTATTCGAGCCAGCAATTCTTCAGTTTTAAATGGTTTAGTTATATAATCATTTGCGCCATGATCTAACCCCAGTATTTTGTCTAGAGTTGAATTGCGAGCTGTCAAAAGAATAATAGGCACGTAATTTTCTCTCTTTCTTACTTTACGCAAGACCTCTATACCACTCATTTCCGGTAGCATAATGTCAAGTAAAATTAAATCAAACATATTTGATAAGGCCATTTCGAGACCATCTCTTCCATTGTTTTTAATTTTCACTTGGTAACCTTCATGTTCAAGTTCCATTTTTAATATATTGCCTATTTCTACTTCATCTTCCACAATTAAAATACTTTCTTTCATCTAACTAACCCCTTTTTTCAATCTCTATATTTTTGTTTTCCATATCGATCGCTCTTTCCAATAATAAAGAGAAGTGTATAGCTATCACAAACCAACATCTCAGTGGACAATAAGAAATTTTAAGTGCTGAACATAAAAATATAAGGTAAAAGACTTCTATTTCTATTAAGGTATGATATCAAATTCCCTACCCATTGTTCCGTGCTTTAATAACAATTACTTCACTAATATCATTAAAGTTGGATGAGGGTTTCACAACGGCCAATTGCGTTAGTCCATATTCATCAGGCTTTACTTTGATGACTTTTCCTAAGGCTAATTTCCCTTGAAAGATCGAGCTGATAGGAGAGGTTTGAACTTTATCTCCTACATTAACCTCAGCCTCACTAGGGATGTTTCTAATAATTAAATTACCTTTTTTATCATCGTAGCCTTCTAATGTTCCATTCACACTTTTCCTATCCTTTAACATTACCGCCATACGATTTGTCCTAAGGTTTGAGCTAATTAGTTCTACAATAGAGGTTGACGAAAAAACTTTCGATACCTTCCCAATAACTCCATTTGTTCCAAGCACATTCATGTCTACTTTCATCCCCTGCTTCTTTCCCTTGTCAATTGTTATTTCATTGTTCCAATTATTCGTTGAGCGGCCAATTACAGTAGCTGTTAAAGGTTTATAGGCTTTCACCTTATCTTCTGCTTTTAAAATTTCTTTTAATACTTTATTTTCATATTCCCACTTATAAGCATTTGCTTCCTCCTGGTTTTCAGTGGCTAGCTTATTCTTTAAGATAGAGTTTTCTTTGTAAGTGGAAAATAATTGACTCACTTGTTGAGGTACACTCCAAGAAAGCTTGTCTAAAGAAGGTAAGCTACCTTTGTACAAGGTTCCAACAAAAATAAGTCCTCCTACAGTAAGAATCCCTCCTATCAAAATATATGTATGTCTTTTCTTCTTTCTTTGAAAACGTATCAAAATGGCACCTTCCTACCAATAGTCATGCTATTTATAATATTACTAGCTGTTTCTTAAAAATTTCTTAAGTATCATCATCTTTGACCTCTTAACAACTGTTCAACGTTCTCCTTCTTTTAATGAATTGTACTTATTTTCTAGTTTCAAAAGCTGAAGGCATAACATTATGTTTAAAAAACTTGGCTCACATAATTTAAATTTAATACTGTGTAATGAAATTTAAATGAAATTAAAATGAGAATTCGATAAAAAATAAATATTTTATTTTTATAAAAACATCATGGTGCAACAGAGTTGATAAAACATTTAATTAAAACATTAATAAAAAGTTTTTTATAAAAATCTCATTAAATTCTTATTTATTTTTCATTTTGATTTTAGAAAAAGACTGTACAGTTTGAATTGCAGCGATGAAGCTTTTAAAGAAATTCTTTAAGAAAAACGTTAGGCAAGTGTGCCGTTTATTTAAGAGAATAAACAGTTAGCACAAGAAGGAGAGAAAAATTAAAAATGCAAGCATCTTCGCCAATGAATAAAATTGCACAAATTACACTTGTTTTTTGGATTATGAAGATTTCTGCTACGACACTGGGTGAAACCGCAGGTGACTTATTAGCACAAACATTAGGAGTTGGATATGCAGTTAGTACGCTGATCTTTTTTAGCATATTTTTAATTACACTTGGAGCTCAACTAAGCTCTAAGAGGTATATTCCGGCCCTTTATTGGACTGTTATTCTGTCAACTAGCGTAGCTGGCACAACTATGTCTGATTTTATGGATCGTACACTGGCATTAGGTTACGCAAAAGGCTCGATGATATTAATCACTATATTGTTGTCGATATTTGCATATTGGTATTTTAGCGAGCGTTCATTAAATATCAATTATATTAGAAGCCGCAAGGCTGAAGTACTTTATTGGATTGCCATCCTTTTCTCAAACACATTAGGTACAGCTTTAGGAGATTTTTTGTCTGATACGTCTGGCCTTGGATATATAGGTGGAGCTATTTTAATCGGCAGCTTACTAGCATTCATCGTTATATGTACCTACTATACAAAGATTTCTCGTGTATTTTTATTTTGGATAGCATTCGTTTTGACTCGCCCTTTCGGAGCAACATTTGGAGATCTTTTGACAAAGCCACATGAAAAAGGTGGTTTAGACTTGGGTACGACAGGCTCTTCTCTAGTCCTAGCTTCTATTCTTATTGCCTTTATGATTTATACGACATTTAAACAAAATAACGTAAGCTCAGAACAAGCGCTGTAGGTTTTCTTTTTTATTTAATACATTATAAAATTCATAGAAAGAAATAATCTAATGAAGTGACTGATTGCATGAATTCCCTCTTTTTCGCACATACTCGTAGCGAGGTGGTGTTTATGGTTAATCAATTAGAAATTCTTAGCCAGCATGTCAATGATAAACAATACGATTACTGGCTTCATCACGATTTATTTAGTATTCAATGGTGGCTAATTGTAATTCTAAGTGCGCTCTTTCTATTCGTTTTTTATCTGCTCATTGACCGACAGCGAATGGTATTTATTCTCTTAGTATTTTTCATTAGCTTTGTTTTAGTCGGTACTGTGGATGAATTCGGGAAGTTCTTTGGGAAGTGGAGCTACCCTCACCAATTCTTAATCTTTACCCATCGGTTTAATTCCGTTGATTTTGCAGTTATCCCGATTATTCTTACATTAGTATACCAATTCTTTAGCAAATGGAAGTTCTATTGGATCGCTTCTCTTATTGCTTCCGCTTTTATTGCTTTTATTGGAGTTCCTATATTTACTTTTTTCCATTTGTATGATTTGAATCATTGGAATACATCGAAGGCATTTATAACCGTCTACCCAATTGGATTGTTCATCAAAGTTATTAGTGATTTTGTCTACTCTAGTCAACAAAAGTAGCATATTCCTTAATGACTGTTGCTCTATATGAATAAATGAATAGCAGAAAGATATACTATATATTAAACCCAAACAAGTAGGCTCCTCTCATAAAACAAACGACTAATATAAATGTTAGTCGTTTGTTTTATTTCCTGTATGTACAATATTCTATGGAGATTGCAGACACAAAAAAAGCTCACCTTAAAAGGTCAGCCTAAATAGGGGAGTTTTATAGAAAATGTTGTATTGCATTACTGATATTTATACTAGCATCTAATAGTGAAAAATTGGTGAAATGTTCGTCACACTTATCTTTTTAAAAATTTCTTCTTTTAAAAATGAAATCTACGTTTTAAGCTCTCACTATAAAAGCATGAACTCGTGACAGTCCACGCTTTTATCCATCTATATTCCATTAAGATCTATGAAAGTTAACCGGTCTCTAATCATCGCTTACTCGTTCAATCCTGCTCTTTTTCGGTTCGTCTCTTTTATCTTCAATAGCTACCCGTATTAGATATGCAGCTATATTAAATATGCAGCTATGCAAATTTTTCATTATTAGTTATCGATGAATAAAAACAACACTCGCCTTTTTGATCAAGAGTCCATTAACTGGCTTACAGGTGTAAAATTTTTAAAACAATGTGGAATGAAAGTAGAAGACATTAAAACCTATGTGAATTTGTGTTTAGAAGGTGGAAGTACCATCCGTGAGCGCTATGAGATCATTTTAAAGCAAAAAGAGATCGCTCAAGCTCAGTTAGAGGAAGCGAAAAAAACTGTAAAGTATATGGAAGAGAAAGCAAATCACTATCTTGACATTATGAACGGTTTATCTCCAGATGATACGAATCCCGGCGAATGGGAGCTGCTATATAATAAACCATTCCAAGGATCTTAACATCACCTCTATATCAGCAGCAAAAAGGCGTATCTATCATACCGCATAGATACGGCCTTTTACTATCCTCGTTTTTCAACTTTCACTCTATTTAACATGTCCCGGGCAATTACAGCTATTTTACTCCACTTGTTTGAGCTAGACCGATGCCCTGTTAGTTTCGAATGTGTGAAAATTCCTCCTGCAGTTCTTTTAAAAACGCAGCCGCCGCAGCTGAAAGAACATGATGCTTTTTCCACACAATATTTAAACCTGATTCAAGTCTTGGCTGTAACGGTCTGAAACAAAGGTTGCTAGTAGTAGATGTGTTGACGATTTTATCAAGTGTTATGGCATATCCAACGCCTTCTTCAACCATAATCGCCGCATTATAGGCAAGATTGTATGTAGTGACAATATTCAATTTATGAAAATCTTCGCCGAACCAATCCGCAAATTCATTTTTTGAAAAAGTCTGTTTCACGGCTTGTCGTGAACAAATCAGTGGAACGTTTACTAAATCCGCAGCTTGAATGCTTTCTTTGACGGCAAGGGAGCTGTCTTTTTTCATAACGACGCCCCAAACATCTTTGGCAGGCATATTAAGATAATTGTATTTTGAAATATCGGCTGGCTGAATTAAAATACCGAAATCAAGCAGACCCTTGTCAAGCCGTTCCGTTATATCTTCTTCGTTTCCGCTGTAGAGGTGATATCGTATATTGGGATAACGTACCTGTACATCTTTTGCTACTCGTGCAATATGTTTCATCGCTTCAGTTTCCCCGCCGCCTATATAGACATCACCACCTATTGTTTCTTCCATCGAACTAAACTCTGCCTCTAATTTATCCATCATATTAACGATTTCCTCTGCCCTGTTTCGCAGAAGCATTCCTTCATCTGTCAGAATGACACTGTGACTGCTGCGAATAAATAGTTTTTTATCTAACTCTTGTTCAAGATCTTTTAATTGTCTCGACAAAGTTGGCTGTGTCACATGCAAAAAATCAGCAGCTCTTGTGATGTTTCCTTCTCTTGCAACCGTAAGAAAATAGCGTAAAACTCGAAATTCCATATACCCCTCCTCCTTTCACAATTTTTAGTGTATACGTCTTAGAAATGCTTATCAAGCATACCACGATATAAGATATAAGCATTTTCTATATTTAAAAGGAGCCATTAGAATAAATAGCAACGAAGTTCATATCACAAAAGCACCATTTTTAATTATTCAAAGTGGAAAGGAGCTTAAAATGAAAAAACTTTTATGTCTGTCTTCTATCTTAGTAGCAAGCCTTGGCCTCGCTGCTTGCAGCAACAATAATTCATCTGCAGCGGACAGAGATCATAATGCAAGTAATCCTTCAAACCAAGCACCAGAACAGCCAAAAGAAGATCGTATTTCAGATACAAGAATCAAATTAACGTTTAACGATAAAGAAGTCTTGATTAGGATATACGATAACCCAGCAAGTATGGCTTTTCTAGCTCAATTGCCTTTAACAGGCATTTTTGAAGATTATATAGGTAAAGAGAAAATTAGTATTTTACAAAAAAGATTATCAGCAGATGATGTACAAGCCGGAGATCTATCAAAAAAAGGCGACTTTGCTTATTACGCTCCTTGGGGCAATGTTGCTATTTTTTATAAAGGTTTTGAGGATGCCACAAATGACCTTATCATACTAGGTCAAATTGAATCTGGAAAAGAAAACGTTGAAAATATTCATGGTGATTTTACAGTTACCATTGAAAAAGTGACTAAGTAAAAACATGACAATTGGTCTTTAAACAGCCCGCTTTGAAGCAGCTAGAACACTTTTTAGAAAGAAGGAAATTTATTTTATGTCTAAACAAAATAAGCTACTTATATTTGTCTTAACCTTAGGAGCTTTCGGCATTATAAATACCGAAATGGGGGTTATAGGGATACTGCCCTACATTGCGGATCACTTTCATATCAGTGTATCAAAGGCCGGGTGGCTGGTGAGTCTCTTTGCTCTTACTGTATCAATATCCGGTCCAACTATGCCGTTATTATTTTCAGGAGTCAATCGTAAGAAAGCGATGTTGCTTGTGCTTGGTATTTTCGTTTTAGGTAACATTATCTCTATATTCACCACTAACTTTGCTGTTGCCATACTTGCGCGTGTGATTCCAGCTATCTTTCATCCAATTTATTTTTCAGCAGCTTTTACAATGGCTGCAAACTCAGTCAGCAAGGAAGACGCTCCAAAAGCTGTTTCAAAAGTCTTTATTGGCGTATCTGCAGGTATGGTACTTGGTGTACCAATCGCAAGCTTTCTTGCAAGCTCAGTTTCATTTCAACTATCAATGACATTTTTCGCTGTCATTAACGCTATAGTATTTATTGCTACATGGGCATTCTTCCCTTCTATGCCTGTTAAAGAAAGACTTTCCTACGGAACGCAGCTCAGCGTATTAAAAAACCCTGTTACTTGGCTTTCCATTATGGCCGTCCTTTTACTGAATTCAGCAGTATTTGGGGTATACAGTTATCTTGCTGAGTATCTTAAAACCGTTACGAACCTCTCTGGAAAATTAATTAGTTTTATGTTGATCCTATTCGGATTGGCCAATATTATGGGAAACATTATTGCAGGGAAGTTACTTACGAAAAATGCCATCAAAACGGTAGTAGTTTTCCCTTTTGCATTGGGAGTCGTTTACATCATTTTATTCTTCATCGGACAGTTTACTTGGCCTATGGCTATCATGACTTTAGTTTGGGGAATATTCGCTGGTATAGGAATGAATATTAATCAATATTGGATTTCATCAGCGGCTCCAGAAGCTCCTGATTTCACGAATGGATTATTTTTAGCATCCGTTAACTTAGGAACAACAATTGGTACAGCTGTAGGTGGACTATTTATATCAGGAATGGGTACAGAATACGTCGTACTAGTGGGGATCTTGTCATTAGTATTGAGCGTAGTATTTATTTTACCAAGAAGCTACACGCATCGTCCTATAAAACAGCTTTCTAAATAAGTCATCAATTCAACTCTCTTTCGGGATCCCTTTGTTTTGTTTTATTGCATCTATGAAGAGCAGGAATCTATTCTAGCCAATGCTTACATTATCAATGGATAAAAACGGAAATTTAAGATAAAAAAATACACTAAAGTTACACTTGTTCCCTTGCCATTATATCCCTGTCACAAAAGACGTTTTTTTATGACTTGCTAAGGGAATTAAAAAAGAAATTCAAGAAAAAGAGGGAGTTACAATGGCAGAAATGGGAAGAAAAGAAGACTACGGGGAGATTGAAGTAGGTAAATACGAATTGTTCTTTAAAAAGAGTTATAAAGTTATAAATACGATTAATGACTTCTTGATAGGCATCTGGTTCCTAATTGGCAGTATTTTATTCTTCTATGATTCCTTAAAAAATATAGGGATTTGGTTATTTGTTCTTGGGAGCGTGCAATTGCTCATTCGTCCGACGATTAAATTAGTGCACGATTTTCACTTACGTAAATATTTAAAGGAAGGTTATCGCAATAAATAATCTTCTTTACAAACAATTGTTCTTGTGAATTCTATATATTAAAAGGAGGTATACGCTAACGCGTACACCTCCTTTTAATTCCACTTTTAAATCAAATATATCACTCTAAGTCTAACCCTTTTTCATTTAATTTATGAGAAGTCACAGCAATTACAAACTTTCCATCATCCAAATCTTTTTTATGAGAGGTTAGCTCCTCTGTGGGAATACCTAAGTTTGTTGCACGGTCTTCTTCATTTGAGTAGTTTTGGACCACAAAAAATTTCTTTAATTTATCTAAAAAAGAATCTGGCTGGGCCCCTCCAGTCATATCTTCCTGAGTGACTTTATCTTGGTCAGCAGCAGATAGCTTATCCACGTTTACATTCGTTCTATAAGCTAGATTGCCCGCTGCGGTCTCTTGATTAGTTAGAACTGTAATTTCATTATCCTCATACCCTATCATTCTTAATTTCTCAATTCTAGTTAATGTTTCTTCCGGCGACTCATATACACCTATAATACTTTTACTCATAAAGCTTTCCTCCTTCATTAAGATCTTTTCTCCTTACTTTTTATGTACCCGCTATTCTACCCTTCTTAACAATAGACCCGTAGTTAAAAGAGTGAATCAAATGATTTTCCCTTTTAAAGGAATTCGATTAAATAAATGCTAGCTTGCTTAAGGCAAAACGTTTATCTAAAAAAGATTACCTTCCCTTGGACTGGGTATATATTCATTAAAAGATAATAAAAGGGAGATGAGAAAAAAGATGAAACATGTAAAGGCTCTTATTATAAAGTTTGCAATGAGCGCTGTAGTCTTAGGCATAGTATTTACAGGCATTTATAATTACGCTTTTAGTGACATTATACTAATCGGTTTAGTCCTCACAGTTGTCGCTTATGCCCTTGGTGATTTGTTAGTATATCGCAATGCTGCTGATGACTCAGACTACAAAAAAAGAAACATTGTCGCTACAATTTCTGATCTTATTTTATCTTTTTTAGTCATCTGGATAATGGGGGCATCCTTTTTTGGAAATACCATACCTGTTATTCAGGCGACTGTAGTATCAGCTATTGTTATAGCCGTCGGTGAATGGTTCTTCCATAAGTATCTAGATAAAAATGTTCTTAACACTAATAACTATAAAAATACCGATGCGACATATAATAAATAACTTATTAACAGGAAGAGCAAACCTCAAAAATAGACAGATTAGTAAAAAGAGAGACTGGAATAAAAGTATTTTAGTCAAAGGAAGATCCGAACGATGAACCGAGATTCTTGATAAAGAATCAACTTCGTTCGGATTTTTTCATGGTTATGGTGAACGTAGATTTCATATATATTTGCTTCTAGCTGTTGATTGGAGGGAAATCAACAGCTGTGTAATAAGTGATTCATACTAAAGCATGCATTCCAGTTGTTCGTCTTTAGATTAAAGGGATTTAGTTATGCCTCACTTTCCTTTTTTAATTCTGAGAGATGTAATTATGGTAACTAAGAGTTTATATATTATATAAGAAAAAAAACATCTCTTTTTAACATTGAATGTACTTGTTTACACCGGGTCACGAAAAGAATAACTTTAAAAAGATTTACCCTTCTGTCTTACTTATTGATCGGATAGCCTTATATTCTGGTTTCCACATAGCTTTTTCTATTAATTTTTCTACATCCTGTTCTTGAACTCTAGATACACCATCTTTAATAGCAGCTTTTGCAACAGCTATAGCCACTGTTTTGGATACGTTTTGAAGATCTTTAATATGAGGAAGTAACGTATCACCTTTGGTTTGAGTTTCGGCCATATGAGCGACTGCGTTTGCCGCTTCAGCGAACATCGTCTCTGTAAATTTTTCAGCTTTTACAGCAATTGCGCCTAGACCAAGACCAGGAAATACAAAGGCATTATTAGCTTGGCCAATTTCATATGTTTTTCCTCTATATTCCACTGAATCAAATGGACTTCCTGTTGCAATTAATGCTTTGCCATCTGTCCAATTTATAATATCTTTCGGGGTAGCTTCAGCTAACTTAGTAGGGTTAGATAAAGGCATAATCACAGGTCTTTCTACATGGCGAGCCATTTCTCTAATAATTTCTTCCTTAAATGCCCCTGTTACTCCCGATGTTCCAATTAAGATAGTAGGTTTTACTTGTTTAATTACTTCTAACAAAGGTACTTTATTTTCCTTATCTTTTTTCCAATTCTTTATTTCTTCTAATTTACGGGCATAGGGCTGCTGGAACGAAGCTAAATCATTTATCTCCTCCGTTAACAGTCCTCTATAATCATAGGCCCAAAACCTATCATATGCGTCCTCTTCCGAGAGACCTTCAAGAACCATCGCACTGTGGATTCGGTCAGCGTTTCCAATACCTGCAGAGCCTGGTCCAAAGACAACAATACGATGATCGTTTAGGGAGGTTTTTGTAATTTTTAAAGCAGTCAATATAGCACCTAATGTAATCACACCCGTACCTTGGATATCATCATTAAATGTTAAAAGATGATCTCCATACTCTTCTATAATGCGTCTGGCATTTTTATTTCCTAAGTCCTCCCAATGTAACAATGCTTTTGGGAACTTATTTATTATTTTATTTACAAATTGATCGATAAATTGATTGTAAGCTTCGCCTGTCACACGCTCATGGCGATTACCTAAATAAAGCGGATCTTTAAGTAATTCTTTATTATTGGTTCCTACGTCTAACACAATGGGAAGAACGCGGCTCGGATCAATACCAGCAGCAGCTGTATATACCGCTAATTTACCCACTGCAATGTTAATTCCGCCTACTCCCCAGTCTCCTATTCCAAGAATGCTTTCTGAGTCTGTAACTACGATTAAATCAATATCTTCTGAGCTTAATTCTACATTTTCTATCGCTTCTTCCATTTTGTCCGCTTCATCAATAGACAAATACAGACCATCAGGACGGTGATATTGATGGCTATATTCTTGAATAGCTTCTCCGACGGTTGGTGTGTAAATAATCGGCAGCATTTCACTCAAATGATCTTTTAATAATCGATAAAACAATACTACATTTCGATTATGCAGGTCGTTTAATAAATTATTTTTTTGCAGATCATTTGATGCATTCTTAAACTGTTGATAAGCACGCTGTACTTGTTCTTCTAATGTCAGTACGGTGGGCGGTAATAATCCATCTAACTTGAGTTCTTCTCTTTCTCTTTTTGTAAATGCAGACCCTTTGTTTAGATAAGGTCTCGATAAAATATTTTTCCCGTTTAATGGTGTTTGAACGAAACTCTTTTGTGCTTCAGCAGAAGATCTCATATATTATCCCCTTTCCGTTTTTAAAAGAATGTAAAAACCAATGTTTTTCTTATACCATAGATATCATTATGCTTAACTAAGATGTTTTCTTGTTGCCTACAATACTTTTAAACGGAGAAGCTCTTCCCTAAACATATAATTAAGGCGACACTTTAGTTTGTATTCAGATAGGTCAAGTGGAAAGAAGCTTTATATGCTATGCTTTTTGGACGTTAACATAGTTAACTAAAGAAAAATTAGTTTTACGATAGTGCTCTTCAGCAAACTAAAGCCCCCATGGTTAAAAATCTTTCTCTCGTATCATAATAATTTCGAGGTGAAAGATATGTATAAACTGTTATCACATACGGATTTAGATGGAGTTGGATGCGGAATTTTAGCAAAGTTAGCTTTTGGAGACAGAATAAAAATTCGTTATAACTCTATTGCATCGCTTAACCGTGAAGTAGAATGGTTTTTAGAAAATGAAGAAAGAAATACACATTTATTTATCACGGATTTATCAGTAAACGAAGAGAATGAAAAGAGACTTGAAGAGTTTTATCAAACAGGAGGAAAAGTCCAGCTGCTTGATCATCATAAAACAGCTCTTCATTTCAACGAATATAAATGGGGACACGTTGTCGTGGAAGATAACGAAGGGAACTTAGCCTCAGGAACGTCCTTGTTTTATGAATACCTTATAGAAAATGAACTTATCCAGACTTCCAATGCGATTGATGAATTTGTAGAACTAGTAAGGCAGTATGATACTTGGGAATGGGAAAAGAACAACAACCAAGAGGCACACAGGCTAAATGCTCTCTTCTTTTTAATATCTATTGACGAGTTTGAAGAAAAAATGGTTAACAGGCTTCAAAACAGTGACCACTTCTTTTTTGACGAGTTTGAACAGAAGATATTAGATATGGAAGAAGATAAAGTAGAACGTTATATTCGTCGAAAAAGAAGAGAATTGGTGCAAACCTCTATAGGTGACTATTTAGCAGGAATCGTGTACGCTGAATCGTATCATTCAGAACTTGGAAACGAATTAGGAAAAGAATATCCTCACCTTGATTACATTGCCATATTGAATATGGGAGGAAAAAGAATTAGTCTTCGGACCATTCATGATCACGTGGATGTATCAGAAGTTGCTGGTCACTATGGAGGCGGAGGTCACGCAAAAGCTGCTGGATGTTCGTTAACTAATGAGGCTTATAACCAGTTTGTAACAGATACATTTCATCTGGATCCTGTGCGAGAGGATGCAAGAAGAAACCGATATAATTTGAAAGAATCTTCATCTGGTTCTCTCTACGAAACTCAAAATGATGATATGTTCTTTGTTTCTCTTCAGAATGAAAATGAATGGATAATTGAAAATAGCAAAGGGCTATCGATTCATACATTTAAAAGCTTTAAGGAAGCAGAAATCTTGTTAAAAAGGAATTATGCCGCTTGGTTAGTAAGAGATGATATCTTTGTAAAGTACTTGATAAGGTATATAAAAAAACTAAAGCACGGAGAATAAGCACCGAAACATATTTTGAATCATCTAAATGAATGAAAGATGCAGAAGAGCTATTAAACAAAAATGAAGTAGCTTTTCCCTGAACGTTCAGAAGCAGGCTTGAATGATATGCCATGCGGAGCACGTTTTCAAGACCCAGAAGTCGCAGCGGCTATCTTCATGGAGATAGCCGCTGGTATAGTTGCTTATAGCTAATTAATTGGCTCGTCTATTCAGAAAAATATTGCAGCGATGTTTGGTCAAATTCACAGATCGCAAACAATGAGCTTTCTATAAATACAAAAATATTTCTTAGCTCATTACGGTAACTAACTTTATCTATGATATACATATTAGTGAATTAATTTAATCCCATATTCTAGGTCGATCAACCTCCATGATCCTCAAATACTGTAAGAGTTGTCCAGCGTGTACGGATTCATGATAGCCTATCCGCATCAACATATCCCCTAAAGAACGAATATAACCAACATCTGAACGGTCTATTTGAATGTTAGTTAAATCTTCTTCAGAAAAAGTAGTAATCATGTCTAAAAATTGTTGGTGGTAGGATGCTGCAAACTCCAATTCATCCTTTATAGATTGTAAGGGTCTTTTTTCAAAAGGAGAATCAAATTCCTTTAAGCTGCCAAAATTTTCGATAGCTAGATGATAATAGTGTTCTGACTCCAAGACATGACGAACCATTTCTATGCATGTCATAGCTTCTTTATCTGGCTTCCAATCAAGTTTATCATCAGGAATTGCTTGCCAAACCTTTATACTTCTTCTTCTAATCTCTTTTATATTTAATACTATTGCATCTGTTCCATTCATTTCCATCCCTCCTCTTATCATCATTTTACATCATTTCCCCAAAACAAAGAGGTGAATTTTCAACTAAACTTATTTCAAATATTCATGGTCCTTATGCTGAGTATAATAACTTTCATCCTTTAAGTAGTGAATATATTGGTCATTCTCACATCTCTTTTAAAATAGCACGCTGAGGCTATGTTAAAATGTAATTATAAGGAAAAAGAGGTGAATATAGTTATGTTAACAGCGATAGTTATAACTGTTTCTGTTTTAGGTTTAGCGTGGAGTGTTGGACAAAGAAAGCAATATCAGTAACTTTATAGATTGTCTGTATGTAGAATTGAGATGGTTATAAATGAGTAAAAGAAATATTTTAGTCAAATTAATGTTCTTTTTAGGATCATTTTCTATAACAATTTTTGGATTTATTTTAAAACAAGGATTAACCGCATTGCTTTTATCTGCTATCTTTATCATCTTGGCAGGTTTCTTAATGAAAACTGAAGTTACAAAAACAGGCTCTAAGAGAACTTAAAGCCTGTTTACTTACCTTTCTTCCTTAAAATCCTTTTTTATATTCCAAAACGTTTTCTTTAAATCATCATAAAAAAACATCGTTAGAAAACCTAGTATGGTAACACCAGCTGAAAATGTACCCAAATCTAAAAACAGTCCTGCAAATACAAGAATGATTCCGATAATAAAACCAGAGTCTGATAAATCCTCACTCTTTTTTCGATCGATTCCTATTTTACTTTGAAAAGATTGATCCCCTTTAATCAATTCATCCAACGTCACATTATAAAGTTCGCTTAACTTAATAAGGTTCTCAATATCAGGATACCCTTTATTATTTTCCCACTTATAGACAGCTTGTCTAGATACATTCATTTTCCCAGCTAATTCTTTCCTGGACATCTTTTTCTCTTCGCTTCACTTCTGCAGCTGTTCCCCTAAATTCACCTTCATCACCTCTAAGGCTTAGCTTACAATGAATATGTAAAAAATTCCATAAACGCTTAGTAACAAGCTGTAAACCATTGGTTAACACAGCAGGTATTAGTACTGATCACTATACATGTCCTCATTTAACAAATAAAAAAAGCTAGCATAAAGCTAACTTTTTTAAGTTAGAGATAAAGGCAGGCTAATAATTAGCAACCGCCAAATCCTCCCCAACAAGCACAGCCAATAATGATTAATAAGATAAACAGCACGATAATTAAAGCAAAACCACTGCCACCGCCGTAACCGCAGCCGCCGCCATAACCATAGCCACAACCTCCGCCATAACCGCCAAAGAACATAAACTTCACCTCCTTCTCGTTCATACATTTAGCATATGATGAAAAACGAAATTTGCTCCCCGAACTGGATAGACTACGTTTTATATCACTATAAATAAAAAATAATAACCTTTTAGTTTCTTTTACATACAATGAAGCATCCTCAGATCCCATATATGAGTTTTACTCCCTCTGCAATAGATTATTTGAATTCCGCCCAATCAGTTCTATTGCGTATAAAAGCAACCCCGCACAACCTAGAATAAAAAAGTCTTTCTCAAATTAGAGAAAGACTTTTTTATTGTTATTAATAGCCAAATCCGCGGCCGTAACAGCTGCATCCAATAATGACAAGAAGAATAAACAGGACAACTAATAAAGCAAAACCAGAACCTGCTCCACCATAACTAGACATATAAACACCTCTTTTCGTGGTATTTAACTAAAGGAAAAAACTTTAAATATACATGGGTTAAGGTATTATATGTAGACATAGCTCATATCGATTGGATTTTGGTCAAAAATAGGCTACTTTGTTTAACGATAGCTAAATAACATCCTAAATTTCACATAGTAAAAACCCTTCATTGTTAAAATGAAGGGGCTTTTTTGGCTATCAGCACCAAGGACGAGGTCTAGGAGGGCAGCTTGGAGCACAAAAATGGTGATGCGTTTCCTGATATAGAACGGATTCTGTATGAGGGAATGAGTGCATATATTTATAATTTTTTTGATAAACATTTGTGGTATGACTAGGGTGCATCACTGGTACAAACACATCTTGACCAGTAAAAGATGTATTTTGTTTAACTGGGTCATACTGAGCAGGCATGGTTTGAGGAGGCAATTGGCCACAAGGTTTAGCTTGAGGATAACCGCAGCTGCCTTGCTGAGGATACATAGCCCCTTGATAACCACCGTAATTAGAGTGCTGATAAGGATAGTTGTTTCTCATATTAAAAATCTTCTCCTTTCTGTTAGTAGACTCCTATTACTGTATGTGAAACAACCATAGAATGTTTGGACAAATACCTAAAAAAGACCCTAATTATTTAGGGTCTTTTCTACTAAGAGAAAAAGAAACGTGTATCCTTAGTAACATAGCTATGAGACTAAGAAATAGAAGTTTTTTTAATGTCCATTATTCCTCAAGATTAACATCCATCGCTGCGTTATCAATATTATTTAAAATGGTTTTGTTTTTATCGTCTAATTCATTACGTAAAAGTGAATTACGCGTCGCTTCGTATAAATCGTAGCTTCTTTCGTCAACTGGAGAATTATGATCTTCACATATCATCTTTTCTGATTCTTTGGATTGATCTTCCATATCAGTCACCTCCTCTATGTAGTATGTGAGTTGATTAGAAAAAACATAAGAATTTTATCTGGCCACCGTTGGGTAAAGTTTAATCAACGGTTGGCTGTTTCTGTATATTGTGTTTACATATGACCTAATATTAGGTGGACACAACCGTTTCTTGAGCATGCTTTTGAATGATTTCTGGAACTTCCAGCAATGAATTAACAGTTAGCAATTTACCTTTTGGCGCAACATCAATTTTAACTTGGTTGTAGCTCCACTCCAGTTCAGAAGGTACGTGAATCGCATGTATTCCAGCTTCTACTGCCGGCCTTATATCGGTTTTTAATGAATTGCCAATCATCCAAGTCTTTTTTGGATCGTACTTAATTTGGTTTAGTATTTCTTTTAATGCACATGTATCTTTTTGTTCAGAAATAAATACCCTTTTTTCAAAGTATTTAGCTAGCTCTAGCTGAACAATTTTTCTACCTTGATTTTCCTCGTCTCCACCTGTGTGCAAGTAGAGATCATGTCCTTGTTCTTTAAGCTTATCTAATACTTCATACATATTTGGCAAAGGCTCTATCGGTACTTCAAATACACTTTGACCAATTTTTTTGACTCTTTCGACTCTATCGTCATGGATATCTTGATGATTTTGTTCACTAAAAAATAAATAAGTGTCTACTAATGATTCTGGAAAACGGGAAGAGTGAAGGCCATGCTTTTCGATACTTTTTAAATCTATCTCTAACTGCTTTTGTTTTATTTCTTCCTTAGTCAGATTCTCAAACCATTCCTGCAATTGAGCCACAAAAGCATTTATGGTGTCTCTAAAATATTTATTACAGTGAACAAGCGTATCGTCTAAATTAAAAAGTAAGGTTTGCTTCTGCATTTCGTTAAATCCTTTCTACAATGGATGTACAGACAGTATATGAAAAAACACTAACCACTTTTATTACCTATCCAAACCTAACACGAAGGTGAATTTCCCAATACGTTAGGCACAAGCAATTGATTACTATACTGAAATGAGAATATTTAGTGGAAAGACCCTTCTAGCGTATAAAATAGAAGGATCTTTTTATAAGATAAAAAGCTGCAGGATATTCCTGCTAATAAATATAACGTTCAAAATGTTTTCTATTCATGTTGGTTTTGAACGTAGAGGTACTCAGTCCTGAGCGATTTATTAGCGGTTGGCTGCCTTCGTCTTTTTTAGGTATATTCATTTCAAGACCTTGTATAGTGAAAGGATCATACATATACGTTGTTCGTTCAGTTTCTGTGTGCGACATTAACTTCACCTCTATTAATAGCCCTCATTTTTTCAAATCATGTTAACTCGTTTACAGCAGGTTCTTTAATGAAAATATCTGCGTTTCATAGGTCTTTTCGCTTAAAAAGATCCGCCGTTTTCTACTTTTTTTTATTAAGTTGTAATTTCTTGTGGATCTTCGCCTTCAAGGTCAGTGAAGAAATTTTCTAAGGTTTCCCTCGGATCAAGAGCACGCCCATCTTCTTCGACAATACGGTTAAGCGTAGGGTCATTATTGCTATCTTTATTTTTATAGTTGTTATAATCAACTCTTTCTGCAATTCCTGAATTATCAACGCCTTTAAAGTCTTTCTTTGGCATAAAAACACCTCCTAGCCCTATTGTTTGAAAATTTGAAGATAAAATAAGTGGAAGGTTAAGTTATATTTTTATTTCCCGAGAATTAATTAGATACTTGTTGCAAAGAGCCATGTACAACATGCTTAATTGTTTTACGAACTGGGGAAACTAAAGCGTCAAAACTTACTTTACTGAGGAGGAATATAAGTGGAAGGAAACCCTAGCACAAGACAGTTTCAGGATGATTTAAAGCAGTATCAAATGCCAGATTCAGTAAAACAACAAAAATCTGGAACTTATCGAGTTGGATTTGAATCAAACACTGGAATTGAAAAAGTACAGAATCAGCAAGAAGAAAAAGAAAAGAAATAAGCTTGATCAATTTATACTTTTACATGACGAGGAGGGCATCCCATGGATCAACAAAAAATGTTAGCAAATGAATTAAGTAACATGCTTACAGAAAATAAGCTGCCGATTACAATTGAAGAAGATATTCATGAAATCTGCAGAGGTTTACAGTCAGGTGAAATCAGCGTGAATGATTTGAAGGAAAAAGATCCTTTTGTTGTAAATGCAGTTCAAGAAGCAATGGATAGAATCAATAACCCTAACTCTTAAAATAGATATAAAAAGCAATCCTTTGAGACAGCTTTTTGAATATTGATCGTTTTCATCAAGCAAAAGACTAACTCTTTATAGAGTTAGTCCTTTGTCCTTCAAATAATATACCCATGAACATGAAAAAAGAATGACAAACGAATTGTCATTCTCTCTCCTACACATGGCAAGCGTTTAGTTTTTAGTCACAAGGAAATGAAACATCTAATCCCACTTTTTACAGTGTCGGTTGTTTCTAAAAATTAGTATGTCATCATAACAAGGAAATATACATCCATTATTTACCACGAATACATCTCTTCCACAATAGGAAACTTAAGAAAAACAAGGAGGTGACACAACATGGCAAACAACAACAGCAGCAACAACAATGAATTATTAGTATACGGTGCTGAACAAGCAATCGATCAAATGAAATATGAAATCGCTAGCGAATTTGGTGTAAACCTTGGTGCTGATACAACTGCACGTGCAAACGGATCAGTAGGTGGCGAAATCACAAAACGTCTTGTACAAATGGCTGAGCAACAACTTGGCGGCGGACGTTTCTAAGACAACTTTATAATTGATGGCTGAAGGAAGAATGGGTCTCCATTCTTCCTTTTTGTACGAATAAAAAAGTAAGGAGAGATCATATGCAGCAACATCAATCAGCTAAAGAAAAGGCGGGTTTTACTGAGAAACCAGCAGTTTCTGCAACAAATGCACAAAAAGTAAAACAAGAAATCCAAAGAGACGTAAGTGAAGGACAAGGTGCAATGACTTCTCGAGAAGCAGGCGCAATGCGCGATTAAAAATCAATTTGAGCGGTTTTTAATCCTCGATTCTTTGTACAAAAACTAAAAAAGTACCTCGATTAACTGAGGTACTTTTAGCAGTCTACTCTATTTCGGCGCGGGAGCTGCTTTGACTTCGGTTGTTTTTCATCGGGTACATGCTGGTGAAACACAAAGGCAAACATTCTAGTCCCCAATATATAAAAGTCGATTCTGCCTTGTTCACCTGAAAAATAATTAGTTTGTATTTTGTCCCCCGCCATTCAGCCCTTCTTTTATGTACGCATTAACCTGACTATTTGAAAGCAATCCAATATGTCCAATGCCATAAAGTTGAATATTTCTTGCTCCTTGCAGCCTAGAGAGACTATTAGCAACAATTTGATCATTTATGCTGTAGATCGACGTATAAAGAATTTTTTGATTGAGATTTGTACCTGGGAGTGCTGTCGAAGAAACTAAACCATTCGCTCCTCCTAACGTCACGACATTTTCAATCTTATTCCCTCCCCCTAGATATTTAATATAGTACAGCGTATTTGCTCCGCCCATACTATGAGCAACAATATCTACCTTCTTAGCTCCCGTCTCTTTCAACACCTGATCAATGTATCGAGCAAGCTGAGGTCCATTATTCAAATTGTTGCCTGTCTTATCTATAAAATCAATAGCATAAAGATCATTGCGATCCCACCCTTGAGCAATTAAATAGTTTTTGATAGCAATAAAGTTATAGGACGCACCGCTGATTCCATGAACAAGAACAACCGGATTATGATTTGATTCAGCTTTAGCATTCGAAGGCTGAATTCCTAATGCAGATACAACTAGGGATAAAGCAAGAATTAATACGACAAACGTTTTCTTCATTTCTTTTCTCCTCCTCAAAATATGTAAGTAACAACATCTATAGATTATATATAAAAATCCTAATATGGTAAACTTATACTTATAAGGTATTTAAAGTTATATTTATTTTTTATCTATGAGTATTTTTATGACAAAAATCATCACCTAAGCTTTTCTGTAAAAAATAAGGAGGCGAAGAAAGTTGTATTGGATTTATCTATGTTTGGCTATTCTTTTTGAAGTTGCTGGGACTACGACCATGAAATTATCAGAAGGTTTTACTAAAGTTATACCAAGTGTGTTGCTTATACTTTTTTACATTTGTAGTTTATACTTTTTGACATTAACGTTAAAAAGTATAGAAGTTTCAATTGCTTACGCTATTTGGTCGGGTATGGGGATTATAATTATTACGCTAATTGGATTTATGTACTTCAATGAAAGTGTAAGTCTGCTAAAAATCGTTGCTATAGCCCTCATTATTATCGGTGTAGTGACATTAAATATGACCGGGGAAAAAGAAGCTAATGCTAGTAAATCCACTTTGGAAGAACATATTAGATAAAAAGATGAAATATTTAAAACCTTTTTCTCATGACTACAAGCTATTGCGTATTGGGCATTTATTAAAGATTTCGATTTAACATGGCGGGCTTTTAATTTGTACTTGATGATTTACCCTCTATTCTTTATAAAACTATTTATAAAAGATAACAGTAATCAAAAAAAGCACTTTTCCATGTAATAAAGATATTAATGTACATATAAAAGGAACAGATCCCCTTAAGGGGATCTGTTCTTCAAGTTAATCTAGTTGCATAAATTGTTGTAATTTCTTTCTTGTACGTTGCTTGGCTACTATCTTTATCCAATTCCTATTAGCCTTTAAAAAATCAGTGGAGAAACGCCCTTGCTTAAGTTCCATTTATTTAAGGTAATCAATTCAATTTCTTGATCTGCAAAGAAACAAATACCTTTTGCATTGTCTGCAGGATAGATTCTGCTCGTCATCACTTTCTCGCCTTCATTAATAAAAACTTCGATGGACGATTTATCAACAAACAGATGAAGATGCAAGTGATTATCATTTAATCCAACAGATGCTTTTCTTATTCCCCCATCACCTTCACCTGATTTATCACGATTAAAGATAAACAAACTTTCTAGCCTATCATAAGTTAAGAGCGTTTCCTGGTGAGTGTCATTATCTGTTCTCACTTTTATTCCGAACTGTGAAGCAGCTTTTGCGTTAATTTTCACTTCAAGTTCATAACAATCACCTGAAATACCTGTAAGTTCTTGTTCTCCGTTAACCGTGATATTTTTATACTGCACGTGATGTTGACGAAGCTGCTTAAGCTCTGGAATTGGTTTACTAATTATATTCCCTTGTTTAGTAGAAAGCTCACGCGGAATAGTCATTGCGCCTGCCCAATTGTGTTTTTGTTCAGGCATGCTGCTTTCCCACATAGCCATCCACGCTATCATAATGCGTCTGCCATGTTCATCTTCTGTCGTTTGAGGAGCATAAAAGTCAAACCCGTAGTCCAAAAGCTGAAAGTCTTCATGTTGAAGCAGCCCTGTTTGATAGTCTAATTTCCCTTTTACATATCCAGCTTGATGCAAGTTATGATAGAGATCTCTTTCCGGTTTTACTCCTTGAGGTGACATAACAAGCACGTCCTGTCCTTCGAGACTAAAAAGATCTGGACACTCCCACATAAAACCAAGATTTCCTTGGCTTTTGGCCATTACATTCATAAACTCCCAATTCAACAGATCTCTTGAACGGTACAAAAGAACTTGCCCTTCATGATCCTTTGTACGTGATCCAAGAACACAATAATAATAGCCGTCTTTCTTCCATACTTTTGGATCTCTAAAATGATGAGGATGAATATCCCCTTCAGGCACTGAATCAATAACTGGATTTTGAGGTACTTTATTAAAATGAACGCCGTCTTCGCTTACAGCAAGACACTGAACCTGTCGTAAGTCCGTATCATAGTTATCCCCTGTCCACACATTCCCTGTGTACATTGCATAAAGCTTTCCGTCTTTTTCAATTGCACTTCCTGAAAAACATCCATCATGATCGTATTCTTCACTCGGAGCAAGAGCGATAGGAAGTTGTTCCCAGTAAGTAAAATCTTCACTTTTTATATGCCCCCAATACATCGGCCCCCACTCGGGAGAGTAAGGATGATGTTGATAAAATAAATGATACTCACCTTTATAAAAGCTGAATCCATTTGGGTCATTCATCCAGTATGCTGGTGTAGACACATGATATTGTAGTCGCCAATGATTCTGATCAACAGACTCCTGCTCGTTTAACACAAATTCCATTGCCTTTGAGATTTTTTCTTGATGTTGATTTCTTAATGTTTTCAAAAGATTTCGCCCTGCCTTTCTATACGTGAAGGAGTCAATTGTGATAAAAAGAGATTAAAATGATGAATCAATTTCACAAACAATGGACTCGTAAGGTCGTAATTTTATCTGATTTAGGTGTAATTCTAAATGTTCATAGTTGGATAAAATAACATTTTTTATATTAAAATCTAAGCTTAGAGTTAACTCTTTATTATCAAAGTTAGCAATCACCGCTATTTTTTTATCGTTCAACTCTCTCGTGTAGGCCATGATTTGCAGGCTATCTTTAAACCTGTCTTCGTATTTACCAAAAGCAATAATATCTGAATATGGACTGCTTTTTCTTAAACTAATTAACTTTTTATAGAAATAAAATAAAGAATTACGATCTTTTAAAGCATTCTCGACGTTAATAGAAGAGTAATTAGAATTTATCTCTAGCCACGGTGTACCTTGGCTAAACCCTGCATATTCAGAATGATTCCACTGCATAGGTGTTCGAGAATTATCACGACTGCGTCTCCAAATCGCTTCTAATGCTTCCTCTTTTGAGAATTCTTCTTTCAGCGCAGAGTAATATTGATCGATTGAAGCCAAGTCATTATAATGCTCAATTGATGGATACTCTACATTTGTCATTCCAATTTCTTGCCCTTGATAGATAAATGGTGTCCCTTTTAATAAGAAATAGACGGTAGCTAACATTTTAGCTGGAATAGGTCCTATATCTTCTGGTTTAATAAATTTGTTTAAAGAACGAGGCTGGTCATGGTTTTCTAAATAAAGCGCTCCCCACCCTGTGTGGTTATAGAACGTTTGACTGTCAGAAATGGTTTTTTTGAAATCAAGTAGATTCCAATTATACGGTTTATACCATTTTCCTTCTTTTCCTACATCTAAATCGACATGATCGAACTCAAAAAGCATACTAAAATGTCCGTCTTCTCCCGCATAAATAGGCAGTTCTTTGTGTGATACCCCAGGTGCTTCTGCTACGGTTAAGATACCAGGTGAAGTAAAAGCTTCTTTACGTAGTTCACTTAAAAATTCATGAATGCCTTGTTGATTGGTTTCAATTACATTCATTCCATCATGCGAATCATCAAAGTCTTGTCGTTTTTTTATAAATGTAATGGCATCTACTCTAAAGCCGCTAATTCCTTTATCTAACCACCATCTGACCATTTTATAAACGGCATTTCGAAGATCAGGGTTTTCCCAATTAAGATCAGGCTGTTTTTTAGAAAATGCATGAAGATAATACTGTCCGGTTTGTTCATCATACTCCCAGCACGAACCGCCAAAAATAGATTTCCAATTGTTAGGCGGAGTCCCGTCTTCTCTTCCGTTTCTCCAAATATACCAATCTCTTTTAGGATGATTTACATCACTTTTTGATTCTATGAACCATTCATGTTCATCCGAAGTATGGTTAACGACTAAGTCCATAATAATCTTTATATCTCTTTTTTTAGCTTCATGAATTAATAGATCCATATCTTCCATAGAGCCAAATTCCTCTGCAATTGCTTGATAATCAGAGATGTCATATCCGTTATCGTCCATTGGTGATTGATAAACTGGGCTTAACCAAATAACGTCGATACCTAACTCTTTTAAGTAATCTAATTTTTGAATAACTCCTTTTAAGTCACCAATTCCGTCACCATTAGAGTCATAAAAACTTTTCGGATAAATTTGATATACAACTGCTTCCTTCCACCATTGTCTATTCTTTATTGTAGCGCTTTCTTCATTCATTCTTTCACTTAGTTGAACCATTTCTATCAGCTCCCGTATTTTTATATTAAAATTATGTACTTATTCTTTGTTTGTATGGTACCGATACCATATTTGGTTAAAAAAATTTTTGCTATTAAAAAGTCTGATATGACTCTTCTTCCTTAAGATAAATTCATTGTATTACATCATGGGAACGGTTTCAATAACTTTTCTGAAAATTTTTCAAAAAAGGTGAGAACGAATAAATTCAGTTCTCACCTTCATCTGTTATCTGCTATTACGTTGAACTTCGAACAACCAGCTCGATTGGAAGTTCAAAAGTTTCCACTTTTACTTCAGAATCATTCAACATATCAATAAGAGTTTCCATTGCTTTAATCCCCATCTGATCAATAGGTTGTCGTATAGTTGTTAGCTTTGGATCTAACATTTGTGCAAGAGGTTGATCATCAAAGCCAATAATAGCCAAATCATTAGGTATTTTTAGACCGCACTCTTTGGCTTCAATCATCATTCCCCCGGCAATTTCATCACTTCCTGTAAATATAGCCGTTGGACGATCCTCCATTGACAGGATTTTTTTAACTACTTGTTTTCCGTCTTCGATACTGTGTTGATTAACAAAAATCCACTTTGGATCCGGCTCGATCCCTGCCTCTTGAAGTGCTTTTTGATAACCTTGATTACGGTCCTTGTCCTTGCCTTCCTCTGCAAACAATCCACCTGTACAGTACCCAATTTTCCGGTGGCCTTTTTCAAGTAAATGCTTTACGCCTATATATGCACCCTTGTATTGATCTAATCGAACAATTGGAACATTTGCGTTGTTTACATATTCATTGCATAACAAAATAGGACCAGATTCAGTAAACGATTCTATGATACTCCAGTCATTTTCAATAGAGGTCATAATAATTCCGTCAACTTGCTTTGTTTTTAGTAAATTTAAAAAGGCCAATTCTCTCTCTTTATCTTCATTACTTTGAAAGATTAATACGTGATAGCCGTTTTTATAAGCAACTTGTTCAATTGAATCGACTAAATAAGAGAAAAATGGATTTACGATTCTTGGTACAATAACACCAATTGTAGTCGTTACCTGTCCTCTTAACTTTCTTGCCGAAGGGTTCGGGGTATAGTTAAGCTCTTTCATTGCTTTTAGCACCAGATTTTTTTTCTCTTCTGAAACATATGAATGATTGTTTATAACACGGGAAACGGTTGTCTTTGATAACCCCGATAATTTTGCTACGTCATATATGGTAGGCATTTATTTATCACTCCATCACTAACTGAAATCAGTTTCATACTTATTTTACGTTAAAAAAGAGCCAAAATGCAATGAATGAATTCGTTTGCATCTCTATATCATGTGTTCAATAAGAATACCAGTAAAATCGCTGTGACTCTTTAAGACAGAACCTTTTTATATAAAATGTTTCATGATTAATAAACCAGCATACTTAAAAGCAGTTATTTCATAAGTAAGAAACCAGTACCACACTAAAAAATACATTACACTTAAAAAAACCCTTTTTAAAAGGGTAGTTTTGTTAATTATTTTCTTATTGACATATGAAATCGGTACCATATATAATACAATCAAATCGAAAACGCTTTCTAAATAAAATTTAGATACATAAACAGCAAAGGGGATTTAAATATGCAAAACAATAAACTTTACTGGAAGCTAAGCAGTTTCTTTTTCTTGTTCTTCTTATCTATTGCCTCTATTTTCACTTTTTTTGCTATCTGGTTGGGACAAAGCCTTAACCTTTCCGGAGCACAAACGGGTATTGTTTTTTCTGTAAACGCTATCTTCACTATGCTTTTCCAACCGCTTTATGGATATATCTCTGACAAATTGGGGTTACGAAAGAATTTATTATACTTTATTTCAATTTTAGTTATTTTATCTGGACCATTTCTCATTTTCATCTATCAACCTCTTTTAAACTGGAATTTTTGGATAGGAGCCCTGACAGGCGGGTCTTATCTTGCCATCACTTTTTTAGCTGGTATCTCAGCTATCGAGTCATATATCGAAAAAGTTGGCAGAAAGTATGAGTTTGAATTCGGTCGTGCAAGACTTTGGGGATCAATAGGAGCCGCCGTGGCAGCTGCTATTGGTGGACGAATGCTTAACATTAACCCTGATATCAACTTTTGGATTGCATCGGGATCAGGCATTCTCTTATTACTTGTTATTTTCCTTACAAAAGTAGAAGTATCCACTATCGAAGAAAAGAAGGCAAAGTCCCTTTCTGTTCAAGATTTGGGCAGTTTATTTAAACGAAAAGATTTCTGGATTTTTATGATTTTTATGCTCGGGACGGGCTGTATTTATAATGTCTTTGACCAGCAATTTCCTGTATATTATGCCTCTCTGTTTCCAACAGAACAATTAGGAAACCAAATATTTGGTTACTTAAATGCAGGTCAGGTCTTTTTAGAGTCCGGTATGTTATTAGTTGCTCCATTCATTGTCCGTAAAGTAGGTCCTAAAGGAGGTTTAGTTTTAGCGGGAATCATTATGATTTTGCGCGTGATAGGTTCAGGTCTAGTATCAGACCCATACAGCATTTCATTTATTAAGCTTCTTAACGCACCAGAGTTTGCCATTATCATCGTTTCTGTGTTTAAATATCTGGCTACACATTTTGATACAAAATTCTCTTCAATTTTATATTTGGTTGGCTACCAATTCGCGATGCAGCTAGGGGCCGTTATACTTTCTCCTATCGTAGGAAACCTATACGATTCAATTGGTTTTCGTCAAACATACTTAATCATGGGGGTTATTGTC
Organism: Priestia sp. YIM B13489; assembly: GCF_042787645.1. NCBI lineage: Bacteria > Bacillati > Bacillota > Bacilli > Caryophanales > Bacillaceae > Priestia > Priestia sp. YIM B13489. The sequence continues at coordinate 3,641,918 of NZ_JBHZOQ010000053.1, forward strand.
ACTATCTTTACTCTATTTGGTGCATTTCTTTTAAGAAACCAGAATCAAGCATCTAAAGATAGGAACGATTCAAAACTTACTGCTTAGAATCAGGAAAAATATAATAAATAGGCTTAAAACTCCAAAAATATCTTTTAGGGTGTTCCTATTATTTGAAAGCCTTCGCTATAATTAGCAAAGGCTTCTTTTTGGTGAGTTTCTTCTATTATAAAGTGATCTTTTTTATAGTACTTTCATATTGCTTTCTTACTTTATAAAATATTGTTTTCTTCATATTTTCTTCTTTCATGACTTGTACAGTTTTGTTTTAATTTTATTTCCATCATTTATAAACTTCCGTAAACTCCTGGCTAACTTTAGCTTTAGGTCTTTCAAAAGTTATCCTCATGTTTAGCGCAGCCTCAATTTTCTCTCCTCGATGCTTGCAAATACAATCTCTTTCTTTTAGGAGTACCAAAAAAGAATTTTCAGAATTAAATCCGTAATAAATGTTCCAAAACTAACCTAGCCTTATTACTGAGCTGTATCCAACAATAGCATATCCAAGACTGTAATAGCTGCCTCACCCTCTTTTTTGATGACATTCTACTCTTTACAGGCTTTCTTTTTTATTACAACCAAAACGATCTAACCAATAAAGATATTGGCAGGTTCATTCAATCTAAATTCAGTTATCACATTGTAGTAACTTTTATGCTTCGTTAGTTACTTTCCTTTGTAACAAATTAATGAAGGAAAGAAGAATGAATGTATAAAAAAGTAATATAAGGAAAAATTACTAGTGAATATTGGAAAAACCAATGTCCTCTTCATTCGATGACATTCAAAAGTGGAGGGTTATTAAAATATGAACAGCGCCTGGAATCGCCTGATAAAAAAAGCCAGAAAACCAAAAAAAATGCCCCTTCAGTATGAAGAAACCACTTCAAATGACGAGACTCTTCATTCATCTTTGACTGAAAACCTGACAAAAGTAAAGAACTCTTTAGGGAATAGTGGAGATTTAGTGGTTCGAGATTTCAAAATGGGAAAACCCTTTTTATGTAAAGTAGCTTCTATTTATATAAATGGATTAACGGATAAAGAAATTTTAGGAAACTCCATTATAGAAAGGCTGATGAACGATGTAGAGATGGTTAAAGAGGAAGCCCCTTATGGACCAATCGAATTAGGGATGTACATAAAAGAACATATATTAACTATTACAAATGTGGGAGAGATAACGAATTTCGATAAACTTTTTTTCCATCTTTTATCCGGCGAAACAATTGTCTTAGTTGATGGATGGAATCAAGGCTTTGCCTGTGCGGCGCAAGGAGGAGATCTTAGAGCCATTTCGGAACCCGTAGCAGAATCGTCCGTTCGAGGCCCTCGAGATAGCTTTACAGAGTCCCTTATCACTAATACGGCAATGATTCGTCGTCGTATTAAGAGTCCAAACCTCTGGTTAGAAACGAAGGAAATAGGAACAATCACGCAAACTGGCGTTGGGATGATGTACGTAAAAGGAATTGTCAATGATAAGCTTCTTACAGAAATTAAAGAAAGATTAGGTAAAATGGAAGTAGATGAAGTTCAAGGCTCTAATACAATTGAAGAATGGATTTCCGATGAAACCTGGACCCCTTGGCCCACTGTTTTTATCACAGAACGCCCCGATGTGGTGGCAGGAAATCTATTAGAGGGAAGAGTTGTGATTTTTGTGAATGAAACACCTACGCCTCTCATTGTCCCTGCGACTTGGAATCAATTTTTCCAAACGGCGGAGGATTATTATTTGCGTTGGACAATGTCTAGCTTTTTGCGCATATTGAGAATCATTTCTTTTTTAATTACTCTTCTTGGCCCATCTTTATTTATTGCGTTTCTTTCATTCCATCCAGAATTAATTCCAACACCGTTGCTGATTAATTTGGCAGCCCAACGTCAAAATATTCCATTTCCCATTATTATAGAAGCGCTATTGATGGAATTTACCTTTGAAGTATTGCGAGAAGCTGGTGTTCGTATGCCGCGTCCCGTTGGTCAGGCTGTTTCCATCGTCGGGGCTCTTGTATTGGGAGAAGCAGCTGTTTCAGCTGGGATTGTTTCAAGCGCGATGGTTATTGTCGTGGCAGCTACGGCTATCGCAAGCTTTACCATTCCTCATTATGCAATGACAGATGCTACTCGTTTACTTCGGTTTGGAATGATGATTTTAGCTAGTTTTTTTGGATTATATGGTATTGGATTAGGAGTAATCATGTTAGTAGCTCATACGTGCAGCTTGCGTTCCTTTGGTATTCCGTACTTAGCTCCTTTTGCTCCTGCCATTTTAGCTGATCAGAAAGATTCCATCTTCCGTTTTCCTTTACCTTTTATGTCTAAACGCCCCCGTTTAATTAGTCAGGTGAAAACGAAGCGAACAGACACTAATAAAGATCGCGGTCCTTCACCAAGGGAAGGAAAGATGAAAAATCAAGAATCAAAGAGGGATTCTGATGAGACATAAATCATTGATGCTTCTTTTGCTTTCCGTATTGTTAGTCTTCTTGTCAGGATGCTGGGACCGCGAAGAGCTACAGCAGCTAAGTATCGTTTCAGGGATGGCTATTGATAAAGGCAGTGACAAAGTAAAGAACAGATATAGAGTTACGGTTCAAATTATCAATCCTTCACAAGTAGCTGGTGGACAACAAGGAGGAAAAGTTCAAGCTTCGCCTGTGACAACCTTTACTGAAACAGGAAGTACCCTTGCTGAGACCCTTCGAAAGATTTCAACAAAGTCACCTGGAGAGCTTTTCTTTCCTCACCTTCAAATCTTAGTTATCGGCGAGAAGGTAGCGAAACAAGGAATTGAAGATTTATTTGATATGATCGAACGGGATAGCCAGTTTCGGGTTCTTTTTCCAGTTTTAATTGCAAGAGGACATATTACAGCGAAAGAAACGCTAGAAGTCACAACATCTTTAGAAGCCATCCCCTCTGCAAAGATTAGTGATGCTTTAAAATCTTCTGAAGAGGACTGGGGAACCTATAAAAGTACGCGTGCAGATCAAGTGATTCAGGGGCTAAAAGAAGGAAGTGTAGTAGTCACAGGGGTTAAGATTAACGGGGAGAAAGAAAGTGGGAATGCGACAACAAATACACAACAAGTTTCTCCAAGTGCAAACATTGAAATTAAAGGGATTGCTCTTTTTAAAAATGGAAAGTTAAAAAAATGGTTGGATGGGCCTCCTGCACGAGGAGTGACATGGATTACGAACGAAATGAAACGAACCGTGATGAATCTTAATTGCGGAAAGAAAAAGGATGCCATCGCAATTGAAATTTCGCGTTCCAAATCGTCTACCCATGTAACATTCAAACATCAGAAACCCGTTATCTATATTACAGTTCGTGCAGAAGGAACAGTCTTAGAAAATAATTGCTCTATAGATCTTGCCAAATCACAAGCACTTGGCCAACTAGATGAACAATTAGAAGAAGAGATTAAACAGGAAATACTATTGACAGTAAAAAAAGCTCAAAAGCAAAAAAGTGATATCTTCAATTTTGGTGAAACGGTTAATATAGCAAATAAACATGTGTGGAACAACATTCATAATTCATGGGAAAAAGATATTTTTCCGAAAACAGAAGTTCACGTGAATGTACAAGCTATTATTCGCCGGACAGGTATGACAACCAAGTCCTATATAAACAAATAAAATAATCATAAAGGGTAAAGAAAGGAGTTGAGAGACGAATGGAAAAAGCAAAATTAAGTGTCATTCAACTCTTTGCTCTTATGTTTATCTTCGAAATGGGAACAGCATTGATTGTTAGTTACGGAACAAATGCCAGAAAGGATGCTTGGCTTGCTATTCTGTTAGCCTTGTGTGGAGGAGTCGGATTATTTTACATCTTTTACTTTTTATATCGTCAATATCCCAATTTGCTCTTCACTGGATATATAAGAGAAATATTTGGTAAGTACTTTGGATGGATAATTGGTTTGCTATACTGTCTTCACTTTTTGTATATTTGCGGAAGGAATGTACGTGAATTAGGAGATTTATTGGTTTCATCTACCCTGTCGGAAACTCCTTTACTAGCCATTAACCTTACGCTTGTACTTGTGATATGCTACGTCATTCATCTCGGGATAGAAGTAGTAGGGAGAACAGCAGAAGTATTTATTGTCGTTTTACTCTTACTTGGAGCGGCAGGGAATTTTTTTGTTCTTGTATCAGGAGATGTTGATTTTCACCAGATACGCCCCGCTCTTGAACACGGATGGCAGCCTATCTTCACCACGGCTTTTCCCCACCTGCTCATTTTCCCCTTTGGCGAAATGATTGCTTTTACAATGCTATTACCATATTTAAATCGTCCTCAATTAGTAAAGCGAGCATGGTTGGGGGCTGTGATTTCAAGCGGGATGATTTTAAGCTGGACCGTTTTGTTAAATACATCGGTTCTGGGTATAGATGTGATGGAGAGGTCCGTATTTCCTACGTTGACAGCAGTTGGAAAAGTCAATCTATTCGATTTTATTGAAAGATTAGATGCAATTGTGGTGTTCACTCTGCTGATTACCGTCTTTTTCAAAGCATCTATTTATCTATATGCCGCGGTTATAGGAATAGCTGATTTATTCAAATTAAGAACGTACCATCAAATTCTTTTCCCAACCGGAACTATTGTCATTTTTTTATCTCTCACTATGGCCTCCAGTTTTTCGGAGCAAGGAGAAGAAGGCTTCCTTAATCATTATCTTTCGATTGCTCTTCTAATTGTTGTTCCCATGATCATGCTTTTAGTTTCTGTTATCCGCAATCATTTTGCAAGAAACTGAACAAGCAACGGGTTTAAACTAGTTTTATTACCAATCATTATGAAAACTTTTAGCAAACAATTAAAAAAGTCAAAGATAAGACATAATAAAGAAAGGAGACGCCTCAAAGATGGAGAAAGCAAAAATAAGCGTTACACAACTCTTTGCCCTTATGTTTATCTTCGACTTGGGTACTTCTCTAATTGTAAGTTATGGAATCCCCGCCGGTAAAGATGCCTGGCTTGCTATCCTTCTAGGAATGGGAGGAGGCATACTCTTATTCTTTATTTACTATATGTTATTTCGTCAATATCCGACCATTCCCCTTACTGGATATGTTAGAAAAATATTTGGTGAATTCTTTGGCTGGGTGCTTGGATTATTATACTGTTTGTTTTTCTTGTATATTGCAGCTAGAAATGTACGTGATTTCGGGGACTTATTGACTTCGTCTACTTTACCAGAAACACCATTACTAGCAATTAACCTCTCGCTTATTCTTGTTATGTGTTATGTCATTTATCTAGGGATAGAAGTAATAGGAAGAACAGCAGAAGTATTTATTGTCATCCTACTATTACTTGGGCTAGGAGCTAATTTCTTTGTTCTTGTATCTGGAAATGTTAGTTTAAATCATATTCGCCCCTTTCTCGAACACGGGTGGAAACCCGTTTTAACTACAGCGTTCCCTCCTGTCGTATCTTTTCCATTTGGTGAAATGCTCGTATTTACGATGCTGCTACCATATTTAAATCGTCCTAAACTAATAAAAAAGGTATGGGTATCTGCATTAATTTCAAGCGGATTGATCCTAAGCTGGACAGCTGCTCTAAATATGTCGGTGCTAGGTTTGGATGTAATGCAAAGATCTACATTTCCTACCTTAGCTACGATTGGAAAAGTTAATCTATTTGATTTTATTGAAAGAATGGATGCAATTGTAGTTTTTACCCTGTTAATGACCGTTTTTTTCAAAGCATCTATTTTTATGTATGGAGCTATCCTTGGAATTACTGATTTATTTAAGGTGAAGAACCGCCAGCAAATCATTCTTCCCATGGGCTTTGTTTTGATTTTCCTTTCCATGACAATAGCTTCCAGTTTTTCAGAACATTTAGAAGAAGGGTTTATTATTACATTAAAATACCTTCATGTTCCTTTTTTGATTGTTATTCCTTTGTTTATGCTGGTTGTCTCCCTCATTCGGAACTATGTGAAGAAAAAAACTAATTAGGACGGTAGCGTTTCTCTTTTTTTTTAATAATCATAAAAATTTGTTGGCTAATGACAATAAGAAAAAGTCCAGCTAACATGATATATTCAGCATTACTCATTACCCAAAAAGGGTTTAGAAGGTGCAGAAATGAATCATAAAAACTAAAACCTAATAGAAAATCCATTAGCAAGAGGTTTAAAGTAGATAATAAAAAGACAATACTTATTGCTAGAAAAATCTTCATGTTCTTCCCTCCTTTAATTTAAAGTAAATATATTATTTGTCAAAAATAAAGTTTTTAATAATAAACCTTATTGTTTGAAATTAAAGGAAAGGCGTAAGATAGTAATATCTTGTGTAAATGAATAAATACAAAAAGGAAGGACTTTTCTTAGATAATTAAGTGACTTCAACCCTCCTAAAGAAAGTAGGTCTTCCTATGAATGAGTTTATAACAGTTGTTGTTCAAGCTTTATTCCCTAACGAAGGGTAACTGCATCCTTTCTTGTTTCTGTATAGTCAGCGCCTTGCGACAAGATCTCATATTGATTTTAATTAAGCTCGCACAGAACTAAAAATGATGGTTAAAACAAACTAATGAGTAATTTCTATAAGAGAAGAAAATTCATTTTATATAAACCTATTAATTACCTCTTAATTTTCGCCCCACAATTTTTACGTTAGAACCACAAATAAACCAGTAGAAAGATTCATAATATATACATCTTTAAAGATGTATATATTATGAACCTTTTAAGACAAAAGACTATTTTGTTTGCAATGATTTTAGTAAAGCCGCCTGTAATTCTATAAAAGAGAGCAGCATATATAGATAAACAAATTCAACTATACAAGTAATGTTTTTTATAAACTGATTCATAAATATTTTCATATCTTTTAGTCCCTTCATATATAATTCACCCTTCTGGAAATTGAAAAAAGTATAGAGAAGAAAGGATTTTAAATTATTTATTTTAAGCAATGTAATACTTATTATTAATCTGGATAAAATTATTCAATTAGGTTCGTGAAAAATAAGTTCTTAGTTCACCTATAATCGTTTCGTTTCTTGTATTAATATCTTTTTTCTTCTTTTATAAAGATCATCTCGAATTTCTCGTGTAAGAACTCCATCTTCTATTTTTTCTGCAATATCCATTAATCTCTCAATATCAGAAAAAGAATACCTACGGGTACCAGAGCAGGTACGTTCACGAAAGATAAGTTTTTGAGTTTCATAATAACGAATTTTTCTCTCAGACAATCCGGTCATTTCAGTAACAGTTTTCATAGTCATTATTTTTTTCTCTCGATATAAATAATTATTCTTCAAATATATCCTCTCCTTTATCTATTTGATTGGTTTTAAAATAATAAAGAATAAGTAAGTATGTATGTTAGGAATAATAAATCTAATCTAATATCTAAATTTTCAAATAATTATACCTACAATAACAACAAATTATACAAATAATCTACAACTTGGTTATAATTCCTAACACGACTATTTAATTAGTAGGAGTATATTTATTAGAGAGTAGTTACAAGATTCCCTAATCCTTAATGGATAATACAGAAAAATATTCTTAGTTTAACAATCTAAAGTTATATATGTTAACTAAGAGTGTATAGAAGATACATCCTAAAAACAAAAAGGCTACTGCTCCCGAACAGTAGTCTTGTCTGTTTACACGTAACCTTATACGGAATAATGATGATTTGCATCACCCTTAGTAGCATGCTCGGAGGATTACACATTAATTTATTAAGAACGTTTTTCTAATCATCTAATCTTTTACGATCGTCTGCTTGGGGAGGCTTTTCCATCCACTGATTATCAATCATATCTTTCCCAATACGGCTATAAATCCACAAGCTATCCAAGGATGCCTTTTCACAGTGTGCTGAAATATCAGCTCTCATACTTGCAATGAGAGCTGCGTTATAATAAGTAACTGCTACACCAAAAAGGAAACCTGTTTGGAGAAGCATAAGCCGATCTGAAAAAGGAGAAATATTGGAATTTGTAACCTCTGTGTCGCATGATTTAGGCAGATGAAGATTATCTTTGGTTAATAAGGATGCAAACACATCAATGTGTTTGTTTTTTACTTGCAGGCTTTTTTCTAATAATGCTCGTACGTTTTGATTTTTTGAAACTTGTGAAAAGCCAAGGATCATCGCTTTGGCAATAAATGTTTTGTTTAAATTAAAATAAGCATGTCCACTTTCTATTGTATTTATCGGCCTCTGTTTACCGAATACATCTGTTACATAGTGGTAGTGTTCAATCATTTCCCCCTTGTTCGGTGTTATGTAAGTAGGTGGTTGCTGATAAAGTTGCTTTGAAACAAGAAGGTCCTTAGCTTTTTTATAAATCTCCATCGCATCAAGGTTGCATTGATAATAAAAATCTACAATGTCTGGGCGTAAGGAAGTCGTAAATGATAAACTCATTTCATTATGTCCGTGTGTGCTCATCATATAAAGGGATTTAAGACACAAAACATCCGTAAATAGAGGAGGAGCTTCTAAGTTTACGTCTTCTTCTGTAAATCCTTTAGGAATAGGAAACTTCTCTTTCTTAAATAATGCTTTTAAAGCATCTATGTGTTTAAGTGAATAGTGAAGAGCCGTTTGAAAAAGGCTATGTATCTCAGGATCTTGAATCGTGTGAAGCATATATTTATTTACACATACAGATAATGTTTCACGGATATAGTGTGTCCATAAATTTGCCATTTCAGGAGATGTTAATCGATTCTTTTTTTGCAATTTTCTGTTCCTCCGTATTCAAGCCATTTTTTCTTAACTTCCCCTTCTTTTAAGCTTTCATACAAGTTAGCTTTTCTTTTAATATTTCCTCTAAAAAAGAAAAAGCTGCTCAAATGAGCAGCTTTTAAAAAACACATACTTAATGAAAGATGAGGAATTGGGGTTCCTATGTTCTTAGTTTGCCCACAAACTCGAATTTTATTCTTCTTCCTACCTATTCATGCTTACGATGTTCTCCGTATAATGATTTATCATAAACGGAGTCACCCTTTGCAAAAGGAGAATCTTCTCTACTTCCTAAGAACTGATTTGTTTTTGTCTCTCTATTAGCTTTTACTAGCAATAATACTTTTCCTTTTTGCAGATCATCTGCATAAGGTCCTGCTTCTGTAAGAGGGACACCTAAGTTAATTAAACGCTTTTCTACTCTTGCTTTATCACTACGAATCTCTTTAGGGTGATCTGGTGAAAACATATGTTTAATTTTATCCATAATCGACTCATCTTGGTGATTTTGTGCTGTGGTTTCAACTTTCTTTACGTCAATTCCCTCTCTGCTTTCTACTCTCGAATAGTCCTCTTTATCGATATCTTTGCTGGTTACAAGAGAAAGGTCCTTCTCTTGAAAACCTTGTATCTTTAAGTTTTGAATAGCAGTTACAATAGCTTCTTCATTATCATACGTACCTATCACATTTTTTGTCATGAGCAGTTCCTCCTTCTAGTAAAAAAATGGTTTATATCAATTAATTCGTTTATGGTACTTGTAATACCCTGGCCTCTTTTTCTAAAACATTCAAAAAATTAGACAATCATTGTTTAGATAGATAGCCCTTACGGAAACGGCAGCACCAAAAGTTCGCAAAGTATTAAAAGCAATTCAACGAAGCTATGGAGCTTCATGAAAGGATCGCTCATTATATGATTGATAATGAAATGTATCCTGCCTATGCTATTAAAGAGCAAGTATGAATCGCTTGTGACACCCCTATTGATTTCCATGCAAGACTTCGCTTTCAACGGGCGGGTGCTAGAAGCAACAAAACATATGAAACCTACGTTTACCATCATAATAAAAAGATCCGAACGATGAACCGTTCGGATCTTTTTAAAATACGTTTGTCTCAGCCTCTTTTTAAGGGAAGGTTTAGTTGAAAAAAATCAAGATTAATTATTGTTTTGTTTATATTCTGCATCAAACGAGTTTTCACCGGCATGGACAGAAAGCAAGGTATCAGCATAGCCAACTAGCCTGTTGACAAGCTCATCTGCAATTGCATATACAAGAGGATGGGTTTCTCCTTTAAATAGTGCTGGATCATCTAAGATGACTGTAGTGTTAATAAACACATCTCTATTTCCATAAAGGTTATAATGAATCATTGCTTTCCCTGCAGCTCCACCTGTTCTTGGATCTTCATAACCTGGAAGAAATACGTACCATTCTTCTGCTGTAGCAGACCGGAAATTTTTCGTAAAGGTCATTCCGTTGATCACTTTTTCAATCCGCATTTTTTGCTCCAAATGAGCTGCATCTACAATTTTCTTCTTCATAACGCACTCCTCATCACATTAGCTGAATTCTCCGTCAGCAGGCGTAGCCTCTACAGCGATTTGATAAGCATCTAAAATGGAGTCACGTTCCTCAGGGTCGGTCAATCCAACAAGATATTGTTCACCCTTTTCATCTTCAACGCGCATCAACAGCGCTTCCCCGTTCGATTGCAGCAAAGCATAAGTCTGATTTCTCATATCAAATAAAGCCTCAACTGCATATTGTTTTTCAATACCTTTTTCATCTTCAATGGTTATAAAATCTCTTTCCCTACTCCTCACTTCTCGTTCACCTCCACTGAAAATCTTCCCGGTTACTTTACCCGTTCTTCTCTGCTTCTATAATTGTATAAAATGAAATTCAATAGCCACGGCTCATATGGAGTTTGGTTATGGATATAAGTTATTTATTCGTCTATTGGAGAGTAAAACTTTAAGAAATGATTAAAAAAATGTTTTTACGATATCGTGTTGTGAATGACATTCATGGCAATAACAATTAATTTCTAAAGCATCTTCTGTGAGAGTATGTATAGTTTCTTTTCTGCACTTTTTACAGTATTCTTTTTTCTGACGTGTCTTTGACAATATAACCTCTTCCTCTCTTGCATTTTTAATTTTATGTTTAGTATAAAAATAACCATTGATACGGTATTTAAAGAGGATTGCAACAGCAATTGCAATCCTCTTCTCACATGGCAACTTTTAGATAACAAGGAAATGAAACATCTAATCCCACTTTTTACAGGGTCGGTTGTTTCTAAAAATTAGTATGTCAGCTTGATAAGGAAATAAACATCCATAAACTACCATGTATATACTTCTTGGCCTCTAGGAAACTTAAGAAAAACAAGGAGGTGACACAACATGGCAAACAACAACAGCAGCAACAACAATGAATTATTAGTATACGGTGCTGAACAAGCAATCGATCAAATGAAATATGAAATCGCTAGCGAATTTGGTGTAAACCTTGGTGCTGATACAACTGCACGTGCAAACGGATCAGTAGGTGGCGAAATTACAAAGCGTCTTGTGCAATTAGCTGAGCAACAACTTGGCGGCGGACGTTTCTAAGACAACTTTATAATGTGATGGCTGAAGGAAGAGTGGGTCTCCACTCTTCCTTTTATTATGGACATTTTCTACTTATCGTCATAAGCAGCAAGCCACATAAAGCATGACAAAACAAAAAACTGCCAAAGAAGGCAGCTCTCTGTATAACAAGGGTATTGTAACTAATGCCCTTATAGGCATCTTGAATAGTATGTGTAAAATAGTAGATTGTATTCACTGATAAAATTCCTTTTTTATATCTAGAAGAATAATAAAACATGATATGGAGACGTTAAGTGTGTGCATAGTAAGAAAGGTGGCACATTGCTATGAATATGTTAAGGAGGATAACAATGGGCATTTTAAGTGGAAATCCTACAGATGAACCGATGCATTACGGTGAAGTATTTGGAACATGGTCGTTTCTTTCTGCTTCAAAAGGATTAGTAGCTGGTTATCAAACGTTTCTAAATCATGTAGGAGACAAGGATCTACATAAGTTGGTACAAGAAACGATTGAACAATGTCAGCAGGAAATGAAAGGTGTAGAAAAGCTATTAAAAGAAAATGGAGTGGCTTTACCTCCAACTCCGCCTGAACGTCCAGAAGCTTGTTTAGATGATATTCCAGTAGGTGCACGTGTTCAAGACCCCGAAGTTGCTGCGGCTATTTCACTGGATATAGCTGCTGGTCTAGTTGCTTGCAGTCAACTGATTGGCCAATCTATTCGCGAAGATATTGCAACAATGTTTGGTCAAATTCACATGCAAAAAGTAGCTCTTGGTGGAAAGTTTTTGCGACTTAACAAAGAAAAAGGCTGGTTAGTTCCACCACCTCTTCACAAGTCAAAAAACACGGATTGTTAATCATAAAATTCGTATAAAACATCAAGATTTCACATTAAGTCAATCCTACAAGAAGGAGATGCTAATTAATTCCATATTAGTACCTCCTTCTCATTATGAATAAAGAGCAATCATAAGAGCAAACTACTGTTTATTTTAACTCTATTAGATTTACCTTTCTTATTTAGAAAGCCCCCAGACTCAATATTGATTTCTCTACTTAATGGGTACACCAACGGAATAATTGACAGATTTGTTATTACTCATAAGATCATTAAATATCCAGCATGCTATTTTCGAAAAGAGTTCTTGATTCATTAAATAAAAACTAAATTGAATACCTTTCTATATCTTGAACAAACGAGTCAAATCGCCGTGAAGCATTTAACCACTTCTTTATTAACATAATACCATTTTTCAGAAGCAACATGTAAAAAAGCTCTTTATGGAAAAATAAAGAGCTTTTTCTTGTCACACAACTCTTCATTTCGATAAAGATTAGGTGGATATCAATGAACTGTATAAATTAAATAAACAAGACCATATTAAATATGGATGATAGGTATAAAAAGTATATTTTTTCGAATCTATAGGAGATCGTAAATGAATAATTATAAAAATGACAATACTGCAAGACGCTATATTGCTCATGTCAGTATATTTGGAACGACGCAAATCCATTTAAGAAACCCCTATATTATCGCTTGGTGGTCAGCAGCTTTTCCTGGTTTTGGGCACCTACTACTGTCTAAATACCTTCGCGGCTTTGTGTTATTTGTATGGGAAGTCGTCATAAACCTTAAATCTCATGTGAATTTAGCTATGATTTATTCTTTTCAAGGAAACATTGATATGGCCAAAGACGTGCTTAATACAAGGTGGCTTCTTATTTATATTCCCGTTTATATTTTTGCTATATGGGATAGTTACCGAACAACCGTTGATTTAAATAAAATATACGTGTTAGCTGAACGAGAAAACCATCGGTTCAACACCTTCAGTATAGGAGCCATGGAAATAAACTATTTAGATAAACGGAATCCCATCCTGTCCGTTTTCTGGTCCTTGGTGATGCCAGGTCTAGGACAACTCTATATTCATCGCATCATTGGTGCTTTCTTTGTTATCATTTGGGCAGTCATTTTCTTTTATTATTCTCACCTGCTTGAAGGAATTTCTCTTCTATTTTTAGGAGAAATAAAACAGGCTACTTCCGTTTTAAATAAAGAATGGCTGTTATTTTTCCCTTCCCTATATGGTTTTGCTACCTTCGATTCCTATATAAATACGGTTGAGAATAATAAACTTGCTGAAAGAGTGCAGAAAAACTTCTTTGAAAAAACATATCAACATCCAAGCTTTTGTATTGCGAAAGGAAAAAAGGTGGAGTGAAAACATGCAGGTCTTTTCTACATTTGAATACTCCAGTTACATAGAATTAGCTGTTTCAGAGCTAGAAAAAAAAGGGATAAAAAAAGAAGATATATTTATTGTCCCTCTTAATAATCGAACGGAAGATCGACGGATTTTTGATAGCCTCCATCGAGCCGATGGAGTTTCTCTTATTGATCTAGGAATGGCTCTAGCCACAGCCTTTTCAGTCATCGGTGCAAGCATTGGGTTTAAACTAAGCTGGGGCCCCATCTACTGGGGAATAATTAGTGCTTTTATCGGATTTATCTTAGGACTAGGAATTAAACTATTTATGTTTAAAGTAATCAGGAAAAATCAACGGCTCTCACGCGGCAAACATTCGGAAGTCATACTCATTGTTGATTGTCGTACGGTGGACGCCGAAGTGGTTGAACAAACTTTGTGGAAAAACCTTGCCTTAGGTGTTTCAAAAGTCAGATCTGATGGCTTATAAAAATAAGTCATCATCGTACAATATAATGGCCAAATACAGGATGAATGAATTACTATTCAGGATTAGAGATAACTTTCTTGACGCATGGAGAGAGAGCTTCTGGTTTTAAACTGTATACTCTTTAGTCAGCATAATGTCATTTATCAAAACCCAAAAAGCTTTTAAAAAAAGCTTTTTGGGTTCTAATGTATGTTAAATGCCATTCTACCATCCTCTTTGATTTCTTAATGTCGTAATATGAGCAACGTGATGCTTTCCATGCCAGGCATAAGTAGCTATTAATTGCTCAATCGTCACTTGTCCGTTTTCAGGATGGTAGATCATTTTCTTCAAATCTTTTTCATCAAGTGAGTTTAACAATTTATGAAGACGCTTATGTAAAGCTGAAAAAAGTTGGAGCGAAATTTCTATAGGTAAATCATTATCAGGAAGATCCGACCAAGCCACTTCATCATAGGCCTTAATAGTAGGCTCATGTTCTGTTAAACCTAATTTAAAACGAGTATAAGCATTCATATGGGAGTCAGCTAAATGATGGACAACTTGACTTAATTTCCAACCGCCTTCTCGATAAGGCGTAGCTAATTGCTCTTTAGTCAGTCCTTCTACAGCATCAGCTAATTGCTTTGGTGCATCTCCAATGTCATGAATCCACCCTTGAATATCTTCTGGCTGAATATTTTCTTTCACGATAAATTTCCCAATAGGATATTGATTAAACATATTTTTTCCTCTCTTTCTATTTTTATTAATATCTATAAAAACAATAAACATATAGATAAACTTGCCGTAAAATTAAGTTGAGGTGAGTAAATTGAGCAGTGGTTATAAAAGCTATTTCTACAAAAAGTTCTTTTTAATATATTTTATTACCCTTTCATTATTTATTATCGTTGATATTATAGACTCAGAAAGAATTACACTTTTTTCTTTTGAAGACAGCTGGAATTTTATTTTGTATCAAATTGGTTTTTGTTTAATTTCGATTGGCTTTATTAGCGCATTCATTACAAACTTATTATGGAAAATGAAAAAAGATACGTAATTAATTAAAGGTTTAAAATAGAAAATGCATACTACATATGTTTCTAATTAACATAAAATCTCCTACTTTATATTAAGCTTTATTATTTAAATACTGAGTAAGTAAATGAACTGCGCTGTCTTGTTTTTTCTCTACTGCAACCTCTAAAGGTGTTTTCCCATCATCTTTTTGTATCTCGATATCTGCACCTTTTTCGATGAGAAGTTTAATCATATTTTCATCTCCCAGTAACGAGGCTTCATGAAGGCTAGTCCATCCACCGCTTTGTTTTGCATTTACATCTGCGCTTTTTGTAAGCAACAAGTCTACAGCTTGAATTTGCTTATTTGCTACTGCTGCATGAAGAGGCATGTTTTCATTCGAATTTTTAGCCTTAATATGAATATCCGCCCCTAGCGACAACAATAACTTGACGCTATCCACTTGCCCAAAATAACAAGCTAAATGTAAAGGCGTCCACCCATCTGAATTAAAAGCGTTAAGTAAATAAAGATGGCTCTTTATTTAATAAAGCTTTTATCTCTTTACTTTCTCCATTCACTGCAGCATTTGTTATTTGATTAATATATTCCATTTCATATCCCCCTAATATATAGAAATAACTTGATTACATTTCCATTTTATCACAGGTTAGTGGATGAACACGATATACAAACTTAGTTATATAAGTAAGGTGGAGAGTGGATATGAAAACAACTAATAGCGAAGGGTTAGACGTCCAATGGTATGGCGTAAAGATTCTTTATAAGTACTTAGTAGAAACAACAAATAAGGAGCCTTAAATAAGGCTCCTTATTTGTTCTCTATTTACCTTTGTTTTTTAAGAATAAAAGCCCAGGCACCCTATTAATTACACTGCATCTGTCATTACATATAAATTGGATGGAGTAATTTTATTTTCTAAAATTAAGTATGGATGACATTTCATTAAAGCAAGTTTAAGAACTTCTGGTACTCTCTCTTCATCATACGCGCATACTAAATATAATCCGCCGTTATTCACCAATTTGTCTGCTTCATTTTCAAACTCTTCTAAAATAGGTATAATCCCTTCTTGCTGTCCCCATTCTACATGAGCCCATATTTGAAAAGACGTATTGTTTTTATAGAAAGGCTCTAAATGTTTAGAAAGATGTTCAAAAATTATGGAAGGCTGAAAACTGCCACTTGAACAGTAATAATCAAAATTATTAATGGTATGTATATATGTTAATTGATCTTGAGTTAAAATTCCCTCTAATCTTTTGAAAATCAGCGGAATTAGTCTTTCACTTTCTATAACTAAGGTATGTCTCTCCTGTTCAATCCCCGAAACAATATAAGACACAAGATTGTCTAAGTAACTTCTCATATCATCAATATTATAATAAATATGAACGCTTTCATTATTCTGTATCAATTGAGCAAACTGATTTTTCAAGTGTGTACGCTCCCTTATATAAAATCAACCTAAATTTTAAGACTCTTAAAATAGTAAATTGTCTATTCATTAGAACAATTCTACGCTTTGCATTCTTGTCTGTCAAAATTAGATATTTTCCCCTTTGTTGTAAATGAGATAACGTTTGCGCCAGTTATATTGGCGCTTTGGCTAAAGAATACTTTACCCTTCTCAAATACAATTAAAACTTAATAAGAAATAATGAAAGAATTAAGTTCATTTATCTCTTTATTCGATAAATTCTCATGTAGCATTGATAGCAGTATTAGCCATTTATTTTTTACTTTGTATAACTTTTAAAACTAGTTACTACAAAATACAAAGAAAAAACGCCACTTGCTTTAGTAAGTGGCGCCTTTTCTTTTAAAATATTTGAGTAAAAGCTACAATTAAAATCGTAATCCCACTTATTAACGTTCCAAATTGACTCAATGTAAATTTTCCAATTTGAACATTTGCGGCTTTTTTCCCCACCATTACTCCTAGCCATACGGTTATAAAACTGCCAAAGGCTGATGTAAGCGAAATAGCTAAAGGCGATAAACCAAGCAAACCTGCTCCCAGACCGTTTGTAAGTGCATTTGCTGAAAGTGCAACACCTAGGACACTGCTTTCGATCCAACCAATATATCGTACGTTTTCTTGACCACTACTATCTAATTCATCACTTCCGTTATTTCTTTGAGATCCAACTAATAAAATAATGCGAATCCCGATTAGCGTTAATAATACGACGGCTACAATAACATGGAACACTCCTGGCAAGATGGTTGAGATCCACCTGCCAAACATAATCCCCACCATGCTAAAGAGGAAACAAATAGCCGCTATCAGTAAATTAGAAAGCCATTTTATCCTTACCTTTCGAACTCCGTATGATATTCCTACACCGAAGTTATCTATACTCGATGATAGTGCAAAACCTAATATGAATAACCATTCCATTTTGTATTCTCCTTTTATTGATAATGTTGAGGAGATTTGCTTCCTTGTTGCATATATTGTTGATAAACCTTCAATAAAATGATTACTGCGCGTTGAAAAATATAAAGAGGTGAACCGCTATGTCTAACATCCAAAATGATCAAAGCCTTGGTTTGTTATTAAGGTCTTTATTAAAGGAAAATGCTTTATCTATGCGGAAACTTAGCTCACTTACGGGGATTGATACGGCAACTATCTCACGGATTATAAATGGAAAACAGCAAGCAAATCTACACCATTTAAAACAATTTGCGCACTATTTAAATACTCCTCTTGAAGCATTAATTGACCCTGCTGGAGCTGCTTCAAACAATACAGAAAATGAATTAGAAACAGGCATTCATTACCCCATTGATAAAATTCAAGAAATACTTAAATCTTTTAATATAGTAGATACAAACTTCACGATTGAACGTGTCGAACAAGAACTAACAAAATATAAGCAATATGCACAGACAGACGAAGGTAACAGCATGATTCTAAATAACTTTCAAACCAAAATAGAGCAAGTCGGCAGCGTCGGAACCTTTATTGATCAATTAAAGCAAATGTATCTTGAATATTGTGATGAAAAAACATCAGCTGCCAAGCGCTCCATATTGGGAAGTGCGCTATTGTATTTTATTTTGCCTACCGATATTATCCCAGACTATGTCTTTCCAATCGGCTATTTAGACGATGCAATAGCTGTACAACTGGTAATGAATCAACTTACGGACTAAAAACTGAGTTTTATTAAGGGAACTGAACGCGGTATGCCCCTATTTACTGTGAAAACGGAACTTTTTCTGAGTAATGAGCAGGTAAATACTCTATTGCTTTCTTTAATTTAAATAATTCCTTTGGCACAATCTTTTTGATGATTTTTTCTTTTTTATATGGCTTGCATGACTCATGATTACATCTATGCGCACACATTCCTAAAGGAATTTTCTCTCCTAAAAATGGATCTATATAAAATCCATTTTCAAACAGCTTACTCTTAATAACATTTTCATTTTGCAATCTGCAGCAAGTAACGCAATAGTACATTCGTTTTCCACTCTCTTTCTTATATTTGATTTTGAAACATCTTATGAGAACTCATCAACAGAAGTGCTTGTTCCTATATTAAAAATTGAAAAAATCTCAACAGGCGTTGAAGAATACTCAACACACGTCAGTTACAAACATATAGTTTAATCATGACAGCATGAAGAGTGTCATATTCTGAGGAGGGATAGCGGTGAAAACAAGAGGTATTGTGAACGCTGTAATCGGTATTTGGTTTGTTATTGCCCCATTGATACTTGGTTTTTCATACGATGCAGGTGCTACTTCAGCAAGTATTGTATTTGGAACCCTTCAAGTAATCACATCTTTTTTGGGAACTGCTAAACCAGAATCGAATTCATGGCAAAATTGGATTTCACTTATTAGCGGATTATGGTTTGTCCTGTTTCCTTTTATTTATTCATTAAAAGATGGTGTAATTTGGTCTAGCATCATACTTGGGTTAATGACCGTACTATTTAGCTTATGGAGCTTGAACTCTAAATCAAAGCTAAAAGCTGTTAGTTAAAGAATGAATAATATTCCACTTTTTGCTTAAACTACTCAAGATACCGCAACGTATCGACTATGTGAGAATAATTCTCCTAGCAGAAAAGCTCCCTACGAAAATAGGGAGTTTTTTCTGCGTTAAAAAGGTGATGATTAATTTTATCTTCAACTTTTTTTACATATCTTTATACGCGTCATCCTCAAGATGTCCAATACTTCTAAATAGTAAATGATCTAACGTCTCATTTCCCATAAAATCAAATATTCTATAAAGTTAGTTCCTCATATTTAAAACAGCTAGCTGTTTTAAATAGTTACGAAGACGAATTTTCGGATTTAATTCTGTATTTGCAATATGCTTTACATAGCGAATTGAACTTTTAATAATATCATAGTCACTGATTTTATTTGCACGATACTCGACAAAAGGTGGAAGATAGGACATGAACAGTTAAATTCGTTTGCCTCAAAACGGATTCCTTCCACTTTTTATTGATTCGAGAAGATTCAATATGTGGATGTGCAATGAGTATTAATGTTTTCATATATAGACTTATTAATACGAGAGCAATAGAAAAAGAAGAAATTTGCACATGAAATTTATTGATTAATAAATTAGTGTATTTTAGGTATGGCCTATACACGAGTAGTTACCGTAATTACCATTCTAGGTAGTAAAAATAAAAGGTGGTGAAAGAAGTTTCTCTTTCACCACCTTTTATTTTGCTTTTAAATCAAATTCTTCTGTTTTACCGTCCCATTTGATAGTTACATGAAAGGGATCAGAACTATCTTGTTTTGCACACCCTTCACAAGCATCATTGATACCCATTTTGCCATCCACTGGTGTGGAAGTTACATCGATACTGCCATAACTACCTTCAATTTTATATGTAACTTCTCCAATATTATCTTTATTGGGTCCTTTATAAATAATGCTTCCTTCACCATTTTCCCTATCTTTATCTTGAGTTAAAAAATACTGAGAAATCACATATTATAATATATCTTCTAAGTGAAGGAGGTATGCTATTATAGAAAACTTAGTTAGCTATATTAAAGATTTAGGCTTTCCAATTGCCCTATCTTTTTACTTACTTGTTCGCATTGAAAGCAAATTAGATAGAATTACAGAGCTGCTTCAAGTTCTTATTGAAAAAAAGGACAAGCAATAAGCAGAATGCTATTTATACCCAAAGCGAACTCGTTCCTTCGTTTTCAAGATGCAGCACGTTCACTTCTGTTCCTTTGTCATATCCATGCTCTCCTCCTGGAAGAACAATCAGCGCGTTTGCTGCAGCTAATGATGAAATAGCCCCTGACTTGTCCATGCCAACAGGCGTCACAACAAGCTTTCCGCCTTCATCTGAAATCTCTCCTCGCACCATTCGCGTAAAAGCATTAGGTTCTTTGAAACGGCCCTTTAATACCGCTTTTGTTTTATGTAAATGAGGCGCTGGTGAATACAAAAAGCTGCGAACAATCGGACGAACAAACAGTTCAAACCCGACATAGCAAGCAGATGGATTTCCTGATAGTCCAAACAGCAGCTGTCCGTTTCGTTCTGCGACTGTTGTAACGCTTCCTGGGCGCATCGCAATTTTGTTAAACAGCACATTCGCACCAAGCTTTTCATAAATAGCCGGCAAATAATCATAGTCGCCAACGGATACCCCGCCGGTTGTTAGTAGAATGTCCACTTCTTCAAGCGCTTTTTCTACCGCTTCATAGCAGCGGTCAAAATCATCTTCAAGCTTTCCTAAGTATTTCGGAATTCCCCCGCTTCTTACAATTTGCGCAAGTGCCATATAGGAGTTGCTGTTGCGAATTTTTCCTGGTTCTAACGGCTCGTTCACATCAAGCAGTTCGCTTCCTGTTGTTAACACGCCAACCACGGGCTGCTTCACGACAGCGACATCCGCATAGCCAAACGTAGCTAAAAAAGCGGTGACGCCTGGATTAATGCGCGTTCCTTTGGAAACAAGCACGTCTCCTTTTTTTGTTTCTTCTCCTTTTAATGCAATGTGTTCCCACTTTGAAGCCCGCCTGCTTAACGCCATATACGTTTTGCCTTCTTTTTCATACGACTTCGTTACTTCAAGCATCACAACCGCATCACATGAATGAGGGACCTGCGCTCCTGTCATAATACGCACCGCTTGAAACGGCTTTACTTCTTCTTCAAAAACAAAGCCTGCACCGATTTCACCTACTACTTCGAACTCAACAGGATGTTCACTTGAGACTTCTACGCAGTCTTGCGCTCGAACCGCAAAGCCGTCATAAAGCGATTTATTAAAATGAGGAACGTTTTGGTCGGCGATAATATCTTCTCCTAAATAGCGTCCGTAGCTTTCGGTGATCGATACGCGTTCGATGCTGCCTTTTCTTTTATAAGTCATGACTTTTTCAATTGCTTCAGGAATTGAAATAGGTGTTCTGCTTTCTAACATACATTCTTCACTTCCTTTATGTCTGTTCACTTTTTACGCTATGGTGTAAAATCATAGCATATCTCACTATTTCTATCATACAACAAAATTTACTGAAAAAGGATGAAAACACCGATGTCTTCTTTTACACATTTTAATGACCAGGGCCGTGCCAACATGGTCGATATTAGCGAAAAATCTATCACGCGCCGCGTTGCAACAGCTCGTTCAAGCATACTCGTTAACAAAGAAATTCACGAAGCCATTGTAGAACATAAAATTGGAAAAGGCGACGTGCTTGCTGTCGCACAAGTAGCGGGAATCATGGCAGCAAAACGCACGTCTGACATTATTCCTATGTGTCACCCTCTTTTATTAAAAGGCGTAAACCTTTCATTTGACTGGGATACAAGCAATGATCAGTACCGTTTATTAATAGAAGCAACTGTTAAAACGGAAGGCTCAACGGGCGTTGAAATGGAAGCTTTAACTGCCGCTTCTGCCTGCGCTCTAACCGTTTATGATATGTGCAAAGCCATTGATAAAGGCATGATTATCGGCGAAACGTATCTGCTTGAAAAATCTGGCGGCAAAAATGGTGACTACAAGCGTACGGAAGCGTAAAGGAGGTACATAATGAGCGTACATGAACATAAATCCAAAGCAACACAGCCCGTTCGCTGCAAAGTCATTACAGTATCAGATACACGTACAAAAGAAACCGATAAAAGCGGCGCGCTAATGATCCAACTTCTGAAAGAACACGACATGCAGGTCGCTTCCTATGAAATTGTAAAAGACGACCAAACGTCGATTCAACAAGCGATACTTGCCGGATGCAGTGCTGAGGACATTGACGTTGTTCTCACAAACGGCGGGACCGGCATTACAAAACGAGACGTCACAATTGAAGCCGTTCAAGCGCTGATTCATAAAGAAATCGTTGGGTTTGGCGAGCTGTTTCGCATGCTGAGCTACACCGAAGACATTGGCAGCGCAGCAATTATGAGCCGAGCAATTGCCGGGACGATTAACGAAAAAGCCGTTTTTTCTACACCAGGATCAAGCGGTGCTGTTCGTCTAGCTATGACCAAGCTGATTTTGCCTGAACTTCGCCACGTTGTGTGGGAATTAAACCGCCAGCGCTGACAAAATGCCTATGCACACGCATAGGCATTTTCATTAATCATAGTCTTTATGTACCCACTCATCTTCTGGAATGCCTAAATCTTCTCCAGAAAAACGCTCTTCTTTAAACGGATCTCCTCTAAGATGAAAGCCGTTTTGCTCCCAAAAGCCAGGATGATTTTCATCAATAGCTTCAAAGCCTCGGAGCCATTTAACACTTTTCCAAAAGTACAAATGCGGAACAACCAATCGCAGCGGATATCCGTGCTTAGCTGTAAGCGGCTCTCCGTTAAAGGAATGAGCGAGAAGAATATCGTCTCTCAGTAAATCTTTTACCTCAATGTTTGACGTATAGTCATTATCTCCGTGCAGCATGATGTATTTACTTTTTAGCTCCACGCCAACTGCTTTTAAAAAGTCTGTAAACAGCACGCCCGTAAATTCATTATCAAGCCTTGTCCATCTCGTTACGCAGTGAATATCACATTTCACCGTCGTTTGCGGCATGTCCAATATATCTTGATACGAAAGCGTCACTTCCTTGTCTACCAACCCAAATACCCGAAGCGTCCATTCCTCTAAGTTATACTCCGGCACGTCGCCTTCATGTAAAATCGGAAAGCGCTCCGTTACTACCTGACCCGGAGGCACTCGTCCTTCATACTTTGGATCAATTTCCGGTGTTTTCATTCGTTTAATACGGTCTGCTTTGTTCAAATTATCACCTCATTGTTTTTTATACATAAAAAGCCCTTCCTTAAATAAATAAGGAAGAGCTTTGTTTCAGCTTCTTCCTTATCTCTAAGAGCAGTACACTCTTAAGGATTTGGCACCATTCTGTCATAGACAGCGGTTGCCGGGTTTCACAGGGCCAGTCCCTCCACCTCTCTTGATAAGGAAACAAATTGTATTTGTTTTATGTAATAAAGTCAGTATTAAGCTTTTTGTCATAATTGTCAATATTATTTTTCTTTTCCGCAAAAAAACTTTAAAAACAGGTAGGGTTATAAGATTTTAGTCTACTAAAATACCATATAAAACCTTTACCCTTCTCCATCAATCATCGTATACTTCTTGGCAAAACGCTTGTAGTAAATTTGCTCATCCTCTTGTCCATCGTTAAAAACAAGTCGGTTATGATCAATATCTTTTTCTTTTAACATATAGCCTTTTTCATTCATCATATGAATATATTCATCTAAATGTCCTTTTTTCACCATATAGTGAAGAGCATCATCTGAATCTGTAGTCCTCGCTACATCTTGACTTCCCACTTCTAGCTTGAATACAGCTGTTGCTGTTTGAACGGGACGATAATCGCCAAACAATCTTTCCCAATTTAATAGCAGCAGCGCGCCGGAAATTATTATACACCCTCCAGCCGCCACGGTTAGTACAAATCGTTTTGACACTACTTTCTCTCCTTTACATTCTTTTTCTTCTATTTAATACAACGGATTGCCCTAAACTTGTTTTTACGCCAAGTCCTAGATACACGGCAGCACCTAAAGCAATTGAAATACAAGATGTGCTCATCGCAAGTGAAGATGCAGACAGCTTATTTTCTAAAAAATAGTGAGAAGTATAATTGCCGATAATCACAGCGGCTGACATCACACTTACTAATAAAACAGGTGTCAACGCAGCTTGTCCCAGTGATTGAACTCGGTAAGAAATGGATTTTTCAATTAAATAAAAGTTATATATAACCGATACACCATACCCTCCGTAAGTCGCGACAACCGGTCCAATTTCTTTTAAGCATGAAACCAGCAGTACGTTTAATACTATCTTCACAACAATTCCTAAGCCCAAGCCTAAGATTAGCTTCTTTTGCTGATTAATTCCTTGGAGAATTGCGGCTGTTACTGTAAAAAGAGCAAATAAAATGGCAGCAGGCGCGTACCATTGTAAAACAATTCCACCGATTTCAGGGCTGTTTTTTGCTCCAAAAATCATCATATATACCGGCTTGCCTAATAAACAAAGCCCCACGGCAGCAGGAAGAGTAAAAAATAACAGCAGCTGCAGCGTTTTTGTAATTTTCCCTTTTACTTCCCGTAAATTTCCTTGCACAAAAGAAGACGTAATGCCCGGAATCAGTGACATGCTGAAGGCAGTCGCTAACGATACTGGCACCATCACCAAAATCTGGGCTAATCCAATAACGGAGTTGATCGTTTCGGCTTTAGCTTGTCCATATCCTATTGATTGAAAGAGCATGTTAATTGTAAACGTATCAATATTTTGATAGATAGGAATAGCTAAACCAACTAATACAAACGGAACGGCGTACGTTACAATCTCTTTGAACATTGAAGAGAACGAAACGGACTTATTATTCTTTCCGCTGTTCACTTCTTTCATAATCAACCGCTTGCGCTTCAAATAAACCGCTCCAAGAATCCCAATTCCCCCTACGCCTCCAATAAACGCTCCAAACGTGCCGATTCCAACAGCTTTTGTCATTGTGCTATGAAAAAGGTGAATAACAGCGTATGCTCCTGCTAAAATGAACAACACTCGCACTATTTGTTCAATAATCGTACTTAGCGCGGACGGTCCCATAGACTGGTTACCTTGAAAGTAGCCTCGTAATAGACTCATAGGCGGGATAATAATTAAAGCAAAGCTTACCATTCGGATGACGTACACTACGTCTTTTTGACTATTTCCTGAGGAATCTTTTCCGTTAATGACTAGTTCAGCGAGCCACGGTGCCATTGTATAGAGGACTAAGAAACCTATTATGCCCGTTATTGTCATTAATAGAATTCCTGCTTTTAACAGATCTTGTCCCGCACGGTAGTTTCCAAGACCGTTATATTTCGATACATACTTCGAAACAGCAAGCGGAAGACCCATTGTCGACAAGCTTAGCATCAAGGTATATGGACCGTATGCATACTTATAAAGCGCGTAACCTGACGTTCCCACTAAGGCTGTGAAAGGAATAATATAAATAAAGCCTAAAATCTTTGTTAATAAAGAAGACGCTGTTAATAAAAGCGTACCTCTCATCAAATTTTTTTCCATACATCAAAACTCCAGAAATAAATATTGTATTTTTAACAAATACTTGATTTATTGTATCATACTTACAATTATTATCTAGTTTTTTATAAAACATTAGAACCCTCTCTATATTACGCTTTTTACCTAATAAAGGAATATAAACCAATCTTTTCACCTATGATAAATGAATCGTTTTTTGCTTTTTACTTTACCTGACGTTTACATTCTAAAAGACGTGTTAAATTATATATATATCAGTTACCAACTAAACTAAGACTCCTTGATTATTCTGGCCTACCTGTTCTTTTAGGTAGACTGAGGTTGCTAAATCGTTATATATAGGAGGAAAAAATCATGAAAATGAAACAACGACTATCAAAAGCAGCGGCGGCTGCAACGATTACAGGAATTACTGCGTTTGGATTTGCTCCTGTCGCTCAGCTTGATACACCAGCACATGCAGCTACATCTCAAGAAACAAGCAGTCAAAGTCAAACAGCTGTAAAAAACATTAATGAAATTTACAACGCCGCAGTAAAAGGTGAAGTGCCACGCTTAACGGCAGACTTCAAAATTGGCAAAACACTGCGTCAAGACGTTCGCGATCAGTTCGGTCCCCCGCCTGAAGGTTCATCAAACAACTTTGACTACTATCACGCGGAAATGGGTCACCCTGGATACGCATTTGGCTATGATCAAAATAACGTCATTAACGAAATCCGCTATTTTGGTACAAATGTAGAGCGTCAAACAAATCTAGGCTCCATCACCCAAGCTAACTTAAAGAAAGAATTAGGTCAGCCGAACTTTACAGGCAAAGTAAAAGGTGATGGTACTACTCAAACGAAGTACACCTATCACGCCGGCGCCTATGATCTTGAATTCATTTTTGATGATAGCAAAACGTTAAATCACGTTAATTTAGTTAAAAAACCTTAAGTAATAGAAAAAGTAGCAGGCTGTCTGCTACTTTTTTTCATGAAATAAAACCAATGCTGAATCCGCTACGTGTTCATACCCAATCTCCATATAAATCTTGTTAGACGTAGGATTTGTCATATCTGTGTATAAACTTGTTGTTTGAAATCCTTCGTCTAGCATAAGCTGAGAAAGCGTGGATACACAGCTTGAGGCATAGCCTTTTTTACGTTCTTTTTGAGGCGTGTATACAAAGTTAATCGTAATGTTATGGGCCGTTGGACGCGTAGCATTGGCAATCGACACATACTTGCCATTCACTTCCCATAGGAATAACCTTCCTGCTTTAATAAAAGCTTTTCCTGTTTTGGCAGCTTGTTCTTTTGATACAGGGTCTCCAATGACGCCCATAAACTCCCAAATCCATTCTGTCACGAGCGGAAGGTGTTCCAATCTTGCTTTTACCAGCACTCCGTCAGCTTCCGCAGCTTTTTTTACTTTGTCTAATTGGTAAATGCGCTGATCCATTTTTAAAGAAGCTTCTTGATTTTTTAAATCTGCTAGTTTTTGAGAAAGATATAAAACCATTTGTCTTTCTCCAACTAAGCCCGGTATGTCGATTTCTTGTAACAGCTCTGCCGCTTCGCTTAGTTCACCCTCCGTTAGCTGCTGTATTTGAGACAGTATGATTTGCTTAGGATGGGTTTGCAGCAACACAAGCGCAGCACGGCTGTCTTTTAAAATAACACCCATAAAATTTGGTTTGCTGTTTTCCTGCAAGCTGTGTAAAATGCCGAGCGCTAAGTTATGAAGAACTTCATTCTTTGATAAAAGCGGCTCTACTTGGTTTTTAAATTCCTGCACTTCTCTATATCTATGTAACTGGATCATCTTCTTTCTACCTCCGCAAATGCTCTTACCGGAAACGTTCCAACTCCTTTTATTTTAGGAGGCACGGCGTAAAATAAAAAGGACTCCGTTAGTTGATTTAAGTGACATAAGTGTTCAGCAATTACAATGTCCGAACCTAACAGCAGCGTATGAGCTGGTCTTGCTTTTCCTTTTGTATCGTCAATATTCATCGAATCAATTCCGACAAGAGCGGGCTGTTGAGACACTAAATAAGCTGCCGCGCTTTCTGTTAAGTATGGATGGTTTTCTAAATACTCGTCTGTATCCCAGTAACGATCCCATCCTGTATGAATTAATACCGCTTTGCCTTTTACGTCTACATGTTGAAAATGAGATTCATCAATGGCTTTTAAAGTCGGGTCAACTGAAACGACTATTCCTTCTAATCCGGCTGTTTTATCAATAGCCGTTTGAGCTAAATCCGCTCCGTCTTTGTATCTGTGAAACGGCACATCAATATACGTACCGGTATTCGTGACCATTTCAATTTTACCGATTTGAAATTCAGTGCCTGGTTCATAAAGCTTTCTAGACTCTTCTCGGCTTAAATAGTCGCAAATGATCGGTGCCGGCAAGCCTTTATGTGTGATAACTCCGTCTTCAATGATGTGGCTTAGATCAATATACGTTCTTTTTTTCATACTTTCACCCACTTTTTCAATATTAAGTAAAAATATTCTAACATAAAAAAGCTCTTCCTAGTTTCCTAGAAAGAGCTTTTTTTAGAGAACATTATTAACTTGATAAACATACATCATACGTATGCTTTGTATAAACAAATCCTTCAAAAATAAGACGGGCTGTACGCACTACTTTGATTCCGTTAACCTGTCCATCTTTTAGATCCACACTGGTTTCCATAATTCCCATTGGATGAGCAAGTCGAACGGTATCGCCTTTTAATTGAACCATTTCTGACGGAAGCGTGCCTTTTGTATAGATAGCCGCCGTCGTACAAATTGCTCCTGTAATCGCAAGCGTTTGATGCGGTTTTTGCATCGACATCATACGGATTAATACGTCCATTTGAGAAGCAGCTTTTTCTCTGCCAGTCCCGTCGCGATGGTCCATAGGAGGAGAAATAATCGTCATTTTTGGAACCGCTGGTGATAGTTTAGTTGCTTTGTCTTGAGGTGCGAGCCCCGCTTTTTCCGCTGCAATGGAGCGAATTTCTTCAAATAGCTTCAGCTGTTTGTCCGTGTATTCATGCGGAAGTTCTGCTCCCTTTAGGCCAATATCCTCTGCTTTAACAAATACAAGCGGATTTCCTACATCAACAATTGATGCTTTTATCGTCCCGATGGATGTTTGCAGAAGATCGATAGCGTTCCCGGTCGGAAGCAGTTTTCCAGTAACGGCTCCTTCTCCGTTTTCAAACGAAAGATAAATGGGTGAACCCGTACCCGGCACTCCAGGAATCATACAGGACCCTTCTGTTTTCACTTTTCCGTTTTCTACTTCTACTTCCGCTACGATTACTTTTTTCGTATTCGTATTATAAATCCGCACTTTGGTCACCGGTTCCACAGGTTGTACAAGTCCTTGTTCGATTGCATAAGGTCCGACCGCTGAAGAGATATTGCCGCAGTTTCCTTTAAAATCAACGAGAGATTCGCTGATGCTAACCTGCGCAAATGTGTAATCTACGTCAGCTTTCTCTAAATCTGATTTTTTTATAATCGCGATTTTACTTGTCAGCGAATTAGCTCCGCCGAGTCCGTCAATTTGACGTTGATCCGGACTTCCCATTATATCTAGCAAAAACGGTTCCCAATCCGATTTGTTCACAGGCATTTCTTCATGATTGATAAAAACCCCTTTACTTGTTCCACCTCTCATAACCGTTACAGGAATACGCGTCATATTAATCACCTTTCTCCCCTACTAACAAACGCCGAGGCGTTCATCAAACCATTTTATTTTTTTACTATTTAGAACCGGTTCATTTGCCATTTATCGTATAATAGAGGTGGTCATAAGTAAAATACATAAAATTTATTGTCTTTTTAAAAATTTTTTTATAATCTAAATACAAGGGGGAATCGGGATGGATCAAAAAGATTGGATATTAATTAAAACGCTTCACGAAGAAAAGAACATTACGCGAACGGCTGAAAGGCTCTACGTATCGCAGCCTTCTTTAAGCTACCGCCTTAAAAATCTTGAAGAAGAATTTGGCGTGTCGCTTTTTTTCAAAACGAAAAAAGGAATTGAGTTTACATCTGAAGGTGAGCATCTTGTTCGCTATGCGGAAAATATGTGGAAGCAGCTGCAGGAAACAAAAGACAGCATGCGTAATATGAGCGAAACCGTTACGGGAACGCTTCGCTTAGGGGTATCGAGTAACTTTGCACAGCATAAGCTTCCTAAAATTTTAAAGCAGTTCTCTCTTCACTACCCAAATGTACAGTTCAGCGTCAATACGGGCTGGAGTACACAAGTTATGAATCTATTAGACTCTTCGCGTGTGCACGTTGGCATTTTACGAGGCAATTACCCATGGAACGGAGAAAAATCACTTCTGACGAAAGAACGGCTCTGCTTAATTTCGAAAAAAGAGATTGCGATCGATGACTTGCCGAACCTGCCTTATATTAACTATAAAACCGATACGTCGCTAAAAGATCTCATTCAAGACTGGTGGCATGACAAGTTTTCAGAGCCTCCGTTTGTGGCAATGGAAGTTGATCGGCAAGAAACGGCCAAAGAAATGGTCAAAAATGATTTAGGCTTTGCCATTTTACCTGAAATTTGCCTTCACTCCAGCGACAACTTATATACATACGGACTTTCGTACCGAGATGAATCACCTTTGCTTCGAAACACGTGGCTCATGTATGATCCTTCTTACTTGAATCTATCGGTCGTGAAAGCGTTTATTGACTTTTTAAAGCTAAGTGAAAAATAAAGCCAAAGCTAAAAAGTTTGCGTCTTGGAAGAATCTCTCTTTTAGGCCAAACTTTTTTCTAGACTACCATTATAAAAATTTTTTATGAACTTTCTAAAAAAACCTATATTTCCTTTATTTTTAGAAATGTACTAACATGAAAACAAGAAACATCAGCGGGAGTAAAGAGCGGCTTTAAAAATTCTTAATAATCAAACTACGGCTCATACATGGGGATGAGAGATGTTAGTCACGTTTTTTTACTCTAAAAGAAAACGCTTTCAGAGAAAAGAGGGAAAATAAAGGAGGTTGTTTGAATGCTAGCACTACTAGGTTTTACAATGATTATTGTCTTTACGTATCTCATTATGTCAAAAAGGATGTCTCCTATCGTAGCTTTAATGGTCATTCCACTTCTTTTTGCGGTGATTGGAGGGTTTGGTAAAGGCGTCGGAGACATGATGCTAGAAGGTCTAAAACAAGTAGCTCCGTCAGCTGCGATGCTGCTTTTCGCCATCTTATATTTCGGGGTTATGATTGATGCCGGACTGTTTGATCCATTAATTAAGCAGCTGTTAAAAATCGTAAAAGGCGATCCGCTTAAAATCGTCATCGGAACGGCTCTTCTATCGCTTTTAGTTGCACTAGACGGAGACGGTACAACCACTTATATGATTACGGTTTCTGCTCTTCTTCCACTTTATAAACGCCTGAATATGAGTCCGTTAGTGTTAACGACAGTTGCGATGCTTTCTCTTAGTATTATGAGCAGCATGACGCCTTGGGGAGGCCCGGCTACTCGTGCGATTGTTGCCCTTCACCTTGATGCATCTGAGTTCTTTATTCCACTTCTTCCAACGCTAATTGGCGGAGCTTTGTGGGTTGTTTTTACAGGCTATATTCTTGGAAAAAAAGAGCGCAGACGACTTGGTGCTATTGACATCGAGCAGTTTGAATTAAAAAGCTCGCTTGCGTTTGCTGAAGACGCATCTTTAACTTCTCAAGAAGATATTACACAGCCTAAAAAAATCTGGATCAACTTAGCTTTAACCATTGCACTCATGGTCGTATTGGTTTCAGGCATTTGGTCAGTTTCTGTTTTATTTATGATTGGCTTTGCGCTTGCTCTTATGATTAACTATCCAAAACTTGAGGATCAAAAAGAACGTTTAATGGCTCATGCAGGCAACGCACTGACCGTTGCAGCCCTTGTGTTTGCAGCCGGTATTTTTACAGGAATACTATCCGGCACTAAAATGGTTGACGAAATGGCAAGCCTGTTAATTCATTTAGTTCCTGATTCACTCGGTTCGTTTTTACCGACAATCGTTGCTTTAACAAGCATGCCGTTTACATTCGTGATGAGTAACGACGCTTATTACTTCGGTGTTTTACCAATATTCGCTGAAACAGCTGCTTCTTACGGAATTGATCCGATGGAAATTGCGCGAGCTTCAGTGCTCGGACAACCTGTTCATCTGTTAAGCCCGCTCGTTGCGTCTACTTTCTTACTTGTAGGTATGGTAGGTGTTGATCTTGGTGAACATCAGCGATTTGCATTTAAATGGGCCGTTTTAACGTCTCTTGTTCTAATTGTCCTTGCTATTGTCACAGGCGCACTTACGCTATTTTAATAGGAATAAAAGCCGTTATGGCTCTTTATTAATAAATTGATAAATGATAGGTGGAGGTACTTCTAAAATGTATGTAATTACGTGTTATGTAGGAAAAGGTGAAATGAGAATGTACGAGTTTGATAGCAAAGAAGAAGCCCTTTCTCAGCTCAAAAATCTGAAAGGCTGCACCATTCTTTCAGAAGTTGTTTACTTTAATGATTCATCAGTTATTCCGGTAGCTATTTAATTATGCACCACTCAACCCTATAGGTACAAACTTGATAAGCTTCCTTTCGCTCAAAAGGAAGCTTCTTTTTTTATGTTCTTCTGAGACTTCGGTCCCTTTTCTCTCCTCAACGTTTTGTTACGTCTGGTTCGTTTTGTTTTCTTGCTTCAATCATATTAATAATTTGATTTGTATGTGGAGTTAGCACAGCGCATTTTTGATAGAAAGCTCCGTCTACAACAAGCAGCTCTTCATCCATCCCGCAAAACTTGCAGCGGAGCTCTTGTGGTCCTGCGTAAGAAGTGTGATAAACACTATCGTTAAAGATGGTATAAAAAGTATTTCGTTGCTGGGCATCGTAAAAGCTGTATTGCTGGTTAGCGTCATCACGGTAGTTAACTCCATAGTTCCGGTCGAATTCTTCTTGAGTAAATCTATCCTGTAAAAGTTCATTTTGTACTAGTTCTCTTAAACAGCACTCTATTTCTTCATAGTTAAATGAACAATTATGTGTGTAAACATTTAGTTCTTCAGTGCTGTTCTCTTTTACCATCACTTCACTGCCGCAAATCTTACAGGGATGTTTGGGACTCTGCTGATCAAAGTAAGAGAACGTTTGGACCTTTTCCACTGCTATTTCATCGCTCACCTTTTTAAACTTAATCATCACATTTTCTGTTTGACTGACGTTTTCGTTATACAACATCACTTCATATTCATCTATATTCTTTCCGTTTTCTTTTCGACTCAAATGCTCCATTACTTCATACGAAGAAATGGTAAAAAACTCGTTAAAATTCACCACTAACATGCATCCTTCCAAAAAATTCACGTTCGCTATGTACCTGCTCTATACTACCATTTTTTCAAAGACTCGCACCACTAAACGAACTTATTTTAGATTCGCATACCCTTTCTTTATCTCGCAGACATAACACTAACACTTTTATAAGGAGGATTTCATGAATACGTATGTAATCATCAGCACCGGCGTTGTTGACAGCGTATTTTCGTTTCAGAAATACCGTAAGCAAAAAGAAAAAACCTGTTGTGACAACAGGTCTTATTAATCATCGCTTCCTAAAATACCGAAAAAGCGAAGCAAGTTGATGAATAGATTAATAAAAT
Source organism: Priestia sp. YIM B13489 (assembly GCF_042787645.1). Taxonomy (NCBI): domain Bacteria; kingdom Bacillati; phylum Bacillota; class Bacilli; order Caryophanales; family Bacillaceae; genus Priestia; species Priestia sp. YIM B13489. Next base: position 3,675,303 of record NZ_JBHZOQ010000053.1, read on the forward strand.
CTAAATACAAAGACAGTGCCAAAATCGGAACAAGCTCTTCCGTGATTTCACCGTGCTTCATTTTGTTAAAATCATACAGCACGTAAAGCGAGAAAACGATGGTACCAATCACTGAGAATGCCATGAGTCCAGGCGTTGTTAATGGACTAAACAGCGAGAAAATGCTGATACAGACTAGTGCTAACAGCGCTACTAATAAAAAGCTGCCTAAAAATCCTAAATCTTTTTTCGTTTTTGCGCCAATTACACCCATCACCGTAAAAATAACGAACGTGCTTCCAAACGCATAAAGAACGACTTGTGCTCCCGCTACTGACGCATAGTGGCTAACAATGGGAAAGAGCGTGATGCCTGATATAAATGAAAACGCATATGTAAAGCCGTATCCTACGCTTTTTTTCTTTCGTAACATAAATGCCGCAACCAGCATCACAAGCTCAGCAATCGCTAATGGAATAAAATAAGCCGGCGGCACATATTGACCTACGTATAAGCCAACTGTGGAAATAAATAACGAAAAAATAAATGTTACTAATACTTTTTGAAACAGAGACCGCTGCTCTACTCCAATTACTTCTTGCATGTGTAAAACCTTCTTTCTAAAATCTGTTATATTTTATATAATACCTACCTTTTCAAGAAAAATAAAGATAATACTAAGGTCTTTTTTCTTATTTTTATAGAAAGTAAGCATAGACGCTGCCGTCTATGCTTACTTGGTATCTCTTTATTTTGGCAACAGAATACCGTCAATAATTCCGTAAGTCTTTGCTTCTTCAGCACTCATAAAATAATCTCGTTCCGTATCATGTGCCACTTTTTCAACCGGCTGTCCCGTTCGTGTTGATATGATTTCATTAATATGCTGCTTGAGCTTTAAAATTCGGCGGGCGCTAATTTCAATTTCAGTCGCCTGTCCTCTAGCCCCTCCTAGCGGCTGATGAATCATAACTTCACTGTTCGGCAGTGCATAGCGCTTTCCTTTTGCTCCTGCTAGGAGAAGCAGTGCGCCAAAAGAAGCGGCCATGCCCGTGCAAATCGTTTGAACATCTGGCTTGATATACTGCATCGTATCATAAATCGCAAACCCTGCTGAAGTCGAACCTCCGGGGCTGTTAATATAAAGTGAAATATCTTTTTTAGGATCATCTGCCGCAAGAAACAGCAGCTGCGCGACCACGCTGTTGGCAATATGATCATTGATTTCATCACCAATTAAAATAATTCGATCTTTTAACAGCCTCGAATAAATATCATACGAACGTTCACCTCGGTTGCTTTGTTCAATTACATATGGAATCGTACTCATATATATCCTCCTTATCACACGTAATACGGCTATGCAGCCATGCAGAGAGTGCAAGTTGGAGTATACGTCGGCTTTTGGATGATGCTTTTTAAGGAAGGCAAAGCATGAATCAAAAGTACTGGATCCTGCGTTTCTAGCGTCTTATAAAAAAGCTCTGACAGCTCTTTTCGTTCTTTTTCATCCCAAAAAGAATCTGTGGAAAATGGCTCCCCGTCTTTTTCTAACCGCTGCTTGGCACGATGCAAATTGCTTTTTATCGCTGTTTCTGACGTTTGTAAAATCGAAGCGATTTCTTTCAGCTGATAGCGGAATCCTTCTTTTAAGAAAAAGATAACCGCTTGCTTCGGCGTAAACTGACTAAGCAGCAGCTCGACCGAGTGTTCCTTACTATCAAACGCCTGCTTGTCGGCTTGCTGCTCCAAACCCTTTTCTTCGGCTATTACTTCACGCTTTCGTTTTCTCAGCAGATCAATCCAGTGATGATACGCAATTTTATTTAACAGCGCGGAAGACAGCTTGTGCTCTTCACCTTTATATCGCTGAGCTTTTAAAAACGTTTCTTGGGCAATATCGTCTCCGTCCCACGCATTTTGCGCTAAAAAACGGCAGTACTGCTGCAATTTTGGGTAATGCTCGTTCCAGCATGCATCGTCAAAGCTTTCTGTTTGTGTTTCGATTTTTTTTGAATGTGACATGATTTTCACTCCTTTTGCACTCTCTATTTACTAAACGATTAAAGGAAGTTCAAAAGATACGGGGGATCAAACTTTTTACACATTATACGCTTAAGCAGCCATTTTTTTGTATTATAATGAAGATACCTTTATCTGAGGAGTCTAAAATAATATGCGAAGAAGAAGATTATATGGCAAGAAGAAAACGAACAAACTTCACTTTAAAGACTTAACCTGTGAACACCCTCAGCCTGCTTTGCCTATGAGCTATACAAGTGAAGCTCCTTTTTACTATTATGACGCGTCAGACGATGAAAGACAAAACGACTTTGAACTATATTCAGAGATTTGTATCATGAATCAAGAACATTTTTTCGTAAGAGGCTGTGTTGAAATTCCTGTTTTTAATGAAGAAGAATTTTTCACTTGGAACATATGGGTTTCTTTAAACGAAGAAAATTTCCGCCGAATGATCGATTTATGGGAAAGTGACAAAAGAGAAAATGAACCGCCTTATTTCGGCTGGTTTTCAGTTTCAATTCCAGGCTATCCGGAAACGTTAAATTTAAAAACAAATGTGCATACAAGATCTGTTGGAACAAGACCACTCATCGAGTTAGAGCCAACGAATCACCCTTTAGCCGTCGAGCAGCGGGAAGGGGTAACGCTAGAGCGAATTAAAGACATACAAAAACAATTGACTACCTATTAAAAAACCAAGACAGCCCCAGACTGTCTTGGTTTTTACCTTTATGGCATGCGCTTTGCTCCGTAGTATTTAGGAGCCCAGTAGCTGTCTACTTTATAGTTTGTAATTTTCACGCCCTCAGATGTGGATACGTGAACGACATAGTCATTTCCAATATAGATAGATGGAATAAGTGAACTTCCTTCAAAAAAGACGAGATCTCCCGGCTTCAAGTCAGATTGTGAAATGGTTTCTCCTGCTTCCCACTGCTGACTCGCATAGCGCGGAATGTCTTTTCCAGCTGCTTCTTTATAAATATATTGAACAAAACCAGCCGTATCAAAGCCTGTAGAAGGACTTGTCCCACCTTGTGCATAAGGTACTTCTCCTACATATTTAAGAGATTCGGTCACAAATGGGTTGTCTTTTGACAGCGATAAGTCATCGTAGCGCCTTGCTCCTGCGTACTTAGACGTCCAGTAGCTGCTTGTCAGATAATCAACCGTCACATTTTCGCTGCGCTTGGCATGAATAAACTGATTGCCGCCTGCATAGATACCGACGTGTGAAATCCCTTCACGATACGTGTCTTTAAAAAAAATAACGTCTCCTGGCTTTAAATTTGCGCGAGCAACTTCTTCTCCAACTTGCCACTGCTGATCCGTTGATCTCGGAAGGTAGACGTCCGATGCGTGTTGAAATACATATGCAACAAATGCGGAACAATCAAAACCGTCCGTTGGCGACTCGCCTCCAAATACATATGGTGTGCCGAGATGTTTTAGCGCTTCTGCAATAACTTCATTATCTTTTGCAATTTCCGGTGCTCCTGTAATGCGCTTTGCTTTGGCGAAATGTGATGACCAATACGCGCTGCTTGAAATGTTTTTCACCACAACTTTTCCGTCTGAAGAAGATGCATAAATCATCTCATCGTCTCCGATATAAATAGCAGCTACGTTCACTTCACCGTTTTCATTGGTGTCAAAAAACAATACATCGCCCGCTTGCAGCTCGTTTTTATCGACGGCTGTTCCAAGCTCTGACTGTTCTTTCACGGAACGAGGCAGCGTTGTATCGAGCGCTTGCTTAAACACATATTGAACGAAGCCAGAGCTGTCAAACCCTTCGCTTAGCGTCTCTCCTCCAGACGTATAATCCGCTCCTTCATACGTTTTTGCTTTGTCAGCAATCACATTTTCATCTGTAGCAGCCTGTACTTGCACAGCTTTTTCTGCAGGAAAAGCGCCTTCATAAAAAGTGGCAAGACTAAGCCCTAGCGCTGTGACCATAAGAGGTTTCATTACTTTCATCTTTGTTCTCCTTTGTTTTTTATTTCATCCAAGAAGTTTTATATGTAAATGGTTCCTCTGTTAAAGTATGGTGCAGATGGATAGGAATTGGCTAGTACCTTTTGACTTAAATATGCTTCCCTTCCAAAGTCCTGTAAAAAATCCAGAAAAAAACTCGGCGCATATTACGCCGAGCTTTTTTATTTCATGCCCACCTGGATATTTGCTGCTTTTTGTTTTTGACGTAAATTTGCAATCCACTTGTAGTAAAGTGTAATCAAAAGAACAAAAATACCAAGCGCAAAGTACAGTTTTGAATATCCTAAAGCACCTGCTGCAATTCCTAATACAAATGAACCAACCGCAATACCGCTATCATAAAACGTAAAGAATGTAGCAGTTGCATATGCGCTTCGGTGAGCAGGCGCCGCTTGAATCGCAAGCGTTTGGAAACTAGGAAGAAGCGTTCCATAGCCTAGTCCTACTAATGCACCTGAAAACAGCAGCATCCAAGAAGAATGTGTGAGGCTTAAGCTAAATAGACCAATCGCAAAGACAATACATGATGGAATAATCACAATGTTTGGGCCAGATTTATCAAATAATCTTCCTGTAAACGGTCGTGAAATCAGCATCGCAGCTGCGAACACGACAAAGAAAAAGCTTGCTGTTTTAATCAATCCAAGCGACTGTGCGTACACAGAAATAAAAGAAATAATGCTTGCATACGAAAAAGAAACGAGAATACCTACAGATGAAATCGGCATGGATTTCTTTTCAAACAAATCGCTCAGTGAAAATGATTTCTTCACTGACGGAGCAGCGTTTTCTTGAAGATTTTTGACCATCATTCCACACAGCCAGCCAACGAGCATAATCACACCAAATACAAAGAAAATAATGTTGTATGCCATGTATTGATGAAGCGTTAGTGCTAAAAACGGCCCTGCAACAACGGCTAAGTTCATTGACATTCCGAAGTAGCCAAGTCCTTCTCCTCGTCGTCTAGCGGGAACTAAATCCGCTGCAATCGCTCCGGTGACGGTTGTTGCTAAGCTGAATGAAATCCCTTGAAAGAAGCGCAGTAATAAAAGCACGTTAAAATGGTGGATGAACATATATAAGAAGGAAGAAAGCGCAAAAATGAGGGTACTAAATACGAGCGTTTTTTTCTTTCCAATGTTTTCAATGACTTTCCCTGAAAATGGTCTAACAATAATCGCAGATAATAAAAAGATAGTAACAACAAGCCCTGCCTGCGTACTCGTGCCTTCTAAGGCGTCTAATACATAAATCGGCAGCAGCGTCAGCAATGCATAAAACACGACAAAAATAAAAAAGTTGGTAATCGCAATGCTGATAAAGCTTTTAGTCCAGATTGGCTCCTGCTGGTTCGTCATTCATTTCACCCTTTTCTGTAGATTTACAAATTTTCTTTAATAACGAAATAAGCTGATCTTGTTCGCTGTCGGATAAAGCAATCAGCAAATTTTCTTCCAAACGTTCAATTTCTTGCTGAATTTCCGGAAGTTTTTTCTTCGCTTGAGGAGATAAATAAACGATGCGCTCTCGTTTATCACTGCCTGCTTTTCGAACGATCCATCCGCTTTTTTCAAGCCTTGTTAACGTGCGGGTCACCGTTGGCGCTTCGACATTTAAATACTGCCAAATCTCCGTTTGCGTCATCGAGCCGAATCGCTTTAAACAAAATAAAATTGAATACTGCGAGCTGTATAGCCCGTACGCTTTTAACACTTCATTTACTTCTTTAATAGACAATCTCGACTTTTGATGAAGCTCATGAAACACCAAGTTATTCACTTTTCCCACCTCACCTTTCATTTTATTTACCTAGGTAACTAATTGTTCTTTTATTAGTATATGTGCTGCTACTTGATGTGTAAAGGCGGCTAAAAAGGGCGAAAATCAGCTGTTTTCTCTTACTTTCTACTAATGATTTACGCTTTCACTTCTTTTTTCTTATTCTTTCGTATCACGAAACTTTTTGTATATATTTACATGCTCCTGCAAACTCTGTTAAAGAAGACGAAACAATATGCGGGAGGCTGGTATATGTTTTCACTGCGCGGCGATGCTCATAAAGTCTACCTTAAACTGAAAAAAGCAGCTGATCAAAACCAAAACGCAGAAGAAATTGATGAATTAGCGGAAATGGAAGAAATCCGGCAGCTTTACCTTACGCTAGACAGCGCTATTTTGCGAAAAGTGTATTACCGAATGACTAAAGAAAAAAACGGCTCCGGCGTCATTCCCATCCTTGTTTCTGCTTTGCCTTGGCTCTTTTTTTTATTTTCGCAGCGGCTGCAGCAATTTTTATTTAAAGACGGCAGCTGGCTTTGGATCATTTTTGTGGTGCTGTATGTTTTTATTCTCATTCCAAGCGTGTTTCTTCATTTCCGTGAACAATCGTGGGCTTCTGTTCATATTGAAATTATTCAAGACATTTTAAAAGACCGTGAAAAAGAGCCGAAACCCCTTTGAGGTCCGGCTGTTTTTTACCCATTATGAAATAGCTTGTCTGCTTTCTACGTCTCGACCTAACTTTCTTTTGATACGCTGCAGCGCGTTGTCAATTGACTTGACGTGCGTATTTAATTCTTTCGAAATTTCAGCGTATGAATGGCCGTCCATATACAGCGTCAATGCTTTTCTTTCCAATTCACTAAGTGTTTCCGCAATTTTTAACTCGCGGTCTTCCACTTTTTCTTGATGAATCAGCACCGCTTCCGGATTAGCAATTTGATCGCCAGGAATCATATCCATCAGCGTATAATTTGATTCTTCATCATACAGAGGCTTGTCCAATGAAATGTACGAATTTAACGGACCGTGCTTTTGACGAGTAGCCGTTTTAATCGCCGTAATGATTTGTCTTGTGATACATAACTCCGCAAACCCTTTAAAAGATGTTAGCTTGTCTTCGTTAAAGTCGCGAATTGCTTTGTACAGTCCAATCATTCCTTCTTGGACAATATCTTCTTTTTCAGCACCAATCAAAAAGTATTTTCTTGCTTTACCCCTCACAAGATTTTGATACTTGTTGATTAAATACTCCAATGATTTTTCATCTCCGCTGTGAACCATTTCAACCAAAACATGATCTTCTAACATAGCATAATTTTGAACTTTTTCAATTACGATGCCTACGCTCACTCATATCCCCCCGTTACACTTAGTTGAGTTTTGATGTGTTCTAAACTGATGCATGATCTACTTGTTACGACGCTACTGCAATACGGTCCAGAAACGTAAAAAGCGTACAGAGTAAACTGTCGCTTTCCTCTCTCACTTTATGCTCCCCTGCATCTTTCTATAATCTATTATAAAGAAGTATAACCGATAAAAATCAAAAAGGTTGTCGAAATATGAAAGTGGTTGCAAAAAAAATCAATTTTTATAGAAAATTCACACAAATCACTTTATTATTTCATATAGTGACAGCAATCTGTCAAAAAAGCAATAAAAAAATAATTCCATATGAAATAAACTTACTCAAGCAGAGTAAGTCGAAGTTGCAGATGATACTGCGCATATAGGATTAGTTGCCTTCCGGCTTATCAGCATTTTTTGTTCCCTTGCTTTTATAAGGCTTTGCATTTTTCTTCTTTTTTGCACTCGCCTGCCAGCGGTTCCACCCTTTTTTGCCGGTGCCTCGCCCCGTGCCGCCTTTACCTTTTGCTTTACTCATACGTATTCCTCCGTTACCTGCGTGTTTGCTACAATAAAAAAAGACCCCGTCCAAAGTCGGAGTCTTTTTTGGATTGCATAAAATTATGCTTTTACAACGTTAGCAGCTTGTGCACCGCGTTGACCTTGCTCGATGTCGAAAGTCACTTTTTGACCTTCGTCTAAAGATTTGAATCCGTCGCCTTGAATTGCGCTGAAATGTACGAATACATCTTCTCCGCCTTCAATTTCGATGAAACCGAAACCTTTTTCTGCATTAAACCATTTTACTGTACCTTCAGTCATACTATTTCCTCCAGTGGTGGAATTAATCCACGCATATATTACTACCCTTGCTCAATCGTACTATTTCCAGATAAAAATTTCTATTGAAGAATATTTCTCTTCTTTCAATTTCATACCGAACAAAAATAATTAACTTTAGTGTAACATATCAATTTAGAAATAGCAAGTTTCTGTTCTAAGACAGGCTTTATCCTAATTATGTATCTGCTAAAAGCCTACGGGGCAGCTTTGAGGCTACTAACATTTCTGAACGGTGATGCGTCATAAGGCTTTTTCATTCAGCAATATGTATGATCTCCACAAAAATAAATATTTCATATCCTGTTTTCTAAGAACTATGCCCCTTATAAATGGACATGCACATTTTTTTTCAATTTACTTTCTACTCTCTTTCCACCCACACAATAAAATAACCATTAATTACAAAATAAGATAATAATAGTATATAATGATACGTGATTTATAGCTAAGGAGGAACAACATGATTCGTGAACGATCACTTTTGATAAAAGGACTCACCTTTTTACTAGCTGTTTTTATTTTAAACATCCCTTTTCCTAATTCAACGCCGCTCAGTCATTCTGTCTTTTCTTTTTTAGGTCTTCCCCTCTATGGAGATGAAGAAACAATGACGGGATTCTATTATGCTAACAATGCGTGGGCAATCATGCTTTTAATAAGTCTTTTTTTACTTTATAAAAGTTTAAACCGTCATCGTTTAAAATTAACAATTTTAGCTGCATTCATCGTTACTTCTGGCCCTGGGTGTATGATTGAAGTCATGCAAAAGACCGTGTTGTCAGGAATGTATGCTGTTTCTTACGATGCTGAAAACAGCAACTGCACATTCGAGACTAATAAAAGAGAAACCATATTAACGGGAAATTGCAAGCTTTCCTTTGAAAATAACCGTTCAAAGCCTGTTACGTTTGAAGTAGCAATCGATAAGCGCGCTTTTTTTGAAGATGAACAGCCTTTTTTACAAATGATGAATAAGCCTAAACTTCATACCGTTACGCTAGAATCAAAGGGGTATCAAACTGTAGAAATTACTTCATCTATCCAAGTAGCTGATTTACCCTCTGAACTCTATATCGGGGAAATGAATGGCTTTCACGTCAACATTTATCAAAACGGAAAAAAACGTTATTTATAAGCATAGAAAAAGCCCTTATAGGGCTTTTTAAATGAGTGAATTACCAGCCAAAGCCTCCGCCGTAGCAGCTGCAGCCGATGATCACTAATAAAATAAATAATACAACTAATAAAGCAAAACCAGATCCATATCCACATCCAGCGTTTCCAGACATACGAACACTTCCTTTTCTTTAGTTACTCTTTCCTCAAGAAAAATGCCGCTTGCATTTCGCTTGAGTTGGATTATCTTATGCCTGAACACGCCCTTTTGACTCTGGTTTTTTCTTTTTTCTTTTTCCTTCTTGCCATGCACCTCATTAATAAAAGAAGAAAACAGCCTAAGAAAAGCGCTGATTTCGGTTCTTCTTTTCTGTCCAAAAGAGATTAAGACATACAAAATTAATTCAATCTAAAGACGAAGAAATGAGATCCATAAGCTGAAACTTACGTTCACCATATCAATAAGAAAATCCGAACGCGTTACATTCATCGTTCGGATCTTCTCCTTAAACTAAAATGCTTTTCAGCCTCTCTTACAAAATCATTTATTTCACTAGCTTACGTCTTTCAGAAGACCTTACTTCCGTACGCTTACCGATACCTAATACATAGTAGCTCAGCACAACAATAGCTAAAAAGATAATGCCAACAATCAGCGATATGCGCGTTTCATCATTAAACCACATGCCTACAAGCACCATAAGTAAAAACGCGATGGTTACGTAGTTCGTCACAGGAGCAAAAGGCATTTTAAACGGATGTTGATCCATCGCCGCTCCTTTTGCTTTTCGAAAACGAATTTGACTGATGAGAATCACAAACCACGGAATCATACCTGGAAGCACGCTCGCACTGTACACGTACACGAAAACGTTTGGCGGTGCAATATAATTTAAGACAACGCCCGCCGCTAAGCCAATCATCACCGCAACGGTACTATAAATAGGCACACCGTTTCGAGAGACCTTTGTGAAAAAGGCTGGAGCCTGACCGTTTACACCTAGCGTGTAAAGCATACGTCCCGCACTGAAAATTCCGCTGTTGCACCCAGACATGGCCGCTGTGATGACAACAAAGTTGATAATGCCCGCCGCTGCTGTAATTCCTACTTTAGCGAACGTAGAAACAAACGGACTGCCGAGTGAATCCAGCTCGTTCCACGGATACACCGTTACAATCACAAAGATGGCGCCGATATAAAAAATTAAAATACGCCAAATTAAGCTTTGAATTGCACTTGTTAACGTTTTTTTAGGATCTTTTGCTTCTCCTGCTGTAATTCCAATAAGCTCTACTCCTTGATAGGCAGCAATAACAAGGGACAAGGCAAAGAAAAAGCCTGACCATCCGCCTGTAAAGAAACCGCCGTTTGCCCACAAATTCGACAGGCCAAGCGCTTCGCCGCCGTTTCCAAGACCGAAAAAAATAAGGCCAAGACCGGCAATAATCATGAGAACAATCGTGACAATTTTAATCATTGCAAACCAAAATTCAAACTCTCCAAACGATTTCACCGAAATTAAATTGGCCCCACCAAGAATGACCATGGCGACAATTCCCGGAACCCACGCCGGTAAATGCGGGAACCAGTACTGCATATAAGCTCCGACTGCAATAATCTCTGCCATGCCCACAATCACCCATTGAAACCAGTTGCTCCAAGCCGTGATATAACCCGCTAACGGATGAATATATTTATGACCGAATGTCGCAAACGAACCCGTACTTGGCTCTAAATAAAGCATCTCACCCATTGCACGCATAATAAAGAAAATAAAAACGCCGCAAATAGCATACGCAAGCAGGACGGATGGCCCCGTCCATTTAATAGTGCTTGCTGAACCCATGAATAACCCTACCCCAATCGTTCCTCCAAGAGCAATCATTTGGATATGACGAGATTCAAGCCCTCTTTTTAACTCTTTGTTTGCCAATTCACTTCCCCCTAGCCCCTCGTGATGATTTTCTCTTCTATTAAGAAATTCTTTTATTCCCTTGTCCTGATAGAGAACTATCATCTTTTTTCTTTTTTATAAAGAAGTACGAACATACCACAAATACAGCAATCAGCAGCGTGAGATAAAACTGAGTGCGAAGTGAATCAATAAATGCCATCGCAATAAAGATACTTGTGATTGCCGCAATCGTTCCATACGTTAAATAAGGATACAGCCACATTCTGATTTTTAATGCTTCCGGCTTTTCTTTTTCGTATTTCTTTCTCATGCGAAGCTGTGAAAAAGCAATAACAAGGTACACAAGAAGCGCTACGCCTCCCGATGCGTTTACTAAAAATAAAAAGATTTTATCAGGTGAAAGATAGTTAAAACCAACGCTGATGTAAGAGATCACGGTACATCCTACAATGGCATTAAACGGAATGCCTTTTTTACTCACCTTCAAAAACATGCGCGGCGCGTCTCCTTTTTGCGCCATTGAGTACAGCATACGAGAACTTGTGTATAGACCTGAATTTAGGCAAGACAAAACAGCAGTCAGTACGATAAAATTCATAATTTGAGCCGCTGCCGGAACGTTTACCAGCTCCAATATCGAAACAAACGGACTTTTCATCAAGCTTGAAGAATCCCACGGAAGGATCGTTACTAAGATTAAAATAGACCCAAGATAAAAAAATAAAATACGATAAATAACGGTATTTGTTGCGATGGTGATTGCTCGCTCAGGCTGAGCCGATTCTCCAGCCGCTGTTGCGACAATTTCTGTCCCCATAAAAGAAAACATGACAATCGCCACTCCTAAAAAGACGGAGCTGATTCCATTTGGAAGAAATCCTCCTCTATGAAGAAGGTTTGACGCTCCTGGAGACTCTACTCCCGGTATTAAACCAAGGATGATCGCTCCTCCTAAAAGTAAAAACAGCACTAAACTAACTACTTTAATAAGTGAAAACCAGTATTCAAATTCACCAAATGATTTAACAGAGTATAAGTTCGTTAACGTTAATAAAAACGTCAGGATGAGACTCACGCCCCAAGACGGTAAAGACGGAAACCAATATTGAATAATCGTTGAACCCGCAATCGCTTCAACTGCAATAACAATTACCCAGAAAAACCAGTACAGCCAGCCGATTGTGTAGCCGGCCCACGGTCCAAGCGCTTCTCTGGCATACGTGGCGAACGAGCCGCTTGAAGGATTAGCCGTAGACATTTCCCCCAGCATTCGCATAACTAAAATCACCAGCAAACCGGCAAACGCGTACGAAAAAATGGAACCAGGACCCGCTGCGTTAATGAGCGATCCACTTCCAATGAACAAACCGGCACCAATGATTCCCCCTAAAGAAATCATGGTTATGTGTCGAATTTTTAATTCTTTTTTTAACTCAGGCGGTTGATGACTCATGTTAAAATCCTCCTTATAGGAACCGTCATTTAAAGAATTACACGTTCTTCGCATCACGCGTTAAATATGTAAGCCCTTACAACAATGTGGACAAATAGCTGCTGTTTTTCTACCCTCCTTTTATCTGTACATTCAAATAAAGCCTTCACTTGACGAAAAAGACAGCTTCATTCGACAAAAATTACTTTTCGAATTATATGATAATTTATATTGAACAACTTTGTCTATTGTTTTTTTGAAAGGAAGATCATTTTAATTTACTGCCGATAAACTCTTTCCCCTATCGTAATTCTTTACTTCAAAACATCTTTTCTTATCCTTTACCGACACTCCTTTCTTTTCGTTTTGTTCAAAATCACTATAAAAACCATAGATTCATTGGCGTTTTAAACAAAAGTGTTTATTTTTAAATTTTTTTGAACATTTTTGTTAAAAAACTATGTACAAAACGATAATAAGGTGATTATAATACAGGTATAGGGTGTTGGAATATTAATTATGTTTAAAATTTTCTAAAAAAAGGGGTAATGAAAATGAACACAATGAATATCAACGAAATCAAACAATACAAACACGAGCCTTTCACAGACTTTACGGTTGCACAAAACAAAGATGCATTTGAATCTGCATTGGAACTTGTACAATCAGAGCTTGGCAAGGACTATCCTCTTGTAATTGGCGGAGAATTAATTACAACAGAAGATCAAATTCAGTCCATTAACCCAGCAAATAAAACAGAAGTTATCGGCCGCGTGTCAAAAGCAGATCAAGACTTGGCTGAAAAAGCAATGCAAGCAGCACTTTCTACCTTTAATACGTGGAAAAAAGAAGCGCCTGAAGCACGAGCAGATATTCTTTTCCGCGCAGCGGACATTATTCGCCGCCGCAAGCATGAATTTTCAGCTTACCTTGTGAAAGAAGCCGGAAAACCGTGGAACGAAGCAGATGCTGATACAGCAGAAGCAATTGACTTCCTTGAATACTACGCTCGCCAAATGGTGCAGCTAAAAGACGGTGCGCCTGTGGAGAGCCGCGACGGTGAAGAAAATAAATTTAACTACATTCCGCTTGGTGTCGGCGTTATTATTTCACCGTTTAACTTTCCGTTAGCGATCATGGCTGGAACAGCAGCAGCAGCAATCGTAGCAGGAAATACAGTTCTATTAAAACCGGCTAACAACACACCGGTTATCGCAGCAAAATTTGTAGAAGTCATGAAAGAAGCTGGCCTTCCAGACGGCGTACTGAACTACGTGCCGGGAAGCGGAAGCGAAATTGGCGACTATTTAGTAGATCACCCAAAAACACGCTTCGTTTCATTTACAGGTTCACGTGAAGTAGGCTGCCGCATCTATGAACGCGCGGCAAAAGTACAGCCTGGTCAAATCTGGCTAAAACGCGTTATTGCTGAAATGGGCGGTAAAGACACGGTCGTTGTAGATAAAGATGCTGATTTAGATTTAGCTGCTTCTTCTATTGTATATTCAGCATTTGGCTTCTCTGGACAAAAGTGTTCAGCAGGCTCTCGTGCAGTTGTTCACCAAGACGTATACGATATCGTTCTTGAAAAAGCAGTTGCGCTGACAAAAACATTAACAATGGGCAGTCCTGAAGATGTGAACACGTATATGGGACCTGTTATTGACCAGGCTTCTTTCAACAAAATTACAAAGTACATTGAAATCGGTAAAGAAGAAGGCCGTTTAATGACGGGCGGAGAAGCAGATGATTCAAAAGGCTACTTCATTCAGCCTACGATCATTGCAGATGTAGATGAAAAAGCACGTTTAATGCAAGAAGAAATCTTCGGCCCAGTCGTAGCATTCTGCAAAGCGCGCGACTTCGATCATATGATGGAAATTGCTAATAATACAGACTACGGTTTAACAGGTGCCCTTCTTTCAAATACGCCTGAGCACATCGAACGTGCAAAAGAAGAGTTCCACGTCGGAAACCTTTACTTCAACCGCGGTTGTACAGGTGCCATCGTTGGGTACCAGCCGTTTGGCGGATTTAATATGTCAGGAACAGATTCAAAAGCTGGCGGTCCTGATTACTTGATTCTGCACCTGCAAGCAAAAACAACAAGCACGACGCTTTAATACTCAGTAGAGCAGCCTTAGGCTGCTCTATCTTAAAACAACAAGGGATTTTTTTCTATAGGGGGAGATATTTATGTTAGCAGAGGTATCTAAAAATGTGTTTCTTCACGCTTCCCAAAATAAAGCGCTAAACAAAGCAGCGAAAAAATGGGGTCTTCGCTTTGGTGCAGCTCAAGTGGTAGCTGGCGACACGATTGAACATGCGATCAAAAAAGTACGGGAACTGAATGAAAAAGGACTTGTTTGTACGCTTGATCATTTAGGGGAATTTGTTTCAAGCAGAGAAGAAGCTATCGAAGCGACTCAATATAATGTCAGAACGCTGGAAGCTATGGGGCAAGCCGGTGTAACGTGCAACTTATCTGTCAAAATGACGCAGCTTGGTTTAGATATTGACCGCAGTTTTTGCGTTGAGAACATGCGCCGCATTCTTGAAACGGCGAAAAAATACGACAACTTTGTCCGAATCGACATGGAAGACTACGCTCACTGTCAAATGACGCTAGATATTTTACGAGAGCTTCGCGAGACGTTTGATAATGTTGGAACGGTTATTCAAGCTTACCTGTTCCGCGCTGAACAAGACGTAAAAGAGCTAAAAGGTATTCCTCTTCGATTGGTAAAAGGCGCGTATCAAGAATCACCAACCGTGGCGTTTCAAGACAAAGCCCAAATTGACGAGAACTATATGCGAATTATTGAAGAGCATTTGCTGAGCGGGACGTACACGGCTATTGCATCTCATGACCATAATATTATTGCAAAAGTAAAAGAGTTCGCTCACAAAAACAACATCCCGCGCACGCAGTTTGAATTTCAAATGCTGTACGGATTCCGCACAGACATGCAGCTTAGCCTTGCAAAAGAAGGCTATACAATGCGCGTATACGTTCCATTTGGCAACGACTGGTTTGGCTACTTTATGCGCCGCTTAGCGGAAAGACCGCAAAACGTCGCATTTGCTTTAAAAGGATTCTTTTCTAAATAAGCAATCATTTAGTAAGTCCCTTAATGAAAACGCTATCATTTCTTTGTGCCCTTTGTAGATGCTTCTGCAAAGGGATTTTTTATACGATTTCTCTTCTCTTTCAGTATGTATTAAGGTAAAATAAAAATACGAACAAACGTTCTTTTTATTCCAAACAAAAAGGAGAGTACATATGAATCCTCTATCAAAATTAGAACTGCCTCCTAAGCTAGAACCTTACCGAAAAGAAATCGAAAAAACATGTAAGCCTTACATCCACATCAATACGGTTATGAACAGTCCAAAATTATATGAAAGCAAGTTTGGCGGCAACCCTTACCTTCCTCTAGAAGCAAATCATCCTCTTGATTCTCAAGGTAAGCCGATGCTCCTGATGGCACAAATCAATTTTTCTGAAGTACCTTCCTATGAAAATATGCCCGTTCAAGGCATGCTTCAATTTTTCATTTGCGGAGCTAATAACGAAAGCACGGGCGATATGTACGGCCTTGATTTTGACCATCCTACGGCTCAAAAAGACTTTCGCGTCGTTTTTTATGAAGACGTAATCACAGATGAAAAAAAGCTAACAACCGATTTTACGTATCTTGAAGACATTGATCGGGATATGTTCCCTATTCCTCAAGAAGTAGGCTTACAGTTTGAAATAAAAATCGAACCCGTTTCCCCTACTGACTATCGATATAATGATATAGAATCAGATTTATTTGAAGATGAAGAAACGGAAGAAATCTACTGGGATGAGCTTACGGGCGAGTATCATAAAATGGGCGGATACGCTTTTTTCACTCAAAGCGATCCTCGAGACTACGAGGAAGCGCTGCGAGCATACGATGTTCTGCTTCTTCAATTCGCCATGGACGACGAAGCGGATATTATGTTTGGTGATGCGGGTGTGGCCAATTTCTTTATTAAAGAAAAAGACCTTCGCAACCGTAACTTTAGAGATGTTTTATACAACTGGGACTGCTGTTAAAAAAACGCCCTCTTAGAAAAGTATCTAGGAGGGCGTTTTTCCACATTATTATTATTTACTACTCAGCCTGTTTTTTCGTCTCTTGCGGCATTCAGCGTTTCTTTAAACTGCTGTAGCGCTTTTACATCTGCAAATGTGCTTGTAGGAATAACGTATCCGCTCATTGCGCTAACAAGAATAAAGATATGTTCATCGGTTTCTCTAATTTGAGTGATGCTTGACCAAGGAGTCTTCACTTCTCCTTTTGAGCTTTTCTCTACCAAGCCATCTTCCGCAACCATCATAGTATGCTTACCCGTCAGACTGCTGTTATCTCCTTCATTTATTACCTTTACAATGTTCTTTTTAATACTTCCGTAAAAGTACTTCGGATAAAATAAAAACCACAGCACCGCAAGCAGTGCAAACGCTACGAACATGCCAAGTAAAAATTCTCCTTCAACCCACGAAACAAGCAAAGGAATAAGAAGAAAAATAAGCGACATCCATCGCTGAACTCTCAGCACTTTTTGTACTCTTTCCGAATGTTGAGCGTGATGCATGTTAAAAGCTACGTAATCATCTTTGGTTAACGTATAGTGATATTCCATATTAATCTCCAATTCTCCTAAATAACAACAAAATAAAATATACCTCATTTGGTGTTATATGTATATAAAATAATAAGTTTTTCTTATGAAAAGCATCATCTTTTTGTCATTTATTTACACGTATACATCACGTAAACTTAACTAGTACTCTACTATTTAAGGAGGAATGTTTATGACTTTTACACTGACGCATATTGATCATATTCAGCTAGCTGCACCCCCAAATTCAGAAAGCGAAGCACGACATTTTTTCGGAACCGTTCTTGGCTTAACAGAAATCGAAAAGCCGGAAAGTCTAAAAAAGCGCGGCGGCGTGTGGTTTGAATTTGGTTCTTATCAGCTGCATATTGGTGTTGAACTTGCCTTTTCACCCGCAAAAAAAGCGCATCCAGGCTTTCACGTTAAAAATCTCCCTGCGTTCAAAGATCATCTGACTAACTTCGGTATTTCTTTTATAGAAGACAAAAACATTCCCGATGTCGAAAGAATTTACGTGGATGATCCTTTTGGCAACCGAATGGAGTTCTTAGAGAAAGTGAATCTCCCTTTTTCTAACTGAATGTTCGACAAAACAAGAGCTCTTATTTAAGAGCTCTTGTTTTCTTTTGGTCCTTCTTTTTGCTTTTCTTTCCACAGCATGTATAGCAACACCCCCAGCACACAAAATGCCACGCCAAACATTGTTAAAGGAAATAAAAATGTATTAATAAAATGATGATAAACCCATGAGTCGTTCATCTAACCAGCTCCAATGCGCACCATTTTTTTACAGTATGCCCTACTATAAACTTTTTTATGTTGTGTTAAATATCATGGTTTCTATCATATTTCTATTTCTTTTTAATAGAGTAAATAGTAGATACATAACATTCTCCTCTTAGAGTTCTCATCCGCTGATTTCAAAATTTTATTAGAGGAGGTTTACTCTATGAAAAACAAGTTTACTGAAAAGCCTAAAAAGCTTTTTTGGATCCTTTCTTATAAATCATTAATTATCGCTATACTATTTGTTCTTTTAACATCAGCCGCTATTTTTACCGTCACGTATTCAACTCTTCAGCATACGCTGCGCTCAAACGTTGTCTATCAAGCACTATCAAATTATAAAGCCCAAAGCTTGTTCTACTTCATGCATACGGAAAACCATCATTTCTCTCATGCCTTTGAAGAAGACTTCTCCCCGCCTCCTCTCTCTTCTGTCGCCCTGCAGCTGGCGACGAATATTCGCGTGGCAGATACAAGAAGTCTATTTGGATCAGAACTGCCCGGCTTTTCTATTTTTGATTCTCATATTCTATTAGCCGGTGAAGGAACGGATTATACGACGATTCCCCATGAATCGGCTCCTCCTCTCGAAAGCATTTCCGGGGAGCGTGATTTGGATCCTGCTGAAAGCAAAACGTACGAAGAAAGCAAAAAACAGTCTCAAGCACAGGCCAAGCAAAGTACGGGAGACAGAAAAGTTGTGTACATCTACCACACGCACAGCTGGGAATCTTATTTCCCTTTACTTGGTATGCAAGGTGAAGCGAATGAAAATAAAGCCGTTGATAACAAAACCAACATCACGCTCGTTGGTCAAATGCTAGGAATGGAATTAAAAGCAGACGGAATCGGTTCGGAAGTAGATACAACTAATATGACGCAAAAGCTGAATGAAAAAGGCTGGGGTACGGGACGAGCCTATATGATGTCTCGCAACGTCGTGGAAACGGCTCTTCAGCAAAACAAAGACGTCGATTATTTAATTGATATTCATCGTGATTCCCTGCGCCAAGAAAAAACAACGGCCGCTATCAACGGCAAATCGTACGCTAAAATGATGATTGTATTAGGTGAAGCGAACCCGAAATTTGATGAAAACGTGAAAATGGCCAAAGCGATTCATGAAAAACTAGAGGAAAAATATCCAGGCCTTAGCCGCGGAGTATTAAGCAAAAAGAAAACAAGCGGCAATAACGGGCTATATAATCAAGACTTATCCGACCGCTCCATTTTAATTGAAGTAGGGGGCGTCGATAACAATATGGAAGAACTCACAAATACCGTCAAAGCTTTTTCTGATGTGTTCAGCGAGTATTACTGGCAAGCTGAAAAAGTGAATGCGCAGTAAACAAAAACTAGCTACCCCAGGTAGCTAGTTTTTGTTTTTATGAGAGTCACGCTTCTCCTCTTTTTCACACGCAAAGCACACCAGCTTCCCTTCAACAACCACACCGTTTAAAAATCCCTCTAAACAGTACACGTTCTTTTGACATACTGTGCAGATTCCAACGTACTCTTTCACAAATTCCTCACTCCTTACATACGATTAAAAACCATAAAAAAAGCTCTATTAAAGAGCTTCTTTCCGTACATAGGATTTTCCTTCATTTCAACAAACGGCTCATTTCCTCGGGAGAAAGCGGCTTATCGAATAGATAGCCTTGACCGATATGACAGCCTTGCTCCGTCACAAACTGCA
This sequence comes from Priestia sp. YIM B13489, assembly GCF_042787645.1. Taxonomy (NCBI): domain Bacteria; kingdom Bacillati; phylum Bacillota; class Bacilli; order Caryophanales; family Bacillaceae; genus Priestia; species Priestia sp. YIM B13489. The sequence continues at coordinate 3,694,885 of NZ_JBHZOQ010000053.1, forward strand.
GCTGTTCTTCGTTTTCGATTCCTTCTGCAGTTAGATCAAAGTTAAGTTTCTTTCCCATTTGAATAATCGTTTCCACCAGTACTTTTCCAACTTCGTCTAAGTCGTCAATAAATGATTTATCAATTTTTAACGTATTAATCGGCAAGTGTTTGAGATAGCTAAGGGATGAATAGCACGTTCCGAAATCATCCATCGCCACTTTTACGCCTAGACTCCGCAGACGGTTTAACACTTTTTTTGATTCTTGACTGTTTTGAATAACGCTTTCAGTGATTTCAAGTTCCAGAAAGTGCGGCTCAAGGCCCGTTTTTTTCAAAATTTGTTCCATCTCCGCTACGAATCGTGAGGACTTCAGCTGAATAGGTGATACGTTCACTCCTATTTTACTCGCTTGTGAATTCAGCTCCGTCCATGCTTTCATCTGCTTACACGCTTCTTCCAACACCCACTTGCCAACCGGCACAATTAGACCCACTTCTTCTAAAATAGGCAAAAATTCATTTGGATAGACGGTACCAAATTTTGCGCTATTCCAGCGAATAAGCGCTTCTGCCCCTATGACATCAGACGTTTTTAAATCGATTAACGGCTGATAAACGAGCTGAAATTCCTCTCTTTCTAGCGCATACTTTAACTCATTCTCCATGCTGATTGTTTTAATTATTCGTTCATTAGATGAAGACGAACTCATTTCATATGTGTTTCGTCCATTGCGTTTTGCTACATACATCGCAATATCTGCTTGCTTGATCAGCCGGTCGATTAGTTCATCTGCGTCTTTTGGAATAATATGCTGCTGACATTCCTTTGAAAATAGGCTGATACCAACGCTTGTAGAGGTTAGCACTTTATCTCCGTCTATATAAAAAGGAAGCGACATTTCTTTTACAATCTGCTCGGTCATTTCTTCAATTTCCTCAACAGTTTGTAGTGAATGCAGCACTAAAATGAACTCATCGCCCCCGTGCCGCGAGATAAAATCAGAGGAAGGAATACATTTTCTTAACCTTTCTGCTACGCGCCTCAGCAGCACATCGCCGTGATGATGGCCAAGCGTATCATTTATTGATTTAAAGCGGTCTAAATCCAAAAATAAAATGGCCAACAGTTCAGGAGATTCCCGATTTAAAAGCAGTTTTTTCAGCTGCTTGTTTAACCAATAGCGATTAGGCAAATTGGTTAACGGATCATAATAAGCCATTTGCTTAATTTTTTCTTCATATGCTTTTCGTTTTGTAATATCATTGCGAATCGATACGTACTGATACGGCTTACCCCGCTCATCTAAAAAAGGAACAATGGTTGTATCCACCCAGTAGTACGAACCGTCTTTTGCCTTATTTTTTATTTCTCCGTGCCATACCTTACCGGATCTGATCGTGCTCCATAACTCTTTAAAAAACAAGCTTGAATGATGTTTCGAATTAATAATACGATGATCCTGACCGAGAAGCTCATGTCTTTCGTACTTAGAAATTTCACAGAATTTATCGTTCACGTGATTGATGAATCCGCGACTATCCGTAATCGCTACAATCGATGATTCATTTAACGCAAGTTCAATATCATTTAGTTTTTTCAGCGCTTCTTTAAATTTATATTCAAAATGCCTGTTTTCCATAGCCTATACACCTTTATCAAAATTTTAACGATAAAACAAAACCCATGACGAAATGATAGAGAGGAATCGTGAATAATGAATACAAATTAACCAGTAACGGATAACGAATTAATCTGTCCGATTACCTTACATTATTAAAATAGCAAGCGTAGGATCACTGTTTTCCTCTTTTCACCTTCACAAACTTCTTACAAGAAGTTCGTGAAAAAATTGATAGATTGTTTCGTTTGTCCATGTCTTTTATCACAACTTTTCTATGGTACCATTAAAATGATTTTTATAGAAATGAAAGTGTACTTTCTTCACTTAATCGACATACCTTTTGATGGTGAACAAAAAAAGCCTCTGCTTTAGACAGAGGCTTTTTACACTTTCTTCTTACGTGCTCGTACGCGTCAGCCACGGGAGAATAAAGTTTTGAAAGGTTTTGTTGTATACAACAATTCGGTTCAGATAATACGGGTCGTTATCTTTTGTAATAAGATGCGGCGCTAAGATAGCGGCTTGGTGAAAACCAGCACCTTTCACAATCTTAGCTACGTCATCATTTGTATTGCCGTATGGATATGCAAAGTAAACTGGGTCTATTCCTAAATGGTTCTTAATCGTTTCTTTGCTTTTTCGTAAGTCTTCAGCAAACGCGCTGTATTTAGCAGGCGTCAGAAATAAAGGCTTGTCTTCTTCTAAACGGTGCATATCATATGTATGCGAACCGATTGTCGCAAGGCCGCTGTCTTTCATTTCTTTTAGCTGACTCCACGAAGCCATGTTTAAATTTTGAAAATCCGTTGCTCCCACTTGTCCTGCGATTACATATAGCGTAAACGGAATGTTTTCCTTTTTTAAAATGGGAAACGCGTTTTGATAAACGGTACGGTCAATATCATCAAATGAAATCCATACGCAGCGCTTTGGAAACGTGCCTTTTTGCTGATACGCTTCAATATCTTTTGGCGTAACAAACGTAGCGTCAAGTTCCTTCAGCTTTTTTAACTGATGTTCAAAATCATTGCTGTAGACGCTGTACTCTGTCAGTTCGTCAGACTTTGTAACTGAGCTGACAACTCGATTAAACCAATTATGCTTGCGCACGCGATGATAATTTAAGCCTAAGCATCCGTTCGTCCCAAGCGCTGGCTCCACGGTCGTTGTTGCTTCCGCCTTGTCTTCCCAGTTCACTACTTTAAAGAAAATAAAGCCAACTACCGCTGCCGCAATCAAAAGAAAGAATACATATTTCTTCATGCGTGCTTCCTCTCTTCAGTATGTTTTAACGGATTAACATCAAACTCGATGTACTGTGCACGCTGAAGCTCCTGAATTTGATCCTTGGATAAAAGCTCAAGACGCTCTAAATCTTTAATACTCGTATACGCCGGCTCTTTTCGTCGGTTTAAGCTTCCAAATCTCTTTTTGTTGTAGGATCTCCATAGAAACAGAGCCAGGAAAAAGAAGCAAAAAATAGCGAGTCCAATTACTAAAAATGTTCGAATTTCGCCGTTCGTCGTTTTAAATGCAATTTTTAATACCCCGCTGTAACGGTCATTTACGCCGATAACAGCTGAAAGGAAAAACCAAAGAACAATGGCACAATAGAGCCAAAAAACAGAGGAAACAATGATGCTTATCACTAATCGAGCAAGAGGCTGTTTGGCTTGAATCATGATTTGCTCTTCGTTAAGCCGCGGTCTGGACTGCTCCATGTAGCATAGCCTCCTTTCACTCTAGATCTGATCGCACGAGGAAATGCGCCCACTACCACAATCGTATTCACAATCCAATAAAGCGCCGGGTACCATGCAGCCCATACGTAATACCGCTTCACGTTGTCGTATTTTGAATCAATTTTCAGCGCAATAAACAGTTGAATTAAGCTCATAAACACCAGGGAAAATGACGTAAACGTAAACCAAAACAGCATGTCTTGGGGGCTGCTCGCCGTAACAAGCAGCATGATAGTCACAAACAGCCATGCGAATGACCAAAGGGTACTGATCCACTGCTCTAGGTATACAATCCAAATTCTGCGCTGCTTCCATTTTAATAACACTTTCCAGTGGCGAAGCATTACCTCTTGTCCGCCTTGAGCCCAGCGTACTCGCTGGTTCCAAATTCCTTTTAAGGTTTCGGGCACAAGCATCCAGCACAATGCCCGCGGTTCATAGCGGATATCCCAAAAGCGCTGCTGCAGCTTCCAGCTCACGGCGATATCTTCCGTAATCATGTCACGATCCCACAGCCCGACGTCCACAAGTGCTTTCTTTCGAAAAGCTACTACTACGCCTGAGACCGTCATTACTTTTCCTAAAATTCGCTGTGTTCGTTTAATAGAACCGATAATAGAAGAATACTCAACTAGCTGAATGCGGCTCAGCAGCGTATTACGGTTTCGAATGCGCGGATTTCCGGTAACGGCTCCCAGCCGTTCCCCTTTATGAAGAAAATGATGGATTAGATAATATGGAGCGTCTTGATCTAAAATAGCGTCGGAATCTAAGCAGATTAAAAACTCAGCTTTAGATGCATGCGCACCTAAATGTAACGCGTTGGCTTTTCCTTTATTTTCATAAAGCTGAATCACACGAACTTCAGGGTGATTTCTGCTGATTTCCTTTAAAATAGCAGCTGTTCCATCCGTACTGCCATCGTTAATAAGGATGATTTCTTTAGACGGATAATCTAACGCCAAAAGGTGCTTAAGCGTTTCTTCAATCGTCTCTTCTTCGTTATAGCAAGGCACTAAAAAGCTCACTAGCGGCCATTCAATTGTTGAAAAATCAACTTTAGGATCTCGGTCGCGATAGCGTATGTAAATAAGCGTGCCTGCAATCCAAAATAAAGACATAATAAATGGATACCAGAAAACAAAGCTCGCAAGCTTTTCAAATCCAGGTATTAATACGTGTTGCATATTCATTTTTCTGACTCCTTCACACCAATTAAAATTGCACAGAGTGACAATTTTATCACTAAATTGGTTAAATAGAACATAGTAATTTTAACCATCTAAAAAAAGATACTTTTAAACCACTTTTATTCCTATATTATACAACCCTTAAATGTAAGTAAGAAGCACCAATAAAGGATGGGCAAGTTACCTACTTAAAGAAGTGACATATAGTATCTTTATAGATTAAAAGCGTGATGGTTGCAGGTAGTATACGAAAGAACCCTTTTCCCTAAGGAGGAATAACAAATATGAACGAACAAATTCAAAAGCTGCTCAATAACTTAATTCAACTTGAACACGTCTCTTCTACTTTATACCTAGCTATGTCTAACTATATGAATCGATTAAACTATAAAGGAATGGGCAGCTGGCTGCGTCTGCAGTCTGAAGAAGAACGCACTCATATGCTAAAACTTATTGACTACTTAGTTGACCGCAGCGGAACGGTAGAATTAAGCTCTTTGCCTGCTCAGCCAAGTGAGTTTGGATCACCGTTAGAAACGTTTCAAAAAGTATTGGAGCATGAGAAGTTCGTCACGAATTCTTATCGTCAAGCGTTTCAATTTATCAGCCAAGCGAATGACCCTCAAACGTTAGTCATCGTGCAGGACTTTTTACGAGAACAAGTCGACGAAGAAGCTCAAGCTCAAACGATTGTAGACCGTCTAAAAATCGCCCAAAATAACCCTGCAGCTATTTTTATACTCGATCAAGAACTAGGACAGCGGAAAGCTGCACCAGCGGGTGGAGCAGCTGCGCAAGGTTAAAAGCGCAGAAGAGTGTAGCACAATGTGCAGAACCAATAACACGACGCCCGTTTCCTTGTTTCGAGTTGGTATTCACCACGGCTATTATGGCTATCCGCCTAATGTGTATAACGCCATTCAAAGGCTTATGAATCAATATATGCATCAGCTTCACTATCATCGACCTCAATATGTTCACGTCTACTACGTGCACCCTTCTCTTATTCACTACTACCTTCACTAAGTTAAGGAGAATAAGAACCTTGCTTCTTGAAGAAATTCACCGTTTCTCCACCCTAATTCAGGAATTCCAATCAAAAATATGGATATTTATGCTAATATAGGTTTTGTTAATCAAATAAAGAAACAATTATTAGCGGGGTGTCATATGGATAATCAATACGTTGTAGGATGGGGAACACTGGCTTTAATTAATGCCGGATTAGCGCAAGGTAAAAATCGAACGGGTCTGAACTGGTTCTTATTATCTCTTGCTTTAGGACCGCTTGCTACCTTCATCTTACTGCTGGTTGAAAAACGATAAAAATTGGTTCAAAGCTCATTTTTTTGAGCTTTTTTCTTTATCCTTCGACTATAACTGCTCTTCAAAACAAGTAAAAAAAGCTCCGCTTGAAATTTTTTTCTCGACTTAATATGCATAAATCTATTCATCATTCAGCGTAAATCCGGCTGCATTTTGTTAATAAAAAACCTACTCTTTAGAAAAGGAAGGAAGCTCCTTTTTAAACCTTTGTTTCTGACAATAAAATCAAAAGAAAGAAAAACGCTTTTATTCTATGCTTTTCTAATTAACAGATTAACTGTTTTCTTCAGATGATTACCTTTTACATGGGACAGCTGTGCATCTACTGAATGAGGTCAAACTTCCTGTATTTCTCAATCTGTAGGATGAATAAATACTCATTTGCTTCATTTGACAAAGAAATAAATGCTGTGTAATTTAAGTAACATACCCCATCTAAAATGTTTTTAGAAAGGATTAAATAGCAAGATGCGTACAAAAAAAGAAGAGTGTATAATTGACGAAATGGGAAGAGTATCCCTTCCTTCTTTGTTTATGCAACTAACAAAACTCGAGACAAACGACAAAGTTTTTTTGCGGAGCTGTGATGATTGGATTATTATCGATCATCATGATGAAAATGTCCCGGTTCCTTCTCATATCTTCATTCGAACAATTGACCATATGGGTAGAATAGTCATCCCAAAATCCCTGCGAGATGACTATGAACTTAAGCCCTTTGATTATGTAGAACTATACGTGGTAGAACAGCAAATTGTTATGAAAAAAAGAGACGAAAAATCGATAGCGCTTTCACAAAAACCTGCGGTGGCTCCTCCTTATTATGCAACATTAACCGGCCGGCAGATTCAGCTCACTTCTGAACTTTTAACGTCCGTGGAATTGGATGCAAACATGGAGGTTCAATTTTTTATTAACAAAGAAAATAACATTGTGATTCAAAAATATGAAATGAGTTTTGGGAAGAAAACGACTTTAACATTTACGGCTCAATCTCGAAAAATTGATGACCGTTTTCGACTTACTATTCCTAAAAAGCTGCGAGATGATTTCTCCATCCACTCAGGTACGATGTTAAAAATCAAGACAGGTAATAAGCAGCTCATTTTAGAAAAAGTGGAGAGTGAAAAAGAGATTAGCAGCGTATTATCTCAGCAAATAGACGCAGCAATTGTTGAAAAATCACCGAAATAAGAACGACGCCAAAAACAAATGGTTTCCTACGGCTTCAAAGCAAAAGCTAAGAGTTACGCATAGACTGACCCTTTCTATACTCCACTCTTAGCTTTTAGACTTATCTTCCGTAAACGTGTACAAGCCGGTTACTCCACATAATAGCACTACTTCCAAAATAAAAAAACCATTTCCATATCTATCAAAATATTTGTAAATAATTTCAATATATGTGTATAATGAGGTACTTTGCATAGAGGAGGCTGATTTAGTTGAAGATCTCAACAGGAGCTGAATTTTACGATAATGACGAGACGTTTTTGGCCTATACAAAACGTCGGCAGCAAAAAGAAAATGCCAACGATACGATTGAAAAACCGGCCATTTTACAGCTTCTAGGTGATGTTACAGATGCAAACGTTTTAGATTTAGGGTGCGGAAACGCTGGATTTGGTGCGGAGCTTCTTGAACAGGGATGTTTCTCTTATACCGGAGTAGACGGCTCTATCAATATGATAAACGCGGCTCAGCAACAGCTTTTAAACTATCCAAATGCAAGAGTGCTCCATGAATCGATGGAGCATTATACTCCACCACGCACCGAATACGATTTGGTTACTGCAAGACTGTCTCTCCACTACATGGAAGACTTATCCTCCATTTTCGCTAAAGTGAATCAAGCACTCAAACCTGAAGGAAGATTTATTTTTTCTGTGGAACATCCAGTCATTACTTCCACTTTGCAACCTTCTGCTCTGCGCACAAACTGGACCGTGGATAACTACTTCTCAATGGGATTCCGTCAGCAGCAATGGATGGGCGGATACGTTCAAAAGTATCATCGCACGCTTGAAGAGTACTTTTCTTTGATGCAGCAAAGCGGATTCACCGTTACAAATTTAAAAGAAGCATGTCCTCAAAAAGAATATTTCGACAGCGCTGAAACTTACGAGCGGCGAATGCGTATTCCTTTGTTTTTACTGATGAGCGGCGTGAAGAATAGATAAACTAAAAATACTAAGAAAGATCTTAACTAGTCTTTCTATAGGTAGAATCCATGCGTAGTCATTTTCAATTATTTGACCAAAAAAGCATCAAACCCTTTGTTAAGGAAACAAAGGGTCTGATGCTTTTTTAAAGAAAGATTTACTTAGCGTTTGTGCTAATATAATGTTTAATTACTTCATAAACATAGTCTTGGCAAGCTGCTGCTGTGTTTGGATTATATTTTCCACCGTTTACTTTGTTGTTAGATAGCACTCTAATACCTAAGAATGGAACGTCATAGCTTCCTGCAATTTGTGCTGCCGCTGCGCCTTCCATTTCTTCTACAGACGTCCCGTACTTAGTATGGAACCACTTAATTCGATCCACTTCGTTATTCCACGTGTCCGCTGATCCTATCGTTCCTTCTACCACTTTTCCTTTTTTATATGTATCTTTTACTGCGTTTGCAGCCGCCAGTAACTTCTTATCTCCTTCATAATAGCGAGCTTTTTCAGCATCAGGATCTTCACCAGCGCTTCCTTCAGAAGCCATTAAATCCATCGGCTTCCACGCAGCAGGATCCATTCCTTCGCCTTCTTTTTTATCGCCTGTTTTTAAGGAGCCTATATTCGTTGTTCTCTTTCCTAATACAATATCAAACACGTTCAGATTTTCATCATGTCCGCCTGATGTTCCTTGATTGATAATTGCTCTAGGATGGTATTTTTCTATAGCTATCGCTGTAGCAGCTGCCGTGTTTTCCATTCCTTTTCCCGTTTTAACTACAATAACCGGATAATTATCGACACTTCCTTTGTAAAAAACAAAATTCCCCGACTTTTCTTCTTTGACATTTTCTAATTTTTTAGCGAATTTCTGCGCTTCTATCGGCATCGGCCCTTGAACAATAATAGGCTTCTGCTTCTGTTTATCTCCGGCTTCCTTTTTTGAAGCTGCGTTACACCCGGCAAGTACAGATAATAATAAAATCATACCAATAGTAAGTAAAGCCCCTGTTTTTAGCATCTTGTTCTTCATAGATTGTTACTTTCACTCCATTTCGTTTTGTTGTTTCATACACTCGATGATTGGACAAAAGAAAAAACCTATAACACTTTTGATTTTCTAAGCTTTTTAGAGTCAAAGTATAAGAAGTTAAGCACGGAATAACATTTATGTATTGATAAACCGAACGTTTTTACACTTTAACTCGTAGTCCAGTTCTTTGAATGGGAACCAGGTAGAGACACTCAGACCATATTTCCAAGCATATACGAGTAATATTTTTCACTTTCTAAATGTATCAAATACAAAATGGTTATTCAATACACAGACGAATATTTTAATTAAAAAATTGTTTAAACGTTCGTTTTTATGATTGAAACCTGCTGAATCTTTTGTTAATTTCTATCTCAATACAAAAAAAGTGTCTCAAAACCGAAACTTCGAGACACTTTTTATACTTACTGAAAACCTATATTTATCTTTCCACCTTCACTTCACGTTAATTGGCAGCGGTGCATGAGGAGCTACAAGCTTCTGTTCACGCATTTCTTCCCAGAAGGCTGCCGGAATTACTGTGTTTAATGCTGCTTTATCTTCAGCAATACGCTCAGGACGACTAGCACCAGGAATAACAGCGGCAACCGCTGGATTAGCCAGTGAAAATTGGACAGCAGCAGCCTTAATGCTGATCTGATGACGATCTGCAATAGCTTTGATTTTTTCTACTTTTGCCATAATGTCTGAAGATGCTTTTTGATATTCAAAGTGCGTACCTCCAGCAAGAACGCCTGAGCTGTATGGTCCGCCGACAACAATGTCCATATTATGCTTTACGGCTTCGGGCATTACTCGCTGCAGCGCACGCTCATGATCTAATAACGTGTAACGGCCAGCTAGCAACGAGACATCCGGCTTTGCTTCTTCCAGCTCCAGCATGATTTCAATTGGCTCTACTCGGTTTACTCCAAGTCCCCATCCTTTAATAACTCCTTCTTCACGCAAACGTGTAAGCACACGAAATGCGCCCGTTCGAGCAGACTCAAATTGTCCTACCCACTCATCTCCATAAAAATCTTGCGCAACATCATGAATATACACAAAGTCTAAGCGATCTGTTTTTAAACGATTTAAGCTTTGCTCGATCGAACGAAGAGTGGCATCTGCGCTGTAGTCATTGATAATTTTATTTTTACGGCCAAATTCAAAAAGCCCGCCTTTTTCTCCCATATCACGTGAAGATGTGTCTTCTAGTTCATCTGAAATAACGCGACCTACTTTCGTACTTAGCACATACTCATCGCGATTTCTTTTTGATAGTGCTTCACCAAGGCGTATCTCGGCTAAGCCAGCTCCGTAAAGAGGAGCTGCATCAAAGTAACGGATGCCGCTTTCCCAAGCTGCATCGACCGTCGCAATGGCCTCTTCTTCTGGAATATTACGATACATATTGCCCAGAGGTGCCGTTCCAAAACCTAGTTTTCCTTGCAGTATCTCTCTCATATTCATAAAACCTCCTGAAATTTTTATAATTCTATTTTAGAAATTGATCAGTATGAAGGTAAACTCAACGACTGATCTATTCATTAAATGTCATATTATCTCCTGACAAAATTTATTATGAAGCATATACACAATAAAAAAAAGTACGCACTTCAAAGTAATATGGGAACTAAAAAGTAACCTACTAAGGAGTAAATGAGCTTTTCAGACTCTCCTTTTATTTATGTACTTTCTACTTCTTACTCATGCAAACAAACATTTTGCATACAATAAGCAGAAAGCTACTTTATAAATGAGGTGAGATTCTTGAGAGATGAATACTTCAAAAAAATTGAAGATAAGCTCGATAAGCTTGATGAAATGGACGATTCCACAATGAAAGAAGAACAAAAAGATGAATATTTTCAAAGTCTGCTAGATGATATGGATGATTTGTTGAAAGACATGCGCCAGCGAGAAAAAGACTCGAATCATCTCGTCAGCGAACATATGAAGACGGTTAATGACATATTTGATAACGCAATCAAAAATTTAAAAAAAGACCGAAGCTAGCGTTATAGCACTTCTACTCCATTTTAATATACTGATTTTTCTGTTTTTTAAATATAAAAATATAGTATTTCACATGTAAAAATGGTATTTTCAGTATACGCAAAAAGTAGGAGTGAAAAAAGGAATGGAAAACAGTCATTTTAAAGAACAAGTAAAAACGAAGGAAGAGCTTCGCCATATAGTCGGCGCGCCTAACAAATTGGCGCATCAAAAAATAATTTCTTATTTAGATCGACACTGCCGGGAATTTATTAAACATTCCCCTTTTGTTATCATCGCTACAGCTGATTATAAAGGAATTTGCGACAGTTCTCCGCGGGGGGATCACCCTGGTTTTGTACAAGTCGTCGATGAGAGAAGGCTATTGATTCCAGAGAGGCGCGGCAATCAAAAAGTAGATTCATTGGAAAATATTTTATCTAATCCTCAAATAGGGCTGCTTTTTTTGATTCCAGGCATAGAAGAAACACTGCGGATTAACGGCAAAGCTTGCATTGTAAAAGAAAAAGCGCTGCTTGAAACAATGGCGGTTCACAATAAAACTCCGCTGCTCGCTATCGGCGTTGAAGTACAAGAATGCTTTCTCCACTGCAGCAAAGCATTCAAGCGATCAAAGCTGTGGAATCCAGCATCTTGGGAAAGAGTCGAAACGCTTCCTTCCGCAGCTAAAATAGTCGCAGAACACGCAGGCTTTTCCACCCTAGAAAGCCGCAACAATCCCGAAGAAAACAAAACTCAGCACCTCTATGAAAAAAAGCCGCTATAATGCGGCTTTTGTCATTTCACCATCAGAAACAGTATACTTCCGGCAATGATCAGAATTGGTAACAAAGCAAGAAGCACCCTTTTTTTCGAACTTCCTATGTATTCATGATCACCATAGGCGCGGCCTGCTCTAAAATCTGCTTTCACCTGAGATTCTTCTTTTTTATGTTCTTTTTTCATCCTCTTTGCCTCCTAGCGGCATTTGAGCGTCAATTTGCTTAATATGATGCTTTAAATGAGCAATATAATCTTTAGCCAACCACTGCAGCGAAACGAACTTTCCATCTTTTAATTCGAATTGATACATATGCTTTTCTGTTGGTATATGCAAAAGAATGGAAGCAATTTGCTTATTTAAACTGCGCCATAGGGCAACTATTTCTTCCATGGGCATATCTTGATAGTGCTGCAGTTCTACCCATTCATCTTGTTTGTAAGGCGTCAGGACCAAAGGTGTTTTTTCATGCTGCACGTTGATAAAACGCTGCAAATTGTGAAGGGCTGAGTCACATAAGTGCCCCACAATTTCTTTCGGGGACCACTTCTTAGGAGCAGGACGGTTTGACGCCGCTGCTTGAGAGAATACTTCAAGCTTTTTAGGAAACTTTATCATCCATTCATTTAACTCAATAACCGTCGATTTCACGTTCATTTCCCCTTTAAACATGTTTTTTAAAAAACCTTCCCCATAAAATATTCATCGACTGATTTTCCATCTACAACGAGCGAACATATTTTTTTTCCTTCTATTTTAAAACCCATCTTTTTATACAGCGAAATGGCCGTTTCATTGTGGGTCATAACGGTTAGCTCTACTCGTTTGATGCCGATACGCGCCGCCCAGTTCTCCATTTCTTCAAACAATGAAGTACCAATGCCCTGGTTTCCATAGGAACGCAGTACGCCAACAGCTAAGTATGCGCTGTGTTTTTTTCGATTAACGCTTCCGCCAATCACAGATAAATGTCCGACAAGCTGTCCGTCTTGTTCCGCCACTAAAATGGTCGAGTTCGGCATCTTTAAAAAAGTTGTAATCATTTTTTTCTGCTGTTCGAGTGTAATCGCACGCTCATTTTCCTCGTACAGCATATATGCTGTTTCTCGATCAAGCTCTTTATTTAACGCTAAAAAAGCGGCTGCATCGGAAGCTAAAATTTCTCGAATCACGTTTACCCCTGCTTTCGTGAATAGTAGTTAACTAGAAAAAAACGCTAAAAAACGGATGATATCCTTACACACGTGCTGAACGTTTTCCAAGAAACGCCGTGAAGATAAAACATACACTAAAAGCGACGGCTGAAACGAAAAAGCCAAGCATCCACCCTAAAGCTCGCATAAACGTATCTTCATTGGGATACAGGGGCTTAACGCTTACCCACTGGATCACCATAATTAATGCCAATATTAAATAAAAGCTGCTTCCCGTTAAAGCCATTTTAAGACGGTTTTTAAATGATCCTGTCCACGCTGTACTAAAGGCGCTCCACGTGAAAATACTTACAATCGTCGCTAAAAACATAAGAACAAGATGCAAATAAGGGATATTAGTAAAGATAGGAAGGAAGAGTAAACATATCGTAGTCCCAAAATATAAAGCATTAATGCCAAACAAATAGCCTCCGCTTAGCCAATGGTTTTGAAACCACTTTTTCTTGCTGAGACGTTCTACCATTCCGCTGGGCACCCACAGCGTACGCGAAAAAATAATCATCGCCAGCACAAGTACAGTGCCGGCTAAAAAGAATATGAACACCTTTTTATCAGCCTTTCTATCCAAAATAAATATGGTTAATTATACTATTAATAACAAAATTAAACTATTGTTTTCTTTACTAATAAAGAGACTTAGACATAACAAAATTACTCCAACCTAAAGACGAACAAATGGGATAAATAAGCTGGACTGCTGGTTACACCGCTGTTAATTTCCATGCAAGGCTTCGATTTCCGCGGGCGGCAGGAGTCTTCGCCTTGTCCTCCAATCAACAGCTAGAAACTACTATATACATGACACCTACGTTCACCATACTAATAAAAAAACCGAACGAAGTTGATTCTGCATTAAGAATCTCAATTCATCATTCGGATCTTCTTTCAACGAAAATACTTTTGTCACAGCTTTTTTTTACGCCTATTTACATTCTTCCTCCGGTAAACGGATTGATTTCCCCTGTTAAATCACGTCCTGCTTTCTTTTCTTCGTGTGCGATGCGCTTGCCAATCGCAATTTTATTCCAAATTAGTGGCACCCAAATACACGCTCCGAACAAAATCATCCAAAAAAGTTCTCCCATTTTTTCCACCCTTTCATTTTCTGCTTTTATTTTGAAGACAATAAGAAACGCGTATACGCTTTTTACTCTTTGTTTGAATCACTCATATCATATGAAAAGAAATAAACTAGGATTGATAAAGCCATTCCGTACACGGTCCAAGCCGCTAGTAAAATGGCGTACTGATGATTGATAAAAAAGACTCCGGTTGAAATCAGCAGCAGGATAAAACTAATCCATTTTACTTTTTTCATTACTCTATCCCCTTTACTTAACCTTTTACAGTAAGTTTCTTATTGTCTACTTGTTATTACGGACAAACTGTATAAAAGTTCCATATTTTCCAAAAAACGAAAAAGAATTTGATAAAACGTTCAACTATCGATTATCATATACCTTAAAGTAAGCTTTACGATTCATAAGTGGGAGTGAACAATCTTGTCTTATAGCATGAAAGAAATGAATGAAAAAACCGGGCTTTCCGCACCGACTTTACGCTACTATGAAAAAGAAGGGATCCTTCCTTTTGTAGAGCGTGATGAACATGGAAAACGCCTCTATAATGATACGAATATTGAATGGATCCGTTTTATCTTAGCTCTGCGCTCAACGGGCATGCCTCTTGCAGAAATCAAGCGCTATGTAGAGCTCTATGAACAAGGCGAAAGCACAATTAAAGAACGAAAAAACATGATGCTTCAGCACAAAGAAGCGGTCGAAGAAGAAATGGCCAAAACTTTTAAATACCTTGAACAAATCAACTATAAGCTCGCTTTGTACGACTCACTAGAAGCAAAATTAACGCAAAAAGAAATTAAAATTTAAACACAAAAGTCCGCAGGTGCACCTGCGGACTTTTTATTAATACAGTGAATTCACGGTATTCAACAGCTCTTCTGACCATGTCCAATCGCTGATTTCAACAGCATCTGTTACGTGATGCAATTTACTAGCTCCGATAATGCTTGATGTTACAGCGGGCTGATTCAATACCCATGAAAGAGCAAACTGAGACAAGCTTACTTCATTTTTTTCTGCTAACTTGCGATACTGCTCCACCAGCTGAAAGTTTTGGTCTGTAAAGTAGTTTCGCAGCAGCTTTTCACCATGCGCAGCGCGACTTTCTGGCGGCACGTCATTTGGTGTTTTATATTTGCCTGAAAGCATGCCGCGCGCTAACGGACTGTATACCATGACGCCTACACCTTCAGATTGACTAAACGGCAGCAGCTCTTGTTCAATTTCACGAGAGAGAAGATTATACTGAGGCTGAACGGAAATAAATTTTTCAAGATTCATTTTGTCACTAATATGATGAGACTTTGCGATTTGCCACGCGGCATAATTGGAGCAGCCAATATAACGAACTTTGCCTTGACGAACTAAATCATCTAGCGTGCGAAGCGTTTCTTCCATAGGTGTATTCGGATCAAAAAGATGAACTTGATAAAGATCAATGTAGTCTGTCTGCAGTCGTCGCAGCTGATTATCCACTTCTCTCATAATATGTGTGCGTGAAAGGCCTTTATCATTTTGGCCTTTTCCTACGGCAATGCCGACTTTTGTTGCGAGCACAACATCATCTCGTTTTCCTTTCAACGCGCGCCCAATAATTTCTTCAGATTCCCCTGTGCCATATCTAAACTCTTCATCCTGCCCTTTTCCGTAATAGTTGGCTGTGTCAATGAAGTTAATTCCGTTTTCAATGGCGCTATGTAAAATAGCTGCCGACGCTTTTTCGTCAATCCATCGTCCAAACGCCATGGTACCTAGACATAAATTTGATACTTCCAGACCTGTTGTTCCAAGCTTTCGATATTGCATCGATACCCTCTCCTTTGTATGGCTGTCTTTACTCTCTCTTATCATACACCTTAACCTCCACTTTAAGACAAGCCTTAAGCGTGCGTGCATATACAAAAAACAGCTAGGAACAGGCAGTGCTTCTAGCAGTTTCTGGGTTCATTTTACACTTATTTTTTTGCAATTCGCTTCTTCAGCAGACATAATATGGTAAGATAAATCATAGCTTATTCGTTATCGAAACTACATTAAGCTGCCGCTGTTAAAATAACGGCAATCCCATTAAAACAAGCATGAATGATCATACTTGGAAGCAGCGACTTTGTTTTTTCGTACACCCATGCAAACACGAGACCTGATAAAAAGTTAACGGGCAAGGTATTGTACGTTGGAATATGCACCAGCATAAAGATAAACGAACTTCCCACTAATCCAACGACAATCCCTCCTTTACGTTTCAGCCACGTATAAAAAAATCCTCGGTAGATAATCTCTTCATAAAAAGGTGAGATCACAGCGGCTGAAACAAAAGCAAGTATAAATGAAAACAGCGACAGGTCTTGCTGTAAACTGGCTGTTTTTTTATTTTCATACGTCATACCAAACCATTCCATTAGCACAACAATTGCCACACTTCCTAAGATCAGCACAAAAAGCCAAAAAAGAATGCGCGGCCAGTGCCGTTTTGAAAACCATTGAAAACCAATTTTTCTATCACCAGCCTGAACCATCAGCCCATACAGAGCTGATAAAAACACAGCTGCCATAACAAACCCAGTAGCTGTTCCAGCATAAAGGTCATTTTTAAACAGGGAATGTAAAGCATCCTGCAATATGCCTTCAATTAAGATAGGCACCCCAATAAACGTGACGACCAGCATAATTACGAATGATTTTATTGTCCATAATCCTTGATTTTTTTGTTTCAATTTACTTCGCCTCCCTTTTACATATATTCAGTATAAAAGGTGACGTAACGTTACCTGCAAGCATTTTTTTGGAGGGATTAAAAATGATTTATTTTTCTACTGGGCAAGCCGCTAAAAAATTAGGCCTCACGGTGCGTACACTTCGTTACTACGATCAAATTGGCTTGCTTCATCCATCGTCAAAATCAGAAAATGGAAAACGCTCCTACTCAGAAACGGATTTATTCACACTAGAGAAAATTACTTTGTTAAAAAACTTAGCCGTTCCTTTGCGAGATATTGAACTTATTCTTCATCAAGTGAGTATTGATGAACTTCTAGCGATTCACCAGCAAAAACTTCAGCAAAAAACTTCAGAAATTCAACGAGCTTTAGAACATACTCATACTCTTCGCAACAGTATAAAAATAGAAGGTGAATTAAACTGGAAGCAGCTCCTTCCTTTAGTTCAAAATCAGTCTACTACTAAAAGCAGCTGGACTGATCTGCTTTCGGTTTCAATAGAAGAAAGTGAGATTCTGCAGCATGATTTGCCTAAAATGGAGAATGCGAGTGCCGATAAATGGATTAACATGATAAAACGAGTTCAGCTTTGCTTAAAGCATCAGCGTGCACCTCAATCTGAAGATGGACAGCTAATTGCAGCTGATATACTGCTTTTATCCAGTGAGCTATTTGGCCCTCACACGGCTTTAGAAAAAGCCTTTTGGGATGTTCGCAAATCTCCTGAGGCATCAAGTTCACTTAATCTCTACCCTATCGACAGCGAAGTCCTTCAATTTATTGAAGATGCGATTATTTTTTACGAACAACACATAAAGGAATGAAGGTATTGAAAAGAGAAAAGCTGTTTGCTAATTCTTCTTATAAAAAATTATTTATTTCAAGCACTGCAGCAAGCTTCGGAGATTTATTTGATATGTTTGCGGTGATGACGCTTTTTACATACGTGTGGCACGCAAATTCCCTCTGGATTACGCTTATTCCTGTCGCGTACGCTTTACCTAGCATCCTGCTAAGTCAAGCAGCAGGAAATTTAGCGGACCGCTATGATAAAGTACAGCTGATGTTTCTGTCTGAACTAGTCCGTCTTCTGTTCACATGTCTGTTATTTTTCACAAATGAACCGCTTTTGGCACTTGGGGTGCTGACGCTGCGCTCTATGAGTTCTGTTATGAAAGTGCCCGCACAGCTGGCTTGCGTTCGAGAAGTGGTCAAAGAAGATCAGCTGCTGCAGGCCTCTACTTTACAAAACATTATGTTTCAAATTGCCAAAGTTGTGGGGCCGTTTCTCGGAGCCGCCGCGCTGACGATTGCAACGCCAAAAGCATGCATTTTAGTTAATGCCGCAGCTTGTATGATTTCTATTGGCGTGCTGTTTTCACTTAAAAAAGCAGGTAAAAACATTCAAGGGAAAGCTGCTCGTTCTTCCCATCAAGCGAAAGAAACGTACTCAAACGGCTGGAAAATCGTTTTTCAGCACTCACTCCTTTTACGCGTCGTTATTTTGTTTCACCTTTCGTATTTTGTAGTGATGCTTGTTGACGCTCAAATTAGCATCTTTCTACGAGATGTGCTGCCTCACCATCCGGAAATGCTCGGCTGGCTGCTTTCTGGAATCGGACTGGGGGCGCTAGCAACAGGAGTGTATCTTAATAGAAAAAAACAAGTTCACCATCCATTTAGACTGTTATCACTTGGACTGCTTCTATTTGGAGGGGCTTTATTTTTCATTAGCTGCTTTAATCCAGCCGTTATGTCACGCTATTTCATTTTGATTGCTGCACCTATTGGAGGAGCTGGAGTTGGGCTTAATTTACTGCTGTTTAACTATATCGTTCAAACACACAGCGACAAGGAACACCTCGGAAAAGTGTACGGATTCATCAACACCTTAACGAGTGCCGTTTTACTTACTGCTCCTCTTCTTGGAGGCATGGTCGTAAAGCTTGCAGGTGCTCAGACGACTTTTTTAACGGCGGCAATCATCATCGTAAGCGTTGGATTTGTGAGTATGCTGATGCCTCTGCGTGATAAACGGGAAAGAAACGTTCAGATTGACGCATAAAAAACAGCTTGAGGTTAACCTCAAGCTGTTTTTATAGACTCCTATTCATCAACCAGCGGCTACATAAATCAAAGCAGCTAATATGTTCGATACTGCAATAGCTCCAAATCGTTTTGCATCTTCAACTCGGCTCACCTTGCGCGTCTTTTTGGCTGAAAAGAATGTGCCTGTACTTCCTAGCACGATACTGTCAATAAGGTATGCCAAAGCTAAAACCAGTGATACTGCTCCCATTGTGCCTGACACAAAATAGAGATAGCTCCACTTTTCTGTAAAAGCAGCAAGGGCAAGAACAATCCCGACCTTCACGATACCTGCTATAAATCCTTTTTTAATCATTGCATCCCTCTTCCATTCCTACCCCTTAAATTTTACCATATACTTCTTTTTTGTAAGATATCTTACATTTTATTCTACTATACTCATACCTTATGGTAAAATTAGTAAGAGAGGTGGTACATATGAAAAAACGTCAAGGAATCACGCTGCTTTTATTTATACTCGGAGCAGCCTCTATTTCTTTTGGGATGGCTTTAAAAAATATCTTTCCTTATTCCCCTGCAGCCGGGTGGATTTTAGGAACACTGCTTTTGTTAGGAAACTCGTTTTATACGAGAAGATACTTACATAGAAGGTCAATTAAGAAGTAAATATCCGCCCTGAGCCGTATATACAAACCTTCATTCGGTTATGGTAAAATAGATAAGCAAAAACTGGATGTAAGGAGATTTTGAGTTTGAAAACAGGATTAATATCTGGCATTATATCTTTAATTATTGTGATTATCATTTCTATTACAGCAGGCAACTGGCAGTATATTTACTATATTTCAGGCCCTCTTGGCATATTACTTACGGCAATTGCACTTGTAACCTTACTGGACGCATTTCGATTTGAAACGAGAGGACCTTACTTTACCCCGGTCCGGCAGCGAGAGGATACCGAATGGATGAAACGTTTTATTATTGCAGCTGTCCCTCATTTAGTTGCTTCATGTATTTGTATCTTATTTTTATAAAAACCAAAAAGCCAATGAATGATCTTCATTGGCTTTTCTTATTTATTATGTTAAATACCGCGCGACATACCGTAATAATCAATACGGTACTCCACAGCTCCTTCTGCAAATACATTTACAGCTGATTTGGAATCTTTTTTCGGGAATACCCGGGAAGTGAAGACAATTTTGCCGCCGTTTATATAAATTTCGACGACGCTTTTGTCGACAAATACGCGAACATCGACTTCATTTGACGCTGTCCATTTTTCAGAGCGAACCACACCGTATTCCGTTGCATATTGATGGTGGAATGAAGAACGGTCGAGTCGCACTTCTTGCTTTTCTGTATCAAACACGAGGCGAAGCTCTTCTTCTTTACTATTAAATAGCTCTAAACCAAACTGTTTGGCCCCTATCTCGCGGAACGTCATATTGATTTCATATGCATTGTTTGTTGCTTCATCAATGATCACTTCTTCATTTTTTAGCGTTCCTCTAAAATGAACTGCTTGATCTCGAAGCTTATGTAACTCTTCTACAGGCTTTTGAACAAGTTCATTTCCTTCAAGCGAAAGCTCACGAGGAAGCGTTAAGGCATGGGCCCATCCGTATTCGTCTGACGGATAGTCAACGTCCGGATTTCCAATCCATGCAAATAGCAAGCGACGTCCGCTTTCATCTTGGAACGTTTGCGGTGCATAAAAGTCAAACCCTTTATCAATTTCACGGTAATACTCCATTTCAAACGTTAAACTTTCCACATCAAATGTTCCCACCGCGTAAATTACATTGTAAATATTATGAAAATCGTGGCCATCTGCTTTGATTCCTTGCGGCGAAAAGACAAACACATCTTTTCCGTCCAGTTTAAAGTAATCCGGGCACTCCCACATATAGCCAAAGTCAGGAAGCGATGTTTTAACTTCGCCTTTAAATGACCACTGAAGCGCATCGCTTGATTCATACACAATTAACGCGCCCGTTTCGTTTTCACGCTGAGCGCCTAGCAGCATATAATATGTATCATTTTCTTTCCATACTTTCGGATCACGCACATGTCCTGTATACCCATCAGGAACGCCTTGTACCGCTGGATTATGCGTGTATTTTTCCACACTTCCATCCCTGTTTAGCATCGCGATACATTGATTAGCTGAACGTGAGCCGTCTTCGTATTTTACATTCCCCGTATAAAACAGCAGCCCTTGACCATCTTTTTCAATCGCGCCACCTGAGTATGCGCCGTGCGATTCATATTCTTCCGTTGGCGTTAACGCAACCGGAAGGCGTTCCCACGTTACTAAATCCGTAGATTTCACATGAGCCCAGTGCTTCATTCCATGCATCGCACCGTACGGATACCACTGATAAAACACATGATATTCACCGTTTAATTGAATCAATCCGTTTGGATCATTCATCAGCCCGTACTGTGGATGAATATGATAAATCGGCTGCCAGGTGTCTTTGATTGCTTTGTCTTTTAATGCTTCTAACTCTCCAGATTTTGCTTCTAAAATCGTTCTGTACTTCGATTCAGCCATTTCTTCAATCCCTCCAGCATCTAAAAAAAGAGAACGTATTCTCCTTGCCCTCTATGATATAAAATTTTAAGTGAAAATGCTACCAAAGAACGAATGTTGTCGTTTTCTTGTGTCGGATTTTATAGATAAGTTTTTTTCTGTTTTTATAGCAGAAAAGAAGGTTTTTCTGTCAGGTGGTTGAATACTATATACAATCAAATTTCACCAGCCTGTACGAGCGTCCGACGGCACTTGCACATTTTTTTAGCGAATCATTTGCGTTTTACAGGAAGTATTCAACAAAATGGTAAACCCTTCATATTACATATTATAAAAGGAGGAAATGTCATGACAAAAGAAAACGTAAAAGAAACAGTGGGTAAAGAAACAAAAGGTGGAAGCAAAGAGTTATTAGTCGGCACGTTAGTAGGCAGCGTAGTCGGTGTCACAACAGCTTTACTAGTAGCGCCAAAGTCTGGAAAAGAGCTGCGTGCTTCTATTCAAGACGGAGCGAATCAAGCACTTGCTAAAACAGGTCAAGTGAAAGAAACGGTATATGCAAAAGGCCAAGACCTCAAACAGCGCACGGCCCGCCTTTCACAAAAAGTCTCCGAACAATCTTCGCAAGTTGTCAACAAAGTGAAATCTCTGCGCACTGCTAAAGAACAGCCGCTTGCAGAAACGGCTGCAGCAGAAGAGCTTGAAACGACAGAAATCGTTCAAGATCCTGTTCTTGAAGCTGAAGCGGTGCAAGAAGAATTAAATACAATTACGCAAGAAGTAAGTGATTTAGAACAATCTGTCGATGAAACAAGACGTTAATAACAAGCTGTAGAGATATCTCTACAGCTTTTATGTATATTCGCTATCTTCCTTCCACCCTTCAAAAAAATAGCCTCCGTACGGACACGGCTCTGATTCCGGCAGTTCTTCATAACGCTGTCCGCTGTAATACTTCGCCAGCACAATCTTAGGCTTAAAAGCCGCTACTCCTTCACTGTCTTCTTTCCCCGCTCCGCTTTCTCTCATCAAACAAAAAATATCCATTCCCGCAAACTCTCCGTACCCTTGATAGCACGACTCATAATAAACTTTACCAGGTATCACCAAATAGCACTCCCGCTGCCACGACGGCTGTTTACTGTAGACACTCGCAATACTTATTCCACTCACTGCACACTTCCAGCTGCAAATTCCAACCATACAACGCCTCCAACGACTTGATAGTCTATTCATCTACAACTTTTGATGAAATCAAACATCCGTTGACATGTACAGAATTTTATCCTCCACCAAAAACCTATACTACCAGATATCCTGTCCCCTTGACTTCACCCCAAAAGTGCTACATCGATAGAAATAAAAAAGGTCTGATAAATCGACCATTTCTGGTGATTATCAGACCTCAAGTTTTTCTGCATTTGAGCGGCTTATTTGCTGTTCAAGCGATTTAGCTAGCAGTACGATTTCATGATCTACATATTTTGTTTTGATTTCTTCGATTTCCATTAATGTTTTAGAAAAGCTTTCTGCATTATTTCCCTGTCTGTGCTGCACATCTTTAAAGAAATCAAGCAGTGCCTCGTTAGACTGCGTTGGACGGCTAAAATCAATCGTGTACATTTTGTACCCCAGTGTTAAATTTGTTGTAGTTGTCATAATTATTTCCCCCATTCTTCCTATAGTGATATATCTTCTACTCTTTACCCTTTAATTCCTTCTTTTTAACCTAAATTAATTATTTTTTTCAAAAAAACTTCCCATTATAAGAAAAAACACCCTTATAACAAGGATGTTAGAGTATTCTTCCCTTCGGTACAATTCCAGATGCAAAGTCATCTTTGAACTTAAAGCTAGCAGAATTGTTTTCCGTTAGAAAATGTATTTCCCATTTAAAGACCGGATATTCGGGCTTGTACATTTCGACTTTCTGATCGGGATTTTCTTCTAATCTTGCAATTACTCGTTTGAATCCTTCATATGCAATCCACCAATCGCTTCCGGTTTCATCGGTAATAAAACAAATAGAACCGTCAATTAAATGAAGGTTTTGCTTGATATCATCAGCATTTGTAAAATACGCATTTCCAAACGTTTGAAGACAATGATCGCAATAACCTGCTTTGCCTCCATCTTTATAAATCCAGTGCGCAATTGGCTCACTGCAGTCTTTACACGTATTCGTCACTTCTTGGAGAAATGTTTTTCCGCTCCACTGTTCCTTTTCATCTTCAAAAACGGTCCATACTAAATAACTTTCCGTTTGCTCTGAAATAAAAAGGCGAAACGGCTCGTCTCGATGCCAAAAGTGGATATTTTGTTCATCTGATTCTTCAAAGTCAATGACAAAATTATCTCGTTCTAATATATGTCGAATAACGTTGGTTAAAAAGGTAACATCCATATAAGGACCTCCCGTACTAAGCGTGACTTCTAGTAAAAATAGCGTTTATGAGTTAAAACATATCATGCGTGCTGAAATAACGTCAACGATTACCTCTTGCTTTCTCCGAAAACTGGAAAAGAAATGGTCAAACGCGTTATAATGGTAGTCATGTTGAAACGGAAAGGAGATTTTATGAAGTTTACCGTTCAATCAACTGCACTTTTTCTTCTCTTTTTTATTTGTTTAAGCGGCTGTTCTGATAACGCCGAGCAGTCAAAAAAGCCGGCCGGCTATTTAGTTCAAGGGCGCATTTTAGAAGTGAAACAGGATGAAATTCTTATTGCAAACGTCATTCCGCGAGATACTGCGCTTGACTATACAACAAAAGAAATACTTGGTTCTAGCGATGTACAGCCTATTTATGTAAAAGTTTCGGATGATCAAACATACAAAAAAGGACAGCTCGTTAAAGCATGGCTCAAGAAAGACAAAAGCGTTCAGTATTCCGTTCCGGCAAAAGGCAAAGCTGTTGAAGTCAACATTTTAAAACAGCCGTAGAAAA
Organism: Priestia sp. YIM B13489; assembly: GCF_042787645.1. NCBI lineage: Bacteria > Bacillati > Bacillota > Bacilli > Caryophanales > Bacillaceae > Priestia > Priestia sp. YIM B13489. The sequence continues at coordinate 3,719,272 of NZ_JBHZOQ010000053.1, forward strand.
GCTCCTGTTACGGGAGCTTTCTTCGTGTCAGCTGCCGTCCGGTCCGATTCATTTTATGCTGTTCAAAATCCCACTTTTCTAAAAAGCGCTTTGCTGATATATAACCAGATTCATATAAAAATTCGATTTCTTCTTCCTTTAAGGCAAAATCCGTTGCCGTAATCACCCCCGTTGGAATTTGCACCGTTCGTTCTCTTGTCTCCGCGTTCAAATACCGCAAATCATGAGCTTGCAGCATCGTGGTAAACATACTTTTAAATAGATGCACTGGCGTCGGAATAATAGCGGCTGTATCAATTTCTTCTTTTACAAATCGAAAGCCAAACGTCGGGAAACGCGGATGCTCCGTATCAAACAGCCAAATCGGAAAATTGCTTAAAAGCGCCCCATCGACAATGTATGACCTCTTGAACCCTTTGGATTTCCAGATGACGGGACGAAAGAAAAAAGGAATGGACGCACTCATCATCACAGCTTGTGAAATCTTCATGTCGCTTGGCTGCATTCCATATCGTGGCAAGTCGTCAGGCAGCACAAGCATCTGTCCGTTCGAAATGTCTGAGGCAATAATTTTCAGCTTATCTGCCGGCAAATCCGCAAACGTTTCGATTCCTTTTTCACGCAGTAGACCATACACCCATTTTTCTAAATAATCATTTTTATAAAAGCCTAAATGAACCATCAGTTCAATCAAGTTTCCAATCAGAGGAATTCGGTTAATGATCGTTTTCCCGCGAAACTTAGCATAGTCCATGTTTTGAAGCTCTCTGCGAATTTCACCGCTTTTATAGCCGCTCGCTAAAAGTGCCGCAATTAACGCTCCCGCTGACGTACCTGCTAGACGCTGCCATTCTACATTGCTTTCTTCCATCGCTTCAATCGCACCCGTGAATGCAATTCCTCGAACGCCTCCCCCTTCAAATACAGCATCTGCTTTCACATTTTTCCCTCCAATACAACTCTCTACTTTTTATATACCCTTTTTTTATATTCAGGGTTTCATTACTCCATACCTTTTATTTTCCCAACAAAAAAAGACTGTTTCTTTGATCGAAACAGTCTTTTCTTTACAGTCGCTTTATTACTATTCGGTAGTAATTCATTGTCAGCCAGTAGAAAAAGAAATAAATAATCCCGTATACTGCATCCGCTATTAAAACAGGGACTATCAGACTTTCACCGGTTAGATTCGTAATGACGTTCAGCGCAAATAGACTGTGCAAGATACCAATTACTAAAGGCAAACCAAACGTAAACAGCTGCTGCTTTCGAACGGCGCTCATCACTTGAGACACTGAAAACCCAAGCTTACGCAGGACTTCAAATCTTTTGCGCTCTTGTTCGGCTTCGGAGATTTGCTTAAAATAAATAATACTGCCCGTTGCCATCAAAAAGACGAGCCCTAAAAACCCTCCAATAAAAATAAACAACCCTTTACTCATTAAGCCTGCTTGAAACACATCATAGTATGAAGTACGGCTTTCGCCAGCTTCTTTTGCGATTTGATGATAGTTCTTAGTAAGTTCATTTTGTTTGTTTCCATCATCGGTATTAAATACGTACACCGCTTGCTTTTGTCCAGCTTTTAAAAGCTTGTTAAATGTATCGTGGTTGACTACAAACTGATAGCCGGCACTGTCAGAATCAAGAATGAGCAAAGGCTCGGATTTAACGACTTTTAAAGCAAGCTGTTCTGATTTGCTCAGCTCCACAGCTGCGGTTTTACCTGTACTAGGTTTAAACACTTTTCCTTTTGCCATTGAATCAAAAATAACGGTTTCGTTTGCGCTTAGCTCAGGGACCGAAACGCCATTCTTACGTACTTCTTCTTCATCTAAAAAGCTGATTTGTTCCCTATCTTTATAGTAGCCCGATGTAATAAATCGAAAATCCGATAAATCAGCAGAGTGCTTCACGATATGATAGACGTACCGATTTGATTGGATATCTAGCTCATCCAGTACATCCGTAAATTCTTGCGCTGCTTTTTTGCTGTGCAGCGTATAGTCATAAGGCTGCATGCTTCTGGCGTCGGCTTTTGTATTGTAGTACGAGGAATACGTCACACCAACTGCTACAAGTGTAGTAGCCGACAAAATCGTAATTAGGGTTAACACTTGTGCATTTGCTTTAATTCGATACATCATAGTAGAAACGCTTAGCATATTTGCAAACGAATAATATCGGTTTGCATGCTCTCGGTAAAGCCCCATCAGCCACTCAATTGTGGCTTTAAAAAGTAAAAATGTACCGAAAATGACCGAGAACAGTACAACGGCTACAATTAGAAAAAACTTAGGTGTCACAATGTTTCCAGATGAAAGGTAGTATCCGTAGCCAACGAGTAAGATACCCAGTCCTCCCACTACAATTGAGCGTTTCGAATTCATTTTATTTACGCGTTCACTTTTGCTTTCTGCTTGAAACAGATCTAATAGCGTATAGCGGTACATAATAAAATAGCCTTGAAACGATATAAAAATGGTAACAATCAAAAACACTACGGCTGTTTTTAAAACCGCTTGAAAAGAAAATGTGAGCGTAATCGAAAGCGACAGTCCCATAAGCTTTAGTAAAAACAGCACAAACAGCCTTGAAAACACGGTACCTAGTAAAATACCGACCACCAAAGAAAAAATCCCCAGCAGCATATTCTCATAAAAAATCATTTTTCCAATCGTACGTTTTTCAATGCCGACTAAATGATACAGCCCGAGCTCTCTCTTACGCTGCCTGATAAAAAATGAGTTTGTGTACCAAATAAAGACAACAATAAAGGTAAGCAGAACGTAGTTTGAAGCATTAAAAATGCCCTGCAGCCTCAGCTCTTCTCCAATAAACTTTGAAATCGATTGGTCGTACTGAAGCGTAGCAAACACATAGTACACAATAATACTAAAAATCATTGAAAAGAAATAAAGGCTGTACCGGCTAATATTTTTGCGCATATTCTTTTTAACAAGATCAAATACGGTCATAGCCTTCACCGCCTAATGCGCCTTGAATGTTCATAATTCGTTTAAAAAATGCTTGTCTCGTTTGTTCGCCTTTAAACAGCTCCGTGTAAATTTGTCCGTCTTTAATAAACAGCACGCGGCTGCAGTAGCTTGAAGCCAGCGGATCATGCGTCACCATAATAATCGTGGCACGGTCTTCTTGATTTAATTGCGACAGCTTTTCAAGAAGGCTTGAAGCAGCTTTGGAATCAAGAGCTCCGGTAGGTTCATCGGCGAAAATAACAGCTGGATTCGTAATCATTGCTCTCGCTGCTGCAACGCGCTGTTTTTGTCCGCCAGAAATCTCATACGGATACTTATCCGCCAGCTCATAGATGCCTAGTCGCGTTGCGGTGTCTTTAAGCTTCGCTTCCATCTCTTTCTTAGACATTTTTGTAACCGTAAGCGGCAGAAGAATATTTTCTTTTACCGTTAACGTATCCAATAAATTATAATCTTGAAAAATAAACCCTAAATGATTGCGTCTGAAAGCAGACAGCTTCTTATCTTTCATGAGCGCCACGTTTTCTCCTTGAATCCATATCTCGCCATCGGTGGGACGGTCAATCGTTGAAAGAATGTTCATCAGCGTCGTTTTTCCCGCTCCAGATGGTCCCATAATACCGACAAACTCTCCTTCTTCGATTGTAAAATCAATTCCTTTTAGCGCTTCGTATACATTTCCTCTTGCTCCAAACGTTTTAGTTACATTTTTTCCTTCAAGAACAATGCTCACTTTTCCTCCTCCTTTCGTTCTTTTGTAGGCCACACGCTTTTCACTCGCTGCGGCAGCTCACTCTTTGTTATAATGTCATATTTCCGAACTTCATTGCCTCGAACGAAAAGGTCAATAACCGTTCCTTCTTTTAACTGTTTAATCGTTGTAAATGTTTGAAACGTTGTTTGTCCTTTTTCGTTTATCACTGAAATTGTATATTGAACTCGTCCATACTCATCCACTTTTTTTGCTTCTTTTGGGATAATCCCGTATTGATGCTCCGTTGCGGCTTTTTGATAAATCTTTATTCCTCCTATACCTGCTCCTACAACCAAAAGCAGAGCTAAAAGGCTAATCCACTTTCGCTTCATGTACGTTCCCTCCTTGTGTATAGCTCTATCTTACTTTGAAACAAGGAAAGATTCGTTTGAAGCAGATGACAATCTCAGCGTGCAATCTTACATTTTTGAAAGGTTATCAAAAGAATTCAGTTTGTAGAAGGTCAGGATCACCGTGGTGCCTTCGTGTAAAAGTGAATTCACTTCTATTCGATGGCCAAGAGCATCTGTAATTTTTTTTGAAAAATACAGCCCTAGCCCCGTAGCTCCCTTCGTTTTTCTTCCCGCATTTCCTGTGAATCCTTTTTCAAAAACCCGGGGAAGATCTTGAGTTGGAATCCCTTTTCCTTGGTCAGCGATAAATAACTTTACGTACTTTGGCGTTTCTTCACTAAAAAAAGAAAGCTTTCCTTCTAGAGGGCTATATTTAATGGCGTTAGACAGCACTTGCCTCACAACAAACTGCATCCATTTTGGATCAGTGTGCACCAGTATGTCTAGATTTTTTTCATCAATATGCAGTTTCTTTTCAATACACCATTTTGAGAAGTACGCAACGTTTGGAAAAACAAGTTCGCTTAGCGACACTGCCTGCACCTGATAATCTTTTTCTAAGTACTGCAGGCGTGCAGAATATAAATTCTGATCTACTAATCCGTCAATTTTCATCCACTCATCTTCAATATCCTTTAGCCAAGGCCATTTATAAAGCTCTGTACGATGAGCATTAATAAGCAGCTTCATCGCAGTAAGCGGCGTCTTGATCTCATGAACCCAAGTCGTTACATATTCCTGCTGCTCTCGCTGCTGTACGTGAAGAGCATGAGTTTGTCTGCGATACACACGATCTATATGCTGCAGCAAACTCAGCATATCTTCATCTGCTTTTGTTCGAACATATGGCTGCATTTCTTGCAAATCGTACGCATCATTCCGCAGCATTAAGCTCAACTTTTTTAGAAATTTTTTTTCTTTTACTCCTCTCCATAAAAGAAACAGAATCAGCAGACACAGCGTTAATAGATTCAAATACCAAAACGAAGTGGACGACACCTTAATATCATACTCCAGCAGCAGCAGAGCATCGATTACACTCAGCCATATAAGAACAAATAAAATCCAGCTTAGTCTCTCTCTTAAAAAACTTTTCCACATCTTAATTCACCAAATATCCTTGGCCTTTTTTGGTCACAATTTTATCATTCAGCCCGATGTCTTCCAGCTTGGTGCGAATGCGTGTGATGTTGACAGAAAGCGTATTGTCACTTACAAATTTCTCATCTTCCCATAACCTTCGCATAAGCTCTTCTCGCGATACAATCTTGCCTCGTTCTTCCAAAAGAAGCCGTAAAATAAAAAATTCATTTTTCGTTAAATGAATTTCTTGATCGTTGTAATGCAAACTTCCTTTTTTTAAGTCTAGCACCGCCCCGTTCCACTCGATAATATCTGAAATCGTATCTCCATATGAATACGTTCTGCGCAGAAGCGCTTGCACTTTAGCAACAAGAACATCCAAGTTAAACGGCTTTTGAATATAGTCATCTGCCCCAACATTCATTGCCATAACAATATCCATTGGATGTTCACGAGAGGAAAGAAAGACGATAGGAGTTTTTGAAACTGCACGTATTTGCTGACACCAGTAAAACCCGTCATATACAGGCAAATTCACGTCTAAAATAACAAGCTCTGGGCTTTCTGCAATAAATACTTCCATTACCTTTTGAAAGTCTTCTATTCCAGCCACTTCAAATGACCACTGCTCAAATTTCTCTTTCACTAATTCATATATTTTATCATCGTCTTCTACAATTAAAATTTTCATACATTCACCTCTGTATTGTCCGATATATTATGTATAACCCACTGTTGAATACTTTCTTAAAAGCTCATCTAATTCATTAGCATGACAGCAATTTTCTTAAAAATAAACCATTTATTTCTGTAAAACGAAGACTGAACGAGTATTATCGTAGTGTAAACTTGTATATGTTACAAGTTTCCCTGTACAAATACTACAAAATAATGACAATATCGTTAATAAGTAATCTTTAAACTCCATTAAATGCTCATTTTTTGTTACTATAGTATATAAGATGAAAACTTAAACTAATTTGACATGTGGATATGTAAAAAGGAGCTAGTTATCAATGAGTGTACCCAACAAATTACGCGACAACGCAATGGTGATGTTAAAAGAGACAAGCCGAACATTTTTTATTCCAATTAGCCACTTGCCGGCAGAATTGCAGGATGCAGTAGGATCTGCTTACTTATGTATGAGGGCAATTGATGAAATTGAAGATCACCCTGAGCTAGAAGCCGGTGTAAAAAGCCGCTTGCTTTACGACATTAGTGACCTGTTAAAAAAGTCTTTTAACGAAGACGAGTACATGGCATTAGTAGGTCCTTATCAAGCTGATTTACCTGACGTAACGCTTCAGCTCGGCAACTGGATTGCGCTTTGTCCGACTGGAGTTGCAGATCAAGTATTAGATGCAACTTCTATTATGGCCAAAGGAATGGCCGATTGGGTAGAAAAAGACTGGCATATTCAAAATGAAGCGGATTTAGATGACTATACGTTCTACGTAGCTGGTCTAGTAGGTGTGATGCTTAATGACATTTGGAAATGGTATGACGGCACGGAAACAGATAAAGAATTAGCTATTGCGTTTGGACGCGGCTTGCAGTCTGTTAATATCCTGCGTAATACCTCGGAAGATTCAGAACGCGGAGTCAGCTTCTTTCCTAACAATTGGAGCAGAGAAGATATGTTTGCCTACGCTCGCCGCAATCTTTCACTAGGAAAGAAATATTTAGAAGATGTCAAATCGCTTCCGATCCTTCATTTCTGTAAAATTCCGTTAGCGCTTGCTGATGGAACATTAAACGCCTTGATGAAAGGAAAAGAAAAAATGACGCGTGACGATGTAAATAAAACGGTAAATGAAGTTGTGGATATGTAAAAACAAAAGCACGGAGCCCCTGGGTTCCGTGCTTTTTATATCTCTACCTGCAGACTTTCATATAAAGCGACTATTTCCCCTTGAATAATAGGGTAGTGTTTCAGGGTCGGAACACTTGAAAGCTTTGGCGCTCGTTTTTGCTCAGCTGCTGCAGCTAGCTGAGCAAATGTTTCCTGAAGCTCTTGTTTCTCCGTTTCTGACAGCTCATACCCTTCAAACGACGCAAGAAGCATATAACCTAACTGCTGTGTAGCGACAACTGCAGGCCACAATCCTTCTAGTTTGACGGCCGTTTTAGAATATTCTCCAATCACATTATCGTACAGCGCCCGAAGATTAACGAGTTCTCCTTGAAGCTTATTTCTTTCTCGTTTAATTCTTTCTTCATCTTGTTCGGTGCTTAGCATTTCTAAAAACTGTCCTTCTTTTCGTATCACATCTCCAAGCAAATATGGCAAACGAAGCGAAGAAGCTCGTTTGAAAATTAATACCGTGCCGACCACTCCAATAACAGAACCAATGACAATATCAATCACTCGAGCAGACGTAAAGTAGCTAATCGCTTTATCCGGATGACCGCTTTCAGCAATTAAAAGAGCATTCGGTGTGATAAAGAGCGTGCCGAGCGCGTAGTTTTTAACAATTACAATTTCAATCGTCGACTGAAGCACAAAGACAATGAGCGCAATGACGATTCCCGTTGGTTCAAGCATCAGAATCCCGGTTCCAATTAAAATACCTAAAATGGTTCCGACAGAGCGCTGAATACCTCGCTGAACCGTTGCACGAACGGTTGCTCCAAGCATTACTCCCGCGCACGTAAGCGGAATCCAGTAAGACCTTGGAATATTTGTCGTGTAGGCAACGGCTGCGGCAATGATCATAATAATTCCGTAGCGCAAAGCATTTTTAAGCACATACGAACGTTTGTGAAAAGCAGCTTTTAACCGTGTTTTTACGCTGCCTTGTGAAAATTGAATATACTCTGTTTCTTTTAATTCTTTCATTTGAAGAACGTCATTTACATCCAATAGCAATGTACGCAGCTCTTCTTTGATGGACAGCTCTTCAATTTCTTCTCGAACGTCTCGAATTTTTTTATGCTTTTTTAACGTGGCCATTTCAGATGCGAACGTTTCAATCACCGCCTGTGCTTTTTTAGAAACAGCTGGATTAAAATCGTTCGCAGCGGCCATCACAAAGATAAACAGTCCTTCGGCTTTTTGATTTAATAAAAACAGACGATGCGCAAACGATGATTTTTTTCGATTGATTTTCGCTTGTTTCATCGCTGTTTCCGCTGCTCGAAGCTCGACAACCGTTTTATGCTGCTCGGCGTGAAATGATTCCGTACCAAGAGACCCGACAAATGAAGCTAGCTGCCTGTACGCTTTCGCCACAGCGGCAGTTTCAGGTCCGCGCGGGTTAATAAGCCAGCCGCTCATGCTAATACACCAAGATAGTGTCCCTCCTAAAAAAACGAGTCCTGCGTGCAAAAAAACAGCCTGCAAATTCGGCGCTGGAATGCTCGTGCTCACAGCAAATGAAAGGACAAAAAACATGGCAGAAGGTCCTGGAATTTTTAACGCTCCGAAAACATAAACCGATACAGCTCCAATAACACCAAATAAAATAGTTTTCATCCAAGCTACGTCAGCAAATAACGAGCCGAGTGTAAAGCACAGTGTAACGCCAAGCAAAGCTAAAAATAACTTAACAGCACGCTGCGCATAAGGCTCATCTTTTGTATACAAATATGTAAAGCCGCCAATGCTTGCAATGAGTCCGTACTGCAAATGATCAAACAAAATCCCTATCAAAATCGGCAGGCTTGAAGACAAGCCTGAGCTGATTCCTCTTACCCACGGAGAAGAAGCGTGGTTAAAGCGAAAAGCGGCTTTGATTCCCGGCGCTTTTGGAGAAGCCTCAATTTTATGATGAATTTCCGTATGATTATATGCTGGTGACTTTTTGTCATCACTCACCTTGACCTCCTCCTTTCTCTCCATATATCTTTCCTGTTCTTAAAACGAGATAAACCTAAAAAACCGCTGTTCCTATCCGTATTGTGTTTAGGAACAGCGGTTTTTATCCTTGTGAGCAGCGTACAGTAAAAACAAAAAGCAGATGAAACGAATGTCTCATCTGCTTTTTACTAACAGCTCTACTGCTTCTTTTACTAAGTTTTCGGTATTCTCGCCTTTTTCAATGCTTTCTCTTACACATTGTTCAAGATTGGTGCTGACAATAACACCCATCGTGCGATCAATTGCGCTTCTGGCTGCTGAGAGCTGTGTCACAATGTCACGGCAGTCTTTTCCTTGTTCCATCATATTTAAGACACCTTTTAACTGACCTTCAATACGTTTTAAACGATTTTTAACTTGCTTATCATATTCCATCATACTACTACCTCCGCTCATGCATGATTGCGCTTCTTGCTTTTAAGCTGTACGCAAGAAGTAAATGTATACACAACTTTATACCTATTAGGGTATGATGTCAAGTAAAGGAAGTTTAACATAAATGTTAATACTTGTTTACAACGTATTTATTGTCCTGTAATCTAAACTTAGCAATCTGACAGTATAGTTAAGCTGTAAAAACGACTTACACTGGAGGTTTGAGATGACTACATACGGGAAAAAATTAATGGCAAGTCTATTCATTATCATGGCATGTATTTTAGGGTTTATGGGGCATGCGGCTTTTTTAGCTCCTGAAAAAACGGAAGCTGAAGTAAATTATGATGCGACACTTTATTTTCCGTTAGACCGATATCCTGAAACGGGTGATCATATTCGTGACGCGATTGCCGCTGGGCACTCTTCCGTTTGTACAATTGATCGCGACGGTGCTGAAGCGAACCGAGAAGAATCCCTGAAAGGATATCCGACAAAAACAGGTTATGACCGTGATGAATGGCCAATGGCTATGTGCGAAGAAGGCGGAGCAGGAGCTGACATTCGCTATATTTCACCTTCTGATAACCGCGGAGCCGGCTCATGGGTTGGAAATCAGTTAGAACAGTATCCAGATGGTACACGCGTACAATTTATCGTTCAATAATAGCAGAACAAGCTTTACTTTGAAGAGGTGAAATCATGAAAACAAAATGGAAAGAACAAGAGCTAACCATGTCTTATCATCAGTTTACGCTGTTTCAAAAAGGACAGCCAAAGCCCCATCACGACTGGAGCGATGAAGATATTCAAAAAGGATATGTCGCAGACGATAAAGCTATTTCATTTGAAGCCGTATCAAACACAAGAGCCATTATTGAAGTATGGGTAAACGAAACTCCAGACGCATCAAAGGCTGAAAAGACCACTCGCCTTCCTTTTCACGTCGAAAGCGATGGGATCGAAATCAAAAGCGTCCTATCTGAAACCTTAAGCTATGACATTCCAAACGGGTATTATTACGTCACATGCCTGACTATTCCTCTTCAAGAAAAAACAAACTCTGGCCTTTATCTAGTGAAGTATTTGCTGCATTTTGAAAGTCAATAAAAAGCAGGCAGCCTACTGTAAACAGTTCAGGTAATATACAACAGTAATAACTCATAAAAGCTCAGAGCGATATATAGCTCTGAGCTTTTTGGTGCAAGATGCTAAAATATCCATCCGTTAAAAACCATACCTAAATTAATAATAAAATGAAAAACTATGGCTGGGTATATGCTTTTCGTCTTTAAAACGACAAATGCATAGAAAAATCCACCAAGAGAAAAAAGTAAACTCATGATTACAGGAATTCCTATTGATATGTGCAAAAGACCGAATCCAATACTCGTAATGAAAACAGCATAAAAAGTGGAAAGATTACTCTTTAAATGAGATAACATGATCCCTCTCCAAAGCAACTCTTCTAAAATAGCGTTTATAACGGAGAATACTATACCGTATATGACGAATGATTTTGTATAGCTTATATCTTCAACTAACAGTAACGGTACAAAGATTGTAGCCGAACCAATCAGACCAAACATTAAAAAGTACGTTAGCTTAATCGAATGATATGGCATCACTATACGTTTCTGCCAGTCTGGTAATGATGCAAAAAGAAATACCTTCTGTTTGGACAACAAAATGAAAAGCAATAGTCCACCTATGATGAACAGAAGTAAAATTCTGTTTACAATGATTTTCATCTCTTTAGATAGATCCCATTCAATGAAATAATTGCTTCCTATTTGAAACATACATGTTCCTATTAAAAAGAATAGAAAAAGAGAAACCGTTGAACGATATTTAGAGGTTAAAGCATAGATAAAAAGCATGCCTATGATGGGCAACATTTCCGCAGCAAATAACTTATAAGAAAAAAGAACAATCCCGAAGAAAAATAAACTTATTATAAGGATGAGTAATACATTTATTCGTAAATATTGGATATAAAACTCCTCCTTTCACTGTCCTTCTGATTCGTTTTATAGCAGCGGAAATTTAACCAAACAATTTTTATTTAAGCAATGAAAATAAGCTGAATCCATCCATAAAAACAAAAAATCGAGGATAAAACCTTTGCGATTTCATCCTCGATTTCCTTTACTAATCCTACTGTTACTTTCTCAGATAATCAAAACACTGGCCGTCTTCTTTTTATTGTGCTTGATATTCATAAGTTTCTTTATTCGATATAAACGGGCTGATTTCACCAAGCGAGAACAGGTGCAGCTCATGCATCGCTCTTGTGCATGCCGTATAAAATAAATTACGCTCGTATTCATCTTGGTAACATTCACTCGACGCATTGTAAATGATGACGGCATCAAATTCAATTCCTTTTGCTAAGTAAGCTGGCAGAACAAGCATGCCTTTTTCAAATGAACTTGTTTCTTTTGTCAGCAGCCTTGCAGACATCGCTTCAGGAAGTGCTTGGAATGCCTGAAGACTTTCCTCAGCTGTTTTGGCAATAACGGCAATCGTTTTATAGTTTTGCTGCTTCAATTCATTAATTTTGTGTATGATTGCCTCATGAAGGTCTTGGACGTTATCTGCAGCCGTAACGGTTGGCTTCGCACCGTCTCGATTAAACGGCTCGATTAAATGGCCATTTGCCACCATATCTCTTGAAAACTCGACAATTTGACGTGTTGATCGGTAGCTTCTCGTAAGAGTCAGCGTTTCTGCTTCTTTCTCTTCGTACAGTTCGCTTGAAAGAATGGTCGGTGCGTTCAAGGCGTGCGCATAGATCGCTTGATTCAAGTCTCCAAGCAGCGTCATTCTGGCATGCGGAAACAGCTCTTTTAAAAACGCCAGCTGAAACGGTGAATAGTCCTGTGCTTCATCAATAAACAAATAGCGAATGACAGGATTAGCTTTGCGCCCTTCAATTTGATCTTTTATATATAAGTAAGGCGTTACGTCTTCATAAGACAGCTTCATGTTCATGACTCTTTGCACCGTGTTTTTAGCAGTGTCTTCCCATCCTTCTACATGTAGAAAAAGGTGACTCCTTTCAAACAGCTGCATATAGATACGTCGAATGTCGATAAATTTAAGCTGCTTGATCGCCTGCTTAATAAATTTCATTTTCTTAGCTACAACGGCCTTGGCTAAATACGCTTGTTCCCGGTCGAAATCATCAAATGAGCTTTCCGTATAGCCTTCCTTTTTCTGCAGATGCTGATAGGCCTCTACATAATCTTCTTTTTCTAAGAGCTGAATTTCTTCTTGAACCCAATCTTTTTTGCGCTCAAGTTTTTCAAGCTGATTAATGAGTTTAAGCGCCCACTCGGCTACGAGCTGCATCCTGTTAGGAATGGAAATTCCCGTATCAAGCGAATAGAAATAAGACAGCAAACGCCGAGCAGATAACACAATTTCGCCGCGAAACTTAATGTTTTTAAAAATGATGTCTTTAGTAGACAGTTCTTCAATATACGCATCTACCTGCTTTTTAAATTCACGGCTTGCTTTGTAGCGAATTTCCTGCATTTTTTGCTTTTTTGCCGCAGCATCTTTTTCCGTTAGCAAATATTCGATTTGAACGAACAAGTCCTCCACTTCAAACTCGTTTCCTAACCGGCCATCGGCATATTGCTGAAACGTTGTTTGTTTCATATTGTCTTCTCCAAGCTCCGGAAGAACGGTTGAGACGTAGCTGTTAAAAAGCGGATTTGGTGAAAACAGCATCATGTTTTCTGCAGTCAGCTGCTTTCGGTGATGATAGAGAAGATAAGCCACGCGCTGAAGAGCCGCAGACGTTTTACCGCTCCCTGCTACTCCTTGAACGATCAGCACTTTATTTTTTTCATTTCGAATAATTTGGTTTTGTTCTTTTTGAATGGTCGCTACAATACTTTTCATTTGACTGCTTGCATTGTGTCCGAGCACTTCTTGAAGCAGCTCGTCGCGAATGGTAATCCCTGTATCAAACATGCTTTTAATTACGCTATTTTCGATAATAAACTGACGCTTTAGCTTCATCTCGCCTTTAATCGCTTCACCTGGCGTTTCGTACTGCGCTTTTCCCGGTGAATAATCATAATAAAGACTCGAAATAGGCGCACGCCAATCATAAATTAAAAACTCTTCATCTTTTTGATCCATTAAAGAGCCCACGCCCACATAAATAGCTTCTGCTTCTTTTTCACCATTTTCTATAAAATCAAAACGTCCAAAATAAGGGGATTGCGTTAATTTTTTTAATGTTTTTAATTGATCATACGCTTGTCTATGGGTAATTTCACGTTCAGCTAAAAGTTCTGCCTGCTGCTTAATGCTCGTAAATGTCTCAATCACGTCATCTGGCTCATCCATATTAACCGTAACATCGTCCCAAAACGTGCTTCGCAAATCGACAATTTCGCCTTTTACGTTTCCTACGCTTTTACCTATTTTTTCAGCTTTTTGGCTGATTTCTTCTACTACCCAATCAACTCGCTGCTGTTCTTCTGTTAAATTTTTGTCTTTCACTTATCCACACCCCTTACACACGTTACCCGATAACAAAACTTGTTACCGGGTAAAAGCGATCGTTGTTTATTTTTTTCAGAGTCTACATACTTCCCTACTGAGTTCGTAAATCCCTGCTATGTAACCATATTATGTCTTAATTTCCACCGTTAGTATACTGAAAAATAATGAACTCCACAACAAAAAGGGCTGAGAAAGTCTCAAGCCCCTTATCTTTATAGGTCGTTCCTCTACTTATTAGCTATTACTGTTTCCAAAAAGTTAGCAGATGAATGATGGCTGACACCACTTCTACCCCTTGAAACGCCAGTAAACCTGCTGCTGCCGCTGTAAACAATCCGACTACCGCTTCTTTAAAAATGAATGGCATTGATACCAGCTCCTTTGCTTATTTAAAATAAGTAGATTTGTTATCATTCTACTCCTTTTTTCAGAATTTTCAATACCTTTTTATCAACAAAATAAAATAAAAACGCTTTCACTTTATAAAAATAAAGTGAAAGCGTTTTTTAAGCTTCCTTTTCTAATGCGTTCAGCGTAAGTGAATATTCTAATCCTTTTCCTTTTTGCACAACGTGCTGCACTTTGCCCATGTTGCACGCTTCTTGCGCACTAACGGTCATGCCGTTTGTTAACTTGAGCTGCACAGGTTCTTCCGCAATTCGTACATCGCATGCTAAAGCTAACTCATATCCTCCGCCAAACGTAAAGTTTGTAAGAAGCGCAATCGTTTGTTTGGAGCTGCATGAAATACGCTGAAAAATCGCTCGAGCTGCTACTGCATGAATTGGCTGATAAAGCCTTCCTGTTTCTTCACGTAGGAAAGAGGTTGTTCTATGATCTCCGTTCATTTTATAGTACTCTCCCATAAATACAATAGATCCAACCGACCCATCGTGCTGCAGCTCATTCATCGTTTCTTGCAGCTCATACATGACTTCACTGTTCAAACGATTAAGCATTGACTGATTCATTCGTACAACCGCCACATGATTTCTTTTTTCTACTTTGATAAACCTTTTCATCGTTCCTCCGCCCTTTCCCCTGTTGTTCTTTATAAATAAAGCGCTTTCAAAATATTTCGCTTTTTAATAGAAAAGTTATTTTCATAGTTTCATCATACAACAAACTCATAATTATTTCCATTACTTTTTTAATTTTCCGTCAATAATCCCCTGAATCATTTCCATTTTTTTATCAAATAAGACGTGCTATAGTATAAACAGCACAAATGCAGCTGAACTCACTGATAAAAGGAGTAATCACTATGAAATACGACTTAACAAAATGGGAGCCTCACGGCTATTCTTGCCCTGTGGAAGCAGCCGTTGATGTAGTCGGAGGCAAATGGAAAAGCGTCATTTTGTATCAATTATCGAAGGAACGCCGGCGCTTTAATGAACTGCGCAGACTCATTCCTGGCGTGACGCAGCGAATGCTCACGCTGCAGCTTCGCGAACTCGAGCGCGACGGAATTATCCACCGCGAAGTCTATAAACAAGTTCCGCCTAAAGTAGAATATTATTTAACACCCTTTGGAGAAACGCTCATCCCTATTATCGAGCTGATGTTTAAATGGGGATATGATCATACCGATAAAATTGCTGAAGCGAGAATTCAAGCAGAGAAAGAGTAAAAAGCACGCAAAGCGTGCTTTTTTTATACATGTTTACGAATCAATAATTCTTTTAATCCGTACACAAACGTGCTTTCAATCGGCTTTAACTCAAATGACGGGCTCCAGTCCATCTGCGGATAGCGGTCAATCAGCTCGGCCAGCATAATTTTTGCTTCTATTCGAGCAAGGGGTGCTCCTAAGCAAAAATGAATGCCTCTTCCAAATGCCATGTGCACATTTGGCTTTCGATCGATTTTAAATACATCCGGGTCTTCAAAATACTCCGCGTCTCGATGCGCAGATCCCATCCATGGAACCACGTGTTCGCCCGCTTTTAGTTTCTTGCCTGCAAGAGTCACATCTTCTTTTACGATTCGGTGAAGAGCCTGAACGGGTGAACGATAGCGAAGAACTTCTTCAATCGCAGAAGGCAAAAGTTCTTTCTCTCGTTTGAGTCGTTCAAAAGAAGCTTTATCTTCCATTAAACAATAAATCGTATTTGAAATTAAATTTGTGGTTGTTTCGTTTCCAGCAATCAGCAGCAAAATAGAAAAACCGACGATTTCTTCATCCGTTAGCTGTTTCCCTTCTTCTTTTGCCTGAAGAAGCACGGAGATAATATCATCTCCTGGACGCGTGCGTTTTTCTTCAATGATTCGATAAAAATAAGTTTCTAGCTCATCATTTGCTTTCATTTTCTCTTGCTGCAATTTTTCGAGCGTTTCACGTTCATTATTAGAAGGACCGGCTACGATAATATCGGACCAATCTTTAAACTGACGCTGATCTTCTATCGGCACGCCTAAAATATCGGCAATTACCATAACCGGAAGCGGATAGGACAGATGCTCGACTATATCAATATCTTCAAGATGCTCAACTTCTTGTAATAATTCAGCTGTAATACGCGCAATTTTAGGCTCCCATGCTTTCATTGCTTTAGGCGTAAAAGCTTTATTAACAAGTGCTCTCATTTCAGCATGCTTAGGCGGATCAATATTAATTAGACTCGTTCCTAGAGCAGTTTGTCTTTGGTTTTGTGGAGGTCTTCGATCAGAAGAAAAAATATTCTTTTGTTCCAGCACTTCTTTGACCCCGTCATAGTGAAAAACATCCCATACCTGCCTTTCTTCATCCCATTGCACAGGCGCGGTGTTTCTCATCTCTTCATACCATGAAAAAGGATTAAAGCGCTCTTCTTTTGTTTGAATTGTATTCACTTGACGGACAATTCCGTTTTCTCTTTCGGTTTTCATGTTAAAACCTCCCCGTATCGTTCAAATAGAATGACTATGCAGTCATCTATGACCAAATAGTACCATATATACGAATTTTCTTAAAAATGATAGCTGTATATTTTAGTAAAAATGAATCGATAGAAGGATATTTTTTACAAAAAAGGGTAGGCGCATAGCGCCTACCTTTTTAAGAATAATGTTCTTCTGTTTTTTGTAATCGGTTGTCTAACGCGTACGCGCCGCTTCCTGCTAGAATCATATGAAGCGAAACGACAAAAAGGGAAACCTCAAGCTCATAGCCGCCTGTAAAACCAGCACCGCTTTTCGCTGTAAAAATAGCGCCAATCATCACAATCGCAAACAAGACACCGATTAAACGCGTTTGAAATCCAAGAATCATAGCGGCTCCCCCTACGAATTCAATAACCGCAACCGCATAAGCGAAAAACGCAGGAATGCCCATGCTGTGGAAAAAACCGACCGTATTATCAATACCGCTTTGGAATTTGCCAAGGCCATGAATAAAAAACGTTAGCCCTAACATAAGACGAAGTAAAAACGTTCCAAGCTGATAGCTTTTCATTTCTTTTCCTCCTTTTTTACTTTTGTCTGCACATGTAACAATTTTAGTTACAACTGTGAACAAATTCAAGGGGTTAGAACAGAAAAACAAGATATCAGCAAATTTCTTTCCTTATCTTAAACGTTTCTTTTGTAAGTGAGCACCCACCCACACTCCCTACTCAGTCGCGCTGAAGATACGAGAGAAATGCAAAAATATGATCCTGAATAATGAGTTCTGCCGTAGCAGAATGGCTCTTTAATAATAGGTGTTCAGAATATCGAAATCGGTTAAATTTATTTACATCAACATGGTGAACGGCCTGCACATGAAAACCTTCTATGATGGCTTTTATTTGGGCAAAAGGCGGTACAGCAAGAGATTCGGGCTTAATTTTCTCCAGGCACTCTCTACTTATGGCATGAGGAACAGCAGTCATGGAGCTCATTAATAAATCTTTTCTTCCTATTGTCTCGTTCAATACGTATTTCCACCCCTGCACAACATGCGTGAGCTTCGCTTCATCTTCACATACGTTTAAAGCTACATCAACGCCGCTCGCTACCGCTGAAGCAAACGGATACAACTCTTGAGCTGAAAGAACAAAATCCCCGTCTATAAAGAGAAGAATATCTCCCGTTGCTGCAAGGGCCCCCGCAGCTCTTCCGCAGTCATGCCCTAACCGCTCATCGTAGACGAGGGTTTTGACACCCTGTTCTTTGGCATAAGCCTCCGACTGATCAGTGGAACCGTTAATCACGACAATGATTTCTAACGGCTCAAGTTTTCTTGCTTCTGCAATCACTTGTTTGATTGTTTGTTCTTCGTTGCAAACTGGAATAATAACAGACAGCTGTTTTCCTCCATAAAAAGAAGATAATTTCCCCCAGCCGTGCTCAACAACTGAAATGGGCTGCGTAAGTATATCCACTCGCCTTTTACGATTTGATGCAAGCGTATAGTATGTTTGAAGAAGCTGCTGGTAGGATTGAATTCGCTCTTTGGTGCGCAGCGGGCGATCAAATGGACGAAAGTTTCCTTTCCCCTGTGTTTCAATCGACATAGACATACTTACGCGGTATTGTGTTAAAAATGTCACAAATAACGAAAGAGGCGGCAGCTCCCAGTAGTTCTTCAACACGCTTAACTGTACCCCGTAAGGCGCTTTTAAATAAGCGTTGGCGTGGTGAGGCTTCCCAATCGCATGATGCAAAACCGTACTCCACATCAGCTCGCTGCGGTTAAAAGCATTCATTTTCATTTTCCCCCACTTGTTTAGCACAACATCGCTATGTCCAAATAACAAAGGCTGAACAAAACGCTCAAGCTCGGAAGCCGAAAGAATAATGTCTCCGTCTACAAACAAGACGGCATCTCCTTTGGCAGTCTTTGCTCCTTCCATTCTCGCTTCATGTGGAGACATACGCTTTTTTATTACTTTTACCGTGCACCCTTCTTCTTTCGCTATTTTTACTGAAGCATCTGTACAGCCATTTGCGACCACAATAATCTCAAGCACGTTTACTTTTTTAATTTGCTTAAGCACAGTTTTTAGCGTTTCTTCTTCATTGTAAACGGGCAGCACGACAGAAAGAGTTTTCATTGATATCCCCCCTAAAAAAAGAACCACTGAACAATTCAGCGGCTTCATTCATTTAAAATACCTCTTGTATCCACAACTTTTTTTGCGTATTTTACAATTGACCAGTCGATTTGACTGTGATCGGTTAACACAAGTACAACATCGCTTTTTTTAACTTCTTCTTTTGTCAGCGGGACTGAGAAATACGTTTGCTTATTTAATATAGCGGAGTCAATGTAAGGGTCATGATACGTCAGCTCATATCCTTTTGTTAAAAGACCTTCACATACCGTCAGCGCCGGCGATTCACGCATATCATTTACGTCTTTTTTATACGCCATGCCCACAACAAACACGCGTTTCTCATTTGCTGCGAGCTGCTTTTCAACACGTTTAATTACTTTATTTGGCATTTCTTCATTAATATGATGAGCAGCTTCAATAAGTTCGCTTGTTAACCCATTTTGCTTTAGTTTCCATAAAAAATAAAGCGGATCAACGGGTATGCAGTGTCCTCCAATTCCGGGACCTGGATAATACGGCGTGAACCCAAACGGCTTAGTAGATGCCGCCTGTAAGACCTCATGAAAATCTATTCCTAATTCCTCACACAGTTCATTTGTTTCATTCACCAACGAAATATTGACAAGACGCTGAATGTTTTCAAACAGCTTGCACATTTCCGCTACTTTTGGAGAAGAAACAGGTACGACTTGCTGAAAAATACTTTTATAAAACGTCTGCACGTGATAAAGGCAGTCTTTGCTGTAGCCGCTAATCACTTTTGGAATATACTCAATGTCGTACGACTTGTTTGCTGGATCGACTCGCTCTGGAGAGTAAGCTAAATAAAAATCAACTCCCGCTTGCAAATCAGACTCCTTTAAAATAGGTAAAACAACTTCTTCAAGCGTGCCTGGATAGGTAGAGCTTTCATAAATAACGGTTTGTCCTTTTACCATATGTTCTTTCAAAAACGTAGATGCGCTAATAACGGGTCCTAAGTCCGGATTATGATTCTCTGTAATAGGAGTTGGCACGGTCACCACTACATAATCGCATGCTTGAAATGCGGAGATACCTTTTTTTAATTCATATGCTTGAAAGTTTTTCTCTCTTTGAATCACATCATTACGTACATCTGGAATATAGCTTTCCCCTTGTTTTAGCGCTTCAATTTTCCGGACGTCAATATCAAGTCCAATCACGCTGTAGTTTTTCTTAGCAAACAAAAGAGCAAGCGGCAGTCCCACATACCCTAGACCAATAACGGCAACTTTTTTATTCATTCTTCAACACCTCAAACAAAAGATCATGTCTTCGTATGTCGGGAAGAAATTCGCCTCTTTCGCTAGTTTGGCTAATATAGTACGCCATGGCCTCTACATAATCTCCTAAAATTCGCTGAGTTGATGCTGCTAGACCTTTGACTTTCATATGCTCTTTTCGAATCCGATTTGTTCGCGCCACATCCACAAAATGAACAGGCTGGACATTAAAGCCGTACATAATACTTTTTAATTGAAATAAAGGCGGAATAATAAGAGATTCGTAGCCTACTTTCTCCATTACATCTCGTTTAATGGCATGGGGAATAGCCGTTGTTGTATTAATTGTTAAATCAGGACGTTTACAGACAAGGTTCAGAAAATATTTGGCAGTACTTACCGAGTGAATAGGATGCACTTCGTCAAGCAGACACTCTAAATTATTAAGCGCTACATCAATGCCTTGTTCAGCTGCTTCTAAATACCGCCGTAAATCTTCCGCGGAAATCACAATGTCTCCATCTATGAACAAGCAAACTTCACCGCTGCTGTACATCGCACCGATTGCTCGAGGCACATTATGTCCAAGCCGCTGCTTGTAATGAAGAACAGTAGCACCCGCTTCAATTGCTCGCTTAACCGTCACTTCGTCTGCCCCGTTGGCAACCACGATGATTTCTTCCACTCCGGCTTTTTTCACTTCTTGAATCACGCTTGCAATCGTTTCTTTTTCTTCACCTACTGGAATAACAGCACTGTACTTAACGCCTGCTTTCCGCTTCACGCTTGGTGTATAAGCGGAAACAACTTCTCGGTTTCGATCGCCGTCTGTTAGTCCTCCTCTTATGCCTTTTTCTTCGATAAGATGAGCTAACGCTTTAATGTGGTCTCCAATAATATAATTAGTGGAAATAGGAAAAGGTGAATTGGTAGGAATTATTTTGTGGGTGGTTCTAATCTTATTTGTATAAATAACGTCTGAAGAACACGGTGCAACGATTGACATTCCTTTTAAAAGAGCAATCGTATGAGCAAGAGGCGGGTGAGCTAAGTTCTCGTATCCAATTTTAGCTGCCGATGTTTTCTTGATAGCATGGGGAATAGCTGTTAATGCTTGAATGGATAAATCTTCACGCTGCAAGCATAAGTTCAGCATGTATTTCGCAACGGAAACCGGATGCGGACGCACTTTCCGCTTCATAGTCCATGAAAGGTTGTTCAACGCTATATCATGACCGGTTTCTATAGCCTTCGTATATTTCATCAGCTCCTCATGAGGAACCGCTATATCTCCGTCCAAAAAAAGCAAAACATCTCCTTTTGCTTTTTTAGCCCCAATGGCCCTTCCAATATTAATACCAAGAGCTTCTTCATAATAAACAACGTGGCATCCTGCACCCTCGGCGATTTCCTGTGTTGTATCACTGGATCCATTTACGACGACCATAATCTCAAACGGCTTCATTTTTTGAACTTCTTTAATGACAGGTAACAAAGAATCAGCTTCGTTACAGGCTGGAATAATCACTGATACTTTCAAACTCACTCAACTCCGCTGAAAATTCGAACATACGTAATGGATACTAATGGAATGGTTACATCTGCAGGCTCGCCATATGAGCTTGATGTACGTACAACAGCCGCTGCGTCCGTAACAGCAAGCAGTGTTCCATTAATAACGTCAATAGCTGTGATGATTTGCACAAATGAACCTACATTTTCTCGTAATGCATCTTGAAACATATTTTTTTCCTCCTTTCGTTTAAGCGCTTTGAATAGTCACAATGCTTGTAAATGGCAGTAATACCGTTGACGTTGGAGACTCTACTAATTCCAAATAATCATCTCCCACAAACGTGACCACACCTTCAAGTGGACCAGCTGTCGTTTCAATCACAACTTCCTGTCCAATATACTGCTCGGCGATTTCTTTAAAAGGTGATTCTTGAGATTCTTTAATAATACTTATTACGTACTCTTTGAACGTGTCAGAATAAACGACTTCTTCTACTGCTTTCTTTGTGTTTTCCTGAATAAATTCAGCAAATCGATTTGAAAACAAAAGGTGTTTTATCTTTTCTACATAGCGACGGTAACAACAAAAAAACATAAATTTTGTTCCTCCTTTTTATACTGTTATCCCTTCAAATTACCTATAACGATTGACGTAACCTGAGAGATTACTTTATCAATATATACAAGCTGTATCATAAAGGTGACAGAACTTTTGTCGTATTTCCATACAAATACACACTTGACTAGTCCATTTTGTATAGGGGAATCCCCTACCTACCTCCTACCTACTGAAACCAATACAAAAAAGACAAAGCCCTTAGACTTTGCCTTTTTATATCTATTAAATGATAAATCAGTTAGCTGCAATACGCTTTGCTCCTATATAGCGCTCTTTCCAATAGCTTGAATTTTTATCGCTAATTGTCACGCCTTTAGAAGACGATGCGTTAATAAATTTTCCGTCTCCAAGATAAATGCCTGCATGAGAAGGACCTTCTTTGTACGTTTCAAAGAACACAAGATCTCCTACCTGCGGTTCACTTACATTTTCACCTGCTTTATAGATATCTTCAACCGTTCTGGGAATATCAACGCCTACGCTTTCTTTATATACATACTGAAGATATCCGCTGCAGTCAAATCCTGAAGGTGTAGTGCCGCCCCATTTGTACGGCGTGCCCATTAAGGATTTTGCTTTGCTGATTACTTTATCCGTATTCACTTCTGATTCGCCTTCTACAACGCCGCCTTTACCTAATGCATTGTATGTATTCTCTCCAACAACTCCATCTGCTTCTAGGTTATGTTTCTCTTGAAAAGCCATAACCGCTTTTTTTGTTTCATAATTAAAATAACGCGATACTTCGCCTTTTAAAAATCCTTTATCTTTTAACACCGTTTTAACTTGTTCAACATCATCATTTGTCATCCCTTGTTTTAAAACCGTGTCGCCAAATGCAGCGTGTCCCATTGCCGGACTTGCAAATAAAGCTCCTCCTACAAGAAGCGCCGATAGCATTTTTTTCATTTCGTTTCCTCCCCGAATCATGTTTTAAGCACCGTACAACCATACCATCTGCGGATAACAATTCAATTAATAGAAGATAACAATTTGATAACAATCTTCTTAAACAGCCTCAACTCTTGGATGTAAAACGCCGAAATATAAGAAGAAGAGAAAAACAACTATTCTAGCAAATAAAGGTGATAAACATGAATTGGTTTAAACGAAACAAAGCGCACGCCGAAGCAGCCGCTGTCGAATCCACCACTGTAAAGCTTCATGTATCGGACCCGATGATAAAAAAGCAGATTAACATGATTTCCTTAACAGCAGAGGATCTCGAACGGATTGCCAGATTTCAAGTTCACGCGCTGAATGCCATCGAAGAGATCGTGAACGATTTTTACAAAGCTATTGGTGAACAGGCCCATTTGGTTGCGATTATCGAAAAGCACAGCAGCGTCCATGCATTAAAACAAACGTTAAAGCGGCATATTTTAGAAATGTTTGATGGACAAATAGATGATGCTTTTGTGGTAAAACGTCAAAAAATTTCCAAGATGCACGTTAAAATTGGACTTGAGCCAAACTGGTATTTGTGCGCATTTCAAAATTTATTTACGTCGCTTCTTTCAGTATGTGAACGTAGGATGGAATCAAAAGAAGAATGTCTGGCTTTTATTGCAAGTATGACAAAGCTTATTAGTCTAGAACAGCAAATTGTGTTAAAAGCCTATGAGCTTGAATATGACGAGCAGCGCGCTGGACTTCAGACCCAAAAAGAGAAAATTCAGCTAGAAATCTCTCGTACATCATCTATCCTTTCTTCGCTATCTGAAGAAACGAAGACGTTTATGAATCAAATGCACAACCAGTCCTCTGACGTCGTTTCTTATGCAAACAAAAGCTCTGAACTAGCAGAAGTCATTGAGAAGGAATCCGTTACGAGTCAAGCAAAATTAAAAGAAGAACAAAACATGCTGGGAAGCATACAAAAAAATACGTCGCTCATTCAAAACAAAATGAAAACGCTCGAACATACATCACAGCAAATTCATCAAATCGTTTCGATTGTTACTTCTATTGCGGAGCAAACGAATTTATTAGCATTAAACGCTTCGATTGAGTCTGCTCGAGCGGGCGAGCATGGAAAAGGATTTGCAGTGGTGGCACAGGAAGTACGGAAGCTTGCAGAAGAAACGAAGAAATCGATTGCTAATATTTCCACTTTTATCGGAGACATTCAAAAACAAATCGAAAGCGTCTCGGCGCTAGGCGGAGAAGTCGCTACATTAACAAAAGATACGGCTGACAATATGAACAACATTACTTCTTTTTTCACGAACGTTCTTAGCATAACAACCGAGAACAAACAGCAAACCGTGCTAACCAAAAAAGAGCTTGAAAAAATAGCGGATGTAATGAAGCAACTGTCTCTGCGAATTGAGAAGATGGCCCATTCCTCAGAAGAACTTGAACGGTTAACTGAAAAAAGTTGATATGCAAAAAAGCCTTCTCAGCTTGCACAAGAAGGCTTTTTTATTTTTTCAAGCTAGCAGCGGGCTCTTGAGAAGAACGTTCGATAAACTGGACAAAATCTTCTCCGTATATGCTTCGAATCAGAGCCGTCAGCTCAACAAAGTCAGGCAGCTCTCCGTAAACATCTCGAAGCGGCATTGCTCCTTGAAACAAAGGATTTTCAAGAGGATTATAATCCTCGAGCGTTTTTAAAAACATCTTTTTTCCTTCTTCTGTGAGCTGTACGTATGTATTCCGCTTATCTTTCTCATTTTTAGAAAGGGTAAGATAGCCCCGCAAGTGCAATTTTTTTGCAAAGTTAAAAGCTGTGGATAAATGCATGACGCCTAGCTTTGAAATGTCAGTCATCGATGCAATTTCCAGCTGATAAGCAATCCCCAAAATGTGATGCTCATTAATGCTCAGATCGTACGGCTTAACCCACTGCTCCCAATCCTTTTCAGTAGACTTCCAAAGAGCTTTGCTTACTTGCATCACAAGCTGATTAAACAGCATGGCATCTTTAATCGTATCTTGATTTAACGTGCGTTTCACCTCTTCACTTCCTCTCTAGAAATGCAACCGTTCACATCATTTTCCCGTAAGACTTTATAAACAAAAAGAATGAAAATATATACAAAATATTATACATGATTGCTTATATATTTCAACTTATTTTGCATAAAAATAAATTTAAACGTTTCTTTATGTAAAAAAACAGGTGTGAACGTTCAGCGTTCACACCTGTTTTTTAATGAATATACCGTTTACCAACCAGAAGGTTTGAAATAACGTCCGTTGGAATTTCAAACTCAACGTTTCCCATATATCCTGGGGCGACTTTATATTTATCAAATACAATTCTAAGCTTGTGATCTTTCGTAATGTAGAAGCTTTGATTCTCCGCAATCTCTTTAAAAGGATCCATATCTTCTTCAGTCAGCCAGTAGATTTTGCCTTCTTCATGTTTCATTTGATCTTTCATTTGCTGTTTAATATTTTCACTAATGACCTTTATATAGCTTTTATCTTTGAACAAACTTGGAAGCGTGACGAGCACTTCATGTTTTTTATCAATCGTGTCGTACTGATTGACGCTCGACGTTGAAGCTCTCGATTCTTCCACATATCGATGAACCACAAGCAAATCATCGGTATCCGTCATAATATCATAGCCGCTGCTGACAGCCACGTTTCCTTTCTCTCCTTTTTGTAATGTTTTCATCTCTTTTTTAAACTGTTCATACAGCTGCTCGTTTTCTTTTATATACTTTTCATTCAAGCTTGTTTGAAGACCTTTGTTTTCCAAGCCTGAAATCGATGGTGTTTTCACGTCAATACGAGAATGCTTTTCTTCTTGCTTTAGTTCATCAAATGTGATCACTTCTACTACTTTTCCAATTACAGGAATTTTCGCCATTGCATTTGCCGCGTCTGGACTCACATTCACCGTTGTGATAAAAATAACCGCTGCTGCGGCAATTGCGCTCGGCCAAATATAGGATTTCTTTTTACGAGGATGTGAAGAAAGTGCCTTTGCAACAACATCATCTAATTCCTCAGGAATAGGAATGTCATGATACTGCTTCTTTAACTTTTCTATTTTTTCATTCATTGTTCTAAGTCCTCCTCCGTCATCTTAATCCGCAACAGGTTCAACCCTCTATAGAGCCTTGTCTTTACCGTGTTTACATTTTCCTCAATGATTTCAGCAATTTCGTCCATTTTTAAATCTTCGAAAAACCGCAGAATAATAATGGTTTTATATTTAACCGGCAGGTGATCCATTGCTTGCTTTAAATCGATATCTTCATACTGGTCTTCACGTCCGCTGCTCAAGTACTCAAGCGCTTCATCGTCCATAAGCGTTAAACGTTTATGCTTGCGCAGGAAATCGATTGCTGTTCGTACAACAATTTTATAAAGCCAGCTTTTAATCGATTGAATATCCTTGATAGTGTCTATTGAAATGAGTGCTTTTTTAATCGATTCTTGCATAATATCAAGCGCATCTTCTTGATTTTTTACATAGCTGAAAGCAAGCCGGTAAAAATCCTCTTTATGCTCGGTTATGCACGCTACGAGCATCTGATGTGCATCATGTTTTTTCATCATCTTTCATACCCTTCTATTTTCTCTTGCTGAAGTACATCTATAAGGTAGACGGAATGAGTAGAAAAATAGTTTGGTTTTTTTTAAAAAAAGTAAAACTAAATGATGGTCTCATGCGTCTATTAGGTAGATATATACAAAAAGGGGAATATTACCACATGAAAATCATGGGCTACAAACGTATTTTGACACTGCTTGGATGCTGTATTTTGTTTCTTGGTACAGCAGGGTATATCGTCAAAGCAAACAGTACAGAGAAAAAAACGGCAAGTATTCAAACAGATCAAACCTATCCAAACGTTGAAATTCAAACGCTAGTGAAGGACCTTACCGACGGAGGCTATGCTATTAGCTACCCTTCCTTTGGTAAAAAAGAAATCGATCAATCTATTCAAGCTTATGTAACAGATCAAGTGGCACACTATGAAAAAAAGCTAAAGAAGCAGTCAAAAAAGAAAAAATCTGAATTAACGATTACATATAAAATCGTCCATTACAGCAAGCAAACGCTAAGCGTTGTCTTTGATGAATATGAATCTGTAAATGGAGAGAAAGGAACGTCTTCTCTCAAAACCTTTACCTTTGACCTGCCTGCTCAAAAACAAATGACGTTAAAGAATTTATTTAAAGAAAATGCAAACTATTTAGATCGCCTTTCGGCTATTTCATATGCTGAATTAAAAAAACAAATGGAAACAGCTGATTTTGACCCGGACCTTCAAAAAGGAACTCAGGCAGCTAATCAAAATTTCAGTCAGTTTGCGCTGCTTGAAAACAGTATTGTGATCTATTTTAAGCCTTATCAGCTAGGTGCTGAACAAACAAAAACCAAAACAATCGCAATCCAAAAAGATTTATTTAAAGACGTGCTGAGCGATGCTTACAAAGACGAAGCAGCAAATAAAAATAAAGTCAAGGAAACGCCTCCAAAACATATCGTTAACGAAATGCCGCAGCAAGGAGCGCCTATTGATCCAACTAAAAAAGTCGTTGCGATGACCTTTGATGACGGACCTAACCCTGCATCTACCAATGTGATTTTAGATGGATTAAAAGAAGTGAACGGGCACGCTACCTTTTTTGTGTTAGGAAGCCGCGTTCAATATTATCCTGAAATAATCGAACGTATGGTCAAGGAAGGCAACGAAGTTGGAAATCACTCTTGGGATCATCCTCAGCTCACACGTTTGAACGAAGCCCAGGTCAAACACCAAATAGGCGATACCCAAGCGCTCATTAAACAAGTGAGCGGCTATGAACCACTGCACGTACGCCCTCCTTATGGAGCCGTCAACGCAAATGTAAGACGTTATATCGGAAATGTTGGCGTGACTCTATGGGATATCGATCCCGAAGACTGGAAATATAGAAACGTTCCTCACTCCGTTCAAGCGGTTATGAGCCAAGTCGGAGACGGAAAAGTTATTTTAATGCATGATATTTACCAAACAAGCGCCGAAGCAGCGGTTGAAATTATGAAGCAGCTTCACGCACAAGGGTATCAGCTTGTTACGATTTCACAGCTAGAACAAGTAAAAAAAGAGCGGGAGCAGCTGCATGTGCAGTAGCAGATAGCAGACGAACGCGCTGCAGCTATTAGGATGGCTGCAGCGCGTTTGTTTTTTTCATGCGATGTTTAATAAGTGCTATACAGAGCAGCGTAAACGGAATCACTACGTGAAAAGGGATAAAAAGCAACACCGGCATAATCGTTAGCCCTTCTTTTAAATGCTCTTGAAAATTACTTGCAATCGTCAAAGAAAAAAATAAAATCACCGTGCCCACAGGATATGTCAGCGCAGAAGGTCGTTTCACCTTAAACAGTGTGGAAAGTCCAACAATCACGGCGTAAAAAAAGACGCTGATTTTAACAAATCCTCCGATGACTAATGCAATCATAAAAAACACGTCCAGCCGTTCTAGCTATTACTTCAAATCCTTTGTGCACCGTATAAATAATTAACAGCATCAGCATCACATTCATTACAAATAAAGGACTGTCGCTTGTTCCTCTGACGCCGAACCTTCTGTTTCCTTTTTATTGTCTTTGTTTTTTTATTTTTAAATAAAGAAGGCACGATTAAAAACACCTTTCTTTTCTTTTTTTTAGCTTTTTCCAAATAAATGCTTTGTATGCAATTTTTAATAGAGCAATCAAAGCGTAAGACAAAAAAAATAACAAAAACTATCGGTAGAATGTTTTTAAGAAAAAAACAAAAACGGAGAGTGAGACGTATGAAAATCGTTTGGATATCAGCTTTGCTGTTAGGATGCTTAATGGGATTTTCTATCGGAGTGGATATGATGCAAGGATTTAGTTTTTCCATGGCCTT
Source organism: Priestia sp. YIM B13489 (assembly GCF_042787645.1). Lineage (NCBI taxonomy): Bacteria > Bacillati > Bacillota > Bacilli > Caryophanales > Bacillaceae > Priestia > Priestia sp. YIM B13489. Next base: position 3,748,469 of record NZ_JBHZOQ010000053.1, read on the forward strand.
GCAAAATGCCTACAGTCCGTTTCGTGTTATGGAGTTCGCTGAACTATTTGTCCTTTTTTTCCTTTTGTTCTGTTTTGTAGCTGAAGTGTTTTATCGTTCATTTAAAGTGAAAAAAAGCAAAACAGGGACAAAAATAAAACTCCGTAAAAAACACATATTTCTCCTTTTTACCACCTATTCTCCTTCTCATTTAAATGTTATAATTTTCATAATTGGAAAAACTTTTACACGCCTTTCTACATGGAAAGCTGTACGCTTAAACTACAAAATAAACATTGACTTTGAACTAAAAGGTGAAGAAATGATGAAAAAAAAATTAGCCGTTATTAGTACAGCTTGCTTACTTATTCTTGCAAGTGATCCCATCCCTTCTTATGCTACTCCCGATTCCCCGGACTCCTCTTCCGACGTTTTGGACCAGTCAACAGACGTGGATACAACTGAAGATGTAAAAGCAATTTTTGACTCCCTCTATCAAGAAGGCTATTCGCTTGGAGAAGAAGATGGATACGCACAGAAAAAATTCGAACAGTTTGATCAAACAACAGGACTGGACAAATCTTCTGAAGAATTCACGTGGTTTATGATGGGGTATACGGTAGGATATAAAAAAGGACAGCAGCAAAAAGAGGAAGAACTCAAGACTGAACAAGAAAATGAAATGGCTGCCGGCGAAGAGGAAGGCTATCAGCAAGGCGTCCTTGATTACAAACATGCTACTATTCAGTCAGAAATCGACCCTTTTCCTTCTAAGTCATCCGACTGGAATAAAGGGTATGTTCAAGGCTACAAAAAAGCTATTTCTTTAATGGACTTATCTGTTAAAGCAAAAAAAGAAGGCTATGACCGAGGTCTTGAAAATGACTCAATGAGTGTTCCGAGCATGTATGATGATGAGGATGTCACACGTCAGGCTTTTACAGAAGGCTTTGAAACCGCTCAAGCCGAAGTGCTGAAGCAGCAAAAAAAGCAGTTTGAAAAGCAGGGCTACGTACAAGGCTATCACGACCTTTCATTAGAAGTACCTGCAGAAGCAGAAGGCGAATTGCAAACAGCCTTTGAGCAAGGATATGAAAAAGGACAGAAACAAAAGCAAAAAGACGTAAAAGCAGACGGATACGACTCAGCTTTCACTTATCAGACCTATAGAGCACCTAAAAGTCTTCAGGACAAGCCCGAGCTAGAAAAATGGTACAAAGCAGGTTTTTATTCGAATAAAGATGTGAAATCTTTACAGCAAAAAGCTTATAAAGACGGCTGGAAACTCGGAAAAGAAGTGAGCGTTCCCAGAAAATACAAGCAAAATAAAGCTGCGGTGGCAATGTACAAGAAATATTTTGAGCAAGGCCAAAAAAAGCAGGATAAAACAGTGAGTCATATCCTGCTCGGCAGCGGTATTGTTCTTACACTGGTTGCTCTTATCACACTATGGAGGCTCCGCCGACGTAAAAATGAAGAGACAACACTAGATAGCTAAAAACGAGTACATAAAAAACCCGGAAAATCACGATTTTCCGGGTTTTTTATGTTAAATAATCATTCGTTTATTTTCCGCAAGCTGAACTTCTTGCTCTTGTTTTGACTGATTTTGTTTTCGAATTTTCAAATAATAATAAACATAGCAGCCTATAAAGAAAATACCTCCGCAGTATAACGCCATTCGCTGCTCGGGATCAAACGCAAGACTGATCATAACGATACAGTTCGTAATAAGCGCTACGATAGGAAGAACGGGATAAAGAGGTGTTCTAAATTTCAGATCTTCCACTTTTCCACCTTTAGCCACGTAAGCACGACGAAATGCAAGCAGTGAAGCGGTAATCGCAATCCAGCCAATTTGAGCACCGAGTCCAGCGAGTGAAATCAGCCACACAAAAACGGTTTTAGCTGCCACTACGCTTGAAAGCAGCGAAAAACATGAAATCACAAGCGTAATTAATAGTGCATTAAACGGAACTCCTCTTTTGTTGACTTTTCCAAGCGCAGGACTTGCCATTCCTTCTCTTGAAAGAGAATAAAGCATACGTGTAGCCGCGTAAAATCCAGAGTTTGCGACTGAAAGAAGAGCTGTTAAAATGATAAAGTTCATAATATCCGCCGCGTAAGGTACACCTACACTGTCTAACACAACAACAAATGGGCTTTCTACGACGCCTGCTTTTTCACGAGGAATCATGCTTGCTAGGACAAACACGGATAAGACGAAAAAGAAAAGCGTACGCCAAACCGTTTGCTTAATCGCTTTTGGAATTGTTTTTTCTGGATTTTCACTTTCTCCTGCCGCAATTCCAATCAATTCTGTTCCTTGAAACGAAAAGTTCACCGTAATCATTGTAATCAGCAAAGCCGTTACGCCATTTGGAAACAGCCCTTCGGCAAAGAAGTTTGATAGAAGCGGTGCTTCCTGTCCGCTTTTCATATCAATGAGTCCAAACATTGCCGCTCCGCCTACAACAATAAACATAATGATGGCGAAAATTTTAACGCTTGAAAACCAAAATTCTGTTTCACCAAATGCTTTAGCTGAAAGTGCATTTAGTGAAAAAATTAACGCTCCAAAAATGGCGCACCATAACCAAACGGGCGAGTCTGGGAACCATCTTTGCATTAATTGTCCGGCAGCTAAGAACTCAAGCGCAACCGTTACTGCCCATCCTAGCCAGTACAGCCATCCAATCGCAAAACCGGTTGCAGGGCCGATAAATTTAGTGGAGTACGTTTGAAACGATCCTGCAACTGGCATAGCAACGGATAATTCTCCAAGACACAGCATCGTTAGATACATAATGATCCCTCCTACTAAGTAGGAAATCATTGCTCCCATCGGACCTGCTTCATTGATGGTATAACCTGAACCAAGGAAAAAACCGGTACCAATACATCCCCCTAGTGATATCATAAAAAGATGCCTTGTTTTCATCGTTCTTTTTAATTCTCCTGGCTGTCCCTGTGGAATATTCATCCCATTTCCTCCCTTTGCTGCATAAAAAATGAAATCGCTTTCATTTTTTTAGGTTTATTTTGTTTTTATAGCCGCTTACTAGGTAGCTCTTCATGGCTGAAGTCCATTAATGCCGGATGTTTTTCAAATGGCGCCAGCCCCGTAGCGAGGATGGCAGCCGCTTAGCCCTGCATGAACGTTTATTAGATCATAACAGATTTTCTTCTACACGATACCTATTAAGTAGCTCTTTCTTATAAAAGCTTATCGCCAAACAATGAACTCATTAACGCAACCGCTACTTCTGCAGTTTTGTTATGCTGATCTAAAATGGGGTTCACTTCTACAAATTCAGCAGATGTAACCATGTCTGCTTCCGCTAGCATTTCCATTGCTAAATGACTTTCTCGGTAGCTGATGCCGCCTTTTACAGGTGTACCTACGCCTGGTGCATCATCCGGATCTAAGCCGTCTAAGTCCAGCGACAGGTGCACGCCGTCTGTACCGCTTAAATAATCAATCGTTTCTTTCATCACTTGCGTCATACCTAAACGATCAATTTCATGCATGGTATACACTTTAATTCCTTTTTCTTTAATTAACTCTTTTTCACCATCATCCAATGAGCGTGCACCGATAATAACTAGATTTTCAGGTTTAATTTTTGGGGTATATCCTCCAATATTTAAAAGTACAGGATGTCCAATACCAAGGCTCACCGCTAACGGCATGCCGTGAATATTGCCTGATGGAGATGTTTCAGCGGTGTTTAAATCACCATGAGCATCATACCAAATAACGCCTAAATTTTCTGAACCTTTCGCGACTCCTGCAAGCGTTCCAATTGCAATGCTGTGGTCTCCGCCTAATATTAACGGAAAGCGGTCTTGCTCTCTCACTTCTTCAACTCGTGCAGCAAGCTGTTCATTTCCGCTGGCTACAGCCGCTAAGTTTTTCAAATTCGTATTTTTATCTACGTCTGCCCGCTCTTTAATTTCTACTTTAATATCGCCTTCATCGTGTACGGTATAGCCAAGAGCTTCTAAGCGTGTATTCATGCCTGCATAGCGAATCGCGCTCGGCCCCATGTCTACACCCCTTCTTGTTTGTCCGTAATCCATGGGTACACCGATAATTGAAATGTCTTTTTTCATTTTCTATACCTCCGTTGCATTTTATTTTGTGTGAAGTAAACATAGGTGTTTATTTAACTATGTATTTTTTTCATTGATACAGCCCCTCATCTATTTCTTATGCAAAAATGATGCCAACTTTGTTTGTAGCATTCTATCAGTCTTTTTATCATGGGTTTTCTTACATGCGCCAAAAAAACTGTCGATTTCTACAACTTTTTGGCAAACCACGCCAATTTTTTTGTCGTTTGGTTTAAAATCGCCAATTTTATTTGCTTTCATAAAAAAGAGATGCGACATAATAAATTCCATTCAACAGCTAGAAGTAACTACACACAGAAAACCTACATTTGTCATACCCATAAAAAAATCCGAACGAGTTGGATTCTTCATCAAGAATCTCAATTCATCGTTCGGATTTTTCTTCACCTAAAATACTTTTGTCCCAGTCTCTTTTTTAATTTGTAATAACGTCTCCGTCTTCATCATCGCCTGTATCGTCTTCACCAGGATCTTTTTCTAATGAGACCACTTTCTTTTTGTCATCCCATTTCACTTTGTAGCCAAGTGATTTGGCTACTTTGATAACTGATAAATAAGAGTGATGATTTGGTTTATACAGCTTTAAGTCACTCGAATCAATGACGCCTAAGCCTAACAGCAGGCGATCGGATTGAACGTAAGGCTTTCCATCAATCAGCTTCACTTGCTTATCAGTAAATGGATAAACGGCACGGTTGACTTCAACTGTAAACTCTCCTTTTTTCTCTTCTTTAATTGGTTTTGGCTGTTTGGATACATATTTAATTGCGTCTACTCCTAATACCGTGCCTTGGCGCGTATTATCAGCGCCTCCGTACATTTTCCCCGTTTCATAGTCATAGATAACCGCTTGAACGTTTCCAATATGCTCAGGCTTTTCTTCAAACGCATGTCCTTTAGCCATCATTTCAAGAAGTGTATCTTGGCTAAAGCCAGGTTCCCATCTTACGGTTGGATAGCCGCCTGAATAAATACGAGGTGTTAAAATCGCTTTTTGAATCGGCATCTTATGGTCAATAACATTCATAATCGTTTCTGCTACAGACGCAATAATGGTTGGGCCTCCCGGTGAGCCAATTGCCATGAACGGCTTTCCGTCTTTTAACAGCATCGTTGGAGACATGCTGCTTCGAGGACGTTTTTTAGGCTCAACCTGGTTCACGCCTCCCGGAGTGGCATCAAAATCCGTCATTTCATTGTTGAGCATAAATCCGTAGTCAGGAACCATAATTCCTGAACCAAAAACTTGTTCAATGGTAGTCGTGTAAGAAACCATGTTTCCCCATTTGTCTACAACAGAGAAATGAGTCGTTTGGCCGATTGGATTTTCTTCCTTTACTGTTGCTTTATTTGGATTTTCTTTTCCTTCATATTTCCAAGGGTCTCCTTCTTTGACGTTAGGCGTTGCTTTGTTTGGATTAATTAATTTACGACGTTCTTTAATATAATCTTCATCTAACAGTCCTTTTTTCGGCACTTCGTAAAAGTCTTCATCTGCCATATACGCCGCGCGATCCGCGAAAGCTAAGTGCATCGCTTCCGTTAAATGCTGCAAATACTGAGGCGTATTGGAACCCATTTTTTCTACATCATAACCTTCCATTAGCTTTAAAATCTGCTGAACGGTTAATCCGCCGGAGCTAGGAGGAGCCGCACTAACCACATCGTAGCCTCGGTAAGTTGTTTTAACCGGCTCACGTTCTTTTACAACGTAATTTTTCAAATCATCCATGGTCATGCTTCCATCGCGTTTTTGAACTTCTTTAACAAGCGCTTTTCCAATTTCTCCTTTATAAAGAGCGTCTGATCCTTCTTTTTGAATAAGCTTTAATGTTTTAGCAAGATCCGGCTGAACAAGCTTATCTCCTTCTTTTAACGGCTTGCCATTCGGCACGAATACATTACCGGCCGTTTGGTATCTTTCAAGCTTGTCCACATTTTCATCAATGTACTGAGCCATCGACCAATTTACTTTGATTCCTTGTTCTGCTTGAGCAATAGCTGGTTTAATAACATCTGATAAGTCCATTGTTCCATAATCTTTAAGGGCTGTTTCTACTCCTTTTAGCGTACCAGGAACTCCAACTGCTTTTCCTGTTATGTGACGCTTACTGAAAGGGATGACTTTTCCTTTTGAATCTAAAAACAGCTTAGGCGTGACATCAGCTGGTGCCATTTCACGGCTGTCTAGCATCGTAATTTTATCTTTCTTTTTTTCATAAATCATCATAAAGCCGCCGCCGCCGATACCTGACATCATCGGTTCCACAACGTTGAGAGATAATTGAATGGCAGCTGCCGCGTCCACAGCATTTCCGCCTTCAGCTAAAACTTTCCTTCCCGCTTCAGCAGCCAGCGGGTGAGATGCCGCTACAATTCCTTGTGTAGCACCTCGTTTCATTGAATGGTCGACACCCGGAACTTCAGCAGCAGCTGGTGTGACAACTAAACTTAAACTAAATAATGCAATAACCAACATCTTCATAACCTTCACCTGGGTCTCCTCCTTCAAATACATTATTTCACATCGTCTGAAACGATGGATTTCACAAAGAATAAATTGGTTTATTATGATATTTTTTACATATGTGTATAAATAAAAAGCAAAGTAAATCAGACCTTTGCTTTTTTTAGTTAGTCCCATGTTTAACTTTTCTCTATTCATTTACAATTATCTATATTTTCTAACAATTTATCCATAGGCTGATAGTTTCTTACTATTTTTGGAATTATGTAGACTGAACGCTCTAATAATATAGAAAATCTAGCAGTTAAGAAGTCGTTGGACTTACATGCACTTCTTAAAATTTCTATAAATATTCTTATTGTTATATAAAAAGCAATTCTTTATGAAAATCAGCATATGTTTCCTAAAAACCAAAAATAAAACAGGACTTTTGATTCACCGTCCTGTTTGCAGCATGTTTTCGACTTTTTTAATATCCGCGTGAGTAGGATTGATTTCCCGGGCATAAGCGATTTGTTCTTTCGCTTTTTCCATTTCTTTTAATTGAATATAGGTTTTTGCGAGTTCGAGCGGCAGCATAACCCCTTCAAAACCAAGATCTTGGGCCCGCTGCAAGTAAGACAGCGATTTTTCGTAATTCCCTCCAAACATAAGCGGAGTTTCCCGGTATTTTATTCCTCGAACGAAATGCGCCAAGCTTGAAGATGGATTTAATGTTAATGCCTGATGAAGAGCTCTGTCCATTTCTAAATTTAATACCATTTTTTCAAAAATAATCGATTCTTCGATTTGCTTTGCTAAACAAACTGCTAAGTAACAGTACAAATCAGATGCTTGAGGTTTTTTCTTCATTTCTTGTTGAATTTCACGTTTGATCTCTTTCCACTTACCCTCTTCTAGCTGATTCATGACGTATTCTACATGTATTCCCACCACTTTGCCCTCCTTTTCCTCTTTATCATAAAGGATTTCTGCACAAATGAAAAAAGTAAGTGTTCTTCATTTTTCTCAAAAGATCGTTACCGTTAAAAAATAGGCAAATTTCTCAATCACTTAACCCAATTAGTACATAGGATATAGAGAATTTTATTAAAGGAGGTTACACATATGGGCGCAAAAGGCGGTTTTGGTTTTTCATTTATCGTTGTTTTATTTATTCTATTAGTAATCGTAGGATGTTCTTGCTACTACTAATTTTTAGAGGGGATGAACATCATTCATCCTCTTATTTCAAAAAAAACCATGCTTTCGCATGGCTACATACCGATTAGATGAATGAGTAGAGGAACTCATTGTTCGGCAATATTGAAGAAATTTTTGGTTTTTACTTCCGCCTAGTATGCCCTTTTTGACGGGGGCTATGCGCAAATAAAGTTAACGTTTAAAAGCGAAAGCCAGACGCACCTACAATAACAAGTAAAACAAATAACACAACGATTAACGCAAAATTTTGTTTTCCCACGTACCATCCCTCACTTCCTGTTATCTGCTTTTAGTGTATGCAACAGCTTGGCAAAATGTTTAGGACAGGGGTGCGGATTTTTTTAACGAGAAAAACCTTCAAATTTCGTCAAAAAAGTGAATCATATTTTTGTTTCTTTCGTTATATATAGTAAGAGATTTTTTTACTATAAAAAAGGGGGGCCTTTAATGCGCCGACATTCTAAATTGCCCATTGTTCTTGTCTTTGCCTTCTTTTTATTCATCGCAACTGTTTTGTGCGTAACCTCTTATATGTCTTGAACGTATAAATAATATAAAAAAATCGCCTCATCGAAGGCGATTTTTCTACCCCAGCATTATATCTTCATTTGGATAACGAACGGCTTCACGCTTTTGCTTAGATAATGAAAACGCAAGCGTTAATGGCCCCACTTTTCCTAAAAACATGATAAAGATAATAATCACGCGTCCAAAGTACGAAAGTTCAGAAGTTGCTCCCATCGATAAACCTACTGTTCCAAATGCAGAAACAACTTCAAACATAATTTTTACAAACGGCAGGTTTTCCGAAATATTTAACAGGAAAATGGCCCCAAATACAAACATAATTGAAATCATCGTGATGGCTAGTGCCTTAAACACGTGAAGAGGAAGAAGTCGTCTCTTTAATAGCACAATATCTTCCCGGCTTCGTAAAAATGCCCATACAGAAAAAATAATCACCACAAACGTCGTGAGTTTGATACCGCCTCCTGTTGAAGCACTTCCTGCACCAATAAACATTAACATAACCATTAAAAATATAGTGGAATCATGCAAACTTCCTATATCGATACTATTAAAACCTGCTGTACGTGTCGTTACAGCTTGAAAATAAGATGCCCACACTTTGTCTCCTAATGACAAACTTCCGAGCGTATGTGGATTGCTGTACTCCAAGAAAAAAATAAAAAGCATGGCAACCACGTTAATCGCAAACGTGCTGATGATCATAATTTTCGAATGCAGCGTTAGCTTTTTATAGGATTTTTTTACCCACATATCTGCAAGGACGGTAAACCCTAATCCACCGATAATGAACAAAAAAGAAATCGTTATGTTAATAATGGGATCTCCTACATACTGAACCAGGCTGTCAGATAATAGTCCGAACCCTGCGTTATTAAAAGCCGAAATCGAATGAAACAAGCTAAAGAACAGCCCCTTAGACCATCCGAACTCCGGAACCCAGCGTATCGCTAGAAAGATAAGTGCAACAAACTCAATTAAAAATGAAAAGATAAACAGTCTTTTAACTAGCAGGACAACTCCGCCGATGCTCGTTTGATTTAATGCCTGCTGAACGAGCATACGCTCTTTAAATCCAATTTTTTTACCTAGCATCATAAAAATCAACACGGCAAATGACATAATGCCAAGACCGCCTATTTGAATTAACAGCATAATAATCGTTTGACCAATGACGGTAAAACGCGTACCTGTATCTACGACGGCTAAGCCGGTTACTGTCATCGCGGAAGTAGACGTAAAAAGGGCGTCTACCCACCGGATGGGCTCAGTAGTAGAAACAGGCATCATCAATAGAAGAGCACCTATAATAATTCCTCCGCCAAAAATGGAGACAAGCAGCTGCGGAGGGGTGAGTTTAATGATTTGTTTTTTCATAAGTTAAACTCCTTCTTCTTCAAAACGGTTCAAATCGCGATTATGTCCGATAACAATCAGCATATCTCCTTGTTCAATTATTTCATGCGCGGTAGGCGAAATCACCATTTCCCCGTCTTTTCGCTGAAAGCCGATAATGTTGCAGCCGTACTTGGCACGAATGTTCAAATCAAACAGCGTTTTATTATGAAGTTTCTTAGAGGCCACAATTTCGACAATACTATAATCCTTTGACAGTTCAATGTAATCAATGATCTTTTCTGACACCACGTGATGAGCAATACGCTTAGCAATATCGCGCTCAGGATGAATGACTTTGTCCGCTCCTATTTTCTCCAGCACCTTTTGATGATACATATTCACTGCTTTTACCCATACTTGCTTAACGCCCATATCTTTTAAAAGCATCGTTGCGAGCACGCTCGCTTCGATATCATCCCCAAACGAAATAAGAGCATGATCAACATTGCGAATACCTAGCCCCTTTAAGCTAGCTTCATCAATTGCATTCGCCTGCACAACATATGTAGCTGAGTTGCTAAATTTATTTACTACCTCCTGATTGCGGTCAATAGCGAGCACATCCACATCCAGATTAGCAAACTCTTCAACCAAACTGCCTCCAAAACGACCTAATCCCAATACAGCAAACTGTTTTTTCATAATGTATTTATTCCTTTCTTCAACTGCTGTGTGTTCTCTTAGCTTATACTTTTTCTAAAAAATTACATCTTTTTCTTAAAAAAAGCGCAAAAAAACACAGGAAGGCTCCTGTGTTTTTTCACACTCTTCCCCCTCAAAACGCTTGCGAAGTTAGCTGTCGGGTTCGGGTTTTAAGAGTAACCCTACCTGTTTAAGGATTCACCCCGGAGCACAATATGTGCGTAAATAATGGGTCCTCCGCTCCGTAATGGATTAAGCGATTTTTATTCAAATGTCTATGATCTATTTTTTAGAATAATCGATTCGATTCATGATACATTTCACTTCACGAAAGCTATCTTACTCCTGTGGATTTTGTCTGTCAAGATATTTTTAGGGAAGACCTCACTTGCCCTGCAAGCTGCAAAAATCGTATAAATCTAAACTGACAATCATTTTGTGAAATTGATCAAATAAATTAATAACAGCTAAAAGCTCTAACAGCTGCGTATCACTGTAAAATTTCTTTAATTGATTCATATCAGCATCCGTCAACTCCCTTGGACGCACCCGGTATACATCAATAAATCGAAACAGCAGGCGATCTTTTTCTTCCAGCTCTTTTTCTCTTAACACTTTTTGATTAAGCGTCTCATCGCCTACATATGACATGCTCATACACGTCTCACAGCCGTTAACACCTGCTAGATAAAGCCTTATTTTTTCCTTAGTCTCTTTTTCTACTATATCGCTGTTCCAAAGCGTGTCGTAAAGCTCATCATACAATCTTTTTACATGCGGAATTAAATTCAATGCTTTTTCAAAATTTGTTCCCTCTTCGTTTGCTAACAAAACTCTTGCCATTTTTTACTCACTCCTTTTTAATTATTATAGTAAGAAAAATGGAAATTTCAGATTACATATAAAACATCTTATCTACTATTACTAATCAAATGAAACGTTAATGAGAAAGAAGGTTTTCAATTGAAAATTGATGAAATTGATTTATCGATTTTGCAGGCGCTGCAGCAAAACAGCCGCCTTTCCTTACGAGAGCTAGGAAAACAAATTAACTTGTCTCCTCCTTCGGTGGCAGAGCGAGTACGACAGCTAGAGAGCTTTGGCGTTATAAAAGGGTATACGATTGATATTGATTATGAAAAGCTGCATTTGCCCGTGTCGTGTTTTATTGAAGTAACGATGAAAAACGGAGAGCACGAGCGTTTTAAACGATTTATTTCTCAGTATCCCTACGCTTTATTCTGTGAACGCATCGCCGGGCAAGCCTGCTTTATTACAAAGCTTCAGCTTCCTCACCTGCACATACTCGAACAATTTATTAACGAAATTACACCTTATGCCAAAACGATTTCACACATCGCCCTTTCTCACGTAGAGATGGCTCCTGCATTATTGAGTCATTTAAAAGATGAAAAGTGATTGAAACGTAACGAAAAAATCCGAACGAATCATCGTTCGGATCTTCTTTCCATTACACTACTTTTGTCCCAGCCTCTTTTATTCGTCCAACAGCATAAAAAATAACCCTCCAAAGCTGGAGGGTATAAATTTTCCGAATAATGAAAGTTTTACAACTTCATTTTATCAGGTGCCGACATTTCTGTCTACTTAAAAATGTAAAAGAGCTCTCTATTAATAGAAAGCTCTTTTACCTGCTTGTTTTTTGAAAACAATCAATCTATATAAAAGGAAACTACCTAAGGCTGAACGTCACGTGAAACCTTGGCAGTTGATCCTGGATATACCGGTTGATATGATTCAAAACAAGTTCTTTCATCATTTCTTCTTTGACTTCTGATTCCGTTTTTTTATCTTTTTGTTTTAAAATAAGAATATAATAAACTTTACCCATTTTAATGGGCTCACTACTCTCTCCGATGTGCTGTTTTTTTAAAACATCTATAAAAGAAGGAGATAGACTTGAAAGCTTTAGATTATCAGCATTCTCTATTTTGCTCACTGTCTGGAATTCAGCATATTTTTTTTGAACGTCCTGAAGCGATGTTCCCTTTTGCAGTTCAGCCGCAGCGGCAGCGGCATCATGTAAAGTGGAAAAAGCCAGCTGCGTAAAAGATACGCGCGTTAGATCGTTTTCAATACGTTTATAGTAAGCAGTTAGTTCATCAGACGTAATTTGTTTGCGGAAATATTCTTCTAATTTAAACTGATTCGTTAGCTGGTTGGTTACATCACTGGAACGAATATTTAACACTTCATAACCTTGTTTTCTTGTATCCTCGTCATATGAGCGTTTAATTTGCTTCCACATATCCTCAACTTGTTTTTGTACTTTATCGCTTGTCTTTAGATGGGAAATTAAGATTTTTTGCATAACAAGCTGCCGCAATAACTCTTTGCGGTAGCTTGTATCATTTAGAGGAGCATCTGGATTTAAGAACCCTTCAACGGCTAAAAAACGGTTGAATTCAGCTCCTGTCACCTTGCCTCCCTCATACGCTGCCAGTTCTTTGATAGAAGATAGCTGACTAATTTCTACAGAAGGAAACATCGTGTTTGAATGCTTCCCTCCGCAGCCGGTTAAAAATCCGAACGCTGTTAATACTGCTAGCAGCAGCTTTAACGGTGTTGAACTCATCCATTGTTATCCTGCTGTTCTGAAAGCTTCAGAGAAATAGTTTGTTTTTTTCCATTTCGATACACGTCTAATTTTACCGTGTCTCCTACTTTACGTTTTGTGTATAGATATTGACGTAAATCACTGGATGTTTTGACTTCGTTTCCATCGATGGCAACAATCACGTCTTTTGATTGTAAACCTGCATCAGAAGCAGAAGAGAATGGTTCAACCGTCGTTACGACAACTCCTTCAGACGTATCGCTTGTTAGGCCTAGCTGGTTTTGTTTTGTTGCAGCTGAAAGCTGACCTACATCTTGAAGACCTACCCCCATATATGGACGCGTTATTTTCCCATTTTTCATCAGCTGTTCAATCGTCGGCTGCACTTCATCACTTGGAAGAGCAAAGCCGATGCCTTCTACATTGTCTTCTGAAATTTTCATACTGTTGATGCCGACTACTTCACCGGAAGAATTGATAAGTGCACCGCCGCTGTTTCCTGGATTAATCGCCGCATCCGTTTGAATTGCATCTACGTTCCAATTTTCTGAAATAGGGACAGAGCGTTTTGCTGCGCTCACGATACCTTGTGTGACCGTACGAGAAAACTGTTCACCAAGAGGATTTCCGATTGCAAGCACCGTTTCACCCGCTACTAAATCCGATGATTTCCCGAACTTCGCCACTTGTTCAACATTTTTGTCAGACATCTCAAGCACCGCTAAATCCGTTAGCGCATCAGCTCCGACAATCTTAGCTTTTTCTTTTTGTCCGTTTGAAAGTGACACTTCTACTTCGCTTGCGCCGTCAATAACGTGGTTATTGGTCACAACGTATGCTTTTCCATTTTCTTTTTTGAAAATAACACCGGAACCCGTTCCTGCTTCTTGGGTTTGGGTATCTCCAGAAAATGGATTTGTTTGCTGTTGAATATTGTTCACGCCTACAACAGCAGCTGATACTTTATTTACAACTGAAACAAGATCTGACTGATTCACGGTTGTGCTTACTGTTCGAGGCGTTGTGCTCGTTGTTGTTGCCGTTTGAGTCTGCGTTGTTTGATTCGCTGTTTGCGTATCAGCTGAATCCATTAACCCCAGCTGCGGAGCACCGTATAGCACAATTCCTCCTCCAAGTACTGCTCCGGCGATAGAAGATGCAATCACTGGAAATAAGCGTCTTCTTGGAGGCTGTGATGATGACGCAGGCTGATACTGATCGTATCGCTGCTGGCGGTTTTCATATTCTTCTTTTCGTTCTTGCTCTCTTTCATAATCACGTGGATCCATGAAAAACACTCCTTTTAACGTAGCAAATTTTATGTTATCTATACTATAAAATAAAAGTTTGGGATAAGTATCAAAACAATGTGTGAAATTGTGAAAAATTTCTTTATAACAGCAAACACGTAGTATAATAGCGGGTACATAGACCTTTAAAGAAACGCGCACATATGGCGTAATATGCTTTATTTACCTTAATTTTCATATATTCAGAGGAAGGTGTCAAATTTGAGCTTTACACTATATTTAGTAGAGGATGAACAAAATTTAAACGAAGTTTTAACCCTTTACCTTCAAAAAGAAGGCTGGGACGTTCGCTCATTTTTTAACGGCACGGACGCCAAAGAAATGATTGCAACTCCTCCGCATCTGTGGATTTTAGATATTATGCTGCCTGACATTGACGGGTATCAGCTCATTCGCGAAATCAAGCAGCAAACGCCCCAAGTGCCTGTTATTTTCATTTCAGCCCGCGATGCCGATATTGACCGGGTTCTTGGGCTTGAGATGGGCAGCGACGACTATTTATCAAAGCCTTTTTTGCCTCGTGAACTAGTTATTCGAGCAAACAAACTGCTAGACCGCGTATATGGTTCCAATCAAAAGAAAACCGATACCATTACGCTGACTCCTTATGAAATCGATTTACATACCCGTACAGTCAGTGAAGATGGAAAGCCGATTGATTTAACGTCTAAAGAATTTGATTTTCTTGTCACTATCTCAAAAGACCTTGGACAGGCTTTTTCACGGGAGCAGCTGCTGAATCTCATTTGGGGAGAAGATTATTTTGGCACAGACCGAGTGGTGGATGATTTAGTAAGACGCGTGCGTAAAAAAATGCCGCAAGCACGAATTGAAACGATTTATGGATATGGATACCGGATGATGAAAGCATGAAAAACAAGTCGCTTGCATTTCAAATTTGGCTCGTCATCTCCGGTATTTTACTGCTTATTTCAATTTTGCTCGCTATTTTATTCCCAACGACGCTCAGGCAGTTCTTCACGAATGAAATTTATACCACTATTGAAAATGAACAGCATATTTTAAAAGAATACGGACTGCCAAGCCGCTCAGGTGAATACTACTTTAGCAACGAAGACAGTGAACCAACACTTGGAAATCGAACCGTGGATCATATTTTATTACCTGAACATGCGGATATCTCGTATTTTTCATCACGGGTGTTGCCTCAAGACTTTTTGAGAAAAGCACAGGAAGATGCAATCAGTCAGCGAAAAATCGTCGCTCGCTATGAAAAAGATCTTGGCAACCGGACGCTTTTTTATGTAATTCGAAAAGTAAGCGTAAACGGACAGCCTGCTTTTTTGCTTTCATTTTCGTGGGATACGTATCGCAACGCGCTCACTTCTACTCTGTTTAAACAGCTGCTTCTTGTAATTTCAATTGTATTTCTATTCAGCTGGCTTCCATCTATTTGGCTATCAAGATATTTAAGCAAGCCGCTTGTATCACTTGAAAAAGATGTGAAAAAAATTGCCGAACAAAATTGGCATGAGCCCGTTACAGTCAACCGTTCCGATGAAATTGGCAAGCTAGGCGCCTCCATCGAGCAAATGCGCAAAAGGCTCGTATCTAAAGATGAAGCACAGCAAACGCTGCTTCAAAATATTTCACACGATTTAAAAACACCGGTTATGGTGATTCAAAGCTACGCTCAGTCGATTCAAGACGGCATTTATCCAAAAGGTGATTTATCTCAAACGGTAAAAGTTATTGAAGATGAATCCAAAAATCTTGAGAAAAAAATCCGCGATTTGCTTTACTTAACCAAACTTGACTATATGTCCACTCATCAGCTTGCACAAGATGACTTTGATTTTACTGCACTTCTTCATGAAGTAGTGGATCGCTTGCGGTGGAGGCGCCCTGAAATACAGTGGGAATTTGACGACGCAAACGCAACGATTAAAGGAGATAAAGAACTGTGGACAAAAGTTCTTGAAAATGTACTCGACAATCAGCTGCGCTATGCCGAGACGAAGGTTTCACTTTCACTTGCTAAACACCAAACGAACGTTCAATGTACAATCAGCAACGATGGTCCGCCGATTGATCAAAGCGTGCTTCAACACTTGTTTGAACCGTTTAAAAAAGGAGCAAACGGTGAATTCGGTATCGGCTTAAGTATCGTAAAGCGTATTGTTACGATGCACGACGGAGCAATTACGGCTGAAAACACGAACACCGGAGTAACGTTTTCACTTACTATTCCTATATAAACTAAAAAAGCAAGGGATTCGAATCCCTTGCTTTTTTATGAAAAAATTGATGTATAGGCATAAAGAGCCGGTGAACCGCCTGAGTGGACAAACACCACATTTTCATCCTTATTAAAATAACCTTTTCGAATTAAATCAATTAGACCAGCCATCGCTTTTCCCGTATACACAGGATCCAATAAAATCCCTTCCGTACTGGCCACAAGTTTAACTGCTTCCACCATCTCTTCTGTCGGAACAGCATACCCTGGACCTACGTATTCATCCATACATACAATCTCTTCTTTTTTAAAAGGCGTTTTACTATGTAAATGATCATAAAGTTCACTCGTCAGTTTGGCAACTTTTACTTCTTGCTCTTCTTTAGCACGACTGACATTCATTCCAATAACAGATACGTCACTTTTAAGACCTTGAAATCCTGCCACTAATCCTGCATGCATGCCTCCGCTGCCGCTTGTGCAAACCACATGGCTAAGCTTTATTTGCTGCTCATAGCTTTGCATAAGCAGCTCTTGTGCACAGGCAGCGTATCCGGTTGCACCGATAACATTCGAACCTCCTACTGGAATTAAATACGGTTTATGACCTTTTTCAATTAGCTCTCGCTCTACTGTTTTCATTTCGGCTGTCAAATCAGAACCTTCAGCGACAAACCGCATGTCATGAGCGCCTAATAAATGATAAAGAAAATAGTTTCCTGTGGGCTGATCGCTTGCTTTATTTTCGCCTTCTTCCAATACGAGCACGCATTTCATTTGTTCTTTTACAGCCGCAGCGAGCGTCAAACGACAGTGATTGGATTGTATCGCACCGCACGTTACAAGCACGTCTGCTCCTTGCGCCTTTGCATCAGCTACTAAATATTCAAGCTTGCGTGTCTTATTTCCGCCACCTGTCAGTCCAAGCATATCATCTCGCTTCATATAAATTGAAGGTCCATTTAACTGCTGAGATAAAACCGATAGCTTTTCTAAAGGTGTAGGGGAATCTGTATATTTTCTTCTAGAAAATTGAGTTAAGTTCATGCTCTCATCCTCTCTTTCATATTTGTTCTATTTTACCATATAGAAGCTTTTGAAGAGCTTTTTACGAAAGGGCTCTCTATAACTTGTATACATAAGAACAAGTAGTCAACATACATTAAACCATATAAACAGTTTGAAGGAGTGTTTTCAATGAGTGAAAAAGCAGTACTTTGCAGCGTCTCACGAGTAGTCAAATCACAGCACATTTTTCCAAATGACCTAAACAATCACCACACCCTTTTTGGAGGAAAAATTGTCGCTGACATGGACATGACGGCTTCTCTTTCAGCAGCTAAACATTCACGAAAGACGTGTGTTACGGCTTCCATTGATCACGTTGATTTTATCGAACCCGTCACCGAAGAAGATTTTATTTCATATGAAGCATTCGTTGTTGTTACAGGAAAAAGCTCCATGATTATTTTTGTTAAAGTGATTGCCGAAAATTTATTAACGGGCATTAAGCGTATCGCAGCTACTTCTTTTCTCACCTTTGTTGCATTAGAAAACGGGAAACCTGCCTCCGTTCCTCAAGTTATTGCTCAAACTGAAGAAGAAAAAAGCCTTCAAAAAGTAGCTCTTGAACGAAAAGAATCCAAAAAAACGCAGGTTGAGCACAGCAAAGCGATTGCGAGCATTTTATCTAAATCTTTGCGCAGCAGTAATTAAGCTCTTCATCTAAAAAGCAGCTGTCTGCTTTTTAGACGAAGTTTTTTTAGTTTTCACATTGTTATTTAATGTAATATGCGATATATTGGTTTTATGAAAAATAACATTCAACCTCTCAAACGACTTTCTTTAAGGGAAGAAGTCTATCAAACACTTAAACACAATATTGTCATGCTTGAATTTCAGCCCGAACAAAAGCTTCAGGATAAAGAACTGGCTGAGCAGTTTGGAGTTAGCCGCACTCCTGTTCGAGAAGCATTAAAAAGGCTTGAAGATGAAGGCCTTGTCCAAACGACACCTGGCTCTTCTACAAAAGTGGCTCCATTAAACCTTGAGGAGGCAAAACAATCTTTTATTGTCGTCGCAGCTCTTCATGCACTTGCTGCTAAGCTGGCTTGTACTTCGTTACAAGAAGAAGATATGGGCGAACTAATCAAACACAATCAATCTCTAGAACATGCAATCAAAACAAGAAATGTCCTTAAAGCGATCGAAGCGGATGAAGCATTTCATTCCGTCTTTTTAAAACGGGCGAACAATATAGAGCTAGAACGTGTTGTAAAACAAACAAGCGCCAAAATTCAGCGTCTGGAAATCGCTCGTTTTTCGTCTCTTGCTAGCCTTGCTTCGGTTGATCAGCACAAAGAAATCATAAACGCTTGCGGTCAAAAAGATGCCGCACTGACATCGCAGCTTGTCGAAACGAACTGGCTGACGCTAGGTGAAGCGCTGACAAGTGAGGAGGAATCCAAGTGAAGCCTCTTTTATTAGGCATTGCTGCCTCATTCTTTTTTGCTTTTACATTCGTTTTAAATCGAGCGATGGATTTATCAGGAGGCAGCTGGGCGTGGAGCGCGTCGCTGCGCTATTTTTTTATGGTACCTCTTTTACTTGTGCTCGTTTATTTTTGGGGTGGTATTAAACCTGTGGTGGCAGAAATAAAAGCCCAGCCTCAAAAATGGCTGCTTTGGAGCACGGTTGGATTTGGGTTATTTTACGCTCCTCTTTGTTTTGCTTCAGCCTACGGTCCCGGCTGGCTTATTGCAGGAACTTGGCAAATCACAATTTTATCGGGGTCTCTCCTAGCTCCTTTGTTTTACAAGGAAGGAAAGAAGCGAGGAGGCATTCCCTTCAAGCAGCTAGGTTTTTCGTTTATTATTTTAATAGGAGTTGTGCTCATGCAGCTTGAGCATGCGACTGAACTGTCAGCCGCTACTGCCTTGCTTTGTACCATTCCCATTTTAATTGCCTCTTTTGCGTACCCGCTTGGCAACCGTAAAATGATGGAAGTGTCGTCACTTAATACGTTTCAGCGCGTGCTTGGAATGACGCTTTCAAGCCTGCCGTTTTGGATTATTCTTTCTGTCTATGCCTGCGTGACCGATGGACTACCAAAAACAACTCAGATTTATCAAAGCGGTTTAGTTGCTTTACTTTCAGGAGTATGTGCAACAGTTTTATTTTTTGCAGCAACCGACCTTGTTAAAAAAGATTCTCAAAAGCTAGGTGCAGTTGAAGCTACACAATCGATGGAAGTTTTATTTGCCCTGCTAGGAGAGGTCTTCCTTCTATCAAGTCCTTTGCCATCGATTCTTTCTTGGGTTGGAATGGGAGTTATCATAGCAGGCATGGTCCTTCACAGCTACCAAACAAGTCATAAAAAAGCTATACCGCAAAAAGAATTGACCTACTAATTAATAACAAAAAAGAGCGTCTTAGTCGGCGCTCTTTTTGTTTATACAACAGATCTTCTTTCTAAATTGAAGACATTCACCTGCTCAGCATCAAAGCGGCTTAGCAACGAATCTACTCCGTACTCAAGTGCAAAAGCACGTTCATTTTCTGAAATCGGAACGGCCTGCAGGAACGTTACTTTTTTATCAGATAGTTCAATCGTTGAAAAATTATCCCATAAAAACGGCGGAATCAGCAAAATGTGCTGCATATGAAAGCTGTCATCAAGCACTGCAATAACGTCTTTATAAATAGCTCCTGGGAAGATGGACACATGAGATTTCATCATATGGAAAATACAGTTTGCTAAAATAGCAGAATAAATACCGAATTCCTCATGACAAGCCCCAACGATTTCAATTCGAAGCGGGATCCCTCCAACTGTATAGCCTGTCGGACATTGATGTCCACCGAGCGTTGCATACGCGGTTACGTCTTGACGCGGATGGTTTTCACACGCCACAACGTGAATACCATGCTTTTTTCTTTCATCTGAATAATCTTCAATTCGATCCTTTTGACCAAATACATCTATTGCTTTATGTATAATTAATTCTTCATCTTTTGTAAAATTACTCATAAAAAACCTCCTTGCTTGCGACCTTAAAAAGCTCCCTACTGTACAGCATATACTACTGCACTCGCTTACGATATAGTTTTTAGAAAATGTGATAGAAATGTTATCGTTTCGTAACATACTATGAAATTGTATCAAGAAGCAAACGAGAAACCTTAACCAATTTTTTCTTTTCCCATAAAAAATAGAGCCTGCACCATGGCAGCCTCTATTTTTCATGACATTATTATGAAATAATTTGTAATTCTTTTGGGTACTTCGTTAACGTTTCGTATCCATCTTTTGTAATGATTACATCATCTTCGATACGCACGCCTCCGAGTCCTGGAATATAGATACCCGGTTCAATTGTATATACCATGCCTTCTTGAAGCACATCGTCATTGTTGCGGCTCATTGAAGGAAACTCATGCACGCTGATGCCAAGACCATGACCAAGACGATGCAAGAAATACTCTCCATATCCTGCTTCTGTAATAATATTGCGTGCTACCATGTCCAAGTCGCCAATGCGAGTTCCGGGCTTGGAAGCTTCAAGTGCTGCCTGCTCAGCGCGCTGTACCGTTTCATAGATTTCTTTTTGCTTATCATTAATAGACTTGTAAGCGACTGTACGTGTAATATCTGAACAGTATCCGTCTAGCACTACACCTAAATCGAACAGAACCATATCTCCTGGCTTTAACGTGCGAAGACCTGGGTTCCCATGCGCTTCTCCCGTTTTTTCACCAAATAAAACCATCGTTGAAAACGACATCTCACGAATTCCTTTTCGCTTTAGCTCGTATTCAATTTTAGCCAGAACATCCATTTCCGTAACGCCTTCTTTTAAAGCAGCTACACCTACTTCTACACCAAAATCAGCTAAGGCAGCTGCCTTTTGAAGAATCTCAACTTCACGCTCATCTTTAATTAAACGCAGCTGATTTAACTTCTCTTCTGCTCCGACTAGCTCAGCGTTTGGATATAAGCTAAGCAGTTCTTCTGCTCTCGCATACAGCAGCTGCTCTTTCTCTACAGCAACCTTTTTCACATCTATTACGTTTCGTTTATGTAAAGCTTCTTTAATAAGTTTCCAAGGATTTTGATGATCTTCATATCCAATCACATCAAACTTCCAGCCCGCTTCTTTTGCTTGTCCCACTTCCATTGATGGGCAAACAAGCATCGGCTCCGCTTCGTTAAACACAAATAAGCCAAGCAAACGCTCATGCGGATCCGTGTGAAATCCAGTTAAATAAAATACGTTTTCGGTTGACGAAATAAAGGCTGCTTCTACATTCTTTTCTTTTAGCCACGATACGACTTTTTGTAAACGTGCTTCCATTAAAAAAACCCCTTTCATTGTACAATATTACTATTATAACATAGTTATTTAGCAATATTGTACAATGAATAGAGGTTAAGACAAAGCCGCGTGAAGAGTAGTAAGCTGCTCTTTAATCGCTTTTCGCTGAATACTTACTTTCATCAGCCAGCCATTTTCTCCGTATCTATAAACAAATTCGTACGTACCTTTAGGAAAATATTCTTTCACCAGCATGTCCCGGTTTTCAACAAATCCCGGATCGCCAATAAAATAGGTACCTTCTTCAAGCGGAAGCTCATGAACTTTTTTTTCTAGCTGCTTCTCTTCGTCTTCGTCATCATCTATCACTATGTGCAGACCGCCTTCATCACGCACAACATCAAATTCACCGTTTTGTTCAAGCTCAAGCACTGGCACCACTTGTCCATTTACCGTTAGCAGCTGCTTCGTTCCTTCAAGGACCTGGGACCAGTGATCATCGTATAAAGTAGAAGAATAAAAAATATATCCCTGAGATTTATATAATAAAAGCAGCTGTTCAAAATGATTTTTCACTTGTTCTTTATCAAACAGAATAACAAAATGCTTTCGATAGAAAAAACTTGTAAAAGGCAGAATAGACGATTGATTAAGCTCTTTAATTATTTCAGCACTATCTTTACCTGAAATAATAGCTCCGGTCAATTCCCCCGCGCCATAAGGTTTCCAATGACTTAACGCCGCTTCTGGAATCAGCACAAGGTTCGAAGATGACACATATATACTCATTCGCTTCACTCCTTTTTTCTACATTTAGACCTATATTTGATTCTCCCCAAATAGAGACTTTCCTCTTATTCCATTCTTAAAAGACAGAACTTTTCCCCTAACTATGATAGATTATAACAAAGATCCTTGAAAAAAATAACCTTTATTTCCTCTTTCTTCTATTTGTACACTTCTCTTATTTTAGCTGTCTTCGCAGATTTACTAGTGAACGTACTTGCTAATCTAATTCCTTAGTGTTAATTTTATTATGTCGTTTTATAATTTTTTGCATAATTGGTTTCAAACAAAAAAGTATTAATATTTTTGAATGCGATGGTGAGACATTTGGAAGAACGTACAGAACGTAAACAACATAAAAGAAAAAAGCAAAGAAAAAAGAAACGCTTTAGAAAGCTACTTCTTTTCTTTCTCATTCTTGTAATCGCCGCTGGTGCGTATGTGTATTATCAATACCAACAAGGGTTAGCAGAAGCAGACGGAGCTTTTGGGAAAGATGGACAATTTGATTTTAATGGTGCAAGTGCCAATTTAGATAGCATGAATGTGCTGCTTCTTGGAATTGACTCTCGAGGTGAAGAACATTCGCGTGCCGATACAATCATGATTGCTCATTATGACAAAGACAGCAATCAGCCTAAAATTGTTTCTTTGATGCGTGATTCATATGTGGATATTCCTGGACATGGCAAAAACAAATTAAATTCAGCCTATGCATTTGGCGGGCCCGAATTAATGCGTAAGACAATTAAAGAAAATTTCGGCGTAGATGTAAACTATTATGCCGTTGTTGATTTTAAAGGTTTTTCTAAAGTTGCCGATACGATTGCCCCTGAGGGAATTACGGTTACCGTGCCGCACGAAATGTCATCAGGAATTGGCATGACGCTAAAACCTGGAAAGCAAACTCTTCACGGAGATAAATTACTAGGATACGTGCGATTCCGACATGATAGCCAAAGTGATTTCGGGCGCGTGAAGCGTCAACAAGAAGTGATCGGTAAATTAATGGATGAAGCTCTTCAAGTAAAGACGCTGGCAAAAGCTCCTAAGCTATGGGGCGTCATTGATCCATATGTGGATACAAATATTCCTCCAAAAACATTTATCGTGATAGGAAAAGATTTCTTAGTTGGGAATCAGCCAGATTTAAAATCTCTTCGTTTACCGGTCGAAGGTTCCTATTCAAATGAACGAGTATCCGGTATTGGTGCTGTTTTAAGCATCGACCTTGAAGAAAACAAACAAGCGTTACAGTCATTTTTAAATTAGGAAAAGGTGTCCATTAGCGGACACCTTTTTTTATACTATTCAAAAAAACTTCTGTTTTTCCTCCCTATCCTTCAAAAAAATTTGAGCTTCGACAAAAAATGAAGCTATTTTCCAGGAAACAGCTATTTCTTTGAAGTTCTATTTTTTCTACTACATGCGTATATGAAAGGAGAAGGACTTCTTTTTTATATTTTTGATTCAAGGAGATGAACGTATGAAATTATATGGTTTTCAATCTGAAGAAGAGCGTTCCTTTCTTCATTCTACCTATAAAGTGAATCCATTGCTTTCTCATACTGGAGATGTCAAAATTAGCTTTTTATCTTTTCAAGAAAATGATTATACTCCCCGTCAAGAAGCTACGATTCCACAGCTTCTATTAGTCGTTCACGGGGAAGGCTGGGTAGCTGGCGATAACGGACTGAAAATTTATATCAAACAAGGTGAATCCGCATTTTGGAGAGCCGGGGAATCATTTGAAGTCGGGAGTCTAACTGCTATGACAGGATTACTCATTGAAGGATTAGATATTGCTCCTCAAAAGCTGCTTACTTCTTTTTCACGAACAAATGTAAATTAAAAAGCCGCGTTAACGCGGCTTTTTTTTATTACCTTAGTAATTGAGCGTAGCTTTCAGCACTATCTTGAATGACTTTGTCGCTCAGCTCACCGCCTGCTCCTTGAAATAAAAATGGCGTTTGGAACTTCATGCCTGTTAAATTTGCCGTAGCTTGAAACGGAAGAAGCAGATGATTCATTGGGTAACGGTTGTATCCCCCTTCTTGATAAGCTTCTGCAGGGCCTCCTGTTGAAGTAGCTACGACAAACTCTTTTCCCTGAAGTTTAGTACCTTTGCTTCCATAAGCCCATCCGTATGTTAAGACAACATCTTGCCACTCTTTTAAGAGTGCTGGTGAGCTGTACCAGTAAAATGGAAATTGAAAAACAATACGATCGAATTGAACAGCTAACTCCTGCTCTTTTTCTACATCAATTTTGAAATCGGGATAGTTTGCGTATAAATCATGAACGTACACATTCTCTTCTTTTTTTACTCGCTCTGCCCACGCTTTATTAATACGAGAAGATGCTAAGTTTGGATGTGCTAAAATAACCAGTGTTTTCATTTTGATACTCTCCTTCTGATGTCTGTGCTTGCTTTTTTCTTTTCTATTTTTTACGCTTGCCTCTCACGGCTCGTTCAGTAATTCTTTCCTTTTCCTTCAAGAAATCCGAGTTAGTTTACACTTATAAACTACCAGTATTATCATTTTGCTTCAACAAAATTGACTTTGCTTTTATCACCTTTAATTTTTTTATGTACCCAAAACGGCAGATAAAGGACAAGAAAGCTAAGAATCATGATTCCTTCAATCCATACTAAATACCAAGGATGAGGTCCAAGAACATCCAGCAAGGAAGCGTGCTCTGGCTTTTTCATCATGTATAAATAATTCGCATGGAGTAAACGATTCATGACATAGATAACCCCCCCGTACAGATTAACAAATACTACGCTTACCCACAAAGAACGAAACGTCGGCTCATATCTGCAAACAGCAATTAGCATACAGCAAGCAAGTACCACACCGCCATGCGATACATAAAACTGCACATAGCGAAACTGGGCATACGCATAGCCGCCAAGGTCCGGGGTAATCATCGCTTGAACAGAGCTGCTGATTCCTGCGAAGTACACAAAATAAAAAAGAAACCTGTTTTTGGTTATCAGCATAACAGCAGCCAGCAGCACGACTATATCACTGAGCTGAAGAGGCAAGGAAGTTTCAGCAGACCACCGATGACATCCGATTTCCCAAGCCTGGTAGGCTGTTTCTGAAGCAATTAGAATGAGTGAAAGCAAAATGAACACAAACCTCTTTTTTCCCAGATGCTTTCGACACAAAAAAATAAATGCTCCTATGATCACGATAATAGCTAAAGTTACAAGATGTTCAACTGAAAAAAGCTGAAAGGAATGTTGTACAGGATGACACGTAAAAAATGAATTCATAAAAGCGCCTTCCTTCCATCAGAAAACAAATTTGGTACCTTTAGCTTGTTCATAAGACCTCATTTTCATTAATGCTTCTCTCGCATTAAAAAGAGATTGAGACATAACGAAATCACGCCAATCTAAAGATGGACGAATGGAGTAAATAATCGAGCATGAATCACTTCTTGCACCTCAGTTGATTTCCATGCAAGACTTCTCTTTCCGCGGGAGTCTTCGCGTTGCCCTCCAATCAACTGCTAGAAACAACTAAAATAAAAAGATCCGAACGATTCATCATTCGGATCTTCTTTCAACTAACATACTGTTGTCCTAACTTTTTTCTTCGTTTTTACTCTTTAATTAATCCTTTTTTCACTAAGAATTGATGAGCAACTTCTTCAGCTGTTTTTCCTTTCGCATTTACTTGATAGTTCATTTCACGCATTTCGTCATCACTGATTTTACCGCCCAGTTGATTTAAGATTTTTTTCAGTTCAGGGTGCTCTTTTAGCGTATCTTCACGAAGCACAGGCGCTCCTTGATACGGAGGGAAGAACTGCTGATCGTCTTTTAAGACTTTTAAACCAAACTGTTTGATTTCAGGGTCCGTTGCGTAAGCATCAAGCATGTTAATATCGCCTTTTTCTACAGCGCGATAGCGAAGCTTCGGCTCCATCGTTTTAATATTCGGGAAGGTAAGACCATATTCTTTTTGAACGCCTACATAGCCGTCTTCACGATCTTTAAACTCAAGCGTAAACCCTGCTTTTACTTTATCTGTTGCATTTGCCAAATCTGAAATAGTTGTTAGATTATTTTCTTTGGCAAATTCCTTTGTTACGGTTAATGTGTACGTATTATTAAACTTCATTGGATCTAAATAGACAAGGCCGAATTTCTTTTGAAATCCTTCTTTTGCCTGCTTGTACACCTCTGTTTCATCTTTGCTGTCCGGCTGTTCCTTTAGATGCGTCACAATGGCTGTACCCGTATATTCAGGGTACAAATCAATTTCCTTGTTACGCAGAGCCTCAAATACAAATACCGTTTTCCCAAGCGACGAACGAAGATTTACTTTCATATCGGTTTGATCTTCAATTAATTCTTTGTACATATTAATTAAAATGTCTTGTTCTGCACCAATTTTCCCTCCGATAACAAGGTCTGGTTTTGTTGCGCTCATCGCTGCAAACGGAGAAACAAGAATAAGTATTAATACGATGATCATAATAAACGAGCGTTTTTTGGACCCTTTTTTAGCTGAGTGTTCAATCGTTCGCAGAATTCCATCAAAAATAAGCGCTAATAATGCTGCTGGAATGGCTCCTAATAAAATCAAACTATTATCGCTTCGGTCAATACCAAGCAAAATTAAGCTTCCGAGTCCGCCCGCTCCGATAAGAGCCACGATTGTCGCTGTGCCAATAATGAGTACCATCGCTGTGCGAATTCCGGCCATAATGACAGGAAGTGCTAGAGGAAGTTCTACTTTAATTAATCGTCTCCACGAGTTCATCCCCATGGCTTTGGATGCTTCAATTAAAGATGGGTCCACTTCTTTAATTCCGGTATATGTATTTCGTACAATAGGAAGAAGCGAATATAAAAACAGTGCAATAACCGCGGGAAAGGTTCCAATTCCGACAAGAGGAATCAGTAATCCTAATAAAGCGAGTGAAGGAATGGTTTGCAGTACGGCTGTTACGCCAATGATTGGTTCAGCAATACGGTCATGCCTCGTTAAGTACAGTCCGAGCGGCACTGAAATTAATACGGCGATAACAAGAGCCAGTACTGAAATTTGAATGTGTTCAAGAAGAGCTTGAAACAGTGCATCTCCTCGTTGATCTAATAATGTGCTTAGTGCATTCATTACAGCGTTCCTCCTTCTTTCGTTTTATCAGAAAGAAACGCTAATAGAGTTTTGCGCGTTACAACGCCAATACGTTTGCTCCCTTTTTTCACGGCTATTGCTTCATGGTCGTAAAGGGCGTCCATTGCCTGCTGAACAGTGGCGGTTGAAGCTAACTCTTCAGTAGGTTCTACGTCTGGCTGTTCACTTTCTTTGACAAACATATCCAATGTCTCAAATAAAGCATTGCCTTGATTTCCAATAAATGTTTTTACAAATTCATTTTTAGGCTTTTGGATGAATTCCTCCGGGGTTCCAACTTGAACAATTTCTCCATCTTTCATCAGGCAGATACGATCTCCAAGCGTCATCGCTTCGCTCATATCGTGCGTAACAAACACAAATGTTTTTTTGATTTTTTCTTTTAAGCTAATAACATCTTGCTGAAGCTGTTCGCGGCTTAACGGATCGAGGGCACTAAAGGGTTCGTCCATTAAAATAACGGGGGGATCAGCTGCGAGGGCACGTGCTACACCTACACGTTGCTGCTGGCCACCTGAGAGCTCAGACGGCTTTCGGTTTCGATACTGCTTTGGGTCTAGTCCTACCAAGGTAAGCAGTTCATCAATGCGCGTTTTGATTTTGTTTTTCTTCCAATGCTTCATCTCGGGTACAATGGCTATATTTTCAGCGATGGTCATATGAGGAAAAAGAGCAATCTGCTGCAGAACATAACCAATGTTCCAGCGTAGCTCATGGATGTTGTGGTCCGATACGAGCTTATCTTTTATGTATAGTTCTCCTTCGGTAATATCATGAAGACGGTTAATCATTTTTAAGGTGGTTGTTTTCCCACACCCACTCGGACCAATTAAAACGAAAAACTCTCCTTCTTTAATTTCTAGATTAATATTTTTCACGGCGGTCGTACCGTCTGGATATTGCTTTGACACATTCTTAAACGTAATCAAATTATCGTTCACACTCCCTGTTGAAATTTAACCCCTAGTTCCGTGTACCCAATATTTAGAGGCAATAAACATTCTTTTAAGAATATTTCTAAATATGATTCATAAGACACAGGGGAAAAGATACGCATATTTTCTCACAATCTCCTAATAAGGCTATCAAACTGTTAAAGTTTTCACAAGGAGGGAAAGAATAATTCGGAGAATAATTTTAAAGCCGACACAAATAAAAAAAAACCTTCTTTCAACAAGAAAGAAGGTTTTTTAGTATGCTAGCGACAGGGATCGAACCTGCGACCTCTTGCTTACCATGCAAGTGCTCTACCTACTGAGCTACACCAGCGTCTTGGAAAATTATATCACGTTTAAATTTATTTAGGAAGCGCTTTTTTAAATTTTTTTATTGGTATATTCTCTAATTTACGTCTTCTGAAATTCGCACTTTCTACAAAGTTCCATATTTCATGTTAGAACTCCTTACATAAATTGTGTGAATTTTCTTTTTTTATATTACCCTTAGTAAAAGAGCTTACAAAAGAAGGGAAGAAAATAGATGGAACAACAACCAACCATGACCAAACCAAAAACGGCAACTCCCTACCCAAGAGACTGCACGTTCAGCCTGGAAGATTGGACGACGCTCGCTAAGTATTGGTACCCCGTCGCACGCTGCAGTGATGTAACAGAGAAACCAACGTCCGTAAAACTGCTAGATGTAAATCTAGTTCTATACCGTACCACACACAAAGTAGTGGCGGCTCGTGATTTATGCGTTCACCGAGGCACCCCTCTTAGCATGGGCTGGGTGGAAGATGATGAAATTGTCTGTCCTTACCACGGCTTCCGCTATGCAACGGACGGTGCATGCACGTCGATTCCAGCTCACCCTGATGCCAATATTTCTCCCCGCTTGTGTATGGCCGTCTATCCAGTTATTGAACGATTTGGATTAGTATGGACTTCCCTGACAGGAGAACAAGATAACCTGCCTTACTTCGATGCGTGGGAGGACCCTGATTTTCAGCAAATTGTTTGTCCGAGCTTTGATATCATGGGTTCGGCCGGTCGTCAAATGGAAGGCTTTTTAGACGTAGCTCATTTTGCTTGGGTTCACACAGACACATTTGGTGATCGAAACAACGCCTTTGTGCCTAAATATAAAGTAAGCGATACAGAGTATGGGCTTCATGTAGAATATACGAGCACCGTGAGCAATTATTCCAAAGAACAGCAGCATTTAAATCCACCTGATTTTAAATGGCTTCGCGTCTTTGATGTTTATCCGCCGTTTACAGCTACGCTAAAAGTATACTTCCCAGAAGGCGCAGAACTGTGGATTATGAATGCAGTCTCTCCTATTTCAGCCCGCGAAACACGTTTATTCGCACCAATCGCTCGAAACTTTGACAAAGATTCTCCCGTTGAAGGTGTGTATGACTTTAACCTTCGCGTCTTTGACGAAGACCGTGAAATGGTTGAAAACCAAAAGCCTGAAGACTTGCCTTTAGACCTGCAGATGGAAGCGCATATTATGGCTGATCAAACGTCCATCGGCTACCGGAAATTATTAAAGAAAATGGGCTTAAGCTTTAGATATACAAGCTAAAGAAATCCCCGCTGTTTCAGCGGGGATTTCTTTTTTATTTAGCAAACTGCTCGCGTCCTGCTTTTTCCTTTATCACTTCATCTTCACTTGCCGGCGTGGCGCGTTTCATAAACAATGAAAGAATTAAAGCAACCACCACTAGTACTACTGAGACGGCAAACGCATCGTTAATTCCTTGTACCATTGCCTGCATCCCAATTTGTTCTTTCATTTGAGCTGCCCCGGCTGCCGTTGCATTCGCTGCTCCTGCTCCGCTCATTGCATCTTGAGCAAGCTCTTTTGCATGCGTAGCTGTACGATTTGACATCACCGTTACTAAAAGAGCCGAACCAATAGCTCCCGATACTTGTTGAAGCGTGTTATTCATCGCAGTACCATGCGGATTAAAGCGCTGCGGCAGCTGATTTAATCCGTTTGTCATAACCGGCATCATCACCATAGACATTCCGAACATGCGAAGCGTGTAAAGCGTAATGAGCGTTGTATATGTCGTATCAAGCTCTAAGTTACTGAAGAAATACGTCGTAACGGCTGTAATCGTTAGACCCGTTACAGCCAGTGCACGCGCTCCGAATTTATCAAATAATTTTCCGGTAATCGGAGACATCACACCCATGAGTAGCGCACCCGGAAGCATTAGTAATCCTGAGTGAAGCGGAGAAATGCCTCGTACCGTTTGAACATAAATTGGCATTAGCAGCATGGCTGAGAATAATGCCATTGTAATCACCATTGAAATCGTTGATGATAAAGCAAACATTGGATATTTAAAAATGCGGAATTCAAGCATAGGTGTTTTAAGCTTGAACTGACGCGTAATAAATAAAATCAGCGCAACGGCTCCTACGATAATGGTGCCGTATACTTCCACAGAATCCCAGCCTTTATCCCCTGCTGAGCTAAATCCGTATAGAAGTCCCCCAAATCCAATTGTAGATAACACAAGCGATAGGAAATCCAGATTGATTTCCACTTTTTCTTTTTTGTCTTTTAATAGGAAGAAAGCGCCTATTAATACAATTGCCGCGATTGGCGTAACAAGGTGGAACAGCATTCTCCACTCATAGTGTTCAATTAGCCATCCTGATAAGGTAGGGCCAATTGCCGGAGCAAAAATCATAACTAAACCGAAAATCCCCATCGCAGCTCCGCGTTTTTCTAATGGGAAACTTGTGAGCAATACGTTCATTAAAAGCGGCATCATAATGGCTGCGCCTGATGCTTGAATAATACGAGCGGTTAACAAGACCGAAAATACGGGCGAAGCACCCGCAAGTATTGTTCCCGCTGTAAATAAAGTCATAGCCGTTAAAAATAAGCCTCTGACAGAATAGCGCTGAATTAAAAAAGCGGTAGTTGGAATCATAATACCATTCACTAACATATAACCAGTAGAAAGCCACTGGACAGTTGACGTTGTCACATCTAAGTCTTTCATAATAGACGGAAGCGCCACATTTAATAACGTTTCATTCAACAATGAAATAAAAGCGCCAATTAACAAAATAGCAATTATGCCATAAGAGGGCTTTTCCATTTGATTTATCGATTGACTCATTATTGTACCTCCTTATACTTCAAGTTCATTTTTTTAGACACATGTTCTACATAGAGTATATTATACTGTGAGTTCAATTTATGCAAGTGAAAAATCTTGCGTTCATGTTCTTTATTTTACCGACTTTTTCAGTCCTATAATCCTTTTATATCAATACATTGTCGTGATATCGTCTATTTTTTTGAAAAGAACATTTGTGTAAACGCTTTAAATCATGTATCATAAAGTTGGACCATGAGTCTAATTTTATATTTAGGTGATAATAATGAATAACCGAAAACAGCAAGTTGTAAAAAATGCACACCATCTCTTCGTTGAAAAAGGATTTCAAGCTACATCTATTCAAGACATCATTGATTATAGCGGCATTTCAAAAGGAACATTCTACAACTATTTTTCTTCAAAAAATGAATTATTAATCGCTGTTTTTACCTGGCTTCATACAACAATTGAACAAGAGCGAAATCAGCTGCTGGTTGGTAAAAGCCTGACCGATGTAGATGTATTTGTTAAACAGATTGATGCACAGATGAAAAACCATCATAAACATAAATTTTTCACATTACTTGAAGAAGTATTTGTTTCCAATGATCCTGATTTAAAAGCATACATAAAAAAAACCCAGTTTGTTGAAGTAAACTGGGTTTACAAGCGGTTCATTGATTTATTTGGACAAGAAAAGAAACCGTACCTGCTAGATTGTGCAATTATGTTTCTTGGCATGCTTCATCGCAACTTTCACTATAATTTTATGGTTAACGGCACAAATACTGACCCCCATGAGATCATAAGCTACAGTGTCAAGCGCCTGCTTCCTCTTGTAGACGAAGTAGCAAATTCAGGAGACATTTTGCTCGATCCGCAAACGATTAAAGAATGGCTTCCATCTTGCCCAAATACTAAAAATCAAATAGAACAGGACATTTCTGCAGCACTTATCGATTTAAAAAAACAGGTTCACAAACAATTTACTGATGAATTCGAACGTCAAAAATGCACAGAGCTTATTAGTTTTATTGAAGAAGAGCTGTTTAAACAGTCCAATCCCCGGAAGTTTGTTGTAGATAGTGCCCTTCAATCGTTAAAGCAGCTGTCTGTTAACAACGGTAAAACGACCCTAGAGGAACTGCAAACGATGATTGATCAGTATGTGAGTGAACGTCATTAAAAAGAGAGTAAAACATAACTAAATCCATAAAATTCACAGACGAATAAATAGATGAAATCTACATTTACCCTGCCAATGAAAAAATCCGAATGCGTTTGATTCTCCCTCAAGAATCAAACGCATTCGGATTTTCCTTCAACTAAATAACTTTTGTCCCGACCTCTTTATTCACAAAGTGGAAATTGAAGTGAAAAACACGTTTCTTTTCCTTTTGTGCTAGACACACTCACTTTTCCCTTCATATAATGAATAATGCTGAAAGATACCATCGTTCCAAGCCCCGTACCTTTTTCTTTTGTTGTAAAATACGGTTCGCCTAACCGGTTGATTTGTTCTTGCGTCATACCGCAGCCTGTATCGATAATATCCACAATAACAGCTTCGCCTTCTTTTGTTACTTTAACGGTTAACGTGCCTCCATTTTGCATGGCTTCAATACTATTTTTAAATAAATTGATTAGGCACTGCTGAAGCTTTCTTCTTTCTCCCATTACGCAGAACTTCACTTCTTCATCAAATGTAAAATCAATAGCGACTCCATTCATATTGGCAAGAGGCGTCATAATATGGGTGACATGATGAATCTCTTCTGAAATATTCATTTTTTCATTTCGTTCCGGAGCAGAATTGGCAAACAGCAAGTAATCATCAATGATTTCTTTTGCACGATCTAGTTCATTAATCGCAATGGAAATGTAGCGTTTTTTAGCAGGTTCTTTTTCATCTTCTTGCAGCATTTGCATAAATCCTCTGCTTGCCGTTAGAGGATTTCGCACCTCATGAGAGATGCTGGCAGCTAAATGACTGACAATTTCTAGTTTCTCTGCTTTCATCAGGCGCTGCAGCACTAGTAAATTTGCCCGTATCGCTTCCCACAGTATGGTAATTACAAACATGCCTGCTACATCTAAAATCGCGAATTGAACCCACACGCTAATAGGAATGCTTGTTACGTGCAAGACAAAAATAGATACAAGCATAGCTAATAAAGAACCGATCAGACTAAGACAGGTGCTCACGATAATTCTATTTTTTAATGAGAAATGCAAAAAGTATTTTGTTATGAAAAATAAAGGAATGGATAAAATCGGAAGAGAAATTAGTGTTGATAAAAAGCCTACATCGTACCCGCCAATTAGCAAGCGCAGCAGTAAAATAAAGACAAAAAGCAAGCTTCCTAGCGGCCAGCCTCCATATAACGTTCCTAAAATATAAGGAATTCTTCGTAGATCCATCCGATAGTCATCCGGGACATAAGCTCCGTTAACCGGAAACAAAAGGCAAAAGGTAATAGCTAAAATCGGAAATACTGCGATATAACGATCTTTCCACCAATGAATTTTTTTAGCATACTTGATTAAATAAAACATCTGCACTAAAAACAGCGCCAATAAAATAAATAAAAAATTAATTAACAAATCTTTCGTGACAAAACTCATGCATTCACCGGTCTTTCAAATGAGATAAAAATAAACTCTTTTATTGCATTTACATTTGTAACACAAATTAGAGCGTAATCATAGATAAATAAACGTATTCTATTTACTTTTTTATAACTTCCTATGACTTTATCGTCCGTTCCCTAAAATAGTGAAGGCTAAGAAAACCTTTTCAACTTCACTAAAAATATTCAGAATTTTATTTACATATGAGTTACAATGCTCTATAATCAGATCAATGTACTTGGTTTTGAGAGTAGGAGGACGAAATATGGAACTATCAATTACCTTAATGGGATTATTCGTTGGAACCCTTGTAGGCTTAACTGGGGTTGGAGGTGCCGCTTTATTAACACCTTTACTGATTGTACTCGGCATTAACCCTTCCATTGCCGTAGGAACAGATCTTGTCTACAATTCTATCACAAAATTATTCGGAGTCGCTCAGCACTACAAACAGCGAACCATTAACTTTAAATTAGCAAAATATTTAGCCTTCGGAAGTATTCCGAGCGCTGTGCTGGCTATTGTCACACTTCATGCATTTCCATCTTTTCACGAGCATCAAGAAACGATTATTAAGCACGCTCTTGGATATGTCATGACGCTGGTTGCCATTTCAATTATCTTTCGCGTCTTTTTTGATAAATTAATTCGTCCCAACCGATTTCAGGAAATGGACTTAAATCAGAAAAAAGGATTAACAATCGGAATTGGCGTAGTCTTTGGATTCATTGTCGGACTAACATCAATTGGCTCAGGCTCATTATTTGCGATTGCGATGCTGTACTTATTTAAGCTAAAAACATCTGAGCTGGTTGGAACTGATATTGCACATGCGTTTCTTCTCGTTACGGTGGCTGGTATTTTAAATGCAAGCTTTGGAAGCGTGGATTACATGTTGACTGCTAACCTATTAATTGGATCTATTCCAGGTGTGTTAATCGGAAGCCGTTTATCAACGAAAGTGCCTTCAAGACCGCTTCAAGCCATTATGGCAACCATCATTCTAATTAGCGGAATTAAATTAATTTAACAAATAAAAGCACATGCCATTGCATGTGCTTTTATTAGTTTTTTTAAAGATCTACATTAAAAATAATAATGTTTTAAACCACTTCCCTTCCCTTCTTATACACTTCAACTAATATTTTTATTGAATTTTAGTCAAAGAGACCAATGACACCTCAAACAACCTTACGTTAAAATGTAAAAAAACATAACATCTGTTGTGATATCCAAAAAATTGTACGACGAAGGGAGAACACATGACACAAACAGCAGCAAAAAGTAAGCAAAAACCTTTTTATAAAGGTCTTTTCTTTCAAATTATGATGGCAATTGTACTTGGCATAGCCGTAGGATATCTATGGCCAAGCTTTGGAAATGCTGTGAAACCGATTGGAGACGGTTTTATTAAGCTTATCAAAATGCTGATTGCTCCTCTTATTTTTGGAGTAGTCGTTGTTGGAATTGCCAAGGTTGGAAACATTAAAACAGTTGGGCGTATCGGCGGAAAAACCATTCTTTACTTCGAAATTGTCACAACATTCGCTCTATTAATCGGTCTATTAGTAGCAAACGTAATGAACCCCGGCACCGGTATGAATGTTGATCCTTCAAGCTTAAGCACAAGCGAAGTGGACGCGAAGACAAACGGCTCCGAACTTCCGAGTGAAGGTGATTTTTTTCTTAATATGATTCCAGACAGTGCAGTTGGTGCTTTTTCAAGCAACTCCATGCTTCAAGTGCTTTTAATTTCTTGTTTGTTTGGCATCGCGCTTGTTCATATAGGTGGAAAAACAGCAGAGACCCTTTTAAATGTATTGGAAAAAGTAAATGATGTGTTGTTTAAAATTATGGGATACATTATGAAATTAACGGCTCTTGCCACCTTTAGTGCCATGGCATTCGCAGTTAGTCAGTACGGTCTTGGAACACTTGCTGCATTCGGAAAGCTATTTATCGCTATGACAATTGCCTGTCTAGCATTTGTTCTTGTTTTAGCTGTTATTTTACGAATCTATTTAAAATTAAGTTTGTGGAAAGTCATTCTATATATACGAGAAGAAATTATGCTGGCATTTGCTACGGGTTCCACTGAAGCTGTTATGCCGCAGCTCATGGATAAATTCGAACAAGCAGGATGCAACAAAGCAGTCGTGGGCCTGGTTGTGCCTACGGGCTATTCGTTTAATCTAGACGGTGCTTCCATTTACTTGTCTCTTGCCCTCGTCTTTTTAGCGCAAGCAACAGGCGTGGATTTGAGTCTCACTGATCAGCTTTTAATGCTTGGTGTTCTTCTTCTTACGTCTAAAGGAATGGCTGGTATTCCAGGATCAGCTTTTGTTGCTCTCTCTGCTACCGCAGCAGCAACCGGATCCATTCCAGTAGCAGCCGTTGCTCTGATGCTCGCTCCTGATCGCTTTATGGGTAATTACCGGACCACAGTTAATATTATTGGTTATGCGGTAGCTGCTTTTATTATCGCACGATGGGAAAATTTATTAGATTTACAAAAAGCAAATGATGTGCTGGACGGAAAAATTGCATATCAGCCCAAAAATGCTGAAATTTCTCTCCCAGACAGTATTCCAGCTGTCAATGAAAAAGCATTTTAACAAAAAAAGTTCCTGGCCGAGACAAGTCTATTTTGCTTGTTTTTCGGGCAGGAATTTAATTGTTACATGAAAGGCCTTTTGCTGAAACTTATTTTCTTCGAGTATTTTATATACGATTTGTTTAATCGTTTCTTGTGTTTTGGCATCAGCTGAAACGGAAGGCTCCATATACACATCCATTTCTACTCTGTCTTTTGAGTAAAGGGAAGAATTCACGCCCTTTGATTCATAGCCCGCTTCAGTTAAACCGCTGCTGATTTTATGCCAAATATCCAGTTTGTCCATTTGTTTAATAACAGGCTTTGCTTCTTCGTACACTTGTGCTTGCTGAGTCTTGAAAACTTCTTCTTTTTTAGTAAAAACTGCATACCCTGAACCTACTACTAAAAACGTCATAATAGCAAATGCTCGCATCCTTTTCATTCTCTCACCTCATTTAGAGATATAGATTATAAATATGCGAATAATTGCTGCAGTATGACGGCTTGTATCTCTACTTCTTTTCCACTATACTCAGCAGTCGTTTAGAACCAGCTTCTGCTTCTTCTATCATACTGTCAAAAAGCTCTTGCACCGTTGGGATACTATCAATCAGTCCAACGACTTGGCCTGCCCATCCATAGCCTTCATCGATTTTATTTTCATAAATATACCGGCAGTTTGCCCCTCCGCTAATGACGTCTTTTAACTCTTCGTACCTCTCTCCTTGCTGCTCACGCTCGATAATGTCAAGAGTGTAGTGGGACTTCAATACGCGTCCAGGTGCTCCGAACGAACGTTTAATAACCACAGTATCGGTTTCTTTTGCTTCTACAATAGCTTGTTTATACGCATCGTGGGCATCTACACATTCTTTTGTCGCGATAAAACGTGTTCCCATTTCAATTCCTTCAGCGCCTAATGATAACGCCGCCAATAATCCTTGGCCGTTTCCAATCCCTCCGCTGGCCAGGACCGGAATTGACACAGCCGCAGCTACTCGAGGAATTAGTACCATTGTCCCGAGATCCTCACGTCCGATATGTCCTCCTGCTTCTTGCCCCACTGCCATGACAGCATCTGCTCCTAACTTCTCAGCTTTTTGAGCTTGACGCACGTTGGCTACCAGCACGAGCGTTTTAATTCCTGTTCCTTTTAATCTCTCAAAAATAGGTGCGGGATTTGCTCCTGTTATGGAAACAACCGGCACACCTTCTTCTACTGCTACGTCGAGAAGTTCTTTATAAGAACCTTCTGTTTGACCTCCAACAGCAAAATTAACGCCAAAAGGACGCTCAGTTAAAGAACGTACTTTCTTAATTTCAGCTCGAAGTTTCTCAGGTGTTCGGAGCGTCATAGCTGTAATTTGTCCAAGCCCTCCTGCATTTGAGACAGCAGCAGCAAGTTCTGCGTACGCTAAATAAGCCAGACCTCCTTGTACAATTGGATATTGAATTCCTAATAAATCTGTTACCCGTGTTTTCATCTATGTATCCCCTCTCCTTTTATTTTCTTATTTATGAATACTTATTCATAATCATAACAAGAAAATAACGGATTTCCTACGAAAAAATTCCAACATTTCTGTTTGCTTCAACTTTTGATAGGGTACACATTTTGTAATGATTATTAACTGAAGATCAAGGAGGAAGACAGGTATGACAAAAAAGCACTCTGTAAATGAAAAAAGCAAGCAAGAACAGCTCGAGCAGTTTAAAACAGATGATCGAAACCAAGCGCTCACAACCAATCAAGGGTTAAAGCTTTCCGAAGATGAATTTTCTTTAAAAGCAGGTGAACGTGGTCCAACTCTTATGGAAGACTTTCATTTCCGTGAAAAAATGACGCATTTTGACCACGAGCGCATTCCTGAACGCATCGTTCATGCACGAGGATTCGCTGCTCACGGAGAATTTGAACTGTATGACTCTCTCAGTGAATATACAAAAGCTAAATTTTTACAGAATCCATCTGTAAAAACACCTGTATTTGTCCGTTTTTCTACTGTAGCAGGTTCTAAAGGTTCAGCTGAAACGGTGCGCGACGCCCGTGGTTTTGCAACAAAATTTTATACAGAAGAAGGAAACTATGACTTAGTTGGAAATAACATTCCCGTGTTCTTTATCCAAGATGCGATTAAATTTCCGGATTTAATTCACGCTGTTAAGCCTGAGCCTCACAACGAAATGCCGCAGGCGGCTTCAGCACACGATACGTTTTGGGATTTTGTCGCCAATAACCAAGAGTCTGCTCACATGGTCATGTGGTCAATGTCAGACCGTGCAATTCCACGCAGTTTGCGTATGATGGAAGGCTTCGGCGTACATACTTTTCGCTTAGTTAATGCAGAAGGAAAAGCTCATTTTGTCAAATTTCACTGGAAGCCTGTGCTCGGAACGCATTCCCTTGTTTGGGACGAGGCTCAAACAATTTCTGGGAAAGACCCGGATTTTCATCGCCGCGATTTATGGGAATCGATTGAAAACGGAGACTATCCTGAATATGAGCTAGGTATTCAAATTATAGATGAGGAAGATGAATTTAAATTCGACTTTGACATTCTCGATCCAACTAAGCTTTGGCCTGAAGAAGACATTCCCGTCAAATTGGTTGGAAAAATGACCTTAAATCGAAATGTAGACAACGTATTTGCCGAAACGGAACAAGTCGCATTCCATCCGGGACATGTGGTACCGGGAATTGATTTTTCCAATGATCCTCTCTTACAAGGAAGATTGTTTTCATACACGGATACCCAGCTTATTCGTCTTGGCGGTCCGAATTTTCACGAACTTCCAATCAACCGTCCAGTATGCCCGTTTCATAACAATCAACGAGACGGTTACGGACGTCAAACGATTAACAAAGGGCCTGTCAGCTATCACAGAAACTCTCTTGCAGCCAATACCCCGGCTCCTGTACCAGAGTCAGAGGGCGGTTATGCTCACTATCAAGAAAAAGTGGAAGGAAGAAAAGTTCGAAGCCGAAGCGAAAGTTTTAAAGACCACTTTTCACAGGCAACGCTATTTTGGAATAGCATGAGCGACACTGAAAAAGAGCATATTATCAGTGCTTTCAGCTTTGAGCTTGGAAAAGTGAAAAGCAAGTCTGTTCAGCAGCAGGTCGTTGATATGTTTGCCAACGTCAGTACAGTGCTAGCTAGACAAGTAGCACAAGCGATTGGTGCAACGCCTCCATCAGGAGAAGACGCGCCAATGACCAAGTCATCTCCGGCTCTTAGTCAGGAACAGACGATTAAAAAGCCGAATACGCGTAAAGTAGCTGTCATTGCAGCTAATGACTTTAGCAGTGACCTACCACAGGTGTTAAACAATTTAAAACAACAGGGCATTCAGCCTGAAATTGTAAGCACAACCCTCAAAAACGTAAAAGGAACAGACGGGTCAGAACTTGAAGTACAGCACACGTTCTTAACAAGTGATTCTGTTTTATTCGATGCGGTTTATGTTGTCGGAAGCGCGTCGGCTGATGAGAAGTTTCGTAAAGAAGCACTGACATTTGCTCAAGAAGCATTCGAGCATTTTAAACCAATTGGCGCGACGGATGAAGGTGTTAAGTGGCTAAAAGCTGCTGGTTTAGATAGCAGTCCCGGTGTCGTAACTGGAGAAACTACACGCTTTACAGATGAATTTATTGAAGCTATTTCAGCTCACCGCCACTGGAATCGTCACGTTATATAACTTACAAAAAAGATAGGGACCTCCCCTATCTTTTTTCTATGAAATCACAGTAATTGAAGAAAAGTTTCTCTTTTGCTTATACTAGATAATGCACCTTAGATTTTCAGGA
The DNA here is from genome assembly GCF_042787645.1 of Priestia sp. YIM B13489. Classification (NCBI taxonomy): domain Bacteria; kingdom Bacillati; phylum Bacillota; class Bacilli; order Caryophanales; family Bacillaceae; genus Priestia; species Priestia sp. YIM B13489. The sequence continues at coordinate 3,789,281 of NZ_JBHZOQ010000053.1, forward strand.
GGCAGAAAGAAGACATGCTCACAAATAAATCATCTTACTTTTTACAATTAACGAAACGATTCAAAAAAGCTGCAACGGCAAATTCAGTTATTCTTGGAATTTTGTTAGCTATTGTGGGAGGTTTTCTTGATGCTTATACGTATATAAGCAGAAACGGAGTATTCGCAAATGCACAAAGTGGAAATATCGTCTTATTAGGTGTAAAGGCAGCGCAAGGTCAATGGACAGAAGCTTTTCTTCATATCCCCCCTATTGTAGCCTTTATCCTAGGTGTTGCTGTAACCGAAACATTTAAGCAGCCGCGATTTGTATCTGTACTCCCTGATACTTCTCGTATCGTATTGCTTTTAGAAATTGTCGTACTCATTATCGTTGGTTTTTTACCGTCTAGTGTTCCTAATATGTTGGTTACAGTAACAATTTCATTTGTTGCTGCTCTTCAAGTTTCTTCATTTAGAACTTTGATAAAATGGTCATATAATACAACCATGACGACCGGAAACCTTCGTACTGCTTCTCAAGCAGCATACTATGCTATATTCAAACGCGATGAAAACGCTGCTTATCAGTGCCTTCGTTTTACCGCCATTATCCTCTCTTTTTTGAGCGGGGCATTGTTAGGTTCTATTTCTACTTTCACCCTGGGGACAAAAGCAGTTTGGCTAGCTTCTGCTATTCTTTTTCTCGCTTTTGTCATTTTAAATTCAGAATCTCAAAAAAGCCTTTGAAATCATTGATTTCAAAGGCTTTTTTATTAAACTGATTTTCTAAATGCCATAACATGCAAATCTTTTACCGGATAAAAATCGTTATCAGGAAAGCGAACGTAACCTCTTTTAGTGTACAGCTTAATGGCATGTTCCATTGAATGATCTGTATGTAAACCTAAATAAGAACACCCTAGCTCCCGAGATTTTTTTTCACACGCTTCAAGAAGCGCGTTGGCGACTCCTTTTCGGCGATGCGTCGGAGCAACTGCCAGCAGACGAATTTCGGCCCATGGAAATGGCTTTAACAACCCTCCGTATACATCCGTATTCGGCGGATAAAACAAAACGCTTCCTGCCATTTCTCCATCGATTTCAGCTACAATGCACTCAAATTTCTTTTCTTCACTCAGGGTATGTAAAATTCCCTTTCGATATCTTTTCCAGTGTGCTTCTGATTTTACAGCTGCATATTGCTCATAAGCAGCAAGCGTCACTGTTTCAATAGATGATGTTTCTTCTTCTCTAGCTTTTCGAACGATCAATTTTTTCTCCTCCATTTACCTTCTTCATTAGTTCTTATTGTCTATGGTGAAACATGTTTATGCAACACATTTGCATTTTAAAACAGCTTCCTTTGCATATATTTAATCCGTTCATTATGGTTTCTGAAGCGGTCTTTGTGCTGAAACTCTGCTTGTCTTCATATACATATAAAGAGATTCAAAGACAAGGATGAGACAGCATGTATAAAAAATTAATTGCAATTGGAATTGGCAGTGTGTTTGTTAGTATTGGAATTAACGTTTTTATTCTTCCGCTTCAGCTTGTAACAGGAGGCATTACGGGAATTAGCTTAATTCTTAATTATTTACTTGGCTATAAAGTAGGCGTGATGATTTTTTGCTTAAACTTCCCTATTTACCTTCTCGCTCTAGGTTTTAACCGCTCTTATTTTTTAAATGCTATCTATGGCATGGTTCTCTCAGCCGTGATGATTGATTTGCTGTTTCCGCTTCATGGGATTTTTCACCTTCCCATTATCTTAAGCGCTTGCCTTGGAGGTGTTTTTAACGGAATCGGAACCGGCATCATGCTCCGGCAGCACGCAAGTCAAGGCGGGGTCGACTTATTTTCTCTGATACTTGCGAAATGGTTATCTTTAAATCCTGGCATCATTATTTTAGTAATTGACGCATCTATTATTATTTCAGGTATTTTACTGCTTCAAAACGATACAGCTATTTATTCATTATTCATTGTTGTATGCTCCGGTATAGTGACCAGTTTAATTACATCTTTCAAACGCATCATCGTCTATGTATAGGGAAAAAGCCTCGAGACATTCATCTCGAGGCTTTTCTTTATTTGTCATTTAAAAATTCTTGCAGCGCTTCTTTATTTTTATCTAAATCAATAGCAAGCACCATACCAACACCGCTATACGTTTTGTTTTCAAACGATCCGTCTAACGGCAGTCGCAGGCTTTGAACATCTTTCATGTTTCCTGTTACCACATCTTTAGCGAGAAGCATCATACTTTTTGTATCTAAATTTGTATCGATATAAGGATCCATTACGCCGAGAAGCTTCGGTATTTTAAACACGCTGTTTAGGCTTGCTACTTCATCTTTAAGCTTTAAAACGACTTCTTGCTGGCGTTGAACGCGTCCAAAATCACTCATGTTATCATGACGAAAACGTACATAGCCAAGCAGTTGTTCACCGTGTAAAACTTGGGTACCTTTGTGAAGCGTCATACCAATTCCTGAAGACATGTCGTGAGGCACGGTTACTTTAATGCCATCAGGTGCAATCGTATCTACAATTTTTGAAAACCCTTCGAAGTCCACAACTGCATAATAGTTAATATCGATATCAAAATTTTGTTTGATCGTTTTACGCAGCAGCTCAGGACCTCCGAACGCGTAAGCAGCATTCAGCTTTTGCTTGCCGTGTCCTGGAATATCCACATACATATCCCTCATAAGGGAAACAATTTTCGGGTGTTTGCTTTTAGAATCGTAGTGAGCAATTAAAATAGAGTCTGTACGAGAATGCTTTTCCCCGCGCGAGTCACTTCCTAACAGCAGCATATTTACTTCTCCGTTATTTGGGAGACTGCCTTGAAACTGTTCAAATGTCGTGCCGTCATCCGCAAATTTACCATCGCTTGCCATCGATAGCCCTTGCTTATATTGGAAATAGCTGTATATGCCTCCAACGATAATAAAAAGAAACAACAAAGCAAAGAACACTCTGCCCCATCGAACTCTTCTTCTTCTTTTGCGTCTTGTTCGCTCCACGTTTCTGTCACCAGCTTTCTTTTTCAATGAAGTTCTCATAAAACAAGCAAGTAGCTAAGCTTTTAAAAAGCTCCTCTACTTGCTTGTTTGGATTGTATGGTGTGAAAGCTTACATTACTTTTCTGTTTCTTGGTCTTTTCCATACATGTATTTTGATGGATCGACCGGTTTAAAGTCATCTAATTTATTAAATCGTAATAAATCACCGTATAACACTTTATCAGAAAGTTCTAGCTCTCTTCCAACTTTCTTTTTATAAGCTTTCGCTTCGTCTGTTGCTGTGATTCTTTCTCCCGTGTTTGTATCGTAATACTTGCCGTCAATTGACGTGTATTTCGGAGAAACATAATCACCGTTTCTAAATGCTACTACCTGATCATGGTCTTTTGATAATAAATCTGTACCGAATTGAACATACTCTTTACTATCAATTCCCACTAAGTGAAGAAGCGTAGGTACTACGTCAATTTCACCGCCGTACGTATGGTTCACTCCACCTTTTACGCCTGGTACGTGAAGGAAGAACGGTACGCGTTGAAGCTGAGCGTTTTTATATGGCGTAATTTTCTCGCCAAGAACTTTTTCCATTGCTTTGTTATGATTTTCAGAAATACCGTAGTGGTCACCGTAAATCATAATAACTGAGTTGTCATATAAGCCTGAAGCTTTTAGCTCTGTAAAGAATTCTTGCAGTGATTCATCCAAATAACGAGCCGTTTGGAAATAACGGTCTACCGTTCCATCTCCTGTGTTTGCCGGCTCAATGCTAGCATCGCCTTTATCAAGGACAAATGGGAAATGGTTTGTTAATGTAATCATATGCGCATAGAAAGGCTGCTTCAATGACTGTAGCATTGGCATAGATTCTTTGAAGAATGGCTTATCTTTTAATCCATAGTTTACTTTGTTATCACCAGTCATATTGTAATAACTTGCGTCAAAGAATTTATCCACACCGAACTGTTTATAAATTTCATTACGGTTCCAGAACGTTTTATAGTCTCCGTGTAAAACGGCACTTGTATAGCCGCCCTTTTGATCTAAGATCGCTGGTGCTGCTTGGTACGTGTTGCGGCCTTTTAAGCTAAATGCTGATCCTTGAGGCAAGCCGTATAATGATGTATCCATCATAAGCTCTGCATCAGCTGTTTTACCTTGTCCTGTTTGATGGAAGAAGTTATCAAAATACATAAATTCATTTCCATTTGCTAATGAGTTTAAAAACGGCGTTACTTCTTGCCCGTTTAACTTGTAGTTAATCAGGAACGACTGAAATGATTCTAGATGAATTTTAATAATGTTTTTTCCTTTTGCTTTACCGGCATACTCAATATTTGGAGCTGCATAGTGACTTGTACTGAAGTTTTTCACTGTTGTTAAGTCATCACTGCTTGCGAATGCTCGCTGCTTTGAGTTTTTAAACGTTTGAACTGCATCATACACCGTGTAGTTGTATGCTCCTAAATATTTCACTAGGTAGTTGCGATCAAATGTTCTTGTTAGTAATTCAGGGCGATCTTTTTCAGCATAGTGCAAGTTAATTGCAAAAGCGATAGCTCCTGCCGCTAGTACCATGAACGTATAGCGGAATTTAAGGCGTGCTTTTGGCCATTCGATTTTTCTAACAAACAATAGCGCAATCAGTAAAACGATATCTACAAAGTAAAAAATATCGTGAGCTTTTACTAAATCAGCGATACTGCCTCCTAAATGACCCGCATTGCTTGTTTGCGTTAAAGTAGGCAATGTCACAAAGTCATTGAAGAATCGATAATATAAAATATTGCTGTACAAAATGACCGTCATGATTGTACTAAGGATAAGCGTCCAAACGATGGCTCTTTTCCCTTTTGCAAACAATGCTAACCCTAAAAAGATCAAAGTTGAACTAATTGGATTAATAAACAATAACGTTTTTTGCATTGAGTCACTTATATCTAAGTTGAACTCCACTTTGTAAGACATGTAAGACTTGATCCACATGAATAAAACCGCTATAAAAAAGTAAAACAACGGCTTTGAAAATAGTTTTTTCATTTTCAAATTCCTTTCACTAAAAAGTAGAGATTTCATGTTCAGCTAACCTCAGGAAAGTCCCCTACATTAAATCGTAACGGTTACGTCCTGCAAAAGATTACCTGAAAATGATTCAATTTGTCAAACAATATCATCTTCATCTCTTTTTTTAGTCATCTACAAAATTTACATTTCAACTTGTAATCTCTTATTTTTTATCGTGATGTTAATATTACACAATTGTTAATTTGTAAATTTTGTTCTCCCTATATTGCATACATATTAATTTACCACATTTCTGCTCTGCAATAAAAGTATTTTTATTTTATTAGGCATAATATTTCACATACTGAATGAAAAGGTACTATTGTACTGGACGTTATTCTTCGCTTGCTGTTAGGACTAGTAAAAATAGACTGATCTATGCTTAGTCTTTATCTTCATCAACAGCTATGCGGTCTCCGTGTGCAAAGGGCTGTGAAATAACTAGAAACTCAATCTCTTCGCTCGAACGATTCATCATTTGATGAAGAATGGACGGAAGCACTTCTATTCCTTCATGTGCTTTTACATCATAAATAATTCCGTCTACTTCTAGAGCAGCTGTTCCTTTTAGCACAAAGAAAAATTGCTGTGCTCTCGTGTGATAATGCCTTACCTCTTTCGTATGAGGAGGCATGCGCTCATGAATAATACTTACGTCTTTATTTTTCACTAGGTGCCACCCATCGCATTTTCCTCCCCACACGTAGTGTTCTGCGTTTTGCTTACTGACTTTCATGACTAGCTCCCCTTTTTCTAATAAATGAAGACCTGCAGATGAAATAGAAATTCTATGTGATCTTTTTAATCTTGCTATTGGAAATACTTTTTTTAGATGAAGGTTTTGGCTTCAAAGTAAAAAGCATTCCTAAAAAGATCAAAACAATGCCTGCCAGCTGAAAAAGCGTCGGGCGAAATCCCGTGAATGCTGTATCTAATAAAATAGCAACGGCTGGATCTAAAAACACTAGAACCGAAATCACCTGAGTTTTTAAGTAGCGCAGGCTGTCGAAAAACAAATAATACACTAAACCAGTATGTACAAAGCCCGTTACCAAAATAGCTGTCCAATTGGCCGCTGTTAAGAAATGAAAATCACTAAAATGAACAAACGGCAATAATAAAAAAATCCCTAACAAAGTCTGAATAAATGTAACAGCGTAAGCACTCGTATGAATAATTCCTTTGCCAAGCAGCGTTGTGCATGCATAAAACAAAGCGGCTAAAAGCGCCCACAGTATTCCTGAAGACATGAAGCCATCAATCGTAAGTTCCTTCACCCCAATAATCAGAAGTGTTCCCACAAAACAAGTGAAAATAGACATAACGCCAAGAACCGTTAATTTCTCCTTAAAGATAAAGCTTCCCAGAAGCAATACTAAGACGGGTGCAAGATGATAAATAGAAATAGCTACCGTAACGGACATCATTTCAAATGCTTTAAATAGAAACACCCAGTTAAACACAAGGAATATGCCGCACAGTAAAATCTGCTTTATTTCTTTGGCATTCCATTTCTCCCTTTTATATTCACCGGTTACAAACCAGCACATTCCTAGAAAAAGCGTTGCACAAATACAGCGAACAAATACTAAATCAAAAGAAGGAAGTCCAGTTTGTGTGGAGAAAAAGCCAATTGAACCAAAAATACTCATTGAAACCATCATTTTTACCATTGGGCCAGCTTTCATTTTTTCACCTCACTTTCAGAAAACTATTATTATTCAAACATAAAGAAGTCTATTTGTAAATTAATGGTTCATAAGCTCTGTTCCATGAAAAAGCAAAAAGCGCAAAGACACGGGGTCAGTCCCATCGTCTTTGCGCTTTTCTGTCTTTCTTTTAATCTTCAACCGGGAACCAGCCTGGTGTGTTAATAACGGCTTGCCACAGCGGGTCAGGAATCACAAGCTTTTCCTGATCTTTTTTGCTTAATGTTGTCACAATTTCATTTTCACGGCCTTCTTTGACTTTTTGAACCCAGTCTGGATCCATAATTAATTCACGGCCAATCGCAAGCAGTGGAATGCCGGTTTCAAGAGCTGCTGCTGCTTCGTCTGCTGTATGAATAGAACCTACGCCCATCACAGGTACGCGGCTTCCTACGCGCTCTTGAATAATCTCAATGCGTGAACGAGTATCTTCCACGCCTCGGCGAGGTTTTGACCAGAATTCCATTAGCGATACGTGAAGGTAATCAAGGTCTTTTTCTGCTAGTGCATCAACTAACTTCAACGTATCAGCCATTGTAATTCCAGGCGTTTCAGGCTCTTCTGGCGAGAAGCGATAGCCTACTAAAAATGGCTCTTTTGCATGTTTAGAAACGGCTTGCTTTACTTCGTCTACAATTGCCAGCGGGAATGTTAAGCGTTTTTCTACGCTACCGCCCCATTTATCTTGGCGGCGATTAGAATGCGGAGAAAAGAACTGCTGAATTAAATAGTTATTTGCTCCGTGGATTTCAACTCCGTCAAATCCTGCTTCAATAGCACGGCGCGTCATCTCACCAAAATCATGAATAATGCCGTCGATTTCTTCATTTGTTAACTCTCGAGGCACCGGTGCTCCTTCTTGTTCTGCAGCAACAGCACTTGCGCTAACAACCTCTCCATTTGGAACAAGCTCAGGCGGACACATGCGGCCTCCGTGAAAAATTTGAAGAACTGCTTTTGCTCCTTGATCTTTAATGGACGTTGCTAAACGGCGCAGACTAGGAATCATTTCATCGCTGTCTGCAGCAAACTCTCCGTGAAATCCTTTGCCGTTCGGCGTTCCGTATGTACATGCTGTAATGACCATGCTAACACCGTCTGAACGTCGTACATAGTAGTCTACTTCTGCATTTGATACTGTTCCATCTTCATTTGATGAAAAATTTGTCATAGGCGCAAGAATAACGCGGTTATCTAATTTGATGCCATTTGAAAAAGTAAACGGCTGTAAAAGCGGCTCATACTTTTTATTTGTCATTTTGTTTCCCTCCAAAAATGATACGGTCAAAAATATTGGCATATTATAGGTAGAAACTGTTTTTCCTTCCTAATAATATGTGTCATTTAAAACTGTAACTTTAAAATATACTGTGATTTTAATCTGTACAGTTTCGCCTGTCAAAGAATAAGACTTTCTCATATAAAAAAGCACTCATATACTGAGTGCTTTTTTATCATTGCGAAAGAGGTCCCTGATTATACATGAATGCTTTTACTTTTACATATTGAGCTTCTAACTCTTGAAGTGTCAGTTCGTATAGGTGCCGATTTCCTTTTTTATAAATACCAAAATTCAATAGCGCATTAATAAACCAATTTCTCTTATGTTCCGTTTCAGGCTGTGTGTGTTGTTTCACCATTTCCACCACCTAAGTTTATCTCATTTTAATTTTGCAAAGCATTCGCTTTTACATAAAGGATTTTACTTCTGTACGATGAAAAAACAGTGAAATAGAGAGTTTTTTTATTTTAAATTTCCGCAGCCGGACCCGCCATTTTTTTGCGTCTTTTTACTCCTGACAATATTTTTTCGATATAATAAATAACAATAATAAAAACCGACATAATAGCAAAATAAGTACCGATTACAACAAAAGGATTCGGACTTTCAAAACCGCCTTCTTTTCCTTTCATCCCTCTTTCCGGACCTCCCCCATCGTGATCAAAGTTCGGACGTTCGTGACCAGCAGATGCCGTCGCCGAAGATTTGTTCTCGCCAAATGAATGGCGATCAAAATCCGGCTTCCCACCGCCTTTTTGCGGCATATCTGAGGAACTTAAATTCAGTACTTTCGCTACTCCTCCAAGCTTTCCAAGAAAACTCGTCTCATTTATTTCGTATATACCAACGACTAACAATGCAACGGTTGCGAGCTTAGCTGCTATGCTCAAGCTTTTCTTTGACTTTTTGAATTTCGTCATGTTTTTACATACATTTATAACCCATTGCCAATGAAGACCTATGTGAGCGGCTACTAGAATTAACACTAAAAATGATACCGAAATATGCGAAACCTTAAACCATTGTTCATTGCCCACATTAATATTTGGAAATACTACTCTTGAAATAAAAATACCGCTAATCATAATAAATGACATCGTAATCAACAGCATGATATTTAAAAAGTAACCAAACTTTGTTCTGCGCGGCAGCTTGCGGTCAAATAATTTAACCGTAACTTTCTTTACCCACTGCCAGTTTAGTAGCACGTGGGTAAAAAAGGCGACGGCAATCGCTAGCCCCGCAATTTCATGAAACGTTAACCCTCCCAATACTTGTTTGTTAAAAAATAAAACAAACGTAACAGCCATTAAAAGATCCAGTCCAAATCGGACGTACATCATCTTTTTCACTCTATTCATTCTCCTCAGCTATGTATTTGTCAAAACAACCTCTTTTTCATATTTCTTAATGTAAGCAGAGTTGGTGAAAATTAGGTGAAACGACTGGTTTTTTTACCAAAATAACCAGTCCTGAGTTCTATAAAAAACAAAGTTCCATCATTTTATTTTTTAGAAAATAGCTGTTGACAAAGAAAAAAGAAGCACGTATAGTAATGGTTATTCATCAAGAACTTTCAGATTTTAATCAAAAACACAGCGATTGGGAGTAGTAGAAGCTTATTATTCGGTCAAGAGAGCTACGGGTTGGTGTAACGTAGTCCAATAATACTTTGAACTCGCCCAGGAGTGGTAATTCAGAAAGAATGCAGAAGTATTCTCTAAGTTTTAACGTCTAACCTTCGTTATCAGGTTTTAAGCAGGGTTCTTTAAGAGCCAACAAGAGTGGTACCGCGGTTAGCTAAAGCTTATCGTCTCTTCTCTCATTTGATAATGAGGTAGGAGACGATAAGCTTTTTTTATTTTATAAAAAAGTGGAGGGAAAAGTCATGAAGAAGGACAACCAAGGTTTGCAGCGAACAATGACTTCACGTCACATTATGATGATGGCGCTAGGTGGAGCAATTGGCGCTGGTTTATTTAAAGGAAGCAGCTCAGCTATTGATATGGCAGGGCCATCAGTTATCATTGCTTATTTAATTGGCGGAATTATTTTACTATTCATTATGCAAGGTCTTGCTGAAATGGCGGTTCGAAACAGTGACGCACGAACGTTTCGTGATTTAGTTCAGTCGATTTTAGGAAGCTACCCCGCTTATTTTTTAGACTGGATTTACTGGAAAATGTGGGTGTTAAACATTGCAGCTGAAGCTGTTGTAGCAGCTATTTTTATTCAGTACTGGCTTCCTGATTATCCAATTTGGATGCTTGCTTTAGGCGTATCCGTTATTGTCACAGTTATTAACTTGCTTTCGGTCAAAGCATTTGCTGAAACGGAATACTGGTTAGCATTAATTAAAATTACGGTCATTGTAATCTTTATCATCGCTGGACTTCTGTTACTATTTGTATCATTTGGTCACCATACCGCAGCGGGCTTTTCGAACTTGAGCGATCACGGCGGTTTCTTTCCTAAAGGACCAACTGGGTTAATTACAGCGATGCTAGTTGTCATCTACTCTTACGGTGGAACTGAAATCATCGGGGTAACGCTAGCTGAAACAAAAAACCCTGAAAAAGTAGTACCAAAAGCCGTGCGCAGCACATTAACGCGCATCATTGCTTTTTATCTGTTCCCGTTTTTTATCATCGTGAGCTTGATTCCTTGGAATGAAGTGAACGGCGTTTCTCAAAGCCCTTTTGTAATGGTATTTAAAATGTTTGGAATTCCCGGAGCAGATCATATTATGAATGCCGTGATCTTGTTAGCCGTTATTTCTTCAATGAACTCAGGGCTTTACGGTTCATCACGTATTTTGTATACGCAAGCAGTAGACGGTCGAGTGCCGAAGATATTTTCGAAACTTTCTGTTAACAGAGTTCCTGTCTATGCAATCTTAATGTGTACATCATCTCTTTATGTGGGCGTGTTGATTTCCTTATTTGCAGGAAGTAAAACATTTGATTATTTGATGGGATCCTTAGGATATACCGTGTTGTTTATTTGGTTGATTATTGCGATCGCACACTTAAAGTCCCGCAAAGTTCAGCCAGAAGCATCGAGCAGCTACTCTGTTAAATGGTTTCCTTATACGACGTGGGCTGCCCTAATTGCACTAAGCGCTATTTTAATTGGTGTTATCTGCACAACCTCCGTTGTTATTACGGCTATTACACTAGCTATCTATTTATTTATTACAACTACGTATATCTTTAAAGGCCGCTTTTATCGATCATCGGCAGTCAAGCACGCTAAATAAAAAAACGCCTCCTTTGAGTCATCAGAGGAGGCGTTTTTTTATTTAAAATGATAAGTACCAATAGCCAAGTGCAAAGCCGATATAGTTACCAATAATATAGCCAAGCGTTCCTACTACCAAGATAGGACCAACCAAACTTCCCCATCCTTTAGCAATTGCCATTGCACTTGCTGTCGTAGGTCCCCCTACCGTTGCATTGCTCGCCAGTAAAATATGTTCTAAATCAATTTTAAATACTTTTCCTAAAAGCAGCCCCACTATTAAATTACTTAGTCCCACAATGAGCACAAATAGAATCAAAAGAGGTGCTTTTTCAACAATTAACGGAATGGACGCCGGCACTCCAATGACAACAAAGAAAATATAAATGAAGTACGTGCCGATTTCTTGGCTTCCGCTAATGTTTTTAAAATAAGAAGGAAATAGATAAATGACAAGAAACGTAAGTGTGGAAAGCAATAAGTATTTTTCGCTCAAAATAGTATGTAATAATGTTTGAACTACCGAAACATTTGGACCGGTTGGAATGATTGTTCCAAACCATTCGGCTAATTTAAACGATGCAACCACTAGAAAAAATGATGTACCAATTGAAGCCGCCACGTCTTTTAACGAAATTTCTTTTTTTGCCCAATATTTTTCTGCAAGCGTATGGCGATCATTTTCTCCATATTGCCCAGCCTCTACTTCTTGAATATGAGGCGTCTTAAAATGTTTTCTAAAAAACTTCATAGAAGGAACAAACATATACACGGCAAACAGCAAAGCCATGACCATATTATCAGCAACCACCGTCGCGGAAACCATTTGACTTGATGGTTCAAATTTAGCCGTAACGGTAGCAAAATTAACCCCTCCGCCTACATAAGAAGCGCCGATAGCAGCTGCAATTTTTGCTAGTTCAGGAATATAATCTTTTAATAACAAGAAGCCTGCCGTGCTCCCTATAACCGTTCCTACTGCACAGATTAAGAAAATAAAAAGCAGCTTCCGGCTTTCTTGAAATAATTCTTTCATGTTGACTTGAAATAACAATAATGGAATGGCAAGCGGTACTAGATACGCCCAAACCGCATCATAAACCGGAGACTCTGTTGGAATGATTTTTAAATTTGATAGGATAAGCGCTCCCGCTAGCGCAATAATAGCTCCTGACAGAAAAGAAGCCCACTTATACTTTTGTTCGAGAAAAATGCTAACAGAAGCCCAAATCGCTAGAATTCCCCATAGTGCCCACGTATCATCAGCTTGAATAATAGTAAAAATCACAAGCTACTCCTTTCTTTCTCTTTTTCAAGAAATAGAATTTTCAGAAAATACACTTTGAATTTTATCAATATATGCCAAATTCCGTCAATCTATAAAAAAGAGTCGAGGACAAAGTAGTCTAGTTAAAGTGAAACACGAACTATCTATCACAAAGGATGAATAGTTCGTGTTTTTTTATGATTATAGTGAACGTAGGTTTTATGTTGGTAGCTAATTCTAGCTGTTGATTGGAGGACAAGGCGAAGCCTTGCACGGAAATCAACTGCGGTGTCACAAGCAGTCCAGCTCATGTATTCCGATTGTTAGTCTTTAGATTAGATTCATTTCGTTATGTCCCAGCCTCACTTTTTATTTACGAACAAGAACTGGAATCTGCTGCTGAATCTGCTGCAAAGGAGCGCTTGTTTTCTCTGTTAACGAACGCAAGATCCCCCCTTCGATCATACAGTTAATCACAACTGCGAGCTCTCCTGCCTGCTTTTCTTGAAATCCGCTCTCTATCATTTTTTCTCTAAAAAGTTTTTCCCAATCTTGAAACGCTGCGTAGCAGACTTCGCGCAGCGGTTCATTAATAAGCGCTGTTTCTCCAGCCAGCAGTCCAACAGGCATACCAGCAATGCTTTCTTCGTGTTCAAACTGCTTGGACAATTCTTCAATAAAATACTGAATAGCCTGCGATGCGTCAGAAGATTTATTTAGACTTTCTTTAATTTGAACTTGGACGTATTTATTCGTATATTGAACAGCGTGAATCGCCAGTTCTTCTTTCCCTTTTGGAAAATAATAATAAAGAGACCCTTTTGGCGACCCGCTCTCTTTAATAATTTGATTTAATCCTGTTGCATGATAGCCTTGCAGCTGAAAAAGCCGCGATGCTGTTTCTAAAATCTTATCGCGTGCATTTGCTTTCTTCACAAAACGATGCCTCCCCTATATAATAAGTGGTTTCTATAACACTACTTATCATATAAGGAAATGAAATTTTTGTCAAAATAAAGTGAATATTTTACCATTCGTTTTTTCTTTCTTTCATTCCTTATGACCTAATAATTGTTTTTCTTACTTCTTCCGCTAACGGTTGAAGAGGCGTAATAATACGGTCGCTTACCTCCGCCGCCGCTTCTACCATCGAGAGCTGCGCCACTGAAACAACAGTGTTATGCTCTTTTATTAGCTCATGTAAGACATGTTTTACCTTCTGTTTATACTTCTCTAGGTTTCCAGTCATTACTAGTTCAAAAGCACCTTCTATCACAACAGGGCGAACCTTTATCTTTACATTTTGATAAAATGCAAATTCGTCTAGACGCTTCATTGTTCCTTCTATGGTCTCCGGATTTGTAAACACGATAAGCTGCGGTTCTTCTATTTCACATATTCGGCGAAAATAAGGCTCATCGATTTTAATAATTGGAATATCGCTTGTAAATGCTTCTGGTAAAAGAGCAATGTAGTTCGTGCACGTGAGTAAAATGGCATCCGCTGAACATTCTTTCATCCACTTTAACTGCTTTTCTACTTTTGCAGCTGCTGCCTCCGCTGCAAACTTAGGGTCGGTTGTTATCCGATGTACAAGGCCGGGGTCTACGAAATGCATACAGTTCGCAAACGGCAGCGTTTTTTCTATATAAGAGATGTTCGAATGATGAGCGTGCAGGCAAGCAATTTTCTTCATCGTTTTCCTCCTGTATGATGGTCTTTGAAATACTGAATTAAAAATTCCTGAAACTTTTTCGCAACAGGAGTTAAATATTTATCCTTGTTCCACGCAATCCCAATTACCCTTGAAGCTGAGTCTTCTTTGAGCTTTATTTTTTTAATGCCTCGCAAGTCCACTCCCTTTATTTCAGGAAGCAAGGCAACCCCTAAATGAGCCGCTACAAAACCAATCACCGTCAAAAATTCTTCTCCTTCAAACGTAATATTTGGGACAATCTCCGCTTCTTCAAACAGCTGATCAAAAATTGTTCGGCTTCCGTATCCTTTTTTTAACGCGATAAACGATTCATGAGCCAACTCTGAAATCGAAAGCACTTGTTTTGAGGCAAAAGAATGCGTATCAGGGACATACGCGTACAGCTCGTCTTTCCATAAATATTCCCACTGAATTCCTGCCCTGGATTCCGTTACGGAAGACATACAAAAATCAATTTCTCCTGTTTGAAGCTGATCGAGCATGATGTTCGTGGCGTTCTCAAAAATTTGAAATTGAACGTTCGGATACTCTTGTAAAAAAGCATGAACTAGTTTTGGGACGGATGAAGCGCCTAATGATTTTAAAAAAGCAAACGAAATACTGCCGCGGTGAGGATGAATCAAATCTGAAAGCTCACGTTTAGCTTCTTCCATTTCGTTTAATACTTTAGCCGTTCGTTCATAAAAAAGCCGTCCGTATCGATTTAAAATAACTTGCCTTCCTTTTCGTTCAAATAGCGGCACGCCAAGCTCTGATTCTAATTTAGAAATTGAGCGGCTGAGCGTAGGCTGGGCGATTGATAATTTTTCTGCGGCCTTTGTGAAATGTTCCGTTTGAGCTACAACATTAAAATATTCGAGCTGCTGCCATTCCATTTTTTCACATCCTTTACTTATTACATAATACTATCAATTTCATATAAATTATACATTGGACGTCATAAAAAATTCATGTTTAAATGAAGAACGTAGCACTTGCTAAAAATGTTATGTGTCTGCATAGAATAAGTGTTGAAAGAAGGAATTAGTTTATGGATGTTTCAATTGTTTTAACAATGTTAGCCGTCGGACTGATCTTAGGATTTGTCGGAGCAGGCGGATCAGGTTTTATTATTTCAATTTTAACGCTGCTGTACGGCGTATCTGTACACGTTGCTCTCGCAACGGCTCTTACCGCAATGATTTTCTCTTCTTTATCTGGCGCCGTCAGTCATTACCGCGAAGGTAACGTATCTTTAAAATCCGGTATCTCTGTTGGTATCCTCGGTGCATTAGGCGCTTGGATTGGGTCTAACCTTTCATCCTTTATCCCAGAAGGCGAGCTAAAGTGGCTAACAGCCGGTATGCTTTTATTATCTGGCGTTTTACTTTGGCTGCGTATGTTTTTATTTTCCCGTCAGCAAAAAGAACGTACGATTCCAACAGGAGCTAAATTTATCGTCTATTCTTTACTAATTGGCTTAATCACAGGCGCTCTGTCAGGAATGTTTGGAATTGGATCAACTCCATTTATCCAGCTTGGCCTTATGATGGTATTAGGCTTGTCTATTCGTCAGTCGGCCGGAACGACAATGCTCGTTATTATTCCGATTGCCATCGGCGGGGGAATGGGCTATTATCAGCAGGGCTTTTTAGATATTCCACTGTTGATCCAAGTAGTGGTCGGCACAATGGTCGGTTCCTATATTGGAGCAAAGTTTACAAATCGTGTACCTGCTCCCGTATTAAAAACGTCCCTTGTAGCGCTGCCTATTTTCTCTAGCTTCCTACTTGTTATATAAGAAAAAAGCTTGAACTCTTGTTCAAGCTTTTTTTATGTCCATCTGATAAACAAACTGCTTTCCTTGGTTTCCAAAAATATGCCGGTTTGTATCAACAAAGCCGCTTCGTTTATACAGATGCTGCGCCGCCGTGTTTTTATGGTTCACGCCTAGCACCACTTCATTTTTAGTCGGAAAGTGATGGTTGATAAAAGAAGGAAGAAGTTTCAATGACTTTTTGCCAACTCCCTTTCCTTGATAATCAGGATGAATGGAATACGACCGTATTAAAAGCGCGCCGGAGCTCTCGGTATATTCTTTAACAGCTTTCCCTGCGTCAAGCACGAAAAAGCCGGCTACTTTGTTTTCTGTCAAAATCAAAACGGGCGTTCTATCCTTTTCCTGCTTACACCTAGCTAAGGCTTCAGCGGGAAGTGCCGTATAAATGAGCTGCTCTTTAGGCAACGTATAGCTATGTATAGATGACTCGTAGGCTTCACTATAAAACGCTAGTGCTACATTTACTGTATTATCCATTCTATACCTTACCCCTTTTTCCATAGTATAACATGCACAAAAAAAGCCGCATAAAGCGGCTTTTCCTTTATCTAGCGTCGGATACAACGGTAAAGCGTTCGTTTATATGCTCTCCTCGCTCAATTTCATCAATGACTGCAATGGCGTAATCAGCATAGCTGACATGGCTGTTTCCTTCTGAGTTTAAAATAACATGATCTTTCCCTGTTTTATAAGCATCTGTTCGTTTTCCTGAAGGATTAAAAAATGCTGCTGGGCTAATAAACGTCCAATTAATATCGCTTGTACTTTCTAAGTCTTTTAAATTTTGAGCTTGATTGTCAGCTGTCGCTTTGTACTCTTTTGGAAAATCAGGCGTATCCGCTAGACGCGTCGTTTTCTCCTCATCAACAAACAAACTGCCTGCTCCTCCTACAACAAGAAGACGAACGTCCGGAGCTTGTTTAAATACATGGATTAACGATTGCCCCGCTTCTACATGCAGATGTTCTTTTCCTTCAGGAGCTCCAAACGCATTCACTACTGCGTCGAAACCTTCAATATCGTTTGCCGTAATATCAAAGATGTCCTTTTCCAATGTACGAACATCCCGTTCTTCTACTTTGCCCCCATCACGTACGATTGCCGTTACATCATGCCCGCGATTTAAAGCCTCTTTTACGATAAAACTTCCTGCTTTTCCTGTAGCACCTACGACTCCAATTTTCATTTTATAACCTCCAGTAAAATTCTCTATATTTAGGTAATAGCCTTTTTTTGCTATGCTAAAACACTGCGAAATGATTTAAGCAAGATAGAGAACGAATAAAGAGGCTGAAGCGAAAGTTTTTTAGTTGAAGGAAGATCCGAACGTAGGTTATATATATGTCGGTACTTCTAGCGTTTGATTGAAGGGCAAGGCTCACCGGCCGCCCGCGGAAAGCGAAGCCTTGCACGGAAATCACCCGCGGTGTATAAACGATCCATACTGGTCCCTTTATCCGTTTGTTCGACTTTAGACTAATTTAGTTATGCCTTAATCTCTTTGACGAAAAATAAATAAGTGCTTATTCAATTTCAATAAATAACACGTGAGCCATAGAATGAATTGATTTAATCAATTCTACTTTATTCCCTTTCTTTTTTGCTTTTCCTTTTATTTCAACAAAATAAAACAGTTCACCTTGATGATGGTCTCGGTGAATTTCATAGGATGAAATCATAATATTTTCCCTTTCAATCTTATCAAGAAGCTCATAAATATCCTCTTGATTCGCTGCACGAAACTTAATTAAAAGGGAATGAGTAGAAAGAGATGTAAACATCACGTTCAATATTTCTAAGCCAATCAGCACCAATATAGTTGCACTAATGCCGACTGTATACATACCCGCCCCAATGCTTAAACCAATTCCCGACGTTGCCCATACGCCTGCGGCTGTTGTGAGCCCTCTAATATGCTGCTTCTGAATAATAATCATACCTGCTCCTAAAAAACCAATACCGCTTACTACTTGTGCTGCAACCCGGCTCGGATCAAGGGCCATATGATCTTGATGAAGCACATCTGAAAAGCCGTATTTCGAAATTAACATAATCAGCGTGCTACCGACAGCAACTAAAAAATGAGTGCGAAAGCCCGCTTCTTTTGCTCTAAATTCTCTTTCTAATCCAACCAAAGCTCCTAACAGACCGGATAGAGCTAGACGACTAATAAAAGCTGCGGTCATTTTCCCTCCCCCTTTCTCTTCCTCTTCATTTTTTCATAAACACACCTATTAACTATTTCTATTTTTGTTATAATTTACTATAACCATTTTTTGAAGTGGAGGCTAATCAAAGTGGGTAAAGTTATCGATTATTACAGCAGATTTGATGAGGGGGGAAGATTAGAACGCGAGCCTATTGAGTTTCAAGTAAAATTGCATTTTATAAACAGACGAAAACACTAATAATCACCTCTACCTATCATAGGATAAATAGAGGTGATTATTGATGAACCGTTTATTCACATGGAGTACGAGCACTTTGCTATGTTTGATGTACTTCTTTTTGATTCCCCTTCCCTCTTATGCAAGCGGTGACTCTTACTCTTCCTATGCGGAACTGCAGCAGCACGAGATTCTCCATCAAGACTATGATATTCGCTACGAACAGCGCTTTAGCTACCTATCCATTATGGCCATTCACGGCGGAGGAATTGAACCGGGCACATCAGAAGTTGCCAAAGAACTCGCCGATCGCTTTTCCGCTTCTTATTATTTATTCGAAGGCATCAAGTCCACTAACAACGGAGTTCTGCACATAACCTCAGAAAACTTTGACGAACCGATTGCTAGAGGAATGGCTCAGCAAAGTATGTCCGGCATGACGATTCACGGCTATAGCGGTAGTCAGCCTATCGTATATGTAGGCGGAAAAAATCTGCTTTATAAAGAGCTGGTAAAGCAATCGCTGCGCAAACACGGCTTTACAGTCCGTGACGCCCCTTCTGATATAACCGGAACAAGCGAGCAAAATATTGTGAACGATAATCTGTTAAAAGCTGGAGTACAGCTTGAACTGACGGCCGAACTAAGAAAATCATTTTTCGCAAACCACGACTGGTCGAGAAACAACCGCATGAATGTAACGCCGCTTTTCCATACATTTGTATCTTCCTTACAAGAAGCATCTTCTTCCTATCAAACTTTCCTTTACTTTCAAGTTCACTAACTTATCAACTCTTGCCTGTTCCTTGATTTCCAAACAAAAAAGCCAGCGCAGTCTGTATAATCAAACGCGCTGGTTCTTATCTATTTCTCTCGCTAAAATAGACCGTTTAAAGTCTTTTTGTTTAAAGAACTCTTTAATTTCACTTCTTATTGGACGAACCAAGCTTTAAACAGCGAATCTATGCCCGTTTTTATCTCTTCGTCAGATAGTCCGGCAAATCCAAGCAATACATAAGGCGTGTTGTTGTCACCGGCACTATGATAATAAATAGACGTTGGATAAATTGATACCCCTTGCTTGGCAGCTGCTTCAATTAGTTTCTGTTCATTCATTCCGTTTTTCACCTTAAGAAGAATATGCAACCCAGAATGTTCTCCAATAACATCTACACGTTCTCCCATAGTAGTAGTCAAGCAATCTAGCAGCAGGGCTTGTTTCTTGCGGTATGCTGTTCTCATTTTATTCAAGTGACGTTCCCAGTGCCCTTCTTTCATAAACAGAAAAAGCGTATGCTGATGAAGTCTTGAAACAGGCTGTTTAAAAAGTTCACAGTGCTTTACATAGCTTGGACGAAGCCGGTGTGGCAGCACGGCATAGCTTATTCGAAGAGAAGGCATCAAAGACTTTGAAAACGTTCCCGTATAAATAACGCGGTCGTCTTGATCTAATCCTTGAAGTGCGGGAATGGGTTTTCCTTTATAGCGAAATTCCCCGTCATAGTCATCTTCTATAATATAGCCATTCGTTTCTGCCGCCCACTCTAGTAGTTCAAGTCTTCTTGCTATCGGCATGACCATACCAATGGGAAATTGATGAGACGGCGTAATGTATACGGCATCCGCTCCGCTTTCTTTCAGTTCCTTCACTTTCAAGCCAGAATCATCAAGAGAAACAGGGATCACTGACATACCTTGCTTTTGAAAAACGTGCCTCGTCCGGTGAAAACCCGGATTTTCAAACCCAATTATTTTTTCTTTCCCCAACGTGACAGAAAGCAGCCACATAAGATACTGCGTACCTGCACCTATCACAATTTGCTCCGCTGTGCAGCGCACTCCTCTTGAGTGGTAAAGGTATGCTGCAATTTCTTGGCGAAGAAGCAGTTCTCCCTCTGGATGTCCGCTGTAAAAAAGCTGGCTTTCACCATGATAAATAGCTTGCACCGTTAGTTTTTTCCACGTATTATACGGAAATTTCTCCACATCTATCTTTCCGTGGCTAAAATCAATAGCAGTCGATTTCCGTTCTTCTTGCGGGAAAGAGACATAGGCGGGAGGCTGTTTTTGAAGCACGACTTCATTTTTTATCTCTTTTACAAATGCTCCTTTCCTGGCTAGTATCTCGATATAGCCTTCAGCTTCTAACTGTACATAAGCTGCTTCAACCGTATTTTGGCTAATGCTTAAATGAAGAGCTAGCTTTCGTTTGGAAGGCAGTTTTTCATGAGGCGGAATGGTACCTTTTTGAATTTGTTTTTTTATGTAGATATAAAGCTGCATGTACAAGGGATCTGTTTTTCTTTTATCAAGCAAAGGCATTAACTCTAACATGGTGTTCGTTCCTTTCTAACTGATACTATTAAAATTACCGTTTCTGACACTTACTCTCCATTCAGTTTCTTTATAAACTGGACTATATCTTATCCTTCAAGGAGATGACACAATGACCATTATTTATAAAACCAATGTCTCAATCCGTGCAGAACAAGCCGCTGAAGTGTTTGTACATTCAGGTATTAAACGTCCTGCACAAGACCTTGATCGAATTCAAAGAATGCTTGATCACGCTTCTCTTACTATTACCGCTTGGAACGGCAGCGAACTCATTGGCATAGCCAGAGCGTTAACAGATTTTAGCTACTGCTGCTATTTATCGGATTTAGCTGTTGTAAAAGACTATCAAAAGCAAGGAATCGGTACACAGCTCATCAAACACGTTCAATCAGAAATCGGCGAAGAAACCGCGCTGATTTTACTTTCCGCTCCTTCTGCTATGAACTACTATCCAAAAGCCGGCTTTCATCAAATTGATAATGGATTTAAAATTGATAGAATTCGGTAGACGCGAAGAAAGGAGCTTCTCCTTTCTTTTTATCCAAACGCCTGAGCTGCTATAGCAAAAAGATTGCCCTGTCTAGCAGGGAGAGGATTGACACCATACGCCATAACAGGAGGCTCATTTTGAAGCTGAAATCCGTGATTTTCCACAAGTTTCTTTAACGTTTCCTCATGAGAAGACAGGTCAATTCTCAGCTTTTCTTTGTAATTCTTCGCTAGTTCATCAATGACTAGCATCGCTGCTTCAGCGTTTGGAGCAACTACGGGACCAATCACGATATTGCTCGGCGTACGAACCGCTAAACCATAGCCCGTCATTTTATTTTGTTCGTTTTGTAAGACAACTGCTTTTTCAGCTTGCTGAATTCTACTTTTTAAAAATAGCTTTCTATTATCTCCAAATGCTGCTTCATCAAGCTTTACAATCCCTTTGAAGTCACTTCTCTTTAAGGGTCGTGTATAAAATCCTGAAACTTTAAATGCTCTTGGTGTGTATTCACTGATTATGTATTTACTTACATAGTCCACGGTTTTAAACCCTGTTGTTTGATATAAGTGCTCACCTTCTTTTGTCGCAATTAAGTAGGCATTCATCTCAGGGGAAAGAACTTGCAGACAGTGCTTCATGAGCTGCCCGGCTAACCCTTGTTTTCGGTAATCTTTTCTCACAATCACCATTCCTATAAAAGCTGACTGATTTTTGTACGAAATTACGGCCACACTTGATACGATGTCTCCGTTCTCATTTCTATGACCAAATACGTCTCCAGATGAAAAAATCGTATGTAAATCTGCTTCACTATAATCCCATTTTTCCAGCTGCGATAACAGCAGCAAACCTTTTATGTCTTTTTCACTAAATGTTTCAATCATTTCTGCATATGTCCTCCCAACTTTTCGATGCACTGTGTGGCGTTAAAAAGCATAAAACTAACATACTCATCCACTTTCAATTACCGTTTAATCATTAACGAATTCTCTAACTAAATAGTACAGAATAAATAGAATATTTTCTACATTATTTATCCGTACCAATGATCCCTTAAAATAAACTAATCATTCACACATAAACTAATGAAAAAAGACCTCTTTCCAAGAAAGAGGTCTTTTCTGTTATTTCACTAGCTTTTGCTCAGCTGCAGCTGAACTTTGACTTCGTTTATGAAATCCTTTTGCGTAGTACGCGATAATAAGACCGATAAACCATAATGGTCCGATGACAACTGCAATTCTTGTATCTGGATTATATGCCATGAGAACCACTACCAGCGCTAGGAACGCAAGTGACACATAAGATGTTAACGGAAATAAAGGCATTTTGTATTTCAGCTTTGCCTCTTCACCTGTTTTTAACGTTTTGCGATATTTAATTTGAGAAAGCAAAATAATTCCCCATGTCCAAATCGCACCGAATGTTGCAATACTTGTTACCCACGTAAATACTTTGGCAGGCACAATGTAGTTTAACGCTACTCCGACTAATAGCGCACCTGCTGATGCCAAAACAGCTTTTCCCGGTACGCCGCCCTTTGTAAGCTGACCGTATCCTTTTGGTGCTTCTCCGTGTTCTGCTAAGTTAAACAGCATACGGCCTGTACTAAAAATACCGCTGTTACAAGAAGAAAGAGCTGCTGTTAGTACAACAAAGTTAATGATACCAGCCGCCGCTGGAATGCCGATTTTTTCAAATGTTAATACAAACGGGCTTCCCTGTGAACCAATCTCTTGCCACGGATAAATCGACATAATGACAAATAACGCACCGACGTAGAAAATCAGAATACGCCAAAAGACAGAATCAATCGCTCTTGCTAGAGATTTTTCGGGATTTTTCACTTCTCCCGCGGTAACGCCGATCATTTCAATTCCTAAATACGCAAACATGACCATTTGCAGCGACAGCAAAATACCTTTGAATCCGTTCGGGAACAGTCCGCCGTTGTCCCACAAGTTTTTGATACCAGTCGCAACGCCGCCGTTGCCGATTCCGAACACGATCATTAATAATCCAACGGCAATCATTAATACAATCGCTAAAATTTTAATAAGTGCAAACCAAAATTCCAGTTCACCATATGCCTTAACAGCTAAGAAGTTAACCGTTGTCATGATGACAAGCGCCGATAACGCCCAAATCCAGTTTGGTACATCCGGATACCAATACCCCATATAAATACCAACGGCTGTAATTTCAGCCATACATGTTACAACCCATAAAAACCAGTAGTTCCAACCTGTTAAATAACCAGCAAGCGGCCCTAAGTAGTCGCGTGCGTACTTGCTGAATGAACCTGCAACAGGTTTTTGAATCGCCATTTCTCCAAGTGCTCTCATAATAAAAAACATAATCATTCCGCTAAATCCGTACGCCAATAATATTCCTGGCCCTGCTAATTTAATAGCAGATGCAGATCCAAGAAACAGTCCTACCCCTATGGCTGCTCCTAAGGACATCAGCGTCACATGTCTTTCTTCTAACCCGCGTTTCAATTCTTTCCCCTGAGTTTTCCCCTGCATAAACGTCTCCCCTTTTTCCAATCTGTCAAAACGAGATGAACACAGCCTTTTTTGTTAGCGCTTTCATATAAATTTGTGCTAAAAGACAGCTAGGCTGTATATTTGTATTCTATCACCTTTCCCTCACTTTTCTTTTGTCGAAAAACAAAAAAATTATCTTATCATTTTGTTTAAACGCACAATTAGACATAGGCACTACTTTTTTACTATGTATTTATTATTGCACTTAAGTAATAGTATTTTTTAAAAATAGAAAAACGCCGACTCAACTCCGTCAGCGCATCGTTCATTTTATGCTTTTTTATAAAAACTAGCATTTATCTCGCGGGTTCAAAAGTTTTACAGCCAGGTTCTTCCGTTTCAGAAACATGGTGACTACTTTCAGGACTCACAACGTAAATGGACTCTGCACTGCATTTATTTCCGGATTTCCAATACATGCACTCATTCACTTCACACAATACACCTTGAGCCACTGTTATCCCTCCTTTGCTTGTCTTATCTATTTACTACCCGAAATATAACGATTCTAACATTTTTACGCAAAAAAACCGCTTGTTTCTCAAGCGGATCTTTTTATTGCGTGTGTTCAACATACTGTTTTTTAGCTAAATATAACTCACGGCTCAGCGTGATCCGCCGTTCTCTCAAGTGCCTTAAGTTAGCCTGAAATTGTTCGTTAGTTGGCTCTTCTTGAATTAAGCGATACGTAAAAGAAATATCTTCATTTAACTGTTTAAAATCTTCCCATATCTCTTGAACTAGAGCGGATTGTTTTTCTTCAAATGAACGATTTTGATGCGTTTTTAGCGCCGCTAAAATTTCCTGCTGCCACGTTTCGTCTTTTATTTCTTTTGCTAATAAGTATAGATCTAAATAATCATTAATGCATAAATTCGTTTGTGTATTATTCAATGTCATCACCTTTTCTATACGAAATGTTTCTTCCTAAGAAGAGGATTTCATCATAGAAAAAGATTCCTCTTCTTATCTGTCAGAGCTAGGCTATGCTGGAATTAGCACCATTCAATAATTGTGGTTGCTGAGGTTTCAAAGGGCCAGTCCCTCCACCTCTCTAGATAAGAATATTTCGTTTTTAAATTATTTCTGACTATTCTAATATGTTTTATAGGTTACGTCAATAGCTTTTCAATAAAAAGAAAAAAGAAGTAAAATATGGTATGCTTTCATAAAGGATGGTGAGCACATGAAACGATATATGTTATCTGCTTTTTTGGGAAGCTTGCTGCTGCTTCTCAGCATTGCCTTTTCATCTACTTTCCATATTGCAATTGTCAAAACAACCGGAAGTATTGGAGGGATTATTTTAGCAGCAGCGGCTTTGATCATGAACGCGCTTGAAGCCCCCCCCTCCTCAGACAATACAGCTGGAGGAGCCGTTGAAGTACTAGATAAAGGCGCTGTTTGGGCTACTTATTTACTTTTACTTTCATTACCGAACCTCATCGCATGTATAACATCTTATGTTTTATGGACTCGCTGACATTCATCAACGTTACGGACGTTTTGCCACTTGGAAGCTCATTGATATTTGTTTATCTACAAAGCCAAGTTCACGATACACATGCTGTGCAAAATTCCCAGCATGAACGCTGAGTCTGATTTCAGGGTATCCTTTGATAGACAATTCATCAATTGCTTTTTGCATTAACGGCTTGGCTAAACCTTGCCCGCGGTATTCGGGTACAACATATAATTCGTAGATAAAGCCAATTTCTTCTTTTGAAAAGAAGTCGGTAGATGGGCCGATAAGAACCCAGCCTGCGAGTTTATTTTCTTGTCTTAAAACTAAATAATAACAGCCTTTTTCAAAGGCACTACCAACTAGTTCATTTACGCGTTCAGCTGACGGATGAAACTGCTTCATCGTTCCTTCAAACAGCGCATCAGCAGATTTCGTCCGAATTTCCTGTAATTCTTCTTCAGTAGCTTTTGCAATCATTATGGATCTCTCCTTTCGTGTTCGTTTTCCACATGCGAGGATAAATTCCTGCAAAAAAAGTCTTCGCCTAAGCGAAGACTTTTATTTAAATTCAAAATGTTCTTGATGATTGCCTCGTTCGTCCGTCCAGTTAATCATAATGTCTAAACTTGCCGCTTTTCCAGGAACAGCAAAATTCGCGTAGCGAAAACGCTGACCGCTTTTGCTTAAGTTAGACCTTTCAATAGGAGAAAACAAGCTGTATTTCGCCTTATTTTTTCCTTCGTGCCGAAAAGCTTGGACATGCACGCGCTCTACGTCTTTTCCAATGTTTTCAACGGTTAATCCATATGTATGATAGACGTTATTTTTCCACTTTAGCTGATTATCTCCCGTCATGCTCGCTTTTGTCAGTTCAACCGACCATTGTTCAGATGATTTCTTCATTGGAAGCTTCTCAATCGAAAGAGCGCTGACATGAATGGCTGCAAAAGCAAGCCAAACAAAACAAAAAGTGCTGACTGTATAAAATAGTCTTTTCATAGATTTTGATCTCCTTAGAAATTTTAGTAGTAGCATTTCCTGTTCACTCAAAAATTATGATAAACGCTTTAACAAAAAAAGCCTCTCCATTTAGGAGAAGCTTCTTAAATTAATGCATAAGCAAATCTTTTTGTTTGTCTAATGAGTGTTTTGTATATAAATCTCTTTCAATCGCATATTTAGGACGCTGTTTCACTTCGTTAAAAATCTTGCCAATGTATTCTCCGACAAGACCCATTCCCATTAGCTGCAAGCCGCCTACAAGCCAAATTGATAAAATAAGAGACGTCCAGCCGATTTGCGTATGATCTAAATATTTTTGAATCAGCGCATAAATACCAAACGCAATACTAAAGAGAAAAGAAGCTCCTCCAAGCAGCGTCAATAAGCGTATCGGCGCTACGCTAAAAGATGTAATTCCATCAAATGCAAAAGCAAGCATTTTCTTTAACGGATATTTTGATTCGCCCGCTGTCCGTTCTTTGCGGTCATATGTGACTTCCGTGGAGCGAAATCCTACTAATGGTACAAGGCCTCGTAAAAAGACGTTGCCTTCTTTATATTTCATAAGTTCACCAAGAGCACGTTTGCTCATGAGACGAAAATCGGCGTGATTTTGAACGAGCTGAATTCCTAGCTTATTCATAAAACGGTAAAACCCTACTGCCGTGGTTCGTTTAAAAAATGTATCAGTTTCTCTGCTGTCTCGAACACCATATACGACTTCATACCCGAGCCAATATTTCTCTATAAAAGTACGAATAACGCTGATATCATCTTGTAAATCTGCGTCAATGGAAATGACGCAGTCAGATTGCTTATGGGCTGCTTCTAGTCCTGCGAGCAAAGCATTTTGATGTCCTACATTCCGCGCTAGCTTCAACCCTTTTACAAACAAATTGCTGCAGCTTTCTTTTTCAATAAGCGACCACGTGCTGTCTTTGCTTCCATCGTCTACAAATAAAATGGTACTTTCACTTGATACAAGACGTTCATTTATCAGTTCTTTTACTACAGTAGTTAATTGAAAAGATGTTTCTGTGAATACTTCTTCTTCGTTGTAACATGGAACAACAATCGTTAAAATAGGTCTGTTCATGTTATTGCCCCCTTACTTTGCTTCATATACATACACTTTCCAAGCGGACTGTTTATCGTTAAACGCTTTTAAAAAGTGCAAACCGTCACTTTCAGCATTTTCGATTGGCACAGCTGAAAAGATATAGCGACCGCCCATTTTTTTAAATTGGCTGATATTAAGCTGCAAATGACGGATTTTTTTCGTTGAGTCTTTTCGGTAATCATATTTTTTCCCTAGCTCGCTAACAAACACATAGCAGCGGTTGCCCCAGTGATCATAGTAACTTTCTAACTTTTTATTTTTATCAAGCTCTTTGGCAATGATTTTGCGAAACTCATGTTTATACGTTAACGGATAGAAGTTGTTATACGTATCGAGCGTATAAAAGCCGTTATACTGAGCAATTGATGGATGAAGCCCAATGCTTGCTACCCGATAAGATGATTTAGGTTTCCCTATATATCTGCTGATTTCATCGAATTGATGGACAGCATAAAATTCTTTGACTGACGGCTCGTGATTGTAGCGATAATAAAGCTCAGGGTTCGCTATAAATAACACAAGCAGCTGTAAAATCAAACACACCCACACAAACTTTTTCCACGCCTTGCTCCGTTTCCATAAAACATAGCTGCCAACTGCAAACATCAAATAAATAATGAGCGGGCGTAAAAAATGAAATCTAGCAAAGTTAAACGTATTAAAAAGCTGATATTTTTCTTTTAACGGCTCCCATCCTTTATAAAACCAAAACGCATACCAAATCGACAGTAGTAGATTAAGGATAAATAACTGCAAAAACGTTTTTTCAAGCTTCCCCTTCTGATTCCGAGCAACGATCCAAAGTACGATAAAAGAAAGCGGTAAAATCACAAAGGTATGAAGCGTCATTACATGCGTATGCCCAAGCGTATAGTTCTTAAAAGCAAGGCGAACGGAATGTCCGAAACTTAGAGTAGAGCTTAAAAATTCATTTCGACTCGTCGGGGCCTCGGGAAATAAAAGAGAATCAACAAGACGGTATTCAATGAGCAGAAAGACAGCGGTCATCGCTGCAATACTGCTTAAAAAAGGAATATTCCAAACTCGTTTTTTAACTGCATCTCTTAGCCACAGCATTCCCATCGCCGTTAAAAAGAAGAAAAATCCTAGAACAAAGCTCGCGTAAAACGGAAGTAATAAAAGAGTAAGCCATTCCTTCCACGTTCCTTCGCGGTTTCGAATGGTTAAAAACGCCCACAGCGCCAGCGGCTGTCCTAATGTACTCAGCATGCCCGAAGGCCAAAATGGCGTAAGTGCAAAAGCAAGTGATACAAGCACTCGAATCGCATAAGCATCCTCACTTTTAATAAAATGCTTTTTTAATAATAAGTACATTCCAATTAAAGCAAATACGCGCGTGATCGTTTGGCTGAGACTGTACGCAAGCATGGTCGGAAATAAACCATACAGCCACTGAATACCGCTAAATTCTGTTCCAAACGTATTCCTCGGCAATCCATTAATAATTTGAGGTAATACGGCATGACTGGAGCCAAACAGCTCTCCGCTTCGATGCAGAACTTTATACCACGTAATATTTGAGTCTAAATTATCGTGCACGCGTATATGTGAATTTTCCCCGAGCAAAAACATAGGGGATACATACGCAAGCAGCAAAAGGAAAGCGATAATAAGCAATGTTTTTTCTTTATTCATAGCTGTTTCTTTCTTCATCTGTTAACACCTATTTCCATTTCATAATTGCTAGAAGCTAATCGTGTACGACGACTGCTTCTTTTTTTGTATTGAATACAAAGTATTTTTGACCCGTATAATTTAAAAGCGTATACAGACCTGTTCCGATTAATATACCGACGTCTTTTTTGAACGGACGCACAGCAGCAGGAAGTTGATGCAATAACCAGCTGGAGAACTGCAGTCCAATATAGTAAGACAAGCCGTAGCAAACGCCGATAACCAAAATAAAACGCAGTATGCTTGTAGATAAATGAACTCCGCTTTTAAACGTAAATATTCGATTTAACACGTAGCTGACGACTGCTCCTGCTGCGTTTCCGATAAACGTTGCTGCCCAGTAATGATGAAAAATATGAAGCAGCACATACATAATGGAAAGACCTACTGCTGTATTGACCAGTCCCACTACTAAAAAACGTACAAAAGATCCTTTCATACAAACTCCTTTTGATTTTTGATACTTTCATTAAAATTACATATTATGACTTTAAATACAGTTTCAGTGTAGCAACTCCACTTAAAAATCTAATGAAAATAACATTAAAAACAGATGAAAAAAAGCTAAAAGAATCAATAAAAATCAGGATTCTTTTAGCTATTTAGTAGAGCCTTCAATGATTAATTTTTGGTCGCTTTGATTGTCAAACGCATCCACTGCCGCTACTTCTATTTGATACGCAGTATGAGGCTGTAAACCTGATAACGGAAGACTTAGAACATCCGGAACGGGATCGCTGTAGTATTGAGAAAATGCATTATATGTTTTGACCACTTCTCCAGTTTGTTTATTTTTGACGGTAATGCGATAAGAATGAACCATCAGATTATCCACCGCTTGCGTAAACTGGATATACAGCTGATTCGATGAAGCTTTTTCTTGTATAACAGAAATAGTAGAGCTTGGGAGAAAAATCGGTTTTACTAAATCTCGTTCATTCGTGTAGTGAAACTTTTTTGCATCTGCAGGTATGTTAATTTCCCACGCTTCTCCTGTCCACTTATTTGCGTGAAAATCTCGCCTTTTAACGACTACTTTTCGATTATAAACCTCTACAAGAAGACCTTGACTCACATCTCGGTAGCCAGGAGGAAGTTCACCTTGTAAATATCCGGCACCAGGCCATATATACCGAACAGAAGACGTTGCAAGAGATGTAAAATCTCTTTGAAAAATAGTACGAGGATCGTCCAGCGGATGGTGGGTATGACCAGAAAATGTAATGACTTGCGGATAAGGTTTTAACGTATTGTAAAGAAGCTGTTCATTCACTTCTATCCCCCATCTGTTTTTCCCGTACAGTGTATTGTTAATAGGCTGATGAATAAAGACAAAAATCGGTTTTTTAGGATCGTCTCGCTTTGCTATCTTCAACTGTTCAGCAAGCCAGTTAATTTGTTTGACTGAATAATCACCCGCGGTCAGACGGCTTTCTGTTCCAAGCATGATAAAATGATATCCTTTTATCACTTGATGAAAATAAAGAGCTTTCATTTTAGTTTTAGATAAAAAACGCTGCTGCGCTTGCTGATTAGTTACGCTGTCCCTGTATTCATGATTACCAATCGTAAAAAGAGATACGGCCTGCGGCTGTTTATTTTGATTATAAATAGAAAAAAAGCGGTCGTATTCTTTTAACGCGCCGGTATCAGCCAAATCTCCTACTACTACAAATGCATCTTGTTTCGGTGCCTGTTCATTTAATTGCGTTAATGCATGTTGAAAAGTACGCAAATCAAGCGTTCCTGTTTCCTTAATATGAACATCACTGATCACAGGAAAAACTAGCTTTGGTTCGATGTATCCGCTTCGTCCGCTCTTCTCTTCGGCTCGTACGTTTAAGGTAATACCGCATATAAGAACACTTATTAATACTAAAGCGAGCCAGTCTTTTTTCAGCGTTTCCATAAAACCGCCGAGCATGATGCTTCCTCCTTTCTTCACTGCTGCGTCTCAGTCATTTTCTCTACGTGTATGAGCTTTTATTTTATGTAATTTCAAAATATCTAATCGTATAGTTTCAATATTTCTTTTCGTGTTTGCACACACTATGTTCACAATCAATTCATTACACTTTTCCTAGTCATAGTGGTATGATTTTCGTATATTACAGACTAATTGTTGAAAATGTAGGAGTGAATATTTTGAAAACGGTCGCTGTTATTGGAGGAGGAATTACGGGCTTAACCACTCTGTACTATTTGCAGAAACTAAAACGAGAACGTAATCTCCCGGTTAAATTATTATTACTAGAGAAACATGCCCATTTAGGAGGGAAAATCAATACGCGTGAAGCTGGGGAATTTATCATGGAAACAGGGGCGGATTCTATTGTAGCTCGAAAAGAAAACGTTATGCCTCTGCTAGAAGAGCTGTACTTAACAAACGATTTAGTATATAACGAAACGGGCAAATCGTTTATTTACTCTGCTAATGAGCTGCTTCCAATTCCTGAAGATACCATGTTCGGTATTCCAACAAGCGTGGAATCTCTTTTTAAAAGCGAGCTGATTTCTTCAAAAGCTAAAATTACAGCTTTAAAAGACTTAATCACTAAAAATACAACGTTTACGAAAGACAGCTCAATCGGACTCTTTTTAAAACATTTTTTAGGAGAAGAGCTAGTAGAAAAGCAAATTGCACCTATTTTATCCGGCGTCTACTCTGGCGATTTAGACAAACTTACGATTTCTTCGACTCTCCCGTATCTGCTCGACTACAAAAACACGTACGGCAGCATCATCAAAGGAATGGGAGCCAATGAAAAAAAATTCAAAACGGCAGGAAATAAAAAATTCATTTCGTTTAAACAAGGTTTATCAACGATTATTCACCGCTTAGAGGAAGAGCTTTCTGATGTAACGATTTTAAAAGATACGCCAACTACCAACATAAAACGGAACGGTGAACGCTACCAAATCAGTACGCCGGGGCAAGCCTATTCAGCAGATTATGTGGTGTTAGCTACACCGCACACGGCTGCTCAGCACCTGTTGAACGATCCCGAATTAAACGAAGACTTTGAGCAGTTAAAAGATTCTTCTCTCATTAGCGTATACATCGGCTATGACGTTCCAGACGAATACCTTCCCGCTGAAGGCACTGGATTTATTGCCTCTCAATCAAGCAACTTAATCGCCAATGCCTGCACGTGGACGAGCAAAAAATGGGCTCACACTTCTAAGCGAGGGAATTTGTTAGTTCGCCTGTTTTATAAAAGTACGAGTCACCACTTTGACAGCCTGCGGACGATGTCAAAAGAAGAGCTGCTAGCAGTGGCACAAAAGGACATTGAAAACAGCTTAGGAATCAAAGAGGAGCCTATTGAAAGCGACGTAACCAATTGGGATAAATTGATGCCTACCTATCACCTTAAACACGGTGAACTTGTACGCAGCTTGACTCAAAAATTCCATGACAAGCACCCCGCTATTACATTAGCTGGCTGTTCTTACTATGGAGTAGGCATTGCAGCGTGTATAACAAACGGCAAACAAACGGCTGAAGCTATCTCTCAACAGTTGACTTAAAAAAGGTTTGAAAACAATAAAAGGCCTGAAAATAAATATATTATTTTCAGGCCTTTTATTACCTTTTCGTTAGCATATAAAGCTACTTTCCTTACTATTAACAACTCTTTTATCGCTTTTCTTTTTGCAAAGCAGCAGTAGCAAACAATACAAGATAGCGCTCGTCTGAAGTTAATCTAAGCCAATGTTTCACTTTATATCTCACAGGTTTCCGCTCCCTTCTTTCAAGGTTTTATATGAAAAGACTTTATATAAAAATTCAATAACGATAAGAAATGATGCTTGATATGTATTTTATTCCCACGCCCGCTTGTTTACAAACTTTTTTAAACGTAAGACTCTTCGTTTATTTCCCTGAAAATAACACCGTTTTCGCCATTATCATCTTACTATTTGAGAAAAAAGTGTACATTTCTTTCCTATTTTGACGAACATTGCGATAAATAAAAGCTGCCAATTGCGGCAGCTTTTATGTTAAAGGACTAATCTAATTATATTGCCTGATGGATCTTTTGTGATGAAATCTTGGTTTTCTTTAGACACAGCTGCTCCGATTTCACGAAGCTTATTTATTGCCTGCTCCCTTTCTTCTTCAGCTGAAAAAACAAGTGTAAATGACTCTAAACCAACGCTGCTTTCAAGAGGACTAGGCGCTCCAATTCCATTCCAAACGTTTAGTCCGATGTGATGATGATAGCGCCCAGTTGAAATAAACAATGCTTGATTATGGTAATTGCTCACAACCTCAAAACCTAATCCATTTCGATAAAAGTTTTCCGTTTGCTCTAATTCAGAAACGTGAAGATGAATATGTCCCATTAAGGTAGCAGAAGGTAATCCTGTCCATGGTTTACCGTTTCCTTCAGCTAATATCGCTTCTGCATCTAAAGGTTTTGTAGCCATTACTACTTCACTGTCATTCCATTCCCATGTACTTGACGGACGATCTCGATAAATCTCTATGCCGTTTCCATCTGGATCTGCCAAGTACAGCGCTTCGCTCACTAGATGATCAGACGCCCCTTGAAGCGGATAACCGCTATTTAACAAATGCTGCAGTATACTTCCTAAATCAGAACGAGTGGGCAACAATAGAGCAAAATGATATAAGCCTGTTGTACGAGGCTGTTTTGCTGTAACGTTTTCCGGCTGTTCAATCGATAACAGCGCCGTGCGTCCATCAGCTGTTAACAGAGCTTTGTTCTCTTTTCTCCCTAAAAGTTTAAACCCGATTATTTGCTGATAAAAAGCAAGTGAACGCTCTAAATTTTCTACTTTTAAATTTACTTTCCCAACAAATACATGAGGTGCACGGTGAAAGTTCATGATTATTTCTCCTTTTGAATATATCATTTTTTTATCAACTTACTTTATGTAACTTATTATATTTTTATAACTTTATTTCGTCAAGTTATTTATTTTACTATCATAACTTAAAACTTATATCACTGCACAACCAATTGAATAAGCCCGCCTGCTCATAACATAGTATGAACAGGCGGGCTTATTTATCATTAGGCATAAACTATCAAAACAGTTCTCTGCTTTTGCGTTTGACATTTCCATTAACAAAATACTGTATTCTCTCTTTTTGCTCATTTGTTGGTTTTTTATACGTTTCACATTCAAACTGAAAACATGCTTTTTCTAAATCGACTTCATTTCCTACAATTTCTCCAATCGCACTCAATTGGTTTAAATCTTGCCAAAGTTCCTCAGGAGTTTCAGGGTCAAAATGAGATGAGAGATAATACTGCGCATCATATTTTTTAAGCTCTCTCTGAATCCGCTCAAAGTCTTCTTTATCATAACTCCAGTCACCGCTATAAAAATCTGGACATAGACAATCACCTAAAAACAAGACTTTTTCTTGGGGTATGTAGACAATGGACGAGTCCTGCGCGTGTACTCCGCCAATATGCTGAATGCAACAAGTGATGCCACCTAGGTCAACTTCCATATGATGATGAAACGTTACGTCCGGCTCCTGTAAAATTAACGTCTCTCGACTCGGCATTTCTTTCTTGATCATATCCCGGCAAAACTCGATTTCCTCCCCCTCCTGGACGCGTTTATCCAAGGAATCATCGTCCCAGCGCAGTGTCTTTAAATAGGCCAGCTTTTTCTTTGTTAAATGATGGCTGATTGTATACTTATTCATTGCATGAATACCAAATGTATGATCCCAGTGCCAATGCGTAATAGCTACTCCTTTGATTGGAGGGACGCCCATTTTTTCCACTTCTTCTAAAAATGATGATGCATGCGCAGGAGAATTCCCGGCATCTACGATGAAACTATACTTCTCCCCGCAGATAAGCCCGAGCACCGGCCGATCCGTTTCTTCAGAATGAGGAAAGTAATAAACATGGTCCGTTAGTTTTTTCAGCATATTTACACCCGCTTTATGTAGTTTAATAAAAGCCTCTTTACCAAATGGTAAATAATGATAAATAAACTGTATCATACTCGGTGCTGCTTGCCTATCCAATTAGCTGATATTAGACTTTTCTTGAAGAGGCATGACTTTTTCCGGCTCTGCTGCTTTGTACTTTAAGAAGATCATCACACTAATCATCACAATCATTCCTCCCACTAGCTGAGAAACAGTTGTCATTTCTCCAAGCAAGAAATAAGCGAGAATGATGGCACCAATTGGCTCGCCTAAAATAGCCATTGAAATTGTTGTAGCACCTACGTACTTTAACAGCCAGTTAAATAAGGCATGACCAAAAATATTAGGAATAAGCGCTAAAAGCAAAAAGATCCACCAATCTTTTATGTCATATTGAGTCAGCGATACATTTGTACAAATATTGTAGACAAATAGAACCAGGCCACCGATAAAAAAAACGGCGAAGCTATAGATGATTGAAGGCATTTTCCTGCATAATTCTTGCCCCGCGAGCATATGAACAGAAACAGCTACTGTACCTAAAATAGAAAGTAAGTCTCCGTAAAGAGCCGTTTTGGTTACTCCGATATCTCCCGATGCAATAATTACCGAGCCGCTAACAGCAATTAAAATGCTGATGATTCCTACTTTGCTTGTTTTTTCTTTAAATAAAAAATAAGCTCCTATCACTACGAAGACCGGCTCAAGCGCAGTCAAAATCATAGCGCTAGCAACTGTTGTATGTGAAAAAGACTCCATCCAAAACAGAAAGTGAAGCCCTAAAAACACGCCTGATACAGCTAGCATTAGCCATTCTTTTACCGTGCTGTTTTTAAAAAGAATTTTCATTTGCCTCCATGGTAAAAACGGTAAAAATAAAAGGACCGTAAACAGCAGTCTATACATTCCTAAAATAGAAGCAGGCGCGTCCGACCATTTAATTAAAATAGAAGAAAAAGAAACGGCTAATACACCGATTAAAAGAAAGACAGGAGGCGGTAAAGGAAGAGTTGATTTATTCATGCCATTACTCCTTTTAGAATCTCTTTTTTCATATTTACTACGGGAATATCCACTCCGTCTCTATGTACGATTTCTTTTTGCTCTATGTAAAAGCCGATTGATTCATACAAAGCTATATTACGAAAAACACTCATTCTCACCTTGCATAATAAACTTTCCTTGCCACACTCTTTGGCGTATGTTTCTAACCATTGAATAAGCTGTTTAGCCATTCCTTTTCCTTGAAAAGCAGGAATAACAGACAGGCGATAAAAATATAAGCTTGTTTCTTCTAGCGTAAAACGCGCCATCGCTACCGGCTTATTTTCGACGTATAAAATGACAGCTTTTTTTCCGTGCTTTAACGATTGCATAATAGATTCTATTGTTTCATCAAGAGCACTGGATGGTGGGACAGAATCGCGATAGACGGAGAAGGCTTGCAGCATAAGATCATGAACTGTAGCAGCGTCCTCCAGCTGTGCTAAACAGTACTTCATAAATTTTCACCCTCTTTCTATAAAAATTAAGTATATCGAATTATTATACAACACCACCTATTTTTTTCCTACACTTTTATTGATTTTTATTAAGGAGAATAACCTCTTTTTACGCTTTTACACCTTCTTAACTTTACTCCATTAATCTATTAATTCATTAGCACACACTCTTGAGAACTTTTTGTCGAAATGGTTAAAATTCTGTTGGGAGGGAATCATCATGACATTTTCTTGGCTTATACCTTACATAGCCGTGTCACTTATCATTGTCTTAATACCAGGACAAGACATGATTTTCGTAATGACACAAAGTATTGCTTCAGGCGTCAAAGCAGGCATCAAAACCGTATTAGGATCTATTACGGGAACATTTGTACATACTCTTTTAGCCGCAGTGGGGCTATCTATTATCTTTCAAAAATCAATTATTGCCTTTACGATTCTAAAGGTTATAGGTGTTCTGTACCTGCTGTTTTTAGCCTACCAATCGTTTCGCGAGAAAAGCGGTCCGTTGGAATTAACAGAAAACGTTCAGCAGCACCATCACTTTAGAAAAGGATTTGTTAGCAACTTAACCAATCCAAAAGTAGCTATTTTCTTCATTACGTTCTTACCGCAGTTTGTTAATTCGTCTCTTGGACATGTAAGTTTGCAAATGATTTTGTTTGGTATCATCTTTATCGCCGAAACGCTCATCATCTTTTCACTTATTGCGCTATTTGCTTCTGGCCTTGGGAAAAAAGTCAAAAAAAGCCGTATCTTTCAGCACACATTAAAATATGTAAAAGGAACGGTTTTTGGCGTACTTGGCCTAAAACTTTTATTTTCTAGCAACAATTAAGTAAAACAAACTGAAATTTCTTTCACCCCTGCTGTTATCGCCTTTTCATACCCGCTTCATTTGTCATATCACCCTATTTTTCCATGTGAGGTTAGTTGACAAAAGACCAAAATTATTATTTTATATATATATAAGGTTCAGATTTAGCAACAAGATTCGACAAGGATAATGAAGAAAAACAGCGGGGAAATAGGGAGATCTATCTAAATAGAGGGAAAATTCTATAAATTCACGTTTTTTATTATTATTCTACTATAATTCATGAAGAGGTGAAACTATGCAAGAAGTAGTTCAAGGTTTTGTTAGTTCAATCAACGAATTTCTTTGGTCCTACTTACTGATTGCGATGCTGATTGCATTTGGTTTGTTTTTTACATTCAGGTCAAAGTTTTTACAAATTCGGTTATTAAAAGAAATGATTCGTGTATTAAAAGAAGGTGCGGATAGCTCTTCTAAAGACGGAATTTCGCCATTCCAAGCGTTTTGTATCAGTATGGCAGCCCGCGTTGGTACGGGGAACATTACAGGTATTGCGATTGCGATCGCTTTAGGGGGACCTGGTGCTGTATTTTGGATGTGGGTGCTTGCCGTTATTGGCTCAGCTTCAGCATTTATCGAAAGTACATTAGCACAAATATACAAAGTAAAAGACAAAGACGGCGGCTTCCGAGGCGGACCGGCTTACTATATGGAAAAAGGGTTAAAGAAGCGCTGGATGGGCGGACTGTTTGCTGTCTTAATCACTTTATCATTCGGCTTAATTTTTAATGCTGTACAATCGAACACGATTACTCTTGCGTTTGAAAATGCGTTCGGAACAAATCGTTTAGTGTTAGGAATTATTATGACAGTGGCTTTCGCTGCCATTATTTTTGGCGGAGTTAAGCGTATTGCAAAAATGTCAGAATACATTGTTGTGGTACTAGCTGTTGCCTATATTGCAGTAGCACTCTTCATTATTATTATGAACATTCAAGAGATGCCTTCTCTTATTGCGTTAATCGTTAAAAATGCATTTGGTTTCGATCAAATTGCCGGCGGTTCTCTTGGAGCAGCTCTTATGCAAGGAATTAAACGCGGATTATTCTCAAACGAAGCTGGTATGGGTAGTGCTCCAAATGCAGCCGCAGCTGCAACAACAAGCCACCCGGTAAAGCAAGGATTGATTCAAGCATTTGGTGTATTAACAGATACGCTTATTATTTGTAGTAGTACTGCCTTTATCATTTTGCTTTCAGGTACTTATACAAATAAAAATTTAAGCGGTATTGAGTTAACACAAGCTGCTTTAAGCACTCACATTGGCTCTTGGGCAACAGGTGCTCTTGCAATTATGATTTTCCTATTTGCTTTTAGTACATTAATCGGTAACTACTACTACGGAGAAACAAATATTGAGTTCTTGAACACAAATAAAGCTTGGCTAGTAACTTACCGTGTTGCTGTACTTGCAATGATTGTGTTCGGTTCTATTTCTCAAATTCAGCTTGTATGGGATTTAGCAGACCTGTTTATGGGCTTGATGGTAGTGGTCAACTTAATCGCGATTCTCTTGCTCTCGAAAATTTCTTTTGCAGCACTGAAAGATTATCTTGCTCAAAAGAAAGCTGGAAAAGACCCTGTCTTCTACCAAGACAGCATTTCTGGACTTGATAATATTGATGCATGGGATCATTCAAAAGATAAATCTAGCTCGAAAGAAGCGATCTAATAAAAAAAGCCGTGAATATTCACGGCTTTTTTTATTGTGCAAATTTACTTCTTTTTCTTTCTTCTAGTGAAGCAGTCTAAGACTAACCAAATACCTATAGTATAAATAAATCACGCCGTACGGAATCCAGTAGGAAAAAAATGTCCAGCCGAGATTCCATCCGTTTCCGTATGTAACTCTTTCCATATGCACATACGTTCCTTCTAAACATGTTGTAAACAGCGCAATAAGAAAAATAAAAAAATGAGGCTTTCCAATTCGCTGGATTAAAAAAATCATATAGCTAGCCAATACAGGATAGACGCCTAAATTAAAAGGCAGCGCTTCTAATGCTTCATTTTCTAAAGAAGTCCGGAGTTTCCAAAAACCATAATAGCTCCCTAATTCATTGATAACGATTGCTAAAATGCAAAAAGCAGTTCCTACTAAAGGCAGTAAACGACGATTTTTAGGATGTAAATAGAACGTGCCAAAAATCCAAGGTAAAACAAACGTCAGCGCTATATTGATAAGCAAAAATATCCGACCTTTTTCTTTCTAGTATGCCACACCGTTTCTTTTTCTAATCACCTCGTTATCTTGAACGCAGCAAGCGTAAAAGCACCTTATCCCTCGTCATTAAAACAGAGTGCTTACTTTATGATTACTATGGTTCCTCCCTTGCTTCTTCCATTTATTTTAATGAAACAAATTCAGCGTCTTTTTTCTCGTAATAGTTTTGAACTAAACGCCCTGATAAAGCAGCTAATACCTGCTGAAATAACATCCCCAGTACGACGGGTACAGCAACGGGAGCTGGAAAATAAGATACGGCTAACACGGCTCCGGCGCTAATATTTCTCATGCCTCCGCAAAACGTAAGCGTCACAACTTTTGCTCGGTCCCATCTTAGCCATTTGCCAATCATCCAGCTGAAGAAATAACCAGCTGAACTCATTAAAAAGACGATCACGATAATAAACAGCAGTTTTTTATCAATATGTTTTAAATAAGGTGCAATTACTCCCCCGTTTATCATAACCATCACACTTAGCCCTATTTTCGAAACAGGTGCCAACTTTGGTCCTAATGTCTGCTTAATTGTTCCTTTTGTATATTGATTTAAGCACATGCCTAACAAAGATGGAAGGACAATCATAAAACACAAATCTTTGACTAACTTTAGCGCTTCCAAATGCACGGTGTCTCCAACTACCAATAAAAGTGTATAAGGAACGATAAGCGGCGCCAAAAGAGTATCAATTAAAATAATGGATAGCGCAAGAGGAATGCTTCCTTTGTAAATCGAGACCCATATAAAACTAGTCACTCCTGTTGGAATGATCGCTGCTAGCAAAAGACCTGTGCTTGTAAATACATCATGTGGAAAAATCACTTGGCCAACGCTCCAAGCCCACGCTGGCATAAAAATATGTAAAACAAACAGGGCCATAATGATTGGAAATGGACGGTGTATCGTGGCATTTAACTGGTGAAAATTTGAATTCAAACTTCCGGCAAACGTCATTAATGCAAAAAGCCATGGAATTAAGAAGGCATACTGACTTAATGACGAACCGATAAGAACTCCTATGAGCAAGCTGACCGGCGTAATAAACGGCATCAATTTTTCTAGCATTCTATTCAATTGACTTAACAAAACTTCTCCCTCCAACGAACGTTTTCAATAAATAATAAGATACATTAACGTTTATAATATCACCTATTTATTATACAACTT
The DNA here is from genome assembly GCF_042787645.1 of Priestia sp. YIM B13489. Lineage (NCBI taxonomy): Bacteria > Bacillati > Bacillota > Bacilli > Caryophanales > Bacillaceae > Priestia > Priestia sp. YIM B13489. The sequence continues at coordinate 3,830,137 of NZ_JBHZOQ010000053.1, forward strand.
ATTTTCAGACTGTTGTCTGTCTCTTTTACTAAAAAGAGATATATTCATAATTATCACTTAAATAGATTTAAAGGTATTTTTGTGCTATTTTAATAGGGAAGAAGCTTTTAAAAAGCATGAATTTAGGGTAAAGAACACTCTACATAGAAATGCTTTCGATCGACGGATATAAATGGACTGTAGCACAGTTTTGGTAATTAGGAGGATTGTATGGATTTTTTGAAGTCTCTATCATCGTTAGATGATTGGAAAAAAATCGTGATTGCGATTGGGATCTTTTTGATCTTTTTAATTCTTCGCAAGCTTTTCACGACTTATTTGTTTAAGTTTATTATTGGTTTTGTCAAAAATAAAAAAATCAATTTAATTACGAGCGTTTTGGAAGCTTTTGAAAAGCCGCTGCGCTGGATTTTTGTAATTATTGGTTTCAAGCTTGCTCTTCCCTATCTTCCCTTTGATGTTTTAACAGCCGACACGGAAAGACATTTAGTTCGTTCAGCTTCTGTTGGCCTTGCAGGATGGGGCTTGTATAATTTAGCTGCTTCTACCAATTTATTTTTTGCAACGTTTGCCAAAAATTTCGATATCCAAGTGGATCGAATCATTATTCCTTTTATTGAAAAGTTCATCCGCATCGTTGTTGTTATGCTTTCTATCTCCATCATCGCAGAAGAGTGGGGTTTTAACGTAAACGGCTTTGTAGCGGGTCTTGGTTTAGGTGGTCTTGCTTTTGCCCTAGCCGCTAAAGACACCGTTAGTAATTTATTCGGCGGAATTGTGATTATTACCGAAAAGCCTTTTACCATTGGAGATTGGATTAAAACACCGAGTGTTGAAGGCGTTGTAGAAGATATTACGTTTCGAAGCACCAAAATTCGAACGTTCGCTCAAGCAGTCGTAACGGTTCCAAATGCTACTCTTTCTAATGAACCTATTATTAACTGGGCTAAGATGGGAAAACGTCAAATTGCCTTTCATTTAAACTTGAATTATAATACACCAAAAGAAAAGTTAGAAACCGTAGTGACAAGAATTAAAAAGATGCTGACGGAGCACGAAGAAATTCACAATGAAACGATTCTTGTAAATTTTGACGGCTTTTATGAATCCAGTCTAAATATCTATCTGTATTTCTTTACAAATACAACCGTTTTTGCTGATTATTTAGATGTAAAAGAAAATATAAACTTCGAAATTATGGACATTCTTGAAGAAGAAGGCGTAGAATTTGCTTTCCCTACGCGCACACTCATCGTTGAGCAGGACGGAAAGCTTTCTGGCAATCCAAAAGAATTTCTAGAAAGTGCTCGAAGCTAAAAAAAGCTGACTACTAAGTCAGCTTTTTTTCCTTTCTTTTTTAGTTTGAAATGAACATTTGAGTCCAGTAATGACCGTAGCTTCCACCTTTAGCGTAACCTACTCCAATTTCGGTAAATTGACTCGATAGTATGTTTTTACGGTGACCTTCGCTATTCATCCATGCGTTAACCACTTCTTTTGGAGTTGCTTGTCCAGCAGCGATATTTTCACCTGCTGTACTGTATGTAATACCAAAGTTTTTCATCATGTCGAACGGACTTCCATATGTAGGCGATGTATGACTGAAATAATTTTTATCAATCATATCCTGCGATTTATAGCGAGCAACGCGAGCTACTTCCCAATTAGACTTTAAAGGCTTAAGTCCTACTTTAGCACGTTCTTGATTCACTAGCTGAACTACTTGCTCTTCGTATGAACTTCCTGCTTTATCGGTTGGAATAGTAATTTTCTGTCCCGGATAGATCGAATTAGGATTTTTAATAGCAGAATTCGCTTCAATCAGCTCGGAAACGCCAACCTGATATTTTACTGCTATTTTCCACATCGTATCTCCCGATTGAACGGTATGTACGGTTGCTGCTTGCGCAGTGTTATTAAGACCAAAAGCTAGAGTGACAGACAACAGTGTTACTAATAAAAGTTTTGATAGAGTTTTCATACTTTTATTAAAGCAAATTGATTTTAAGATTCATAGCGGTAATATTATCCCTTAGTTCCATCATATTACTTTATCATCTTCCCAGCACGCTTTTTCCATAAGAAAGGCGCATTGCTCTTTTGCAATGCGCCTTTTTGTTACGAAGATAAAGCCTGTGACTGATTCATGTCTGAAACATTAACCGCTTCATCCGTGCTTTGATGCACCTGACGTTTTTTGATCACATCAATATATTGAATATGATGGCCTTCCATTTTCGTAACGGTAAAGTCATACTGATCAAAGCTAAGGCTTTCTCCTTGCTTGACGTCATATTTTTCCGTCAATACCCAGCCTCCAATTGTATCAACATCCGTATCATCAATTGTTGTGCCAAGCAACTCGTTAAGCTCACTTACTAATAATTTTCCATCTACAATATAATGATCGGGTTTGACTTTCTGAATTAATGGAAGTTCATCCGCATCAAATTCATCACGAATTTCACCGACAATTTCCTCTAAAATATCCTCTACTGTTACAATCCCTGCTGTTCCTCCGTATTCATCAATTAAAATAGCCATATGGATGCGTTCACGCTGCATCTTAAGCAATAAATCATGAATAGGAATCGATTCAATTACTTCAATAACAGGACGGATATACTGTTTTAAATTTATTTTTTCCTTGCTGTTGTTCATGACAATCTCGGTTAAAATCTCTTTCATATTGACCATTCCAATAATATGGTCTTTATCTCCATCGATGACCGGATAGCGGGTAAACCGCTCTTCTTGGACCATCTCAAGGATGTATTCGACCGTATCTTCCTGGTCAATCGAAACGACTTCCGTACGCGGCACCATAATCTCCTTGGCAACGCGATCATCAAAGTCAAAAATCTTACTTACATATTTAAACTCCGATTGATTGATTTCACCGCTTTTATAGCTTTCTGATAACAAGATGCGAAGCTCTTCTTCACTGTGTGCAAGCTCATTTTCTGAAGCAGGCTTTAGACCAAATAACCCTGTTATTAAACGAGAAGAACTGTTTAATAGCCAAATGAAAGGATAGGTTACTTTATAAAAGAGTATAAGCGGACGAACAAATAATAAAGTGACTTTCTCTGCTTTTTGAATTGCAAATGTTTTCGGAGCAAGCTCTCCGACCACAACGTTTATAAATGTAACAACCGCAAAAGAAATCGCAACAGATAGTACTTTTGTTAAAGCTCCGCTTATCCCTAGTTGATCAAGTAATGGGGACAGGAGATGCGAAAGTGTAGGCTCTCCTAACCAACCAATTCCCAGCGCAGTAATCGTAATACCAAGCTGACACGCAGATAAGTATTCATCTAAGTTTGAAATAACTTGCTTCGCAGCTTTTGCATTGCTGCTCCCTTCTGCTATAAGCTGATCCACTTTGGAACTCCTCACGCGAATAATCGCAAACTCGGTAGCAACGAAAAAAGCAGTTAATGCAATCAGTACCGCTAGTAAAATCAAGTTAAATATGTCCAATCAAGTTCCTTAGCTCGTTTAAAAACGAGTAAGGACTCACCTCCTAAAAAATAAAAAATTTGGATAAAGAACTCTATCCCTGTACTGATCACTTGGAAAAGTGCATATAAGGAGGAATCAAATGATAAATGTATAAACATTTTTATATGGAGCAAAACTGCCAGTCTTTCTTCCTTATCTCACGTTTCACTCGTTAATGTAGCAGGTCATTCTTTATTCAGCTGTTCTAGATGTGAAGCAATGGCTCACATCGCTTCATTTCATGATGTTGCTTCAGCGCTGATTCTCTCTTCCATTCATTTATAAAAAATTTAGTAGTTTACAATCTTTATAAAGTTAAAGTCTGTTAACGTCTTAAAAGAGCGATTATGTGATAAAGAGCGATATGCGTGAAGCAAATGTAGGTTTATATAATACTGTATTGTACGCTTTGACACTGGTGCATATAATGCTACTTCGCCAACGTGGTACACTGCCCCATCCAATCACCTCTATTTCCGTATATCTAAAAAGAATAAGGAATAATTATCCTATTTCTTTTTAAACTTATTGACTTTATTTTAAATGTTAAAAACTTTGCAGTCAAACGTTTTAGTTAGTCTCCTGCCCTTGCTATTTACTGGTACGGCGATTTTTAGCAGGTAAATAAAAGCTTGCTGCTACACAAAAAAAACCAAGGACAAAACAGATAATGGGGAGTTTCATACCTATTGCTTCAGCATAATAAGTGAGACTCCTTCCGTGAATAGGGACAAGATTCATTTCAAAAATCAAAGTCAAAACAGCTGTCACTTTGAGTGCAATACCAACAATGAAGAGACAAACTCTCAAGCCTCCACTCATATGCGCAAACATCCCTTCTATCCATTAGCGAATGGATGATGTACTACACCATATGATACATCCCTACACTTTATCACTAAATGCTAAAAAAGCGCTATGTCCATGCATAGACGCTTATAAATTTGCGACCACTTGTCCAATGGAATCATAGATAACCAAATCAAACAAATAATCGTAATGCGTAGGTTCTTTATTAATCATCACCATGTTTGTACGATTGTACCGGCTCACAAGCAGCGGAATCTGATTAATCGGTGCTACTTCAAGCGATGAACCAAGCACGATGAATAAATCAGATGACAGCGCTGCTGTAACTGCTTCATCGAACTGATGAATGGCATCTCCAAAAAGAACAACATTTGGCTTTAAAAGGCGCTCACACGCTGTACATTGTGGGAGAGCTGACTGATTTAAATACGCTAAGTCATACTCTTCTTTACAGCTTGGACAATGAGCTCTCTTAATGGACCCATGAATTTCAAAGACGTTCGTGCTTCCTGCATCTTGGTGCAAGCCATCAATATTTTGCGTAATTACATGCACGGTTTTGGCTTCTTCTAGTTCAGCAATAAAGCGATGGCCCGTATTTGCTTTATACTGATGCAGCATTTTAATATGAAAAATTTCTTTAAACAGCGGCCAAAATTCATGAGGATATTGCTCATAGAAGTCAGCAGCTACTATGTCCACAAAGCTTTTATTTTGGCGATATAAGCCATTTTGAGAGCGAAAGTCCGGTATGCCCGACTCTGTGCTCATTCCTGCTCCCGTAAAAAAACAAATGTGTTTAGCATCATCAATGAGCTGTTTTAATTCTTTGTACTGTTTTACCATTGCATTTCTCTCCTATTTAACAATTAGCACAGGAATCGTTACTTGCTGTGCAATCTTAGAACTCACGCTTCCAAGCAGCATGCCTTTTACAGGATTTAACCCTCTGCTTCCTATTACTACAAGGTCAAATGAATTTTGATTAGCAAATTGAATCACTGTTTTAGCCGCGTCTCCGTGCATAAACGTAATCTCATACTCCACGTTTCCTTGCTTTAAAATTTCATCTGTTGTATGTATCCGGCTTTCACGTTCCTCATCGCGGCTAAGTGATTTTAATCTTGAATCACCCTCTACTGCATAAATGACCTGAATAAAACTGTTTTCCGTCAGCTGAGCCAGCTGAACAGCTTTTTCTGTTGCTTTAGCTGCATGCTCTGAGCCATCTGAGGCAAGTAAAATTCGTTTAAACATCACGCTTCCTCTCCTCTTTTGTAAAATGGTCTTCTCTCTTTACTATATCACTCGCTGTTCAAATGTAATCATTTTTTTGATTATTTCTATAATTTTTAAAATTATTTGTCTACTTTTATGATAAACTGAAAGAAAACTTGTACAGAGGGGATGGAACGATGTTTGGTTTTGAATTAATTTGCACCTTTTGCAAAGGACTCGGAAAGCTAGCCGTTATTCCTGGTATCGGTTACATGAAAACATGCAAACACTGCGAAGGAACAGGGATGCAATCAAAAAAAGACGAAACTCCTTCCATATAAGAAGTTTCGCCTCAGCCATACTGTGATTAGATTGAAAGCTCTTTAGATAAACGGTACATATCAGCATTGATATGGTGAGGTTCACCTAAAATTTCCATAATATCATAATCTACAATTTCATTTTTACGGATACCGATTGCACGGCCGCCTTTACCTTCTAGCAGAAGCTCGACTGCACGACCGCCGAAACGGCTTCCTAGCACACGATCTTGAGCAGTTGGGGAACCACCGCGCTGAATGTGTCCTAATACTGTTACACGCGTTTCAATACCTGCGGCTTCATGCAGCTGCTTCGCTACTTCATTACCATTGGCTACGCCTTCAGCTACTACGATAATGCTGTGCTTTTTACCGCGCTCTTGTCCTTTTCTCAAACGGTCAACCATTTCTTGGAACTCATCTTTTGCTTCTGGAATAAGGATTGTTTCCGCACCGCCAGCAAGACCTGACCAAAGAGCAATGTCTCCTGCATTACGACCCATAACTTCAATAATAAACGTACGTTCATGAGAAGTCGCCGTATCACGGATTTTATCAATAGCATCGATAACCGTATGAAGAGCCGTATCAAACCCTAATGTAAAATCTGTTCCTGGAATGTCGTTATCAATTGTTCCTGGGATACCGATACAAGGGAAACCAAGCTCTGTTAGTTTTACAGCTCCCATATATGATCCGTCTCCACCAATAACTACTAAGCCTTCAATACCGTGCTTCTTAAGGTTTTCAATACCTTTTAAACGCCCTTCTTCTGTTTTGAATTCTGGGCATCTTGCAGAATAAAGCATAGTTCCGCCGCGTTGAATGATGTCACCGACATCTCCAACTTCTAGCTTTTTAATATTTCCTTCTATTAATCCTTGATACCCTTGATAGATACCGTAAACTTCCATACCTTCATGAATTGCTTTACGCACAACAGCACGAACCGCAGGATTCATACCTGGAGAATCTCCGCCGCTTGTTAATACACCTATTCTTTTCATTACTTTCACCTCATCAAAGTCACATACATGACTACTATATTATAGTTCTACATTTTACCCGAGTTCGAACTTTTTGTGTAGTAATTCACAACATATTTCTTTGTTAAATTTTAAATGTACATACTTTTTCATATCTTTTAGTTATTTACCGTCAAATATTCAAAGTTTTTCTAGCAATATTGCACATCTAAAGAACCCTTTTAGTTACAGCTTTTATAAGACTATATTCACCTTTATATTTCATTTTTTTCATATATGTAATGAAATTGTAACGTAGAACACTGTCGAAAGATGATATGATGAATTTACTCAAATCAGGAAAAATTTTCAGGGGGTACTAGTTTTATGAAAAAAGTAATAGCAGCTCTTACGCTTGCTGGCGTTATTGTTTCTACTAGCCCGATTGTCAGCCAAGCGGCTCTAGGCGACCAAACGCTTCGCCAAGGCATGAATCACCAAGATGTTAAACAACTACAACAAACGTTGAAAAATAAAGGTTATTTTAAAGGGAATACGACTACATACTTTGGGACTGTTACAACTTCTGCTGTAAAATCATTTCAGCGCAAAAATGGACTAGCAGCAGATGGTATTGTCGGAAAGGGAACGTATGCTAAACTAGGCGTTTCAGCAAAGGGTAAATCGACTTCTAGCTCAGCGCGCTATAACCCTAACGCAGTGATTAACAAAGGAAAACAGTATATGGGCGTTCGATATCGCTGGGGCGGAACAACGCCAAGCGGCTTTGACTGCAGCGGTTTTATTGGCTATGCATTCAAACATGGAGGCGGGGTTCAGCTTCCTCGAACAGTAGCTCAAATTTATCAAAAAGGAACGCGCGTCTCAAGTCCAAAAGCTGGAGATATTGTGTTCTTCCAAACCTATACAAAAGGGCCTTCTCATGCAGGAATTTATTTAGGAAATAACCAGTTTCTTCACTGCTCTTCATCTAAAGGTGTGAGCATCTCTTCTCTAAAAGAGAGCTATTGGAGCAAACGCTATTTAGGTGCTAAAAGAATGTAGTTTCTATAAAAAGGGCAAGCTGTGCGATTTTGATGCGGCTTGCTCTTTTTCTGCATGTAAAAGATTTGGTATAGTAGAAGCAGCACATTACATTGCAAAACCAAGCGTGTAGATGAATACTGTAAAGGAAGTTGAATAAATGCACACCCTTTTAATTGACATGGATTCTGTCATTTGTGATCTTATGACGGATTGGCATAACCAATATAACAAAGATTATTGCGACAGCTTATCGGTTGAAAAGTTAAAATGCTGGGAATCAGAAAAGTATGTAAAGCCGGAATGCGGCACGAAAATTTATGACTACCTCGATCAGCCGGGGCTTTTTTTACATTTACAACCTCTCCCTCATGCTGTTGAGGTTCTTAAACGACTTTATGAAAGATTTTCCATTTTAATTGTTACAAGCAGCCGTACCTATGCTTATACAGAAAAAGAGCAGTGGGTTGAGAAACACCTTCCGTTTATTGGAAAATACAATATCGTGTTTACACACCAAAAAGATAAAATATACGGAGACTTGCTATTTGATGATGCACCGCATAATTTGAAGGCTTTTCAAGCTACAGGTCGCCATGCTGTTGCCATGAGCTACCCGTATAACGAAGAAGTAAATGTCCCTCGCGTGGACGATTGGCTTCAGTTTGAACAGTACGTAAATACTTATTTTAACGAATGTTAAGCTAAAAAACACGTGGACTTTGTCATCAGAGAATGAATGCAGTGCGTTTGTTAGCACAGCTATAAGCATAAAAAAACCGCCTTTTGGGCGGTTTTTGACGGATAGCCCCTAAGGGTTATCCGCTTTTTATTTAAAAAAGATATCGTTTTTTAGTACTTATCAGCTGATGAGAAAAAGTCCATAATGGCATGGATAATTTCAACGGACTGAAAAGAAAACAATGATATGGCTGTTAATGAAAAGAAACCAATCATGGCCATACGTACAAGTAACATAGACTAATCGCCTCCCTGTTTTGAACTAAATGAACGCACCCAAAACAATTCGCTATCTGTCTTTGTTTGTACGACGTTTTCGCCAAGCAAAGGCAGCTCATTCACTGCGTGTAACAATGACAATGAATCTTCATCTTTCTCTTAAAGACTAAGCGTATAGTTAGTATATCAAATGAAACTTTTTCTTCAAGGCTATACTAGCGGTAAAAAAGGAAATAGTATGAAACGATGCGTTTTATCTTTATTTCATACAATTCAGTACCCTAATATTTATTATATTAAACCTTTTAGGAAAATTGCTACTATTATATCTTTTTTTATAAAAAAAGATATTAAGACATAACTAAATCAATCCAACCTAAAGACGAACAAGTGAGATAAATGATCTCGACTGCTTGTTGCATCGCTGTTGATTTCCGTGTAAGACTTCGTTTTCCGTCAGCGTCCGATGAGCCTCCTCGCCTACATATACGAAACCTACGTCCACCCTACCAATGAAAAAATCCGAACGCGTTAAATTCTCAAGCAAGAATCAAACTCATTCGGATCTTCTTTCAATTAAAATAATTTTGTCTCTTCACTTTATTTATCGACACGTACTGTAATACTCATTGACAATGTCTAAAATGGTTGGGTATTCTTCCACCCATGTAAAATTTGTTTTTTCATTTTCTTTTTTTACTGCTTCTTGTTCTGCACTTATCTTTTCCATTGTTCAATCTCTCCCTTTAACTGTTATATAACATTTATATTAAATTAACTTTGTTTTATAACAATTTTCAGAAAAAAGTTGGACAATGACGTATGAAAAAAAGTTATTGTGCCGATAAAATTTTTACATAATACGTACGAGTCCTTGGTCCATCAAACTCACAAAAATAAATTCCTTGCCACGTTCCTAGCAGCAGCTGCCCATCGTGAACGATTATATGCTGAGAGGAGCCGACCGTGCTCGCTTTGAGATGCGCCGCCGTATTTCCTTCCATATGAAGATCTAACTTATGTTCCCAAGGATATACTTCATCGAAGCGTCGGATCATATCGGTTTTTACATCCGGATCCGCATTTTCATTAATTGTTATACCAGCGGTTGTATGAGGACAGTAAACAACTACAGCCCCTTCTTTTAATCCTTCTGTTCTTATTAATGCTTGTACCTGACTCGTCACGTCAATCATTTCGTCACGCTTATTCGTTTTTAACGTAAATGAATGTAGCATACCATCACCTCTTTTCTTTACCATAACATATCTTTTCTATTCTTCCACATTTTTCGCATAACTCGTTTTTACATCGTAAACACTAAGCTCATTAACACAACAGGCGGTGAGTTTATTTATGCTCGATTCAAAATTTCAGCCCAATGCAGACTACACCGTTCAAACGTTTCTAGATTTGGTGGGTCAAAATACAGACGTTGGTTCCAAAAAATTATGGCTGTCTCCCACAAAATATATATGTATTATTTATCTCCAAGGATTAGTAGACGGAGAAAAACTTGATAATCTTACTCAGCATGTTGTTGAGACAAAAGCAAAAAGTGAAACGCAAACACTCGATGACATCGATTCGTTTATTTCTGTCATTAAAGACAAAGAAGTTTATACATACAAGCAAGCAATCTCGTGTTTTTTTAAAGGTCAGCCTTTGCTGTTCATTAGCGAAAGCACCACGGCATACTCGCTGAATATGTCTATGACCAAACAGCGCTCTTTAAGTGAACCTACAACAGAAAAAGTAGTGCGCGGCCCTAAAATTGCTCTGATCGAAAACTTAGATGAAAACCTTGGTCTTTTAAGGCAGCGTTCTACCGAAGAAGAAATGGTTATTGAAGACATTTATATTGGAAATACAAAGGAACATCGAACAAGTATCGTTTTTCATAATAAACACTGTCAAACTCACATCGTGAATCAAGTCCGAGAGAAATTATTAGACATTCCTTTAGATAACATTCAAGACTCAGGAATGATTGAAGAATTTTTAGAAGAAGCACCTTACTCACCGTTCCCTCAAGTACAAAATACAGAAAGACCGGATCGTGTTCTCGCTGCGGTGAATGAAGGGCGAGTAGCCATTTTAGTAGATGGCTCTCCTTTTGCTCTTTTAGTGCCTACAACTTTCGATATGATTATGAAATCACCCGACGATTATTACGAAAGATGGATAGCTGGTTCGTTGCTAAGATTACTAAGGTACTTGTCTATTTTTATTACCCTATTCTTTTCAGCTATTTATATTTCACTCGTTTCGTTTAACCAAGGTCTGCTTCCGACGGAGCTTGCTATTACTATTGCGGCCACACGAGAAAACGTTCCTTTTTCTCCTTTTATCGAAGCAGTGGTTATGGAAGTGACGCTTGAATTATTGCGCGAAGCCGGTCTGCGTCTCCCTACTCCTGTGGGACAAACAGTTGGACTTGTAGGCGGGGTTGTGATTGGTCAAGCAGCGGTGGAAGCCCATATCGTTAGCTCCGTTATGATTATTGTTGTATCTGTATCGGCAATTGCGTCCTTTACCGTTCCTCAGTACGGAATTGGCCTTTCGTTTCGAATTTTGCGTTTCGTATCTATGATGATTGCAGCAATATTTGGATTATACGGAGTTACCATGTTTTTTCTTGTTCTCGTCATTCATCTAACCAAGCTCGAAAGTTTTGGTATGGCTTACTTCAAACCGTTTTTTGCGTTAAATAAAAAAGCGTGGAAAGATTCTTATATTCGTCTGCCAAACAAAAGTCTAAAACAGTCTAAAAATAAAGCCAAATAAAACTGACAAAAGGAGGACCATATGGAACAATCACAGTCACAATCAAGCAAGCTTCTTTCAGACTTTTATGCCATTTCAATTATCTCTTCAACCATGCTGGGCGTCGGTTTATTAACACTGCCAAGCAGCATTACAAACCAGACAAACAACGCAGACGGATGGATTGTACTTATTATGGACGGCCTTTTGTTTATTGGAATTGTTCTTTTTTTAGTCTGGATGGTTAAATATTTTACGATTAGTTGTATGTTTGACTTCACGCAAGAAGTAACCGGCAAGTTGATTGGAAATATCTTCAACTTCGCTATAGTCGTTTATTTCACATCTGTAGCAAGTTTTGAAGTAAGAGCTATGGCAGAAATGATCCATTTCTATTTACTGGAAACGATGCCCATTGAATTAATTATCCTTTCGTTTATTTTGACAGGCGTCTATTTAATCACTGGGGGTATTAATTCTATTGGAAAAGTAATGGCCCTATGTTTTCCTGTAACGGTCATCATTCTTCTTATCTTATATCTTCTTAGTATCGGAATGGTCGATTTAAAAAACTTACAGCCCGTGTTAGCCGATGGATTCAGCCCGCTTCTTGCTGCTTTTACAACCGTTTCTGTTTCCTTTTTAGGGATTGAAACGATTGTATTTCTTCCAAAGCATATGAAAAACAAAAATCATTTACGAAAAGTTTCTATCATCGGATTTTCCATTCCTTTACTTTTATATATTATCACTTACGTATTAGTTGTCGGCGCGTTATCCGTTCCGGAGGTAAAAACGACCGTCTGGCCTACGATTGAATTTGTTCAGACGCATGAAGTAAAAGGAATTTTCTTTGAGAGGCTTGAATTATTTTTACTTATTGTCTGGCTTCTTCAGTTTTTTTTAACCTTTGTAATGTATTTCTTTTTAGCTGTTTCAGGATTTAAAAAGATTTTCAAAAACCGATCAACTACTAATATTATCTTTCTTGTACCCGTTTTATTTATGAGCTCTTTAGCCCCCAAAACAGCAAGCGACGTGTCGAATTATTCAACTGTTCTAGGCTGGGCATTTTTAGTGACATTTTTGGTTATCCCTCTTTTTTTCAGCATGTTAATGAAAATAAAAAAGGTTGTGTTCAAATGACGAAAAAATGTCTTCCTGTCATGATGACCATTTTTTTATTGTGCGGCTGTACAAATCATCGAAACATTGAACAACTTGCTCTTGTTATAGGCGTGGCAATGGATATCACATCGAAAATAGAACCAAAAACAGGAAAAAATCAGCTTGTGCTGACTCATCAAACGTTAACCGAGACAGAGTCCGGAAATATGTCTTCTTCCATTCCATACAAAAACATTACAACAGCTGGTCCTACAATTCATGAAATCACGCGAAATATTTCGCTGAAATCTGATCCTATATACAGCCAGCATCAGCGAGCACTTTTAATAGGAGAAAAAGCAAGCAAGACCATCCCTCTTGATGCGCTTATCAATCAGTTTGTACGTGATAATGAAATACGCCGCAGCAGCCTTGCGTTTGTTACAAAAGGCGATGCTAAAAACGTTTTAACGATTCAAGGAATGTCTGTACCGCCTGTAAACTTAATTTACGAGCTTGTTTATAATAAATTCAAAACGAACAAAATTCTAAATCCCCTAACCATGGGAGAGCTATCAGCTAAGTTAAAAACAGATCAAAGCTTTTTAATACAGCGGCTTTCTAAAATAAAAAATAGCGTTGAAATAGACGGCGCGGCAATCATAAAAGATAAAAAAGCAAAATTCACCTTAACTCAGCACCAAGTGGAGGCATTAACGTGGTTAACGGGGAATATTAAAGGCGGAATTATTTACGGCAAACACGGTCCATACCCCTTTTCCTATGAAATTGGAGATGTTCAGCAAGATGTGAAGGCCCGCATTGATTCAAATCACTCCGTTCATTTTGACATCAACGTTCAAACAAGCGGCAGGCTATCAGAAGATTGGGAGACTTCAAAACAGGCTCTTGCCGCCTCTAATGTAAAGAACACCGAAAAAAAAATAGAAAAAATCATTCGAAAAGATGCAGAAAAAACACTTCGCTTATTACAAAATAATTACAAAGCTGATGTGATTGACCTGCATGATTACGTACGAATTCATCATCCTCATTTTTGGAAAAAACATCAGCATGAATGGGATGAAATATTTAGCCAGTCGACCATCGACTATCATATTCATGTTCAAATTAAAGATTTTGGAACACAGGGCAGAGATTAGCTCTTATTACTCAACGCCAGCTTCAGTCAGCTCTTTTTTCTTTAGTTCCATAATCGTGAACTTATCGGTATAGTTTTTGCTGACGAACAGCTGGCGTTCATTGTCGTTATTAAAATAAAATTTTTTATCATCTTGATATTGAAAATTCACTTTTTTCTTTTTCATTTGTTTTATAAACGTTAAGTAGTCATTTGAATGAATGAGATACCTTTTAGGCTTATCGGATATTTGAACAACATCTTCACCCGAAGATTTTAATTTTACAATACTCCATGCAATAGGAAGAGGATTACCTTCTTGAAAGATCGTTTTGTGAAAAATGAGCACAAAGAAAGCAGCTGTAATAATTGAAATAAGAACAAGCTGTTTTTTCACCGTATATCATCCTTTCTTCACGTCGTTACTACGTTAAGTAATACGACAGGCGTATGAAAAAACCTGTTCATCCGCAAAGGTTGTGTAAAGAAATAATGCAAAATCAACAAAATATAACAGTTTGGTTACCTTTTGATTAAATAACATTACTTCTTTACAAATTTAGCTAATCACGTGATAGACTAAACTCAACATATTAAGTCAGGACTAAACTAAATGAGGTGTTGCGTATGACTACAATGCGGCTTCAATCATACTTAACAACAATGTTTCCAAATGTTCAAATGAAAAGACCTCTTTTTTATAACGCGCCCGCAGGTATCCGTTTTACGCTTACCAATCAAAAAGGCGTATGGGAACGAGAATACATGAAAAATGTGTACGCACGCGCTTACGAAATTTTTGAGACACTCCATGAAAAAAATGATGAGCTGTTACTTGTTTTCAAAGCGAATGCTGCACAGGATGATTTACTTTTAAAAAAGAAAAAAGAAACAGCTATTAAAAAATTCATTCGCTCTCGCCTGAAGAAACAAGAAGTTCAATCCGTAGCATTATTAAATAACGCTGAGTATATTATTGCCTGTAAAACAAATGATGTGAAAGAAAAGCTTCTTTTGCAATCAATTGCCAACCGCGATCTTCATATTCATCCGGCTATTGAAGAAGAGTGTTACATTGTGAATTTGAATAAAGAAACCATCTTCCACCTATACGACGAGCGCGGACTGGACATTGTATCGAACAATCAGTCTTCTCTTCAACTTCTTCAGCAAAAGTTTCACGACTGGATTCTAGATATTGATGCAGCTTGCTCTAAAAAAGTACAATAAAAAAAGCAATCATTCAGTAAAGGAATGATTGCTTTTTTTATTAGGCTTGATGGACAGGAGACGCTTTTTTTAAAAACAGCCAGTTGATAAGAAAGAATAAGAAGCTTACGATAACCATTGTTCCGAATGTAAGTAACAACGACCCGTTCGAAAAGCTTTTTATAAAATGAATAACCGGTTCTTTTGTCACTGGAATCGTAAACAGTAAAATTAAAACAGCACCGGTGATCATCCCTCCTGTTTGCCCGAATTTGTAAACGATGCTGCCGAGCAAACACGATGCTGCTGTAACAAAAAAAATAAATACAGCGTCCGTTAAAAAGTGAACAGTGACAGTAGGGTCATGAAAGATAAAATCGCTCGCATAATAAAGCTGAACATTCATTAAATTCAAACTATTAATCACCTTTATGGAAATGCTCATGATGACAACATTGATAAGGGACATTACAATTGCAAATAAAGCAAAAACACAGGTCATCGTTAAAAGATATGCTTTACGAGTAGCTCCTAACTTTAAGCAAAAGGAAAAACTTTTTCGAATGATAATAAAACTTACAATACCTGAAAAGATGTACTGCGGCATACTTGTTACTAATAGAAGATGCTCATTCACCTGACTGAAAACTAAAATATCTACTACAACAAAAGCTAACAGAATCGTCCAAAAGCGAATCATTAAATACTTTAGTTCAACGTAGAGCGAATAACTAATGGCGGCAAACTGTCCTTTCATTACGCTACACCTCCACGATTTGCTGTAAGATAAATCATAATATCCTGTATATGAACAGCTTCTATATGAAATGAACTGTCGACAAGCTCCTCAGCATAAATATCTTCATTAAAGAGGACTATTTTTTTCTCTCCTCCGAATACTTGTTCATGGATTACTTGCTTTCCTTTTTCATATTCTTCAATTTGACTTTTAGGTCCTTTCACACTTACACAGCGCTGCTGCAAATTTTCTGCCGTATCCTGAAGAATCAGCTTTCCTTTTTGCATAATGAGTACTTCTTCAAATAAATTACTTACCTCATCAATTAAATGTGTGGAAATAATGAACGTGCGTGGATATTCTTCATATTCATCCAATAGAAGCTCATAAAAACGCGCTCGCATCGCAGCATCAAGTCCAATATAAGGTTCATCAAAGATTGTGATGCTCGTTCGGGAAGATAGCCCAACAATAATTCCTAATGCTGATTCCATACCTTTAGATAATGCTTTCACTTTCATATTACAATCTAAATCGAACTCTTCCATAAGCCTCTCAGCAGCTTCTTCGCTCCAGTAAGGATAAAAAAGTGACGCAATTTTTAAGACGTCTTTGACTTTTAATGTTTTTTTGAAATTTCCGCTTTCGTTAATTAAGCAGATGTTTTGCAAGACAGAGCGGTTTTCAAATGGAGATTGATTGCCCACTTTTACCTCTCCTGTCGTAACTGGAATATGCCCGGCTACAATTTGCATCAGAGTCGTTTTGCCCGCTCCATTTCTACCTAGTAACCCGTATATTTTATTTTTTGCTAGCGTAAGTGAAATGTCTTTTAACACTTGTTTAGATCCATAGCATTTATTTAACAGCTGCGCTTCTATATTCATTTTATTTCCCCCTTGTCTAACAGCTCTTTTAACTCGTTTACCGTAATCCCCAAATGCTGTGCTTCTTTTTTCAGGGGAACAATAAAACGGTTATAAAATTCTTCTTTTCTTTGTGTAAGCAATACTTCTTTGGCTCCCGCACATACAAACATCCCTATCCCTCTCTTTTTATACAATATTCCGTGGTCAACTAGCTGATTAATTCCTTTAGCTGCTGTTGCAGGGTTAATGCGATACATTTTGGCAAATTCATTCGTAGACGGTACTCTTTCTTCTTCTGGAAAAGCATCATTCAAAATATTCTCTTCGATGGTTTCTTTAATTTGTTGAAAAATTGGTCGCTGATGATCTAATGATTGTTTCATTTTGACTACCTCACTTAAGTGGTTCATTACTAATGTAACTAACTATATAACTAACTGGTTATTTTTTCAAGTGTTATTTCCAAAAAAAGAAAAAAAGTCCGTCAGTTAGTTACTGACGGACTTTTTTATTTGACTGTTTAACCACTTGACCGTTCTTTTTACCAGCTCATCCTGCTGCTCTTTAAGGGAAATACTGGCTTTGTTATCGCCTTTTTGTTTCCCGTACATTCCAAACTGTGCGTGATTAGCTCCTTTTACTTGGACCAGCTCCGTATTTTTTGAAAGTAAATGCTTGGTTTCTTTAATTTTTTCAGGCGTCGACAAACCATCTTTCTCACCGGTTAAAGACAAAATAGGATAAGTGGAAGTTGAAAAATTATTTTTATTCATCGGATACGATGCTAAAAGAACTAAGCCTTTTATTGAGTTTTGATGATCATACGCATAAGAGGCTGCACTCACTCCTCCAAGGGAATGCCCTCCGATAAACCATGCGGAAATCTTCGGATAGCTTTTCACAATATCCGTCGCTTTATTTTGACTAAAAAAACTCATATTAAACGGAGAATCTACAACAGCAACAAGATATCCTTCATTTGCAATTTGCTGAGCATAATAGCCATATGCTAACGGCTCTACTTTAGCACCTTGATAAATAATATAGCCGGCTTTTATCTCTTTGTTCGTTTGAGGCTTAAATACATAATAATCGTCTTTCTTCACTACTTTTTTCTCATCTACTAGTGAGTGAAGCTCCTTTGAAGGTTCATAATCAAAACCTGACCATATGACAAAAAAAGCCACGGTTACTGCAACAAGAACCGCAAGACCGACTCCTACTATTTTTAACGTTTTTTTCATGTCACTCCCTCTTTCTGTTTTTTACTATGTACTCTTTTTATATCTTTTAGACATTTTACATGTTTGTTTTAAAGATATACAAGAAAAAAGAGAAGTTCGATATGCCCAAAGCAGGACGCAGCAGAAGCGACATAAACCATTCCATATACTCGAAACAAAGAGAGAAAATTAAAAAGGCTGCTGCATGTAATAACGGGACAGCCTCATTAGCAGACAACTTTCACTAATGAATATCTCGTTTCTTAAACCTCCCTCCTCTAACTTCAGCAATAGCTGCTACAGCAAAAAAAGCAGATGGATCTATCTCATCGATAATCGCTTTTAGCTTTGCTTCTTCAAGCCTGGTAATCACACAAAAAATGACTTTTTTATCATCTCCCGTATACGCCCCTTCCCCATTTAAATACGTGACGCCTCTCCCTAAACGAGCAAGAATTGCTTCGCCAATTTGTTCATATTGTTCGCTGATAATCCAAGCTGACTTAGACTCATCTAACCCTTGAATCACAATATCAATCGTTTTAAAAGCAATGAAGTAAGCCATTAAAGAATACATAGCGCGATCCCAGCCAAATACAAAACCGGCACTTCCCAAAATAAATAAATTAAAAAACATAATCGTCTCACCTACGGAGAAAGGCGTACGCTTATTAAATAAAATAGCTAATATCTCGGTGCCGTCTAGCGAACCTCCGTACCGAATAACAATTCCTACTCCCACACCGAGAACAATTCCGCCAAACACAGTGGCTAAAAGAGGGTCACCTGTTAAGACCGGCAAGTCGTGAAAAATAGAGGTAGCAATGGATAGAATGATAACACCTAAAAGCGTAGATAGCGCAAATGTTTTTCCAATTTGCTTATAGCCAATGAAAAAGAATGGAAGATTTAATACGAAGATATAAAAGCCGATTTGAACATCCGTTAAGTGGGATAAAATAATAGATATACCTACAATTCCACCGTCAATAACCTCATTAGGGACAAGAAAAAATTCTAGCCCGACGGCCATTAAAAGGGCTCCCACTAAAATAAACAGCATGCGCTTTACAATCATTTTAGCTGATAGCGAACGATGAACAACCTTTTTTATTTCATGATTCGTTTGCAGCACATAACTTCCCCTCCTTTTATGATAGAGACATCAGCTACTAACCAAACCCTTATTTTAATATTATCACAAAATTCAAACTATTCACCTGCTCTTTTACAAAAATTTCATCTAATGAAATAAATTATGCATATATTGGATAAAATTGTAGATGATAACAAGTGAATAAATGCCCGAGTACGTTCAAAAGTGAATGCATGCCCACCACTTTTCATACGGGACTAACAGGACAAACTTAGATTAAAAGGAGAGTAAAACGTTATGAACCGTGTAAAGATTATTGCTGCTTCTTTACTCGCAGTTTTATTGCTAGCTTTTTCAGATAATTTCACTTCTGCAGCTGTGCAGGAGGCAATGATACGAGTTGTGCATGCGTCACCTGATGCACCTGAAGTAGATATATATGTGGACAATCAAAGCATCGTAGTCGGCGCATCGTTTAAAGATGTGACAGATTATCTTAAGGTACCTGCGGGTTCTCATAAAGTAGAGGTATATGCCATAGGTACAAAAGGAAAAGAAAAACCTGTCATTTCCACTAATGTAACCGTCGAAGCAAACAAAGCCTATACCCTTGCTGCTATTAACCAAGTTGCACACTTGGAATTAAAAGTAGCTCAAGATGATATGAACGTAGCTAAAGGAAAGAGTAAAATCCGAATTGCTCACTTTTCTCCAGACGCTCCTGCTGTTGATGTAGGTATTAATCACGGCCCTACTTTGTTTAAAGACACTGCTTTTAAACAAATGACAAACTATTCTGAAGTAGATGCCGGAACCTATGATTTGACCATTACAACTAGTCAAGACAATAAAAAAGTACTGGACATCCCAAACCTTAATTTAGAAGCCAACACGGTTTACACAGTGCTCGCTATTAACAAAGCCGACAGTCTTGAAACGCTTTTATTAAAAGATAATACGGCTATGCCTTCCGAAATGCCCAAAACAGGTATGGGCGGTGCTTCACAGGATAATTATAATTCAATTGTGCCAGTTCTTACTTTATTAGGAATTGGAGCGGTCGCTATATTTGTTGTTCGTCGTCACAGAGGATACGAAAGCGAATGAAATGGATAGGAGGGGTTTTCACCTTTTCTTTTATACTATTCATGAGCAGCTGGTTTGCCCAATCAGCAATTGCAAACAGCTCGACGGATTTTGTTGGGAAGATGGCTGAAACAAAATCAGCTCAATCCTTGAAATCTTCAGGAAATGCTTCTACGCCTCTTCCATCTCAGCTTATTATTCCGAAACTTCATATCAAGGCTTTTATAAAAGGAATGGGCCTTACTAACCAAGGTGAAATGAGCGTTCCTGATAATGGTCATGATGTAGCTTGGTTTAAGCTCGGAGCAAGACCTGGAGAGGAAGGAAATGCGGTCATTGCAGGACATGTTGATGATCAAAAAGGACCCGCTATCTTCTATCATCTCGACAAGCTCACAAAAGGAGATGAAATTTTTGTAACCGATCAGCAAGGGGATCAGCTGACCTTTGTTGTTACCAATAAAGCTTCTTATCCCCGAGATTCTGCTCCTATCAGAGAGATTTTCGGTCCAACTTTTCAACACCAGCTTAATTTAATCACCTGTACGGGAACGTTTGATCATAAACAGAAAACTCATGAGCGCAGGCTCGTTATTTATACAAGCCTTCGCCCGGAAAAAACAGCCGATGTTTCTCACTAAACATCGGCGTTTATTACTTTTAATTACATACTCGTTCGTTTTATTTAAATATTTACACAGCCTTAATATGAACACAACATCTCACTAGTAAACTAATGCACGACCCCTCAATAAAAAGGAGTTTTGATATGAGACGAAAATGGTGGTTTGTAAGCTCACTCACTCTTTGTTTATGCGGTATTTTTATGTTTATACATACGCAGGCAGCTTCTACTCAAGCAGAAAAAGTAGCCATTATTGCTCATCGAGGCGCATCAGGTTATGAGCCAGAGCATACGATGCAATCTTATCTCGCAGCCGTTCAGCAAAAAGCGGATTACATTGAACTTGATCTTCATATGTCTAAAGATCAGCAGCTGGTAGCAATTCATGACTACAAAGTTGACCGAACGACAAATGGAACAGGATATGTAAAACAGTATACAGTGAAGCAGCTTCAGCGTTTGAACGCAGGAAAAGGTAATAAAAAAGCCGTCATTCCAACTTTAGAAGAAATATTCCGTACGTTTGGCAATCGAACAAACTATTATATTGAAACAAAATCTCCTCATGAATATCCAGGTATGGAAAAGGAATTGCTGACGCTGATGGCTAAGTACAACATTCATACCAATCACGTCATTGTACAATCATTTAGTCCTGAAAGCTTAAAAACCGTCCATCGATACCGACCTACTATGAAACTAATTCAACTGATTCGTTCTAAGCAAACCAATATGTTAACAGATCAGCAGTTCAGACAAATCAAAACGTACGCGGACGGCATCGGTCCGAACGCAAACACGCTGACAAAACCATATGTACAAAAAGCTCGCTCATATGATTTAGACGTTCATCCTTATACCGTAAATGATGAAAAGCAAATGAGAATGCTTATCGAGTGGGGCGTAACCGGCATGTTTACTAATTACCCGGATCGCCTTTATAACGTGCTTCATAATAAATAAACACTTGCCGCGGCAAGTGTTTATTCTTTATACATCTCTTCTATTCGCTCTCCACAAGTACAGGCTAATTAATGCTATGGCATAAAGCAAAGCCCAGCCAAACACCAAAAATTTATTTAATCCTTCGTTAATAAATTGAATGATTGCAGATACGGGCGGCAAAACATACAGCAGCAGTCCCCCTCCTTGATATGGAAATGAAACGCCTGCCGCTGCAAGCGTAACGATTAAAATAAATAGAGGTCCAAACCACGATAAGCTGCCTTCTCTTACAACATCTCTTGTGAAAACAAGGCCTATGCTCATACCAAGCAAACTAAACGTCCAGTGAATAATAAACCCAAACACCATTTGCTTAGTGGATATGTCCACTTCAAACATATCAAGGAGCACAGGATAAGCAATGGAAACCGCTGATAAAAATGTAAACAGCAGCATACAGCTAATAAGCTTGCTCATAAAGTACTTGTTCTTTTTCCCTACGTGAAGTTTTGTAATAACTTCTTGACTGGAATCTTCCGCGTGAAACAGCGACATCGTAAACCAAGTGGTTAGAAAGAAGAGGAAAAGTGCCGTATTAAAAAAGCTATCAAGCACCGGGTTCGGTCTATATGTATAGTTCATACACAACGAAATAATATAAAGTGCAAGCGGCGGAATATATCGATACGATTTAATGTATGTAATAAAATGATAGCGAATCAATGCACCCATCTTAAATTTCTTCCCTTTCCATATGATATAGCTTTACAACTTCAGCTTGAACAGCAAGCAATTCTGCAAGAAACTCGTTTACATATTTTTTATCTATATAAAAAATCCAGTAGTTTCCATGCTGTTCAATTTTCGTGCACTTTTCTTTTAATAAGCGAAGCGGCTTATTGAGAATGACATTTGCCTCAATAACCGTTAAATGCTCAATGAGTTGAACGCGCTCATTTTTTAAAATGCGCTGTGAGCCAATGGTGATAACACGATCAGCTACAGCATGAATGAGCCTTTCTTCATGACACGTAAATACAATGGTCATCCCTCGTTCTTTGAGCTTTGTAAAAATTCGTTCTACTTCTAGCTGAGCACGAGCATCTAATCCTGATAGAGGTTCATCAAGCAATAGCAGCTTAGAAGAACTCAGCAGCGCTTGCATCATGTTGACTTTTTGCTTCATTCCTTTTGAAAAAGAAATGATTTCTTCATGTCTAAACTCTACCATTTCGAAAGTTTCGAGCAGCTCTTCAATTCTAGAGCTGCGCTTTTTCTTAGACAATCCTTGAATTCGTCCCATGTGCTGCAAATAACCTGCTAGCGTAAAACGCAGCTCCTGAGGAAATTGTTCCACCACAAATCCAGGCGTACCGGTTTCTTTATGAAGGTGAACTGTCCCTTTAGTCGGTTTAGATAATCCGCCAATTAGCTTTAAAAACGTACTTTTTCCCGCACCGTTTTTTCCAACAATCGCCACAGTCTCTCCTTTATAAAGGGTCGTGTGAATGTTTTCTAATACGGTATGTTTTTTGTATACTTTTGCAACATTTTTTAATTCAATCAGTTTTTCCATCTGCTGCCTCGCCTCTCCATAATCCTATATGTTAAATCATAGCATATTTATGGGGAATGTGCTTCCATCTCTATACGTTTCAGCTAAATTTTTCCGCACAAAAAAGCCTTTGATATGATCAAAGGCTTTTTATAGACAATACCATATGCTCTTCATCGATAAATTCACCATCTACTTGAAGAGCTCTTTTTTCATACGCATAAGAAATAAAACCGAGGCTTTTGTATAGGGCTTTTGCTCCTTCATTTTTAGCAGCGACGGCCAGGTAGATTTGCAAAACATTTGTTTTTGA
The DNA here is from genome assembly GCF_042787645.1 of Priestia sp. YIM B13489. Lineage (NCBI taxonomy): Bacteria > Bacillati > Bacillota > Bacilli > Caryophanales > Bacillaceae > Priestia > Priestia sp. YIM B13489. Next base: position 3,853,632 of record NZ_JBHZOQ010000053.1, read on the forward strand.
AAAAGCTTGTTCAACAGCGGTTTTTAACAACTTCTTTCCAAGACCCTTCCCCCTTGCTTCAGGGGCTACGTACATCCCCCAAATATCTCCCTTATGCTGAACTTTTAAAGGCTTTTGCTGCTGAAACCCTACGATCCCCACAAGCTGTTTTTCCATAAAAGCTCCTACTACAAATTCTGATTGGCTGCTTGGAAAATAATTTCGGATGTCAGCAATTTCTTTTTCATATTCTTCTTCATAACTTAAAATAAAACTTTCGGGATGATCTTTTAAAGCACGAAGACGGAGTTCAAAGTACATGTCAGCGTCTTCTTTTACCAACAATCGTATATTCATTTTTTCACCTTAGTTTCTTATGTTTTAATTAGCTATTAAGGGTTGTACACGCTAAATACTTCATTCCACCGATACAGCTCATAATAATTTCCCGGCAGGTCTAAGCCTGAAATAAGTATCTTATCATTTTTCGTATCTTTTACGCGTGTTAAAAGATTTGCTTGTTTTCGATTTGTACGAATCCACATCGTTTGATTCGCTGCTTTATGATAAACAGGCGCATAATCTCCTAAGCCTTTTTGTGGAAATGTGAACTGACTTTGCTTATTGGTCTTTACGTCCATGCTATACAAAAAAGGCAGTGGCCTCTTTTTTTCATCATTCGACCACCCTGCTTCGGGCACACGTGAAATGATAATGTTATCTTTTTCTGTCCAAGTAAAATCCCAATCTGCGAAGCCTTTTGGAGTAAACACATGTTCTTTAAAAACCGGCATCTCTTTTAAAGTGAACTTTTTATTTTCAGTGGCAAACCTTCCTTCCCCATTAATAAATGCCAGTACTTGTTCTTCATTACTCCACTTAAACCAATTAGGTACATTAAGCATATCTCCCACTACTTGAAAAGCTTTCCCTTCTTTTGTAATGATGCACAGCTTATTTGCATCTGCAGACATCGAAGCCGTTGGAATAGCGATAAAACTAATCCATTGACCGTTAGGAGACCATTTGAAGCTGCTTGTTGTATACGCAAAAAACGAATCATTTTCTGCCGGGAGCGTCGTAAAAGCCTCCACTTTTTTTACATCTAACCCTGCATATTTGCTCACTGTATATAGCTTTACCGGCCCCCATCCCGTCGGCGCCAGCGCAGCAGCTGACGTAATTAAAAATCGATCTCCTTCTGGAAACCATGAAAACTGATCAACCCCTACGGCTACACGCTTCTTTTCATGCGTTTTAACGTTGTAATATACTAAGATTCCATTCGAAATATACGCAAGTTCCTCAGCAACCGGTGACCATTGATAATGAGTCACATCATGTTCAACAAGTAGCGGTTTTCCTTTTAACGGTGCAATCATTAAAGAATCATTTTCTGCATAAGCAACCATATCTCCATGTGATGACCATTGAGGCATAGAGGCATGACGGGCATAGGATAACTGCCTTTCGGTACCGTTATCATATACCCATAGGTTTCCTTGCCGTATAAAACTGACTTTCACTGTATTGGCAGCATTTATTTGCATAGGGAACAACATAAGAAAAAGCAGACATAACGCTATTTTTTTCACCATGTTCACTCCTGTCTTTTTTTATAGCGTTACACAAATCTCCTCATCTCATCACATTTTTGAAAAAATAAAAAAGCGCAGCGAATAGCTGCGCTTTTTGTATATTATGATTTTGACTTAGATTTTGGTGATGGTTTTGTTTTAGCTTGTGCTGTATTATTACCCGCATCTTTTTCTTTTAATAAGCTCATACGTTTTTTCAAGTAGTAACCTTGTCCAATTCCGAATAAGTTACCAATTACCCAATATAATGCAAGAGCAGATGGAAGTGAAATTCCCGCTACTAAGATGAAGATTGGCATAATGTTCATCATCATTTTCATTGGAGGTTGAATTTCATCCGTCATACTTACACGAATTTGTAAGAATGTCGTAATCGCTGCAACTACCGGTAAAATGAAGTAAGGATCTGGCTTTCCTAAACTTACCCATAAGAATGAATGCTGTGCAATTTCATGCGTTCGTGCAATGGCATTATAAAATGCGATAATAATAGGCATTTGAATAAAGATTGGCAAACATCCGCCAACCGGATTAATTTTATGCGTTTGGTAAAGCTGCATCATTTCTTTTTGCTGCTTTTGCTGTGTTTCAGGATCTTTTTTACCAGCATATTTCTTTTGAATCTTTTCCATCTCTGGACGAAGTGCTTGCATAGCCATCGTGCTCTTTTGCTGTTTTAAAATAAGCGGTAATAGAACTAAACGAATAATAAACGTCGCAATAATAATAGACAGACCATAGCTTCCGCCTGCCCACTCAGCAATTTTCGTTAATGCCATAGATAAAGGGTAAACAAAATAATGATCCCAGAATCCGCCGCTTGTAGCCGTGACCGGTGTTTTTGTACTGCTACAGCCGGCTAGAGCTAAAAGAAGCGCTCCCATTAAACCAAGCAATAATAATTTTTTATTTCTTTTCATATTCTTTCCTCCTAATAATGACTAAATGTATGAAGTGTTTTTCAGAAGGAAAGGATCTTCTTCATCATTATTCTTCTCTTTAACTGGTGTTTTTCTATACACATGTATAAATACATTTCGTCTTTTCCATATTGTTAATACTGAAGGATCAATCCCTGCATTCACATGGTCGGTGACAGGTTCCGCATGAAAAGCCGTAAACCTAGCTTCACGAAGCATATAATAACAAAGGATGTATAAAACGAAAGCAGATAAATACGGCGCATATAGAAAAAGATCGTGATAAAATTCCATGTGCCAGCTCTCTTTCTGACTATAATAGTACAATCCAATATATGTAGTGTAGCATTTACGTTCCTGTTACACAACATCAACTTATCTCTTTGACTGTTCTACGTATTACTTTTTAAAAAGTTTCATATTTACGACACAAAATTTGCTCACCATAAAATATGATGAGCAAATCTAATACCATTATTTATTCTCGTATGCTTACTGCTGCTTCTCAGTCTTCTTTTAGTTTCATGAACCACGTAACGCCGAATGCTACACCTACAGAAATAATCATACCGATTATATAGTGAATTAAATTGCTCATACCAAGCGGCGCAGCAATGGCCATCATTGGAATACCTGTAAGTCCGTAGGCATTGGCTACTACGTGCATAAGTACCACGTAGCCGCCCCCGGCTGCTCCGCCTATAGCCGCAGCAATAAACGGCTTGCGAAGTCTTAAGTTGACGCCGAAAATAATCGGTTCTGTAATTCCTAAGAAGGAAGAAATAGCCGCTGGAATCGCAATTTTTTTCGTTTTGGCATTTTTCGTCTTAAAGTAAACAGCCAGCCCTGCTCCTCCTTGCGCCACATTCGCGCAGGCCCAAATAGGAAGTAAGAAGTTAACGCCAATCTTCGGATTAGCAAGCAGTCCTGCTTCAATAGCATGAAAACTATGCTGCAAACCTGTTAATACAATAGTTGAGTACAAGCCACCAAACAAAATTCCTGCAAACACTCCGGCTACATCGTATAGAGACTGAAGGCTGATCGAAATTAAATCTCCAATATAGCGACCGAAAGGGCCAATAAACACAAGTGACACAAAGCCTGTGATAATAACCGTTAAAAAAGGCGTAACAAGTAAATCAACCGAATTCGGCACAATTTTCCGGAGTCCCTTTTCAATTTTGCTCATGACGTAGATAGCCAATAAAATCGGAACGACCGTACCTTGATAGCCAATCAGCGGAATACTTAAGCCAAACAAATCCATATATTCTGGCTTAGCATCTGCTAATGTCCACGGATTTAATAACATCGGATGCGTTAAGATCCCCCCGATAACCGCTCCTAGATAAGGATTTGAACCAAATTCTTTTGCAGCTGAAAACCCGATTAAAATCGGTAAAATGATAAATGCTGCGCCTGAGAACATATCCAATAACACAAATAACGCGCTATCTTCTGAGACCCATTGGAACGCTTTCATCATCCCGAGCAGCCCCATTAGTAAACCACTGGCTACAATGGCTGGAATAATCGGAACAAAAATATTGGAAAGCATGCGGGCAAAACGGGCAAATGGGTTCATTTTCTTTTTCATTTCTTCTTGATGATCCGCTGGGGCAGCAGCCTCGTCAGCACCTAATTCTTTCACAAAAGCAGCGTGGATTTTATTAACGAGACCGGTTCCAAAAATGATTTGAAACTGTCCTGAATTTGAAAAAGCCCCTTTTACATCTTCTATTTCATCTAAACCTTTTTGATCGATTTTGCTTTCATCTCGAATAACGAGGCGCAAACGCGTAGCACAGTGCTGCGCACTAGCAATATTTTCTTTTCCTCCTAAAAGCGGAACAAGCTTTTTAGCAATTTCTTTTACGTCCATCTTACTTCCTCCTTGTTGTATGTCATAAAAAAAGCAAGACCTAAAATACGCTTATAAAAGACATACTTGTCCTTCATGCGCATTCTAGGTCTTGCCTGCTTTACCAGTCACAATCCCGATTATTCAATTAATACGCTTTCATTGTACTCAAAGCAACAATATTCGTCAATGTTTTTTTCTATATTCTTTGCTCTATTCGGCAAATGTGAAGCGTGATATATCCTAGCTCCGCTTCTGGAAAATTAATTTCGTACTCATCTTTGACAAATCGCTTGATCGTTTCAGCACACTGATACGATTTTTTATATTTGACTTTTAATACGTCAAGCATCTCTTCATCCATCTCATGAAAAGGTTCATTTTGCGCTAAACGGTTTAACGCAAAGCGCAAGTGAGTCAGCAGCCGCTGATAGGACATGCTGTTTTCATCAATCTCCATATTCAGCTCTTTTTTTATAATCGTAACCATTTCATTAATAATCGTTGTATTCATCATGAGCTGCTGCATGCCCGGTGAATTCAGTTTCGCCGTATGAATATGAAGCGCAATATATCCCGCTTCGTCAATCGGCATCGTGATATCTAGTCTCTTTTTGATATGCTGAAGAGCCCATACTCCTATTGCATACTCAGGCTGATAGAGAGATTTAATTTCATTAAGCAATTTATTTTGTATGGAAATTCCGCGGGCTATCCTTTCGACAGCAAAGGATAAATGATCGCTCAAAGCAATATGCACATGATGACTTAATGTAGCAGAAAGCTGCTGCTCAGCATAAGAAATGATTTCTTCCGCCACTTGAATATGCTCTTCAGGAAGGTTTTTTAATAGTTCTTGAAACTTCTCCTGCTCTTCTTTCATGACAAAGACTTTCTCCACTTTTGCAGCATTAATAAGATCATTTTTACCTTTTTGAAAAGCAATACCGGGACCCATCGCAATTTTTTCAACTCCGCCTTCTTTAAAGACAACGGCGTTGTTATTTAACACTTTTAAAATCTTCAAATGCGCTCTCCTTTCTTAAAGGAAAAGGCCTTGCTAATTACTTCATCGTTACTTTTGCACAAGCCGTTTCGCCTTTTTGAACCGTCCCTTGAGCCAAAATTTCGAAACTTTCACTTGCATCACTGTTTGTAATAACGATTGGTGTGATAATGCTTTTCGCTTTTTCTTGAATAAGCGCTAAATCAAATGTGATAAGAGGTGTTCCTACACTTACTTTGTCACCTTGTGCCACGTGAGCTTCGAATCCTTCGCCTTCCATTGCCACTGTTTCAAGGCCGATATGTATTAATACTTCCGTACCGGCTTCTGTTTTTAAGCCTACCGCGTGTTTTGTATGGAAAAGCTGAACGACTTCCCCAGCAACAGGTGAAACAACTTGTCCTTCTGAAGGTTCGATTGCAAAACCGTCTCCCATCATCTTCTGTGCGAACACTGGATCTGGTACTTCGCTGATTGGCAGGATATTACCTGAAAGCGGAGCTAGAACGGTTGTTTCTTTTGACTTTGTCTTATTACCAAATAATTTTTTAAACATCTCAATCACCCTTTTTTAGATTGTACTTGTAGCATACCCCAATGATTCTGCAGAAAAACTTCCCCTATCCGATGTTACGTTAACATGGTCATTATTTAACCATGCTTTTTTTGTCTTGTAAATAAAAATGTATAAGCGTTTTTATAAGAAGTACGTTCTCTACGCTGCATTTTATGTAACCCTTTGCATATTTTCCGAAGGAGGGGTATTGAATTTTAAACCTAAAAAAAAGCCCTTTTAAAGGGCTTTTGACATTAGAACGTTGATGCAACTTCTTTTGCTCTTTCAGATGCTTTTGCTAGAATATTGTCTGCTTCTGCTGGTGTGTAAGCCATGCCTTCTGCAACAACCAGTTGGAAATCTTGAACCCCAATGAAGCCCATCACTGTACGTAAATAGCTTTGAGTAAATTCTAGCTCTGCCGCAGGGCCTTCTGAATACACGCCTCCACGAGCTTCTAGTAATACTACTTTTTTATCTGAAGCTAATCCTACTGGACCATTTTCAGTATATTTAAACGTTTTTCCTGCAATTAAAATGTTATCAATATATGCTTTCATTAGTGGAGGGAAGCTTAAGTTCCACATTGGAGCTGAGAAAATAACTTTGTCAGCTTGTAAAAACTGCTCTACTAATTCACCCATACGCGTTACTTTTTCTAATTCAACAGCTGATAATTCTTCACCAGCTCCAGCTTTTCCCCATGCCGCTAAAACATCTCCATCAATGAATGGAACTGTTTCTTTATACAAATCAAGCGTTGTCACTGTATCAGTCGGGTTTGCTGTTTTATACTCATCTAAGAAAACCTGTGCTAAACGAGTTGAAAATGATGCTTCATCAACCTGCGGATTTACTTTTACATATAATACATTTGCCATAAATGTCATCTCCTAAAAAGTGTCTATTATCATTAATTCAAGATATTACTAAACAAATTATCTTTAATTCGAGATTTATTATATAACGCCATTTTTTATGCGTCAACCTTTTCGCACAAAAAAAACTCCGCAAGCGGAGTTTTATACACATTGAAATTCTCGAATTTGATTTACATCTACCCCAGCATACACCCAGAAAGATCCTGTCCAACGATATCCTGCAACTGAGCGTCTGCCTACAAAGGTTGGATAAAACCAGTAAGGTCGACCATTTCTCGGCCATATATAGGTGTATCGGTATAAGCACCCTGAAATAGCGCCTGGATCAACAGCATAAAGTGATGGACCTCCTGAACCTAGCTTTGGTGCAGGTGTAAAAGCTGGCGGCGGACTTGAAGGCGGCTGCGCTCCTCCCTGCGGCGGAAACCCTTGGCCCCCTCCTCCAGGTGGCTGTGGTGGAAATCCTTGACCTCCTCCTCCAGGTGGCTGTGGTGGAAATCCTTGACCTCCTCCTCCAGGTGGCTGTGGTGGAAACCCTTGGCCTCCTCCTCCAGGTGGCTGTGGTGGAAACCCTTGGCCTCCTCCTCCAGGTGGAAAGGATGGAAACCCTTGACCTCCTCCAGGTGGAAACAAATTTTGAAAACGTGGATCGTATTGACATGGATACATACGCACTCCCCCTTTATAATGCTTGCTACGTTACAATATGCATCATAATGAAGATAGGTGAATGTCTACTTTTACCTTCTATAAACTAATTGAACGATGTTAAACTTGGTAAACTTAAAGGGGAGTCTTATCAGAGGAAATAATAAATCCAACACGGAAACTACTTGCGTGTTGGATCTGCTTGCGGAAAATATTTTTCAATAAAATTATACAGCCAAAATACGGTAATCAAAATAGGAGCTATCAGAAAAGGATGTTGAATCCACATTTTTACCAGTACCTTTTCAAATGACGGAATCGATTTTAACACTTGAAATAATGAGCTTCCGCCAAAAATAACGCTCGTTCCTATCAATAAAAAAGATAGCCAGTTAAATTGATCCATCCACATGCTCATAGAGATATAAAAACTAACGCCGGTTCCTATCCCCCCCATTATTCCGCTTAAAATACTTTTTACCGAAAAAGGAATCCCTACAAACCATCCGGCTCCTAGTCCTGTACACCCTGCTAAAATGCTAGAAAAAAGCAGCGGCTGCTCAAGCCAGAGACATGCATTCACTCCAACCACTAAGGTGACATGTATTCCTACGTGAAGGGAAATTCTTTTGCCAACAGGCTCTGAAACATAATGATAGTAGCGCCCGCTATAAAAAATTGTCCACCATAATAATAAAAATGCTGTCACACTTGCCCCTATAATCATAAACACACCTCTCTACGTTATGATTCTATTAATCTCTATCTATTATTTTCCTAATATCCTATGTGTCTGATTCGGTAATCTATCCATATACCTTCCATACGTTCGTTCATCAGCAAGAAAGTCGAATATAACTATATTCTTGTCTCAACTGTTTACTTGTGGGAGTGCTAAGAAGTTGAATGTCTGCATGTAGAAAAAGATAGTGTAGAACACTTTCTCTTATCTTTACTATTATTCATATGTATAGCTTGCTAGATTTAGTCCTCGCAGTTTAGAATTTTTCAGTCGTTCATATGAAACTATTTGCCCTTTCTTTCGTTATATATATACACGTTTCTTTATCTTTTCACGTGCAAAAAAAGATAAATTCCTATAATATGTTTTCATATTAACCTTTAAGGAGATAAAGAAGATGAATTGAATAAATCCCTACAAATAGAGTTTTTAGAAAAAAGAAATTGTTATCATTTCTCCTATTTATGTTATAGAATAATTCATGTATAATAAAAGGCTGTATGGTAACGCAGCTTGCGACATATCTTTCCTTACTTTTAGCAAGTCTATATTCAAAGCAAAAACTGCAAAGTGGGGTTAGTGCGACTCTTCATTAATCGACTTTGCATTAAAAACCAGCATTTTTCTTTTATCATAAAGAAAGAATGAGATTTAATAGTGACAGGTGAATAATATGGGTGAAAATCAAAGAAATGTTAGTAGATTTGACTGGAACTTGGCTTTCCTAATCTTCCTATTGTTTTGCGTAAGCGTTGTGGCAATCCATAGTGCTGAAAAAATTGGGCAGTATGATAAGAACTTCGTAGCGCAGCAAGTTGTTTTTTATATAATCGGAATGGTGATTATAGGGTTTGTCATGCGTTTTGACTCCGATCAGCTTCAAAAGCTAACGTGGGTTTTTTATGGATTTGGGAACTTTTTATTGCTTCTTTTACTAGTGGCTCCGTCAAGCATTGCCAGAGAAATTAACGGGGCAAAAAGTTGGTTCACACTTCCCGGCTTTTCGTTACAGCCATCAGAGTTTATGAAAGTGTTTTTGATTATCACACTGAGTACGGTCATTGTGAAACACAATGAAAAATATCGTATTCGGACAGTAAGAGAAGACTTTTTACTGCTTGGTAAACTGGGTGCTGTACTTGCTTTACCTTTATTATTAATCATGCAGCAGCCTGACTTAGGTACCGCCCTTGTGTTCTTAGCAATCACGGTTGGACTTGTATTTGTTTCAGGCGTAAGCTGGAAAATCATCGCGCCTGCATTTTTAGGTATTACAGCGGTTGGTTCTGTCATTTTGGGACTTGTTGTTTATGCACCTAACCTATTAGAAAAGTATCTAGGGGTTAAGCAATACCAATTTGGACGTATCTATTCTTGGCTTGATCCTGAGTCATATAGTTCGGGAGAGGGCTATCATTTAAAGAAATCGTTAGATGCAATTGGATCAGGAATGGTAAACGGTAAAGGAATCGGAAATGGAGTTGTCTATTTGCCAGAGGGACAGACCGACTTTATTTTTGCAGTTATTGGAGAAGAGTTTGGCTTTATCGGCGCCAGCATTGTTATTAGTCTTTTCTTCGTACTCGTTTATTACTTGATCAAGCTAGGCCTTGAAACAAAAAATGAATTCAATTCTTACTTATGTGTAGGCGTTATTTCAATGCTTACGTTCCACGTATTTCAAAATATCGGTATGACCATTCAAGTCTTGCCTATTACCGGAATTCCACTTCCTTTTATTTCATATGGAGGTAGTTCACTGATGGGGAACATGTTTGCAATGGGTCTGATGTTTGGAATCTCATGGCATCACAAACGCTATATGTTTGGAAATGATTAAAGAGAGACGATGGTCTCTCTTTTTTCTTTTATCTCCCTATTAAGCATGCTACAATAAAGAAAACGCTTCCAAATCCTGTTTTAAAAGGAGTAGATATGCATGCTTGATTACCAATATCGGCGCAAAGCCTATGCTATTTTGTTAAAACAGACATCCGTACCTCCATCTACAACTTCTTTTTCCACCTGGCTCATACAGCTACTAAAACGAAACAAATAAAAGGTGTGCTACTGCACACCTTTTATTTGTTCGACAGCGACGTTATGCCAATTTGCCTTACGATTTTTTTACTATCTTCATTTAGTCCTTTTACAATAACCTTTTTATTCAATCGCTCGTACTTATCGATAATTTTTGAGATGCCGATCACGGCCGATTGATCCCATATATGAGAAGAACTAAAATCAATAATGATGGTATCCGGGTCTGTTTCATACTGAAATTCATCCATGAAGAAGCTGATCGTGGCAAAAAATAATTGCCCTGAAACCCTGTATTGCTTCATATTGCCTTCTGTTTGTGAAGTTGTTTTGATTTTAGCCATCTTCCATCCAAATACAATGGTGCTTAAAACAATACCTACCATTACTCCTAATGCTAAGTTATGTGTAAACAATACGATAACCACCGTAACAACCATTACAATAGCATCCGATAGCGGATATTTCGTTAAGTCTTTAAGGGACTGCCAATCAAATGTACCAGCAGCTACCATAAACATAACGCCTACAAGAGCAGCCATTGGAATTTGTTTAACAACATCGCCAAGCACCATAATTAAGAACAATAAAAAGACTCCGGCGACTAAGGTAGATAACCTTCCACGTCCCCCTGATTTTACATTAATCATAGATTGTCCAATCATGGCACAGCCAGCCATTCCTCCGAAGAAACCTGTTACAATATTAGCGATGCCTTGACCGCGCGCTTCCTTATTTTTATTCGAAGGCGTATCTGTAATTTCGTCCAGTACCGTTGCCGTTAGCATAGATTCAAGTAGGCCTACAATCGCTAAAGGAAGCGAATAAGGTAAAATGATAAGCAGTGTCTCCACTGATAAATCAACCTTTGGAAAGTGAAGAACCGGCAGCGAACGCGTAATATTCCCCATATCTCCTACCGTTTTTAAATCTAAATGAAAGACAATCGCTACAATCGTCATCAAGACAATGGCAACAAGCGGAGATGGTATTGCTTTGGTCATGAGCGGAAACAAATAGACGATGAGCAGCGTTCCGGCTACCATTGCGTACATCATCCAATTTGCTCCTTGAAAATGCGGAAGCTGTGCTGTGAAAATTAAAATACCTAGCGCATTTACAAATCCAATCATAACTGTTTGAGGAAGAAATGATAAAAACCTTCCTACTTTCAAAACACCAAGTAAAATTTGAATAATTCCGGTTAAAACAGTAGCTGCAAATAAATACTCAATGCCGTGATCTTTGACTAAATTAATCATTAATAAAGACATTGCTCCTGTTGCAGCTGAAATCATAGCTGGTCTTCCGCCTGTAAAAGCAATCACAATTGCCATACAAAAAGATGCATACAGGCCAACCATGGGATCGACACCGGCGATAATGGAAAAAGCAAGGGCCTCTGGAATAAGCGCAAGAGCAACTGTCATCCCAGACAAAATATCTGCTCGAACGTTTGAAAACCACTGCTGTTTAATACTTGCCATCATGATGGTTTATCACCTCTTATGAATTTTTTATACGATTTTCGACTTCCACGAAAATCAAAGCCGTTTTTAACGTATCAAATCGTACCATACAATTTCCCGTTTGGAAACAATTAATTTTCACAAATAAAAAGACGAGAAGCCTGATTGCTTCTCGTCTTTTTATTTGTTACGCCGCAGCTTTTCGCTGCCATTCAGCAAATAAACGACTTTATGTTCATTCATTAATTGCTGCTTCAAGCGCAACAACAATCATATCGTTAAACGTCGTTTGACGCTCTTCTGACGTCGTTTCTTCACCAGTGAAAATGTGATCACTTACTGTTAAAACCGATAAAGCATTACGGCCGTATTTAGCAGCTAGCGTATACAAAGCCGTTGTTTCCATTTCAACTGCCAATACGCCGTGAGCTGCCAATTTTTCTAGCTGGCCGTCTTCATTGTAAAATTGATCAGATGTAAATACACTTCCTACTTTTAACTGAAGGCCTTTTTCAACACCTGCATCGTAAGCGCGCTTTAATAAATCAAAGTTAGCTGTCGGTGCATAGTCGATAGGACCAAATTTAACGCGGTTCATTTGTGAATCACTTGACGAAGACATGGCTAAAATAACGTCCCGTACTTTTACATCTTTTTGAATTGCTCCGCATGTACCAACCCGAATTAGGTTTTGAACACCATATTCATTCATTAGTTCATTTACATAAATAGCAATTGATGGTACACCCATTCCTGTTCCTTGAACAGAAACGCGCTTTCCTTTATATGTTCCTGTGAATCCAAGCATACCGCGCACTTCGTTATAGCAAGTTACATCTTCTAAAAACGTTTCTGCAATGTATTTTGCACGAAGTGGATCACCTGGAAGTAAAATCGTTTCTGCAATATCACCTTGTTTTGCCCCAATATGTACGCTCATTTCGTACCTCCTATATGTAAAAAATCTTACGCTTTCACTATACCATATTGTATCCCTTGCTTGTCTATTTACTTCTAACATTATGCGTCAAAAATAAAAAGACATACGGCCCAAAAAATGGCGTAGTATGTCTTTTTATATAAGGGTACGCTAATAGCGCAAGGGATTTACTAACGTTAGCTGAGGTGATATGTATGGGAAAAAAACATCGCAATCGAATTAATTCGCCTAAAAAGAATAATCATATTCCAAAAGAAGCAATTATAGCAGAACATGAAGCCCATGGAGATGAATATTCAGCAACAAACCGAAAAAATGGCCCTGGCCATCATACTCGTGATTACTAAGGGTCAACATATAAATAAAAAGCGGCCAGATAGGTCGCTTTTACCTTATGTTTAGCGTACGTGCAGGCGGTTCACTTTTTGCCAGCCGTCTGTCCATAGCTTGTAGTAATACTTTCCTCGAGTACCTTCATCAATTAACAAAATATCGCCTGTACTGATAAACCTCGCATCACAATCTTTTGGCAAATTATCAGCAATATTAAACATCTGAAATACTTGTGTTGCTGCGTCTTGATGATCGAATGCTGTAATCGTTAGACGATGGACAGGCTTATATCCGCGCTTTTCGCCTTTTTCTTCTGTTTGCATAATGGTTACATCATATTCTGTGCTAATATTAAATTGTTTTTTTATTGTGGTCCACACACTCAACATTCTTCCCTCCACCCAAAAGCAAGTATTTACTCTTTTACGTCATGTATTCTTATATAATTAGTGATAAAATCCGAAAATCCTTTATCGAATCAAAACGTTTTTTGTCGAAATTACTAGTTTTTTCTTATTAAACATGTACATAAAATATTTGTTTCCCATTTTATCATTAGTTGTTTTTGAATGGATGAATCAATAGGCCTACTTAAACAAAATGAAATATTAACGAAAAAAATGTAACCATTGCTCCTATTTTTGGTTATATAGGCGCTTAGAAAGGAGGTAGACCCCTAAGGACCAAGCAAGTCCTAAACAATATCCTGCTAGTATATCCGTTAAAAAGTGTACGCCTAAATACAAACGGCTAAATCCAATTAATAAAATAACAATAGCAATTACGCATGCAGCTGCCGTTTTGATAGCCCTGCTTCTTGTATACATCCATATTAACAAAAGTACTCCGCTGTAAAACGCCATTGAGTTCATGGCATGTCCGCTCGGAAAACTATAGTGAGAGGCGGGAACGACTTGACTCCAATCAGGTCTTGGTCTTGCAAAAATCTCCTTCAATCCCCAATTTAAAGCGCGAACTCCCCAAAAAACGAGCGTGATATATAAAACGAGCAACCCTTTTCGTTTATAAAGAAGAAATACTATAATTGCAAACCATATTGGCGCAGTAACATACCAAGATCCTACGGTTGTTATAAATATGATGATGGGTGTTAACGTGTCCGTCCTCCATCCTTCAATGGTATGAAGCACATTAAAGTCAATCTGTTTCACCCAAGGTGTATTAAATGTAAATAAAATCAGTAAAAAGAAAGCTAAAAGCGATACAATAAATAGAGAATATTTTGTAGTGCGGTTTACCATTTTTTATTTCCTCCAACCTATTAAAAGAAAAAGCATGTAGTGTTCTACATGCTTTACTTATTCACACGTTTTGGCTGAATATAGTCTTCTGGCTTAGGAGCTTGATGAACGACAAATTCAGCCGAAAACTCCTCTTTTGCATTTATTTTTTTCGTTTGCTTTGATTGCGGCATATACCTCTCTCCTTTCTTTTTACTGTCTTTAATATACGAAAAATAAAGGAGAGCTATGCACGTTAGCTATAGCGTGAAATAATACTGGTTAATATATTTTTTAACTGAGGAATTTCTTTTTCAGAAACATGAACATGAACGAGCGACTCATCTGCATCCAGCATTTCAGATAGAAAGCCGCCAAACCCTCTGGCACGTCGATCTACTTCTATAAATAAATCGTAGTCATGTAAGCCGCTCGGCTGTACGATGATTTCAATTTCATCTACTTTCCCAGCGTACACTCCACCACTTGGAACAAATTCAAATTCTTGAACAAAAGGAAGTCTTTTTCTCATCCGGCGAGGGGCTTCTTCGCACTCGACTTGGCGCAAGCGAAAGCCAAGCTGTTCCATAGCTTCAATTGTGCTTGTTACCATAAGGTTAGGAAGCACTTTTACATGATCAATATCTGACGGATCAACGGCGTCTTTAATATCAAGGCTCGTCGCCACCCAAACCCGGGTTCTCCCTAATGTAACAGGCGTATCATCAGGCAGCTGAAAGGTAAAAGGAATAGACTTCGTTTCAGATGGTTGAATCGTGAACGGGTCGTTAATCTTAAACGTATTAAGCTCAATATCCTGCTTGTATTTTTTATCGTCTCTTTCTTTTACATAAGTTGTGAATAGACGCAGATAGATGCTGTCAATTTTCTGCTCAACATTGCCTCCGTACACTTCAACAATTCCTTCAATCTTTTCACCAGCACGAAATTCATCATTGACAAGCTTAGCGTCCACTCGCGCTGCACCAATTCCAATGCGGGCTAACGCTTTATTAAATAGCGCCATACTTTCCCCTCCCTGAGTTCTTACTATTTATATAGTCATAAATATCTTTTTGTAAACTTTTAATGCTTTCATACGATTCATCTGCTCTCAGCATTTTTTGAATGATTGTCTTAATAGGCGCCGATAAATGTAACTCTTGTTCCCAGCTTCTTTCTTGTTTTTCCGTCGGCTCATAACCAGAGTATAATAAAAATAAAAGAAAATGACCAAGTGCATAGATATCGCTTGCAGCAGATGTTTGTCTCATAAACTGCTGTTCTTCTATAAGGGTGCTTGTTTCTTCATGGTCTCCTAAAAATCTAGCAAGACCAAAGTCAATAACATAGATGGTTCCGTTAACATCAATAATATTTGGAATACGAAGATCACGGTGAACGATTCCTTGCTCATGAATAGCAGAAACTACGTCTAGAATATTAAGTAAAATGTTAAGCGCTTGTTCTTCCGTATACACGCACTTCTCTTCAAAAATTAAATCTTCAAACGTTTTCCCTTGAATCAACTCCATCACTAAGAAATAGCCTTCAGCTGTTTCGATAGCTTCATACAGTGAAGGAATTTGAGGGTGATTTAATTGAGACAGCAATTTTGCTTCATAATGATAAGACTTCAGCCCCTGGGACGTGCACTGCTTCGTTTTACGGAGCTGCTTTACGACTACCTTTTTTTGTTGCACAATGTCGTTAGCAACATATGTTATACCATAGCTTCCCATTCCCAGTACATCTATGATTTCATAGCGCCCGCAAATGACTTTTCCTTTTTTAAAAGGGAGGTCAACTAGCCAGCGATGAAGATATTTGAACATTCGATTTTTCATCATAAATCAACTTGAGAAAAAGCTTGAGAAGAAACTTCCGCTTTTACGCTTACGCTTATAGTGGTGGTGTCCATATTTTGAATGACTGTGGCTGTCATAATATTTGCTTCGCTTATAATCGCTACTGCTGCTATGGTGACGAGGACGTCTGTAATGATGATCACTGCTGCTGTAGTGACGAGGACGTCGATAGTGTCGATCGCTGCTGCTGTAGCGTCGATGTTTAGATCCAGTTAATGATTCAAAAATTTTTCTGAACATAAAGAAAACCTCTTTTCTTAACATTTGTTACCCTTTATACGTACGAAATGTTATAAAGGTTTCAAAAAGTCCCTTACCCTTTTTTTATATAGTTAAACGTTTCAAAGGAGGCTTAACATGACTTCTACTAACACAAATCCCCTCATTAGATTGGAGGATGTTCTTCGCCTGCAGCAGATGATGCAGCTCAAACCTCCTGCTACCCTCCCGCTGTCTTTTATCGGAGAAGACGTAAAATTGATTAAAGAGATTCGAAAAAAAGTAAAAAAAGCTAATCAAAACAATGTTACACGTACCCAAGCTTATTTAGACTATTATCAAAAACATCCCGAAATTCACTGGGCTTTTTTAGCACACTTGGTTTCACGGAACGGCGGCTATTACATGACAGATCTCTCCACTACCTTAATAAAATCCCTGCTTTCTCCAGAAAAACAGCACGCGTACTTCTTGTTTTTAGAACATTCCAATTCCGCCATTTTTCATGATGCTTACGCTCAGCTGTTACTCTATGAAAAAAGCAAAGAACAAAACAGCAATCTGTTTCATTTACTCTCCGCTTTTCACATATCTTCTTTTATGAAAACTGTTTGGAATGACTTTTGGCAACATAGAAACAAAACACTCTTATCAATAGCTCTGATTGTGAACGAACAGTATCATATCGAAAAAAATGTTTTCTTTAAAAAAGAGTTTCAGCGGGATGTTCTTCACTCTTGGCAGTTTCACACTCAAAACTTTCTCGGTATGACTCAAATCGTCTTTCCCTATTATTCAGGTAATAACATTGATTTAAGTGGCACAAAAGTGTATCATTTCGAGTCTGTCTTAAAACGGATTGAAGTGGGAAAAACTTTATACGTTCTTCTTTTTTATTCAAACTTGCATGATTCTATCTATACATTTAGCCTTAAACACCCCCACACAGGGTCTCGAAGCGATTATAATTCAGATATATTTACAAAAAATCGAACTCATTCCAAAAAGCTGTATAGCCCGACGTTAAATATGAGCTGGGGAGACCGCGTACACCTTTTTTTAAGAAAAGATGAGTGGTTTGAAGAAGAAAGCATATTTTCTCTCCTTGAGTCTATTCCCGCTTCTTCCGTTAAAAAAATTCCTCTTCAGCATCATATAAAAGTGCAATCTGCTATTAAAGCTGCTAACCCTTTTTCATAGCCGCTGTCTCATAAACAAAACGACGAGTTTCCCCGTCGTTACAGATGTATCTATCTTTTTATTCTTCATCTTGCTCATCAATAATGCATTTATCAATGAGATAATCAAAAGTTATATCCGCTAATTCGCCTAGCTCTTCTTCAGCGGGAACATAGCCTCGCTTGACTAGTTCATTGTAAAAGAACTCCGCAATTTCTTCCGTATCAATGACCACTTCGATTTCTTTCACAATATCACTCCTTATCCCGTTTGAACGGATTAGCGTACCTTATTTTTCTTAAAAATAGGTTCACTCCATCTTCTGCTTGAAGTTTTACCTTATACACATTTATGAACAATTCGGCAATAGTATGTCTAAAATTTCAGCAGTTTAAATAGAAAGGTAATTATACCCATTATTTTTTTCATTACCATCGCCGTATACACAATAAAAGATAGCTAAGAGAGATGTAATGATCTATCTCGGCTATCTTTTATTTATTAGGCATCTACCTGCTATTTTCCTTGTTCGGATTTTGCTATCTTTTTTAAATGTTTCAGCACTAAGTTCATGACTTCAGCGTATTCTTCATCTTCAAAAAGCTCATACAAAAATTTATAATCATTGTACACATCTAAAAGACCGTTTATAATCTCATGCTTTTCTTTAGTTAACCTCACTTCTTCTTTTTCAGAACCGTTTTGTTTTTTCATCTTTGGTAGCAACTCCGTCTTTTTAATTTCTTTACCTAAATACAACATATCAACACTTTGAGCGTAATTTTCTGTTTCCTCATGAGGAGTTACGAGAATGAGTTCTTCTTCACTAGCCTCAAGCCATTCTCCATCTGTTACACGTGACAATTCATAGACAATATCTTCCCATGAATCCTCTTTATAACGCCATATTTCTGTTCGAATACCAATGATTTTAAATAACTCTTTTCCATAATTAAAAACCTGGACGATATCGCCGAAGAAAAATTTATATTCAAGCTCTACTCTTTCCTGTACTAATATTTGACCTTCATATTCTTCTAGAAGCTCAATTGTATCTTCTAAAAAAAGACCTTCACTATGGTTGATTTCGTATACAAAAATCCCATCCATCACTTTTATATCGGTAATAGTGCCAACGGTCCCGTATATTGTTACAACGACTGTTTCACCAATTCCGTATTTAGGTTTTTTCTTCCCTGCCATCGTCGCACCTCCTTAGTAAACATACACCTACTGAAAAGTTACAATATTATATGCAGTAACTAAAAAAGGGGAAGTATAACATCTTTAGAACCAAGCCTTTATTATCTATTGCCCTCTATCATTTTTACCCCTGCTTATTGCATGAACTAAAGAAAATAAAAAAGCAGGCTGATGGATATCCATCAGCCTGCTTTTTTATTCCTCACGCATTATTTTGATAAAGCTCCCATGCTTCATCAAATACGGTCATACTTGATAAATAATGTCCGTTGAGCTCTAAATAAGAACTCAGTTCGTCATAATCTGTTGAAGATTTCGGGAAACTGTGATCATCATAAGCACTTCGCGCAAACTCTCCCATTCGATCATGTTTTTTATTTGATCGGAATTTCATTATATAGTGATAAAAGGATTTCATCGTACTCCTCCTCCAGCGGTATGTGTATCTTTTCTATCATTTTTTTAAGAAATCTACAACTTTCTTCTGTGATATGTAGATGTCGAACACTGCAATATAAGTGGTTTACTGGACAAAAAATATTAAATTCATGTTACAGTTGCAAAACAAATTTCACTATTAGCGTAACGAATAAATATTGTTATATCAATATTTTTCTTTTTTCAAAAAGACATTTGTAACAAAAACACATCGTTTTTATAACAAAAGCATTGATTCGACAGGTTTCTCAAACCCTTATGTAATTGCAAAAAAGAAGAATTCATGTTTTAATTCCGTAGTGAAAGGTTATTCTAACAATAATCGCCATTTAAATAAATCTTGTTGGTGGGAGGTTTACATCAGCATATGTTGAGGAAAAATAATACTATGAATACTCGAAATGCTTACTTTGATAATGCTAAATTTGTATTAATTTTTTTGGTTGTATTTGGACACATGATTTCTCCGTACCGAACAGATAGCAGCGGAATGCTGTCCATTTATCACTTTATCTTTATTTTCCATATGCCTGTCTTTATTTTACTAGCAGGTTATTTCTCGAAAAATTTTCATAAAAAAGGCTATTACAAAAAAATATTTACAAAGGTGGCTCTTCCTTACTTAGCTTTCCAAACTATCTATACCCTATATTATAGTGTGCTTTATACAGATGAAACGTACACGCTTCAATATTTGGTTCCTAGATGGGCAATGTGGTTTCTACTGAGCTTAATTTTTTGGAAATTAATGCTTCCTTTCTTTGCGAAATTCCCGATGTGGATTAGCTTAACTGTCTCTATTTCGCTTGGACTTGCAATGGGCTTCATTGATATTGACGGATTTGATAAAATTCTAAGCATTAGCCGAATGTTTGTCTTCTTCCCGTTTTTCCTTTTAGGCTACTATTTGTCACAGCGACAAGAGCCTTTTACAAATCTTTTGACAGCGCGAAATCGAATCATTGCATCCATCGTATTACTAGTGACATTAATCGGAAGCTATTCTTTCTTAGACGACACGGCTTACACAGATATGCTGTATGGAACGAACACGTACGACAATGTGGCCGAATTTTTAATGCGCGTTTCTCACTATGGAATTGCTTTTCTTGTATCTTTTGCCTTTATGGCTTTAATTCCAACGCGCGGTTTTGCTTTAACAAGCATTGGACAGCGATCCCTATACGTGTATTTATTGCACGGCTTCATTTTAAAATGGTTCTTTACAACTGACTTCTCAAAAAGTCTAGAGCCAACGTCATGGGGGATTATCGTCTTAATTGCCCTGTCCATTTTAGTAACGATGCTTCTCGGCAGCCGTATTGTCGATTGGTTCATCACAGGTACTAAGCTCATCGTTCAGTTTGTTACACCTAAAAAAGCCATTCAGAAATTTTCACTAGCATTCAAACGTACGTTTTCATAAAAGTCATACTCCTAAAGGAGTATGACTTTTTTCATTTTCTTCGAAGAAACCAAGTAAATAATTTCATTTTGCTGAATTTTATGTTAACGTTTTAATATCTGAAGGAAGGGAGTTTTTCAAGATGGAATTAGCATATTATGCTGGAGAGTTTAGAGATATTAATGAGGCTGTTATTCCAATTGATGAACGCGGTCACCAATTTGGAGACGGTGTTTATGAATTTATTCGCGTATACAAAGGAGTTCCGTTTTCAATTGAACGTCACTTAGACCGCTTAGAAAGAAGTGCAAAGGCAATCTTTATCGAGCTGCCGGTTTCAAGACAAGAGCTAAAGGACATCATTCATCAAGCAATGGAAAAATCAACGTTAAAAGACGCTGATATTTATATTCAAGTTACGCGCGGGATTGCTCCTCGAAATCATTTATTTCCCGATGTAGCTGCACAATTAGCACTCACAATACGTCACCCTCGCCAAACACCTGAAGAAGCCTATGAAAAAGGCATTTCCACGCTTCTTTTGGAAGACGAACGATGGGCTAATTGCTATATCAAATCATTGAACCTACTTCCTAACCTTCTGGCCAAACAAGCTGCGGCTTCTAAAGGATGTAAAGAAGCTATTTTAGTAAAAGACGGATACATAACCGAAGGGTCGAGCAGCAATGTATTTGCGATAAAAGACAACGTCTTGTTCACGACTCCTGCCACAAGAAAAATTCTATCCGGTATTACGCGCGCTAACGTGCTGGAATGTGCGCAGGAACAAGCCATTCAAATCCGCGAACAAAATATGACTCCTTCCTTTTTAAAAGACGCTGATGAAGTTTTTATTACGAGCACGTCTGTTGGCCTCTTGCCCGTTTCGAAAATAGACGAAGTCGAACTTCCAACTTTCCGTCCTGTTACAGTGGCTTTAAAACACGCCTACAGCCTACGCACTGCTGGAACAAAGGCTTATCAATAAGCAAAGCCGCCCCTTACAAAATAAGGGGCGGCTTTTTAGAATTTAAAGTAGTTGCGCTTTAATAATCTTGGCACTTTTAATAGCTCATCATACCGAATGGATTCATCAAGTTTTTTTGTATCGACAAGAAGCAGCTGTGTTTCCACTTCCTCTATGATCTCTTCTTCTTGATATGACATCCCGCAACCTGAACAGCTGATACATGGCATATGAGTAATTTCAATACTTCTCGTTCCATCTGGCAATTCCCAGTATGCGGTATTGGTTGTTTCTACCGCTTTTTCTTCTTCGCACCATGCGCATTGAACAGTCATATTACAGGACCTCCTTAAGATGATGGAGCATCGTCGCTTTTAACGTCTTTTTTCAATTGAGCTTTAAACTTTTTATCTTTTAATTCATCTCTTTTTTCACGTTTATCTTTTAGACTTTCGTGAGCACTGTCACTTTCATATGTTTTACGTCTTTTTACTCTCCCTAACCCTTCCGGTACAAGGTTGAATTGAGCATCATTCATAAGACCCGAGATGCCGATGGAAGAATCTTTAGCATCCGATGCTGGATAAACAGCTCGAAAATAATCATCTGCACGCCCAGGCACATAGCTTTCTGGCTCCGGATACGTCGTAATCACTCCTTCAAAGTTTCGCAGAACAACTTTACTTGCGCTTTGACTAATAATATAGTTTGGCTGAACTGCAATCTTTCCTCCTCCTCCTGGCGCATCAATAACAAACGTTGGAACAGCATAGCCAGACGTATGACCTCGCAGCCCTTCCATAATTTCAAGCCCTTTGGAAACAGGTGCGCGGAAATGTCCAATTCCTTCTGACAAATCACATTGATAAATATAGTAAGGACGAACGCGTATTTTCACTAAATCGTGCATAAGCTTTTTCATGATAGCTACGCTGTCATTAATCCCAGCTAAAATAACCGCTTGATTGCCAACTGGAACGCCTGCATCGACAAGCATTTCACATGCTTTTTTTGTCTCTTCCGTAATTTCAATGGATGTATTAAAGTGAGTATTTAACCATACTGGATGATATTTCCTTAAAATGGTACATAAATTTTCTGTTATTCGCTGTGGAAACACAACGGGTGCTCTTGTGCCAATCCGAATAATTTCCACATGGGGAATAGCTCGTAAATTCTTCAAAATATATTCTAAAATGTTGTCATTAATCAGCAAGCCATCACCGCCTGAAATGAGTACATCTCGTACTTCAGGTGTTTTGGCGATATAAGCAATCGCAGCATCTAACTGCTTTTTTGGAACGCCCATTCCAATTTGTCCTGAAAACCTTCTTCGAGTACAGTACCTGCAGTACATGGAACATTGATTGGTGACTAAGAACAAAACGCGATCAGGATAGCGATGAGTCAACCCTGGCACTGGAGAATCTTCGTCTTCATCTAGGGGATCTTCTAGATCATATTTTGTTTTATGAAGTTCTTTGCCAACCGGAACAGACTGCATACGGACGGGGCAGCGAGGATCATCTGGATTCATCAAAGATGCATAGTAAGGCGTAATATTGAGCGGAATGGTTTTGGTTGAAATGCGTACTCCTTCTTCTTCTTCAGGAGTTAAGTTAATAACCTTTTTTAAATCATCTAACGTTCGAATTGTGTTTGTTAATTGCCAAATCCAGTCATTCCATTTTTCTTCAGGAACATCTTTCCATAACTCAATATCTTTCCAGTGTCGGGACGGCTTATATAAATCATATAACATACAATCGCTCCTTTATGAAGATTTACTATTGTTATATGTTACAGCCCATAAATTGGTTAATTATTTCTCACCCTTTACTTTTTGACAGATCCTTCACCCATACGTTCATATCTTCTAACGATTTATAAATGTAACAATTATTCGTTAACCTTCCCGTATAGGTATAGCCAAGCTGCTGAAAGGCGGCGTTCATCCCGAATGAAAGCGCTCTCGCTATTGTGTATGCACAAAAAATATGCCGCTGTTTTAGCTCCGCCTCTAGTGCGTTTAATAAATGCTTCATGAATCCATACTTTCGGTAAGCAGGGAGAGTCGCACAATCCGTTAGTTCAGCATTGTGATAGACATAGTCAATTTCAGCAGAAGCAGCGCTAACGATATCGTTCTTGTCAACTATGATATAAAACAAGCTATCTTCTTGAAGCAAATTAGAGAGATACTCTTCTTCGTAGAGGGGAGTAGGATACACTGTGAAGATTTGACGGTAGAGCTGAGAAAGTTGTTTAGCGTCAGATGAAATGGCTTGGCGCATGATCAGTTGATTCGATAAAGAAGAATAATCAGATGTCGGCAAATTCAACACATCTTGAAGCAGCTCTGTTTCTTTTAACGTCTCCCCGCTGTCTCGGCGGGATTGAGACGTATAGTAGCATAAAAGATACGCGTCGCTTCCGTTAAAATAGTAGGGAACAGTTGCTTCTAAAGAAAATCCCAAGCTTATCCAGACCAACAGATGTTCAGCACGTGCTTTTATAATCCACTTTTCGTACGTTTTCTTATCAATTTCTTTATATATATAGCTGTAAATATCGTTCACATTTCCCCGGTAATCATCTATTCTCAGACGCTTGTTATATTCATCTAAAAAAAGAGTCATAGCAAAGGTTGGCTGACAAATATTTTCTTGTTTCCCCATTTGTTTGTATCCTCTCCCTTTTTAGCTTAGTCTGCAATACTGCACCAGTCTGCTACAGTGAGAGCAATAATTTCCGCTGCGTCAAGCATCGTTTGAATACAAATATACTCATTCGGAAAGTGGGCCACTTCTGTTACTCCCGGTCCAAAAACAACTGTTGGAATATCCCCTACTTGTGACAGTATCCCTCCGTCCGTTCCCCAAGGAGATGCTTCAATGATCGGCTGATTCTGTTTCACTTGATAAAAAGAGGACGAAAGAGAGGTCATAAGCGGATGCTCCAATTCAATTTCACCGGGAAGCCAGTGGGCCCCAAACCATTCCAAGTCGACAGGGTGCTCAGCAAACCACTCATCACGCTGAGCCAAAAGTTCAAGCCAGGATTTCATTTCTGCTCTGACATTTTTCATTTTTTCATGCGGAGCAACTCCTATCCTGCCTTCTAATATTACTTGATCAGCGACTGAAGAAGGCCACGTTCCGCCTTGTATATTTCCGATATTAATCGGCACGGGAATGGGAATTTTATTATAGAGCGGATCGGTAATTCGGCTGTTTCTCTCTTTTTCAAGACCCTCAATATGTTTAAGCACCACAGCTGCTTTTTCAATCGCACTCACGCCTTCATACCGAGTCCCTCCATGTGCCGCTACTCCATGCACAGTGACTCGAAACCACATGGAGCCTTGCTGTTTAGGGAAGATCTTCATGTTGGTTGGTTCTGGAATGATGGCACCATCTGCTTTATACCCTCTAAGTACACAGGAAAGTGTTCCTGCCCCTCCGCTTTCCTCTTCTACTACGCTTTGAAAAATAACATCTCCTTTTAGTGAAATATCTAGCTCTTTCAACGCTTGAATAGCTAAGAGTAACGACACATTTCCTCCTTTCATATCCGTTGCTCCGCGTCCATATAAGTTTCCATCTTTTACAACAGCCGTATAAGGGTCTTCCGTCCACTGTGAAAGATCTCCGGGTGGCACTACATCAATGTGCCCATTCAAAATAATTGATTTCCCTCCGCCTTTCCCTTTTAACACGCCTACCACATTCGGACTGTCTCGAAAAGTAGAACGGTTGGAGGCAAAAGCTTCATGGCTGCGAAGTATTTTTTCGTCCGGTTCCCATATATCAATATCTAACTGCAGCTGTCGAAGGCGTTCAATAACAATTGCCTGCGCATGCTTTTCAGAACCTTGTACGCTTGCTTCTTCTACGAAACGCTTGAGTAAACGCACTGCACTTTGACGATGCTCTGTCATCCAGTTATGAATAGATTGCTGTATGTTCATGTAAGGGTCCTCCTTATGGTATCGTAATCAATTGATCACTCAGGCGAACTGTCGCTTCTGTTGAACTCAAAATATCCTCTACAGTATAAGGAGACATTAACTCTGTTAGAAGAAGCGCATCTTTTTCTACTTTAAAAACCGCCCGATCTGTAATAACTAATCCCACGCAGCCCGAAGCAGTCAGAGGTAAAGAGCACGTCTTAACCAGCTTCGGTTCTCCTGTCTTGCTCGTATGATTCATTAGCACAATGACTTTTTTCGCTTTTTGAGCTAATTCCATCGCTCCTCCCATCCCAGGAACTCGCTTACCTGGCACAATCCAATTAGCTAAATCCCCTTTTTCACTCACTTCCAACGCACCAAGAATGGTCATATCGACGTATCCTTTTCGAATCATCGCGAAGGCTGTAGCACTGTCACAGTATGAAGCCCCTTGAACGGTAGTTGTTGGATAGCCTGCTGCATTGCAAACATTCTCATCTTCTTCACCTAAAGGAGGGGAAGATCCTAACCCTAAAATTCCATTTTCAGCATGAAACATCACATGAACAGCGCTTGGCACATAATTAGGAATAAGAGAAGGAATGCCAATCCCTAAATTAACAATCATGCCGTTTTGAATTTCAGCCGCAGCACGTTTTGCAATACGATGACGAATATCTATTCCCAAACCCATTTCCAATTCACTCCTTTCGAAGGGACAATATAATCCACAAATACACCTGACGTCATCACGTTCTCTGGGTCAATGTCCCCAAGAGGAACAATTTCATCCACTTCAGCGATAGTTATACGACCTGCCATTGCCATTAACGGATTAGTGTTTCGAGCGCTTTTATCATAAAGCAAGTTGCCGAATGGATCTGCTTTTTTTGCATACACAAAAGCAACGTCGGCTGTGAGCGGCTTTTCCACTAAAAATGTCTTGCCGTCTACTTCCACTTTTTCTTTTCCAAATTGAATAATGTCATTTTCTATTCCTACATCAATCAGTACTCCTCCGAGTCCAACTCCTCCCGCTCGAATCCGTTCAGCAAGCGTTCCTTGAGGAGAAAACTCAACTTCCAGCTTTTCTTCTGTCATCAGCGTTCCAGCCACTGGGTTCGACCCAATATGAGAAGCAATCAGCTTTTGAATTCTTCCTTGGCTTACCAATTTTCCCGCACCAATATGAGGAAAGCCTGAATCATTACATATCAATGTAAAATTTGATTTTCCGCTTTCAATCAGACCATCAATGAGAGAAGGCGGGCTGCCTACTCCTCCAAATCCTCCTATCATCAACGTAGCCGCATGATCCACGTATTCAATCGCTTGTTCCACAGTTGTGATCTTTTGAAATGAGTTTTCGACCTTTGTCACTCATTTCACCTCATTTCTCTGTTTTTCATTTTGCACTTCATGCAATGTTTTCGAAAGCAGATCGACCGCTTCATCAAGCTGACGATGAGTAATCGTAAATGGTGGCGCAATAATAATACCGTCTCCTTCTACTCCGTCTGTTCCTGCTTGTGAAGGATAAAGGAGAAGACCATTTTTTTGGGCTTTACTTATTACGCGTGCCGTCATATTTTCCGAAGATGAAAAAGGCTCCTTCGTCTTTGGATTTTGCACAAGCTCAAGACCAACTAGTAAGCCTTTGCCACGTATATCACCAATGATAGGGTAAAGAAGTTGAAGCTTCTTCAATTCCCCTACTAAATAGTCTCCTTTCAGCGCTGCTTCTTGAACAAGATCATGCTTTTCAATATAGGTTAAAACAGCTATCCCTACAGCGGATGACAGCGGATTAGCGCTTAGCGTATGTCCGCTCATAATTAATTTGGATCCGTTCATGATAGGTTCAATCGTTTTGCTGCTAGCTAACGTAACGGCTATTGGTGTATATCCTGCTCCCACTCCTTTTCCAAGCGTCATGATGTCTGGTTTAACTCCCCAGTGCTCATACGCAAACATCACGCCTGTACGCCCAACTCCAGTCATGACTTCATCCGCAATCCATAACACATCATATTTATCGCAAATTTCTCTTATCACTTCATAATAACCGGGAGGAGGTGTAAGCGCTGCTCCGGCTGCTCCTACAATGGGCTCTGTAATAAAAGCAGCAATATGTTCAGGGCCGGTTCGTTTGATAACTGTTTCCAATTCGCGTGCACAAGCAAGATTACAAGATGGATAGGTTTGATGAAATGGACACCGATAGCAATAAGGAGGCGAAACCGAAGGATAATCTTCAAGCAAAGACGAGAAGCGTTTTCGTCTTCCAACGTGCCCTGACATAGACAGAGCTCCTATTGTAATACCGTGATAGCTCATCCAGCGTGACAAAACCTTTGTTTTGGTTGGCTTTCCTTGCTCTTGAAAATGCTGAATTGCCGTTTTCATAGCCGTTTCAGTCGCTTCTGTCCCGCTGTTAACAAAAAAGCTCCACTGGAAATGATTGCTGCTTAATTCACATAGTTTCTTAGCTAAGGCTTCTGTTGGATCACTTGTAAACTGCGACCGATATACAAACGCAACTTTCTGTGCCTGATCGGTCATCGCATCAATAATTTCTTTTACGCCGTGTCCAATACTTGCTGTAACTGCCCCCGACGAAGCATCTATGTACCTTTTTCCATCTTGGTCGTACAAATAAATTCCTTTTCCATATGAAATAACTGGGTAGTCGTCGTCGAGCAGCGGCTTTATTACATGAGTTTTATTCATTTCCGCACTCTCCTTTCAAACATACACTCTTATTAAACTGTATGCTGAAACGAAGAGTTTCTTGCCAATAAAAAAAGCCCTAGCATATAGCTAGAGCTTTTACGCTTATTAAGCTGATTGCGTTACAGATTTATCGATACGCTTTGCTTCTGACTCAGCCACAATAACGGCACACGCAGCGTCTCCCGTAATATTTACAGATGTACGAAGCATGTCAAGCAAGCGATCAATTCCAATAATCAATCCGATACCTGCTACAGGCAGACCAACCGAACTCAATACCATTGCTAGCATAATGAGACCAACTCCAGGCACACCTGCTGTACCAATACTAGCAAGCACCGCTGTCAATACAACCGTCACAAGAGCACCCAGCGACAGGTCAACGCCGTATACTTGTGCAATAAAAATAGTCGCTACACCTTGCATAATTGCCGTTCCATCCATGTTAATGGTAGCACCTAACGGCTGAACAAAACTGCTGATGGACTCCGGGACACGAAGATTTTTTTGAGCCACATTCATTGAAATCGGAAGCGTTGCATTACTGCTTGATGTACTGAATCCAACTGTCATCGCAGGAGCAAAACCTTTAAAGAATTCAATTGGGTTACGTCTGGCCATAAGAGCGACTGATCCCCCATATGTTACGATCGAATGGATAAACAGTGCGAGCACGACTACAATCATGTACAGCCCCATCGCTTTAATTGCCTGCCAGCCTTGACTTCCGACCGCTGTTGCAAGAAGCCCAAATGTTCCGTAAGGAGCAAACTTCATCACTAGATTCACAAGGTACATCATCAATTCATTGCCTTGCTCAAGTAAATTGTAAAGCCCTTTTGTTTTACTTCCAAGCATCGTTATACCAAAACCGATAAAGATAGAGAAAACGATAAGTTGAAGCATATTCCCTTCAGCCATCGCTTGAATTGGATTGACTGGAATCATATTTAAGAATGTTTCTCCAACCGGCGGTGCTTTTTCGGCTTCAAAAGAAGCGTTTTTTGTATCAAAAGATCCAAATGTTCCTGGTTTAATAACAAATGCTAATAATAAACCAATTACAATAGCAACGGTTGTTGTCACTAGGAAGTACGAAACTGTTTTGGCCCCGATTCTTCCTAGTTTTTTAGGATCTCCTAACCCTGCTACACCTAACGTGATAGAGAAAAACACAATTGGTACAACAAGCATTTTAATTAAGCTTAAGAAAATTTGGCCAAGCGGTGTAAACAAGTACTTGTCCAGCGGAGCAAAAGCACTTGGAGCAAAAGCGTTAATTAACACTCCTACAATAGCACCAGCAATTAGCGCGATAATGATCTTTGTCGATAGCTTCATAGATTTACCTCCCGTAAATAAATTATATTAGAATGATTCTAACTACTATACTTATTTTACCATGCATTGAGAACGATAACACTCAAAATATACAATATATTAAAAATTTTCAGATTAATAGTTTAGGAATATTTTTAGCTATACAAAAAACCATGAGAATATCATGGTGTCATAGACCTGTTATTCCCTCACTGAATGCTTACGGAGTTAGCTGTCGGATTCGGGTACGTGAGTTACCCTACTTGATTCATTCAAGATTCACCCCAAGTACATTACGCACAAATATGGGTCCCCCGTTCTCTTATAAAACAAAAGAGATTAAGCAAATAATTTTCTTTAATATTTTTGCATGATAATAATTGTTACTTTAATTAAAATTCATTTTATATGTTTCTGTCAAGTTTTTATTCAAAAATAATGCATGATTTTATCATAAAAAGTTGATAATTGTTATATTTTAAAATTTTTACATTATATTTCAATAAACCACAAATACTTATTTAACAAGACTTACAATCTAATGGATAAAAAATTAATTCAAAAAATAGTTTGCAAAGTGAACTTTCTTCTCATTAACTCCCATTCATAAATTTGCATAATTATTCTAATATCCGTGTACTTTATTGCTTTCATAAATATTTTACTCATCAAAAAATAACTCTTTTCAACTGTTGATTTTATCCTTGTATTGCTTGATATACCCTCCCTAAAATTTCACTGAATTTATTGATGCAAAGAAATGGACATTATCAATTCGCCTTATTGTATTTAATTCTGTTCACGATAGAAGGATGGATTCTGTCATACTTTTAAAAAAAGAGCGGGTAATTATCATATAAAACTATCGGAGTTGGAGCGGTACAAGTTCTTTACTTTTTACTTAGTCGCTCTCGTTATTTGACACATAAAAAAAAGAGGCCGTGACGGCCTCTTTTTTTATACAGTAACAGGTTCAGAACTTGCTTTGCGATTCTTTAATTTTTCAACAATGTCACGCGCTACCCACACACCGCACGCACTTGCCTGCGCGAGCCCTCGCGTAATACCAGCTCCGTCTCCTCCCACGTATAAACCAGAAATTTCAGTTTCAAACTTATCGTTTAACTTCGGACGGGCGGAGTAAAATTTCGCTTCCACACCGTAAAATAGCGTATGTTCAGATGCTAACCCAGGCGTTACATGATCCAGTGCTTCTGTCATTTCAATTAAGCTTTTCATCGTATTATAAGGAAGCACTAAGCCCAAGTCACCAGGTACAGCTTCTTTTAACGTTGGTTCTAAAAAGCCTTCTTTAATTCGAGTCGCTGTTGAACGACGGCCCTTTAAAATATCTCCATACTTTTGAACAACTAAGCCCCCGTTTGACAGCATATTAGCTAATCTTGATACTTCGTGCGCATATTCGTTCGGCTGATCAAATGGATCCGAAAATTTATGAGAAACAAGCAGCGCAAAGTTCGTATTTTGACTTCCAAGCTTCGGATCTTTGTATGCGTGTCCATTTGCTAACATAATACCTGAATGATTCTCTACTACCACATGTCCTGAAGGATTGCTGCAGAACGTTCTGACTCTTGTACCTACAGACGTATTGTAAATGAATTTCCCTTCGTACAAGTGCTTGTTGATTTCTTCCATAACAACGTTGGATGTTTCGACTCGAACGCCGATGTCCACTTGATTGTTAATCATTTTCAAACGACGTTTTTTTAGTAAGTCGCTCATCCACTTCGAGCCGTCTCGACCTGGTGAAACAACCACTTTATCAGCCGTAATTCTTTCACCATTCTTCAATTCGATACCGCGCACGATATGCTGACCGTCTTCTTTTTCTGTTATTAAATCGGCTACTTCCGTTTTATACTGCATATCAATTTTTTCTTTTAAGTATTCATAAATGCTTTTTAAAATTTCCAAATTTTGCTCTGTTCCTAAATGACGCACCTGGGCACGCAATAGCTTTAATCCTGCTGCGTATCCGCGTTTTTCAATTTCACGAACTTTATCAGTTAACGGATCCGTAATCGTATCGGTTGCTCCGTGTTTTAAATTAATTTCATCCACATATTTAATTAAATCTACCACCTGTGATTCAGATAGATAATCCGTCATCCAACCTCCAAATTCACTGGTGATATTAAATTTCCCGTCTGAATATGCGCCGGCTCCACCAAAACCATTTGTAATAGAACAAGCCGGCAAACAGCCAGCAAACTCTTTTTTGCCAACCGCAGGCGGACATTTTTCAATTTTTTTCTGAAGAATCGGACAATTACGTCGATAGATATCGTGTCCTTTATCGATTAATAAAATAGTTGCTTCCGGTAATTTTAACGTTAACTCATAGCAAGTAAAAATCCCAGCGGGTCCTGCCCCTACCACAATAACATCATAATTTGAGTTCATTGTACATTCTCCCATCATCTTTTTTCTTTGGGTAAAAGATAAAAGTTATTGACCGAATTTTCTTTTTTTATTATCATTCGGTTATTTTCTAGCCATTTGATAATATATCAAAAAAAAATCCTTTAGTCAACAATATACACGAACATTAAAATAAAATATTTAAAAAACATTCGCTTTTATTCCGAACAAATAAAAACCAGTGAACGAATAGCAAGCGCTATGAAATGTTCACTGGTTCTTTAATGTACGGAAGAGCAATTTCTACTTTTGTTCCTACTCCTACTTTACTCGCAAATGAAATATGCCCTTGATGCTGTTCGATTATTCGGTAGCTAATCATTAACCCTAGCCCCGTTCCTGTTTGTTTAGTGGAATAAAATGGCTCACCTAGCCGAGCTAAAGATTGCTCATCAATTCCACAGCCTTCATCCTCGATAATGACCATGCCGTATTCATTTCTTTTCTCAACGGTGACTTTAACTGTACCTTTGCTCATTGACTCAAGCGCATTTTGAATTAAATTAATAAAAACTTGTTTAAGCGCATTTTCTTCACAAAAGATTGTAATCTCATCACTAATCTCATTAATAATACGACAGTTTTTATAATTGGCGTGTGTATCTAATAGTAATGTCACATGACGTATGATTTGATTGAGACTTTTGGGGTGGTATGAATTTTCAATTTTAGGCTTGGCCAGCGTTAAAAATTCTTGAATAATGGATTCGACGCGATTCAATTCTTCAAGCATAATATCATTGTATTCTTCGTTGTACTGTTTCGATGCTTTTAACAGCTGAATAAACCCTTTAATCGCCGTCATTGGATTACGAATTTCATGTGCTACTCCTGCCGCTAACTTGCTCACCATTGTAAGCTTTTCAGATTTGCTTGCCATTTCATCATATTTTTTTCGATCCGTTACGTCGCGAATAATATACTGAATGGCATCCTGTCCTTCAAACTTAATTTTGGTTGCCGAAGATTCAATAATGACAACTCCTTTTTTAGTCAATAGTTTCACATCAACACGCGGCCTCACGGACATTCCATTCATCAGCTGAACCATTCGTTCTTTTACGATTTCTAAATGTTCGGGGTGAATAAAATGAAGCCAAGGACGCCCGATATACTCTTCTTTTTTCTCGCCGCCAAGAAGTTTAACACCAGCAGGATTCAAATATTGAATTCTGCCTTCTCTTGTTACAATAAATGCATCTTGACTTTGCTGGACAAACTGCTTATATTGCTTCATTTTTCGAATGACTTCCTCTTGTTTTTCAATACTTGAGGAAAACTCTTTCCACTGAACAACTAAGAGCGGAATATCCCCTTCCGTGCGCTGAATATGGATGTGCATCGGAAACTGCTGATCTACTTTTTTCTTAAGTAAAACAACTTCTTCCTCTTGCTTTCTTAACGGTTCCACTTCATGCTTTTCAATAAAAAAGCGATTTGGCTCTTCAAATACATTACAGGAAAGAAGTCGTTCTTCCGTCGTTTTAAAAAGGTGGCAGCACGCTTCATTTAAAATTTGAATATCTCCATCCATATTCATTACGAGCATTGGTGTAAATGACATTGAAAATAGCTGTTGAAATACTTTTTCCTTTTCCATATATTCACCTTCGCTTATTGAGTTACTAGCTATAGTATAATATGGTAAATGTTGATTTGGCAAAATTTTTTTATTATTTAAACAATTTATATGCAAGTTTGTCCTTTTCTATCTGTTATAAAAAGCTCGCACATGCGAGCAAATGAGGCCTAATCAGCAAAAACAGGTGCAGCCAATGATGATTAATAAAATAAATAGCACAACAATTAATGCAAATGACTGACCCGTTCCGCAATGATGATAACCGCCAATTGGATAGCTAATTGGATAGTGGCAAGTATCATATAGGTGGTGATAGCCTCCGTGATGGCATGGGTCGTAACAATCGTAGTTATACATAGCAATCTCTCCTCTTGTTTTTTTTATTCATTTCGTACACTGTACTTTATATGCATTAGTTGATTGTCCTGTATGTGCATTCGCCCATTTTTTACTTTCTCTTACGCCATATTCGCCTTTTGGGCTGCAGCGTATACGAAAACAACAAAAGTAAAATACTTCCCATTACCAGTAACGTAGTAAACTCTTTCATAAATCCAATAATGCCCCCTATATACGGGAGATGGTATGCGTAGCTTCCAATCACTTTAAAAGAAGCAGGCAAAGAATCTCTTTGAGCTGTAACCAGTACATCAAGCTCTTGATTATGGGCCAGTACAAGTTCATTCTTTGAAGAAGATGATTCGTCTCTAAAGACAACTATATCTCCGCGATGCAGATGGTGATAATCCGTTTCTTGAACGGTCACGGTGAAACCAAATAGACTTGGAAATGTACTAACAAATAAAAATGTAAAGCAGATAGCATAAAGAACAAGTACATATCGAAACGCAGAAAACATACATTTATTGATCATAGGTAATCAGCTCAATTCGCTCGGTTACTTTATTTAGCGCGGGGGTAATGTGAATAAATGAAGTAGAGCGCTCTGTAAATTGAATTAAAAGTAGCAGCAGTAAAAAACTTAACATAATTAACCGTAGCATCCGAGCATAAAAATCGCGCATGCTCTCACTCCTTTTTTCTATACTAATTTCGGTCGTACAATAAGCCTTCAGTCAATAATTTGATTCAGTATATGCACATAGAGGGCATTTGGCTCATTGTTTCTTCTTGGAGGTCTCGGGAGTGATCAGTGATCGGCATAAATTATGAGTTTTAGCATATGTTTGGTTACGTATGGAAATGTTTTTATACTCCGACAATAAGGGAGCTGAACATATGGCTAATTATTCCTTTGATCAATATATTAAAAAAGCAATGAAATACGATTTTCTAGCTAACTACTATAAGTATAGTGATCCATCTAAGCATATTCATTATTATCAAAAGCATTTGTACTATATCCAGCAGGCCATCTTAACTTCTTCTGAAAATACGAATCTGCGCGTAAATCCGCCGCAAATTCGTATACTTCACGCTTCTCCAGATTCTCCATCTGTAGATATTTATATTAACAACAAACGAGTGATTCGCAACTTAACTTATAAACAAGAAACAGATTATATTGAATTACAAGAACCTGGAAGATATACAATTTCTATTTATCCCGCTGGAGAAACGGGAAGACCTGTTTTAACGGAATCATTTACATTTGAAGGAAACCAAAATTACACGGTAGCGGCGGTAGATGAGCTAAACAAGCTTGATTTATTGTTTATCTATGACAATACGGATGTACCAAGTGGAGAAACAAAGCTTCGGTTTGTGCACCTTTCTCCGGATGCTCCTGCTGTGGATATTGCGGCTAGAGGCGGAGACGTCATTTTTTCTGGAGTGCAGTTTAAAGAAGTCACAAAATATTTGCCTTTATCCCCCATGCATGTTCAACTTAGTGTGCGCATAGCAGGAACCAAAAATGTAGTACTCGAAATCCCGGCACTGAACCTTCGCCCGAATCGAACATATACAGTATATGCCGTCGGATTTGCTAAGAACCGTCCTGTATTAGAAGCGCTGATTTCCCAAGATCGTTAACAAAAAAACCTTCCAAATTGGAAGGTTTTTTATTCACTGCGCGAAATTAAACGTACGCGAATATCATCATTTTTCAAATCAAACTTTTGTACTTTTACAGCAAAATCACTCTCTAACTTCATCTGCTGTAACGCTACGTATACTGATTCATTCTTTGGATCAATCGTTACCCATTCTGGTAGCGCAAAGTTATTATTTACGTATCGAAGCACTGTGCGGACAGGAAGCTGCAGCTTTCCAACAGAAAGTGACTGCTGTTCAAGCACAATATCTCCATTTTTTTGTACGATTGGATCAAATGTCATTCGAATATTAATGTCATCGCCGAATACTTGAATCGTACCGTCTACTCTTACTACATCGGTGAGAGTAATTTTGTAGTTAAGCGGCTGATTCTTAAATTCTTTCTTTAAATATTTATCAATCAGTACATTTAAGTCCGCTTTTTTAGCCAAAATAGTTAGTTCTGCGTCTCCTTCTACTTTTTCAGAGGGAGTTGGATTGGCCTTGTCAACCGGTTGAAAAATAAACGCAATAATAAGGATAGCCCCTAGAACATTAATCCCTAATAACGCGATAAATAGGGTTTTCCACTTCTTCATATAACAATCTCCTTACTCGTTCCCACTCTCTTTCGTGTTTTTCTCTTTTTCATCAGATGTAACTTCTTTTGCTGTTTCCTTTTTCTGATCTCCAACGAGAGGATCTTCTTCCTCCATTGATTTACTAATGCGTTCAGCCATTAGTTTGTACCCTTTTTTATTAGGGTGAAACTCGTCTTTCCCTAATAAATTTACGTCAGAATCATAAAAAATATCATCAATTTTTACATAACTTACATTATCATATTGAGAAGCAATTTTCTCGCTTGCCGCATTCCATTCATTAATAACGACATTAATTTCTTTCACATCACTTAACGATTTAAAGAATGGATTATAAAAACCAATTAAATAAATATGAGCATTAGGATTAAGCTTACGTATACGTGAAAACACGTCATTTAGACGTTTTTCATATTTTGACTGCTGTGATTCAAACGTCTTAATTGAGATATTGTAAAAGTAATCTCTTACCACTTTCATCACGTCATTGCCGCCAATCGTCAAGAAAACGATGTCTGCTCTTGATACTTCAGCTGCTACTCCCGGCTGATTTAACCTCGCTAATAGCTGATCCGTCCGGTTTCCTCTTTTGCCTAGATTCTCTGTTCGTACATTTTGCACTTCATTTTGTTTAGAAAGGTATTTAGTTAAGTATGGTACATAACCGCCTTTTTTAGACTCATCTCCTACTCCTTCTGTTAATGAGTCACCAATGGCTACAATATCTAAATCTACAGGAAAAAAGCCTTTCGGAATATGCTTTTTAGGTGTTAAATCCACTTCTTTCTGAACGGCTTCTTCTTTATTGTCCGTTGGCAAAAAAGTCGTCGTCGAACAGCTCGCTAACACCACCGCACTCATACTGCTTATCACTATACTTTTCCATTTTCTCATCATAACACCTACTAACTATGCTGTATTCTCGCTGTCACAAGCAATACTGCTTACCGCTCTGAATAACTATATCTTTATATCTTATCATACTATGTCAAGTTGATATTTTACTACGTTTCTTATATATAGTATATGTAAAAAAAAGGATAAGCATGTTTCTTTCATAAAAATATCCGCTAACACATCACTATAAAGATAGCTGTGTTTGGCGGATAGATTTGACGGATTTATAGCTCTTACTGAAGGGTTTTGATATCTTTTATCATATCTTCATAAGGAGGATCAGTCACTCCCTGATAAGATTTTTGAACGACTCCATCTTTGTCAATTAGAAAAAAATCCGTACCGTGAATAACCTGCGGATTTTCTTGCGGCTTTTTCACAATCGTTTTAAATTGGTCCAGCGCAAACTTTTCAATTTCCGCTTGTTTATAACCCGTTAAGAAATCCCAATTCGAAAAATCAGCGCCAAATTTAGTCGCATAGTCCTTCATTTTCGGTGGAGTGTCCACTTCAGGGTCTACGCTAAATGAAACAAAGCGAACGTCCAGCCCTTCATCCTTGGCCATTTTTTGTAATTTAGCCATATGAGCCGTCATTGGGGGACATACGGTTTCGCAGCTTGTGAAGATAAAGTTAGCTACCCAAACGTTCCCTTTCAGCTGACTTAGCCCTACTTTCTTTTGATCTTGGTTAACATAAGAAAAAGAGTCCATCTTCCAATTGAGAGGATTTTCTATTTTGGAACCACAGGCTGTTAACATCATACAACTAATGAGCAGTAAAAAAGACAATTTATAAGACCAGCTTTTCATATGTTCCTCCTGCACGGTTAAAGTTTAGTCATAGCTAGGGAAAATCAAGGTAAACGTTGAACCTTTTCCTGGTATGCTTTCCACTTCAATTCTTCCATTCATTTGTTCGACCAGTTGATAAGACACCATCAGACCAATCCCTGTTCCTTTTTCTTTTAAAGAATAAAATGCTGTTCCCAGCCGGTTCACTTGTTCACTGGTCATGCCTATACCAGTATCTTCAATTTGAATATGTACTTGCCCTTCTCGCTTGTAAAGCCCTACTCGAAGCGTTCCTCCAGCTCTCATGGCTTCAATTCCATTTTTCATAATATTAAGCAGAACTTGATTCAATTCGTTTCGGCTGCCGCGAACATACATCTCTTCTTTTGCGTCTAATTCTATGAGTATATTATTTGTTAACAAAGCATAAGAAGATAATAAGTCTACTAAGCTTGTAATACACTCCAAGCAGTTAATAAAACGATGCTGATGAACATCCGGCTTGGCTAAAGATAAATAGTCATGAATAATCGCTTCCGCTCTGTCCATTTCGTTAATCATAAGATGAATGTAACTTAATTCAGTGTTTGAAAGCTTTGTGTTATCTTGAAAAAGCTGTAAAAACCCTTTTACCACCGTCATAGGATTTCGAATTTCATGGGCTACAGAAGCAGCTAATTGACCAATTGCATTCATTTTCTCTGCTCGCTGCAATTCCTTTTGCATCCTCGTTTTTTCCATAATAACTTCTAATTCATCAATCGCTTTAGCAATTCCATCTTTTGAATGACTGAAATTCGTTTCTACGTTCAGCTGTTCTTTTGTTGCTGACACTTGTTGAAAAAGCTGCTGAAGCCGCTCTGCCATTTCATTAAATCTTGTGTGTACATTCCCTAACTCAGAATCATTTTCATGTGTCAGTTTCACATCAAACTTCCCTTGACTTACTGCTTGAATTCCTTCTACTAATTCTCCTAGGGGCGACATTAATCGCCTTAGTCCCCAGTCTTGAATAACAATAATGAAGGTAAACAAAATCGTAAATGCAACGATCAAAGCCACAATTAAACGTTTTTGATAGATATAGATAGCGCTTGCATCTATATCTACACCAAGAATAGCCACGACTTTTCCGGAGCTGTTTGTAATAGGCGATAAAACGGTTATCCACGTCCCGAATTCGTCTTTGTATGTAGATGTTACGATATTCTTCTTTTCTTGTTCTGCTTGCTTAAATGATTTGTAAAATTCTTCTCCTCCATAATAAATCATGGATGGCTCTAGTGATTGCTTAATTTTCTTATTCGCTGTTACGATAATCTTATTTCCATGCGACTTGAATTTTTCGGTCGTCATAATATATCCCTGCAAGTACGACGGATGCAATTGGTAAATCTTTCTGAACTGCTTTTCTAGCTCGTCTTTTTCAGGAATCGTCCCATTCCTTGAATCCACTGCTGCTATTACGTCTTGTTTAGATAAAGACTCCCTCCATAAATCGGCCATAATTAACGCGTGCTGCGTTAGTGTCTCTTTTGCCATCTTTTTTTGAACTTGATAGCTAATGGCTAAAGAAATGACTCCAAGGGCAACTACAATTAAAGTAGAAAATAAAACCGTTTTGTTAAACACACTCAAATTTCGAATATATTTTTTCATCGGTATACTCCGGATTCAAAAGAATAGTAACCAGCACAGCATTCGCTGGTAGAAAGTTGATTCTATTATATCACACGTTTGTCCACTTCTCTTTCCTCTTTTTCCAAAAAAGAGAAAGCCAAAAAAGTGACTTGCAAAAAGCAACCCACTTTATTCAGCAAAATACATAAAACCAATTGCACCAATACCTGTATGCGTTGAAATAATAGGCGTCGTATCTTCAATCGAAAATTGCGTATAGCCCCTTGCCTTCACAATTGATTCTTTTAACTTAGAGGCGAGTCCAAATCCATCTGCATGTACAAGCCCTACTCCTTTAATACTTTTTCCTTCTGTATGCTCTTCGAACTGTTTCGTTAAAAACTTAACAATTTGAGAATGGCTGCGCACTTTAGCAACAGGAGTATATACTCCGTCAGCTAGAGAAGCAATTGGCTTAATATTTAAAAGAGAACCGATCAATCCTTTTCCTCGTCCAATACGTCCACCTTTAACCAAATTTTC
Source organism: Priestia sp. YIM B13489 (assembly GCF_042787645.1). Classification (NCBI taxonomy): domain Bacteria; kingdom Bacillati; phylum Bacillota; class Bacilli; order Caryophanales; family Bacillaceae; genus Priestia; species Priestia sp. YIM B13489. The sequence goes on from NZ_JBHZOQ010000053.1 coordinate 3,893,614, forward strand.
AAGCGTATCAACTACGACAAAAAGATTCGTATTTTGACGCACCTCTTCCAAGCGCGTGATAATTTCTTCTACTGTGTGCCCATCTTCAATCATTTTCACCGCTTCAAAGACTTGAAACGAAAGAGCTTTTGTAATGTACATAGAATCAACAACGGTGATGTTTCCTTCTACCATTTGAGCCGCGCTTTCAGCTGCTCGAACAGTTCCGCTCATTCCCCCAGTCATATGAATCGAAATGACGTCATACCCTTCACTAACTAATCGTTCATATACTTCAACAAAAGAACCAATAGCTGGCTGAGAGCTTTTTGGTAATTCTTTTGAATTTTTCATTTTTTCAATAAAATCTGTCGGCGTTAATTCCACGCGATCTAAATACGTTTCATTATCAATGTTAATACATAAAGGTATCATCTCAATACCGTATTTTTCAGCTTCTTCCAACGTTAAATCAATTGTTGAATCCGTTACCACTTTAATTTTCGCCATGTGTTCACCCCTATAAGATGCATTGCAGACTAGTATAACATGAACACTTACAACAATATAGTTATAATAGAATGCAAGTTTTGCTAATTCGTAAAACGCATGTTCAACCTTTTATATCAACAAAAAAAAGTTGACTCTGCTGAAATATTCAGAAAAGTCAACTTTTACGTTTATGCATTATGTTTTAATACATGAGACTTAAAGAGCTGTTCGTAATCTTTCCATTTCAACACGCGTTTTAAATATTCTTGAAACGAGTAGGTTTGCTTCGGAACTGATTCGTTCGTGATTTGTCTAATAAATAAATCAAGTTTTGCAGATAACATGAACCGAAACGTGCTATTTTCCTCTAAAACTGGAATTTCAGTAATTTTTACTTTTTGACCACTGACATGTTTAAATTCAAGGCTTTTTAATAGCAAGGCGATCAACCCTCTTTTTACCCGTTTATTTTATTATAATGCTTCAGGCACTTTCTGTCTTGATAAAATAAAAAGAAAACACAAATATTTTTTAAAATAAAAATGCTTCATCAACTTATTCGACAGTTGATGAAGCATTCCTTTTTAAAATGAGCTTCTATTTAAATAAATAAGTGAAACAAGTTGCTTTCTTTATTAATTTCTGTGTAAGGGAATCCTTTTTTATCCATACGATTAATCAGTGGATAATAATCTTCTTTATGCTTGAGCTCAATTCCCACAAGTGCTGGTCCGCTGTCTTTGTTATTCTTTTTCGTATACTCAAAGCGCGAAATATCGTCTGTCGGTCCAAGCACTTCGTCTAGAAACTCACGAAGAGCTCCTGCGCGTTGAGGAAAATTAACGATAAAATAATGCTGTAATCCTTCATAAATCATTGAACGTTCTTTGATTTCTTGCATACGTCCAATGTCATTGTTTCCTCCGCTGATGACGCAAACAACCGTTTTTCCTTTAATTTGCTCACGGTATGAGTCAAGAGCAGCAATCGAAAGAGCTCCTGCTGGTTCTGCTACAATCGCATTTTCATTGTATAGAGATAAAATGGTTGTACAAACCTTGCCTTCAGGAACAACTACAATATCGTCCACAAGCTCTTTACTGATGTCGTATGGAAGCGTTCCAACTGTTTTAACAGCTGCTCCGTCTACAAATGGATCGATTGCCGGTAGCGTCACTACATTTCCATTTGCTAAAGATGTCTGCATGCCAGGCGCGCCTGCTGGTTCTACCCCAATCACAGCTGTTTGAGGCGAGATGCTTTTTACGTATGTGCCGACACCGGAAATTAATCCGCCTCCGCCGATACCCGCAAATACGTAGTCAATTTCATCTTCACAGTCATTGAACATTTCAACGGCTACTGTACCCTGTCCTGCAATAACGTCTACATCATTAAATGGGTGGATAAATGTTCGATGTTCCTCTTCACTGCATGCAATAGCTTGTTCATAAGAATCATCAAACGTATCTCCGATTAGTACGACCTTTACGTTATCTTTGCCTAAAAATTTCACTTGATTAATTTTTTGGCGCGGCGTTGTGCTCGGCATAAAGATTTTACCATCGATATTTAAATGACGGCACGCATATGCTACACCTTGTGCGTGGTTTCCTGCACTTGCACAGGCAATTCCATTTTCTAATTCTTCTGGGGATAACTTTTTGATTCGATTGTACGCACCGCGAATTTTAAATGAGCGCACCACCTGTAAATCCTCACGTTTTAAATAGATATTACATTCATATCGTTCAGACAAAACGTCATTACGCTGTAGTGGTGTATGCACAACAACATCTTTAATCAATTGATTTGCAATCATGATGTCCTCTAAATGTACGTGTTTTGTTCGATTATCTACTTGTTGTTTCATAACCAACTTCCTTCCTCTTCTACCATTATTAATTTGTACATTATATCACAAAAAATTTAGAAAAATCATTATTTTTCATTAATAATAACTAAAAAAACTTTTCCAACTATTTTACTGTCCACATACTTTACATATGTTTAGCAAACGCTAAATAGACTTACAAAATTGCCCATACTTTCTACATGCAGCTGATGCGATAACAGGTATAAATTAAGAAAGGTTGTGGAATAAATGGAGTTTTCGCTTCAAAGTCATGAAAGTGCCGTTCCGTGCGAAATAGTTGCAGATGAAGAAAACGGTAGATACATGCTTCGCAAAGCAGATACGAGCGGAGAAGTTTTTAATACACCAAGCGAGCTGATTCAATGGATTGAAGCTAACTGGAGCCCTGAACAGTTTGTGAGCCCAGCGGCTTTTCACGAAATGATAAAGCAATTAAAATCAATATAAAAAGAGATTGAAACATAACGAAATCTATCTAAAGACGAATAAATGGAGTATAGAAGCTAGCTAATAGGAGGTGCTTGTTACACCGCATTTGATTTCCATGCGAGACTTCGCTTTCCGCGGGCGGTGAGCCTCCAATCAACTGCTAAAAGCACCTACATACATGAAATCTACCTTCACCCTCATAATGAAAAGATCCGAACGATTCAACGTTCGGATCTTTCTTCGACTAACATACTTTGTACCAGACTCGCGTTTTTTATAAACAAAAGAGCTCAGCTTCGCTCGTATAAGGTAAAATAATACGTGTAGGGATTTTTTTCATCTTTAATTCCTTGCTGCTTCGAAATAACTTTCCATTCGCTCAAATCAATCGAAGGAAAATGTGTATCTCCTTCAAAGGATTCTTCAATATGCGTAATATAAAGTCGATTTGCAACGTCTAATGTTTGCTCATACAGAGTAGCTCCGCCAATCACGAAGAGCTCGTCTTCTTTTTCAGCATCTAATGCTTCTAGTTCCTCAACTGAATGAATAACGGTTGCTCCTTCTTGCTGATAATCTTTTTGACGCGTAAGAACCACATTTTCGCGATTAGGAAGCGGTCGTCCAATTGATTCAAATGTTTTTCTTCCCATTACAATCGTATGACTCGTTGTGATGCGCTTGAAATACTTCAAATCTTCCGGAAGGCGCCATGGCAAATCATTCTCTTTACCGATCAGCCTGTTTTGATCCATTGCGACAATGAGGGAAATCATACGCTCACAGCTCCTTTGATGTGAGGATGCGCATTATAGTCTACTAACTCAAAGTCTTCAAATTTAAAGTCAAAAATTGATTTTACGTCTGGATTGATTTTCATTTTTGGCAAAGCATGAGGCTCACGCGTTAACTGCAGGTTTACTTGTTCAATGTGATTGCTGTAAATATGCGCATCGCCAAACGTATGAACAAAATCACCTGGCTCTAAATCACACACTTGTGCCACCATCATTGTAAGCAGCGCATATGAAGCAATATTAAACGGTACGCCTAGGAAAATATCAGCTGAGCGCTGATACAATTGACAAGACAATTTGCCGTCCGCTACGTAAAACTGAAATAAGCAGTGACACGGCGGTAAAGCCATATTGTCTACATCAGACACATTCCAGGCGCTTACCATTAAGCGGCGAGAATCAGGGTTGTTTTTAATTTGATTGATAACATTGGTAATTTGATCAATTTTTTCTCCGTCCGGCGTTGGCCATGAACGCCACTGATGCCCATACACAGGGCCAAGCTCGCCGTTTTCATCCGCCCATTCATTCCAAATGCGCACGCCGTTATCTTGTAAATACTTAACGTTTGTATCTCCTTGTAAAAACCAAAGCAATTCATGAATAATTGATTTTAAATGAAGTTTTTTTGTCGTTAATACCGGGAAACCTTCTTGTAAATTAAAACGCATTTGATAGCCAAATGTGCTAATTGTACCTGTTCCTGTCCGATCTTCTTTTTTTGTTCCATTTGCTAACACATGCTCGCAAAGTTCAAGATATTGTTTCACTTCCGACACTTCCTTTATTAAAAAGTCCTTTTCTATTGTATAAGTGTTCACGAGCTAAGTAAACAACTAAATCTCAGCTCATGCAGAAAAGTTTTTTATCATTTAGATACGCAATTCCCCTAGAAAAAACAAGAATGAGACCTAACAAAATCAATTAAATAATCGCGTATGAATCGCTTATGACACCGCGGTTGATCTCCGTGCAAGACTTGGCCGATGAGCCTCCTCGTCGCTTACACTTGCGGGGTCTCATCTGTTCCGCTTTTCCCGGAGGAGTCTTCGCCTTGCCTCCAATCAACCGCTAGAAGCAACTAAACAGATGAAATCTACGTTTACCATGACCATAAAAAAAATCCGAACGAATTTCATTCTCTTTCAAGAATCTCGATTCATCGTTCGGATCTTCCTTCGGCTAAACTACTTTTTCAACAGCTTAGTCTTTGTTAATTGAATACAATTGTGCGGTTTTCATGCACTAAAATGCGGTCTTCTAAGTGCCATTTCACAGCACGTGCGAGCACCGTACGTTCAATTAAGCGGCCTTTTTTCTTTAAGTCATCCGCATCATCACGGTGGTTCACGCGTTCAATATCTTGTTCAATAATTGGTCCTTCATCCAAGTCGTCTGTTACATAGTGAGACGTAGCACCAATTAATTTTACACCTCGTTGATATGCGCGTTCATATGGACGTGCTCCAATGAATGCCGGTAAGAATGAATGGTGAATATTAATGATACGATACGGATTTTCCGCCACAAAAGTCGGCGTTAAAATTTGCATATAACGCGCCAAAATAATCACGTCAATATTATAATCTTTTAATACCTGCAGTTGTTTGGCTTCTGCTTCTTGGCGAATGTCTTTTGTCGCCGGTATATGCTTAAACGGTATACCGAATGATTCAACCACTTCGCGCGCATCTTCGTGATTGCTCACAACGACAGCGATGTCTGTCATCAAATCTCCGCTTTCCCATGCCCACAGCAGCTCTAGTAGACAATGAGGCTCTTTTGACACAAAAATAGCTGTTTTTTTCAAATTATGAGCATATGTAAACTGCCAGTTCATTGAAAACGTATCGGCAATTTTTTTGAAGCTTTCTTCTAGTTTTGCTTCTTTAGCTAATAAATCCTCACATTCAAATTCGAAACGGATAAAAAACATACCCCCTTCATGGTTCGTTGAATGTTGACTTGATTCTACAATATTTGCACCGTGCTCATGTAAAAACGTAGACACAGCGGCTACAATACCCGGTTTGTCCGGACAGCTAATTAGCAGCCGACCGCGATTTTTATATTTCTCTTTATATGAAGTTAAATGTTTTTGAATATGCGATTTCATGTAATTCCCTCTCTTTTTTTAAATATACAGACAATTGTACCATTATCCTTGTAGCGATGCGACATTGAAATAAGACTTTGACAAAAGAAAGCCGAAACGTTTGCTTCAGCTGGTGTACTTGTTGTTCTAACATCTACTCCATCAAATCGTTCATTCACTCACCTTTACGTTCTACACATACCTAAAATGAGTGTTTCCTAAAGTGCTGCAGCTCATCCCCTTCGCTTCCTGCTTTTGAATTAACCATAAAAAAGCCGCTACACAACACCAGCGGCTTTTCCTTATTATTGAACAGCTTTTTCACTCACTTCATGCAAGGCATTCCGTACCTTTCCATATTCGCTTGCGTGAGGACGATCTCCGTCATCTTCGTATCCGTAATCAAACATTCGATTTCGATTTAACGTTAATTTCGTAATGGTTGGACGTAATAAATCAAACAATTCAAATCGTTTTTTCAAATGTGGAAATGATGCTTGATAATGTAAAATTTCTGCTCGTACACTTTTCCAAAAGTCCGCTTCTTCTACGCCTTCATGCTCTTCTAAAATAGTGGCTAAATAGCGGAAGTGACAAACAAATAACCCTGTTAAAATAAACTGCGTCAGTCCTTCCGGCTCTTCGCTGCGCAGCACTTCTTTTAATTCAAAAGATAGCTGCTGCAGTTCTTCAAACGGCTGATCGCTAATATTCACGTCATCTACAAAATCTTTCATAATAATTCGAACGGGCTTGTTGTTTTTAAGCACCAATACCGTATTTTGACCGTGCGGAGAAAATACAGTACCGTATTGATACAAATAATGAAGAAGCGGCGGCAACACAGCTCTGGTTAACGCATCAATCCACTCGGCAGGAGTTAAGCCCGACTTTTCTATATACGACGAAACTAAAGCTTTCCCTTTACTGTCAACATGTAAAAGCGCAGCTAGCGTAATCGCATGCTCTCCTTCTTCTAACTCTTGATAGATGCTTTCACGCCAAACGACTCCCAGCATTTCTAAATACTGATAAGGCGCGTTTTTAATAGAAGCAAACGTTGGCTGAGTTACGTTTAACGTAGCCACTTCACCTAAAAGTCCTACTTTACACGTATCTTTTAAAAACGCATCGCGATCTCGTATGCCTTTTATGTGCTGAGTTACTTGAGGAGCAATTACCGTCCGCTCACTTGGAAGGCCTCTGTACACAAGCGTATTTAATATACTCATGGGAAGCTTTACATGATATTTATCTCGATTTGTTGTATTCACAAATGTACGAATCGACTGCTGAGGCAAGTATTGATCTTCACCTTCTCCTAATGGAACAATTAAATCATTTGCAATGTATTCAGCGAATAAAGGAACAATCACGTTCATCCACTGCCATTCATGGACGGGAATATAGTAATAGTCCGCTGCTAAAAGGTCTTGGCTTGTTAATTCTTTTTCAAATTCAGCTAGCGTCTCACCGCTTAGCTCCTGTTTCATAACATCATCAAAGCCGAGGGTATCTAATGAATGAAAAGAAGCAATTTGCTTCGCTACAGCAATCCATGAAAGCTGAATTTTTTGTTTTTGCTCAGGTGCAAACCGCAGATAATCATCATAGCCAAATCCGATGCGGCCTTTGTTGTATGTAATCCAAGGGTGTCCCGTCATTTCACCTTCTAGCTCCGCATAATCCATATCTGCTAATTCATCAGCTGATTTTCGATTTTGCAAATGCATGTCTGCTATTAATGTATGAAAATATTCTTTTGCTAAGTGACCTGCGGTTGAGCTAGACATTCCTTTGTCTTCAGATAAGCTAATTAACAGCTGCAAGGCCTTCGAAAATGTAGGGATTGACGCTTTAGATGTCAGCTTAATACTTTCTGGCAGTACAGAAAAACTGTCAAACAATCGCTGTTTCGCTTGATATGTATACGTAACGCCTCGGTGGTCTTCCCATCGATACGTGGCAAGCGCCCCCTGCTTTTGCAACTGTTTTGGCTCAATAATATTTTCATACATGAATTCCTGCAGCATTTTAGCTAAAAGCTGGCGATTTGCTTTTTCCCATGATTGCTTATTAAATACGGAAAGATTCGTTTCTTTGATTTTCATCCTTCATTCTCCTTTACTTGTCTTAGAATAGGGATTGTTTTATTGCGCAGCGGCATTACAGCGCTAGCAGCTAGCAAAGCAGCGGCACCAACTGCTAAAGGAAGCGCTAAATTTACTTTGCTGATTTCTAGTGCTAAAAGCGGTGCAATCAGCAGGGCAATATTTTGAACAGCAATAAGCCAGCTGTAATAGTAAGCAGCTCCTTCTTTGCTTTTTTGAAATAAATAGATATCAAGTATAACCATGCTGAGATAAAACCCGGCTCCATATAAAATTCTACTTATAATAAACATGCTGAGATGATCGGCATATGCTTGCAAACATAGCAGTAAAGCACTAGCACCCGTTACGCTATAAAAAAGCGGTATAACTTTTCCATTAAATAGCTTTGTAGGTATCGCAAGCTTTAAGACGATCGCCATAATGCTCGGCATCACATATAACAAAGCGCTGCCTTGACTGCTCATGCCATATGTGTCGCTTGTAAACAATGTAAAATAAGGGCGAATGACATTGTGTCCAAGGTGAAAAAAGAAAATAGCCAGCAAATAGAAAAAAATAGGCTCGTTTATACTTTGAGTGTACGCTGGTGTTTGTTCTTTTTTTAAAGATGAAGCTTTTCTTGTTACGAGCCATACGGCCAGTACCATATCAGCTAAAGCAAAGTATTGATATACTTTAAGCGGCATTTCCCATGCAATAATCGCACTTCCAAACAAGCTAGCGACAATAATAGCCGTATGAACAATAAATACATAGGTTGTTGCAGCACCTGCCTTTTTCTGTCCATTTTTCATGCCGCCTACTAAATATGGGTATAAAAGATATAAACTGCTTTGAAACACAAGTAATACTAACGAAGTGGCTAAAAACCCATAAAAAGTAGAAACTTCACTCAGAATGACTTTAACTAAGGCTGTCATTAGAAGTGACGCTACGATTATATGTTTTACTTTCCACTTCTTAAGCAGCATTCCCCATAAAGGAGTCATAACAATGACCACGATCCGGCAGCAAATAATAAAAAAAGACGTCATTGCAACTCCATCTACATGGAAAGCACTTGTAAAATACTGCGGATAAAATGGTGATAATAACACTTCCGACGTCATGGTCATAAATAAACAGATAAAAACAAAGCGCGGAGAAATCATCTCTTAAAACCCAAACTTTTGGAAAACAGTATTTTTATATATTTTATACACGTTTTTACCTGCAATTTGATTAATCAAGACAGCATTGCGATAAGCCCCTAAACCTAAGTCTGGTGCTCCAACCCCGTGTGTATGAAGTTCTCCGTTTTGAACAAATAGCGGGGCGCCTTTTTTCTTCATCTCAACTTGATAGAGTTCATTAATTTTCAGCTGTCCTTTTTCATCAAACAGCAAATGTTCTTTTAAACCTTCCATAAAAGAAGGCTCTTTTGCATGATAGCCCGTGGCCATAATGACAATTTCACTTTCTTCTTTTTCAAACGAGGCCTGCTCGTATTGGTGAAGAGTAAGAAGATGTGTATCGTTTGTCTTTTCAACGCCTGCAAGTTCCGTAAGCGCGCGCATCATTAGCGGCACTTCTTTTCCTCCAATTGTTCGTTCGTAAATCAAATCATAAATATCACCGATCGTTTCAAAGCTTATTCCTTTGTATAAAAGAGCTTGATTTCGTAAAACGCTCTCTTTTTTCTCTTGGGGCAATCTGTAAAAATAGCGGGTATAATCAGGCGAAAAATGTTCAAGGCCAAGCTTTGAATATTCCATCGGATAAAATCCCTTTGAGCGCGTATACCAATTCAGCTTATAGTCAAACTGAGGCTGCTGTTGAAGTAAATCATAGACAATTTCAGCTGCGCTTTGACCAGAGCCAATTACGGTAATACTTTTAGCCTTCAGCGTTTGTTCACGATTCATTTTGTACTGAGCGGAGTGATAGAACGTATCGCTGGCTACTGATTGAAAGTCTCTTGGCACTACGGGCTGTGTACCTACTCCGGTTACAAGATGATAGCTGTAAAAGGTATGAAGTCTCCCTTCTTTTTCAACTATTACTTCGTAGTAAGGTTTAGCATCTTCATGCATTTTCACTTCTTTTACTGTGCTGTTAAATTCAAGCCCGCTCAGCTGGCTTGCTACCCAGCGGCAATAATGATTGTATTCGTTTCTTGGGATATGAAACTTCTCAAAGAAATAAAACTGATACAAGCGCTCATGCTCATGCAAATAATTTAAGAACGTGTATGGACTCTTCGGATCCACCATCGTGACCACGTCTGCCATAAACGGAACTTGAAGAGTTGTCCCTTCTAAAAGCATTCCTGGATGCCAATTAAACTCCTTTTTTTGTTCAAAACATTTATATGTACAATCTGTTTTATCAATTAAAGCTGCTAATCCTAAATTAAATGGACCAACTCCTACTCCAATTACGTCTAAAATGTCCCGTTGTTCCATTCGCTCCACCTTCTTTCAAATACTGTTCTTTCACATTTCAGCAGTACGCCTGTTTTATCAGGCAGCGACACTTCTTTCATAAATTGAAACCCGCATTTTTTAAATACTGCAATCATCTTTTCATTTCGTATATCTGGTTCCGCTATTACTTTAGCAGTATCTGCTACCTCGAACTTGTGCTTTAGTAAACTAAGAAGGAGCGGATAAATATAGCCTTTTCCTAAAAAAGCAGGTTCTCCAATTAATAAATGAATCCCTTGATCTCCTTTTTCATAAGGGTAATAGTTACTGATAATATCGCCGTCGACCGTATAAGATTCCCAATAGCTCATAGGTACACCGTCAATTTCTCCAATTAGCAGTTTTTGATGGGAATCAGCGAGAAATGTTTTTAAATGCTGCTCATACGCCTGTTTTGAAATATTTAAATTCCAATACGGAATAACATGCGGTTCATGCATCCACTTGTACAGCCGTTCGAAATCTTTTGCAAAAGAAACAGAGCGAAAGGTGATGCTCTGCTCCTTTTGCTGCATCATAAATGGATACTGCGTTTGTAATGCTGATTTCATACCCGTACACCTGCAGATTCGTACAGAGGATTTTCAACATTTACATAAACAGACTGCGTTTCAAGAGAGCCTACCAGCTCATCCATATCATGAACGCGCGTTAAGAAATTGGCTTTGCAAGGAAGCACTTTCTCTTCTAACATCGATGAAACAAGCCCCGTATGATCTTTTTCTTTGTACCTCTCTATTTCTTGTCGCAGAATCAATAGCAGATCTGACTCTTGAACGAGGCCAGCTGCACCAAAAGCATTAACTAATCCTAAAATATGATTAAAAAATACGTAATAACGAAATCTTTCTTCTGCTACAGCATCATCACATACCGTATCGCTTTCTCCGTTCAAGGAAGGAAGCAGCTTGCGAAGCTCTTGTTCCTTTGATTTCATAAAGTAATAGCCTTGGTTGTCACGGTAGTAAAACATCGATGGATATCCGTTTTCATCAAGTTTAATAACGGAATTTTGCTGATGAGCTTCCAGCGCAATTCCTTTTTGAGTGTAAAGCCACATCATAGGATGAAAAGAGACATCTAAATAGCGTTTAAACCAGTGCTTGCTTATGTCTTCATTCGTGCTATTTTCACTTGAAACAATATGATTAATAATATTTTCAATTTGAGAAGCTTTCCCGAACACATGATCTTGACACAAACTTGCTAGGAGTGTTGTACGGTTCCCTTGCTCGCCTTGAAAAGGGTTGCTTCGAATCATGACTTCAAACCCAAGCTCCTTTTTTCCAAGCGTGATGTAAGCAGGATCTTCAATCACTTGAAAAGCCGGATGATTTTCTTGAAGCTCCGCCTGTAATCCTTCTTGCAATAAATGGCTTACTTCTACACCTCTGCTTAATTCTTTGCGTTTATTCACTCTCAGTGAATTCGTAATCTTCACCGGAATAGAAAATTTGTACATCACATCTGCATCTTCACTGTATACGGTTCGAACAGACGAAGTCGGATAAAACGGCTGACCGTGTGGCCCTAGATAAGCAAGCCGGCCTTTTTGAATCCATTCACACACTTCTTCTTTTCCTAAAAGATAACGAGCTTGCAGCGGATGCATAGGTATAAGTGAATAATCGTCCGCTTGGCAATACACCTGTATGAATTCTTCAGAAACCTTCTTATCTTTTTTCAACTGCTCTTTAATAAGCTGTGAAGCGGTTTGACTCTCGGCGGACTGTTCTGTAACAAGCGATTTATGTGCTCTAAAATAATGAAGATGAAATTTGCCGTTCACTTCAGGCCCAAACACCTTTTCTTCTTCAGGTAATATCCCTTGACGGCTTTTAGGTGTCGGATGCAGCTGGTGGCCAATAAGCAATGACTGCTCAGATTCTAAGAACGTTTTGTCCCATTTATAGCACGTTTCTAACTCTTTCTGTCTTTTTCCAATGAACAATTTCATATTTTCGTAGCTTAATAGCACACGTACAATTAGCTCATTCACCTGTAGTAAATGATCTGTTACTTCTTTTAAAAGAAAGGCTAAAAGAGTGACGACATCTAACTCCTTGAGCTCCTCTTTCTGAATGCGATAATAAAAGATCGGAAAGAACAAGTGACGTCCGGTAGCTGAACGGTACTTTACTGGAAAGTAAAGAGTTACCGGCTGTTTTTCTAGCCTAAGAACGAGCGTTTCTTCGCTTTTCATTTCTGAAATGGACTGCCATACTCCCTTACCTGTTTCTCGAATATAGCAATTAATAATATTTTGCATTGTAATAAAATTAGCCGATAACTGAGCGTTCACGTAATCGCTCCTCCTTTTTCTCCAACTCTTTTCCTAAAGCCACGACTTCCTCTAACTGAGTGGCAACAGAATCAACTGTAATCATAGGATTTAACATCGTTAGCTTTAAATAAGCTTGCTCTTTATGCTTTGTTTTTGCCATGATAAAAGTGCCTTTTTCATATAAATGCTGCTGAATACGCTGATTTAACTTATTTTCATAATGCTGCTGTTTCTGACAATCACTATATAAAGTATCTGGCACATAGCGAAATACAACCGCGTTCATATAAGGATCATTTAACACCGTAATATTCCTTTGCTTTCGTAAATGTTCAGCTGTCTGCTTAGCCGTTTCAATCGTATGATCAACCATTTTTCCATACTCATTTGTACCTACTGCACGGAAAGTCAGCCATAGCTTCAAGGCGTCAAATCGTTTGGTCGTTTGAATACTGCGATCTACCAAATGTACATGCTCATCTTCTTCAGGATTTAAATAATCTGCATGAAGCTGAATGTGTTTGAACATAGCTGAATTCTTCACTAGAAATGCGCCGCAGCTTACCGGCTGATAAAACCACTTATGAAAATCCATCGTAATAGAATCTGCCCGTTCAAGAGCTTTTAAGCGTTCACGATATTTATGTGAAAATAGCAGCGCTCCTCCATAAGCGGCGTCAGCATGAAGCCAAAGCCCTTCTTTTTTAGCTAGCTTACTCATTTCAAAAAGAGGATCTACGCTTCCAAAATCCGTCGTGCCTGCCGTTGCTACAACAGCAAAAGGAAGGTTTCCCTGGGCTTTGACTTCCCGTATTGCTTCTTCTAAATTTTCTATATCCATCTCGTGCCTTTCATTGCACTTTACACTCACCACTGCATTCATGCCCAGTCCAAGCTGAGCTGCAGATTGCTGCACCGTAAAGTGGGCTTTTTCGGAGCAGAAAATCCGCAGTTTTTTAGCTTGGAGCGGTAAACCTTCTTCACTAACATCAATGGAAAATGCAGCATGACAATATTCATTACGAGCAAGCAGAAGGCCCATATAATTCGACTGAGTCCCTCCGCTTGTAAAAACGCCGGAAGAAGAGCTTGGATAACCAATTTGTTGTGTTAACTCATCAATCACTTGATCTTCTATATACGTAGCTGCCGGACTTTGATCCCACGAGTCCATAGATTGATTCAAAGCAGAAATCATCACTTCCGCAGCAAGGGCCGGTATAATCGGAGGACAATGCAAGTGCGCCATTGCCCCGGGATGCGAAATATGAAGCGAATGATCCAGCACTACGGCTTGTACGTCATCAAACAGATCTTCTAGCAGCTGTTCGTGTTCGCTAAAATAGACCGAACGATTGACTAAGTTCGATAGTTCGTCAACGTCTATGTGAGTATAAGGGGATTTTAGTTCCTGGTAGTGACGTTTAATCATCTCAGTCATTCCGCCTATCATCGCTTCATAATTCTCGAGGCTTTCTTTGGATGATGATAAAAACCACTTTTCAAACGGCGCCATTTTATTTATTCACCCACTTCTCTTCTGCTGCTTTTATCGCTTCTTCAAATCTTGTTAACACTTCATCGGTTTGTTGTTTCGTTAAAATTAATGGAGGAAGCAGACGAATAACAGCACCATGTCTTCCACCCACTTCTAAAATGACGCCTCTGTCGAAACATTCTTTTTGGATCAGCTTAGCTAACTCACCGTTTGCAGGATGACTGCCGATTTTATTAGCCGGCTTTGTTGCGTCTATGATTTCAATGCCCAGCATCAAACCTCTTCCGCGTACATCACCAATTGAGAATACTTGCTTTTGAATATGCTTTAGCTGACTCTGAATATAAGCTCCTAATTCATGAGCATGTGCAGGTAAGTTTTCTTGTTTTATAAATTGCAGAGTGGCTTGTCCTGTAGCCATCGCAAGCTGATTTCCTCTAAAGGTGCCGATATGTGCACCCGCTTCCCATTGATCCAGCTTTTTATCATATAGAACGACTGATAAAGGAAGGCTGCCTCCAATTGCTTTAGATAGCACTAATACATCCGGTTGAATATCAGCGTGCTCAAATGCATACAGCTTTCCTGTTCGTCCAATTCCAGTTTGAACTTCATCGACAATAAGCGGAATGTTTCGTTCTTTTGTGATTCTGCGAAGCTCTTTTAACCATGGAATCGGCGCCGGAACAGAGCCTCCTTCTCCTTGTACAATTTCTACTACAACACCCGCCGGAGTAACAATTCCGCTTTCAGGGTCATCCAGCATATTTTCAATGTACGTACTAATGTACGTGTGACCTTCAGCACCTACGCCAAACGGGCAGCGATATTCATATGGATAAGGTAGAAAATGGGTATCGGGCACTAGCGCATGAATATGCTTTTTGGGACTCGTTGTACCGCTGATGCTTAACGTTCCGTGCGTGGAGCCGTGATATCCCCCTTGAAAAGATAAAATCGTTCGGTTACCTGTTGCTGTTTTTACAAGCTTCAAAGCCGCTTCAATTGCGTCTCCTCCAGTTGGACCGCAAAACTGTATTTTCGCTTTGTTTGCAAATTGTTCTGGCAAACTAGCAAATACTTCATCGATAAAAGCTTCTTTCACAGGCGTTGTTAAATCTAATGTATGTAAAGGAATAGATTTTGCTAAAACGTCTTGTATTGCTTCATGGACTACGTAATGGTTATGACCCAGAGCAAGCGTGCCGGCTCCTGCTAAACAATCAATATATTCTTTTCCATCCATATCCGTGATTACGGCGCCTTTTGCTTGTTTAATTGCAATAGGAAGGCGTCTAGGATAAGACCGTGCATTGGATTCACGTTCATTTTGCATAGCAAGCAGCATTTCGTTTGATGTAAGTTGTTTCGTTGACGTTGACATATCATATCCTCCTGTTTATTCAATTGATAATGATTTTCATTAACAATTACAACAATAAATGATAATGATTATCACTGTCAATGATTATTCTGAAAATATGAAATTATTCCTATTTCACTCTAAAGTCGAAAAAACACAGCATTTCTCTTATGTATCAAGGATTCACAGGGTTTTATGATGTTTTCCATTTAGGGAAAACTATGTAATAAGTCCCTTTCTATTTCCAAATAAAAAAGTGCTACAATTTCTTGTAGCACTTCTGTTACTTTTGTTTATTCATCGTTTCTTTTGCAGCTTTTACACTCCTTGGGTCAAGCGGTTTCGTATATTGACAATTCACTCGAACCCCTGAACCAATACGAATTTCTTTTACGGGAGTAACGGATAAGAACGCTTGAAGATTTTCAGGTTTCAGCCCTTTTGTCCCGATTAAAATAATATCTTTATCTTTCATTCTTCTTAACAGTTTTTTAATATGAGGAATACCGTTTAGCGCACTTTTATCCGCTCCCGAAGTCATGACACGCTGAATTTGCTTATAGCTTAAAAGCGTTTCAAGCGCCTTTTCTTGATCACTGATTTCATCAAATGCTAAGTGGAACGTTACATTCATTTCTCCTGCCGCATCGAGCAGTCGCTTTAAAGCTTGCTCATCAATAATTTTGTCTTCTGTTAAACAGCCTATTTCAATTCCATCAATGCCAATTTCTCTTGCATATTTAATATCTTCAATCATTGTTTGCAAATCGTCTTCATCATATTGAAAAGATTGATTATGTGGACGAATCATCACAAATATTGGGATATGTATCGTTTCTTTCACTTTTTTCATCAAACCGTAGCTTGGGGTTAAGCCGCCTTCACCGATTCCAGTTACAAGGCTTATACGATCGGCACCATGTTCCTGGGCAACTTTAGCATCATGTAAGGTTGCAGCTGTGACTTCTAATATCATTCTAAAAACACCCTTTCCCCTTTAATATAGAGCTTTTGCCTTCTTTTCCCTGTATTTATACTTAAAAAACTCTACCAAACTCTCTTATGTAAGAAAACACCCAAAAGATGTGATTAATATTTTCAAAAAATTGAATGTCATGGAAAAAGAGTAAGAACTATTCTTTTTCTCATGACGTTTCAATTAATAAAATTCTATATTTATACTAAAGATTCAAAAATACATCCCTTTTATCTAGGGTAAAGGGTTTATTAAAAAGAACGTGGATTTGTTTGTTGCATGAACATCCAATCATTTAAAGAATGAGGCTGCTGATGCCCAACGGGTGCTGAGAAATCGCGGCATCCGCAATCGTGCATCGGCATTTGGCCCATTCCTCCGTGCATTGGCGGCATTCCACCTTGCATCGGCATTTGACCCATTCCTCCGTGCATTGGCGCCATTCCACCTTGCATCGGCATTTGACCCNTGCCGAAATTTATTCTACTTCTACTGCCCAGCCGAATGGATCTTCCACTGTACCATTTTGAATACCTGTTAGAGTGTCATACAGTTTTTGTGATACTTCTCCTGTGTTTCCATCGTTAATGACCATTTTCTCGTTATTCCAAAATAGTTCGCCAATTGGAGAAATAACTGCAGCTGTACCTGTTCCAAATGCCTCTTCTAGTTTGCCTTCGGAATAAGCTTGCTTAATTTCTTCCATAGAAATACGGCGCTCAGTTACAGGCGTATCCCAGTGTTTTAGCAGCTCAATGATAGATTTACGCGTAATTCCTTCCAAAATGCTTCCGTTCACAGATGGCGTTACTACTTCTCCATCGATTTTGAAGAAAATATTCATGCTTCCTACTTCTTCAATGTATTTGCGTTCAACGCCGTCTAACCACAGTACTTGTGAATAGCCTTTTGAGTCAGAAAGTTGCTGAGCTTTTAAGCTTGAAGCATAGTTTCCGCCTGTTTTAGCTGTTCCTGTCCCTCCGGCTACAGCACGAACAAATTCGCTTTCAACCGCGATTTTTACAGGAGCAATCCCTTCTTTGTAATATGAACCAACTGGAGAAAGAATAATGATAAATTGATAGCGGTCAGATGGTGCTACTCCTAAGTAAGGCTCTGTTGCGATGACAAATGGGCGAATGTATAATGATGTACCTTCAGCAGTAGGAATCCATTCGCGGTCAATTTTAATCAGCTGCTTTAACGCTTCCAGCGCTAAGTCTTCATCAACATGAGGAATACAAAGACGATCGTTTGATTTATTTAAACGTTTGAAGTTCTCATCTGGTCTAAATAATAATACTTGCTCTTTTTTTGTTACATATGCTTTTAGTCCTTCAAAAACAGACTGCCCGTAATGAAAGATCATGGATGCCGGATCTAATGTGATAGGTTGATAAGGTACAATACGAGCATCGTGCCATCCTTGGCCTTCTGTATAATCCATAATGAACATATGGTCCGTGAAGATTTTCCCGAATTGCAATTGATCAGATTGCGGCTTTTCTTTTTTTGTTTGACTTAGTGTTACATCGATTGAATAAGTTGTCATAGTTGTTTCTCCTTGCTCTTTATATTTACGGGTTTTTCGCTTAAACCTCTATATAAGTTACATTGTACAACTTTAGGGAAGCGTGTCACAATAGTTAGAGACGAAAAATTCTAAAAATTTTATAAAAATTATAAAGAAATAGCACCTAATCGAATTAAGTGCTGAATTGAAAAGGTTTTCTTTCTAAAAAAACTATTTCTACATTTTATTTACAACCATTTATAAACCAATTTTCACTCGAAGCTTTTCATCTTGTATTGAAAATTGTTTGATTTTCCCTACTGGAATGACCTTGACTTTATCAATTTCATTGAGATTGATATGAATTTGTTTTTCTTCATACGTAGTAACAGGCGGCTTGTGAAAAATTCGATAGTTGATCCAATTTTGATTAAGAGGTTTCATTTCATGGATTTTGAATAGAAGCGTACGTTCTTTTGCCTCAAGAGGTTCTAGCACAATGGAAAATGGAATTCTCACTAGAAATTTTTTAATAATTCCATTCACGTGAATATAGGAGTCTTGAAATGAAATAGAAAATTGCTGAATTTGATCTTGCTTTGTCATTTGCTTTTGAAAAATTCGCATGAGCATAGAAGCGGATATAGGAACGGTTACCCCGCTTTCAGCCATCTTTTCTTTCATTTTTGCCTGCACATCATCACTAATTACATCGTTTAGCTTTCTCTGTACCCAATCCTTCATGGTGCACCTCCGCTATGAAGTTATCTTGCTGTTTCCTCTAACGCACGAATTGAAGATGTTAAATGGTTTGACACGTCGGCAAGGCGATCTTTTGTCAGTTTATCTTCTCCAAGGTAGATAGGTTTTCCAAAGGAGATAACAATAGGACCCTTCGAAAATAGTTCTTTTACATTGGCAGGTCCTTTGTAAACTGCGGGTACAATAGGAACCTTTGCTATGCTCGCTATAGTGACTGCTCCTTTTTTTAAGGGGACGTCTTCCTCTGTTCGCGTGCCACTAGGGAAAATCCCGACGATATGTCCTTCTTTTGCTAATTTAATAGGTATTTTAATGCTGCTGGGTCCCGGGTTGTTACGATCTACTGGGAATGCGTTGAGTTTTTTTAATACATTACTAGTGAGTATATGATTAAAAAGCTCCTTTTTTGCCATAAAATGAATTTGGTGAGGCAAAACAGCCGCACCAAGCGCTACAACGTCTACCCATCCCTTATGCGAACAAGCAATCACAAAGCCTGTATCCGCTGGCAGATACTCTCTGTTTCTTACGTGAAGCTTCCCTCTCCTTTTTAATAAAAATTTACATGCGTGAGCCGCAAGATTATACATAAACATTTCCTCTTCCCTCTATTGTTTGAAAATATATACAAAATTATATCACTTGATATTAATATCTGGTACTAAAAAATAAATGTAACATCTTTTTACACAATAGCTTACCTGCTTCTCTATATATTGTAAAAAAGTAGATATTAAAACCTCTGTTTTTGGTCAACTTGACTAATGACATCCCTTAAAAAACATTTTACTATTAATGTATCATTATAAATGTAATATTTATTAACATTACATGTGATATAATTAAAGGAGGTTTTTAGGTGAATAACCAAAATCGACCGTTTCGACTAGCTTCATTGGGATTACAGCACGTACTTGCTATGTATGCGGGTGCCATTCTCGTTCCGCTGATGGTGGGACGCGCCTTGAATTTAAATGCCCATGACTTATCCTATCTTGTGGCCATTGATTTACTAACATGCGGACTAGCTACGCTGCTGCAGGCATGGACGAACAGGTGGTTTGGTATTGGTCTTCCTGTTGTACTTGGAAGCTCATTTGTAGCGGTGACTCCTATGATTGCAATTGGAACTCAATATGGAATTAGTGCTGTTTACGGAGCGATTATTGCTGGTGGTATTTTCATCGTACTGGCAGCAAGTTTTTTAGGCAAAATTATTAAATTTTTCCCTCCCGTTGTCACCGGAACGGTTGTGACGATGATTGGTTTATCGCTTGTACCATCCGCTGTCCGAAATATGGCAGGAGGAGTCGGAAGCAAAGATTTTGGTTCTCTTTCTAATCTTCTTCTTTCTTTTGGTGTTCTAGCGCTTATTTTAATTTTAAATCGATTTTTCAGCGGTTTTCTTCGTTCTCTTTCTGTGTTGATTGGAATTGTAGTTGGAACAATAGCCGCTGTATTAATGGGAAAAGTTGATTTTACTAATTTTAATGAAGCTTCTTGGCTGCACATTCCCACTCCTTTTTATTTCGGGATGCCTACTTTTGAAATCGGCCCTATTTTAACAATGATTCTCGTATGCTTGGTCATTATCATTGAGTCTACAGGCGTATTTTTAGCGTTAGGAAAGCTGTGTGATCGAGAATTAACAGAAAAAGATTTTACAAAAGGCTACCGTGCAGAAGGAATCGCCATTGTCCTTGGAGGGCTATTTAATGCTTTCCCTTACAATACATTCGCTCAGAATGTAGGACTGGTTCAATTATCGAAAGTAAAAACAAAAAATGTAGTGGTAATAGCCGGCTTCATTCTCGTATTACTGGGGCTTGTTCCGAAAATAGCTGCTTTTACAACCATTAT
This sequence comes from Priestia sp. YIM B13489, assembly GCF_042787645.1. Lineage (NCBI taxonomy): Bacteria > Bacillati > Bacillota > Bacilli > Caryophanales > Bacillaceae > Priestia > Priestia sp. YIM B13489. The sequence goes on from NZ_JBHZOQ010000053.1 coordinate 3,914,117, forward strand.
TCCCACCCCTGTTTTAGGAGGAGCAATGGTCGTGTTGTTTGGTTTAGTTATTTCATCAGGCATCAAAATGCTAAGTGCTGTTGATTTGGCCAAACAAGAAAATTTGCTAATTATTGCGTGCTCTCTTTCACTTGGCCTTGGTGTAACGGTGGTACCTGATTTATTCGCTCAGCTCCCGAGTGCTTTGCGCGTAATTGTAAGTGATGGAGTTATTACGGGAAGTTTGGCTGCCATTTTATTAAATCTCTTTTTTAACGCATCAATTGAACGAAAAGTACCTTCCGTCTCTTTGGAGAAGACAGATTATTCAGAAATAAAATAAAGGTGGTGTAGTATGAATAACGTATCTGTGCAGTATGTAAATCAGCTTAGCAAGAAGCATTTTGTTTCACTAGTTGGTGATATATTTGAACATTCACCTTGGGTTGCAGAAGAGGCGTATCTTAAAGGCCCTTTCTCTTCCGTTGAACAACTTCATGACATGATGAAAGAAATTGTAGCGCAAGCGTCTGTAGAAAAACAGCTGAAGCTGCTGCAAGCTCATCCAAATCTAGGTGAAAATATTGCCATGACATCTGCTTCTACTGAAGAACAAACCAAAGCAGGCTTACAAAACTTAACGCAAGATGAGTATGAACAGTTTTCTTCTCTCAATGGAACGTATATGGAGAAGTTTCCGTTTCCTTTTATTTTGGCAGTACGAGGTAAACAAAAAGAAGATATATACGAGGCAATGCAAAGTCGTTTACTAAATACCGAGCAAACGGAGTTTGATACAGCATTAGAAGAAGTATATAAGATTGCTTTCTTTCGCTTAACTGATAAAATCACTGAAGATAAGGAGACAAAGAAACGAGCATGACTAAAATCACAACGCATATTTTAGATCTTACCCACGGATGTCCGGCTGCTTTTGTCAAAGTTGATTTTTATCATATTCAGTCGGAAAGTAAACGAATAAAAATTTCACACGGTACTACAAATGAAGACGGGAGGTTAGTAACTCCGCTCTTCTCTGCTGAAGAGTTTGAATCAGGAGATTACGAACTTCTGTTTCATATTGGGGAATATTATAAAAAACAAGAAGTTCAAACAACAAATCCCCCCTTTTTAAATCAAGTTTCTGTTCGAGTCGGATTGTCTTCTGAACAAGAACATTATCACGTCCCTTTGCTTGTGTCACCGTGGGGATACCAAATTTATAGAGGAAGTTAAAAAAAGAAACGGCGTTTTTAAACGTCGTTTCTTTTTTAGTTGAGCAATTTAGACATATAGTACTCATCAATGAACAAACCGCCAATTCGCAGTGAATGTTTTTTTGTTCCTTCAATTTCAAATCCTACTTTATCATATAAAGAAAGAGCCTTTTCATGCTGTATAGCGACTGTCAGTTCAAGACGATGAATATGGTGTTCTCTCGCCCATTCTTCAAGTGCACCGATTAAAGCCGTCCCAATCCCTTGATTTTGAAACGTCTTTCGAATACCTAATGTCAAAGAAGCGATGTGAGCGTTTCGGTTAGCTTCGCCCCCTGTTGCAGCTATATATCCCACAAGCATCTCGTTTTCTTCTGCCACAATAATCGTAGAGTTTGGCTGTTGCTTAAAGATTTCGATGTTTTTCTCCTGTTGATCCGTGCTCAGCTTTCGCTCTCCGCTTTCAAACAGCATAAACTTACTTTCTTCTTCAATCTGTTTAAGCAAATCTACAAAGTTTGCAGCATCATGTAATTCTAGTTCTCTAATTTGCATGCTGATCCCCCTTTTTGTGTGTCCCTTTTGTTTGTATATGTATTGGTTCACCATTATAAAATATAGCTTTACAGTTTCTTACGAAAAATACGACTTTTTAAGAAGCGGAAGTAGAACAAAAAACCTACTAATCTCCCTTTTTTTGAAATGCTTTTTTCCTCTGTATAATTTTAAATCACTTATCAACTTCTGTAAATTTTTTAGATTCCCTCTTTAATTTCCAATTACCTTCCTTTTATATGGGTTTGAATTGGATCTAAGGAGACCTTTTGTAGAAAACACATGACTATTATCCTGTTTTTTATGAAGAAAGAAAGCAATAAATGTAATTTTACTTGTAATCGTTTAAAATAGAAAAAGTGGAAATTTTATGTACATATCCTCCTTAATTATTGGTCTGTGAAAGGAAATTATTATGAAAGTACAACCCGCAAAATGTGGTGTATATGTCTTAAGCGGTCTAGGAGCTGTTATAGTGTTCTTCTTACTTTTACTTAAGAACAGCGCTTTCTTTCTAGAGGAAGAATACGATCAAAACAAACCTGAAGCTGCGCTTGCGGTGAACGAACATACCTATCACCTTCACAAAGGTTCTATTAACTGGTCAAACGGCCGTTCAACAACAAAAAAAGAAATAAATGTATATGATTTATATACATACATATCTCAGCAAAAAAGTATCCCATTGAAGCAGCAACAATTGGTTAAGCTCCATTTTTCGAACTTAGACGGTGCTTATATTCGTAGTGTGAGTGTGCATATATGGAGAGATAACGGTGAAAAAACCAAGCTGTTTGTCAAAAATAATGAATTTAAGGTTCCTAAAAATCAAGGTTTGTACGTTGTGGATATTGCGATCAACTCTACAAGAGGAACAATGCAATATGCGGCAAATGTGCAAATACAGTAAGTTTTTATATATTTACGTTTGGTCGAGAAAATCGGATAAGAAAACTCTTGTTGCAAGCAGGAAACGATGTGTGGAATAAAAAAGAAGTATTAAAAACATAGTGAAAGCATTCAAATAACAGCCCTTAACTTTTTCAGAAAATAATCCCACAAAAAAAAGAGAGCGCTATCGCTCTCTTTTTTATAAAATGAAAAAGACGTCCACGCAGGACGTCTTTGATGCGTTTGTGGCGGGGACCGTGTGACCACATTCACACGTTTAGCTCGAAAGCATGCCCTTCGACTTACACAAATTAGCTCATCGCTTTATTAATATAACATCCGCCACAGAAAAAAGCAATCAATTTTTAAATAGTTTTTTCTATTTATACATATTTCGCGAGAATCCACAAAATAATATGCATGCGTAGCTATTCACCCTCTGCATTTTCAGTCTATTTTAACTCATGTACGAATATACTAATAGACCAACCTATGCGCAGTTTTTGAAAAAGGATGTGAATAGCTTGTTTCAAATCACTGATTTCCCTGAATTTTCATGGTCGTACTCCAGACATAAAATGGTCACACAATGCAAACGAAAGTATGCCTATCATTATTATGTCTCACACAACGGATGGCTTGACAGCGCTTCTGCTCAGTCTCAGAGCGCTTATCGTCTAAAAAAAGTTTCCACTTTATCTATGTACGCCGGACAAGCCGTGCGTCAAGTGATTACAGAGGCCATTTCTGACTATACATCTACAAAGCTTGTCCCTAATGAACAGAACTTAACGGAAAAAGCGCAGCAGCTACTAAATAACGCACTGCGTGATTCTACTGACTATGGAGAGCTTTGGTATCATAAGCCTTCTCAGTATAAGATGCTTTTAGAATTCTACGAAAACGGCTATATTTCTAAAAAAGATCTTAAAGACATGCAAAAACGGGTACACATTTGTGTACATCACTTTTTACAAAGTAAATCGTTTTGCGAAATCGTATCTTCACCTTTTTTAGAAGTGGAGCCTCATCAGTCGTTTCGTTCTATAAATGTGTATGATCATAAAGTATATGCGCCTTTTCATTCTCTTTTTAAAAACCCAGTCACAGACGAATTTACGATTGTTGATTGGAAAACAAGTAAACAAACAAAAGATGATTTGTTTCAACTGGCGATATACGCCCTCTACGTGCTAGCCGAATATAATATTTCCGTTGATCAGATAAAAGTCCGAAACGAATACTTGCTTTCAGGCAGTGCGCGTACGTATCAGCTTACTCTTCATGAAATTGAAGCTGTTCTTCAGCAAGTTGATACAAGTATTGATTATATGAAAACTTTTTTGGAAGACTCAGAGGTAAATCAGCCTCTTCCGCTTGAGCATTTCCCTCAAACAGATACGCCTGCCTCCTGTCACGGCTGTGCATTTAAAGAATTGTGCCAAACGGGATAAAAAACAGCTGAAGATGATCTATATTTTTTGCTGAACTTTTTTATTGTCAAAAGAACCTTTGCTAGCATATAATTTGCATTAAGGAAACATTTTATACTTCATATAAAAAAATTAGCTTGGGCTATTTATTGTTCATCAAAGAAAGGAGCACTAGACATGAAAGATCAAAACGGCAGTAAAGCATTATCGGCTATGCAGCTAAGTGCTCAAGACGTATTGTCGGGTAAAACAAAAGGAATTAAGCGATTATTGCCTTTCTTAGGGCCTGCTTTTATCGCAGCGGTTGCTTATATTGACCCAGGTAATTTTGCTACTAACATTGCAGCAGGCTCTCAATACGGATACATGCTGCTTTGGGTTGTATTAATTTCTAACTTAATGGCTGTCTTAATTCAATCGTTATCAGCTAAATTAGGGATTGCAACGGGCTTGAATTTACCCGAGATAGCACAGGAACACTTCCCGTCCTTCGTTTCTTTTGGGCTTTGGATCCAAGGAGAATTGGTCATTATGGCGACGGATTTAGCAGAATTTATTGGGGCTGCTCTTGGAATTTATTTATTATTTCATATTCCTTTGTTCCCAGCTGCACTTATCGCAGCGGTAGGCTCTTTTGCTATTTTAGAGTTACAAAGACGAGGTGTTCGACTGCTAGAAGCAGCGATTGCGGCGATGGTTTTTATTGTGGTATTAGCTTTTGGGACTCAAATGTTTCTTGCGCATCCAGACGGTGCAAGTGTTGTCCACGGCTTATTTGTCCCTCAGTTTCACGGGACAGACAGCGTGCTGTTAGCTTCTGGGATTTTAGGTGCTACAGTTATGCCACACGCAATTTATTTGCACTCAGCTCTTACGCAGCGCCGCGTGGTAGGAACTACAGAATCGGAGAAAAAAGCGATTTTCCGCTTTGAATTTATTGATATTGTGATTGCCATGATTATCGCTGGTGCAATTAATGCAAGCATGCTGATTGTCGCAGCCGCTCTATTCTTTAAAAACGGACTAAACGTGCAAGATTTGGACGTGGCTTTTACACAATTTGAACATTTAATTGGTCCCTTTGCAGCTATTGCTTTCGGAGTTGGATTATTATCTTCAGGACTTTCAAGTTCTTCGGTCGGAACAATGTCTGGAGATGTCATCATGCAAGGATTTATTAAACGCAGAATTCCTTTATATCTTCGCCGGTTCATTACAATTATTCCGCCGCTTTTGATTATTGGGTTTGGCGTAAATCCAACAAGTGCACTAGTTGTCAGTCAAGTTATTTTATCGTTCGGAATTGCATTTGCGCTCGTTCCTCTTATCATGTTTACAAGCAACAAAAAAATCATGGGCGGATTGGTTAATCATAAAGCTACAACGGCTGTAGCTTGGGTGATAGCGGCATTAGTCATTTGTTTAAATATCTTTTTGATTTATCAAACGTTCGCATAGTAAGTAAATCAAACTTTCAAGAAAAAACAAAAAAGAGACCCTAAAAAGTTAGATATAGTCTAACAATCGGGTCTCTTTTTTGTTATTTTTTTATTAAACAATAGTAAAAATGAAATAGACGAGACTTCCAATAATGGCCGACAGTACTAAGCAACCCAGTGGATATAAATAAGAGTAGTTTTTTTTACGGATTGAAAGAATACGATCAACAATAAAAATAAGAATGACGCCCATCATTCCGAATTCAAACATTAACAACCCAAAAATGGCGTGGAATATGAATGACATGATAAAATCAATTTTTTTACTACGGTCTTTTACAAACGCACTGACTAATAAATCAACGATCACCGTGCCTAACGTCCCCATTATTAAAAAGAAGGGTGTAAAAAACAAAAGGTATAAAGGAAATAAATCAACGAAATGCGGACTGGTTTTTTTAATAGAAAAATTGGGAATTGACTCTTTTATACCTGGCATAAAACAAAAAAGTAAAGTAAAAAGAAACGCAGCTATAATAGCGGCTGATAGCTTTCTATTTAAATGCATGTTTATTTTTTTATTACTAAATTCAGTAGTTGTTTTTGTATGTTTATGATTCATATGTCTTTAACGTGATGTACGCACCTTGTCCTTTCTCATAGCTTTTTTATTTATATTTTATGTCTCTATCTTTTGTTACCAGCAGTTACAATGATACACGTTCTTTTTGAACTTGACTACACTAACGCGCTTTATGTCTATTCTCTTTTTCTTTTTGTGTCTATCGTTTGCTCTTTCTATGAGAAACAAGATGGTTTTACAAAAAACGTCTTCTTTTTCTATAAAACAAAAGACAGGCGTTTTTTTCTATATGTAATTAATAATCTTGTTTGGCTTCTTCAAACTTAAACACATCCGCTCGTTCTGATTGCTGTGTAATTAATAGGTTATACGTATGGTTGGACTTTTTTGGAATTTTAAATGCAACATCGAGGTTAAGTGGTTCATCGTCAGATAGTAACGGTGATGAAAAAGCTGTCCGCAGGGTGTGCGGGGTTTCTGTCGATAAATTTCCTCCATCAGACGGTTCGTAGGTTTGATAAGTTGCTGTGTCTTGTAATGTAAACGTTGTGTCGTTTAATACTACAGTCGAATGTTCATTAGGTGTTCGCTGAAACTGAACGGATACGACAATGTACTGGGTGTTTACTTGTTTAGCTCCTTTAACAGGATAAAATTGCGCATCCGTTGTGGACACATAATATTGACCGTGTTTTGATCGTTCTCCAAATGCTAATCGATCATCGGTTTCATCTTCTTGAGCTACCCGACTTACAGGGGCCATCGTTTCATCTGTTGCTGAAATGGTGTCTGCTCCCGTGGCATGTTTAGGTTGAGGGTTTTTGTAAGTGACGTGAGTATCGCCTTGTTTGTCTTCACAAGCGGTGAGACCTGTGAACAAAACAGCCGCTACAAGGCTTCTGGTAACTATTTTCTTCATGTTATTCCTCCAATGACTAGTCTATATACTATGCTACATGGTATTTATCTGGTAATCAAGGATAAGATTGGTACAATGTGAATGAAATCAGTGAGATTTGGAACGGATATAGGACCTGCAAAGACTGCTGTGCTTATTTTATAATAAAAAAGAGACGATTTCCGCCTCTTTTTTGTTTGTTCGTATTATGAATTTAGTTCATCTAAAATTGAATGCAGTTCACTTAAATGGGTAATCTCATAAGTAGGAATGACTTCATTTCGCTCTTTATCGTGACGATTAATCCATACAGATTTCATTCCAACGCGAGAAGAACCCAGTATATCTGTCATTAAATTATCTCCAACCATAATGGCTTCATCTTTCTTTAAATCCATAAGTGATAAAGCATGGTCGAAAATAGATGGATCAGGTTTACCACGGCCAAATGCACCTGAAATCACAATCTCATCAAAATATGGAACTAGTTCTGATGTAATATCCAATTTGGTATTTTGTAAGTCAGGTGAACCGTTTGTTAACAGCAGCAGCTTGTACTTTCCTTTTAATTGATCAAGCACTTCAAACGTTTCTTCGTATACAAACGGTGTTTTGCGGCGCTCTAATGGAAAACGTTCAGCTAGCTCTGCTCCAAAAGCATCATCGTGAATTCCTAGAGCACGAAGGCCTCGAGTCCAAGCTTCTTTGCGATAAGTAGGAACAATATCTTTCATTTTGCGGAATTCATCATGATCGTCTAAAAAATTTCCCCATAATCCTTCAAATGGATTAATGCCAATCATTTGCGTAAACTCATAGGTTTCATACGAAGCATATAATTCTCTTGCTTCCTTACGCACCGCTTCTTCTAGTTCTTCAGGTTTTAAATTATATTTCTCACTTGCATATGTACATGTCGCAACGAATGCTTCTTTTACGCTTTTTTGGTCCCAAAGTAGCGTGTCATCTAAGTCGAAAAATACCGCTTTAATCATGGATGTGTGTACCCCCTACTGTTTTTGAAAAAGTTTAACTATTCTTACACTAGATTACAAGGATACACACAATAAGTCTAGTGTATTTGCGATTTATTCTGTAAATTTATTTTTATCAAGCGTCCTCTTTACAAACAAATTTACAGAAATAAAAACAGCTGATATAATCACAGCATGTATGTATGCAGGAGGTTTTATATGGAATCGTTAGAAGAAATGTTCGGCATTCCCACCGTTCGTACAAGTAAGCGCTTAAGCAGAGTAGTTGCCGCACGCTTGCGCCCTTTTGGGATTACACCAGAACAGTGGACCGTTTTAAAACGCGTATCAGAAGCTGAATATAGTACGCAGAAACAATTAGCTGAACGAGCAGATAAAGATCAAGCGACGCTGACTAAAATTTTAGATTTACTAGAAAAACAAAATTGGATTCAGCGTATCAGAAATCCAGAAGATCGCCGCTCGTTTTTTATTCAAATAACAGAAGATGGCCTGCGTTTAAAAACAGAAGTAACGCCTGCTGTGGAGCAGGTATTTTTCGAATTAACGTCCGAATTAAACGAGCAGCAGGTGAAAATTTATACCGAAACTTTACAAAAACTTGAATACCGCGCCGAACAATTGCTTCAAGACGCAGAAGACCTGCGTTAAATACCCAAAACCCCACAGCTAGCATTCTGCGGGGTTTTACACGTAGTTGGCGATGCATAGCACTTCTTTGATTTTTGAAATCACTTGTTTGGTTTCATCTGTTAAAGAGGTGAATTTAAACGCGATGGATTCTGCATTTGGATTAATGAAGGGTTCTTTGTTCGTGTCTTTGCGGTAGTCTTCAATTTGTTCTAAACAATATTTTAAAATAAACGACAAGTTCGCACGTCGAAACCTCAAACTGACGGTAGAAGGCCATCTTTTTTGAAACTGATTGCTTCCCTCATACTGAATCGCTCCGATGTAGCGTTCTCCGGATAAAAAAGATTCTTTGCTTCGATATAGCTGAACGGTTTGGGCTGTTCCGCTCCAGTCAATATAAATACCTGCTGTTTGACAAACTTCGTATATGTAATGAAAAAGCTCCGTTACTTCTCCGAAATGGTAGTGAAGCGGATGTTTAGCCGTCATAGATAGCTCCCTCCTTTATCGACTTTCTACCATTATATTGTAGGAAAAGTAACTTATTCATTTATACAACTTATTTCATACGCATAAGCAGTAAAAATGAAAATATATGTTTTTTAGTTTACATAAAAATATTATAGATAATTAGCGATACCCCGATTTTCGAAACGCGTCGTATACCGTATCTTCTTGAAGTTTTTCAAGATAAACGTTCGTTGTAGCAATAGAAGAATGCCCAACTACTTGCTTCACAACCGCAAGCGGAACGTCATTAGCTAAACTGTTTGTAATAAAGGTATGACGAAACCAATGAGGAGAAATAGACGCGTTTCCTTTTACTTTATAAACAGCTGATTTAATCGTTCGATACAACGTTGTATAGGATAATCGCTTCTTTTCGCTGGTACGATAGTACTCTTTAATGGAGTAAAAAAGCGGTTCGGTGTCAAAAGGACTTAGTTCAGTGCTTTCATTTAACGCTTGCCGGTAAGTGAAAAGCGTTTCTTTCACATCATCAAACATGGGAATCGTTCGTTCTTTTTTTCCTTTACCAATCACATCTACAACCAAATTTCCGCGGCGGTCTTCCCGGAAGCTTCCCCAATTTAAACTCAGCAGTTCACTTGAACGCATTCCACTCATATACAAAAGCATTCCCATTAAGCGATTGCGCGCTTTGAATTCCTTTTCATACTGACGAATGCGCACGACTGATTCTAATGCATTTACAATCACCTGGGCTTCGCGGTCGGTTAGCTCTCGGTACTCGGTGCGATTTTGTTTTTCCTTGTCGCTGTAATGTCCTTTTGCAATAGATGGTTTTTCAATCCACGTTGTATACAGCGAAGGATAAAAATGAGTAGCGTGTCCAAACTCTAGCATTCTTCTAAAAAATTCTAGCTTTCTTGCAGCGGTGCGATTGGCATATTGATTCATCATTTCTTCATTAAATAATTTGACTTCCATAAATCCAATCGATTTTAATGTAATCTCTCGTTCGTAGAAAAAAGACAGAATCGTTTTCATGTCTTGATTGTAAGATCTGATCGTATGAGGAGAAAGTAATTTTTTGATAATACGCATTGAAAAAAAGAGCTGAATAAACTCTTCATCTGAAACGTGCTTCAAATTCAAATTGTTATCTTCATCTAACAGCTCTGCCTCTTCCCACTGCTCTTTTAGCTGGCGAAACGAATTTTTCACAGGCGACAATTCAAATTCTTCCATTTTACCCCTCCTAATGATTAAAAACAAAGGTACCCCTTTCAAGTGATCCAGAATGGAATATAACGATTTTTTATCAATTCGCAACAAATACCATTAAAAATTTTTAAAAACCTCTCAAAACCTAATTTAAAAAGCCGTTTTTTAAAGATTTTAATAAAAACATCCATTATATGTAAAATGAATTCTATTTTCTGCTTATTTCTCTACTTTATCATATGAACGCTTGATAAGGAAGAGTTATCTTGCGTTAGTTAGGTAAAGGATTTTGATTGTGTTAGACAGCAATGTTTTGGGAACACTAGTAGGAGTTTAAGTAATAATTGGAGGTACCGAATTTGGATAATCAGAAAAATAGATTGACGTCATCAGAAATTACAAGTTTATGGGCACAATACATCCAAGACACCATGTCTGTTTGTATTAGTAAATATGTGTTAGCAAAGGTTAAAGATTCTGAGGTTTATTCTCTTTTTGAATTTACTTTAGAACTGGCTGAAAAACATTTGCACGTACTTAGAGATATTTTTAAAGCTGAAAAATTAGATTTGCCCATTGGCTTTACTGATAAAGATGTAAATCTAGATGCTCCCCCCTTGTTTACGGACACCTTTTGGTTAGTGTATATACACGAAATGACCATGCACGGGTTGGCTGGATATAGTATATCTTTTAGTGTTTCAGCACGCAAAGATATACGTGACCATTATTATCAATGTAATATTGATGCGATGGACCTTTATAATAAATCTATTGAAATTCTTATATCGAAAGGTATTTATCAACGATCTCCCTACTTTTCTAAAACAGAAAGAGGTCACTCGATTACAGAATGGGGATATGTTATGGACCTATTCGGAGATAAAAGGCAGCTAAATTCAATGGAAGCTGGAAACATTTACTTTAATTTAAAAAAGAGCGTGGCAGCTAAAGCGCTTGTAAATGGTTTCAAACAGGTAACAAAAGATAAAGATATCCATAGCTTTATGGAGGAATGTTTGCACACAGCCAGTAAGAACATAAACATTTTTTCTTCCTTACTTCAACAAGAAAACTTGCAGTCTCCACGCTTGATGGATGCTGAAATTACAAATTCTGACGTAGCCCCTTTTTCTGATAAACTAATGGTATTTCATGCGGGATTTTTGTTTCATTTAGCTACTACATATTATGCTGCAGCTATGATAACTAGTATGAGAATAGACGTAGCCGGACATTGTGATGCTTCTATTTTAAGGGATTTAAAAACCATCTCTTCTTTTGGCCGAATAATGATTAAAAAAGGATGGATCGAAAAACTGCCAAGAGCAGATGATCGGAAAGAATTGTCTTAATATCCTGCGAACTTACCTGTAAATAAAAAACATCACGCTCTGCGTGATGTTTTTTAAAGTGATTCAATTTTAGTCAGGTGCAGCTGTTTATTGCTGTAGGAAACGGTATAGGTTCGATAATACTCTTTTTCTTGACTTTGACCGTTCGTTGTAATTGAAATGACTTCTTTCGTTTGGATTGTATAGACCGCTTCGTTCTCTTCTTCACTCACAGATTCCACGTCTAATACCGAATAATCAACGAGTTCTTCTCGAATGTCTCTTTCGTACAGCATTTTCACAAGCTGCTTTTGATCATTCCACAAAACACTATCCCGCTCGATATAAGGCTGTACGTGTTCAAATTTATTCGTGTTAATGGACTTTGTTAAATCTCGTAAATAATGTTCAATGAAAATATCCGCTGTTTCTTGATCAACTTTTTGGATGTTTTTTAAATTAAAATCTTTTTCTTCCTTCTCTTCTTTTTCTTTTTCACCTTCTTTAAAATCGTCGATTCGCTGAGAACTGTTTTTGCTGATGGCATACGTTTTATTATTCTCTTTGAAAACCAAGATTTCTTCCTTTTCGCCTTTTTCATTTGTGCGGGTAGATTCACCTTGATATGAAATATCACTAGAAGGATTAATTGACTTTACGTATTTGATATATTCATCGGCCGTAATGTTGAGGTATTTTTGATGATAGGTAACTTCATCCCATTCGTTTAATTTCCAGTGCTTATTAACGTATTTAAAATTCATGTAAATGGTCAGTCCGCCGCTTCCTTCTTTACTAATTGGCTCAATAGCCGAGACCGAAAATTGCCCAGCGTGATTGTTAATAAGTTCAAATCGAATCAGATGAGTTACATCAGGAAAAAAGCTCATATTGCATTCTTTGCAGTAATAATTAGTAGAAATACTTTTTAGCTTTGTTGCAATTAAAGATGAAGTTGCGTATGGCGTTAACGCTTTTTTTAGCGTTTCATAATCAGCAGGGTTAGATTCATTTTCCCATTCGTACTCTTCGCCTAATTCTTTATAGGTACTTGAAATTTTGTTCATCGTCTCAACCGCAGTTTTTTCTGCTTTTTTTTCTGATACAAGATCAGGCGGAAGAGATGACTTAGCTTGATCTTTTGGGATCACTTCATCTGAGGAAGGTTCGGTTGGTTTGGATAACTTAACTGTTTCTTTTTCTTCACAGGCTGTCAAAACCATTAGCAGCAGTAGAACGAATGCAATCGTCCATTTTTTATGCATAAGGTGTCCTCCTCAATGCCGAATTTAGTCTGTTTTTAAAATGATCTTTAATTCTCAAACGTATCGAGCACGTAATCACCGCTTGGAATTCCCCACTTTGCCTTTTTATTTTGATCTGTTTTAGCAAGTAATGAAATGGAGTTTTCTTTAAGCGTAATGACAATGGTTCCTTTATTTCCTTGTCCATCATTTTCATATTCAATGGCTGCTTGGTTATTTTCAAAACGAATATTTTTTTGTTCAACGGTTGACACGCGGATTTTGCTAGGTGGCTGGTACGAATTTATTTTAATCGTTGCTTCCGAGTTTGATGTAGCAAGAAATTGAATGATAGGAGATCCGTTATCATTGCCAGTGGTCCATTTTCCATCGTAGTCGTGTAAATCTGTTGTTTGTGTAGTGGGAGTTTCAGTGCTTGCATTTGGTTTAGATGAAAAGTCAAATGGTTCTACATTCGATAACTTTAACGTATCGTTTTGATAAACGGCTGTATAAAGGCGGTCACAAATTTTAGTATAAGGATCTTTACCCGGCTGTTTTAATAAGCTTTCCTCGTGGGTTTGTATTTTGAATACATGGTTAGGTTCTTCATACCAATTGACAATATGAAACGTTTGCTTCTTCTGCTCGATGCCTTGGCGTGTGAAATTTTCAACAAGAAGGTTTTGCTCTTTATAAAAAGAACTGTCAGCTTTCAAAAAAGCTTTTAAATCATCAAAAGAGTTTTGATCCACTGCCTTTCCAAACGCTGAAAAGTAATCAGTCATCCAGGCTGTAATAAATTTCCCGCTCATTGCTTCTTTATTTAAATCAATCGATTGAATGCTTTCTACCTGTGTTTTTGGTTCGTTTAGTACTTTTTTTGCATCTTTTTCTACTATCATTGTATTTCCGTCTTTTAATGTTTCTTCTTGCTGACAGGCTGATAACAGAATAGATGAAACAACCGTGATAATGATTGTATTACGTTTGTTCATCATAATTGCCCCTTCTTTATCTAATATAAATGTATGTATATTCTTCCAACAAACAGACCTAGTATATCATTCTACAAAAAAACGCTCAACCCTTTAATTTCGCAAGAAAAACGGCTTGCCTTTACAGCGAGCCGTTTTCCTTCCTATTTAATGGATGCTTCTTGATATGAATTGGCTGCTTCTTTTTTGAGCTGTCTAGAGCCATAAAAGACATAGTAAATAATTGAAAGGAGGAAAATTCCAAGAATCACATAAATTAAAGGTAGAGAAACGCCAAACAGCATTAAATTTGTTGTAAGAACACTGTATTTTATGATGCTGTACAAGCACAGAATCCCTAATACTAAGGCAATACTTGGCACGACCGGGTAGTTCACTTTAAAAGGACGGGACAGGTTAGGTTCTTTTTTGCGTAAAATGAAAAGAGAAACTAAACTGATGCAGTACATCATCATTGCTCCGAACACGGATAAGATAATAAGTGCATTGGCAAACGTTGCAGATCCTGCACAAATCACGCCGATTGCTCCCGGAATCAACAAACCGCCGACAGGAACTCCTTTTTTATTCGTTTTAGCAAGAAATTTAGGGAAGTAACCATCTCGTGCAAGCGCATAGGTTTGTCTTGAAAATCCCATGATGATTCCATTTAAGCTAGCAATCAAGCCGAATAGCCCGATAATAGCAACAACGGTTGAAATGCCGTTTCCGTATACAGAAGACAGCGCCTGCGGAAGTGGATAATCGGCTAGCTTCCCGCTTCCTCCGCCAAGTCCTGCTGTTACAAATAGTGTAAACAACGTTGCGGTTGCTAGAGTAATAATCGCTCCAATAAATCCTTTAGGAATGTTTTTCTTAGGATTTTCCACTTCTTCCGCTGCCATTGCTCCACCTTCTATTGCCAGATAGAACCAAACAGCGAATGGAATAGCTGCTAGTACCCCTGTTGGCCCGTTAATAAATGAATGATCATTAAAAATATTTGATGTTTGTACATGAGGCAAACCAGCTACATAAAAAATAGATAAACCAATTAGTGCAACAATGGTAGCTGTAAGCTCAATCACCGCTACTTCTTTTACCCCGATTAAATTTAATAAAACAAAGAAAATAAAGGCACCTACCGTTGCGTATACAGGGTTAACGGCTGGAATGAGGAAATGCAGGTATGCTCCTGTTGACACTGCAATAGCAGGAGGAGCAAAAATAAATTCAAGCAAGCAGGCAATTCCTGCGATATATCCCCCAAAAGGTCCAAGTGCTCTTCTTGCATAAGCTGAAGGTCCACCGGCTTGCGGGATAGATGTTGAAAGCTCTGCATAACTGAACATAAACGTTGTGTAAAACACAGTTACAATTAAGGTTGCAATTGCAAGCCCAATAATCCCGCCTTGTTCAAACCCGTAATTCCACCCAAAGTATTGTCCTGAAATAACCATGCCCACTGAAATAGCCCATAAATGAATAGGTTTCAATTGTTTTTGTAACGCCATACGTTCTCCTCCTTTTGATGTTTAGACAATAAGATGTACACCGCTTGTTTGCTGCTTAATCATTTTGTCAATCATGGTACCGATATGTGCGGCTGCCTCAATAGGAGGCGTCCCTCTTTTATGAATATTAGAAATAACCATACGATCAGACTCTTTTTTGCCTTTGCTAGGTTCATAGCACATGTAAGCACTCATTGATTCAGCACTGACCAGTCCAGGTCGCTCTCCAATCAATAGCACAAGTGCTTTTGGCTTTATGATCTCGCCAACTTCATCCATACACGCAACCCGTCCCCCTTTTACAAAAAATGAAGTCCCGATATGAAGTCCATATGACTGCAGGGAGTCAATTAAAGCTGGATACACGTCGCTTATGTTTTCTTCGATTGCCTTGGCGCTCAGTCCATCTGAGACTACTACTTGTACATCAGGCTGCCGCACGCAGTTTTTGAAAATTTCTTTCTTAGCGTTATCTGCTAATAACCTTCCTTGATCCGGCCGTTTTAAGTAATGTTCTTTTGACTCCACGCGTGTATTCACAGAGAAAAGGTTAAACTCGGCTAAAATATCTTCTGAAACTACTCCATATACAGAGTCTACGGCTGCAGCATGATCCGTGCGAAAAGATAAAACGTCTTTTGTTAGCGGCCTTGTTCCTGTACGGCCGACACCTATGCGGGCAGGGGTAAATTGTTTAAGTGTTTCAAGCGGATCGCGATTTGACTTTGGTATCATAGTAAGCACCTTCCTTAAATCAAATTCATAAAAATAGTTGGGTCTCCGGCTCTAGATGTAAAGCGCCCGTTGTCCATAATACGCTGATCTTCAAGCCACTTTTGAAATAACGGCGTTGGAGTACGGCCTAACACATTACGTACTGTTGCAATGTCATGATAACTAAGAGACTGGTAGTTTAGCATGCAGTCATCAGCCATGGGCACTCCTATGACAAAGTTCACTCCAGCTGTTCCCAGAAGCATACTTAAATTATCCATATCATTTTGATCAGCATCCATGTGGTTGGTGTAACATACGTCTACTCCCATAGGCAGGCCGTGCATTTTACCCATGAAATGATCTTCTAACCCAGCTCGTAGAACTTGTTTGCTGTTATATAAGTATTCAGGTCCAATAAATCCAACAACTGTATTAACTAAGAAAGGCTTGTAGTGACGAGCTAAGCCGTAGCATCTAGCTTCGAGCGTTACTTGATCAATGTTATAGTGAGCTTCTGCTGACAGTTCAGAACCTTGTCCTGTTTCAAAATACCAGCGGTTTGGACCTTTTGCCGTTCCTTTTTCATGAATTAGCGCTGTCGCTTCATCAAGCATAGACAGTGAAATTCCAAATGAATCATTACCAGCTTCTGTACCTGCTAAACTTTGAAAAATCAAGTCTGCTGATGCTCCTTTTTCAATTGCTCTCATTTGACTCGTTACGTGTGATAATACACAGTTTTGAGTAGGAATTGACCATTCGTTGATTATATTTTTTGTTTCATTTAAAAGCGCGTAAATATTATCCGTTGTATCAATAACAGGGTTAATTCCGATAACCGCATCTCCAATTCCATAGCTTAACGCTTCGTATAGAGATGCTCTCATTCCCTTTAAGTTATCTGAAGGATGATTAGGCTGGGCCCGAGAAGCCAATACTCCTTTTTGGCCGATAGTCGTTTGACAAGTAGTTTGCACTTCTATCTTGGCAGCTCCTTGAATTAAATCTAAATTGGACATAATTTTAGTAGCTGCCGCAATCATTTCGCTGCTTAATCCTTTGCTAAGTGCAAGAAGGTCTTCTCCGCTATGCTGATCGGATAAAATGTATTCTCTTAAATCCCCTACTGTCCAATTTTTAATAATGTCGTAAACAGATGAATCAATCTGACTTTCGATTAATGCCGAAACGT
Organism: Priestia sp. YIM B13489; assembly: GCF_042787645.1. Taxonomy (NCBI): domain Bacteria; kingdom Bacillati; phylum Bacillota; class Bacilli; order Caryophanales; family Bacillaceae; genus Priestia; species Priestia sp. YIM B13489. The sequence goes on from NZ_JBHZOQ010000053.1 coordinate 3,931,407, forward strand.
TGTCTTCATCTGCGCTGAGCAGCGGGTAATTTCGAATATCAGCAAGTGTGATATCAGCTAGAACTTGTTTTGCTGCCATTCGTTCTTTCATTGACTCAGCGCTAACTCCTGAGAGCTGATCTCCAGAACGCTCTTCGTTTGCTTTGGCCATGATTTCTTTTAAGCTATAAAATGAAAATGTTTCTCCTAACATTCGTGTAGTTTTAAACATCGTTTCCTCCTTGTGTGTTCAGCTGATTATGATGAAAAAGCGAGCGTTTTAACGGAAACGGAGATCGCTTCTCCGGCTACTGGTAACCCTAGATCGATGTAATCTCCGTGTGTAAAATCAATTTGATCTAAACAAATAATTTCTAACTCTTTCCTCTGTTTAGCTAGTGCTTGTCCTAAAGCTTTTGCAATATCTTGTTCGCATAGAACAACGAGGCACTTGGCTCCCTTAAAACAAGCAATAAATTCATCGCTTATTATTTTTGCTAATTCTTGAAGCATCTTATAGCTGCAGTAAGGAAAATGAGATAAAGCAATAGCAGCAGGGGGGTCTTCTGCGCTGAAAATAGTTGAAGCCTGCATACATGCCGCTCGAACTCTTTCTTGAAACAGCTGCGGATTCCACGTCTCTTCTTGCTGAACGGGTATCTCTACAATCGGGATATTTTTTAACGGCAGCCGCTTCGACCCAATATATACGGTTGATCCGCTAACTTCTGTATTTTGCATACCAGCCCCAATTACAGTAGCGCGCGTTGTCTCAGCGGATTGAGATACTTGGATGGATTGAAAATGATATGCTAGAAGCGGACCAACGTCTCCGTGTATGGCCACTTCCTTCACTGTTATTGGCTTTTGCTTCTCCATCATTGCTCCTACTCCTCCTGAAACCATGATCGTTTCAGGATGTATAGAAGATCTTGTATGAGGAGAAACGAGCAGCGAGGAATTTTGATTCAGCGCTTTTACATAATTCACGGTTTCTTCAGCTAGTAATTGACAGATAGACGAGAGCTTTTCAAATGCTGCTTTTTCACCTTCTCGCAGTGTCAAAGAATTATTTTTCAAAAATTCAGTTAAATGAGACGAAACGTAGGTAACAAGACCGTCTTCATTTAGTCGAATTAATCTCCCGCCTACATGCAGTGTAAACGTTTCTATCACTTTTCCATTTTGACATAAAGCGATGTTAGCAGTGCCTCCTCCTACATCAATATTGGCAATTACTGCATTTGTTTCAGCAGAACGCTCTATTGCTCCCGATCCTTTTGCTGCTAATATTCCCTCTAAGTCAGCGCCGGCTGTTGCAACAACAAAATCCCCAGCATGTTCGGCTAGATAGTGAACGATACTTTCTGCATTTTGCTTTCTGGCCGTTTCTCCTGTGATGATCACAGCACCTGCCTCCACTTGATCTAAGGAGATTCCTGCGTTCTTATACTCTTGTTCTAGTAGTACCGTTAATCTTTGAACATCGATTTCAACATCGTTTAGCATAGGGGTGGTATAGATAGAACTTACATACGTTACGCGACGATCAATAATTTGACAGCCTGGCAGCGTAAACTGATTTTGTTGATTTGCTATTAACAGCTTGCTTACAATCAGTTTTGTTGTGCTTGTTCCGATATCTAAACCTATGCTCGTTATCCATTTCTGTAGCATGCTATCAATCCCTTATCTCGTTTGAATATGGTGATTATCATAAAACAGTTTTTTGAATATTTCACTAACTATGTTATCAAACCTGACACACTTTTGTGTAAACAAAGGTGACAAATGACAAAAAAGACTAAATCTTGGTAGATTTAGTCTTTTTGCTTATGATGAGTGTGATTTAGTTACAATCATTCTTGATGCGGATGGAATTAATAGTGAAAGAATGATTAAGCAGGCTATTAGTGACCCTACCATTGAAATACCGTTCATTGAAAAAGAATACCATAGAGCGGACATACCCTTTGGCGCATATGATCCCCAAAAAATAATGCCCGCAATAAAGTGCCAGAAATACCGTGCGAAGCTGCCGATAACAAGGGATAAAACAATCAAAACAAAAGCTTTTGATCTGTTATTGTTAGCTAAATTTGTTTTAATAGATTGCGAAAAAATACCTCCAAAACCTATAAAAGCAAAAGCCACAATATATTCAATAAACGTTTGTAGCGCTGTTAAAATATAAGCCGTTCCTGTTGCCAACTGCAACAGCCCCCATAATAGACCAGATAGAGCCCCGCCTTTTACTCCCCAGCGAAAGCACATAATAAAAATGGGCACCATGGAGAACGAAATACTCACAGCCGTTGCAATCTTAATGGAAGGCAAAAGATCAAGTAGAAGTGCTAATGCTGCAAAAATAGCTATTTCAATTTTAGCCTGTAAAGGTAATGCTTTATTCACGTTTCTCACTCCTGTTTTTGAATCATTCATATCAAACGGTTTACACAGGAGTAAGCAAATATATGCTACTATTCCCACATTCCTACGCTAGCGTTAACTAACAGGTTCGAAGGGTCTGAACAATTTGTTCACTCTCAGCACGGCGGCTCCCCCTGTGGTACGTTCGGATATTTATGTAGTATTATGACAACATTCATTATACCATATGTAGCAAAATAGATTCGAGAGATTTCAAAGATGTTTCTATTTTCTGAATCTATTTTTTATAATGACAATCGTTTTAGTATTTGGTATACTTCTTTTATGTCAAATGAATATAAAAAACCCTCATCCTAATCGATGAGGTAGAGGTCGCAGTTTTTAATAGTAAAGCAACGGAAATGCAGAGAACATTGAGGATGTTGCTTGAAAGGAAAAATTGCCGAAGTTTAGATCACTTCTCGGTTGATTTAAGCTGGGGCTGTCTCCGAACAGGAACAGAACTGTCACATCATGCGAGTGATGTGAAGAGCTATCTTCACGGAAGGTTGACGCGGTTTTCAGATTTAAAAGCGCGCACATATACTGCGGGCTTTTTTTATGTTATCCCGTCTCTTTCCGTACATTCGAAAGGAGTATTTATCTATGCAAGAGCAGCAAGAATTAAAACGTGGGTTGAAATCTCGCCACTTAACGATGATTTCATTAGGAGGAGCCATCGGAACCGGCTTATTCCTAGCAAGTGGTGGAGCAATTCACACAGCAGGACCTGGGGGAGCGCTTTTAGCTTACGCTATCATTGGTGTCATGGTTTACTTTTTGATGACCAGCCTAGCGGAGCTCGCAGCTTATATGCCTGAAGCCGGTTCATTTAGTACGTATGCGTCTCGGTTTGTAGATCCATCCTTTGGTTTCGCTCTCGGCTGGAACTATTGGTATAACTGGGCTATTACGATTGCAGCTGAATTATCTGCTGGAGCCCTTATTATGAAATTTTGGTTCCCAAACTCTTCTTCTATTTTATGGAGTGCCCTGTTTTTATTAATTATGTTTGGGCTTAACTACCTTTCTGTAAGAGGATTTGGTGAATCTGAATTTTGGTTTTCGTTAATTAAAGTAGTAACGGTTATCATCTTTTTAGTTATTGGCATTATGATGATTTTTGGTATCTTTAACAATGAAGCACCAGGGTTTAAAAACTTCACGCTTGGTGATGGACCCATTCACGGTGGATTCTTTACTGTCTTAGGTATTTTTATGGCTGCTGGTTTTTCATTTCAAGGAACAGAGTTGCTTGGAGTCGCAGCTGGAGAAAGTGAAGATCCGGAAAAAACGGTTCCTCGCGCAGTTAAACAAGTCTTCTGGCGCATCTTGTTATTTTATATTTTAGCTATTTTTGTTATCGGGATGCTTATTCCATACACAGCCGATTCATTAGCAAGTGATGATGTGCGAGTAAGTCCATTTACTTTAATATTCGAACGAGCAGGTCTGGCGTTTGCAGCATCAGCTATCAATGCCGTTATTTTAACAGCCGTTTTATCTGCTGGTAACTCAGGTATGTATGCTTCTACGCGTATGCTGTGGAACTTAGCGAAAGATGGAAAAGCACCAAGGTTCTTAGCAAAAGTGAATAAACGAGGCGTTCCAGTGAATGCTTTAATCGCAACGGCACTTGTCGGTACACTTGCATTTGGTGCTTCATTTTTTGGAGACGGTGCGGTATACACGTGGTTACTTAACGCTTCTGGTATGTCTGGTTTTATTGCTTGGTTAGGAATTGCCATCAGCCACTATCGTTTTAGAAGAGCATTTGTTGCCCAAGGTCATGATTTGAGTGAACTTCCATATCATGCAAAACTTTTCCCGTTTGGTCCTATCTTTGCCTTTATTTTATGTGCTGTTGTCATTTTAGGTCAAAACTATTCGGCGTTTATGGGTGATTCGATTGACTGGTACGGTGTACTTGTTTCTTATATCGGACTTCCTTTATTCTTAATTGTTTGGTTAGGATACAAATGGACGAAAAAGTCAAAACTTATTCCGTTAAAAGAATGCCAAGTAACAGTGAAAAAATACGAATAAAAAAAGCTCTCTATTCAAAAGAATAGAGAGCTTTTTTTATGTGATCTGATCAGCAAAATGAAGAGATATATAGGCGGGCTGATTTTTCATAACAAGCATATAACCTTTGAGGGGACGATTACAGTAATCAGCAGCTTCTATATAATAAATACGCTGAACTAACCTGCTTAAATGGGTTACAAAAGATGGAAGTTGATGAGTAGGAATGCTTTGGATGTAGTCTATGATTTCTTGTTTAGTTTGAAGGCCCGAATGGGTACATTCTAACAGATGAAAAAGCGGATCTGCTGCTATAGTAGATAGTTCAGAATTGTGTTTGATTCTATTCAGCTGGATATGCAGTTCTTTTTTTGACCATGTCTTTGGAATAGCTCTTAGATGCTGATATTGAAAACGTGTATTCATGATAGCTAACACCTTTCGTATTAAAATAATAAAACGACTTATTATTTTAATAACCTTTACACATGAAACTAAAACGTTACAATGTGTAAAGGTGTCATACATCTTATAAAATAAGCTGATAAAAAAGCACATCTTGCCACTGATCGAATTTCCAGCCTACTTCTTTAAATTCTCCGCAAAATGTAAAATTAAATTGCTCATGCATTTTGATACTGATATCATTCCCTTTTGTAATCCCTGAAATGACAACGTGATGGTTGAGTTCTTTAGCTAGTTCCAAAATTCGCTTCATAAGCTGTTTTCCAATGCCATACCCCTGTTGATTTTTATCAATATAAATCGATAGCTCTACCGTTTGAATGTACGCTTCTTTATCTCGATAAGAAGAAAGCGAAGCATAGCCCACTACTACCCCATCTTTTTCTGCGACAATAAGCGGAAAAAGTTCATTGCTAATATGATTATCAAACCAGCTCCTTCTTTGCTCTACTGTTACAGGCGTTAAATCAAAAGTAGCAGCACTTGCTTGAACAGACTGGTTATAAATTTCAACAAGCATAGGTAAATCTTCTTCTTTAGCATAACGAATGATCATATGTACAAACTCCTTATAGTATAGAATTATCTTTATTTTACTTCTTTTAAGAAACATAATCTACATAAAAAACCGATGTGCGCATGCACATCAGTTATGATTTTGAGCATATTGAAAGGTTTGAAGAACTTGAAGTGTCTCTTTTGTAGAAACGACCGTTGCAAACTCCTCATGCAAAGAAGACAATGCGAATGTATGTACATCTTCTGCAGGAAGCCTTGTTTTTCCATCGTAGGACATACCATCAAAGCAAGCTGTTGCATCGTTTACAACGTACGTCCTGTACCCTAGATTTCCAGCCATGCGGGCAGTCGTAGAGACGCAGTGATTAGTAGTTAGTCCTATTAAGATAAGCGTATCATAGCCATTTGCTTTTAAATAACTGTCTAGCTCTGTTCCAATGAAGCAGCTGTTCACGTGTTTGCGAATTAAGTATTCGTCTTCTTGTGGACCAAACCCTTCTTTGAACTGAAATCCCTTCGAACTTGGGTGTAAAGGAGAATCTGGATTTTCTGATGCATGCTGTACGTGAATGACAGGATAATTTTGGCGCCTCCATGCTTGCAGTAGCGTCAGCATATGTTTTTCTGCATCTAGATTGTTTCTTTCCCCCCACTGTGGTGAATAAAACCCTTCTTGTACATCGATAAGCAGCAGCACTGGCCGGGAACGTAGCATAAGCATCATCTTCTTTCGTCTTTATTTTAAAATGGAAATAACGTATGTGCACCCATCAGGACCGGCTTTTGAGGAATGAACCGTTTGTTTCGGTAAATGTATTCGATCTCCTGCCTGACATAGAACCGTATCATGTTCAACTGTAAAGTAAATAGATCCTTCAAGTATATGAAGAATTTCATCAGTTGGATGGGTATGAGATGGGTGCGTTTGAAAAGCAATATCGTGCTGTACTTCAACATATCCAGTATACGCTGGAAGCAGTTCTTTAATTACTTCTTCAAACTTTCCGCCAACTCCTTTTTTAATAGAGGCTTTTTTTACGTCCATGCTGCTCACTCCTTTTTAATTTAAACGGACACTGTCCAGTAGTATAGTTGTTATCATCGTGTAAAAAATATTGCTTCCACTCTCGGTTTTCCTGCTGTCCATACCATCCTAATTCAGGGTGAGCTGATACGTCATCATATGTTTTTAACCGATCGCGGACCACCTTTTGTACGTGCCGCCCTATTTTTGAATCTCCTGTCATACCTTCAAACACCCACCGAGGTTGAAATGTAATCATAAATCCTCTGCTCTTACGGCTTTTACGTAAAGAATGAGCAGGCGTATTACATACGACAAAAATAGATTCTCCGTGAAAGCAAAATTCCCATAATGGATCTTTTGGATCTTTTGGAATGTCTTGCGGCCATTTCTTTTGATCAATTTGATGAAGAAACGTCAGCGTATCCCAAAACATCGTTTCGTACTCTTCCATTGATCGTTCTTTATGTTCAGGCTTAAAGAATAACACAAAGGATGTATAGCGACCTATGGTCTTGAACGTATCTATGTATTCTCTAAGTGCCGACGCTGCATTCCTAATATCTTGGTAGTTATAAGGAGTAGTCACAAATGAAAACCGCAGTAAATCTTTTTTAAAGCCTTCTACCCCTAATATACAAGGAAATGGATTTTCTTCTGATAATATATCGCTTCGGAAATATTGAAAAGCATCTTTTCCCCAAAATGGAACATGCGTTGACTCTAAAATCTCATTGGCTCGAAAAAGCATTTTTGATGCCATTAAAACCCTCCTTATGGAACTCAACGTTACATGTGTATTAAAGAAAAGAAAGTTTATGAGCATTTTTAACTAAATGCCGCTTCTAAATTATAAAACTCTAATCTATATATATATAAGCTACTATTGGACAAGTTAGAAAGGAGGCTGTGTTTGTGGAGTGGTTTTTGATTGCTATAAAACAAATAATTCTAGGTATTAGTCTCGCAGCACCGGTAGGTCCAATTAATATAGAGATGATTAAAAAAGGGCTGACAAAAGGATTTTGGGCTTCTTGGCTAGTTGGTTTAGGGGGCATGACGGCCGACATTTTATTTATGCTCCTCATTTTAATAGGGTTAACGCCTTTTGTGCAGATGCAGGCTGTTACTGTTACCCTGTATGCAACTGGTTTTGTCATGCTCACATTTGTTGGCTTTCAAAGTATGAAACAAGCTGTTTCTCGTTCCTTTTCAATAGATGTAAATAAACCCTCTATTAAAAGAGATAAGTCGTTTTTTACAGGTTTCTTCATTGCTCTTATGAATCCTTTAAATATTGTGTTTTGGTTTGGTGTATTTGGGTCAAGCTTAAGCGAAAGCCTCCAAAGTCAAACGTGGCTATCTGTCTTTTTTCACAGTTTTTTTATTATCTTTGGCATCCTTCTTTGGAATTTAAATATTGCCAGCAGCATTCATTTCACAAGAAAATTTATCACGCCTGAGCTTCTTCGCTTTATTACGTTAGGTGCAGGTTTTTTACTTTTTTTATTTGGCTGCCAATTCGGTTTTAAATGTATATCCTTACTTATAGGCTGAGCTTTTAGCGATGAGTTCAATAAGAGTGTCATTTACTTTCTCACGTTCATCATAAAAAAGACCGTGTCCACTATTTTCAAATGGAAGAAGTGTAGAAAATGAAATATGACGATTCATAACTTTTGCAAGATCAAATGGACAAATTTGATCTTTTTTTCCGTGTAATATATATGTCTCAGTAAAAATTTGACTCAAATCTTCCCGTAAGTCTTCGTCTCGTAAAGACACCGCAGTTTTAATCGTTCCATGACCGGATGCCTCTAAACCTAAATCTTGAAACCATCCTCTAAAGGCTGAGCTGGTAGGCTGATTAAAAAACTTTTTCCCAAACTCTTCAAGCATATTAGGACGATCTCTATACGTATTTTGAATAATTGTATTTACTTCTTCAGAAGGAAGTCCATATGGAAAATCAGTTTTTTGAATAAAGCTTGGAGCCGCTGCCCCTAATAAAATTAACTTCTTCACGCCATATCCTAAATGTCTGCTCATATATCGAATAGCAATGGCTGCCCCCATAGAAAAGCCTACGAGCGTATAATTTTTAAGCTCAAGTCTTTCTACTAACATGCGAATATCATCCGCTAATTGATTATAAGAATAGCCGGTGAAAGGTGCATCTGATTTTCCGAATCCCCGAAGATCAGGAGCGATACATCGAATACCTCGGGCCGGCAACGTTGTAAATTGGTATTCGTACATTTTAGCGTTAACCGGCCACCCGTGAAGGAAAAGAACGGGTTCCCCTTTTCCAATATCTCGAACAAAAAGTTTAGTCTTAGGAGTTACGTGAATAAAGTAGTTCATCTATAACACCTCCTAGTGGGTCTTATATATATATGTGTAGGATAATTGGAACATTCAAAAGTTTCTTAGAGGCTTGTGTAGGAGGTGTATAATGTTTATCTGGAATAAGGAGTAGGGAAATTCTTTTATATTGTTTATTTAGAACATAGTTTAATTTAAAAATATTAGATAAAAAAAGTAGTAAAGCGTTAAAAACTTTACTACTTTTTTGGTTATTTTTCTTCCAGCCACACATCAACTAAATTGCCAGCTTCACTTTGGTCCAATACGAATGAACCGTTGCTGTATCGGTCGCTAGCTCGCATTGTAGACGGATCAACCTGCTCAATTTGACCTTTAGATGATTCCACTATCACGTAATGTTCTTTAGAAATTGCTTTTACTTTTGCAATTTGATGCGGGTTAGATTTTAGTTCTCGGACCATCACTAGCCCTCGTTTTGCTCGTGCTGATTCTTCAAACTCAGTAATTTTTGTCTTTTTCACAGCTCCTCGCTGCGTGGCGATAAATAATTCAGTTGATAGAGCTTCATCTTCATCGAAGATAACGCCGCTTACAACATAATCATCGTCTTTTAAGTTAATTCCTTTCACACCAGAAGCGCGAGTTCCTACAATATTGATTTCTTCTTCCCGGAAACGCAGTCCGTAGCCAGAACGAGTGGCAATAAACACTTGTTTTTTACCATCCGTTTGATATACATCGATTACTTCATCATCGCCTTTTAAATTAACGGCGACAAGAGCTTTGGAGTAGCGCTGTGCTTTATATTGAAGTAATTCTGATTTTTTGACCATACCATTTTTCGTAAAGAAAAGCAGATACTGATTTTCTTTAAATTCTTTCACCGGTATCGCCCGTACAATTTGCTCTTCTTTATCAATTGGAACAATGTTCATGATATGCTGCCCCATGTCTTTCCACCTGATATCAGGAAGTTCGTGCACTGGTATATATAAATAATTTCCTTTGTTTGTGAAGATGAGTAGCGTTTCGGTTGTATTAATTTCATACTTCGCTAAAATTCGGTCCGTATCTTTCATACCGAAGTCTTGCCCGTTAGACGCGGCGTAAGAACGAAGGCTTGTTCGTTTTACGTATCCGTCTTTTGTGACTGTCACTATCACTTCTTCAGATGGAACCATCACTTCTAGATTAATCTTAATTTCTTCGATTTCCGCTTCAATTTTTGAGCGGCGTTCTGTACTGTATTGCTTTTTTACACGGCGTAATTCTTTTTTGATTACATTAAAAAGTTTTTTCTCGCTATGTAAGATTTCTTCTAACTCGTTAATTTTAGCACCTAGCTCTTCGGCTTCCGCTTGTAGAGCTGTGATGTCCGTGTTTGTCAAACGGTATAATTGAAGCGATACAATCGCCTCTGCTTGAGGTTCTGTAAATTCATATTTGGCAATTAAATTATTTTTAGCGTCGCGCTTGTCTTTAGAAGCTCTAATCGTCGCAATAACTTCATCTAAAATCGACAGGGCCTTAATCAATCCCGCTACAATATGTTCACGTTCACGTGCTTTTTGCAGTTCATATTTAGAACGATTTGTTACCACTTCTCTTTGATGATCAATATAAGCATCAAGAATGTTGGCTAAACTCATAAGCTTTGGTCGCTTTTTAGCAATAGCAACCATGTTAAAATTATAAGGTACTTGCAGATCCGTATTTTTATAAAGATAGTGAAGTACTCCTTGAGCATTTGCATCTTTTTTTAATTCTACTACGATGCGCAGACCGGTACGATCCGTTTCATCGCGAACTTCAGCAATGCCTTCCACTTTTTTATCTAAACGAAGCTCATCCATTTTCTTAACAAGGTTGGCTTTGTTTACTTCAAACGGAATTTCCGTAATGACAATTTGCTGTTTTCCGCCGCGAATAGACTCCACTTCCGTTTTTCCGCGAATAATAATTTTCCCTTTACCTGTCTCGTAGGCTTTCTTAATCCCGTCTACCCCTTGAATGATTCCTCCTGTAGGAAAATCAGGACCTTGAATAGCCGTCATCAACTCTTCAATTGTACACGTTGGTTTATCAATTCGCATGATCGTTGCGTCAATTACTTCACCTAAATGATGAGGAGGAAGTTCCGTAGCGTAACCAGCTGAAATACCCGTGGATCCATTCACTAGCAAATTAGGAAACATAGCCGGTAACACAGTTGGTTCGCTGCTTGTATCATCGAAGTTAGACACAAACTCAACCGTTTGTTTATCAATATCTCGTAGAAGTTCTGCAGCAATCGATGAAAGGCGAGCTTCTGTATAACGCATTGCCGCTGGGGGGTCTCCATCAATACTTCCGTTGTTTCCATGCATTTCGATTAATACATTTCTAACTTTCCATTCTTGACTCATTCGAACCATAGCATCATATACAGATGAATCACCATGAGGGTGATAATTACCAATTACGTTCCCTACAGTTTTGGCTGACTTGCGAAAGCCTTTTTCTGCTGTATTCCCATCTACGTGCATTGCATATAAAATACGGCGCTGAACGGGTTTTAACCCGTCTCTTGCATCCGGCAGTGCACGCTCTTGAATAATATATTTACTGTATCGACCAAAACGGTCGCCTAGTACATCCTCAAGAGGTAAATCTAAAAAGCGTTCTGTTTGTGTCATTGTACGTCCTCCTCTGCGACCGTTAATACATTTTCATTATCTAAAATATTTGGATCTTCTTCTAATCCAAACGCTACGTTGCTTTCAATCCATTTTCTGCGAGGTTCTACTTTATCGCCCATCAAAGTAGTCACACGACGATCAGCGCGAGCGGCATCATCAATACGAACACGAATCAGCGTACGCGTCTCTGGGTTCATTGTTGTTTCCCACAGCTGATCTGCGTTCATTTCACCGAGACCTTTATAGCGTTGAATCATATACCCTCTTCCTACCTTATCGATAGCCCCTTGCAATTCTTCGTCACTCCATGAATATTCAACCACTTCTTTTTTACCTGACCCTTTACTTACTTTATAGAGCGGTGGAAGAGCAATAAATACTTTTCCTGCTTCCACAAGCGGTTTCATATAGCGGTAGAAAAACGTTAGCAGAAGCACTTGAATATGAGCGCCATCCGTATCCGCATCGGTCATGATGACTATTTTATCGTAGTTAATATCATCGATGGTGAAATCTGCTCCTACTCCTCCGCCTATCGCGTGGATGATCGTACTAATTTCTTCGTTTTTAAAAATATCTTGAAGCTTGGCTTTTTCGGTATTGATAACCTTCCCTCGCAGTGGCAGCACAGCTTGAAAGCGGCGATCCCTTCCTTGTTTTGCTGAACCTCCGGCGGAATCCCCTTCGACTAAGTACAGTTCGTTTCGCTGAGGATTTCTTGATTGCGCAGGCGTTAACTTTCCACTTAGAACGGTTTCTTGACGCTTTCGTTTCTTCCCGTTTCTTGCATCTTCTCTTGCCTTTCGTGCTGCTTCACGCGCTTGAGCAGCTTTGATTGCTTTTTTTACAAGAAGAGAGCTTACGTCCGGGTTTTCTTCTAAGAAATAGGCAAGTTTTTCAGAAATAACTGAATCTACGGACGAACGAGCTTCACTTGTACCTAACTTTCCTTTTGTTTGTCCTTCAAACTGAAGCAACTCTTCAGGTATTCTAACGGAAACGATGGCTCCCAAGCCTTCTCGTATATCCGTTCCTTCTAAGTTTTTGTCTTTTTCTTTTAGCAGGCTTACTTTACGGGCGTATTCATTAAATGCACGCGTCATAGCGCTTTTTGCACCGGACTCATGCGTTCCACCATCCTTGGTACGAACATTATTAACGAATGATAAAATGGTTTCAGAATAACCATCATTAAATTGAAAGGCAAATTCAACTTCAATATTATGATGAATCCCTTCAAAAAAGACGACTGGATGAAGTGAATCTTTTTCTTCATTTAAATATGAAACGAAGGCTTGAATACCCGTTTCATAATGAAAGATATCGTGACGATCATGTCTTTTATCGATTAACTCTATTTTGAATCCTTTTAACAGGAAAGCCGATTCGCGGAGCCGTTCACACAGCGTATCATAATTATACACAGTTGTTGAAAAGATCGTGGCATCCGGTTTGAAATGAATCGTTGTTCCCGTTTTTTTCGTTTTCCCTATTTTTTCTAGCGTCGTAACCGGCTTTCCTCCATTTTCAAAACGCTGTTCATAAATAAATCCATCTCTATGAATGGTTACCGTCAACCATTCAGACAGCGCATTTACAACAGATGCACCTACTCCATGTAAGCCTCCGCTTGTTTTATATCCACCCTGTCCGAATTTACCTCCTGCATGCAAGATGGTTAAAATAACTTCAGGCGTTGGTTTTCCTAGTTTATGCATGCCCGTTGGCATACCTCGACCTTTATCTTGTACAGAAATTGAATTATCTTTGTGAATGGTTACAATAATTTCTTCTCCGTAGCCTGCTAGAGCTTCATCGACAGAGTTGTCGACGATTTCATATACTAAATGATGCAGACCTCGTGTATCTGTACTTCCAATATACATACCAGGACGTTTACGAACGGCATCTAATCCTTCTAGTACTTGAATTGCGTCTTCATTATAATTAAATTGTTGTTTCCGAGCCATTCATACTACCCCTTTCATCACAACGAACATTACTACATTATGTATGAAACACAAACGTTTGCGCTTCGTGTCTAAGAATAAATGATCATGTATCCTATCTTTTAATTTTATAGTGTTCGCACCAACAGAACGTATGTTTCTATTTTTGCGTACTTACAAGATTTTAGCACAAATTTCCGTATTATAAAAGCAATATCTTGTGTATTCATGGATTATAAGCATTATAAAGCTAGCTGTCTAACGTCTATTGTAGCGGAAACGCTCTTACTATTTCAACGCATGGTGAAACCCATGCAAGCAGTGTGCATGGGTTGGTTGTTCTGCTTATAGATCTTACTTTGTTAAAGCATGCTCAACTTTTATACAACGATCCATAACTACAGTATACCCTTTTTTAGCGAGCAGGTCATATGCTTCTTCATTAATTAAACCAGATTGTGCCCAAAATACGTCTGCGTCTACTTCTAAAAACTCTTCTGCAACTTCAAGCAAATGCTCAGAGCGGCGAAATACATTAACGATATCAATATGTCCTTCAATTTCTTTTAATGAAGATACGGCTTTTACGCCAAGCGCTGAGTTTATTGTCGGGTTCACCGGAATAATCTCGTAACCTTGCTGCTGCATGGCTTCTGAAACCATATAAGATGTTCGATGAGGGTTATCTGATAAACCTACTACAGCAATGCGCTTGCTTTTTTTTAATATTTTACCAAGCTCTTGGCGGGAAGGAATTTTAATGGACATGTCTATTACCTCTCTTAGCTATATAATATGTACTGAACAACATTCGCGATTTACAGTTGATTTCCTGCATATAGTACCCGTTTTCTCTATTTTTGTAAACGTCTTCTTTTTTTAAAATAATTGTCTCTCACCCAAAACTAGCTATGTTTTTTTAAGTATCTCATGGTAAAATAGAAACGATATAGAAATAAAGGAGCTTTCAAACATGAATTATTTATTACCTATTCTTGCCTATATCTTGGGCTCTATTCCTTTTGGACTAGTTGTTGGAAAACTAGGATACGGCATCGATATACGAGAGCATGGAAGCGGCAATTTAGGCGGGACCAACTCCTTTCGTACATTGGGTGTAAAAGCCGGAATTATCGTTACGCTGGGAGACATTCTAAAAGGAACCCTAGCAGCTTCTTTACCGCTTTTATTTAATACGAATCAAAACATTCTCTTCATTGGTTTATTTGCTGTCATTGGTCATATTTTTCCTGTTTTCGCGAAATTTAAAGGCGGGAAAGCTGTTGCCACGTCCGCCGGAGTGATTTTATGTTATGAACCTCTTTTATTTGTTTTCGTACTATTATGTTTTTTTATCTGCTTATACATAACGAAGTATGTATCACTGTCATCAATGGTTACCGGGGTATTAACCTTTATCTACACGCTATTTAAGCAAGACTACATGCTTATTATGATTATTGGTTTAATTGTAGCCTTTGTCATTTACAGACACCGCGCAAACATTACCCGAATTCTCAACAAAACAGAACCGAAAGTCACATTTTTGTCAGGCAAAAAGAAATAAGAGGAGCTTCCTCTTATTTCTTTTTTTATAACCACTTTGTAAGCGAATACATTTCTTATTTATTAGTTATACTGATACTAAAATAAGGAGGTGAATGATGTGAAGAAAAAATGCCCTATTTGCAAACGAAATAAGAAAATGGATTCACAGCTAGAAGGAAGCCGCTACTGCGTTCACTGCTGGGAAACCATTGGAAAACAATATGATTTCAAATGAAAGAATGAAACGATTTAATATAGAAATGAAGCCTTCACCTCTATATTAAATCGTTTTATTTTATTTTATCACATTCCTTCCTAGCTGGATTCGTATATATTGGTAATTTATCTACCTTTCTACTATAATAAATGTATCCGCAGTATTGGAAGGAGCATAATTAATGAAATTAACAGTAACAGAAGCAGCAGCTACGTGGTACAAAGATGAAATGATGCTAGAAGGAAACGAAACAATTCGCTTTTTTGTTCGCTACGGCGGATGCAGCAACGTTCAAAAAGGTTTTTCTTTAGGTGTAAACACAGATTCTCCTAAAAACGTTGGCGTTGAAACAAAAGTTGACGGTTTAACATTCTTCGTAGAAGATGAAGACCTTTGGTACTTTGACGGTCATGATTTGACCGTAAATTATAATGAAGAAACAAAAGAACCTGACTTTCATTACGAAGCGTAAGAAAAAAAGCATCGATTTATCGATGCTTTTTATTCTTGCGCTTAACCTTGCTTTTTGGCATCTTCATAGGCTTTATGCCATTCCGGATAATTACGGCGAATCGAAATAGGCTTAAAGTTTTCTTTTTTCACACATACGTGTGACGATGTTCCTGTTAACGCAAGTTCTTCATTTGAATTAAAAATTTCGTAGCCGTACACAACGCGTAGACCGTCATAGTTCTCAACCCAAGTATGTACTACAGCTGTCTCGCCATAATGAAGCGGCTTTTTATATGAAGCCTGTATATCAATAACTGGCGACAGCACACCGTCTCTTTCCATTTGTGCATAGCTAAAACCTAAATCACTAATAAACTGCGTTCGACCTATTTCCATCCATACTAAATAGTTAGCATGATACACAACGCCCATCTGATCGGTTTCTGCATAGCGCACTTCGATTTCTTTCTTCGACACTAGCATGATTCTACCTCCTCTTGCACTGTTCCTGTTTTATCTTACCATATAAGGAGAATATACTCCTACTAGTTTGGTTGTAACTCAATATGCTGTAAGACTAAGCACATTTTGAATGCGATATATCAGTGTTTCCAGCCGCGTCATCTTATTTTCATACTTTTTATAAGGAAGTGTATATGTGTAGTCGTTATTTGTCCATAAACGGTCAAAATAAGCGTTTAGTTCGGTCATAACCTTTTTGTTAGAAGGTCCTGATACTTTAATATCCGTTTCTAAATTCAAGTCATCTAAATTTCGTTTTGTGAAATTTGCTGCTCCTGCAATAATCGTTGCCTTTCTTTTGTTCCGAATAAATAAAGTTTTAGGATGATATTGCTCTTTTCCCGTATGATACCAGCGAACTTTAATATTGCCTTTAGATTTTTTCACAAGTTCTGCTGCTACTGGACGGTTAGGCAGTCCGAACTTTTTTCTTCCAAACGCATTTTCATTAGGATCTAAAATTAATCGTACGTTTGCGCCTTGTTTGGAAGCTTTCAAAAGCGCCTTTATTACGTCTCGATCTCCAAGATAAAACATGCCAAGCCATACATCGTCTCCTTTTTTAGCATGACGTAAATCATGTAATACGTGCTTATAGATTTTGCTTTCTGTTAACAGCTGAACATAGAGGTCTCCCTTTTCTTTTTCTTTCTTCTTGTACCGAGGTAACTTTCCTCCGTAAGAAAAATCTGACACCGCTTGTTCACTTTTCACCACATCTCCAATGATATTCCCTTTTACTTCAAAGGCCATGTTAGAATTATAAAAACTTGCATCATGAGGATTGGCAGAGGAGATAATAACGCTTTGATCTGTTGCTACTACTTTTCTATGATTAGCTTTTACATTTAACAACTTTAAATAAGCACGGACCGTCGCTTTAGGCGCATTGGTACCAAACGGATTTGTTATCCAGCCGTTTCCTTTTTCACCAAACCACTGAATAAAAGTTCTCCACACTGCAGAATACAGTGGAATGGAGTCTCTGAGCTTAGATAAATTGGTTTGCACCACTTTGATTCCGTTTAGCCGCAGTGAATCTAACCACTTTGAATCATGTGAGCCGTAGGTTGTATTGATTTCATCTGTAATAAAGACGATTTCGATAGTAGGATGTTTTCGTTTCTTTTCAATCAGCTTACTTGCAAGCGTATCACTAAGGTGAGGAAACGTTTCGCCTTGGTTATAGTAGCCGTTAAATAGAAACATATCCATAATAATAAAAGCTTTTGCGTCATCAATCGCATTCGTAACTGCTTGAAAAATATGTTGTTCAGAAACAGATGTCTGCTGGTCTTGATACGTTAGGTCTGATAAAAGAAATACATCTTCTACTTTGTGGGGCTTACTTTCGTATGAAACTCCTTTAGGCAAAGGCTTATGTGTTTGATAAGAGCCCACAATAATCAAGACGACAAGTAAACTGATCAAAATCCTTACTACTTTCTTTTTCACGTGCTTTTTCACCTACATAAACCTCTTCGCTAGTTTGTATTAGTATTGACTTACTAAAAAAATATAGAAAGAAAGCAGCTAAAACCGTTTATTTTTAGCTGCTTATTGTCGTTGCTTTATTTATTAAATCGTACCTTCGTAACCATTTTGACGAGCTTCTGACTCATCTTTTATTTCGCTGCGCATTGCTTCGATACTTACTTCGCGATTGTGATTTTTTTGCTGAATGCGCTGACGCTCTTCTTCATTGCTGCATGCAGCAGCTTCTTCTGCTTCTTCAATGTTTTTCATTGTATTTTGCACCATTGTTTGTAATTTTTCAACGTTATCACTGCGATCGTCTGGATTCGGTTTATTCCATGCCATTGTATCTTCCTCCTCAAAATAACTTTGTTACAATTGTAGTATGCCGGATTTGTTCATCTCTATAAGTGGAAAAAAATGATTTTAGTTTACATAATATAATTATAATCAAGTTAAAATGTATATATAAAACATACATAATATGGTAATATATACATACAAAGGGGGAATCTCTATGACTAAACGAATGATAACATTACTAAGCGTCATCTTTATTGCAGTGCTTGCCGTATTTTTTATGTCGCAAACCTCATTGGCATCAAAATTGACAGCAAGTGCCTTTATGAAGCCTCATCATTACTCAAGACATGAAGAAAAAATGTTAGCTGTGACAAACCTGGACTACAAAAGCAATATCATTGCATACGATGTGAAAGCTCCTAGTGACGCAAAAGAAGCTTATGTAAAAGCTACTTATTACGAAAAGGGAAAAGCAAAAGAACCTTTATTTTCAGGAGGGTTGACTGTTTCAAAAGAATTTGACATGTTTGCTATTACATATAAAATCGATGATAATACTCACAAAATTATGTTTAATGTAGGCAGCAACGATACAAACCTAGGAATAGAAGCGGAAAAGCCAAAAAAAATGAACGGCTATTCCTTTATTGGATTAGAGAAAAAACAAACGGTAAAAATGAATAAAACATATCCAGTTGCTGCTTTATTTGGTGACGATGGCAGTGGCATACGAGTTGCTCCGCTTTCAACCGACGATGAAGAAGTCGTTAAAGAGCTTATTTCGACCAATCCTTACGTTTATTTATTCACGGTAGAATTCAAATAATAAAAAGTCGCTGAATTCAGCGACTTTTTATTCACTCACCTTTGGTTTGAATAACTTGAGGATGCTTGCCGGATTTATCTTGCATTTGTTTTCCGTTATTTCCACCAGCTTCTCTCGGTTGAGTGCCGATGTGATTCGGAACAAAAGGTTTGCTTTGTTTTTTAGGATTTCCCATGCTTATCCCCTCCTCACCGTTACTCTAACCAACTTACTTTAAAGTTATTCAGCTCTTTCAAGCATACGATCTTCTAACCGCTTTTCAATTTCCATTTCAATGCGTTCAATTTCTGACTGATCTTTTAACAGCTGCGTTTTATTTTCTTGCACTAACTCTTCAAATGAACGTTTGCGTAATTTTCTCATGATTACAACACCTACTTTATGTAATTTTTATGAAAAATCTGAAAAATCTAAAGAAACTGATATCATATAACTATCTATATTGTAACCAATTTGTCAGATAAGTAAACATACTTTTTTGAAAAGTTGTAAGAAAGTTTGACATGTTTAATGACTTATCTATATATACGATGATATAGTAAATAAGTTTCATGTTTAATAAAACAAGCAGCGAAGTTAATTCGCTGCTTGTTGAGCAAAGTTTTCCATTTGTTTAAGCGTCATTGGACCATTCACTCTTTGAACAATTTTCCCTTCTTCATCTATAAAGTAAGATGTCGGAATGGTGGAGACTCGATATTTTTTACTTCCTACATTATCTTGGTCGTCCACTAATACACGAAACGTAAACTGTTTTTCTTTAAGAAACTTAGATACTGCCTGTTTACTGCCTTCCGACGAAGTTAAATTAACCGCAAGCAGCTGTACATCGTTTCCATATTTCTCGTAAAAAGCTTGCATATCGGGCATTTCTTTTTGACATGGCGGACACCATGTTGCCCAAAAGTTTAAAATGACTTTTTTTCCTTTAAAGTCCGATAATTGAACAGATTTCCCGCTCGTATCTGACAGTGTAAACGGAGGCGCTGTATCTTTTGGTTCCAACCCATAAGCTTGACCCGAAGCCTGACGAGCACTATCGCCTTTTTTGATATTTAAATCCTTGTATTCGCTTAAGTTAGAATTATCGGATGCTTCATTTGGAGAAAGCCCTTGCCAAAGTGCGTAGCTAAGAAAGCCTACTAGAAGCAAGACCGCAATTATTTTTTTAACCATATGATCGGCTCCTTTATTTCTTCTAAAAAGTGATAATCTATGTACTAATAGATATGTGCAATATCTACTAAAATAATCCTTTTATAGGGCATTTTCTTTTATAATATAGCATATTCCCCTCTCACTTTTTGTCGAAAACGGTGCGTTTGCATAAAAAAAGAGCGGCTCACGAGAACCGCTCTTTTTCTTTATAACTTACGCATGTGTTTTAGACTGTAATTTATCACGAAGCACCATTTGAAGGATACCACCGTGGCGATAGTAATCAATTTCAACTTCACTATCGAAACGAACCAGTACTTCAAATTCTTTTTTATTTCCAGCTTCATCAGTTGCTGTTACTTTTATAAAATCACGTGGTTTTACTGTTTCATCAACTGCTACTGCAATTGTTTCTTTTCCAGTTAAACCTAATGTATCCGCGCTTTCACCATCTTTAAATTGAAGAGGTAAAACACCCATTAATACTAGGTTTGAACGGTGAATACGCTCGAAGCTTTCAGCGATTACTGTTTTAATACCTAAAAGATTTGTTCCTTTTGCTGCCCAGTCACGAGAACTTCCCATGCCGTAATCTTTGCCTGCAAGTACAACAAGACCTGTATCTTGCTCTTTGTATTTCATACAAGCATCATAAATGCTCATTACGTCATTTGTTGGCCAGTACGTTGTCCAGCCGCCTTCTGTACCAGGAGCTACTTGGTTTTTAATACGGATGTTTGCAAACGTACCGCGCATCATCACTTCATGGTTACCACGACGAGAACCATATGAGTTAAAGTCTTTTGGCTCTACACCGTTTTCTTGAAGGTAAAGACCTGCAGGTGATGTTTTTGCAATTGAACCCGCTGGTGAAATGTGATCCGTTGTCACTGAGTCACCAAATTTCGCTACTACGCGAAGATCATTTAACGGTTCTACTTCACCTGGTTCTTCTGATAAGCCTTCAAAGAAAGGTGGGTTTTGAATGTACGTTGAATCATTCTCCCACGTATAAAGCGCATCTTCGCTTGTTTTAATTTCATTCCAGCGTTCGTTATCATCGAATACGCGCTCATACTCGTTACGGAATAATTCAGGCGTTACGGTACGGCTAACAACTTCTTTAATTTCATCTTGAGAAGGCCAGATGTCGCTAAAGAATACTTCATTGCCGTCTGTATCAATGCCGATTGGATCTTTTTGTAAATCTACATCTACTGTTCCAGCCAGTGCATATGCTACAACAAGCGGCGGAGAAGCAAGGTAGTTACCTTTTACTAATGGATGAATACGTCCTTCAAAGTTACGGTTTCCTGAAAGAACAGACGTTACAAGCAAGTCGCTATCTGCAATCGCTGCTTCAATTTCAGCTTCTAATGGACCAGAGTTACCGATACAAGTCGTACAGCCATAACCTACGATGTTAAAGCCGATTTTATCTAAGTATGGAAGCAGCCCTGAATTTTGCAGGTAAGCCGTTACTACTTTTGAACCTGGTGCTAAAGAAGTTTTCACGTAAGCTGGAACATCCAATCCTTTTTCTACCGCTTTTTTCGCAACTAAACCAGCTGCTACTAATACGTAAGGATTTGATGTGTTCGTACAGCTTGTGATAGCCGCAATGGCAATGGCACCTGTTTTCATTGTTGTTTCTGAACCGTCTCCAAGCTTAAACGTAATTTCTTTATCCACGTCTTTAGCATCAAGTCCGAAGCTTTGGTTGCTAACAGGAGCTGTTAAAGCCTTCTTGAATTCTGTTTGCATTTGAGAAAGTGGAATTAAATCTTGCGGACGCTTTGGACCAGAAAGATTTGCTTCAATCTCAGCAAGGTTAATCTCAACAACGTCAGTGAAAATTGGATCTTCATTTTCTGGTGTGAAGAATAAACCATTTGCTTTTGTATATTGTTCGACAACCTGAATGTCTTTTTCATCTCTTCCTGTTAAACGCATATATGCTAATGCTTCTGCGTCAACTGGGAAGAATCCACATGTTGCACCGTATTCAGGAGCCATATTAGCGATTGTTGCACGGTCAGCTAATGGAAGTTCTGCTACGCCAGGACCGAAGAATTCCACGAATTTTCCGACTACTCCTTTTTGACGAAGCACTTGCGTAACTTTTAACGCTAAGTCTGTAGCTGTAGTGCCGTTTGGTAATTCACCAACAAGTTTAACACCGATTACTTCAGGAACTGGGAAATAAGAAGGTTGACCAAGCATACCTGCTTCCGCTTCAATACCGCCAACACCCCATCCTAAAACACCGATACCATTAATCATCGTTGTATGAGAGTCAGTACCTACTAGAGAATCAGGGAAAGCTACAAATTCACCATCTTCTTCAACAGCATGAACAACGTTTGCTAAATATTCTAAATTTACTTGGTGCACGATACCTGTAGCTGGTGGCACTGCACGATAGTTATTAAATGATTTTTGAGCCCAGCTTAAGAAATTATAGCGCTCTGTATTACGTTGAAACTCGAGGTCCATATTAATTCGTAATGAGTCAGCTGTACCTGCTTTATCAACTTGTACGGAGTGGTCGACAACGAGGTCTACTGGAATTTCTGGATTGATTTTGTCAGGATCTCCTCCTAAATCAGCCATTGCTTTACGAAGTGACGCTAAGTCTACAACCGCTGGAACTCCAGTGAAATCTTGAAGAATAACACGAGATGGTTTGAAAGGAACATCGATATCTTTAATATCTTTTGTTCCCCATTTTGCAAGGTTTTCGACGTGTTCTTTTGTAATAACACGGCCATCTACCTGACGAAGAACAGATTCTAATAATACTTTAATTGAATACGGCAGCTTAGATACATTACCTAAACCTGCTTCCTCTAAAGCTTGTAAGCGGTAATAATTATATGTGCTGCCATTAAGATCGAATGACGAACGAGCGTTGAAAACGTCTTTTTTAGTCATTGCTTTTACCCCCTTAAAATTCTATGTATAAAGGATTTACTTACCCCATCCTCTATTCCCTTCACCATCTATCTTAATATAATATTATACATAAGTAAATAAAAAGAATGTTATTAATTAACATAAGTTTCACTTATAACCTTTTTCCATTCTCCTTTTATTTTTCTAATAATTCATATTTCATTGATTTTTACGCATGCTAGAAACGGAGGTGATTCAACATGGCTAAACGTAAGTCAAACCACGTCATTCCTGGAGCTAACGCGGCTAGCGCTCAAGGAAAAGGAGCGGGTTATAATGAAGAGTTTTCAAATGAACCATTAACGGAACAACAGAAACAAAATAATAAAAAACGCAAAAAAAATCAATAAAACAATCTCTTATTGGATATACTAATCACTAGTTAGAAAAGCAAAATCGTTTAACTCCATGAAATCTAACGAGAAGGCGTCATTATATATGACGCTTTTTTCCTGTTCCCATTTCCTGTTTTTGTTAAACCTATTTTTAGAAAGGGGAATTTTTCATCGGATAAATTTCCTGTCACTATCCTACCCTAATAAATGAAAGGGAGGCTTTAACTATGAACAAAAACAGCAGCAAAGACATCAGAAGAAATGCGCCAAAAAGCAATTCTGGACAGCCAGAACCGCTAAGCGGATCTCATAAAGTAAAAAACCGTAAGCATTCTCGCCAAAAACACAATAGCGGACATGATATGTAAAACAGCGGCAAGCTCTCTATAGAGCTTGCTTTTTTATGCGTAGAAAAGACAGCTAGTACTTCAAGCTTATTCTTTGCGCAGGAGTTCACTAAGTACATAAACGCGCATATGATAGTAAAGTGAAACAGTTTAAATAATGGAGGAACGCAGAAATGAAAAACAAGCGTCTGCCAGCAGACCAAATGTTTGTAAAAGGCTTTCAAGAGTTGTTAGAAGTCATGCTTTCAAATCCCTTTATGAGTTATTTAGATTATGATTCCGTTCGTATAGATTTATTTGAAACAGAACAATCATTTATTGTCGAAGCTGAATTATTAGGGTATCACCCTAAGGATATTATCGTTCAAATAAAAGCTGACCACTTACAGCTGACAGCCAAAAAATACTGCATTAGAGAATTTCATGATGAAAAGCAAGGAACGCTTGCAAGAGAACAAATGGAAGAAAGCGTTGAACGTACAATCGACTTTCCATTTCCATTGATGAATAAAAAAATTACCGCTACATTTAGTAACGAAATCCTTGAAATTACGATTTCTAAACATGAGACAAATGAATCTAATCAGCAAATAGTCCCTATTGATTTCCAATAAAGCTGCAGATGTTGTCTCTGCAGCTTTATTGGAACTATTTAATTGTTTATTTAGCACATAGTTTTTTAAGAATATTCTTCTTTTCAAAACAATGGGATATCTAATTTATTTTACGGCACACTACTAAAAAAGAGGAAAAGGAGAACGTTTATGCTTCATACTGCCTGGAAAGGTAAAATCAGCTTTGGATTAATTGATATCCCTATTAAACTGCACGGAGCAATTGAAGAAAAAGATGTAAAGCTGCGCACGCTACACTCCGTTTGCCATACACCTATTCATCAAGAAAAACATTGCCAAACGTGTGGACGAGAAGTAGAATCCGATGAACTGGTTAAAGGATACGAAACCGCGACCGGTCAGTTTGTTGTACTTTCACAACAGGAAATCGACAGTGTCAAAGAGCCCTTTACAGCAAACAAAGCCGTTGAATTGTTACACTTTGTTTCGTTAGATGACATTGATCCCCTGTTTTTTGATAAGCCCTACTATATTTCTCCTGGGGAAACAAGCCTAAAAGCTTATTATACTTTATTAAATGCACTTGAAATAACGAATAAAGTCGGTATTGCGGATGTATTTTTATATTCCAAACAGCAAATGGCAATTATTCGTTCCATGGGCGGATCTCTTGTTCTTCACACAATGCATTTTGAAGAAGAGCTTCGTTCAGTCACAGATGTGCCTAACTTATCCAGTACTTCTTCCATTAATGAAAGTGATACACAAGTGACGGTGGAATTAATTGATAAGCTATCTACTTCTTTTAATCCATCTATTTACAAAAACAACTACCGAGACGCCTTACAAAACGTCATTCAACAAAAAATAAATCAAGGCGAAGTTACAAAAGGCAGCGGAAGCGAAGAACGAGATATTCGACATTTAATGGAAATGTTAAAAGTGAGCATAGATCCTTCTACTTTACATCCGACAAAATCAACAGCAGAGAAAAAAACTTCATCCTTAAAAAAGAAAGCATAAAAAAGCTAACGAAGAAATTCGTTAGCTTTCATTTGCAACAGAAGTCTTAGGAACAATAGTTCCATATGACGCCGGTATTTTTAAATATTGCGTTACTTGATTATTTTCTACAAAGACAATAAAGTTATCTTTTTTATCTTTTCCAATACCTTTTGCTTTTGCTTCAGACCACGTGAAGCCCAGCTTTTCATTTACCTCACTGCGAGTCGTTTCCGGTCCAAAAACATATACTTTATCCCATCTAAAATCACATAATTCATTAAAATCAAGGATGGAAGCTTCTTCTTTACTTTGATTTGTTTTTTTAATTTCATTAATTACAGTTTGCTGAAGTTGCGCTTGGTTGCGTTCGCTGTATACCCTGTCAATAAAAAAAGTTGCCAATAGCGCTACTAACGTGAATAGTAGAATCTTTTTCACTTCGTTGTCCTCCTGAAACGTTCTCTGCACATGATACGACTTCTTTTCGATACGGTTTTATTCTCTACTATTCTAGAAAATTCAACAGGAAAATACAACTAAAATCTCGAAATGTCATCAAAACATAAAAAACTTAACACTATGTCAACGCATAAAAAAAGACTTGTTCACTTTCTATCTATTCACCTACTCAGCGCTGAAAAAATGTGGTTCTACCGTACAAATAGCTTCAATAAATTCTTCTACTAACCCTTCTTCTCCCGGCAAAAAAGGCAGCGCACCAACTCCAACACGTTCAATACTTTTATAAAAATGATGCTGCTTATAGCTCTTTGCTTTCCCTGGAAACAGCACAATCGCTGTTTGTACCGGTTTTATTCCATTTTCCTCTACAATAGCGTCTCGGTAATGATGCATGGTATTAATATCTTCTTCTCTAGGTGAAGGCGTATCGTGATTTGGTTTGATACGATACTTAGCGTCAAAAAGATATACACTTTTTTTCTCCCCTTGCTTTACTTCAAGCAGTAAGTCAGGCTTTTGAATAACGGTATGAGTATGATGGTATGCTTTCTGATACCATAGCGTGACTTCTGCTTTCCCCACTTGAAAACGATGATAAGACGGCTGCATCCTGACGTTCAACCCTTGTTCTGTCGTTGTCATGATGTTTTGTTCTATCCGTTTGCCGTAAGTTTGCAACTTCTTTAAAAGACTAACATACGTCCAGTATTCATAGAGAGTTGCGATATCTTTTAATGAAAGGTGGTAAAACTCTCCGTTAAGAGCCAACCCTCGCGTTAAGAACATAAAGTATCTGCTTGCTTCCCGGTAGCGGGGTGCCGTACGCAGTGTAGGAGGAAGAGTTGAAGCTTGTAGGGTCTTCACCCGTTGCCAAAACGCATTATTTAACAGTCTTTTTAATTCGGCATGATTAGTTTCTAGAGCCGATACGGCTTCTTTTTTTACATATCTATCTTCTATCAATTTGTCAATTAGGGCAGTTAGCTTATGATACAGCTGCGTCATCATCCATTTTACACTTTGATTTTCCAGATTATCATAGGTAGACACATGCCTGGTGCCAATCGCTTTTGTGGGTACTACTTTTATATTTCGATTAATTTTAATCCCCCTGCTTGAAGGTGCAAGATAGGTAGGGTGGGTTCGGACAAAAGATATAGCACGGCTATCTTGTTTTTTTATTTGATCGCCTCTCATGAGCTCATGTTCAACTTTTACCGATTGAAACGGCTGATTTTCAATCTGACGCACAGAATGAAGAAAGGGTTTCATATAGTGAGAGAGAACATGATAAAATTCTGTCCATGTTGCTTGCTTAGACCAAACAGATTTGGCTTGAATATATGTTTTACGAAGCATATCGTATGCCAAATCATGAATGTATCCGTTCACTTCATCGACCATGTGTACATAGTCTGTCTTGTAGCTCATCTTTGAAGGGAAAATTTCAAGAGTAAAGGAGAGCTCTTTTTCTCTTTCGCTGTAAACATGAAACGTAGAATACCCTACTTCATTTTGAAAGCTTATATTTCCCGTCAAAATGTAGGGAAATCCTACGCTTTGAAAGCTTTGTTCAACTGCTTTTGAATCGTGGTTAACAAACAGTCTTGTTTGATTTTTAGAAACAACTGTAATTTGATAGGTTTCATTTTCAAAAAATAAAGGCTCAAGCGGCGGTTTTGAAGTCATCATGCCTTTTGTTTGATTTAATACTTTTACATGTGTAATTCCTTTTCCTGTACAAGAAAAAAACATCACTTCTTCTGCAGATTTTATTTTTTTCTTATTTTTCCCTTTTATAACCACCGTACACGTGTCAGTTTCAATTTCAACGTACGGTATTAATCCAAAATGACGTGTATCCGTATACTTCAAAACGTCTCATCATCTCCATTATTTTGCGTGCGCTTTTAGGAAATCTCATTCCATCTGCATTTACGACAGCTGTCTCAAATTCATCATCTAACAGCGTATTTGTACAGTAATAATAAAGGTTTTTTAATAAATCAAATGTGTACCCATCACTTCCTGAAATACGAGGCAAAACTTTTTGCAAAACCTGAAAATCAAACGCCTGATCAAATGTAAACATTCCGCTTTTCACCGCGTAAATTAAATAAAAGCATATTTCGTCGCGTACGCGGTAACCTATTTGTAAATCGACTTCTATAAGCATCTCATTGATGGTTAGCAGTTCATTTGTTACTTCGTGAATGAGCTCAGCATGTTCAACATACGCATCTTTTAAGTGAACATATTGACTTTGAATTTGTACATTTTGAATGCCGTGCTGAGACGGATCTTTATCATCTAAAAAATCAAAAGAATCTAGTTGAATCTTATTTAACTCAATGGTGTTGGTACGATCTAACAACTTTTGACTAAACCCATGAGTTGTTTCATCCATATTAATTGTACCGATAATGAGAAGATTAGATGGCAAATAAATATCTCGGAACATCTTATGTCCCGGGAATAACGGAGCCGTTTTGATTTTCCCTTTTGACCAGCTCCTGCTTTCCATCACGCTTAAAATATCGCTAAAATAATGTTCAACTCGAGCTAAGTTCATTTCATCCAATATGGCAACATATGTGTAAGCTGGATGCTGAATGGCTTGCTGCATAATGGACAGAAACGATCCTCTTCGAAAATCTCCTCTTAAATCAATATATCCTAATAAATCTGAACTATCGTGCCAATCGGGTCGAACCGGAATGAGCACTTGTCTTCCATTTTCAATCGTGGCACCGATACTATCTGCTAAGAGCTGAGCAAGCTTTGTTTTTCCTGTCCCGCTCATTCCGGATAAAACAATAAACGGTTTAGTCTTTAAAGCAAAGTAGGCGTTGGCTATATCATGTCGTTCATATGTAAATCCAGATTTCCTAATATACTCATGAATATGGACGATGGCGTCTTTGTCTCCAATCATCTCTTTGCTCATTCCGTATGTTTTTATATACTGTTCATGCATACTTAGCAGTAAATGCAAGTCCTCTTGCAGCTGATCATTGCTAGGTAAGTCTGCTATATTGTAAGGAAGGTAAAGAGCTACTCTATCCTCAAAGCTTTTCGCTTCCATGCTTGTACCAATGACAATATGATTATCTTTCAATACGCGGGCATGTTCAGGAGTAAAAAATCGAATGTCTTTCAGATCTGTTCCTTCTTCTGAGTCTCCTCTCATCATGACTAAGTAAATACGCTGACCGTCTTCACTGAATAAATACGCGACCATCACGTCACTCTCTATATTCTTATTCGCAAGGGTCACGTAAGGAAATGTTTCAGCGTGGTGTCCCGATATACGCATTTCTTCTCGATTTATATGCTCCAATCGATAAAGAGAAATCGGAAGCCTGCGTGTAAGCATATTTTCTATTTCATGTTTTACAAGTACGTCTCCACCCATTTGTTTATAATGTTCCGCTACATACAGCAGCCGCTCGCGCAAACTCATCGAATTCTCTCCTTTCTGCCTTCACTGCAGTTTGTAAAAATAAAAAGCATCGTCAGCTGACCACGCAAAAGGTTCATTTCTTTTATTATAGACGCTTTCTTCGTATAGTAAGCTATTTTATAACGTTAGGAAACACTACATTATTCTTTTCTCTACATACATGTTTATGTTCATTTTAATGAAACATGACAGAAAAGAAAAGCGTTAGGGGCTTAATGAATGAAGGGGCAATGATATGAACAGAAAAATAAGCAGCTTGTGTGCCCAAGGATAAAACACCCATTATGCTACATGATTATTTAACATCTGATGCTTTTGGCTGAGTAAAGAAAAAGATAAAAATAATAAGCGGCAGGGCGATAAGAAAAATACTCGTCTCTGAAGGTCTTACTGTAGGTATATCCGTTAATGACATTTTAATCAGTCCTTTGTAAATTTTTCAACTAAGTCAGGATTTACATAAAAATGTTTTGATACGGTACGATGAAAAAACTGAGAGGATTGATTCAGTTCACTTAATGCAGGTTCTGTTTTGGGAACGCCAAAAATAGGTCCGCTTACGTTAATGGTAAACCTTCCAGAAGAAATAAAGGCGCCCGACACATTGATCTGGTTATTAAGCAGCAAAGCCGCAAGAAACACATCAATCATATCAATAATAATATTAATTCCCACATTTCCGTCTTTTCCTTCGATGCGACTGGTTCCTGTAATAGGTCCGCCTACTGAAACACGAAAAGCTCCGGGTGTCACAAATACTCCTATAATTGTTATTTGGCCAGTTAATAATAATATGGCTGTTACTACATCAAGATCTCGTTGAATGGCAAAGATAAGTTCCCTTTCTTTGTCAAAGCCGCTTTTCCATTCCACATTCTCCACACCCTTAGCACATACTATTCTAAACACGTGTAAGTGTTATTCTAATTCTGCTTTTTCTTTTCTCACTCGCGCTCAGAAAAGTGTAAAACAGATTTTACTGCGTCTTCAATTTCTTTATACCCTGTACATCTGCATATATTGGAAGCTAACCACTCCTTTATAATATCGTCACTGCCTGAAGGATGGCGTTTGGAAAGCAAATGAGCATTCATAATAAAACCCGATGTACAATAACCGCACTGAAAAGCAAAATGTTCAATAAAAGCTTTTTGCATAGGTGAACTCTTCAGTCCTTCTATAGTCATTATTTCTTTCTCTTCTGCTTCTGCCGCTAACATGAGGCAGGATTTCATTGGCCGCTGATTTATCCCTACTGTACAAGCTCCGCAGTCTCCATTTAAACAGCCTGGTTTTGCTCCGGTAAGGCCCAGCTTTTCTCTTAATACGTAAAGCAGCGTATCTGCTGTTCGGATATCAACCATTTTTTCTTCCCCATTAACCTTTAGCTTAACTGTTATTCTATACCCATCATCTCTTAGCACATTACGTTCCTCCCAGCTCTTTGAAAATATCAATCAATAAATTTTTAATCACAAATTTGCGATATCGATCCGATCCTTCTCCATCATTTAAAATTGGAGCCGGTATATAATCAAGAGCAGTTTGAAGTCGATCTTCTAATGGAATGTCTTTCTGGTTTAGCACTTCTTCTACTTCAGCTGATCGAAAAGGAAACGAACATACTCCGCTGAAAGCTACTCGAATGTTTTCTTCTGTTTTTAAAGCTGCTACTGTAACTAGTGGATATCCTGTATCCCACTGCTGGCGCTCCTTTATACTCATATACGGGAGGTCAGCATACTTTGTTTCAACAAACACCTGAACAAGCAGCTCTCCTTTTTTCAGCTGCAAACGCCGCTGAAAAAGATCGTGAATCGAATGGAGCTTTATTCCACTGAGATCTGCCACTGCGAGTTGACTATCCGCTAGAAGGAGCGGCAATACGGCTTCTCGATAAAAGATATGCCCACAAATATTTCCTCCCAGCGTTATTTTATTTCGAGCCGTGTGATCAGCCACTTCGCTAGCAGACTTACTTAATAAAGGAAATAAGTTTTTCTCTTCCAGTTCAGTCAACGTTATACCTGCACCAAAAATCATCCAGTCTTCATCGGCTTCTGCTTTTTGAAACTCGGGTATATTTTTTATATCAATGACAGCATGGGTAACAAACAAACCCAACCTGCCCAATGTCAGAATTTCAGTGCCTCCAGCATAATAACGCGGCTGTTTGCCTTGATTCTCTAACTCTTGAAATAAGGCAACTGCTTCTGAAACGGTAGCAGGTTTGTGATATTCAAAGTCAAATGAAATCATCAGCATTCCCTTCTTTCATTCTCCAAATTAATTCTGGAATAAGCGGAAGGTGGTTTAATTCTGTTTCTGCTGCCACCGTTAAGCTGTTTCCTAAAGAAGCCGGCATACCAAGCAGCCCGTGTTCTCCCACTCCTCTAGCTCCGTAGGCCGCATCTAATTGAGGCGTATGAACAAAATCTACTACGTACTCCGGATGCTCTCCGTAGCGAAGAGGACGATATTTCCGAAGCTGAGGGTTTAAAATACGGCCATTTGAATCAAACCAAAATGTTTCTCTTCCGGCAAACGATAGGCCCATACTCATCGCTCCCATGACTTGCCCTCTTGCCATTTTCTCGTTTAACACGGTTCCTATGTCAATAACAGAGACTGCTTTTACAATACGATATCTATACGTTCTAGGGTTATATTCCACTTCAACTCCTTCAGCTGCTACCGTCCATTCAGGACCGGGACGCCCAGCTCCCGTTTCTTTATCCAAGTAGGTCATCCCTCTTAAAATATAATTGCCCCTCCCTATGATTTGCCCTCCAATTGCATTTCCGTTCGGATATTTATAACCATATACAATTTCTTTAAAGGCCAAGGAGGTTTCAGGCTCATCCCGTAAAAAAACTTTTTCATTTTTTATTTCGATATCTTCCTCAGAAGCTCGAAATATACAAGAAGCTATCTTTTTTAATTGGTTAATCACATCTTCAGCCGCTTCTAAAACCGCTCTTCCTGCCATAAAAGTGCCTCTGCTAGCCACCGTTTTCCAATGTTCAGGAGTCGTTTGAGTATCTACTTCCATTCGCACATGAATACGTTCCACGGGCATCTGCAATTTTTCAGCCAGTATTTGCGCGAGCACTGTTTTGGTCCCCGTACCTAATTCAATAACGCCAGACATTAAATTCACGCTTCCATCAGGATTGAATGTGAGAATAACACCTGAACCTGCGTTTGTTTCAATAGTGGAGGTTTTCCAGACGCAGCTAATCCCTTTGGCAGTAATAAGGCCGTTTTCATGAACTATTCTCTGCCCTTCCTCCCATTTCATTAGCTGCTTCAAGCGACGAATACATTCCGGTAAGTTACCAACGCTGCTAGAAGTTAAACGTACTTGCGTAGGCGTAGTATCACCCGGCAGAATAGCGTTTTTTTCTCTAAACTCCAAAGGATCTATACCTGCTTTTTTAGCAAGGATGTCCATCGTGCGCTCAAACGCAAATAATAGTTCCGAATGGCTAAATCCTCGAAAAGGGGAAGCGTAAGGGTGATTTGTATATACACATAATGAATCACAAAAAATATGTTCAAGACGATAAGGTCCCGTACAGTCAGCTGCTGCTGCTTTACTCAAGTCCGTTCCTTTATCTGCGTAAGCACCGCTGTCGAACAAATAAAGAATGTCAGCAGCCTGCAAGAGTCCCTCTTTAGAACAACCTAGCTTGATTTTGGCATCTAGACCTACGTGAGCAGGCGAAGTAAGCATATCTTCTTCTCTTGTGTTCAATATTTTAACCAGCCTTCCACCCACAGCTTTTGAAGCTAGATAAGCAAGCAGCTCTAGCTGAACAGCTGCTTTTCCTCCATACCCTCCTCCTACTAGCGGTGTTTCAACGATCACTTTTCCCGCTTCAATTTCAAAGTACTCACTGATTAATTTTTTGACCATAAAAGGAGCTTGAGAAGAAGTGATAATTTTAACTAATCCATTTGGAAGGATTTCAGCAGCGGCGCTTCTTGTTTCCATTGCCGCGTGATCTGAAGGAGATAGAGAAAATGTTTCTTCGACTATTAACTCACTTTTTTGCCAACCTTCTTCTATATTGCCTTTTCGAATTTTAACTCTGTTTGCTACGTTGGTGCCGGGCTCTGGATACACCGTTTCATCATGCTTGTAGATGTGCATATGTTCATGCACTAAAGGAGAATCAGGCTCAATAGCGGCGCTAGGAGAATGTACGACAGGCAACGGCTCATATTGAATATGAACGGAGCTCGCCGCACGCTCAGCGAGTGCAGGAGTTTCCGCTACTACCAGGACTACGGCTTCTCCGTGATAACGCACTTTTTCAAATGCAAGCGGTCGCCGGTCACGAACTCCTTCCCCGGTTAACGGCAAGTGCTCACCCGTCACAACCGCGTGAACACCGGGAATAGCAATCGCCGCTTGGACGTCTATGGCTTGAATCCTTGCATGAGCGTAAGGGCTGACTACTATTTTGGCATGCAGGGAGCCTTTAAACATGTAATCATTTGTGTATCGAGCCGTACCCGTTACTTTTTCCAATGCATCTTTTCGAATCACGCTTTTTCCAATGATCTCCACTCTTTTCACCTCCATCAATCAAAACAGTCGACGTTTCTCTTTGTATATCTTTTTAATGCGTTCATACCCTTGTTTTGTATCAACATCCATAAAAAGGGAAGCGTCGGTCCATTCGTAAAATATTCCATTTTCAGGTCCGCTTTGTCTTATAATTTTTCTTGCCCCTTGATCTCCTTGCAGCTTATCCAAGCTTGAAAACATTTGTTTTGAAAATAAAACCGGTGCTCTGGAAATTCCTTGATAAAAAGATGAAATAAATGGAACAGAAAAATGTTTTTCAAAAAGAGAAACAAATGTATCTATCAGCACGATGCTTATAAGAGGCTGATCTGCCAACAGCACAATAATAGCATCAGCGTTTAATTCTTTTGCTTTTTTTAATCCGCATTTTAAAGACGCAGACTGATCTTTTAAGGCGCTACTACAAGAAGTATGACTCCACTTCTGCTGATATGCTTCTGAAAAAAGAATAGGGTCAATCCACTCCAGATGATCTCCTTTCTTAGTTACTACTATCGTATGATTTACTTTTGAAGAAACAGCTTTTCGTAAAGCTTTACTTCCCAAACATCCATTCCCTAAAGGCAGCAGCAGTTTATTTCTGCCCATCCTTTTACTAGCTCCTGCGGCAAGATAAACAGCAACAATATTTAACCCGGACATTTTCATCCCTTTTTTTCATCATACATTCGGAGGTTTTGAATTAGTTCAGCAAGAATACTAACAGCAATTTCCTGCGGTCCTACCGCTCCTATAGAAAGTCCTACCGGCGAATGAATGCGTGAAGAAATATCAGTATTCAATAATCGAAGTGTTCGCTTTTTAGATCCTAAAACTCCTATATACTTCACAGGGTTTGATTTTAATAGCGAGAGAATTTCTTGATCGCGATAAAAATTATGCGTCATGATCACAACAAAATCATCGCTTTGTATGGACAGCTGTTCGTCTACTTCCTCGGGAAATCCAATATGTATTTCCTCTGCTAGCGGAAAATGTTCCTTATTACATAAAGCCGGTCTCCAGTCGCATAAGGTAACAGAAAACCCCGTATTGGCAGCAAGTGATACTAAGTATTTTGCATCGGCACCTGCTCCCCAGATAACTAGACGAGGCTTTGGTTTATATAGATGAGCATATGTGAGCAGGGAGCAATTTGAAAGTTGAATACCGCTCTTTCCCTTATTCCAATCATCTGTTGCAAAAGATGATGTGTCGCTATTTCCACCAAATATTTCGCCCGTCTTTTCTACATAAAAAGAGGTTGTTTGAATAAAGTTTTTTTCTAATTTTTTAATATGCAAAACAGGATTTCGGTTATCTAAATGACGTTTTACCCGCAAAAGATTTTGCTTCATCCTCGCAGTTACAGGTTCTAGGAGAATATAGAGAATTCCATTGCAGCCTGCTCCTTGTCCCCATCCTGCATCACCTTCTTCTTTTAAATTGTACGTAACGGTTAATACGTGCTCAGTGTCGAACAACTCTTTTACGCGCTCAGCAATATCTGCTTCTACACAACCAGCGCTTAACATCCCAATGTTCTCTCCATTTTCTTGAAACAGCATGGACGCTCCTTCTTTTAAATATGAGGATCCTTCTACATGAACAATCGTTGCCAACACACTTTTTACTGTTGATGTGTTTACAGCATGTAAAATATCGTGCATTTTTATTATTCCCTCCTTTTCCTCTCGAGGTTTTAAAATCTTTTCACGTTTTACACAGAACTACAATACGCTACAGTAGACCACTTCTACTCTCTGAATGAATCCATGTATTATTCATATTTTCAAAGAAGCTACAATAAGCTTTTAAAGACTTAGAAGAACTGTCGTTTGAAAGGAGAATAATATGCTATTCGACTCAACAAAAATCAACCTAGGAAAATTGAACGTTCGCAGTGCTGATCAAGCAAGCAGTATTTCTATTGGAAATACGTCAAAAGTTACAAGATATGTTACAGCAAAGAAAAATCAGGCCTTCGGACAGCAGCACGCTGATCAATGTTTTACAGCGGGATCTGCTTACAAAACTGTAGATAATGATTATGTAGATGCATTTGCAACAAAAAATGATAAATAAGGAGGAAACCATATGATTTTTTCGCCTATGGTCATTAACTTACAAGCCTTCAAAGTGAACGTTTTGGATAATTCATCTGTTTTAAGCATAGGACCTAATCAGCAGCTTGATGTGTTCGTATCTTATAAACGTAATCAAGGTCTGGGAGAATCAAACGGAGATTTTTCTCCGAACGTAACTCCGTTCTCATGGATTATAGACTCAGATGTAAATGATTCAAACTCAGTTAAAAATAGCGTAATTTAATTTTTTCATCTCCTCTACCTCTACTGCGCACAACTAGCAGCATATCTTCATCTATTCGTCTATTAGCATTCAATCGGAAGCCTAATAAATATAACCTGCATCTGAACTGGCTATATTTATTAGGCTTTTTCTATGAAATGGGCACTTTTTGAAAAGATGATGGGCTGTCAATTTGATCTCGATCATCGACACAGCTTCTCGTTCCTATAAAGCCGCTATCATCACCAAAATTTTGCCCAAATCCCTGTGTTTTTTTATCTGAATTATTCCAGTCTGCTAGTAAATTCTGTCCGATATTTACTGCAGACGCATTTTCAAAGGAATTTATCTTTAGCATTAAAATATTAATATTTATAGATGCACCTGCCATTTAAACCACCCCCTTTTCAAACTATATTCAAATTCCATCTTTTTATGATGTGTGGTAAGGAGGAAACCATATGGACTTTGATAAACTTATGCAGTGGATGGAATTTGCTAAAAAATATCAAACAAATGACTTTTGGAACGGTGTTTTTGATCAAACTGCTTTTAACGAATTTATGAAAGAAAATATGGATATGAATGCTCCTGATTCATATCAGGCACCTCAGGCTTCTAAAAGTACTTTTCCACCTGTTGACATTTACGTTACCCCACATGAAATCATTATTATCGCTGACTTGCCCGGCTATCTAAAAGAAAATTTGCACGTGTCTGTTTCAGGCAGCCGGCTTTTGTTAAAAGGCTCACCGCACCCTCTCATTACAGGACAGCCGGTTGTACAAGAACGACCTTCTGGAGACTTTAACCGAATTATTGAATTGCCAGAGCCTACGGATGCGCATCATCTGCGTGCGAAATTTGAAAATGGACTGCTTATTCTTTCTTATCACAGGCAGTTTTTCCAAGAAGAACGTATTCACATTGAATAAGGCTTAGTAGTTTTATGAATGAAATTCAATAGTTCACATAAGCATTTATAAACGCAAAGAATTTAACGTGAATTTCCAAACTAGACCAATATATATTTATCTAACTGTTATTACATCGGAAATAAGCCCAAGATGAGGAGAAGCGAAATGTCTATGAAAGGATTTTTCAACCCCAAACAGACTAACCAACAGCTTCATACTGAGCTAGCGGACTTCAAACATCAAATCAAGCGCATTAACACGCTTGAAGTTCACATGAACCGTTTTTTAAAACTCGAACCGCAAATTGGTTCTCTCATAATGCTCAAAAAAAAGCTGGAGGCTCAGCCCTCGCACTCCAATGATTCTTCACCTTCACAAAGAAGCACTCATAAAAATGCTGAACAAGCATATGCAAAAGATAAGAAAGAGATTGCTAACCAGCTTCAATTTTTAAAGGAAAAAGTAGCGCAATTGGAACAAGTGATCTCCATGCAACCCCCTCGCGATAAAAAGATAGACGCTGTACCTTATATGGATATAACTCGGTTAGTAGAACAATCTGTAGAAAAACAAATGGCTCCCTATATCGAAAAAATGACCGAACTAGATAACAGAGTTTCAGCATTAGAACGCAGCATGTCGCTTTTAACTGAAGTACAGGTGGACATGCTAAAACGAACGTCTTCCCTTCAAGAAGAAGTGAAATTGATTCACCAAAAAGGCACACTTTTAGAAAATGCTCCTCCGCCTATTCATATTGATAAATTTTTTCTTGATAAATACGAACAAAACAACAATATTGGCCAAGTGGGCATTAAAGAACTCGGCGGTACTTTAAATATCGGAGCTACATACGGAAGCGGAGCTATACCAAAGGATTTCACGGACCAAATCCAAAAAGACATGGAAGAGTTAAAAAACGCTAAATCAGATATTTCTTCTGGTAAAACGAAGCCTGCACAAGAGGAAAAAGAGAATTCTTCTTCCTCTTTCGAAAAAAAAGACACGTATACGGAAGTTCCTATTTTTGATGAAGATGATCCAAAGGAAGAGTCAGTCTAAAAAAGTCATAAAATTATATGTAGTTATGACTAGAATTTTTGCAAGCTATTCTTTACACTATAGGTAATAACTTCAAAAAAGGAGATATGCTGATGCCAAAGCTTTTATGGAGAATAGGTGCTGTCATGTTGCTAATGTGTGGAGGCTTTATCTTTTTATTTATTGCTGCTTCGCAAATGATGGTTCAGCAATACAAACCTTTTTTTAGACGCGAGAGTGCATAACTCTCGCGTTTTTTTATTGAATATTATCCTGTTTATGGTAATATATATATCAAAAAGATATAGGCGAGGAAAATAAATGAAGGAAAATCAAACAACATATGCAATTTTAGGACTGCTTACCACGGAATGCAGAACTGGTTATGAAATTAAGCAGTTAATGGATCGAAGTTTAAATCATTTTTGGAAAATCAGTTATGGCCAAATTTATCCCACTTTACAAAAGCTTGTGAATAATGAACTAGCAACGGTCAATTCCGTTGCTCAAACTGATAAACCAGATAAAAAAGAGTATGTAATAACAACTAAGGGAAAAGAAGTTCTGCAAGATTGGCTGCGTGAACCTATTAAGCAGCTCCCTTCCGAAAGAAATGAAATTTTGTTAAAACTCTTTTTTAGTAGTCAGCAAGAAAAGCAGCTCACAATTTCCCAGTTAAAAAACGCTCAGCAGAAACTAACTGAACGTTATCACATGTATTGCGGAATTGAAGACAGCATTTCTAACAGCCCTTCTCCCGACAGAACGTATTGGCTTATTACCCTAGACTACGGTAAACGAACAACGTGTGCTTCGATAGAATGGTGCAAAGATACGATTAATAAATTATATGATGAGGAGGCGCATAATTTATGATTCATTCCAATCGTATGATGGCTAAGCCCGGTCAGGAGTTGGTCGTCTTTGTTATAGGAATGCGCATTAATAAATGGACAGCCGTACACAAATGGTTCCCTGTATTTAAAGCAATGCCTCCTATGATTCGCGAGTTGTATACAAACAAAAACCTTGGCTTTTTATCTTTGCAAGGAACTTTTAATTTAAGAACCATCACGCTGATTCAATATTGGGAGTCAGTTGAGCAATTGACCTCCTATGCCAAAGGTCCTCAGCACTTAAAAGCTTGGAATTCTTTTTATAAACAGGCTTCAAAAACGAATGCAGTGGGCATTTATCATGAAACGTACGTCATTCCTGCAGGAAATTATGAATCAGTATACGTGAATATGCCTTCGTTCGGTTTAGCTAAAGCGCTTGGATCTGAAACCATAACGAAGCATACTCAAACTGCCAAAAAACGTTTGAATGTTAAAAAGCCGCTTTAACTAAAAGCGGCTTTCGTTATATTTGTTATACATATATTTTCAGCATTTGATTGGCACCTTTTTGAAATTCATACGGGACGTCTGCTATTTCTGTTCCTTTTACTAGAGGCGCAATCTCTTCTAACAGCTGCGGCAAATAGGTAGAAATCTTGCCGCTTAAATTCGTTAAAGGAAACAAACGTACTTCCTCTTTTGTAACGCGTATCAGTTCTTTTAAAGCCTCTAAATGAAACGTATAATCTAACCGGTCGCTGTACATAAATAAAAAGTTTGCACAAAGCGTTAAATCAAACTCCTTCTTTTGAAACGGCAAATTAGGAAGTGCTCCGTACTGATAGGCTTCGGGGTTCTTTTTCATATGAGCAATACAATCTTTTAGTGCTCTTTTTCGATGTTCAGTTAAATCATCAATAGACGAAAAATACTTCCACACATACTGTTCCTGTACGTGCTGCATTTGATTCATCGTATGAATTAAATCCAGGCTTCCTTTCTTTTCAAGCTCTTCTGCCGTAAATTTATAGGCAATATCACAGCTAGTAGCCTCCGTACCTTGCTGCATGGCATGAGCAGTGAAAGAACAGGCCCCGCTAGCACAATCTAACACTTTTTTTCCTTTTAAATACTTTTCATTCAAATTAAACATAGCTCTATACTCTTCAAACGTTCTGCCGATAAAAACAACTCGGTCAATTCCTAACTTTTTCTCTGCTAAACTCAACTCTACTCAGCTCCTATCTTTCACTTAGACTTTTATTTTACAGAAAATTGGATTAAATTCCAATAGTTTATGTAGTAATTAGTTTAACCACTATCTTTTGAAGGCCTAAAAACAGGCCCCAACACATAACTCCTATGGATAAACTCATAAACAAATGAAGAGAGTTTTTTAAGCAAATATAGACGACAGCAAGTAGTAAAATAGTGCCTGGCAGTCCATAAAGAACGCCAAGTGTAAACTGACTGACCACTTCCTTTTTTTCTCCTTGCACTGATAACCATATAATACTTAGTAAGCTCACAATTGGAAGGGCAGCCACAATTCCACCGTATGTCGGAAATCTTTTGGCCATTTCTGTTACCCCTGCAATAATAAGAGCCGACATTAAAATTTTGATGATACTATACATGTTTTGCACGTTCGCTCAATAACTGAAAACCCTGTTGAATCAGCTGTTTTTCAGATGTTGTCATTTCACGTAAAATAGCTGATACTTTTTCTTCATCCAAGCTTGAATTCCGTTTTAATAGGTCTTTTCCTGCTTCTGTTAAATGCAGAATTACTTTTCTTTCATCATGGATATCTCTATTTTTATATACATACCCTTTATCAATATTTCTCTTTACGTGTTCAGATGCCGTATTATGCGAAACGTGTAAATAATCCGCAATTTCTTTTATTCCAACCGAAGCTGATTTATCTATATGCTGTAAAAGACGTATTGTTTGGTGTGTAATTTTCTCTTGATGCGTATAGTGCAAATGATAATAAATAGACGTCCAATAGCTGTTTAACTCCTCTACTTTCATGATCATACTCCTTTATATCGTATTTTTAGTTATTATCGTATTATACGATATATATTACAGGAACGACAGCCAGGTTTCAATACTACCTTCTTTTTTATCTAACACCTCACATAATAATCCGATTTAACAGTTACACTAATCGTACACACAGTGAAAGGCGGTTGTATGACATTGATTCTTCGACTGTTAAAATGGGTTCCGAATCTCTTTACGATTGGAAATTTGCTAAGCGGCGTATTTTCCATAGCTTTTAATATGAATAGCTACGAACGCTTAGCTGCTCTTTTTATTTTTCTAGCCGCTTTTTTCGATTTATTTGACGGCAAAATTGCGAGAAAGCTGAAAGTAAACAGTGAGTTTGGTGTAGAGCTAGATTCTTTGGCTGATATTATAAGCTTTGGCGTAGCGCCTGCAATGCTATTTCATACTCTTTCTCCCCACTCTTGGCTAACCGTACTCGCTTTTATGATTTATCCAAGCATGGGCGCATTAAGATTAGCTAAATTTAGTGCAAATCCAACCATGGGTTATTTTATAGGGCTTCCTATTCCTTTTCCCGCTCTAATTATCGCCCTGCTTGGCATGTTTTATTACGTAAACCCTTACCTTATGATTATTTTAGCTATTTTGATGGTTAGCCCTATTCGAGTGATGAAAATTTAGATGCAATAAAAGACAGACAAAATGCCTGTCTTTTATAGTGCTGTCCATTCTTCGCACAGCATTTTATGCTTGAATTTCAGCTCATGTTCTCTTTTTTCAAGCTGAGCTTGTAAAGAGAGCCACTCGCTATTATCAGGTGCTGAGCATAATTTTTCTTCAAGGGACAGTAAGGAATCCAGTACGTCTTCAAGCTGAGCAGCTACTTCTCTTTGCTGTTTTATGTTCATTTTTTTCAACAGTAGTTTTTCATTTTTCTTCATTTTTTTCACCTCTTTCTTTTCTTTACCCAATGTTGAGTGTTTTAGTATAGAAAGTATATGGTTAAAAATATTTCTACTGTAATAAAGATTCTTTAATAGCTTATTTTATTTTTAATGGTTATTTAGAACATAGTTTAATAAGATTATTACATCTGATACAATTAGTAATACTTTTACAAACCGTGATATACTTAAAAAAAGAAAGGATGATGAATAGAAAATTATGCTGCAAAAA
This sequence comes from Priestia sp. YIM B13489, assembly GCF_042787645.1. NCBI lineage: Bacteria > Bacillati > Bacillota > Bacilli > Caryophanales > Bacillaceae > Priestia > Priestia sp. YIM B13489. The sequence continues at coordinate 3,973,327 of NZ_JBHZOQ010000053.1, forward strand.
TTTGGTTTTTCTCAGTATGAAAGTCAAGTATATGAAGCGCTGCTTGCGAATGATGGCCCGCTGGATGCTAGTTCGATTGTTACGTATTCGCATGTTCCAAAAGCAAAAATTTATGAAGTGCTTAATCGTTTAATTGATAAAGGTATTGTAGTAAATACATTGTCCGGGAAAAAGAAACTTTACTCAGCGGTAGCCCTTCAAACCGTCATTCAAAAACTTACTGCTGATTTTGAAAATGACATTAATGAATTAAAAACATATAAAATTAAAAAAACGTTTACAGATGATCATGTTTGGAGTTTAAAAGATAAATCCTCTATTTCTGCTCACATTGAACAATTGATTGACGAAGCGGAATCTTCTATTATTTTATCCGCATGGAATGATGAGTTAGAACATTACCGCTCATTGCTAGAAGAAAAAGAGAAACAAGGCGTAAACGTCGAGGTCTTAACCATAGGAAACTTGCAGACTGCCCTCAAACATTTACATACATTAAATCCAATAGATGATCATAAAAACCTTGAGCCGTCGCAGTTGATTATTGTTGACGATGCTTATCTTTTATTTGCCGGCATTGAACATGAGACATGGAAAGCAATAAAAACCATGTCGCAGCCGCTTGTAAAAGTTTTTGCTGATTTCTTTTATCATGACGTCGCACTTACCCATATTACAAAGAAATATCAAGAGCAGCTTCTTCAAGATTCTGAGATCATGGAGCTGCTTACTCGACTGCGATATTAAAAAGGTTACTAATTCATTAGTAACCTTTTTAATATTACCTATTGAAATCCTTTCTAAAAAAGGTTACTATTCTAGTTGTAACTTTTTAAAGAGGGGGTTTTTTGATGAATAAAAAAGTTTACATACTTGCGATTGCTTCCTTTGTTGTTGGAACGGTCGAATTAATTCTAGGAGGCATCTTAGACTTAATTGCCGATGCATTTCATGTATCATTAGCAAAAGCAGGTTATTTAATCTCTATTTATTCGTTTGTTTATGCCTTGTCTGCGCCGATTTTACTAAATGTGACGGCTAAGATAGAGCGTAAAAAAGTTTATATGTGGACATTATTTATTTTCTTATTGAGCAATGTATTTTCAGCCTACAGTTCGGGCTATTATATGCTACTGATTGGACGTATTCTTGCTGCTGCGAGCGGTTCTTTTATCATTGTATTATCTACCACAATGGCTTCTAGAATGGTAAAACCTGAATACCAAGGCAGAGCAATTGGCATCGTATTTATGGGAATCAGCGGCTCACTTGTTTTAGGCATTCCTCTTGGTATTTTGATTGGAAATGCGCTTGGCTGGCGTGAAGTATTTGTTATGATTGCAATTTTGACTGCCATTATTATGATTACCGTTTGGTTTACAATGGAGCGTCTAGCTCCTGCTCCAATTGTACCGTTAAAAACTCAGGTAAAAGCTTTACGCAATAAAAAGATGCTCGCTATTCACCTAGCAACATTATTTGTACTTGCGGGCCATTTAACGCTTTATGCGTACTTCACACCATTTTTACAAGAAACGCTAGGATTAAATACAACGATGGTGACCATTATTTATGGTATTTTTGGTCTTGCTGCCGTGGCAGGAGGAGGACTTGGAGGAGCTGTTTCTGATAAATGGAACCCTTCTTCATCTGTTATCACCATGATTGCTCTCTTTTTTGTTAGCATGATTGCTATGCCTTTTGGCGTTCATTTACCATTTATTGTGTTCTTGCTTCTTATGATCATTTGGAGTGCGCTCAGCTGGGCGGTTTCACCAGCTCAAAGCAATTTAATTATCCATAGTGCACGCGACACGTCGGACATTTTAATCAGCACTAATGCAGCGATTTCACACGTAGGAATTGCGATCGGCTCCTATGTTGGAGGAATTGTCGTTAATCAATACTCTGTTATTTATAACGGCTGGGTCGGGTCTATTTTTGTTTTGCTTGGTCTTTTCTGCTCTCTTTATGCGGTAACACGAACAGAAAGCACAGCAGATACGCTTCACAGTAAATAAGCTTTTATAAAAGAAGCGTACACATATAGTGTACGCTTTTTTTGATTATGATGGGTCTCCATGCATTTCAGCTGTAAATTGAGATTCGGACATGACGATAAAACCATGCTTTCTTAGCAATGCAGTCGTTACCCCTTCACCTGCTATTTTAACGTTTGAAAATGCCCCGTTATATATATGTTCACTTCCACATGAAGGGCTGTTTTCTTTTAGTACAATAACAGTAGCTTTTATTTCTTTTGCGATGCTCAGTGCCTTATAGGCCCCGTCTATGTATATGTCTGTCACGTCTTTTCCCGATCGTTCAATAACTCGCGCATTTCCGTTTATTACGTCTATCCCCGTTCCTTTTATAATTTCTGCCGGTTCTCTAGGCGTGTGAAATCCACCTAACAGTTCCGGGCACATCATCACCGCTTCTTTATTTTCAACGAGCGCTTCAATTTCCTCAACTAAGGCACTGCTTCCATTATATCTGCAAGCTTGACCTGCTAGGCAGGAACTAACCAAAATCATAGAATTCTCCCTCCCATAAAAAAACACTTCTCATTCATCATACAAAGAATATATGATGAATGGAAGTGTTTACCTCTTATATTTTATTCAAGATCACTCTTTGACTCCTGCTCTTTGTCTCGATCCGTTTTCGCTTCAAATTCAGAGCGAGTCATTACGTCCTCTACATGCATATTTACTTCTACTACCTCTAATCCCGTCATATCATGAACTGATTTTTTCACATTATTAACAGTTTCAGAGAAAATGGCTGGAACATTTTTTCCGTATTCGACAATTACTTTTAAATCAAGGGCAACTCGCTTTTCTCCTACTTCAGCGTTAATCCCTTTTGTGATATCTTCAGTGCTGCGGAAGCGATCTGTTAACCCGCTCATAAATCCGCCGCTCATTGATAAAATTCCTTTAATTTCATTAGCTGCAATTCCAGCAATTTTTTTAATGACTTGATCTTCAAATGTTAATGTATTTTGATGTGTATTTTCCTGAGATTTTACTGCTGTATTTGTTTCATTAACTGCCATAATTAACATCTCCCTTAAAGTGATTTTCTATCTTCCTTTAATAAAGAATCCTACCCAAGCATTTATATCTAAATGACCGTCTCGCCACTTCCCAATTACATAACCAATTCCCATAAAAGCTACAATTAGCAGCGTGGGACCAAAACCAATTGTTAATAGCAAAATTGCCAACACTAAACCTGCCAGAATACCAAGTACTCGGCCACGGTACGCAATCAATTTATCTGGAGTACTCATTATGTCCCTCCTTCATCACACAACACGCTCTTTCTTTCGTGTTTGTGTATCTGTTAAGTCAATACGGACGGAGTGAACGGGAAGCTCCAGTAAGGCCTCCACGGCGCGTTTTGTTTCAAGCTGCATTTCTTTTCCTAGTGTTGGTAGTCCATCTCGTCCAAACAACGAACAGTTGATATACAGACTAACTTTTTCTTTGCGAGAATGAATAGATGCCTGGACTTCAGGAGAGCGTATTCCCTGAAAGCTTCTAATTGCTCGTAAAGCTGTAGATTCGATCGTTGCTTTAGAAATTGTTATTTTGCCTTCACCAGTTACAATTGCTAAATTCTTTTTAGGCGGTCTGCTAAATATGCCTGTTAAAAGAAAAATAATAAAAATAACTGCTAAAAATGCGCTTATTGATAAAATTGTGTAGTAAAACCACTCCTGATGCCGCCACTTTTTTAACCAGTTTGAAAGGTGAGGAACCCTATAAACCATCAGTGCTAACATACCGGAACAAATCAGTCCTGCAATTCCAATAATTGCGATTAAAAACCGATTAAAATTATTCAATTTTCCACCTCATCTCAACGTGAACTCCTACTGCTTTTTTGTTGTGTGTAAAGGGAAGGCAACGAGATATTCAATAGTTACCTGCAATATTTTTTTGATAAACTTTCTAACTGTAAAACTGAATATAAAAAAAACGACTAGGTTTCCCTAGTCATTTTCCGCGTCTCTATACGTTGTCTTGTGAGCTTTGATGAACTTATTACCATTTATTAAACCGCCAATTAATAAAATAGCGGCCGTTAAATAAAACCAGACCATTAAAATGATAATACTTCCAAGCTGACCATAGATTTGCGAGTAGCTTCCAAACTGGACATAGTATCCAAATCCGGTAGATACAACTTGCCATCCTAGCGTGGAGAAAACAGCTCCTGGAAGTACATCTTTCCACGTTACTCTTGCGCTTGGCATCAGTTTGTAAAAAAGAATAAAAAAGCCTAATAAAAATAATGTCCCAATTCCCCATCTAATTGTCGTCCAGCTTTGAAACCATATGTCAGGAACATGGACTTTTGTTAGTACCAGATGTCGAATGACCTCTTCAATAATTGGTACAAATAATGAAATAGCTACCACAACCATAAAACCAAAAGTTAAAATTAAATCATTGATTAAACCGCGCAAAAACGTTTGTTTTCTTTGAATATGATACGCGTCATTTAACGAGCGAACCAAAGATTGTATAGCCATAGATGCGAGCCAAAAAGTCGCCAATAAACTAAAAGATAAAACCTTTTTCCCGCTATTGTTAACTGTTTCAATTGACCGTTCAATTACGTCATAGGCGCTTTTAGGCGTAAATGGTTCAATAAATACCAGCAAATTGTTTGTATCAATTGGAAAGAAACTCAGCAGAGAAAAAAGAAAGATAATAAACGGTACAAAAGATAACAAAAAATAGTAGGCTGTTTGAGCAGCCTGATCAAAGAAACGCTCCGTAAAAAAACGAGCGGCAACGGTCTTAGATGTTTGAATCATAACAGCGTTCTCCTTTACTTTCGCTTCACTCTGTAGTGAAATTCATATTCAATTTTTATGTTCAACATGTATTGGATAAGTTTCGGCTTATAAAGCTTTCCTTTTCCATTATCCACGGTTGACAAAGAATTTAACCTGTAAAATTATACAGCCGGTTCATAAAGAAGATATTATTATAATTACATCTGCCATTACCACCATATTAATAGATCTTCTTTTCCTTTCATAAAACCATAAATTCTTTGGGACTGCTTTCCCTTTTTTCTTACTTCTTAAACTTTTTTACGCTATGTTAAAAAAGTAAAACATAAGAGCACCGATCAGCATCAGCATAATCATTAAAACAAAAATAACCAAAGCGTGAGAAGATTGATACGTTTGGCTGTTAATTTTTTTGCGGGTTGAAAAATAATGATAGGTTGAGAAGAGAAGCAAACCTGCACTTGCAGCTAAAGAAAAGATAATAACAGCAATAATAAGAGTATCGGCTGCTTCACTTAATGTTTTTCCGGAATTGAAATGTAGGCCGCCTGCAACAAAGCCAATGCCGAGTGTGGCAATAGACGTTCGAATCCACGCTAAATACGTTCGTTCATTTGCCAAATGCTGCTGAATATAAATGGATTCATTTTCTTTTTTAGTCATTTACATACCACCGTCTTTTTATATGTCTTCTATTATAAATAAATGCTCAAACGAAAATAAATTGAGGACGCTTCACGCCACATTATACCCGAAAAGAACGAATTATTACCATCTTCAAGCGGCTAAAAAACCCTAACGTAAAACTGTACCCCTTTCTATTTTCACTTCACGTTAATAGTTCACTAAGTGAATCATTTTATTTTTAAATATTTCTGATATATGGTATAATTTAAACTGATAAAAAGATGCTGCATGTATGCTAAAAGAGCAGGCCGTATGGTTTCGCTCTTTTGTTGTTTTCACGCCATGCGGCACAACGAAAGAAGGAAATAGAATGGAATTATGGAAACGAAACTTGTACATTTGCTGGTTCGGTTCTTTTTGCACCACAGCCGGGATGAGTTTAGTTATTCCGTTTTTACCGCTTTATATTGAAAAGCTGGGAGTTCACGATACAAGCTCCATCAGCAGATGGGCTGGTATTGCCTTTGGATCTACCTTTTTAATGGCGGCTATTGTTTCTCCTTTATGGGGGAGCTTAGCCGATAAATATGGGCGAAAGCTTATGCTCCTTCGCGCAAGCTTGGGTATGGCAGTTGTTATGACTTCCATTGGTTTTGTGCAAAATGTCTATCAGCTTGTCGGACTGCGCTTTTTAATGGGGGCCGTTTCCGGCTTCATCTCTGCAGCCATTACGTTAGTAGCGACTCAAACACCTAAAGAGCACAGCGGTAAAGCATTAGGCACGTTGTCTACAGGGGCTGTATCAGGATCTTTATTAGGACCGCTAGTAGGCGGCTACTTAGGAGATACAATCGGGCTACGCCACGTCTTTTTCGTGACGGGTGCATTTATGTTTTTGTCTTTTTTAATTGTAAATTTAATTCAAGAAGACAAAAAAGAGACGGCGAAAACAACGAAAGAATCTAACATTGGGTTACTGTCTCTTAAAAATTCAAAGGCCGTGATTGGTGTATTTGTTACAACTTTTTTACTGCAGCTTGCAGTTATGGCTATTCAGCCAATCGTTACACTGTATGTAAAACAACTGTCTACTCATACCGATCACCTTGCCCTTATTTCAGGCTTTGTCGTAGCGGCAACAGGAATTTCAAATATTTTAGCTGCATCAAAACTTGGCAAAGTCAGCGATCGCGTGGGTCCTCAAAATGTGCTTCAAATATGCCTGCTTATCGTAGCGGTGATTTGCGGCTTACAGGCCTTTGTGCATAGTACTTGGCAGCTATTCTTACTTCGTTTTTTACTCGGTTTTGCAATGGGAGGATTATTACCTTCTATTAATTCTTATTTAAAGAAAATTGTACCGGACTCGATTACAGGCAAAATGTTTGGCTATAATCAAACAGCGCAATATTTTGGGAATTTAGCTGGTCCAGTCATTGGCGGACAAATTGCCGGAGCTAAAGGAATTCCTTACGTATTCTTAACAACCAGTGTTCTTCTACTATTGAATGCTGGGTGGGTGTATTATCAGCGCCATCACGGAGAACAGCTAGACGGTAAAGCCGCATAGAAAAACCTTCCGTTTTAACGGAAGGTTTTTCTATTACCACAAGGGTTCTTCTTCGCTGCTTACTTCATAAGAAAGTGGCATCATAACAACCGCTGCTATGAAGAAAATAAGCTCCGCGACAACAATGGATGGAAAGGAAAAGTCAAATAGTGAGAGAATAAGCCAAATAATAAGGGGTGCAAATGAGTAGATTGATAATCGCTTTTGGGATTTTGCAGAGATATACTGTTGTTTGTCACAGTGTGGGCATTCTAAAACGTTTCTAAATGTTAACAGTTGTTTAAAGGTTGTCCTCCAGTTCCATTTATGATTACAATTTTGACAGGTGGCCATGGGCATCACGCTCCTAAAAAGATTTATGTACATATAAAGTATACGTACAAGTTGGTATAGAGTTTCATTTTTATGATTAAAAACGTTTTTACTATTATAACATAAAACAAAATAAAAGGCTTTTCACAAGAAAAAGCCTTTTATTTCAACGTTTATTTAGATACAGCTTCATTCGTTTGAGAAGTTGTTTTTACTTTTATAACCATAATAACAAAAGCTAGCAACCCAAGAATCGCCGCTACGAGAAAAGGAGCTTGAGGCGCTACGGCATTGCCGATAACTCCTGACAATAAAGGAGCAAACGCTGCGCCTAACCATCTTAAGAAATTATATCCTCCAGATGTAATTCCTCGTTCATAAGGAGATACTTCCATTACATGACTCGTAAATAATGCATTATTAAGTCCTGATACAAGACCTGCTGCCATGATTAAGACAATGCGCAACCATGTTGCATCAAAGGCAAATAAACAAATTAAAATAAGTGAAAAAACAATTAAGCTAACATGTAACACTTGTTTTGGCTGATATCTTTTCTCTAACTGATGTGCTAAAACCGCTGAGCCATAAGCTAAACATAATCCCCATCCAAAGAAAACAAAGCCAATTTGAAGAGCTCCGATCGATAGAATAAGCGGCGTATAAGCTAACACTGTAAAAAACCCGTAGTAATAAAGCATGCCTGATACAGCGCCTTGAGTAAATGGTTTTAATTTATAAAGTTTTACCATGTCTTTAAAACCCGCTGCTTTACGAGGCTTAGTGCTTGCAGGCTGTTTAACAATCGTTAATACTAAAATAAAGGCGATAAAAATTAAAGCACTTGTACCGAAAAACGGCAATCTCCAAGAAGCATTTCCTAACACGCCTCCTACAAGCGGTCCTCCGGCCATTCCCAAACCAATCGCAGCTTCATATAATCCTACTGCTTTTTTCACTTCACCTGATAATGCAATAAGCAGCGTCATAGCTGTTGCAAAGAAAAACGAATTACCAAGTCCCCATCCTGCTCGGAAAATAGAAAGCTGAGGAATATTGTTAGAAAACCCGCATAGTGCTGCAAAAATCGTCACAATGATAAGTCCTGTTACCATCAAACGCTTGTCTCCTACACGTGATGCTAAGATGCCTGCTGGAATCATCATAATCGCCATCATTAACAAATAGGAAGTAAATAACATTTCTACTTGCCAATGAGAAGCTCCAATTTGTTTAGCAATCTCCGGTAAAATCGGATCTACTACCCCGATTCCCATAAATGCTAAAAAAGTAGCTACTACCGTAATAATTTGACCTAATCGGTTATTTGAATGCTGTCCTTCCACTCTTTCATCTCTCCTTTTGTTTTTGTTTTTTCATGTATTTCCATAGCAGATTCTCGCATTTCTTTTAATTCTGTTTTAAATGCCTGCATTTTAACCACTTTAAATTCAATCATCTTGATTTGATTTTCCAGTAAATTTTCTATTTTAGTTATCTCTTTCGCTGATAATCCTTGCTGCTGACTTCTTTCTTCAATCATTCTTTTGAGCGACATAAACTGCTGCAGCTCCTGTAAAGAAAAACCAAGAACTTCTTTTGCTTCTGCTACTTTTCTTAGTTCTTTTACCTCTTCTTCGGAATAAATCCGTGCATTTCCTTTTGTACGCTGCGGGGGCAAAATGAGTCCAATCTCTTCATAATACCGAAGAGCACGCTTGGTCAAACCGGTCATTTTCGTCACGTCATCGATTAAATACATGCTTTCCCCTTCACCTCCCTTTAACATTAACGTTAACGTCAACTCTATATTACTATTATAGATTAACGTTAACGTTAATGTCAATAACAGTAAGACATTTTATGTAAATTTAAAAAATATGTGCACAAAAAAACCTATTGATAAATCAATAGGTTACATCAATAGGTCATATAGCTGCTGTGCTGTTTCTCCTGTTACTTTACCGTATACCCCTCTTCTTTTAGAAGTAAGTTCCGCACTCTCGGCGGTGAATCGTACATTGTATACGACTCCTTCATAAGTAAGCTGTACATCTGGATCAAGAGCGATGCTGTAATCAGCTTTTTTCCATTGAATTTGTTTCATAATTGATTCTACAGCTAAAGCATCTTCTGAACTTAACGTTTTATCTCCTGCTTTTATAGGCTTGCCCTCCCTTTTTTTATTAAGTTTTAGTTCAGAATGAGAAGATGAAAATTCAAGTTGGTTTTTATCATGCGCTATGAAATCTTGAGGTAGTTCTACATAGCGGACAACTTCTCCTTCGTGTACAAACACAAGCATTTGATTAGCAGCAGATATTTTTTTCATTACCTCTTCACTGATCGGTGCGTTTACAAGTTTTTCTACGTCGGCTTTCTTGCTTTTGTTTGTTAATAAATATCCTTTTTCCCATTTAAAATCACTTAACTTCGATACATCCACTGACCTTACACCTTTTTTTTCAAATGATTGCTGAATATTCTTCCCCATTTCTTTGTCGTTGGTGACTTGAGCATTAGAACTGCACCCTACTAAACAACAAAAAATAAGGCCTATTGCTATAAGAGCCTTCACTTTTGCCTTCCTCCTCTCTACCATTCTTCTAGACAATTCCAACTTTGTACCATTTTAACATATAATTCCTATTTTTCGTGAAAACAAAGAATGAATACGTTTACATAATTTCACGCATATAAATGTGATTTATTTATAAGTTTTTTCTGAATATTTTAAGAAAATTTTAATATTTTATTTAGTTCGTTTTTAAACTTTATCTTTAGACTAAAAAATAAGTTAAAAATAAATAACGCAGGAGGAAAACAATGACTTGTCTATCTGAAGTTTTAAAGTTTAATGAAAAATTTGTAACAAATAATCAATTCGAGGCTTTTCAAACATCCAAATTTCCTAACAAAAAAATAGTGATCTTAACTTGTATGGATACACGTTTGTTAGAATTACTTCCTAAAGCCATGGGGCTAAAAAATGGAGATGCAAAAATAGTGAAAAATGCCGGAGCTGTTATCTCCCATCCCTTTGGCAGCGTCATGAGAAGTATATTAGTTGCCGTCTACGCTTTGCAAGCTGATGAAGTATGTGTCATCGGTCATCATGAATGTGGAATGACGGGCATGAAAGCTGAAGCTATTTTAGCCTCTGCTGAACAAAGAGGGATCAGCGCGGAACAAATTCGTAATCTAAAATATGCCGGTATTGATTTAGAATCATGGCTGACTGGGTTTGAATGTGTAGAAGATAGTGTCGAAAACAGTGTGGATATGATTCGAAATCACCCTTTATTACCGAAAGACGTGCTTGTTTCTGGAATGGTTATTCATCCTTCAACAGGAAAACTTGACGTCGTTGTCAACGGCTATTCCCAAGACCGAGCTGAAACCGTAAGCTCATGAAGGAGGATTTTATCGAATGCTAAAAGATAACCGATTTCAAGGCTATTCAGCAGGGCATTTACAAAAAGACATTATCGCCGGTTTGGTTGTTGGGGTCGTTGCTATTCCTTTAGCAATGGCCTTTGCCATCGCTTCTGGTGTAAGACCTGAATACGGGATTTATACAACCATTATCGCAGGGATTATGGTTTCAATATTAGGCGGATCGAAATTTCAAATTGCAGGTCCAACAGGTGCATTTGTTCCGGTGCTGCTTGGAGTTGTCATGCAGTATGGTTATGAGAACCTCATTATTGCCGGCTTTATGGCTGGAATTATGATTACGCTTCTCGGAATATTTAAGCTAGGGAAATTTATAAAGTTTATTCCGCGCCCTGTAACGATTGGATTTACAGCAGGAATTGCGATTATTATCTTCTCAGGTCAGATCGCTAATTTTCTAGGATTAAAAGGAATTGCAAAACATGAGGAATTTCATTTAAATATGATTGAAATCCTACGAAAAATTGCAACGATTAACATTTACAGCGTCATCATAGCCGCTATTTGTTTAGCTATCGTGATTACAACGCCAAAGTTTTTACCTAAAATTCCCGGTGCCCTTCTAGGTCTTCTTGTCTCCACACTTGTAGCCATTACACTGTTCCCAGGAAAAGTTGCAACGATTGGCTCTACTTACGGTGCCATTCCGAGCAAACTACCATCTTTTAGCTTCCCAGATTTAACTTGGGATAACATCGTGATGCTATTTCCGGCCGCCTGCGTAATTGCAATGCTTGGAGGTATTGAATCTTTACTATCGGCTGTTGTTGCTGATAATATGGCTAAAACCAAGCATAATAGCAATAAAGAGCTTGTCGGCCAAGGAATTGCTAATATCGCTACCTCGCTATTTGGCGGAATTCCAGCAACTGGTGCCATTGCCAGAACGGCTACTAATATCAAAAACGGCGCAGCTTCTCCGTTATCAGGAGTCATACACGGCTTAGTTGTTTTATTGGTCCTTGTGATGCTAGCTCCTTATGCATCAAACATTCCGCTGGCAAGTATGGCACCTATTTTAATGTTTGTGGCTTGGAATATGAGTGAGCGTAAAGAATTTGCGCATATTTTAAAAACCAAGTCAGCTGATTCATTTGTACTTGTAGCTACGTTTTTATTAACAGTTTCAATCGATTTAACAACAGGTGTAGGCGTGGGTCTACTTTTAGCTATTGTTATGTTTGTGAAACGAATGAGCGGATCACTAAAGATTTCAAAGGTTTTAGCGGAAACATCTGAAAACGCTCACAAATCTGATTTGATGGAATATACCATGCAAGGATCTCTTTTCTTTGGATCAGCTGAAGTATTAGAAGATTCCTTCGATAAGATCGCTGAAGCGAAACCGAAAGTTTTATTGCTTCGAATGAGCCAAGTCTCCTTTATTGATACATCTGGAGAAGCTTTACTATCGAAGGTGGTCGAACGTTTGAAAGATTCGCATAGCCAAGTCGTTATTTCTGGCTTACAGCACCAGCCGAAAGAAATGTTAAAGTCAACCGGTCTATATGATAAAATCGGTGAAAAAAATATATTTTCTTCCGAACCTCCCGTGAGTAAGATTAAAGCTCGTCATAGAATCGTTACTACGTAATAAAAAAGAGATCCGAACGATTAATCGTTCGCATCTCTTTTTTTTAAATATTAAACCGGTACCCTGCTCCCCAAACCGTTTCTAGGTACTGAGGATCTGCTGGGTTTTCTTCTAACTTTTCTCTTAGTTTTCGAATGTGAACTGTTACGGTTGAAATATCTCCTGAAGAATCAAATCCCCAAATTTTTTCAAATAGATGTTCTTTACTTAATACTTGATTTGGATGAGAAACGATAAACTTCAGCAAATCGAATTCCTTCGCTGTAAAAAACACTTCTTTGTCATTCACAAATACTCTTCTAGCGAGCGTGTCAATCGCTAAACCATGAATACGAATCATACGCTTTTCCTGCTTATCAGAGAGTCTTTCATATCTCGCTAAATGCGCTTTGACTCTTGCAACCAGCTCCCCAGGGCTGAATGGCTTGGTAATATAGTCATCTGCACCTAGCCCGAGCCCTCTAATTTTATCGATTTCTTCTTTTTTAGCTGAAACTAAAATGATTGGTATATCTTTTGCAGCTCGAATTTGCTTGCACACTTCAAATCCGCTCACTTTAGGGAGCATAATATCCAAAATAACCAGATCAAAATGTTCATTTAACGCTTTTTCTAATCCCTTATCACCGCTATATTGAACGTCTATTTCAAAATCGTTAATTTCTAAATAATCTCTTTGCAATTCAGCAATACTTACTTCATCTTCAACTAACAATATCTTCTTCATATGTATCACCATTTTCATTCATTTTTTGCAAAGAAAAGAAAATACTTGTTCCTTCGCCAAGCTTACTTAGTGCCCAGATGTCTCCCCCGTGGCGTTCAACAATTTGTTTTGCAATGGCCAGTCCAAGTCCACTTCCTCCAGTATTGCTGTTGCGGGACTGTTCTGCTCGATAAAACCGGTCAAAAATATGCGCTAATGCTTCCGGTGAAATCCCTGCGCCATTGTCTTTCACTTCAATAATGAGTTCGCTTTCGGTAGCAGAAAGAACGATATCGATTCTTTTTCTTTCTTTATCCATAAATTTAATACTATTGGTTGTTAAATTTATTAAAACTCTTCGCAGCTGCTCAGCATCTGCCTTTGCATACAGTGTCGTTAGAGAATCATTAGAAAATAAAACATCAATATCATGTTCGCTCATTTCAAACTGAAGCTCTTGCACATAACTTTCCATAAATGCTGAAATATTAAGTTTTTTAAACACAAATGGAATTTCGTGCAAATCCAATTTAGAAAATAAAAACAGCTCATCGATTAACGCATTCATGTCTTTTGCTTTCGTTGAAATCGTTAACAAATATTTAGAAAGCTTATCTGGCGTATTAGCTACTCCATCTTGAATTCCTTCTACATACCCTACAATGGAAGTAATAGGAGTTCGCAGATCGTGTGAAATACTTGAAAGCAGCTGTTTACGGTTATCTTCATACTGAATTTGCAGTTCAACAGAAGATTTTAGTTTTTGCCTCATTTCTTCAAAAGCTTGCGTTAATTCGCCTATTTCATCCTTTGAATTAGCAGAGATTTCAAAGTGAAGATCACCTTGTTTTATTTTTTCAGCCGCTTCTTTTAATTCACGAATGGGTTTAATAATGCTTCTTGAAACAAGATAGTTTATAAATCCAATAATCACAATTACTAAAATTAATAGTAGAAAGATTAAAAAAGGGAAAATTCGATTAATAATGCCTACATAAGGGCTGATTTTTCGCAAAACGTAAATGCTTCCTTTTTCTTGATTCGAGAAAGGAAAATCAAGGTTGATATATGTAAAGTACTGCTTGCCTATGCGCAGCATGTCCTGCTGATACGAATGATTTCCTTTACTTTTTTGATGCTTTGGCAAGTATTTACGAAGGTTTTCTCCTTTAATGGATTCTGAAGCATATACAACCTCTTTGTTTTTTTGAATCACAATATCAATATTTTCAAATTCATATTTTTTAACCGTCTCCGGACGCAGCAGCTGCTCCGGTTTTTCTTCACTCAATAACTTTAAATCCAAGAATGCATTTTCTTCTTCTGGCGTTAACAATTTATACTCATAGGAGTGACTGTACAGTTTTCTTACAAAATCGGCGTCTCCAGTAATGGAGAAGAAAATGAGAAAGCCCGATAAAAAAAGCAAAATAATAAAGACAAACACAATACTGATATACGTTAAAATAAAACGAAGCTGAATTGACATTACTTACCCTATGCCCCTTTGGCTTTAACAAAACTATTTGATAGACTAGTAAAGGTGAATAACAAATAGATCGTTAGACATTATACATATAGCAAAAATTAAAACAACAAAACAAATGTATATTCTCACTTTACCGTGATAGAGTGAGAATGAACACCACCTTTTTTACCATTTTATGAATTACTGGAAAATTATGATCTATTTTTCATAATATTCTTAGGCTGAAAGGTATACTATATGCCTTAATATTTTAAAAAAGGAGATTTTTTAATGAAAATTATTAAAGCTACTTCCTCTCACATCCCTTCTGTTGCCCGTCTGTACGTTGACAGCTGGCGCATTACATACAAAGGATTAGTACCTGATGCTTATTTAAAAAGCTTATCTTATGAACAAAGTAGAGAAAAATGGTCCCTTTTTCTTACCGAGCCTTCTCATTTTATTTTGCTCGCTATCGATGAACGAGAAAAGATTGTCGGCTTTTCAGCAGGTAAGCCTCATTTGTCCCGTGCTGAAATATACGCGCTATACGTTTGCAAGGAAGTGCAAAACCAAGGAATTGGTCACCTTCTATTTTCTCATTCAGTAAAAGAATTTGCTGATCAGCAATATACGTCTATGATTATTTGGGCTATGAAGAAAAATAAGAAAGCCGTTCAGTTTTATAAAAAATCAGGCGGCAAAAAAATCTTGAATCGCACAAGTCAGTTTGGAGAAACTAAAGTTGAAGACGAAGCATACGGTTGGGAACGTCTTCCTTCTATATAAATAAACGAGCACACTAGTGTGCTCGTTTATTTGATAGGAACTCCTGCCGAAGAATTTTCTGGAGCTTGAGTTCGTTTTAGAAAAAAAGATAAGATCAGGACAATCACTTCAACGATAGCAGCAATAAAAAATGCTTGCTGCAATCCGGAAATCAGTCCATTCACTTTTGCTAAAGCTGTATTTGATTCATTTACCCCTTTTACGTACCTCTCTTTTCCAGAAGACATAATACCGACAAATAGCGCAGTTCCAATTGCTCCAGCACTTGTTGTAATGTATTCATTATTGCTGTGCCATAGGGATACAGCTGCTTAGAGAGCTGATATACCCCGGTAGTCTATGCAGGCAGCAACACCATCGAAATACCAATTGCAGCGCAACGACATAAGCTGCACTCGTAGAAGTAGAAAGTTGACTAAAAAGTACAAGAGATAGGATAACGAGCACAAGACCTGGAGTGACTAATGCTTTAGGACCAAACTTATTCACAACTCAGACATTAGACAATTTCTATACAATCATACTCATAACCTTTTAGAATCGCTTCGCTGTTCTAGCTTATAATGACTATACAAAAAGCAGAACGATTATACGCTCTGCTTTTAAGTTCGAGAAGATAATATTATTGAGCGGTCGTCTTTTTGTCCGTTGAATGAACTTTATTACAAAGCTCATTCCAGTGCCAAAAACAATTCCCTTGACTCACTATAAAACAATCCAGCCATTTCTGAAAATTCATATGTAATACATGTGCATCTTGAAACGATGCGTTCCGCTTTTTTACTATTATATATGCAGAGTGCGCTGATTTTTTGGAGTCAATGATAATCTCTTCTTCTCCAACAGACCCAATTGTCATATAGAGACTCTGACTTTTATAAGCTGTTTCTCTTACATCTTCTAAGCTATAAAGATTCCCTGCTATTTTTTTGTCAGCATCAATGAACAAATTACACCCATTTGTTAGCTGCAAAAACTGCTTGTAGTCTTCAGGAAGTGATACATGCATTTCATCTTCAAAAACATTCAGTTGATTCTTGCTTACTCCATCAAAAAAAGTACATGTGGTTCTGTATACTTCTCCTTCATTTTTACACACTTCTATAACATTATTGTTTTCCCACAGCCGCTTTCGAAGTGAATTTATTATTTTTTCAATCATACTCTTCCTCCAAGCGTTGGATTTAAAACGGTTACATTACATTAATTAAACAATAATGTGCTAATTCCTTCTTTCCTACTAAATTATACGACAAACTTTAGAATTTCATGTTCAAATAACATAGAAAAAAGCAGCGAATATCGCTGCTTTACAGGTTATACAGGTGCTTTTTCTTCCTGTTCAGGATGGTGATCGTAATCAATAAGCGCTTTTGGAAGGCCCGTATATTTAGCCCAATAATAAATCCCAAGAGATACGACCGCTATGATAATTAAGTCTACAGGCGTATCGATCAAACCCTTTCCTCCGCCGAACGAACCAATATAAGAAATAAAGAGCATGATGATATAATAAGCAACTAACCACCAAGTTGATTTAATCTGCTGACGAAGACTTACTTCGTTTTTAGGCACATATTTAGCAAAAATCAAATATATAACAAACATAACCAATTGAGAAGTTAACAGCCATGAAATAGTCTTCCATCCTGACCAGTAGACAATAAAGGAAGCAAAAATAAAGGATAATGGACCAATTATACTCATTCCTCTTAATTTAAAAGGCTTTTCCAAATCTTTTGCGTTCACCATAAAGGCCGCTGATGAAATTGGTGCAATCGCGTAAGAAAGAATAAGCGCAACAGAGCATACGTTTACGAGTGCATTCCATGAAGGAAATGGCAGTGTCCAAAAAATCGAAAGTCCTAATGAAAGCCATAGAGATGATCGAGGAATCCCTGTTTTTTTATCCACATGAGCAAACGTTTTAAATAACGTACCGTTACGAGACCAAGCATAGATAAGTCTAGATGTTGTATTCATAAAAATATTACCGTTACCACCCGGTGATAAAATAGCGTCTAAAATAACAAGTGTTGCTAGCCAGCCAAGGCCAAGAACAACAGCGATGTCTTTAAATGGCAGTGAGAATTTATCTTGAATGCCGGACCAACCGCCTTTAATCATGTCAGATGGAATAGCTCCGATAAACAATACTTGTAGGGCAGTATAAATGAGAGCTGCTAGAATGATACAAATCACAAGAGCAATTGGAATATTACGCTGAGGATTTTTTACCTCTCCAGCTACAGATACAATTGGATGAAGGCCTAAGTAGGCAAACATAACCCCGCCTGTGGCAATGGCGGCCTGGATACCATCAAACCCCCCGGGAGCAAACTCTCCCATCGTAAAGTTTCCTGACTTAAAATAAAATGCCAGCGTTACGATTACTGTAAGCGGTACAAAATATTTAAAAATAGAAATGATAATATTCGATTTTGCAAATGCTTTTACACTCCAGTAATTGAGTAAAAAGAATAAGCAAAGCAACACAAATTGTAGAATCCATCCAGATATCGTCGGTGAATCAGATCCGGATTTTGTTAAACCTGGAAACCAGTAGGCCACATACTGTCTCACAGCTGTTACTTCGATAGCGATTAAGCTAGTGTACGCTACAATAGTAATAAATGAAATCATATAGCCTACAAGATGACCGTGTGAATAAACAGGATACCGAATAATTCCTCCTGTACGAGGCAAGGCAGCCCCTAGCTCAGCGTATACAAGGCCTATTAATAAAATAATAACTCCACCAATAACCCAAGAAAAACTTCCTGCAGGACCGGCTTGCGTAGCCACATTACTAACGGCAAACAGCCAAGCGGAGCCAAAAATAGCCCCCAATCCAATCAATGTTAAATCTAATAGGGATATCGTCTTTTTAAACGGACCTTTATTATCCATAAGCTTCCTCCTTTGGATGAATCATCACTTTTGTTGTTTTTTTTGACAACATTCATATATATTCGATAATATGTGTCAAAATTTTTATTACTATACCCATTCAAAATTACTTTGAATCCCTTTTCTTGATTTCTACAGATTAATTAACAGAAAATTTTAAAAAATAACTCTTATATTCAAGACACACTAAAACTTTTTCTTCTCTTCTTTAATAGGTAAAATACTCAATAAATGAAAGGAGTTAGACAAATGACTTTACCAGAAAATTTGCCTGTTGATTTTACAGCTTACAACCACTTAACATTCCTTCCGCTCGGACGCAAAAATAAATCGATTCGGTCCGTAGGAAGTAAACATACTAAAGGGCTGCTTGGACGTTTAAATGACTACTTTGAGCGAGCAATGAATGAGTTATCTCAAGAAGATATAGTCCTTTTTCAAACGTTCTTATATGGAAGTCATAGGGGCGGTTTTCCTGTCGCAATTGATAAAAATGAAGACGTTTATCCTCACTTTTGGAAACCGACTTCATTTCTATGGAAAGAATATAATAAGAATCGCGGCATTCCTATTCATCATGATGAGTTTTATTCTCAAGATTTTACGGTTTTAACTAAAAATGAGTTGGAAAACTACCTCGGAAGTATTATGAAAGATTACATGTTTTGTGCTAGGATACATGATTCTTCCAAAGAAGAATGGATTCAACATATTAATAAGTGTTTCTTCAAACATCCGCTCATTTCCCTTTATCATCGAAATGCAGATGTGATTGAAGCAATTGAACAATCAAAAAAATCACCTTTGCTTTTTATTATGAAAAACCCTGAGCAAATTGCTTTTTGGCGCAATCGGATTGAAATCATTATGAGACCTTTTCGATCTCTTCCTTTCACCGCCTTTGAGAGAGGATTTTCAGATACGGAAGATACGGTATTAACTGTTCACGGAGAAAACGAGATCATTCGCTTAGCTTCAGAAAACAGAGGTCTCTCCGTAACATATGATGTTACAAATAATGCTATTTCACTCGATGATGAGTATAATGTAGTGCTAGCAGCGAAACGCTTAGCTACAACTCAGCGGCAGTTCGAAGAGATTATAGATGAAAATGAAGAAGTGATTCAAAAACTACTGGTCTTTTTTAAATGGAAAAGTCTTTTAAAGCATCATGAAGTGCACATCAAAGAAATCCAAGACAAATTGTGCAGCCTAACCACTTATCAACTTAATCAAAGACAAGTTTTACAGGAAAACGAGCCCTTTCTTTCTTTCATTCAAAAGGTATTACAAGTAAAAACACCGAATGCAAATCTCGAAGTTGGTTCCATTCAATGGTTTTCGCAATGGGATTTTCCAGATGTCACCCTGCTGCAGGAAACAAACAAATTTACATGTTATATGGACCCAAACGAAATAGAAAAGAAACTGACAGAAATAGGCGCTAAGATAGAAAATGAACTTCATAAGCAGCGTCAGGACCTGCTTTCGACTCCGCTAGAAATCGGTCAAATAACTTTTGATTCAAACCAAATGCTACGGTTACTAACGCTTATAGATACCTTAAAGAACACGGAAACTCAGCAGAGTTACGTACAAATTTTAGAAGGTGTTTCTACTAACAGTATTCGTCAAAAAGAGCTCGATAAAATACCTGCATTTGGATTATTAAGTTCCGTGAAGCGCAAGCGCATTGTTACGTATTTACAAGAATTACAAAACTATCAGCTGCTTAAAAAAGAGAAAAAAGGATTCAGCCTCACTCCAAAAGGTGAAGCCATTCGACGTCTATTTGAAGAAGAATCACTGAGAATATGAGATTATATCTCGCGTGATTCTTCTTTTTTGATTTTGAAGACTACTTTCTCTATTAAATGCTTATCATAATTAGAAATCTCCATTCATATAATCATTACTAGATTAGCAAAGTCCTTCATACCTATTAGCCTGATGCTGACATAGAGAGGAGATTTCGCCATTGAAATCTAGTAATCGCGCCAATTTTGTAGTGTTAACATATAAGATGGTTCTTGTTATTTTATCCATTGTTTTAATGACATCATCTATCATTGTTCTAGTAAGTTACTCAGCATTTAAAGAACAGTTCAATTCTTCTATTGTCTATCAAACGTTATCGAAGCATAAAGCAGAAAGCCTTTATTATTTGATGAGCCAGGAAAACCACCACTTTTCAACGGCTTTTGATAAAAATTATTCGCCTCCAGGTCTTTCTTCTACACTGCTAGAGTTATCAACAAGTATTCGAGCAGAAGACGCGAGAAGCTTATTTGGTTCAGAACTGCCTGGATTCAGTATTTACGACTCCAATATTATCATCGCCGGTGAAGGCACAAATTTCACAAACTTCCCTAGAGAATCTGCACCACCGTTAGATGAAACGCTAAAAGAAAGAAATTCTACTACAAAAGTTCAGCAACCTAAAGATAACGATGGTACGAATGCTCCAAATAATAATACAACTGGCGGAAAAAAGGTATTTTATATTTATCATACGCACAGCTGGGAATCTTACTTGCCTCTGTTAGGACTTGAAGGTGATCCAGATGCTAATAAAGCTGTAGATAGTAAAACCAATATTAATATAGTCGCAAATATGCTAGGAAAAGATTTAGAGGCTCAGGGAATTGGGGCAGAAGTGGATCAAACCAATATTGGACAGAAATTAAAAGAAAAAGGCTGGAACACCAACCAATCGTACGCCATGTCTCGCACAGTAATTGAAACGGCGATGACTGAGAATAGAGATTTAACTTACTTTATCGATTTGCACCGAGATTCGCTTCGAAAAGATAATACAACCATTAAGATTAACAATAAATCGTATGCAAAAGTTGTGTTTGTTTTAGGGAAAGCGAATCAAAACTTTGAACAAAACTTAAAAATGGCAAAAGCGCTTCATGAAGGTCTTGAAAAGAAATATCCTGGGTTAAGCCGCGGAGTTATTGGCAAAAACAAATCCAGCGGTAACGGTGTATATAACCAAGATGTTTCTAAAAATGCGATTTTAATTGAAGTGGGCGGAGTTGATAATAACTTTGATGAACTAACCAACACAACAAAAGCACTGTCTGATGTCATTAGCCAATTTTACTGGCAAGCTGAAAAAGTAGATGCCCCTGCTCAATAAAAAAAGCCCTCTTCACTGAGGGCTTTTTAAAATTCAATTCCTTTTACAGCAGGAATTCCTTCATCATAATAATGTTTATGAGGCTTCATTTCCGTCACAAGATCTGCTGCATCCATCACTTCTTTTTTGGCAGAACGCCCGGTAATGACCAAATGCATATGCTCAGGGCGCTTTTGAATAAGGTCAATTACTTCGTGTAGCGGTAGCACATCATCAATAGGAAATTTCTCGATAGCCAGTGCATTATTTAACTCGTCTAAAATAACTACATCATATTCGTTCGAGAAGACTTTTTCCTTCGTTAGCGCCCAAGCTTTTTGCAAAGCTTCACGATGTTCAGGCGGTGTTTTTGTCCACGTGAAGCCGACTCCTGTTTGAATCATTTCAATTCCTATTCTGTCAAACATCAGCTTTTCGCCATATGTACGCTGAGGAGATTTAATAAATTGAATCATTAATACTTTTTGTCCGCGTCCCGTAGCGCGCAACGCAAGACCTAAAGCAGCGGTTGTTTTTCCTTTACCGTCTCCGGTATAAATTAACGTAAGACCCCGTTTGTCTTTCAATCTAAAAACCTCTTTTTCTTCGAATTTCAGTTTACAGCCATGTTGTTTTTTCTGTAAACGGTGTTCTAGCAGGCTCTTTCATTTTTGTAAGAGACTCTTCATTTGGATAGCCTAGAAATACGTTTCCTACTACGACTTTACCTGAAGGGTTGCCAATAAACTCATGTAATCTCTCGTCTCGAACAAGACCAACGCCTCTTGTTCTCCAAACGAATCCAAGACCTAGTTCTTTAGCCGCTAGCCACATGGAATGAATCGCGCATGAAACCGCATATTTGTTGTCTTCAGTGGCTTCATCGTCTCCTTCAACTGTGTCAGCTGTTACGACGATATGTACAGGCGTATTTTTTACTGCTTTTAACGAACTTTCTACTAAATGAGGCTTTGTAGGAAAGCGCTCCTTTAAATAAGCTTCAGCCAGTTCTTCATACTTCTTTTTTGCTTCTCCTTGAATCACATAAAAGCTCCAAGGCTCTCTCATTCGGTCATTTGGAGCCCACGTCGCTGCTTCAAGCAGCTGTTCGATTTTCTCTTTTTCCACTTCACGCGCTTCATGATCTCGTACCGCTCTTCGTTCTTTTAGCTGTGAAATAATCGTCATATTGTCTCCTCCTTTTAACGTTAAAGCAGAATATTTTCCGCTCTTTCTTCGAACCATTTTATTTTTTCTCTAATTGTCACAACTTCACCTACAAGCACAATGGCAGGATGAGCAATTTCTGCTTTTTTTGCTATTTCTTCGATTGTGGCAAGCGTTCCTGTTACGGTGCGCTGATACTTCGTTGTGCCCCATTGAACAAGCGCTACTGGCGTATGTTTATCTCGTCCATGGTCCATCAACTGCTTGCATATATGAGGTAAATTTCCAACGCCCATATAAAAGGCAATTGTATCTATTCCTTGAGCAAGCGCTGACCAATTTAAATAATCTTTTCCTTTTTCTTCTCTTCCATGACCCGTTACAATCGCAAAAGAAGTGGCATGATCTCTATGGGTAACAGGAATTCCTGCATAAGCTGGAGCTGCAATTCCTGACGTTATACCAGGCACGACTTCGTAAGGAATTCCTTGAGTAGCAAGCACTTCCGCTTCCTCTGCTCCGCGGCCAAACACAAAAGGATCGCCTCCTTTTAAGCGCGTCACTACTTTTCCTTGAAGCGCTTTTTCAACAAGCAGTTCGTGAATACGATCTTGGATGACTCCGTGCTTACCCGGTAATTTCCCGCAAAAAATAAGCTCCGCGTCTTTTTTAGCATAGTTTAACAACTGTTCGTTGGCTAAGCGGTCATATAAAATAACATCCGCTTCTTGAATACACTCCATTCCATATACGGTTATTAGCTTCGGATCTCCTGGTCCAGCTCCTACTAAATATACTTTTCCAACTGTCACACGGCATCTCTTCTTTCTTTTTTTACCGCTTTACACTGTTCCACCCAGTTTTCTACCATCTTCATAGAAGAGCCGAAATGAAAGTGCGTATAGCCGGCAATTAAATTATTGTTCATATAGCCTTCTTCTTTCATTCCTCGCATCCCTTTTGTATCATAGGCAGGCGAAAACTCTTTCTCTGAATGAAAGGTTGAATAATGAAATTCATGGCCTTTAGCTTGTATATCGCCTTTAAATAAAAAATTCCCCTGCTTTCCCGTCACTTCTCGGTACCCTAAAGCAGCTAATTTTGTCTGCATTCTTACTTGTCCGGGAATAAGCCCCACCATTTCATGGCATGTATCATCTGTCGTGACAATAGCATCTGTTAAGAACATAAACCCTCCGCACTCAGCAAGCGTAGGAATCCCTTTTTGAATAGCTGCTCGAACAGAATTTTTAACGTCGATTTGCTGAGCCAGCGTTTCAGCAAATTCTTCTGGAAATCCGCCTCCTATATAAAGACCGTCAGCATCTTGTGGAACCACTTCTCCTTTTAAAGGCGAAAATTCTACAAGCTCTGCTCCGTAAGCTTTTAACAATTCGAAATTTTCTTCATAATAAAAGTTAAAAGCGGCATCTCTCGCTACAGCAATTTTCACTTGAGGTACGGACGGCTTTGTAAAGATAGGATCATTAATTTCTATTTTAGGAGCTAAAGCCAGTTCATATACTTTTTCGATATCAATTGTATCATGAACAAGCTTTCCTAACTGTTCAAAAAACGGTGTTAACTCTCCTCGTTCAATCGACGGAATGAGCCCGAGGTGACGTTCAGGAATCGTAAGATCATCGTTTCTTTTCAAGTAGCCTACTACAGGGATATGACATTCCTGCTCAATCGCTGCCTTAACAAGTTTATAATGTCCTTCACTTCCAACCCGGTTAGCAATTACACCAACGATGTTAGCTTCCGGTAAAAATTGCTGAAACCCTTTTACAATCGCCGCTGCACTTCTAGCCATACTAGCACAATTGACAACTAAAAGGACAGGGCTATTGGTGATTAAGCTGATTTCTGCTGTTGTTCCTTCGTTCGTTAACGGGTTTTTCCCATCGAAAAATCCCATAACTCCTTCCATGATGGAAATATCAGCATCTTCACTAGCACGAGCGACAATTTCTCTAACCATATCGTGTTCAAGCATCCAGCTGTCTATATTTCGAGACGTTCGTTCTGTAACAGCCGTATGATACGTTGGATCAATATAATCGGGTCCGCATTTAAACCCTTGAACTCTGTAACCAGCTTGTCTTAATGCTGCCATCAGCCCGATTGTAAGTGTTGTTTTCCCTACGCCACTTCCAGTACCGGCAATGACGAGTCTTCTGTTTGACATGTTGTTCTCTCCTTTAGTCATAGGGAATAAGCGCCACTGAAATGGTGACATTCCCTGACTTTTTCTTCACAAGTTCAAGCTTATCAGCACCGCTGTATAACATAGCAGCAGGTTCACTCACGCCATATGCACCTGTATATTTAAAGACAGTATCTGAAGGCTGTTGGATACTTATGCTGTTTAGCTCTTGGGGCGAATAATAGACAAACTCCCAGCCGTACTTAGACGCCACTTCTAATAGCCCTTCTTCATCTTTCTTTATCTCTATTGTACATAATGCTTTTACACTTTTCATTGAAAACTGAAGTTCAGCAAGCGTTTTTTCAATAACGGTTTCAATTTCCGCTGCACTTGTTCCTCTGTTGCACCCCATCCCAATCGCTAGTACTTTTGGACGGTAAAGAACACCGTTTTCTAAGATTGCTTCTTCCTCTTTTTTTAAATTGCGATGCGTTACGACCAAAGCTGCATGTGGCAATGCTTCAAGAGCTGTCTGAATCGATGAATATGTTTTAATGTTAGCTGGAACAGGGTGCTCATAATGCCACCAGTTCTTTTCACCTGATTCTTGAACCACTGCTATTTCTTCTTCATTCACCACAGAAGCGCTGACAGGCGTTAGTTTTTCTGCTGATTCCCACACCCATCCAAAGCGCTTACCAAATAAATCAACCGGAATTGTTTTTTGCACATCGGATGCTGTTGTAATGACAGGATGAGCTTCAAGAGCTGCCGCAACTTCACGCGTAAGCTCATTTGCTCCTCCGATATGACCCGAAAGCACGCTAATGACATTTTCACCTTTATCATCAATGACAACAACCGCAGGATCGGTTTTCTTATCTTTTAAAATAGGGGCAATCATACGCACAACTGCTCCCAGTGAGATAATAATAATAAGTCCTTTATACGATTCAAAAAGAGAAGGCAAAAGCATCCGAACGCTTCCTGAAAACAGCTGGATGTTCTGCTCTTGTTCGTCTCCTTTTTCAAACTTGCTCATGTAATACACATCAGACTGCTGAAAAGTGCGGCCTAGATTTCTTGCAATTTCTACGCCGTGTTTTGTGATAGCTACAACGGCATAATCTCCGCGCTGTGTAATGAGGGCTTTTTTTCCTTCTTGGAGTTGAATCATTCCGACTTCACTCCTCTTCGAAAGCCATGGGTAAATGTTTTGTCATAAAGTTTTGAACGATAATCTTTGTCATGAATGTGTGGATCAAGTGCCCAGCCTGCCAAAATCATCGCCTGCTTGCGAATGCCGTTTGTTCGCATAGCATCATCTAGGTCTTTTACCGTTGTGCGAACAATTTTTTCATCTGGCCACGTTGCTTTATAGACTACTACAACCGGCGTGTCTTCACTCCAACCCGCGCTTATAAATTCTTTCATTACTTTTTTTGTGAGCGTCGCGCTTAAAAATAACGCAATGGTACATTTATGTTTTGCTAAATCAGTTAATTTTTCAAACTCAGGTACAGGCGTTCTTCCTTCAGCACGAGTTAAAATAACCGTTTGAGTCAAATCTGGAATGGTTAATTCTGCTTCAGCCGCTGCAGCAGCAGCGAATACGGAGCTGACGCCCGGAACGATTTCAATATCAACGCCTTCTCTTTTTAAAAGCACCATTTGTTCCATAATGGCTCCGTACATAGCAGGATCTCCGGTATGTACTCTTACAACCATTTTTCCTTCACGCATGCGTTCAAGCATCGTACCGACCATTTCTTCTAGATGCATACCCGCTGTTTTTAACACTTCAGCTCCTGGTTTAGACTTAGCAACTAGCTCTTGACTTACCAGTGAGTCAGCGTACAAGACAACATCTGCTTGCTGAAGTAATTTTAAGCCTTTTACGGTAATTAAATCTGGATCTCCGGGTCCAGCTCCGATTATGTATAACTTCATTTTCGCACCACCATTAGCGTTAAGTATTGTAAATCGGCTCCTTCTAGTTCTGAAGCTTTCCAGATAATTTCTTCATCTGACGTTACTTTTGTCACCACTGACGCTTTTTCAAGCAGATCAAGCTCTTTTAAAAGACCGACCATAAAATCGATGACTTTGGCCACTTTAATAAAAATGACGCAGTCGTTTTCCATTAATACTTTTTTCATTGTTTCATAATCTTCACGAGCAGGAACAATTGCTACATGTTCATCACCGTCTGCTAACGGAATACCTAAACGAGATGCAGCTCCATTAATGGATGAAATACCAGGAATTACTTGAATCGGAGCTTCAGGGTGACGTTCTTGCATTAGACGCATCATGTGAATAAACGTACTGTAAAGCATAGGGTCTCCCTCTGTGACAAATGCTACATCTTTTCCTTCCTGGAGCTTTTCCCATACTCGTTCTACCGTTTCGGTCCATTTTCTTTCCAAAATAGCAGGATCTTTTGTCATTGGAAACACAAGGCCCAGCATATCTTTTTCATTTGCACTGAAATAGACATCAATAATTTTTTGGGCGTAGCTTTTGCTTCCTTTTTGTTTTTTCGGGTACGCAATAACGGGTGATTCTTTTAATTTACGAAATGCTTTTACTGTAATAAGTTCTGGATCTCCCGGTCCAACTCCAAGTCCGTACAATGTTCCAATCATATTCATTCTCCTCTTTTGGCTGTAATAATATAAATGGGGTTTAAAGCGTCAAATCGCGTTAAATGTAAAATGGGCTTGCTTCTTGAAATTTGTGCAAGGGTAACAGCAGTCTCGAATCCTCGCTCTTTAAAAGCTTTCATTGCTTCTGCTAAATTTTCAATCGTTACGGCATTTAATACGATGCGCCCTCCTGCATTTAACCGGCTGCAGCACACGTCTAAAATGGTTTCCATGCCTCCTGCTGTGCCTCCAATAAACACCGCGTCAGGATCAGCAAACTCACTTAACCCTTCCGGTGCCTTTCCGTGCACAGTGTGGGCGTCTACTCGAAATTTCAATAGATTTTCCCTGCAGTTTTCTAAGTCTGCTTCGTTTTTTTCCACGGCAAAAATTTGTCCTTCACGCGCAATTTTAGCCGCTTCAATTGCGACTGAACCCGTACATGTTCCGATATCCCATACGACGCTGTCTCTCTTTAGCTGCAGGGCGCTAATACTAAGTGTGCGAACTTCTTTTTTAGTAATAAGCCCCTTGTCCGGCTTGCGTTGAATAAATTCATCGTCCTCTATTCCGAGAGGCCAGACTGGGGTTTTTTCTACCTGTTTTAATATCACGACATTAAGCGGAGAAAACAGTTGATTCGCCGCTTCTTCCAGCGAAAGCAGCTGACAGCGCTCCGTTTCTCCTCCTAAATTCTCTGCTACAAACATCTTGTATTCCTTCATGCCGAATGATAATAAGTAGTTTGCCAGAGCACTAGGAGAATTTTGCTCATCGGTTAAAAT
The DNA here is from genome assembly GCF_042787645.1 of Priestia sp. YIM B13489. NCBI lineage: Bacteria > Bacillati > Bacillota > Bacilli > Caryophanales > Bacillaceae > Priestia > Priestia sp. YIM B13489. The sequence goes on from NZ_JBHZOQ010000053.1 coordinate 4,001,454, forward strand.
CGCCACTGTTTTATAGCCGTCAATGCGCTGAGCCAGCCCTTTTATGCTCCTGCCGTGCACGCTTGTAAAATAAGCGTCTTGCCATCGCTCTTTTAAACGTGAGAATGCAAGCTGAATAGAACTTAAATAAGGATATATTTCAACGTCTAGCTTCGTAGAAAGATAGCTTCCTATTCCGTAAAATAACGGGTCGCCTGACGCTAACACAACCACATTTCCTTCTTCGTTTTTTAAACGTTCAACAAGAGGAGAAAGACCCCCTTCAATCGCTACCTTTTCTCCTTCGAAATCTTGAAAAAAATCCAGGTGACGCTTTCCTCCAATTAGCACATCACTTTCATACACCCACTGTTCATACATAGGAAGCAAGCTTAACTTCCCATCGTCACCAATTCCAATAATTTTAATTGCCATGTTGCACCGCCTGTCCTAAAAAATCTCCTTTTAATGTGTAAAGAGACGTATCGACATCGATTCCGTCCCCTACTTCCTTTAATGCTGATAAACAGCAGTACTCGCACAGTTTTTCAAAAAACTTATGATGACCGCTTTGCGTCATTAAATCCCCCACTTGAGAAGCTGTGTTTGCACCTTTTATTTCCTCTACCAGTTCAGCAGAAGCGCCTGACTCAGAAGCTGCTTTTGCTAAAAAATTAAAATCAATGGGTGCACTTTTTGAATGAACCATCATAACGCCTTGCGCGACTTTTGAAAACTTTCCCATCATGCCTACGAGCGATACTTTTTTCATTCCTTGCTTTTTACATTGTTTTAACGTAAATCCAACAAAATCTCCCATTTCGATAAATGCTTCTTCCGGAAGTTCAGGGAACTGTTTCATTCCATACTTTTCGCTTCGGCCCCCTGTCGTAATGACAACGTGCTCACAATTACTCGCTTTAGCAACGCTGATTGCCTGCACGATACTTGCTTTATAAGCAGCTGTTGAGAACGGAACGACAATTCCCCGCGTCCCCAGTATCGAAATGCCTCCTAAAATACCTAGACGCGCATTTAATGTCTTTTTCGCCATTTCTTCTCCTTCAGGAACCGAGATGACAATCTTAACGCCTTTTTGTATATTGTATTCAGCTAGAAGCTGTTCAGCCGTTTCTTTCAGCATCTTTCTTGGAACAGGGTTAATGGCTGCTTCACCGACAGGAACCGGGAGGCCGGGCTTTGTTACACGCCCTACTCCCACTCCTCCATCAATGATAATACCTGCACCATTACACCACGAAACTTCAGAAATAATCAGCGCTCCGTGCGTGGCATCGGGATCATCTCCAGCATCTTTAATGATGCTAGCTACAGCGCTGCTTGTGCGATACTCGCATTCTTCAAGATGAAACGTAGCAAAGCGGCCGACAGGTAGGTAAATCGTTGACTCATCTTGCACTTCTCCTGAAATTAGCGTAAGCAGAGCTGCTCTCGTAGCTGCCGTGGCACAAGCGCCCGTCGTATAGCCTTCTCTGAGTTTCTTAGGTTCTTTTGGTACTTCCTTCATGCGTTACACCTGATCTGCAAGAATTGAAATTGCATTTAATGCAGCAACCGTTACCGTACTGCCGCCTTTTCGCCCGATGTTTGTAATAAACGGCACGTCAAGTTTTGCAAGTTCTTCTTTAGATTCAGCTGCTGAAACAAATCCTACCGGCAGACCAATAACAAGCCCAGGCTTCGCTTCTCCTTCTTTAATCAAACGAATTAATTCAAGTAAAGCTGTGGGTGCGTTCCCAATTGCAAAAATTCCACCGTCTGCTTCTTTGATGGCTTTTCGCATAGAAATAATTGCACGCGTTGTATTTAAGCGCTTTGCTTCTTCCATTACGTCCGGATCCGAAATATAAACTTTGATTTCACCGCCGTGTTTTTCAATTCGCTGCTTGTTTGTTCCTACTTGCACCATTTGTACATCTGCAACCACTTGCTTGCCGCTGCGAATAGCTTTAATTCCTGCTTGAATCGCATCCGGATGAAACAGCATGCTGCGTCCAAGCTCAAAGTCTGCAGACGCATGAATTACGCGCTGAACAATTGGGTACTGTTCGTCTGTAAACGGATGAGGCCCAAGCTCTTCTGTAATCATCTCAAAACTTTTTCCTTCTATTTGCTGAGGCTGAACAGTTAACGGTTTAAATTCTGTACGAAAATCCATCTCAATCAACTCCTATTTTGGTTTACTAAAGCATGAACCACTTCTTCAAAAGTGGAATACACGGTTCCATACTCAATTTTCGGTCGCCCAATCATAATAATATCTAAGCCTAACTCTTTAGCTGCTTCCACTTTTTCATCCACAGATCCAACTTTTCCGCTTTCTTTTGTGACCATGACCGTCACTCCGTATTGCTTATACAGCGCTCGATCAAACTCTTTTGTAAACGGCCCTTGAATAGCAATAATATTTTTTTGCGAAAATCCCAATTGCTGGCACTTTTCCATATTATCCAGCCTTGGAAGCATACGAGCAACAAGCCGTACATCTGAAAGAGGAAGCAGCTTTTCTGTAAAAACCTGCAGCGTTTTGCTGCCTGTTGTCAGCATAATAACTCCTTTTTTCTCAGCTGCTACTTCTGCTGCTTCTTCATACGTAGAAACCATTGTCATATTATCATAGGTAAAAGCCTGCGAAGCCCGCTCATAGCGTATGTAAGGAATCGCTGTTTCAGCAGCCGCGCCGATAGCATTTTTAGATGCTTCTTCTGCAAAAGGATGACTTGCATCCACAATAGCTTTTACACGATGTTCGTTTACAAAATCCATCATATCTTCTTTTGTGAGACGTCCAATTTTCACTTTCACTTCTGCACGCTGTAATTCGATAGCTGCGTTTTCGGTTACAACCGTTGCCGTAACCTCATGACCTGCTTTTTTCACTTGCACGGCTAATGCACGTGCATCGCTAGTTCCGGCTAACAATAAAATCATTTTAGCTCGCCGACCTTATCTTCATGATGATCGTGGTCATGATGGTGTTCGTGGTGATGGTGTCCGTGATCATGGTCATGATCGTGATGATGATGGTGATCAATATGCTCCATAATGCCAAGGCGATATTGACACGTATCGCAGTTCATTTTCACTTCACCTTCTAATCCTTCTTCAGCACGTTCTTTTAAAATTGTCTGCAGTTTTGGGTGAAAACCGAAATAGCCGGCGAGCTTAAACTCAATGTTTTCATGCTGCATTTTATACTGCTTCACCATTTCTTCTAATCGCTTAATTAATACTCCTGTAAATAAGAAATACGGGAGAATAACCACTTTTTTAGCGCCCAATTTCAAACATCGCTCCACGCCTTCATCAATCAGTGGAGCGGTCACGCCCATAAAAGAAGTTTCAACGATTTTATAATTTGTTTTTTCCCAAAGAAGGCGCGTAATTTTATATAAATCACTGTTTGCATCAGGATCACTTCCCCCTCGCCCTAAGACGATAACAGCCGTGTCTTCAGCTGGAGTTTCTAAATTCTCTCCTGATTCTTGTAATCTCGTTTTTAAAATTTCAAGGGCTTCTTCATGAACGCCAATGGGACGTCCGTATACGAAGTTTACGTGTGGATATTTTTCCTTAGCTTCATCTATAGCCGCCGGAATATGTATTTTAGAGTGGCCAGCAGGCAAGAGCATAATTGGAATTACAACTACATCTTTTGCTCCTTTTGCCACACATGTATCAATGCCTTGACTTACATTTGGGCGTTCAAATTCTAGAAAACACGTTTCTATTAAGATAGATGCGTCCCAATCATGCTTCATAGTCGAAATAAATTCGCGAATTTGATCGTTCCCTTCAGGATCTCTGCTTCCATGACCGACAAATAAAACTGATTTCATATAATGCCCTCCCATTTTTTAATCTCCACACGGAGCTGGTTCTACTTTTATTTTTGGTGTTATATCTTGATAGTCGAATCCATAAACGTTCTTCACACGCTTAAAGAATTTATGAAATCGCTCATTAGGATGACCTTTTTCTTTATATTCATGGACAATGTTCTCCACTATTTCAACAATGTCATCGGGTGCTATGCCTTCCGCCACAATTTGACCTGAATGCGCATTTCGTCCAACCGTTTTAGCTCCTAAAAATAAATCAAACGCACCTTTTCTATAGACAATGCCGATATCTTCTTGAACTGCGCCATAACAGGCCATACCGCATCCATTAATACCAAGCTTCAGCTCTTTTGGCATGTCCATTCCCCCGAGGCGTTTTTGTAATTCTTCCGTATGTGGAATAGCATCGCTTTTTTCTCCATCACAAAAATCACACGCTTTAATTGTGAACACGTCTCCGACCGGAGATAGTAAAAAGGAAGCTGCTTGGAGCTTTTTAATAATCACATCTGGCTGGGCTGTTGGAATTTGAAGTTTGATTTGATGGTCAGGTGTATACTCCATCGTACCTTTTTCACCAACAACTTCTGCTAGTGTTGTCATTTGAACAGGCGTGAATTTCTTATTGGCAAGTCCTGGACTAACCGCGACTTCGAAAATTGACTGTATTGGCTGGTGTACGACCCCAGAAGTGGTTTCACCTAAAATTGCTTGAAGCGCTTCTTCTGCAAGAGCTCGTGAAGTTGCTGTTTCTTCTGGTTTGGTCTGAACTGCTTCAATTGCTGAAGCTGTTTGCTCTACAGTCTCTTCTTGATCGAGAGCCCATGGTTCTGCTTCTTTTCGAAGTCGCTGATGCGGTCTTAGCGGCTGCTCCGTTTGGTTGAGGGTATATTTCCGCTGATACCCGCGCGGTGTAATCATTAAATCGTCGTAAAAGAACGTAGATGAATTTCCGACAACAACGGTAGTCAGCATGCCTATTTCATGGTTTAACATGTCTTTTAAGTTAGTCATTACGACTTCTTCACGGTCACGATAAGCGCTTTTCACAAGACCAACAGGCGTATCAGGAGAACGGTACTTTAATAGAATCCTTTGCGCTTCAACAATTTGTCTTGTTCGTCTTCCGCTCTTTGGGTTGTAAAAAGCCACTACAAAATCTGCTTGTGCAGCTGCTTCAATTCTTTTTTCGATTAGATCCCACGGCGTAAGGTGGTCACTTAAACTAATCGTACAAGCATCGTGCATCACGGGCGCTCCAAGGAGAGATGCGCATGAATTGATAGCCGAAATGCCAGGAATTACTTCCAGCTCTACGCCCGTTTCTTTTTTCCAGCCTTTTTCAATCAACACTTCATATACAAGGCCTGCCATTCCGTATACTCCTGCATCTCCGCTCGAAATGACAGCTACGGTTTTTCCTGCTTCGGCTTGCTTTACAGCTTCCTGTGCACGGCTTACTTCTTCGGTCATTCCCGTACTAATAATTTGCTGATTCGTTAACAGTCCTTGAATTAATTCCACATAGGTTTTGTAACCGATGATCATATCACTTTCTTGAATGGCTTCTCTTGCTCGCTGTGTAATATGTTCAAAGCTCCCCGGCCCAAATCCAATAACTAACAGTTTACCTTTCATGCTAGCTCCTCCTCTATGCGTTACTTTTTACTTTGTCAATTCCTTCTATGGAGTCACTGTTTTCCGGAGAAACGAAACCATTTTGATCATATTCATAAATAAGCGATTCCTTTACACTGCAGCCTCCTGCTAAATGCTCTTCGACAATCCGGTGAGCCACGGTTTCAGTGACCTGCTTGTACCAATCTCCTGAAGGATAGACGATAGCTACAGGAGCATCTTTGCATCGTCCGTTACAGCGCGTACGCGTTGTATGAACCGTTTCATCCAAATCCAGTTCCGTCACTTTATTTCGAATAGCTTGTGTGGCTTCTTCTCCACCTTTTCTCATACAGCTGCTTCCATTACAAATCAATACGTGATGTTTTGTTCCGTTTAAGTTCCACGTCGTCACACTCATTCGCTCCTTTACTAAAAAAAGCGCCTCTATCAATGATAGAGGCGCAGAAAATTCAAACTAAGTTTTTGCACTTCCACCTATATCCCGTAGGGTAAGCTTCGCATTAGAAAAAGGCTGGTTTCCTGACTTCGATTCATCACTTGATTGCGCCTTCCCAAATACAGTGGCATATGCAATCAGCTCCTCTTCACAGTGGCGGGTACCGCGCTGGCTTCACACCAGACTTCCCATTTAACGCAATGTGAACATTGCGCACCTTTTTTGCACGATATGTAGTTTTTCGATACGAGAAAAACCCGCTTCGCTAATATGCGAGCGGGTAAAACGTCAGAATAAGAGTGTACACGAATGCCACTTTAAGCCAACGTTTCCCTTCCCGCTCCCCGGAGAAATAGAAACTTCACAATAAAGACAGGTCTCCTGACTTGTGTATCATTCTACTTGAGAACCTTCCCGTGATTTTTTCACAGTGGTTATACTCGTTCGTCCACACTTACAGTTGCGGGGGCAGTACTGGTCTTTCACCAGTTTCCCTATTAAGCCTTCTTGGCATCTTTACTGTTGCTGTTTGATATATATGAACCTTTTAAACTATCAGAATAATAGAAGTAACTACCATATCATAGCGTACATTTTTTTTTATTTCAACTCTATTCTTTTCGGAAGATACAAGCACCTATAAAAAAACAAGAGCATAAAGTCAGCTCTTGTTTTTTCATTATATAGCTACTAATGTTAAATGAGGATCGTTATAATACACCACTTCTGAAAGAACTTTACAGCCATTTGTTTTGGCAAAAGCTTCTCTCGCCTGCTTTTCAGTTTCAAATTCAAACATTTTCATTTCTTTTCCAGCATATACCGTCAGTACCCACATGAAAAGATTCGCCTCCGATTATTGTAGTGATCGCTATATCCACATTATGCCGAAACCATTTCCTTTTGAAAACCCATTCTACAAAACTTGTCACAAGAAACTTTTAAAAATTTAAAAACATTTTAACTTCTGTAAATGAACAAAATGTACAAAAGGTTTAAGCAATATTATACCTCTTTAAAAAGGTGCTTTTTTAACCAACTGTTGCTTCACCAGTAAAAAATATATAGTATTTATTAAAAAAAGAAGCCGGACAGCCGGCTTCTTTTTTAGGAAAGGAAAGTACAGACATCACAATCCCGTCCTGCTCTTTATTTTGCATAAAAATACACTAATTAAATATTGCTTTCTTAAAGCAGAACCATGTTCGACTGCACATAGTGATAAAGAAGCTTATACGTATGGTTTAATGAATCTTGATGCGTTCTCTCAAACGCATGAGAAGAATCAATTCCTGGACCAATTAAGCCGTGTACGATATCGTGTCCGGCACGAATAGCAGCAGAAGCATCTGATCCGTAAAACGGATAAATATCTAATTTGTACTGAATATCATGCTGCTTAGCTAGCTCCACCAAATGCTTTCTCAAACCGTAATGATATGGGCCGCTTGAATCTTTTACACAAATAGACACGGTGTATTCATCGGTAGATTGTCCATCTCCCATAGCACCCATATCAACCGCTAAGTATTCTACTGTTTGAGGCGTAATGTTCGAATTCCCTCCGTATCCAATTTCTTCATTATTTGAAATGAGAAAATGCGTAGTGTATGGCAGTTCGATCTGTTCTTCTTGAATTGTTTTTATGAGCTGAAGCAATAAAGCTACGCTTGCTTTATCATCGAGATGACGAGATTTAATAAAACCGCTTTTTGTTATTTCTACACGAGGATCAAACGAAACAAAGTCGCCTACTTCAATTCCAAGGCTGCGAACATCTTCTGCGCTATGTACTTTTTCATCCAGTCGAATTTCTATATTTTCTTGATTTCGCTCAGCTTTCCCTGCATCTTTATACACATGAACAGATGTTTGATGCATAAGGATGGTTCCTGTAAATACTTCTCCTGATGAAGTTTCAATTTCACAATATTCTCCTTCAATAGAATTGTAGCGAAACCCTCCAATCAAGTCGATTTTCAGACGTCCACTCGGTTTGATTTCTTTTACCATAGCACCTAATGTATCGACATGAGCCGTCAGCATGCGGTGGTGATCTGTATCTTTACCGGGAATAGTAGCGACTAAGCCTCCTTTTCGATTGCGGTACGTTTGAATATTTAGCTCTTTTATATAGTCTTCGACAAATGAAATTACCTTTTCTGTATTTCCAGAAGGACTGGGAATCGAAACAAGCTTTTTAATTAACTGAACAGTTTCCGTCATTATGACACTTCCTTTGTCTCTCATTTCTTTTATTTTACCATATGTTTCAAAAAAGATAACAGTCAGCTCCAAACAAAACAAGCCGGGCAGCTGCCCGGCTTGTTTTGTTTTAAGCTATGTTTGATTTCTTTAATTCATTTGTATAATTTAATGATTTTTGCTTATCAAATTCGCCTTCAGACTTTGACATCACAATTGCAGCTAAAGCATTTCCTACTACGTTAACTGTGGTACGCATCATATCAAGAATGCGGTCAATTCCTGCAATAAATGCCATGCCTTCAAGAGGGAAGCCCATAGATTCAAGTGTAGCAAGTACAACTACAAACGATGCTCCCGGTACACCAGCCATTCCTTTTGAGGTTAACATTAGCACAAGAAGGAGCTGAATTTGATCCATAATGGAAAGGTCGATGCCGTACATTTGAGCAATAAACAGCGATGCCAGCGCCTGATAAATGGTTGAACCATCTAAGTTAAACGTGTAGCCTGTTGGAATAACAAACGATGTAACCGATTTAGAACAACCGAAGTCTTCCATCTTTTTGATAAGAGATGGTAAAACGGCTTCTGAACTTGCCGTTGTAAAAGCAAGAAGCAGCTCGTCTTTTAACACTTTTATCAGCGTAAACATGCTTGTTCCAGCCATTTTAGCAATAATTCCAAGAACCACAAGCACAAAGAAAATCATGGTGAAGTAAACGGCGAACACTAATTTTCCTAATGGAATAAGTGATCCGACACCAAACTTTATAATATTAACACCAATAAGTGCAAATACACCTACTGGAGCAAATTTCATCACCAAATTAGTTACCCAAAACATTGCATCCAAGACGCCTTCAAAAAAGGCTAAAACAGGTTTTCCTCTCTCTCCAATCGAAGCTACGCCTACACCAAACAGTACGGAAAATAAAATGATTGGTAAAAGATCGCCCTCTGCTACCGATTGAAAGACGTTTGTTGGAACAATATGAAGAAGCTCTTGAGCAATGCCAGTACTTTCAGACGTTTTTGCCGTTGCCTCATATTGAGAAATATCGCTTTTTTCAATATGTCCCATATCAACCCCTGCACCAGGGTGGAATAAGTTCGCAGCAATAATCCCCACTACAATAGCAATGGTTGTAACAATTTCAAAATAAAGAATTGTTTTTCCGCCAAGCTTACCTAATTTTTTGATATCGCCTACTCCTGCGACCGCTACGATTAATGCTGAAATCACAATCGGTACGACAATCATCTTAATTAAATGAATAAATATGTCTCCAACCGGCTGTAAAATAGAAATGGCTGTATCGCTTCCATAAAAAATAGCACCTACAGCTACGCCTAAAATCAGTCCAATTAGAATCTGAGTTGCTAGACCTAACCTTTTCACTTTCTTGCTCCTTTCGCACAGTTGACTTTCATCCATCGAGCATATGCGGTTCCGCGAACCGTGTATAAATATACATCCTTACAGCACCTTATGTAAACAGTTCTTTACTAAAAGGATGTAAGGCCGCACATGCGAATTTTTAAAAGCCACGGTTCTGTTTTATCATATCAAATAATTGTTGTATATTGAGATTTTTTTGCTAAGTATTTTTCTATTTTTGCTATTTCAGCGAATAAATTAAAAAAATAAAATTTTATATTGAAATATGCATTTTAGGTTAGTATAATACGATACATGTTTATTTTTATTATTCGAATATAAAATTCTGAAAATTTTAATTATTCAACACGATAATAAAAAGCATTTATAATTTTGGAGGTTTTAACGTGTCAAACAAAGTTCCTTTTTCATTTATAGTGGTTATTGGCTTTATGCTTTTTGCCCTATTCTTCGGCGCAGGTAATTTAATCTTTCCTGCAATGTTAGGTCAGTCTGCTGGAAGCAATATTTGGTCAGCAAACGCTGGATTTTTAGTAACGGGTGTAGGTCTGCCTCTTCTAGGCGTTCTCGCATTTGGTTTTTCCGGAAAAGAGGATTTGCAGTCTTTAGCTAGTCGCGTACACCCAGCTTTCGGTATTATCTTTACTACGATTTTATACTTGGCAATCGGACCGCTTTTTGCGATGCCAAGAACGGGAAGCGTTTCGTTCGAAATTGGCGTTAAGCCTTTTTTATCAGAAAATCCAGGGCATCTTCCCCTTATCATTTTCACGGTAATTTTCTTTACTATTACCTGCTTTTTTTCGCTAAATCCTGCGAAAATTGTCGATTTAGTAGGAAAAGTTTTAACACCTATTAAATTAACGTTTATTGGAATATTGGTAGTTGTAGCCGTTGTGAACCCAATTGGAAAATTTGAAGCACCAAGCGAAGCTTATACAACACACTCATTTTTTAAAGGCTTCCAAGAAGGCTACTTAACAATGGATACACTAGCATCATTTGTTTTTGGAATTATTATTATTAATGCAATTAAAGAAAAAGGAGCAAAAACCAACCGACAAATCATCACAATTTGTGCAAAAGCTACGGCTATCGCTGCCGTTATTTTAGCTCTTATTTATAGTGCATTGTCTTATATGGGTGCTTCAAGCGTATCAGAGCTTGGACGTCTTGATAACGGAGGTACGGTTTTGGCTGAAGTATCAAATTACTACTTCGGCTCTTACGGAGGAATTCTTTTAGGTCTGATGATTACCGTTGCTTGTTTAACAACAAGTGTAGGCCTTGTAACATCTTGTTCATCTTTCTTCCATAAGCTGTTTCCAAGGGTTTCTTATAAGTTGATTGCTGTCATTTTATCAGCATTCAGCGCCGTTGTAGCAAACTTTGGTTTAACGGAATTAATCGCTATTTCGGTTCCCGTCTTAACAGCTATTTATCCGTTAGCTATTGTGTTAATTGCTTTAACATTCTTACATCCTTTATTTAAAGGACGTTCTGAAGTTTACCAAGTAAGCCTTCTGTTCACGTTTATCGTTAGTTTATTTGATGGCTTAAATGCTGCTGGATTCAAAATTGCGGCAGTAAACGATCTGTTTACATCCATTCTACCTATGTATGGAGTGGGTCTCGGCTGGGTAGTTCCTGCTATCGTAGGAGGATTAATCGGTCTTGGCATTACCTTCCTTCGTACAAATGATAATACGAACAGAAACACTTCAAGAAAATTGATTAAATAAAAAGAGGATGCGAGTGCATCCTCTTTTTATTATGGGGTCTTATGAATAAGGAGTTTTTTTCTCCATTAACTTTACTTCTTCTTTTAACACATGTTTTTCGTATAGATATTTATCCGTTCGTTGAAAATGATATTTATCAGCTTTTTCTTTTTCAGATGTGGTCAAAAGCACTCGACGATCAGAAGCATCTGACACACCAAACGTTTCATTTTGATAAGTAGCATACGGAGCTACAAAAAACACTTCTTCAACAGCATCACGAGGAACTTCTTTTGTGAAAGTAGTGTCATTGTATGGAATGAATCCATTTGCTACATCGCCTTTATCATAGCTAATCAGCTTTACACACCCGTTTTCCGTTTCATAACATTCGTAATCTCGTTCATTATATGCTGCATACAAACCTTTTCGAATCACAAAAAACCAGTCCTTTACATTGGATTAGCAACCGCTGGCACAAATCGTTTTTCTTCTGCCACATAGGTAGCTAAAAGTACTTCTTCCCCATTTACCACTTGGTATAGTTCCGCTCCGTTTGCTGGTGGATAATAGTTATCAAATTTGAACTCTGGAACGGTTTCCCCGTTTCGAGATCCTGTAAACCCATTAAGCGTACATGGAGGTCCGTCTGTTGTTTTTCCTCCGAACACAGTCCCGTAGGGAATATCAACATGGCTTACCGCTTGCGATTTGAATTTGATTACGCCGTATGTCGATCCTTCTTCAGGAAACGGCCTTTTGCCTGAACCATCGGTGTAATCTAAACGTAAGCTTTCAACAAATTCTTTGTACGAAGTAATATCATGAACATCTTCAGCTTTAGCTACATATCCTCCCACTGCTGTATAAGATCCATCTACATACTTTTCAATATCTTTAGCAGGGATCGTTTTTTGCAGCAGCGTATCTTTTGTAAGGGGTGAAACAGAGTCACGTATAGCCTTCATTACTTCTATTTCATGAGAAGTTAATGTTTTAACATCCTTTAATTTTAGTTCATTAAACTCCTTTTTTGTAAGATTAACGCGCTTCAGCACTTCATTAATTTTTTGATCAAAATCTTCTAAGCTTTCTAAATCTGAAGCTGTATAATGAGCATCAACTGTCCTTACATCTTTATGTACTTTTTTAACTTCATTTAATTCATACTGTTCAACTTCATCAGCCGTTTTAAACGTTTCAACGCTTGAAATGGTTTCGCCATTCGTATCAGCTACAACGTAACCGTCTTCAGCTTTGATCACATATCCGACTTCTCCGTTACCTAACGCAATTAAGTCTGACTGTTGAAAAGCGGCTTTCTCTTTTTCTTTTTGAAATTCCTTATCTGTCATTCCCTTAGTAACGAGAGCTTTAAGTTCTGATGTGTCTTTACTGTCTTTTTGATTTGCTTCTACTTTCTCAGCTGTAACTGATGAAGTTTCTGTATTAGATGGAGAATGAGTGACCGTCCCAATGACAAAAATAAGACCAAATACAATCCCTATGCCATACAAAAATTTGCTTGTTTTATGAGCTCTAAATAAAATTCCTAACACAATGCAAACAATACCCGCAATCAAGCTATCTACTAATAATAGATGTCCCAACCAAACCCCTCCTCTTTAATTCTTGTTTATGTTAAAAAAATCCATAAAAGAAGTCAATACAATTAATGTAAATAAAGTTTTAAATAGGAATATATTCATAATTATTACTAATTAATCCCTTTTAGTAGGTCTCAAAAATAAAACACACCACCTAAAAATAGATGGTGTGTGAAGTATAGTAAGTAATTAAGAAATTTGTTTAAGTTCTGATGAGAGTTTCAAAAACTCTTCTTTATTTTTCATCAATAGCGTGCGGTCGATTTCTTCTTTTAGCTGTGCTTTACGAAATTCTGCAATCGCCTTGTCTAAAATCATCTCAGCGAATAATGCATCAAGCACCTTTCCGTTGGATTTTTGCGGTGAATTAAGTAAATTCTTTTTCATAAGAAATCAACTCCTTGGCTTTTTTATAATATAACACAAATATTCTGACTTTTCAATCATTTAAACCAAGTATTTTAAATCTATTTTTTTCATATAAAAAGGCCGCCCTTTTGTTATAAAGCGCGGCCTTTTATTACGAATCTGCGGCTTTTTCTTTTACTTCCGCATAGTAGTTTTCATATTCAATAAATTCAGGAGCCTGATGAGCTGCCATGATACCGTGGTAGCTGATATCTAAGCCCACTTCTTCTTCTTCTTCCGTAGATCGAAGCGGAACCACCAAGGAAATAACCTTTAACCCTATCCACGTCGTAACAAATCCCCAAGCGCATAGAGCGATTAACCCAAGAAGTTGAACGCCAAGTAACGTCCAGCTCCCTCCGGTAAACACACCGCCGTCTGTAGAAAACAAGCCTACAGCCAACGTACCCCATATTCCCGAAGCAGCGTGTACAGGAAAAGCTCCTACAGGATCGTCGATTTGACGTGCTTCGAGCCAGTTTGTAGCTGCCATCATTAATAAGCCAGATACAGCTCCAATAAAAATAGCAGATGGTGTGTTAACAAAAGCGCACCCGGCCGTAATGCCAACCAGTCCGGCAAGCGATCCATTTATTACAGAAGGTGCATCTGAACGGTTGTAGCGAAATAAAGTATAAAATAAAGTAGCTGCTCCGCCTGCTGCTGCTGATAACATTGTGACAATAGCAATGTGACCAATTCTAACGTCAGTGGCACTTAGCGTACTTCCTGCATTAAACCCGAACCATCCAAACCATAATAAAAAAGCACCCACTGATGCAAGCGGCAAATTGCTTGGAAGAGAAACAGAACTGATTCCATTTTTCGTGAACTTCCCTTTCCTCGGTCCAATCATTATTGCAGCTGCTAAAGCTGAAAAACCGCCAAGAGCATGGATAACTGCCGAACCGGCAAAATCAAGCATCCCTAACTTACTAATCCATCCGCCTCCCCAAATCCAGTGGCCGGCTATAGGATAAATAAATGTAGTCATCAAAATCGCATATAAAAGATATGCGCGGAAATTAATTCGTTCTGCTACCGCTCCAGAAACGATAGAAATGACCGCAATAACAAACGCACATTGAAACAGCCAAAACGTTTCAAGTCCAATTGGAATGTCAAGGTGCGATAAATTACCCGAGAGCGCAAAACCGCTTTTACCAACAACTCCACCTAAATCATCACCGTACATTAATCCAAAACCAATTAAATAGAAACAAAGCGTTCCTATTGTAATATCAGCGAATACTTTCATAATAATATTCACGCTATTTTTATAGCGGACAAAACCTGCCTCTAACAAGGCAAAGCCGCCTTCCATTAACAAAATCATCGCCGCTGTTAACACGACCCACGTTGTATTTATCCCTAAACTTAGTTCATTAACACTCATATCCCAACGCCTCCACTGCTTTTTAATCGTTTTATTTCTTGTACAATAGCAGGCGAAAGCGTAATTTCACTTGTTTCTTCATTTTCCGCTTTTATTAATTCAAGAACTTCATGAAGTTCTCGCATTTGTGCTTTAAGGTGATCAATTTTTTTAAAGCGTTCCTTTACGTATACCATATACTCGACCGCTTGATGCTGACTTAAAGGACGCCCGGTAAAAAATTTACGAAACGGTGATAGTGATTGATACCAAGCTTCTTCAGCACGTTTCTTCTCTTCGTATTTACTAATTTTCGTTTTTATATCTTCTATTTCTTGTGCTTTAGCTTCTTTTAACTTCATTATAAATTCAATTAATTTTAATTGAGGCAATGTAATGATCACATTATGATAAAGTTCATCCACTATAACCATGTTATATCTCCTTACATAAGATGTTATATTCTGATTATATGTAGAACGCTATAGTAAGTCAATGTAATTTTTTGAAAACTCTTTAAATAGTAAATGCGCCCTATCTTTTTACTACTTATAGAATATTAAGTTCGTATGTGTTGAAATATGACGTTATTTGTTTTATCGTAGGAAGAGGAATCATGTTAGTTCCCTATTTTAATTTTATTTACCTAGGCAATTATTGGCTTTATTTCTTATAAACTTTTATTAAACAAAGGGTTACGAGGTTCTTCACTTATTTTTTCAACGAAATGAGTTGATTTTATCTCGTATTAAAATTAAAATAGAATTATGTGCAAGATTTCACAACTTCACAATGTAGTTTGAAAGTCTAGCAGATAACTAGGAACTACATATGCAACAGTATCCAGCAAAGGAGGACTTTTCATGTCTCAATCAACTATTCAAAAATCAGCTGCAGAGGAAAATGCTGCTGTACAAACAGAAGCGGCAGTTAACAAAGGTCAAGCGGATGTGTTAGATCAATTGTTAAAGCCTGAAGTACAAGAAGCTCTTACTGTTCTTGTAGATAATTTACCAAAATTATCTGAAATGGTAACGGTGCTTACAAAAACTTACGACGTTGCGCAATCATTATTAACTGACGACGTATTAAAAGAAGATCTACTTGGTGGAGTAAAAGAATTTATCGAGCCGGTAGAAGGAACAGTAAAAGGTCTTGCAGCTACTGCAATCGAAGCAAACGATCGTGCAGAAGCAAATGCTTCTAATTCAATCGGTTTATTCGGTTTATTACGCATGCTTAAAGATCCACAAGCTCAAAAACTATTCCGCTTTGCACAAGCGTATTTAGACATTACAAACGAAAAACAAAAATAATTTTCATTAAAAAGTGTGGACGGAGGATCGACTATGTCAAAACATATTTTAATTTTAGGCGGCGGTTACGGTGGTTTATTAACTGCAATGACAGCTCGCCAACACCTAAGTGCGGATGAAGCAAAAATTACAGTAGTGAACCGTTTTGCTACTCACCAAATCATTACAGAATTACACCGTCTAGCTGTAGGCGGCGTTTCTGAACAAGCGGTAGCTTTACCACTTGATAAATTACTTAAAAACTACAACGTTGATTTAAAAATTGCAACGGTAAAAGAAATCTCACCAGATCAACGTGAAGTATCTCTTGAAGATGGTACAAAATTAAGCTACGACTACCTTGTTACAGCTTTAGGTAGTGAAACTGCTTACTTCGGTATCCCTGGTTTAGAAGAGCACAGCTTCGTTCTTAAATCAGTAAATGATGCAAACCGTTTACGTGCACACGTAGAAGCTTGTATCGCTGAATACAGCAAAACAAAAAATAAAGCTGACGGTACAATCGTAGTTGGCGGTGGCGGATTAACAGGTATCGAACTTGTTGGTGAATACGCTGACTTAATGCCAAGCCTATGTCTAAAACACGGTGTTGATCCGAAAGAAATTTCTCTATACTGTGTAGAAGCAGCTCCTACAGTTCTTCCAGGCTTCCCTGCTGAATTAGTAGAGCGCGCTCAATCAAGCTTAACAAAACGTGGCGTTACATTTGTTACTGGTACACCTGTAACAAAAATGGATGCTACAACTGTTGAACTTAAAGACGGCAGCAAAATTGAAACAAAAACAATGGTATGGACTGGCGGAGTTCAAGGTAACTCTGTAGTTGCTAACTCAGGTATCGAAGTAAACCGCGGTCGTGCACTTGTAAATGAATTCTTACAATCTACATCTCATAAAGATGTATTCCTTGCTGGTGACTCAGCGGTTGTAATGGGTCCAGAAGGTCGCCCTTACCCACCTACTGCTCAATTAGCTTGGCAAATGGGTGAAGTTGTAGGCGTGAACTTAGCAGTAGCTATTCGCGGCGGAGCAATGGAATCATTCGTTCCTGTCTTCTCTGGTACACTAGGAAGTCTTGGACGCAAAGATGCAATTGGTACAATCGGCGGAAACAAAACGCAATTAAAAGGTTTACCAGCATCACTTATGAAAGAAGCAAGTAACGTTCGTTACTTATCTCATATCAAAGGATTATTTGCATTAGCTTATTAATCCGTCTTAAAACGAAAGAGGAATTTTCCTCTTTCGTTTTTTTATTTACATAAGCCAAGAAATAAGAAGCGGCAGCGTAATCAACGATAAAATAGCACTAATGACAAAAGCAGACGCCGTTTCATTTTCCAAGCTTTCAAACCGCAAAGCAATCATCGCAGCTACAGCAGACCCAGGAAAAGCTACCAGCAAAATAGCTTTTGTCACTTCATCTGAAGATAATCCTATCCATACTGCAATTCCGAGCATAACGATGGGTTGAACCGCTACTTTTAAGACAGCGATCCCAAGCGCACCTTTACTGAAGTTAATTTTTCCAATTCCAATCGTTACTCCTACCGCAAACAAAGCTGCTCCCGATGTGATACTTCCGATTTGATCAAGCATATCCTGTAAAAGTTTAGGTGACTGAAAGCCGCAAAGCGTTAAAATCACTCCAATTAACGGTACACATGCCAAAGGCTCAGATAAACCATGCAAAATGGAATGAACCGTTACTTTGAATAAACTTGTTTTCTCTTCCCCTTCTTTTCGCCCCCGTTGTCCAACGGTTCCTAAAATCGTTGCCAGCGGATCTAAAATCGCGTTTACTACGATGCCTGTTATGGCAATTGGAATCGCTACGGCGCCTGCACCGAACAATCCTCCGAGTACTGGAATGCCCATAAAAGCAAACGTTGGCTGAGCTGAGTTTAGGGCAAACATAGAAGAAGAAGTTAACGTATGCTTCCCTGCATACTTCACGACGAGCAATATAATGAGGTAAAACCCGACGATTCCTAAAATCAGCGTTACTAAAAACGGCCATTCGTCTATGAGTGTTTTTCTTGGGGTTGTCGTTACACCTACAAATAAGTGTGCAGGAAGCGCAAACTTCGTTACTAATGTGTTGAGCCCCTTAGACGTTTGCTTATCAAATTTTTTAAAGTGCCCTGCTAAATAACCAAGCAAAATGACAAAAAAGATAGGCGCGAGAATGAGAAAAATTTGACCTATGCTCATTTATCATCACCTCATTCATTTTTTGCCTTAACCGGTTTATAAGCAGGCTGCCATACCGCTGCTTCTACAAGTTTATTTACATTTTGCTCCGTAACAGTTGCTACGTTATCTTTTACAGCAGCATCAGCAACTGCTACAGCAACCGCCTTTGATACTTTTTGAAGATCTTTAATGTTGGGAAGAAGCGTATCTCCTTTTGTATCTGTTTCTGCTATACGCGCTACTGCATTGGCTGCTTCTGCAAACATAGATTCAGTAAACTTTTGAGCGCGAACGACAATTGCACCTAAACCAAGACCCGGAAACGCAAACGCATTATTAGCCTGTCCGATTTCATAAGTGTGCCCGTTATATTCAACGGGTTCAAATGGACTTCCCGTTGCAATAAGGGCTTTTCCTTCCGTCCATTTTATAATATTTTCCGGAACAGCTTCAGCAAGTTTAGTTGGGTTTGAAAGCGGCATAATCACCGGGCGCTCTACATGCTTTGCCATTTCTTTAATAATTTTTTCAGTAAAAGCATCCGTGACGCCTGACGTTCCAATTAAAATCGTTGGCTTCACTTGCTTAACAAGCTCCAACAGTGAAATTTTATTTTCATCGTCTTTTTCCCATTCTTTAATCTCTTCATTTTGGCGAACATATGGCTGTTGAAAAGGAGCTAAATCTTCCATATCTTCGGTTAACAGACCTCTGTAATCATATGCCCAAAAACGATCATATGCTTCTTCTTCAGACAGCCCTTCAAGCATCATCGAACTATGAATACGATCAGCATTCCCGATTCCAGCAGATCCCGGTCCAAATACAACAACCCTCTGATCTTTTAGGGGCGTTCCTGTAATGCGCACCGCTGTTAAAACGGCTGCAAGAGTAATTACTCCGGTTCCTTGAATATCATCATTAAACGTTAAAATTTTATCGCCGTATTCTTTCATAATGTGACGCGCGTTAATATTCCCAAGATCCTCCCAATGAAGAAGCGCTTTAGGAAACTTGGTCGTTATTTCTTTTACAAATTGAGCAATAAAACGATTATAGTCTTCTCCTTTTACTCGTTCATGACGATTTCCTAAATACAAAGGATCTTCAAGAAGCTTTTTGTTATTGGTTCCCATGTCAAGAACAACAGGCAGTACGCGGCTTGGGTCAATTCCCGCTGCAGCTGTGTAGACCGCTAACTTTCCAACGGCAATATTTATTCCTCCTACACCCCAGTCCCCAATTCCTAAAATACTTTCTGAATCCGTTACAACAAGCAAATCAATATCTTCGCCGTCG
Source organism: Priestia sp. YIM B13489 (assembly GCF_042787645.1). NCBI lineage: Bacteria > Bacillati > Bacillota > Bacilli > Caryophanales > Bacillaceae > Priestia > Priestia sp. YIM B13489. Next base: position 4,020,902 of record NZ_JBHZOQ010000053.1, read on the forward strand.
AGTCCTAAGTTTTCAATCGCATCACTTAATCGATCCGCTTCATTTACGGATAAATATAGTCCGTCAGGTCGATGGTATTCATGGCTGTATTCTTGGATGGATTGACCTACAGTAGGTGTGTAAATAATGGGAAGCATTTCACTTAAATGATCGGTTAATAAACGATAAAATAAGACAACGTTCCGGTTATGTAGATCATTCAACGAATTATTTTTTTGAAGATCATTCGGTGCTTTTTTGAACTGTTCATATGCTCTTTTTGCCTGTTCTTCTAACGTTAAAACCGTTGGAGGGAGAAGTCCCTGCAGATGAAGCTCTTCTCTTTCTTCTTCAGTAAAAGCAGAACCTTTATTTAAATAAGAAGTAGATAAAACTGATTTTCCTTTTAGTGAAGTTGAAATTGACCCATCTTTTTCTACTTTATATGCTCTCATGTTTTTACCTCTTTTCTTGAACAATTAGATAGGGTTAGGTTCAGCAAAGAGATATATTTTTAACCATTTATTTTTAATGAAAACAAAAAAGAGATTGAGCCATAACTACATCAATCCAATCTAAAGACGAACAAACGGGATAAATGAAACCTGTGTTCAACCTAACAATAAAAAATCCGAACGATTCATCGTTCGGATCTTCCTTACACGAAAATACGTTTTTCCCCGCTTCGTTTTTTATACTACGCTATAGTCTTCTTGCTCACTTTCTGAGTAATTAGGCGGCTGTATATGGGAAGGCACAAGACATTCATAGCTTTCCCCTTCTAGTCTATCCTCCAGCTCTTGTTTGGCTTGACTAATCAGCTCTTGATTTTCTATCATTTCAATCGCCGTAGCCGCGATGGCTTTTCCAGCCAATAACATCGCATCGTGGGCATACTCCGTTTTCCCTTGAGCAACAGCTTGCCATGTATGAAACGGCGTAGCATAAGCCCACGTTGCGGTCACGCACTGTGCAGTTGGAACATTCCAGCTAACGTCTGCGACATCAGTTGATCCTGTCATGAAGGAAACATTTTTAGACATAGGAGCAATTTGATTGAAGACTGGATGATCCGCTAAAGCTTTGTCTAGCAGTGAACCCACTTGTTTTTTTGCTGCTTCTTTATCTTCAGCGGATGTAGACTCGTAAATAGCTTTGGCAAAAGCTATTTCTTCATGTTTCACCTCAGCCAAATTTATCTGCATCATTTGTTTATGCATCAGCTGCTCCATTGTTTGATTTGGAATTAGATTAGCACAGGCTCCTTGAATTTCCTGTTCCATTTGTGTTTCAGTCATTAAAGCTGCTCCATTTGCAATTTTCACAACGCGTTTAAAAAGTTCTTTTACTTGAGATGGCTTCGGAGCACGAATTAAGTACATGACTTCCGCTTCTGCTTGAACAACATTAGGAGAGATGCCTCCGCTGTTTGTAATCGCATAGTGTACGCGCGCTTCATCAATCATATGTTCACGCATATAATTTACACCAATGTTCATCAACTCTACAGCGTCTAAAGCGCTTCTGCCAAGATGAGGACTAGCAGCTGCATGACTGCTTCTTCCTTTAAATTTAAAAGTTGCTTGCAAAACCGCATTTGATGACGTATGCATAACACCATTAACGGTAGCGGGATGCCATGACAACGCGACGTCTACATCGTGAAAAATTCCTTCTCGTACCATATACGTCTTTCCGTAACCACTTTCTTCGGCTGGACATCCATAGTATCGAACGGTCCCCGGAACATTTTTTTCTTTTAAATATTCTTTGACAGCAAGCGCAGCTGCTAGTGAGCCTACGCCAAGTAGGTTATGTCCACACCCATGGCCATTTCCGTTTTTTTTGACCGGATCTGCTACTGCGCACTTATCTTTTTGACTCAGCCCCGTAAGCGCATCGTATTCACCGAGAATAGCGATGATCGGATAACCGTTCCCGTAACTTCCAATAAAACCTGTTTCAAGGTTAGCGATATGTGTACGAAGCGTAAACTCTTCTTTTTCTAACATGTCGCAAATTAGCTGTGCCGACTTATACTCTTCAAACCTCGTTTCTGCATATTCCCATATTTGATCACTGATTTGAGTTAGCTCGTTTCGCTTTTTTTCAATAAGTTGTTCGACTTCTTTAATAATATCCATGAGACACTCTCCTTTTTCCTCATTATTTAACAGCATTTTGTGCGTCCACTACCACTTTTGCAGGTCGAATCGAAAATAACGAAATAGCACAGACAAGAGCGCAGATAATTAATAAAGCAAACGCTGCATTATACGACCCGCCAAACGACTGTACTAAAAAACCAATAAGCATCGGGGTTAATACGCCGGCTGCTTGAGCCCCTGTATTAATAAAACCATTTGCTGAACCGACCACTGATTCAGGCAGCATTTTTAAAGGAGCTGAAGCGATTAAAATCACATTAAACGAAAACAGTAAGGTGACGGCACTTTGAAAAACGATAAACATGCCTACGCTAGGTGAAATGGCCATAAAGCAAAGAAAAATACCCATCAGTAAACCAAACACCGCCGCTATCGTCTTGTCTTTTCCGTCCGGAAGCTTGTCTAAAACAAAGCCGCTAACAAACATTCCTATAATGCCTACAAATGCTGGGATAGCGGAAAGAAAACCGATGTCCGTTAAATTCAGATGTCTTACTTCGGCTAAATATGTAGGCATCCACGACATGAGCCCCCAGTTAATGGCGTAGATACTGAAGTATGCAATAAATAAATTCCAAATCATCGGAGTTTTGATAATTTCTTTTAATGTCATCTGCTTAGCAGGAATAGCAGAAGTCTCTGTTTTTTCTCTCTGCTGCTTTTCTTTCAGTAAAAAAACAAACAGAACTGTAATAACGAGTCCGATGGCTCCTATGATATAAAAGATACTTCTCCAGCTTATCGTTTGCATCAGCTGCGTCGCTAGAATTGGTGTAACCACGCCCATAATCGTACCTGACGATAACAAAAAGGACATGGCTCTACTGCGTTCTTGCTGAGGAAACCACCCTGCGATTCCTTTTGATGCAGATGGAAAATAACTTCCTTCCCCTAAACCAAATAAAAAGCGAATGATAATAATAGAAGCAAAAGACCAGGCCATTCCGGTAAAAACCGTAAACAAAGACCATAAAAGAACGGCGATTGTAATGACTTTTTTAAATCCAAAGCGGTCTGCTAGCCACCCCCCAGGTATTTGCATCAGTGCGTATCCTGCAAAAAAGCTGCTTAAGATGATGCCTGTAGAAGAAGCATTCAGATGTAGATCTTTCGAAATATCTAAAATAGCGTAATTAATAATAAAACGATCTAAGTTTCCAAGCGACCAGCCTAAAAATAATAAAAATAAAATGACGTATTTCCAGTTCGACCTTACTAACATAAATGCACTCATCTCCTTTTTATTCCATTTAATGTAATGTTTTGTAACAAATCAATTCGTTATATAAATATTAAAAAATTCTGACTATTTTTTCAATGTGTATTTCTATATAATAAGAACTATAACTATGTATTTTTTTACATTAAGTAGTCTATAAGGGGTTGTTAACATGAGTGATTTATTAGCTAATATGAAAGGTTATCTTACATCTATTATCAAAAATAGTCCTTATCAAATTTGGACAAGTATTGATTCTGCAAATTTTAACGTGATTTTTTCCAGTTCTTCATGTTCATCCCTGACTTACCCTCCTCCCACTAGCCTACATAACGGCAGTGATTCCTTTCAAAAGCATATGGCATATGAAGAGTTCGAGGAAATTTACTTGTCCTTTCCAAATCGCTATGCGTTTGTTGTTCGCATATTTGCTAAGCATGACTGGACACCCTCACAAATAAAACAGCTATCGGCTACCTTTTCTCCTTATGTGCTGCAAAAAAAGCTGGAGCGGCATGAGCACATTTTAAACGTGCTTATGAAAAGCATTAAGGAAATTTCACTTTTACAAGACTCAGATTATCTATTAACAAGAATTCTTGAAAATGCTCTTTCAGTTATTTCTGTTGCGGATATGGGCGTGCTGTGGATGTTTGATTCTTCCACTCAATTTCTTTTGCCTCGCGCCTGGTCCGGAGGGCCAAACAATGAAATTCAAAACATGAAAATGAAAGTTGGCGAAGGAATTATCGGAAAGACATTTCAGCATAATAAAAGCTATATGTATACGAACTTAAAAGATATATTACGCGATTCTTCTACTATGACTGACGATAATATTCATTATCTTAATCAGTCCTATACGTTTACAAACATTCAATCTATTATTTCTGTCCCCATTTGTATGGAAGAACAGACGGTATGCGTACTCATTATTTATCAAAATGGTACAACCCCCCTTTTAAATGAAGAGGATAAAGAATTGTTAGAAAGCTTTTCCGATCAAGTATCGATTGCTCTCTTAAACTCAGCGCTTTTTGAAGATGTAAAAAAACAAAATGAACTTTTAATACGCCGGGATCAAATTCATCGCACCTTCATGAATGTTTCACTTCAAAGTAAAGGAATTGAACCAATACTTACCGAATTGCGCCGAATGCTTACATCCCCTGTCACCATTGTAGATTTTGTTGATAATAAGACCTATGGCTTCTTGAAATTCTTTGATATAGACACAAAAACAGCTGAATTTCACACACATTTTCTTTCACATACAAAGCCTTGTTTTTATACTATTGAGGCACACAATGAAGCACACAGTGTTTATATTCACCCCATACACGGCATTGACACGCTCTTAGGGTTACTTATTATGCAGGCAAATCAAGGAAATCTTTCCTCTCTAGATCAAGTGGCACTCGAACAAAGCAGCTCTGTTATTGCATTAGAAATGCTGAAAAAACAAACGTTAGTTGATTTATTTTACAAGCGAACACATGAATTATTTAGTGAATACTTATCGTGTTATGACACCACTTTGCTGTATCAAAAAGCAGCTGAGCTAAACATTGATACAAAAAAGCATATTCTAGTCGCTCTCATTACCATTCGTTCACAAGCGGACCTGCAGCTCTTAAACTTACACCTACATCGCCTTGTATCTGACACCAAATCTGTTTTCAGCTCAAAAGCACCGGTCGTATACGGATTCGACACCAAAGTAACCATTGTATTTACGCTTGATCCTTATGAAAAACATCATGCTATTATCAATCAATTAGAGGATTTACTCTCAAAATGGCGTTACTACAATGAATGTCATGTAAAAACAGGGATTGGAAGTCGGTATTCTCATTTTACTCAAATAGGAAAAAGTTATAGTGAAGCTGAAAAAGCTATCTCTTACCTTCTGTCTCAGCAGCAAGATGGATGCATGTTGTATGAGGAAATAGGAATTAACCGGCTATTTATTAATCAATCAAAAGAAGAAGTCAAAACCTTTATTGATGAAGTATTTCTCCCTCTTAAGAACAATCATTTAAACGACGAACCTTTAGAGCAAACGCTAGAAGCGTATTTCGATAATAACCGCTCTGCTTCACTTACAGCTAAGCAGCTTCATATTCATGTTAATACACTCTATCAGCGGTTGAAAAAAATTGAAGAAAAAATGAACATATCATTTACAAACAGTGAACACCTATTAAAAGTTCAGCTAGCATGCTATTTAAAAAAATTTCACTACAGCTAAAAAACCGATTCTTATTTTTAAGAATCGGTTTTTTCGGTAGAAAGAACAGCCTCAATTGACTGTTTCCAGCGGCTCAGTACCTCTTTGGAATCATGAAGCTGAAATTGAATTCCTGATGTTAAAACTGCATATTTTGCGTAATCTTCTTTAACAGCGGCTACTTCTCCCGTAAATAGCTCATAGCCTGATGACACAGGAGCTTCTTTTTTTAGGGAAAATTTAATGTAATAAGCTTTTCCTTCAACAACTAATGTAACGGTTGCCTTATGATTCTGTATCATGTTTGTTGAAGATGTTGTATCTTTCCATACTAATAGCTTGACGCGTGAAGAGCTAATAGCTACCAGCTCTCCTGCGCTAATCATGGCTACATGAGGAAAACCCTCGGATGTCACTGTAGATAGCAACATCGCATCATGCTGCTTCCTTTCTAGATCTTTTCCATTTAAAAATACCCGCACGGCTCTTGGCAGCTCTGCTTTATTCATTTTACTTACCACCTTTGCTGATTAAGATCGGGGGGGCACAGGAGGCACGTGCGTTGCCAGCGGTACGTCTTTTGGATTGACTTTAAATGGTCGAGGGTATTTTTCAGGATTGGTGATGGTCTCAGGTTCAGAAGAACGCCAGGTAAACAAACACACGCTGCATAAGTAAATTTCCCAGGCTCCTTCAACTGGTGATTTAGATACTAAGTTCGCTTGTTTGGCTTCACATCTTGGACAAGTATGCATGTCGATTCCTCCTTGTTTATTTTTGCATCATATTCGTTAAGATTTTTTCCCATTTCTCAGTTTCAAGTGGTGTATCTAAAGGCTGAGAATAGTGGCCTCTTGTTTCCGGTGCAACCGGTGTTGTAGCATCCAAAATCATTTTATCTGTAATACCAGCCGGCTCAGACCCTGGATCAAGTGGCAGAACTGAAAGATTAGGCACTGTTATAACATCGTGTTTTGGGTGCATTTTTGTCGATAGCGCCCACATGACTTGCGGTAAATTAAACGGATCCACATCTTCGTCTACTAAAATAACTAGCTTGCAATATCCTAATCCATGCGGCGTAGTCAATGCCCTCATACCAACCGCCTTAGCAAATCCTCCGTATCGGCTTTTCGTTGAAATGATAGCAACGAGACCATGAGTATACATCGCATTCACAGCTTCAATCTCTTCAGGATATGCTTCTTTTAGCTGCTGATATAAAGGAACGCTTGTATTAATTCCAATTAAATAATCTGTTTCTGTCCAAGGCATACCGATATATAAACTTTCAAAAATAGGATCTTTGCGATGGTATACACGATTGATTTTGATAACAGGCATGCTTCTGCCGCCGGAGTAATGACCTGTAAATTCGCCAAAAGGACCTTCATATTCACGTTCACCAGCTAAAATTTCTCCCTCTAAAATCACTTCTGCTCCCCAAGGTACATCTAAATCAGAAAGCTGAGACTTCACAATTCTGTATGGCTCACCTTGAATAGCTCCTGCCATTTCATACTCTGATTGATCGTAATGAAGCGGCGTAGCGGCTGCTGTGACAATCGCAGGTTCACATCCTAAAGCAATTGATACAGGGAGGTTTTCACCTTTTTCTTCGGCTTGTTTCAAGTGAATGGCAATATCATGCTGTGGCACAGGTTGAATGCCTAGACGGTCTTTCCCTTTGACCTGCATACGATATATACCTACGTTTTGCTTGCCAAAGTTCTCCTTATCATGCTGATCACGAGAAATAACGCACGCTTTATCTAGATAGTAGCCTCCGTCTCCTTGATTCAAGCGAAACAACGGCAAAAGGTCGAATAAGTTAATATCATCTTTAATTTCACACTCATGAAATGGCGCCGTTTCTTCTCTTTTTACTTTGACAGGAAATTTTTCATATCTCCGAGCAAACTCAAAGAACTGTTCTTTTACAGGAGTTGATTTAGGCATTCCCATCATTAACGCGTGATTTGACCAGGAACCCATTACGTTTAGGGCTACCTTTGCGTTGTTGTACCCATAAATATTGGTAAATAATAATCCCGGCGTTTGGTCTCCTAAATTACTGATGGCTTGACCTGCTGAACCTAAATCTGGATCAGGCTGCACTTCATCTGTAATCTTCAGTAGCTGCCCTTCTTTATGTAGCGTATTAAGGAAATCTCTAAAGTCTTTATAAGCCATGTTTATTTTCCTCCTTGTGATAAATGTTTAATTCCATTCCATCTTTTTGCCTCAGGACACTCAATCCCTAATTGATCTAACGTTCGAACAGCAATATGGGTGACAAGATCATCAATCGTCTCAGGTTTGTTATAAAATGCCGGCATAGGAGGCACAAGGATAGCACCCATTTTTGAAAGATCCAGCATGTTTTCTAAATGAATCGTATTCAAAGGCGTTTCTCGAGGAAGTAGCACTAGTGGCTTTCTTTCTTTTAACATCACATCTGCCGTTCTCGCTATTAAGTTATCTGCTAGTCCCATTCGAATAGATGCTAATGTTTTCATACTGCAAGGACTAACAATCATTCCATCTATACGAAAAGAACCGCTCGAAATTTTCGCTGCTTGGTCTTGATATGAATAACAATAATCTGCTAGTGCTTCTACTTGCTGAACGCTATACGGTGTTTCTAACTTAATTGTGGCATGAGCCCAAGTCGACATGACTAAATGCGTTTCAACAGAAGACTTCTTCAAAAGCTCTAAAATTCGAATACCTAGAATAGCTCCCGTGGCTCCTGTGATTCCTACAGCTATTTTCATTTCTCTTCCTCCTCTCTGCTTTGGTTACACATTTAACTTTACACTCATTTTCCATACAATTAAAATATTGATAAAATATATAATAATACCTTTAAAGTATGGAGTTGAATACAGTGGAATTAAGACAGCTGCATTATTTTATTGTCATAGCTGAAGAATTAAATGTGACCAAAGCAGCAAAGCGCCTGCATATGGCTCAGCCTCCTTTAAGCAGGCAGCTAAAACAGCTCGAAAATGAGCTAGGGCTTTTGCTTTTTGAACGAAATAATAACAAGCGCTTATTGTTAACGGTAGAAGGAGAGCTTTTTTTAAAACGAGCGAAAGAAATTGTGCAAAGGGTCGAAAAATCAGTATTGGAAGTACAGGAATGTAAAAACGTAACAAATGAAAAACTTGAAATTGGATGCACAATCTACTGTGCATCAACGGTTCTCGATAAGCTAACTATTATTCAAAAACAGTACCCAAACAGCACCTTTAACATCTATGAAAACGAACCAGCTCACTTAAATGAATTATTAACAGAAGGAAAAATCGATGTAGCAGTCACTACTACTGACTTACCTTATAAACATGTCAAAACAAAAACACTTGCACCAGATGTTTTTGTTGTAGCTGTTCCTAAAGAAAGTGGTTATGCAACAGAAAAGATTTCAGTCGTCGAAATTGCTTCTCTCCCTCTTATTCTTCTTCGCTCAAACCGGGAAATAAGCATATATAATCGCATTGTGAAGGAATTTAAAAAGATGGATATAACACCTAATATTTTATGCGAATGCCATGACTCAGCGATGCTTCTTAATTTAGTATGTCGTGGCCTTGGTGCTGCCATTGTTCCTTATTCAATGCTTTCCTCTTTTTCACTAGAACGTATTAAAATTTTAAACATAGAAGATAATCCATTTGTAATTGAGCCTTTAGTTACGTGGCGTACCGACAGTTATCTTCCCAAAATCGCTCAAGAATTTTTAAAGCTTTTTTAAGTATAGATACACAAAAAAAGACTTTGCTAAAATAGCAAAGCCTTTTTTGTTCTATATCCATGCATGTGATTACATTAACCAAGAAATTAACAATGGTAATGTAACAAGTGACATAATGGCACTAAGTACGAATGCTGAAGCTGTTTCACCAGCTAGGCTGTCAAAGCGAACTGAAATCATCGCTGCTACAGCTGAACCTGGGAACGCTACTAATAATACTAATTTTACGATATCAGCTGATGATAGACCCATTGCTGTTGCAATTCCTAACATTACAAGCGGCTGAATAGCCACTTTCAAAATTGCAATACCAAATGCCGATGGGCTAAATTGAATTTTACGAATACCAATTGTTACCCCAACTGCGAATAGAGCCGCACCTGATGTAATTGAGCCAATTTGATTTAAACTGCTTGATAATAAATCTGGAGATTGGAATCCACATAATACTAATACTACTGCGATTAACGGAACACAAGCTAACGGCTCAGAAAGACCGTGTAAGATTGATTTAATGGTTACTTTAAATAAGCTTTCTTCTGAATCCCCTTCACTTCTTTCGCGTTGTCCAACCGTACCAATAATAGTTGCTAAAGGATCAAGCATCGCATTTACTACGATACCAGTAATGGCGATTGGAATTGCTACTACATCCGCGCCAAACAAGCTACCTAATACGGGAATACCCATAAACGCAAACGTTGGCTGCGTAGAGTTTAAAGAGAACATAGACGCGCCTGTTAGTGAGTATTTGAATACATATTTTGCCACAAGTAAGAAAAGAACATAAAATCCAATAATACCAAGAACTAATGCTAGTAAAAACGGCCATTTTTCAATAAGCGTTTGTTTTGATGTTGTTGTAATACCAACGAATAGATGTGCAGGTAACGCAAATTTTGTTACAAGCGTATTTAACCCTTTAGATGTTGTTGCATCAAACTTTTTAAAGTACCCTGCTAAATAACCTAGCAAAATAACGAAAAAGATTGGGGTTAAAATAATAAAGATTTGACTAATTTCCATTTTTGAACACTCCATTGTTTAGATTAGAATCAATCATATAAATTTGCTTTCTTAGAAAGATAATTATCTTCTAAGGCTTGTCTATGGATATTGTTTACGTCAGGCCATTCATCTCCCTTTTTGCTAAACATCTCTACAAATATGAAGTAACGTATAATGGTTCATGAAAACGCATGGACTTTGTTTTTCTGCAATCATTTATTTACTTCGAAGCTGTTCATTTAGTTAAATCAAATCACACAAAACTTGTCATACAATACAGTAACTCTACAACCTTAGCAAAAACTTGTCATACAATCATGTTGTTGGCTTACTTAGGCTGAAAAAAAACACCTTCAAATGAAAGATGCTTAATCTTGGAACGAAAGAAAGCGACTTCTGATTGATGAGGAAGAATCTCTAAGAGTTTGAAACTCTCAGTTAAAAAGTTCCATAATTTCACAAAGTTTTTACAAACAATCTTACTTATTTGTATACTGCTTTCTGTGACGAATTTATGAACATGTTTTAACTTAACATTTGTAGGGCAATTATTCAATTACATTGCTTAAAATTTTAATGAAAAAAATATTTTAATCCTGTTTTTTTTACATAAAACGGATTAAAATAGTTATAAAGACCTATATATTATCGCTTAAAAAGAAGATGATTCATCTATCACCTTCTTTTGCTCACTTTATTTAATAATTACATTTCGATCATAACGTTACTTTATTTTAGCATCAATAATGGAAAAATTGTGTTCTTCTGAAAACCACGCTTTAATTTTTTCTTTTGCTTTCAGTTTAACACCTTCATCAATGTACATGGCAACTTGAATCAATGCAAGCCCGAGAGCTCCTAAATCATCTGTAAATCCAACTCCTGCTGCAAAGTCCGGAATTAAATCTAAAGGAAGAATAAAATAACCTAACGCTCCTATAATGACTGCTTTTGCTTTTGGGGGAATATCAGGTTTTTGTAGCGTGTAGTATAAAAGCAATACGGCATAAACAACGTTTGCTCCCGCTTTTTTACCAAACTTTTTAAGCTTGTCCCAAAATTTTTCTTCCGAATAATATTTGGCTGTTTCCTCTGTACGAACGGGTACAATTTCTTGTTTTTCTTCCATATCGATCACCCTTTCATCACCATATGTACTTATTATAAACGATTATCTCTACCGAATTCCATTGAGAGCTTAAACTCCATAAACCTGCACAAAGCAGGCTTATGAATTTTTTAATGAGTAATGCTTCATAACGATGGTAACTAAGTCATTCAGCGCTGTTTCACTTTTAGAATGATTTTCAAACTGCTGAATGAGATCCATATGTTCAAGCAGCACTTCGTAATTCCCTGTCATCTTTCTCAGAACTTCATATGCGGAACTATTCAAATCCACTTGTATTTTCAAATCCTCCAGCTGTACTAGATACTCATTCCAGCGCTGGTCTTGTTCTAGCAGCAGCCATACAATTTCTTTTATTGCCTTCCGCACATTGGACTCCATCTTTTCATCTCCTTTGATACACAGATATAACAAAGTCTATGAAAAAAACGAGCTTTTTCATTCCCGTATTAAACAAAAAGAGTTTCTTTTATTTTATAACAAGCCCGCTTAAGAGCTCTTCCCATACTGTATCATCGCGCAGCACGTCCATTGAAAAAATAGGTGCATGTAAGACACATGTATAAGACAAGTCCCAGTTAGCTTCTGACAAAAGTTTTTTTTCACTGTTTGTCAGCAGCAGTATATAGAAATCGTTTTTGACCATTCCCTTTAAAATATGCTCTAATTCTTTCGCTTCTTCATACGTTCCGCCCATGCGAATAAACAATATACAAGAACTGGTCTCCATCGACGTTAAAAATCGCTCCGTTCTCCGTTCATATTTTTCTTTGACTTCATTATATGAAAACCAGTTAGTATCCGTATTAATAGACGACGGAAAATCATGAGCAGAATCAATTTGATACACCTTATCACGCAGTCTAAGCGTGGAACCATCTCCGAAAGAACTGATATAGGTTAAGTGTTCATATACAAATAAGTCTTTACAGCGATTTTTCAACAGCTGATTGACGTGAGAAAGAGAAATGCTAATACACCAATCAATCACGCCGGCTTGTTTTCGCAAAGAATATTTTTTCATGTATATCCCTGGAAAACAGTTATAGCCTAAACTGTATATCATATCGTACTGCTTGCTTTTTAGTTCATTTAAAGTAACCATATTCATCCTCCCTTCTACTATAAAATATGACAGCTTTTTATAGAAAGAGGCGGCTTCTGCCTTATACCGTACAAGCTTTTTGTTTCTCAAAAGCTTGTGTAAATAAAGAACAATAACGTAAAGGGAAATAACCGAAGCAAAATATTTTGGAACTCGAAAGATTATTGTTAAAATACTTGTATTCCATTGAAATAACAAGGCCTATGAAGTCTTTAAAGAAAGAAGATGAAATTGATGAGTAAAGCATTAAAAGATATTCCGATTTCCGTATTGGATCTTTCTCCTGTAGTTGAAGGAGGAACTGTATCTGACTCACTTAGAAATACATTAGATTTAGCTCAGCACGCTGAAAAATGGGGGTATAACCGCTACTGGCTAGCTGAACATCATAATATGACAGGTATCGCAAGCTCCGCTACATCCGTTGTAATTGGTCATGTAGCTGCAGGCACGTCACGCATTCGCGTAGGCTCTGGAGGTATTATGCTTCCTAACCATTCTCCGCTTGTTATTGCTGAGCATTTTGGCACGCTTGAATCACTATTTCCAGGACGTATTGATTTAGGCTTAGGAAGAGCCCCAGGGACAGATCAGCTGACAGCACAAGCTCTGCGACGCGACCGCAGAAGCGACGGCAGTGACTTCCCAGAACAGCTGGCTGAACTGCAAGAATACTTTAAACCGGCTTCAGAAAGTCAGATGCGCGTTAAAGCTGTTCCCGGTCAAGGTTTAAATATTCCGATTTGGCTGCTTGGCTCAAGCGGTTTTAGCGCACAGCTTTCTGCACAGCTAGGCTTGCCATTTTCATTTGCAAGTCACTTTTCGCCTAATAATACAATGACAGCTCTTAACATGTATCGCCGTTATTTTAAGCCGTCCGACGTGTTAGACAAACCATATGCAATGTTAGGTGTAAACGTAATCGCTGCTGATACAGATAAAGAAGCTGAACGTTTGGCTACTTCTATGCAGCAGCAGTTTCTAAATTTAATTCGAAACACACCGGGTAAACTAAAAGCTCCTGTGGATAATATGGATGAACTATGGACTGACTTTGAAAAAGCTTCTCTTCAACAGCAGCTGGGCTCTTCTATTGTCGGAAGTCCTGAGACGATTAAAGTCAAGCTGGAACAGTTTATTGAAGAAACAGAAGCAGATGAACTGATGATTAACGCTCAAATTTACGATCACAAAGCTCGCCTTCGTTCGTACGAAATTGTTTCTCAGCTGTTCAAATAATAAAAAAGGCCGGACGCGTCCGGCCTTTTTATTTGCTTTCTACTGCTTCAAGAAGTAAATCTGCAAGATGAACGGCCCTTACACTTTCTTCTACTCCTTCTCTGACTACCCCTAGCTTCATTTGAATGAGACAGCCCGGGTTTGCTGTTACAATCGTATGTGCATGGGCTTCTTTCACTTTTTCCATTTTATAATCTAAAATTTGCATAGACATCTCTTGTTCCGTTAGATTATAAATACCAGCTGAGCCACAGCAATGATCCGCATTTTCCATTTCATTAAACACCGTTCCGTTAATCGCTTGGATCAGTTTTCTCGGTGCGCTGGACGTTTTCATCACGTTTCTTAAATGACACGAGTCTTGATACGTAATAATTTGACTTGGCAGCGATAACTTTTGTTTTTCCACAAACTGTTGCTGCCCTAGAATCTCTGAAAAATCTTTCACTTTTGCAGAAAAGGCCTCTGCTCTTTCTTTCCATTCCGGTTCCTCTTTTAATAAATGATCGTATTCTACCAACAGCGCACCGCAGCCTCCTGCATTAAGAACAATATCATCCGCTTGAATGGATTCAAACGCCATGATATTTTGCTTCGCTAACTTCTTTGCCTGATCTTTTTCTCCTCCATGCGCATGCAGTGCGCCGCAGCACGTCTGCACTTCTGGTATAACGACCTTACACCCCGCTTTTTGTAAAAGTGCAATCGTCGCGTTGTTTGTTTCCATAAACATCGTATCCATTAAACACCCTGTAAAAAAAGCAACCGTACGCTCTCTTGTTCCTTCTGCTTCAAATAAAAACGGCCGTTTCTTCATTTCTTTTTTGGTTGGCACAAGCGGAAGCGTTTTTTCCATTTGTGCTAGATTACCAGGAAGGACGTTTAGTATGTTTGTTTTTTGAACAGCTTTTTGCAAGCCGCTTCTTTGATAGAAAGCAAGCAGAGAATGTACATTTTTTAATCGTTCTTTATGCGGGAAAAGCTGTTCAAACACCATATGCCTGAGTGCTTTTACCGGCCATTTATGCCTTTTTTTCTGCTGAATAATATCACGCGCTTCTTCTAATAAGTGTCCGTACTTCACACCCGAAGGACAAACAGGCTCACACGCTCGGCAGCCAAGACAAAGATTCAATTGCTTTTCAACAGATTCATCAGGTTCAATAAGTCCGTCTACAACTCCTTTCATCAAAGCAATTCTTCCGCGCGGTGACGCTGCTTCATATTGATTCGTTTGTCCATACGTCGGACAGCTTGGCAAACAAAAACCGCATCTCATACAATTCATTAACTCGTCATAATCTAACCGTTCTTTGAATGCTTGCTGAATGTCTTTTGTTGCCGTCATGAACGAACCACCACTCTTTTTCTCGTGTCTTTAGCAAAAATTTTCCCTGGATTCATAATTCCTTGCGGGTCCAAAGCATACTTAATTGCTTTCATCGCAGCTACTCCTTCTCCGCCCATCTTCAATGCCAAATACGGTGCTTTCATTTCTCCCACTCCGTGTTCACCTGTAATCGTTCCTCCAAGCTCAATGGCTTTATGAAAAATCGCTTCAAAAGCTTGTTCGACGCGGTGAAGCTCTTCTTTGTCGCGCGCATCTGTTAAACAAGTCGGATGCAGATTTCCGTCTCCTGCATGACCAAACGTACAGATCTTAACGTTATATGTTACGGCAATTTCATTAATCGCTTTGACCATTTCGCTAATTTTAGACCGCGGGACGGTTGCGTCTTCTAAAATCGTCGTTGGCTTCATCCGTGCTAAAGCGGAAAGAGCTGATCTTCTTGCTGTACTTAACGCTTCTGCTTCTGCTTGCGAAGCCGCTACTTTTACAGATACAGCATTTCCTTCGCTGCAGATGCGTGAGATCATTTCAATATCCCGACTCACCACTTCCGGGGGACCGTCTTGTTCAATCAATAAGACAGCGTTTACATCTGTTGGTAGACCAACTTGCGCAAAATCTTCTACTACTTCGCACGTCGGCTGATCTAAAAATTCAAGCGTGGCTGGAATAATCTTATTGGCGATAATTGCTGAAACCGTCTTAGCAGCTGCGTCCATGTCTTCAAACAGCGCGAGCAGAGTTTGTTTTGTTTCAGGTATTGGAATGAGCTTTAAAATGGCTTCTGTCACGACGCCAAGCGTTCCTTCAGAACCGACAAACAAGTTCGTTAAATCGTAGCCAGCTACATCTTTAGCCAGCTTGCCTCCTGTCTTAATGCAGTCTCCGTTTGCAAGAACTACTTCAAGACCAAGAACGTAATCTTTTGTTACGCCGTATTTTAAGCCTCGTAATCCTCCTGAGCACTCATTGATGTTCCCTCCGATGGTTGATATTTTCATAGAGCTTGGATCAGGAGGATAAAATAAACCTTTTGCCTCTACGGCGTTAATTAAGTCTAACGTGATAACACCCGGCTGCACGGTAGCGGTTAAATTTTCTTCATCAATTTCCAAAATGTTATTCATTCGGTTAAATGTAAGAACAATTCCGCCTTGCGTTGGACACGTTCCTGCGCTTAAATTTGTACCTGAACCTCTTGGCACAATAGGAACATGATCTTCGTTGCATATCGTTAAAATTCTTTTCACTTGATCTTTGTTTTCAGGCATAATAACCGCATCAGGAAGCGACTGAAAGTTAGGTGTTGCGTCATAAGAGTACACGAGTCTTGCTTCACTGCTATCTTGAAAATTGGCTGATCCTACAACTTCAATGAGCTTTGCTTTTGTTCGTTCATTAAGCATAACGTTCCTCCTTATATATCTCTTAATCTTATTATAGTTGCAGAAGCCACGAGGGACTATGGATAAAAAACTAAAAAAAAGCGCTTTAAAAACTCATTTTTTGTATGTTTATCTAATGAAGGGCGCACTTACTCTAATAGAGACAGCGCAAGGTAAAAAAGCGTGATACCCTTTACGCTTTTTGGATCAATGTCTGTTAGTTCTTTCATTTGCTTCAAGCGGTAATGAAGCGTATTAATATGAATATGTAAATCAAACGCCGTTTTTTTCAACGATTGATCGTTGGCTAAATAGCATTTCAGCGTTTCGAGAAGCTCTTTTTCTTTTTGAATGGAAGAAAGCACTCGACTCAAGAATTCCTTTTTTACAGGTTCAGAAACGTCTTCTAACATCATGTCCATCAGCAGCTCCTCATAGAAAACAACGGTTTGACGTTTTGAAGCCACTTTAAGCGCTTTTTTCGCTTCTTCATATGAAGCATGCAAATTAAATTCCTCCGCTGGCTTTCCTATACCAATAGCGATCATAACTTGGTTGTTTGCTTGAATATACTGCTGACATTTTATTAATTCTTCTTTAAATCCTTGCCTTGCCTTTTCACCTACAGCCTCTTTAAGTAAAAGCAAGCGATCGTATCCCCAATTTGCGATATAATCTCCTTCAGCTTTATGACTTTCAAACCAGTAGCGAATCATTTCTTGTACCTGCTGCTGCTTCTTTTTCGAAAGAGATGAATCAATTTGAAACAGCGTGCAGCAATAAGAGCTTTCTACTTGTACTCCTAAAATATGGCCTCGTTCAATAAATTCTGCATCTACCTGCTGGCTATAAATCCATTCACGAAAAAAAGCTTCTACTCCTTTATTTTCCCATTCCTTTGTTTCTATGTAATATGCCTCGCGAATAATTAGCTCTGTTAATCTTCGAATAATGTCTGCAAAAGGCTCAACAGCTTCTGGAGTGCCTGTAATGCCAATAACGCCAATAATGTCTCCTTGATAACTGATAGGCAAATTAATTCCTGGCTTAACTCCTTTTAAATCTGCTGCTTCTTTTTTGGAGATATATAGTTTTTTCTTTTTTTGCATCACGTTCCACGCGCCTTCATGAAAAAAACCAACCCGCTTTTCTTCTGTAGACGCAATAATAATTCCGCGTGTATCCGTTACAATTACATGTTCTTTCATCACAAGCTGTACTTCTTTTATAATTTTCTTCGACAGTTCAGACACTAGCTGCACGTTGTTTACACCTCACCTATCATCAATTAAAAGAGCTGAAAGAATGGTTTTCTCTCAGCCCGCTCTTTTTATTATGCGTTCACTTTTTCAGCTTTTTTTAGCACGTTAAAAAACTCTTTCATAAATTTAGGTAAATCCGGCCATGCTTGTCCGGTTACTAGGTTTCTGTCTACATGAAGCGTCTGTTCCACAAATACAGCACCCGCCGCTTCTACTTCCGGTCGGCAAGCAGGATACGCTGTCACTTCTCTGTCCTGCAGATACTTTCTAACCGTCGTTAACACGAGCTGACCATGACAAATAACGCCTAAAGGTTTATTTTCTTTTAAAAAATGCGCAGCAATTTCCTGAACTTTTGTGTTCATTCGAATGTATTCAGGCGCCCGTCCTCCAGGAATAATAAGACCATCATAATCGGCAGGATCCACTTCATCAACAGAAGCGTGAGAATCAATTTTATATCCCGTTTTCTCAGTGAATGTTTCCATTTCTGGAAGGAAATCATGAACAACCGTTTGAAGCTTCTTTTTCACGGGAGAAGCAATGGTACACTGAATATCTTCTTCTAAACAGCGATAATACGGATAAAAAACTTCTAAAGCCTCCACGGCATCTCCTGTTAAAATCAAGACACGTTTACTCATCTTTTATCACCTTTTCTTTCTTAATATTGTCACTTACTTCTTCTCGCAAGCGGCTTTCCATTCCTGCTTTTCCCCTATGAATAATAAAAAAAGCAGGGCCTTCATTCCTTATCAGGAATGTCAGCCTTGCTTTTTATCTTGTAATCTTTTTAATTCAGCTGTTAATTCACTAAACCAAGCCTTGTCTTTCGTTAGCAGCGCAAGATCAATCAATGAAAGAATCTGCTCTTCGTGCGCTGTTTTTTGAAGGGGCAGCTTCTCTATTTTTTCATCCATCATGCCAATGGTTGTGCCGACCATTTTTTCATCATCACTTTTTACAACGTTGATTAGTGCTGCTTTTTTAGATGGATTAATCGTTTTAATATATCCGTATATAAGTTCACCGTCGCGAGACTTTCCTTTGACCCAATCGCCTACTTTTAAATTTCCTTCAAATAGCTTCACAGTCATTCTCCTTTCTTCATAAACATGCTAAGAATTAATGTAACGGCATATAGTACTGCAGAAAGTAGTGTAATCATAATACTTACAGTTTAGAAAGTCAAAGAATCTGTTTTAGAGCCAAAAGCTTGATATACAACTAAATCACTGCAACCTATAGACAAACAAAGGAGATAAAGATTCCTTGTGAAACCGCTGCTGATTTCCGTGCAAGGCTCCGCTCCAATCAACCGCTAAAAGCACCTATATACATGAAATCTATGTTCACCACAACAATAAAAAAATCCGAACGATTCATCGTTCGGATTTTTCTTTAACTAAACTCAGCCTCTTTATTTGTTAGACGAGTCCAGTTAAGCTGTAGATTCCAATAATTAAGAAACATGCAAGCGTTTTTATAACAGTGATGGCAAAAATATCTCGGTAAGACTGCTTGTGGGTTAACCCGGTAATAGCAAGTAGGGTAATAACAGCTCCGTTATGAGGAAGCGTATCCATACCGCCTGATGCCATCGCTACAACTCTGTGCATAACTTCAGGAGGAATGTTGTACTGATTAATAGCTTCTACATACTTATCTCCCATCGCACTAAGCGCAATTCCCATACCTCCAGAAGCAGAGCCTGTAATACCGGCTAAAATGTTTGTCGTAACGGCTCCATTGACAAGCGGATTTGTAAAGGTATGTGAAATACCATCACGAACGGTTGCAAAGCCAGGAAGAGATGAAATGACGCCTCCAAAGCCATACTCAGCTCCCGTGTTCATCGCAGCGAGAAGCGCTCCGCCAATACTTGCGTTAAGACCAGCTTGGAAACCGGTGGTCACTCTCTTCCAGTCATACGCAATCGTTGTGATAATTCCAATAACAAGTGCCAATTCCACTGACCAAATACCAACAACTGCGGTTAAATCTACTTTTCCGAACGCTTCAAGACCAATTTTGGCAAAATCAAAACCGTCTGGGTACCACTTTGGAATAGAAACAGTAAAAAATTTATTTGCCACCCCTACAAGCACGAGCGGAACAAATGCAAGAATCTGTCTTGCTACGCTAGGTTCATATTTAGGTTCTGTAGAAGGTACAGACTCTTTTTCTAGCTCTGCAGCAGCCGCTAGTTCATTATTAAACCCATAGTAGCCTTCTCCAGCTTTTCTTGCTTTTTTGCTTCGGCTTTCTAAATACCAAAGACCTAAGCTAAAGACAATCACCGATCCGATAATCCCCAGTGTCGGAGCAGCATAGATGTCTGTTTTAAAAAAAGTCGTTGGAATAACGTTTTGAATTTGCGGTGTACCCGGAAGTGCATCCATGGTGAACGAAATAGCTCCTAATGCAATCGTTCCCGGTACTAATCGTTTTGGAATATTCGCTTCGCGGAATAAGTTAGCCGCAAACGGATAAACTGCAAACGCAACAACGAATAAACTTACCCCGCTGTAAGTTAAGATTGCTCCCATTAAAACAATAGCCAAGATGGCGCGTTTAGCCCCTACTACTTTAACAATTGTTTTCGCAATCGATTCAGCGACTCCAGACATTTCTACCATTTTCCCGAAGACTGCTCCTAATAGAAAGACAGGGAAGTAGTTTTTAATAAACCCAACCATTTTCTCCATAAAAACGTTTGAGAAAAACGGGAGTGCATAGCTTGGTTCCGTCAAAATAACAGCTAGCAGCGCACACAATGGAGCAAACAAAATAACTGAAAATCCGCGGTAAGCAACCAGCATTAAAAGCCCCAGAGACAGCAAAATAATCAGCAAATCCATAACGTTTCCCCTTTCATCCCTCATTCAATTTGTTTTGAATTTATCTTATTTTTTATAAAGTGCAGACTCAAACTCATATTCATAGCACGTGTAATACAGCTGGATAATTTCTTCTGCCGTCGGTACAACCGGATGGTTAGCAGGACTTCCGCTTTGAATCGCATCCGCTGCCATTTTCTCAACCGCCGCGTAAAATAGCTGGCGATCAATGCCCCACGATTGAAGATTAGGAATCTCTAAGTCGATACAAAGCTGCTTGATGGCTTCAATTAACACATCTGCTCCCTCTTTTTTTGTATATGATACGTTCGGAAAAAGAGCTTGTCCTATTTCACCTAAACGATCGATTGAAGCCTCTTTTGTATAGTCCAAAACCGCAGGCAGGAGCATCGCATTAGAAATACCGTGCGGCACATGGAATAACGCGCCAATAGGTCTTGACATACCGTGTACTAGAGCAACAGATGAATTTGAAAATGCCATTCCTGCCAGCATAGATGCATAGGCCATTTCGTTTCTTGCTTGAACATTTTCTCCATTTCTATACACAAGACGGATATTTTTCATGATTAACTCAATTGCTTGAAGCGCAAGTGAATCTGTAAAAGGATGTGCTTTTTTAGACAAATACGCTTCCACTGCATGACTGAGTGCATCAATTCCTGTAGCTGCCGTTACGTGTTTCGGACATGATAGCGTTAATAACGGATCAACAATGGCTGTATCAGGCAATAATTGAGGCCTTGCGAGCATCATTTTTACATCATACGCCGTGTCTGTAATAACCGTCGCTTTCGTCACTTCTGAGCCTGTTCCAGCAGTCGTAGGCACGGCAACCAAAGGAAGAGGACTATCTTGAAACTCTTGTTGATTTTGAAAATACGTTCGTAGATGCCCTTCATTTGTCATCATAATGGCAACCGCTTTTCCAGTATCGATACAGCTGCCTCCCCCTAAGGCAATAACCACATCGCACTGCTCCGTTTTACATATAACAAGCGCTTCATCTAGATGAATATCTGTCGGCTCTGAATTTACGCCTGTATACACGGCACAGTCCATGCCAGCCTCTGCTAAGTAACGACGGCAAGTTTCTACATTGCCTGCTTTCACCATAACGTCATCACTTATAAGCAATGCCTTTGTCCCAAGCAGTGCAGCCTGTTCTCCAATTTTAGAAAATGATCCTTCTCCATATAAAACCGTGCGTGGTACAAGTAGTTCATAAATTCCCACTGTTTTTCCCCCTTTGTTATCTCGCTGACAATCTCTCCTTCCGTACTTTCATGCTGACTTATGTAAGCGATTTCATTTATTTGTGCAAAAAACCAACATGAACTTCGTTTTTCTCCCCTATTTATTCTCTTTTTGTATACCCCTTTCCTCTTTCATTCTAAAATTTCATCTTATATTTTTCAATCTTTTTTTGTAACTTTTTAAAAATTACAAAAAAAGCCAGAGGTATTCTCTGACTTTACCATTTAAATAAACTTTTGAACAGTATTATTTCGATTTAATTTATAAATAGACAGCAGGAAAAAAACAAGTGCAAAAGCTAGTAAAATGCTGATATTTAACCATAGGCTGCTTAAATCAGCTCCTTGTTGAACACTTTTTAACGTACTTAATACCCACGTTTGAGGAAGAAAGTCGGCTATTTTCTGCATCACATCCGGCATAAATTCAGGCGGGAAAAAGCAGCCGGACAGTAAACAAGTTGGCGTGATGATAAGCGTCTGAAGACCATTCGCTGCTTTTGAACTTTCTGTAAAAGCGATAATTACAAGAGACAAGCCGATGGCTACTAGACCAAACAAAACTAAAATGAAAAACAGCTGCCATACGGGAATGTTCATATCTACGTGAAAAAGAGTCGTAATACAAACAAGTGTAATCATTACTTGCAGAGTTAATAAAATCATATTTGTAATAACATTGGATATCACGTATTGCCTTGCGCTAACTGGCGAAGCTAACAGTCTAAAATACGTTCGCTGCTCTTTTTCTTTTGTGATAAGAGCCGATAAATTCACCGCAGAAAAAAGCATAAACATGATTAAATATCCAATTGTCTGCTTGACAATGTTTTGATCGGTTCCTTTGTCTTTAAGGGCATGCGTCGAGACGTGGAATGGCGCTTTTTGATAATTCTCATACATTTGTTTAAACGCCGCATCGTCGCCTTCAGCAGCTTGATTCAGCGAAGAAATATTGTCAATATATTGATACAAATAAGACTTAATAAAGCTCGTTACTCCTGCTCCTTTTATTGAAGTGATTGTAATATGATCTGGTTTGTTCGCTTTGACGCTGTCAGAAAACCCTTTTTCAAAGGTAATAACCGCATCAACTTTCTTTGACGTAATCTCATGATCCACTTCTTTGTCAGTGAGTATTTTAACATTTGTTTTATGCAGCCCTTTTAAAAACTGAACGGTATCTTTTGTAATATCCGTTGAGTCGTGATTGACAACTCCGATATTCACCGAAGTCCCTCCTGCATTTCCATAAATAAGAACGGACATTAAAACCCCTGCAATAGGCAAACCAATAACAAGCACAAGCGTCCTTTTGTTTCTAAGCAGCATATTTCTTAGCATATTTGTGACAAGCCACATGATATTTTTCATGTTATAACCCCTCTCTTTTTCTCAAAAGCACAATTGCTATGCCCAGGAATAAAATAGAGAAGCCTACGTTCAACCCGATAACTGAAAGAGAAGCGCCGATATCATTTGTATAAATCAATTTAATAAGTCCATTATTCATCCAGGTTAAAGGTGATACATTGACGAATCCCTCTCCAGATCCATTTTGAAAATAGGTTCCTCCCACAATACACGACACTTGAATAACAACCATAATAATTGCTCTTGACGCCGCTTCCGTCTTCGTAAGGTAGCTCACTCCTAACCCAAAGCTAATGGCAAAAAGAATCTGAGATACTAACATTACGAGTACTAAGAGTAAATGATCTCCCCAGTTGGCATCAAAAAAATATTTAGTCGACATAATGACGACTAACACACAAATGGAGTGAACCAAAACAGTACCTAAAATTTTCCCGACAAAAATTTCAGCGGTTTTAACCGGCGCGGCTACTAATCGACTAACTGTATTTCGCATACGCTCTCCTCTAATTAAATAACTCGCTGAGATAGATCCGTACAAAACAATCATAGTTGTCATTGAAATGGCGTAGTAGTCTATTGAATTTGGCTGTTTTTGAGAATGAAGAGATGTTTCTTGAATATAGTCATGCTTAGACGCACGGAGCAGATTATCCACTTGCTGAGGGTTTACTTTAGCCACTTCCATAGCCACATTGTACTTATCCACAAAAGTGCTTAACATACCTTGGACCATGTTGAATTCAATGCTGTTTTCTTCATTTCCGTAGAGATGAATGTCTCCGTCTTTCATTTCTACATAAGCTGTATAGCGCTGTTCTTTTACTTCTTTTTTTCCATCCTGATTTTTTTTCAGCGCTTTAAAATGAATGCCCGATTTTTCTGCATGGGCAGCAAACTGCTTAAAAGCAGCAGATTCTTCATTACTTGTGTCGATTTTATAGAGAACGTAACTGTCGTCTATCGTCATGTCATTATTAAAGGCTTGGGACAAAGCTGTTCCTAAAATAAGGACAAGAGCTAGCGGAAAAAGAATCATAAAGATAAATGCACGCTTATCCCGCAGATCACTTTTCATTTCTTTCAAAGCAATTGCAATAATATTCATTCGTTATTCCTCCTTTCTTTTATAAATCTCTTAAACTGCGTCCTGTGAGCGTCAGAAAGACCGTCTCTAAATTTGGTGCTTGCTCCTTGACTGCTTTAATTTCGATATGATGCGTCATTAAATAATGAATGACTTTGTTCAAGTTATTCACTTCGGCGCTTGAATTAATTTTAATGATTCCATCTTCATACGTAACGGCTGTTACGCCTGGAATTTCTTTTAGACCGCTGCAATCTATATCGTCCGCTTCTTTTACTTCAATCCAAATATCTTTTGTATCAGTGATAATAGCTTTCAGCTGCTCTTTTGTTCCTTCAGCAATAATCTTGCCATGATCAATAATCGCAATTTTTGTACATACCTCTTCTACTTCTTCCATATAGTGACTGGTATAAATGATTGTGCTTCCCATTTCATTTAGCTTTTTTACAGATGTTAAAATATAATTTCGCGACTGAGGATCAATGCCAACCGTCGGTTCATCCATAATGATAAGCTTCGGGCGATGAGCAATTGCGCATGCGATATTTAACCTTCTTTTCATTCCTCCTGAAAAGCTTTTCGGATACGCCTTTTGTTTATCTAAAAGCCCTACAAACGCTAAAGCTTCTTCGACTCGTTCGTTAAGAAGTGACCCTCTTAATCCGTAGAGCCCTGCAAAAAACTTCACATTTTCATAGGCTGTCAAATCTTCATAAATCGCTAAGTCCTGCGGAACAATTCCAATGTTCATCTTTGCGAAATTTCGGTGTTTCTTTATATTTTTCCCAAGTACTTCAATATCGCCGCTGTTGCTTTGAAGCAGACTAGCTACCATATGAATCGTTGTGCTTTTTCCTGCTCCGTTTGTTCCTAAAAAGCCGAATATATCTCCTTCTTCTACTTGTAAAGACAAATTATCTACCGCAATAAAATCTCCAAATTTCTTTGTTAATTTTTGAATTGATAATACGTTCATCATTTCACCTCTAGTGTGTTGGTATATCCTTATTTTATGAAAAAAAGGCAAACTTACGTCAGTGCATAAGTTCACCTTTTCTCCATGAGAAATCTCATTATTTATGTATGAAGTTTCTCACCTATCGGCAGCAGCGTGGTAACAGAAAACCCGTTTGCCCCGTCAACGATCACCGTTCCGTTAATGGAAGCAGCTCGCTCTTCCATTCCTGCAATGCCAAGGCCTTTTTGAAACAAGTGAGCCCCTTTTCCATTGTCTTTGACTTCTACTTTAACCATTTTATTTAGTACATGAAGCTCAATGGCAATCATCGTTGCTTCTGCATATTTTAAGGCATTCGTAATAGCTTCCGTTATATTTTCATGGATAATTTTCCACTGAAGAGGGGTGATAAGATCCAAATTACCTTTGTATACAAGAGGCATTGCGATACTATGTTTAGCCTCAAATTCACCAATAAATAATTTAAGCCTGCTGATTCCTATTTGCTCAGCGGGAGGCTTTATACTTTTTAACGTTAACCTGATTTCTTCAATGCCTTCTTTCGAAATTGTAATTGCATTTTGAAGAAGAGACAGCGCTTTTTCTTCATCTTGCTTCATTACATGCTTTGCTGCCTCCATTTGAATAAGCGCTCCTGTCATTGAATGACCAATCTTATCGTGAATTTCCTGCGATAATCGATTTCGCTCTTCTAATTTTGAAGCATATTGAGACTGTCTCACATACTCTTTATTTTCATTCACATGCTTTTGCAGCTTTTGCATACTTACTCTCATTTCATCAAGCTTTTGTTCATAATTGATTGTCCTCTTTTGATAGCGAGCTGCTCCTGTATAAATAAAGAAAGTAAGCGCAGCGACTAACACATACAGCGCGCTAATGTCAGAGGGAACAAGCAGCATTGGAAGCAAAACAATCAGCAGCACCATCCATTTTTTCACGACTGATTCTCCAATAAGCTCACAAAAGTTTAGCGGCAAAAGAAGAAAAAACAAAGGATGAAGTTTATACGCACAATATAGAATAAGGACAATTGAACTAACAATAAACATACGCTTGAACACGCTCTTTTTCACAATGGACGCTGCAATGTTAACACAGCTGTAAAGAAGCAGTGCTAACACAATAGCTGAAATCGAGTGTACATAATTAAACTGAATGTACGTAATAGCCAAAAACAGTATAAGGATGAGCTTAGTCATCATTAATCCGACTTCCATAGCCCTACTTCCCTTTACCGGTTAAATAGTAAATAGCAATTTGAGTACGGTGCTCAAGTCCCGTCTTACTTAAAATCGAACTAATATAGTTTGCTACGGTACCTTCTGAAATAAAAAGTGTTTTAGAAATTTCTTTATTTGAAAGCCCCTTGGCAATCAGCGTCATAATGCTCGTTTCACGCTCTGTAAACTGTGTCATATCCGCTTTTGACTCGCGCTCAGTTGCAGCGTTTAAACTCGATTTGATTTTATCAAGCACAACATCTTGAAGAACCGTATGTCCGTTAAACACGCTTTTGATTGCGTCTCGAATGCGCTCTGGCTCTGTATTTTTTAACAAGTAGCCTTTAGCTCCGTTTTTTACGGCATCAATAATATATTCATCGTCATCAAACGTAGTTAAAATAAGCGGCTTTGCTTTGGTTGACTCTGAAATAAGCTTTGTAGCCTCTACACCGTCCATAACAGGCATTCTTACATCTAACAATGCAATATCAACGGAATGATTCTTGCAATATTGAACGGCTTCCTGACCATCTTTTAAAGTAGCAACAACGTCGAATTCCTCGTATGTATTTAATATAATTTTCATTCCTTCTCGAATAAATGAATTATCATCTGCAATAATAATAGTAATTTTCATTTCTGTAAGTGAGAAGACCTCACTTTTTTCACATCCTTTTTTCACATCCATCCGGATGCTTCTCATTTATTGTAGCCATAATAAACCAAAAGTTCAATGCGATAGTTCACAGTCTTTCTAAGCACTAAAAAAGAGCAAACCTCCGCAGGTTTACTCTTTTATCTCATTACTTCTGAGCTAACTTAATCACTGTTTCTAAAAGTACGTTTACACCTTTTTCACATTCTTCCCAAGGAGTGAACTCTTCCTCACAATGACTTTTTCCGTTTACGCTCGGTATAAAAATCATAGCCGTCGGAATATAGGTAGCTAAAAACTGTGCGTCATGTCCAGCTCCGCTTACCATTCGCTTGTAGGAATAGCCAAGGGAACGAACCGACTCTTCCACTTCATCGCAAACCGTTTTATCAAACCACACGGTATCGCGACCCCAAAGCTTGGTCACCCGCACTTCGCAGCCTTCTAACAGCTCCGCTTGATCAGGCAGTGATTGAATAATTTTTTCCACAGATGCAATGACATCTTCATCCGTATGTCTCGCTTCAAGCGAAAAAATAACTTTATTTGGAATAACGGTATGAATATTAGGCAGTACGTTCATACGACCCATTGTATAGACTAAATTTGAATCTAATCTGCCGAGCTCATGACGAGCTTCAGCAATTAAATTATTAGTTGCAAAAAGCGCGTCTTTCCGCATGTCCATCGGCGTCGTCCCGGCGTGATCTGACTCCCCGGTAACTTCAATTTCATAGCATACCATTCCGAGCACGCACTCGACTACACCGATTGATTTGGCTTCTCGTTCTAGAATAGGCCCTTGCTCAATATGTAATTCTACAAATGCCGATGCTTCAGTAAGACGGTTACTCGTATCGCCTTCATATCCGCATGATTGAAGGGCTTGCTTAAACGTCACGCCGTCAACATCTGTCTTCTTCATCATAACGTCTTTTTGAAACTTGCCCGATAAAATACCTGAAGCCATCATAGAAGGCTCAAAACGCGCTCCTTCTTCATTCGTAAAGTTAACAATCATAATCGGCACCTTCGGCTTAATATTATGTTCAACCAGCGTCCTTACTAACTCTAACCCTGCAACTACACCGAGGATTCCATCAAACCTTCCGCCTTTTTTTACGCTGTCCATGTGTGAGCCAATTACAACAGGCGGCTTATCTTCTAGTCCTTCAAGCGTGGCGTAAATACATCCAAGGTCATCGATTTTAATATCCATTCCAAGGTCACGGCAGCATGAACAAAAATAATCTCGTGCTAGGCGATCTTCTTCTGACAGCGCTAAGCGGGTTACACCGTTATTAGGTGTTCGTCCATAATCGGCAAATCGTTCAAGCGTATTTTTTAACCTTTCTCCATTCACTGCTACTTTTTGTCGTTGCAACTCAACCACTCTCCTCATTATTTGGTTATAAAGTGCGTCTAAGATGCTGTGTTAATGAATATCATTCATTATGACATAAAATAGGCGATATCACTTGAAGTCTGTTAGAACCCCTTCCATTATTTTTATAATGAAAGTGCGCAGTTTGCCTTATGTATCTATTAGCTTCAAAACGTAAATTTCCTGCTTTTTTCTATGAATAATGCACGCGTTATTTATGCATTTTTATTATAAAAATAGCGATAGGTTTTTTTCAAAAAAAAGAGAATTAGTTATTATACTAACTCTCCTCTACATACTTACTTTTTATTTGCTTTCTTCGCAATCGCAATCATTGTAGCTAAAACACCGACTGTAATAATCACAATAGCAATTACAGCAGTGGTAATAATAATTCCTGATGTTACTTCTGAAACACCCATTAGTCTACGTTCTCCTTTTGTGCCTGACCTATTTACCTACATCAGCATACTGGTCGGTTTATTCCTATTATATACGAACTTGTAAAGCGACGAAATATGTGACACATAATTGACATACTGTTTATATGTTTTCTTTTAATTCTACGTTTTATTTAAGAAAATACGGGAATAATTCAAACATATATAAGAAATACTCTTTATTTCTTTAAAGAAGTATTGTAATATAAATGTAACAATTGTAATATTAACAGCATGAATGTTACATTTATTTCAATGAATGAGTAGGAGGGAAATGGAAATGAAAAAATTTGGAATAATCTTAGCATCACTTGCTCTTTTCTTTTCACTAAGCACAGGAGTTACAGCTCAAGCAGCATCACAAAATCTATCAACGACTAATGCGGTAAAAATTGCAGCAAACGCAAGCAACCATTTCTGGAATGCACTTCATGGATCTAAAGGTAATTTATGTACTCAAAAAACATTTAATTATAAAGGCACTCAGTACTCATATCTTTGTCAAGATTTTAATACAAAAAGCAAACTAGTAAGCTACTTATCTGAAACTTTTACAAACAGTGCTATTCAAAAAGGATTAACAAATTATCGCTACATCACATATAACGGAAAGCTTGCTCGTCCTGTCGGTGACGGATTCAGCATGCTAGAGTGGAACAAAGCAAAAGCAAAACTAACTTATCAACGTGCCGATGTTCGCTCTTATCAATTTACGGTTCCAACAGTTGACGGAGGAAGTGTAAAACGCACCGTTACATTTTATAAATCTGGTTCACAGTGGAAAGTAAATAAGTTTGATGCTGTACTATAAGCAATATAAAAAACAAGGTCTTCTAAGGCCTTGTTTTTTTATGCTCTCTCTTCCGCTCTTTATTAAAGAAGTTTCACTTTATTTTCACCAACTCCCCTTATAGTATGGAGACACACTACTACTTATTCGATACATTGTCATCGGAGGATTTTATATGAACATACTACAAAAAAGAACGGCTTTTATCGTAATGGCTGCTTTTCTTTTAGCATTTGTTTTCAGTATCGTTTCACTATCACACTATAAAGGAGAAGAACATTTATTTTCGATTCAAGAAAGTCATCAGTTAAAAAAGATTACGAATGGTATATCTGCTCCTGATAATAATTCGAGGGATCATCGTCTTCCTTCAGGAAACGGTTCCGCTTCGTCTAGCAATTCCGGAGAACACGTAACGCCTTTTCATAATCTATCTATGGATAACGGTGCCGCAGGTCAAGGAGCTAATAAAGACTATGAAACGCCGCTCGCTCTTTATACAGTGGGCTTTTTTATAACAGCAGCTTTCGTTTACGGATTATTAAAGAAAAAGAAATGGCATTATTCAATAGGGCATTCTCGCGTTATTTTATGGTCATTACTTGGCACTGGACTATTTATCCGGATTGCGCTGATTCCGTGGGTAGGCTCTCATATGGATGCATCTCTTTTCAAAAACTGGGCATCGGTTGCGGCTAATCATTTTTCAAATTTCTATGCTAAAAGCGGAAGCGATTATCCGCCGTTTTATATTTATATCTTGTTTATCGTTGGGAAAGTTGGCAGTTTACCGGATTTTCAGCAGTATTTTTCGCTGTTGATTAAAATCCCGCCTATTTTAGCAGATGTCGTCACATCTTATTTACTCTATCGTTTAGCTCGTAAATACTTGGCACCTTCTTTTGCCTATCTGTTAGCAATTGGGTATTTATTTAATCCGGCCATTTTAGTTAATTCAACGTTTTGGGGACAAGTCGATTCATTTTTCACTTTGCTTATTGTCCTAGCAATTGTAATGATTACGGAAAAAAGCATTTATGCGTCGGCCGTTATTTTTACAGCAGCGGTCTTAATGAAGCCGCAGGCGATTATTATCCTGCCTATTTTGTTTTTCGAGCTCATTCGCCTGAAGCAAGTGAAACATTTCTTCGGCATTGCTTTCACTGCTGCTTTCACTGCTGCTGTGATTTTATTGCCTTTTTCAGCTGGAAAAAGTCCTACGTGGATTATTAATTTATTTTCATCCACCATTGGAGAGTACCCGTATGCCTCTGTTAACGCCTATAACTTTTTTAGTTTAATAGGCGCAAACTATAAAGACAGCTCTGCAACGCTGCTGTTTTTCAGCTATCATACGTGGGGGCTTATTTTTATCGTCGCGACGACTATTTTTTCTTGGCTTATTTATATAAAAGGACGCAGCTTTAAATACGCCGCTCTTGCAGCACTTATTCAAATTTCCGGAGTATTTACGTTTTCTTCAAGCATGCATGAACGCTACTTGTTTCCAGCAGCAGCTCTTGCTTTGCTTGCTTATATTTATTTGAAAGACAAAAACTTGCTTTATTTATCCCTTGGATTTAGCATCAGTATTTTTATGAACACTTTTTTTGTTTTATACGGTGACAGCAATATGCAAAACAGTACGTCCTATCCGTTTTCTATGTTTGCTACATCTATGCTAAACGTTTTGCTTGTTATTTATTTAGTAAAAGTTGCTTGGAATTTAGTTCAAAAAAGTACGGTTTTAAAAACTGCATAATACAAAAAGCTCAGTGAGTATGACTGATCACTGAGCTTTTTTATATAACAAGCGACATGCCTGGCGCGTCTTCTTCTCTTTCTTGAAACCCTAATTTTTTATAAAAATGATGCTTTCCTTTTGCTGCAAACAGCTGAATCGATTCAATTCCGCTTTCTTCGCATTTCGTCAACAGCTCTTGAATAATTTGCTTTCCAAGCCCTTTGTTTTGGTATGTGGGATCTACCATCACGTCGCAAATAAGCGCTTGGTAAATTCCGTCTGAAATCATACGGCCAAATGCAATTAATTGTTCATGGTCGTAAATACCGACTCTAAACCAGCTGTTGGCTGCGGCTTCAAACAGCTGTTCTTTTGTATAATTGCCTTTTTTACTTTTATGTAATCCGCTCGCTTCATGCAAAGCTGCAAACTGCTCAAATGACGGAACCTCTTTTTTTATTACGTAAGACACGTTCATTCTCCTCTCAATACCGTTGTTTCTATATTATATTTATACATCAAACAGAATAATAATTCAACATTTTTATCTAGTTATCTTGTTACCCTTTCTCCAAATAAAAAAACTGCCAAACGGCAGTTTTTTAGGCTTGTACTGATTTTTTTCGTTTTTTAAGATCAATTCCTGCGATTATAAGCAAAATGACTCCAAGAACAATAATGATTTTACTCACCGTTTCTAGCCACTCCGTTGCGCTTCCAGCAAGTAAAAGTGAAAACCCAATGATATAAACCGGGAACCCCGCAAGAGCCCAAGGGGATTTCACCTTCTTTTTCTTCATATGTAGGATCTCCTCCTTCTTTACAGATTCTATATAGACTGTATATGATGAGTTTATCAGAAAAAATTGGAAACAACAAAGGAGACAAACGCATGCATACGTTGCCTCAAACGTTTTGTGATACGATTACTCACCTTCACTCTCATAAAGGTCAAAAGTGGTTAACTGACTTTCCTCAGCTGATTCGCTACTGTGAAGAGCGCTGGCGCATCAACATTCACAGTCACTTTCCCCTTTCTTACCACTTTGTTGCTCCTGCGCGCAAAGCAGATGGAAGTGAACTAGTTGTCAAACTTTTTGTAGAGCCTTCAGAGCTGCTTCATGAGCAAGAAGCACTGACAGCACTAGCTGGTGAGAACACGGTAAAGGTCGTGGACAGCGATGCTGGAAAAGGCATTTTACTGCTTGAAAAGCTGTCTCCCGGATGCCCGCTTTCCTCTTTATCAACTAAAGAAGAGGCTGCGTTAATCGCTGCTCGGCTTATGAAATCCCTGTGGCGCATGCCTCACTCGGACTCCACTATCGAAACAGCCGTTAAAAGAGAGAAGCAGCTTCGAGAGTATACACAAATGTATCCAAGCGGTATTGATTTTCTTTCTTCTGAAACGCTTCAACACGCACTAGCCGTTTTCTCTGAATTAAACCGCACTTCTCAGCAGCTTTTTTTGCTTCACGGTGATTTGCATCATGATAACATCTTACAGTCTGGTGAGGCGTGGAAAATAATTGATCCAAAAGGGTTAATTGGAGAAAAAGAGTACGAAATTATCCCTTTTCTTTTAAATCATCTGCCTAAAACAAACGTGGCAGAGACAATTGACCATCGAATCAATATATTTGTAAAAGAACTGAACGTAAGTAAAAAACGCATTTTACTGTGGGGATACGCTTATTCTGTACTAGCCACGTGCTGGTTAATAGAAGACCGCCAAGACGCCGCTTCTTTTTCACGTGCTATAGAAGCATTTCAGCACTTATTTGAGTACTATTACGGACATAAAAAATAAGAGCCGACATTTGGCTCTTATTTTTTGCATTTCTCTGCGACAAGCTCATATGATTTTAATCGGTCAGCCGGATCGTGTGTAATGGTGACAAGCATGAGTTCATCCGCTCCGTAGCGTGCTTGAACTTCTTGAAGACGGACGTGTACTTCTTCTGGATTTCCGATAATCATGGCTTCTTTCATCTTCTTCATTTTTTTCTCTTCTTCTTCTGTCAGCGGATAGCTGGCCGCTTCTTCAATAGAAGGCACGCCTTTTGCTTCCATTTTATCCTGCTGAATTTTCCATACGAGTGAGCTCGTTGCGATGCGATGGGCTTGCTCCGTTGTTTCAGCGCAAATGACCGATACAGTGACAATCGCATAGGGCTGATCACCGGTCCGTCTTGGCTGAAATGCCTGTTTGTACTGATCAATAATAGCTGAACCATCTTGTTCACTCATAAACTGTCCAAACGTATAGGCCATTCCGTTTCTAGCGGCGAGCTCGGCACTTTTTTTACTTGTGCCAAGCAGCCAAGGTTCCGGAGAGACAGGAGGCAGCGGCGAAGCTGAAAGCTTTGCGTATTCATGTTCAGCCGGAAATTTATCGTCTAAAAACTGCAGAAGCTCTTTAACAAGTTCAGGCATTTTAAATACTTGCTGCAAGAAGTTATCCGACAGCGCATTTGTTGCTTCAGCCGATCCACCCGGCGCGCGTCCAATCCCTAAATCAACGCGCCCTGGAAACAGCGTTGCGAGCATGTTATACGTTTCAGCTACTTTATACGGCTTGTAGTGAGGCAGCAGCACCGCTCCCGATCCAATTCGAATTCTATTAGTCTGTGCGCCGATATAGCCAAGCATCACTTCAGGAGCCGAACAGGCAAGTCCAGACAAATCATGATGCTCTGCAATCCAGTAGCGCTCATAGCCAAGCTTGTCACCCGCTTTGGCCAGCTGCATTGATGCTTCTAACGCTTCCGCTGGGGTCTGATGGGATGAAACGGGCGATTGGTCGAGTATACTTACTTTCATCACGCATCTGCTCCTTATTCGTTCACTTCAATTAAACTTAATGAAAAATCCCCTACCTGACCTTTTTCATATAAATTGGTAAAAGACGTAGAGTACTGATGAATCGTTCCTTGGAAATCCAGATCTTCTTCCGGGACATTTACATGAAAAGTACCTTTATATAAAAGTGTAGTAATATCATGATATTCCTCACTTGTTACTTTAAAATCAACTGAAACTTTTGTTTTGCCTTTTACAATTTCTTGTTCATAGCTGTAAATTTGAATAGGCGTATCATTTAATACAATTTCTTGTACCACGTTAAATCGTCTCCTTTTTTAGTGCGTATGAAAAATAATAGCACTTGAAGAAGTCATGAGCAAATAAAAGAGCTTCTGGTTGCGCATGCAAAAAAAGCATGGCTTTTTGCCATGCTTTTAGTCCGAAGATAATCTTATACGCGCTTTGTACGCGTGCGTTTGAATACGAAATAAAGAACAATAATAACAAATGCCGCAACCACAAACGGAAGCGTATATTTGCTTGCTACGTCTTCAATGTTCGCCCAGTTCTCCCCTAGCTTTCCGCCTAAGTAAATAAATAAAATCGACCAAGGAATCATCGCTAACACGGTTAAAGACGTAAACTTCCAAAACGGCATTTTAGCAATACCTGCAGGAATCGAAATTGCATGTCGAACAACCGGGACAAAACGGGCGGAGAAAACAACGCCCGCGCCGTATTTATTAAACCAGTTTTCCGCAAGATCAATATGCTTATCATGAATAAATAAGTACTTGCCGTATTTTTGAAGAAACGGACGTCCTCCGTAGGCTCCAATCCAATATAAAAACCACTGTGCAATCGTTCCGCCAATAATTCCGGCAATGACTGCTCCAGGAAAACTAATCATACCTTGAGAAATCATATACCCTCCGTAAGCTAGTACAATTTCACTTGGAATGATTTCAATCATTAAGCCGAGCGCAATACCTAAATAGCCAAGGCTCGTTAAAAAATCCAAAATACTCGCAACAAATGAACTCACCTTTAATCACCTTACTCATTCTTTAATAATTTTACACTACTACTATATTCCAACCATCAGTATAAAAGGAAACTATGAACTCACTATGAACAGCTTACTTCCCTGTTGACTGCCGGTACCTTTTCCGCAGCTCATGCGTATGCAGATCTGCTAGGCGGACCGGAATCGGAAGCTTACTTTCTTTTGAAATAAAATGCATCATAAGCTGATACGACATGTCCAAATCAATATAGTTTCCGCACGACAGAAAAATAGGCTTTACCCCTTTGGCTGTCCTTACTACTCTACCATAAACTTCATCATCAATCACAATATCTTCATAAGCGCCCTCTGTATCTTCAGGCATAACGTAATCATGTCCCTTGATCTTTAAATAGCTTTTCCCAATTCCAACGGTAGGTTTATTGAGAAAAAACGAAGCATGTGTGGCTACTCCCATGTGCTC
Source organism: Priestia sp. YIM B13489 (assembly GCF_042787645.1). Classification (NCBI taxonomy): domain Bacteria; kingdom Bacillati; phylum Bacillota; class Bacilli; order Caryophanales; family Bacillaceae; genus Priestia; species Priestia sp. YIM B13489. The sequence goes on from NZ_JBHZOQ010000053.1 coordinate 4,056,828, forward strand.
GTAGTGCAAATATCCGTTGCCATCAAATAAAAACACGTCGGGCTCTATTTGAAGTTTTTTAGCCGCTTCAAGAATTAAAGGCAGCTCTCGAAAAGCTAGGAATCCAGGAAGATAAGGAACAGTTACTTCTCCTACACTGTGCACTTTTTCTACAACGTTTTTCGTCTGATAATCAACCACTACAATGCTGCAAGCTCCGTAAGATATGCCGTTTTCTTCCCAATACGCAACATCAACACCAGCACAGTTATGTATATGCGTCATTTTGACGCCTGATGTTAAATCAATTTGTGCTTTTAGCTTTTGCTGAAGCGTCCGGCACTCCTCTTTTGTTTGCATCGTAAACGTATGTATGTACTGAATATCCATGTTCCATTCCTTTCATTGACTGACTCACCTATTATACAACTATTTTCTAAGAAATTCCTATTCTTTTTTTCACACCTTTTATTATAGCGCTGTTTCCTTAACGTTTGATTAAAATTCCTATTCGTTTACGCATTTTTTGTAAACATCACCATGAAAAAATCCCTATTTTTCTTTACGAAATGTCAACGCTTTCTACACACTTTCTCTATATCAGCATCACATTTTTTCGTTATGCTGTTTCTATACCAACGCATAGGAGAGAAACGTGATGAAAAAATATTTAGCTGTTCTAAGCGCCGTCGCCTTATTATGCTGTTCGATTGCTTCTTCTGCTTTTGCACGCACGGAAGAAAAACTCACAAATATCGCGCACCGAGGAGCCTCTGCTTACGCACCTGAAAATACAATGGCTGCTTTTCACCAAGCGCTAGAAATGAATGCGGATTACATTGAACTTGACGTGCAGCAAAGCAAAGACGGTGTACTCGTTATTATGCATGACCGTACCGTAGACCGAACAACAAACGGAAGCGGACACATTCGAGAGTTAACGTACGCGGAGCTTCAGCGCTTGGATGCAGGAAGCTGGAAAGACAATTCATTTGCGAATGAAAAAATTCCAACTCTTTCACAAGTGTTAGATGAATTTCAAGGAAAAATCGGTATATTAGTAGAGTTAAAAGCGCCGGAACTTTATCCTGGAATTGAAAAAAAAGCAGCTTTTGAAATCAACAAGCGACAGCTCGATCACGTTATCATTCAGTCTTTTAACGTTTCATCCATGAAAAAAATGCATGAGCTTCTCCCAAACGTTCCTATAGGCATACTAACTTCTTCAGAGCGAGATACAAACCCAAACTCAATCCGGCAATTTGCTGACTTTGCCACTTACTTTAACCCTTCCTATGATATCCTAACGCCTGCTCTTATCCACCAAGTTCATTCTGCCGGAATGAAAATATCGCCGTGGTCTGGAACCAAGCGGCTTCCCGCTTCATTTTTGTGGAAAACAAAAAGTGACGGAGTGATTACGAATTATCCTGATGAAGTGAATTGGGTGCAAACATCAAGTACTATCGGACAACAGCTCGAAAAAGGCAGCGCCCGCCGAGTAATTACACTTGCCGTCACAATGTGGCCATAGTTCCTGTAATCTTTTACTAGTAACCTCGTCTTCCTTACTGCCTTTTTAACGCTTCAATACGTTTAATTTCATTGAAATACTGAAAGTTCCCTTTAAAACATCTCTCCATCGTTTTAAAAAACTGCTCCGCTCCTCCTAACACCATCATAAAAAAGTCTTGTTTCGGAAGCACTGCTTTTACGGGAGGAGATGTATGCAAGGTATACAGTATAAACTGTTCAGAAGCCGATTTTAAGGTTAATGCTAACGCTTGATCTGGAAAATTCATCTCTCCATACCCGGTCTCTTTTAAACTCTCCATTGCATTCAACAAATAAAGCCACATCCCATCTATAACGTCCCATGCAGATGCATCAAGAAGCGGCTCACCGTAGTATTCGAGCTTAATAGCTCCTTCAAGGCAAGTAAAATCAAGCTGATTACCGTAACGAATGAGTTCTGCTTCATTTGATATCTCGATAAAATAGGTAGATTCCTTTTCATATAGAGATGATAAATCGGTAATCAAAATATCTAGACGCCTAATGAATGTTTGAACACGAAACAACGTTATCCCTCCATGCTCTGTTTACTTTCACAGCTCAAATAAATTTTCTCCGTCCTTATTTACCCAATACTTTTCTATTTCTGGAATCAAACCTGTAAAGTCTTCATACGTTCCTTCCCAATCGCTTGGAACATATTCTTCAAATGAAGCCGGTTCAGGAAACATGGAATAGAACGCCTTTTGATCAAAATCCACTAAAAACGAAGGGCTAAAGTCTAATACGTCTTCTTCACCTTTGCTTTCTATTTTATTTTCAAACAGCTTTAAAAGAGTAGCTCCATCTGCTTTATATGACTCTATACGTTTTAAAAAAAGCTCAGCATTTTCACTGCTGAGAACCTCGATTCCTTTTCGTTCAGGTTCAATATATTCATCAACCGCTGAATCACCTTCATTTTCAAAAGCTTGTGTAAACTTTACATAATCCAGATACCATAGCTCTCGATCGGTTACATACCATTGAAACTGCTTTTTATATACCACTCCGACAATTACGTTTTCAGCATATATAGGTTCTAGCATGAGATGGACCTCCTTGCTTTTATTAGCTTTGTGACCTGTTATATACGATTTTATTAGTCTTCAAGCACTCTCTTTTGTACTTTTTCATTCAGCTTTTGCTTTAGATATTCAGCAATTTCTATTTGTCCTCGTTCAATCGCAAATTCATAGGCATCCATATCTTTCATCGTATCTCCCGTATACTTTACAGTAATATCAATACCACTCTGAACAAGGTATTTTACAATATTAAGATGACCGCCATAAATCGCTGAAAATAAAGGATTTCTACTCGAATCGCTTACATCTAATATTGCACCTCTATCGTATAAGTACTGAACTATGCTAAATTCACCTACACTCGCTGCATGTGCAATTGGCGCTGACTTTGGTACACCTTCATTTGTGTTAATATCCATCCCGTATTCAACTAGGAACTTTATCATATCAAGGCTACCAGCTCTAACAGCCACGTGTAGCCACGTTCCAAAAGGAGTTATAAATTCAAGCAACCTTTTATCTGCAATCAGAATCTCTTTTGCTTGTTCTGTATCACCGTTCTTAATGAAATCATAGGTTTTAACTGCTTTTTCCTTATTATCCATAGAAACCTCCTAAGATATTTTTGTTCATACGGCTTCTTCACCAGTTTATAGTATCAGAGAGATTTCTTTAGCCTTCTGAACCCCCTTCTAGAATTCTTCTAATGATTTAAATAGGATTATGTGGATATTCTTTTAAATAGTGCTCTATTAAACTCTTACTCTATTTCAGCATATTGGTTCACACGCCCTACTCATATGCAGTAAAACCAAAAATCCTCAATAGCCTGCTCTACTGAGGGTTTCACTCTTCACTTAAACTATATTTTTTCTCTATTTAAATTAACTCTATAATAAGTTTAAAGTATTTATCATCTTCCTGAAAAAAGATTTTATAATCTTCAATTTGATAAGCCTTGTACAAATACGCTTTTGCTTTTTCGAACTCTCCAAGCTCATAAAAACTTTCCCCTAACCGCAACAACAGAAAAGGATTTTCATTTCCGTCCGGACACTTCAAGGCATATTCCAAGCTGCGTATAGCATCTTCATAGTTTTGTATTGAAAAGTATGTATCACCTAAAGTGCCGTAAATCCACGTAGCCGCTGACCATTTTTCCTTTGGCTCTGGAACTAATTCAAGTGCTCGTTGATAAAAAGCAAGCGCTTCACTCATTTGTTGCAGTTCAGCAAATTGATCACCTTCTTCACATAACTTGACAATTTGCTGGTGAAGTTGCTCGTTCATTTCCATTACAGCATCTCCCTACTGAAATAATAAGGTTTCATCTTCATGATCCTTTTAGCAGCTTTATATATTTGACATCTTGCCCTTCGAACGATCTTCCTTCTGACTTTTTATTACCAATATCAAAAAATTCTTTTGCGACATTTAATTCGCCCAACTCATAATAAATACTTCCTGATAAAAATTCACGCTCTCCGTCATCTATTCTTTCAAAATCCGATGTATATAAATGATTTAACCACTGCTTAGCGCTTTTGTAATTCTTTATCACTATAAATGTATCAATAATATCCCGTACAATATTGTAAGTGTCAGGATATAAACCTTTAGGCTGTGGAATTTCACCCCAAGCTTGTACCAATAAATCTATAGATGTTTCGTAATCATTATTTTCAAAGCATTCATCGCTTTTGGTCTTATATTTCTCAATTCTCACTTGCTTTTCAGGTTCAATTTGTATCATTTCTTCCTCCACTCAAAATATCTTCATCTCTTTCATTTAATACTGCCTTCACTTGATCTCTTTCAAAAATCACCATATATTCGTATGGTAAAGCTAAAACTTGAATAAGGGATGGACGAATCTTTAATAATTGATAAACATAAAAAGCCTCAAGCTCTTCTGTATCATCTTCTTCATTTACCGGCCCTATGTACCAGCCAGAATCTCCTCGTTCAGCTCCGCCGCTTCTTTGTAAGTAAATACTATCTACTTCTAGTATATTTTTAGCTATCACGACTTTATCACTAAAACTTACATCTTCACCGTTTTTCATGTTTAACTTGCGCAAAAAGTGAACTTGTTCCAACTGCACCCATAGAGCAAGCGTTAAATCTTCTGTATAATCCTCAAAGGGATTCCCTGAATAGTCCGGTGAAAGAATGTAATACTCTTCACCCTTTACAGAAACAATAAAGTTCGACCACCCTATTTGTATCGAAAAGCCGTCAGTCCATTTTTCTCTTTCTATCGTTTCAAAGATACGAAATAGACTCTCAACCTGCATTTTTAATTCATGTTCTGCTTGAACTACGACTACTTTATCCCCTATATTTTTAATGAATTTTTTCAATTATTCTTCCCTTTCTTTTTTCACTAATTTTGTTGCCAAATATATTGCGTTTGGACAGTACGTAAGGTTGCTTTCTATAGCTTATACCCATAAAAATACTTTTGTCCTTTTTCCCGGTTTTTAATGGAAAGATTATTAATATACTCCATCATTTTTTTATAATGGCTTGCATTCATAATTGTGCGGCAATCTCCAGGCACTTTTTCCCCAGTTAAAATGGATAATAAAGATGGAATCAACTCCATTTTTAATGGTTCTTCGTTATGTGCTGCAATCACCGCTCTTTGGACTAATTTTTTTGCTAAGTCGCCGGGAAAAGCTAAATTTTGTTGAAAGTAATAACTTTCTGTATCATTCTCATTGCAATACTCAACATAATAGTCTCCTATTTCCTCGGCAGTCGCCTCTTCTCCAATTTTCGCTTCATAGTCAAGGAAAAAATCAAGCGATTCCCTTATGATAATAGCCGTATCGTCAATTTCGTTCCAGTCTTCAAGTAAAGCCAATAAATATGGAACTACTTCAAGAGAAAGTGATGTTATCGCTGCTGATGCAAACGTATCAATTGTTTCTTCAGTACCTTTACTAAGAAATCGCAGGTTGTTTGAATCTCTTAAGTCGTCATGTGTTGCGATAGCGAAAAAGACCCTTATACACAAATTCAAAACCGCTTCATCTTTAGTCCGGTTCATCAATTGAATTAATGACGGCTTTTGAGTAAAATCCCTTATTTTATATAACTCGATTAAATTAAATAAAATGTCCCTTTCTGTATGGTTTTTTAATAGATGTTCTTTTATTTCAGCTTGAAATAAAGTGATTTTTTCACCAAACCATATACTATTCATAAGGTTTCTTGAGCCTACCATCATTACACCTGCTTTCGCTAAGTAAATTATCTATTTCAACTTTCCCTTTAAATATTCAGCAATTTCTATTTGTCCTCGTTCAATCGCAAATTCATAGGCATCCATCTCTTTCATATTTTCACCAGAGTATGTAATCGATATATTAATATGATTCTCGACTAACAGTTTAACCATCTCAAAATGACCGTTATATATGGCAGCAAACAGCGGATTTCTATCTGGTTCACTAATATCAAGTTCAATATTATGGTTAATAAGATACTTAGCAATATCTATATGTCCTTTTGCAGCCGCTCTTTCTAAGGCATTGGTAGAAAAAGTTCCTCCTTGTGCATTCACATCTATTCCAGCACGAATAAGGTATTGTACAATTTCTAAATGACCATGAGCTGTCGCTACATGTAGCCATGTGCCAAAAGGTGTGACCAATGTTAACATTTCTGGATTTTTCTCAAATAAGTCTCTTACTTTATTTAAGTGACGACCTTTTATAGCACCTCTAATAGCTTTTGCTATGTGAGTTGTTTCCATTTTTCGTTTTCCCTCTACTTTCTACCTTGTAGAATCCTCTCCAAAATATATCGTCTCTCTGCTTGGTGTGATGCGCTGTAGTGTGGGGAGCTTATTGTCTATAGCAAGACTCGATTCGTTGCTTCTTCATATACTCCTACTAGTCTTCATTACTATAATTTTGTTTGATTTTATGTAAAAGAGCCATCACTTTTTCTTTATCATGGGCATGATCTTCAATATATACGCGGCAGATTTTGTGCAAGTAAGTTAAAAACGTTTCATAATCGACAATAACACTTTTGTCAGTGTCACCCGTACCGTCTAGAAATTCAATTCCGTTTTCAACATAACCCTCTTCCCACGGCTCTAAGTCACCTGAAAATGTACAAATGTGGTACTCATTTCCATAACCAGTTTCCTCTGAAAAATAGTGTAAGACTTTTAAAAATTTTTGATCTGATAAAGCGCTATAAAAACTTATCATGGGAGACAATGTACAATCTATATCATGAAATAATTCTACGATCTTCTTCATTCGTATCCCCTTTTTATAATTAATTGAATCAACATTTACTATTTGATCACGCCTACTTCTAGGAGAGCCTCAAAAAATCCACAATTATTTTCATGCCCTACTTTAGCTGCGGATTAATGAAGCATAGCTAAAAATTCTTTGAATGTATCTGCAACAGGGTACGTGTTCGGCTCAAGCTCAGCAGAATTTTCATGATCCCATACACAAACGCTAGGGTTATCTCTTGAATTTCTATAATCTAAACACACAAAATCTCCTGCAAATAAAGTCGCGATTGGTAATAAAGCTACTCCCAATAAATCTCCATCATCTGTAAGCCGATCCTCTAATTGAGTCCATGTTACATCAATATCAAACGTACCAGCTTCATTGTTCTCTGGGGCTTCAAGAATACATAAAAACCTTATTAATACATAGCTATGACTCTTCACTTTAAAAGCTTTTGCTTCTGGAGAAGCCCCGTTATTTCTTTTTATCATTTGTTTATAGTCTGGAGGTAATTTCACTCTCCAAAACGCTTCCTTTTCAGCTAGTAAATTATCCGATGGTAATGGATAAATGATTGAATCTTTTTTTATTTCCATTGAATGTACTCCTTCTCTGTAGTATTCTTTCATTCCCTATTGAAATATGTATATTTAACATAATGAATTACACTATAAGCTGTTCATTTTTTATCTATCTTTTACAGCCTCGAGATATCTCTTTAGATGCTTTTGTCCTAGCTTACTTTTTGGCAAGATACCAAGGTATTCATATTTCCATATTGTCTTCCTAGCATGGGAATCTGCGGCTGAAAGATCATCATAATTAAATTGAATCGTAAACGTTTCTTTGTGATTAAAAATTAAAGTGAAGCTGGTCCATGGCTCTTGGTTCTCACTTCCGGTAAACACTTTCCACAATTCTTGGATGCAGTCTAATAATTTGTTCCATTGTTTAACATAGTCTTCTTCACTTACAGCAAAAATTTCAGGAATGTCATGACTGTATATAATTTCATCACTGTTATTAGGATAATAATAGAAGTACGCTGTTTGGGCACCATCAACAACTTCACCATAAAGATAAACTTTAGAACACGCTTCCGGAATGGTCTCTATTACGATATTGCCCATGTCTTGATATAGCTTATTCACTTTTTCTTCGTTCATCTAACATTCCTCCTGCTGCCTTGTTAAATTGCCTAAGAAGCCCTAGCAAAATATTAAAGTCTATTACCTTTCACCTTTTCAAACCACTCATTAGCATTATAACTAGCGGTTTTAACATCATCATTTGTATAAACCATCTCGTAATTGTATTCCGCTGTAAAGTGGCCGCTCTTCACATCATAAATTAATTTCATCTCCGTTGGCATGTCTCTGTTATTTTCTTTACACAGCGCTTCAATTTTTTCAATATCTTCATTTAAAATATCTAATACCATAAATCCTCTTTTCGGAGATGTATCATATCTTTCATCCTCATCCTCTAAGGCGTCGTTCACTTGATGAGATTTTACATATTGATTGTTAATAAGGTAAAAAAACTTACTGGCGATAATGTTTCCTTCACACGAAGCATAGATATACACTTTGTCGGCTCTATCGTTAATATATTCCATACAAATTGATATCATATCGGCTTGGAGTTCACTAAATCGTTCTTCAAATTCTTTCATATGATGGTGCACCTCGCTTATAGACTTTTAATTCTACGCTTGTAAAATGTTCTCTTGATGCAATTCTTTAGGGTTAATTTAGTATCTTCATGAGATGGGAATTTAAGCACAAATACTGGATTTATGCTAAATTGGATTATTGGCATACTCATTTAAATACTTATTAATTAACGCCTTGCTTTCGCTATCATCTGGTTCTGCTTCTAAATATTTATATTCCCAAATCACTAACTGGTCATCAAAGCTGTAATCTGTGTCAAACCAATTTGTATAATCATAATGCACCTTTAATTTGCCATCGCTATCAACAGATAGCGTAAAAGAGTACCAAAGTTCTTGCTGATTATCTTTAAAAACGTTTCTTAATCTATTACTTAACTCAAGTAAAGTTAGGTCCTTCACTTTATAGAATTCTTTATCAATGTCGTATTCATAAGGAATTTCTAAACTATATTTATAGTTCTTTTCATTCTCAAGGGTATTATAAAAAAAGTAAGTTCCTCCTCCAGTTTCTGATATTTGAGCATGAAAATAAAACTTTCCCCATTCTTCTGGTATCATTTTATTCACTGTTTCAGCTATTTCTTTATGTAATTTCTTCATTTCATTTTCCACTTTTAGCAACCTCCGATACATTTGACCTTAATGAAACACCAACAAAAACGGTCTCACCTGCCACTCTTTTCATGACTTCAGTTCGTTCAAATTCTATACCTACCATTCTTCCAGATTTAGCTGCTTGATATTGATATTTAGCTTCCTTTATGTATTTTAGACTTACACCTAACTCTTTTTATAATGCATCAATTAATCTAAGGTTAGTTAGTTAGTTAGTTAGTTAGTTACTAATTCATTATATTTTAAAAATATCAACCACATCTCCTGGAGATTTATTAATAAGGAGTTCAGGAATGTTTGGATTGCTCTTCTTTAATTTATATTTTTGAATATTTGTTAATGCAGGATTGAAAGAGATATCCTGAGATGTAAACTCTAAGTTTATGAGTTTATTGTAAACTTCCCCTAAAAATTTTTTCCAATTTTTCAAGGGGGAATTTGAAACTTCACCAGGATCTTCTAACATACGATATCCGTCTGCATAATGAAACATCAGTAAACCTGTTCCAAAATCACAAGCTGCATTTTCTAGAATAACTGTTGGCACTTTAAATCCACTATTCCAGTTATAATTCGCAGCAGAGTAATGAAGCAATAGAGAGTTATTAGTATTCAATAAATAACTTATTATGTAATCCTTATCTGTCCTATTAAGTAACTGTTGAAGAAAATGAATATCGTCCTTATCCATAAGTTCTTGCCTCCTTTAAAAAACACTCAAATGCTATAACTTATTGATTATTGCTGTTAAAATTTTCTTCATATCTTTTCATTTTCATCATTTGTTCTTTATCTTTTTCATCCGCTAATTCTCTACTTAAATATTTGTACTCGAAAATCCCGCATCTTCACTTTGTGCTTACTGCTTCCTTTATTTGTATAGCCTTAATAATTATTTAAATAGGATTATTTGGATATTCTTTTAAATACTGATCTATTAAACTTTTAGTTTTTTCATCCGCCGGTGCTTCATCTAAATATTTATACTTCCAAATCTTTTTCTGTGCTACAAATCCGTAATCTGTATTCAACCAATCTGTATAATCAAATGATACAGAGAACTTCCCTGTTTGCTCTAACATTAGCGTAAAAGAATACCATAGTTCCTGGTTATTTTCTTTAAAGATTTCCCTGAGCTGTTCACTAAGATCAAAAAGCTTATCTTCTTCATTATTAAATTCTAGTTCCGATATGTTAAATTGTTTTGGTATATCTAGACTATACGTGTAGCTATTATCTCTAATTGATTTATAAAAAAAGTAAACTCGCCCCCCTGATTCATCAATCTGTGCATAAAAATAAAATCTTTTCCATTCTTCTGGAATCATATTATTAACCGTTTCTGCTATTTCTTGATACAATTCCTGTAACTGGCTTTCCATTTGCATAAAATTTATCCTCCTGACTGGTTTTCAAGTGTTACTATCCCTAGTTCTTCACCTTCAATTTGATACTCTATTCTAAATTTGATAGGGCGTATCGAATGCCCTCTTTAACAGGAAAATCTTTTTACCGATACTTTTTTAGAAAAGCTTCCTTCAAAGCATTTGCCCAACCTTTATCTTTCTCCATATAAACCAAATTCCATTAGAACAATTGTTATCTATTTTACCTGCACTAATGTTGTTCCTCAACACATCGCGTCTGGTTATGTATTCTTCCAAGCCATTTATGATGACAATATCGTAGATGCCTTTTTCGGCTTGCTCCAAGACTTTGAAGGATTTGGAAGATTCAATATTGATTAAAGTAAAAAACCTTGAAAGGCTTTAGCCAATCAAGGTCTAATTTACAAATGACTTTCTTTTACTTCTTCGAACCAACAATCAAAAATATCATCTGGCAATAGTTCGTCATCATTTGTATAAATTAAGTCATATCTATAGTTTGCTTTTAAACTATTTTTCTTAACATCATAAAAAAGTTTCATTTCGGTCGGCATATCCCTATCGAATTCTTCACATTTCTTATGAATAAGTTTCAAGTCATCATTACCAATTTTCAAAGCCGCCTTCTGTCTTTCTCTTGAAACGTCATAAACTAGATTGTCTTGACCATCTAATTTGGCTGTAGCCTCATTTAGTTGATGTTTATGGACTAGCTTTCCATTAATTCTAAAGAAAAAGTCAAAAACATACATTTTAGACTCATGTGAACAATAGATATAAATTTCATCTGCTTTATTTTCAACATACTCTAAACAAATAGCCACCATGTCTGTTTGTAACTCTGAAAAATAATCTTCAAATACCTTCATATAATATAACCACCTCTAATTTTCTATACTTGTAAAACTCATACGTCCCTGTATTTCATATTCTATATCAAAGCTACTTGGTCTTACATTATTACCCTCGTAATTTATTTTAACGTTAACTGAAACATGTTTTCCTTTTTCTATTGCTTTAGCCCATTTATTCTCTAACTTCTTGTATTTACTTAAATTCACATCACTTGCTTGTGATACGAGGTTATCTAGATCTGGCGAGCCTCCAAATCTATCACCAGCTAAATGTCCAGCATGGTCACCTGTTTCTTTTCCTGGCGTGTTTGATTTATGTGGTAATCTACTATCTCTCTCTGTTAATCTTAAGTCTCCTGCGTCAAACTCTTTGAGTCTTCCCGTGTTGTCTGTCTCATATAAATACTCATATTCTCCTGTTTTATACTTAACATTTGGTTTTAAAGCACCTTCCGTAGTCATATGACTTCCATCTCTAATAATACCTTCTGCAACATTAGCTGTTTTATTAGCCGTACCTTTTTGAAATTCCCGTTCACTCACACTCTCTACTTTTGCAGGCTTATCAACCCTCCGAACTGTCTCTACCTTAACCGAATCACCCAACTTCTCCACATCACGCTTGGACATAAATCTTCCGCCAGCTCCGCGATAGCGATTATGAACTGGATCATATTTCACCTTCGTTACCATCTGCATCGTCTGCTGCTTCACATTCTGCAAGGTCTCCCTCACGGTCTGCTGGGCAAGTGCTGGACCAGCCGGCACAAGATCTGGCATGAGTCTTGGCATACTGCTGTCTAGGATGTTGTTATACGTTTTATGTAGCGACTGTGTCCAAGAGGCCGGTGCATTTTTGACGCTTTGGTAGGCTTGCTTTGTGACGTTGGCAACGGCGCTTGTGCGAAGCGTGTTGCGCATGTTGTTGAGCTTTTCGGTTCCTTTGGTCGCAAGGCTTAGGCCTTTAGCTAATCAGACTAAGCTTCAATTGAAACAATTAAAAATGAAAACCCTTTGAAATTATATACCCTCAGATAAAAGAAAGCACTTGTTGCCTAAAGTAGACAATCAAGTGCTTTAAGTTCGTTTATTTTGTAGTAACGGTATGAATATATGTTCTGACAATTTCTATGTCAACACTTACAAGTTTTTTTATTGTCATCCTTTTATTCATCGCCTAATAAATTTCATCTCTCTTAAGCTCGTGCTTTGCTTCTAGTCCTATTATCGCGCGTAATAGTCTATGATGAGACAACCAACAGGAGTTTTGAATGTCAAGTAAGTATTTTTTCATCTAGACACAAATACTTTATAAGACAACAAGAGCAAGTGTTATTTAAAACGCTATTAAGTGCTCTTTCAATACATAATAGCGTTTTCTATAATTCTAAACTGCAAACATTCTTCTCCAATTTGATAATTATCATTCTAAAAAATTCATAAAATGATAGTGTGAAAATTAACTTTGTATTTGTAATTCCTTTAAAACTTCTGTCCGCAAATCACTCGCTATATCCCTATTCTTATGGTCATCCAATAAAGAATTTATTCTCTGGATATAACTATCTGAATTCTCTATACACATTTCAAAACAATCCATAAAATGGTCTACCAATGTCTCATCAACTAAAGCGATTGGTTCTGGATAATATTTAACTCCTTCTCTTTCAAACGCTTTTCTGCTAGTATAAGCAACTGCATCAATAACACAGTTCCAAGCTATTACATCCGTTTCATTATCCGACATCTCTTGCACTATTGTTATACCGTTTTCCTCATTGTCTAATAATTCATAAAGAATATCTCCTATATTTTCTTTATTCTCTAGCCACTCCCAGCATTTATATAGAACTTCTTGAGCTAAAATTTGATCTTCTTTTTGAGAAAAGACCGACAAAGCTTTTTCTGAAAGTCCCAGAAAAAATATCACTTTACCGTCTTCTGTTAAATTATTAAATTCAGTATTAGCCATAATTAACCTCCAACTAATCAATATACTTTCCATTTTTAATCATTAGATTAAGCCTACCAGTTACTTTAATGCTTTCATTAATTTCCGATGTTACTTCGATTTTTAAATTAGGATATTTTAAACTTAATTGCTTTAACACACCCGGCGGTACTTTATCGTTTGCTAACCCTTGATAACACTTCCTACATACACCTGAAGGATTCGATTGATGTAGTTTTAATGTTCCTGCTACATCTTCTGGTTTTATACCTGCCTTTATTACTGCTGAATCTAATTCATTTAGAACTCCTTCCTCTGCATGTCTAGTGAACAATGGGTTATTTCCTGGAGCTTTAATATTTCTGTTAGGCATTATTTCATCTAAATCAGGTAACCCAGCTTCTTTGCGTACTTTCGGTGATCCGCCTTCAAAAGTTAAATTTTCTAATCCTTTTACATCCGTTTTTCCAACTGCAACTGTTTCAGTTTCTGGAACATTCCATTTTTCCCTTAGTTCATCTATATCGGTTTTACCAATATCAATCTTACTTTTATTAGCCGCACCCTTGTAAGCAACCGAAACTTTCTCAGCTTTCTGCATGACATAATTTTTTGAGTTCTGCAACGTCTCTCGAACCGTTCTTTGGCCCAAGTCTGGACCTAGAGGCGCTAATTCTGGCATGAGTCTCGGCATATTCGAATCTAGAATATTGTTATACGTTTTCTTTAAGGATTGAGTCCACGATGGAGAGCTTTTTTGAACGCTTTGGTACGCACTGCGGGCTCTGTTCGTAATAACTTCAGTACGAAGTGAATTACGCATATCACTAAGCTTCTTCGCTCCGTTTGCCACGGCATTAGCGCCTGCTTTCGCTGTTTTCCCCGCTACCTTCGTAGAAAGCGCCCCAGCTCCAGCAATTCCTAAGGCTTGCAGAAGACTTGCTTTACGCTGCTCTTCACTGATTTTATTCCCGAACATGTCGCGTCCGGTCATGTATTCTCCTAAGCCGTTTGCAGCCACAAGACCGTAGAGGCCTTTTTCGGTTTGCTCCAGGACTTTGAAGGATTTAGCGGATTTGTAGGCGTCTAAGGCGTGATCCGCTGCGCTTAGGCCTTTAGCCGTTTTGTAGATGGCTTTTCCGCCTTTTGCGGCTCTTCCTACCCAGCCGACAACCGGAATGAAGCCGGCTGCTGCCATGGCTCCTGCTGCGACGCGCTGTGAGGTAGAAAGTTTTTCACCCGTAACAGGGTCCACGCCTTCTGCTGCTCGTTTATAATCATAATATCCGCTGACCTCTCCTGTAAAGGTAGAAACCGCGTCCCACGTTTTTTCATACCACGGCTTGTTTGCTTCTTCTTCTTGCTTTTTTTCCAGCTCGTATACTTCTTCTTGCTGCTTGTTATAGTCAACATATGAAGTCGCATAGTCGTTTAGCTTTGTTTGCACTTTATACAGCTCGCTGTCGTGATAAGCTTTTTCGTCAAAGGCAAGCTGATAGACACTTCCTCCTTGACTCGTAGCAAGCTCTAAGCCGCTTACTAGCGTATCCACTACCGCATAGAAATCGTCCATTTCGCTGTATTCTTTTGACCATTCAGCGTCAAGCTGGTTCACTGCTTCAATTGTATCGGTGCGTTTTTTCTCTGCTTCTTCTATTTTATCGTTAAACTCACTCGTTGAAAACGCTGAAATAGAGACGATATCGTCAATGCCGTTTAAAATACTCTGCAGATCGTCGTGCTGCTGCGCAACCATTTCTTTAGCATTGCTGTTGGCGTTTTTTAGCTCTGTTTCTAAAAATGATTCATCTACAATCGTGCTTCCTGATAGCTTTGCTTTTTCAGCTTTAACGTGAAGCGTTGAAAAATAGCTTTGCTGCATTTTAATTAAGTTTTCCCACTGTCCGGCCGTATCAACGTGCTGCTTATAAAAAGATTTTATATTGTCAGCGCCTTTTCCTTCTAAGCTGCCTTCTAAGTCCGCTACGCCCTGCAGCGCTTTTTTCAGTTCACCCAGCTGGCTGAGTAACTCATCGTAGGCTTTTTCCCTGTCTTTTGCTATATCAAACAGTGCTTTTGCATCGTATACCTTTCCCACAGTCATCCCCCTTTGCTGCTACGAATGGATAATAGATTCGTCTTGTTCTTTTAGTAAGTCTACATTAGATTTTGTATCTTTTACGTTTTTGTTTAGTGCTTTTATATAAGTAGAAATAAGCGTTTGAATTTCTTCTTCGCGCGCTTCCCATTTCTCTGTAGTATCAAGGCTGTTTTTTCCAAGGTCAGGCATTTTGCTAATGGATAAATTTCCAATCGCTGTGCTGACTGCTTCAAGCTTTTTGATAACGTCAGCGTGATCAAGCTTAATTGTCATGAAAACAGCCCCCTTCTAATTTCACTAATCTTGTTTTCTACTGCGTCATAGGCTTCTTCACCTTTAGCTAATAAAGAATCCGCTTCTCCAATAACGGCGTTCAAGCCGCTCAAAGCTCCTTTTTCAGCTTCTAGCGCCCATATCTTTGTTTCAATTTCACGAATGTATCCATCGTAATCACCGTCTAAAATGCCTTTTATGTTGTCGTAGGCTGCCGTACGTTTTTCGTCAAAATCATCCGATAACGTACCCGTCCATTTGTCTCCCAGCTCAGGCTTTTTGATGTGTTCAATTTCTTTTAATGAAACAGCTTGTTCATGCTCAATTTTACTTTTAGCCGTTCTTAGCTTAGAAATTTTCCCTTCTACATCTGAGACTCTTCCAGATACTTCACCCAGCAGTCCGTCTAATACGCTTCCTAACCCCATATCGTTCCTCCTGTTCCGCACATTTCGAGTTTAATCCAATAATTATAAGTATAAAATTTGTCTCATTATAGCTAAATAGGAAAAAACTCTCTTTTTTATGCTTCTAGTTTCATGAATTGAGATAAAAATGAAAAATAAGAGAAAAAAGACTCATGTCTAAATACGTTATCCAACCATATACCGTTATCTAAAACAAAGAATAAGTAGAATAAAACCATTCCTTTGTACCCATACCCGTTTTTTCCCACAAATTAAAGCTTTTTGCATAAAAAGACCAGCTTCACTTCGTTTTTTCACACAGCAAAAAACCTCTGCACATCCTGCAGAGGTTTTGTTTTATACTTGAACCGGCGTTGGTTCTTCAGCTGTTTGTTCGTGCTGTATAAGTCCGTAGTTTTCCCATGCTCGGCTTTTCCAGCGGAAAAACATAATAACTGCGCGCGTCCATTCATCGGCTGCGATGGCAAGCCAAATGCCAGCGAGCCCCATGTCTAAATGGAAAACGAAGAAATAACCGAGCGGCAAGCTCATCATGACCATCGACAGCGCACCAATTAACACCGGATATTTGGCATCTCCCGCTGCCCGCAGCGAGTTAATCAGCACAATGTTCATCGTTCTTCCCGTTTCAAGCACAATGCTCAGAAGCAGCACCGTCGCCCCAAGCTCAATGATATGCGGATTGTCTGTAAACACGCTGATCAGCTGTGTTCTGAATGTCATCACAAGAACAACCATCATCATCGTTACAGCACTGGCCCATTTGACGCTTTTCCATACGCGATGGTACGCTTCATCTTTTTCGTTTCCGCCTATTAAACGGCCGACAATAATCGCTGTACCCATTCCAATTGCAATGGCAAATAAGTAAATGAACATTGAAATATTCATCGCGTACTGTCTCGCAGCAAGTGATTCTGCTCCTAGGTAGGTTGCATAGTATAAAAAGACAATTTGACAGCCTTGATACATAACCTGTTCAAAAGCCGACGGAATACCGATTTTTAAAATTTTGCCGATATATTCTTTTGAAAGCGTAATGTAGTACTGAAATTTCACTCTATATTCCATCACTTGATACAGCAGCCAAAAGAACACAATCAGCGCAACAAATCGGCTGAACGCGGATGAAATCGCTGCTCCTTGCACGCCCATTTCCGGAAAGCCGAACTTCCCAAAGATTAAAGCATAGTTTCCTGCAATATGAAAAATGTTCATTCCAAGTGAAACAAACATCGCCTGCTTCGTAAAGCCGTGTACGCGAATAATCGCTGCAAGAGAGTTAATAATCGCTTGAAGAAAAATAGCTCCTCCGACGATGGATAAATAGCTTTGTGCATACATCAGCACGTCACCTTGTAAGTTCATCGCTTCCATCATATGCCTTGAAAACAAAAGAAAACCCGCGCTAATAACTAGCCCGACTCCTAAATTTAACGTAACGGCCAAAGCAGAAATCTTTGACGCTTCCATATACCGTTTTGATCCTAAATACTGAGAGACAACAATTGCCGCTCCGTTACCAATGACCTCTAACACTAAAATCGCAATGTGAAGGTATTGATTGGCTGCTCCGACTCCTGATACGGCATCATCCGACAGCGCACTTAGCATAAAGGTATCAGCAATCCCCATTAACATAAAAAGAAACACTTCTAAAAAGATTGGCCACGTTAAGAAAAACAAATTCAGCTTTTCTTTTGGCCCTTTTTTTGTTTCGACCGCGGTCATCCCATCACCTTCTTTACCGATATCCAATTTCAAACAAGAAGTATCTTACCACACATTTCCTTTGTATACATCCCCTTTTTAGCACATTTTTTATTTTATTTGTTTAGGCATAAAAAAAGCCGCTCCCTTAGAGGAAGCAGCTTTTTTTCCGTTATTAAATTGAAATTTTCACTTCTGCGTTCATACCTGGAAGAACTTTATCTGATGCGTCATCAATTGAAATTTTCACCGGTACTTTTTGCGTTACTTTTGTATAGTTTCCTGTATTTTGAGCAGGAAGCATAGAAGACACTGAGTTTGTTGCGCGGCCGATTGCTTCAACATGGCCTTTAAAGACTTTACCTGAGTCTCCGTCCACTGTAATATCGACGCTGTCTCCTTCTTCTAAGTCACCTAGGTCTGTTTCTTTAATGTTTGCATTGATATAGATTTTAGATAAATCAGCTGTTTGTGCTAACACATCGCCAGCTTTTACTAATTGATTTTGAGATGCGTTGTTTTTAATAATTGTTCCGTCAATCATAGACGTTACGTCTGTTGATTTTTCGCCTTCTTTTAAGCTTCCAACAGAATCACCTTGAGAAACGCTATCTCCTTCTTTTACATTCCATTCGCTTAACTGACCGTTAGCTGAAGCGATGACTTGTGAAAGCGGTGCTTCTACCTGCGCTTCATCTGTTTTAACGTAATTTGCTTTTTCGTAGAAATAATATCCACCAAAGCCTACTAGTAATAAAATCACAATGATTCCAACAATGTTAGTAACCAATAAACGACTTTTACTCATCGGAATTCCTTCTTTCTATAGTTAGTATATTATACAGAGGTTTCTTCTGTTTGAGGTGCCGGCAGCATTTTTCTTTCTTCTTGCGGCTCAGCTTCTTCTTGAACCTCTTCTTTTTGAACAAGAATTCTATTTTCACCGCTCCACGCTTTACTTAGTGAAGCAATGAGCATAATTACGCCTAAAATACCAAGCATGAAAAATAAGTTATGATACGCATGTAAAATCGACGCTTTTTTAGCGCCTGCTACAACAGCCGTCACAGCCGATGTTTTTGCGTCCGCTTGACTCATTCCCATACCCATATAGCGTTTGATCATTTCAGACAGCTGCACCTTCACCTGAGGATCTACTGAGCTAA
The DNA here is from genome assembly GCF_042787645.1 of Priestia sp. YIM B13489. Classification (NCBI taxonomy): domain Bacteria; kingdom Bacillati; phylum Bacillota; class Bacilli; order Caryophanales; family Bacillaceae; genus Priestia; species Priestia sp. YIM B13489. The sequence continues at coordinate 4,075,821 of NZ_JBHZOQ010000053.1, forward strand.
TTTGACCTCGAAAATCTTCATAATAAATCGCGTTTTGTCGAACAACAAACCATCCAATCACAGGTGCTACAATCGCCCCTAATAAATTTCGAATGGAGTGCAGTGAAATGGAGCGCATCGAAGCTTGATGTAAATCTCCGGCTAGTGCCGCTCCTAGCGCGCCGGATACCAGTGCCATACTAACACCCATACCAAAGAGCATAATGTGAACATATAAACTTACTAGTGATGTATCAGCTGATACGTTCACCCAGCTAAATCCTACAATGACAATAAGAAGTGATCCAATTGCTCCAAGGTAACCTGGACCAAATTTGTCATATAAGAATGTCGTTGCAAACGCTGAAATCAGTACCCCAACAAAAAAGTATAAATAAAAATAAGAAAGCGTGGTGTACGATGCATTTTGCACATTTTGCATGACGCCATTAATACCTGCAATGGCTAGAATATACGCCATATGACCGCCAATTGCCATAATTGTACCTGCAACTGGTTTTACGGCTAGCAGCGATTTTAATGGTACTAACGGATTTTCAGCCGCTAAATCAACTAAGACAAAAATGACAACTAATCCTGCTGCAGCTAGTAAGAACGGCCACACTTGAATAGAAGCAAATCCTTCGTATCTTAGTTCATACAGTGGATACACCAATAAAATCATAATAAGACTAAGAATAAAGATACTTTTCTTATCCACTGGTCGATCTTCTTGCTGAGTTGGATCATGAGCAGGTAATACCTTATATCCAATAAACAGACAGACAAGAGAAGCTATTATTCCTAAAACAAAAACCCAGCGCCAATTATCCATGCTAAGAGATACAGCACCTAAAAAGGCTCCAATCGCCGTTGAACCGAACAGTCCGCCGATTGCTAACACTAAAAAGAAGTTTCGGATTTTATTCGGAAACGAGATCAGCGCAGCTGGAATAATGGTTAAAAACAGCATTCCTGAACTTAAGCCTTGAATCAGACGACCAAGGGATAAAAACGCAACGTTTTCTGAAAAAACATTGATAATTGAACCCGCTAAAAAGACCAAAACGAACGTTAAGTATGCTTTACGCACGCCATATTTTTTCGTGAGCATCGGACCAATCGGTACCCCAAGTCCAAATGCCAAGTTAGAAATAATAGATGGCAATAGTAAGCTTTGTGTACTCGCATCAAATCGATTTTGAATCAATACTTGATTGACCGTGTAAGATAAATTCAAAAAATACTGAGGACCAATTGAAAATAGCGTTAAAATCGCCATAATCAAGTATTTAGGTACGCTTAAACCTTGTTTGTCGGAGGCTACTGCTGGATTATTCTGACTCATATTTATTCCTCCTTTTATTAAATTCTTTTCATATGACTAACAATTCCTTACATATTTTATTGTACAAGTTGTATCATGCAAGTTATAGCAGCACTACATATTATACATCTTTTAAAGAAGAAATCAACTTCTTTGTTTCAACTTAAAAAGACTATTTTTCAATAGCCTTTTTGTTCATCTATATGTATTCGCTTTAACATCCATTACTGCGCCATTTTTTAAAATCGAGATTCAAGCGGGATAAGCTTTTTTCCAGTGCTAAAATCTCTTCTTCCGACCAGTCTTCCAATACTTCAGCATAGGCTTGTTTACGCTTGTTTTGTACATGCTGCAAAATATCTTTTCCTGAATCCGTCATTTCAATTAAACTAATTCGCCCGTTTTCTGGACTTGGAAAGCGGCGAACAAACTGTTTGGTTTCAAGCGCAGATACTTGCCGGCTAGCTGTAGATAAGCTCAGCTTTAAATTTTCAGCTAATGCATTAATCCCGAGCGGACTGCGCTGATCTAGCTCGCTTAACAGTAAATATTCAGAACGGTCCAAGCTTCCAAGCTTAGGACTGTGCGTCGTTGTTAGACGAACAAGCAGCGCAATTTCGTGCTCAATGGTTTGCAGCGAGTCTCGCTTCACCTTTGTCTCCCCCTTTATCTCATGAAACATTCTGTACTTTTTAATATGTTTACTATACCGCAACCGTTCGCGTGAACCAACCTTTTTTCCGTTTTTCTTCTATTATGTAGAAAGATATCATAGATAGGGTACATTTAATTCTAGCATCACAGGACAGTGGTCGCTTCCCATTACATGCGGATGAATAGCAGCTTCTTGAATAACGTCTTTCATTCTCTCCGATACGATAAAATAATCAATGCGCCACCCGATATTTCGTTCTCGCACTTTGTTCATATATGACCACCAGGTATAGGATCCTTCTTGATTCGGATATAAATAGCGAAATGTATCAAGAAATCCGCTAGCAAGAAGCGTCGTCATTTTCCCTCGCTCTTCTATTGTAAAACCAGAATTTCCTCGGTTTGGCTTCGGATTACGCAAGTCAATTTCTTCATGTGCTACATTTAGGTCTCCGCATAAAACTACCGCTTTACGGCTATTTAATTTTTTTAAGTACACGAGCAGATCATCTTCCCATTGAAGCCTTTCTTCAAGCCTTGCTAAGTCTCTTTTAGAATTTGGCGTATACACATTTACTACATAGCATTGTTCGAACTCAAGCGTGATAATACGTCCTTCGTCTTCTGATTCTTTATCCACGCCGTATGAAACGGATAAAGGCTTTTGCTTTGTAAAAACAGCCGTTCCGGAATACCCTTTTTTCACGGCATAATTCCAGTACTGATAATATCCTTCTAGCTGCAAATCAATTTGGCCTTCCTGCAGCTTCGTCTCTTGAATACAAAATACATCCGCATTCACTTCTTGAAAATAATCTAAAAATCCTTTTCGCACACACGCGCGAATGCCATTTACGTTCCACGAAATCAACTTCATAAACTCTTCACGTTCTCCTCACTCGATTTATGTATCAGTGTTTAGTGTAGACAATTTCTTGCATGAGTTCAAATAATTTAAAGCGTATACTTTTCTTTTCAAGGTATTCCTGATATTTCTTCTTATTTTATTTTCTGTATCTCAAACACTAGATACAAGAGGTGAAATATAATGTCAACAAACCACACGTATGAAAATAACGAAGAAGTTTCTGCTGTTTCTAAAAAAGAAGAGCATCCTACTAAAGAATGCGAAACACAGAATCAAACGGCGCTTACTAAAGAAGATTTTTCTTTAAATGATTCTGCCATTAAGCACTTTAGCAGGTAATTCATAAAAATAAAAACGCGTTAACTGGTAGCAAGACTCGCTGTCTCAAGCTCTTGCTATCCATTTCTTAAACATAAGGTGGTCCTATGCTAAAAACCATTCAAATGATAGAAGCCATTAAAAAACATTCTATGCCTTTTGCTGATGTCGATGACTTACTGCCCCTTATTAACACAGCAAGCCGCGCTCAATACGTACTTCTCGGAGAAGCCTCTCACGGCACATCTGAATTTTACGAAATTCGAGCAGCTATTACGAAAGAATTAATTCAGCATCATGATTTTTCCTTTATAGCAGTGGAAGGAGACTGGCCTTCGTGTTTTGAAGTTAATCGCTATATTAAAGGATATACAACTCAATACGCGAATGCCGAAGATGTCTTAAGATCTTTTAGCCGCTGGCCTTCATGGATGTGGGCCAATCAAGAAATAAATGATTTGATTGAATGGCTTCGTGATTATAACAACAACTTGCCAGCACATCAGCCAAAAGTAGGTTTTTACGGCTTAGATGTATACAGCCTGTGGGAATCGATGGAAGCTATTATTGAGTACTTAGAAAACAACCACGCGCCTGATGCAAAGAAAGCGAAAAAAGCCTTTGAATGCTTTGAACCTTTTCATCGCGAAGCACAGATGTACGGAATTTCTTCTGCCCTTTACGGAAAGAACTGCATGGTAGAAATCTTAGAGCTTTTACAAACCATTCAGCAAAAAAAAGATACCTATACTCATGAGCCTGAGGCTGCGCTTAGTATGCAGGTAAATGCGCTGGTAGCAAGCAATGCTGAAGCTTATTATCATACGATGATTACCAACGACAATGAATCGTGGAATATTCGCGATCGTCATATGGTAGAAGCTTTAAAATATATTCAAGCTTACTACAAAGATAGCGCTAAAGGAATTGTATGGGAGCATAACACTCACATCGGAGATGCAAGAGCAACGGACATGAAAAGCAGCGGCATGGTGAATGTAGGTCAGCTTACCCGTGAAGAATACGGACAGAAGCATGTTTACGCCGTCGGATTCGGAACTCATCACGGCACGGTCATTGCTTCTGATAGCTGGGGTAATCGTCATCAGGAATTAACCGTTCCTCCAGCTATAGAAGGAAGCTGGGAAGATGCCATTCACCGAGCAGGTGCTTTTGATCAATATCTCATGTTCACAGAGGAAAACCGAACATTTTTTCATTCAACGATAGGCCACCGCGCCATTGGTGTTGTCTACGACCCAGAGATTGAACAATACGGAAATTATGTTCCTTCTCGCTTGTCAAAACGATATGATGCTTTTATTTATGTAGAAAAAACACACGCCTTATCACCACTCATCCTTTAATGAAATAAGCGGACTTCCAACGAAGTCCGCTTATTTTTATTGCAAAAAGCTACGAATCGTATCTGTCACAAGTTCATGATCTTCTTCTTGCGACATGCCTGATACAGTAATGGTTCCAATTACGCCAACGTTTTTAACCGAAACCGGAAATGACCCGCCTACCGCTTCGAATTCCTGAGGATTCGCTGCATAAAACTGCGCGTAAGAACGATCTTTTAACTCGCAGTACAGCTTCATATAATACGAGCTGTGATGGTGGCGAAGAACGGTATTTGATTTTCGTTTAATCCATTCTTCATGGTCGGGAATGGCCCCTTCCATCGCATGTTGAAAGAGAGTTTGACCATTTCGTTTTATGCTTACTGTAACGGCTTTCCCCTTATTTTTTGCTTCATTAATAATTGCTGTTCCTATCTGTAACGCTTGGTCATTTGTAAATTGATGAAAGATCAGTTCTTTTTCCTGCTGAACTACTTTTTCAAGCAGTTTCTCTGCCGAATGATTACTCACTGTTTCTCGCTCCTTAGTTAAAATAAACCGCTCGTTTTTCTTTGCTGCTTTCAAATGCCGCTTCGATAACTTTAACTACGTCACGAGCTTCTTCTGCTGAAACCGGAAGCTCTTCTCCTCGAAGCAGGCTGTCGGCAATTTTTTGATAATACGTCACATAAGAACCGTGCAGTGTTTGAATTTCTTTCGTTTCGCCTTCGCCAGTTGTCAGCTTCCCGTAGTGTTCAGGGCTGTCGGCTCCCCACGTATCGTCCACAGGCTTCTTACCGGCTCTTAGCATATCTTCTTGGCCGTCAATGCCGTATTTAATATAGCTTGCTTTTGTTCCGTGAACTTGAAAGCGCGGCCCGTTGCTTGGCACAATGGCACTTGAATGTAAAATAACGCGAAGAGAACCGTATCCAAGCACTACGTGGAAGTAATCATCCGTACGTGCATGATCTCGCTGACCAAATACATCAGCTTGAACAAATTCAGGCATTCCAAAAAGGTGTAAGGCTTGGTCTATTAAATGAGAGCCTAAATCGTAAAGCGCTCCTGACCCAGGTCCTTCATTTTCTCTCCAGCGGTCTCGAACAGCTGGACGATAGCGGTCAAAATGCGCTTCATACATTTTAACGTCGCCTAATTTCCCTTCTTCAATCAGCTGTTTCACCGTCAAATAATCATTATCCCATCTGCGGTTATGATAGACGCTTAGTTGAACATCTTGTTCTTTTGCTAATTGAATTAATTCATTTGCTTCTTTTTCTGATACAACCATTGGCTTTTCAACAATTACATGCTTGCCTGCGCGTAGTGCGTCTTTCACCATTTCATAGTGCATGCCGCTAGGCGTTGTAATAATAACTAAATCAATGCTGTCATCTTCTAGAAGTTCAGATAGAGTGCTCACTACTTCAACATCTTCTAAGTCACTCTTTACTTTTTCAGAATTTGAGCTCATTACTTTTGAAATATGAAATTCGTCTAACACGCTTAAAAGCGGCGTGTGAAAGACCGTTGCTGAAAATCCGTACCCTACTAATCCTACTTTTATTTTCTTCATTGTGTTTCCTCTCCTTTATCAAAATCTGTTACGATAAGCCGCACTTGATTTTGTTCTATTTTTTCTTTTACATCCGCTTCTGGCTCTTTATTTGTGATTAAGATATCAATATCGCTCATATCACATACTCGATGTAAAAATTCACGTTCAAACTTCGTATGATCCGCAAGCATAATAACTTGTCTTGCACATTGAATCATCTTTCTTTTTAAAAATGCTTCTTCTTCACTTGGAGATGTAATACCATCTGCACCAACCCCGCACGTACCTAAAAACAGCTGATCTACTTTGTATTCCTGCAACGTAGAAATCGTTCTTGGCCCGGTGACGTTACGGTTTTTCCCGTTAAACTTTCCCGGCAGCAAAAACGTATCACACGCTGTATATTGATCGAGCAAATCCACATTATCAATGGAATTCGTAATAACGGTTACATGCTTTACATCCATATACTTCGCCATCAGCGAGATGGTAGAAGACGTATCTAAAAGCACGTCATACCCCTCCGACATTAACAAAGCTGCTTCTTTAGCAATTTGTTCTTTGGCTTTGGTAGGCGTCCGTTCACTGTAATCAATGATATGACTTGACGATAGCGTCGCTCCGCCTTTAACTCTCATAACCTCGCCGTTTTCTTCAAGCTTGACTAAATCACGCCTCGCCGTATCTTTTGAAACGGTAAACATATCGCAAATTTCGTCTAACGTAATCGTACGGTGTGTATGAAGGTATTCAACAATCGCACTCATGCGCTGTTCTTGATACATTGAAATACCCTCCTTTTTTACTTTGATATGAGCTAATTGTAGCGCAAAGAAAAACTAAAAACCACTAAAAAACTTAAAAAGCTTAATTATTTTAAGTTTTTAACTTAAATTATAAAAGATTTTTTTAACAAATTCGAAAAAAATCATAAAAGTGTACAAACGCTTTCTGGAAATAACTATCTTATTTTGGATAATACTCCTTTTATATCTGATACCCTTTCACGCTTTTCACTAATCTCTTACGGTTCAGACTTCTAGCAAACGTATAGGCAAAAAAAGCGGGAATCGTAAAGATTCCCGCTTTTTCGTTACATCTTATGTTCAAGCGCCTTGAAGTTTTCTTGAAATTGCGCTAAGCGAACAAGTCCTTCTTCACGAAGGCGTTTGTTTTCTTCTTCGATTGCTTTTGTTTCCTGCATTCCTTTCATAATAATATTCCACGTTTGTTCCATCGTTTCTACTTTTACGCTAGGAGCACCGGACATTTTGGCAATTTTAACGCTTTGCTGTGAAATGTTTTCTGCATTGCGAATGAGCAGCTCATTTGTGCGTTTGTCTAATTCGTTCATAGACTCCGCTACTAAATTTTGACGTTTTGCTGCGATTGCGTTAATGAGTCCATTTTTAAAAATAGGAATCGTTGTAATAAACGCAGAATTGATTTTGCCGATCAGCTTTGTATTTCCTCGCTGCAGCATACGGATTTGAGGAGCGGATTGATAAGATACTTGTTTTGCCATTTCTAAATCATATAATCGCTGCTCCATCAGCTCAACCGCATTTTTTAAGGTTTGAAGCTCCATTGCCGCCAGCTGATTTCCACTCGACGCTCTTTCTTCAAGCACCTTTACCTCTTGTTTTAACTCTTCTACTTTCACTTCGCCCGCTACAATGTATTTTTCAAGCTCCATATAATACTGATAGTTTTGCTCGTAAAGCTGTTCAAGCGTCGTGGTTGAATGCTTCATTTCAGTTTCATATTTTGTAATCTCTACATATACTTTATCAATTTCAGAGCCCATTGTTTCATATTTTTGAAACAGCTTATCCACTATTTTTTGACCGCGTTTAAAAAGCTTAGAGAAAAACCCTTTATCTTCAACAAAATCCTTTGCATCAAATTTATCCATAATCTTTCCAAGCTGCTTTAATAATTGACTTGACTCTTCCATGCTAGACGATTTAATTGTACTAAGCACTTTTCCGGAAAACGAGGAAATTTCATTGGCTGTTTCTTTCCCATACTCAAGTAAAGCTAGCTGATTTTTATAATCAATTTGTTCTGCTAAGCGACGTACTTCCGGCTCTTCTCGCAGTTTTGCTTTTACTTCATTAGGCTTTGTTTCTAAAACTTCTTCGGCTTCGTTTACATCTAAAGACTGTAATTCGTTTGTTCCCATTTAAAAACCCTTCTTTCTTTAAAAGATTCGTTTTAACCATTTTTGAATGAGCGACGGCTCTTTGAATTCTTCATTAAAGCTAATATCTTCTAGCCAATGTATATCGAAATATTTTTCTTCGACAAACGCTTCTATATCTATTTGACCGGTCGGATTAAAAAGAACAATATCAACGCCAAATTCATTTAACAGAAGCAGTAAAGCTGCATCTTCACGCGTAAACGTTTCATGTTCATTTCCGTGATAGATAATGAGCCGAGGGACGTGCTGCGTATAATCAAATTTTTGAAGCATGCGAAGCACGTTGTTTGGAAGCTTCAAAGACTGATTAAACAAGTACATTTGATGCTGATACGCATCTTCATGATCCAACCGAAGGAGCTTTGAATGTGCACAGTATCTGGAAATAGCTGCAGCTAGCCCTTGCTGAAGCCCGATAGGCAGTTCTTTATAGCGCCACCAGTTGCTTTCAATCATTTTATCAGGACTGAGCGTCCCATCACTTCCGAGAGCGCCTTGGTAGTGAAAGTGATTATTTCCTTCTATTTTTTTAGCAAAAGGAACAGAATCAACAGTCAGAGCTAACTCATTTTCTGTTTGCATGAGCTCATGCACTTTACTCCAGTACTCTTTTCGGTTTTTTGAAATGCCAAGCACTTTTGAAAACAGAACCGGCACGTGTACATATGGCTTTGACACTTCAAAATTAGGACGAATAAACGCCCGTTCTCTCATTAATAAAAAAATCTCATCATACGTCGTTTTAAGAGTAACTGAAGTTGGAAAATACGAACGAAATTGCCACGGTTTATACAGCATAGACTCCTCTGAATGAAGCACTTGCTCAATTTCTTGAGAAGCTCGAAATGCTACCGTACCTTTTCGAACCGGCTTATCCGTTGGAAAAGGTAAAAGCGAGCTAGTAGAAGGAAACGTATAAACCGTTGTTAAATGTTGATTCTTATCTACTTCTTTTAAATGATCCTTTCCCTCTGGATGAAAGGTAAGGACGTCAAAACCTAGTAAAATCAAATAATAGAGAAAATACTGCTCGCTTTTATTCGCATCTCCATACCACATGATGCGAGGCGCGTGTTCAGGAAATGCTTGATCGACCATCCAAGACTTCACATGATTCCACTGCCACTTTATTAAATCGATTAATACGCGTTGAAAATGCCCGTCCATAAAGCCCTCTGCGTGCTGTTCTTTAAAACACGTTAAGGTTTCAATAAATTTTTCGCGTATTCTTCTATGTATAGCGGGATTTTCTGACTTCACGATCAGCTTTTTTCCTTCTAAAAAAGCAAACAGTCGATTGACAGAAAGGCCGCGTTCTTCTTGATTAATTTTAAGAATCGTTTGTACTTCTTTTAATCTATCATTTGAAATGGACTTATCAAGCTTATCGTGCAGGACAAGGATCGATGATGATGAATGCGCAAGTTCATAAAGAAAAGATGCGTACTCGTCCGCATCAAGATGGGTGCCTACATATCTTCCCGCCACTTGTTTGTAGGAAATTTGCTGCTCATTTTGTATAAAGTCACCTCGCAGAGAAACATCTTGAGAAAAAAGAGAAGTTCCATTTTGCTCGTTAAGATTAATGATATGAGGATCAATTAGTTTACTCACGCCTTACAGCTCCTTTCTTTTCAGACATATACATGCTAAAAAGAAAGGGTACTCGTTAAAGCACCCTTTCTTTTTCATTTATTCCGTGCCTTTTTTATACGGATAATCCGTAGTTGCGGCAAAGGTCGGCCAAGCCACCGGAAAATCCGCTGCCAATGGCATTAAACTTCCAGTCGTTTCCGTGCTTGTATAGCTCGCATACAACGACAGCTGTTTCGATTGAAAAATCTTCACCTAAATCATATCGCAGTACTTCTTCATTTGTTTCAGCATCAATCAGACGAACAAACGCGTTGGATACTTGTCCAAAGTTTTGTCCGCGAGCATCTGCGTCGTGAATCGTGACGCTAATTCCGATTTTTTCAACGTGGTCAGGAAGAAGGGAAAAATCAACGGCTATTTGCTCATCGTCTCCATCTCCTGCACCCGTACGGTTGTCACCGTTATGCTCCACAGCGCCATTTGGACTTTTTAAATTGTTGTAAAAAACAAACTCCTCGTCATTTACAACCTGACTTGATTTATTGGCTAAAAATGCACATGCATCTAAATCGAAATCCTGAGATCCGGCATATTTGTTTGTATCCCATCCAAGGCCTACTATTACTTTTGTTAATCCTGGGTTGGTTTTCGTTAGGTCAATGCGCTGACCTTTTGATAAAGAAATTGACATAAAAACATCCTCCGTACGTTTTCTTACTTTAATGATTAGGCGTTTAAACCAAAGTCGTTTACAAGTGCCGCTAGGCCGCCTTGATAACCGCTGCCAATAGCATTAAACTTCCATTCTCCGCCGTGTCGGTACAGCTCTCCTACTACAACGGCTGTTTCGATCGAGAAGTCTTCACCTAAATCATAGCGAATTAACTCTTCGTCATTTGTTGCATTTAAAATACGAACGTAGGCATTGCTTACTTGGCCAAAGTTTTGACCGCGCGCTTCCGCTTCATGAATCGTAATGGTGAACGCGATACGTTCAATAGATTGAGGCACATTTTTCAAATCTACTTGAACCTGCTCATCGTCTCCTTCACCTACGCCTGTACGGTTATCTCCTGTATGCTCAACCGCTCCGTTTGCACCCGTCGTATTGTTGTAAAAAATAAAATCAGATTCTGAAGCGCATTTTCCCGCTCCGTTTAATAAAAAGACAGATGAATCTAAATCAAAATCGTTTCCACCGTCATACTTATTTACATCCCATCCAAGACCTACTACTACGTTTGTTAATCCTGGATTCGTTTTTGTTAAATCTACTTTTTGTCCTTTTGAAAGATTAATAGCCATTTTATTCCCTCTTTTCTAGTTGTTTATTTTGTATATTTGTTTGCAATTTCTCCTAATCCAGTATCTCTCGTTGCATCTCCAGTTGCTGAAAACTTCCATTCATTCCCGTCTCGGTAAATTTCACCTGCAAATAAAGCTGTTGCTCCTGAATGATCTTCAGATAGATTAAAGTGTACAAGCTCTTCGTTTTTAGCGCTGTCCACAACGCGGATAAAAGCATTTTTAATCATACCGAAATCTTGGTTTCGCTCAACACACTGATAGATGTTGACTACAAACACAAGTTTATGTACGTTTCCGGGAACATTTTTTAAATTAACAAAAATTTGTTCATCGTCCCCTTCACCTGCTCCGGTAAGATTATCGCCTGAATGCTTAACGCTCCCGCAGTTACTATGACGATTCCCAAAATACACAACGGCTGAGTTACTTACAAGCTTATCGTTCGAATTGAGCATAAGAACAGACGCATCGCAGTCGATGCTTGGTCCGTTTCCTCCGAAACCAAAAAAGCTGCGTTTTTTTACAGGATCCCATCCTAATCCAACCGTAATAGAAGATAACCCTTCTCTTCCTTTTGTTAAATCAATTTTCTGCCCTTTTTGTAGATTAATAGCCACTTTTATTTGCTCCTTTACTATAGTGAACACGTTCTTTTACAGGTTCTATATAACTTTACATAATAGCGTAGATAAATGAAAAAATAGTGAAATCTTTGATACTATTTTTAACGTTTACGTAAGTCTTCTTATGGAGAGAATACCACAATTTGGTGATTGTTTCAAAAATTAAGCTATGTTTTATAACGTAAATTCATTGACTGAGAGTTTAAAATTTAAGTTAAACTATTAAAAAAAGACTGTCTCTAAACTGGAAATCCGAGTTATGAGACAGTCTTTTTTGGCTTATTGAGCTATTTTCAAAGTAGGTTCTTGCTGTTCAGCTGTTTTAGCAGCTGCCACGTTTTGAATACGGCCTTCAGCTTTGTATTCAAACGGGCTCTTAAGTGTTTTAATATAGTTTACCGTTGCTTGTAAATCTTCCGGTCCCACTTCCATATCTGAAGAAAGTGCACCAATACCATATTTTTCATTTCCGTACATGTAGTTATTGACTACTACCGTGTATTCTTTTTCTTTATCAATTTTGCTTCCATCTGGAAGCGTGATATCGACTACTTTATTCGTACTACTGTCCCACGTATAGTTAAAGCCTGCAATATGGAAATCTAGTCCGGATGATGTAATTTGATTGTTTAACACCGTTTCTAAATCTGCTCCGCTTAGCTTTACTTTATTTAAGACGTTGCCAAACGGCTGAATCGCAAACAAATCACCGTATGTCACGTCACCTGCATCAAGCTGTGAACGAACGCCTCCGCCATTCATTAAAGCAAAATCTGCGTTCATTTCTGCTTTCATGCCGTCAGCAATTAAGTTTCCAAGTGCGATATCCCCTGTTGCTCCGCTAGACGGATAGCCTTTTGCTAAATCAGTAGATGACTTTCCAACCACTTCTGCTTTAATAGGTGCCGCTAAGTCTTCATATTTTTGCATAATCTTTGAAACTTCAGGATCTGGCGTATAGTCTTTTTGATATACGGTTACAATTTTTGCATCTTTTTTCACGATGTCACCCGTGTTGTCGATTTCAACGTCTACGTCAGAAAACGCTGAGCCGTATGAATAAGCTTGAACAATTAGTTTGTTATCTACTACTTTGTTGTTGTATACGTGATTGTGAGCTGAAAAGATAACGTCAACTTCATCGTCAACTTTTTTAGCGATATCTGCTGCATCAAACTCGGTAGAAGTTCCATTTTGATTAGATGGATTATGAGCAAGTACTACAATGGCTTTAATACCTTGCTTTTTCAACTCTGCCGTGTATTTATCAATCGCTTCTGCTTCGTCCGTAATTTTTAAGTTTTCATTTCCTTTACGAACAATCATGCTTGGCGTTTCTTGTGTGACAACGCCGATAAAGCCAATTTTCTTGCCGCCTACTTCTTTTATTGCATAAGGCTCCGTAATTAATTCATTAGTTGAAGTATCATAAGCATTTGCTGCTACAACCGGGAAATTCATGCCGTCGTATCCTTTTGTGCCTTTTGGATGGTCTCCGCCTTCAATCATACGGTGAAGCTCAGCAATGCCTTCATCAAACTCATGATTTCCAAGCGTACCTACATCAAATCCAAGTGATTCCATCACTTCAACCGTTGGCTCATCTTGAAACAGCGCTGAAACTAACGGGCTTCCCCCAATCATATCTCCAGCATGAACTAAAAGCGTATTCGGATTTTCAGCTTCTTGTTTACGAATAGCTGCTGCTGTATATTTCATATTTCCAGCTAAAAGCGCTTGGCCATTTGAATTGATTTTTGTATCTGTATCGAGCTGACCGTGCAGGTCGTTCATGCCTAACAGCTGAACCTTTGTATTATCTTTTGATTCGCCGTTTAAATTAATTTTGTAAATGCCGAATCCTTTGTCATCCGTTTTATTTGTATACGTAATGTTGCTTCCTTCAGTTAAATAGCTTTCTCCGCGCGGTGAGCTTGTGAACGTCACGTTAGCCGTTCCGTTAATTGGTGCAATGGACCAGTTATCGTCAGCTGTTGGCGTAATTTCTTTTTGCTCGGTGATGTAGTCCATTAGAATTTGACGGTTTTCATCCGCTGAATCCACCACGAGCTCGCTTCCTTTTAGACCAGGGAAGTTTCCGCCTCCGCCAGCTCGGTAGTTATTTGTCACAACGATAAACTCTTGGTTCGGATCAACCGGCTTGCCGTTATACGTTAAGTTAACAACGCGGCTTGAATCTCCGTGAATCACGTTTCCATTCACATCGTATTTTGCTGGTTTTGTGACGTCGATTTGGTATTGAACGCCGTCAATTACGTCGAAGTTATAAACAGGGAAGCTTGGGTTTAATAATTCCTGCTCTTCTGTTTTGTTCGGTGTAATTTGATTAAATTTACCGGCAGACATATCAATCCAGTCTTTTACAACAGAACCTTTTACTTTAACCGCTTTTAACGTGTTGTCATATAGATACAGGTCGCCAGCGCTTCGGATCGTTAAGTCACCTTTTTTAATTTCCGTATATTCATCAACGCCGTTTCTTCCTGCTTTAAAAGGCGCTCCCACTGATAAAATCGGAAGGTCTTTATATTCCGGCTTGTTTTGAGAAACGTATTTTTCTACGTAATCTTTTTGTGCATTTGTTACCACTTGAATAGATGGATCATCTTTTACAAGAGAAAAATAGCTGTGAATATCATCCGTCGTTTTACCAATTGGTGTGTTCACATATTTAACCGTTGCATCGTGATCTTTTTGAACTGCTTTAGCAACACCTTTATCCGGTTCTACCGTACTTTGCGTAACCGTTTTCCCTGACGCATCTTTTACGTCTTTATACGTTTCACGCGTAGACGATTGAGAGCTTACTACTTTCCATTTTCCTTTTTCTTCTTTTAACGTTAAGTCAATTAAGCCAAGTGATCCTCCGCCGTAACCTGCTTGAACAGCGGGAACGCCGTTGATCGTTCCTTTTGCATTATCAACGCCAGGAAGAGGCTTTTTATCTGCTCCAAGGAACAAACCGTCTAGCGCAGCTTCCGTTTTAGCAGGGAAGACTTTATGCGTGTGTGAAAACGTAATAGCGTCAATGCCTTTTACTTCACTTAATGAGTAAATGACATCTTCCGTGTTTTGCTTGTTGCTGCTAAATCCAGAGTGAGCCATTGCAACAACTACGTCTGCACCTTTTTTCTTCATTTCCGGAATATATTTGTTGGCTGTTTCTACAATACCTTTTGTAATGACTTTTCCATCAAGGTTTGCTTTATCCCAATCGTTAATTTGAGGAGGCACAAAGCCAATGAAACCAACTTTAATCGTTCGTTTCTTTCCATTTTCATCGACGACTTTTTTATTCATAATTTTATAAGGCGTAAATTTATTTTTATCATTTTTCGGGTTGTTGTCATGATCATCAACGTAGACATTGGCATTTATGTAAGGGAAATTTGCATCGTTGTACGCTTCTGTTAAGAAGTCTAATCCATAGTTGAACTCATGATTTCCAAGCGTTGCAATATCGTAATCCAGCTGATTCATTGCTTTAAATACAGGATGAACTTCACCTTTTTTCAGCGGGTTAATCTTGGCTTTATACGTGCCTAGAGGCGTTCCTTGAATGAGGTCTCCGTTATCTACTAATAAGCTGTTTTTTACTTCTTTTCGAGCATTTTTGATTAAGGTAGCGGTTTTAGCTAAACCTACTTTTTCATAAGGGGCGTCTTTGAAATAATCATAGTTTAATAGATTCGTATGAACGTCGGTTGTTTCCATCAGGCGTATGTTCACAAGCGCATCTTTTTTATTGTGGCCTTGATGCTTGCTTTGCTGTGAGCTTTGTCCAGGATGACGTTCTTCCGCTCCTGCCTGTGTAGTTAAAAGAGGCATAGATAATAGAGAAAGTGCCAGTGATGTGGATAGGATTTTCTTCGTTTTACTGCGAGTATTCTTTTTCATCTACCATTCACCTTTCAAGTAAGTTATCATCGCTATAAATCTAGCAACTGTTCAAAAATAGTATAGCAGAAAAGATTTATAAAGGATGTAAATTTTTTGATTTTTTAGTAAACCATTTGTATGCGTTTTATTAACTTTTTGTAAACAGAAAAAATTTTTTTAGTTTCTCTCTTCAAAACCAAGGACTATAGTTTTTATTAATTGGATGAACCCTCCTTTTAAAATGAGTCTTATTACCTAATACATCAACGTTCCCACGCCCTCTTTTAATTCAAAAAAAAATTTATTTCAAGCGGTGTGTATATATGTACTATACATACGATATGAAAAGCAGACATTAAGTTTGTCACAGCTTCTAACAAAATTTCGTAGATATAAAAAAGAAAGAGAAGGTTTTCGTCTTCTAATAAATAGATATATTTATATAATTTTACATTTACAACAAAGAAACGAGGTTGAGTCATAAGACATACCTACATGAAACCTACGTTCACCTACAAATAAAAAAATCCGAACGAAGTTGATTCTCCATCAAGAATCTTGATTCATCGTTCGGATGTTCTTTAGTTAACATACTTTTTTCTCAGCCGCGTTTTCTTACTGACCTAATTCTTTAATTTGTTTCATAATACTTGATACATCTTGAATTGATTGAAACAATTCACTGTTTTTTAGCGCTTCCGGATTGAAGCTGCCATTCTTTATATTGGCTTCATACGCTTCAATTCCACTAATGATTTTTTCGTTTTGTTGCACAAGCTGATCGTGCACATCAGAAGCGATGTCAGGAGCTTTTGTTTGATTAAATTCTTCAGCTTTCCCTTTCATTTCCTGCAGCTTTTGCTCTAGCTTCTTTATTGCCTCGTCGTCATTAACAGCTTTTTCCGCCAGAGGCGGTATTTCTTCAGCAAACTTTTGTGCTTCACTCACGTAATCTTTCGCATCGTTTGCGTAGTTCAGCGTACTGCTTGTATCTTCAAGAAAAGAACAGCCGCCGACCATAAAAAGAACAGCAGTTGATATGACTAGCATCCACTTTTTCACTTAGCACTCAACCTTTCTTATTTTCTTTTCTGCTATCTTCTTTTCGATTTTCGTTTCTTTAACTCTTTCATAATAATGGGTACAGCTTTTTTTATTCCTTTTTTTACAGCGGGGCTTTTTAACAGTCTCGATAGTTTTGACATTTTTAAGCTCCTCTCTCATTTTGAAATAACAAAAAACACCTTTACCACATGTGGTAAAGGTGTTTGTATCCAGACCTTTACCAATGGCAACATTGGCAAAGGTCTCGCTAACAATTTGCATTGTCAATAAAGCCGGAGATAATAATCTCGAAATGACGACTTTACTGCAAGAGCTACTCCCCTTTGAGCAAAACAGCATTTTTTGTTAACACAATCATAACGCACGTTCCTGATTATCGTCAACTTATAGGGAATTAGTACACGTCTTTTTTGGTAAATACCAGAAACGACACGAGCAGCCCCGCAAGTCCCCAAATGGTTAAAACACCCAAGGAAAACCCTAATGTCATTCCTTCAGTCGGAGGAGCTGTGCCTTGCAGATAAGAAGTTAAATTTAAATTAACCATAAACAAATACTTAGCCGAATGCCATGAAGAAACCATGCTGCTTAAAATCGTACCTGCAATCAAACAAGCAAGCATCACACCCATACCCGCAGCTGTACTTTTAATTAAAACAGACAGCATAAAAGCAAGCGTTCCAACAACAAGTGATACAAACCAAGCAAGACCAAACTCCATTAAAATATATCTCCACTGCGAAATTAAATGAACGTCCGCTGTATTTAAGTCATTTCCCTGCACGCTAAATCCCGTAAGAATCGGGGCTGTCCAGCCTTTAAATCCAAATACAACGCCAGAAATGAGGTACGACAAAATGCCAAACATTAAAATTAAAAACGAGACGGACATGACGAGCGTGATATATTTACTAAGCAGGATTTTCCACCGTTTCACAGGCCTCGTCAACAATACCTTGATGGATCCCAAGCTGTACTCTGAAGACACTAAATCCGCTGCAATAATCATAATCATCAGCGGCAGCAAAAGCTGAATGGCGTTTTCAACGAACCCTCGCACAAACGTTGGTGCCCCTGGTTCCGAAGGATTGATATCATTATCTAAATAATACTGTTGCTGCGCCACGCGAATTTCAAGCTGCTTGCGCCAATCATCTGAAATTTGGCTTCCGCTCAGCCGGTTTTGCGTATCGATAATTTCTTGCTGCAGCGTACTGCGCCAATCGGTCGTTCCTAGTTTTTCTTGAAGGCGCTGTGTTTCGCGAAGCTGAGCGTAGGTGAACATAGAAATCAAAACGCCCATAATAAGGGTAACGATTAACAGGCGCTTTTTTCGAACGAGCTTGATCATTTCATTTTGAACCAAACTAATCAATCGATTCGCCTCCTGTCATTTCGATAAATAAATCTTCAAGAGTTGGAAGCTTTCGATTCATTTCTTTTACCGTTACTCCTGCTTGAATGAGCTGTTTGTTCCACTCTCCCACTTCAGCTTCTTCATAAAACGTCGTGACGTACTCCCCCTGCACTTGCACAAAGTCCGTCACTTGTTTTAAAACGTCTATTCCTGCAGGCTGCGGATCTAGCTTCCACAGTAAGCGCTCTTGCTGAGTTAACAGGGTCTTCACCGATTCTGTGTGAATAACTTCTCCTTTTGCGATAATCGCTACTCGGTCACACATTAGCTGAATCTCGCTCAGTAAATGACTCGATACTAAGACGCTTAGACCTTCACTTTCAGCTAAAAAGCGAATAAATTTACGCATATCCCGAATTCCAGAAGGGTCTAGTCCGTTCGTTGGCTCGTCTAAAATAAGCACTTTGGGTTTTCCGAGAAGCGCTTGCGCAATTCCTAAACGCTGCCTCATACCTAACGAATACGTGCGAACTAAATCGTGGATACGCTCTTGCAAGCCAACTAATTCCACCACTTCATGAATGCGTTCTTCTGTCATAGAAGGAATCATGCGTGAAAAGTGCTGCAGATTTTCCCAGCCGCTTAAGTATGGATACAGCTCAGGATTTTCAACAATACAGCCGATATGCTCCATCGCTTTTGTAAACTGCTTCGATACGCTGTATCCACAAATATAAATGGAACCAGCCGTCGGGCGAATCAAGCCGACAAGCATTCGAATCGTTGTCGTTTTACCGGCTCCATTGGGTCCTAAAAAGCCGAACACTTCGCCTCTTTTTAGTTCAAAATCAATATTTTTGATAATTTCTCGTTTTCCTATTACTTTTTTCAGTCCTTTTACTGAAAGCGTTACTTCACTCATATCATTCCCTCCCTTACCACGTAATAAGCGATGCTACACGTTCTGCGATCAGCTTGTAGCCTTTTGCATTAGGATGAAACTTATCAGTATATAAGTAGTCATCTACCTTTAGCTGAAACAAATCAAAGGTCGGAACAAAAACAGTTTGCTTATAATTAGCACTTAATTCACTGCTTTTGTAATTCCATTCTCGTACAATAGCCGTTGTCGTTTTTGCATCTTGCAGGTTACTAAACGGATTATATAAACCAATTAAAAAAATCGTCGCGTCTTTATTTGCCGACCGGATGCTTTTTAAGATGCTGTCTACGTTTTTTAAATAGTCATTTTCTAGCTTTTGAATATTGTTTTTATTTAAGTTTTGCAGCGTTTGTCCGCCTTGAAATAAGTCATTTCCTCCAATGGTGATCAGCACGGTATCTGCCGACTTAACCTGCCGCTGAATTTCCTGCTGCTTTACTTGACTTGCCAGCTGCGAAGACGTTTGACCTTTTATTCCAAAGTTGCTTAAGAGAATTTTCTTCTTCGTTTTTTCTTCAAGATTATCTTTTAAATACCCAACGTACCCTTTTCCCGCTGCGTCTCCTGTTCCCCTTGTCAGTGAATCACCTAAAGCGACAATCGTATAATTCTTTGTACTTTTGTTACTGCTGCTTGTTTCTTGCTTCGGCTTTGGCATTTCTTTTACAGTAGCTTTTGAGGCGCTAACATAATCATAAATAGACATTCCAAGCCCCGCTGCAAACAGCAGACACGAAATAATCGAAATCAAGGATACAATCCATACCCACTTTCCTTTCGCTTTCACTGGCTGCACTCCTTTTCATCTTTTTAGTTATCTTTTTTTAGAGCTTCAACTGTTTTTAGTAAAGCGGACCAGTCTAAATGACCCCAGCCATTTTCGATTCCTTGTTCATAATGACCTTTCACAAGCTCTCCTAACGGAAGCGGAGCGGACACTTTTTTGGCTGCATCAATAGCCAGGTTTACATCCTTTAGTCCAAGCTCCAGCTTGAACCCGGCCGGATCAAAGTCTCTTTTAGCAATTAAATTGCCGTAATTTTTATACACAGGAGATGCAAATAAGCTATTAACCACTTCAAGAAACTCCTCCGCTTGCATGCCATACTGTTCTACCATGACTACTGCTTCAGAAACAGCTTCTAACATCGATACTAATAAAAAATTATTGCCAAGCTTAGCTACATTTGATAAGTAAGGCTCGTCTCCTACAGTGAAAATAGTTTGACCAATCGCTTCAAACAGCGGCCAAACGTGCTCTCTTGCTTCTTTATTACCTGCAACTATTACTTTGAGAGCCGCGGCTGCTGCTGCGTCGGGTCGACCTAAAACAGTCGCTGCAACAAAATGCTGTCCTGATGCAGCATGTGCGCTTGTTAATTTTTCCGATAAATCTACGCTAATAGTACTCACAGAGACGTGAATACCACCTTCTTGAAGGCCTGCAAGTACACCGGCTTCTGAAAGCGTTACTTCTTCTAAAGCCTCATCATTTGAAAGAATCGTAAAGACAAGATTCGCTTCTTGTGCTGCTTGAGCAGGTGTCTCCACAACCTTTGCTCCTTTTTTCACAAGACTTTCCGCCTTCGAAGCAGTGCGGTTATAAATAACAAGTTCATGACCCGCCTTTATCATATTTTCCGCCATCGGTAATCCCATATTTCCTAAACCAATTAAACCCACCTTCATCTTTACCACTCCATTTCAGCACTCAGTATGTACGTTTCTTATGCTTGTCGTCTATCTTTAGAAAAAGCATATTTTCATTATTATATAACTACAGTAAAAGCGAATACAAAGAATAGCCTTTCTATAATGTTCAAAATGTGACATTTTTTAGACATGATTTATAAAAAACTTGTCTAAAAAATACGAATGGTTTTTAAATAAAGCGCTTGCAAACATAGGAAATTTCTGCTAAGATGTAAGAGAATTATTTTTGTTCGGTGGGGATGTATGAGTATTGTCACTTTTCGTCTTTAGATTTGAGCAAGAATAGTACCACAATGTGCGAGTCCGCACGAGGAGGCAACAATTATGGAACAAGGTAAAGTAAAATGGTTTAACGCAGAAAAAGGTTTTGGATTCATCGAGCGCGAAGGTGGAGACGATGTATTCGTACACTTCTCAGCAATCCAAAGCGAAGGCTTCAAATCTTTAGACGAAGGTCAAGCTGTAACATTTGACGTAGAACAAGGTCAACGCGGACCTCAAGCTGCTAACGTTCAAAAAGCATAAGAAACACAACATATCAGAAACAGATCCTTTAAAGGATCTGTTTTTTTGTGTACAAACATAAAAAAAGCCCCGTTTTTCAACAGGGCCAGTCGGTACAAATACAGAAGTAAAGTTAATGGTACTCTTAGTATAGCACAAGATCATAACAATCTATACGAAATAATAAAATAAAACTTTCATCCGGCACGTTTACCTATGATTATAGCTATTCCAGACTCTCTAGGGCGCTCGCAAATCGTTTGATTCCTTCTCGAATGACCTCTTCTTCCCCTCTGCCAAACGTAAAGCGAATAGCTCCGCTTTGAGAACTCAGCACGCTTCCTGGTACAAAAGCCACTCCTCTTTTAAGCGATTCTTCCAATAGACGATAGTCATCGACCGGCTGATTCACTTTGCACCATAAGTGAATCCCGCCTTGAGGCGAATCGAAAGATACTTTTGATCCGAGCAATTCGTTCAGACTCGACGACAGGGCATACTCTTGCTTTTTGAGCTCTTGTCTAAGCTTTTCAATATGCGAAGAAAACGTAGGAGAATCTAAGAATTGATAAGCAATCCACTGCGGAAAGATGCTGTGGCCAAAGTCAATTTGCTGCTTAGCGTCTGCCAGGCGCTGAATCACTTGCTCTGGTCCCACTATCCAGCCAATGCGAAGGCCCGATGCCACAATTTTAGAAAGCGAGCTGATATAGAGGACATTTCCGTTCTCGTCCATCGATTTCAGCGTTTGATGTACATTTCCGTCAAATGCCGTGAGTGAATAAGGATCATCTTCAATAAGCGGAATGCCGTATTCTGAAGAAAGCTCTAAAAACCGCTTTCGACGCGCTTCTGATAACACAATACCGGTCGGGTTTTGATAATACGGATTTAAAAAAACCATACGAATGCGATGCTTTTTATGTAATTCTACTAAGTCGTCCGGGTTGGCTCCATTTTTATCTACAGGCAGCAAAAACGTTCGTAAACCTGCTGATTGAAAAAGCGGCAGTGAATAGCTATAGGACGGATCTTCAATCGCTACTGCATCTCCTGGTTTTAACAAACACTGAACAATCAAATGAAGTGCTTGCTGTGCACCTGATGTGATTAAAATGGAATTAGCATCGGTGGAGATTTTCCGGTACTCATGAACATGAGCAGCAATAGCGTCACGCAGACGTTCATTGCCGTGAGGATGATCATAGCCTAAATGCTCATTAAACGGCATGCCCGCTAATATTCGCTGAAAATCTTCACTTGGAAATAAGCTAGGCGCTAATTCTCCGCTCGCTAAGTTTACAAAGTCTGTTCGCAAAGCTTCGCTTCTTATTCGCTGTACGAGCGGTAAATTAGGCAAAAACGAACCGTCTTCTACATATCTTCCCCAGTTTGGAATACGTTTACGGGAAATTCCCCAGATGCTCGAACTAACTCGCGTGCCGCTTCCTTTTTTACGTTCTACGATTCCAAGTGCCTGCAGTTCTTCATAAGCAGCTACTACCGTGCTTCTGTTCACGTTTAGCTCAGCAGCAAGCGTTCGTTCTGATGGCAGCATAGAATCCGGCGGAAACGCTCCCGATGAAATACAGCTTTCAATATATTCTGCAATTTGTTTATAAATCGCTTTTTTGCTAGCGCGATCTGGTCTCCAGTTCATGCGGCGTCAGTCCTTACATTTAAACTTTCTTATTAGTAGTTTATCCTTTATCTCTCTTATCTTAAAGCAGTTTTATAAAAAAAGACCATCCAATTTGGTGTTTTTTTGCTCATCCACTTTATAAAATAAATAATATCACCTCTTTTTACTTGCCGACATTTAAGTTTACATAATAATTTTATAGTTAATCAAATTACCTTCACCATTCCAACAAAAAAATCCAAACGAAGTTGATTCTCTATTAAGAGTCTCGATTCATCGTTTGGATCTTTACTAAAGTACTTTTGTCACAGCCTATTTTTTATAGAGGCGGTAAATCTAGCTTGCCTTCTTGAAACAATTCTTTCACCATATGCTTGGCATAACCCGTTGCTTGTCCTAGCGTAATCTTAGCTGGCATAGGCGCTTCGTTTGCATCAACGATTACATCGATAATACACGGCTTGTTTTGCCTAACAGCACTTTCAAAAGCCGGCAGCAGCTCTTCTTCTTTTTCTACTCGGTAGCCAACACCTCCGCAAATATCTGCATACCTGGCAAAGTTCGGATTTGTTAAGTCTGTTCCGAATTCAGCATTTCCCATTACTTCTTGTTCAAATTTAATCATACCGATTTTATGGTTATTAAATAGCACCACAACTAGCGGAAGATTGTATTTAACAGCTGTAATAAAATCTGCCATCGTCATCGCAAAGCCGCCGTCTCCACAGACCGCAAACACCTGCTTCTCGGGATAAGCGATTTTTCCAGCAAGTGCGCCCGGCAGCCCGCATCCAAGAGTCGCTAGCCAGCTTGAAATCACAAACTGCTGATTTGTCATACGAAAATGACGCGCCATCCATACTGTGACGTTTCCTACATCTACGGACAAGACCGCGTTATCAGCCGCTACGTGCTGAAGCGCTCGAATCACTCGCTGTGGCTTGATAGGTAGACTTTCTTTTGCTTCTTGGGTATCAAGCTGACTCCACCACTTTTTCATACGTTCTTGACTTTGCTCTAAAAACTGGCGATGTTCTGAGCGGCCAACGTTTTCTAAGAACCACTGAATGGTTGTTTTTGCTTCTCCTGCAAGCCCTGCATCTACAGGATATCTTTTACCAATTTGTGCGGGATCAATATCAATATGAATCGTTTTCGCATGGTCTGGCAAAAATCCTGTAAACGGATAGGACGTTCCAATCATGATGAGCGTATCCGCTTCTTGCATCGCTTCATACGCTGGCTTTGTACCGATTAATCCAAGTCCTCCGAGACAATATGGATGTTCATCCGGTATTGCGCCTTTTCCAGGAAGCGTAAGAACAATAGGTGCTGCGATCTTTTCGGCAAACGCAAGCAGCTCTTCTCTCATTTCATGTGTGCCTCGACCGGCTAAAATAACCGGACTTTCTGCTTTACCAATCAAATCTTTTGCTTTTTCAAGGTCTTCTCTGTGAGGAAAGACGTCTTGTTTAACGATTATGCTTGATGTTTCTCGTGCCTCTGATCCGACTTCAAAACGAGGGATATCATCGGGAATGGTTAACACAGCCACACCTTTTTTAGCATAAGCTGTTCGAATCGCTTGATTGACAACAGTGGGAAGCTGTTCAGCGGACATGATTCGCTGGTTATATACAGCCACGTCATCGAACATTCGCTCTAAATTAATTTCTTGAAACGCATCGCTTCCGATAAGATCAGACTCCACTTGCCCCGTAAGTGCTAAAACGGGAGCTTTGTCTAACTTTGCATCATACAAACCATTCAATAAATGAATCGCTCCCGGTCCGGCAATAGCCGTGCATACACCGATTTTACCCGTTAGTTTTGCATATGCAGCCGCTGCGAGAGCTCCCGCTTCTTCATGCCTCACTTGAATAAATTTAATTTTGTCCTGGGCTTTGCGAAGCGGTTCAATAATTGAATTAATGGAGTCTCCTGGCATTCCGTAAATATGATCAACGCCCCATTCAATTAACAGTTCAATCAGTTTTTCCCCTGCTTTTTGTTTAAACATATGACTGACCCCTTTCTTCTTATATATAGAGATAGTGTGACCTGATACGCTCTTTCTTACTTATTTTCACTCGTATAATTTTCGTTTTCTTTCATTAAATGAATGATCTTCTTCGTTAAATTTTCTTCATTCCTTGCAATTATCATTAACTTTTGCTATTCTATAAGAAGAATTATTTTTGTTCGGCAACAATCGATAGGTGAATACTTTCGTCTTAAAGATTTTGATCATGAGCAAGGATAGTAATACAATGTGTGCATAGCACACGAGGAGGCAACATTCATGGAAAAAGGTACAGTAAAATGGTTTAACGCAGAAAAAGGTTTCGGATTTATCGAGCGCGAAAACGGCGACGATGTATTCGTACATTTCTCAGCAATCCAAAGCGAAGGATTCAAATCTTTAG
This sequence comes from Priestia sp. YIM B13489, assembly GCF_042787645.1. Classification (NCBI taxonomy): domain Bacteria; kingdom Bacillati; phylum Bacillota; class Bacilli; order Caryophanales; family Bacillaceae; genus Priestia; species Priestia sp. YIM B13489. The sequence goes on from NZ_JBHZOQ010000053.1 coordinate 4,101,157, forward strand.
ACGAAGGTCAAGCTGTAACATTCGACGTTGAAGAAGGTCAACGCGGACCTCAAGCTGCTAACGTTCAAAAAGCATAAGTAGAAAAAGACTCTGATTTCAGAGTCTTTTTCTTATGTAGAACCACGCATAAAACCTTTTTAACGCGCAGTTTGTACACGTTATTATAAATAATAAACTAAAAAAGTCTCTTCATCCCGAAGAGACCTTTTGTGGAAGAAATAGTTGAAGAAATAAAGTGTGGATGTTGCGTCGTCATCATTTTTTAATAATTAGCACCAGCCGCCGCCGAAGCAAGAAGCGCCGATGATGATTAATAAGATGAAAAGTACAATGATTAAAGCGAAACCGCCGCCGCAGCCACCGCCGCCATAACCACAACCGTATCCGTAACCTCCGTAGTATCCCATGTGTTTCACCTCCATTTGCTATACTTTAAGATATGTGGATTTAGTTAAATTGCTCCTAATAATTCCATAGAACTTTTGGAAATGTTTGTCACACACTAAAAATACTGCGTTTTTCAAACATGCCCCACAAAGAGATAAAACCTTTGATTTTATGGGCATTTATTCCTCTTTTCTTTATCTTTTAAAAATGTAATCGCTCCCTTTTTCATGAATGTACACCGTGCTGAATACCTTTAGTTATGTACACTCACACAGGAGGGATTTTATATGTTAACACTCGAAATTTCAAAGCAAATCGTTAAAAACGTCTACCCTATTGTCTTATCAAATCGCAGTAAAATCTTTCAAGAGGAAGTGAGCGTCGCCGCTTTGCAAGACTACTTTGGTCTTGATCATGCCTTTAGCGTGTATGCAGCTGCCACCATTATTTATCAGCTAGAAGCCGACGGGTATGTATCCAAACCTCTGAAGCGCAATGAATACAAGCGAATTTTGCTCAAATAAAAACAAGCATCCCCGCAAGGATGCTTGTCTTATTTATAGCTATACCTGTCGAATAACTGCTCGACTCTTTTGTGGTAATCAGCAAGGTAGTCAGAAAGCTCAGTTTTACTCAATTTATTTGCCTGTTCCTCAAATAGTGACAGCAGCGAAATTTTAATCATTGCCATTTCCGTTTCCGAGCGATTTTCATTTCGCAAATCTTTTCTTAAATTCCACAGGCTTTGCTCCATTTCATGCTTTAATTGTTCTAGTGAGTGTGGTTCTTCGAATCCGGCACGAATGTCTTTTTTAAATCCACTCATCTTATCACTCCTCGCATTTGCACCTGCTAGATAGTATCTAATGTATACTATACCATAAATAACTATACGAGGCTTAAGCATGCCTTTTAAGCAATTGGCCACAAAATAAAAAACATCTCGTTGGATGTCTTTAACGTTACCTTTTATCTTACTTCGTCTTCTTCACCTTTTACATATTTAAAAAATGAATCAATCATTTCATTTAAAAAATCATTGCGATCTTCAAAATTCATAATTTCTAAAAATTCCACAATATCCTTATCTAAACTAATAGAAGCGGGAACATAAGCAGCCGCTTCCCTTCTTTGCGGGAATGGAATCACATTATCTTTCTTCTTCATAAAACACCGTCCTTTTTCTGTGCTTTACTAGTGTAAGCTTTCAAGGAACGATTTGCAAGTCCCTCTGATGTAAAATTTTATATAAACATTCTTCTGAAAAGACAGGGTATAATCTTTAGCTGCTCAAGTAGGCCCATTTGGCATTAGCTTTTTCATGTTCTGGCGTCATATTAATAATTCGCCGCTGTTTTCTCTTTTCCTTTGGGCATCTTTTAGAAAATTTAAACACAAATATTTTAAAAGAGGTTTTTATTTCCTTCGTATAGGCTAAAGAAAGGAAACAACATTTTTATATGGAGGGGTTCCAAATGATTGCATTAACTGGAAAAGTTGCGCTTGTGACGGGAGCGGCGTCTGGAATTGGACGCGCTTCAGCCATTACACTAGCTGAACAAGGAGCGCGCGTTGCTCTTTTAGATTTAGAGGAAGAAAAATTACATGAAGTAAAAGAGACCATCATGTCGAGCGGCGGAGAGTGTATAGCCATTAAAACAGACGTATCTGACTCTGAAAGTATAAAAGAGAGTATCGAAACGATCCGCAGCTTATGGAGTCAATTACATATTGTTTCTATTAACGCAGGCATCAACGGTACGTTCTCTTCTATTGAAGAACTATCACCAGAAGATTGGACAAAAACGATTGATACAAATTTAACAAGCACTTTTTTAACTGTGAAGCATTCTATTCCTTATTTGAAAGCTCAGGGAGGAAGCATTATTATTACTAGCTCAATTAACGGCAACCGTACATTTTCAAATATCGGCATGAGCGCATACAGTTCCTCAAAGGCTGGCCAAATGGCGTTCGGCAAAATGGCAGCCCTTGAACTTTCTACATACGGAATACGGGTAAACGTCATTTGTCCAGGAGCAGTTGATACAAATATTGAAAGCAATACATTCCGTCAAGAAGACAAATTAAAAGAAGTGGCGATTCCAATTGAATATCCAAATGGCAATCAGCCGCTTGCTAAGCGCTCAGCTAAGCCCGAAGAAGTAGCGGAGTTAATCTTCTTTTTAGCTTCTGACGCGTCCAAACATATTACCGGAAGTGAAATGTTTATCGACGGCGGAGAATCACTGCTGTAACGTACAAGCCCCTGCGTCAACGTCAGGGGCTTGTTTTTTTACTTTTATGAACAACATCTACTCCGCCCGAAGCAGATATAATGCTGCCTGTAATCATATCTGAGTTTTCATCACAAAGAAACTCAATAATACGCGCAATGTCTTCTCCTGTCCCTGATCGACCGACAGGCGTTTCCTTGTCTTCTAGTAATCTTGCTTTTATAATGTCACTTTCTTTCATGTCCCCTACAATATCTCCGGGACAGACCATATTGACCGTAATCCCGTATTCGGCTACTTCTAGAGCAAGCGATTTGGTCAGAGAAGCTAGTCCTGACTTAGCGGCACTAAAAGCCGCGCGATACATCCATCCAGGGGTGTGCTCTACATCTTGAAAACCGTATGTAATAATTCTTCCAAACTGCTGCTTTTTCATAGCTGGAACAACCGCTTTTACAAAATGAAAAACGGAGCTTAAATTTCCTTCCAGCATTTCATACCATTCACTGTCTGTGTATTCTATTAATTTTTTTCTTTCAAATACATACGGACCTGCATTATTAATTAAAACATCAATACGTCCAAATCGCTCCATAGCCTGCGCAACGACGTGTTCAATATCTGCTTTATTCGTTATATCACCTTCTACAAACTGTACGTTGTCTTTATATTGATGCCATTCTTCTTGCAGTTCTCGCACTTTATTTTTATCACTCCGAAAATGGACGGTAACGGAATACTGCTTTTTTAAAAAATTTTCTGTTACCTTCTTGCCAATACCTTTATGACCCGCTGTAATCAATGCATGTTTCATCTACCTTCACCTCTTTCACTCTACTTATCTACTATATATATTAGACAGCTCCTTAGTTTATCCTTTACTAACAGAAAAAAGCCCTTGACTAAAGGGCCTTTCTTTTACGGTCTTAACAAAATTTTCCCTGTACTTTTCCGGCTTTCAAGCAGCTCATGCGCTTTTGCTCCGTCTTTTAAATCGAACACCACGGGATCAGTTAACACAAGCTGATCTTTACTGATCCACTCAAACAGCTGCTGTGAACGTACTTTACGTTCTTCATAAGATACGAGCACGTTCCATAAGTCTCCACCTGTAAGCGTTTTAGAGGTGTCCATCAGCATACGCGGGTCGACCGGGGCCGGATCGCCTCCTGCCATTCCGTAAAATACCACGGTTCCGCCTGTTTTTACGGCTTCAAAGCTTTTTTCTAGTGTAACTCCTACAGATTCATAGGCAACATCTGCGCCTCGCTTCGTTACTTCTTTCACTTGTTCCACCCAGTTATCTTCGTATAAAAAGACATAGTCAGCACCTGCTTGAGCCGCTGCTTTTGCTTTTTCAGAAGATGACGTTAAGCCAATGACTTGTCCGCCTAATAGCTTGGCAATTTGAACTAAAAGCTGACCTACACCTCCAGCAGCTGCGTGAACAAGTACATAATCGCCGGGCTGAATGCTGTAGCTGTCTTGTGTTAAATAGTGAGCCGTTAACCCTTGTAAAAGCACAGAAGCAGCTCCGTCAAACGAAATATCGTCAGGTACGGCAATGATTTTATCTTGTGGCACGGCAACAAGCTCTGCATTTGCAAAAGGGACGTCAGCAAACGCAATACGGTCTCCTACGTTAACGTGACTTACTTCTGCTCCTACTTCTTCTACCACACCTGCTCCTTCATATCCTAAAATATACGGAGGTGTACCCGTTAAGTGGTAGTTCCCTTTTCTTCGGTACACATCAGCAAAATTAAGTCCAATTGCTTTTGTTCTTACTAATACGTCTGTTGGACCAATAGAGGGGTTCGGTATATCTTGATAGTGGAGAACGTCAGGTCCTCCAAATCTTTCAAACACTAATGCTTTCATATATAAGTTACCTCGTTTTCTTTATGTATTCCCTTTCATCGTAATTCAAAGAGATAACAAACACAAGTTTCTGACTCAAGGGAAAAACGCTTTGTCTCCTAAGGAGATAAAGCGTTCTTTTACTTTGTTTGCTCTACAACTTCTCGCATCGTTCCATTTTTTTGATAAGACATATGAAAAGAAAAGGCTTTTTCAAGAACGTGCGGTGTTTGTCCGCCTCGCGTGAGCGCTTCTTCGTAATACGCCATAAGCTGGTCGCGGTACATTGGATGTGCACAATTTTCAATGATTCGTTTTGCTCGTTCTCTTGGAGCGAGTCCGCGCAGGTCTGCGTATCCTTGCTCTGTTACAATCACATCCACATCGTGTTCCGTATGATCAACGTGTGAAACAAACGGCACTATACTTGAAATATCGCCGTTTTTGGCAATAGATTTTGTTACAAAAATACCGAGACGCGCATTTCGGGCAAAATCTCCTGAGCCTCCGATTCCGTTCATCATTTTTGTTCCCATCACATGCGTGGAATTGACGTTTCCGTAAATGTCTAGCTCTAGGGCAGTGTTAATAGAAATCAGTCCTAAGCGACGAATGATTTCTGGATGGTTTGAAATTTCCTGCGGGCGAAGAATGAGCTTATCTCGATAGGCTTCAAAATTAGAGAAAACTTGTTTCATTTTATCCGCTGAAAGCGTAATTGAGCAGCAGGAAGCAAACGTAACTTTTCCTGCGTCAAATAAATCAAACACGGCGTCTTGCAATACTTCTGAATACACTTCTAAATCATGAAACTCTGAATCTAACAAACCGTGGAAAACGGCATTTGCCACAGATCCAATTCCAGATTGTAAAGGAGCAAGCGATTCAGTTAATCGCCCTTCTTTAATTTCTTCACGTAAAAATGAAATCAGATTTTGAGCCATCACAACCGTTTCTTCGTCAGGTGCTACAATCGTAGACGGTGAATCTAGCTGATTTGTAAACACAATACCCTTTACTTTATCTAAATCAATTGGTATGCCTAATGAACCAATACGATCATCAGATTTTTTCAAAGGAATTGCATCTCTTTGTCCTTGAACGCCCGGATCATATAGGTCATGAATGCCTTCTAACAGCTCTGGCTGCGCTGTGTTAATTTCAATAATAATAGATTTTGCATGCTCGGCAAACACCATCGAATTGCCAATTGACGTTGTTGGAATCATCATTCCGTCATCCGTAATAGAAACCGCTTCCAAAATAGCGAAATCTATTGAATCTAACACGCCTGAACGCACCCATTCAGAAGTATGCGATAAATGCTGGTCAATAAACTGAAATTCACCTTCATTAATTTTTTTACGCATGGTTGGGTCCGCTTGAAACGGCAGGCGCTTGTTTAACATGCCTTTTTCTGCAAATAGCTTATCCACATCTGATCCAAGTGAAGCACCGGTATACACGCTTACTTTTATCGGTTCTGTTTCTGCTCGTTTCGCTAGCGCAAACGGGACAGCTTTGACATCCCCCGCGCGTGTAAAACCGCTTAGACCAAGAGTCATTCCATCTTGAATCCAAGACGCTGCTTCTTCAGCAGAGACAACTCGATTCTTTAGTGCTTCATCCTTAATTCGACTGCAAACGTTTTCCATTCTGTTCACTCCTTGTTTTTGCTCTTTTTTACCATTTTACTGTAAAGCGAGCGTACACAAGAGTTTTTGGAATGAAATGGACAAAAATAGCGATAAAACAGCATATTTGATGATAATTAAGCAAAATGACGGTTAAAACCCAAGGAGTTTTCGAAAATAGCTGGCGTACGACTGACTGACCGGAATTTTTTCTCCGTTGTTCATCACTAATAAAAAAGTTGAATGTGTATCAGGATAAATTTCTTGAATTTGCGTCACATTGACGATAAAAGAACGATGACAGCGCACAAACTCTTCTTTTGGAAGCACATAATCAAATTCATTTAACGTGTATTTATGCGTACCCGTATACTTCTGTGCGTACACATATGTTTTTCGGTCACGCGCTTCTACGTAGATAATTTTTGAGAAAGGAACCGGTATCCATCCCTCGTTCACCTTTAACGTCACAACTGACTTTCCGCTCGTTAACGCGGGAAAAATCGCCGTCACGCACCCTTGAACCTCTCCTTCATCTAAAAAAGGCACGGCCATGCCATAGTAAGGTGTGCCGAATACGTCTCGGTGAATAAATTCCGACACTTTTTGCTTTCGTTCTAATGCTTTATATGTAATCGTTCCTTTTTTTATTTGATCTCCAGGGCTGATTTTTAAGTTAATTCGTTTGCTTGCTCGGTAATACACGTACGTTTCTAGATCTGAAACGGCAATCGACGCTTCATCGGAGAACAATTCACTGATGACATCTAATAATGCGGATGCTTTAAACGGTTTCATCTTTTCACCTTCTTTTGTCTAGTTAAACACGCTGCTTCTTTATTGTAGCGCAAAAGCAAAAGCGATTGGGAGACAAGCATGGAATTTATCCTTTTAACTGCATAAAATTTCTATTTTTTCACAACATAAAACAATGAAATGAAGGAAGGGTGAAATGTATGGGCTATGCTGAATCGACGTTTCGAATCGCCTGTTCATTTTTTGTGCTGCTTCTTTTAACGCGGCTCATGGGAAAAACAGAAATCAGCCAGCTAAATGTGTTTACATTCATTACGGCGATTACGATTGGTAATATCGCTTCTTCCCTCTCCACTGATAAGCGAGTAGAGATTGATAAAGGAGTGTATTCTCTGCTAGGATGGACATTTTTAACGATCGCTATGGGCTATCTTGGAATGAAATCGAAAAAAGCGCGGCATCTTATTACCGGTGAGCCTAAAATTGTGATTAAGCAAGGGAAAGTGATGGAAAAGGCGTTAAAACAAGTCCGGCTAGATATTGAATCTCTTTTAGGCATGCTGAGGCAGCAAAATGTATTTTCCATAAAAGATGTAGAATACGCCATATTAGAAATCAACGGAAACCTTTCCGTTATGCAAAAACAAGATAAAAAGCCGAACTCGTGGTCAAAAACGCTTTTATTCCCCACTTCAACAGGCGTTATTTACGATGGAAAAGCGAATGAAGATGCCTTGAAGGACCTGCATGTAGATAATAATTGGCTGCATAAACAGCTAGAAAAAGCGGGAGTCAACTCAATTGATGACGTCTTTTACGCTGAGGTTCAGTCCGACGGATCGCTTTACATTGACTATAAAAAAGACAAATTTAACTCATAAAAAAAATCCGTACCAAAAGGCACGGATTTTTTATTAGCTTGCTTTTTTTACACGATTTGTAATGGTATCTTCTTTTGGTGATGTTTTACGAATAAAGAAGGCTAAAACAAACGCGATCACACTTAAAATCGTTGCAATCATAAACGCATCGTTAATACCCATTGCCGTACCTTGATTCACAGCTTCAGCCATACTGCCTTTATCTGTCGGCAAAATTTGCTGATTCGTGACGATGTTTTTCACGTGTTTTTCACCTTGATTCATCATAATAGATACAAAGAACGCCATTCCTACAGCTCCAGCAACCATTCGAAGCGTATTAACCATCGCTGTGCCGTATTTATTTAAGCTAAGCGCAAGCTCATTTAATCCTGCTGTAAAGATTGGCATCATGAGCAGCGACATACCAAACATACGAACAGTATAAACAATCATTACATACATAAATGTTGTTGTTGTTTCAAGTTTTGTTAGTTCATATGTTGTTACAACGGTAATCGCTAAACCAATAACAGCAAGCCATCTTGCGCCAAACTTATCAAACAGACGTCCTGTAATCGGAGACATAATCCCCATTACAATTCCCCCTGGCAGTAACAGCAAGCCTGAAAGAAACGGTGAAAAACCGCGTACGTTTTGCATATAAATCGGCATTAAAATCATACCTGAAAACATTGCCATTGTCACAATCACGTTAATGATTGTTGTTAATGTGAACATACGGTAACGGAAAATACGAAATTCAAGAAGCGGCTGATCGATTTTTAACTGACGGAAAATAAAGAACAGAATTGAAATACCGCCTACAATGAACATGGCTAATACTTCAGTGCTGGTCCAGCCCTTTGTACCGCCCGTAGCGAACGCATAAAGCAAGCCGCCAAATCCAATTGTTGACAAAATAACGCCAAGCACGTCTAGCTTAGGTCGGCTTGTTTCTGTCACGTTTTTCACTAAAATAATAGCCGCAATTACGTTAATAAGTGCAATTGGAAACATCATAAAGAATAAAACGCGCCATGAGTAGTGCTCAACTATTAAACCAGAAAGCGTCGGCCCTACTGCCGGTGCGAAGTTCATCGCTACACCAAAAATCCCCATCGCAAAACCGCGTCGGTCAGGCGGGAATAATGTAAAGATAACGTTGGTAATTAACGGAAATAAAATCCCTGCTCCTGCTGCTTGCACGACGCGTCCCACTAAAATAACGGAAAATGTCGGTGCAATACCGCAAAGCAGTGTTCCTACTGTAAACAGACTCATTGCTGTAATATACAGCTGCCTTGTAGTAAATCGATTCATTAAAAATGCTGTAATTGGAATAACAATTCCGTTTACTAACATAAAGATGGTTGTTAACCAGTTGCCCGTAGCCGCCGTTACATGGAAATGATCCATCATTTGCGGAAGCGCAATGTTAATCAGCGTTTGATTTAAAAAAGCGACGAGCGCTCCCATTATCATTACGCCAAAAATAGACCGAGTTCGGGCTTGATCGGACTGTGGTGTTTGTGTATTCATTTTAACAAGACCTTTCCCTTTAAAATTATCTGTATGTAAATCTTCAGATGACAAACAGGTTAAGAATATATTTTATGTGTTCATTCTATTAATTTATGTCACGAATATTTAATGAACTTAATTATATACCGGATAAATATATCCGTTTCCGAAATATTTGTCAACAAATATGATCATTTTCGTAAAACTTTTCCATCAGTATATATAAAGTAGCATGCCCTTTAATGAAGAAAAAAATGAGAGCCCTTCAACGAAGGCTCTCATTTCCTTAAGAAATACTTATTTTAAGATTTGAACTTTTACTGTTTTTCTTCCCCATTTTAACGCTTCTTTTTGAGAAGGAAGAAGAACGTCAATTTTATTTCCTTTAATTGCGCCGCCCGTATCAGCTGCGATTGCCGTGCCGTAACCCTCTACGTATACTTTTGAACCAAGCTTAATCACTTTTGGATCGACAGAAATCACTTTTTGATTTGGATTCTTTTTCAAGTCAATTCCAATCGCTGTTTTTCCGCTGCAGCCTTTGCAGTTCGCTGTGTACGCTGTTGCTGTTACTTTAAATTCTTTCACAACGTTTGAAGACTTCGCAGGCGCTGCTTTAGCAGGCGTGCTTGATTTTACTTGAGATACTTTTAATACTTGTTTCGGATGAATGCTGTCTGACTTTAAGTTATTCCACTGTTTCAGCTGACTAACCGATACTTTATATGTCTTTGCAATTTTGTATAGCGAATCTCCGCTTTTTACTGTATATGTATTTGTTGCAGCTGATGCACCACTTGCCACTCCGAACAGTGACATTAGAACTAAACTGAACGTAATCATTGCCTTTTTCATGTAATTGATTTCCCCTTTATCTACCAATACATAAAAAATAACACATGAATATTACAGTTATATTTCAGTATCATGTCAATAGTTTGATAGTTTAGTTACAGTAAAAATAAAGATTCTTCCTTTTAAACTAGTAAATTAATCACCTTCACTCTTCAAAAACATACATATTTAGGTATATGACGGTGCTTTTACACACATTTATACTGGATTATTTCATTTGTAACATTTCACTGGTTCTAGAGGCTTATACTTTATTTTATATTGGTTATTTAGAATATAGTTTATTTAAAATTAATAAATGCGTTAAAGGAGCTTAATATACATCACTTTTACACCGCTGTTGATTTCCGTGCAAGACTTCGCTTTCGGCGGGTGGCCGATGAGCCTCCTTGTCGCTTGCGCTCCTGCAGGGTCTCATCTATTCCACTATTTCCGCAGGAATCTTCGTCTTGCTCTCCAATTAACTGCTAGAAACGCATACATACATGATCGCCATAACAATAAAAAAATCCGAACGAGCTGGATTCTCCATCAAGAATCTCAATTCATCGTTCGGATCTTTCTTCAACTAAAATACTTTTATCATAGCCTTTTTATTTGAAATTAAAATGCCTGCATTCCTTGTTAATATGGCTGCCACTGAAGCATTTTAGCTGCCTCGAACCTTTTTTCTACATTGGGCCAGTAAACTATTTTCCACCAATTATCAACGTACGGATCACGTTCATTTTTGTACTGCAAATAATAGGCGTGTTCCCATACGTCTAATACGAGCAGCGGAATCGTATCCCACTGCGTGAGAAGCTGATGGCGCTCAGCCTGCAAGACTTCAAGCTTTCGCGAACGCGGCGACCATACTAAGATAGCCCAGCCCACACCTTCCACTTTTTTTGCAGCTTGAGAAAAATGCATCATAAATTTCTCATAGCTGCCAAAGTCTTTTTGAAGCTGCTGCAGCAGCTGTCGTTTCGGCCTCCCTCCTCCTTCTGGACTCATAATTTCCCAAAAGATTGTATGCAAGTAATGACCTGAGCCATGAAAAGAAGCTTCCCGTTCCCAATGTTTTATGAGGTCAAAATTGTTTGTGTTACGGGCTTGCTGCAGCATGAGCTCTGCTTTATTTAATCCATCTACATAGCTTTGATGATGCTTGCTGTGATGAAGACGCATAATTTCCCGGTTAATATACGGTTCAAGAGCTGAATAGCTATATCCAAGCGGCGGCAGCTCGTGCTGTCCTGGCGCTATCGATTCTCGCTCCCTGCCGTCGTCTCCAAGCCGCTCTTTTAAAACTTTATCAATATGCCGCACTGCATTATTGATTTCTTCTAACGTATATTCGTTGACATCTTCTTCGCTTAAATATTCAAGAACGTCTTCTTGCGTGCGCGTTATATATGACGTTATATCTACTTCTGTAATGGCTTCTTCAAATACAGGATCACATACTTGTTCAAGCCAGGTCTGAACTTCCATCAAGTATCTTTTTCTCTCATCTTGATCGGCCATACTTTCCCTCCTTACACCTCATCTTCACTATCATATTCAAAAGAAGAAGCAACATAACTTCCTACTTGTATCTATTGAGTTAGAAAATTCGACATAAAAAAGGCAAGAGTTCCTTTAAGCTTGAACTCTTGCCTTTTTTATTATATCTTCTTTGCCATATTTACATAATCAATCGTTTCTTGCTTGCTAACAGCCGCGTGCTTCAGCTTTGGATTATAATAGAGCTCGACTTTTATATTATTGATTTCACAGTCATCTGGCATATCCTGCAAATCCATTAAAAATGGCAGCAAGTGATTGTTCATATCGTATTCAAACGCCCCGTTTTGCAAGTAATACACCTTCGGCACATAGTTAATATGGCGAAAAAACTTCACTACGTTAATTCGCTCACCGTATAAGGCCATCACTTCATCTTCTGTCAAGTTCGGATAAGATAAATTAAACACTTGCCGAACCGGCGTTTTCAGCCACTTGGTCAAGCAAGTCTGCGGATTGTTGACAAGCGCTTTTGCTCCTTTCATGTACCCCGCTAAAAACATCGACATAAAGCCGCCGCCCGATGATCCGTAAAATAGCACATTAGACGAACTCACCTGTACTTTTTTCATGAACTTTTCAATTACAACCGCAATGTCTTTTAAATAAAAACGATCGCTTGTCCCTTGTCCCCACGCAAGCGACACTTTTCCTAAATAAAGCGTGGGGTCGTTGTAATAAATAATGGAATCTTGGAATTCATTCATCCACGAATGGCGCTGAAAATATGGAGGGCCTGCAGGCATTTCCTGACTTGCCCCTCCTCCTGAACCAAACACAAGCAAATGAGAAGACTCTTTTTTTAATCTCACTAAAAACTCAAACAGCACTCCGTTCCACTCAACCGCGACTAAAACGGGCTTATTAAACGGCAGCTGAAGTTCGTCCAGCTTCTCATACGTACTAGTTATTTTTTCATATTGATCAAGCAACAGCTCTGCAACCCACTTTCCTTAAAATGATCCGTCGTATGCGTCTGACATTGATCATGGCTCTGTAAAAAAAGAACCTGTTACAGTATATGAAAATCAGTGGACAAATGATTGTACACCTTATCAAAAAGAGGCCCTTACCTATATATCCTTCTAGGCTTCTGTCACGAAATACAACGCTTCACATACGATACAGCATCATAAAAATTCAAGGATCGGAGCTGAAGACCCTTGTCAACGTCTTATATGGATTACAATAACCCAAACGTACAATACTTTTCCGATTTGAACAAAAACAGACTTAATACGCGCAATGATGAAAACTATATTAACCGGCTAGGAAGAGATGTGCTAAATACTCTTGGAAACGTATCGTTACTCGATATTTACTTAAGCAAAAGCCGCGTGGTCGAACCGCACTATCATCAAAATGCCGCTGAGCTTGTTTACTGCATTTCAGGCTCAGCCGTCGTTTCATTAATCAATCCGTTTAACAACGAAGTCACAAATATTCCAATTACTCCCGGTCAAGTAGCCAATATCCCTCAAGGCTGGTGGCACTGGGAGATTGCGTCTGAAGACAATACGCATTTACTTGCCATTTTTGACGCCCCTTACCCGGAATACATTTTTGGATCGGACATTTTAAATAAGACGCCTATTGAAGTCCTTGCTCACACGTACTGCTTAGATCCGGAGCAACTAAAGAAAACGCTGGCTCCGTTAAAAAATCAAACCATCGTGATTGGACCAACAGGCGAATGCGGAGAAAAAGAACACTATAAAAAGGAAAAACAAGTTGGCCCAGCCTACTATCATACGTCTCCTTATATGTATCCTCCGCCTCAGAATCCCTACTATCACCCTCAAAGCCCCTATCACTATCGGTACTGGTAGAAACAAAAAAACCGCTGCCAACGCAACGGTTTTTTGTTGAATACATAACATTATTAGTCTGTATATGTACTATGAAAGGCTGCTTCAATATATGCAACTTGGAAATGATAATGTCCAATTAAATATTTCACAATATCCACTTGATCAATTTTGCCAGGCTTATCGACCATCGCTTCTTTCACCATTTTTTCAAATGTACCTTGATCAAACTGTTCTTCATGAACAACAATTGTCTCAGAGTACGTTTCATCTTGTCCTTCTGAAATGCGGTAGTAATACAATTTTTTCACCTCAATTTATCTTAAATATATGTATACCCCTAACTAATAACCTTCAAACATTTTTTCAACGTTCTTTTTCCGCTTTACGATAAGCCGCGGCTTTTACTTTTACAAGCAGCCTTGTAAACCAGTATGCTACTAGCGTTATTCCTATATCAATAAGAAAAATATAAAACAAACTCATTCCTTTTCCTGAATCAATAAACCCAAAATAGTCTTCAAGAGGCGCCAATCCAAATGAAAAAACAGCGCTCAACAGAATGGTATACAGATAGAAGCTCTTTTGATGATTCGTGCAATATTGATAAAGCAGGAGAAAACCTACTGGCAAAATAGAAGCTGTAATATTCGTTGCGTTTGGAAGCTGCGGCGTTAAGAAAAATGTGTGTGTTAAATAACCGGTTCTTCCCAGTGCAATATCCGTATATGCCCAAAGCACATGCACCGTATACCCAAAGAAAAACACCTCAAAGATCCGTGTTCGGTCTGCGGTAAAATACAACAACACAAGAGGAAGAACGAGCGAAGCAAGTACCACCCAAAACTGCCAGTTCCCAAAATCTGAATACTGATGCCAATACGAAGATAATAACTCCTGCAGCTTATCGCTTTGTTCATGTATGTTTCCCCAGTATTGTTTATAGCTCACTGAAGTACCCTCCTAGATAGAATCTCTGCTTATGTATGTACAAATAAGCTCCATTTTATACAGAGATTTATACAGAGAAACATGAGAAGTGGCCATTTATTGCTTGCGATCATCCAAATAGGTCACCGGAAGCTCACGTTCAATTACGTCTTCCGCTTTCCGATTAACAACATACGCTTTTGCTGTAGGTCTTGAGCTAAGTGATGCAGACAGCTTTTCGTCTTTAAAATGCAGCGCGACTCCGTCATCTACAGCGTAACCTTCTTTCATTTCCCCGCTTGCAATTAATTCATGATACGAGGGTCTTCGATTGCTTTCTCCGTCATAGTGAGGACAGTTGCTCCCCGTTAAAAACCCTAAACAATTTAGTTTAGACAGTTTGTTGTTCATTGAATCAGTGACACCTTCTTCAAACCAGCAAAGTGAACCTGCGCTTATTCCTGCCAAAATAATTCCTTTTTTATAAGCCGCTTTTAAAATCGTATCCAGTCCCCATTCTTTCCATAAAAGAAGCATATTCCTTGTATTACCGCCTCCTACATACAAAATATCCTGCTGCAGCACATATGCTTTTAAATTCATAAAGTTTTGAGAAAACAGCGATAAATGAGCCGGTTTGCATTCCAACTTCCCAAACGCTTCATAAAACCTTTCTATATAATTATCCGCATCTCCGCTTGCTGTAGGGATAAAGCAGATCTTCGGTACGTTCGTATGGGCTTGTGAAAGTATGTATTGATCCAGCAGCAAGTTATCCGGCTCCATTGAAAAGCCTCCGCCGCCCATGGCTATAATTTGTCTCATTTCAATTCTCCCTTTCAAAAAAGTGATATGAAAAATGGAAATTCATACTATTTTCAATAGATGGTTTTCCGTATAATGGAAGAGTAAAAAAAAGGTGGTGTAAAGCTTTTGAAAATAGTACGAACACTTTTACTAATACTAGGCATTTTTATTATCTTGTTTTGTACCTTTGGCTATATCGATTATAACGGTCAAAAAATGGAGCTAGGAGCCAAACAAGAAAAAAACATCCCATCTTCCATTAACACTGACGGAGGAACCATTACGCTATCTGCTGTCAGTAAAAAATACGATAAAACGCAGTTTGGCTTTTTTGTTATTCAAAACAATTCGACGCATACCTTAACGATTCCTTATGAAAATACGGCGGATCACTTAAAAGACGGAAAGTGGTACGAAGTTGTGCTAAACGGATTAGAGTTTCCTGATAAAAATGTCACGCTGAAGCCAGGGAAATCCTTCAAACAAGATATCGCAACTCCTAACTACAAAGTAGGAAAATATCGTTTTGTTCAACACTTTAAAGATGAAAACGGAAAAGAGTATGTGTTAGCGGCTCCTTTTGAAATTGTTTGGCCGAGTCTTAAGAACGTTCTCGGGCAGTTTGATTAAAGGTAAAAGAGAGAGTTAGAAATACCGAAATTCATCTCACCTAAAGACGAGCAAATCGGGTGAACGATTAGTATGAATTGTTTGTTACCCCGCTGTTGATTTCCGTGCAAGACTTCGCTTTCCGCGGGCGGCCGGTGAGCCTCCTCGTCGCTTCCGCTCCTGTGGGATCTCACCTGTTCCGCTTTTCCTGCAGGAGTCTCCGTCTTTCCCTCCAATCAACAGCTAGAAGCAGCTAACTACCTACTTGAAACCTACGTTCACCATTCCCATAAAAAAATCCGAACGATTACTCGTTCGAATCTTCCTTCAACTAACATACTTTTGTCCAGTCTCTTAACCTTTACCAAGCACCCAGCGGCTTTTGGTAAACATCGTATAACCAACCGCAAATAAAACAACTGTACAAACCGACAAGCTTCCTATTGTATAGGCAAGACTCTGCATGTCATAGACACCGTAGAGAAGCTGTTTCATAAGTGCAAATACGTTATAAATAGGAATTAAAAAGACATTGGACTGCAGCTCGTTTACGGATTTTCCCATCAGTAAAAAGCATGGCAGTATCGCTACTGTAACAATTTGCGATGTATAGCTTTGCGCTTCTTTAACCGAACTTGCTAAGAGACTAAAGATACAAAGAATTAGCCCTGCTAATAAGGCAAACAAAGTGATAGCCACTAGTAATGAAGCGCTAAAAGCAATGAGATGATTATTTAGATTCAAGGCATCATTTAACGTCACGGTAAAGTAGCGTACAAAAAGCACAAATGAAATAGTAGAAAGCACTCCGCTTAAGACCCCAAATGTAGAAATAGTAAACCACTTCCCTATTAGTAAATGTAGTCTTTTAATAGGAGCCATAAGTAGAGCTTCCATCGTTTTTCGCTCTTTTTCTCCTGCGAAAATATCATTAGCGGAAGGTACAATACCACCTAACACCCCTATAGCAATAATCATAGGAGCATAAATTGCCACCATAATTAATGAACTATTATCTTTATTTGAAAGGCTTTGTTCCTTGACATAGAAGGGCTGAATCGTTTGATCATTAATATTTAATTGTGTTAAACGTTCTTTTATAATGCCGTCCCTCTGTTTATTTAATATAGCTGTAACGTACTCTGTTGTACGTGAAGATTCTACGCTATCTGGACTTGTATAAATCATTACGTCCGGCGATTGCATATGGAGAATTTTATCAGAAAATTCCTTATCAACTTTTAAAGCTACTGATGCTTTGCCTTTTTCCACTGTTTGAAGTGGATCTTCGCTTTCCACAACTTGAAGGTTTCTATCTTTCTTTAACCATTCCACTACACTTGTATCTGAGCCTTTCTCAACAGCTATGGACATACCATCAGGTTGATTACTAGACATCATTCTATCTACAAAAAACAGCATCCCTACATTTAATAAAATCGGAATCAACACACTAAAGATAATCGTCTTTCGATCTCGCAAACAATCAATTAACTCTTTTTTATAAATATGCCAAATCATATTAAGCCCCCCTCACGATACGCGACATAAAGATATAGTTTAAATCTGTGCTTTCTTCTTCTTTATAAAGCTGTTCATTTGTTCCTTGATAAATCATTTTTCCTTTATGAATCATGATGATAGACTGACACAGCATCTCCACTTCTTCCATAATGTGACTGGAAAAAATAATCGTTTTTCCTTCTCTTTGCAGACTTTTAATAAGCTCACGAAACATGTTTGCTGATGTAATGTCTAATCCTGTAGTCGGCTCATCAAATAGGATAACGTCCGGGTTATGAAGAATAGTGCGTGCAATGGCTACTTTTTGACGCATTCCTTTTGAAAAGCCTCCGACGCGGCGATCCAAGTAGTCTTTCATTCCAAAACGTTTGGCCAGTTCCTCAATCCTTATCTTTGTTTCATGTTTGCTCATGCCATAAAACTTAGCAAAATAAGCTAAGTTTTCACGAGCGGTCAAACGGTCGTATAAGCCTGTTTCACCGCCAAAAAGCACGCCAATTCTTTGTTTTATTTTATCCGGCTGTTTATGAATGTTAATTCCGTGAATGAACATATTACCTTCCGATGGTTCAAGTACAGTCGACAGCATACGTAAAAGAGTTGTTTTCCCCGCACCATTTTCACCTAATAGCCCTACAATTTCTCCTTGTGAGATGGTTACATGAATATCTTGAACAGCTGCAATTGTTTGCTTTTTTTCTTTAAAATATTTCGTAACACCTTTGATTTCAATCATATCCGCTCTCCCCTTTTACTGTGATTGACTATATCTTAGCTTATTTTTCATACAGCATCTTCCATCTTGTCATAAAGAGGGTTTTTTATGTCGCGAAACGTCCTTTTCATCTTGTAAATCATGGTAAAATAGTGTGGTAATATCCAATAGAACGAAACAAAGAGGGTTTTTATTTATGAAAGTAGGATTAGTGGACGATCATTCATATGATTTAGAGAAATTGAGGATTTCTTTAGAAAGAGAAGATGATATAGACATCCTTTTTTCGACTAGCAGCGCGGAGGAAGCTTATAACGAAATTAAAAAAAATGAAATTGATTTATTAATTACAGATATTGAAATGCCAAAGCTATCAGGTTATGAGCTTGCAGACTTTATCAATGCTTACGCACTTGATATTCAAGTCATCTTTGTCACTGGGCACAGCGGCTTTGCCGTTCATGCATTTGAACTCAACGTTTTAGACTACATTATGAAGCCTTATTCTAAAGAGCGTCTGTTAAAAGGCATTCAGCGTTTTCATCAAAAAAAACAATCAACTGACACAAGAGATAAGCTTATTTTAAAACAAAAAACCGAAATGCAAGTGCTGAACAAACAAGATATTATATTTGCAGAACGAACAGGTCGCTCTACCACAATCATAACGACAAATGGAGAATTTAGTACCTATCAATCATTAAACGAAATTGAAAAAGAATTAACAGCGAGTCATTTTCTAAGGTCTCATCGAGCTTTTATTATCAACATTTCCTATATTCAAAATTTCTCCCTGTATACTAAGCACTCCTACTCAGTGATGTTTCAAAGCACCGAAAAAACAGCTTTAATCACGAAAACAAATTTAGACATCTTGCAAAAAGAATACTTTTAAAGGAGGGACTATCTAAAATGAAACTATTTTACACACTAGTTTTACTAACTGTTTTCGTGCTCCTCTTTTTTAAAGACCTGCCTGTTAGTTTACATCTCCTACTTAGTTCTTTTATAATTGGTTCATTTTTTATATGGAGAAAGAAATATCAAACGGCTCCTTCACTAACTATAAAAAAAGCAATCGTACTGACGTCTTTTTTCCTGCTTTTATTTAGCCTATCTTCACCTTTTAGCATTGCCCTAACCGTTATCGCAATGATTGGTTACATGACCGACATGTTTTTCTCTTATCAACAATACATATTCGTAACCAACCGGGAAAGCAGTGCTTCACGTGAAATTCAAAAAAACAATGAGCTTTTTCAAGCGTTAAGGGCTGAAAGACATGATTTTATTAAACATGTCAGTGCCGTATCCTATCTTCTAGAAACAAATCAAAGACAGCAGGCACAAGAGTATATTCAAGATTACGTTGAAGCTTTGAATGATACCCATTCATATATTCAAGGTGAACATTCGCACGTTGCTTCTGTTGTACATCAAAGCAAGAATCAAGCACATACGTGGGGAATACATATGAATGTTCAATTAGATTCACCGTTATCACAGCTGCCTTTAAAGCACCTTGACCAAATGAATCTCATCATGAATTTACTGCATAATGCTTTAGAAGCCGCTCATTCTTCTGAGAAAAAAGAGATAACCGTTTCGAGTATGATCCGAAGCGGCATTTACATTTTAGAAGTCAGCAATTCTACCGCTCCTTTATCACGAGAGCGTCAAGATCACTTGTTTACTTCTTTTCATGTTACAGAAAAGAAAGAACGCCACGAAGGCCTTGGCACGTGGATTATTTCTGAACTTGTTTCCAACTACCACGGACGCTTGGAATATACGTATAACGATTTAACCCTTTCCATTAAAATAAAATTTCCAATAGTCGTTGCCTCAAAACAAACAACATAGCCGCTGCAGCCCAAGCGGCTTTTTTTCGTATGAGCCTCTTCTATACGCACACACTATAAAAAGCACCGAAAAAAAGAAATATTTCACACTTGTTTTAGCTCTTTTATCGTAACTTTTTTAGTTTTTGATTTTTTATATGCAAATCTATTGCATTTCAAGTAAAAAACGAATATTATATATCATGTTGCTTTTAATGTTCGTTATTTTTGGAGGTTACTTATGTTTAAGTTAAAAGAATATAACACGGATGCTAAAACGGAGATTTTAGCTGGTATTACAACGTTTTTAACCATGATTTATATCGTCATTGTGAACCCAGTTATTTTGTCCAGCGCCGGCGTTCCTTTTGATCAAGTTTTTACAGCTACTATTATTTCAGCGGTGGTAGCTACGCTATGGATGGCTCTTGCAGCTAACTACCCAATTGCTATTGCTCCCGGTATGGGAATGAACGCATACTTTGCTGCTTTAGTTGTTGGTTCAAATGGAAGTATCGACTATGCTACTGCTTTTTCAGCTGTATTCGTAGCGGGTATTATCTTTATCATCCTATCGTTAACATCGTTTCGTGAAAAATTAATTGAAGCTATTCCAAACAATTTAAAGCACGCGATTAGTGCTGGTATCGGTTTATTTATTGCTTTTATCGGGCTTCGTTCAGCCGGTATTATTGTTGCAAATAAGTCAAATTTAATTGGACTTGGTGATTTGCAGTCTGAAAAAGTAGTTTTAACACTGATTGGACTTGCGATTACAATCATTTTATATACGCTAAATGTAAACGGCGCTTTATTCTTCGGTATGATTATTACGGGGTTAATTGCTTTCTTTAGAGGACAGCTTTCATTTGATAAAGGTTTGTTTGCTTCTCCTCACCTTCCAGACGGCTTAATGATTTCAAATCCTTTTGCTGCTTTTGGAGATGTTATTCATCATGATCTGTACACAGTTGTTTTTTCTTTCTTACTTGTTACAATTTTTGATACAACAGGTACAATGGTAGGAGTAGCTCAACAGGCCGGTCTTATGAAAGGTAATAAGATGCCTCGCGTACGTCAAGCATTGCTTGCTGACTCATTTGGTACAACGATTGGAGCTTTATTTGGTACAAGCCCAACAACGGCTTACGTTGAATCTTCATCTGGTGTAGCAGCAGGCGGACGTACAGGTCTAACAGGTGTGACGGTAGCCATTTTATTTATTGTTGCAGCGTTCTTTAGTCCGGTTGTAAGCTCGGTTTCTGGCGTAGCAGCTATTACTTCACCTGCATTAATTATTGTCGGAAGCTTGATGATGGGTGCTGTAGCTAAAATTAATTGGAATGACTTTGATGAAGCGTTCCCTGCCTTTTTAGTTGTTCTAGCGATGCCTCTTACATCAAGTATTGCAACAGGAATTGCGCTAGGCTTCATTTCTTATCCGTTAATGAAGCTGGTAAAAGGAAAAGGCAAACAAGTCCATCCACTTGTGTATGTCTTTGCTGTTTTATTTCTCTATCAGCTCATCTTTTTACCGCATTAAAAAAGCTTGGAGATTCGTCTCCAAGCTTTTTTTATTGAAAGTGATTGTTATTTTCTTTTGTTTGATAAAGATAATTTTCCACATAGATTTGTTCTGCATCAGAAGCATTCTTTATTCCTTCTTCTGGGTCTAATTCGATACTTCTCTTCTTAGCTATATAATCCACTAGCGCCCCAAACCCTAAAAGACCGCCTATGATCCCAGCAAATACAATCCATATTGGCAATCGCTTCACGTCCCTTTTCTTTTAATTGTATCATCCTCAGCAAAACAGGTAAATATTAACATAGTTATCCATTTGTAAATAAAACGCTTTTTACCAAATATACGTAAAAAACTTCTTTGTATTTGGTATACTAAACTCACGGCATGTTCTACAGAGAAAGGGGCTTAATTGCATATGAACAAACAGCTTGGAACGTTAATGTTTGTTATTTTTATGGTATTTGTCGGCTTTGGAGTGATCATCCCCATCGTACCTGAAGTTATTCGTGCCACGGGTGCAAGCACGGTCAATTTAGGAATACTAATGGCTAGCTATTCGATCGCATCTTTTATTACCGCACCTTTTTGGGGGAAGCTTTCCGATATAAAAGGCCGGCGTCCCATCTTACTTTGGGGCTTACTCGGCTTTAGCGCAAGCTTTTTTCTTTTCTCGGTGGCAGAAAACTCTCTGACTTTAATGTATACGTCGCGCATCATCGGAGGTTTGTTCGCAGGAGCTGTTATTCCTTGTGCTTTTGCATATGCTTCTGATAGTACAGATGAAGAAAACCGAACGAAAGCAATGGGACTGTTAGGAATGTCGATTGGCTTAGGCTTTATTTTTGGACCGGCATTAGGCGGCGTCCTTTCATCTTTCGGCTTGTTTGTTCCCTTCGTTATCTCTGGTATCTTGTCACTGATTATGACAGCGTTCTCATTCTTTACGTTAAAAGAATCTTTACGAAAAGAATCTGCTGATAAAGTACAGACATCGAGATGGCATGACTTCACGTCAGATTTTCAAGGAGCTATGAAGTATTTATATGTTCTTTCATTTTTAGCGACTTTTACGCTCGCTGGTTTAGAAGCTACTTTTCAATTTTTTCAAATAGCGAAAATTAATGCTACTCCTACGACAATCGGATGGATGTTTATGGCGAGCGGTTTAACTCAAGCGCTGATTCAAGGCGGTGTGCTGCAGCGATTTAAAAAAGGAAATGAAAAAAAGCTGATGGCCATTGGCTTATTGGTTTCAGCAATAGGATTTACGTCTATTTTGTTATCTTCTAGTGCCGTTAATGCTACCTTATTTTTGTGCATATTTACAGCAGGAAATGCCCTTATTCGTCCTTGTGTCCTCTCATTAATTACAATGAGAACCAAAGTAGGATATGGCTCTGCTTCGGGGCTAACCGCCTCAATGGATAGCTTAGGGCGTATTTTTGGTCCTCTGCTTGGTGCATTTGCCTTTAAACTCAATATGACGCTGCCCTTTATTATCGGAGCTGTTGTCACTTTAGCTGCTTTACTGCTGATTCAGCGTCATACAGCTCTAGATTATTCTGAGCAAACACTCTCATCGTAGAGGCCGGGACAACATTATTTTAGTCGAAAGAAGATCCGAACGGTGAATCGAGATTCTTGATGGAGAATCCAGCGCGTTCGGATTTTTTTATTGTTATGAGTATTCTAGCTGTGTTGATTGGAGAGCAAGACGGAGACTACTGAGGAATAGAGGAAGAGATGAGACCCGGCAGGAGCGCAAGCGACGAGAAGGCTCAGCGGCCGCCCGCGGAAAGCGAAGTCTTGCACGGAAATCAACAGTCGATTCCTACTAGCTCATGTAGCTCATTTGTTGGTCTTTAGATTAATTTAGCGACGGATCAATCTCTTTTCATCGTTACTAACACAAGGTTATCAGCAGCTGCAGTGTGTTTTATAATTGAAAACTGATGCGCTTTGTACAGCTTAATCGCAGGTGTATTTTTTTCGGCTGTAGACACCATACATTCACATTCAGAATATCTTTGAAGTACATGTGTTAAAAGACGGCTTCCGATTCCTTTTCGAAAGTAACGAGGACGCACAACGAGGCGGCAAATCGTTAATCGCTCATTTTCTTTTTCAAACGACAGCACTCCTGCTAGCTTACCTTCAATCATTTCTCCGATAAACACTTCCTTGCTTTTCATAATATCTTCTTTGCTTTCTGTAAGCTGAGGAATATCTGAAAAACCAATGAGCCTTGCTTCTTCTTGATAAGCTTCTACTTGCACAGCTACTATTTGAAGAGAAATATCCACTCTTTGATGTTCGAGGATTTGAAGCATGAAAACCACTCCATTTCTTTCACAAATTTAGACAAATTCCATGTTTTCACTATATCCAAACGCCTTCCTTGTACATATTGTATTATGTACCGAATTAGCCAGGAGGTGTTTATATGCATATCACTGCTGAAAGAATTAGAGAAGCAACAGAAGCGATTGCTTCTACTGAGCTTGAAACGTTTATGTACCAAGAGCCAACTGCTCTTCACAGACGCTCTCGTCGTCGTTCTACTCGCCGCACTACTCGCCGCACTACTCGCCGCACTACTCGCCGTTCTACTCGCCGTTCTACTCGCCGTTCTACTCGCCGTTCTACTCGTCGTTCTACTCGCCGTTCTACTCGTCGTTCTACTCGCCGTTCTACTCGTCGTTCTAGCCGTCGCCGCTGTCGCTGCGGTTCACCTTGCTGCTCATACCCATGGTTTAATAAATCATTTGGCTGCTGCTTTAAAGGGCATGGCTGTCGTCGCTAAATAAATCTAAAGCAAGTCGAGTTTAAAACATACGCGGCTTGCTTTTTTTAAGATTTTTATTTTACATAATCATTCGTTTTACTCTTCTTGAAAAGGAAAACAACGTATAATAATGGGAAAGAATCTCTCTTAAAAGGAGGCCTATCCATGCACTTATCTTTTGATCATCTTGTTCATTTTTCACCTGATCCTATTAAAGCTCAGAAAGAACTAAACGAATACGGAATAAATGTCATTAAAGGCGGCATCCATGAAAAATGGGGCACTTTTAACACCTTGGCTTATTTTAACCTCAGCTATATTGAATGGCTTGGGCTTAGAGATATCGCGTTAGCTCAAAACGTTACAGATAATGACCTTATTCAGCAGCTTGTTAACGAACATACACCGCTTGGTCATTTTGGCCGATTTGCACTTCGTACAGATGATATGGATTTGCTGATAAAAGAGCTGGAAAGCAAGAACGTCACTGTAAAAGGTCCTGTAGCGGGTTCTCGCCAAACCAATGATGGAGAAAGACTTCAATGGAAAATGTGTTTTATTGAAGCTGACCACGATTCCCTGCCTCTTCCTTTTTTTATTGAATGGGGTGAACCAGAAGAAAAACGCAAGCCAAAGCTAGCGGATCTTTCTTCCCACCAAGCTGGTCAGCTGCAGCTAAAAAATATTTACTGTGCTGTACATAACCTCGAAGAATCCATCAGCAAGTGGACGAAACTGCTGGACGTTCAGTCTGGCGAAAGCTACAAAGACTCTTTACTTGATGCACGTTGTCAAAAACTATATGTCAATGGAGGAAACCTTATTTTTTGCAGCGGAACACAAGGTGTTGTCCATGATACATTAAAAAAAGTTGGAGAACGTCCATTTTTGGTTGAATTGGATCACGCTCTAACACCGCAACAAATTACCGTACAAGGAGCTTCTTTTAAATTCAACAAATAAACATCAGCGGACGGATGTTTATTTGTGTGCTTCTTTTATAGCTTGATAAATGAAATGAGGCAAAATTTCAAAGGAATACTGAACGTCTAATCTTTCGGTCCATTGATGCGCATCTCTTCCCAGCGGTCCAATGTTCAGCACCGGCATCTTCAGCTCCTCTAGCTCTTCTAGCGGGATATGATACCCTTTATTCCATAGGGGCATATTGGCTACTAACGTGTTAAATGTATGAAGCGGATGCTGCAGGCTGGCATAGCTTAAATCCGAAATTCCGCCAAAATAACTTTGTTCAACTAGCTCCAATTGGAATTGCTCTTTGGCAGTTGCCCGTACGTTTGACAAAATCTCTTGTACAAACGGATCATCATGTGAACAAACGGCCGGATAAAAAGGCGGCGTAAAAAATAAGACCATCATCGGAGCTGCTTCTTTACATAAACCAGCTAAAGAGTTTACTAATTTAATGGTTTTATTTCTGTCATCCTCCTCTTGTGCCAAAAGTGCTGCTTCCATTTCGTGCACATATTTTTCTCCGTGCTGTTTGACTGCATGAGTATAAAGTTCTTCATACGTCCATACGTTCACGTCAAGAGATGAACCCTCCATTCCCTCAGCGTACTGCCTAGCGGCTTTATTATAATGTTTTTTTACATTCAAAGCTGCTTTTTCAGCCGATTTCAACAGCAGATCTGTTACTTCTTTAAGAGAGCGGTTTAACATAAATAAATTAAATAATACAACGGCAGAGTGCGGAATTTGAACTGAATACTCTTCTTTTAAATCTTTTTGTATCAGCACCGTAGGAGGTGGACTCGTTTCATCTCTTACTTTTTCGCAAAAATCAACGTTTAATTCTATTTCTTTTGTTAAATAAGAAGCTAGTAAATTAGCATTTAAACCAGCTAGCGGTTCCCCTACATGAGTTTCTTTTCCATAACACAAAAAGCTTGGCATGATTTTTCCAATCGATCCTGAGTACACATAGTTCGTTTGATCTCCAGGATAGCGGCTGAACACCGGTTCTGCATTTAGCATGAGAGAAAAATCCAGCTGATGTTTGCGGGCAAGTTCTAAAAGAACAGGCACTGCTTTTCTCATCCCAAGCGAATTTACTTCTTCATCCGGTACCGACAGCAGCAGGATGTTTCCGTCAAACTCTCCGTTGCATGCTCGTTCAACCATACTGATATGCAGGGCAATGCCTGCTTTCATGTCCATCGTTCCTCGGCCAAAAAGCCAGTCTCCTTTTATCATATCTTTTTGTACGTGCGCCGGAACTTGTTCCATATGGTTATAAAAAGTACGTGTTAATGTATCAGCGTGAAAAGCATCCTTTTTCCACTGTCCATAATCTTGTACATCCACTACATCGTAATGACTTACTAGTACAACTGTTTTGTTCGTATTTTTCCCTTGAACAAAAGCTGTAACAATCGATCGCCCGTCTCCTGTTGAATGAAGCTCGACTTGCTCATTTTTTTGAAAGTAAGGCAGCTTCAATAAATATGATGCTATCGATTCAGCCATTTCCACTTCTGCCATCGTTCCTGTCACGCTAGGTATAGAAACCAATTCGCTTACAAGTTTTTTTAACTGTTCTTTTGTTTGATACAAAGATGTTTTGTTCGACATACCCTTCATCTCTTTCCTTTTTCTAAATTTTCTATCAAACAAAACCATTCGTCAATCCCTTTGACAGAGACCCTTTCATCCTATCCCTATGTATCATAGTATGGCGCTGTCTTTACGCACATGATAAAAAAAGAGTGCGCGGCTAGGGATAGCACCGCACACTCTTTTTTTACTTTTGGTCATCTTCTAAAAAGTCTAGGATACGATCAATAAGCTGTTCGCTTCCTGCATCGTTTCCGTGTTCAAGAGACATTTCCATTTCAATGCTCCTTTCATAAAATATTCTTGTTTTATAACATACCACAATTCATTTCGAATGTAACCTTTAATTTGTGTAAAAATTTCGACAATTTATGATTAATTTTAAAACCTAGCGAGTATTGATTATACCCACCAGATTCTTTGCTTGTCAAAAACCATGCTTTCTATTTAAAAACACTTAAAAAATAGAGGCGCGAGCAGACTTCTTCTATAAAAGACAGCCTACTCGCTCAAGCTTGGAACAGCATGATGAATAAATTTCTAGTTCATTTGCTTTTTGTATATCTTTAATATCTATGCCTACAGCATATGTACGAACATGGTTTTCGACCACAATTTCATAAAATGTTTCTAACTCACGATAAGCTACTTGATAATGCTTTCCTAATAATTTCACTGCTTCCTTTAATGCTTTCTCTCCTGTATGTGCTGCAACTGCTGTATGACTCATAAAACCCTCTCCTTTTAGAAAAATAAAAAAAACTCATTTTGCTTTGATGCAAAATGAGTTTTTCACCCGTTTTATCACCCAAAGCACATGCTTTGCTGGTAGGAGCACCTTACATTCGTAGGTTGCTGTGGAGTCAAAGAGCCAGATCTCTCGTCCACTCGTGATAACTTTTTAATTTAAAATTTATTTTATCAAACAATTCCATCCGCGTAAATAGAAAAATAAAAATATTTTAATTTTTTCGGTAATGGAATGAATTCAAAAAACGAAAGCTTAGATTAGCAAAATAAGAAGCTGCTACAAGTAATGCCTCTTCATTTAATGAAAAAGAAGGATGGTGCCATTCATATGCTCCAGCTGTACCCATCCATACAAAAAATCCTGGTACATGCTGCTGATATACGGCAAAATCTTCTCCTCCAGGCGATTGTTCAGCTTCTACGACTTGATAACTAAGATCCTCTGCCGCTTTAATAGCCAGTTTTTCCAGCTTATCATCATTGTTGACTACAGGAAGATATGGATACCATTTAACGTCTACTGAAGCCCCGAAAGCTGCGCCAATCCCTTCAGCAGTTCGTTTCATAAGAGCCGGTATTTTTTCTCTCGCTTCTTCTTGAAAGGTACGCACCGTTCCTTCAAGCGTTACTTTGTCAGGAATGACGTTCCACGAGCTCCCTCCGTGGATTTGAGTTATGCTGACAACAACATTTTGAAAGGGGCTGAGATTACGGCTGACAATGGTTTGTAAACTAGTAACAATTTGACCAGCAGCAGCAATCGGATCTATTGTTTTTTCAGGAATACCCGCGTGACCTCCTACTCCTTTGACGTCAATTTCAAAACGATCAACGCTTGCCATTAAAGGTCCCGGTTTGATACCAATGGTTCCTACAGGAAGATCCGGTTTGTTATGCATCCCAAATATCGCTTCCACTCCTTCGAGCACACCTTTTTCAACTAGCATTTTTGCCCCTGAAGCCGTTTCTTCGGCTGGCTGAAAGATAAATCGAATCGTACCCCAAAGCTCGTGCTGACGCTCTTTAAGAAGGATAGCTGCTCCGATTATAGAAGCCGTATGAAAATCATGGCCGCACGCGTGCATAACACCGTTCACTTCAGAAGCAAATGGCAGATTGGTTTTTTCTTCAATTGGCAGCGCATCAATATCAGCTCGAATAGCGATAGTAGGTCCCGGCTTTCCTCCTACAATTTCTGCTACTGTCCCTACGTCTAATTGGAATGCATCCGCTATAGAAATATCATAGTGCTTTAACCACTTTTTAATACGTTTAGTTGTTTCATATTCTTTCATTGAAAGCTCTGGAAACCGGTGCAGCTCACGGCGTATGTCTATTAACTCATTTAGTAGTAATTGATCTGTCATATTTATCACTCTTTCACATTTCTTAATTTGGATCACTTCTCTATCTTTTACGACAAAGAGTGTACCTTATTGAATTTTTTATAAAGAAATACGGTCGTATAACCTTCTGCAAGGCGCTTTTCTTTAGCTTGAACATATCCTTTTCGTTCATACATCTCAACTAACCAAGGATGTTCTTTTGCTGTTCCTAAAGACACACCTGGTGATTTAAACATATTTTTTATTATCTCTTCCTCTACTAGATGCAGCAGCTTAGATCCAACGCCTTTCCTGGCAAACGACGGGTCTACTGCAAACCACCAAAGATGCGGAACAGCAAACGGACCTGGATGTTCTCCCCAAGGCATTCGTATAGACACAGTTGCAGCGATTCTTTTATCTTCTTCATATACATAGCAAAGGTTTTGAGAAATATTTTTCTTAACGAGGGCAAGATCAGCAGTAGCTGCTAAGAAAGGAATGCCTAGCTCTCGAATAGGCTTATATGCTTGTAGAGTTAAGTTCAATAAGTTATCTGCGTCGTCATTTGTTGCCAAACGGAATTCATTTTTCATCTCTTCGCCTCCTTATGTAGTGCTTAAATATTTTATTTAACTTATAAGTTTACTAAGAATTAAAAAAGACAGACTGCCGCCTTGCGTACTCACTATACAACTGCTTTTATAACGTGTCAATTCTATTTATCGTTTTCTATAAAGGGTATAAATAAAACAAAAGAGATTGAGACATAACTAAATCACTCCAAGCTGAAGACGAAGAAATGGGATACATGAGCTGGACTGTTTGTTACACCGCTGTCGAT
Organism: Priestia sp. YIM B13489; assembly: GCF_042787645.1. Classification (NCBI taxonomy): domain Bacteria; kingdom Bacillati; phylum Bacillota; class Bacilli; order Caryophanales; family Bacillaceae; genus Priestia; species Priestia sp. YIM B13489. The sequence continues at coordinate 4,130,861 of NZ_JBHZOQ010000053.1, forward strand.
TTTCGTGCAAACCTTCGCTTTCCGCAGGCGGCAGCTAAGCCTCCTCGTCACTTATGCTCCTGGGTGGCTCACCTCTTCCCCTTTTCCCCCAGAAGTCTTCATCTTGCCCTCCAACCAGTAGCTAGAAGCACCTACATACATGAAACCTACGTCCAACATAACCATGAAAAGATCTAAACGAAGTTGGATTCTCTATCAAGAATCTCCATTCATCGTTCGGATCTTCCTGCAACGAAAATACTTTTTTCACAGCCTCATTACGTATATACCAAGATCAACTTCAGGATTCACTTACCGTAGCTTTTAAAGTAGCTGCCAACACCACAAGTTCTTCTATAGATGCTAACTCCTCCTGTGAAGCCGCAGCTACTTCTTCAGCATAAGCAGCTGCTTGTTTAGCAACCTCTGAAAGGCCCATGACAGACTCCATTACCTTGAACGAATACCCATCAATCTCTCCTGTTGCCTTTGTCATTTTGTTCATTTGTTCTTGAGCAGCAAAAACATCTTCCATGATTGTGGAAAATTGTTCATTTACATCTTCGACAGTGGCAATACCAAGTGTGACTTCTTCTGTATTGACTTCCATGTTTTGATAAGCCTGCTTTGCCTGCGCTTCAATTTCTTTTAACAGATGACTGATTTGTATAGCGGACGTTTTAGATTCTTCCGCTAGCTTACGTACTTCTCCTGCTACTACAGCAAAGCCTTTTCCATGTTCCCCAGCTCTTGCAGCTTCAATAGCAGCATTAAGTGCAAGAAGATTTGTTTGTTCAGCAATTCTTGTAATCGTGTCAATAATTCGTCCAATCTCTGTAGAACGATCTTCGAGTCCCTTTACTTCACTAGTGGATATCTTAACTGATTCATAGATTTTATTCATTTGGTTCGTCACCTCTTTCACCGAAACATTTCCAGTGGAAGCATGTTCAGAGGCTCTGTTCATCGATTGCTGTACCCTTGAAGAATGATCAGTCATTTTCTGAAGGAGCTTGGCCATATCCACCATAGCTTGCTCGGTTTCAACCACATTTAGCAACTGCTTATCAGAACCCGCAGCAATTTCTTGAATCGACATCGTAACTTCTGTCACAGCTGTTTTTGTTTCCTCCATGCTTGCAAACAGTTGCTCTGAGGAATGACTGACCGTGCTCTTTGTTTTACTTATTTTCTGACGCAGCATTCTCATGTGAATCATCATTTCATTAAATGAAGATATGAGTGTACTAATCTCATTTTTCCCTTTCAAAGGAGCAAGATCTACAGATAAATCACCGTTTGAAATCCCTTTCATTGTTTTTGACAAATTTTCAACCGCAATTATGTAGCGACGTATGATAAAATAGAACACGGTAGTTGTAAAAGAAACAAACAGAAATGTAATCACTAGCGTAATCGAAGCTGCTTGCTCTTGTTTCACAATAAGATAATAATTTGTTACTTCAATTACAGTAGATGTTATGGTCATCATGGCTGCAATCATACATAGCATTTTCATGCGTAAACTTTGAAAAGCTTTTTTCATTTTTTCATCCCCTATACAATCTAAAGACATAGAATGTCTAATCTATATTAGTAGTATCGGCATATTTTTATATTTTTTTGTAAAAACTAAAGAAGAATTGAAACAATTATTATTGGCGCTTTTCCACTAAATATTGGAATACATTTCATTCTGTAAGGCGCTGCAACAGCAGTTGATAACTGTCTGATTATTCTTTCATTTGACCAAACTCTACCTTTGCTTATAAAATGAAGATTTGTAGAAAGGAGTACGAAAAATTTTATGTATACGTATCAAACAGGCAATCAAACAATTGACTACAAAATTGAAGTCGTTCCAAATAGAACCGATATCACGGTGCAAATTTGTGACAAAGAAGGGGTAAAAGTTATTATCCCAAGAGGTCTTAATGAAAACAATGTGCGTTCAATCATCGCACGCAAAGCAACATGGATTTTAAAACAACTAAACGGTTCACAGCCAGCTGAGGAAAAGCCAGCTGCTCCAAAGAAAGAAGCAGTAAAAAAAGAAACAGCTAAAAAAGAGGCTCCTAAAGCAGCAGCTTCTGCAGCTAAAACTGGTTCTTTTGAAGAGGGAGACAAATTCCCTTACCTAGGACGTCAATACCGCTTAAACATCGTTCGTGGAGATGTAGCAAAGGCTGAAATGACATTCCGTGCAAAATTCATTGCTACAGTACCTGAAAGCTGGAACGAGCAGCAAACAAATGAAGGTATTGGACAACTGTTAACAGAATGGTACCAAGGCCGCGCAGGTGAAAAATTCCAAGAAGCTTTGAAATCTGTTAAAAAAACTGCAGACAATGCTCCTGAATCTGTTAAGTGGGACGAGTTAGGTGAAGAATACGCTACGACTCAAGATAATACAATCGTATTAAACTGGCGTTTGCTAACAGCTCCTCTTGCAACAATTGAATATGTCATTGCTTCTCAATTTACAAATGCAGATGAGTTATTCGAAGATGCAGCTGAACGCAAACAGTGGTTAAGCGATAACACCCTAAACGCATTTTAAGTTTATACATAAAAAAAGCACGCGGCGAACGCGTGCTTTTTTTATTTGGATAGAAGTACCCGAATAATCTCACTGCTCAAAAATTAGTTAACCTGATAGGTTCATTCAAGCGCAGTTTATAAACCAATATATAATATACATGTTTAAAGTTTTATTAATCTAATTTTAAAAGCAGTAAGTAAGAATAAACTGATTCTATAAAAAACTGCTTTCTATCCTTTTAATACTTTAAACGCTTCTCTTACTTTTCGTGCAAAATCTAACGGTGGTTCTACGGATTCAAAATGCATATACATTGCTCTCGGCTCTTCAAATAGCCAATGGTTGTGAACGGCCGTAACCTTAATATCTCTTTTTCTAAGCTCCGTTAATAATGGATTTACCTCTTCTTGCAAAAGCACGGTTTCACCTAGATTTAGCGCTCTTCCCTTGCTATCTAAATCTTCAAAAGTAAAAAATTGAGGAGTAACTAACGGAGAGCGTGTTGGACGCCCTAAAATTTTAAAACGAATCGTCCGAAATTTTTGTACCAAACAAACGCCATTTTCATCTAAACTGCCTTGTCCACCTAGAATTCTCGCAAACTCCTGACATAGACTCTTTTTATTTTCCCAACTCATTATGCTGACTTCCTCTCTTGTAATAACTTGTCCTACCTTAATAAATATATGTGAAAGTTATCAAGTAGAAACGGCAAACACACAGGAAAACTACCCATTTTATAAATCCTGATTATCAAAAGTCATATTTATTTTTCTTTGTTCATATCAATAGCATGTATTTTTGAATTTAACTAAACAGAGAAATTTAGATGTCCATTTAAAAAATTTACTTAAACAGTTTTTTAAAATTGAATTTATAGGGGGAAGTAAAATGAAAAAAATAGGCAAAGATGATTTTATTTCGGGGTTTGTTCCTCATCATAATCATGGCTCAGTGGACTACACTTCTGTTGCGTCAGGACATGTCCATCAGTGCCTCGATGTAACGTCTCCTCCAATTCAAAGCGAGGATGGAAGCCACATTCACTATACAGAAGGCTATGTTGTTTTTGAAGACGGACATACACATCATTACAAAGCCTACTCTGGTCCCGCTATTCCCATTGGCAACGGTATGCATGTTCACTATTATGACTTTTATACCAGCGAAGACAACCAGCATCGGCATCATGTCAAAGGTGTAGACCATCCTGCTCCAGGCGATAGATAATGAAATAGTTTAATGCAATTAAGCCAAAGTCTCAGCTTCTGGACTGATTTTCATCTTGTGTTTATACCCCTTTATTAACAGTGAGACCTTTAATAGATAAAGGTCTCTTTGTGCATATATGAGTTAAATGCCAGTCTCTCCCTCTGCTTAAGCAAAAAAGGATACGCGAGCTCTTTATTCCAAAAGTTCGACATACCAGGTCTTTGGACATGTCAAAGTTTCTACACCAATCGATATATTGTGTTTTAAAAGAAAGATATATATAATCAAGAAAATGTTTGATTTTGTTTAAATGTGGATACGTATACCTATAAGCAAGATAACAAACACTTAAGATGAGTGGTTACGCTATAAAAGTTGTAATGACCATGTAAAGAAAGGAAGTGCAGCTTATGAAAGGACAGAGCTTTTTTATTTTAGGACTTATATTTGCTCTTATCATTGCTGTTTTAGCTGTAATTAACAACGATCCTGTACAATTTAACTATGTATTTGGTTCACAAAAATGGCCTCTTATTTTAATTATCTTAACAACGGCCGTGTTTGGAGGAGTTGTTGCTGCTTCATTGAGCTTTGTAAAAATTGTTCAACTAAGGGGACAAGTGAAACAGAAAAACAAGCGAATTGCTGAGCTGGAAGAAGAAATCAAGCAGCATAAGCCTGTTGAGCCTGTTGTGGAAGAAGAACCAAATCAACCAGCTACTCGAACTGAGCGCGCTCAGTTATAATAAAGAAGAGCCGTTATTCCCTAGAATAACGGCTCTTTTCATTTTTTGTTCCCTCATGCATATTTTTGGCATACACGCATAAACAGATAGATATGGAAAACTTTAGTTCTGAATGGTACAATCAACACTGTTATATCTCTATGAAAAACTTAAATTGACAGTCTTACCGTTAAGAAGGTGTTCATCCATTATGGTCAATAAAAAAATAAAGCGTGAAATTCTTACATACATAAGCGTCATCCTCGGCACCGTTTTGCTTTCTGTTGTCGTTCAGCACTATTGGTTTCAGCCCTACACTGTAAAAGGCGATTCTATGAAGCCTATTTTGCACGAAGGCAATCGAATTATTATTAACAAACACAGCAAGCTGGGGCGCTTTGACATTGTCGTTTTGCAAGCTCCCTATAGCAGTGATTTTCTAGTAAAGCGCATCGTCGGCTTACCAGGAGAAACGGTCGAATACAAAGATGATGTTCTGTATATAAATAACAAAGTCAAAAAAGAACCGCATCTTCATAAATATTTATCCAAAGTGCCCGCTTACGAGCGATTTACTGAAAATTTTTCCACGTACGAACTGTCTCAAGACGGCACGATACCCGATGGATACGTATTAGTGCTAGGTGACAACAGACGCATTAGCCGAGATGGCAGACATTTCGGCCTCACTCCGATTTCTTCGATCATGGGAGAAGTCAATATGAAATACTGGCCTTTAAAGGAAATGACTCTTATGCATTAACACATAAAAAAGAAAGCTCAAAAGTGAGCTTTCTTTTTATTTTGGATTTTCCTTGTTTTCTACATGCTGTTCTTCTGCAAATTCTGTGTCATACGCTAGTTTTCGCTTAAAAGCGGGACGCGTTCTTGCCGTATGTTTCGTTTCAATATGGTTGAATAAGTAGCGGTGAACAAAAACCTCGGCAAATGTAATAATAGCTGCAGAAATAATACTTCCCCAAGCAATTTGAACGTAGCTGTCTAATAACAATGTTCCAAAAATCCATACGCTCATATAGGTTAGAACAAATTCAACAATAATGGCATCACGGTTGCCCACTCGAGGCAGTACAATTCGATCCACTACTAAATATGTCACAACTGTCGTTAGCAAGCTAAAGGAAATAATGTCTCCGATGGTTGCATCAAAAAACAAATCAAGGCCTATACCAAACGCAATAAGTGCCGCTGCAAATTTAATGAGCAATAATGTTGCATGATTCATATTTGAACCCTCCTTTTTCTATATTAATTTGAACAAAAATAGGGAAATTAATACCTTTTTTGCCAAGAAGGGTATAATATAGGCAAAGCCAGTACGCTTGAGGCTGCTCGAGTGTACAAGAATGATTTGGGAGATGTTGTAATGATTGTACTAGAAAATAGCAAAATGAAAGTAAGTATTCAAGAAAAAGGAGCGGAAGTTGTAGAAGTATTTCATAAAGAAAAAGACCTGCAGTTCATGTGGAGCGGAGACCCCGCTTATTGGGGACGAGTATCCCCCGTATTGTTTCCAATCGTAGGCAGATTAAAAAATGATCAGTATACCGTTGATCAGCGCGAATACTCTTTGCCACAGCACGGTTTTTTACGTGATTCTGCTTTCAGCGTGATCGAACAAACAAACGAAACGGCACGGCTGCAATTTGCTACAAACGGCCGCTTTAAAGACGTATATCCGTTTGAATGTTCAGTTGAAATCAGCTACCGTCTGGAAAATAACCGATTAACTTTTCAGTGGAAAGTAGTGAACGAAGATAAAGACGATATGTATTTTTCAATTGGAGCCCACCCTGCTTTTCGTATTCCGTTACGTGAAAACGAGCAGATTTCTGATTACTTTTTAGAAATAGAGCCTTCTGAAACTACGCCGAAGGAATTTATATTAAAAGACGCTCTTATTCATGAAAAAGGAGCTGCAGAAAATTTGCATCAGCTGCCGCTAAGCGCAGATTTATTTGCAAATGATGCGCTAATTTTTAGTCATATTGACGGAATTACGATTAAATCGCCGGTTAATGAAAATCAAATTAACGTTCAGTTTAATGATTTCCCGTATGTCGGTATTTGGTCAAAGTATGATGCAGAAAATCATACAATCGCTCCTTTTCTCTGTATCGAACCTTGGTTTGGAATTGCAGATACGCATGATCACAACGGAAATTTCAAAGAAAAATTAGGCATCAACCGTTTATCAAAAGACGGTGTATTTCAAACAGAATTCTCTGTTTCCTTTAGTTGATGCAACAAACACATAACATAACAAAATCAATCCAATCTTAAGACGAACAAATGGGATACATGAGCTGGACTGCTTGTTACACCGCTGTTGATTTCCGTGCAAGACTTCGCTTTCCGCGGGCGGCTGTTGAGCCTCCTCGTCGCTTACGCTCTGCGGGGTCTCACCTATTCCGCTTTTCCCGCAGGAGTCTTCTCCTTGCCCTCCAATCAACAGCTAGAAGCAGTTAAATAGATTAAGCCTGCGTTCACCATAACAATAAAAAGCTCCGAACGATTACTCGTTCGGAGCTTTCTTCAACTAAACTACTTTTGTTCCTGCTTCTTTTTACATTAGTTATTTACAACATCGCTATTTTTTAGCGCATGGACTTGTTCTATTAGCTTCTGAACATATTCTTCGCTGAGTACACCTGTTGCCCCTCGAATAATTTCAGTCGAATAATGATCCGGAGGTGCGACTTCTTTTTCTTTATTTAACACAAAAAAAGTAAGAACATGATCCACCATCTTACCTTCATGCTCGACAGAAATAATAGCAGGACGATAGCCATTATTATCTACGCCTTCTCTGCCATACAGGTACGTAATTGCTTCAGGCGGCACGCGGTACAGTTTGCCTTCAACGACTCCGCCTTCTTCCACCATATCTGCACGTCCTCCGTCATGAATAACGTGGTTATATCGAAGCGTATAGCCTTTAAAAACAGCTCTGCCGAGACAGTCCTGGAAATGCTGATCCACCCCGTGCTTAATAAAACGATCGTTATCCATACATGAACCGTAAGCAAAATACAGCATACCTTCTAATAAATCTTCTTTCCACACGCGCCAGTTTCCGCTCGGGATAAATTCGTGCAGCAGCGAACGATCGCTTGCCACATACACAACGGCTTCAAATTCACCTTGGTCCGTTTCAACCGTTTGCACAACTTTATCATATTCATTATCTTTATGACCTTCATGAATGTACCCTTCTAATTCATCAAGAGCCTTCCACATAAGCTGATCGGTCACTTCATATACTTCTCCGTATACACTATGTTCACTGTCAATATCAAGCATAGGATAGCCTTGCTTTGTGTCATATAATTTCCCTTTCGTTTTTGCCTGCTTGGCAATAGGGCGCGCATGATGCAGCAATCCGTGATTACCTTCTCCTTCAAGAAGCGTTCCGTATACAAATAAATAATTGCACATACTCCTTATTCCCCCTCTTTCTCTTCATAAAGCTCTAGCGGTAACCCGTCCGGATCAGCAAAAAAAGTGAATTTTTTTCCCGTTAGTTCATCTACCCTAATAGGTTCCACATCAATCCCTTGCTGCTCTAGTTCACGCTTGGAATCCTCTACGCTTTCAACGGCAAAAGCTAAATGGCGTAAGCCGCACGCTTCAGGTCTTGAAGGACGCTGTGACGGATTTGGAAACGAGAACAACTCAATTTGATAGCCAGGAGCTACTTCTAAATCTAGTTTATATGACTCTCTTTCTTTTCTATATGTTTCTTCTATAATCTTGCATCCTAACACATTTACATAAAAAGCTTTTGAACGTTCATAATTACTTCCTATAATGGCTACGTGGTGCATTCGTTTTAAATCCATTTCATTCTCCCATAAAAACCCTTTTCTAATCATCCTACACAAAATGCCGGCAAACATCAAATAATTACGTTATCACCTTTGACTAGAGTGATAAAAGTCACGGACATAGCGCCTTATAACGAGTAACATAACAACGAGGTGAATAACATGATTTCGTTAACATTTAAAGCAAGAATTGACCGAACTCAAAATTTAGATTCGTTAAAAGAAGAAGCTGCTATTATGCACCGTATTGCTGATCAGCTATCTCCAATGAGCCCTGAGTTCATAGATTATACTGAACGTATTCAATATGTGTATGAACGCATGCACATTATCGTACGTCATCCTACTAAAAAACTCGCTTAATATAAGCGAGTTTTTTTATAAAATCTTTGTCAAACTACCTTATTTTGAGATATACTGAATGCTAATAAAAAATGAAACTTTTTGATCTTACGCGCGTATACTTAATTACGATAGGATAAAAGATAAATAGTTACGCAGATAAAAACCATCACGTGATGGTTGACATAGTTAAAGGAGGTGGTATTCTGATGGGGTTGCGACATACAAAATTGGCGAACTTGCAGAGATGGCACATGTAACGAAACGCACGGTTGACTATTATACCAACATTGGTTTGTTAAAAGCAGAACGCTCTGCTTCTAACTATCGCTTTTATAACGAAGAAGCGCTGAAACGTCTTTACTTAATTGAAAAATTAAAAAGCGAAGGCCGTTCTCTTGAAGAGATTTCTTCTCTATTTTCTATAGAGCAATCCGAGAATAGCCACTCCAAAGACGAATTAGCATCCAAATTTTACGTACTAAACGACAGTTTAAAAGAAGTTGCACCGCTTATGGAAAAGCTTAATGAAGAAGATCGAAAAGTAATGATGAATCGGCTCTCACCAGAAAGCGTCACTCTTTTGCACTCTTTACTGCTGCTGCTGTCGTAAATTTATTATTTACAGGAGGTGTTTACTTACTTTATAGCATTATAAAGTAAGTATATTCATTGATAACCATTAACTTAATTATTTTTGCGATTTTAATTGTACTCACTGCTTTTTTCGTTGCTTCAGAGTTTGCAATTGTGAAGCTTCGTAGTTCACGGGTAGATCAACTTGTTGCTGAAGGAAAAAAAGGAGCGAATGCGGTTAAAACCGTGACGACACACTTAGATGAGTATTTATCTGCGTGTCAGCTTGGTATTACGATTACTGCTTTAGGACTCGGTTGGTTGGGAGAACCGACTGTTGCGAAGATTGTAGAACCCCTGTTTGAAAAAATGGGTGTTGCTGCATCTTTAACACATATTCTTTCATTCATTATCGCATTTGCGCTTGTAACGTTTGTTCACGTAGTCGTTGGTGAATTAGCGCCAAAAACATTTGCGATTCAAAAAGCTGAAACAGTTACGTTATTGTTTGCTCGTCCGTTAATTTTATTCTATAAAATTATGTTCCCCTTCATTTGGTTACTAAATGGTTCTGCCCGTTTATTAACTGGAATGTTTGGATTAAAGCCAGCTTCAGAGCATGAACTTGCGCACAGTGAAGAAGAGCTGCGCATTATTTTATCAGAAAGTTTTAAAGGCGGGGAAATTAACCAGTCTGAATATAAGTACGTGAACAACATTTTCGAATTCGATAACCGTGTTGCTCGCGAAATCATGGTACCAAGAACAGAAATTTCAGCTGTTTCTGAAGACGACAGCATTGAAGATTTCTTAAAGCTTGCTGTAGAAGATCGCTACACTCGTTACCCTGTTACCGTTGACGGAGACAAAGATAACATTATCGGCTTAGTCAACGTCAAAGAGATTCTAAACGATGTCGTAATTAACGATGCGTTAAAAAAGCAAAGCGTGAAGCTTTATATGAATCCTATTATTCAAGTAATTGAAACCGTAGCGATTCAAGACCTATTGCGCTCGATGCAAAAGAAACGTACGCATATGGCTGTGTTGATTGACGAGTACGGCGGTACGGCTGGTATCGTTACCGTTGAAGATATTTTAGAAGAAATCGTTGGAGAAATTCGAGATGAGTTTGATACAGATGAAAAGCCGCTTGTTCAAAAAATCAGCGATCAGCACTTTGTCTTTAACTCAAAAGTACTGCTTGAAGAAGTTAACGAAGTCCTTCATATCGAAATTGAAAACGACGATATCGATACAATTGGCGGCTGGATGCTAATGCAAAATATCGATATCCAGGAAAGCGAATCGTTCAAACTTTTCGGATACGAGTTTATTGCAAAAGAAATGGACGGTCACCAAATGAAAGAAGTAGAAGTACGTGCCCTTCCTGAAGAAGAACGCGTACAGCCTGAAAGTCATTCACCAGAACAAGAAGTTACACAAGCATAATAGAAAGAGCCGCTTCTTCATGAAGCGGCTCTTTTTTATCATTACTTTATCTTAATCATGCAGCAGCTTATACACAACGTTCTCTTCTGCCTTTTCCCCAGTCTTTTCCTTCGCTTGGTCCATCGTGCCGACAAATTCCAGCTTTCCTTCCTTTAAGACCGCAAACCGATGACACACGTCTAATATTTCATTCAAATCATGGGTAATATAGATAATCGTCTTTCCTTTTGCCGCCAGCTGTTTAATATAACGAATGATCTCAAGCTTGGACTGCAAATCAATTCCGACTGTCGGCTCGTCCATTAACAAAACGGACGGTTCATGAATAAGTGAAACGGCTATGTTGAGCTTTCGCTTCATGCCTCCTGATAAATTTTTCACTTTTTCCTTCCATCTTCCTTCGAGCTGTACAGCTGAGCAAAGAGACTGAAGCTGTTCATTCGACAGAGAGCGTGAAGTCATTTTACTCCACATTTTCATGTTTTCTTTTACGCTAAGCTCTTCCCACAGCGCTATGTCTTGTGGAACGTAGCCAATGACTTCTCGAATCGCTTTTTGATTTTTCTTAAGCGATAAGCCTCCAATCGTGACATTCCCGCTTGAAGGAGCCGTAATGGTAGACAAAATAGACAGAAGCGTCGACTTACCAGCGCCGTTTGGTCCTAAAAGACCAATGACTTCTCCACTTTCTACGGTCAGCGTAACATTTGCTAACGACCGTTTTTTTCCGTATGTTTTGCTAACATTGTTAATTTCAATCATTTGATGCTCCTCACATTCCACACTATTTTAAACGCGCACAAACATATACATGCAATGGAAACAGCTAGCTCTTTCCAAATGAACGTAAGCGGCAGTGCATGCTGATACAGAAGCAGATGCTGCGGAAGCCACTGACTTATTCTTTCAATCGTTGCAGAAAGCTCTCCTACCGGGAAAAAGCTCCCTCCTATTATACTGAGTCCTGTGACCATAACAACGCTGATCATATAATAAGATCCAATTCGCTGGCTTTCACTTGCAAGCCACGTGCTAAAAGCAACGCACACAATCACATAGATACACATATACAGCAGCACGCCGTAAGACTCTACTCCATAAAGCCATTTAAATAGAGCAAAGCTTATGAGAGCTTGAAGCATGTATAGCACAGCATAAGCGGCGCTGACGCTTCGAATATAACCGTAAAGTCCTTTTTGCATCGTTTTCATTCGTTTGAAAAGGTGCTTCCGCTCTTTAATCATCCAATCTGATGTGAGGCAGCAAAGTAAAAGCGTAAAGAATCCCCATAGCGGCACGTATCCGGTCACTTGAGCGCTCCCTTGCTTCGTATGCTTCGTTCCTTGCGCCTCGTAATCAATTGTCATCAGCGGCTTTGGCTTCCACTGGTTATCGGTATAACGATACGCTTCTTTCCATAAATCCGGTCCTGCATGAATGTTATAAACTTTATATAAAAAACGCACTTCATTTGCCGCTTTAATATTTGTCGTTAACCTTGTCACTTCACTCGCCACGACTTCTCGAACCGCTTCTGTGGCAACGGAAGAAGGCAGCGTGAGCAAATCAATGACTCCTTGATAATTCCCCGCTTCTACTTCTTGTTGAAATCCGTTAGGAAACATAAAAATGCTGTCAATTTTATTTTTGGCCAGCTGCTTTCTCGCTTGTTCTTCGTTCAGAGAAAGAAACTGAATTTCTGTTGTTTTCTGTAGTCGATTGATCACTTGTTTAGACATTTGGCTGTGATCTTGATCGACAAGAGCAACGGGTATTTTTGAATCACTTTGTACTTTTGCTAAAAACGAGCTGCTAATAATCGTTCCTATTAAAGGTAAAAAGAAAATCATGATAACAAGCATAGGGCGCTTCAGCAGCTGCTTTATTTTTTCACTGATCATTTTCTCCACCGCCTTTGCAGCGTCATCACGTAGAAAACAGCAAGAACAAAACTTCCCGCTGCCGTAATGAGAATAGGCTTAAGGTAAAGAAAAGCTTCGTTTGTGTTATATCCATCAAATTCATAAAATAACAGCTCCAAGACTCTGGTGTTGAGTGACCATTTCTGAAAACCACTCGCCCAGTCCGGTAAATAGACGACCGGCACAACATGTCCACTTAAAATCGCACTCAGCAAAATAAACAGCAAACCGGTTATTTGATAAGCTTTTTGTGATAAAACAAGAACCCGAAGCAGTAAAAACAAACATAAAAAAGCAAACAAGCTTCCGCTTACCCCTAAAAAAAGCTCTCCGTACGTACCGGTTACAGGCAGTTTGAGTCCTTTAAGGAGACTTCCGAACAAAACGACAGAGGCCGGTAGCAAAAGAACATACAGAGCCGTCAGCTGTGCTAAATAAATGTGGACAAACGATACACCTCTTGTTTTCATTCGAGCCAGCACGGGAGAAGTCTGCGTTTCACTAGCAAGCAGCCATCCGCCGTAGCTCCAAATCATAAGCAGCAAAGCAGCAAAAGACAGGACATAATATTGCTTCATATCCTGCTGAAAGAAACTCGTTTCTATTTGTTCATCAAATAAACTTCCTCGATCTAACACGTGAAGCCCAAACGTCACCAAGCTCTTCTTAAACTCTGCGTGTCTATTTTCATCGGAAACATTTTCTTTTTCTAAAAAGGCATCAACCGTATTAATACCGCTTTGAGCAGCTGATGTGTAGTCGGCTGCACTTTCCATCACATATCGAAACAGCTGTGACTGAAGCGGCTTATTGCTATTCCCAATGACGTGTAAAGGCTGATTTTTCCCATGAGCAATATCGTGACTAAAACCTTTTGGCAGCGTCACAATGGCTGCCACTTTATTTTGCTGCAGCAGCTGTTTAGCTTTCTGTTCATTCGTGTAAAGAGGCTTCATGATCTTGTGAAGCTTACCTTCAGTCAGCTGTTCGATGACGTACTTCGTTTGTGCAGTATCATCTTTATCCACAATTGCCACGGGGAACCGATTTACTCTCTCCTCACCTTGCATGGTCTGACTAATAATGATCCCTGCTCCAAGTAAAAACAGAGCAGGGATCATTATTAGCAGTATGAGAGATTTTATATTTTTCAATAGAGCTTTACATGTAAAAAGAGTCAAAGAGAAATATATCTTCATCTGCTTTGCACCTTTTAGTAACCAGCGGTTCCCATATTCATCATGAGACCTTGAACATTTTTAGCGAAATTTTCTTGAATCGACAGCATATCTTCAGGCGTTACATCTTTTACATTTGTTGCATTAGACGCATCAAGCTCTGGAATAGCTGCTGATTTTTTTAATTGAGAAGCAGAGTCAATTTTTAACGTAACGTTTGCCGGATCTGCTTTTGGTCCTATTTTTGTACGAATATCAAACGAATAATCTGCTTTTCCTTTTGAAGCACTTATTGCTTGATTCTGCTTTACTTCCCCGTTTACTACTAGATCTTCTTGATCACCTAAGTCTAAAGAGAAAGTACGGTCAGCCGTTTGTTTCGCATCGGTTTTACCATTGATTACCGAATCCATTTTAAACGTCATATTCGTGTCTTCATCTTTTGAATCTTTTGTTAACAAATGAATAGACATGTTTTCTTTTCGTTTTTCACTTTCCGTTGTTACGTTATTTTTCATATCAAACGTAAACGCATCATCGGTAGTGCTATCCGCTAAAACTGCTTTAAACTGCTTAGCCGTTTTGTTATCTTCATACGGAATATTTTTAGTTACTACGTTAAGTTTGCCTTTATCGTTAGAAGCATTTTTTACGCCCATGTTCATATCTCGAGCTACCACAACATCATCTTGAACGTACACAGTTGATTTAACACCGCCAGGGTAAGTCGTATCTTTTGCTTCTTTCTGGAAGTCTTGAAGACTTTCTTTTACTGATTTTTTCAATTCTTTTGGATCTGCCATATCTTTTAATTCTGGATTCGTTGCTGCCGAAGATTTAAACAGCTTAGATACGTGATTTGCATAGATGGTATGAAGCTTGTCATCTTTTGCTACCTTCGCAATAAGCTTATCCATAAATTGTTTTGTTTCTTTATCAGACATGTTAAGCGTCACGCTTGTTAACTGAAGCGTTTTGCCATTTGTTTTATAATCCACATTTTTTTCTTTGGTAAAATAATCGCTGTCTAGCTCCTCATAAATGAACGTTCCATACTCTTTTGCAATGTAGGTCTTTTCTTTTTCCGTTAACTTTAAGTCTTCTAAACTCACGTTGCTTGTGTTAATATCAAGCGTTTCAGGACCTGAATAAGAAGGATCGAACTTACGCGCTACCTGTCCATATTCGTCTAAGTTTAAATAGAAATATTCATTTGCTAGAATCGGGGCTTTAAAGCCTATTCTTTCTTTCGTTTGAAACCCTTCTAGGTCAAGCGCTTTTGAACCGCCGATATTAAGAGCCAGTGAACCGTATCCTTCACTTTTTTTCGGATCTTGTTCCGCTTTAATTTTAATTTCAGCTTTACTGATAAGATCTTGAATCATTTTAAAGCTTGGATCATAGGAAAGTGAATCCATGTTAAAACCGCCTTTGATAGTAGCATTTGTAGTAGAAGGCTGCTTCATCGCTTTTTCCTGATAAGCCATCGTTTCACTGTACTTTGTTTCTAATTCATCAGCTGCTTTTTGATACGTATTTACTTCAGAAATTAAGTATAATTGCTTAGGAGATTTTTTAAATACCGTAGCAAATGTAATTGCTCCTCCAATAATCACAATTAAAGCTGCTAAAATGATAATCCATTTAGCCGGTGCTTTTTTGGGAGCGGGCGCTGTTTCTAGCGAAGCCGCTGTTTCGTCTGTTGTTCTGTTTTGATCTTTCTCACTCATCTACACCAGAACCTCCTATGTATTTTGTTAGTCACTTTGTACATGATAAGGAATGGTTTCCATAAATTCTACTACTTCGACAAAATAAGACAATAATTAGTCCGATAAACCGATGTCTTTCGGTGCAATATCGTGTGCAAAGTACTCTACTTAAGTACCCAATATATTGAAAATAAAACCAATTATTCAAAACTATCTCAATAACTACCAAAATGGGCAAATGACTTAACTTCTTAGTTTATTACAATATATTCCTATTTTTAAGCATTTACACCTAAGAATTACGAATCGGCACTTTTCTATAGTCGATCTCTTTTTCCTTTAATCATATACAGGTGATATCTATGTACGCCTTTATGAAAAGATGATAAAAAAGCAGCGTTTTGTTCTGGTTCGAAAGGGAAATAATATAAGAAAGCTTTTTTCTTGCCGGTGATGTAAAAATCGAGTAAAGTATTGCTAAATACATTTTACACAATTTAATTTGAGGATAGAAAAAGGAGGATATCATTATGAATATACGCGTCACTCCTTCTGCAAAAGAAGCGTTGCGGAACGTAGAACAAAATCAAATGATTCAGCTTTCTTTTGATCGAGGAAGCTGCGATATTGTTAATACAATTTATGAAATGAAGATCATCTCAAAGCGCAGCCTTCAACCCTATGAAAAAGTTGTAACGGTTGAAGACTTAGAATTTATTGTTGATGACGACATGGAAGAAGTGTACGACAATGAGCTGGTAATTGATCACGCAGCAGGTGCTTTTATCTTCAAAAATCACAACCAAATTTTTAATAACCGCGTAGGATTGCGCTATATCAATTCATAGAAAAAAGCAGGGAACTAACTCCCTGCTTTTTTTCTTGCATATGTTAGGAAACTCGCTTCTATCGATTGACCTTTAAGCGCTCTTGGATAAATAACAACACGTTCACAAGGCTGTTTTCTTCATATACATTCACTTGCTGACGCTTAAATTCTCCTTGTTCATGGTAGTAAATAATATCTCCCGTCCCTTTGTCTTCATTCATATGTAAATGAAAACTAAGCGGCGTTGCCAAAATAGATCCGTCTTCATCTCGCTGAAGAATTTGACAAAGCGTTTGATTCCCTTGTTTTTCAGATAAAAAGTCATAGCCAAATTGACGTGCTAACTTTTCCACTTGTGCAGCAATAAGAGCTGTAATCTGTTGATTGTCTTTCATAAGCAGTATTTCTCCTTACTTCATCTCATTAGGGTTTTCTTCTTAGTATACTATACCTTAAACTTCTGGAGCTAACGACTTAACCTGTACAAATCATGACCACATGTCCATCCGGGTCTTTTATGGTAAAAAACGAAAAATCTTCAAAAGAAGTAATCGGAGAATCAATCGTATAGTCCAGCCCTTTAACAAATTCATACGCTTCTTTAATATCTTCAGTATGAAAATTAAAAATTGGATGGAGACTAACCGCTATTTGTTTTTCTTTTCCTTTGGGACCTGCGTCTAGCGTTAATCCTGTTTCTCCATCAATTTTAAGATTATAAACTGGGTTCTTAACTTCGCTCATCTTGTATTCTTGATTCAATAACTCGCTATACCATTTTACCGAAGTTTTTAAATGAGCTACGTGAATAAATACCGTATTCATTTTATTGAAAACGGGACTCGGCATTTTTAATCCTCCTTTTTGTTTTCGGTTCATTCTATACCATTATCCACGCATCACTTTATACCTGCCATTACCTTAACTTTTGCTCATATATACAAAAAAGCTTGCGAATACTATTCACAAGCTTTTTCTTCATAAAAAATATGTATGCTGTACAACTACAATCACAACCGCAATTAAAATCGAAGGCAGTAAATTCGCAACTTTAATTTTAATAATTTCTAATAAATTAATCCCAATTGCTAAAATTAATACGCCGCCTACTCCCGTGACTTCGGCAATGATACTATTCATTAAATCTTGCGGCACAATCGCATTAATTTGCGTGGCAAATAACGCAATGATGCCTTCGTATAGAAACACGGGCACAGCTGAGAAAATGACGCCTATTCCAAGCGTAGTCGTTAATAATAATGAGATAAACCCATCCATCACCGCTTTTGTAAACAATACGCTGTGATCGCCGCGTATTCCGCTGTCTAATGCCCCGACAATCGCCATCGCTCCAATAACAAAAATTAACGTCCCTGTTACAAAGCCCTGTGAAATACTGAATGTTTGCTTGTCATTTTGCTGTGATTGAAATTTCCGTTCAATTATATTGCCTAAAAGGTTTAGCTTTTCATCTAAATCAATGAACTCACCAATAACCGCTCCAATGGCTAAGCTCAAAATTACAATTAAAAACTGATGACTTTTAAAACCCATTTGCAAACCGAGCGTGATAACGGATAACCCCATCACTTGCATTACCGTCACGCTTACTTTTTCAGGAATGCGGTGAGCAAGCTTGCCCGTTAATGTTCCTACAACAATCGCTAGTCCGTTTACTAATGCTCCTATAATAAACATGCTGTCACCTTTACTTTGAATAATGCCGTTACTGTTTTCATTTGTTCTACTCCCTCTCTGCTCTGCACTAGCTGTATCAAACACACTAAATTTTAACATATTTTTTTTGCAATTATGAAGAAAATAAAAAGATCCGAACGATGAATCATTCGGATCTTTAACTAAAACACGTTTGTTCCAGCCATCTTATTAAAATGTAATAACGTCTTTTGTGCCTTGCTTTTGATAACCTGTTTTTAACAGCTTTACTTCTTTATCCGCTGGCAAGTTGGTAAATACAACTGGTGTCACAATAGACGGTGCATGCTTTTTAACATAGTCTACATTCACTTGTAAAAGCGGCGTCCCTTGTTGAACGCTGTCGCCTTCTTGAACAAGCGCTTCAAATCCTTCGCCTTTTAAATTCACGGTATCTAATCCAACGTGAATGAGGATTTCAATTCCTTCTGCTGTTTTTAAGCCAATCGCATGTTTTGTTGGGAATACGGTCATGACTTCACCGTTAATCGGTGATACGAGCGTTCCTTCAGTCGGTTCAATCGCAAAGCCGTCACCCATCATTTTTTGTGAAAACACTTGATCTTCTACTTCACTAAGCGGCTTTACAACGCCTTCAAACGGTAACACAAACTCTGTGTGTGTGTGTGCTTGAACAGCCTGTTGTTCAACAGGTGCAGCGGTTGACGCTGTGCCGTATTTAACTAATTGATTCATTGCGTCCGCAACAAATTCTACTTCTGTTCCGACAATGACTTGAACATTTGTTTTGCTGAGCTTCATGATTCCTCTCGCTCCGTGACGCTTTAAGGCAGCTTCGTTAATGTTGCCGGCATCAGCTACTTGTAAACGAAGACGAGTCGCACAGTTATCAATTACGGTCAAGTTTTCTTTTCCGCCTAAATCTTCAATAAAATAAGACGCCATATCCACATATTTATCGCCTGTTGCCACAACCGTTTCGTTTGATGTGTCTACTTCTTCATCGTCTTCACGCCCCGGTGTTTTTAAATTTAATGCTTTGATCAGCGTGTAGAAAATGACAAAGTAAATGACTGCATACACAATTCCAATTCCTGCTAACAGCAGCGGTTTTTGTGAAATTCCGTAGTTTAAGAAGAAATCAATGGCCCCTGCTGAAAATCCAAATCCAGCGTGAATACCAAGAGCAACGGCTAAAGCCATCGATATTCCCGTTAAAACGGCATGAATAACATATAATAACGGTGCTACGAACATAAATAGAAATTCAATTGGTTCCGTAATTCCCGTTAAAAAAGAAGTAACAGCAAGTCCAATTAACATCCCGCTGACTTGTTTGCGTTTTTCTTTTTTAGCTGCTGCGATCATCGCAAGCGCTGCTGCCGGTAAACCAAACATCATAACCGGGAAGAATCCAGACATAAATGTTCCTGCCGTTGGATCGCCTTTAAAGAAGCGATTCAAATCTCCCGTTACGCCGTGATAATCTCCGAATACAAACCATACTAAGCTGTTTAACACGTGATGCAGCCCAATTGGAATCAATAGACGGTTTAAAAATCCGTATATACCTGCACCAAGCGCCCCTGCTCCTGTAATCCACGTTCCTAAGTTGTTAATTTGATCTTGAATCGGCGGCCAGATAACCCCGAAGATTCCTGCAAGTGCGAGCATAACGACTGAGGTAATAATCGGTACAAACCGCTTTCCTGCAAAGAAGCCGAGCCACTCTGGCAGCTTAATGGCTGAGAAACGATTGTATAGTAAACCAGCCGTTACCCCCGAGACAATCCCGCCGAGTACACCCATGTTAATATCTTTATCAATAGCTACAGTTCCTTTTGTTAACACAAAATAACCGACCACTCCGGCAAGTGCTGCTGCGCCGCTTCCATCTTTTGAAAGCCCTACAGCAATACCGAGTGCAAACAGTAGTGCTAAATTCGCAAAAATTGCATCTCCGGCTTGTGCCATAAATGGAATATCCAATAAGTCCTTTTGACCCAAACGAAGAAGCAATGCCGCAGCAGGTAATACTGCGATTGGCAGCATAAGCGATTTACCAATACGTTGTAAAAAATTCAGCATGTTTCTATCCCCTTTGTATAACGTATTTAACCCGATGTTACGAGCAAGGATTTTCGTAACAATATTTATCGGATGACAAGTTACCGCATTCATCCCAGCCCATGATTACATCATCAGCTGAAATAACGGCGGTTTTACTGCATGGACTCATACTAGCACATAAAATATATAGTTGTCTATACCAATTTTCTTTTTAAAAACCTCTCTATATCAATGTTAAAAGCCCTTACAAAACTTTCTAGTTCCCAAAAAATAATCAACTGGTCTAGACAACTATTTCAAAAAGCGTTACACTTAAATCAATACAACGAGCAAAGGAGTGTATGTATGGATACACATTCATCCATCATTATTTATAATGTAACCGTTTATAGTGAAAATCAGACATTAAAAAACGGGTATATTAAACTAACGAACAAGAAAATTACTGAAATCGGAGAGATACATCAATACGTCCGTCAGCCAAAAGACCATGTAATTGAGCTTTCTCCTTCCTATAAAGTGATTCCTGGTGCCATTGATGTGCATATTCATGGCGTTAACAATGCCGATGCAATGGACGGTACAGCAGAAGCATTAAAAACAATGGCGCGCACGCTCCCAAAAGAAGGTACAACAAGCTTTTTAGCAACCACTATGACGCAGTCGAATGAAGCGGTTGAAAAAGCGCTTCGCAACGCGGGCGCTTATATTGAAGAACAAACAGATGCGGATGCTGAAGTAGTAGGTATTCACTTAGAAGGTCCGTTTATTTCACCAAAACGTGCGGGTGCACAGCCCCCTACTCACATTCAAGATCCGAATGTGGCACTGTTTCAAGAATGGCAAAAAGCAGCCGGAGGACATATTAAACTTGTTACATTAGCTCCGGAGCAGCCAAACGGCTTAGCGCTTACTTCTTATTTAAAAGAAACAAACGTCGTCGCTTCTATTGGCCATTCTGACAGCACATATGATCAAGTTGGTGAAGCCATCGAAGCAGGAGCTTCTCATATTACGCATTTATATAACGGCATGCGCGGTCTTCATCATAGAGAGCCGGGCGTATTAGGCGCCGCGTATTTGAGAGATGAATTATTTGTAGAGCTGATTACAGACGGCATCCACTGCCGACCTGAAATGGTCAAGCTTGCGTACGATCAAATTACAAGTGAACGCATGATTCTTATCACGGATTCTCTTCGTGCCAAATGGCTAAAAAACGGTACGTATGATTTAGGCGGACAGCCTGTTCACGTAAATGACACGACTGCTACCCTTGCAGACGGAACGTTAGCAGGAAGTATCTTAAAGATGAACGATGCGATTAAAAACACGATGAGCTTTACGAATTGCTCATTAGAAGACATCGTAAAAATGACTGCTGAAAACCCAGCAAAACAGCTTAATCTGTTCGATACAAAAGGAAGCCTCAAAATTGGAAAAGATGCGGATATCGTAGTGTTAAATGAAAATTTAGATGTTGAAATGACATTTTGCCGAGGCACATTGAGCTTTCAAAAGGAGGACTAACAATGAATATCATCCAAGTGAAAAACTACAGTGAAATGAGTGCAAAAGCAGCTGATATGCTGATTAGCAAACTTCATGAAAAGCCAAATATGAATCTGGGACTTGCAACGGGCGGCACGCCGAAAGGGTTATATGATCGTTTAATTCAAGATCATAAAGAGCACGGCACGTCTTACAAACACGTTACTTCCTTTAACTTAGATGAATATGTCGGAATGAAACCGCAAGATCCAAACAGCTATCACTACTATATGGCAGATGCGTTATTTAATCACATTGATATTGACTTAAGCAGCACGCACGTTCCTAACGGCCTAGCTGATACGCCTGAAGAAGAATGCCGCCGCTACGATGAAATGATTCAAAATCACGGAGGCATTGACCTTCAGATTCTTGGAATCGGCCAAAACGGACATATTGGCTTTAACGAACCTGGTACGTCATTCAACTCTCCTACTCATATTGTGACGTTAGAAGAGTCAACGCGAAATGCGAATGCTCGCTACTTTAATTCTCTTGACGAAGTGCCTACTCAGGCTATTACAATGGGAATTGAATCGATTATGAAAAGTAAAGAAATTTTACTTCTTATCTCCGGGGAAGCCAAAGCAGAAGCGATGTATCAGCTGCTTAACGGAGAAATCACAGAGAACTTCCCTGCTTCTATTTTAAAGAAGCATCACTGTGTTACAATTATTGCGGACCAAGAAGCTTTAGCTAAAGTGAACCTTTGAAAGAATAGTCAAGCAGCCTGACCCGGCTATAATCAATCCGTCTTTATGAAAGAAAGGTGTCTCGCTATTAGTTAGAGCATATATAGATAACATACCTCCTCGTCTTTTTTAGATGAGGAGGTTTACATAAAGGAGAGAACTTAAGTGATTGATAAAAGCTCACCTCTTCCGATTTATTATCAAATTGAAGAACAGTTGAAAAAACAAATTGAAAACGGAGAGTTAAAACCGAATGATTCGCTTCCTTCTGAACGAGAGTTTGCAGAACGATTTGAAATCAGCAGAATGACCGTTCGCCAAGCAATTAACAATTTAGTAAACGACGGTTATTTGTATCGTCAAAAAGGCCGTGGCACCTTTGTATCTGAAAAAAAACTGGAGCAGCAGCTCGTTGGATTAACGAGTTTTACAGAAGATATGAAAGCGCGCGGAATGGTGCCAAGCAGTAAGCTGCTGAGCTTTGAAATTATTGCGGCTTCAGAAAAAATTGCCGATCAGCTGCACATTTCTCTTCATGCACCTGTTTATGAAATCAAGCGTATTCGTTTAGCTGACGACGTGCCAATGGCGCTTGAAAGCGTGTATGTATCCGCTAACTTAGTCAAAGGCTTAACAGAATCCATTGTTAACGACTCTCTCTATCGCTATATTGAAGAAGAGCTCGGGCTAAAAATTGGTGAAGCCAACCAAACGTTAGAATCCATTTTAGCTTCTGAAACCGAAGTGAAACATCTTGGAATCAGCTCATATTCACCCGTTCTATTAATTCAAAGAAATACGTATTTGCAAGACGGCACGCCGCTTGAAATGGTGAAGTCTTCGTACCGAGCAGACCGCTATAAGTTTACGATTAACATGACACGATCTTAACTAAGGAGTTTTTTTATGTCTAGTTTATATCTACAGGAACTAACAAAACTGCTTGCTAAAGTGGAGATGCATGAACAGCAGGCAATGGAATCCGCAGCGGAGAAAATCTCACAGCAACTAGCTTCTCATCACCTCATTCATTTATTTGGGTGCGGTCATTCTCATATTTTAACGGAAGAAGTGTTTTACCGTTCCGGAGGGCTTGCGCCGATTCATCCTATTTTTGTAGAAGAACTGATGCTTCATAAAGGAGCTTCGCGCTCTTCACAGCTAGAGCGTAAAAACGACTATGCCTCCACTTTTATGGAAAAAGAAGATATCGTACCAGGCGATATCATGATTGTGATTTCTACGTCGGGCGTAAATCCCGTTCCGATTGATGTGGCCTTAATTGCAAAAGAAAAAGGCGCTTTTGTTATCGGGCTTACCTCTCCTTCTTATGCCACGAGCCGGGCTTCGCGGCATAAAAGCGGAAAATACCTTCATGATGTCGTAGATCTTGTTATGAATAATCACATTCCAAAAGGAGACGTTCTTCTTCATCAGCAAGATATTTCTTTCGCTTCTGGTTCTACTGTAATTGGAGGCGCTATCTTAAATGATGTCCTATCTAAAGCCATCCAAAAACTGCTCAGCCGCGGCATCACGCCTCCTGTCTTTTTAAGCGGAAACATGGAAGGTTCAGATGAACATAACCAGCGGTTGATTGATGCTTACAAAGGAAGAATTACTGCCCTATAACAGCCCCTGCGGCTGTTTTTTTGCACAAAAAAAAGATGCTTGAAAGCATCTCATCAAAGTCGGACTGTACGATTTGGACTAGATCTCCTCTTTATCAGTAGAAGTCTTGTTCACAGCACCATAACCTACTTATCCGACATAATTACTATGTTTAACATAAGTATACTCTTTTATACCTTAGGTGTCAAATAAGTTATAAGAAATTTCGTAGTGCATTCATTTGAAGATTTTTTTACGGTAATGTTCCAGCTGGCTTTTAGCTTCTTTCATAATTGTTGTATGTATGATTTCATCCGTGATGGTAAAATAATTGTCTCCGTACTGATAGTCATCTATCATATCACTAATTTCAAGCCAACCTACTAACTCCGTCGGACAGTCGAGTTCAATGAACATGGTGTATAAGTGGTTGGCTTCTGTTAGCGCCCTCTCTTCATGCTGCACAATTGTTTGAAGCCGCGTATAGATCAGGTAATCTGTACATTCCTGTTCACTCGGTTCCGATAAGGAGAGCTCTTTTAAAGTACGCTGAAAATAATCTTCTACTTCAAAGAGATTATAAGGCGGGCGGAGAGAAGCTAAAATAGAAAGAGATAAAGAATTCTGTTCATGTTCCAGCATAGAAAGTGCCCATGGTAAATAATGTTTTTCCACTGTGGCACTCTTTTGATAAATGTAATAACAGAGCTCACGTGTATCCATAGAAATCCTCCTTCCTTTTTCATGCCGATACAATTTCAAATAGTTTACCATATCTATAAATTTTATCTATAAATTTCTGCCAAAGTGTTGTATGAGATTTCCTGCCGCATCTCACAAAAAAGAACCTGCATCAAAACTGATGCAGGTTCTTCCCTTCATATCATGCTAATTATTTCATGTTCATTTGCCCTTGTGAGGCCCTTTCGCTACGTATATCGGTTCATAACGAGAGTGCCAATTGTCAGATCAGAATATCTGCTTTTCATATGAGGTAATACGTTTGCTGAAGTTGCTGTTAAGTATTCCAAAACTAAACCAGTCCCTTCATGAAGCTAAGTATTTACCTTTCACAGTAGCCTTAGAAAAATTTCTATCGGCTCTGTACTATTTGTATACCACGTTTCAATTGAACTAAACTAAAAAATTCATTTTAATCAAAAAATTCTTACCACGGAGATACAATCATTAATAGCGAATTACAAATGGAGCTTTAATCCTTCATGAGAAGCTGTGAATCCAAGCTTTTGATAAAAACGCAAAGCCTCTGACCGTTCCTTGTCAGTTGTTAATTGTATCAACTGACAATTACGTTCTTTCGCTCGTTGAATCGCCCATGTAATCAGCTGATATCCAACCCCTTTTCCGCGCTCTGACGAAGCGGTTCGGACTCCTTCAATCGTTGCTCTCCACGCGCCTTGTCGTACAATGTGGGGCGTAAAGGTTATTTGTTGAACACCTATTACTTCACTATCTTTACATGCGACAATCAGTTCATTGTTTGGATCCGCATCAATTGCCTGAAATGCTTGAACATAACAGGCTGGAAGCGGTGATTCGTAGCGCTCTCGCTTGCTTCCAAGCATATCATCAGCAAGCATTCCAACAATTTGATCTAAATCTTCCCGCACCGCTTCTCTAAAGGTTATTTCTCCCATTTCACACAGCACCTTTCCCGTGTCTATTTATGATATTAAAAAGAACACTGACGAACAAGCCCAAAACCGATGCCAAGAACAAAGCAGCCGCTAAAGCACCAAGCCCCATTCCTTCAAAGCCGCCAACTCCAAATATGCTATATAGAAATAGAAATATGCTTATTAGCATGCTGCTAAGTGAAATTCCGTACTGCCCAGGTGAGTTCCTTCTATAGAAGAAATACGACGCACTAAAAAGCAGAACAAAGAAAGCACCCATTAATCCAAATAAAGAAATCATTTACACCCTCCGCCTTCTTTTAAAAAAGGAATTTATATCCATTATATACTATTATTTTTATTTATTCTATCTATATTAATAGCCCTGCAGCCACAACTAAATAGACATGACCAAAACGGCCATGTCTATTTTTCTACTATATTAAAAAGAAAGTTCTTTGAACCAAAAAGAATAAGGGGCTAAGCAAGCTTCATCAATTTCATTTATACGTTTTTTGCATCGCTGCAGCACCTCAGCAGGAATGTGTCTCTCTAAGTATGCAGATTCTCCGTTAGCTTGAATCGTTTCTTCTACTAGCTCTTCAAACACATCTAAGCATGCTAAAAACTGCGGAAAAGTTGTATTCACGAAACGCTCGCAGTCATCATTGGACGTATCGAGCAGCACAACCGAACCGTTTTTTTGATGAAGACAAATTGGATCTCCAGCGCCTGTTGTTCCTAAAAACCAGTAGTGCTGGTAGCGAGATGATAACTCAAATGTTTCGCATAATGTTGTTAGCTTCCCTTTGGATGAAACGAACTCTAGAAATGGTGAAGCTTCTTTGGGCAATCCTTTTTCTGTTAGCAACTTCTTTGTCTCTTTATCAATATCAAGGGGTGCAAGCTGTTCGGCATCAAACTTCATTCGTTTTTCCTGTCGTTGCATCACATTTGACAACTTCTTTCACTCCTTTTCACCATTTGCTCTTTCTTTGCTTTTGTTTATTATAAAAGAAATCCAGCTCGTATTATATGCTACAAATGAACTTAATTAGACTGAAAATTTTTCCAATCTTTATTTATATAGCCCGATTTCCTCTTTATAAACACAGGTAAAAAGAAACCGATCAGATTTTCTCCAGTTAATTCTGCTTCGAAAAATAATTCTCATTCCCTTCTTCCCTTTTCAGCGTACTCTCGCCTCTTATAAACAGGCTCAATCTTTATTATTCCAATTTTTTCTACTTTTTGCAACTAGGACTTATCTCACCATTTCTTATGCGAGATTAATAACTTGACAAAATACTAAAATAAGAAACAGTAATTATTTACAATTTTTTAAACTTTATGGTTTAATAGGTATGTAATTCCTGTTTTTTACTATATTTTTTTGGAGGTTTAACATGAAAAAAGGGTCAATTTATCGTTTTATTGCTTTTGCTTTAATGTTCACCTTGTGTTTTAGCCAATTAGGCTTACTGAAAACACAAGCGGCAGGCAATCCACCTGCTAATGAAAAAACATTAAGCATTGGTAAAGCAGCAAAAGGAACATTTACAGAACCAGAACAAACACATTGGTACAAAATTAATCCTTCTAAGCAAGAGGTAGCAAAGTTTTCACACTACCGAATTAAGCTTCAAAGTGATGATGAAGTAAACATCACGGTTTACTCTAGTCTTGAAGATGCCAAAAATAACGTGGCATTTGACCGTTATATGGGATATTCTTACAAAGACGAGCCTGCTCAGCTAGATTTTCCAATCGCTTGGACTGGCCCTTATTATGTGAAAGTTGAGTATTATGGAAGCGAAGACGACATGATTGAAGAAGATGCGGAAGATGGTTCAGCTTCTCCAGAACCACAGCCGGAAGAAAAAACAGAAGTTCCATATACAATCAGCTATGAAGGCGCTTCACTTCCTCCTTCTCAAATGATGGAAGAAGAATGCCCGGCTGAATTAAGTACAAGCCAAAAAGAAAACGGAAAAGGTATTTTAAAAGATTTGCGTACGATTCGCGACGCTGTGCTTTCAAAAACAGCAAGCGGAAAAGACCTTTCTTCTCTTTACTACAAAGCCGCTCCGTTTATCAGCTCTAAAATGATTATTGATAAATCGATGCGCGAACAAGTATACAAAGATTTAGTTCAGTTAAAGGGTCTATTTACAGATGTAGCGAAAAACGGCGCATCAAGCACCTATATGATTACAAGTGCTGATCAAAAAGCAATCAATGATTTATACAGAATCGCTTATAAATCCGTTCCGGCTGCTTTAAAGAAAGACTTAGAAAAAGTAGCAGCACAGACAAAATTAAAAGACGTAACGGACTTAAACGTATCGTCTGTATTAGTAAGAGCTAAGTTAGTCAGCGCAAACAGCGTTTCAACAAAAGCTGAAACTCGCTATATTGTTAAATTAAAAGATGGTGCAAATGCTAAATCATTCAAAATAAAAGCACAGTCAAAATCAGCAAGCATTGAATCTATTAATCCATTAAAACAATCAGCTGCTTCTTTTGATAATATGTTTGTTATTCAATTAGATGACAGCAATGCAAAAAGTTTCAGCACGTCATCTGCTCAAGGTAAAATGACGGCAAAACAAATTCAGGCACTTCCTGAAACTGAATTTATCGAGCCGGTTCAAGAGTACCACGCTCTTTCAATGGATTCACAATATCCGTATCAATGGTCATTAAACAATACGGGTAAAAATGACGGTACGCAACATGCCGATATTCAATACGAATCACTTGAAAAATTACTAAACGGTCAAAAATTAAAAGATACGGTTATTGCCGTTGCGGATACGGGCGTCGATTCATCACTAGCTGATTTAAAAGGCGTGGTGGATACAAAAACAGGCTATAACTACGTGGATCGTTCGTCAAATGCAACAGACGACAACGGACACGGAACTCACGTAGCAGGTATTATCGCAGCCTCTGCAAACAATAACTATTCAATGGCCGGCATTAATTCTCATGCAAAAATTTTACCGGTTAAAATTCTAGATGCATCTGGAAGCGGAGATAC
Organism: Priestia sp. YIM B13489; assembly: GCF_042787645.1. Taxonomy (NCBI): domain Bacteria; kingdom Bacillati; phylum Bacillota; class Bacilli; order Caryophanales; family Bacillaceae; genus Priestia; species Priestia sp. YIM B13489. The sequence goes on from NZ_JBHZOQ010000053.1 coordinate 4,159,459, forward strand.
AGAACAAATTGCGTACGGTATTAAATACGCGGTTGATCACGGTGCAAAAGTCATTAACTTAAGCCTTGGCGGATCTTACAGCCGCGTGCTTGAATATTCGTTAAAATACGCATACGATCATAACGTAACGGTTGTAGCTGCAAGTGGAAACGACGGTATGGAAGAACTCTCTTACCCTGCTTCATCTGCCTATGCGATTTCAGTAGGCGCATCAAACCGTTTAGATATCGTATCTGACTACTCAAACTACGGAAAAGGATTAGATATTACAGCTCCTGGCTCTGATATTCCAAGTCTTGTTCCAGACGGAAACGTCACTTATTTAAGCGGAACATCAATGGCAACACCTCACGTGGCAGCCGTTGCGGGATTATTGCTATCACAAAACCCAGGCTTAAAGCCAAAAGACGTTGAAAAACGTCTAACGGATACAGCTAAAGATATTAAATTTGATGAAAAAGATGCTCCTGTATACGATGATGAAGAAAGTCCAGCAGAACCCCCTGCTCCAGGCTACGATTACGTATCAGGATGGGGACGTTTAAATGCGTACAGCGCAGTAAGTGCACAGCAGCTGCAAGCGCAGGTAAATACATTTGTCAGCACGCAAAAAATTGTTACAGGTAAAGCTCAAAGCGGTTCAACTGTTAAAGTAATGAACGGCTCAAAAACACTTGGCACAGTTAAAGCTGATGCAAAAAATACGTTCTCTGTGAACATTCCAGCTCAAAAAGCTGATACCGTTTTACAAGTAGTTGTCACAAACGGAAAAGCAAGTACGAGCATTCGTGCAGTTGTTCAAAAAGCACCTGCCAAACCAGCGGTAAAAGCCGTAACGAATAAAGATGAGTATGTAACAGGAACGTCTAAAGCGAATTTTACGGTAAATGTTAAAAACAGCGCTAAGAAAGTGATTGCTTCAGCAAAAGCTGATGCAAAAGGCGCGTTCAAAGTAAAAATTCCAAAACAAAAAGAAAACACAGTCTTGTACATCACGGCTACAAACAGCCAAAAACAAGAAAGTGAAGAAGTAAAAGTAACGGTGCGTGACGTTATTGCTCCAAATGCACCTAAAGTGAATCCGGTCAGCGACGCGGATACAGCTATTAAAGGAACCGCTGAAGCAAATGCATCTGTTGTAGCGAAAGTGAACAACAAAGAAATCGGCAAAGCAAAAGCCAATGCAAAAGGCCAGTACAGCATAACGATTAAAAAACAAAAAGCAGGTACAGCAATCAGCGTAACAGCAGCAGACGCAGCCAACAATACAAGTAAAGCTACGACTGTAAAAGTGAGCGATAAAACTCCCCCTGCTGCACCAAGCGTCAATGCTGTCACAACAAAAAGCACGGCTGTAACAGGTAAAGCAGAAGCAAATGCTACCGTAACGGTAACAGTAAACAAAAAAAGCATTGGCTCTGCTGCTGCTAACAGCAAAGGACAATACTCAGTAAAAATTAAAAAGCAAAAAGAAAAAACAGTCTTAAGCGTAACTGCAAAAGACAAAGCGAACAATACGAGTAAAGCAACAGCAAAAACGGTGACAAAATAAAGAAAAAAGGCGCTTGGCTTATGGCCAAGTGCCTTTTTGTTATAAAAGCTGTTTGTTTTTAAAGTACTTCCACATTCCCCACGTTAACACAATTAACATAACAATAATAACAGCAGTAGCCCAGTGGGAATTTTGATATGGAATCGGTACGTTCATCCCAAAAAATCCGGTTACGAACGTCAGCGGAAGCATAATCGTTGAAATCAGCGTTAAGACGTTCAGCTTTTCAGATGAAGTTGCATTGGTAATAGAATAGTACGTATCAAGTGCACTGTTTACGAGGTCTCTAAATGTTTCAGCAGAGTCTACAATACGCTCTAAGTGGTCAAGCAAGTCAATGTAGAAAGGAACATTTTCCTCACGTATATCGAATTTCCACTTTCCATTAACCGTTAAGAAAATTCGGCGCTGAGGCAGAATAACGCGACGGATTAAGATAATCGTTCTTTTTAAAGCCAAGAACTCTTCCGTCACTCCGCGGACTTCTTTGTTGTAGATTTCATCTTCTAACTCATCAATACGCATGTCAATTCGGTCTAAAATCGGAAAGTATTCGTCCGTGATGCCATCAATCAAAGCATACAGTAAAAAGTCGGCGCCGCGGTTCATAAACTTTGGATAGCGTGAGCACACAGCATCCATTTTGCGAAGCCAGCCCATTTTATGTTTATGAATCGTCACTACGTAATTGGATCCGACAAAGGCATTTAACTCAAGCGTCGTAATCTCGTCATCACTTTCTTCGTTATAGCGAAGCGCGTGAAAAACGAAAAATTTATAGTCTTCGTAATCATCCATTTTAGCGCGAGGACTGTCGTGTAAGCAGTCTTCAATCGCCAATGGGTGAAAATCGAATAATTTAGCAATTTGAGCAAGCTCTTGTCCGTGGACATCATACAAATCAATCCACAGCAAATTATCAGGATTGCGCAATTTCTCATGCACGTCTCCTAAATCAAGATTCGTTACCATTTCTTTTGTTTCATCATCATATAAGTATGTTTTAATCATTGATTTTTCACCTCACATCATTGAGGCATTAAGGAGTATTTTCCTTCGCTGAAATGAGAGGAACATATACACCTTTGTTGCCCCTATCTTGTTTTGCAGTAACCTTCATCGAAATGGGGTCATCAGTGCCCATTCATCTCACCTCCTAATTAGTTGAAGGAACGCTGACTTGTAATACAGCTACTTCACAAAGTTTAATTTTAACATACAATCCAACTCTAGCGTAGCGCTTTTTTCAAAACCTTTTCCTCACCATTTAAAGTTTCAAACAAAACTTCCGATACTATAAAAGCAGTTATAATCGGCAATCGATAACTAATAAAGCTTGAATCCTCCCGCAAAGGTTCACCTAATCGTAGACGATCAACCCCTCAAGGGGGATCCCCTACGATTAGGTCTAGAAAATCTATCATGGCCGGTCTTTGGTCATGTGAGATTTTCTACACCGATAAACATTATATGTGTGATGAGGAAAAACGTGTAGGAATTTTTGGACTTTCATCGAATACTTACTTAACAAACTTAGATTACGAAAAGGACTGATGATACATGCATTTCAAACGTGAAGAACCGTTTCGCTTTTTATTTGAGACCCCCATTGTTGGAACGTTTTCCATTGCTAAATACGACAACAAAGAAATCGATTCTAAGCCAGGTCCTTTGTCCGTTATCGACCTTTCACCAAAAGGAATCAAAATAATCACACCGCTTGATTTACCTATTTTCAACCATCAAATTCAGCTAAAAATTAGCTTTTATTTAAATGAAAAACCTATTCATATTACCGGACTTTGCGTGTGGAAAGAAAAACGGCACACCGAATACCTTTATGGCATTGAAGCGTTTAACGATGTGGAAGAACAAGCAATCTTAATTACAGAGCTCAAAACCTACGCCAAGAAAAAGCAAGATAAGCAATAAAAATAGCGCTCATTTGTTTTACTCCCCTTTTAAGATGGCAATACTACGAACGACTTCGATAGAAAAAGGTGAGACGATGAGCAGCAAAGCAAAAAAAGAGTGGATTGGCGGTCTCGTACTATTTTTACTCGTCAGTTTTGTCAGCATCACATTTGCAGGCTATCATACGGTGAAAGCTGCTGTTGATCAAACGTATGTACCGCTTGAGCATGGTAACAAAACACACGTCAATTTAAAAAAAGGGCAACCGTTTTCCCTGCTTTTAATTCAAGAGAACGATCAAAATACGTCATTTGTATATATGACTGTTAATAAACAGCATGAATCAATAAAAATGACCCACTTGCCAGGGTCAACTCAGCTCGGCAATGAAACACTGAGAACCATTTATCATCGAGGAAATATGAATGCTGTCGTAAAGAACGTCGAAACGTATACAAAGCTTCCTGTTGATTATTATGTCAAAATGGATCAGCAGTCAGTCGTCGATGCTGTAAATAAATTAGGCGGCATTATCGTCACAAACAAACGTGCTTTTGAACAGAGCAACATTGTTTTTCCAAAAGGATCGATTCGCCTTAACGGAGAAGAAGCACTTGTTTTTTTAAAGGAGCGTAATGAGCAAGACATCTTTACTGCGCATGAAAGACAGCTGTCCGTCGCGAAAGCCATTTTCAGCCAAGCAGCTACGATTCCCAATGTTGCAAAGCTGCATTCTCTTGTATTTAAGCTCGCTGATCACATTGAAACCAATGCAACCTTTAATGATATCAAACGGATTCAAAAAACCTACAAACCGGCCGTTTCTCACGTAGACAAGCAGCAGTTTCCGCAAAACGAATGGAATCAAAAACAAGTCACAACGCGGCTGTATAAGCATTTAGAACGTAAGGAGCTGTTTTTATAAAAACGCCTCACGAAAAAACCATTGACCATAGGCTCAATGGTTTTTTATGCTACTTATCTTCAGCAGGCACCACTTTTTCATTTATTTTAACCACAATTCGTTCATCCCGTTCATCTTTGAGATAGCTCTTTTGATAAAAAGAATGATTAGGCGGTCCAATGATAACCGTATCCGTAATCGGAGCAACGGCTTCTGCTACTTCGCTTGCGCTTACTCCATATGCTTTTTGAAACACGATCGGAGGCGTTAAGTGCAGCACGTCGGATCCTTCTGTAGATTCGAATTGATCATTGTTAAAAAAGAGATGAAGATGCGCTTCTTCCGATAAGGGCTCAATCCAATGCCACCAGCCCATCGGTATAAAAACAACTTCCCCTTCTTTTATTCGGTAATTGTGCATGCTGCTTGTATCAGGGTCTAAAATAGATACCTGCACTTCACCTGAAACGACGATATCTAATTCCCACGCGTTTGGGTACCAGTGTGGTTCTCTCATATGCCCTTTCGTCATATATAAATCAACAAAAGCACCTCCGAGCATTGCAGGCAGCTGAGTTGAGGTTAGTTGATACGCTATATTTTGGTCGTTTCGTTTGAACAGGACGTTTTGCTTATAATTCACTGACAGATTAGGCGTTCCTGAGCTTTTTTTAATATTTGAATTATCCGGCACAAATCCAGATTTACTCATAGTGTCATACCCTCTTTTCATCAAAAAGTTATATGCACTATCCTATTAAAACTTTTAGCTAAGGGTGTTTTAATTAGGAAAAATAAAAAACGAGCGTTCCCACTCGTTTTTTATCCGACAAGACGTTCAATTTTCTTTTTCTTCCATACAAATTGATAATAGCTGTACTGCAGGATCAAGCTGACCACAAACGCCGCTGGATAACCAATCCAAATCCCTTTGATCGCAAGAGAGGTAAACTGCGATAACACGTAGGCTACGGGTACTTCCACACACCAAATAGCCATAATGCTAAATACCGTAGGCCAAAGCACCGTACCGCTTGCTCGCATCGTAGCGGTAATAATTTGCGCATGACCGAAAATCAAATAGCTCCAAAGTGTTATCACTAACAGCTCTTCGGCAATATGGAGCGTATGCTGACTTGTTAAAAACAGAGCTAAAATTTGATTGGAAAAGAGATAAATAAGTAAAATCAATACGCTGCCAATAACGTAATTCAGCATAATTCCAGAGCGGATAACTTCTTTTAAACGCTCAAATTTATTGGCGCCAATCGACTGCGCCGCAAAAATAGAAACCGCAATTCCTAAGCTGATTGCCGGCATTTGTACATAGCTTGCCACTTGGTTCACCGCTCCGTACGCTGCTGTAGCGTCTGAGCCAAATCCATTTACAAACGTAATAACCGCAATTTCAGAAAGAGAAACTAAAATCATATTGATACTCGCTGGAATCCCTAAACGCATAAGCAGCCTTAAAAGCGTTCCGTCCATTTTTAATGAAATAGATGAGTCAAACTTTAACGGATGATTTTTCTTGCGTAAATAGATAATCATAATAATGAACGTTAATACGGTTGAAAACACCGTTGCATACGCAGCGCCGTACACTCCAAGCTTTGGCACTCCGATCCATCCAAAAATTAAAATCGGCAGGAAAATGATGTTTAAGACCGTACTCACAACTAAAAAGTAAAAAGGCGTTTTAGAGTCTCCGGTTCCGCGCATAAACGTCGTATAAACAAAGTATAAAAACAAAACAGGAATTGCCACAAACAAAATGCGCGCATAGTGAACCGTTACGTCAATAATATTAGCCGGCGTTCCCATAATCCGAAGAATATCCGGAGCAAATATGCTTCCCAAAACGGCAAGCACAATTCCGACTAAAAAGGTAAACGTGAGCGTGGTACCGATAATTTCTTTGACTCGTTTTTCGTTTTTGGCCCCGTACGCTTGCCCGATTAAAATGGAACTTCCTGAACCAATTCCAATCGAAAACGATACGAGCAGAAAAAACAGAGGAAAAAAAGCGGAAATAGCGGCTAACGCATCAACTCCAAGCGCTCTTCCGACAATAATACTTCCCGCAAGCTGCCCAACTGACTGCATGGCGTTACTTAACATGAGCGGAATCAAAAACACAAGCATCAGCTTACTGACGGATTTTTCTGATTCCACTGCTTCACTTTTAACATCTTGATTCTTCACACCTATTTCTCCTTTGTATCAGCTTTCGGCGAATGATAGCCTTTTTCGCCGTAAGGCTGCAGCTTCTCTAACCATTTCGCTTCCAGTTTCAGCAAATCCTTTTTTGAAAGTGCTTTTTCTTCTTCTCTTTTAATCGTTTCCAGCATCTCGATTGAAAAAGAATCCGCTCCGTACGTATTCCACTCGTTTTGAAGCTCTTTATTTTGATGAGTGTTCGTCTTTAACGTGAACTTTACGCCGTTTAACGTTTTGATGTTAGGCGTAGAGCCAATGTAAATCTTATCGTTGTGAAGGTTTTTTATTTGATACACGCCGCCTTCTGTTTTTACTTCTTTCGCTAGCTGCTTCATTTGTTTTTTATAGTCTTTTGAGTCCATACTCATACCTATTTCTCCTTTTCTCCAGTAGCTGCTTCCGTCTGCGCTGCGCTCTAAGAAACCGTACTCAATTAAATAGCGACGCAGCACGGCGTAGTCATCATAAAAAGGTGTTAACATATCGTTCACTTCTTTTTCGGTATACGTTGTTCCAACATCAAAATGACCGCTTAATTCTTCAAGAACAACAAGACGGTGTTTTTCTTGCAAGTGAAAGGTGCGAAGAGGTCCGTTCAAGCCTTGCGGAAAATTCTTCGCTAAAATTTTTTCACGTTCTTCATCACTGACGCTGTAGCGCTGACTTCTTCTAGGCGCTATATTTGTTACGGGTACCGCCTTCTCTTCTTCCCCGTCGTTCAACAGTTCCATCAGTGTTAAAAACACTTTTGCCTGACGCTCTTTTTTCTTTAACGTAAAGCGGTGATTCCGAATGGTCGATGAACTGCCAATTCCCATTTCTTTTTGAATATCACTATCGCTTTTTCCTTCTTTAAAAAACTTCACTAAATTTTTTTGATGATCAGACAGACCCGTTACCTCTTTATCTAGCTCTATTAAATGTTGGAACACAGACCCGTGCTGCTGTTCCACATGAAGCTTCATATAACGTTTTGCTTCATAAAAAACACCTTCCACCGGATAAATAATGCCTTTTTCAATGCTTTCACCGCACAGTAAGCAGTGGTAGTGATCTTCGCTTTCCTCGTACCCTTTCTTCATATCTTCAAAAGATGATTCCCAAAACAAATCGTTTACCATATAAATAGACACCTTTCTTATTTGTTTATTAATTTATAAACAAATATATTATACGTTTATAAATATGTCAATCATACGTTTTATGATACACAAAAAAAGGTTGAATTATAACGAAATGAACCCAACCTAAATACGAACAAATGGGATACATGAGCTCATATAGATCACTTATGACACCGCAGTTAATTTCCATGCAAGACTTCGCTTTCCGCGGGCGGCCGGCGAGCCTCCTCGTCGCTTGCGCTCCTGCGGGGTCTCACCCCTTCCGCTTTTCCCGCAGGAGTCTTCGCCTTGCCCTCCAATCAACTGCTAGAAAGACCTACACACATGAAACCTACGTTAACCATAACAAAAAAAAACGAACCACGAATCAAACACGTTGATCAATGATTCGTTTTTCACTTAGGCTAAAATAATTTCGTTCCGGTCTCTTTATTCCATTCACTTAAATAAGGAAAATCCTTAGATATAACGGGCTTATCATCTAAAAGTGTAATTAACTCTAAACGGTTACCGTCAGGGTCATTAAAATACACGCAAGCCGCTGGCATCCACGTATGAACAATCGGTTCTGTTTGCGGCTTTCCAAACGACGTCTCTTCCGGTTCAATACCTTTTGAACGCAGCCATGTTAACGCTTCATGAATATCCGCTGCTTCAATTCCAAAAGCAAAATGACTTCTTTTCAACTCTTTTTCATCGGTTTCCCAAAGTCCAAGCATCTGCTTTTGTTCCCCAACAAAGAAAAAAGCACAGCGCCTCTCTTCAATTTTATGAACAAACGTCAGCCCAAGACGTCTATAAAACTCAATCGAATTCTCCAAATTCCGCACCTGCACATGCGTCTCATAAATACTCTTAATCATAGCCTTCCCTCCATCCTTTTCTACTACTATAAGCCATCTCGCACCAAACAGCTTCCTAACAAAGAATGAAAAATTATCAGTCTTAAGAACGAGAAACCCCAACATAAACACGCAGCCTTGAAATTCCGCAGAGCACTATGGGTAGGTAGGTTTTGACTAAGATTTTAACCTTAGGTCTAAAAAAACCCCCATGGCTGCACTCTAGCCATGGGGGTTTTTCTACATCGATAAATTAAGCGTGTGCTTTTGCGAGGCCGATACAGATACCGCCTGAAATAATCAGTACACTCGCAAGAGATACATAGAATAATTGACGCTTTGTTTTCTTTTCTCCCAAGAAGACAATACCGCCAAAAATTGAAATAACGATACCCATTTGCGATAATGAAAAGCTTGTTGCTACGCCTAGTCTTGATTGAGATAAGAATAAGAACATGTTTCCAGATGCCCAGATTAGACCTGGTAAGATATTACGAATCGTATATTTGTTAAATGGCTTATGTTTGTATGTAATGATTAAACCGCCAATTAACATACCGATTGCTTGCGGGAATAAAGCTGCCCATGCGTCTACGTTGAAGATACGTGCGATAACTACGTAAACTAAGAATCCAAGACTTGAAATGATAAGAGTGATAACTCCTTTTTTCGTTTGTCCCGGAGCCCCTTGTGCCCCTTCTTTTTTACCGTCTAATGAAGAAAGCACAACGCCTGCTAGTATTAAAAGAATCGCAATAGATCCAAGCACAATCGTTTGAAGCGTTGACCATTCTTTAAATACAATAACACCAAAAAGAGCTGTTGATACTAATTGCATACCTGTTGAAATCGGCATTGACTTTGAAACACCAAGGTATGGAACACTTTTAAACTGATTGCTTTGACCTACTGACCAGAACAAACCTGAAACAATTCCGACAATAACGAGCGTTGGTGTTAACACCGGCTGCACAATCATAAACTGAACAAATGAAAGAATCAAAGCTCCAATAATTGTTCCAAGCGTTTGACTGTAAGGTCCACCGCCCATCTTCATACTAACTAAAATCATGCTTCCCCACGCAACGGAAGGAAGAACACCTAGCAAAATATCCATCTTTCTCTTAACCTACTTTCCTATTTCTAATCTATGTACATCGTATGTAACGACCTGCTGCTTTTCTCTCATCAAGGGCAAAAGCCAAGCACTCATACTCCCTCGAATATTCCCCCAAAGGTCCACTTATGCGGATGAGCCTACCCCGCAAGGGGGGCAGCATCCGCTTAGGTCTAGAAGGTTTGATAGGACTGCTCTTTAGTCCTATCAAACTTTCTACATCGATAAATATATAACGTTTTCATAAATGGTGATAAAACTGCTATTTCTTGCTGCTCGTATTATACTAACACGAACATTTATTATTTAGCTAGAAATTTTTTTGATTATTTTTTAAAAACAGAAAAAAATTTTTTCTTCTTACTCTGCAGCTTGCTTTTCCCTCTTATGTAATCTGCAATCAGCAGAAACGGAGGCCTCTGCTGATTGAAAATAAGAAGAGATAAAGCCTTTTCATTTTAGTTAGCTACAGGCTTACAAAATTGCTCTACTACTTCTTTGGCTGGAATTGAGCTAATCGCACCTTTTCCAGTTGTCGTTAAGGCACCGCTTGCATTTGCAAAACGTAAAATAGCATCGTGGTCAGAGTCAAGAATAGCCGTTAAGTTTTCTTGTGACACATCGCGGCTTAATAGCTGATAAAGGAATCCGCCAATAAACGCATCTCCTGCACCTGTTGTATCAACAACTGCTACTTTGTAACCGTTTGATTCATAGACAGCTTGTTTTGTATAAAGCGTTGCGCCTTCTGCACCTTTTGTGAACACAACTACTTGAACGTCACCTGTAAATAGAGACTGAATCGCTTGCTGTTCATCTTCAATGCCTGTGATAAACGATAGCTCGTCGTCTGAAATTTTGACAATGTGCGCTTGAGGAATAAATTCTAAAATCGTTTGACGGCATAGCTCATGGTCTTTCCACAGCGGAAGACGTACATTTGGATCAAAGCTGATAACTCCGCCTTTTTCTTTCATGCTTTTAATCGCTTTCATATGAGCGTATTTCATAGGGCTTTCAACTAAATCAACCGAACAGAAGTGAAGAACATCGTTGCTTGCAAACCAATCAGAGTTAATTTCGTCTTCTTTTAGTAATAAATCTGCTGAAGGGTTACGATAGAAGCTGAAATCTCTTTCTCCGTCTTCACGCAGGGAAACGAAAGCTAAAGCTGTGTTTGCTTCTTCTGTACGATAGACCATATCAGTACCTACTCCTACTTCACGAAGCGTATCTACTAGAAAGTCTCCAAACGCATCTTCTCCAACTTTTGTAATAAGTGCTGACTCATTACCGTATGTAGCAACAACTGCTGCAACGTTTGCCGGCGCTCCGCCTGGCACACGCGTAAACGATTCCACTTCTTTCAATTGAAGACCTTTTTGAGCTGGAATCATATCAATTAATACTTCACCGATACTAAATAACTTACCCATTCTATTCACCTTACTTTTCTTTTTGTCATATTGTCATACTATGTTCCAAAAAATCCTTAAATCAAATTATACGTCCCAAACATCTTTTTCGTAAAGAGAAATTTCCAATTTATTTTAAAAAAATCACAAATTATCGTTTTTTTCTCACAATGTTTTATTGGTTAATTCCGTTCCATCCCTTATCAAACCTGAGATTGAAATGACTTTCTTACACAAAGGTCGCGGAATAAAAAAAGTTAATTTCCAGTTTAAACTGTTTATTTATTCATTTTTCGTTCGACATCTCTTCTCTTATTTCCTGTTTATTCGCCGTGAATATGCAAATAATGATAAAAATTCGCGTTTTTACCCCTATTTAAGAAGGAATGGCTTAAAATGTGTCGAATAGACTTAGGTAGGTATATGACATTATGTATGTTACACTAAATACAAGGCAAGGAAGGGAGAATCAGTCATGAAAATCAATGTTTTTCTAGACGACTATCGCAAATGCCCTGACGGTCATGTTTTAGCCGAAACGATTGATGAATGTATTGATCTGCTAAGATCATTCGATGTTGAACATTTATCACTCGATCACGATTTACTGAGTAAGACACGGAATGGATTAATGCTCGTGCATTTTATGGTAAAGCATCATTTATATGCCGATCGAATTACGATTCACTCCGCTAATCATTCAGGCAGCAAAGCAATGTACAACTGCTTTAAGGACGCTCAAAAAGAGCATAAAATGCCAAACAACATTAAAATTCTAAGATGCCCTCTGCCTCTTCGATGATACCTGCACCCTCACACATTCATTTCAACAGAATCTGTCCGATTCAATTCTCACAGACATCCTGTTTCTATAAAATGAAGAACAATACTGCTTGTTCGATACGTATAGATGTGAATACGCTTTAAGCAGTTTATATTATATAGAAGAAACCGCTCTAAAATACCGTAATGCTAGCTTTAAAAAGCAGACTATATGGTACAAAGAGCGGTTTTTTTGCTATTTAGACAGTTTAGCAGAATTCAAGTCAGCTGAGAGAGCAGCCGGCTGTTTTGCGTTTTCTTTCAGCTGCCTAGCGTTCACGAACCAGTAAATGCTTCCCACAAACAGTCCTCCCCCTACGATGTTTCCGAGTGTAACGGGAATTAAATTATGAAATAGCCCAGCAGCCGAAATCGCATCAGGATGCGGAAGCAATAAAGCTAGACCAAGAAACGTCATATTTGCCACGCTGTGCTCGTATCCTGATGCAACAAATGCAAACAGCATCCAAAAAATAAGCATGATCTTTGCCGCATCGCTTTTAGTGCGCGCAGCCGTCCAAATTGCCAGGCAAACAAGCCAGTTGCAAAGAATGCCGCGAAAAAATAATTCACTGACCGGCAAATTCATTTTTTTAGCTGCCAGCGTCATAAGTAAATGGTTCGGTTCAATTCCTTTAAACAAACCGGTTCCGGTAATTAACAAACAAAGCCCAAACGCACCTATCGCATTTCCGATAAAACACCACGTCCAGTTTTTGAACGTATCTTTCCATGTCGTGACTCCCGATAGCGTACTGACTGTATAAACCATATGATTCCCCGTAAACAATTCAGCTCCTGCAAATACGACAAGCAGGAGAGCAACAGCAAAAGATAACCCCATCACAAGAGAAACGACCGGTAAAGAAGCAGAGGCCAAAGGTGCTCCTACCGATAGCGCTAATATAACGCCAAGTCCTACGTAAGCACCCGCTAGCACAGCTAACAGCAAATAACTCGGCAAATGCTCATTCACAAGCTTCGTTTTTTCGCGTGCTAACTCATTCATTGACTGCAGTGAATTCTTAAACAAAAGTGTTTCCTCCTTTTATTCATCTTAGACGCATACTTTTTCTTCTGTTTTTTCCAAAAACCAAGAAAGAGCAGAAGCTTGCTTCACCACTTTACCAATCACAATCATCGCGGGATTGCTGACTTGCTGTTCAGCAGCCGTGTCTACAATTGTGCCAAGCGTCCCTGTAACCGTGCGCTGATAAATAGACGTACCTTGTTCAATAAGCGCGACCGGCGTATCCGCGCTTTTTCCGGCGTCTAAAAGCTGACGGCAAATATACGGCAAGTTTTTAACGCCCATATAAATCGCAAGCGTATCAACTCCTTTTGCTAAGTGCTCCCAGCGAATACTTTCCGGCTTGCCGCTCAAACAGTGTCCCGTCACAACGGCAAACGAACGGCTCAGCTCACGGTGCGTCACAGGAATTCCAGCATAAGCAGGTGCCGCGATGCCCGCTGTAATACCCGGAACGATTTCAAATGGAATTCTATGCTGAGCGAGCACTTCTGCTTCTTCACCGCCTCTTCCGAAAATAAACGGATCTCCGCCTTTTAACCGCACGACGGTGTTTCCTTTTCTTGCGTAGAATACAAGCAAATCATGAATATCCTCTTGAGAAACGCAGTGATCACCAGGCTTTTTCCCGCAGTAGACGAGTTCCGCTCCTTCTTTTGCATACTGAAGAAGAACAGGGTTCACTAATCGGTCGTATAAAATAACATCTGCTTTTTCTAAACATTTGGCTGCTTTTATGGTTAGTAAATCTGGATCTCCTGGTCCGGCTCCTACAATGTACACTTTTCCTGTTCTCATTTTTGCTTCGCTCCTTTTAATGTGTTCCCTTGAATTTTTGTGGCGCGTTGAAAATCAACGCGCCACGGTACTTATTCTTCAATTAAAAGATACAGCAAATCTCCTTCAACAGACGCTTCGTACGTGTCGACACATCCGCTGTCAGGCTCTTGTACGTTACCGTCATGCAAGCAAATTTTCCAGTCGTGCATCGGACAGAACACCGAGTCGCCGCTCACAATTCCTTCACTTAGCACCCCGCCTTTATGCGGACAGCGATTTTCAATTGCCCGGATTTTTCCGCTTGATAGCTTAAACACCGCAATTTCTTTTCCGTTTACTTTCACTGTTTTACCTAGGCTTACCGGAAAATCATGAATCGACCCTACGCATACTTTTGTAATGTTTTTATTCACCATCTTTATTTCCCCCCAGCTTTATGATGTAACAACTGTTTCGAACAGCTCTTTTTTCGTCTTTTTGCTTTCGACGATTTCTTTCCAAGGATCACGATACGTAGATAACGCTTCGTCCATACGCATATTCAGCTCTCTTCTCGTCTCAGCGTCATCAAGCACGGACTGAATGTGCGAAAGTCCCATGCGTTCAATCCATGCAGACGTACGCTCTAAGTAATTAGCCGTTTCCCGGTAATACTGCAAATAAGCTCCTGTAATGTCCATCAATTCTTCGTCTGTTTTTACTTTATACAATAAATCTCCTCCGCGAAGATGCGTACCTCCATTTCCGCCCACGTAAATTTCCCAGCCGCCGTCAATTCCAATAAAGCCAATATCTTTAATACCTGACTCAGCACAGCTTCTCGGACAAGCAGATACAGCCATTTTCACTTTATGAGGCGTCCACAGTCCTTCAAATTTTTTCTCAAGCGCAATTCCAACGCCCATTGAATCCTGCGTGCCAAAACGGCAAAACTGTTCGCCGACGCATGTTTTCACCGTCCGCAGCGACTTACCGTACGCGTAGCCAGAAGGCATATCTAACTCTTCCCATACGCTAGGCAAATCTTCTTTTTTAACGCCAAACAAATCAAGACGCTGACCACCTGTCACTTTTACGAGCGGAATTTCATATTTATCAACAACATCTGCAATTTTTCTTAAATCTTCTGCATTTGTGACGCCTCCGTACATGCGAGGAACAACAGAATACGTGCCGTCTTTTTGAATATTTGCGTGCATGCGTTCATTCACAAATCGTGATTCGCGTTCATCAACGTATCCGGTTGGATTCACCATACCTAAATAATAGTTTAGCGCCGGACGGCATTTCGAACAGCCTTCTTCATTATTCCAGCCAAGTACATTCATCACTTCACGCGTATGCGAAAGGCCCTTTGCTTTGATTTCTTCGACAACTTCATCTCGTGAAAGAGTCGTACAGCCGCAAATCGCTTCTTTTTGAATCGCCGCGTCAAAGTCAGCGCCAAGAGTATGCTGAAGCACTTCCGCTACAAGCGGTTTACATCCTCCGCAGGAGCGAGAGGCACTTGTACAAGCTTTGATTTCATCAACCGATGAGCATCCTTGTTTTTGGATAGCTTCCACAATCGTACCTTTTGTTACGCCGTTACAGCCGCAAATAATATCATCGGCGCTCATGCTTGCTACTAAGCTTTCACCCGCGTTACCTCCAGATGGCTGTAAAATCGACACTTTTGCGACATCGGATACATCTTCTTGCTTTTGAATCATTGAAAACAGTCGATTTCCGTCGCTGCTTTCTCCAAAAAGAACAGCTCCTACAATTTGATTGCCTCGCAAAACAAGCTTTTTATAAATGCCGTCTTGTTCATCAAACACTTTGATCGCTTTTTTCTCTTCATCTTCCATGAAGTCTCCTGCGGAGAACACTTCAACACCTGATACTTTTAGCTGCGTGGATAAAACTGACCCTTCATAAGGAACTTTTTCTGCCCCGCAAATCGCTTTTGCTAATGCTTTTCCTTGTTCATACAGAGGTGCCACCAGCCCGTATACCATTCCTCTATGCTCTGCACATTCTCCAACCGCGTAGATGTTTGGAATATCCGTTTGCATATAGTCATTTACAACAATTCCTCGATTTACGTTAAGTCCCGCTTCTTTTGCAAGCTGAACGTTTGGCTTAATTCCAACGGCCATCACGACTAAATCAGCGTCTAAAAACGTCCCGTCCTTAAAAGATAATCCTTCAACTCGCTCATCGCCGACGATTTCCGCCGTTTGTTTTTCAAGCAAAAACTTCATGCCTTGTTTTTCTAATTCGTTTTGAAGCAATTTGCCGGCTGTTGGATCAAGCTGGCGTTCCATTAAATACGGAGCTAAATGAATCACAGATACGTCCATCCCCAAATTTAACAGTCCGCGCGCTGCTTCTAATCCAAGGAGTCCGCCTCCAATAACCGCTGCTTTTTTATACTGCTGAGAAGCCTGCAGCATTTCATCCGTGTCTTTTATATCTCGAAAAGCCGTAACTCCTTTTTTATCAGACCCTGGAATCGGAAGAATAAAAGGAAGAGAGCCCGTTGCTAAAATCAACTCATCATACGATTCTACTCTGCCGCTGTTTGTCGCTACTTCTTTTTTCACTGAATCGATACTAGTAACCGTTTCGCCCGTATATAATGTAATATTGTTTTCTTGATACCAGTTCCAATCGTTTAACGTAATGTCTTCAACATTCGTATCTCCTTGCAGCACTTTTGATAGTAAAATACGATTATAGTTCGGATGCGGCTCGCTTCCGAAAATCGTAATGTCAAACGCTTCGCTTGAAACCTTCAATACTTCTTCAATCGCTCGAACTCCAGCCATTCCATTTCCAATCAATACGAGTTTCTTTTTTTGCATCTTCCATTCCTCCCCTGGCGTCTATACCTGCTTGTTTCAAAGATATATTTTCTATGCATCTTTAAAGATATACTTAAGATATATGAATTTTCTGAATCGTTCAACTTATGTGTTAGATTATCTAACACAGTTACGGTATGTATGCGATTCCATTGCTTTAACGACAAGCAAAAAAAATAAGTGGTCTAATTACGTTTTAATTGAGATCATCCTTTGCATTTTATTTTGTGATCTTTTTCACAACATTAATGTAGCAAGAATAAATAACCGGAGCTATGATAAAAATCACTCCTGAATGCTGATAAGCCAAAAATAAAAACTCTAAAGTTCTTTATAAAGAATTTTTTAAACAAACCGTTCTTTATAGTATTTACTATTACTCTCGTATTCTTTATAATGAATATATAGACCTTTATAAAGAACAGAACGGAGAATTAAAATGCCACTCGTAAACATTAAAAAACTTTGGACTCCTTTAGAAATCTTCGGCTTTAAGCTTTATAAGTGTAGAGATACAAAAAGCTACTACTATAAAACGAGGAAAAGTCATAATCTAATAAAATTATAAAAAACAAGCCCTATTCCTTTTCAAATAGGGCTTGTTTTTTTATTTTCCCGTAAACCAATTCACAACGTACTCTCCCCACACCTCATTTCCTTTTTTCGTTAAATTACCGCTGTCTTTATTTATATACTCTCCTAAATGAAAGGGCCAAATAAGCGAGTGATTCATATAATATACCCAGTTTGCTTCAGAGACTCCCCTGATCGCTTCTACCCCTTCTTCATAGGACTCCGTTTGTGAAATATATGGCTGTGACGGCTGAATCATAAGGGTTTTTTTCAAGTCTTTGAGCTGATGAATCAGCTTGTCTGTATTTTCAAGCGTCTCATCTAGCGTAAGGTGCTGATAGTCATTTTTAAGAGGTGATTCAAACAGAATAATGTTTGGCTGAAGCTGATTAATTTGATCGGCAATATGTGAGGATAAAAGCTCATTCGTTGTCCCGTTACCATATGAAAGTGTTTTAACCGTAAATACATCACTTCCATATGTAGCTGCTAGCTCTTTTTTTAACTGCTGAGGCCACCCTGTTTCTTCTGCGGATGTGGCAATTACAAGAGTCAGAGGCTTTTTATTTGCGATAGATGACTGGATTTGCTTTGTGATAAAGTCTGGAAGATTTTTTGTATAAGCAGATACATCGGAAAACTGTTTTTCTTTATGTACAACAGCAGTTTTTACTTCACTTGCCTGCGCTTCCGTTTGCTCCTGCCAGTGCTGCGTCCCCGCATACATCACCGCCCCGCACAAAACAGCCGCCGCCACATTTACCCCAACCATCGCCTTCATTCAATCTCCCCTTTACAAGTTCTTCTTACAATCTCAGCAAATTGCTTTCATAAAGAAGAACTCAAAATTAGTAGCTCCTGCGAATATCCCCTCAAAGGACTCATCCGGATAGGTCTAGCAACTCTATCATCACCGCTCTTCCGTGATGGTAGAGTTGCTACATCGATATAAAAATAATTATAGATTAGTAGAATTTGGAATGGGGGACCTTTCGTACGTAAAATCTCTACAAATACACGTATACTTCGCATATTTCCTAGCGAAACGTGAAGTTTCCGGGGAAATTACGTCACGTTTCTTAAAAAGAAAACATAATGTACGTTCATTCGCACATGTGATCTTCCCCTTGTACAGTAGAGATACCGGCGGAATACAGCAAAAACGCGTTTTTGAAAAAGGAATGCTGCATGCAAAAAAGCTCGTTTGATCAAATCGCTTCATCTTTTCATCCATTAATTGTGTCGATGATTAAAAAATTTCATATTTACAAAGACTACGACGAATATTATCAAATTGCATTGATTGGTCTATGGAGAGCGTATCAAAAATTTGATGAAAGCAAAGGATCTTTTTCTGCTTATGCTTACACAACCGTTCGTGGTACGATCCTTTCTCATTTAAAAGGCACCATTTTATACGAAGAACGCGAAACACCGGCTGAGCAGAACCTGCTTTCACTAAACGAAGATCCCGCTCTTCCCGTTCCGCTAGAAAGTGAAATCATCAAGCAGCATATCGAACACTTAACGGGAAGAGAAAAAATCTATGTAATCGAACATCTGCTAGAAGGCTACTCGTATAAAGATATTGCCTGCAAATACGGAGTCTCCGCGGGAGCCGTTAAAAACTGGGGGAAAGCAGCTCGCAAAAAGCTAAAGGCCTCACTTCTTAGAGAGTAAGAAAAGGAGGAAGCTTATGATAAGCTTCCTCCTTTAGTACACATGTGTAGTCCAAATGATTGTTCATATGTAGGACAAGTTTGTTCCATAAATCGAACGTATTATGCCAAGACAAGCGGGCTTTCTAAACAATAATTGCGAATAACAGCCGCTCTGGCCAGCTTTTTTTCTAAACTATAATAAGAAA
Organism: Priestia sp. YIM B13489; assembly: GCF_042787645.1. Taxonomy (NCBI): domain Bacteria; kingdom Bacillati; phylum Bacillota; class Bacilli; order Caryophanales; family Bacillaceae; genus Priestia; species Priestia sp. YIM B13489. Next base: position 4,178,468 of record NZ_JBHZOQ010000053.1, read on the forward strand.
GCTTCACTGGGATGAACGTTCCGTCTTTAAAGTGAATCAGCATAGAGGGTGAATGAACTGAGGCAAGCGTATGTGAAGTATGGACGTGAGAGGAGAAAATCCAAGCGCAGCTGTAGTCATTGGGCGAAGATGTAGGAAACGCAATAATCGCTTGTGAACGACTAATGACAAGAGGTGTAAGCTGTTTATAGGGAAATAGTTTTCGAACAGCGGCAATGGATCCTTTAAATGTACTTAATTCTCGAATGCACGCTTCTTCTAATAATTGCTTACACGTCTTGCTTAGCATGTATTCTCCTGCTGCATCCAGCACCTTTGTGCGGTGAATAGGATCATTCACTGGAATTAATGCTTTTGTCGTCAAACCAATTTGATAATTTTCAACATTTGTCATACATCTACCCCCTTTTGCTACTTTATAACTATTCTATACTATCGAAATGAGGAAAATCTAGTCTTTTTTTCTTATCATTTGAAATATTTTGAATATATTTCGTATCAAAGAAAAAAGCGCTGAAACCAGCGCTTTTTCTCTTAGATAAAAATGTCTAAAATAAGAACCATTGCAAAAGCCGCAAATGATAGAATCGTTTCCATCACTGTCCACGTTTTTAACGTTTGAGCCACTGACATATTGAAGAATTCTTTGATTAACCAGAAGCCAGAATCATTTACGTGTGATAGCATTACAGAACCTGCGCCCGTTGCTAGCACCAATAGTTCTGGGCTTACGTTTGGCATTGTTGCTGCAATTGGTGCTACAATACCCGCTGCTGTTGTCATTGCTACTGTTGCTGAACCAACTGCTGCACGAATTAACCCGGCAATCACAAATGCAAGTACGATAGGAGAAAGATGTGCATCTTGAGCAAATCCTGCAATTGCGTCACCTACACCGCTTGCTGTTAAAATTTTATTAAAACCGCCTCCTGCACCGATGATTAAAATAATCGAAGCAACCGGTCCAAGACATTCATTTGTGAATTTTAATAAATCATCTTTGTTGTATCCTCTTGCAAAACCGAACGAATAAAAAGCAAACACTAGCGAAATTAACAGCGCTACGATCGGGCTTCCGATAAAGTTTGTTACGTAGCGAATCGTACTTGTTTCTGGATAAACAAACCCAGTGATTGTTGCTAAAAGCATTAATAGTACTGGAAGTAAAATAGTAAATAACGTAATTCCGAAGCCAGGAAGATCTTTATGCTTTGACTCTGTGAACTGCTCCATGATTTCACCCGTTGGCTCTACGTGAACACGGCGTGAAATGAACGATCCGTAAATCGGACCCGCTACGGCTGCAGCTGGAAATGCCACAACTAATGAATACAAAATCGTTTTACCTAAATCTGCTTTAAAGATATCCACCGCTAGCATCGCTGCCGGATGCGGAGGTACCAAACTGTGAACAACGGCTAAACCGGCAATTAGTGATAAACCGATTTTAATAAGCGACGTACCCGTATGCTTGGCAATTACAAACACAAGCGGAATTAATAACACAACACCAACTTGGAAAAAGACCGGGATACCGCAAATAACGGCTACAACCATCATTGCCCAGTGTACGTTCTTTTCACCGAATACTTTAATTAACGTGCGGGCAATACGCTCGGCTCCGCCTGACTCTGCCATCATTTTACCTAACATCGTTCCAAGACCAAGAACAATCGCGATAAATCCTAAGACGCTCGCTACTCCTTCTTGAAAAGCCGTTACGATATCAGGCAGCTTCATTCCTGAAATAAGACCCATAAACAAAGCCGCGAGAATTAGCGCTACGAACGGATTTGTTTTAAACTTAGCAATTAAAAAGATAAGTCCGACAATCGATACAATTGCATACAGCAAAAGACTTGCTTCATGACTTAATCCGAATACTGAATTCATATGTTCATCCCCTTAGTGTGACCATTTTTCATGTACGTACATCCAAATAATGTATACGCTTTCAAATATTTTCTAAAGTGAACGCACCTCGTACGTTCACTTCTTCCTATTTACTTAATAATTCGACCGTTTCACGAAGCGTTGTTTTGGCTCCGACATTCCCAGGGAAAATGATGTACGCAATGCCTGGAAACTTGCTTTCCTCTCCCGTTACCCATACCGGAATGCCGGGTTTGATTTGTCCAGCAACCGTCGCGCGTTTGACCGATAAGCCGTTTACGCCAATGTCACTTGACGTAATGCCGCCTTTTGCGACGATAAAGTTTGGGCGAACGTTCAAGCGGCGAACAATGCTTGTAACCGCATCTGAAATTTTTACCGATAATTTAAGCTCTTCTTCTTTTTTGCCTTCGCCAAGATCTAAGCGCTCGCGTCTTGTATATACAGCTACCGTTTGACCTTGTGAAATAAGCTTCTCTGCTTCATTGATAATACGATTCACTTCTTCTTCAAACTTTTCAGGTTCTAAGACAAGATGACAATCAAATTCAATAAATTCAATGAAGCTGCATTTCTTCAATTCTTCTAACTGCTCTGTTGTTTTTTTAACATGCGAACCAACCATAATTAATCCGCCGTTTGACGACTTTTCTTTAATGAGCTCTTCTTTTGTTAAAAGGTCTTTGTCGCTCACACCACCCATTACTTTTGTTAGAGCCGCAGCGCTTCGATACATAAAGTGCTTTCCAAGCTTCATCGCGCGAAGAAGTGCAATCGTCACAACTTTCACGTCCACGTAATCCACTGCGTTCACGATTACTTTGTTAAAGTCTTTCACTTCCATTAACTGATTTGTGATCGTCACTAAATCAAGTGCACGAATGCTCCCGAGTGAAATATACGTCGTATGACTTGCTTTGAATTTCCCTTCTGACTTTTCTTCTACCCACTCGCCTAAATGAGATTTACTGTAGCCAAACGTACGGTCTTTTGCAAACTCCGTTTCTCCTGCCGGCACTAAGTAGTCTTCATCTTGGACGTAGTGAATGTTATCAATGGTGAATCGTCCGCCTTCTTTAAAGAAAGGAAAAATCACTTCGCCGTCCAGCACTTGATTGGAATGCTGTTCAACCGTTTTCTTTAACACTTCTGTTTCTAACGGATAGTGACCGCGAAGAGTTGAATCACCTCTGCTGATAATTAAAAACTCTTTATCTACTTCAGCCGCTACTTCTGTAATAACAGCCGCAATGTCCGCGTGGGCTTTTTCCGTTTCAGAAGCGGTAAATCCACGTGAATTCGTTAGAATAAAAAACATAGAGTTTTCTTCTAAAAATCCTTGCTTGATGCTGTCTTTGCTCCAGTCTGTGTACACGGAAATGCCGTTAACGGTTTGAACACCCGTTGGATCATCATCCAGTACGATGATTTTTTGATTAAACGTCAGCAGCTCTTCGTCGAGCATTTTTTGTACAAGTGCTTCATCGACTGCTGGAATGTTTTTAAACACGTCGCTTACAAGACGTTTCTCATCTTGTTTAATCATGCTTCCACCTTCTTTTTCACTTCAACGTTTGCTAATTTTTCATAGTACTGTACAATTCCGCCGTGATCATCGCTTGCTTTTCCGTCTACTTTTAACGCGTGGAAAATTTCCACAAGCTGACTTGAAAGCGGAAGCGGTACGCCAATGTCATGAGCCGTTTCCATCACGTTTGTCATATCTTTTAAGTTAATATCAATGCGTCCGCCTGCTACGAAGTTGCGGTCTAAAATCAGCGGTACTTTTGCATCTAATACAGCGCTTCCAGCTAATCCGCCGCGAATCGCCTGATACATTTTTTCAACGTCAATGCCTGCCTTGGCTGCTAGTACAAGTGCTTCAGACATCGCTGCAATGTTTAAGTTCACAATAACTTGGTTTGCAAGCTTAGCCGTTACGCCGCTTCCGTTGTCTCCAACAAGCGTTATTTCTGCTCCCATCGCATGAAGAATAGGTGAAACGCTTTCAAATACGTGCTCATTTCCCCCGACCATAATCGCAAGCGTGCCGTCAATTGCTTTTGGCTCTCCTCCGCTAACCGGAGCATCTAGCATGTGAATTCCTTTTTGTGCAAGTTCAGCCGCAATTTCTTTTGATGCTACCGGTGAAATGGAACTCATATCGATGATAACGCTTCCTTCTTTGGCGCTATGAATTAACCCTTCTTCTCCAAGCACTACGCTTTTTACATGATGTGAAGCCGGAAGCATCGTGACCATCACGTCGCTGTTCACTGCAACTTCAGCAAGACTTTCTGCTCCAAATCCTCCTGCTGCTTTCACTTCTTCTACTGCTGCTTTATTAATATCGTAAACCGTTACCTCAAAGCCTGCTTTTAATAAATTGAGTGTCATCGGTTTTCCCATAATTCCAAGTCCAATAAATCCAACGCGTTTTGTCATTTTCGTTTCCTCCCCTTGTTGTATACGTTTTCAAATATGTTTTAAAAAATAATGTATACGTTAAAATATTTTTTGTATACATTTCTGATAATTTTGTATACACTCATCATATTCGCATTTTATTTATTTGTCTAGCCTTTTTTTAAATGAAATTTATTTCCAAAAGCGAAACTTTCCGTCCCACCTTTTCACAAGTTATAGTATGATTTGGGTATAAGCGTAAAAAATGATAAAAAATAAAGAGAGAAAGAGACGAGATTTCCTCGTGTCGAATGCTAGAGGTGAAGTAGAGTATGTTAAGAAATCAAGGTTCTCGTTCGTCTCATCACCCTTCTTATGAGATGATTCGAGATAAAATTTTAAACGGTGAGCTTGAAGGCGGTACAAAAATCGTCGAAGAAAAATTAGCGAGCGAGCTTGGATTCAGCCGAACGCCGATTCGTGATTCCATTAGACGCTTAGAATATGAAGGATTGATTGTCCGAAAAAAAGTGGTGTCGCCGACAGAAAAAGATCTACGCAACTTGTTTGAAGTGCGAATGCTGCTAGAAGGCTCAGCTTCTAAAGCCGCGGCAACTTTTTTATCTGACAACGAATTAGAAGAATTAAAGGAATGCGTAGACACCGGAAGAAACGGCTCGTTTGAAGAAATTATGAGCGCAAATGAACGTTTTCACGCCATTATTGTGAACGCAAGCAACAATGACGTAATGATTAATATCATCGACCGCATGCAGTCGATCATTTACTTATTCCGTCATACGGTCGTATTTTACAACCGCCCGTTTTTAATTGACGAACATGAAGAGATTTATAACGCTATTAAAGAACGCAATGCTGAAAAAGCCGAAGCGCTAATGCAAGAGCACCTACAAAAAGACTTAGAGTTTTGCCTGCATTTGCTTCAGCGAAGACAATAAAAAAGCTGCCAATCGGCAGCTTTTTTATACGTACATCTTTTCTTTTACAGAAATATCAGCTAACTGTCCGCTGCTGTTTTTGAACACCACGTGTTTCTTTGAAAACTTCGTCGGTGAATCAATACCGGCTGCTGCTGCTAAATTAAACAATCCTTCACGTAATGACAGCACGTAGTTGCACACGCGGTATGACTTTTCTTCAATAATAAGCGCTTTTTGCAGCTTTGGATCCGTTGTGGCTACGCCTACCGGACAACGATTATTATGACAAACCTGCGCTTGAATACAGCCAACAGAAAACATAAAGCCTCTGGCAATATTAACGCAGTCAGCACCCAGCGATAAAGCCGTCGCAATTTTATCAGCCGTTAACAGCTTGCCCGATGCAAAAAGCTTTACTTCATCACGAACGCCATACTTTTTAAGCAGTTCATCCACAAAAGGAAGTCCTGAAAACAAAGGTACGCCCGCTCCGTCCGCTAATTCTTGAAACGATGCACCTGTTCCACCTTCTGCTCCGTCGATCGTAATAAAATCAGGACCGCTTCCCGTCTCTTTCATATACGCCGCCATTTCTTCAAGATCATTTGTGTTTCCGACAACCATTTTAATACCTACTGGCTTGCCCCCTACGTCTCGAAGTTTTTCAATAAACTGAAACATTTCAGGATACGACGCAAACTCTTTAAAGCGGTTTGGGCTGTCTACCGATTCTCCTGGCTTTAAATTGCGGATTTCGGCGATTTCTTCCGTTACTTTTGAACCGTCTACGTGACCGCCTCTCGTTTTGGCCCCTTGCGCCAGCTTAATTTCAAACGCTTTGATTTGCTTCATTTCACTTTTCTTTTTAAATTCTTCCCATGAAAATTCGCCTTCTTTTGTCCGAACGCCAAAAAGCCCGGGACCAATTTGAAAAATAATATCGACGTTTCCTTTTAAATGATACGGTGACAGTCCGCCTTCTCCCGTGTTCATCCACGTGCCGCCTGCCCGTCCTAATCCTAGTGATAAAGCCGTAATCGCGTGGTCACCAAGCGCTCCAAAGCTCATGCCGGATTGGCCGATTAATCCTTTTACAACAAACGGCTTTTTGCATGAAGGACCTATAACGATCGCATCTTCATCCCGCAAATAAAACGGATCCGCTTCTTTTTCTTCTCGGTGCTCTCTTCGGCTGAATAAGTTATCGGCGTCCATTTTATATACTTTCGTTTTAATTTTTTGCGTATTATCCGCTTTCATTTCGTCGCGCTGCTTTGGAAACACCGCGTTTCGAATGTAGTAGCCCGGTTCGCTAAAATCACGCTCTGAGCCAAATCCCATCATCCGGTTTAGATATTTACCTGACTTAACGGTTTGTTCATATTGATTTCGAGAAAACGGCTTGCCTTCGTTATTATTTAAAAATAAATACTGACGCAGTTCAGGCCCCATTTTCTCAAAAATATAGCGCATTTTCCCGAGCAGCGGATAGTTTCTCAAAACCGAATGCTCTTCTTGTTTTTCATCTTTCATCCAAAGAATAATAGCGATAATAACCGGCACTACAATCACAAGCATCATGACCGCGCCAAAAACAAGTAAAATGATTTCAAATACTCCCATGATATCCCTCCTAAAAAGACTCTCCTATACGGAGAGTCACTGATTAAAGCATTCTGCTTAGTCCTTTACGAAGCGGCGGCATTTCGAGCTCATGTTCTTTAAAGAATTTTTTCATGATGTGCTTCGAATAATTGGCTGCTTGTCCGAATGAAATTTTGCCTGGAAGCGGCGGTTCATCCGCAATAACAACATCAATCACAACAGGAACATTCGCAAGCGCTGCTTTTTCAAACGCTGTTTCGAGCTCCTCGTGTTTTTCAACGCGGTAGCCAATTCCTCCGCATGATTCAGCGAACTTCGCAAAGTTCATCTCACCAAGCTGCGTTTGGTAATCCAAGTGACCTTGAATTGCTTGTTCATATTTAATCATCCCGATTTCACTGTTATTAAGGACGACTACAACAATTGGCAGCTTGTACTTCACAGCCGTCACAAAATCTTGCATGACCATCGTAAAGCCTCCGTCACCGCACACGGCTACCGATTGTTTTTCAGGATGAGCAAGCTTTCCTGCAATCGCAGCCGGGAGTCCGCAGCCCATCGTTGCCAGCCAGCTTGAAATCACAAATTTTTGATTCGTCATGCGGAAATGTCTTGCCATCCATACCGTCACGTTTCCTACATCAACAGATACAATCGCATCATCGTCAACGATTTTTTGCAGCTTAGGAATGACTTGCTGGGGCTTGATTGGCGTACTCACTTCGTTTTCTTCTTTTTCTACGTGCTTCCACCAGTTTTCCATATTAACTTGACACTCTTCTAGGAAACGGCGGTTTTCTTGATAATCTAAATTATGCGTAAGCTGTGACAGCGTCGTTTTCGAGTCTCCGACTAATCCGATAGATACAGGGTAACGTCTGCCGATTTGTGTGGCATCAGAATCCAGCTGTATTGCTTCGACTCCATCTGGTAAAAACTCACGATATGGAAACGAAGTTCCAATCATAATCAGCAAATCGGTTTCTTCCATCGCTTCATACGCCGGCTTTGTCCCAATTTGCCCGAGCTGCCCTAGGTTATAAGGATGATGATCAGGCAGTATTCCTTTACCCGGAAGCGTAAAGATAATCGGCGCCGCAATTTTTTCCGCAAACTGCGCTAATTCAAGCTTGGCGTGCTTGGCACCCGTTCCTGCTAAAATAACCGGTTTTTTTGCGTATTTAATCGCTAGAAGCGCTTTAGCTACATCTTCCGGGTCACTGTGAGAAATTGATTTTGACACATTAGCAATTGGCGTTTTTTCATCAATTTTAATCGTTGAAGACGGAATATCATCTGGAATGACTAGAACCGCAACGCCTTTTTTCGCATAAGCCGTTCGAATCGCTTGCTGCAGCAGATGCGGAAATGATTCAGGCGAATCTACTCGGTGATTAAACACCGACACATCGTCAAAAACACGTTCTAAGTTCACTTCTTGAAACGATTCATTGCCAAGCTTCGCACGTGGAACCTGTCCGGCTAGCACCAGCACCGGTGCACCGTCTGCTTTGGCATCATATAAGCCGTTTAACAAATGAATCGCACCCGGCCCTCCAATCGACAGACACACGCCGATTTTGCCCGTGATTTTAGCGTAAGAAGATGCCGCAAGTGCTCCTACTTCCTCGTGACGGACTTGAATAAACTCTATTTCATCTTTTTCACTGCGCAGATTGTCCATAAAATGATTGATTGAATCTCCCGGCATACCGAAAATGTGATCGATCTTCCATTCTTTTAATACCGACATAGCTGCTTTTCCAGCTGTAGTTTTTATCATATTCAGCCTTCCTTTCTATAACGTTGTTTCTATTCCATACCACAATGAAAGAAAGACAAAACAAGGGACTTTCCCGTTTTTATGGAAAAGTCCCTTGTTTTCAGCTAAATAATTTAAATAAACTAAATTTTTTCATCGGCTCAGGCTCTAATTGATGAACCGGACGACCGTCGATAATCGCTTCTGCATTTTCAATAAAAAAATAAAGTTCTGAAGCACCGTACATATCGGAAATGTAATCATACGCTTTTGAAAGTGAATAGTCGTGGTAATTGCGAGCATGAACGCCCGAGGCAATCACGTGGGCTAAGCGGTATTTAATAAACGTACACGCCGCTTTTCTTTCTTTTTTTCCGTTTAAACCAAGAATACTAGCGGCGCTTAGCTGAATAAGTACGCCTTTTTTAACGAGCTCATACAAACGCTCAGGGTGATCTCGGAAAATCGGGTGACATTCTGGTGAACGAAGAATAGGCACAACGCCTTTTGTTAGAAGATCAGACAGTATCTTTTCAAAATAAGGTGAGACATCACAGTCAGGCAGTGAAAGAAACAAATATTTATCGGTGTGATTAAGCGTAAGAAGCTGATTTCGCTCATAGTTTCGCAGAAGTTGAGGTGATAAAGGGACAAGCTGACCTGGTAATACTTGAAGAGGAATACATGAATTCGTGAGCCATTCATTAGCTGCGTTCACATAGAGAAATAAATGGTGTTTCATGAACTCTTGATCGCTATCATAAAGCGGCGTCGCCACCACGGACTGAACGCCTTGATCCGCTAAGGAGCGTGCCATCTTCAAAAAGCCGTCTACTTCCTCAGGTCCGCTATCGATATTAGGCAATATGTACGTATGAATATCAATCACTTTATTTCCCTCCCTGCGCTTTGTATAGCTCTATTCTACGACGATTTCTAGTGCGAAACTATGTATTCTTCTCGACATTTACCACCACGAACCCCGGAAAACCGCGTACTTTCCTGTCATCTACTTAACTAACAATATTTTACTATCACTCTATGTGAAAACGCAAACATAATTTGTAAAATAACTCCAAATAATGATGATAAAAGAAGGGACTGAAATAGGTCTTTGTATGCAAATACCCTGATTAAATAGAAGTTAATCAGGGTACAAAGGGAAAATTTAAAAGATTCCTAGGAATTTTGTTTTTTTGATGCGTTCAGGCTCTTGTTTATAAACAGCCTTCCCGCTCGCAATAGCCTCTGCATTTTCCATAAAATGATAAAGCTTGCTGTTGCCGTATTTTTTGGACACGGCAGAATAAGCTTTTTGCAGGCCGTACTGCTGGTAATTTTCACGATTCACGCCTGATGCAACAACGTGTGCTAATCCATGATCAATGAACTGATAAGCTGCTTTTTTAGCTTTACTGCCGTTGCCTCCCAGCACACTTTGTGCAGACAGCTGAACGACTGCTCCATTTTTTACGAGCTTGTACAAGTGCGGAGGATTCTCCACAAATAATGAATGGCACTCAGGCTCATTTAAAACCGGTACAATACCTTTTAGCTGAAGCTCGTAAGCAATATTTTCTAACACTTCAATTTCCACATCTTGTGGAATGTGTAAAAACATATATTTTTCATTTTCATTTATTGTCATCGTGTAATACTCTTCATTTGATACAATCATAGTGGTAGAGGCAATTACTTTTTGACCTGGTAAAACGCTTAACGAAATAGAAGATTTTCTTAACCATTCATTTGCAAGATCAACACTTTCTCTACAGCTGGAATCTTTTCCGTCATAAAGAGGTGCTGCTACGACTTCTGTTACTCCTTGTTTCACTAATACATTTGCCATTTCTAAAAATTCTTCTACACTTTTGGGACCACTGTTCACATTTGGCAAGATATTGGTATATATATCTATCATTTTTTTCTCCTCTTTCTATGCCTCAGATCATGGATAGTATTCCATGAATTATATTATATCACAGGGCTTTTTTTCTATCTTCTAGCATAAGTATCTATTTTTGCTCATGCTCTCTTTTGGGATTGATAGACGTTCCTTTTGTATTGAAATGTAACATTCTTTTCTTGAAGAAAATGTTAAAAATAAATAATGGATAATTAACGAGATAGCAAATGAGTAAATATACCTAAACACCGATTGACTTTTCTCTTCTTCTTCGTTTATAGTTTTCCTATATGTGTCTAAAAATGAGAAAATATTGTAGGAGTTGTAGATGAATTTGAAGAAGAAAATTGACATTCTAGGAAGCTGTGTTTCTAGAGACCCTTTTGCTATGTTTGACCATCAATATGAAATTAATGAGTATTTTGCTAGAACGAATATTATATCCCTAGCATCCAAACCTGTTGGACTTTCCATTCGAGGTATCCATATTGAGTCTAAATTCCAGCGTAGAAGTGTATACAATGATCTTAATAAGCTTTTCTTAAAACATGTGGATGAAGAGCCTGCTGATACGTTGATTATTGACTTACTGTCTGAAAGATTAAGACTTATGAAACGTGGAGAGTCTTACATCGCTCTTTCTAAAGAATTTGCTCAATCTAATTTAATGAATGATTTAAAAAGTAAAAGAATTGTAGAGCGCACTGATGAATTGTGGGAAAGCTCTGCCAATAAAATATGCGAAAGAATCAACGCAAGCAGCATTTCAAAAGTCATTATTCATAAAGCGTTTTGGAAAGAAAAATATGTAGATAAAGAAGGAAACGTTCAAGTTTTTGAAAATCAAGACGAAATTCAGCGTCACAATCAGCAATTAGAGTATATGTATACATACCTCGGCAACAAAATTAACAACAGTACATACCTTGAAATAAAAGAAGAATTTATGGCAGATGAAAATCACAAATGGGGTCTTACGCCAAGACACTATCAGCCAACTTATTATGAAAGATTTTTAGAACAGCTTAACGCTTTACTTTTACTTGTTGCAGCAAATTAAAAAATAAAAGCACGCACCTTTATTTATGAGGTAGCGCGCTTTTTTATTATGAATTAGTAAAATACTCAGAGAGAAATTTGAACCATACCTTCTCCCCTTTTTCGTTCGGTTGGCCATTTTCATCAGATAAATACTTTAAAATGTCTTCCCCGTTATAATCTGGCCATGCGCTCCAATGATTTACAAACTCGTATCCATTTTCTTTAGCAAAGGTTTCTAAAGCCTTTACGTCATTAGGGTAATTTTGAGCTTGATAGACCGGAGCTGATGGTTGAAAAATAGTAACTAGATCTTTATTTTCACTTTCAATATGCTTCATAATAATTTGCAAGTTATCAATTGTATTGTTAATACCTACTACGCCGTTATCATTTAATAAAAATGGTTCAAAAAGCAAGATATCAGGCTTTGCTTTTGTAATTTCTTCATACGTTTTTGATTTCACAAATTCTAATGTATTCATTTGTTTGTATTCATACAACTCTACATTTATTAAATCCGTTCCATATGTATCTTCTACTTTATCTTTCAATAAAGTTCCCCACGTCTTTACATCTTTCTCAGGAGCGGATCCTACAATTACAAGCTTTATGGGATTTCCTGTTTTCTTTGCATTCTCTAATTTCTTTACAATTGATTCCGGCAGATTCTTAGTCTCGGTTTGAATATCCTTTTTTGTTTCTGCTGCACTTACTCTCGTAGGCTTTGTTTCGAACTGTTTGTCCAATTGATGATTCCAATACATCTTTCCTGCTACTAAAGATGAGATAAAGATGAGAATAGCAAATACGTTAATTAAAATTTTCATAAAATGTCTCCCTTACTATATCTTTCTTTTTTTCTTTTATTATAATATAATTTTAAAGTACATGAAGAAATTTGATTAAATTTGTCATTTTTTTAATCATTTTGACGTGTTTTCTGATGAAAAAGATAAGAATAATGGCTTACATAGAAGACATTTATTTTATCAATACATAAAGAAAAGGAAGAGAGGCTTCATATGGAAGAACAAGTACAACCTTCAAATGCGCGCAGACGCAAACGAAAAAAGCCGAAAAAGAAACGCGCGTTCAAAATTATTCTTGGTATTATTTTAGTATTAATTCTAGGTGTAGCAGGCTATGCATATAGCATATGGCATTCCGTTGAAAAGACATTCACACAAACTCATGAGCCATTAAAACGTGATGTATCTGAAAAACGTTCAAATAAAGTGAGCTTGGAAAATGGAGACCCTATTTCTATTTTACTATTAGGAGTAGATCAGCGTGCCGGTGACCGTGGACGTTCAGATTCTACTATTTTAATGACGGTAAACCCAAAGACACAGTCTATGAAGATGGTAAGTATTCCACGTGATACGCGAACTGAAATTGTAGGAAAAGGAACACAAGATAAAATTAACCACGCTTACGCCTTTGGTGGCGTAGATATGGCTGTAAATACTGTAGAAAAATTCTTAGACGTTCCTGTAGACTATTATGTTCAAGTGAATATGGAAAGCTTTAAAGACATTGTAGACGCTGTTGGCGGGGTAACTGTAAATAATAACCTTGCATTTAATTACGACGGCTACAGCTTCCAAAAAGGGCCTTTGAAATTAGATGGTAAAGAAGCATTGGCTTTCACACGTATGCGTAAACAAGACCCTCGCGGTGATTTTGGACGTCAGCAGCGTCAGCGTCAAGTCATTGAAGGCGTTATTGACGAAGGAGCTAGCGTTCAGTCTTTAACAAACTACGGTACGATTTTAGATGCAATTGGGCAAAATGTAAAAACAAACCTTACGTTTGATGACATGAAGCAAATTCAATCAAACTATAAAGACGCACGTAAAAATTCAGAACAGCTTCAAATAGATGGAAAAGGCGAAAAGATTAACGGTATCTATTACTATGCCGTATCTGATGACACGCGTAACCAACTATCTACTGAATTAAAAGAAAGTTTAAATCTAAAATAAAAAAAGATCGCGGGATGCATCCCGTGATCTTTTTTTATTTATTATGATTTTGTTACTTTTACTAATTCTGTGCTTTTTGCAACAGCTTTTTCTTTTCCAGCTTTCACGTATACGCGTACACGATAGTCGCCAGACTTCGTTAGCTTATAAGCTAACTCTTTTTTTGAAGAGTAAGGGATTTTTTGGAATAGCTTACCGTCTTTATAAACGGAATAAGCGTATTTAAGGTCTTTCCCTTCCGCTGTTGTTTTTACTTCTAAGCGTTTGTCTCCTACGTTTTTAATAGAGACTTTGTTTAATGCTGTTTTTTCTTGTTGAGTTTGTTCCGTTTTAGTTGGTTTGCTTGCAGTCTCTTTGTCATTGCTGCAGCCTGTAAATAATAATGCACCTGCTACGATTGGAATTAATACTTTTGCTTTCATTAGAGATCCTCCTCGAATAGTAGATATATCAATCTACATATCTATTCTCAATATTATTAAAATGCTTTATAAATCTTATGTATAAAACATTAAAATCGCTAAAAACAAAGACAGCATAGATAGAATGCCTACTTGAAAATAAAGCTTAAACGTTTTTCGTCTTTCTTTTTTTCGTTCACGTCGCTTTGTACGCTGCTCTAATGAGTATAAAGGCTGATTATACCCATTTTTTTCATTCATCAAAGCATATTCATCTTTTGCCTGATTGGCCAGCATATCTAGTTTATACTGCTTTTTCTCTTCATCAGTTAATCCATTAAACCATTTAACAAACTCTTTATATTTTTCTAAAACAACACGAGTGCCGCCAAATTGCTTTAACTCTCCAAAGTGAATCCACATGACCTTGTTGCATACACTGCGGATTTGAGTCAACGAATGACTTATAAAGAAAATAGTTTTACCTTGTTCTTTAAATTCATTAATCTTTTTCAAACATTTATCGTAAAATGTTTGATCTCCAACTGATAGCGCCTCATCTACTACCAATATATCTGGATTGGTATGAACAGAGATGGCAAATCCAAGCCTTGATTTCATACCGCTTGAATAGTTTTTTACCGGCTGAGTAATAAACTTTCCGATATCAGCAAATTCAATGATATCAGGAGTAATTTTTTTAATTTCTTCTTTCGTTAATCCATGCATCAGACACTTCAACTCGATATTTTCTAATCCATTTAAGTTATTATTTAACCCTACTGAAATAGCAATTAATGATGTTTCACCATTAATTTTAATATCACCTGACGTCTGAGGCACAACTTGCGACAGCAAGTTAGAAAGAGTGGATTTTCCCGATCCGTTAATTCCTACAACACCAATTGTTTCTCCTTCATTTACAGAAAAAGAAATGTTTCTTAGTGCGTAAAAGCTTTCATTTTTCTTTTTTGGAAAGAAAATTTCAAGCAGTTTATCGGATCTTTTTTTATATAAAACATACTTTTTACTAACGTTCTCAAATTGAACTTTTAGTGCCATAGATTACGCTCCTAGATTACAAGTAATCGATGAATTTATTTCTGAATTTCAAATGCAGGATTGATCCTACTGTTAGTATTAATAATGTGATAACCCAAAAATATAATGTGTATATCCAATCCTCATAAAACCAACCGTAACCTAACAATGAATATCTAAATCCTTGCACAATGTAAAAGAGCGGATTTAATTTTAAAATCGTTTCATATACATGTGACAATTTAGACGTATCCCATAAAATAGGCAATAAGTAAAGCACCATTCTCATTAATGATTGTAATATTTGCTGAAAATCTCTTATTAACGTTGAAATAGTTGATGTTAGCAGCGTAAGCGCAAATAAAAACACAAATAATGCTACTAAATAATATGGCAATTGAAGTAAATACCATCCCGGATTAATTCCATAAATGACGAAGATAACTCCCATAACCAGCATCATGATGATGAACTGAAAACTGTTACTGACAATCGTGACAGTTGGCAGTACACTGACTGGAAACTTCATTTTTGAAACCAAACTTACCCTTGCATACACACTGTTTG
This sequence comes from Priestia sp. YIM B13489, assembly GCF_042787645.1. Taxonomy (NCBI): domain Bacteria; kingdom Bacillati; phylum Bacillota; class Bacilli; order Caryophanales; family Bacillaceae; genus Priestia; species Priestia sp. YIM B13489. The sequence goes on from NZ_JBHZOQ010000053.1 coordinate 4,194,016, forward strand.
AACCTTGAGTAATGGAAGGACTAATAAAAAACCAGGGGATTAACCCTGCAATTAGCCACGCGAAGAATGGAATTCCGTGTACGGGTGCACCTCCACGAATTCCTAATCCAAAAACAAGCCAGTACAGAAGAATCTGTATGGCAGGTCCTAAAAACTGCCATACAGCTCCAAGATAGTGCATTTGGTATTTACTTTTTGCATCATAAAGAGATAATCTCAATATTAAATGAAAATTCGAGGATTGTTCTTTCAAAATCCTCCCTACAGAATTCATGCCATTACTTCTTCCTTCTTAAGGAATGCATGTAGGTTACCATAGTTAATATAGCTGAAATCGTCAGAACGGTTAGCTACTACGTTTTTTGTATCAAAAATACGTTTTGTTGCCATACCTTCTAATTCGCTCCAGTTTAATTCTTTGAATTCGTTATGGTCTGTTAACACAAGAACTAAATCAGAGTTGCGTACAGCTTCCTTAATATCTTGTTCCACCCAATCTTGTTCCACGTGAGGATCAAATGCGCGAATTTCATATTTGCCTTCTGCTTTTAATAAATCATAGATTTCCATTGCTGGACTTTCACGGATGTCGTCTACATTTCCTTTATACGTTAAACCGAATACTGTCACAACACGGCCGTCTACTTTTTCCATTAGAGCATTTGTGTTATCTACTACGTATTGAGGCATAGACGTGTTGATTGTTCTTGCTAGATTAATAAGCTGAGCTGTTTTAGGTGCTTTTGCAACGATGAAATACGGGTCTACAGCCAAGCAGTGTCCGCCTACACCCGGTCCAGGTGTATGAAGGTTTACACGCGGATGCTTATTAGCCATTTGAACAACTTCTAATGCATCGATTTCTAATTCGTTACATACTTTTGTTAATTCGTTTGCTAATGCAATGTTTACGTCACGGAATGTGTTTTCCATTAGTTTTGACATTTCTGCTGTTTTTGCATCTGTTTTAATGATTTCACCTTGTACAAATGTGCTGTATACCATCGCACCAGCTTCCGTACAATTTGGTGTAAGTCCTCCAACAATACGGTTGTTGTGGATTAGTTCGTGAAGAATTTGTCCTGGAAGTACACGTTCTGGACAATGTACTAAGAACACATCTTTACCAACTTCAAAGCCTGCTGCTTCTACTAACGGTTTCACATGGTCATCCATGCTGCGCGGTGCGATTGTAGATTCTACGATTAATACGTTTCCTTTTTCTAAGTAAGGAATAACATTGCTTACAGCACTTAATACATATGATAGATCACAAGATTTGTGTTGATCATCATGGTTTGGTGTTGGTACAGCTACGATGAATGCATCTGCTTTTTCCGGCTGTAATGCTGCGCGGAATGTACCTTTTTCAATTACTTCATTTAATGCTTCCTGCAGACCAGGCTCTTCTAAATGGATTTTCCCGTTGTTTAATGATTCAATTACGCGTTGACTTACGTCGACACCCACAACATCTACATCATGTTTTGCAAACATAATAGATGTTGGTAATCCAATATATCCTAATCCTACTGTACAAAGTTTCATTTTATTTCCTCCTGTGTTAACTGCTTAATAATGTTTTATATAAAGACACTATTCGTGTCTCTAACCGCTTTTTGTTTGTATTGATTTCTTACAAAAATTCTACATTTGTATTCGCCTTTGGCTCTTGGCTTATAGCGGAAAATTTCTTCGTCGATGTAAGACGTTTTGTGAACGATTTTATCGTCTTTATAAATGTAATACGCGTACTCTAAATTGCCGTGGCCTTCTGTGTCACATCGTACGATAAAGTAGCTCTCGTTATCTTTTAAAAGAGCTCTTTTAATTTTAAATGGCACATGTTCTACATACTGCACGTCTAAGATTTCGCTAATAGTTCGTCCAAGATATAGAGGAAAATAACCTTTTAAATCTTTATGGTTTGCTCGATCTTCTAAATCTAGCGTTACTTTATATCCTCTGTCTTTTAGCTGATGATACAGCGGAAGAACATGACTTTTGTGATGATAATCCCAAGTTCCTACATATAAACGGATGTCTGGTGCGCTATCCACGGGCTGATCTAGCAAGTTAAATAGAATTTGATTTAAGTATTCTTTGTTTACATTATCCGATCCCGAAATATACTCTGCAATGTTGACATGCTCTGCCTGATCAATCAAAAAGTCTCCTAATTTACTTTGAGGAGCACCGGCAATTACTTGTCCAAAATGATACTTAATTCCATAGTATAACGCCGCATAGCCGCCTTTAGACGAACCTACGGTCATGACATTTTTGTGCGTAAAACCGTGCTTAGACATAATATATTGAATAAGCGAAGATACGCTTGTTTCAATCACATGATTTCTATTTTTGCCTAAGTAGTAAGAGCCTTGTTCACCAAAATCATCTAAAATGAACAGTTTGTTCGCTCCAACTTCCTCTAACGTTTTCATGTAATTATATACATAATGATATTTATTAGCTAAAGCAGAAAAGACAATAACCAATTTATCTTGTAATGTCTCGTCAGCTGCTGGAACAAAGTGATACTTCACGCCATTCATAGATTGGTAATGTGACTCTAATTCAAAAGGTCCTTGATCTCTTGCTGCGATTTTATAATTCGCTAAGCGGAACTCTGTCACGACTTCAACCGACTCTTTCCCACTGCTGAAATCCAGCTCAAGCACAGTAGCAGGTTTTTTCGCTTCCATTTTAGGAAATACCCACCCTTGCACGTGCGGAACTGTTTGTTCACGCACTGCTCGGATATTCACATCTGTAGTAGACGTAATTTCAAGTTCAGCTACTTTGTTATTGTTTCTAAATAACTCGACAATTTGATCTCTTACGTGAACCTCTAAATCGGGAGCTACATGCCAAAACAGCTTGTATTGATGAGTATCTTCTGAAGCGACTTGATCACGTACAGTGATATGCTCAAGCTGCTTGTTATAGTGCACGTTACGTGTATGAGTCACTCCGCTATAACGTTCATTCACTCCCGTTGCTTCCGAGTAGTCTTCCGTTAGCTGATAATCTTTTATATATACTTTTTCGTGCTGATGATCCACTCGAGGAAGACCTTGTCCATCCACGATTAGCGTATTGTGTCCAAATGAAGAATACGCATATTTCGTAAACTTATCTTTGTAGTTATATCCATTCGGTCCAGCTTCTGTAATGATATCACCGTTTGAATAAATGTGCATATTTAAGTCATCACTGTGCTTATGGTAACTGGTATGATACGCTGCAGAAAACAGTACGTACGTCTCTTTTTCTTTTTTTTCCCATCCGCTTCTGAAGATCGCATAACCGGAGCCTTTGAACACAGCATCTTTTTCTACAGGCATTCTGCCAGCTTTACCTTGGTGTACTGCATATAGAAACTCTTCACTTTTGTATAAGCTTCGATAGCTGCTGTTTACAACAGGCTTAGACTCTGTATCACAAAGAGGCGGGAACAGTCCGTCTGGTCGAATAATATAAGTTGCATATTTTTCCGTCTTTTTAAATAAATCAACGAAAAACTTTGCGTGGTTAGGGCTCAAATCTTTCAGCCATACGACCAATTTATTTAAATAATTGGATACAAGAAAATGATAAGACGGCGAATGTTCCTTATGTACGCCTTCTTCTGTATACACATAGGTAAAGTAATCAACGAGACGCTTTAATGCAATATCACGATAATGATCTGACTCATCATCTGCTTCTTCAAAATACATCGCGTAAGCAAGCAGAGAAATATCTTGGAACATGCCGTGATTTGTATTTGTTGAATGGAAGTCATCTTGAGACAGTAAATTAGCCGTTTTAGCCATATTCTCTACGATAAGCTGTTCGTCGGATGAAGCAAGCTTGTCCTTTGCTAAAATGTATAACCTCAGCCAATACTGCAAACGCATTGCCGTTGTTTCATCGTGAAAAGCCATTTCATTTGAACCATTAGGATATGGATTTTTTTGAATCCAATCTTTGACTAACCCAATGGCTTTATCTTTATACTGCTCTTCTTTTGTCTCTTCGTAAGCATCCGTCAAACACCCTAAAAAAGTATGACCGTGAATCAAGCGTAAAAAACTTCTAGATTTATCTTCATTCCATAGAATTCCTTTTGGATATCGAATAACGCCAAAAGGCGGAAGTGGATATTTATTACCCATAATGTTTTTAGCAGCTGCTAGCGGATCTTTATTCCGACTTTTCGGTAAGATCCTCATCAGCTTTTGAATTTTTTCTTCATCCAATGCCCTTAATGCTTTTTTTGTATTTATCATTCAGTCATTTCCCACTTTCTCATATGCGCGCTGTACGCATACAAACTATAAATTTCAAAAGGAACTTATAGATTAACTTAAAACAGGCTCTGCAACGTTCACAATTAACTCTTCCCATTGATTCGTTACTTTTTCAGCTCCAAAGTGCTGCTTTACATACTCTTTTAAAGAAGCTTGAAGCTCTGCATCCATTTCTTTTGAGTTGAGTGCTAGTATGCGCTCTACTGCTTCCTCAACATCCGATAGAAGGTACTCTTTCGGATAGATCGTATCACTGCCATCCCAGTTAAGAATGATTGGATAAGCGCCTGAAGCCATTCCTTCACTTGGTGAAAGATGGAAGCTTTCGAAATCACTTGTTGATAGAATAATTCCTACCTTTGAAAGCCATTCAGAAATATCACTGAACCCTTCAAAAATAACAGCGTCTTTCCACGGAGCTTTTTCGATACGATTAAAAATTGCTTCGTAATATTCACGCTCTTCTTCCTTATTCCACAGCCACGAATATTCCTGCGGCATTTTCCCTTTGACAAACAGCTTATAGCGATTATCTTGATGCCATAACTTATCTAGCATATCTACAGCCAAGTCTAGACGCTTTCGCTGCGGACAAATTCCAATAATGCCTAAATGATACTTAGCGTCTTCCGTTTTAGGAGCATCCACTTTTTCTGTGTCTACTACGTTATAAATCATCGTCATCTTTTCACGCGGAAAATTAAACGTTCGATAAAATTCTTCATATACATATGGAGAAATCGCAATAATTTTATCGATATTTTCCATGTTAAAACTATGAGGATAAATCGTATCACGCTCTTGAAGATGCATGCGTACAATTAACTGCTGATGAGGCTTTTTATGCTGAGAATACCATACTGCATTTCCAAGTCCCCATTCACAAACAATAACGTCTGCCCACTCTAAGCAAGACTGGCTATGCTCTTCATCATGAGCATTATGGCCACTCCACTCATCCGTTTTAATTTCAAACCCAGGACGGCTTGCCAAACGGTCCATAATGATACGTGCAAATTTCAAATCATGTCCTGCAAATAATATCTTTTTCATTTTTGTAACCTCACAGCTCTATTTTATTTACCATAGCAGTGATGTCGTCCTTGCTGCTATCTTCTAATTTCAAGTAATTAAATTTGTCATTACTAAAGAACTGCTTGCCGTATTTAGCATATGACGCAAGACTTTGATCTTGTTCAAAGAGATTAATTACTTGCTCAAGCGAAAGATTGCTGTATACATTTGTTTTAGCAACGGAGCTCTGTGAAGATAACTCTCTTACAAACTCGTATTCTTGACCTGCGTTTTTCTCTTCAAGCTTTCCGTTTTCCACACTGTAGTGAGTTGTTTTACCAATAAAGTCACTGTCCGTAAACGTTGTGCTCAGCATTAAGTCTAGTAAATAATTTTGCCCATAATAGCTTTCTTGGCCAAAGTACGTTACATACTCACTTGAAATCCAGTCGCGAATGTTTAAGTAGTTATGCATATAACTGCGAACAAACGTGTGAATGGTTTTTGTGTTGTACTTATTGTAAAGATCTAAATAGCCATCGAATGTATCTACTAAAATATATAATTGCTTATTTTCATAAGCTTGACGGTTAAATTGATCAACGATGTTTTCAAACTCTTGACGCGTATTAGCAATCGCGACTACCGTAACTGTTGGCAGTTCAAAAGCAAAGTTTAAGCCCACTTTCTCAATGATGTACTCTAAGCGATGCGTATACGTATGCTTGGTTAATACATCTCGAATACCCGTTAAAGCTTTTTCTTCGTAGTAGCGTTCATCTTCTAACAGCTGCTTGAATTCTTCATGCAAACTCGTTGGATTTTCAGACATATAAACAAGATCACCGAAAATTTCTCCAATTCCCTGTGCGTACGTACTAATTACAGGTGTTCCACATGCTAAACCTTCATACACACGGCGGGAGAACATCGTAGGAGATTCTTTTACTGTATTTACGTTAATCATGACTTTGTAGCCTTTATAGGCTTTATCAATTTCGTAATACTTTAAGTTTCCTTTTACATAAGGAACAAAGCGATCCGGGAATTGATGGTTTGGCATAAGCCCTTTTAAGTTTTGAATATAGTTTCGATCATAAATATCTAATCCCACTTTAGCCGCGGCATCTAATAATCGATCCATATCAATACATCTTTCTTCATGATGACGATAATAAGATCCAGCGAAACACGCTTTGTTTTCGCGTTCATCCACGATTTTAATCGGATTATGAATAGCCGGCTGTGCAGCAAACGGCAGCGCAAATGCGTTTTGATGTCCAGCTCTTTCTTGGTAGTAAGGAACCATGTTTTCATCCGTTGTGAAAATGTAATCAAATCGTCTAGCTGTTTCAATAAAACGATTAAAGTGAACAGGATCTTCCTTGTTCCAGAATACGGTTGGCACATTATGTTCTTTACACCAAGCTAACAGTGAGTAAAGAGGCTTCATATTCTCTTCTCCGTAGTAACCAACACGCTTATTCCAAACGCCTCCGTTACCACGCCAAGCAGATTCAACCATTAACAAGTCCGGCTGTTCTTTTGTCATAACCTCAAGCCAGTTATCCGGCGTCATTTTAATTAATTTACATTCATGTTCATAAGAAGCCGTCGTAAATTCGTCAAAGATAACCGCCATCTTCATTTCTTTGATCGGCTTTGGAGGAAGCATGTTAAATGCATCTACTTCTTGTTTTGCTACGTAATCTAATGACTGCTCTCGTTCAATGCTTTTCATTTCATTAATAGAAATCGTATGAACATCAAATTCACCTTTTCCAGAAACCCGTAAAGCAATTCGGAACTGTGTAATATCAGGATGAATTTGAACTTTTGTCATTGAGTTAAATTTTAGCTGCAGCACTTGAAGCTTTTCTTCATCTGAATAGCCGATAAACATCGGAATCACAGCTACATCTTCATCCGCTTTCCCTTTTACAGTGAACTCATATTCAAATCCTTTTTGCATCGTCATGATATGGTGAGTCGGAAGCATTTTAAAGCTGTTATTTGTTTCTTTATACGAAATATAGCTGTTTTTGCCAGCTTCAATATTTACTGAACCGCGCAGCCCTTTTTCTGATGTAGAAAGCTGTACTAATTTCTTCGCGCTTGCAAACCAATCTGAAGCTTGTAGCTCTAGCTGTGCACTGTTGGTAATTTCAATTGGCTTTTCGTGAATGTTAATCTGCAGTCCTTTAAAGAATCCTCTTTCCGTCACACGTATTAAAAACTCAACGTGTTCTGTATCTTTTTTGAAACGCAGTTCAGCTTTTTCATTCAGCTCAAGCTGATGAATTTCATTTTGCTTGTGGTTTTTATATCCTACGGCATATACAACTAACTCAATACCTTCGTATACTTCACCTGCTGGCGTAATCAAATACGTAGAATCATGATCAACAGCTACTGAGATATTTTCACTTGTATTAAAGTGCTGAGCTGTTAAATGAATGAATTCTTGTCCTTTTAACTTCGATTGAAACAGCTGGTTCCAAGGATGATAAATGACACCATTATTTGACTCTTGCCATCCTTTAAGGGAGTGTTCGTTAAGAGCATATTTAACAGGTGCATCAACCGTCGTTTTAGGAATTGTTACTTCAACGTCATGAACCCACCAATAAGACACGTTGTTAATGATGATATCATCAAGCTTAAACTCACCTTTACCAGATACTCTCACTGCTAGACGAATAGAGTTATATTCTTCTTGGAAATGAATAAGCTTTTTATTATTTAACTTTAATTCATCTGTTCCTACTTTTTTTCCATCTTGGTAAAAGACAATAGCAAGACGTACATCAACAGAATTCTCTTTCTCACCTTGGAAGCAAACCGATAGTGTATCGTCATGAACAGCCACTGGACTTGCAGGCTGAGCAGAGAAAGCAGCGTTTCCTTCTCTATGCGTTACATAGGCGAATTGCTTGTCTTCAAAGCTTACGTTGAATTTCTTGTTAAATGGATCATAGTATAATTGATCGGACTTAGGCATGTACCACTGATTTTGTTCTAAAACAATATAATTTCCTTCTGTCAAAAGCTCGCTTTGATTCCAGAATCCTCGGTTATTAATTAACATGCTCTCAATTTTAAATGTTCCCTGCCCTTTCACGCGCAGCGCTAAGCGGATAGAATCAGTAGATTGAGAGAACGGTATAATACCTTCACTGTTCATTTCAAATCTATGTATACCTACTTTTTGACGATTTTTATATTCAATAATGAATAACTCGACGGAGACACTTTCACTTTTTGTCCCTTTGAAGACAAGCGTTTGCTGACTTGAAAAGTCAAACGCAATATTTTCTTCTACAGGAGCTTGTTGAAAGTCGATATTCTGCTCGCGATAAGTTAGATACGTATAGTTGTTAGAATTCAAATCAACAGTAAAACTTCGGTCGTCTTCATTAAATGAAACAGCAGCTTGATGCTTTTTAAACCAGCCGCTATTCGCTTCGACTTCTGAAAACTCTAGGCTTGGAATGCGATGTGCTTTTGCCCAATCTCTTTTTTGCGTAATCGACTTCATACGCTTTTGAATATCACTGATCATTATCTATGCCCCTTTGTTGCTTTATTTGTACCCATTCGCTTTCGAACCGTCCAGTACTTTAGCGTTAACTTCCCTAGAAAAGAACGGCTGATAGCCGCATATCTTTTTTCTAGCATCGTATAGCGCTTTTGCAAATCTTGGTACTCTTTTAATTCTTTTTCTCTTATGTTTAATTGTTCGATTAGTTCCGATTTAACCACTTGAAGTTCTTTTTCCAGAACTTCTACAGATACATGGCTATGGAGTTTGACACCCATACGCGTAAGTTCCTCCTTTTACGTTATATTGCTTGATAGACTTTCAAAAATTGAACTTGCTCACTTTCCCAGTTGTACTTGAACTTCGCTGTTTTACAGTTGTTGCTCATCGTCGCACGCAGCACAGGATCTCGTAACAAATGATTGACAGCACTCGCTATCTCTTTGTAATCATGCGAATCTACACACAGTCCAATATGCTCGCCTTCTACTACTTTTTTAATCTCCGGAAAATCGCATGCTACCACTGGTACATCGCTCATGATGTATTCAAATAACTTATTTGAAGAGGCCGAGTAGTGATTGAAGCACACATTATTTAATACTTGAAAACCTAAGTACGCATTTTTTGTATACTTCGGTAAGTCTTGCAGCGGTACTTTTGGAATAAACTTCACTTTATCTTCTAACTTCATTTCAACTACCATACGCTCTAGCTCTGGCTTGATACGTCCGTCTCCAATAAAGACTAACGTTCCTTCTTTAAATAACGGAGCCGCTTGAACAAGCTTTTCAAGGCCTCGTCCCGTTTGAATACCGCCTTGATACAACAGAATTTTTTCATTTTCAGGAAGCCCTAAGCGTTCGTGTAAATTCACTTGTTGCTGCTGCTTCGTTTTTGGACGAAACGGGTAGTTATAGACGACGTTTGGATAGAAGCCATATAAATCTTCATTGTATTTTGCACGCGTATGATTTTCTACAATCATAGAGTCAATTTTATTAATAAAGAACGACTCCATTTTTGCGTATACGCCGCTGTCATAGCCCGTTCTGCTCGTTTGCACCTCATGAGAATCATACACAAGGTACTTACGCTTAAAGCGAAGCTTTGAACAGATAAATCCTTGAGGAAGCGTATTTAAATCATTCGAATGATAAATATCGTACTTCTTCTTCCTGCCTTTTAAAATCATCCTTAAGATAATGCTTCCTCTTACCCAAACTACTTGCAGCTTTGTTTTTAATAACAGCGCGGCTACAATTGTAATAGGAAGGACTACATAAGGAGCTACGTACGCTGCTCCTAACCACAGCAAAAAAGCGATCAGAGCGAGTACTTTATATTTTAGAAGTGCGCGATACGCTTTTTTCATAAAAAGCAGCGAAGAAGGATAGCGCTTAACGCGATGAACGTGAAAATGTTCATTTACTTCTTCATACTGTTTTAAATCCGGATTGCTCGGATCATGAATACAAATTAAATCAACGGCATAACCATTCTCTGATAAAGCCGTACATTCGCGCAGGACGCGCGCATCATTGGTAAAATGATTCCATACAAACATACAGACATTTTTTCTCATAATACTTCAACCTTATCCACTGATCCTGTCTGCTCCACATGCAGCGGTTCAGAACTTTTATTCTCAATCAAACGTATTAATACTTCAATATTTTTCTCCCAGAAGAAATGCTTTTTCACATAATTCAAGCTGTTGCGAGACATTTCACCTCTTTTAGAAGGGTGCTGATACAAATACAGGATATGTCTTAGCATCTCATCTGCTGTATTTGTCTCGGATACAATTCCAGCTTCATGTGAAACAATCACGTCTTTGGCATAGCCAGAAACCGATGCGACAATCGGAATCCCACACGTCATATAATCAATGATCTTGCCAGGAAGAACCGTTTCAAATACTTGCTTACCGTTCAACGTCACAATTCCAATATGATGTTCAGAAATAATATGTAAGCACTCTTGACGAGTAGTTGGTTTAATAAATCGAACATTCGTTAGCTTATGCTCTTTGGCAAAACGTACAAATTCTTTCTTTTTAAATCCATATCCCATAACCGTCAATTCAATATTATACTCATGCAATTCTTTTGCAAGGTCCATTAGAACCGTTACATCTTGTGCTAAACCAATATTGCCTGCATACATGACTTTAAATACATCGCTTCCAGATTCAATCATTGAAATTTCATTACGATTTGCAGCATTAGGCATAAAATGAATTTTGTTTAATGGAATGGCATACTTCTCTGTCATAAAACGAATAAAGCCTTCACTATTTACAATAATATGATCTGCTTTTACATAGAGAATTTTCTCAAGACGACTGAAAACAGAAATGACGACCGGATAATTGAACACACCTACGCCTTTTAACGATTCAGGCCATAAATCTCGAATGTCTAAAATAAGCGGCCTTCGATAACGGTATTTGGCAAGCAGCCCGACGACAGCAATAAAAATAGGCGGAGATGTAACGAAAATCACATCGTACTTTTTTCGGTCGGTTAAAATGAATAACATCATTTTAAAAGCAATTTCTAAATAATACATTAAACGATTGATAATACTTCTAGAATACTTGCGATTTTTCACACCAATGCGCGTTACATCATTTTCTTCATCAATTGACTCATCATCCCAAAACTGTTCGTCATGATAGATCTTTTTATTTGGATATGTGGGCTCAGTCGTCAGTACATTTACGTCATAATTTTCATCTTTTAAGAGTTTATATATATTTTTTATACGATTTCCTGCACTACCGATTTCAGGATAAAAATGTTGAGAAATCACAAGTACCCTTTTTGTCAAAGCAACTTCACTCCAATACAATTTCACTAGCTCGCCAAGCGAACTAGTGAAACATCAATTAAGCTTTTACGTTTTCTCTCTGTAATAGCTCATCCATAAATGTAAGTAAATCATCACGTAAATCTTCATGCTGAAGAGCAAATTCTAGCGACGTTTGAATAAATCCAAGCTTTTCACCTACGTCGTAACGTTTGCCTTCAAAGTCGTAAGCAAATACGCGCTGAATTTCGTTCAGCTTTTGAATCGCATCCGTTAATTGGATCTCTCCACCTGCGCCTACTTCCTGCTGTTCTAAAAACTTAAAGATTTCAGGTGTAAAGATATAGCGTCCCATAATAGCTAGATTAGAAGGTGCTGTTCCTAATGCTGGCTTTTCAACAAATGTATCCACTTGATAACGGCGGCCATTGCTTGAAATAGGATCTACAATTCCGTAACGGTTCGTTTCGTTTTCTGGAACCGTCTGCACACCAATCACAGAAGATAACGTTTCATCATACTGATTCATTAACTGACGCAAGCAAGGCGTTTCTGCTTGAACAATGTCGTCTCCTAACAGTACAGCAAACGGCTCGTCCCCAATAAATTTGCGCGCACACCAAACCGCATGTCCTAATCCTTTTGGCTCTTTTTGACGGATGTAGTGAATTTCTACATTCGCTGATTGACGCACTTTTTCTAGAAGCTCGAATTTTTCCTTTTCTACAAGGTTTTGTTCTAGTTCAGGAGCATTATCAAAATGATCTTCAATCGCACGTTTCCCTTTACCCGTTACGATAATAATATCTTCAATACCAGATTCAATTGCTTCTTCAATAATGTACTGAATAGTCGGTTTGTCTACAATTGGAAGCATTTCTTTTGGCATTGCTTTTGTTGCCGGTAAGAAACGTGTACCTAATCCCGCAGCTGGAATAATTGCTTTTTTTACTTTTGACATGATTAAACTTCCCCCATCTACTAATTACTTATTTTGAGCATTAAAATATTCGCTAATCGCATCGGCAATACGTTTTGAAGCAAGGCCATCACCATACGGATTTGACGCTTTAGACATACGCGCATATTCTTCTTCATTTGTTAAAAGCTCTTTAGCAAGTGAATAAATGGTTTCTTCTTCTACACCTGCAAGCTTTAACGTACCAGCTTCAATGCCTTCAGGACGTTCAGTTGTATCACGAAGTACTAATACCGGCACACCTAATGAAGGAGCTTCTTCTTGCACGCCGCCTGAATCCGTTAAAATGATATGAGCACGTGAAGCGAAATTATGGAAGTCTACTACTTCTAGAGGTTCAATTAATTGAATGCGAGGATCATTTCCTAACACTTCATCTGCCAATTCACGAACAACAGGATTTAAATGTACAGGATAGACTACTTGTACGTCATCATGTTCCTCTACAATTCGTTTAATCGCACGGAACATATTGCGCATTGGTTCACCAAGATTTTCACGGCGGTGAGCCGTTAACAAAATTAAACGATCATTTCCTACACGATCTAATACGGGGTGAGAATATTCTTCTAATACCGTTGTTTTTAATGCATCAATTGCCGTGTTTCCTGTAATAAACAACGTTTCTTCTTTTTTGTTTTCCTGCAATAAGTTATGAGCAGACTTTGTAGTAGGAGCAAAATGAAGATCCGCTAATACTCCTGTTAACTGGCGGTTCATTTCTTCCGGGTACGGAGAATATTTATTCCATGTACGAAGACCTGCTTCTACATGGCCTACTTTGATTTGATTATAAAAAGCCGCAAGACCTGCAATGAAGGTTGTTGTTGTATCGCCATGAACAAGTACGATATCAGGCTGGACTTCTTTCATGACTTGATCCAGTCCCTGAAGTCCGCGTGTTGTTACGTCCATAAGCGTTTGACGGTCTTTCATAATGTTCAAGTCGTGATCTGGTGTAATATCAAACACACGCAGCACTTGATCTAGCATTTCACGGTGCTGAGCTGTTACTGTCACTATAGATTCAAATTCTTCTGAACGTTTGTTTAATTCTAATACAAGAGGAGCCATTTTAATGGCTTCTGGACGTGTTCCAAAAATTGTCATTACTTTAATACGCTGTTGCAATGCAGTCACCTAGTTTCATTAAATTATGTATAGAAGCACTAGTATGTTTAATAGAAGATACTAGTCTCTTTTTTTATAAAGTTCTTGTTCTTTTTGCTGAATGGCATGTGCTAAATGTTTCTTTAAAATCAGCAGCTGATCGTAAGACGCATCTTGATAAATATACCGCACAGCCTTTTTTACACTCTTAGGTAAATGATCAAATTCTTTCATGATTTTTATACTGCTCAATAGCTTCTACCCTCTAGGCATTAAAAAATACCTAGAAACTTTTTCCGCATAATTTTTTCCGGGGATTCTTTGTAGCATCTTGTTCCGTCTACAACGCATTGAGCGTTTTCTAGAAACATATAATAATAATCTCTTCCATGCTCACTCTCAATCAGATCAATCGCCGCTTGCATATGAAAAGAACGATGTTGGAGGTTATGAGCGTCTGATGAAACAAAGTGTACAAGGTTGGCGTCTATTAACTGGTGAGAAAATTTCTTTATTTTCTTTCCAAAGTGTCCAACCAAGCTAGAAGCTGTAACTTGAGCTAATGCTCCTTTATTAATAAAGTTATAGAGAAGATCAGGATCTTCTAACAACCGACTGTTTCGTTCTGGATGGACAATAATAGGGATCATTCCCTGTGATTGAATATCAAACAGCAGCCGCTCCGCATATCGAGGGACTTGACTCGAAGGAAATTCAACAAACAAGTATTTTCCCGTATTGTTTAAAGTGAGAATCTTGCCTTCATGATAGTCGTCTAAGATTTCACCGTAAATACGGTTTTCTTGACCAGGTAAAATGGTTAATGGCACTCCTTCACGAACTAATAAACTATTTAATTGTTCAACACTCTGTAAAATAGCTTCTTTTTCATTGAGATATCTGCCATTCTGATGATGAGGCGTGGCAACAATAGCCGTAATGCCTTCTGATACCGCTCGTTTTGCCATTTCAATACTCATCACACTACTTGCAGAACCATCATCCACATTAGGCAAAATGTGACAATGCAAGTCAATCATCTACCCTCACCCCTATCCTTCTTAAGACCTAATAAAAGCAATACTTATGTTAGCATATTATAACATGTATTTCTATGTCTTTTTTTGTCGAAACATCTGCAAATCAACGCCCTGTAAATATTTAAGAATAGTCTGAATATATATATTCATTTCATTCGAACTACTAAACAAGCCCTAAAAAGTGCTGTTCACCGAGAAAAACCTACTTTTTAGCTATCTTGTAAATACATTAATAAACAGCAAAATTTTACTAATTTTTCATAAGTGCCTCAACCATGAAAAAACTCACATTTTAAACTTTTTATAACAATAGTCATAATTTCTTATAGGTTGCTTCTATAAAAATACGCCAAAAAGCCTCCCCGCTAGCAGATGCTAGCGGGGAGGCTTCGATTAATTGGTACCATAATAGTAATAGTAGTTGCCTTCTTCTACTTTGCGGTTATTTAACACAACCCCAAGCAGTTTGCCTTGCGCATTGCTTAACAGCTCTTTCGATTTTAACGCAGCGTCTTTTTCCGTTTTACCGCTGCTGACTACTAAAATCGTGCCGTCTACTTGATTCGCTAAAATCTGTGCATCAGCCACAGCCAAAATCGGAGGCGTATCAAAAATAATCATATCAAACTGTTCTTTCATTTCTTTTAACAACTCGGCCATCTGAGCAGATGCTAACAGTTCAGATGGATTCGGCGGAATCGGACCGCTTGTTAAGACAGAAAGATGAGGAATTTCTGACTCTTGAACCGCTTGCGCTAACGTAGATTGACGAGTTAATACATTCGTAAGGCCAATATGGTTTTCTAACCGGAACGTGTAATGACCCGTTGGTTTACGTAAATCAGCGTCAATGAGTAATACGTTTAAACCTTGCTGTGCGTAAACAGTTGCTAGATTAGAAGTCGTTGTAGACTTTCCTTCTTCAGCACCGCTTGATGTGACAACAATCGTTTTAATGTCTTGATCAACGTTGGAGAACTGAATATTTGTACGAATCGTACGGTACTGCTCTGCTACCGGATCTTTTGGACTGTTATGAGCAAGCAAACGTCTTTTTAACGTCAGCATCTTATCATTTTTTTGAGCTTTGTTTTTACGAGCCATACGTTTCACCTCTTTGCGGTACGCGAGCAGCTACATCTGGTCGCGATACGTTTGATGGCTTAGGCACATCTTTAATATTCGTAACGACTCCAATTACAGGAAGGTCTAGAATATTTTCAATATCTTGTTCCGTTTTCAACGTGTTGTCTAAGTATTCAAGCAGGAATGACAGCCCAATACCTACCATTAAACCGACTACTACTGCAATCGCAATATTTAAAAGCGGCTGAGGCTTAATTGGACTTGCACTTTCACCAACCGTTGCTTTTGACAGCACTTTAACATTGTCAACATTCATAAGTTTAGGCACTTGCTTTTGGAAAACAGAAGCCGTTGTATTCGCAATTTGAGCCGCACGTTTTGCACTTGTATCTTGTACGACAATCTGTGCTACCTGCGAGTCCTGTGCGCTTGTTACTTGAATTTGACCGCTTAGGGATTGAGCGGACTTATCCATTTTTAACTCTTTGACCACTTTATCTAAAATAGCCGGACTTGTAATAATATCATTGTACGTGTTAATAAGCTGTACGTTTGTTTGAACGGTTTGTGTATTGTACAGTTGCTGATCATTTTTCGCTTGATTGACTAAAATTTGTGTTTTTGATTCATACACAGGCGTTAGCACAAAAAAGCTAATCACTCCACTTGCGGTTGCAGCGATAATTGTAATCAGTACAATAAGCCACAGACGCTTACGAAGCACTGCAAACAACTCTCGCAAACTAATTGTCTCTTCCATAGTTGACCTCCGAACTTAGTAACTTCTAAAAATTCAATATATTGTTCATTATAGTTGACAAAAGATTCTTTTACTATATTCTTTTGTAAATTAAATGAAATATTGACAGTTCTTATTTTTTCTTTCTATCTTTATATCGACATGGCATGTAAAATATTTATACCATTTATGATAAATGACCTATTATGTTCTTACACGGTCCGTTAGATTTTTGCCATATCACCAGCAACATTTGCGGCTTCGTATATACGTTTAACATTCTCATTTGGATGAGAAGCAATAACTTCGAGCTGGCCTGTTAAAGTAAATGCTTCAATCGAACTTGGCAAAATAAAATGATCTCCTTTTTGCAGCGGAAACTCTCCTTCTTCTGTCCAAAGCATTCCGTTTCCTTCAATGACACTTCCTAGTGTAAAGTTCTGCGTTTGAACTAGCTCAAGCGAAGACTGTATGTCCCATTTATAGACAGAAAAATAATCTTCTTCTAAAAAAGTAGTGATGGTGCCGCCTTTTTCTTGAAGACTAATGGGCTCTATATGTGATGCGATATGAGGAATGGTTGTCACATCAATTGCTTTTTCTAAGTGAAGTTCTCGCAGCTTTCCTTCTTGTCCAAGACGATTGTAATCATACACACGATACGTTGTATCTGAACTTTGCTGCGTTTCAAGAACGAGAGTTCCTTCACAAAGAGCATGCAGCGTACCGCTCGGAACATAGAAAAAATCACCGGGCTTGATTTTTACACGCTGTAACAAATCATTCCAGTGACCTTCGTTTACTAACTGCATAAATTCTTCTTTACTTTGTGCACGGTGACCAAAAATCATCGTCGCATCTTCTTTACAGTCTAAAATGTACCAACATTCTGTTTTACCGAGCTCACCATTTTCGAATTCCTGTGCATATTCATCACCTGGATGCACTTGAATAGATAAATCATCATTGGCATCTAAAATTTTTGTTAAAAGTGGAAAGCAAGGGCTATTAAAATGCCCAAATATCTCTGGATGCTCATCCCAAAGCTCACCTAGCGTTTTGCCGGCATAATGACCTTCTCGAACTGTATTCGGACCGTTTGGATGAGCAGAAATGGCCCAGCACTCTCCCGTTTGAGCGGAAGGTATACTATACCCGTACTGACTCTCCAACTCGGTTCCACCCCAGATACGTTCTTGAAATAGAGGCGCTAAAAAAATAGGTGCTTTTTTCATCGTTTTGAATGAACTCCTTACTTACTGTTTATTTTTTTATTGATTTCTTCTGCGATATGTACCGCTTCATTTTTATAACGATTGATTTGCTGCCGCCTGCATGTCTCAATGAGCAAAGGAGTTACTATTAAGCTTTCTAACTCTTTCCACTCTATCAGGTCGCATAGCAGGTGACGAACTAAATAATCAATTGTATGACGGTCTTCTTTCATGCTGCTGCGATTTGTAATCAACAGCGGCACACCAGCACAAACCGCTTCACTAATCGTGCCCCAGCCTGCTTTTGTTAAAACAAGATCAGCGGCTGCTACATAGTGCTGCGTTTCTGTTTCATCTTGAGGAATTTTATAGACATTGGGATGAGTAACATCCACATTCGATGAAACGATAAACTTGCAGTTTGGACTTTGCCAAATAGGCAGGTCGGACAACGTTTCAATATCTACTTTCATCCCCAGACCGAAGTAGATAATGTCACTCTCACCTTCAGGATCAATCTCTTTACGAATACGCTGTACTTCAGCATCGTTTATTTCTCTTGAATAAAAACCAAAGCTTTGATTTTCTTTGATACCCCAATGTGGCTCATCACTGCATGCTAGCAAAAACTGATATGTCATCTGCTGATAACGTTTTTCTAAAAATTCCAGCGATAGCTCTCCAATTAACCCTTCGTATGCTGTAAACCAAGTGAAATTTGATATTCCTAAAGAAGGCAGGTTTAATAGATAGGCACCTGCGATCCCCAACGGAGAAATATCCGAAATCACAAATGAAACGTTGGCTACTTTCATAAAGTGCACTTCATACATAAGCTTCGTATGAAAGCTTGATACATAAGAAGCAACTCGATGATTTAACAAATCAGCGTCTGGTTCTAATGAATTTCCCTTTAGCACGTAGCCAACATCCGTTAAAATCTCTCGAAACCTCACACGACGTTCATATTTAAAAGATTGTCTAAGAAACTCAATCGCAAATGAATGACAAATAATAATTTCTATTCCTTCATTTTGCTTTAATAATTGACGAATAATGGCCGTGCTTCTAGTCGCATGACCATATCCGTAGTCTGAAATATAATAGGCAATTGTTTTCAACCAGAAGCACCTCCTCATTGCTTGCATAAAAAAATAGAAGCTTTGACTTTATCTAAGCTTCTATCCCTTATAAAATCACCTGCGGTCTTGATGATTGGAATTGTTTGATCACATCATTCCAATCATAAATAAGACGAATAGTATCTTCGTTTGAAATCACTTTTCCCGTTTGGACTTCAATAAATTCTAGGTCAGTTAACGCATGAATTCCGTGCTTTTTACCAGCCGGCAAGTGAATAATGTCTCCTGCTTTTACGCGGCGAATGTAGTCATCAAGCGCAAGCTCTCCTTCTCCGCGTACAATCGTCCATACTTCATCACGTAAATTGTGATAGTGATACGTCGAGTTCTTCCCTTTCGAAATATGAATACGTTTTGTAACCATTTCAGTTTCTTCATCATACTTCGCATAATCTAACACGCGTGACCAGCCC
This sequence comes from Priestia sp. YIM B13489, assembly GCF_042787645.1. NCBI lineage: Bacteria > Bacillati > Bacillota > Bacilli > Caryophanales > Bacillaceae > Priestia > Priestia sp. YIM B13489. The sequence continues at coordinate 4,213,403 of NZ_JBHZOQ010000053.1, forward strand.
CAAAGACGTTCTTCATACATTGGAGGATAGTTCCAGTCGCCAATAATTTCTTTAATCTTAGGACTAGATGCTTTATCCGCAACTAAGATTCCGTCTGGACTAGCTGCAACGACTACATCTTTTACGCCTAATACCGTAACTGGAATATCTAATTCATTTACTAAATGCGTATTATCTGAGTCGTCCGTTAATACACCTTTTCCAATTTGAGATGTGGCCATTTCTTCCGTTAACGTATTCCACGTGCCGAGATCTTTCCAATAGCCATCATACGGAAGAGCAACGATATGACTTGCTTTCTCTACCACTTCATAATCAAAACTAATTTTAGGCAAGGTTGCATATTCTTTATGAAGCGTTTCAAATTGAAGAGGTAAATTCTTCTCTTGTAGTATTTGAAGCAAATAACCCAAACGGAACGCAAAAACGCCGCAGTTCCAAAGCGCACGCTGATTAATTAATCCAACAGCTGCTTCTTCACTCGGCTTTTCTGTAAAACAATCCACTGTAAAATAACTGTCCCCTTGTACTTTTCCTTCCGGTACAATATATCCATATTTAGATGAAGGATACGTAGGGGTAACCCCCATCAACGCTAAATCCGCTTTTGAATCACGAAGCACACTTTCTAAATCTTTTACTCGTTCAAAAAATCCGTCTTCCACGTACGGATCAACTGGCAGCACCACAACGATTTCATCTTCAGATGCTTGTTCTTCAGAATGAAGATAAGAGGCAGCTAAAGCAATCGCCGGAAACGTATCGCGGCGCTCAGGCTCGATAATTAGCGGAATGTCGGTTCCGACCTGACCTCGAATCATATCACGCTGAAGCTTAGACGTCGCAATGACTGTTGATTCATTCAACCCAACTGTTTCAATTTGATTCCAGACGCGCTGAACCATTGACTCTTTCTGTCCGTCTCGTCCTTCTAATACCTTTAAAAACTGTTTCGAACGCGTATCATTTGATAATGGCCACAGACGCTTACCAGATCCACCCGATAACAATACAAGTTTCATTTATTTCCCTCCAATAAAAAAAGACCTGCTTCTTTGCAGCTCTTGCTTGTAGTTTATTTTAAATTCATTTCAGACCTACATCATTAAATTAAAGAAACTTCTAGGTTATGAATTGTCTCTCTTCCAATAGAGTCGTACACCATAGATGCACTTTTTACGTTTTCTAAGTCGTAGCAGTTTCTACCGTCAATAACAATTGGATTTTTCATTAGTTTGCTATAATTTGCTAAATCAAAGTGCTTTACTTGATCCCACTCTGTAAAGATAAAGCAAACATCTGCATCTTTAAGCGTTTCTTCAATTGAATAACAATATGTCACATCTTCCGGATGTACTTTCTTAAAGTTATCAATACCAATTGGATCCCATGCTTTAACATTTGCTCCGTCTTCTAACATAAGCGGAATATTCACAAGCGTAGGTGCTTCTCGCAAATCATCCGTTCCTGGTTTAAACGTTAGTCCTAGAACGGCTACATTTAATCCTTTTAAACTATCGAAATATTTTCTGGATTTTTTAATAAGCTTAAGCTTTTGATTTTCATTTACATCAATCGCAGCTTTTACTGTCTTTAACTCATAATCATGGAAATTCGCCAGCCAGTGCAATGCTTTGGTATCTTTCGGGAAACAAGATCCACCGTAGCCAATTCCTGCATTTAAAAACTTATTTCCAATACGACCATCATATCCCATACCAAGCGCCACATCTTCAATATTTGCTCCAATAATCTCGCAAAGATTTGCAATCTCATTAATAAATGATATCTTTAACGCTAAGAAATCATTAGATGCATATTTAATCATTTCAGCACTTTTTCTGTTTGTTACTACGATTGGAGCATTAAAGTTTTTATATACTTCTTTCAATGTCTCACCAGCAGCTTCTTCTTCTACTCCAATTACGATTCGTGAAGTATGAAGCGTATCTTTTACGGCTGTTCCTTGGGATAAAAACTCTGGATTTGAAGCAACATATACATTTACATCATGTTTCAACTGAGATTTAATCAGACTTTCAATTTTATCATTTGTACCAATTGGCACTGTTGATTTCACTACCACTACGCAGTCTTTTTCAATACTAGAAGCGATTTGCTCGGCTACGCCATACACATAACTTAAATTTGCTGAACCATCAGCCTTTTCTGGAGTACCAACACCAATAAAAATAACGTCTGCATCTTTGTAAGCAGACTGGTAATCTGTTGTAAAATGCAAACGTTCCATATTATTATTCATTAACTCTTCAAGACCTGGTTCATAGATAGGTGACACACCTGATTTCATTAATGCTACTTTGTTAGCATCAATGTCTACACATGTTACGGAATGTTTATGTGCTGCTAGGCAAACTCCCGTTACTAAACCCACATATCCTGTTCCAGCTACTGATATTTTCATCTTTTATCCCGCCCTTATTTACAAATCTTTATAGTAAATTTGATATTTAGTATCTCTTCATATTTTTAATTTCTCTTGGGTATAATTTTGAGATTCATTACCCAATTTGTATTTAACAACTTTAGCCGGGTTACCCGCTACCACAGTATAAGGTGGAACGTCCTTTGTTACTACTGCTCCTGCACCTACAGTTGCCCCCTTCCCAATAGTAACTCCAGGGAGTATAATACACCTAGCTCCTATCCATACACGATCTTCTATAATAACTGGCTCTCTTTTAGTATATCCTTCAAATATTAACTCATCTTTATTGAATTTATGATTTATAGTATAAATTAAACAGTCTGGTCCCATCATCACGTGATTTCCAATTTTTGTTTCAGCTTGAACCGAACACCTTATACCAACACTTGCATAATGGCCTAAGGATACATTCTTTCCTATAGAACATCCCTTTTCTATAATGCAATTTTCACCTATTTCTTTAGCAATACGCTTAGCACAATAATATCTAAATCTCTTTCCAAAAGAACCTAATGGTTGATATGAAGTCGGTAAAATGGATCCTATCGTCCCTAGCAACATTTGATGAATCTTACTATTCATCCTTCTTCCCTCCTATTTATTTAATTTGATTCGAATAAGTTAGTTATTTTTTAGTATTTAACAATTCACTTGTCTCTTGAGTACTCGCCTTACTCCCAAAAGATTCAATATGGTTTTAAAAGGGGTCGATCGACCAAATACACATATACATACAATGTTAGGAATTAAACAGCAACAAGCTATTTTGAAAACAAAATTTATATATTTATTTCCTAATAGATATTCTGAGGCCCAAACAGTCAGTGCGCCAGATAAAATAATTACTATAGTATAAAAGGATAACCTTAAGAAATAATGATAAAGTGGCTTTTTAAAGTAATGTTTATAGATAATATAGGGCGTAACCCAAAAAGAGGTTAATAGCATAGCTAAAGATGTGCCTATAAATATTCCCGCAACACCAACCTTTTGAACTAATATAATAGAAACAACAATATTAATGATACACTGAATAAAAGGAACATACCTATCATTCCAAAATAATCCTGTTGCATTTTTAATCATTTCAGCAGCTCTCATAACCATCTGAATATATAAAGAAATAACACTAAATAGAACCACATATATATTTAATAAATAGCCTTTTCCAATCCAAAGTTCAATAAATGGATTTAATAACACAAATAAACATATACAGCAGAAACCCATTCCCCACACGTTTAATAATAATAATGCATTGAAGATTTTTTCTGATTGTTCTTTGCTTCCTGTTGCACATAAATTCCCAACACTAGGAATAATACCGTCGGATATAGTATTGAAAACTGATTTTATAATTCCAATTATTAATGCATAGTTAGAATATAAACCTACAAAAACTACACCCGCAAATTTAGATAAAATAATATTATCAGAAGCATTTAATACAACGGAACCTAGCTTTTGAAAAAACATAGCCCCTATATTTTTCATTAGATTTCTCTCTTCTTGCTTACTTAGCTTATCTACACTTTTCTTTTTAAGAAATGGATATACTTTATCTGCTTTTCTCGACAATACATAGTTTTGAATGAACACACATATTATTGAAATAAAAAGGTATAAAATAAAATCTTTAAATAGTAATAAAACAAGTATCCTAGCAAGTGATTGAATAAATGTAAATAAAGTATTATTATTTGTTACAATATACTGCCTTTGATCTGCCCTAAATATTGATCCCTTATATGAAAAAAAGTACGTAGAGGCTGAGTTTAAAACATACAAAAAATAAATGAATTCAAGGTAAGGTATACTTGGCCTTTCTTTAAAAAAGAAATTCAGGAATGGTATTAGAGAACAGCCAATTAATAATATAGAAATTCCTATAATAGTATACAACTTCTTATAAAGAGTCATATAAACATGAATTTTTTTATAATTTTTTTCTGCAATGGGAGCATACATTGAATATATCATTGCACTTGCAACTCCGAGTTCAGCTAATGATAAAAAAGCTAAAATATTTGTAAACAATCCATTTACACCAAGGTATTTTATTGCCAAGGTATTAATAAACACTGTCCTTACAACAAACGTCATAATTTGATTAGAGAAATGTCCTAAAAACGCAAAACTGACATTTGTTATGGTTTTTTTTGTTCTTGAATTTGATGCTAACATTAATTCATCTTCCCTCTACTTTGTATACTCATTTCTTAAGAACACATTTTATGTACTGTTTTAAGCAACTAATTATATTTACATCTGGAGTCTTATGTAAATATAAAATTGGTTTATAAGAGTCCAGATGTGACGCAGGTGAATAGGGATAGTTTTTGTTCTCATACCATTTAGGATACTTGCCTCTTTGAGATGGATCAAGATGTGCGGGTATATTCTCCTTTTTACACAATAAGCTTAATATAGATTGATCTTCCCTATGTGCAATTAGCTCCTTATTATTTTCTATTTGCCCTACATCACCGGAACATAGAACTTTTTTATCTTGACAGTAATTTAACCACTTCCTTACAAAACTTCTAGACCTTTCACTGTTAATTGCCATAAAAAAAGTCCCTTGAATTTGGTTTGTATTTTTATAAATATCTTCCAAACAGTCCATATGTCTAAAGCAATCGTATTTAGTAAAATTTTTTTCTAAAAGGGGAACGTCTGAAACCCAGATATCACTCTCTTTATCGATGTTAGAAATTAAACTATCAATTCTTCTAATAAAAAAAGCTCCAGAATCACAATAAAAAACTACATCTCCTTCATTTGCTTCTTGCATTACTTTTAAAATAAAGTAAGGCTTCCATAGCCATAATCCATTTCCACGTTTTATATCTAAAATTAATTTATTTTTAGTATAGAATTCCGTATCAATATTCTCCGGACCGAATGAATAAACTTTATCAAAGCGTGCAACATGTTTCCCAGTCCACGTATTAAAACTTTGTGTTTTTTTATATTTTCCATCCGCGTAATTTATCAAAATTTTCATACAATAAAATCCACACTTTCTATACTCTAAATAAAGCGCATTTACCTTATCCAGTTTATATTTTCTGCAACCACCTTTGCTGGTACTCCTGCAATAATACAATTATCTACATTGAATTTTTTACTGACAATTGATCCATATCCAATAACAGTATTTTTAGGTATATATGCGCCTTTCAATATAGTTGATTCGGCAGCAACCCATACATGACTATCAATTTGAATACTTTGAGGAATATTCAATATTTCCCCATTTTCAATATGGATGATAGAATGACCATCTCCATCAATTACTGTACAAGACCAACCAAAGAGAATATCATCCCCAAAAACAATCTCCTTTTCACAGCTCAATAAGAATTTTGAATTTGCTGCAAAACGCTTTCCAAAAATACATGTTCCTGTTGAAATATTTATAACACTTCCAGAGGAAATATTGCAGTTGCCACGAAAAGATAATTTTCCTCCTTCTCCAATAGCAACTATAGTATTCTCTTTTACACCTTTATCAAAAGGGCCATAATTAATTCCAATTTTCACATGACCAAACTTATAGCTCTCATTAACATCAATGCAACCTTTTCTTATTCCTCTATACTTACAACGATATCCTAAAAGAATAGGCATTTTTATGCCTTTTTTTAATCCGAAGGCTCTTATATTAAAAGTTAAGCTCTTTGGAAGTCCAATTATTAAATTAACTTTTTCTGTAAACTTCAATAAAACAACACCTCATAAGATTCATCTTCATTTTTCTATATGTAGCTTATTACAAAAATCTTCAATATCAGAAAATAACATATTATTTTCTTTTAACCATTTAATATCTTTGTCCCACCATTTAACTTTTTCTAAGCAATCTATTTGCTTACTTTGAAACCTCATCCTGATTAACTTTGCTGGTACTCCACCAACAATCGCATAAGGAGGAACATCTTTAGTTACAACAGCGCCTGCCGCTATAATAGCCCCATCGCCCACTGTTATTCCCTGTAAAATAGTAACTCCTGTTCCAATCCATACGTCATTTCCAATTTTAACTGCTACCTGCTTTTCTACATCTATAAAATTAAACTCATCAAATTTTTGTTCCTCAGTAAAAACAATCCCTCTGCCTTCTCGTAATGAATAAAAGCTTGGGCAAGTAGAAACAAAAGTTTCACTTGGATGAGTCCCTACAATAATTCGTACATTTGATGCAACGGAACAATATTTACCAATTTCCGTGTAAGCAATTTTACTTCCAGTTCCTATAACACTAGCAAAACCTATTCTAGAATTTGATATATCAGCATATCTATCTATAACATTATATCCATCTAATCTACTATTCCTAATTTTACTATTTAAACGGATTTGACAGCTTTTTGGGGCACCAAATCTAATTCTTAATATCGCTTCTACTATTCTCAATATTTTTTTTTTCACTTTACATTACCTCTTTGATAAAGCTTTTCTATAAACACATTTTCAATTCCAGTAACAGCTTTGTTCTACATTATTTGCAAGTTTAGGCTTTTCGTTCTCTAAAGGGTACACCCATTCATCATTCATTAATTCTTTTATATAATTATAAACGTTGGTTTCTTCCCATCTCTTACCTTTAATACCAAAGAGGATTTGAGTAACGCCTCCTAAATGAATGGCTTGCTTTCCCGCTTTTTTTAGCATTGCTGCTAAAGGCATACCATAAGCTCCACATCCTAAAATGGCTATATCGAAATCAATTTTCATTGCTTCTTCATACATATATTCTAACGCATCAAACCATGTCTCAAAACGAGCATCCTTTGCACCCGCAATAGTTTGAATTGCTTTAAGTGTTTTTAGTTCAAACTCTGGTAAAAAATCAGGATTTGAAAATAATAATTCTCGCTTGTTATATTGAAATTGAATTGATTCTTCAAATGGATGAATTACTAACACTTTTTTACCTTTTAAGGATTTAGTCCAAGGATTTTTAACTCTCCAGGGCTCAATATTCATTAAATAGCTTATTTTTGCATCTTTTTTTAAGTTCTTTTTAAGAAAATAATCTTCATATTGTACAAACCATACCGCCATCATGTCTGCCTGTCGGGAACTTTCAAGCATTGTATTCATAAACTTTGGCCCTAAATCTTTTTCACAGGGGAAAAAACCTGAATAAAAACAAACGTGTTCCATTGCTTTTTGATATTCGTTTTCTTTTTGAAAATAAAACGAGCTCAATGAAGTTAACTCAGTCGATCCAAATCTACATGTCATAAAAGGCTTACCTGATAGTATTGCGTCAGAAATGTATTGGTTTGCTTGTTCTGCACTTAGCATTTCTTTGTCCACATAACGCTTAATTTTATTTCCGAATTTTTCTTGTCCAATTTTTTTCGATATTCTTGTTCTTAGTTTTCCTTTATAAAGATAATACAAGCCTTCTAATTTATTCATTTATCATTTCTCCTCTATTTAACCTGAAGCTTTTTAAAATAAAAGCAAAACCTATTGAATCATAAAGATTATATGAGTAAGGATACCAGAATACTAATAACATTAAGCACATAGCTGTTCCCCATATATATTTCTTCCTAGAACATTGTCTCATTATAATTAATACAAATATAACTACAAAAACTGCTCCTACAATACCGCATCTAATAATAGTCTGAATATATGCACTGTGAGGTGTTATTTCACGCATATACCCTGTAAGGTGAATGAGATAGCCACTACCAAAAGGTTTTCCAATTAACCATTCTGTTAAATTTAATGTTGATAAATGAGCTGTCCATAGCTGTTCTCTATAGTTTAACGTACTACCACTTTCAGCATTTATTCCATCGAGCCCCATTTGTAACTGAGTTAATAAATTACTATTCCTAAAAAGAAAGAAACATATAGGAATACAAAGAAAAAGAAAAATCAATTGTAAAAGAAATTTTATCGAAATAGTCTTCTTATTTATGTCTTTTATACGGATAGGGTTGCACTTAACCAAGACGTATATTAACCCTATTGCTAGTGCTATCCATACAGACCTATGTTGTAATAAGATTACTAATGCAATGAGCACAAATCCTCCATTTGAAATATAGTGACGTTTTTCCCTAATTAAATCATGATATATTTTGTAAATGGCAATCATTGCTACAATTAAGACTTGTTCTGGTGCTAACACTCGCATAGTTGATCCAGCATCACTCTGTGGAGGCATTACTTTAATCCCCAATCCTAGATCTAAAAGCCAACAAATAGTACAATAAATAACTATACATTTAGTGAATCCACCAATTATTTTTCTCACTTTTGCATCCTCTAAATCAATAGGAATGTACATATAACATATTATAGGTATAAAGAAACTTTCCATTAATCGTCTTATATCTTCTATTACATAAGCAAAATTATTATGAAAGAACCCCCTGAACATTGATAGTAAAAATACTCCAAATGCCAGATAAAGACTCAATTGAATTAGCTTTGGGTATGAGTTTCGCTGATTCTTTTTTATATTTAGGAGTAACGCCATGGCAATCAGATATATAGTTAAAAGATCAGAAGTATCTAATTGAATGACTTGTAAAGACAATCTTAAAGTTTGATTTGTTACCCATTCATATGTGGTAATTATAAAAGCAACTATAGTCATATATAGAACTATATACTTATTTCTTAGTGATAACTCTATTACAAATAATACGATGAACATGGCAAACAAGATTTTTGCAATAAAAAATATAGCTGTCATAAATTTAACCTCATTTAGTCTACTCTTTAAGTAAAAATACTATTAAATTTACATCTCCGTTTCATTAATACTAAGTATTGTTTCTACACAATTACTCCATCTAAATTGTTTTTTCAAACGCAATTGATCCTCTGAAATACTATCTTGATTTAATTTACTTTTATTTATTACGCTGTTACCTATTTTAGAAATAGAGTCACAAATCAAATGAGAATCCATATCTTTCAATATAGTATCTGGACCTGGAGCTGAGACAGCAATTACACAACTTTTATAATAAATTGCTTCCATAATTGCCATACCAAAAATCTCATCATCTCTAAGGTTTAGAAAATAGTCTGCAATATAATGAATTTCCCACATTTCTTCATACTTTACTTGTGGAATAATCACAGCTTTATCTTCTAATCCATAACTCTGAATTTTTTTCTGCATTTCTTTTTTTAAAGGGCCATCGCCAACTACTAATAATTTTTTATTTGGTAATTGGATTTCTTTAAAAATATTAATAAGCTCAAGAGGGCGTTTTTCTGGCTGCAATCTCGCAACAAATGATATTATTTCGTCTTTTGCAGAAAAGCCCCATTTTTCGCGTAATTTCCCTCGGTCATATTCTTCAAAATCTGCTTTCAATGACGAAAAATCTAGTCCCACTGGTGCAACAATACATTGTTGTGCTCCCATAGACATTAGTTCTTTCTTAGCATGATCTGTCTTAGTCACTACCTTAACTTTTTTATATATCTTTAATGTGGTAAGTTTAAAAATTTGATCCATTATTTTTGACTTTATATTTCTTTGAAAACTATGAGCTATACCCACGTAAGGAATAAATTTAATATTATTCTTCTTACAGTAACGATACATCCTAGGTATTATTAATTGAGTATCCGAAAAAGCAAAAACCACATCTGTGTTTTTATCGATAGCTGATGTTTTGAATAAACCATGAGGGCCAATCGATCTAGTGGGAATATATTTAACCTTTATACCTTCATAAGCTTCTTCTGTTAACCCTGTACTAAAGCTCAATGGTACGCATTTGTATACTATTACTTCATGTCCATTTTTAGCAATTTCTTTTCCTAATCCGATTTCTTGAGAATGATAAAAACCTTTTCGGCCAAAATTACCGACAATGGGTACAACAATTGCAATTTTCATCTTCAGCTCTTCCTTATTCTATAAGTTAATGAAGAAGAAACAATCCCAATATATGGCTTAATCCAGTAATAAAACCATAGCTTTGGAAACCATTTCTTCAAAAAGATTTTATGACTGTAGGGAGGTTGACCTGTTGGCTTATTTTTCAAAAGAAACCTTTTGTTTATAGGCAACGAAGTATCTTTCCAAGAGCCTACTATACTGTTCCTATCACATTTCCCAACAAATTCTGATGCCACATAAGGCTTACCTCCAGCACGAACTAATCTATATCCATAATCAAAGTCTCCAAATCCATGTTCATACCTCTCATCAATATTGCCTATTAAAGTAGCTGTCCCAGATGGAATTAATAAGCAATTACCGTTGACACAATCACACTCTTGAATATCCCCATTTGGTGTTAGCAAGGTTCTGTTATATGGATTTGTTTCACTATGGTTAATCGCTCCGCCGTAACTTAGCTCATTTTTGTCCTTATACCTAACGCCACCACAAATAATAACGTAATTTTGTTTCTCTCTAGCCCTACTATAATCTTTTAAAATTCCCGAAAGAAATCCTGTAAAAAACTCAACATCATTATTAACCCATAAATAGAAGTCATAAGAAGAGTGTTTCAAAGCTTCTCCGTATGCTAAATGCATTCCTTTATTCCAAAATAGATTCCCAGAACCCTTTAATACAACGAACTTGTTATTTGTATATATCTCCTGATAATGTTTAAAAAGATCATGGGTTCCGTCATTACTACCATCATCAGTTACGTAGAAGTCAATATTTAGATTCATATGATCCATTTCTTTTAAAATAGAAGAAATACACTTTTCTGTTTGTTCTTTTCTATTGAATACTGTCATAACAACAGCCACAGAAATACTTTTATTCATTTTTTCACCACACAATCCTATTACTAGTTATTTCTCAATAAAGTCTATTACTAGCTTATTAATCTTACCGTTATTAGAAACAAATTTTTGAGGCGTGAATAAATTTAACTCTTTAATACATTTTGCTAATTCTTCTTTATTTTCCGCACATAGTACATAATTATTCTTTATAAATAAATTCGCTAATTCTAGCTGATGGTCATCATAGTGTTCATCATATTTAGCCATCCTTGGAAACACAATAACTTTTTTGTTTCTCTTTAAACATGCCGTGACGGTTCCAGTTCCTGCATGTGTAATAATTAAATCTGATTCATCAATAAGTTTTTTAAATTCCTCATCTGCAATCATATCAAAAGATTTGAAATGTCTAGGAATATAGTTATCAAACCCTGATTGGGCAATTAATTGACTTCCATCTAAAACATTTTCCTCACAAAGTTCATCTATGATATGAAATAACCTTGTAAATTTCTTCTCCACCATGGAGCCAATTGTAACCAGTGTTTTCAATAGATTGATCCTCCATAAACAGCCTCAGGATAATGTTTTTCTAATTCTTCCCATTGTATAATAAATAAATCTGCAAATTTATAAATTAGCTGTCCAGTCTTATTAGGGGTATTAATTCGAGCGAAACTTTCTATGTAAATTACTTTTCTCTTAAATATTTTTCCTATTACACACATAGGAATAGCAACTGCTGCTCCAGTCGTAATAATAACATCAGGCCTTTCTTTTAAAAAAATTCCAAATTGTTCAATCATCATTTTAGCCATTCTTACACATGAAACAAACTTATTTGTACGTATTAAATCACTAACGATATATTTTTTCTGCTTCATAGCTTCAGTCGCTTTTGTCCGGGTAACTACATAAAAATAATCGTAACGAGCAGTTATTTCTTTTAGTTGTTTAATTTGTTCTAAATGTCCACCAGAAGATGATATTAGACATACTTTCTTTTTCTTTTGTTTCACTTATATCACTTTCCTATTCCCGTTATATACATTATTTTTCAAAATATCATGTTTGTGGACTTCAATAAATATACTTAATAGAATTGATTAAGAGAATTAAATTTCTTTGATATATTTATTTATAGAAACATCTTTAGTTAAATTTTCAACTAAGTATTCTCGCCCACGTTCGCTCATTTTAGTTAATTTATTACTATCTTTTTCATCAAGAAATCTCTGAATAAGTTTCTCAACCTCATTATAATTTCCTGGTTCAGTTACATATCCACATTGCGTCTCCTCTATAATTAATCTAGCTTCTGATCCTTCCTCTAGAGCACCTAATATTGGTTTTCCAGCAGCAATAATTCCATACAGCTTACTAGGTACAGATACGCCTTTAATTCCTTTAGCATTTAAGCACCAGTGAACATCACCCGCGTTTAAGCTGTAAATTAAATCTGACTTATCTTGATAAGGAATAAACCGGACATTTTGAAGATTATTTTTCTCTTTGTATTGAACTAAGCTCTCTCGAATAGTACCTTCTCCTATAAAAGCAAAAACTACATCGTTTCTATCTTTAAACTTTTCTATAACATTCATCAAGTTTTCAAGATCATAATAAAGCCCTAAATTACCTGAATACATAATGATAAACTTATCCTGCAAACCATACTTTTCTTTAAAAGCTACTACTTTTTCATGATCTGCTGGCAAAGGATAAATTTCTTTCTCATCAATCCAGTTATTAATAAATGTATGGTTAGGTACTTTTCTTCCTTTAAATCTGCCTTTTAATGTTTCAACCATATCGCGCCCAACTACAATTACCTTATCAGCTTGTCTACAACTGAACTTATCAAACATCATCATAGCTTTTAGAACCAGCTTGTTTTTACTATATCCAACAGCCATTGTCTGTTCTGGATTGAAGTCTTGGATATTGTAAATATACTTAGCCTGCTTCATCCATTTACCCCAAACGCCAAGTACGCCTCCTAAAATAGGTGGCTGAGAAATAGAATATACATAGTCCATTTTTCCAACTTTAAAGGTAGCAATCATAGCTCCAATAAAATAGGAAAGAATATTTTTAACTCTGCTTAGTTTATTGCTCTTAGAAAATTCCGGTACACGGATACGAATAACCTTTACGCCGTTAATCTCTTCTTTGTAAAACATTTTCTTTTTATATTCGTCCGCAACTTTTCCTGTATAAGATGGAACTACACAGACTATTGTTATATCAAATTCGTGGATCATTCCTTCTGCTAGCTCTCTTAAGATTTGACCTGTAGAAGCTACATCTGGAATATAATAATGCGCGTATATTAATAGTTTTTTCTTATCAGTTTTCACCTTTTCGACCATAGAATATCTCTTTCCTATCTGCATGAGGCTACACTTACTTATCTTAACAAAAACCTTGTTTTACTAGCCTCTAATATATTATTTATGAATTATTGTTGCTAAGATACTTTACAACGTTAAAAAGAGCACTTCTCTCTATTTCTATGTAATGCGTACATTGAAAAAGAAAGAAGTTGGCTCCTTTTAACAGTCTTATATTAAATTTAATGAATCATTGATTCTAAGTGAAAAATCAATCAAACATCACCTTAATCTTCTCTTCACTTTCAACCTTCTTCATATCCGCTTTAACCATAATACGAACTAGCTCTTCAAATGAAGTCTTAGTTGGATTCCAGTTTAATAGCGTCTTTGCTTTAGTCGGATCGCCCAATAATTGATCTACTTCTGCAGGACGGAAGAATTTAGGATCGATTTCTACAATAACTTCACCCGTTGCTTTGTTTGTTCCTTTTTCTTCTAACCCTTCACCGCTCCACTCAATTTCAATGCCAGTGTGTTTAAATGCAAGCTGTACAAATTCACGTACTGAATGCATTTCACCTGTTGCAATAACAAAGTCTTCTGGCTTGTCATGCTGAAGAATTAACCACATGCATTCTACATAGTCTTTTGCGTAACCCCAGTCACGTAAAGAATCTAAGTTTCCTAGCGTTAATTTTTGTTGCTTACCTTGTGCGATACGTGAAGCAGCAAGCGTAATTTTACGCGTTACAAACGTTTCACCGCGGCGCTCTGATTCATGGTTAAATAAAATACCGTTTACGGCGAACATATCATAAGATTCACGGTAGTTCTTTGTAATCCAGAAGCCGTAAATTTTCGCCACGCCGTATGGAGAGCGTGGATAAAAAGGCGTTGTTTCTTTTTGTGGTACTTCTTGAACTTTTCCGTAAAGTTCAGATGTAGAAGCTTGATACACGCGCGTTTTATCTGTAAGTCCTAAAATACGTACAGCTTCAAGAATGTTTAACGTACCTTTTGCATCAACATCTAACGTATATCCAGGCATGTCAAAAGACACGCGTACATGTGATTGTGCAGCTAGGTTGTAAATTTCATCTGGCTTAATGTCACCAATAATTCGCGTTACGTTTAGTGCATCCGTTACGTCACCATAGTGAAGGTGGAAGTTTGAATTGTTTAATAATGCACTTGCTGCTTCTTCTGTTAAAAGATCTTCTAAACGCTCTTGGTTATAAGAAGAGCTGCGGCGAATTAGTCCATGTACTTCATAGCCTTTTTCTAGTAAAAATTCTGCTAAGTATGATCCGTCTTGTCCTGTTACACCTGTAATTAATGCTGTTTTCATCGTATCCTCCATATATTTCAACTGTTATTTTAGTATTTAGTTTAATTAAAAGTAGTTAATTATTTTGCTGCAGCTAGTTCGTTATCTAAGAACCATTGATACGCTTTTTCAAGACCGTCTTCTAAAGCTGTTTCTGCTTTCCACCCAAGTCCGTTCAATTTTGTTACATCTACTAGTTTACGAGGCGTTCCATCTGGTTTTGACGTATCAAATTGAATGTCTCCTTCATAGCCAACAACTGCTTTTACTTTTTCGCCAAGCTCTTTAATCGTAATATCTTCTCCCACACCGATATTTACAATTTCGTTACCTTCATATGTATTCATTAAGAACACACACGCGTCTGCTAGGTCATCTGAATATAAAAATTCACGTTTTGGTGTGCCTGTTCCCCACATTTCAACGAACGGTGCATTGCTTTCTTTCGCTTCGTGGAATTTACGAAGTAGTGCAGGAAGCACATGTGATGTATGAAGATCAAAATTGTCATTTGGACCATAGAGGTTCGTTGGCATTGCTGAGATGTACTTTGTTCCATACTGACGGTTATAGGATTCACACATTTTGATTCCAGCAATTTTAGCAATTGCATACGGTTCGTTTGTTGGCTCCAGCGCACCTGTTAGTAAGTACTCTTCTTTTAACGGCTGAGGCGCTAATTTTGGATAAATGCATGTACTTCCTAGGAATAATAGTTTTTCTACATTATTTCGATACGCTGCATCAATGATATTTGATTGAATCAATAAGTTATCGTGAATAAATTCCGCTGGATATTCATTGTTTGCCACAATACCGCCTACTTTAGCGGCTGCTAAGAACACAAATTCTGGCTTTTCTTCAGCAAAAAATGCATCTACTTGCGGCTTGTCTCGTAAATCTAGCTCAGCGCTTGTGCGATACACTAGATTGCTATAGCCTTTTTCTTGCAGTTTTCGTACGATAGCTGAACCGACAAGCCCTCTGTGACCAGCTACATAAATTTTCGAATTTTTGTTCATTTTAAGACACCAGCTTTCTTTGGGTTAATAAGCATTCTTCGAGCCAAACAGCATAAAAATGGTTCGGCATATAATTTTAATATCGGCCGTTAGGGAGCGTGTTGTTATGTATGTTAAATCTAATTCGACCATTTCTTCGAACCCTACGTTGCTTCTTCCGCTTACTTGCCATAGTCCTGTACATCCAGGAGTGACAAGCAGTCTTTGCATTTCATATTCTGTATATTCGTTTACTTCTCTTACAAGCGGCGGTCTTGGACCTACTAGGCTCATATCGCCTTTCAAGACGTTGATTAACTGAGGAAGTTCGTCAATACTTGTTTTTCGGATAAATCGTCCTATTTTTGTGACGCGCGGATCATTTTTCATTTTAAACATCGCGCCCGTAGCTTCATTTTGTTCAAGTAATTCAGCTAACTTTGCTTCGGCATCCGAAACCATGGAACGAAATTTATACATATTAAATTCTTCACCATTTTTCCCTACTCTTTTTTGAGAGAAGAAAATTGAACCTTTCGGGTCTTCGAGTTTTATTAAAAGACCAATAATAAGAAAAACAACAAACAAAACAAGTAATCCAACGATTGCTCCTGCTATATCTATACATCTCTTAGCCAAAAGGTACCCGGCTTGATTATTAGGCTGAACTTTCTTTTGTACAACTTGTGTTTGTTGAATAGAAGTTTCCGTTTTAGGTTCAGCAATTGATGGCAACGCAATTCACTCCTTCTATTCTACTCTATTTCTACCGGTTTCTTCGTTTCTTTTTTTAATAAATATTCCATAATTGTTAATAAATTATCTCGTAAATCCTCATGTTGAAGAGCAAATTCGATTGTGGTTTGAATGAACCCTAGCTTCTCTCCTACATCATAGCGCTTACCTTCAAAGTCATACGCAAACACACGTTGGATTTCGTTTAATTTTTGAATAGCATCGGTTAATTGAATTTCACCGCCTGCTCCGACTTCTTGTTCTTCTAAAAATTTAAAAATTTCAGGAGTGAAGACGTAGCGCCCCATGATTGCTAGATTCGAAGGAGCTGTACCCGCGGCTGGTTTTTCTACAAATGTATTCACTTGGTGACGGCGGCCGTCGTTTGAAATCGGATCTACGATGCCATAGCGATGCGTTTGATTGTCAGGAACCGTTTGCACGCCTATTACGGACGAAAGAGTTTGTTCATATTCATTCATTAATTGACGAAGACAAGGTGTTTCTGCTTGGACAATATCATCGCCTAACAACACGGCAAATGGCTCATCGCCGATAAAGTTACGAGCACACCATACAGCATGACCTAATCCTTTTGGTTCTTTTTGACGGATATAGTGAATATCGACGTTTGAAGATTGACGTACTTTTTCCAAAATATCGAATTTTTCTTTTTCAACTAAATTATTTTCAAGCTCTGGAGCATAATCAAAATGATCTTCAATCGCGCGTTTTCCTTTTCCAGTTACGATGATGATGTCTTCAATACCTGATTGAACCGCTTCTTCGACGATATATTGAATGGTTGGTTTATCAACGATTGGAAGCATTTCTTTTGGCATCGCTTTTGTTGCGGGTAAAAAGCGCGTGCCCAGTCCAGCAGCTGGAATAATAGCTTTTTTAATTTTTTTCATCGTCATTCACTCCTTGTTTCTTCCTATTTATATATATTTATATATATTTTTTGTAAGCACTTACGAACAAGCTGCAGCAACAGCGCATTCGTAAGTGCTTATAAATTAATAGGGGCATTTAACCCCACCTCACACCACACTCCTGACAACAAACGTGTCTAAGGTAGTTTTCTACCCACAGTGCAGCCGAGTGCCTCCTTTGATAGTGGCTGAGGAGACATCACCATACATATTACGCTTTATATGACTATTTTTGAATATTCATCCTTTATTAAATAAAAATTAAAAACTTGTCTTTAATTTCAACAAGTTTTCTAAGGGTTCGACACATTATCTAAGAGGATTTTATAGTTCATTTATCTTATCTATTCTCAGTTATTTCTATATGTTTTTACTTACGTCCATTAGACCTATAACTTATGACACAATCGTAAAATTAATGTTATCACAAAAAAAGGAAAAGAGGGATAAGATTTTTTGTCGAAATTTGCGATATAACAAGGTTTTTGAATGAAAAGATAATATTTTCTCTCCAAAAGACCTTTTTATGTCGTTAAATGTTGATAGTCTTACCTTTTTCTATATTCAGTAAGTTGTTAGAACTTCTGTCATACGCAGCAAAAATAATAGATATTTCTATATGAAAATATCTTAATGTATTGTGTGCAAAGAAAGGTGCTTAAGGATATTTCTTGCATTTTCCCTGCTTTTCTCTTACGATATGAAGATAAATCTAAAAATAAAAGGAATTTTTTGTATGATACTAAAAAGAATTTGTGTTGTTGCGATGATACTTGCTATTTCTCATTTTTCCCACACGCCTCATATTCAAGTGACGGACCCAAACTCTTGGAGCAATGCTTCAGTCTGGAATCATAAAGCTACTCTTTGGTCCGTGTTACGTCCTGGCAGTGAATTTTATACGTCTTATACATACGGTTTTAATCTAGAGTTTATCTTACGTAAAATTGCTCACATTTCTTTTTTCGGCTTATTAGCACTATTAATTTACTGGAATTTGAAAAAAAATTCTTGGCGATACGTAAAAGCGTGGGTTTTACTTACTTGTTTTGCTTTTTTAGACGAGTTGCACCAAGCTTTTATTATTGGACGTGACGGACGAATTATTGATGTAGGCATTGACTCCTTTGGCGGCGCGTTGTTTTTATTTTTGCTTTATAAATACAAAAAGATCTCTAGAATTTAGAGATCTTTTTGTGCGTTTCCACTATTCTTTTTTACATATTTCTCGTACTTTTCCATATCTGTACTAATAATCTTAGCTGGAACTCCCGCTACAACACAGTTGCTTGGAATATCTTTTGTCACTACTGCATTAGCTCCTACTACAACATTATCTCCAATCTTGCCTCCAATACAAATTGCTCCCGGAGCAATGTATACGTTATCTCCAATAACCGGCTGCTTGCCGCGTGATCCAACCGTTACATTTTGTGAGATGGTACAGTTTCTTCCGATTTTCGCTGATTTTTGGATAACAACTCCAATTCCGCCGTAGCCGAGTTTTGTCCCTTCACCTATTTCTGCTGTATATGGAATATAAGAGTTGAATTTGTGTCGAATAAAGTCTTTTACATATTCCGCTCCTTTTGTTAAGCCATTTTCGTAAAACATTCTAGATAGTTTATATAAGTCCATTGCTAAGAAACGGTTTAAAGTTTTTGTCAGTACGTTGGTTTCACTTACTTTTAAGGTATAATGCTCTATTTGATCTCCCTCTAGCTCAAGGCCTTCTAAAACAATTAACGTAACATTTTGTCCCTCAATATCTTTAAGGCTTTCAACTGGAAGATTGAAAAAAGTTTGTCCGCAGTATTGATTAGTGGGATCGATGAAGCTTCTAATTTCATTATGCTTTTCCATTAATAGTTTAATAAACGCCGCGTTTCGATGAACACCTACTATTGAATAGATTTTCTGTTCATAGAATGGATAATCTTTCGTTTCAAAATCTTTGTAGCGAAGATCTTCGCTTGTTTTTACTATTTGCTCTCCTTCTGTATTCCGGATAAAGACTTTTACTCTATATCTTCCTCGTTCATGTAGGTTAAATGTATGTGAATGGTTTCTAGAATACGGTACCTTTTCAATTACTTCTTGATCTTTGATTAAGTAATAAGACATTTTTGTATGTTTGTGTTCTCCGTGGCATGTAACTAGAAGCTGATAAAAGTTTTTAAGTTCAATTGTTAGATCAGTAGTCGATAGTTTCATTCGTAACTCCTCTTGTTCATCAGCTGAATACCCTCATTGCAGCTGAATACTTTAGTCCCTATGTATTAGTAGATTCTCCTTCTATTCTATCTCAATCAAGAAAAAATGGAGAAAAAAATTTGTTTTTCCTCTTGATATATGGAGATTTTTCATCCCCTTACCTTCTCTTATAAAGCTGAATAAGTAAAAAGCGGACGTATTTATAGTTTAAATGCGTCCGCTTTTTTATTAACCGACCGTCACAATACGATACGGGCTGTATTTACCGTTTGGATTTTTAATAATGATACTGATTTTCGTCTTAGCTGCCTGCGGTATAATGGCTATATTAAAAGAACCTTTGCTATCTGCTACGCCTCTTCCAATTAGCTCAGATCCTTTTTTGATATAGACAACACTTTTAGGTTCTGTTGTACCTGACACTGTTTTTGCCAGACTGAAAACACGGTTTACACTAGGAGCTGAAGGACTAGAGGATACCACCGTTTTGTAAGTGTAAGGACTATATCCGCCTTTTCCTTTTGCCGTTACACCTATTTTCGTATTCACTGCTTGCTTTGGAATCGTAATGCTAAATGCCCCTTTACTATTCGCAGTGCCTGTTCCAATTACATTTGCACCTGCTTTAACATATACACGACTTCCTGCTTCGGTCGTTCCCGTCACAACTGTGGATTCATCCGTAATATCGCTGACAGCTGGAGCATTAGGCGCTTTATATTTTATCACTACTGTACTGTAGGTATAGGTACTATATCCAGCGCTATTTTTCACCGTTACACCTATTTTCGTATTAGCGGGTTGAGGTGCTATTCCAATGCTATATGTTCCTTGCTTGGTTGCTACTCCTCTCCCCAGCACTGTTGATCCTTTTTTTACATATACAACGCTATTTGCTTCAGCTGTCCCTGTTACATATGTATCTTGGTCAGTTACTGTATGAATAACGGGAGCAGCTGGTTTTTGAACAGTTTTTAAAGCAGTCATGTACGTATAACCACTATACCCAGCGCTATTTTTCACCGTTACACCTATTTTCGTATTAGCGGGTTGAGATGCTATGGCAATGCTATACGTTCCTTGTTTGGTTGCTACTCCTCTTCCCAGCACTGTTGATCCTTTTTTTACATATACGCTACTGTTTGCTTCAGCTGTTCCGCTGACTGATGTATCTTGATCATAGATTTTGTTAATGGTTGGTGCTTCTGGTTTTGTTACTTTTTGTATAACTATTTTATACGTATAAGTACTGTATCCTACACTATCTTTAATCACTACACCAATTTTAGTTTTAGCTGCCTGCGGCTGTATAGATACAGAATATGTACCTTGGTTGGATACTATACTACGCCCTAACAACGTTGATCCTTTTTTCACATACACAATGCTTCCAGGTGCTGCTTTTCCCGTAACCTTAGTATCTTCTGATGTGATGTCATTTACTTCTGGCGCATTAGGCAGTACTTTATATATCCTTGGATAAGCTGTGTCATAAGCGCTTGTTAGAAGAGTCGTAGGATAATAAAATGCGAGAATTTCCTGATAGTTTTTGTCTCCAGTAGCCATGGCGTCAGCACCAAATTGACTCATACCTATCCCATGTCCAAATCCTTTTCCTTTAATGACAATAGAAGTTCCATCATCATTAATATCTGTCACATATTTACTTCCAATACCTCCTTCAGTAATAAGATAATTGATTGTTCCAGCTGAACTGCCGATTAAATCCCATTGCTTCTCTTCAATATTCCCATTCTTATCAACTTCATTTTTCACAATATATTTAACACTGATGTCGCCTTTTGTTACGCGCCCAGCTGAATCAGGAGCGTAGAAATTAATTTTTGAAATGCTTGTAATCTTAATATCTTTTCCTTTCAGTTCTCCAGCTGCCATTTTGTCTTTAAGACGATTGGTCATTTCTGCATCAGCTTCTTTTGTTTTGCTCCACCATTCTTCTAGTTTTTTTAAATCTTTTCCTGATAAATCAATTTGTTTTTTCCGAACCGTTTTGGTCCATACTTTTTGTGGATCATAAGGATCATCTTTCACTTGAGAATATGTATTAACTGGAGTTCCCCAGACATTTGTATTGGATTGAATAATCCCTCCGTTACTTGAAGAATATACCGAGTTTATAATACTCCCCTTATATGTCAGGACTTGTCCGAATGTATCATCTACAGCCTTTCCGATACGTTCATCCCAATAGTCGCCTCCGTACACTTGGAAATTCGTCGTATCGTTAATTACTGATTTCTTAAGACTAAGTACATACGTCCTTGCTGCTACTGCTTGAGCTTTAAACGTATCCGTTTTAAAAGACCAATACAGCTCTTTTCCCACTACACCTTTTAAATAATCTTCTATAGGAAGCGTATTGACAGGGCGAACATACTTACTGCTTTCATTCGTAAACTTTATATCCCCTAAATAAGACATGCCGTTAATAGTAAGTTTTGCGCCATAGGTAGAAGGCGTAACTTCAAAGCTAGAAAACTCTCCTAACTTTTCTCCTTCTTGATATAGCACCACATTCGTGCCCTCTGCTTTTACTTCATAATCTTTATTTGCTTGCAGAGTTATATCCTCATCTTTAAGACGATACGATGCTGAGGGGTGAATTGTAATACTGCTTTTATTGCCTAAGTAGTTCCTTAATTCTACCGATACAAGGGGTTCTGTTCCTGCGGCTTCTGCTGTCGAAAAAACCGTTAAGGGAACTACAATGATAGCGATTGCTACCAGGATTCTCATCATGTTTTTCATTGGCTGCTCTCCTTACTTTTACTACTTTTCTAGTACTATATAAATCTAAAGGCATCTTTTCTAATATCGGGCAAACCCTTAGATTTTCCAGTACTTTATTTCCATTTATTTGACTTGTTGCCCATCATCAGTGAACTGTGACAATCATTTTAAAATCCAATAAAGATATTTTTTATTTATTTTCCATATTTTAATGACTATTTTCCTTTGTTCATGCTATAATGCTAGAGATATCTTTATATCTTGCTTGATAATAAAACCGAAAAAAAGTCTGGTTCTCAATGGGAATCAGACTTTTTTTCATGTATGAAATTAGCTGCAGATAGTCTTACTAGTTTCAACTTGCTTTTACTGAATCTTTCTTCTTCAGTTTTTCTCTTGACTTTGGAAGCTTCCAAACTCATCGAGACGCTTACGCTGATAGTTTTCATCTTTTGATAAAATCATTTCAAGCGTATTCGCATCAATCACACGGTTATTTGTTCGAACCTGCCCTAACTGCCTAATAGGCTGCGGGCGGTCATTATACATAGATTCTGAGCCGTCCGCAATTCGCTGATGTATTCTCCTGCTTTCACTTTCACACTTCGTTATATCTATCGGTCATAGGGGGTGTTCTATCCATAGCACGCTCGTGACTTTTTATCGACATAAAAAATAGCTTCTGGTAAAAAGAAGCTGGCTTAAAAATAATTTCTCTACTTAGATTTTTGTCCCCGAGACTTTCCCTGTGTTATCAACGCTTAGCTTCCAGCTTTGTCCGTCGGGAGATTTAAGAATCAGGCTGTTTCCTTGCTGAAACTCGAGGTTTCCGTACATTTTGCTTCCGGACGTTGCCACCCAAGAGGAACCGGGCATCATAGAAGACGTACCGAATATGCGGTTAATTCGAAAACGTTTGTGGTCTTTTGTATATTCGCTTAGCGTAAGTCTCATTTTATACAGCGTATTGGCTCGCACTTCTGCCGTTACCGTGTTTCCTAAGTTGTTTTTTACGTCTTTGGCCGTTGTCCACGCACCGTCTAGTGCTGTTAGATATTCAAATTTAATATTTTTAGGTGACTCACCCCATCCAAATGAAACGCCGGCCATATTCAGCATTTTAATTGGATTTGCAGTAAAGTCCATTTCAATCACAACGGGAGCTGAAGCCGGCACATCGAGATAGTTCATGCTTTGTTCATCAACTAAGCTGAAGCAGTTGCTGATGCTTCCTCCGTACGGGGCTTTTCCAGCAATTTGTTTGACGGTATATTTTTTATCAGCTTGTACGAAAATATCGTCTTGATTGCCGATTATATCAGGTTTTCCCGGAAGTCCTGGGGCAAATATATTTCGGGTTTGTTCAAAAGGAGACGTAATGTCATTATACTGTCCGTTGTTCAAAATCGATGTGGATAAAAGGTTAGAGGCAAGCTGATTTCGATGTGAGATACTCGTAAATTCTACGGGCGATTCTCCTCCGTTCATCAAATACGTATCCCAAATATGCCCTTCAAACGTATTGTAAGCACCTGAACATTTAATTGCTCGTTTCGTTTGACTGCGGCACTGCATTTGAAAATAAACAAAGCTGTTTCCCGACGTTTCATACGGCACGTCACTGATGCCGGCTACGTCAATTCCATACTGACAGCCGTCAATCGATAAATAGCTAAAGTTATTCGCGTTAATCCATGCAGGCGTATTAATGTTGGTGATTTTTTCAGTTTGCAGCAGCACGCCCCTTTCAAAGTTGCGAAGGTGTACAAACGATACGTTCACAAAGCTGATAAAATCCCACGCTTTCTGGCAGTAAAAATAAATGCCTTTTCCATTATAAGCGCCTGACGTATTGATCATACTGATGTTGCTTATCGTCGTTTTGTTTCCCGTTTCTAATTGCTGTGATCCGTGAAGGTAAATGACTGAAGAGATAAAGGAAGGATCGGTCACTTCAACCGTTCCACCTGAAATAGAGGCATCTTTTTGAAGGGTAAATACATGATAATTTCCCGTTACTTTAAGTTTTGTTCCGCTGTCCATTTCAAACGAAATAGACGGTTTAATCACAAGGGGTGATGCGATGGCGTACGTATAGTTTCCTGTTAGTAGTACTCGTGATAATTTGTTAGCCTCTGCGTAATCAATTGCTTGCTGTATCGCAGGTGCATCATTCGTCACGCCGTCTCTTTTCACACCAAAACAAGCGGCGTCGACTATTCTTTCTTCACTGCAGTTTTCCATTAAATTCATCTCGCTTTCTCAGCAGGTGTAAAGCATGTACTGCTTGTATTACTTTATGCGTTTTGACTACCTATGGTTCACTGTTTTCATAGAAAAAAAGCTTCCGTTTTAGAAGCTTTCTCCGTTTACGTATTGATTAGCAGTCGATGCAATCATTTGACTCGACGTAAAGTGCTGCTCGACTTTTTTTCTTGCTCCTTTGGCAAAACGCTGCTTTTGTTCTTGCTCGGTGTACAGCGCCGTAATTTTTTCAGCAAATGCTTGAGGTGAATAAGTCGGGATTAAATAGCCCGTGTCTCCGTCTGCTATTGCTTCTTTCACCCCTCCTACATCAATTGAAATCATCGGTGTACCAACGGCCATTGCTTCTAAAACAACCATTGGAAAGACTTCACGATGAGAAGTTAACAGAAGCATATCCATTTTCGTAATAAATGCTTCTGGATCTTCCACTTCGCCCCATATCTTTATCTTTTCAGACAAGCCTTGCTGCTGGATAAGCTCTTGAATTCGCTGCAGCTCAGGACCTCCTCCTCCGATATGAAACTTCATGTGTGTGTTACCTTTCAGCAGTGAGGCAATTTCGATAAACAGCTCATGATTTTTTTCTTTTGAAGCTCGTGCCAAAAGGCCAATATGACAATCAAGTGAAGCAGCTTTTTCTTTAAACACAAACTGATTCAGATCCACTCCGTTATAAATTGTTGTTACTTTACCGCTATGCACGCCGATATTCATTAGCTGCTCTTGTTCAAAGCAGCTGACGGTAATCACTCCATGTACAAAAGAGTTTACGAGTTTACAAAATAGACCCTTCGCTTTTTGTTCCAGCACTGTTACATTATGCTTTGTATAAAGTATTTTTACTTTTTTTCGCAGCACTCGATTTAAGCATATTGCATACATCACCATGCGCAGGCTATTGGCATGAATGATGTCAATTTTACACGTTCGCACTTTTTTCAAAAGCACATAAAGATTGTGAAGGTGATTTTTTCTGCTTAAAGGCGTGAACCGTTTTTTATATTGAATTTTGTTGTACAGTTCTCCCATTGCGGCTGCTGTATATACGGTAATATCCGGATGATTCAACTGATTTTCGAGCTTACAAAAATACGTTTCTGCTCCGCCTGTAATCAATTTATCCGTGATTAAAAGTACGTTTTTCAAGACTTCACATCCTTTATGATTTTGAGAGGTTTTTACTTTTAGTGTACGCATTCACGCTGTACTGCACAAAATAAGTGGCGCTTTTCCATAACGGCAGCCTTTCTTGCTTGCGCAGGAGCTTCCAATACCTCGTTGCTGCTTTCAGCTTGTTTCTAGAAACGGAGTGAGATACAAGACGGTAATAAGCAAGTGACTCTTGAAGGCCGTATGCTGTATAGCCTTTTCTCAGCAGTGACAGCCACAGCGCCGTGTCTTCTGGCTGAATGTTTGGCATTGAAATGACGGAAATTTGTTTTTTATCAAGCATGACTGTCAAACAGCCGATAATCGTATTTCCCACAAGCGTCTTGTAATCAACACTCTTAGGAACGTTTACTTCAACGCCCGTTTTTTCACCTTTTTCGTTCATTATGCTGTACCCTGTATAGGAAAAAGCGCAGTTTTTTTCAAGCATGAATGCTACTTGTTTTGTAAGTTTTTCCGTGTGCCACACATCATCGCTGTCTAAAAAAGCAAGGAAACGTCCGCTTGCTGCGCTTATACCTTCGTTACGCGCGGCTGCGGCTCCTAAATTTTTTGTAAGCTGAAGCAGCTGAATACGTTGATCTTTTCTACTAAATTTCTTTACTAGTTCAGCTGTTTCATCTGTCGAACAGTCGTCAATCACAAGCAGCTCCCAGTTGAGGTAGGTTTGCTGCTGCACGGATTTTATGGTTGATGAAATGAAGGCTGCGCAGTTATAGGCAGGTGTAACGATTGAAACGAGGGGCTGATCCGGTTGAATTTTGAAGTTATTCATCTCACACTCTCCTCACTTTGGTGATTTCGTAAATAGCCTGACAGCAACGCTAAGTATAAAAAGAACAGCTCATTGACAATTAACGAAAGTGACATCATTTGAAGCAAAAAACCAACAAACGTTAAAAATAAGTAAGGTTCTTGTTTATGAATCTTTTGTTTTAAAAGCTGAAGCAACACAAGAAGTAAAAAGCTAAAATATAAGCAAAAGCCAATCATACCCGTCTCTGATAAAATCTCTAAAAACGTGTTATGAACGTACAGCGCTTCGCCGTAGTAAAACAAGTTGTACTCTGAAAAGTTAAAAGCGCCGATTCCGGCAAACGGATGCGAGGAAAAAAACTCAAATGCCCGGCTCCACAGGGAAAACCTTCCGCTTCCTCCGTCATGTAAAAAATCATCAGCTCGTTCGGTTAAAATGGTGAACACGTTAAAGTTCGTCATAAAATGAGCAATAAGAGCAAGTAAACCAAATAAAAACACAAACGAAAGAGCTGTTTTAAGACTGTTAAGCGAACGAGTAATAAGCAAGTACAGAATCAACACAGCGACCATAGCAATTAATCCGCCTCGGGAAAACGTTAACACGCTTGCTAATGTGCTAAGTAAAAGTCCGACTTTATTTTTAGTACTATCGCTATTCGTTAAAAAGTAAGTAAAAAACAGCGTATTGTAAAATACATAAATATTAGGATCATCCAGTACGCCAATCAAACGGGGATAGCTGCGGTCAATCATGACGCCCCATTTAATAATTTCTACTTCGGAGGCAAATTGAAAATGAACGGCTTGGAGACCGGCAATATAGAGCAGCAAGCTCACACCGTTAAAAAGAATGCCCGCTCCGGTTAACGCACGTTTAATACTTCCGCTATGAAACTCTGCTATGACATATTTCATTAAAAAGTAGCAAGCAAGGATAAGCAAAACGCCTAGCATAATACGAAGACTCGCTTCAGGGTACAGAGAAAACGCTCCGGTCATACAGTAAAAAAGATAAAATAAAAGCAGCAGCACTTCATATGCTTGAAGCTTATAAACGTAAAAAGAAGCAAAGCTAAGCAGCAGAAGTGCAAATAAAAAAATCATGTACGGCTTTAATGAAAAGCCAATATTCACGTTATATTTACTTAACGTAACAAGAACAAAAAGGCAAAACAAAACGGTCGGTTTTCGATTTTGCACGTATACACTATCCATTTTGCGCCTCCTTTCTGTTCTCTACGTTTACTAACTTACTTTTTTGCACATAGCTCAGCCCTTGATTTCTAATCTCCCTATCTAGCAGCGTTAGCAGTAACACAAGCAGTATGTTTACGCACAGCGCAATAAACGGGTGCTGTGAAAACAGCAGCGTGGTAATTGCAAGCGTGCTTCCAAATAAGCAAACAAAAATCGGAAAGGTTTTACGCATGATAATGACTCTTTCAGGATTGCATAGCCAGCAACCAATAAATAAAATTCCTTCAATTAAAAGCGCGGCATACACGGCTCCCATCACAGAATAAGCAGAGCTTAAAAAGTAGTAGAAAACAATTCCCGATACGACAGCAACCAGCTGAACGCCCGTTCTTCTTCCTTGAAGTCCTTTTGTTGTTAAGCCGTCTGCTAGCGCTACGCTTAAGCCTTGGAAAATCAGCATGAGCGACAGCCACTTTAACGCATCTCCAGCCGCAGCCCATTTATCTCCGAACAATAACGACACGGCAAGATCGGATAAATGATAAAAAGGAAGCGCCGTTAGCATCCCTACTAAACTCATAAGCTTCACTTGAAGAATATTTAACTGTAAATGTTTGTCTGTCTGCTGATGATTATAATGACGAAACAATACTGGATAAAAAGCACCTGCCACAATTCCCGGAACTTGATACAGTGCCGATGGTATGCGGTATGCAACGGCAAACACGCCGACGGCTGCAAGCGGAATCGTATTTTCTAATACGATTGGACCAAGCTGCGGCAGCAGCATAATCAACAGTCCGCTTACAATAAAGGAGCCGATATTTTTTAACAGTCCGCGTTGAATTTTCTTTTTCAAATTAAACGATACTCTTTTTCTCACCATCCACAGTCCGTACACTCCTGCTAAAAGATAGGAAAAGCCAAACAAAAACGAAATAAAAAACGGGCTTGTATGCATCAGCATTCCAACCGTCAGCAGAACCACCAGCAACAGAGCTGAGTAGATTCGAATGGCTCCTAAATGATGCATTTGTTCAGTAAGCTGAAAATACGTAATCCCTATGCTTTGCATCGCAAGCCCTGTTACCATCGGTATAATTAAGTAGTACATCATTTTTACAAGTGATGCTTCGTGATAAAACAAGGAAATTACTATATATGCCCCTGCAAACGTCGCAAGCAAAAGCAAAATTCTCATTTTCACATACGAGGACAAAAGATGATCCACGTCTGCCTGCTTTTTAGAGCCTTCACGAAGCACCGTATTGCTTAAGCCAACGTCGGTAAAGTAGCCCAATATCATCGCAAAAGCTAGCGCTACGCTGAAGCTGCCGTAACTAGCTGCGCTTAAATACTGTGCCAGCACGATAAGCGCAGCTGCATTTAACAAACGTGATACAACGGTACTAATAAATAAATGAACAATGTTTTTCCAAATGGAATTTTTCTTCATACATTCCTCTTACTCCATCGTTTTAGCAAATCGCTGAGCTAGCGTTTCGTGATAGTAGTCATACGTTTTAGCTAAGCCTTTTTCAAGCGTAAAAGCAGGCGACCACTTTAATACTTTGATGCTTTCTTTGTTGCACAGTCTGCTGTCTGCAATATCACCTTCACGCACGCTGTGATAAGCAGGTGTTAAGTGACTGCCGGATATGCTTTTCATCGTAAAAAAGAGTTCGTTGATGCTGATGCTGCTGTTATTGGAAATATTAAACGTGCCGCATCCTTCATACTGAATGGCTTGTAAACACGCCTGGCTCACGTCTTCCACGTAAATAAAATCTCTTGTTTGACGGCCGCTTCCGTAAATAATCGGCTGTTGGTTCGTAACAAACCGGTCAAAAAAGATTGAAATTACGCCGCCTTCCCCCTGTGAATTTTGCCGTGGGCCATACACGTTGCTGTAGCGAAGAATCACGTAGTCAATATCATACAGCTGTTTAGCAAGCTTTAAATATTCTTCAGACGTAAACTTTGACAATCCGTAAGGTGAAGCTGGACTCGTTGGGTGAGCAAGCGTAATTGGAGTAACGTTCGTATTTCCGTACACGGCAGCTGATGAAGCAAAAATGATTTTTTTAGCTCCGTGTTTTTTGCATGCATTAATAATGTTGATTGTTCCTTGAATATTAACGTTGGCATCATGATGAAAATTAGTAACGGAATGAGCCACGCTCACTTGAGCCGCTTGGTGAACAACATAATGAGGCTTAAACTCGGCAAATACTTTATCTAATTCTTCACTCACAATATCTCCGTAGTGAAAAGAAATGCCTCGATTTTCTAAGTTTGCTATTTTTCCCGTTGATAGATTGTCAATAACCTTTACTTCAAATCCATTTTGATAAAGAAGCTCTGCCATATGTGACCCAATAAAACCGCATCCGCCTGTAACTAATACTCTTTTCATGTTATCCCTCTCCTATCTTGATCCGTCTCCTGTTACAATGACTCTTAGCGTTTTTATCATAATCTTCACATCAAACCGTATAGTCGTATGTTGAATGTAGTAAAGATCGAGCTCCAGCTTTTCTGCTGGCGTTAGCTCATATCCTCCGTTAATTTGCGCCCAGCCTGTTAGTCCGGGCTTAACAGCAAGCCGCTGGCTAAACGAAGGAAGTGTTTTTTGAAACTCTTCTATAAATACGGCTCTTTCAGGTCGTGGCCCCACAATCGACATATCGCCTTTTAACACATTCCACAGCTGAGGCAGTTCATCAATTCGCGTTTGGCGAATCAGCTTTCCTACTTTGGTAACGCGGCTGTCATTTTTAACGGCCCACTGCGCTCCGTTTTTTTCAGCGTCGCTGTACATCGAACGCAGCTTCATGATGGTAAATGGCCTGCCGCTTTGACCCAGACGCTCTTGAAGAAAGAAAGGTGAACCCGGTGTTTCAATCATCACAATGAGCGCAAATAACAAAATAACAGGCAGTAATACCACAAATGCCATAAGCGAAATTGCAATATCACATACGCGTTTACACAGCAAGTAAAAAAGCGGAAAGTCTTTTTTTAGCACATCGGAATCACCGGTCGTTTTCGAGACAATTTGATTCATCGTTTCACTTCCTTCTATATAAAATGAGGAGCTAGTGAGACGGACTCCAAATAACGCCTAGCACATGAATGCGCGCTTTTTCCAGCATATTTTTCGTTTTAACAACGGCATCTAGTTTTGTTTTGCGCTCTTCCACAATGAGCATGGTCGCATCACATTTTGCTGCAAGAATATGAGAATCGGTCTCTTCTAAAAACTGAGGTGTTTCAAAAAGAATCAAATCGTATTCTTCTTTCCATCTTTTTATGAGCTCATCAAAGTACTTGGAAACAAATAGTGTGGATGCGTTTCGAAAGTGAGATCCGGCCGGAAGCACATCCAGTCCTTTGTATGACGTTTGTTTAATGGGTACATGCCGGCCTTTCCCGTTTACTAATACATCCGTTAATCCTTCTGAACTTCCAAGGTCAAAGAGCTGATGAAGAGAAGGACAATGCACGTTTCCGTCAATAAGAAGAACATTTTTTCCTTGTTCAGCAAATGAAATCCCTAGCTTTGCCGTCATAAGCGGCTTTTTATCGTTCACTTCCGCTGATGTGATTGTCAGGCATTTGGCTTCACTATTCAGCAGCACCTCAACATTTTTTCGAATCATATTTGTTTGGTTGATGGTTTTGGCATCTTGATACAGTGAAAATGGATACTTTTTTTGTTTAAAACTCAAGCTTCTCCCTCCTTGCCTTTGCCTGATCACTGCCTTGCTTTTGGTTTCGCTTCATTTTTCGAGACTCCAGCTCGATATGTCCAATAATCGGAAGTCCGATAAGTTCTTGAATATCTTGTTCATTTCGTACTGTACTATCAAGATATTCTCTCAACATCGCTCCCGCTATTCCTACCAACAGACTGACCAAGATAGTAATAGCTGCAACCGGCAGCGGCTTTGGGAATACTTTAAGGCTCTGCGACGGTTCGGTTAATACTTGAATGTTGCTTCCTTTCATTAACTTCATCGCTTGATCTTTTGAAAGAAGAGCTACTTTATTTGCGATTTCACTTACTGTTTTGGAATTCTCGTTTCTTACGGTAATCGTGACAAATTGAGAATTTTCGTTATGATCAATCGTAATTTGTTCACTCAGCTTTTTATTAGAAATAGTTAACTTTAATTCGTCTTTTACACCGTTTATGATCATCGGACTTTTAATAAAATCGATATACGAAGAAATTAATTGGGTATTCAGCTGTGTAATATTAGCAATCTCATCTACATTTTTAGATGTTGCTTGATTAACAAGTACTTGAGTAGATGCTTGATACGTAGGCTTTAGTAGATAGAAACAGATAGTTGTGATGCTCATACTCGTAATGACTATGACTAAAAGCATCGTAAGCCATCTTCTTTTTAAAATTCGAAAAAAATCCTTTAGCTGAATTTTATCCTGCATCGTAAACTCACCTCCATACGCTTTTATCTCTCTGTTACTTACGACTCACTGCTCCGCCGAAAACAACTTTGTTTCTTGTGAGGAATTTCCCTAATCTGCTGGAAGGCTTTTCAACAAAATGATACGTGACGGAAGCCATTGCCAGTGATAAAAGGAAACAAATGCTTAGAATGCTCCAGTACGGCAAAAGCCCGTGTAACAAATACAGCAACGAAAACAGCACGATGAGATGAGTTAAATATAAGCTGTACGAAACTTTACCTAGAAACGACAGCACTCCTGTACGTAAAACCTTTGAAGCTGCCGGCGATGCTAAAGCGATAATAATGAACATACAGCTCCCTACCATCACTGCTAGATTGCGGCATAAAAAGTTATTGGTGATCGCGTAATTTCCCATAATGCCTTCAGATAAATAACAGGTAAATGCAATCAGAACGATAAGACCCTTTTTAAATGTGCCAATTTTCAGATAAAGTTGAATAAAAAAATCTCGGTATTTCGCCGTAACTGCACCCGCGGCGAATAAAAGCAAATAATGATAAGAAAGCAAGAAGTTCGTAGGCTCTAAGTTTGATTGATTAAGCAGTAATAGCGCTGATGATGAAACAAAAACGAAAAACAATAGCATCATGATTTTCTTTGCGTCCATTCGCAGCAAAAGAATCATCAACAGAGGAAAAATAATGGAAATTCTCATTTCATGAACAAGCGACCAAATAACATTGTCGTAAGCGTCTGTGTTAAATGTGCCAATTAAAAAGAAGTGCTGAAGAAGTAAACTTGGCGACTCGTTTGTGATCCATGAGTTATTAAACCAGTGGCTTACCTGTGAGATCCCGCTTTGACTAAATAAGATTTTACATAGAATAGCCACACACACCGCAAACAAGTAAGGAAGATAAATTCGGCAAATTCTTCTTACAAGATAGTTCTCATATCGAAAAGAAGAACGGCCATAAAACGGCAGTGCTAAAACAAATCCGCTTAAGACAAAAAACAAAACCACTGATTCATTTCCACTGCTGAACAATAGCCGCAGCGGACTTTCTTTTACCATGGACAGTAAAAAAGAAGAATCACCGTCATACCTATACTCGCTGAAGCTTGGATAAATCATGAGATAATGATTTATCACAACAAAAAGAGCTGCTAATCCTCTTAAAGAATCAAGTTCTACATATCTTTTTTCCATGTAATCTCCTATCCTAATTTAATAAATAATGTTATCTCTTTATCGCGCAAGGATCATTTCATATAGCGCTAGCGTACTATACAAAACGTTCACTATAGCGAATAAAAAAGTGATAAATCGACAAATATTCTTAATAAAGAACAATTTGTAAGTGAAGTATAGCATAATATACCCGCATCAAGAATAGATATTTTGGCCTATTTTATTCTTTATAAAGAACAAAATATTATTTATTTTATATTTTTATTTACACACAATGCACAAATATGCGTTATAATGAACAAAAAAACCTATAAGAAGAGGATGAACTGAATGTGATAGGAGAAAAGATTAAGAATTTGCGACTAAAAAAAGGCTATTCGATTACACGCTTGGCTGAAGAAGCTAATATTTCAAAATCGTATTTGTCTCATTTAGAAAAAGGGTTAAATAATAATCCTTCTCTTCAAATGCTTGATAAAATCGCGTCTTCTCTTCATACAACGATTGATGACTTAATTGAGGGAGACATCAGCTGTCCAGCTCTAACTTCAAAGCCAGCCCTCAATCTAGAGTGGCTTCATTTAATTGAACGAGCCATTCAAGACGGTATGACCAAAGAAGAATTTATTGAATTTCAGTATTATTTAAAGTTCCGAAAAACAAACTGATAGATCCATTCATGAACGTTTAATTTTTTTGTTATAATCGACCTATTTCGACATCTTTTACAAATATTATCTTGTAAAATAACTGTATGCTAAGAATACTATTACAAATTATCCAGATAAGGGCAAAACTATTGAAAAATAGTGACGCAAAGCTTCAGGTCTAAGGCCGCTTTTGGCTATGATAGCTGGGTTCCCTGGCAAAGGGTGGATGAATCGTAATGAAAAAAGAAAATATACTGTCAATCGATCAAGAGTGGGTAAGTCTTATGGAATCAGCTCGCGCGCTGGGGCTGACTATCGAAGAAGTCCGGAGGTTTTTGTCGGAGCTTAAGCGGAACTAAATTAAAAAAGCACGCTCAAATTAGAGCGTGCTTTTTGCAGTTATTATTATTCTAGAAGAAAGTAAAATCCACTTCTATTAAATGCGAATTCCTTTTGGCTGACGCTCATCAAATGTATAAATCTCCGTAAATCCACACTGTTTTGCCATTTCAACTGCTTCTTTCATATGAGCTCCTACCGTTTCAGCAAAGTGTGAATCAGATCCAATTGTTAAGATTTCTCCGCCTAAATCGCGGTACAGCTCAACAACTTCCAGTGCCGGCAGCGCTTCGCCCAGCTTCCCTCTTATACCTGAAGTGTTAATTTCAATTCCAATATTGCGATCAATTGCTTTTTTCAAAATATCTGCAAGAATATCTTTGAATTGATGAAAGTCGTAAATGCCGTATTGCTCAAACGCATAGCGCTTCATTAAATCTAAATGAGCCAACACGTCAATGTCCGCTTCGCTTACTAGCTTATACATTTCATTAAAATAAGCGCGGTAAATTGCTTCTTTATTGTTCAGCTCCAAATGTTTACGAAGCTTGATGTTATTAATGTTATGAACCGATCCTAATATAAAATCAAAGTTCTCTTGCTTCATCGTTTCTTGATACTTCTCTTTTAAATAATGCGGCTCACAAATTTCAATTCCTTTTTTAATCACTAGCTGATTTTGAAACTGATCTCTGCATTCCGCTAGTTCTCGTTCATATTTATCAAAATCCATATGACCGTATGTTGGTGCTAATGGATTTAATGAAAAGTGCTCGGTAAAACAAATTTCGTTTATGCCGTTTTTCACAGCTTGCTCGCACACTTCTTTCATGACTGCCTGAGAATCAAATGAATTGTTCGTGTGATGATGGTAGTCTACTAGATACATAATTAGTCACCTCTAAGTCTATTATACATTTCTCCAGCTCTTACTGCACATAGAGACCCTTTTTCCCCTTATCCCGCCTTTTTTCGTTCATAAAAAGTATTTCCAATAAAAAAAGACATTTTCCCTCTTCCAGTAATCCTTGTTTTCTTATAAACTAACTTAATATAGCAGATGTTCTGACATACAACTTGACAAACAACTTTTACTTACAAAAGAGAAAGGAAAGAAGAAATGCAGATTGAAAAAAGTTTTGCTCAAACAAAAAGCCCCTTTCTGTCTTACTTGAGCTCTTATGCTAAAAAGGTGAAAGGAGAATTAAAAGAAGAACCGAAAATCAATTATAGAGATGCGGTCGTTTCTTCTATCGGAGGCTTAATTGCAATTATCATCAGCAGCGCGATTGCACTCGCGCTTGGTTATCCAATGGCGCTTGCTCCGATTGGCGCGAGCTGCGTGCTTGTTTTCGGGGCACACAAAGGTCCTTTATCACAGCCGCGCCACGTGCTTGGAGGACACTTGCTCGCAACAGTTTCCGCACTTATTATTTGGAGCTTATTTCATCGAAGTCTAATTACGATTGCGATTGTGCTTGCTTTTGTTCTTATTTTAATGATTCTTACAAAAACCGTTCATCCTCCCGCTGCAGCTAGCGCAATTGTCGCAATTAATACTCAAGCAGGCTGGGGATACTTAGGTATTATTATGATTTGTGCATGTGTCGTTGTATTGATTTCTACCGTGTATAATAATTTATTTCAAGATCGGCAGTATCCCAGGTATTGGGTTTGATATTAGGACTTATACATAAAAAAGACGTCTTTTATGAGAAGACGTCTTTTTTACGTATTGTTACCTACTAAGTTGTTTGCTTTTTCAAAGTCTATTTATCAGCTTTTACTTTACTTCCGTTGAACTAATAAGCTGATAAACTCCCAAACTTCCATCAGATAATTCTTTTACTTTATGAATGCTGTTGAATTTTTTGTATTTAACAGATCCGTCTCCGTACGAAATATCATACTCTTCTGTTGTATATACTTTATACATAGAGTCATCTAGTTTTGTTACTCTATTTACATTAAAGCTTAATAAATCTTCTGTTATTCCTTTTTTGATTAGGTAAGCGGTATAATCTTTTTGTTCCTTGTATTTTGGCCCGTTAGAATCGATATATGGCTCTGCAATAGAGAAGTCTCCACTGTTAATTGAGGAAATTGTAGCGTACATATATTGTTCGATAAAACTAGAAACTTCACTAGTAGATACTTCAGAATTGACTTTTGAACCTTTGTCCGTTGTCTCTTGATTCTTAGAAGGAGCCGACGCTTTTGCCGTAGCTTCTGTCGTATTTTCTTTATCAAAATTAAGCGCAACATCTTCCATACCTTTTTTAATTGATACTTCTTCCGTTTTCTTTTCTCCGCGTTTTGCATATAGTTTTACTGAACCGTCCATCGGGAGTGGCCCTAAATAATCAATATCGCCAATTTTTGTTTTTGTGTCTTTGCCATTAACGTACAGCATCGCATCATCATAATCTGAAGAGATGTATACTGCATGATCTGACCAATCAAACTCAACGTTTACATCTTCTCCGTTGGCGGCTTCAACCTCTTGTTCGTTTTCAACTTTTCCGTAATCATTTTGCACTTCACCTTTTACGGTATGCGTACCAGGTAAAAATGGACCAACCTTTTTAGAAGAGTCACTGCTTACCGTTCCAGCTTTTTGACCGTCAATATATACTACTGTCGCATCTTCCGTAGACTGAGCTTTTGCATATACAGGGTTTATTTGTACCGTGTAATGATCAAAGATTCCCCATTTCTTTCCGTCTTGTTCTAACTTAGCGTATGAAGAGTGATCTTCGCTTGGAACTCCTGCTTCAAGCGCTCTGCTATCTGCGGCTAACCCTTCAGAGATTGATTTCATTACATCCGGATTTTCGTGCAAATATGTAATAAATGATTTTGTTTGCTCATCGTTGGCTTCTAATTGAATTTGACCATCATTTACATATTTTTTTACTTTATCAACATCATTGCCCTTTACTGAAGCAATAAATTTTTCTGACACAGCTTTAGGCGCCATCATTGTTTTATCTATTCCGTAATAAGCGCCGCCAAGTATAGCAGCCGCTGCTATAACTGAAATCGCAATAACCTTTGTTTTTTTATTCGGAGGTTTTACCGATTCTCTCTCTTCCTCTACTGAAGCTGATGCGGGTTCTACGTAACGCTGTGTTTTTGCTCCTTGGCTAGAAGCCTCTTTTCTTTCGACGGGATGTCCACACTCTGGACAAAATTGATGCTCATTTGTTAACTGATGGCCACATTCTCTGCAATATCCCAATTTCTACACTCCTTTTTTATAATGGTATGAAAAAGCACCGCTGTACACGATGCTTTTGGTCGGCTTAAAATAGATCATTCAATTCACTGCTGTTTCCCATTCGTGTAATAATGGTTTTGGCTTCTTCTCCTAAACCATTCGCAATGAACGTCAGTACAATCGTAATGACTACATATACAATAAGAGTGCTGTAGATACGATCAAGCCCATTTGTTCCGCTTGGCTTAAAGCTAGCAATCGTAAATGGAACTACAAGGAAAATGCTTAACAA
The DNA here is from genome assembly GCF_042787645.1 of Priestia sp. YIM B13489. Lineage (NCBI taxonomy): Bacteria > Bacillati > Bacillota > Bacilli > Caryophanales > Bacillaceae > Priestia > Priestia sp. YIM B13489. The sequence continues at coordinate 4,251,423 of NZ_JBHZOQ010000053.1, forward strand.
ACCGAAATTCATAAAATAAGAGAAGTATTCAACATGGAGAAATGCAAGCACAAGCCCAATTAAAAGAAGAGCTGTTGGAATAATTAAAAACGTGCCAAAGCGTGAGAAGAATTCTTTAAAAGAAACGTCTACCTTTCCAAACTTTGCTGCAACATATGTTGCTCCGATAATAACCGCAAGTCCAATAAAAATGAAAACCCCTTGTTTAAAGACGAAATCCGTAAAATTGAAGTGAATGATGCTGTTTATATCTGTGGCTTTTATCAAATCAACGCCTGTATTAAAATCCTCCATGTCAGATGGAGCCAGCTCTTCACTGATAATAGGAAGCTTGAACATGCTTCGAACAAATTGAATCAACAATAGCTTCCAGCCTACATACAGCATAATAGGTATACTAAGAGCATAAAGAATGACTGTGATAAGAGCATTAACGAATTGGCTTTCGCCTGCTGCTTGTGCTGTAGCTGTTGGATTTTTAATTCCTTCTGCAAAATAACTAAAAAATGATTTTGACACTTTTTTCGCCTGACGGACACGCTGATTAGCCTGTTGAGGCGCATACGCTGGCTGCGGCTGAGATTGAGGCTGATATTCAGATGCTGCTGCCGCCTGGCTGACAGCTGCCTCTTCTTGTAGTTTATGACCGCACTTCACGCAAAACTTCCCGCCATCGTTAAAATGGCCGCAATTTGAACAATTCAAATACTCCTTCCCCCTTCAATAAATTGTTTAAAATATAGTCACATAGATTTATTTTGTTGAAACCTATATAATCCTATATTCATACCTTTTAGCATTATACACCATTTTTGGTATTTTAGGAGAAATGTTTTTAACGGATCAACTAAAAAAATCACTACCCAAACTCCCGCGCAGAATTCTTTCTTTTACTTCTGAGTCCATGGACATTATATAAATCTTCCTTCTATAATTTTGTTTTACCAATAAAACTATTTTATGCCTTAAGCATCTTGTTTTAATTTTCAGAATTGTTTATACTCGAAACATCTTTGTTTTTCTAGGAAAACAAAGGAGGTGAATTTGCAGCACGGTCTATACATACTCAAGGGGGATTTTTATGTTGAAATTAATTGGGGTTTTGCTAGTAGCAGTAGGTTTTTTATTTCGTTTAAATACACTGCTTGTTGTGACTGTTGCAGGCATCGTGACGGGCCTTGTATCAGGTTTATCACTGCATGAAGTAATCACGATGTTCGGTCAGTTCTTTGTTGATAACCGCTATATGTCTATGGCTATTTTACTTACCCTTCCTATCTTTGGCGTGTTAGAAAAATACGGGTTAAAGGAACAAGCAGAAGTGCTGATCAAAAAAGCGAAAAACGCTTCTTCTGGAAATGTTTTACTTATATATCTTTTTATCCGTGAAATCTCAGCCGCAGTCGGCTTAAATATTGGAGGACATGCTCAATCTGTACGTCCGTTAGTGGCACCTATGTCTGAAGGCGCAGCTCGTGCCAAATATGGAGAGCTTCCTCCTAAAATCAAAGAAGATATTCGCGCCCACGCAGCGGCAGCTGAAAATACAGGGTGGTTTTTCGGCGAAGATATCTTTATCGCAACGGGTGGAATTCTCTTAATGAAAGGATTCTTCGACTCTGTAGGCATTCACGTTGACGTCTGGGATATGGCGCTTTGGGGTATTCCAACAGCCATCGCAGCGCTGCTGATTAGTGCCATTCGTTTCCGTCAGTTAGACCGACGTATTCACAAAAAAATGACGAAGCACAAACCAACATCATCTTCAAAGACGGAGGCGAGTTAAATGAAAAGCATCCTGACGCTTGATACGATTTACTACTTACTCGGTATTATTGTCGCTTTTATCGCGATTCGAATCGCACGCGACCACAACCATCCTAATCGTTTAGGATCTTCTCTATTCTGGGCGCTGTTTTCCATTACGTTTTTATTTGGCAACGTGATTCCGCCTTTTTATGTAGGATGTTTGGTCATTATCATGGTGCTGCTTGCTTCATTTAACCGCGTCACTAAATCGAATGAAGCCGAAACGCCTGCTGAAGAACGAGTGGCTCACGCGAAGCGATTAAAAAACAAAATCTTTTTACCGGCTTTATTTATTCCTATTTTTACGATTATCGGCACTCTTCTTTTTGGAAAGATCAAGTTTGGAAACTGGTCATTGATCGACCCAGAAAAAGTCACGTTAATTTCACTGGCAATCGCAGCTGTCATTGCCTTTATCGCTTCAATGGGCGTCACAAAAGCAAAAATGGACGTGCCTGTTAAAGAAGGAAGCCGCTTGCTTCAAGCAGTGGGCTGGGCAGTTATTTTACCGCAAATGCTCGCAGCGCTTGGCGGTATTTTTTCAAAATCAGGCGTTGGAACAGTCGTTTCGGATATTGTAAGTGATATTCTTCCGACTAACTATGCTTTTGTAGCTGTGCTTGCTTACTGCTTGGGGATGCTGCTATTTACGATTGTCATGGGAAATGCCTTTGCGGCGTTTGCCGTTATTACAGGAGGTATTGGACTTCCGCTGATTGTACATATGCACGGCGGAAACCCGGCGATTATGGCAGCGCTCGGCATGTTTGCTGGCTACTGCGGAACACTTCTTACACCAATGGCAGCCAACTTTAACATCGTACCTGCCATGCTGCTTGAATTAAAAGATAAAAATGCCGTAATTAAAGCACAAGTGCCAATTGCTTTATCCGTGTTTGTAGTAAATACGCTATTAATGTACTACCTTGTATATCACTTTTAAAGGAGAGTAATAGAATGACAACTGTATTACTAACTGGCTTTGAACCATTTGAAGGTGAAAGCATTAACCCGTCTTTAGAAGCTGTAAAAGCTTTGGACGGCGTAGCTGTTGAAGACTATCACATTGTTGCTAAGCCTCTTCCCACTGTTTTTGGCGAATCAATGGCTAAGCTTCATACGTATATAGAAGACATCAGCCCTTCTATCGTCATTTGCGTTGGACAAGCAGGCGGCCGGGAAGGAATTACGGTCGAACGCGTTGCTATTAACGTAGACGACGCTCGAATCCCTGACAATATTGGTCAGCAGCCCATTGATCGCCCTATTATTGAAAACGGCCCTGCCGCATACTTTTCGACACTGCCAATTAAAGCAGCTGTCGAAAACCTGCGCCAAGCAGGCATTCCAAGCAGCGTCTCTCAAACTGCTGGAACCTTTGTCTGTAACCACGTGTTTTACGGACTCATGAACATGATTCAAAACTGTTGTATTAAAGGTGGATTTGTTCATATCCCTTACCTTCCTGAACAAGCCGTGAATCATCCAGGGAAAGCGAGTATGTCGCTGGATTTGATTGTGCAAGGGTTGCTTTCCATCACAAAAACCACAATTGTAACGGAAGATGATATTTTAGTTTCAGGCGGAGCTACTCATTAATGCTAAAGACCAGTTCATATAGAGAACTGGTTTTTCTTTTTATACATGCACAAATTTTTTATTTAATAAATTAATGGAAAGTATAAACAACCTCTGCTCTCAGTCGATATATAGTATGAACATATTTCCCAAAGATGTTCAATTGCTGTTATCCCGTCTTAAAGCGGGACACTTCTTGTATACAAGGATGTAAACCAAGAAGTAAAACCATTATACGGAGGTAAGGAAAATGAGAATTAATCACAACATTACAGCTTTAAACACGTACCGTCAGTACAACACAGCTAACAATGCACAAGCAAAATCTATGGAGAAATTATCTTCAGGTCAGCGTATTAATAATGCAGCTGATGACGCAGCAGGTCTTGCAATTTCTGAGAAAATGCGTGGACAGATTCGCGGATTGGACCAAGCTTCTCGTAATGCTCAGGATGGAGTATCAATGATCCAAACTGGTGAAGGTGCATTAAATGAAACACACTCTATTTTACAACGTGTTCGTGAACTAGCTGTTCAATCAAGTAGTGACACTAACACTGCAGATGACAGAGCTGAAATTCAAAAAGAAGTAACAGACCTAATAAGTGAAGTAGATAGAATTGCTACTGATACAGAATTTAATACTCAAAAATTACTAGATGGTACAGGTGGAGATGCTGGAAAGTTCACTTTTCAGATCGGGGCGAATAAAGATCAAAAAATTGATGTAACGTTTGCTAAAATGGACTCAACTAGTTTAGGGGTTAACGCTATTGATTTAAGTGCAGATGCCGCTACATCTACTGCTGCAATTGATACAATTGATGCAGCAATTAAAACGGTGTCAGATGAACGTGCTCAACTTGGTGCTAAACAAAATCGTTTAGATCACACGATTAACAACCTAAGCACTTCATCAGAAAACCTAACAGCTGCGGAATCACGTATCCGTGACGTAGATTATGCTTTAGCTGTCTAAGCAGCCCTAAGCACAGTCGTCCTAGCTGGTAACGGCTAGTGATTATAATTGGGTGAATTGCTGGAAACCCCTGAGAGCTCTTCTTACCACAGCGTAGTTGGAAACGACAGGCGTAACGGTTAAAAAAAGAAAAGATTGGGCAATCAGCAGCTAAGCTCCTGTGAGGAAACTCTGGAGAAAGTTCAACGACTAAGATAAACCGTCTAAGGCATCCTGCTACGACGATGAAATCTGTAGGGTAAAATATGCTGTTCCGCTTATTTATACCCGAAGTGCCCAACCCCTACTTCTTTGGAGGGTGAAGATATAGTCTAGTCATTTGTGAAAGCAAATGTTCGCACGATGGCGAAAGAAATGATGGAACAAACAAAGAATTCAATTCTATCTCAAGCTTCTCAAGCTATGCTAAGTCAAGCAAACCAACAGCCGCAAAACGTACTTCAACTGTTACGTTAATTGGCATTTCTAAAGGGTCTCCATAACGGAGACCCTTTTTTGTCATGTGATTTCATTTATTTGATCCTAGCATATTAACGCTATTGATTAATTAAATCATCTCTTCTCAACAAAAACTTTCCTTCTCAGCAAACTTCCAAAACCTTTTTTGATATGATAGTGTACAACGCTATCTACTTCTGTACAGAAAGTCATTTACCCGTACCTAATGAACGGCTGGATCTTGCTGACGTATTTGACCATCTATTAGTCTCTTTATATGTTTTACCAAATTTGGACGCTTCGAAAACCTATTCAAGCGTAAAAAAAAGTGATGTCTCCGTCGAGACATCACTTTTTTATAGAAATCGCCTCTTTAAATATTCGGCGATTTTTTGAGGCGCAGCCGGCTGACTGACAATATAGCCTTGGATAAATGTACATTCATGCTTTTGTAAAAAGGCAAGCTGCTCTTTTGTTTCAACGCCTTCTGCGATCACTTTCATGTTAAGAGCATGAGCTAAGTACAAAATGCTTTTTGTAATCGCCTGCTGCTTTCCTTTATTGGTCACGTGTTGAATAAATGTTTTATCGATTTTGAGCGTGTTAAATTCGAAGTCTTTTAAATGTGATAACGAAGAAAAGCCGGTGCCAAAATCATCTAAAGCAAACGTTACGCCAATTTTCTTTAATTCGTCCATGACTTTTTTTACGTGTTCTTCATACTGAATGATGGAGCTTTCCGTCACTTCAAATTCAATGAATGAAGGGTCGATGTTGTAATGAGCTAACGTTTGTTGAACGTGCTCTACAAATCCTCGTTTCAGCAAATGTTTAGACGAGACGTTAATCGAAACGGGCACGGTTTGTAATCCTTGATTTTTCCACTGCTGCAGCTGCTTGCACACATGATCAATTACCCAGTCGCCGAGTTCAATAATTAAATGAGTTTCTTCTGCTAATGGAATAAAGCTTTCCGGTGATACGCGTCCCCATTCCGGATGGTTCCAGCGAATTAACGCTTCAATACTATCAATCTCTCTGCTGTTTGTATGAACCTTTGGCTGATATTCAATAAAAAACTCATTTTGAAGAAGTGCGTTGCGCAGTCCTTTTTCCAGGTGATAGCTTTTATACGTCTCGCTGTCCATTAACGGAGAATACAGCTGCCAGTCGCTTCGCCCGATTTCTTTTGCACGGCGCATAGCAAGGTTAGCATTCGTTAGCAGCATCTTCACATCTTCACCGTCATGCGGGTAGATGCTGATTCCTATACTGGCTGTGACGTACAGAGAAAAGTCGTCAATGGTAATTTCTTTTTCGATTTCTTGAAAAAGAGCAGCAGCTAGCTTTTGACATTCATTGATATGTGCAAGAGATAAAAAACAAATCGCAAGCTCGTCTTCTCCTGCTCTAGACAGCATCACATCTGGCGTAACGAACTTTTTTAACCGATTGGCGATACGCTGCAGCAGGCGATCGCCTACGTCATGGCCTAATGTGTCATTAATATGTTTGAAGCGATTCAGTCCTAGATAAAAAACCGCTAATGAATCTCTTTCTTTTTTCATTTGTCGAATGAAATTTTTTAATTCTCTTTCAAACTTTCTTCGATTCGGTAAGTTTGTCACATGATCATGAGTCGCAAGATATTCAACTTGATCCATGTACTTTTTTTCTGCAGTGATATCTTCAACAATGCCGTCTATGCGCACTAGCTTATCATTCTCGTCAAGCGTGGGAATGCATCTATCTTTTACCCACTTTATCTCTCCTGTTTTTGTATAAATTCGATACTGATGACGAATTGTTTTTCCTTTTTGCAGCTGATGCTGCGCTTTTGCCACAGCTGGTTTATCTTCTGGATGAATAAAGCTTTTCCACAGATCTCTATTTCCTAAAAGTTTAGCCGCATCTTCTCCGTAAATGTCGCTAACACCACTAGAGCAGACAATCATTTCATTGCTTTGCACATTAACGGACCATATTCCAGCTTCCAAATTGTTGTAAATCGTTTGAAACTGCTGTTCTTTTTGCTTTAGTTCGTTCGTAATTACTTTCGATTCGGTAATATCGTGCACAACGCCGATCAGCTGTACGATGTTTCCCTGGTCATCTGCTACCGCATCCGCTTGTTCAAATACCGTACGTTCTTCACCGTTTGGCCGCATCAGCGTGTATTCAATTTTATAGCTTTCTCCGGTTGAAAGTGCCTCCATAACTGCTTCTTCTAATCTTTTTTGATCACAACCGTTGATAAATTGAAGAACATCTTTAAAAGAAGGAGTAAAAAGCTGATTAGGGTTTAATCCGTAAATATTATACAGCTGAGGTGACCAATAGCTTTTATCTTCCCGCACGTCGTAATACCAGCTTCCTACATTCGCAAGCTTTTGCTCCATTTTCAAATGTGTTTCTAATTTAGAAATGTGATTAGAGCGCTCCTGTTCTTTTGAATCATCTCGGCACACGGCGTAGACTCCCGCTACTTGTTCACTTATGATAATAGGAATAAGCGTAATATATAAATGAAGTTCTTTTTTTGTGTTGTGATTAATCGTTGTCGAAAACTGAACTTTTTCCCCTTGTAAAGCACGTTGAAAGAAATTTTGTGCCTGCTGTTGTTTCGATTTATGTATAAGAGCTGTCAGCTGCTGGCTTTTTTCCTTATGCTCGTTTCCTGTTAGCTTGAAGGCTGCTTCGTTGCTAAACATGATATCGCCTTCACAGTTGATAAAAAAAATACCTTCACTGTATTCTTTTAAAAGCTGCGTATTCAAACGATCAAGATGTTTCATCATCATGATCGACTGCTCCTTCTCCGTGTTTTTATCCGGCAAGCTCTCATGGCGCCTCCTTTTATCTATTTCTTTTATATTATTATAAGCTATATTTGACATATATTTCACCCTACTTTCCCCAAATGAGGAACATCTCAGGTAAAAATAACTGAAACCGTTTTTAAAGTCTTTTTAGTTTGGTAAAATAAAACATATAAAGGAGGGATAGCGTGACTCAAAGTGCTAAAAAATTCGACTTATTTTCTAGAGGTTCTTTTCAAACCGCTGCTTTTCTGCTTCTTTTCTCGCCTCTTTTTACTCGTTTGTTTCAGCAGAACGTCTGGGCGTATATAATAGTCGCTTCTATCATGATTCTTTTTAATTTCATTACCGAGTGTATTCTAGTAAAAAGAATCAGCTCCGTGCCTAAAAACTACACTGCTTTTTTCCAAACGATTTGTCTGCCTGTGAATACACTTCTGCTATGTTTTTTCTACTACATTACGTAAAAAAGCATCTATCAATTTGATAGATGCTTTTTTATCTTATGACTTTTTCAAAAGGCTCGATACATGCTTGGCTACAATCGATCCTTGACCGGCTGAAGAGCTGATACTAGAAAACAAGGGATTCGTGCACGCGTCTCCAATTGCATAAATAGCTGGGTCGCTGCTTTGATGCACTTCATTGATGACGATGAGCCCGCTTTGTGTAGTGGTGACTTTTTCTTTAATAAGTTCAACATTGGGCGCTACGCCTAGTCTAATCAGTACTGCGTCTACTGATAGGTTCTTACATTCACTGTTTTTACTTTTTAAATCAATCGATGTGACGTGATGCTTTCCGTGGATAGCCGTCACTTCGGTATCTGTCATCACTTTAACACCGGGGTCGGAAAGCACTTTTTCAACGTATTGCTCTCTTGCTTTAAAATGCGTAGAACGATGAATCAGATATACTTCTTTTGCTTGTGATGCTAAAAGATGTGCTCCTTCAAAAGCCCTGTCTCCTCCGCCAATGAGAGCAACCCTTTTACCTTTTAGCCGTTCTCCATCTGCTGAAGCAGAATATACTTCTCCTCGGTCCATCATTTGCTGCTCACCCGGCACTCCGAGCTTTCGCTGACTAGAACCCGTTGCTAAAATAAGATACGTATAGCCAATTTCTTTTTCTGTTTCTTGCTGCTTTACTTTTACTGTTTTAGAACATTCGTCAATAGAAATTACTTTTGTATTGGCTTCATATAAGCAGTCCATATCGATAAAATGCTGAACCATTTTACGCTGCATTTCGATTCCATTTTCCGCTTGTATTCCGGGATAATCAATAATTTCATTATAAATAGTAAACAGCTGTCCGCCTAACTGTGCCTGTTCTTCAAGAAGCAAGCACTCAACGCCTAGCCTTTTACACCACACGGCAGCAGAGATACCAGCGGGTCCTCCGCCAATAATCAGTACGTCAACATGTTGCATACAGCTCACCTCGCTTCTGCTTCTCAGCTTATATGGCTTTTTATTTCTTTACATTTGTCGCTGTAAAAGAGATAAAAATTCTCCTCGAACCTCTGGTTTTTCCATAAATGTTCCTCGAACAGATGAAGTGGCTGTAGAAGCTGAAGACTTTTTAATTCCTCTTCCGCACATGCACATATGCTTCGCTTCAATAATCACCATAACCCCTTTCGGCTCTAACACTTCTTCGATTGCATCTGCAATTTCATTTGTTAGACGTTCTTGCACTTGAAATCTCTTTGCATATCCTTCTACCGTACGAGCGATTTTAGATAAACCTGTAATTTTTTTATCCGGTATATACCCAACGTGAGCAACGCCAAAGAACGGCGCAAAGTGATGTTCACACATTGAATGAAACTCAATGTCTCGTATTAACACCAATTCATTGTGATTCACATCAAATGTTTTTTCCAAATGAGCTTTCGGATCTTCTCGGTAGCCTTCCGTGTATTCTAAAAATGCTTTTAACACGCGGTACGGCGTCTCTTCAAGACCGTCTCTTTCCGGATTGTCTCCGCATAAATCAATCAGTTCTTTCACCGCATTCATAAATGTGTCAGCTTGACCGATTTTTTTATCTATTTCAGTTGAATTCGTGTCTACTGTTTCTAAAAATTTTTGAGCAATTAAATTTTGTGTACTAAGTGCCATCTTTTTATGTCCTCTTCCCTTTTCTTAGTAAGTTTATTTTCAAATGATGTTTTTGCTTCAGCTATTTAAAAATGCTGCTTCAAAATCTTCTGCAGCAAGAGGCTTGCTAAATAAGTACCCCTGCATGTGATCACAGCCATTTTCCATTAAAAACACTTTTTGATATTCTTCTTCTACACCTTCTGCGATTACCTGCAGCTTTAAGCTTTGAGATAAGCTGATAATTGCCTGCGCAATTTCACTGTTGCTGTAATCTTCTTGAATATCCTGGATAAAAGACCGGTCGATTTTCAAACAATCGATTGGTAATTTTTTCAAATAACTTAATGAAGAATATCCGGTTCCAAAATCATCGATAGAAATTGATATACCATATTTCTTTAATAGATGTAAAGCTTTAATCGTTTCTTCCGCGTTCATCAGCAATGTACTTTCCGTAATTTCCATTTCAAACCATGTAGGATCAAATCTATGGAGGGAAAGAAATTGCTGTATTTCCTTAACCAACACAATCGGATCCTGGAATTGCCGCGGAGAAAAGTTAACTGCTAGCGTCATTTTTTCGTTTCGGTCCTTGTTCCATTTACTGACTTGAGAACAAGCTTTCTTCATGACAACTTCCCATAGAGACTGAATCAAACCTGCTTCTTCTGCTATAGGGATAAATACTTCCGGAGAAACAAATCCAAGCTCTGCGTCATTCCAGCGAACTAATGCTTCTACGCCGGTGATTACATTGCGCTTTGCTTCTATTTTCGGCTGGTAGTAAACATCAATGTCACCTTTTTGAATCGCTTTTCGCAAGCGCGTTTCGATGTGAACTTTTTCAGCTTGTTTTTGATTTAATGAATCATGATAAATACTTACTTTACTGCCGCCTTGTCTTTTTGAAGCATACATGGCGACATCTGCATACGTAATAAGCGTGTCCAAATTCGTAGAGTGCTCCGGATAAAAGCTTAATCCGCTGCTGATACTGACGAAAACTTCATCACTGTCAATATAGCAGGGCTGTTGAACATACGCCATGATCTTCTCGGTAATACCTTGAACTTCTTCCGGTGTAAAATCGCTGAATAAAATAACAAACTCGTCTCCTCCTTGCCTTGTAAGAAAATTGTTAGCAGGAGGCAGACACTCTTTAATACGGTTGGCTATCAGCTGTATAAGCTGATCTCCTTTTGAATGCCCTAGCGTATCATTAATATCTTTAAACCGGTCTATATCCATAAATAACACGGCTACGTGACGAATGGACTTTTCCTTCGACTCAATTAAGCGCCTGTTTAATTCTTCTTTAAAATATCTTCTGTTTGGCAATCCTGTCAAAAAGTCGTGGTACGCATGATACTCACTTTCTTCCTGACTTTTCTTTAAATCGTCTACATATGTTTTTAAAAAGTGAGAAAGGTGGTTAATGTTTGCTACAAGTCCTCCCAGCTCATCTTTTCTTCTTACATTCAGCACCTTGCCAAAATTGCCTTTGGCGATTTGATTTACGTGCTCCATAATATGTTTAATTGGCCGCGTAATGGATGTAGAGAAGACAAAGCTGATAATAAGGACAATAAAGATAAACGGAAGAGAAAGCAGTAAATGTTTGATTAATTCTTGCTGCAGCTCTTTTTCAATAAGTCCGTAGTCATACACTACGCCTATTACGTAAGCTGGAGAGTTTTTTTCTTTAATCGGTACCAATGTCTTTAATACTTTTTTATGATTAATTTCAGCAAGATAGCTTTGTGATTTTCCCGTTTTTAAGACCTCTTGTATGGATTTTTTATCCCGTTCGGTATTTCGATACGTGTATGTTCCATACCAAATCGGCTGATCTTTTATTTTAATATATTTATTGCCGTTTAAGTATACGTTTTGATTTCTTTTCCCGAAATTTTTGGGGTTAAAAACGGTTAGTTCAAGAACGCCTTCCAGATTTTCTGTAAAGCGGTTCATCACGTTCGTAGGACCGAACCTTTTTTCAAAATCCAGTACGTGCCGATCACGGAAATAAGGATCAATAATATAATTAGTAGACCCGTCGTAATAATAGCCCCACTTGTCAATGTGATTAGGGTTGCTAGAGGCTACTTCAATGGGACCGCTCCAAAAGTGAGGTAGAGTCACTCCTTTTTTGGTAGTAATCGGCTGCTGAGAAAGCAACTGCTGAAAAGATGTATACCAATAGCCCCACTCTTTTGTAGACATATCGATTTCCTTAGGGTCAGAAGATTTTACGCCTATAATATCATCTCCTGCAGGAGCTAATAATGTAATGTGAGATATCATCAGTTTTTTAGCCAGTCGCTTTAACTGGTCATTGCTGACGTCATGGTAATCAGCAGGCAAAGAATCCTGAATCGCAATCGAGGCCGTTCTTAATTCCTGTGCCATTCGATTTTCCATATAAGAAGCACTATTTTTGGAGTTTTCGACTTCGTACGCAATTTCCTCTGTTACCAGCGTGATTTCTTTTTTGTTAAATTCTATTAATCTATTTTTTGATCGAATGTAGTGCAAAGTGTTATTCGCTAGTAGAATACACAATACCAGCAAAGTAAAGAATACGGACAACTTTTTCTTTATCGACACTAGTGATGGCCTCCTGTTTAAAGAACTGCTCCGAAAGTTTTAAAACCTGTCTATATGCTCTAGCTTTACATCGGATACTATTCTTCAATTTCCACAAAAAAAGAATGAACTCATGCAAAAAACCAACCGTTTTGGTTGGCTCTATTCTTAACTAAATTATAAAACACAGCAAATAAATACTTTTATTTACATGGGTAGAACAAATTTGTATTACTATAATATTTTAACTTCTTTTTTCAAAATATCAATGCGTAAAATTTAACTTTCTTTATCCCTGCTGCTACTTCTTAAACTTCTTTAACATTCGGTGATACCAATAGATTCCGGCTCCCGTTAGTAAAATAATCGTTCCCCACTGATGCGGCAAAAACTTCAGCAGCCATATGGACATGATAATAGTCGCTACTGTTAAGTTACTCAGCCACTGTTCTCGGCTTAGCTTTTTCCTATTCACAATCACCGCCACATAGCCAATGGGTGGCGCAAAAAAACACAGCAGCATCAGAAATTTTTCTGAACGATGCCAAGGCTGTTTTTTCATTTCTTCTCACTTTTTCGATTTAAAATAAACTGATAGCCAAACGTCACAATAATCCCTGTCCAAAACATCGAGAGTGACGATACTAACTCAGCACCATTATAGGCATACATCAATGTATTCACAAACAGCAGGAGTAAAAGTATATAAAAACCTACCGACACAGCTTTATTCCAATTTTGATGCTCCTACTTAGAGGCATCTTTAAACAACTTCATCAAAACTCTCCTTTTACATCTGATACATCATTTCTCCATTTAGGAATTCTATCTTTATGTTAGCATATTGGGTAGTTTTGGAAAATAGATAGAGGGAATTCTATTGAAAATCCACTAACAATAACAATAGAACTATAAAAAGATAATAAATGTAAATAAATAATTCTTTTTAACTATTATTTCGCACACAAAACGTCCATATTAGTATACAATAATCTCAAAATATGTTTTTAAAGGAGATAAAAGGATGACAGCAACTCATAATCAGCTAACAAACGCTTTTCACCGTATGCCACACGAAGAAAATACATTTCATTTTCTTGATGAAAAAGTAACGCTTCTTGTAGCAGGTGAAGATACAAACGGAGCTTACGCCGTGGCGCACGTAGTGAAACCAGCAAACCAAGGTCCCCCGCTTCACCTTCACGAACATGAAGACGAAACGTTTTACGTAAAGCGCGGCTCAATGATTTTTTACATAGGAGAAGAAATAATTGAAGCAAAAGCGGGCGATTATGTTTTTGCTCCTAGAGGTATTCAGCACCGCTTTGTGACTGGACCAGAAGAAACAGAATTTATCCTTACTGCTTCTCCTGCAGGCTTTGATTCATTCGTTAAAGAACTCGGTACTTCCGTTCCCGCAAATGCTCCTCTGCCGCAAGTGGGACCACCTACTGAAGAAGAAATTATCGGTTTAGTTACCGTCTCTAAAAAATACGGCATTACCTATCCTGAAATTGAAAAAGCAATGAATAAAAAATAAACCAATATATAAAGATCTGCTCTTTACCGGGCAGATCTTTTTTCTATTTTGATTTCAATTTGGCCATGGAATAATTTAACACACCCTTGTCCACACTATACTTATCTGTTTTTTCATAGATACGTACCATTTTTATAGATAGGAGGAAAGCCAATTGAAAGCAGAAAGCAAGCGTTTGACTTCAACTGAAATAACGAGTCTATGCACGCAGTATCACCAGGATACGCTGGCGGTCTGTGTAGCGAAACACGTCCTTGCAACGGTAACGGATGCCGAGATTCGGTCGCTGTTTGCCTTTTCGCTAGAGTTATCAAAAAAGCATATTGAGCTGCTTACTGCCATTTTTCATGCTGAACATTTTCCGCTGCCGAAAGGATTTACAGATGAAGATGTGGACTTGCACGCACCTCCGCTTTTTACAGACTCTTTTTGGCTGAAGTATCTTCACGACATGACGATTCACGGCTTGTCAGGGTACGGTATTTCATTTAGCGTGTCAGTTCGCCGAGATCTTCGAGATTATTATCATCAGTGCAATTTAGATGCCATGGAAATCTACAATCGATCGCTCGACCTGCTTTTAGCACAAAATCTTTATGTGCCAGCTCCTTATTTTTTAACCCCGAAAAAGCAAGAGTCGATTACAGAGTTGACTTACGCTCTTGATTTTGTAGGGAAGCAGCGTCTTTTAAACGCAAATGAAGCTGGAAATATTTATTTTAATTTACGCAAAAGCATGGCAACCAAAGCGCTTTTAATTGCGTTTAAACAAGTCAGCAAACGAAAAGATGTACGGAAAGTAATGGAGGCAGGGCTTGATGTAGCACACAAGCATATTGAGCTTTATTCTTCCATTATGCACGAAGAAAACCTTCATACTCCTCCGCTTTTGGATAATGAAATCACAACGTCTACGCACGCGCCTTTTTCAGAAAAGCTGATGACGTTTCACGCAGGAGCAATGTTTAAAGTAGCCATTACCTATTACGCAACGGCAATGACTACCAGCATGAGGCTTGATATTGTCGGGCACTGTGAAGCATGTATTTTACGAGACTTAAAAGTAGCCGGGCGCTGCAGCGAAGTAATGATTAAAAACGGATGGATTGAAAAGCCGCCTGAAGCAAGCGATCGTAAGCAAATGTAAGTTTTTCTATAGCAGCTCTTGACCTGAAACGCGTTTCATACTTTATGCTGTATTTATTCTCATCAGCCGGCGTGACACGAACGATGGCGTTACGGCTGATATGTTATCCATAAAAAAATCCGGTATGTTCACCGGATTTTTTGTATGCTCACATATTCATTTCTTTTTTATAAGCCAGGTACGAATACAGATAAGGAACCGCCACGCACAGAACGATACTGCCCCACATGATAACTGACTTGTATCCATCAGGTAAAAAAGCGCTAATAAGAATTAGCAGTCCGCCGATAAAAAAGATCTTTCCAGATAAACGATGCGTCTTTTTCCATACGGTTTCATTGCTCAATGTCCACGGTGTACGAATCCCCATAAAATAGTTCGAGCGCACGCGCTGCAAGTAGTTTCCGATAATGATAAAAACGAGTCCAGCCATAATTGGAGCAATGTGCGACATCGGCACGTTATAGCCCAGCCCCTGTAAAATAGTGCTCATATTTACAAAAAAGAATAATAGCAGTACGGCGTTTAACACGATGTTATATGTTTTTGAAAAGTACTTATAATTTTCTTTACGCGGGTCAATTCGCGGAACAAATGCGATGATAAAATAAATAAGTACCATGATTCCTACTGTTAAGATCATTGCATTTATCTTCGTTGCAAATCCGTCTGCTTCTCCATTTGCTCCCCAGTGAATGGGCATCGTAGCTGGAAGATGCGGCAGTGCAATCAGCCATGCAACCAGTGTTAAAAGGGTAATGCTTAAAGGAAATACGTGTTTTTTCATTTAACTCTCTCCTTTCTGAAAGCTGAAAAACCAGCCGATTAAATCTTGAAAAACGGTTGTATTTAACGAATAAATCACAAACTGCCCTCTTTTTTCATCTTGAACGAGGTCCGCTTGCTTCAAGATTTTTAAATGATTTGAGATGCTTGGTTTGGTCATATTAAAATACTCGGAAATTTCTCCTGCGGTTAAATCCCGCTCTTTCAGCAGCTCTAAAATCTTTCTGCGAGTGGGATCCGCTAAAGCTTTAAACGTTTCATTCAATTGAAGTTCATCTCCATCATATTTAAGTATTTAGATAATTATCTAAATATTAAACTACAAAATATAATATGTCAATATTTTGAAAAGAGAACATCTGCATTTGACTCATTTTTTTGTTTTTTCAAAGCAGTCCATGCATACAAACTGCGCTTCTTGATGTAGAAAAGCTTTAATTTCGGTCATGCCTCTTTTACTTGGGTACTTCATCCGCATCCATACTTCTTCATTCGGCTGAATTTCTTTTTGACAAACGGAACACTGCTCCTTTATTGCAAACATATTATCCCTCCATCTCTTTGTATAACTATACGTTTGACTAGCCAAAAGGTTTCATAAAAAAGAAGCTGGAATGTAACCAAATCAATTCTAGCTAGAAGCAACTAGAGACATGAAACCTACGTTCACCCTATCATCAATGAAAAAATCCGAACGATTCATCGTTCGGATCTTCCTTCAACTAATATACTTATGTCCTAGCCTCTTTTAAACATTATAGCGGAGTTACGTCTTCCTGCTGTTTTTGCTGTATTCTTTGCTTTTTCGATTTTCTGAAATGAAGCAGTTCATATACAACCGGAATGACTACAAGCGTAAGAAGAGTCGCAACGGCTAATCCTCCGATTACAACGACTGCAAGACTTTGAGAAACAAGGCTTCCGCTTTCGCTTTGTTTAAATAATAGCGGCAGCATCGCACAAATCGTAGCAGCGGACGTCATGACAATTGGACGCATACGCGTAGCGGCTGCTTCGACAATGGCATCGCGCATAATCATTTTCTTTTCATTTTGCTTCACTCGGTCTAATAGTACAATGGCGTTAGTTACAACAATACCAATCAGCATCAGTGCTCCAAGTAAAGCCGTTACGTCTACTGGGATGCGGCTGATTAATAATCCTAAAACAGCACCAATCGCAGCAAGCGGAAGCGAAAATAAAATCGCAAACGGGGTGCGGATTGTTTTAAACGTGATCACCATAATTAAGAACACAATACCAATCGACACAAGCATTGTAATGAACAAGTCAGAGAAATCTTCTCCTTGCTGAGTGCTTGCTCCTCCGATTACAACGTCAACATCTTTTGAAATCGACAGTCCTTTATTCTTACCGTCTCCAAAAATTGTTGTTTGAATGTCTTTATTAATCTCTGAAAGCTTTTCTGGATTGACATCCGCTGTTACTTGAATATACGGGTCTCCATTTTTATGAAACTGATTGGTCGGCTTTTCAGCCTGCGTTAGCGAAGCCACTTTTGAAACAGGTGACGGTCCTGTCTCTGTCATAATGGAAATATCTTTTAACTCTTTTGGTGATGTGGGATTTAGGACAGATTCAAGAAGTACGTTTGCTTGCTTGCCTTCTAAATCTATCGCTCCAATCGGCGTTTTGTTCAGCATAACGCCAAGCTGCTGTGCTACTTGCTGCGTATTTGCTTTTGTTGGATCTACGTCTAAAGAGTAAATCGTTTTCTTTTCGTCTTGATTCGTAGAAACTTTGTCTACTCCTTTTATGTCGCTGATTTCTTTCTTAATGCTGCTTGCCGTCTTTTCTAACCTGTTCATGTCGTTTCCAATTACATCAACGGTAATGGAAGTAGTAGACGCTCCCATTAGTGAAGCAGCACTTACGCTAAGATCCCCTCCGTCATAGAGCTTCTTTTGATTTTGGATTCGTTTCATTAGCGAATCCGTGTTTCCACTGTCTTTTACGGTAATCGTATACGTAGCTTCAGTAGGCGAACCAACGTCTCCCCACTTGGCTCCTTCGTCCGTATTACCAAGCTGCATGTATACTTCTTTTACTTCTTTTTGAGCTAAAATATAGCGTTCAAGCTGCAGTGATTTTTCTTCTACGGTTTTAATTGGCGTGTTATTTGGATAGCTTAACGTTGTGCCTACAAAGTCAGATGAAGAGTTATCAACCGCTCCTTTAGGCATCATCGTGTACGCGCCAATAGATCCCACAAATAAAAGCAGCGAAAGCAGCAGTACAACCCATTTATGATTAAGCGACCACGTAATGACTTTTGTAAAACGAACCGGCTGCTTGTGCTTGCGAATTTTTTCATTTTTTAATAATCCCGCACTCATTAACGGTACAACCGTAAGTGCCACAATTAATGAAGATAGCAGTGAATACGTCAGCGTCAGAGCAAAGGGAAGCATGAAGTCCTGAAGCCCTCCGTTTACAAGGCCGATTGGTAAAAAGACAGCTACTGTTGTTAACGTAGAAGCGGTAATAGCAGAGCCTACTTCTTTTGTGGCATCAATAATTAAACCAAGCGAAAACTTTTCTTTTTGCATTTTCCGGAAGATGTTTTCAATGACAACGATACTATCATCTACCAATCTCCCAATCGCTACCGCTACTCCTCCAAGCGTTAAAATATTAAGCGTGACGCCTGATTTAGACAGTAAGAACAGCGTAAAGCAAAGCGATAAAGGAATGGATACAATCGTGATAAACGTAGAGCGAACGCTGCGTAAAAACAGCATGATGACAATGGTCGCAAAAAGTGCGCCCAGCAACACTTCTTTCATCATGGAATGAACAGAGTTTTGCACGCTGTCCCCTGTTGCAAAAAATACAGAAGCATTTACATTGTTATAGTCTTTGGTAATTTGCTGAGACAGTTTTTTTACTTCTTTTGTAATGCTAACGGCGTTTGAGTGACTGTCTTTTGTCACAATAAGTAAAAGTGCATCTTTTCCGTTAATATGCGTCACGACGCCTTCAGGCTTTTTCACTTCTACTTTTGCAAGGTCGCCTAACGTTACATTCGGTGCAACCGGCAGCTTTTTCACTTTGTCCAAGCTGTCAATTTTACCTGTTACATTGATGTTGCTCGACTTGTTATTAATGACTTTTTCTCCAACTGCAAGCGACGTGTTTTTTCCTTCTAACACGCTGATGACTTTATCAATGGTCACGTTCTTTTGTGACAATTTTTTATTATCAACTTTAATAGACACGTAGGAATCCGCTGTTCCATACGTCTGAACACTCGCAATGCCTTTAATGTCTTTATATTTAGGGATCAGTTTTTTCTCTGCAAGATCCAGATTGTCTCTTGTTAATCCTTCTTTAAATGTGAGTGAAATATCTGCGATGGGAATCATAGAGGTATTTAATTGAATAACATTAGGCTTTGATACGCTGGCTGGAAGCTGCACCGAAGACAGCGCTTCTTGGACGTTTGTTTTTGCTTCTTTCATATCCGTTTTGGATTCAAATGAAAGATCGATTTTGGAATAGCCGTCTCCCGTCGTCGAATACACGTTGCTTTTTCCTTTAACACCGGCTACCGCTTCTTCAATTGGTGACGTAACTTGTTTTTCCATAGAATCCGCATCCGTTCCTTGCCCCATAACCACTACTGACACTTGAGGCTGATCAGCGGTCGGCAGGAATTCCATCGGAAGTGTAAAATAACTAATGACTCCTAAAGCTAAAATTAAAATAGACATAATGGTGATAGCCGCTTTATTTTTGAACGACCATTTGGTGAGCCAAGACATGAAATTTCCCCTTTCACTTTTTCGTACAAACTTAGCCAAACATTTCTAAAATATGCTAAATAACCACTAAATTATACCTAATGTTCCTTACCATTTAAAGACTTATTTTTGTAAAAAGTCCCATTATTTGAACGAGATTACTTATGGATAATATAAGCAGCTTCTTTACAGCACAAAAAAAAGACGCCGATACCCGGCGTCCCACATGTAGTAAGTGAAAGAAGAAGAAGAATATGCCTACGATTTCTCAGGCAATTCTATGACCTTATTTGGTTTCTTCCCGTTTTTTTATGAAATAAACATATTTAGCATAAATTCCCTCAACTAGCAGCTCGACTGTGCTTTGATTCCGTATCGTTTTGAATTTTTAAGGAAGTCAATAAAGCCACGATGCTTCCTGCAAAGCCAAATAAAAACAAGTGATGAATGCCCGCCATGAAGCTTCCGCCCGAAGTCAGCAACGCACCCATAATCGTAACGCCGATGGCTGTTCCCATGTTTCTGCAAAACATAAAAAATGATGTTGAAATACCTCTTTCATGTCCTCCTACTAATTGCTGTACACCAATGACGCCAACCGTAGAAAGCAGTCCAAACGATAGTCCTTGGACAATCATGACGCAAAACACATAAAAGAAACCGTGACTTTCATTTAGCATAAGCAGCAGTGTTCCCGAACCAACCAGCAGCACATTCCCGATTAACAATAGCTTTCTGTAGCCGTGTTTTAAAATCCATTTACCTGCTGGCACAGATACAGACATCCACCCGACCGCCGTTCCTAACAGCGCAACTCCGCTCATAAACAGCGACAGATGCGCTACTCGCTGTAAAAATAATGGAATGTAGCTTGACGTACCGAATAAAGCCACCGTTCCAATAAATGCATTGATATTAATCCATGACAGCGTTTTGTTTTGGAACATAGACAGGGGTACAATTGGTGAAGCGTGTTTTCGTTCATGGAGATAAAAAATCACTAATAAAATAAGTCCCGCGACTGTATACACAACTCGGTTCTGTTCCACTACCGTCACAAGCAGCAGTGACGTAACGCCCGTTCCAAACAATATGGCACCGATGTAATCGACTTTTGCTCTTTTCGGCTTATAGCTTTCTTGATATGGCATTAACGTCAGAAATGAAACAATACATACGGGTAAATTAATAAAGAAAATCCATCTCCACGTTAAATAATCCACAAAAAAAGCGCCTAAAAGCGGAGCTAATACAGCTGATAATCCCCACATCGTTGTAAACAGCGCCTGAATTTTCCCTCGTTTCTCGACGGGAAATAAGTCTCCGGCAATAATAGCGGGAAACGCCACCATAAATCCGGCTCCTATTCCTTGAACCGCACGGAAAAGAACAAGCTGAATCATCGTATTCGCCACGCCGCAAAGCATCGAACCAATTAAAAAAGCAATAATTCCAAACCCAAATACTTTTTTGCGGCCAAATAAATCCGATAATCTTCCCGCTACTGGAGATAAAATCGTACTTGCAATCATGTACGAAGCAAACGACCACGCGTACAAATCAAATCTTCCAAGCTCTTTTGCAATAACGGGCATCGTCGTATTCATAATCGTTGAATCAAGCGAAGCCACTAGCATTGCCAGCACAATACTAACCATTACGGACGTTCTGCTTTTCATTTGACAATCTCCTTATCTGTATAATCTGAGCATTTAGTTTACTCCTGCTTGATAGATGTTGTCTAGATTTGTGCATAAAAAAGCAGATAAAAAGCTGAGCTATAGCTTTTTATCTGCTTTTTTGACAAGGCCAGCTAACCCCCTGATTGTCAGCAATGTAAAACTAACACTTGCAAATGTATGAAAGATGGTCCACTTTTTCCATTTAAACAGATTGCTATTTCTCTCTAAATACCACTGGCTGATACTCATCGGAACGCTCCACATCAAGCTTTTTAGTAAGATTGCAGGAAGCTTGTCTTCATAAGATTGTCTAACCCAAACCATACTTAGCAAAGGAAAAAACAGCAGATCATATAAAATATTAGTTGAAAAAATGCGAGGATACGGCCGAACAGGATATTTGATTCGATTCGTGTTTACAGCATAAGCATCAATAAGCGTGGCCAAAATCCCTTTTGCAAAAAAGACAATCAGCATTTCTTTAAACCTCGGTTTTTTTACAACAAAAGGAAAAAGAACTGCACACAACACAGTTAGCCCTTTTAACAGTGTTCGTTCCATTTGTAACACTCTTTTCTTTGGGAATATCTATTAGTATGTACGATTACTGGCTAAAATAATAAGCAGGAATATAAAAAGCTTCTCACCGTAAAGGAGAAGCCTTTCTTTTCTTATTTTACATCTTCGCTTACCGGCTCTTGGTCAGACAGTTCTTTGTTTCGAGCCATAACCGCAAATCCAGCCATTATAATAATGCTGCTTGAAATTCCGTATAGGATTGGCGTGGTAGAAGAAAGTCCTTCAATCAATAGACCTCCAAGTACTACTAGTGTACTGACAACAATAGCTGAAACCCCTGCTTTTGGATGAATGTCTTTCCAAAACAGCGACACAACAAACGGAACAAAAATTGCTCCTGATAAAATGGCATACGCAACGTCTAAAGCGACAAGCACGTCTTGAATCCAAAGAGCAAAAATAATAGCAAGCACGCCAACAATAAGCGTATTTACGCGCGTTAAAATTAAATAATTTTTCTCTGAAATATTTTTAAGCCACACTTTTTTAATAATATCGTTACTAATCAGCGTAGAAGACGCAAGCAGCGTTCCTGAAGCAGTTGACATCAGCGCCGAACAAACGCCCGCTAATACGAGACCTAATAATCCTTGAGGCAGAATTTGAACTGCAAGCGTCGCAAATATGCTTTGACTGCTTTCTGCGTTTGGCAGCAGCAAGTACGCACACATTCCAATTACACTTCCCGCAATCGCGTAGGCAATGCTATACACACCTGCAAAAATGGAGCCGTTTCGGGCGATTTTTTCTGTTCGCGCCGTAAATACCCGCTGCCAAATATCTTGAGATACTGCCATACCAAGCGTATACAAGAGGAAATACTGAAAGATTTGACCGTATCCAATGGATGAAAAATCAAAATAAGATGATGGCAAATCTCCGGCAAGGGCTTTGAAACCTCCTGCTTCTGATACACTCATTGGAAGCATAAATCCAAAAATCGCCACTGTCATTACAACAAATTGAATAATATCAGTAACCGTTACGCTCCACATTCCGCCTAGAATCGTATAGAACAGAACAATCGAACCGCCAATTAACATCGAGGCCGTCATGTTCCATCCAAGCAGCGCATGAATGATCGTTCCCATTCCAATCACTTGAGTGACTGATACCATGAGTGTATAAATAGCGGCAACAACGGCGCTGATAATTTGCGCTTGAGCGTTATATCTTTTTCCTAGCAGTTCGCTGATAGTTGTCACTTTCAACGACGAAATCCGCTTAATGAAAATCGTTCCAAGCGTAATGATTCCAAGTCCAATCATCGTCACAAACCAAATGCCAGACAGCCCGTGCTCATAGCCAAGCTGAGCCGTTCCAATCGTCGACGCTCCGCCTAAAATAACGGCTGACAAACACCCTAAATACATGAACATCCCTAAGTTTCGTCCGGCTAAAATAAAATCTTCTGATGACTTTGCTTTTAACGAGCCAATAATACCAGCTACAACCAATACGCCAAAATAAACAAACATAACTGTCATATCCAGTCCGTTCATAACAGATTCCTCCTTATTATGGGTCAATCTATCTTTCAGTGAAACAAAGAGCTTCCTAAAAGCTTTAGATCACGTGAAGACTTGTGATTTCTGTCAGTGCTTCGTGTAGCACGCGAAGCCCTGCGTCAATTTCTTCTTTTGTAATCGTTAAAGGAGGAATCATTCGAATCACTTCTCCGCTATTTCCGCAAAGGTAAAACAGCACCCCTTTTTCCAAACATTTGTCTAGAATCTCAAGAAGAAGATTTCCGTCACCTTGCTTTGTTTTCGGATTAATAATTTCAATTCCAATCATTAGTCCTACTGAACGAATGCTTCCGATAACTTCATGCTTCGCCTTTAAATGCTGAAGCTGATCCGCTGCATATTTCCCCATTGCTTTTGAATTTTCAATCAGCTTTTCTTCTTTTAATACGTCCAGCGTCGCAAGCGCTGCTGAACAGGCGATGGGATTGCCTCCAAAAGTGGTTCCGTGTGTACCAATCGGCCACTTTTCCATAAGCTGCTTTGAAGCTACGGTAGCACTTAGCGGCAAGCCCGATGCGATGCCTTTTGCGATGGCCATAATGTCAGGCGTTACATCAAACGTTTGAGCTGCAAACCACTCGCCCGTACGTCCGAACCCTGTTTGCACTTCGTCAAAAATAAGCAGAATGCCGTGTCTGTCACACACTTCTCTTATTTTTTGCAGCCACGCTTTCGGAGGGATCACGTAGCCGCCTTCTCCAAGAACCGGCTCTACAATCATGCACGCTACTTCTTCCGGCGTGACTTGATGCTTAAACAAAGTGTCAAAATCTCTTTCCAGCTTTTCCACGCAGTAGATTTCCGGATCTTCTCCTTTTGGACACTGAGTCGCGTCTGCATAAGGCACTTGATACGTTAAGCCCGATGGCTGAAGAAATTTCCGGTATTTGCTTTTTGATGTTGTCACACTAAGCGCTCCGAGAGAACGGCCGTGAAAACAGCCCGTAAACGAAACCGTATAAGGTCTTTGCGTAACGTACTTTGCCAGTTTTAACGCTCCTTCAATTGCTTCAGTTCCGCTGTTGGCAAAGAAAAAGCAGTCCAATCCTCTTGGCAATACTGTTTTTAATTCTTCAGCAAGCTGTAAAATAGATTCGTACATAATCACACCCGACGGACCGTGCATAAGATGGTCAACGCTTTCTTTAATCGCTTGTACAACTTTAGGGTGGCGATGACCTGTATTCGCTGTTGCAATACCTGATGTAAAATCTAAATATGTTTTCCCGTCAGCTCCGTAGTAGTAGCAGCCCTCTGCTTTTACCACCGG
The DNA here is from genome assembly GCF_042787645.1 of Priestia sp. YIM B13489. Lineage (NCBI taxonomy): Bacteria > Bacillati > Bacillota > Bacilli > Caryophanales > Bacillaceae > Priestia > Priestia sp. YIM B13489. The sequence continues at coordinate 4,276,037 of NZ_JBHZOQ010000053.1, forward strand.
TAAATTAGGGTGATCTTTCGCCATGCTTGGTGCTAGTAAATCCGGTAGACTGTTCATTAACTGTGTAAGTGATGTCTGCGTCATATGACTTCCTCCTCGCAATCTATCAAGTAATGTGTTTGTACTTGTTTTACATGCAAAGAGCGTGCCAAAGACGTTAAAAAACGGAATGTTTTTTTAATTTTCTAACAACTGAAGGCTGACTGATTCCAAGTGCTTCCCCTATTTCTGTTGTCGTTTTATACTGTTTTTTTGCTTTTACTAATATCTCTTTTTCCAGCTCGTTTAACGCATCATTAAGCTTCATTTCCCCGTGTTCTTCAACGTGCTGAATCCGTTTCTTTCTGTGCAGAGAATGCGGCAAATGCTCCATTGTAATCAGCGTTTGCGAAGACACAACCACAGCGTGTTCAATCACATTGATTAACTCTCGTACGTTTCCTTTCCACTCATGTGCAAGCAGTGCGTGAATAACCGCATTATCAAATGTTCTTTTTCGGTTGTATTTCTTTTCAAACTGCTCGGCAAAATGTGTGAGCAGCGGAAAAATATCTTCAGGGCGCTCGTTCAAAGATGGAATGGTAATCGGTACGACGCTTAAACGAAAATATAAATCTTCTCGAAACTCTTTTTCAGCAACGGCTTTTTCTAAATCTTTGTTCGTCGCTGCAATTAAGCGAAAGTCCACGGTTTTAGGCTTTCTTCCTCCAACGGAATAAAACTGTTTTTCTTGAATGAGCTTTAAAATTTTAACTTGATGCGCCGGTGACAGTTCTCCCACTTCATCTAGAAAAAGCGTACCTCCATCTGCTAATTCGACCAGTCCCACCTTTCCATTTTTAGATGCACCGGTAAAAGCACCCGCTTCGTAGCCAAACAGTTCAGCTTCAAATAAATGATCTGGAATCGCTCCGCAGTTCACTTCAATAAACGGCCCTTTGCTTCTTGTACTTTTGTTATGTATCAGCTTGGCTAAGTGCGTTTTTCCTACTCCTGACTGCCCTAAAAGTAAAATATTTACGTCTACATTCGAAACGTGAACAGCCGTACGAAGAACGTGCTGCATCTTTTCGCTGTTGCATACAATTCCTTCTGTTGATAGATTTTGGTTCCGCAGCAGCATAAGCTCGCTCTTTACGCGCTGCATTTCGCCTTCCATCGCATCAAGATATGTTTTCATTTCCATAAGCTCCGTCACATCATGAGAATAGCTGACGATTCTTTTAATCTCTCCTTTTTCATCTTTGACAGGAATGCCCGTAACGAGCACTTGCTTGCCTTGTTTAGTTGTTTGTACAAGCGTAATTTTCTTCTTTGTTTCAAGCACAATTGGCGTGACGATTGGCGTAAACAGCCCTTGTTTTTCAAGTTCATAAACAGACTTTCCCAGCAGTTTTTCAGCTTTTACATCGTAAATGTTTCCCGTTCCTTCATGTATTCGGACAATGATGCCTTTTTCATCGGTCACAAGCAAATCATCTTTTAATGAATGAAGGATCCACTGATTTTCATTCCACTCTGAATTCATGTATGCTCCCCTCTTTCTATTCATTTTTGAATAAAATACAATTCGTTTTTGAATAACGGCATTTATTTTTGAATAATCAATTTATTATATCACGAGGACTTCTTTTTATTTCGAAACAGCAATTGAAATGAAGTTAAAAATGCATTAATATATTTTTATGAAGTTATAACTTCTTTCATAGGAGGCTATATGAATCCATCATTTCAAGAATTAATTAAACATAAATTCCCTGACCTTTCCCGCGGTCAAAAAAAAGTGGCGGAGTTTCTCGTTAATTTTACGGAAAAAGGCTCGCTGTACACGGCCGGGCAAATTGGTAAAGAAGCAGGTGTCAGTGAAACAACCGTTATTCGTCTAGCTTACGCACTTGGGTTAAATGGTTTTTCTGATTTGCAGGAGCTAATGCGAAAAGAATGGCTTTCTTCTGCCGAATCAAAAGAAGCAGCTAGCAAGCCTGCAGCGGAAGAAAAGAAACCTTTTAGTGAATGGCTTTCCCCTATTGACGAAAAAGAATTATCTCAAGCTGTAGATGCGCTTATCAAAAGTGATCAAGTGTATATTGCAGGTTTCCGCGAATCTCATACGGCAGCCTACTGGCTGTATTATAAAATGAATCAGCTTCGCAATCATGTTCTTTTATCTTTTCCAACAGGATTTTTGCTTGAAACGCTATGCAATCTTACTAGTGAATCTGCTGTTGTTGTATTTTCACTGCCGCGGTATACAAAAGAAGCGCTTGAAGTAGCCCAGCAGGCTAAAAAACAAGGAGCGAAAGTAATTGCCATTACAGACCGCCGTCTGTCTCCGGTAGGTCAAATCGCTGATATCACGCTTTTAGCCGGAACAACCGAACATATTTTATCGCTTCTTGCCCTATCTCAAATTGTCATTAGCAGCATGCAAAAAAGAGATGAAAAAACGGCTGGAAAACGACAAGAACACTTGGAAAAACTCTATGCCGAGCAAGGCATCTTTTTAGAATAGATAATAGAAAGGAAGTAAACAAATGACTGAAGCCTTAACGATTCGTTCACTTACAACAACCACTGAACTAGAAGACGTACGTGCATTAGAAAGCCGCGTCTGGGGAGAAGAAGAAGCAACGCCCGTTCATCAAACCTTAACCGCTGTTAAAAACGGAGGTCTTGTTCTTGGTGCATTTCTAGATGAAAAGCTGATTGGCTTTCAATATAGTTTTCCCGGGTTTGACGGAACGTGTGTCTATTTATGTTCTCATATATTAGCAGTTGACCCTGCCTATCGCAGCATGGGTATCGGTGCCAAGCTTAAGCATGCGCAGAGACAAGAAAGTAAAAAAAAGGGTTATTCATATATCAGCTGGACGTATGATCCTCTAGAAAGCGCCAACGGGTATTTAAATATTGGAAAGCTTGGAGCCGTTTGTTCTACCTATATTGAAAACTGCTACGGAGACATGAACGATCCGTTAAATGCTGACTTGCCTTCTGATCGATTCGTTGTGGAATGGGCATCCGCAGAAGATACAAAACGAGCCCAGCCTCTTTATACGCCAGATCAAATAATGGACGCATCGCTCATTCAATGGACGTTAACGGATCAAGGGTTTCCTTCTGTTACAGATATTGATGAAAGATGGTTGAATCATGACATCGTGTCTGTAGCTATTCCATCTGCGTTTCAGCAAATGAAAGAAGTCTCTCCTTCTCTAGCATTAGACTGGCGTATGCGTACAAGACGCGTATTTCAAACGTGTTTTGCAAAAGGATTCCAAGTAACAGACTTCATGAAGTATCCAGAAAGCAGCGCACCCGTTCATTTTTATATTTTAACGAAAAAAGAGGTACAAAAATGAAGATAAAAGACGTCATTTTACGGCATTTAAAAATGGATTTACTTCATCCGTTTACCACAAGCCTTGGAAAAGAAGTGGATCGAGATTTTATTTTAGTAGAAATTCAAGACGAAGACGGACGATCCGGCTGGGCTGAATCCGTAGCGTGCGCGGATCCTTTTTATAAAGAAGAAACGCTCAAAACAAACTGGCACATTATGGAGGATTTTTTAATTCCCTTGCTTCAACAGAAAGAAATTAAGCACCCTGACGAAGTATCTGAACGCTTTGCTCATATTCGAGGCAATTACATGGCAAAAGCGGCGTTAGAAGGCGCAGTTTGGGATTTGTATGCGCGCAGGCAAAACCTCTCTCTATCTAAAGCGCTAGGAGGCAGTAAAAGTCAAATTGAAGTTGGTCTTAGCGTTGGCATTCAGCCTACGATTGACGAAACGCTTCGCAAAATTGAAGCAGGCTTGAATGAAGGATATAAGCGGATCAAAATTAAAATTAAGCCAAGCTGGGATCTTAACTTGACGCGCGCGGTTCGAAACGAGTTTCCTTCTATTCCGCTGATGGTTGATGCGAATTCTGCTTATACGCTTACAGATGCTGATCACCTTGCTCAGCTTGATGAGTTTGATTTAATGATGATTGAACAGCCGTTGGCTCATGATGATTTAATTGATCACGCTGAACTGCAGGTCCGCATGCGCACGCCCATTTGCTTAGATGAAAGCATTCATTCAGCTGAAGACGTTCGAAAAGCTATTAAACTTGGAAGCACACAAATTATTAACATTAAAATTGGACGAGTAGGCGGACTAACAGAAGCAAAAAAAATTCATGACCTTTGTCAAACTTACGGTGTGCCCGTATGGTGCGGCGGCATGCTGGAATCAGGTATTGGACGAGCACATAATATTGCCATTACCACACTTGCCAATTTTACGCTTCCCGGAGATACGGCCGCATCCTCTAAATACTGGCCGCGTGATATCGTTCATCCGGAAATCACGGTCGACAACGGTATTATTTCCGTGCCTGATACACCAGGCATCGGCTACGAACCTGATCACGATCAGATAAAAGCGCTAACTTTACACGAAAAAGTCTATACTTGCTAATCTTAAACAAGCTGGTACAAAAGTATGTTATTTGAAGGAAAATCCGAACGATGAATGGTTCGGATTTTTTTATTGATATGGTGAGCGTAGGTTTCATGTATATAGCGGCTTCTATCTGTACAAGACGAAGACTCCTGCGGGACAAGCAGAAAGCAAAGGCTGGCATGGAAATCAACAGCACTTTAAAAAGCAATGCCTATTAGCTCCTTTATCCAATTGATTTTTCTTTAGATTGGATAGATTTAGTTATGTCCCAGCCTCTTTTTCATAGGCGTCTCTCCCGATATGACACGTGCCTTGGCAAGATAAACAAACATATTAGCAAAAATGGTCTTATGCACAATCCTTCTAGTAATAAATGAATATAAATAGAGTGTAAGGGACATGCAAGGGTATATTCATTACAAATTTTAGAAGAAAGGAGCATACTGATGAATATTGAAATTGGAATTGCCATTTTCGTGTTTACAATGACAATGCTCGTCATTTTTTGGAGGCCAAACGGCATCAATGAAGCATGGCCGGCATCCATAGGAGCAGCCATTATCCTGCTTACAGGGATTGTATCCAAATCAGACATTGTTGATATTTTCGGAAAGATAAGCGGCGCTTCTATCACCATTATTGCCACCATTGTCATGGCCGTCATATTAGAAAGTTTCGGATTCTTCCACTGGGCAGCTGCACGGCTAGTGAGTTTATCCAAAGGCTCAGGGTACCGATTATATTGGTACATTCAACTGCTTTGCTTTTTAATGACTTTACTATTTAATAATGACGGCAGTATTTTAATTACCACTCCAATTTTAATTCTACTTTTGAAAAACCTTCAGCTAAAACCCCACCAGCAGATCCCCTACCTTTTAAGTGGAGCGCTTATTGCTACCGCTTCCAGCGCGCCTATAGGTGTAAGTAATATTGTCAATTTGATTGCCTTAAAAATTGTTCATATGTCGCTTTATATGCACACGGCGATGATGTTTGTACCGGCGACACTTGGTTTATTATTTATGTCTTGGCTCATGTATACGGTCGTAAAACGCCATTTGCCAAAAAAACTGCCGCATGCTTCAAAAGATATAGAAGAGAGTTTCTTTACGAAACAGTTTCACCCCTTAAAAGGAAGCATTTCTGTTGAAACAAAACGTAAACGCACACAATTTATGCTGAAAGTTTTATTATTTGTGTTTGTTATGCGCTGTCTCCTATTTGTCGCCTCTTATTTCGGCATACCAATCGAATTGGTTGCTGTACTAGGCTCACTGATCTTACTTATTTGGAGATGGTATCACTTACGTACAAACCCGATTGATATTTTAAAGAAAACGCCGTGGCACATTTTCGTTTTTGCATTTTCAATGTACGTTATTATTTACGGATTGCATAACGTAGGATTGACAGATCTACTTGTAAAAATTTGCGAACCAATTGTGAATCGAGGGCTTTTTGAAGCAAGCTTTATCATGGGAGGACTTGTTTCCATTCTCTCTAACTTGTTTAACAATCACCCTGCTTTAATGGTCGGAACCATTACCTTGACTGAAATGGGGCTCGATCCTATTACTCTTAAAACTATTTACCTTGCTAATATTATTGGAAGTGATATGGGCTCGCTTTTATTGCCGATTGGAACACTGGCTTCTCTTATTTGGATGCATATTTTAAAAGAAAATCATATCAAGGTAAAATGGAAAGATTATTTAAAAGTATCACTTATCGTTATCCCGCTTACCACCATCGTTACGCTTTTCCTCCTATTCTACTGGGTTCAGCTCATTTTTTCTTAATACTGATTTACAGGACGGATTGTACTCTTTTGAAGCTTACAGTCCGTCAGAAATAAACAAATGTCTCTCATAAGAACTCACTACGTTTTTTTATTGTTTTTTTATAGATACACATTCACCCAATAAAAACATTTTTTTACATTCACTAATTATTTAGAACAATTTAAAAAGAAAATCAATAAATATATTGAATCGAATTTCGTTCATGTGATAAGATATGGTTATATTGTTACTTTAACAATACATAGAGCGAATGAATTAGAAAATATGCAGTTGCATAGAACTTTCTAAACCCCACACGCAACATTTAGAGAGTGACATTCATTTTCTCAGTAACACCCATACCTTTCTGAAAAGAGTGAGTACATTAGACTTGCTCTTTTTGTCTGTTCAGTGATAAGGTTCATTTCTTATGTAGGGCCTTCGTTTACAATAAGACAACAAAAAAACAGGTAACTAAGCATGCCGCTTCTTACCTGTTTTTATATGCTAAAATGATAAAATCAAATTCTATCGCGCGAATGCCCTTTACGAAATTGATTTTAATTCTTCAATTAATTGAAAAAATTTTTCTTTGTTTCTTTCTTCTAATGTTTGATCGACTTCACGTAAAATTTGATCTCTTCTAAAATCTCGGATAGCCTTATTTAATACCATTTTAGCAAATATAGAATCGAGGATATCCATACGGATGGGCTGCGAGTCTGTCGGGTGCTTTTCGATATAAATCAACTCCTATCCTTTCCTCTATTATAACAAATTCTAGCAATGTATCAAAATTTCATGGGGATATGCGCTGTTGTGAAATAGCTTCGTATTCTGTTTCTAGCTCTTGAAGCGTAAGCTCATATAGCTGCTTGTTTCCTTTTTTATAAACCCCTGCATCCAGCAATAAATCAATCATTGATGTTTTTTTACATTGTATGTGAGAGTAAGCTTGTTTTGTCATCGTTACACCGCCTATTTTACACTTAAAAATGAAATGATTTCTCTAGCTTTCACGACCTTTCTTTATCATACGGCCCGTCCTTTAGCTTACTGTGAAGAAAATGTTAAATTTATGTAATAATGCATAAAAAGAGGCCGGGACATAACTAAATAAATCCAACCTAAAGACGAACAAATGAGATACATGAGCTGAACCACTTTTCCCGCAAAAGTCTTCTCCTTGCCCTTCAATCAACTGCTAGAAGGGACAAAACAGATGAAGCTGTAGTCACCATAACAAAAAAAACGAACCACTCATCAAACTAGTTGATCAATGGTTCGTTTTTCACTTGGGCTAAAATACTTTTCTCCCAGCCTGTTAGTTCTTCTATTAAAAATCAAAGTTGTCCGGATCTGGACCTACTCGGTGATTTTGGTTTAATTCATTAATTTTACTTACGTCTTCAGCATCCAATTCAAAATCAAATAACGATGAATTTTCAACAATACGATGTTCTTTTGTCGATTTTGGAATCGTTACAACTCCGTTTTGCAGATCCCATCGCAGAATAATTTGAGCAACTGATTTACCGTGTTTTTCAGCAATTCCTTTTAACACATCGTTATCTAGCAATTCTCCTTGCATAAGCGGAGACCATGCTTCTAGCTGAATATCATGCTTTTGACAAAAAGCATGCAGCTCTTTTTGCGTCAAACGAGGATGATACTCCACTTGGTTAATAACAGGCTTAACGTCTGTATCTTTCATTAAGTCTTCTAAATGATGAATTTGAAAATTACTTACGCCCACAGCTCTTACTTTTTCTTCTTTATAAAGCGTTTCTAATGCTTTCCACGCTGCTTTATACTTACCTTCTACCGGCCAGTGAATTAAGTATAGATCTAAATATTCTAAGCCAAGCTTTTGTAAGCTTGTTTCGTAAGCAGCCAGCGTCTCTTCATAGCCTAAATCTGCGTTCCAAACTTTTGATGTAACAAAAATATCTTCGCGTGAAAGACCTGCTTCTTTCAGACCTTGGCGAATTCCTTCTCCTACACCTTCTTCATTTCCATAAATAGCTGCCGTATCAATGCTGCGATAGCCTTTGAAGATAGCTGTTTTCACCGCGTTTACTAATTCAGGCCCTTCTTCTACTTTAAAGACACCTAGTCCAAGCCAAGGCATTTTGACTCCGTTGTGAAGTGTTACTGTATCTTGCAAATGATTACTCATTATAAAAAACCCCCTGCTAATTTCTTTACATTTGTTATTATGAAACAGAAAAAAAGAAAAAGATAGAACCCACTTTAAAGTAAGTTAGGCACTTCAAAGTTCTAAGGTAACTTTTTAGTAACCTTCTATTTTACTTAAAAACCGCTAAAAGAGATTGAGACATCACGAAATAAATCCAATCTAACGATGAACAACTCGGATAAATAATCTGGACTGCTTTTTCCACCGCGGTTGATTTCCGTGCAAGGCTTCGCTTTCCGCGGGCGGGCGCTGAGCCTCCTCGTCGCTTGCGCTCCTGCGGGGTCTCACCCCTTCTGCTTTTCCCGCAGGAGTCTTCGCCTTGCCCTCCAATCAACCGCTAGAAGCACTTACCTACATGATGCCTACGTTCACGATAATCATAAAAAAACACGAACTATCCATCAGTTTGCGATAGATAGTTCGTGTTTAACTTTAACTAAAATACTTTTGTCCCAGCCTCTTTCTATTTAACACTTACGTTCGTGGCTGAACTTGTATTTCCAGCCGCATCTTTTGCCGTCACAGCCAGCTTTACGCCTGCTTTTTGTTTTGGAATAGTGACTTTAAACTGCCCTTTGCTATCTGCTTTACCCGATGCGATCAGCTTTGTACCGCTTTTAATCGTAATCACGGCATTTGCTTCCGTTTTTCCGGAGATAGAGGTGGAGAAAGACGTAATTGCATCAACCGCCGGAGGTGCCGGCGGCGTTGTGTCTTGTACTTTTACAATTTTGTACGGGCTGTATCCTACTTTATTTTGCAGCACGGCCGTCACTTCTGTTCCTGCTTTTTGAGCAGGAATTTTCACGCTGAACTTGCCGTTTCCATCAATTTTTCCGCTCGCTATAATTTTTCCGCCTACTTTAATATAAATAGACGCATTTTTTTCTCCTGTTCCCGTTACCGCTGTACTTTTTTCAGTAAGCGTATTAACGGTTGGAAGCGCTGGTTTTGTCTGCGCGGCACTGACTGTTACAAACGTGTTGGAGCTGTAGTTATTGGCTGCATCTTTTGCAATAACAGCTAATTTTGTAGAAGCAGGCTGCTTTGGAATGGTGATGCTGAACGTTCCATCCGATTTTGCATTTCCTTTGCCAATTACTTTTTTGTCAATTTTCACATGCACTTCTGCGCCCGCTTCTGTGCTTCCCGTTACGACTGTATCTTGATTGCTTACAGCGTTTACTTTTGGTGTAACGGGTGCTGTTTTATCCTGCACGGTTACGGTTACAGCTGGACTTACCCCCGCTGTGTTTCCAGCCGTTACAGACAGTTTGCTTCCTGCTTTTTGTTTTGCAATCGAGATGCTGTATGTTCCTTTAGCATCCGCTTTACCAGCTGCAAGCTGAAGACTTCCGTTTTTAATGATAACCGTCGCATTTGCTTCTGCTGTACCCGTAACGGCTGTACTTCGATCACTCACTTCATTAACTGTCGGTTTTACCGGAGCTTTTTGCTTTGCTGTAATGATTACAGTCGATGCAGAGCTGTTATTTCCTGCTGCATCTTTTGCTTGTACGCTTAGCTTTGTATTCGCTTTTTGCAGAGAAATGGCAACAGAAAACGCTCCGGTTGCACTTGCTTTAGCCGTTCCCACAGTTGTTGTTCCCACTTTTACAGTAACCGTCGCATTTGCTTCTGCTGTACCTGTAACTTTTGTATCTTGATCACTTACTGCGTTTACTTTTGGCGCAGCTGGTGCCGTTTTATCCTGTACGGTTACCGCAGTGGCTGAACTTGTTCCACCTGCATTTTGAGCCGTTACAGACAGCGTGCTTCCTGCTTTTTGTTTCGCAATTGAGATGCTGTATGTTCCTTTAGCATCCGCTTTACCAGCTGCAAGCTGAAGACTTCCGTTTTTAACGATGACCGTCGCATTTGCTTCAGCCGTTCCTTTAAGCATTGTGTCTTGATCACTTACTGCATTTACTTTTGGTGCAAGCGGTGCTTTTAACGTAGATTTAACCGCAAAAGAAGGCGCTTGACTTTCGTTCCCTGCTTTATCTTTTGCACTTACCGCTATTGTTGTTCCACCTATTTGTACTGGAATTGAAACAGTAAATGTACCGTTACCATCCGCTACTGCAGAGAACGTTGCATCGCCTGCTTTTACCGTCACGGCGGCGTTTGCTTCTGTTACGCCTGTTACGGTCGTATCTTGGTCACTTACTTCATTTACAATTGGAACAGAAGGCGGCGTTTGATCCGTTACGGTCACTACTGTGGCCGTGCTTTCATTTTCAGCTGCATCTTTAGACGTTACCGATACTTTTGTACCTGCTGGCTGCTTGGCAATCGTAATTGCAAATTTTCCAGCTTCGTCAGCAAGACCCGTTCCAATTACTTCATTTTCCACTTTTGCAATAACAGAAGCATTTGGTTCTGTCACGCCCGTAAGCGATGTTTCGCTGTCTCCTAGTGCATTAACTGAAGGTGCATCAGGCGCAACCGTATCTTTCGGTGGTTCTTGCTCCTGCTCTTTTCGCGGATATTTAGTTGTATAAAAACTTAAAAGAGTAGTTGTTGGATAATAAAAATCTAAAATTTCACGATAGTCTTTTCCTACGCTTGCCATTTTTTGAGCACCGTATTGACTCATTCCAACACCGTGTCCATTTCCTTTGCCATTAAAAGTTGTTGATATGCTTGTTTCATTTGTTTCCGTTACAAGCAGACTAAGCATCGCACGGCTGTTTAACATCGATTTTAGCTTCGTCGATGTTAAATCCGTTAATTCCAAATGATGAACCACTAGTTTTTGCGAACTGTCTACATCTCCTTTAACGAGGTAGTCCACTGTAATCGCACCTTTAGTCACACGGCCTCCTGATGAAGGAGCATAAAAACTCACCTTTGGAATAGACGTAATTTTAATCGTTTTACCAGGATGCTTATTGGCTACTAACCATGACTTCAAATTATCCGTAACGGTTTTATCTTTTTCAGAAACCGTATTCCACCAAGCGCTATAGTTAGCTAAATCTTTTCCTGTTAAATCAATTTGCGTTTTTTGAATAGCTAACGTCCACGGCGTCTGCTTATCGTATGGATCTTCTTTCACCGGGAAATAAGAAAGCTGAGTTCCTCCCCAAGCATTGCTGTTTGATTCGGTTCTCCCACCGTTGCTTGATGAGAAAACGGCGTTGATTAATTTATTGTTGTATGTGACTACTTGTCCAAATGTCTCATCTACTGCTTTGTTTGTGCTGTCGTACCACGTATAGCCACCGTATACTTGATAGCTTACCGTGTCATTGATTACTTTTCCTGCATAGCTCATTGCGTATGTTCTCGCTGCTACTGCCTGAGTTTTTAAGGCTTGCAGATTCCAAGATGTATAGACTTCATTTGGCACAACGCCTTTTAAATAGTCTTCAATCGGAAGCGTATTAACAGGTCTGACGTACGTTCCTTTTTCATTTGTAAACGCAACGTCCCCTAAGTACTGTCTGCCGTTAATAGATATGGGATTTTTATAAAGAGACGGTGTAATTTCAAAGCTTGTAAAATCACCTAATACAGTGCTTCCTTGTTTTAGAGTGACACCTTGAGTTGTTGCTGTTACCGTATACTCTGTATTTGCCTTTAAGACCAAATCCGAGTTTTTAATAGTGTATAAATAAGACGGCTTAATTGTAATTGCATGATGATCTCCTAAATAGTTTACTAATTTTACAGACACAACTGGTTCTACCGTTTCAGCTTTCACGCTAGCAAGCGGCGTGAATTGAAACAGCAGTACGCTTAGTACTAAAGCAAATGCCGTTAACTTTCTCATCTTGTTCCCCCATTTTCATGTACTGTCTAACGCATTTTAATATCACTCGTTATATCGACACAGTTTTATAAAAATTAAAGCATTTTACCTAGTTTTCTTTTCTGCTCGTCCATTTTTTTGTCGAAAAAACGCTTCTTTATATCATATGAACGACAAAAAAAACGTGTGACATAAATCAATTGATTTAGTCACACGCTTTTATAGGTCTTTTCACCTTTTATTTTTTCATTTCTTCATATGCCGCTACACCATCTGCAATATGATTCATCAGCTTTGTAAGGTAAGCCTGATCAGACAGGTTCCGGTCTTCTTCTGGATTCGTCATATATCCCAGTTCAACTAGCGTTACAGGTACAGTCGACCAGTTAAATCCTGAAAGATCACTGCGATAGCGAATGCCGTCTGCTTCGACAAACTGATCTTTTTTCACCTCTGTCAGAATAGCTTGAGATGCCTGCAGACTGCTTTGATAAATAGACTTTGTATAGGAATTATCTTCTGCAGGAGTAAGCACAGAAAATCCTTTTACAGAAGCATTTTCAGAACCATCTGCATGTATACGTACGTGCAGATCAGCTTTTGAATTATTCGCAAGCTCCGCTCGTTCCCGGTTGCTGATATCTACATTATCAGAACTCCGAGTAAGCTTTACGGTTATTCCTTTTTCTTCGAGCAGCTGTTTTAATATCATAGAAGCTTCCAACGTCAGCTTGTATTCGGGCTTCTTGGTCACTACGCCTGATGTGCCTCCGGAAACTTTTATTTTTGTTTCTGCTGATCCCGGTCCGATTGGCTCTTTCTCCAGGTTAGCCTGAGATTGATGACCAGGGTCAATGTAGACTAAAAAAGAAGGAGGATCCGCTTTTTCAGGCATGTTGTTTTTTACATTTTTCACTTCATTACCTGCTTCATGAGGCTGTACTGCTTGGAACTGTGAGATGGGCTGCTTCACTCTTTCTCCCTGCGCATGAGCATTTGGTACATTTCCGCTAACGACGGCTTTCTCTGTTTGACCTTTCATCATAAAGAAAAATGAGAGTACTGCTACTATTGCAACAATACCTATTCCATAACTCCATACTAAGCGCTTCATCTTCGCTCACCAAACTTTCGAATAGAGTGGGATATTCCTTATGTTAAAGTACAGAATGTGTTAACGTTATTATCTCATAGAATATGGATTTTTTTTGTATAAAACGTTAAAAATAATATTGGCAATATGTTATGTATATGCAAACAAAAAACAACACTACATAATGTAGTGTTGTTTTCCAAAAAAATGACGGATGGTTAAATCCGTTTTGCACCAATATAACGTGCTTTCCAGTAGCTGTTGCTAAGAGATGTAATCGTCACGCCTTTAGACGTAGAAGCTTGAAGAAACTGATTATTTCCTAAGTACACGCCTACATGTGAAGGACCTTTTTTATACGTTTGAAAGAAAACTAAATCTCCTTTTTGAAGCTTTGCTTTTGAAACGCTTGTCCCTACTCGATACATTTGTTCCGTTGTGCGCGGAAGTGTTTTTCCAGCCTTTTTGAAAATGTATTGAATAAATCCCGAGCAGTCAAAACCTTTTGTTGTTGTGCCTCCCCATTTATAAGGAACACCCATTAATTTTTTACCAGTAGCAATAGCCGTGTCCTTGTATGAATATGACGCTGCTTCTACTGTTTGAGCAGGTGCAATAAACGGACTGGCTCCGCTAAATAAGACTGCCGCTGCCGTTATAGACCCAATGATGGCTTTTTTCATTTTTCTCCTCCATTATGTAACCGAACGTTACGTTTCTATAGAACTTATTTTTCAATATGTTCGGTTTAATTATAATGAAAAAAGCCTCAAAAACTATTACGCTATGATTAAATAATGTTACAAAATGGTTACTAAGGTATTTTTATCTTTAGATATGTATAAAAGAGATTGAAACATACCTAAGTCAATCGAATCTACAGACGAATAAACGAGCTAGTATGAATCGCTTGTTACGCGGCAGTTGATTTCCGTGCAAGACTTCGCTTTCCGCGGGCGGCCGGTGAGCCTCCTCGTCACTTACGCTCCTGCGGGGTCTCACCTGTTCCGCTTTTCCCGCAGGAGTCTTCGTCTTGCCCTCCAATCACAAGCTAGAAGCAACTATAGAAATGAAACCTTCGTTCACTCTGCCAATAAAAAATCCGAACGAGTTGGATTCTCCATCAAGAATCTCCATTCATCGTTCGGATTTCCCTTCAATTAAAACACTTTTGTCCAGCCTCTTTTTCTTTTACTTTTCTTTTTGCTGTTTCAAAATTAAGTCCTGTTTCGCTTTAGCATCGTGATGCTGCGCTAATTCACGTGAAAATTCTTCATTTGCTTGATCCGGAGCAATTTTTAACTCTTTTGGTGTTTGAGGCAGTGACCCTTTGTTGTTATGTGATGATTTGTGATTATTTGCTCTTCCCATGTTGAGACCTCCTTGTATCAATCATTTGTTTTTCATCTTTAGTTACTATTCCCAATTTCCCAAAGCAAATTCAACCGAAAAAAGATTGAGACATAACTAAATAAATCCCATCTAAAGCCGGATAAATGAGCTGGTATGGATCACTTGTTGCACGGCCGTTAATTTCCATACAAGATTTCGCTTTCTGGGGGAGCCTTCGCCTTGTTCTCCAATCAACAACTAGAAGCAACTGCACAGATAAAATCTATATCAATATAAAAAAGATCCGAACGAATAATCGTTCGGATCTTTCTTCAACTACAATGCTTTTGTCCCAGACTGTTTGTTGTTACGATACTTTTTTTGTTACTTCGTTAATGTAAGCTTTCTTGTGTTCGTCGTTAAATTGTCCTTCCCACTTCGAAATGACAATCGCACCAAGTGAGTTTCCAATTACGTTTACCGCTGTACGTCCCATATCTAACAAACGATCGATTCCAGCGATAAATGCAAGCCCTTCTACCGGAAGTCCTACAGATCCAAGCGTTGCAAGCAGTACAACAAACGATACGCCCGGAACTCCTGCAATTCCTTTAGATGTAACCATTAAAATTAATATCAGTGAAATTTGCTGTGTGATGCTCATATCAATACCGTACATTTGCGCGATAAAAATCGCAGCAAGCGCTTGATAAAGAGTAGATCCGTCTAAGTTAAACGAATATCCCGTCGGAATAACAAAAGATGTAATTGCTTTAGGACATCCGAACTTTTCCATTTTCGCAATAATACGCGGCAATACTGTTTCTGAACTTGCAGTTGAAAATGCTAACAGCAATTCATCTTTTAGCACTTTTAATAAGTGGAAGATGTTAACGCCAGCCCATTTAGCTACAAGTCCTAGCACAACTAACACAAAGAAAATCATTGTGCCGTAAGCAACAATTACAAGCTTACTAAGCGGAATCAGAGACGCTAGTCCAAATTTTGATACGGTTACACCGATTAATGCAAATACGCCAAACGGTGCAAACTTCATAACCAAATTCGTTACCCAAAACATCGCTTCTGCCGTGCCTTCAAAGAATCTTAAAACCGGCTTGCCTTTTTCACCGATTGATGCAATTCCAAGTCCAAATAGGACCGAGAAGAAAATAATTGGCAGCATGTCGCCTGCAGCAATTGACTCAAATACATTCGTTGGAACGATGTGAACAAATGTTTCTACAAATCCTTTTTGCTCTGTAGCTTCTGCCGTTGATGTGTAGCTGCTGATATCTGATTTTTCAAGACCGCTGCGGTCCACACCAGTACCAGGGTGAAGCAAGTTAGCTGCTAATAAGCCTACAACAATCGCAACCGTTGTAATGATTTCAAAGTAAAGAATTGTTTTTCCGCCTAATTTACCAAGCTTCTTAATATCACCAACACCCGCAACGCCCACAATGATACTAGATATAACAATCGGCACCACGATCATTTTAATTAAATGAATGAATACGTCTCCAATTGGCTGCAGCACTTCAACTGCTTTAGGATTTCCGTAAAAAATAGCCCCTACAATAATACCTGCAATCAAACCAATTAGAATTTGTCCTGCTAATCCAAGCTTTTTGAACATATCTTTGCACCTTCCTTCTTTTTTCTAACAGCTCAAAGCTGTTTATTTGCACTTAATGTATTCAACAGATACAATTCAATTAAGAACTGTTTATTAAGTAGTTCTTTTATTCATAAGATTACATTATCATAGGCATCACAAAATCTAACAAAAACCTACTGAAACTAACAAAAAGTTTTTAGAAAATTACAAAATGAAAACGCTGTAGTTTTTTTACTACAGCGTTTGTTTGACTTCATAATAGAGCATTTGAATAAATTTTTTTACGTTTATACGACTCGGAGTGCTGCTTTTTCCCGTGCCTTTTTCTATATCTCTCATGCGCTGATGCACCATTGAAAAATCGAAAAACTTAGAAGCATAATTTTCAAATTTAGGATTAAAGAAGTCAACCATACCAAGAGAGGTCAAATGATTTAAAGACTGATAAATAGCTCTTCTTACTCGCTGCTCGGCTGCTTTCATTTCTTTTTGCAGCACGTCTTCTGAAAAAGATGAACCAAGCTTTCTCACGGTAATTTTCTCAAAAATTTCTTTGAGAGAAGGAAAATGCTGTTCATACATCGTGCTTTTTTCCGTTTGATGCAAGTAATTGATGATTTCAATCAAATCTTTACTTCCGCTTTCTCCTAAAATCCCAAGTTCTCTTAAAAGAAACCTGCACGCTTCTGCCGGATCGCTTTCTTTTTTACCAAAAGAAGGCGTTTTTTGCTGATTTCCTACATTAAGTACGGTATTTAACGATTCTTGAATTTTCTCCATTGATTGTTGAACATGAATTCGTTCAATTACTTTTTGAATGACCATGAGTACTTCCATACGATTAAGCGGCTTCGTTATATAGTATTCAATGCCAAGCGAGTAGGCTTTTCCAATCAAATCTTTCGTTTCTACCTGTGACATCATAATAATTTTCCCTTTAAAACTATCCTTTATTTTGCGCACGGTTTCGATTCCATCTTGAACCGGCATTAATAAATCAATAAATAAAATATCGATCTGCTGCAATAAAGAAACTTGATCGTTTAACACGATCCCGTCTTCTCCTTCTCCTATAACCTCCCCTAGATCGTTATCTTCAATAATTTCTGCTAACATTGAACGAAAGACTTCGTCATCATCTATGATATAAAATCGCATATTAGTCCTTATCCCCCATTAACGTAGAAATAGGTAAATCTATAGCAAATTGAACACCGGGGCTTGGAGACAGATTAACAAATTGAATATTCCCTCCCAGCTGCTCGGTCATTTGCTTAACGTAGACAAGCCCAAGACCCGTAGAAGGCGTTCCGTCCTTTGCATATTTGGATGTAAATCCCGCTTTAAAAATGAGACGTTCATGCCTTTTTTTCACTCCGGGACCGCTGTCTCTTACATACAATAAAATGCGATCTTCTTCTCGACATACATCGATAATAATCGCGCCTTCTTTTTCAATCGCTTCGACCGCATTCGTTACTAGGTTATTGATTAATGATAAAAACAAGTACACGTGATAGCGAGGATGCTCTCCTAAAATCGAATATGAAAAATGAATATCTTTTGCTAACATCGCCGCATATTTTTCGTTGCTGCGCATCACGATTTGAAGCAGACTTTCAATTTCCATATACTCAGAAAATTCTTCTTTTGTAATAACTTTGGACAGTCCTGCTGATATCCGCTGGTTGTCTTTTTTAATATCATGTACTTCCCCTGCAATTTGTAATGCTTTTTGGCTAAAATCGTGCAGTGAAGTAAGCTGGTGGATATCCGCTTCGTGTAATTCTTCATACAAATCATACGACTTTTTCGTAATTCTCTCAGCGTCCTGCAGCGTTTTTTTCAAATGAATGGATTCCTCATATAAATTTGAAAGCACAACAAGCAGCTGATCATTTTTTTGAGAGATTTGTCGTTCTCTCAGCTGCCCTTCGTAAAGTTTGATCATGCTAAATAGGCATAAAACAAAGAAACTTCGAAAGACACCTACAATAAAAATCTGCATGAACTCTGGAAACACAATATGATGATGAACCATTACATACATACAAAGCAATTCCATCCCGCCTGAAACCGTTTCGATGATGATGCTCCATATGCCAATAATCCAAGGCTTTGAATGAAAATCGTTAATTTTAAACCACGAAAAAGAAATGGCATAAACGAGATAATAAATCCCCGCTGAACACCTGATCTGCAAAGAATGCAGAAAATCAAATGATTCGTAGCTATACCAGTCAAGGTACATCCGAAAGCCCACTATAGCACTCGCAACTAAAATACCTGGTATTACAGGAGATACCTTTCTTAAAAGCAGCAGTGAAAAGAAAAAAATGGGCACAGCAAAGCTAACTCTATACGTATCATGAAAAGGATAATATTTAAGCTCTCCCGCTAGCGGCACAACGACTATCATCACCAGAATGAGTAAAACATCTTTTTTTACTACCGTATCAACTTTCATCGTTCACTTCCTGCACTTTTTGAACATAAGTATATAGTTTAGCAATCTAAAAGACAATCGCTCTTCTCTATATTTTTTTACATTCCTACTTCCATTTATAAATATAGCCCATATATAAACAGTTATTTATTCTCTTTCATTATTCTCTGTAGTTTTTTAGATTTTCTTGTTTTATTTTGTAATTTTTGTTGTATAGTAGAAGTACCTTTTAAAATGTGAGGCTGTATCACAACTATTCAATTATTATTACATCACCTGATAGCTACACTAAAAAGGAAAACTATTATTTTATAGGGGGAGCTTATTTTACAATGTGGATCATTACCGTTTACTCGAAAAACCAAAGTCCGACTATGTTTGAATTTGAATCAGAGGTAGAGGCGAAAAAGACGTTTCAGGAGATTAAAGGGTGTAAGATCCTATCGGAAGTTATTTACTATAACGACCGAGTTCCCGCTTTAGCGTAAATCAGTTGATGTAGGAAATTTTACAAATTACCGGTTAAAAGCCACGTAAAGAGCCAAAGGATGGTCCTATTCCTTTGGCTCTTTACTGTTTGATTAGAAAAAACGAGGCTGAGACATAATGACATGAGCTGAACCGCTTGTGACACCGCAGTTGATTTCCGCGCAAGACTTCGCTTTCCGCGGGAGTCTTCGTCTTGCCCTCCAATCAACTGCTAGAAGGGGCTAACGTTGACCCTAACAAAAAAAACGAACCACTAATCAAACGTGTTGATCAATGGTTCGTTTTTCACTTCGTCTAACATACTTTTGTCCCAGCCTCGTTGTGCTTTGTGAGCATACTGACTGCCCACATTACGATAAAGTTGACAAGCAGCGCAATAAATCCGACATTGATATCCTTCATTTGCTGAGGCAGTGATGGAAATAACGTACCAATAGTAGATCCGCTGATTGTAATATAGGCTACTACAATAATTCCAGCAACAATCCCCCACGCTGCTCCTTGTTTCGTTACAAAGTTATTTTTCTTCAAGCTGAAAAGCAGAGATGGAAACAGCTGTGTCATTAGACTATAGCCCATTAAAATAATTGTTGACAGCGTCGTTCCTCCGTTTAGGGTAAAGTAAACGGAAATGAGAGCCACAACCGGTACAAAGCTTTTCGCTAAACGAGCAATACGCGCTTCGCTTGCCTGAGGCGCAAACGGTTTGTATATGTTTTTCGCCAGCAGCGTTGACGCACTCATTAACAGCATCGATCCCGGCACAAGCGCTGTCAGCAAACCCGCTCCTCCTATAATTCCAATAAACCAAGGATCAAAGGTTTGAATTGAGATCCGTAATAGCGCAAGATCCACGTCTCCTCCGCTTAAACCAGGAACTTTTAAAATAGCTGCAAATCCAACAAAAAATACAAAGAGCAGCATCAGCGTATAAAGAGGACTAATGATTGCATTTTTACGAAATACCTTTGCATTTTTCGCTGTATAGCTTGAACTAAAAACCTGCGGCCACATATAAAAACCAAGTACTAGTAAAATAACGGTCGAAATAAACCACGAGACGCTTAATCCTTGCTCAGGAAACTTTAAAAACCCTGGCTTCGCTGTATTCACCGCTTCAAACATCGGACCGTATCCTCCGTAATAATGAAAAGGTAAATAAATGCCTAAAAATCCAATCACAGCAAGCATCATAATGTCTTTAATAACGGCCGTCCATGCAGAACCGTGGATACCGGATATCATAACATACAGCGTTAAACTGATAGCTCCCATCCAAATGGCTGCCGGCATTGAAATGGCACCGTATGATGCTTGTGATACAATAATCCCCAATCCTTTTAACTGCACAACAATAACAGGAATGACAGCAATCACTCCTACAGCAGCTACAAGCACACCAAGGTAAGGGCTTTTATATTTGCTTACAAAAAAATCAGGCTGCGAGACGAGCTTATGATCTCTTGCATACTTCCAAATAACAGGAAGAAGCCAGTATGATAAGACATATGATAAGCTAATATAAATTAACACATAAAGTGCAGGAGCTCCTTTTCCATAAGCCCATCCGCTTCCGCCTAGAAACGAAAACGTTGTGTAGATTTCTCCGGCCATCAGCACAAACACTAAAACAGCCCCGAAACCGCGTCCGCCTACCGTCCACTGCTCCAAGTTCATATCCTTGCCTTTGGTTGATCGTATGCCAAGAAAAATAGCTGCCACTAAAAATAGTAAAATAATAATAAGTGCACTATTCATTCTTCTTCCCCTTCCCGATTTCTGGGATCAAGCTTGTACATAACCCCTAAAATAATGGACGTAAGCACCACCCATATCACCATCCAAAACATATTGAACGGCATACCGAGAACAAACGGAGTCACTCGATTAACAAAAGGGAGAAAACCTAATATGCCTACGAACGGAAGGACAGACAAAATATAGATAAATTTCATGACTAAACTCCTCCGACTTTCTAAAACTAACTTCTTTATATTACCACATATTCCGTGTATTCAATGAAGGAATGCTTGCATTTAAACTGAAATAATCTCTAAAAGATAAAATATTCTGTACTATTTTACAAAAATACTGTTTTCATTTTTCTGAATAAATAGTATAATTTCTTCTTATAGTTCGCAGGAGGTATCGTACAGATGAAAACAATAGAGAAAATCAGTACATTTGCAGGAAAAACATTTACGCTTTGGGTTATTCTAATTTCCGTTATTGCCTACTCATTCCCAGAGCATTTTGTATGGATTGGAAAGTACATCGTTCCGCTCTTAGGAATTGTCATGTTTGGAATGGGATTAACGCTGTCAGCGTCTGATTTCAGTGAAGTGTTTCGAAGACCGAAAGAAGTAGCACTAGGCGTGGTGGGACATTTTATCATTATGCCGCTTCTCGCATTCGGTTTGGCGATTGGTTTAGATTTACCAAAAGAAATAGCAGTGGGCGTTATTTTAGTAGGCTGCTGTCCAAGCGGCACATCATCAAACGTAATGGTCTTTTTGGCTCGAGGAAACGTTGCGCTCGCAGTTGCTATCGCTTCTGTTTCAACCATTTTAGCACCGATTGTTACACCGCTTCTCATTTTATTATTTGCAAGCAAGTGGGTCGATATTGATATCATGTCTCTTATCATTTCCATTATACAAGTTGTCATCATTCCGCTTGCTCTTGGATTTACAATCAAAAAGTTTTTTGGAAAAGCTGCAGAAGCAAGTTCCAAAGCTCTTCCCCTTGTTTCAGTAGTCGCGATTGTCTTGATTGTATCTGCCGTTGTGGCAGGAAGCCAAGCCCAGCTTGCTAAAACAGGCGGTATCATTTTTGCCGTAGTTGTTCTTCACAACATTCTTGGTTTCACAATCGGCTTCTTCTTTGCCCGCTTATGCGGAATGGATCTAGCCAAACAAAAAGCAGTGGCAATGGAAGTTGGTATGCAAAACTCAGGGCTCGGCGTCACCATTGCTTCCACTCACTTTTCGCCGCTAGCCGCTGTCCCAAGCGCCATCTTCAGCGTCTGGCACAACATCTCAGGCTCAGTGCTAGCCTTTATCTTCAGCAAACTAAAAGACAAAAACCAGCCTTCGTCTGATAAAAAAATGGCTGGCTAATACCATACACTTATAAGGGAGCCAAAAAAACTCCCTTGAATGTTCCCAAAAATCTTTTGTATTAAGAAGAGTTTAAAAAGTTCTTAAAAGGTTCTACCTAGCGGAATGCCACCAACTCCGCAAGGGGGGTGTCATTCGCTTAGGTATAGAAAAAAGAGACATGGCGCTTTTGCCATGTCTCTTTTTTCTACATTGATTAAAAACTATTAGCCTCTTCCTGCTTGGAAAGAAGGGTATTTCGTCATACCACCATCAGCAAATAATGTAATACCTGTTACATAGCTTGCTTGTGATGATGCTAAGAATGCTGCAACTGCTGCTACTTCTTCTGGTTTACCGATGTAACCCATTGGAATCATGCTTTCTACGTCTGCACGTTGTTCTGGATCTGCAAATTTCTCTGCGTTAATTGGTGTGTTCATCGCACCTGGTCCAATGTTATTTACGCGGATACCTTTTGGCGCATATTCAAGAGCCAATGTTTCCGTCATTAGTTTCATACCGCCTTTACTTGCTGCATAGTGAACAAATAATGGCCAAGGAATCATTTCGTGAACGCTAGACATGTTGATAACATTTCCTTTAATATCGTTTTCAACGAAATATTTAATTGCTTCACGGCTTCCTAAGAATGCACCTGTTAAGTTTGTATCAATAACTTTGTTCCAGTTATCTAGAGATAGCTCATGAGAAGGAACTGGGTTTTCAACACCAGCGTTGTTAATCATAACGTCTAATGTACCGAATTCTTTAATAGCTGTTTGAACAAGATTTACAACGTCTTCTTCTTTTGTTACGTCGCCTTGAACGATGATTGCTTGTCCGCCTGCTTCTTCTACTTCTTTTTTCGCGTCTAAAGCTTCTTCTTCATTGTTGTAATAGTTAATAACAACTTTTGCTTCTTCTTGACCGAAACGAACAGCCATTGCGCGTCCTAAACCTGTTGATCCACCTGTAATTACAACTACTTTATCTTTTAAATCTGTATACATAATAAAATCCTCCTAGTGTTTTCATTTATTCATACATACTATCATTAACTTTTACGTAAACGTTAACTTTTAGCCATTCCGAGGAATACGCCACCTAAAATGATGAGCACAATACCAATCGTAATTGAAATAAGCTGACGCTTTGTTTTCTTTTCTCCAAGTAAGAAGATACCGCCAAGCGTTGAAATAACAATTCCCATTTGTGATAATGAGAAGCTTGTTGCAACCCCTACTTTAGGTTGAGAAATAAATAAGAACATGTTACCAGCTGCCCAAATCAGCCCTGGAATAATGTTGCGAATTGCGTATTTATTAAACGGTTTGTGTTTATAAGTAAGTATAAGTCCACCAATTAACATACCAATAGCTTGTGGGAATAGCGCCGACCATCCGTCTACATTAAATAAACGAGCGACAACTACATACACTAAGTATCCAATTGTTGAAATAATAAGGGTAATAATCCCTTTTTTGAATTGTCCAGATTGCTCTGGGTTTTTTTCGCTTTCTAGTGATGTTAGCACGATACCAATAACAATGAAAATAAGAGCTAACACGCCTAAAATAACGGTTGTTGTTGTTGACCACTCGTGAAATACGATAACACCAAACAATGATGTCGTCACAAGCTGCATACCAGTTGAAATTGGCATGGTTTTTGAAACACCAATATAATCAATCGTTTTCAACTGATTACTTTGCCCAACTGCCCAAAATAATCCTGAAACGATTCCGACAATAAAAATAAGCGGCGTCAATACGGGATGAACTACGAAGTAAATAACGGCTGAAAAGATCAGCGCACCAATTGTAGTCCCAAGCGTTTGACTGTAAGGACCTCCGCCCAATTTAACGTTGAACAGGACAATACTTCCCCAGAAAATCGCAGGAAGAATAGCCAAAAGGATATCCATTTGATACTAACCTTCTTTCTCAAACTCTTGATGTAATTGTAAATTTAAAGTACCTTTTATTTAACTAGGTAACTTTATGTAACCAATCTTAGACCTTTTTTCTTGATACGTCAACAATAATATGTCGATTTTGTGACTTTTTTTGAATACTTTACAATACAGCGTTTCCAAGCTACTGAAAGTTTTGAAAATAAAAAAAGATAGCCTTTTCATTATCCAAATGTTAGTATATAATAACATTACAGTGGTTACTTTTAATATCCTATATACAATAAAGCAGGTGACATCAATGAATGATTTTGATGATTTATGTCCAAAAGTGTGGAAAACATTCGATATAATAGGAAAAAGATGGAATGGATTAATTATTTATGTCCTTATGAGCGGACCTAAACGCTTTAGTGAAATTCACAGCAGCATTCCTTCTTTAAGTAAACGAATGTTAACCGAACGAATGAAAGAGCTGGAAGAAGAAGGAATTGTGATCCGGCACGTTATTCCTGAACGTCCTGTTCGCATTGAATATATCTTAACTAAAAAAGGATCAGAGCTTGGTATGATCTTAGGGCCCGTCAGTAAGTGGGCAAAAACATGGATAAAATAAAAAAGCCTCCAGTGAGGCTTTTTTTACGTTTGATAGAGGATATAATTATTTTTCCCTTCTCTTTTTCCTTTGTATAGCGCATCATCTGCATTTTTTAATAATAAAGCGGCTGACTCCCCGTCCTCTGGATAAATAGAGACGCCGATGGTAGTTGTTGTGCGCAAACAATAGCCCCGTACGTTCCAGCTTTGCTGAAGAGATACATGAATCCGCCCAGCAATTTGTTCAATTTCCCGTCCATTTGTTACGTTTAAAATAATGATAAACTCGTCTCCGCCCAACCGATAGATGCGATCGCCTTTCCGTACACAGCTTTTTAATCTCTTCGTGTATGCTTTTAGAAATTCGTCGCCTATATGATGGCCATATTCATCGTTAATCTGCTTAAAATTATCACAGTCGAGAAACAAAAGCGCAAAAAACTCATCGCTTTTCCGCTGCCCATTTTCAATTACTTTGTTTAACTCTTTTAATAACATCGCCCGGTTGGGAAGACCTGTTAAACTATCGTGAGTGGCTTCAAAATGAAGTTTATTTTCTAGCGCTTTTTGTTCAGTAATATCATTGTGAATGGATACATAATGAGTAATATTTCCGTCTATATCTTTTAACGGCACAATTGTTTTCGATACCCAGTATGACTGATGATGCTTCGTCTCCATTTCAAGCTGCCCTCGCCATACTTTTCCGCTTTTTATTGTTTCAAGCAGCTCATGGTGGTCATGATGAAGCTCTGCATCTCGATAATACTTCCCTAATAAATCTTCTTTTTCATAACCTGAATACTGTACATACATATCATTTACATAGGTAATAATTCCACCTGCATTTATAATCATAACGCTAGCTGATTCATCAAGCGCATATTTTATATTTTCAAGTTCTTTCAGCGTATAAGCCAGCTGTTCTTCTGCTTCTTTTTGAGGCGTAATATCGTGTAAGATTGCATAAGCCCCAACCGTTTGATTATTTACTTTAACAGGAATGGTGGTAATATACACGTGTTGTATAGAATGTTGGCTTCTGCGGAATGTTAGTTCTGTACTATAGCTAATTTCTTCATATACATTCCAAGACTTGTAATTACAGGCTCCCATTCTTTTAGCAATATCTCGGTAATTTTGATGCAGCACATCGCTTGCAGAAAGCTGCAGCGTTTCTAAGAATGCGCTGTTGATATTTAAAATCGTGCCGTCCAAATTTAGCATACAAACCGCGTGGTGGTGGTTTGTAAATAGCGATTTGTACCACTGTTTGCTTTTTATGAGCTCCAATTCTAATCTTTTAATAGCTGTGATATCCCGGTAAATCACCGAATAGGCGACCAGTTGATTTTGATAGTCATAAATCGGTGAACAGCTGACAGAGACACACACGCTTTCGCCGCTTTTTGTGTACCTGACTGTTTCATAAGGAGGCAGCGTCTTGCCATTTTTTAATTCTGCTATTAATTTAAGGTTTTCTTTTTCCTCTTTCTTTGACACGATGTTCATCTCTTGACGGCTTTTTCCTATAACTTCTTCTTTTCTCCACTGAAATAGCTTTTCAAATGCACCATTGACTGTTAAGACCTTCTCATCACAATCAGCAATTAAAATGGCGTCTACCGTATTTTCTAAAAACGCATCGAGTAAGCGCGTGCTCTCTTCCTGCGTTTTTTTATAATGAATTTCTTGAGCCATGACAAGGACATGTGAAGGGGTTGTCGCTTGATTAAAAAGAGGGGTAAATGTTACTTCATATGCATGCCGGTCGGGCTGAAAAAGCTGTATGTATTGATATTGAATCGGTTCTTTCGTGGCAATAGCTTTTTCACAAAGTGTGTAAAAAAGCAGATTTTCTTCTTTATTGATTATCTTGTCTTCCATTTTGTCAAAGAATTGCTGAGCTGCTTTGTTACATTCTTTATAATATAGCTGATGTTTTTCTTGCTGAATTAAAATAACAGGCTGCGGCATATTCATAAAATAAAATTGGAATACCCCTTCACTATACATACTAAATATCCTCCATCTGCCTTTGGAATTTCACTAAACGTCTTGTTTTGATATGCAATTTACTCATTCTACCAAGCCAACACATCTTCTTTATCCCTTAAAATATTTTAACAATCGCACAAAATCACATAATTTTATAAAAATTCAAGACATCTGCGTTGCATATAAGTCTAATTACCCGTTCTCATATTACGATAAATTATCTATTTAGTGAAGTGTATGGTTTAAGAGTTCAGCAGCCTTTCTCGTCTGAATAAACTGCGGTACTTATTATAAGTTAAGTAGGAAGAGATCGACTGCGGCGTGCCCAGTAAATAGCCCTGAGCAGCATGTAGGTTTAACGAAATCGCTGCGGCTAAATCTTTATCTCGTTCAACGCCTTCTAAAATGAGATTCGTATGCGGATAATAGTTAACAAGCAAATCAATCAGATCTTTCTTTTGCTTGCAGTCAGCTAGCCCTTCAGCATAGCTTCGATCCAGCTTCATATAGTGAGGTTCGTACATGCTCACTTGTCTCATCGCTGCAGCCCCTGCTCCAAAATCATCAATCGCAATTTTGAAACCGGCCTCTTTCAAACTCATTACTCGGGCAAAAAGAGCAGGCGATTCCCATAAAATCTTTTCATGAAGCGTTTCATTTAACTCCCATACAATGCGATGCTTGGCGTTTTTATAGGTGTTCAACAGATACGTTAAAAACAGTTGAAAATGGGGATGGAGAAGAGTAGATGGAAACACATTGATAAATACATCCTCTGATTTGAACACATCAAACGGAAAGTGCTTGATCGCTCCTTCAATTGCCATCGTATCAAGCTTGTACAAATAATTATGGCGTCTTGCCAGTGAAAACAGCTCTTCAATCTGCCCTTTTGCGAAAGCCGTGCGCAGCAAAGCCTCAAAACCAAGCGTCTCCCACGAATTCAACGCATAAATAGGCTGATATACAAACTGAAAGTCTTCATACGTCAGTTCCTTTAACACATGAGCATCCATTCTTTCGTTTAATCACCTTTCGTTTTCAATATACTATTTCTTCCATAACCTAAACTTATAAAAATATATCCTAAAAACAGATAATTGTCCATTAAAAGTAAGAGATTCCATTAGGCGATTTAGGTGTTTTGAGACTTGCTGGGGGCTTATGATAGCAACAAAGAAGTGTTTTAGAGGCTTTTATGCTTTTGATAGACAGGCTGTAAAGGATGTTTCAAAAAAGAGCGGACTCACTCTCATCTAAAACAAACAAATTGGATAAAGGAGCTGGACTACTTGTTACACCGCGGTTGATTTCCGTGCATGGCTTCGCTTTCCGCGGGCGGGCGCTGAGCCTCCTCGTCGCTTACGCTCCTGCGGGGTCTCACCACTTCCGCTTTTCCCGCAGGAGTCTTCGCCTTGCCCTCCAATCAACCGCTAGAAGCACCTATATACATAAAATCTACGTTTACCAGATACTTAGCGCAATAATCTCTTATCGTTAGTTTGTAATCATAGACAAATTGCTAATATTGATAAATAGATGCTAGTTGGAAAACCAAAGATACCAGCCCATACAAAGCATTACAAAGAAATATTGTACCTACAGCTAAAGCAAATCCTATAACTTTCTTCATCTAATTTGTTACCTCTTCTTCTCTATAAATTCTCTACTATTTTTCATCTTTAAAATGAATATTTTCTAGAATTTTTAAAAACCATTCTTTCTTTTTATCTTCATCACCGCTTTTATATTTATCACTACTATCGAAAGAAATCTGTAATACTTTATTAGAACTCTTATCTGCTACATATGCCAAGTATGCATTAGGAATATGTTTCTTTTTATCTACTATTACACGCTTTTCTGTTCCTTTGAAATAAATATAAGCTGATTGGTAGTAAACCCTCGTCTGTGAGTTTTCAATCTTATTAGGAATACTTAATCCAAACCTTCTCTTAAATAAATACACTTTGTTTTCACTTGAGGGAATAGCTCCCCATTGTTCAAAGTCTTTATTATCTCTAGCGTAATCTCCATTTTCACTCAGTAGTCTATATCCTTCCGGAAACCACATCGTATACTGCCCCGTCTTTGATTTAAATTCATAAAATCCGTCGCCTACTTTTTTATCTTTGTTCAAGAACTTACGTGTAAAGTGATCATCAAAAGCTGGGACATTTGGATAGCGGCTTTCGTTTATCATCCATATTCCACCTATTAAAATAGCAACTCCTGTAATGATTGCGGGAAGGGTCTTCGTACGTTTTTTTATTGTCATACACTCCCTTTATTATTCTTTTGAAATAAACGGGACTTAATGTAAATTGTTCAACATATAAAAATCCCTCAGACCACTGTCTGAGGAATAGAAGTATCCCTTATGTTAATTCACTTTCATCCATTGATTCTTTATATCGAATTTCGTACTCTCTCTTATGCATATCTTTAACAGAATGCATAAAACTCATAATATGCTGAAATGCTCCAGTATCATACTGCTGAGCCCTTAGCGTATATCCCCGCTCAGCTGCTTCTAATTTACTTTTAACAGCATCCGCAAACTCACCCGTTTGGTTTTCTAAATAGCTTTTAGCATGCCAAAGCTTTTCATTCACTTCTTGATCCTTTTTAATTAACTCTTTAATTAACTCTTTAATCCTTTTTGCCTGCTCGTCTTTGAAGTCATCACCATCAAATTTAAACGTGTATTTACCGCTCGTTGTTCCTGTGTGTGTAAAATCAAAATCAAACAATTAAATCCCCCCTACTACTTTTTTCATACTTTTAATATCTGAAGCTACCGATTCGTCTGCTTCCATCATCTTCTCGAAATTTTGGAAGAACGCTTCAAGAAACTTTTGATAGTATGTAACTTCCTCTTGAATAGAAGAAATAATCTCTTCAACAGGGGTAAATACACTATCGTCTAGCGGATCAAACGTTTTGTCAAACGTCACTTTTTCAGCCACACGCTTTTGTCCAAACCAAGCGAGAGTAGCTCCGTCTTTATCTGCCTTTTCCATAAATGACTGGGGAGAAGCTTCTTCTCTGGATATTTTCATTTTTAACTTTTTCTTCTTAGCTTCGAAGACTTCGTTAATTTCACTATGTAAATACTGCTTTAGTGCATTTAAGTTTGCTTCTTTGTCTTTAATGGCATTAGCACAGTAATAAACAAACTTCTTCATTTGTTCATAATCTAGCAAGATTTCTTCCTGAGATCCTGAATCAAAAACCTGATAATATGTCTTCATAGTATTAGCTTCTGTGTATTTGACGAAGTAATTAATTCCGTGCAGTTTTGCTTGGTCCCTTTGAGATATTCCTTTATAAACCTGTGAGAACCCCCCGGGACTAGTTAGTAAATTAACTCCACCTGCTGCGCCTAGAGCAACTCCAGCTTTTATCTCACCTAAATGGAGAAAAGGATACTTTTTTATATGCTCAAGGTATTGCTCACTCTTATTAGGAAGGTCGAGTAACGTTTCCTGTTTTACATGATCATTAACAAAGCCTAAGCCACCTAGTATCGTTTTCACTCCAAGATTATAGCGAAATTGGTCTATCATATACACTGGATTCCATTTTGCTTCTTTTTGAAAAGGATATTTTCCAATGTTAATCATTTCTTCTGTATCTAAATCTCCAAGCATCGTCACTTTGTTACCTGCATACCAGCTGTTTGGAAAGGATTGAGCATGCATGGGCTCGCCTTTTACCCAGGTATGGCTAATTCTTTTTGCTTCTTTTTCATAATAAGTATTAGCTAGAGATATGAGGTCATTTGAAGATAAACGTCTGCTTGCTCCTCTTTTTCGATTTATATATTCTAAGAAGTCTTTATCAAGGTCTTTGAGCTGTTTAACATTTACAGGAGCATCATTCAACCCTCTTATGTTCACAAAGTTTTTAGTTAACAGACCTAATGTAACTATAAGGTGACCACCTAGAGAATGACCATCTCCATACCTTTTAATTTCAATATCTGAACCTTCCACCTTTTTTTCTACTTCATTGTACATCTCTAAAGCATCGTTAATTTGCTTGTTACTTTTTCCTGCTCCAATACCTAATGCATCATAAACCACATCACCAAAATCTTTGGATGGTTCTGTTCCTCTAAAGATATAATATATTTCATTAATATGGTGCTTTTTATCATAAAAATGAATAGCAGCTCCATCGAAACCAGACTTTTTTCCAATTTTCATGTCCGTACTGCTATAAATCTCAAAATTCGGCGGTTCTTCCCCATTGTTTCTTCATAGATTTTTTTTATTTCTTTCTCTTTTCCTGATAAATCCTTATATTCAAGTTGTGTTAACTTATTTCTTAAACTATTATTTAAAACAGAATGATTAGCCATTGTGTTCATCCTTATTAAAAGTAATGCTCTTTAATATATTTATAATCCATTCATCTCGTTCTTCTGCTGACTTTTTAGAAAGATGATCATCTGTACTATCAAAATAAAATTCAATTACACGCTCGGAGTTCTTGTCTGCAATATAACCAGCATACGTAGTTGGAATATGTCTATTAAAGTCCGTAATTACCCTTTTATCTGTTCCTTTAAAATATATGTACGCTCTGTCATAATAAATTCTTGTTGTATCTGTCTGTAATTTTTGAGGGCTAGTACTATGAAAACGTTTCTTAAATAAGCTTTCTACATAGACCTTTTCTTTATCGGGATTTTTCTCAGACAACTCAATGTTAATATATCCTTTATGTCCTTCATTGTTATTATTCGAGGCTTTCCAAAATTCATAATATGTATCGTCTTTAACATAATCTGATGCATCCTCATGTATTAATTGATACTCCTCCGGAAACCACATCGTATACTGCCCGGTCTTCGACTTAAATTCATAAAACCCGTCATCCACTTTTTTATCTTTGTTTAAGAATTCACGCGTAAAGTGATCATCAAAAGCAGGGACGTTTGGGTATCGGCTTTCGTTTATCATCCATATTCCTCCTATTAAAATAGCAGCTCCTGCAATGACTGCAATAATGGTCTTCGTACGTTTTTTCATTGTCGCACACCCTTTTAGTTATGTTATAACCTATGTTTTATACATGTTCGATACTATCATACTTATAATGGGAGAATCATAAGCAGAACGAATCAAAGAACCATAATTAGGAAGTGGTTATTTTTTACTATCACTTACCCTTTCTTTTAAATAAATAATCGTTTCTTACTTTATTAATGATTTCTCTCAATAAAGAAAACCCCACTTTCAAAAAAGTGAGGTTGATTACATAATATAGACCATTTACTGAACGCTTCGCTCTTCTTGTGCCAGCACATCAATTTCAGCATCAATCTTTACGCTGTGGGTTTTTCCATCAAGTCCAAGAATCACAATTTCGTACTGCTTGTTAGCAAGAACAACCGATTCAATAATGCCTTTATGCTGTCTTAACGCGTATGCTTTTGCACGGCTTTTAGTTAAAGGAATCGTTTTTTCTTTCAAAATACTGCCGGTTTGGGCGTTAATTTTTACTTTATGCTCTTCTCCGTTTAACGTAAGGATGTCTACTATATAAATAGGAAGAGTGAGTATTTTACTCAGCGATATGGATTTGATAATGCCTTTATATTCTTTTAATGCGAGAAGCTTTGCTTGTTCTTTCAACAAAAGAGATCGTTTTTCAGAAATCATTTGACGCCATCCTTTCTAGTTTATAAAACGGACTGCTGTTTCAATTTCTTAACGTACCATATCCTATGTATACGTCTACTAACTAGTATAGCGGGCTTGTCTTAAATTTATCTTAATATTACATGAAAGATAGCTGAAGAAAGCTGTTATTCACTGAAAAAACTAGACCTGATTAGATCTAGCTTCTTATTGGTGAATGTGAATTCTACATCTTTTTCGTTTCGAATCGTTCTACGGCTCTCATTTGTTTGATTGATGGGGATTTGTGTACGCACATGCCCAGATGAACTTTTTGAAGCAAATAGGGATCAATGTAAAAACCATTTTGAAAGATGTTTTCTTTTTCCTGTTCGTCATGAAATTTGGAGCATCTTACACAGTAATACATATCATAACCTCCTTGCGGACTATTTTATAAACGGGGATAGTTTTGAATGGTATATTTACCTACATCATATGGAAAAGAACAAAAGTCGTGCTTGTTTAGGGAAAATGTCCGAAAAGGAGAAGGCTTGTCTGTGGGCTAAAACACTGGATTTTAAAAATGATTATTTAGAACATAAATCAGTTTAATTCTAATAAAAAAGCCCCTTTCAAAAAGAAAAGAGGCACTTTTTATTAATTTGTTACTTTTGCGCTGTTTTGATGCCAGTTCCAAGCTGATGCGATAATTTTTTCTAATGAAATTTGCGCTTCCCAGCCTAATTCTTCGTGAATTTTATCAGAAGATGCAACTAGGCGTGCCGGATCTCCAGCGCGGCGGTCTGCCATTACAACATTCGCTTTTTTACCCGTTACTTTTTCACACGTTTCGATCACTTCTTTTACAGAGTAACCAAGGCCGTTTCCAAGATTGTACGTTGCTGTTTTCTTCGTGCCGTCTAACAGTGCTTGAAGCGCTGAAATGTGAGCATTTGCTAGGTCCGTTACATGAATGTAGTCACGGATGCACGTTCCGTCTTCAGTATCGTAGTCTGAGCCGAATACAGAGATGTTTTCACGTTCACCAAGCAGGTGCTGAAGAATGATTGGAATTAAGTGCGTTTCAGGATCATGGCACTCGCCAATTTCCGCTGTTTCGTAAGCACCCGCTGCGTTGAAGTAACGAAGCACCACATATTCCATATCGTAAGCACTTGCAAAGTCAGCTAAAATCTGTTCAATCATTAACTTTGAACGTCCGTACGGATTAATTGGGTTTGTTGCCGTATCTTCTGTAATGATATCTACAGAAGGGATCCCATATGTAGCAGCAGTAGACGAAAAAATAAACTTTTTCACATTGTGCTTCATCATCGTTTGTAAAAGGGTTAACGTCGCAGCTACGTTGTTTTGATAATATTTAAGAGGATCTGTTACTGACTCCCCTACTAAACTATTAGCAGCAAAATGCATGACAGCATCAATTTTATGATTTGTGAATACGCTTTCTAAATCTTTCTCATTACCTAGATTTCCTTCTACGAATACCGCTTTCTCATCGATTGCCCAGCGATGACCCGTTGATAGATTATCAAGTACCACAACTTCATTTGTTTTCACTAATTCTTTTACTAGGTGGCTTCCGATATAGCCTGCTCCTCCGATGACTAAAATCATACTGTCAGTCAGCTCCTTTTTATTAAGTGTCGCTACAGATATCGTACCCGTTTCTTTTCCATTTGTAAATATTTCATTTTTCAGTATATGATACCGCAGCTGTCTCTTTTAATTAGTATATCTACTAATTGTGAACTGAGTGTGAAGATATTCGTTTCTGCTCAAAAACCCGTGCGTGTAGGCAACGGGTTTTCTTCTTAGATTTGCTGAGGCACTTTCTTCATATCTTTTACTTTATTTTTTAATGGAAGCATCCCTTCAATATGACATTCAATACAGTCCCCGTCTTCAATAACAGCCGGTCCCGGCGTTCCGGTGAGGATGATGTCACCTGGATGCAGCGTCATGACTTTTGAGAAAAATGAAACACAGTATGCGATGTCGTAAATCATATTAGACACTGTATTTTCATGCTGCATGTCTCCATTTAGCAATGTGCGCACTTGAAGTGATTTTACGTTTGATATACTTTCTTTTGTGATAAATTCTGAGCCTATACTGCAAAATGTATCAAAGCTTTTCGCTCGCATTAAGTAACGATGATTCGCCGCATGAATATCAGCTGCGGTTACGTCAATTGCTGACGTATAACCAGCAATTACGTTTATGGCTTCATCTGGCTCTATATCCTTACACGTTTCGCCGATTACCACCGCTAGTTCCGCTTCAGCCGTTGTTTTGTAGGACTGCTTTGGAATACGAATGCTGTCATCTGGTCCAATAATGGCGGTTGCGGGTTTTAAAAAACTAACTGGATCAATGGCACGGTCGTAGTCTTTTAGTTTTTCTTCAGAAGCCGCATAATTAAATCCAATGCCTAATAATTTCGACGGATTACTAATGATAGGAGCTGTTTTTCTGCCCTGCAAGTGCAGTACGGGAAAAGAGCTGTTCATACCAAATTTATTATGGGCGTACCATGTTTCAAGGTGGCGAAGTTCTTTATATTGAATAAGATCCCAAATTGTTGTAGACCAGTTTGTTAAATATTTAGTATTGATGTCTTCTATAAGCATAATGCTGTCATTATCTAAAATAGCTGCTTGTTCTTTCCCTTGCTCTATTATATTTACTAACTTCATGATACGCTCCTTACCGATGCTTGAATGATACGACCGCTGTTTTCTTTTACCCAATTTAATAATTTTTCATCTTGGCTGTATCCTGCAATAAAAGATAAACCGACTGGCAAACCGTCTAGTTCTCCTGCAGGTATCGTAACTTGGGGAAGACCGCTCAGGCCGGCAATACACGTCATTTGAAGTGTTCGCAATCTTCTGTTTTCTAATTCCGGTCCTTTTGCATCTTTTACAGGCGCGGGTCCTGGAGCTGTAGGAAGTACTAATATTCCTTCTTCTCCAAGCTGTGAGTACATAAAATAGCGAAGTTCACGACGCTTTTCTTCTATATAATTCATATTTAATAATGTAAGAGTGCTGGCCCATTGAAAGCGGCTTCCGATGTCTTCTCCAAAGGTTGGATTTTCTTTTTGAATCCACTCTCCGTGCGTTTGCCAGATTTCTTTTCCTTGCAGCAAACGGAAGGTTTCCATATATGTAGAAAAACCCTGAGGGGCAATCGCTATCTCTTCTATAGTAGAGAAAGACTCCATTACGTGGTTGATAGACGGCGCAAGAGCTCGCATGCTTTGTTCATCCACGAGTTCCATTACATCTGTTGGTACATACAGCCGTGTAAATCCATTAGCACGCGACGCTGAATTCAATAAAACCGCTCCTACTTTTTGCAGAGTGTGGCCGTCTCTAGCCATTACACCAACTGTATCAAAGCTAGGAGCCAGTGGAATCAGACCGTTTGTAGAAATGCGTCCGTGAGAAGGACGATACCCGAAAATACCGCAGTAGCTTGAAGGAATTCGAACCGATCCTCCCGTATCTGTTCCAATCGCAAAATCAGTTATTCCCGCTGCGACAGCAACCGCTGATCCGCTTGAAGAACCTCCCGGAATTCGATCTGCGCTTTTTGGGTTTACCGGTGTTCCGTAATGCGCGTTTTCTCCATTTAATCCGTACATAAGCTCGTCAGTATGCGTAACTCCCTTTAGCGCAGCTCCTTCTTTTAAAAGAGCAGCTACTACGTCTGCATGTTCACTTGCAGGCTGATGCGTGGCGAGCCAATCTGGATTTCCCGCACTTGATATATGTCCTTGTACATCAAATACGTCTTTTAACGCAAAACTCAAGTTATTTAACATTCCCGTTCCCGTTGGAGGTACGTAAAGATCACTGTCTACAAATGCGTTCCACGTATCTTTCATTCAACCATCTCCTCGTTTCTTATATCTGTTTAGAATATAAAATTTGGAATAAGCCGGTCAATGAATGTGTCAGGTCTGTTAACATTAATATTATGTAAATTTCCCAGCTTCTCTTTTCCTAGAGAAACTAGCCGTTTTATTTCCCTTTTAGCACGTTTGCGAGTAAAGTAGAAACATATCATTTTACGAAAAGGACTATCGCGATGGAACAATCTACTACGCTTTTCTTATTTATTTTATTAGCTTTTGTGCTAACAAGAGGCATTCCATTTATAGGTTCATTTGCTCCTAGCATTAATCAGCTGCTTCGGCATATTGGACGTTATTTTTCAAATTTAAATACGATGTTTCATGAAGATGGCCACGCGTTAATGGGGCTTATTGTCGGAAAAGGCGTCAATCGCATTGAGCTGTATACCAATAATGAAGGCGTAGCTGTGACTGCCACCTACGCGGGATCCCGTGGATGGCTGCCGCGCGTCATTATTGCTTTAGCCGGCTACCCGTCCAGCTCAGCAATGGCTTATTTGTTTTTCTACCTGCTCGTTCACCATCACTACGACTGGCTTTTTTATGGGTTAGGAAGTGTTGTTGTTATTAATTTACTGCTTTGGGTACGTAACGGATACGGAATTGTATGGCTTTTTTCTATCGGTTTGATCCTCGGAGGTATTTATTATTTACAAGACCCACAGCTTACGCGCTACAGCATGATGTTTGTTGGTGCGCTGTTACTTGTAGAATCTCTATTTTCTGCCTTTATTATTTTTGTGTTAAGCATCAAATATCCACACGATGCAGGTGACGCTACGAGTTTAAAGCAGCTTACCCATCTTTCAGCACGCTTTTGGGGTTTTTTATTTTTCGCACAGGCCG
Source organism: Priestia sp. YIM B13489 (assembly GCF_042787645.1). Lineage (NCBI taxonomy): Bacteria > Bacillati > Bacillota > Bacilli > Caryophanales > Bacillaceae > Priestia > Priestia sp. YIM B13489. Next base: position 4,313,245 of record NZ_JBHZOQ010000053.1, read on the forward strand.
TGTATGTGGCTTATTTGATTTTTCAACTGATTTATTAAAGACAAAATCCCCAAATTTTTCTTAAGAAAAATTTGGGGATTTTATAATTTAAAGGAATAATTTACTTTTATGCACTAAATAATGGTTTACGAGTTCCCTTAATGAGGTATATATTGGGTACTATGAAGTCGTAAAGAGGTGTGGGATACTTGTCATTATTTTTAAAGTGGAAGCAAAAGAAGCATGAAAAAGAAGTAGAGCGTGTTCTTGAGGAATCAATCTCAAAAAGAAAAGACTACTGGAACACAATTGGACATGTAGACGGAGACGTATTAACTCATTTGTTAAATCCCATGTTTTTTGGCGGGCCTGCTTGGCCATCTGGACGTCAAACATTTATTCGTGTTCAAAAAACAGAGACGGTTATTCTCGCAAGTGACGGCTTGTCCGATCCGTTTCAATCCCCCGAAGAAAAGAGCCGAAAGCAAGGAAAAGGTTTAGAATTCTATATCGAATGCGATGATGAATCTCTGCGCGGACCTGTATCTGATATCCAGGATCACTGGGCATTTGACCTTCTTTATCAAATGAGTCAAAATGCTGCCGCTCATCCTAATATGCTAGAACTATTCATGAAGCACGATATTCTTTCAATTGAATTTACTGATTTGGACGTACCGTCTCATTTTGTAAATGAAAATGGAGAAATTGGTGTATTGCTAGGCGTTCAGTCTCCTTCTGTTTCAGCTAGCCTCTCTTTACCTTACGAATCTATTAAACTGATTAGCATGAAGCTTCTTACACCAAACGAATTAGAGTATGTACGCGAACAAGGAGCGCAAGGACGCAGGCAGCTTGCTGAAACATTTCAGCTGTCAAAAAGTTATCATATTACCATGACTAAAAGAGAGTCTCTTATTTAAAAGAGGTTCTTTTTTTATTTCTTCTATTGAAATAGAGCCCTGTAGAATATACTCCTTATTTACATGTAACTCAAGTTCACATACTTTTTTAAAGCTGCTTTTCATATGAGCGTACTATTTTTGATTCATGGTATATTTTGCTATAGTAAAAAAGAAGATATAAAAAAGGAGATGGACGTTAGACATGGCAGAAAAAGTACAGATTGGAAAATCCGAATTATATGTTAATCCTATTGGACTTGGAACAAACGCTGTAGGAGGACATAACTTATATCCTAACCTAAACGAAGAAGTCGGCAAAGACCTTGTTCATAAGGCGCTAGATAATGGCATAAACCTCCTTGATACAGCGTTCATTTATGGTCCAAAACGTTCTGAAGAACTAATTGGCGAAGTGCTAAAAGAACGTGGAAATCGTGAAGAAGCGGTTATCGCCACAAAAGGAGCACATAAAATTGTTGGAGATGAGGTACTGCTAGACAACTCTCCTGCGTTTTTAAAACAGTCAGTTGAAGATAGCTTAAAACGCCTTCAAACAGATTATATCGATTTGTATTATATTCATTTCCCAGACAAAAACACACCAAAAGACGAAGCGGTTGGTGCGTTAAAAGAATTAAAAGATGAAGGTAAGATCCGTTCTATTGGCGTATCAAACTTCTCGTTAGATCAGTTAAAAGAAGCAAATAAAGATGGTTATGTAGACGTGGTGCAAGGCCAATATAACTTAATTCAGCGAGAAGCAGAAAACGATATTTTACCTTATACGGCTGCAAACCGCATTTCATTTATTCCGTACTTCCCGCTAGCTGCTGGTTTACTTGCTGGGAAATACGATAAAAACACAAAGTTTAATGACCTGCGCGAAGATATGCCTCATTTTATCGGGGAAGCATTTCAGCAAAACCTAGAAAAAGTAGAGCGTCTTCGTCAAATCTCTAGCGCAAAAGGCGTAGAAGTAGCTCATCTTGTTCTGGCTTGGTACTTAACGCGTGATTCAATTGATGTGTTAATTCCAGGGGCAAAACGCGCTGAACAAGTACTTGATAACTTAAAAACATTAGATGTTCAGCTCACTTCTTCCGAAATTAAAGACATTGATCATATTTTTAAATAATATAAAAAGAGCTTTGCCATAGGTAAAGCTCTTTTTTCTATACAATTCCGCTGGCTAATAGAACAAAAGCCGTAAAGAAGAATCCCATCTGTACAAAGCTTGTTACGTATTCTTTTGTTTCTTGTTTATATTTCCATTCATCTATACTTTTCAGCAAAATATTCACGATTAAGAATAGGAAAGATACGATATAAGGCTCTACAACCATAAAAATCATATCCAATATGAGAAAAAGAACAAAAGCTACCATCACATATTTGTCCCAACGTTCTAAAGCTAGACTTTCATACTCATATTTTCCCCAAAATTTGCTGCGAGGTCTATCAAGCACTTTTCCTAAAATAAAATCTACTACGACTGCTGCTCCTACTAGCATGATTAATATATACATCGTCATCTCTCCTTCCTTTTTATGGTATCATTTCAGCTCGTTTCTGTTAAGATCTCAGCTACAAAGTGCTTAAACTGCTTTATTTCTTCTGTTTCGCCTTTTGTTACGATATACGTGTGTGAAGAAGGCCGAATAATTTTTTGCTGTGAAATTACGCTTAACGTTTGATTTTCAACTTCCTTTTTCACCATAGAAAATGGCAAATAAGATACGCCTAAACCTTCTTCAATAAAGCGCTTTGTAATTTCTACTTGCGTCACAGGAAGCAGCTGAATGTGAGGATAACAAGCCTTGAGTTGAAGGAGTAAATCTTCCCAATAAACAGGATGATTATTCGTAAGCAGCCGGTAGGAAGATAACAGCTCCTGTTCCGTACGTGCTCCTACAGAAAACGGGGCGACTAAGACTGCTTTTTCTTTATGAATTAACTCATAAAAAACGTCTGCCTGACCCGGAAGCATCCTTGTTAATCCAACATCTGATTTTCTGTCGCTGATGTCTTTTCCCACTTGAAACGAATTTGTGATATTAACCGTGACTTCAATATGGGGATATCTCTCTACAAATTGTTTGATTAGACTCGGCAAAACTGATGCTGCTATTTGAGGAGCAGCGGATATAGTCAACTTTCGGTTATATCCTTGCTTCCATAGCTTAAAATCCCCTACTCCTTCCTCATATGCTCTCACCATTTTTTGAGCATGAGGCAAAAAAAAGCGTCCTGCCTCAGTCAGCGCGATATATTTACCTTTTTTTTCAAAAAGCTCATCTCCTAATTCTTGCTGCAGTCGCTGAATATGCTTTGATACAGCAGGCTGCGTTAAAAATAAATCTTCAGACGCTTGTCTGAAATTTTCATAAGAAGCCGCTACAATGAATGTTTTTAGCCATTTGATCTCCATTTTCTTCTCTCCATCTCTTTCTATTCATAACAAACTGGAATCAATACTGCTTATTTTTGTTTATTTTCTTTTCTATCAAACTTCTATACGATATATGTATCTCAATATTACCAAATAAAGGAGCTGTAAAAATGAAAAATAACGTTAAAGAAAAATTTAATGCTCATGCTTCTCAGTATGATGAGCAGCGCCGCAAACTCATTCCTTGTTTTTTTGATTTTTATTCTATTCCCGTTTCGCTTCTTCACTTTTCAAAAAAGCCGCTTCGCATACTTGATATCGGAGCAGGTACAGGCTTGTTTTCTTCTTTTGTTAAAGAAAAGTACCCAGATGCGCATTTCACGTTGATTGACGTCTCAGATCAAATGCTTGAAAAAGCAAGGGAACGCTTTAAAAATGAACAGCATATAGAATTTATCGTATCAGATATAACAAGCTACAAATTTGAGCACTCATTTGACATTGTGATTTCTTCACTTGCTATCCATCATTTAGAAGACAAACAAAAACACAAGCTGTATGAACAAATTTATGATTTGCTGCATACAGGAGGAATATTTATTAATGCCGATCAAGTATTAGGCCATTCTTCTATTATTGAAGAGTTATATAAAAAAGATTGGAGCGAACGAATTGCCGCAAGCGGATTAACTCATGAGCAAATTGAGGCTGCTCATGAACGTACGAAGTTAGATAAAATGGCAACCCTACATGATCAGTTAAATTGGTTAACAGCAAGCGGGTTCAGCGCAGTGGATTGCATTTATAAATTTTTTAATTTTGTTGTAATGTATGCTCAAAAATAACGGTTTAAAAACTACTTGTCTCTTTGCAAGTAGTTTTTTTACTCTCTCTCTCCCTATATTCGAATAAGAATATTTATCTATTTCCACAAAACTACGCATACTTCTTTTCCAGTTTCGTATATCTAATAATAGCTTCGTTCTCCTTAACTTTTGAATTTTTTGTACATAAAACCCATATAAAGTATTTTTATACTATTTTATGTCTTTTTATGGTATAAAAAATACAACTATGTTACAATATGATTACAAAACAATCTGTATAACGCTTTCATTTCTTTACACGAAAATGAAGAACTGGAAAGGGTGTGATGCTTATTTAAATATGAATCCGCTAGATTAGTAAACTTATATTCCTAAAATTGTACAAAGCATCAAGAAAAACTTAGTTATTCTTATTATTATAAATTCCCGCTAGTAAAGTCTTTCTACTTAATGATTTCCTTATTAAGCCCATACATACAGGTATAGAAAATGCAGCTATTCGTCTTTTATTTTATTAGTGAAGAATTTATAGCACCGCCCGAAGCATACGTTTTTCATTAATGCAGCCTAAGGAGGCGCAGCACATGGCAAATAGAATATCAAGAACAACTATCGTACTCATAGCGGCTATTTTAGCTCTAGCCTGCTTGTTTGTAGGAGTTCCAAAAACAGAAGCTGCTTCAACACCATCTCATTTAATTATCATTAACAAAGCGACAAACAAACTCGCTTATTATCAAAATGGTTCACTTGTCCGAACGTTTTCAGTAGCAACAGGACGCACGCAGTCTCTTACACCAGAAGGCCATTTCAAAGTAGTAAATAAAATTGTCAATCGCCCTTATTACTCAGGGAACATTCCTGGTGGAGACCCTAGAAACCCTCTTGGCAATCGCTGGCTAGGTCTAAATGCGAGAGGTACATACGGCACGACGTATGCTATTCACGGAAATAACAATCCTGCTTCCATCGGCAAATATGTAAGCAGCGGATGTGTTCGTATGTACGATGAAGAAGTCGCATGGTTATTTAGTAAAGTGACCGTCGGTACACCGGTTGTGATTACAACTTCTTCTAAATCATTTAACGACATTGCAGCAGCAAACGGGTACAACGTTTCTGGAAACTCAGGTTCTACTCCAGCTCCTTCTACAGGAACTGTTTTAAAGAAAGGCAGTAAAGGAAATGCAGTTAAAGAACTTCAGCAGAAACTAACTTCACTTGGCTATAATACACAAGGTACGGACGGTGTGTTCGGTGCCAATACAGATTCCGCTGTTCGTAAGTTCCAAAAAGACCACGGCTTAACGGCTGACGGCATTGTTGGCCCATCAACATATAAAGCTTTAGGAAGTTCAGGAGCGAACCCGACGACACCAACAAACCCGACAAATCCAAAGCCAACAAATCCACCAGCAGATACAACAATTAACACAAAACAAACGCTGAAAAAAGGAAGCAAAGGCAGCAATGTTCAAGCTCTTCAAAAGAAATTAACAGCGATTGGCTATAATACAAAAGGTACGGACGGTATCTTCGGTGCCAATACGGAAGCTGCTGTACGTAATTTTCAAAAAGACAATAAGCTAGCAGTGGACGGCATTGCCGGACCTAATACTTTAACTGCTATTTCCAAACGCTAATAGAGCCTGATTTCAGGCTCTGTTTTTTTATTGATAAACCGCTTTTTTTACATCGCGCCTTGACCCCTTAATGAACCAGTACGCCGTCTTTCTTTTCTACGACATACTTAATCAGCTGATAAACCGTTCTCATAAGATTTTGCTGCTGATAGATATCATTTTTGGCAGGAATTACGTTTTCTATCAGTCTGCTATATTTGTAGGCTTGATCGTCTTCTTTTTGTTTATAAAGAGCGAGCCAGTCATTACGGGATTTTTCAAGCAGCTGTTCGTTGAAATAGGAATAAACGACGGTTGCGAACTCACCTGCCAGTTCTTGAATAACCTGCTGTCGGTCGGTGACCGAATGATAGGTACTTGACCACCCAGACGGCTGGCTTAGAAAATGCTCGTAGACAGATGAAATAAAAGCGGACGCAATGACTGGCACCGGCCCTTCATGCTCTCCTAAGGAAATGTTCAAACATGTTTCTCTATCCATATAAGGAATGTTCAGCGACTCCATCGCTTCATAAAAAGCCTGAGAGACAGTCAAGTTTAAATAAATAGGATGCAGCTCTTGCTGCTTTTTTCTCGTTTCTGATACTAAAGCTGCCTTTAAGTCTTTATACAGAAGGTGACTCTCTTTGAATTCCTCGTGTACACATTCTAAAATAGTCGTATTCCCTACTGTTAAATAGTAGTGAAGCTGCTTTTTCATAAGAGGTGAAACGTTTTTAAGCGCATAATCTATCATTTTAGCCATGGCATGTTTTTTAGCATAATCCGTATGGCAGCTTGGAGAGGTCAGCAAATCTCCGTGTGTGACACAAACGTTTAGCTTAGCACCGTGACCATGTACGATGAGCTGTTGAAGAAATTGAATATCTAATTCTTTAAGCCCATGATGTACGTATAAAATAGAAGCTGCTTGTTTAAAAGAATCGTGGATGGTGCTCGTATATTCAAAACACGCATGCTCGCAAATCGCTACTCCTTTTTTAAAAGAAAAAGGGCCGCAAACTTCAATTCTACGAAACAATGGATAAATAAGAAGTCCGTTATTTTCTTCTTCTTCATTTGTTAACGGACCAAGAGAAGACAGCTCTTTTGCTGTGAGACGGCAGGATATTGGCCAGTCGTCTTCTCCTATTTCCCATGTTCCTTCCTTGTATTCTTTCAACCGGGATTCAATTGCCAGAAGCATTTGCTCGGTGATTTTCCTGCATTCAAGCCGCTTGTGCCATCCCTCTGCAAAATCTCTTCCTTCTTGATCAACAGCGTCTTTTACTATTTCACTTTCTCGTTTAATTGCATCTACAAATTGTTTGAATGAACTATTTTCATCACTCATTCTTAAAGGAACATCATCATTAAAATAACGGGCTTTGTATGGGATATCTCCCAAAAGAGCGCGCAGATTAAAAGAGGCATCTCCGTGTAATAATTCAAAGACCAAGTCATAATCTGTGCCTCCTTCAGCATACACTTCAGCGCTTCTTAGTAGGATATTCTCCAATTTCCTTTGCACTTCGCTTCGCGTAAAAAAAGAGACGGAAGCTTCATAATGTTGGGAATCCTTAACCTTATACGTAGCAGAATAAGCGCCTTTACTGCCTATTCCTAGAAAGCCACATTCCTTTTTTATACCAAGAAGCTGGCGGATTAAGGCTGTTTTGCCGCTTCCTTGTTCTCCGATTACATGAATGTACTCATACTCGCTGTCAATTTGTTCGCTCGTTCTTTTTTCAATATCGTTATAAAAAGCATTCACTACTCGTTCATCATATCTTGCTTTTGCTCTTCCTTTTGCAGTACTTGTCCAAAAATCCTGCACTCTCAGCAGTTCATTCATCTCTTCAACCAGAATGTCAATTTCATCGTGTTGCTCTGTATACATAAACCGTTTAACAAACGGGTGCGATCTTCCTCTTTCATCTTTTTTAAACGGATGCTGAAACATAATTGACCAGCCTTTTCGCATAGGAGATTGACAGGCTTTTGCACGAAAAACTTTCATTCATTTCCCCTTCTTTCCCTAACATTGTCCTATTTGAAATGTATGGCTTTTAAAGGGGGGATATGTCTATGATTTTCCTCTTTTTAGAAGGATTTTCCCTTCATTTATCGAAGTAATTAATTGAGGTGATGGGAGAATGTTGACAAAAATTGTGAAATGCAGCATACCGACTGATAAAAAAGCATCTTTTTCATATACGCAACAGCATTGGGCTGCTCTTGCACACGTGAATGGTTTCATTGGCCAATTAGGGGGTTGGAACGTGGAAGATGAAACAGATACTTGTATTCTAGCTCTGTGGGAAGATGGAACAACTTATCAAGAATTCATGAAGCATACTCATGATTCTATTTTTTATAAAAGCAAGCAGGATCAAACATATACGAATTTGGACGTTTCAACATCAGATCCGTCCTACTTCATAGGAGCACGCTACAATTATTATCGAAGCAGCGCCATTGAAAGCCGTTATTTAGTAAAGACGGAAATTGAAGTCGATTTTTACGACAAAGAAGATATCCATGAGATGGTAAAAAGCTTGATAAATCCTTCTTATCGCTGTTTATCTCACGTTGTATCACCAATCGAGCATAGCAAGCTTATCATTTTTTCATTATACGGATCTGCTTGTCCGCAAAAAACAATTGATACTTTCGTTCATCCAAATGTACTGAACGCGTCTCAATACATATATCAATTAGAGAAAAATTGGAACGTTCTTTCCAATTAAAAAATAGAAGCCTAGGCCCGACGCCAAAGCTTCTATTTTTTTATGATATGAACATCTTGGTTTTGTACGGTAATGACTTCCTCCGTCATTCCTACAAACAAACCGCTTTCTACTACGCCTGGGATCCTTATCAGCTGTTTTTCCAACTCAGCAGGATTTTCAATTTCTGAAAAATGGCAGTCTAGAATGTAATTTCCGTTATCGGTGATAAACGGCGTATGATCATCTAAAAGCCTAAGCTGCGGTACACAACCTGCACTGCGAATGTGCTTCGCCGTCATTTCCCAGCCAAAACGTATAACTTCAACAGGAAGAGGAAAAGCTCCTAGCGTCTTCACTATTTTCTTAGAATCTGCAATCACGATAAACCGCTTCGCTGCGTACGCAATCATTTTTTCTCGAAGCAGCGCGCCTCCTCCTCCTTTAATTAAAGAAAGTTCGCTATCTACTTCATCTGCTCCGTCAATTGCTATATCAATATATTCAACATCTGCTAAGGTAACAATGGGAATACCTAGTTTCCTTGCCAGCTCTTCTGTTTTTTGAGAAGTAGGAACCGCTTTGATGTGTAATCCATTTTTTACTCGTTCACCTAGTTTTACAATTGTATAATAAGCTGTTGAACCTGTCCCTAGCCCTACAATCATTCCATCTTCAACAAATTGTGCTGCTTTTTCACCAACTGCTTGTTTTTCAATCATACAAAGGCCTCCTTACTCATATTGTACCCGTTTACATAAAAAAGGAAAAGTATTATGAACCCTTACGTAAAAACTCAGCTGACTACTCAGCTGAGTTTTTTTGAAACTGTGTATTTAGAAGAATTTTTTCTACCCAATACTGCTGTTTTGTACTGTTTGTCTGTTCGCTGCTTTTTAGTTCAAACGTATAGTAAATATACTTGTCTGAATAATCATCATTCACATAAGCATGGTAAATGCTATGCTTTCCATCTCTTGTTTGTTTTTTCACATAAATCGTTGCATTTTTACCTTTTAACATGTAATCAGGCTGAAACGCATCTATTTTATTTTGAGCTGCTTTGCTTTTTTTCTTAGAAAATAAAGCCGTTATTTTCCCAGCATTGTATGAATCATTTTCCTTCGTTGATGCTGTCCATACTTCACTTTCATCTTCACTGCTTTTATAAGAAGATTTATGAATAACATACTGAAGCGGAAACCACATCCTATATTGATTGGTATCCGAAGTAAATAATTCAAATCCATTGTCTGTTTGTTCATGATCGACCAAAAATGTACTCGTAAACTTATCTGCCTGCGCTTCACTTTTAAATTTCCCGCTTTGAAATAGCCAAATTCCTACGGCAATAACCAATGCTCCGGCTACTGATGCGACTTTTTTTCGATCCATTGTTTCCACACACCTTTTAATACCCCTTTAGCTTTTGATAATACCATATTGACGTTTATATCGTCATAAGGAGAAATAACCAAAGGGTTATATGAGCGCACATGCTAATTTAACTAGAGAAAATAAACTTTTTTACAATAGTAAATTTGATAACAGACGCTGAGCTAACAGCCGGTTAGCCTCACCGGGCTCTAGCGTATACGTTAGTAGTTCTTGCTTTTCAGCTTTCGCTTTTATCAAACATTCACCCTTTGGAGAAAGAAGAGAAGTTGTGCTTTTTTGGTTCTCTAAGGCATAATTCACGCTTGCAAAGTAAATACCATTCTCCGTACTTCTTGCAATCATTGCATAATCATAAAACTTCGGATCTGGTACTTCACCAGTAAACTGTGGATGAAACACAATGCTTGCTCCTCTTATAGCAGCCCATCGGACAGTTTCAGGATAGCGCCATCCCTCATGGCAAATGACAATACCGAATTTCACGCCGTTTATTTCAAACAACTGGCGGCCATTTCCAGGCTTATAACCAAATTGATCTTCTGCTGGATCAATTTGATTTTTAGTTTGATACCCTAATTCTTTTCCATTTTCATCAATTACAAAAGCAGTTAAATGCATACCAAGTTCGTCGCGCCACTCCAGTGGTAAAATTACGTTGAGCTTTAACTGTTTGGCAAGCAACTTAACTCTATAAAGCGTATTTTGTTGAATTTCGTGATTGTATGTCTCAACTTCAAAACCCACTCCTCTAAGTCCCGGCACAATTGATTCTGGAAAACATGCAAGGTTACACCCTTCTTCTGCTGCTTGTTTCATATAATTTTCTACCGTTTCTATGCCCTCTGCGGCTGACTTTGGAAATCTCACTTGAGCTAACCCAATTTTCATTCATTGCTCCTCCGTTTCCAATATCATAAAAAACTCATGCTACTAGCGTAACATGAGTTTTTTATCTTTACGTAAATAATTTAATTAGCATGCTAAGAAGAATACCTACCGCACTAAAGTCCGAATCTCCAAATGTTGTGCCTTTAAAACCTAACGACGCGAGAACAGGCAGTAAAATAGCCGGTAAAAAACTAATTAAGATTCCATTGGCAAATGACCCGACCACTGCTCCTCTTCTTCCCCCCGTCGCATTTCCAAATACTCCGGCAGCTGCTCCCGTAAAAAAGTGCGGAACGAGGCCTGGCACGATAATACTTAGACCAAATAGAGGCAAAAAGAACATTGAAATGAGACCTGCGATAAAGCTTGAAAAGAATCCAATGACCACTGCGTTAGGAGCAAACGGAAACACAGTTGGACAATCTAGAGCTGGAATGGCATTTGGTACCGCTTTGTCAGCAATTCCTTTAAATGCTGGTACAATTTCTGCTAAAAGCATACGAACACCCGCCAGCACGACATATACTCCTGCTGCAAAAGTGATTGCTTGAATTAGCGAGTACACAATAAAATTTTGACCCCCGCTTAATTTTGTTTCGATAAATGCAGGACCTGCAAAAAGTGCAACAACAATAAATAAAACGGTCATGGTCAGTGAGACAGAAACGGATGTATCCCGAAGAAATCCTAAGGATTGAGGAACTTTAATTTCTTCTGTTGTTTTTTCGCGATTTCCTACTCGCTTGCCGATAAACCCTGCTACTAAATAGCCTAAGGAACCAAAATGACCAACGGCAATATCGTTTGACCCTGTGATTTCACGCACATACGGCTGAAGCAGTGCAGGAAATAAAACCATTAAAATACCTAATAATAGTGCACCGATCAAAACCAAAGGTGCTCCCGTTAACCCGCCGGTAGATAAAATTGCTGCAATCAAACAAGCCATAAACATGGTGTGATGCCCGGTTAAAAAGATATACTTAAATTTCGTGATGCGCGCGATAATGATATTTACAATCATACCTAAAAGCATAATCATCGCTGTTTCTGTACCAAACGTTTGTTGAGCTACAGCTACAATTGCTTCATTATTAGGAATGATGCCTTCAACGGAAAACGCTTTATTAAACATTTTTCCAAACGCTTCAAGTGAAGCAATTAATATATTAGCTCCCGCTCCTAATATAAGAAAACCCATAATTGTTTTTAAGGTACCTGATACAATATCTGCACTTTTTTTCTTTTGAAGCAACAAACCGATTAGTGCAAACAACCCTACTAGAATAGCGGGTGTTCCTAATATATCTTTCATAATTAAATCAAACATGGCTTACGCCTCCACGAAGTATTTTTGCAGTGCTCCTTTAATTTCCGCTTGATTTAAAATGTTTTGCAATGCCACGACCGTGCGAGTGCCATCATCCAATTGATTTACAATATCTGCAGATCCTAAATAGATATCTGCCTGCTCCGTTTTACTAGTTGTTAAATCCGTATGAGATACCTGTGCTTCAACACCAAGCTCTACTAAAATTTTCTTTACATTCATTTCCACAATAAAACTGCTTCCTAAACCGTTTCCGCATACAACTAAAATCTTTTTCATTTTTTATCTCTCCTTTTAATTTGAGTAAGCTTCAATTAATGCAAGCATTTCTTGTTTTGTATTCATAGCAATAAGCTTATCAATATTATCGTTTTCAGATAGCATCATTGAAAGCTGTGACAATGCTTTTAAGTGGGTTTCATTATCAGTAGCAGCAAGTACGATAATAAGCTGCGCTCCGTGCTGTTTTTCAGTAGAAAAATAGACCGGCTCCTTTAAACGAAGCATGCTCATACCCACACGATTTACACCTTGTTCCGGCCTTGCGTGAGGGAGCGCAACTTTTGGCGCAATAACAATATAAGGGCCTAACTGTTCTACACTTTTGATCATTGCTTCTACATAAGAAGGTTCAATATATTCATAGTTCAACAAAGGCTTGGCAGCCAGCCTAACAGCTGATTTCCAATCGTCTGCTGAATCTGTAAGCTGCAAGAATGGCTCTTGCAATACTTCATGCAACATTGGCTTTTTATCCTCTCTTACCATTTTTTTAGATTGCTGTATTACTAGTTTTAAATTAGCTAACAGAGCTGGTTCATCCTGAATATTTGCATGCTGCTTAATAATACCCATGATGGCTTGAGTGGTTAGCTGAGAAGAAGCTGGTTCAACTAAGTCGATTAACCGCTGCTTTTCATCATCCGTTAAAATAGGATTCACAAGCATCACATTCATTCGCTTTTTTAATGGCGTAGTTGTAATAACTAAATCATAGGTTTCTTTAAACTGCTCATAATCTCTTACCGTCATTGGCCCTATCAATTCAGCATCTGTTAACAGTTGTTCAAGCTGATACTGAAGCATACGGGACGTTCCAATTCCATTGGCACAAACAATAACAATACGCTTTTGTTTTTGCCTTCCCTCTTGTTTTTTCATCCATCCTCCGAAATGAAGAGCAAAATAAGAAATTTCGTCTTCATTAATACGTGTTTGAAGGCTGTTTTCCAAAGGAAGCAACGCTTTTTTTGTCAGTTCTACTATATCCTGATACTTTATTTGAATAGCCGAAAGCATAGGGTTAGGGAGGTGAATATTATAGAGAAGCCTGTAATAAGCCGTCTTCAAATGAATATATAAATTTTGTTCAAGACGATTTCGATCTTCAAATACCACACAAGCATATGCTTGAAACCGTGATACCATTTCTTTTACAATGCTTCTCATCCAATCATCACTATCTGCTTGATTTACTACATTTACTTTTGCACTTAGTAAAACCGTGGCCAGATAATGTTTTTCTTGAGGTGGAAAATCAAATCCTAAAACGCTTTCAATTTCTTGGAGCGCTTTGTACTGCCTGGTTTTTTCTAATTCGTCTTTTCTAGTAATCAAGGCGTCTACATAGCGCTTGCCTCCAATACGCTGAATACAGAACGTGAGCATATAGGCTAATTGCGTCAGCATCTTGTCTGTAAACGCCATTCCCAGTTTATCTTCACACTCTACAAGCCAGTTATAAATCATTGAATATTCGTAATCTGCTTTCATGACCCTTTTCAACAACTCTTCTTGATGTTGACTTAATAATTCTGTGATGTGTATATAAAGCAAATTTCGAATGTCGCTTTCAGATCCTTTTACTTCGTACCCATCTTTATAGCTATATGTCAAAGATATGCCTTTCTTTGCCCACTTGTTTTTTAAGTCTTTAATATCTTGTAAGACAGTGTTGCGACTAACTTCTGTTTCATCCATGAGCTGCTGAGTTCCGATTTTCCCGCCTCGAAGTATACACATCAAAGCAACGTATATTTGCCGGTCCTCAACTGATAAGTAAGCAGATGGCATAACATGAGAAAATTGTTTAGCAACTTGGTCCTTTGCTTGATCGTTTAGAAAAAAGCCTTTCCCATATGTGTACTGAACAAACTCTAATTCTTGCTGACACAGCCAATCGTTAATTTTCTCAATATCATAATAGATAGTACGCCTTGACACTTGAAACTGCTTCATTAACTCTTGTACTGATATAAATGTTGCGGCTTGAAGCAAAACCTGCAATACGGCCGTACTGCGTTTGTCTAACAAATGAATCACCTTCAGTCCAATTCGTGCACAAATTGAAATACTTACTATTCTTTATGCTTTTACTATACTACGGGTCTCACAAAATGATTAGACCGAATTCACCCACATACATTGTGCAAAAAATGTACTCAACAAAAAAAGAAGTGCTGTATGCACTTCTTTTAAGAGTTAATCTTTAGTCGGCTGTTCCATTGCTTCTCCGATGGCTTTTTTTAAATGTCCGTCATGTTTATCAAGCAGCCGATGCACCTCATCACCTTCTGTAGAAGTAAGAAGCGCAAGAATGGCGGCTTTTGGCGTTTTGTATGTTTGTAAACTTTCCGCTGCCTCCTCTGGTGAGACGCCTGTTAGTTCCGCAATAATATTTTTAGCACGCTGTACGAGTTTATCATTAGTCGGCTGTACGTCTACCATTAGATTGCTGTAGACTTTACCAATTTGAATCATCGAAGCGGTCGTCATCATATTAAGAACAAGCTTTTGGGCAGTTCCGGCTTTCATTCTTGTTGAACCTGTTACAACTTCCGGCCCTGATTCTGCTACTATTGCATATTTTGCTTCTTGTTCCATAGGTGATTGAGGAGAATTTACAACACAGCCCGTTACTGCTCCCAGGCTGTTTGCATACGTAAGCGCTGAGAGTGTATAAGGAGTTCTTCCGCTTGCAGCTATACCTACAAGAATATCTTTATTTGATAAATTAATCGCTTTCAAATCTTCTATCGCTTGTTTCTTATTATCTTCTGCTCCTTCTAACGCATGACGGAGCGCTTTGTCTCCCCCGGCTATAATCCCAATTACCTGTTCGGCAGGTGTACCGAATGTTGGTACACATTCAGATGCATCTAATACACCTAGCCGCCCGCTTGTACCTGCTCCGATATAAATAAGACGTCCGCCTTGTTTAAAGGCACTGACAATTTCATCTACTAACAGAGCAATAACAGGCAGCACTTTATTGATCGCCTGAGGCACTTGATGATCTTCTTCATTAATTTTTTTTACAATTTCCAGACTTGATAATTCATCAATGTTTAAGGTTTGCGGATTGCGTTTTTCTGTTAAGATATGATTTAAGTTCACTGTGATCCCCTGCCTTTTCCACCATCATTTTTTCTCTATTTATACTCGTTCATGAACAGCTGATAAGCTCCTTTAGCAGATGATACTCGCTGTGTTGCCCACTGGATATGCTTTATTTCTTTTTCACATGCTTTTTTATAAACATCAAACACTTCTGGAACTTCCGTTAAAATGCTGCCCTTGCATGACAGCAAGCAGCTCCCTTTAAACCGCTGTTTCTTATATAAATGAAGAGTCATGTTTGCAAGGTTCTTTCCAGCCTGTTGAAGAATGTCACTTGCTTCTTGTTTATGATTTCTCGCTTGATTTACAACAAGCGGAGTGAGTGAAGCAACCTCTGATTTAGGAGATGAATAGACAAACTTTTTTATATCGTGTATGGTATCTGCTTTTACATGTTGCAAGATTGTCTGACTAAGGCTGCTGTAAGGAAGGCTTTGATCATGCTCTTTCGTCAGCAATATCAGTGCTTGAAGACCAATCCAATATCCGCTTCCTTCATCTCCAAGAAGGTGTCCCCACCCTCCTCCGTATTCGTACACTCCGTCTTTTTTCCCAATGCTGACGGCTCCAGTTCCTGCAATGGTTAAAATCCCGTCTTTTCCATGCAGTAGTGCTTCATGTGCAATCATGGCGTCATCATATAAACCTACTTCTACCTGATAACGATCATAAAAATATCTTTTTATTTCTTCTTTAGATAATGCTTTACTTCCAGCAAGCCCTAGTGAAATGCCTTTACATGTATGACCAGCAAGCGCAGTTTTGCACGCCGTAATACATTCATCAATATGAGTAATAGCCGTGTTGTAATTAATGAGCAAATTTCCATAGCCGCTTTTTGAAGCAGCGAGCTCTTGACCGTCTAAGCTATACGCAACGCCTTCTGTTTTTGTTCCCCCGCCGTCGATACCAATAATATAGTCCATTTTATCACCGCTCAAAAAAAGCAAATTTGTCCCATGGCTGCAGTTCATTTAGTAAAAAAATTTCCTCTTCTGCAATGCGTCCTACTACGTTTGTTTTACCTGAGTTCTCCATGTCTAACAGCGCAATTTGCAGCTCTCCTTTGTACTGTCCATAGAGCTCATTTTCTATTAAAATATCGCCTCTTCGAATGGAAGGAGTATGCGTAGGCTTGAATTCTTCTTTTTTATATTTTACTCGGCTTTGCGTAGAGCGAATTAAATAATCAGATACGTCTCCGCGGTAAAAATGAAACTCTTCCAGCACAATTTTTTTCTCAAGCTCGGTAATCGTATCATACAGGGTGACGTTAAAAGTAAAGCGCTCTTGCTGAACAACATCACGCAGCGCCTTCATCTCTTCTTCTGATGCATACGCATTCGCAATGATTGCACAATCAATTAATCCCGTTTTAAAAAGATGCTTAGCCTGCACGTCGATCGGAAGCGTGCGATGCATTTCAAGCGTACAAAGCCCTTCAGTAACAGGCCACGGTCCAAAAGTAGCGCTTGGTGAATTAATAAAGGCTGCTGTTTCAAGGTTATGTTCTTTAAACAATGCTGAACACTTCAAAAAGTGATCATACGACAACCCCGCATATCGATGAGGATAGAAGTTGTGCGACCCGATCAGCTGCTTTCGATTCGGTCGGTAACTTAAAATATTATCCACATACTTCGTCGCATTACTCATATTAATTTCAATTTTTAAGCCGTATGGATTAAAGGTCATAATGGACTCTTCATTTCCCGTATACCCTAGATCAAGACGAATAGCATAAGCCCCTAATTCGTGAAAAAAAGATAAGTCATCATAAGAAATGCCAAGCGCTCCAAATACGCGAGGAGCGATGTCCACTACTACTTCCATCTCTAGCTCATTGGCAAACTCAATAATTTCTTTAAAATTTGCCATTACTTTTTTCTGATCGCCTTCAACAGAAAGCAAGCATGTAAAAATGCGGGTAAATCCGTATTGATGCGCAAGTGCTATATACGCTTTATCTTTTTCGACAGTCGAATGTTCCGGGTAAATCGCAATACCTAGCTTTTTCATTGATTTTCGCCTTCTTTTTTAAATTTTTTAATAAGCTTAATCATATGTTCAATTAATTTTTGCTCTGAAATAGCCGTCATTAAATGATCTTGTGCGTGAATTAAAAGCAGCGACTTTTCAATTGTTTTTCCGTTCAATTCACGTTGAATAAGCGCAGTTTGTGTTTTATGAGCATGACTGAGCTCTTCTTGAGATTGCTTTAAAAGTTCGTCAGCTTTATTAAAATCATAGTCTTCAGCTGCTTCTAACGCTTCATATGCAAGTGATCTGGCATTTCCTCCGTATGCAATAAGTTCAAAAATTTCATTTTCCATATTTGCTGCTTCTGTCATTTCTTCCATCCCCTTTTTTATAGTGGTACAGGCGTAATGTTTCCTAATATTACAGGAGACAAGGCGCCGGTTGCGCTTGGTACATTGCTTGGATAACCTGAAAGTGTTTCATTTGCGAGCACCGCAAAAGCTACGGCTTCTTTTGCTTCTGAAGACATTCCTATTTCTTCTTGTGTATACACGCTGCAGCGTTTCCCGATCTGCGCTTTAATCATATTCATCAGCGTATTATTATAACTTCCGCCTCCTCCAATAATCACTTCGTCAATAGAATAGGCAGGAAAAATAAATGTTTCATAGTGATGTACAATGGATGATGCCGTGAACATAGTAATCGTAGCTAGCAGATCTTCCTTTTTATGTTTACTATAATTCTCTAGCAGTCTCTTTGTGTACTGTGTACCGAACAGTTCTCTTCCAGTCGATTTAGGAGGAGAAAGCTTCATGTAATCATGATTCATACAGTCTTCTAAAAGCTCTGAAATAACCTTTCCTTCAGCTGCTAAACGCCCATTTTCATCAAATGAAACATTAAAAAGCTGCTGACACGCTTCGTCTATCATCATATTTCCCGGCCCCGTATCAAAAGCTACTACGGGTATAGGAGATTTTTTTGGCGGAATCAACGTTACATTTCCAATACCTCCAACGTTTTGAAGCAGCCTTGTACGCTCAGCGTGGCTGTACAAAATCCGTTCCGTGTGAGGAACTAACGGAGCACCTTGCCCGCCTGCTGCCATGTCCATCACTCTGAAGTTTGCTATTACCTTCGTTTTGGTTTCATAGGCAATAACAGCCGGCTCTCCAATTTGGAGTGTAGACATCGCTGTACTTCCCGAAGCATAAGGCTGATGGTAAATGGTTTGACCATGCGATCCAATAACATCTATTTGTTCAAGAGAAAAGCGGGCTTCTTGGCACACTTTTTTCACTGCATCCGCAAATGCATAGCCAAGTTTAAAATTTAAGCTGCAGATCAGCTGTACATTTGAATGTTCAAAAGAAAGCGCCTGCTCAATTTCCTTTTTTAACTGAGGTGAAAACGGCACGGTAATAAAATGAAGAAGCTTAACTTTACTTTCATAGCCGCTTCCTTCAATTTGAACAAGAGCTGCATCAACTCCGTCGAGTGACGTTCCTGACATAAGTCCAACAGCATACATACTACGCGTTCACTTCCTTAAAAAAAGCAGGTAAATACTTGCGATGAGCTTGAAGCAGTTCATCTAAGACCGACTTAGCCAGCTCGTCACTTGGAACAAGCGGATTAATGCTCAGCGCAACCAGTGCTTTTTCATAAGATCCTGTAACCGCAGCTTCTGCTCCTACTCGTTCAAACGATTTAATTTGCTGCACAAGTCCATTAACTTCTACCGGAAGTTCACCGACAGCGAGCGGTACTGGCCCTTGCTTTGTTACTACACAGTTTACTTCAACCGCAGATTCGTTTGGGAGTGAGGAAATAGCTCCATTGTTTTTTACATTTAATGTTTGAATATCGCCTTTATCGTTATAAATGGATGAAATTAAATTGCATGCGGCATCGCTGTAATAAGCGCCCCCTCGTTTTTCCAGCTGCGGTGGCTTCATTTCTAGATTTGGATTTTTATAGAGTTCAAAAAGCTCGGCTTCTAATGCTTTGACCACTTCAGCTCGTGTGGTACCTGACTGAAAGGCCAGAAGCTCTTCTGCTAATATTTCTTTTGTTTTGTAGTAGTAGCGGTGATAAGGACATAAAATCACGCCAAGAGCTTCCAAAAAGTCCGGTTGCCATGGAATAGGAGCTATATTTCTCATTGTTACTTGAGAGTTTGGATCACTTAATCGCTGAATGACTTCTTGCGTTACTTCCTTTCCTTTTGCATACACATGCAGTCCATATACCAAGTGATTTAACCCTGCAAATTCAATGTAAACATCTTCTTTTTCTACTTGAAGCAAGCCCGCGATGGAGTTTGTCATATGTACAGGCAGGTTACAAACTCCTACTACTTTAGAATGCTTCCCGTAGCGAAGCAGCGCCTCCGTTACCATACCTGCAGGATTTGTAAAATTAATAAGCCAGGCGTTTGGACAAACTTCGTGTATTTCCTCGGCAATTTTCAACAAAACTGGTATCGTTCGTAAGCCCTTAAATAATCCTCCCGCCCCGTTTGTCTCTTGACCAATCATTCCGTACTTAAGAGGGATGCGTTCATCTTGAATACGCGCATCAAGCTGACCTACTCTAAGCTGTGTCGTTACAAAATCAGCATTTATCAACGCTTTTTGTCGATCAAGCGTTAAATGAATTTTCATATCAACACCTGCTTTTTTGACCATTCTTTTCGCAAGTGCTCCTACAATTGCAAGTTTCTCTTTTCCTTCTTCAACATCTACAAGCCATAGCTCTCGAATTGGAAGCTCATCATATCGTTTAATAAACCCTTCGACCAATTCCGGTGTGTAACTTGATCCTCCCCCAATTGTCACTACTTTCATTTTTTGCCCCTCCTTGTTAAAAAACGGCTAAATATGTAACGGCTGTGCACCCTATTCCAAGCAAAACAAAGCGTATACAAACGGCGGTTTTAGATAAAGCTGCGTTTGAAAGCCGAATGGAAATAAATGTTGTAAGCAACGCCGCTGATAGGCTTGTAATGGCAAATAAACTATGCTGCGCTGATAAACCAGCATACTGCAGCAGAGGTGTAAAAATAACGTTGCAAAGAACCATGGTTAGCAGAAATAAAAACACAGTTTTATATCGAAACCGTACAAACATTGACCCTCACTCCTACTAAAGAGATAGAAGCCAAACAAGTTGGCTTCTCTTTCTTTACATTTGAACTGAACTATCGGATGGTGCAACCGTTGCTTCATCGCTTTTTTCCATTTCGACCATCTTTCGGTCGTACATTTTAAAGAACGGAAGATAAATGACAACAGAAATAGCAATATTGATAACGACTAGCACAACCGCCCGCCAGTCTCCTCCGGTTGATAGATACGCTCCGATCGGTGCCGGGAGCGTCCAAGGAACCATTACGTAGGTTGGCGTAATAAGACCTGTCGCCGTTGCTGCGTATGAAATGATCGTTGTAATAATCGGGATAATGATAAATGGAATAATTAAAATAGGATTTAAGACAATTGGCAAACCGAAAATAATTGGTTCGTTAATATTAAAAACCGCCGGAATAAAAGATGTCCTAGAAAGCGCTTTCGAATATTTGGATTTTGAGAAAAACAGCATCGCTAAGGCAAGACCTAGCGTCGCTCCAGATCCTCCGATCCAAACAAACCACTGAAAGAACGTTTCAGGTGCAATATACGGAAGTATGGAAGCTCCGTCTGCTACCGCTTCAGCATTTTTGGCTAAATACACTTCCCATACAGGCCTTGCCACTGTCCCAACAACAGAGACGCCGTGGATTCCAAATGACCAGAAAAACGTAATTAAGAAAACCGGTATTAATACTCCTGCTAAACTATCTCCAGCTTCCACAAGCGGAGCAACTAGTTTATCAACTAAATGGTGAAGATCGATACCTAAAACAATGGTAATAATCGTCATAAGTACAACAACAATCGCAACCGGAATTAGTGCTTCAAAAGACCTCGATACCGAAGGCGGCACTTGTTCTGGCATTTTAATGGTGACATTTTTTGCTTTACAAAACCTGAGAATTTCGACCGATAAAATCGATACAATCATCGTTACAAATAAACCGTGACCTCCAAGGTTTGTCATTGGAAGCATAAACCCTTCTTCTTCAATCAGCTTTGGAGTGACCGTAAGGAGTAGTGCAGCTACTGCAATTTGCGCTCCTGACAGCGGATCGAGATTATAGCTTTTGGACAAGTTGTATCCTATCCCAAAGGCTATATATAAAGACATAATAAACATCGTTACGCGATACGGTATTAAAATATTGGCGCTGTTATCAGCGGCCCATTTCGCAATTGTGCTGTCTTGCGGCACAGGCGGAAACGCTAGAATCAAGAAAAAACTTCCGATAATGATAAACGGCAAAGCGGATATAACACCATCGCGAATGGCTTGAAGATGCCGCTGTTCTGATAACCTGGCCATAGGTCCTGATAAATTGTTCTCTAAAAACGACACAAATTTGCTCATATACCCTTTCCCCCTCTATATTCTCCCCTTGTGTAAATGAAACCTCTTATCTATTTAAAAAGCAGGAATACACCTGCTTTTCTTAGCTAACGAGCTGTTGAACCGTTTTAAAAAGCGTTGGACCTCCAAGCGGCGTATAAGCCTGCGGCGGAATGGGCCCGCATGGAACAGAAGCTTTATCTGCTTCCGCTTTCACTGCATTAAACCGGTGACGAATCTGCGGTGCAACCATTACAACGTCCCAGCCCTTTTGAATTTCCTCTGCCACTTCATTTGTTCCAATTGCCAGCACTTCCATATCCGTTCCGTGCTTTTGTGCTTCTGTTTTTAATGCTTTTACCACAATCGCACTTGACATTCCTCCAGAACATACAAACAATACCTTCATTTTCTCATTTCCCCCTACCTCTTTATTTTTTGAATTACATTATGTGTATCGATTATGCGTTCAAACACTTGATTGCCTTTTTGAATACATAACCGTATAAACATCGCATCTACAATGGCTAACTGAGCAATACGAGCGCTCATCGTTCCAATTCGAATATGCTGTTCTTCTACCGAAATAGTCAGCAGAATATCAGCTAATCTAGAAGCTGGCGATGATCCGTGCTGCGTTAGCAAAATGACGGCTGCTCCTTTGTCTTTGGCTATTTGCATCAGTTCTACCACTTCTTTTGTTTGACCTGAAGTGGATACCACAAACAGCACATCATCTTTTGTCATATTCGTAGCCATCATCATTTGAACATGACTATCTAATGAAAACAGAGCCGAAATATCAATTCGAAGCAGTTTATACTGAGCATCTAGCGCAACTACAGATGATCCTCCTGCTCCGTATAAAAACACTCGTTTCGCTCCATGAATAGCTTCCGCAGCTGCATCAATTGCAGAAGTGCTCACTAGTCGGCTTGTATTCATCAGTGCGCTCATACTTTTGCTTATGACTTTTTCAAGCACGGCATCTGTCTCGTCTTCAAAATTAACTGGAAGATTCGGCAGCTGTTCGGTATGCACCTTATGAGCATCTTTTGCTAATTCAATCTTTAATTCTTTAAAACTATTAATGCCTACACGCTGACAAAAGCGAATAATCGTAGCTTCGCTGCACTGACACTGCTTAGCTAACTGTTTGGTCGTTAAGTTCAACGTGGTCGTGGGATTTTCTAGCACGTAATCAGCTACTCTTCCTTCAGCAGGACTGTAATGATTCATTTGTGCATAGATTAAAGTAAGTACGGAAAATTGGCGCATGAATTCCTCCATCGTTAAGTAACGTATTTCTAAAATATTCTTTAAATTACCATTATTATATTTTTTCTGAAGTTTAATTTCAATATTTTTCTGATATTTTTAAAACTTTATTTTATTTTTCAGAATATTTCATTAAAATCTATTGTGAATATAACGACCGCATGCTATATTATGAAAGAAATTTTATCTCAACCAAAAAAGAAGGAGGAACGAACATGCATATTAAAAAATGGGTTGGAGGCATCTTGTTTTTACTGCTGTTTTGTTCGAGCACATTGCCTGCTAAAGCAGACGTACCTACTACGTATCAAAAACGGGAGCTTCGAGCCGCTTGGATTGCAAGCGTATACAACATTGATTGGCCTTCTCAGCCTGGTCTTCCGGTTGAACAGCAGAAAACAGAGTTTACCTATTTGCTAGATGAAGTAAAAAAGATGGGGATGAATGCTGTTGTTGTTCAAATTAAACCGACCGCCGATTCCTTTTATCCGTCAAAATATGGCCCGTGGTCAGAATATTTAACCGGTACACAAGGAAAAGATCCCGGCTATGATCCTCTGGCCTTTATGGTAGACGAAGCACACAAGCGCAACTTAGAATTCCACGCATGGTTTAACCCTTACCGCATTACAATGAATCATACTGATTTAAACAAACTAGCCGATAATCATCCTGCCAAACAACATCCTGATTGGGTCGTCTCCTACGGAAAACAACTCTACTACAACCCAGGTATTCCAGAAGTAAAAAACTTTATTATTGAAGAAGTGCTCGAAGTCGTAAGAAACTATGATATTGATGCTGTTCATATGGACGACTATTTTTATCCTTATAAAATTGCAGGTCAAACGTTCCCAGATCAAAAAACATATGAAGCCTACGGTGCTCAAACGTTTTCCAATATTGAAGACTGGCGGCGTGACAATGTTAATCAGCTTGTTCGAGATTTAAATAAATCTATTAAAAAAACAAAATCATACGTGAAGTTTGGCATCAGTCCGTTCGGCGTATGGCGAAACATTGCTAATGATCCAACTGGCTCTGAGACGACTGCTGGACAAACAAACTACGATGATTTGTATGCCGATACGCGTACGTGGATTCAAAATGGATACATTGATTACATCACTCCGCAAATTTATTGGAATATCGGATTTGAACCCGCTGCTTACGATACGCTGCTCAACTGGTGGAGAGATGAAGTTCGCGGAAAGCCAGTTCACCTTTATATTGGACAAGCTGCTTACAAAATTAATAACAACGCGGTGGAAGCTTGGTCTGATCCCGATGAGTACCCAAGGCAAATTGCTCTAAATCACCAGTTTCCAGAAGTACAGGGGAGCATGCATTTTAGCCTGAAAGATTTGAACCGAAACCCGCTAGGAATAAAAGATAAGCTGCAAAACGATATTTATAAACACCCTGCGCTTATTCCAGCAATGCCTTGGCTTGATAATACGGCCCCAAAAGCACCAAAATTAAAAAACGCGGGTCCTCATACAAAAGAAGCAGCATTTGAAATTCGAGATCACCAGCAGAATGATTCCGCTTATTATGCCATTTATCGCTTTCAAGGCAATAAAAAAGGCGACATTAACAGCGCAGAAAACCTGCTGACAACCGTTCGAAAAACAGGAGAAAAACAATTGTTTGTAGATCAAAATGCACTCAAAAATCAAACATACACATATGTTGTAACCTCTGTTGACCGTTTGCATAACGAAAGTGCCGTTTCCCGCACGCTTACTGTAAAAGCATCTCATTAAAAAAGGTTCTATAGCAAAATGTATGGTAGGATAAAGAAATCAAACGATGCTTTATCAAGCCATTCTGTTATAGAAAGTAGTGAAAAAAAGATGGAACCAAATTATGATCGCGCTTTTGGCGTATATGGAATTTGTATGCGAGATAACAAGCTGCTTGTTATTCGAAAAAATAGAGGTCCGTATATTCATCGTTTTGATTTGCCAGGCGGACAGCTAGAGCACGGTGAAACATTAACCGAAGCGATGAAAAGAGAATTTGTGGAAGAAACAGGCTTTGAGATTAACATTGTTTCTCAAGCGGGTACAACAGATTTTCAGTATCCTTGTAAGTGGAAAGAATTTACTCACGTGCATCACATTGCTGTATTTTATTACGTAGACATTGCCGGCGGTGAGCTTCTTTCCCACCCCGTACAGTTTGAAGGACAGGATTCTTTGGAAGCATTGTGGATTGCACCGCAGGATCTCAACATCGATAATGCTTCGCCTCTTGTTCTAAAAGCAGTGGAATCTTTAAGCTTATTATCATGGCCTTATGAATCTCAGATTTATGATGATTGGGAGCTTAAAACCTCCGAACAATAATAATGATAGTTGCCTACACATTACTCCTAAATATCGTACACTTAGCTTCTATTTAAGTTGAAATCAGAAGATATGTTTAATTTCTTTCTAATGGTGGAACAGACAAGTAACACTACTTAATTACTAATAGAAAGGAAGATTAAAATGAGTAAAGGTTTAGGAGATAAAGTTAAAGGAAATGTATCAAAAGCTAAAGGTGAAGTAAAAGATCAAGTGGGAAATGCAACGAATAACCGCGACCTTCAGCGCGAAGGAAAAGCTGAGAAAACAAAAGGAAATGCTCAAAAAGCAGTAGGCGAAACAAAAGATACATTTAGCAATAAATAAAAAAGGACGAGCTTAAATGCTCGTCTTTTTTTATTTAATAAGCTGATTTAAGCTTTTAATGATTACGTTTGGCTGCAATTCTTTATGTTCAGCTACATTTCCTTTTCGGTTGACCCAAGCCGTTGCGAACCCGTAGTTTTTAGCACCGGCAATATCCCATGTATTCGATGACAAAAATAATACTTCTTCTCTTTTAGCGTTCATTTTGTTTTTTGCATAGTGATAGCTTGCCATCGTAGGCTTGTACTGTTTGATTTCGTCTATGGAAATAACGTCCTCAAATAAATGATTCATATTGTGATAAGAAACAAGCGGATCAATCATGTGCTTAGGACCATTCGTAAAAATAGCCAGGCGATACCCTTTTTCTTTTAAATAGGCGAGCACCTCTTTGACTTCATCGTAGACATTCAGCTTCATGTAGGCACTCATCAGCATTTTTTCTTCGTGTTCCGTTAAATCAATATCATTTGCTTCTGCTGCATATTTCAGGGATTGATTTGTTAATGTATAAAAGTCAACGTATCGTCCCATCAGCTGATATTGCATGGCGTATTCAATTTGCTTCAAACGCCATAAATGACTAATGCTTTCTCCCCGCTCCGGATACAGCTGATCACACGTTTCAATAACGGTATGTACATCAAACAGTGTTCCATATGCATCAAATAAAATCGTTTTAAATTTCATCTGTGTTCGCCTCCTTCTTTCATTTTACCCACTCGCAAAAAAACATAACGTTTTTTCTGTTAAAAAAGAGGCCTATTAACAGCTGATGTATGCTCATTTCTTATGAAAATAAAAAAACAGCAGGCTCTCCTACTGTTTATAATCCCACACGACTTTCCATTCTCCTTTTTCACGAACAGCATACACTTTCTGCACCAAATCAAAGTTTCCATATTTCCCTTTATACGTTTGGATAACAGTCATTTCGTAAACAACAGGAAACGCTTTACGATCATTTTCCATCTTCCAGCTCTTTCTTTTTTCAACATCTTCAATGGAATAAGTAAAGGTGTCTACCCCGAAATGATTGAGAAATACGTGTGCTCGATCTTGTATGTATGCACCTTTTGTCCATTTCTTTTTCATGGATGAATGAAAAAGGTCCCATGATTCCGAAAAGTTTCCTTCCTGTTCTAGCGTATAAAATTCTTTTACGGCAGATTTGGCTTGATGACTCGGAGAAAAGAATGTAAATTGAAACATCCAAACTCCCAGCGCAATAACAGAAAGAAACACAGCTACTCCTAAACTTCGCTTCAAAAGCAGTGTTTTTTTTCGATACAAGTAAAAAGCCCCTTTATCAAAAATGCAGTATACAACAGCTTATTCGATATCCAAGCTTTTTAGTATTGCCGGACTAAACTTATCCGGCATATCTTTTAAAAAAGGGATTGAGACATAAACATAAAAGATCCGAACGATTCATCGTTCGGATCTTCCTTCAACTAAAGTACGTTTGTCCCAGCCTCTTTCGTCGCTATACAATGTGAAAAGCCATTTGCATGGCTGCTAAAAAGCCCACGAACACAAGGCCCGTCACGAGACCCTCTTTCCAATCTGGCCGGTCCCCTCGAACAAATTTAGCAATATCATACGATAGCATCGCTGCTAAAAAAATGGATAAGACAATATACAGCGGCTCCATCTTTTATCACCCACTATTTCTTTTCTTCAGTGTAACAACTTTTTCATAAGTATGCATGTAAGAAAAACAGCTTAAAATTCTTGACGAATGTGTGAAATTTCTCTTTTTTATGCATAAACTACTTAAAAGCGTGAAAGGAAGATGCCGTTTGTCTGCTTTTAATCCTCAGCAATTTAGCGTCACATACCGGCAAGGAAGCACGCCCACCTTTCCTTTTATTGGGCGACGCTATACGCTCACACATTCTGAACAAACAGACGATTTATTTCTTTGGATCGACGAAAAGTTTGCTGTTGATCAATTAAATGAGCAGCGAAATGAGCTTTTTGCCGAATGGCTCCACAAAGACGGTGTTGATACGCTGTATGTATACGTATTTATTGGCAATGAACAAACGGAAAAGTCCGTTCAAGCCATACGGTACGCTATTTTCAAACAGGAAATGCCTTACTTGCTAAAAGCATTGCGCTACGGTGATGCCACGTTTTTCAACGCTCACCCTGCTTTAGATCGTTCCCCCATTTACGTACATTTTCATTCCAGCGACAAAGATTTTCATTCCATTCGATATTTTCAAACGCCTTCTCACTATGCCTAAGCATATGAGAAGGGATCTTTACTTCGTTAATCTCCTGTTTTCCAAACTCCATTTCTTCTAGGATCTCCGGCTCCTTCCATTTGTTTATCTTGAAAATTAATGGTTAACGCTTGAATACCTCCATAAAAGACGTCGCTTTCCTTTTTTTCTATTCGAAACGCAGAAGGAATATTTTTGGTATTTAAATCGGGCTCTACATAAATAGTCGAATCATCAAAAATAAAGCGCGGTTCGTTTACAGCTTTTTGAAGCGATTCATTTCCTTCAAGGTTTTTAGAAAGTACCTGAGTTAAAATTTGAGGAATCCGCGTTCCACCCGGAGAACCTATTCCCATCGCCCACTCGCCTTTTTCTCTTATAATAGTTGGAGCCGTAAAAGTTCTTGCTCTTTTTCCCGGCTCGCGATTATTCGGTTCTTTGCTTCCAAACGTATCAGCATTGTTATTAAGAAAAAAGCCGTCAACTTGTTCGCCTGTACCAAAGAAGTTACTCAACGTATTAGTTGTAGATACGACGGTTCCTTCTGAATCAATAACCACAAAATGTGTTGTACTTTCGTGTTCTTCATCGCCTTCACCTGAAGAACGTGTCGGGTGATTGACCAAGTTTGTTATATAATCATCACTGACTAATTCACTTGAGTTTTGATTATGAAAGTCTGGATCTCCGATTTGTTTTAACCGGTCGGAGTAAGCTGCCTTTTTAATTCTGTTCATCGTTTCGTAATATTCTTTGTCAGGCATTGTTTCAAGATTTTCTTTCTCTGCCATTTTTAACATTTGAATCAGTGTAATTCCGGAAAAAGGCGGAGGCGCTGAAATCACTTCCGTTCCATTGTAAGTTGAAACGACAGGCTTGATTTCTGTCACTTGATAGGAAGATAAGTCTTTTTTAGAAATAGGCGTTGCATCAGCAATATCTTGTGCCACATCTCCTTTATAAAATGCAGACGCACCTTCTCGCTGAATTTTGATTAATGTTTTAGCTAACACGGGCTGCGACAGGGTTTCTCCTTCTTCGATTGCTTCTCCCTTTGGATAAAAAGCGGATAGATCGTCTACATCCATCCTTCCTCTAGAGTAATACAATCGAGACGATAAAAGAGAGTCTACTTCAAACCCTTTTTCAGCATATTCAACAGCCGGCTGAATCAAATCACTCATTGATTTTGTACCATATTTCTGCTGAATATATTCCATACCAGCGACAAATCCCGGCACGCCGTTTTTACCACTCATAGAAGTTGGAGCGGTTTCCCGGTAATCGATAAAAGTAGCAGGCTGATCTTTTTTGGCAATCAGCATACCTCCACCTCCGCCAATTCCAGATCCAAAAGGTTCGACTACGTTAAGGGCATACGAAATTGCAATGGCCGCATCTACTGCATTCCCGCCTTCTTTTAATACGTCCATCCCTACATTTGCTGCCAGAGAATTAGAAGCACTCACACCGTAAGAATGATCATTATTTTTTTTTAGGAGCTTTTTAGGATTAAGTTCTGTACTTGATTGAGTCATAAATAAAGCGGCTATAACGCCGATTAACAACAAAACAGCAACAATATTAAATAACAGTAATTTTTTATTCACACATTCCCCTCCATTTTTACTCATATGTATATTTTGTGAAGCGCTTTCATTTTTATCCATACATTACATTGCACACAAAAAAGACATCGTCTAGGACGATGCCATTTTTGTTACTACATAAGATTTATTTTCCAGCAGCTGCCGCAGCATCATTTACTGCATCTGTAGCAGCTGATTTTGTTTGTTCAATCATTTTTACGTTATTTTCAATTTTTTGCTGTTCATCTGTTGAAAGAGTAGCCGGATGTTTTAAAGCTCCAAGTCCTGCTACTACTCCTGCTACAATAGCAATTGGTCCTACAATCCCTACGATTCGTTTTGCGATCATTTTCTATTCCTCCAATTAAGTTAGTCTGTACTTTTTTCCCATAAACCGTGGCGGCGCGGATCAGCGTCACCTTGAATCTTATTTTTCTTTAAGTCTTTCACAAGAGCTTGAACGCCTCCGTAAAACATCGCGTTATCATTGTTTTTTAAGTCATAGCCGTACGTTTTTAAACCATCTTTAGTTGACTGTTTAAGCTTAGCTTCTGAATAAAACTTATGAGAATCAAAAATGACACGCTTGTTTTCTACTGCGTTTTTAATGGAATCTTTGTCTTCAAAATAATCCCCAATTACTTGCGTTAACACTTGAGGAATGCGATTTCCTCCCGGTGTGCCAATGGACATTACCCATTCATCACCTTCACGAATAATGGTAGGGGCTGTAAATGTTCTTGGACGCTTACCGGGTTGACGCTTATTAATTCCTTCCCCAAACGTATTGAGCGTATTATTTAAAAAGAATCCATCTACATATTCACCGCTGCCAAAGAAATTACTCAGCGTATTCGTTGTTGATACAACGGTTCCTTCACCGTCCATGACAACAAAATGAGTGGTACTTTCATGTTCTTCGACGTCGCTTACTTTGGTATGATCTGTTTCAGTATTATTTAATTTATTACGAAGTAAATGCACGTAATGATCGTCGATCCAATCATTTGGCGTTTCTTTTATAAAAGCCGGATCAGCAATTTTTTTCAAGCGGTCTTGATAAGCTACTTTTGAAATTTGACCAAGAAAATGATAATAAAGACTAGGATGCGATTCCTTCAGCTTCCAAATATCTTCTTGATCCGTCATTTTTAACATTTGAATAAGCGTAGCACCAGCAAAAGGCGGAGGTGCTGAAATAATTTGATGACCTTTATAATTCGTCGATAGAGGTTTGCGTTCAACAGGCGCATACTTTCGCAAGTCTTTGTGACTTACTTTTGTTTCTTCTGTAATATCGTCTGCAATCTTCCCTCTATAAAAAGCATTTGGCCCTTCTTCCTTAATCTTTTGCAGCGTGTTCGCTAATTCATGCTGTTTGACAATTTCACCTGTGTTAATGGCGTCCTTATCTGGATAAAAGCTAGGAATTTCATCTTCATTCACATTACCTTTGTATGAAACCAGCCTGTCGTGCAAATCTTTGTCCACTTTATACCCATTCTCAGCATAGTTAATGGCCGGGTCGATTAGTTTGCTCATCGACATAGATCCGTAGTGGTGCTGAATATAATCCATACCAGCAACGAACCCTGGTACGCCAATCTCATCTTCTTTATCATTCTTAGGTGCAATTTCTCGGTAGTCAATAAATGTTGGAGAGGCATCTGCTGGATCAATCAGCATTCCGCCGCCTCCCCCAAGTCCTGATCCGTACGGTTCCACAACGCCAAGCGTGTAGGAAATGGCAATAGCTGCATCAACTGCTGTACCGCCTTGTTTAAGAATTTCCATACCTACTTTTGTGGCGCGAGGATCTGAAGTACTTACTGCATATTCTTGTTTTGGAAACATAAATTGATAAACACATACACCTACTATGAGTGAAAAGATGACAATGGAAACAATAATCGCATTACGTTTATTTATCATCTTTTACCTCCTCTGTGTATGACGGGCTATTAGTTAGCTTGCGCTTCGTTCTTTTTGCGCTCCTCTGCATGTTTTATAATGCGAGAATGATCTAAGTTTAATTCAAACTTGTTTCGTTCTTTTTCTAACAGTTCAGGGTTTGAAGAAAACTTGTTTAAATCGTTATAAATACGCTTCATGCGCCAAGGGTTATCTGTTGGAGTTGGCGTACCTGCTTTAATAACCATTGGAATAACATCAATTTTAGCTTGGCCCTGCTTATTTAAATGATACTGAACCATCGCTGTATTTTTTGTACTTGACCACCCTTGGTCAAAAATAAAGTTTCCTAAGCTATAGAAAATAACCGAACCTTTATATACGTCATATGACTGTAAAACGTGCGGATGGTGACCAATGATAATGTCCGCACCAGCGTCTACCATCGCTTTTGCTAGCCCTTCTTGACGAGGACTTGGCTGTGCATCGTATTCTTCACCCCAGTGGGCATTTACTACAACTAAATCAGCATTTGCTTTCGCTTGCTGAATCGTGCTGAAAATAAGATCCGGATCTGCTTTTAAAATCCCTGGGTTGTTTTTTCCAGCCGACATTCCGTCTGAATGTACATCCGTAAAACCTACGGTTGCAATGCGAATACCGTCAGCATCTTTATACGAAATATGCTTTGCTTCTTCAGAGTTACGGCCAGCACCAACAAAATCTAATTTGTTTGCTTCAAAAGTAGAGATCGTATCTTCTAACCCTTTTGCACTGTAGTCCATTGAATGGTTGTTCGCTAAGTTTAATACGTCGAAACCTGCATTTTTAACAGTCGCTAGATCAGCAGGCTTACTATATAAATGAATACCTTTTTCCATTGCTTTATATGAATCTACGTCATTTGTTAAAATCGGTGTTTCGTAGTTCCCGCTTACGTAATCCGAATTTTTAAAGAACGGCTCCACGTTGCGGAATACAAAATCTTCTCCGTAGCGTTCAGTTACTTCTCTTACATGGCGACCCATCATAATGTCTCCGACCATAGTCATCGTTAAATCATTATTGGCCTCTGGATTAGCCGTCTCAGGGTTTTCAAGAGCATCCGAACGCTCCATCCATCCTGAAAGAGCTAAAATTACGATTAAAATTGGCGTTAAGATAAGAGCTTGCTTGCCCGTTGTAGGCTTTGTTTTCTTTATAAACATCAATACTTTTTCTTGAAAGTTTAATTTTTTCTCTTTCAACGCTTTCACCTTCCTTTACCAGCTGCGGTTTGTTTGTGTATTAAAATAAATAATAAACTTGCATAATTCCAAATGTTACACCACTTAATAAAACCGTTGTTCCAACTGTTAAAGGAAGACCTTGCTTTTGCATTGTATTTGCAATTAAGCCCGGTACAATGATACCAATTCCGCGTAATTCAAACACTTCAAACGGCAAGATCGGGAAGAAATAATCAAATGCAACTTTAATCACAATACCCGTAATTAACATCGCTGTAAATTTGCGACGTCCATATAAAATAACTACTTTTGAGATTCCGTATACGACGATAACATAAGTTAAAATACTAATTAAGAAAATCATTAAAATGGTAATTGGCTGATCAAATACAAGAGCTAAATACCCCGGTACGATAAGACCCGCTGGCAATACGCCCGTTTTTTCTGTAAAAATTAAGCTTAGTGTAACCCCTAACACAAGGGCGATATATAAATCTGATCCGAACATGGAATGGCCTCCTAGATTAAACTGCTTTTCTCATCTTTTTCATTTCAATAATAGCTTCAACAAGCGGCTCGGCTGAACCGTGGATATTTCCGACACCGTATACGATACGATCTTTTAAATAAGGCTTCATGCGCTCTAAAATTTCTTCTGTAGAAGCGCCTTCCATATCCCAGAATTCTTTTGTTGGCAATTCGCCTCTTTGATATGCTGCAGCGATTGGTGAGGTCGTCTGACCAATTGCAATCATTACGTCCGCTTCAATGTATGGCATTACATCTTCAGCAAATTGCTCCGTGCGATCTACACGGTCCGGACGGCAGTTCATAATGACAATAGGAAGTTTTTCACTATAGTTCATTGAATCTACACGTTCCCAAATACGAAGCGTGGAAGAAGCGTCGTTGGCAGCAAATCCATTCACTAAAAAGGCTGGATTTTTTTCATCGCCAAACGTTGTAATTCTCATAGCTCCTGGGTCAGGCTGGGCATTTAACATTCCTCTCATCGCTGTTTCAGCATCGATACCAAGTGCTTCTGCTACTGCTAAACCGATGGAAGCATTATCAGGGAAAACCATATAATCAAATTCACGTAAATACGCTTCAGATACTTTATCATTGTCAGCTACAATAACTTTTGTGTTGCGCTCTGCGGCTATTTTTTTATAGTATTCCAAATATGGACCTTCAATTGTAACAAGGTGGCCATCGTAAGGAATAGTAGCAGTGAACGCTTGAGCAACTTCATCTAGAGTTGGACCCATTACATCCATGTGATCTTCTAGTACGTTTACAATAACGCCTACCTTGGCTTGAATCAGCTGATTTTGGAATGTGATTTGATAATCAGGCTGTACAGCCATACATTCACAAATAAGAGCTTCTGCGCCAATATCGGCAACTTCATTTACCACTCGTCGCTGTTCTCCAATGTTCGGACCTTCTTTACGACGAATAATTGGTTCTTCTTCACTTGTATGCCAGTAGATCATACGCGCTTGTGTTCCTGTCGTTTTTCCTACTGTTTTGTAACCTGCTTCTTTTACAATACCTGTAATCAATCGTGTAACGGTGGATTTTCCGCGAATACCATTAACATTCACTCGTACAGGAATTGAATGCAGCTTGCGTAAATGTCTGCGATACTCCCAAACGCCATACCCTACTAAAAATAGGCAGCATAGGATAATTAAGATCATGTTTCATTCTTCTCCTTCCAAACTTCTCCTGTTGGATACGTTATGAATGCTTTTGATTCATAATGATAGATATACGATTTCATAGTTTCACTCCCTTTATATATGTATGGGAGCTAATCAATTAACAGCGCTAGCATGCTGCTAAAACACCTGCTTTGAAAAATGGACTCGAGTACCAATTTCAACAGCTCTAAAACTATCATCTGCGCTCATTAGTGGTCAATAGCTCAAATGTTATATATTCTTACAATTCCGATTGTCTATTTACAGAATTAAAAACTCATCGTTTTATTTAAAATTTACAGAATAGGTCTAAAGTTTATTTACCTAGAAAAATCCCATCGATACCTTTTTTTACCATAACAACAGGAATATTTTATACACCACTCTTACAATTAACACACGGAAATATTACGTAATTAAAAATTTCTTAACTTTAGAAAACGTTTTGTAATATAAAGGTGGGATAAAAAATATTTTATCCCATTAATTCCTTTTTATGGATATACCAATTGAATTTGTCTAACAACCGTACTTATAAGGATGATAGATAGATATAAAAGTAAAAAAAATACATTTATTTATCATTTTATGCTTACATTTAACTTACTTAAATAGAAAGGACATTAAATATTTTTTTCTAATTATATAAGCATTTAGACTCCATGTGTTCCTAGTTCTTTTGTTGTAATTTTATAGATTTCCTTTATTTAATAATCAATTCAGTAAATCTAAATCTCTTGACTATGGCCTCTTTTCCTATTTTTATTTCAATATTTTCTGAATCTTTCTACCGATAAAGGAGTCTTTCGTCCGTTAAGATTGCCTAGAAAAATGCATGTTTTCTCACTTTTTTGGCATATGATGTTATCATAAAAAGAAGAAGTATCATCAGAAGGAGGAAAACAATGGTTGATACAACCCTTTATTTTCTATTTTCTTTTTGCTATATTGTCCTGTTTTTCTTTAGCATATATGTAGTGCGAAAAAACACTTCGCCGTTTTACATGCTTTTTCTTCCTTTAGTAATAGCTGGACTAATTTACGATAATATAATGATTGGGATTGGTTCATTTATCGGTGAAGGGGATACTTTACGTTCACTCAGCATGCTTCGCTTTTGGTTTCACGCTTTATTTACCCCTACTTTGGTGCTCTTTGCGTATGGCGTAGCGAAATATTCGACGATTACATGGGCTAAAAAACCTGTTGCCGGCATCCTTTTTTTGCTAACTACGTTTGCCTTAATTAGCTATGAAATAATCGAGACGATTAGTCAGCGTATGGAAGTTGTACGTGAATATGGCATTGTTCGCTATACATTAGTAGGATCATCCGGTCCCCCTCTTATGGTTCTCATTGTGGCGATTATTTTGCTTTTTGTTGGAATTTCCTTATTTCGCAAGACGCAATGGAGCAGTATGATGATTGGAGTAGCCGTAATGATTGTAGGAAGTGCTGTGTCAATTCCTATACCAAGCACAGCTGTAACAAATACGTTTGAGCTTATTTTTATCTTCTCTTTATTTTTAACTCAGCGTCATTTAGTGAAAATACATTAAAAAGAAGCGATTCCCTTGCTTCTTTTTTTTACATTTGATATCTTTTACCTAACGAACGTTAGTTAGATTGAGGAGGAGCTTTTCTTGATTGAATTATCAACTGTAGAAAAAATTAGAGCTGCAGCAATGGAGCTCTTTGGAGAAAAAGGCTATACAGAAACATCGCTTGCCGATATCTCATCAAAAGTAGGCATTAAAAAACCTTCCCTGTACGCTCATTTTAAGAACAAAGACGACTTATTTTTACTAACCGTGCATGATTTAATGAATTTATTTTTAACAAAGTTATCTGTTATATACGAACAGCATAAAACAAAGTCTGCTAAAGAACAGCTTCACTGCTTTGTTGTAGATTTCTGCACGATGATTGAAAAAGATTCTTTTGGCCAGATGTACCGTCGTCTTATTTTGTTTCCACCTGAACATTTACAGTCGGAAGTAAAAGCTATTTTCTTAAGAAGCGAACGATTGTCTGATCAAATTCTGCATGCTATTTTTACACATGGAATGGCTGAAGGCGAAATAATTGAACGTCCGATTGATTTGTATATCAATAGCTTTTATTGTTTAACCGACGGACTGTTCATTCAGCGCTTTTATTATGAACCGGAGTATTATGACCAAAAAATTCACGATGCTTGGACGATATTTTGGGAAGGCATACGTGCTAAATAGGCCCTGTAAAAAGGGCTTATTATTATGCAAGGAGGAATTAAAATGGCTTGGATTTACCTTATTATCGCTGGTTTGCTCGAGATTGTATGGGCAATCGGCTTAAAATATTCACACGGATTTACTGAAGTAACTCCAACAATCATTACAATCGTCACAATTGTGATCAGCTTTTATTTCTTTTCAAATGCCTTAAAAAAAATTGCTGTCGGAACAGCTTACGCAGTATTCACTGGTATAGGGGCTGCTGGCACAGCGATACTTGGAATGACCGTTTTAGACGAAGGAGCAAATATTGGAAAGATTTTATTTTTAGGATTAATGATCTTTGGAATCGTTGGTTTAAAGTTGATTTCTACTGAAGAAACAGAAAGAGAGGAAT
This sequence comes from Priestia sp. YIM B13489, assembly GCF_042787645.1. Classification (NCBI taxonomy): domain Bacteria; kingdom Bacillati; phylum Bacillota; class Bacilli; order Caryophanales; family Bacillaceae; genus Priestia; species Priestia sp. YIM B13489. The sequence continues at coordinate 4,350,399 of NZ_JBHZOQ010000053.1, forward strand.
CGTAACATGGCTTGGATTGCATTAATAGCTGCCGGTTTTTGCGAAGTGGGATTTGTGATTTTTTTAAAACTTTCAGATGGGTTTAAGCGGTTGTTTCCTTCGATTGGATTTATCCTTTTCGGTGCAGGAAGTTTTTATCTTCTCTCCTTAGCATTAAAGGAGATACCTATTGGAACAGCTTACGGCATATGGACGGGAGTAGGAGCTGCCGGAAGCGTACTTCTTGGCATGCTTTTCTTTCGTGAAGCAAAAGATATGCGTCGAATTTTATTTATTTTTTGTATTGTAGCAGGTGTAATCGGCCTTAAAATCACTGGATAATGATGTACTACTTCCTTTCTTTTCATGCTATACTAAACTTGTAAACACTTTCAAAAAATAGGAGACGATGACAATGAACCTTGGGTTTGGAGAAATTGCCTTAATTGTATTTGTCGCTCTATTGCTTTTTGGCCCAAAGAAACTGCCGGAATTAGGGAAAGCTGCCGGAAAAACGTTAAAAGAGTTTAAAAACGCTACAAAAGGAATTATGGAAGAAGATGAAAAAGAAAAAGCTCCTCCTAAATAAGAGGCTTATATCTCTTTTAAAAGCTGACTCAAACGTTTGAGTCAGCTTCTTTGTGGTGAGAATATACTGAAATTCGATTTCGACCCGTACGCTTTGCTTCATATAAAGCCTGATCTGCTCCATGGACAATTGAAATCAGCTGTATGTGTTCGGATGGAACGACTGTCATTATTCCAACACTGATTGTGACACACTTAAACACGTCAGAAGCTTGATGGATAATTGCACGCTGCTGCACTTGCTGTCTAATAGCTTCTGCCATTTTTATCGCTTCATATTGATTAGCTCGAGGAAGCAATATACCAAACTCTTCTCCTCCGTATCTTGCAACAAAAGCCGCTTCGTCAAAAACAACGCTTTTAGCAATATTCGCTACTTCTTTTAAGCATTCGTCTCCTTGAATATGGCCATAGGTATCGTTATACGCTTTAAAATAATCAATATCAAATAATAGAAAAGAAAGCGGCTCTTTTTCTTTCTGTGCATATTCCCACTCATTTTCCAGCTGTTTATCAAGAGATCGGCGGTTGTTCAGACCTGTTAAGCCATCTTTCATGGACAGCATTTCAAGCTTTTTATTGGCTTTGCGAAGATCACACTCAGCCTTCTTTTTCTCCGTAATATCTCGATATTCCCAATAGTGGCCAATATACACATGGCCTTCATAGATTGGAATGTAGTCACGCGCATAAATTTTACCGTTAATAAACGTAATTTCTTCATCTACTATTGACTCTTTTGAATAAACGGTGCTTTCTACTGTTTTTAAAAACCTAGCAGGATCTTTCAACATAGGAGCGTGAGATAAAAACAGCTGATTACTTTTCAATCCCACGTATTGATTAGGAGGTCCGGGTATGTCAAACATGTCACAAAAAGTTTGATTAATAACAGCTACTTCGCGCTCTGGCGTTTCAATCATGGTACCTGTCTTTGCATTTTGAATCATAACTGAAAACATTTTAGACAGCTTTTTATGCTGACTTGTCGTTACTCGAGATACATATATATATCTACCTACCAGATACACCAAACACCCACCTATAAAAGAAGCAGGCAGTAAATAAATGATAATTGTAGCAGCGTGCTTGATATCTTTAAAAAGAAAGGACAATGAGAAGAATACGCAAAGCAAGCTAATAGAATTCATTAATTGAAAACGAATAAATGGACGATAAGGTAAGCGAACCGTCCACCCAGACAGTAAAGCCATTACGATAATTGCAGCAGCCCCTATTATTCCGCTTGCCGTAATTCCAAACAAAAGCAGACGCATTACCCCTATAATACAAGCCGCAATGATAGCAGGTACCATTCCTGCATAAAGACAGACAATTGTCACCGCTAAAAAGCGAAGGTCAAGAATAATAGTAGAATCTATTTTAATTGTATATATCATTAAAATGCTGCCTAATAGGCCGTAAGAACATCCGTAATAAATTAAGCGATACATTTTGTACCGGCTTATTCCTTCTACTCTAGAAATGATTTGCTCTCGAACTATACTCGCAGCAAACATGAAAGAAATAATTAACGTGATATTAAAGAGAAGTTGACTCACTTTATTCTTCACCTCTTTCCAAAAAGCTAAAACAAAAAACAATAGGCTTCTTAGCTTACATATTGTTTACTGCCCCTTTTTATAAATCGTGCTGTTCGATTTATCGAACAGCACGATTTTTTCCTTCATTAAATAAAACTCTTCTATCCTCTATTCGTTGCCGACAATCCTCTCTATATAAAGAGTGATTATCTTCCTTTTATACAAGAAATTCTACTTGTTAGTATACTACTAAACTCTATTTGCACACATAATATTTTACCTTTTTTTTAATATTTATCCATTTTCTATTTTTTGTATTTTCGTAAGGTAAGTAGTCAAACTTCAGCAAAAATAAAAAAAGAGCGCCGATACAACGAGCACTCTTTTTTATTTATGGCGTAAAAATTCCCAAAGTCCTGGCGTTTTGGAAAAATCAAACGTCTTAACAGCGGAAAGAATTTTAATCTTTAAATCTTGCTTTACGTCTTCTCTCTCATGCAGCGAAAAGCTTTGAACAGCTTTATTTAGTTTTGGTTCCAGCTTTTTTAATAAACGCCTTGACGCCTCTTCATCTCCAGCTTTCACTTTACTTACAAGCTCATATAGAGTTTCCATTTCTTCACTTCTTTCTTAAGTCAGTTGTTAATTTCTCTACTTTTTCTTCAAGTCTCTTTATATTGTTTTCTACACGCAGTAATAAATAAAAAGAAAGGACAGCAGGAAATCCTACGTTTCCAACAAGTTGAAGCCACTGAGGATCAAACATATCTATCACTCACCTTCATAATTTTTTTCAACTTGCTTAGCGCACGTTGATAATGATTAGAAACCGCTTGCTGAGAAATAGAAAAATAAGCAGCGATTTCTTTATGAGTCCAGCGTTCGACAATAATCAAGTGCAGCATACACTGCTGCTTGGCCGTTAATTGGCGAAATGCATGATGAAGAATACGATTTTCAAGTTGATTTCCTAAAAATTCATGCTCCCATACAGCCCCGTCCTGTACTCCTAGCATATCTTCCACTGTTCGATTTCCATCTAGCGCAGCCGGCTGCTGCAGGCGAAGAGGAATATAAGAACGCTCTTTTTCTTTGATACGCATAACATCTCTGGAATAATGTCTGCAAAGCTTGTTAATATAATGAAGCAATCTAACTTCGCTATAAAACTGATGAAATTCTTTGTTTAGAAGTCTTTGTTCTTTTGTATCATGTTTAACAACCGCTTTTTGTAATCGCTCATAGCGTTCTGGTGTCAAAAATGTATTCATTATATGAGTCTGAAGAGTTGCGCTGTGGTTTGTAAGAAATGTATGAAAGGTACATTCTTTGTCATGCCGCTTTTCTTGCTGCGAATAGAGCTGAGTCATTGTGCAAATCTCCTCCTTTTTTTCTTATACTTATTAAAAAGGGAGAAAAGAGTAAAATAACAACACCAAAAACGAACGCTTGTTCTTATATAAATTTAACTATATTAGGTTTTTTATGTCAATATGATGAATTGCTCATTAATAATGAAAACGACTCAGTAAAAAATAAAAAAGAGATTGAGACATAACGAAATGAATCCAATTTAAAGACGAATAAATAGGATACATGAGCTGATCCCGCTTGTGACACAACAAAAAAAACGAACTACTAATCAAATATTTTGATTAGTGGTTCGTTTTTCACTTCGGCTAAAATATTTTTATCCCGGCCTTTTTATTTCTTCTTCATGTAGAGATTATTCTTCGCCTAAAACGCGGTTAATACGTTTGCGAAGCATCGGCATTCCATTTCCACCCGCTTGGAAATGACGAAGCTGACCTTCTTTATCAAATACATAATATGCTGGTACATATTTATTTTCAAAAGCGTCTGTTAACTTATGCTCACTGTCTACGTAAATTGGCTGAGTAATATCGTGTCCCATTGCCATTGCCTCAATAACACCCATATCTAAGTCATCTTCCGAACGAGGCATATGAACTGCTACAACATTCAATTGATCATCATACTCATCACGAAGATCATTAACTTCAGGCATTGCTTCTTTACATAAATGGCAGCTTACTGACCAAAAGTGGATAAGCGTTGCTTTATCACCTACTAAGTCTTCCTTTGTTACTTCGTCGTTAATCCAAGATGTTGCTCCAGTTAATTCAGGCATTTGTTCACGTAATTTCATTTTAAAATCCTCCTCCACATTAATTAAACTGAATATTCTGTTTTTTATAGTTAGAAAACTGTCTTTTCTATTTTAATGGCAGCAGTAGAGGAATTTCTCCTCTACTCCACCGCTATTTATTAAAGTGTTTTTTGACCTGGTTTCCAGTTAGCTGGGCAAAGTCCGCCAGTTTGAAGAGCTTGAAGTACACGTAATGTTTCTTCTACGCTGCGGCCGATGTTGTTATGGTTTACAACTGCGTATTGCAATTCACCTTCTGGATTAATAATAAACAACCCGCGAAGCGCTACGCCTTCTTCTTCAATTAAGACGCCGTAATCACGTGCTACTGCGTGAGTTGGATCTGCAGCTAATGGATAATTCAAATCTCCAAGTCCATTATCTTTACGATCTGTGTTAATCCAAGCTAAGTGAGTATGAATTGTATCTGTAGAAACGCCTACAACTTCAGCATCTAGATCTTCAAACTCTTCGTAGTGATCTGATAGAGCTGTAATTTCTGTTGGACATACGAATGTAAAGTCCATTGGATAGAAGAACAATACTGTCCATTTACCGTTTTTCATATTTTCTTCTAAACTTACTTTTCCAAATTCCTTATTTGCAAGTACAGCTTCCATTTCGAAGCGTGGTGCTTGTTTTCCTACCATACGTTCTGCCATGTCAAAACCTCTCCTTGTACAATGTATTTCACAAGCTTATGCTTGTATGTATTATTTTTAATGCAATCAATGACAGCTTCTATTTGATAACGATTATTAGTATCATTATAAACTAGTAATGACTATTGATTACATTCTTTATTATACACGAGCTATTATTATAGTCAATACTTTTTTATAATCATTTTAATCTAGGATTGATTATCGAATATTTTCCACTCTTTTTATTCTTTCCTTTGATTAATCCTATGTATGCAGGGATAGATAAAGATAGAAGATACTAAAAAACTTCCCTTGTTTCAACATATTTGCTTTTAAAATGTGCCGAAGCAAGATTTCGAATCTCAATTATGTTCTTTATAGCGACAATAAAAGAGAATGAGACATAACTATCTCAATCCAATTTAGAGACGAACAAATTAGAAAATGATCTAGTATGGATGATGGGTTACACCGCTGTTGATTTTCGTGCAACAGCTAGAAGCAACTTCATACATGAAACCTACTTTTACCCTATCAATAAAAAAATCCGAACGAGCTTGATTCTCCATCAAAAATCAAACTCGTTCGGATCTTTCTTCAACTAAACTACTTTTGCCCAGCCTCTGTTATTTATTATCATTTGGATATACAAGACCGATTTGCTCTCGCACTTTATCCATCACATGCATTGTTAAATATGAATTCTCATAAGAATTTGTGTCCGATTCCATCTTTCCTTGCTTTAACAGCTCTACGAATTCATTTATTTCATAGTACATAGCAGGATAAGGCTGATCGACCGTTAACTCTTCTACCCGTCCGTCATTGTACCGAATTTCTACTTTTTCAGCGGTATGTATTTTGTCAATAATCATACTGCCTTTTTCTCCTTGAATTTCACTTGGCAAATGCGAATTTGTAATTTTAGAATACATGATGACCGCGTCACGATCTTCGTACTCTAAAGCAACTGACCCTTCTCCATCTACTCCAGATTCTAGCATAAACGCCGTTGCCTTTATTTTATGAGGCCCTCCAAACAACGTAATCAGAGGATAAAGACAATATACACCTAAATCCATCAGTGAACCATTTGCAAGCTCTGGCTTAAAGGCATTAAGCACGATACCTTCTTTATATTTATCGTAACGAGAAGAATACTGACAGTAAGATGCAACGTATTTCCGAATTGGACCAATTTTATGTAAGTTCTCTTGAATCACTTTGAAGTTAGGAAGAAGGGTTGATTTCATCGCTTCCATTAGTAACACCTTGTGATTTTTGGCTACTTGAATCATGCGAGTTACTTCTGTTGCATTGGCTGCGAGCGGTTTTTCACACAATACATGCTTGTTATTTTTCAAAAATAAGATAGCTTGTTCCGCATGATAAGCATTTGGAGTAGCAATATACACTGCATCAATTTCAGCACTCGCTGCCATTTCCTCTAAATCAGTAAATATATGAGGAATATCATATTTACCTGCAAATTCTTCTGCTTTTTCAATCGTTCGAGAATAAACAGCTGCCAGCTGAAAGTCGTCTACATACTGAGCTGATTCTAACAGTCGATCTGTTATCCAGTTTGTTCCTATTACACCAAAACGAATCATCTTTTCATCTCCTTTTTATCATCTATGTTGTATTGTATCGTTTTTAAAAAGAAAAACGAAGAAATAATAAAAAATCTATACCATTTTCCATTGCTTTATATTTATTTTGTTCCATAAAAAAACAGCTCACATCAAATGCAAGCTGTTTTTCAATATGACTCAAACGTAAGCTTATGCTTTTTCACCCACTACAGCAAAGCGTTCATTCACATGTTTTTTATTCTCTAACTCATCTATTAAAGCAATCGCGTAATCCGCATAGCTAATATAACTTTCATTTTGACTATTTGTGATCACATGATCTTTTCCTAATTGATAGACTCCCGTGCGAGCACCTTCTGCATCAAAAAAGGCTGCTGGGCTTAAATAAGTCCAATTTATAGTCGACTTTTCAAGTTCTTTTAAACCTTTGCCCATGTTTGAAGCAGTTGGATAATAAGCTGCTGGAAAACCTTCTGTGCTCATTAAAGGCGCTGTTTTTTCTGCATCTACAAATAAACTTCCCGCTCCACCCACTACTGCGAGTCGCGTTTGAACACCTTGAAATACTTTAATAAGTGATTGTATAGACTCAACGTGAAGCTGTTCGCTTCCAGGAGGTGCATTAAATGCATCTACCACAGCATCAAACTGTTCAATATCTTTTGAAGTGATGGCAAAAATATCTTTTTCCATTACGTTTGTTTGATTTTTTAGTTTAGAAGCATTTCGAACAATGGCTATTACTTCATGTCCTCTCTGTTTTGCTTCTTCCATAATTAATTGACCTGCTTTTCCTGTTGCTCCAATAACACCAATTTTCATTTTTATTCTCTCCTTTTATTTTCGTTGTAACCACCACGGTTACATACAACACAAAAAAATTTGAGCTTTTTATAGAACTACTAATTCTTCTTAGCTCGTTGTAACCATTATAGTTACAATTCGCTCAATTTGTCAACCTCGGTATTCATTTTTTTTACGAGATAAAAGATTTTAGTGGTTGCTAAAGATCCATAGAAAAATAGCTTATTTACCATTTCAAAATATATCCATATTTTCAACTTATTTTTATCTCAGAGTACTTTTTTATGAAAAAAGGTTTCTTTTTTATAAAAAAGTGTTATACTAGGTATATTATTTCTTGTTCGGTGTTAACAAATAGAAAGACTTTCTTTAAAGTGATTCTTATTGAAATTGAGCAGAGATAGTAATATATTCGTGGATTTTCCACACAGGAGGTACTACAATGGTACAAGGTAAAGTAAAATGGTTTAATGCAGAAAAAGGTTTTGGATTCATCGAAGTAGAAGGACAAGACGACGTATTCGTACACTTCTCAGCTATCCAAGGCGAAGGTTTCAAATCACTTGAAGAAGGTCAAGAAGTTACATTTGAAATCGAAGATGGAGCTCGTGGACCACAAGCTGCTAACGTTCAAAAGTAATTGATTAAGAAGCTGTCACTAATGTGACAGCTTCTTTTTATGCTCTTTTTTGGATTTTTTATTACATTTTATGAAACTTTATCCTTTTTCAGTCGTATATGATAGTAGAAAAACAAATGAGGAGGATAAAGATGCACTCTATTTCACTATTAAATGTATCTAAAAGTTACGGTTCGTACAAAGCGGTAAAAAACATTAATTTAACCGTAGAAACTGGCGAACTATTCGGCTTTTTAGGCCCTAACGGTGCAGGAAAAACAACGACTATTAAAATGATGACAGGACTATTAGAACCTTCTTCCGGCTCTATTAATGTGTGCGGAATTAATGTGTGGGAGTCCCCTGTTGAAGCAAAACAAAAAATCGCCTACGTTCCTGATCAACCTACACTTTACTTAAAACTCACCGGCATGGAATACTTACAGTTTGTCGCCTCGATTTTTAAATTATCTGCTGACGAATTCGAGAAACGCTCCACTAAATGGTTACATCTTTTTCAGCTAGAAGAACGAGCACATGAACTCATTGAAGGCTACTCACACGGCATGAAACAAAAAATCGCCTTATGCGGAGCGCTTTTACATAACCCTGAAATTATTTTTTTGGACGAACCAACTGTAGGACTTGACCCCAAAAGTGCACGAACGCTAAAGAATCTATTACGTAGGCTTTGCGATAATGGCGTAACGGTCTTTATCACTACTCATATTTTAGAAATTGCTGAACAGCTTTGTGATCGAATTGGCATTATTTTAGATGGAGAAGTTATTGCTTTAGGTTCTATGAAAGAGCTTAGAGAGCAAGCGAACAATAATCAGTCCAGTCTTGAAGACATCTTCCTCGATTTAACAGGAAATGAAGAGCAGCAAAACATTATAGAAGAACTTGCAAAAGCTGGTGAAAATCAATGATGAAACTCTTGCTCCAAACAGAAGGAAAACTACTTCTTAACCATGTTAAATCTTCTAAAAAACAAGCTTACGCCACGATTGGATTTTCTACTTTATTTATTGCTCTTATTGTGTATTTTCTGTCAAAAGGCGTATGGAGCGTGGCACCCTCTCTCTCTTTTGAGACGGTGAGCAGCTTATTTTCTTATAGCTGTTTATTATTAATGGGCATGCTTGTCTTAATGGGAATCCCGCAGGTATTTAAAAACTTGTATTCCTCTTTAGATTTATCCTTTTTATTTACAATGCCCATTCCAACAAAACAGCTTTTTTGGGTGAAATATATTAAGAGTTTCCTTTCTACACCATTAATCATGTTTTTTCTATTTTATATACCGTTGATCGTCTACGGTATGCGAGTTCACGCTCATTTTTTATTCTATATTATTTCCTTAGCCGTTTTATTAAGTACAGCCGTGATAGGCCTTTCTATTTGTTATTTACTTAATCTCCTGTTGGTTCAACTTATTCCTGCACAAAGAGCAAACGAGCTTATGACAGCCATGAGTGCTTTATCAGGTGTTATTGTATATGTATTATTTCAACTTCCCAATTTCAGCTCTAATGGAGCACCTTTTGAAAAAGCAATAACAGCCCTTCCCTTATTTCCCAACTGGACACCTTTTTACTGGGCGAGCACAGCAATAACCTCAAGTGCTAAAGGATCTGTTCATGCTTTTTTACCCGCATTAAGTATTATGGGTTTGGCTTTTCTTAGTGTACTTTTATCTTCTTTTTTAGTAGAAAAAGGATTTAGAACTGGATGGGTTCGTTTAAGTGAAGGAAAAGCCAAAAAAAGAGCTAAAATTTCATTTAGCAAAAAATATCGAGTTCACCATCCAGTTATGGTTATTGGGTTGACAGATTGGAAAAATATAAAAAGAGATTTGCGAGAATGGCTCGTTTTTATGCCTTTTGTATTCTTTCTGATATTTCCTACCATTAGCTTTTTAAAAAGTGGAGCTACTTTAGAGAATATTATTTCTTATAAAGATAATGTATGGCTCGGTGTACAAGTTTTCTTTTTATTTTTTTACGCTCTCTTTAATGGGTCAATGTCTGCTTCTTCAATTGCACGTGAAGCAGAGACAGCATCACTTATAAAAAGTCTGCCGATTTCCAGTTGGCAACTTGCACTAGGTAAGCTGTGGATGAGCTGGTTGCTCCCTTTCATCCTGCTATCAACTATTGAAATTGTTTTAGGCTTGTTCATTCATTGGTCTGCTGTGCAAATAATCAGTGGTATTTTGCTAAAAGGAATTTTAACTATTGGGATTAGCAGTATGGGAATTTGGTTAGGTACCATTGGTGCTAAGCACAACCCTAACAACCCTCAGAACCGTCTTACATTTGGTGTGTCGATTCTCTTAGCAATTTTAGCCTATGTGTATTTATTTATTGCCCTTATTCCATTTGCTTTACTAAACCTCCCTTCTTCATTTAAAGTATTTGCAGACGAACTTGCAGGAAGTGGATTCATTGGTTTCATAGCTGGTCTAGTTTCTGAATTGCTTTCATTTAAAATGGCACATCCTACTATAACTTATCTAATAGGCATTGCTCTTATAATTATCTTTTCAATAGGCATTGCTTTTCTGATGTTAAAACTTAGTACAATACGCTTAAACAAAGGTATTCGAGTGGCAAAAGTACAATCACGTTCCACTTTGGGAAGCCAGAGCTAAACAAAACATTTATAGAGATGAGGCACATACAAGAGTATATTCGTTGAAGGAAGTTCCGAACGAAGTGGATTTTTGATGGAGAATCCACTTCGTTCGGATCTTTTCATTAGGATGATGCACGTAGGATTCATGTATATAATTGCTTCTAGCTGTTGATTGGAGGGCAAGACGCAGACTCCTGCGGGAAAAGCGAAATAGGTGAGACCCCGCAGGAGTGCAAGCGACGAGGAGGCTCACCGGCCGCCCGCGGAAAGCGAAGTCTTGAACGGAAATCAACAGCGGTGTAACAAGTAGTGATATCTATTAGATGATTTATACCATTTGTTCGTCTTTAGATTAAATTGATATAGTTATGTCTCAACCTCGTTTTTAACCAATTAAAATTTGGTTTTCCTGCCAAAGATTGGTCAAGTTCGCATCAGCGAGCCGCTGATGCGTCTCTTTTACGCTAAGCCAGCGATGCTTGTTGAAAACAAAGCGAGTTTCGGGAAGTTCAGTCCATATTTCCTGTACAGACTGCACATTTAATAGAACAAAGTTTGCTTCGTTTCCTTCTTCCACTCCATACTTTTCTTTTCCAATCAGCCGGGCTGGTATACTTGTAATCATTCGGAGCAACTGCCGCTGATCATCCGGACTTCCCATATGTGCAGCATAGGCAGTTAGTAACCCTACTTGCAGCAAGTCTGCTTTTCCAAACGGATGAAAGGGGTCGTTCACGTTATCAGATGCAGTAGCAATTGGAATCGCTGCTTTTTGTATGTCGCGAATACGCGTTACGCCTCGTCTTACAATTCCTTTATCTTCTCTTCCCTGTAAATATAAATTAGAAGCAGGTAATGTGACAACTCCAATTTTCGCCTGTTTTAAAAGGTTTAAGATTTCTTTCACTTTTGCATCAGTCATTCCTGCAAGCGAGCAAAGATGCCCCACTACCACTTTTCCTTCCATATTTAATTCAATTGTTCTGTGAGCAATATTAATTATTGTATCAACAGACGGATCATCGCTTTCATCCACATGTAAGTCAAGAGGTTTATTATAGGCTTGAGCCAGCGAAAATAGAGCATCAATCTCTTTTTCTGGATTTCTAGCTAAATGAGGACAGCCTCCAATCGCATCAATTTCAAGGTCGAATGCTCGTTCAATTTTATTCATCTTATGCATATCATCAATGTCTAGGTTAGAGAATAGCGGAACAACCTGCACGTCCATATACGGGCTTAATTCATCTCTCACTTCGACAGCCGCTTGTAAACTTCGAAATAAACTATCTTCTTCCATGCTGCAGTCAAAATCAATATGCGTTCGAATCGTAGTCGTACCGTTAGCTAATGCCTGCAAAGCAGTTTTTAACATTCGCTGCTTAATTTCTTCTTCTGGAAATGCCGGCAGGCTGCTGCTGTAATTTTTAATGGCTTCTTGAAGAGTTCCAGATATATTGGGCACTTGAGGAAGCGAATGAGCTTTGTCTAAATGCATATGCATATCTACAAATCCTGGTAATAGCACACGACCCTGTGCATCAAGTGACGTTTCTTTTCCTAACACGGCCGCGTGCAGCGGAAAAAACTCGTCACCTTCAAGATAGCCGTTTTGTAAAACGATAGAAGTATACATTCCATTTGAAATTTTCACTTCAAAAAGAGCGTGGTCGTGCATAATTGGCAAACGAACATTAATTAAGTGAAGCAACATAATTCCCTCCTCAATTTTTCAACTTCTTCATTTTTCATAGACCGCTTTATCTTCTCTATCATTTATTGTTTAAAGCATTAATTCGCCAAATTTCGCAAATCACCTTCTCTTTAGAGATCTTTATTTACAGAGAAAAAAGCAAGAACAAAAAAAGGAGCAGCGTCCCCACGCTGCTCATCAAAGAAAAAATGCTAGAAAATAGATAGAATATACTTCCCATGGTTAAATGAGGGCTTACAGATAAAGCTTCAGTGAGTGATTTCATGCTTTGCATCGCTATTCTCCCCAGAAAGCAATGCAGATACAAACAAGAAATTTTCATCACTCGCTCATACTGTAAATAGACACATAAGAAAAAGCCCAAACAAAGGCAGGTCTCTCAAATACAATGAGCAAAAACCTACCCGCCTGGGCTTTTATCCCTTCGGTGTCATATCCACTTCTTTTCAAAAATGAATATGTGAATCGCTTGGACCAAACTTTCTACTGACGTAAAAATGGGAACCTAGATTCACTTTTTACTCATAGTCCTATCATTTACGGTGATAAGGTAGAAACGTCTGAGCCATATTCTCAAACATATATGAGTGAACCGTATTTAGCTTTTTCTTGTCTACAAATATACTATAGGTCTTTCTGTAAGTCAACTATAAACGAATAATCTTTTTAATAAAATTATATATAGTTCGCTTTTTACAAAAGTTTACTTTTTCAAAAAGTTTGTTAAACTATCTAACACAGTAGTTGCATCTTCCTATAATCCTGCTTATACTTCGAACTACTTACATTACCTATAAAGGTCTTCGCTCTGTTGAAGACAAAAAAGCGATCTAGGGTTCCGTTTAACACATGTTAAAGGCTGGTCCGAGAGAGAGCGTACGGAATGGTTCCGTATACATAAGGGGATAAAAGAGCCGCCTCTAAGTCGAAAACTCGGCTCAGAGGCAGCTCTTTTGAATTATGAAAACCTTAATTTAAAAACTCTCTTATTTTAAGGTAGTGCTTATTTAGGCAGATCCTTTTTTATGTATCTTTTCTCTTTTTCATCCACCAGCCTGCACCAACTATCACTCCGATTACGAGAATAACAAATATTAAACGATCAACATCATGCAAATATTTTTGGATTTTTTCAATATCTCCAAGTCCTCCTACATAGAGCAAAAAAACAAACCACGGAAAAATACCTAAGGTGCTGTATAAAACAAAGTCCCTAGATTTGATTTTACTAAGACCTGCCAAATAGGTTATATAGTTTGCGATACTGATGGGACGGGAAATCGTAATACTCCATTTTCCATATTTATGAAACCATTTTTGGGCACGTTTTATATTTTTTTCACCAAACCAGCGCTTGGTAATAGATTCAAACCTGTATCCCATAACGAACGGAATATAGTTGAATGCGATATAAATAACGGTATTAACAGCTGAAACAATAAGGATTTTCCATATTGAGAGCTGCAGCACCGAGCCAATAAGCAAAATCGATAACGTACACGGAAAAGGAATTGCCGCAGCTTCGATTGCTGTAGCAATAAAGATGCCCACTATGCCTAAATTTTGTACAAAATCAATAAATCCTTGCACCTTTTTTCTCCTTTCAATCATACAAATTTCACGTTCTTTCATCATAACTCAAACTATTCAAAATTTCACGATTTCAAAGCAATTTTACTAGTAAAAAAAGCTCATACGCACCCGTTTGCTATATTCGATTATCTTCTATCATATGCAGTTCATAAGTGAAGTAACGCAAAAAAAGAAAATAGCAGAAAAAAACTCTTTTATTAGTTATAATAAAAGAGTTTTTTTCTGCTATTATTTAACTTTAGCAATGATTTTCCCTTTCACATGGCGTTTTGAAAGCTCTTCTAATGCACTCGGCACTTCTTTTAACGAGATGATGCGCTCAATCATCGGAGCTACTTTCTTCTCTGCTACTAATGCTAAAAGCTCATCGCCCATTTTTGCTAAATCCGCTTGCGCAATCATGTCATCAATGTGGTGTGCAGCATTTAAAGCTACTTCATGATAAGAAATCACCTTTGTAAAAGGCTTTACTTTTGTATAATCAGGTGCACCAGCAATATGTGCTAAATGTCCTCTATAGGCAATCATATCTAAAGAATCCGTTGCGTTCTTTGCGCTCACCGTGTCAAGCACAGCATCTACGCCGCGGCCATTTGTCAGCTCCAATACTTTTTCCGCGACGTTTTCCTCGCGATAATCAATTACATAATCAGCTCCTAACGACTTCACATACTCATGATTATGTGCTGAAGCTGTTGAGAAAACAGTTTTTCCAGCGTTTTTAGCAAGCTGCACTCCAAAGCCTCCTACGCCTCCAGCTCCTCCATGAATTAAGATGGTTTGAATATGGTTCATTGGAAGTTTACGAAATAGTGCTTCATACGCTGTGTAACCTGCCGTAGGCAAAGCAGCAGCTTCTTCAAATGTAACAGCATCAGGAATGCGCGAAATTGAATGAGCAGTTGTAACCGCATATTCAGCATATCCGCCTTTTTTCATAAAGTCCCCGTGATAGACAACGCGGTCTCCTTTTTTCCAGTCAACTACTCCTTCTCCAACTTCATCAATTGTCCCAGCTACATCTAAACCTAGAATGTGAGGATATGTCCAATAAGGATTTCCATTAGTAGCCGTTTTATAATCTACGGGATTAAGTCCCACTGCGTGAACTTCAACTACTACTTCCCCTTTATTTGGAAGAGGTTTTTCTATTTCTTCTACTTTCATTTCTGTCCATTTATTTTTATCTTGCAATAATAATGCTTTCACAGTCTAACTCTCCTTTTTAAATCATTTGCCTAGCGTTGCTTTTATTATTTTATCTAAAAATGATTTGCTTACTATTTTTATTTTAAAGAGAGCTTGTCTATAATACAAATTAGAAAATAAATAGATATCCATAAATAAATTTATAAGAAAGGATAGCATAAATGATTGATTTTGAATGGTATCGCAGCTTTATTAGCATTTACAAATATCGATCCGTTTCTGAAGCAGCCAGAGCGAGGATCTTAACGCAGCCGGCCATGAGTCAGCACTTAGCTGCTTTAGAAGCTGAAATAGGGGAAGGTTTATTTATCCGTGCACCGAGAAAAATGATTCCAACAGAAAAAGGTAAAGAACTGTACACGCGTATTGTCCCGTTAATTGAAAGTCTAGAAGCTGCTTCAATTGAATTAAAAATGACCGCTTCATCTCCCGACGCGCTGCCGGTCGTAAAAATTGGTTCTCCCGTAGAGTATTTTACCGAACAAGCTTTAGAAAGAATAAAAGATGCAGGCATCCGCTGCTACAGCCAGTTTGGTATTGCTTCTGTTTTGCTTGAAAAGATACAAAGCGACGAAATTGATATTGCGATTACAACCCAAAGATTGCAAATACCTGGAATTGAATATACGGTCATTGAAGAAGAAGAGTTTGTCTTAACCGTCCCTCCTTCTTTTGAAATGACAGCTAGTAAAGACGTAGAAGAGTTTTTATACAACCAGCGGTGGATTAGCTATGGTCTTGAACTTCCTATTATTAGACGTTTTTGGCGGCAGCATTTTAAAAAACGACCTGAAATTCAGCCTCATCACGTGATTCCAAATCTTCAAACGGTGTTAAAAGCCATTCAGCATCACATGGGAATCAGCCTGCTTCCCCGCTATTTAATTCAAGAAGCACTTCGAGAAAAAAAAGTAAAAATCGAACTTGAACATTTAGCAGTAAAAAATCAGATCTTTCTTGCTTATAAACTTAAGCATCGCGATCATCCTACTATTCAAAAAACGATACGCTGCTTAAAAAAAGAAACCTCTGCAGACTAGTCTGCGGAGGTTTCTTTTTTTGACAGTTGCTGTGCTGAATCTACGCCTACTAAATCTAAAAAGAAAATAAAAATAGGAATACCAAGAATCAGCCCCCATACGCCCAAGAAGTGTTCACCAAACACTAAAATGATAAACGTAATGAACGTTGGCAAGTTTGTTTTAGATGACATGAGCTTTGGATTTAACACATAGCTTTCAAGTGCGTGAAGTACTACCACCATAATTAACACAGATAGTACTTTTACACCGCCTCCTAAACTGTAAGCGATTGTACAAAGTGGAATGAGTGAAACAAATACCCCAAGAACCGGCACTAGCCCTAGTAGAAAGACCATAACGCCAAGTGCAAGCAAATTAGGAAACCCTAACACCCACAGCGCAATAACGGACAAAATGCTGTTCACAAAAGCGATAATAAACTGAACTTCTATTACCTTGCCGAAGGAATTAACAAATTTTCTCCCCAAATAGCCAGCTTCTTTGAAAAACCAGCCCAGCCTAGATTGTTCCAGTTGGACAAATAATCGGTGAATCCGCGACTTTTCAAGTAAAAAGAATAGGCTTAACAAGAGTGCTAAGAAAACTTGTGCACTTACTTTTCCAATATTAGATAAATAGCTGTATACTAAATCAATATTCTGCTGAATATTCTCTGGTGATTTGAATCTCTTTAGATTATCGATAATATAGGTGACGAATGTATTATCAGGGGGGTGTTTGTAAAAATACATCAGCTTCTGTACAAGCTCAGTAACTTGCGTCATAATAACCGGGATATATACATATCCTACAATACCGAGCGCCCCAATCAGTGCGATATAGATGACGATGAGTATAAGCGTTGAATTAAGCGGAAGCTTTCTTCTTAACGTTTGTTGAAGACGACCAATTAAAAAGGTGAAAATAAACGTAAATAACAGCAGCTGAAGCATACTTCTAATGCTGACAAGTAAAACTGTAATGATAATAAGCGTAATGATGCGAATAGTAAGTTTGTTGTGAAGCCAACTTCTTGCAATATTCATGAAACCTTCAATTCTCCTATCTCTCTTTTTCCCAAGTCATTTGTATACATATAAATAAAACGGATACGCTAGACGCTCATATCCGCTTTCGCTATATATAGTGTATCATTTAATATTCAAATTTTACTATATTTCGGCGCTTTTTAGTATGTCTTTATTTTCTCTCCGCTATTCTTTTTCATTTTCCCATACATTATGATAAATTAGCTTGTCTAAATCCCTTCTTTTTTCCCAGTTAGCTTGTTCTAAGATTGGTTTCTCAGGGTATTTATCTGTATAGCCAATTGACATGAGTGCTACAGGATCAATATGAGGAGGAATATGTAAAATGTCACGTACATCATTTTTTTTATAAAAACTTACCCAACCCATTGCCAGTCCTTCTGCATATGAAGCAAGCCACATATTTTGAATCGCACACGCAGTTGACATCATATCGGTTTCTGGAATTGAGTTTCTTCCGAGAACATGAGAGCCGCCTCTTGTTGGATCACACGTTACGCAAATAGTTAACGGCGCTTCTTTTAATCCTTGAATCTTGAGCTCTAAAAAATCTTCTTTCTTTTCACCTTCATAATGAATAGCCAGTGCTCTTCTCTCTTTATCTGCTGCCCAGGCAAGTTTATTTTTCACTTCTGTATCAGATACTAATATAAAATTCCAAGGCTGCATAAACCCGACGGAAGGTCCGCTGTGAGCAGCCTGCAGAATGTTATAAACCGTTTCATTCGGAATCTCATCAGACAAAAATGTTCGTACATCTCTTCTTCCGTAAATCGCTTTGTACACCGCTTGCTTTTCGTCGTTTGTAAACGAATTCATCTTCTTCAACCTCCATTAAATTCTCTTTTTAACTATTTTTCTAAAAAAACATTAAAAAAATGTGATCCAAACTTTATGTTTTCTCGTATTACTATATGAATCTATCATAAAGGAGGTTGCAAACATGTTCAACGACGTTTTAATGAACTTATTTAACGCGGTAAGCAGCATCATTAACACAATTGGATAATTTGATTGTACATATTTAGTAAGAGAGGAGGCACATTACATGCTAAACGAGGTACTTATGAACTTTTTTAACGCAGTAAGCAGTATCATCAACACAATCGGATAAAAAAAGCACAAAGAAAAGGGTAACTGCCATTACCACCGTCTTTATGCTTTGCTAGTTCAAAATCATATATTTTACAATAAAAAGAACTCTTTGATTAGGAGTTCTTTTTACTTATCCTAACATGTTCCCTTTTATTTGTATATATGCCTTGCCATTTCAACAGATTCATTTATATGTTGCAAGCATACACATAGGTCTGCAGCTCGTAGTGCAGTTCTTTTAAGTCTTCAGCTGCTTGAGTCAATAACTTCTTTCGCTGAGCTGTATACACATCTAGAATAGCTCTTTCTACTTTTACCTTTTCTTCATATAAAATGTCTAACTTATCTTCATTTCCTTCAAGGGAAATAGGCTTTAACATAGCAAATTGATAAATGGGTTGTCCATAATCCAATTTTGTTAAAATAGAACCTACTAATACATCCTCCGAGCATTCATATACGAAGTTTAACAGCGTACTTAATTCTTCTAGACGAGAAATATCCAGCTCTGCATTTTCGTTGATCACAGTCCCTATATATTGAAAGCACTCTTCTTCTAACTCATTATAAATAGTTGTGATGCGGTGCAATACTTCATTCAACTTCATAAAGTTCCCCCTTCACACACGCTTCTTGATACAACCATATGACAAAACTTGGTGTTTTATACTAACGAAAAAGCGAGGAATATAAACCTCGCTTCTTCTTTTTACCGATACATACTGGCAATGTCTTCAATAAACATAAGCGGTTCTTCTTCTGTTAGTTGTTTAATTGGAGAATAATCCTCTCCACCAAAACTTTGATCTATGTCTTCAATAAACGAAGAAACTTCTTCCGACTCTGCACGATTAGCCGGCATTTCGTATTTTTGTAATTCTGTGCGGTGCACCACGGATAAAATATGGCGAGGAAATTGCTGCTTCGTTTTTCCAAAACAGTATACCGGCTTGTGTTTCAAAAAGCGTTCTACTTCTTCTTGCCGGTTATAAATGCTTCCATGATCACCCCAAGCTACCACAACCAGTTCAGCATCTTCCACTGCTTTTTGAATATACTCACCTGCTCTTGTTCCAACAGCTTCTTCTTTTGAAAGCATGCGTAAAAACGAAACATGATCGGTTTGATAGCTGAATAAATAAACGATTTCTAAAACTCCAAATCCCCACTTTTGCGCCAGTTCTATGCATTTGGATACAGCTGTATCGTCGCTGTATTCATACGTATTTTCTGGAAATGACAAGATAAACGTAAGTTTACGTTCGTTTACTTCACTCCATTTGCATAATAGAGAGTATTTGTATGTGCCTGTTTCATCAAAAATAACTTCTTTTTTCACTGCTTCCATCCCCCTGCCTTCTTACAATCTTGTTACTTATCTATTGCAAATGAGCTAAGCAGTAATCGTAACCTTGACTGTTAAAAGTTTTATTTTATATGTATTTCAAAATCATGCCTTCATGACAACTTTTCTTCCATTTTTTCAAAAAGCAATTTTTTCTTCTATACATGCTTTTTACAGCTAGTGAATATTCACATATATATCTTTCCTCTTTTCGGCCCTCCAGTCAAAATAGATAAAATCAAAAGAATGGTCTATAATAAAGAAATAACCAATGACTTTTTCACTCATGTTTTTGACAGTTACGGATTTTTTCTCAGCAGGTATGTTCAAACCTGATCCTCTGAGAAAATAGAAGATAAATTTGTGTAAAGAAAGGATTTTGTAAATGGCTACTACACACACATTTACAAGAGGAGAAGAAATTGCAAATGCGATTACACACGGCGTTGGAGCCGTACTCAGCATTGTTGGATTAACGCTTTTAATCGTACTTTCTTCGTTAGAAGGAACGCCTTGGCATGTTATCAGTTTTACTATTTACGGAGTAACCATGCTGCTTCTCTATGTCTCCTCTACGCTTGTCCATAGTTTTCCGGAAGGTAAGGTAAAAGATCTTTTTGAGATATTTGACCACTCTTCTATTTATTTGTTTATTGCCGGTACGTACACTCCATTTTTATTTATCGCAGTAAAAGGAACCACCGGCTGGACACTTTTTGGAATTGTATGGGGCATCGCTCTTGCAGGAATTGTATTCAAAGCTTTTTTTGTAAAGAAATTCCTTTTTATTTCCACCATTCTTTACGTATTTATGGGATGGATGATTGTTTTTGCTTGGGATTCGTTAACTCAAAACATTGCCCATCAAGGAATTGTCCTTCTCGTAGTTGGAGGCGTGTTGTATACAATCGGGGCCGTTTTTTACGTATGGCGAGGATTTCGTTTTCATCATATGATTTGGCATATGTTTGTTCTTGGCGGAACCGTACTCCACTTTTTAGCAATCATTTTATATGTATTGCCTATAACCAATTAAAAAAGGGCCAGAGGGCCCTTTTTTAATTGGTTATAGAATTCCTTACCACAGTTTTGCCATTTGAGTCACAAGCGTATAGACTCCTAGCACAGCCATAATAACGACCACAAAACCGCCAAAAATGGTAAGCCAAGTCGGATGCTTGTAATCGCCTACTATCTTCTTTTTATACGCCGCTATAAGCATTGTTCCGAGTGTAATAGGTAAGATTAACCCATTTAATGCTCCAGCTAAAATAAGCAGAGTGACCGGCTGGCCAATCGTTAGGAAAACTAGGGTTGAAATCGTAATAAAGGCAATGATAATCCAGTTTTCATATTTCTCAATCCTTTTGCTGAAGGATTTAACAAAGGAAACCGATGTATATGCTGAACCAATAACTGAAGTGATAGCCGCTGCTGCCATGACGACACCGAATAATTTATAGCCAATATCCCCTGCGGCTAACTGAAAAACAGAGGCTGGTGGATTATCAGGATTCAGTTTTAACCCTTGACTCAACACACCTAATGTCGCTAAAAATAGAAAAATCCGAATGATCGAAGCAATCGTAATACCAGATACTGCTCCTCTTGTTACTTCAGGAATCGCGGCTTTTCCTTTAATTCCTGCATCTAATAAACGGTGACCTCCTGCAAATGTAATATATCCTCCTACCGTTCCTCCTACAAGAGTAACAATCGCCATTACGTCAATGTGCTCCGGCCAAAATGATTTAGAGACTGCTTCTCCTACTGGGGGAGCGGACGAAATAGCCACATACACCATTAAAATAATTAATATTCCGCCCATTAATTGAGCAAATCGATCCATTAATTTTCCGGCTTCTTTGACTAAAAAAATTGCGATAGAAATGATGGCTGTAATGACTGCACCGGCTTTAGGGGAAATACCAAATAGCGCATTGAAGCCAAGACCCGCTCCTCCTACATTTCCAATATTAAATGCTAAGCCTCCGATTACAATTAAAATAGCAATAAATAAGCCGAGACCTGGCAAAACACTGTTAGCGATATCCTGTGCTCTTTTTTCTGAAACGGCAATAATACGCCATACGTTTAGCTGAACGCCAATGTCTAATAAAATCGACAGTAAAATGACAAAACCAAAACTTGCGGCGAGTGCTTGTGTAAAGACCGTTGTTTGAGTTAAAAAACCTGGACCCACTGCTGAAGTAGCCATTAAAAATGCTGCTCCGAGCAGCACGCTCCAGTTGCGCTCTTTTTTCATGATGTCACCTCATTGTGGTTGAATAATGATTTGTTCTTCTTTTAGCTTGTCACAAATAGCTTTGGCAAATTCAACAGCATGTGCACCGTCTCCATGAATACAAACGGTATCTGCTTGAATGGGAATCTCTTCATTTTGCACAGTAAACACTTTCTTTTCTTTGACCATTTTAATTACTTGAGAAATAGCCGCTCCTTCATCTTGAATCACGGCGTTTTCAACGTTTCTCGGCGTCAGCATGCCGTTCTGTTGATAGGTTCGATCTGCAAATACTTCCTGAGACGTACGCAAGCCCATTTCGTTTCCGGCTTTAATCAATTCACTTCCAGCCAAACCATATAGAATAGCTTCCTCACTAACATTATAAACAGCTTCAGCAATAGCTTTAGCTATGTCTCGATCCCCTGCAGCCATATTATATAAAGCGCCATGAGGTTTCACATGATGAAGGGTCCCTCCTTCTGCACGTATAAAAGCTGAAAGAGCCCCCATTTGATACACCATTAAATCATAAGCTTCTCGAGGCGTAATTTTCATATATCTACGTCCAAATCCAGCTAAATCTTGCAATCCCGGGTGGGCGCCAATCGCCACATTTTCACTCAAAGCCAGCTTTACTGTTTCTCTCATAACCGAAGGATCTCCGGCATGAAAGCCACAAGCAATGTTTGCTGACGTTACATAGCGTAAAATTTTTTTATCATTTCCTAATCTATAGTTCCCAAAGCTCTCCCCTAAATCACAGTTCAAATCAACGGTAGCCATCTTCTTCCCCCTTATATTTTCATTCGAAGTGCTCTTTTAATATGATTTATTTTCTTTTCCTGCTCCATATATAAATGCTGTGCTTCATCCAGTGAAATTGCTTGAAAAGAAATCTTTTTCCCTGGAGAAATTTGCGCCAGCGCTGAAAAATCTGCAGTTGCTACCTGTCCGATTCTAGGATATCCTCCTGTCGTTTGATGATCTGCTAATAAAACAATGGGCTGTCCTTCTTTTGGTACTTGAATCGTACCGAACGTCACAGCGCTAGAGAGCAGCTCTTTTTCTTGACCAAGGACTAATTTCTTCCCTTTTAGCCTATAGCCCATGCGGTCAGATTGAGGGGTAACGTCAAATTCTTGATTAAAGAAATGCTGTTGACTTTCTTTTGTAAACCAATCAAATTCTGCACCTTTCATCGTGCGGATAATAGGCGTCTCGTATGAAGGAAGAAGTTTAGGATGAATCGTCCAAAAAGCCTGCTGAAAAGAGCGGTCCGTTTGCTTTTTCACCAGTTTCTTTATAATTGTTTCCCCCGTTTCTGTAGGAGGGTGGCTTAATACTTCGTCCCCTGACTGTAATGCTTTACCGTGCAGCCCGCCTATCCGAGCGCGAAGTGAAGTAGATGTACTTCCCATAACTGCAGGAACATTAAAAGCACCGGAAACCGATAAATAAGAACGGCACCCTAAAGTCGGAACGCCAAACTGTAGCACGCTCCCTTTTTTCACATATAAAGGCCGCCACATCTTTACGGCTTCATCATTAACAGTTGGCGATAAATCCCCTCCCGTCAGGGCAATCAAAGCATCTTGCTGAAATTCAATTTTTGGCCCCATTAACGTAATTTCAATAACCGGCTGATTTTCTTGATTTCCTACTAATAAGTTGGCAATCCTTAAAGCAACTTTGTCCATTGCCCCGCTGACAATCATGCCGTCCTTTTGATATCCATGTCTGCCGATATCTTGAATCGTTGTTAATAAACCGGGACGTATCACTTTAATACTCATCTTCATCCACCTCCTTTTGGGCTTCATATTCTGTTTCAGAAATGGAAACAAATCGGATACGATCACCTGCTTGAAGCAAGCTTGGCGAATCATTTTTGGGGTTAAATAGTGTAAGAGGAGTACGCCCGATTAACTGCCATCCTCCAGGTGTCTCAATTGGGTACACGCCGGTTTGCATCCCTGCGATGCCAACTGACCCTTTTGGGATGCTGTTTCTCGGTGATTCTTTTCTTGGAGTCGCAATTTCTTCGCTCATCCCTCCCAAGTAAGGAAAACCAGGAGCAAAGCCTAACATATACACCAAATATTCTCCATTTGTATGAATGGAGATAACTTCATCAGGCGTTAATGAATGAAAAGCGGCTACCCTCTCTAAGTCCGGGCCGTACTTTCCTCCGTAACACACCGGAATTTCAATTTGTCTAGCGACCGCTTCAGATTTTTCTTCCTGGCGGAAAAGCAGCTCTTCAATATATGTAGATATTGCTGTGTAAGGATTTCTTCTTCCTTTTTCACTCATTACCCAAGGGTCATAATAAATTGTAACTGTTGTAAAAGCCGGCACATATTCAATCATCCCCTTACATAATGATTGCTCTAGTACCTCAGTAAATTGCTGAATACGTTTATGTATACCGAAATTAATTTCGTCTCCAAACGAAACGACAATGCCGCTGTCACCAAGAGGATAAAGTCGATAATCGTGACTCATTCCGTCTCCTCCTTTTTTTACTTAGTATTGTTTGAGCAGCTCCCTTTAATGCTGTAGTTAGATACATTCATTAGAATTACTAATGGAATTGTTGTTTTCGAATAATAATTTCTTATATACCTAATAAAAAAAAGAACAATAAATCCCTATCCTGTATGGATAACATTATATAAATATAAAATAATCTTATGTTCTACTAAAACAAACTCCAAAGAAAAATTCAACCTTTTTAAAATTTTATCGTCAAAAGGATCACGTTTTTTCAATTTTCCCCATAAAAAAACTGCTTTGTTTTTTATACCAAAGCAGTTTTTTTGTAAACATGTACAAAAAGATAAAACTTATAGGCAGTGAACCATTATATACCTCTTCGGGCAAAATCTACAAAACGAAACTTATCCAGACGATGACGTGATTCCGTATATTGAAAAAGGCTTGCATCTTCTAAATACACATAGTTTCTTACTACCACAATATGTTCATAGTCTTTTAAATCTAAGTAACACTTATCTTCGTCCGTCAGCTCGTCAACGGAAATTTCTTTTTTGGCAAAGCTTATTTTCAGCCCAAGATCTTTTTCTAAGTATTCATAAATAGAGCCTTTACATATGTCTTTTGTGAGGTGAGGAACATACTTTTTATGAAAAAAATCTTTATCTAAAATAATTTTCTCCCCATCGATTTCCCGCGCTCGAACCACTTTCCATATAAGATCTTTTTTCGTCGCCCCAAGCTGTGTGCACAGGTCTTGATCGGCCTTGACTAATTCAAACTCTTTTACAATAGTGGTCGATGTATGTCCCAGCTTTTCCGCCATTTCTTTGAAGCTAACAAGTCCTGATACTGGAAAATCAAAGCGTGATACGTCCAATACAAATGAGCCTTTTCCTTTCATTTTTTGAATGTACCCATTTTGTGAAAGTAAATTTAACGCTTTCCGTATCGTTTCACGAGACGTTTGATACTGTTCAACAAGTTCATTTTCAGAAGGAAGTTTTGTATTAGGACGCCAGTCACCGCGTTTAATTTTATCGACTAACTGTTCGTAAATGCTGATAAATTTATTTTCTTTCAATTGCCATCACCTATTTTACTTTCTATATATACCCAATTGTATAAAAAGAACGATAGATTGTCACCCATCGTTCTTTTTACTTTTTCTCTATTTTTTTAAATGATACACGATTGATTCATACGGCCGAAGGAAGACTTGCTTGAGTTCCTTTGATGAATCTTCGTAGTTAGACAGCAATATTTCACTATGATATTCTTCAAAAGTTAGATTTTCTGGCAGTTCAAAAGTCGTTTCGCTGCCGTAGAAATTGTTTATAACCAACAGCTTTTCATCTGCTCCATTTCGGATATAAGCAAAAATCTGCTCGTCTTCTCCAAGAATCAATTCATAGTTTCCATAGGTGATAATCTCGTACTGCTTGCGCAGTGCAATAAGCTTTTGATAAAAATAAAAAATTGAATCTTCATCATCTAACGCTTTTTCCACATTAATTTCACGGTAGTTATCGGCTGGATTAATCCACGGCTTTCCTTTTGTAAAACCTGCATTTGGCTCATCGCTCCATTGCACCGGTGTACGGGAATTATCTCTTGATTTATGTTTTAAAATCTCCAAAATTTCATTTTCGTTCATTCCTTGTGCACGTTTTATCTCATACACATTTAATGACTCCACATCTCTATATTCATCAATAGAGGAAAACTTCGGGTTTGTCATCCCTATTTCTTCCCCTTGATAAATATAAGGTGTTCCCTGCATCAGATGAATCGTTGCAGCGAGCATTTTGGCAGATTTATTATGATAGAGTTCATCGTTTCCATAGCGGGAAACAACGCGAGGCTGATCATGGTTGCACCAAAATAGTGCATTCCATCCCCCTCCTTTATTCATCTCCGTTTGCCAAGTTGATAGAATCTCTTTTAATTTAATAAAATCAAAATCTGCTAGCGCCCACTTTTCTCCGTTTGGGTAATCGACTTTCAAATGATGAAAATTAAACGTCATGCTAAGCTCGCCCCGGTCCGGATGAGAATATTGAATACAGTGGTCAACAGTTGTCGACGACATTTCCCCAACGGTCATGCTATCGTATTTTGAAAAAACTTCTTGATTCATTTCTCGCATATATTCGTGAACGCGAGGACCGTCGGTATAAAATTTCCGTCCATCTCCTGGTGCGATAGAACCATCATCATCTAAAAAGCGCTGATCTTTTGAAATTAAGTTAATAACGTCCAGACGAAATCCATCTACTCCTTTTTCAAACCAAAACGTCATCATATCGTACACGCCGCGGCGCACACGCTCATTTTCCCAGTTCAAATCCGCTTGCGTGACATCAAACAAATGCAGATAGGATTGTTCTGTCAGCTTATCATGCTCCCACGCCGAACCTCCAAATTTTGAAACCCAATTCGTCGGAGCACTTCCATCTTCTTTTTGATCTTTCCAAATATAAAAATCTCTGTACGGGTTATCTTTCGATTTTTTAGCTTCTTGAAACCATTTATGTTCAGTTGACGTATGGTTAACGACAATATCCATGATGATTTTAAGATCCCGCTTATGCGCTTCTGTTATTAAACGATCGAAGTCCTCCATTGTTCCGTATTCTTCTTGAATAACAAAATAATCACTTATATCATATCCATTATCCCGCTGCGGCGATTTATAAATTGGCGTTAGCCACACAACGTCTACGCCAAGCTTTTTCAAATAATCTAGCTTTTTAATAATACCAGCTATATCACCCACGCCGTTGCCAGTCGTATCGTAAAAGCTTTTAGGATAAATTTGATAGACAACTGATTTTTTCCACCAATGTTCTTGCATTTTTAACACCACCATTTAATTCTTTGGATTATGTTGAAACGATTCTGTAGCCGCGACAGTTGATGTAACAGTTGATTTTTTCTGAAGCTTTCCAAGCGTTAACGTTAAAAGAAACGGCACCACAATTACGATTACCATTCCAATAATAAAAGCTGGCCAGCTCTGTGGAACAATTGATAACGGAGCAGGGATACCCCCAATTCCCACCGATGCTGCTTTCACTCCTGCCACGGATATGACGACACCTGCAATAGCTGAACCAATCACTGCAGAAATAAAAGCAAATCTAAAGCGTAAATTCACACCAAACATTGCAGGTTCCGTAATGCCAAGCCACGCTGAAATCCCTGACGTTAAAGACAGTCCTTTTAATTTCTCATCATTTTTTGAAAGAATCATTATCGCAAAAGCCGCAGAGCCTTGTGCAATATTAGATAATGCTACCATTGGCCATAAGAACGTACTTCCCACACTTCCAATCAGCTGTAAATCTACGGCTAAAAATGTATGGTGCATGCCCGTAATAACAAGGGGAGCATATAAGCCGCCGTATACAAGTCCTCCAATAAATGGAGCCGTTTTAAACAGCCATACAACTGCACCTGTAATCACATTTCCTATTGCAAATGTAATCGGACCAATCACAATAAAAGCGAGAAACCCTGTTACTAAAAGAGCTACAGGCGCTACAATTAAAAGCTGAAAACCATCCGGTATTCGTTTTCGTAAAAACAATTCGATTTTTGCTAACACAAACGAAGCAGCTAACACAGGTAAAACCTGTCCTTGATAGCCGACTTTCTCAACGTGCAGGCCAAATAAATTCCACGTATCGATACTTCCTTTTTTTAATGCTTCTCCATAAGACCAGGCATTTAGCAAATCAGGATGGACCAGCATGAGCCCAAGGACAATTCCAAATAAAGGGCTTCCTCCAAAACGCGTAACAGCTGACCATCCAATAAGAGCCGGCAAAAAGGCAAAAGCCGTATTGGCAATTAAATTAATCATGCTCGCAAAGTCTTTCCACTGTGTATGAACATCTACGATTGATTTATCATCGTAAAAAATTCCTGCTCCTGTTAATACATTATTTATTCCCATTAATAAACCCGCGGTTACGATGGCCGGTAAAATAGGAATAAAAATGTCAGCTAATGTTTTTATTGCACGCTGCAGCGGATTTAAGTTTTTAGCCGCTTCGTTTTTCACTTCTTCTTTTGATAGTTCGCCTATCCCTGTAAGCGCCACCATTTCTTTGTATACTTTATCGACCGTGCCTTGACCAATGACAACTTGAAACTGGCCGTTTGTAGAAAAAGATCCTTTTACTAATTCGTGCTCATCTAGCATACGTTGATTGACTTTACCTTCATCTTTTAAAACAAGTCGAAGGCGCGTTACACAATGCGTTGCAGCAGAAATATTTTCTTTTCCGCCAACGGCTTCTACAATGCGTTCAACAGATTCTCGATTCATGTCTTTTCCCCCTTGTTTCCGTTTTCATTTTACTCCTGTATTTCCTATCCCCCAGATAAATCTCACCGCAAACCTGTATATACAAGTTTTATGCTTTTATTCTAACCTGTATATACAAGTTCGTCAACAAAAATAAAATTACTTCTTTTTCATTTCATGATATAGTCAAAAAGCAAAGTATATGGAAGGAGACGTTACAATGCTGCAAGTAAGATTAATGGGAAAACAAGAAGAAATTAATGAAGCAATCAAACAGTTTGAACAGAACTACCATATAGAACATCAGTCAAAAGAATATACGCGAAGCGCTAATCCAAAGTACGAGCGCAAAAAAGATACTCGGGTGTATCTTTCCATGCATCCTAAAAAATAATTTCCGGTTTATTTCAGAGAAGAATAGTAGCTTTTACAAACTAAAGGATTTATATTATAATTTCAGTATTTACTATAACATCCGATTTGTATTTAAAAATCAGAAAGAGGCTTAAAAATGGCATATAACGACATATCTCTTAGAGAGAAAAGTATTGTATTTATCGGCTTTATGGGGGTAGGAAAAACAACTATTGGAGAAATGGTTGCCAAAAAATTGTATAGAGATTTTGTTGATATAGATCAAGAAATCGAAAGAGAATTTAATATGCCTACTTCTCAGATTTTTAAAGAGCACGGTGAAACTTTCTTCAGACAAAAAGAAAAAGAAGTAATAAATCGACTTTCACAGCAGCGTTTAAAAATCATTTCTTTAGGGGGAGGCGCTTTTTTACAAGAAGAAATTCAAGAGATTTGTTTATCTAACTGCATCGTATTCTTTTTAGATTTATCTTGGGATTCTTGGAAAGAACGCATTAGTTTAATTATTGATAGCCGCCCTGTTTTACAAGGAAGAAGCTTAGAAGATATTGAAAAGCTATTTTACGATCGTCAAGCTATCTATTCCAATCACCATTCGAAAGTTGAAACTGATAATTTAGATATTGAAGAAGTAGCTAACTATATCGTTGATTCATTAAAAACAGCTTGGGACATTTATCAACCTTAATGAAATAAAAATTCGTTCCCTTAACAAGCCTTTACAAAAAAAGACGTAGCTTAATGCTACGTCTTTTTTCATCCCTAATGCGAACTCATATAAAAATTGATAAAAAAGGCAATTGTGATCACATACATCATCCAATGAATTTCGCGACGGCGTCCTGTAAACAGTTTAATCGCTGTGTATGAAATGAAGCCGAATGCTAAACCTTCTGCAATGCTGTAGGTTAACGGCATCATGACAATTGTTAAGAAAGCGGGAACAACTTCAGTAAAGTCGTCGAAGTTAACGTTTCGAATGTCACTCAGCATAAGCGAACCAATAATAATGAGTGCCGGAGCAGTAGCAACGCTTGGGATAAATTGAATGAGCGGTGCAAAAAACAAGGTAAATATAAATAAGATGGCAACCGTTAATGCCTTTAAGCCGGTACGCCCTCCTTCTGCAATACCTGTTGCATTTTCAATATACGTATTTAACGCAGTGCTTCCAAAAATAGCACTCGCCATTGTACCGATTGAATCCGCTGCAAGCGCGCGATTTAAACCTGGAATTTTACCGTTTTTATCTACCAAGTTTGCTTTTTTAGATAATCCAATCAATGTCGCTAGCGTATCAAATAATTCTACGATGGTGAAAGAAAATACAACTGAAAAAATGCCGTAGGCAACTGCACCCTTTAAATCCATTTGAAAAAATGTTTCTCCAACGCTTGGCGGCGTAGCTGAAAAGACGTCTTTCAAGGAATGAGGAACTGCTTGTACTCCTACAATCATCGCTAATATTGTCGTAGCAAAAATACTTATAATGAGAGCGCCTTTTACATTTTTAGCCATCAGTACAGCTGCTAATATCAGCCCAAAAATAGCCAGTAAGGGACCTTTATCCATGACATTTCCAAGCCCTACAAAAGTAGACTCGTTTGCCACAACTAATCCAGCGTTTTTCAAACCGATAAACGCAACAAAAAGACCAATTCCAACTGCTATGGAAGACTTTAATACGTTCGGAATGGCATCAATAATCTTTCCGCGTATTCCTGTTACCGTTAAAACAAAAAATAAGACCCCGGATATAAAAACTGCTCCAAGTGCCGTTTGCCATGACAATCCTTGCCCTAATACTACTGAATACGTAAAAAACGCATTTAAACCCATCCCTGGACCGGTTACAATCGGGAAATTTGCCCATAGAGCCATCAGTAACGTACTAAATACAATGGCATAAATGGTAGCTGCAAGCGCCGCTTCGCGGGGGATACCCGCGTCAGACATGATAATGGGGTTGACAATTACCATATAACTGACCGTCATAAAAGTTGTAAGTCCTGCTAGTATTTCTTGTTTTGGTGTTGTGTTGCGCTCTGATAGTTTAAACAAGCGCTCTAATATTCCGTTACGCTCCAACACGCGCGCCTCCCTACTTCTAAAAAAAATAAAAAATCCTACCTATTCAAATGTCCTAAAAAAGACACGATTTAGGAGGATTTTACGTTGCAAAGTAAAATCTTTTGTCCTATTATAGTCTTAATTTGTAGATATGCAAAGGTAGAAAACGCTATCATTATAAAAATTTTTATCTTCCGTTAGTTTGGAATTTTGAAAATTTATTTCTCTTATCTTTTTAGTCTGTTGCAAGAGTACTCTTTTTACTCATTTATACAAAAAAGAGATTAAGACATCACTAAATAAATCCATTCTCAAGACAAATAAACAGATGAAACCTACATTCACCTTGACAACAAAAAAACTCGAATTATTAATCAATAACTCCGATTAATAATTCGAGTTTTACTTTTGCTAAAATACTTTTATTCCAGCCTCTTCTTTGTTTTACATCTTATGAAATCAAAAGCGGGATTCTTTTTAAAAGACGATCAATCGAATGATTTGCTTCTTTCAATACAATTCCTTGGTCAATTGTTTTTAACACGCGATTTTCCATCACAATTTCTCCATCAACCATCGTTAATTCTACATCTCCTCGCGTTGCTGAATACACAACTCTGGAAATAGGGTCTACGCCGTAAGATGGAAAAGTATGAAGCTGATTTAAATTTAAAATAGCAAGATCCGCTTTTTTCCCGACCTCTAAACTTCCAATTTCTTTTTCAAGCCCGACTGCTTTCGCTCCGCCGATTGTAGCCATTTCTAGCACGTGCTTTGCATTCATGGCCGTTGGTCCGTGCGAGGGTTTATGAATCGTAGCGGCCAGCCTCATTTCGTTGAACATATCCAAATTATTATTACAAGGAGCACCGTCAGCGCCAAGACTTAAAAATACACCTTGCTCTAATAAACCGGGCACATCTGCGATTCCCGATGCAAGTTTTAAGTTTGAGCCTGGGCAATGACTAACTTTTACTCCTTGATTCTTAATAATTTGCTTTTCTTGATCATTTAGCCACACACAGTGCGCTAAAATAAGGCGTTCATTGGCTAATCCTAAATGATCTAAGTACATGATATTTCTCATACCCGTTTCAGCTTCTACGATGCGAATTTCTTCTTGATTCTCAGAAGCATGAGTATGTACATGGACATTATATGCAGCTGATAAATGGCTCACTTCACGCAGCAAATCTTCCGTACACGACAGCACAAATCTTGGGGAGAATGCGTATCGAATACGACTGTTATTTGAATTATGCCATTTTTCAAGCAGCTCTACACTTTCTTTGATCGAGTCAGCCGTTGTCTCCTGCAGAGCTTTTGGCAGATCATCGCCTTTTTTATCCATCATTACTTTTCCTGCAAGAGCTCGGATTCCACTTTGAGATATAGCTTGAAAAGCAGAGTCCGTATGATGAACAGTTTCCATATCTACAATTGTTGTAGTCCCGCTCTGAATGAGTTCGCCGATCCCTAACAGCGCTGAATAATAGATAGATTCTTCATCATGTGAAGCTTCAAGCGGCCATATTTTCTTCTTTAGCCAGTCTAGCAGCTCTAAATCATCTGCTTGCCCTCTAAAAAGCGTTTGACATAAATGGATATGAGTATGTATAAAGCCCGGCACAATCGTTTTATTTGCTGCGTCAATGACTTTATCTACCTTTTCCGGATGCAGGTTTTTCCCGATTGCTGCAATACGATTTCCAACAATATAAAGGTCACCGTAAATAATATCATTCTTCTCATTCATCGTAATAATCTCTGCATTTTTAATTAATGTGTGCGTCATACCTTCTTTCCCCTCTTTCGTAACATCTATCTATTTCTAGCTCAAGCCGAACACTAACATCTTCAAGCAATCTTTCTTACACTGTTCTTAAATATATATGGTGCATGCTCTGAGTTGAATAAGTGTAGGTAACCTCATGCGCGATAGAGAGTTTGGGTAAAAAAAATTCCTAGCTGATTATACAGCTAGGAGGTTGGATTTATGATAAAATCCCAAGTCCCTTTTTCAAGAGGTTATACGAAATCGCAGGAGAATAATGTGATCTTGTATTTATAATATGGTGTTTTCAGTCTATATACCAGCTTTTTGTCAGAAGTTCTAACATTGTTTTTTTATTCTTTTTTATTATGTAACTTTTCTTAACACCCTTATTTTTCATGTTATGCAATTTATTTTCGTTTCTTCTATGTAATATTTCCTAAAAATAAAGAATCTATCTTCTGTTTCTATACAAAACAGAAAAGTTATTTTATGATTTGTATGATTAAAAAACTACAAATCTATATTTTAGGGGTGATTAACTTGGAAAAAATAAATGTTGGCTGCCGTTTTACGCTTTCCGTTATGAGTGATAACTTTATCGATATTATTTTAGGCGCACTAAACGAAGTGGATATGTCTAAAGTTCAGCGAAAAACGGACCGTGTTAGTACGTTTATTGAAGGAAGTGCTAAAGACGTATTTGAAGTTGTGCAAGCCGTTTATAAAAGTGCTGGAAAATCAGGAAAGCATATTGTGCTGAATGCCACGTTTTCAACAGGGCAGCACGAAGAATATTTTGAAGAAAGAAAAATAAAACCAAAAGAAAACATATCTTCAAACCAACAGCTTTGTGCTTCATTCCCTGTATCCACTCAATTTTCTTTGTATCCATTAGATACGCCGCATTATGTAGACATCATCAAAAGCGGAATTGGCGCAGTTAAACAACAGGGAGTATTTGCCGAAACCGTGCCTTTTGCAACAGCTTTAGAAGGAGATGTGGACAAAGTATTCGCTTCTCTATACGAATGTTTTATGAAATCTGTACAGCAAGCTCGTGTCGTGATGACAGTTAATATGTCAGCACACAGTCCTTCTTCAAAACGATAAATTACTTCGTATCTATTTATAAAGATAGAATACTAGAAAGGATTTATATAAATATGGCTACAAAAAGAACGTTTTTTTCTTTTTTCCTGATAAGTGCGTTATTATGTCTATTAGTCGTACCAAACTCTGTTATGGCTAGTGAAAAACCTGCACATTTAACGGTTGCTTCTTACACGCAGTTCTTGAAAGCGCAAAGTGATAAAAGTTCACTGTATGAATTTTCAAAACTGTCGCGTCAACAAAAACAAAAAGTTGTACAATCACTAAAGGATCCATCTCTGTTAAAAATGGATATTGAAGAGACTAGCGGCACGGTCGAAGCTGCAAGTACAGCAGCATACGGAGCAAGAACGGCTTCACCTTTATTCAAAACAGCAGCTTATACGGCTTCTTATAAAGCGGCTGGATTTACAACAACAAAACTAACGGTGTATGTAGACTATTACACGAAAAACTCATCGGTGACTTCAGTCAAAAGTGTACGAGGCGTCGTCACGAAAAATGTAAACCCCCTTGTGTCTATTTCAAAAAAGAGCTCAAAATCTTGGGTGCAAAATAATCGAGCCTACGGGCGAATTGACTGGCAGTGGAAAATTGCAGCTAAAAATGCCGGAATCAAAAGACAAACTGCTTACGGTACAGCTTCCGGCGCTTCAGGCGGATCAACAGCTACAGTTAATTGATAAAGAGGAATAAATAATGAAAAAAATAATGTGGTGGATTGTTGGTATTACGATTGGGGTACTTTTACTAGGAATTATGGTAGGTTATTTATCATTTTACAGCATATAAAAACAGCAGGTAATTTCGCCTGCTGTTTTTTATCTAAATGTCATCTTCTTGTCATAAAATTAAAACCTCCACTTACAGTGTCTAAGTGCCTGTAAGAAGAGGTTGGGATCACAATTGTTAGTAAGCCTGGTCTCTTCTTATCTTTCAAGCACTGCTTGTGGGAGTTGGCACGGTTCTATAAAGTCCGTTGCCGAGGTTTCACAGGGCCTATCCCTCCACCTCTCTTGATAAGAAGTTTGTCGAATTTTGTTGATAATTGTTGATAAGATAAATATTATGTTACATGCTGCACAAACAGATGTCAACTACTTTTCAGAAAATTGTTTTCCCTCTAAAACTATGATATCGCTACCATTACTATGACAACTAGGTTACAAATATATAATTTTTTTATATTTTTTTATCACGCTTTTACAGCTGACTTTTTCTCAAAGGAAGTGATAGCCTCATCTAGCATACGAATGCCGGCATCTATCTGTTCTTTTGTTACAGTAAGCGGAGGTACCATGCGAATAACTTCA
The DNA here is from genome assembly GCF_042787645.1 of Priestia sp. YIM B13489. Taxonomy (NCBI): domain Bacteria; kingdom Bacillati; phylum Bacillota; class Bacilli; order Caryophanales; family Bacillaceae; genus Priestia; species Priestia sp. YIM B13489. Next base: position 4,385,713 of record NZ_JBHZOQ010000053.1, read on the forward strand.
CTTGCATTTCCGCAAAAATAAAATAACACACCTTTTTCTAAAGCTAAGTCTAAAATCTCGAATAAGGCGTCTCCATCGCCTTCTCCCGTATGCGGATTAACAATTTCAATTCCAATCATAAGTCCTAAACCACGGATATCCCCAATAATTGAATGTTTGTCCTTTAAAAGATGCAGCTTTTCTAACGCATAAGCGCCCATTTTTTTCGTGTTATCCAGCAGTTGTTCTTCTTTCATCACTTCAAGAGTTGCAAGTGCTGCTGAACATCCAATAGGATTTCCTCCAAATGTTGTACTATGTGTGCCAAGGGGCCACTGCTTCATTAATTCTTGAGAAGCTACCGTTGCACTAAGCGGAATTCCAGAAGCAATTCCTTTTGCTATAGCCATAATATCTGGCACGACATCAAACGTTTGTCCAGCAAACCATTCGCCGGTACGGCCAAATCCTGTTTGCACTTCATCGAAAATAAGTAATATTCCGTGACGATCACAAATCTCTCTTAACTTCTTCATCCAACTTTTCGGAGGAATAATATAGCCGCCTTCTCCTAATACTGGTTCCAAAATAACGGCCGCCACTTCTTCAGGCGTGACTTGGTGCTTAAAGAGTATTTCAAAATCTTTTTCAAGCTTTTCAGTAAAGTACACATCGCTGTCTAGCTCCGCAGGGCACTCTTTTGGATTCGCATATGGAATTTGATACGTCAGTCCTGAAGGCTGCTGAAATTGTCTATATTTGCTTTTCGAGGTTGTAACACTTAAAGCTCCCATCGAGCGGCCATGAAAACACCCTAAAAAAGAAATAACATACGGACGCTTTGTGACATGTCTCGCTAATTTCAAGGCTCCTTCAATTGCTTCGGTGCCACTATTTCCAAAGAAAAAGCAGTCTAAATTGCCCGGCGTTACTTTTCCTAACTCATCGGCTAACTTTAGTATCGATTCGTACATAATAACACCTGAAGGGCCGTGCAATAATTGATCTGCTCCGTCTTTGATTGCTTTTACTACTTTCGGATGTCTGTGTCCTACATTAGTCGTAGCGATTCCGGAAGTAAAATCGAGATATTCTTTACCATCCAATCCATAATAATAGCATCCTTCTTCTTTCACAACGGGCAAATTCGGATGGTCTTTAGCCATCGTCGGTGCTAGCAATTCAGGCATTCTTTCAAATAAGTGACTCCAATCTTTTGACATACTACATCCTCCTTGAAATTATACAAATCAATTAATCTTATTCCGAAATATAGTTACTTATTAAACAATATTAGGAAATTCAGTTATACTAAACGCTTTAATAGAATAGTAATAAAACTTATTTTACTATGCATTTTTATTAAAATCAATTGTATAAATATTTATATATGAAATTAATATGCGGGGTCTCATCCCTTCCGCTTTTCCCGCAGGAGTCTTCGCCTTGTCCCCCAATCAACAGCTAGAAGTACTTACATATATGAAACCTACGTTCACCATCACCATAAAAAAATCCGAACGATTAATCGTTCGGATTTCCCCTTAACTAAAATACTACTGCCACAGCCTCTTTAAGTATATTTATTCAAGATGTTTGGCATCATTGATCGTTTCAAGACGCCATTTTCCACTTTCATAAGCAAAAGTTGTAATCGATGTATTTTGTAAAACAGTAGTCCCTGTTCCTTGTTCTCCGCTTGTTACATGATGAATGAATGTATTAATTGCTGCCCCGTGACTAACAACTGCTACTTTCTTTCCGATAGACTTCTTCATAATTTCCGTTAACCGCTGAACCATCCGTTCTTGAGCCGCTTCGAGTGTTTCGATATTATATAAAGGCTCTTCTCCCCAATTTGTCGCATAGTTTGGCACAAGCTCATGCAGAACTTCTACGTTCTTTGATTCTAGTTCTCCAAAAGAGCGCTCACGCAGCTGCTCACAAACTTCCATTTTCTTTACTTTAGCAGCAGCTGCAATTTCCCTAGCGGTCTCCTGCGCGCGAAGCAAATCGCTTGTATAGATTACATCAATATGGATATCTCGAAAACGTTCCGCTACGCGTTTAGCTTGTTGCTTTCCCGCTTCGTTGAGCGGAATATCAGCATGCCCTTGAATAAGTTTGTTTTTATTCCAATCTGTTTGGCCGTGTCTAATTAAATAAAGCATCGTAATCCCCCTTTAATCCCGTTTTAAAAATTGATAGACAGCTTTATCAACCTCTGAGCTTTCATGTAAATCTGAATGTGCTTCATGAAACGTGTGGAGATGAATGTGTTCGGTGAACTCTTGCAGTCCGTACGCACTTTCTACTGTTACCACTCCATCTGTCTTATCTCCCACATCTCCTGCTCCTGAAAAAACGTCGATTTCTTTTGAGAAATCTTGACGACTTTCGTACAGCTTGTTTAACGCTATAGAGTGAAAAGCTAAATCACGAGCACCCATAGATTCAATATGATTGCGTGCATGAGGATACATCTCCATTAATTCCTGATAATCTAATCCTTGAATTGGCGATCCTAACGTAACTAACTTTTGAATATACTGAGGGTTAGACAAACTAACAGCTGCTGCTGTTATTCCTCCCATACTATGTCCAACTAAATCAACAGAAGATGCTTTATATGTATCACGTACATCTTGCATAATAGCTTCAATCCATTTTTGCTGCTGTGCAATACTGGCATCTGGCTTTTTAAAGACGATATGAATAAGCGGAAGTTTTCCCTCTTTTGCTTTCATAATGTGCTTCCACTGAATAGCTCCATCTTTTTGAACAACGCAGTAAGCTACTTTAGTTCCCCATCCGTTTTGTTCAAATCGTTTAATCATTTTCCCTAAGCTTTTTTGACTGCCTAAATAGCCATGAATAAATAAAACCGGCACATTTTTCGATTGGGCACCTCGTTTTATTTGTGGGGCAAAAATATAAAAACAAAGCGAAATAAATAGTATGATACTAATCAATAAAATTAACAGCCGCAAGTTCTCACCCTCCGATCGTCTAGTTCATTACATTCATTAATAAAAAAATTTGGAGTAAATTTTATTCTGATACGTCCTGTAAGCTGCAGAACTTGTCATCTTTTTCTTGTCAACGAGCTGCTCAAAGCGCAAACGCTTTTCCGTAAGCATCTCTGTTAGCCTTTGTTCTTCATTAGCATCCGTGCATATAGAAATCAATTCTTCTATTGTAGCCATATCTCGTTTCAGCTCTTGTTCATCCGTTATCATGTTTGCATTTTTTAATATCCTATACGCTTGGCGCAGTTCTTCAGGTATATGTGATAAATCTTCTAACTTTAATGGTTTTCCTTCCCCAGGCAGCTTATCAAAGTCACCGTCTTTTATTGCTTGTCTAATTCTTTCTTCAGCAATTATATACGCAATATCCAAGGAAAGACCTCCTTTAAGCAAATATAAAATTCAATCTTACCTTCTATATAAAAGATGTATAATAAACACAGCTTTTATAACCGTATTTTTTATTATACTATGATTATAAAATTTGAACTACCTTCACTTCTTGGATAGACTATCCTCTCTTTGTAAAATAATTTCCAGAGCTTCACTCCTTTCACTATCAAACTTTCTTGAGCAGTTTCTTAATTAGCTGAAATTCAATGAACGATTCTGCATCAGGTTTTGTTATCTTATCTTACTATATTTATACAAAAAAGCCTCCTTACGCATGTAAGGAGGTGGAAAAAGGTAATTCTAAGGTCATCATGTTATGCCTACTTTCTATAAAACCACATTTTGATAGCGTTTTCAATGTTTTTTATATTACTTTGCTAATTTTCTTTTCGTTTAATGAGGCTCCGTAAATATAACGAAGCCTCACCAAATTTCTACTCTTCTTTATCTGATGGAATCATAATTTCTCCTTCGTGCTCTTGTTTTTTCAAAAGCAGCTGGAGAATCGTTTTGGATAATTTACTAGGCTGATAGGGTTTAATCAGAAACTCACACACTCCAAGCTCTAACCCTTTGCTTCTTTCGTCTAAAGCAGATGAGATTAAAATAGGAATTTTTTCTGTCTCTGTATTTTCTTTGAGCTGTCTTAAAACATCCCAGCCGTCTAACTTATTTTCTCCTAACATAATATCTAGAACAACCACTTCAGGCTTTTGCTGATGAATAGAGTTTAATGCGTCTTCTCCATTGTTAAAATACCGAACGTGAAAACCGCTTTCTTTTAATTCTACCTGTAAAAGCGTCGCTAAACTTTTATCATCTTCTACAATCACTACGCTTTTACGGCTATCATTCGTATTTATCATCTCTTCATCGTACTGAACTTCATATAGAAGCGGGAGAACAACCGTGAATGTTGTTCCTTTTTTCCATTCGGATTGTACAGTAATGTCTCCGCCATGAGCTTTTACAATTTCTTTTACAATTGCTAATCCTAGACCTGTTCCGCCAATTTTGCGCATATCGGAGTTATCTACTCTGTAGAATTTGGTAAACAATTGACCTAGCGCTTTATTTGGTATACCAATCCCTTCATCTTGAATATCAATATAAACAGCGTGTTCCTTTTGATACACTTTAACTGTAACGTTCCCTCCATCGGGGGAATATTTCACTGCATTACTAATTACATTATTAAACAATTGCAGCAGCTTATCTTTATCTCCCATTACTGTAAAATGCTCTTGATCGGAAATCATATCAAATTCGTGCTTACTTGTTTGTATTTTCTGGACCTCAATCACCTGCTTAATAAGCGGCAGAATGTCTTGATACTTTTTATCGTAGGTTTGTTTCCCCGCTTCCATTCTTTGGACGTCCAGAAAATCGTTGATTAAAGATGTTAACCGCTGTGCTTCCTGATAAATAGTAGTTAAGTACTTCTTCTGTCTTTCTTCTTTTAATGTTTTGTTTAGCATAAGCTCAGTGAACCCTAATACACTTGCTAAAGGTGTGCGCAGTTCATGACTCACAGTGCTTACAAATTCCGACTTCATCTGATCAACTTCAAATTCTTTCGTAATATCCCGATGAACGAACAATACGCCAAACATCTGACGGTTTCGATATACGTATTCGCTATAAACTTTTATAACTTTTCGCTTACCTTCCGTGTGCAGGTAATAAACAAAAGACTTTTCTACTTGCTCTCCCTTACAAATGGCTTCAACGTATTGTCTCAGCTGCTGTATATTTTCGACTTTTTGAGAAAGAGCATCTAGCCATTGATTGCAAGAGAGCTGAAGAAGCCCGCTTTGATGCTCATATTGAAACAATTCGCTAGTCTTCGTATTCACTTGTAGAATCGTACCGCTTGTATCTACAAGCTGCATTCCTTCTTGAATCGAATTTAAAATATCTTGAGATAGCAATCGGTCATGCTCAGACTCTTCGTAAATATAAATTTTTTCAAGGGCAATCGTAATTTGTTTTGCCAGTATTTCAAATGTCTGTAATTCATGTTCTGTGTATTCATCCGCGTAGCGGCTGTAAAACATATAGGCTAGCATATCTCCCTGTGAAGAGAGCACCGGTACGATAACATCATACAAATAAAACGTTTGCTGATGATATAGGCGCTCATGTTCTATACACTCTCTTTTTACTACCATACATTTTTTCGTCTTTTGCACATGATCAACGTAATTATTATGAAGATTTGCCACCATCTGTTGAACACTTGATGAAGATAGACCAAATGAAGCATGTGTCTTTTCATCGGCTAGCATAATAAACCCGTGATCAGCTTTCATCACCCGGCTCATGTTTGTGACAGCACTCGTGAGAACCTCTTGCTTGTGAAGAGAATTTGTTAGTCCATGCACAAATAAATTGCGCAATTCTAACTCCCCTTCTCGTTCCTTGGTCAATTCTAACGCGTGCTGAAGTTCATCTTGCTGACTGTGCAATTCATCTTGCTGTGCAATCAGCTCCTCATTTTGAGCCGTTAACTCCTGTTCATTATTTTGCAAAGTCGATACCATTTTGTAAAAGGCTTGAGATAGCATACCAATTTCATCTCTTCTATGTTCATCAAATGTCATAGGCATTTCTTTTCCGGCAGCAATTTCGCTTGCCGTATATGCGAGCTGACTCAGCGGCTTTACAAACTTATTTAGCAGTACCCGTGTAAGCAATAATAAAATGACCACTGTAAACGCTAAAAATAAAATAAAGAGCGTTTGACTTTTCTGCATGTCACTCGACGTATCATCGTACTGTGTATTTAAGTCTTTAGTTAATTCCTTTTGGTAGTCATCAAGTTCTTTTTGCATTTGTTCTATTGATTTAGAAGCAGCCTTCCGCTCAGGACTAGAGCGGACTCCTTCAATACCTTTTTTGTCGTAAATATCTTTAAAATAAGGAAGCGTTTGATTAAAATACGTGTTTAGCATCACCGTCGCTTCATTTACAAACGTACGCTCACGTCTATCTGCGGCTAGACCTGAAAGTCGATCAAGATTTTCTTCGATAATTTTTTGCTGACTTGCAGCCTCGTTATACATATCCTCTGAATCAAATGCAATAAACCCACGAGCCTGCAAAAAAGCCTTGTTCATTGATTTATCAATTGTAGATAGCAGCTGTGCCTTTTCCCGTACTTGTGCCCTGTACTGGGCATAATCAGCTGTAATTTCTTTTTGCCGTACAACAAGTACAGTTGAACCCGCCGCAAAAGCAAGTAAAAGGATACTTGCTAAGAGGATGAACTGGATTGAGATACTTTTTCGTTTTAGTTTATTGTTCATCTAAAATTTCCTCGACACGTTCGGCTAGCAATAGGGGACTAAACGGCTTAGACATAAAATACGCAGCCCCTGCTTCTAACACTCGGCTTTGATCAGCAGCTTGATTCTTAGCTGAAAGCATCAATACTTTTGTATGGCGCTTATCTTTCATTTCTTTCAGCTGTTGAATGACTTCAAGCCCGGTGAACACGGGCATCATATAATCCAAAATAATTAAGTCAAAATCACGTTCTTTAATAAATTCCAAAGCTTCTTCGCCATTTTCTGCTTCCGTCACATCATGTCCTTCATCTTCAAGGGTATCTACCACTAACATACGAAGCACTTCTTCATCTTCTGCTAATAAAATTTTTGCCATTGTTATTCCTCCGCTTGTAGTCGTCCATACGTTTTTTGCAATATGAAGTAGGACGGCTTTATTCGTTCATGAAAAGTTGGATACTCCCAATTTCTCCACTTATATAAGTAAAAATCTTTTAATAAAAGTTCTCCTTTTTTCTGAGTCGGAAACGTATCTTCTACGTCATTGCTCTTCTTATTAACAGCTACGACTCCCACTTGAATCCCTTTTATTTTCTCGCTGGATTCTAATCCTTTTTTGGACCAAATATCTCCCATTATTTCTTTTTGACTCGGGTCTTTTACATTTAAAAGCGCCCAAGGAATGCGAAGTTCAGCAATTCCACTTGATTCATTTACTTTAAAATCTGCTAGCGAATCAAATGATGAAGAGTTAGGATCGCTGTTTCCTTCTTGGAGCTTCCCAGTTTCATAGGCGTCAAAAGGAATGGTTCTCTTGTTTTTCCCCTCTCCAATCGCTAACTCTTTGTTAAGGGCGAGCCTGATTGGATTAAACATGCCGTTGTCTTTCGTATCGGTTCCTTTTACGGCCGGAATCATTTGAAGCTGATGAGCATATGAAAAATAATACGTATCGTAATAGCTGTCTATCCATAAATGACTGTCTTCTTTCCCGTTTAATTCTGCTACAAAATCAATTCCTTTTGTTTTTAAGGAAGGAATTTGAGGAATCTTTGACTGTCCCTGATTGTTAATCGTGTTAAACAAGAAATAAAGCTTTTGATCTTCCAGTTCTTTTGCACTCACTTGTAGATATAGATAACCTTCATCACTTGTAATGTTCAATGCTTTTAACTTTTTAGACGGCTTATATACCGACTTGCTGTTCAGCTTTTTCCAATCATCTGATTTACCGTCTACTTTGACTTTCAGCTTCGTTCCTGGATCAAAACTCAGCAGTCCAAAATGCTGCTCTCCCGTTTGCAAATTCGTCCAAAATGGCCTTCGGTTCGGATTGTCGTACTCCATCGTATTCCACGTTCGCTTAAACCATTCATCTTGCCATGTAAAGACCATACCGCCAGCCATTTTTTCTTCGACAATGTCTTCGTATAAGCGTGACAGAATCTTTCCTTGTTCTTGTTCCGTGTGAAAGCCTTGATCCCACCCGTATACGTTTCTATGGGTGAGTCCTCGCGAAGCCGGAATGCCAAATTCAGCAACAAGAACGGGCATATGATGAACTTCTTTCATATTTTGCAAATAGCCTGCGTAGTTATTTTTCTCTCCTCGATGATCTCGATAAGCGAGATAACGAGGTTCATAGTTTAAAAAGTCAGGATAGTACGGATAAATATGATAAGAGGCAAATAAGCCCGGCTCAAATTTTTTAGTTGTGTGAATTAAATTAGGATTAACGGACACTTTATCTTCGTCTTCAGAAGGTTCATATGGATGAGTAAGCAAATCCGTCGTCACCCAGTTCGTAAAGCTCATAGGCCGCTGCCAATCATATTTATCCTGCTCATAGGAAATTGTTTTTTCCATAAGCTGAGCAAGCCAAATTTCAAAAGGGTTGCCTTTTTCGGTATAGATGTACTGCCCTTTAAAATCTTTCATTCCTTTATGTTTTTCATTTGTCGAAAGAGCTACCGTGGGATCCCATTCAACTCCTATAATCCATCCTAAAACATAAGGAGACACGTCTGCTGTGTACGTTCCGCTTGCATGTCCCGTCCGCTTTGGCAGTGTTGCCTTTCCGTGAATAACGTTTACAATCCTTTTCATTTCAGCTTCAAATTCTTTTGTATTTTCCTTTGCAAAAGCATCTTGTGAATTATAGAAAACTTCTTCATTTACCCATACTCCATGAAAAAGATAAATGGGTTCTTTGGCTTTTTGATTATACTCAGCAAGCGCTTCATAAAAGGCGGGAGGATGAATGGTGTATACGCGGATTGAGTTGGCATTCATCTTTCCAATTTCTTTAAACCAGCGCAAATATTCTTCTTTCGAAATAGCAGTCTCACCGGGGAAATATCCTGGCTTACTAATGCCCATATTTACTCCTTTAATCAGCAAATCTTGCCACTTGCCATTTTGATAAACTTGCAAATAATCTTTTCCTACTTTCCCTGCTACTTTACGGTCAGCATCTTCATAGATTTCCATATTTTCATTAAAAGTAACAGAAGCAGGCTGAGATTCATTTTGCTGTTGATCTATGATCTTATTCATAAGAGACAGATAAACAGTCCAGTAAAAAGAAGACTCATCTTCTTTTCCGATTTTCTCTGTCCATTTCTTCCACACCGGGTAAAAAGAGGTTTGATAAATGGAAGGTACTTCTCCTTGATCTGCAAAATCTCCTGCAAAGTAATAGGTATCATATCGCTCTTTATTATGATGAACGACTGCTGGTATGGACAAAGGGATACCATTTTCCTTTAGCTTGTTTTCTCCTTCAGAATCCAAGTGAAAGACAAACTGAGCCTGCACATCACTTTTTTGCTGGGGTGTAATTACGTCAAACCAATATTGATAAGCAGATTCATCCTGTAAATTTAATGTTTTCTTTCCTTGTTTTGTATATTGAAACCATACTGGATTTTCTTTTAATTCTTTTTCCGTTATAATAACGAGCTTATTGGATTCATTAACGAATAATAAGCCTTTTCCTGTAAGGCTCCACTCTTTGTTGTACTGCTTTTTGTAAGCACTTTTCACCCAAGCAGGAACTTCTTCACTGCCGAATTCCTCAAAGTAGCGACCAATCCAGCCAGACCACGTAACATTGTACAATTCATACAGTTCTTTGCGAACGTCTAAAGAAGTAGGGCTTCCAAATGTATTAAACTCTCCAATCAGCGTGTTTGTACGTCCATTCAGCGCTTTCTTAACGTAGCTCACGTCTTCAGAAGTCATGCCGCCATACACCAATTGAGAGCGATCTCCTCTTTTAGCTTTTACGCCTAAATCTTCTTTGTATACACCATACGTGTCGGTGATATAAATCATATCTGCAGAGTTTGTTTTTGGCAGAGATTTAATGCTGTATGTTTTATCTCCTTTTGGGTAAAACCCTGCATAATCTTTTGAGATTTCATAAGGCTTCCCGTCTTTGCGTACTTTCGCTTGATTCAGCATCCACATTAAGCCTTGATGCTCTCGAAACGTTTGATCTGGCACTGTTTTATCAATAACAAGCATATTCAAATCAGTTGGTTTCTTTAGCTGCCAAATAAGAAATGGAGAAGCCGTTATCGCCATAACCAAAATAATGCCGCCGATTAATAACCATTTTTTCATTGTGAAACTCCTTTTCGCTGCATGTCTCCCCAGCCTTTTTTATTGCGAATAACATCCAACAATCCATGACAGCGCCATATAACAGTTAGAGGGCGATACCAAAAGGATTCAGTCAGGGAAAAGACAAATAGCTTAGCAATATCGGATACTTTTGGATATTTACGAAGGCTCCACTCTTCTAGCAAAACGGCCGCCATTGAATAAAGAGAACCATATACAACCATTAAAAGAAAAAGCAAATAAGCAAATTCTACATAAATCCCGCCTACAACTAGAGAAATAACAATAAACAAATAGCCTAACATTTCCATGACCGGTCCGATTAGTTCAATAAACACAAAATAAGGCATAGAAATCATTCCGATGCTTCCGTATTTCGGATTAAACAGCATCTCTTTATGCTTCCAAAGACTATCAAATAAACCGCGGTGCCAGCGGTTCCGCTGTCTTCGCAAATATTTGATTTCATCGGGTGCTTCTGTCCAGCATACGGGATCTGGAATATAAACAATTTGATTGTTGGTTTTTTTCTGTTTAATCAGTCGGTGCAGGCGAACAACAAGCTCCATGTCTTCGCCGACCGTGTGAGAATAACCCCCAGCTTCAATCACCCAGCGTTTAGAAAATACGCCAAATGCTCCTGACACAATAAGCAATAAATTATGGCGACTGAGACCAATGCGTCCCATAAGAAATGCACGTAAATATTCAATAATCTGCATCACAACAAGCGGCTGTGTATCAAGTCCAATCGATACGACCGCACCGTTTTCGATTTTACATCCATTTGCAATTCGAATACTTCCCCCTGAAGCAATTACTTCTCCGTCTGAATCAATAATTGGCTTCATAACTTTTAAAAAAGCATCTCTTTCTAACACTGAATCGCCATCGATCGAACAAAAATAAGGATAGTTGGATAAATTAATTCCTGCATTTAATGCATCTGATTTTCCCCCATTTTGTTTATCGACTACATATAAATAATCGTATAATTTAGAACGATATACAGCTTTTACTTCTTTCGTCTCTACTTGCTTTCTCACAACTCGATTCATTTTCACAAGAGAAAACTCCTCGATTAGCTTTTCTAACGTATCATCTGAAGATCCGTCATTTACTACAATTACTTCATATTCCGGATATTCAATTCCAAGCAGCGAACGCACGCTTCCAATAATCCCGACAGATTCGTTATAAGCGGGAACTAATATAGATAACGGTGTTGTATAGCTAACCGCAAGCAAATCTTCATAAGGTTCTTCATCATTTAATTGATATTGCTTTCGCAGTTGAAAAGCAGAGATGATAAACATCATAAAATAAAAACAAAGCACAAAAATCATATAAGCAAATACAGCCCATCCGCAAATGGACAATAAAAGATGCCAAACACTATTCCACAACCGTAACTCCTCCTTTTTCAAGCCATTCTGCTGCCATATCTTTCGAAAACTTGTCATCAGTCGTTTTGTATACTTGAACTAAGTATTCTTTACCTGTTGGGATTTTCATCATTGACTGAGCAGCATTCGAACGCACAAGAAAATGAGAATCTTTTAGCGACTGCTCAAGAAGTGACAATCCCTTCTCATCTCTCGTTTTGCCTATTAGTTTTGTAGCCATCATTCTTTCTTGCCAAATACCTGACTGAAGATGGTTCGTGAGCTCCTCTATTCTTAATGGAAAAGATAAAGCATTAAGTGATTTCAATGTACGAATTCGCAGTTCTTCTGATGAACTTTTCATGTGCATTTTTAAGAAATCTATATACTCTAACTTATGATTGATACCGATCATATCGATAAGAGGCAGCTGAATTTCTTCTTGTAGATTTTCAAATTTATTAATAAATTGCTGAAACTGCTCACTGTTCATAGTTCCAAACAAAGAGCGGTACATAAATTCAGACAGCGGTCTAGAAGCGTTTGTCATGTACACAACAAACTCAGGGCGGTTCAGCTTAACTAAAATTTTTAAAATTTGATTTTTTTCAGCCGCTGTACTATTTTTTTTCTCATACATTTCTACTAATTGGTCTGTTAGCGTAGTTAGACCAAAATCTTCAATAGCATAAAGGGCATTCATTCTGACACTCCATCTAGAATGATGCAGCTCTTTTTTATATTTGGGTGTAAAAACCTTCTCCGCATAGAGCGTGATGTTATTTAGAATTTCATCGCCTTGTACAGCTGCAGAAAAACCGCTCAATAGTTCCTCTACACCCGCCAGCTCTATTCTATTTTTAGGCTCTAACCGATGTTCTTCATCTTTTCTGTATAAATAAATAAAAAGAGATTCTTTCATACTATCTTTATAGAATTCTACTTTTGCTCGAAAAGCGTTTAAACGCGCTTTTTGAATAAGTAAATAACTCAGAAAACAGACTAAAAGCAATAGCAATCCGCCAAATAAGACATATACCACTTGAATTGACATCGCCATTTATTTCACCTTCTTCATTAAATGACGCACGCGCGCTTCAAGCTCCATTAACTTAAATGGCTTTGTCATGTAATCGTCTGCCCCAAGTTCTAATGCTCTTTGAATATCTTGTTCGCTGTTTCTTGATGTAAGCATAATAACCGTATACTGATCGTAACGTTTATTCTGTCTTAATTTTTGCAGCACTTCTAAGCCATCCATTTTAGGCATCATTCCGTCTAAAATAACAAAGTACTGATCGCTAGAATGAATCCATTGAGACTCAAAAAATTCAATGCCATCTTTGAACACTTCTATTTTCACTTCATAGCGATCTCCTACATCAATCTTACTTAAAAGCTCTTTCAGCATCGTTCGAATGATAGAATCATCATCAATAATAGCCATACGAAGCGTTCGCTTTTTAACCAGCTTGCTTTGAGAAGAAGCTACAATTTTTTGACGTCCTGATTCCTTCGCTATATACAATGCCTCATCAGCTTGATGAAGAGCTTTTTCTAACGGCCATTCAGTGTTATGAACTTCTACAACTCCGCCGGAAAAGCTGCAATAAAACGAATTGCTTTGATGTGTGAACACTTTTTCCACAAAGAAATCCAACAGTCTATTTAATACTGTTTCTGCCTCTTTTATATTGGTTTTTGGCAGTAAAAGAATAAATTCTTCGCCTCCATATCTAAAAATGTAATCTGTTGGACGAATTTCATGCTTCATATACTCTACAAATGCTTGCAGCACACGGTCTCCCATAAGATGTCCATATCGATCATTTATTCTCTTAAAGAAATCTAAATCTAAAATCGCTAAACAAAAAGGATCTTTTAAGCGGTCGTAGCTGGATAGCTGCTGACTGTAGATTTCTTTTAAATACGTTCGGTTATAGGCTCCTGTTAATTCATCAAACATTAAATAGGAGTTAAACATCTGCTTTCGTTCAATATGGTGACCAATTCGAAGTAGACTTTCTTCCATATCGAGAGGTTTAACAAAAAAATCATCGGCCCCTAATTTAAAAGCCTTCAAACGCGTCTCTCTTTGATTATCAACGCTCATCATGACAATAGGGACGAACAGTTGCTTTGTTTTATCACGTAAAAATGAAAGAATGTCAAAGCCTGTACAGTCTTTCATATGTACATCAACAACAAAACAATCCGGCTTTAATTCGTAAAAAGCCGTAATGGCTTTTTCTTTAGAGGCAGTTGCTAATACGTACCACCCTTGTTTTTCAAACTGTTCTTTTAAATACATCAGCATTGAAAGATCATCATCCACAAGTAAAACATTCGCTGTTTGTTCACTAATTTCTATCGGTTTATTTATGTCTTCTACGGATTGAATTTCATCTTGATAACAAATTTTAATAATATCTAATAAAAATGTATTCAACTCCGCGTAACCCCAGGTTTTTTTCTGATTTTTTTCAACAGCTTCCATTAACTCGCGGGAACGATCTCCTAAATAATTCAGTCCAATGGTTGCAGACGTTCCAGAAATTGAATGCAAAAAGCGATACACTTCTTCATGAGGTATTTCTTCATTTTGATCGGTCCACTCTTGCAGCTGCTTGCGGACATTAGCTAATAATGCAATTTGATATTTATCCATCTTATACACCCTTTGTTCGATATAGTTAACACTTACCCCATATTACTCCATCCATTTTTCTATAATATTTTGTAAGTAAATGAAATATTTTCTTACTTGTATTTTAAGTATGTTTTTTCCAAATGAAAAGCAATTCCTTTTTAACCATACTTTTCCTTCAATGATTTTACTTTAAAATGATTCTTTTTTCACCCATTATTTTTTCTACCCAATAAGTAAAATGACCTGTTATCTTCTTTATAAATAGACCTACAACCTTATTGACAAAATTAATGAGTCTTTGTTACCCTTATACACGTTGTGAAAAATTTAAAAGTGAATGCTAAGGAAAGCAGCCGTTTTGATGAATAATCAATCAAATCAGGTTCTTTCCTTTTTATATTTTTACTAAGGTAGATACTTTGCTAAATAAAGTTTCGCTTTATACACCGTGTCCTCTTTGTCATAGGCGCACTTAGACCGAAAACAGACGGAAAGGAGTATAAAATGTTTACTCAGCTTACAGAAAAAAACCAGAATGCAGAAGAACTAAAAGAAACACTTGATGATTTAGAGTTTCAGCTATTTCGCATGCAGGATAATTTAAAAGAAATTGCTAAAAAGTATGAAGTTATTGGTGTCGATCAGCCTGAAGATAATCAGTTAGTTATTGTATCGGCACAAAATGACGGAAACGCATGTAAAATTATGCTAAATGAATGTACAAAAGCCTATAGAGGGGCTTGGGATTTTGCCATCGATGGCGTATATGAAGATAATCACACGATTTTTATTGGTGACATTAAAGGGCCCGCTAATAAGGGATATGGCTCTGTATGTATGAATTATTTAAAAGAAGTAGCGGTTGATCAAAATGTTCATGTCATTAAAGGCGATATCGCTGAGCGCGATTGGGATCATCTCGAAAGATTGATTCATTTTTATGAAAAACATAACTTTGAGGTGAATATTGATTATACGAATAAGTGCGGAGAAATTGAGTGGACTCCAGCTTATCAATAAAAAACGAACAGACGCTGTCTGTTCGTTTTTTATTTGATATATGCTAAGCTTTTTTTAATGCTGCTAAGTGGACTTTCTATACAGTGATCTTGTTCAACGATCCACCATTTTACGCCTGCTCTATGTCCTTCTTGCATTACACCCTTTACATCTACTCCTCCGGTACCAAGAGGAGCAAAAAACTGCTCGCCGTCTGTTGTCATATCTTTTAAATGAATAAAAGGCGTACGATTTTGATAATGCTGCATCCACTCCACTGGATCTTCACCTGCTTTAGTCAGCCAATAAATGTCCAGTTCTACGTTTACCTCAGTTTCTTCTAAGATTGTTTGGAGAGCTGACTTTCCAGTTGACAATTTCTTCAGCTCAAAATCATGATGATGATAGCTAAACGACATACCTTCTTTTTTACAATACGTATCAATATCATTTAAAGAATCAATAAGCACGTGATATCCTTTTTCAGTTTGACGTTCAGGCATTAAATAAGGACAAACAATATGTGAATTTCCAACTTGCTGTTCAAAGTGAATCACTTGCTCTAAATTAGATTCTAATTGTTCAAGCGGCACATGACTAGAAGCCGGCTTCAGCTGTAAATCCGTTAACCATGCTTTTACTTCTTTTGCTGTATATCCTTCGTACCCTGCAAATTCTACCCCTTGATATCCTAAAGCAGCTACTTTTTGAAGCGTTCCTTTAAAATCTTTTTTCATTTCTTCACGCAGCGTATAAAGCTGAACTCCTACAGGTATTTCTCCCATCTTCTCTCCCCCTGTTCATTGAGAAAGCTCCTATAATAGGAGCTTCTGCTTTTATTTTACTGCACTTCCAAGCATTCCTGAAATAAAATGACGCTGAAGTGCCAGGAAGAAGACAATAATTGGAATGGTTGCAATTGTTACTCCCATCATTACTTGACCGTAATCAATAATCGATAAGCCAATTAAGCTTGAAAGAGCAACTGGTAATGTAGCCATTTCGTTAGATGTAGTCGCAACTAAAGGCCACATAAAGTTATTCCACTGTGTCATAAATAAGAAAATAGCTGCTGCAGCCATAGCAGGCTTCATAGAAGGAAGCACAATAGTTAAAAAGATTCTCATCTCTCCAGCTCCGTCCAAACGAGCTGCTTCAATAAGTTCCGTTGGAAAAGCTAAAAAGTTCTGACGTAATAAAAAGATAGCAAACGGAAAACACAGCTGCGGAACAATAAGTGCAAAATACGTGTCAAGCAAATTAAAATTCGACATCAGCTGAAAAAGTGGAATGAGCGTTGCTTGATATGGAATCATCATAGACAATAAAAGCGTAGTGAAAATTGCGTTTCGGCCTTTGAATTCAAATTTAGATAGCGCATATGCAGCTGTGGAGCAGACCATTAAAGCTACAATCACATACACGACTGAAACAAATACTGAGTTAAAAAAGACGCGCCCTAAATCAATTGAAGCATTTAAATTTTGTAGATTTGTCATAAATTGATCGCCAGGCTTCAGCGTTGGAGGGTTTGTAAACATTTTTCCTGATTCATTCGTAGCGCCGATAAACATCCAGTAAAAAGGAAAAATTGAGATAATCGTAAACAGCCCAAGCAAGCTGTATAGTCCTATTTTACGCATGATGTGCCTTTTCTTTTTGACCTTAGGAACGGTAACTACTGCGGTTGCTTCTACTCTCTCTAATACACTCATGATTTATCACCCGTAAATTTAAATTGGAAGAACGTTAAAATACCAACTAATAATACAACAACGTACGCAATGGCCGATGCATATCCAAAATCAAAGTATTTAAAGCCATTTTGATAAATATATAAGCCTAGCGTCATAGTAGAATCAGCAGGGCCGCCTTTTGTTAAGTTAAAAGGTTCGTCAAACAATTGAAGCGTGCCAATTGTTGATAAAATAGTAGCAAACAAGATAACGGGTTTTAATTGTGGAACCGTTACGTGGAAAAACTTTTGAATACGATTTGCTCCATCTAAATCAGCTGCTTCGTAAACTTCATGAGATAAACTTTGAAGAGCTGCTAGAAAAATAACCATGTTATAACCTGTCCATCTCCAAGTCATCGCAACGATGATTGAGACTTTAGCCCAAAATGGATCTCCCAGCCACTGAATGGCATCGATACCGAAAAACCCTAAAATAGTATTCATAATTCCTTCATCTTGAAGAATGATTGAAAACAAAATAGAGTAGGCAACTAGTGACGTTACTGCCGGCAAGAAAAATGAAACTCGGAAAAAACCTTTTAGTCTTAAAAGCTGACTGTTTAACGCGTTAGCTAGTACAAGAGCTAATAAAATCATAACGGGTACTTGAACGATTAAAATAATCCCCGTATTCCCAAGCGCTTTCCAGAAAATATCATCTCCGAGCAAACGTGTATAGTTTGATAACCCGGTAAATACATACTTTCCGCCTTCCATACTCTGAAAGCTTAAAACAAACGATGAAAAAATAGGGTAGATTGTAAACAGCGCGAACAGCAAAAGTGCTGGAGCAATAAATAAGTAAGGCAACGATTTATTTGTCTTCATGATGACCTCCTAGTACCGCAAGAAGAAGAGATAGAAGGCAATTTTCCATAAATCACCTTCTATGCTTCTTGATTATTTTTTAATTCGGTTTTCTAAGCGTTTTTGAGCTGCTTCAAGCGAGTCTGTAACACCCTTACCATTTGTTACTTCTGACACAGCTTTGACTGCTTCACTGTTTGCAACTGAGTAATTGCCCGTAAAATTAACCGGTTTAATATCTTTCATTTCATCTGCGAATGTTTTCCAAATCGTCTGATTGTTAAAGTACTCATCTTGTGCAGTGAATAATTTTGAAGAGTATACGGTATTTAATGATGGGAATAATCCGCCCTTCATCGCTTCTTCTTGAACTTTATCCGTTGTTGAGAAATACTCCATAAATTTGTACGCTTCATCTGCTTTTTGACTAGTTGCTGAAATCACATAGTTGCTTCCGCCTAAGTTAGAAGCACGGTTACCTCCTTCTTCAAACGAAGGTAATAAAAACACTCCCCATTTTCCTTTTAAATCCGGAGCCTGCTGTGTAATAGAACCGGATAGCCAAGCACCGGATGGTGAACTTGCTACTTTACCTTCTGCTAAGGCACTGATTGAAGCATCCCAGCCCACTGTATTTTTAACAATGCCTGCTTCTTTTAACTTCTTATTTAACTCCATTGCTTTTTTCGCTTCTTTAGAAGTTAAATTTAGCTTTCCTTTGTTATTAAAGTAGAACGTACCTTGCTGTGTCAGCGTCATTCGGAATAAGCCATCGTCATTATTAAAATCTAAACCTAGTAAATCAACGCCAACTTTTTCTTTAATTTTCTTACCAGCTGCAATATAATCATCCCATGTTTTGATACTGTTTGGATCTACGCCTGCTTTTTCAAAGTAATCTGTGCGATAGAATACGCCTGTTGGACCTGCATCAAACGGGAAGCCGTACATATCTCCATTCTTTGATAAAAGGGCTCTCTTAAATTCAGGAAACTTATCTTCTTGCTTATCAAATCCTTTTTTAGATAGGTTTAAAAATGCTTTTGGAAATGCATCTAAATATCCTTGGAAACGATCGTCTTCTACTAATACAATATCAGGAAGGCCTTTTCCGCCAGCTTGCAATCCTGTTGTTAGTTTTGAATAAACGTCTTCACGTCCCATATCCACTACTTTTAATTTAAAACCTGGATTCTCTTTTTGATATTCTGCTGCTGCTTTCTTTAATACCGGTACGTTAATATTCCAAGCCCATGCAACAACTTCTTTTCCACCGCTACCACTTGTTTCATTAGCGGCCTTTCCTCCGCATCCTGCAAGTACTAGGGTTAAAATGAGTGCAAAACTGATTAAACTAAACCAACGTTTCAATGAATACCCCTCCTATAATCTTGTCTCCTAGTGTGGCAAGTTTTTTTGTAAACGCTCATGACTCTTTTTCGAGAGAATTATTGAAAAATAATTCTGTATATTGAAAGCGTATACAATTTACTTAATCTAAATTATATGAATGAATACCCTTTTCCTCAATGGTAAATATAAAAGGCAAAAACCTTACATTTTTGCCTTTTTCTAAATTGATTTTGTTATTATGGTTTCTATTAACTTTTTCGTTCATGAAAAAAAGCGAATGTACTGTCATTGTTGAAACAGAACACAATCGCTTATTTAAAAAAATCCAATGTATACTATTTTTTTGCTACATAAGTAACACTTTCTTGCTTATTTAGGACGTTCTAAGGAAAATAATTGCCCCAATTTACTATAGTTAGAACCCGCAAGTCGGCTGACTGGCTTCACACGTTCTGCAGAAACGCGATCGTTTTCTATCACTTTTTCACTAATATGAAACATCACAACTTCACCGATAAACAAATCTGAGCTGTATGCCTCATCCGTTCCTAATGGCACAATTTGGTGAAGCTTACATTCCATCCGAATGCTGGCTTCTTGAATTCCGGGAACCTGCACTTTTTTGCTCGGTGCTAGCGTTAACCCTGTTTCTTCGACTTCACTGACGGAAGAAGGATAAGAAGATGCCGCTTGATTCACCTGTTCCACTAAGTTTTCGTCTACAAGATGAACTACAAATTCTTTAGATGAACTAATATTTTTGGCCGTATCTTTCGTCATTTGACCTTCACTTCTCGAAACTGAAATGGCAATCAGCGGAGGCTCTGCCGCAACTACATTAAAGAAACTAAACGGTGCGGCATTCACTACACCGTCATCATTTTGACTTGTAACAAACGCAATCGGCCGGGGAATGACGACCCCTGTTAACAAATGATAATTGTCTTTTACACTTTGTACCGCTGGATCGACTATCTTCATTTTACCCACTCCTTTTCTTCCATTTACTTTATTGTATGGTAACGAAAAGAGTATAGATTAGCTAGCAACTTGCTCACTAAATATGCAAAAAAGAGATTGAGACATAACTACATCCATCTAATCCGAAGACGAACAAATGGGAGTAATGAGCTGGTATCGATCACTTGTGACACCGCTGTTGATTTCCATGTAAGGCTTCGCTTTCCACGGGCGACCGATGAGCCTCCTCGTCGATTACGGGCCTGCGGGGTCTCATCACTTCCTCTTTTCCCTCAGGAGTCTTCGCCTTCCTCTCCAATCAACAGCTAGAAGCAACTAACTAGATGAAACCTACGTTCACTACAACAATGAAAAAATCCGAACGATTCATCGTTCGGATTTTCCTGCAACTAAAATATTTTCAGCTTATTTCTTTAATTTAACACCGTAATTTTCACTGTACGACGTCCAAATGCTTTTGCAGCTGACTCGGAAGGTACTAATACGTCAATTCGATATCCTTTAATCGCACCGCCCGTATCACCTGCTGTTGCCACTCCGTATCCTTCTACGTATACTTTTGAACCTAATGGAATAACGGATGGATCTACCGCAATAATTTTATGAGTGCCTGAACTCACATTTTGTCCAGTGGCTGTTACGCCGCTACACCCTGCACAATTAGCTGTATAAGCTGTTGCTTCTACATACATTTCTTTTCCAGAATGCTTTTGTGTGCTTTCTTCTTTTTTCGTTTCTTTTGCTTCTGAAGAAACGGTTGCTTTCTTCTCTGTAGCTGCAGCTGTTTTTACTTCTTGTTTTGGCTCTGTTTTTACTTCTTTTTTAGCTGTTGCCAGTTCAGCTTGACGCTTTGCTTCTGCATCAGCCTCAGCCTTTTCAGCTGCCTGCTGTTTTGCCACTTGCTCAGCTTGCTTTTGAGCTGCTTCTTTTTCTTTTGCAATCTTATCTTGAATGCCTGTTAATTCAGACTGAAGGTTTGCTTTTTCTGAAGAAGCTGCATCAATTTCATTTACGACCGTGCTGTACTTTTCTTGCATAGTTGTTAACGTTGCTGTTTGTTTGGCAACGTTTTTATCTAATTCAGCTTGTTTAGCCGCTAAGCTACCTTTTGCTGCTTTTAATACTTTTTCTTGCTTATCAATTTCTTTTTTATCTTTTTCAATTTGATCTAAATCATTTTGATGCTGCTTTAAAATATCATTATCTGCTGACAATAACGTTGTGACAGCACCCATACGTGCAACAAAATCTCCAAAGTTATCAGCATTCATTAATGTATCAATAACAACGCTTGTTTTATCGTCTTGCTGTAAAGCAACTAATCGATTTTCAATAATATCTTTACGACTTAACACTTTTTCCTGAAGCAAAACGATTTCTTTTTTCTTTTTCTCAATCATTTTGTTCGCTTCTGAAATCTGCTTTTCAGTCGATGCTAACTCTTTTTTATTGCTAGAGATTACTGTATGTAATGAATTTAATTGTGATTGAATGTTTTGAACATCTGAATTGATAGACTGTTTCTCTTTCTCTTTTTGTTGAACAGCCTTTTCTGTTTCTTTAATTTTATTTTCAGTACTCTGGAGCGCTTCTTCATTCGATTGGGCGTGAGTCTCTGTGATGCCGGTCATGAAGAAAATTCCTGTGACTGCTGCAAGAGTCATACGCTTAAAAATTTTCATAAAGTAATAGTCCCCTTTCCTCATAGACATAGTTATACCATAAAAAACTATCTGTTTATGTTACAATACAGTTAAAAGTTTCCCATAATCTGTATAACCAAGAATCTCTTTCTGGGAATTCATCACCAAAATCCCTTGATAGAGAGGTTTACTGTTTATTAAAAAAGATATATTTTTGTCATAAACAGGGCAAAATCACTCTTTAAAAATAGAAATAAACGCTTATTATTACAGGTATATTACAAATTTTTCACAGAAAATTATGTGTTTTAGCGTCTTTTTTCGGTGTTTTTTACTTTTTATTACATAAATTCCACCTACATAATTCCTACACTATTTATAAAGTTGTGACTTTTTCACTTCTTTTTTACACTTTATATACATAAAAAGACGCCCATAAATCAAATGAGCGTCTTTTTTCTACACACTTATAAAACCATTATTTGTCAGATGTTACTAGTTTTAAAGGCACTGGAATTTGCTTATCTACCTTTTTGCCTTGAAGAACATTTTTAGCAGACTTTACGGCAAGTTTGCCGATTAAAACAGGCTGCTGGGCTACAGTTGCTCCTAGCTTCCCTTCTTTTACCGCTTTAATTGCATCGTCGTTTCCATCAAACCCTACTACTAGCACATCTTTTCCTGAGCTGTTAATCGCTTGAATAGCTCCTAATGCCATTTCATCATTATGAGCAAATACGGCTTTGATACCAGGATTTCCTTGAAGAACATTCTCCATAACGTTTAAGCCTTTTGTACGGTCAAAATCAGCCGACTGTTTAGCCGTAATATCTAGCTTTTGATCCGCAACGTTGTGGAACCCTTTTCCTCGTTCACGAGTTGCTGAAGCTCCCGGCACGCCTTCAAGTTCTGCTACTTGAGCTTTTTCCCCTACTTTTTTCACAATGTAATCAGCAGCCATTTGACCACCTTTTACATTATCTGAAGCTACTAGGGTTTCTACTTTTCCTTTTTCTGCTGAACGATCTAGTGTAATAACTGGAATACCTACATTATTAGCCGATTGTACAGCTGTTGAAATAGCAGCTGAATCCGTTGGGTTAATAAGCAGAATGTTAACACCTTGCTGCATTAAATCTTCTACATCGTTAATTTGTTTTGCTGAATCATTTTGAGCATCTACTACAACTACTTCCATGCCCAGTTTTTTTGCTTCTTTTTGTACCCCTTCTTTTAGCGAAACAAAGAACGGATTGTTTAATGTAGAAACGGATAAACCAATTTTAATATCTTTTAAATTTTTACTTTCAGATGGTTTCGCCCACTCAGGAGGCTGAAGTGAACAAGCCCCTAACAGTAATAATGAAAATGATAATAGCACGAGCCAAATTTTCTTCATGTTTTTCCCTCCTAAGCTGACTTTTTGCGATCAATTAATACCGCGATTAAAATAACAATTCCTTTTACGACCATTTGGTAAAAGGACGAAACGCCGAGTAAGTTTAAGCCGTTGTTTAACGTTCCGATAATCAGCGCACCAATTAACGTTCCAACAATGCGTCCACGTCCTCCAGAAAGGCTTGTTCCACCCAGTACTACTGCAGCGATAGCATCTAACTCGTAAGACGTACCTGCCGTTGGCTGAGCAGAGTTCAAACGAGAAGTCAAAATCGCTCCTGATAGCGCTGCCAATAATCCTGCTAGTGAGTAGATCATAACCTTAACTTTTGGTACTTTAATTCCTGAAATAAATGCTGCTTTTTCATTTCCTCCGATTGCATATGTTCTACGGCCAAACGGCGTTTTATGCAAAATCACCCATAGGACAGCAAATGCTAGTACCATCGTAATTGCCGGAACAGGAATACCTAGAAAATAGCCGCGGCCAAATAACTGGAAGTAATAGTTTTCGCCTAACCCCGTAATCGGATTTCCATCTGTATAAACAAGCGTTAACCCTCTAAAAATTGTCATCGTCGCTAGCGTTGCAATAAACGGCGCCATTTTTCCTTTTGTAATAAGCAAGCCGTTAATCATACCCATTACAGCTCCTAACACACATCCTATTAAAATAGCTAAAATAGGATCTACACCTGACACAATCATACCTGCCATTAACGCACTTGATAAAGCAAGTATAGAGCCAACCGATAAATCAATTCCGCCTGTTAAAATGACAAACGTCATACCGAATGCAATTAAGGCATTAATGGCTACTTGACGCAGCAAGTTTAAAATATTTAAAGGTTCTAAAAAGCTTGGATTTAAAATCGATACAATGACAATAAGAATAAATAGACCTAGTAACGGACCTAGCTTTTGCATCACGTTATCAACGCGATTTTCTTTTATCGCTGTGTTTGCTTTCATTTTACTGACCTCCTGTTGCAAATGTCATAATTTTTTCTTGAGTTGCTTCTTCACTTGTCAGTTCACCTGTTATTTTCCCTTCATGTACAACCAAAATGCGATCGCTCATGCCCAGTACCTCTGGAAGCTCTGAAGACACCATGATAATAGCCACGCCTCTGTCTGTCAGTTCATTCATAAGCTGATAAATTTCACGCTTTGCCCCGACGTCAACTCCTCGAGTTGGTTCATCTAAAATCAGCACTTTTGGTCCAATGCCAATCCACTTGGCAATAACTACTTTTTGCTGATTTCCTCCCGATAAGTTACCCGCACTCGTCTCAGACGACTCAGTTTTGATCGTTAAACGTTTAATAAGTAAATCTACAAATTGCTGCTCGCTTTTTTGTTCAATAAAGCCTTTTGGCGAAAAGCTGAATAGACTTGGAAGCGCAATATTTTCTCGAATAGAAAAATCCAGGACGAGCCCTTCTGTTTTACGATCTTCTGTAATGAACCCGAGACCTAATTTAATGGCTTGGTCGGGCTTTGTGATACTGACCCGTTTGCCATTTAATATAATTTCGCCTTTTTCTAACGGATCAAGCCCGAAGATAGCGCGCATAATTTCGCCTTTTTCTAACGGATCAAGCCCGAAGATAGCGCGCATAATTTCGGTTCTGCCAGCTCCCATTAGCCCCGCAACACCGACAATTTCTCCTGATCGCACTGAAAAATGAACGTCTTGAAATGCACCTTTTCTCTCCAAGCCTTTTGCTTCAAATACAACGTCTCCCTTAGGAGATGTCCTAGCAGGAAATCGATCCGTTAGCTCTCTTCCTACCATTTTGCGAACAACATCATCGAAGCTGGTTTCTGGAATCGGCTTTTTGTCTACCGTCTGTCCGTCACGCATGACCGTAATGGAATCACAAATAGCGAAAATCTCTTCCATACGATGTGAAATATAGACAATCGATACACCTTGTTTTCGCAGCGCATTAATTACGTCAAATAACTTTTGAATTTCTCTTTCAGTAAGCGCTGCGGTTGGCTCATCCATGATAATGACCTTTGCATTCGTCATCAGCGCTTTAGCTATCTCAATCATTTGCTGCTGTCCGACAGAACAAAGTCCCGCTTCTTGATCAAGAGGAATGGTCACAGCTAATTTTTCAAACTGCTTCTTTGCTAACGCTTTCATTTCTTTTGTTTTTAAAAAACCTAAAGGCGTTTTTAATTCTTTGCCGATAAATAAGTTCTCAAGCACCGTCATTTCAGGCCAAACGTTCAGCTCTTGATGAATAAAGGTAACTCCGTTTTGTTCTGCTTCTTTTGGGTTTTGAAAATACGTCTCTTTGCCATCAATCAGAATCTGCCCTTCATCTTTTTTATGAAGGCCGGTTAAAATATTCATCAGCGTAGATTTCCCCGCTCCATTTTCCCCCATTAGTGCGTGAACTTCACCTTCATGTAATTCAAAATCCACGCCCCTTAGTACACGGTTTGCTCCAAAGGCTTTATGAATCCCTCTCATTGCAATATGCATGCTGTTCACCTCTTTTAAAAAATAACTCCCGCTTGTAAAATGCAATTTGCATAAGGAGTTGCTTCTCCTGTACGAATCACAACTTTCGCTTTGCTTGTCAGCATTTTTAATTGTTCATGCGATACTTCTTCTACTAAGATGTTTTGCTTCTCCATCAACTCGTAAGCCTTTTGATTTCTTTCTTTCATTTCAGAAGCAATCACTATTTTTTCTGTAGCCATATCTTCTAACACAGCTACTACTACATCTTCAAAGCTAGGCACCCCTAGCTTTAAAGATAAATCAATTTTAGGCACGTCACTCGGAACAGGTAACCCTGCATCTGCAATGACAATAGTGTCTGTATGACCTAGATCTGTTAGTATTTTCGTAATATGACTGTTAATCATTCCGTGACGTTTCATTTACAGACTCTCCTCCACTTCTTTGCGAGTCGGCATACCGCCTTGCGCACCAAATTTAGTGACGGATAGCGAAGCTGCCCGATTAGCAAACTGAATTCCTTTTTCAAAACCCATTCCTTCGGCAAGTGCCACAGCAAGCGCTGCGTTAAATGTATCTCCTGCTCCTGTTGTATCAATCGTTTCTACTTGATAAGAAGGAACCAATACTTCTTTCTTGCCGTTAAAATAGCGCACACCTTGTTTTCCTTCTGTAATAAACAATTTATTTGGATACTGTTTTAATACTTCTTCTTTTTCTTTTCCTTCAAATAAAAGCTCTGCTTCATGTTCATTTGGAGTGATGTAAGAAACTTGTTCAATCACTTCTGCTTTTAATGGTCTTGCAGGCGCCGGATTTAACAAAAGCGGTACTTTAAGTTCCTGACAAAGCTCAGCAACATATTCAACCGTTTCTTCTGGAATCTCTTGCTGAATAAGTACGATATCCGCTTCTTTAATTTTTTCTTTTGCTTTTTCCACGTAGTCTGGAGTAATATAATCGTTTGCTCCTTTGACAACTACAATGCTGTTATCTCCTTCAGCGAGTATAATGTGCGCTGTTCCGCTATCTGAATCTGTAACCGGTTTCACATTTTTCACGGATACACCGTTTGATTTGAAATTCTCCAGAATTGCTTTTCCGTAATGATCTTCGCCCACACACCCAATCATACTCACATCAGCTCCAAGACGGGCTGCTGCAACAGCTTGGTTCGCTCCTTTTCCTCCGGGAACAGTTTTGAATGATTCTCCTAACACTGTTTCTCCAGCTCCAGGACGAATATTTGATGTTACTACTAAATCCATTGATGAACTTCCAATCACAGTTACTTTAGCCATGTTCCTCAACCTTTCGTGTCGTATTTCGTTCAATAAACGTAACGGGTAGTTGTACTTGCTTTTGAATTAAAGGTTCTTTCTTAATGCATTTTATTAACAGACCTGCTGCTTGCTTGCCCATTTCATAAGCAGGCTGACGAATTGTAGACAGCGCTGGAAACGAAAAGCGGCTTTGCGGAATATCATCAAAACCAATTACTTGTAGATCATCAGGCACGCTTTTTTCTAATCGAAACGCCTCGTGTAAAACGGCTGTGGCTACAATGTCATTACTTGCAATAATCCCGTCCGTTTCAGGGTACTTTTGAAAGATTTCCTTTGCCCATTTCTGCGCATCGTCAAACGCTAGAGAATTTGTATTTAATACGTAAAAGTCTACATCAGACTGACTCAAAACAGACAGAGAGCCTTGAAAGCGTTCCTGGGCAGGCTTTACATTTACTGGACCTTTGATAAGTGTAATTCTTTTACTTCCTCTTTTGATTATTTCTTCTGCAGCAAGTTTTCCACCCTCAAAACCATCAGCATAAACGGATGGATACTGTTCAGAACTTCTATCTAAAAACACGACGGGAAATGTAAGACCTTCATATAGTTTCTGAGCTAGACTTGTTGTTGCCGTGATCATCCCTACTACATGGTTTTGCGTAAACGTTTGGAGATAGGTTAATTCTTTCTCTAACTGCTCATCACTATTGCCAAGAATTAAACGAAATCCATGGCTATGTACTTCATCTTCTATTCCTCGTGCAAGCTGAGGGAAAAAAGGGTTTGTAATGTCTGGAAGCAAGAGACCAATCAAACGAGATTCACGTGTATAAAGCGAACGGGCTACCTCGTTAGGGCTGTAGTTTAATTTTTGAATTGTAT
This sequence comes from Priestia sp. YIM B13489, assembly GCF_042787645.1. Lineage (NCBI taxonomy): Bacteria > Bacillati > Bacillota > Bacilli > Caryophanales > Bacillaceae > Priestia > Priestia sp. YIM B13489. Next base: position 4,413,638 of record NZ_JBHZOQ010000053.1, read on the forward strand.
TCATTACTCGCACACGCGTGTCTTCTTTTACATATCCTGTACTGTTTAAAACGCGCGAAACGGTCGCAACGGACACGCCTGCTTCTTTTGCTACATCACGAATTGTGACCACTTTATTTCCCTCCCTCCATATATGTAACCGTTTACACAAATCATAACATGGAAAAGTGAAGTTGACAATCTTTTTATTAAAAAAATCACTTCATTAAGAAGTGATTTTTCTTTCATTAGATATTAGCGTCTAGTTTCTTAAATAATTTCAAAAATTGCTCTTGATCTTTCGGTTCATAGCAAGAAAAGAAATGAGCAATCATCTTTTGCACAATTTCATTTGCTTCTTCAATCACTTGTTCACCTTTAGCTGTTAACTCAATGTTTACTTTACGGCGATCCTCTTTAGAGTGATAGCGTGAAACTAACTCTAAGTCTATTAAACGATTAATAACAGGAGTAATTGCACTAGGCTTGACGCGCATCTCTTCTGCCAGCTTGGTTACTCCAATGTGATTGCACTTACCGATAATTAATAAGATATGATATTGAAAAGGTGTAATCCCTTGTGAAAGTAACCTTTCTTTTATCTCTGTCATTACCTTTTTGTTAAGGGATATCGAAATTCTCTGGACCTCTTCAATAAATGTGAGCTGTTCCATGTTTTGACGTCCCCTTTCTTATAATCAGGGAGTCGATGTTAACATGCCAGCCCCCTGCTGCACTCCAAGCGAAACCGAACCTGGGGAGAGCGGCTGGTTTCGCAGAATGCTTATAACCTATTTTCTATCTATTTTATTCCGTACTATTATAATAGAAGAAACTCATTCACTATCGTTTTTCTTAAACGATCTTAAAGCCTTACGAAAAGCGTCATCATTCATAACGTCACGTTCTTCTTTTGTAAAAACGGTGTCGTCTTTTTCGCCTTCTCTAAACTTTTGCAGCACTTGACGATACATATCATCGTTCATGACATCTTTTTCTTTCTTATGTCTAGATGTTCTCGTTTCCGTCTTAGCCTGCGGCTCTTTTGGCTCTTCTTTTGGTGTTTCTTTTGGTGCTGCAGGTTTTTTTTCTGCCACTTTTTTCTCTTCTGCTTTTGGCTCTTTAGGAGCATTTGAAGCATCCGCTTCTTTTTTAGGTGGAACTGGACGCTGGCGCTTAGAAGATGATGCTTTAGCATTCATTGTAATAATTAGTACAACCAGAATCACAGCTACAACGATCAGTAAAATACCTAACATACTGTCACCTACTGTCCTTGTGTCATTCGTTTAGTCACTTGAACAACACGTTCTCCTAACGCTTTACCTAGCGCTTGGTCGTTCTCTGTTAATAATTCGTCACCTTCGATTGGACAAGTAATTCCCACACCGTAATAAGTACCGTACAGCGCATTTTCTGGAATGTTACCTGGTAAGCCAGCGATAACCATTCCTTGATGAAGCATAGGTGTAATTAAATTTAAAAGCGTTGCTTCTAAGCCACCGTGCGTTGTAGCTGTTGTACAGAACACCGCACCTACTTTATCAATTAATTTACCTTCTGCCCATAAATAACCTAATTTATCAATCCACGTTTTTAACCCTGAACTGATTGTTCCAAAATGCCCTGGGCAGCCCCAAATAATAGCATCCATTTCAGGCAGTTCACGTACATCTGCTTCTTCTACATGCTTTACATATACAGTTGCTTCTCCAGACAGCTCAGCGCCAGAAGCAATCGCTTTGGCTAATGCCTCTGTATGTCCGCCTTCACTATCATATACGATACAAATTTTCATCCTTTATCCCTCCGTTGCTTATGAGTTCATATCTTTTGGTGCCGGTAACATACGAATATCGTCTGTTGTTTCTTTTTCTGTCTCTTCTACTTCTACTACTGCATCTTTACGAACATCACGTAGGAAGAAACTTAAAATCAATCCAATAATGGCAATAATAACTGTCCAATAAAACGCGTCGTTAATTCCTTGTACAGTTGCTTGCGCTTGAACTTTTCCAGCTAATGTTGTTAAAGCTTGTTTTTGCGCCTCTGTTTGAGAAAGGTGAAGCGTTTGAGCAATCTTTTGCACAAATGCCTGGAAGTTATTCATAAAGAATGGATCGGATGTAGTCATGGAACTGCTCATTTCATTCACATGATATGTTGTGCGATTTGTAAAGATTGTAGTCATTAAACTGATACCGATTGAACCACTCACCTGACGAAGCGTGTTCGCCATTGATGTACCATGGCTGCTTAATTTTGCCGGCAGCTGATTTAAACCAGCCGTCATAATTGGCATCATCAATAATGACATACCGAATGCACGGATCATATAAATAATAACAATATGACTAAACGGTGTTTCAAGCGTTAATTTTGTAAATTCAAATGTTGTCACAACCGTAATCAACATCCCGACAATCCCTAGTGGACGCGGTCCTAATTTATCAAACAGCGTACCAGAAATTGGTGACATAACTAACATAACAAGTGCACCAGGCAAGATTAATAAACCTGAATCAAATGCTGAATAGCCACGAATGTTTTGCAAGTAAATTGGCAATAAGAACATACCAGCATACATGCTAATTGTGATGGCAATACTAATGATATTAGATAATGAGAAAATACTGTATTTAAATACTCTCACATCAAGTAATGGACTCTTAAGTCGAAGCTGCTGCACGACAAAGATGATTAATAAGACAATACCGCCAATCATCGTTGACAATACAACTGAATCCGTCCAGCCATCGTTTCCAGCTTCACTGAAGCCGTATAGAAGTAAAGCCATACCTGCAAGAGATGTAAACACAGAGATTAGATCTACTTTTACATTTTGAGGTGGTTTAATATCTTTTAATTTAAAAGCTGCAATAATAAGTACGAGCGCACCTAGTGGCACCATTCCCGTAAATAAAATGTGCCAGTCATAGTTTTGAATAACCCATCCTGAAAGCGTCGGTCCAATTGCCGGAGCGAACATCATGGCTAAACCAAAGATACCCATTCCTTTTCCGCGCATATGAGGAGGGAAAATAAATACGATAATGGTCATAACTAGAGGTGCTAGCACTCCGCCTCCGACTGCTTGAACCAGACGTCCGATTAGCATAATCGAGAAAGTCGGCGCAATTCCGCAGATAAGTGCCCCTATTGTAAAGCAGGCCATTGCAAATAAGAATAAGCGACGAACTCCAAAACGTTCAATTAAATAGGCTGATAATGGAATAAGTGCACCATTTACAAGCATATATCCTGTAAGCAACCACTGTGCCGTATTAGCCGTAACGCCAAACTCTGTAATCAGATGCGGGATCGCAACATTTAGCAGCGTTTGGTTTAAAATTGCTAAGAACAATCCAAGCATAAGTACGACTAGCAGCGGAATATGCTTTTTAACTGAGCTTTCCTCTGGTTGTATCGTGTTTGCTGACATCAGTTCCTTCCTCCTTTCTTCTCTTCTTAATCATGTACGTTCTTAGTTTTTAGAGATTTTAACTTCTGCGTTCATACCTGGTAGTACGTTTTCAGAGTAGTTAGAAATAGAGATTTTAACAGGAACTGTTTGTGATACTTTCGTATAGTTGCCGTCTGAATTAGAACTTGGCATTAATGAGAAAATTGAGTTTGTTGCATAACCGATTTCTTCTACTTTTCCATCGATTGTTGTTTTAGTATCTCCGTCAACTGTTACATCAACGTCATCGCCAGCTTCAATATCTTTTAATTTGTCTTCTTTAATGTTTGCAATGATGAATAAGTTATTCATATCTACTTCGCTAGCAATTTGTTGACCAGCTTGAACCATTTGATTTTCTTTTACCTGTGTTTTGATGATTTTACCGTCTTCTGGTACTGTAACTGTTTTTTCTCCATCTTCTGATTGGATTTTAGCTACCTCATCATCTTTTGAAACATCTTTACCTTCTTCAACGTTCCAGCTTGCTACTTTACCTGCCGCTGGCGCTACTACTGTATAAAGGTCGCCGGACACTTTTGCATTGTCTGTGGATACATAATTAGATTTTTGAATATAATAGTATCCCCCACCAATAATTAAAGCTAATACTACAATAATTCCGATAAAGTTCATTAAAATTAAACGCCCTCTTGACATTTATTTTACCTCCTTAATATTTCATTCAGTTAAGTATTACGCTAGATAACTTTATCACAAAGATATTTAGTTGTAAATAACTTTGATTTTAATTTATTTTTAAAACTAAACATTTATGTTTCATAAAGTTTTCCCGACTGAATACTTTACTACATCTTTAACTGAAATACAACTTAAAAGTTTTGGTTTCTTTACAAGTACTTTACTTTACTTTAAAGTTAGATATATAAGCATAGGGTTATACACAAAAACAGCTTCTTTTTTTGGAACAAACTCCCTATATACATAAACCACAATAGGTAACTAGCAGCAATTGTTTAACACCTATAATGATAAAGAAAAGGTGATTATAATGGATCAGCAGTTAATAGATAAACTAGAAAAACTTGACCAAGTTAAAACCTCATTATTTGAACTCAAGCGAAAGCTCTTGGAAGATAAAATCAGTGAGCAGCCCTATAATTTGACCATTACGAAATTTTTAATTCTAAAATTCATTGGAGTCAGCTCTAAACGTATGGTAGCCGAAATTTCTTCAAATCTAAAGCTAACCTCCGGGGCTACTACCATTTTATTAAATCAATTAGAAGCTGATGCACTCATTAAGCGCGTACGTGACCAAAAAGACCGCCGAATTGTATGGATATCCTTAACAGAGGCTGGCGAAACATTAGTGAACTATGTAATTGAGCAGCGGAATTTATTTTGGCAAGACATGCTTTTTGCTCTAACTCCTGAAGAACAGGATGAGTACCTCCGCATGCTTGAAAAAATGGAAAAACGAATTAGACAAACTGTAGATCGTTAATGCTAAAAAGCGTGTGTTCATTTATTTTATGGACACACGCTTTTTATGACCCGCTACTATTGACGAGTTTAGTAAGCTTTTTGTTTGCTGTCTTTAAAATTCAGGATTATTTTTCAAAAATCCACTCCAAGCCTGTGCTGTAGCTTTCTCAATTTCTTCTTTGGAAGCATGAAGCCTCTTAGCGCTGTCTCCATAGCCAATTTCGATTTTACCTTTTTTCAATTCTTCAAATATCGAATCGGCAAAGTCATCAAGCGGTGCTCCAAATGTATGAAGTCCCGGTCCTCCCAAATCCGTGTTCACGGCTGGAGGAAGAATTTCTATCACTTCGGTATTTGTTTCTTCTAATTGATGTCTTAGACTAATCGTAAACGACCTTAATGCCGCTTTTGTTGCGCTGTAGATTGGCACCCATGCTCCAGGTGTTAAAGACAGCCCGGAAGTAACGTTAATAACCGCAGCACCTTCTTGCTGAACGAAATGAGGAATCAATAACGACGTTAAATGAATAGGAGCACTTACATTACTCATTAGTTCTTTTTCGTAATACTGCCACTCTTTGTGCATGTGTAAAAGATTTACGCGCTGCTGAATGCCTGCATTATTCACAATAACATTTAATTTCGGGAATCTTTCAGTCGCCCATTTTACTAGCTCTACTCTGCTTTCTTCTATTGATACATCGCACACTTTTGTATGTAATGAAGGGAATTTTTCTTTTGCTTCTTGCAGCTTTGACTCCCTTCTTCCACAAATAATAACTTCATTTCCTTCATTTAAAAACCGTTCTGCAAGCGACAACCCAATTCCTGATGCTCCGCCCGTAATTAAAATAGTGTTTTCTGACATCTTCATTACTTTTCCTCCTCGTTCAACCATCGCATTTACTCTTTAATAAACAAAGCGCTACTGCATGAATGACAATAGCGCTTTGTTTATTATTTATCTTACAAGACGTTTTAGTCTTGCTTTAAAATTAAAAGTCAAAGTTATCCGGATCAGGACCTACGCGATGATTTTGATTTAATGCGTTAATTTTTTCAACTTGATCTGCATTTAATTCAAAATCAAATACGTCTGCATTTTGGATAATACGATGTTCTTTTGTTGACTTAGGAATAGTTACTACTTCGTTTTGCAAGTCCCAACGTAAGATAACTTGAGCAGTTGATTTTCCGTGCTTTTCAGCAATTTGAGTTAACACTTCGTTATCAAGCAGCTCACCTTGTGCAAGCGGTGACCATGCTTCCACTTGGATTCCTTGTTTTTTGCAGTATTCACGCACTTCTGTTTGTGTTAAAAGTGGATGAAATTCGATTTGGTTTACCATCGGCTTGACTTCTGCATCTGCAATCAAGTCTTCTAAATGATGTACTTGGAAATTCGATACGCCGATTGCACGAATTTTCCCGTCTTTATAAAGCTTTTCAAGTGCTTTCCACGTATCTTTATACTTACCTTCAACTGGCCAGTGAATTAAGTATAAATCTAAATATTCAAGCCCTAGCTTGTTTAAGCTTGTTTCAAATGCTTGAATAGTTGTGTCATATCCTTGATCTGCATTCCACACTTTTGATGTAACAAACAGTTCTTCGCGAGAAACACCTGATTCTTTGATCGCTTGTCCCACGCCTTCTTCATTTTCATAAATTTTAGCCGTATCAATGCTTTTATATCCAGCTTTGATTGCATATTTAACTGAATCTACAACTTGTTGACCATCTTCTACTTTATAAACACCTAAACCTAACCAAGGCATTTTAACGCCGTTTGCTAAGGTCGTAGTTGACTGTAAGTTTTCCATGTTGCTGTTCATCCCCTTTTTTTACTATTGAATTATTCGTAAAGAGTAATTGCTTGTGAAATTTGTTCTGCGCACTGTTTAACAAGTGCAGCATGTTCTTCGTCTTTCTCTTGTGAAATACGAAAGGATGGACCTGATAAAGCAATAGCCGCCATTATTTTTCCTTTTCTGAAAATAGGGGCTGCAATACAGCGAACGCCCGGCTCCCGTTCTTCATCGTCGACAGCATATCCTCTTTCCTTACTTAAAGCTAAATCAGCTTCAAGCTTGTCCAGCTCGGTGATCGTTCGATCTGTATAAGCTTCAAGCGAAAGTTCATGAAGAATAGATTTTTGTACGCTGTCCTCTTGATAAGCAAGAATACACTTTCCAATAGCATTTGCATGAAGCGGCTTTTTATTTCCTACTTCAGAATGCGTACGAGTGCTATATTGCCCGTTAACCACCTGAGTTGTAACCATTTGTTTATGATGGAGAATTCCCGCATAAATGGTCTCTTTGGTCTCTTCACTCAGCTTCTGCATAGCAGGAACAGAGAGCCAATTCATTTCATAGTTCGTATGCATCGTATTTTGCACGAGTGCCAGCACCAGTTGCGGTGAAACCGTATAGCGGTTAGACGGGTTTCTTACAATAAATCCGTTTTGCTCAAGCGTGCTCACAAGACGATACATCGTACTCTTATTAAAACCGAGCGCTTCCATCATTTCTGGAATAGTCATATTCGGACGGTTTAAAAGCAAAGAGAAGATATCTAATCCTTTTTTTAAAGTTCCAACCTCGGACATGCCCTTCTTCCTCCTTTTATCCGAACAACAATTTTATTATAAAACAAAGCTCTTTATCGTATCAAATAAGGAAACTACACTAAGTTATTTTCCCTATATAAGAGAATACATAACGTAATTGTTCTTCTTAATCTATTCCACTGTTTTTTCTATTTAAACATAAAAAAAGTCTTAACAATAGAATTTTTTTACATTTTTTGAAATTAGTTTTGCTTTTCACTCGTTAACTTCTTCAAATCGCTTCAGCTGCTCCAGCTGATTTTCCTTTTTCATAATTTCTTTCTGACGCTCACCTAGTAAATCGAAATGAGGATAGCCGGATCGATTATCAATATACTTAGCGGGAATACCGTACTTTTTTCCCCACTTAATCAGCTTATTTAAGTCACTGCAACCTACTTTTGTTACGGTAGTTGCATGTGGAAAACGCTCATCAAGCCAATAATGAGTTAAAAACGCGATCTCTCCTCGCTTAACAGCTGCTTTCCATGCGTTTAGTTCCGGGCGTTTAATTCCAAATGCCATTCTTTCACCTTTTCTCTTTTATATAAGTAGTCACATGATTTGTTTACTATAAAGAAAAAATATCATTCATATAGAAATCTTTCATAATATCTTGTCTATTTATAACCATCTCTAAATAATAGCTTATTTTCTCAACCTGTTTCCTCTCTAAGCATTATTGTGTGCTTATGATTCTATCATCATCTTCTTTTCTTTTTCAAAAGATCAAACAAATAAATAATGTTTAAATAATAAAGAAAAGCCTTATATATATAAGAAACTAAGGATTAATTTCAACATTTCTTTTGCGAATGATTTTTCCTTTGTATTAAATGTTGTTCTTTTTTATTATGTCAGTATGCATTTATTACGAACCTTCAGTATATTAAAAAACCTACACAGTTACCATTCTCACAAAAAGACAGAATTTACTTTTTATTCCGAAAATAATATAATTCAAGTGATATGAAGCTTTTCGCTTCATCTATTTATTATCAAAGGGGGAATTCCGCTTGGCGATGAATGAAAATTCTTTAAAGAAGGTAAACAATGCTTCTTCCTCTCCTGATTACACAGAAATTGTACAGTCTGCTTCATTTCAAAAGCTTTTGAAACAAAAACGCAATTTTATTTTACCGCTCTCTCTGTTTTTTCTTGCTTTTTATTTTACCTTGCCTATCTTAACGGCTTACACAACCGTCCTAAACAAACCAGCTTTTGCTTCTATGACCTGGGCGTGGGTATTTGCTTTTGCACAGTTTGTGATGACCTGGACCCTATGCATTCTATACACAAAAAGAGCCTCGAAATTCGATGAACTTGTTGACACGATTAAAAAAGAAGCTGCAAATTAAATAGGGGGTTAAATCAATGAACGTACTAGCTTTTTCACTTTTTTTAGCCATTGTAGGTCTTACGCTAATCATTACGTATGCGGCATCCAAGCGGACAAAAACGACCAGTGACTTTTATACAGCAGATGGAAGTTTAACCGGCTGGCAAAACGGTATGGCAATTGCCGGAGATTATATGTCTGCTGCATCATTTTTAGGCATAGCTGGAATGGTAGCGCTTTCTGGATTTGACGGTTTTTTTTACAGCATCGGCTTTTTAGTTGCCTACCTGGTTGTGTTATACATTGTAGCTGAACCCCTTCGCAACTTAGGAAAGTACACGATGGCAGATATGATAGCAGCTCGTTTTAACGAAAAGAAAGTGCGGGGAGTTGCTGCGTTAAACACGATCACCATTTCCATTTTTTATATGATTGCGCAGCTTGTTGGAGCAGGAGCATTAATTCATTTATTACTTGGTCTAGATTACGTGTACTCTGTCTTGATTGTCGGCGTCTTGATGACGGTTTACGTTGTATTTGGAGGAATGACAGCGACTAGCTGGGTGCAGATTGTCAAAGCCTTGCTTCTGATGATTGGCACGTTCATTATTTCCATTATCGTATTTTCAAAATTTGATTTTAGCTTAGCTAAAATGTTTTCCGAGATGAAAACTGCAACTCCTCTTGGTGACGGCTTTTTAAATCCAGGAAATAAATTCAAAAATCCGCTGGACATGATTTCGTTGAATTTAGCTCTTGTTCTTGGTACAGCAGGCCTGCCTCATATCCTTATTCGTTTCTTCACAGTAAAAGATGCCATCACCGCAAGAAAGTCTGTTATTTATGCAACGTGGATCATTGGCGTTTTTTACATTATGACAATCTTTTTAGGATTCGGTGCTGCTGCTTTTGTAGGATATGATGATATTATCAAAGCAAATGCAGCAGGAAATATGGCGGCTCCTCTGCTCGCTCAAGTTCTTGGCGGAGACTTTCTTTTTGCGTTCGTTTCAGCTGTAGCATTTGCTACAATTTTAGCTGTTGTAGCTGGACTGGTGCTCTCAGCAGCTTCAGCATTCGCGCACGACTTCTATAGTCATATTCTGCGTAAAGGAGCTGCTACTGAAAAAGAACAGGTAGTGGCTGCACGATGGGCTTCTATTGGGGTATCCATTTTATCTATTATTCTTGCATTATTTGCTCAAAACATGAACGTGGCATTTTTAGTGGCACTTGCGTTTGCGGTAGCAGCGAGCGCTAACTTGCCAATTATTCTTCTCACTATTTTTTGGAAACGTTTCAATACAGTAGGAGCAGTCACTGGCATGCTGGTTGGACTATTCAGCTCCCTGTTTTTAGTTGCCATTAGTCCTAACGTATGGGCACCTGAGCCGGGAGCTGCTATCTTTGTAGGTGAACCGCTCATTACGCTAACAAACCCTGGTATTATCTCTATTCCTCTAGGCTTCTTAGCTGCTTTTATAGGAACACTTCTTTCGTCTAAAAAAGCAGACGAAAAGAAATTTGATGAGATTTTAGTAAAAGCAAATACAGGTATGGGAATCGAAGAGCCCGTCAAGCATTAATGCCAAAAAGCCTTGAAGCAGGTTGCTTCAAGGCTTTTTACTAGAATAAATCTTCTTGTAAACCAATAGCGGAAATTTGTTCATTTCTAAACTTTACAGCTAACATATGCTCTTCTTCCCACGTACATTCAAAAAACAAACCAAGTTCTCTTGTATCATGAGGTGCTTCAGGAACAAAGATTTGAATACACTCAACTAAAAACCCGATGTCTTTTCGCTTTTTTACATTCGGAACTAATAAGTCTACCACGTCTTTTTCAACTTGAGTTCTGTATTCATCTCGCACCTGTTGATAATAATCAAAAAGAGCTTTTTCCGTCCTCTTTAACAATAATTCACCTTGAAGCCAAAATGCTTGAAAGGCCTCTTCTTGTCGTTTTTGAAATGGCTTCTCTTTATCTCCATCAATTGTCAGCAACACCTGTTGTTTTTGTCCAAAGAAAGTGACCTGTTTTTCTCCAACCCAGGCCGAGTCATATAACAAAGATCCAAAAAGCGGATGATGTACTCGTAATGTTTGATTCATTGCATACCTGACCCTCTCAAAAAGTGGATTTCTGCTTGCATTGGCGTATAATAAATGGTGCTTGAAACAAACTTCTAAACTTATTCTATGTTACCATATTTTTTACAGAAAGGAGTGCCACAATGTGTGAATACAATTAAATCTTTGTACCCTTACTTAAAACCTTACAAATGGCTCGCGCTGTTTGCCCCGCTATTGATGGTAATTGAAGTGTTAGCTGATCTTCTTCAGCCTACTATTATGCAGCATATCATTGATTATGGCATTGCAAACAACGATCAAACATATGTTATCACTCGAAGTATCCTTATGCTAATGTTAGCAGTCATTGGCTTAGCTGCCGGTATCGTCTGCGCCATCCTTAGCACAAAAGCGGCAGTAAATTTTTCTACCGATATTCGGAAATCGCTTTTTGAAAAAATTGAAAACCTCTCAAACAGCAACAGAGACAAACTAGGGACTGGTCACTTAATTACCGTCATGACAAATGATGTAACGAGTGTTCAAAACGCATTGAATATGACGCTAAAAGTATTAGTTAGAGGTCCTTTACTTTTTGCAGGAAGTATTGTGATCGTGTTATTAACCGCTCGTTCTTTGTTTCCTATTATCGTCGTGGTCGTCCCTATTTTATTTTTATGCATTTGGTTTGTGATCACGAAAGCTGGAAAACTTTTTAAAAAAGTTCAGCAAAGCGTTGATCGTGTAAATACAAAAGTCCAAGAAAATTTATCAGGGATGCGTGTAGTAAAAGCGTATGTAAGAGAATCGTATGAAATCAATCAGTTTAAAGAAGCAAACAGTTCCTTGACGCGAGCTAATATGAGTGCTGTTCAGCTTATTTCGCTTTTAATGCCCGTTATTTTATTTGTCGTAAATATCGGAATGGTAGCTACTCTATGGCTGGGAGGACTTCAAGTCGAAGCAGGAAAAATTGAAGCAGGTGTGATTTTAGCTTTTATTAATTACTTAACGATTATTTTAAACGGACTTATGTCAAGCAGCATGGTGCTGATACAAATTACACGCGCATTCCCTTCAGCTGAACGAATCGATTCTGTTTTAAAAACAAAAATAGACATCCCTCCAGCAAACTCTGCTGCTCAAATCAACAGACTTAAAGGTGATCTATCGTTTCAAAACGTTACATACAGCTATAGTAAAAATGGCGAAAACGTATTAAAAGATATTTCGTTCACTGCTAGACACGGGGAAACCATTGGCATTATCGGCTCTACTGGAAGCGGGAAGTCGACGCTTGCAAAACTTATTTCCCGCTTATATGATCCTGATGACGGCGAAATCTTCGTAGATGGAAAAAACCTTACGGACTATGACGTAAAAGTGCTTCGCTCATCCATTGGATTTATTCCTCAAAAAGCTACGCTGTTTACCGGCACGATTGATATGAATATTCGAATGGGAAAAGATCAGGCTTCTTCCTCAGAAATTGAAGATGCTGCGGATTTTGCATGCGCAACGGAGTTTATTGAAAAACTTCCAGAAAGATATGAGTATCCTTTAACGCGAGGAGCAACCAATTTATCAGGAGGGCAAAAGCAGCGTCTTTCAATCGCGCGTGCATTTGTTAGAAAGCCCGCTATCCTAGTCATCGATGATGCAACTTCGGCATTAGACGCTGTCTCAGAAGCGCAGGTACTAAAACATTTAAAAGAAGAGTTTGCTGATGCGACCGTTATCATTATTGCTTCTAAAATTTCGTCTCTTCTCCACGCTGATCACATTATCGTCATGGATGAAGGCAAAATTGCTGAACAAGGGACTCATGAAGAATTGCTTCGTTATCGCTCTCTTTATTACGACATTTACCTTGCACAAGGCGGAAAAGAGGTGTTGCCTAGTGAATAACCAAGGTAAAAATCAAATGAGCTCTATTCGCGGCCCTAGAGGAATGATGAAAGGCCCTGTAGTTAAGCCAAAAAATGCGAAAAAAACACTGTACAGAATCTGGTCATATATGGGGAAACGAAAACCTCCGCTTGCGGCTGCGATAATCTTAGTTATTGTGACTTCCCTGCTTAATTTATTAGGCCCTTATTTAATTGGAGTTATTATTGATGAGCATATTATCCCTAAAGATATCAGCGGAACGATACGAATGTCCCTTATTCTTGCAGGAATTTATATTACGACATCTTTGTTAACATGGCTGCAAACCTATTTAATGGTGAACGTTTCGTTTACGACTATTGGAATGCTTCGACAAGATTTATTTGCAAAGCTTCAGACTCTCTCCCTTCGCTTTTTTGACAAACGAGCTCACGGAGAGTTAATGAGCAGAGTCACAAATGATATTGATAATCTAAACAGCGCTCTGAGTCAAAGCGTTATTCAGGCTCTGTCCTCTATTTTGTCTTTAGTCGGCATTACCATTGCGATGTTCTCGCTCAACTGGATTCTTGCCATTATCACGCTGATTGTTATTCCCTTGATGGTTATAATCGTTCGACAAATATTAAAACGAAGCAGTGAAAATTTTGTCAAACGCCAAAAAGACTTAGGTGAGCTAAACGGCTTTGTAGAAGAAGCAATCTCTGGAGGAGAAGTTGTTACGCTTTTTAGTAAAGAAAAAGACTTTTTAACTGTTTTTAATGAACGAAATGAACAGCTGAGAAGTTCAGCAACAAAAGCGGAAACATTTTCAGGCTTTTTAGGTCCTGTCACAAACTTTATTAACAACTTAGGCTTAGCACTAGTGATCGGAGCGGGCGCATTTATGGCTGTTCAAGGTAGCGTTACAGTTGGGATGATCGCTTCATTTGTTAACTACTCACGTCAGTTCTCTCGCCCAATCAGTCAAATGGCAAACTTAGTAAACACCATTCTTTCGGCTATTGCCGGCGCAGAGCGCGTGTTTGCGATTATGGATGAGCAGCCGGACGTCACAAACAAGCCAAACGCTCTTTCTGTTACAAAATTTGCAGGAGACGTTGCTTTTGAGAACGTATCATTTGGCTATAACGATGAAAAAATGATTTTAAAAAATGTTACACTGACAGCAAAAAAAGGTGAAATGGTTGCTTTGGTCGGTCCCACAGGTTCTGGTAAAACAACCATCATTAACTTGCTCACACGATTTTATGACATCTCAAACGGAGACATTAAAATTGACGGACGTTCCATCAGTGACTATAACATCCATGATTTACGAAACCGAATCGGCATTGTTCTTCAAGATACCTATTTATTTTCCGGTACGATTGCGGATAACATTCGATTTGGCCGGTTAGATGCCAGCGACGAAGAAGTGAAAAGCGCAGCTAAAATGGCCAATGCTCATTCGTTTATCAAACATTTGCCGCAGCAATACAATACCGCGATTTCAGCTGGCGGAGGAAATTTAAGTGAAGGTCAAAAGCAGCTTTTATCGATTGCTCGAGCCATGCTTTCTGACTGTGATATTTTAATTTTAGACGAAGCTACTTCCAACATTGATACAAAAACAGAAATTGATATTCAACGAGGAATGAGTAATCTATTAAAAGGAAAAACAAGCTTTGTCATTGCCCACCGCCTTAAAACGATTGAAAATGCAGATCAAATTCTTGTCTTAAAAGACGGACAAATTATTGAAGAAGGAAATCATCGCGAGCTGCTAGAAAAACAAGGGTTTTATCACCAACTCTATACGCAGCAGTTTACGATTTAAAAGAGGTAAAATAAAAAGTCTGTTAGTTTAAAGAAGGTCTGAACGAGTAATCGTTCGGACCTTTTCATTGTGCTGGTAAACGTAGGGTTCATCTAGTTAGCTGCTTCTAGCTGTTGATTGGAGGGCAAAGCGAAGACTCTTGCGGGAACAGCGGAAGGGATGAGACCCCCAGGAGCGCAAGCAACGAGGAGGCTCATCAGCCGGCCGCGGAAAGCGAAGCCTTGCACGGAAATCAACAGCGGTGTAATAAATGGTCGATACGAGCTCCTTTATTCCATTTGTTTGTCTTTAGATTGAATTGATGTAGTTATGTCTCAATCTCTTTTTCGTTCTATCATTTATCTATTACAGCTACAATTTTCCCTTTTACTCGACGAGTCGCCAGTTCATCTAATGCTGCTGGCACTTCTTCTAGTGAAATGACTTTTTCCACGAGTGCATTTAGCGTATTTTCTTGTAAAAGCAAAAGCATTTTATTTCCCATCTCAGCAAGTTTTTGCTGTTCTTTTACGTTATTAGACTGATGTACACTCCCTAATGCAACTTGATGAAACGATAGTGGGTGCGCAAACGAAATCGCATCGTTTACATTAGGCGGTCCTGCGATGAATGCAATTTGACCATTAAAAGCAAGAGCCTTTACCGACTCGTCTGCATTGTCTCGTCCAACGGTATCCAAGACTAAATCTACACCGATTCCATCGGTAAGCTCCAGCACTTTTTTCACAAAGTCTTCTTTACGGTAGTCGATTACATAATCAGCACCTAAACTTTTTACAAACTCATGATTGGCAGAAGATGCGGTTGTGAGCACTGTAAGGCCTGCATTTTTGGCAAGCTGAATGGTAAATCCTCCAACCCCTCCAGCACCTGCGTGAATTAAAATTGTTTGTCCTTTTGAAGCGTTCATTTTGTGAAACAATGCTTGATATGCTGTATATCCCGCACATGGAATAGCCGCAGCGTCTTCGAATGAAACCCCTTGCGGAATAAGAGAAACTGTGTGGGCTGTTGTCACTCCGTATTGTGCAAACCCGCCTTTTTTTGATAAATCGCTATGATATACAACGCGGTCTCCGACTTTGACAGCTGTGACTTCTTCTCCCACTTCCTCGACAACGCCCGCTGAATCAAGTCCTAATACGTGAGGATATGTCCAACTAGGATTACCGCTGTTTCCTGTTTTATAATCTACAGGGTTCAAAGCAGTAGCTTTAATTTTAACTAAAATTTCACCTTTAGCTGGATGTGGCTTTTGGATATTTCCGACTTTCATCTCACTTACTTTCCCTTTGCCTTCTAGCAGTAAAGCTTTCATCAAGATCTCCCCTTTTACATTTCTTCCTTCAATTAAAAGTTCTTTTTCAGTATAATAAATACATGTTGTTTACAAAAGACGGCACTTTCATGTAACCAGGTACCTTCCCGGTAACCTAGGTCTATGGATATTAAATTATTATATCCATATTTCATATCTGTTTATGAATGGAGGATTAACGGTGAAAGCACCCCACTATAATGTACCTGTTGAAGCAACGCTTGAAGTAATCGGCGGGAAATGGAAAGTCGTTATTTTATGCTTATTAAAAGAAGGTGAAAAACGTTTTAGTGAACTTCAGCGAGCTATGCCTGCTATTACCAAAAAAATGCTGTCTCAACAGCTAAAAGAATTAGAAAAAGACGGTGTGGTTAATAGAAAAGTATACAATGAAGTTCCTCCTAAAGTAGAGTACTCACTCAGTGAAGAAGGCGAAACCTTACGAGAAATTTTAAATATGATGTGCGCATGGGGAGATAGAAGAATGGGAAACACCCCAAATTGCAGCTAAGTTCTCCTAGCGGCTCTGTTAAAACAAACGAATAGCTATTGCCAGGAGCTATTCGTTTTTGTTTTATCTATTCTCCTACTCTTTCTTGCAATTAGCCCCTGTGTAAGAACATCTGACAACACTATAGAATTCTTTCGCATTTTCAGCTATGATGATGTCGAACGATGCAGCCAGAATTGTCGAAATAAAACTCAAGAATGATAGGTGATTCAATGATGCAATTAGGTTTAGATTTATCCCAAAAACAACTATTAAAATTGGCCATGACACCTGAATTACGTCAGTCTATCAACATTTTAAATTATTCTACGGCCGATTTAGTTCATTATCTTCATCAGCAAGTCAATGAAAATCCTGTGATTAAACTGTCTGCTGGCGACTCTCAGCAAAAAGATTCATTTGATACTCGAGAACAGCGTTCATATTCAAAAGGTTATACCGATGACGATTATAATCCGTTTAATTATATATCTGATCAAACTGTGACATTAGAGAGTCATTTATTAGAGCAGCTGTCTATGCTAAATCATTTACACTCACACCAAAAACACATCGTTCAATTTCTAATTGGAAACTTAAATAAAAACGGCTTTTTAGCAATTGAGCCAAAATTGGCAGCCGAACTGCTGAATGTTTCAATTAACGAAGTCAACGATATGATTCACGTTTTACAAAGCTTTGATCCGATTGGCGTGGGCGCTCAAAATTTTGTCGATTCACTACTTATTCAAATTAAGGCCAAAAAGTCAAAGCCTCCTCTTTTATACGACGTGGTAAAACACGATATTGAAGATATTGCTAACAAAAAATATCGGAACATTTCAAAAAAATACTCTATTTCGATGCGTGAAGTACAAGAAATTGTTGACTGCTTGCGGACATTAAATCCTCGTCCAGCAGGAGATTTCCACGTCCCGCTTACAAAGTACATCTCGCCTGATGTAACGGTACAAAAAGTTGACGGCCGCTATCATGTTATTCTTCATAGCGAGCTGCTTCCGCCCATCGAAATTAACGGCACCTATCAAAAGCTGGTTCATCGCTCTGCATGCGTAACAACCGATCGATACGTACAGGAAAAAATTCATGAAGCTACTTGGCTAATCAATAGTATTGAGCAGCGTAATGCGACGATTTACAACGTGTCCAAAGCCATTGTGGAACATCAGCAAGATTTTTTTGAAATGGGTATTTCGGGGCTAAAGCCGCTTAACTTAAAAGATATTGCTCAAAAAATAGACTGTCACGAATCAACGGTAAGTCGTGCGACTAACGGAAAGTATATTCAAACGCCACGCGGGCTGTTTGAGTTAAAATACTTTTTCACCAATTCTTTAGAGCGAACTGATGGCGAACAAAGCAATTCTACTGCCTTTATAAAAGAAAAAATCAAAACATTAATTGCCGAAGAAAATAAATTAAAACCTCTTTCAGATCAAAAGCTCATGTCTCTTCTTTCCAGCGAAGGAATTCAGATTTCAAGAAGAACAGTAGCTAAATACCGTGAAGAAGCAGGAATTGAAAGTTCTTCTAAGCGGCGACGATTTTAATATTGCTTATTCTAAATTACAGCTTTATCCCTACTAAAAAGAACCCGTTGATTTTACTCAACGGGTTCTTTTTATCGGTTTCCAATAAATAAAAGCCATATGATATTGATACGTATATTCATATGTGCCATTTATTTTCTTTACATGCTGTAAAATAATCTTCTCAGTTTCTAACTTGTCAATATCTTTAGAAAGCACCTTTGTCGAGTTCTTCTTGATGAGATCTTCGTACGTCTCATAAGTTACCGTTTTGGTTATAGGAACCAGCTTACAATCTGCGTAAATACCCAGTTCATATAAAATATTTAGTAAGTCAATATATTCCTTACGGCGCCATTTAATCTCGTACCCAAGCTTTCTATGTAACTCTACGTAGTGAGGCTTTTCTGGACCCGTTGACATGCCTATAACCGCCAAACGATTAGCCGAATCGTTCATATTTAAGAGACCATCGACAATATTATGCATACGGTAAAAACAGTTTATTCCTACTACGGCATCGTAGTTATCTGTTAGACGCTCATACTCCCATTTACCTTCTATGAACTTTAGATTAGAGCGGGCATCTGATTGCGTTTGTAAGTAGCGAATAATGCTTGGCGAACAATCCATACACGTAAGTTCTTTTACATAATCAGCAATCGAAAACGTATAATTTCCCCAGCCAGGGCCAATTTCCATAACAGAGTCATTTGGATTCAAAAAAGCAAGAAGTTCTTGTTGAAGCTGTTTTACTACAGGGTCATTTACTGAATTAAAAGACATTTTCTCTAAATACTGCTGCCAAAATTCATCTTCAGCTCGGTCGTTTATCATCCGTTCCGATATTGAACCGTCCCATTCTTTCAGCCCTTCCTGCCACTTTTTTACACGATCACTTTCATATACCGAAAATTTTGTAAGCTGCATGCATTCACGTTCCCCTCTTTTATACGTAAACCTATACTATCATAAAGAAAAAGAGAGTTCCTTTTTAAACTGGAACTCTCTTTTTATATTAGTTAAATTATGCTGCTGCCTCTTCCTCTGTGTGATGCTTCTCTTTTCTGGCATTGATATAAAACATTATCAATGAAAGAGTGATGAAGATTGCTGCAAAGATTCCAAGTACGCCAGCCTGATGCCATACATAGCCGAAATCATCACCAATTGAGATGATTTCACGGAAACCGCGAATTGCATAGGTCATAGGCAAGTACGGATTAATTGCCTGGAAGAATTCCGGCACAAGTGCTTTAGGGAATGTACCTGCACTGCCGCCAATTTGAAGCAGCAGAATAATGAAGGCTAAATACTGCCCTACTTTTCCTAACCCTGTTGTTAAGAACAAGATAAGTGTAAAGAACGTCACACCTGTAATCATGGTAAAGATATAGAAGTGCCAAATGCTTGTTACGTTTAAATGCAAGCCCCATAGAAGAGCTGTAACAGCAATCGCTGCCTGCAGCATACCTACAATAGTGATGACACTAAACTTACTTAAGAACCACGAAATGCCTGATGTCGGTCGAATTGATGGCTCTTTCATTGGATATACCGCTGAGAACATTAACGTTCCCGCAAACAAGCCAATACATAAGATGTATGGAGCTAATCCGACACCGTACTTATCTACGTTGTTTTGTTTATCTGATTTTAAATCCGTTGGATTTGAAAACATGCTATATGTTTTATCATCCGCTTTAACATCTTTTGCATCTTTTGCACCATCTGCTAAAGATGAATGAAGCTCGCTTGTTCCATCTGATAATTTAGATGAACCATCATATAGTTTGGACGAACCATTTGTTAACTCTTTAGAACCATTTGCTAATTTGGTTGCCCCGTTTTCTAGCTGTGTTAAACCATTTGCTAGCGCTGCGCTTCCTTGTTCAGACTTCTTAAGTCCATCCACAATTTGCTGCTGCCCGTCAGCAAGCTTTCCAGCTCCTGTATGAGCGTCAGCAATACCGCTGTTTAGCTCTGCAAATTTGCTGTTGAACTGCTTTTCTCCGTCTGCTAGTTTAACAGCACCATTATATACTTTCGTTTGTCCATCGTACAGCTGACTTTGTCCATCAGCAATTTTATTAATAGCGCTTTGAATATCTTCTCCGCCTTTAGAAAGCTTTTGAAGCGCTGCTGATAATTCTTGCACTTTATCTACTTTTGCTTTTAGCTGCTCTGCTTTTTGCTGCTGTTCATCCATAAACTGCTGAGACGTCAGCTTTTTAATTCCTGCAATCAGCGTTTGTTTTTGCTCATCAGGAATGGACTCATTGCTGTTAATGCTGTCAATGAGAGCTTGCTGCTGCTGTTCAAACTCTGCTTTTTTTGAATCGACCTGCTGTTTAATCTGCGTAATTTCCTGTTCCGCTTGATTAATTTGCTGCGTAACGCTGCTCACTTCAGCGTCCACTTGATTTAAGCCGCTTGTGAACTGCGGAAGCTTTCCTTGAAGTGTCTGCGTTCCATCATTAAGCTGTTTGGTTGCACTTTGTAACTTTGACAATCCATCTCGAACACCAACAGCTCCAGTTTCTAATTGACTAGAAGCGCTATATAATTGACTGCTTCCACTCTCTAGCTTCCCTAAACCGCTGTTTAGGCTGCCTAAGTTTTCATTAATTGTGTCCGCACCGTTTAGGAGCTTAGCTGCACCTGCATTTAAATCTGTTGCTCCTTTTCGTGCATCCGTTAACCCACTTGCCAATTTAGCTGTACCGTCTTCGAATGTAACCGTGCTGTCTGCTAATTTTTTCATGTTATCTCGCAGCGTTTT
The DNA here is from genome assembly GCF_042787645.1 of Priestia sp. YIM B13489. Classification (NCBI taxonomy): domain Bacteria; kingdom Bacillati; phylum Bacillota; class Bacilli; order Caryophanales; family Bacillaceae; genus Priestia; species Priestia sp. YIM B13489. Next base: position 4,434,401 of record NZ_JBHZOQ010000053.1, read on the forward strand.
TGAGCCATTTTCGAGCTCTCCTGCACCGTCACTTGCTTTTTGAAGACCGTCCGCTACTTGCTTAAAGCTGTCAAATACCGTTTCAGCATACTGCTTTGTGACTGCTTCTTTAATCTGATCATTGATTTTAGCCACTGCATTTGAGCTAATTTGAGCGCCTGAATAGTTCTTTCCGGCATTTGTATGATAGATAAATTTCATTTTTTTAGGATCTTTATCCATTAATGTTGTTGCATTTTTGGAGAAATTCTTTGGAATTTCTAAAACTAAATAGTAGTCCTCATTTTTTAGGCCTTCTAACGCTTTTTCTTTGTTCGTAAATTTCCAGTCAAATTTATCATTTTTCTTTAAATCATCAACAAAATCACGACCGACATTCAATTTCTTTCCATCTAACGTAGCACCTTTATCTTCATTTACCACTGCAACTGGAATTTGATCTGTTTTTCCATATGGATCCCAGTAAGCAGATAAAAAGATGACATTATAAAGTAATGGAACAAATAACAATCCGCAAATCACAACAATAGTCATTGGTTTGGAAAAGATTTTTTTCCATTCTCCTTTAATCATATTCATGTTTTTTAGCCTCCAATAATCCTTACTTCCGCCTGACTGTTTGACCGAAAAACATTTTCGGTCATTAAGTTCTGATTAATGTTACCATATTCACAAGAATAAGGTCAATCGTTATTCTGTAATTAAAAGCTGATTTTAGCAGAAAGTTTAAAATCAGCTTTTTTAAGATAACGTTCATGCTATAGGCTTAAATCATTAACTTCATCCGCATCGTTTTTAACAAGTGCCCTTCAAATTCATCATCAAATTCATCCACGAGCTGGAAACCTTTTGATTGATAAAAAGCACGGCCTATTCCGTTTTCCCTTTCTACGTTAATGTAAACGATTTTTAATTCCTTCGAGCGCTTCATTCCTTTTTCTAACAATTGCGAACCGATTCCTTTTCCTTGATAAGCAGGAAGTATATAGATAGATCCTAGTTCTATTTCCCCTCTGTTTTGTAGTCGGAAAAAGTTAGCGTACCCTACGATTTTCTCATCAATAGTTGCTACATAAATGAACGAATTGCGCAAGCGCCACAGCAGCCTTTTATTGGAGTATGCTTCTGAAAGAAACCGATTCTGAACGCTTCTAGGAATAATCCCTTCATATGTATCATACCAGCTCATCTTTGCGACGTATTGAACAGACGTAATATCTTCTTTTCTCATTTTGCGAATGATTACCTCCACTCACATCCCTCCTGACAATTTGCTGCTAAAATCGTACATAATTTCACCTGAAAAATATAGTTATAAATATATATTTTTAATTGTAACGCTCTAGAAGCATTGATTGATTTTAGAACCTTATGTATAATCGAGATAGATACAAATTGAAAATGATTATCATTAACAGGAGTGCTGAATGATGAATTTAACTACCGTGAGTATTGGCGACAAAGTAAAAGTTAAAAACATTGAATTTTTAGATAGATCATTAGAACGCCGCCTTCTTTCTTTTGGAGTAAAAAAAGGCTGCGAACTGTGCATGAAGCAAAAAACCATCTTAGGGGGACCTTGTATTATTGAATGTCAAGGTCAAATGATTAGCATCCGAAAACGCGATGCGGCTAAAATTGAGGTTGAGACAGCATGAGTACAATTGCACTTTTAGGAAATCCAAACACAGGAAAAACTTCTTTATTCAATATATTAACAGATTCCTATGAATACGTAGGAAATTGGAGCGGTGTAACCGTTGAAAAGAAAGTTGGGTCTATTAAAAAGCAAAACAGCCAGCTGGTTGATTTGCCGGGTGTGTATGATTTTACTCCTCTTTCTTCAGATGAAGCAGTGGTAACTAACTTTTTGTTAACCGGAGAATTTAACAGTATGCTGAATATTGTAGACGCTTCTCAGTTTGAAAGAAGCATGCACCTCACTATTCAAGCATTGGAATATGGAAAGCCATTAGTAATCGGCTTAAATATGATTGATGTAGCGGAAAAACGTGGATTAACTTTTCATTTGGAAAAGCTTAGCAAATCATTACATATTCCGGTTTCTGCAATTATTGCCCGCAATGGAAAAGGAATTAATGAGCTTCTCTCCACTTTGAAGCAAGATTTAAAAGCCCCTTCATTTCAATTAAATTACGGGGAAACCGCTGAACAAGCAATTCATATGATTCAAACAAAAGCGGATGTCAGCAGATGGATTGCCATTCAATTTTTAGCGGAAAATAGCGTAATCGAATCAACATTAAAAGAAAAAACGAGTTACTCAGAGCTGCTTGAGCTTCGAAAAGCGGCTGCACAAAAATTAACCAAGCCGCTTAGCGAGCATTTCTTCGACGTGCGTACAGCATTTATTGAACGCATTTCCAGCGAGTGTATCATAAAGGGCAGCGAAACACCTCTAACCTTCACAGATCGAATCGATCGAATTGTGACGCATAAGTGGCTTGGTCTCCCTATTTTTCTTGGCTTAATGTATTTGATTTTTAATATTACGTTTACTTGGATTGGCGTTCCTCTTTCTGATAAACTGGACGGTTTTTTTGGCGGAACGCTTAGTAAAGGCGCTGATTCTCTTCTAACTGCAGCTGGTGCCGCTCCATTTATTCATGATTTAATTGTGGACGGCATCATCGCAGGCGTAGGCGGCGTACTAGTATTTGTACCACAAATTTTTGTCCTGTTCTTTTTCATTTCACTGCTTGAAGATTCAGGATACATGGCTCGAATTGCTGTAGTAATGGATCGTATCATGGAATTTTTCGGTTTGAACGGAAAAGCATTTATTCCGATGATTATTAGCTTTGGATGTAACGTACCAGGGATCATGGCCGCGCGTACAATTGAACAGCGAAAAGAGCGCCTTATGACCATTTTAGTAAATCCATTTATGAGCTGCTCAGCACGCCTTCCTGTATACGCTTTGTTTGTAGGTGCGTTTTTTGTACAAAACGGAGCAGCTGTGGTGTTTTCTATGTACTTGCTTGGCATTATTTTAGCACTTGTTGTAACGAAAATTTTATCAGTAACGCTTCTTAAAGACGAACAATCAACTTTTATTGTTGAACTTCCTCCTTACCGCGTACCTCAAGCCAAGACTCTTTGGAGAAGCACGTGGGAAAAAGGCCGAAATTTCGTCCGAAAAGCAGGTACGGTTATTTTAGCTGGCTCTGTATTTATCTGGCTATCATCTTACGCTGGCCCTGGCGGTTTTGGAGTAGATATGGAAAATAGCTTTATGGCTATTATTGGAGGTGCTATCGCTCCGCTATTTATCCCTTTAGGTTTTGCGACATGGCAAGCTGTAGCATCACTGATTACAGGCTTCCTAGCAAAAGAAGTGGTTGTTTCGACTATGAGCATCATTTATAAAGTACAAGAAGGACAGCTTGGCGACACAATGAAGACATTCTTTACACCGCTAACAGCCTATACGTTTATGGTGTTTGTTCTTCTTTATGTTCCGTGTCTAGCAACCGTCGCTGTTATTCGACGAGAAACCGGCTCATTGAAATGGACAGCATTTGCTGTGGCCTACCCTTTGGTTGTCGCTTATCTCGTAGCTTTGCTTGTACACACTATTGGAAAAGTACTTGGTTTTTCTTAAAAGGAGTGAATAACATTGATTATTAACATTTTAATTGGGGTTTTGATATTTGGATATGCTCTTTATCATATGACAAAATTCTTCCGCAAGAGTACTCAGGGAAAATGTGCAAGCTGCGCACAGCAATCTTCTTGTGCAACGGATGATTGCGGTATTGACTGGGATAAAACGATTCAAGAGGCTCAAAATCAATCATCTTAATACATTAAAAAAGCATCCTGATAGATGGGATGCTTTTTTAATGTTACGCAACTAGTTTTAAAATGAGATGAGAAAGGACTTCCTTTTCCTCTTCACTGCTGACTTTCCATAACTCATGAAGGACTTTTTCTTCTCGGTTTCGAGGCTCCTCATTTTTGGCTAAATAGCTAGCCACTTTTTTTGTAGCGGCCGTTAATTGTTCCTCACTTAACCCGAGCTTTTTACCGACATGAACTTTTTGACTTAAATAATCGGTAAACGTATCAAAGTTCTGCAAAATTGCTTCTTTTTTCTCCGTCCCTAAATTATCTGCCGTTTCTTCAATTTTATTCATGTCTTTTGTAGTTCCTTCATTCATTTGACTCACAGTTAACATCTCCCTTTTAGTGAATAGACTGGTATGTTCTTTCACGCTCAGCTTCTGGTTTTTCGTCTGGCGTCATCTTTTCCTTACTTATTTCAGAAGTTGCATCTTTCACTTTTTCACCAATTTGCTGTAAATCACTTTTAGCATCTTCTACCGTCGATTTTGCATCATGCGTAACGCTTTTCACATCTTCTGCTTGCTTAAAGAAATCTTCATTTACACGCTCGTACAAATGTTTAGCATCATTAATTGCATCTTTTAAAAGATTCGATGCGTTTTTCATTTGCTGCACCATTTTTTCTTTTGTTTCTTGAGGGTTCTCTTTTACTTGATTAATCATGTTTGCAGAAGAGTCCTTTAATGTAACGGCTCTTCTTTTAACAGATGAGCGAGTTTTATTATCAAGTAATGTTATACATCCACCCACAACTGCCCCGACAACAACACCTTTTACTAGCTTGCTGCTACAGCTTTTTCCAGTGCTAACAGCAGTAGTGCTATTAGCTGTCTGTGGATTATTATTGATTCCTACGTCGTTATTAATGCCTGCGCTGTTGCTTAAAGCAGGGTTTTGTAATTCAGATCGGCTTCTTTCCATTTTTACTGCCTCCTTTAGCATTGTTATTGAGTGATTTCCCATCTTTTTTTATATTTAAACAATTGAACACAAAAAACATGACTAAAGGCCACCTTTTTGCTCCCACTAGTCAAGAATAACTATGTATTAAAAAAGCTCCCCTTTTTTAACGGAAAAGCGCAAGCCGGATTTTTGTAAAAGGATTGTCAGCACCGGTATAATAAGAAGTACTTTAAAATAAATTTTATACTATTGGTCATAGGGGTGAAGCAATTGAGCCAGCTTAATAAGGAATTTAACTGTGAAAAAGAATTAACGCTTGCTATTATCGGTGGGAAATGGAAGATGCTGATACTATGGCACTTAGGACGTGAAGGAACAAAACGGTTCGGGGAACTAAAATCGCTTATTCCTGATATTACGCCGCGTATGCTGGTTAACCAGCTGCGGGAACTGGAAGAAGATCTAATTGTTAACCGTAAAGTTTATCCTGTCGTACCACCTAAAGTCGAATACTCACTTACAAAAGAAGGAGAAAGTTTAATGCCCATTTTGACAGCCATGTATGATTGGGGTAAAAATTACCGTGATACAGTGCTGATCAATCAAGAACAAAAGGCGGAAACGTTGATTAAATGATGGAAACTACTCCTTCTATTCCATAGTTTTTATTTTTTTATGCGGATGATGTTACTCAACATCATCCGCATTTTTAATAAAGATTAAGCGGTTACAAGACTGATATGTCCATTAGTATACTTCTGTATACTATCATTCCCCACACTATTTGTGGGAAAAGTGCGTACTTTTAAGAACCTCAAACTGCGGGTACAATAACTACACCAGCTGCTTTATATGTAAAAAAGCACAAAAGGTATTTATACATTTCTGTAAGGAGTGGAGTAGAATGGAATTACAATTAGCATTAGATCTTGTTAATATCTCTCAAGCAAAAGAGGTAGTAAAAGAAGTTGAAGAACATATTGATATCGTGGAAATCGGTACGCCCGTTGTAATCAATGAAGGGCTTCGCGCCGTTAAAGAAATTAAAGAAGCATTTCCTAATTTAAAAGTATTAGCTGACCTAAAAATTATGGATGCAGCTGGCTATGAAGTACAGCAAGCTTCTCAAGCTGGAGCAGACATCATTACCATCTTAGGTGTTGCTGAAGATATGTCAATTAAAGGTGCAGTTGAAGAAGCCAAAAAACAAGGTAAAAAAATTCTAGTCGATATGATTGGGGTAAAAGATATTAAAGGACGCGCAAAAGAGCTAGACGAATTTGGCGTTGACTATATCTGTGTACACACAGGATACGACCTTCAAGCTGTTGGTCAAAACTCTTTTGAAGATTTAGTAACAATCAAAAGCGTTGTAAAAAATGCAAAAACAGCCGTTGCTGGCGGAATTAAATTAGAATCTTTACCTGAAGTAGTAAAAGCACAGCCTGATCTTGTTATCGTTGGCGGAGGAATCACGAGCCAAGACGATAAAAAATCAGTTGCTTCTCAAATGAAAGAGCTTATTACAAATTAAGGAGCTTTCTATGCAGACGAGCGAACATTTAAAAACAGTTATGAATGAGCTTTTACAAACAACAGCTCTAATCGCTGATGATGAAGCTGAGCAGCTTGTAAATGGCATCATCTCATCTAAAAAAGTGTTTGTCACTGGAGCAGGCCGTTCAGGTCTTATGGGCAAGTCGTTTGCTATGCGTATGATGCATATGGGCATTGATGCTTATGTCATTGGAGAAACCGTGACGTCCACTTTCACGCAGGATGATTTATTAATCATCGGATCAGGTTCTGGGGAGACGAAGAGCTTGATTCCTATCGCTCAAAAAGCAAAAGAACTTGGAGGAAAAGTTGGAGTAGTCACAATTTCTCCCGACTCCACGCTTGGCAAGCTGGCTGACTTTATCGTGAAGCTGCCTGGTGCTCCTAAGGATCAAGAACAAAGCAGTTATCAAACAGTACAGCCTATGGCATCATTGTTTGAACAAACGCTTCTTCTCTTTTACGATGCGCTGATTCTTCGCTTCATGGAGAAGAAAGAACTTGATACCCATACAATGTACGGAAAGCATGCAAATTTAGAATAAAAAAAGGTCTTGCTCTAGGCAAGACCTTTTTTGTTTTGAAACTTTCTATTTCACCAAATATTTATTTATCGCATAACTAAATGTACTTTATCGTTAACTTTTTTCAAAAACCCTATTCGAATTTTGTTGCATCTCCATAAAAGGGCTGCTCTGCAACTTTAATCGAGTCTGTTGGGCATCCTTCGTACGCTTCCATCATCTCATCTTGCTGATGTTCAGGAACCTCTTTTATTCCTTCGTTGTTATCTAACACAGCATAAGCAAGACCTTCTGAATCATAATCATAAAGATCTGGTGCGCTCCCTCCACATGCTCCGCAAGCAATACATGTTTCCTTATCTACCATCGTAAAAGCCATAAAAAAACCTCCTTTACCTTTTCACTTTCTCTTTCAGAAAGTTACGTTCAGTATAAGAAGGTTCTTTTAAATTCGTCTTAAATTATTTACTTAGATTCTCCGATATTCTCAAACATTTCATCTACATTTGGCTTTTTCTTAATTAATCCTGACTCTTTTAACCAGTCCACATTTGACTGCCATGATTCTTTCGTTTGACTGCCAAATCCGTGTTCAGACTTCATTTTCGGAAGTAAAATATTTAAACTTTTTGTTTCCACGTCTTTTTCAAGAGGGAAGTTTGATTTATCTTGGTTATCTAATAGAATTTGAAGTGATTCTTTTGGATGCTTCTCTGTGTACTCATATCCTTTTGTCGCGGCACGCCAAAACGCTTTAATCGTATCAGAATCTTTTGCCCATGTTTGATCCCCAGTAACTGCCACTAGCTCATAGTAAGATGGTACGCCGTAATCCGAAGGATCAATGTCAACCGTTTTGTATCCTTTTTTGTGAAGCAATGGTACTTCATGATTAATATATGCCCCTATTACGGCATCTACTTTTTTACTAATCAGCGATGAATTTAACTCAAATCCTACGTCTACTAGTTTGACTTTATTCGGATCTCCTCCATCGCTTTTCACCATTTTCTTTAGAACAGATTCACTTAATGGTGTTCCGCTGTAGCCTACTACTTTTCCTTCTAAATCTTTAGGACGCTTAATACCGCTATCTTTCAGCGCCACAACTCGGTTCAACGGAGACCTTACGATTGCTCCTACCGACTTTACCGGCACATCTTCATTTGCTCGTGCCATTGCTACATCAGGCTGATAATAAAGGCCGAGCGTAACTTTCCCCGCAGCTGCTAAATTAAGCGAGTCTGTTGGATTAGCAGGAAACTGTACTTTTACATTCAGCCCTTCTTTTTTGAAATATCCTTTTTCTTGTGCAGCGTAAATGAAGCTGTGCACTGCATTTGGATACCAATCAAGCATAATTGTAACGTCTTTTAATTCTTTACTGTCACCAGCTTTATTTTCCTTGTTCTGACCACAAGCAGCGAGCATCAAAACAAGCATCAGGCTTAAGCCAATTACAAACCATTTTTTCATTCTGTTTTCCTCCACTTTAATGAACGTTTTTCAAAACCTACTACAATAATAAAGAATAAAATACCAAGCGCAGATAAAATTACAATTGGTGCAAATACACCAGCTGCATCAAACTGTGTCATCATACGACGACTGAAATATCCTAAGCCTGCTTGTGCACCTAACCATTCGCCAATGGCAGCACCTATTATACTAAAGGTAACCGCTACTTTGAGCCCTGAATAAAAATGAGGCAGTGCAGAAGGAATGTTCAACTTAAAGAAAATATCTTTTTTTGTTGCTCCCATCGTTAACATGAGTTCTTTTAACTCTTTGTTTGTGGAACGAAGCCCGTCAAACGTGCTAACGGTAATGGGAAAAAACGTAATTAATACGGTCACAATCACTTTGCTCCAAATAGAGTAGCCAAACCAGAGAACAAATACAGGAGCAATGGCAATGGTCGGAATCATTTGTGACGCAATAATAAGCGGATAGAAAGCACGCTCAATAAGCGAGCTCCAATTCATCCACACGGCCAGCAGAACCCCTAGCACAACGGATATAACCAGCCCAATTATGACAATAGATAACGTAGCTGGTAAATGCTTAAACAATAAATCCATTCGCAAATCCCAAAGCTTCGTTAAAATACCGGTGGGCGTTGGTAAAATAAACGGATAGTTTACAATGCGTGCTCCAATTTCCCAAGCAGCCAGTAAAATGACTACTAATATCACTGAAGCTCCGTACTTTTTCATGTGTTCACCTTCGATCTAAGCTGTTCAATTAAATAATCTTTTACGTCAAGCACACGCTGTTGATTCAAATCTTTTTGCGTTCGAGGTCTGCTAAGCGGCACTTGAATCTCTTCAAGATGACTTACCGGCTTGTCTGAAAAGATAAAAATACGATCTGATAAAAAAAGCGCTTCGTTTACGTCATGAGTGATAAATAAGATGGTGTGCTTACGCTTTTGCCATTGTTCAAGCAGCCATTCTTGCATCGACAAACGCGTAATGGCATCAAGCGCACTGAAAGGCTCATCTAAAAGCAGTACGTTAGAACCGCTTAATACCGTTCGCAGAAAAGAAACACGCTGCTTCATTCCTCCAGATAAATCACTTGGAAAACGATTTTCATACCCTTTTAAACCAAACTCTTCGAGCAGCTGAGATACTTGCCTATGAGCACTTGCTTTTGACACATTGTGAAGCTCAAGCGGCAGCGCTGCATTGTCTAAAATCGTACGCCACGGAAGAAGCAAATCTTGCTGCGGCATGTAGCCTACTTTTCCAAGCCGCTTTTCATAAGACTGTTCGTTAATCACGATATCGCCTTCACTCTGCTGTTCAAGACCTGTAATGAGACGAAACAACGTACTTTTCCCAGAACCGCTCGCTCCAACGATACTGACAAACTCGCCTTCTTTCACGTCTAAGTTTAATGATGTTAAAATCGGTTGATCACCGTTTTTGTACGTAAAACTGACGTTTTGAAAAGATAACACAGACTTATTCATGAATTGGCCACATCGCTTCGTTATAAGCCATATCCCAGAACATATACTCAAAACGCGTTGTATTTAAGAAAATTTCTTCGAGCTTTTCTAACTCCGCTTCTGATTTGTCTGCAGTAAGTGAGTCGAATAAATTAATACACCATGTCGCTAGTTCTCCAAATTCTTCTGAGCTGTACATTTCAATCCACTCACGATAAAACTCATTGTTAGCTCCAGGCTTTTCACTGAGTTCTTTTCCTATTTCCCAATAGCTCCACATACAAGGCAAAAGAGCCGCCACTAATTCAGCTAATGTTCCGCTTTGACCAACGTGCAGCATATAGTGTGTGTATGCAAGCGTTGTAGGAGATGGCTGCGCTTTTTCTAATTCTTTTTCGCTGATTTCAAATTTCTTGGCATACTCACGGTGCAGGCTCATTTCTTCGTTTAATGTAGAATCCAAAAGTGCAGCAAATTTCCCCATCGTTTGAACATCAGTAGCTTTCATGGCTCCAATCGCAAATAATTTGGCATAATCAATTAGGTAAAGGTAATCTTGAATCATGTAAAAGCGAAACTTCTCCTTTTCAAGCGTTCCGTCTCCCATTCCCTGTACAAAGGGATGATTATGATTTTGACGCCAAATAGGCTGCAGCTTTTCGTATAATCGTTCACTAAATTTCATGATGATCACTCCTTATGCGTATGCAGCCACGTATAAATGAACTGCACCATCACTTTTGTATATTGAATAAGCTGATTCATATCTAATTGTTCATTCACAGCATGTGCATTTGCTAAATTTCCCGGACCGTAAATAGCTGCCGGAATTCCCGCATCAGCTAGCCAACCGCCATCTGTTACGCTAGTTGACACATCGATTGGGGGCTTTTTCCCTTCAATTTGTTCATGAGTATTTGCAAGCAGCTGTACTCCAGCATGATTTTCATCAATTTCTAATGACGGGAAGATTTCTCCTCTGTCTTCAATCATTGATGTGCCTCCCCATTCAAAGGTTGGCAGGTTATCTTTTAACCATGGATCTGCTTTTGCAATAGCTAAAATGTATTCTTCCACTTCTTTTGATACTTGGTCGTATGATTCATTGGGATAATAGTGAACGGTGATCCACAGCCTGCATTCATCTGCAATAAACGCAGCATGCCTTCCCCCTTCGATTACTGCTGGATTAATCGTATTTGTTCCCGGCAAAAATCCTGGATAGCTTTTTGTAACAGCCCAGTGGCGCTCCAATTCTTGCAGCCCTCCGATCACTTTTGCCATCTTCTCAATAGCACTCGCAGCTAACAGACCTCCTCCAGCATGAATCATACTTCGGCGTGTACCGTCATGATAGGTTTTACTGCTTTTTATCGTAATCCATCCCGTGATCACTCCGCCTTGACCTTGAATATGTAAATCACTCGTATCAGCAACAAGCGCAAAGTCAGCTGTATATCCTTTCTGACAGCATTGCAGCGTACCTGCCTCTCCCACTTCTTCTCCTACAACGGATTCAAAAATCAAGTCTCCCGGCAGTTCGATTCCTGCTTCTGTTAAAAGCTGGACTGCAAATAATGCTCCTGCCAAGCCGCCTTTCATATCAGCAACTCCGCGTCCGATTATCATGTTGTCTTTTACCACAGCTTCAAACGGATTTGTCTCCCACTTTTCATTTTCTTGTACCTCAGCTACATCCATATGCCCGTTAATAATTAAGCTTTGATAGTCAGCTGATTTTTTCCCTTTTAGCGTGCCCACTACAATAGGATCGTTGCAATATAAATCCCACATATCGATGGAAAAACCGCAGCTTTTAAGGAAATCTGCTACGTAACGCTGCGCTTCATGAGAATTTCGTGCAGGAGGCGCCGGCGTTTTATATGAAACAAGCGTTTTTACTAACTGGATTAGCTCCCCTTTGCGCTCCTCTACCTGTTTGACAATCAAATCAATTGTTTCTTCCATGTATGACACCTTCCTTTACGCATAAAAAAACACTTCTTTCGCAGGAAAGAAGTGTTTTTGTTTATATACAAAAAATTATTATAACGAGTTCGTAAGGAAATACCATACAAAACATCCATTACAATACCTCTTTCCTACGCTAGTATTACCTAGTTCAGGTTATAAGGGTTAAGACTTCTCGTCTCTCTCAGCTTAGAAAGCACCCCTAGTGGCGTTGTATCTCTATAAAATTAAACGATTATCATATGTTTACCTGTAATAGTTTTATCATAGTAAAGCGTTTTATTCAATAGAAAGGTTCATGATTCAGCAATGAAAATAGTTTCCTTTTTAGTAAAATAAAAAGCACACACCTTTTTTAAGCAGTGTGTGCTCTTTACTTTTATAAGCTTACTAGTTAGCGGCTTTTTTAAAAATACGCGGTTTTTCCATTTAGACAGTGACAAGCTCAAGTTTTTGCCCCGGTCTCACTAACGAAAGCAGCTCATGATCTTCTTCTATTACATACCCAATCACATTCACATTAGCATTTGCAGGCAAATTCGTTTTAGCTATTTGAACCTCTCCTCTGTAACGTCCGTAGCCATCATTGTCCATTGTAATTGCTCCCATTCTGCGCTCTACTGTATGAAATGGCGGCACTGGTTTTACAGATCGAGTATCAACTAAACGCAGAACGTCTTTTGATACATCCGGACGCACGCTGTACGTTCCCTCTATATGAGGTGAACGAATGCGCAGCGGAATAATACGGCTTTCTTGATATTGAACCAAACGCTTTAATAAACTTGAACCGGCGCATGGATCTCCAATATAAACCTCTGCTACTCCGCATCCGTATAAATCTACTGCAGAGGTAAAAGGACATCTATTACGGTCTGTTTCTCTAGTAGGAAGACCTTGATAAATAGGGCCTCTTTTTTCGTCTTCTCCAGGAATATAAGCGCAGACTGGAATCCGAAGTTCATTAAATAAATCTGTCTGCTGTTGAAAAAACGTTTCTTCAAGCCCTGTTTCAGGCCGCGGATAAAAATTATGCCATGCAAGCAGCTGATGATGATGAAGACCTGCAGATAAGAGTGCTTCAATTTCTTGTTTGGATAACGTACTTGCATTAACAGCAATATAAAATTCATTCGCAAGCGAAAGAGTTTCTTCTGCGCTAAAGCCATCGTCTAGTCTAATACCAGATACGCCAAGTGAAGATAGCGACATAAGGCTTTCAATACCTAAATGAACTGGCGTATGCTTAGATACGTCTGCATACACGCTTATTCCACAATCTCTAGCCACATGAAGCAAGTCTTTTGCCCGTTCAGCCAAATCTCCTTTTTCTTCTGGAATGTGAAGCGAAGTGAATGCACGTGTGACGCCGCACTCACTCGCTTCTATTAATTTTTCGGGGGCATCACTATCATTTAAATAAAACGAAATACCGATCATTCAAACTCCCTCGCCATTTCATCGTTAAATCCAAAGAAATAGGTACAAACAAAGCCTGCTGCATAAGCAACAACTAATCCAAGTAAATAAAGAAGAATTTGATGCGCATGAACTAAAAACGTAAGCGGTAAACCTGATACCCCCACCGCTACAGTTGCAATATGAAAGTGCGCCTGAAATGCTCCGCCGATTCCAGCTCCGAGACAAGCGGTTAAGAATGGACGCCCTAAAGGAAGTGTGACTCCAAAAATAAGCGGCTCTCCGATTCCAAGCAGCCCTGAAGGAAGAGCGCCTCCAATTGCTCGCTTTAAACGTTTTTTCTTCGTTTTGATATAAATAGCAAAAGCGGCACCTACCTGACCGGCTCCGCCCATTGCTAGTATAGGAAGAAGCGGATCATCTCCAATTGAATTGATAAGCTCTAAATGAACAGGAGTAAGACCTTGATGCAGTCCTGTAATGACAAGCGGCAAGAACGTTGCTCCTAAAACAAAGCCTGCTACAACTCCTCCAACCTCTAAAACTCCTAAAAGGCCTTTTGTGATTCCATCTGAAATCAAACCTCCGATTGGCATGAACACTACATACGTAATAATGCCTGTAATTAACACCGTAACGGTCGGTGTAATAATAATATCCAGTGACTGAGGGACAAATTTACGCACTCGTTTTTCCACTACGGCCATAAAGATTGCTGCAAGCAATACGCCTATTAAGCCGCCCCGTCCCGGCAAAAGTGCTTCACCAAAAAGTTTAATATCAGCTACGGCAGGATTAATGACTAAAATACCGGCTAAGCCTCCTAGAGCCGGCGAACCACCAAATTCTTTTGCCGCATTAATACCTACTAAAATACCAAGATAAGCAAATAAACCGCTTCCGATAACGGTTAAAAGAATAGCAATCTGTGAATCTGCCGGAAGCCACTTCGCTTGAACAGCTGCTTTTGTCACTCCGGTGATAAGTCCAGATGCTACAAGAGCAGGTATTAACGGAATAAAAATACTCGCAATTCGGCGAAGCAAGAGCTTAAACGGAGTTGCATTTTTTTCTTTCAGCTCTGATTTCCGCTGAGCCGCACGATTTTCTAAATTAATACCGCCAGATTCATCAATTAACTTTCCAAATTCCTCTGTTACTTTGTTTACTTTTCCAGGACCAATAATGATTTGCAGCGTTTCTTCTTCAACTAATCCAAGTACGCCTTCAAGCTTTCGTATATCTGCCTTTTTTACAATTGAATCATCTTTTACAGTCACGCGCAGCCGAGTCATACAATGCGTATACGCTTCAATATTTGATGCTCCCCCAAGCATCTCCAAAATAACCTTTGCTAATTGATGATTATCTACAGACATGTTAATCCCCCTTTGTATTTTCCTCTTAGATGGACACGGTACTGAGGAAACAGACCACAAAATCCCCTTTTGTAATCGTTTTCTTTTTTTATTTCTTAGTTTTCAAAAACTGAATGGCATCCCTTGTTTTATCAATATACTCAATCGTCTGGTCATACTGCTGCGCTGCAATACTTAAAAATAACACATCAATCACATAAAGCTGGGCTAAACGAGACGATGTAGCTGCGCTTCGAAACGGCGCTTCTTGAGAATAAGACGTATACAAACAAATATCAGCTAAAGACGAAACGGTAGACTGTCCGTACTTGGTTAAGCTAATCGTCTTTACTCCGCGATTTTTAGCTAAAGATAAGACATTGCTTACTTCAGGAGTCTCCCCTGAAAAAGAGATGCCCACAACTACATCGTCTTTACTTGCATTTGCGATAAGTGTAGCTGCTAGATGGCTATCTGCAAAAGCAGTCGCATTTTTATTAATTCGAAGAAATTTTTGCTGCGCATCCATAGCAATAATATGTGAAGCACCGATTCCAAAAAAATGAATGTTTTTAGCTTCAATCAGCGCCAAAACAGCCCGCTCTGCTTCTTTGTAATTCACAAGCTCGGCCGTATCACTTAGACTTTGAATGCTGTTGCTTGCCGTTTTTTTGACAATAGATTGAATCGTTTCATTTGTTTCAATATCGCGGTATCCTTGCTCCGTATCTCTAGCTAAATCACCGGCTACTCTTACCTTTAATTCTTGAAACCCGCTAACCCCGATAGATTTACACAAACGAATAACAGCAGCACTGCTCGCATTCGCTAGTCTACCTAGTTCCCCAGCCGTACTGTTTACCACAGTATGCGGGTTGTTTAAAATATATTCAGCAATTTTCCTCTCCGAATCAGGAAGCTTAGCCACCGTGTTTTTAATCATTGTTAATCCGCCTGTTGACATCGTTTCTCTCCTTTATACGTAATGTTCAATCGCTTTTCTCACATAACCGTCCGCATTATTAAGTAACATCTTCGCGGTGTCATAATTTTCATTTGTTTTGATCATAACCACTGCTGTTTTTACCTCATTATTTGCTTCTTCAAGCGTTCGACTTGCTTGCTCATAAGAAACACCCATAATTTTACAAATAATACCTATTGCTCGTTCTTTAAGCTTTTCATTACTCACATGAACATCTATCATTAAGTTTTCATACGCTTTTCCTACTTTGATCATAGCCGCTGTAGAAATCATGTTGAGAATCATTTTATGAGCGCTTGCTGCTTTTAACCTTGTGGAACCTGTTAGCACTTCCGGACCTACTACCACCTC
Source organism: Priestia sp. YIM B13489 (assembly GCF_042787645.1). NCBI lineage: Bacteria > Bacillati > Bacillota > Bacilli > Caryophanales > Bacillaceae > Priestia > Priestia sp. YIM B13489. Next base: position 4,450,295 of record NZ_JBHZOQ010000053.1, read on the forward strand.
AATACTATGGTCCGCTTCTTTTCCAATAAGAGAATTACCATTGCAAGACAGCGCCACCGTTTTAGCTTTTACAGATTTTGCATATCTTAATGCACCAATCACATAAGGAGTGCGTCCGCTTGCAGCAATTCCAATGACTGTGTCTCGTTCATTCAAATGAATTTTTTGTAAATCTGCTGCTCCCAATTCTTCGTTATCTTCAGCACCTTCAACTGCTTTAACAAATGCTTTTTCTCCTCCAGCCATCAATCCCTGTACCTGATTGGGATTGGTACTGAAAGTAGGCGGGCATTCAACAGCATCCAATACTCCCAGCCTCCCGCTTGTTCCTGCTCCGACATAAATAAGCCGGCCTTCCTTTTGAAACGATTCACTTACAAATTCAACTGCCACCTCTACGTCTGGAAGTACTTTTTGTACAGCCAGCGCCACTTTTTGATCTTCTTTATTCATTATGTTTAAAATTTCCTTTGTACTAGCTGTATCTATCTTCATTGTGTGTTCGTTTTGGGACTCTGTTGTTAATAACGTAAGCTGTTCATTCATCTTTTGGGCTCCTTTTTCATCATATAGTGAAGTTATGGCTATTATAATTTGTTTGAAATATAATTTCAATAATTTATTTTATTTTTTAAAATTATATTTTAAAAAAAACACAAAAAAAGACTTCAGGCATATAGCTAAAATCTTTTTTTATGTCTATTTATGATTGTTGAGCAAATGTTAACAGATACTCATCTTGCATTAAAACTTCGTAATCTTGTTCACCATTTCTTACGACGTGTACAGGGACTGTTTTTGCAGGAAGTAATTCAACTGGCTCACGATAGCGTTTTGCCACTCCGTTAATAAGTTCGTTTACTAACTGCTCGTTACTCAGCTCACCCGCCTGATATTTTTCTGCAAGTGGTGTCATGACTTCCGCTAATACACTTGCATCGTTAAATCCTTGAATTTCGACTTGTACGACGTACGCATCATCTTCATCACTATACGCTGCATCTTTAATTTTATATTTTGTAGATGAAAGAGCTTTTAGAAAAGCGCTGCTTACTTCGTTTAACTGCTCGTCGGTTATATTTGAGCTCAATGATGATAAAGCACCTTTAAAATTCGTTTCAAAAAACTCTACAAACGAACTCTTTTGGAACTCCCCTTTTTCTTTCACCTGTTTCTTATCTTGCTGATTCGGATGTTTAGCAACAAATTGATCTGTATTTTGATAAACAGTTGCTTGAATTAAAGCATCCACGTATTGTCCTGCTTCCTTGGCATAGGCAGCTTGCTTTTCCTTACTTGGCGTTTCGGTGCTGCTATCTTTAGAAGCAGCAGCGGCTTTTGCTTCCACTTTTGGTTTTGTTACATTGTCTAATTGGTTATATGTATACGTATACGTTTGCTTAGACTTTGAGTTTTCTGTTTTCCCGTCTACTTTAACTGAATACGACTGATTTTTTACTACTTTCTTTATTTGCTTCGTTTCTTTATCAATTGTCACAACAAGCGAAAAATCTTTTCCCTTAATTTGGTCAAGGTCTACAGCGGTATCGCTGCCTTGATTTGTTATTTTATAATAAGCTTTAGCATCACCTGCTACAATTTTTTGCTTTTTGTCTTTGTCTCCGTTAAATGTTAATACATACTCTTTGTCTTTTTCGGTGACGTCAAATTCATTTGGAAGATTTTTATCATATTTTTGATAGTAGCGTATTGGATTTTGTTGAAGCTCCATAGCGTTATTAATTAAAGCCGCAACGTACTTTTTTTCTTCTCCCTGTACTTTTGTGCTTTCTTCTCCAGCCACAGCTAGCGTTTCATCACCATCATGATACACCTTCAATTCTTCGCCGTTCATTTTTGTGTTAATGTAACCTGCTTTACTTTTAAAATCAAACTCTTGTACTCCGTTTACTTGGTAATCAGAGGATCCTTCTTCTTTTCCAGTGACCTTCACTTGAACATTTTTCACCTTTTCTTGTGCTTCTTTCACGTCACCCGTTAATTCCTCTGAAGACGGCATCCCACATGCCGAAAGCAATAGAGCGAATGATAGTGCTAAGCCTGTATTCATTATTTTTTTCATATAAGAAACTCCTTTTTAAATATTTTTCCAAAAATAAGAATCTATGTACTTAGTAAATACACATTTTTACCATTTGCGAAACTCAACTTTACTAAATTACCATATTTACATTTAAATGGTAACCAACAAAAGCAGGAAATTGCATAATAAAAAAGTCACGAATCCGTGACTTTTCTAACAACATTCATAACTTATTTTTTGTTAGCGTTTTCATTTTAATCTCTAATAACTCCATTACTTGTCCCTATCAGTACTTCTTTACCTTGTTGATTTCGATACACTGATTTGATTTTCACTTTTTTAAAACCATCTGCTTTTTCTACTTCAGTTAATATGCATTCACAGGTAACTGTATCTCCTGCAAAAACTGGACGAAGAAATTCACTCACCATTTCTCTTGCAATGTAGTTTAAGTCTCCTCCTATTTTTGTCCCAATACTAGCAGTCATAAGTCCATGCACCATTATCCGCCCTTTTTCGTCACGTTCTATATGATGTTTGCCCCGGTCCCCAGTCATCTCCGCAAACTGCATGATTTCTTCCTCTTGAAACGTTCTTTGCCACGTAAATGTATCTCCTGTTTTACATTCCATCTTATCCCTCCCCTTAAGATTATGACTTTACTTTTTAACTATATCACAAAAAATGAACAGTCATTCATTCCCACATTAAAAAAATAGCAGAATAAATATATCCTGCTATTTTTGACAAGTAGGACAGTAATAAAGCCTTCTAGAAGCAGCTTGCACTTTTAAGATAGGCGTGCCGTCAATTCGGCAAGCTTCTCCTTCACGGTTAAAAACCCAGTGGCGGTATTCAGAGCGCTTTTGGCCTTTCTTTTTTAACGTTTCAGCAAGCTTTACATCATTTGTAATGCCACCTGTTTCATAGGACCGTTTGACAAGAGAAATGGTTGCTTCAGCTGCCTTTTTAAGCTGTTCTTCCGTGCAGTCTACCGGACGAGCTGCAGGATTAATTCCCGCTACAAATAAGATTTCACTGCGCAAATAATTTCCAATCCCCGCTATAAAGCTTTGGTCTAGCAGCAGTGACGCCCATTTTCTGCGGTAAAATGACTTAGAGTAAAAGCGATCTAAAAGCTCATCTGCCGTTACTTCTTCACTTAAAATATCCGGACCTACTCTTGATACAAAAGGATGAGCAGAAACTTCTTCATCACGCAATACTTCAATATCAGAAGCGCTATAGAGCAGCGCTGATTTTTTTTCATTATGAATAGCAAGACGCAGCTGTCTGTTTGTAGATGGATAATTGTAAGATGAACGTACATACCATTTTCCATAAAGCTGATTATGTGAATAAATGGTATAGCCATTGTCAAAACGAATAAGCATAGCCTTCCCTTTTGTATCTACCCTTTTAATACGAGCACCCGTTAATACTTCTTCGTAATGCTGTAAAGATGGAAAAGCAAACCATATCTCTCTAACGGGAAGACTAATAATCGCTTTTTCCACTTCATCGGCTGCTCGTCTAATTTCTGGACCTTCTGGCATATAATGAAACTCCTTTCTTGCCTAACTTTCTTCATTTATTATTTCGGTTTTATTTCTGCTTTGCAAGAAAGAAGCGGTTGAACTCTTCTTTTCCTAAAAGAACCTTTAAATTATGCATGACGGTTACTCTTATAGTAAAATGTTGATACCTTTTTTACTTTCTATAGTGTTTATCTTACTTCCTTTGACTTATACTAGTTGATAACCTTTTAGAAACTTGTTATTTATCTATATATGAGGAGTTTATTATGAACAATCAATCATTTTCTCCACTATCAGCCGCCGAGATGGCTGTTATTTGGAAGCAATATATGAACGATAAAGCAATTTCTTGTATGCTAAAGCAATTTCTTGTATGCTTAAACATTTTCTGTGTCATGTAGACGATTTAGATATTCAAAAAGCGATTCAAGGTACACTGCACATCACAACAAAAAACAGTGATGCGCTCACTGCTATCTTTTTAAAAGAAAATATGCCAATCCCGCTAGGTTTCGGCGAAGAAGACCTTAATGTTGAAGCTCCAAAATTATTTTCGGATTCTTTTTATTTGCTTTATTTGAAGCATATTTCAAATATCCTTCTGCTATCAGCAACTACGGGCGTCGATGTTGCCGCAAGAAGTGATGTACGATCTTTTTTTCGCAGCTTGCTATTAAAAGCAGAAAAGCTTAATCAAACGATTACAGATTTGCTGTTAGAAAAACAAATTTTTATAGAGCTTCCTCCTATTCCTATTGCAGATGCGTCTGATATGAACGATAAAGAACTTTTCTTAGGAAGCTATTTTGATGAAAAGCGGCCGTTAACGGTCATCGAAATTTCTCATATCGTGTCAAGCATACAGACGAACTTAATTGCAAAGGATTTAATTTTAGGGTTTGCTTAAACAGCTCCTTCTCAGGAAATTCAAGCTTTTTTGTTAAAAGGTAGAGAGCAGGTACAGCAGCACATTGAATCCCTGTCACAACCGCTAATGGTAGAAAACATACCGGTCACAATGAAGTGGGATTACGGAGTAGAAAAGTCTTCCGTTCCTCCATTTTCAGAAAAACTCATGATGTTTCACCTGGCTGCGATGATTACTGAAAATGTACGTGGATACGGGCTGGCGATGTCAACGAGCCCGCGTTTAGATCTCGCTTTAAACTATACAAACTTCACGAATGAAATTTTGGAATACGCCAAAGAAGTATCAAGAATAAGCATTGAACAAGGATGGCTAGAAGAGCCTCCGCATATTCCATTCCCAAAAATTCATTTGGAATAAAAATGAGATTGGGACATAACGAAATGAACCCAATCTAAAGACGAGCAATGAGTTGGACTGCTTGTGACACCACTGTTGATTTCCGTGCAAGGCTTCGCTTTCCGCGGGCGCCCGCTGAGCCTCCTCGTCGCTTGCGCTCCTGCGGGGTCTCACCTGTTGCGCTTTTCCCGCAGGAGTCTTCGCCTTGCTCTACAAACAACAGCTAGAAGCACCTGCATATATGAAACCTACGTTCATCATGATTACAAAAAAAAACGAACTATTCATCCATTTTTGATGAATAGTTCGTGTTTAACTTTAACTACACTACTTTTGTCACAGCCTCATTTTTTAGATTCTCTCCACAGTAAATAAAGAAAATACGGAGCGCCGATAATGCCAATGATTAATCCAGCCGGAATTTCAACCGGAGGAGCAATTCCTCTCCCAATTAAATCTGCTGCTAGTACAAACAAAGCGCCAAGCAAAGCGGCTGTAGGAATCAATTTTTTGTGTCTCGGTCCCACTAACCGTTTGGCCACATGAGGAATAATAAGCCCTACAAAGCCAATTGTGCCAACCACCGATACAACCGCAGCCGTCATTGCCACTGCGCTTGCCAGCAATACTAGACGAATTAACTCTACTCTAGCCCCTAGTCCTCGAGCCACTTCATCACCTAAATGAATTAAATCTAACCGAGCAGCTAACAGCCAAATCAACGGTACTAATATAACGACCCAGGGAAGTAAACCAATTAATTGATCCCATGTTCTTCCCCATAAGCTGCCGCTCAGCCAAATCAGTGCCGCATTTACGTTTGGATTTGCTTTTGAAATTAACAAGTGAATACCGGATGAACAAAAAGCGCTGACTGCTACACCTATTAATGCAAATCGAATAGGTTCTACTCCTTTTTTATAAGCAAGCAAATAGACGATTACAAAGACAAGCGAGCCTCCTGCAAACGCAGCGACAGATAAAACAGATGGGCTTGCTAAAGGCAGTAAAATAGTGACTGCAACAGCTGCTAATCCTGATCCGCTTGATAGACCTAATGTATCTGGACTAGCGAGCGGATTTCTCATAATGGACTGTACGACGACTCCGGACACAGCTAGGCCGACTCCTGTTAAAATAGCCAGCAAAATACGAGGCAGACGAAATTCTACTAAAATGGACGTCAAGTCAGGATCGCCAATACCAATAAAAGACGTAATAATGTCTAGAGGAGGTATGTTAATGTCTCCTAAGCTAAGGCTTATCACACTCAGCGCTATAATTAAGACAGAAAGAATGATAAACAGGCCGACAGACTTGAATCGAGATGGCTGCTTTTTTGTTTTATTGACAGTCTGCATATAACTCATGCCTTCCTTTCTGTTTTTTTGCGTCTCGCTAAGTAAATAAAGTACGGCGTTCCGAGCAATGCTGTTACTGCACCTACAGGAGTCTCATACGGGTATGTAATAAATCGTGATAATACGTCTGCTAGCAGCAATAAAGATGCACCAAGCAGCGCGCTCATTGGCAAAACGAACCGGTAATCTACACCTATTAAATAGCGTACCATATGAGGAACAACAAGCCCTACAAAGCCAATGGGACCCGCAATTGCCACCGAAACACCTGCTAATACAATCACAACAACTGCAGTGAACGCTCTAATGGCAAAGACTCGCTGCCCGAGTCCTCTAGCTACGTCATCTCCTAAAGACAATAAAGAAGACGCTCTTCCCAGACCAAACGCAATAAGCAGGCCCGCGATGCTAAAAGGAACCAATACATGAACATGTCCCCAATCTCGCCCAATAACTGAACCGGTGAGCCAGAACATAACGCCTTCTGTTTTGCTTTCATTAAAAATCAGCAGCGTTTGCGTGAGAGACATAAGCATACCTTGTATAGCAACACCTGTTAAAGCAAGCTTTACATCACTGTCGCCTCCTTTAATCAACGAACTCATGACATAAACAATAACAGCAGCAAATGCGCCTCCTAAAAATGCACCAAATACCCCGCCAATCATGCTTACACTAGGCACTAAAACCGTTAAAAATACCATTGCCGCTGATGCGCCGGCATTAATACCAAAAATACCAGGAGAAGCTAATGGATTTCTAGTTAATGCTTGCATCAACGCTCCAGCGACAGCCAAATTAGCGCCAACAAATGCCGTTACCAATAAGCGAGGCAGACGGACAGTTTGAATAATAGACTGTTCTTTTGATCCGTCAAAATTTAGTATAGCTTGCTTAATCGTTCCAAAAGAAATATGTATAGAACCGATGGAAATAGATAAAAACATTGAAATCAGTAAAAGAATAATAACCGCAAGAAAAATAGCTATTATACGAAGCGGAGATTTGTTTCTTTTGGATAAGCCGTGAACAGCTTTCATAGTAGAATGCGCCTCCTTCCATTTGAAAGTTCATTAAAAAGAAAAAAAACAATCCCGCTGGATTGTTCTTTTCTTCGTTATTATTTGCCTTCAAATAATAACTTTTCTGCTTCATCTGCAATACCATTTGCACCTTGTACACTTCGGCGAAGAGACCATTTAAATACATCAACTTCATACACTTGATTATTTTTAACCGCTTTTAGCTCTTTCCATAATGGCTGTTTTGCTAAAGGCGTATGACCTTTTTCATTTCGCATAACAATGAGTTTGTCCGGATCTGCTTTTACAAGTTGTTCCATTGTCATTTTTACACTGTACTCTTTTGTAGGATCTGTTAATGCATTTTTGAAGCCTAATTGCTCAAGAACACCCGTTGTAAAGAAATTTGAAGTTCTAGCATTAATATTACCATTTGCATCAGCGATAACAAGTACATTGCCCGGATTTTTTGGTGCTTTTGCTTTTAAATCCTTCATTTTTTGCTTATGCTCTTCTACCACTTTTTCAACTTTTGCTTTCTTGCCAACCGCTTCTCCTACTTTTAACTCTGTATTTAGTAAATCATCGTAATTAGCATTTAAGTTTTTTAACTCAATCGTTGGCGCAATTTTCGATAATTCTTTGTATACATTTTTATGACGTTCTGAATCGGCGATAATCAAATCGGGCTTCAGCAGTTTAATCGATTCCAAGCTTGGCTGCGCTCGCGTGCCAACTGATTTGTATCCTTTGATTTCTTTTAGTACATCTTTATCAATAAGCTGTTCTGCTTTATCATCATCAGCTACTCCTACAGGTTTGATACCAGCATCTAACAATGCATCAATAAAGCCTAACTCTAATACGACTACTCGCTTTGGATTCTCTTTTACCTTTGTCTCTCCAAGCTCATGCTTGACCACTCTTGTTTTTTCACTTTTTTCATCAGCTGAATTTCCCTTATTCGTGCTGCTGCAGCCGATAAGCATTCCGATTGCTAGCATTGTAATAAAAGCCAGCAGTCCTATTTTTTTCTTATTCAAATGTCATTCCTCCTGCTTGTATCTTTATGTAGATAATCGACTCTTGAAACTGATAATCGTTATCATTATATCAGTTTTATCTATTTAAACAAGCTGATTCGTTATTTTTTAATTAAAAAAATTATATCTATTCTATAAAAAAAGAAAGGACGCAGCAGGAGCGTCCTTTCTTTTTAATCTTCAATACAAAGATACTGAATCACTTCTTTTAAACTTTTCTCTTTCATCGATTCGATGTGTAAGTGATATCTTTCGAACGACAGATGTTTAGTTAACGGATTTGGTACAATCACACAGCGCAAGCCTGCTGCCATAGCAGCTTTTGCTCCATTAGAAGAATCTTCAAATGCCAAAGCTTCAGAGGGCTCTACTCCTAGCTTTTCAATTACATTTCGGTAAAGAGCCGGATCTGGCTTCACTTTTTCTACATCATCGCGCGTTTGAATGACTTCAAAATAGTGCAGCAAATCTAGCTCTTTTAAAAAAGCTGTTACCCAGTCGCGATATGAGCTGCTTGCTAAACCAATTTTCAATCCAAGTTCTTTTGCTTCTGCCAAGTACTCCGCTACACCTTCTCGGGCTACTAATAATTTCATTTTTTCTTGATGACGTCTTAACGATTCTTGAGCTAGTTCCTCTTTTGTGAACTCATTGTTAAACTGCTGAAGCAAGTAATCGTAAAGTGCCGTAGCATCCGTTCCCACATAAGAAGCAAACGTTGCAATCGGTAGATCTACTCCCCTGTCTTCTAACATTTCTCGGTATACCTCATACCACACTGATTCTGTATCAATAATTAATCCATCAAAATCAAACACAACTGCTTTAATCATAATTTACCTACCTTTTTCTATCTTATCGTTCTTACATAGTAACACGTTCAAAATGCGTAATCCATAAATGTGGCTTCCTTAATAAGATAGGCTTAAACAGGTAGTTTCTATCCTTACTTTTCTCCGACTTTCATCAAAGGTGACATTTCTTCTGTTTCCTTAAACTCAATGGAAGACAGCTGCCTTCTAAAACCTTTCGTTGCATACGCTAAATAAACCAAACCAGCAATCCCCCAGCCAATACCAAGTAAAAAGGAGTTGCGCTCCAAGTTAAGCCATAAAACGCCAATCGCTGCTGCTCCTAATAGTGGCATAACAATGTATGACCAAAATCCCTTAGCCGACCGGTGCTGCTTTTGATGAACAGCATAGTGCGCAATAACCGAAATATTAACAAAAGAAAACGCAATGAGTGCTCCAAAATTAATAAATGACGTAGCTGTTGCCAGACTGAAGAAAATAGCACTTGCTGATACAACTCCGACTAATACAATATTTCGCGAAGGGGTGCGCAGCTTAGGATGAACATAACCAAAAAATGACTGAGGTAAAATTCGATCGCGTCCCATTACGTATAATAAACGCGAAACGCTTGCATGCGATGACATGCCTGATGATAATGTTCCTGCAATTCCTCCAGCTAAAAAGACAATTTGAAACAGCGTACCGCTCACATACATAGCAATTTCAGGAGCCGCAGCGTCTGGATGCTTGAATCCTTCTAACGTTGGAAAAACCGCTTGAATAAAATAAGATGTCACGGTAAACATGACTCCTCCGATTAACGCAACTAAAAAAATAGCTTGCGGAATCGTTTTTTTAGGATTAGGCGTTTCTTCTGATAACATAGCCACTGCATCAAATCCTAAATAGGAAAAACACATAAGTGTGGCTCCCGCTATTAGCCCTGATGACGTCATGTTCTGATTAAAGAAAGGCTTCATAGAAAAAAGAGTACCTTCCCCCATTCCTCCTAGCAAGGCTTTGATTGAAACAGCAACAAACAATACTAAAATCGTCATTTGAAATATAACAAGAAACGTATTGAAATTGGCGGTGAAATTAACGCTTCGTAAATTTAGCAGCGTAACGATAATGACGAAGCTGACAACCCAAATCCACGATGGTACCGAAGGAAAAATAGATGATAAATAAATTTGAAAAATAAGTGCGTTAACCATCGGTAAAAAGAGATAATCCATTAGTGCAGACCAGCCAACTAAGAATCCTAAATGTGGATTGATTGTCTTTTGCGTATATGTATAAGCTGACCCTGCATTTGGAAACACTTGAATCATCTTTTTGTAGCTTACTGCCGTGAGAAGCATCCCGACAAGGGCTATGATATAAGACGTGGGAACGTGTCCATTCGTCATATCAGACGCAATCCCAAACGTATCAAACACTACCATCGGAGTCATATATCCGATCCCCATTAATACAATCTGCCATAATTTCAACGACCTTTTTAATGTTACTGTTTCATGTTTCATTTATCTTCCCCCTTCTATTTATTAAGAACATTCTGACAATTAAATCCATAAATGCCTGTATTTAATTTCTTTATATAAAAATGAATGACTTTCATTCATTTTTATATAAAGAGTAGTTACATTTACTATAGCAAATATATGATTTATTTCTTTAAGTTGGTAAGGGTTGCTAACAACCTATCTTTTTCTTTTATCATATTATGAAAGCGCTTTATTTTAAATAGCTATATGTTCCTAATCTCCTGCTATATCAACGCAGAAATACCCTCTGAATAAGAGGGATTTCTGCTTACAAGCCGTTATTCAATCATCGTATCCAATGACTCTCTTTTCGTTTTCACTGCAACTAAACTAGCAAAATCATGAATGATTGTAGCTGCAAGCAACGAGGTTATCTGAGTTGGATCATAAGAAGGCAGCACTTCCACCAGGTCAAATCCAACATAGTTAAATTCCGCCAGAGAACGGATCATTTTCAGCGTTTCTCTGCTGCTGAATCCGCCTACTTCAAGCGTTCCTGTTCCTGGTGCACAAGAAGGATCAACAAAATCAATATCAAACGTTAAAAAGCACGGAGTATCTCCAATCGCTGTCTTCATTTGCTCTAAAATCACTGAAAATCCTTGATGTTCAAGCTCCCCGGCCGTTACTACATGATAACCGAGGTCTTTGCTTTCTTGAACATCTCCCGGATGATTTAATGTTCCTCTGATACCAATTTGAAAGACCTTCTTTGGATCTACTAGCCCTTCTTCATATGCGCGTATAAAAGGAGATCCGTGCCAATATTTTTCATCGTAATACGTATCCCACGTGTCTGTATGAGAATCAAAATGAATCATAGCCACTGGACCATATCTTTTAGCAGCAGCACGAAGGCTTGCCAAGGTAATCGAATGATCTCCTCCAATTCCAATTGGAACAATTCCCCTATCCATAAGAGTGCCTACCGCTTCTTCCATTAATTCATAGCTTCTGTGAATATTATGCGGAATCACGGGCACATCACCAATATCGATAGCATTTGTATCATCGAATGGATATACGTCGTGTACCGGATGATAAGGAAACAGCGTCATGGAAGCTTGCCGAATTGCCTGAGGTGCAAAGCGCGCACCTACTCTGAAAGATGCTGCCGTATCAAACGGCATCCCTACTAGCCCTACTTTTGCATTTTCTCTTTCCGCTGGCAGCCTCATAAATGAGCCCGTTGTACAAAATTCTGGTTTGACATCTGGGGACAATGGATATTTCATAATTCACTCCTCCGTTTCAATGATTTCAGTTAGTCGCTAGGCATTTCCACTACTAAAATCATTGAAAGCAATACGGGAATAAGAAACCTTTGCCGACTCATATTCATTGCTCCTTGTTACATTTATTGGTGGTTCAGCTCATTTAATACTTTTTCAAATATAGAAATGACTTGATCTACTTCTTCCGCTGAAATAGTCAACGGTGGCTCAATACGAATTGTTTTAGAGTTTACAAGCGTGCCGGCTACTAGAATCCCTTCATCAAACATACCTTTAGAAAGCGCGTAGCCAATTTCATCTTGGTGAAACTCAATTCCAATCATTAAACCTTGCCCTCTGATTTCAAGTACTTTATCTCCATGTTTTTCAGCTGCTTTCTTTAAACCAGCAAGGAAATATTCTCCCAGCTCTTTTGCACGGTTTGGCAGCTGTTCTTCAATCAACACGTTAATGGTTGCAATAGCGGCTGCGCAGGCAAGCGGGTTGCCTCCAAACGTTGTTGTGTGCATAAACGGATTATCAAAGAAGCTTGAAAACACTTTTTCTTTTGCTACAACCGCGCCAGCAGGCATAACTCCTCCTCCAAACGCTTTAGCAAGACATAAAATATCGGGTACAACATCGTATAGTTCTGATGCAAACATTTCACCGGTACGTCCCATACCTGTTTGAACTTCATCAAAAATTAAGATAGCGTCGTACTCATCACATAGTGCACGCACTTCTTTTAAATAATTTTCAGGAGGAAGAATAATGCCGCCTTCTCCTTGAATTGGTTCTAATAAAACAGCTGCCACATCTTCCCCTACAAGCGCGCACGTTTCAAATGTTTTACGCATCATGTCAATATCACCAAACGGCACGTGACGGAAACCTGGAATTAACGGCAGAAATGGTTTACGGAACATTCCTTTTGCCGTACCTGATAAAGAACCTAGACTTTTTCCGTGAAAAGAACGTGTTGTGGAAATAAACGTTGTTCGATCACTATACATTTTCGCTAATTTTAAAGCGGCTTCTACACTTTCTGTTCCGCTGTTTGTGAAAAAGGAATACTTCAAATCACCCGGTGTAATATCTGCTAAAATTTTCGCAAGCATCGCACGAAGTGGATCTAATAAGTCTTGGCTATGGAGCGCTTGACGCTGAAGCTGATCTTGAACAGCTTTGACTACTTTAGGATGGCGGTGCCCCACGTTATAAATTCCAAATCCGCCCAAACAATCAATGTATTTTTTACCGTTTACATCCGTAAAACAAGAGCCTTCATCTGACCATTCCACAGCTGCAAACTGCGTATCCACCGTTACTGTTTTGCGATATTCTAAAAAGCCTGGGTTAACATGCTCACGAAATCCGTCTACTGTTTCTTTCGTAATCCACTGTGCTTCTTCAGCTGAAACTTCGCTTTTTTCAATAAGTCCCAGCACTTTGTTGATATATTCGTTTACTTCACCATATGCTTTGTTTACCTCTTGATTTTTCGTCACTGTATTCATTTTAATATCGCTCCTTCTCTACTTTTTAATTTTTAAACCAGCCGATTGGCTCTACTTGTAAATTAATATTAATTTGTTTTACTTCTTGAAATTCTTCCAATCCAAACGTGCCCAGCCCTCGACCAATTCCGCTCTGCTTATATCCGCCCCAAGGCGCTTCGTTAAATGTAAAATGATATGTGTTTACCCAAGTGATGCCCGCACGCAGCTTTTTAATCACCCGAAGAGCTTTTGCGCCGTTGTTTGTAAACACACTGCCTGCCAAACCATATTCCGTATCATTTGCAAGTTTAATAGCTTCTTTTTCGTCTTTAAACGTTTGAATAACAACAACGGGTCCAAAGATTTCATCTTGCACAATTTTCATATTTGACGTAACGTTACTAAAAACCGTAGGTTCTACAAAGAATCCTTTTTCCAATCCACTGCTGGTGATTCGATTGCCTCCGCATACAAGGCGGGCGCCTTCTTGCTTTCCAATTTCGATGTACTTTAATACTTTTTTCATATGTTCTTCACTTACAAGAGGGCCCATTTCAATCTCTTGATTCATTCCATTTCCTACTTTAATTTTTTGAGCACGCTCTGCAAAACGTTCAATAAATTTCTCAGCGATGCTTTCTTCTACTAAAATACGAGAACCTGCAGCGCAAATTTGGCCGCTCCCTGCAAAAATTCCAAATAAGGCATAATCTACAGCTGTTTCAAAATCAGCGTCAGCAAATATAATGTTCGGTGACTTTCCTCCAAGTTCTAAAGAGACTTTCGTTACATTCTCCGCTGCTTGACGCATGATGTGTTTTCCAGTTACCGTTCCGCCCGTAAAGGAAATCTTATCAACACGCTTATCTTGAATAAGCGTATTTCCTACAGTATCTCCAGCTCCCATAACAAGGTTTGCTACTCCTTTTGGCAATCCTACGCTTTCTAAAATCTCAAAAAGTTTTGTAGGAGTAACCGGTGTCACTTCAGAAGGTTTAAATACAATCGTATTTCCTGCAGCTAAAGCAGGTGCAATTTTCCACACGCTCATCAACAGCGGATAATTCCAAGGTACAATCAGTCCGCACACCCCAATTGGTTCTTTTATAACCATTGCTTGCATAGGTGCAGGAACACTGTACGTTTGACCGTCTGGCTTTGTAATTAATCCAGCGTAATATCTAAAACAAGCAGCTGCATCTTCCACATCAGCCTCAGCCTCGCGATATGGCTTTCCGTTATCCATTGTTTCTAGCGCTGCTAATTCCTCTTTCGCTTCTTCAAGCTTATCGGCAATTTTAAATAAGATAGCTGCTCTTTCAGACGCAGAAGTCTCAGACCAACTTCCGCTGTCAAAGGCTTCCCGTGCAGCTTCAATTGCTGCTTTCATATCTTCTGCGCTGCCTTCTGCAGCATATCCAATTACTTCACCTGTCGCTGGGTTAACAGTAGGACGTTGCTTCTCTGCTTTTTTCCACTCTCCGTTTATGTACATATTTAAAGTTAACGTTTTAACGGCTGTACGATCCATAAGATACCTCCTTATTAAATAACGACTGATTGTCAGTCATTTTAAACTTTTAAAAACTTATAATTCTGATAATTAATTATATAGTTTGAATGAATGTCAGTCATTTTGATAGGTGTAATATCAGCAGCGCTAATATTACACGGATGGCACAAGAGAACGCTTTAAGAATTGAAAAAGTTCTTCCTTTGATTGCTCAAGTGTGACATCTTGCTCTCGCCCGATATAAAAAAGTTCCGCAGCATTTTCAATCAAATTGATCATCGTTTTAGCTGTCCATTTAACGTTAAGCTGCTTAATGACTTCTTCCTTTCTAACAGCCTCGTTTAATACCTCTTCAAACCAGTTGTAATAAGGTAAGTAAATAGCTTCCCATGTTTCTAATGAATAGTCAAAAGCGAGCCCCGAATAGCATAAAACAAGAACATCTCTATATTCATCAGTTGTTTTATACGTTTCGTCAATCATTACCTCTAATGTACTTAAAAAATTCGTTGCTGTTTTAGCTCTTTCTTTAATTTTTTCAAGCGACAAAGAAAGTAAGTTTTCTGCAATCGCAGGAACAAGGGCATTTTTGGATCTGAAATAAAGATAAAAAGTTCCTTGAGCTACGCCTGCACGCTTTACAATGTCTGAAATTGACGTTTTATCAAGCCCCTTTTCAGATATAACTTCAATCGCTGCCTGTAAGATTTTATCGTATTTTTCACTTGTGCTTGTAACCAACTCTTTCCCTCCACCTATAAAATGAATGACTTTCATTCATTTTACTATAAGCAACACAAATTATGCAAGATAAAATTTTCTGAATCTTTAAATTTAATTAAAAAATTGGTCGCATGCCGCCTTCAAAATATTTTTTTATTTTATCATTTTACCCTCGTTCTTTTTATATGTCTCACTGTTATTTCTCTTCCTTTCACCATCCAAAGTAAAAGCTGATACAACGCTCTTTAAGCAACTATTTTTCTGAAAAAGTATCTTTAGTAGAAAGATACTTTTCTGCGTTTATTTATAAAGCTTTATCGCTTAATTACTCTTCACTCGAAGTTGACGGAGTAAAAAAAAGAGTGGTAACATGTAAAACTGATTCTACAGTCACTTATTTTATCCATTTATTTCCCATAATTTCTCTTAACTACGATGTACATTTTTAGCTAAAAATAACTTTATAACGCCAAAAAATCACCCACTCTATTTCACATTTTATATTTTCTATGTTTACCACCTAAAAAAACCGGGTATACACTTCGTTGTGTTTAGCACTCGTTCTACATATCAGTCAGATTGATTTAAAACTTTATAAAGGAGTTACATTGCATGAAGAAACTATTGTTAATCAGCATGATTTGTTTTCTTCTAGTTATTACTTCGGCTTGCGGCAACGGTAATGGCGCATTTAAAGATAAAAAAACCATTACCATCGGCATGAATAACTATACTGAAAACATCGCCTACACGTACGTATGGAAACAGATTTTAGAAGATCGAGGCTACAAGGTTAGAACTGTTTTCTTAGAGAAAGCCGGTGTTTGGGTAGGAACGGCCAATGACGACATTGATATTTCGTTTGCACCATGGCTGCCTACAACAGATGCGCCTTTTTACAAAAAGTATAAAGATCAAGTGAACATCGAAGACCCTTGGCTAAAAAACGCGCGCTTAGGATTCGCAGTTCCCTCCTATATGAAAGATGTGAACACAACGGAAGACCTTGCTAAGGTTGCTTCTGATGTCGATAACAAAGTAATTGGAATTGACCCAGGCTCCAGTATTAATGGATTAGCCGAACAGGCGTTAAAGGATTATGACCTTAAAAGCTATACGCTTGTAAAATCGTCTGAGGCAGCTATGCTCAGTGAACTGCGCAAAGCCTATGATGCCAAAAAACCAATTGTTGTTACTATGTGGAATCCTCACTGGGCTTTTGCAGACTTTGATATCAAATACTTAAAAGATCCTAAAAATTCGTTTGGAGACCCTGACAACATTTACACAATGACAAGCAAGGAATTTAAAAAGACAAATCCTCAAGTCATAAAATGGATGAATAATGCACAGATGAATGATAAATTAATCAGTCCTCTTCTATCACAAGTTGAAAAATCTTCGAATCCTGAAGAAGCAGCGCAAGAATGGGTAAAAAAGCATAAAAAGCTAGTTGACAGTTGGACAAAAGATTAATGGACGTAAAAGAAAACAACAATTGAGGTGGACATATGGAACACGTAAAATTAAAAGTACAAAATATAACCAAAGTGTTTGGTAAGAATCCGTCAAAAGCGATTGATTTACTTCAAAAAGGAAAAACAAAAAAAGAAATTCTAGAAGAAACAGGAATGACAATAGGGGTTAATCAAGCAAACTTCGAAATCAAATCCGGTGAAATCTTCGTTATTATGGGCCTGTCTGGAAGTGGTAAATCCACTTTAGTTCGTATGTTTAATCGCCTTGTTGAACCAACATCTGGATCCCTTATTTTAGACGGTGACGATGTAGTAAAAATGAACAAAGATGAACTCCGCGACATGCGCCGAAAAAAAATGAGCATGGTTTTTCAAAACTTTGCCCTATTCCCTCACCGTACGGTTCTTGATAACACAGAATACGGACTAGAAGTTCAAGGTACACCAAAAGACGAACGTGAAAAGAAAGCAAAAGAAGCGCTTGAATTAGTAGGTTTGAAAGGGTACGAAAATCAATACCCTGGTGAACTGAGCGGCGGTATGCAGCAGCGTGTCGGACTGGCCCGAGCACTTGCCAATGACCCTGATATTTTATTAATGGATGAAGCATTCAGTGCACTAGATCCGCTTATTCGTAAAGACATGCAAGATTTCTTACTGGAGCTTCAAGAAAAAATGGAACGTACAATCATTTTTATTACCCATGATCTTGATGAAGCTCTTCGAATCGGAGATCGCATCGTTTTAATGAAAGACGGCAGTGTTGTTCAGGTAGGAACACCTGAAGAAATTATGACAAACCCTGCCAATGATTATGTTGAGCGCTTTGTGGAAGACGTTAATGTAGCTAAAGTATACACAGCTGAAAGCGTGATGAACCGTGCCGAATCTATTACCGTAGACCGAGGTCCGCGCGTGGCTCTTAAAATTATGCAAGAAGCTGGTTATTCAAGCATCTACGTCGTAGACAAGAAAAAAACTCTTTTAGGAGTTGTAACTGCAGATGATATTAGCCGTGCCATTAAACAAAATAAACTGACAGCAGACGTATTAGATACGGATATTCCAACTGTTACAACAGATACGCTACTAGAAAACCTGTACGACAAAATGGTTATCAGCCGCTTTCCACTACCGGTTGTAGATGAAAACCATCGTCTGCGCGGCATCATTAAAAAAGAACGAGTGATTGAAGCACTCGCCGGTACTGATAGTAATGAGGTGAACGTAAATGAATAGTATTCCTAAAATTCCTGTTGGCAATTGGATTGACCATTTTGTCACGTTTTTAAATGATAATATCAAAGGGTTTTTTGATGTTATTTCAGCTATTGTCGATGGTATTGTAAGTTTTATTGTACTAGTGCTAACCTTTCCACCCGCATTAATTTTAATCTTAATTGTCGGAATCATTGCTTGGTTTTCAAGTAAAAAATGGTCATTTACTATTTTATCGATGATTGGCCTGTTATTTATTCTTAATCTTGGCTACTGGCAAGAAACCATGGACACACTAGCTCTCGTTTTAACAAGCGTACTGATTTCGATTATAGTAGGAATTCCGCTTGGCATTTGGGCATCTCAAAGCGAAAAGACGGCTCGAATTATTACGCCAATCTTAGACTTTATGCAAACAATGCCCGCATTTGTTTATTTGATTCCAGCACTTTTCTTTTTTGGAATCGGTGTGGTACCAGGTGTTATCTCATCTGTTATCTTTGCAATGCCTCCGACGATTCGTTTAACGAACCTAGGTATTCGCGAAGTACCCGCTGACCTAGTAGAAGCAGCAAATGCCTACGGTTCAACAACAAAACAAAAATTATTTAAAGTACAGCTTCCATTAGCCACAAAAACAATCATGGCCGGAATTAACCAAAGCATCATGCTATCTCTTTCAATGGTTGTTATTGCCTCTCTTGTAGGTGCTCCGGGACTTGGTGCGGAAGTATATCGTGCAGTTTCTCGACTTGAAGTCGGCACGGGCTTTGAAGCTGGAATTTCAATCGTTATTTTAGCGATTATTTTAGATCGTATTACGCAATATTTTGGAAATCGTTCAAACCAACGAGCATAAGTAAAAAAAGAAGCCAACTCCGATGAGTTGGCCTCTTTTTATTTATTTTTGTAACACGCTACAAAGATTGCTTCTCCTTGAAACGATTCAATTCTTTGTTGATTTGTTTTGATGTCGAAAAATTGCTTAAATCCGCTTGGTATATTCAGCATATATTGAGTAAGCTCACGCTTTGTCTCTTCCGAAACATTCATCATCCCGCACCAGTCATCAAATAAAAAGCGCTTTGGAAAAGTTGTCAGCACTTCTGTACGGAATCCTTGCATTTCAAGCATAGAAAGCCACTCTGTTTTTTTATAGGCACGATAATGGCTTGGATCTCTTGTCTTTTCAACTCGATTATAAAACTCGTCATAAGCATTCACTTCCGGTGCTACATTATCAATGAGCAAGAACTGTCCGCCTGGCTTTAACACTCGGTACACCTCTTTGATGAACTGTTTAATATTAGGAAAATGGTGCGGTGCAATTCTGCACGTTACCGTATCAAACTCGTCATCTTGAAATGGCATATCTTCAGCATCTCCTTGAACAAACGATACATTTTCATAACCATTTTCTTTAATGAAGCCTTCAGCACTTTGCAGCATTTGAGGAGTTAAGTCAAAAGCCGTTACTTCTTGAAAAACAGGTGCTAGCTTATTTGCCACGTGTCCTCCTCCTGTTGCTACATCAAGCAGCTTTCCTCCTCTATTTTCTTCAGCAATTTCCGCTAAAATAGCTAAATCTTTGCCTTTCGCATGACCTTTACTTTTGACGTACTTTCCAGCATTCCCCCCGAACTGACTGACCACCATTTCTTTATTACTCATCTATTCTCCCCCCATTTTTCTCTTTAAAACTCTCTATTACTTTGCCTAGTGCATTCACATATTTATTATGAAACGTGTGAATGTATTCTTTTTCTTTCTCCCCATTGATGAAACATGCGAAACAGCGGAGGAAGAAGCAGCCAAATGGTTAAAATTCGAAGCACTTGGACCGCTACTACCAACGTCGAATCGGCTTGCAGTACAATTGATGTTGTTGCCATTTCTGCAATGCCTCCAGGAGCAAACGCTAAAATAGACGTAATAAGCCCGATTCCAGTTATTTTGGAGACTGCTAGTGCACAAACAAACATAGCAGCGATCAAACCGATTGTATTAATAAGCGCAACAACTATAATTTTTCTCACGCCAATAAACATTTCTTTATGAAAGCGAGAACCAATACTTGACGCGATAAAAATTTGCGATAAAATCATAACAGAATGAGGCCAGTATGCTTGAAGATTATATCCCGCGTACGATGAAGCAGCTGTTTGAACAATCGCAACAGTAAGCATTCCCCCTACTAACCAAGGAGCAGGAAATTTTAGTTTTTTTCCTATATAATAGCCTACTACTGCTGTAACGATTAAAACGCCTGTCCATAGCAGTGATTCCCACCCAAAAATACTTGGAGTAGCTGACACTGCATGCCGACCTGTATTACTTCCCCAATAGACCACAAATAAAGGAACAGCAAGCACAACTAAAAACACGCGCATTGTTTGAATAATGCTTACAATTGCCGTATTGGCCCCTACCTCTTCAGCCATGCCTGGCATTGCGCTCATTCCTCCAGGAGTCGTGCCGAAAAAGCTTGTTAATAAGTCTGTGGAACTGAACTTCCATAGCAAATAACCGGATAAAAGAGAAAAAACAACGGACAGCAAAAGCATGATCGTAATGGTGGACCAGTGAGATTGAAACGTAGTTAATACAGACAAGTTAATCTTCTGACCTAATTCAATCCCTAAAATACACTGTCCTGCGTACAGCCAATATTTTGGAATACCTTTTTTGCTTGTTTGAGATAAAAAACGCGGCTTTCGGAAAGCTAGAATAGCAGCTAAAATGAGGGTCCCAAGCATCCAGCCAATGGATAAACCTGTTAACGATAAAAGAAATCCTCCTATGCTTGTTAATAAAATAAAAAATATAGATTGTAAAAAAATAATTCTTGCGTTCATATCTACTTCCTTCCTTCTACAAGGCTTTTCTTTCTTACACCGAACATTCCTCTTCTTAACTATAGTATAATTTTAGAGATAATTAAAATATCGAAATTTTATTATAAACCATTCATTTTTTTTATTCCTGGAGGGATAGTATGGACGATCGAGATTGGCTTATTCTACAAGTGTTGTATCGAGAAAAAAACATTACAAAAGCAGCCAAGGAGCTGTTTATCTCTCAGCCTGCGCTTACGCATAGACTGCAGCAGATGGAGAAGGAATTTCATGTTCAGATTGTGAACAGAGGACGCCGCGGCGTTCAATTTACACCACAGGGGGAATATTTAGTGAAGTGTGCAGAAGAAATGCTGCTCACGCTTCAAAAAATAAAAGAAAATGTGTTAAACATGGATGATCAATTAACCGGTACTTTACGTCTAGGAGTGTCTAACTTTTTCACTGACTACAAGCTCCCTGGACTATTACGGCTATTTAAAGAGCGATTTCCTGACGTTGAATTCAAAGTCACCACCGGATGGAGCAGTGACATGGCCCACTTACTTTATAAGCACGATGTTCATATTGCGTTTGTAAAAGGTGATTATAACTGGCAGGATCAGAAAGAGCTGCTTTTTAAAGAAACGATTTGCATTGCGTCTGCACAGCCTGTTGATATAAACAACCTTCCCAATATACCTCGAATTGATTATCACCAAGATCGTTTTTTAAAAACATCTGTTGATAACTGGTGGGCTGAAAATTACTCTCAGCCTCCCCTTGTCAGTATTGAAGTGGATAAAGCAGAAACATGCAAAAAGATGGTTGTAAACGGACTCGGTTATGCGATTTTGCCGAGTATGCTGCTTGATGACGCAGCAGAGATTTACAGATACACGTTAAAAACAAAAGACCAGCAGCCTTTAACGCGCAGTACATGGATGTTTTATCATGAGGATTCATTAAAGATTAACATCGTAAAAGCTTTTATTGAGTTCATTCAAAACTTGGATTTAAAAGATGTACGCTGATAGAAAGAGGTTGAGACATACCGAAATGAATTTAATCTAAAGACGAACAAATGGGATGTATGAGCTGAACTGCTTTTGACCCTGCAGTTGATTTCCGTGCAAGACTTCTCTTTCCGCGGGAGGCCGGTGTGAGCCTCCTCGTCGCTAACTCTCCTGTGGGGTCTCACCTGTTCCGCTTCTCCCGCAGGAGTCTTCGTCTTGCCCTCCAATCAACTGCTAGAAGGAACAAAACAGATGAAACTATCCTCACCAAAACAAAAAAATGAACCACGAATCAAAAACCTTGATCAATGGTTCGTTTTTCACTCCGTCTAAAATCCTTTTATCCCAACCTCTTTCTATTGTATTTATTCATCATTTGTTCCGCCCATTAAGTCAGAATACAGCTTGCTTTGCTGTTCAAGAAAGACTTTAGCACCGCTGCTATTTTTATAAAAAGAGGTTAAATCGTTATCTTTAAGCAGCTGTTCCCATTCTTTTGTATGAACCATTTCATACACTGTCTTATTCCAATATGCTACCTGCTCTTTGGTCATATTAGGCGGTCCCATTAGACCTCTCCAATGGCTAAATGTTACGTCAATTCCCGCTTCTTTCCACGTTGGGATCTCTTTTAACTCTTCTAGCCTGCTGGGAGAAGAAACGGCGAGTATTCTTACCTGCCCTTGTTCATACTGCTTTTTTACTTCTGATAATGACATAGGTGCTACATCTAGCTGATGATGAACGAGCGCATCGATCACTTTATGACTGCTGTTGTAAACGAAAAACTCAAGCTTGGAAGAGTCTACGCCTGCTTTTTTATTTAGCTGCATGAACGATAAATGATCGTCATTTCCTAAGCGAGGTGATATTCCCACTTTCATGCTGGATTCACTTTGATTTAACGTGCGTATGAGCTGTTTTAAATTATATATAGGAGAGTTAGCCGGGACTACGATGACCTCCCATTCAGATGTTAAAATAGCGAGCGGAGTAAAGTCTTTATAGGTTAATTGACTTTGCCCTAGCAAATTATTTGTAATCAGTAAGCTGGAATTTCCGGAAACAATATTCCCTTCTTTTCTCTGTTTAATATATTTCCATCCTTCTTCACCTTGCCCACCTATTTTATTACTAACAGAAACGGGTACCTTCACAATCTTCTTTTCCGTTAGCACCTGTTGAATGGCTCTTACTGTTGCATCTGCTCCTCCGCCTTTTGCACCGGCTGCCACAATTTCAATTTCCCCCATATCAATATGGTCTTTTTTAGAGGGAGAAGAACAGCTAACAAGCAATACACTTATAAACACTATCATGAGCTTTTTGATCATATATACCATCCTTCAAGGCTAATGCTACGCTAAATAGTACTTGCGCTCCGGCCGTCCAATAATCCCATAATCATATTCAACGTGACATTCACCAGTTGATACTAGATACTCTAAATATCGTCTAGCTGTCGTTCTAGATACTCCCATGTGTTGCCCCATCTCTTCGATCGTAATTCCTTTGATGCTTTTTAAAATATCTTTTGACTTTTGTAATGTGATACCATCAATACCTGAAGGAAGAGATTTATCCGCTTTTGGCTTTGTTCTGACATGTCCAAAGTACGCATCAATAAATGATTGATCAACTTCTTCATGCGTACTAAACAGTTCCTTTTTCTCTTGATACTGTTTAATAGCATTAATGAAGGATTCCATCATAACCGGCTTAATCAAATAATTAACGACGCCGTTTCTCAAACAGATTTCTACAATGTTTTTTTCGGTGGCAGCCGTTACCACGATAACGTCAACGTGTGGAAACTGCGCTCTGATTTTTGGCAGTAAATCTGTTCCCATTTCATCTGGCATATAGATGTCTAAAAGAAGTAAATCAACTTTCTTCTCCTTTAGCATTTCAAGCGTCTCTTTTGCATTCAACGCTTTACCTACAACTTCCACACCATCTACTTCTAATAAAAATCGCTCTTGAACTTGAGCAATTCGAAAATCGTCTTCTGCAATTGCGACTCTTAACATTTCAACTCTCCCCTTACTTCTCATGATTCAGTTTTTTGGAAGGTAAACTGAAAAAATGGCTCCTCCTTTTGGCTGATTATACACTTCAATAGATCCTCCAAGCTCATCTACCATTTTCTTTATATTTGCCAGTCCGTATCCTCTGTCTGTACCTTTGGTTGAAAAACCTTTTGTGAAAATTTGATTTAGTACTTCTTCTGATATACCAGGTCCGTTATCCATCACTTCAATAATTAAATCATGACCAATATCGGTAATAAAAAACGACACTTCTTTTTCAGGCTGCTGACTCACCGCTTCAAATGCATTATCAATTAAATTCCCAATAATGATAATGAGATGAGAAATTTCAATATGTTCTGGGAGCGTATCGAGTGTACTCTCCGAATCAACCGAAAAGTGAATTTTCTTTTCAGATGCTTTTCCAATCTTCCCAAGCAATATTGCTTGGACTTTAGAATCTAGTATCTGATCAAATAGAATACGGTTTTGTGTTTGGTGTACGGCTGATTCTTTTTGAATAAACTCAAATGCATCTTTGTACTGCCCTAACTGCAGCAAACCCGACAACACATACAGCTTATTCGTAAACTCATGCGTTTGAGCTCGTAAATCCTCTGAATACTTTCGTACTTCTGAAATCGTATTGATTAAACTTTTTAATTCTGTCTTATCACGAAAACTAGCGACCACTCCTACAATTCGCTGATGTTCAATAATAGGTGTTAAGTTTAAGATAAACGTTTTTTCATTCAGAAAAATCTCTTGGTCGCTTCGGGCTATTCCCGTATCTAGCACTTCAATCATATTCGTATAAGGAAACACTTCAATGATATGATGATGTAAATATTCCGTCTGCAGTCCTAGCATATTTTTAGCTGATGTATTCATCATCGTAATAAAGCCTTGATGATCAATAGCAATAATTCCTTCTTTTATCGAAAGTAAAATCGCATTTCGTTCACGGTATAAAGAAGCGATTTCATGGGGCTCAAGACCGAGAGTATCTTTTTTAATACTTTTAGCTAAAAAAATACCCCCGATCATACCAAGCAATAAAACAGCTAGTGAAAATAGGATAATTTGCTGAATGCGCGTAATGAGCTGAGCATGAACATGAGACTTTAAAAACTCAACCGTCACTACTCCCACGACCTCCGTATACTTTCCGTGACTGATGACAATAGGCGCTTTCCCCATAATTGCAGGACCTGTGGTTCCCTCTCCGTCAAGCGTATAATATCCGCCGAATAATAGTGCTCTATCGTTAACCGCCTCTTTGTCTTTCTTTCCTATCCATTTTTGATTAGCATGAGAATAGATGATTTGCTCACGGTTTTGAACTACAATACTTGCTGCTCCGATTTGTTCCCTCACTTGCTCGGCAAGCGGCTGAATGTAGCGACTCGGCTGTTTTTTTTGAAAAGCAGCTTTGACTTCCGGCATAAATGATATTGATTTGGCTGCTTGAAGAGCCAGCTGCTCGGCTTGCCTTTTAGATTCTACAAACTGCATGTAAGAGAAAATACTCGCTAAAAGAACAATAACAGTTATGATTAATGCTGCGGATAAACCTACGATTTTTGTTTGCAGCGATACTTGAAACCATTTTTTCATTTCATCGCACCTTTAGCCTTTACCTTATAGTTCTATTCCTCTTTTATTTTATCAAAATTTTTTGTATATCCGCTCCTTATTCCAAAAGCTTTTTAGACAAAAAAACTTATCAATCCCAAAAGCGGAATTGATAAGTTTTTAGGTTCATGATCTTTACAGCGTAATAACTCCTGTAATAATAGCTACTAAAAGCATCACCATCGCTGTTCCAATCGTCCACTTTAAAGTAAAGCGCTGGAATTCACCAAGCTCGACTTTTGCCATACCGACCAATAGATACGTAGAAGCAACTAAAGGACTTAGTAAGTGAACAGGTTGACCAATCAATGAAGCACGGCCAATTTCTGCAGCATCAATACCGTATGCTGAAGCTGCTTGAGCAATAATTGGTAAAATTCCATAGTAGTAAGCATCATTTGACATAAAGAACGTAAATGGCATACTTGTGATGGCTGTAATCACAGACATGTAAGGCCCTAACGCATCTGGAATTAATCCTACTAAACTATTACCCATTGCATCTACCATTTTTGTACCTGATAAAATGCCTGTGAATACGCCTGCTGCGAATACAAGAGATACAACAGCAAGTACATTACCGGCATGTGCTGTGATACGCTCTTTTTGAACTTCTAAATTTGGATAGTTAATCATGATAGCGATTGCAAATCCAATCATAAACAGAACTTGAAGCGGCATAACTGCTGTGATAAGTCCTACTAATAAGAGAGCTGTTAAAGCAAAGTTTACCCATAAAAGCTTCGGACGCTTGTACTCGATTCCTTCAGCAGCGGCTGCTTCTGCAAAAGCTACTTGAGCATTTGTAACGTCTTGAATATCAATAACACCTAAGCGCTGGCGCTCTTTTTTCCCGAAATAGTAAGCCGTAAATAATAACCAAACAGCTCCACCAATCATGGCTGGAATCAGTGGTGTGAACACCTGTGAAGCATCTAACTTCAATGCGCTCATCACACGAGCAGTAGGTCCGCCCCAAGGCGTTAAGTTCATAACTCCACTACCCATAATAGCGATACAGGCTAAAATCATAGGCTTCATGTTTAGCTTTTTATAAAGCGGAAGCATCGCTGAGAGCGTAATCATATATGTTGTTGTTCCGTCTCCGTCTAATGAGATAATAAGAACTAAAATAGCTGTACCAATTGTGATTTTTAGTGGATCACCTTTTACGATTTTTAAAATTCTTCCTACAACTGGATCAAACAAACCAGCATCAATCATAATCCCAAAATATAAAATAGCAAACATTAACATAACGCCTGTAGGTGCTAATTCTTTTACACCATTTAAAGCCATTTCTCCAATATCACTTGTGAATCCCCCTATGATTGCAAACAATACTGGAATAACCATTAAAGCAATAAGCGGCGTTAATCGTTTTGTCATAATTAGAAACATAAATGTACAAACCATCAAAAACCCAAGAATAGCTAACATTATTACCCCTCCTATTTTTGAATCCGCTTTCATAACAGTGGAAGCGATTCGTTTGTATGTATGACTCGCATATGTATGCCAGTTCGTCTATACGATTACAACATCGCTTGTTCACTATTAAGTTGTACCTTAAAACTTTAAAATTTTCTGTTTTTTCTTAAAATAATCATAATTTACAGGAGGGTATAGTGTAAATAATTCGTACTATAAAAACTTTTAAAACTTTATGGGTAATTAAATCCTTTTTGTTCATTGGAAGAATAAAAGAAAGGAAGAGGAAAAAAGATAGGAAAATAAAAAACGGAGAGAGAGGAACTATTCTCGTGAATTATTCAATTTGAACTCTAAGAGAATAAGCTCCAGAATGAGGAGTTTTATTCCATTGAGTAAGAGACTCCTCTAAAAATGGAATGTTTTTCAACTTCTTTGTTTGGAACTTTTCTATTTTTGAATATTTCTCTAAAGCATACGTATTAGCAAACATTTCTTGCGTTCTATTTCCTTCTTTTAAAAGCGTTCCATTTGTCATACGATCCACATGATGGCCTAATTCATGCAGAATGATAAAAGCAAATTGATGAGGCTTTTTATTTTTTGTTGTATCGATAAAGACAATAGGACATTCCGTTACTGTATATTTAATATAGTCAATTTCAAACTGAAGTTTGCGCTTATCTTTTGGAAGGTTATCATTAAATTGGCCATAGTACACGCCTAGCACATCTTTCCCTTGCACTTTTACACTGCCTAAGCAATACACACCTTTTAGCCCATCCCAGTCTTTTTCGTCTGTTACATTAGCAATTTCCTGCAGGGCGGCTTTTTGCTTCGCACTCATGACTCCATGAAACGTTACGCCATGAATTTGGATTTTTTCACTACGCTTAAACATCTTCTTGCCTCCTTTGCTAAATTCCTTCTACAACATATTATTTAGCAATAAGTATATTCATTCACAATACATGGTTAAAAACATGAAGTTAATGTCAAGATTCCCGTTTTGATGTTTTTTAACCCTGCTTATATGCTGCTTCGTTTATTTTCTATTTTTACTATATTACATATGTAGCCATTAATAAAATATCATTTTTTTATGATTTATCATTACTTTTTTTTATTTCTATTTTTGTTTATCGATAATCTGAAGCCTCCGTATCATTTTTAAATTTAAAACCATTGCTATATAAAGAAAAGGATAGCAAAAAAACGAGTATAGCGTCTTCCATTCGTTATAATAAAACACTTCTGTTTGGGCAGAAATATATTCAAACAGGGTTGTAAGAATTACCCACACTGTAATATATAAAGCTTTTTTAGCCAAACTCTTGCTCTGTGGATAAAAATTTAAAAATACACTATTCGTTGCAGGATAAACAAAAATAAAAATTAAAAGATATTCAAAATCTACTCCTTTTGTGAAGAATCCATAAAGATCATATTTAACATCAAGATATATATCTGCTACCGATCCTAAAAACATAACAAACAAAGAAGTTGTGTACATTTCTATCCAGCTGATACGTTTTGGCATAACTAGTACACTCAAAATAGAAATCACCGTTGTAAGGATTAAGAGCACCATGCTGAGGACCTCGTTTTCTATAGGAGATAGAAACAGCTTTCCCATTGGATATTAAATTCATTCTGAAGGCTAAAAAATTAAGACTTCGCAGAAAAAGAGATTGAGGCATAACGAAAGCAAGCCAAACTAAATACGAACAAATAGGATAAATGATTTGGACTGCGTGGTACACCGCTGTTGATTTTCGTGCAAAACTTCACTTACCCTTCTGCGGGGTCTCAGCCACTCCACTTTCCTCCCGGAGTCTTCGCCTTACCCTCTAATCAACAGCTAGAAGCAAATATATACAATCTACGTTCACCATCACAATAAAAGATCCGAACGAGTTGGATTCTCTATCAAGAATCTCAATTCATCGTTCGGATCTTCCTTCAACTAAACTACTTTTGTTTCAGCTTCTTTTTGTTAACGAAAGGAAATGATGCAAGAACCAAGCTCTTGCTGTCCCCATTTAAGTGAAAGCTCATCATGATGAGTAAGCGGACCTACTCCCTCAGGTGTCCCTGTAAAAATAAGATCTCCTTTATCAAGACCAAAATGTTTTCCTGTAAAATCAATAATCGTTTGTAAGTCAAAAATCAAATCTTTAATATTCCCCAGCTGCACGCGTTCATTGTTTTTCACTAACGAAAAGTCTTTCTTCTTAGATGCTTCTACTCCTTCAAATGGAATAAAGTTTCCCACGACCGCTGAACGTTTGAACCCTTTTGCAAGCAGCCAAGGGTGCTTTTTTTGTTTTAATTCGCTCTGCACGTCTCGAAGGGTCAAGTCTAATCCAATCGTCATCTCGTCAACAAGTTCATCTACTGTTATGCCCTCTTTGTAAGATTGTCCAATATGAAGAATCAGTTCAGTTTCAAAGTGCACCTCTCCTTGGTCGCTAGGAAGAGTGATTGATTGTCCAGCTGCTTCAACGAGAGCGTGAGTAGGTTTGGAAAATAAAAAAGGTGATGTTGGAATATCATTATGTAATTCTTTTGCATGCAGTGCGTAGTTCCGCCCTACACAATAAATATTTTTAATATCTTTCACTTTCATCATCCCTTCTTTCGTTCAAATAAAGATTTTTCAACTTGTATTCTTTTATTTTACAAAAAAAAAAGATTGGGACATAATAAAATGAATCTAATCTAAAGACAGAAAATGGGGATAAATGAGCTGAACTGCTTATGACACCTTTGTTGATTTCCGTGTAACAGCTAGAAGGACCTGCCCACACGAAACCTACGTTCACCATGACCATAAAAAACACGAACGATCTATTTTTGATAGATCGTTCGTGTTTAACGTTAGCGAAACAACTTTTCTCACATTCTCTTTCTTTTAATCCGTTATTTTCTAGCCCATTTTGTAATGCCTTTGATATCATCTGGAGTTGTACGACAGCACCCTCCGATTAACTGAGCACCTGCTTCATACCAGCTGTGAGCGCTGGAGCCATACGTTTCGCCTGCAGATATCCCGTTCCATGTTTTAGATTCAGCATCATAATGCTCCCCTGAATTTGGATACACAATGACTGGCTTATCCGTTTGAGATTTAATTTCTTTAATAAGTGAAGAAATATATTGAGGCGGCGTACAGTTAACTCCAAGAGCCGCTACTTGCTCATAGGAATCCAGATAGCGTGCACACTCCGAGATTAATGTTCCGCTGCTAATGTGCAGGTCATCTTTTGCGCTGAACGTAATCCATGCGTACGCTCCTTCAAACTCTTCTAGCAGCCTCGCAATGGCTCTTGCTTCCATTACATTAGGAATAGTTTCACAAGCTAATACGTCTGCTCCTGCTTCAATTAATGCTTTCATACGAGGACGATGAAATTCCATTAACTCTTCTTCTGTTACGTCATACTGTCCAGTATATTCCGATCCGTTTGCTAAAAATGCTCCGTAAGGCCCTACCGAAGCGGCGACAATTGGTTTTGGGCGATTAAGACGATTCTCTTCTTGCTGCCAAAATTCATCTCTTGCTTCAGCCGCAATTTTTACAGATGCTTGAATTAACTCGCGAGCCTCTGCTTCACTCAAACCACGTTTAGAAAAACCTTCAAATGTGCTTTGATAACTTGCTGTAATCGCACAGTCAGCTCCTGCTGAAAAGTAATCTTGATGCACTCTCTTAATCAATTCTGGCTGCTCCATCAGCACTTTAGCAGACCATAAGCTGTCGTTTAGATCACAGCCATATCTCTCCAGTTCAGTTGCCATTGCACCATCTAGTACAATCACAGGAAATGTATGTAAAATTTGTTGGATAGGATTCATTGTTTAATCTAGGGTTGTCCACTAGCAGTTAGCTTCGATTACCCTATCCTCCTTTCAGATAATTTAAAATATATGCAAAAAAGTCTAAAGGACTAGGCAACTTTTGTCAAGAAACCGAAAAAACGAGCATGGATTTATAACCAAGCTTTTTTTAATCGTTTTATTCCTTCTTCTATTTCTTCTCTCCCCAAACTTCCGAAGCCTAACAAAACATGAGGCTTTTGTTTAGGTACTTCCGTAAGCCAATAACGAGAGGTACCGTAGACAGAGACATCTTGCTTTCGAGCTGCGTTAATTAATTGCTGTTCGTTCATATCGTTGTGCACGCGTATAAGTATATGCAAACCTGCAGATTCTCCTGACAACGTGATGTTTTTGTTAAACTCCTTCTGTAAAGCTGCTAAAAGAGTACTGTGTTTCAGTTGATAAGCAGTTCTTACTCTTCTTAAATGCTTACTCCACTCTCCATTTTTCATCATCAGCCCGAGCGTCCGCTGATGGAGAGTTGGAACAGCTTGCTCGTATAAAGAGAAGCGTTCATGATATTCCTTTAGAAGAACTTCAGGTAATACAAGGTAGCTGATTCTTAAAGAAGGCATAAAAGATTTTGAAAATGTACCTGTATAAATGACGCGCCCCTCAGTGTCTAAGCTTTGCAATGAAGGGATGGGAGAGCCTTTATAACGAAATTCTCCGTCATAATCATCTTCAATAATAAACCCGTTGCGGTCATTCGCCCATTTAAGAAGCTCTATTCTTCTTGAAACAGGCATGATCATTCCGTATGGAAACTGATGAGATGGTGTGACATAAACAGCTCGTGCTAGGCTATCATAAAGCTCTTGGATGTTTATCCCTTTGTTATTAAGCGACACGGGTTTTAAGGAAAATCCATGCTGCTTAAATACAAAGCTAGCCCCGTCATAACAAGGGTTTTCAAAGGCAATGTCCCAGATGCTTGGTTTTAGCATCTGCGCTAGTAAACTGAGTGATTGCTGCGTACCTGCTCCAATAATAATTTGATGTTTTGAACAAACCACTCCTCTTGATTGATAAAGGTACGTCGCAATTTCTTCTCGCAGTGATTCTTCTCCTTGACTTTCTTGGTAAGTAAACAGAGATTCTCTATAAGTTTGAAGACTTTCATTGTATCGTTTTTTCCACTCATCCAAGGGAAACAAACGGTTATCAACTTTTCCATACCGAAAATCATAGGTATACGACTTTGTTTCTGAGTGAGGATGTAAAAATACAGTCGGCTTTCTATCTGTTTGCAGTAAATCAAACTGTGTATTCGTTACGTACAGTCCACTTTTGGGCCTGCTTT
Organism: Priestia sp. YIM B13489; assembly: GCF_042787645.1. Lineage (NCBI taxonomy): Bacteria > Bacillati > Bacillota > Bacilli > Caryophanales > Bacillaceae > Priestia > Priestia sp. YIM B13489. The sequence goes on from NZ_JBHZOQ010000053.1 coordinate 4,482,696, forward strand.
CTACATACCCTTCAGCTAAAAGCTGCTGATAGGCCATATCTACAGTATTTCGACTTACGTTTAAGTAATCAGCAAAAGACCGGATAGAAGGCAGTTTGTCATTCACTTCTACCCTGCTGGATACAATTTCTTTTTTTATATATTCATATAGCTGGTGATACAAAGGCATATCATCTTTGCGGTTTAATAAAGGTGTGAACTTCACGCTAGCTCCTTTCATCTGTCCCTATTTTATTTTTCAAATCTGGCTCTTTTAGAGGGGATACATTTCTTTTACTATAAGTGTAGATCATCTGATTAAAAAGGAGAAGATTTAATGACTACTATTACAATTCGTCAAGCTAATGCCGCTGACATGGAAGCACTTATTTCATTAATGAACGAATACATTGTTGATTTTTACAAGCGCCCTCAGCCTACCAAAAAGCAGCTGAGAAATTTAATTAATCACTTATTTCAGCATCCGGATGCTGGCGTTCAGTTTATCGCGACTCAAAATGACGAAGCAGTAGGTTTTTCGACGCTTTATTTTACATTTAGCACCACGCGTGTAAAGCCTGTAGCGATTTTAAATGACTTGTACGTTACTGAAAAAGCAAGAGGACAAAAAATTGGAGAAAAGTTATTTTCGACTAGTCACCAGTATACAAAAGAACATCAGTATGCAACTATGTCTTGGGAAACGGCTTATGATAACACAAGAGCCCAAATGCTTTACAGAAAAATGGGCGGAAATGTAACAAACGATGAATGGATTCACTACGACATTTCAAACGATATTTTATAATATTCTTCCATCCATAAAGTTTTAACACGTTCTTAACACTCCTTTCATAAATGTGTTTTATGATGAATACGACAAATAAATTAGTTTCTGTATGTATTTGTCACATTCTCTGTTAAAGTTTTCACAAAGTGTTCAAACTTTAAGTGAAAACGCTTTCTATTTTTGTGTATAATAAAAATATGCAAATGAAAATGAATGTTACAGCTCGTTAATCATAAACATTTTAAATATGGAAGGAGTTTTGAAGATGATTTTAAAAGCATTAAGAAAAAACGGGGCCGTTACAATTAACTATTATAAAAACGGTTTGCTTCAAACGTTTAAAGGAAAAGTACAGCGCCTAGATTTAACGGACCAAACGCTTTCATTAAAAGATGAACAGCAAAATACTTTCTCTATTCGCTTATCGGGAATTAAAGAAATTTATTAATGAATAGTTTACAGTAAAAAAGAACATGATGTTCATTCTGCTTTGCAGAAGTCATCATGTTCTTTTGATTTTAGCTTTATTTAGCTGATGTTTCTGTTTCTTCTTTCCCGTACATATATTTCGAAGGGTCGACTGTTTGAAAATCCTTCAGCTTGTGGAAACGAAGCAAGTCTCCATAAAGCACTTGATCAGATAACTCCAGTTCTTTCGCTACCTTCTGTTTATAAGCTTTCATTTGATTATTTTCTTTAAGGGCTTGGCCCGTCTTAGAATCATAATACGTTCCATCCACTAATGTATATTTAGGAGATACGTAGTTGCCATTGCGGAATGCAACTACATCATCATGATCCTTAGAAAATAAATCTGTGCCAAATTGGATAAACTCTTTGCTGTCAATCCCTACTAAATGAAGAAGAGTTGGCACAACGTCAATTTCTCCACCGTACGTATGATTAACTCCGCCTTTCACTCCAGGAACGTGAATGAATAGAGGTACACGCTGCAGCTGAGCATTTTCATAAGGGGTAATTTCTTTTCCCATTACTTTTTCCATTGCCGCATTATGATTTTCAGAAATACCGTAGTGATCTCCATAAATCATAATCACAGAATTATCATAAAGCCCAGAAGCTTTCAGTTCTTGGAAGAAAGATTGCAATGATTCGTCTAAATAACGAGCCGTTTGGAAATAACGGTCAACTGTTGCATCGCCCGTGTTAGCCGGCTGTATGCTTGCCTCATTGTTTCCAAGTAAAAATGGAAAGTGATTTGTTAACGTAATTAAATGCGCATAGAACGGCTGCGGTAAAGACTGCAGCATTGGAACAGATTCTTTAAAGAACGGTTTGTCTTTTAAACCATAATTAATTTTATTTTCACCCGTCATATTGTAATAACTTGCATCAAAGAACTTATCCACACCGAACTGCTTGTAAATTTCGTTACGGTTCCAAAACGTCTTATAGTCTCCGTGCAGCACAGCGCTCGTATAGCCAGCTTTTTGATCCAAAATAGCTGGTGCTGCCTGATACGTATTGCTTCCTTTCAGTACAAAGGCAGAACCTTGAGGAAGGCCGTATAGAGAATTGTCCATCATCAGCTCAGCATCTGATGTTTTTCCTTGTCCCGTTTGATGAAAGAAGTTATCAAAATACGTAAAGTCATTTCCATGGGCCAACGAATTTAAGAAAGGTGTCACTTCCTGGCCATTTAATTTGTAATCAATTAAAAAAGACTGAAATGATTCCAAATGAATTTTAATAATATTTTTCCCTTTAGCTTTTCCAAAATAAACGGAATTAGGCTCCGCATAATGACTGTTTTTAAAATTAACGACGTTTGTTAAATCATTGCTGCTTGCAAAAGCTCGCTGTTTAGAGTTTTGAGCAGTCTGAACACCGTCATACATCGTATAATTATAGGCGCCTAAATACTTTACTAGATAATTGCGGTCAAAAGTTCGAGATAGAAGCTGCGGGCGATCAATTTCTGCTAATGTTAAATTTACAGAAAAAACCATAAATCCTAAAGAAAGAATGGTTACAGCATTCTTAACCGATACTTTTTCATTATGCCAGTCAATTTTTTTACTAAAAAAGAAGAAAAAATAAATAATAAAATCAACAAAATAAAAAACATCATGTGCTTTTAATAAATCCATAATGCTTCCGCCCATACTTCCTGCATTACTTGTTTGCAACAGTGTAGGAAGCGTTACAAAATCGTTAAAAAAACGATAATAGAGAACGTTGCTGTATAACAGCAGCGTCATAATGAAACTGCCTGCAAGGATCCAAGCTCCTGCTTTCTTTCCTTTTAAAAATAAGCCGATTCCTAAAAAAATCAGCACTGAACTCACAGGGTTTATGAACAGCAGCATTTGCTGCATTACGCCGCTTACGCCTAAGTTAAATTCAGTTTTATAAGCCACATACGACTTTATCCACATTAAAACAGCGGCTAATATGAAATAGTGCAGCGGCTTAGAAACGATTCGCTTCATTTTGATTTTCCTTTCTCGATTAGTTTATGAGTAGATTCACAAAGAACATATAGAAAACCTTTATCATTGTACTCATAGAAAATGAAAATTAAATGAAATCCTAGCCTTCACAACCATAGATAGATTCTTTAAATTCATCTACTAGTTTACCTAATACCCACAAATAAATAAACTAAAATCACCTTTTTTATCATAAAACCCCTTCTTCCCTCATATACTGTACTCTGTTGCAACACCCGTACTGCAAACTTGTGCATTTTTTCACAATTTATATACAAACTATTCTCATCTTGCTGTATAATAATAATTCTGCCTTGAGCATTCTCCACATTCTTATGCTTAAGCCACAGCTTTCTTTTCATAACAGATGCACACATGAAAGGAGATGAATTAATGATTTTAAAAGCGTTAAAGAAAAACAAACATGTAACCGTGAATTATTACGAAAATGGCCTGCTTCAAACCTTCAAAGGAAAAATCCAAAATTTAAACCTAACCGACCAAACCCTCTCCCTACGAGATGAAAAACAAAACATTTTTTCCATTCGTTTGTCTGGCATTAAAGAAATTTATTAACAAAAAAGATCCTGAAGAATTCTTCTAGGATCTTTTTTGTATTTTTTATCCATAAACTATTGAAAAATTATCCAATTGGTGTTAAATTAACTTTACATAATGTTAAATCAACTTAACAAATTCATTAAAAAGACAGCGGGTGATCATATTGACTCTTATTAATCACGTAAAAGAGCTTAGAGCTAAACATGGATATACGCAAGGAGATTTAGCTGAAAAAGTTGGAGCCACTCGCCAAACCATTGCAGCTATTGAAAAGGGAAATTACGTTCCTTCCCTACTACTTGGTTTAACAATTTGTGATGTCTTTCAATTAAAAATGGAAGATGTTTTTACACTTCAAAAGGAGGAGAAAAATGTTGAGTAATGTTATTAAATCTTATTTGTTGAATGTAGTGTCCCTGTTGTGCGTAGGTTGGTTTTTATATGATTTTTTAAGCCTAAATATTCAATTTAGTGAAGTTATGACCGACCCTGAGCCTCCGTGGGAAATTACTATGTCTATAGGCTCTTTTGCTTCTTTAATTGTTCTTTTAATTGTCTCATTTTTTTACTACCGCGCGCGTAAAAAGACGAAGAACGTTTCGCCTTTATTATTTCCTTTTGAATTTGCAGAAGAAGATGAACGTGAAAAGATGATAACAGCAGAAGCTTGCAAAAAAGCCTTTGTTTTCCTCCTATTTTCTATTCCTATAGGTGCTATATTAATAGCTTTTTATCCGCTGTTACCTAATTCTTTTAGCTTCTATCCCATTGCCGTTCTTTTGCTTCTTTCTCTTGTACAGTTAACGGTTTATTACGTATCAATTAGTAAGATTTATCGGTGATTAAAAAAGGGTTGTTCTAAAAAGAACAACCCTTTTTTAATCTAATAATTCACTCAATTCCCCCACAAAAATAATCCGACCTACATCTATTTCACTATTTTTTCATTTTCTCTGTCTATATTGAACTATAACAATTGAACGATGTATGTTACCTTCCACTGCAGTTTTTCTTCAGTGTTCAGTTGCAAAATATGAAAGATAAAAGGAGCATATCAATGGCAGCTAATAAATGGACAAAATGGATGGTTGGTTTATCGAGCGTTGCTGCATTTACCACTTTTATAGGACTTTCTCAAAAATATGATCAAACAAATTCAACAGCTCCAGCACTAAATAACGATGCATCAGCCGATAATTCATCTCAAACTCAAACGGAAGATGAGACGGATCTATTTCCAGATTCAGGATCTGGTTCCAATACGAACAATGGAACTAACGGGCAAGATCAATGGTCAAATGACAATTCTAGTGAGCAAAGTGATCAGTGGTCAGACGATGATTCAAGTAGCCAGCAAGATCAGTGGTCTAATGATGATGCTGGAAATAGTCAGGATAATTGGGGCAATAACGATGATTCTTCTATGCAATCAAGACCTTCTTAAGGATGTGATATAATGAGCTACTCATTTAAAGCAATGAATACCGAATTTAATGTATATGAGCTTGAAACACTTGTCAGCCAAAAAGTGGAGAGCTGGTGTTATCTTGTAGAAGAAACCCTAAGCCGCTTTCTTCCAACAAGCGAGCTTTCACAGCTTAATTCGCTGAACGGAAGATTATTTTTACCGTCAAAAATGTTGTATGAAGCTGTAAAAACAGCCTCTTACTATCACAATGAGACAAACGGGATTTTCAACCCATTTCTGTATCACTCTATTCAAACTCTAGGATATGACCAAAGCTTTGAACAACTGCCTAACAATCAGCTTCCTCAAGAAGTAGCAGCTTTTGATGCTGTTAACCCTATTATGATTCACAAAGGAATGAGAAGTATTCAGCTTGCTTCTAATGTCGGTCTGGATTTAGGCGGAATCGCAAAAGGTTGGAGCATTCAGCAAATGGCGAATCAATTAAAGAAAAAAGGAACTTCACTTGGTGCAATCGATGGAGGCGGTGATATTGTAACGTGGGGGCCTGCTAGCAAGCACTGGTCTATTGCGCTCTCTCATCCATTTGATTTATCAAAAAATCTCATGAGTATTAAAGTAAAGAGCAACAGTGGCATTGCCACAAGCAGTGTGGGCAAGCGATTGTGGAAAGTAAACGGACACACTCACCATCATATTATTGATGGCAGAATCAGCAAGCCTAGTTCATCAGAGCTTCTGCAAGTAACGGTTGTTTCAGAAGACTTGACCGTTTCTGAAGTCTATGCAAAATGCATGCTTATTCTCGGATGGGACGCCGGATTAAGATTAGCTAAAATGCATCACCCTTCTTTAGAGGTAATTGCGGTTACAAAAGAAGGCGAAGTGTTAATCGAAAAAAATGTGAAAGGTCAGGTATACCATTATGGCTACTCTCCTCGCGCAATTTAGTGCCCACTTTCCCGTTTGGAATACCATTCGGGCAGCCGGCTTAACTTCTTATTTGCTCATGTTTGTATCGGTTGCCGCTGGCATTTCTCACAGCTTTTCATTTTTTAAACCAAAACGAAAAAAACAGCTTTTGCTGGTTCATCAATCATCAGGGTGGTTCGGATTATTATTTGGCATGATTCACGGACTTGTTTTATCATTTGATCAATCGATTCATTTTTCACTTTCTGACATTTTAATTCCATTCACTTCCGATTACAAACCAATTAGCACAGGTCTTGGTACTATTTCACTCTACATTTTATTCGTACTGATTATCACATCCGATTTTATAAAACAGCTGGGGAGAAAAACATGGAAAGCCATTCATTTTCTTGCTTTTCCAGGCTATTTGCTCGCACTGTATCACGGCATTACTTCTGGAACAGATACACAGCAACCGCTTATTTTTGGGATGTACAGCATCACTGGCTGCATCGTTTTGATTTTTCTTTTTTTACGACTTCAACACCAGTCAGCTCCTAAGAACCAAAAAAAAGCTCAGGAAAACTAAAAAACGCACTCTATCATAGAGTGCGTTTTTTCTTATCCGCGTCCTGCTTGGAATGATGGATACTGTGTCATACCGCCGTCAGCAAAGAGTGTAATCCCTGTTACATAACTTGCCTCTGAAGAAGCTAGCCATGCAGCAACCGCTGCAATTTCTTCCGGCTCTCCAATGTATCCCATTGGAATCATGCTTTCTACATCTGCACGCTGCTCAGGATCAGCGAATTTCTCAGCGTTAATCGGTGTATTAATTGCTCCCGGTCCAATGTTATTTACACGAATACCTTTTGGAGCGTATTCTAATGCAAGTGTTTCGGTCATGAGCTTCATTCCGCCTTTACTTGCTGCGTAATGAACAAATAATGGCCAAGGAATTTTCTCGTGAACACTCGACATGTTAATAACTGTTCCCTTAATATCATTTTCCACAAAATATTTAATCGCTTCACGGCTGCCTAAAAATGCTCCCGTTAAGTTCGTATCAATGACTTTATTCCAATCGCTTAAAGACATTTCATGAGATGAAACCGGATTTTCCATTCCTGCGTTATTAATCATAACGTCTAACTTTCCAAATTCTTTAATAGCAGATTGAACTAAATTGATCACGTCAGACTCAACTGTTACGTCACCTTTAACGGCAATTGCCTCTCCGCCAACTTTTTTAATTTCTTCTAAAACGCTGTTAGCTTCTTCTTCTTTCGAACGATAATTCACAACTACCTTGGCTTTTTCTGTCGCAAAACGAATCGCCATTGATTTTCCCAAACCGGTAGATGAACCTGTTATGACAACTACTTTTCCTTCTAAATCTTTATACATTGTTAATACCCTCCTAGTTAGCTTTTGGCGAGCCCTAACATGACTCCTGCTATGATGATCAGTATAATTCCAATAATAATCCCAACTAGCTGACGCTTCGTTTTCTTCTCACCTAAAATAATGATCCCGCCTAATGTTGAAATGACGATTCCCATTTGGGAAAGCGAAAAGCTTGTCGCTACGCCTACTTTAGGTTGTGAGATGAATAAAAACATATTACCAGCGGCCCAAATAAGACCTGGGATAATGTTGCGAATTGCATATTTATTAAATGGCTTATGCTTAAACGTCAGCAATACTCCTCCAATAACCATACCAATCGCTTGAGGTAATAAAGCCGACCATCCGTCTACATTAAATAGACGGGCTACTACAACATAAACTAAATAACCAACGGTTGAAATTAATAAAATAACAATTCCTTTTTTGAAGTTTCCTTTTCCTTCTTCAGCCTCTTTCTCTTCTTTGCTTTGAAGTGATGCTAAAACAATCCCTACAATAATAAAGATAAGAGCGAGCACACCAAGAATGATTGAAGTTTTTGTAGACCACTCGTGAAACACAATTACTCCAAATAATGAAGTGGAAACTAACTGAAGCCCAGTTGAAATAGGCATCGTTTTAGAAACTCCAATTAAATCAATACTTTTCAACTGATTACTTTGTCCAACTGCCCAAAATAGCCCCGATACAACTCCAACCCCAAAGATTAAAGGTGTAAGCGTAGGGTGTACAAAAATATAAATACCGATGGAGAAAATCAAAGCTCCCAATGTGGTTCCAAGTGTTTGACTATAAGGTCCTCCGCCTAGTTTCACATTGAAAAGCACAATACTTCCCCAAAATATGGCTGGTAAGACAGCTAAAAATATGTCCATGTTTCAAAACCTTCCTGTGCTAAAATTAAATGTCAAAGTGCATATTCCCCAATTTTTCCGCCATTAATCCTTTTTCAGGGACATTTTATGAATTAATGACCGCACGAAATATTCTTTGGATAGCGAAAACTGTATACCTTAATTTGTTCTAGGAGAGAAAAAGATATACTTTCTAACGCAAAAAAACAGCTTTTCCAAATAAAAGCTGTTCTGTATCATTTAATTTATTTTTAACATATAGCGATTAATAGGTCTCCCCACTCTGCCGTATTCAACTGATAATTTCAGCTCGTTTTCCTGTTCTAAAAACTCTAAATACCTTCTTGCTGTAACACGCGCAATTCCTACACCGTCCGCTACTTCTTCAGCAGAAATTGGATGATTTTGTTCGGAAAGATATTGTTGTATCCTCCTTAGCGTAACCGCATTTAGCCCTTTTGGAAGCAAATCGGCTTTTTCTTCGAATTGCTGAAACAGCATAGAATCTAATTCAGACTGAGTAATATGTTCTTTTTGACTTATTTTAACTTGAAACGAACGATACTGCTCAAGTGCTTGCTTCATTCGTTCAAACTTGAACGGTTTCATAATATAATCAACAGCGCCATATTGAAGAACTTTGCGTACGGTTTCAATATCACTTGCAGCCGTAACTGCTATCACGTCTGTTTTATAGCCATTTGCTCGAATTTGCTGTAAGGTAGTTAAGCCATCTTGACTAGGCATATACATATCAATAATCGTTAAATCAGGCTGATGTTTTTTAATGAGCTGTACCCCCTCTAAACCATTCGAAGCTGCAGCGATAACGATGAACCCTTCAACTTGTTCAATAAATTGGCGGTTCACTTCTTGTACCATAGGATCGTCTTCTATGAGAAGCACGGTCCATTCTTTTTTATTCATTTCCCACTCCCCCTATAAAAAGAATGTAATGATAAAAGTCGTTCCAACATCTAATTCTGACTCTACTTCGATCTGACCGTTTCCTTTTTCAACAATTTGTTTTACTAAATGCAAACCAATTCCTCTATTTTCCTTTGCTTTGGTTGAAAAACCTTCATCAAAGATTCTCGCTACTTGATCCTCATTCATACCACACCCGTTATCTTCAACTAATATAGAAAGAATGCCATCATTTTGTTCCATACTTATATAGATCTTCCGTTCACGACGCTCCATATGTTGATACGAATCAAAAGCGTTCTCAATTAAGTTACCAATAATAATCACAAAATCATGATGATCTAAGTAAGGAGGAAATGAGTGAAGCTCGCTGTGGCGATCGATAGCTAACTCAATTCCAAGTTCTTTGGCACGGCTGACTTTGCTCAACAGCAATCCCGATATACTTTCATCTTTAATATGCTTATGAAGAAATTGGGTGAGCTCTTCTTGCTGTTCAGACACTTGAAAAACATACTGAAGAGCCTTGTCTTTATTTCCAAGTTGGATAAGCCCTGCAATCGTATGAAGTTTATTCATGTATTCATGGTTTTGAACTCTAAGAGCGCTTACAAATGATTTAACTCCTGTTAACTCTTCAGCTAATTTTTTAACTTCCGTTCTGTCTTGAAAAATAGCGACCGCACCGACTGTGTGATTATTAACCTTAATCGGCACACGATTGCTTAAAATATTCAAATTTCGAACTTGAAGCTCTCGATTATAAACAGGCTGATTAAGCTGCAGAATTTCTGGAAGCCTTGTATCTGGAATCACATCATAGATCTTTTTTCCAATTACTTCATCGGGTACATCCATCATAATTTTCGCTTTATGATTAAAAATAGTGATGTTCTCCTCTTTATCAATGGCAATGACTCCTTCATGCATGGCATTAAAGGTCTCCGTTCGTTCTACGAACAAACGAGCAATTTCATGAGGTTCAAGCTCAAACATCTCTTTTTTGATACGAGATGCAAGCGCCCACGCTCCCCATCCTCCAAAAAAAAGAGCAAGACCTGAGATAAGAAAGATTTCTTTTTTTAAACTTAAAATGACCTCTGTAAATTTCGGAAGAAGATAGCCTGAGACAACCACTCCTACTTGTTCATGCTGATCGTTTACAACGGGCACAAAAGAGCGAATGACCATTCCTCCTTCTCCTTTTGCTTTATCGGTATAGGTATGTTCTGCAAACGCCTGTCCCTCATCATCTCCTTTAGAGATTTCTCCAATCATGCTTTGCAAAGGGTGAGACAAACGTTCATGATTCATATTCATAACCACTACATAATAAGCACCGTGAATAATGCGAATCGGCTCTACAATTTGATTAATGTTCTTACTATCTTTTTCAATTTTTTCTCGAATTTCAGGCATTTCAGCAACTGTTCTCGAAGTGATTAAAGCCCTCTGCTCTAAATCATTTTCTTTTGACTGTACAAAATTATTAATCACCACGATACTTGCTAAAAACAACGAAAAGGCCACGATAAAAAAGATTAACCCCGTCATTTTCGTTTGCATCGATAAGCGCATCATAGCGGAACACCTACTGCTGATTGAAGTTTATTTTAATTTTACCACGTTGAGAAATTGCGTGTTAGAATATTTGTAGAGAAAAATTATTGAATCGCGGGGTTGGACATTTTGAAGATGTTTATAGGGGCAAGTATCATTGTTAGCGTTTTCTTGATGATCTATGTTTTTTTGCAGTATACGGTTATAAATCAGGATAATGTGTATCATGACGATGAGCAAAAAGGATTAAATAAGCAAATTGTGATTAATTTTAGCCACGTGGTAGCTGAAAATACTCCAAAAGGCTTAGCCGCCCAAAAATTTGCTGAAATCGTTAATCAAAAATCGGATGGTAAAGTTAAAATTGAAGTATATTCAAACGGCGTATTGTATTCAGACGACGAAGAACTTGCCGCCCTTCGCCGAAATGATGTACAAATGATTGCACCTTCCATTTCAAAGCTAAGCGACCTCTCCCCTACGTGGCAGCTTTTTGATCTTCCCTTCATTTTCGATGATTACAGCGAAGCAAAACAAGTGTTTACCGGTAAAATCGGACAGGATTTGTTGAGTACGCTGCAAGAGAAAAACATTAAAGGGCTTGCTTTATGGAGCAACGGCTTTAAACAAATGACTAGCAATACGAAACCTTTGCTCCATCCAGCAGATTTTCAAGGTCAAACGTTTCGCATTATGCCAAGTGAAGTAATCAAAAAACAATTCGAACTTCTTGGCGCCAAGCCTCAGGCTGTCTCGTTTAATAAAGTATATCAATCCCTTGAACGACAGGAATTTGATGGACAGGAAAATACCATTTCTAATATTTATTCAAAACGTTTGTACGAGCTGCAAAAATATATGACCATCAGCAACCATGGATACTTGGGCTACGCTGTTTTAATGGATGAAAAGTATTGGGACAGCCTCCCTGAAGATGTAAAACAACTATTAAGTGATGCAATGGTAGAAACAACTAACTGGATTTGGACTCAATCAAAAATGATGAACGATGAACAGCTGCAGCAAATAAAAAATAAGTCTGGCATGCGCGTTTATTACTTAAATGATTTACAAAAATCCGAATGGAAAAAACAGTTTAGCTCTCTTTATCAATCGTTTGAAAACAATGCAACAAAACAAACGCTTGATATCATTCAACAAATAAAAAATATCGAAAGCAAAAAGTGATGACTATATGTTCATCACTTTTTTTGACCAAAATGACCAAAAAGAACATTATCACCAGAAATATAAATAGTTAAAATTATCAGTTAATATAAGGATAAGAATAATGTAAGCGTTAACAAAAAAACATTCTCGAAAGGAGCATTACGTATGAAATTAAGTTTTAAAAATCTAACTGTTCAAGTTGTTATCGGTATCCTTCTCGGTATTGCAATTGGCTTCATGTTTCCTGAATTTGGAGCTAAATTAAAAGTATTGGCTGATATCTTCATTAAATTAATTAAGATGGTAATTGCCCCAATTATTTTCTTAACAGTGGTCATCGGTATCGGAAGCATGGGAGATTTAAAGAAAGTGGGACGAATTGGAGGTAAAGCTCTTTTATACTTTGAGATTGTCACTACTTTTGCCTTAGCAATTGGAATTATCGTTGTAAACTTTATCAAACCTGGGGCTGGCTTTAATATCAATGGCGCAAGCGGAGCTGATGTTACTCAATATACGCAGCAAGCAGCTGAAGCGGAGCATGGCTTTATGGAGTTTATCATGGGAATTATTCCAGACAGCGTATTTGGCGCAATGGCAAATGGTGAATTATTGCCAATCTTATTCTTTGCCGTACTATTTGGAATGGCTACAGCTACACTCGGCGAAAAAGCGGCTCCTGTCATTACATTCTTTGAACGCTGTACAGATATTTTCTTTGGCATTGTTAATATGATTATGAAACTTTCACCTATTGCGGCGTTTGGAGCGATGGCTTATACGATCGGTAACTTTGGAATAGGCTCTCTTCAAAAACTCGGTTTCTTAATGGGATCTGTTTACATTACTATGTTCTTATTTATTGTATTTGTACTTGGAACCATTGCTAAGATTTATGGATTTAATATTTTTAAATTCATTGCTTTTATTAAAGAAGAAATTCTACTTGTATTAGGTACGTCTTCTTCGGAATCTGCACTGCCAAAAATGATGGACAAAATGGAGAAGTACGGATGTTCAAAATCTGTAGTAGGACTTGTCATTCCAACTGGTTACTCATTTAACCTAGATGGAACAGCAATCTACTTATCCATGGCTGCTATCTTTATCGCTCAAGCGTATGGAGTCGATCTGTCGTTAATGCAAGAGATTACGCTACTTGGTATTTTAATGCTAACGTCTAAAGGAGCTGCCGGAGTTACTGGCTCTGGATTTATTACACTAGCAGCTACGCTTGCTGCATTCCCGATGATTCCAGTTGAAGGAATCGCGCTGTTAATTGGGGTAGACCGCTTTATGTCGGAAGCTCGTGCCATTACAAACTTAATTGGAAATGGTGTAGCAACTGTAGTTGTATCGAAAATGGAAAATGAATTTCATCCTCCTGTAGAAACAGTACAAGACGTTAATTCCGCACCTCCATTAGCTAAGTAATAAAAAAAGAAGTTGAGACATAGCGAAATGAATCCAATCTAAAGACGAATAAATGGGATACATGAGCTGAACCGCTTATGACACCACAGTTGATTTCCGTACAAGACTTCGCTTTCCGCGGGCGGCCGATGAGCCTCCTCGTCACGTACGCTCCTGTGGGGTCTCATCTGTTCCGCTTTTCCCGCAGGAGTCTTCGCCTTGTCCTCCAATCAACTGCTAGAAGGATCTAAACAAATGAAGCCTACGTTCACCACAAAAAAAACGAACCACTAATCAAAATTGATTAGTGGTTCGTTTTTCACTTCATCTTAAATACTTTTGTCCCAAACTTTTTTTATTATTAATGCGTTTCTTTTTTAGAACGTCCGCTAAGTTTCCCAACAACCACAACTAAAATAGCTAACAAAATAGGAATAATCGTATGCAAATGCGGATTCAACCCTTCTAATACGTGTCCCACCGCTTTGTCTTTAAAGATCATTTCACCAGCAGTATAGCCAAGAAGCGCTGCTCCGGCAATGATGATAATCGGGAATTTTTCCATAATTTTCATTAAAAGCTGACTTCCCCAAATGATTAACGGAATGCTGATAACAAGACCAAGGATAATGAGTAGAATATTGCCGTTAGCCGCACCCGCAACCGCTACTACGTTATCTAAACTCATAACAAGATCCGCTATAATAATTGTTTTAATAGCACCTGCTAGAGTTGAATTCGCTTTAATATCTCCATCATCTTCACCTTTTAAAAGACTAATAGCAATCCATAGAAGAAGCAGGCCTCCGATGAAATTTAAAAATGGAATTGTTAATAAATATACAGCGACAAATGTTAGCCCTACACGTAGTACAACCGCTCCTAATGTACCGAAAACAACCGCTTTGTTTCGATGCTCGTCCGGAAGATTCCGACAAGCTAAAGCAATCACGACTGCGTTATCGCCACTCAGTACAATGTTAATCAGTAAAATTTCTAAAAGATTTAAAATAAAACTCTGATCCATAAAAAAACTCCTTGATTGATTTTTATTAGTCTATTTCTCTATCTCTTATTTCATTACTAGAAATAGAGAACTAAAACTCTATCAACATAACCCGTTCTTACCCTTTAATGGAGAGAAGTAGTTATTTCACTAACAGTATTTTATCACTAAAAAGAAATTTGAAATAGGTATTTGTAAAGGAAAAGTCAGTTCATTACAATAAATCAAACCTTATCCTTTATCTTTCATCTATTTTTCACCATCACTCTCTACTATTAATAGCAGGAGAGCATTTATAAAAAATAGAGTGACTTTTATAAATAATACAAGCCTCCAATGCTTCTTCGTTATTTTGTAGTTTTTCGTCAGCTACGATATAAGAAAGGAGAAAATAGGTATGATTTTAAAAGCGCTAAAAACAAATAAATTATTAACTATTAACTATCAAAACAACGGTTTTGTTCAAACGGTAAAAGGTTATATTCAAAACTTAAACTTACTCGAACAAACTCTTCTATTAAAAGATGAAAATCAGAATGTACGATCACTTCGCCTATCAAGTATTAAAAATATTTATTGATAAAAAAAAGAAGAGATTGAGAGATAACTACACCAATCAACCGCTAGAAGCGGCTAAATAGAGTACATTCACGTTACCATAACCATAAAAAGATCCGAACGCTTTATCGTTCGGATCTTTTTTTAACATAAAATACTTTTGTCCTATCATCTTTTTATTTAACTCACTGTATGACGTGCAATTACTTCTTTAATTGATTCATATACAATTTCAACCATTGTTTTTAATTCTTCGTTTGTCATTGAAAGAATAGGCATCATCGTAATCACAGGACCTAGCTCTCTAATAATTAAACCTTTTTGGCGAGCCGCTAAAATGATGTCTCCCATCACTTTTTTATCTTCAAAAATAGACTTTGTTTGGCGGTCTTTCACAACTTCGATTCCTGCCATTAATCCTCTTTGTCTAATGTCTCCCACGTTAGGCAGCTCATAAAGCTTTAATAGATAACGTTTAAAAACTTTTTCCTTTTCTTTTACACTACGGATTAATTCTCTTTCTTCTATCAGTTCAATATTTCTAAGCGCTACTGTACAGGCTAATTGATTTCCCGTATACGTATGTCCATGAAAGAAGGTTTTATTTTCATCTGGATGGGCTAAAAAAGCATTAAATATCTTTTCGCTTGTTAACGTAGCCGCAAGCGGCATATACCCTCCTGTTATCCCTTTTCCTACACACATAATATCCGGTACAACATCTTCTTGTTCACATGCAAACAGCGTTCCTGTTCGTCCAAATCCAACTGCTACTTCGTCACAAATCAGCAATACCCCGTACGCTTTGCACAGCAGCTCTACTTGTTTTAAAAAACCGGGAGGATGTGTAATAATACCCGCTGCTCCTTGCACAAGCGGTTCAATAATCAACCCAGCTACTTCTTCCCCTTTGTTCTGCAAGAGCTTCTCTAGCTGGTGAATACAGTAAGCTGAAGCTTGCTCTTCCGTTTCAAACCCTTCCATACGGTAAGTATAAGGAGAAGGTGTGGGAATTCGTTCAAACAGCAAAGGCTTAAAGATGCGATGAAATAAATCCATGCCTCCCACACTGACTGCCCCAATTGTATCTCCGTGATATGCCTCATTCAATGAGATAAATTTACTTTTGTTTTTGTACTTTACAGAGTCGAGATTTTGCCAATATTGATAGGCAATTTTCAACGCAATTTCGACAGCGGCGGAGCCTGTATCAGAGTAGAAGACTTTCGATAAGCTGCCAGGAGTAATTTCCGCTAACTTTTTGGCTAACAAAATAGATGGAACGTTTGCGGATCCAAGCAGCGTAGAATGCGCTAATTTTTCCACTTGTATATGTAAAGCTGTATTTAATTCCGGATCATTATGTCCATGCACGTTCACCCATAGAGAAGCGTATCCGTCTAAATATTTGTTTCCCTCTACATCATATAAATAGCTTCCTTCTCCTCTTTCAATAATAAGAGGATTTGATTGACGGTAAGCTTTCATTTGCGTAAACGGATGCCATACATATTCTTTATCCCATTTCTCCAGCTCAGCTTTTTGATACGGCACAGTCAAACACCTCCTGAATATGTTGAATAACACTTTTTTGCCTCATCATTTTCTCAATATATGCATCTAACTCTTCATCGATATGTGTGAATACTGGAACGGTCATTAAAGATGATATTTGAAGCAGCTTTTCAATCGTTCGAACATTATCGTTATGAATGATACTGCTGTGATTAAAACGATTAAAAATGAGTCCGTTGATTTTAAGGTGATGCTCACTTGCATATGAAAAGGTAGAAAGCGCATCGTGAATAGCTCCTAATCCCGTTGTTCCAACAGCAATAACCGGCATTTGTGCATCTATGATCAAATCTTTTGTCATATAGAACGTTGTTTCCTCCTCAATTAAAGGTACGGCAAGGCCTCCTGCTCCTTCCACGAGCACTACATCAAATTTCTTTTTTAATTCATTAATGCGTTTTAAGACGATTGAAGGCTCTACTTGCTTGTTGCTCAGTGCAATAGCCAAATGAGGAGACGTCTCCGGCTTTAACTGATAAATACCCGTATCTGCTACTCCGAGCCTTGTTTCAAACCAGTGAATATCCGGATAACCTCCAATTTCGTCTTGATAGCCGGTTTGAAATGGTTTGCAAATTGTCGTTTTTATTCCTAGACGACCAAGTACTTTATACAAAATACTTGTAACCAGGGTTTTTCCAATATCTGTTCCAGTTCCCGTAATAAAATACGCTTTGCCCATTTTTTTCTCTCCTTTTTTTCTATGTCTTAGTTACCCCGCTTTGACCCGCTTTGATGACAAACGACTAAATTGAGGCTGCATTCGGTGAATCAGCACTGAACATAAAATACATAACAAAAGATCTCCAGGCATTGGCAAAACAGCTCCAAAAAGAAGTGTATCACTCAGTGAAAGAGGCTTTTCAATTATCCATTTCATTGCTCCGTAAAGCCAGAAGCAGCCGACTGCGTACACAATAGCTAACGTAGATAAATTAGCTAAAAAAATAGAAAAAGGTTTCTTTAAGTCATATTTTTGAATAAGGTAGCCGTTCATAAATGCACCCATAGCATAGCCAATTAAATAGCCAAACGTTGGTTTGAAGATATACCCTAAACCTCCTCCTTCTGCAAAAACCGGAACACCGATTAACCCAATACCTATGTAGCATAGCTGACTATACAAACCTAAACGCGGACCTAACAGCGCACCGGCTAAATAAACAGGAACAATTTGAAGAGTAAACGGTATGTAGGGAATAGGAATTTTTATAAATGCACCAATCGCCGTTAAAGCTGCAAATAAGGAAACATACGCCATTGTTTTCGGTTTCATATTCACCCTCCTTTCTCTTTTCGTTGCTTTAAGTTTGCAATAATTTCTTTTTATTTGTCAACCTGATTTTATTTTAAGTTTACAAATAAACAATAAAAAAAGACGCAAAAACCTGAGCTTTTGCGTCTTTTGATTTTTATAAAATTACTTTTTTGTCATCTTTAAGCTGCACTTCTTGACGGCTGATAGATAAATCAACTTTCTTTTTTACACGTGCGTGATAATAAACATAAAACAGCAGCGCTAGTGGAATACCGACATACAGTGCCATTCGCTGTTCTGCATCAAATGCCATGCTTCCCAATACGATTGTATTTAATACTAATGCGATTAAAGGTAATACTGGGTAAAGAGGGACTTTAAATTTTAAATCCTCGATTTGCCCTCCTTGATTTATATATCTTTTTCTAAATGCAAGCAGTGATGCAGCAATCGTAATCCAGCCGATTTGTGCGCCTAAACCCGCTGCAGAAATGAGCCATACAAATACTGTTTCTTGAGCAAAGAATCCTGAAAGTAAAGATAAAAGCGCAATGCCTAATGTTAAAAGCAGGGCATTCATCGGCACACCGCGTTTATTTACTTTCATGAAAGCTGAACTTGCCATGTTATCTTTTGACAATGAATACAGCATACGCGTTGCTGCATAAAGACCTGAGTTAGCTACAGATAACAGTGCCGTTAGGATAACAAAGTTCATAATATCTGCTGCATATGGAATACCAATTTGGTCAAATACAACAACAAATGGACTCTCAACTACGCCTGCTTTTTCAAGCGGAATCATACCCGCTAAGACAGCTACAGCTAGTACAAAAAATACAAGCGTTCTCCATACCGTTTGTTTAATTGCTCTTGGTACAGTCTTGTCTGGGTTTTCACTTTCCCCAGCCGCTACACCAATAAGCTCCGTGCCTTGGAATGAAAAGTTAACTGTAATCATGGTAATCAACACGGCACTAATTCCGTGAGGAAACACACCGTGAGCTGTATAATTAGAGAAAAGCGGTGCGCTGTCTCCATTACTTAATGGAAGAAAACCAAACATAGCAGCTCCACCAAGCACGATAAATAAAATAATAGCTAACACTTTAATGCTGGCAAACCAAAACTCCGCTTCACCAAACGCTTTAGCTGACAGTGCATTTAATGAGAATAATAAAAGGGCAAATATAGCACACCAGATCCATACAGGAGAATCAGGAAACCATCTTTGCATAAGCTGACCTGCTGACAAAAATTCTAATGCAACCGTTACAGCCCAGCCCAACCAATATAACCATCCAAAAGCGAAACCAACACCAGGGCCAATAAATTTTGTTGTATATGTCTGAAACGAACCGGAAACTGGCATTGCTACTGCAAGTTCCCCTAAGCAAAGCATTGTTAAGTACATAATGAAGCCACCTACGATAAACGAAAGGATAGCTCCAATCGCTCCTGCTTGGCTAATCGTGTATCCTGTTCCTAAAAAGAAACCTGTACCGATAACCCCGCCGAGCGAAATCATAAACAAATGTCTGCTTTTCATCGTCTTTTTTAATTCATTTGTTTGCTGTTGTCCTTCTATCATATTAACGACATTTCCTTTCAACCTATTTATTACGAGATATTACCTAGAAAAAAATTAATAAACCTTTGTTTTCTATGCATATTTACTTACATATTTATGCGGTGTTCTCAATTTAAATGAAACAGCCTTTTGTAATCTTAACATAATGCTCACTAGATTTAAAATGTTTTTCTGCAAAAGTAAAATGAATTTTTCTTGAATAGTGTGATTTTCTTTTACTGTGGATATTCATAACCATTTTTCTGCAAATGAATAGGTGATGCAACAAGAAAAAAGCTGTGCTTTCTAAGACGAAAGCACAGCTTTTTTAACTTTTTACCAAACAAACAATCCAACAATCATAGCACTTAATAACGAAACAGCGATACCGCTCACAAGCAGTTTCCATACGTTTTTTCCAATAATCGTTGATTTACCTTCTGATAAAGTAGAATTATACGTCCCATAAATCATACCCACCGTACTGAAGTTAGCAAAAGATGTTAAGAATGTTGTAGCAACTGCAATCGTATGCGGTGGAAGTGTATCTAGATTTTTCTTCAAATCCATCATTGCCACGAATTCATTTGTTGCTAGCTTGATACCCATCAGCTGAGCTACGTACATTGCATCATGTCCCGTTAGCCCTAGTAAAAATGCGAATGGACTAAAGATATAAGAGAAAATCTTTTGTACAGTCAAGCCGTCTACGATAACGCCTAAAATACCGTTAAGCGCAGATGTAAGAGCTACATATCCAATAACCATCGCTAAAATAACAATAACCATGTTCATTCCGACTAACATACTGTTTGAAATGGTAGAGAAAAAGTCTTTTTTCTCCGACTTTGGCGGTACGTAAATCATATCTTCTTCTTTTGTAACATGAACTGGATTCAATAAGCTCACTAAAATAAGCGCGTTTAAACAGTTCAGTGGAATTGCTGTAAACACGTACGTAGCGGGAACCATCGTTAAATAAGCACCGATAATAGATCCGCTAATACTGCTCATACTCATAATTCCAAACGTAAGCAAACGGTTGTCTTTTAACACAGAAAGCTGATTACGAATAACCGCTAATGCTTCCGTATTTCCTAAAAACATCATTTGAATAGCGAAAAAGCTTTCTAATTTAGGCAAACGAGAAACTTTCGAAATGACCCAGCCTACTTTATCAATAATCCACGTTAAAATACCAAAGTAAGATAAAATATCAAAAAATGTCACGACAAAGATGATAGGCAGTAATGCACTGAAGAAAAAGTCAACCGTTTCATTTCCCATTACGGATGGGAACGCAAAAGCAATTCCATCGTTAGCACAGGAAATTAGCCAAGTAAAGAACGAAGCAATCTTATTAATAATCCATGTTCCAATTGAAGTTCCTAACATAAACCAAGTAATGAGGACTTCAACGACTAGCAGTGAAGCAATTGGACGCCACTTTATCTCTTTCTTTTTAGGAGAACATAAAAAGACGACACCCATTACGACAAAAACGCCTAATAAATTTAATAAAAAGTACATGCAAGCCACTCCCAGGTGTGTATTTGAAAAACAAAAAAGCTCTTACTTTTCATAAATTCTGACAATAACAGAAAGTATGAAAAGTAAGAGCTTTGAAAGAAGACTGTACTCATGAGAATACGCCCTTCTTTTTGCTGCTTATATCCAAACTTTCTTGTAGTCTAGTTTTTTTCGGTTACTAGGTAGAGACTATCAGACCATATTACTGATAATATACAAGATCGTAATCTTAGCTGTATTCAATTGATATGAACAAATTCTACCCTTTATTTTTTTAATAATCAACACTTTAAAAGTTTTTCGGAATAATAAAATTGGTATGAAAATTCTATTTTTTTATCACTCCTTTTGAACTACTCATAAGAAAATTACACAAAAAAAGTGAATTTAACCGTTCTTTTAACTCAATTATTTTCCTATTTTTGAAACAAAGAAATTGATTCTTTGATGAGTATGTTTAAATATCTACTTCGCCTTTCATTTAATTCCTCAAAAATATTTCATTTTTACGACTTGAGACGTAGAAAAAAATAATCCTGCTGTTCGTTGAAATTAACCGCTTTTCAATTTACACTTTATGGTAGAAGAAAACAAATTTAATTTAGGTAGAAAGCGGGTTATAACATGAAAAAAATATTGGCTTTTATTTTAGTAATAGGTGGTACGGCAGTCCTCTTTTCTACTGCATTTGCACCTTCCTCTTGGTCGTTAAGTTCATTCAAGACGTCCAAGTCTGAAGCGGCGTTATCAAGTGATATTCAGCATATTCAAATTGACTCTCCAAGCATTAGTACAACTGTCGTGCCGCAAGATCGTCAAGATATTAAAACAAAAGTAGAAGGTAAAGGAAAAGTAGATGTAAAGCAAAATGGAGACACCCTAGTCGTCACTTATCAAAAAAGTCCTTTTCAATGGCTTTCTATTTTTTCAAATACAAAAGTGACAATCTACATTCCTAGAGATTATCACCACAACCTTGCGCTTACGGTAGGTTCTGGGGACCTTCAAGTTGCTGCACAGCCTGAGCAAGCACTTCAGCTGAAAGATGTTTCGATTAAAGTAGGTTCTGGAAATGCAAGTATTTCAAACTTGAGGAGCACCTCTCTTCGTACGGATGTCAATTCTGGAGATTTACAGCTGAGTAATGTTGAAAGCCAAACGGCTAAATTTGCTGTAGGCTCTGGGGAAATTAAAGGAACAAACTATAAAGGAAAACTTCAGGCGCGTATTGGATCTGGTGATCTCTATATGGATTTTAAAAAACTAGAAGAGGCCGTTTCTGTAGATGTAGGATCTGGAGATGCCGTGCTGGTTCTTCCGAAAAGCGCTGGTTTTAAAGTGAATGGAAAAGTAAGCAGCGGTTATATAAACAATGACTTTAAGTTAAGCAATGCAACCGTGACAGAAGATGTATTAAAAGGAAAGCATGGAAATGGAAAATATCCTATTGATGCAGCTGTTTCAAGCGGAGAATTAACGTTAAAATCAAAATAAAACGAACACGGAAGTGTTCGTTTTATTTATGGTCTCACTGCAATATACCACGCTACTCCTACGATTGATCCTATGAATACGACTCCGTAAATAATAGATAAATTCACTATACTTTTCTTTTTAGATTTTCCGTAATCTTCATCTACTTTCTTTGCAGCACTGATCGTACCTGCAAGGGCAGCAACGCCGATAATAATGACAAGAAGCAATGCTAGTTTCATTCATTCTCTCCTCCATATTTCGGTGATTGAATAAGACTGAATACCAAGATGTTATTTATTTCATTTTAAGCAGCACGATTTAATAAGAATATGAAAGCGCTATATCTTCTCTTTCTATCATAAAGCTAAATTATGTAAAATCAACCATCCAATCGTGCATTATTTTCCTCCGCCACTTTACATACATAAAAAATTCCCGAGCTTCACTGCTCAGGAATCTTCACCTAATAGAGATGGCATTTTAAGGTTTTAAAATGACTTTAATGCAGTTATCTTGATGATCATTAAAGATTTTGTAGGCATCAGCTGCGTCTTCTAAAGCGACTTTATGAGTAATAATTTCTTTTGGATCGAATTCTCCTTGTACAATTTGATCATATAATTTCGGCATAACGGGAATGACAGGAGCTTGCCCCATTTTGAGAGTTACATTTCGAGCAAAAAAAGCTCCTAACGGAAAACTGTTATAGTTGCTTCCGTATACCCCGGTGATTTGGACGGTTCCACATTTACGAACGGCTTTTGTCGCAATTTGAATAGGTCCGAGCGTTCCACCTTGAAGTTTTAATTTTTGTTCAATATATTCAAGAGGCGACTTTTTGCCATCCATACCTACACAGTCAATCACCACATCTGCTCCGCCTTTTGTGATTTCTTTTAAGTGCTCCCCCATATCTGGGTATTCTGTAAAATCAAAGGTTTCTACGGCATTCATTTTCTTTGCATGCTGCATTCGGTATGGAACATGATCTATTGCAATAACCCGTTTGGCACCTTTCATCCAAGCAAACTTTTGAGCCATTAATCCCACTGGCCCGCAGCCGAGTACGATAACGGTATCCCCTTTTTTAACATCCGCATGCTCTACACTCCAATAAGCAGTTGGAAGCACATCTGATAAAAAAAGAAGCGATTCATCTTCTAATTCGCACGATTCCGGAATGACAAATGGTGTAAAATTCCCAAACGGCACTTTTAAATATTCAGCTTGACCTCCTGGATGATTTCCAAACTTTTCAGTATAACCGAAATAGCCGCCAGAATCGTAATGTGGATTAGAATTATCACATTGGCTCGTTAAATCATCCTTACAGTATGCACACTGTCCGCACGCTACGTTAAACGGAATAATAACTCGATCTCCTTTTTTTACTTTTGTAACATCCGGTCCTACTTCTTCCACAATCCCCATTGGTTCATGACCAATAATATAACCGTGAGGCAATGGCATGCTTCCTTGATATAAATGGAGATCAGAACCACAAATAGCCGTTGACGTTATTTTAATGACAATGTCATCTTTCTTCTCTAACTTCGCATCTTCTACTTCTGCTACTTTTACCTGATTAGGCCCTTGATACGTTACCGCTCTCATTTTCACCCTCCATTTTTATAACCTTTATATTACTTAAATTTATCTAAAGGCATGTATTCTATCCGGGGAAATCAAGGAAAATAAAAAAGCAGCGCTTACGCGTCTGCTTAAATGATTATTAAAACTGAAATATATGTTTTCCTACCAGTACATCTGCCATCTTTACAAAGCGCTTGATTTCTAATACGTCATGAACTCGAACCATTTGAACGCCTTGTGCAATCCCTGCATATACAGTAGCTGCAGTTCCTTCCATTCTTTCCGTAGGAGGAGCATCAACTATTTGTCCAATAAATCCTTTACGAGAAGTAGCAAGCAGCACAGGATAGCCCATCTTTGTCAAATGATCTAGATGCTGAATCACTTCTACATTATGCGCAGCCGTTTTTCCAAAGCCAACGCCTGGATCTAAAATAATTTGATCATCTCGAACTCCTGCAGCTTTTGCAATTGATATGCTTTCTTCTAAATCACTTATCATATCTGTAATCAGATTTGTATAATTGGGCTCATGGCGATTATGCATTAAAATAATAGGAACATTATAGTCAGCTGCAACTTGAGCCATTTTGGGATCAGCCTTTGCGCCCCATATATCGTTAATAATATGTGCTCCTGCTTCTAGCGCATGCTTGGCCACTTCCGACTTGTATGTATCTACAGAAATCGGCACCTCTACGCGCTTAGCCACTTCAGAAATAACGGGCACAATCCGTTTAATCTCTTCTTCATCGCTAATTCTTGTATAACCAGGACGAGTTGATTCTCCTCCGATATCAATGATGTCTGCTCCTTGCTTCACCATTTCCTCAGCATGAGCAACCGCTTTATCTACATCGTAGTATTTTCCGCCATCTGAAAATGAATCCGGGTTTACGTTTAAAATTCCCATAATAAGCGTACGGTCCGCATAATTCAGTTCATACTTTCTGCATTTGATGACCGATTGAGACGTTAAAGTTGACACTATCCTCAGCCCCTTCGTAATTTGCAAATTGATGTATATTTATAAATATCATGTATTTTGAGAATGTCATACCGTTCGTAATTATATCAAAAGTTACCAGTCCTATGTGATTTTTCTTGGAGTTTCTTTCTTCTATAGTGTGAGATAAACATTAAAAGTGAATACACAGATAACATTAAAAATCTCTATCGGGCTTGTCTTCAGGGTCTTTTTTCCTCTTCTCACATCTTTTGTGAGTCTTTTTATTCAAAAAGAAAGGATTCGCATGAAAAGTGTTTAATTTATAGCAATAGTTAGGAATTTATAATTAAGTAACTTCCATTTTTATGGAATTCATTTTAAGGAGGATGACTATGACTCAACAACCGTTACAAGTCAAATTAATTCCTTATACAATTGAGTCGATTATCGACTCAACAAACGAAACGCCTAAAGGAGTAAGCTTAATTCAAGCGCCTGCTATTTGGGAACAAAGCAATCAAGGAGAAGGCATTGTAATTGCAGTTATCGACACTGGTGTTGACACAAATCATCCTGACTTAAAAGATTGTATTATCGGAGGAAGAAACTTCACTTCGGATTATGACGGAGATGCTTCTGTATTTGAAGATAATAATGGGCACGGCACTCACGTGTCTGGTACCATTGCTGCTGCGCTCAATAATGAAGGGGTAGTAGGAGTGGCACCCAAAGCAAAAATTCTAAGCTTAAAAGTACTTACCGGTGAAGGATCGGGAAATTACGAATGGATTATTGACGCTATTAACTACGCCGTCGAATGGCGCGGTCCTAAAAATGAGCGAGCACGAGTTATTTCCATGTCACTCGGGGGACCACAAGACGTTCCAGAACTGCACGAAGCTGTTCAAAATGCTGTGAATAAAGATGTTTCTGTTGTTGTTGCGGCTGGAAATGAAGGTGACGACCGCGAAGAAACCTTTGAATATTCATATCCAGGAAGTTACAACGAAGTCATTCAAGTAGGAGCAGTGGACAGCAGCTTAAATCTTGCCCCTTTTACTAATGCAAATGAAGAAGTGGACCTAGTCGCACCGGGAGTTAACATTATCTCTACTTACTTGGAAAATAAGTACG
Organism: Priestia sp. YIM B13489; assembly: GCF_042787645.1. Taxonomy (NCBI): domain Bacteria; kingdom Bacillati; phylum Bacillota; class Bacilli; order Caryophanales; family Bacillaceae; genus Priestia; species Priestia sp. YIM B13489. Next base: position 4,508,806 of record NZ_JBHZOQ010000053.1, read on the forward strand.
CGACTCTTTCAGGAACTTCAATGGCGACTCCCCACGTGGCAGGAGCTTTAGCTCTATTAATTAACTTATGTGAGAAGGAATTTGGCCGTTCTTTAATCGAAGCCGAAATCTATGCTCAACTTGTAAGAAGAACCCTTCCTCTTGGATATCGAAAAAGCTCTGAAGGAAACGGATTTCTCATGCTCGATTTGGTAGAGAAAATACATGATATTATTAACGTAGCCCGTATCAACCCTAGTAAGTAATAAATAAGAAAAACGAGAAATCTTCTTGGTTCTCGTTAAATTAAAATAAAGACATGCGAACGCATGTCTTTATTCATATCTTAATGCTTCGATTGGATCTAGCTTCGCCGCTTTGTTTGCAGGAAGCATGCCGAATACAATGCCAATCGTCATGGAGAACAACACTCCTCCAAGTACTACTTGCCACGAAATTAATGACGGCCAGCCAGCAAATAACGAAACAAGAGCTGCCCCGCCCGCGCCCAGACCAATTCCAAGCAAACCACCAATTAACGTGAGGGTAATGGACTCAATCAAAAACTGAGTTAGAATTTGTCTTTTAGATGCTCCCAACGCTTTACGAATACCAATTTCTCTTGTACGTTCCGTTACCGAAACCAGCATAATGTTCATAACGCCAATCCCGCCAACAAGCAGGGAAATGCCCGCAATCGATCCAATAATCGTTGTCATAATTCGCGTTACATTTCCAATGCTATCTGCTATTTCTTCTAAGTTCTGCACTTGGTAAGCATCTTCCGCATCATGCAAATTATTTAACAAATCCGTTGCGTCATTGCCTACTTTTTTTAGTTGATCAGAGCTTGTCGCTTGAACACTAAGGTTGGTGTAATCGAGCTTACCGAAGCTTGATTTATACGTATTATTTGGAATATAAATGGTCGGTATTTCAAATGCTAAAAAGCCCGTTGCCTTTTTTGTTACACCAATAATTTTGATAGGCTGCCCTTGAACCCATACTACTTGTCCAAGGGCTTCTTTTTTATCAAATAGCTCTTTTTTCATATCGCTTGTGATAACACCTACTCGATTACCTGATAAAAAGTCAGAGCTGTCTAACATTCTTCCTTTTGAAACTTCCAGCTGATTAACTTCAATATATCCTTCGTTAATAGCATTAACAGTCGTATCAGATTCCTTGTCTCTATATCTTACCCCCATTCCCATTGAGCTAGAAGCCACCACATTCTTCACTCCGGGAATAGTCGAAAGAGCTTTAATATCATCCTCTGTAAAGATGGGCTCACCCGCCATTGAAAGGTCATCAGCTTGCATCTCGTCTTCAGGAGGCTGATAGTATACATCAACTGTATTGCTTGCTCCTGTTATTTCCGACTTAATCATTTGTTCTCCGCCTTGACCAATGGCTACAACGATAATAACAGCCGCTACGCCAATGATAATACCAAGCATCGTCAAAATAGAGCGCATTTTATGAGCAAGAACCGAAGAGAGAGCCATGCGAATATTTTCTATCAAACTCATAAGCTATCGTTCTCCTTATCGCTATGACTTAGCACTTTACCGTCACGAACGATAACTGTACGCGATGTGTATTCTGCTACTTCAGGTTCATGGGTAATGACTACAACCGTTGTGCCATCTGCATTAAGCTGAGAAAATTGTTCCATAATATCAGCACTTGTTTTTGTATCTAGAGCTCCTGTTGGTTCATCCGCTAAAATAAGCGTCGGATTGTTAACAATAGAACGAGCAATAGCAACGCGCTGCTTTTGCCCTCCTGATAGCTCGCTCGGTAAATGTTTCATCCGCTCACTCAGCCCTACTTTTTCAAGCGCAGCTTCTGCTCTGGCTCGTCTTTCCTTACGCGTTACACCGGCATATACCATTGGAAGCTCTACGTTTTCTACCGCTGTTAAACGCGGCAACAGCTGAAATTGCTGAAAAACAAAACCGATATGAATATTTCTTACTTTTGCAAGCTGCTCATCACTATAAGTAGAGATTTCTTGTTCGTTTAATAAATAGGACCCTGAAGACGAACGGTCTAAACATCCGATAATGTTCATTAGCGTTGATTTACCAGAGCCAGAAGGTCCCATAATCGCAACAAATTCACCGTCATAAATCTTCAAATTAATATCTTTTAAAATTGGCACTTCCTCTTTGCCAAGATGATAACTTTTATGAATATTCACAAGCTCAATCATTGAACAGTCACTTCCGCACCGTCAGTTAAGTTCTTGGTAGGATTTGTAATGACTTTGTCTTTAGAAGTTACGCCGCTTTTGATTTCAATAAATTTATTTGTTGTTTCTCCAATCTTTACTTCCTTACGAACCGCCTTTTTATCTTTCACCACATATACATATTTTTCTCCGTCTTCATTTACAACTGCTTTTATTGGCAAAGATGAAGCCTTTTTACTGCTTGTTTCAATTTCAAGCAGCAGCTTAAATCCCGGCTTAATCATCGTGATATCCTGGTCATCTACTTTTACTTCAATTGGATATTGATTAGCTGCATCATTGCCGGCTTCTGCTGATGCCTGCTGCTGAGGTAGATAGTCAATTTGTTTAACGCTACCTGCCCATTCTTTATCAGGCAGCACATCTGATGTAATTTTGACAGCTTGACCGGTTTTAATTTTTAATGCATCGTACTCAGACAGCACACCAGTAGCTAAGTATTCATCGGTATTACCAATATGTATAAGCGGTTTTTGAACGTCACTTGTGTTATTAACCGCTTCTTTATCTAGTTCTAGCACCGTCCCATTGATATCACTCGCTACGTCTAAATTACGTTCTTTTTTAGCAATTGATTTGGCTTCTAGTTTGTTTCGTTCTAAATCAATTTTAGCCGTTTCTAAATCGAGATTGAGCTGCGTACGCTCTGTATCGATTTGATCTCTCGCTTCTTGCTTACTCATTTCTTTTTCCAATTCTTTTTGTTTTTTATTTAAATTAGAAAGCTGTTTGCTTACTGAGTCAATTTGCAGCTGACTGGATTTTTTTTCTAGCTTGTTTTGTTCTTGCTCTAAATCAAGCGTATCGCTTTCGTAAGTTACAAGAGAGGTTCCCTGCTGTACACGAGAGCCTTCTGTTACGTGAAATCGTTCAACCTCGCCTTTTTCAGCATCAAAATAGACATATTGCTCATCAGCAAGCTTTAACATACCCGGAACCATAACTGTATTTCTTAACTTTTTTTCCTTTATATTTGCTACGTGAACATTGATTGCTTTCCCACTTACACTTTGTGCACGATATACGTTAATCCCAATAACCGCAACAATAACAACTGCTACAGCTGTAATAATTATTCCTTTTTTCATTTACAACCCTGCTCCTTTAAGCGCTTCTGAAGCAGCTCCTCCAGCTCCTGAAATAGCGGCTCCTAAGATGAATAAAATAATCACTGTAATAATAGAAACAGCTTTTGATACATTTGCCACTTTTTGTAGTCCTACTGCTGTCAGAATAAGTCCCCAGATAGAAAAGATTTCAATGGAAGTAAACACTCCTCCCATAGCACCTTTCGCACCAACCATTCCATTTAACGAAGTCACATTAGCTGAAGTATGGGCTAGTGCAGCTACTCCCGTATTAATTAGCTGACCGATTGCTGTGATGAACGTAACAAACAAATTCAAACTAAACATTTGGCGGTAAGTTGTTTTTCCAGTCCCTAACTTTGCAATTAAAAACAGAATCAAACTCGTGAATGCCAGTGTAGCAACTATTGCAATCACTCCGCCAATCGCTCCGCCAATCATACTAAATGTTGAATTCACTTCAATGCCAGCTTCTTTTTGCTGTTGCAGGGCCTCTTGTCCCTGAGGGGTATAGACGGCTAGAATCGTTGTTGCAGCTGTTAAGATGAGGATAAGTAAAAGAGGTCCCCAGATGACCGGGCTGCTTTTCATTTTCTCAAACTGTACAACCGGACTCGTAATAAAACCAAAAATAGAAGGCTTTCCTTTCTCTTGGACTTCCGAAGATACATTGACTTCTGTGCTCATAATCAAACTCCTTTTATTTTGTTTCGTTATTAGCTCTTAAGACCCGTCTTTTACTATTTTTTAAAGTCTTCTAGCAAAATCGGCTCTTTCTAAGAAACTCTCAAACACCTAATATTCTAACATAATTATACAAATTAATTGACATTTTTCTTACATTTTATATTTTTTATGGTATTTTTAGAAATTAAAGAGATGTCTTAATGCTGAATGACAGCATTAATCTTATTTATATTTTCTAAATATTCAAATTATCATTTGACATCATTCAATAGAATTCGTATATTATGATTAAAGTTTATTATTCCTATGTTTTTTATAAGTTTTATATTTAAGGAGGAGTTTCAATGTCTGCTAAGAAACCATTTCGTCCTGAAACACAAGCCATCCATTCTGGCCAACAGCTTGACCCGGCTACTTTTTCGCGTGCGGTACCTATTTATCAAACAAGCTCATTTGGGTTTAAAGATACGGAGCATGCTGCATCTTTATTTAATTTAAGTGAACAAGGCTACATCTACACTCGAATTGTAAACCCTACTACGGACGTTTTTGAACAGCGAATTGCTGAGTTAGAAGGCGGAGTAGGTGCTCTAGGAGTAGCTTCGGGTCAGTCTGCTACTACCTTTTCCATTTTGAATATCGCTTCCGCAGGAGATGAAATTGTATCAGCAAGCAGTTTATATGGAGGAACATATAACCTCTTTTCGTCTACGCTTCCTAAACTGGGCATTACCGTCAAATTTGTAAACGCTGATCATCCAGAAAATTTTAGAAGTGCAATCACTTCCAAAACAAAGGCAATTTATGCTGAATCCGTTGGAAACCCGCAGGGAAATGTGCTAGACATCGAGGCAGTTGCAGACATTGCCCATGAACATGGAATTCCTCTTATTATTGATAATACGGTTCCAAGCCCTTACCTTCTTCGTCCCATCGATTTCGGAGCAGATATTGTCGTTCATTCTGCTACTAAGTTTCTTGGAGGGCATGGAACAGCAATTGGGGGTGTTATCGTAGACAGTGGAAAATTTGATTGGGAAGCGAGCGGGAAATTTCCAGACTTAACAACTCCAGATCCAAGTTACCATGGCCTTGTATACACAGAAGCTGCCGGTGAAGCTGCTTATATTACAAAAGCGCGCGTTCAGCTTTTACGAGATATTGGAGCTGCTTTATCACCTTTTAATTCCTTTTTACTCCTTCAAGGGGTAGAAACACTCCATCTGCGATTAGAGCGTCACAGCGAAAACGCATTAAAGGTAGCGAAATTTTTAGAGCAGCATGAATTAGTAGAATGGGTAAATTATGCGGGGCTTCCTTCCCACCCTTCCTATTCTTTGGCACAAAAATACTTGCCTAAAGGGCAAGGAGCAATTTTAACCTTTGGTGTAAGGGGAGGAAAAAACGCTGCGGCTAAGTTAATTGATTCGGTTCAGTTATTTTCTCATTTAGCCAATATCGGCGACTCTAAATCACTCATTATTCACCCGGCAAGCACCACTCATCAACAGCTATCTAAAGACGAACAAAAAGCTTCGGGTGTGACCCCAGAACTCATTCGTCTATCGGTTGGAACAGAAGCAATCGACGACCTTCTTGAAGATTTAGATTATGCCTTAAAAGCCAGCCAAAAAGTGAATACAACTGTTTAAAAGCTGTGATTTTTCACAGCTTTTTTTATATCATCCAATAACTTTTTATACTTTCCCTTATGCTACAATAAACAAAACGAATGAAAAAGGAGTTACTATGAACACGTTCAATTCAATACCTGCTATCACATTTACAGACGTTCATAAAACATTTAAGGATAAAGAACATAGTGTTTTAAAAGGCATATCGGGTACAGTAATGCAAGGCTCGCTCGTCATGATGGTAGGACCATCAGGATCCGGAAAAAGCACCCTTCTTTCCATGTGCAATTTACTTTCTGCACCTGATGAAGGAAGTATTGAAGTATATGGAAAAGACATTAGCAAATGGACTATTTCTGATTTACGAAAAAAAGTGGGCATTGCTTTTCAATCAGCTCCTGTTATTGATGGAACAGTGCGTGATAATATGATGCTTGTTCAAAAACTGCATGGCAAGCAGGATATTATGCCTGAAGAACTCTGTGCCTTAACGGGTCTTTCCCCTGACTTGTTAGAGCAGGATGCCAGAGATTTATCCGGTGGTCAAAGGCAAAGGTTATCATTAGCCCGCACGCTGTCGAACGGCTCTGACCTTTTACTTTTAGACGAAATCACTTCTGCTTTGGATGCCACTTCTGCTCATGAAATTGAACAGCTTATTTCTCATTTACATAAAGAGCAGAATAAAACGATTATTTGGGTTACCCATAATTTAGATCAAGCGAAACGTTTAGGAGAGGAAGTCTGGCTTTTAATGAACGGAGTGATTGTAGAAAAAGCCAAGACAGAGACCTTTTTTCATGCTCCTGTAAAAGCTGAAACAAAACAATTTATTGAAGGAGCCTTTCTATGAGTTCACTTTCACTGATTTTTACCATTGTTTTTGTTTTTATTGCTCTTTTTTTATCAAAATCTTTTCGTATAGGACTCGAAAAAGATATTATTATTGCCAGTATTCGAGCAGCCGTTCAGCTGTTAGTAATCGGATATGTTTTATCGTTTATTTTTGACGCGAATCACCCTGCTTTTATGATCTTCATTTTATTCCTTATGCTGACAGTCGCTTCCCAAAATGTTGTAAAGAAAAAAAAGCAGGGATTTAAAGCTTTTTTTCGTGTATTTGTCACTCTTTTTATTGTAGAAATCCTGACCCAAAGCGTTATGCTCGGACTACATATTATCCCTGCTACTCCACGATATATCATTCCTGTCAGCGGTATGATTATTGGAAATTCGATGATTTTGGCCAATTTATTTTTAAATCGGTTAGATGCTGAAGTAAATAGAAGACGAGACGAAATTCAATTGATTCTGGCGCTTGGCGGCACTCCTAAACAAGCTATTCATAGTATTTTAAATGCCGCAATCAAAGCTAGCATGATTCCTACTGTAGAAAGTCAAAAAACAATTGGACTCGTTCAGCTTCCGGGTATGATGACAGGCCAGATTATTGGAGGGGCAGATCCGATACAAGCTGTCAAATTCCAGCTGCTTATCGTTTTTACTATTCTAGCGTCTGCTACGCTTTCATGCGTCATTTTAAGCCAATTAACATATCCTACCCTTTTTAATAGCTATCAGCAGCTTATCCGTGAGCATACATAAAAAAAGAAAGGAGACTCCTTTCTTCTTTTTTTATTGAGCAGCTTTTTTTAATCTTTCTCCTATGTCACTTCCAAAGGTTACTCCTAAATCGCCGAGCCATCTTCTATACGCAATACTCAGTCGGTCCGGATTCAAATGAAGCTCTGCTTGTAAGTCAAGCGGCAGCTCTTCTGGTTTTTGACTTTCCACAATACTGGTATCTTGTTCAATAATAAGCTGCTGAAAATCGCGGAAATATTGATCAGGTGCATCAAACGAATAGTTTCTAGAAACCAGCGCAAACACGGTGGACTTTCTTTCCTCTTCAGGTAAAACCGCAAACAGCATTGAAAAGATTTCACCCGTTTCGTAGTTAACTTTTTTCAACCTTGCAACGGTAGGACGAAGAATTTCAAAGGTATAATAAATAGTCGCAAAGTTACCCGTGCCATCTGCATCTGCGTACACAGCGATTTCATCAGAAACGTATCGGTTATCTTTCCAATGCACCTTATAATCAGGAATTTCGGCGTAGTCAGAGTGCCCCAGGCTTCCTTCGTGAACAAAAGCCAAATGGCTTACATCTAGAAAGTTTTCTACGACACGAGGAGCTGCTGCCTGCAGAGTATGAGGGCTGGCGCAAACCGTTTTGAATCCGGAGTTAAGATGTTCATCATACAGGGGAAGAGGAGTATCACCTGCCTCGCTGTTCATCTTCACCCATATAATCCCGTACTTTTCAACGCAGTCATACACCTGTGCTTTTGCTTTTGAAGGAATAGCTCTTCCCGGCGGCTGTTGAGGAATTTTCACACAAGCCCCGGCATCATCGTATTTCCATCCGTGATAAGGGCATACAATGCAATCATCTACCACTTTTCCAAGAGATAACGCTGCACCGCGGTGGATGCACAAATCCTTAAATGCTTTAATAGCATTAGTTGTGCGAAAAAGGACAACTCGCTCTTCTAAAATCGTTACTTGCAAGGGCTGATCTGTTAAATCATGTGAATAAGCTGCAGGCAGCCATTCCTTAGCCAATACTAAATCTTTAATCATCTGCATCGCCTCCGTACAATAAGTAAATTTATTTCTTGTTTATAAAAAAAACCGCAGAAATAGAAGGAGTGCTTCTATTTCCGCAGCTTTTTCGTTCCGTAAAACAGACTATAAGCGCGCGAAGATTCTACATGATTGCAGATAGAGCGACCTTAGCACTTCATCTACAACGACAATACGTATTCATCGCTATTTTTTTAACCTTAAAACCTAACCCTTATATATTGAATAAAGAGCGGCCAGCCGCTAAAAGCTTTTCTGTCCACTGATTTCTCTTAGTTTTACTTTATCAATTTCCCACTGAAAAATCTCTTGATTTGTAAGCATCTCTAACATAATTTTTTCGGTTAAACGAATAAAAGCTGCGGTTTTAAAAACCGCAGCTTGCTTTATTATGAGCTCATATAACTGGCTGTATATTTTTTCGTCTGCTTTTGTATTTCTTGATTTAAATGCTTGAAAAATGAGAGGGTTTCTTCATAATCCGTCGCTTTTTCATGAAACTTTAATGTAAGATTTTCTTCAAACAACGTTTCTCCTTGATGGCCAACCGCTTTCAGCTGAACATCTGTAACAATACCTTGCGAAATCGAACATAATAAATAATTAAAGCAATGAACCGGAACGATATGCATGAGATGAAAATCATCGATAGTTCTATCACTTTTTGTTTTCTTAAATTCCACGGTGAGTTCTTCCGGATGAATAAACACATTTATATGCTGTTTGGACAAACAAGTAGGATTCATTTTTTGTGTATACTCACAAAATTCCAGTCCAATAAATACAGAATTCTCGGAGTCAGCTTCAATGAAGATTTGCGAATTTTTTACCATTGTCCTCGTCCTCCATATTCAATCTAGTTCCCCATCACTCGTATTCAGTTGTAGAATATTTCCATCTTTTTTCTATTCTATCATTGATTTTTCTCAGTGCCTATTTAACAGGCGGAAGTTCTCTTTAAAAGAGAGGGAACTGACAGGCAGTTCTTTATGTGAGAAGAATAAGCAAAAGACACCTCTTTTATTTTCTTGAGGTGTCTTTTGGTATCATCAGCCTGTATTACGCAACCCTGCTGCAATGCCGTTAATCGTTAATAACGCTTCTTTTAAAAGTTCTTCATTTAACGTTCCAGCCTCATCTTCACGCAGCTTGGAAATGACCTTAACTTGTAAGAATGTTAGAGGGTCCACATACGGATTTCGTAATTTAATAGATTCTTTAATCGTAGGAAGATGATCCATTAATTCTTTTTGACCTGTGATTTGAAGAATCATTTCTTTTGTGAGATTATACTCTTTTTTAATAGCGGTAAAAATCCGCTCTGAAATAGCCGGGTCTTGTACCATTTCCGTGTATTCTTTTGCTGCCATTAAATCTGCTTTTGTTAAGGCCATTTGCAGATTATCGACGGTCGAGCGGAAAAATGGCCATTCTTTATACATTTGCTGAAGAAGCTGTATATCTCCAGATTTCTCTACTAAATGCTGTAAGCCCGTACCTGCAGCGTACCAGGCTGGAAGCAGCTGTCTGCTTTGCGTCCATGCAAATACCCACGGAATCGCTCGCAAGTCTTCAAAGCGATCACTTCCTTTTCGACTCATTGGACGTGACCCAATATTTAAAGCCCCCAGCTCAGGAAGAGGTGTAGCTTGTTTAAAATACGTTAAAAAGTCTGGATCTTTGAAAACAAGCTCTTGATACTTACGTAAAGAAGCAGTTGAAATCTCGTCCATTGTTTCTTCCCATTCATGTGTACGAATATCACATTGTTCAGCTTCTTGAGAAACATTTGCTGCCGCTGTAAGAAGAGCTGAGACCGCTTGTTCAAGGCTTCGGTAGGCAATGTCATATAAAGCATATCTAGAAGAAAGAACTTCTCCTTGCTCTGTAATTTTCACACCGTCTCCTAGCGTCTCAACAGGCTGAGATAAAATGCTTCGGTTTAACGGTCCACCTCCTCGGCCTAGTGAGCCGCCTCGGCCATGGAAAAACTTCAGACGAACTTGATACTTCCTCGCCATATCGTGAATTTCCTGCTGCGCTTTATAGAGCTTCCAATTAGCAGTAAGCGTTCCTCCATCTTTGCTTCCATCTGAGTAGCCAAGCATAATTTCCTGCAAATCCTGCTGTTTCCTTAAGTGCTCACGATAAAAATCTAATTGAAATAGCTGTTCCATGATTTTAGGACCCGCTGTGAGATCATCAATCGTTTCAAGCAGCGGAGCTATATTTAACTTACTTTCAATGCGGCCATCTGCATGAAGGCGGTAAATACCCGCTTCTTTGGCCAGTACCATAACTTCTAACAAGTCACTTGCAGTCTGGGTCATACTGATTAAGTAGACTTCAATAGATCTTTCTCCAAATTCTTTATGTGCTCGATGAATCATGTTAAATACTTCAATTACTTGCTGCGTTTCTTTAGAGTAATTCTCTACAAACGATATCACAGGTCTTGGGTCTTGAAGAACTTTACCTAGCAGCTCAACTTTTTTCTCTTCCGTTAACGCTGAATAATCTTCAGCTAAAGAAACAGCATGGAAAATTTCTTTGATTGCCGCTTCATGTTCCCCGCTGTGATTACGGATATCAAGCGTTGCTAAATGAAAACCAAACAGCTCAACTTGGCGAATTAACTTACATAAGCTTTTTAAATGATAATCCTGAGGCTGGTGCTTTTGCAAGCTATCTTTGATTAGAAATAAATCATGTAGAAGTTCTTCCGACCTTTGATAGCCTGCTTCCGATTCTCCAACTAAATTTAATTTATGAAGCATAATCGTAAGCTTGCAGCGATATACCTCGTGTTTGATTCTCCATCGCTTTTTCTCAGGCAGCAGCGATATTTCTTGATTAATAGAATCAAGAAGATTATCTGAAACTGCGACTCTTTTTGTAGACTGACTTAACCTTTGTCTCAATTGAGTAAGCGACTCTTTATATTTACGAATAGCTAACTTCCTTTGTTTGACAAGCGTTTGCCACGTTACTTTAGGAGTTACGTTTGGATTTCCATCTCGGTCTCCGCCAATCCATGAACCAAATCGAAGAATATTAGGCACCTTCCAATTTTCTTCAGGGTAATTCTCCTGCAATGAATTTTCCAACTCCTGATGAAGTTGAGGAAGCACTTCAAATAACGTTTCATCAAAATAATATAATCCATTGGATACCTCATCCATTACCGTCGGCTTGCGATCTCGCAGTTCATTTGTTTGCCATAAAATTAATACTTCGCTAAACAGTCTTTCTTCAATTTCCGTACGTTCACGTTTTGTTAACGTTGGATTATCCAAGTTTTTTAGAAGCTCAGCCATTCGTTTATGAATATCAAGGACACTTCGTCTAGTCGCTTCTGTTGGATGAGCAGTGATGATGAGCTCTAGAGATAGAGTTTGAAGCAAGTTAGCAATTACGTCTGGCGCCACGCCATTATTTTTAAGCGAAACAACGGCACTTTCCAATGAGCCCGGCTGCATAATAGAATCTTCTTGCTGCTGATATTCGCGTCTGCGACGAATTCGATGATTTTGCTCTGCAATATTAACTAAATGAAAATAAACTGCAAACGCCCGAATAACCTGCTCGCGCATCGGCTGTTCAAGAGTAACGATTTCATTTTTTATTTCTTTATAGATAACTTCATCTTTGTTTTCTCTAAGTGATTTTGCTACTTCGCGTATTTTTTCTACTTTGCTGAGCAGTTCCTCTCCACCTTGGTGAACCAGAACTTTCCCTAACAATTGACCGAGAAACTTTACATCACGGCGCAGGGCAGTGCTGCTGTTTTGTCTTTCTGCTGCTTCTACTGTTACCATTAGACACGACACCTTCCTTTATAAATGTTGTACTTTTTAAACTTTTTAGAAAATTATATTAAATTCATATTACCATGAACGAAAATAAATTTCATATAATTTTATTTCCTCCTCTCGTTCAGGAGAGGAGATTCATCAAATATAAAAGAGAGGTTAAGACATAACTAAATGAATCCAATCTAAAGACGAACAAATGGGATATATAAGTCGAACCGCTTGTGACACCGCAGTTGATTTCTGTGCAAGATTTTGCTTTCCGCAGGTGGCCGATGAGCCTCCTCGTCTCTTTCGCTTTTCCCCCCTTAGTCTTCCTCTTGCCCTCCAATCAGCTGCTAGAAGGAACGAAACAGATGAAACCTACGTTTACCATAACAAAAAAAACGAACCACTAATCAAACATGTTGATCACTGGTTCGTTTTTCATTTGAGCTAAAACACTTTTCTTTTGTCTCGGCCTCTCTTTTATGCTACCAAGGTTGTCCTAAATCCAATACCGAGGCTAGTTCATTGCTTTTTTTACGCACTTGTTTACGCGTGGTAGCGCGATCTGCCCCCGTTTGAAACAGGTATTTTTCTTCTTCTGTTTCTGGAATAAGCTCCGGTACTGCGCGGGGCTTTCCATCATCATCCATTGCCACAAAAGTTAAAAATGATGTAGCTGCAATTTGACGCTCCCCGGTTTTTAAATTTTCTTTAATCACTTTCACAAACACTTCCATGGATGAACGACCTGCCCATGATACGTATGACTCCAAACATACAGAATCCTGAGGCGTAATAGGGTGCAGAAAATGAATAGAGTCTGCTGAAGCTGTCACACACTCTGTACGACTGTGACGATAAGCTGAAATGGACGCAATCATATCAATATCACTCATTAACTTTCCGCCAAATAACGTATTGTGATTATTAATATCATTAGGAAAAATGCGGCTCGTTCGAACTGCCTTTGTATCTTTACAATAATTTGCTTTCATTAGTAAGAACCTCCATTGATGCCTATCATAATAAGAATAAAAGAATGAATGAACCTATACTAGCATATTTTGATAAATTTAGCTTTACAAAAAGCTCGTTGATTTATTTACAGAAAACAAAAAAGAGAAGAAAAATTCTTCTCTTTTTTGTCTATCGAATATAGCTTGATCCAAACGTTTTACCTAAAGAATCACTGTATAGGTCACTTGATTTTACAGTCCATTTCTCATCTTCTTTCACCATAAAAATTCGTAGGGGACGCCTTCCTTCTTTCGTTTCTAATTCATTTACAATATCTTTGAATTTAGAAGCCACAAACTCTTCAGAGTGTTCTGTATCGTAATCTTTCGTTTCATCTGTGTATGCTCGCTTAAGCTGCGATACGTATGAATATAAGTCTGATAAATCAAGAGTAGTGTACTCCACTTCTACTACGGCTTTATTATTTGCATTCGCAATCACATTTGTTTTCACGCTTGCTTTTTCTTTTAAAACATCTTTATACATGTTAAAAAAATCTTTTTTTGCTTTGTCGGTTAAACTGTTAGAAAACGCACCTTTTAATTCCTCATTAAACGCTTTTTTCTGTTCTTCTATGACAGCTGTTTTATCTGCTGTTACATATTTATCATAGTCTACGTTTTCTTTGTTTAAGTAAAGGACTTCTGTGTAAGCTTGCAGAGCTTTTTCTGGGTCTTGCAGCTTATTATAGCTTTTGGCGTATTTTTTCGTATCCAGTGTTAATGTCACTTCGTCGATTTCTTCATCATAATCAGATGATTTTGGCTGAAGCCCAATTTTGTACTTTTTATCTTTTTTGACTTCAAAGACAAATGTTAATTTTTTTTGCTTTCCAGCGCCAATCTTGTCAGATGCACTGCTTTCTAGTCCAAGCTCACGACTGTTCACTCCCGTTTTTGGAGACAGCTGTTCATCTCCTTCGTATAAATACACACCGTCATAATCTGATAAAGATATACTGTTTTTGGATACATTTTTCACTTTTAAATCAACTTTCAACAGCCCTTTTTCTTCACTTGTAGCTCCTTCATCACTATCTACTAAAATGTAAGAAGCGCTGTCAATGGATGCTTCAATCGTCTTATTTTTAGCCGAAGTGGATCCTCCCGTTTCCTTAGAACTGTTGCAAGCCGCTAATACTAGCATAAGTACAAAAGCCAAAGCCAAAACATTCATTTTTTTCACAGCTTCCCAATCCCCTTTATTTTGTTTTTTTAGAACTTTATCCCAAATAAAGGTTCCCCCTGTATAAATACTTAAACCTTAAAATCTATATTTTTTACAATATTTTGATAAAAACTAAGTCTAAATTCTCCACTGACCTAAATAAAAAAACACGAGCACGGGCTCGTGTTTTTTTATTTAGATTTAAAATTTTCTTGATTGATTTGTTCAGCTTCTTTCATATATCGGTTAGATTTGCCGCTTTTAATTCCCCAGTAATAAAAAGCTAATGATACGCAAGCAATCACTAGCATATCCCATCCGAAAGGCAAAATATTTTTGCCTCCGAATTTTTCGCTTCCTATGTAGGAAATAAAAATCATGCACGCTAAATAGATAAGCATCCAAGCCCCGGTTAAAAATTCTTTTTTAAAGCCCACCCATTTATTTTTCGCTTGGTAATAAAAATAAACAGGCAGGCCAATTGCCATAATAAAGATCACTTCACCTGTAAGTGGCCACCTTGCCCAGTAAAGCGTCAAGGAAGCAAAAACGAAGCCGCATGGCGCAATAACTGATGCCCCTTTTAAATAAAATGGACGGTAAAAGTGTGAAGCCGTTTTTCTTAATGTTATAAGCGCTACAGGACCCATAATATAAGAGATAAGCGTCGCTACTGAGATCACTTCTGCTAAGACACCCCATCCTCTAAATAAAAAGAGAAACAAGAAGCAAGCTGCTAAATTCAGCCACATAGCTGGGCGCGGGACATTGTAAAGTGGATGAAGAGTACCAAATATCTTTGGCAAGTATCCATTTTGCTGCATCCCGTATAACATTCTAGAAGTAGTTGCCGTATATGTAGCACCTGTGCCGGAAGGAGAAACAAATGCGTCTGCGTATAACACAATTGTTAGCCAGTTAATTCCAAGCGCAATCGCTAAATCAGCAAAAGGAGAATTAAAATTCAAATGATTCCATCCATCAGCAATTGATGACGGACTTACTGCTCCGATAAAGACAATTTGCAATATAATGTATACAATTCCTGCAATAAAAATTGAACCAATTACAGCTATCGGAATCGATTTATTAGGTGATTTTGCTTCTCCTGCCATATTTACAGGACTTTGAAACCCATTAAATGCAAACACAATACCTGATGTTGCCACTGCCGTTAAAACACTGGCCCACCCATAAGGGGCAACCCCATGCTCACTTGAAAAGTTTCCACTATGAAAACCAGCGAAAAATAAAGCCCCTGCCGTTAAACCAGGAATAATTAATTTAACAATCGTAATAAATGAGTTTGCTTTCGCAAAGAGATTTACCGTCCAATAGTTCACAAAAAAGTAAACGAATAATAACAAAGACGCAACTGCCAACCCCTTGGACGTTAAAATGCCATTGTCTACCAATTCATGAGTCCAGCGAGCCCACTTCCACGGCCAAGTACTCATATATTGCACAGATGCAATAGCCTCCACTGTTATCGTTGAAGCGATTGAAATCCAGTTAGCCCAAGCAGCCAAAAAACCAATAAATGATCCGTGTGAATACTGAGGATATTTAACCATCCCTCCTGCTTGTGGAAACATCGCGCCCAGTTCAGCATATGATAGGGCAATGGTCAAAATAACCACCATTCCAATAACCCATGAAAAAATAGCCGCGGGTCCCGCAATTTGAGCTGCTTTCCATGCTCCAAACAGCCACCCTGAACCGATAATCGAACCTATGCCTGTCATGGTTAAAGCAAATGTTCCCATCTTCCTTTGCATATTGCTCATCCAAATCTACTCCTCTTCCCTAGGAAAATAAAAAAAACACTTGCGGAATTTTCTCAAGTGTTTGCCCAGGCGCGCGGCTTATACGCTATATGCTCCCCCATGGTCATCCATGTTGCGCCAGTCACATATAGGAATATATTTTTTATCAGTATATAACATTCATTTCTATTACTCAATACACAAAAATGTTTACATTACTTTTATAAAGATAATAAATTATTCGTAAAATTCCGAATAAAACTTCTGAAATCTCTTTTTAATTACAAAAAACAACTAAAATCCTAACCTTTCTTGTTGTTTGATTCTTTTACTCCACGAGCAGATTACCTTATAAAAATTATATTAATATATAATATTCATTTACATAATAAGAATTAACAGCTATATATCCATAGAATTCTTGCACTAGACCCTTTACTTATATACAATATGAAGAAAAGATACTAAAGTGAACTGCCCACCGCTTAGCTACGCTTGAAGTGGGAGACTTCTTTTAGGAAAACGTTAAAACCTACATATCATGCACTTCGCAACAAATGAAGTACTTCGAGCAAACTTCTCTGTTTACGCAAGCGCAAAACAGGGAAAATTACGAAAAAAGATTGTTAGAGGGATGCTTATGAATTATGCAAATGTAAAAGTTCTTTATTTTGATGACGACGGAACCATTCCAAATCACCCTCGTCTTCCAGTTTTGTTGTATGAACACGTATTTATTAGTAAGAAAGAGAAAGTGGAGAGCATTTTTAATTCTCACAACTGGAAAAACAGCTGGGTAGGCGGCATACATGATTTTCACCATTACCACAGTAATTCTCATGAAGCACTAGGTGTAATTAGCGGATCTGCACGTTTAAAACTAGGTGGACATATGGGGGAAAATATCGTGGTGCATGCTGGCGATGTGCTCGTACTTCCTGCAGGAACAGGGCATATGCGTCTGCAGTCAACTGCTGATTTTAAAGTGGTTGGAGCTTATCCAGAGGGCATGGATTACAATTTAAGAACAGGAAAACAAACTGATCGCCCTCACGTATTTGATGAAATTGCACAAGTACCTATTCCTACAACAGATCCTGTTTATGGCGACAAAGGACCACTGACAGAGTGGTGGAACTAGACAAGCACTTATTGTCTAGTTTTTTTATTTGCTCTGTTTTATTCTTTCCATGAATCTCTATTTGAACATACAAATTCTTTTCTTATGATGCAATAGCAATATACTTTATCTCAGCGAAATAATAAAAACTTCCCGGTCAAAACTAAATTTCTTCTTTACCGTTCTCTTTTTGCTTCAAGAGCAACTTCGCTTAGATTATCCCCCTTTTTTTCCTTCGTAATCATTTCAAATATACTCCCACCATAACCTCTTTTTTGTTTTTCTAAAAAAATTTCCATAGATTATAACGAAATTTTCAAAAAACTTATTGCTTTACCATGTCAGACTTGCTATCATAGTGAACATTGTTAGATAAATTTTTAGTAGGAGGAGTAAAATTGAACAGAAAATTCATAATTTTTATTTTATTCATCATTCCATTTATTGCTCAATTCGTTTTTTTACCTTTTGTAAATAACATTCATCCAATTATTTTTGGATTACCTCTTTTGCATTTATGGTTATTTTTATGGGTCTTCTTAACGCCTGTGTGTACATTTATCATTTATCGTTTACAAAAATCTTGGGGGGACATTGAATAATGCAAGGAAATTTAACCGCACTTTTAATCACATCAGCAATTGTTCTTGTCGTTATCGCAATTGGCTTTATAGCGGGACGTGACAAATCATCTAGAAGCTCAGTTGAAGAGTGGGCTGTAGGTGGAAGACGTTTTGGAAGCCTGCTCGTCTGGCTTTTAGTAGGAGCAGATTTATATACTGCTTATACATTCCTAGGTCTTACAAGTACAGCTTATCAGGGGGGAAGCATCGCATTTTTTGCTATTCCTTACTCTGTTTTAGCCTTTTTAATTTCATACTTTTTTCTTCCAAAGCTTTGGACTGTTGCTAAAAAGCACAAACTTACTACGCTTGCTGATTATGCCAGAGAACGTTTTAGCAGTAAATTTCTCTCCTCTTTAATTGCTATAGTAGGTGTATTGATGCTCATTCCATATATTGATCTTCAGCTTAGCGGTATTCAAGATACTCTTCGCGTTGCAGGAACTGGCTACATTAACGTAAAAGCAGTCGTTATTCTTTCATTCTTTCTTGTGGCTCTTTATACCTTTTTCAGCGGAATTAAAGGTCCCACATATACGGCAATTATTAAAGATATTTTAGTATGGGCGATTATGTTATTTATGGTTGTTTCTCTGCCAATTATGCATTTTGGAAGCTGGGGCAACATGATCGACAATGTTGCAAAGGATTCACCTCAGCTATTAACGATCCCAACACAAGGACCTAAAGGCATTCCATGGTTTATTACAGCATCACTCGTATCTGCTTTAGCTTTATTCATGTGGGCCCACGCTGCTACAGGTGTTTTCACTGCTAAAAGTGCAGATTCGCTTCGTAAAAATGCTATTTTCTTACCGCTTTACAATATTGTTTTAATTCTAGTCATCTTCTTAGGATTTATTGCTTATCAAGTATTACCTCAAGATACAACGGATCCTAGATTAGCATTATTAACCTTAATTCAATATTCATATGGCGGCATTGGCCAAGGGTTAGCTTATGCAACGATTGCTCTTGCTTCATTAATTCCATGTTCTATCATGGCTATCGGAGCGTCTAACTTATTTGCAAATAATATATTCAGAGATTTAATTAATCCAAATGTACAGGGTAAAACATTAACAATGGTTACTCGTTCGATGGTTTTCGTTGTTATTGGACTGGCACTTTTATTCGGTTTATTATTCCCTCAAGCACTTGTTTCCCTACAGTTACTAGGGGTATCCGGTATGGTACAAATCTTCCCGGCTATCGTTATCAGTCTGTTCTGGAGAAATCAATCGAAAGAAAGTACGATTGCTGGATTAGTAGTAGGGCTGGTTGTGACGTTTACCGTACATGCCACAGGAAATTCATTTGGTCTTTATGAAGGATTCTGGGGATTATTATCTAACTTACTCGTAGTTGTTATTTTAAATCCAATCTTTTCGGCCAAAACAAAAGCAGCAACTAACGGCGTGAAAGAAACATTGTTTTCTAAAGGCACTGCGCAAACTGAATTAAAGAAAAACGCATAAAAAAAGTTCAGCCAATTGGCTGAACTTTTTTTAGATAATATTCTCTTTTTCAGAAGGGGGCGGAGCAGATTCTCTTTCCCAACATTCGATATTTTGATTGTTTTCTAACGCATCTCTATAAAAGACTGGATTTTTTCCTTCCTTTTTTTGCTCAGTATAGTCATGCAAGGCGGAAAATGCCACTTTCGATAATAGAAAAATAGCAATCAAGTTCACGACTACCATCATCCCCATAAATAAGTCTGCCAAATTCCATACAAGCTGAAGCTGAGCGATCGATCCAAAAATAACCATCGCTAAAACACCTACACGATAAGACCAAAGCCACAACTTATTTGAATTTAAAAACTCAATATTCGTTTCTCCATAATAATAATTGCCAATTAGCGTACTAAAAGCAAATAGAAATACCATGATAGCTAAAAACCCTGATGCCCAAGAGCCAATATGGGTACTAAGAGAAGCTTGCGTTAGTTCAATGCCGCTTAGTCCCTGCTTATAGGCGGGGGATAAGAGAACGATAAATGCTGTGCTTGTACAAATCACGAGTGTATCCGTCAAGACACCAAATGCTTGGATAAGACCTTGTTTAACTGGATGGCTCGTCACTGCAGTTGCCGCGGCGTTGGGAGCACTTCCCATTCCTGCTTCATTGGAAAACAGTCCGCGCTTTACTCCGTTGATTAACGTTGCACCAATTGACCCCCCAAGCGCCTGTTCAAATCCAAATGCATTTTTCACAATTAGAGATAGAACCGCAGGCATTTGATCGATATTTTTAAAGATAATGAACAGAGCCATTCCAATGTATAAAACGGCTAATACGACCACGATGTATTCCGATATCTTGGCGATGCGTTTGATTCCGCCAAAAATAATTACCGCAAATATAACTGTCATAATAATCCCAACCAACAAGCGGCTCGTTCCAAAAGAGTTCTCAAATGCTAGCGTAATCGTATTAGACTGCACAGCGTTAAACACTAGGCCAAATGATAGTGTAATGAGTACAGCAAATAGCCCGCCCATCCACCTTTTATTTAACCCTTTTTCCATATAATAAGCGGGTCCTCCTCGAAACCCGTTTGATCCTTTTACTTTATAAATTTGAGCGAGTGTACTTTCTACAAAACTTGATACTGAACCGATAATGGCAATAATCCACATCCAAAATACAGCACCCGGGCCACCAAGTGCAATAGCAATCGCTATCCCTGTAATATTTCCCGTTCCTACTCGAGCTGCCATGCTTATGCAAAAAGCTTGAAACGGAGAGACTCCTCCACCTTTAGCCGCTCGTCCTTCTTTCAAAACAAGGACCATTTCTTTCAACATGCGAAACTGCAAAAAACGAGAGCGAATCGTAAAATAAATACCAATTGATACAAGTAAAATAATTAATAAATTCGACCAAAAAAAATCATTGATGACGCTAATCACACTTTCGACTGCTTGTTGCATGCCTATCACCTCATTAAAAAATTTGGTAGAACAAATGCACAACATGAAAGTTTTTTCTCTTGGTGTTTATATTATTGAAGCGAATGAAGAGTACGTAAATAGACTAAAAAATACTCAAATCCCATTCTTTTGCGATTTTTTTTAGCAGCGTAACGCCTTTTACGCTATTCCCGTACTCATCAATAGCTGGACTGTATATTCCGATACCGCATCCGTCTGGAAATGGAGACTGCTTTTTCGTATTAGGTGGCACCAATGACATGATTCCTCCCGATACACCGCTTTTAGCTGGCATACCAACAAATGCCGCAAACTTTCCTGAAGCATTATACATACCGCATGTAAGCATGAGCGCTTTTGTTAATTTAGCTACTTCTTTTGGAATTACTTGTTTGTGAAACACTGGATGATATCCATCTAATGACAGGATTAATCCAATCAGTGCAATATCTTCAGTCGTTACTTCAATTGAGCACTGCTTTAAGTAAACCTCTAGAACCTCTTCTACTTCTCCTTGTAAGTAGTTCGTTTCTTTTAAATAGTAGGCAAGCGCACGATTTCGATGAGACGTTTGCCATTCTGATTCAAAGACCGTTTCATTAATGATTGGTGTTTTCCCGGTAAGCATTGTTATCACATCAAACAAATAGCTTAATTTTTCTTTTGCCGTCTCCCCAGATAAAAGAGATGAAACCGTTAAAGCACCCGCGTTAATCATAGGATTGAACGGCTTTCCTGGTTTATGCATTTCCAGTCTTATAATAGAATTAAATGCATCTCCAGTTGGCTCTACATCCACTCTCTCTAGCACATAAGGAATGCCGCAGCATAAGCAAGCTGCTATAAAGCTAATGACTTTAGAAATACTTTGAAGAGTAAATACCGATTCATAATCTCCAGACTGGATAACAGTTCCGTCAGCACCAATCAAACAAATACCTAATTGAGACGAGTCCATATCTTTCAGAGCTGGAATGTAATCAGCCGTTTTTCCTTCTGAAGAAAATTCTTTTATTTGCTCTACCCACTCATGTAACTGCTCTTTTGCAGTGACGTGTAAGTAAGACATTTCCTGTTCAATTTCTCTTTTCATTAAAATCACCTCATCACTTAATTAACTTTTTATTTTAAAGCGCTTTCATAAAGCGGAATTTCATTTTCGTTTTTAATGTACAATGCAACCTACGAGAGCATACAAAAACCTACAAAACTTTTTGTAATTATATTTTTATCTTTGGCACTCTTCTCCATTGTGCTGGACGCTGTCACAATGTATACTAATTCACGAATCACTTCAGGAGGTGGAATTATCTGAATTTTAAATCTTTCATTCGAAAAGATCCGTACATTTTATTGCTCATGCTCATTACTGTCCCGCTGGCGGGAGAGTTAAAATTTTATCCGTTAAATGAAACATTTCGAATTACATTTGGAGCTCCTACATTTTTCTTTTTCCTGTTGCTTTTAAAACGAAAAACCGTTTTAGCCGGGGGCTTGTTAACCGCTTTAAGTGTCGTTCTCTTTCGCATCATGCTCGATTATATCATGCTCGATCATTTTCAATTTGCGGTTTCTGCACATACGCATTACCCTACGTTTTTCTTCTACTTTACGTATGCACTTTTATTTTTTGTTTTTAAAGTAAGCCGCATGAACTATAGTGCTATTGTAATTGGAGTGATTGGACTCATCATTGAAATTGCTGCTGATGTAGTGGAACTAACTGCGCAGTATATAGTTTTGCACACAACAATCCATGTCGATTCATTATCTGACATGGCCGTTATTGCTTTTGCTCACAGCTTCATTGTACTTAGCTTTTTTAATATGATGACGATTTATGAATCACAGTCACGAGAACGTCAAATTCGCAAACAAAATGAGCACATGCTAATGCTCATTACAAGCCTTTATGAAGAAACCGTTCATTTAAAAAAGACCCTTCATAATACAGAATCGATTACAAAAGCTTCGTACGATTTATACCGCGTATTAAATCAGCAGGAAAAAGATCATTCTGTGCTAAACCAAATGCTCAGTAAAAAAGCGCTTCGGATTGCGGGAGATATTCACGAAGTAAAAAAAGACAACCAGCGTATTTTTGCGGGCTTATCTAAAACAATTTCAAATGAAAGTTTCCAAAATTATATGAAAGCAGAGGAATTAATCGAGCTGATCGTACGCATCAACAAAAAATATGCCGATTCTCTTCACAAACAAATCACCTTTTTTTCTTCTGTAAACGGGGAACATTTCAGCTACCACGTTTACACCATTTTATCGATCATTAATAACTTGGTAGCCAACGCAGTGGAAGCGATTAAAGATGAAGGAAGGATTGTTTTATCGGTACATAGACAAGCTGAACATGTAGAATTTCATGTACAAGACAACGGTCCTGGAGTACCTTTAAAGTACGAAAAAGCTATCTTTGAACCTGGTTTCACCTCAAAATACGATCAATTTGGAAACCCCTCTACTGGCATTGGTCTTTCTTATGTAAAAGATATTGTTCAAGAACTTGAAGGTACGATTAAAGCTACACAAGAAGACAGCGGAATGACGTTTATCATTCAAATCCCCCTTCGTAATTTAATTCAGAAAGGATGAGTTTATGCGATTTTGTATTACAGATGACGATTCAGCTATTCGTTCAACGCTCAGTCAGCTGATTGAAGATGAGGATTTAGGAGAAGTTGTAGAAGAAGTCGTCGACGGAAGCTTTTTAGATGCCTCTACGTTAAATTTAAAACAAATTGATATTTTATTTATCGATTTACTTATGCCAGGACGTGACGGAATCGAAACGATTCGTCATTTAAAAGATTCATTTAAAGGAAAAATGATTATGATTTCACAGGTGGAATCCAAAGAATTGATAGGAGAAGCCTACTCATTAGGAATTGAATACTATATTACAAAACCAATTAACCGAATTGAAATTTTAACGGTTATTCGAAAAGTAATGGAACGAATCTCCCTTGAGAAATCAATCGATGATATTAAAACCTCCTTGAATAGTTTAGCGACAGCTCATCACGCTCCCCCTTCAAGCCAGCCGGTAACGAAACAAGCCCATCTATACGATGTAGGTAAATTCTTATTAGCCGAGTTAGGTATTGTAGGAGAAAATGGTGCAAAAGATTTACTGGATATTTTACAGTTTCTGTACACTTATGACCAAAGAGAAAGTGTGGAAAAACATTTCCCTTCTCTAAAAAATATTTTTGTGAATGTGGCTGAGAAAAAATTAGGGGCTCACGCGTCTTCCATTGAAATTAATCGCGAAACCAAAGCTTGTGAACAGCGAATAAGACGAGCAGTTACTCACTCACTAAATCACTTTGCTTCTATCGGATTAACAGACTTTTCAAATCCGAAATTTGAAAATTATGCTTCTAAGTTTTTTGACTTTACAGCTGTTCGTAAAAAAATGAAAGAATTACAGGGAGATTCTAAAATTTTGCCGATTCGCATTAACACCAAAAAATTTATTCAAATATTCTTTTTTGAAGCAAAGCGCTTGTTAAGCAAGGAAAAAAGCTGGTATTGACAGAAAAGACGGAAAAGGTGCAAATACCTCTTCCGTCTTTTATACTAATTGATTCAGTTTTACTAAGGAAGGTCCATATACAGTACGCAGAAGCAGCGTCTTTTCTCCCCTTGCATATTCCACCAGAGAAAATGCTCCTTTTTCTGTTTCTACCTGTACATCTACAGAAACTGGACACTCTTTTAACTGATTAACTATCAGTTGCGCTTGTTCCACCGACAAATAAGAAGAAAGGCGAATAAGTATATCCACATCACTAGTTGTTGTAACAACTTCGGCACCACTTGCAAATTCGAATCCCACACTGCCGGTTGGTCCCCACGCAAAATCTTTTAAAATAATAGCAACTTCTTTTAAAGCACCTGTGGCTGGCATGTTTCTAAAGTGGCCGTTTTGAAAAATAGAAACGAGATCTTCCGGCCTAATTCTTTGTTTAACGGCCTGTTCAGATACAAATGCTCCAAAACGCTGATTTCTTCTTTCTCCTCTTACTCCAACAGGTATCAAGCTATCTCGGTGAACAGCCCGCCTTACAACGACAAACGGAGTCTTCCCTAAAGAATGCTCCACCCAATCAGGGATAGGTGTATAACTGATAAGCATTGCTTCCTCTTTTAACTGAAGCAAATCATGAGCTATATATTCCATTGTTTTTCCAACTCATCTCTTACTAATAAAGAAGCTTTTCGCCCTTCCTTCCTTGCTTGCTCACTGTATAGCCGGGTGCTTAAATCGTACACACCTTCACGGCGTACATCTTCTACGGCTCCAGTCAAAATATCTTGAATCGTTTGAACGTCGCGCTCTGTGGGCTGCTCTGCTTGAATACCGCTAACCAGCTCATATAAAGCGCCAAGTGAGGCAAATGATTCAATATCATAAGCCATGGACGGGACTTTCTTTGAAGCTTCTTCAAGTTCTTTAATACTTCTTTTAGTAATGCGCGCTGCCGACTGTTTGGACATGGCGTGAACATTCACTCCTTCGTCTTTTAAAGCCACAATTCGATTTGATTGGTATCCATGAGCCAGAAATGCTCCTGAAATTGCTTTTCCGACAATTAACGTAATAACTGGATGACCTGCTAAGCGCGCTGCTGCATAAGCATCAGCCGCAGCACCGCAAGCATAGTGAATACCTAGAAGTTCTTCATGATAGCCATACGCTTGACTCGGTACGTCCACAATGGCGATTATAGGCCGAGGAGATTGATTTCGATCTTCTTTTATTATTTCACGAACATGCTTGGCAATTGCCCATCCTTCATCTAGTCCTACTTCCCCTTTCCGTGCACGTAAGAAACGATTATAAGGATTAGGTACAACCGATATATATCGGACCTTTTCTCTTCCTAGCAATGCGTCTTTATAAAGAACGGAAGGGATTTCAAAATCTGCTTCTTCATCATTTATTAAGGCGTTGATCCACACGCGACCGCGGCTGTTGGGCATGTTACCTGGAACTTCATTAAGCGAGTAAGAGACTGTTGAAGGGATAGGTTCATTTTTTGTTGTGTTATACAATTCTTGAAACTGATCAGGAGCCAGTTTTTCTGAAGGATCAACCTTACTAAGCAAATGTCTGTAAAAATCTACTTGTTCTGTTTTACTAGTTGCTTTTCCTTTCTTCTGAAACGTCTCTTGAACCGCTCGCTGAATAGCCTTGACATCATCCTGTGCTAAGGTATCTGCAAACCCGGTTTCGTAGCGTTGAATACCGCCAATCGTTTTCCAGATTAAGCTTCGGTCTCTTGCATCAAACTCTTCAACTCCTGCTTCTTGTTCGATCACTTCAGGGCCGTTAAGGCCAAACCTTGCTTCTTTTGTCATAATGAGATAACTAAAGAGTGAAGCAGTGATGGACATTCCTCCAAAGCAGCCTACATTTCCTGAAATAACTCCAACAACAGGTGTATGCTCACGCAAAGCAACCACAGCTGAGCCAATTTCAGATATCGACAAAAGTCCATAATTCGCTTCTTGGAGCCTTACCCCTCCTGTATCGAATAGAAAAACAGGTCTAACAGGAACACCTTTTTTGTGATTATTAAGAGCTAGTTCTAAAGCTCCTGCAATTTTAGCTCCTGATACTTCACCAATGCCTCCCCCTTGAAACCCTCCTTCTATTGAAATGACAACGGCTGGCTCTCCTGCTATCAGCCCACCTGCTATAATGACACCATCGTCGCTTTGAGGAACAATATTTTGCTTAGGTAAATGAGGCGATTCGATTCCGTCAAAAGGGCCAAGCAGCTCATAGAATGTTCCTTGATCTAAGATTGCCTGCGCTCGTTCTCTTCCATTTAACTCAATAAAGCTTTGATTATTCACTCCCATTTTCACTCACCTCCAAAGCTTGTGCAAGACGCAAGGCGACTACACCAGGCGTAGCACCGAAATCATTAATTACAATTTTCGCTTGAATGGTATGAACACTAAAGAATCGGTCTAATACGGCTTTCCAGGTTTCACTAAATCCTTCACTTCCTGTTCGTACTGATACGTGAGCATGTTCTTCATCAGAAGGAACCATTAAAATTTCTAAATCCCCTGAACCAACAACGCCTACATGTGCGCGCTGAGTTAACTTTCGATCGGCTTTGTATTTAAACACTAACGTTTCCATTAGCCACTCCTCCCTGCAGACGTTTACGATTCTTTAAAAAGAGATATTCGATCTAAAAATAATACAGCAGCCAGCAAATCTGCACTTCCGCCTGGAGAAGCGTTAGATGATAGAAGTATATGATCTAACGCTTCTAGCCGCTGTTTTCCCATTGATGTAGATACCCCTCCAGCTTCTAACACATTGGATGCCGCCATTTTAACCTCCTTTAACACAACCGGACCAGCACGATGCAAAATACACGTATCATCAAGGTTGGCGATTAGTGTTACTAAAGTATCAATCCTTGCTGATGTTTCATGTATGCCTAGCTTGCGAGCTTTATGTAAAGCAGGCAAGCCTATATGAATTACGTGAGGAAATCCTTGCTTCGCCTCTCCAGCCGCTCCTTTTGCGCCATACTGTTTTTTCACACGAAATCCATTAGATGAATGCAGAGGACAAAAACGATCTGCATAACGAGCAATTTTTCCTGCAGCTTCTGTGATGGATGCAGGTGATGCTTGAATGCCGCAAACCGCTGTTGCAGACGCAAGTAGGCCTAATGCCCAAATGGCTCCTTTGTGTGTATTAACACCATCCGTAGCCCCGTACATAATTTGTTCGCCCTCGCGTCCAATTCGAGCAATTTCTTCCCTTAGCATTTGACTTGGCTGCTTTCCTTGACTGTATAATGCAATCTGTAAAAAGGTCGGTTGTAAAGCATAAGCAGAAGTTAACAGCGTCTCAATATTCATATCTTGATGAGATCCAGTTGTTGCTGCATCTACAAGCCCAGGCTTAGGTGTAAGCACCGCTTCATCAACCAGAGCGGTAACTGCCATTTTAGCTATTAGACATGAGTAAAACACAGCTGGTCTTGGCTCTTCTTGAATACTTTGAATACGCATATTTCTTACCAGCTCCTAAATTTAGCAGGCGGATTATACAAGCCATCCGACCATTCTACTAAATCTTCGACACTTCTTGCTGCCAATAATGAACGTTTTGCTTCTGTACGGCGAATCTGTAAATCTTCGGGAAAAGCCACTAAGCCATCTCTGCGCATCTTTTCCACTTTATTTCGGTTATATCGAAGGCCTATAAGTGTTACCCCTGCTACTGCTTCAAGCGCTGCTTTTCTTTCGTCCAAGCTTTGTGCTTTATATAAATAAGCAATTCCTTCTTCCGTCACAACATGCGTCACATCATCCCCGTAAATCATGACAGGAGCAGTAGCTACGCCTGCTTGTTTCGCTACCTTTATCGCATCCAAAGACTCCACAAAAACAGGCTCATTTCCTGATTGAAAGGTTTCAACCATTTGAACAACTAGTTTTCTGCCTCTCGCTAGTTCGTGCTGCTCGTTTATCATATCCAACCAAGCAGGCGTAGAATGTCGACGGCCTCTAGGGTCATGCCCCATATTAGGCGCTCCGCCAAACCCTGACAAACGTCCAGATGTGACGGTAGAAGAATTTCCTTCTCCATCTATTTGCAAAGTTGATCCTACAAAAGCATCTACCGCATATTGACCAGCCACTTGACACATCGCACGGTTTGAGCGCAGGCTGCCGTCGCGTCCTGTAAAAAACACATCTGGACGCGCTGCTGTGTATTGTTCCATTCCTACTTCTCCGCCAAAGCAGTGCACGCTCTCAATCCATCCGCTTTCAATAGCCGGAATTAACGTGGGGTGAGGATTCAGAGCCCAGTTCTTGCATATTTTACCTTTCAGTCCTAACTTTTCTCCATAAGTAGGCAGCAAAAGCTCAATTGCAGCGGTATTAAAGCCAATGCCATGATTTAATGATTGTACGCTGTGGCGCTCATAGATACCTCGAATTGTCATCATAGCCATTAAAATTTGGAGTTCTGTAATATGACGAGGATCTCGCGTAAATAAAGCTTCCAATTGATAAGGCTGATCCGCCACGACGATACAATCAACCCAAGAAGCCGGAATATCAACTCGCGGAAGTTCTTCAACAAGTTCGTTTACCTGCACAATAACAATTCCATCCTTAAACGCGGTTGCTTCGATAATGGTTGGTGTTTCTTCCGTATTTGCTCCTGTATATAAATTACCTTGTGCATCTGCTTTGTCAGCAGCCACTAAGGCAATGTTCGGAATTAAATCAATGAAAAGACGTCCGTAAAGCTCTAGATATGTATGAATTTCTCCCATTTTCAACGTCTCATCTTCAATCATTTGAGACACGCGAAGGCTTTGAGCACCGGCGTACGAAAAATCAATTTTTTCAGCAATTCCTTTTTCAAATATGTCGAGATGTTCCGGACGTGAAATACTAGACATAATCATATGAAGGCCGTGTATTTTATCAGCGCTTACTTCATTCAGCGCCTTTGATAAAAAAGATGCTTGCTTTTGATTGTCTCCTTCAAGCACTACTTTATCTCCGGGTGATATAAGCAATTCTAACGCTTCAATAATGTGTTCATTACCCAATAACTTTTCTTTAAGAAGATGGTCTACTTTCGCAAGGCGAGCTGCTTTTTGATCTCGGCGAGTTGTCCATGATTTTGAAGTTTTTTTTATGCCACTCATGTTCTAGCTCCTTTCTGATACTTCTAAATTAATACGCTTACATTTTTTCTTTTTCCATTAAAATCAGCAAAGTTTTCATCGTAGATTCGGCTGCCGAAATAGCCCTTGCTTCAGGGAAGCTCTTAGCAGCCAAATCCGTTAGCACTCTTCCTGGAGCCATTTCAATATATAATCTTGTGCCCATTTCATACATAACTTCCGTCGTATCATGCCAACGGACGGGCATCGCAACACTCGCTGCTAAGTCTTCCTTAACATCAGCAGCTTTCCATAATTTCCGAGCTTTACAGTTACCTATAAAAGGAACGGACGGGTCCTTTCCTTTCACTTCCGTTATGATTTTTCGTAATTCCCTCGAAACTCCTTCCATAAGAGGACAGTGAGAAGGCACCGCTACATGAAGCATTTTAGTTTTTCTAGCCCCTTTTTTACATGCTTTTTCAAGAACTTTCTCGATTGCTTTTAAGGTGCCAGAAATCGTTATTTGATCGGGAGAATTTAGATTCGCTACGTACACAGGAGCTGCATCAGTTGATAGTTCATGTACAATAGAGAGAAGCTGATGTTCACGCAGTCCCATCACAACCCCCATACCATAACCATCAGGATAAGCATTTTCCATCAGTTTCCCTCTTTTTTTCACAAGAAGAAGAGCTTCTTTAAAAGATAACACTTCAGATGCAACTGCTGCTCCAAACGCCCCTATAGAATGCCCTCCTACCACGTCTGGCGAGTATCCTTTGTTTTTAAACGACCTAGCCGCAGCCACTCCTGCAATAAAAAGACATATTTGAACATTTTTATTATATTTTAATTTTTCTGACGAATCTAAAGATAATACGTCTTGATTTAAAACCTCACTTGCTTCTTCAAACGTAGTCGCTAATCCCCATTTATTTTTTATATCATGAAGCATACCAGCATATTGTGCGCCTTGGCCTGGAAATAGAAATGCAACACTCATCGTGTTTCTCCTTTCGACTTTATATCATCCAAGGAGATAATGGATAATTTTATTATAAAGAACATAGGGTCAATAACTCTAATACATATTTCTTATATATCCTATAACTTGAAATCTATATAAAAAGGGATTGAGACATAACGAAATCAATGGAAAAATCCGAACGGGTTAGATTCTCCAGTAAGAATCTAACCCGTTCGGATCTTCAACTAAAGTACTTTTAGCTACAGATGAGCTGGAAAATGCGGAAGCACTTCTTCGCCAAGCTCATGTATAACTTCTTCAGCCGGACGCTTGCTATCAAAAAGAGCAAAAAAGAGATGATTAACTCCTATTTCTTTATAAACAGAAAGAAGCTCAATTAATGTATTACGACCTGCTCGAAATCCTAAACGAATTGGCGTTGGCATTTCATTTGGATCTTCTGCCAAATCTAGATGCATAGGTTGTGTAAAAGGTTTAAAAACGCCTGGATAATAGATGTCAACCAGTTTCCTCCATTGTGTAATAGCTTCTGCTTGAAAATGGGGATGACGAGGATAATACATCCAGCCGTCTCCATACTGTGCAAACCACTCCATATTTTGCTGACTGTATCCCGTGATCATCGTCGGAATACGTTTCGTTGGCTTAGGAACGACATTTGCTCCTTGAATGGATCCCAAAGCAGACTGGATAGATGGAAATTCTTTATTTAACGCTTCTTCTAAATAATGAAAAGCCTCTGCAAATCGCTTTCCTCTTTCTTCATGAGGAATACCTAACCCTCGAAAATCTGCTTGACGGTCTCCAGAAGATACGCCCATAATCAAACGCTCAGGAAAAAGCTGATCAATGGTTGCCATTTCTTTAGCTACGCGAAGCGGATGGCGCAAAGGCAGCACAATAGCAGATGTACTAAGAGCAATTTCTTTTGTTTGACTGGCCAGATAAGTCAAATAAATAAGCATATCATAAATTTGACCCGTGGCTGGATCGCCAAATGATGGATCTTGAAGAAGGACATCGCGGAACCATAAGCTTGTAAATCCATATTGTTCTGCAAGCTGCGTGAGCTCTACTTGTTTCTCCATCGTAGGCGTGGCATATTGATAATTTTCAAGCGGCATATGCAACCCTAACGTTAACTCATTCTCCTTGTACATACGACAATACGCCTTATGATGCTGAAATGTAGTCATTTACTTCCTCTCCTTTTATAGCTAAGAGATCATCGCCTTTTGCGATGATCTCTTGTTTTATTTTGCTTTTGCTTCTATTGAGCGGCTCCATGCTGTTAATAAGACCGCTCCTAAAACCATAACGCCTCCAATCCAAGGAGTATGAACAAGACCAATCGAATCAACAATCAGGCCGCCTACAAAAGAACCAATAGCAATTCCAACGTTAAATGCAGCAATATTAAGCGCAGAGGCTACGTTCACTGCTGAAGGAACATACTTTTCAGCTAAGTTCACGACCAGCACTTGCAGTCCAGGTACGTTCATAAATGCCAATAAGCCCATGGCAAAAATCGTAATCGTTCCCGCTACTTTAAACGATGCAGTAAACGATAAAATAACTAAGATAACTGCTTGAATTAGAAACATCCAAAATAATGCTTTTAACGGGTTTTTATTCGCAGCTTTTCCTCCGATTGTATTTCCGATGGCTACTGCTACACCGTATACCAGCAGTAAGATACTAACCGCGCTTGGTGCGTATCCTGTTAGTTTTTCAAGAATAGGTGCTAAATACGTATAAGCTACAAACGTTCCGCCATATCCTAAGGCGGTAATAGCAAACGATAGTAAAAGCGGCCCGTTTTTCAAAATTTTCAATTGATCACTAAACTTTGCCGGCGGCGCTTCCTTTAAGTTTTTAGGCACTAAAAGAGCACTTGCAATAATGGCAATAACCCCAAGTAACGCTACTCCCCAAAATGTTGCTCTCCAGCCGAAAGCTTGTCCGATAAATGTACCAAGCGGAACACCTGTAACAGTTGCAACTGTTAAACCTGTAAACATTAAAGCAATGGCACTTGCTCGCTTATCTTCTGGCACTAAATCAGCAGCGATAGTCGCACCGATAGAAAAGAAAATTCCGTGTGAAAATGCAGTAATAATTCGTGCTATAAGCAGCAGCCCAAAGCTTGTTGATAAAGCTGCTACTGAGTTTCCTACGATAAAAATAACCATCAATAGCATCAACAGTGATTTTCTGCTCATTTTACTTGTTAAAGCTGTTAATACGGGAGCTCCAAATGCAACTCCCATTGCGTATCCTGAAATTAATAACCCTGCTAGTGTAATGGAAATATTTAAATCATCTGCAAGCGATGATAATAAACCTACTGGAACAAACTCTGTAGTCCCGATTCCAAAGGCGCTAATAGCTAGCGCTAATAGCGGCAAAGCACCGCTTTTTTTACTTTGTTGTGTTTGTGAAAGTGTGTTCACTTCTTAACGCCTCCTGTTCGTTATGATAACTTCTTCATAATAGCTTCTCTTACGGCTAATTAGCTTAGGTACCTTTCATATATTCGCTAACTCGCCATCAACAATTGTTATTATGAGCGATGTAAAACCAAAGAAAAAGTACGCACTTTCAAGTGATATAGGCACCTGGAGGTTACAATAAGCGTAAATACTAAAGTCATGAACTATTGGGTATTCTAAAAAAATGCTTACACCTAGAAAATTTTGCTCTATAGTGATATGATAAACATCAGAAAAAATGCGAAAACATGCATTTGACCGTTATCTCTAGAACAAGGAGAGTTGTTAACGTGAAAAAATATAATATTCCAGTGGAAGCGGCACTAGAAGTCATTGGAGGCAAGTGGAAAGTCGTTATTCTTTGCCACTTAATTAAAGGGACAAAGCGCCCTGGAGAATTAAAAAGAATTATGCCGCGCGTTACGCAAAAAGTATTAACGCAGCAGCTTCGAGAACTTGAAGCAGACGGCATCATTGTTAGAAAAATGTACAATGAAATGCCGCCTCGAGTAGAATACTCTTTAACAGATTACGGATGGTCTTTAAAAAGCATTCTTGATTCATTATGCTCTTGGGGAGAACATCATATTGAAAAAACGTATCCTGATAAAGAAGCTGTACTTATGCAGCCTGTAGAAGAAGTCACTGTTTCTAATTAAAAAAAGCTGACTATCTAGTCAGCTTTTTCATTCCCTTACTTTCTTTGTTTTTTCAGATGATGTATATATTCAGGAGGAACCCATATGACAGAACAACTTAAAAAGAAAATTAGTCTTCAAGATGCTATCAAACAGCAGCTTGCTAATAAGAAAAATCAATCTTCAAGTAAAGCTCAAAATAGCAGCACCAATCAAGCAACCAAAAAGCTGACGAGTCAACAAACAAAAAAAACGAATAATCAGCGAAAGAGAACAGGTGTATAATGAACGGACAAAATAGAAAAGACGTAGCTCCTGGAATTGAAGTCGACATTGTTTTAAAAGCAGATCAGCGTTCTGGAAAACTTACACGCGGAACGGTCAAAGACATTCTGACCAATTCAAACTTTCACCCACACGGCATCAAAGTCCGTTTAACAGATGGACAAGTCGGACGCATAAAAGAAATTTACCCAAATTAAAAAAGCATGTATTCTACATGCTTTTTTAATTTACACTTCAAATAAATCTACTTATCATTTCCTACTTTTGTTAAAATAAAGAAGCACTGTCGTCCCCTTTCTTTCCCTTGGGAATTCACGCAAGGAAGAAAAAGGTGGTGGATAGTCTGAGACGAATCCTCAAGTCATTTTTCCTAGATGCTGAGAATGTTCAGCTCCTAACGGCTTACGTAGAGCTTTTAGGAGCCATAGTCGCTCTTATTTTGCTATTTTTCCAGTAGTAAAATAAGTAATCACCGATAAGTATCGTCTAAAAGGTTCTTCATCCATAAGCCTCGTGTGCTGATTGTCTTTAGGGAATCGTGTTTGGCGGCACTTCCCTATAGTAAAAAGACAGCTTCCTTGCAGAAATGGACAAGGTGTAATCAACTACGGCCGATTATGGGTGCGGGACCTTTTTCTTTATTAGTCTATGTCTTTTTTTTACTTCCCATACACAAAAATAAAAAAACCTCCGAGTTGGCGGTCTCGAAGGTTTTCTCTAGTGAATCGTTTTCGACAAATCCTCATCCGGGCTAACAAGGTTCAGATCTAATAAGATTATGTGATGAATTTCTTCACCTTACAAGTTGCACTTGTCAAAGCTAAGAATTCATTCGCTTGTTAAGAATAACTGAACGTGCGCTCCAGATTGTCATTTTTCCTAGTCTCAGTATATCATATTTATTGAAAACAGGTAAAAAAAGTGTTCGACAAAGCTTGTTAGCAGCTCTTCACCTATGTCATATTTTTCAAAACAAAAAACATTTTACAAATATGAAGGAATTTCATACTATTAGATAAAAGATAAAACATAGAAGATAGAAGTATTCTGACTTGGAGAGGATTTCAATGAAGCAACCTCAGTTAGAAAAAGAAATTCGAGCCTTACAATCAGATATTTACCAATTAGCTAAAAAAACAAGCAGCTATTCTCACGGTGAGATTTTAAAATTAAGTCAAAAGCTAGATCAAAAAATTGTTAGTTACCAAAAGCTTTTTAACCATACCAAATAAGAGCCGCGTTGGACTTTCACTTGCTATCCCTCAAGTACCATAAACCTACAAATAAAACAGATATGTTTTATTCGCAATAGGTACATCTCTGCTTCCCTAATTAATAGGGAAGTTTTTTATTTAGAAAATTAAAACCTTCTCCTTTCCTTAGGTTAGTTGTCATACAAATTGGGTATTCAATCAGTAGGCCTTAACTATCTAAGAAACATAAAGGA
This sequence comes from Priestia sp. YIM B13489, assembly GCF_042787645.1. Taxonomy (NCBI): domain Bacteria; kingdom Bacillati; phylum Bacillota; class Bacilli; order Caryophanales; family Bacillaceae; genus Priestia; species Priestia sp. YIM B13489. The sequence continues at coordinate 4,544,066 of NZ_JBHZOQ010000053.1, forward strand.
GAGAATGCATGATGAGTAATGCTGATACTGCCGAAACAAAAAAAGGCGCTGACTTACTAGTAGAAAGTTTGGCAAGTCAGAATGTGCCTTATATTTTCGGCATTCCAGGAGCCAAAATTGATGGCGTATTTGATGTTTTGAAAGAAAAAGGACCAGAAGTAATTGTTTGCCGCCATGAACAAAATGCTGCGTTTATGGCAGCTGCTATGGGAAGACTGACAGGTACGCCGGGCGTTTGCCTTGTCACATCAGGTCCAGGTGCCGCTAACTTAGCCACTGGCCTTGTGACTGCTACTTCTGAAGGTGACCCAGTGGTAGCCCTAGCAGGAGCCGTTCCAAGAGCAGATCGATTAAAAAAGACGCATCAATCAATGGATAATGAAGGACTATTTAAATCTATCGCCAAATTCAGCGTTGAGGTAGAAGACGCTGCAAACGTTCCAGAAGTGATAACAGACGCCTTTCGCGAAGCTGTTTCTTCTCCTTCAGGAGCATCTTTTGTCAGCTTGCCGCAGGATGTAATGGATAGCGAAACATCAGCTTCCACTCTATCCGTTTTAAAAGCTCCTACGATTGGGACTGCCAATTTAGACGCTGTTGCCCAAGCTATACACACTATTCGCACAGCAAAACTACCTGTCTTGCTTTTAGGTATGAGAGCAAGTAAATCTAAAGCAGTGGAATCAATCCGTCAACTTATAGCAGAACATGACCTTCCTGTGGTGGAAACGTTCCAAGGTGCGGGAGCTGTTTCAAGAGAGCTTGAAACTCACTTTTTTGGGCGAGTAGGTCTTTTTCGCAATCAGCCTGGAGACGTCTTATTGAAGCATGCTGACGTCGTCTTAACAATCGGTTATGACCCAGTTGAATATCCTCCTTCTCTTTGGAACTCAGAAAGTCAAAGGAGCATTATTCATTTAGATGATTTACAAGCACAAGCTGACCACCATTATCAGCCGGAAATTGAGTTAGTAGGGGATATTCCAAGCACAATTGACATATTAGCGGATAAACTCCCACATTTAATACGTTCAAAAGAAAGTGCTTCTTTTTTAAAAACGCTAAAAAGTAAACTTGAACAACCTGACGATCAGTACGAGTTTTCTAATGACACTTACCTTCATCCCCTACAATTAATTGAAGCTCTGCAGAACTTTGTTGAAGATGATACTACCATCACATGTGACGTTGGTTCGCATTACATATGGATGGCTCGTTATTTTCGTTCCTATGAACCTCAGCATTTACTATTCAGCAACGGTATGCAGACACTAGGTGTTGCTTTGCCTTGGGCTATTTCAGCTGCACTCGTTCGCCCCCATAAAAAAGTTCTGTCCATGTCTGGAGACGGCGGGTTTTTATTTTCAGCTATGGAGCTCGAGACAGCCGTGCGATTAAACTTACCAATTGTTCACATTATCTGGAACGATCAAACCTACGATATGGTTGGCTTTCAACAGCAGATTAAATATGGCCGAAAATCTGCAGTAGAGTTTGGCAGTGTAGACTTTGTTACGCTTGCTGAAAGTTTTGGTGCCAAAGGATTTAGAGTTAACTCACCAGAAGAATTTTCGGAGACTCTAGCAAGCGCTTTTCGTGAACAAGGCCCAGTTATCATCGATGTTCCTGTAGATTATAAAGATAATGAAAAATTAAATACACAGCTACTGCCAGATCAAATTAACTGAAAGGACTGAGTAAAGAATGAGCAATAAAGAAAAATTAACGATTCACCAAACTTCCACCATGATCGCTTTATTAGACGGAGTATTTGACGGTATTGTCACATACAAGGATTTAGCTAAGAAAGGTGATTTCGGCATCGGTACGTTTAATCAATTGGACGGTGAAATGATTGCCTTTGACGGAGAATTTTATCATATTGCTGATGGGAAAGCCGCGCCTATTGGCGAAGATGCAAAAACACCTTTTGCCATTATGACAACCTTTTATGAAGATATCTCTTATCGTGTAGAAAAGGAAATGAATCGTGAACAACTAGAAACCTTAATGAACGAGCTTATTCCTAGCCCGAATTTATTCTATGCAGTTCGCATTGACGGAAAGTTTAAAGAAGTAAAAACGCGCACGGTTGCAAAGCAAGAGAAGCCCTATCCTTCTATGGTAGATGCGGCTGCTGATCAGCCTACATTTACATCTTCAGATGTAAATGGAACACTAGCAGGTTTTTATACGCCAGAATATTCTTCAGGCATCGGTGTTCCCGGCTACCACCTGCACTTTATTGATGAATATAAAAAAGAAGGGGGACATGTTTTAGATGTCTCTGTTCAAGATGTTACAATTCAAATCTGCAAAAAAACGAAATTAAATCTCAATTTATCGGAAACAAGTGAATTTTTAAATGCTAATTTAGAAGACCATGATGTAGAAGAAGAAATTGCGACGGCTGAATAAACAACGATACTTTTACTGATAAAAAACGCTCATCGTCATGCATGACGATGAGCGTTTTTTATTTAATCGCGTTCAGGCTTCATTTCTAGCACAACACAGAAACCTTCCGCCTATACGTAAAAAGAGCCTGTGTCTTTTAAAACATAGAAAAATGGTATTTCAGTCTCTTTTAGACATCTAGCCATTCGATCCTTAAAGTTATCTAATTTAATTATATTTTTTGCTTCTTCTAACGTAAAATATCCCACATCCTGCGTTTCATTGGAGACAGAAATTTCCCCGCTAATCGCTTTTCCCTTTAATAAAATAACAGTAGTAGATCGTTTAACATCTTGTTCTACTCCTAGAAAGTTGGTTACTTCAATAACAATTCCAGATTCTTCTTTAACTTCTCGTATCCCCGCATCTTTTATTGATTCACCTGCTTCAACAAAACCGCCTGGAAATTCCCATCCCCGTCTATGGTTCTTGACTAGAAGCACGTGATGATCTTGATTTACCACCATAACTGCTACAGCTAATTTTTGATTCAACTTTTTCTCACTCTCCTTTTAGCCCGTTAAGATATTGTTCAAGAAGATGAAGAAATCTTTCTATATCTCTATATGTGATATCACCAATATTTGCTATTCGAAACGTTTCTAATTTATCAATTTTACCAGGATAAATGGTGAATCCTTGTTTATAAAAAAAATCATGCATAATATCAAAATTATACTTTTTATCGGAAGGCTCGAGGATAGAGGTAATAATTTTAGAATGATGCGTTTCAGGAACCAAATAGGTTAACCCAAGCCGAGTAATTCCATCCGTTAAAGTAGTCCATGATTTTGAGTAGCGTTCATATCGTTTCTCAATTCCTTCCCACTGAGTTTCTATAATTGCCTGCTTTAAGGCGTACATAGTCTGAACAGGAGGAGTAAAACGCAATTGTTTATTCATTTGGAAATATCGATACTGATCATATAAATGAAGATAAAGGTTACGAGGCTTTATTTGCTCCGTTTTTTCTAACCGGTCTTTATTTGCTATAACAAACGACACGCCTGCCATTCCTTGAAGGTTCTTATTTGCACTTGCGGCTAGATAGCTTATATTCATTTTTTGCATGTCAATTGGAACAGCTGCATACGAACTCATTGCATCCACAATCATTTCGACATTTTTCACTGCACAAAATTCCCCAATTTTTTCAATATCATTAAGAAGTCCCGTGGAAGTTTCACAGTGAACAAGCGCCAGATAAGAAACGTTCGTTGAAATCTTTTTCACAAAAATTTCTAAGTCGTTCATATCAATAGCCTGCTCAGCGGAGCTTTTATATTCTAAATAATTCAGTCCATAAATTTCAGCGATTTTACACATTCTTTCACCGTATGGACCATTATTGATAATAACAACCGTACCATTATCAATTACTGAACTTAAAATCGATTCCACTGCCGCCGTTCCAGATCCGCCGAATAATACCGTAGTATACTTTTCTGGATTCCCCACAAATTTTGTTAGTTCAGCAGAGATAAATTCCATCGTCTCTCCAAATTCTTTTTCTCTCGGGCAAATGTCTTCCACTATTTGAGCATATTTGACGGTATCTGTTGTAGTTGCCGGTCCGGGGTTTAGGAGTATACTTCTCTTAACTGTATGCGTAATACCTTCTCGAGCTTTAATAATCGGATAAACAATAGCAGTTGCTCTTGCCCAGTGATCTTCATCATCCACTTCACACCATGCCAAATTATCCAGTTTATGAACATACACATTTGTTTTTTCGGAAATTTTAACGAGGCCATATTCATAATCGATCGTTTGATTAAACTGGAACAGCGTATTTGCTTCATCACAAAGTCCCTGAAATGTAGCATAAGAGAGTTTGGTTAAACCAACTAGTTCTGCATAGATACTATTTAACTCTTCTTTTTGTTTTGACATATTCTTAAGGTTATTATTCTCATCAGCTTCAATATAAACTTCATCGCCAGCACCGTTCAATTTACTCGCTAGTATGACGTCTGATCTCAAATGGTTTACTAATGTTTCCAACGCATTCTTTTCATAAATTACATCTGATTCCAATAGTAAAAAATCTTCTTTAATATAATTTTTAAATTGATACAGCGTAAACAGGCTTCCCGTTGTTTCGTATCTAGAATTATAAACACATTTTATTTGAGGATATCTAACCATTAGCTTTTCATATTCTTCTTTCATATATCCTGTTCCAATAAAAATCGTCTTGACTCCTGCTTCTATTAACTTGGAAATGGAATGTTCAATAATCGATTTTTCATCAATCATCAAAAACCCTTTAGGGCGGTTTCCAGCTCTTTTACGAATCCTGCTCCCCATCCCTGCAGCTAGAATAACAGCTGTTTTAATCATCTAAAAACACCTGCAGTCTTTCTCTGACTTCATAAGGCTTCATTTCAGGACGCCCCAGGTTCTTTTTAGATCCTTTCGCTATTTTAAGATATAAAAACGTTAATTTTTTATCACTTTTCCACTGTTTGATATACGTCTCTAACTCATGTAAGTTATGAACATGAATGGAATTTTGATATCCACAGGAAGAAGCAATATCTACAAAATTAATGTTATGAGAGACCGTATGTTGCCCCCCTGTAGAATCATGGGTTTGATTGTCTAAAAGAATGTGTAATAAATTTGCTGGACAGTAGTATCCGTTGGTTGCTAGATTCCCCATGCGCATAAGCAACGCTCCGTCTCCATCAATTGTAATGATGTTCTTTCCATTTTTGCTCAAAGCTAAGCCTAAACCAATGGAACTAACGCACCCCATAGATCCAACCATATAAAAATTATTTCTTGCGTCTTCTATTTCGTAAAGCTCTCTTCCTGTTTTTCCTGTAGCGGCCAATTGAATAGTATCGTTGTCTTTTAATGAATTAACTACTCGTAATGCCTCATACCTTGAAGGTAACTCATCGGTTGTTATCTGTTCACTTTTCATTTTAGGAGTAACTTTTTTTATTGATTTTTCTGAGAGCTTAACTGGCTCAAACGTTCCTTTTTTTACAATAAAGAAGTAGCTTTCATTATTTTCAACAGTTTGATTAGCCCGCTGTAATTGTTTTTTAACTTCGGCAAAATCAGAAGATAAATATTCCCATTTTATTTTCATTGTATTTAGCAGGACAGGAGTAATTTCTCCCATTAATTCATGCTGCGGTTCATCTGGAAATCCAGGTTCTCCGCGAAAACTGACAAATCCAAGGACAGGAATTTTAAACGGATGAATAAGAGAGGTTAAAGGGGAAACAGCATTTGCTAATCCGGAGTTCTGCATTAAAACAACTGCTTTGTTGCCAGCAATTGATGCCCCAGCAGCAATCGCTACCGCTTCTCCTTCGTTTGCTGCTGCAACATATTCACATTCGTTGATAGCGTAGTTAATAAGATGTTTAAGATAGGAACAAGGAACCCCGCTATAAAATTGAAAACCTAGTTTTTTTAATTGAGTTCCAAATACGGACGTACTAATCATTTCTCCCACCATCTTTTTGAATCTTTGTATACGTTTCGGTATCTATCCATGACCCCATGGTATATTTAACAGTAACCGGGTGAATTAGATTAATATAATTAAAGAAATCAGAAAACGTGAGCTGAGCAAAATCTTTTCTTTGTGCCAATTCTTCCAAAGCTTTTTTTACAACCTCAGTGCCTTTTCCAGAAACTTTCCAAAGACCAATGAATTCACCGTGAATGTTGTTAGAGTTTGGATTGCACGACATTTGAATCAAGTCTACTGTTTTGGAATACAGCTGCTTGGAATAGGGAAGTTTAGCAGTTACATAAGATGTTTGATTCCCTTTTAACTCATAATCAGCTCCTGCTACGATCGTGATATCACCGCTTTCATGAATTAACTCCTCAAAAACATGTGTTTTATATACGATGTTACTATCGCTTATTAAAGTAGCCGTTCCTAGCTTATCTCTTGCAGCATAGAGATGATATAATTCTCCTTTATTAGGAAACGCCTTATCTTCCATAGCTTTGTTGGAACCTACTTTTATACTATTTGTCACGCCGACTTTTTTTAACTGATTTATCTGCTCAGTTATCAAAGCTTCATTTGCTGATTCTTTTACCAGAATCATAGCGTTCGTGCTATGATTGGCAGAGCTTAAATAAAGTTTCTCTGCGATGTCGAGCTCTTCAGCTTTTTGAAGACGGAAAACTTCCTCAAGCGGAGAGACATTTTTTTCTACGTTAATCAAACTTTTATCGCAATAAATCTGAGCGGACGTTTTTTGCATAGCTGTAATGGAAGATCTTAAGTTATGGTTGGCCCAAATACTCAAGCTAATTCCTAAATCACTAAATTTATCAGTTGGAACCGAATAATATTTGGTTGGAACAATAATAACCGGAAGCCTGTTTCCCCACTCTTTCATAAAAGCTTCAATCTCTGTCATATCTGACCTTTTACTATGAATCAAAACGGCGTCGGTTCCCGCTTGGCGATAAGCTTCTGCACGCTTTAAAGCTTCCTTCAGCCCCCACCCTGCAATAAAAGCTTCTACACGCGATACCACTACAAAATCTTCGTCATTTTGGCTATCTTTCATTGCTTTAATTTTGCCGCAAAATTCATTAATATCTGCAAGCGGCTGTGCTTCACCTTTAATAAATGAGTTTGTTTTTGGAAACAATTTATCTTCAATACATACGCCTGGAATGTCTCGCTGCTCCAATTTCTTAACTAATCTTCTTGCATTATTAAAGTTCCCATAGCCTGTATCCCCATCAAGAAGAATTGGAACGGACGTTGCGTCACTCATAAACTCTAAGATGTCTAATACCTGTGTCCATGAAGCCTCGTTATTATCTCTTACACCCAGTGCTGCAGATAATGACAGGCCGCTGGCCCATATCCCTTTGAACCCTGCTTCTTCTACAATCTTTGCAGATAGCGCACTGTGAGCCTCCATAATAAACTCTAGCTGTTTACTTTCTATCAACTCTCTTAGCTGTTTAGTCTTCTTCATGTCTATCCTCCTTTTACTCTTCGTTGTCTGGAATAAGTTTATTTCTTAATTCTTTAAAAGTAGGTTTTGTCATAACACGATGCGTTACTTTTAATAAAATTATTGTATTTTCATTTAAATATGGCGCTAGCACATTGTATACTTCATCACCAGTCTTGCAAAAATAGACTTTATTAGGGTCCATTCCATATTTTAAAGCTCCTGTCCCAATAGCTTTTGCTTCTTCTCCTACTACCACTAAAATATCAATCTTTGATTCCGCTGCTTTTTTTCCCATATCTTCATATTGTTTAATTGCATAAGGTCCTTCTCCTAGCTGAGGCATGTAACCTAATAAAGCAATAGATTGTTTCTCTTTTGACATATCACTAAGAACTCCGAGAGCTGTAGTCATCGATAAAGGTGAAGAGTTCCATGTATCATTAATTACCGTACATTCATTTATTCCTCTTTTAAATTCCAAATGTTCTTCTACTTGTTCAAATAAGCTAAGTCTTTGTATGGCAACGGAAATATCAACGCCCACATAAAATACTGCAGCAATGGCGGCCAGTGCATTATACACATTATGTTCACCATATCCAGGGATAAAGGCATCGTACTCTTTGTCTTGGTGCTTTAAAGTGAAAGCCATTCCTCCCTGGGCATATTTAATATTCTTTGCTTGAAATTGGGAACTATCATTTTTACCTATATATACAACATTTTGCAGATGACTAACATCAAGCACTCTCTTAATATTTTCATCATCTGCGTTTAAAATCAAAATGCCTCTATTTGGATCTAAACCTTCTACAATTTCGGCTTTTGCTTTCATATATTCTTCAGGTGTTTCACAATCAGCGAGATGGTGTACGCCTATATTTAATAGAATTCGTATTTGTGGCTGAAAGTAGCGACACGCAACTTTTAAATAGCCCGGATAAGCGACTGGCATTTCAAAAACAGCTACTTCTGTCGTATCATCAATACCTGTTAAATAACGTAGATTTACAGACATAGAATTCATACTCATCCACGTAGCTTTCACTTTATAATCTTCAATTAATATTTGTCGGATCATCTCTTTCGTGGTCGTTTTCCCACAAGTCCCTGTAACACCAATAACAGGAAGATCAAAGAGCCCTCGGTAGTATTCAATAAATTTCCAATAAGCCTCTTCTAATTGAGCTGTTTTAACAAGAATAATATTTCCCTCTAAGTTCGTGCACAGCTCAGGGTGATCTGTTATAACGACAATTGAATGATTTTCTTTCCAATACTTCCCTCTAATCGGTTCTCTATCTAAATGAAAGATGAGTGTATGATCCTCTATATCCTTTTTAGCGTAGTTTATAGCATGTTTAATAACAGGATTTCCTGATCCATAACAAAGGTCTCCTCCCGTTTGTTTAAGGATTTCATTTAATGTGAAGTGCTTCATGTTAAATCCTCCTTTTCTTCTTCGTAACCAGCCAGTGAAGACGCATAATTAAGCAGACGAATCCCCGCCAAAGTACGCAGCTTGTAGGCTCTAATTTGTGAGAATAGACTATCTGGTTTTGCATTTATTTCAAGTAACTTTATGGAACCGTACTGATCTATACATAAATCTACCGCCAGCTCCCCAAAAGGACCCACTTTCTCCTCTACTGTTGCAACAATATTTTTAGATACTTTAGCTAATTGGTTTATAATGAGCCTTCTGTCTGTTGGATCAGGATATAAACTGTTTAATATTTTACTGAGGCGCATATTCGTTTCAGAATCTTCCGTTAGCACATCTTCACCGGTGAGACGCGCAACCATACCCGTTCGAAGCCAAATTTGCTTTTCATTTTTTTGCATATAAACCCGTATTTCTAAATTTTTATCTTTATGCTGTTTTCTGCGAATTCCTTCCTGAACAAGATAAGGATTGTTTTTCATCAAAGGGGAGAGCAAAGTAAATAATTCTTCCATATTACTGAATTGATGCAGCTCTTTTTTATTAAGATCAAACCAAAAGATGCCTGTTGGTCGGCGAACGATACGCATGACTCCTTTACTTAAGGCTCCGCCAAGCGGTTTTAAATAGACTTCTCCGTAGTTATCAAGCATTTCTGCAATGTCACCAGAATTTTGTACCAGACGTGACTCTGGAAGAAATTCTTCATATTCTTTCATAAGAAGTTCATATGTTGCCCACTTATCTCCCGTGAGCTGAAACAAATTTGAAGAATTAACAAAAGGAATTTTATAAACCGCCTGAAGTTTTGCCCTTACTTCATCTATTAAAATATTCTTTCTGCCATCTATGAAATAACGGTCATAAATAACAGCAGGAAAAGGATAAAGCCCTTCACCGTTAATAGTTGTTCCTTTAACCAATTTTTTCTCCCAATCAATATCTTCGGGTTCAAACACATATACAAGCATTCGCTTTTCAGTTGCTAAGCGACATAGATGATGGAAATAGGTTGTTTGTCTTTCAAAAGGACGGTTAGCAAGAATGCCAATGATAGGACCTAAAGTTATGATGCCTTCTGAAGCTGATAGCTTGGGGCACCAATCTTTCGGGAGAGATAGTTTATCACGGAGAGATTTAGAGAGTTGAACCATATTTGGATGGCGAAATGAAAAAGGATAAGAATGAACAGTTGCAGTTGATATTGCCTTTCCTGCACTAACAATCGTAGACTGCCCCTCTTTGAGGCCGTATTTTAAACGGAGCTTTTTGGGGATTTGAATAATATGTCCGCGGTCATAGATTTCTTTAGAAATCTTTACATTCCAATTCCGCCGAATATCATTTGATTCATCACAAGGAATTTCTTTTTCTATCATTTCAAATAGAAAAGATAGTTCATTTTGATAATGTGGATAGCTGGATGTTTTCATAAGATTGGCCTTGATATCTTTCCACATTCGTTTAAGAAAGATTTTATTCCCTTGATAGTAAGCACGTTGCGTAAGTGGATGAAATAAAAATTCGCTTTTTAATTCATGATGATGGGTAGCAACTAGCTGAGCAAGAGCTAAAGTGGAGAGAGTAATTCTAGGGTCGATAATCCAAGAGCTTAAAGTTAAATACTCAAATCCATACGGTTTCTCACGATAGCGTCCAAGACCTCCATGGTTCGTTTTCCGTCTGAGTTTAGCGGTCTTAGATTCTTCTATCAGCGCTATTGGAATAGCAAGGTAGTGGTCAAGGGCTCTTAATAAAGATAAAGAAAGCGGAATGCCAAAATGAATATGTCCTCCACATTGATACCCTGAAAACGGCATGCTGCCTGCCCGAAAATGAATATTTTCATATGGTGCCTGTGCAGATGCTTTTTCTATTAACTTTTGGATGTTCTCAAATAGTTCTGTTGATGAATTCGCTTTTTCAGGCCTAACTTCTACTAATGCATACTCACCGCTATCTTGCTCTATTTGTCTTTCATCACAGCCTACCGGACCTTCAACAGAAAAAAAAGTAGAAGCTGGTAGAAGCTCTCCGTCACAACTTAACATAAACTCAACGTCAGCACCCATGCTAAAAGGAACACTAGGCTTTAATAGATTTTCTATCCATTCACTTTCTGATGAGTTAATATCTGTGACGATGCACTCTCCATTTTCTAATAACCCCATTTTGACAAAGCCGCTTTTAGCTCCCGTTACGTAGAGCGCTCGAATGGCTACGTTCATCAGCATTTCCGGTACATCCATGCCGTGTACCTGTTCTAATTTCCAGCCGAAGGCTTGTGTTCGAATGGGTATTTCATTAAATACAACATGTTCACTGGTCACTACTTGTACTGTTTTTACGCTCAGTCCTTCTACTTCTAGACAATATTCTTTGTCTATTGCATATATTTTCGTAAAATAATCATACCCTTCATATATTGCTTGGTCCTTTGTATTTACGATAACAATATCTCTTCCGCTATGGTGACCATACTTCCTCCCTATCACTGGATATGAACAGGTTTTGGGGTCAACTAATTCAACAGACGGTATATTATTCAGATTAAGAGTTTGCAGCGTCATTTCTTTATCAGATAATATCCCTAACTCTTCTCTCATTGGATCCATTTTAAAGCCTCCTAATTAGAACTTTCTATCGTATTTTGCTACTTTAATGCCCTATAACAATAATCAGCTACTCATATAGTATGTAACTAGACAAAATAATCCTGTACATTTATCTATTTATTTCCACCATCTCTAAAAACTTTTTATGTATGTATTTAACACGTGTAATAATTCACCGATTTTATTTTTACTGCATTTATTATAGAAAGGATAGATTTCAAACGATATAAAAGGAGAATTAGTCAATGACATTAAAATTCATTCATGGAAACTACTTAAAATACAACAAAGGAACTGGTTTTATAAGCTGTCATGTGGATGCACTTCATGCAGAACCACCTGCTGCTGATTTATTTACGGATAAAGTTGTAGAAAATTTAGTCAAGAAAACAGGATGTGCAGGAATCGTTAGTACGGTTTCCAGAACCATAGCAGATTTAAATAGAAACCTAAATAAAACAAACCATGAGGGGATACATGAATATAGAAGAACAATCCAAGAAATTGTTAAATCTTTGAAGATAGTAGATGATAATAATTGCCTTTTAACACCCTATTTGCATTTATCTTTTCATGGAATGAAGGATACACATTATGGGCCTCATGCAATTGAAGTGGGGACTTTATATGGACAATCCTGCTCAAAGGAAGTTAAAGATTGGTTTCAACAGGCGCTGACTAAAAAATCTGAAGATTCGTTCCCGAAAATCCATGTAATATTTGATAATAAATTTGTTGGAAACGAATCAATTGCCTTTCACAGACAAGGTGACAATAGCGGCTATCTAGGTTACAGTCATAATTTTAATACGTTTCAAATTGAATTATCCCGGACTCTGCGCAGCAAACACAGAACTACTATAACAAAGATATTTTCCGAGATTATTGATGACTTTCAACAAACATTCGTCGCTACTTAGTTTTTAGGAATCTTTTCCGTCTACTATTTCTTTTATATATTTAGGTAAAACAAATGATGCATGGAAAATTTCAGGATCAATATATTGAGTATCTGTATGCTGTAGCTTCGTCAAATCGGCCTGAAGAGGATCCATTTTTTTAGAAGCAATCGTAAAACTCCAAATGCCGCAAGGGAAAAGAGGTATCGTCACTAAATATGTGCGGACAATTGGAAATAGCTCCTTTAAATTTTTAATTGTGCCTTGTAATGTAGAAGTATTGTAGTAAGGAGATCCCGATTGAAAAACAACCACGCCGTCATCCTTAAGGCTGTTGTAGACATATTGATAAAAATCAGGTTGAAATAGTTTTTTTCCCGGTCCAACAGGGTCAGGCCGATCAATTATGAGAACATCATAAACTCCCTTTTGTTCTTGAATCCAATCTATTCCATCGCGATGTATCATATTGAGCCTCGTTTCACCATCATAACAAGAAGCCGGAGTTAGCCATGTGCGGCAGATTTCTGTAACTTTTGGATCGATTTCGACTACATCAATTTGTTGAATTCCGGCATACTTCATGGCCTCCCGTGCAGGACCACAGTCTCCTCCGCCAATCATCGCAACTTTTTTGGGATTTGAATGCGTTATAATTGGCACATGGCTAATCATTTCATTATAAATAAACCCTTCTCCTGTTGAAATTTGTGGAGTACCATCTAGCACCAACATTTTTCCATACCATTTTGTATCCACAATACTGATTTGTTGATAGGAAGATTGCTCATAGTGAAGCAGACTTTTTACTTTATACCCCATTTTCACTCTAGCCTGTCCAACGTAACTCCATATCCAGAGAACCCCATTATCATCCTTTTTATAACCTGAAAGAGGATGCTTTTCTGTCACTTTTTCCACCTTCTATTTCAAAAATTTGTGTTCTATATAAAATATGAATTATTTTTTATTTCGCTATAATTCGATAGCACAAATTTATAGATGCTTACTCTATTAATCTCTTCTAATTTCAATTTTCCTTCCATTCTTTCGACAATATTTCTACTTACTGTTCTTTCAAAGCTTTTTAACCGTTTCTTCATCAGCACTTAGATAGAGTGTAAGTCTAAGTTATCTCTCCACTTTTATCTGGGTCCGTTCTTCAGTAAAAGTACGGAAGAAAACCTAACACAGAATGATACATAAGAAAGAAAGCGTAGTATCATAATTACCATATTGCAACAGCTTTACGCTGGATATAAAAAAGGAGGTTTTTAAGTAATGTTTTCTAAACGGCCCTTATCTGTACTTCTCATCTCGACTTTATCTATGATTATTGCTTTTTCAGTATGGTCTGTCTTCGCACCTATCGCTGCAGATATTCAAGTAATGTATTCATTAACCAATGCTGAAAAAAGTATCTTAATTGCCACTCCCGTCTTATTAGGTTCCCTCATGCGAATTCCGATGGGGATTTTAACAGATCGCTTCGGGGGAAGAAAAGTCTATTCTTTGACTATGCTGGCTCTTTTACTCCCTACTATTTGTGCAGGCTTTACTCATTCTTATTCTATGCTGCTCTTTTGGGCATTTTTTATCGGCATGGCTGGAACAACATTTGCTATTTCCATTACATATGTCTCTAAATGGTATTCACCTCAAAAGCAAGGTTTTATTTTGGGAATTGCCGGGATGGGCAACTTAGGATCGGCGGTAGCAAGCTTTAGTATTCCACTTATCTTTTCTTCTTTTGGCTTGCCTTGGGTATTTTGGAGTTTAGCAATTGCGGTAGCCTTAATGGCTCTTTTATTATGGATAGGAACTTCAGACCACCCTTCTGCTGCTTCCCCCAAAACGCTGCAGGAATCTTTATCGGTATTAAAATTTAAAGAAACGTGGTTTTTATCCATTTTCTATTTTTTAACATTTGGTGGATTTGTAACGTTCAGCATCTATCTTCCTACCATTTTGCATGATCAATTTAATGCTTCAACTGTAGACAGTGGGCTGAAAACAGCTGTATTTGTCGTACTAGCAACGTTTGTACGGCCTCTTGGAGGATATTTATCGGATGTCTTCGGAGCAAAAAAAGTACTCACCTTCGTCTTTACCGGAATGCTACTAATAGGGTTATTTATTGCATTTACCACCACTGCCTTCTCCCTATTTAGCGTAGGTTGTTTACTTGCAGCCATTACTCTTGGTATCGGAAATGGAGCTGTTTTTAAAATGGTTCCATCTGTTTCAACAGGAAATATTGGAGCTGTTACCGGGATCGTAGGAGCATTCGGAGGAGTAGGCGGCTTCTTTCCCCCTATTGTGCTAGGCTTTATAAAAGATACAAGCGGAGACTACGTTGTCGGTTTTTCCTTACTAGCGCTTTTTGCCCTATTCTGTCTCTTACTAAATTATTCTGGATTCAAAAACCAAAATGTACGTATTAACCAAAAGCACCTTGCCTGATTCCATGCAAAAAGCCTCTTTTTTCAAGAGGCTTTTTGCATCAGCATTTTTAATAGCTGCTTCTTTTTACAGAAGGGCTAATCTTCACAGCACTTACTTTAAACCCCGGCATCTTACAGGAGGGATCTAATTTCTCAGAAACAAGGTTATTAACATTTTGAGAATCCGCCCAGTGAAAGGGAACAAATACGGTATCTGGCCGAATGCCCTCTGAAAATTTGCTTCTTACCACAATCCTTCCATATGAAGATTCAATTTGTACTAATTCTTGATTCGAAATTTCATATTTTTTCGCTGTTGAAGGGTGGATTTCCATAAAAGATTCGAAATTTCTAGCAGATAAAGACGCACTTTTTCGCGTTTGTACACCCGTTAAATAGTGCGACATCACTCTCCCCGTTGTTAAATAGAGAGGGTATTTTTCCGTTATTTTTGCTTTAGGTACAATAGCTTGATTCGAGACAGCGACCATCATCGCTTTTCCATCACTATGAGCAAAACGCGTTTCAAACAGGCGCTCGGTTCCTTTATCTGTTAAGCTTCTGCATGGCCATAAAATTCCTTTTTCCTCTCGTAATCGTTCGTACGTAATACCAGAGTAATCCGCGATCCCTCCTTTACTTGCTATTCGCAGTTCATTAAATATTTCTTCAGCTGATGCAAACGAAAAATGTTCCTCTTTCCCTAAAACTTTAGCAATTTCACACAGTATTTCCCAGTCGTGTTTGATTTCGCCGCGGCATGGAAAGCTAGCTTCGCGTAATGTAACTCTTCCCTCTACATTTGTCATGGTTCCTTCATCTTCCAAGTAGGAAGATGCTGGTAAGATCAAGTTTGCTAATTTTGCTGTTTCTGATTCAAACATATCTGCTACTACTAGAAAATCAAGCTTTTCAAAAGCCTTCTTAACAAAATTAGCGTTTGGATTTGAAACTGTTGGATTTGAACACATCAAAAACAACCCTTTAATTTCACCATCATGAATTTTTTCAATCATCTCATATGCAGAAACACCTTTTCTAGGAAGGTCTTTCTCCTCTATGTTCCACACATCCGCTATATACATCCGGTGCTCACGATTTTCGATTGAACGGTAGCCTGGAAGCTGATCCGCTTTTTGACCATGCTCCCGGGCTCCTTGCCCATTTCCTTGACCAGTAATGGCCCCATATCCGCAGCGAGGTTTACCAATTTTCCCAACAGAAAGTAGAATATTTAAAAAATTCCGCACCGCAGCACTTCCGTCTGTTTGCTGCTCTACCCCTCTAGCAGTAAAAATCATTCCCGTTTTTCTTTGACCAAACATACGGGCAGCTTGGTACATCTCTTCAAGTGGCACTCCCGTTATTTCTTCAATGATATTAAATTCTAGAGACGCCACATATTGAATTACTTCTTCAAATCCATTTACACGTTCTTGTAGAAATCGTTCATCTAGATAATTTTCTTCGATAAGGACCTTCAAGATTCCATTGGCTAATGCCGCGTCGCTTCCCGGCTTAAGTTTCAAGTGTAAATCAGCTATTTTAGTTGTAGCGGTTTCTCTTGGATCAATTGCAATAATAAATGCTCCATTTTCTTTTGCTTTCTCAAAATAAGGCATAATCGTTGGCTGACATTCCGCAATATTTGTTCCAGCTAACATAATACATTCAGTAAACGGAATCTCTTGCAAGCTATTCGTAAATCCTCTGTCCATGCCAAATGTTTTACTAGCAGCAGAAGCAGCAGCCGACATACATAAGCGTCCATTGTAATCAATATACTTTGTTTTTAACGCAACTCGAGCAAATTTCCCTAATAAATAAGCTTCTTCATTTGTAATAGAGGCACTTCCATAAACACCTAGCGCATCTGCTCCATTCTTCTCTTGAATCTCTGTAACGTTTTCTTTAATATAGTGAAGAGCTTCTTTCCAAGAAATCTTTACAAACTCTCCGTTTACTTTTAATAAAGGATATTGAATCCGATCTTTATGCAAAGGATGCTGATGCGCATTCATTCCTTTGATACATAACCTTCCTTGAGAAGTAGGGTTATCTGTTCCAATTGTTTTATACGTTTTCCTTTTTACATGTGTTTGTTCAACTAACTGCATTTTGCACTGCATGCTGCAGTAAGGACACTGAGTATTATAGATACGCTCGGTTTCAACTTGCTTTTGCTGCTCACGAAAATATTTCAATAGCATCTCAGTCATCGTAGGTCACCCTTCTTTCCTATAATAAATATGTGATTGCACGAGAGCGCTCTGAACTGAGCTGCTTCATTAAATACTCTCGATTGTCTATCTCAAACAAAACTTCTCTGACATGAACAATTCCTACTCGTTCGATCCAGCTCCCGACAGTTTCTAAATAGTTTCCTGTTTCACGGTAATATTGAATCAAAGAACAGCTGATTTCTACTGCTTCTTCGTTCGTTTCGGCCACATAAAACAGCTCCCCGCTTCTGGCTTCTGCGCTGCTTCCGCCGACATATATTTCCCATCCTCTGTCTATTCTTCTTAATCCTATATCACTTGTTGTTACATTCTCTGCAATGTGAGAACACGAAGCAATACTGATTTTGATATCACATGGGGTCTTTACATATTCAAGCTGTTTATCTAATTCATTTGATAAAGCAAGAGCAGGTTCATGCTGACAAATACACGTTCCTTTTCCTATATAAACAGATACATTTTTAACTGTACGTTCATATAGCTGCTGAAGTCCTCTATCTATTTCCTCACTTATCAACGGAAGATATTCTTTTTTCACTCCAATAAGTTGAATGCGCTGATCACTTGTTAAACGAATATTAGAGATGTTGTACCTTTCAGCTACATTTGCTATGTTCCTTAATTCCTGTACATTTGTCAGACCACCGTGAATTTGCGGTACCACTGCATAAGTCCCATCGTGAAGCAAAACGGCCTGTTCAGTCTCCGTAGTAAATAAAGAATGTCGATTGTTTTCATAATGAGGATGCATCATATCTAAATAGTAATGAAGACCGCCTTCACATAACGAACAGCCTTTCATGTCTTTAAACTTTAATATTTCTCTTACTTGCTGAACCGTCTCAAATTGATATTGCTGCATTTCTCTTACCAGCTCATCTTCTGATAAATGTGTACATGTACAAAAGGTTTTTTGTTCAATGATTTCATCAAACTCATCGCTTTGAATATATGTTAAAAGATCTGTTACAAGGGGTTTGCATCCTCCGCATGAACCAGAAGCTTTCGTGCAATTTTTTATTTCATCTACTGTCGTTAAATCATTTTTCTGTACTGCTTCAATAATGGCTCCCTTTGTTACACCATTACAGTTGCATACCATATCTGTAAGTGGCATAGAAGCTACTGCATTTTCTTTTTCATGTTGAGAAGGAAATAATTGTACTTTTTCCGCTTGCGACAAATCCTTTTTTTCATTAATCATTTGTGATAGCTTTATAGCCTCACTGGTATCTCCAAAAAGAACAGCTCCCACTATTTTCCCCTCGCGAAAAACGACTTTTTTGTATATACCATCTAACATATTCAAAATCGTAATGGCTTTTGCACCTTGATTTTCCTTGAACTCTCCGACTGAGTAAACGTCTATTCCTGATATTTTTAATTGAGTGGAAAGAACGGACCCGCGATAACCATCGTTTTTTATTTGGCAAAGATGTCGCGCTAAGACTTTTCCTTGTTCGTAAAGAGGAGCAACAAGGCCGTATGTCATCCCTCGATGTTCCGCGCATTCACCTACTGCATAGATATCCGGGATGCTCGTTTCTAAATAATCATTTACGATGATTGCTCTATTTGTTTCTATTCCGCTTTTTTTAGCTAGATTAACATTTGGCCTCACTCCTGTAGCCATTACAACTAAATCAGCTGCAATTTTGCTGCTATCGTTAAATCGGACGCCTTCTGCTCGATTTTCCCCTATAATCTCATCCGTATGTTTGTTTAATAGAAAACTCATGCCTTGCTTTTCCAATTCTTCTCTTAACATAGCAGATGCTGCTCTGTCTAACTGTCGCTCCATTAAGAAACCCGAATGATGAATGACTTGAACATCCATTCCCAAATTTAATAGTCCCCTAGCAGCTTCCAGCCCTAACAGACCCCCTCCAATAACCGCTGCTTTTTTATATTGTTTAGAAATTTTAATCATTTCCTGACAGTCTTCGATGGTACGAAAACCGAGGACACCTTCTTTGTCAGACCCTTTAACGGGGAGCATATACGGGCTCGAGCCAGTAGCAAGAATAAGCTTGTCGTACATCGTCTCTCTGTTTTTATCTGTTTTTATTATTTTTCTCTTAGTGTCTATGTGCGTAACGCTTTCTCCTTTAAATAAAGTGATATTATTTTCCTTATACCATGCGAAAGAATGAATATTGATATCTTCAAGCTTTGTACTGCCTTGTAAAACGGTTGATAATAAAATTCGATTATAGTTAACGTGAGGCTCACTTCCAAAAACAGTAATATCAAAACCATCTGGAGAATGAATAAGAATTTCTTCAATACAGCGCATTCCTGCCATTCCATTTCCGATTAATATCAGCTTTTGTTTCGTCATATAAAAACCTCCAACACATAGATTCAGACCGTAAAATATACAGTTTTTATTATTCCATAAACTTCTCTAAAAGAAATGAACCTTGTTATAACTTCTAACATTAAAATCTGTTTAAAGCGTATGAATACGCCGATACCATTCGTTGAAAGCAAGCTTTTATATAGAAGATTAATATGCTTTAAAAAGGGGTAGAAAAAAGGATGCTATGCTTATATCACCTTTCCCTACGCCTTATAAGTAATCTATATAAAATTTTGTTATCTTCTTTTTGCCTACTATTTATTTATTTTGAAATCAATTATGATAAAAGAAAGAGTCTGAATTGGAGGTTTAAAACATGTCAATAACCGTTCACGCCACTCAGTGGATTCATTTTCAAATTAAATTGTATAACCTTCATTCCAAAACGAGATCGCTTAAAGATCAAAAACTAGAATTACCTCTGCCAGAATTCCATCAAAATCTAATCATATTTACATCAGCAGCTCATCATGGCCTTACGTTTGGATATCAAGCCATTCAATGGGATACACCCTATACTTCCTGTCCGATTTACATAGAGCATCAGTCTATTCCATGGTCCACTTTAGAACAACGTTCCCATAAGCACATAACTGAACATATTACAGCTATTTTCTTAGAGACAATGTTTTATAGACAAAGTCAATTCAAACAATGTCAATTTTGTTTTGAATTTATCATTCCTGAGAGTCTTTTTGACCATACAACCTGTCAAAACTGCGCATCACGACATTTTGGAGTGGTGTATTAATTAACAAACAAAAGCCTGAAGGAGTCAGAAAATCTCTGACTCCTTCAGGCTTTTGTTACATGACTAGCTGAACAAAAAGTGGAATAACGGCAACTGTGACGACGCCTACAATAACAACTGCAATACTTGCCATGGCTGCCTCTACTTCTCCCATTTCAATCCCTACGGCTACTCCCAGCGCATGTCCAGAAGTTCCAAGAGCTAATCCTTTTGAAATTGGATTCTTCACCTTGAATATTTTTAAAAATAAAGCGCCCAGCGCATATACGATGACTGCATTAAAAATAACAGCAAAGGAAGTAATAGCAGGAATCCCTCCAATATCTTGAGACAATGGCAGCGCAATCGCTGTTGTAGCTGCTTGTGGAAGCATTGATTTCATCACAACTTCATCCATATGAATACCTTTAGCAATCGCAAAAATAATCGCTACCGAACAAACTGACCCTACTGCAATAGAAGAAAGAATTTGCCACCAGTACTTTTTTAATTTATCGGCTTGCTTATATAAAGGGATGGCAAAAGCAATTGTTGCCGGTTCTAAAAAGAAGCTGATAATCTTCCCGCCGCTGCTATATTCCTCATAAGAAAAATGACCAATTTTCAAAAAAGCAATTCCTAGTACCATTGCCACAAATAAAGGAGTAAATAAGAAAAAACCTTTTGACTTTTTAAATAAATACGTTCCAATGCCGTACGCAGCTAAAGAAACCACGATTCCAAAATACGGATTCATCTTTCCAACCACCTTGTCTCTTTATAATTGATGTTAAGCAATACCTTGTTTTTTCGTTTTTTCACTCATATCTACATCTTTTATTTCTTCTTTTGCTTTATTATCTTTTGTCATGCCAAGTATAAGCTGTGAAAATAAGCCTGTAACGCCTAACAAAATAATCGTTGCCACGATGATAACTAAACAAATTTGAATGCCGTACTGCTGCATAATACCTAATGAATTCATAACAGAAATACCTGCTGGTACAAATAAAAATCCGATCAAAGAAGTTAAAGCCGTTCCCAGTGATTCAACTTGCTCTAGTTTAATAATCTTCAAGCAGAGTGCAAGAAATAACAGCACAAGTCCAATGACTGAAGCAGGCATTGGAAAAGGCAAATGCTCTGCAATAAAATCTGAAATCAACATAATTACGGAAAAAATAAATGCTTGTGTTAAGAAGCCATACACTTTTTTAGCACTCATTTCTTTCACCTCTCTCTGTTTGTTGACTTCATTATATAAAATGAAAATCAATAGGAAAGCGTTTTCAAATCAAAGAGTCAAATATTTGTGCTCACTTACAAAAATCGAGCCTTGAAATGCAAAAAACAGCTTGCCAAAATGCATACGCAAGCTGTTTTTTTCTTAAATTCCTAAACGTTTCTTTAATTCTTTAGCATATGTACGGCTGACAGGAACTCGCTCATCGTTTTTCATTACTAAATTATACGTAGAATTAAACCAAGGCTGTACTTCGGAAATATGATCTACGTTGACGATATATCCCCTGTGCACACGACTAAACGACTGAGAAGGGAGCTTTTTTTCTAGCATAGCAAGCGTATCAGCAGTATGGTAGGATTCTGTTATAGTCTGAATGGTGACTTCTCCTTCTATTAACCCTACAAACAAGATGTCCTTTATATTCACCAACACAATCGAATCGTCTACAGAAATCGCTAACTTTCCAGTTTGAGAAGAAGACTCTCCTATCGATTCTTCTTCTTTCACAGCGGAATGAGGAACACGCATTTTTTTATATTTATGAATGGCCTGCACCACTCTCTCTTCGTCAAAAGGCTTCAAAATGTAATCAATTGCATCTACTTCAAAGGCTTGTAAAGCGTACTGATCGTACGCGGTTGCAAATATAATAGCTGGCGGATTTTTCATTTTTTTAAGCCTTTTAGCAATATCAAAACCGCTGTCATCTGACAGTTGTATATCTAAAAATAATAAATCCGGCTTTTCATCCATCATTTTATCCAACGCCTCTTCGATACTTTCAGCTTCTTCAATGAAGTCTACTTCTTTCGTTCGATGTAATAAATATTTTAATTCATCTCGCGCTAACATTTCATCATCTACTATTAGTACTCGCAGCATATTATACACCCTCGCTTTTTAATTCAATTGGTATAACAAACGAAACCGCTGTTCCTTCTGTTATGTCAAACTCCAGCGTTGTTTCTTTTCCAAATAATCCGTGCAAACGTTGTTTAATATTGTAAAGAGCCGTCCCCGTTCCTTTTTCTGAAAAAACGGGCTGATTGCCAAGCTTTTGCAATCGTTTTGTGTCTATACCTTGTCCATTGTCTTTTACCTTTACGTATACATATTTATCTTTTGTCTCAATATGAACTTCTACGCGACAGTGCTTTTGTTTACGCGGAAAGGCGTGCCGAATGGCATTTTCCACAAGCACTTGAAGAATAAATGGTGGAAGCAAGACATCATCTAGCCCTTCTTCAATATACATGTCAATTTCGTATTTATTAGGGAACCTGGCTTGTTCCAGCGATAAGTACGCGTGAACATGATCAAGCTCTTTTGATAACGGAATCAACAGCTGCCTTGCACCTTGCAAATTGGAACGAAAATAAATGCTTAGCTGCAAAAGCAGCTTTCTGGCTTTTTCTACGTCCTGTCTGCACAGCGCCGATATCGTATTAATAGCATTAAATAAAAAATGAGGATTCACCTGAGCCTGTAAAGCTTTAATCTCCGCATCTTTTAGCAATTTACTTCGAAGCTCTGCTTCGCCGAGCTCTAGCTGAGTTGAAAAAAGTTTAGCTAATCCTTCTGCCAGCTCTTCCTCCACTCGGCTTAACCCGCTCGCATCTTTAAAGTACATTTTTAGTGTTCCAATGGTAGTACCGTGAGAAGTAAGCGGCATCACAATAGCGGCATGAAGCGGGCAATCTTTATGCTGACAATCAATTTGTTCTCTCGATTTTGCTTTCATAATTTTTCCTGTCTTCAGCACTTCGTGAGACAGCCCGGTAATTAAACTATGCGAAGGAACGTGATGATCAATTCCTTCCCCTACATGAGCTAAAATTTTGTGCGTATCAGTTAGCGAAACAGCATCCGTACCTGTGAAGCGATGAATAATATTTGCAACATTTTCACATGATTCACTAGTAAGACCCTGACGAAAATGTGGAAGAGTTTGATCCGCAATTAATAATACTTTGTGTGTCTGAAGCGCTCTCATTTGTTCCTCTTGCCGTAAAATGGACTGAATAATAGATAAGAAAATATAGCTTCCCGTGCCATTTACAATAATCATTGGAATAGCAATAATACTCACTAGCGTCCATGCCGAATCAAACGGTTTAGCAAATAATAAAATAATCAGCATCTGAAGCGTTTCCATCGCTATGCCTACAAGTGCAGCAAAGCGCGGTGTAATCGTTCGATGTTTTTTCCGGTAGGCATAGCCGATATATCCAGTTAACACCCCTGCTAAAACGGATGAAACTGCACAGCTAAACGCCGTACTCCCTCCTAACATAAAGCGATGAACGCCAGCAAGTATTCCTACTCCTAAACCAACAAATGGACCGCCAAGCAGACCGCCCATTTCCACACCCATAATTCGTGTATTTGCAATCGAGCTTGATGGATCTACTTTTAATAATAAGTCTTCATTTCGAATAATTGTTCCTTGAATCTCAATTCCCGTGTAGTTACTAATAATGCTAAAAAGAGAAAAAATAAAAATAAGTACAGCTTTTCCTTTATATCCTTGCTGTTTGCGGAGAAATTGCCGAAAAACTTTTGTATGTGCCAGCAAAAAACCTAAGATGACAATAACTCCGACTCGTTCTACCATCATAATTAATAAATGAATCATTTCTAGCCACCCTTTGCTGTCCGTTTCTACTTTATATTGTTACATTGATGGTGGCAGAAATCTAGCTTTACAAATAGAAAAAAAGCTGTGCGAATACGTACTGTATTCGCACAGCTTGATTTTAAGCTTGAACCGTTTTAAAAAATTGAGGCAAGTAATCTTTATGAGCTTCTAGCATCTCGTCTACAATTTGCTTAGCTAGTTTATCAGAAGCCACAAGAGGATTAATGGTTAATGCTAAAATAGCTTTATCATAATCTCCGGTCACTGCTGCTTCAGCTGCAATACGCTCAAATGACTTAATTGTTTGAACAAGACCTCGCACAGGTACAGGAAGGTCGCCGACTGAAATTGGCTTCGGTCCATCTTTTGTAATGATACAGCTTACTTCTACGGCAGAATCAGCAGGAATACTTGCTATGGCACCATTATTGATAGTATTTACGGGCTGAATATCACCTTTATCCGTGTAAATGGATGTAATCAATCGAACGGCTGCATCACTATAATAGGCTCCGCCGCGCTGTTCTAATTGAGGCGGTTTAATGTCTAGATTAGGATCTTCATACAGTTCGAACAGCTCTTTTTCCAACTGTTTTACGACTTCTGCTCTCGTTTCACCTTTTTCATAATTAACGAGCTCTTTTTCTACCATTTCACGCGTTTTATAATAGTACATGTGATATGGACACGTTAACGCATTTAGGGCTTTTGTAAATTCTGGCTCCCATCCAAGTCCCGCTACATTTTTCACAAAGCTGCTGTTAGTTGGATCACTCAATAAATCAATAACTTGATCTTTAACGCTTACACCATCTACATATACATCTAATCCATAGACCATGTGATTTAAACCAGCAAAATCAATTCGAATGCGAGAGTGATCTACATCAAGCAGCTTAGCAATCCCCATTTCCATTCCGATTGGTACATTACAAAGTCCTACAATCTTTTTAATGTTACTATAGCGGAGCACAGCTTCTGTTACCATGCCTGCAGGATTTGTGAAGTTAATCAGCCAAGCTTCTGGACATAACTCTTCAATGTCACGGCAGATATCTAAAATAACGGGAATCGTGCGAAGTCCTTTAAATAATCCGCCCGGTCCATTTGTTTCTTGACCAAGCACCCCGTATTTTAGCGGTATTCTTTCATCTTTCGCTCGTGCATCTAACAAACCAACTCGGAATTGAGTCGTTACGAAATCCGCATCTTTTAGTGCTTCTCTTCGATCTAACGTTAAATGAACATTAATTGGCAAACCTGATTTTTTCACCATTCGTTTTGCCAAATTACCAACAATCTCTAGCTTTTCTTTTCCTTCTTCAACGTCTACTAGCCACAGTTCTCGAACTGGAAGTTCATCGTATCGTTTAATAAATCCTTCTATTAGTTCAGGCGTATAGCTTGAACCTCCGCCAATCGTTACAATCTTAATACCTTTTTTCATAGTGTAATCCCCCCGGAAATTTTGATTGCTTCATATAAATCTACAAATTCAGTAGCCATTTCTTTTACCGTCATCGCATTCATTAAATGATCTTGAGCATGAATCATGAGCAGAGAAATTTCTGTGCTTTCCCCTCTAATTTCACCTTGAATTAACGACGTTTGGATATGATGAGCAGCATTTAATTCTTCTGCAGCTTGTGTAAGCTTTTCACGTGCTTCCGAAAAATTTCCGCTTTTGGCAGCTGCTATCGCTTCCATTGCTGAACTTCTGCCGTTTCCACCGTGTAAGATTAATTTAAAAATATATTCTTGAATGCCTTCCATCCTTTATCCCTCCTCACACAATATCTTTCTTTGTATCACTTGGTACCCCTTCAGCTGCAGGCTGTATACCATTTTCTTCAGTGAATTTTTGTTTATCCCACATTCTAAAGAAAGGATAATAAATGCAAACAGAGATTCCGATATTAATAGCTTGCATAACTGCACCCGATAATTTCCCTCCTGTTGCCAAATAGCCAGAAATAATCGGAGGCATAGTCCAAGGAACCGCAATACCTGCTGGTTTTGCTACCAGTCCTGTCGACATCGCAATATAGGTTGCTACTACCGTCACAAGAGGGGTAATAATAAACGGAATAAGCATCATTGGATTCATCACCATCGGAAGTCCAAAGATGATTGGCTCATTGATGTTAAAAAGAGCTGGTCCTATTCCTAACTTACCAAGCTGCTTCATTTGTTGACTGCGTGCTTTTAAAATCATAGCTACAACTAGAGCTAACGTTGCTCCGCTGCCTCCGATATTAATCCAAATATCAAAGAACTGCTGTGTAAAAATATTTGGTAATGCTTCATGATTAGCAAATGCAATTCGGTTTTCATCCATAGCTCCATACCAAATGGGAGCCATAATTCCACCGACAATATTCGCTCCATGAAGTCCACATGACCACATGAGCATAATAACAAGTTCGGCAACTAGCGTACCGCCTAAACTGCCGCCTAACACACCTAAAGGCTTTCCAAGCAATTCTCCAACGATATTATGCAGACTTCCAAAATGCGTTTGTTCTACTAACAAACGTAAAATCCAAATAAATGCTATTACCGTAAAGCCAGGAATAAGAGCAGCAAACGATTTTCCAACAGCGGGAGGAACTCCATCAGGCATCTTGATGATAATGTCTTTTTGAATAAACCATCTGTAAATTTCCGTAGAGAGAATCGCGACAATCATTGCTACAAAGAGTCCTTTACTTCCCATTAAAGCGGTTGGAATTCCGCCGTCTACTAAAATAGCTTCTTTGGCTCCACTTGGGAGAAAGGACACTTTATACGGAGTAGCAAGTAAAAAAGCAGCCAGTGAAATAGCCCCTGCGGACAAAGCATCTACTCCGTATTTTTCAGCTAACCGATAGGCTATTCCGAAACAAGCAAGCAGCGCCATAATATCGAATGTAGCTCCAACTGGATAGGCCATTTTCGTTGCCCATTCTTTTCCGAAAATCCCTGCCATAAAGTCGTTATAACCTGGTATCGGTAAATTCGACAGTATTAAAAATACTGAACCGATAATAATGAGCGGCATTGTCAGAACAATACCGTCTCGAAGTGCTTGTAAATGGCGTTGACCCGCCATTTTTCCAGCGATAGGCATTACTTTGCTTTCAAGCATACTATTAAATTTGCTCATGTAGTCCACACTCCTATTTTGAAACTAGTTGAACTGCAAATTTTAACACTTGTTCCCCATTACACGTTCCGTAGTGAACAGGATTTATAACGTCAACTGGCACTCCTTTTTCTTCACCTAGCTTCTTAAGCTGCGGCAATAGGTAACGCACTTGAGGTCCTAATAAAAGTACATCCGCTTGATCAATATGGTTGCGAACAGAGTCACCAGGAACCGCCCAAATTTTATACTCCGTGCTTTGCTCCTGAGCGCTTTTTTCCATTTTTGTTACTAGTAAACTTGTAGACATTCCAGCTGCACAACATAATAGAATATTCATTTGTCATTCCCCCGTTTTTTATTTTGCTATCTGTTTTGTTGATAGTTTTATCTTAAAATAAAAGCGCTTACATTTATACACAACCTTTTTCCGTTACTAGCGGAAAAATTATGTTTGAACATTCAGATAAAAAAAGAAGCCCCTCTCTTAGACTTCTTTTTTTATCTAATATTTTTCATAAACACCTCTATAAATTCCTCATAATCCTTGCACTTTACTAAGCGCTGCACGACCTGCTTATCATCCACAACGCGGACTAACAAACTGTACATCTTTTGCAAATCGCCTTGATTATTCGCTTTTACACTTAAAAGGCAAATAAATTGTACGAGGTTTCCTTCCCACATAATCGGTTTTTTTAACGTGCAAATGGCCCAAAACGTCGTATCCGTTTGAGGAACCATAGGATGAGGAATCGCAACGAGATTGCCAAAACTTGTTGGTGATGCAGCTTCTCTTTCAAAAACAGATTCTATAAATTGAGAAGGAACTAGTCCTAGATGAGTTAATTTCTCTCCTAAAAAATGAAGCACTTCTTCTCTCGTTTGAAATTCTTGCTGTAAATATACTAATTCTTTTTTTGTGTATTCTAAGGAAGGCTGCTGTTTGTTCTTCATTAAACAATCAATTTTTTTAAAATCACTGTTTCCTAGAATCGTACTTACTTGTACTACAGGAACAGGAAGATGATCTGGAATTGGAATGGTACTAACAATAAAATCTAAAGAGTGCAGCGACATTTGGTGAAGCTTATAATACTGCGTTGTTCCTAAAATAGTCAGATTTAATCCAAAAGTAGCCTGCAGCTTATATGATAATAGCTTGGCACTCCCTACTCCCGATGCGCATACAATCAAACAGCGCTTAGGCTGATTGATAATTTTCCGACGTTCAATGGCCCCTCCAATATGTAAAGCTAAATAGCCAATTTCCGTTTCATGCATGTCGATTTCAAGGCGATTTTTCAAAACCTTCCCAGCTATAATCCCAGCTTCAAAAGCCAGAGGGTAATGACTCTTAATTCCTTCAAGCATCGGGTTTCGCAGATTCATTCCATATTTATAGCGATTGATAGCCGGTTTCAAATGCAAGCTCATGCCAAGGATCAGCTCTGAATCTTCACTAATTCCTAAATGAAGCTCTTTTTCAATTGCTTCTAATATAGCTGCTGTTAATTCATAGATATTTGTGTCAATAAACTGCTTTACTTCTTTTTCTTCATGATTGCTATTGTTGAGCATTTTTGTACCTAACAAATGAATGGCGATATATGCCGTTTCTGACTTCGGAAAACGAATCTTGAATGCATTTTCAATCTCCCGCACAATTTCAGCTGCCACTTCATATTCTTTATGTTCCATAATCTCAAGCAGATCTTCTGAATACAAAGAAATAAAATTTTCTTCTTGTATTCGCTTACAAGCTATAGCTAAATGAATGATTAAATTATTTAATCCAATGTCTGAAACCATAATATTGTATCGTTTTATTTGATTTAAAATGTGGGCTTTAATCGTTAAGATTGATTCTTGGGGCAGAATAGATATTTTATTGTATACCATATCTATTTCTTTATCTTTTCGGTTGAATATGTACTCAGACATACAGAATCTCATTTTCATTTCGTCCCCTTTAGCTTTCAAGCCATAGTTAGGACGTTTTTCTAAAAGAATATCATACTTACACAGCTGTTTTTTAACATCTCTTAAATCGTTTTGAACCGTTGACTTGCTAATATACAACTCGTCTGCTAAATCTTCGAGCTTCAAATATTCGTCTGCTAGCAGCAATCTTTTGATTAAATAATGCACGCGGTCATCAGGAACGGTTGGAATAGAAGTTGCATCAAATAATTGATTAGCCGAAAGTTCTTTTAATAGGTGATGGAACTGTTTTTCATCTAAAACGCTAAGTTCATATCCTGTCCCACGAGCTGATTTAATTTTAGCTCCGTACTGAGACAAAATGTCATCTAGCTGTTTTATATCCGTTCGAATAGTTCGAGAAGATACTTGATTTATTGTTGCTAAATATTCACTCGTAACGGTTGATAATGTAGACTGTACGGACATTAGTTCTCTTAATATGACGATCATTCTTGAATTAAGCATGTTTGCTTCTCTCCATTCTCAGAAGATTTCTCCCTTATAAAACAAATGAAAAAGGGCTGGTTATTTTAAACAAAAACAAAAAATACCTAAACAGCAACAAACAGAAACTATCTTTTCTGTCCTTGCAGCTTAGGTTTTGCCTGCTTCGTCAGTAACAACCCTAAAACAATAGGAATAAATGTCTTTATTTGTAATCTATCATTCTTTCTCTTTTTTTTCAATTTCAACTAAAGCATTAGGCTTAGTGGCTTTAATGAAATTTATGTGGTCTGTTTATACCGGTGTAGGCCCAATGCAAACGTACGGATTAAAAAGTCTAGAGTCTCATCAGTGCTTAATGACATTCCAAATCCCCCTTTATGCTCCAAAGAAGAAAACCCATGTAAAATGCTGCGAAGACTTCTAACAGCATGAAGGGCTTCATTTTCCGGAAGCTGATACGGTTTCAACACATCCAGCACTAAAAACAAAATGTTATCAGATGCTTTTTGTACTTCTTCATCCTTTATCCTTGGTGCTACCGTTGCCGTTGCTTCGTATATTCCCGGAGACTTTCTTACAAATGAAACGTACGCTTTACTTAGATGATAAACAGCGTCTTCTGCGGAAGCATGTTCAACAGTACTTTTTAAAAGATGATATAGCTGCTGCAGTCCACTTAAAGCCAGTTCTTTGCGCAGCTCTTCTAATCCTTTTATATGGTTATATAAAGACGGTGGACGAACATTTAATTCTTTTGCTAATGAAGCAATTGTAACAGCATAAAACCCTTCACGATTGGCCAAATTTTCACCTGTTTGAATCACCTTTTTGAAATCTAGTCCTTGTCGTGGCGACATCCCTTCATCTCCTTTTTTCTATTTTTACTTTCGCTTGTTGTATTGCTTTTTCCATCAATTTTAGCGGCTGAGAAAGAATTCTTCCGTGTCCAACAGCAAGAAGTGACGGGTTTAGCTCATGTAGCTTTTCTGCACTTTTAAGCGCTAGCTCTTTGCTCCACGTTCCAAAGGCAGGAAACGGAAACAGCGGTTTTAACTGACCTGATACCGCAATTCCTCCTCGCACTTGGAACGAATCTCCGGCAATTAATGCGTTCGTTCTCTGCTCTAAAAAAGACATAGATCCAGGTGTATGTCCAGGTGTAAAAATAGGAGCAAGTGAGCCTATATAAGAATCTTCTTCGATGAAATGATCAATTTTAGTTGAAACCTTTCCTAGTTTTGGTATTCCTCCACGGATTGGGTTTTGAGGTTCTTCAGAATCGAGTGTGAAATCTCCTGAAAATAATCGATAATCTCTTTGCGACATATAAACAGAAGCATTCGGTAACCTTTTTTTCAAATGATCAATCGCTCCGATGTGATCTTCATGAGTATGTGTAAAAACAATTCGAGTAATCGGTTTTCCAATTTGATCTGCAGCTTTCAAAATACCCGACGCGCTGTATGGAAGAGCCGCATCAATTAATGTAAGACTGTCTTTCTCTTCGACTAAATAACAATTCACTGGAAAAAAGCGAGGCAAAAACGTCAGTTGATACAACATTTTCTCACGAACTATTCTCATTTCCTCATCCCCTATTATCAAAATTAAAACTAATGGTATTAGTTTTAATTTTAACTAATACCATTAGTTTTATCAATCATATATTGGAAAAAACAAAAAAGTGTGAGACATAACAAAATCAATTAAATCTAAAGACGAACAAATGGGATAAAGAAGCTCGTATAGATCACTTGTTATACCGTCCCCACAAAAAAATCCGAACGCGTTTGATTCTCTATCAAGAATCAAACGCGTTCGGATCTTCCTTTAACTAAACTACTTTTTTCATAGCCTCTATTAAACTTAAACGTCTTTTCTTTCTCCTGTAGCAGCCACTACAATCGCACTGCCTTTCTTTAACTCTTCTTCATATTTTTTTGTTTCGTCTTTTGATAAGCCTAGTGAAGCCATTTTTGTTCGAAGCTCATCTTCTCTGGTTAAAAATAAACTCGCTGCTGAATGTAAAGGACCTTCTTCAGACAGTCGAATAATATTTGTATCCGTTACTTCTGTTAAATTTTTAGAATTTTCCTTGTCATACGTAAACACGTATACTTCATCTTTCTCAAAACCTTTGTCTGCAAATTGATTAACTGCTTCGTTAATGTTTGCTCCTTTTTCTACTACTTCAACATGTTTCATTATTTATAACCTCCTGTTTCTATCGCACATCTTTCTTTTATACTTAACAAAAGAATAAACTTCTTACTACTATATATACCCGTTTTCAGAAAGGAAAACCCGCATTTAGAGCTTTGCAGAGAGTTTGAATATCACTCCACATTATCCTTTAATAGAATGTATACCTCTTTTGATTAAATTATTTGAAACAATCATTCAGTTTATTTTCAGCTACATTGCTTATTATAAAAAGGAAAAAGACGCTAATCAGGTACTTTATACGCATAATGAATATCTGTGTCAGAGTAAGCCGGATATGAATGCAACAATTCATATCCGCTTTTTGTATGAAAGAACCTCTAACAACATCCTGTCCATACGTCTTACAACATACTATAATTCTCCATATTAACTAAAAATTTAGTTTATATAGGAGGTTACAAATGAACAGCCATCCACAGCCACAGTTAAAAAAAGAGTTAAAGATCCGGCATATCACCATGATTTCTCTTGGAGGAATTATCGGTGCTGGATTATTTATCGGAAGCGGATCACTCATTAACACCGCTGGACCGGGATCTATTTTTTCGTACGCATTTGCTGGTTTGCTCGTTATTTTAGTCATGCGAATGCTTGGCGAAATGTCTACTGCCAATCCTTCCAGCGGTTCTTTTTCTACTTATGCAAAAGAGGCATTAGGCCCTTGGGCCGGCTACACGATTGGCTGGCTTTACTGGTTTTTCTGGGTTATCGTTATTGCTGTTGAAGCCATTGCAGGTGCAAATATTATTCAATACTGGTTCCCGTCTTTGCCGTCTTGGGGAGTAAGCCTGGCTCTTACTTTTTTATTAACGATGACCAATCTGTACTCGGTTAAATCTTTCGGAGAATTTGAATATTGGTTTTCCCTCATTAAAGTCGTCAGTATCGTTCTTTTTTTACTTTTAGGTATAGCTATTATTTGTGGATTCATTCCAGGCATTGATCCTCCTGGCACTTCCAACCTTTTTCACAAAGGGGGATTTTTACCAAATGGAATTAGCTCTGTGTTTTTAGGCATTGCTCTTGTCATGTTCTCTTTTATGGGAACAGAAATTGTCGCAACCGCAGCAGGTGAATCGTCTCAGCCTGAAAAAGCCATTACCATCGCGACCAATACCGTTATTTATCGCATTTTGTTTTTCTATTTAGGCTCTATTTTTATTTTAGTAACGGTTCTTCCCTGGAATTCATCAAGCCTAATGAAAAGCCCATTTGTATCTATTCTTGAATTAGTGAATGTACCGGCCGCAGCTCAAATTATGAACTTTATTATTTTAACAGCCGTTCTTTCCTGTCTGAATTCTGGTCTGTATACAAGTTCTCGCATGCTGTTTTCCATGTCTCAAAACGGCGATGCACCAAAAAGTTTTTCAAAATTAAATAAAAAAGGCGTGCCGGTTAGCGCCATATTAGCTTGTACAGTTATCTCGTACATTAGCGTTATCTTTAACTACATTTCACCGGACAAAATCTTTTTGTTTTTAGTGAATGCATCAGGTGGCGTAGCGCTTCTTGTGTATCTAGTTATTGCATTTTCACAGATTAAAATGCGAAAAAAATATGAAAAAGAAAATCCTGAAGCATTAAAAATTAAAATGTGGTTATTTCCTTACTTAACTTACGCTACAATCCTTG
The DNA here is from genome assembly GCF_042787645.1 of Priestia sp. YIM B13489. Lineage (NCBI taxonomy): Bacteria > Bacillati > Bacillota > Bacilli > Caryophanales > Bacillaceae > Priestia > Priestia sp. YIM B13489. The sequence continues at coordinate 4,577,520 of NZ_JBHZOQ010000053.1, forward strand.
CCATCACTAGTATTTTTATAGCCATGGCATTTATTGATTCATTACGTTCTCAGTTCTTCTTAACTCTTTTAATTGCTGTACTCATCGTAGGTTCTTTTTTCTTTCAGCGTACCAAAATGACGAGCGGCTTAGCAGCAAAAGGAAATACATCAAAATAAAAGAGGTTGAGACATAACTAAATGAATTCAACCTAAAGATGAACAAATGAGATAGATGAGCTGGACTGCTTATTACATCGCAGTTGATTTCCATGCAAGGCTTCGCTTTCCGCGGGCGGGTGCTGAGCCTCCTCGTCCCTTGTACTCCTGCGGGGTCTCATCTGTTTCGCTGTTCCCGCAGGAGTCTTCGCCTTGCCCTCCAATCACCTGCTAGAAGGAACGAAACAGATGAAACTATATTCACCATCAAAAAAACGAACCACGAATCAAACATATTGATTAATGGTTCGTTTTTCACTTGGATTAAAATGCTTTTGTCCCAGCCTCTTTTTATTTAACGAGATAAATCTCCTACAATTTTTGTTCCGTGTAATTCAGCTGCTTTTGTTTCTTTTATAACCGCCTTTGCGTTGCTTTCATGAATTCCTCCGCCGGGCAAAATAATAATACGGTCGTTAGCATATGTGATCAATTCTCGGATCATATGAAGATTTTGCAAAGCAGATCCTTTCCCTCCTTTGGTCAAAATACGGTCTGCTCCCAATTCACTAAGTATATCAATGGCTTTGTATTTATCTTTAATCTCATCAAATGCCATATGAAACGTAACGCTTAAAGGATGAGCTTCTGCTATTAACTCTTTAGTGCGTCCGTAATCGATTTCAGCTTCTTCTGTTAAAATGCCAAATACTACTCCGTTTACTCCAAGGTCTTTACATGCTTTAACGTCTTTTTTCATAATTTGAAATTCTGCTTCAGAATATATAAAATCACCGCTTCTTGGGCGAATAATCACGTTGATATCTGTATCAAGATGTTCGCTTGCATATTCAATGGTGCCGTAACTTGGCGTGGTGCCTCCTTGACTGAGATTGTCACACAATTCAATGCGGTCTGCTCCTAGCTTTTCTGCTTTTTTTGCCTGCTCATACCCTTCTGCACACGCTTCTTTTATGTACTTCATACTCTCAACTCCTTTATTGGCTCTATAAATAAAGCCCATCTTTAAAAAGATGGACTTCCTTCTGCTATTTAATCGCTTTATGAACTTTTAATTTCTTTCCTTTAATCGTTTTGTTTTTCATTGTTTGTAACACTTTTGGACCTTTTCCATTCAAAATCTCTACATAAGAGACATTTTCTTGGATCGTAATAATTCCAATATCGTCCGCGGTTACTCCGTCTAATTTCGCAATTGTTCCCACAAAATCAACCGCTCTAATTTTCTTTTTCTTTCCTCCGTTAAAATACAGCTTCATAATGTCTTTATTTAATGACTCGCTTTTATCCTTTTTAACTTCTGGACGCTCATTGATTTTTTCAGTAAAAGCGGATGCTGCCTGCTGTACTTCTTCTTTAGAAGGAGGAGTAGATGTTGGAATTGAAAAACCGATATATTCTTCAATTTCCGATAGCATTCTCTCTTCATAAGGCGTTACAAATGTGATAGCCTTCCCTTTTTTACCGGCACGTCCCGTTCTTCCTGTACGGTGAACGTAGCTTTCTTTTTCTAACGGAAGGTCATAGTTAATAACGTGTGTGATATTATCAATATCAATTCCTCTCGCAGCTACATCTGTCGCCACTAAATAGCGGAATTTACCTTTTTTGAAATCATTCATAACCTCAAAACGGTCTTCTTGCACCATTGCCCCGTGAATTTTATCACAAGGATACCCAAGATCATCTAAATCATCTAACAGCGTATTTACCTGCTCTTGCGTGCGGCAAAAAATGATGCAGCTGTCCGGGTTTTCTACTGTGGTTACGTCTTTCAGCAGTTCAAATTTACGTTCGTTCTCTACTGTTATAACAGAATGGTCAATCGTACTTGTCGTTAATCCATTCGCTTTGATTTCAACATCAACCGGCTTTTTCATATACTTGCGAGAAAGCTCTTCAATATCTTCAGGAAGCGTAGCGGAGAAAAGCATCGTTACACGCTCACTAGGAAGATGTTGAATAATTGCTTCTACTTGGTCAATAAAACCCATATTTAGCATTTCATCTGCTTCATCAATAACCAAATAACGAATTTTCTCTAATGCAAGCGTTTCTTTTTCTATATGATCAAGCACTCGTCCAGGCGTACCTACAACAATATGTGTTTTTTGCTTTAATTCTACTTTTTGCTTGGCAAACGGTGATTTTCCGTAGACAGCTGCTGCTTTAATTCGCTTAAAACGGCCGATATTTGTAATATCTTCTTTTACCTGCGCAGCCAGCTCTCGTGTAGGTGTTAACACTAAGGCTTGGGGTTTATTTTCTTCCCAATTCACTAATTCACACAGTGGAATGCCAAAGGAAGCCGTTTTTCCACTTCCTGTTTGAGACTTCACGACAACATCTCTTTCTTCTAGCGCGATGGGAAGCACCTTGCTTTGTACTTCCGTAGGATGATTGTATTGCAGACTAGAAAGCGCCTTAGCTACCTTGTCACTAAGACCATATTGACTAAAACTTTTTTGATTCATTTTGTACCCTCATTTATTTTAAATTAGTGATTATCTTTATCATGACCTGATGCACTATGTTTCATTATACTTTAATTCTTCTATACGCGCTCAAGATTTAATGTAGCATTGATTTGTCAAACAAAAGAGAAAAGCCGCTCTCTTATTAATAAGAAAACGGCTTTGGTATGAGCGATGAGGGATTCGAACCCCCGACCCCATCCCTGTCAAGGATGTATTCTCCCACTGAACTAATCGCTCGTGATATGTATTGACTATATTATAGAAAGAGTTATCCAATTTTGTCAACTATTTTTCCGCAGTTCCCAAGTTGGAAGGATCGTCTTTACTTTTGATAAAATAAAAACATGCCATAAAGGAGCGTGACGAGATGAAAGTACCAACTTTAAAAATTGACAGCCTTGTACTTCAAGGATTCGCTTCCAAAGAGACAATCGAAAAAGCGCTGTTACATGAACGTTCTGCTAAAGACAGAGAGAAATGATTTACTAAGAGGTGCATTTGATGAATATTAATTATTATTTTAGTCGGTTTTTAGCTAAGAAACCGGATAGCCCAACGTATGAAAGCTTAGCTGCTTTACAGAACAAACACATGCTTCATGTTCCTTTTGAGAACTTAGATGTTCTGTCTCAAACCCCTATCATAATTGATTTAGAACGAATTTTTCAAAAAGTAATCGTAAATTTGCGGGGAGGATTTTGCTACGAATTAAACGGTCTATTTGGCTGGCTGTTAAAAGAAAGCGGATATGAAGTCTCTTACGTTTCAGCTACCGTCAAAAAACCCGACGGCACATGGACCATTGAAGGAAGTCATGCTACAAACCTTGTGACGATTGAAGATCAGCCTTACATCGTAGACGTTGGATTTGGAGATTCTGTGCGCAAGCCAATGCCTTTAAATGGCGAAGTAGTAAGAGATGTAAGCGGCTCTTATCGTATGACAAACGTTGCTGAGCATATGTATGATTTGCAGCGATGGGAAGATGATGTATGGAAAACGCTGTACCGTGTGTCTACGCTTCCTAAGAAACTGACTGACTTTACTCCCATGTGTGAGTTCAATCAAACGTCAGCGGATTCTCCGTTTGTACACAAACGTCTTGTTACGATCGCAACCCCTACAGGGCGCATTACCCTCTCTGGCGAAACGCTAACTGTAACAGACGGCGAAAAAAAGACGAAAAGGAACGTTTCAGAAGAAGAAATACCTGATATTTTACAAAATCATTTTTATATTATTAAAGGATTTTATTAATATCTCCTTACACAGAAAACCGGCCTCTTATGGGGCCGGTTTTTGTACAGGAGTAATCATCCTGTTTTCTACAGGCGACTTTAAAATAATTGAGGTATTCACATTTCCATAAGGAATCAGTTCATCCACTAGCATTCTAAGTCCATCCATTCCAGACACGGCTGCTTTGATAAAGTAAGAAACCGGCCCCGTTACGCGATGACATTCAAGCACGTCTTCATTTTGCTCAATAAAGTCTTCAAATTCCTCCGGTTTTCTTTTTAATTCGCTTACTTGAATAAACAGCTGTGTATCTCTTCCTAAAGCTTTCGGAGACACCGTAGCGCTAAAACGCTGGATCACTCCTCGTTCCTGAAGACGCTGCAGTCTTTCTGATACGCTTGGACGGCTAAGAGCCAGCTTTTTTGATAAATCACTAATCGTCATACGTCCGTCCCTTTGCAAAATAGACAATAGTTGTGCATCGATTTGATCCATCCAAACCTTTCCTTTCAAAATGAATATAATAAATAAAATCTTTATTCAAGTTGATAAAAGAACAAGTATTATTTCCTTCATTTATACATGTGTTTTCTTTATTTAATATCCTATCATTAAAGTAGATAATTGAAAATGAAAATTCCGAAAAAACAAACAAAGGGGTTTATTTATGCGAAAAGTTTTATGGATTATTCTTGGATGTACGATTGCAAGTATTGGTGTTCTTATCTTGCGGCACTCTCACGTAGTGACGGGGGGAACAGCTGGTCTGTCCCTTAGCTTGTCATATGCCCTTCCCTTATCGTTTGCGGTAATCTTTTTTCTCATTAATATTCCTTTTTATCTCTTTTCCTTCTTTCAAATGGGATGGAAATTTACCGCCACAACTATAGGATCAGTGTCTTTGCTATCGCTTCTCACTTCACTCGATCACTTGCTTCCTTCTTTTACACTTCCCAGCCTGATGGGTGCTGTTACGGGCGGACTAATTGCCGGCCTTGGCTTATCCATTTTATTTATGAACGGAGCTTCTCTCGGCGGTGCTAATATTCTAGCGTTATTCGCACAGCGAAAATTCGGCTGGGATCCTGGAAAAGTGAATTTTTCATTTGATTTCCTTGTCGTGCTGTCGAGCATGTATTCAATTGGACTTTCAAAAGGAATTTTCTCTGTTATATCCATTGCGATTACAGGTTTTGTCATCAGCTACTTCAAGCAAAAAATTGCTTTACACAATCAACCGACATCCGCTTCTGTCACACAGCCTTTAGATAATGCGCTTTCTAAATAAAAACCACGATTTAGCTGTAGCTAAATCGTGGTTTTTATTTACATTTTTTCTACTTTTATAAAATCAAATTGGGCTTCATACCCTTCTCCTTGAGGACTACAAGCATAAATACCAACTTGAACAGGTTCTTTGGTTGAGTTCAATAAGTGAGCGAGTCGGAGCTGAGTCCAAGAATCTCCATCACTTGAATAACAAACGGTGTAATCATCGTTTTTGCGCTGAATTTTAAAATAAAGCGCTGATTTGTTTTGAGTAAAATTTTGACTGGACCAATCTGAGAAGCCCTGGTTGGTTACGACTGCTCCTAATTGGTTAGGACCATCGGGATTGTATTCAACTGACGTTTTGATCCACGTATCTTTTGATACACGAATCATGAGACCTGCTTGATCGTAGCGATTAACTGGATATGTATGCACCTTTGTCATGATTTCAAAGTCGCCTTCTACTTCACGGTAAAGAAAGTGTCCATTGTCCGCTTCAAAGCCATAATGAGTACGCTGCCAAAAATCCGTTTTAGCGTCTGTTTTAATCACTAATCGATTCGTTTCTGTATCAATTTGAAATTGAGCTGGTGGACAATACCAAGAAACGTCTGAATCTAATTTTCCTTCTGAAAAGTTTGTGAAAAATACTAGTTGATTACTCACTCTCTGTCATTCCCTTCTTAGAAGCTATTATTCTTCTATTTCCATTTTGCCATAATTTAACGAATAAATAAAATATTTTGATTATTTTTCTTGCAAATTCTTTTCTTTCATAAAAAAATAAGACTCTTTTACATAGAGTAAAAGAGTCTTATTTTTAAATTAATGCATTTAGAATAAGTGCTCCTGCAAAAGCAATAAAGGATAGAAGCGTTTCCAGAACGGTCCATGTTTTGAACGTTTCTTTCACTGTTAATCCTAAATACTCCTTCACCATCCAGAAGCCAGCATCATTAACGTGAGAGAACATTAGTGAACCCGCACCCGTAACGATAACAAGCAGTTCTAAGTTAACACCGGACATATGCTCAATGATTGGTGAGACAATACCAGCCGCTGTTGTTAATGCAACTGTTGCTGAACCTGTAGCAATACGGATTAATCCAGCAATTAAAAATGCAAGTACAAGTGGTGATAGAGATAGATGTTCAGACATTTGACCAATCGTTGTACCTACTCCGCTATCGATTAATACTTGTTTGAAGCCGCCCCCTGCACCAATAATTAAGACAATAGATCCTACAGGAAGCAAACATTCTTCCGTTAGTTTTTTAATCACATCTTTTGTCATACCTTGACGTTTTCCAAGCAGGTAAAACGCTGCAAAACAAGCAATTAAAAGTGCAATTAATGGACTTCCTATTAATTCTACAAACTTCACTACGCCGCTTGGCAATCCGTTAATAACAGGTGCTATAGCTGCTAAGACCATTAATAGAACGGGCAGTAAAATGACAAAAAATGAAACGCCTGTACCAGGAAGATCTTTTGATGTTGTCGTAATACGAATTAGATCAGGTTCTCCTTCTGGAATCACTCGTTTGTGAACCCATTTTGCAAAAACCGGTCCAGCGATAACTGCAGCTGGAATTGAAATGATTAATGCATATAAAAGCACTTTCCCCGTATTTGCTCCGTAAATACTAATAGCTGCCATCGCACCTGGATGAGGAGGAACGAGACCGTGAACAATTGATAATCCCGCAATAACCGGCAGAGCAATCAATAATATATTTTGTTTTGTTGTTTTATGAATGGAAATAACTAAAGGCAGTAGAATTAAAATTCCTACTTCGAAGAAAACAGGAATACCAATAATGAAACCTGCTACTAGCATCGCCCATGGCAGTCTTTTCACACCGAATATTCTTACGAAATAATCCGCTACCTGCATGCCGGCACCTGAATCGGCCATCAGCTTACCTAAAATTGTTCCCAGCGCTAAAATTCCTACTAAGTGGCCTAAAACACCGCCCACTCCCGTTTCGTAAGCGCCAACAATTTTATCCATTGATAACCCAGAAGCAATTGCCAAAAACAAACTCGCAACCGTTAAACTAATAAACGCATGCCATTTAAAAACTGAAACACCTACAATAACAATAACAATTGCGGCAACTGTAATAGCTAATAAGTATGCATCCATCTTGCTTTCCACCTTCCCTTTAAGTAAACGCTTTCTCTATGTAGCAAAAAAGCTCTACATCCTGTGAATTTTTTTAAAAATAAGTTTCAATTATCGAAATCGTTTACATTAATTATTTTAGAAAACGATTTCATTTTTTTATTACTTAAATTATATGAAAAAAAAATTCTTAAATCAACAAAAAAACTCAAAAAAATTTTATCAATTTTCTTCCATACAGTTTTAACACACAAAAAAATCCAATCATGTTAATGATTGGATTCATCTTATTTATTTGGTGATGGTTGGATCCGCCGTTTGACTGTCGATAATCGTTTTTTCGCTTGTTTTTAACGTTATTTCTTCATATTCCCCCGGCGCTAATACACTTTTATCTCCTCTCATGAGATACGTGTAAGCGATGATAGAAATGAATAGACCAAATGTCCAGGCATTATCCCATAAAAAGCGCAGTCCAGGAATCAGTAAGCCTAAAACGGGTATGGCCACGCCAATTACTAATGCATAAATGCCGTTTTTATTAAAACCTGTTGAATAACTGTAGCGACCGTTTACCTCATATAAATCCTTTAATGCCATCTGTCTCCTTCTTACAAGCCAGTAGTCAGCAATGGCGATGCCGTCTATAGGGCCAAGCAGCGCTCCGTATGTTCCAAGCCAGCCGAAAATATAGTTCCCGAAATTAGACATGATGTACCATGGCTGAAGTAGAATAGCAAAAATACCGGTCACTAGCGCCCCCATCGCAAACGTGATTTTCTTTGGATTCAGATTCTCAATTGCACGGGCTGGTGCGACGATATTTGCTCCCACATTAATCGTTAAAGAAGAAAGCACGATAACGATTGTTCCTAAGAAAATGATAAACGGAGGGAATTTAGCTACTAAGGCCACTGGATCCCAAATAGCTTCTCCAAATATAACGATTGTTGCTGAAGTAACGGCAATTCCAATAAATGAAAAAATACTCATCGTCAATGGCAAGGAAAAGGTTTGCGCAACCATTTGAGATTTCTGACTTCTAGCATATCGACAGAAATCTGGAATGTTCAAAGCGAGCGTCGCCCAAAAGGCAATAACCCCCGTTAAAGCTGGGAAAAATACGGCTAGAAATTCTCCTGTTGATGTAAATTTAGAAGGCGTAGATAAAATGGGGCCCCACCCTCCCGAGTTTGTATAAGCCCATATAAAAAGAATAATAGCCGAAATACCAATAACCGGAGCAGCAATCGCTCCTAATACTTTAATCGCTTGCGGACCTTTATATGCCACTCCTACATTTAAAAGCCAAAAAAGAGCAAATACAATAGCTGTATGACCAGTTAAACCATTCCAAGACGAAAACGAAGCGCTTAGAAGTGTATCAATTGCTTCCGTTCCAATCCATGTATTAATTCCAAACCACCCAGCAGCCACGATGGCCCTAGCCAGTGCTGGGATATGTGCTCCTTTATCTCCAAACCACAGGCGGGCAAATACTGGATAAGGAATGCCAAACTTGGTTCCAGCGTGAGAATTAAGCAAAATAGGAATAAGAACAATAACATTTCCTAAAAAGATTGTACCAATTGCTTGCCACCAGTTCATTCCAAGCGTCATCATTCCACTCGCCATTGTGTAAGCTGGAATACACAGACACATCCCAATCCAAAGCGTGGCAAAGTTAACTCCTTTCCAAGAATGCTCTTTCATCGTAGTCGGACGTAAATCCTCATTCCAAAGGTCACTGCCGCTCAGCTGATTGTGCGTCTCATCTGTGAGCGTCACAATTCCATCTTGCTCAATTTGTGTTTTCATCCATAAAACCCCTTTTCATAAAATAAGTTCATTTCAAAAAACAAATTTTATTTGAATTTTCTGAAATATAAAGGCGTTTGTGACGATTCCTTCTGGTATGTGATAAATACTAACGTTATCCCTTATTATATTTAATGAGAAACGGGGATACACTGGACAAATTGTAACATTATTTGAGGGAACTTTTATATATTGTGTAGTGTCAACTCTTTTGGTTGTTAGATAACCTAACACACAAAAAATCATCGCTTGAAAACTTCAAGCGATGATTTGTGAACTTAATGTACATATTTTTTTTGAAAAGCCGTAATGCTTTCGTATTCTTCTTTAAATAAGCGAGCCAAACGAATATAGATAGTCGTTAACTCTTTATATACTTCACTGTTTTCTTTGATTGGATAATGATGATTAGTCGCTCCAACCATATCAGAAACAACGTTCAATGAGTCAACTTCGCCAAGGCTATATAAGCCAAGGATAACTGCTCCTAGACATGAACTTTCAAAACTTTCCGGCACGGATACTTCTTGGTTAAAAATATCTGCCATCATTTGACGCCAAAGTGCGGAACGTGCAAATCCGCCTGTTGCCTGAATTTTTGTAGGCTCTCCAATTAACTCTTCAAGTGCCAATAATACCGTATACAAGTTAAAGATAACGCCTTCTAATACAGCACGAATCATATGTTCTTTTTTATGATGCAAACCTAGGCCAAAGAATGAACCTTTAGCATTTGCATCCCAAAGCGGCGCACGCTCTCCTGAAAGGTATGGGTGAAACAATAAGCCGTCCGCTCCCGGTTTCACTAAAGCTGCAATATCCGTTAATACTTCATACGGATCTTTTCCAAGGCGTTTAGCTGTTTCTACTTCCGACGCTCCAAACTGATCGCGAGCCCATCTGAAAATCATACCGCCGTTATTTACAGGGCCGCCAATTACCCAGTGGTCTTCTGTCAACGCATAACAGAAAATACGACCTTTCGGATCGACTACTGGCTTGTCAGTCACTGCTCGAATAGCTCCGCTTGTCCCGATTGTCACAGCCACAACGCCTGGTTCAATTGCATTTACGCCTAAATTTGATAATACACCGTCACTTGCACCTACAATAAAGGGCGTATCTGGAAGTAAGTGCATGTCAACTGCAAGCGCTGGGTTTAGCCCTTTTAACTGATGCATTGTTGAAACAGGAGTGGATAACTGATCGGTTGTAACACCTGCTACTTTAAGTGCTTCTTCATCCCACGCAAGATTTTTCAGATTAAACAAACCCGTTGCTGATGCAATCGAATAGTCGATAACATATTCGTTAAACAACTTAAAGAATACATATTCTTTAATCGAAATAAATTTATGTGTTCCCTTCACTAGTTCAGGCTGTTCATTAGATAGCCATGTTAGCTTGGAAAGCGGCGACATCGGATGAATAGGCGTACCCGTACGCAAATAAATCTCATGACCATTGTATTCATTTTTAATTTTTTCCGTCCATTCTGCACTTCTATTATCCGCCCACGTGATACATTTTGTCAGCGGCTTTCCCTGCTGATCAACGGCAATAACACTGTGCATAGCTGAGCTGAATGAAACGCATAAAATATCCTCAGGTTTTACATCACTCGTTTTTACAACCGTTTGAATTGTACGTACAACTGCTTGAAAAATTTCTTCAGGATCTTGCTCAGCCATCGCGGGCGTCGGCGAGTATAATGGATACTCAATCCCATGATTTGCAATGACTGTACCGTCTACTGAAAACAATACAGACTTTGTACTCGTTGTTCCGATATCTACACCTATTGCATATTTTTTGCTCATGCTGCTGTCCCCCTACTTTACTACTTTACTTATTTACAACACCGTGGCCGCCGAATTCGTTTCGAAGTGCTGCTACAACTTTTCCTGTAAATGTATCTTCCTCTAATGAACGATAGCGCATCATTAGCGATAAAGCAATAACAGGAGTTGCCGTTTGAAGATCAAGAGCAGTCTCTACGGTCCATTTCCCTTCGCCAGAAGACTGCATGACTCCTTTAATACTGTCTAGTTTAGGATCTTTTGAAAACGCATTTTCCGTTAGTTCCATCAACCAAGAACGAACAACAGATCCGTTATTCCAAACGCGTGCTACGGCTTCATAGTCGAAATCAAACTGACTTTTTTCCAGGACTTCAAATCCTTCAGCAATGGATTGCATCATTCCATATTCTACACCATTGTGAACCATTTTTAAAAAGTGACCGCTTCCGCTTTTACCTGCGTACATAAATCCATTTTCTACGCAAATATCATTAAAAATCGGTTCAATTGTACGGAATACTTCCGCATCTCCACCGATCATTGTACACGCTCCGTTTCTTGCCCCTTCCATTCCGCCGCTTGTCCCTACATCAAAGAAGTAAATACCTTTTTCCTGAAGATCCTGAGCACGTCGAACAGATTCTTTATAATTAGAGTTTCCTCCATCTATTATAATATCTCCTTCTGACAGAAGTTCTTTTAGTTCTGTAATAACATTTTCCGTTACTTCTCCAGCCGGAACCATAATCCATACAACTTTAGGTGAAGGAGGAAGTTCATTAACTAACTCTTCAACAGTAAAGGAGCCAGTTGCTCCTTCATTTGCAAGTTTTTCTACCGCTTCTTTATTTACATCATAAGCTACTACTTCATGATGGTTGTCCATTAAATTTAATGATAAATTATATCCCATTTTTCCTAAACCGATTAATCCAATTTTCATTTTACAAACTCCTTTTGAAAAAAAATTTCACATTACCTCCATTATACGAATTATTTTTCATTTTGCAATCGTTTACAAGAAAATTTTTTTCACTCATATTTTTATGCTATACTCTTTTTACTACTAAATTCGTGGAAAGGAACATCAGTTATGACGCAAAATTGCTTAGGAAAAATTCGTTCTCACTATGCTAGATTCAGTGAAAAAGAGAAAAAAATAGCAAATTATATTTTAGAACAGCCGGAACAAATTATTCACAGTACCATTAACGAAGTGGCAGACGATTTAAATGTAGCTGATGCAACAGTCTTTCGCTTTTGTAAACGAATTGGCTTCAAGGGCTATCAAGCGATGAAAATAGCGCTGGCTGCTGAAATTATGACGCCTATTCAGCAGATTCACGAGGAAATTGCTGAAACGGATAATGAAAAAACGATTGCTGAAAAAATCTTTCGCTCCAATGTACGAACGCTTGAAAATACATTACAAATACTAGAAAGCAACGCTATTGAAAAAGCCGTCAAACTTCTTATGAAGGCGGATAAAGTTCAGTTTTATGGCACGGGCGGTTCTTCCGTAGTGGCTATGGATGCTTTTCATAAATTTGTTCGAACAGGAATTAAAACGTTTGCATTTATTGATTCCCACTTCCAGCTTATGTCCGCTTCTCAATTAACAAAACAGGATGTAGCGGTAGTGATTTCTCATTCTGGAACAAATAAAGACACAATGAACATTTTAAATACAGCAAAAGCGAACGGTGCCAAAACGATCGGTATTACGGGTTTTCCAAAATCTCCATTAAGCCAAAATGTCGATGTTTCTCTTTATACGAGTTCAGAAGAAACAGAATATCGATCTGAAGCTCTTGCCTCGAGAATTGGACAGCTAAGCCTCATTGATGCTTTGTACGTTAATGTAATGATCGCGAATAAAGATGCCTCTAAACACTCGCTTGAAAAAGTACGCGATGCCATTGCTGAAACTAGAATTTAACGTTTCGCTCTTATATATTCTTCAACTATAACATCAAACAGAGCATAGAATATATGCTCTGTTTAGTGCAGTTCTTCGCTTAAAATTTTCAAGTTTTAATTCTCATTTAACATTTTTTAAGTTGCTACATATGATAAAGCACAACTTTTAAAAAGTAGGTGAAGTGTGTATGGAGATTATCTATCGCACTGCAAAACTCGATGATTATACAGAAGTAAATAAAATATTAGGGGAATCACTAGAACTCCACGCAAATGCGCTTCCTTCTATGTTTGATAATCAGATGGCTGTTCTATCTCCGGAACAATATCAAGCTACTCTTTATTATGCAACCATTGATATTCTTGTAGCTCAATATCGAAATCAAATTATTGGGGCGTCTGTTGTTGAATTAAAATATAACCCTCCCACTACATTAGCTCCTCTTTCCTACACAGCGTACATCCAATATTTTGGCGTTAAGAAAGGCTTTCAAAATTATGGCGTAGGAAAAAGTCTTTTTTCTGCTACGAAACAGTGGGCTGTACAAAAAGGAGCAAATGACCTCCAGCTTACCGTATGGGCATTTAACGAGAAAGCACGTGCTTTTTATGAAAGTCTTGGGCTGAAAAACTTAAGCTACCTTATGACTACTTCACTACAGCCATAAATCGTTCCATTAACGGATACTAGACACGCAGGTGATACGTGCCTAGTATCCGTTATTTAAATAAAAGACTAAATCATTTCGGCGTGTTAATTTACGCAGCTTATATACATACTAAAAGAAATTTATTACGTAGCCGGATTGCCTTCTTGCAGCTGTTCTTGTTCATCACGCTGACGGTGAGCTAAACGACTTGCCGCACTAGAAGCCACGCTCGCTACTAAATCATCTAAAAAGGTATTAACTCCTTTTTCTTTTTTACAGTCCAGCTTTTCAATAATGCCTACTTTTACTTTATCTAAATAGCCAAAGGTCGTAACAGCGATACTGCCATAGGTTAAAACGGCACCTAAAGCAATCGTTTCGTCAACACCAAACAACCCTTCGTCTTGTTCTACAATGCTTTGAAGAGGTTCTGATAATTTATGTTGCTCAGCTAACTTATCAAGTTCGATTCCAACTAGAAGCGCATGCTGAATTTCTCTCTTTTGCAGTACTCTCTCTACGCTCTCAGCGCATTCCTGAATGGTTAGAGCAGGATGATATGGAAGCTGTAAATCATACACAATTTCAGCAATATCTAAAACTGTTACGCCACGCTCTTCTAGCAAATCAAATGTTGCCTTTGCTACTTCTTTGCTCGTTGGGATTTTTTTCGCTGTCATGTCTCTCTCTCCTTTTCAAGTTGTTGTCTCTCTTTATATTAAATTCGATGAGAGGCGCTAAAAACCTTTTTTGTTTCATCCACCTGAATTCATAAACTCGTCACATATCTCTTTAGGCGCTCATTACATTTACTTGCTATAATAAAATTATCTAATCAGGAGGTTTGTCTACTGTGGAAGAAAAACAAAGTAAATTTAGCAGAGGCTTATTATTATTTTTTATTGGCGCAACAGCCCTTTTCTTTATCGTCTTAATCGTTCTGTTTCTCATGTCTACTTTTGGAAAAAGCGAAAAAGAAGCCGTAGCTCTTCTAGCAGGGAATCACTACGCTATCGTTAAGGAAGAGAATTCATATACTCTTTATGATCAAAAAGAAAACAAGCCTATTTTAGAAGATGTAAACGGCTATTTCGGTGCTCGCAATATCCGAAGTTATGTAAAAAATGACACAGAATTGGTTTCGATTGATGAAAAAGAAGAAGAATATACGAAGAAGCCGCTAGAAAAAGCCAGCCAAGCAGAAAAAGCTATGTTTAAAAAAATGAAAAAATTAGATTAATCAAAAGCGCTTCAGTCGATTCTGAAGCGCTTTTTTAATGACGCATGCCTCTTTCTCGTCATTCGCTAAAAAATTCGTTACAATAAAATAAAGAACGGTTATTAGAAAATGTGTTACAATAAAGGTAACGCTTTCATTCAAATGCATAGGAGTCGATTATTCATGTCAGAAAGTAAGCGGAAGTTAGAAGAAATTTCTTTTTATAGTGACGCACTGCAAGAAGATGTCACGTTACTAGTCTATTTGCCGTCAAACTATTCTACGCTCTATAAGTATTCCTTACTTATTGCCCAAGACGGAAAAGATTATGTTATGTACGGACGGACACCTCGTTTAATTGATGATTTAATGAACGAGTCGGAAATCGATCGTACTATTTTTGTTGGAATTCCATATAAAAGCGTGGAAGACAGACGCGATAAGTATCATCCAGAAGGAAATCAAGTAGATGCTTACATTCGCTTTTTAGCACATGAACTTGTGCCATTTTTGGATAAAACATATCCTACATATCAAATGGGAAAATCACGTGTTCTAATTGGTGATTCGCTTGCTGCTACAGTTTCACTGCTGACGGCCATTGCTTATCCTCACACGTTCGGGAAAGTAATTATGCATTCTCCTTTCGTGAACGATGCTGTATTACAAACGGTCAACTCATTTGCTTCTCCTTCACTTCTGGATTTTTATCATGTTATTGGAACTGAAGAAACGGCTGTCAAAACAACGCAAGATGGTATATTGAATTTTATTGAACCTAACCGCCTGTTGCACGAACAAATGAAGCAGCGTGGATATTCTGTTTTCTACGAAGAATTTAATGGAAATCATACGTGGAAATACTGGCAAAAAGACGTAAAGCGGTCGCTTCAATACATGTTGAAGTAGAAAGATATCATATTTTTTGAAAATTTGTTATAATAAGCTCGCTTTATACATATTTTATGATCTTACTTTGGAGGGATTTTTTATGAAATTTGGCGTTGTACTTTTTCCATCTAAAAAATTGCAAGATGTAGCGAATTCTTATCGAAAGCGCTATGATTCTCACTATTCATTAATTCCGCCTCATCTTACATTAAAAGAAGTCTTTGAAGCTACAGAAGACCAAATTGATGAAATTGCGGCTAACTTGCGTAAAATTGCCGAAGAAACAAATCCATTTACATTAAATGTAACGAAAGTAAGCTCATTTTCACCAGCCAATAACGTTATTTACTTAAAAGTGGAACAAAAGCAAGAACTGACGTCACTTTACAATAAACTTCATGAAGGCAATCTCGAACAGCCAACTGAATATTCATTTATTCCACATATTACAATTGGTCAACGCCTTTCAGATGATGAGCACTTAGATGTGTATAGCCAGTTGAAGCTTGTAGATGTCGCTCATGAAGAAACAGTGGATCGCTTTCACTTAATGTACCAGCTTGAAAATGAAACATGGACTGTGTTTGAAACATTTCGTCTTGGAAAGGGATAAGATACGTGAACATCAAAGTACTAACGAACAAACAAGATCATTCTGATGCTTACTTCGTACGTCAAAAAGTATTTGTAGAAGAACAGCAGGTTGATGTAGAGCAAGAAATCGATGAATACGATACCGAAGCCCTGCATTTAGTTGTATACAAAGGAACTGCACCAATTGGGGCAGGACGCTTCCGTATGGTAGAGGACTATGGAAAAGCAGAACGAATCTGCGTTCTTTCTTCTTATCGAAAAGACGGTGTAGGAAAGCTTTTGATGGATAAGTTAGAAGAGGTCGCAGCAGAGCATGAGATTGAAAAGATTAAGCTGCATGCTCAAACGCATGCGGAAGGATTTTATAAAAAGCTAGGCTACGTAACGGTTTCAGGTGAATTTATGGATGCTGGAATTCCACATGTAGAGATGGTAAAGAAACTAAGTAAAAAACACTAGGAATTGAACCTGGTGTTTTTGCTTTTTTAAAGGATAAGAACCTTTGCTTTGCTTATACTAATACCTAATCATGTGAATTAGGTGAAAATATGGATGAACTTATCGGAATTGCATTAGAACTCTTTATCGGATTTATCTGCCTGTTTATTTTAACTAAATTTTTAGGCAGAGCGACGATCACTCAGCTTACCACTTTTGATTTTATCTCTGCTCTTGTATTAGGAGAGTTAGTAGGAAATGCGCTATATGACTCAGAAGTAGGAATAGGCAAAATTTTATTTGCTGTTATCTTTTGGGGAGCGCTTATTTATGTCACCGAAGTTATTACTCAAAAAAATATTCGCCTGCGTTTGTTTTTAGAAGGACGGCCATCTATTATTATTCGAAAAGGGAAAATTTCGTACAAAGAACTTAGCAAAAATCGATTGGATATCGATCAGCTTCTTCATATGCTTCGTTCAAAAGACATATTTTCCATTCGGGAAGTTGAATATGCGATTTTAGAAACAGATGGATCACTAAGCGTATTGCCAAAATCTGATTATGCTAAGCCGACAAGAAGCGATCTACAGCTGCCTCCTTCTGAACCCGTTTTATCTATCGCCTTCGTCAGTGATGGACGTTTGCTTTTGAAAAACTTGATTCAGTCAGGCTTTGATGAAGACTGGTTAAAGACACAGTTGAAAAAACAAGGATTTACCGATTATAAACAGGTGCTTTATGCTGAATGGCAGCAGGGCAGTACTCTTTTTATTGAATCTTACTAAGATGTTTTTACTTGTTCATTACTTTGTTAAAAAATCGTGAGCGCATTCATTCTGCTGCGCTCACGATTTTTTGTATTAGACACGTGTATTAATCACTAGGCCCTTATTTGTTAGCTTGCTGTATACACGTTCTGCTGCTTGAAGCTTTTTTCGCTTTTGTACTGAACTTGGCGTCAATTCCAGTAAGTGAGAACGCGATTCAAACTCTTCGTCAAAGCTTTTTTTCTCAATAGGCCAAATACGATTTGAAAAAGAAGCATTATTTTTTTGAAGGCGATTTGCATATTGAATAGATTGATAAGGCGTGACGGGCAGTATATATCCCATATGAACCCTCCTCTTTTTCAAGATACCTTCTACTCCCAGACCTCAGTATTTTTCTCAAGAAGTATCGACATTGAAACAGCTTACTTAAATCCTCTACTTTAGACTTGCTCAAAACAGATGGCACCTTGTATCTATACCGCCTTTTTTGAACATATGTGATGTCTTATTCAATATATACCCTTTTTTACATCCTATCCCTCCAAAAATATCCGTGCTCTTTTTAAAAAAAGGTGATTTTGATATGATAGACTTTGACTATAAAACAAAAACTGTGCGTATACACACATCTATATCGATGTAGAACGAGAGCGGCTTCTTGCTTTAACTCCCTCTTATTTACTATTGATTATTCATGTTTTAAAAAGGAGGCCATGTTTTTTGCAACGTGCACTTTATCAAAATCAGATACTTAATCTTGCTATAACGGCTAGAGACCGATTTCAATATTTATATGAAGCTAGTCTCCGAGGAGAAATAACGTGTGCTCACTGCGGAGAACCAGTTAAATTATATCTGGGGATTGAGCATTCTCCTTACTTTTATCATGCTCAAGTTCCCCATGAAAGAGAAGAGTGTTCAGACATACTATCAGAAACAACAGCTGTGCAACAAATAAAAGAAACTCCGGCTGAATACAGAGAAACCAATGGATTTCGTATTCCTAAAGGACGAGCTATTGGCGAGAAAAGTTCAACTGTAAAAGAGAAAGCAACATGGAGGTCTTCCGCACCTTTTTCAAGTGTTCCTGCTTTTCGCTTAAAACCAGCTGTTCCTAAACACTCTGACTCTCCTTATTTAAATGAATTTAAAGAGAGCGGTATTGAATTAGATTCGAACCAATGGAAAGCTGTTACACATTCAGAAGGACCGCTCCTTATTCTAGCCGGTGCAGGCAGCGGAAAAACGCGTGTATTAACAGCTCGCACCGCATATATGATACAAGAAAAACAAATTGATCCAAAATCCATTATGCTGGTGACTTTCACGGCTAAATCAGCTAAAGAAATGAAAGAACGATTGGCTACATACCCAAAGATGTCCGGCTTACATCTTCGTCAAATGCTAGTTGGAACTTTTCACAGCATTTTCTTACGTATGATTGTTCATCATAATCCTCAAGCGTGGCAAATGGACCGCCTGCTAAAATGGGATTGGCAAAAAGAACAGATTGTGAAAGAAGCAGCAAGAGAGCTCCACGTGGATGAAAAAGATTTTCCGTTTGATCAGGCACTTCAGCAAATCGGCTATTGGAAAAACACGCTTGTTGGCGTGAAAGATATTCGCCCAAAGGACAAATGGGAACAAGATGTGCACTTTTTATATCGTCGTTATGAAGAAGTCAAAAAGCAAAAACAGCTATTCGATTTTGATGACATGCTGTATGGATGTTATGAAATGCTAAAACAAAATCCCGATTTACTAACCCGTTATCAAAAAAGGTTTCGCTATTTTTTAATTGACGAATTTCAAGATATCAATAAAGTTCAATATAAAATTATGAAAATGCTAAGTGAAGACTCTAAAAACTTGTGTGTCGTAGGAGATGATGATCAATCAATTTACGCTTTCCGCGGAAGCGACCCTTCGTTCATTTTAAACTTTGAAAAAGATTTTGCTAATACAACTGTTATTACGTTAAACCAAAATTATCGTTCAGCTCATGCCATCGTTTCTTCTGCGAATAAAGTCATTGCACGAAATACAGCGCGCCGACAAAAAGAAATGGCTGCCCAGTTTGATAATGAGTTGCGACCTACATTCTTCTTTCCATACGACGAAGAAGAAGAAGCAACAATGATTGTAACGGATATGAAAGAAAAAATTAAGCAAGGGGCTTCTCCAACTGAATTCGCGGTCTTGTACCGAACTCACGCTTCTTCACGCGCCATCTTTGAACGTTTATCGCAGTCAAACCTGCCATTTTCAATCGAACAAGATGCGGATTCTTTTTATAAAAGACGAATGGTTCGAAGTTTACTTTCATTTCTACGCTTGAGCGTGAATCCAAATGACGCAAGTTCGCTACAAGATTTAGTAAACGCACTCTTTTTAAAGAAAACAGCAGTCAATGACTTAAAAGCAGCAAGTATTCTTCATGATGGTACATTTATTGATGCACTTGAATATCTTCAAGATTTAAAACCGTTTCAGCAAAAAAAGCTCAAGAAAGTAATTCCTTTATTCAAGTCGCTAAAATCAATGTCTCCTTCTTTGGCACTTGAGACAATTTCTAAAGATATGGGATTCGATGATTTTGTCAAAAAACGCGGAAATGAAGGAAATATGATGGAAAAAGGTTCGGATGACGTGCGGGATTTAAAAGTTGTAGCACGTAAATTTAAAACCGTACCTGAACTGTTAGAGCATGTGGATCATATGATTGCCATGAACACAGAGATGAAAGCTTTAAGCAAGCAATTTAATGAAAGTATTCAACTAACCACAATTCATCGAGCAAAGGGTCTTGAATATAAGCATGTATACGTACTGAGCAGCGTAGATGGCGGATTGCCTCATGATTATGCACTCGAAGCTTATCGAGGCGGAGATGATGTGCCGCTTCAAGAAGAACGCCGCCTTTTATATGTAGCCATGACGCGTGCACAGAATTCACTTTACTTATCTGTTCCGCAAACTAGAAGAGGTAAAACCGCTTATCCTTCAAGATTCCTGAAGTCGTTTATAAAAAAAGTGTAAAGGAAAAACAGGCTGGGACAAAAGTAGTTTCATTAAATTGCAACACGAACTATTTATCTATCATAAACAGATAAATAGTTCGTGTTTTTTATAATCGCGGTGAACGCAGGTGCTTCTAGCTGTTGGTTGAAGGGCAAGGCGAAGACTCCTGCGAGGACAGATGAGCCCCCGCAGAAAGCAACAGCGGTCGAGAAAGCAGTCCAGATCATGTATCCAGATTGTTTGTCCTTAAATTGGATTCCTGTAGTTATGTTTCAACCTCTTTATCTTACTTCAAGCTAGCGTCCATAACTAATATTCTCACCATCTATTATTAACCAAATATTCCACTAAGAGGTAGATATTCATAAGTGGATGCGTTACACTACGTTATGTACTGTACTACTATATTTTAGGGGGCTCCATTATTGAACGCAAAGCTTATTCATGAAAATGAAAAGATTTTTTTCATTCTGTGTATGGTTATCAGCTTATTAACCTATTTCTTTTTAATTATTTCACTCGTTGGTATTATTTATCTTGTAATCGGTTTTTTAATTACATTTATACTCCACGGTTTCTCTATTGCTCAAATTCGCAATAATGGAGTTAGATTGACAGAGAAGCAGTTCCCGCACACTTATCATCAGGCAAAACATTTATCTTCAGAGCTGGATTTAGAGCTGCCCGATATTTATATTGTTCAATCAGGCGGCTTGTTAAACGCGTTTGCTACACGTTTTTTTGGACGTCACTTTGTCGTTTTATACTCCGACATTGTTGAAATGATTGAAGATAATCAAGAAAAAGAACTTTCTTTTATTATTGCCCACGAATTAGTTCATATCAAACGTAAGCATACACTCTACCACTCACTTATTCTACCTGCTCTTTGGGTTCCTTTTTTAGGAAAAGCTTACTCTAGGGCCTGTGAATATATGTGTAATCGCATAGCTTCCGTTGCGATTGGGGATGCAAAAGCTGCCACTCAAGCACTCACTATACTTGCGGTTGGTCATTGTCTAAATAAAAAAGTAAATCAGGAGGAATTTGTTCATACGCACTCACAGGAAAAAGGTTTTTTTATGTGGTTGACTCAAGCTACTTCAACTCACCCCCCTCTCGCTCATCGTATTAAAGAAATTAATTACTTAGCACAGCATCCGGAACTGTTTGATCTTGATTCTAACGCATTTCAAACAAATGAAATTGCATAAATAGAAAAAAGCCCTGACACGTCAGGGCTTTATATAAAAACATTAAATTATTTTTTCTCATTTAGCATTTTAGCGATGGTCGCAAAATCAATGGATTGATTATTGTTTGCAATCGCCTTAACAATTTGTTCTTCTTTTTGTTTTGAAATTGGCTTATTCGCAATTTGTGCTACTCGCTTCACAATATTACGCACCGTTTGCTCATCTTTAAAATTAGCATTTTGTACAGAATTCGCAAGTTCAAAAATATCCTTCATATTAACGCCTGTTTTCTTTTCTATATTTTTAAACATATTATTATCCATTTTGCATGACCTCCTTTATTTATACTTCATCGTATGCACCATGTGCCTAGATGGTGCCCTTTACATTTAATAAAAAAATAAAGTGCGAGTGAAACTTCACCCGCACTTTTCGGTGCCTTATTCATAGAAGGGATTAATTGTAAAAACAAACACAACCAACAATAATTAATAGAATGAATAATACAACGATTAACGCAAAACCACCGCCGTAGCCACCACCGTAACCACAACCACCGTAGCCAAATCCGCAGCCCATAATATTACACCCCCTCTGTTTTACTCTCTATACTGTATGTTCACTCAAATGATTTTGTATGGGCTTTTCAACTGTGTACATTAAATTTCATTGTCCAAAAGGATCTTCAGCATCTTGCTCATCAATTCTTTTTACATTTTGCTGCAGTTTCCCCTCCTGCTGTTCCATCTGCTTTTCTGCTTTTTCTACTTCGTTCATTCTCTTTCTATGTTCTCCCATCATATGCTGTTCAAAAAAACGTTCAAATTCATCGAAAAAATCCGGCATCTCTACACCTCTCTCCACTCTAATGTAAAAAAGCATTGTCCGAGTGACAATGCTTCTATTGCTTATCGCTTTGGTAACTTTGAACCACAGCCGCAACCACCTTGTTTTGGAGAAGGGTACTGGACTGGCTTAGGAATAGACTGCCCTTTCTTTACCGATTGTTTTGTCATTGGTTGTGGATGATAAGGCAGGGGCTGAGGGTATTGATTAGGATTATAATTATAATGATAATACATCATGTTTCCCTCCTTTTCACAGCATCCTATCTATAACATTATATTCAGGACTAAAGAAAGACGTTCTATCTTATTTGTCCATTTTGCGCTGCAGGGACAAAAATAAATCCGTGCTGTTTTTTGGTTTCCTTACTCTTGGCCTTTCTCCTCCCCTTTGCTCTGCCACTTCACGCAGCCGATTTTGCATTTCTTGAACGGTGCCTTGGGCTTGATGATTGTACTGTACAATGGACTGTTCGGTTTTTGATTTTTGTTCATTAACGCATGCTTTCAGCCAATCTATTTTTTCCTCTAGTTTTCTTTTTTCGTCTTCATGCTTTTGCTGTAATTCCACTAACTCTTCCTTAATATCTTCATATTCAAATTCTTGGTGCTTGAATTTTTGATATTCTTCTTTATAAAAAGCCAACTCCGACTTCAATGAAGCAATATATTTTTTCGTTTTTTCCTCACTCATGCCCTTCACTCCTCCATTATAAATAACCCACAGCTTCTAAAAAATCAGTTAAAGATGAATAACACTTTTTATTAACATGAATATGCTGTAATTGAGTTTATTATTTCCTTCATTTTTTATGCTCGCTCCAACTAGAATTTATTCCGATAAATTCCGCTTTTACTAAGGAACATAAAAGCAGGTCATTCATACACTATAGTAGTCCGATACCTAGTAATAAAAAGCGTAAAGGAAGGACAATTACAATTAGGAGGTTTAAAAATGGCAGAACTTTTTGAATCATTATGTATCCGCGTGCCTAAAGTGTACGACTGGGTTAGACGTCAAGTTGTTTTACCACAAATCTTTACGAATGATACTTCATTATTTAAAGAAGAAGCACTTAAAGATTTGGGCCATGACGTAGAAGTGGAAATTGTTTTAACAGATAGTGAAGGTCACCCTGTAGATCCTTCAGATGAAGACGCACTTGATAACGTGATTGAGCTTGTGCCACACGGTGGTCGCAGACCTAAAAAAATTGTGTTACCAGATGGAGAAGTTGTTGTTCTTCATGAAGTAAAATTATCAATTAGCGGCTTTTACCGAGTTAAGTTAATTGAATTGAGTGGACATCACAAACACGATGAGGTTGAATCTAGCGTTATTCCTTGGAAAATACATCAGACATTCTATTTATGCGCTCCGGAAGGAACAGAGCCTGTTGTACACCTTGAATCTTTTGAAGGAACTGATGGTTCTCTCAGATTATCAGATTGTCACTTACAGCAACTAAGTTTTGATCTTGTATTGTGCCTAAGTGTCCAAATTGAAAAAGATGTAAAAGTTGAAGTAGAGGGAAGCTTCTGCTATCCTCGCCCTGAAATCATTTCCACAAGCAGCTGCTCACCTATTGAATATCCACCTCAATGTGATGCTATTTTTCCTGGAAAGCCGCATCACGATGATTTTGATGGAGACGACGTAGAGTCAGACTTCGACCTTCACGACTTTGATTAACGAGATAAAAAGCCAGAGGAGAATATTTCTCCTCTTTTTTCATCGTTTACAAGCTTTGTGCATACATATAAATAAAACTGCTGTGGGCAGCTCAGGTTTACAAACTTAATTCATAGCTCAGCAGGAAAGGAGACTACTAGATGAGTCGTAACTCCCCTTCCCCTAAAGATGATTTAACACAATTAAAACAAAAGCTCATTCACTATAAATCGGAAATTCGGCACGTACAAAACCAATTAAAAAGCTATGAACGAGCTTTAGAACGAGAAAAAGAAAATACATCGTTTTGGAAGAAAAAACACGCTGAGACGCTTTCTACATCTGAAAAAGAAGTAGAAATTGAAGGATTAGAAAAAGAGCTGGATTTACTAAGAAACGAGCTTTCTGAACAAAAAATTATTGCAGAAGCATTTCGGGAAAAAGCCTCGAGAAAACAGCCCGTTATTGAAGAAAAGATCGTGGAAAAAGTAATCGAAAAAATTGTGGAGAAACCTGTGGAAAGGTTCGAAAAGAGTGATATCCTCTGTTTCTTTCAACATTCTATACTGCTGCCAGAACAAGATGAAAGCGAGCTGACGATATTCGGCAACGTAATTATTCAAAATCAAACGAGCAGTACTTTACGCTCTCCGGTGCTTTGCTTAAAAATGAAACCCACTGCTTCGGCTATATTAAGCGGGAAGATCATTGATGAAAAAGACATTGAAGTTTCCAGTATCCCCTCTTCTTCTTTAGAATGGCGCTATGCTCATCCAAAATGGAACGAAAAAATTCAAAATGACGGTGAATATTGGATCAAACCTATTAAGCAAACCGTATTAAGGCCAAAAGACAAATTACTATTTGACTCTTTTCAAGTAGTCATTCCCCTGTCCTCTGATACGACTTCATTTATTCTAGAAGGCTTTTTTTATAGCGAAGAGTGGCAAGAAGGCATCCCTTTTTTTAATAAAGTAGTGCTAAATTTCCCTTAATTATTAAAAGACATATTGATGTTCAATATGTCTTTTAACTCGTCCATTTATTTCATAAATGATTCTATGATTCCTGCACATCCTGCAATAGCTAAGATTGTAATGATAGGAATAGCAATATGCGGGAACGCTACATAACTAAAATAAATCCCTACCGCACACCATATGCCCGTACACCAATAACAGCTGATCAGCTCTCCAATCCACTTTTGCAGTCCCTTCCCTTTTATCTCTAGATAAGTTACCGTATTTCCTTGTTCATCTTGATCTTCTACAATTTTATGAAACGGCTTACGAATAAACGCTGTGATTTTATCAAAAACAATTAGACGAGTAAGTCGAAATGTTGCAAAGACAAATAATGTTAGATAAATCCATGTCATTTTCATTCCTCCGTGCATTCACAAACTTATGAAAATAAAAGCTAACGTGCTTCTTCACTGTTAGCTTTTAGAGTTACTTAAATTTTAATGATAGATATGGTCTGAATATCATGAAATGTCAATACTGTTTTCTCTTTATTAGGAGGAACGCTCACGTATAAACTTCCTTCTTTTAATTCTAAAATTGTTCCTATATATTTTTGGTTTTGACACGTAATTTCACAAATTGGCTGAGACATATGAGGCGGGAAACTGCATAGAAAATCAACTTTTTCTTTAATCGTCATAGACTGAAACATTTTATTTGGCTTTTTAGTCTCTGATTGCGGTATATCCACGGGAACAATTGAACGCTCTTCCTCTTTTTCTTGCTTAATCGCTTCCACTTTTTCTACGTCAGGCTCTTTGACTTCTTGAATGGAAGAAAAGCTGGGCTCTTCTTTTAACACGTGCTCTTTATCTATTCCTTTATTGTCTTGCTGTTTTGAACTAAAATAATATTGCATAGAACGCTGATTTTGCGTAGCGTTTGGCTGGACAATGTACATTAGCGGCTCATTTTCTTCTGACTTAGATTTTGAGTTAGTCATGAAGCATACCTCCAATTGCTTGTTATCGTTCTTTTAAAAATGTATGCTTGAACACGGAAAAACTTGTTTATTTTTTTGCGGTAGCCTTTTTAACACCAAAAGCAGCGCTGTCCTTTTATTTCCAGCATTTGAGAAAACACAATAAAAGAGGTTGAGACATAACGAAATTAATTCAATCTAAAGACGCACAAATGGGACACATGAGCTGAACCGCTTGTTACACCGCAGTTGATTTCCGTGCAAGACTTCGCTTTCCGCGGGCGGCCGATGAAACTTATTTTCAAAACAACAAAAAAAACGAACCACTAATCAAACATTTTGATCAGTGGTTCGTTTTTCACTTCAGCTAAAATAATTTTGTCCCAGCCTCTTTCTCTCATTCAATAACATAGAAAACTAAACCTACCTAGATACCTTTATCTAATTTTATACTCAAGAAGCATACGCAATTCATTCACATACGAACGAGACCCCGTTACAATCAAACGATCATCAAATTCAAGCTCTGTATCGCCATGAGGTACAATGGAATCTTTGCCTCTAAAGATTCGAACAAAAATCACATCTCCTGTAAATGGGAACTTACGAAGCTCTACCCCCTCGTATTTAGGGTTACGCATATTAATTTGATAAAGTGCTGTTTCTTGATTCGTTAAGATATTTAAAATATTTGGCGATTCGATTAAAGCTTTTAGCAATGCAGTCGTAGATAATAGCACAGAAAAAACTTCAATGTTATTTTCTTTCATCTTTTCATCTAATACAGGACTTTCTACGCGGGCAATAACCCGTTCTGTACCATATTTTTTTGCAAATAGAGCAATGTCGCTATTTCTTTCTTCTTCCCCTGTTGTTACAACTAATACATCCGCATCTAAAATCCCCATACGTATTAAAGTTTCCTTACTATATCCATCGATGTCGACGATATTAAAAATGGAATCCGACGTACGGTTTTCAATTTTGTCCTGAGTAGGATGATAAATCGTAACATCATATATATCAAGGTCCATTTCTCGAATAACCGGGAGTGTAAATTGATTTGCACCGAGCATATTAACCTTCAGCTTTCTGTCACTGATTTCTGGCTTTGGAAACAGTTTTCTAAAGATAATAGGTGTAATAATACAGGTAATAATCGCCACCAAAATCAGCGCACCGGACATTTGCGAATCAATAACACCAATATTTTCACCCACCGTTGCTGCCGCAATAACGAGTGATAAAGTCGATGTTAAAAGAAAACCCGATGCCAAAACGGTTTTCATATCATACCATTTTCTTAAGATTAACGCTGGGACTAGCTTGGATATCAACAATGCAATAAATAATAAAGGCATTAATATCAGCACTTTTTTATCACTGAACAATGACCAAACATCAAGCTTCACTCCTACCATCACAAAAAAGATAGGAATTAAAAATCCATAGCCAAACGAATCTAATTTATGAACTAAATTTTTGTTAGGAGCTAGAAGAGAAACGAGTGATCCCGCTAAAAACGCGCCTAAAATGTTTTCAACACCAATTGACTCCGAAAGGCCCACCAGAATGATAATGAGTGCAAATACGGCGCGCGTGTCGATTTGAATTGTACCTTTAGACATTGTTTCAAGAAACGATCGGTTTTTAAAATGCTTCCCTATGAAGTATAAAATCACTCCTACTCCAAATAAAATTAAAATCAACCATGTATTGCTATCTCCTGATTTATCATAGACGGAAGCAAATACGGCTAGTAAAATCATCGTGACTAAGTCCGCAATAACCGCAATCAATAAAATGGTTTGTCCAATCGGCTTTTTCATAATCTGTGCATCTTTTAATGTCGGCACTACTACTCCTAGTGAAATGGTAGAAATAATAAGCGTCATCAAAAAGGCATTATCAATAAAACCTGTCCATACAAAAACATAGGACAAAAATAGTGAAACCGCAAAGATAGCTGCAAACACTAGTATAGAAATGGAAAAAGCATTTGGCACCTTCGCTCCTGATGCCTTTTTGTCTTTTGAATTTCCTCCAGCAAAAGCAGAAAAATCAATTTCTAAACCACTTAAAAACATCAAAAAGATAAAGCCTAGAGTGGAAAGTGTTTCAAGCCACATATCCTGCTCCACAAGGTCAAAACCACTTTTCCCTATAATTAATCCCATAATAATTTCAGCCACGACTACAGGTATAATGTTGAGTTTAAACCGATGTAACAGTATAGGCGTTAAAAAGGCCAAACTAATGACGATAACAAGTGATGTAAAGGACGCGTGCTGTTCCATTAGATTCCCCTCCTTTTACCTTCGCTATTTATAAAACGAAGACGTTAGTATTCAAAATTAAAGGTTAATCATAAAAGCTTGAAGGTTCTCTGTCAACTATATGAACTGATAATGAAAATCCGACATGATTACTCATGCCGAATTCTAAAGTCCCTTCATTATTTTAAATAACTCATAAATGTTGTCGCTAGACCGAAGTAAATTAAAATACTGATAAGATCATTGATCGTTGTAATAAATGGTCCTGATGCGACTGCAGGGTCAATTTTGAACCTGTGCATGAGAAGCGGGATAAACGCTCCTGCAAGTGTAGCCACAATCAATGTTGAAAATACAGACACGCCTACCAAAGCGCCTAAAATAAGATCTCCTTGCCAAATATAAACAATTAATACAACTAAAAGTCCGCATGATGCGCCCGTAATCATTCCGGTAGCTGCTTCTCGCATTAACAGCTTAAATTTGCTTTCTTCTTCGATTTCTCCCGTCGCTAGTCCGCGAACCGCAACGGCTAGTGCCTGTGTTCCTGTATTACCAGCCATACCGCCGATCAAAGGTATAAATACAGCTAAAATAGCTACTTGATTCAAAGTATCTTCAAAACGTCCAATTAAACTCGCTGTCATCATTCCTAAAAACAGCAAAATGATAAGCCAAGGCAGCCTCTTTTTGGCCGCTACTAAAGGATTGTGGTCAATCGTATCATCTACATCACTAATACCGGCTAATTTAGAATAGTCATCCGATGCCTCTTCATCAAGAACATCCATCACATCATCAACCGTAATAATCCCGAGAAGATGCTGCTGAAAATCAACAACTGGAAGCGCAAGAAAGTTGTAATCGCGCATAATACGCGCAACTTCTTCTTGGTCTTCTGCTACTGATACGGATACGACTCGTTCATTCATAACTTCGCTTATCATCGTATCTTCATCTGCTATAATTAAATCACGAAGAGAAATAACACCTGCTAGATGCTTTTGTTCATCAATAACAAATACATAATAAATTGTTTCCGCTTCTGGAGCTTCCCTGCGTAGAATGTGCATGGCTGAATGTACGGTTTGATTTTCACGAATGGCCACAAATTCAGTCGTCATAATACTTCCAGCGGTATATTCCTCGTAATGAAGCAGCTCTTTAATTTCATCGGCTGCTTCTTCATCCATAATCGTTAAATAGCTCGCCACTTGTTCTTTATCCAATTCATTTAAGACGTCAACGGCATCATCCGCCGACATTTTCGACAGCATGTCTGCTGCAAAATTGGGATGCATTTCTGAGAGAATTTCTTGATAATCTTCTTCTCGTATCTCTACATTTTCAAAGATATCCGCCATTTCTTCCGGAGATAACATCTCGTACAGCGCAAATCTAGAAGGCTCATCTAATTCTTCAAAAAATTGAGCTTGGTCATACGTATGCATATGTAAAAATTCTTCACGAAATGCATCGATTTCATTTTTTTCTAAAAGTGATAATAAATGTTCGGCGAACCATGCCTTTTCTTCTTTTTCAATTGAATCTGTCATGTCTTCAACCTCCCTGTCGCACAAAACTCATTTAACTTTATGATGAATTTTGTTTTTTTTCAACTCACAGCTCTTTACTCTTTTCCCAATAATATATAAGTTCTACACATAGTTTGCTCCATATAAGGGTAATTTTATATCGTCAAAGGAAAAACCTTTTAAGGATGTGGATAAAAGATGAAAGTAGATATAATAGGCGATATCCATGGTTGCTATGATGAATTAAAAGCGTTAACAGAAAAACTTGGGTATGAATGGCAAGACGGGATTCCTGTCCACTCTGACGGACGGCGCCTTGGATTTGTAGGTGATTTAACAGACCGAGGACCTCATTCACTAAAAGTGATTGAGCTCGTATGGTCACTTGTAATAAAGCATCAGCAAGCTTACTACTGTCCAGGCAATCACTGCAATAAGCTATATCGCTTCTTTTGCGGTAACAAAGTGCAAATTACTCATGGATTAGAAACGACCGTTGCCGAGTACGAAGCTTTACCTTCAAGAGAACAGAAATTCATTAAAAAAAAGTTCATTGAGCTTTATGAACAATCACCTCTATATGTGCAGCTTGATCAAAACCAATTAATTATTGCTCACGCCGGTCTTAAAGCTGAATACATCGGCAGAACGGATAAAAAAGTAAAAACCTTTGTGCTATATGGAGACATTACGGGTGAAAAACATCTAAACGGCATGCCTGTCCGACGGGATTGGGCCAAACATTATAACGGAAAACCGTTTATCGTTTATGGGCATACACCCGTAGTAAAAGCCAGAAAAATTCATAATACCATTAATATTGATACAGGCGCAGTTTTTGGAGGGGCTTTAACGGCGTTTCAGTATCCTGAAAGGAATATTATATCGGTGCCTTCATCTATGCCTTACGTAGAGGAAAAATTTAATCACTTCGTGTAAAAAGAAAGTCGCTTTTCATTAAAAAAAGCGACTTTCTTTTACGATTTGAAGTTTCTGCATATCTGGCGGCAAAGGTGCTGTAAAAGACAAAGTTTTTTGTAAAAAAGGATGAAAAAAAGTGAGCTCATAGCTGTGAAGAGCTTGACGAGAAATAAGATGATTCGTTCCTCCATATAAGGTATCTCCAAGCAGTGGATATCCTTTATAAGCCATATGAACACGAATTTGGTGAGTTCTCCCCGTCTCAAGCGAAAGAGCAACTTCTGTAAAAGAAGAATACTGACGAAGCGCCGTATAGTGTGTAATAGCAAACTGCCCATCTTCTCTTACTTCCCGTTCGATGATACTTGACTCTTTTCGGCCAATCGGTGCCTCTATCGTTTCTTTGCCAACAAGCTTCCCATGAACAAAAGCTCGGTACACGCGTTTAATTTCATGTTCTTTTTGTGCTTTAGAGAATAAGTAATGAACGTGCCTATGCTTAGCGACAATAAGCAGCCCAGATGTGTCTCGGTCCAACCTATTTACAAGATGAACAGTCGAGTTAATGTTATTTTTCTCATAATAATAAAGCACAGCATTACTTAGTGACCACGTTAGATGTTCTCGAGAAGGTATACTTGGCATGTTTGGCTGCTTATTCAACACTAATATGTACTCATCTTCGTATACAATATCCAAAGGTATTGCTTTAGGAAGCAGACTTTCACTTGCTTTTTCTGGTGGAAACGCCACCTTAATTTCGTCACCTTTTTGCAGAATATATCGAACCGTTGCATGCTTTCCATTTACTTCAATTGCTCCTCCTCTGAACTTAATGTCCGTCAGAGAAGCTTTCGAAATATCATGTTCTTTTAAAAATTCACGAACCGCTACACCCTCGAAAGAATGATCTACGGTCCAACTCAACGTAAAAACTTGTTTCATTCTCTTCCCTGCCTTTAATCATCACATACAAAAGAGTCTCTGACACGCTGCCAGAAAGGAAACGCACGAAAGCGAGCAAATCGAATTTTTTCGCTTGCTACCCGAAATTGAATCGACTTTACATCTTTATGTAAAAGAGTTAAATGATCAATGGTAATTTGAAAGTCTGCGTCGTTGACAGGCTTTAACAGCGCTGTATGATGTCCAGGAAGAACCAATGGAGAACCTATCGTACGGAACACTCGATTGTTAATAGAAGCCATTTCAGCAATTTGAATAGCTTGAAGCGAAGGATGTAAAATCGCGCCTCCAAGGGATTTGTTGTAAGCTGTACTTCCCGAGGGAGTGGATACGCAAAGGCCGTCTCCTCGGAAGGTTTCAAATCGCTGCCCTTTAATTTCCACGTCCATTACTAAAGAACCTTCTACACTTTTTACCGTACATTCATTCAGAGCTAAGTATCGAGCTTCGCGTCCACCGTTGGTGTAGCGAATAATCACTTCGAGCAGTGGATACTCTACAGTCTGATAGGGTGTCTTTGCAATAGCAATCACCAGCTTCTCAATCTCATCAGGTGTCCAATCTGCGTAAAAGCCTAAATGGCCGGTATGAACCCCAATAAAAGCCGTCTTGTCAAGTCGGTTTCGATAGCGGTGAAACGCGTAGAGAAGCGTTCCATCCCCTCCTACTGACACTACAATATCAGGCTGGTTTTCATCATATTCTAAATGAAAATCTAATAAATACGTTTTCATTTTTTGCATAAGCGTATTTGATATTTGGTTGCCTTTTGATGTAATAGCAAATTTTATTTTCTCCACCTAATTCTCTCCCCCTATCCATCCAATGTACAAAGCTGTTGCTGAGTCATACCTAAGATTCTTCCGCCGATTCTTTTTTTCGTGAGAAAATAGCCTGAGCTTCTTGAATCTCACCTCGTATTTGAGACATTTCTTCATCGAGCTGAGTAGCCGCTTCAGAAGCACGCTGAAGTCGCTTTTTGATATTCTCAGGAAATTTCCCGCTGTACTTATAATTTAAAGAATGCTCAATTGTAGCCCAAAAATTCATAGCCAGTGTACGAATTTGAATTTCCACTAAAATTTTCTTTTCACCTTTAATTGTTTGAACAGGATAACATACGACCACATGATATGAACGATAGCCGCTTTCTTTTTTATGAAGAATATAATCTCTTTCTTCAATCAATTCAAAGTCTGTGCGCTGACGCAGGAGCTCTACGACCGCTTTAATATCGTCCGTAAATTGACACATCATACGGAGTCCCGCAATGTCCTGCATCTCTTCCTCTAAGCGATCGAGAGAAATTCCTTTTCGAGTCGCTTTATCCAAAATACTGGCGACAGGCTTTACTCGTCCCGTCACGAACTCAATAGGTGAATGCGTAGACTTCATATCATACTGTGAACGAATTCCTTTTAACTTCACCTTAAGTTCTTCAACGGCTTGTTTATACGGTGCTAAAAATAAATCCCAATGCCTGATCATTAATAACACCCCCCTCTTTTCTCTCTGTTACTTATTTTCTTTATCTAAAAAAACTTCCTCTACTCTTGCTACCATCTCGTCTCCATAATTCACATTTCCTTCGATGTTACTGATGAGATAAGATAGCTCTTCTTTAACGGCTGATAGCTCAATTACTTTCTTATTAATTTCTAAAAATACTTTCATATCTTTATGTAAGACGTGCTTTAAATTCGCCCAAATATTGTCACTAAGGCCAACATACATAAATTGATCATTAATATCTACAACATATACAAATGACATGTTATCTGAGTCAACAAGCATTTGTTTTGTATCTTCCAATTGTTCAATTTTTGTCTCAATAGGGTCTGCTTTTAAGTGTAATTCATTTGATTTCATCACACAGGTAGTGATGTCAATTCGATTGTGCATAAATAAACTCCTTCCAACTATACAATTCGTTACTATTTTAACACATTCCAGGAACGTTTAATAAAGGTAAAACCTAAACAATCCGTATTTCTTCATTTTCCAAGTTCCCCATCTGGATATTCCTGTTAGGAAATGTAGTTTTACTGTCTCAAAAAGTGTGATAAATTAAGATGTAAAGTGCCTTACTAAAAGACCTAAATTAAAAGGATGATTTCATTGAAACAAGAAATTGAAATTGAATTTAAAAATATAGTAACGAAAGAAGAGTTTGATCGTCTCCGCTCACACTTTCAATTAACTGAAGATCAGTTTGTTTCTCAAGAAAACCACTATTTTGATACACCTGCTTTCTCATTAAAAGACTGCGGGGCTGCCCTGCGAATTCGAAGCAAAAAAGGTAAGTTCGTTCTCACGCTCAAACAGCCTCATCAAGAGGGTCTTTTAGAAACACATGAAGCATTAACAAATGAACAAGCTAAAGAATTGCTAGATGGCAGTGCCAAGATTCCGTCAACAATTCAACAGCTTATTACTGATTTACAAGTTGATAGCCATGCGCTAACTTATTTTGGCACTTTGCGTACAAGTCGAGCAGAAATTCCATATAAAAATGGGTTACTTGTACTCGATCATAGCTTTTATCTAGGTGCTGAAGATTATGAACTTGAATACGAAGTAACCGATGCCAATGAAGGAGCAAAACATTTTGAGCAATTGCTTACGGAGCTTGATATTAAAAAGAAACCAACGGAAAACAAAATTCGACGGTTTTACAAGCGAAAGTATACGTTAATGGATGGAGAATAAATTTATGAGCATGAATATTAACAAGTACATGTCTTCCGTTCAATTTCCTGGAACGCAGCCATTTTCAGTTAACAACCAGCTGCCAACAGCTAACGTGATGCTTGGTACAACTTTACTCTCTGTATTTGCTCAGCTTTTTCAAGACTATGTCAATCAAGAGCCTCAAATGAGTACCAATCTTTACTTGAAAGCAGCGCAGTTGTTTCCATCTACGGCAGTTCAAATGCAGTCCGAGCCATCTGTTTTTTCTTCAGGTGAGGCAGCGGCTTCAAATGCTGCCTTACCGGCACAAAAAAACCAAGCGGCAAAGGCCAGTTCTCAGGATGTACAAACGATCATTACAGAAGCAGCTGCACGCTACCAGCTGGATCCTAAACTTATTCGTTCTGTTATTAAACAAGAATCAAACTTTAATCCATCTGCCAAAAGTTCTGTAGGAGCGGCTGGGCTTATGCAGCTAATGCCAGCAACCGCTAAAGCTCTTGGTGTAGAAGATCCGTACGACTCCAAGCAAAATGTATTTGGAGGAGCCAAATATCTTCGACAAATGTTAGATAAATACAATGGAAACGTGAAATTAGCGTTGGCGGCCTATAATGCTGGACCAGGTAATGTTGATAAATACGGCGGAGTACCTCCTTTTCAAGAAACGCAAAAATATGTAAATAAAATTATGTCTTCTTATCTTGTGTAAAAGAGCCAAATCATTCGCCACTTGAACATGGAATGGCTGTAGTTTGCCGAGGTTACACTATATAAATAGAAGGAAACGTTTGTGAAAGTATTCCTTTGTTTCTCATAATTAGTGATTCGCCACAGCATCATAGACTTTTCTTATGTAAAATTCCACTTTATCTCTTTTCCAGTAGAAGAAGTAAGCGGATAGTTTGAGTTAACGAAATGACACTGCTAAAATTAAGGAAAGTAAAAAACACCAAAGAGTTAAGACGTATATTTCTTATAACAAAGGAGTTATCAACATGAGAGAAAAAATCCACTCCCCTTACGAATTATTAGGCGGTGAACATACGATTTCAAAACTTGTTGATGCTTTTTATACACGCGTTGGAAAACATCCTGAGCTCGCGCCAATTTTTCCTGATGATTTAACAGAAACAGCACGAAAGCAAAAGCAATTTCTGACACAATATTTAGGAGGGCCTTCGTTATACACTGAAGAGCATGGTCACCCTATGCTGAGAGCTAGGCATCTTCCTTTTGAAATTACACCGTCAAGAGCCAAAGCCTGGCTGACGTGTATGCATGAAGCAATGGACGAAATTAATTTAGAAGGCCCTGAGAGAGATGCACTTTATCATCGTCTTATTTTAACTGCCCAACACATGATTAATTCACCGGAACAGACAGATGAGAAAGGATTTTCACATTGAGTAACCTAAATAGCCAATACCCATCCTTGCATCAGCTTTGTCAAGGTTCAAATAAAAAACCGCTTGAAATCTATGTATTTGTTGACCCTCTTTGCCCGGAATGCTGGGCACTCGAGCCTATTCTAAAGAAGTTACAAATAGAAT
Organism: Priestia sp. YIM B13489; assembly: GCF_042787645.1. NCBI lineage: Bacteria > Bacillati > Bacillota > Bacilli > Caryophanales > Bacillaceae > Priestia > Priestia sp. YIM B13489. The sequence continues at coordinate 4,613,522 of NZ_JBHZOQ010000053.1, forward strand.
ATGGTCAGCTGTTATCCCTCAAGCATGTGCTTGGCGGAAACTTACAGCAATTAAATATTGGAGCACAGCAGAAATTTGAACATATTGCAAAATCGTGGGAGAAAACTGGAAGCCGATCAGGTATGTCATGTGACGGCAATCTGTGGCTTGAAAACCCAATCGATACTCCTTACGCTGCATCAATTGCGATTAAAGCGGCCGGTCTGCAAGGAAAGAAACAGGGCATTCGCTTTTTGAGAAGACTTCAAGAAGTAGTATTTTTAGAAAAACAAAATGTTACAGAAGAATCTGTCTTAATACAATGTGCAAAACATGTGGGGCTAGATGTTGATGAATTTGTAAAAGATTTGCATTCAGATTATGCTGCGAAGGCCTTTCAATGTGATTTAAAAATCACATCGGAAATGGATGTCGATGAGATTCCAACTCTTGTGTTCTTCAACGAAAAAGTTGAAGAAGAAGGCATTAAGATATCAGGATACTATTCGTACGAAACATATGTACACATCATTAAAGAGATGTTAGAAATTGACCCAGATCCAGCTTGTCTTCCGCCTCTTCGTTCATTTTTAAGCTATTTTCAATTTGTTGCTTCAAAAGAAGTTGCAGTTGTGTATGGTTTATCATTAGAAGAGGCTGAAAAGGAATTGAAAAAACTTCAGCTTCAGCAAGTGGTTGAGAGAGTTCCTGTCAAATACGGCACCTTTTGGAGAAGTACTGAAAAGAGCTGTTAATCATTAAATGTTGATGCTTATCCTAAGCATTAACTAAACAAAAAAGACTTGGCTTTCGCCAAGTCTTTTCGTTTGTCTTAAGACAACAAGGGGATGGGAGAAATTTTTCACGGTCAAACAAAGGGGTATATGTTTGTTTTGTGATAAACTTCACGATTAATACTATAGCAAATTATGTCGACTTTTGGCAACCCCTTTTTTTAATTTTATTCACTTTTTTATAAAAAAACTTCATAAACAGCCAGATTCACTCATATAGTACAACCAATTATGCTTTTAATAGAGGTGTTAACTATGAAAATTGCTGGAATTACTCTAGGGGTTGTTATTCTTTTGGTTTCTTTTTTATTCTATATTTTATCTCTTATGCAGCTTGTCCCTCTCATTATCGCAGGCCCTCTCTTATTTTTAGCTATCCTTATTATTTTTACATTGCTTAACAATCACAACAAATTTCGAGGATTTAAAAAATGAAGCAGGATACAGCTCCTGCTTCATTTTAATTTTATTGATTTAATAAACGTTCCATTTCCGTTAATTTCTCTTCAAATACAGCTAGCGCTTCTTCAATAGGCTGAGATGTTGTCATGTCAACTCCTGCTTTTTTCAACACTTCAATTGGATAATCAGAGCTTCCTGACTTTAAGAAACCTACATAGCGCTCAACAGCTGCATCTCCTTCTTCAAGGATTTGCTTGCTTAATGCCGCTGCTGCACTGAATCCTGTAGCATATTGATAAACGTAGTAATTGTAGTAGAAATGCGGAATACGAGCCCATTCTAATCCAATCTCTTCGTCAATCACTAAGTTGTCTCCAAAATACTTTTTATTTAAGTCATAATATAATTTTGTTAATAATTCAGGTGTAAGCGGCTCTCCGTTTTGAGCGCGCACGTGCACATCGTGCTCAAATTCAGCAAACATCGTTTGACGGAATACCGTACCGCGGAATCCTTCCAGATAATGGTTAAGTAAGTACAAGCGCTGCTTTTCATCATCAATCGTTTTTAGTAAATAATCGTTTAGAAGCGCTTCATTACACGTTGAAGCTACTTCTGCCACAAAGATTGAATAATCTCCGTAAGGATATGGCTGCGTTTTTCTTGTGTAATAACTGTGTACAGAATGGCCAAATTCATGGGCTAGTGTAAACAAGTTATTTACATTATCCTGCCAGTTCATTAAGATATAAGGATTGGTGCCATACGTTCCTGAAGAATAAGCACCGCTTCGCTTGCCTTTGTTCTCATGAACGTCTACCCAACGGTTTTCAAATCCTTCTTTTAACACGTTAAGGTAGTCTTCACCTAGTGGTTTCAGGCCTTTTAAAATATAATCTTTTGCTTCTTCATAGGTTACTTCCATTTTTACGTCTTTTACTAAAGGCGTATAGAGATCATACATATGAAGCTCTTCAATTCCCAATACTTTCTTACGTAAATCAATATATCGATGCAATAAATGCAAATTATCGTTCACTGTTTTAACTAAGTTATCGTATACTTCTTCTGGAATGTTATTTGTGCTAAGAGCTGAGTGACGAGCTGAATTATAGTGACGAACGCGGGCACTAAAATTATCTTTCTTCACCGTACCGCTTAACGTACTTGCAAACGTATTTTTAAATTTACCGTACGTTTCGTACACCGCTTTAAACGCTTCTTCTCGTACGCGGCGATCGCTGCTTTCTAGGAAACGAATATAGCGCCCGTGCGTAATTTCTACTTCTTCTCCATTTTCATCTTTAATGGAAGGGAATTCTAAATCTGCGTTGTTTAGCATTCCAAACGTGTTGCTTGAAGATCCTAGCACTTCAGAAGCCTGAGCAAGAAGCGCTTCTTCGCTTTCTGATAAAATGTGCGGACGCTCGCGAGTAATTTCATCTAATGCATGAGCATATAACTTTAGCTCTTTATGTTCCGCCATGTATTGTTTAATTTTTGATTCTTCAATAGACAAAATTTCTGGTGTTACATACGATAGTGCACTTGCAATTTGGGTATAAAGTGTTTTGATACGATCATTTAACCCTTGATAAAAAGAGTTAGTGGTATCTTGATCGTAGCGCATATGAGCATATGTATAAAGTTTACTAACGCGCATTGTGAGCTCGTCTTGCTCTTGAAGAGCGTCGTATAAAGTTTGAGCGGACTCTCCAAGTTTCCCTTTGAATTTTTCCATTTGGGGAATAAGAGCTTTTACTTCTTCAAATTCTTTTTCCCATGCGTCATCTGAAGCAAAAATATCCTCTAGTTTCCACGTATCTTCTACTTTTATCTCGCTTCTACTTGGTAACTTTTTTACTTTTGATTGTTCACTCATGGTCATCCCTCCATCTTTTTCTACCTGTCTATAACTGTTCGCTTTTTCTAAGGCGAATCCTTTTTATTTCTTTCGTTATTGTATGTTGTTTTAAAAGAATTAATCAAAAGTCAGTACGCTTTTGAAAAAAGGATTCTTTCTTAAGCGTACTGATTTTCAGTGATTATGTCACTTCTTTTGCTTGATTTAACCACCTTTTCATCATTTGTCCATCTTCTAAAAAAGCATCAGATGTTTGCTTTGGAATCGTGTAGGGCCTTCTGATTTTGTATAACCCAGAAGTTATATACGTTAGCATCCCTAGCCGGCATAATACCTCTATATACTCAAACAGGGGCTGTTCCACAGCAACAGGGGCCATTGGCAAAGACCGAAATACAATATGCCTCTTATGAATTCTGTTGAGCCATAGCCGGCCTAACTCTTTTTCTGTAACTAAATCCCCTACTTGCTTGTGCTGCATTAAATCGAGAAGCAGCCACGTTTGCCATACAGTAGCAGACGTTTCAACCATGTATAAAGAAGGCAGCGGCATGCCTGCTTCTGCTGGAATATGGGAGGGAGGAATATTTTTTTCATAAAGAGCGTGTAAAAAAGGCTGAAGCTTCTGATTAGGATAAAGGATATAATGCGTTCTCCATGCCTTCTTTTTCTTTATCCACGAAGAGAAAAATTGAGGTTGTGTATGTGTAGAAAAAAGATCATGAAAGGTATGCTCGTAAGGAGAGAGCACGACAAGCTGTGCATAACAAATCTGAGATGAAAAAGGAATAAGATGTTCAAGTTTCAACAGTTGATTAGTAGAAGGTGAAAAATAAAGAAGTGTGGGCGTATAATCGGAAAGAGTAAGAAACTGCCACTCTTGAAAAGAAAGTTGATACATATAAGTGGATAAGCGCTTCATTCTTTTTGCCCCCATAATCCAAAGGGGCATATAATTTCCTTTCTCATAATGAATAGAACGTTTGGTTAGCGCTGAGGAAGATAAGGAAGCACATTGAAATTCGATTGCATATTTTTGCGAGGGCGTATCTACAAGAAGATCTGGACGCTGCATAATGTCAGGAAGATAACTTTCTAACTCGACTTCAAGATGAGAACTAAACCAGTGAAACAGCTTTCGTTTTCCGTCGAGATGATAATCTGTTTCACCTTCATGCTGAGCGACGCACGTTTTTTTCAGGTGCGCAAAATGAGGGATTTTTTTTGTACCTACCTTTAACTGTACAGGGGATTGACAAGAGGGACAGTAGAACTGCTTTTCTTTTTTCCACAGCTTAAGCTGTTCAAGCGAAAAGCGCTGAGCTAGTGAAATGAGGCCTTCTTCTGTTTGGGCAACTAACAATCGTACATTTCTCCTTCCTATAATAGCGAGCTATATTCTTGTATTCGACACCTTTCTACTAAACCCTTTTCTTTCAGAAAAAAACCACATTGCACCGTACGCAATGTGGTTTACAGCGATTATAATAGCGGTGAAAGCAAACGAGCTGTTGACTCAAATAGCCGCTGTATAAATGGCCGCTTTTCAAAGTCTTTAAAGTGAAGCTCACTCGTTTCTTCTAAATCTTGCATATATTCATATACGAGCTTTTGAGTACTAGCTGTGCGATATAAAAAAGCATTTACTTCAAAATTCAAATGAAAGCTTCTCATATCCATGTTAGCTGTTCCAATAGAGGCAATTTCTCTATCAACAATCACAATCTTGCTGTGCATAAATCCTTTTTTATACTCGTAAATTTTCACACCTGCTTCTAGCAGCTCCGGAAAATAAGAGCGTGATGCATGAAAAACAATTTTTTTATCGGGCTTCTGAGGTACAAGAAGCCTTACATCTATACCGCTTAGAGCAGCTACTTTGAGGGAAGTAAAAATATCTTCATCAGGTATGAAGTAGGGAGAAGCAATCCAAATGGACTCTTTCGCAGACGTAATCATCGAAAAAAATAAGTGTTTGATAATTTCCCACTCACGGTCTGGTCCGCCGGCAATCATTTGAACACCGCCGCACTTTTCCATATCAATGTCAATTAAATCCGGTGATAGATACGTTTGAGTAAGCATCGTCTGACCCGTCATATAATACCAGTCCTGCAAAAAAATAAGCTGCAATGAACGAACTGCCTCACCCTTCACCATCAAATGGGTATCTCTCCAAAAGCCAAAATGCCGACTTTTCCCGAGATATTCATCACCAATGTTCAAACCTCCTACAAATCCAATTGTTCCATCAATGACTACAATTTTACGATGATTACGGAAGTTGATTTTATTATTGAGAAATGGCAGTCTGACCGGCAAGAATGGAATCATTTCTACGCCCGCGTTTCTTAACTCGTGAATATAATGCGGTGAAAGCTGAAAACTGCCCACGGCATCGTACAAGAAACGTACATAAACTCCTTCTTGTACCTTCTGAATTAAAATATCTTTAATTTGTTCTCCTAAGTGATCATGTCGTACGATGTAATACTCTAAGTGGATATGATGCCTTGCATGCTTTAATGATTCCATAATTTCGTGAAACGTCTCTTTTCCATTCGTCAATGCGCGCGTATCTGATGAAAAAGAAATTGGACTCTTGCCAAGCCTGACGGCTAGCTTCAGCATTTGCTTTCTACTGGTACCCAACTGTTCAAAGTGATTTTCTAATATACCGGAATCTCTTTCCATCTTTAAAAGCACCTGTTCATCCAGCTTTGCTTTTTTAGCAAATAAACGCCGTTTTCGCGTATTGCGTCCAAATAATAAATAAAAAAAGAACCCTATTACCGGGAAACCGCCTAATACTACGAGCCACGTTAGCGTTTGAGTTGGATGACGGTTTTCTAATGAAATAACAAGACCGATGAAAACAACACTAATCGTAATTAAGATACTTAGCACGCCAATAAATTTACCGTCCCAATATCCTTTTGTAAAATAAAGCAAAGCAATAATACCAATAACAAAAATTAAAAGCTGTAATCTATTTTTCAACTTGTTTTCACCTATCCTAAAACCAATCTTTCATCATTAATAACAGGTCTCTATACCGTTATTATCCTCAAACTTGTTATTTTAACACTACACTTTCCCGTGTAGGAACCAGCCGCCTGCTTTTTCCACCTAAATTGTTCGATATGAGCGGAGGGCATTTCCAAAAAAGAGGGCAAAACAAAGACCGATTTCATATACATGAAATCGGCTGCTATTATCGTAAAGGAAAATACTGCTTTACTTGTTCAAGTGCATTTTCACTGATTAATTCTTTTCCATATTCCATTAAACGATGAACTGTTACATTTGATTCATTTGCATATTCTAAAATGATACTTAAAATGTTATCAATTTCAGCTACAAAGTCTTCATCATCTGTAAACTCAACGTATAAATAATATTTTCCTTCAAACACGTACATGCTGTTGATGATATCATCTAACTCTAAATGGTGACTTAAGGAAATTAAATGTTCTAAGTCTTGAAAGCGTGCGACGAACTGTAGCCCTTCGTCTTCTATAATTTCTTCTTCAAAATCAGCTTTTTTATTTTGATTCGCTTGATGATCAAGCAACGCTTCAATTTTTCCATCTACAGGGATATCGATTTTATCATTTTCACCAACAGGTACTTCGAACTTTTGACCGTCTTTTGAAACTTGTGCTCTTGTTACAATAACCTCTAGCCCCTTCTCAAGCGCATGTACTTGAATCCAAAGAGGACCTTCTGCTACAAACTCTTCTTCTTGATGAATTTCGTCCATCATCTCCCAGAATAGCTCTTCACTGCGCTCACGGCTAAACCAAATTTCATTGCGATCAAATCCACGTTCTTCAATATCTACGTAAGTGACAAAGAATTTTACTGTGTTTTCATTAATGCGTTCGATTTCCATTATCATCTCTCCCTTCGGAAAAATCAGTGAAGGTAATCCGGCCATTTCGAACATTACCCCTAAACGATGAAGGGACTATTTTACCCCCGTGTTAAAGCAATATTACATGTACTTTCTCACTTTGTAAAGCATTCTAACTTGGGATATACAAGCATACACTATTTGAGTGAACCTTGTATATCTATTTTATGACAAAATGCGAAAGAAAGGAAATAAAAAATACTCTGACAACTCATAGCCACCTTACACCTTACTTTGTTATATACATAATCTCTTTACCCTATGAACGCTTTTTGTTAAAAATGAACACAGATAAAGCAATATGAGCTACTTATCCTTACATATTGGGAGGGAAGACTATTGGATTTAGAATTAATAACCTCCATTCTTCTTATTATCGGTATCGATATTGTATTAGGTGGAGACAACGCTATTGTTATTGCCTTAGCAAGCCGCAACTTACCTGAATATCAGCGAAATAAAGCTATTTTTTTAGGGACTGGCTTAGCTGTGATCGTTCGGATTGTACTTACTATTTTAGCTGTTTATTTACTAACTATTCCTTACTTGCAGCTCATCGGCGGTTTTTTATTAGTGATCATTGCCTTTAAGCTTCTTGTATCAGAAGGTGATGATGCATCTTCAATCCGTGCAGGCGTGACATTAGGCGCCGCTGTAAGAACGATCGTATTTGCTGATATTGTAATGGGACTAGATAATGTAATAGCTGTAGCAGGCGCAGCTCATGGAAATATTATCTTGGTCGTTACCGGATTACTCGTATCCGTCCCCATTATTGTTTGGGGAAGCAAGCTTATTTTATATTTGATGGAACGATTTCCCCTGCTCGTTTATGGGGGAGCAGCTATTTTAGCTTATACTGCTGGAAATATGATTGGACATGAAAAGAACTTACATTCATTCTTTGCAGCCCATACATCTCTAGGAACATTTATTCCGTTTATAACAATTGCTGTTGTGCTGATAAGCGGCATGGTTGTTAATAGCTTTCGTTCAACTAAATGATAAAGAAAAGGCCATACTAAACATTTTTATTTAGTATGGCCTTTTCTTTAGTTTAATGAGCACAGCAGTCTTTTATTCATAAAACACTTTGTACACTTAAAAAATAATCTCTGTGAGTAAAAAAAGAATAGATGGTACGAGTAAGCAACCCAGACCTGTATAAAATGTAGCTGTCATGGCTCCGTAAGGTACAAGTTTTACATCTGTCGCGGCTAAACCAGCTGCTACACCGCTCGTCGTCCCCATAACCCCTCCATAGATCATTGCTGTACGAGGGTTGTTTAATTTGATTTTCTTAGCAAATATCGGTGTCAAAATCATAACTGAAATGGATTTAATTAATCCTACAGCTATACTTAACGCGATAATATCAGAAGAGGCTCCAATCGCAGTTCCAGAGACCGGCCCCACAATATAGGTTACGGCTCCTCCTCCGATTGTGGTCAAAGCAACGGGATCTCTATATCCAAAACAAAGAGCAATAATTACACCTATTACAAAAGAATAGAAAACCCCAAAAAACAAGGCCGTAATTCCGCTGATTCCCGTTTTTTTCATTTCACTAAAATTGGCACCGAACGCAGTAGCAATAATGGCAAAATCTCGCAGCATCCCTCCGCCCATTAAACCAATTCCTGAAAATAACTGTATATCAGAAATTCCTTTCTCTCCTCCTGTGTTCACTCCACCGATATAAGCAAGGATTAACCCAAACATAATAGCAATAGCAGATCCGTGAACTCTTCCTTTTGTTAATTTATCTGATAAAAAATAAGCAATATACATGACAATCCCAATAATAGCAAATGCCGTAATCAGCCCGTTATTTTCTAATCCTTCTTTGATCATATTCATCATTTGATCTGCTCCTTAGGTAAAATAGAAAGCTCTATTTCTTGTTCTTTCACCTTCGCTTTCTCTCCTATTCTGCTGATAAATGGTATGGATAAAAAGCCTCCTACGACTACTACCACCCCTGCAAGAAGCGCCATGCCTCCTCCATCAAGAGCAGCTACAACATTTTGCTGTGCAGACATTGCTACCACGATAGGAATATAAATACCTCCCCAAAAAGCAATGCCTTCTTCGGATTTTACTTGGAGCTTATTTTTCTTCTTTAAATAATCCACCGCTAGTACAAGAAGAAGCATGGATACCCCTACTCCTCCAACGTTGGCTTCTACTCCCATCAGCCCTCCTAATGCGTCCCCTACAATTACCCCTATCAACATGCAAATAGATAGCAGCGCTACACCGAAGATTATCATATTACTTCCTCCCCAACCTATTTTTGAAAGCGTTTACTTTATGGTTTAAAAATAGTGTAAAGGAAAAAAGTTGAATAACCTATGCATTTTTAGTTATATACTTATATCAAAAGTGATATAATACAGTTTTTCTCTACTGTTAACTTTAGATTTATTCGAAAAAGAAATAAAAATCATGACATTTAGTCATGATTCTTATACGTATTCATGAGGCATACCGGAGCGTAAATGTTTAAAATAATCAATCACAAACTGCCTGAAGATTTGTTGTAAATCCGTCACATAGCCTCCATTGTTCCAAGCTAAAAAGATAGTACGTTCAAATGTTTCCTCTTCAATTTTCAGCAGTTTTACATCTTTTCCTGTAGAACCTCCCCAAGTTACTTCAGGAATAAAACCTATTCCTTGCTTCGCTCTAATCAAACCTCTTACTGTTGCTGGATCATCGCTTTCAAACGTAATTTGAGGTACAAAATTCTGTTCCTTACAAATTACATCCGTTATTTTCCTTAGCTCTTTCCCTTTCCTCAGCACAATGAATTTCTCATTTTTAAGTTCATTTAACTTTACACGTGATTGCTTGGCTAAAGGATGATCAAGAGGCACTGCAAGCAAAATCGATTCACGAAGCAAAGGAGTATGTTCGATCTGACGGGTTGTTAATGGAAAAGCTGAAATGCATAAATCGAAATCAGGCTGTGAATTGCTATTAGTCAAATGCTGCATCAGTCGAAAACGCACCTGAGGATATTGTTCACGAAACCTGCTCAATAGCTCTGGAAGCAAATGTGAACTAGCTAATACAACAAGGCGAATTTCTTCACATGGGTCGTTCGACATATCCTTTAGCTCGTGCTTTGCGTTTTCCAATGTTTTTAAAGCAAGTTCTACTTTGGCACAGAATGCTTTGCCATATCGATTTAATTTAATGTATTTACCGTTTCGATCAAACAAACGAATGCCTAGCTCTTTTTCTAACTGTGAAATCGTTTTGCTGAGCGCAGGCTGAGATACGTATAGCTCTTCGGCCGCTTTACTTATATGTTCTAGTCTAGCAACTACTTGGAAATATTTTAGCTGTAAAAGCTCCAATCCGTTCACCACCACTTTTATATGTTTAAATACTCTCTTTCTTTACTAATTACATATATACTTCATTTTCCCTGCTATTTCGACAAAAAATAAGCAGCAGAGGCCCTTTGGCTCCCTGCTGCTTATTTTTTATATACCAACTTCAAGCAAACGTTACTTGGTTGGTTTCTTATTTAAATCTTAAACAGACAAATATAAAAATTAACCATTCACAAGTCTTTGAGCTTCGCGAAGTTGGAAAGTACGCACTTTACGTGGTAAGAAACGACGGATCTCGTCTTCATTGTAACCAACTTGTAGACGTTTTTCATCAATGATAATCGGACGGCGCAATAAGCCAGGATTTTGCTGAATTAATTCATACAAATCTTGCAGAGGCATAGCGTCTACCTGAACGTCTAGTTTTTGGAAAGTTTTCGAACGTGTTGAAATGATTTCATCTGTTCCATCTTCTGTCATACGTAAAATTTCTTTAATCTCGTCGATTGATAACGGCTCTGAAAAGATATTACGCTCTGTATATCCAATATCATTTTCCTCTAACCAAGCTTTCGCTTTACGACAAGATGTACAACTTGGTGATGTATATAATGTAACCATTTACTCCTTCACTCCTTCTATCATAATCGGTCATAACATTTAAAACATGAACTGTAAATCATGTTGTTTTATACAAACTTCAACGAGTGTAAATATTTAATGACTGATAATGAAAATCGATACTACTTTATAATTACTTTTAAAAAATAATATCTATTTGCATTATACTATAAACTTCATCGGAATGATATACTTTTTGAAGTGAACTAGTACATTAGTTCGTTCCTTCACTGTCATTATTTTCATTGCCGATTTTCTTCATTATTTATTTACCACACTACTATTACGAATAAACCTGTAGATTAGTTTCATTTTTTTTATTATTTTTTTCTTTTACAAATTCCTCAAATTTTTCAGTCACTAAAAAAGCCTTGCAGAAGAACTGACATTCTGCAAAGCTTTTGAAATAACCTTTTATTTATTTAATAGCTGATGTGCTTTTTCCTCGTCTCATTAAGATAGGATACAGTAACAGCCCGATTACAAATAAGCCAATACCTAAGAAAAATGTTTTTAAATCAGCTGTCCCTGTCTTAATCACCCAAAGTGAATAAATAAGTGCTAACGAGGCAATGATTCCGTCTTTTACTCGCGACCCTTTAATCGTGTCGTACGTCTCACCCGTCACAATAAGCTTTAATTGATAAACTGTCGTCACGAAATAAGGAACTAAATAAGCGAGAGTAGCTACAACAATAGCGAAATTATAGGCTTGCGAAACTGTACCTGAAATAGTCGCAAACAAAAACAACTGTGTTAAGCCATTTGTTAATGTTAGTGAGCGGGCTGGACTATTGTTCTGATTTGTTTTAGCAAACCACTGTGGAAACAACCCTGATTTCGCTGCTTGATAAGGAACTTCTGCACTAACAACAATCCATCCAACAGTAGAGCCTAATAAAGAAATAAGTGCTAAAATGGCCATTACGTAAGCACCTTTATGTCCAATCACCATTTCTAACGTATCTACCAAAGGTTTTTGAGACTGCTGAAGCTGAGCTGTTGAAAGAATCCCCATAGCTAGAAGCGTAATCCCCACATAGATAACCATTGAGATCAATAATCCAAGCAGCGTTGCTTTCTTCACTACTTTTTGTGATTTTGCACGGTTAGATAACAGTACAGCCGATTCAATTCCGATAAACGCCCACAGTGTAGCAATAGCTGCCCCATTGACCTGACTTCCCAATCCTACATTTATACCCTTTGAATTAACAAATTCTGTACTAACGAGGTTGGATGCGCTAAATAGCGACAGCGCCACAACAATAAATAAACCGAATCCAATAATTTTAGCTGCTGTTGTGATGAAGTTAATATTACCGGCGCTGTTAATATCTCGCTGTAAAATAGCTTGAATTCCCCAAAGTACAATAGAACATACTAAAAACGTAATAAATTTTCCAGCTTCTAATTGAAAATCTCCGACTGAAAATAAAATATCCTTGCTCTCCATTACTGGAAAGAACGTTGTTAAATATCCAGCAAACGATATGATGACAGATGCTGTTGCAGCCCAGTTAGCTGCCCAATAGCCCCAAGCCATGCTATACCCTGCTACTTTACCTGCTTTAGGCGATGAAAAAAGATTCGCCGCATAACTTTGAGGCCCTCCTTTTAATTCGGGCTTTCGCATGACTAAGTTTCCAAATACAAGAGCAATCATGAACACGCCCAGACCTGTTGCAATCCAAGCAAGTGTTGAACCGACTGGACTTGATACGTTTGCTAAATTAGAAGGAAGCATAAATACTCCGCCGCCTACCATATTACCAACTACAAAGGCTGTTAAAAACCAAAGTCCCCATTTTTTATCTTTCATTTGCTGTGTCTCCTTTTGCTTTCTAAAAGCTTAAACTTTTGAGATAGAAAGCTCGATGCTAATCTATTAACACGTAAAAATTATTTGTTTCTTCATTCATCTCTTCATTTGTTTAACAATATAATATATTAGCACACTAAAGCAAAAAGTGAAATAATAAATCCTTCATTTTCTTTTGGAAAAAAATGCGGGTGGGACACAACTACATCAATCTAAAGATGAACAAATGGGATATATGAGTTCGTATGGATCCCGCTTGTTACATCGCTGTTGAGAGTCTCCCCCTTGCCCTCCAATTCAATAGCTAGAAGCCCTACATACAGTAAACCTATGTTCACCATAAAAAAATCCGAACGAGTTGAATTCTTAATCAAGAATTTAACTCGTTCGGATCTTCCTTCAACGAAACTACTTTTGTCCGAGCCTTATTTTTTATCTTTTATGAAAACCTTTTGAATAGTAGACAACAACCAATAAAACAAACCATACCGGACCTACAATAAGGGCTATTCTTGTATCAGAGGAAAAACCCATCACCACTACTACTCCCGCTAAGAAAGCAAGAGAGAGATATGACGTATACGGGAAAAACGGAAGCTTATATTTTAAATCACTTACTTGCTGATCGTTTAATCCCTTGCGGAAGCGAATTTGAGAAAGTAAAATAATTCCCCATGTCCAAATTGCTCCAATAGTGGCAATACTCGTCACCCATGTGAACACCTTATCAGGAACAACATAGTTTAAGCCAACTCCGATTAGCAGTACAACAGCTGAAGCAATAACTGCTGCACCAGGCACGCCGCCTTTTGTTAAGTTAGCATAGCGTTTTGGAGCTTCCCCGTGCTGAGCTAAATTAAATAACATACGGCCTGTACTAAAAATTCCACTGTTACAAGAAGATAAAGCCGCTGTTAACACTACAAAGTTTATAATCCCTGCTGCAGCGGGAATTCCAGCTTTATCAAATGTTAAAACAAATGGACTTCCTTGTGTTCCAATCTCTGGCCAAGGATAAATAGACATAATAACAAACAAAGCTCCGATGTAAAAAATCAAAATTCTCCACAGTACATTATCAATTGCTTTTGTTAGTGTTTTTTCCGGATTTTTCACCTCTCCTGCTGTTACCCCAATCATTTCAATACCAAGGTAAGCAAACATAACCATTTGAAGTGATAAAAGAACACCTTTCATGCCATTCGGGAAAAAGCCCCCGTGACTCCATAAATTACTGATTCCTGTTGCAATACCGCCATTTCCAATTCCAAAGATAATCATGCCTAGGCCCAGCACAATCATAAGGATAATCGTTACTACTTTAATAAGAGAAAACCAAAACTCTAGTTCGCCATATGCTTTTACAGCTAAAAAGTTAACCCCTGTCATGATAACGAGTGCTGCAAGTGCCCATATCCACTGAGGTACACCTGGGAACCAAAACTCCATATATACTCCCACAGCTGTAATTTCAGCCATACATGTAATAATCCACATAAACCAGTAGTTCCAGCCTGTTAAATAACCAGCAAGTGGTCCTAAATAATCGTTAGCATACTTACTAAAAGAACCGGCTACTGGATTTTGTACTGCCATTTCACCTAGCGCTCTCATAATAAAAAACATAATAAGACCACTGATTCCATACATGATAAGAATACCAGGACCCGCTAACCGAATAGCGGATGCAGAACCTAAAAACAGTCCAACTCCGATAGCTGCACCTAAAGACATTAAGCTAATATGTCTTTCCTCAAGTCCACGGCTTAATTCTTTTTCTTGCGTGTTCCCTTGCATAATTCTCTCTCCTAACATATCCATTTCATTTAATAGCGATAGCGGCTACGTGTATAGTATTAACTTATTTTTTAGCTAAATAATTCTAAACAGTGTATGTACTAAAAATCTGATATTGCAAGTTTCACACCTACACTTTTACCGTTCTCACATCTATAAAATACAATATTAAAAAAACTTCACTTTGTTCATTTTATCAAAAATCACAAAAAATGCGATAGTTTTTTGTGATTTTCACAAATAAACTTACGATCTAAATATAATAAAAACCATTTTTCACATTATATGTTCTTATTTCACTATAGTTATCTAACTATTAAGAATAATCAATCGATTATTCTTCTATATTTTCAATTATAGATGCTTACTTTTCCCTAAAAAGGGTAAAGATAAGATAACTGTTTAAACACTATTATGAACATCATCATGAAGAGATCAGTAGGAGGGTGCTATGAATTGGTATGAAAAACTAAGTCAATATTTTCCCATTGAAGAAATGAAATCAAAGAAGCATATCGAAACGCTTTTACAAGAACGCAGCGATATTTATCATAAAAACGAAGGACCTCATCACGTATTAATGTACGTGGAAACAGACCAATTTATCTTTATTGATTACCTCTTTGTTTCAAAAGACGCTCGAGGTCAAGGGCTTGGCGGTAAATTAATTGATGAGTTAAAACAGCATAACAAACCAATTATCTTAGAAGTAGAGCCTGTAGACTATAAAGATTCAGACTCGGCAAAACGACTGCATTTTTATAAACGTGCAGACTTTAAGCATGCTCAAACAATTGGCTATAACCGCCGGTCATTAGCCACAAATGAAATTAACCAGATGGAAATTCTATATTGGTCTCCTACTTCTGAAACAGAGGAAAGCATTTTAAATAAAATGAAAAAAACGTACGAGTTAATTCATACGTACAAAGACAAAGAAATATATGGTGCGTCTTATCAGCCGGCAGATCAAGTATTAAAAATTGACAAAAATCGTAAAGACGGCGATATCTTAGCAGATTTATAAAAAGAAGGTAGACGCATGTCTACCTTCTTTTTATAAATATTGAATTATTATTCAATAAAAAACATTATTAATCACTTATATTCCTTTAGTTATAAGGTTTAAGCATAGATATTTTGTCTTAAATATAAAATTCTGAAAATTTTCAATAGTATTTTTCAATCCTTTACTGTATAATACCTGTAAAGCGCTAATGTTACTTGTTCTTACATGTTTTTTGCAACTTGAAGCTTAGTGTTCTTTGATAACTAAATAAAAAACGACCTCGTTGTGAGATCGTTTTTGTTATGTTGTATATGTGGCAAATTCTGCTTGAGAACAAGACACGTAGTGACCGGGAGATACTTCTCTAAGCTCCGGTTCTTCACCGTTATAGTCATGGATACTTGGATCATAAATTTTGCGCTGACGCGTTTTTTCACTGTCAGGATCGGGAAGCGGAATAGCTGAAAGTAACGCTTTTGTATATGGATGCACAGGGTTTCGATAAAGTTCATCACTTGGTGCAAGCTCTACAATCTTACCTCTGTACATAACGCCGATACGGTCACTGATGTATTTTACCATTGACAAATCATGGGCGATAAATAAATATGTGAGTCCACGTTCACGCTGTAACTTCTTCATTAAGTTAACAACTTGAGCTTGTATAGACACGTCCAACGCTGAGATTGGTTCATCTGCGATGATAAAATCAGGTTCTACTGCCAGTGCTCTTGCGATACCGATACGCTGACGCTGGCCGCCACTAAACTCATGTGGATAGCGATTTGCATGTTCTTTGTTAAGCCCCACTGTTTCAAGAAGCTCGTGAACTTTTGCCATACGCTCCTTTCTCGTCTTAGCTAAACCGTGAATATCAATGCCTTCTGCTATGATATCTGCTACGGTCATACGAGGGTTAAGCGACGCATATGGATCTTGGAAAATCATTTGCATTTTACGATTAAATTTTTTAAGCTCTGAGCGAGATTTGCGACCATGTACATTTTCGCCATTAAATAGTACCTCACCGCTAGTAGCGTCATATAAACGAATAATCGTTCTCCCTGTCGTTGACTTTCCGCAACCGGATTCACCTACAAGCCCTAATGTTTCTCCGCGGAAGATGTCAAACGTCAGACCATCAACTGCTTTAATTGTTCCTTTACTTGTGAAAAAATGTTGTTTTAAGTCTTTAATCTCTAATAATTTATCTGTCATGTTATTCACCATCCTTCGCTACGAGTACAGGTGTACTGTATACATTGTCAACTTTACGCATGCGGCGCTGAACTGAAGCAGGCGGCTCTACTTTTGGTGCATCGGGATGTAACAGCCATGTTTTCGCATAGTGCGTATCAGATATTTTGAACATTGGAGGTTCTTGCTCAAAATCAATTTTCATTGCGTATGGATTTCGCGCTGCAAATGCATCTCCTTTTGGAGGATTCGTTAAATCTGGCGGCGTTCCAGGAATAGCAGCCAGCTCTTCTTCTGCCTCGTTATCTAAGCTTGGCATAGAAGCTAGCAGTCCCCACGTATACGGATGTTTTGGATCGTAAAACACTTCATCCACTGTGCCCATTTCAACAATTTGACCAGCGTACATAACGGCTACTCGATCTGCTACATTTGCTACTACACCAAGATCATGGGTAATAAAGATAATAGAGGTATCCGTTTTTTTCTGAATGTCTTTCATCAGCTCTAAAATTTGGGCTTGAATTGTTACATCAAGCGCCGTTGTTGGTTCATCAGCGATCAATAGCTTCGGATTAGAAGCAAGAGCCATCGCAATGACAACACGCTGTCTCATCCCGCCGCTGAATTCATGCGGATATTGATTCACACGCTGTTCTGGAAAAGGAATTCCTACAAGCGTTAATAACTCGACTGCCCGTTTTTTCGCTTCTGCTTTAGACACTTTGGAATGCTTAATTACGACTTCGCCAATTTGAGCCCCAACTTTCATCGTTGGATTCAAGGAAGTCATCGGATCTTGGAAGATCATACCGATATCTTTACCGCGAATAGCTTCCATTTCTTTATCCGTTTTCTTAGCTAAATCAATGCCGTCAAACAGCATTTCACCACTTTTGATTCGGCCAGGAGGCATCGGAATAAGGCGCATGATCGTTTGTGAAGTTACACTTTTACCAGATCCTGACTCACCAACAATTGCTAAAGTTTCACCTTTATTTAAGTGGAAGTTAACGCCGCGAACAGCTTGAACTTCTCCGCCATATGTTTTAAATGATACAGCTAAATTTTTTACTTCTAATAAACGTGACATATGAGTCCACTTCCTTACTTACGTAGTTTTGGATCTAACGCATCTCGTAATCCATCACCAATTACGTTGAACGCTAAGATTGTTAAACAGATAAACAAACCTGGGAAAAATAAGCGCCAAGGATAGTATTCCAAAGCAGGTAAGCCTTCTGAAGCCATTGTTCCCCAACTTGCAAGCGGTGCCGGAACGCCTAGTCCCAAGTAGCTTAAAAATGCTTCTGTAAAGATTGCTGAAGGAATCGTTAGTGTCATTGTTACTAAAATTGGACCTGTTGCATTAGGAATAAGATGTTTAAATAAAATACGTTTTGTTGTTGCTCCTAATGTTTGTGAAGCCATTACGTACTCTTGGTTTTTTAACTGCAATACTTGTCCACGTACAATACGGGCCATGTTAATCCAGCCGGTAATAGTCATCGCCAAAATCATCGTGCCTAACCCTTGGCCAAGCATAACCATTAAAATAATAACGAGTAAAAGGTAAGGAACACCATATAAGATATCCGCAACACGCATCATTGTTTCATCCGTACGGCCACCGCGGTATCCAGAGATGCTTCCCCAAACTACGCCGATAAATAAATCAATTAAAGCTGCTGCTAACCCGATAAATAATGAAATACGAGCGCCTTCCCACGTACGAGCAAAAACATCACGCCCTAATTCATCTGTACCGAACCAGTGCTCAGAAGATGGAGCCTGATTAGCATTCAATAAATCATTGGTTGCATAATCATATTTCACCATCAATGGACCAAATATAGCCATAAAAACAAGGAGAACCATTAGTACTACCCCAAACATAGCAAGCTTGTTTTTGCGAAAACGAATAAAAACATCTTGCCAGAATGAAAGACTCGGTTTTTCAATCTTTTCTGCCTGAGCGCGGTCAATCCCTGCTGTTTCAAACATTTCTTTAGGAATTTTTGGAAGTTGCTGCATAGTTACTCTCCTTTCTTAGCACCTGTAAGTTTAATTCGAGGGTCAATGAATCCGTATGCAATATCTACAAGCAAGATACAAAAAAGTAGTAAAATACTGTAGAACACCGTTACGCCCATAATCGTTGTATAATCTCGGTTTGAGATACTGAGTACAAAGTGTGAACCTAATCCCGGGATACCAAATATTTTTTCAATAACAAAGCTACCTGTTAAAATCCCTGCTACTAAAGGTCCCATATAGGATACGACTGGAAGCATCGCATTTCGCATGGCGTGCTTAACTGTAATCACGCCTCTGCTTAAACCTTTTGCTTTCGCTGTACGAATATAATCATTGCTTAATACTTCAAGCATACTCGAACGAGTTAATCGTGCGATAAACGCCATAGGGGTTGAAGCAAGCGCGAGAGCTGGTAACACCGTGTGTGCCCAAGATTCCCAGCGTGCAACCGGAAAAATTTGTAGTTTCATAGCCAGAACGTATTGTAATACCGCTGCCATGATAAAACTCGGAACTGAGATTCCTAGAACTGCAATAACCATCGCCGTATAATCTTGCCACTTATTATGTTTTAAAGCAGCAATAACACCAAGTACTACACCAATAGCAATTGCTATTAAAATAGCTTCCATCCCTAGCATGAATGAAACAGGGAATCCGCCGTTAATCAAATCATTTACCGTTTGGCCTTTATATTTGAAAGATGGACCAAAATCCCACTTTAAAATTGATGTTAAATAATCAAAGTACTGATGGTACCAAGGCTGGTCTAAACCGTAATACTGATTTAGATTTTTTTGAATTTCAGGGGGAAGCTGCTTTTCTGATGTGAATGGACCTCCTGGAACAGCACGCATTAAGAAAAAGGTCGCTGTTACGATCAGCCATAATGATAGAAACATATAAATAAGTCGTTTTCCTATATATTTGAACACCCTGACACACCTCCATATTTTTACAAAATCCGCGCACAAGAAAGAAAAGTATATGGAGCACCAGGCCCCATATACCCTTTGTCACAATTGATGTTACTTACTCAAAATGAGCCCACTTAATCTGAATGTCTCCAAGTCCAGACATCACAACATCTTTCAGCTGCTTGTCTTGTACCCAAGCGTTTGTGTAGAAGTAGATTGGTGCCACTGGCATTTCATCCATAAAGATACCTTCTGCTTTTTTCAACATTTCCAGACGTTTTTTAGGATCTGTTTCTTTTTGAGAGTCAATTAATAACTTTTTATATTCTGGGTTTTCCCAGTTTGTATCATTATTTCCGCCTTTTTTATCACGGAACAATTCTAAGAAGTTGATTGGGTCGTTAAAATCTCCTAACCAGCCCATACGTCCAACTTGATAATCTCCTTGGTGTAACTTTTCAATGTAAACAGCCCACTCAGAGTTGTCTAACTGTACTTTAATGCCAAGGTTTTTCTTCCACATATCTTGAACAGCTTGTGCAATTTTTGCATGTTTTTCATCCGTGTTGTATGAAACCTTAATTGCTGGTAGTTCTGAAGCATCTTTAAGGCCCATTTCTTTCAAGCCTTTTTCTAAATATTCTTTTGCTTTTTTCACATCATTGTCTTTGAAGTAACCTTTTTTGTTATCTTCAAACATTGTTGGTGGTACAGCCGCCATCGCTGGAACTGAACCGTCTTTTGTAATTTGTTCTGTAATACCTTTACGATCAATTGCATAAGCTAATGCTTTACGAATGTTCACGTTGTCTAAAGGTTTTTGTTCTGTATTAAACTTGTACCAGTAAGTACCTGCAATCTCTTGAATGTTTAATGAACCGTCTTTCTTTAATTCAGGAAGTGCATCAGCTGGTAATTGACCAGTAGGCATACCCGCCCAGTCTAATTCACCGTTTTTGAACATTGAAAGTTCAGTGTTGTTATCATTGATCATGTACATTTCAACTTTTTTAAGTTTTACAGCATCTTTATCCCAATAGTTTTCATTAGGAACTAACTCGATTTTGTCATTATGTTTCCAAGCTTTAAGCTTGAAAGGACCGTTTGACGTATAGTTTTCGCCTGCATTTGTGTACCATTTTTCATTTGATTCAGCAATTTTCGTATTCACTGGGAAGTACGTATAGAAAGCTGTTAATTCTAAGAAATATGGCGTTGGGTTTTCTAATGTTACTTCAAGCGTTTTATCATCTGTTGCTTTAACCGCAACATCATCTAATGAACCTTTTCCTTCATTAGCAGCTTGTGCATTTTTAACATAGTATAATTGATATGCATATTGAGATTCGTTTTTAGGATCTAACGCCCATTTCCATGCATATTCGAAATCTTTTGCTGTTACAGGGTCACCATTTGACCATTTTGCATCGTCGCGAATTGTAAACGTATATTTAGTTTGATCATCGCTGACCTTCACATCTTTCGCCATTGCATTTTCAGGTTTTCCATCTTTACCGATACGAGTTAAACCCTCAAATGTTTGTAATAATACGTTTGATGACGTTGAATCATTAGCTAAGCCTGGGTTTAATGAAAAAGGCTCAGTTTTAATGTTTACGCGAAGCTCTTGCTCTTTTTTCTTTTCGCCGCCATCACTGCTAGCATTTTCACTGCCACCAGATTCTTTGTTAAATCCACATGCAGCTAAAAACAAGCTCATTACAAGCAGCAAACTGAAAAGAATCGACAACCTTTTCTTCATTGCGTGTTACCCCCTATTAAATTTTGTTTGTGTGGCAACCATATTTTTTTGATATGTACTAATTTCTTAATCCTCTTTCAATACAAAATAATCAGTTATTTTTTCACGTAGTAGAGCATTAAAGACCTCACTGCAAAATTATTCTTCTACTCTATGAAACTGTCATCAATTGTTTACATGCTGTAAATCCAATGTATGCGCTTAATATGTAGAAGACTCATTCATTACAAAATTCGCTAATTGAAACAAAACATTGTCTATTTTGTGTTTTCTGAAAAATTAAGAAATTGTAATACCTTTGTAAAAAATATGTTTGTTACGCCTATTATAAATATTTTAAAAATTTATTGCAATACTATTATTTAATGGTATTTTTTTGTCATGAGGGAAAAAACCTTATCTTATAAGGATTGTGCCTACTTGTCAGACTTCTAAAATCTTTTTTGTAGTATAGGTATTACGATAGTATTACAAAGCCATTAGAAATATTAAATAAAAGATTTTTACCAAATCCTCCACCAAATTTTCATTAAGAAATGCTTTAATTAAAAGGTTCTTGTCTTTTTTTGCCGCTGAAAAATTCCAGTAAATTGTCTTATAAAACTTTTTAGCGATAAGATGTTTAAATTCCTGCTTTTTCGCGTTATAATAACGAATAACTATATAATTAAAGCTGTGAAAAAGAGTAGTATGCAGAATTTTCATTTTTAGAGAGTTTGTGGCTGGTGAGAACAAACATTGAAACCTGCAGAATGGACTTTGGAGCTTTCAAGTGCAAAGCTTGAACGTTGACCTCAACGTTACATGAATAAAGATAGTTCACAATTATGTGTGCTAATTAGGGTGGCAACGCGGTCCATTCGCCCCTAGCTTATGCTAGGAGCGGATGGGCCTTTTTATGTTGTATCCGTAAATTAGCATCATATATGTGCAGATGAAAGGAAGATTTGATGAAAACAATTTTTTCAGGTATTCAACCAAGCGGTACAATCACTTTAGGTAACTACATTGGAGCGATGAAGCAATTTGTTGAACTTCAACATGACTATAACTGTCATTTTTGTATTGTAGATCAGCATGCAATTACAACGCCTCAAGATCGTTTAGCACTTCGTAAAAACATTCGAGGCCTTGCTGCTCTGTATGTAGCGGTAGGAATTGATCCAGCAAAATCGACTTTATTTATTCAATCGGAAGTGCCTGCCCACACAGAAGCGGGATGGATGTTACAGTGCGTAGCGTATATCGGTGAACTTGAACGTATGACTCAGTTTAAAGATAAGTCCGCTGGAAAAGAAGCAGTATCAGCAGGATTACTAACTTATCCTCCATTAATGGCAGCGGATATTCTTTTATACAACACCGATTTGGTTCCAGTTGGTGAAGATCAAAAGCAGCATTTAGAATTAACGCGTGACTTAGCTGAGCGCTTTAACAAAAAATACAATGATATCTTCACTATTCCTGAAGTACGTATTCCAAAAGTGGGCGCACGCGTCATGTCTCTTCAAGATCCTACGAAAAAAATGAGCAAGTCCGATCCAAACCAAAAAGCTTTCATTACGCTTTTGGATGACGCTAAAACAATTGAAAAGAAAATCAAAAGTGCCGTAACGGATTCAGAAGGTATTGTTCGCTACGATAAAGAAAATAAGCCAGGTATTTCAAACTTATTAAGTATTTATTCAATCCTAGCCAATAAATCGATCGAAGACATTGAAGCGATGTACGAAGGCAAAGGTTATGGTGACTTTAAAGCTGACACAGCCAAAGTGGTAGCTGAAGCACTTGCTCCAATTCAAAAAAGATATTATGAATTAGTTGATTCTAGCGAGCTAGATGATATTTTAGATCAAGGTGCCGATAAAGCAAATGCAACGGCTAATAAAATGCTTCGCAAAATGCGAAACGCAATGGGAATTGGCCGTAAACGTTAAAAAAAACGACTGCTATGCAGTCGTTTTTTTTAATTAACTTTTGGCTCTTGTTCAATTTCCCAAAGTTTTTCAAAGAAAGGTTGTCCTTTTACTAAGCGCTCGCATAATAATTTATGCTTCGGTGACCACCCTGACTTCGTTTCATCGTATAGCTGACTCCACACGTCTTGAAACGGCATCTCTTGAATGTCTTCGTACTTCGTTGGATTCCACTCCGTGTACCAGTAGCGGATTTGAGCTGTATTTTTTGTTGTATGTAGCTGATCAAGTGCCATAAATAACAGCTGTTTTAGCTGACGTTCTTTACGTGTTAGTCCTCTCATCGTTTCAGGAGACGGTGAAAGAATATGATGCTCTTTTTTATTCAGCTCGTCTTCACTGAACTTATATTCTAGCTCTTCTTGATCCGCAATCATCTCATAGACTAACTGTTCCTGTCTTGGAATTAAGCGGCTTTTTCGAATTGGAATATGATATCCCATCGTATCAATTGCTAAAATATTCGTTCCATCTGTAACAATAAAACAATATTCAACCTGCGTGCGTTCATGATTTTTCCGAATGTATGCTTTCTGATAGACATCTTGTAGTAGTTGTTGAGGTAGCTCGGAAAGATCATTTTCAATGTAATGAAATAAAAGCGGATTTACTTTTAATAACGGTGCTTGATCGAGCAGTTCTACACAATCGTCTTTTCTCCACTCATGGAAATGACACACATTATAACCGTTTTCTTCGCCTTCAAACCAATTAACCCATACATCATGAAGATATAGCATAATTTACCCCTCACTTACTATCTGTTTGTTATCCATCAGTATAGGCAGAGAAAGGAATTTTTATTCCAAATGATGTTATTTTTCTAAAAATTAATTGTAAAATGCCTTCGTTTTTGGCTATTATTCAAATGCACTTGTTTCGAAGCTCAGATATAACGCCAGTGCTAATGATTGCTAAAGGCTTCATGAGCTATATTCACACCTATAAGCAAAAAAAATCCGAGTTTCTTCTATAGTAATAGGTTTGTCAGGAGGTCTGACAAACCTAAAAAAATCTATCACACTTTTGTGATAGATTTTTAACGAAGAGATTTGGGATTCAAAGCATCTTTTAATCCTTCACCAATGAAGTTGATAGCTAGGATCGTAAATGTAATAGCTAAACCTGGCGGAACCCACATCCAAGGCTTATTCTGCAGCACATCTGATTCCCTTGCTTCTGTCAGCATATTCCCCCAGCTTGGCGTATCAGCCGGCACGCCAAAACCGATAAAGCTAATCGCTGACTCAAACACAATAAGGATCGCCATCTGCAAACTGGCTTGAACCACAATTGTTGAAAACACATTTGGCAGCAAATGTTTAAAGATGATTTTAAATGGGCTGCACCCAATCGAAACGGCTGAAAGCACATATTCATTTTCTTTTTCAGCCAAGATTTTGCTTCGAACCAGCCGGGCCGTACTTCCCCAGCTTAAGAAACTAACAACTAGGATGAGCGTCCAAACGCCTGAGATCTTTCCAATTAGGATTGTATTTAACACTACAACGAAAACAATTAGCGGAAAGTTTAATACAAAGTCTGTAAAACGCATTAAGAATTGATCCACTTTGCCTCCGTAATAACCCGCAATCGAACCAATAAAAGTTCCGATTAAAATAACGAGTGTTGTACAAGCAACTCCAATCAGTAACGAAGTTCTTCCTCCATACAATGTACGTGCAAATACGTCTCGTCCATTTGTATCCGTTCCAAACCAATGCTCACTAGAAGGCGCTGCATTCATCGCCATATAGTCGATACGTGTAATATCTGCTTTTGTAAGCAGCGGTGCAAAAATGGCAAGAAGCGTAATCACAATCATGAAAGCTAAACTTATCATGGCTAGTTTATTTTTAACAAACTTCTTTCGCGCAATCGCCCATGGAGAAAGGTTTTTAGGAGCTTTCATATTCACTTCTGGCTGTACATCTTTTTTCGTTACAATTTCCATACTTTCTCCTCCTAATCCAAACGAATACGCGGATCTGCTACGCCGTATAACAAATCAGCAACCAGATTCCCAACCAGTGTTAAAATTGAAAACAACATTGTAAGCGACATCATAACTGAGTAGTCACGAGTTGCTACAGAGTCAACAAACAATTTTCCAATTCCTGGATACGTAAAGATCGTCTCTGTAATGATAGAACCGCTAATGATTGTTACAAGATCAAATCCTAAAAACGTAATAAGCGGAATCATTGAGTTGCGTAAGATATGAACATTATAAATTTTAGATTCTTTTGTCCCTTTTGCTCTAGCAGTGCGCACAAAATCTTTGCGACTGTTTTCAATAATATCATTGCGCAAAAACTGGGTATACTGCGCGGTCGACATCAAGCCAAGAATCAGCGCGGGTAATATAACGTGATGAATTCTACTTTGAATAAATTCCCATGATCCCTCTTTCAATCCTACTTCAACAGAACCGCTAAACGGAAACCAACCTAACTGAAAGGAAAATAAATAAATGCCTACGATCCCTGCAATAAACGATGGAACCGCTAATGCAAAGTAATTATATCCTGCAATAAAGTTATCTGCTAAGGTATACGGTTTTCTTCCTGCGTACATACCTAAAATAAATGCAAACACATACGTAATCAAAAGCGAAGTCAAAGCTAAAAAGATAGTATTAGGCATACGCTCTAAAATAATATCTAATGTCGGTAACTTATGAGTTGTTGACTTTCCTAAATCTCCTTGTGCCACTCCCTTTACCCAGTTCCAATATTGAACGTAGATAGGATCGTTATATCCTAGCTTATCACGCATTTCCTCAATGTATTTTGGATCTGTATTACTAGGGTTGATTTCTCCCCCAAAAGGGTCCCCTGGCATCATTTTTGCCAGGGAAAACACAACAAAGGAGATCAGAATCAACATTGGAATCATCCCTAAAATACGTCTTAGTGAGTATTGCAGCATGGTTGACTCTCCTTTACATGTAAAATACTTATTCCGTTACAGACCATTTCTCCGGATCTACAACTACCGTTGATGGATCTAGAGTTACGTTTTTCACACGCTTATTCACAGCATAAATATTGATATTTTCCCATAAAGGAAGTGCTGGCAGCTGCTCATTAAAGAATTTTTGCCATTTTACATATACATCTTTACGGTATTTATCATCAAATGATTTTTCACTCAAACCGTCTTTAAGCATTTCATCAGATTCCTTATTTACCCAACGGCCATAGTTCCATTCAGCATCAGAGCTCCATAATCCTGTAGGATCTGGATCGGAACCAGTGTCCCAAGAACCAAAGAATGCTTCTAACGCCTTATCGTCGTTATCTTTCATTTCATTGTACAAGTTAAATTCAACAAGTGAACCCGTTGCTAATTTTGTTTTAATACCAATATCATTCCATGCTTGCATAATAGCCTTCGCACGACCCTCGAAGTTGGCTGGACCAGCATAGTGACCGAATGAAATCGTAAATGGTTTTCCGTTTGGATCTTCTACAAAACCGTCATTATTCTTGTCTTTATAACCAGCTTCAGCTAATAATTTTTTAGCTTTTTCAGGACTATACTTGTACTTTGTTAAATCTTTTTGGTCAGCAGCAATCCAGAATACAGACGGAATAACTGTGTTAGAAACAACCGCTTTGTCGTTCATAAATGCTTTTACCATTGCTTTTCTATCTATTGCATAAAGCAATGCTTGACGAAGTTTTAGATCTTTGAACTTTTCGTAATCATCTACGTTTTTACCAGCTTTTTGATCACGATGTCCAAATCGTAGACCAATATACGAATAACTAGTTGATTTCCCTTCCAAAAAGTCTAAGTTTTCTGCTTTTTCAACTTGCCCTAGATCAGCTGGGCGAACATCCATAATGTCGACATCGCCTTTTTTCAATGCTCCGGCGGAAACAGATGGATCCAGTACTTTTACAACAACACCATCAAGGTGAGGTTTACCTTTCCAATAATCATCATTACGTTCCATTTGGACATATTCACTTGCTACTACTTTTTTCACTTTAAACGGTCCAACACCAATAGGCTCTTTACGAACTTGTTTGGACTCTGCAAGATCTTTTACAGCAATTCCTTCGTAATACTTTTTCGGCATTGGATACGGCCATAGATTGTCTAAGTTATTTACACGAACTTCTTTAAACGTTACTTTAAATGTTTGTGGATCTACTACTTCAACTCCGGAAATAGAATCCGCTTTGCCGTCGTGATATTCTTGAGCGCCTTTAATGTGCTCAACGTTTACATAGCGTGGACCTGTATAGTCTTTATCAGCAATCGTTTCATACGTATATTTAAAATCATCTGCAGTTAATGGATCTCCGTTATGCCACTTAATCCCCTTTTTTAATTTAAACGTGTAAGTTAGTTTATCACCACTCACGTCCCAAGTAGCTAAGTCAGATTTAATTTTTAATTTCTTATCATAAGTAAAGAGACCTTCATTGATAAATTCCAATATTTGGCTATCATATGCACTACCATACAATGCGTACTCAAAAAGCCCTTCCGGCGCTCCGTCAATCCCATACGTAATCGTTCCGCCATCTTTTGGCTTGTCTGTTTTTGCACCTTCAGTTTTTGTTTCTCCGCCTTCTTTATTACTAGAAGATGAAGAACTGCTTCCACCGCTGCATGCCGCTAGAAAAAGCGATAGCACAAGCAAAATGGAAACAAGTGATAAAAACGATTTCTTTTTCATCATGACGTTCCCCCTATTTAACTAATAATCTGTTCGTATGTAGCTTTTACGAGTTATATAAATGGCAAGCTACTTGATGGCCAGGTCTCACCTCCTTTAAGGCAGGTTTCGTTTGGCTGCACTCCGCCATTGCATGTATACAGCGAGGATGAAACGCACAGCCTTTTGGCGGATCAATTGGACTTGGTACATCTCCCTGTAAAATAATACGCTGTTTTTTCTTTCGCGGATCTGGTTCAGGTATAGCCGATACAAGCGCTTTCGTATAAGGGTGCAATGGCTCTGCGTACAGACTTTTCTTATCAGCAATTTCCACTAAACCGCCTAGGTACATAACACCGATACGGTCACTCATATGTTTAACAACACTCAAATCATGGGCAATAAATAAAAAGGTTAGGTCGAATTCTTGTTGAAGTTCTTTTAGAAGGTTTAAAACTTGTGATTGGACAGAAACGTCGAGTGCCGATACCGGTTCATCAGCAATAATAAGTTTTGGACGAAGTGCAAGTGCACGTGCAATTCCAATCCGCTGACGCTGTCCACCGGAAAATTCGTGAGGATATTTATAGTATGCATCTTCCGGTAACCCTACTTTTGTAAGTAGATTCATAACTTCTGATTTTAATTGATTGGTTGATTTTCCTGTAAAATTCCGAATTGGTTCAGAAATAACATCTCCAACCATTTGCATTGGATTGAGGGAAGCATAGGGATCTTGAAAAACCATTTGAAAATCTTGTCTAATTTTACGGAGAGAAGTTCCTTTTGCTTCTGTGATATCTTTACCATCGAAAATAATTTTTCCGCTAGTTGGTTCCAACAGTCTTAGAATTGTTCTTCCTGCCGTGGATTTTCCACAGCCAGATTCTCCTACTAGACCGAGCGTTTCTCCTTTTCGAATAGCAAAAGAAATACCGTCAACTGCTTTTACATCACCAATTTTCTTTCGAAAAAATCCGCCGTGAATAGGATAGTAGGTTTTTAAATGCTGAACTTCTAGCAATACATCTTTCACTGCTTTAGTCATTAGCTTGTCTTCACTCCTTTTGACGGATAGCTATTTTTATACAGCAGACATGCGACATCATGCCCCTGTGAATCCTGGCGAAGAACAGGCGTAACGGAACTGCAGTCTTCCATTGCATGAGGACATCGGTTAACGAAACGACAGCCTGTCCGCGGCATGTTTACAAGAGAAGGCACAATTCCTTTGATCGTATTTAATACTTCTACATCATCTTCCATGCGTGGAATTGAGTGAAGAAGCGCTTTCGTGTACGGATGTTTTGGCGCATAAAATAACGTATCAACATCTGTATGCTCCACAATTTTCCCGCCATACATGACAATCACTTCATCACACATCTCAGCAACTACTCCTAAATCATGTGTAATCATAATAATAGACATATCATTGCTTTCTTGAATTTCTTTTAGCAATTCTAAAATTTGAGCTTGAACCGTAACATCTAGGGCCGTTGTCGGCTCATCAGCAATTAAAAGTTTAGGCTGACAAGCTACCGCCATGGCAATCATGACACGCTGCCTCATTCCTCCTGACAGCTGATGCGGATATTCATCGATGAGCTTTTCGGATCTCGAAATACCAACGCTTTTTAAAAGCGCAATGCTTTTTTCACGCGCTTCCGCTTTCGATATATTCATATGGTTAAACAATACTTCCTGCAGCTGATACCCAATGGTTAACACAGGATTAAGGGATGTCATCGGTTCTTGGAAAATCATTGAGATGTCTTTCCCCCGAACGTCATTCATCTCATCTTCTGATAAGTGCGTAAGATTCTTTCCGTTAAATAAAACGCTTCCGCTTCTAATTTGACTATTTACTTTAGGTAATAGCCCAATGACGGATAAAGACAATACGCTTTTTCCACAGCCAGATTCTCCTACAACCCCTATAATTCGCTTTCGTCCGACTTGAAACGACACGTCGTCCACAGCATTATGCCAGGAATCATTAATGGAAAAAGCAGTTTGTAAATTTTTCACTTCTAGTAAAGGTGTTGATTCGACGGGCTTTTTATCCATTTATAATGCACACCTCATTTTTCTAAAAATTGTTATATTTGAATAAGATATTATTACAATTTCATTACAAAATCAATATATTTTGAAAATTAATTATATTTTTTATTTTTAAAATAATGATTTCTGAATATCTCTTCGGCACTTTAACGCATAAACCTCCTAATTTTTTGTTGAAAATAGGATAAAATTTACTATTTTTAACTTTAGGTATATAGAACTTGTTTTTTTACAGTTGGAACGCAGATTTTTTTAAGATAGTATTGGTGCTAAGAGGAAGCAGCTCGGTAGTAGTTAAAGTGTGAGGCTTCATACATGAAGTAACAAGGTGATAACCAATATTGTAGCCCATCATTTCTGGATACCAATTTTGGCCGAATAACAGTTGATCATATTTCTTTTCGTCGGCGCGGAGATTGTAATAAGGTTTAACATGCTTTTCCCACATTTTTTTAGCTTCTTCAATGGTATAATAATTTGTCCACGGAGCTAAATATTTTTTACCACAATACTCCTCTACAGCTCTTTCAGCTAACCCTTCCATCATCATAGCGTCTAACAAAGTAATCGTTTCATCAGATTTATTAATGGCTTTTAGCCTGCAAACGTGATGGTATTCATGGGTAAGCACCGCTAACATTTCTTCATCGGATGTATGACTTGTCATAAACACAAATAATTTATCGGTAAAAGCGACACCTGCTCTTCCATTAAATTCACGCTGCATTTTTCGATTTCTAGGATTGCTTGGAAGCACTAGCACCGCTACATCGGGCCCATTCCATGCTTTTTTAAGCTTCTCATAATGTGCTTTAACTTTCTTCCAAACCTGTCTTTTCTTCATTTCTTCTAATTCTTTTATAAACATTAAAGAAGGCGGACACATTCCATAGTTAAAAAGTAATTCCATATATTCTTTTTCTTTTAATTTCTTAAAATAGCGCGCAAGATAACGGCTTATTTCTTTCGGCTCCGTCCAAGTAGAAGTTGAAACAATCGGCATGTTTTCCCCTCACTTTCTTCTTCCTTTTGTTTCATGATATGTTCACAGCTACTCTTTTGGTTATTAAAAATAAAAAAAATTCTAGGCATCAGCCTAGAATTTTTCATTATGCTTCGTATTTTTTAAAGATGATTGTTGCATTGTGACCGCCAAATCCAAGTGAGTTGCTTAGCACCGCTTTTACTTCTTGCTTACGCGCTTTGTTTGGAATGTAGTCTAAATCACACTCTTCATCAGGTGTTTGATAGTTAATTGTTGGAGGAAGAATACCGTCTTGAATTGCCTTCACACTAAAAATAGCTTCTACTCCGCCAGCAGCTCCTAACAAGTGTCCAGTCATTGACTTTGTTGAACTAATTGCTACTTTTTGAGCGTGGTCGCCAAATACTTCTTTAATGGCCATTGTTTCAAATTTATCATTGTATCCTGTACTTGTACCGTGAGCATTGATGTAATCAATATCACTTGGCTGTAGGCCTGCATCTTCAATGGCATGACGCATTGCACGAACGCCGCCTTCTCCTCCTGGAGCTGGCGCTGTGATATGGTGAGCATCTCCTGTTGAACCATAACCCACAATTTCAGCATAAATACGTGCACCGCGCGCTAGTGCATGTTCAAGCTCTTCAAGCACAATAACACCCGCACCTTCTCCCATAACGAAGCCGTCGCGGTCTTTATCAAACGGACGAGATGCTGTTGCAGGATCTGGATTTGTAGAAAGTGCTTTATTCGCACAGAAACCAGCAATAGATAAACGCGTGATTGGCGCTTCCGTACCGCCCGTCACCATCACGTCTGCATCTCCGCGTTGAATGACTTTAAACGCATCACCAATAGAGTTTGTACCTGTTGCACATGCCGTTACCGTACAAGAGTTCACGCCTTTGGCCCCTAAAGCAATAGAAACTTGTCCTGTTGCCATATCAGGAATCATCATCGGAATGAAGAATGGACTTACGCGGCGGGCACCTTTTTCTAATAACGTTGAATATTGGTTTTCAAACGTTTCCATACCGCCAATTCCAGAACCAATCCAAACGCCGACGTTTGGAGCAATTTCTTCTGTAATAGTCAAATCCGCATCTTTAACAGCCGCCAATGCAGCTACCATTGCATATTGAGTAAAGCGATCCATCTTACGAGCCTCTTTGCGGTCAATAAAATCTTCCACGTTAAAATCTTTTACTTCAGCCGCTACTTTAGCCGGGAATTCATCTGCATCTAGTCTTGTTAAAGGACCAACGCCAGACACGCCTGCTACTGCGTTTTTCCAAGCTGTTTCTACGTCATTTCCAATTGGTGTAAGCCCACCAAGTCCTGTTACAACTACACGTTTTTTATTCATCGTACATTCATCTCCTTCAGTTGCTTTAAAAATGTAGTGTTATTTTCCCCATCTAATAGCAATAGCTCCCCATGTTAAGCCGCCTCCGAAGCCAACCATTACAATTAAATCATCATCTTGAATTTTCCCTGCTTCAAGCTCATGAACAATTGAAATTGGAATCGATGCTGCTGATGTATTGCCGTAGTACTGGATTGTTTTAGACATTTTTTCTTCAGGCAAGTCTAATCGCTGTCTTGCAGCTTCCATAATACGAATATTCGCTTGATGAGGTACGAGAAAATCAACATCCTCTTTTGTTAAACCTGCTTTTTCAATTACATTAACAGCAGATTCCCCCATTTGTCGAACAGCAAACTTAAATACTTCACGTCCGTTCATGACAATATGATCAAGCTCGTTTTGATACAAGTGCTTACCTCCCGTACCGTCGGACCCTAGTTCAAAGGATAAAATACCTCGTCCTTCTGATACAGGTCCCATTACAACTGCACCTGCTCCGTCTCCGAATAAAACAGCCGTGTTACGGTCGTCCCAATCTGTAATCTTAGAAAGCTTTTCTACACCGACCACTAATATATGCTTGTAAGCATTGGTTTCAATAAATTGCTTAGCTGTAATCATGCCGTACATAAACCCTGCACATGCGGCACTCACATCGTAAGAAGCTGCTTTTTTTGCTCCCAATTTTTCTTGTAGCATACATGATACTGTAGGAAACGGTTGATCTGGCGTTACCGTAGCAACAATGATCATGTCAATATCTTCTGCCTCGACGTTAGCTTTATGTAAAGCTTCAACTGCTGCTTTATAAGCTAAATCAGATGTGTCCTCGTTATCGGCTGCAATTCGGCGCTCTTGAATACCTGTGCGCGTACGAATCCACTCATCTGATGTATCCATTACTTTTTCAAGATCTAAATTTGTTACAACTTTCTCTGGTACATAACGTCCAATTCCTAGAACACCAGCGTTCATATCAACCTCTCCTTTAAATAAAAGGCTTATATTCCTATAAAACCTATATCCGTCATTTCATTTATCGATTATATAATCAATTATTATGAGTTGGTACTAATTTTACTTCATTTTTTATTTTTTGTCTATATAGGTGTTCGTCCTACTCAGGTATCTATCATGCTACATATAGTAATGATACGGGACCCTCTTACTCTAGTATGGGACATTAGGTAAGAACTTACCCACCATTAAAATAGTGAAAGGAATGAGTATCATGGCAAGAAGACAAAGAAATGAAGGTTTTTCTGATTTTATGTTTGGAGCTGGGCGCAGAAAATCAAAAGAAGAAAGAGAGCGAGAGGAGTGGGAACGATTATTTAAACAAATCGATGAAATTGTACTCGCCGTCGAAGAACTAGCTCCTCTTCTTAAACAGTTTGCCCCTTTAGTCGATTTATTTTCCAAACAAAAATAACAGCTCGGATTCTACCGAGCTGTTTTCTTTAGTTGTTTTCATTTTCAGCTAATGCATCTTGCTTGCCAAGCTCATAGGCATCGTTCATTACTTTTGTTAGTAATGTCAATACCGGCTGTACGTGTTCCATTGATAACTCAACGCCTGTTTCATCTAAGATCTGTTTTGCTTCTGGCAAGTACTTCATTGCAATTTGCATGAATTGCATATTTTGCTCTTCCATAGTGAAATCTCCTTTATTAAAAACATTTATTCCTCCTTATATTAGCGAATCTATTCTATAAGTACAACTTTCTCCTTTTAATGAAGAGGTAAAAAGAATGTTCTCATATGTTTTTTTTGCAGATAAATGCCTTCTTTAGCCGTTACTTTTGAAGAAAAATGCAGCAGTTCTTTCGCTTTCCTGCTGATTTCATATTTTTCTTGAGCCGCTTCTTCCTTCACCTCCATATGAGTAATGTTTGCTCCTGCGCTCCAAGGCTGTAACTTTTCTTCAACTAAATGAACGACTTCATATGAATATGCAGCAGTTTTACAGCGTCTAAGTGCACTGACGGCATCTTCAATATAAATAATAAAATCCGTGCCTTCCATAATGTCAAAAGCCTCTTCGTACCCGGCAATATTTTTGGAATAGCACATTGACAAAGGCTGCCAAGGTCCGTAAAGAGTCGGCGTTCTGACAATTATAATGGGCCATCCATCATCTTTATATTTCTCTATCATTCGCTCAAAATGAACGTATAGCCTTCCTTCACTACTGTCCGGTTCTGGAATCGTTGTTTCTTCAATTTTTCGCTGCTGGTCTCCAAATACGCGCATGGTAGAAACAAACACAAACCGAATGTTGAATTGACGGCATTTGTTAAGCGCTTGAATGAGCACTTGCTGTGCTTTTTGCATTTCTTGTCTTAAAAAATCAGGATGATAAAAATCTCCTCCATCGAAATACGTAAAGTAGACAACATCCGTTTCTGAGGTAATCATATCTAATGACTCTCCAACTTCAGTCGATGCATAATTAGCGTTTCTCCCTAAGAAAAATTTCATCTCTTCCTGCAAATCATCTTCTTCTTTATGAGCAGAATGCGTATACCCTTTTACTTCTGTACCTTCGTCTAAAAAAGCCATACATAAATGAAAACCAATAAAGCGGTTTGCCCCTATTACTACTACATTTCCCATATCGCTTCCTCCAATTCTTCATTCATCATTTATTCAACAAAAAGCTTAAATCCCTATAGTTATAGAGGGCACTCATTCCTTATTTCAAAGAGGTTCATCTGTAAAAGCATCATGAACTCTTTTTTCATTTTATCTCTTATACAAAAAGCCCCTATGATATGTATAATCATAGAAGCTTTGCTTATAACACTTTTTCATGCTGTTTATAAAATTGGAGAAGGGACCGTTCAAACAAATAGTTTTTTTCCGGTAAATAAAGTGAAAGCATAATCGGAGAGTGAAGTTCTTCACGATGTAGTTCATATTTTTTACTGTGTGCAATTGGATAATGAGTAGAGGCATTAGGCGCCGTCCATATCTTCACGGGCAGCGCTGATTTTAATTCTGTAACAGAAGGGTACTCCTTAATTAACTTTGATACTTGCTTCCGCTCCACTTTATAAGCTTGAGTCAAGTCCTTCGTGAATTGTTTATAAAAGAATTTATTGTTTTTTTCATGTTCTGCATGCGTATGAAGATCAATACATGGATTTAGTAAACCAGCTGATCGAACGAACGTATTCCCGTCATTTTCCATTAGCTGCAGCGCTAACAGAGCCCCCATTCCTTCAGCTAAAATATGAATTCGTTTATTTAAAATTTCTTGTTTCATTACTAAATGATAAAGTTGTTTTGCAAGGTGATATGCTTCAGGAGACCCCCAATGCCGCCCATATAAATTGGAATAAAATACTGTGTATCCTTCATCTTGTAAACATTGCAACAGCTGTGACCTTCCGCCATGCTGAATCCATAAGCTAGTTGAACTTTCAACAAAATGATCTTTATCACCCAATACTAACACACCGAAACCATTCGGTCGTTCAGGGACATGTACGACATTCCATTGCGTATCTAAGCTAAAAAAGCGTCGATGTATCATAGCTCTTCCTCCGTAACTTACTAGTTGTTCCATACAGTGTATGATAGAACCATCAAAAAGCGCACTAGAATAATGCCTATTTCTGACTTATTGCTCTTTTGTTTCTGCATGGGAACACGCCCCTTATTTATTCATAAAAAATTCAATTTCTTATTTGACTGCTATATGCTAAAATGAAATCAAACTGTACTGTAAACGAGGTGAATAGAATGCGTGTCGTAATGGCTTTTGTTTGGGGCTTTTTACTAATGAATATGGCAGTGTACGTAATCTCTGCAATGACGGGCGGTACTTACAGTTTCGCAACCGCTTCCATCCTTGGAGTAGTTTTCACGCTAGTTGTAATTTTGATTGGAGAACTGGGTGTACCGAATAAACCAGCAAATAATCATCACTAAAAAGTGTTGGCTGTAAAGCCAGCGCTTTTTTTATCTTTTGACATAAGCTCTTCTCAGCAATTTCTTTCGTTAACTCGTATTCAAAACAAATGACTGAAGCTGTTTTTTACATTTATATACATTCATAATCATTGATTATCCCAACCTTTAACTATATAATTTTAGAATAATCAAACTATTAATTTTAGGAGTGAATACTGCTGTGACTAAAGAAAAAATTGGTTTTATCGGAACAGGCGTTATGGGTCAAAGCATGGCCGGGCATTTAATTGACGCAGGATATGAAGTCCTTGTTTATACGCGAACAAAAACTCGTGCTCAAGCACTACTTGAAAAAGGGGCCAACTGGAAAGAAACCGTTCAAGAAGTGGCCGAACAATCTGATGTTATTATCACCATGGTAGGCTATCCTCACGATGTAAAAGAGATTTATTTAGGTAAAGAAGGCATTATACATAATGCAAAGAAAGGCTGCTATACAATTGATATGACGACATCAAGCCCTATACTTGCTCGTGAGATTTATCAAGCAGCAAAAGAGAAGCACATTCATGCGCTTGACGCTCCTGTTTCAGGAGGCGATATTGGGGCTCAGAAAGCAACATTAGCGATTATGGTAGGAGGCGATTCTGAAGCATTCTCTGCCGTTACGCCTATACTTGAAAAAATGGGGACAAATATCGTTCTTCAAGGAAGCGCTGGTGCTGGTCAACATACAAAAATGTGCAATCAAATTGCTATTGCCTCTAATATGATGGGCGTGTGTGAAGCGATACTCTATGCTGAAAGAGCTGGGTTAGATCCAAACACCGTTTTAAAAAGTATTGAAACAGGAGCAGCTGGAAGCTGGTCGTTAAGCAATTTAGCTCCTCGCATGATTAAAGGAGACTTCGAACCAGGTTTTTATATTAAACACTTTATTAAAGATATGAAAATTGCCATTGAGTCAGCTGAAGAAATGGAGTTGTATACACCAGGGCTAAAGTTAGCAAAATCGCTTTATGAACAGCTCGAAAAACAAGGCGATGATAGTAAAGGGACACAGGCTCTGTACACCCTTTTAAAACAGCATGCCCTAACTGTATAAAAACAGGCAGCTCATTACGAGCTGCCTGTTTTTATTAATGATTTACGCTTCATTTAACGAATTCATAAAACGACTGAATGCGAGCTGCCCTTCAGTGTTTTGTTTAAACACACCTGCATGTTCTAAAATAGTTGCAAAGACCAAACCGAGCTCTTGTTGGAGAATGCTTTGGACATTTTGCTCTTCAATATGTGGATATTTTTTCTTGATTTGTTCCGCCCACTTCACGTGTTTTTGCACTTGATCATGTCTGCTGGCTAACTCGCTCAGGTTATTCTGAACTAACCCTTCGGCCACTAGACTCATTTCGTCTTTCAAACGACCGGGTAAAACCGCAAGCCCCATTACTTCGATTAAACCTATGTTCTCTTTTTTGATATGATGAACTTCTGCATGGGGATGATAAATGCCATCTGGATGTTTGACGTTTGTTCGATTGTTTCGCAGTACTAAATCTAATTCGTACAAATCCCCTCTTTTCCTAGCAATAGGCGTGACCGTGTTGTGAGGAGTTTGATCTGTAAAAGCTAAAATATCAGCACTTTGATCACTATACGATTTCCATTTCCTCAAAATGAAATCCGCTGCTTCTACTAATGGTGCAAGGTGCGAACTTTGAAGACGAACGACCGACATCGGCCAATGAACAATTCCAGCTTTCACGTTTGGATATGCTTTAAGAGAGAACAATTTATTTATTTTTGCTTTAGCCATAGGAAAATCATGATAGCCGCCTTGAAAGTGGTCATGAGTTAAAATAGATCCTCCTACGATGGGTAAATCTGCATTTGACCCTAAAAAATAATGTGGAAATTGTTCAACGAAGGCAAGCAGCCGCTTAAACGTTTGCTTTGAAATATGCATGGGTGTATGTTCACTCGCAAAAACAATGGCATGTTCATTATAATAGACATAAGGTGAAAACTGCATGTACCACAGCTCTTCCTGCAATTCCACAGGAATAATCCGGTGATTTTGACGAGCTGGGTGGTTAATACGACCTGCATAACCAGCATTTTCTTTACATAGAAGACACAGCGGATAGTTGCTTTCCTTCAATGATTTGCTTGCTGCAATTGCTTTTGGATCTTTTTCCGGCTTTGATAAGTTGATAGTAATTTCAAGTTCTCCAAAGTCAGTTTTTGTTACCCACCTTTCGTTTTTAGCAATTCGATCTCTGCGAATATAGTGAATGTCTTTTGACAGCTTATAATAATAGCTTGTGGCTTTTTGGGGGCTTTGCTGATAGTGATCATAAAATGTCCGATTAACCTCTGAAGGCATGCTTGCAAAGCATCCCATTATTTTGGTATCGAATAAATCTCTATACGTGATAGAATTCTCGGCGATTCGATTGTTTTCTGCAGCCCAATCAAGCATGTTGTCTAAAATAGCAGCTGGATGTTCCAGACGTTCTTCTTTGACTTCTACTATAATACATTCGTCGAGCTTTAACACTTCCAGCAGTTTATTTCTCACCACATCTATATCCCATTTTGTTAATAGATTCTTTTGTAAACCATATTGAATAAGTCGGGTGATTTCTTCATGAATGTTGACTGACATACACTCGTTCCTTTCTCTATCTGTTTTCTCTTATACTGCTTCTAATGTGAGTTCACGCGCTCCTTCTCCAACCGTAACCACATAAAATTCAGCTTCTAAACTTGTTTTCTTATAGTAGGCGTCTTTTACTTCCTCAATAAACCTATCAACCTGTGCTTTTTGTACGATACTGATTGTACAGCCGCCAAAGCCTGCACCTGTCATGCGTGATCCAATCACACCTTCTTGCAACCAAGCTGCTTCTACAAGAGCATCTAGTTCTTTCCCGCTTACTTCATAGTCATCTCGCAGTGAGCAGTGCGATTCATTCATCAATTGACCAAACCCTTCTAAATCACCGTTTTGCAATTTAGCAACCGCTTCTTTTGTGCGTTCATTTTCATATACCGCATGTTTAGCGCGCTTACAATCTACTTCGTTTTGTATCAAAAATTTATGCTTTTCAAATTGTTCTTTGGTTAAATCACCAAGCGAATTAATGGAAAGTGACGTTTGTAAATCTGCCAGCGCTCTTTCACACTCCATGCGGCGCTCATTATATTTTGAATCTGCCAGCCCTCTTCGCTTATTTGTGTTAGAAATAACGAGCACAGCATCTGTTAACTGCAGCGGGCTATACTGGTATTCAAGAGTTTGACAGTTTAACAATACGGCTTGATTTTCTTTTCCCATTCCAATTGCAAACTGATCCATAATCCCGCAGCTTACGCCGATAAATTCATTTTCAGCTTGCTGCGCCATTTTTACAAGGTCCATCATATCAATATTCAATTCAAGAATTTTATTTAAAAGTACGCATGTGACTAACTCAATTGATGCCGACGATGAAAGTCCTGCTCCATTAGGAATGTTGCCGAAAAACAAGATATCAAATCCAAAAGGAAGGTCATATCCGTGCTTTTTAAAGGTATCCATTACTCCTTTTGGATAATTAGCCCAATCATCTTCGGTTTTGTACGTTAATTGCTCTAAAGAGGATTCAATAACGCCTGCTTCAGAGAAGTTTTTTGAGTACATACGTATTTTTTGATCATGACGTTTTTGTACTACCGCATACGTTCCTATACTCAATGAACAAGGAAAAACATGCCCTCCATTATAATCAGTATGTTCTCCAATTAAATTGACACGCCCTGGCGCAAAAAAGCAGCGAATAGCTTCTGACGAATGAAATATTTGTTTGAACTCTTCGATTAATTTTCCCAGCATTTATTATCACCTATTTTAAGTAGTTTTTTGGAAACGGATTCATATGTACATTGTAAAGTCCAATTTTCCTTGCCTCAATGGTAAAATTACTATCGATAATCGGTACTTTTTTGCTTATCCCTTTAAAAATGATTCTTTTGAATTGACGATGAACTACTCTTGCGCCAAAAAGGTGTTATCTTTATATGAGCCTTGACTTGCAAATGATAAGAAAATAATAGATTTAGAGACATTCCCTAAAAATAATCACGATATTTTCAAAAAATTATAGAAAAATGAAAGCGATTACGTTAAAGTAAGAATTAAGTACTACTTTATTTCAAAAAGAAGGTGAAAATTTGCTCTCACATTTCCAAGCTCAAGAATATTCAACGTACGCATACAGGTTTTTAGAATCCCGCACAAATGAAGTTGCGCAGCTATGGTCTGTTGGGTGGGATGAAGTTTTCTCTCCCCTTTATAACTGGAGCGGAAATCAGCGAAAAGACGTAGGGAAATATATTTTTCAATACACGGTTTCTGGGTACGGAATGATTGAAATAGATGGACAAGAATATAAAGTGGATGCTGGGAAAGCATTCATCGTCAATATACCTGGAAATTATCGCTATTACTTACCAAAGGAAAGTGAAAACTGGGAGTTTATTTTTCTTACATTATACGGAGATGAAGTACAAAAATGCTGGGATTATATTCAGTCAACCCACTCTCCTGTAATACGGTTTCATCCTGAATCAGCACCTGTTCAGCTGCTTGCTCAAATATATAAGCGGGCAAGCGAAAAACATATAGCAGATCCATTTCATGCCTCAAGCTTATCTTACCGCTTTGTAATGGAGCTGTACCAATATATTAAAAGCATGGACAGTTTTACAGAAGATTGGCCTGAAAGTATCATTAGCTCTATTTTATTTGCCCGTAATCATTATCATGAAGAAATCGGTCCGGATGAAATGGCAGATGCAGCTCATTTATCTCGCTATCATTTTAGCCGGTTATTCAAACAAACAACTGGGATTACGCCGATTCAATATTTAACGAAGCTTCGCATTCAAAAAGCGGCCGAGCTATTGCATCAAACCAAGTACTCAATCGAAGAAATTGCTGAAAACGTCGGTTATGCAAATGCCAATTATTTAACAAAAGTATTTCGCAAAACAACCAATATGACACCCGGGCAGTATCGAAAAAGTGATGCATCCATTGATGAGCACTTTGCATTGCCAAAATAAAAACGACTTCCATAAAAGGAAGTCGTTTTTATTTTTTATCGGGAATTTCTACTACCACAGAACCTTTTTCGTAAATAAAAGTCAATTTTTTACCCGGGATAATCATATTTTCTAAAATATCTCGTGCAGCTTGAAGTGCAAACTCTGTCCGTTCTGCCTTTTCCTGCACTTCTTCATTTTCAGCTTGAAGATCATTTTTATCCAGCGCTCTTATTTTAGTTAATGCCTGATCTATAAAATCGTATGCTTCGTCATATATAAGCTCTATACGGTCCTTCATGTGCTCATTCATGCTCCTTTGCCCATTTTGTATTATCATAAATGAATTAGATATATTCTACAACCTAAAACTGAATAAGTTTTTACGCTTAGCTCTCACGTATTTTCTTTCATTTCTTTTTATTTATTTTAAAAGAAGAGCTGCTTTTAATAGCAAAAAAAGACCATTCAATTTATCATGAATGGTCTTTTTAGGAAACTTATACGCTGACAACAAACTTATCATCTTTTATATCAACTGTCACTTGACTATAATCTTCAATTTGCCCTGCAATTAATTCTCTGGCAATTTTTGTTTCAATATATTTTTGAATAAACCTTTTTAAAGGGCGAGCTCCGTATACCGGATCAAATCCGGAGGCTGCAATATAATTTTTTGCTTCTTCTGTTAACGTTAACGAAATATGACGATCGGATAAACGCTTTTCAAGCTGAACCAATAGCTTATCAATAATCCCTTTTACTTCATGAACAGTTAGCGGTTTGAATAAAATCGTGTCGTCTACTCGATTTAAGAATTCTGGACGAAAATGCTGTCTTAATTGAGCCATCACTTGCTCTCTGGCTTTTTCAGTAATCTCGCCTTCACTTGTTAAACCGTCTAATAAAAATTGAGAACCGATATTCGACGTCATAATAATAACTGTATTTTTAAAATCAATGACTTTTCCTTTTGAATCTGTTGCTCTTCCATCATCTAGTATTTGAAGGAGCACATTAAATACTTCGGGATGGGCTTTTTCAATTTCATCTAACAAAACGACTGAATAAGGCTTGCGTCTCACCGCTTCCGTTAGCTGGCCGCCTTCTTCGTATCCTACATAGCCAGGAGGCGCTCCTATAAGCCTAGAGACCGCATGCTTTTCCATGTACTCAGACATATCAATACGAACCATTTGTTCTTCACTGTCAAATAAAGAATGTGCCAGCGTTTTGGCTAGCTCCGTTTTTCCTACTCCGGTAGGTCCTAGGAAAATAAATGACCCAATCGGACGGTTCGGGTCTTTAATGCCTGCCCGTGCGCGAATCACAGCATCCGTCACTAAGGATACAGCTTCATCTTGCCCAATCACACGCTGCTGTAAAATTGACTCAAGCTTCAACAGCTTTTCTCTTTCCCCTTCAACTAGTTTTGATACCGGAATTCCCGTCCATCTTCCTACAATTTCAGCAATTTCTTC
This sequence comes from Priestia sp. YIM B13489, assembly GCF_042787645.1. Classification (NCBI taxonomy): domain Bacteria; kingdom Bacillati; phylum Bacillota; class Bacilli; order Caryophanales; family Bacillaceae; genus Priestia; species Priestia sp. YIM B13489. The sequence continues at coordinate 4,656,549 of NZ_JBHZOQ010000053.1, forward strand.
TTCTGTTACTTCTTCTCTTAACAAACGGTTTTCTTGTGCTTTTTCAGCAGCTGTTTCTTCCAGCTGTTTTAGTTCTTTTTCAAGAGCTGGAATGCGTCCGTGGCGAAGTTCAGCTGCTTTATTTAAATCATATTTCCCTTCAGCTTCTTCTAGGTCTCGCTTCGCTTTTTCAAGCTGCTCCCGGACATCTTGCACCGTTTGAATCGACTGCTTTTCTTTTTCCCACTGCAGCTTCATTATATCTGCACGTTCTCTTAAATCAGAGACTTCTTTTCGAATTGCCTCTAACCTTGTGATGCTTGCTTGATCTGTTTCTTTACTTAATGCCGCTTCTTCAATTTCAAGCTGCATGACACGTCGTGTAACTTCATCTAATTCTGATGGCATCGAATCAATTTCTGTTCGAATAGTTGCGCATGCTTCATCAATTAAATCAATTGCTTTATCAGGTAAAAAGCGGTCTGAGATATAACGATCAGACATAACCGCTGCTGAAACAATCGCTCGGTCGTGAATATTCACCCCGTGATGAATTTCAAATCGTTCTTTTAAACCACGTAAAATAGAGATTGTATCTTCTACTGAAGGTTCTTCAACCAGCACCTGTTGAAAGCGTCTTTCAAGCGCTGGATCTTTTTCAATATACTGACGATACTCATCAAGAGTTGTAGCTCCTATACAGTGAAGTTCTCCTCTAGCAAGCATTGGTTTTAAAATATTCCCTGCATCCATCGCTCCATCCGTACGGCCTGCTCCAACGATTGTATGAAGCTCGTCAATGAATAAAAGAATTTGACCGTTGCTTTTCTTAACTTCTTGAAGAACAGCTTTTAAACGCTCTTCAAATTCTCCCCTGAATTTCGCTCCTGCTACTAAAGCTCCCATATCTAATGAAAAGATGGTTTTATCTTTTAATCCTTCAGGCACATCTCGGCGAACAATACGCTGTGCTAGACCTTCAACAATCGCTGTTTTACCAACGCCAGGTTCTCCGATCAAAACTGGATTGTTTTTTGTTTTTCGCGATAAAATGCGGATAACGCGGCGAATTTCTCCGTCTCGTCCAATGACTGGATCAATGTTGCCTGCTCGTACTTCTGCTACTAAGTCTCTTCCATATTTAGCTAACGCTTCATATGTGACTTCGGGATTTTGACTTGTAATTCGCTGATTTCCTCGAAGGCTGGTAAGCACATCTTGCAGAGCTTTTTTTGTTATACCGTGACTTGAAAATAACTTGCCATATTCACTAGAAGACGGTTCCTGTGCTAATGCTAAAAAGATGTGCTCAACTGAAACGTAATCATCTTGCAAACGAGATGCTTCTTCTTGAGCTTTAACAAACAGCTGCTGAAGTTTATTCGTAATATAAACCTTCCCTGCTTCAGCACCACTTCCTGTAACGGCTGGTTTTTTCGCAAGCAATTGATTTACCTGCTGCTGAAAAGATTGATGATCGATATGTAAATGATCTAATATGCGAGGAGCAATACCATCTTGCTGATGAATGAGCGTATAAAGCAAATGAACAATATCTACTTCCTGCTGATTTCGTTTAATAGCTTCAGACTGCGCTTCCATCACGCCTTCTTGCAATTTTTGGGTCATTTTATTTATATCCATTGAACATCCTCCTTCGATACATTTGACCTTTATTGACCTTTATTTCATTATACCCAGCAATAGGAAAACAAGTAAAGCCATTCAATTTAGAATGGCTTCTTTATTTTTTACTATTTAAGGCTTACGCATGTACGTCCAGTGGCGATCATCGTTGGCCGTCTCTGGAAAACGCTCTCCTGCTTTTAATTTAACCTTTTGAGGATTATTTACGTTACTTCCTGTTTCACCAATTTCAATATACACTCCGTTATTAGGAGCTTTTTGACCCGGTGTGAAATGACGATTTTGTCCCATTGTCCTGCCTCCTCATTCCTGAAATGAAATGTTCTCCTATACTATTCCCTTAAGATTTCTGTTTCATAATGGAGATGTTTTCATATTAGGCAGAGAAAAAGAGCAGACCTTTAGATCCGCCCTTTTATATTAATGAGTAAATTTGATAGCTTGTTCGATTTCAGTTTCTCCAGCTAGCATTTCAAACGTTTTTCCTATCGTAGCTTCTTCGTTTAGACATTCTACAAGTACGGCTGCTACATCTGCTCGGGGAATCGTCTGAGATTTATCTTCAATATCATTATTGATATCAATTTTCCCAGTAGCTTGATCATTCGATAAAGTTCCTGGTCGTACAATTGTATACTGTAGATTAGACTGTTTTAAGTATTCATCCGCTATCGCTTTTGCACGCAGGTAAAGCTGTAAGCCTTCTGGTCCTTGTTCAGGCGCGTCTGTTCCCATTGAACTTAACATAACAAAGCGCTTTACACCTTGATTTTTTGCTTCATCAATGATATTTTTAGCGCCGTTTTGATCCACAGCGATTGTTTTTTCGTCTCCCGTATGTCCTCCAGAACCTGCTGCAAATATGACAGCGTCCATACCTCTTAAAGCATCTGAAACATCTTGCTCCAAGTCACCAAGCACAACGTTGGCACCCAGCTTCTTTAACGCGCCTGCTTGCTTTTCGTCGCGAATCATCGCATAAGCTTCGTGCTGCTTGCTGTTTGCAACTTTTTCTACCACTTGTTTTCCCGTTGTTCCGTTTGCTCCAACAACTAATACTTTCATCATAAATCACCTTTCGTTCTGTTTAGTATACAGTTGGTGTTCCCACAATTAATTCCCTTTAAACAAAAAACCCCTTCTGATATTCTCAGAAAGGGTTTTTCTCTTAAGCTAAAATGGCTTGCAGCAAAGCTTTTTGTACATGCATACGATTTCCAGCCTGCTGAAAAACAACAGAATTTGGTCCGTCAATAATGCTTGCTGTTACTTCTTCTTCACGATGCGCAGGCAAGCAGTGGAGAAATAAATAGTCTGACTTAGCATAGGCAGCTAGTTCTTCATTTACTTGATAAGGAGCAAATATTTTCAAACGCTGCTGTGCTTCTTCTTCCTGTCCCATACTTGTCCATACGTCTGCATAAATAGCATCGGCATTTTTCACAGCTTCTACAGGATCTTTTGTAATCGTAACCTTCGCACCTGTTGTAGCAGCTATTTCATGAACATAAGCTGTGACAAACTCTTTTGGCTCATATCCATCAGGGCATCCAATTGAAATATCTATTCCCATTTTTGCACAGGCAATCATTAACGAATGCGCTACATTATTTCCGTCTCCAACATAAGCTACTTTTAGCCCTTCAAATGATTTCTTGTGCTCGTAAATCGTTAATAAATCAGCTAGAGCCTGACAAGGATGATAATCATCTGTCAAACCATTAATAACGGGAATGGATGCGTAATCTGCAAGCTCTTCGATCTTGCTGTGTTCAAACGTACGAATCATTATAGCATCGATGAATTCAGATAGTACGCGTGCTGTATCAGCAATCGTTTCTCCGCGTCCAATCTGTAAATCTTGGCTGCTTAAAAAGAGGGCGTTTCCTCCAAGCTGCATCATTCCCGCTTCAAATGAGACTCTTGTTCTTGTTGAAGATTTTTCAAAAATGAGCCCCAGCGTTTTTCCTTTTAACGATGTTACGATTTCACCATTTTTATGCTTTTCTTTCAGCTCAATGGCGCTTTCCAAAAGTGACATAATATCGTCTGATGATAAATCTTTAAGTGTAAGCAAATCTTTTCCTTTTAAATTCGTATTTACCGATACTGTACTCATGATACTGTCACTTCCTTTTTAGTTTTTTGAAACCATTCTTGCAGTGATGAAACGTGATATTCATCGACTTGGAACGATTGGAAAAATAGCGAAGCCGTTTCTGCCTCCGTCATAACCATTAAACCGTGTTTTAATGCTGACATACGGCTTTCTTTATCTTCAGGCTGTAAACTTACATATAATAAAGCTTCTTTCGTTTTCACCCATTCACTAACTTCTTTATCTTTAACAAGAGTTAAGCCCGCGCTTTGCACAAGTTCTTCAAGGCCCTGCGCTTCTCCGTTGATATACACTTCTGCAGCACCTTTTTTACTTAACACATACTGATGGAATACTTTTTTTGCTGCTTCTTCAATCGTTGAAGAAATCGCAATTCCTTCACCAGTTGACTTCATTTCCGGTCCAACAAGTGGATCAACTCCTGATAATTTACTTGTCGAAAACACTGGAAACTTGATAGTTGTGTAAGCTGGATCCGGCAATAAACCTAGCTTTTCACTAATTTCCGACAATGATTTCCCAAGCAATATTTGAGTTGATAGCGAAACAAGCGGCGTGTTGCACACTTTGCTTACTACAGGGACTGTACGGCTGGCACGCGGATTAACTTCCAGCATGTAGACTTCATCGTTGTAAATAACATATTGGATATTCATAATCCCTTTATATTGAAGTTTGTTTACAATTTTTTGAGCGTAGCTCACCATTTTTTCTTTATGTGCTGCTTCTACTGTTTTTGCTGGTAAAAGCGCATAGCTGTCTCCTGAATGAACGCCGGCTTTTTCAATATGTTCAACGATTGTCGGAATCAACACATCTTTTCCGTCTGCTACCACATCAACTTCTGCTTCTTTTCCAGGGAAGTAAGCATCAATAAGCATTGGGAAATGAGACGCTTTAATAGCCGGTAAACAAGACTGAAGCTCCGTTTCGTTTTGAATTGTCAGCATTCCTTTTCCGCCAATCACGTAAGAAGGACGAATGAGTAATGGGAATCCCGTATCTTTTGCTTTTTGTACAAGTTCTTTCGCGTCTTTCGCCATTTCACCTGGAATATGAGGAATATCGCAGTCGTCTAAGAGCTTATAAAACAGGTCACGATCTTCAAGCGCATCAATGACATCATTTGTAATACCTAATAAATTAACACCAGCTTCTTCTAGACCTTTAACAAGCGAAATAGCCGTTTGACCTCCGTATTGAACAATTACATCTGTCACATTTTCAGCATCAAGAACATTTAATACGTCTTCTACTGTTACAGGTTCGAAATATAAGCGATCTGCTACTTCAAAATCCGTACTTACCGTTTCTGGATTATTGTTAATTAAAATCGTTTCGTATCCTTCTTTTTCAAGAGCTAGCACACCGTGTACAGAGCTGTAGTCGAACTCTACTCCTTGCCCGATACGAATTGGTCCAGAACCGATAATCGCAACTTTTTTATTCGTTGATGGTTCAATCTCACTTTCCCCGTAGTAACTAGAGTAGAAATAAGCCGTTGAAGATTCAAATTCCGCTGCACATGTATCCACCATTTTATAGCTTGGCGTAATATGTAGTGCTTTACGTTTCGCTCTTACGTCAAGCTCCGGCACATTCCATACGTTTGCTAGATACGCATCTGTAAAACCATGCTCCTTTACTTGTTTAAAGTGTTCAGCTGTAATCGAATCAAAACGCACTTCTTTTAAAGAGGCTTCCATTTTAATCAGCTGTGCAAAGTGTGTTAAATAGAAATAATCAATTTGTGTTACTTCATGGATATACTCAGGCGTTGTGCCTCGGCGTAAAAGCTCAAGGATAACAAAAATACGCTCATCGCTTTGTTCGCCCAGCTTGCTTTTTAATTCATCTGTTGAAAGTTCTTGCAGTTCTTCTACTTCTAATCCTTGTAAGTCAATTTCTAAAGAAGATAATGCCTTTTGGAAGCTACGTGTAAAGTTACGGTCAATAGCCATTACTTCTCCAGTTGCTTTCATTTGGGTGCCAAGCGTTCTTTCAGCGTAGAAAAACTTGTCAAACGGCCATCTTGGAAATTTCACTACTACATAGTCAAGAGCAGGTTCAAAGCTTGCATACGTGTCTCCCGTCACAGGATTTAATAACTCATGAAGCGTGTAGCCTACCGATAGCTTTGCAGCAATTTTAGCAATCGGATAGCCAGTTGCTTTTGATGCAAGAGCAGACGAACGGCTCACACGCGGATTTACTTCAATTAAATAGTACTGCTTGCTTTTTGGATCAAGCGCAAACTGAATGTTGCAACCGCCAATAATGCCAAGCGATGAAATAATTTTAACTGAAGCAGAGCGAAGCATTTGATATTCCACGTCTGTTAACGTTTGAGAAGGAGCAACGACTACCGAATCTCCAGTATGAACGCCTACGGGATCAATGTTTTCCATATTACAAATGGTGATGCACGTATTGTTTACGTCGCGCATAACCTCGTACTCAACCTCTTTAAATCCAGCGATGCTTTTTTCAATTAAGCATTGAGTAATAGCACTTTCACGTAAACCTGACGCTGAAAGCTTTTCAAGCTCTTCCATAGAATGAGCAATTCCTCCGCCCGTTCCGCCTAACGTATAAGCAGGACGTACAATAACAGGAAAACCAATTTTCTTGGCAAAAGCTAACGCTTCTTCTACTTTTGTAACAACTTCACTTTCCGGCACCGGTTCACTCAGTTCATTCATCAATGCGCGGAACTCTTCACGGCTTTCACCTTTTTTAATTGATTCAATCGGCGTTCCTAAAAGTTTCACATCATATTTTGGCAAAATGTTTTGTTCATGAAGCTCAAGGGCTAAGTTTAAACCCGTCTGTCCGCCTAATGTGGCTAACAAACCATCGGGCTTTTCTTTTGCAATAATTTTCTCTACGCAGTCTACTGTTAATGGTTCAAAATAGATTCGATCTGCTACGTGAGTGTCCGTCATAATTGTAGCTGGATTATTATTGATTAAGATAACTTCATAACCTTCTTCTTTTAATGACAAGCATGCCTGAGTTCCTGAATAATCAAATTCTGCTGCTTGCCCGATTACGATTGGTCCTGATCCGATTACTAAAATCTTTTTTAACGTTTGGTCTTTAGGCATATACTTTTCCGCTCCCTACTTGCTGTACTTTCGTCATAAATTCATCAAAGATATACGTGCTGTCACTTGGTCCAGGGTGTGCTTCTGGATGATATTGAACCGACATAACAGGAAGGTCTTTATGCATTAAACCTTCAACCGATCCGTCATTCACATTTTTAAATCGAACGTTTAATGGCGTAGACGTAATCGTCTGTTCGTCTACGACATAGCTGTGATTTTGAGAAGTCATACACACTTTGTTAGTCGTTAAATCAATTACAGGCTGATTAGCTCCTCGGTGACCGAACGCCAGCTTTTTGGTTTGCGCCCCAAAAGCGAGCCCAATTAACTGATGTCCAAAGCAAATTCCCAAAGTTGGATACGATGAAATAATTTCTTTTAATTCATCCAGCTGACTGCTCACTTGAGTTGGATCTCCAGGTCCGTTTGATAAGACAATGCCATCCGGCTGCAGCTCTTTTACTTTTGAAGAGCTTGTAGAATAAGGAACAACTGTTACTTTGCACTCTCGATTTAACAGCTCTTGTAAAATTGATTTTTTATACCCAAAGTCCATTAATACAACGTGTTTTTCACCGTTTCCGTAAGTAACAGGCTCTTTTGTTGATACTTCTTTTACTACATATCCATCGCATTCAGCAGTAAATGCTGGCGATTCAGCAGATGTCGAAAAGGCAGATTGCATCGTACCTTCTTTTCGAATTCGTTTTACGACCGCTCTCGTATCCACATGTGTAATAAGCGGAATGTTCCATTTCTTTAAATATTGTTTAAAGCTGTACATCGCTTCGTAATGGAACCCTTCATCTGAACATTCGTATACGACAACGCCTGCTACGTGAGGCTTTTTGCTTTCATAATCTTTTTCATTGATACCATAGTTCCCAATCAAAGGGTACGTAAAGACGATAATTTGATCTTTGTAAGATGGATCAGTCACAACTTCTTGATAACCAGTCATTCCAGTAAAGAAAACAATTTCTCCTTTTGCCTGGTGCGTTGCTGTATGTTCAATGTGTCCGGCGAACGAATCGCCGTTTGCTAAGTGTAAATATCCGTTCATTGTGCATCCCTCTTCGAATAATTATTTATAAAACAGAATTTTTATACAAACATATTCAAAAAAATTTGTATTATGAAGTAATTTTTGTTTGGCTAAACGCTTCTTCAATGATATGAATCGCTTGGTCCAACTCTTTTTTTGTTACAGTTAAAGGCGGCAGCAATCGTACTACATGCGGTCCTGCTCCCAGTGCTAGCAATCCTTTTTCACGCATAGCTGCAAGCAATGCTGACTGATGTTCCCCGCATTCAATTCCAATCATAAAACCTTTTCCGCGAACATCGGTTACAAATGAATAAGCTGCTAAGCTATTTTTCAAAGCATTGGTAAAATAAAGGCTTTTTTCTGTAACCTCTGCCAAAAATGCTTCATTAAAAATAATGTTTAAGGTTGCTTTGGCTGAAGCTAATGCAATTGGGTTTCCTCCAAAGGTTGTTCCGTGAGTACCAGGTCCAAATGCTTCTTTGAGATATCCTTTTCCAATCATCGCACCAACCGGCATTCCGCTTCCTAATCCTTTAGCTGCTGTAATAATATCTGGTGAAACGTTAAAATGCTGATAAGCAAATGGTTTTCCTGTTCTGCCGATTCCAGTTTGCACTTCATCGACTATAAACAGTGCTTCGTGCTTTTTACACAGCTCTTGAATGGTTAATAAAAATGCTTCGGTTCCTGGAACCACTCCGCCTTCTCCTTGAATGACTTCAACCATAATGGCTGCTACGCTGTCGTCCACTTCTTGTTTTAATGCTTCTTCATCATTGTATGGCACGTAAACAAACTCATTAACAAGAGGACCGAAGCCATCATGAATTTTTGCCTGCCCTGTAGCTGTCATTGTAGCAAATGTACGTCCATGAAATGATTTTGTAAACGTAATAATTTTGTGTTTTTGTGTGTACTTGCGCGCTAATTTAATCGCCGCTTCGTTGGCTTCTGCACCGCTGTTACAGAAAAATACTGCATCACCGTTTGAGTGTTCCACAAGCTTACCTGCTACGTCTTCTTGAATCGATTGATGAAATAAATTTGACACGTGCCACACTTTATTTAACTGCTCTTCGACCGCTTTTTGAACATCAGGATGACGATGACCTACGTTACAAACAGCGATACCTGAAATAAAATCTAAATACTCATTTCCTTTGTTATCTATTAATTTTGTTCCTTGCGCCTCTTCCACATGGATATCAAACCGTTGATATGTTGGAAACAATGAACTCATCGCTATCTTCTCCACCTTTTCCACTATATTTAATTGCTGTACCAATCAGATTCCCTTCCTTATCTAAAAATCCATCAGTTCCGCTAATAATATGAACTTCTTCAAGCAAAGGAGATAACGCATTTACCGCTGATGTTACTTTCGGAATCATTCCGCCATAAATTACTTTTTCTTCAATAAGTGCATCAATCTCTGACTTTGTAAGCTCAGGAAGCAATGCTCCATCCTTTAACACACCTTTTACATCCGTTACAAACATCAGCTTTTCAGCATTTACTGCTTGTGCAACGGCTCCGGCTGCCACGTCAGCATTAATATTATAGCTATTACCTTCTTCATCTGCTCCAATGGAAGAAACAACTGGAATATACTTACTGTCAGTTAGTTGTTTTAATAATGTATCGTTTACGCCTTTTACTTCTCCAACGTAACCTAGACGTTCCACATCAATTGCCTCTGCTTTAAGCAATAATCCATCAATTCCTGATAGTCCTACCGCTTTTAAGTTCGCTTTTTGTAGATCTTTTACAAGCTGCTTATTAACCTTGCCTGCTAATACCATCGTCACAACTTCTAATGCTTCTTTGGACGTTTTTCGAAGCCCATCTACAAATTCCGTTTCAATGCGAAGTTTGGTAAGCGTATCTTGAATATCAGGTCCGCCTCCGTGCACAACAATGATCTGATATCCATTTGCTTTTAGCTGCTGAATGCTTTCAAAAAAAGCGCTTGTTAACTGGTTGACAATGCTGCCTCCGCATTTTACAACGACGATTTTTTCATTGCTCATTTCACTCTCTCCTTACGTTCGATAACTGGCATTGATTTTGACATAATCGTAAGTCAAATCGCAGCCCCACGCTTTGCCGATCCCACTTCCCTGCTGTAAGTCCACATAGACTTCGACCGTATCATTTTCTAAATAAGCCTTTGCTTCTTCTTCACTAAATGAAACAGGCTGACTGTTTTCTAACATCTGGATATTGCCTAACGAAACATTCACTGTTTCTGGATTAAGCGCTACTCCGCTGTATCCAACTGAACAAATAATTCGTCCCCAATTAGCATCGGCTCCATACATGGCCGTTTTCACTAGGTTCGAGCCCACAATTTGTTTAGCAATCACATTTGCTTCTTCGTTTGTATGAGCACCAGATACGTTTACTTCAATTAGTTTTGTTGCTCCTTCACCGTCGCGTGCAATTTGTTTGGCTAAATCTTCACACGTCAAGCGCAGTGCTTCATAAAACGAATTCCATTCAGGATGATCTGGTGTAAGCGACTGGTGATCAGCTTTTCCATTTGCTAAAACAACAACCATATCGTTGGTGGACGTATCACCATCCACTGTAATTTGATTAAAGCTTTTATTTGTAATAGAACTTAGCGCATCTTGTAGCACTGAAGCTTCAACCTTAGCATCTGTTGTGATAAAGCTAAGCATCGTAGCCATATTTGGGTGAATCATGCCTGATCCTTTCGCTGTGCCTCCAATGGTAACTACTTTGCCGTCAATTTTTGTTTCATAGCAAGCTGACTTCATCACTGTATCTGTTGTTAAAATAGCCGTTTGAAATTCTTCTGCTTTTTCTTTGTTCGATGAAGGACTTAATAACCCAATACCTTTAACAATTTTTTTCATATCTAGAAGCTCTCCAATTACGCCTGTAGAAGCTACCGCTACATGATGAGGTAGGATATTAAGCTTTTCTGCACATGTATTTCGCATTTGGTATGCATCTTTTAATCCTTGTTCTCCAGTACATGCATTTGCACATGCGCTGTTCACAACGATCGCTTGCAGCTTCTGCTCCACCGCTACACTTTCTTTTGTAACAGCTAAAGGCGCTGCTTGAAAGGTATTAAGCGTGTAAACAGCCGCGCAATTAGCTGGCACGTCGCTTACAATAACTCCTAAATCTTTTTTAGCATAACGTAAACCAGCGTGAACGCCATCTGCTGAAAACCCTAGCGGCGTTACAATTGTACCGTTCTCTATTTTCTTTATCTTTTCTTTCGTTTGTTTAACCGTAATCACTATACGTTCCCTCCTGCTTTTATCGTGATTAGTGATGCTGTGTCTTTATGGGAAGACAGGCAGTAGCCCGATACCCGCTTGCTGTTCAAACCCCATCATGATATTGGCATTTTGAATGGCCTGACCGGCTGCCCCTTTAACTAAGTTATCAATGACAGAAACAATCGTGACACGCTTTGTTCGTTCGTCAAATGCAACACCGATATCGCAATAATTTGATGCACTTACTTCTTTAGTAGACGGAAATTCACCAGCTTTTCGAACGCGAACGAACGGGGAGTTTTGATATGTATCTACATATAGCTGATGAAGCTCTTGTACTGAGCTTTCTTTAGAAAGTTCAGCGTATATTGTACTCATAATCCCTCGCGTCATTGGAACTAAGTGCGTATTGAACGTAACGTGGCCAATTTCTTCATCCCACTTTTCTAAAATAGATTCGATTTCTGGGATATGCTGATGTTGATTAACTTTGTATATTTTCATATTTTCATTGATTTCAGCATAATGAGCCATTTGCGAAAGACCGCGTCCTGCTCCTGAGATCCCGGACTTTGCATCAATGATAATAGAGTTTGATTTTACCATTTGTTTACTAACGAGGGGAGCTAGCCCAAGCAGTGTAGCTGTTGGATAACAACCCGGGTTCGCAACGAACGTACTGCTTTCGACTTCGTCTGCAAACCATTCTGATAATCCATACACAGACTGCTGTAAAAATGCTTCAGCTGCAGCAGGCTTTTTGTACCATTTTTCATAAAGCGCTTCTGTTTTTAATCTAAAATCTCCAGATAGATCTACCACTTTTATTCCTTCTTCTATTAATTGAGGTACAAGTTTGCTAGAAACACCGGACGGAGTTGCTGTAAACACTAAATCTAATTCTTCAGCCATCTTCTTAGGGTTTATATCTTGCAGCGTATATACAGTATTAGAAAGGTGAGGATAAACTTCTGCTAGTTCCATCCCATCCTGAGAGGATGAATAAACTGCATAAACATAAAAATGTGGGTGATTCGCTAACAAACGAATCAGTTCTACTCCTCCATACCCTGTTGCTCCAACAATTCCTACCTTGTATTCTTTCATTTTAAAACTCCTTTTTCCACGTATCTATTTGAATTATTTATCATTATAATACCGTATAAAAATAAAATCAAATGAATATTTAAAAAATCCAACACTTTATTCTATATTTTTAAACATTTTTATTTATTCATAAGTTTTTATTTTTATAACTAACTTTCTATTTTTGTTTAGAAATTGTTCACAGATATTTTTGGAAAACACTGGTTGTTTTTGTGTATAATAAGAATATCGATAAAAATCATCCGTATGATATTTTTTATACGGCCAGTGGACGTACAGCATATACAGACTGTTCTAACTTAATAGATTAATAAGTAGCAGTCGCAAAAATTTTAATTAAAAGGTGATAACATGATGAACATCACAACGGATTCTTTTTCAAATGAGCTGCAGCAATTTTTTATGAACTTTGATCATAAACTTTCGTTTAAAAAAGGTGACTTTCTCTTTCAAGAAGGTTCACCTTCAACTCATTTATTTTTTATTACGTCAGGGGCCGTGCAAGTAGGTAAAGTGACGCCGGAAGGACGCGAGCTGACGCTTCAGCTGGCGAGTTCCGGAGACTTAATCGGGGAAGTCATGCTGTTTTGCGGATCTACTCCCCATATGCTTCAAGCAAAAGCTATTGAACCTTGTACGGCAATCAGTATTCAAAAACGGTTGTTAGAAAACGAACTAGCACAATACCCTGCTCTTTCTATGGAGTACATGAAGTGGATGGGACTACAAATTAAGCGAATGCAGACAAAATTTAGAGACTTAATTCTAAATGGAAAAAAAGGTGCTCTTTATTCTACTCTGATCCGCATGTCTAATAGCTTTGGAGTAATGAAGCCAAATGGTATTTTATTAAACGTAACGTTAACCAATCAAGAAATCGCCAATCTATGCGGGACATCTCGAGAAGTAGTCAATCGCATGCTCGCTGAGTTGCGAAAAAACGAAGTGATTTCAATGGCAGATGGAAAAATCATCATTCATAAGCTTTCTTTTTTAAAGAAAGAAATAGACTGTGAGGACTGCCCTGTGGAATTGTGCAGAATTGAATAAGAAAAAAAGCCATCGTTGATGGCTTTTTTCTTATTGAACACCTAATGCAATTTTAGCGTAGCGCGTCATGCGATCTTTATCCCATGGCGGATTAAATGTGATATTCACTTCTACATTTTCTACTTCTTCAAGCGAAATTAATTGTTTTTTCACTTGTTCGCCAATCACACCAGCCAGCGGGCAGCCGATAGAAGTTAACGTCATCGTCACGATAACAGTGTTGTTTTCTTCCATTTCTACACCGTACACTAAGCCTAAATTTACGATATCAACGCCAAGCTCTGGATCAATTACTTCTTCTAGTGATTCCATGATTTTATCTTCTAACTGTTTATCCATATTCATTCTCCTTTCTTTTACTTCCGTAATTATCTTCACGTATTAAATATACCCTTAAACAATTTATCGTAAGCAATCAATAACTATGTCTTACACCGTAACAAGACAGCTTTTGCATGTCAATCGTTCTGCTTTGCTCCTAAGGAAAAGTTGTGTAAAATATGGGAATACAAGCATGAGTATTAGTAGAATTCAATATAATCGTATAACTACTTCAATTTAAAAGGAGCCCTATATGAGAAACGATCAACACTTAATCGCCTTAGATCTGGATGGAACATTGTTAACGAATGAAAAAACCATTTCACCTACAACGAAACGGGTATTAGAAAAAGTAAAACAAGAAGGACATATTGTAATGATTGCAACTGGTAGACCTTATCGTTCCAGTGCTATGTATTACAGCGAATTAGATTTATCCACGCCTATCGTAAACTTTAACGGAGCGCTTGTCCATCACCCCCTTCAGCCTGATTTCGGCACGCATCACGAACCTTTAAACCGCCGCACTGTCCATGACATTGTGACAGCTATGCAAGACTATCGCATCAACAATATCATGGCAGAAGTACAAGATGATGTGTATCTTCATTTTGAAGATCGAAAATTAATGGATGTACTTAGCCTAGGGGATCCTAAATTACAAACGGGTGATTTGCGTCATACGCTGCAGCACGATCCAACGTCTATTTTAATTCACGCAGATGAAGAACATGTACAAGATATACGCTCTCACCTTTCAGATGTTCATGCAGAAGTACTAGAACATAGACGCTGGGGAGCACCTTGGCATGTCGTTGAAATTGTAAAAAAAGGACTTAATAAAGCTGTAGGTCTTGAGCGCGTAGCTAATCATTATCAAATTCCACGCGAACGAATTATTGCGTTTGGAGATGAAGACAATGATTTTGAAATGATTAAATTTGCAGGACACGGTATCGCCATGGAAAATGGTATTAGCGAATTAAAACAGCTAGCGCGTGAAGTAACAAAATCGAATGAAAATGATGGTATTGCTTATTATTTGGAAAAAACGTTAAATTTATAACTTAGCTTTTTTTGAAAAGCAAGGTAAATTTTTATCGCTATCATTTTTTTTATTTAGCACACACTATAACCGACACTTCTTAAGGTGTCGGTTTTATTTATATTACGAGGAGGAATTTATGATGGGCAGAGGCAATCGATCAAAACGTTTTGTGAAACAAGGTGCAGACGCAGTTCAAAAACATGATGAACGAATTCCTTATCATATGACTATGGCAGAGGCAGAAGCATTTCAAGCTCAGCAGCGCCAAACTCCTCATGGAGGACAATAACTTATGAAAAATTCACTTTTTGGTCAAGTAAAAGATGCGATTCGAAATGCAGTATCCGGCCATTCAGAAGATCAGCTTCACCGTCAAAAGCACGGCAACGGTGAGCTTGATATTTCAGAAGGCGTATTAAATAGTATTGCTTCTAACGCTTCTCCTGAGGAGCAAGAGCAGCTGAAGCAATTCCAAAACTCATTGCATCAAGCGTATGATACAGATGGAGAATCACATTCACAAGAGAAAAGCGCAGACATTACGTCTGATACGCTGTCTCATATCGTTCAGAATGCTTCTCCTGAAGAGAAGGCACAGCTTGAACAGCTTCAAAACACTTTAGAAGGCGGGCAATCTCACGCTCACGGTAAAGCTCACACGTCCAGTGAAAGCGTGGCAGCTGATATATTATCTCATGCACAGCAAAATGCTTCTCCTGAAGAAAAGAGCCAGCTTGAACAGCTTCAAAGCACTTTAGAGGGCGGGCAGTCTCACGCTCATGGTGAAGCTCACACGTCTAGTGAAAACGTAGCAGCTGATATGCTGTCTCATGCACAGCAAAGCGCTTCTCCTGAAGAACAAGCTCAGCTTCAGCAGCTTCAGAATACATTGGGAGCTGCTGGTCAAAATCATCAAACGTCTCAGGCTCATACGTCTGCAGGTTCTGATGAAAACATTGCAGCTGATATGCTGTCTCATGCGCAGCAAAATGCTTCTCCTGAAGAACAAGCTCAGCTTCAAGAGCTTTCTAATGACTTAAAAGGCACACATTAATAAAAAAGAGTCCAGGTAATGAATACCTGGACCTTTTTTAATCCTTACGAAACAAACCAAAGATTCCCGTTGTCTGAACGATATTGGTAAATGCTTTAGGATCTACCTCTTTAATCACTCGCTCCAAGTCAAATAATTCGTATCTAGTCAAAACAATCATCAGCATTTCTTTATCTTCGTTTGTAAAGCCGCCTTTAGCCGGTACCGCCGTAATCCCTCGCACAAGTTTGGCGTGAATCGCCTTTCTTAGCTCCACTCCTTTTTTCGTTACGATCATTGCTGTGAGTTTGACATGACGCGTATGAATAACATCAATGACGCGAGTAGTTGTATAAAGCGTCACAAGCGTATAGAGTGACTTCTCAGCACCATATAAAAGACCTGCTAGCACGATAATAATTGCGTTTAATATGAACATATAAGTGCCAATTGGTCGGTCCTTTACTCGAGATAAAATCAGGGCAATAATATCGAGCCCACCAGTTGAAGCTCCAAATTTCAACGTAATTCCTACCCCTACCGCTAAAATAACGCCTCCAAAAACTGCGTTAAGGATGATGTCTTTAGAAAGTGCTTGAATAGGAATAATTCCAAGAAACAAAGTTGTTGCAGCAACGCTGATAAAGCTGTAAACAGTAAATGACTTCCCAACTTTTTTCCACCCTAAAATAGTTACAGGAATATTTAACAACAACAGCAGCACTCCAGTGGAAATAGTAAAAGGGGTGTAATCTGTCACGATACTCGAAACAAGCTGCGCTACTCCTGTAAAGCCGCTCGAATATACATTAGCAGGTATCAAAAACAAGTTGAGCGCAAGCGCATTCAATAATGCTCCTACCAAGACGACTATCGCTTTTTTTGTTTCAAGCCACATATTCAAATGACCGACCTCCGCTTTTTTAAAACTTTTTACTCTCCTATACCCATTTATAAAATGAATAAAGTCAGCATCTTTAAAATAGTTAGTACATATAGTATGTACGATTTGGCAGAATTAAAAAAACTTATTCAAAAATTGTATTTTCCTCAAAGTGCTTATACACTAATACTATGTCGTATATAACGCTTCTCAATGTTTATACATCAAATTCATTTAATATTTTATAAATGCAATTAGGAAGGTGACATTTATGTCAATTAAACTTTTAACCGATAGTGCAAGCGATTTGCCTTTATCCTTTTTTCAAGAAAATAACGTTGGCTTTTTACCACTTCGCGTAAGCCTGGATAATCAAGAATTTTTAGATCTACAAACGATTGAGCCAGCTTCTGTCTACGAAGCCATCCGTAAAGGCAAGATGCCAAAAACATCTCAAGCGGCTCCAACTACTATGTATGAAGTCTTTGAAGACATAGCTAAATCAGGTGATTCGTGCGTTTATTTAGCTTTTTCTTCAGAATTATCCGGTACATATCAAACAGCAATGATGATTCGAGAAGAACTCCTAGAAAAGTATCCCGATTTTCAATTAGAGATAATCGATACGAAATGTGCATCTCTTGGCCAGGGAGTAGTTACTTATTATGCAGCACAATTACTACAACAGAACCTCTCACTAGTAGAGATGACAGAAAAAATAAAGCAATACGCGCTGCATATGGAACATATTTTTACGGTCAATGACTTAGATTTTCTTGCTCAAGGAGGACGCGTGAGCAAAGCTTCTGCTTTTGTAGGAGGTCTGCTTAATATTAAGCCGCTGCTTCATGTGGAAGATGGAAAATTGATTCCAATCGAAAAAATCCGCGGCCGTAAAAAAGTATTTAAGCGCATGCTTGATGTCATGGAAGAGCGAGGAAAAAACCTCTCTTCTCAAACCATTGGAATTAGCCATGGAGATGATTTAGAAACAGCTCTTCAGCTGAAAGAGATGATTCAAGAACGTTTTGGAACCAAACATTTTATTATTAATATTATTGGTGCAGCCATAGGTTCTCACTCTGGCCCAGGGACGATTGCAGTCTTCTTTTTGAATGAAACCATCGAATAATTTAAAGAGGTCAGGGCATTCTAAAGATACGACCAAAAAGGGGTGTATCACAATGCCAAAAACGAGCGATAACGATAAAAAAGCAAAAGATAATAACGCAAAGCTTCACGAAAAGAATCTGCAAGCTAAGCATAACCGTGAGCTTGGAAAACATTCATTTTCTAAAAAAACTGATCACTTATAAAAAGAAGCCGCTGAATTTTCAGCGGCTTCTCCTTTTAGTTTTCTTCTTTTTTAAAATATGTCCATCCTTCTTCTTGATAAACTTTTCCTTCTTTCATCAGTTTACCAAGCGCACGTTTGAACGCAGCTTTACTCATATTAAAGCGCTCGCGAATATCTTCCGGATAGCTTTTATCCCAAAATGGCATAACGCCACCGCGGCTTTCCATGTAATCGTATAGTACTTGTGCATCTTCATCCATGCTTTCTTGCTTGCGCGGAAGAAGCGATACGTTTAGCGTTCCGTCTTCTTTTACATTAATTACGCGGCCTGTTACATACGTACCAAGCTTTGGTTCTTTGCGTCTCTCGCTTTCATGAATAAATCCAACATATCCTTCATCTGTCATAATAAATGAACCTACGCGCAGTACGCGATAGATGTATCCGCTCACTTCACGATTAAAAAGTTCGGGCGGAGCATCTAATGCCATTGCTTTCATCACATCGTCTGTAGCAATTTTTCCGTACATCTTACCGCGCTTTGAAATCTTCATTGTACAGTAAACCTTGTTTCCGACTTCTGGCCACAGATCTTCTAGGGCAGGTAAGTCTGTTGAACCAATTAACATATCTTTGTTCATGCCGATATTTACAAACACGCCCAAACCTGGATTAACATCTACGACCTCGACCCACTCATAGACACCTTCTTCAACAAGAGGTAAGTGCATCGTTGCCGTTAAACGGTCATGCTGATCAAGGTATAGAAAAACTTCTACTTCTTCTCCTTCAGCAAGTTCTCTTGTTGTTTCATTTTTATGTAGCAAAATTTCTTCTTCACCTTCTGCTAACATATAACCAATCGGCGTTTCCCGGTTTACTGTTAAATACGCTTTCATCCCAGCTTCTACATTCATCGTTCTATCCATCCTTTATATAAATTAGTAGTGACTATTCCGTCACCACATACCTTCTCACTTTGCATCGAACAGCATTTTAACTTTCAAATCAACTTAAATGCATGCATTGTTTAAAAAAGCTGCTTCTATAGCTTACAACAAAAAGCATAACTTGTATTGTATCAATTACCGGCTCTCTATTCAATATCAGTTGTATACAGTTTGTGTTTTATTTATAATAAAAGAACAAACTCTTTACATATGGAGGTTATTATGGCTAAAGATAGTTCATTTGACATTGTGTCACAAGTCGATTTATCAGAAGTAACAAACGGCATTACCATGGCAACAAAAGAAATTAAAACCCGCTACGATTTTAAAGGTAGTAAAAGCGAAATCTCGCTTGAAAACGAAGAGCTTGTTCTTATTTCTGATGATGAATTTAAGCTTGAACAGTTAAAAGACGTACTGATCTCCAAGCTTATTAAACGCGGCGTACCTACACGCAATATCTCATATGGAAAAATTGAGAACGCCTCTGGAGGAACGGTTAGACAACGCGCCAAGCTAATTCAAGGTATCGACAAAGACAACGCTAAAAAGCTAAATACAATTATTAAAAATACCGGTTTAAAAGTAAAAAGCCAGATTCAAGATGATCAGCTTCGCGTAAGCGGTAAAAATCGTGATGACCTGCAGCAAATTATTTCAGCTATTCGCAGCGCTGATTTACCTATTGACGTACAATTTATTAATTACCGCTAAAAAAATGGATGCTCCGGCATTCATTTTTTCTTTTAAAGCCTTTTTTTATTCGTTCAGGCTTATTCCTATGCATAGATACACTTTCTTAACAAATACTAGTATACGCTTACATACTCATATTAATTAAGGAGTGTATACCAATGAATCAAAATCAAAAACAAAACTTCCCTCCTCAGCATCAGCAAACTCAGCCAGGTATTGAGAAAGATATGCATCCAATCCCTACCTCTATCGCTCCAGACTATAAGGCAAGCGGAAAATTACAGAACAAAGTAGCTGTTATCACCGGAGGAGACAGCGGTATCGGACGTTCTGTCGCTTATCATTACGCTAAAGAAGGCGCAAATGTTGTCATAACCTACCTTAATGAACACGATGATGCAAATGAAACCAAAAAACAAGTTGAACGAATGGAAGCTTCTTGTTTATTGCTTGCTGGCGATATAGGAGATGAGCATTTTTGTCAAGAAGTCGTCTCAAAGGCGATTCAGACTTTCGGAAAAATAGACATCTTAGTCAATAATGCAGCTGAACAGCATCCTCAAAAAAGTATTACGGATATTACGACTGAACAGCTTACTCGTACGTTTCAAACGAATATTTTTTCAATTTTTCATCTGACCAAAGCTGCATTGCCTCATTTAAAACAAGGAAGCGCTATTATTAATACAACGTCTGTGACAGCTTACCATGGGCATGATCAGCTGATTGATTACTCTTCAACCAAAGGTGCTATCGTTGCTTTTACACGTTCTTTATCAGCTTCGCTCGCAACAAAAGGCATTCGCGTAAACGGCGTAGCTCCGGGACCCATTTGGACACCTCTTATTCCGTCTACGTTCGACGAACAGCAAGTTGCGACATTTGGGTCTAATACACCTATGAAACGGGCAGGACAGCCTTCTGAGCTCGGACCGGCCTATGTATACTTGGCAAGCTCTGATTCTTCTTATATGTCCGGGCAAGTTCTGCACATTAATGGGGGATCTATTGTAAACGGATAACATTTCTCTTCGGTCATTCATTTATTTTTATGTGGAAACACTATCAGAATTCAGCTATTTTTGTTTAAATAGAGATATGAACACCGCTAAAGGAGAGTATTTGAATGACCGATACATTAAGCACTCTTAAACATATATACGAAACCATTTTAAATAAAGTCGATGCCGGTATCCATGCGGTCGATGAAACAGGAAAAACTATTATTTATAATGAAAAGATGACAAAGATGGAGCTGATGGATGAACAAGACGTTTTACATAAAAACTTGTTAGATGTGTTTATGTTCAAAGAAAATCAGCAAAGCACGCTTGTACAGGCGCTGCAAAAAGGAAAAGAAACGGTTAACGTCAAGCAAACGTATTTCAACAATCAAGGACAAGAAATTACGACGATTAATAATACCTTCCCTATTTTAAAAGACGGGGTCATTCAAGGAGCGGTTGAAATTGCTCAGGACGTGACGAAACTAGAGCGTCTAATCCGGCAAAACATTAGGCAAAAAGGAAACACACGCTTTACGTTTGATAGCATCATTGGAAACAGTCAAGCGGTTCATGATGTGATTGAAGACGCCAAGCGCGCTACTAGAACTCCTTCTTATGTCTTAATCATTGGAGAAACAGGCACGGGAAAAGAACTGTTTGCTCAAAGCATACATAATGGCAGCAGCCGCTCTTCTGCTCCTTTTATTTCACAAAACTGTGCTGCGCTACCGGATAATTTAATTGAAAGTCTTTTGTTCGGTACGAAGCGCGGAGCTTTTACAGGTGCAATGGATAATCCTGGCCTTTTCGAACAAGCGCAAGGAGGCACATTACTGCTAGATGAAATCAACTCGTTAAACCCAAATCTTCAGGCTAAGCTTCTTCGAGTGCTGCAGGAAAAAACCGTACGAAGAATTGGGGATACAGTGGACAAACCGGTTAACGTTCGAGTGATCGCGAACATGAATGAAGATCCAATCGATGCAATTGCAGAAAACCGATTACGCAAAGACTTATATTATCGACTTGGCGTCGTGACGCTTTTTATTCCTCCTCTTCGTGAACGAAAAGAAGATATTATTGAATTAACAAAGTTTTTCATCAAAAAATACAATGATTTATTTCAGATGAATGTAAAAACCGTAGATCACCAAGTCATGTCTTCTTTTCTCTCTTATGACTGGCCAGGGAACGTACGGGAATTAGAACACATTATTGAAGGTGCAATGAACTTAGTAATGGACGAAGATGTTATTCACTATTCTCACCTTCCTTTCCAATACAGAACGAAGTTCCAGCTAAAGCAGCATGAACATTTTGAAAATAAAGCAAGCAGTGACGCACCTTCTTATCCAAGCGCTTTTCACCCTTCTCTTCCTTTAAAGGAACAGCTGTTAGCGTTCGAAGCAGAATGTATTAAACAAACGCTTGAACAACACAGCCACAACATCTCAAAAAGTGCTAAGATACTAGGGCTGACTAGACAAAGCTTGCAGTATCGTATGAAACGATTAAACATCCGCTCTAAATAAAAAAGAAGTGCACAGTGCACTTCTTTTTTATTTTGCTTTATAAACCGGTGAATCCGATTGTTTTTGATCAATATTTTTCTTGATTCCTACGTGATAATACACGTAGAGCACAATGATTAAAGGGACACCACAGTAAAGACCAATTCGTTGATCCGGAATAAAAATTAAGCTGATTAATACAAGTCCATACAAACAAAAACCTAGAATAGGAACGAACGGATAAAGCGGCGTTTTAAATTTCAATTCCTTTATGTCTCCTCCTTCCGCTAAAAAACGACGGCGGAACATAAATTGAGAGGCACAAATGGACATCCAAACAATAATGGTCACCATTCCTGAAATCGAAATAAACCAAAGATATACGGTTTCAGCAGCCACGACGCTTGTAATCAACGAGCACCCTGAAATAATCATTGTCACAATTAATGCGTTAATTGGAACACCTTTTGAAGATAATTTCTTCAAAGGTTTTGGCCCCATATTGCTGTTTGACAGTGACCAAAGCATACGAGAAGCAGCATAAACGCCGGAGTTCGCCACTGATAGAACGGCTGTTAAAATGACAAAGTTCATGATATCCGCTGCGTATGGAATGCCAATTTGATCTAATACGGCAACAAACGGACTTTCAATGACGCCTGCTGTTTTGTATGGCAGAATAGAGACTAAAACAAACATAGCTAACACAAAGAAAAACAGCGTTCTCCAAATGACGTTTCGAATAGATCTCGGCAACGTTTTCTCAGGACTTTCACTTTCTCCTGCTGCAATGCCGACAAGCTCCGTTCCTTGAAACGAAAAGTTAACCGTTACTAAAGTCAATAAAACTGCCAGTATTCCATTTGGAAAAAGACCTGCGCCTTGGGTGAAATGTGAAAGAAACGGTGCGGGTTCTCCTCCCTTGAAATCGATAAAACCAAAAACAGCAGCTCCTCCAATTAAAATAAATAGAATAATAGCCGTAACTTTAATACTCGAAAACCAAAACTCAGTTTCAGCATAGCTTCGAGCAGAAAGAGCGTTAATTAAAAATGTAATGACGCCAAAAATCAAGCACCATGACCATATAGGTACATCAGGAAACCACCTCTGCATTAAAATTCCTGCTGACGTAAATTCAAGCCCCGTCGTATTTGCCCAGCTGAACCAGTACAGCCATCCAATCATAAAGCCTGTAGAAGGCCCTAAAAACCTTGTAGCGTATTCTTGAAAGGAACCTGAAACCGGCATTGCTACCGCTAGCTCTCCTAAACAAAGCATAACTAAGTACATGAGGAAGCCGCCTATTACATATGCAAGAATGGCTCCTCCCGGCCCTGCCTGGCTAATAGTAAAACCCGAACCTAAAAATAGGCCTGTTCCAATCACGCCTCCTAACGCAATCATAAATAAATGTCTGCTTTTCATTGTTCTCTGTAATTGGTTTTGTTCTGTATGTCTATTCATCGGTACCTCCGTTCTTCATTTTCTTATATGTGGTTTGTACAAGCATGCCTACTTTTTAGCATCTGAACAGTTGTTTCTTGAATCAACTTAGGAAGAACTCCGAACGAATAAGGCTTATACACTCGCTCTGTCCACTTATGTCCGTCTTTCCCATATACTCCTATATTGATGGACGGAATATTTAACTCTCGAATTTCACGGAAAGGAATCGCCCCTGCAATCCCCCACCCCGGAAAGTTACGTGTAAAAGCATCGATTTCCTCATCTGTCTCATGAAGAGATAAAAAGCTGCCATCCGCTAGGTAGGGAAAAAATTTTTTAAACTGAAACGTCTCTCCCGTCTGTTTTCCAACCTTCTCCACAGCTGCTTGCAAGGGATAAAGAAGCTGCTGATCTCTGCTTTCGTCTTTCTTCAAGTGATTATGAGGCAAGTAAGGCGGTGCAAAAAAGACAATTACGCGCGGACTTTGATGCGGATCTAACTTTTGAAGTTCTTCAATTACTTTAAAGCACCTTGTTCTAAGTTCTAAATGCCCATACTGTTCGAAAGCTCGTTCAATACAAGCCTGAGCATTTATCCCTTTTTGATCCAATTCTTCCAGGTAATCTTCCAAACTCACAACATCCACTTTCCAAGACAAGTTTCGCTTTGGTAAATTCGTTCTCCAAACAAAAAGTTCGTAATAATCAGAAAGTTTTTTCTCCACTTTTTCACATGCTTCGATTGATAATCCAATTAATTGACTCATCACTTCTTTTGCCGTTCGTTCATAGATGAAATAGTTAAAATACAAATGACTGCTTACAGCAGTTTGCACATTATAAGCCTCTTTATTATCTCGTTGATACAGACAGGAAGGTGGCAGTACCAGCTCTCCTTCAATATTTTCAGCTAGATTAATATTGTTATGGATGCTTCCTGTAATCTCAGATGCAATCAAATTAGGATCTATACCAGCAAGCGTATCTCCTACGTGTACCTCCCTTCCGTAAATATAAAAACATGGAAGCAGTTTCCCAGCGGCTCCTGTATAAATATAGCGCGTGGAATCTCCATCGTAAAGAGGTGTAATAAAGTCGGTATTAATCGCTGCTACATATGAAAGATTTTTTTCTTTTTTCAAACGGTTCAGTTCAGAAACGGCAGAAATAATTCCAGCATGCTGACTTTCCTCATCTGGGTTGACCATAAAAAGGACGTTTCCTTCTAGTTTATTTAGATGCTTAGTAAAATGCAGCACATTGGCTAAATGTACAGCAATTCCACTTTGCATATCAACGGCTCCTCTTCCAAACATCCATTCACCTGAGCGAGCATCTCGCTGTACATCTTCATTAATGTTATGCGTAGAGAAATAGCGCTGAAGTTCTTCTGGATCTAATGCTATGTCTTTTAATGGACCAAAATCTTCAATGCCAACCGTATCTAAGTGAGCGTGATAAATCATTGTTTGAGCATTTTTTTTGCTGCCTTGAATAAAAGCAAATACATTTTTTCTACCTAGCGTATCGCCATTAATTTTCTGTTCCCAAACGTGGAGGGGATTTTCTTTGAAATAAGGAAAACTTTGAAGCGTGTTTTTAATGAAATCAGCAATCTTTACTTCGCCGCTTGTCCCATTGATACTTTTGATTTTCACTAACGCTTTTGTTAAACATTCAACTTGCTCTTCCATGCTTAGCTGTGAGAGTTGGATATACACTTCTATTCCTCCTGCCTATCAAATAAAAACGTTATTTAGCTGCATATGAATAAAAATAGTACGATATATACATATCGTACTATTTTTATTTATTTTAAACCGATTACTCAGCAAATACTTTTTCAATTCGTTCAATTGCCCAGTCTAACTCTTCTTTTGAAATCGTTAGCGGCGGAGCAAAACGAATAACCGTACTGTGCGTTTCTTTACAAAGCAAACCTTGGTCTTTTAATTTTTCACAATAAGGACGAGCTTCTTCGTGTAATTCTACCCCAATGAATAGACCTCGGCCGCGCACTTCTTTAATAACTGGATTGCTTAAGCTTTGGAGCTTCTGCTTGAAATAAGAACCTAATTCTAATGAACGCGCTGGAAGTTCTTCATCTTCAATTACTTCCAAAGCAGCTAATGATACGGCGCAAGCAAGCGGGTTTCCTCCAAATGTTGAACCATGAGAGCCAGGGTTAAAGACACTTAAAATGTCTTCATTAGCGACTACGCAAGAAATAGGGAAAACTCCTCCTCCAAGCGCTTTACCTAAAATCAGCATATCTGGTTCTACGCCTTCCCAATCACAAGCAAACATTTTGCCTGTACGCGCTAAGCCAACTTGTATTTCATCAGCAATAAATAGCACATTATGTTCTTTACATAAATCAGCTGCAGCTTTTAAGAAGCCTTCTGGAGGTAAAACGATACCTGCTTCACCTTGAATTGGCTCAATTAAAAATGCGGCTGTATTTGGTGTAATAGCAGCTTTTAACGCTTCTAAATCACCATAAGTAATGGTTTGAAGCCCTGGAAGCATCGGTCCAAAACCACGTTGATATTCTGCTTCAGACGATAAGGAAACAGCTGTCATTGTACGACCGTGGAAGTTGCCCACACATGCGATGATTTGTGCTTGATTTTCAGCAACGCCTTTCACATCGTAAGCCCAGCGGCGTGCAGCTTTAATGGCTGTTTCCACCGCTTCTGCTCCCGTATTCATTGGAAGAGCCATATTTTTATTTGTTAATTTACAAATCTTTTCATACCATGGACCAAGCTGATCATTATGAAAAGCTCGTGACGTTAACGTTACTTTATCAGCTTGACGTTTTAATGCTTCAATAATTTTTGGATGACGATGTCCTTGGTTAACAGCGGAATAAGCACTTAGCATATCCATATATTTATTATTTTCTGGATCGTGTACCCATACGCCTTCTGCCTTTTCAATTACAATCGGCAGCGGATGATAGTTGTGTGCCCCAAATTTTTCTGTTTGCTCAATGATTTTCACCGTTTTTTGTGTTTCAGTTGTCATATTTACTCCTCCTTATTTTCTAATT
Organism: Priestia sp. YIM B13489; assembly: GCF_042787645.1. Taxonomy (NCBI): domain Bacteria; kingdom Bacillati; phylum Bacillota; class Bacilli; order Caryophanales; family Bacillaceae; genus Priestia; species Priestia sp. YIM B13489. The sequence goes on from NZ_JBHZOQ010000053.1 coordinate 4,683,119, forward strand.
AGAATGTTTCAGATGTTGTTTTTGCTTGCATGTGAAGAACAAGATAATCCGGTCCGCCTGCTTTTGAATCCGTTCCTGACATATTAAATCCGCCAAAAGGCTGGTAACCCACAATCGCTCCTGTACATCCTCTGTTAAAATACAGATTTCCAACATGGAACTCTTCACGAGCGCGCTCAATATGCTCGCGGTTGTTTGATAATAAAGCGCCTGTTAATGCATATTCTGTATTGTTTGCAATCTCCATCATATGATCAAAATCTCGCGCTTTAGAGAATGCTACTACCGGACCAAAAATTTCTTCTTGCATGAGACGAGCTTTTTCATCTACATCCGCAAAAATAGTTGGCTGAATAAAGTATCCAGTTGAATTGTCTGCTTCTCCTCCCGCAACAAGCCGTCCTTCTTCTTTTCCAATTTCAATATACGATAATACTTTGTTATACGACGCCTCATGAATAACAGGTCCCATATAAGTTGAAACTTCTTCCGGGTTTCCAACGGTTAATGTTTTTGTTAGCGCAACTGCTTTTTCAAGCACTTCATCATACACATCTTGATGCACAACAGCACGAGAACCAGCGGAGCACTTTTGCCCTGCAAAACCAAATGCAGAGTATACAATTGAAGAAGCAGCTAAATCAAGATCCGCATCTTTGTCTACAACCACCGTATCTTTTCCGCCCATTTCAGCAATAACGCGTTTTAGCCATTTTTGGCCCGGCTGTACTTTTGCTGCTCTTTCGTAAATGCGGCAACCTACTGCGCGCGAGCCGGTAAATGAAACAAAACGTGTTTTTGGATGTTCAACTAAGTAGTCACCGATTTCAGGTGTAGCACCAGGAATAAAGTTTAATACGCCTTTCGGTAAACCTGCTTCTTCCATTACTTCTACAAATTTCGCTGCTACTACAGGAGTGGCATCAGCTGGCTTTAATAAAATCGTGTTGCCTGTTACGATAGCTGCTACTGCTGTTCCAGCCATGATAGCTAACGGGAAGTTAAAGGGTGAAATAATAATACCTACGCCAAGTGGAATATAATTGTACTGATTATACTCACCGTCTCGACTCTGTACTGGAGAACCATCTTTTAACGTCAGGACTTGACGTGCATAGTACTCTAAAAAATCAATTGCTTCTGCTGTATCAGCATCTGCTTCGTTCCAAGGCTTTCCTGCTTCTTTTACAAGATAACTAGAAAATTCATGCTTTCTGCGACGGATGATGGCCGCTGCACGGAAAAGAATATCCGCGCGATGTTCTACTTTCCATTTTTTCCACGTTTCAAAAGCTTTTAAAGCTGACTGCATCGCTTGTTCTGCTAAGTCTTTATTTACTGTAGAGACATATCCAATCACTTCTTTTATATTCGCTGGGTTAACAGACGTAATTTTTTCTTCAGTTTCCACTTTTTCACCGTCGATCACAAGCGGGTACGTTTTGCCAAGCTGTGTATTTACATATGTTAATGCTTCTTGAAATGCCTTTTTATTGTTTTCGTCCTTAAAATTTGTAAATGGTTCATGAGAATAAGAAACTACCATGATATATACCTCCTAGTATGCAAATCTTTGTTTACTTTATAGTTATGCAAATAGCGTGCCAACTTTTAATAAAACTTTACAGCCTATTTGTCATCAAGGTTTTCACCACTTATATCATTCTTTCTTTTTGATAAAGAAAAAAATAATTGGCACGTGTATATTTTTTTTGCACTTTAAACGCCAATATCTTTGGCACAGAAAATATATTGAGACATACCAAAATCAATCCAATCTAAAAACGAAAAAATCCGAACAAGTTTGATTCTCCATCAAGAATCAAACTCGTTCGGATCTTCCTTCAACTACAATACTTTTGTCCCAGCCTCTTTTCTCTTTGTATATAAAGTTATCTCTTCGTCATTTGAATGGTTTTACAGGATTGTCTTTCAATCATTTTGTGGGGAACGCGCACTTGTTCTGCAACAGCATATGGCGTTTCAATCTGCTTAATCAAGCAGCGTACAGCCTGATAACCAAGTTCAAAAATATTAATATCAATAGATGTGAGAGCAGGTCTAGCCATTTCGGCGATCAGAACATTATTAAAACTGACAATCGAAATGTCTTCAGGAACCGAAATCCCCATTTCATCCAATGTATTTAAAACGCCTAATGCCATTAGATCGTCTGCTACTACCAGAGCTGTTGGACGTTCTTTTAGAGATAAAAGTTCGCAAACAGCTTCTTTTCCTCCCTTTTGTAGAAATTCTTCATGAATTACATACTCGTCCCGGTAAGGAATGTTTGCTTTTTGAATCGCTTTATCATAGCCTGTTAAACGGTCAATGGTAACGACTAATTCAAGACTTCCGCCAATAAAAGCAATACGCTCATGTCCAGATTCAATTAAATATTCCGTCGCTTCTTTTCCAGCTTTAAAATTATCATTATCAACAAACGTGATGCTTTCACTATGTTTAAACGGCTTTCCAATAACTACAAACGGCACGCTCTGTTCTTGCAAATAAGAAAGTACTTGATCATCAACTTTGGAGTACAGCAAAATTAATCCATCCACTCGTCTTCCCTGTACCATTTGAACAACTTCTGCAAAAATCTCTTCTTCTGTTTCTCCAGTGGACATATAAATCGCTCTTTTGTTTTCGTGAGCTCCGGTGCTGATTCCTCTTAGCACTTCGGGAAAGAACGGATTTTGAAACACCTTGTCTGCTGAGCTCGGCATCACTAGGCCGACTGCCTCTGTCGTTTGATTTGCTAGACTTCGCGCAATAATATTTGGGTGATAACCAAGTTCTTTCATAGCCGATCGCACGCGCTGTTTTGTTTTTTCACTAATTCTTGAGCTGTCTGCAATGACGCGAGATACCGTCGAAGGGGCTACATTTGCTAAATTTGCCACATCTTTTATTGTTACACCCATAATTCCACCTCTTAATTATGTTTTCTTCATTAATACTTATAATACTTATCCAATATAATTTGACAACTACGACGCGCTGTCCTTTTTACGAGATTGAGAAATTTTCTTTTCTTTTCTTCTTTTTGAAGATGCTTTGTACAAAAAAATGCCAAATCCCGTATAAACAGCAGCAACCGCTGCGATATATCCAATATTAACCCCTGACTTTTTCACTACTTTATATACATTTGTGGTCTCAGGCTCCAATGAAATGTTGTATACATCGTCAACGGGTCGTATAATTCCTTCCGTTATTAACCCTCTTAGTTCATTTTCTTTTCCAACTTTTTTAAGCGGGACATTAATGGCCGACGTTTCCTTTGTATTATTAATCACAACAAACGTCGTTTCGTCCTTATACCTTCTCTTGTATACAGCCACACCTTGTTGCTCAGACACAAGGGTAAAGCTTCCTTTTCGAAGAGAAGGCGACTTTGCTCTAAGTTCAGCCAGTTTTTTTAAATGATCTATAATATCGGGATTAGCTAAAAAATTCATCATGCCATAATTTTCTGCTCCTTTTCCCCCATTCAGCGCAATTTCCGTTCCATAAAAAACGATTGGTACACTCGGCGAAGTATAAAGATACGAAAGCCCTTGCTTTGTTCGGGCTCCAGGATGATTTTCACTCTTTAATGCTTGTGCTGTAAAACGCGTGCTATGAACATCATCTAAAAAATTGGCTAAAGGCTGATTACTTCCTTTTCCCCACTTGTCATACAACATTTTCTGCGGACGATTAGTACCGCTAAACGTAGCAGCAGTGGCTTCGGCTAGCGTTCTATCTACAAGCAAATCTACTCCTAACGAATCAGCCTGCTCATTTTTTTTAAATGGTTCCCCGTTTATTTCTCCTATTAATAGAAAAGAAGGATCCATGCTTTTTAGCGTCTTAGAAAAGGATGAAATAAATGCAGAAGGGGCTTGATCGATATCTTTAACGTAATATCCGTCAATATCTGCTTGTTTGCCCCACCAAGCAGCATTTTTAATAAGGTATTTCTGCACAGCGCTTTCGTTTAAATTAAGGTGAGGCAATGCTTTAATTACTTCGTTATCTGTACCGGATTTATTACTTATCCATGTTTGTTTTTCTTTATCTGCTACCCAGGGATGATTGTTACTGATTGTCAAAGGAAATTCGACCATAATTTTTATATTGCGCTCATGTGCTTTCTTCACAAGATTTTGTAAGTCTTTTAACGTTCCAAAATGATCGTCTATTTTATAATGGTTGGTCACCGCATATCCATGATAGCCTGTCTCATCATTTTCCATAAAAGGAGTTAATAAAACAGCGGTAAATCCCATCTCTTGAATATAGTCTAACTTTTGTGCTATTCCCTGTAAATCGCCTCCATAATAGGCATCTGAACGTTCATAGTTAACATTTCGATCATTCTGTTCACTTCCGTTATAAAAACGGTTGATCATCAATGAGTATATTACCTCATCACGTATATCTTTATGATCTTGCGCTGAGGCACTGCTTCCAAAAAGCAATAGTAGTATAAGCAGCATACTTGTCCTTTTCCATTTCATCTATTCCCCTCCTATAGACGAACTGTTTCAAACTCACTTTTGTTTCCATTATAACGTTAACGCTTACATTATTGTTAAATAAGTTGATAAAAACAAAAAAAGTGATTAAAAGTTTTTACTTTTAATCACTTTTTTCCATCTATATGCTGCTATACCGTCTCATTTACGTTCGAGATATGAGGTTTATCCGATACTTTACCAACTTTATTTAATCGATCAATCAATCCAACACCAAATTCAGGATGAAGGTTACCATCTGCTGTCGCTACGAAACTTTCACGAAATTCGTATGCGGATGAACCGTGTTCAGCAAAATCTAAACCAGCAATTTCTTCTTGGCTGAGACTTTTTTCTTATTTACATAATAGTTAACGCTTTCATATCTTTTCAAAAAAAAGTAACGCAAAGGAAAAGTAATTCCTTTGCGTTACCCCGTAGAAATAGATGTCATAATTTTCTTTTTCACTTGACTTGTGACAAAGTGCTTTTCTGTAAATACGTCATAATTTTCTTTTCGAATTTTATCAAGAATCGCTCGGTATAAATGCGCCGCTCCTGTGAGAGGCAAACGAGAAGCGACCGGATATTTATGAATCGACTGAAGTCCTTTTATATAATACATCTCCGCTTCTTTAGCCAGGTGCTCCCACATCTCTATAAATTCAGAAGTGACCCACCGGTTCTCTAATAGCATGCGCGTATATCCGTAAGAACTCATAAGGTCTTTCGGTAAATAAATGCGCCCTCGCTCTAAGTCTTCCCCAACGTCTCTTAAAATGTTGGTCAGCTGCATCGCAATGCCTAATGCAACTGCTTCTTCTTCTAATTCTTTATGAGTAGTTGGAGCTAAAATCGGTAAAAGCATTAACCCTACCGTACTCGCTACATGATAAGAATATGTTTTCACTTCATCAAGCGTATCGTATTCTTTTTTTACTAAATCCATTCTCTGGCCGGTAATCATATCATCAAACGCTTGAACACTCATCTCATATTGTTCAAATACATTGCGCAGAGCTACCCACATGGCGCTTTCGTTTAATAGTTCTCCATTTTTAAATCGAGCAAATTCTGATTCGAATTGCTGCAGCTCTATTTCAGGGTTGCATCCTTCATCTACAATATCATCGACTTGACGGCAAAATGCATATACTGCCCATACTGCCTTTCTTTGTTTTGACGGCAGCATGGAAAAAGCTTTGTAAAACGTTTTTGAGTTTTCTTTAATAATTTCTTCACACTGATTGTACGCTTTGTCTAACGAAATGTTCATCATATAGGACCCCTTTCTCTATTAAAGGATAAACCATCATTTCCTTATGGCTTACAAGATCTTAAGAAAGCTTTGCAACCGTTTGAACAGATGATTGTTCAATAAGATGATCAGCTAACATTTTTGCTCCTTGCATAACAATTGGCACGCCTCCGCCTGGATGAATAGATGCTCCGACTGCAAAAACATTTTTATATTCGTACGGCTGGTACTGGGGTCTGAATACGCCTGATTGAAACAGCTCAGGAGCAATACCAAAGCTTCCTCCTTCGTAAAGTCCAAATGCTTGAGCATCATTTGGCGTGCGTACTTTTACCCATTCTAGTTCTTTACGAAGCTCTTCAAACCCTTTTTCTTCTAAAGTTCGAATGATTCCATCAACAAAATCTTGCTGATTGCTCCAATCAATGTGGCCGCCTGATGGAACCGGTATAAGTGCATATAGCACACTTTTCCCTTCAGGGGCTAACGATGGATCAATAACAGAGGGATTAAATGTATAAATAGCGGGATCTTCAGGAATCGTTTTATGCTTAAACACTGCTTCCATATGTTTAGCTAAATCATTGCCCATAAAGTATTGATGCACATTGTGATGATCATATTTTCTCTTCAAACCAAGATAAAGCAGCAGACAGCTGGACGAAGGCACATACTTCTTTTCTTTTTTTTGAGCAATTTTCGCCATATTAGGAAAGTCGCCATTTAAAACAACTTGATCAAATGGATAAAGTTTTTCGTCAACAATAACCCCTTCCGTTTTGTCTCCTGATATAGAAAGCTCTTGAACCGCCTTATTCAAATGAATGTTTACACCTTGCTCTATCAGCGCCTTTTCAAGAAGTGGCACAAGACTTGCGTATCCGCCTTTTACGTAATAGATGCCATGAGCATGCTCACTGTAAGGAACAAGGGAATAAATAGCTGGCGCCGAATAAGGATTTCCTCCAATATAGAGAGATTGCAGGGAATAGGCATCTACTAGACGTTCATCATGGAAATACGTTGAAACAAATTTTCTCATTGATTTATTTGCATTCATTTTTTTTAATGCCTTGATGTTTTGCCATGTCCAAAAATCTCGTTTATTTACAAATGCTTTTTCCAAAAATGCCTTACTTCCTAATTCAAATCGCTTTTTTAATTCAGTCATAAAACGCCGGTAGTTTTGCTCTTCGCCTGGAAACAAACGGCTAATTTCCTCTAACTGATCTTTTTCAGTCGCTTTTTTTGTATAGGTCGTACCGTCTGGAAAATGAATATCATAAAGTGGATCACAGCGTATTAGTTCATATTGAGAAGCAGAAATGCCTGCTTCATCTAAAATACGTTCAAGCATTAAAGGCAGTAAGACAATCGTGGGACCTTCATCAATTTTATAACCATCTTTTTCTACAAACGCCAACCGGCCGCCCAGCTTGTTTTCTTTTTCGAAAATATCAACAGAAAATCCTCGTTTGCTTAATAACAAAGCGGTAATCAAACCGCCTATGCCGCCTCCAACAATTGCGGTTCTCATAATGCACTCTCCATTTCCTTCATGGTTTTAAACGGCTCATTCAGTAATTGTCCGTCTCTTTTTAAGATGAGCTTTGTCGTAATGCGAGATGATTCCAGAATAGTTGGTAGACCGCTTCCTGGATGAGTTCCTCCTCCAACTAGCCAGCAGTTTTCTAATTCTTCAAATTTATTATGCGGACGCAGCACCATCATTTGAGTGAGCTGATGTCCAAGATTAAATGTCGCTCCTTTATAGACCAGCACGTCTTCTTCCCACTGCTTTGGTGAAATGATTTTTTCAACTTCAATATGACTCTCTAAATCTTTGAAGCCCGTTTTCTTTTCTACAATTCTTAATACTGCATCCCGGAAATCTTTTTGTTTTTCATCCCAGTTTACGCCGCTGAAATTATTTGGAACCGGCGCTAAAATATAAAGAGCAGACTTTCCTTCTGGCGCTAAAGTTGGGTCCGTTACCACAGGGTTTTGAATGTAGATAGAAGGGTCTTCTGAAAGAGCTAGCGTTTTTGTGATCTCTTCTACATTTTTTTTATAATCTTCAGCGAACACAATCGTGTGATGAGGCAGATCTTTGTACTGTTTGTCTATGCCTAGATAAATCATGAAAGTAGAACAAGAGTATTTTTTCTTTTCAAGTTTTTTAACTGCATATTTTTTAAGGGTACCTTCATCTATTAAATTCGTCATCGCATGAGCAAAATCTCCATTGATAATGACGTCGTCTGCACCTATTCGCTCTCCATTTTCTAGAATAATTCCTTTTACTCTCTTATTTTCAACCCATAGTTTTTGGACACCTTGGTTTAAATGGATGTGCCCTTGATGTTCTTCCACTACTTTTGCCATTGCTTGAGATAGTTGGTTTACTCCTCCTATTGGATGGAAGATACCGTAAGCATGTTCCATAAACGATAAAATAGAAAAGGCTCCTGGACATTCCCAAGGGGACATTCCCAAGTACTTCGACTGAAAAGTAAAAGCTAATTTCAATTTCTCATCAGTGAAATACTTGCCAAGTACATCATAGAGCGTTTTACCTAAGGATAAGTGCGGCAGTGCTCGAATTGCTTCAGGCTTTAAATAGTGATGAAAACGATCCATCTCGCCCTGCAATAAAGGCAGCAAAGCCGCCATCTTTGCTTCGGTGTCTTTCATAAAGCGCTCATAACCTTCTCCGTTTCCTGGGTATAAACGTTCGATTTCTTCTTTCATCTTTTTATGGTTATCCGTCATCTGAATCTGCGCATCATCGAAAATAAGCTCATACATGAGATTTAGACGTTTTAAGTCCATATAATCATGCGCATTGCGATTAGCAGCTTGAAATAATTCTTCAAAAATCTGTGGCATGCTCAAAAATGTAGGACCCATATCAAACGTATAACCCGACATTTTAATCGCTGAATTTCGCCCGCCCACGTATCCTTGCTTTTCATATACATCTACTTTATAGCCATGACTTGCTAACAGCATCGCTGCCGCTAGTCCTCCTGGACCTGCTCCAATCACGATTACGTTTTTTTGCATACATACACTCCTAATCCTATACAATAGTTATACAAACATTATACAAAGCTTTATTATTAAACACAACGATAAACTGCTTGTCTTTATTCGAATCATAAAATTACCAATAACTAAACCATTAAAATATGACGTTTGTACCATTTTTCCAGGGTTTCAGTACACTTTCCCTTTATTCGGTGCTTTCAAGCTTTTATTTTATATCTATGTAAAGTTATACAAAAATAGACTGCGGTCTTCTTCTCTAGTTAAACGTACAAAAAAGAGAAACAGATGACTTTATTTCATAAAAAAAACCCTCTGTACTGAGAGGGTCCTGTCATTCCACAATTTGAATATTATTGTGAGTAAACCAGACGTGAATTTGAGCTAGATGAGCTAGCAGCTGAGGTCCTGTCATTAATTGACCAAACCACGGTGCTTTAAATCCTTCTCCGCCTGTATCAATAATATGCTTTAACTGTTGCTTATCAAAAAATTCATGAAGAGGTGACTGTTTATCTTGTAAAAGAGATTGAAGCCATACAGTTACAGCTTTTGTATAAGCTGGGTTATGCGTTTTAGGATAAGGGCTTTTCTTGCGATAAAGAACGTCATGAGGCAAAATTCCTTCAAGCGCTTTTCGTAAAATCCCCTTCTCTTTATTGCCCGTCATTTTCATCTCCCACGGAATATTCCATGCATATTCCACAAGGCGATGATCTGCAAAAGGTACCCGTACTTCTAAGCTCGCGCCCATGCTCATACGATCTTTACGATCTAATAAAGTTGTCATAAACCAAATCTGATTTAAATAAAACAGCTTTCTCCGCTGCGCATCTTCTAACGATTCACCCTCTAATTCAGGCACTTCCTTTAATGTTTCTTCATATCTTGCACGCACATAATCTTCTAACTGTAATTTCTTTCTCCATGAACTTTGCAGCAAATCAATTCGAGCATCTAATGAACGCATCCACGGGAAGGTATCCGAAGACAAATCATGTTTTCGGTGAAACCACGGATATCCTCCAAAAATTTCATCCGCACATTCTCCTGATAAGCTCACGACAAAATCTTGTTTGATTTCACGGCAAAACCAAAGCAGCGATGAATCTACATCAGCCATTCCAGGAAGGTCTCTCACCTCTACAGCCTCTGTTAAATGCTGCACAAGGTCCTCCGTTGAAATAATGCAGCGGTGATGATTTGTTTGAAACGTATCCGACATGAGCTTGATATAAGTTCCATCAGAATTTGGCTGAAACTCATTTGCTTTAAAAAATTTATCATTGTCTTCATAATCGATAGAATACGTATGAAGAGAGCCCTTGCCGCTTTCTTTGAACGCATTTGCAGCAATTGCTGTAATGGCGCTTGAATCTACTCCACCTGATAAAAATGTACAAACCGGGACATCCGACACTAGCTGTCTTACAATCGCGTCTTGCACTAAAAATTTAACTTTTTCTGTAGTTTCACCTAAATCATCTGTATGCTGCTCACTTTTCACGTTCCAGTATCGCCAAATTTTCAACCCGTTACGAGTAAGCGTGAGCGCGTGAGCCGGGCGCAATTCATTTATTTCTTTAAATACGCCGTGGCCGGGAGAACGAGAAGGTCCTAAGCCAAACACTTCTGCTAATCCATCTAATCCTACTTCCGCTTTCACCTCAGGATGAGCTAATATCGCTTTTAATTCCGATGCAAATTGAATTCCACCTTCATAAGATCGATAGAATAAGGGCTTCACTCCCATTCTGTCGCGTGCTATAAATAACTTTTCATTGGCTTCATCCCAGATTGAAAAAGCAAAGATACCGTTAAAATGATCTACGCATGATTCTTTCCATTCTATATAAGATGTTAGAAGTACTTCCGTATCTGAATGTCCCTGAAATTGATAACCTCTTTTTAGTAATTCTTTCCGAATATCTTCCGTGTTGTAAAGCTCTCCATTATAGCAAAGCGTATAGAGCTGTTCATTTTTTTCTCTTGTCATGGGCTGTCTTCCGCCTTGAGGATCTACTACAACTAAGCGTTTGTGCCCAAAAGCAACATGCTGCTGTGTCCATACGTTGGTGTCATCAGGACCTCTTTTCGATAAAGTGTCAGCCATTTTTGTTATTGTTGCTGTTTCATTTAAAAGCGATCGCTTTAAGTCGACCCAACCCGTTATACCACACATCGTTTATCATCCTTTCTTTCACGCTCTTGTTTATGAATGAAATAATGCCATTGTATGCACGCAATAGTTACAGTTGAATTGTCCTTATATTTTATTTTCACTTTCGAGTTATAAAGAGAGCTTTTTTAGGCAATAAAAAAATATGGATAAATTTCACACGGAGGTTTGATTATGACTCATTATTCTAAACAACAAGCTCTGAACAATCAGCCGCGTTCCTTCGTGATTGGTACGGTTGAATGTGTTGATTCACAGTGGATTTTCTTTGAAGATGAAAGTGACGAAGCTTCCATGCTCCATGAAGTAATGGATGATACATTAGAACTTCTTATTGATACACGCTGGGAAAAAGCCATTATGGTTGATGACCGTCAAATAAAGCTTCACGATGGAACGTATTTATTGCGAAATGGGGATAAGCTAAGACTGACTAAAAAGCTACCTTATGCATACGAACAGCTTCTTCAATCGCTACCGAAAGAGACCTTTTTATCATTCACTCAGCACTTAAATTCATTAAAATTCTCTCTTTATGATTGTATTTACTGTCACAACACATTATGTTTTTTACCGACAGACGGTGATACAAAAGGTGCTAATTTTATCATTTATGACAATGAGGAGAAAATTTGTGCCGTTCAGCACTTATTCGAACGAGGCACGCATCACCTAGATCGATTTGAATATACCGTTAATGATGGAGAACGTTCAATGAATCTTTTTTTAGATTAAAGCAAAAGAAAAAAGCTATCTTATCCAAGATAGCTTTTTTCTTATCCTAGTACGACATATCCGTAATAGAATACTAAGATAAGCGCAATTACAAGAACTGCCCAAGCAACGCCTGTACGCTTTCTTTTTTCAGTACGAACAAGTACCATTTCCATTCCCACAAGCACTAACACTCCGGCAATTCCTTTAATGAGCGCTGCGCCTTGAAAATGGTACCAAGCTGCTAACATATGCAGACCTGATACTAATACTAATAAGTATAGGAGTCTCGCCACCATATGTAGAATTTTTTGACCTTTAGCTTTACCTGCTCGATGTAAAATCAACGAAACCACAAACGAGATAATTAATAATGTCCAAAGCGTTACATGAATATGTAGTGGAGCCATTCATCTCACGTCCTTTCTGAAAATATCATATCATGAAAACCTTTCCTTCACCAATAATATAAGGAAGAAAAAGGATTTTTAGCGACCGCGTCCATAAGTAGCATACCGAATGAGTTTTTCAAGGGGTCCATCTGAAAATAGGCTCATCCATATCCGGCTTCCCAGCAGTTGAATAAAAATGATAATCCCCGCAATAGCCAAACCTTCTACAATTGAAATATGTCCGTAGTATCCTAACCCATATGAGTAAAAAAGAAATGTGCATACAATGGACTGGACAATATAATTAGTTAAAATCATTCTCCCCAAAAAGGCAAATGGCTGCATGACTTTTTGAATAGATACACTTCGCATAGCTAATGTGACCAACGTTACAATAAAAATTGCTCCTGCCGTTCCTCCAATTGTATCGTGAATATACGATGTCGCTACATTGTGATCTAAAACATAGGGCAATACAGATGATGCTGCATACACGATGAATGAAATAAGACAAAGCCACTTTGTCTCCACTATATATTCTTCTATTTCTTCGAACCACTCGCTTTTTGCCATAAAACCGCCTAATAAAAACAGTGGAAATAGCGATAAAAACAGAAAAGGAACCGTATTTAAATTATACGCGTAGTACCAATCAAGCAAGCGCTGATGAAAGATTGACGCAAAACTTCCGTGTCCATATGCTTGAAGCGCTTGGTCAATAATAGGCTGGTGAATTCCCGCTGCTGTCTCTCCTTCGTTAACCAAAGCCGCTACTGTTAAAATAACAATCATAATCACAGCATAAATGCTAAATATTCCGGTTCCCCACGCTAATATCACTTCTTTCTTTGCTTCTTGAAAAAATAGCATGATCAAAGCAAAGAAGCTGTACATCACAATCATATCACCGTGCCAAATAAATAAAGTATGAATAGCCCCAACGAGAAGCAAAGCCGTGATTCTTCGTACATAAAAAGGAGTAAAGCTTACTTGCCTTTCGTATGTACGCTGGAACATTTTCATAAAACCAAATCCAAACAAAATAGCGAGCAGCGCGTAGCATGTCTGCCCTACAACTACATCAACTAATCCATTAGCAACATAGTTCATTCTTGAACCGTCCAACAAATTATGGTCGTAATAGGAAGCAGGTGAATAAAAATTCGGCATGTTTATGAGCAAAATACCAATAAGCGCGATTCCTTTTAATACATCTGCTGCCTCAATGCGCTGTTCTTTATCAGCTGCGTTCATTTTGAAACGTTTCATTCTTTCACACCTTACATTATTTCATTATTGCTTTCACATTATATCGAACGCAAAAGTTTTTCTTCAATGTTTACTATTTCCATTCCTCTCTTTAATGTTTTGCTTCCTCCCTGCATATAGATAAAGAAAAAGCATTAATCACCTTTTTGTCTAGGCTTCATATGCTGTTACTAGACTAAATTAAAAGGGTGTTTGCCTATGCCTGCCATTGTTGGTGTTGTTAATCTTAACAGTGTTGGTTCAGCCAGCGTCTTTCATATTGGAGATGTTTATACAATAGCCCCTATTTCCACTGCTAAAACATTTGCTGGCGCAGGTTCGTTTAATACAGGTGACGGATTATATGTTGTGAATCAGCAGAGCTCAACCAATACGTCAGACAATGATGTAAATGACCAAAATGTTGCTGGAAATCTATAATAGAAATGAAGCTCATACAGGAGGATGCTTATGAACTTTTACGTGAATCAAAGTATCTGTATTCAAAGTATGAAAATCAGTGCCGTAAGTAACTCTTCAGTACTTCAAATTGGAAGCGTAGGTGTTATTAAACCGAACTCAAATCTCTTTAATACAGGAGGGTTTACAGGCGCTGCACCTACTGAAACAAAAAAAGGCATTCTTGGATCTGTTTCTCCTTCTGCCTTTACTCCCGGAACCGGTGCGGGCACTGCCCCAGCTCCTTTCTCACAGTCGTTAACTCCCCCAGTTCGAGACAACGACTGACATGTTACAACCTTCATCGCCATATGTATATATATAACTATTTTCTTTATCAGAAGATAAGGGAATTGAGGTGATTGAAGGTGGATAACATGGACTATATTCAGCAGGTACATCAGTATGTTCAGCAAATGTCTTCGTATATTCAGCAGCAAGAAGGACGCATTGCTCAGCTTGAAAAAAACGTACAAGAACTTCAGAAAAAAATAAAAGAGTTAGGTGAACAGCCACCTATTAAAATTGATAAAATTGAATATAAATTTGAACAGTTAAAAATCGATTCTTTAGATGGAACATTAAATATTGGATTAAACCCTCTTACACCTGATAATTTAGAAGATATCATTATCAATGAGAAACCAGAAGTAACGTTTTCGCAAGGAGCTCAGCCACAGGGGCAACCGCCTCAAGGTGAGCAGCCGGGACAACCCGGAGGTCCTGGACCGCAAAATCCTAGCTTAAAACCGTTGAACCGCCAGCTAGAAAAACAGTGGGTCTCTGATATCCACGAAACGATTTTAGCTGAACTTAATCAATATGGATTTTCTATGGTTCAACATGTGCTTGATGAGCGCTCGATGATGATTGATGAATCGTACTACGAGTTTATTTTAGAAGATATTAAAAAGCAGCTGCAGCAGCGGATTACTTTTTATATACAGCAAGTTCAGCCGGAAGAAATGGAACGAAATTTTGAACAAATCAAACCTCAAATTATCGGTAAACTTTATGAAGATATGAAAAAAGGAATTGACGCATTTTTAACGTATTTACCTGAATCTTTAAAGAAAGGTGGACCTCCTTCATGAACTTTAACGTTGTAAACCGCGAATTGCTTGTTGGAGACGTTAGTATTACAGGCGTATCTTCTTCTTCTCTTTTTTTAATTGGTGATGCCAATTACATCTCTCTATCCTCAACATTTGATACGCCGGCTGAATCGTTGATTATCGGACCTTATGTGCCACTATCGTTATCATAAAGGAGCTTACGTATGCTTTCACGCACATCTTCTGTTAATTATATAGAAATTAATTCCTTGTCGGCGAGCTCCTTTTGCCAAATTGGAGATTCAACAGAAATTCATCTACTTAATAAAGCTTTAGCCGATCGGAGACAGTATCCGTTTTTCTACGGTCGAGAAGGAAACTTTGATGATTACGCTATCTTTAATGAGCCTATTCCTCATGGCGATTATGAACCTATTCCCGTTCAAACATGGAATGAAATACCTTTGATCCGCGTTAACAGAATTGATATAAAAGGGTGCTCATTCTCATCAGTTATTCATATTGGATCAACGTGCAATGTTTATGCAGAAGCCCGCATTAAGCATATTCGGGAACTGATCAACGATGAACCTTCAAAGGAAGCTGAAACAGGAACATCAAGTAGTGCTTCTTCACAAGCTAGCAGCAGTGAGTGAACCTTTTAAAAAGATGCTCATATACTAAATTAATATCATGAAAAAAGGGTGTGAATCTCATGCCAGCAATAATTGGACCCGTTAGTATCATGAGCGTCGGAGGCGGTGTCGTAACGTTTGGAGATACGTTTTATGTTTCTCCAAAAAGTGCCGCTAAAACAGCGTCAGGCTCTGGTTCTTTAAATACAGGTAACTTTGTTAATACTAATAACGGCATTTCAGGAACAAATACGTTAGATCCAGATTTATTCGATCAAAATATAGCAGCAAATGCTTAAAAAAACCCCTTATCTTTGCTATTAAAGCGGATAAGGGGTTTTTTATTCACCTGGATTTTCGGCTGTTTGATTTCTTGGTTTTAGGTAATTTAGAAGAAGGCTGTTTACGAATCCATTTAATAAAAGAGCTAATTTTAGAATCAGCTTGTAATAAAGAAATCGTATTAAGACGAATGGCTAATTCATCATTTGTGTATAACGCATGAATTTGTTTATGACACGGAATACATAAGTTTGCTGTTGGTTCAAATGCTCCGCCCATTTCCTTTGGCGTTAAATGATGTACGGTCGTCAAGACATCCTGCCTTCCGCATAATTCGCATGTTCCTATCCGCCTGTCTTTTTTCTTCATATAGATTTCCTTCCCTATAAAGTTTCTACTCTTACACTAGTTCCTTTGCCAGAAGGCTCGGACGGCTCAACAATCAAACGTTTTGGCAGGCGAGCACGAAGTTCTTGCACGTGACTGATGACTCCAATTGATAAATTATTGGACTGAAGTTTTTCAAGCGCTGTTACCACGGTATCAAGAAGCTCTCCATCAAGCGTTCCAAATCCTTCATCTAAAAAGAAAAACTGCAGCGGATACTCTCCTCTTAGCTGAATTTGTGCAGATAATGAAAGGGCCAAAGCCAGGGAAGTTAAAAACGTCTCTCCACCAGATAAAGTTGAAACCGGACGTTTTACGCCTCCATTTGCATCATCTCTCATAATAAAGCCGCCTTGGGAATCAACTTCAATCGCATAGCGCTGACGTGTTAATATACCCAGACGCTCTGAAGCATCTCGGCTAACGGACATCAGCTGTTCTTCAGCAATATATTCCACGAAAGCATTTCCTTTAAATACTGTTTGAAGCTTTTGATACTGTTCAAATAACGCTTGTTTTTCTTCACGGTCCTGTTCAAGCACTAAAAATCGCTCATGCCGTTCTTTGACGCTTTTTAACGTTTGCTCAGCTGCTCCCTTGAGCTGAACCGCTTCTTTCACAGCCGCTTTTATATCATGAAGCAGCTGCTGAGTTTCTTCAAATTGGTGCTCTTCTATGGACTGGTGATTCAGCTGAATATTTAACTGTTCAATTGATGACTTCATCTGTTTTATATTGTCCCAATAAGCCTGAACAGTTTCATCCAACAATTTCATCTCATCATGTGATAACAAAGCTTGCTGAACTTCTTTTCCTTCGCTGAATAAAGAATTCCCTACCGCTTCTTCCCATTTTTCAGCTACCTTTTTATACTGGATATGAGCTGTTTCTAGGGACTCGCTCGCCGCTTTTTCATCCATTTGCAGCGTTTGATACGCTTTTTGAACAGTCTGCCAATGTTGATATGCCTGCTGTTCATTCGTCTCTAACTCCGCAAGTAAAAGAACTGTTTTTTGCAGCGTCTGTTCAATATCTTCTTGATCTGTAAGCGTACGCAAGCGTTCAATTTGCGAGTGAACAAGAGATTGTTTATGAGACAGCATTGCTTTTAATTCTGTAAATTCTTTTTCGCCCGCATATTTCTCTTCTTTTAGACGTTCGATTTTCTTTTGCTGATTTTCAAAAAATACGCTGCTTTTTTCAATTCGAGCCTTTATTGTCTGCTCTTCTTTTTCTCTTTCAGTCAGCTTTTCATTAATTTTTTCCATCTCTTCAAATACAAAGGAAGGATAGTCTTGTTGAAAAGCTTCTTTTCCTGCTTGTAGCGCCTGTTTTTGCTGATTTATCTTTCCTTCTAATTCAGCTTGTTCTTTTTGATAATGAGCAAGCTCTAATTCAATCTTTTCAAGACTTTGCTGGACCTTTTGTATCTGCCCAAGAATTGCTTGCTGTTTTTCACTTACCTGCAAATAATCCTGCTCAAGAGATTTGATTTCAACTTCTATTTTCTTAGCATAATGCCCAAAGGCATCTGTATCCATTTCTCCTAAAGCAGGAACTTCGCCAGCTTCATTCATAAACTCAGCTAACTCAGGTATTTTTTCAACAAGAGGTTTAGCTAGCTGTTCAAGCTGCATTTTGAGCGACGAATAGCTAAATCGCTGTTCACGCAACTGATTAACTTGATCTTCGAACTGATCCGCTGATTCAGTTGTGACGTCACCTTCTTGTTGGTGTAACACGGGGTTAGGGTGATGCTCAGAGCCACAAACCGGACAAGGCTCTCCTTGGGTCAGCTGCTCGGCTAATTGATGAGCCAGACGGCGTGACCATTCTTTTTCTTTGCGTCTTTTTAGATCGCTCATTAAACGATCTGCTTGTTGAAAAAGCTGCTGAAACTCTTTTTCCCGCTCACATACAGTGTGATACAAGCCTTGAATATCTGAAAATAACCCTTTACTTTGTTCTATTGTTTGCTGATCTCTCTCTTTGTGTGTTTGTTTTTGTGTGTACAAATGCTTAAGCTGTTCGGCTTTTTCTTTATACGTTTTTTGACCTTCATCTAGGTTTTTTTTATCGTTATTCCATACTTGATAACGGTAAAATGCTTGCTGAACAGCCTGCCGATAATCAGGTTGAATCTCCACTTTTGTTAATGTTTCCTTTAACTCTTTTTGAAGAGTCAAACCTTGCTGATACCGCTGATCCGCTTCCATTAATTCATCATTTTTCGTTTGAATTGCCTGCTGCTTTTTCTGAAGAGAAACTTCCGCTTCTTTTATTTCTTGCTGACCTTCTTTAATTTGTTTTTGAAGATCAGAAGCTTGTTGAAGCTGTTCTTTTTGAACAACCAATTTGGGCTGCTGTTCATTTTTTTGTAAGCGAGCCTGCTCATATAAGTTATTTGAGCGCTTATATTCCTCACTTTTTTGAACAATTTGTGCTTTTAATTTTTCTACTTTATCTTCATAAAGCTTCTGCTGTTTTTCAGCTTGTTCAAATGTTTCTAAATAGGGAAAAAGACGTTCTGCCTGCTGAGCTTTCGTCAGCACATCTTGCTTTTGTTTAATCTCCTCTTCCTGCTTAGAAGCATGCACTAGTTTTTCTTCTAGCATTGTTTTTTCCTGCTGCGCTTTCCAAAGAGACGCCTGCTGATCGTATCTTTCCTGCAAATCAGACGCTTCTTTTTCTCGTTTTTCCAAAAGTACAATGCTATCACTTACAAGCTGCTGGGCTTCCGCTACTTTTTCTGTTGAAGCTTCACCTAATCCCGTTTGTTCTGCCGTAATCTTATCTAGGTCTGTTTTTAGCTGCTGAACTTGATAGCGTATTTTCTTACTAAGCTGATCTCCGTACTGCTCGAGATTAAAAAGACGCTGCAGCATTTGACGGCGCTCCGTCCCTTTTAATGATAAAAACTCTGCAAACTTTCCCTGTGGTAATACAACAGCTCTTGTAAAATCATCAATAGTTAAACCGAGAAGTTCCTGTACCTGCTGATTTACATCATTCGTTTTATCTGCTAATACGTACGTTTCATCTTCGATTTCAATCAATCGACTTGAAGCTGATTTCACACGCAGTTCATCCGTTCGTTTGAAGCTTCGTTCAACAGTATAGCGTTTTTTATGACTAGCGTTTTCCAGCTCGAACGTAAACGATACTTTCAGTTCATTTTCCCCGTGATTTAAAATTCCTTGTGTATTATTTGCTGCACGCTCTACTTTTCCGTATAAAGCTAGTGTAATGGCATCCAAAATGGAGGATTTCCCGCTTCCTGTAGGACCAAATATTCCGAAAACACCGCCTGAACACAGCGCTTCAAAGTCGACAGTTTGTTTTTCTCTAAAACTGTGAAGCCCCGAAACGGTCAAGTTAATAGGTTTCATTTTTCATCCTCCTTTCCCGATACTTCTTCATCGTTAATCAAGGTTAAAAACAGTTTGACTAATTCATCATCAGGTGCCCCTCCGCCGGTTTGCCTGCTGTAGAACTTTGTAAACAGTTCTTCGATCGGCACTTCTCGCTGTGAACGTGTTTCAAGTGCTAGTTCTTCTGCTTTGAATACTGGACGGATATGAATAAAGCCTGGATGAAGCTTGCGAAGACGATGGATTTCTTCTAATGAAAGTGCATCTTCTACGTGAACTTCTAAATCAACCCATGCCTGCGCATCTTTCTGTTCATCAAGCCACGTATATACTTCTAGCAGTCCGTTTTTTGCTTTCCAACGTGTCAAAGGCTTTCCGCTGGATAATGGAATTTCGGTCATTTCGACCTCTTTTCCTGGCTGAGCGTCTAAAATGGTAACAGACTTTGCATAGCCTGACTCTGAAAAGCTATAGGCAAGAGGTGACCCAGAATATCTTGCAAGGGTGCTGGCGCGATTGATCATTTGCGGGCGATGCAAATGTCCTAGAGCTACATATTGAGCATTAGCAGGTAAACTAGTTGCCGCCACCGTATAAGCTCCTCCTACTTCAATTGGACGTTCTGAGTCCGTTGAACTTCCCCCTGCTACGTAAATATGACTCATGGCAATATTAACGGTATCTGTTGTGAACTGCTCACTCATTTTATCAAAAATACCTTTTACTCTGGCATCATATGAGTTTCGAAGAGCCAGCTCATCATTTTCTTCTGCTAACAGTTCCTTTAACCTTGATTCAGATGGGTAAGGAAGAGCCGCAACCTTTAACACTTCATCTGATGTAGGAATGTGAATGCTTTCTACATCGGTAGTAGGCAAACCAAGAAGCGTAATATTTTGATGAACAGCTAATGGAGAAGCCGCCGACAGCCGATCTGGGTTGTCATGATTACCTGCAATAACAATAATCGGACGTTTTCCATTGTTGCTCAACCTAGACATACTTTCGTAAAAAAGCTGCTCTGCCGCTGCTGGAGGGTTAACCGTATCAAAGGCATCTCCCGCCATGAGAATAGCATCTATCTTTTCTTCTTCCACAATGTCTGCCAGTTCATCTAAAAACTGTGCTTGCTCAGCTAGACGGCTTCGACCTTCTAACGTTCGCCCCAAATGCCAATCCGCTGTATGTAATAAACGCATGTTACTCTCTCCTTATTGGTGAAAAAGAAGAAGACTATCGCCTTCTTCTTTTTTTATATTTCAACAGCATGTCCACCATCTAAAAAGTACAGATAGCGATGCTGCACAGGTTGTTTTACAATCCGCTCAATGGCCTTTGCGTAAAGCTCTAACTGAATGCGGTATCTGTCAATTAGAAATGGTTTTGCTCGTTCAAAATCCCCTTGAAAACGATCCGAAATGTTATCGGTTTTAAAATCAAGTAAAACGAGACCTTCTTCCGTTTCATACAAACAATCAATAATACCTTGCACTAAAATTGTTTCGTCTTCCTGCTCCCAATGATCATAGATTTCTTTAGCGGAGACACCTAAACTAAAAGGCATCTCTCTATAAAGCGTGCGAGCCGTTCGAATACCTTGTGCAATGTCACTGTCTAAAAAGTCTGCTACATCATTTGCATCAACAGCATCCGCTTGTTCTTGCGTCAATAATTCTTTGGTAACCATTGATTGAATAAAGTCTTGAACCATTTCAAGGGTATAAGCTTTATTTAATGGAAGCTGCTGCATAACGGCATGTGTAGCTGTTCCTCTTTCAGCTCCTGTGAGAGATTTCTCTTGAAGAAACAGCGGACGATTTTCAAGAGGTGCTTTAGATCCCCGAATGAGATCGTCGCTTCCACCTGCGTCCGTCAGCTGCTGCTGCCTTTTTAGTTCAGAAACAGATTGCTTCGAACGATGAACGGAAGCTACACGATAATCATAAGACCAATTTAAGCGTCTATACACTTCGTCTTTATAATCGCTCGATTCTGAAACTGGCTCATGCTTTTGAAGAGCGTTTAAAAGCTCTTCATGATGCTGCTGCTCTTCAAGAGGCTGCTCGGCTAAATCATCTGCTAATAACGTTGAAAGTTTCCAGCTTGAAGCATGCTGATGAATCACCTTGGCCGGCTGGACCTCTCCTTCAACCATATGACTAACATTTTGGTGACGGATTAAAGAAGGTCCAATCCAGTCTAAATAACATTTTGCATCTCTTCTCACGTGAGCTGGAAGCGTCCAATCTTCATGTGCCATAACGGAGCTCCATTGTCTGAGCTTTTCTGGTGCATCTTTTACTGTTCCGACTAAAATAAGTTTTTCTTTCGCACGCGTCAAAGCTACGTATAATACCCGCATTTCCTCTGCCATGCTTTCTTTTTTCATTTTTTTCTTCATGGTCTGCTGAAGAAGAGTAGGGTACGTAATACGCAGTTTTGGATCAATATATTTAGATCCAAAACCTAGTTCTTTATCGAGTAAATATGCTTTATTCAAGTCCATTAAGTTAAACTGACGAGCAAGACCAGCTACAAAAACAACAGGAAACTCAAGACCTTTACTGCTGTGGATCGTCATCAAACGCACCACATCTTCTTGTTCTCCCAGTGCTCGAGCAGCTCCTAAATCGTTCCCTCGGTCCTGCATGCGTTCAATAAAACGTAAAAATCGAAACAGACCTCTAAATGAAGTTGCCTCGTACTGGCGAGCGCGATCGTAAAGAGCACGTAAATTGGCTTGACGCTGTTTCCCGCCAGGAAGTCCGCCAACAAATTCAAAGAAACCCGTATCGCGGTAAATTTGCCATACCAGTTCTGACAAAGAGCTTTGTCTAGCTTGTGTTCTCCATGCTTTTAACTGCTCATAGAAATACTTTACTTTATCGCGAAGTTCTTCATCATCTGAAGCCGCTAAGTACGTTTTTAACGCATCGTAATACGTTCCTTTCTTTTGCTCTGCTCTCAGTGTAGCTAACTCTTCATCTGAAAGCCCTACTACCGGTGAGCGAAGAACAGAAGCTAACGGAATGTCTTGATGCGGGTTATCTACTACTTTTAATAAAGACATCATAATCATCACTTCAGTAGCATCAAAATAACCTGTCGATAAATCGGCATAAATGGGCACGCCTTCTTGCTTAAATTCATCCATAATCTGCGCAGCCCAAGGCATAGAACGAAGCAAAATAACAAAGTCACGATACGTCACATTTCTCATGATATCAAGCTTGCGATCATATATTTGAAAGCGGTTTTGAACGAGTTCTTTGATTTTACGCGCCATTGCTCTTGCCTCTAACTGAGCCGTTTCAAGCTCTGCTTCTGAAAAAGCGACGAGAGAAGAATCCGATTCTTCTTCCCCTCCTTCTTCTACATTTTCTTTTGCAATGAGCAGAAGCTCCGTTTCCATTCCTTCCGCTTTTGGATACGATGCTCCTAATTTTAAAGAAGCATCATCGTCATATGCAATTTCTCCTACTTCTTCATCCATCAGCTGATTAAAAATAAAGTTTGTAGCATCAAGCACTTGAGAACGACTGCGGAAGTTTTTATTCAAATCGATACGTTTTCCGAACTGGCGACCATCTTGTGTAAAGCGCTTGTACTTTGTTAAAAACAAAAATGGCTCCGCTAAACGAAAGCGGTAAATGGATTGTTTTACATCTCCAACCATAAATAAATTCCCTTGTTCTTCACTATCTCTCGTCACTAATTTAATCAGTGTTTCTTGAACCATATTTGTATCTTGATATTCGTCAACAAGCACCTCTTCAAACTGAGTACGATATTTTTGGGCAATGGACGAAGGCTTAAGCACTCCATCTTCTTTTACACTCAAGATTTGCAGGCAATAATGCTCTAAATCAGAAAAGTCCACTAACCCTTTCTCTTTTTTCATATGTTCATATCGTTCACCGAAGCGCTGAACTAAAAAGATTAGCGTTTCAATAACGGGTTTCATTTTCTCAAAATCAGCCATGTAGCCGTGCAAAGGCCTAGAAAACAAATCAGCATGAAGTTTTTCAAGACTTGTTTTAGCTTTTTTGCGAAGCTCTCCGAAATCATCTAAAAGCTGCGAGTCGTATGCTTCTCCTTTACATGGCTTTAAACGAGTAAAATTCAAATTCTGCATTTCCTCATGCAAATCAGCAAAAGAATGCTTAGAAGCACTGATCAGCCGATGAATTTGAGCCAGGTCTTCCTCTGCATTAACGGCGCGAGGAGCAGGCCCTCCTGGCAGCTTTGTTAACTCTAAGCCCTGTTTTAAAATCGACTCAATGCCCATCAGCTGCGTTGTTACTTCTTGTAAAAGAAAAGATAGAAACGGAAGTGAATCAATAGAAGAGTCTTCTGTCACATCATATTGACTCACGATCATTTCAAGCCAGCCGTTTGGGTCAGGGTTAGATCTTGCAAAGTCATACAGCTTTCTTACCATAAGCTGAATATCTAAGTCATTTCTGTCACTTGTATAACGATCAATTAAATCAAAGAATCGCTCGTTCTGTTCAATACTGTACTGTTCTTCAAACAATTCTTCTAATACTTCTTCACGCAGAAGATCGGCTTCCGTATCATCTGCAATCCGAAAACCAGGGTCTACATCAATCAAATAATAATACGTTCGAATGACTTCTAAACAAAAAGAATGGAGTGTAGAAATCGACGCACGGTTTAATAAATTAAGCTGTCTGCGCAAGTGCAAAGAAGATGGATTCTTTTTTAACTCTTTTTCCAATGCTTCTCCAATTCGATTTCGCATTTCGGCTGCAGAAGCATTTGTGAACGTAGCAACGAGTAATCTATCAACATCGATTGGCTCATCACCCATCGTAATCTTTTTAATAATACGTTCAACTAAAACCGCTGTTTTTCCTGAGCCAGCCGCCGCGGCTACTAATATATCTTGACCGGATGAAACAATGGCGTTCCACTGATCATCCGTCCACTGGGAGTCGGCCGGTTTTACGTGTATATCTTCACTCATCTCGTTTGGCCTCCTCTCGAATTTTATCTAAAATAACACTTTGACTCTCTGTACTAAGCTGACGATATTCGTTGTTTTCCATTGATTCATCGAACTGACAAATTGAGCGGTATTCACAAAACGCACATGGTGTTTTATCTTTTAGTTTATAAGGCGAAATATCAATTTTCCCATTTGTAATCTCTGTACCTGCCTCCACAAATTTACCTCGCACATACTGACGGAGATGTGTAAAATCTTCTTCGCTCGCAACCGAAGAATTGGAATAAAAGCCCCCTGTCTTTTTAATGCCAGCTGATATAACCTGTGAGTGCCCTGATTCTAACGTTTCGTCCATTAACCTTACTGCTTCCTCGTCTCCTACAAGCAGTCCCTTCATTTTAAACTTCTTGAAGATTTCAGCTTCAATTTGATCAGGCTGTAATGCTTTAGTACTGTTGATCATTGGATTATGAACGTGGAAATAAAGAACGCCAGCAGGCAATGCTCCTCTATTATCATGAAGAAGCTGTTCAGCATACGTCACGACTATGTCTAAATAAGCTAAAATTTGAAGAGATAAACCGTAGTACACTTCCACTAAGTTTAATGCTTTATCGCTTGATTTATAGTCGACAATACGCAGTAAAAGTCCTTTTGAGCTTTCCGCTTTATCTACCCTGTCAATTCGGCCAACGAGTTCCATCGTATGGCCATTTGGCAGTGTGAACTGCATAGAAGGCAGCTCTGCACTAGGTCCAAATCCAAGCTCCAATCCAACGGGAACAAAGCCGCTCATCTTAGCGTGCTCACTTAACACAAGCGACGCACGTTCAATAATTTGCTGCAGCTTATGTGTTAAATAGTGGTGGCGATTCGAGCTCAATAAAATCTCATTTTGCAAGCGCGGAGCAAGCTCATGCACTGCAGCCGTAGAAAGCTGCTGACAGTCTTTTCTCGTTAAGTTCTTCCATTCTTTTTGACCGCCGCGAAGTTCGTCTGAAATCATTTTCAACGCCGCGTGAAATAACTCGCCTATGTCAGGAGCCGCCAATTTGAAAACTTTTCGTTCTTTAAGCTTGAGCCCGTGAGAAGCAAAATGCGCATATGGACAGGCTTCAAATTTTTCCATTCTCGATACGCTTGCTTGAATATGCCTTCCATAAAGACGCTGACTCGTTTTCTTTGTTAACCGTTTTGCTTCATTTTGATAAAATAAGCTGCTTAGTACTTTCTCACTGTATGAGTTCCAATCTGGATTTTCCACATAAAAATTATACACATCCCACCAAGCGGAACTCATCGGATAATGGCGTTTCCATCCTTGCAGCTGGCTGGCTAAATGCGCGATGCTCGTTAAAGGATTTGTAATATAATCAACTTGCTTTTCTTCTTCTAAATCTGTAGGTTCCGTCATTAACAGTTTTTCCTGCAGGAGCGGAAATAGCTCTTTTACTCGATTAATAACGAGGGAAGGCAGCAGGGTCTTCCCTTCCTCATTGGCAAGAGGATACGAAACATAAAGTTTTTCCGAAGAGCTGGAAAGTGCTAAATAAATGAGAAATTGTTCGTCAAACAGCTTTTGTCTTCCGGTTGGCGCAAGTAATAAACCTGATTCAAGCAGCTGCTCTCTCTCCTTCTCAGATAACAGGCCATCGCTTTTTGGTTTAGCTGGAATCACACCGTCATTTACACCTAACACAAAGCTTGCTTTGATATCGGATAAACGCGAACGCTCAAAACTTGCCACAACCACTTGATCCAGTGCAGGCGGAACAAGTGCAAACTGCATGCTGTCAAGCCCTGTCTCAAATAGATCTGCAAACAAAGAAATCGATACTTTCTCTTCTCCCATCATTTCAACAAACTGATCAAATAAGTGAAGAATTGCTTTCCATACCTGCTCGTGCTCTCTTGCTTCTTGAAGCTTTCCTTCTTCTTCACATCGATTGCGCAGCGCTTCTATCTTTTGTGGAATATCTAAATTCGTTAAAAAACGATAGAGCGCTTCTGCTTTTTCTTTTCCTATTTTCCCTTGTTTTATTTTTTGCTGAAGCGAATAAATAGGAGGAACAATCATATTTTTTAATTCATTTATTTTTTGCTCAAAAGCAAGCTCTTCGTCCGTTTTCCCAAGGTTCATGTCTTCAAGTGAACGATATTTTCTGTAGGTAAATGGTTCCTTACTCGTCCACTTAGATCCTTGAATACCGTAAGCAAGTACATAATTTTCTAATTCATCCATCTCTTCGCGAAGCTGGTGCACATCAGATGACAAAGGAAATAAAAGATCTGTTTTCACTGCTCGAAAGATGGTTTCATACCGCCATGACCCGCTTACCACCTCTAAGACTGAGCGAACAAATTCAACGAGTGGATGGTGAAACATCGCTCGCTTTTGGTCAATAAAGTACGGAATTTCATAATCTTGAAAAATGGTTTGAAGCAAGTCATGGTAGTCTTCTGCATTTCTAACAATCAAGGCAATATCACGGTAGCGATAGCCGCGATCGCGCACAAGTGAAAGCACTTCTCTTGCAATCCCTTCAACTTCTGCTCTTCGGCTAACAGCCGGCAGCAGCTGAATGTGCTCGGGCTCTGACTGAAATTCCGGCGTTGGCCGTTCATCGTAATATCGTTCTAAATAGGCAAGCTCTGGACTGTTTTGATGCCTTTTTTGTTCGTTAAATACGATTGGCTCTTGAATCTCTATACCGTTTTCAGCCGCCAGGCCCATTATTTCTTGGTACGTTTCGCTCGTTAATCGAAACAAGTGCAAGTCATTTGGAATAAAATCTTGATATGAATAATCAGAAGTCACCGCTATTTTTACTTCTCTACAAACTTTCATCAGCTCTACTAATACGGTTAATTCTTGAGGAGTATAGTGATGAAATCCATCTACATAAATCGTTGCTTGAGCAAGATAGCCAGAAGACGCTACTTTTTCACTCAGCAGCTTCAAATAGTCTTCTCCATCTACATATTTCGTCATCAGCTGTTTTTCTAATTCTCCGTAAATGAGATGTAAATCATGTAATTTATCAGCAAGGACTTTCTCATCTTCTGCTTGAAGCTTTTTCTTCATCTCTTCGAGAGACGGGGCATCTACTGTGTACTGTTTAAATTCTTTAACCATTTTTTCCAGTTCTTCAATAAACCCTGCTTGTTCTGAAGAATTCGCAAACAGTCGAAGCTCTTCTTTTTGATGTTCGATAATTTTTTTAAGCATCATATGAATACCTGTTTGATCCACATGATAGCGGCTAATACCTCCAACTTCTTGCAGGATACGCCATGCAAGACGTGTAAAACTATAAACTTGAGCACGCATCATGCCTTCTAACCCAGGTGTTTGAACAAGCGCATACTCCGACTGAAATGTCATCTGTTCAGGTACAATATAAATAAGTGGATGCCCAAGCGGAGCATTTAACAGCTCTTGGCGCATGCTATTTAAAAGATATTCCGTTTTCCCGCTTCCTGAACGTCCTAATAAAAACTGTAGCCCCACGTTTTCACCCCTTCATTTTTTTCTCTATGTTTTCATTTGTTTAAGTACAAAATGGATAAACGCCACGTAAACACGTGACGCAGTCGTCAAAATTTTATAGTGATAATCATCTAAATCTCTCTATCTCTCTCCTTATTATTTTACTGAACTTGCAGACAAAATTCCACTTTGCCGATATGTGAAATGCTGGATGCAACAAAAAAACTTTTCAGTAGTCAAAAGACCACTGAAAAGTTTTAGAAAAGCGAATTATTTTCTACTTTTACATCATGATTCCACCATCTACATGAAGTGTTGTACCGTTAATATAGTTGGACTCATCAGATGCTAAATACAGATAAGCATAACCAATGTCAGAAGGCTGACCTAGTCTTTGTAAAGGAATAGTGGATTTCATTTGATCAATGATTTTGTCTGGCATCGCCTTCACCATATCCGTCTCAATAAACCCGGGAGCTACAGCGTTTACATTAATTCCTTTTCGTCCCAGCTCTTTAGCCCATGTTTTTGTCATTCCTACTACGCCTGCCTTTGTCGCCGCATAGTTTGTTTGACCAACATTTCCATATACGCCAGATACCGAAGATGTGCTAATAATTTTCCCTTTACCTTGAGCAATCATATGCGGTACCACTGCTTGTGTACAGTGAAAAACGCCTGTAAGGTTTACGTTGATTACTGCTTGAAAATTTTCAACTGATAATTTGGTTAGCATTCCATCTCTGGTGATACCCGCATTGTTAATTAAAATATCTATTTTAGAGTAGCGTTTCACTACTTCTTCTACCATTGCATCTACACTGTCTCGATCCGCTACGTTCACTTGAAAAAATGCTACATCTCCGCCTTCTTCTTTTAGCTGAGCTGCTCGTTCTTCTCCCGTTTTTGCATCGTAGTCAACCATAGCGACCTTTGCACCCTCTTGTGCGAATATTCGAGAAGCTTCGAATCCTAATCCATTTGCTGCACCCGTAATAATTGCCACTTTATCTTTTAATCTCATGTCACCCGCGCTATAAGACGCTTACTAACAACGATTAATCAGCAAGTCGCTTGAATCTCAGTAGCGCATTCCCCTCCTCAAAACGACGCCAAGCACGTCTTAATGATCATTTGGTGCTTTTCTAGTAATGATCCCTCTACTTACATCTTAGTAGTCAAGCTCAAAAATCATTCATATAATTTTTAAGAAAACGTTTTGAAATACATGAGGTGATAATACATGTTGAGAAAAAACACGTATATCTCTAGAAAACAAAGGGTTCATTACTTAGGTGCAACTAGGAATAGACGTCTAATTTATTCCCAGTTTTTTCTTTTATTTTAGCATATTTCTCACAATTGATAAACAAAAAACTTGTTCATTACTGGACAGATACCCTGTATATGCATTGTTCTGCCAACCGAATAAACAGACAAATAACTTCTTTAAGAAAAATTTTAAGATCTTTTCAAAAATGCTGTTGTATCCCTATAAGAAAAGGCTTTTCTATAGTTTACAATACCCCTTTTGGCTGTATGTATAACAAAAGACTGCCTATTAAAAAGCAGTCTTTCATCACTATTTGTTATATATAAACAAACTATTTGTCATACTGTTTCACTTTAGATTTTTCATTTAATCTTCGTTCAATTTGTTTTCCAACAAGCCATAGAACAAAAATGATGACTAAAACAAGTACTGCTTTTAGAGGCTGTTTCACAAATGAAACAAAATCGGCCCCAATAAAGCTCATCATAAATATCATCACCATTTTACCGGCTAATACAGCAAGCATAAACTGAGCCATACTAACACGTGATAGTCCTGCTACTACATTAATTGCCGAAGACGGGGTAAAAGGGAAACAAAGCATAATAAACAGCGGTCCGAACCCGTGTCTTTCTACCCAAATCATGATCTTTCGAATTTGCGCATGCCGGCTGATGAAATGTAAAAACCTCGCCTGTCCATATTTTCTAAAAATCAAAAAGACAAGCAGTGATCCAACGCAGCTGCCAACCCATGAAATTAAAAAGCCTAACCATAAGCCAAAAGCGGCAGCATTGGCCATTACAAACGCAAAAAGCGGCAAGATAGGGATAAACGCTTCTAAAATAGGCAACAGCAGCCCTGGAATGATTCCAAATGATTGATATTGTTTTAATAACTCGAGGACGCCGTCTAACGTCAAATAATGCTTTAATGTTTCAAAATCCATCGAATGTTCTCCTTATTTAAACAACTGTGCTACTTTTCACTTATTGTACTACTTTCCTTTACCAAACAAAAGTTTTACAGCGTTTTACCTTTCCTGTCCTTTTACGCTTGCCATACGGCCTTTATTTACACATACATATTTGGTTGAACAGCCATGCACTTTTTACTGAGACTGTTTTAAATAACGTTTAAACCAGCTTGTTAAATATTTTAGTCTCGCCGTTCGTAAATTAGGCTTACCGCTTCTAGAAAGTTCATGATTAGACTGAGGAAAACGAATAAATTCTACTTCTTTATCTTTTCTTTTCAGGGCCACATAAAGCTGTTCAGCTTGTTCAATTGGACATCTGTAATCCTGTTCGCTATGCAAGATTAACAGCGGTGTTTTAACATTCTCCGCTAAACGAAGCGGCGAGTGGTTCCAAAGTTTTTCCGGATTTTCATAAATATCAGCTTTTAATTCCCATTCGGTAAAATAATAGCCAATATCACTAACGCCGTAAAAACTTGTCCAATTTGAAATAGACCGTTGCGTTACCGCTGCTTTAAACCGATTTGTACTTCCTACAATCCAGTTTGTCATAAACCCTCCGTAGCTTCCTCCTGTTACGCCAAGCTTATCTTCATTAATATAAGAGTAGCGCTTCACTGCTTCGTCGGTCACTGCCATCAAATCCGTATAATCCATGCCTCCATAATCTCCTCGAACCGCATCTGTAAATGCTTGACCATATCCTCTGCCGCCTCTTGGATTAGAAAAGAGGATATTGAACCCTTTTGATGCAAGTACTTGGAATTCAAGCATAAATGTATGACCATACATAAGATGCGGACCTCCATGGATTTCTAAAATGGTTGGAGATACATCATTGGTAGCAGCAGCTTTTACTACCCAACTGTGGATATGTATACCGTCCGTAGAAGTCGCGTAAAAAGATTCTGCTTGTGTAAGCTGCACATGCTTTAAAAATGAGTCATTAACGTTTGTCAGCTTCACTAATTCCTCTGTTTTTAAATTTAGAGAATAAAGATCTCCGGGATGTGTAAATGTACTGATTGCCACGATAGCTTCCTCACAATTGGGAAGAACAGATACTGCATATACGTGAGCATTATCCATAAGTACAGAGTCTAACTTTCCATTCACATTTCCTTTATATATGCCTACAGAACCCTTTTCACTTACGACAAAATAAAATTCTTCATTACTGCCCCACATAATTCCCGCTGCGGTTCTTCCAAAGTGGAAATCTCCTGCTACCATATCTCCTATTTCTAAGTCTATACCAGCAGTGATACAAGCTGTTTTTTGGTTAGAGATCTGATAAATGTATATGTCATTCATTGAAGCCGATCCGTATGTACGTTCATTTCCAATGTATGCTATGTATGACCCATCCGGTGACCACGAAACTTGATGAAAATATCCTGTTTCTGCTGTAATAGATGTTACTTTTTTAGTCTCGCGATGCAAAATAAACACGTCCATAGTTAATGATAAATCCGGATTCTCTCCTCGGCTGCTGCAAAATACAATTGAGTTTGCATCAGGGGACCAGCACCCAACAGAGTGATGATAAGGTCCATCCGTTAAAAACGTCACTTCTTTGTTTTTAAGTTTAACGACGGCAACTTGAGCATATTCACCTTTTAAATAACCGCTAACATCGGATTTGTACAATAGACGCTCCACTTCGTAAGGCTGAGGATATTCATGATTTTGTTCAACTCTTACAGCTTTTTCTCCTACTTTTGTAGAAAACATAATTTCGTCACTATAAGGAGACCACACCGGATTACTAACGCCTTTTTCAAATTCTGTGAGTACTTCTGCTTCTCCTCCTGCCGCTGCTAATAGATAGAGCTGAACGGTCTGACTGCGATCGGATAAAAAAGCAATCCACTTGCCATCAGGAGACCATACTGGAGAATGATTGTTTCCTTTACAGTAGGTTAATTGCTTTGTTTTTTTCGTTTCAAGATCTAGCATAAATAGCTGCGTCTCATACGTGTTTTCTATTTTCTTCGTTTCTCGGACCGTATAAACTACACTTTTACCATCTGGGGAAATCTGAGGATTATACACAGACTTCAGTTCATACAAATCCTCTATCGTTACCGTACGCTTTTTTAAATGATTCAATTTCTTCGCCCCCAAGCACTCATTTTTAAACCAAATAGTCAATTGATAAAAACAAAAATAGCGTTTCCCTTTTACTTTATCATTTCTAAAAATAAAAATCTAAAAATTTAGAAAATTAGTTGTTTTTTCTCCTTTTAATCTATATAATAATAAAAAGGGTGCAGAGGTGATGAGGTATGAACAATGAAAAATCGTACACGGAAATGATGAAGTCCCTCGCTCGCAAGAAAAAAGTAATTGATACTGTGAGTATGTTGGATGTTTATATCGAAATGGTAATTGATGAATCGCTTTTTAAGCGTCAAAAAGAACTGTTAGAAACAAACATTAACACGGCATTAGATCAACGTGATGAAACTGCTTTTTATGAGCTATCAGCACAGTACCAATCCCTGCTTCAAACATCTACTTAATATTTCAGGAGCTTAATTCATATTAACGATTTATATGTACGTTTAACAGGCAGATCCTTTCTTCTCAGGAAGAACAGCTGTCTGTTAAATCGTGTTTACTACATAAAAAAAGATTCTTACACCTGTAAGAATCTTTTTTAGTAGAATCTTTCCTATGAGTGGACGTAACCGACCATTCCACTCATAGGTTTTTTTGTTATTTATGCGTCTGAAACTGCTCTTCTTCTGTGGAACCTTTTAAAGCTGTTGTAGAAGAAGTCCCACCAGAAACTACTTGTGCCACTTCATCAAAATAGCCCGTTCCTACTTCACGCTGATGTCTTGTAGCTGTATATCCATTTACTTCACTAGCAAACTCTCTTTCTTGTAACTCTGAATAAGCTGCCATTCCTCTTGTTTTATATCCTCGTGCCAGCTCAAACATGCTGTGGTTTAAAGCGTGGAAGCCAGCAAGCGTAACAAACTGGAACTTGTAGCCCATTTTTGCAATTTCTCTTTGGAATTTTTCAATCGTTTTCTTATCTAACTTTTTCTTCCAGTTGAAAGATGGTGAACAGTTATAAGCAAGCATTTTACCTGGGAATTTTTCATGAATAGCATCTGCAAATTTTTGTGCTTGTTCTAAGTTTGGTTCAGACGTCTCACACCATACTAGATCCGCATATGGCGCATATGCTAAGCCACGAGCAATAGCTTGATCGATTCCGGCTCTCGTGCGATAAAAACCTTCAGCGGTGCGTTCACCTGTAATAAACTGGCGATCTACAGGATCAACATCACTTGTAATTAAATCAGCGGCATCAGCATCGGTACGAGCAATCAGAAGTGCTGGAACCCCCATTACATCAGCAGCTAAACGAGCAGCAATCAAATTTTTCACAGCGGTTTGAGTTGGAAGCAATACCTTGCCGCCGAGATGACCACACTTTTTCTCAGAGGATAATTGATCTTCAAAGTGTACGGCAGATGCTCCCGACTCAATCATTCCTTTCATGAGTTCAAATACGTTTAACTGTCCTCCAAACCCTGCTTCTGCATCTGCTACAATTGGAGCAAAGTAATCGATATCCCCTTCTCCTTCTAAATGCTGAATTTGATCAGCACGCTGCAGCGCTTGATTGATTCGTTTCACAACATGGGGCACGCTGTTTGCCGGGTATAAACTTTGATCAGGATACATGTTTCCTGAAAGATTTGCATCTGCAGCTACTTGCCATCCGCTTAAGTAAATTGCTTTTAGCCCTGCTTTTACCTGTTGTACCGCTTGATTTCCTGTTAGAGCTCCTAAGGCATGAACGTATGGCTCTGTTTTTAATAAGTTCCAGAACTTTTCGGCTCCTCTTCTAGCAAGCGTATGTTCAATATCAATGGACCCTCTTAGCCCAATGACTTTTTCTGCAGAATATGGACGTTCAATTCCTTTCCAACGCTCATCGCTTTTCCAGTTCTCTTCAAGGTTTTTTACACGAATGTCTTTCATTCTTTATACCCCCTAATGAATTTAAAATTCTATATTCATAAAAATATAAAACGCAGCAGTTAGAATATGTCTGTTTCATGATGAAGTAAATTAGCAGCTTGCCATAATGTTAGCAAGAACGTAGATGAAA